>NZ_QHKL01000003.1 GCF_003947415.1 Amycolatopsis sp. WAC 01376
CAGTGTTTCGGTGGTCATAGCGTCAGGGAAACGCCCGGTCCCATTCCGAACCCGGAAGCTAAGCCTGACAGCGCCGATGGTACTGCAACCGAAGGGTTGTGGGAGAGTAGGACACCGCCGGACTAACATTGAAAATAGGTCTGGGACCTGGTCGAGAACCCCGAGTTCTCCCAGGCCCAGACCTTTTTTCATGCCCGAAACCCGCGGCACCCGTGATTAGACGGACGACACGCGTGATCCGGTGGACGACACGCGTGATCAGACGGACGACACGTCGTTGCGGGGGATCTGCGCCGTGTCGTCCCCCTGATCACACGTGTCGTCCACACAAACACGCGTGCCGTCCACCGGATCACGAGAGTTACGCCCCTGAACACGCGAGTCACGCGACTGGCACAGGCGACCAAACCCGAAACCCACGTGACTGAACCCGCCACTCACGTGATCAGAGACGCAACTCCCGTGATTGAAGCCGTCACTCACGTGATTAGAGGCGTAACTCGCGTGATTTGAGGCGTCACTGGGCGGCGTAGGTGGTAGATGTCCATGATCCAGCCCTTGCGTGAGCGGGCCGCGGTGCGGGCGGAGCGGATTTCCGCGGCGAGGCCGGCGGACAGGGGACCGGAGAGCAGGAGCTCGTCGGGGGTTCCGAGGTACGCGCCCCAGTAGATCTCCAGGCCGGTGTCGGCGAACTGGGTGAAAGTGCACTGAGCGTCCAGCATCACGAAGACGTCGTCCACGTCCGCGGGCCAGCCTGCCTCGAGGCGACGGCCGGTGGTGACCAGTACCGGGCGCCCGATCTGGTTCATCGTGGTCCGGTGCCGGGACGTCAGCGCGGCCACGCTGCTGACGCCGGGGATGACGTCGTACTCGAACTCGACGTTCCCACGGGCGAGCACTGCGTCCAGCAACGTCAGGGTCGAGTCGTAGAGCGCCGGGTCACCCCATACGAGGAAGGCGCCCTGCTCGTCGGGCCCGAGTGACGCGATCATGTTCTCGTAGACGTCGGTCCGGAGCCGGTGCCAGTCGGCGACGGCTTTGCGGTAGTCGTCAGGAGTACGGTCGCGTTCGGGGTCCAGTGCGCGTACGACGCGGTAGCCGGGCTGCTCGACGAAGCGGTCGAGGATCTCCTGGCGCAGGCCCACCAGGTCCTGCTTCTCCGACCCCTTGTCGAGGACGAAGAACACATCGGTCTCGTTGAGCCGCCGGACGGCCTGGACGGTCAGGTGTTCCGGGTCGCCGGCGCCGATGCCGATGGCGGAGATCTTCCTCATTTCCGCAGTGTGCCCGCACCCTCTGTGCAAACCCCTACCCCCACGGGGTATAAAGGAAGTGATCGCTTCGCCCGTCCCGTAGAGGAGTTCGTACCGATGGCCGAAACCACCTACACCGTCAAGGGCATGTCCTGCGGACACTGCGCCTCGTCCGTCACGGAGGAGGTCGGCGGGATCGCGGGCGTCAGCGCCGTGAACGTGGACGTCGCCAGCGGCAAGGTGACCGTCACCAGCGAGTCGCCCCTCGACGTCCAGGCCGTCGACGCGGCCGTGACCGAGGCCGGTTACCAGCTCGTCTCGTGAGCACCGTCGTCAAGGTGTCGGCGTTCGCCGCGGCTCTGGTCGCGGTGTTCGCCCTCGCCTGGGCGATCGGGTCCGCGGTCGGGCCGCTGGACGAAGCGCCGCCGCCGCCGACCAGCGAACACCAGGGGCACCACCCGGGAGGTACGCCGTGAGCGTCGTGACATCCCAGCGGATCGAACTGGCCATCGGCGGGATGACCTGCGCGTCCTGCGCCGCGCGGGTCGAACGGAAGCTGAACAAGGTCGACGGCGTCTCCGCCACGGTCAATTACGCCACCGAGAAGGCGCAGGTCGACTTCCCGGCCGCGGTCTCGGTCGACGATCTGGTGGGTGTCGTCGAGTCCGCGGGTTACACGGCCCAGCCGCCCAAGCCCGATGAGGACGACGACCAGGCCGCCTCCCTGCGAACGCGGCTGGTGGTCTCCGCCGTGCTCGCCGTGCCGGTGATCGTGCTGGCGATGGTCCCGGCCTGGCAGTTCACCTACTGGCAGTGGGTCTCGCTGGCGCTGGCCGCCCCCGTCGTCACCTGGGGCGCGTGGCCGTTCCACCGCCCCGCATGGACGAACTTCCGCCATGGCGCCGCGACCATGGACACCCTGATCTCACTCGGCGTCGTGGCCGCCACGCTCTGGTCGCTGTACGCGCTGCTGTTCGGCACCGCCGGGGTGCCCGGGATGCGGCACGGCTTCGAGCTGACCATGGAACGCGGGTCCGGCGCGGGCAACCTCTATCTCGAAGTCGCCGCCGGGGTGACCACGTTCCTTCTGGCAGGCCGCTACTTCGAGGCCCGGTCCAAGCGCCGCTCCGGTGCCGCTCTGCGGGCGTTGCTCGAACTCGGTGCGAAGGACGTCGCCATCCTCAGGGATGGTGTCGAGAGCCGTGTCCCGATCGGCGCGCTGAAGACGGGCGACGAGTTCGTCGTGCGGCCGGGGGAGAAGATCGCCACCGACGGTGTGGTGACCGACGGTGGATCGGCCGTCGACGTGAGCATGCTGACGGGTGAAGCCGTTCCGGTCGAGGTGATCGCCGGGGACGCCGTCGTCGGCGGGACGGTCAACGCGGGCGGCAGGCTCGTCGTCCGTGCCACCCGCATCGGCGCCGACACCCGGCTCGCGCAGATGGCGCGGCTGGTCGAGGACGCGCAGAACGGCAAGGCACGCGTCCAGCGGCTCGCCGACCGGGTGTCGGCCGTGTTCGTCCCGGTGGTGATCGCGCTCGCCGTCGGCACGCTCGGCTTCTGGCTCGGCGCGGGCAGCGGGGCGGACGCCGCCTTCACCGCCGCCGTCGCGGTCCTGATCATCGCTTGCCCGTGCGCACTGGGCTTGGCCACGCCGACGGCGTTGCTGGTCGGCACGGGCCGCGGCGCGCAACTGGGCATCCTCATCAAGGGCCCGGAGGTGCTCGAATCCACTCGGAAGGTCGACACCGTCGTCCTGGACAAGACCGGGACGGTGACCGCCGGGAAGATGAGCCTGACCGACCTGTACGGAGACGACGAGACCGAAGTGCTCCGGCTGGCCGCGGCGGTCGAGCACGCTTCCGAGCATCCGATCGCCCGCGCGATCGTCACGGCCGCCGAAGACCGGCTGGGTGAGCTGCCGCCGGTCAGCGGGTTCCGCAACGTCGAGGGCCTGGGTGTCTCAGGCGAGGTCGAGGGCAAGACCGTCCTGGCCGGGCGTGTCGCTCTCCTCGACCAGCACGGCATCCCCGTTGGCGCCGAGTTCGCCCAGGTCAAGACGGCCGCGGAGGACCGCGGCGCGACCGCTGTCCTCGTCGCCTGGGAGGGCGAGGCCCGTGGTGTGGTCGTCGTCGCCGACACGGTCAAGCCGACGTCGGCCAAGGCCGTGGCGGAACTGAAAGCGCTCGGGCTCCGGCCGGTCCTGCTGACCGGCGACAACACCGGCTCCGCGAAGGCCGTCGCCGCCGAAGTGGGGATCGACGAGGTCATCGCGGAGGTGCTGCCCACCGGCAAGGTCGACGTCGTCAAGCGGTTGCAGGCCGAAGGCCGCGTGGTCGCCATGGTCGGTGACGGCGTCAACGACGCGGCCGCGCTCGCGCAGGCCGACCTCGGCCTCTCGATGGGCACCGGGACCGACGCCGCGATCGAAGCGGGTGACCTGACGCTGGTGCGCGGTGACCTGCGTGCGGCCGGGGACGCCATCCGCCTTTCGCGCCGCACGCTCGGCACGATCAAGGGCAACCTGTTCTGGGCGTTCGCCTACAACGTCGCGGCGCTGCCCTTGGCCGCGTTCGGCCTGCTCAACCCCATGATCGCCGGGGCCGCGATGGCGTTCTCCTCGGTCTTCGTCGTCACCAACAGCCTGCGGTTGCGACGGTTCGCCGGTGTGGCCTGATCAGGAACGGACCAGCCGGGCGATGGCGTCGGACGCCTCCCGGACCTTGAGGTCGGCCTCCTCACCACCCGCGGCGGCGGCGTGGACCACACAGGTGGCGAGGTGCTCGTCCAGCAGTTCGAGGGAGAACGACTGCAGTGCCTTGGTGGCCGCGGACACCTGGGTCAGGATGTCGATGCAGTACTTGTCCTCTTCGACCATCCGCTGCAGACCGCGGATCTGCCCTTCGATCCGGCGCAGGCGCTTGAGATAGGCCTCCCGCTCGCTGCCGTAGCCCGTCATCGCACACCCGTTCTCTCGTCCTTCGCCCGTCGGCGACCACTATACCCACCCCGCGTATGTGCCCGGGGAGCTCGAAATTCGCGGGTGCCAGGATGTCGAGGACGATCCGGCGGCTCCGACTCACCCGTGAGCGGCCGGGGAGCCGGCCGGACGACCAGGAGGAACACCGATGAAGTACATGATCATGATCACCATGAACCCCACCGCCTGGGACGCCCTTCCCGAGGAGGAGCGCGACGAGGTGGTCGCCCGCATCGACCCTTTCATGAAGAAGCTCACCGAGAGCGGCGAACTGCTCGGGACGCAGGCGCTGGGGGAGCCGAAGGAGAGCACGGTGGTCCGGGTGCGTGACGGCGTCCCGGTGGTCACCGACGGTCCGTTCGCGGAGTCGAAGGAGTATCTGGCCGGCTTTTACCTGGTCGAATGCGACAGCAAGGAGCGCGCGATCGAGATCGCGGGCCAGATCCCGGACGCGCACATCAACGCGATGGAGATCCGGCCCGTCGTGTTCTCCTCCGGCGACAACGCCTAAGTGGCCGCTTCGGCGCCGGCGCGAGCTTCGGCTCTGCTCCGGCGCTGAACGGGCACTTCCGGTTTCGGCGAGTCGGGAACGGCCAGGACCGAGTCTGCCTCGGTGAGCAGTTCGCGGCAGCCGACCAGCTGTTTCAGCACGTCATCGCGCAGGCGGAGGGCCACGTCGGCCTCCTGCCGCGCTTCGGCGACCAGGCGTTCGCTCTCTTCGGCGGCGGCGTCGAGCAGTTTCCGCGCCCGCTCCTGCGCTGCTTCGTCCTGTGCGGCGAGCGCGCGCATCGCCTCCGCGCGGCGCAGCGTCATGGCGCGTTCGAAATCTTCGGTGATCCGCTTCCGTTCAGCCTCGGCCTTGGCGGCCTCTTCGGCGGCGCGGGCGGTGATGTCGTCGGCTTCCTCGCGGGTGAGTTCCAGCATCCGGCGCGATCGCTCCTGCAACGCGTCCGGCGCGATCGGCACGCGGCTGATCCGGTCGACGCTGGCCTTCAGTTCGCGGTTTTCCTCTTGGGTGGCGGTGAGCCTGGCGGCGAGCGCCTCGCCGCGGCGAATGGCTTCGTCGCGTTCGGCTTCCACTCGTCGTAGTTCGGCTTCCACCTCGCGAACGAATTCCCGGACCTGAGCGCGATTGAATCCGCGCCACGCCAGATCGAAGCCGGGCATCTCCATTGGTCACCTCCACAGTGGTCGATGTGTCGCCATTGGGCGCTTTCTCTTACAGCGCACGGGCGTTGCCACACGGGGCTTTCATCGACCAGTGTGCCTGAAGCCTCGGCGACATGCGCCACGGGTGGGTGGTCTTTGCGGTGAACGGTCCGCCGCAAGCGAGAAGAAGGGTGCTTCCGTGAACGATGGGAGAATGGACGATCATCCCTTGCCCCTACTGGAGGTGGCCGCGTGACGAGCAGCCGAATTCGGGTCCCTGGCTGGAATCCGGCGACCGCGGCCGAAGGGTATCGGCAGGTCAGGGAGAACATCGCGATCTTGCTCACCGATCACGCGAGCGCGGGCGGGCGGCCCGTCCCGGCTTGTCCACAGTGGACCGTCCGGGACGTGATCGCCCATCTGACCGAGATCTGCGATCGGGTGATCACCCGGTTCGGCGGCGAGGCCTGCCCGATTCCCGAGACGGCGTCGGTCGCCGAATTGCTGCGGCTCTGGATCGAGCGCGGCCCCGAGGCCGACGCGCTCCTCGCCGTCGACGGTGACGGCAAGAGCCGCGGCGACATCATGGTGATGGACGCCTTCACCCACGAACTCGATCTCCGGTTCGCGCTGGGCGCGCCGCCGCCCGAGGCGCACGGGGCCTGGCTGCGGGGTTTCGAAGTGCTCGTCGGCGGCCTCGGCGGCTCGCTGGGCAGGCATGGACTGCCCGGGATGCGGATCGAGACCGAGGGTGCGACGTGGATCGCCGGTACCGAACCGGTCGCCGCGGTGCTCTCGGGCAGGCCGGTCGACCTGTACCGGTCGCTCGCCGGGCGCCGCAGCCCGGTCCAGATCGCCGCCTTGGACTGGCTGGGCGATCCGGAGCCGTGGCTCCGGGCCTTCACCTGGGGGCCGTTCGCCCCGCCGGACGAGGAGATCGAGCGCTGATCAGCCGGTCGGGGACATCGAGGACAGCGCCGCGGCCAGTGCGAGCACCACGGCCACGATCAGCACCTCGACCCCGACGCTGACCCGCAGTTTCCGCAGGTCGGCGGTCACCACGCCGGTGCCGCCGCGGCCGGAGATGCCGCGCCGGACCGCGGCGCGGCTCAGGTTCGCCACCAGCAGCAACGCGGCGAACCCGGTCAGCTTCAGCACGAAGACGATGCCGTACGCGGACGTCCAGAGCGCCTCCACCGACGGGACCAGCCGGAAGCCGAGGTAGGCGCCACTGGCCACCATGATCACGATCGACCAGGTCGCGATCGGATGGAACCGCGCCAGCGCCGGCTCGGCCTCCTCCGCCGAGTGCTTGCCGCGCAGGAGCACGGCCAGCTGGATCAGCCCGCCCACCCAGACGGCCATGGCGCCGAAGTGGGCGAGGTCGGCGCTGACCGAGAGGAACATGATCTTGTCGGCCACCGCGTGCCCGGTCGCGGAGAAGCTCAGCATCACGATGAACCCGGCCGCGATGCCGAGGTTCTCGTAGCGGGAGCGCAGCCGCTGCGGCAGCTCGCCCGCCAGCAGCCGTCGCACGATCACGACGAGCGCGACGATCGCGACCAGGCGCAGGAGCAGGAGCTTCCCGTACGCCACCCGCAGGGTCGCCTCGATCAGCGCCGGGTCGAAGACCGCGCCCACCCCGCGGCCCGCGACGTAGGGGCCTTGCAGCAGGAACCCGGCCACGGCCGTGACACCCGAGAGCCACAGTCCGGTGGTGATCAGCTTCCGCGCCGCCGGATCGGTCCGGCCTCCCGGACGGCAGACCAGCAAGAACACCATTCCGCCGAGCAGTGCGACACCACCGAAGGAACCCCAGCGGAAAGTGGTGAACAGCGCGTCGGTCACCGGATCGGTCCCGGTGGAGGCGGACACCGCACCGGCCGAGGTGATCAGGGGGCCGGTGCCGATCACGAAGGCGATCGTGCCGCGTACCGGATGCGAGTCGGTCGAGACGAAGGCGTACTCGACGAGGTAACTGCCGTCAGGGAGATCGGGCTCCAGCTTGACGGCGACCTCTTCGGCGACCTCGCCCGGCTGGAACACCGGACCGGACACCACGTCGGTGCCTTGCTGGTCGACGACCTTGATCGAGTTCGGCTGGATGCCGATGTTCTCCGACAGGGTGATCGAGACCTGCGCCGGCGCCGACGTGAGCCGGGCGCCGTCTGCGGGATTCGAGGAGAGGAGTTCGACGTGGGCCGAAGCGGGGGCCGCGGCGAGCACCGCGACCCCGAACCACGCCGCCACGAGGACCAGGAGCGCGAAGAGCCTCCTGGTCACGAGGCCGTTGTCGCCAGCTCACGCCGGCTTTCGGGCGAGCACGTGCAGCCGGTGAGCTCCCGTTCGGCGGCGGAGGCCTTCCGGTGCACGAGCATCGCGATGATCATCGGGATGGTGACGATCGTGTTGTAGAACAGGTGCAGTTCCACCCGGGGGATGAACAGCTGGATGATGCTGCTCGGCGCGGTGCCGCCGCCGAGGCGCCAGCCGGTCTGCGCCTGGACCAGCAGCAGCAGATGCTCGATGTGGTGCCAGAACTGCAGGCCGAGCGCGAGGTTCCACCACTGCCGCGAGCGGCCGGCGAAGCCCTTGCGCAGGGCGAACAGCGCGATCAGCATGACGATGGCGTAGCCGTAGTGCAGCCATTCGGAGCTGATCAGCTTGGGGAAGGGGATGCCGAGCACGCCGCGGGCGTCCGGGGTCTTCCAGCCGAGGGCGTAGATCTGGAACGCCTGCACCAGGTGTTCCGCCCAGTGGGCCACCACCACGACCGCGAAGACGCCGAGCGCGGCGCGGTGGTATTTACCGTTGAGCGACGCGATGAGACCGGGACGATCCGAATCGAGTGCGGCCATGAAGGGGCTCCTTGGGCGAAAGACCGGCCGGTGACGGAAGTTGACGATAGCCCGTGAAACGGCGGTTCAATTACTCCAGATTGCTGATCCGACCTGCGACGTTAGGCCATTCAGCGCACTACGATTCCCTGCGAGGCCTTGGGTGCCGCCGGAATGTGGAACAGTTCCGTGAACAGTTCCAGGTATTCGAAGGCGCCCTCGATACGGACCTTCCCGGTTCGCATCGCTTCGGCGGCGGTGAGGTCCCCGCTCAGCAGATCCTTGATGAACGGGCCCAGCGGTTCGATGACCGCGTCGGCGCCGGGAAGCGCGCCGTCCGCGACCTTCAACGCGCCGTCTTCGACGATCGCGTGCAGGACCATGTCGCCCGGATGACGCACTTCGTAGGTGACCTGGACGCCCTTGGCCTTCTCGCTCTGGAAGGTCGTGTACAGCGAGAGGATCGCCGCGTCCTTGGTGAGCACGTCCTCGGGGGCCGGGCGGCCGAGCGACCGCGCGCCCCACAGGCCGAGGTCCAGCACGACCTGGTCGAGTTCGCTGCCGTATTCGGTGAGTTCGTAGATCACCGCGGCGTCGAGCTGGGGGAGCAGACGGCGGCGGAGCACCCCGGACTGCTCGAGTTCGTTGAGCCGCGCCGACAGCGTGCTCGCCGAGATCTTGGGCAGACCCGCCTGCAGTTCGGTGAACCGCTTCGGGCCGAGGACGAGGTCACGGACGATCAGCAGCGACCAGCGTTCGCCGATGATCTCCAGCGCGCGGGCGAGGCCGCAGAACTGCCCATAGGTACGACTGCTCATCCGTCGATCCTCACTTTCGTTTCCGTGGTGGGAGCGGGGGTTCACGCGGGTTCACCCTCGGAAAGCAGGCCGTGGTGCAGTACCTGCAATTCGTCGCAGGGCTCGACGCCGAGTTCGTTGTTGAGCCTCGCGCGCACCTGACGGTACGTGGCGAGCGCGTCGGAGCGCCGCCCGCTGCGGCCGAGTACGCGGATCAGCTGCCCGTGCAGGGCCTCGTCCAGCGGGTTCGCGGTGACCAGGGAGCGCAGTTCGCCGATCAGCTCGTGCCGCATCCCGGCCGCGATGTCCGCCTCGATCCGCAGGTGCAGGGTGCTGCGCCGCTGTTCGACGAGGTCGACCGCGTAGGCCGACAGCACCGGTCCACAGTGGACGTTCGAGAGCGGGGGCCCCGACCACAGGTCGAGCGCGGACCGGAAGGCCTTCGCCGCTTCGACGTGCTCGCCCCGCAGTTGCAGCTCCCTGCCCTTCTGCTGCAGCTCCTGGAACTGGAAGACGTCCACCTGCTGCGGGGCGATCCGGAACACGTATCCCGGCGGCTTCGTGGCCAGCATGGTCTCGCCGTACGGGGCGAGGTCGTTCTCGTCGATGCACTTGCGCAGCTGGTAGACGTAGGTGTGCATGGTGGTGCGGACGCTGCGCGGCGGGTCGTTCGCCCACAGTTCCTGCACGATCGTGTCGATGTGCACGATCTTCCCCGGGCTCATCACCAGCATGGCGAGCACCTGCAGCAGCTTCGGCGTCGTCGGCGCGTAGTCGATCCCGTCCCGCACGAGTTCCAGCGGGCCGAGGAGCGTGAAACGGACGGGGCTCGCGGGCGAGGCCGGGTTCGGTGCCGAGCCGTGGTGCTTGTCCGCTACTCGTGATCCGGTGTACATCGCAAGCGCCCTCCAGCTCGATACGCGTCGTGGGCTGTTTCCCAGTACGTCGACAGTGACAGAGCGGCGGGTCGCCGGGCCAGTGAGCCGTCCACCAGGTCCCGCGTGCGTGCGTCCCGGGAAGACGTGGGTTTTTCATGCCGGAAGCGTGAAACGGACACTGGCCGGTACAAGGCTCCGCGCAGCAGGATTCGAGGACCAATCGACCTATGGGGGTCTTCATGCGCGAGGCATCGTCCACGCCCGGCTCGGTCAGCGGCGGTCTGGGGTTCAAACGGCATCTGCGTGCGGAGATCAGCGAGGGCCACGGTGCCTACCTGTTCTCGGAACAAGGGGTCATCGCGATCCGCGGCGCGCAGGTCGCGTCGGTGGCGGCCCTGCTCGACGGCACCCGTGACCTCGACGGTCTCCTGTCCGCCTGCCCGGACGGGATGAACGCCGAACAGGTCACCGGGGTGCTGGCCCGGCTGGTCGAGGCCGGTCTCGTCACCGTCCACGTGCCGGAAGAGGTCAGCGGGGACGAACGCGCGCTCGCGTACTGGGACGCTTGCGGGCTCGACGCGTCCGCGGTGGCGGGCCGCCAGAAGCCGGCGACGGCGAGCCTGACCGCGATCGGCCGCGGCGTCGACACCTCGCAGGTCGCGAGCGCGCTGGCCGCGAGCGGCATCGAGGTGGTCGGGACGGCGTCCGAGCTGGCGATCGTGCTGTGCGACGACTACCTCGACCCGAGGCTGGCCGAGATCGACGCGGAGCACCGGCGCACCGGGCGGCCGTGGCTGCTGGCCCGTCCGTCGGGTTCGCAGGTGTGGATCGGCCCGATCATGCAGCCCGGCCGGTCCGGCTGCTGGCACTGCCTGACGAACCGGTTGTGGGGGCACCGGCACGCGGAGGCATGTGTGCAGGAGGTCCTCGGGCACGACGGTCCCGCCTCGTTCCCGATGCCCGCCGTGCCGCCGCTGACCGCGGCCGCGTCGCAGCTGATCTCCCTCGAAGCGTCCAAATGGCTGGCCGGACACCGCTATCCGGGGCAGCAGGCGGTGTGGATCCTGGACACCCTCGACCTGCAGGGGCGGCTGCACGAACTGCGCCGGCGCCCGCAGTGCCCCGAATGCGGGGACGAAGGCATCGTCGCCGCGCGGACCGCCGAGCCGATCGTGCTGCGGGAGGCCAAGAAGGCGACGTCGGGCGGTGGCGGGCACCGCACGCTCACCCCGGTCGAGGTGCTCGACCGCTTCGGCCATCTGGTCAGCCCGGTCACCGGCATCGTCAAGGAGATCGCCCGCGACCCGAGGGCGCCGGCATTCGTGAACGCGTACCGCTCCGGGCTGAACGTCGCGCGCCGCGTGCGCGGTGAGGCGGGGTTGCAGGCCGGGCTGCGCGGCGACAACGGCGGCAAGGGCGCGAGCCCGATCGACGCCGAGGTCGGCGCGCTGTGCGAGGCGATCGAACGGTTCTCGGCGAACTACCAGGGCGACGAACTGCGGATCCGCGACACCTTCCGCGCGCTCGGCGACGACGCCGTCCACCCGAACTCGTGCATGCTCTTCGACGAGCGCCAGTACGACGGCCGTGTCGAGTGGAACGCCGCACACGCGAACTTCCAGCACGTCCCCGACCGGTTCGACACCGAGGCCGCCGTCGACTGGACGCCGCTGTGGTCGCTTTCGCAGCAGCGCCGGAAACTGATGCCGACCGCGTACCTCTACTACGGGGTGCCGCCGGAGTGCGGGATCACCGGGATGCGCGCGGACTCCAACGGCTGCGCGGCCGGAAGCAGCATCGAGGACGCGATCCTGCAGGGGCTGCTCGAACTCGTCGAACGCGACGCCGTCGCGATGTGGTGGTACAACCGGCTTCCCGTGCCCGGCGTCGACATCGCGTCGTTCGACGACCCGTGGGCCGAGGAGATGGTCGGCCAGTACGCGCGGGCCGGCCGGGAACTGTGGGTGCTCGACCTGACCGCGGACCTCGGCGTGCCGGTGATGGTCGCGCTGTCCAGAAGTATCGCCGGGCCGCGCGAGAACGTCATGATGGGCTTCGGTGCCCATCTGGACCCCAGGACCGCGCTGAGGAGGGCGGTCAGCGAGCTCAACCAGATGATCCCGGCGGTGCTCCCGAACGACGTCGAACTCGACGACCCCGACGCGTCGAAATGGCTCCGGTACGCCACGGTCGCGAACCAGCCGTACCTGCTTCCGGCGCCGGGGCGGTCGGCGAAACGCGCCGCGGACTTCAAGTTCGTCCGGCGGCCCGATGTCCGGGATGACGTCGAGAGCTTGGTACGCAAGCTTTCCGCATCGGGAATGGAGACGCTCGTGCTGGATCAGACCAGGCCCGACATCGACCTCCCGGTGGTCCGGGTGGTCGTTCCGGGGCTGCGTCCGTTCTGGAGCCGCTTCGCCCCCGGACGGCTGTTCGACGTGCCGGTGCGGATGGGCAGGCTCGCCGAACCGACCCCGTACGAACGGCTCAATCCCTTCCCCATGTTCTTGTAGATCCGGCTGGAGCAGCAGTTGACGACAGATTCCCCCGGCGGTGTGGCCGAGACGATCCCCTTGTGGTCGCTCACCGACGACAGCCTTGTCGAGATCGGTGAGGACGGCTCGCTGGTGGTCGTCACCCGCTGGGGCGAGTACGAGTTCGGCCAAGCGGAACCGCTGGTGCGGGAATCGTTGCGGCGGATGGCCTTGGGGCCGGTCTCGCTCGCGAACGTGACCTCGTCCTGGGAGCCGGTCGAGCGGGAGCCCGATCTCGAAGGCGAGCTCAGCTGGACGGCCGAGGGCGCCGACGCGCTGCGGCAGGCGCTCAAGGAACTCGGCGGTTCCGTGGTGCGCTCGCTCGGCCTCGCCGACGGCCGGGGGCCGCTGCTGTCCGTGGTCCCGGTGGTGCTCGCGCCGGTGTTCACGCCGGCGGAGATCCCGCCCACGCGCCCGATCCGGTTGTCCCGCTTCAGTTCCCTGCGGTCCGACGCCGACGGGATGGGGCTGGAGTCGCCGTCCGCGCGCTATCGCGTCGTGCTGTCCCAACCGTGGGCGGTGCACGTCGCGGCGACTCTGGCGACCGCGAAATCGGTCGCGGACATCGCGTCCACGACGGGTATCGACGCCGGGGTGGCCGGCGCGATCGTGTCGTATCTGGTCGCCGCGGGCGTCGTCCAGGCCGCCGGGGAAAACGGCCGGTTCGCCGAGGACGAGGATCCCGAACTCGGCCTGTGGTCCCCGGACGAACTGTCGTTCCACACCACCAGCCGGACCTGGCGGCCCGGTGGCCCGGCCGATCTGCCAGGGCTCGGGAAACCGCCGGTGGTCAAGGCCATGGCAGGGACCGGGCCGGGTTATCCGCTGTACCGGCCGGATCTGGACGACCGCGCGCAGACCGATCCGACGCTGACGGCGTTGCTGGAGCACGACCACACCTGCCCCGAATTCACCGAGGGCGTGCTGTCCGCCGAACAGATCGGCGAGTTCCTGTTCCGCGGCGCGCGGATCCGGTCGATCGGGCCCGCGCACCTCCCGAACGGGCCCGCGCACAGTGCCTCGCAGCGGCCGTACTTCAGCGTCGCCTGCCTGTACGAGCTGGAGTTGTACGTCTCGGTCAACCGGTGCTCGGGGCTGGATCGCGGGATCTACCACTACGACCCGCTGGAGCACCGGCTCGTCCTCGTCAACGACGACGAGGCCGATCTCGACGCGATGCTCGACATGGCGATGATCGGCGGCGGCAACCATCAGCGGCCTTCCGCGCTCATCACCGTGACCGCGCGGATGCCGCGGATGGCGTCCGTGCTCGGCGGCGGCGCGTACGCCACGACGCTGGCCCATGTCGGCGCCCTCCAACAGACGCTGTACCTCGTCGCCCGCGCCATGGGGCTGGCCGCGCACGCCGTCCGGGTGGACGCCGGCGACCGCGTCGACCGCGCCCTCAAACTCGACTGGCCCGCCGAGGTGAGCGTCGGCGAGTGCGTGCTCGACCTCCCCGTCTGAGTCTTGTGCCGATCATGGGCTGAAGGGGCCCTTCGCCGCGTCTGATGCGGCGATAGGACCCTTTGGCCTCTTGCTCGTCGCCGTTGCGCCGGACGGCCCCCTCTCCATCGCGAGTCGAGTGCTCCGAAATCGCCGCCGCGTTTGCTGTCAGCAGAGGAAAAGCGACAGCGAATCCGAGGTTGGTCTGATGCAGCTACGAACAGTCGCCATGGCGGCGAACGAGAAAGGCGTCACCGAACCCGGTCGGCCCCCCGAGCCGGCGTCCCCCTTGCAACCTGCGGTGCTGCAGGCCATCTCATCGATGCACGCGAGGTACTTCGACCCGATCACGTTGAGCGACCTGGCATCGGAAGTCTTCGTCAGCCCGTTCCACTTCTCGCGGATCTTCACCAAGGCGACCGGGGTCACCCCCGGCCGGTACCTCACCGCGATCCGGCTCTTCGAAGCGAAACGACTGCTGCTGACGACATCGCTGACGGTGTCGGACATCGTGTGCAGCGTCGGCTACAGCAGCGTGGGTACCTTCACCAGCCGCTTCACCCGTGCGGTCGGGATGACCCCGACCCGGTACCGTGACCCCGAGGTCGGCGAACTGCTCGTCGCGCTGGCCCCGCATTTCCAGCGGCTCCCGACACTGGAAGCCTTGCACAGCGCCGGAATGGGCAGCGCCACGATGCGCAGCGGCACCGGCACGATCAGCGTGCGCGTCGAGACCCCGCGCGGGGCGGGTCCGGCGAGTGTCCTCATCGGACTGTTCGCCGAGTCGATCCCGCAGTGCGGCCCGGTCGCGTTCGGCGGCAGGGCGAACGTCCTGTCGGCGGACATCGAGATCCAGAACGTCCCCGAGGGCCGGTGGACCGTGATCGGGGTGGCCGAGCACGCCGCCGGGACCGCGGCCTCCGCGTTCTCCGTGGGCACCCTGCCCGGCCGGGTCGACATCACCCGGTACGGCCGGGTGCATCTGCGGATGCCGATGCGCGCGCCCCGGCCGACCGACGCGCCGATGGCGATCACCCTCGCCGGCGGTCCGACGTCGGCGGGCAACCGGATGACCATGCCCGCACCCGACTACCTGCGCGCGGTGGCCTGACCGACGGTATTCCCGCGTTCTCCCGGTCTCGCAAACCGGGAGAACCGGGGCGCAACCGCGGAGTAGCCGCGCCCTCGTCGCGCGTGTGAGCCTTTAACCAATCCAGAATTCGAATCCACCCGTTAGGGGGAGAGTGCGTTGGGCAATGGTTGGCGCACGATCAGACGTCGCATGATCACGCCGGATGTCTCCGAGACCACGCTGGAGAAGCGGGGTTTCCACAAGAAGAGCCCAGCCGCTCAGGAATTGCTGGAGACCGTCGGTGAGAAATTCCTGCTCGGCTATGCGCACGCGGTCGAAGCGCGTACCACCGGGCAGGCCGAAGAATGGTTGGAGCGTATTCCGGTCAAGTACCGCGGCTTCGCCTACGAAGGCGCGGGAATGGGATACGGAATGCTGGACGGCCTGCCGGGCGGCGGCCGGGGGCATATCGCGGACTTCCTCGACGGTCCCGCCGAGAAGCACGACTACATCATCTACGTCGGCGTCGGCTGGGCGATGGCGCGGCTGCCGCGGTTCCGCTGGCCGTCCGCCGAGGATTTCGACCCGTTGCTGCGCTGGCTGGTGCTCGACGGGTACGGCTTCCACCAGGCCTACTTCAAGACGGCGAAGTACATCGACGGGCAGTACCAGGACCCGGACTTCTCCTGGCCGCCCGGAAACGACGGCTACTCGTCGAGGGCGATCGACCAGGGCATCGGGCGGGCGCTGTGGTTCATCTGCGGCACCGACGTCGATCTGGTCGCCGACACGATCGCGCGTTTCCCGGAGCGGCGGCACGGAGACCTCTACGCCGGTGTCGGGCTCGCCTCGACCTACGCGTGCGGTGTGACCGGCGACGAACTGCGGAAGCTGGCCGAGTTCGCCGGTGAGCATCGCGGGAATCTGGCCCAGGGCAGCGCTTTCGCCGCCGAAGCCCGCGTCCGCGCCGGGCTGTTGATCCCCGAGACCGAGGTCGCCACGCAGGCGATCTGCGGGCTGCCGGCCGAACGGGCCGCGGCCATCACCCAGGAGGTGCGCCCGGCCGTGGTGGTCGACGGCGAACTCCCGGCATTCGAAACCTGGCGACAGCGTATCGCCGCCGAGGTTCTCAACTCTGGAGGTGCAGGGAAATGACCGCGACCTTGGGCTGGCTCCGCAAGCAGCTTGCGGGCATCGTGGCGCTGGTGCTGATGGCGGGACTGTTCGTGGTGGCCCAGCTGCCCACGGTCTCGACCGCCGAGGCCGACACGATGGCCTCGAAGTACGCGTTCGAACCGCTGACGATCGCCTTGCCGGAGGCGGCGAAGAGCCAGTCGATCCGGACGGTGAACAAGGACTACGAGCACATCCGGGCCTGGATCTCCTCGGTCGGTGCCGCGATCGCGGTCAACGACCTCGACGGGGACGAGCTCGCGAACGACCTGTGCTTCGTCGACCCGCGCAGCGACCAGCTGGTGATCACCCCGACGCCGGGCAAGGGCGGCGACCGCTACGCGCCGTTCGCGCTCGACGCGGCGCCGCTGCCGATGGGCAAGTACATCGCGCCCATGGGTTGTGTGCCCGCGGACTACAACGAGGACGGCCGGGTCGACCTGCTGGCCTACTACTGGGGCCGGACCCCGATCCTGTTCCTCTCGAAGCCGGGCGCGACGAAGCTCGAGCCCAAGGCCTACGAGCCGGTGGAACTGGTGCCGGGCAACAACTCCAAGAACGGTGAGTACTCCGGTCCACTGTGGAACACCAACGCCGCCTCGGTCGGTGACTTCGACGGTGACGGCCACCAGGACATCTTCATCGGCAACTACTTCCCCGACAGCGCGGTGCTGGACGACCGCGTCCAGGGCGGGGTCGAGATGAACAAGTCGATGTCGCACGCGGACAACGCGGGTGGCAAGTACATCCTGCGGTTCACCGGCGCGACGCAGGGCGCGAAGCCGAGTGCGACGTTCGCGCTCGACGACAAGGCCATCCCGGCCGACGCCCAGGGCGGCTGGTCGCTCGCGGCCAGCGCGACCGACGTCGACGGGGACAACCTGCCGGAGCTCTACATCGGCAACGACTTCGGGCACGACCGCCTGCTGTACAACAAGTCCCGCCCCGGTCACGTCGAATTCGCCGAGGTGAAGGGTGTCCGCGGGCCGAACGAGCCGAAGTCGAAGGTGCTCGGCAACGACTCCTTCAAGGGCATGGGCGTCGACTTCGCCGACCTCGACCACGACGGTCTCTACGACCTGTACGTCAGCAATATCACGACGTCCTGGGGTATCGAGGAAAGCCACTTCCAGTTCATGAACACCGCCAAGGACACCGCGGATCTGCGTGGCCGTCTGCAGGGCGGCGAGGCACCGTGGGTGGACCGCAGCGCGCAGGCCGGCACCGCGTGGTCCGGCTGGGGCTGGGACGTGAAGATCGCCGACTACAACAACAGCGGCGAATCGGTGATCACGCAGGCGACCGGCTTCGTCAAGGGTGACGTCAACCGGTGGCCGCAGCTGCAGGAACTGGCGACGTCGAACGACGAACTGCTGAAGCACCCGTCCTTCTGGCCGAACATGGTGGCCGGTGACGACGTCGGCGGCGACCACACCCTGCACTTCTGGGCCAAGGGTTCCGACGGCCGCTACACCGACCTGGCCCCGCGCCTCGGTCTCGCCGTCCCGGTGCCCACCCGCGGTATCGCCACCGGTGACGCAGACGGTGACGGCAAGCTCGACTTCGCCGTGGCCCGCCAGTGGGAGCAGCCGATCTTCTACCACAACGTCAGTCCCGATGCCGGGTCGTACCTGAACCTGAAGCTGCTGCACGACAAGGCTTCGGCGGACGGTCCGCGCAAGGCGGCCGGCACCGCGGCGATCGGCGCGCAGGTCACCGTCGTCACCCCCGACGGCAAGAAGTACATGGACCGCGTCGACGGTGGCAGCGGCCACTCCGGCAAGCGCAGCCACGAGATCCAGATCGGACTCGGCAAGGTCACCGGGCCGGTGAAGGTGAGCCTGCAATGGCGCGACCTGACCGGGACCATCCGCACCCAGGAGGTCCAGCTGACCCCGGGCGGCCACACGTTCCAGCTCGGCGCTCAGGCTAAGGAGAAGTGACCGTCATGGCTGAGCAGACACTCACCGCACCCAAGAGCAACAAGACGATCACGGCCCTTCGCCGGTTCGCGATCTCGATCACCGTCTTCAACATCATCGGCTACACCGTGCTCGGATTCGAGCAGCCCTACACCTATCCGTTCATCGCGCTGGCGACGGCGTACACCACGGAAATCCTGCTGGAGATCATCGGGGCGCGGGCACAGGGCCGTCCGGTCCGCTTCCGCGGCAACGGGTTCAAGGGGCTGGTGGAGTTCCTCTTCCCGGCGCATATCACGGGTCTCGCGCTGAACATGCTGACCTACGTCAACGACCAGGTGCTGGTCATGATCTTCGGCGTCGTGGTCGCCGTCGGCGCCAAGTGGGTCCTCCAGGCCCCGGTGCGCGGCCGGCTCCGTCACTACATGAACCCGTCGAACTTCGGCATCACGATCATCCTGCTGGTGTTCCCGTGGGCGAGCATCGCGCCGCCGTATCACTTCACCGAGCAGGTCGACTCGTGGGTCGGCTGGCTGATCGTCGGCATCATCATCGTGTCGGGCACGGTGCTCAACGCGATGCTGACCCAGCGCATGTGGCTGATCGGCGCCTGGCTGATCACCTTCGCGCTGCAGGCGATCATCCGTGGCCTGCTGTTCGACACCGCGATTCCCGGCGCGCTCGGGATGATGACCGGGGTGGCGTTCGTGCTCTACACGAACTACATGGTCACCGACCCCGGCACGACACCGTCGAAGCCCGCGTCGCAGATCCTGTTCGGTTCGGGCGTGGCGATCGCCTACGGGTTCTTCATGGTGGTCCACGTGGCGTACGGCCTGTTCCTCGCCACCGCGCTGGTCTGCCTCATCCGCGGCGCGTTCCTGTGGGGCCTGCACTTCTCCAAGAAGGCCACCGAAAAGTGGGAGGCCGACCAGGCGAAGTCGGCCGACGTCACGAGCCTGCCGAAGCCGGCCGAGAAGCCGGAAACCGGGGCCGTGGCGGCATGACCCACGAGGCGGAACTCAGCCGGGCGGCGCGTCTCGCGCCGCCCGGCCCGCCGCGCCGGGCGACCTTCGGTCTGCTGAAGAAGCTCTTCACCGACCGGCTGGCGCTCATGTCGGATTCGGCGGAGGCGCACGGGGACGTCGTCCGGATCGCGATCGGGCCCAAGACGATGTACCTGGTGAACCACCCCGAACTGGCGAAACACGTGCTCGCGGACAACGCGGCCAACTACCACAAGGGAATCGGCCTCCAGGAGGCGCGGCGGGCGCTCGGCGACGGGCTGCTCACCAGCGACGGCGACGTCTGGAAGAAACAGCGCCGGACCATCCAGCCGGTGTTCCAGCCCAAGCGGATCGCGCGGCAGGCCTCTGTCGTCGCGAACGAGGTCGAAGGCCTCGTGAAACGCTTGCGGGACACCGAGGGGCCGGTGGAGATCCTGCACGAGATGACCGGGCTGACGCTCGCCGTGCTCGGCAAGACCCTGCTCGATTCCGACCTCGGCGGCTTCACGTCGCTGGGGCATTCGTTCGAGGCCGTGCAGGACCAGGCGATGTTCGAAGCGGTGACGCTGAGCATGGTCCCGCAGTGGGCCCCGCTGAAGAAACAGTTGCGGTTCCGGGAATCCCGGGACGACCTCCGCCGGATCGCCGAGGAACTCGTCGAGCAGCGGCTGGCGAACCCGGTCGAGGGTGGCGAGGACGTGTTGTCCCGCCTCATCGCGACCGACGGGACCCACGAGCAGATGCGGGACGAGCTCATCACCCTGCTGCTCGCCGGGCACGAGACGACGGCGAGCACCCTGGGCTGGGCGTTCCACCTGCTCGACGAACATCCCGGCGTCGCGGCGAAACTGCGTGCCGAGGCCGACGCGGTGCTGGGCGACCAGCTGCCGACGCACGACGATCTGCACCGGTTGCCGTACACGGCCAGGGTCGTCGAAGAGGTCATGCGGCTGTACCCGCCGGTGTGGCTGCTGCCGAGGGTGGCGCAGGCCGACGACGAGATCGGCGGCTACCACATCCCGGCCGGAGCCGACGTCGTCGTCGTGCCCTTCACCCTGCACCGGCATCCGGCGTTCTGGCCGGAGCCGGAGAAATTCGATCCGGACCGGTTCGATCCGGACCGGCCGAGCGGGCGGCCCCGGTACGCCTACATCCCGTTCGGCGCGGGGCCGCGGTTCTGCATCGGCAACAGCCTCGGCGTGATGGAGGCCGTTTTCGTGCTGACGATGGTCCTGCGCGACCTCGAACTCAGGAAGGTCCCAGGCTACGACGTGGTCCCCGAAGCGATGTTGTCGCTGCGGGTGCGCGGCGGGCTGCCGATGACGGTGCACACCAGGAACAGGAGGTAGGTTCCGTGGATTCGGACGAACAGGTCAAGGTGTCCACTTTGGAGGCCTACGCGGACACGATCTTGCCGGGAGAGAAGCGGTTCCCCGGGGATCACGCGATCGCCGGCGCCTCGCCGGGGCCGGGCGCGGTCGTGGCCGGCGCGCTCGAACTGCTGCACACCGAGGCGACCGGGGTGACCGTCGGGCTGCCCTATCTGGCGCAGGCCCTCAACGATCACGCGAAGATCTACGCGAAGGAAAACGACCTCGAACTCGACGAGGGGTTGCCGTCGTTCGTCGCACTGTCCTTCGTGGACAGGACGGCGCTCGTACGGTCGCTGACCGCGCCGGGGCATCCGGAGAAGGACGGCTGGGTCAGTCTCGCCTTGTTCTGCAACATGTCCTTCGACAGCGCGGCGCACAAGCACACCGCCGAAGCGATCGCGGAGGGGCACCCCGGCCTGCTGGCCATGGGGTACACCGCGCCGGACGAAGACGGCCTGTGGCGGTTCCCGAAGTTCTCCTACCGTCGCGAACTGGCGCGACTCCACCCCGACACCACGCCTTCCGGGAGTCCCGCATGAGCGCTTACGACAAGACCGACGTCGTCATCGTCGGCAGCGGGTTCGGTGGCTCCATCCCCGCCTACCACTTGGCCGCGGGCGGGGCGAAGGTCACCGTGCTGGAACGCGGGCCGTGGCTGGAGACGAAGGAGTTCGAGCACGACTACCTGCTCGGTTCGTCCTACACCAGGGCCTTCGATTTCGTCGTCGGCGACGGGATGAGCGTGCTCGGCGGGAACTGCGTCGGCGGCGGCAGCGTGGTGTACTTCGCCGCGATGCCGCGTGCGCCGAAGTTCGTGTTCGAGCGCCACGGCAGTATCGGTCGGCGCATGTGGCCGTCGGTGCTGACTCGGGACACCCTGGAGCCTTGGTACGACCGGGTTTCGGATTCGCTTCCGGTGTCCACACAGGACTGGAACGACGTCTCGTACGCGGGCGGGCTGTGGGCCGCGTTGTGCGACCATTCCGGCCGGACCGCGAACCCGGCGCCGGTCGCGGTGGACAACGACCGCTGTGTGAACTGCAACTTCATGATGGCGGGCTGCCGGTTCGACGCGAAACGCTCGCTGCTGACCAACTACCTGCCCGCCGCGCTCGCGCACGGTGCGAAGATCCGGCCGCTGCACGAGGTCCAGCGCATCGAGCGGATCGACGACGGTGACTACCGCGTGCACTTCAACGTCGTCGACGACACGGACTACCGGGCGCAGACCGGCAGCGGGACGATCGACGCGAAGGTCGTCATCATCGCCGCGGGCGCCGGGGCGACCCCGGTGATCCTGCAGCGTTCCGAGGCGGCGCTGGGCACCATGCCGCACGCGGTCGGCCGGTACTTCTCCGGCAACGGTGAGCGGCTCAACACCGCGATCATCGACGAGGAGCGCGTCCGCGAGGTGCTCGGACTGTCCCGTGAGGACGGCAAGGTCTACGAGGCCAACCACATCGGCAAGGGCCCGACCGTGGCGAACTGGGACAAACTCGACGGTTCGCTGCCGGAGTACGAGCGGTACTCGCTGGAGCAGTTGTACTTCCCGCCGGGGCTCGGCACGATCCTCGCGCAGGTGCCCGACGGTGACGAGCCGCGGTGGTTCGGCGCGCAGAAGAAGGAGATCCTCAAGAAGTGGTCGTCGTGGCTGACCATCTTCCTGATGACCGAGGACGACAACGAGGGCGTCTTCGGCGCGCCGCCGCCCACCGGCAACGCGTACCGCATCTCCCAGCAGATGCTCGGCCGCGGCCCGCTGAAGTACGACCCGACGCCGAACACCCTGCACGGCTGGTCGCTGGCCGACGCGGAGTGCAAGGAGATCCTCGAGAAGGACGGCCTGGCGAAGGTGTCGCCGTGGACCAACGACGTCGTCGGCGCGTACACCGTGCACCCGCTGGCGTCGTGCCGGATCGGTGACGACCCGGAGACCTCGGCGCTGCACCCGAACCACGAACTCCGCAACCATCCCGGGATCTTCGTGACCGACAGCGCCTCCGTACCGGGCGCGCTGACGGTGAACCCGGCGATGACGATCGCGGCGCTGGCCGAACGTTCGGTACCGGGCATCGTGCGGGCGTTGCAGGCTCGCGGTGTCGACGTTACGTACGGCGCGCCGGCGCCGGACGGCTCGATCACCGGACGGCGGGCGGTCAGCAAGCTGTCGCTGGTCGCCGGGAGCTGAACATGGCCCCCGCACTGGTGAGACTCGCGCTGAGACGGGTGTTGCGCGAAGTCCGGTACGTCCGGCCGGTTCCGTACGGCCGGGCGACCGGGCTCGTGCGTGACGTCTACCGTCGGCTGGAACGCGAATTCGGCATGCTGGCCCCGCCGGTGGCACTGCATTCGCCGTCACCGACGGTGCTCGCGGCGAGTTGGGTGATGCTGCGGGAATCGCTGGTGGCGGCGGGGGTGACGAGCCGGGCGGACCGGGAGGTCGTCGCGACATTGGTGTCGCGGGCGAACTCGTGCCCGTACTGTGTCGAGGTCCATGGGATGACGCTGGATTCGCTCGGGCGCTCCTCGGAGGCTTCGGCGACCGCGGAAGGGCGTCCCGTCGCGGATCCGTTCGCCGGGGCGTTGTCCGTGGCGGCCAGGGCGGAGCTGACCGCGGTCGCCTTCACGTTCCACTACCTGAACCGGGTGGTGAGCGTGTTCCTCGGGCCGTCGCCGCTGCCGCCGAACGTGCCGGATTCGGCACGTTCGAAGGCGAAGGCTGTCCTCGGGCGGCTCCTTCGCCCGGCGTCGGCGGCCCTGCCCGGTGAGTCGCTGGACTTGCTTCCGGCAGGGTCGAGGGATTTCTCCTGGGCCGCGGGGAATCCGATCATGGAGGACGCCTTCTCCCGTGCCGCGTCGGCTTTCGCCTCGCTGGCGGTGCCTTCGGCCGTACGGGACGTGGTGGCGCGCGAACTGTCCACATGGGACGGTTCCGCGCCCGGACTGAGCCGTTCGTGGGTGGACGCCTTCGACGATCCGGCGGTCCGGCTGGCCTTGGTGGTGGCGAAGGCGCCTTATCAGGTCGACGACGCTTTGGTGACCGCCGCGGGCCTTGGCGATCGAGAGCTGGTCGAGCTCGTGGGGTGGACGAGTTTCGCCGCGGCCGCCCACCGCGTCTCGCTATCGGGCTCGCCTTCAACAACATGAGAGAAGACTTCTCGCCCTGCTCCGGTTCATGCTTGACCGGACTGCAGGTGCGGACGGCGCCCTCGTTCCCGGAACACCGGTTCTGGCGCCGAGACTCCGATTCCGTGACTTGAGTGGTTGAGAGCTAGGGGAGTGCGGTGGCATGAGCGTTGAGCGGATTTCGATTGTCGGTATCGGTCTCCGATACCCGGACGCCGGTTCCCCGGAAGAACTGTGGGAGAACGTCCTCGCCGGCCGCCGGGCGTTCCGAAGGCTGCCCGACGAGCGGATGAACCGCGAGGACTACTACTCGCCCGACCCCAAGGCGCCGGACCGTTTCTACGCGCAGAAGGCCGCGGTCCTCCGGGACTACGAGTTCGACCGGATCAAGTACAAGGTCGCGGGCAGTACGTTCCGCTCGACCGACACCACGCACTGGCTCGCCCTCGACGTCGCCGCGCAGGCGCTGGCGGACGCGGGTTTCCCGGAGGGTGACGGCCTGCCGCGGCCCAACACCGGTGTGGTCATCGGCAACAGCCTGACCGGCGAGTTCTCGCGGGCCAACATCATGCGGCTGCGCTGGCCGTACGTGCGCCGGACCATCGCGGCCGCACTCGCCGAACGCGGCTGGGCCGAGGGCGACACCGCCGAATTCCTCCACGATCTCGAGGTGCAGTACAAGGCGCCGTTCCCGGAGATCGACGAGGACTCCCTCGCGGGTGGGCTGGCGAACACGATCGCCGGCCGGGTCTGCAACTTCTTCGACTTCGGCGGCGGCGGTTTCACCGTGGACGGTGCCTGCTCGTCGTCGCTGCTCTCCGTGGTCACGGCGGCGAACGCGCTTTCGGAGGGTGACCTCGACGTCGCCGTCGCGGGTGGTGTCGACTTGTCGATCGACCCGTTCGAGGTGATCGGGTTCGCCAAGACCGGCGCGCTCGCGAAACGGGAGATGAAGGTCTACGACGCCGATTCCAACGGTTTCTGGCCTGGCGAGGGTTCCGGCATGCTCGTGCTGATGCGCGAGGACGACGCGATCGCGCAGGGCAAGCGGATCTACGCCACCATCGGCGGCTGGGGTGTCTCCTCCGACGGCAAGGGCGGCATCACCCGCCCCGAGGCGTCGGGTCACCGCCTCGCGCTCAAACGGGCTTATGAGAAGGCCGGCTACGGGGTCGAGACCGTTTCGTACTTCGAAGGGCACGGCACTGGGACCGCGCTGGGCGACGCCACCGAGATCGAGGCGCTGTCCACCGCCCGACGCGACGCCGACCCGCTCGCCGACCCCGCCGCGCTGAGCACGATCAAGGGCAACATCGGCCACACCAAGGCCGCGGCCGGGGTCGCCGGGCTGATCAAGGCCACGCTGGCGGTCTACCACCAGGTCATCCCGCCCGCGACCGGCCACTTCGATCCGCACGAGTCGCTGGTCGGCGACTCCGCGCGGATGTACGTCCCGGCCGAGGCCGGGTTGTGGCCCTCGGACCACCCGGTCCGCGCGGGTGTCTCCGCGATGGGGTTCGGCGGCATCAACTCGCACGTCACCGTCACCGAAGCGCCGGGTGCGGCCCGGCGCAAGGAACTCGACGAGAAGACCCGGTCGCTGGTCGCCGGACGCCAGGACAGCGAACTGCTGCTCCTCGACGCCGACGACGCCGCGTCGCTGCGTGGCAAGGTGACCGGTCTGCTGGAGGTCGTCCCGAAGCTCTCGTTCGCGGAGCTCGCGGACCTGGCCGGCACGCTTTCCTCGGAGCTGTCGGGGAAATCGGTTCGCGCCGCGATCGTCGCGACCAACCCCGAGGAAGCCGAGCGCAAGCTGGCCAAGCTCCTCGACCTTCTCGGCGAGGGAGAGCCGGAAATCTTCTCCTCCCGCGAAGGCATCTTCGCCAGTGGGCGTTCGACGGAGCCGAAGATCGGCTTCCTGTTCCCCGGTCAGGGTTCCGGGCAGGGCACTGTCGGCGCGCTGCGCAAACGCTTCGGCCACGCCGACGACATCTACCGCGCCGCGGGTCTGTCCACCGGCGCGGACCAGGTCGCCACCGACGTCGCACAGCCGCGGATCGTCACCGGCTCGCTCGCCGGGCTCCGGGTGCTGAAGAGCCTCGGCATCGAAGCGCGGACGGTCGCGGGACACAGCCTCGGTGAACTGACCGCCCTGCACTGGGGCGGCGCGCTCACCGAACGCGAAGTCCTCCGGCTGGCCAAGATCCGCGGCAAGGTGATGGCGACCGCGAGCGACGGAAACGGTGCCATGGCGGGGATCGCCGCCACCCCGGGGGTCGCGGAGCGGCTCGCCGAGGGCGAAGAGGTGGTCATCGCGGGATACAACGCTCCCGAGCAGACCGTCCTTTCCGGACCGGCGGACGCGATCGACCGGGTGGTCGCCCGTGCCCGCGCGGAAGGTGTCACCGCCACCCGCATCAACGTCTCGCACGCGTTCCACTCGCCCGCGGTAGTGCCGGCCGCCGAGGCGATGACCGGTGAGCTCGCCACGTTCGACTTCGCCAGGCTCGACCGGCCGGTCGTCTCCACGGTGACCGGCGACGTCCTGCACGCCGCCGAAGACCTGCGTGACCTGCTGCGCGATCAGGTGGTCCTGCCGGTCCGCTTCCGTGAGGCGGCCGCGAAGGTCGCCGAGCGCAGCGACCTGGTGATCGAGGTCGGCCCCGGCCGCGTGCTCACCGGGCTGTTCGGTGCGATCGCGCCCGGCACCCCGGCGCTCGCGATCGACACCGACAGCCCGACGCTGGCATCGGTGCTGAAGGTGGCCGGCGCTGCGTTCGCGTTCGGCGCCCCGCTGGAGACGTCGGCGCTCTTCGACGGCCGTGTCGTGCGGGCGCTGCCGGTGGACGGGAAGTTCTCGTTCCTCACCAGCCCGTGTGAGGCCGCGCCGTCCATCGACGCGGAACTGGCCCGCGACCGCGTCACCGACCCCACCGCCCCCGCCGCCGCCACGACCGGAACGGCGTCGGAAAGCGGCAGCAGCACCCTCGAACTGCTGCGGAAACTCGCTTCCGAGCGGGTCGAACTGCCGCTCGAAGCGGTCACCGCCGACACGCATCCGCTCGACGACCTGCACCTTTCGTCGATCACCGTCGGCCAGCTGGTCAACGACGTGACCCGCGCGCTCGGCCGTCCGGCGCTGGAGGGCATGCCGAACTTCGCGACCGTCTGTCTCGGCGAACTCGCCGACATGATCGACGAACTCGCGCAGACCGCCAAACCCGCCGACAGCAACCAGGCCGAGGTCGCCGGGGTGGGACCGTGGGTCCGGCCGTTCGCGGTCGAGTACGTCGTCGCGCCGAAGCCGTCGCCTGACCTCACGCCGGGAACCGCCGGACTCTCGCAGGCGGAGTGGACGGCGTTCGCCCCGGAGGGGCACCCGCTGGCGGAGCCGCTGCGCGCCGCGCTCGCCGCCGCGGGCGTCGGCGACGGTGTCGTCCTGTGCCTGAACGCGGACAGCGATTCCGGTGACGTGGGCCTGTTCCTGGACGCGGGCCGCGCGGTGCTGTCCGCGCCCAACGGCACGCGGTTCGTCGTGGTGCAGCACGGACTCGGTGCCTCCGGCCTGGCGAAGACGCTGCGGCTGGAAGACCCGTCGGCCAGGACCACGATCGTCGATCTCGCCGACGTCCGCCCGGCCGACCCCGAGGCCATCCGTGCCGCGGTGTCCACTGTGGTCACCGAAGTGGCGGCCACCAACGACTTCAGCGAAGTCCGCTACGACTCCGCCGGTGTCCGCACGGTGCCGAAGCTCGGTGCCCTCAAACCGTCCGAGGCCGAAGGGACACCGCTGGGCGCCGAAGACGTCCTGCTCGTCACCGGCGGCGGCAAGGGCATCACCGCGGAGAGCGCTTTGGCGCTGGCCAAGGATTCCGGCGCGAAACTCGCGCTGCTCGGCCGCAGCGACCCCGCCGACGACGCCGAACTGTCGGAGAACCTCGGCCGGATGGCGGCGGCGGGCATCGACTACCGCTACGAACGCGCCGACGTCACCGACGCCCGTCAGGTGTCCGACGCCATCAACCGGATCCAGGCCGGGTTCGGCCCGGTCACCGCGGTACTGCACGGCGCGGGCCGCAACGAGCCTGCCGCGCTGTTCTCCTTGACCGAGGAGACCTTCCGCAAGACGCTGGCCCCGAAGATCGGCGGTCTCAACGCCGTCCTCGACGCGGTCGACAAGGACAAGATCAAGCTGCTGGTGACCTTCGGCAGCATCATCGGACGGGCGGGGCTGCGCGGTGAGGCGCACTACGCCACGGCCAACGACTGGATGACGGAACTGACCGTCCGCTTCGGCCGCGAACACCCCCAAGCCCGCGCGATCGCCCTCGAATGGTCGGTCTGGTCGGGGACCGGGATGGGCGAGAAGCTCGGCGTCGTCAGCGCGTTGATGCGCGACGGCATCACCCCGATCCCGACCGAGGAGGGCATCGAGATCCTCCGGCAGGTCGTCGGCGACCCGGCCGCCCCGTCGGTACTGGTCGTCTGCGGCCGGACAGCGGGCCTGGTCACCCTGCCGGTGGAGAAACGCGAACTGCCGCTGACCCGCTTCGTCGACCGCGCCGTCGTGCACTACCCGGGGGTCGAGCTGATCACCGAGGCCGACCTCTCCGCGGGCAGCGACCCGTATCTGGCCGACCATCTGCTCGACGGCCAGCTGCTGTTCCCGGCGGTGATCGGCATGGAGGCGATGACCCAGGTCGCCAAGGCCGCGCTGGGCGTGGAAACCCTGCCGGCACCGGTGTTCTCCGACGTCGAGTTCCTGCGCCCGATCATCGTCTCACCGGGCGGGTCGACCACGATCCGGCTCGCCGCGCTGGCCAGGGACGCCGAAACGGTGGACGTGGTGCTGCGCAGCGGCGAGACCGGGTTCAGCGCCGACCACTTCCGCGCCCGGCTGCGGTTCTCGCGGCCCGACCCGCTGGGTGACACCGTCGCCCGCGACGTCGCGCTGCCGCCGGTCCCGGTCGACCCGACGACCGAGCTCTACGGCACGGTCCTGTTCCAGGGCAAGCGATTCCAGCGGGTCACCGGCTATCGCCGGGCCAGCGCGCGGCACGCGGTCGCGGAGATCGCGACCGGCGCCGAGGTCGACTGGTTCGCGCCGTTCCTTCCGCAGGAACAGCTTCTGGCCGACCCTGGCACCCGCGACGCGATGATGCACGCGATCCAGTGCTGCGTCCCGGACGCGACTTTGCTGCCGCAAGGGATCGAGCGGCTGTACCTGGCCGAGCCCGGCGAGCAGGACCCGGAGTACGTGCTCCTCGACGCCCGCGAGCGTTCGCAGGACGGCGACAGCTACCTCTACGACCTCGACGTCCGCAACCCCGACGGGAAGCTCGTCGAGCGGTGGGAAGGGCTGAAACTGCGCGCGGTGCGCAAACGCGACGGCGAAGGGCCTTGGGTCCCGTCGATGCTCGGGTCCTATTTGGAGCGTTCCGTCGAACGGCTCCTCGGCTCGTCCCGCGCGATCGTCGTCGAACCGGACCCGGTGGGCGTTTCCGTGGAGACCACGCCGGAACGGCGAGCGCAGACGGCCTTGGCCGCCGGCCGTGCCGTCGACACCCCGCTCGAGATCCGCTACCGGCCGGACGGGAAACCGGAGGCCGACGGGGTCGAGGTCAGCGCGTCGCACAGCGCCGGACTCACCTTGGCGATCGCGGGCGACGGCCGGATCGCCTGCGACGTCGAGACGGCGATCGAACGGACACCGGAAGACTGGGCGGGTCTGCTCGGCGAGGATCTGCTCGCGGTGGGCGAACTGCTCGCCGCGGACGCCCGCGAGCCGCTTTCGGTCGCGCACACCAGGGTCTGGAGCGCGCTCGAATGCGTGCGCAAGACCGGGGACATGACACAGGCACTCACCGTGCACCGGGTCGATCCGGACGGCTGGGCGGTGCTCTCGCACGGTGCCGCCCGCATCGCCACCTGGGTGACGACCGTCAACGACCGGACCGATCCCGTGGTCTTCGCGGTGCTACAGGGAGAGGGAAACTGACATGGCCGACTACTACGAGATCCTGCACACGGTCGGGTTCGAAGAGACCAACCTGGTCGGCAACGTCTACTACGTGAACTACGTGCGCTGGCAGGGCCGGTGCCGCGAGATGTTCCTGAAGGACAAGGCGCCGGCGGTGCTCGAAGAGGTCCGCCGCGACCTGAAGCTCTTCACACTCAAGGTGGATTGCGAGTTCTACGCGGAGATCACCGCGTTCGACGAGCTCTCCATCCGGCTGCGGCTGGAAGAGCTGACCCAGACCCAGATCCAGTTCACCTTCGACTACGTCCACCTCACCGGCGAGGGGGAGCGGCTGGTGGCGCGCGGACGGCAGCGGATCGCGTGCATGCGCGGCCCCAACACGGCGACCGTGCCCAGCAGGGTGCCCGAGCAACTGCGTGAGGCGCTGGCCCCGTACGCCGTCGACGGCAAGGGGGAGTGACGTGGGCGAGGTGGAGGAACCTTCGCGGCCGGTGCTGAAACGCCTGCCGACACCCGCCGCGCGGCGACGGCTGTCCGCGCAGTCCGGGTTGCGGGAGGTGATGGGCCAGTTCGCCACCGGGGTCACCGTGCTGACCGCCGGGGGTGAACGGGCACACGGGATGACCGCCAACGCCGTCACCTCCGTGTCGCTGGAGCCGCCGATGGTGCTGTGCTGCGTTTCCCGCGCGGCACGGATGCACGAGGCGATCGTGACGGCGGGGTCGTACGCGGTCACGGTGCTGGCGTCGGACCAGAAGGAGCTGGCGAAGTACTTCGCGGACTGGCGCCGCCCGGCCGGGCTCGCGCAGTTCGACTCGGTGGACTGGACAGCGGGGCCGCGGACCGGCGCGCCGTTGCTCGACGGCGCGCTGGCGTGGCTGGAATGCGAGCTGGCGGAGGTCTACGAGGGCGGTGACCACTCGATCTTCCTCGGCAAGGTGGTCGCCTCCAGCCGCGGCACCGCGCAGGACTCGCTGGTCTTCTACGGCGGCGGCTACCACCAGATCGACGGCCGGATACGGGCATCGGCCTGACACGGAGAGGAATGGTCATGACCATCAACGAATCCGCCACGACCGCCCCGGCGCACCCGGCCGAACGGCCGCCGGTGGTGACCACGATGCCCCGTCTCGGACGGGGGGTGTGCTGGCGCGACATCAAGCGGGAGATCGAACTCGACGAGCTCGAGCGCGAGGCCAGGCTCAGGGAGGCGGCGTGACCCTGCAGGGCGATCCGGGCGCTCAGCGCACGGAGGACTCCGAGGTGGTGCCGCTGCCGGAGGACCGGCTGCGGCGCCCCCGGATCCCGAGGGCGACCGACGGGCAGGTGATCCCGCTCGCCAGGGGCGCCGAACCGGTGCACCCGCCGGAACCGACGATGCCGTTGCTGCGCACCCAGCGCGACGAACTGCGCGAACATATCGTCGACGGGCGGCTCGACGGCGTCCGTCGGCAGCATTCGCTCGGCAAGCACACCGCGCGCGAACGGCTGGATCTGCTGCTGGACCCCGACTCCTTCACCGAGGTCGAGCTGTACCGGCGGCATCAGGCGAGCGGGCTCGGGCTGGCGGAGAACCGGCCGTACACCGACGGGGTGATCGCCGGCTCTGGCACCATCGACGGACGGCGCGTCTTCGTCTACGCGCAGGACTTCACCGTTTTCGGCGGTTCGCTCGGCGAGGCGCACGCGGCGAAGATCCACAAGGTGATGGATCTGGCGATCGCCACCGGTTCGCCGCTGATCGGGCTCAACGACAGCGGGGGAGCGCGGATCCAGGAAGGCGTCATGGCGCTCAACGGCTACGGCGGCATCTTCCGCCGCCAGGTCGAGGCGTCCGGCGTCATCCCGCAGATCAGCGTGGTGCTGGGACCGTGCGCGGGCGGGGCGGCGTATTCGCCGGCGCTCGCGGATTTCGTCTTCATGGTGCGCGACACCGCCCGGATGTACCTGACCGGGCCCGACGTCGTCGAGACCGTGACCGGGGAACGGGTCAGCCACGACGAACTGGGCGGCGCGGACGTGCACGGCGCGTCGTCCGGCGTGGCGACCGTGGTGCATGACGACGAGGAGAGCTGCCTCGCCGACGTCCGCTACCTGGTTTCGCTGCTGCCGTCGAACTATCTGGAGCCCGCGCCTCGCGAGCCGTCACAGGACGCGGGCAAGGACCGGCGCCCGGCGTTCGCCGAGCTCGTCCCGGTGGAGCCGAACAAGCCCTACGACATGCGGGACGTGTTCACGGAACTGACCGACGACGGCGAGTTCTTCGAGATGCACGAGCGATGGGCGGCGAACGTGCTGTGCGCGCTCGCGCGGATCGACGGGCGTGTGGTCGGCCTGGTCGGCAACCAGCCGATGGTGTTCGCCGGCGTGCTCGACGGTCCCGCTTCGCAAAAAGCGGCGCGGTTCGTGCGGTTCTGTGACGCGTTCAGCATCCCGCTGGTGACCCTTGTGGACGTCCCGGGTTTCCTGCCGGGGGTCGAGCAGGAACATTCCGGGATCATCCGCCACGGCGCGCAGCTGCTGCACGCCTACTGCGAGGCGACCGTGCCGCGGATCCAGGTCATCCTGCGCAAGGCGTACGGCGGCGCGTACATCGTGATGGACTCGCGGTCCATCGGCACCGACCTGTCACTGGCGTGGCCCACCAACCAGATCGCCGTGATGGGCGCCGAGGGCGCGGTCAACGTGCTGTTCCGCAAGGACCTCGCCGTCGCGCCCGATCCGGACGCGTTGCGCGCCCACCTGGTCGCCGAGTACACCGAGGAGTTCATGAACCCGCAGTACTCGGCGGAACGGGGGCTGGTCGACGACATCATCGACCCCGCCGACACCCGCTCCGCCGTCGCCAGGGCGCTGGACATGCTGCAGGACAAGCGAAAGGCCGCGCCCCAGCGCAAGCACGGCAACCATCCGATCTGAACGGGGGGACCATGTCGTCGTCCGAAAAGGACAGTGAGCCGGTCTTCCGGGTCCTGCGGGGGGACCCGGAAGACGCCGAACTGGCGGCACTCGTCGCCGTCTTCACCGCGCTCGCTTCGGCCGCGCCTCCGCCCGCCGCGCCGGCGCGATCCGCCTGGTCGTCCCGAACCGCGGCGACCTGGCGCACTTCGGTCTTGCGCTGACGCGCGTCGCCACATGACGCTGGACGCCGGACCCGCCAGATGGACACAGCGTCTAGTGAGCGCTCGTGGGGGTCGTGAGTGGTAATGAGCGTTCTAACGCTCATTACCACTCACGACCCCCACGAAAAGTACTCATAACGGACACGGTTGTCCGACTGGCGTCCCTTGTGGACGGTCAGGAGTACGCTGGTCCCCTGGTGACCCCGCTCCGCCACCGACTCGATCATGCCACCTTTGCATTACCTTTCAATAGAACCACCGTGGGCACCGTCGCACATTGAAGCCAGCGAACAAGTCCTTCATCTCTGAGGCTCGGTGACGCCCCCTACTCGCAGGGTGCGGCGAACTCCGGTCCGCAGTCAGGAGCCACGCCACGAAGAGCGCCGCACTACGCGGTGAGCCGTCGCGCGGCCTCGGTTTCCCGCCGCGGCGGATACGTGCTGTGGCAGGCGTGCACGGCGACGTAGAGGACGTCGCCGTCGATCACCGTCTCCAGGTCCGTTCGCTCCCCAGGCGCGAACGGGCCTCCGCAGGCCGCGCAGGTCCGCTGCCGTTCCGCCGCGCTCACTGCCTGTCTCGCTGCTCGGGGACGGCCGGGTCGGGCCACGACAGGCCCAGCAGGTCGACGTCGAGTTCGTCGTCGGCGTAGATCTCGTACGGGTCGAGGCGCTCGGTCATGGTGTGCTCCTTGGTTTTCCGGATACCACAAGGGCACTACCGGTACCCCCTCGCCCGCAACTTTTTCTTTGCTCAGCACGAGCCCTCCGGTGTCCTCGATCGCGTCACGATCGGTTCCCGATCGGACGGGTTCATCCTGGTTGTCAAGTGAGTCGTTCATCGAAGGCCGGGAGGAACGCCATGACGGCACAGGTGCGAATTCGAGTGGTCGGCGATGATTTCGACCCGCGCGGGACCGTCGAGGCCGACGCGACGGCGCTCGTCCCGGAGCCGCGGCGGACCGCCGAGAACGAGCCGGCGGCAGAGCACATCATCCTCGGCTACAACTAGCTCGACCGGTACGTAAAGCACGGACAAAGAAGACCACCGGGTATCGCGCGCGCGAGAATGAAGATCGCCCACGACCCGGCCAGACCACGAGGAGGCCTCCGGATGGCTATGCGCCTCCAGCTCACGTCGGGTTTGCAGGTGCTGGAAGAATGGGCGATCAATGCACCGCAGGCCGATCGCAATGTCATCTACGAAGCACTTTTCGCGGTGGCCGACGGATCCGCCTTTCTCATCTACGACATTTTCGGAGACGGCCGCGATCCGCATCAGTTCATTATTCTGGTGAAGCATGATCTCGTCATCCGGATAGGGCTCAAGCGGTCCGATTCCTCGTTCGAGATCGTCTACATCGGCGCGCTGGAGCACGGCACGCCCGCCGCTGCCTGGGTCGAGGACGCCGACGGCTCCTGAGCCGGTACCGCTGAACGGACCAGTCTCCTGCCCCTTACCGGCAGCCTTTCGTACCAGCGGGTCATGCGTTCCTCATCTTGACATCGTCCAGTTCGGCGTGAAATTCTTCCGGTGTTTGGGGGCGGGGGAATTCTGCCGGGCTGGAATTTGTGTTCTGTTTTCGTCTCGAGGGCTGGAGGCACAAAAGATGTCATCACCTGAATTCCCGGGATTGGATGTTTCCACACGGGTACGCGCACGTGACATTCAGATGGCCGGGGTCGCCGATGTCCGCCGCCGGGTGCTGATGATCTCCGGCGCGATCGACACCACCGACCACGATATTTCGGTCAGCGTCAACCTCCCGGAGCCGGGTCGCTGGCAGGTGATCAAGTCCGAGACCAACCTGACCGACAAGACCTGGGTCGCGATGCAGGTCGTCACCGACGAGGATTCGACCTTCGTCAACGACGCCGACACCCTCGTGCTTTCCCGCCAGTTCTCGAAGTCCTTCATGACGCCCGACCAGCGCCGCCTCACCTTCTACGACGGTGAAGTCCGGCCCGGCGAGGCCGTGCTGAAGGTGTACTCGCTGGACGCGGGCGGGCGGAAGCCGACCTATTCCTACTCCCGGTACAGCCCGATCGCGACCGACACCGCCGAGCAGTCCCAGCAGACCCTGGACGAAATGATCAGCAACGGGATGAAACAGCGACCCGTGATCGAGCTGATCGTCCCGGTGACCGTGATCGGCTGAGTACGCCGGTGATCACGTTCGTCCCGGAACCCCATCTGCTCGAATCGCCGCGCGGGCGGGAGTGGCCGGTCGTCCCCGGCGCCCGCGCGGCGGCGACGGCGGAACCGCCGTCCGGCGCCGACGTGGTCATCGTCGGCGCGGGTCCGGCGGGGCTCGCGGTCGCTTCCGCGTTGTGGCACCACGGCGTGCGAGACCTCGTCATCGTCGACCGCGACGGCCGTCCCTGCGGCCGGTTCTTCGACCGGATCGACCTGCTCGGCCAGCGCGTGCTGCGGTCGCCGTACGAGCACCACCCCGGCGTCGAGGGCTACCGCGACTGCGAACTGCTGGACTTCGCCCGGCTGCACTGGTCGGTGCTGACGCCGGTGGAGCGCCGCGAGATCCGGATGGCGCAGGCCGGGCACCGGTCCGTCGTCCCCGTCGACGTCTTCGAGGCCTACTGCCGTCATCTGGCCGCGAGCCATCACGTCACCGAACGGACCTGGCGCGGTTCGGTACGCGAGGTGCTGCCGACGTCCGAGGCGGTCACCGTGCGCGCCGACCGGTTCTCCGTGACCGCGCGCCACGTCGTGCTGTGCCTCGGCGAGGAGCGCCGGTCCGCCCCGGACACCTGGTGGGGCGGCGGTCATCCGCCACGCGGGGTGAGCTACTGGGACGAACCCGTTCCCGCCGGCGGGAAGCGGCTCGCCGTCGTCGGCGCCGGCCTCACCGCCGCACACCTGATCTCCAACGGGCTCGCCCAAGGCCGCGAGGTGCACTGGGTGGTTCGTGAAACGGGCGAGCGCTACCAGTGCGCCGACGTCAACTCGTCGTTCTTCCGGCCGGAAGGCCGCGCCCGCTTCGACGGCGTGAGCCGGCCGGAACGGCTCGAACTGATGGGCCGCTTCCGGCGCGCGTCGATCATGTTCGAGTTCCGGCCGATGCTCGAGGCCGCCGAAGCCGAGGGACGGCTGATCGTGCATCGCGGCAAGGCGATCACGAAGGTCGCACCGGGGGTCGCCCTGCACCTCGAAGACGGTTCGCGGGTTTCCGTGGACCAAGCCGTCCTGGCGCTCGGCACCACGCCGTCGATCGGTGACGGCCTGATGCCCGGCGAGGCCGTTCTCGACCGCGGCGGCTGGCCTGAGCTGGACGAGCGCACCTTCGCCTACCTCGGCGCGCCCCGGGTCTTCGCCGTCGGCGCGGCCGCGGGGATGGCGCTGGGCCCGGCCGCCCGCAACATCGACGGCCACCGCGTCGCCACCGCGCGGGTCGCGGCCGCCGTCGCCGAGAACCTGCGGCGGGAAGCCCCGCTGCGGACGGCCGCGAAGGACGTCGCCCGTGTCTGAACCGTACGATTCCCGCTTCACCCTGCCGTCGATCGACGACGCTCCCTCCACCGAGGCGGGGGTGATCCTGCTGGGCCTGGACGCCGAACGCCTGCTGGCCGGCGTCGGGCTCGCCCGTCTCGCCGACGAGCCCGCGCTGGTCGCCCTCGCCGTGGACCAGGCCCGGCACGACGCGCTCGACCTGGGCACCGGCGCGCTCGTCGAAGCCGGGATCGCCCGCTGGCGTGCGGTGCGCCCGTTGATCGAAGCAGGTCCGGAGATGACAGCGGCGGGCTCCCTGCGCCGAGAATGGGAACACGCCACCGCGCGGGTCGCCGCCACGGTGACCGGGCTGGGACCGGCTTCGGTTGCCTGTCTCGCGGCCTGCTGGCTGCGGCGCGACGACGTCAAAGAGTTCGCCGAACACGGGCGGGCGCCGGAAAAGGGGAGCGGTACACACGATGTCCTATCTCGGGTCTTTGCCGACTGACACCACGCTGCTGCAGGTCTTCCGGAAGTTCCCGGCCCCCGCGTCGAAACTGCTGGATCTCCACGAACTGATCATGCGGGCGCCGTCGGCGTTCGACGCGGGGGAGCGGGAGCTGATCGCGGCCTACGTCTCCGGCGTCAACGACTGCCGGTACTGCCACGGGGTCCACACCGTCACCGCGGAGGCTTTCGGTGTGCCGGAAGGGCTTCTGGCGGCCGCGCTGGCCGATCTGGACTCCTCGCCCGTGGACGGGCGCATGAAGCCCGTACTGGCCTACGTGGGCAAGCTGACGCGCACGCCGTCCCGGATGACCGACGCCGACGCCGAAGCGGTGTTCGCGGCGGGCTGGGACGAGGCCGCGCTGCACGACGCCGTCCTCGTCTGCGCCCTGTTCAACTTCATGAACCGGATGGTCGAGGGGCTCGGGATCCGCGCCGACGACGCCTACGCGAAGATTTCGGGCGTGCGGCTGAAGGAGGGCGGGTACGCCGGGCTGGCGCGCCTGCTCGAATCCTGAGTCGACTGTCCACACCGGACAAACGGTGCCTCACCGAGACCGGCCGGCCGCGTTCCGTCACCGGCGAAAGCCTCTGTTACTCCGTTCGACAGCGGAGGGCGCGGAAGTGGAGCAGTCGAGGAGAACCTTCTGGCGTAGGTGAAAAGCACATCCCCGCGATGATGCATGGCACTGGCCGCGAACCGGCCCTGGGCAGCACGATTCCCTCAGCGAAGGAAAACCGCCGAACAGCCTGGGAGTCATTCGATGAAGAACGCTGTGACCGACAACGTCCGCTCGCTCTTCGCCGTCCGGGGAATCGACACCGGTTTCGCCGGAAACCAGGTCGACCTGGTGATCGACCGTTTCGACAACTGGACCAATCAGCCGCGTGGTGAGGTCTTCAACTGTTTCACCGGAGCCTGTTGCACCGCTCCGCCACTGGCCGAGGCGAGCTGAGCGCACCTCACCGGACCGCCGCTCGCGCCCCGAAGGCGAGCGGCGGTCAGGCATGTCGACGGAAAGTAGCCGACCGACTGCGGAACCGGTCGCCCCGCGCCGCTTTTGCCGTGACGTCCCCAAAACGGACCGGACCGACGCACCACCCGAACGGTGGAACGCGTTCCGTCCGGGCGTGTTTATGTTGGGGGCCATGGGGGTGCGCGTGAGGGGATGGCGCGATGGTGATCAGAGTCCTGGTGGCCGAAGACATGCATATCGTCAGGGGAGCGCTCGTGGCGCTGCTGCGGCTGGAGCCCGACATCGAAGTGGTGTCCGAAGTGGCTTCCGGTGACGAGATCCTCGCCGCCGCGCGGGTTTCCCGGACGCAGGTCGCGGTCATCGACATCGACCTCCCCGGCAAGGACGGGCTCACCGCGGCCACCGAACTCCACGAGCAGCTGCCCGAGGTCAGGACCCTGATCCTGACCAGCCTCGGCAGGCCCGGCACGCTCCGCCGGGCGCTGGCGGCCAAGGTGAACGGGTTCCTGTTGAAGGACGCCCCCGCGGAGAAACTCGCCAACGCCGTGCGCGGTGTGGCGGCCGGGCGCCGGATGGTCGACGGCGACCTGGCACTCGCCGCCTGGGACACCGTGGAATGCCCGCTGACCCCGCGGGAGATCGACGTCCTGCGGCTGACCGCCGAAGGCCGCGACACCCTTGAGGTCGCGGCGAAGGCCTTTCTCTCCACCGGAACCGTGCGCAACTACCTGACCACGATCGTTTCGAAGCTCAACGCGCGCAACCGGGTCGACGCGATCCGGATCGCCAGGGACTCCGGCTGGATCTAGACGGGCACCACGGCGTGCAGCCGGAACCGCCCGTCGGCCTCGACCCCGGCGGTCAGCTCCCCGCCGAGTCCGGCGACGCGGTCGGACATGTTCGTGATGCCGCTGCCCGGGGCCTCGACCCGCGCCTGCCGCTCCGGCCGTCCCGGATTCGGCGGCCGTCCGTTCTGGACGCCGTCGTTGACGATGTCGAGCGCGACACCGTTCACGGTCCGCCGCACGGCGATCTCGCAGCGTTCGACCTTGCTGTGCCGCAACACGTTCGTCACGCCTTCGCGCAGCACCACGGCCAGTACCGTCCGCACCGTCGTCGGCAGGTCGCCCTGCTCGATCTCCAGCCGCACCTGGACGTCGGCGGCCACCAGCACGGCCTGCGCCGAACGGGACTCCTGATCCAGCGACAGTTCACGGTAGCCGCTGGCCACCGAGCGGACGTCGCCCAGCGCCTGCCTGGTCAGCCCGAGGATCTCCAGCAGCTCGTCGGAGGCGCGGGTGGTGTCGATGTCCATGATCCGGCTGGTCAGCTCGCTCTTCAGCGCGATCGCCGAGAGGCTCATCCCGAGCAGGTCGTGCAGGTCGCGGGCGAACCGCAGCCGCTCCTCGGCGACCGCGACCTCGGCGAGGCGTTTCCTGGTCTCGCCCAGTTCGGTCACCAGCCGGATCAGCCAGATGAGACCGAAGACCATCAGCCCGGTGTTCAGGATGGACGCGAAGCTGTAGAAGCCGCCGAGGAAGTCGGTGCCGTAGCCGATCCGGATCAGCACCACGCCCGCCGCGGTCGCGGCGAACGCCGTCCATCCGGCCAGCGGCGGCAGCACCAGCAGCGCGGTGCCGGCGAACAGGCTGGGCAGGCTCACCCAGGCGTGCCCGAGCGGGATCAGCGGCAGGAAGATCAGGCAGGCCTGCACGAACAGCAGCGCGTAGCTCTGCCGCGAGCGCAACCGGACGTTCGGCCGGGCGAAATAGGACAGTTGCAGCGTGGTCAACGCGGTGAGATACCCGGCGATGAGGACGAGGGACCAGCCGTCGTCGGTCAGCATGAAGGCCCGGGCCATCGCGGAGAGGCTGAAGAAGAGGAAGACCGCGGACATCGTCCATTGGACGTTCCTGGCGTCGATCCGGGACCAGTGGCCGGGCTCCTGTTCCAGCGCCGCCTCGGCGGGTTCGGCCTGCTCGGGCACCGGGAGTTCGGCGTGCAGCCGCCACCGGCCCGCCGCGTCGGGGCCCGCGCCGAGCTTCCCGCCGTGCCCGGCGACCTCCTCGGTCACCTCACGCAGGCTCTCCGCCGTCTCCTCCGGGACGTCCTCGTGCGCCGTCCCGTCGTGCACGATCTCCAGCGCGACCCTGCCACCGGTCTCGCGCACGGTGATCTCACAGTGCTCGACGCCGGTGTAGCGGAGCACGTTCGTGACACCCTCGCGGAGCACCTTCGCCAGCAGGGTGCGCAGCTTCACCGGCAGCTCGACCTGTTCGAGGTCGAGCCGCACCGCGACGTTCGACGCCGAGAGCAGCGACACCGCGGTCCGTGATTCCTTGTCGAGCGAAAGCTCCCGGTAGCCCCTGGCCACCGACCGCACGTCGGACAGCGTCCGCTGGGCGATCCCGGTGATCTCGGCGAGTTCCGCCCGCGCCTGGTCCAGGGATTTGCGCAGCAGCCGGTGCACCAGCTCGCCCTTGAGCGCGATCGCCGACAGGCTGAGCCCGAGCAGGTCGTGCAGGTCCCTCGCGAAGGCCAGCCGCTGCTCCGCGACGGCCCGTCGCGCCAGTTCGGTCCTGGCCTGGTGCAGCTCGGTCACCAGCCGCGCGAGCCAGGTCAGCAGATACACGACCAGGGCGTAGAAGACGGCGGTGACGCTGTCGAACAACGCCCCGAGCCAGGTCTCGTCGTAGGTCCACAGGATCCAGATCGTGCCCGCCATGAACACGGTGAACACGGTCCAGCCCGTCCTCGGCCGGAACAGCAGCAGCGCGCTGCCCGCGGCGAGGGTGGTCAGCGAGCTCAGCGCCGCGTCGAAGTGCACGGTCGACAGGTAGGCCAGGCACGCCTGCACCACCAGCATCGCTTTCGCGAGCCTGGTGTCCAGGCGGACCGCCGGACGGCTGAAGAACAGCAGCTGGATCGCCAGCACGGGCCCGACGTACAGCACCGCCAGCAGGCCATGCCAGAAGTCGACCCCCGGCTGCAGCAGAACCGCGAGGAGACCGAACAGACAGGAGTTGACGAAGACGACGGTGATGATCAGCCCGGCGAGGAACAGTGCCCGCCGGGGGCGCCGGTCGACCCCGGCGGTACCCAGAGGTTCGGCGGTCACCGCGAGCTGTTCCGGCACAGGCACCCCAGTGGTCACAGAAGAAGTCTCGGTCTTCGTCGTGCTTCCCCCTGCGTTGGCCGTGGCAGGCCGCCGCACGACCTTCCATCGCCGTGTGATTCGGATCCTAACCCATGTTCGTTACCCCGGTGGCTTCTTCCGGGTAGGGGCGGACGGCCGCAAGGGAGACGCTTTCCCGGCTGGGGACAGGGAAAATCGCCTCGATCACCCACGCGGGTGTGGTTCGTTCGGACCATGAGCGCGATCGCGGAAGACGCCACGATGGAAGACGTGCGCCGATCCGCCGTTCCACTGTGTACGCCGTGTACGCCCTGCCGGGCGGGCTCTCGCGGCGGCCGCGGCCCGGTGGCCCTAAGCTCGGCGCATGGCCAGGTATTTCGACGTACATCCGGAGAATCCGCAACGACGCGCGATCGGACAGGTCGTCGGCATCCTGCGCGAAGACGGGCTCATCGCGTATCCGACGGACTCCTGTTTCGCCCTCGGCTGCCAGCTGGGGAACAGGCAGGGCATCGACCGCATCCGGAGCATCCGCAAACTGGACGACCGCCACCACTTCACCCTGGTGTGCCAGGATTTCGCCCAGCTGGGCCAGTTCGTGCACGTGGACAACGCCGTCTTCCGCGCGGTCAAGGCGTCGACGCCGGGCAGCTACACCTTCATCCTGCCCGCGACCAAGGAGGTGCCGCGCCGTCTGCTGCACGCCAAGAAGAAGACCGTCGGCGTGCGCATCCCGGACCACGTGGTCACCCAGGCGCTGCTGGGCGAGCTCGGCGAGCCGCTGCTGTCGAGCACGCTGCTGCTGCCCGACCAGGAGGAGCCGATGACCCAGGGCTGGGACATCAAGGAACGCCTGGAGCACGTGGTCGACGCGGTGATCGATTCCGGCGAATGCGGGGTCGAACCCACCACGGTCATCGATTTCTCGTCGGGGGAGCCGGAGATCGTGCGGCGCGGCGCCGGCGACACCTCACGCTTCGAATGACGCGATTCGGCACCTGGTCGCGATCGTCGCGTGTGCAAGGACCGCAAGCAGGTGCCGAATGGCGGACGTCATCTTCAGTGCGTGACGAGCCCTTCGGTCTTCGACGGCGCCGAGGGGATGTGGAACAGCCGGGTGAACAGCTCCAGCATCGCCGGATCGCCCTTCACGGCCACCGCGCCGCAGGTGAGCGCGCTCGCGGCGTCCAGCTCGCCGTTCAGCAGCTTGAGCACGACCGGGCCGCGCGGCTCGATGATGAGGTCCGGCTCCGGTAGCGGGCCCTCGCCCGCGGTCACCGCGCCGTCGTCGATCACCGCGTGGACGATCATCTGATCGCCGTAGTGGAGCTCGAACGAGCACTGGATGCCGCGGGCGGCGTCCGGCTGGAACGTCGTGTAGAGCGACAGGATGGCCGCGTCGAGGGTGAACAGGTCGTCGGCCGCCGGGTCGGTCAGCGACCGGGCGCCCCACAGGCCCAGCTGCAGCAGGATCTGGTCGAGGTCGTTGCCGTACTCGGTGAGCTCGTAGACCACCCCGGCGTCGAGCTGCGAGAGCACCCGGCGCTGGACGACGCCGTGCCGTTCGAGTTCGTTGAGCCGGGTCGACAGGATGCTCGTCGGGATCTTCGGCAGGCCGTGCTGCAGCTCGTCGAAACGCTTCGGGCCGAGCACCAGGTCGCGGATCACGAGCAGGGACCAGCGTTCCCCGATGATCTCGAGCGCGCGGGCGAGGCCGCAGAACTGGCCGTAGGTGCGAGCGGTCATGCTTGACTCCTCAACTTCCTTGATCTGGTGACGGGGTGGTGCTCGTTCAGCGGACGGGGTGTCCCTCGGAAAGCAGTTCGCGATGCAGCTCCCGCAGCTCGGCGCAGGGTTTCACCCCCAGTTCGTCCTCCAGCCGGGTCCGCAGCCACTCGAACGTCGCGAGCGCGTCGCTGCGCCTCCCGCTGAGCCCGAGCGCGCGGATCAGCTGGGCGTGCAGGGTTTCGTCGAACGGGTCGGCGGTGGTGAGCGAGCGCAGCACGCCGAGCATCTCCCGGTGGTTCCCGGCGCGGATCTCGGCCTCGATCCACAGGTCACGGGCGTTGCGCCGATGCTCCAGGAGATAGACGGTGTAGGCGGCCAAGGTCGGTCCACAGTGGATGTTCGCCAGCGGGGGACCGGACCACAGGTCCAGCGCGGTGCGGAACGCGTGCGCGGCCGCCGCGTTGTCGCCTTCGTCCAGCAGGTCGCGGCCGAGGCGGTGAAGCCGGTGGAACTCCGACACGTCGACCACGCCCGCGTCGATGTCGAGCCGGTAACCGGGCGCGCTGGTGACCAGCAGGCCACCGGCGCCGTCCGGGTCGAGATGGCGGCGGAGGTGATGGACGTAGGTGTGCAGGGTCCGGCGGACACTGCGCGGCGGCGTGTCGTTCCACAGCTCGTGGACCAGCGAGTCGACGTGGACCGTCTTGCCGGGACGGATGAGCAGCATCGCCAGCAGTTGCAGGAGTTTCGGCGTGCTCGGCGCGCGATCGACACCGCCGATGTGCAGCTCGAGCGGCCCCAGAACCCTGGCCGTGTCACCTGGTCCGATGGTCATCGCGTGCATCCCTGCCCCTCCGGCGGAATCCCCCTCAATGACGGTGACAGAGGCGGAACCTTCGGAACAGTGCCGGAAACACCCGGCGGACGGTGATTTCTTCGTTGCCCCGTATGCGATCGTCACGACCTGGAGCGGAGAACCGGTTGTGGCAAAAGAGAAGACGCGGAAAGGGTCAGAGCCAGTCGGAATCGGTGGCGATGCGGATGGCGTCCACCCGGTTGCGGGCGTTGAGTTTCGTGACCACCGTGGCGAGATAGTTCCGCACGGTTCCCGGTGACAGGAACAGCTCCGCCGCGATGTCGGCGACCGTGCGCCCGTTCGCGGCGAGGCGGAGGATCTCGGCTTCCCGCGGGGTCAGCGGGCAATCCTCGGTTTCCCATGCGGACAGCGCGAGTTCACTGTCGATGACGCGGCGGCCGATGGCGACCGAGCGGACGGCGTTGGCGAGCTTGTCGGCGGGCGCGTCCTTGAGCAGGAAACCGTTCACCTTCGCGTCGAGCGCGCGGCGTACCGTGCCCGGGCGGCCGAGCGAGGTGAGGATCAGCGTGCGGACGCTCGGAAGTTGCTGATAGAGCTCGGAAGCGGCGGCGAGCCCGTCCTTGGCGGGCAGGTCGATGTCGATGATCGCGACGTCCGGCAGATACTCCGCGGCCATCGGAAGGATCTTGTCGCCCGAGCAGACCTCCGCGACCACCTCGATGTCCTGTTCGAGGTTCAGCAGAGCGACCAAGGCGCCGCGGACCATGTGCATATCCTCGGCCAATAGGACTCGGATCACTCCGACCTCCTCTTCCCCAGAAACGCGCTAACTCTCAGTGTACATAGCAAACCCGGAAGAGTGAATCGGAATCGCACGATACAAGGTTGCGCTTTTTTCGGCGGCCTGCTCGACCGGGCGGAACCCTGGTGAGCTGCGACGATGGCATGGCTTCGACCATGGTGAAACTGAGAGCGATCGATTACTCGCTGTTAGGTGAGAAGACGGTAAAAACTATTGCCATAAGTGGTTTTCATTCCCTGTTGAGCACGTTCCATTACGGTGAATTCGTCCGGCGAACGGGTGAATTCGACGTCTTTCGAAGACGCGGCTGGACTGTTCGGCGGTACCGGGGCGCCGACCTCGATCGGCCGTCGAGCGCGGCGTGGTCTCCTCGCATGAGCCGAGTTCGCGCGCGAAGCCGACACTATCCACAAAGGACGTAAGTGATGAGCTCATTGCTGGGTGCCCTGCGCAAGGTCATGTTCGCGCCTTCGCTGGCTTCGGTCGGCTTCGAGGGGCGAGGCTTCGGAGTATCGCCGACGCCGGCGACCGCCCGTCTGGAGTCGATCCCGCAGTCGGTGGTGTGCGGCTTCGAGTGGGGGATCGACGCGCCGGCGCTGTGGGAGGCCGAGCGGCGGCTGGACATGGTCGAGCCGGAGCTGCGCGGGTTCGCCTACGAGGGCGCGGCGATGGCGTTCACCATCCTCGACGTCATGCCCGGCGGCCGGACGGACCGCACGGCCGAACTGATGAGCGGCCCCGGACTCCCGCACGTGTTCCTGACCTACATCGGCATCGGGTTCGCGATGGCCCGGCTGCCCCGCCCGCTGTGGAAGAAGGTGCTGCCGGAACTGGACGGCGTCCCGTTCCACCCGACGATGAGCTGGCTGGCCGTCGACGGCTACGCCTTCGATCGCGCCTACTTCGACACGCGCAAGTGGGTCGAGGAGCAGTTCGTCCCCAAGCCGTACCCGTGGGCGGGCGCCCCCGCGTACTTCCCGCGCGCCTGCGACCAGGGCATCGGGCGGGCGCTGTGGTTCATCAACGGTGGCGACCCGGTGAAGGTCGCCGCGGCGGTGAACCGCTTCCCCGCCGGACGCCGCCCGGACCTGTGGAGCGGGGTCGGGCTGGCTTCGACCTTCGCGGGCGGCTGCGACCGGCCGGGACTGGTGAGGCTGCGCGAGTCGGCGGGGGAGCACCAGGACGAACTCGGCCTCGGTGTCGTGTTCGCGGTGAAGGCGAGGACGTTCTCGTCGTTCGTCCCGCCGCACACCCGCCTCGCCGCGCGGGCACTCGCCGGGCTGAGCATCGAGGAGGCCGTCGACCTCGCCGACTCGACCGAGGTCACCGCGGACGCCGCGGACGGGACGCCCGCCTATGAACTGTGGCGGCAGAACATCCGGGACGGGCTGGCCCCCGCGGCGGGCCGCCTGTCCGCCTGAGGTGCCGCAGATGTCAGGAAAGGGTCGTTCAAGACGTTTTTCGTCCTGAACGACCCTTTCCTGACATCCGGGAGAAGATCAGGCCGCGCGCCTGAACGGCTCCGGCCGGTGCCGCAGGTCGGGCAGCGCGAGCAGGACCGGCGGGTCGAACAGGCGCTTGGGGCGCATCCGCAGATCCGCCAGCCGCGCGGAGACGCCCGGTTCGACGGTGATCGGGCCGTGGTGCCCGGTGTACCCGGTGCCGCGGCGCATGGGCGGGCCGGTCACGCAGTGCGCGACGAGGTGCCAGGTGCCTTCCGGGACATCGGTCAGCTGATAGGGGCCGGGGGCGTCGATGACCGTGTAACGCACGGGCGCGCCCTCGGGGATGCGCGTCGGGAAGAGGCCGACGAAGACGAGGCCGGGCGAGATCTCCGGCGGCGCCGACACGAACCCTCGGACGACGGCCCGCTTCGCGCCCGGACGGGGATCGCCCGCGAGGTGGCGCTGGAACCCGCCCTGCCGTCGGTACGCGGACGGGGAGAGGCCGACCCGGCTGCTGAACCGCGTGCTGAAGGTGCCGACACTGTTGTAGCCCACCTGGCGGCTGATGTCGGCGACCGTGATCGAGGTCGTCAACAGCAGGCTCTTGGCCTCGTCGAGCCGCAGCGCGGACAGGAACCGGCCGGGCGAGACGCCGGTGGCCTGCTGGAACACCCTGGTGAAATGGAATTTGCTGAACGTCGCCGCACGGGCGATGTCATCGATAGTGAGCTCTTCGCCCAGTTTCTCGTTCATGGCCCCAATGGCTCGCTCCACGGCTCGCCGGACAGTCTCATCCATTGTACCGTCCTTTCGCTCGAGGAATTCTGGCTTGCTTTGCGGTTTCGACACTAGTGTTCGCCGCCGCTTCTCCTGAAGTGCTTGATTCACCGCCGGATATGGATTCATGTGTGCGCCGACGTGAAAATTTCACGGGGTCCCGGACATGCGAAAACCACGGTCCGGCGGTGCTGGGCACACTGGATCTCACCGGCCGATGCTCGCAGAATTCCTGGTAGCGCATTCACGCCGGAACTTCCCCGGCCGTGTTGGCGCGGTCCGAAGAACGTATTCCCGCGGCAACACAGAACCGGCCCTTGACCGCGTCCCCCCGTGGCGGTCAAGGGCCGGTTTCCATTTCGCGGAACGTGTGTGTGAGGATAGTATCGGCGGCTCGGGGGCGGGAAGCGGCGAAAGGCAGATGGGGTCGATGATCAAGGTCCTGGTGGCCGAGGACATGCACATTGTCCGTGGGGCCCTGGTCGCGCTGCTCGGTTTGGAACCCGACATCGAGGTCGTCGCCGAATGCGCCAGCGGCGACGAGATCCTCCCGCTCGCGCGATCCGCGAATCCCGACATCGCGCTCATCGACATCGACCTGCCTGGCAAGGACGGGCTCACCGCCGCCGCCGAACTGCACGAACAACTGCCTGGCGTGCGCACGCTGATCCTCACCTCACTCGGCAGCCCGGGAACCCTTCGGCGGGCCCTGGCCGCGAAGGTCAACGGTTTCCTGCGCAAGGACGCACCCGCCGACAGGCTCGCCAACGCGATCCGCGGGGTCGCCGCCGAAGGCCGCGTCGTCGACGGCGATCTGGCGCTCGCCGCCTGGGACAGCGAGGAATGCCCGCTCACCGCCCGCGAGATCGAGGTGCTCCGGCTCGCGTCGGTCGGCTCCGACCCGACCGAGATCGCGGCCGAACTGTTCCTGTCCGCCGGCACCGTGCGGAACTACCTGACGACCATCGTGTCGAAGCTCAGCGCCCGCAACCGGGTCGACGCGGTGCGGATCGCCAAGGAGTCCGGCTGGCTGTGACGCCGGTTCGGTTCACCGGGTCGGGACGTTCATCGTCGCGTGGGCGAGCTCCGCGGCGAACTCGCCCGGCGAAGCGGCTTCCGCGAACAACCGGCGCTGCCGGGCAGCGCCGGTCCCGTGTTCGAACACCGCGTCCAACCCCCGCTCGACGTCTTCCTCGTCGCCCGCGGCCTTGAGCGCCGGCCGGACGAAATCGACCAGTTCGCGGAGCAGATCGCGCTGATCGGCCTCCCTGCCGGTGAAGACGTCGACGCCCGGCCCGTCGAGACCCCGGCGCGCGGCGGCCGTCAAAGCCGCACCGATCCGGGACCCGCGGGCCCGCGGCGGCCTCGTCGTCACGGCGCAGGTCGCGACCAGTCCGCGCACCAACGCGGCGAGGAGCACCGCGTCGTCGGCGGCAAGGCAGACGTCGGCGATCCGCACCTCGACCGTGGGATGGCGAGGGGAAAGGCGGGCGTAGAAGTACACCCCCGCCGCGTCGAGCGCGTCGCCTCGGCGCAAGGCGTCGCCGATACTCCGGTCGTACGCGGCCGCGCCGGACCATTCGTCCGGCGGTTTCGCCGTCGGCCAGCGGTCCCAGATCGGAAAGCGCCTGCTCGACCACCCGGAGTCGGCGCCGCGCTCCACCGGGGAGTTCACGCTGAGCGCCAGCAACGGGGCGAGCCACGGCCGCAGCCCGGTGAGGATCCGCGCGCCGAGCTCCCGCGACGGCAGGCCGACGTGCACATGACAGGCACACGTCCCCGCCTCGTCGATCAGCTCCGGGAACGCCTGTGCCATCCGCCGGTACCGCGGTTCGGGGGTGAGCGTGTCTCCCCTCAGGTCGCCGGGCGGGATCCCCGCCGCCACCATGAGGCAACCGTCGGCCTCCGCCGCCGTCGCGACGGTCTGCCGCAACCGCGTCAGCTCCGAGCGCACCTCGTCGAGGCCGCGGCAGACGCCGGTCGCGGTCTCGATCTGGAACCGCATCAGCTCACCGCTGACGTCCGGCCCGGAAGCGAGACTCGCGAGAAGTTCGGGGGCCCGCAACGCGACCGCGCCGTCCACCGGGTCGAGAAGGACGAACTCTTCCTCCACCCCAAGGGTGAAGTCCATGCCGTCGACCGCCATGTCTCTCCGTTTCCGGGGATTTCGCCGGTACCTCCGAATCTCCTCCTCCGAGCGCGGCGGGGAAAGGGCCGGTGTGCTGAACTTCGTTGCGGCGAAAGTGTTTCGTGGTCTCACTGACCGTCTAGGGTTGGTTCATGATCGATCTGTATCCCCCTGCCGAGCCTTATGACAAAGGACTGCTCGATGTAGGTGACGGCAACTTCGTCTATTGGGAGACCTGCGGGAACCCGGACGGCAAACCGGCGGTCATGCTGCACGGTGGCCCCGGGCAGGGCTGCACGCCGGGCATGCGGCGGATGTTCGACCCGGCCCGCTACCGCGCGGTGCTGTTCGACCAACGCGGCTGCGGCCGCAGCACCCCGCACGCGAGCGACCCCGCGACCGACATGCGGCACAACACGACCCACCATCTCGTCGCCGACATGGAACGGCTGCGGGAACACCTGGGTATCGAACGCTGGCTCGTCACCGGCGGTTCGTGGGGTACGACGCTCGCGCTCGCCTACGCCGAACGGTTCCCGGAGCGGGTCACCGAGATCGTCGTCAGCGCGATCAGCACGACACGGCCTTCCGAGATCGACTGGCTGTACCGCGGCGCCGGCCGGTTCTTCCCCGAAGAATGGGCTCGCTTCCGCGGCGATCTCTCCGGTGACCTCGTCGCGGCCTACGCGCGGCTCATGGAAGATCCCGACCCGCACGTGCGGACCGAGGCCGCTCGCTCCTGGTGTGCCTGGGAGGACACCGTGCTCTCACTGGAACCCGGCGCGACCGTCCACAATGGTCCGATCGGCGACTGGGAACTGGCCTTCGCGCGCATCGTCACGCACTACTATTCCCACGCCGGCTGGCTGGACCCCGGCGCACTGATCCGCGACGCCGTCCTGTTGCGGGACATCCCCGGTGTGCTGATCCACGGACGCCGGGACCTGAGCTGCCCGGTGGACACCGCCTGGGAACTCGCCCGCGCCTGGCCCGGGGCGGAACTGCTGATCGACGACGGCTCCGGGCATCGGTCGAGCGACGTGAAACGGGCCTGGAAACTCGCGGCGCTGGACCGGTTCGCTTCACGAGGGTCGGCTTCAGGTAAGTAGGTGACTCCTTAGCCGCCTGAGCTGGCGCTCGGTCGCGCCGCCCGTCAGCAGGTAAGCCGGCACACCTCCATGACGGTCTTCCAGGTGGGCCAGCGTCCGGAGGATTGTGGCGCCACTGCAACCATCCGTGCGCGCGTAGTCCGCGGCGATCGACGCGGCGGGCACGCCCGCGACGCTCAGCGCCAGCGCCACGAGCACCCCGTCCGGTCTCGCCCGGCGCTGCAGTGCACCGCGATCGGACCGGGTGGCGCGTCACCCAGCCGCAGGAAGACGTCCGTGATCTGGCGTTGGTTGTCGTCGAGCATGGACCGGTAGGCATCCGGCATGGTGGTGCCTTGTTCCGCCAGTTCGGCAATCAGGGGCGCGTTGAGATAACCGGGATCGTCCGCGAACGGACTGGGCTCCCGCGCGGTCTCTCGCGCCCATCGGAGGTCCAAGATGCGACCGGTCCCCGCCGCGCGAACCGCCGCTATCCCACCGGCGGTCAACCGATTGTGGCTGTCCGACCGGAGAAGCGCGCCGAAACGGACCCGTTGGCCGTCAGCAGAGGGCAGTCCGCCTACGTCACGGCCGTTGAGGCAGCCTTCCCAATCCAACCTCATCGAGCGACTCCAAGGTGAACTGTTTTATTGAGGGGTAAGTCAAACGTGTCTTGGCGTGGGGCCGGTGTCGCTGCTGCGTACGCGTTCTCCTGGTAGTGAAAGCCTCTTTGCCTACCTTGATGGTGGTTGAGGAGGCTTTCGCTACCGTCGGATGTGTTCCCTGGTGACGGTGGGACGGTTGTGACCTCCGTGGCCTTCATGTACTTCGGTAAGGCGTGATTCGCGTGCCTTGACGCCGCACTCGGGAGTGCGGAGCCTGAACACACGAGTTCCGTCTACAAACACGCGAGATCGGGTTTGAACACGCGAGTACGGGTGTCACGTCACCCAGCCCACCGTCTCGTCCGAGACACGACACGTTTGCCTTACCCCTCAATAAGTCTGCGGATCGGTGACGTACCCTGCGGCACCATATCGAGAGCGTCGCGGTGTCGGCACGTTGTCCTTATGTCCCAGGGGTGGATAGATCGGGTGGTCGGCTTAAATCCTGAGGTGCATGGTGTTCCTTCGTGGTGTTCCGGCGGGGTCGAGGTAGGTGGGGGCGGTGAATTCGGGTAGTCCGTCTTGGGCGATGTGGACTTTCCATTTGCTGTGGTGGATGAGCCGGTGATGCCGGGTGCAGAGCAGTACGAGGTTGTCGATCTTGGTTTCGCCGTGGTGGCGCCAGAAGACGATGTGATGGGCGGTGCAGCGCGGTACGGGCATGTCGCAGCCGGGGAAGGCGCAGCCGCCGTCGCGGATGGTTAACGCGTATTTTTGGGCGAGGGAGACGGTGCGTTTGGAGCGGCCGATGTCCAAGGGTTCGCCTGCGGTGCCGAGGACGCCGGGTCGGACGCGGGCGTCGCAGGCGAGGATGCGGGCGTCGGTGGCGCTGATCGGCCCGACGAGGTCGAGGTGGGCTTCGCCGATGTCGCGGATGAGGTCGTCGTAGGACATGGTGACGAGGATGTGGGTGGCTTCGCCGGCTTGGCCGGGGAGGTTGCGGCTGGTGGTTTTCAGGCGGACGTAGTCGGTGAAGGCGTCGCCGTAGCGTTCGTCTTGGGTGCGGGAGTCACGGATGCCGTCGATGGCTTTGTGGGGTTTGGCCATGGGGTCGAGGTCGGATTTGAGGCGGGCGTAGGTTTCGAGGTCGAGGGTGGCTTTCAAGCCGAGGGTGCCGTCGCGGTGTTGGACGAACCGCATCTCCGGCCGGACATCCTTCGGATCCTCGTTGCGGGGTTCTTTGCCGTCGGGGTCGAGTTCGTCCAGCAGGCGGCGTCCGGCGCGGGCGATCTGCCGCGGCCCCGCGTGACGAGCCAGATCGACCAGGATCTTCTCTCCGGCTCGCACGTCCTCCTCGGGCACAGTCGAGGGGATGCGCGCGAGAGTGCGGATGATCGCGTCGATCTGCGAACTCCCGATCGCGCCCTCCGCGGCGGCTGCGGCGGTCAGCGGCGCCAGCGGTGGTTCGGGGTCTCCGCCGATGGACGGGCCGGGGTGCAGGGCGAGGACGGCGGCGGCGCGGGCGCTGGCTTCCTTGTCCGTCACGTGGAAGTCCTCGAAGATCAGTGCCGCTAGTGTCGAATGGCCGCTGCATCCGCGTACGCCGCGGGAATTGATTTCCGCGAGGATCGCGTTCTGTTCCGCATCCGCTTGTCGTTTGATGATTTCGAGTTCTTGTTTGCGGGCGTGCAGCGTCGCGGTGTCGACGCGCCACCACTCGGTGGGCGTTGTCGGGGTTGCGTCGTTGCTGGCCACGACCCCAACGATACACCGAATCGAACAGGCGTGCGAGCCCGAACGGCCTAGCATTCGAAAGTCCGCAAAATGCATGTGCAGAGAAAGCCGTGAAGCGTGCGAAGCGGGGAAAGTCGCGAAGTGGAGAAAGTTGCGAAGCGTTCTTAAGCGCGCGAAGCGCTTCGCAATTAGGTGGCTAATTGCGCCAACCCAACCCGCCCCGCCTCACCACTCCAAGACGGCAGCGCCACCCAAGCGTCCCGAAGAAACCCTAGAAGGCACTGCCGCCTAAAGACCGCGAACCCGCGACCCCGCAACACCAGGACTCAAGCCGCCCGGTGGATGACGATGTCGTCGAGCCGGGTGCGGGCGTAGACCTTGACCCCGCCCTGCCCGCCGTCCGTGGCGAAGGAGTTGCGCACGGATCCCTTGGTGCTCTTGGCATCCACCGACGCGGTGTTCCCTTCGATCCCGACCTCGATGCCGCCGGACGCGTTCATCAGCTCGGCCTCGCCGCGCGACAGCCTGCCTACGCGGATCGGACAGTTGGCGGCTTGTGCGGCGACGTCGCCGTCGGCGCGGTCGATGTCGAAACTCCCGCTCGAACCGGAGAGGGTGACGTCGGACCGGGCGTGCCCGATCCAGACCTTGCCGGTCGCGCCCTCGTATCGGACGGTGCCCTCGACCTCGCCGATCCGCACTCCGGCCGAGCCGCCGTCGACGTCAACGGTGCCGGCGACGTGCCCGATCGCGATCTCGCCCGCCGCGAGGTTCCCGCGCACCGACGCGACGCGGTCGACCTGAATCCGGCCTGACGACACCTCCAGCGCGCACTCGCCGAACCGGCCTTCGGCGGTCACGTCCGACCAGGCCGTGTTGAGGACCAGCTGGGAACCGGTGGGCACCTCGATGGTGATCGCGACCGAACCGTTCTTGCCACCCGCCTTCTTCGTCTCGATCGACAGCTTGCCGCCGTCGAAGCCGACCTCGGTGTTCTCGGCGACCTTCACGTCCGACTTGCTCGCGGCGTCGATCGGCTCGACGAGTACGACCGTGTCCGGACGTTCGCTCGCGGTGACGCGGACCCGGGCGCCCGCGGTGGTCAGCGTGGCGGTGATCGGTGACGGCGTGGGGAAGACAGACATGAGAGGAACTCCTCGTTGCGGTGGTCTTTCGTTGTGAGAGCAACGATCGCCGACTGGGCTGACACGGCACCGCCACGACGCTGACATGCCGGGGACGCGACGTCGAAGGGCCGCTGGCCGGAACAAGCCGGGACAGTCCCGCCCTCGCGGAGTGGCAGAACAATGGTGGGAGGAGGGCCATCTCACCGATCCCGGTGACCAGGTCATCCGGCCGATGTGAGCCGCTACGACGGCAGTACGACCTCGTCGGGGGTCTTGTCCGCGCGCAGCCCCCGCCAGGTCGTGTGCCTCAGGCGGCCGTCCGGGGTCCAGTTCCGGTGCACGACCTCTCCGACGAGTTCCGGCTCCACCCACCGCGCCCGCCGCGCCCGGTCACGCGGGACTTCCGACGCGAAAGGAGGTGTCTTCCGTATCAATGGCGCGAGCCTGGCATGCAGGTCTTCGAGGGTCTTGTCGCTGAACCCGGTGCCGACGTCGCCGATGTACCGCAGATCGCCGGACTCGTCGTGCGCGCCAAGCAACAGGGCACCGAGAGTGCCCGAACGCCGCCCTTCGCCGGCGCGCCAGCCACCGATGACGACCTCTTGGGTGTGCCACAGCGCCCGTTTGATCCATTGCCGCGTCCGCTTGCCGGGGTAGTACCGGCTGTCGAGCTTCTTCGCGATCAGCCCTTCGAGCCCGTGTTCTCTGGCGACCTCGAGCAGTCGATCAGGGGAGATGTCGGTGTACCCCGGTGGGATGACGATGCGGCCACCGCCGCCCAGCGACGTCAGCAGCTCGCGGCGGGCGGCGTAGGGCTCGTCGACCAGGAGGTCGCCGTCGAGGAACAGCACGTCGAAGGCGAAGAAATGCACGGGGCTGCGCTCCAGCAGTGACGCGTCCGGCGTACGCAGATGCCGTGTTTGCAGCAGCGGGAAGCTCGGCCGCCCCTTGTCGTCGAGGACGACGATCTCGCCGTCGAGGACGGCTTCGCGGCCATCGAGCGCTTCGCCGGTCAGGTCCGGGTACGTCGCCGTCGTGTCGAGGCCGCGCCGGCTGGTCAAGCGCGTCTCGCCGTCGCGGGCGACCCGCAGACAGCAGCGGTAGCCATCCCATTTGTACTCGTACCCCCACCCGCCGGTGGGCAGGTCACCGTCGGTCGCCAGCATCGGGGCGATCGCATCCGGCACGGTGGGCATACCTCACGGTACCGTCGAAGGGTGCCTGAGGAGCGGATAACGGTCGAGGTCGAGGGACGGCGGCTGGCGCTGTCCAATCTGGACAAGGTGCTCTACCCGTCGCATGGTTTCACCAAACGGGAGGTCCTCGACTACTACCGCCGGATCGCCCCCGTGCTGCTTCCGCATCTGCGCGACCGCGCCGCCACGTTCCGCCGTTTTCCCGACGGTGTCGACGGGGAACCGTTCTACGAGAAGAACGTTTCCCGGCACGCGCCCGATTGGGTGCGCACCGCGCGGCTCACCAACCGGGGCCGTCGCGGCGGGGAGGAGACACTCGATTACCCCGTCGTCGGCGACCTGCCGACGTTGATGTGGGCCGCCAATCTCGCCGCGCTGGAGCTGCATGTTCCACAGTGGACGGTCGGCCCGCGCGGCGCGCGGAAATCACCGGATCTGCTGGTCTTCGATCTCGATCCCGGCCCGCCCGCGGACGTCGTCGACTGCTGCCGGGTGGCCGAGACGCTCAGCGACCTGCTCACCGGAGACGGTCTCACCGTCTACGCGAAGACCAGCGGCAACAAGGGAATGCAGTTGTACTGCCCGGTGCGCACCCGGTCGGACGAACGCACCTCCGAGTACGCCAAGGCGGTCGCGGAGGAGCTCGCGCGCCGGTCACCGGAGTCCGTGGTCGCGCGGATGACGAAGGCGATCCGCCCCGGCCGCGTGTTCATCGACTGGAGCCAGAACAACACCGCCAAGACCACCATCGCGCCGTACTCGCTGCGGGGCCGCGCGATCCCGACCGTCTCCACGCCCGTGACCTGGGAGGAGGTCGAAGCCTGCCGCAAGGCCGCCGACCTGCTGTTCACCGCCGATCAGGTGATCGAACGCGTCGAGGAGATGGGTGACCTGTTCGGCGACATCACCGAGCATCGCGCGGCCGTCCCCGCCCGGTGACCGGTGTCATGTTTGAACGGCTGCGTACGGGAAACTCCCAGGTCGGAGGAGTGACCCCGAATGAACGAGACAGTCAAAGACCCCGAAAGCCTGTCATGCCGCGCCCTGGCCATGCTGCGAGCCGTGGCGCAGGGCAGGGCCGAGATCACCGTCAGCCTGGAGCCGGATCTCTACGTCGACGGCCTGCCGTGCAGTGACCAGAGCACGGCCCACCGTCTCGCCCACGCCGGGCTGATCCGGACGCCGCGTGAAGGCGTTCCCGGCAGCCGCGTGGCCGCCGAGTTGTCCGAAACCGGACAGGATCTGCTGGAGCCCTTGGCGTCCGCGGCCTAGCGCGGAGCAACCCGGAAAGACCACTGTGGACTCCCACCGTTCCGCATACGATCGGCGGAGCGGGTGCGCGGGGGTGCGCGCTCATCGGGCTGGTGCCTCCGGGGCCGGTGAGGATGTGGCTGTTGACCGGGTATCACACACTGGCCGAGACCGAGAACGCCGTGCGGGCCAAACTGGGCGGGATCCCGCTGCTGTGGGAGCGGATGGAGGCGGTCGCCAACCTCCACCGTGCCGCGACGGCGGTGCGGCTGCACTTCGAGAACTCGGTCCTGCGCAACGCGGGCCTCACCTGGACCGCGTTCGTGGTGCTCTGGGTGGTGTGGATCTTCGGTGAGAAGGAGACCAGGCATGTCGCCGCCGAGTCCGGGATCACCAAGGGGACGCTCACCGGCGTGATGAAGACGCTGGAGGCACACGGCCTGGTCACCCGGCGCAAACATCCGGTCGACGGACGTTTGGTGCTGCTCGCGCTGACGGCCGAGGGGGAGCGGCTGATGCGGGAGCTCTTCCCCGAGTTCAACCAGGAGGAAGCGTTCGTCACCGATCGGCTCAGCCCCGCGGAATGCACCGAGCTGGCCGCTTCGCTGCGCGAGATCGTCAGGCAGCTGGAGGAGAAGGGCGAGGAGCGGCGTCAGGCGGCGGCCCGGGGCAACTGACCCCTACCGAAGACGGTTGCGCGAGACCTCCGGCGACTCCTACGTTTTTTGGAGCCGAACGACGCGAAGGGCGCGCTTGATGGACTTCCGGTACTGGCTCGGTCAGGCGTTGACGTCGAACGAGGCGTGGGGGGAGACGTTCGCCCCCTTCCGGCCGCATCCGTCGCTGGAGATCTCCGACGGGCGGTTCGAGGCCGCGTTCGAGGAGCTCACCGAGCGGCTGAAGGACAACTACCCGTTCTTCCACCCGTCCTACGCCGGTCAGATGCTCAAACCGCCGCATCCGGCCGCGGTGGTCGGCTACCTGACCGCGATGCTGGTCAACCCCAACAACCACGCGCTCGACGGCGGCCCCGCGACGGCCGAGATGGAACGCGAGGTCGTCCGGCAGCTGGCCACGATGTTCGGCTACACGGAGCACCTCGGGCATCTGACCACCAGCGGCACGGTGGCGAACCTCGAGGCGCTGTTCGTCGCGCGGGAAACGCATCCGGGCAAGGGGATCGCGTACAGCGCCGAGGCGCATTACACGCATGGCCGGATGTGCGGCGTACTCGGCGTGGAGGGGCATACGGTGCCCGTCGACGCCCGGGGCGCGATGGATCTCGACGCGCTCGAAGAACTGTTGCGCACCGGGAAGATCGGCACCGTGGTGGTCACCGCGGGCACGACCGCGCTCGGCACGGTGGAGCCGGTCCACGAGGTGCTGGCGCTGCGCGAACGGTACGGCGTGCGGGTGCACGTCGACGCCGCCTACGGTGGGTTCTTCCGGCTTCTGTCCGGTTTGGACGGTCCGGAAGGGCTGCCCGAGGCTCCTTGGCTCGCCATCGCCGAGGCCGATTCGATCGTCATCGACCCGCACAAGCACGGTCTCCAGCCCTATGGCTGCGGCGCGGTGCTGTTCAAGGACCCCGGGGCGGGCCGGTTCTACCTGCACGATTCGCCGTACACCTATTTCACCTCGGAAGACCTGCACCTCGGCGAGATCAGCCTCGAATGCTCCCGCGCGGGTGCCGCGGCCGCCGCGCTGTGGCTCACCTTCCGGGTGCTGCCGCCCACCCCCGACGGCCTTGGCCGGGTGCTCGCGGCCGGGCGCCGCGCGGCGTTGCGGTGGGCGAAACTGCTGGAGGACTCCGAGCGGTTCGACCTGTACCAGCCACCGGAACTCGACATCGTCAGCTACTTCCCCCGCACGGAACCGTTTTCGCTGTCCAAGATCGACCAGGAAAGCGCGCGGATCCTGCGCAACGGCATGGCCGCGGCGAGGGAACCGGTGTTCCTCAGCACGCTGCGGGTGAGCGAGCCGCAGTTCGGTCTGCGTCACACCGGAGTCGACGCGGATGCGGACGGCGCGAGGATCCTGCGTAGCGTGCTGATGAAGCCCGAAAGCGAGGACCACGTCGACCGGCTCCACGAGCGGCTGGAAGAGTTGTCCCGCGGTTGAGCTTCTCAGTACGCCGCAGACGAATGGATCCGCCATGCCCGAACCAGGTCCCGCCGAACCCGTGACCGCGATCGAGACCCGATCGCTCGGCACCGGTTTCCGGCGGCGCCACGTCACCATGCTGGCCATCAGCGGGGCAATCGGCGCCGGCCTGTTCGTCGGCACCGGCGCGGGGATCAAGACCGCGGGCCCCGGCATCCTGCTGTCCTATGTGGTCGCGGGCCTGCTCATGGTGCTGGTCATGCGCATGCTGGGCGAAATGGCCGCCGCCGAGCCGAGCAGCGGTTCGTTCTCGGTGTACGCGGAGAAGGCGCTCGGGCGCTGGGCCGGGTTCACCGTCGGCTGGCTGTACTGGTCGCTGCTGGTGGTCGTGGTCGCCGCCGCGGCCACCGCGGCGGCAGGCATCGCGAACGGGCTGCTGCCGGTGATCCCACAGTGGACCTGGGTACTGCTGTTCATGGCGGTGCTGACCGGGGTGAACCTGTTCGCGGTGCGCTCGTTCGGGGAATTCGAGTTCTGGTTCGGCGCGATCAAGGTGACCGCCGTGGTCGGTTTCCTGGTACTCGGCACGCTGGCGGTGTTCGGGGTCCTGCCGGGGACGTCACCGGTCGGGCTGGACAATCTCACCGGGCACGGCGGTTTCCTGCCCAACGGCCTCCAAGGGGTGCTGACCGGTCTGCTCGCGGTCGCGTTCTCGTTCGGTGGCATGGAGCTGGTCACCATCGCCGCGGCGGAGTCCGACGACCCGGCGGACTCGATCCGCCGCACCACGCGCACCGTCATCGTCCGCCTGCTGCTGTTCTACATCGGTTCCGTGGCGCTGATGGTGTTGCTGCTGCCGTGGGAGTCCGCCTCGGCGAACACCAGCCCGTTCGTGACCATCCTGGAGCAGATCGGGGTGCCGGCGGCGGCGCTGCTGATGAGTTTCGTCGTGCTGACCTCGCTGCTTTCGGCGCTGAACGCGAACCTCTACGGCGCCTCGCGGATGGTGTTCTCCCTGGCCGACCGCGGTGAAGCGCCGCGCGCGATGCTCAAGCTGTCGGGAGCGGGCGTCCCCCGGACGGCGGTGCTGGCGTCGGTGGCCTTCGGTTTCGTGGCCGTACTGCTGAACTTCCTCGCTCCCGAACACGTACTGCCGTTCCTGCTGAACGCCATCGGCGCCAACATCCTGCTGGTGTGGATCTTCATCGCGATCTCGCAGCTCAGGCTGCGCCGGGCCGCCGACCGCGACGGCACGGCCGCGGAGCTGCCGGTGCGGATGTGGGGTTTCCCGTGGCTCAGCTGGATCGCGCTGATCGCGATGGCGGGCGTGCTCATTCTCATGTGGACGGACGCCGACGCGCGGACACAGCTGTTCACCAGCGGCGCGGTGGCCGTGCTGATCGTGGTGATCGGCCTGCTCAGGCGACATCCGCGACGCTGAACAGCTCGCGCTCCACGCGGCTGAGGGCGAGCCGGACCGCGCCGAGCGCCACCGAGTCTTCGCCGAGTGTCGACGTCTCGACACGCACCGGGAACAGGCACAGCCGGGCCAGTTCGGCACGCAGCGGCGCCATCAGCAGGGCCAGCGGGTTTCCGGTGCCGCCGACCACCACCAGCTGCGGGTCGACGGCGAGGACGGTCGCGGCGACGAGTTCGACGAACCCACCGGCCTGGCGCAGGGCGCCGATCTCACCCGCCGCGCCGTGGTGGCCGGCGTGCAGCTTTCCGCCGAGCAGCAGGCCCAGTGAGACGGTGCGCCCGGCGTGCACGTAGACGACGTCGTCGAGGCCGTGCGCGGCGCCGCGCCAGTGTTCGGCCAGTGCCGAGAGCTTGGTGTCGTTCCCGGCCAGCACCGGGCATCCGCCGCCGAACTCCGCGGGAAGGTCGACACCGGTCCAGCCGGGAAGGCGGTCGTCGCGGACGACCTTGCCGCCGGACACCACGCCGGTGGTGCCGACGCCGAGCAGCCGCACGTTGACGTGGCCTTCGACGGCCGTGCCGAGCACCCGGCGCGCGGCGCCGAGCCGGTCGGAGGCGGCCATTTCCGGGGTGAGGCCGGTCTTCGCCCGCCCGACGACCTCGCCCCGCAGGTCGGCGACCAGGCACAACGCCTGATGCGGGCCGACTTCGAGGCCGTCGAGGTGGCCGGCCTCGGGGCGGAAGCGGTAGCGCTTGGCGGGTCTGCCGACCGGTCGCGGCGCGTCGGGGGACAGCGGCACCTCCTCGACCAGGCCCTGTTCGCCGAGGTCGGCGGCGATCTCCTCGACCGTCGGCCGGGAGACCTCGCTCGCCTTGACCAGTTCCGCGAGGGTGAGTTCCTCGGCCGCGTACAGCGCCCGCAGGACGGCGATGGCGTTCAGCCGCCGCAGCAGTGATGGATCCCCCCGCGACAGTCTGGCCATGCGGCTCCCTAAACGGTGACGCGTTTGTCGTACTGGGCGCGCGCGAGGGCGATCTCGCTCTGGTGGTCTTCGGTCCAGGTGACCAGCGACTGGATGGTCTTGTGCAGCGTCATCCCCAGCGGCGTCAGCGCGTACTCGACCCGGGGCGGCACCACCGGATAGACCGTCCGGTTCACCAGCCCGTCGCGTTCGAGATGACGCAGCGTGGTGGTGAGCATGCGCTGGCTGATGCCGTCGATCTTGTACTTGAGTTCGGTGAACCGCAGCGTGTTCCGGTCGAGCAGCGCGATGACCAGGAGCGACCACTTGTCCGCCACCCTGTCCAGGATCTGGCGGACCTCGCAGTCCTCGCGCGTGTCCCACTGGAAGGCCTCGTAGTCCTCCTCGGTGAGTTCACAACGACTAGGTGAGTTCAAAGTGCCTTCTTCCATGGTCATCGATAGTGACGGAAGATCCCCTTGGTTACAAGAGGGAACCGACCTGCTGATGAGTAACCGTCGGTTCCCGTTCACTGAGGGAGAAGACCTTGACCAACTCGCAAACGCCGCCGCGTGCCGCCGACCGGATGGGCGGCCGGGCCTGGGGCGTGCTCATAGTGCTGTGCGGCGCCATCTTCCTGGAGGGCATCGACGTCGCGATGCTGAACGTGGCGCTGCCGTCCATCCGGGCCGAACTCGGCCTGTCGACGGCGACGCTGAGCGGCGTGGTGAGCGCCTACGTGCTCGGCTACGGCGGATTCATGCTGCTGGGCGGGCGCGCCGCCGACCTGTACGGCCGCCGCCGCATGTTCCTCGGCTGGCTGGTGGTGTTCCTCGTCTTCTCCGGGCTGGGCGGGTTCGCCACCGAGGGCTGGATGCTGCTGCTCGCCCGGTTCGTCACCGGTGTCGCCGCGGCCTTCATGACCCCGGCCGGCCTCTCGATCATCACCACGAGCTTCGAAGAGGGCCCGAAACGCAACAAAGCGCTGCTGTTCTACGCCGGAACCGGGGCCGGCGGCTTCTCGCTCGGCCTGGTCATCGGCGGCCTGCTGGCCAGGATCGACTGGCGCTGGGTGTTCTTCACGCCGGTGATCCTGTCCGCCGTCATCCTGGTCGCCGCGCTCTGGCTCATCAAGGAACCCGCGCGGCAGGAGCGCGGGCCCCGTCGCCTGGACTTCGCCGGAGCGCTCACCGTGACCATGGCGATGCTGCTGATCGCCTACGCGGTGGTCCGGCTGGAGCACCCCGCGCAAGGCTGGGGCTGGACCGTGGCGTCCTTCACCGGGGGAGTGGCCGCGCTGGTCACCTTCGTGGCCGTCGAACGGCGCTCGCCCGCGCCGCTGGTGCGCCTGGGCATCCTGAGGTCGGGACCGCTGGTGCGGGCGAACGTCAGCGCCTTGCTCTTCGCGGGTTCGTTCTTCGGGTTCCAGTTCCTGGTCACGCTGTACCTGCAGGAACTCCGGGGCTGGTCGACGCTGGAGACGAGCCTGGCGCTGCTGGCCGTCGGGATCGACGCGATCCTGGCGCCGACGCTGACCCCGCGCCTGGTGGCGAGGTTCGGCAACACGCGGCTGATCTTCGGCGGCCTCGTGCTGGCCGCCGTGGCGTACGCGCTCTTCCTGCCGCTGGGCCTCGACTGGACATACGCGGCGATGTTCCCGTCGATGATCATCCTGGGCCTCGGGTTCGCCCTCGCCTACGGTCCGCTGACGATCGTCGCCACCGACGGGATCGCCGAGGAGGAACAGGGACTCGCCGGCGGTCTGCTGTACACGGCGTTCCAGTTCGGCGCGGCGCTCGGGCTGTCGGCGGTGACCGCCGTCAACGTCGCCGCCCTCGGTGACGGGTCGCGAGAGGCCGCGCTCGGCGGCTTCCGCGCGGCACTGGTCGTGCCGCTGGTGATGGCCGTCCTCGCCGCGATCGTCATCGCGTCGGGCCGTCAGCGTGTTTCGGCGAAGGAGGCCAGATTGGCCAGCGAAGAGGCGATCCCGGTCTCGTGATCCGCCTGGCCGATGCCGGACGGGACGTCCGTCGCGGTGACGGTCACTTCGGTGCCGTCACCCGCGGCGGCCAGCTCCCAGGTCATCGTCATGGTGCCCGCGAACGCCGGGTCTTCGGACTCGAACACGGCCAGCTGCACCACGCGTTCCGCGGGCACCAGGTCGGCGAACCCGACTTCGACCACGTCCGTCGCGTCCGAAGATTTGCCGGGCGCGGCGGACGCGTCGAGGTAGGTGAGGACCATCCGGAAACCGCCACCCGGCCGCGGATCCCAGCGATCGATCCGGCCGCGCATACCTTCGGGCGGCAGCCAGGCCTCCAGTGACTCGCGGTCGAGGAGGGCCTGGTAGACGGTCTCGGGCGGGGCGGCGATCACCCGGCGGCCGCTGTCGATCCTGTCCATCCTCCCGAGTCTAGGGCGGATAAGCTGATCATCGCGGATCACGGACGCCGGTGGTCCGGGAGGGGTGATCCACATCGAGTACTTCGTCGCCTGGTCCGCCTTCCTCGGCGGCTGGCTCCTCGTCGCCGGGCCCATGTACCAGGGCGCGCTCGAACTCCGTGAAGAGAGCAAGCGGTTCGCCGACCTGCGCTCGCTCGAGGAGATGCCCCGCCCCGACTTCGGACGGCCCGTTTCGCGCTGGTGGTGGTTGCTGCCACCGGTGGCCATCGCCAAGGAACGGCGACGGCGGCGCAAGGTGCACCGCGAGGTCATGAAGTCGTTCACGACCGAGCAGCGGCGCACCATGGCCACCTTCGCCAACAAGGCCCGCGGCTGGTTCATCGTGACCGCGGGCGCCTTCTTCATCGCCCTCAAGGAAACGTGGCACCTGAACCATCTGTACCACTGGCCTTTGTGGACCTACTTCGCGCTGGTGCTCGTCCCGCTGGCGCTGAGTTTCGCCCACACGTCACGGGGTGTCCGGCTCACCGTCCTCATCATGGGGTCCGAGGAGTGATGGTGTCGCGCGTGATCGACTCGACCTTCTCCTGCGCCTTCTTGGCGTCGGTGACCCAGAGCTTGTAGAAATCGAACGGGCAGTCCGCCACGCCCTTGTCGCCCTCGTCCGCGTCCTGCACGCCGGTGTAACCGCGGTGCAGCAGCTTGAAGATGTGGTTCTGCGACTGGTCGTAGGTCCGCGCGTCACGGATCGCCGACACCGACAGCTGCGCGTACTGGATCCCGTACTCTTCTTCGCCGGTCTCGCCGAGTGTGCGCCCGTCGAAGCCGATGATCGAGGAATGGCCGAAGTAGGAGTACACGCCGTCGAATCCGGCGGCGTTCGCCACGGCCACGTAACAGTTGTTGGCCCACGCCATCGCCTTGGCGATCAGGATCTGCTGCTCTTTGGCCGGATACATGTAGCCCTGGCAGCGCACGATCAGCTCGGCGCCCTTCATCGCGCAGTCGCGCCAGATCTCCGGGTAGTTCCCGTCGTCGCAGATGATCAGCGAGATCTTCATGCCCTTCGGGCCGTCGCTGACGTAGGTGTCCTCGCCGGGGTACCAGCCTTCGATCGGGCACCACGGCAGGATCTTGCGGTATTTCTGGACGATCTCGCCGCGGTCGTTGATGAGCACGAGCGTGTTGTACGGCGGCTTGTCCGGGTGGTCCTCGTGTCGCTCGCCGGTGATGGAGAAGACGCCCCAGGTCTGGGCTTCCCGGCAGGCGGCGGCGAAGATTTCGGTTTCCTCGCCGGGAATCGTCGCCGCGGTCTCGTACATCTCCTTCGGGTCGTACATGATGCCCTGGGTCGAGTACTCCGGGAACACCACGAGGTCCATGCCCGGCAGCCCGGATTTCATGCCCACCACCATTTCGGCGATCTTGCGGGCGTTGTCGAGCACCTCGGCCTTGGTGTGCAGCCGCGGCATCTTGTAGTTGACCACCGCGACGCCGACCGTGTCGGGACTGGCGGAAATGTCACCGTGTCGCATTTGGATTCCTCTTCTCCTGATGGGTTTTCTGGAGCAACATGGCCGCCGCGACCAACACACAGGCGATCGCGGCCGCGATCAGCGCCGTCCCGCCGTCGCTGCGGTAGGCGCCGGTGAGGCCGAGGAAGGCGGGCACCGTGCAGGTCGGCTGGCTGAGCAGCAGGACGGCCCAGCCGGTGAACCGGGTCAGCTTTTCCTTGCCGAGGCCGAGGACGAGGAAGAACAACGTCCACAACAGTGCCCAGGACAGCCAGATGACGCCGAACACCGGATCGGCGTCGTGCCAGAACGCGATTCCCGCGTACACCACGGCGGCGCCCGCCACGAACAGCGAGAACCAGCCGACGCCTTCGGGTTCGAGGCCGGCGAGGTTCGCGATGCCGACGTACAGATAGGTGAAACCGAACAGGTACAGCCCGGACGCGGCGAGGATCGCGTCCGGATTCCCGCCCGCCTGGACGATCAGCACGGTCGGGGTGACGCACTGGAGCGCGCCGACGAACAGGTTCAGCACCGCCGCCGAGCGTGGCGGTATCCGGCCGAGCAACATCAGGCCGTTGATCATCAAGGCGGCGCCGACGTAGAGAAGGCCCACGTTGCCCATGCTCACCTCCGCGTAATGTGCATCACGTGGAATAATTTCAAATGAAAGTATGTGGTGTGCCGGAGTGAGTCAAGGGTGGAGTTCAGAGCCGGGTCAGGACTTCGAAGTCGTAACCGTCGGCGACCGCGAGATGGACGTGCTGGTCGGCCTGCTGCCCGCGGAACTCGATCGTGCCGCGCGGGCCGTGATAGGCGACGCCGTCGATCGCCGCGTTGAGCGCGGGCAGGTCGGGCTTGCCTGCCCGGCGGACGAGTTCGGCCAGTGTGTGCAGTCCCTCGTAACAGGATTCGGCGGCGTTGTTCAAAGCCGGGGCGCCGGGACCGTTGCGGTCGACATAACGGCCGAGCAGATCCATCGCGTCGGCGGTGACCATCGACCGGAAGTACGCGGCGGAGACGTAGAGGTTGCCGGTGGCGTGCGCGCCGCTCGCGAGGAGCATGTTCTCCTCCATCAGCGGGCTGAACCGGACCAGCCGGTCGCTGAGCCCTTGCGCGGCGAAGGCGCGGTTGAAGCGCACCGCGTCCTGCCCGACCAGCAACATGAGCACACCGTCGCTTGTGGACTGTTCGACCGAACGGACCACTGTGGACATGTCGCCCGCGCCGAGCCCCACGAACGCCTCGCCGGTGATGCGCAGATCGAGATCCTTGGCGTACTGCCGGATCGCCCGGGTCGACCGGTGTGGCCAGACGTAGTCGTCACCGACCACGTACCACCGCCGGACACCGAGGTGGTCGCGCAACCAGCGCAGCGCCGGTTCGATCTGGCAGCGCGGCGTCTCTCCCGTGCAGAAGATGCCCGAACGTCGCTCGCCACCTTCGTAAAGTGACGTGTACACGTACGGCACCCTGTCGGCCACGACCGGTGCGAGCGCGTGCCGGATCGACGAAATGTGCCAGCCGCTCACGGCGTCGACCCGTCCCGCGTCGACCAGCCGGCGCAGGTCTTCGGCCACCTGCGCGGGGGTGCCGCCGCCGTCGACCACCTCGGCCTCGACCTGCCTGCCGAGAATCCCGCCGGACTCGTTGAGTTCGTGGACGGCGAGATCCGTGATCGCCTCGCAGGACGGGCCGAACAGCCCGGCGGGCCCCTGCAACGGGACCACCATGGCAACACGCCAGGTGTCGTCGCGGGTCCGGGTGGCGAGGCGTAGGGGCATGGCGCTCCGTGCGGTGGCCCGGTAAGGTCAAAGTGCTTTCACCTGGAAGTATTGCGAGGGTGTCCGGTTTTGGCAAGGGGACGGGATATGGGGACACGCGGCGTCGCGACCGCCGGAACGTCGCTCACCGGCTCGCTCACCCGTGCCGCCAGGGCCGTCGCCGGCAAGGTGGAGCAGGTGCTCGCCAAGGAAGGTCTCACCCTGGACCAGTGGCTGGTGCTGGACGCGCTGAGCGGCAAGGGCGGCCTCGCCATGGCCGACCTCGCCGACCGGACCCTGGCCACCGCCCCGACGCTGACCAGGGTGGTCGACAAACTGGTCACCACCGCGCAGGCGTACCGCGAGGTCGACGCCGCGGACAGGCGCCGGGTGCTCGTGCACCTCAGCGCCCGCGGCCGGGCGACGTACCGGCGCGTGGCCGCGAAGGTCGCCGAGGTGGAAGCCCGTCTCGACGTGACGGACGACGTCCTCGTGGCGTTGCGGGGCCTCGGCGACTGAAGGTCAGGCCTGCGGCGGATACGGCATCGGCCGCGCCTGTGGTTTCGCCTTCGTCAGCGCGACGATGCCGACAACACCGGTGACGACGAGCGCGACGACCACGAACAGCGCGGCCACCACGTACACCAGGCGGAAGCTGAAAGCGTCCGAGAGCAGCCCGCCGAGGAACGGTGCGATCACCAAGGCAAGGACACCGACGCCCGCTGCCGCACCGGTCGCGGCGCCGCGACCGGACTGGAGCCGCCGGATCAACGCGACCGTCACGCCGATCGCCGCGCCCGCGCCGAGCCCGTTGAGCACCCGCCCGACGAGGAGCAGGCCGCTGCTCGGAACGAAAGCGACCAGCACCACGCCGAGGAGCATCAGAAAGAGCGCGGGCACCGTCACCGACGTCGGGAAGCGCGCACCGAGCAGCAGACCCGCCGGGAAGGCGATCGCGGCCGCGACGAGGTACGCGACGAGCCCGCTCAGCAGCAGGGACTGGCTCGACATACCCAGCTCGATCTGCAGGGCAGACGAGCCGTCGAAGCGGTAGATCACGGTGAGCAGGAACAGCCCGATGAGCGCGGCGAACCCCGGCCCGATCACCAGCCACCAGGGCGGTCCGGCGGTCGGCTGCTGGTCGTGATGCGTCGGCGTCGGCACGAACATGGGGATAACCTATAGCGACAGGCGACGCGGATGGACCACTTCGCCGGGAAAGCCGCTCATGGCCGGGGTCAGACGAGCGCTCTGGAGTCGGCCGGCCGACTCGAGCGGGCCGCCGTCCGCGAGATATCACCGGATTCCGGCGATCCGGCAACTGGTGTTAAGGATTGAGTAGTCCTACTTGCCAGGTTGTGGGTAGATCGGCTCGAAACACTGTTTTCGCTGTTCACGGGCAGGCTGACGGGTTGAGTGGACACGCATCGCTGTCGTAAGGTGACCATTGGTTACCAACGGCGGGGAGGCGTTCGTGACGGGCTATCAGGTGGTGGTCGACAAGATCCGCGGCACCGGTCAGGCCGCAGAGGGGGTTGTCGACGGGTTACGGGGCGCTGGATGCCCGACCGCGGTGCCGGCTGGTGATCTTGGTATGCCGGGGTCGCGGGCGGCGTTGGCGATGGCTCGGGTCAAGCACGTGTTGGTGTCTCGACAGGCGGGCTTCGAATCCCGGCTTGCTGCCTATGCCGGAAATATGGCGAAGGCTGCGGACCACTATGCCAGTCGGGAAGATGCCGCGGCGGCAGATCTGAGCGTGCGAGCTCCGGGGCAGGTGAAGTCGAGCTAATGGTCAGCTGGGGTGAGGCGACGCGCTGGAATCCGGCAGTGTTGCAGGAGGCGGTCGGAGAGATCAACGCTGCCTACAACAAACTTGTGGCGTGTTCGGATGATCTGCGCGACATCAACACGCCTGAGGGTTGGCACGGTGACTCGGCCGGCGCTGCGGCCGCGGAGGTCAACCAGATCATCGACGGCTTGGAGGAGTATGCCGCCGACATCGCGGCGCTGCGCCGAGCGGCAGGCGACACCGGCGATGCGATAACAGGTGTGCAGAACGGGGTGCGGGAAGCCGAAGTGATCGCCTCGAGCAATCACTTCACGATCGCCCCGGACGGAGGGGTCGTCGACAACGGCGTGCCGGACGTACCGCCGGAGCGGGCGCAACTGATGGCAGAGGAACGAACCCGGCTCGCCGAGGAGCTCAAAGATCGGGTCGTACAGGTTTTGCGGCAAGCCACCGACATCGACGATGACCTGTGTGCGGTGTTGGAGCGGATCGAAGCCGGGAACGTCATCGACGCCACGGGGAACGACAACGAGAACACCAGCTTGGCCGCGGCCGGCAATTCGGGGGCTGTGAACGGTGCCTTGTCGGTGTTGGCTCCACCGCCGGTGGGAGCGGATCCGTCGACGAACGCCGCGTGGTGGGCCGCCTTGTCCGAGGCGCAGCGCAAGCAGCTGATCGCGCAGCACCCGGACTGGGTCGGTAACCGGGACGGGGTGAAGGCCGCTGATCGCAGCAAAGCCAACCTGAGCCTGCTCGAGCAGCAGAAACGCAGCTTCACCGCGGAACTGGAGCGGCTCCGGCGGGAGGACGGCGATTCTGACGAGATCGCGCGCCTGGAACAGCGGGTGAAGGCGATCGACTCGATCACCGGCATGATGCACAACCCGGACGGCAGTCTGAACCCGAACCGGCAGCTGATGTCGCTGGACCTGACCGGTGATCACCCGAAGGCGGCGATCGCCAACGGTGATGTCGACACCGCACAGCACGTCGCGGTGTTCACTCCCGGTATGAACTCCACCGTCGACGGGAATCTGTCGGGCTATGTGAACGACATGCAGGGTGTTCGTCACAGCGCGGAGGACATGCTGCGCCGTGGTGGGGACATGTCGAACGTCGCCACGGTGACCTGGATCGGCTACGAGCCGAGCACCGGCGATGACCCGAGCTCCCTGTTGGGATTGGTCACCGGCGAGAACTCGGCTTCAGGCGGAGACAAGCTCGCGAAGTTCGACCAGGGCATCAACGCTTCGCGTCCCACAGATCCGCACTTGACCGCGTTGGGGCATTCGCAAGGTTCGATCGTGACGGGGATCAGCCTCACCCATGGCGCTACCGGGGTCGATGATGCGGTCGTGTTCGGCTCGCCCGGTGTGGCGGATCATTTCGGGATTGATAACACCGCGCGCGACCTGAAGGTTCCTGAAGGGCACGCCTACAACATCAAGGCTGACGGGGACGACGTCGCCCAATACGTCCCGGAGACCTGGCGGTATGGACGTGCCCCGTACGCGATGGACGGCATGAACCAGCTCTCGGCGGATGCGGCCACAGATCCGGACGGAAGCCCACTCGCCGCATCGCATGGGCACAGCGAGTACACCCGGACCACGCCGGAGGGTGTCGACAGCACCAGTAAGCACAATATCGCCGCGATCGTGGCCGGCAGGCCGCAGTTGGCGGTCTCCGCCCACTAGGAAGTTGATCACGTGTTGTCACGAGTAGGGCTGTTCGCGGCCGTGTTGACCGGCGCCGTGCTGCTGGCCGCGTGCAGCGACGGTCACCAGTACCTTGATCCACAACCCACAGGACCCTCGATGTCGAAACAGCAGCAACAGGCACAACTGGCGACCCGGTCGACGCTGGACGAGGCCGTCGCTGGTTACGAGAAGCTCCGCGTCACGATCCGGGACCGCCTCACCGCCGAGTTCGGTGTCACGCAGTGGACCGAGGAACCTGGGTCAGCTGAGTTCAGCGGATGCGCACCGCAGTTCCCCGCGTTGAACGAGCAGGAAGCGGCCAAGAAGTTCCTGCCGCGTTGGTATGCGCCAACGTCGTTGCTCGCACGATGGGACCAAGTCAAATCGGTGGTTCGCGAAGTCGCGGGTGGATCCGGGTTCACCACCGTGACACTCGACGTGAACAAGGCAGGCGACGCCCAGCTCAACCTCACCGACCAGTTCGGTGCGCAGTTGTCGGTTGGATCAGGAACGAGCACTGTTGTGTCCCTGACTACGGGGTGTCACCTGATCAGGAAGTGAAGGCGCTCGTCGGGGCCTCGCGTGCTGTTCGCGGTGGTTCGCCGGCTCGGTTGGCCTCGATCTTCCTCCTTGGTTGTGTGTCACGCGCCTTGATCGGCGACGCAAGCCACCGTGGCTCGGCGTCGTCGTGGCGGTCGACTGGCTGATCGTGACCGGTCGAGCTCGCGCGAGACCGAAGCTCGCGGGGCGGCTGCGTGTCCAAAGTGAACAAAGCAAAGAAACGACGACACGAAGGCCGCGACCCGGTGAGACCTCGCCGACATCCAGGTCTGCGTCGCCCCATTGGTGAATTACTGGCGCCGGATCGGGAAACCTCGGCGGGCTTTGACGCTTGCGCCATTTGGCTCTACGCCACGGTGATCCGAGTCACGGAAGTCGGGCTTCCTCGGCCTTCACGGGCAGGCTGAGAGCCCCGGACGGCACTTGATGGGGGACCCCTGGCCACTTGCGTGACCAGGGGTTTCCCTGTGGCGGCGTGCCCCCGGCAGGACTTGAACCTGCGACCTAGAGATTAGAAGGCTCTTGCTCTATCCAGCTGAGCTACGAGGGCCGACGTCGGCGACGTTGGGTGTCGCCCAGCATCGGCAGCTTAGCCGTCGCCAACCTGTCGATCGTTCGACACCGCCAGATCGTTTCAGGTCGAGCCCACCGTTTTTTGGAACACCCGTGAGCGCGTCACGACGCGGGGTGACGCGCCCACGGGCCGGGGCCGCTTCGGGGGAGCGGCCCCTGGGTTCGTGCAGGTCGCGAGTCGACTCTTCCGCGAGTGACCGGCACGAACCGCCGGGGTGGTCAGTCCCAGATCTTGAGGGCGCGGATCACGAAAGGTCCCTGGGGTACGTAGGTGCCGCCACCCGGATAGGTGATGAAATCTCCTTCGGTCGTGCACTCCTCGCTTTGGTAAATCGTCACGTCCCGGCTCAGCCGGTTGACGAACGAATGCCCGTCGAAGCCTTCGGGTAAGGGAATGCATTCGTCGGGATTGGAGGTACGCAGGTCGAATTTGTGCACCGCGCCGCCGTACGATTCTTCGCCCCAGACGCAGAACTCGCCCTTCTGGCAGGCGGGTTCGGGCGGCGCCGTGGTGGCGTTCGCGACTCCGGCGCTGGTCAGCAGGCCGAACATGGCCAGCAGGAGCACGTGCGGGAGGCGGGCGCGCAGGTTCGTCAAACGTCGTTGCATGGCTGGGTTCTCCCCCGTGATTCGGCGGCTCGGGTGCCGTCGGTGAATGTGTGATTCCACGATGACCCGAGGAGGAGGCTTTGTCAGCCCGCATTTCTACTTCTGTGGATAAGTAGTTGTGCGCCGCTCGATCGGGGCGAGTTGTCCACATATCACCGGGACCGCCTTGTGCTCGCCGAAATCGGCTGCTAGGCGGGCGCGGTGGACTCGCGGACGACCAGTTCGGTGGGGATCTCGGCGGGCGCGGGCGTCTTTTCCCCGCGCAGCAGGGTCAGCACCAGATCACCGGCCGCGCGCCCCTTGGCGGCGAGGTCCTGCCGGACGGTCGTCAGCGGTGGTTCGGACCACCGAGCGGGCGGGACGTCGTCGAAGCCCACGACCGAAAGATCACCCGGAACCGACAGCCCGAGATGTCTCGCCGCCGAGATCGCCGCCAGTGCCAGCAGGTCCGACATGCACAACAGCGCGGTCGGCCGCGGTTGCCGCTCCAACAGGCCGAAGGCGCTCGGCAACGCTGCTTCGGCCGAAAGTCCCGACGCCTCCCAGATCGGTGTGTCCGCCGCCGGGATCCCTGCCTCGGCCAGGGTCTCCAGGTAGCCGGCCATCCGCTCGCGGTTGTCGTGGAAGCGGCTGTTGCCTGCCTCCGCCATGCTCAGCTCGCCGCCGCGGGGAGCCGAGAGGCACTGCGCCGACAAGATCCCGATCCGCCGGTGCCCGAGTTCCACCAGATGCCGGGCGGCGGCGGCCGCTCCCGCCCGGTCCGCCACCCCGATCCTGGCCGAACCGCGGATATGCGGCTGGTCGATCACCACCAGCGGCAGGCTTCTATCCCGCACCGCGTTCAGCGCGGGCGCGCCGTCGGGCAGCGAATAAGCCACCGCGATGTCGGCTTGCGCGGTCAGGATCCGCTCCGCGCGCGGGCCGCCGCTCTCGCCGTCGCCGGGGAGCAGCAGCAGGGCGTGGCCCTCGGGATCGACGACGGTCGAGAGGGCGTCGAGGGTGAGCGACAACGCGGGATCCGAGAACGCCGTCGAAAGATTCGTGTCGAGCAGGACGGCGATCGCGCCGGTGCGGCTGGTGGCCAGGCTGCGTGCGGTCGGGTTCGGCCCCGCGTACCCGATCTTCTTGGCCGCGCGAAGCACCTCTTCGCGCAGTTGCGCGGACAGCTGATCGGGCCGGTTGTAGGCGTTGGAGACGGTCGCCCGAGACACCCCGACGGCGTCGGCGACATCGTCCAACGTCGGCCTTCGCCGTCGCGCGGTGGTCACCGCAACAGTCTAGTCCCGCCAGGAGCCGGTGGACTTTCTGAAGCGCTTAAGTCATTCTGGTGGAAGAGGAATCGGAAGGAGACTGGGGTCTATGCGTGACCGTACGGCCGTTTTCGTCGTGTTCGCGCTCAACGGGGCCGCGCTCGGCTCCTGGGCGCCGCGGACTCCCGCGTTGTCGGAACGGGTGGGCGCCTCGCCGGGTGTCTTCGGCCTTGCCCTGCTGGGCGCCAGCGTCGGCATGCTGATCGCGGCCGCGGTTTCGGGGCGGTTGATCGAGCGGCACGGTGCCCGCGCCGTGGTCGCGGGCAGCACGATCATCGCCTGCGCCGCGCTGCCGATGATCGGCTTCTCGACGTCGGTCGCCCTGCTCGCCGGGGCGTTGTTCGTCCTCGGCGCGAGCGTCGGCGCGCTGGACGTGGCGATGAACGTCGCCGGAGTCGAGGTCGAGCGCCGGTCCGGACGCGCGATCATGCCGATATTGCACGCCGGGTTCAGTTTCGGCGCGTTGGCGGGTTCCGTCGCCGCCGGATTCGCCGCGTCGCACCACTGGTCACCGGGGCGGCATCTCACGGTCGCAGCGCTGGCCGCGCTGGTGGTGCTCGCCTTCGTCATCGTCGCCGTGCCCGGCGCGCGGCCCGCGCATACCGAACCCGTCGAGAAGCCGCGGGTGGCGCCGATCAAACGGCCCGTCCTCTGGCTGCTCGCCGCCATCGCGTTGTTCTCGGCGATCGCGGAAGGCGCGAGTTCGGACTGGTCCGCCCTGCTGATGACGTCCGTGCACGGGGTCGGCGACGGCGCCGCCGCGTTCGCCTATTCCGGATTCGCACTGGCCATGGCGCTAGCCAGGCTCGCGGGCGCCTGGGTTCAGAACCGCTTCGGCGCGACCCGTGCGCTGGCGGTGGGTGCCGGGATCGCCGCGGCCGGGCTCGTCCTCGCCGCGCTGGCCCGCGTTCCCGTGTTCGGGTTCGTCGGCTTCGCGCTGGCGGGCGCCGGGCTGGCCGCGGCCTTCCCGATCGCGTTGAGCCTCGCGGGCGCGTCGGGTAAACGCGCGGACGGCACCGGAGGCGAGCGGGAACTGGCCTTCGTCACCGCGATCGCCTACACCGGTTTCCTCGCCGGGCCACCCCTGATCGGCGGGATCGCGCAGGTGACGTCGCTTTCGGTGTCCTTCCTGTTCGTCGGACTGACCGCCGCGCTCATCGTGCCGTCCGCGGTGGCCGCGGCGCGGGCGGGCAAACGGGAGAAGGCCTCCGAACCCGTCAGCCGTTGACATCCTCGCCGTAACGCGGGCAAGCTGATTGCTCGTAAACTGAAATGAATGCGACTCGTTCGCTGTTTCAGGACGGCTGATCCGGGGAGGAGCGGCGTGAGGGTGCTGATGCTCGGGGGCGGCGTGGGGATCCTGACCGGCCGTCACCAGGTGCCCGGGATCCCGGCGCGACTGGTGCAGACCACGTTGCCCCGGCTCGTCCTGGTCCCGCTGGTCTTCCGGCTGGTGATGCTGGCGCAGGCGCTGTGGTCGGCGGGTCTCGGCGGGCCCTCGGTGCTGTGGGCGTTCGCGCTGATGCACCTCGTGCCGAACGTCGCCGAAGCCGTCTGGGCCTTCCGGCGGTCTCCGGCCGGTACGCGAATGGTGCCGGTGGCCGACGCCGGGTTCGCCGTCCTCTTCATCCTGGCGGCGGCGCTGATCTCGCCGGATGTCGCGATCACGTCGATCACCTGGACCCATCTGATGGGCACGGTGATGATCTGGGCCCTGTTGCGTGGCGCGCTGGCTGGGTCCTTGGTCGCCGGCGGGGCGGTGGCGCTGAACACCGTGCTGGACCCGGCCTCCACGCTGGGGCTCTTCCTCACCCTCGCGACCGCGTTGGTGGCGTCCCTCGCGATCGTCGGCATGGTCGGCGCTTCGATGCGGTTCGCGCTCGGGTTCGGGGAGCAGCAAGGCCGGGCGGCGGAACGCGAACGGCATCGCCGCGACGTCCACGACACGGTTCTGCAGGTGATGGAGTCGTTCGCCATCCCCGCGCCCGCCGACGAACTCGATCCGGCGGCCAGCCTCGACCGCGTCCGCCGGACCGCTCGCGCCCAGGCGATGCGCATCCGGATCAGCCTCGAGCACGAATCCTCCGAGAGGATCGGACTGCACCAGCGGTTGCGGTTGCTCGCCGCCGAAATGGCCGCGGAAGGCCTGCGCGCCGAGGTCGTCATCCAGGACGACTGTGCCCCGGAACTCCCGGAAGAAGCGGCCATGGCCCTGCACGACTCGGCAAGGGAAGCCTTGCGCAACACGCTGAAGCACTCCGGGACCCGGCGGGCCGTCGTCAGTGTCGAGGAGATCGGCGGCGGGGTTTCCTTGACGGTGCGCGATCACGGCGCCGGTTTCGATGTCGGCGACCGGCGGCGCGGCTTCGGCCTCGAGAACTCGATCATCGCGCGGATGGCGGAAATCGGCGGTTTCGCGCGGATCGAATCCACGCCGGGACTGGGGACCCGGGTGGTGCTCCTCGCGCCGTCAGTCTTGCGTGTCCCCGTCGGGTGAGTCGCGCCACTGGCGAAACGGGCGGTCCAGCATCCATTTGCCATCCGTACGCTCGACGACGCGGTATTCGCAGGTCGTCGGGTTCGACAGGGATTCGAACAGCTCGATGCTCCAGCCGAAGAGACGGCGGCACAGCAACCGGATGGTCAGCCCGTGCGAGACGACCAGCACGGTTTCGGGGTGATCTTCGCCGCACGCCGCCAGCTCGCTGAGGAACGCCGCGACCCGGTCGTCGACGTCCGCCCCGGATTCGCCGAAGGGGAGCCGGTAGAAGAAGTGCCCGAATTCGTGGCGCCGCTGCTTTTGGACCTCCTGCTCCAGCGGATCCTGTAGGTTTCCCCAGTCCTGCTCCCGCAGCCTCGGCTCCGGCACGATCCGCTCGCACGCGTCCCTGATGTCCAGTAGCCGCAACGTTTCCCGCGTCCGCAGATACGGGCTGACGTAGACCGCCGGTCGTTGCCCGCCGAGGAGTTCCGCGATCTCCGGACCCGCCAGTTTCGCCTGCTCGCGGCCGGCCTCGGTCAGCGGGAGAGCGTGGTCGGGAATCCGGGTGTAAGCGAGCTCGTCGACGTTGCCGAGCGACTCGGCATGCCTCAGCAGGATGATCCGCACGCCGCCATCTTGCCCCTTGCGCGCCCGGCATACCCTCGTGACGTGCGTTCAGACCCCGAGACGAAACCGGCCCCGTCCGCGCGGAAGGCCGGTGTCCTGCCGCTGGTGTCGATCGGTGCGCTGCTGGCCGCGGTGGTGGCCGTCGGCCTGGTCGCGCTGACCGGTGGCGCCGGTTACGTCATCGCCGGCCTGCCGGATCCCGGACTGGTGACCCGCTACGGCATCACCGTCGTCCGGGTGCTGGCCGAGGCGGCTTCGGTGCTGTGCGTGGGTTCGCTGCTGCTCGCCGCGTTCCTCGTCCCGCCGCAGAAATCCGGCACGCTCGCGGCCGACGGTTACGCGGCCATCCGTGTCGCGGGCGTCGCCGCATGGGTCTGGTTCTTCGCGGCCGCCGCGTCGATCTTCTTCTCCGCGGCCGACGGCGCCGGGCGCCCGTTCACCGAGGTGCTCTCGCCGCAGGTGCTGATCGACCTCGTCGACGCCATCGAGCAGCCCAAGGCCTGGCTGTTCACCGCGTTGATCGCGCTGCTGGTCGCGCTCGGCTGCCGTCTCGCGCTGACCTGGGGCTGGACGACGGTGGTCTTCTTCCTGTCCGTCGGCGGCCTGGTCCCGGTCGCGGTCACGGGCCATTCCGCGAGCGGTGGCTCGCACGACATGGCGACCAACAGCCTGCTGTACCACCTGGTCGCCGCCGCGCTGTGGGTCGGCGGCCTGGTGGCGTTGCTCGCGCTCGGCTGGCGCCGCGGCGAGAACCTCAAGCTCGCCGCGACGCGGTTTTCCAAGCTGGCGCTGGTCTGCTGGATCGTGATGGCGGTCTCCGGTGTCGTCAACGCGCTGGTGCGGATCAGGATCGCCGACCTGTTCACCACCGACTACGGCCTGCTCGTACTCGCGAAGATCGTCGCGTTGCTGCTGCTCGGTGTCTTCGGCCACCAGCAGCGGCAGAAGGGTGTCGCCGGGCTGGTGAACGGCGCGGGCGGCGGGCAGCTGCTGCGGCTCGCCGCCGTCGAGGTGCTGATCATGTTCATCACCATCGGCATCGCCACCGGGCTCGCGAAGACCCCGCCACCGCAGGAATCGCTCACCCAGCCGTCGACAACGGAACTGCTGATCGGCTACGACCTCTACGGTCCGCCGACCGTCTTCCGGCTGCTCACGGACTGGCGGTTCGACCTCGTCTACGGCACGCTCGCGCTCGTTCTCGCCGGGCTGTACCTCGCCGGAGTCCGGCGGCTGCGGGGCCGCGGTGACACCTGGGCCACGGGCCGGACGGTCGCGTGGCTCGGCGGTTGTTTCGTGCTGCTGATCGCGACGTCGTCCGGCATCGGCCGGTACGCGCCCGCGATGTTCAGCGTGCACATGGGCAACCACATGCTGCTGTCCATGGTGGCGCCGGTGCTGTTCGTACTCGGCGGACCCGTGACGCTCGCGCTGCGCGCGCTGCCCGCCGCGGGCAAGGACGCCCCGCCCGGACCGCGTGAATGGCTCCTCGCCTTCGTGCACTCGCCGCTTTCGCGATTCCTGACGCATCCCATCGTCGCGCTGCTGCTGTTCGTCGGTTCCTTCTACGGCCTGTACTTCTCCGGCCTGTTCGACTCCGCGCTGAACTACCACTGGGCGCATCTGGCGATGAACGCGCACTTCCTGCTCGCCGGATACGTCTTCTACTGGCCGGTGATCGGCGTCGACCCGGCACCACGACGGCTCCCGCCGCTGGGGCGGCTCGGGATGATGTTCGCCGCCATGCCGTTCCACGCGTTCTTCGGCATCGCGCTGATGAGCATGCAGACCGTGCTCGGACAGGACTTCTACCGCGGGCTGAAACTGCCGTGGGTCACCGACCTGCTGACCGATCAGCGGCTCGGTGGCGGGATCGCGTGGGCGTCCGGCGAACTGCCGGTCCTGCTGGTGCTGGTCGCGCTGCTGGTGCAGTGGGCGCGTCAGGACGAACGGGAGGCCCGGCGGCGGGATCGCCGCGAGGACGCCTCGGGTGACGCGGATCTGAACGCCTACAACGCGATGCTGAAGAAACTCGCGGATCAGGGCCGGGGGCCGGGTTCCGGCTCGTAGCGCTTTGGCCGGACTCGCGCCGGCCGGGCATAGGCAGGGCCACTACTCGCTCCGGCGCTGACCGTCGCCTACCACATCTCCGCGCCCACGCCGGCCGTTCAGCCCGAGTTGTCCACAGGAAGCCCACATCGCCCGGAGTTGTCCACAGATCCGGTTCGCGTCCTTTTCCGCCCTTCGATCCGAGGCAGTCTTGTGATCAAGGGAAACACCGGGAGCGGCCCGGAACGAGGAGAAAGGCGAGTGTGATGGCGATGGGCGAAACGTGGGTGACCATGATCGGCAACCTGACCAGCGAACCGGTCCACCATCCGGAGCGGGTGCACGGGCACGATGTCGTGTCGTTCGGCTTGCGGAGTGTCGAACGCCGGTACGACAAGGAAAGAGGGGAGTGGGGCGAGGGGCGGCAGCTCGCGGTCAAGGTGACCTGCTGGCGCAAGCTGGCGATGGCGGCGTTCTCCTGCCTGAGCAAGGGCGATCCGGTGATCGTGGCCGGGCGGTTGCGCGGCGCCGAGACCGCGGAGGAGATCCCGGCGCCTCTGGGTCTACCTGAGCTTGAGGCCTTCTCCATCGGGCCCAATCTCGCGCGTTGCTCGGCCGAGATCCACCGGATGGGACGTGACCGGCCGAGGGCGATCCCGCTGTCCCCGCCGCCCGTGGGGAATCCCATGGTCACCGCACTGGAGGACGCACCCGTGGCGGGCGGTGCCGATGCTCGTTCAGTGATGTCGGGCTGACTGACGGTAGCTCGATGGTGACCGCCGTCAAGGCCGCGATCGGCTCGCTCTACGATCGCTTGTATGGCCGAGTTCATCTACACCATGAAGAAGGTGCGCAAGACCGTCGGGGACAAGGTCATCCTCGACGACGTCAGCACCGCGTTCTACCCCGGCGCCAAGATCGGCGTGGTGGGGCCGAACGGCGCGGGTAAGTCCACCGTTCTGAAGATCATGGCGGGGATCGAGCAGGCCAGCAACGGCGAAGCCTTCCTCCAGCCTGGCGCCAGCGTCGGCATCCTCATGCAGGAGCCGGAGCTCAACGAGGAAAAGACCGTCCGCGAGAACGTCGAAGAGGGTCTCGGCGACATCAAGGTCAAGCTCAACCGCTTCAACGAGGTCGCCGAGCTGATGGCGACCGACTACAGCGACGAGCTGATGGAGGAGATGGGCAAGCTCCAGGAGGACCTCGACCACGCCGACGCGTGGGAGATCGACTCCGCGGTGGAGCAGGCGATGGACGCCCTGCGTTGCCCGCCGCCGGAAGAGCCGGTCACCCACCTCTCCGGTGGTGAGCGCCGCCGGGTCGCGCTGTGCAAGCTCCTCCTGTCCGCGCCCGACCTGCTGCTCCTCGACGAGCCCACCAACCATCTGGACGCCGAAAGCGTGCTGTGGCTGGAACAGTTCCTGGCGAACTACGCCGGTGCCGTCCTCGCCGTCACCCACGACCGGTACTTCCTGGACAACGTCGCCGAGTGGATCATGGAGCTCGACCGCGGCCGCGTCGTCGGCTACGAGGGCAACTACTCGACGTACCTGGAGAAGAAGCGCGAGCGGCTCGAGGTCCAGGGCAAGAAGGACGCCAAGCTCGCCAAGCGGCTGAAGTCCGAACTCGACTGGGTCCGGTCCAACGCCAAGGCGCGCCAGACCAAGTCGCGGTCCCGGCTCGACCGCTACGAAGAGATGGCCGCCGAGGCGGACAAGCACCGCAAGCTCGACTTCGAAGAGATCCAGATCCCGCCGGGGCCCCGGCTGGGCAGCGTGGTCGTCGAGGTCGAGAAGCTGCGCAAGGGGTTCGACGACCGCGTGCTGATCGACGGGCTGTCGTTCGACCTGCCGCGCAACGGCATCGTCGGCGTCATCGGGCCGAACGGTGTCGGCAAGACGACCCTGTTCAAGACGATCGTCGGGCTCGAGGAGCCGGACGACGGCCGGGTGAAGATCGGCGAGACGGTCAAACTGTCCTATGTGGACCAGAACCGTGGCGGGATCGACCCGAAGAAGACGGTATGGGAGGTGGTTTCGGACAAGCTGGACTACATCCACGTCGGGCAGACCGAAATGCCCTCGCGTGCCTACGTCAGCGCGTTCGGTTTCAAGGGTCCGGACCAGCAGAAGCCGGCGGGCGTGCTCTCCGGTGGTGAGCGCAACCGGCTGAACCTGGCGCTGACCCTCAAGCAGGGCGGGAACCTGATCCTGCTCGACGAGCCGACGAACGACCTGGACGTCGAGACCCTGGGCTCGCTGGAGAACGCTCTCGAGCAGTTCCCCGGTTGCGCCGTGGTCATCTCGCACGACCGGTGGTTCCTCGACCGGGTCGCGACGCACATCCTCGCCTGGGAAGGCACCGACGAGAACCCCTCGCAATGGTTCTGGTTCGAAGGTAACTTCGAGGGCTACGAGAAGAACAAGGTCGAACGTCTCGGTGCCGAGGCGGCTCGTCCGCACCGCGTCACCCATCGCAAGCTGACCCGCGACTGAGGGCCGGGGGTTCCCCGTGGAAGCCAGCAAGCGCCAACGGCCGGGCTCGCCCACCACCTTGGTGGGTGGGCGGACGGCTGCCACCGGGGGAACCCTGTCCGCTGTCGGCAGGCTGATCGAACGCGCGGACGCCCTGCACCTGAGGGCGCCCGAGCTCGCCTTGGTCCTCGGGGAGCGCGCGGCAGCGCTCGCCGAGGCCGCCGGTGCCGACGAACAGTGGATCCGCGCGGAGAGCCTGGTGGTGAGCGCGCGGGTGCGGCTCGGTGGCCGTCCCCGGACGGTCGGCAGGGCGGTGGCCGCCCTGCGCGCCGCCGAACACGCGGGCTACGGCGACATCGCCGCCCGGTTGCGGATCGACTTGGCGGTCTGCGCGCGCAGTGTCGGCATCCCGTTGACGGGGCTGGCCGCGCTGCGTCCGTTGCTGGCGGATCCGGCGGTCTCACCGGCGCACCGGGCAGAGGCGTTGTGTCACCTCGTCGGCTGCTTGGCGCAGTTCGGCCGCAAGGCGGAACTGGATCGGGTGCTGGCCGAGGCGGACAAGCTGGTGCTCGGCGATGGCTCGATGACGGCGGACTCGCAACTGCTGATCCGCGCGATGCTGCGGGTCGGGGTGTCGGCGCACCGTCGCCGTCACGGAGATCTGACGTCGGCCGCCGACGCCGCGCGGACCGGGCTCGGCATGCTCGAAAAGCTCGCGAATCGGGACGACGACGGAGGTCTCGTCCGGATCAGGCTGGCACTGCAGCTCGTCTGCACGTTGCTGGACAGGGGCGACACGGACCTGGCGCTGGAGGTCGCGCAGCCGATCCTCGACGCACCCGTCCGGGCCGCCGGGATCGCGCCTGCCGCATGGCTGCGGCTGGCGGTGGCCACCCGTGTCCTGCTTCCCGCGGGGTCCGGGGAAGCCGCGGGCATGCTCGTCCGTGAAGCGGTCGCCGCGACCGAGGATCACAACCTGCACGCCGTCACGGCACGGCTGTGGCTGGAACTCGCGCAGATCGAGGAACGGCTCGGACGGGCAGAGGAGGCCATCGGCTGCCTCCATCGTTCGCGTGCCGCCGAGCACCTGCACTCGCGTGCGCGCAGGCAGGCGTGCAACGTCCTGGTCGGCGAGTTCGGCGCGGCCGAGAACGCGGCTGTCGACCTCGACGACGTCCTGCGGGCCGTCGCCGGGAGGCCGTCGGCCACCCCGATGCGGGTTCCGGCGCCGGAACCGGCCGAGGTGACCGCGGTGATGGCGCCGATCGACGCGGCGCCCCCGAAGCGAGCCGCGGCCGAGCCGCCGGTTCGTCGCGAGCCGACGCAGCCCGTGCGGCAGAACAGGCAGGCGGAACCCGCGCGGGTGCGGCAGAGCCGTCAGACAGAACCCGCGCCGGTGCGGCAGACGCTCGTCGAGGTCCCCCGTCCCGCCGAACCGCCACGTCCGGTGGAGCCTGCCGTGACACCGGTCGTGGAAAAGACCGAAACACCGGTGTTGAAACCGCCGGCCCGTCCCGAGCCTGCTCAGGAAGCGGCGGCGTCCGACAGCGACTGGCGTCGCCGGGTGCCGAAGAAACCTCAGCGACCCAAGCCGTCGATCCGGTTCGAGCCCAGGGCCGAACCTGTCGCGCCGAAACTGATGCCGCCGCCGAAGCCGGAGCCCGCGCCGCGGCCCGAGCCCGTGTCACGTCCGGGTCTGGAGACCGGGCGGCGACGCCGTCCGGAGGCTCCCGCGCCTCGTGAGACCGTCGCGGCCGAACCAGCGGTCGCCCAGCCGGAAACCCCGGCCGCGCGCCGGCGGCCCGAGCCCGAGGCGCCCGTTCGCACCGAGACGCCCGTTCCGACTGAGACGCCCGTCCGCACCGAGGAGCCGGTGCCCGTGGCGTTCTCGGAATCCGTGGCCCCGGAGCTGCTTCTCGCTCCCGAACCCGCGGCCGAACCCCGGCCGCGCATGGCGGCGGAGGTCCGGACTCCGCGTCCGCCGGGGACCGCCGCACCGTTGTGGGAGAGCGACGAGTGGGCGGCCGAAGAGCGTGCCCGCCGGTCTTCGGCGCCCGTTTCGCGCAAGACCAGGCACGACGCCGAACACGGTTCCGTGGCGGCGAAATCGGTGCTGGACCGGCTCGGGATCTCGGGCACCGGAGGGAAAAGCGGTGGCCGCCGTCGCGCGGACGCCGCCGCGGATCCCGTGCATCCGGAACCCGTCACCGAAGAGCGCGCCGACGCCGGCCGTGCCCGTCGAGAGCAGCCCCCGGTCGAGTACACCGAACCCGCCGTGCCGCTCGCGCCGCCGCCTCGGGAAGACCCGCCGCCGAGCCGCGAAACCCGGGAAAGTCCTCGCCCGGGCGCCAAGGAAGAGGTCGCGGATCCGTGGCTGCCGCGGTTGCGGATGCCGCCCGCGCTGGATCCGTTGACCGACACCGGTTCCTGGCGGCCGATCACGCCGTTCCCGGAGAGCTATGCCCGCGCGATCGCGGAGGACGAGCCGCCGCCGGACGCCGGTCTCGCCGACCTGCTTCACCGCGCGCTCGCGGAGCACCAGGCGGGCACCGCCAGCGCCGCCGCGCTCGTGAAGCAGCTCGGTTCCCAGGACTCGGGAAAGCGTCCGGTCAACGGCCACGACCGGCACCGCACCAACGGAAGCGACTGATCGCGCGATAGCAAAGGTCCCTTGCTTCACCTCGGCGGGAACCGAACGTGGCTTGAACGATTCAGCCAGCCCGGTGGGACCGTCCGCCGCGCCCTCGCGGGGCAATGGGTGCTGGTCACCCCGGTGCGGCGGGGTGCGGGAAGGGCCGGACAGACCGTCGACGTGACCGGCGAGTAGCTGAACCGATCACGGCGATTCCGGTATCTGAGCAGGGAAATCTTCGACGGCCAGGAGGGACCCGGCCTTGTGGGGCCGACTGTCCGGAGCTGTAGGTTGGGTCTGGGCCGGTACAGAGTCGTGCCGGTCGCGGTGTCAATCTCGCTACAGTGGAGAGTTGCCTCAAATGAGCTCGACGGGAGTCTCGTCCCTGCCCGGAAAAGATGTCGGCACCGAGGATGGCGCCCGGCGCCGGTCGGCGAACCCGGAGCAGATCCGGGACGACCTGATCGACGCCGCCGCGGCATACGCCCCGGAGATCGGCGACTTGATCCGCCTGTACTACCGGCACATCCCGGCCGAAGAGATTCTCGGTGACGACCCGGTCGACCTCGTCGGCGCCGTCCGCTCGCACCTCCAGCTGGCGAAGGACCGGATGCCCGGCCGTCCCGCGGTGCGGCTGCTGAACCCGACGGGCCCCGAAGACGGCTGGACGCGTGAGGCGACGGTCGTGCAGGTCGTCACGGACGACATGCCGTACCTGGTGGATTCCGTCGCGGCGGAGTTCGCGCGGGACGGGGTGCAGGTGCAGCGCATCGTGCACCCGATCGTCGTGGTGACCCGCGATCTGACCGGTGAGCTGCTGGAGGTCCACCCGGACGCCGACCCGGCGGAGCCGCCGTCGAACTCGGCCGCCGAATCGTGGATGTACATCGAGATCGACCTGGTCACGGACCCGAACCGCGCCCGCGAGCTGGACAACCGGCTGTCGTCGGTGCTGGGTGATGTCCGCGAGGTCGTCGAGGACACCGACAAGATGGCGGAGACGGCTCGCCGTCTCGCCGACGAGCTGGACGGGAATCCGCCGCAGCTGCCCGAGTACGAGGTCGCGGAGGGCGCCCGGCTGTTGCGCTGGCTGGCAGACGGCCACTTCACCTTCCTCGGTTACCGCCGTTACGAGCTGATCGACAACCCGCATCCGGACAGCGACGACCCCGCCCTGCGCGCGGTGCTGGCCACCGGTCTGGGTGTGCTGCGCCAGGACAGCCTGGCCGCGCGCAGCCTCACCGCCGGTCCCGACACGGCGGCGTCCGCGCTCGCGCCGACGCTGCTGGTGCTGACGCAGGCGAGCGCGCCGTCGACGGTGCACCGCCCGGTCTACCCGTACTACGTCGGCGTGAAAACGTTCGACGACAACGGGAACGTCACCGGCGAACACCGCTTCCTCGGCATGTTCACCACCACCGCCCTGCACGAGAACGTGCTGGACATCCCGGTGGTCTGCAACCGGGTCCGCGAGGTCATCCACCGCGCGGGCTTCCCGATGGAGTCGTTCTCCGGCCAGCGGATGCTCGAGGTGCTGCAGAACTGGCCGCGTGCGGACCTGTTCTCGGCCGACACCGACTCGCTGTACTCGACGACGACGGGCGCGATCACGCTGTCGGATCGCAGACGGCTGCGCCTGTTCCTGCGCCGTGACCCGTACGGCCGTTTCTACTCGTGCCTCGTGTACCTCCCGCGTGACCGCTACACGACCCGTTCGCGGCTCGCGATGCAGGAGGTCCTGCTCGAAGAACTCGAAGGCACGCAACTGGAGTACAGCGCGCGCATCGGCGAAACCGTGCTCGCGCAGGTGCACTTCATCGTGCACACCGATCCGTCGCAGCGGTCCGAACCGGACACCCTGCGCATCCAGGAACGGCTCAACGAAGCCGTTCGCGGCTGGGACGACCGGATGGTCGAGGCGATCCTCGCCGAGCGCCGCGAGCGCGCCGGCGACAGTGGCGTCGCGATCGGCCTGATGGTCGAGGAGTCCGCGGGCGAACAGGGGCAGCGGTTCGCCGCGGTGTTCCCCGAGGGCTACAAAGAGGACTTCACCGCGCTCGAAGCGCTCGCGGACCTCCGTGCCCTGGAGGCGTTGACCGACGAGGGCGACCTGTCGATGTCGTTCTACCTGCCGGCCGACGCCGAGGCGGGGGAGCGGCGCTTCAAGCTGTACCTGCGCGGCGAAGGTGTCACCCTCTCGCAGGTGCTCCCGGTCCTGCAGCGGATGGGCGTCGAGGTCGTCGACGAACGTCCGTACGAACTGCGCCGCGAGGACGGCGGCCGGTCGTGGATCTACGACTTCGGCCTGCGGATCGACCCGCAGGTCCTCGACCAGGCGGACAACGACCTCCGCACCCGCTTCCAGGACGCCTTCCATGCTGCCTGGCGCGGCGACTGCGAGGTCGACGGTTTCAACGGACTCGTCCTGCGCGCCGGGCTCACCTGGCGTCAGGCGGCCATCCTGCGGGCCTATTCGCGGTACCTGCGCCAGACGAAGATCCCGTTCTCGCAGGAGTACATCGAGAACACCGTCCTCGCGCACACCGACATCGCCACCGCGCTGGTGCGGTTGTTCGAGACCCGCTTCGATCTCTCGCTCGGCGAGGAGGCCCGCGCGTCGCAGGCCGAGCAGCTGACCACCGAGATCGGCAAGCTGGTCGACGAGGTGACCAGCCTCGACGAGGACCGGATCCTGCGACGGCTGATGGCGGTCATCCTCGCCACGCTGCGCACGAACTACCACGTCACCGACGGCGAGGGGAACTCCCGCCGGTACCTGTCGCTCAAGCTCGACCCGAGCGCGGTGCCCGAACTGCCAGAGCCGCGGCCGAAGTACGAGATCTTCGTGTACTCGCCCCGGGTCGAGGGTGTGCACCTGCGCTTCGGTGACGTCGCGCGCGGTGGCCTGCGGTGGTCCGACCGCCGGGAGGACTTCCGCACGGAGATCCTCGGCCTGGTCAAGGCGCAGGCGGTCAAGAACGCGGTCATCGTGCCTGTCGGCGCGAAGGGCGGCTTCGTCGTGAAGCGTCCGCCGACGGCCACCGGTGACCCGGGCCTGGATCGCGACGCCCAGCTGAACGAGGGCATCGCCTGCTACCGGATGTTCATCTCCGGCCTGCTGGACGTGACGGACAACCGCGTCGAGGGCAAGACCGTTCCGGCGCCGGGCGTGGTCCGCCACGACGGTGACGACAGCTACCTCGTGGTCGCGGCCGACAAGGGCACCGCGAAGTTCTCCGACATCGCGAACGAGGTTTCGGCGAACTACGGGTTCTGGCTGGGCGACGCCTTCGCTTCCGGTGGCTCGGTCGGCTACGACCACAAGGCCATGGGCATCACCGCGAAGGGTGCTTGGGAGAGCGTCAAACGCAACTTCCGCGAGCTGGGCAAGGACACCCAGACCGAGGACTTCACCGTCGTCGGCATCGGCGACATGATGGGTGACGTCTTCGGCAACGGCATGCTCCTCTCGGAGCACATCCGGCTCGTGGCCGCCTTCAACCACCTGCACATCTTCCTCGACCCGAACCCGGATTCGGCGACCTCGTTCGCCGAGCGGCGCAGGCTGTTCGACCTGCCGCGCTCGTCGTGGGAGGACTACGACCGCTCGCTGATCAGCGAGGGCGGCGGGATCTTCTCGCGGTCGGCGAAGACGATCCCGATCAGCCCGCAGGTCCGTGAGGCGCTCGGCCTCGGCGAGGACGTCACGAAGCTGGCGCCGAACGACCTCATGCAGGCGATCCTGCTGGCCCCGGTCGAACTGCTGTGGAACGGCGGTATCGGCACCTACGTCAAGGCCGAGAACGAGACCCACGCCGACGCGGGCGACAAGGCCAACGACGCCGTGCGCGTCAACGGGAACCAGCTCCGCGTCAAGGTCGTCGGCGAGGGCGGGAACCTGGGGCTGACCCAGCTCGGCCGGATCGAGTTCGCCCGCACGGGCGGCAAGATCAACACCGACGCGCTCGACAACTCCGCCGGCGTCGACTGCTCCGACCACGAGGTCAACATCAAGATCCTGCTGGATCACCTGATCTCGACCGGATCGCTGGACGCCGAGCAGCGCAACGAACTGCTGGAGCAGATGACCGACGAGGTCGGCGAGCTGGTGCTGGCCGACAACTACCGGCAGAACGCCGTGCTCGGCGTCAGCCGCGCGCACGCCGGTCCGATGGTCTCGGTGCACCAGCGGCTCGTCGCGGCGCTGGTCGCGAAGGGCGCCTTCGACCGGAAGCTCGAAGCGCTGCCGAGTTCGGCGGAGTTCCGCGCGCTGGAGAAGGCGGGTGACGGCCTCACCTCGCCGGAGCTGGCGACGCTGCTCGCGCACGTCAAGCTCGACCTCAAGGACGAGCTGCTGGCGAGCGAGCTGCCGGACTCCGAGGTGTTCTCCCGCCGCCTGCCCGAGTACTTCCCGAAGCCGCTTCGGGAACGCTTCGGCGACGCGATCTTCCAGCACCCGCTGAAGCGCGAGATCATCACGACGATGGTGGCCAACGAGGTCGTCGACGGCGCCGGGATCTCGTACGTCTTCCGCCTGATGGAGGAGATGAACGCGACCGCGACCGACGCCGTCCGCGCGTACGCCGTGGTCACCCACGTGTACGACCTGCCCTCGCTGTGGGCCCAGATCGACGCGCTGGACAACGTCGTGCCGACCGAGGTCGCGGACGAGATGATGCTGGAGACCCGCAGGCTGCTCGACCGGGCCGCCCGCTGGTTCCTCACCAACCGGCCGCAGCCGCTGGCCCCGCTCGCCGAGATCAACCGGTTCGGCCGGGTCGTCGGCGAACTGGCCCCGCGGGCGCATGAGCTGCTTCGCGGTGTCGAGTGCGCTTCGGTGGACGCGAACACCGAGCGGCTGATCGAGAAGGGCGTCCCGGCGGAACTCGCGGAGCGCGTGGCACTCCTGCTGCACACCTTCGGCCTGCTCGACGTCACCGACGTCGCGGAGCTCGCCGAGCAGCAGGCCGGCATCGACGCGGTGCACACCCCGGCGGAGACCGCGGGCCTGTACTACGCGCTCTCCGACCACCTCGGCATCGACAAGATGCTGACGTCGATCAGCGGTCTCGAACGCGGCAACCGCTGGCACGCGCTCGCGCGGCTGGCGTTGCGGGACGACGTGTACGGTTCCTTGCGGACGATCACGCTGGACGCGTTGCGGCACAGCGATTCGGGCACCGACCCGGACGAGAAGATCGCGCACTGGGAGAAGACGAACGCTTCGCGCTTGCAGCGGGCCCGCGTCGCGCTGGACGAGATCAGCCAGTTCGGCAAACTCGACCTGGCGACGCTGTCGGTGGCGGCGAGGCAGATCCGGAGCACGGTGAGGTAGTGGCGTACATTTCCCTGATCCGGCCGCGCTGGTCGGATATGGACGTCTACGGGCACGTCAACCACGCGAATCTGGTGACCCTGCTCGAAGAGGCACGGATCCCCCTGTTGTTCGGGGACGCCGTCCGGGCCGGGCTCACCGAACTGCCCAAGGGCATCGTGGTGGTGAAGCTGGCCGTCCATTACCGTTCGCCGATCGTGGTGTCCGATCAGGACATCCGGGTGGAGATCTCGTTGAAGGACTTGAAGCACGCCAGCTTCACTCTCGGCTACCGGGTGCACGCCGGGCCCGCCGGGTCCGACAAGGTCGCGGTCACCGCGGAGACGGTGCTCGCGCCGTACGACACCGGGTCGGAGCGGCCCCGGCGGCTGACCGAGGACGAACGCGCCTTTCTGGAGAAGGGGTTCGCGGATGCCTGAGCTCGTCATCCCGGATGCGGGCGACCGCGAAACGCTCGGCGCGTTCGTGGCCAGAGCGGTCCGGCTCGACCAGAACACGCTGGTGCGGCTTCGGCAGCGCGGTGACGGCGTCGTCGAGGCGTGGAGCACGACCCCGTTCGAGGTCCTCGCCACCAGGGCGGTGGCCGGCGACATCACGCCGTCGGACGTCACCGTATCCGGGAACGAGCTGCTCGCCGCGCTGACCGTCGCCGGCGGTGAGCGGATGGATCCGGGCCCGGCCCGTGACCTGATGTGGCATTCCGAGCTGCCCGCTTCGGGCCGCTGGCAGCTGGTGGACGAACTACCGGCGACGGTGATCTCGGAGCTGGCCGATCGGGGCGTCACACTGGCCCGCGACAACGTCGGCCCGCACGGCAACCCGCCCGCCTCGCTGATGGATCAGACGGTGCTCACCGTCACCGGCGGCGAGCAGGAGATCAAGGTCCAGATGCGGTGCCTGTTCGCGTTGTCGGGGATGGGTTTCGTCGACTCGACGATCGACGGCGACGTCGTCCGCGTCACCGCGACGGATTCGTGGATGCGCATCGACGCCAGGTATGGCGCCGTGCTCAAGCGTCGCCACGCGCTGTTGCCGCTGCTGTTCTGACGGCTTTCTTACGCTTCACACCGCGGGTGGCTTCTGGCCGCCCGCGGTGTCAGGCTGTCCCCATGAGCGACAAGGACGCTGGTAAGGACGGGGAAGACCCGACCGCGGACTTCCTCGCCGAGGTCCGGCCCGAGGAGACCCCGTGGCGGACCGAGCGTCCGCCGGGTGAGGAGGCGCCGGAACGCGCCGAACGCCCGGAGAAATGGGGCCGTGCCAAATCGGCCGGACGGGCCGCGGCGAAGGCGGCGCCCTACGTCCAGGCCGCCGCGCTGGCGACCTGGATCGTCTCAGGCACCCTGGACGACTCCGGCGACTCCGGGTTCGACATGGGCTCCTCCGGCGACGCCTGACTCCGCGTTTAGTCCTCTGAATGCGGTAGTTCGCGACGCCAACTACCGCATTCAGAGGACTAAACGCGGGAGGGGCTAGAGCTTCGAGCGCATGGTCTTCATCCGCTCGATCTCGGCGGTCTGGCCGGTGATGACCTCCTGCGCCATCTCCTGCGCCTTGATCTCCACACCCTTCCCGAGCTGGGTTTCGGCCATGGTCAGCGCGCCCTGGTGATGCGCGATCATCAGGTCGAGGAACAGCTTTTCGAACGCCACCCCGTTCGCCGCGCGCAGATCCGCCAGCTGGGCCTCGGTCGCCATGCCCGGCATGAGCGCGTGATCGTGCCCGCCGCCGTGGTCGCCGTGGCCCGCGCCCGGCACCGGCTTGCCGCGGTCGGCCAGCCAGGTCTTCATCATCGCGATCTCGCCGTCCTGCGCGACCGAGATCCGGCCGGCGATGGCCCGGATCTGCTCGTTCGCCGTCTTGCCCGGCACCAGGTCGGTCATCACCTTCGCCTGCTGGTGGTGGGGGATCATCATCGTCATGTACTCGACGTCGGCCTCGTTGGGCTGATCGCGGTTCACCGGGCCGGGAACACCGGTACCCGCCTGCTCGCCGGGCTTTCCGGGAACGATGACCGGTGCGCTCTGGGCCGGTGTGGCCGGGTTTTCGTCGCCACCGCAGCCCGAGACTACGAAAGCGGCAACGAGCAGCGCCGATGTCAAACTTTTTCTCATCCCGGGAGTTCCTCCGTTGGTCGGTATCTGCTGAGCCTAAATAAGGAATAAGGTGCGCGTAAAGCTGGGTGGAAGGAGAGCCATATCGTGCTGCAGCCTGGGCTGAAACGCCGCTTGACCAGGGGCTTCGTGTCGGCGGTCGCCGTCGCCGCCCTCGGGGCCTCCAGCGCGCTCGCCGCGCCGGCCGTCATCGCCGAACCGTCGGCGACCGCGATTCCGGGGGTGGACGAGATCGTCCACAGCCCGAACCTCCGGTCGATCGCGAACGTCCCGCAGCAGGGACCGTTCACCAAGGACTCGACCGGCACCGACATCGCGTTCACCAAGGGCCACGCGATCATCGGCACGTACGACGGCTTCAACGTCTACGACGTCCGCAACCCGTACCGCCCGAAGATCGTCAGCCAGGTCCTGTGCCCCGGTGGGCAGAACGACGTGTCGGTCTCCGGCGACCTGCTCTTCCTCTCGACCGACGCGTCGCGCAGCGACAACTCGTGCAACAGCGTCTCGAAGCCCGCGTCGGACAAGACGGCGTGGGAGGGCATCAAGATCTTCGACATCTCGAACCTCGCGGCGCCGAAGTACGTCGCGGCGGTCGAAACCGACTGCGGTTCGCACACCAACACCCTGGTGCCGGACAAGCGCGGCAAGGACGTCTACATCTACGTCTCGTCGTACGCGCCGGCGGCGAACCTGCCCGACTGCCAGCCGCCGCACGACAAGCTGTCGATCATCAAGGTTCCCGTGAAGGACCCGGCGAAGGCTTCGCTCGTCGCGACGCCGGTGATGTTCCCGGCCGCCGACGGCGGCGGCAACCCCGGCGGTCCCAACCCCGACGGCACCCGCCGGTCGGAGACCACCGGCTGCCACGACCTGACGGCGCTGCCGGAGAAGGATCTGATGGCCGGTGCCTGCATGGGTGACGGCGTCCTGATCGACATCTCCGACCGGCTCAAGCCGCGGGTCATCAACCGCGTGCAGGACAACGTGAACTTCGCGTTCTGGCACAGCGCCACCTTCAACAACGACGCCACCAAGGTCGTCTTCACCGACGAGCTCGGCGGCGGCGGGATGGCGACCTGCCTGGAGAAGTTCGGCCCCACTCGCGGTGCCAACGGCATCTACGAGATCACCGGCCGCGGCGACAACCGCAAGCTGGAGTTCATCAGCTACTACAAGATCCCGCGGTTGCAGTCCGAGACCGAGAACTGCGTGGCGCACAACGGTTCGCTGATCCCGGTGCCGGGCAAGGACATCATGGTCCAGTCCTGGTACCAGGGCGGCATTTCGGTGTGGGACTTCACCGACGCGAAGCGGCCGAAGGAGATCGCGTACTGGGAGCGGGGCCCGCTCTCGAACGAGAAGCTCGTCGGCGGTGGCACCTGGTCGGCGTACTGGTACAACGGCCACATCTTCTCGTCCGACATCGTGAAGGGCCTGGACGTCCTGGACCTCAACGACTGGCGGACCTCACCGGCGAAGCTCGTCCGGCAGAACGAGTTCAACGCCCAGACGCAGTACAAGCTGCACCCGGGCTTCAACAAGTGACCCACTAGCGGTGCTATGAAAGGTCCTTTCCTTGCAAATTTTGCAAGGAAAGGACCTTTCATAGCGTTCGTGGGGGGCTCAAACGAGCCAGGCGGCCGCATCCGGCGGCAGTTTCCCGTTCACCAGCGGAACGCTCGACAGCAGCACCTCACCGGGCGGCAGCGCGATCGGGCTCGCCGACGTGTTCAGCGCGCACACCAGCCCGCCGCCGCGCCGCCGGAACGCGAAACATCCCGCGGGCGCGCCGTACCACTCGAGATCGTCACCGCCGAAGGCCTTGTGCGACTTGCGGATCTCGATCGCCTGCCGGTACAGCGACAGCGTCGACGCCGGATCCTCCAGTTGCGCTTCCACCGTCACCGACGCCCACGAAGCGGGCATCGGCAGCCACGTCCGCGGATTGCGCGAGAACCCGAACGGCGGCAGGTCGCCTTCCCAAGGCAGCGGCACCCGTGACGCGTCGCGGCCGAACTCGGCGCCGGAGGTCTTGGCGCGCGGGTCCGCGAGCGCTTCCGGCGGGAGGTCGACGTTGCCGAGCCCCAGTTCCTCGCCGTTGTACAGGTAGACCACCCCGGGCAGCGCGAGTTCGACGAGCGCCATCGCCCGCGCTCGCCGCACGCCGCGTTCGCCGCCGCCGTAGCGGCTGACCTGCCGCCAGACGTCGTGGTTGCCCAACGTCCAGGTGGCGGGGGCCCCGGCCGACTTCGGCACCGCCAGGGACCGCTCGATGGCCGTCCGCAGCGCGTCCGCGTCGAAATGCGTGAGCACGAGCCGGAAGTCGAACGCCAGATGCAGTTCGTCGGGCCGCAGGTAGCGCGCGAGGCGTTTGTCGTCGGTCACCCAGATCTCGCCGGCGGCCATCGTGCCCGGGTACTCGTCGAGCACCTTGCGGATCATCTGGTGGATCTCGTGGACGCGGTCGTTGTCGAACCTCGGGTCGTAGAACTCGCTCGGCCCGAGCGGGTTCACCCGCGGGTCCATGTCCGGCAGGCCCGGCGGTTTCGCCATGCCGTGCGCGACGTCGACGCGGAAGCCGTCCACCCCGTGGTCCAGCCAGAACCGCAGGGTCCGCTCCAGATCGGCGGCGACCTCGTGGTTGGCCCAGTTCAGGTCCGGCTGTTGCGGCGAGAACAGGTGCAGGTACCACTGGCCGTCCGGGACCCGCGTCCACGCCGGGCCGCCGAACGCGCTGACCCAGTTGTTCGGCGGCAGGTCGCCGCGCGGGCCCAGCCCGTCACGGAAGATGTAGCGATCCCGCTCGGGGCCGCCCGGCGGCGCCGCCATCGCCGATTTGAACCAGGCGTGGGTGTTGCTGGTGTGGTTGGGGACGACGTCGACGGTGACCTTGATGCCGCGTTTGTGCGCCTCGGTCAGGAGGACGTCGAAGTCGCCGAGGGTGCCGAACATCGGGTCGACGTCGCGCGGGTCCGCGATGTCGTAGCCGTGGTCGGCCATGGGGGAGCGGTAGAACGGCGTCAGCCACAACGCGTCGACCCCGAGCAGCTCCAGGTACCCGAGCTTGCCGCGGATGCCTTCGAGGTCACCGACGCCGTCCCCGTCCGAATCGGCGAACGAGCGCACGTACACCTGGTAGAAGACCGCCTGGTCCCACCAAGCCGCGCCCGTCGCCATCACACGAAGCTGTTCATCATGCTGTTGGCGGCCATTTCGAGATACGCCCACAGCTGCGAGCGGTAGGGCTCCTCGATGTTCTCCTCGTCGACCGCGATCTTGATGCAGCGCAACCAGGCGTCGCGTTCGATCGGGCCGATCTTGAACGGGGCGTGCCGCATCCGCAGCCGAGGGTGACCGCGCTGATCCGAGTAGGTGTGCGGGCCGCCCCAGTACTGCATGAGGAACAGCCGGAAACGCTCCTCGGCCGGGCCGAGGTCCTCCTCGGGGTACAGCGGGCGAAGCACCTCGTCGACGGCGACTTCGGCGTAGAACCGCGCGACGATCCGGGTGAAGACCGGTTCACCGCCGATCGCTTCGTACAAGGTGGTGGGGTCAGGTTCGGTCACGGGCACAGCTCCATTCTGCCCTTGTCCTACTGCGGGGCGGGGCCGGTGGACATAAAGCGTCCCAGCGGCGGCTCGAAGCCGGCTTCGTCCAGCGCGGCGAGCAGATGCGCCCGCAACGCGCGCTGCACTGCCCACTGCTTGCCCGGGCGGACCTTCACCGTCATGCGGACCTTGATGCCTTCGGGCGTGACGGTCTCCACACCGAGCATCTCCGGCGGCTCCAGGACGCTCGGGGCCAGCCCTTCGCTCTCCAGGAGCGTCGTCGACTTCTGGGCCATCAGTTCGATGGCCTTCTCGACGTCGGCGGAGTAGCTGAGGGGGACATCGACGACGGCGACCGCGAAGCCCTGGCTCGAGTTGCCGACCCGGAGCACCTCGCCGTTGCGGACGTACCAGACGGTGCCGTTGATGTCACGCAGGGTGGTGATCCGGAGGCCCACGGCCTCGACGGTGCCGGAGGCCTCACCGACGTCGACGACGTCACCGACGCCGTATTGGTCCTCGATCATCATGAAGATCCCGGAGAGGAAGTCTTTGACGAGATTCTGCGCGCCGAAACCGAGCGCGACGCCGACGATGCCGGCGGAGGCGATGATCGGCGCCAGGTCGATGCCCAGTTCGCCGAGTACGAGGATGAACGCGAGGCCGTAGATCAGGAACGTGGCCATCGACTTGAGCACCGAGCCGATCGTGGCGGCACGCTGACGACGTCGTTCCACCACAGCCGATCCCAGCACCTCGGGAGCCTTCTCCCGCAGCGGTCTCAACAGGGCGGGGAGCTTCTTGGAACCGCTCGGCATCCGCGTCACGCGGTTGATCAGACGTCGCACCAGGTACCGCAGCAGGAACGCCACGGCGACGATCATCAGGATCTTGATCGGCTTCGTCAGCAGCCAGCCTGCCGACGCGGACAGCCACTCGTTTTTTGTGACCTGGAACACCTGGTAACAGAAGGTTTCGACGTCTCGCGTGCAAGCCGGGGGTTCGGTGGGCAGCAGGTTCACTGAGAAGAAATGTCCTTTCGTACTCGGCGGGTTCGTTCGCGCTGCTCCGCGCGACGGGATTTGAAATACGTGCTTACAGGTGGCCGCCGGGTCGCGGGCATGTGACACGTCCACTAACACACGTGCGTTTTGGGGCTGATCTGTGGTCGACTATGCCTGCACCGGTGGAGGTGGTCGAGTGCCAGACCGACAACCCATCCCCCTCGGCGTCCCGAGCCAAGCCTTGGCCGGACAGGCGCCGGAGGTCGTGTTGCGCGCTCATCCGGGAGGTGCCCCCTCGCACGGGGCGCCACCGGGAGGGCCCGGAACGCGGCCAGGGGGTGTAGCCCGCCCGCCCGGACAGCGTAGAGGGCGGGACCCGTCGACTACGGCGGCACCCACGACGACATCAGCGTCGTCTTGGGGTCGCAGACGGGTATTGCTGTTGAACGCCACGTTCGAGCCGCTGACGGCGCTGCCGTTGCGGCGCGCGGTGGTCCTCGTGATGTGCGGCAAGGCCGAGGTGGTGCACGGAGACCCGGGAGGGCACGAACTGCACGCCGCCACGGTCTCGCTGCCCGTGCCTTCGGTGATCCGGCTGAGCACCTACGTGCGCGTGCCCTACCGCGCACAGGTGCCGCTGACCCGGGCCGGGCTGATGCACCGCGATCGATACCGCTGTGCCTACTGCGGAGGGCGGGCCGAGACGATCGACCATGTCGTCCCGCGCAGCCGCGGTGGCCCCCACAGCTGGACGAACTGCGTGGCCTGTTGCGCCAAGTGCAACCACCGGAAGGCGGACAAGCTGCTTTCCGAGATCGGCTGGCGGCTTCGCGTCGTGCCGAGGGCCCCGCACGGGCCGCACTGGCGGCTGCTCGCGCATTCGAAGGAGGCCGACCCGTTGTGGCGGCCGTACCTGGGAACCGCGGCCTGATCCGGCTATGAACACGTCGGCGCCCCGGCTGCCTTTCGGCGGCCGGGGCGAGCCGATGATGCCGTGATGAAGCTCGTTACGGAGTGCGCCGTCCCCCGCTGACCGGTCGTGCCCGAACTCAGGCGGCGAGGGAGAAGTCGCTCTGGCAGGTGACGCGGGTGCCACGGGTGACGCGGGTTCCGCGCGTGACTCGCGTGCCGCAGGTGACGCGCGTTCCGGCGGTCACGCGGGTGCCGCGAGTGACGCGCGTGCCACGGGTGACCCGAGTGCCGGCGGTGACACGAGTGCCCCGGGTGACGCGGGTTCCCCGAGTGACCCGGGTACCGGCGGTGACCCGCGTACCCCGAGTGACACGAGTACCGCGAGTAACCCGTGTGCCCGCCGTCACACGCGTGCCGGGGACGAATCCAATTTCGAAGAGTGACGAAACGTCGTCGATGATCGCCTGGCCGGGTGTCTGGGTGCTCTGCATGACATATCCTCCTGCGACCGGTGCGTTACCTGCTGGGGTGGGAGAGCTGGGCGCAAGGCCCGTACAGGTGAAAAAGCTACGAGGATTTCAAGGCTCCGACAAGACGACAGCGCCGGGTGCGGCCGCCCGTACGTTGAGTTGCAACCTTTCGGCCTTGAGGGCTTCGCCCCAACGTGGGAGCGCTTTCGCGGCAAGCGGCGGACGGCCCCCTCCGGACGGTGAGCGGTAGGTGCCGGGGCGCACACCCGTGCGAGCGGGTGCGGCCGCGCGGCATCGGATACGCTCACGCGCGTGAACCTTGTCGAGACGATCCTGGTCTTCGCGGTGATCCCCTTGGCCATCTACGCGCTTTGCGGGGTGGCCACGCTGCGGTCGAAGGGCGCGGGCGTCGCCCGGTACCGGCCGGGGCAGCCGTGGGAGTACCCGGCCATGTGGTGGAGCGCCAACCCCGACGGGGTCGGCGCCAGGCATTCGCACGCGGGCGGCGCGACCGCCGTCGGTGCGGCGGACGGAGCTTCGGTGACGGGAGGCGCTCGTGGCAACTGGTGAACTGACCCATTCGTCCACCGCTGTTGACGAAGAGCCCGGTTACGGCGCCGCCGTTACTTCCAGCGGCCGGGTTTCCGCCGCCAAGATGTACGAACCGGCTGGGCCGATCAGCCCATTCACCACCCAGCAGCTTGCCCGGCTGGACGAGGCGCTGACGCTGGCCAGCCGCGAGACCGGCCTGGACTTCAGTGTGTACCTCGGCGACCTCGGTGAGGACACGCGCGTCACCGCCGAAGGCCTGCTGGCCTCGACCGACAACCCGGCCGACGCCGTGGTCGTCGCCGTGTCGCCCGGACAGCGCGCCATCGAGATCGTGACGGGCTCGCAGGCCCGATTCCGCCTGCCCGACCGCGGCGCGAAGCTCGCCGTGGCCAGCATGGTGGCCTCCTTCAAGGAAGGCGACCTCATCGGCGGCCTCGTGAACGCACTTCGCATGCTGAGCGACCAGGCCGGCGCTCCGCAGCACTGACGCTCTTCAGCCGCTTTCAAGCGCAATGAACGGTCCTTTCCTTGCAAAATTTGCAAGGAAAGGACCGTTCATTGCATTACGGGACTAGACCCCGGCCTGCGAGTCGAACTCACGGGCGGCCAGCGCCCGCACGATCCCGGCCCGGCCTTCCGACACCAGACGGCGCAGCGCCGCCGGGTGCTCCCCGGTCAGCCACTCGTCCGACGCCTTGACGGCCGCCGGTTCGACGGCCCACGACGGGTACAGCCCGACCACGGTCGGCTGCGCCCGCTCGCTGGAGCGCCGCTGCCACACCTCGTCGATGACCTCGAAGTAGCGCGTCACGTAGTCGCCGAGCAGGTGCTTCTGGCCGGGGTGGGAGAAGCCGGTGATGAGCGAGTCGCTGACCGCGTTGGGCAGCTCGTCGTCGTACACCACCCGTTGCCACGCGTCGGCCTTGGCCTCGGCGGTCGGCCGCAGCGCCCGCGAGCGTTCCGCCTGACGCCGTCCGGCGGCGGTGTCGTCCTTCGCGAGCTCCGTGTCGATCTCGGGGTTCTCCGCCTTGCCGTGCGCGACGAGCGCGTGCAGCAGCCGCCAGCGCAGGTCGGTGTCGACGGTCAGGCCGTCGAGGGGCGCCGTGCCGTCGAGCCAGCCCGCGATGATCGCCAGCGTCTTCTCGTCGAGCACGCATCCGGCGAGCGAGTTGACGAACGCGAGCTGGTGGTCCGAACCGGCCTCGGCGCCCTGCGCCAGCTCCAGCAGCCGCGAGCTGAACTCCGGCCAGCCCTTGTCCGCCGCCCACGCCGGGTTCGCGTACGAGTTCAGCGCCGTCTGCGCCTGCAGCAGCAGCCGCTGCACCACGCCGACCTCGGTCTCGGTGTGCACGCCGCGCTGCACCAGCGTGACGAAGTCGCGGGCCTTGAGCTCGGCCTCGCGCGTCATCTCCCACGCCGCCGACCAGCACAGCGTGCGGGGCAGCGGTTCGGTGATGTCGGCGATGCGGTCGATCAGCGTGGTCAGCGACGCCGGGTCGAGCCGCATCGTGCAGTAGGTCAGGTCGTCGTCGTTGACCAGCACGAGCTTGCCCGCCGGGAGACCGACCAGCGACGGCACCTCGGTGCGCTCGCCGTCGACGTCGAGTTCGACGCGGTGCTTGCGGACGATCTTGCCGTTCTCGTCCTCGTCGTAGACGCCGACCGCGACCCGGTGCGTGCGCAGTTCACCGGCACCCGGCTTGGCACCGGTCTGGGTGACGGCGAACGAGGTGTACGCGCCGTCGGCGCCGACCTCGTAGCGCGGGCTCAGCGAGTTGAGACCGGTGGTCTCCAGCCACTGCGCGCTCCACCACGACAGGTTGCGGCCCGAGGCCTCTTCCAGCGCGCCCAGCAGATCCGCCAGGGTCGCGTTGCCCCAGGCGTGCTTGCCGAAGTAGACCTTGAGGCCTTCGAGGAAGTGGTCGAGACCGACGTAGGCGACGAGCTGCTTCAGGACACTCGCGCCCTTGGCGTAGGTGATCCCGTCGAAGTTCACCTCGACCGCGTGCAGGTCGACGATGTCCGCGGCGATCGGATGCGTCGAGGGCAGCTGGTCCTGCCGGTATGCCCACGACTTCTCGATGTTCGCGAAGCTGGTCCAAGCGTTCTTGTACTCGGTGGCCTCGGCCTGGGCGAGCACACTCGCGAAGGTCGCGAACGACTCGTTCAGCCACAGGTCGTCCCACCAGCGCATGGTGACCAGGTCACCGAACCACATGTGCGCCATCTCGTGCAGCAGCGTCTCGGCGCGGCGCTCGTAGTAGTAGCGCGTGACGCGGCTCCGGAAGACGTAGTCCTCCAGGAAGGTGACGGCGCCGGCGTTCTCCATCGCGCCCGCGTTGAACTCCGGCACGAACAGCTGGTCGTACTTGGAGAACGGGTACGGGGTGGCGAATTTCTCGTGGTAGAAGGCGAAACCCTGTTTGGTCTCGGTGAACAGCTTGTCCGCGTCCATATGCTCGGCGAGCGAGGCGCGGCAGTAGATGCCCAGCGGGATCGTGCGGTGGTCGTCGGAGAACTCGTCGCGCCACTCGCTGTACGGGCCGGCGATCAACGCGACCAGGTAGGTCGAGATCCGCTCGGACACCTTGAACACGGTGCGGACGGCCCCTTCCGGGGTCTCCTCGGCCGACTCGATCAGCGCGTTCGAAATGACCTTCCAGTCCTTCGGCGCGACGACGGTGAGCCGGTAGACCGACTTGAGGTCGGGCTGGTCGAAGCAGGCGAACATGCGCTTCGCGTCCGCGGTCTCGAACTGCGTGTAGAGGTAGACGCCGTCGTCGACCGGGTCGACGAAGCGGTGCAGGCCCTCGCCGGTGTTCATGTACCGGCAGACCGCGTCCACGACGAGCTCGTTCGACTCGGCGAGCGCGGGCAGCTCGACGCCCTTGTCCTCGACGTACCCGCTGACGTCGAGTTCCGTCCCGTTGAGGACGGCCGACTCGATCCCCTCGGCGACGATGTCGACCCACGACGCTTCGCCGCTTCTGGCGCTCGCGAACTTGATCGTCGTCTTCGACGTGAAGGTCTTCTCACCGGGACCGCCGCGGCCGTCGGTCAGATCCAGCTCGATGTCGTAGGACTCGACGTCGAGCAGCTCCGCGCGCAGCTTGGCTTGGTCTCGGGTCAGGTTGGGGGCGGGCACTGGCACCTCTGGTCATCGGTATCGGTTTTGGTTTCCAACTACTGGCATCCAATCATGTCCAGGCCGGTGCTGACGACGGGAACAACGCCGATGGCCGCGATGTTGGCTCGCTGTGTAGCACTCTGTGCGTACCGGCCCACCCAAGACGATGGCACTGGGAGAACTTGATGACCGCCCCGTCCGAGACGACCAAGGTCGACTTCTACTTCGATCCGATCTGCCCGTTCGCCTGGATCAGCTCGCGCTGGATCCTCGAGGTGGAGAAGCACCGCGACCTCGACCTGAGGTTCCGGATCATGAGCCTGTCCGAGCTGAACAGCGGCCGCGAGGACCTGCCTGAGCAGTACAAGGAGCTGTTGGACCGCGGCTGGGGCCCCGTCCGCGTCGCCACCGCGCTGGCGCAGAAGAACGGCGAAGAGGCCCTGCGCGACTTCTACACGGAGTTCGGCACGCGCCATCACAACCAGGGCGACAAGGACATCCCGAAGGTCATCAAGGAGACCCTCGAGGCCATCGGCGCCCCGGCCGAGCTGGCCGAGGCCGTGGAGTCGACCGAGTACGACGAAGCGCTGAAAAAGAGTCACTACGAAGGTATGAATCCAGTCGGAATGGACGTCGGCACCCCGACCATCCACATCGACGGAGTCGCCTTCTTCGGCCCGGTGCTCAGCTCGATCCCGCGTGGCGAGGACGCCGTCAAGGTGTTCGACGGCGCCCGCGCGCTGGCGAGCTACCCGGACTTCTTCGAGCTGAAGCGCACCCGGTCCGGTGAGCTGAACTTCGACTAAGGCGTCGCCAGTGCGGCCCTGGTGACATCGTCGGGGTAGGAGGACCTCGCGACGGCTTCGTCCGTCGTGAGGTCTCCCGCCGCGATCTGGTTCTTGAGCGCGACGAGTTCACGCAACCCGTCGCGGTGTTTCCCGATGAACGCGGTGTCGACGGGGTCGCCGTGCCCGGCCACGATGATCTTCGGCTCCAGCGCGAGGATCGCGTCCATCACGCCGGTCCATTCGGCCAGGAAACTGCCGTCGTTGAAGGAGAATGCGCTGAAGCCGGCTTCGGCGTTCTCGACGGCGTCGCCCGCGTAGATGACGCCCGCGTCGGGCACGTCCACGAACAGGTCGTGATCGGTGTGGGCCCGGCCGAGGAACCTGAGCACGACGGTGCGGCCGCCCAGGTCGATCTCGGCGGTGTCGGTGACCGGTTTGTCCGGCAGGGTGACCTCGGTGCGCTCCAGCGCCTCCGCCATCTCAGGCCGGTTTTCGCCGAGGTAGTGCTGGATCCACTTGCGCCGCGCGCCCTCCCCGTACGTGGTCAGCTCGGCCGAGCACCCTTCGTGTGCCCAGACGTCGCACGGCAGGAACGCCGTCGTGCCGAAGGCGTGGTCGAAATGCGCGTGGGTGTAGACGACCGACCACGGCAGCGGCGTGATCTCCCGTACCGCCGCGGCCAGTTCGGCGCCTTGATCGACGTCACCGCGGACGTCGACGACCAGGCAGCGCTCACTGCCCACGACGAGGCCGACGGTCAGGTCCAGCTCCTCGTAACGGCGGGCGTACACGCCGTCCGCGAGTTCGAGCCAAGTCACGAATCCTCCAGAATTCCGTTGCGCAGCAAGGGAATCATGCTGCTCGTATCGAGCTTCGCGGCGAGTGTCACGTCGTTCGCGTGTCCGGCCGCGGCGAGCTCACGTCCTGAAGAACACTCTGTCAGTGCTTCGGCGATGTCGATCGATTTCGCCGCGATGGCCGCGAGGCGGGCTTCGGCGGACAGGCGGCCGTAGCCGTCCAGCGCCGCGACGATCGCCCCCGCGCCGAGCTGATCCTCGACGCACGGCCGCAGCGGCCCGAACGTCTTGGCCTCGGTGTGGATGTCGATGCCCCAGCGTTCCCCGGCCGGGATGACGCCGATCGGCGCGCCGTCCGCCAGTTCCGCCGCGCGTTCGGCGACGGCCGTCGCGTTGCGCAGGCATCCCGCCAGGACGACGGCACCGGTCGTGGCGGCGGCGTCGCAGAGCGTGGCGCCGTTGGGGGAGGGGAGCGCGAGGAGGGTGCCGGAAGGGATTTCCGTCACAGACGAAGGTCGCAAGGTCCAGCGTTCTTCACCCGCGAGGATGGCACCTCGCGCTTTCGCGGCGTCCGCGCCGCGCTGATCGCGCCAGCGGACGGGCAGCACCCTGCCGCCGTTGCCGAGGACGAGATCCGTTGTGGTGCAGAAGGAAAGTACGTCGACGATGACGAGAACGGCGCAGTCCGCGCCCAGTGCGCCGACTCCCTCGGTTCCCCATTCGAGTCTGATGTCCACCCCCACAGCATGCTCGTCCGGGAACGTGATGGCAGACTCCGCGCTGTGCGTGTTTACCTTGGCTCTGACCATGCCGGTTTCGAACTGAAGAACCACCTCGTGGCCCACCTCAAGGAGCAGGGCCACGACGTCGAGGACGTCGGTCCCTTCGTCTACGACGCGGCCGACGACTACCCCGCGTTCTGCATCGAGGCGGCCCGCCGCGTCGTCGCGGACGAGGGCAGCCTCGGCATCGTCGTCGGCGGCTCCGGCAACGGCGAGCAGATCGCGGCCAACAAGGTCAAGGGCGCTCGCGCCGGCCTCGCGTGGAGCGTCGAGACCGCGAAGCTCACCCGCGAGCACAACCACGCCCAGCTGATCGGCGTCGGCGCGCGGATGCACACCACCGAAGAGGCCACGGAGATCGTCGAGGCGTTCCTCGCGACCCCGCCGAGCCCGGACGAGCGCCACGGCCGCCGCGTCCAGCAGATCCTGGACTACGAGAACACCGGCTGGCCGCCGCCGCTGCCCGAGCACTGACATGCCCGAGGGGCACACGCTCCATCGCCTGGCACGGCTGCACAAACGCCGTTTCGCCGGTCACCCGGTCGAGGTGAGCAGCCCGCAAGGACGATTCGCCGGTGAAGCGTCCCGTTTGGACGGCCGGTCGCTGGTCAAGGCCGAGGCGTACGGGAAGCACCTGTTCCACGACTACGGTCCACACGGGACGGTGCACGTCCACCTCGGCCTCTACGGCACGTTCTCCGACGTGCCGCTGCCCGTTCTGGCGCCGGTGGGGCAGGTGCGGATGCGCTTGGTCGGCCCGACGCATTCCGCCGACCTGCGCGGCCCGAACCAGTGCGAACTCCTGGACGCGTCCCAAGTGGACGCGATCAAGGCACGGCTCGGCCCGGACCCGCTGCGCCGGGACGCGAAGCCGGACAAAGCGTGGGAGCGGATTTCGCGGTCGAAGACGTCGATCGCGGCACTGCTGATGGACCAGTCGGTGCTGGCGGGCGTCGGCAACGTGTATCGCGCCGAGGTGCTGTTCCGGCACGGTGTCGCCCCGCTCGTCCCCGGCCGCGCGCTCGACCGCGGGCTGTGGGACGACATGTGGGCGGATCTCGTGACGCTCATGCGGCACGGTGTCCGGGTGGGACGGATCGACACGGTCGCGCCGGAGCATCTGCCCGAGGCGACCGGCCGCGCGCCGCGGCAGGACCGGCACGGGGGCGAGGTCTACGTCTACCGCCGCGAGGGGATGCCTTGTCTCGTGTGCGGGACGGCGGTGCTGCGGAGCGATCTGGCGGCACGGAACCTCTTCTGGTGCCCGACCTGCCAGCCCGCCTGATGAGCTGAGTGGCACTGACGTGAGATGTCGCGAAAGCCACTTTCGGGACCACTGACGTCCCGAAAGTGGCTTTCACGACATGCCACAGTGCCCTTACCGCCCAAGAGCCGTCTCTGCCGCCGCGACGTTGCCGAAGGTGCCGCAAAGCCGTGAGGGCCTCCTTCCCTACTCTCAAGGTAGGGAAGGAGGCCCTCACGGCTTTGCCTGCCCGCCTGACGAGCTTCCCGAACGCTATGAACGGTCCGTTACTTGCAAATTTTGCAAGTAACGGACCGTTCATAGCGCTTGGGGGAGGGGGCGCGGGCTAGAAGTCGAAGCCTCCGCCGTCGAACCCGCCGCCATCGAAGCCGCCACCGTCGAACCCGCCGGCGTCTCCGCCCGCGTCGCCTCCGGCATCGCCGCCCGCGTCACCGGCACCGGCGTCCTCCTGGCCCGCGTCATGGCCCGATTCCCAGGCCGACGCGCTCGCGATTCCCGCCATCCCGGAGAACATCGCGCTGAACAGCAGCATCGAGCCGAGACCCCAGGCGCCGGCGACGAGCGCGGGCTTCCACCACGGCTCGCTGTACCAGCCCTGCGGCACCGGCCGGCCTGCCACGCGGCCACCGGGGTAGTAGTGGGGCGTCCGCTGGCTCGGGTCGGGCGAGGCTTCGTAGTGCTCGCCCTCGACGTCGACGGAGCGGTATTCGGTGACCTTGCCGGCGCGGTCGCGCTCTTCGCTGGCGGGCAGTTCCGGACCGGGGTCCATGCCCATCGCGAGCCGTGCCGCGCGGACGTAATAGAGGCCTTCGATGGCGGTCTCGCGCACCAGCCGGGCCTGTTCGACGGTCTGTGCCTGCTCCATCTGCGAGCCCGCCGCGGTGAAGCGTTCGGACGCGTCCGCCATCGCCTGCTGGGAGGCGGTGTCCGTGCCGGTGAGGTTCATGACCTGACCGCCGAGCCGCTCGACGAGGCGCCGCGCGTCGGCCTTCGCGTCGTCCAGCTGGCGCTTCTTGGCCGCCGCCTGGGATTTCGCGAAGTAGATGCCGCCGCCGACCACGACGACGAGGAGCACGATCAGGAAGATCGCGGTACCCATGGGTTCACTCCAGGAATCGTTCGGCCTTTGCTCCGATCAACGCGGACGGCCCGCCCGTGGTTCCCGCGCACACTGGCGGCAGAAACTAGAACACGTTATAGTTCGGCTCCATGAAGTTCACCCTGTCGATCGCGATGAATCCGCTCGATCAGCTGGGCGAGCTCGCCCGCGCCGCCGAAGAGGCGGGTTTCTCCTCGATCGCGCTCCCGGATTCCCTGTTCTACTCCGAAACGGTCTCGGCCGACTATCCGTACACGCCCGACGGCAGTCGCTTCTGGACGGAGGAGACGCCCTGGGCCGATCCGCTGGTCGCGGCCGCCTCGATGGGCGCGGTCACCGAACGGCTCACGTTCTACACCTCCGTGCTCAAACTCGGCTCCCGCAATCCGGTCCTGCTCGCGCGTCAGGTCAACTCGGTCGCGGCGCTGACCGGCGGCCGGTTCGGCCTCGGGCTCGGCGTCGGCTGGTCGCCTGAGGAGTTCCGCTGGTGCGGCGCCCCGTACGAGAAGCGCGGCAAACGCGTCGACGAGGCCATCGAGGTGCTGCGGCTGATCCTCGACGGCGGGATGGTCGAATTCCACGGCGAGTTCTTCGACTTCGACAAGCTCCGTATGAGCCCGGCGCCGTCGTCGCGGGTGCCGTTCTACATCGGCGGCCACACCGACGTCGCGCTGCGCCGGGCCGCCCGCGTCGCCGACGGCTGGTCGTCGGCGATGATGAAGTTCGACGACCTCCGCGACACGATCGCCAAATTGCGCGGGCTGCTGGCCGAACGGGGCCGCGCCGACGATCCCTTCGAGTATCAGGCCGTGTGCATCGACAAGTTCGGTCTCGACGGCTATCGCGAACAGGGCGACATCGGCGTCACCGACATCATCACCATGCCGTGGGTGTTCGACGGTCTCGGTTTCGACGCCGAGGTCGGCCCGAAACTCGATTCCATCAAGAAGTTCGGCGACGAGATCATCGCGAAGATGGGAGACTGAACAATGGGTGTCGACGTCTGCTGGGATCCGGCCGCCACGCAGCCGCCCGCGCGCCGAGCCGCGTTCCGTTCGATGACCGCGGTCACCGCCGGGGACAAGGCCGCCTGGCTCGAACTCTTCGCCGGTGACGCCGTCGTCGAGGACCCCATCGGCCCCTCGATGTTCGACGAAGAGGGCAAGGGACATCACGGGCACGACGGGATCAGTGCCTTCTGGGACAAGACGATCGCGAACGTCGAGCGCTTCCAGTTCACCATCCGCGACTCCCACGCCGCCGGTGACGAGGTCGCGAACGTCGGCACCATCACGACGTATCTGCCCGGAGGCTACCGCGTCGACACCGACGGCGTGTTCGTCTACCGGGTGCGCGAGGACGGGCTGATCGTGTCGATGCGCGCGTTCTGGGAAACCGAGCGCGCCATGGCCACCGCCAGGAAAGCCGATGAGTGACCCTCGCCACCGGGTAGGTTCACGCCATGCGGATCGGCGTGGTCAAGGTCGTGTTCCTGGTGGTGGGGTTCTACGCCTTGGACACGCTGATCTTCCTGCTGCTCGCCTTCGGTGGCGGCTTCCTGCTGGCCGGGATCGACAACGTCCCGCTGTTCATCCTCGCCGGGCTCGGCCTCGGCCTGCTGTTCGGCACCGGGGTCGCGGCGCTCCTTCCGTTGCGCCCGGCGCCCTTCGTGCCGAAAGGGGTTCCGCTCTACCGCGACGACGCCCCTGAGCTGTGGGCGACCCTCACCGAACTGGCGGAGGCGATCGGCACCCGGCTGCCGGACCAGGTGTGGCTCACCGCCGGGCCGGGGGCGTCGGTCGTCGAGGAAGCGCGGCTGTTCGGGCTGAAACCCGGTCGCCGGTTCCTGTCGATCGGCCTGCCGACGCTCCAAGCGTTCACGCGTGCCCAGGCTCGCGCCGTGCTGGCGCACGAGTTCGCCCACTACGGGCAGCTCGACGGCCGGACCAGCGTGACCGGCTACCGCTCCCACGTCGCGGTCGCGCGGATGCTCGACCGCTTTCCCCGAAGCACGATCAACCCGCTGGCGTGGCTGTTCCGCGGCTACGCGCGGCTGTTCGTCCTCACCCAGCGGGTGGCTAGCCGCCGCCGTGAATACGGGGCCGACCAGGTCATGGGCCGGCTCGCCGGACGGGCCGCCGCGCATTCGGCGTTGCGGCTGCACGCGCGGCTCGACGGGGAATGGACGCGGTATCTCGGCGTCCACGTCGAACCCGGGGCGGAGGTCGAGATGGCCCCCGACACCGTCTACGGCGGTTTCGCCAGAATGCTCGAAGCGCGGCGCGAATGGCTGGCCACCGTCGACGAGCCCCTCCGGCTCCCCTTGCGCTGGGACACTCACCCGCCGACGTCGGAACGGTTGTGGGCCTTGGAAACCGCGCCCGACAAGTCCGATGTGGACGAACGACCGGCGCTGGGCCTGCTCGCCGACCCCGTCCGGTCCGCCGCCCGGCTCGAAGAGGCGTCGTTCGACTTCGGCGAGCGCCGTCGTCTCCCCTGGGACACCTACCCGCGCGAGGCGGCTTTGGCGCGGCTGAAGGTCGAAGCCGAGGCCGCGTACCGGGCCATCGCCCGGGCGTCGGGGCAGCCAGGCGGCAGCCTCGAAACGCTTCTCACGTTGTCCGGAGAGGATGTCCCGGAAGACGGGGTCATGGCCGCCGTCGTCCTGGCGGCCCTGGACGCGGGCACGATGCGCTTCGTGCACCGGTGGGACGACGAACCGGATTTCGTCCTCGCCGACGGGTCTTTCCTGGACTTCGACCTCGTCGAGGATCTGCTGATCGGCGAACCGGAGCATGTCGCGCGTGCCCGCGCGGCACTGGCGGGGCTGGGCATCGACCCGGCGGCCGCGAACGGCGGGACGGAGCGGCTCTCGCCGGGGGAGGCGCCCGTGCTCGGCGGGTTGGCGAACGTGAAATTCGACGATCTGCTCGGCCATCTGGTCATCACCGAACGCGGCCTGATCTTCTCGCCCGCTCCGGGGACCGAGTCCGACTCCGGGAAGGAGGCACTGCTCGCGCTGATGGCACAGGCCCCGTTCGCGGTCGCCGCCAGGGCGGGCGCGATATGGCTGCCGTACGAGGAATTGTCACGCGTGGAGAAGCAGCGTGACATCCCGCTCAAGGCGACCGTGACCCTCTACAACGGCGCCGTGCACCGGATCCACGCCGTCTACACCGGCTACGTCCACGAGAAGTCGCACGAGACGATCCTCCAGGTGCTCAGGTGAGCCGCTCCGCGCGCCGGGTCAGGTACTGCTTCTCGGGTTCGCTCGCGGTCTTGGCGGCGGCACGGAGGTAGGCCTCGCGCGCGGCGGCGGTGTCGCCTGCCAGTTCCAGCAGATGCCCCCGCACGGAAACGAGGCGGTGGGTCTGGCTCATCCGGCTGTCGTCGTCGAGGGTGGCGAGCAGTTCGAGACCCGCTTCCGGCCCGTTGACCTCCGCGACCGCGACGGCGCGATTCAGCGTGACGACAGGGCCGGGCGAAACCTTCTCGAGGACGTCGTAGAGCGCGAGGATCTGGGACCAGTCCGTGTCGGCCGCCGTGGGCGCCTCACTGTGGACGGCGGCGATCGCGGCCTGCACCTGGTACGGCCCGACCGGGCCCGCTTCCAGTGCCGCGCTCACCAGCGAAACGCCTTCGGCGATCAGTTCCGCGTTCCAGCTCGACCGGTCCTGCTCGGCGAGCGGGACGAGCGAGCCGTCTTCGACGGCGCGGGCGGCGCGGCGGGCGTCGGTCAGCAGCATGAGCGCGAGCAGACCGGTGACCTCGTCCTCGTCCGGCATGAGCCGCCGCAGCAGCCGGGTCAGCCGGATCGCCTCGGCGGTCAGGTCGGCGCGGTGCAGGTCGGGGCCGCCGCTGGTCGTGTAGCCCTCGTTGAAGATCAGGTACAGCACCTGGAGGACGACGCGGACCCGCTCGGCGAGCTCCGCCGCCGGCGGCAGGACGAATTCGGCGCCCGCCTTCTTGATGGTCTGTTTCGCCCGGCTGATCCGCTGGGCCAGCGTCGATTCCGGGACCAGGAAGGCGTTCGCGATCTCGCCCGTGGTCAGGCCGCCGACGGCGCGCAAGGTGAGCGCGAGCTGCGACGGCGCGGACAGGGAAGGGTGGCAGCACAGGAAAAGGACGGTGAGCGTGTCGTCCGATTCGGACACAGTGGACGCTTCACCGGCCGGCTCCATCAGCGCGGAGTTCTCCTCGCGACGGCGTCGCGCGCTCTCGCTGCGCCACTCGTCCACCAGCCGCCGGGTCGCGACCGTCGCGAGCCACGACTTCGGACTGTCCGGGATGCCCTGCACCGGCCACTGCTGCGCGGCCGAGAGCAGGGCTTCCTGGACGGCGTCCTCGCAGGCGTCGAACTGCCCGTGCTTGCGCACCAGCAACCCGATGACCTGCGGGGCCAGCTCCCGCAGGAGCGCTTCCACCTGACGATCGTCCTTCACGACGCCAGTCTTACCCCATTTAGTCCTCTGGATGCGTACCCACCCACCGCATTCAGAGGACTAAATGCGGAGGGTCAGGCGACGGGGGAGTAGTGCGAAGCGTCGCCTTCGAGGGATTCGCTCGGCACCCCGTCGATGCCCACCGGGACATCACCCGCCACGGTCACCCGGTTCAGGCGGCGCGGCAGGTCGTCGTAGTTGTCGACGGCGTAGTGCTGGGTGATCCGGTTGTCGAACAGCACGAGCTGGTTCGGCTCCCAGCTCACCCGCACGACGTTCTCGGGCCGCGTCACGTAGGACTGCAGCAGCCGCAGGATGTCCCGCGACTCGCCCTTGGACAGCCCGACGATCCGCTGCGCGAACCCGCCGATGTACAGCCCGCGCTCTCCGGTCACCGGATGGACCCGCACCACCGGGTGGACCGTGCGGAACTTCTGCGACACGAACACCTTCCGGCGTTCCTGCTCCGCCTCGTCGAGGGTCTCCGGCGCCTTCGCGTAGTCGTAGTCGTTGGTGTGCTCGGCGCGCAGCGTGTCCGCGAAGGCTCGGAGCGGCTCCGGCAGGTCCCGGTAGGCCGCTGCCGAGTTGGCGATCAATGTCTCGCCTCCGTAGGGCGGGACGACCAGGCTTCGCAGTGTGCTGGCCTTCGGCGGGTTGAGCACGAAGGTGACGTCGGTGTGCCACTGGTTCGCGCGGCCCTGTTCGCTGTCGACCGGCAGGATCGCGGGCTCGCCGTCGACCGACGGGACGGTCGGATGCGCCTTCGTCAGGTCGCCGAAATGCTCGGCGAACCGCTGCTGGCCCGCGTCGTCGAGGTCGACGCCCGAGAAGACGAGCGCCTTGTGCTCGTGCAGGGCCTCGGTGACGAACGCGACGGTCGCGGTGTCGAGATCCTTGGCCGGATCGACGCCGACGATCTGCGCGCCGATCCTGCCGGTGATCTTGCGGACTTCGACCTGGGTGTCGATGGCGGTCATGCGGCGTGCTCCTTTACTCGGGTGCGGGTGACGGGGCGGGCGAGGCCGTAGTGGCCGCGCAAGGTCGTGGCGGTGTACTCGGTGCGGAACAACCCGCGCCGCTGGAGTTCCGGGACGACGAGGTCCACGAAGTCCTCGAGACCACCCGGAAGCGTGGGCGGCATGACGTTGAAGCCGTCCGCGGCGCCTTCGGTGAACCAGTGCTCCAATTGGTCGGCTACTTGCGTGGCGGTCCCGGCGAAAACGCGGTGACCTCGCCCGCCGGCCAACCGCTCGATGAGCTGGCGGATGGTCAGGTTCTCGCGCCTCGCCAGACCGGTGACCAGTTCGAACCGGCTTTGCGCGCCTTCGGTGAACGTGCCGACGTCGGGCAGCGGACCGTCGAGCGGGTACGGCGTCAGATCGTGGTCGAGCATGGTCGACAGCTGCCGCACGCCGTACGCGGGCGTGATGAGGGCGTTGAGTTCGGCCTCGCGTTCCTTCGCCTCGGCCTCCGTGCGGCCCAGGATCGGGCTGATCCCCGGGAGGATCTTGATCTCCTCCGGCGAGCGCCCGTATTTCGCGAGCCTGCCCTTGACGTCGTCGTAGAAAGCCTTGCCCTCGGCGAAAGTCTGCTGCGCGGTGAACACCGCCTCGGCGAACCGGGCCGCGTACTCCTTGCCCGTCTCCGACGAACCCGCTTGGACCAGCAAAGGGTGCCCCTGCACCGGACGGGGGATGTTCAACGGGCCACGTACCTGGAAATGCGGGCCGTCGTGGTCGATCGGGTGGATGCGGCCGGTGTCGGCATAGACGCCGCTCGCCTTGTCGATCACGGCCGCGCCGTCGTCCCAGCTGTCCCAGAGCTTCTTGGCGACTTCGACGAATTCGGTGGCGCGTTCGTAGCGCAGCGCGTGCGACGGCCTGGCGTCGCGGTTGAAGTTGCGGGCCTCGTCCTCGCCTGCCGACGTCACGATGTTCCAGCCCGCGCGTCCGCCGCTCAGATGGTCGAGCGACGCGAACTTCCGCGCCAGGTGATACGGCTCGTTGTAGGTCGTCGACGCGGTGGCGATCAGCCCGATGTGCTCCGTCGCCCCGGCCAGCGCCGAAAGCAGCGTCAGCGGCTCGAACAGGGTGTGCGAGTTGTAGCGGACGTTGCCCCACAACGCGACGCCGTCGGCGAGGAACAGCGAATCCAGCTTGCCGCGTTCCGCCGTGCGGGCGATGTCGACATAGTGCGTCAGCGTCGCGGCGCGGTGCGGATCCGTGCTCGGATGCCGCCAGGCCGCCTCGTGATGACCGTTCGGCATCACGAACGCGTTGAGGTGTAAGTGCTTCATGCCTTCTCCTTGACACGCCAGGTGGAGAACCGCCGCTCCAGCGCGACGAAGCCCGCGTTGATGGCCAGGCCGAGCACCGAAACCGTGATGATCGCGGCGTACATCTGCTGGATCTGGAAGTTGACCTGCGAGTTGTTGATCAGATAGCCGAGGCCCGCCTTGGCGCCGACCATTTCGGCGGCGATCAGGATGAGGATCGAGTACGCCGCCGCCATCCGGATGCCGGTGAAGATGGTCGGCACCGCCGAGGGCAGGATCACCTTGCGGAACAGGTTCGGGCTCGACAGCCCGAGCGAACGCGCGGCCTTGACCAGCAAGGGATCCACGGTATTCACGCCGGCGATCGTGTTGAGCAGCACCGGCCAGACGCAGGCGTAGACGATCAGCGCGATCTTGGACACCTCGCCGATGCCGAGCAGGAGCGTGAACACCGGCAGCAGCGCCAGCGCGGCGGTGTTGCGGGCGAGCTCCAGCAACGGGTTCAGGAATTCGGCGAGCGGGCGGTACCAGGCGATCAGCAGCCCCAGCGGCACCGAGACCGCCACCGCGAGCACGAATCCGGCGGCGGACCGGCCGAGACTCGCCAGCAGATGGTCGGCCAGTTGCCCGTTGAGGATCAGCTCCCAGAGCGCGGCGAGGTCTTCCGACAGCGGCGGAAGGAAGGTCCTCGTGCCCTCGTCGAGAACGTACTGGGGAGCGAGCTCCCAGACCGCGAGGAAGAGCAGGATCGCCGCGGAACTGCGGAAAGCCTTGCTGAGCCGCTTCTTCTTGCGGGGTTTCACGGCGGCCTTCGGTCCTGTGTGGACTGTCGGCGCCTCCAGGGTGGCGGTCATCAGGCGGCCCTCCGGATCTCGTCGTGCAGGAGTTCCCACAGGCGGTGGCGATGGGCCACGAACGCGGGCGCCGAGCGCAGGTCGTCGTTCGAGCGGTCGCCGAGGTCGATGTCGACGACGTCCTTGAGCCTGCCCGGCCGCGACGTGAGCACCGCGACCTTCTGTCCCAAGTAGACGGCCTCTTCGATGCTGTGGGTGATGAAGACGATGGTCTTGCCGGTGCGCTGCCAGATCCGCCGCAGTTCCTCCTGCAACAGTTCACGAGTCTGGGAGTCCAGCGCGGCATACGGCTCGTCCATCAGCAGCACGTCCGGGTCGTAGGCGAGGCTTCTCGCGATCGCGACGCGTTGTTTCATACCACCGGAAAGCTGGTGGGGGAGATGCTCCTCGAAACCGGAAAGCCCGACCAGGTCGAGGAATTCCCGTGCCCTTTCGGCGCGTTGCCGTTTGTTCAGCGTGCCGCCTTCGAGGCCGAACTCGACGTTGGCGCGCGCGGTGCGCCAGGGGAACAGCGCGTACTGCTGGAACACGACCCCGCGATCCAGACCCGGGCCGGTGACGGGTTTCCCGTCGATCAGGACCTCACCGGAGGTGGGTTTCGCGAGCCCGCCGAGCAGGTCGAGCAACGTGGACTTCCCGGAGCCGCTCGGCCCGACGAGGGAGAGGAACGTGCCGTCCTCGATGTCGAGGGAGACGTCGTCCAGCGCGGTCAGCGTGTCGAAGGTCTTGGTGACCGAGCGGAGGCTGATCTTGGCGGTCATGCGCCACCGCCTTCGCGGTACGGGTTGAATTCGTTGGTGTAAAGCTTTTTGAGGTCGACCTGGTCGTTCTTGATGAACCCGGACTGCTTGAGCCAATCGGTCCAGAGCGTGTAGTCGTGGTCGGAGATCAGCCCGCCCTTGGTGACGCCGGTGCTCTTCCAGTACTTGAGCGTTTCGGTGTTCTCGTTGCGGCCGCGGTTCTGGATGATCTTGGTGAACCGGGCGATGACCTCGTCGCGTGGCGTGGTGCGAGCCCATTCGATCGCCTTGGCCACGCCGGTGACGAAGGTTTTCGTGGTCTCCGGGTACCTCTTGATGAAGTCGGTCCGCAGCACGTACGGCCCGCCGTTGTAGGGACCGAACGCCTCGACGTCCTTCACGATGGGCCGCACGCCGCCTCCGGCGAGGGCGCGGTCCTGGAGGACGCCGTTGAGCGCGGCGACGTCGATCTGGCCGTTGCGCAGGGCTTGTTCGGTGTTGATCGGCGGCAGGACGACGAGCTGCACCTGGTCGATCTCGGCGTCGGAGAGGCCGCTGCGCTTGAGCCAGGTGTCGAGGGCGGCCTCCAGGTTCGCGCCGACGGTGTTGACGCCGACCTTCTTGCCGATGAGGTCGCGCGGGGTGCGGATCGGGCTGTCTTCCTTGACGTAGAAGCCCAAGAAGGTCTTCTCGTCGGAGCCGTAGTAGTTGACGACCGCCTTGATCGGGGCGCCGGCGTCGACGAGTTTCGCGACCGCGCCGGTGAAAGCGCCGCCGAAATCGGTCTGGTCGGTCGCGGCGGACTGGATGTCCTGCGGTCCGCTGATCGTGTTGCCGACCCATTTGAGCTTGACCGGGCCGAAGTACCCGAGGTCCTCGGCGAGTTCGGGGAACGTGACGTTGTTCGCCGACCCCTGGTAGCGCAGTTCGAGCTTCTCCGGCTGTCCGGCCACGCCTGCCGGGGTCGCTGAGGCGCCGCAGCCCGACAGCGCCAATCCGGCGAGGAGCGCGGCGAGCAAGGGCACTGGTTTCTTCACGGTGGGCTCTTTCGTTCGGGTTCGCGTCGATGGAGAAGATTCTTCGCAGGCCCGGCGGAGAGCGTCAATTTTGCGATTTAGTGAAGTAACTCAAGAGGCGTTGGCGAGCCTTGTGAAGAGCGGATCTTCGTACAGGGCGTTCAGCATGACCGCCGCGCCCGCTGTCGCCAGCTCGTTTCCCGGAAAGCTCGACGCCACAACGTTTTTCGCCGCGTCCTGGCAGATCCAGGAGCGCTGCGCGACCTCGTCCCGGATCGTGGAAAGGCAACCTTCGACGTCGCGTACACTCTGGTCGAGCATGATGAGGATTTCCGGATTGAGGACGTCGAAGAGCAATGCGGCGGCCTGTCCGATAATTCGCGCGCGCTCGTGGAACAGTGCTATTGCGCTTTCGTTTCCCGATGCCGCCGAATGGAGTACATCGGCGAAAATCGGTTCTTCGACAAGCCCCGCTTCGCAAGCCTTGCGGGCGACCGTGCGCTCGGACACCGTGGCTTCGAGACAGCCGGTTCGCCCGCAGCGGCAAGGTTCCTCGCTGTCGTCGACCCGCAGATGCGCCACCGCGCCCGCCGCCGACCGCGGTCCATGATGGACGGTGTCACCGGTGGCGAAGGCGGCGTCGACCACGTTGCCGGTGAACAACTGCACCACACTGCTGCGCGCTCTCGGCTGCCCCAGCAGGCGTTCGGCGTGGATGAGCGCCCGCGAATGCCCGTCGACGCGGACGTCGAGACCGGTGACCTCGGTGAGCAGAGCGCGCAACGGGACCCCGCGCCAGCCGAGCAGACCGTGCTCCACCACCGTCCCCGACGCCTCGTCGACCCACCCGCCGGTCGCCACCCCCAGCCCGAGCGGCGTCCGCTCCGGCGCGTGTCCGATGAGGAGGTCGTCGAGCAGCTCCGCGATCTGCGCGGCCTGCACCGCCGGCTCAGCGCCGTGATGCGGTGCCTCGTGCTGTGCCAGCACTTTCCCGCGCAAGTCGAGCAGCCCGACCGTCAGATGGTCGACCGCGACATGCGCCCCGCACACCACGAACCGTTCCGTGTCGAGATCCACCGGCACATGCGGCCTGCCGACCGCGCCTGCCACCTCGGGCAGTTCGGTGAGGAACCCGCGGCGCAGCAGCTCGGCAACGTGCCCCGTGACGGCGGCGGCACTCAACCCGGTGCGGCGCGCGATGGTGCTGCGCGCTATCGCCCCTTCGTCCAGCACCGCGCGGAGCACCGCACTGGCACTGGCGCTCCGCCTGCCCGTCACGGTGCCGATGTTCGCAAGCGGGTGCGGGTGGGCCTAGGGCTCTCACGATCCGGGAGCTGGTCAGGCGGTCAGCGGGCGGATGAACCGGGCGCTCTGCTCGCAGCGATCCTCGTAGCCACGCGCGCGGTAGAAGGCGTGCGCGGCGGTTCGGTGGCGGGAACTGGTGACCTCCATGGTGTCGCAGCCCAAGCGCAGCGCCTCCGCCTCGGCCGCCGCGACCAGCTCGCGTCCGACGCCCGAGCCGCGCCGGGTCTCGTCCACCACCAAGGCCACGATCCGCCCGCCGGAACCCGGCCGCTCGAGAAGCGGGATCGCGACCACCGCGACGACACCGACCACCTTGCCGTCCGCCTCGGCGACGAAGGCGGCGCCCTCGGGATGGCGGGCCCACCGTTCGAGCCGGCCGCGCACGTCGGTTTCGTCGTTGTCCGGGTAACCCAGTTCGGCGAGCAGCGTGGTCACGGCGGGGGCGTCGGTCCCGAGGGCGTGGCGAATCTCCATGATCCTCATTAAAGCGGAGGGTCACGGCGGGGGCGGCCGGTGACTTGGAGTGAGAGGTGTGTGGGAATAGGGACGTTGAGTGTCCCTATTCCCACACACCTGCTGCGATCGGGCCGGTCACGCGGCGCGCAGACCTCCAAGCGGAGGGTCGCACCGGCTTTCGTTCCGGGCCCGAAGGCCCGTCAGAAAAGTGAAACCGCAGGTCGAAGACCGTTGGTCGGGATGACAGGATTTGAACCTGCGACCCTCCGCTCCCAAAGCGGAAGCGGCTGTGCGCCGTACTAACCAGTATATCGGCTGGTCGGTGCTGAGCGAAAGTTCGCAAAGCGGAGGGTCCAAGAATGATCTCGGTTTTACGCGTGCCAATCACTCAGAGTGACAGTATCTTGAAGCGGGCCTACTGAGGCGATTCAGGCTCGATCCCAGAGCCATCACACCGCGGGCAAAGCTCGCGTCGGGTTACCGGGCCCGTACTGGGGCTACGTCGAGTAACCCACATCTTCTTCTGGCCGTGGCAGAGGGTGCAGACGGGGCGTTCCTGGTCCGGTGCATCGTTCATCCCCGGCCCCTACTCCCGGGCGATGTGCACCCGGTGCGTGTGCGCCCGGGTCGGCACACGTACCGGTGTTGCGGAAAGCGCTTCCAAACCGGGCGCATGGTCTGTCCGGAGTGAACAGTCCATATTGCACGGTTTGGGTTTCAGTCGCCGCCTTTTGTCAGCAAATAACCTTAGATGTTAGAGGTTTGTCCGCCGCGTGGGTTCCGATTCCCAGTCTGCCGCCCTTTCGGGGGACGGTCGTAGCCCCCGGGGCGGAACGCGAGGCCCGGCACGCCGACGATCGCACCGGGCCCCCGGTCCCCATCCGGACCAGGCATCAACGAAAGGCCCAGGCGTCGAGACGCCTGGGCCTTTCGTTCCATCCGTCGTCTACGACCTGGTCAGTTCGCGCCGACCGGCGTCCGTGAGCATGTAGTACGGCCGCCAGTCGGGTGTGGACTTGTCGAACTCATGGGCGACCCAACCGAGGTTACGCATCTCCGCCAGCATCTCCGCCAGTCGCCGATGACTGACGGCCGCTGCACGCCGGAGATCCTGGGCGTAGAAGCGGGCTTCGGCGCCTCCCGCGAGGAACACGTCCGCTAGCCGGCTCTTGTCTCGGGCTGACCGCATGGTCCGATTCTAGTCGCCCTCGTCCACTTCCGGCGGGCGTGGAAGCCACGCGAACCGCCAGGACGGGTAGCCGGCACCGGGGTAAGTCGGCCCAGCCGGTTGCCCTGGTGGTCGACTTCCCGCGCTTCCGGGGACCCTGTTTCCGACCTGGCCACCGACAAGGCAGCTTCGGGTGTCGCGTCGCCGTCGTCGTTTCTTGGGCACGGCTAATCCCTCGACGGGGGGTCCGGCGGCTTGGGGACGTTGGGCGGACCGGAGTTTTTGTCTGTAGGCCTTGTGGGTGTGTCCTTGCCTGGCCCCGGATTCGTGGGGCTGGTCCCCGCCGGGTTGCGTTCGCGTGCCATCGCGCTATTCCTCGTCCTCGTCGTCGGATTTCTTCTTGGCGGGGGCGGGCGGGGGTGGTTCCGGCGACTCGTCGGGCAAGTAATCGTCGGCGTTCATCCAAATCGGTGGCATGGCTCGGCCTGCCTTTCTTCTTGTGGGTGAAGGTCGGGGCCGATCGCGGCGAGCAGCCCGGCCCCGGCTCCATCAGCGGGCGCGTTTCGGTCGCCGATGGTCAGTGCCGGGGCGGGATGGGGCCCGCCCCCGGCGCCCGTCGCGGGCGCATTCCCCCAGACGCGACGGGAGAAGCCGGGAGCAAGCCACCACTCGCCGCTCCCGGTTGCCCGTCGTCCCGTTGCACCAGGACGACGGGGGTTTGGAGCCTGGCCAACGCATCAGGGGAGACCGCCACGCCGACCAGGCAGCCCGACGCCGCACGGTGAGAGAGGGGGTGCGGCGCCGGGCGGACTATGTCGGCGGGTCTGCTCTCGCTTCGATGCCGAACAGGTCCGCGGGTAGTTCCTCGCCGTCCAGCTCGCTAGCGCGTCGAGCAAGAGCGGAACCGATCATGAGGAGATCCCGGCCGAGCTTCCGGAGTCCGGCCGCGTAGTGCTCGTCCGAGGGCTGCAAGGTCAGCAGGTCTAGCGTGACCTTGCCAATGTCGGCATTGACTCGCGCGATAGTCGCGAGAAGGTCGCGATCACGCTTGTCCACTGCGTGCCTCCGCGTTCGCCGTCAGAAGCTTGTCGCGACACAGCGGGCATCGCGCTTTCACCGTCGGCGCCGCGATCCGCTCGCGGCTGATGCTGCCGCGCTCGTGGCGCCGCGGCTCTGGCCGGTTCTCCTCGCACCACGGCAGCAGCATGGGTGGCCAGTCCACGTCCGGCGCCAGCTGCGCGCGTAGGTACAGGTGTGCTTCCGCGCTGAGCAGGAACCCGTGCCATTCGTACTCGGCCGCCCGCGAAAGCGACCCGCTCCGAGGCGACGGAATCCGCGCCCGGTGGATCTCGCCCGACCGCCGCCAGCTGAGCTGGTCGAAACCGAGGTCGGAGGATCCGTTGCTACGGCCCCGGCCAGGGGCCCGATCAGTCCGGTTAGTCACGATGTTGACGCTAAGAGCGATAATGCCTGGTGAGAGGAGCCCCGGAGGGTGGCCATTCCGAGAGGGTGGCCAGAAACCGGGGCCGGGCGCATGATGGCCACCTGTGGGGCGAGCGACGTGAGGGGTACCTGTGGAGCAGGACGACATCGGCGAACTGCTCCGGACCCTGCGTGAGGGCACAGGGCGGTCGCAAACCGATCAAGCCGCTGTTCTGTCGGAGCTATCGGGGCAGGCCATCAGCAGAAACGAGGTCTCTCGTTGGGAGGCCGAGCGGCGGCTACCGACTCCGTTCTGGCAGGAATACCTCGCTGCCAGTTTCGGGGTCGAAGGGAACACGATCAAGCGTGCTGTTTCCACTGCACGCGCTAAGCGACGAAAGGAAAGGACGGGCGGTGTGCAACGGCGGGAGTTCATCGGAGCAATCGCCGCCATGGCAATTCCGCTCGCGCGTACCGATCAGCCCACTGGTCGCCGGATCGGTCGATCTGACCTCGCGGAGTTGCGCCGCCGTACGGCTCGGCTACGGCGCCTGGACAACATCATGGGCGGCGCCGAAACCTTCCCGGTCTACAGCGCCGAAGCAAACGTCACGCAACGGCTGATCCGGGAATCCAGCCACACCGAGGACATTGGGCGAGAACTGCTTGCGCTGCTTGCCGAACAACAGCAGCAGGCCGGGTGGGCGGCATTCGACCGCGGGCAGCACTCGCTCGCGGAACAGCTGTACAACGACAGCCGCAAGAATGCTGAGGACGCGCAGGCCTTGGATCTCGCGGGGAACGCGCTCGCCTACGCCGCATACCAGCAGACTGCGACGCAGCAAAGCGGGACCGCGCTCGCAACGGACTCGTACGAGGTCGCGCGCCAGGTCGCCACGCCGAAGGTAGAGGCGCTGCTGCTTGAACGGAAAGCCTGGGCGCATGCGACGGCGAGGGAGGCACAGGAAGCTGACCGCGCGCTCAACCTCGCGCGGGAGGCGTTGAACGCCCCGGCGACCAGGCCAGAACCGGATTGGGTGTTCTGGGTTGACGCCGCCGAAATCGACATCATGGCCGGCCGCTGCTGGACCGAGCTCCGGCGGCCGCTGCGCGCCGTCCCGGTCCTGGAACGGGTGCTCGGCGAGTTCGACGACACGCACGCGCGCGATAAGGCCCTGTACCTGACGTGGCTGGCCACGTCCTACCTCCAGGCACGCGAGGTCGAGCAGGCCGCGGCGACGCTGGGCCACGCGGCGGACCTCGCTGCGGGTGTCACGTCTGTCCGTCCGGCACGTCGGATCGAAACGGTGGCGCGCAGTCTTGCCCGCCACCGTGCGACACCGGCCGTCGCCGATCTCCTTGTCCGGCTGGAGGTCTAGCTGGGACGTGTGGACTCCTCGGCCCACGCGAAGTATTCAGCCGAGCCGCGGACCAGCTCGACGGCCGTCACCTCGGGCTTGTTCCATGGGTGGTTCTCGATGATGTGCGCCTCCAGCTCGGCGTACCGCGCGTCGGTCGTCTTGAACGTCACGTTGAACTCCTCGCCCTGGCCGCTTTCGCCGAGATGCCAGAAGAACGACGTGACCGGGCCGACGACCTGAGCGGTACCGGCGAGGCGGGCAGCGACGGCCGAACCAGCGAGCTTCTCGCCGGATTCCCGATCAGGGGTAGTCGTGGTCACGACAAGATGAACAGTCATAGCCACAGGGTAGGGCGCCAGATCGGAGCGGCGCGCGGTCAGATCCCGCACTTCCACGCGGCGAGCGAGTCCGCCGAGTACCAGCAGCCGAACAGCACGAACGCCCCGTCCCTGCTGCCTTTGCTAAGTGGCCCGAAGTTGAGTCGCCTTGATTCCGGTGATCAGCGACGAGCCTTCGCGGACGATCGACGACGCCGTGCTGTTGTAGACGAAGAAGCAGATCTCGGTGTTCGCCGTGAACCACTCTTCGACGTGTACGGAGACGCTGAACGCGTAGCCGCTGCTGCTCTGCTTGTTGTAGTAGACGCCGCCGCCGGCGCGGGTGACGGCTTGCGGGGTGAGTGCGATACGAGGCATAGCGGGTGTGCCCTCCTAGGGACGGTGAGGTAGCTACCAGCGCCGAGAATCGCGCCCGACTGTCACTCGGCAAGGGCGGCCCGCATCTTCCGCCCGCCGCGGAGCCCGGTTGCAGCAGCGCGCCATACGTGATGTGCGAATTCTCGTAACGATCTTAGGCCTAGCGGGGATATCTGCCTTATGGATCGACGTTGGAAGAAACCCCTGATCGCTGCTACGTGCGTCTTCATCTCGGTCGTCGTGGTTGTCGTGGTGTGGGGAATCCGGCAAGACAAGAAGGCCGAATGGTTTTCGGCGTGGGCATCCGGAGCGAGTGCCGTAGTGGCCGTCATTGCGTTGTGTATCGCTAGCGTGGCGGCCATGGCGACAATTGAGACAAACCGCAATCAATCCGAGCAGCTGAGACGATTAGAAGAAACTAACCTGCGCGAGCAAGCCTCGAAGATGGCCGCTTGGATCTATTTCTCCGGTAAAAATTCACTGGCCCGATCCCAGGAGGTCCGGTACCACAACGCTGGCCCCTTGCCCGTATATGACGTAACGCTTACTTTCTTTGCCGAGGGTAAGCGGGCGATCATCCAGTATCCGACGCTCGATCCCACTAATGCGCCCGAACGTCTCTCGCGCGCGACTAGGCATATGAACGACTTCGTCAGAGGTCTGGGAGAGGTGAAGTTTCCGGGATCTTCTGTCAGCGAGTCGGGTGATACTGAAATTAACAACTACATCACGGATCTTTTCGACGAGAACAAGGTTAGCGTTCAAATGGACTTTTCCGATGGTGAGAAAACGTGGCGACGCCTTTCAAATGGAAAGCTGATCCTGCGAGGACATATTCACGTTCTCGGTATTGCGACTGAGGTCAACGAAGCAAAACCGGTAACAGCGGAGTAATAGACCAGCACTCTTTGCCTTCGGTGAGGTTCGACATGCGGCCGTGGTGTGGCCGGGTTGTCACTGGACGAGCTGTACCGGGTTCCCCGCCGTGTAGCCCTTGCGCCACATCTTCGCCTGCACACGCTCGGCGGTGCTGTCGCTTGTCGCGTCGAACGGTTCGTCGTCGAGCGGTCGCCACGTTCGGCGGCTGCCCTGCCGGCGGCGGTGCCGCGACCGCGGCCGCGCTCATCCCGCGGCAGGCCGAGGACGAGCACGAGCGCGGGGGAGCGCGTCTCCGTGTCGTCCGCGAAGCCGAGGTCAGCCCTTTAGGCTGATCGCTTCGCGCGTGCCTGCGCCGACTTGAGGGCGAGACTCTGCATGTGCGAGCGCCGGGCGTTCGCCGCCCGTCGCGCCCGTTCCTCGGGCGAAAGGATCCCGTCCGGGTCGACCAGCTTCTCGAAGCGGCACTCGGCGGCATTGCGGACCTTCTCCATTCGGCCGACCCGGTCGGGTTCCCTTGCCCACGTGGCGTTGGCGGCGATCTTCGCGCGCAACACGCGTTGTTTCGGGGTGAGGTTCGTTGATGCGGCCATGCGGCTAGCGTGGCGCTCGCCTGTCACCTACAGCAGGTCGCCGACGCGGATCTTCCGTGATGCGTCGTGGGCCCGCTCGACCGCGGTACTCGCGCCGTAGCGGCGTGCCATCTGCGAGGTGGTCCAGCCGTTCAAGAGCATGAGGTCGCTCTCGCTGCCGCCTGCCTTGAGGAAGTTGTGGCTTTGGTAGTGGCGGCCGAGGTGTGCGTGGAGGTTGCGGCCGATCTCATCGTTCACCTCGGCTTCGAGGCCGCGCCGCTTGAGCATGAGTTTGATCCCGTTGTCCGACAGGGGTGCCGGCGCCGTTCGCTGAGCCACAGGCGCGTGGTGTTCTCGGCTTGCAGGTGGCGGGCCCGCATGCGGAGGTAGCGGCCGAGGGCCTTGCCTGTGGCGGCGCTGAATGGACACGAGCGTCGCTTGCTGCCCTTGCCGGTGACGTGAATGACCCGGAGTGTCATGTCGACGTCGTCGTCTACGTCGAGGTACGCGATCTCGGACAGGCGCACGCCGGTGTCCCAGATGAGCCGGATGATCGCTTCGTCGCGGCGGCTGAGAAAGTCCTTGCCCTGGCATACCGCGAGGACGCGCTTCATGAGGTCGACCGACACCACCGGCACCGGCTGCGGCGGGACGTACGGCGCCTTGATCTTGGCCATCGGGTTGACCGTGATCTCGTCCTCGTCGATCAGCCACTTGAACCAGGGCTGTAGCGACCGGTAGTTGTTGTTCGCGTTGCCGGGGCTCGTGGTGGCCAGCCGGTAGGACAGCCACCGCCGGATGTGCCGGGGGTGGTAGTCCTCGGGTGCGTCCGGCACTGAGTCGAGCCAGTCCTCGGGGTCGTCGACGTCCGGGGGAGCGATCGGGTTGACCAGCCAGAGGTGGAGCTTGCGTACGGCGTCGGTGTAGTTGCGGGTGTAGTTGCGGATGGTGTTCTTGCTCTTGTTGTCGGACTCAAGGTCGATCGCGAACTCGGGGAGTAGCGATTTCCACGCTCCGGGAACGGGCTGAAGGACGAGAGGCGGCATGTGAAAATCCTCAAAGCGGACTGTCACCGAGCGCCGCACTAGCTTTCGAAACGGATCGGCTGCTCCGAAAGAGGGTGTTCATGCAGGCCAAAGGCCTAAGGTCGGGATGACAGGATTTGAACCTGCGACCCTCCGCTCCCAAAGCGGATGCGCTACCAAGCTGCGCCACATCCCGTGACTCCCCCGATCTCCCGGGGGGTGTGCGCACAGCCTAGCGGGTCACGCTAAGCTGTTTTCGCACCCGGTACTCCGGGGGCACGCGGGTGTAGCTCAATGGTAGAGCCCTAGTCTTCCAAACTAGCTACGCGGGTTCGATTCCCGTCACCCGCTCCACAGCTCCACATCAGAACCCGCAGGCTCCTGGCCTGCGGGTTCTTTCGTGTAAGGGAAGTATCGGCGGGTTCGCGTGTCTGGACGGACGACACACGTGTCTGGACGGACGACACACGTGTTCAGGCGGACGACTCGCGGCGGAACCCGGCCGCGCATCGTGTCGTCCGTCCAGACACGCGTGGCGTCCGCCGGATCACGTGTGGCGTCCGATCGGTCACGCGGAAGCATCGGCCGGGGTGGTCGTGAGTGGTAAGTGACGTTCTAACGTCACTTACCACTCACGACCACCTGGACCGAAGGCTCAGTCCGCGCCGACGTCCGAGGACTCGCCGGCGGGCTCCACGGCCTGTGAGAGGCCGCTGGAGGCGGCATCCGCTTCGAGGTGGGCGGCGATCAGGTCCAGCAGCTTGTCGGTGTCGACGGGCTTGGTCACGTAGTCGTCCGCGCCCGAAGCCAGGGTGCGCGCCTTGTCCTCCGCGGTCGCCTTCGCCGTGACGGCGATCACGGGCAGGTCTTCGTGCGCGGCCTCGGCGCGGATGGCGGTGATGGTGGCGTTGCCGTCCAGTTCGGGCATCATCACGTCCATCAGGACGAGCGCGGTGTCCTCGTGCCGTTCCAGGGCCCGGATGCCGGCGACGCCGGTCTCGGCGTAGATGACCTCCAGGCCGTTGCGTTCCAGCACGGCGGCCAGCGCGAAGACGTTCCGGAGGTCGTCGTCGACGATCAGGATCTTCTCGCCGTGGAACCGCAGCGACGAGCTCACGGGGATCACCTGCGGCACCGCCATGATCAGCGGGACACCGCTCGCCTGCGTGGTCGGGACGACCAGGTTCGAGGCGCTCACCGGCAGGTACAAGGTGAACGTGCTGCCCTTGCCGGGTTCGCTGCGGACGCGCAGTTCGCCGCCGAGCAGTTCCGTCAGCTGCTGGCTGATCGACAGGCCCAGCCCGGTTCCGCCGTATTTGCGGCTGGTGGTGCCGTCGGCCTGGCGGAACGCGTCGAAGATGATCGCGAGTTTGTCCGGGGCGATGCCGATCCCGGTGTCTTCGACGGCGAACGCGAGGACGCCGGGGGCCTGGCGGAGCGAGTCGGCTTCGACCTCGCCCGGGTCGGCCATCCGGATGTGCAGGCGCACGCCGCCCTCGTCGGTGAACTTCGCCGCGTTGGACAGCAGGTTCCGCAGCACCTGCTGCAACCGGTGTTCGTCGGTGTGGATCGACGACGGTACCGGCGGGTCGATCAGGACGGCGAACTCCAGGCCCTTGTCCGAAGTGAGCGGACGGCAGATCGATTCGACGTACTCGACCAGTTCGGGCAGCGTGACGTCGGACATCTGCAGGTCGAGGTGACCGGCCTCGACCTTGGCCATGTCGAGGATGTCGTTGATCAGCTGTTGCAGGTCGCTGCCCGCCGAGTAGATCGTCCGCGCGAACTGGATCTGTTTCTCCGACAGGTTCCCGTCCGGGTTCTCCGAAAGCAGTTTCGCGAGGATCAGCGCGCTGTTGAGCGGGGTCCGCAGTTCGTGCGACATGTTCGCCATGAACTCGGACTTGTACTGCGACGCCATGGTCAGCTGCCCGGCACGCTCTTCGAGTTCCTGCCGCGCCTGCTCGATCTCGCTGTTCTTGACCTCGATGTCGCGGTTCTGCTGGGCGAGCAGGGCCGCCTTCTCCGCGAGATCGGTGTTGGAGCGGCGCAGTTCCCGTTGCTGTGCCTGCAACTGCTCGGACCGGGCGCGCAGTTCCTGTGCCAGGCGCTGGGATTCGGTCAGCAGTGCCTCGGTGCGCGAGTTCGACTGGATGGTGCTGACGTTGACCGCGATGGTCTCCTTCAGCTGCTCCAGCAGGTCGATGTGGACGGTGCTGAAGGCGTTGATCGTCGCGAGTTCCAGCACGCCGAGCACCTCGCCCTGGAACAGCACCGGCAGCACGATCACGTTGACCGGCGCGGCCGACCCCAGTCCCGACGAGATGAGCGCGTACTCCGGCGGGGCCTCGTGGACCAGTATCGTGCGGCGGTCGACGGCGGCCTGTCCGATGAGCGATTCGCCGGGGGAGAACCGCAGGCCCGTCTGGGATTTCGCCAGCCCGTAGGTGGCGATGCTCTCCAGGACCACTTCTTCCTGCTCGTCTTCGCGGGCGAGGAAGAACGCGCCCTGCTGCGCGGACACCAGCGGGGTCAGCTCGGACAGGATCAGCGACGCCACCGACGCGAGATCGCGGTGCCCCTGCATGAGCGCGGACAGCCTGGCCAGGTTGGTCTTGAGCCAGTCCTGTTCGCGGTTCGCCCGGGTGGTCTCCTTCAGGTTCGCGATCATCTGGTTGATGTTGTCCTTGAGTTCGGCCACCTCCCCGGACGCGTCGACGGTGATGTGCCGGGTCAGGTCGCCGGCGGTCACCGCGGTGGCCACCTGCGCGATCGCCCGCACCTGGGTGGTCAGGTTCCCGGCCAGCTGGTTCACGCTTTCGGTCAGCCGCGACCACGTGCCCGCGACCCCGGGCACCTCGGCCTGGCCGCCGAGCGTGCCGTCCGTGCCGACCTCGCGGGCGACACGGGTGACTTCGGCGGCGAAGGCCGAGAGCTGGTCGACCATCGTGTTGATGGTGGTCTTGAGTTCGAGGATCTCGCCGCGCGCGTCGATGTCGATCTTCTTCGACAGATCGCCCTGCGCCACCGCGGTGGTCACCGTCGCGATGCTGCGGACCTGGCCGGTCAGGTTGTCGGCCATGACGTTCACGTTGTCCGTCAACGCCTTCCACGTGCCCGCCACGTTCGGCACGCGGGCCTGGCCGCCGAGGATGCCTTCCGTACCCACCTCGCGGGCGACCCGGGTGACCTCGTCGGCGAACGCGCGCAGCGTCTCGACCATGCTGTTGATCGTCTCGGCGAGGACCGCGACCTCGCCCTGCGCGTCGATCGAGATCTTCTTCGACAGGTCGCCGTTCGCCACCGCCGTCGTCACCGTCGCGATGCTCCGCACCTGGTCGGTGAGGTTGGTGGCCATGACGTTGACGTTGTCGGTGAGGTCCTTCCAGGTCCCGGCGACGCCGCGCACCTGCGCCTGCCCGCCGAGCTTGCCCTCGGTGCCGACCTCGCGGGACACCCGCGTGACTTCGTCGGCGAAGGCCGAGAGCTGGTCGACCATGATGTTGACGGTGTTCTTGAGCTCCAGGATCTCGCCGCGCGCGTCGACGATGATCTTCTGGGTCAGGTCGCCCTTCGCGACGGCGGTGGTGACCTGGGCGATGTTGCGGACCTGGTCGGTCAGGTTCTTCGCCATGAAGTTGACGTTGTCGGTGAGGTCCTTCCAGGTCCCGGCCACGCCGGGCACCTGCGCCTGGCCGCCGAGCCGCCCGTCGCTGCCGACCTCGCGGGCGACGCGGGTGACCTCGTCGGCGAACGCGGACAGCTGATCCACCATGGTGTTCAGTGTGTTCTTGAGTTCGAGGATCTCGCCCTTGGCGTCGACGGCGATCTTCTGCGACAGGTCGCCCTTCGCCACCGCCGTCGCCACCTGGGCGATGTTCCGGACCTGCGCGGTGAGGTTGTTCGCCATGAAGTTGACCGACCCGGTGAGGTCGCGCCAGGTCCCGGCGACCCCGGGCACCTGCGCCTGCCCGCCGAGCTGACCTTCCGTGCCGACCTCGCGCGCCACCCGGGTGACCTCGTCGGCGAACGACGAGAGCTGGTCGACCATCGTGTTGACGGTCGTCTTCAGTTCGAGGATCTCGCCGCGCGCGTCGACGGTGATCTTCTGCGTAAGGTCGCCCTTCGCCACCGCCGTGGTGACCTGGGCGATGTTGCGGACCTGGTCGGTCAGGTTGTCGGCCATCTGGTTGACCGAGTCGGTGAGCCCGCGCCACGTGCCCGCCACGCCCGGTACGGTCGCCTGACCGCCGAGGCGGCCTTCGCTGCCGACCTCGCGCGCCACCCGCGTGACCTCGTCCGCGAACGACGACAGCTGGTCGACCATGGTGTTCAGCGTGTTCTTGAGTTCGAGGATCTCGCCCTTGGCGTCGACGTTGATCTTCTGCGAGAGGTCGCCCTGGGCGACCGCGGTGGCCACCTGGGCGATGTTGCGGACCTGGTCGGTCAGGTTGTCCGCCATCAGGTTCACCGAGTCGGTGAGGTCGCGCCACGTGCCCGCCGCGCCGGGGACCTGCGCCTGGCCGCCGAGACGGCCTTCGCTACCCACCTCGCGCGACACCCGGGTCACTTCGTCGGCGAAGGCCGAGAGCTGGTCGACCATGATGTTGACGGTGTTCTTGAGCTCCAGGATCTCGCCGCGCGCGTCGACGTTGATCTTCTGGGTCAGGTCGCCCCGCGCCACCGCGGTGGTCACCTGGGCGATGTTGCGGACCTGGTCGGTCAGGTTGCTCGCCATCACGTTGACGTTGTCGGTGAGATCACGCCAGGTGCCCGCCACCCCGGGGACTTCGGCCTGACCGCCGAGCCGTCCTTCGGTGGCGATCTCGCGGGCCACTCTGGTGACCTCGGTCGCGAACCGCGAAAGCTGCTTGATCAGGCCGTTGACCGTCTTCGCGACTTCGGCGAACTGGCCCTGCAGCGGCCGCCCGCCGACTTCCAGCGGCATCGGCTCGGACAGATCGCCTTCCGCGACCGCGCCGAGGACACGGTTGAGCTCGGCCGTGGGCCTGCTCACGTCCTCGATCAGCCCGTTGACGACGTCGACCGCGGTCGCCCAGCCGCCGGGACCGATCTCGGCCGCGACACGCTCGGTCAGCCTGCCTTCCTTGCCGACCGCCTCGCGGACGCGCAGGAGTTCGGTCACCAGTCGCTGGTTGCGTTCGGCGATGTCGTTGAAGGCGCCCGCGAGCTGGGCCGCGAGCCCGTCTCCGTGTGCAACGAGCCGCCGCCGGAAGTTGCCGTCCCCGAGGTCACGAGCCGCCGCGAGCAGGCGTTCCAGGGTCGCTTCGTCCACCTGGCCGCCACCACCTTCGACGGGGAGCCGGTCCCTTTGGGAGTGCTGTGTCATCTGTGTCGACCCTCTCCACCACGCATGCCAAGCCATGGTCGTCGCATCAGCGTGCCATGATTCGACCTACACTTCGAGCCAGTCCGCCCGCTCACACTGCGCTACCCGCAAGGCAGGAGGAGGTCCGGGAATGGTGTCACGGCCCGCCCCGGCCTCGACGTCGCTCCCCTCGGAGTCGTCGACCACGACGAGCGAGGGCGCGCTGCCCGAATCCGGCAGGTTCTGGCGCGAGCTGCTCGAAGACGTCCGTGACGCGGTGCTCGTGCAGGACGTCGGCGGCGCGCTGCGCTGGTCGAATCCCGCCGCCCGTGAACTGTTCGGCGGCGGCCGCCCGGTGCTGACCGCGGAAGGCCCCGACGTCGGGCATGTCGAACACACCGGCCGCCGGTTCCCCGCGCGGATCCGGACACTGCCCGGCGGCTGGCACGCGTGGACGGTGACCTCCGCGGTCGCGGCCGACGGCCCGCGGGTGGACGGCTTCCTCGCCGCTTCGGCGCCCAGGCTCGCCTCCGCACGCGGACGGCACGGGACGGCGAAGGCGATCGCCGAGGTCGCCGCGGCCGAACTCGCCGACTGCGTGTTCGTCCTGCTGCCGACCACACGCGGCCGCTGGGAGTGGTGGAGCTGCGACCATCGCACCAACCACGGCCACGGCCGGATCCGCCGCGTCCCGGCCCAGCTGGCGCCGGTGCTCGCCGGCACTTTCGCCTCCACCGAGGAGCCCGAGGCCAAGGCGGTCCCGGAGGAGGAGGTCGCGACGCTGCCCGCGGTCGTCGCGGAACGGCTCGCCGTCCATCCGTCGGTGACCGTGGTCTCACTCGGGTTCGACGGCGGTGCCGGGGTCACCGGCGCGGTCGTGCTCGGCAGGCGTGGCGCGGCCGCGTTCGGCGAGGACCACCCGCGCGCGGTGACCGAGTTCGCCCGCGCGGCAGGTACGGCGCTGGCCAACGCGCACCGCTATGCCCGCCAGGAAGAGGCGACGCGCGGTCTGGAGACCACGTTGCGCCCGACACCGCCGCCCGACGTGCACGGCGTCAAGTTCGACGTCTGGTACGAGCCGTCCGGCGGGCTGCTCGACGTCGGCGGCGACTTCTACGACGTCCTGCCGCGGGAAGACGGCAGCGCGATGTTCGTCCTCGGCGACGTCTGCGGAAAGGGTGCCGAAGCGGCGGCGCTCACCGGCCGGGTCCGGCAGACCCTCGCCGCGCTCGACCTCGTCGAACACGACAACACGACGTTGCTCAGCCTGCTCAACTCCCTGCTCATCACCGGCGGCAGCGGCCGGTTCGCCACCCTGGTGCTCGGTTCGGTGCTGGCGGGCGAAGACGGTCTCGGCGTCACCTTGGCCTCCGGCGGGCATCCCGCGCCGCTGGTGGTGCGCCGCCGCGGCGGGGTCGAGGAGATCACCCTGCCCGGCACCCTGGTCGGCATCTCCCCGCAGGCCCGGTTCGCCGAGACGGCCATCCGGCTGGGCGAGGGCGACGTCTGCCTGCTCTACACCGACGGAATCACCGAAGCGCGGCATCACGAGCGGCCGTCGGACCTGTTCGGGGACGAACGGCTGCGTGACCTGCTGGTCGGCTGCCGGGGGCTGTCCGGCCGCGAGGTGGTCGCCCGGATCCGGTCCGCGGTGCGGGAATGGCTCGGCAGCGGGGCACACGACGACATCGCCGTCCTCGCCATCGAGGCGTCACGACCCGTTCAGTAGCCGCACCACCGCCCGCTCGACGATCTGCCGCGCCTCGTCCGGATCCGCCACCTTCCCGGCCCGCCGCATCGCGCGTTCGACGGTCCGATCCCGCCGGTACGCCTCGACCACCCGTGGGTCCACATAGGACCGTCGCGCCACGGCGGGCGTGTTGCCGAGCCCATCGGCGACTTCCGTCATCACGGCCTTCTCGACCCGCTTCAACCCTCGTTCGCTGGACGGTTTTTCCGTGTCCGCGAAGGCCGAAGCGGCCAGGACGGTGGCGTTCCAGGTGCGCAGATCCTTGGCGGTGAAGCCGTCGCCGACGATTTCCCGGAGCCGGTCGTTGATGTCGTCGGCCTTCACCTCGTGCCAGCCGTCGCCGTTGCGATAAGCGAGCAGGCGCACGTCGCCGCTCCGTACCCGCCGGAGGGAGCGGACCAGCCGCACCAGTGCCTCGTCACGCAGCCGGACCTTCCGCTGGATGCCGTGCTTCGCGGGGTAATCGCAGACGAGACATTCGTCGCGGAGTTCGACGTGCTCGCACAGCAACGTCGCCACCCCGTGCGTGCCGTGCTCGTCGGCATAGCTTTCCCCGCCGGTCCGGAAGACGCCCAGATCGATCATGCGGAGGGCACCGGCGAGCACCCGCTCCCGTTTCAGGCCGCGTGCGCCGAGATCCTCTCGAACCGTTTCGCGGAGCTTGGGCAGCTTTCGTGCCAGCGCGAGGACGCGTTCGTGCTTCTCCTCGTCCCTGGCCCGCCGCCATTCCGGGTGGTAGAGGTACTGCTTCCGCCCGGCGTCGTCCACCCCGACGGCCTGGATGTGGGTGTTCTCGTCCGGGGAGATCCACACACGCCGCCAAGCGGGCGGAATCGCCAGCGCGTCGATCCGCTCGATCGTTCGCCGGTCCTTCAGCGGTTCGCCGTCCGCGGTCAGATAGCCGAAGCCACGACCTCTGCGCCGCCTCCGGATTCCGGGGGACCCCAGGTCCGCTCGCCGAAGTCGCATGCGGGCTGATACCCGCCCCGGCGGGAGTTCATGCCCATGGTTCGCCCGGCCCGGTCCGGGGTAGTCGGAAAGCGACCACGACACAGGAGGGAAAACCCGATGGCGACATCGCTGAACGGACGCCGCGTGGCCATCCTCGCCGCGGACGGCGTGGAACAGGTCGAACTGGTCGAACCCCGCAAAGCGGTCACCGACGCCGGGGCGACGGCCGAGGTCGTCTCGCTGGAACCCGGCGAGATCCAGGCCATGAACGGCGACATCGACAAGGCGGACAAGTTCACCGTCGACCGGGTCGTCAAGGACGTCACGGTCGACGACTTCGACGCGCTAGTACTGCCCGGCGGCACGATGAATCCGGACAATCTGCGCGCGGACGAGAACGCGGTCAGCTTCGTCCGCGACTTCGTGAACAGCGGCAAACCGGTCGGGGTGATCTGCCACGGCCCGTGGACGCTGGTCGAGGCCGACGTCGTCCGCGGCCGCACGCTCACCTCGTACCCCAGCGTGCGCACCGACATCCGCAACGCCGGCGGCACCGTCGTCGACCAGGAGGTCGTCGTCGACAAAGGCCTGATCTCCAGCCGGAATCCCGGCGACCTGCCCGCGTTCTGCTCCGCGATCGTGACCGCCTTCGCGGGGTAAACGAGTGGCGCGCGTCACAGGGATGGGGGATCGTGGTGGCAGAAGAGGAGGTGCCGCGATGACCGTGCATGCCCGACGCTACGGCCGGTGGTGCCGTGAGCATTTCGACACCGAGCCCGAGCCGGATCCGAAACAGCCCGCGGAGGCCGCCACCACCCCGGACGTCACCGATGCCAAGGCCGAGCAGGCCCAGGCCGGTGACGCCCCCGAGGCGAAGCCGGGTTCGCTCAACTGAGCGTGCGCCGGTACCAGACCCGTTTCGGCCCGGGGAGGCCGATCCGTGAGACCAGGTCGGTCACCACGCCGCCGATGATCAGCCACAGCAGCGCGGCGAGACCGTCGTTGAACAGGGTGCGCAGTTTGAGGCCCTCCGGGGTGAACAGGTTGCGGAGCCCGAGCGAGACGCCGCGCGACCACTGGTCGATCAGCTGCGCGAACCCGTTCCGCGGATTGGCCTCACCGAACACGAGCAGGATGTGCACGATCAGCACCAGCGCGAAGATCCAGCACACCGCGTGGACGACGGCGTTGATGATCCGCACGGCGCGGATCCTGGCGGGTGTCCGTTCGACGATCTCTTCCTGCGGCTCGCGCGGGTCGTCGATGTAGCTCATCACCGTCTCCCATCCACTGCGGACACCCCGGCCGGGCGGTCGCTCAGCCGGGTGGCCCTGGCCTGCTCTTGGTCGGCGGGTTGGGTCTCGTTTTGCTCGGTTTGACCGAGGTTTCCGGCCGGTCGCTGGAAGCGGTCGTGCTTTTCGGCGTCGAGGTGGCGCCGGTGCTTTCGGTGGTGGCCGGTGGATTCGCGGAAACCGGGACGGCCTCGGTCACCGCGACCGTGCCCTGGGGCGCGTTCACGCCGCCTGTGGGCACCTCGACGGCCTCCGAGGACCGCGCTCCTTGACCTGCCACCGGAGCGGACGAACCGGTCGCCGCCGGGGGGAACATTCCGGCCGGCGGAGCCGGCGGGTTCGCCCCGGTCTGGTTGGCCGCCAGCAGGACACCGATGGTGATCGCGGCGGCGGGCGCGCTGATGGCGGCGACCACGGCCGCCCGCCTGCGGGTGGCGGGCGCGAGATGGACGACCTTCGTCCCGGTGGAATCCTCCAGGAGGATCCGCGAGATCGCCGCGGCCGTCGGGCGTTGCGACGGCTTCCGCGCGGTCATCCCGCGCAGCAGCGTCGTCATGGTCACCGACAGCCCGTCGGGGATCCGGGGCGGCCGGTGCAACCGTCCGACCGCGGCTTCGACCGGCGTCCCGGTGTACTCCCGTTCCCCGGACAGGCATTCGAGCAGGACCAGGGCGAGGGAGTAGATGTCGGCGGGCGGGCCGACGTTCTCACCGCGGACCTGTTCGGGCGCCATGTACGCCGCCGTGCCGACGACACCGCCGGTCTCGGTCACCCTGGTCGCGTCGAAGGCGTGCGCGACCCCGAAATCACCGATCAGCGGGCCGTCGCCGGCCATCAGGATGTTCGCCGGTTTCAGGTCGCGGTGGGTGATGCCGTGCGCGTGGACGTGCGCGAGCGCGTCGGTCAACCGGGCGGCCAGTTCGACGACCACGTCCTGGGACAGTGGGCCCGAGCGCAGGCGCTGGGCCAGATTCGGCCCGTCGACCAGGCGCATCGTCAGATAGGTGTAGCCGTCGTCGGAGCCCGCGTCGTACAGCGGGACGAGCCCGGGATGGCGGACCGCGCTGAGGGTCTCGATCTCCTGCTCCCGGCGGCGCTCGTCCCGGAGCATCGTGTCGGCGTGGAACAGCTTCAACGCGACTTCGCGCCCTTCGCGCAGGTCGTAGGCGCGGAAAACGCGCGCGGTCGCGCCGCGGCCGAGCAGTTCGCCGACTTCGTACCGGCCTGCGAGCCTGCGCGGCAGATGGTCCGGGTCGTGGACGTTCAGGCTGAACCGTCGCTCGGTGGTCCCGGCGTCGGGCTCGCCGGGGTCCTCGACCTCACCGTCAGCGCGCGGACCCGCGTCGTCCATCGGTGCTACCTCCGTCTCACCGGCCGAACGCCGTATACCCGGTCCGGCCCCGGGTGAAACAAGGTTCGACAGCGTAGCGGAGATGATCTGCGGGTTCACCCCGAACGGCGGGCAACCCCGGCGGGGGCCGGACGTCTCGTTGGTCATGAAGCCGAACCGGTGGGCCGCGCTCGCCGCCATCGCACTGACCGCCCTGGCCGTCTTAACTCCGCCCGCCGCCGCCGATTCGGCTGTGCCCAAGGGTTTCGCTCCCGCTTCGACGAGCTGGACCGGACCGCTGCGCGGCTTCGTCCTCGGCTTCTTTCCTTGTGGCAGACCGGGATGGTGCGCGTCCCTGCTGTCGACGGCCGACGGCGGGAAGCGGTGGCGGCGCGTCGGCGAACCGCCGATCTCGTTGCCGGACAACCACAATCAGGTCAAACTCACGGTGGTCGACGAACGCGACGTCTACCTCTCCGACGGCACCCGGCTGCTCGCCAGCCGCGACGGTGGCGGCAAGTGGTCCGAGGTCCGGCTCGCCGGAGCTCGGGAGCCCTTCTATATTTCGAAAATCACCGAAGCGGGGCCTCGGGTGTTCGCGATGGTGACAGGTTTCGGTAGCCCGTCGACGACGACGCTGTACGCGGGGATCTCCGGAACGCGGCTCCTCCAGCCCGTCCCGGGGTTCACCGTCACCGGCTCGTCCACCTACGGGGACGTCGCCACCAGCGGCGGGATCCAGGTGTCGATGGGAGCGGACTACCGCGTCCAGAAGTACTGGACGTCGTCCGACGGCCTGACCTTCGCGCCCGCGCCGCCGCCCTGCCCGGCGGACAGCGCGGCTTCACTGAGCGGAGTCCGGCAGGGGCACGTGCTGGCGTTGTGCAGCGGCGGACCGGGGACACCGCAGCCGGGGGCGACCGTCCGGCGGCTGTGGCGCGCGCCGAAGCTCGGCGGCCACTTCACCGGAACGGCGCAGGCGCCCACCCTCGGGATCAACCAGAGCTTCAGCGCGGCGTCGCCCACGTCGGCGACCGTCGCGGCGGAAGGCGGCGGCACCGGATTCCTGCACAGCACCGCCGACGGCGGCGCGACCTGGACGACGACGGAGCTCAGCGGCCGCGGCGTCTGCCTCAACGACCTGGACTTCCCGGACGAACGGGTGGGCGTGGTCGTGGACGGGCTGCCCGACGCCGACGGCGGATCGGCCGTGTACCGCACCACCGACGGCGGTGGCACGTGGCGTGAGCTCGCCTTCGGGTGATCGTCGCAGGTGGGCAAGGCCCTTGGGGAGGTTCACGGGGATGCACGCCATGTCGTAATCTGTGTACGGTCCGTCGATGTCGAGGGAGCCGTGGGCACGTTCACGTGGCCCGTGCGCGGCTGAAGGGTGGAACGTGTCCATGACTTCGGACGAGGTCCGGTCTGTGCCGAGGCGCCCGCTTCCCCTCGACTACAGCAAGCCCAACCTCGCCCGGATGAAGGACGTCCTCCTCGGCGGGCACGACCACTACGAGGTCGACAGGCGGGCGGTCGACGACGTGCTCGCCCTCGCCCCCGACGCCGCCGCGATGGCCAAGGAGTTCCGCTCCTGGGCGAACCGGGTGGTCCGGTTCCTCGCCGGCGCCCGCGGCATCGACCAGTTCCTCGACCTCGGCTCCGGCCTGCCCACCGCGGAGAACACCCATCAGGCGGCGCAGCGGTACAACCCCGACGCGCTGGTCGTCTACGTCGACCACGACCCGGTCGTCCAGGCACACGGGCTGGCACTGCTGGAAGACCACCTCGTCCACGTCAGCGGCGCTGATCTGACCGATCCCGAGCAGACCCTCGCCGATCCGGTGGTCGCCGAGTACATCGAACTCGACCGCCCCGTCGCGGTGATCCTGAACTCCGTGCTGCACCACATCGAAGACTTCGGCAAGGCGCAGGCCGTCGTCCGCGCCTACGTCGACGCGATCGCACCGGGGTCCTACGTACTGATCACCCACGACTTCACCCCCGGCGAGGGCGCCCGCGCGGCGCTCGCGCGGAAACTCGACGACCTCATGGGCAGCACCGGGCACCGCACGGTGCACCGGAACCGCGAGGAGATCGAGTCCCTGTTCGACGGGCTGGAGATCCTCGAGCCCGGCGTGGTCCACCTGCACGAATGGTGGCCGGAAGGTCCCCGCCTCGCGCCGCTGACCGAGCTGAACCACCTGAGCCTCGGCGGCGTGGGGTTCAAGCTCTAGGTTGCCGGTCCCTCTGGCACCACCAGTGACGGCGGCGGCTCGTGAAGGACCCCTTCCCTCGGCTCAGCCGAGGAAACTCGACCTTCACGTACTTCCGGCGGGCAAGCCGGGCAGTCACTCGTGCGGTGGGATTCGTAAGGGGTAAGGCAAACGTGTCGTGTTTAGGGTGAGACGGTGGGCTGGGTGACGCGACACCGCACTCGCGAGTGCGGCATCAAGACACGCCTTGCCGAAGTACATGAAGGCCCCCTTCCTTGCGTCTAGCGCAAGGAAGGGGGCCTTCATGTACTTCACGACCGGCGCCGAGGTCACAGTCGTCCCACCGTCACCAGAGATCACATCTGAAAGTAGCGAAAGCCTCCTTCCCTGCCGTCAGAGTAGGCAAGGAGGCGCTCACTACCAGGAGAACGAGTACGCGGGAGTGACACTGGCGCCGCCCGGCCTCAGGCCTTCAGTGAGCTGAAGAACGCCTTCAGTTCGTCGTGGGCCGTGCCGAAGTCCTCGGTGTTGCCGGTGATCGCGAGTTCCAGTGTTTCGCCGTCGGACAGCTCCATCGTCAGGTACACGGTGAGTTTCCGGCGGGGGAAACCGCCCGCGACGATGTCCGTGAACGGGATCCGCCGCGCGCCCGGTTCGGCGCGCAGATCGTCGAGGCCGCGCTCCCGCAGCTTCCGGATCCGTTTGCGGTCCGACACCCCGCGCGCCCCGATCAGGCCGGCGAGTCCGCGGCGGACCAGCACCGAGCGCGCCATCGGCAGCAAGATCACTTCGGTGTCGCAGACGATCAGGTCGTAGAGCCTCCGCTTGGCCTTCAGCGCGGTGAACAGCCCGAGCATCCGTGCTTCGGCGGGATCGGGCTCGGGCTGGGGTTCCTGCTTGCAGAAGTACGCGGCGGGCACGTTCAGCAGTTGCAGGTTGTGGACCAGTTCGTCGACCGCGCGCGGGCTCCGCACCGCCGGGGCGACCAGCTCGGCGACGTCGAACGGCTCGCCGTCGCCGAGGCACAGTTCCCAGCCGCCGCCCCAGTTCAGGCGGTGCGCGGCGACGCCGTTGTCGATCATCGCGGCGGTGACGGTGTCGGCGAACAGCTCGGTCAGCAGTTCGAGGCCCTCTTCGCGGGACGGGGCCCGCAGGGGTCTGGCGAGCGCTTCGGCGTCGCCGTCGCGCAGGACCCGCACGACCTCGCCGATCGTGCCGCGCGGCGCCAGCCTGCTTTCGAGCCCGGCCGAGGTCAGCAGCCTTGCGCCCTCCGCCACCGACGCCCGGCCCGCGCGTTTGACGACCTCGTCCCAGTCCGCCCGCGGCCCGACGTCGCGGATCAGCACGTCCAGCTCCGCCTCGGGCACGTCGACCTTCGGCGCCCCCAGCAGCGACCAGCCCGGCCGCGCGTCCGGCTTCACCGGGTTGTCCGGCACACCGGCCAGCGCGGCGATCCGGCGCTTCGTGGGCGGATGGCTGTCGTACTTCGACAGCTCTTCGCTGTCGATGATGTCTTCGGCGTACTCGGCCACCCAGTCTCGCTGGACGGGGTGATTGAGGTACGACCGGAACCCCAGCAGCACCGGGGGAGTGCGCCGCGCCGTCGCGCCGAGTGAGAGGTAGCGCTCGGCGTAGTCCTTCCAGAGCGGGCTCAGCGTCGCGACCTTCCGCAGCGCCGCGGCCGCCGTCCGGCTGCCCGCCGCGAGCACCGACGCCTCGTCGGCCTGCAGTTCCTGCCGCCGGTTCGCCGACCGGGCGACCAGCAGGTACAGCTTCGAGTAGGCGGAGAGCAGCGCCCTGGCGGGGCCGCCGTCCAGCCTGTCGACGGTGAAGGCGAGCGTCTGGGTGCCCCGGTAGGTCAGCGCGAGCAAACGGGTGTGGCCGCCGCTGTAGTGCCCGAGTTCGTGCGCCAGCACCGAACGCAGCTCGCTCACGCTCATCGCGGCCAGCAACGGCAGCCCGATCAGCATCGTGCGGCGCCCCTGCCGCAGACCGAGGAACCGGGCGTCCTCGCTGACCGCCGCGTTGATCTCGCCGATCAGCACGATCTCGTCCGGCGGCCGCGTCTTCACCTGGGCGGCGAGGTCGTCGATCATCTCCCACAACGCGGGATGGGCGTCGCGGCCGAGCCGCGGCCCTTCGATCGGGGGACGCCGCGCCCGCAACGCGCTCACCAGCCCGAAGCCCAGCGCGATCATGACCGCGAGCCCGGCGAACATGACGTACATGCCGATCTTGCCCTGGATCCGCAGGCCCGCCAGCACACTGGCGACACCCACCGCGACGACCACCACTGGGAACGCCACGAGCAGAAGTGTCGCGAGGACGGCGCGTCCTCGGGCCTGCATCGTCCGGTTACCTCTTTTCGCACAAGTGCCGTCTGTGCGGCCGAATAGTAACCGGCTACACAGCGGGCTCGTGCCGGAACAAAGAGCTACGCCCACGACCTGCGAACACGCGATCAGTCACCTACTTGCGCTCACTGGGCGCGCGAGGCCGCAAGTAGGTGACCAATTGCGGGAAGGGGCTAGGCGACGTTGAAGGTGTCGGGGTCCGGGCCAGTGCGCTCGCCCCGGTCCAGCACGGACAGCGACGCGATGTCCTCCTCCGACAGCGTGAACCCGAAGACGTCGAGGTTCTCCTTGATCCGCGACGGCGTCACGGACTTCGGGATCACGACGTTGCCGAGCTGCAGATGCCACCGCAGCACGATCTGTGCCGGGGTGCGGCCGTGCTTCGAAGCGAGCGCTTTGATCGCGTCCTCGCCGAGCAGGTCGCCGCCCTTGGCCAGCGGGCTCCACGCTTCGGTCGCGATGCCGTGCTTCGCGTCGTACTCGCGCACTTCGGCCTGTTGCAGGTACGGGTGCACCTCGACCTGGTTGACCGCCGGGGTCACGGAACCGGCGTCGAGAAGCCGTTCGAGGTGCGCGGGCTGGAAGTTGGACACGCCGATCGCGCGCACCCGGCCGTCGGCGTAGAGCTTCTCGAAGGCCTTCCACGTGTCCCGGTAGAGATCGCGCTCCGGCGTCGGCCAGTGGATGAGATACAGATCCAGTTTCTCCAGGCCGAGTTTGGTCATGCTGGCGTCGAACGCCTTCAGCGTGGCGTCGTAGCCCTGTTCGCTGTTCCACAGTTTGGTGGTGATGAACAGTTCGTCGCGGGCGATCCCGGACTCGGCGAGCGCCTTGCCGACGCCCGCTTCGTTGCCGTAGATGGCGGCGGTGTCGATGCTGCGGTAGCCCGCGTCCAGCGCGGCCTTGACGGCGGCGGTGGTCTCCTCGTCCGGCACCTGGAAGACGCCGAACCCGAGCTGCGGCATCTCCACCCCGTTGGTGAGCTTGACGGTGGGAATGTCGGTCACTTGCGTTCCTTTCGTGGGTATTCGCGGGTCAGGCGGCGGGGGCCAGTTCGGCGCGACGAGCCTTTCGCCGCCCGCTGTCGAGCATGCCGGAGATGACCGCGACCAGCAGTCCGGCGAGGGCGAGCCCGGCGCCGATCCAGTTGGGCGCGGTGTAGCCGAGACCCGCGTCGATGGCCTTGCCGCCGAGCCACGCGCCCGCGGCGTTGCCGAGGTTGAACGCGGCGATGTTGGCGGCCGAAGCCATCGCGGGCGCGCCTTCGGCCTTGTTCATGACGCGGGCCTGCAGCGGCGCGACGGTCGCGAAACCGGCCGCGCCGAAGACCGCGATGGTGATCGCGGCGGGGAGCTGGGCGTGCGCGGTGAAGACGAACACGACCAGCACGGCCGCGAGCACGGCGAGGATGACGTACAGGCTGGGCATCAGCGCCCGGTCGGCCGCCTTGCCGCCGACCAGGTTGCCCGCGAACAGCCCGGCGCCGAACAGCACCAGCAGCCAGGTCACCGCGCCGGGGGAGAAGCCGGCGACCTCGGTCATCATCGGGGCGATGTAGGTGAAGGACGCGAACACCCCGGCGAAGCCGAGTGCCGTCATCGCCAGCGCGAGCCACACCTGCGGACGCCGGAACACGGCCAGTTCGCTGCGCAGTCCCGCGCTCTTCGTCGTCGACTGGACGGGAACCAGCGCGAGGATCCCGATCAGGCCGATCACCCCGAGCGCGCTGACCGCCCAGAACGTCGAGCGCCAGCCCAGCGCCTGCCCGAGCGCGGTACCGGCGGGGACGCCGAGGACGTTGGCGACGGTGAGCCCGGTGAACATCATCGCGATGGCGCCGGCTTGCTTGTTCGGCGCGACCAGTGAGGCCGCGACGACCGCGCCGACGCCGAAGAACGCGCCGTGCGAGAGCGCGGCGACCACGCGGCCGGTCATCAGCAGGCCGTAGGTGGGGGCCAGCGCGGAAACGACGTTGCCGGCGATGAACAGGACCATGAGGCCGACGAGGACCGTCTTGCGCGGCACCCGCGACGCGAGCGCGGTGAGTACCGGGGCGCCGACCACGACGCCGAGCGCGTATCCGGAGATCAGCAGCCCGGCGGAGGGGATCGAGACGCCGAAGTCGGCCGCGACCTCGGGCAACAGGCCCATGATCACGAACTCGGTGGTGCCGATCCCGAAGGCGCTGATCGCCAATGCGAGCAGAGCGGCAGGCATGGGGTTCTCACTTCTTCCCGTAGAGTGGGGTTACTGGCGTGAGCAACTACGAGCGTCCGAAATAGTTGCACGCGCCGTATATTGCACACGCTTGATGATGCAGGACGCAACGAAGCTTGGGCAACCGGGGAAGAGGTGAACCGTGTCACTGGCCGACGACGCCGTGGAGGCACGCGCGCAGGGCTGGCGGACCCTGGCCGCACTGCACGCGCGGATCGAGGACGCGCTCGAGCGTGCGCTGGCACAGAAGCACGAGCTGTCCGTCACCGAGTACACCGTGCTGGACGTGCTCGCCCGCCAGGACGGGTTCCACCTGCGGATGAACCAGCTGTCGAACGCCGTCGTGCTCAGCCAGTCGGCGACGACGCGGCTGGTGTCGCGGCTGGAGGACCGGGGACTGCTGCAGCGGTACCTGTGCCCGGACGACCGGCGGGGGATCTACACCGAGGTCACCCCGGCCGGGCAGGAACTACTCGCGGCCGCGCGGCCGACGCACGACACCGTCCTCACCGAGGCACTCGCCGCCGCCGAGGAACTCCCCGAACTCGCGCCCTTGGTCGCCGCGCTCGGAAAGCTCACCTTCGCCCGCTCCTGAACTCTCGCGTTCAGTCCTCTGGATGCGGTAGTTGGCATCACGAACCACCGCATCCAGAGGGCTAAACGCGGGCGGGGGCGTGCGCGAGGATCGCAATCAGAGGACTAAACGCGGCCGGGCTGGCAAGGTGAGGGCGTGGAAGATCTTCTGTTGCGCCGGGTCCGGGTCGGCTTGGCGGGTTCCCTGTCGGACGTGCTGATCAAGGACGGGCGGATCGCGGCCATCGCGGGACCGGGGCAGGCGGGTGAGGCGTCGGAGATCCTGGACGGGCACGGCGGCACGCTGCTGCCCGGCCTCGTCGACGCGCATGTGCACACCGCTCAGTGGTCCGCCGCGCGCCGCCGGATCCCGCTCGGGGAGGCGACTTCGGCCGCGCACACGGTCGAACTCGTGCTCGCCCATCTGCTGGCGAATCCCGTGCCGCCCGGACATCTCGTCCTCGGCGCCGGGTTCCGCGACGGCCTCTGGTCCGACGCCCCGCACAAGGACCTGCTGCAGAAGGCGCTGCCCGGGCATCCGGTCGCGCTGTTCAGCGCCGACCTCCACACGCTGTGGCTCAGCCCGGCCGCGCTGAAGCTCATCGGCCGCGAGCATCCGACCGGCGTGCTGCTGGAGAACGACTGCATGAGCGCGACGGCCGAACTCCCGGTCGCCCCCGACGACGTGATCGACGGCTGGGTCGCCGACGCGCTCGACGCGGCGGCCGCCCGCGGTGTCACCAAGATCGTCGACTACGAGTACGCCGACACCGTCACCGACTGGCGGCGACGGCTGGCGCGGAAACCCCTGCCGGTCCGGATCTCCTGCGTGATCGCGAAATACCTGCTCGACACCGCCGTCGAACGCGGTCACCGCACCGGCGACGTCCTCGAAGACACCGGCGGCCTGCTCACGGTCGGCCCGTACAAGCTGTTCGTCGACGGTTCGCTGAACACCCGCACCGCGTACTGCGTGGGCCACTACGCCGGAACGGAGTCCCACGGGCTGCTCGAACTGCCGCCCGAGGAGCTGGAACCGTTGATGCGCAAGGCTTCCGAATACGGTCTTTCCCCCGCGGTGCACGCGATCGGCGATCACGCCAACAAGATCGCGCTCGACGCCTTCGACGGCGTCGGATGCTCGGGCCGCATCGAACACGCGCAGCTGCTGTGCGCCGAGGATGTCGCGCGCTTCGCCGAACTGGGTGTCGTGGCGAGCGTCCAGCCCGCCCATCAGCCGGACGACCGCGACGTCGCCGACCGGCACTGGCACGGCTGGACCGATCGGGCCTTCCCTTACGGCGCTTTGCATCGCGCCGGGGTGCGGCTGGAGTTCGGCTCCGACGCGCCGGTCGCGCCGCTGGACCCGTGGGACGCGATCGCGTCGGCGGTCAGCCGCACCGACGACGACCGCCCGCCGTGGCATCCCGAGCAGGCCATGCCGCTGGAGGCCGCGCTCGCGGCGTCGTCCGGCGGCCGGACCGGAGTGGCCGTCGGAGACGTCGCGGACCTGGTCGTCACCGCGGTGGACCCGTCGCGGCTGTCCCCGGCCGGGCTGCGCGACATCCCCGTCACGGCCACCGTCATGAACGGGCGGGTCACCTACGCGGCTTGACCCTTTCCTTGCCGGGGCGCAACGCCTTAATGGAAGGGCATGGATCACCGCCTGCTCGACCGGCTCCGGGACCTCCACGGCTCCCTGAGCACCGACATCACGTTCGTCACCCGGATGGTGGAGGACGACGTGCCGCGCGCCGACGTCCTCCGTGATCTCGGGGAACGGCTCACCGACCTCGGCGGCGCGCTGCTCCGCCGCTCGGACGACGTCAACGCCGGTGTGCTGGCGAAGCTGCCGGACGACGGCTGGCTGCCCGGAGCGGGCGAGCATCATCGGTCGCTGAGCGTGGCCCACAACGTCGGCGGACGGCCGCTGCGCTGCGGTCGGATCTATCTCGCCCTCTGCGGAGCGCCGTGCTTTCCCTTCTACGGCAGGGACCCCTCCGGCCGCACCGCGCGGCACGAGCGGTGCCCGGCCTGCCGGGACCGCCTGTTCCGGTGACGGCGGCTGCGGACGGCCGTCACGTGGGGCAGGGTGAGGTGATCGCGGAGGGAGCGCCCATGAACACCGAGAAGCTGTTCCGGATCGCCATCACCCTGAAGGGGCTCGACGGCGCGTTGCAGCTGGTGGGCGGGCTCGTCCTGATGCTCGTGCCGGCGTCGGCCATCTCCGGGTTCGCGCACGCCGTGGTCACCCGAGACCTGCTCGGCGACCCCGAAGGGACGCTGGCCCGGCACCTCGAACTCGCCGCCGGCCACTTCGTCGAAGGGCGGACGTTCGCCGTCGTGTACCTCGTCGTGCACGGACTGATCAAACTCGGCCTGGTCTGGGCGCTGGCGAAGAAGGTGATGCGGGCGTACCCCGTCGCCGCCGTCGTGCTCTCGGCGTTCGTGGTCTACGAGATCTTCCGCGCGATCCACACGCACTCGCTGGCGCTGCCGTTCTTCGCCGCCCTCGACGTCGTGATCGTCGTGCTGGTGCTGCGCGAGTACCGGCAGCTGAAACGGGATCGCGTCGCGGCCTGACCGCCCGGTTCAGGCCGCGACGCGAAACTTTTCCGTGGTGACCTCCGCACTGGGCGGATCCACCACGATCGCGGTGGCGTTGTCCGAGCCACCGAGCGAGATCGCCGTCCGCACCAGCTCGGTGGCCGCCCTGTCCGGCATCCCGAGGATGTCGAGCATGGTCGGACCGCTGAGCGTCTTGTGCACACCGTCGCTGGTGAGCACGAGCCCGCCGGTCGTGACGGTGGCCGTGCCGATCTCGTGCGCGGCGGCCGTGCGGACGCTGGTGGTGACGACGTGTTCCATCCGCGGTGTCACGGGCTGTTCGTGGTCGCGGAAGTACTGCGCGAGCGTATGGTCCTTGGTCACTTGCCGCACGGTGTGACCATCCCAAGCGTACGCCCGCGCGTCCCCGACCCACGCGATGCCATACCCCTCGTCGGTCCGGACGGCCACGACGAGGACGCAGTCACCCGTCCCGCCGAGCCCGAGTACAGCGCGCTGAGCAGCGAGAACAGCCCCGGCGGCGCCCTGCTCGACCGGTGTCCGGGCCGCCGCCGAAGCCGCCGTCCGCGCCGCTCGTGCCGCGTTCGGGTGATCTCCGACTCCGTCGGCCAGCGCGAACACGATTCCCCGGCCGCCCGCGGCCGCATACGCCGCGACGGCGTCCGCGTTGTGCGCACGCGGCCCCTGCGCGCTCGCCGTGTGCCAGTGTGGAAGTTCCCTCATGGTCTTCTCCTCACCCCTGGGTGACCCGCCTGCTTCCAGCGTCCGCCCCTTTCCTGTGGACGACCTGAGGGTGGGGTGATAGCCGCCTGTCGGTCCCGTCTGGCTGTCTCACGTGACTGCTGGGACGACACGCGTGATCAGACGGACGACACGCGTGTCTGGATGGACGACACGCGCGCGGCCGGTCACCGCAGCCGGGTGATCAGCGTCCGCAGCCAGCTCTCCGCCATCGCCGGTTCACTCCGAAGGTGCCGCACCAGCAGGTCCCGTGCCGCCTTCGAGCGGCCCGCCTCGACGATCGCGACCGCTTCGGCCAGCCCCCGCAGCCGCTTTTCCGAATGCTCCGGCGCGCGGCCGTTCTCGTCCGACCAGCGCGGCCGCGGGAAGGACGCGGTGAGTTTCGCCTGCACGTCGCCGAAGTAGTGCCAGACCGGCCAGTCGAGCGAGATGTTCCGGACCCCGTTCGCGGGCAGTTCGGCGGGCCAGTCGAAGTGCTGCTGCCACCGGAACGCCGACGGTGTCGTGTCCTCGCGGATGGTGATCCCGAGGAACCGCAGCCGACCGCGGATGATGCTCCAGGCCTCGCGTTCGTCGTCGATCCAGTCGCGCAGCAGCCGGTACAGCTCGGTGAACGTCTGTCCTGTGTAGACCAGGTCGACGAACACCTTCGGCCGTCCGCGCGCTAGGTCGTACGGGCTGAGCCCCGCCGCGGTGAGATTGGCACGCAGCTGTGCCACGTCGGCGGCCGTCAGGCCGTCACGGGCTCCCGCGAACGACAACGGCAGCTGGTGGATCCGGTCCCGCCACGGGGTTCCGCTCAACAGGTCGTGCACGCTGTCCGCGGAACGCCCGACGAAATACAGGTCCGCGTCTCCCGCGCGGGCGATCACCTTCGCGGCGCACGCGATCAGCTCGTCGAGGAACCACAGCGAAGGTTTTTCGGCGCGTTCCAGCAGCGTCCCGAGCTGGTCGGGGCGCACGAGGTCCCAGCGGTACGGCCGATTCACGCCGTCCAGGATTCCCGTGCGCCCCAACACTTGTCGAAGCATTTTCAGGAGAGCAGGCGGTACACCGTCTGCTCGCCGACGGTGGTGGCGGCGAAATTGTCCGCGACCCATTCGGCGATCTCGTCCGAGCCGCCACCGGGACCGCCGCGGCCTCCTTCGACGTAGTAGGTGATGTCGCCGTTCGCCACGTACTGCTGGAATTCCGCGAGTGTCGGGGCCGGATCCGAACCGCTCCAGCCGCCGATGCCGATCACCGACTTCCCGCTCGCGAGTTCCAGATTCGCCGCGGACTGCGAACTCGGCGCCGCGGCCGCCCATTTCGTCGTGGTCGCGGCGAGCAGGGCCCCGATCTCCGCCGACGAACCCTCGTCCATTCCCATGCTGCCGATCCCGCGGGGGTCGTTCACGGCCGGACCGGAGATCGGGATCGAGCCGGAGTGCGCCTGCGAAGCGGTTTCGACGCCGAACGCGGTGGTGCCGAGGCCGACGGTCAGCACGGCGGCCGTCGCCACGACGGCGGCGAGTTTCCGCATCGGCGGGACACCCACCAGGACGACGGTCGCGGTCACCAGGCCGAGCCCGGCGATGGTCCAGCGCAGCGCGGGCAGCCAGTCGGCGTTGCGGTCCAACAGGATGTACGCCCAGACGGCGCCGGCCGCGATCATCAGCGACAGGAAGACCCGCGGCGCGAGATGCGCCCGGCCGCGCCACAGCGAGGTCCCGGAGATCGCGACCACGGCGGCGATCGACGGCGCCAGCGCGACGGCGTAGTACGGGTGCACGATGCCGCTCATGAAGCTGAACACCAGCGCGCTGACGAGCATCCAGCCACCCCACATGATCAGCGCGGCCCTCGTCCGGTCGGTCCCCGCGGCCCGCCTGGTGAACCACAGCCCCGCCACCAGCCCGATCAGCGCGGCGGGCAGCAGCCACGACACCTCGCCGCCGAAGCTGGCACCGAACATCCGGGTCAGGCCGCTCTCGCCGCCGAAGCCGACGTTCCCGCCGGCCGAGCCGCTCACGACCCCGCTCGGACCGCCGACCATCACGCCGCCGCCCATGCCGAAGATCCGGCCGAGGCCGTTGTAGCCCAGCGCCAGTTCGAGCAGGCTGTCGCCGTCCGAACCCCCGATGTACGGCCGTGAGTCGGTCGGCCACAGATCGACCAGCGCGATGAACCAGCCTGCCGACAGGACGGTCGCGCCCAAAGCTCCGGACAGGTGCAGCAAGCGTTTGCCCAGCGAGGCCGGCGCGGCGATCAGGTAGGCGAGCCCGAACGCGGGCAGCACCAAGAACGCCTGCATCATCTTGGTGAGGAAGCCGAATCCGACGGCGACACCGGCGAAGGCCAGCCAGCGCGGGCTCGCCTTTTCGATCGCGCGGATCGTGCAGTACCCGCCGGCGATCAGCAGCAGCGTCAGCAGTGCGTCGGGGTTGTTGAACTTGAACATGAGCGCGGCGACCGGGGTGACGGCGAGCGCCGCCCCGGCGAACAGCCCGGCGACCGGTCCGGAGGTCCGCTTCACCGTCAGGTACAGCAGGCCGACGGAGGCGACCCCCATCAACGCCTGGGGCGCCAGCACGGTGAAGCTGGAGAAGCCGAAGAGCCGGGCGAACGCCGTCGTGACCCAGAGCGCGGCCGGGGGTTTGTCGACGGTCAGCACGTTCCCCGCGTCGAGGGAGCCGAACAGCCACGCCTTCCAGTCCTGGGTGCCGGACTGCACCGCCGCCGCGTAGAACGAGTTGCCGTAGCCGGAGGCGGTCAGGTTCCAGAAGTACAGCAGCGCGGTGGCGGCGAGCACGCCGGCGACGGCGGGCCGGACCCACCGGCCGGGTGATTTCGTGGCGTTTTCCTCGACGTGTCCAGGCTCCGCCCGGGAAGCGAGTGCGGTGGTCATGGGGTCAGCTCTCCATCTCGGTGGCGGTGCGGCGGCGGAACACCCAGCCGCGCAGCAACAGGAAGCGCAGGACGGTGGCCGCGAGGTTCGCGAGCACGAGCGCGGTGATCTCGAGCGGCAGTCCCGGTGCCGTCATCGTGTGCAGCAACGCCAGCGCACCACTGGTGAGCGCGAGCCCGAGGCCGAACACGATGAGGCCCTGGAACTGGTGCAGCCCGGCGCCTTCCCGGCCGCGGATGCCGAAGGTCAGGCGCCGGTTGAGCGCGGTGTTGCCGATCGCCGTCACCAGCAGTGCGACGAGGTTGGCCACCTGTGCGCCGGTGAACGTCCGCAGCAGCAGGAAGAGCACGAGGTAGGCGATGGTGCTGGCGACGCCGACGGCGGCGAACCGCACCAGTTGCCGCACCAGGCTCGGCGGCACTCCCGGCGCCCGCACCTGGATCGGCGCGCGGCCGAGCTGCTCGCGCAGGCCGCTGATCGGGATCTGGCCGGTCAGCGTCGCCTTGGTCAGGCGCGCGATGCCTTTGAGGTCGGCGGTCGCGGTGGCGACGATGTTCACCGACGAGTCCGGGTCGTCCACCCAGTCGACCGGGACCTCGTGGATCCGCAGCCCCGCTTTCTGCGCCAGTACGAGCAATTCGGTGTCGAAGAACCAGCCGGTGTCCTGGATGTGGGGGAGCAGGCGCTCGGCGAGCTCGTCGCGGATCGCCTTGAACCCGCATTGCGCGTCGCTGAACCTCGCCGCCAGCGTGCCGCGCAGGATCAGGTTGTAGCAGCGGGAGATGAACTCCCGTTTCGGCCCGCGCACCACCCGCGCGCCGCGGGCGAGCCTGCTGCCGATGGCGAGGTCGGAGTGCCCGGACAGCAGTGGTGCGACGAGCGGCCCGAGCGCGGCCAGATCGGTCGAGAGGTCGACGTCCATGTAGGCCAGCACCGGAGCGTCCGAAGTGGACCAGACGGCACGCAGCGCGCGGCCGCGGCCTTTCTCTTCGAGGTGACGGACTTCGACGTCGTCGAACTCGCGGCTCAGCCGTTCGGCGACCCGGAGGGTGCCGTCGGTACTGGCGTTGTCCGCGACGGTGATCCGGAACGGGTACGGGAACTGCTCCACGAGGTGCGCGTGCAGCCCGCGGATGCACGGCTCCAAATCGGTTTCCTCGTTGTAGACCGGGATGACGACGTCGAGGACGGGCGAGCCGTCCGGGGCGATGGCGGGGCGGCGGCCGGTTTCGGCGCCGGAGATGATCGCGGCTGTCATATCGTCAATCTCGGCCATCGCGCTGAGGCCGGCTTGTGTCCCGGCTGTGCCGTCGCTGTGTTCCGGCACGGGTTTCACCGGCTCAGGTCGTAGACGGTGACGCCGTCCACAGTGGTCGGCCGGTAGGTTTCCGCGACCCAGGCGGCGATCCGCTCGGCGGCGTCGCTGCCGGTCTCCCCGCGCATCATCATGCCGTCGCCGAGGAAGTAGTGGATCCGTCCACTTCGGACATACTCTTGGAACTGTTCCAGGGTGGGTGCCGGATCTGTGCCGTTGAACCCGCCGACGGCCATCACCGGTGCCCCGCTGCCGAGCTGGTAGCCCGCCGCGTTGTTGGAGCCGACGGTCGCCGCCGTCCAGGTGTGGTTCTCGCTTCCCCGCCGGAGCAGGGCGGCCAGGTTTTCGCCGGGCAGGCTCGTGCCGAGCAGGCCGCCGGGAGCGCCCATTCTCATGCCACGGACCGTTTCCGGTCCGGCGGAAGGAAGTGCGCCCGAATGCGGGGTGGCGGCCGTCGCGACGGTGTACGCGCCGGTGCCCGCCAGAACGGTGATCAGCGCGCCGACGGCGACCAGACGCCTTGCCACGTCAGGTAAGCGCGCTGCGACGAAGACCAGGAAAGCACATAGGAGACCGGCGACGAGGATCGCGATCGACAGGCCGGGAAGCCAGTCGGATTGCCGCGACAGCAGGAGATACGCCGTCAACGCGGTCAGCCCGATTCCGGCGCTCAAGGCACCCGCGGCGGCCGGATTCCCCCGTGCGCGCCACAACTGCGTGCCCGCGATCCCGACGAGCGCCGCGATCGCCGGGGCGAGCGCGATCGTGTAGTAGGCGTGGATGATGCCGCTCATGGAGCTGAACACCACGGCGGTCACCAGGAACCAGCCGACCCAGACGATCAGTGCCGAGCGGCCGCGGTCGGTGCGCGGTGCCCGGCGGGTGAACCACAGCCCGGTGGCCAGCGCGAGGACGGCGGCCGGGAGCAGCCAGGCGATCCCGCCCGCCATCTCGCTGCCGAACAACCGATCCCAGCCCGTGCCGCCCCCGCCGCCTCCGCCGACACTGCCGACCTCGTCACCGGTGATGCGGCCGAAACCGTTGTAGCCGAAGGCGAGTTCCCACAGGCTGTTCTCCTGCGAGCCGCCGATGTACGGCCTGTCCGCGGCGGGCCACAACGCGACGACGGCGAGGTACCAGCCGGCGGACAGGAAGGTGCAGATCAAGGCCCCGAGCAGATGCAGCAACCGGCGGCCCAGCGGGACCGGCGCGGCGATCAGATACGCGAGCCCGAACGCGGGCAGCACCAGGAACGCCTGCAGCATCTTCGCGAGGAAGCCGAATCCGACGGCGACCCCGGCCAGCGCCAGCCACCGCGGGCTCGCCTTCTCCAGCGCGCGGACGACGCAGTAGGCGCCCGCGGTGAGGAGCAGGACCAGCAGCGCGTCGGGGTTGTTGAACCGGAACATCAGCGCGGCGGCCGGGGTGAGCGCGAGGACGGCCCCCGCCAGCAGACCCGCGGCCGGGCCGGACGTCCGCCGCACCGCGGCGAACAGCAACGCCACCGAGCCGATCCCCATCAGCGCCTGCGGCACCAGGACGCTCCAGGCGTTGACACCGAACAGGCGCGCGGAAAGGCTCATCACCCACAACGCGGCCGGTGTCTTGTCCACCGTGATCGCGTTCGCGGCGTCGCTGGAACCGAAGAACAACGCCTTCCAGCTCAGCGACCCGGCCTGCGCGGCCGCCGAGTAGAAAGCGTTGGCCCAGCCGGATTCCCCGAGGTTCCACAGGTACAGGACCGCGGTCGTGAGCAGCAGCGCGGCCACGGACGGCCGGACCCAGCGCGGATCGGCCGGTGTGCCTCGGGCGGGGGGAGCGGTTCGATCGGCTTCGTCGCGGGAGGCGAGGAGGGTCATGGGCTCAGCGTCGGGGGCCGACCTGGGGCGTGGTTGTGCCGAAGCTGTGCACCCGCTGTGAGGATCCGATCACCGGCAGATGGACGGCGAACTCGGTGTGCCCTGGACGGCTGTGCACCTCGATCGTGCCGTGATGGGCCACGACGATGGCCGACGCGATCGCCATCCCGAGCCCGGTGCTGCCCGCGGTCCGCGACCGGGAAGTGTCGCCGCGGGCGAAGCGTTCGAACACGGCCGGCAGGAGTTCGGGGGCGATCCCGGGACCGTTGTCGGTGACGGTGAGCACCGCGGACCCGTTGTGGGAGCGGCTCAGCGCGGTGATCACCGTGGTGTCCGGCGGGGTGTGCGTGCGCGCGTTGGACAGCAGGTTCGCCAGGACCTGGTGCAGGCGCTGGACGTCGCCGCGCACGAATACGGATTCGGGCGGGAGCCGCAGTTGCCAGCGATGGTCCGGGCCGGCGACGTGCGCGTCGGCGACGGCGTCCGCGGTCAGCCGGGTGAGGTCGACTTCGGCCGCTTCGAGCGGCCGTCCGGCGTCGAGCCTCGCCAGGAGAAGGAGGTCCTCGACCAGTGTCGTCATCCGGGCGGCCTCGGACTGGATACGGGACATCGAACGCGCGACGTCCGGCGGCACCAGCGCGCTGCCGCGACCGGCGAGTTCGGCGTACCCGCGGATCGCCGCGAGCGGCGTGCGGAGTTCGTGGCTCGCGTCCGCGACGAACCGGCGGACCCGCGTCTCACTGGCGTGCCGGGCTTCCAGTGCCCGCGAGATGTGCCCGAGCATGAGGTTCAGCGCCGAACCGACCTGGCCGACCTCGGTCCGCGGATCGGTGTCGATCTCGGGCACCCGCACCGAAAGCGCGACGTGACCGCGGTCGAGCCGCATCGCCGACACCCGGCCCGCGGTCGCCGCGACCCGGTCGAGTGGCCGCAGCGTGCGCCGCACCGCGAACGCGCCGAGGAACCCCGCGCCGGCGACCCCCGCCAGCGCGACCCCGAACAGGATCCACCGGACCGTGGTCAAGGTGTCCTGCATCGGCCCGAGGGGGAGCCCGGTGACGACCGCGCCGCCGGGGATCGAGACGGCCTGCACGCGGTATTCGCCCAGACCGCCGAGCGTTATCGTCATCGGCGGCCGGTCCGCCGGGACGGCGAACAGGCCGTACTCCTGTTCGGCCGACAACCCCTGCGGAAGTCCTTGCACGGTAAGGATTCCCGCGTACAGCACCCGGTCACCGGAGAAACGCACGCTGAGCGTCCCGGACGCCTGGCCCGGCGCGTCGAGCGGATCGGGACCGAAGCCGTCCTCCGGCGGCCGGTTCGCGAAGTCGTGGGCACGGGCCGACGCGGCCGAGAGCTGGTCGTCGATCTGGCGGGTGAGGAACGACCGCAAGGCGACCTCGCTCGCGACGCCGATCACCAGGCAGACGAAGGCGAGCAACAGCACCATCGAGCCGGTCAGCTTGGCGCGCAGGGAAAGCCGCCCGGGCCGGAACGACCGGCGCGGGCCGGTGGTCGGGACCGAACCGGGTGCCATGACCCCGAGGGTGCGCCGCGGTCGTATGCGCGCGTTGTGTCCCGCCTGTGAGCCCGCTGTGCGCGTGAGGCACAGGAGATCCGATCATGAACGAAAACACACCGTCCACTTCGGACTGGGGAGTCAAGCGCGACGCGTCGGTGACTGGCGCGTCGCGTGCTATGAACGGTCCGTTACTTGCAAAATTTGCAAGTAACGGACCGTTCATAGCGCTCTCTTGGCGCCGGTCGGACAGCTGAGCTCCGCGCCGCAAGCCCTGACGCACCGGTCCGTGAAGGACTCCTTGCCTACCCTGAGGGTAGTGAAGGAGGCCCTCGCTACCCGTCGGCGTGCCTTCGCGCGCCCGCAAGCCCGAAGAGGCTCAGCGGTCGTAGTCCACGCCCAGTTCGGCCGAAGTCGCCACCGCCCGGCAGGTCAGGATCTGCCCGGCCGCGACCTCCTCGTCCCCGAGCGCGTAGTGCACGTCCATCCGCGCGCTGCCTCGCACCACCGTCGCCCGGCAGGTGCCGCAAGCGCCGCCGACGCATGCGTACGGCGCGTCGACGCCGTGCCGCAGCGCGGCGCTGAGCACGGTTTCGCCCACCGTCGCGGGGATTTCGACGGTCTTCCCGGCCGCCGTCACCGTCAGCGTCGGGCCCGGCCGCCGTGAGGGGCGGACGGGGAGCGCGCCTTGGAACAGTTCGAAGTGGACGTGTTCCTCGGGGACGTCACGATCGGCAAGTGTCCGGCGGGCCATGTCGACGAGGTCGCGCGGGCCGCACAGGAACCAGTCGTCCACCTTCGCCGGGTGCAGCCGCGCTTGCAGCAGTGCGCGGAGACGGGTGCTGTCGAGCCGGCCGCGCTGGTAGCGCTCGTGCGAGATGGCCAGCGCCTCGCCGACGATGTCGAACGGCTTCTCCAGCCGGTGTGTGCGCAGGTCCGGGTCGCGTTCGTCGGTGCGGTAGTGCACGACGTGCAGCCGTCCGCCCAGTCGCGCGGCGAGGCCGCCGAGTTCGTCGGCGAACATCGTGCTGGCGCCGGAGGTGTTGATGTACAGCAGGGTCGCCTTGCTGTTCGGCTCGTTCTCCAGTGTCGCGGTGAGGATCGACAGGATCGGCGTGATCCCGCTGCCCGCGGCGAGCGCGACGTACCGGCCCGCGCGGCCTTGGTCCGGCGTCAGGGTGAAAACGCCGTCGGGGGGCAGGACGTCCAGTTCGTCGCCCGCCGCGAGTTCCGTCGTGGCGAACGTCGAGAACGCGCCGCCGAGCTGGTGCTTGATCGCGATCCGCAGGATCCCGGAGTCCGGTGTCGAGCAGATCGAGTAGGCGCGCCGCACCTCTTCCCCGTCGACCTCGGCGCGGATGACGAGGTGCTGGCCGGGGGTGAACCGGAAGGTCTCCCGCAGCCGCTCCGGCACGTCGAACATCACGGTGACGGCGCCCTCGCACAGCGGCCGGATCTCGGCCACGCGCAGCGAGTGGAACCGGCTCGGCCCCCGGGGCTGGGGAGCGGGCGGTTCCTCGTCGAACGAACCGGTGAGCTGACGCCACTCGCGGTACTCCGTCGACGTCAGCTCGCGGCCCCACGGGGTCGCGATCGGGACGTCCCTGGCGAGATAGGCGTCGCGATTGTCCTTCCACGTACGCAGGTACCGGTAGAACGGGATCGCCGGGTGGAGATGGTGCACCAGGTGGTAGTTCTGGCACAGCATGATCGGCGTCATCAGCCATTCGAGCCCGACGCGGACGCGGGTGGCGCCGAACCGGTTCTGCCGCTGCGCGCCGAGGTCGTGATGGGGGAGCCAGTCGAACCACCAGGCCAGCACGGCCAGCCCGAGGCGCTGCGGGACCAGGTAGACCATCAGCAGTTCCCAGCCGTGGCCGGTCACGGCAAGCCAGGCGAACGCGGCGAGGCTCAGCGTGACGACGGCCGCGGTCTCGATCCGCTCCGACCGCGGGCGCGTGCGCTGCCGGGCCACGTAGAAGCGGGCGTACCAGAAGTCGATGGTCAGCCAGCGCAGTGGCAACTGCCACCAGGGGCCGTGCGCGGTCCAGGCGTCGGGATCGGTGTGGGCGTCCTCGTTGGTGTTGCGGTGGTGCTCCAGATGGATGTAGCGCACCAAGGGAAAGGAGCCGTAGGCCGCCACGAACGGCATCGCGAGCCTGCCGAGCAGTTCGTTGACCCAGGTGAGCTGTCCGGCCGCGTGGTGCGTCGACTCGTGCAGCACGGTGAACATGGTGAAGGTGACGAGCGCGTGCAGGGGAATGGTCACCCACAGCGGCGCGGCCTCGTTGACGACCAGCCAGGTGGCGCCGCTCCACACCATGAGGCCGCCGGTGAACAACAACACTGTCGGCACCGAGACGACCGGCAGCGGGACGCGCGGGTTGGGCACGCCGCGTCTCGGTCTTCTCTCGGGTATCTCCCCCGTGTCCTCGGACCGGGTTACGGCGACGGTCATCGATCGTTCCCCTCGGTCGATGGCTACCGGGACAAGCTGTCACACCGTAGACAATTAGTACTGGTTTGTAAACTTCATGTGAGTGCCGAAACACCACGTCACAGCGCCCGATGGTGAGGCGTGGCGCGCATCCGTGTCCAGGAACGGACGGCTTCGTAACAGAGAAGAACCGAAAACTCGTCCGATCGGGTGGTCCGTGCCCTGTTCGTCGGACCGTGCGCGACTGCTGTGCTCGGCGGGGGAGGGCGGGCTGATGGCCCCGGGCCAGGGGCGGCGAGGGCCACGACCCAGGCCGCGTCCCGTGGGTCTGTTCGCGGGCTTCGCGCCCAGGCGGTCCCTGACGGCACGGGCGGATGCGGCCGAGTACGACCCGGTACGAGGCCGATCCGCCCGCACCGCCAGGAACCACCTGGATCACGAACCCCGTCGAACAGACCCACAGGACACGGCCTAGACTCGGACGGCCCTGTCCACAAGCTGGCCAGGGCACATCCGCTGTCGACCGCATGCGGATGCCCATCACATCGTTTACCGCTCGAGGAGAATACGTTGAAGAGCACCGTCGAGCAGCTCAGCCCGACGCGAGTCAAGATCAATGTCGAGGTGCCGTTCGACGAGCTCAAGCCGAACTTCGACCGCGCCTACCGCAAGATCGCCCAGCAGGTGCGCATCCCCGGCTTCCGCCCGGGCAAGGCGCCGGCTCGCGTGCTGGAAAGCCGGATCGGGCGAGCCCCGGTGCTCGACGAGGTCGTCAACGAGGTCATTCCGGCCAAGTACATGGAAGCCGTGCGCGCGGGCGAGGTCCGCACGCTCGGCCAGCCCGAGTTCGAGGTGACCAAGCTGGAGGACCGTGAGGTCCTCGAGTTCACCGCCGAAGTCGACATCCGCCCGGAGATCTCGCTGCCCGACCTCGAGGGCTTCGCGGTCAGCGTCGACGACGTCGAACTGACCGACGCCGAGGTCGACGAGCAGCTCGACGAGCTGCGCGCCCGCTTCGGCACGCTGACCGGCGTCGACCGTCCGGCCGAGAACGGCGACTTCGTCTCGATCGACCTCGCGGCCACCGTCGACGGTGAGGAGGTCGAGGAGGCCTCGACCACCGGCCTGTCCTACGAGATCGGCTCCGGCCAGCTCGTCGACGGGATCGACGAGGCCATCATCGGTGCGAAGGCGGGCGAGACCAAGACCTTCACCACGAAGCTGGTCGCCGGCGAGCACACGGGCAAGGACGCCGACGTCACCGTCACCGTGCAGACCATCAAGCAGCGCGAGCTGCCCGAGGCGGACGACGAGTTCGCCCAGATGGCGAGCGAGTTCGACACGATCGACGAGCTGAAGGCCGACCTTCGCGAGCGTCTCGGCCGCGTCAAGAAGATGCAGCAGGGCGTCCAGGCCCGCGACAAGGTCCTCGAGGAACTCCTCGAGCGCACCGAGGTCGCGATCCCGGAGAAGGTCCTCGAGGCCGAGATCGAGAACCGCAAGCACGACGCGATCCACCCGTTCGACCACGACGAGGCGCAGTTCGCGCAGGCGCTCGAGGCCGAAGGGCGCACCCTCGAAGAGTTCGACACCGAGGTCCGCGAGGAGTCGGAGAAGGCGGTCCGCACGCAGCTGCTGCTGGACAGCATCGCCGACGCCGAGCAGACGTCGGTCAACGACGGCGAGCTCACCGAACGCATCATCTACCAGGCGCAGCGCTTCGGCGTCAGCCCGGACGAGTACGTCCAGCGGGCGCAGCAGTCCGGCCAGCTGACCGCGATCTACGCCGACGTGCGCCGCGGCAAGGCGCTGGCCTCGGTGGTCCGCAAGACCACCGTGACCGACGCCTCCGGCGCCACGGTCGACCTCGAAGAGCTCTTCGGCCCCGCAGCCGAGGAGACGCAGGTCACCGAAGAGGCCGCGAAGACTGCGGCCGAGTAGGGAATACGCGGTCCGGTCGAAACGGACCGTAAAGCTGTAAGCGAACTTGGGCGGTGTCAGGCATTCTGCACCGCCCAAGTTCGTTAGGGTCGGTTGCAAGATCCTCAAGCATCTGGACATACGCGGCGGCGAACGTTCCACCCGCCGCCGTCGGCGAAAAGGCAGGCAGACGTGACGCAGCACACGCCCCAGGCGCGGACCGGTACCGCAGGGCTCAACCTCACCGACTCGGTCTTCGAGCGGTTGCTCCAGGAGCGCATCGTCGTCCTCGGCTCCGAGGTCAACGACGAGGTCGCCAACCGGATCACCGCCCAGTTGTTGCTGCTCGACGCAGACGACTCCGAGTCGGACATCCGCTTCTACATCAACTCGCCCGGTGGCTCGGTCACCGCGGGTTTCGCGATCTACGACACCATGCAGCTGATCCGCCCGGACGTCGCGACCTACGCGATGGGCCTGGCCGCGTCGATGGGGCAGTTCCTGCTCTCCTCCGGCACGCCCGGCAAGCGGTACGCGCTGCAGCACGCGCGCATCCTCATGCACCAGCCCTCGGCGGGTGTCGGCGGCACGGCCTCCGACATCGCGATCCAGGCCGAGGTGTTCGGCAAGTGGAAGCAGGAGCTGGCCAAGATCACGGCCGAGCAGACCGGCCAGACCGTCGAGCAGATCGTCAAGGACGGTGACCGCGACCGCTGGTTCACCGCGCAGGAGGCGAAGGACTACGGCTTCGTGGACCAGGTCCTCACGCGCGAGAACCCGCTTCCCAACAGCTGATCCGCGCCGGCACACAGGAGAATTTTCAATGAGCAACTTCCAGCTTCCGATCGGGTCGCAGGCGCCTGGGATGCAGTCGCGGCTCCAGCTGCCGCAGTCGCGGTACGTGCTGCCCTCGTACGTCGAGCGCACCAGCTACGGCATCAAGGAATCCAACCCGTACAACAAGCTGTACGAAGAGCGTCAGATCATGCTCGGCGTGCAGATCGACGACGCGTCGGCGAACGACGTCATGGTCCAGCTGCTGCACCTCGAGCACGAGGACCCGGACCGCGACATCATGATCCTGATCAACTCGCCCGGTGGCTCGTTCACCGCGCTGATGGCGATCTACGACACGATGCAGTACGTCCGCCCCGACATCGTCACCATGTGCATCGGCCAGGCCGCTTCGGCCGCCGCCGTGCTGCTGGCGGCCGGGACCCCCGGCAAGCGGTTCACGCTGCCGAACTCGCGGGTGCTGATCCACCAGCCCGCGACCGAGGGCACCTACGGCCAGGTTTCGGACCTGGAGATCCAGGCCAACGAGATCCAGCGGGTGCGGCGCCAGATGGAGGTCATCCTGGCGAAGCACACGAACAAGGAAGCCGACGACATCAAGAAGGACATCGAGCGCGACAAGATCCTGACGGCCGACGAGGCCAAGGCGTACGGGATCGTCGACGAGGTGCTCGAGTACCGCAAGGCCTCGAGCAGCTGATCGCGGGAGGGGCCCGGTGCGTGTCGGGAGACGACACGCACCGGATCCCTGGTCTAAGGTCAGCTTCTGGCGTGCTCAGATGTGACGTTGGTTCTCCCGCCGACGCCATCGGGCGGGTACCGTCAGTGGCAGTGTGTGAGGCTCCGAGCGGTCATCCGTGACCGGGGCGGTAAGACAGTCAGGCGCGTATCGCGCCGGAGGGGACGAGGTCAACGGCCATGGCACGGATCGGTGACGGCGGCGACCTGCTGAAATGTTCTTTCTGCGGCAAGAGCCAAAAGCAGGTGAAGAAGCTCATTGCCGGCCCCGGGGTCTACATCTGCGATGAGTGCATCGATCTCTGCAATGAGATCATCGAAGAGGAACTGGCCGAAGCCGGTGAGGTCAAGCTCGACGAGCTGCCCAAACCCGCCGAAATCCACGAGTTCCTCGAGCAGTACATCATCGGCCAGGACGACGCGAAGCGTTCGCTGGCCGTGGCGGTGTACAACCACTACAAGCGTGTGCAGTCCGACGACAAGGCCGGGCCGAAGGATTCCAAGGACGAGACCGTCGAACTGGCGAAGTCCAACATCCTGATGCTCGGGCCGACGGGGTGCGGCAAGACCTATCTGGCCCAGACGCTGGCGAAGATGCTGAACGTCCCGTTCGCGATCGCGGACGCCACGGCGCTCACCGAAGCCGGCTACGTGGGCGAGGACGTCGAGAACATCCTGCTCAAGCTGATCCAGGCGGCGGATTACGACGTCAAGCGCGCCGAGACGGGCATCATCTACATCGACGAGGTCGACAAGATCGCCCGGAAGTCGGAGAACCCGTCGATCACGCGTGACGTGTCGGGTGAGGGCGTTCAGCAGGCGCTGCTGAAGATCCTCGAAGGCACCACCGCGTCGGTGCCGCCGCAGGGCGGCCGCAAGCACCCGCACCAGGAGTTCATCCAGATCGACACGACGAACGTGCTGTTCATCGTGGCCGGCGCGTTCGCCGGGCTGGAGAAGATCATCAACGAGCGGGTCGGCAAGCGCGGCCTCGGTTTCGGCGCGGAGATCCGCACCAAGGCCGAGATCGACGAGAGCGACATCTTCTCCGACACCATGCCGGAGGACCTGATCAAGTTCGGGCTGATCCCGGAGTTCATCGGCCGCCTCCCGGTCGTGGCGACGGTGACCCACCTGGACAAGGAGTCGCTGGTCAGCATCCTGACCACGCCGCGCAACGCGCTGGTGAAGCAGTACAAGAAGCTCTTCGAGATGGACAACGTCGAGCTGGAGTTCACCAAGACCGCGCTCGAGGCCATCGCCGACCAGGCCGTGCTCCGCGGCACCGGCGCCCGTGGCCTGCGCGCGATCATGGAAGAGGTCCTGCAGCCGGTCATGTACGACATCCCCAGCCGCGACGACGTCGCGAAGGTCGTCATCACCGAGCAGACCGTCCGCGAGAACGTGAACCCGACGATCGTGGCGCGTCAGCCGTCACGCCGTCGTGGCAGCGAACGCGGCGAGAAGTCCGCCTGACAAAGCACGTCAGCGTCAACGATGCCCCGGCCGGAGCCTTCCGGCCGGGGCATCGGTTTCTCCGGCCAGGTCCGGCCGGTGACCGGACCGAGATAGGATGCGATGGTGCCGCTGACTCCCACGAAGGACGAGAACGAGGCTCCCGAGCTGGAAGCCGCGAGTCCACGCGAGGTCAGGGGACTCGTCGAACTCACCGAACGCATCGTCGTCGGGGCGTATCGAGGGCATCCGTGGATCCCGCGCGCGCTGACGATCGTGCTGGGCGTGCTGGTGGCGACCTGCCTGGTGGCCGGTGTCGTCCGCTTGTCGCCGCTGCCGCTGATCCCGCTGCCGTTCTTCGCCGTCTCGGCGTACGCGCTCTTCCGGATCAAGACGGCGCGAAGCGCGGAGGCGAACTCCTCACTCGTCGCCTGGACAGGACTGTTCACCGGTGCGACGCTCGCCGGATTCTGGTTGATCTCGATGGCGGGACGCTGGCTCGGCTGATCGGCCCGGCACCATTTTCGGATTTCCCTCCGTTAGCAGGGTTTCAGAACTGCCCCAACGGGGTAAGACGAGTCCGTGACAGTCACCGCGGGTCCCTTCACCCACGTGGGCCTGCTCTACTCCGGTGACACCGAGTACCTGAACGGAACGATTCCGTACATCCTCGAGGGTTTGAAGCTCGACGAGCCGGTCGCGGTCGCCGTCCCGGGCCGGAATCTGACGCTGATCGAAGACGCGCTGGGCGATTCCGCCGCCGAGGTCGAGCTCATCGACATGACCGAAGCGGGCCGTAACCCCGGCCGCATCCTTCCCGGTGTGCTGCTCGCGTTCGCCGACAACCGGCCGGGGCCGGTCCGGATCATCGGCGAACCGATCTGGGCGGGCCGTTCGCCCCTCGAGTACCCGGCGTGTGCACAGCACGAGGCGCTGATCAACTTCGCGTTCGGCGACCGTGACCTCAGCATCCTGTGCCCGTACGACCGGACCAGACTCGAAGACGGCGTCCTCGCCGACGCCGAGCGGACCCATCCGATCCTCTCCGGCGCCGACGGCGACCGACGCAGCGAGGGTTACGCGCCCGACGCGGTCGTCGAGCAGTACAACCTGCCGCTGCCCGAACCGGTCGTGGCCGACGCGTTCCGGTTCGATCTCGCGAGGCTCAGCGCGGTGCGGCACTTCGCACAGGTGCGCGCCGAGGAGAGCGGGCTGTCCCCGGGCCGGGTGGAGGATCTCGTGCTCGCCGTGGCGGAACTGTCCGCCAACAGCGTGCTGCACGGTTCGGGCCAGGGTGTCGTCCGCGTCTGGCGCGACGAGGCCCATGTGCTCTGCGAGGTCATCGACGAAGGCACCCTGAGCGATCCACTGGCCGGCAGGCGGCCCGCCACCGCGGGGCAGATCGGTGGACGCGGCCTGGTGCTGGTGAACCAGGTCGCCGATCTCGTCCGGCAGTACCTGAGACCGGGCTCGACCGTGACCAGGATCTTCTTCCGCGTCTGAGCGTTCAGGCGTTCTTCGGGACGTGCTTGCCGAGGAACGCGACCAGGCTCGGCACGACGGTGCGGTTGAACGTGTCGCCGTGTTTGCCGCGCGCCGTGTGCGCGACCATGGGCCGCGCTTCGGAGATGAACTTCCGCACCCCGCCGATGAACGGATCTTCGGTGCCGCACCAGATCCCGGTCGGCACCTTCTTGGTGACGTCGATGTGGCGCAACGGGTCCAGCGAGCCCCAGTCGGTGGCGTCGCGGAACGCGCGCCGTTTGCTCATCTCGGCCCACGACGTCATCAGCGCGGGCGCGAGCGCCGCGACCGCGGCGGGCGGGCGACGGCGTTCGAGACGGCGCCGCGTGTAGAGCAGCGCGCCGAAACCGCCCATCGAAAGCCCGGTGGCGGCGAACGGCAGCCCGTCCCGGCCGCCGAGGCCTCGGGCGGCCAGCCAGCGGGGGACCTCTTCGAGCAGCATCGCCATCGGGTTGTCGCCGGGCTGGTTCTCGTGCCAGTAGTGGTCGCCGCCGTCGACCGCGACGAACCCGTACGGGGGCACCGCCTTGCGGGCGACCTCGCTGCTGAGTTGCTTGAGCAGCCCGGTGGGAGCCGCGTGCCGCGCGGTGCCGTGGAGGCCGTGGAGCATCAGCGACATCGGCAGGCCCTTGGGCGGCGCCTTGGTCGGCAGCATCAGCACCAGGTCGACCTCGCGCCCGCGGGCTTCGGAATAGACACGCTCGACGCGGGGGCTGCCCAGCTGGGTCGCCGGGGTCGGCGACGCGACGCCGAGTGCCCGCTGGAGCGCCTCACTGAACGGCAGGGCCCCGGTGGCCGTTCCGGCGGCGAGCCCGGCGACGCCGAGACCCGAGGCGCCGGCGATCAGCACGGACCGGCGGCTCAGCCAGCGACGGGCGCCGTCCACCCCCGGCAGCGGCGTGTGCCCCTGATCGTCCTCGTTCACCGATCCCCGTTCCCCCGTTTTGCTTCCACCAGGTCAGACGCACGTTTCCGCTGGAAGGTTGCACATGTCACCGACCTGTGACCGGGGTATCGCCGGATCAGGTGCCGATGTTTCCCTCTTTCGCGCGCCATGCCTCGATCGAGATCCGCGCGGAGCGCGTCGCGGCCTCGTAAGTGTCGCCGAGACCCACGCCGAGGGCGGTGGCCAGGGGAATCAGGATGTGGTCCACACCATTCCCGCTGTCGCCGAAGTGGCCGGCGACCTCCAGCGTGATGTAGCCGTGCACGGCGCTCCAGAGCTGGGCGGCGACGTCGAACTCCGGGGCGGGCCGGAACCGGCCCGCGTCGATCACGCGTTTGGCGGCACGGACGAGGTAACCGAAGGCCTCGATGCCCTCATCGCTGAGGCTCTCGCGGGTCTCCTTGCTGGTCATGTCGACCAGTGCCGCCTTCTGCCCGTTGGGCTGGCTCTGGCCGAAGGTCACCGCGTAGAGCTGCGGGTTGTCCACCACGGTCCGCCGATACGCCAGCGCCAGGGTGAGGATGTCGGCCGCCGGGTCGGCGGTTTCCTCGACCTCGCCCAGATTCGCCGACAGCCGCCGGAATCCCTCGCGCGCGACCTCGTCCACCAGTGCGCCCATCCCGCCGAAGTGGGTGTACACGGCCATGGTCGACGCGCCGATCTCCGCCGCCAGCTTGCGGGCCTGCAGTGCCTCCGGGCCGCCGTCCGAGAGCAGCCGGATCGCCGCTTCGACCAGTTTCGCCTTGACCTCGGTGGCGGAGGGTTTCGGTGACATGCTTGCCAGTATTCCATAACCCTGTTATAAATATATCCATAACTGTGTTATATCCGTCGCTAGGGGGCCTTCGATGGGCAACAAGTTCCTCCAGGGCAACTTCGCCCCGGTCAGCCGTGAGCACACGATCACCGAACTGAGCGTCACCGGGCACATCCCGGAGTACCTGGACGGGCGCTACCTGCGGAACGGGCCGAACCCGCTGTCCGAAGTGGACCCGGAGGCCTACCACTGGTTCATGGGCGACGGCATGGTGCACGGCGTCCGGCTGCGTGACGGCCGCGCCGAGTGGTACCGCAACCGCTGGGTGCGCAACCCCCGGCTGTCGCGGCAGATCGGCGAACGCTGGGAAGGCGGACCGGTTTCCGGGGTCGCCTCCCTCGGGGCCAACACGAACGTGATCGGCCACGCCGGCAAGACCCTCGCGTTGATCGAAGGCGGGTCCACCAGCTTCGAGCTCACCGACGAACTCGACACCGTCGGCGTCTGCGACTTCGACGGCACCCTTCCCGGCGGCTACACCGCGCATCCGAAGCGTGATCCGGAGACCGGCGAACTGCACGCCGTGTCGTACTTCTTCGGTCAGGGCAACAAAGTGCAGTACTCGGTGATCGACGCCCAAGGCCGCGCGCGGCGCAAGGTGGACATCGAGGTCACCGGTTCGCCGATGATGCACGACTTCTCCCTGACCGAGAAACACGTCGTCTTCTACGACCTCCCGGTCACCTTCGACGCCGAACAGGCCGTCGCCGCGTCCGTCCCGGCGTTCCTGCGCACTCCCGCCCAGCTGGTGCTGTCCGCGCTCGTGGGCAAGGTGAAGGTGCCGGACCCCCTCAGCGCGAGGCTGCGTCAGCGGATCTCGGGCAACTCCGGCCTGCCGTATCGCTGGAACCCGAAGTACCCGGCGCGGATCGGGGTCATGCCGCGAGAGGGCGGCGACGGCGACGTCCGCTGGTTCGAGATCGAGCCGTGCTACGTGTTCCACCCGATGAACGCCTACGACGACGGCGACGACATCGTGCTGGACGTCGTCCGCCACCCGAAGATGTTCGACACCGAGTTGCTCGGCCCCGCCGAAGGGCCGCCGACCCTGGACCGCTGGACCATCGATCTGACCGTCGGCAAGGTCGTCGAGGAACGCCTCGACGACCAGGGTCAGGAATTCCCGCGCGTCGACGAGCGGCTGGTCGGGCGACGGCACCGCTTCGGCTACTCGGTGTCCACAAGGGACGGATCGGCGTCCTCGGGTTCCTTGCTGAAGCACGATCTGTGGAACCGGTCGGTCGCTTCGCGGGAATTCGGCGAGGGCAGCCAGGTCGGGGAGTTCGTGTTCGTCCCGTCCTCAGTGGACGCCGGTGAGGACGAGGGCGTGCTGATGGGTTTCGTCTACGACCCCGCGACACAGAAGAGCGACCTGACGATCCTGGACGCGGGAACGCTGGAGACCGTCGGTGCCGTGCACCTGCCGGACCGGGTGCCCAACGGTTTCCACGGTAACTGGGTGAGCTGAAAGGGACTTTCCCGGCATGTCACGTGGTGAAGGACGCTTTCCGCCCACCACCAGGGTCCCGGCAAAGTCGAGATCTTGCAGGTCAGGCGACTATTCCTGCGCTGTCGCGGGGCCGCACGTGCCGGTGGTGGGGCTTGATTCTGGGCGCCGGCGGGGCTTCAGTGTCCACAAGGGACTCCGCCGGGCGATTGCGTGTCCGATTGACGCCGCTATGTGCGGTTCTGCGGGGGGTCGTGAGTGGCAATGAGGGTTATTGACCCGTAAGGCAAACGGGTCGCGTTCCCGGGCGAGTCAGTGGTGGGGCGAAGGCTCCCATCGCTGCGTCTGATGCGGTGAAGGACGCCTTCGGGCCGGCAGTGACTCCTGAGTGAGCCTGCGACACCACTTGACTATCCACAAAGGACGCTTCTCGGGGCGCGGATGCCCGGTTCAGGGTATTTGCGTGATTTCGCGTGGGGGTCGTGAGTGGTAATGAGCGTTAGAACGCTCATTGCCACTCACGACCCCCACGCGGAACCGTGCAAGTCGCCCAAATCGGGCACCTTTGCCTCGTAAAGCGTCCCTTGTGGACAGTCACGAGCCGGGTGAGGCTCGCTCCTGTCGGGTCCGCCACGGCACGTTCGTCTTGTCCTGCTCTAGCGGCGGAGCCGACCAGCAGTTATGCGACTTTGCCGGGACCCTGCGCTAGACGCAAGGAAGGGGTCCTTCATGTACTTCACGACCGGCCGCCGAGGTCACTACCGTCCCACTGTCACCAGCGATCACATCCGACCCACTCAGTCGAGCCCGAGCACCCGCTGTTCGCCGGTGTAGAGGTTCATGCTCTCGCCGCGCAGGAAACCGATGAGGGTCATGCCGTTCTCGTCGGCCAGTTCCGCGGCCAGCGACGACGGCGCGGAAACGGCCGCCAGCAGGCCGATGCCCGCCATGGCGGCCTTCTGCACCAGTTCGAACGAGGCACGCCCGGACACCAGCAGGCCGGCGTCCGAGGCGGGGATCCGGCCTTCCTGCAACGCCCAGCCGAGGACCTTGTCGACGGCGTTGTGCCTGCCGACGTCCTCGCGGACGACGGCGAGGTTCCCGTCGCCGTCGAACAGGGCGGCCGCGTGCAGCCCGCCGGTGCTGGAGAAGACCTTCTGATGCGTGCGCAGCGTGTCCGGTAGCTTCGCCAGCACGTCCTTGCTCACGGTGAATCCGGACTTCTCCGGTGAAAACCGGCTTTTGAGCTTCACCGCGTCGAGGGCGGCCTTGCCGCAGACGCCGCACGAGGACGTGGTGTAGAAGTTCCGCTCGACGCCCGTCTCCGGCGGCGCGACACCTTCGGCCAGCGCGATGTCCAGGACGTTGTAGGTGTTGCGGCCCTGGTCGTCGACGCCGTCGCAGTACCGGGCGACCGCGACGTCCTCGCGGGAGGTGAGCACGCCCTCGGACAACAGGAACCCGTGCGCCAGTTCGACGTCGTTACCGGGTGTCCGCATGGTGACCGCGAGTGCCTTGCCGCCGACGCGGATCTCCAGCGGTTCTTCGGCCGCGAGCGAGTCGGGTCGTCGCACGTCCTTCGTCGCGGAGATCATCCGCACCGGACGCCGCACCGTCACCCTGCCCACTTGTCCACCCTTCTGACCGGTTATTCGACACTTGAGTACTGCAACGTCGGGAATTAAGTAATACATTCCCAGTGCACATCCCCAGAGTACGGAGGCGCCGGATGGCTGTCGGCTTCCTGGACCGTTCCCGCATCGTCGCACCACCGGGCTGGAGCCGCTGGCTGATCCCTCCCGCCGCGCTGGCCGTCCACCTGTCGATCGGGCAGGCGTACGCGTGGAGCGTCTTCAAGGCGCCGCTGGAGAAGACCCTCGGGCTCACCGGCACGCAGAGCGCGCTCCCGTTCCAGCTCGGGATCGTGATGCTCGGGCTCTCGGCGGCCTTCGGCGGGACGCTGGTCGAGCGCAACGGGCCGCGCTGGGCGATGTTCGTCTCGATGGTCTGCTTCAGCTCGGGCTTCCTGATCTCGGCGCTGGGTGTCGCGACCTCGCAGTACTGGCTCGTCGTGCTCGGCTGGGGCGGGATCGGCGGCATCGGGCTCGGGATCGGCTACATCTCGCCGGTGTCGACGCTGATCAAATGGTTCCCCGACCGGCCGGGGATGGCCACCGGGATCGCGATCATGGGCTTCGGCGGCGGCGCGCTGATCGCCTCCCCGTGGTCGACGCAGATGCTGGGCGGCTCGCCGTGGTCGATCGGGACGGTCGCGACCGCCTTCCTCGTGCACGGCCTGGTCTACGCGGTCTTCATGAGCCTGGGCATCCTGCTGGTGCGGGTCCCCGCCGACGACTGGAAGCCGAAGGGCTGGACGCCGAAGACCGACCACGGCAACGCGATGATCACCACCGCGAACGTGTCGGCGCGCAACGCCATCAAGACGCCGCAGTTCTGGCTGCTCTGGGTGGTCCTGTGCTTCAACGTGACCGCGGGCATCGGCATCCTGGAGAAGGCGGCGCCGATGATCGCGGACTTCTTCCGCGAGACGTCGACGCCGGTCGGCACCGCGGCCGCGGCCGGGTTCGTCGCGCTGCTCTCGCTGACCAATATGCTCGGCCGGTTCGTCTGGTCGTCCACTTCGGACCTGGTGGGGCGCAAGAACATCTACCGCCTCTACCTCGGTGTCGGCGCGCTGCTGTACCTGGTGATCGCGCTGACCACCAACGCTTCGAAGCTCGTGTTCGTCCTGTGCGCCATGCTGATCCTGTCGTTCTACGGCGGCGGCTTCGCGACCGTGCCGGCGTATCTGAAGGACCTCTTCGGCACCTACCAGGTGGGCGCGATCCACGGCAGGCTGCTGACCGCCTGGTCGATGGCAGGCGTGCTCGGGCCGCTCATCGTCAACGCCATCTCCGACAGCCAGAAGGCGGCGGGCAAGGTCGGCCCCGACTTGTACACGACGTCGCTGTTCATCATGATCGGCCTGCTGGTGGCCGGTTTCGTCGCCAACGAACTGGTGCGCCCGGTCAACCCGAAGTTCCACGAGCCGTCGCCGTCCGGCGAGCCCGCGAGGAGTGAGGCCCGATGACCGGACAGGCTCCCGAACGCCGCCGCACCGGGCTGATGGTCTTCGCCTGGCTGTGGGTCGCGCTCCCGTTCGCTTACGGCGTCTACGAACTGTTCCGCAAGGTGGTCCAGCTCTTCGGCGGCTGAGTAGGGTCGGCCCGTGGGAATTCTCGTCACCGGGGCGTCGCGTGGCATCGGCCGTGCGATCGCGCGGGCCTTCGCGGAAAAGGGCGATCGTGTCGCCGTCCATTACGCCTCGAACCGGGAGGACGCCGAGCGGACGCTCGCCGGACTGCCGGGTTCCGGCCACGGGCTCGTCCAGGGCGACCTCTCGGATCCCGAAGTGGCCCAACGGGTCGCCGACGAAGCCGAGGGGCTGGCCGGCGGCGTCGACGTCCTGGTGAACAACGCCGCCTACGCGCCGTCCGCGGCGGCGGCCCACCCCATCGCCGAAGTGTCCTATGCGGATTGGCAGCGGATCTGGCGGCGGATGGTCGACGTCAACGTGCTCGGCACCGCGAACGTGACCTACTGCGTGGCCCGGCACATGATCGAGCGCGGCGCGGCGGGCCGGGTGGTCAACATCGGTTCGCGGGGCGCGTTCAAGGGTGAGCCCGAGTTCCCGGCCTATGGCGCGAGCAAGGCCGCGCTGCACTCGCTCGGGCAGTCGCTCGCCGTCGCCCTCGCCCCGCACGGGATCGCGGTGACCTCGGTCGCACCCGGCTTCACCGCCACCGACCGGGTCGCGGCGAAGGTCGAAGGCGCGCGCGGCGAGAGCCCGTTCGGCCGGGTCGGGACGCCGGAGGAGGTCGCCGCGGCGGTGCTCTACCTCGCCTCCGCCGACGCCGCATGGGCGTCCGGCGCGATCCTCGACCTGAACGGCGCGTCGCATCTGCGGATGTGAAGTGGATCACCCTTGCAGCAATGACCGCCTCCCGTGCGTCTTAGGGACGTGCACAAGCTGGGGAAGGTCCTGGTCGCCGCGATGGCGGTGGCGGTGTTCGGCGGGACCGCGTACGGATACACGACGCTGGAGTCGCTCGACGGCGTCACCCGCGAAGACGTGATCGAAGCGCCGGACCCGGGAGAACAGCCCGCCGACGGTTCGCTGGACATCCTGCTGGTCGGGCGCGACGCGCGGACCGACAACCAGGACCGGCCGCTCCCGCCGGAGATCCTGCGCGAACTGCGGGCCGGGGCGAACGGCGACGACCTGACCGACACGCTCATCGTGCTCCGTATCCCCAACGGGCAGCAGGCCGTGAAGGCGTTCTCGATCCCGCGTGACTCGTGGGTCGCGCAGCCGGGAACGAAGGACAAGAGCAAGATCAACGAGATCTTCGGCCGGACCAAGTTCGCCTCGGCGAACGAGCAGCGCGCGGCGGGCAAGACCGACAAGGCCGAGATCAACAAGCAGGCGATCACCGCCGCGCGGAAGGCCACCCTGAAAGCGGTCGAGGAGCTCAGCGGCGTCAAGATCGATCACTTCGCCGAGGTCAACCTGCTGAGCTTCTACGAGATCAGCAAGGCCGTCGGTGGGGTCGAGGTGTGCCTGAACAAGGCCACCAAGGACCGGGATTCGGGCGCGGACTTCCCGGCCGGACGGCAGACGATCCAGGGCGCCGACGCGCTCGCCTTCGTCCGCCAGCGCAAGAACCTGCCCCGCAGTGACCTCGACCGCGTCCGCCGTCAGCAGGTTTTCCTCGCCGGACTGGCGCAAAAGGTGCTGTCCGGCGGGACCCTGGCCAACCCGGCGCGGGTGTCCGATCTGATCGACGCGGTGAAGCGTTCGGTGGTGCTCGACGGTTCGTGGAATCTGCTCGACTTCGTCCGGCAGATGCGCGGGGTCTCCGGCGGTGGCATCGCCTTCGAGACGATCCCGGTGGTCAACCCCGACTACCGCTACGACCCCCGGCACCCGACCTGGACCGCCGTGCAGGTGGACCCCGCACAGGTGCGCGCGTTCGCCGCCTCGCTGATCGGCGCCCAGCCCGCGGCGTCGTCGCAGGCGCCCGCCGGCCCCAAGGTCGACGTCGTCAACGCGAGCGGCAAGGACGGTCTCGCCGCCCGCGTCTCGGACCTGTTGGCGGAGAAGGGTTTCGGCAAGGGCGACACGAAGGCCGAAGCCGGGCGGCGTACCTCCGTCGTCCGGTACAGCGACGCGGCCGGACCCGCGGCGGAGGTCGCGAAGCTGCTCGGTGGACTGGATGTCCAGAAAGCCGACTCGGTCGCCGCGGGAACCATCGAGGTCGTCCTCGGCCAGGTCTACAAAGGACCGGGCGTGTCCGCGGGCGGGGGAGCGCCCGCGCAGGGCGACCAGCCGATCACCCCGGACGCCGCCGGCTGCATCGACTGAGCCTCAGCCAGGTGGGATCTTGCCGTTCTTGGCGACCGGAAGACCGAGCTGAGCCGGTTCGGTGATGACGGCCTCTTCGCTGGGAAGGCGCGCCAGCACCGGGTTCAGATGGGTCAGCTTCAGCGTGACCGGCCCGACGACGCTCGGCCCGGTGGTGACGTCGTACTTCGCCAGATCCAGCCACTGCAAGGTGTCGAGTACCTCCGGAGGGATCTCGTCGCCGCGTTTGGCCACGGGCACGCACAATTGCCGCGCGTTGCCGGCCTTCACGTCCACCTTCGGCCGGTCGGCCAGCACCGGGTTGAGGTGGCCCAGCGTCAGCGGGAAGGGGACGGCAGGGATGCCGAGGACGCGCAACGCGTAGCACTCGAGGTCGATGTGCCGCACGAACGACAGGACCTCCGGTGGCGGCAGTACCCCGTTCTTCGCGACCGGGACGCACAACTGCTCCGGCGACAACATGGTCACGTGCGCGTCCTGGATGCCCAGCTTCCGCACCACGGGGTTCAGGTGGCTGAGCGTCAGCGGGAAGTTCACCGCGCCGCCCTCGATCCGGTAGCAGGACAGATCCACCCAGCGGACGAAGTCGACGATTCCCGGCGGCGGGATCTCGCCGTTCTTCGCGACCGGCACGCAGAGCTGTTGGCGCTCACCCAGCTTGACCGTCTCCATCGGCAGCTTCGCCAGGACGGGGTTGAGGTGCTTGAGGGTGAGCTCCGCCGGTGGCGGTTTGTAGCCCTCGGTCCGGTAGCAGGACAGGTCGAGCTGGGAGACGAAGGGGAGCGGCGGTGGTGCGCCCGGAGCGGCGGTGGCCGTGCCGGGCAGTACCGCGACGAGCATGAGCGAGGCCAGTGCGGCGAAGCAACGCGAAGTCGATCTTCGTGACATGGCAAGGCCTTTCCGCGAAGTGGGTTGGCCACTTCACGGTGGACCCGGTTCTAGCCCGCCCGGCACCGCCAAGCGGGCAGCCTAAGGTGCGGTCACCGGTTCCAGCCGCACCACGATCGCCTTCGACACCGGGGTGTTCGACTTGTCCGCCACCGAATCCAGTGGCACCAAGGCGTTCGCCTCGGGGAAGTAGGCCGCCGCGCAGCCCTTCGCCGTCGGATACGAGACCACCCGGAACCGCGGGGCGCGGCGGTCGCCGTCCCGCCATTCCGAGACGAGGTCGACCATCGCGCCGTCGGTCAGCCCGAGCGACACCAGGTCTTCGGGGTTGACCAGCACCACGCGCCGGGCGTCCTCGATGCCGCGGTAGCGGTCGGAAAGACCGTAGATCGTGGTGTTGTACTGATCGTGGCTGCGCATCGTCTGCAGCAGCAGCCTGCCTTCGGGGACCTGCGGATACTCGAGTTCGGAGACGGTGAAGTTCGCCTTGCCGTTGGCGGTTCCGTTGAACTGCCGGGAATCGCGCGGCGCGTTCGGCAGGACGAAGCCGTCGGGCTCGCGCACGCGGGCGTTGTAGTCGTGGCAGCCGGGGACGACACGGGCGATCCGGTCGCGGATGAGGTCGTAGTCGGCGTGGAAGTCCCGCCACGGCACGGGGTGCCCGGCGCCGAACAGCGCTTCCGCGAGGTGGCAGATGATCGCGACCTCGGAGAGCAGTTTGTCACTGGCGGGGGCCAGCCTGCCGCGTGAGGTGTGCACCTGCGACATCGAGTCCTCGACGGTGACGAACTTCTCGCCGCCCGCCTGGACGTCGCGTTCGGTGCGGCCGAGGGTGGGCAGGATCAGCGCGGTCTTGCCGGGGACGACGTGCGAGCGATTGAGCTTCGTCGACACGTGCGCGGTCAAGGAGCACGACTTGAGCGCCTTCTCGGTCAGCTCCGTGTCCGGCGTGGCGGAGGCGAAGTTGCCGCCGACGGCGAAGAAGACCTTGCCCTTGCCGTCCCGCATCGCGCGGATCGAATCGACGGTGTCGTAGCCGTGTTCCCTCGGGACCTTGATGCCGAACTCGGCGTCGAGACTGTCCATGAACGACTCCGGCATCTTCTCCCAGATGCCCATCGTCCGGTCGCCCTGGACATTGGAGTGCCCGCGCACCGGGCACAGGCCCGCGCCCGGTTCGCCGATCATGCCGCGCACCAGCGCCAGGTTCGCGACCTCGGAGATCGTCTGCACGGCGTGCTTGTGCTGGGTCAGGCCCATCGCCCAGCAGTAGATGGTCCGCTCCGACGTCGCGATCATCCGCGCCAGCCGCTCGATCTGCTCACGCGGCAACCCGGTCGCGGCGCCCACTTCGGTCCAGTCGATCTCCCGCAGATGCTTCGCGTAGTCCTCGAAGCCCTCGGTGGACGACTCGACGAACGCGCGATCGACGATCGTGCCGGGGGTCTCCTGCTCCCACTTCAGGAGCAGATGACCGATCGCCTGGAACAACGCGAGGTCGCCACCGAGCCGGATCTGCGCGAACTCGTCGGCAAGCGGGGTTCCCTTGCCGATGACGCCACGGACGTTCTGCGGGTTCTTGAACCGCATCAGGCCGGCTTCGGGCAGCGGGTTGACGGCCATGATCTTGGCGCCGTTGCCCTTGGCCTCCTCCAGCGCGGAGAGCATGCGCGGGTGGTTGGTGCCGGGGTTCTGGCCGACGACCACGATCAGGTCGGCCTTGTGGATGTCGGCGAGCGACACCGAGCCCTTGCCGATCCCGGTCGTGGCCGCGAGGGCCGCGCCGGACGACTCGTGGCACATGTTGGAGCAGTCCGGGAGGTTGTTGGTGCCGTAGGAACGCACGAGCAGCTGGTAGAGGAACGCGGCCTCGTTGCTGGTGCGGCCGGAGGTGTAGAAGATCGCCTCGTCCGGGTTCCGCAGCGCGCGGAGCTCGTCCGCGACCAGGGTGAAGGCGTCGTCCCAGGAGATCGGCTCGTAGTGCGAGGCCCCTTCGCGCAGCACGAACGGCTCGGTGATGCGGCCCTGCTGCCCGAGCCAGAAGTCCGTCTTGTCCGCGAGATCGTGGATGGAGTGCTCGGCGAAGAACTCGCGGCCGACCCGGCGTTTCGTCGCCTCCTCGGCGACGGCCTTCGCGCCGTTCTCGCAGAACTCCGCGAGCTTGCGGTGCTCGCCGTCGACCTCGCGCGGCTCCGGCCATGCGCAACCGGGACAGTCGAAACCGTCGCGCTGGTTCAGCAGGCGCAGCGTCTTCACCGTGCGCGCGGCGCCCATCTGCTCCATGCCGCGTATCAGGGAGACGGCGACCCCGGGGATCCCGGCCGCCCAGCTCTTCGGTTTCCCGACCTCGAGCTGTGTCTCGTCAACGTCGTTCGCGGGTGCTTCGCGGGTCATGGACCCCATCGTGCGCCTTGCCGCCTCCGCGCGCGACCGAGGGGGGTCAGGCGTCGGTGACGAGCCGGGTGATCTGCGATTCGTCCAGCGGGAACCATGGCGTCTCGTTGACGCCGCGTTCCTGCACCGCGTTCACCGTCACCGCGGCCACGACCAGCACGATCAGGCCGGCGATCGCGGCGATGCCCGGCCACCGGCTCGAACCCGGCGCGGAGTAGCCGCCACCGGAGGGGGCCGCCTTGCGCTGCTTGCGGCGCTTCTTCTTGAGTTCCTTCTTCGCACCCAGCCAGGCGTCCAGTTCGGCGTGTTTCTGCCAGTTCGGGTCGACCAGGTCCGGGTGGGTCTCGATCCGCCGGTCCTCTTCGTCCATCTCTGTCCTCTTCCCCAGTGTTTCGGCCCGCTACCCGCAGGTGTCCAGCGACGGCAGGGGTTTCGTCGGATCGTAGGCAGCGGCATCGTCGCCGACGGGTACGCCGACGACCGGTCTGTCCTTGTCAGCGTACTGGGGCGCGAGGATACCCGTCTTGATCGCGTCACAGGCCATGCGTGAGCGGTAGCCCGAACCTTGCCCGATGCTGAGCCCGGCGTCGGCCTTCGCGAACGGCGGAGCCTTGCGGATCATGTAGTCCTGTTCCTCGCGGAGGAACGGGACGATGTCCGCCGGTGACCGGGCCTCGTCCGGGCGCGCGTCGAAGGCGTAGGCGACCGCGTAGCTCGCGTGGACGATCAACTCGCCCTTGCCGCCGGGCTTCGCCGTGAGTGACCCGGTCATGCGCGGCGGCACCTGCGACAGCCCTTTCGCTCCGATGAGGGTGAAGTACCGATCCTTTTCGAGGGTGGGACCGCTCGTGAGCGTCTGTTCGAGCCGGGTGCGTTCGTTCGGGGTCAGCAGGGCGAGCAGTTCCGAGCCGTTGTGGTCCCGGAGCGCCCGAGAACCGAGCCGTGCGGCCGCGATGGCCTTCGTCACCGTCTGATACGCCGCGTCGACCTCCTGCGCGGTGAAGCCGCCGATGGCCTGCCCCGGCGGCACGGCGATCCCGGCGACGCCTTCGCGCCAGTTCGCCGCGGGGGTGCGGTCGAAAGGCCGGGCGAGGTCGACGCCGCTGAGCACCGGAGCCACCTTCGGAGGTTGTGCGGCGCTGGAGCTTCCCCGCAGCTGGTTCACGACCACCACCGCGGCCGCGAGCACGGCCACGGTCATGACCAGGAACAGGACCACCACGTGCCACCGGGACATCCGGAACCGCCGTCGCGGCTTCTGTTTCCGCCGCCGTTTGAGGTCCTGCTTCGCGCCGAGCCGGGCGGCGCGTTCGGCCCGCTTGCGCCATTCCGGATCCATCAGATCCGGATGCGTCTCCAGCTGCCGGTCTTCCAAGAGCCCGCCCTTCCCCAGTGCGTGACGACATCCCCTCATCGGCTGGGAACAGCGGGCGTTACGGCCGGTGAGGAACTCGCTGGAGAGGGTTCGTAGACTTGTCAACTGTGACCGAGAACGCCCAGCCGCAGCAGACCGACCTTCCGGGTGCCTGGAACCCGGCCGACGAAGAAGCCTCGCTCTACCAGCGTTGGGTAGACGCCGGCTACTTCACGGCCGACCCCACGTCGGACAAGCCGCCGTTCACGGTAGTCATCCCGCCCCCGAACGTGACCGGTTCGCTGCACATCGGGCACGCGTTCGAGCACACCCTGATCGACGCCAGCACCCGCTACCACCGCATGCTCGGCGACGAGACGCTGTACCTGCCGGGCATGGACCACGCGAGCATCGCGGTCCACGCCCTGGTCGAGAAGCAGCTCCGCGCCGAGGGCACCAGCCGCCGTGAGCTCGGTCGCGAGGCCTTCGTCGAGCGTGTCTGGCAATGGAAGAACGAGCACGGCGGCAAGATCCTCGCCCAGATGAAGCGCCTCGGCGAGGGTGTCGACTGGTCCCGTGAGCGGTTCACCATGGACGACGGCCTGTCCAAGGCCGTCAACACGATCTTCAAGAAGCTCTTCGACGACGGCCTGATCTACCGTGCCGAGCGGCTGGTCAACTGGTCGCCGGAGCTGCGGTCGGTGCTGTCCGACGCCGAGGTGAAGCACGAAGAGGTCGAGGGCGAACTCGTCTCCATGCGCTACGGCGACGGCGAGAACGCGATCGTCGTGGCCACCACCCGGATGGAGACGATGCTCGGCGACACCGCCGTCGCGGTCCACCCGGACGACGAGCGCTACACGCACCTCATCGGCACCGAGGTCGAGCTTCCGCTGACCGGGCGCAAGATCCCGATCGTCGCGGACAAGCACGTCGACCCGGAGTTCGGCACCGGCGCCGTCAAGGTGACGCCCGCGCACGACCCGAACGACTTCGAGATCGGCCAGCGGCACGACCTGCCGATGATCACGATCATGGACGAGCAGGGCCGTATCGACGGCACCGGCACCGAATTCGACGGCATGGACCGCTTCGAGGCCCGTGTCGCGGTGCGGGAGAAGCTGCGCGAGCAGGGCCGCATCGTCGCGGAGAAGCGTCCGTACCTGCACAGCGTCGGACACTCCGAGCGCTCGAAGGAGCCGATCGAGCCGCGGCTTTCGCTGCAGTGGTTCGTCAAGGTCGGCCCGCTCGCGAAGGCCGCCGGCGACGCGGTGCGTGACGGCCGCGTGAACGTCCACCCGCCGGAGATGGAGAAGCGCTACTTCGACTGGGTCGACAACCTGCACGACTGGTGCATCTCGCGTCAGCTGTGGTGGGGTCACCGCATCCCGGTCTGGTACGGCCCGAACGACGAGGTCGTCTGCGTCGGACCGGACGAGGAGCCGCCCTCCGGCGAAGGCTGGACCCAGGACCCGGACGTCCTCGACACCTGGTTCTCGTCGGGCCTGTGGCCGTTCTCCACCCTCGGCTGGCCGGAGAAGACCCCGGACCTGAACAAGTTCTATCCGACGTCGGTGCTGGTCACCGGCTACGACATCCTGTTCTTCTGGGTCGTGCGGATGATGATGTTCGGCCTCTACGCCACCGGCGAGGCGCCGTTCAAGACCATCGCGCTGCACGGCATGGTCCGCGACCAGTTCGGCAAGAAGATGTCGAAGACCGCGGGCAACGGTGTCGACCCCATCGAGTGGATGGACCGCTACGGCACCGACGCGCTGCGGTTCACCCTCACCCGCGGCGCCAACCCGGGCACCGACGTGCCGATCGGCGAGGAGTGGGTCGCGGGTTCCCGGAACTTCACCACGAAGCTCTGGAACGCCACCAAGTTCGCGATGATGAACGGCGCGGACGCGAACGCCCCGCTGCCCGCCCCGGCCGAACTCACCGAGGCGGACCGCTGGATCCTCGGCAGGCTCGGGACCGTCGTCGACGAGGTCACCGGGTACCTGGCGGACTACCAGTTCGCGAAGGCCACCGACACGCTCTACCAGTTCACCTGGACCGAGCTGTGCGACTGGTACCTGGAGCTGTCGAAGGTCCAGGTCTTCCAGGGCGACGAAGCCCGCGTGACGGCGACGCGCGCGGTGCTGGGGCACGTGTTCGACACCGTGCTGAAGCTGCTGCACCCGTTCATCCCGTTCATCACCGAAAAGCTGTGGACGGCGCTGACCGGCCGCGAGTCGCTGGTGATCGCCCCGTGGCCGGTGGCGGACTCCTCGTACGCCGACGCCGTGGCGGACAAGCGGATCGCGGACGTGCGGAAACTGGTCACCGAGGTCCGCCGGTTCCGCGCGGACCAGGGCCTCAAGCCCAGCCAGAAGGTGGCCGCGCGGCTGTCCGGCGACGGGTTCGCCGAGATCACCGGACACGACGAGCCGATCCGCGCGCTGGTCCGGCTCACGCAGCCCGAAGACGGCTTCGCGCCGAGCGCGTCGCTCGAGGTCGGGCTGTCGGCCGGCGTCGTCACCGTCGAACTGGACCTGTCCGGCACGATCGACGTCGCCGCGGAGCGCAAGCGCCTGCAGAAGGACCTCGGCGCGGCGGAGAAGGAACTCGCGCAGGCCGAGGCCAAGCTCGGCAACCAGGCCTTCATCGACAAGGCGCCGGAGCCGGTGATCGGCAAGATCCGGGCCCGCAAGGAGACCGCGGTGGCCGATATCGAGCGCATCAACGCGCGGTTGGCGACGCTGCCCGCCTCCTGACGAGCGCTATGAAAGGTCCTTTCCTTGCAAATTTCGCAAGGAAAGGACCTTTCATTGCACGTGCGGTGGTTCAGCGGAGGTGTCGGAGGACCACTCCGGCCACCCCGGCCATCCCGGTGCGGTACGGGTGGTACGCCGCCGCGGCGAGCAGTTTCGTGTGCTGCCCGTTGATCCACGCGGCACCGTTCGGCGCGCAGGCGTCATGCCCGGCGGACGGGCCGAACGTGTCCACGAAGGTCGCCTTGCCGTCGGCGGCGACGGCCTTCTCGATCGCCGAGTTCAACGCCTTCTCGACGTCGTTGAGCCAGGCGTAGTCGCCCTCGGCGAAGGGCAGGATCTTCGGGCAGTAGCCGGATTCCGGCGCGATCCGCGGGTAGCCGACGACGAGCACGTCGGCGCGCGGCGAGCGGGCGTGGATGCCGGCCAGCACCTTCTCGACGTTCTTGCCGGTGTCGGCGATCTTGGCCTTGATGGTGTCGATGCCGCCGACGGTGAACCTGTCCTGGCACGGGCTCCCGGTGGGATCGCTCGCGCGCAGCGACGGGCAGATGCCGACCAGCGTGCCGAAGACGCCGTAGTCGTTGCCGCCGATACCGACGGTGACCAGGTCGGTGTTCGCGCGCAGGGCGCTGAACTGCGGCGGGTTGCTGCCGAGGGTCACCCGCTGCCGCTGCGTCATGTTCGTGGTGTCGGCGCCACCGCAGCTGATGTCGGTGAACGAGCGCACCCGCAGCGCCGTGGCGAGGATCGACGGGTAGTTCTGCGTCGACTTGCCGCAGAAGAGTGGGTCGAGGCGGGGGAGCGGGATCAGCGGTCCGGAGGTGTAGGAATCACCCAGCGCGACGTAATTCCGGTAGGACCGCTCGGCGGCGGTGGCCGCCGTGGCGGAGGCGATCAGCAGGACGACGGTCGAGACGGCCGCGAACAGGACACGTCTTAAGCGCATGAGAACCCCGATCTCCGGACTGGATGGCCTCTCAAAAATGAACCGGATCCGGCCTGCCCGGCGCCGCCGATCGGGTGGACGAGCACCGGTTTCACCCGCTTGGGGTGTCAGATCGGGTGATCATCTTCCGGCCTGCGGTAGACCAGGAGATAGCGGTAGAAGAGCAGGTTCCGCACCTTGCTGCCCGGCAGCAGCCGGGCCGCGTCGCGCCGGACGCGGCTCATCGGCGGGTACGTCTCGTCGACCGGCGCCGTCGGCAGCGGATCGATCCCGCCGTTGAGCCGGTCGCCCGCGTACACGATCACCCTGGCCAGCGCGTTGACCGGCGACGCCACGGCGGCGCGCGCGTAATCGGCGAACGTGCTGGGTCTGCCGAGGCCGAGCACGGCAAGGACACCGCCGGGGACCAGCGCGTCCCGCAGCCTCGTGACCGTGTCGAACGGCACATGGTGGAGCGACGCGAGGCAGGAGATGAAGTCGTACGCGCCCTCCGGCAGTTTCTCGGTGACGACGTCGGCCTGCCGGTACGAGATCGTGCCGGGGCCCGGCGAGCCGGCGGCGCGGGCCAGGTCGATCATCGAAGCGGACCGGTCGATCGCCTCGACGTGCATCCCGGTCGCCGCGAGCCGCCGCGCGAACCGTCCGCCGCCGCAGCCCACGTCCAGCGCCACGCCGGGACCGGGAGGCAGCTGGTCGAGCAGCAGCGGATGGTAGTGGTCGTTGTGGTTGAACCCCATGCGTCGAGAGTGCCAGCAAAAGCCGCACGTAGACTCGGTCCGACAGGGAGTAAGGCTAAAAGGAGAGTTCGTGCCGCGAGGTGACGGCCGGGATTCCGAAGACTTCAAGGAATCCCCGGACCTGGCAGATCTGGACAGTTTCGCCGGTGTCGACGAATTGGGGGCACGTGCCCACGATCCGTCCGACGACACCGATCCGGATCTGGACGCACCCGACGCCGCATACCAGGCGGGTGGCGGTGCCGGTGGCGGGATCGGCGGGATCGGGCAGCTGGGGGACAACCTCGCGCTCGGCCCCGTGCCGGACCTCGTCGCCCCGGAGGACGTGGAACTGCACGAACTGGACGACCAGGGCGACGAGTTCGCCCCGGCCGACCCCAACGGGCAGCAGGCGCGCCGCGAGCTGCTCGCCGTCGAAGCCGAGCTGAACCAGCGGTGGCCCGAGACCAAGATCGAGCCGTCCCTCGCCCGGATCGCGGCCCTGGTCAACCTCATGGGTGAACCGCACCGCGGCTATCCGGTGCTGCACGTCGCCGGGACCAACGGCAAGGGCTCGACCACCCGGATGATCGACGCGCTGCTGACCCGCATGGGCCTGCGCGTCGGCCGGTACACGAGCCCCCACCTGCAGCTGGTCACCGAACGGATCGCGCTCGACGGCGCCCCCATCTCCGCCGCCGCGTACGTCGACCTGTACCGCGATGTCGCGCCGTACGTGACCATGGTGGACAACGCGGGCGGACCCGACGCGGTGCCGATGAGCAAGTTCGAGGTGCTCACCGGGATGGCGTTCGCGGCCTTCGCCGACGCCCCCGTCGAAGCCGCGGTCGTCGAAACCGGCCTCGGTGGCTCCTGGGACGCCACGAACGTCGTGGACGGTGAGGTCGCCGTCATCACGCCGATCGGCGTCGACCACGTCGAGTACTTCGGCGGCACGCCGGCCAAAGCCGCGGTGGAGAAGGCCGGGATCATCAAGCCCGGCAGCGTCGCGGTCATCGCCGATCAAGACCCCGAAGTGCTGAAGATCCTGCTGGAACGCGCCATCGAGGTCGACGCCAGCGTCGCCCGCGCGGGCAGCGAGTTCGGCGTGATGGAACGCGAGATCGCCGTCGGCGGGCAGATGCTGAAGCTGCAGGGTCTCGGCGGGATCTACGACGAGATCTTCCTGCCCCTGCACGGCGCGCACCAGGCGGCCAACGCCGCGCTCGCGCTGGCCGCCGTCGAAGCGTTCTTCGGCGCGGGCAAGGACAGGCAACTGGTCGTCGAAGCCGTCCGAGAGGCCTTCGCCGAGGTCGAGACCCCCGGCAGGCTGGAGCGCGTTCGCGCCGCACCGACCGTGCTGCTCGACGCCGCCCACAACCCCCACGGCGCCAAGGCGCTCGCCACCACCGTCGCCGAGGAGTTCGCCTTCCGCCGCCTCGTCGCGGTGGTCGGCGTGATGGCCGAGAAGGACGCCCGCGGCATCCTCGACGCCCTCGAACCGGTCGTCTCCGAGATCGTCGTCACCAAGAACTCGTCCCCGCGCGCGATGCCGCTCGACGAACTCAACGACATCGCCATCTCGATCTTCGGCGAAGACCGCGTCGTGGCCGAGTCGAGCCTGGACGCCGCGATCGAGACCGCCATCGGCCTCGTCGAGCAGAGCGACGACCCCGAGGAGCCCCTGGCGGGCGGCGGCGTGCTGGTCACCGGCTCGGTCGTCACCGCGGGCGAGGCCAGGACCCTGTTCGGTAAGGAGCCGGCGTGACCGACGAGACCCCGAAACCGCCCGCCAAGGACCCGATGAAGTCCTTCCGCGGCGTGATGGCCGGTTCCCTGATCATGGAGGGCATCACCGTCGCGCTCGCGCTGCCGGTGGTGGCGAAACTCGGCGGCGGCGTCGGCTCGCTGACCGGCTGGTCGGTGATCGTGATCGCGGTCGCGCTGATCGTGCTATGCGGCTTCCTGAAGAAGCCTTGGGCGGTGCCCGCGGTGCTGGTGTTGCAGGTCGCGCTGATCGCTTTCTTCGTCGCACTGCCCGCCGTGGCGATCCTCGGAGTGGTCTTCCTCGGAATCTGGCTGTGGCTGTTGTGGCTGCGGAAGGACGTGGCGCGGCGGATGGCGGCCGGGACACTCCCGAGTCAGCAGCAGCAACCGCAGTAGCGTTTCGCGGATGTCATGAAAGGGTCGTTCAGGACAAAAGATGTCCTGAACGACCCTTTCATGACATTGGGAGCGCTTATCGTAGTCGTACCACCCGCAGTTCCGGTGACCTCGCGATATCCGCGGCGCAGAACCGTCCCCGCACCCAGCCGCCCTGCGAGTACAACCGCGTCTGGTCGGTGAAATGCGGCGAGGTGACGTCGGCCGACTGTGAGTACGTCATGATCGTCGAGACGTCCGGGCAGGCTTTGCCGCTGAATCCGACCACCTGCACGTAACTGGATCCGTGCACGACCTCGTGGTTGCCCTTGGCCGGATCCCACAGCGACGTGATCACGTTGAGCACGCCGAGGCCGCCCGGCCCGCCGTGGATCGGGATCCGCTGCCCGGCGCGGGTCACCGCCTGGTTGTCGCCGAGTCTGCCGTCGACGGGGAGCCCGTTGGCGCGGAAGTCGGCGAGTGTGTCACCGAAAGCCTTTTGCACGTCGGGATTCCCGATCGCGAGCGAATGCGGCGTCGTGACCGGCTGGTTCGGGTCGAACGGGACCTGCCAGATGTTCCGGAGTCCGTTGAGCCGGTTTCTGAATCGCTCGAAGAAGAGCGCGCCGCGGCTGTCGAGCCGGAAGGTGCGGTCCCAGGCCGAAAGTGTCGCGCAGGCGTTGCCGACGGGCACCGGCCCTGACGTGGACGGAGCCTGTCCTTCCGGGAAGGCCGCGCACATTTTCGCCGTGTCGGCGGCCGCGAGTTCGGCGGTGCGGCTTCGATCGCGGTACAGCATGTCTTTCATCGACGACGGCGTGAAACCCTTGCCCGTCAAGCCTTCTTCGGTGGAGATCAGCGCTTCCCTCGTCCGGTCCGACCGCTGGGTCCCGGTCGTGCCGACGATCCGGGGGAGTGGCGCGATCGGCGCGCGGGCGTTGGAGAGCCAGGCGCTGTCGTTGGCGTTGAGTTCGTAGTCGCGTCGCTGCTGCAGTGGCAGCCGGGATGGTGCGAACAGGCCCGGCTCCAGGGAGTCCGGGTCGGAACCCCAGTCGCACGAGGACTTCGCACCATCCAAGATGGACAGTCCGGTGCCGGGGAAGAGCGCGCGGCCCAGCGGGGTGCCGCAGTTCACCGCCCGATCGTCGGTGACGTGCGGGACGACCTGGATGTCGCTGTACAACGCGTTGCCCGCCCGGTCGGCGGCGACGGTGTTGACCCACGGGACACCTTGGGTGTGCGCGAGTGCCGCGGCGACGTCCTTGGTGCTGCGCGATCCGCTCAGTTCGAACCAGGTGTTCAGTGCGCGCAGATTGCCCGCGTTTCCGTCTCGCAACGCATGTGCGGACGTCGTCGTCCATGGCGTCGGCACGCCGAACGCCGACCCGATCACCTGGCCGTAACGCGTTCCGTAGAAGGTGCGGCCGACCTGCCTGCGCTCGCCGTTGGGCTCCCGGACCTCGACCTTCACCTCGTGCGCGGTCATCTTCTCCGGTTTCCCGTCGACGAGATACGTCGTCGGGTCGCCGGGGGTCAGCGGTACCTCGAAGAGGCCGAACGTGACGGCTGTCGACACCGTATGCGTCCATGCGACGTCGGCGTTGTGGCCGATTTGCGGCAGCGGGAGCCCCAGCAGGCTCCCGCCGGCGACGTCGAACCGGCCGGGGATGGTCAGCTGCGACTGCCAGAACCGGCGTCCGCCTTGCCACGGATAGTGCGGATTCCCGAGCAGCAGGCCGCCGCCGGATTTCGTCCCGTCGCCGCCGATGGCGATGCCGTTGCTGCCGAGCTCACCCGAGCCCATGGCCTTGCGGAGTCCGTCGGCGATCTTCGGTGCCGATTCCGGTCCCGCGGCCGGGAAGTCCTTTGTGGACGGAGGCTGGGTGCGGACCAGGTCGGCCGCGAGCACGCCTTGCCCGCCCACCGAGGAGATGGCGTACAGGTGCCGGTAGAAGTCCAGTTCGCTGATCGGCCGGACCCAGTCCGCGCCGCTGCACACCGGATCGGTGATCCGCCGGACACCGGTCCGCTTCAGGTACTCGTTGTACCCCGCGACGTATCCGGCGGCGAGTTCCCGGACCTCCGTCCGCGGGCCGTGCGGCGCGGGCCGCGCGAGCAGCCGTTCGATCACGCCGGAATCGTTGATCCGCTGGAAGTGCAGGTCGCTGTCGAGGTTGTTCTTCGCCTCGCTCATCGCCGGATTGCCCTGGCCACCCGGCCCGAGGTGCGCGGACCGCCGCGCGGAGACCGTCAGATAGGTGTTCGCGAGTTCGCAGATGTTGTCCTTGGCCGCGGCGAACCCGTAGCCGTAGCCGAGCCCGTCGAAGTCCTTCGCGGCGATGTGCGGGATCCCGTACTCGGTGTACGCGATCACCGCCCTCGTGCGGCCCAGCTCGTCCGCCGACGAAACCCCTGTCACCAGGCTCGACGTCGCCAAGGCCGCGGTGAGCAGCACGAGACCACGCTGGAATCTTCGCATCGTTCCCCCATCCGGATCGATCGTCCCCGGTGATCGACGCTACCGGCGGCGAGCGCCGGGAAGCATCGGCCGAACGGTTGAGCCGGCTACCGTCCGTTCGTTCATCACCAGGTCAACCGCCGTTGGCCCACCGGCCGTCGCCGCGGGATAGAACCGCGCCATGACCGCTTCCCACCACAACCGCCGCACGCTGCTCAAAGCCGGTCTCACCGGCGCCGGAGCCGTCGCGGGCGGCCTGCTCCTCCCCGGAACCGCGACCGCGAACGCCGTCCCGCTGATCCGCGGCGACCGTCCGGTGCTCACCCACGGTGTCCAGTCCGGCGACGTCACCACCGGTTCCGGCATCGTCTGGTCGCGCGCCGACCGGCCCGCGCGGCTGATCGTCGAGGTCTCCAGGGACCCCTCGTTCCGGCACGCGCGCCGCGTGCGCGGGCCGGTGATGAGCCCGGAGACCGGCGGCACCGGCAAGATCCGTGTCGCGGGCCTGCCGCCGGGGACCGAGGTCCACTACCGCGTGACCGCGGAAGCACTCGACGGCCGGACGTACGGCGAGGCCGTCACCGGCCGGTTCGCCACCGCCCCGGTCGGCCGGTCCGACGTGCGCCTGGTGTGGTCCGGTGACGTCGCGGGGCAGAACTGGGGTATCAACCCCGAACGCGGCGGAATGACGATCTACCGCGCGATGGCCGACCGCCGTCCCGATCTGTTCCTCCACTGTGGAGACACGGTCTACGCCGACGGGCCGCTCACCGAGACGGTCGCGCTGCCCGGCGGGCGCGTGTGGCGCAACATCGTCACCCCGGAGAAGTCGAAGGTCGCCGAAACGCTCGACGAGTACCGCGGCCAGTTCGCCTACAACCTCCTCGACGACAACCTCAAGCGGTTCACCGCCAACGTGCCGGCCTATGTCCAGTGGGACGATCACGAAGTCGTGAACAACTGGTACCCGGGTGAGATCCTCAACGACCGTCCCGAATACACCGAGAAGCGGGTCGACGTGCTCGCCGCGCGGGCGTTCCAGGCGTTCCACGAATGGCATCCGATCGACCGGCGCCAGGCCGTCGACGGCCGCGTGTACCGCAACTTCCGGCACGGTTCGCGCGCCGAGGTCTTCGTGCTGGACATGCGGACCTACAAGGACGCCAACACCGCCGACCAGACCAAACCGGGCCGGATCCTCGGCGACCGCCAGGCGCGCTGGCTCGTCGACGCGCTCGACCGCAGCACCGCCACGTGGAAGATCATCCAGGCCGACCTCCCGATCGGCCTCACCGTGCCGGACGGCAAGGCCATCGAGGGCGTCGCCAACGGCCTGCCCGGCGCGCCCGGCGGCCGCGAGACGGAACTCGCCTGGGTGCTGCGGGAGATCTCGCGGCGCCGGGTGCGCAACGTCGTCTGGCTGACCGCCGACGTGCACTACACCGCCGCGCACCACTACTCGCCGGATCGCGCTTCCTTCACCGATTTCGACCCGTTCTGGGAGTTCGTCTCCGGCCCGCTCAACGCCGGCGCGTTCGGCCCGAACACGCTCGACCCGACCTTCGGGCCGGAAGCGGTGTTCGTGCACGCCCCGCCCGCCGCGAACACCTCACCCGCCGATGGGTTCCAGCACTTCGGCGAGGTGAACATCGACGGACGGAGCGGTGCGCTCACTGTCGACCTGAGGGACGCTACTGGCGCTTCTCTGTGGTCGAAGACCCTGCAGCCCCAACGCTGAGCAGTTCCGTCAGGACCGCGATGCTGCGGTCGCCGTGCCCGGCCTCGGCGCCGCGCCGCACGAGGTCGTGCATCGGCAGCTGCCATCCGACGTCGACGCCTTCCTCGGCCAGTCCGAGGTCGGCGGCGGCGCCGGCGTGGAAGATGTCCACCGAGGCGGCGGGATCCGAGTAGTCGCCGCTGTCGATTTCCTTGGCGTACATCGGAAGTACCGAGATGATCATCTCGAACCACTTGGTGGCGTACGGCAGGAGCGTCTCGGCTTCGAGGCCGCGCGACCGCAGCGCGGCGGCGCCCTGGAAGAACCCGATCAGCGCGGGCAGCAGGGTGCCGCCGACGGCTGTTTCGTACAGCGCCGCGAGGTCCGTCTCTTCGCCGAGGTGGACGGTGTCGCCGCCCAGTACCCGCAACGTTTCCCGGTGTTCGTCGAAAACGGTCTTGTCGCCGCCGTAATACAGCAGTGTGTCCGGCGCGCCCACGGCCGATGGCACGTTCTTGATCGCGCCGTCGAGGTACCGCGCACCCCGGCTCGTCGCCCACTCGGCCATCCGGCGCGCTTCCGCCGGTGAGCCGCTGTTCAAGGTGACCAAAGCATGTCCGGCCAAGGAAAGGGCTCCCAAGGCCGCGCGAGTGTCCTCATAGGTCGTCAGGCAGGCGATGACCAATGGACTTGCCCGCACAGCCTCTTCGGCCGTCGTGGCCCGCCGCGCTCCCAACGCGACAAGGGGATCGGCCTTCGCGGCCGTCCTGTTCCACACGGTGGTCGGATGCCCGGCTGTGAGGAACGCGCTCGCCAAGGCCGAGCCCATCGAACCGAGGCCCAGGACGGTCACCGGCGTCTTCGGCATTTTTCGCTCCAGTCAAAGGAAGTCTTCGGGATGACTTCATGCTGGACGGTCGCGTACATTCGATCAAGTACCTACTATTTTGCCGGGTACTGACAAAAAGGTAAGTGATGATGACCAAGAACCGGACGTTCACCTGCGGCCTCGACGCCGCGATCGCCGTCGTGGGCGGCAAATGGAAAGGGCTCATCCTGTTCGCGCTCCAGGACGGGCCACTGCGCTTCGGGGAGCTGCGGCGCGCGGTGCCCGGCATCAGCGAACGGGTGCTGATCCTGCAACTGCGGGAGATGGAGACCACCGGACTGCTGCATCGCGAGGTGTACCACCAGGTCCCGCCGAAGGTGGAGTACTCGCTGACCGCGTTCGGGGATTCCCTCAACACGGCGATGGCGGCGCTGGGGGAGTGGGGCGAGGAGCACCAGGAGCGTATCGAGGCCATTCCCTGGTCCGACGTGAAGTGAGCGGCGAAGCACCCAGTAGGCTCCGGGCGAATAGCACGAAACCCACCCAAGGAGAAATACCGCCGTGACTGAACGCACGCTGGTCCTCGTCAAGCCCGATGGCGTCGCGCGCGGCCTCGTCGGCGAGGTCATCTCGCGCATCGAGCGCAAGGGCCTGAAGCTCGCCGCCCTCGAACTGCGCACCGTCGAGCGCTCGGTCGCCGAGGAGCACTACGCCGAGCACAAGGAGCGCCCGTTCTTCGGCGACCTCCTCGAGTTCATCACCTCGGGCCCGCTGGTCGCGATCGCCGTCGAGGGCCCGCGCGCCATCGCCGCCTTCCGTCAGCTCGCCGGCGGCACCGACCCGGTCGAGAAGGCCACCCCCGGCACCCTGCGCGGCGACTTCGCGCTGGAGACCCAGTACAACCTGGTGCACGGATCGGACTCCCCGGAGTCGGCCGAGCGCGAGCTCAAGCTCTGGTTCCCCGAGGTCTGACACACTCGTGGGCGGCGCGGGATCGCCGCGCCGTCCACGGATCGGGGGAGCTTCGATGACACCGGACGAGTACCTGGAACGGCTGCGGGAACTCACCACCGGTTTCGCGCGGGTGGTACGCACCGGCGACCACGCCGCGCCCGTGCCGTGCTGCGGCGACTGGCGCCTGCGTGACCTGGTCGTCCACCTCGGCAACGTGCACCGCTGGGCGGCGGGCGTCGTGCGCACCGGCGACCCCTCGCAGCAGATCTTCGAAGCCGAACCGGGCGCGGATCTCGCCGCCTGGTACGGCGAATGCGCGGATGACCTCATCGAGGCGTTGCGTGCGGCTTCCCCGCAGGACGGCGCCTGGAACTTCACCGCCGCCGCCAAGACCAAGGCCTTCTGGTTCCGCCGCCAGGTCCACGAGACCGCGGTGCATCTGCTCGACGCGCACCGCGCGGCGGGGACCGAGTACACCCTCGACCCGTCCATCGCCGCAGACGGCGTGGACGAGGTCCTCCTCGGCATGCTGCCGAAGGTGAAGCGCTGGCACACCCCGCCCGTGGTCACCGTTCCGTTGCTGCTGAAGACATCCGACACCGGACACGCCTGGTTGATCACACCACCGGGCGAAAACGACGTCCCCGGTTCGCGAACGGCCGATCCCGCCGAGACCGCGGAAGCCGTCGTCGAAGGGCCCGCGGAAGGGCTGGACTTGCTGCTGTGGCAACGGGTCGGGCTCGCCGAGTCGGGCCTTCGGAGCACCGGTGACGTCGCGGCGGCGGAGACGTTCCTCGCCGGGCCTTTCACGCCCTGACCTTCGGCGCCCTACGCCGTTCGGTTCACGTTCACCTCCGGGTCTTCTCCTGGCGGCTCGCGTCCGCTGTGCTGAGCGGAGCTGCCTGTCACTCGATCGTGGGGTATTTCGTGAGAAGATCACGCCTGTTGCTGCTCGCTGCCCTGCTGCCCGGATTGTTCGTCGCCGCACCGGCGCACGCCGATCCTCTGGCCGCGCCACTCGGCCCCGCGCCCATCGAAGCCGCCCCCGCGGGCTCCTCGGCGAAGGAGGGGCCGTCCGCGTACGCCGTGGCCGCGCCCGACGACGGTCTCGTCACCACCAGCGCGACTTCGCGCGTGGCGCCGGGCCTGAGCCTGACCGAGTTCGACCGCTACGACCCGGCGGGCTGGATCCGCGGCGACACCCTCGCCGTCGACCTCACCAGCAAGACGCTCAAGCCGACGTATCTCAGCCCTGGCACGGTTTCCGCGCGGACACCGCTTTCGCAGCAGGTGTCCAGGGCGAGCGCGGTCGCCGGGGTCAACGGGGACTTCTTCGACATCAACGCCAGTGGCGCGCCGATCGGCGTCGGCATCGACGCCGGGAAACTCCAGACGGCGCCCGCGCGCGGTCACAACCTGACCGCGTCGATCACCGAAGAAGGCAAGGCACGGCTCGCGGAGGTGTTCCTCGACGCGTCGGTCACCCTGCCCGACGGCCGGGTCGTGCCCGCGTCGAACTTCAACAGCCCTGTGCTGAGCGGTGACGCGATCGGCGTCTACACCCCGCTGTGGGGCGCGTCTTCGCGACGGACTTCAGTCGCCGGAGCCCAGCGTGTCGTCGAAATCGAGGTTTCCGACGGCGTCGTCACGCAGGTGCGTCCGCAGCCCGCGGACGGTCCGATCGCGGCAGGCGCGACGATCCTGCTGGCCCGTGACGGCGGCGTGGACACGTTGTCCGGCTTGAAGACCGGCGACAGGGTGGGCGTCGCGTACGCGCCGAAGAGCGACGCGGGCAAGCTGTCCGTGTCGATCGGCGGAAACAAGGTCCTGGTGCGGGACGGCGCGATCCAGCCGGTCGACAACGTCGCCATGCACCCCCGGACCGCGGTCGGGTTCTCCGCCGACGGCACGAAGATGTGGCTGGCCACGGTCGACGGCCGTCAGGCGGACAGCCGCGGCATGACCGAACTGGAACTCGCCCGCCACCTGAAGTCGCTCGGCGCGGACGACGCGATCAACCTCGACGGTGGCGGCTCGTCGACCATGCTCGCCCGCGAGGAGGGCGAGAAGTCGCCGCTGGTGCGCAATGCGCCGTCGGACGGCGGGGAACGCCTGGTGCCCAACGGCATCGGCGTCGCCACCGTACCGGGAAGCGGGCGCCTGACCGGTTTCTCGCCCCGTCCCGCGCAGGACACCGCCGACGCGACGCGTGTGCTCTCCGGGCTGACGCGGAAACTCGCCGCCGGAGGCCACGACGAGACCGGCGCCGCCGTCGACGGCAAGGTCCAGTGGCTCAGTACGAATCCTGTCCGCGGCACCGTGACCGGTGGCGTGTTCACCGCGCACGCAGACAGGCTCCGCCCGGACGCGCCCGCGAACGTCGACGTCTACGCCAAGCGCGGCGGCGTCATGGGCAAGGCGACGCTGAACGTCCTCGGCTCACCGGTCCGCTTGGGCACGAGCACCGAGCAGGTCGCGTTGTCCGGCGAAGGCGCGAAGAGCACCTTCAAGGTGTTCGGCTACGACGCCGACGGCTACGGCACGTGGATCGAGCCCGACGACGTCAAACTCGACTACGACCCCGCGGTGGTGCGGATCGAACCGTCCGGCGACGGGTTCGCGGTCACCGCGCTGAAGGCCTCGGGTGCTTCGGCGATCACCGCCACCGCCGGCGGGAAGGTGACGCATCTGGCGGCGTCCGTCGGCACGGAATCCCGGGTGGCGGCGTCGTTGGACGGCCCGGCGGGCTGGACCGCCAGCGTCTTCCCCGCCGTCGTCGGCGCCGCGCTTTCCGAGGCACCCGGGCGTGACGGCGGACGCGGTCTCGCACTGGACTACCGGCTGAACGGGACCAACGCCACGCGCGCCGCGTACGTCAACTCTGCGTCACCGGTCGCGTTGCCGCCCGGCACCCAGCGGGTCGGCTTGTGGGTCAACGGCGACGCGAAGGGCGCCTGGCTGCGGGCGGAACTCCGCGACGCCGCCAACGTCCCGTCCGTCGTGGACCTTTCGCTGAGCGTCGACTGGACGGGCTGGCGCTACGTCCGCGCGGCGATCCCGGCCGGGCTTCCCGACGGGCAGCGGCTGACGAAGTTCTACGCCGTCGAAAACGTCCCGGACCAGCAGTACGAGGGACGTTTGGTGTTCGACGACCTCACCTTCGAGGTCGCGCCCGCGGCCGCCGTCCCGGCCGACCCGGCGCCGCGTGACCCGGCGCTGATCATCGACGGCGCCGCGACCGGTGGCCTGCGGATCGCCGTGGTCAGCGACGCGCAGTTCACCGCGGACCAGCCTGATGGCCCGCTGGTCGCCCAGGCCCGGCGCGCGCTGCGCGAGGCGGTGGCGGCGAAACCCGATCTCGTGCTGATCAACGGCGACTTCGTCGACCGCGGCACGGCCGCCGATTTCGTGCTGGCGAAGTCGATCATCGACGAGGAACTGGTCGGCAAGGCACCCTGGTACTACGTTCCCGGCAACCACGAGGCCGACGGCGGGCACGGGCTCGCGGAGTTCCGGGCGGCGTTCGGGGAGACCCACCGCGTCGCCGACGTCGCGGGCATCCGACTGGTACTGATGGATTCCTCGCGCGGTTCGCTGCGCGCGGGCGGATTCGACCAGGTCCGGATGCTGCGCGAGGCGCTGGACAGTGCGAAGACGGACAGGCGGATCCGCGGCGTGGTCGTCGCGATGCACCATCCGGTCAAGGACCCGAGCCCGGCCGGGAACTCGCAACTGGCCGACCGCAAGGAAGCCGCCATGCTGACCGGCTGGCTGACCGCCTTCGAACGCGAGTCCGGGAAGCAGACGGCCGCGATCGCCTCGCACGCGGGCGTTTTCTCCCTTTCGCGTGTCGACGGCGTGCCGTATCTGGTGAACGGCAACTCCGGGAAGTCGCCCGCGGCGGCTCCCGGTGACGGCGGCTTCGTCGGCTGGACGATGGTCCGGTTCGAGCCGGGCGACAAGGCGCAGCCGGTGCGGTTCGAAACGCGGCCGAACGTCGACGCGCTGACGCTGTCCGGGCCCTCGTCGCTGGCACGCGGGGAGAAGGCGGACGTGCGGGCGGTGGTGACGCAGGGAGCGCGTCAGGTGCCGGTTTCGTACCCGGTCAGCGCGGACTGGAAGGGCGGCTGGGGCACGCATGTCGCCGGCGGGTTCGTGCCCGCGATGCCGTGGGATGTCGCGTCGTTCGATCCAGCGACCGGGGTCCTGACCGCGCTGCGGGCTGGGGTGGCGAGCCTTTCGGTCACCGTCAACGGGGTGACGCGGAGTTTGTCGGTCACCGTCCGCTAACGCTATGAACGGTCCGTTCCTTGCAAAATTTGCAAGGAACGGACCGTTCATTGCACGCGTCAGGCGGCTTCGTGCTCCTCTTCGACCGTACCCGGCAGCGCCGGACCCCGCGGGGGGATCGCCTCGGCGGCGGCCGGGTCCACCTTCCGCACCGAACCGTCGGCCGCGGTCCGCGCGATCGCGAGCATCGAGGCCAGCGCGTCCTGGATCTGCTGCTGCTCCCGCTCCGGGATGAGGCTCAGTTCGATCAGCACGCTGCCGTTGCCGAGCAGCCCGTACCCGTTGCGCGCGATGCCCTGGTAGTCACCGCCGGGGTACTGCGAGACGTAGCCGCCGTTGCCGTCGATCGACCGCTGCACCACGACCGCGATCTGCTTCGCGAAGTCCACATCGGACGGTTTCACGCCCGGATGCGTCGGCCACATCGTCGAAGCGGTGATCTCCTTGCCGTCGGCGTCCCGGTACCGGCCCTGCATGTGGTAGTCGACCATGATGTCCGGCTTGAACGACGCGTTCCGCCGCTGGATCAGGCCCGCCTCGGTGGCCGGGTTGTCCTCGGGCGCGACGGCCGGGTCGTGATAGCGGTTGATGTCGTAACCCTTGCCCTTCTCACCGTATTCGGGAGTGGCCGTCGGGTCGTAGTTGTAGCGCCAGTCGCGCTCGTGGCCGTCCGGGTTGGCGCGCACGATGATGTCGACGGTCACCTTCGCGAGCAGTTTCTGCTGCCACGCGCTGTGCCCGACGCCGACCTTGCGCAGGAACTCGAGCGCGGCGGGCGTGCCGAGCGGCTCGTCGCCGTGCTGCTGGGTGACGTACTGGATCCGGGTCTTGCCGTGGCCGACCCTGGCCGCCCACACCGGACGGCCCTCGTTGCTGCGGCCGATCCTGTCCACCCGGATCTTCCCGTGGCTGAGCACGGCCAGCTTGTGCAGTTCGAAGGCCAGCTTGGCGGTGGAGGGCCGCGGGTCGACGGTCCGACCGTCCACAGTGGTCGCCGTGGTCTCGGTGGGCGCAGCGGTCTCGGCGGCCTGAGCGGCGGGCGCCACCAGGAGCCCGGCGCTGACAAAAACGGACAACAGGGCGGTTCCGGTCTTGAGCCTCATGGTCGGTGAGTATCGACGAGCCGGGGCCGTCCAACAAGGGTGCCGGTAAACCGGTCGAATTTTGTCGGTGGCAGGTCCTAGGGTGCCAACCGTGGGCGACTCAGAGCACGAACCGGCGATGGTGCAGGCGAAGGCGTTGGTCAAGCGTTTCGGCGATTTCGAGGCCGTACGCGGGATCGATGTCGAGGTCCGGCCGGGGGAGGCGTTCGGCTTCCTCGGGCCCAACGGCGCGGGCAAGTCCTCCACCATGCGGATGATCGCGAGCGTCTCCCCGCGCAGCGACGGCGACCTGCGGGTCCTCGGCATGGATCCGGACGTCGAGGGGCCGAAGATCCGTGCCCGGCTCGGGGTCGTGCCGCAGCAGGACAACCTGGACACCGAGCTCACCGTCCGGCAGAACCTGCAGATCTACGGCCGCTACTTCGGGCTCTCCCGGTCACACGTGCGGAGCAAGGCCGAGGAGCTGATGGAGTTCGCCCAGCTCACCGACCGGGCGAACGCGGAGGTCGATTCGCTCTCCGGCGGGATGAAACGGCGGCTGACCATCGCCCGCTCACTGGTCAACGACCCGGAACTGCTCCTGCTCGACGAACCGACGACGGGGCTGGACCCGCAGGCCCGCCACCTGTTGTGGGACAGACTGTTCCGGCTCAAGGCAGGCGGGACCACGCTGATCATCACCACGCACTACATGGACGAGGCGGAGCAGCTCTGCGACAGGCTGGTCGTGATGGACAACGGCCGGATCGCCGCCGAAGGTTCGCCAGCGGATCTGATCAGCCGGTATTCCACCCGCGAGGTCGTGGAGCTGCGCTTCCCCAACGGCGAGCAGGAGGCGGCCGCGAAGCAGATCGAGGGCCTCGCCGAACGCGTCGAGGTGCTGCCGGACCGAGTCCTGCTCTACACGATGACCGGTGAGGCCACTCTCGAACAGGCGCACGCACGCGGGCTGCGTCCCCTGTCGAGTCTGGTCCGCCGCAGTTCGCTGGAGGACGTCTTCCTCCGCCTCACCGGCCGGACGCTGGTCGACTGATGACGACAGCACAGACGAAGGCGTCGACGGGTCGTGTGGTCTCGCGCTGGGCGGGAGCCTGGTTGCGGGTCGAGGGCCATTGGATGTGGTACCGCCGGTACTGGGTGTCCACCTTGTATTCGACGGGTCTCCAGCCGGTGCTGTTCCTGGCCGCGATGGGGCTCGGATTCGGCTCCCAGGTGCAGGCGGGCGCGGCGACGAGCGGGTTCTCGTACCTCGAGTACGTCGCCCCGGCGCTGCTCGTCGCCGGCGCGGCGCAACTGGCGGTGGGGGAGTCGAGCTATCCCGTGCTGTCGGGGTTCAAGTGGCAAAAGGACTACCTGGCCGTCACCGCCACCCCGATCACCCCGGGGCAGGTGCTCGGCAGCCAGATCATGTGGGTGAGCCTGCGGCTGACCCTGGCGGGCACGATCTACGCCGTCATCGCGGCGCTCTTCGGATCCTGGACCGGATTCGGCGTTCTCGCCGTCATCCTGATCGGGACGCTCACCGGGATCGCGTGCGGCACCCCGGTGATGGCGCTGGCCGCGACCACCTACGACGAGGGCACCCGGTTCGGCCTGGTGTTCCGGTTCGTCCTGATCCCGATGACGTTGTTCTCCGGCACGTTCTTCCCGATCTCGCAGCTGCCGGATCCGCTGATGTGGATCGCCTGGATCTCCCCGCTGTGGCACGGCAACGAAGCGGCGAGGGCGGTCAGCCTCGGCACCGTCGGCCCGCTCGCCACCCTGGGCCACCTCGCCTTCCTGGTGGTGCTGGCCGGGGCGGGCTGGGCGTTGGCGCACAAGTACTTCTACCGACGGCTGGTGGTCTGAAATGGCAGTGCTCACCGAAGCCCCGCGGCGTGGGGTGCTGCTGCGTGTCCTGCCGTCCGCGCTGTACAGCGGCCGGTCGACGGCGGTGCTTGAGCGCACCTTCCTGACGTATTCGCACGCCTGGATGCTGTTCGTGTCCGGCGTCTTCGAGCCGCTGTTCTACCTGATGGCCTTCCAGCTGGGCTTCGGCAAACTCGTCGGCGAGGTCGTCGGGCCCGGCGGGCAGGCGATGAGCTACGTCGCCTTCGTCGCGCCCGGCCTGCTCGCGGCGTCGGCGATGAACGGCGCGATCCTCGACTCGACGTACAACCTGTTCTTCAAGCTGAAGTACGCCAAGCTGTACGACGCCATGCTCGCCACCCCGATCGGGCCGCTGGACATCGCGCTCGGCGAGGTCGGCTGGTCGGTGCTGCGCGGCGGGATCTACTCGGCGACCTTCCTCGGCGTGATGACCGTGATGGGGCTGCCCGGGTCGTGGTGGGCCCTGCTGATGATCCCGGCGGCACTGCTGATCGCGATGGCGTTCTCGGCCATCGGCATCGTGCTGGTGACCTTCCTGCGGTCGGTCTCGCAGTTCGACTACATCAACCTCGTGCTGATGCCGCTGTTCCTGTTCTCCACCACGTTCTACCCGCTTTCGGTCTACCCCGCGGGAATCCAGTGGATCGTGCAGATCTTCCCGCTGTACCACGGGATCGAGCTGATGCGCGGCCTCTCGGTCGGCGTCCTGTCGTGGGGTATGGCGGGGAACGTGGCGTATCTGCTGGCGCTGGCGGCCGTCGGGATCTACGCGTCTTCGAAGCGGTTCGGCAAGCTCCTGCTGCGCTGACCCGTACGGACCTGCCGCGGGTACGCCCAGTTCCGTGAAGGCCTCCTTGAGGGACTCTGGGGCCCTCAAGGAGGCCTTCACGGACTGGGTGATCGCCACGTGCGCCCCATAGGCACAGCAGTCACAGCGGCCCTGCTGCTCAGCGGGCCGGGTTCGAGCTGGATCGCCGCGGCGCCACGGCGGCCAGCGCGTCGACCATGCCGTGCCCGTAGAAGCCGTTGAACCCCGCGTACCCGGTGCAGTACGCGTCCTGAGAGCCGTCACCGGTCAGGTCGTAGTCGGCGGGACACGCGATCGGGGTGGCCTGGCCGTTCAGCGTCCGCCTCAGCTGGCGGGCGCTGTGACCGGGGTGTTCCGAAGCGAGCAACGCCGCGACACCGGCGACGTGCGGTGCCGCCATCGACGTCCCGCAGAGCGGCGCGTACCCGCCGGGAACGGTCGAAAGCACGCACCGCCCGGCCTCGCCGCCGGGAGCGGTCACATCGATCACGCCCAGCCCGTACGAGCTGTAACCGGCCTTGACCCGCTCTTCGCTCACCGACGACACCGTGACGACGTCACGGAGGCCGGCGGGCAGCGCCTGGCAGCCTTCGCTCTGGGTCCGCGCACCCGAGGGCGGCGAGGGCACCAGCGCGACGGCTTCGTTGGTCGCCGCCGCGACGGTGAGCGTGCCCGCCGAGGTCGCGTACTCGACGGCGCGGGCCATGACCTCGTTCACCACGCCCCGTTGATCGTCGTGGGCACACGAGAGCGACCACGGATCGACGAAGTAGCTGCTGTTCGTCACGGCCATGCCCTGTGAGGCTGCCCACATCAGCCCGCAGACGGCGGCCTCCGGGTCGGCGTACCCGCGATCGTCGATCACCTTCACCGAGGCGATCCGCACGCCGGGCGCCACCCCGGTGACACCTTTGCCGTCGTCGGCGGCGGCGATGATCCCCGCGACGTGGGTGCCGTGCACCGACGTCGTCGCGGCCCAGTTCCGGTCGGGCGCGCCGGTCAGGCAGCCCGCGGACTTGCCGGGATCGAGGGCGCTCGCCAGTTCGGGGTGGGTGGGGTCGACGCCGGAGTCGAGGACGCCGACGACGACGTCCCGGCTGCCGGGCTCCCGCTCACGGGCCCTGTCGGCGCCGATCGCGCGCATGTCCCATTGCTCGCCGGTGCGGTCCGCGGAAGGCACCTTCGCCGGATCCGTCGGTTCGAGTTCGGCGCGCGCGGGCGCCGATCTGGCCGGTGACGTGCCGTTGGCCCGCTGCACGGCCAGCCGTTCCGCCTGCGCGCTGAACGCGGCGGCCGGCCGGACCAGCTCGGCGAAGTCCTTGTCGGCCGAGGTCGCCACGGCCACCGCGATCTGCGGGTAGTAGATCGTCGTGCTGCCGCAGCCGCCGGTGACGGCCGCCCTGGCCTCGGCCTCGGAGGTGCCGCGGTCGAAGGCGATGACGTAACGCAGCGCACGTCCCTGGGGATGACACGATGGCTCCGCCTCGGCCGTCGCGACAGCGGCGACCGAGCCGCAGAGCACCAAGAAGGCGCACGCGGCCGCTCGCAGGGGCCGCCCCAGCAGGGACACCGGACCTCCCACCGGAGAACATCGGACAACGGGGGTCGCCGCGACCTGGGCCTGCCTGGACGTCGGTACCCCCGAGCGGCACGGTAGCCACCCTCGGCCGGGTCGACAAGCTCTCCCGCGAAGTTCGCTCGGCCGGTGGTCGCGGCGCGCCCGGGAGCCGGGTCTGTGGCACCGAGTACACCGGAGTGGGGCCGGGGTGTGGGATACTCACGATGGCCGCTGGCCGACGGGCACACGTGAGAGGTGGCGCTCGCGGTCTCGTGGCCCGGTGGTGTGCTGCACATCCTCCACACGCGTCGCCGCTTGTATGCGGCTCGACGACGTGGCGGGCGGCCCGATGTCGCGAACGTGGCCAGCGCTCCGCCGAGTAGACCTTCAGCCGTATGCGGCGCCCGGACAACCCCGGCGCGCCGTCGCGGTGCCGGGCAAGGATTCCCGCTGCTGGTGACCACCACGGCGGAACGAACAGAAAGGGGCCCCTGCGCGGCCGCGTCGAGCCGGTGTGAGCCAGCCGACGCGCCCGGGGGCGGAGGAGATATATGTCGAACGCGGACACACCCGCCGTCACCGGCGGGAATACCGCCACACCCATCGCAGCCCAGCTGGGCGAACTGCCTCCCCGGATCCGGGTGCACGCGCTGGCGAAGCTGCTGGGATCCAACAGCCGTGAACTGATGGCCAAGCTCGGTGAGCTCGGCGAGACCGTCCGGAGCGCGCAGTCCAGCGTCACTCGCGATGTGGCCTTCAAGCTCGCCGAAGCCCTTGCCGGCGGAGACGAGCCCGAGGCGGCCCCCGCTGCGGAGGCTCCTGCGGTCGAGGCACCCGTCGCCGAGACCCCGGCGGCTCCCGAACCCGAGGCGAAGCCCGAGGCCGAGCCGGAGCCCGCTCCGCAGGTGGAGGCCCCTTCGCGGCGTGTTCCGCCCGCGCTGGCCGCCCCGGTGACCCCGGAGCCGCCGCAGACGACGACCCGGCGATCGAAGGCCGCCGTGCACGTCCCGGTGTTCGCCGCGCCGTCGCCGGTGTTCCTGCCGCCGGAGCCCGTCTCGGCGAAGCCCGTCCGCAAGCCGGAGCCGGCCTTCACCGAAGAGACGGCTTCCGACGAGGACGAGACGCAGAACGACCAGGCCGAGGGCCACGGCACCGACGAGGACGGTGACGACGCCAACGGCCGTCGCCGCCGTCGTCGCGGACGTCGTGGCCGTGGCCGCGGCAAGGGCGGGGACGAGAACTCGGCCGAGTCCGAGAACGAGAACGAGGACGAGCAGCCCGAAGCCCCGCGCGGTCGTCAGCAGCGTGCGAAGGACAAGGAGAAGGCCGCCGAGGCCGAAGAGGCCGCGGCCGAGAACGCCGAAGAGGCGTCCGCCGACTCCGATTCGGACAACGACGCCGATTCCGACAACGGCAGCAAGCGCCGCCGTCGCCGTCGCCGTCGCAAGGGCGGGGACGACGACGCCACCGAGGCCACCAGCGACGACCCGCCCAACACGGTCGTCCACGTGCGCCAGGCCAAGGCCGCCGCCGAGACCGAGCGTCCCGCCAGGGACGAGGTCCGCAGCGTGCGCGGCTCCACCCGGCTCGAGGCCAAGCGCCAGCGCCGCCGGGACGGCCGCGAGGCGGGCCGGCGTCGCGCGCCGATCCTGTCCGAGGCCGAGTTCCTCGCCCGCCGCGAGTCGGTCGAGCGCACCATGGTCGTCGCCGAGAAGGGCGAGTCCACGCAGATCGGCGTGCTCGAGGACGGTGTCCTGTGCGAGCACTTCGTGACCTCGTCGGGCACCGGCTCGATCGTCGGGAACGTGTACCTCGGCCGCGTGCAGAACGTGCTGCCGTCGATGGAGGCCGCCTTCATCGACATCGGCCGCGGCCGCAACGCCGTGCTCTACGCCGGTGAGGTCGACTGGGACTCCGCCGGTCTCGAGGGCAAGGCCCGCAAGATCGAGCAGGCGCTCTCCAGCGGCGACTCCGTGCTGGTCCAGGTCACCAAGGACCCGGTCGGGCACAAGGGCGCCCGGCTGACCACGCAGATCTCGCTGCCGGGCCGCTTCCTGGTCTACGTGCCCGCGGGCGGTGCCACCGGCATCTCCCGGAAGCTCCCGGAGAACGAGCGCCGCCGCCTGAAGGACATCCTCAAGCGCATCGTCCCCGAGGACGCCGGTGTGATCATCCGCACCGCTTCCGAGGGCATCGCCGAGGAGGAGCTGGACCGTGACGTCCGCCGCCTCAAGGCACAGTGGGACGTCATCAAGGAGAAGGCCGAAGCCGGCAACGGCGGCAAGAAGAACAGCGCCCCGGTCATGCTCTACGAAGAGCCGGACCTGCTGGTCAAGGTCGTGCGTGACCTGTTCACCGAGGACTTCGCCAAGCTGGAGATCCAGGGCGACAAGGCCTGGAACACCATCTACGACTACGTGCAGCACGTGGCGCCGGATCTGGCCGACCGGGTCAAGCGGTACACGGGCACCGGTTCGGCCTTCGCCGACCACCGGATCGACGAGCAGATCACCAAGGCGCTGGACCGCAAGGTCTGGCTGCCCTCGGGTGGCTACCTGGTCATCGACCGCACCGAGGCGATGACGGTCATCGACGTCAACACCGGCAAGTTCACCGGATCGGGTGGAAACCTCGAGGAGACGGTGACCAGGAACAACCTGGAGTCGGCGGAGGAGATCGTCCGCCAGCTCCGGCTCCGGGACATCGGCGGCATCATCGTCATCGACTTCATCGACATGGTGCTCGAATCGAACCGTGAGCTGGTGCTGCGCCGCCTGACCGAATGCCTCGGCCGCGACCGCACCCGCCACCAGGTCGCCGAGGTCACCTCGCTCGGCCTGGTGCAGATGACCCGCAAGAAGATCGGCACCGGCCTGCTCGAGGCGTTCTCGACGCCGTGTGAGCACTGCAAGGGCCGCGGCGTGGTCGTCTCGACCGAGCCGCAGCGCACCGCCGGCGGTGGCAACGGTCACAGCCACGGCGGCAGTGGCGGCAGCAGCAGTGGCGGTGGCGGTGGCAAGGAGCAGGGCTCCCGCCGGTCCCGCGGTCGCGGCAAGGGCGAGGACCAGGGGCAGAACGAGCCCGCGGCGGCCAAGACCGAGGCTCCGCAGGCCTCCGGCCAGCGTGAGTCGGTGGTTTCGGCGGTCCAGGCCGTGGCCAACGCCGCCAAGGCGGCCAAGGGCGAGCACCCGCACGAGGTCACCGAGAACACCGAGGGCGCCGCGCTCAACGGCCACGCCCCGCAGGCGGCGGAGCAGCCCGCTGAGACGGTGAAGGAAGCTTCGGAGCCCGTTGCCGAGGCGACCGTCGAACAGGCGGCCGAGGCGGCAGCTGAGCCGGTTTCGGAGCCGGTCGTCGAGCCGCCCGCGACCGAACTCGCCGGTGAACCGGTGACGACTCCGGACGACGAGGCCCCGGCCGCGCGGGACGAAGAGATCGCCGTCGTCGGGGAATCGGGCCCTGAGCCCGAAGCTCCCGAGGTTCCGGTGACTCCTGAGAACGTTGTGACACCAGAGGTTTCCGAGTCCGAGGTGGACGTTCCGGCCCCGGCCGGTCCCGCCACCACTCGCCGTCGTCCGCGACGGGCGGCCTCGCGGCCGGCCGGTCCGCCGGTCAAGGCGTCGGAAAAGAGCTAGTGAACACCTAGGGGCACCCCGGTGTGATCGCACCGGGGAGCCCCACGTAACCTGTAGAACGGCCCGCCACCTAGAGCGGGCACCTTGCGCAGCATCTGGACCACCGAGACTTTCCTGGTGGGCCGATCACGCAAGCCCCCACCCGTTGTCGAGTAAGCAGGAGACTTCCGTGTCGGCGTACGCGATCGTCAAGACTGGCGGCAAGCAGTACAAGGTGGCCGTCGGCGACGTCGTCGAGGTCGAGAAGCTCGAAGGCGAGCCGGGTACCGAGCACACCTTCCCCGCAGTCCTTTTTGTGGACGGTGGCGACGTCACCACGGACGCCGATGCACTGGCGAAGGTCTCGGTCACCGGCAAGGTCGTCGAGCAGACCAAGGGTCCGAAGATCCGGATCCACAAGTTCAAGAACAAGACCGGCTACCACAAGCGCCAGGGTCACCGGCAGAAGCTGACCCGCGTCGAGGTCACCGGCATCTCCAAGTAGGACTTTCTCCGGATCTTCGTCAGAAAGAGGACTGAGCCATGGCTCACAAGAAGGGTGCGTCCAGCTCCCGCAACGGTCGCGATTCGAACGCGCAGCGACTGGGCGTCAAGCGTTTCGGTGGTCAGGAAGTCAACGCGGGCGAGATCTTGATCCGCCAGCGTGGCACCAAGTTCCACCCCGGCGTGAACGTCGGACGTGGCGGCGACGACACGCTGTTCGCCCTGGCCGCCGGTGCGGTCCAGTTCGGCGAGAAGCGTGGCCGCAAGACGGTCAACATCGTGCCGTCCGAAGCCTGAGTTTCGGCTTCAAGCTAGACCTCTGACGAGGGGTGGGCCGGAATATCCGGGCCCACCCCTCGTTTGTTTTGTGTATCCCTTTTTTTCGCGAGTGAATAGAGGCAAGTCATGGCGTCCCGGTTCGTGGACCGTGCGGTGATCCATCTGGCCGCCGGTGACGGTGGGAACGGCTGCGCCTCGGTGCACCGCGAAAAGTTCAAACCCCTCGGCGGCCCGGACGGCGGCAACGGCGGCAACGGCGGCGACGTCCTGCTGATCGTCGACCCGAACGTCCACACGCTGCTCGACTTCCACTTCCGTCCGCACGCCCGCGCCGGCAACGGCAAGCTGGGCCAGGGCGGCAACCGCGCCGGTGCGGCGGGGGAGACGCTGGAGATGCGGGTCCCGTCCGGCACCGTCGTGATGACGGAGGACGGCGAGATCCTGGCCGACCTGGTCGGCCCCGGCACCACCTTCGTCGCCGCGCAAGGCGGCCGTGGCGGACTCGGGAACGCGGCGCTGGCCTCCAAGGCCCGCCGGGCGCCCGGGTTCGCGCTGCTCGGCGAGCCGGGGCAGGCTCGCGACCTCGTCCTGGAGCTGCGTTCGGTCGCCGACGTCGGCCTGCTCGGCTTCCCGTCCGCGGGCAAATCGTCGCTGATCTCGGTGCTGTCCGCGGCCAAGCCGAAGATCGCCGACTACCCGTTCACCACCCTGGTGCCGAACTTGGGCGTGATCACCGCCGGGTCGACCGTGTTCACCATGGCCGACGTGCCGGGCCTGATCCCCGGCGCGAGCGAGGGCAAGGGCCTCGGCCTCGACTTCCTGCGCCATATCGAACGCTGCGCGGTGCTGGTGCACGTCATCGACTGCGCGACTTTGGAGCCCGGACGCGACCCACTGTCCGATATGGACGCTCTCGAAGAGGAACTCGCCCGCTACACCCCGAGTCTCGGCGGCGACCTCGCCGACCGGCCCCGCGTGGTGGTGCTCAACAAGATCGACGTCCCGGAGGCCGCCGAACTCGCGGAGTTCGTGCGCCCCGACCTGGAAGCCCGCGGGCTCAGTGTGTTCGAGATCTCCACGGCGACGAGGCAGGGACTCAAGGAACTGACCTACGCGCTCGCCGCCGTGGTCGAGAAGTACCGCGCCGACCAGCCCGCCCCGGAGCCGGCGAAGGTCGTGCTGCGCCCGATGGCTGTCGACGACGCGGGCTTCACCGTCGAGCACGACCCGGAGGAGGAAGGCGCCTTCATCGTCCGGGGTGTCCGTCCCGAGCGGTGGATCCGCCAGACGAGCTTCGGCAACGACGAGGCCGTCGGCTACCTTGCGGACCGGTTGCAGCGGCTCGGCGTCGAGGAGGCGCTGGCTCGCAAGGGCGCCGTACCGGGGAGCCCGGTCACCATCGGCGACGTCCAGTTCGAGTGGGAGCCGTCGACCCCGGCGGGCGTCGCGGTGCACCTTTCGGGCCGCGGCACGGACGTGCGGCTGGAGAACACCGACCGGATCGGTGCCGCCGAGCGCAAGGAAGCCCGCCGGATCCGTCGTGACGGCCCGGACGGTGTCGAAGACGAGATGGACGACGAGTGAGCTCGACCCGTGGTGCGATCGCCGACGCGAAGCGGGTGGTCGTCAAAGTCGGTTCCTCCGCGCTGACCACCGCCGGCGACGGTCTCGACGTCGCCAGGCTGGACGCGCTGGTCGACGCGATCGCCGACCGGGTGTCCCGCGGCACGCAGATCGTGCTGGTGTCTTCGGGAGCGATCGGCGCGGGACTCGCGCCGCTCGCGCTCGGAAAACGACCGCGTGACCTCGCCACCCAGCAGGCCGCGGCCAGCGTCGGCCAGCTCGCGCTGGCCCATGCCTACGCCGAGTCGTTCGGCCGGTTTTCCCTGACCGTCGGCCAGGTCCTGCTGACCTCGGACGACGTCGTGCGCCGTGCGCACTACCGCAACGCGCAGAACACGTTCACCCGGCTGCTGGCCCTCGGCGCGGTGCCCGTGGTCAACGAGAACGACACCGTGGCCACCGAAGAGATCCGCTTCGGCGACAACGACCGGCTGGCCGCGCTGGTGGCCCACCTCATCGGCGCCGACGCCCTGGTCCTCTTGTCCGATGTGGACGGTCTGTACGACGGGGATCCGCGTGACGGCGCGACTCGTAAGATCGCCGAGGTCGCCGGAGACTCCGATGTGGACGGCATCACCGTCGGCATGTCGAGCTCCGGGCTCGGTACCGGAGGAATGGTCTCGAAGCTCGCCGCGGCCCGCACCGCCGCCGGCGCCGGCATCCCGGTCCTGCTCGCCGCCGCTTCCGAGGCCGCGCGAGCCCTCACGACCGCCGAGGTCGGCACGGCGTTCGCCGCCGCGGACTCCCGGCTGTCGGCCCGCCGGTTCTGGCTGGGCTACGCCGCGGGCGCGTCCGGGAAACTGCATCTCGACGACGGCGCGGTCGCGGCCGTCGTCCGTCGTCGCCGCTCCCTGCTCGCCGCCGGGATCACCGGCGTCGACGGCGACTTCCAGGCGGGCGACGTCGTCGACCTGGTCGACACCCGGCAGCGGACCGTGGCGCGCGGCGTCGTGGCTTTCGACGCGGGCGAACTGCCCGACCTCATCGGCCGCTCCAGCCACGACCTCCCCGCCGAACAGCGACGCGAGGTCGTCCACGCGGACGACCTCGTCCCCCTTCGTCGCTAGGGCACCAGGCCCCACCGAAAGGCTCAAGCGAATAGCAGGGGGCCTTTACTATCGCTTCCCCGGATCGGCGAGGTGGCCGACGAGCCGTGCCAGCTGTTCGCCGTACGCCTCGGCGAACTCGGCCGAGTCGGGCTCCTGACCCGAGACGGCTCTCACGATCCGGGGCAGGGCCAGCGCGGCGCTGGACGCGGCCATGAAGATCACCAGCAGGAACGCCGGATCGAGGTCGGCGGGAAAGTCGCCCGCGGCCTGGCGGGCCCGGACGTACTCGACCTGCCGCCGGAGGAATTCGCGCTGGTCTTCGACTCCGATCGCGCCCGGGGCGCCATCGGTCAGGTTCTCCCAGAGGAACAGTTTGGCGAGATCGTGGTCCCGGACCCCTGACTGCACGAAGAACCGGACCACTTCGGCGAACGGCCTGTCGTGGTCGGCGACCGCGGCGTAGCCGTCGTACATCGTCGCGGTCAGCGCGTTGTACAGCCCTTCCTTGCCGCCGAAGTAGTACGAGATCAGCTGCTTGTTCACGCCCGCCTTCGCGGCGATCTCGCTGACTCGTGCCGCGGCGTAACCCTTCGCGCCGAACTCGGCCTTCGCCGCCTCCAGGAGCTGCGTCTTGGTGCGCTCGGGGTCGCGCTGGCGTTCGACGGGGGCGCGGCGTGGGCTGCGCGGGGCGGCTTCGGACATGGGATCACCTTAGCCGCTGACTCTTTCAAACGTATGGTTGACTTAATTATCCACACGGTTGATAGTGGACGGCGGAGAGAGGAGAACCCATGACCACGAGAATCGCGATCATCGGCGGCGGAACGGGCGGGCTCTGCCTGGCGCACGGGCTGCGCAAGGCGGGAATCGACGTGTCCGTCCACGAGCGCAGCCGCACCCGGACCGAACGCCTGCAGGGCTATCGCGTGCACATCAACCCGCACGGCTCGGCCGCACTGCACGAATGCCTGCCGCCCGAACTCTGGGAACGGTTCTTGGCCACCGTCGGTACCACGAGCGGTCCGTTCACCTTCGTGACCGAGCGGTTGCGGGAGCTGATGGTGATCGACAGCGAACTCACGTCGAGCCCCGATCCCGCGTCGAACCACCACTCGGTCAGCCGGATCAGCCTGCACCAGGTGCTGTCCGACGGGCTCGACGGAGTTCTGCACCACGGCAAGGAGTTCGTCGGCTACCGCCGCGAGGGCGAAGCGGTCGTCTGCGAGTTCGCCGACGGCAGCACGGTCGAGGCCGACCTGGTCGTCGGCGCCGACGGGGCCAACTCCCGGGTTCGCGGACAGCTCCTGCCCGAAGCCGGCCGAGTGGACACCGGGATCGTCGCGATCGCGGGCAAGCATCCACTGAACGACGAGACCCGCAAGCGTTTGCCTTCCCGGCTCACCGACGGCCCGAGCATGGTGATGCCGCGAACCGGCGCGGGACTGTTCAGTGCGCCGCACGAGCTGACCGACGCTTCGTCGGTCAACGACGAGACCGCCGGCCACGACCCCGTCCTGTTCGACAACACCTCGAGCTACATCATGTGGGCGTTCGCGGCGGACAGCCGGCGCTATCCGGAGAACTTGTCCTCATTGGACGGTGAAGCGCTGCGGGCCTTGGTGCTGGACCTGATCGACGGCTGGGACCATGCGTTGAAGGAACTGGTCGCCGGCTCGCCCGGAGGGACCGTGTCCCGGCTGCCGATCTTCACCTCGAAGCCCGTCGAGCCATGGCCGACGAGCAACGTCACCCTGCTCGGCGACGCGATCCACAGCATGACCCCGTTCCGCGGCATCGGCGCGAACACCGCGCTCCGGGACGCGCAACTGTTGTGCCGCAACCTCATCGAAGCGCGGAAGACCGGCACGCTGCTTCCCGCGATCGCCGACTACGAGCGGCGAATGCGGGACTACGGCTTCGCGGCGGTGCGCGACTCGGAACGCAGCGCCCGTCAGTTCGTTTCGGAGAACCGGGCGGGTCGCACGATGGCGCGAGGGATGTTCCGCTTCTTCCAGGCGGTGCCTCCGTTGAAGCGCAAGGTCTTCAGCGACCACGGCGACTCATAGCCGGGCAGGGGTGGAGATGCCCAGCAGGGACAAACCCAGCGTCAAGGTCTTCGACGTGAGTTCGGCCAGCAGCAGACGAGAGTCGCGGACGCCGTCGCCTTCCGCGTCCAGCACCGGACACAGTTCGTAGAACCGCGAGAACACGACGGCGGTTTCGTACAGGTAGGTGCACAGCTTGTGGGGGAGATGCCCGGCGGTCGCCGCGCCGACCGCCTCGGGAAAGCGGGTCAGCGCGAGCGCCAGTGCCCGTTCCGCGGGATGGCCGAGCAGGATCCGCGCTCCGGTGAGGTCCTGATCCGCCCTCGCCAGCACGGAACGGATCCGTGCGTTGGCGTACTGCAGGTAGACCGACGTGTTCCCGTTCTTGGAGAGCATGCGTTCCCAGGAGAAGACGTAGTCACGCTCGCGATCGCCGGAAAGATCCGCGTATTTGAGCGCGCCGATCCCGACCGCCCTGGCGACCTCTTCCCGGACCTCGGGGGAGAGGTCGCCTCGGCCCTCGATCACCTCGGCGGCATGGGAAACCGCCTCGGTGAGCAGATCGAAAAGACGGACCGATTCACCCGCGCGGGTCTTCATGGCACGGCCGTCCTCGCCAAGCACCGAGCCGAACCCGATGTGCTCGGCCCGATGCTCCTCGCTGAGCCAGCCAGCGGCCCGGCAGACGGCGAACACCATCGCGAAGTGCTGTGCTTGTGGCGTTCCGACGACGTAGAGCAGATCGGTGACACCACGTTGTTCCGTCCAGTAGCGCAGGGTCGCGAGGTCGGTGGCGGCATAGCCGTAACCGCCGTCCCGCTTCCGCACGATGAGCGGCAGCGGCTCGCCTTCCCGGTTGCGGAAACCGTCGGGAAAGACGCAGACCGCGCCATCGCTGATCTCGGTCGACCCGGCGGTGGTCAGGTCGTCCACGACCGCGGCGAGAAACGGGCCGTAGAAGCTCTCGCCGTAGATGTCCTCGCTCGACAGGCCGATCCCGAGGAGTTCGTAGACCTGGCTGAAATGCCGGGTCGACTCGTCGACCAGACGCCGCCACAGCGACAAGGTCTCGTCGTCGCCGCCTTGAAGCAGCACCACACGTTCCCGTGACCGGGTCGCGAAGTCCTCGTCGGTTTCGAACTTCGACCGGGCGGCCCGATAGAAGCCGTTGAGGTCTCCGATCGTGTAAGGACCTGACGGGCGTTCGTCGAGCAGGTGCTCGATCAGCATGCCGAACGGAGTGCCCCAATCGCCGAGATGGTTGTGCGGGATCACTTCGTGCCCGGCGAACCGCGACAGCCGCGTGATGGCGTCACCGATGACGCTCGACCGCAGATGCCCGGCGTGCATTTCCTTCGCCACGTTCGGGCTGCTGTAGTCGATGGCGATCCGCCGCGGTCGCGGCGTCACCCCGACGCCCAGCCGTGGGTCACCGTTGAGCGCGGTCGTCCGCTCTGCAAGCCAGGACGAGCGCAGCGTGAAGTTGAGAAAGCCCGGCCCCGCGACCTCCGGCGGCTCGGCGATATCGGCGACGTCGAGCCGTGCCGCGATGTCGGCGGCGATTTCCCTCGGCGGCTTGCCGAGCCGTTTGCCCAGACTCATCGCCAGATCGCACTGATAGTCGACCCCGCTCTGCGAGGAGACCCGCACCAGTGCGGACGGCGGCTCGATGTCGGTGACGTGACGGAGGGCTTCCACCACGCGTCGCGCCAATTCCTCGCTCACATCGCCGAACAACACGGTGCCCCTCCTTCGCGCTCGTCGTAGGAGCGCGAGGGTAGCCACCTCACCGCGTTGTCGGCGACGGAGTTTTCAGCGCAGGTCGCTGCCCTTGGTCTCCGGCAGGGTCCGGATGACGAAGAACGCGATCGCCGCTCCGGCGGCCACGTACCAGAAGAACAACGTCGACAGTCCGGCGTCGGACAGCGCGGTGAGCACCAGGGGAGCGGTGCCGCCGAACAGCGCGACGGTCAGGTTGTACCAGGCGCCGATGCCCAGCCCGCGTAGTTCGGTGGGGAACAGTTCGCTCATGATCGCGGGCGCGATGGACGTCATCGCCGTGTACAGGCAGAGCCCGACGCAGAACACGACCAACAACCCCGGCAGTCCCGGCCGGACCAAAGTGGACAGTGGGACGATGAGGATCGCGGTCGCCGCCGACCAGAAGAGCAGCTGTGGTTTCCGGCCGAAGCGGTCCGACAACGCACCCATCGGGTATTGAAGCGCGACGAACAACGCCGTCGCGATCGACAACGCGAGGAACACGTCGACGTCGTCGGCCTTGCGGGTCTTGACCGCGAACGACGTCAGGGCACTGAAGAACGTGTAGTAGCAAAGGGTCGAGAGCATCGAGAAACCGACGAGCTGCACGACGGCCCGAGGGTGCTCGCGAAGAGTGGTGCGCAGCGGCCGTTCGACCCGGCGCGCCGTCGACTTCTTCGCCTCGAAGATCTCCGTCTCGGCGAGACTGCGCCGGAGCCACAGGCCGATGATGCCGAGAACGCCGCCGAGCAGGAACGGGATCCGCCAGCCGTACGCGGTCAGATCCGCCTTGGACATCGTCCGCGCGAGCACGAACCCGAGGATCGAGGCGAGCAGGACGGCGGAACCGGTCGAGATGTAGAAGAAGGCGGAGTACCGCCCGCGCCGGGTGGGCGGGGCGATCTCACCCAGGTACGCCGAAGCATTGGAGACCTCGCCGCCGAGCGACAATCCCTGCGCCACCCTCGCCAGCAGCAACAGGATCGGGGCCAACCAGCCGACCTGGTCGAACGTCGGCAGCAGGCCGATCGCCACCGAACCGCCCGCCATCAGCACGATGGTCAGGATCATCGCGGGCTTCCGGCCTCTGACATCGGCGAAGCGGCCGAGCAACATCCCGCCGAGCGGCCGGAAGAAGAACGCCAGCGCGTACGTGGCGAAGGTGTTGATCAACGCGAGGGCTTCGTTGCCCTTGGGGAAGAACTCGCTGGCGAAGTAGATGCTGAAGGTCGCGTAGATGGTCCAGTCGAACCATTCCAGCGCGTTCCCGACACTGGCGGCGAACAGTTTCTTCACCGGCAGCCGATGCTCTAGCCGCTCCGTCGTCGCCTCCGCCATCGGCACCTCCGTACTCGCGCGTGGACGGAACCTTGCCAGAAAGTTCCCGCGCGGGAAAGAACCTGTCGAATGCCGGGATCGGGCTCCTCGGTCACGAAGTGCTGGCGAGAGCGAACGGCAGCACCGCACGGGCTCCGGCTTGGCGGAGCAGACGCGCGGACAACGTCATCGTCCACCCGGTGTCGATGAGGTCGTCGACCAGCAGGATCGGGCCCTCGGCCGCGGCGACCTCGGCGGCGAGCTCGTCGGGAAGGCTGAGGCGTTTCCACAGATCGGCCAGCCGTTGCGCGCTGTTCGCCTGCCGCGGAGGCGGCCCCGCCGAGGTGATGGCGCCCAGATAGTCCAGCCGTCCGATCGAGGCCAGCTTCATCGCGAGACTGTGCACCAGCTGGGGCCGCGTGGCGGAGGGCACCTCCACCACCGCGACCGGACGTTCCGTCCACTGCCAGCCCTTGAGCACCTCGATACAGGCCTGGAACACCGGATCGGGGAGTTCGGCGTCCGCCGCGGCCGGGCCGACGAGTTCACGCAGCCGTGTGCCCCAGCCGACGTCGGTGACACGGCCGACGACCTGGCCGGTCTCGGCCTGCTCGCCTGCCGGCAGCCGTCCGGAAAGCGGGACGTCCAGCCCGGCCATCCCGGTCGGCCACATCTTCCGCGGCGCGACCTCGACCCCCGGACGGCGGAGCCGTTGCCGGGTGGCGTCGACGACGTCGTCGGAAATCGTGGTGTCCCAATGCTTTCCGGTGCAGTTGTCACAACGTCCGCAGGGAGTGGCTTCGGGATCGTCGAGCTGCTTGCGCAGGAATTCCATCCGGCAGCCGGTGGTCTCCAGGTACGCCAGCATGGCGTTCTGTTCGTTGGTCCGCGCAGCGCTCACTCGCGCGTAGCGTTCCTTGTCGTAGCGCCACTCTTCGCCGGTGCCTTCCCAGCCGCCCTTGACCCGGCGCACGGCGCCGTCGACGTCCAGCACCTTCAGGACCATCTCCAGCCGGGAGCGGGAGAGCTCGACGAACGGTTCGAGCGCCGGTGTCGACAGTGGACGGTCCGCGTACGCCAGCGCGTTGAGCACCTGGGTCACCCGAAGTTCGTCCGGGAACGCCAGCGAACCGAAGTACGCCCAGATGTCCTTGTCCTCGTGACCCGGCAGCAGGATCACTTCGGCGCGATCGACACCACGACCGGCACGGCCGACCTGCTGGTAGTACGCGATGGGGGAGGACGGAGCGCCGAGATGGACGACGAAGCCCAGGTCCGGCTTGTCGAACCCCATGCCCAGCGCCGAAGTGGCCACCAGTGCCTTGACGTTGTTGTTCAGCAGATCGTCTTCGGCCGCTTGCCGGTCCGCCGGGTCGGTCTTCCCGGTGTAGGCGGCGACCGGATAGCCGCGCTCGGTCAGCAGGCCGGCCACATCGTGCGCGGCCGCGACGGTGAGCGTGTAGATGATCCCGGATCCCGGCAGCTCCGCCAGGTGTTCGGCCAGCCAGGCGAGCCGGGCCTGCGACGTCGGCAGCTTGGCCACCGACAGATGCAGGCTTTCGCGGTCCAGGCTGCCGCGCAGGACGAGGGTGTCGCCCCCGTTGCCGATGCCGAGCTGCTCGGCGACGTCGGTCGCCACGCGGTCGTTCGCGGTCGCGGTGGTGGCGAGTACCGGGACGCCGTCGGGCAGATCCTTCAGCAGCGTCCGCAGCCGCCGGTAGTCCGGCCGGAAGTCGTGGCCCCAGTCCGAGATGCAGTGCGCCTCGTCGACCACGAGGAGGCCGGCCGTCGCGGTCAGCTTCGGCAGGACGGTGTCGCGGAAGTCCGGGTTGTTGAGCCGTTCCGGGCTGACGAGGAGGACGTCGACCTCGCCCGCCGCGATCGCGGCCTGGACCTGATCCCACTCCTGCGGGTTCGCGGAGTTCATCGTCACCGCGCGGATACCCGCCCGCGCCGCCGCGGAGATCTGGTTGCGCATCAGCGCGAGCAGCGGCGAGATGATCACGGTCGGGCCGTTGCCGCGTTCCCGCAGCAACGCGGTGGCCAGGAAGTACACCGCGGACTTCCCCCAGCCGGTGCGCTGCACGACGAGCGCGCGACGGCTGTGCGCGACCAGCGCTTCGATGGCCGTCCACTGGTCGTCACGCAGGCGGGCGCCGTCGCCCGCCAACGACTGGAGGAGGGTCTCGGCGCGGTCCCGGAGAGTCGATGTGTCCACGTCCCCACCTCTACCCCATGCCACCGACGAAGTCGCGATCGGCATGTCGTGAACGGACCGTTCATCCATGGAACGGACTGTAATGTGACCCAGATCACCACCGGTCGGTGGGTCCGGCGACCCGCGCGTGAAGCCGTGCGCGCTGTATAGGCTCACGACCCATGTCACCACGCAGGATCGGGGTCATGGGCGGCACGTTCGACCCCATTCACCACGGGCACCTCGTCGCGGCCAGCGAAGTCCAGTCCCGGTTCGCGCTCGACGAGGTCATCTTCGTGCCCACCGGTCAGCCGTGGCAGAAGTCCGACAGAGTGGTCACCCGGGCCGAGGACCGCTACCTGATGACCGTGATCGCGACGGCGTCCAACCCCGTGTTCTCGGTCAGCCGCGTCGACATCGACCGCGTCGGGCAGACCTACACCGTCGACACCCTGCGCGACCTGCGTGCGGAGTATCCCGACGACCAGCTGTTCTTCATCACCGGCGCGGACGCGCTCGAACAGATCCTCACCTGGCGCAACGCCGACGAGCTGTTCGACCTGGCGCATTTCATCGGCGTCACCAGGCCTGGCTACCGGCTCAATTCGCAGCATCTGCCGAGCGGGAAGGTGAGCCTCGTCGAGGTGACCGCGATGGCGATCTCGTCCACCGCGTGCCGTGAGCGGGTCGAGGCCGGGGAGCCCGTCTGGTACCTCGTCCCCGACGGTGTGGTGCGCTACATCGCCAAAAAGGACCTCTATCGGAAAGACCGGGGTTCCCCACCGGGTACCCTCGTCGGGCGCACCCGCGAGTAAAGCCATCTGTTTGAGGAGAACTGTGACAGCCACGTCCGAGGCACGAGAGCTGGCCGTAGCGGCCGCCCATGCGGCGGCGGACAAGAAGGCGAGCGACGTGGTCGTGCTGGACGTGTCCGACCAGCTGGTGATCACCGACGCCTTCGTTATCGCGTCCGCGCCCAACGAACGCCAGGTCGGCGCCATCGTCGACAACGTCGAGGAGCAGCTGCGGCTCGGCGGGCACAAGCCCGTCCGCCGTGAAGGCGCCCGTGAGGGCCGCTGGGTCCTGCTGGACTACGTCGACGTCGTCATCCACGTCCAGCACCAGGAGGAACGCTCCTTCTACGGTCTCGAGCGGCTCTGGAAGGACTGCCCGCGGATCGAGGTCGCCGGTCTGGCAGTGCCGGATCATCAGGACCCAGCCGAGGAGGACCCCGCCGACGCGCAAGGCGCCCCATGAGCCCGCGGCGGCTGGTGCTCTGGCGCCACGGTGAGACCGATTACAACGCGGCGGGCCGGATGCAGGGGCATCTGGACTCCGCGTTGACGCCGGTCGGCTGGAACCAGGCCAGGTTCGCCGTGCCCGCGCTCGCCCGGTTCTCGCCGGATCTGGTGATCGCCTCGGATCTGCGCCGCGCGACCGACACGGCCACCGTGCTCACGGAGGCCATCGGCGTCCCGCTGCGGATCGACAAGCGTCTTCGGGAAACCCATCTGGGTGAATGGCAGGGCTTCACCGGCCAGCAGGTCGACGAGTCGTACCCGGGTGAACGCGCACGCTGGCGCGTCGACGCGACATGGGCCCCGCCCGGTGGCGAGTCGCGGGTGGACGTCGCCGAACGCGCGATGGAGGTCGTCGCGGACCTGGACCTGCCCAATTCCGACGCGGGCGACGCCGTGCTGCTCGCCACGCACGGTGGCCTGATCATCGCGCTGACCGCGAAACTGCTCGGTCTCCCGGTCACCTCCTGGCCGGCGCTGGGCGGCATCGCGAACTGTCACTGGGTCGAGCTGACCCGGCGCGACGGCAACTGGCGGCTGGCCGCCTACAACGCGGGCATCACCGGCTGACCCATGGCCCCGCGCCTGCTGGTGTTCGGCGATTCCCTCAGCTTCCACGGCCCCGACGGCCCGCACGCCGCCGACGACGCGCGTCTGTGGCCCAACATCACCGCCGAAGCGCTCGGTGGCGTCGCGGACCTCGTCGCCGGGTTCGGCTGGAATGCCCGTGACGCCTGGTGGTCGTTGATCGGTGATCCGCGTGTCTGGGCCGACCTCCATCACGTCGACGCCGTCGTGCTGGCCATCGGGAGCATGGACACCCTGCCCTCGCCGCTGCCCACCTACCTGCGCACAGGTCTCCGCTATCTGCGGCCCGACCCGCTGCGACGCGTGGTGCGGAAGGCGTACCTGGCCGCTCAGCCCCGGCTCGCGATCGCACTCCGAGGTCGTCCGGTGGTCTTGCCGTCGAAGCTCACCGTCCAGTATCTCGACACCGCTGTCGGAGCCTTGCGCGCGCTGCGACCGGAACTGCCGATCTTCGGCATGCTGCCCTCCGTGCATCGATCCGACTCGTACGGCCGCGTCCACACCGCCCGCGCCGGTGCCGCCGCCGCCCTCGCCGACTGGGGCCGTCGCGCGGACGTCCCGCTGCTCGATCTCGAAGCCGTCGTCGGCGAACACGTGCTGAGCGGCCGGGGCAATCCGGACGGCATGCACTGGGGTTGGGAAGGACATGCCGCCGTCGGCGCGGAAATGGCCCGCCTGATGGCCCCGGTGCTCCGCCCCGCGGCAACGTAGGCTGGCTGCCGTGTCGGTCGCCGTAGTCACGGATTCCACCGCCCACCTGCCGGAAGGCTTCGCCGAACGGAACGGGATCCGGGTGGTCCCGCTGCACGTCCTCGTGGACGGTGTCGTCTTTCTCGACGGCGTCGAAATGGGGCCCGCGGCCTTGGCCGAGGCGCTCGGCAAACGCAGTCTGGTGACGACGTCCCGGCCGACACCCGCCGAGTTCGTCAAGGAGTTCCGGGCGGCGCTGGCCGAGGGCGCGGACGCCGTCGTGTCGGTCCATCTGTCCCGTGAGTTGTCCGGGACCTGGGAGGCGGCGGTGCTTGCCGCTCAGGAGGTCGGGCCGGACAAGGTGCGGGTGGTCGATTCACGCAGCACCGCGATGGGGCTCGGCTTCGCCGCCTTGCGAGCGGCGAGCGCCGCCGCGGACGGGGCGGATCCGGCCGAAGTGGAGGCCGCGGCGGTCGACGCGGTGAGCCGCTCGGAAACCCTGTTCGCCGTCGAGACCCTCGAATACCTGCGCCGTGGCGGGCGGATCGGCCCGGCCGCCGCCCTCCTCGGCACCGCGCTCGCGGTGAAACCGGTGCTCCACATATCCGAAGGCAGGATCCAGCCGCTGGAGAAGGTCCGGACGATGAATCGCGCCGTGGCTCGCCTGGTCGAGCTCGCCGTGAAGGCGGCCGAAGGTGGACTCGCCGACATCGCCGTCCATCACCTGGCTTCCCCGGAACGCGCCGTCGAATTGGCCAACCGGTTGGAGGAGGCCATCAGCTGCCCGGAGGGGTGCGTGGTTTCGGAGATCGGCGCGGTCATCGGGGCCCACACCGGCCCCGGTGTGCTCGGTGTCGTGATCCAGCGCGCGGGTTAGGGCAATCCGCCAGCTTCCCATACGGCACCGACGGAAACCGGTGATCCGGCCTCGGCAGGGGCCGAGTTGTCCACAACACCCCACTTGTCCACAGCCCCGGGATTTGCCACTGCCGCCCGCCATCCCCGCTCCGTAGCGTCGTTCACGTGTTCGACCAAACCGCCCGTCCACCGGGTCCCTCCGTCAACGCCAGGCTGGCGTGGCTGACCGCGCAGCTGTCGTCGCCCAGCCAGGGCCCGCCCGTGGGCAGGCTCGCCCGCCGCTGGGTGCCCGCCCGGTTCACGGCGGACGGGATCCCGGTGAACAGGCGGTGGTTCGCCGTGGTGGCCGTGCTGATCGCGGTGGCCGTGATCGTGACCGGCGCGATCGCCTTGTTCGGACACCGGCCAGGGGCGGAGACCGCGCCGCCCCTGCCGTCGGCGAAGGCCGCCGGAGACGCCCCCGCCGCCGCGGCGGCCAAGGCACCTCTGGTGGTCAGCGTCGTCGGCCGGGTGCTCAAACCCGGCCTGGTCACGATCCCTCCGGGCGCACGGGTCGCCGATGCCCTCACGGCGGCCGGTGGGCCACAGCCCGGAACGGATCTGACCGGGGTGAACCTGGCCAGGCGGCTCACCGATGGCGAGCAGGTGGCCGTCGGCGTCGCCGTTCCGGCCGCGGCCGGAACGGCGGCACCGGTGGGGCCGCTCGACCTGAACACGGCCACGGCCGAGCAACTCGACACCCTGCCCGGGGTCGGCGAGGTGATGGCGAAACGCATCGTCGACTGGCGGTCCGGGCACGGCGGGTTCACCAGTGTCGAGCAACTCCGTGAAGTAGAAGGGATCGGCGAATCTAAATTCAAGAAGGTCCGGGAATTGGTGTCCGTCGGATGAACCCGTCCGCCGATCCGTCCGAAGTGGACACCGCGTCGTGGCGAGGGCAGGACCTGCGGCTGGTACCGGCCGCGGCGACGGCCTGGCTCGGCACTCTTTCCGGGCTGCTGGGCGGCTGGTGGATCACGATGCTCTGCGGTGCGGTCGCCGTGGTGCTCGCGATCACCGCCGGTGTCCGTGCCCACCGGACGGCGTCCCGGTGGGTGGTTGGCCTCGGCGCGCTCGCGGTCCTCGGCGTGCTCACCGCCGGTCCGGTGGCGCTGCGGATCCGGGCCGCCGAGCACGACGACCTCCGTGCCGCCGCCGCACGGGGGAGCGAAGTCACCACGAAGGTGGTGGTCACCGAGCGGCCACGTCCGGTCCGCGGTGCCGGATACGCCGATCGCCGGGCAGGCACCCGCCTGGTGGTCATCGCCGCGACGGTGGACACCGTGGTGACGGGTGAGCGGGCGGTGGATTCGGCCGGCCGGATCCTCCTGCTCGCTCCCGCCGAGGGGTGGACGGACCTGCTGCCCGGGCAGCAGGTCACCGCCTCCGGGCGGCTCGCACCGGCGAAGGGGGCCGAGCTCACGGTCGCGGTCCTCTCGGTGCGAGGTCCGCCCTCGGCCCTCGGACCGGCGCCCTGGTGGCAGCGAGCCGCGGAATCGCTGCGCACCGGGCTCCGGGAGCTGTGCGCCGTCCTCCCGGAGGAGCAGGCCGGTCTGGTGCCAGGACTGGTCGTGGGGGACACGAGCACACTGTCCCCGAGGGTCGAACGCGAGTTCACGGACTCCGGCATGTCCCACCTGATGGCCGTGAGCGGAGACATTGTTCGTGCTACACATGGGGCATGTCAAGTGGCATCGTGCGCGTCGGCCAGTACGGCCGGGCCTCCCACCTCAACGAACGCTCCGTCGACGACCAGCTGATCGAAAACGATGCCTGGGTCGCGCGGGAGCCCACGTGGCGCACGGTCTGGGTCAAGCGCGACGACGGCCGCTCCGCTTCGAAGTTCGCCACCAAGGCCCGGCCGGGCTGGGAACAGGCGATGACTTCGATCGAGGCCGGGGAGATCGACCTGTTGCTCTGCTGGGAGCTGAGTCGCGCTTCCCGTGACCGTCGAGTCTTCGCCGCACTGTTCGCCGCGTGCGAGGAGAACGATGTCAAGATCGGCGTCGGCGGCCGGGTCTACGACCTCGCAGACGAAGAGGACGCGTTCCAGCTCGACCTGCAAGCCGCGCTTGCCGTTCGCGAGTCGGGCAAGACTCAACGCCGCGTGAAGCGCGGCAGCCGATCGTCGCTCGCCTCTGGCCGCCCGACCGGGAAACCCCCGTTCGGCTACCGCCCCATCCGCAGCCCCGAGACCGGGAAACTCGACAATTGGGTCGCTGACGAAGAAACGGCGCCGATCGTCCGGGAAATCGCGAAGCGCGCGCTGGCCGGGGAACCGCTGGCCACGATCGCCACCGACCTCAACGAGCGCGGCATCCGTACCCGCCCGACGAAGAAATTCCCTGAAGGCGCGCGATGGGACGGCATCCGCGTTCGGCGCGTGGCGATCAACCCGACCTACGCCGCGTATCGCGTGCACAACAACGAGATCGCCACTGGCGTGGAGGCCAGCTGGCCGGCGATTCTCGACGATGACGATGATCCCGGCGAGGCGCGCAAGAAGTCCCGCGATCTGCACGACCAGCTTGTCGCGAAGCTGTGCGACCCTCGCCGTAAATCGTACGCGGACGGCAGCACAAAGCATCTGCTCGTGAACATCGCACGCTGCGGAAAGACTCTGGAAAACGGCGAGATGTGTGGTGCCCGGTGCCGCCGGATCAAGAACCGCGGAACGCCCTCGTATGCGTGCGAGAGGAAGTTCTGCGTCGCCCGCACACAAGGGCTGGTCGACACGTTCGTCACCGAGGTCGTCATCGGCCGCCTGGAGCGCGAGGATGCCCTGGAGTTGCTGGTCCCCGACGAGAGCGGACAGGCCAACGCCGCACGGCAGGAAGCTGCGGTTCTGCGGGCTCGCCTGGAGAAGTTTTATAGCCGGGGCGCGCGCGGCGAGATTTCGGACGAGGGCGTCGCCCGGATCGAGAAGGAGTTGATCCCGCTGATCCGGGCCGCTGAGCGGCGCGCTGAGCAGCACGCTGCCGCCGCGTCCCCTCTGCTCGCACAGATCGCCGGACCGGGCGCGCGTGAGCGTTGGGAGCGGCTGACCGTTCCGCAGCGGCGCGAGGTGATTCGCGTGCTCGGCGTGCCGGTGATCCTGCCGACTGGGCGCGGCCGGTGGCGCGATCCGGCGGCGCTGGACTTCTTGTGGCACCACGAGGCGAAGTAACGATTTCGTCGCGACGGCAAGGGCTGCTCCCGCTGGGGGTGGCCCTTTTTCGTGCCCGGTTTCGTAAACGTGCTGGTCAGAATTTTCGAGCCGATTTCGGGGCGGCTAATAAATGGGTGAATTAATAGCCGCCCTCAAATCGGCTCGTATTCCCAATGCTGTTTACGGCCTTGCGGGTGGCCATTTAATGCGTTTAATCTGGAGTCACATCAACCGGCAATCGCAGCCGGGAATCCACCTTATTCGAGATGGTGAACCTTCATGTCTGAAAACGCCAGCAGTGCCGCGCGTGCGTTAGCGCGTAGGCGCTGGGACAACGCTGGGCCGCAGGAACGCCGTGCTCACGGTGCCGCCGTCCAGGACGGCCTCCGCCGCCGCTTCGCCCGCGAGATCGACCCGGAAGGCCTGCTCGACGCCGAGGAACTGGCCGTACTCGTCGAACAGCGACGGCACCGGCACTACGTCGAGATCGGCCGGAAGGCCGCTGCCGCAGCGTTCAAACGAGCCAAGGAGGAATGAGTCAGCCACCCGAGGAAATCAAGGACCGGCTGGCCGCGCGCATCGCCGAAGTCCTCGCAGCCGCACCGCCCCTCTCGGTGACGCAGAAGCAGAAACTCTCAGTACTTCTAAAGGGTGGTGCCAGGTGACCAACGACAAGAACGCCGCCCCGGCTGGTATCCGGGGCGGCGGGGGACCAGCTCGCAGGAAAAGTAGCGGTCGTAACGAGTCTAGCGTGTTGCGCCTCGTTGATGGACCTCTCGACCGAGAAATTGAGGCAACAATGGCGCGCCACCCTGCCGGGAAACGTTCCAAGTGCATCGGCTGTCACCTGGAGCGAAACGGCAGCCAGATGCCGAGCTGGCACCACAGCTGCGCCCGCAACCTGCCTATCCGGCGTGTCCTCGCCGAAGACTTCCGTGCCCTCGTCGACAACGGCGGCGAAGGCTACGAACGGCCCCTCACTCACCACGAGCTGACCGACTTCGCCCTTCAAGACGTTCTCCACGGCCGCGCCCGCGACCTCATCGACTCATGGGCCGAGATCGAGCCCACCGAGGACTACGGGATACGCCGCCGGTACTGCGCCACCGACGCCGACGACCCCGACGACTTCCCCCGCGTCGTCGTGCTCGACAACTGGACGTCGGTCAGCGGTGCTGCGGCACGCAAGTGGGTGACCCCGTGACCACCATCGACCAGTGGCGGGCTGCCGCGAACGCCGTCACCGTGCCCGGATACGGCACCCTGGCCCGCCCCGGCGCACTCGACGACCTCGCCGACCGACTTCACCTGCTCGCCGCACAAGAGGATCAGCTTGACGGCTTCCGCCGGATGTTGGCGCACCTCGCTTACCACGAGATCCCCAACGACGACTGGGCCCGTTTCGCACCGCTGCATCCCGCCACCGCCGGGCGCAACCCCGCCACCGTGCTCACGATGATCGCCGGTCGCATGGAGGACCGGGCACTCACCGAACTGGGCCTCGCCCGACGCATCGCCGACCAACACGGCGCAGACCTCGCGTGGAGCAGGAGTCTCGGCGGCTGGGCCACGTGGGACGGGAAACGCTGGCGCACTGACAACGGCGACCACCTCGCGCAAGGGCTCGCCGTGCGCACTGTCGACGCGCTCGCCCGCGAAGTCGTCCGGGCCGAGGCGGCGGCCAAGGTCGCCGCCGAAGACGCCGCTCAGGCCGACGAGGTCACGAAGGAGGCGGCCGCTGCCAAGGTTAAGAGCGGCGAGGCTCACGCCAAGGCCGTGCGCAACTTCGCCCGTGACGCACAGAAGGCGCGCACGATCGCCAACGCGCTTACCCTCGCCCGCTCCGAGGGGCTTGCCGTCGACGCCGAGCAGTTCGACGCCCGGCCCGAGCTGCTCACCGTCGCCAACGGCACCGTCGAACTGGGCGAGACCGCCACGGTGCGCGAGCACCGGCGCGCCGACCGGCTCACCCGCGTGGCCAAAGCGGCCTACGACCCCGACGCCACCTCGGCCGAGTGGGACGCCTTCGTCGCGCACGTCATCCCCGACGCCAAGGCGCGCGCCTATGCGCAAAAACTTATGGGGTACTCGCTCTTCGGGGAAAACAACAAGCGCAAACTGATCTTCCTGATGGGGCCGACCAGCAGCGGAAAAAGCACTCTCCTGAAGGTCATCGGCAAAGTACTCGGTGACTATGCCGGTCCCTTCGCCATCAGCCTGTTCGCCGGAAAACAGACCGACGCCGCCAGGCCCGACATTCTCAAAGCACTGCCTCGGCGCATCATCCACGCCGACGACCCGCCAGAGCGCTGGGTCATGTACGCCGACGAGATCAAGGCCTTGGCGGGCAACGTTAAACAAGAAGCGCGCCGGATGCGCTCCGACGAGTTCACTGAGCGGATTCCCGCATTCACCGGATGGATCGCCTGCAACAAGCCGCCGACCATCGTGGGCGCCGACCAGGCACTCTGGACCCGCCTCATCGCCATCCCCTGCGGCGATACCATCGAAAAAGAAGACACGTCCAAAGAGGCGCGGCTGGGCGGCGAACACGGCTCAGCCGTCCTTGCCTGGCTCATCGAAGGCTGGAACCTCTATCAGGCCGAGGGAATCGATGACATCCCCCACGCTGTTGTTGACGCAACTATGCGGCTTCGCGATAACCTGTCGCCCATTGACGTGTGGCTGTCCGAAGCCACCGAGAAAGACGCCGAATACATCACGCCCATGGGCGACCTCTGGGACGCCTTTAATGACTGGTGCGACTACGCGCGCATCAAGGACGACAAACGGCTCACCCTGACAGCGTTCGGACGCGGTCTCACCGACCGCGGATTCACCACGCGTCAGGTGGGCCCGAAGCGCGTCAAGGCGCGCACCGGGCTACGTCTGGTCGCCACCGAACACGCGGGGGGCACCGTCCTCTGACTGTTCCCAGCACATGCCCCCGAGATGCCGTCGATACGGCGTCCGGGGGCATTGTGCTGGGTGCGGGGTGAGCGGGTTTGAGCGGGTTGTGAGCGGGTTTGCCGCACAACCCGCTCACCCGGTTTCCGCAGGTCAGAGCACACTTCTGCGACCAGGTGAGCGGGTTGAGCGGGTTTTGAGTGGTTCAGGCCTATCGAGAATCTCCGGAGCGGGCTACTGCTTATGGGGCGCAAACGGCCGAAAACCCGCTCAACCCGCTCACCTCGCGTGCCTCCGTGCTCTGACCTGCGGAGACTTTGTGATCGTCGTCTGGGCAAACCCGCTCACAACCCGCTCAGGCCCGCTCGCGTCGGCATGTGGCCGGCGGGGTTCGTGCGGTACTGCTTGACACTGGCACCTTGACGTAACCGTCTAAACAGGAACGTCGGTTATGCTGATCTTGCGATGTTGTTGCTGGTCGGGAGGTCACGATGTCCGAGTTGATCGAGTTGCTGGACCACGTCGTCGCCCGCCAGGCGGTGACCTCTCGGCCGGGAGCGATCGGCACGAAGTCCGGTTTCGGCTCGGCGCCGCCGATCGACCTCGACGCGCTGGAGCTGCGTGACGCGCTCGCTGGCGCTGCCGGTCCGCGGTACTTCGAGCTGGAGGCGGCCGCCATGGCGCGGATCGAGCGGCCGCTGCGGGTTCCTCTCGGACTGTGCGAGTGCGGCTCGCCGGTCGTGTGCGAGTTCGACCGCGTGGCCGCGCAGTGCCCCGCCTGCGGCGAGTGGATGGACCGCGCGGAATCCGTTGCTGCTGCGCGGGATTACGTCGAAACCACATGGCTCACGCCCGTCGAGATCGAGCAGGAGACACGCACCTGGGGAACCCCGGTGTCCGCTGGTCGCGTGCGGGTCTGGCGGCACCGAGGGCGAATCAGTGCCGATCCGTATGGGCGCTACCGGCTCGCGGACGTCCTGGCCCTGATCGACGCAGCGGCAGGAGTTGCGGCCTAATGCGACCCGTGTTGCATTAGTTGTCGCGGTCGCGTACGTTTCAGCACGAGGCACCGTCGTGCCCGAAGATCCCAGTTGCCCGCTCGGGGGTTCCTGGAACGGCGAGACGACGGCCCGTGAAGCCCCTGAACGCGTCGGTGTTCGGGGGCTTCCTCTATGTCGGAGGTGGTGGCGATGTCGAGCGGCGGAACGAATCATCAAGCCTCCGGCGCCGTCGCGGCCAGGGCCGAACGCCAGGTGCGTGCCTTCGAGCTGTCGCTGGCGGGTCACAGTCTCCGCGCTGTCGCGGCGATCATGTCCGCCGAGGGCGAGCGCATCTCGCACGAATCGGTGCGTGGCCTGATCTCGGCCGAAGCCATCGAGCGCGTCGCCGGTCCGGCCGAGGAGTACCGGGCTGTCCTGCTCGCGCAGCTGGAGGACGCCCGGCGCGTCGTGCTGGCGAAGCTGGAGCTGATGCCCGCGCCCGTCACCGCGGGCCGTGAAGGCGGTGTGGTCTATGACCCCGAGACGGGCGAGCCAGTTCGCGACCACTCGGCGCACCTCGCCGCCGTGGACCGGCTGCTGCGGATCAACGAGCGGGTCGCCAAGCTGACCGGCGCCGATATGGCGCAGAAGATCGAGGGCAACCTCAACGCCGTCGTGACCGAAGTGCCGGCCGACGTCGCCGAGTTGATGCGGCAGGCGCGGGAGAGGAACGAGGCCCGGCGCGGCGAGATCAGCGGCGAGGCTGGTTAGGTCGCAGCTCCAGTCGCTCTCGGGCTGCGAACCACACGAACTCATCCGGACTGTCGCCATAGGGCATCTGCCCGCCGCCAGGCATCACGATGATGATCCGGTCAGCGCTGCGCACGTGCCATTCGTTGCCGGTCTGCGGATCGGCATAGATGCCCGGGACTGGCCGGAAGCGCTCGCGCAGCTCCTCCTTGGAAATACCGAGCGCGTGGGCGATGAGGGTCCACGGCTGGTTGTTGCGGACGCACTCGGCCAGGGCGTCCGTCCAGATCTGCTCGTCCTTCATGCCCGCCATCGACGCGACCGCGCTCAGGTGGCGTAGGTCGTGATCGGTGTCGGCAAGCGGCTCTTCGTTCTCGGTCATGCCGGTACGTCGCGCGTCGGCGTCCAGCCGTTTCGCTTGTGCTGATCACGATCGGAGCAAGGAAGGCGAGCGTCACCAGGCGGGCAGATCATGACCATCCTTCGCAAGGCTTCAGCTTGCCTTCGTGTGTCCGGGTCCACCGCTGTCCGTTGCTGTCAGAGAAATGCACCTCCAGCCAGCCGAACGGAACGATGTTGCGGGCGGCGCTCTCCCCGACCTTAGACAGCAACGTCTGGCCCCCCGGGACCCTGATGAGTGCCTCCCGCCCCAGGTGGTCCTCGGCCAGGTCACTGATGTACCTCGTTAGGTACTCCGTTGCGTAGAGGTGCACGTATGGTTCGGGCTGCGGACCGACGGTGTCGATCCTGATTACCGACTTCATGCGGGCTGGTGACCCCTTGTCCAAGTTGGCTGTGAGTTTCCCCGGATGCGGGAAGTCGAAGCCCAGCTGAACCTCGTACATGGGTAGCGGGCCAGTGTTGGCCACCATGACCTTCGGTGCCAGGAGATCTTCGCGATCGATCCACGCCCCGAACTTCGAGGCAAGGTCTTGCTCGGCCTTCTCGCGATACTGAGCGTCGGACTTCTGCCACCCCACGACGGCGATCCAAACGGCAACCGCCGCAGCCGCAATGCTGCCGATTCCGCCGACCCACTGGCCCCAGGCGGCCCACCAATCGGTGCCCTTCTTGAAGGCGATGCTGAACGCGGTCAGCGTGATCATTCCAATGATCGCCGCAGTGCCAGCAGCTCCCGCCCAACGGCGCCAGTTGTCATTCACCGGGCGAGTATGCCGCCCCTCGATGCGAACGCGCATGAACGACAAGGGGGCGACATGAAGATCTTTTACTGGCTCGCCGACTACTCCGGCTGCGGCTTCTACCGCGCCCTGCTGCCCGGCTCCGAGCTGGCGAACCGCGGCCATGACGTCATGGCCGACGGCCGCGTGGTCCCCGCCGAGGTGCACGCCGGGGAATGCGATGTGGTCGTCGGGCAGCGGGTGTGCAACGAGGCGGCCTCGGTCACCTGGCAGAAGCTCGCCCGCGCAGGCCACACGAAGCTCGTCTTCGAGACCGATGACCTGCTGTCCGCCGTGGACCCGTCCAACCGGCAGGCCGCCGGGTTCTACGACAGCGAGACTGTCGAGCGATACCACCAGAACATGGCCGTGGCCGACGTGATCACGGTGACCACGGACCGGCTGGCCGACTACGCGTGCTCGATCAACGCCACCGCCGCGATCCACGTGCTGCCCAACCAGGTGCCTGGCTGGCTGCTTGACCACGAGAAGCCTGCTACCCCGGACCCGGAGCTGCTGACGATCGGTTGGCGCGGCGGGCTGTCGCACAACCGTGACTTCGGCGAGCTGGCCCGGCCGCTGCGTGCCTTCCTTCAGCACCCGGCGCACCGAGGCCGCGTCGAGTTCCACGCGATGGGCGCCGACTACACGTCCCGGGTGGCCAGCAACCACGGCCGCACCCGGTGGACCGGCTGGCACGAAGCAGTCGGCGACTTCCTGCGCGCCGTCGACTTCGGCCTGGCCGTGATCCCGCTGCGGCCGTCGATCTTTAACGAGGCGAAGAGCGACCTGGCGCTGGTGGAGATGTCCGCGCTCGGCATCCCCTCCATCGTCTCCGGCTGGCACGGGTCGCCGTACCGCGTGCTCAAGGGCTACGCCGACCCGGTCGCGCACCTGGCCAGCAAGGCCAGCGATTGGACCGAGCACCTGCGGTACCTCGTCGACAACCCCGAGGCGCGCGAGCAGCTCGGGAAAGAGGCTCGGGAGTGGGCCGCCGGCCGAACCATCGAGGCGAACGTAGGTCTGTGGGAGTCGGCTTACAGCTGAGTTATGTGTAACGAACCGACATACGTTGGGGTCAAGTTACGGCCTAGCGGTCTTACCGTCCCCGTATGGATATCTGCCCGAAGTGCCGAGAAGGCGAAATCGTCTGGCTGCGTATGGATGTGCCCGGAGGCGGCTGGTGGCATTGCAGTGCCTGCCAGAGCCAGTTCACCAAGGTCGCGCCCGGCAACTACGTGGAATTGAAGGACTAGCCAATAAGCCCGTCCTCCAGCTCTTCAGAATTGGAGGACGGGCGTATGGCGGTCGCAGTCATCGTGCCCTGGGGTACCGACAACGGGCCGCGCGAACGCGTGTGGACGAAGGTCCGCGCCCTGTGGGAGAAGAGCGGCTGCGACCTGATCGTGGCCGCCGACCCGCTGTTCACCCTGCGCGGCAAGTTCGCCGTAGGCCGGGCGATCAACCAGGCTGTGCGGCTCGCCCCGGCCGGGTACGACCGGTTCGTGTGCTTCGGCGCGGACATGCTGCCGTGCACCACGACAGTTCGATGGGCGGCCGCCGAGCTGGACCGTCAGCCGTGGACGCTGCTGTTCGACCGAGGTGTGGGCTTGTCCGAAGAGGACACAGCACGCTGGATCGAGGGCGGTGGCGGACACGTCGCCGCCGGGTTCGGCGAACGGTTCGCCTCGCCGTGCGTCGGCCCGATCGCTTTCACCCGCGCGACGTTCGAGAAGGTCGGCGGCTTCGACGAGCGGTACGAGGGCTGGGCCTACGAGGACGTCGACCTCTGGTACCGGCTCCAGCGGGACGTCCCGCGCGCAGCGCCACAGACATACCCCGGCACGCCGCTGATCCAGTTCTGGCACCCGGAGACGCACCACGACCTGTCGCAGGAGAACCCGAATGTTCGGCTGTTCCACGACACGTGGCTGGTGCGCTCGGGCAAATGATCACGGTTGTCCTGGCGTCTTCCTTTTGACTGTCGCCACACCGCCCTTCGTGGCTGACGACCAGCTGCCGGGCGCGAAAATGCCCAGGACCGTGCCGCCGGAACCTCTGACGGACAGATGTCCCTCGTTGTGCACGTCAACGTCCGTGCCCGCTTCGAAGGTGTGTGTCGCGTTCCCAGTGTGAACTTCCACAGACATGTGATCACTCCTTTGTGGGTGCACGTAAGTCGTCGATCTTGCTTCGTCTGTTACGACAAATCCTCGCCATGAGGCTCCCCTGCGGAGCGGGGGAGCGCCGTCGGCCCAGGCTCGCGCACGAGCGGGGCGTGGAGCGGCCCGCCGTCCGGGCGGCTGTGGGCTGCCCGGACGGCGGATATCCTTCACTCCTCCGCGTTGGTGACGATCACGGCGACGAGGATGGTCGCCACGCCCATGAACGCGATCGCGTTCTCGGGGTAAGACCTGCCGATGATGAACCCGACGGTGGAGATGTAGCTGGCGATGATCGCCAGGCCGATCCTGTTGTCCGACATTGCTGCTCCTGAGTGAGCCGAGCCGGGCGCTGAGCGCCGCAGGAGCGTTGCCCGCTTCTGCGCGTATTGGCTGCTGAGAAGCGCGGTTCGACAGGACTACGGAATTTCGGCCAATCACTGTGGCGTTCCGCACAGGGCATGGGCAGGTGAGCGATGTTCGATCTCGACGCTCACCTGGCCAGCCTCGACGAGAGGCTGCTGGCGCTGCCCGAGGGCCGCCGTGTCCTGACCGAGATGGACCCGCTGCTGTTCGCCGTGCTCTACCTCCCGCACCACCTGCGGGCACAGGAGACCGGCGAGAACATCACGTTCAGCGAAGCCCACCTCGAATGGTGCGAGCTGGCCCAGCGCTACGTCGCGCCGATCACCGCCTTCGAACCAGGCGCCCTGCGGGACGCGATCATCGCCCCACGCGGACTCGGCAAGAGCACCTGGTGGTTCTTGATCATCCCGATGTGGCTCGCCGCGCACGGGCACCGCAAGTTCATCGCTGCCTTCGCGAACAGCGACACGCAGGCCACCGACCACCTCGGCAGCTTCAAACGCGAATTGGAGAACAACGCGCTGCTGCGGTCGGACTTCCCGAAGCTGTGCACTCCGGCCCGGCGCCCCTCGGGCACCACAGTGTCGGATTCGCAGCACATGTACGTCGCCGCCTCGGGGTTCGTGTTCACCGCGCGCGGTATCGACTCGCAGGTGCTCGGCTTGAAGATCGGCACTCGGCGGCCGGATCACCTGATCCTGGACGACGTCGAGGGCACCGAAGGCAACTACAGCCCGACGCAGAAGGAATCCCGGCTCAAGACGATCACGTCGGGCATTCTGCCGATGAACAACCTCGCCTCGGTGACGATGGCGGGCACCGTCGCCATCCCCGGCGCGATCATCGACGACATCGCGGCGAAGCAGCGCGGCGAGCAGTACCCGGACTACGTCGACGACGAGCGGTTCATCCCGCGCTACTACGACGTCATCCAGACCGGCGAGGACGGCACCGAGCGCAGCCTGTGGCCCGAGCGCTGGACGATGGCGTGGATCAACACGGTCCGCCACACGCGCTCGTTCCAGTCGCAGATGCGCAACGACCCGATGGCCGCGGACACCGCGTTCTGGTCCGGTGACGACTTCGTCTACCGCGCGGATCTGCCGATCGTGCGGCAGCTGCTGTCGATCGACCCGGCCGTGACGACCAAGGCGAAGAGCGACTTCACCGCCTTGGCGGTGATCGGCGCGACGCTGCCGGGCCCGGACCGCGTGTGCGTGGTCCGGTTCGCCCAGCAGGTGAAGATCCCGCCGGGGGAGAAGCTGCGCCTGCGCGTGCTGGAGATCTTGAACGAATACCCGGATATCACGGGCGTCGTCGTCGAGACGAACCAGGGCGGCGATACGTGGCTGGCGATCCTGCACGACTTGCCGGTCCAGGTCCGCACCGTCCACCAGGACCGGCCGAAGGAAGTCCGCGCCGGATCGCTGCTGGCGAAATACCAGCGCGGCCGCGTCTTCCATGAGAAACGCTTGCACCGCCTCGAAGCCCAGATGTTGAAGTTCCCGCTCGACGCGCACGACGACCTCGTCGACGCCGTCGGCACCGGGGTCGAGGTGTTCCTGAAAACCGATGCCCCGCCGCAGCGGGCAAGCGCACGTGAGGGGGCTGCCTGATGTCAGATCTTGACGACGCCCTGGAGGCGATGCGCGGCGCAGAGGACGGCTACGACACGGCGAAGGCGTACAGCGACGGTCCGGTGGAAGAGGTGTTCACCTCCCGCCGGGTGCGGCGTCTGCTGCGCAACCAGGGCGTCAGCTTCGAGACCCTGATGGGCGACGTCGTGATCGACGCCGTGGCCGACAAGCTCACGATCGAGGCAATCACCAGCGACACCGAGCCGCGCACGAAGCTGATCGCCGACGTCGACGAGGCGAACAATATGGCGCTGGTTCGGCCGGCGGTGATGCGCCGGGCGCTCCAGCTCGGTGACTCGTATCTGTCCGCCTGGCCCGTGCTCGACGCGGCAGGCGAGCCGGTACCGGGCAAGGTGCTGATCTCGGTGCACTCGCCGAAGGCGATGCGGGTGCTGTACGACGAGGACCAGCCGGGCACGCCGCGTGTCGCGATCCAGAAGTGGACCGTGAAGACGCCACTGGGTGCGAAGCGCGTTCGTGTGGATCTGCTGTACGACGACCGGATCGAGCACTACATCTCGCAGGGCGCGCGGTCGAGCCGGGCGGGCGACTTCAAACCGTACGAGGCCGACGACCGCGACGCTGTCGAGGAGAACCCCTACGGCTTCCCGGTGTTCCACTTCCATGGCACCGGCTTGCCGGGTGAATACGGCACGCCGGAGCACAAGTGCTTCATCGGTACGCAAAACAAGCTGCTAAAGCTTGAGATCAGCCACATGGCGGGCGTGGACTTCAACACGCTCCCGCAGCGGCTTGGCCTGCGTGACGCCGGAACGCCCGGCCCGTCGCCGGTCGACGACCTCGACGAGGATGAGTTCCTCGCCAGCCCGGACGGCCAGCGCACCAGCTCGACGACCGGTGACCGGAAGTCGAAGCTCTCCAGCGAACCCGGCTCGTTTTGGGACCTGGAGGGCTATCGCGACGTCAAGCAGCTGGAGCCGACCACCGCGGCCGTGTTCCTCGACCCTCGCGCGGCGTACCTGCGTGAAGGCTCGGTGGTGTCGAAGACGCCGCTGCACCTGTTCGACCGCACCGGTCAGATCCCCAGCGGCGAGTCGCTAAAAACAGCGAACGAACCGCTGGACAACAAATCTGGCCGCCGGAAGACGGCGTTCGATCCGACGTGGCGGGCGTTCTACCGGTTCGTTCTCAAGATCCTCGGCCACGACGACGCGCCGGTGACACTGGCGTGGGCGCCGATCGAGTCGACGGACGAGACCACGAAGCTGGCACAGGCCAAGCAGAAGCAGGAAATCGGCGTCCCGGTCGATCAGTCGCTGACAGAGCTGGGCTACAAGCCCGACGACGTGAAGCGGTGGATGGAAGACGGCGACGGCGGCCTTCCGCAGCGGATCGCGTTGCTGGCCCAGCTCGGCGACGCGGTCGGCGACTTCGCCTCGGCTGTCGCGGCCGGGCTGATGGACCAGGCGACGGTTCAGCAGGTGATCGCGAAGCTGGTCGGCGACGTGACGGGCCCGGACGATGACGGCTCCGGCTAGCGTCATCCCGGCGGTCATCGTCGAGCACGACGGCGAAGCCCTGACGCTGGAGGACGCGGCCGTTCTGGCCGCTGCCTGGCCGGTGCGTGAGGCGTTGAAGGCAGCTCTTTCGTGGGCGCACGTGGCTTGGTCGAAGCGATTCGGCGCGCCGCGCGGGCTGCGGTCCGGCGAAGAGTTCGACGCGTACACCGCCGAGGTGGCCGCCCGTCTCCGTGCCGTGGAGATCGACCCGGCGCCCGTGCTGCTCGACTTCGCGCAGCGGGCCCGGGTGCTCGGCGTCTCGCAGGGCCTGATCGAGGCGGGTGCTCCACAGCAAAATCTCGAGGTTTGGCTTCGCGAGGAGACACGACGGCACATTGACGAAGCCACGACGTCGGCGCGGGCGAAGCTGGCACAAGCGGCTGACCTCGTCGAGGCGTTGAACCGCGGCAGCTTCAAGACGATCAACCGGCAACTGGCCGTCGCCGACCAGGCCGGGAACCTCGTCGAGCGGGCCGCGCGCACGGTCACGAACGCTGAGCTGAACGAGGGCCTGGCCGACGCCGCCAAGCACATCGGCGGCCGCCTGCTGTGGATCGCCGAGCGGGATGCCTGCGTGGCGTGCCTCGCGTTGTCCGGCCAGGTCGTCGAGCCCGGCGACGTCTTCGACTGGCGGCTGACCTTCGGTGCCAAGGCGTACCAGCCGAAGGACTACAACACCGCCGGTGAACTCGTCGACATCGAGCTGGAGCGGCCGCCCCGGCATCCGTACTGCCGGTGCCGGGTCTCGCCCTGGCTCGGCCACGACGAGGCCACCGCGCGAGCCGTGACCCACGACTGGGCGCAGGCGATCAAGGACGCACAGGCGAACGGCGACCAGGCGGCCGTCGACGCGGCGCGCAAAGCGGCTGCGGCAGCCCAGTCCTCTGCCGCGTTCGACCTCCCGGCGGCGCTGCGGCGCGAGGCCGAGCGGTCGATCCTGCGCGGCGACGCACTGCCGGCCGAATCGGAGAACGTGCGCCTGGCCGCCGCCGACCGGCTGTTGGCCCGGATCGGGTCCGGCAAGAACTCGCCCGCGCCCTCTGGGTGGCGGGTGCCCGCGTCGGTGAAGACGCGGGCCGAGCGGGCCGTGAAGCGCGGCCGGTTCACCAGATAGCCCGTGAGGGCAGACACGAGGAGATGCCGAGATGGCTGACGACCCCACCCCTACGCCGGACCCGACGCCCGCAGCCCCACCGGCTCCGGCCTCTGAGCCCGCTCCGGCCGAGTGGACGCCTCCGACGAAGGCTGAGTACGAGGCGAAGATGGCCGAACTCGCGCGTGTGAACGCCGAGTCCGCTGGCCGCCGCGTCAAGCTCAAGGAACTGGAGCAGAAGAACGAAACCGACGCCGAGAAGGCCAAGCGCGAAGCGCTTGAGGCCGCGACGGCGCTCTACAAGCCGACGGCGATCAAGGCGTCGGCGAAGTCGGCGCTGCTGGAAGCCGACGCCAAGACGGAACGCGTGGCCGCGTTGGCTGGCCTGCTCGATGTGTCCAAGCTGGACATCGACGACAAGGGCGAGATCACAGGCCTGGACGCCGAGGTGAAGCGCGTCAAGGCCGAGTACCCCGAGTTCTTCAAGACCGAGGGCGAAGGCGAGCGGCCGCGTCCCGGCAAGCTGACTCCCGGCGGCAAGACCACCGCCGCCACCGAGAAGACGGCGGGCGAGATCATCGCCGCCCGCTACGGCGGCTGATCCGAGCCCGCCACACCAGAACCATGAGCAGCCCGTGAGGGCGTCCAACCGCACCCGTGATGGGAAGCGGTGACTTTCCCTTTAATCCCAACAGAAAAGGAGAGCCATCATGGCTGTCGCTTTCACCGGGGCGGGCTGGATCCCGATCGAGACCAACCCCGACGTCATCCAGAAGGTCAAGCAGTCCTCGGCGGTGCTCCGCTTCGGCCACCCCGTGCCGATGGGCAGCAACACGAAGTACACCCCGCGCTCGGGCGGCGTCGTGATCGGCCGGTGGGCACGCTCCACCTCGGCTCCGGCCGACAGCAGCCCGAACGACTCCGTGCTGCTCAACACCGACAAGTTCGGCGGCAAGGTCGTCGTGCAGGCCGAGGACATGGAGGACTCGCTGGCGTCCATCGTGGACACCAAGTCGGGCGACGCCGGTACCTCGTTCGCGAAGCTGTTCGACAACGTGACCCTCGGGATCACGGCGGCGAAGGGCACCAGCGGGTGGGGCTTCGACTCGCTGTACTACGTCCTCACCCAGGCCGACGCGACCACCGGCTACACCGCGAACGCGAACCTGACGCTGGCGGGCACGGGCGGGATCACCTACGACAACCTGTCGGCGTCGCTCGGCCTGTACGAAGTCGGCGACTTCTTCGACGAGGCCGAGACCGTGGTGATCGCGCACCCGTCGTTCAAGCAGGTGCTGCGCGGGATCAAGGACAGCACCGGTGCCCCGATCCTGAACGAGTCGACCGCGGGCGTTGCCGGTGGTGGCCAGGGCGGCACGCCGAAACTGTTCGGCTACGACCTCCAGTGGTCGATGGGCGCCAAGACGTCCGCCGCTGGCTCGGCCACCCCGACTGGTTTCCCGTTCATCGTGTTCGGTAACCGGCAGTTCCTTCAGGTCGGTCACCGCACCGGCGGTGAGCTGGCGGTCAACTTCCAGGACACCGACACCGGAATCGGCGTCGACACCGACGAGAACCTGCTGTACTTCCGTGCCCGCAAGGCCTTCGCGGTCGGCGCGCCCGGCGCGTTCTCGATGCTGGTGAAGAACTGACCGAGGCCGTGATGGGGCCGCGCGACTTCTCGTTGCGTGGCCCCGTTTCCGGAAGGAGGGCGTCATGCCGGACACCTGGGCCACCGTGGCCGACGTTCTCACCTACGCCAAGGCCACCGTCGACCAAGACGAGGTGCTGTCGGCGCAGGCCGTGATCAACACTTACGCCGGCCGATTGCCGGTGGACGCCGACCGGATCGGCGCCCGGGACCAGTACTGGTTGAAGCTCGCCGTGGCCTACCAGGCCGCGTGGCAGCTCGCGCAGCCCGACCAGTTCGAGCGGCAGGACATCACGTCCACCGGCGGCGGGCAGTCGACGCAGGGCACCGAGACCTGGCTGACTCTGGCCCCGCACGCGGCGCAGGCGCTGCGGCGCGTGTCCTGGCTCGGCTCCGGTTCACTACACGTCCGGGCCTCGGGCGAGACCTCGGACGGGCCGCGCGAGGTGTACGGCGATGACGACGGCGATCCTGGCACCTGGCGGACAATCTGATGTGGGCACGGGCGACGTGCCGGGCATCGATCTACCGGGGCACCACGCCGTCGGACTTTGGCGATCCGGTGCCGAACAACCTCATTCCGGCGGCCAGCGGCGTCCTCGCCGCGATCGAGGAACGCGACTCCCGGGTCTGGGACCCGGCGACGCAGACCGCGCGCGTGGTCCGCGTCGCCAAGGCAGCGCTTCCGTCCACGACGGACATCCTCACCGGCGACCGGCTCAAAGACGACACGCACGGCGTGCTGTACCTGGTCCAGAACGTCACGCGCCCACGCACGGCAGGCCGTGTCCCGGACGTGCAACTGGACCTCAAACGGGTCGGCGACGACGGGGGGTGAGCCGTGGCGGAGTACCGCGAGACCCCGGACTGGCGGGAGCAGATCACCGCCGACGTCCGCGAGTTGTTCGGCCGCCTGGTCGGCGAAGTCCTCGACGACGCGAAGCGCCTGGTTCCAGTGGATACCGGGCACCTGCGGGAATCGCTGTCGGCTGAGATCAACGGCGACACCGCCCGGATCGGCTCGGAGCTGAACTACGCCTTGTACGTCGAGGAAGGCCACCGGGTCGCGTACGCCGGGCCGGACGGCGAGACCGTCTTCACCGGTGACGTGGTGCCGCCGCAGCCGTACCTGCGTCCGGCGCTCTACCGACGGCGGGGTGCGTGATGACGGCCCCGTTCCTGTACGCCTCGGACGAGGCGGTGACGCTGGCCTGGCTGACGCAACTGGACGGGTTCTCGGCCGGGATGGTCGGAGAGACGCTTCCCCGCGACACCAGTGCCTGGGCGACATCGGGGTTCGTGACCGTGGCGGTGGCCGGCGGTTCGACGGTGCCGGAGTTCCGGCTGGAGTCGCCGGTAATGGACGTGCGCGGGTGGGCGACCACACCGGGCACGGACGCGCCACCGTGGAACAAGGCGCGCAACCTCGCGCTGAGCGTGCAGGCGGGAACCTACCGGCGGGAGCCGTGGTTCGTGCCGCTGACCGCGTGCAGTGAGAACGCCGTCGTGAAGACGGCCTACGTCCTCGGGAAACCGAGGCGGGCGTATGGCGACTTCGGCGACTACGCCGTGTACGCCCTGGATCTGGTTCTGAACTGGGTTCCGGTCGCCAAGAGCACCCCGTGAGGGGACTGACCACCAACCTTTCGGGCCACAAGGCCCTCAGTCCTCTTTGGAGTGATCATGGCCGACACCTTTGGCCTCCAGCCGGGAAACCTGGTGATGGGGCCCGCCCGGCTCTACATCTATCGTTTCGCTTTCGACCCGACGCTGTCCTACGAGCCCGCGCTGGCGGACATCAACATCGCCCCGGCCGCGTCGGCCTGGTACGACACGGGCATCACGCTCGGCGGCACGAACGTCAGCATCAGTCCGACGTGGACGCCGCTCACCGGTGACCAGCTCGTCGACAAGCTCGGCGCGAGGCTGACCGACCGCGACATCAAGGCGACGGTGAACTTCGCCGAGATGACGCGCACGAACCTCGCCTACGCGTGGAACATGACCGCGGGCCCGACCGGCTCGAACTACCGGGTGTCGGACCTCAACGCCGGGCAGACCGCGAACCGGGCGCCGTACCGGACGCTGCTGGTCGACGGTCTCGGCCCGGACGTCGAGGACGGCTCGGTGTCGCTGAAGCGGCGTGCGATCTTGCGGAAGTCGCTGCCCTCGGGCGACACCGCGCTCAACTGGGAGAAGGCGAACCAGCAGGCGCTGGCCGCCGAGTTCCAGGCGTTCTTCGTCACCGAGGCCATCAGCCCGATCCGGGTCATCGACGAAGACGAAGTCTGATCCATCCCCAAGACGCAGCCTCGTTCCGCGCGCACCTGACGGCGTGCGGGGCGGGGCTGCCCCCATTTTTCCTTGTCCTGTCAGGAGGACCACCTCATGGCCGCATCCACCCCGCGCAAGACGACCACCCGCAAGACCGCACCGCGTAAGAGCACGCCCACGAAGCCGAAGGCCGATCTCGGTGTCGTGCTCGACGACGCCGAAGCGCAGGCCGAAATCGACGCCCTGATCGCCGACCGGGAGCCGCTGTTCACCATCGGCGGCGTCACGTACACGATCCCGAAGCGGGTCCCGCCGTCGTGGTCGTTGCAGGCGTACAGGATCGCCGTGGAGCAGGGCAGCGCGGCGTCGCTGCATTTCGCGGCGGAGAAGCTGCTGACCCCGGAGGCGTGGAACGCGCTGGTCGAGTGCGAGACCGTCACCGAGTCCAAGATGCGCACCGTGCTCGATGCGCTGGTGGACCGGATTCTGCCGGATGGGGTTCTCGGCCCAAAAGCGTGATGGACGCCTGGCACGCGCGGCTGTCGGCGGTGGGCTGGTTCTTCGCCCACATCGAGGACGTGTTGAGCGACATGTCCGTGTTCCACCGTGTCGACGAGCTGGACCAGCTGCCCGCGTCGGTGTTCCTGCCGCGCATGGTCCGCCTGACGCTCTACGACGGCGCCGTGCGCCACGCCCTGCGCCGCGACGCCGAGCTGTCCGCAATACCCGCGCCACAAGCAGAAACCCGGCCCGCTGACGCGCCGCCGGAGCCGGTGCGTGCGCACACCGCCGACGAGTTGAAGGCGCTGAACAAGACCCGCGAATACGGGCCGCTGGGCGTGAACCAAGCCGGGGTCTTCGACTTCGGCTGACCGGGGAGGGGGCACGCGGTGACCGCACCTGGTGGCGACTTCAAACTGGCAGGCGCCTACGTCGAAGTCCGTTTGAAGGACGAAACGTCCGGCGACGAGAAGCGCATCCGGGCGAAGATCGAGGGCGAGAAGCCTGTTTCGCTCGACACGGCGCTGAAGGACCCGAAGAACACCCGCCTGATCAAGGAGAAGATCGAGCGGGAGACGAAGCCGGTTCTACGGCCGGAGGTCGACGAGAAGTCCACGCGCGACTCCGCGCGCAAAGCGGGCAAGGGCGCCGAGGATGAGCTGAGCCGTTCGGCGCGGCGCGCTAACGCGCAGTTCGACGCCTTGAAATTCCTCGGCTTGTCGGTCGGATTGCCTGCTGCCGCAGCGGTTGGCGCGGCCGGGGCGACGGCGTCGCTCGCGCTGGTGGCCGGCGGATTCGCCGCACTCGGCGTGTACGCGGCCTCGTCCTCGGACCAGGTGCAGGCGGCCGCCAAACGCATGGCCAACGGCGTCCTCGACGACGTGACCAGCATGGGCAGCGCCCTGGAAGACGACATCGTCGGGGCGCTGGGGCACGCTGGGCAGGCATGGGACCGGCTGGCGCCGCAGGTCCACAGCGCGGTGAACGCCTCCAAGCCCGCTGTGCGCGAGCTGACGGGTTCGGTGACCGACTTCGCCGAGAACGCAATGCCCGGGATGGTCACCGCGGTCAAGGCCTCGGAACCGGCCCTCAAGGGCTTGCACAGCCTCGCCTCACAGGCAGGCACCGGGCTCGGCCTGTTCTTCGCGAACGCCGCACAGGGCAGCGAAGGCGCGCAGCGTGGGTTCGTCGTGCTCGGCTCGACGGTCGCCTTGCTGGAAGCGCGGCTCGGGACGCTGTTCGCGAACCTCGCGCGCGGAAGCTCGGGCCCGCTGTCGTCGCTGTACGTCCTGGTCGATCAGGCCACGGGCGCGTTGAACGACATGACCGCGCAGGGTTCGGCGGCGATCGGGTTCCTCGGCGGCTTCACCAACACCGGTGTCGGCGCGGTGTCGATGCTGCGGCTGCTCGTGTCGCTGCTGTCGATGCTGCCGCCGGGGATCGGCCAGTTCGCCGGATCACTGACTGCGGCGGCGATGATCGCGAACCGGTTCGGTGTGGACGTCGGCGCCGGGTTCCGGGGCATCGGGGACCAGGTCCGCAACGCGCAGGGCGCGGGGAACAAGTTCACGACCTTCCTCGGCGGCCTGGCGGGCGGGTTCACCCCGGCCACCCTGGCGGTGGGTGCGTTCGGGCTGCTGCTCTCGATCCTCGGGCAGAAGCAGGCCGAAGCTGCCGAGCGTGCCTCGCGGCACACGCAGGCGGTCAACGACATGACCGAGGCGTACCGCCGCGACAACGGCGTCATCGGCGAGAACGTCCGGCAGACCGCATTGAAAGCGTTGGCGGACAAGGGCGCGTTCCACTCGAACGAGCGGCTGGGCGTGTCGATGGGCACCGTGTCAGCGGCTGGCTTCGGCCAGGCGGACGCGCTCAAGACCGTCAACGACAGCTTCCGTGGCTACCTGACCAACCTCGTCCAGTCCCACCAGGTCGGTGGCGACGTGCTGGACATGGTCCTGCGCCAGGCGGACGCCTACGTGAAGGAAGGCGGATCGGCAGAGGACACCGTCGACGCGATGACCGCGCGGCGCATGGCGTCGCTGGAGTTGTCGGACGCCGAAGAGGCGCAGCTGGTCTCGACGTTGAAGAACGTCCGCGCGATCAACGAGCAGGCCGGGGCATCCGCCGAGGGCGCACGCAAGGCGGCCGAGCTGGAAGCCGGGCTACGCAAGATCGAATCCATCGCCGCACGGGGCATGCCCCCGGCGATGTACGCGGCGAAGGCCGCTTCGGCGGATCTGGAGGCCGCGTTCGAGACGCTGAACCAGACCGGCGGAGACGTGGCAGCCAAGGGCCAGGCGATCATCGACGTGATGCTGCGGCTCTCCGGCCAGACTCCGAGCGTCGAGGAAGCGTTGCAGGCGTGGAACGACGGGCTGCGCGGCATCGGGGAATCCTTCAAGGGCGCCAACATCCCGGGCCATGCGAAGGATCTCGTGGATGCTTCCGGCGCGATCAACACCGTGTCCGACGCGGGGTCGAAGCTCCAGGACACCGTGCAGAAGGGAGCGACCGACTTCGCCGCCTACGCCCAGTCCCTCAAGGACGCGGGCACGCCGGTGGAGGAGATCAAGGGCAAGCTCACCGGCATGCGCGGCGAGTTCGCCGCGCAGCTGAAGCAACTCGGCCTGAACGACACCCAGATCGGGAAGATCCTCGATCACTACGGGATGTTGCCGGACAAGGTGATCACGCAACTGGGCCTCGAAGGTGACGCCGAGACCCAGCGGCAGCTGACGGACATCCGGTCGCAGCTCGCCGCTGTGCCGGACAACAAGGGCATCGCGGTCAAGGCGCTGACCGACCCGGCGATCCGTGCGCTCGGCGAGCTGGGCATGAAGGTCGTGAAGCTGCCGGACGGAACGTTCCGAGTCTTCGCCGACACCGAACCCGGTAGGGCGGCGGCGGCCAAGCTGCTCAACGACGTCGGGAACAGTGACGCGACCGCCACCGTGTTCGCCAACACGAATCCGGCGGACAGTGCGGTGACGAACTGGAAGAACGTCACCACGGCCACAGTCGGCAACACGACCACGTACACGAGCACCGACCCGGCCACCGGAGCGGTACGGCAGTGGAAGGCCACCACGGACGCGACGGGCGCCATCACCCGGACGTTCTCCGACATCAACCCGGCCACAGGAGCGGTGCGAGTCTGGAAGCAGCAGGCCGACGGTACATGGGCTGAAGCCCATGCCCGCGCAGATGTGGCGGCGGCCGAGGCAGCGCTCAACCATGCCGCGCGAGACCGGACTGCCTACATCCGCACCATCACCGTCGGTACGCCAGGCGGTGGCGGGGGCGGCAGCCTGAACGGGCCGAGGGTCCCGAACGCGCAGGGCAACATCCTGAAGTTCTTCGCGGGCGGTGGTTTCGAGGGCCTGACCCCGATGTCGTCGATGGCGCAGATCGTGCCGCCGAACACATGGCGCGTCGTCGGGGACAACATGCGCGTGCCCGAGTCCTACATCCCGCTTGACCCGCGCTCGGCGCGATCACAGCGGCTGCTGGACGAGACGAACGCGCGCATGGGCCGCACGCCGGTGGCCGGCGGTGGGGTGACCAACCACATCACCGTGCACACCGCCGCGATGGAGCCCTATGCCGTAGCCGCGGCGGTCTCGGCGGAACTCGGCTGGGCCATGAGGGGAGGCTGATGTGCCTACCTCGGTGATCCTGCCGGTGTACTCGATCGGTGGCTGGTCGGCCAATGTGGACGACGACTTCGGCTGTCGGTGGGTAGTCACAGCACAGACGCTCAATAGCGGCTCAGGCCGCAAGTTGCACGTGACGGAGCGGCCGTTCGGGATGGGTGCATACCGCGCGCGCTCGTACTCGGCGGCCCGCTCCGACACCTTGCGAGGCTGGTGCCAAGCACCGGACTTCGCGGGAGCGGCAGCAGCACGAGACCGGTTGCTCGGCCTGTTCCCGGACGGTGCGCAGCTCGCGCTCGTGAAGTCCGACGGCATTTCGGCGCGGCAGCTGCTGGTCGAGTTGGACGCGGATGCGCCGAAGCTCGACGGTTGGGCGGATGCACAGGGTTTCGACTGGCAACTGCCGCTCTACGCAGCCGATCCGCGCTGGCTCGACACAGCTGTGCAGACGGCCGGGCCGTTCACCGTCGGCGGCGCGGCGACCGACGGCCTCGACTGGGGTACCGGCGGCCTGGACTGGGCGAACGGCGGCCTGGACTGGGGCACCAGCGGGAACGGCGGCGTGCTGTCGCTGAACAATCTCGGCACCGCGCCAACGTGGCCGGTCTTCACCATCGTCGGACCTCTGACGAACCCGACATTCACCAACCCGGCGACCGGCGACGTGATCGCTTACACCGGCACCGTCGAGGCCGGACAGACGTTGGTGATCGACACCAGCCCCTTCACCCGCTCGGTCGCGCTCAACGGCGTCGACCGTTTTGGGTTCCTCGCCTCTGCCCAATGGATCGAGATCCCGCCCGGCGGGCAGGTGACTGTCCAGTTCTCCGGCACCGGCGCGGGAACCGTCACCGCCACCTGGCAATACGCCTACAACTGAGAGGGGGCCTGATGCCCACCAACGCGGCAGCGACCGGCTTCTGGTCAGCGATGCCCGGCGGCTCGCGCGCCAACAACGCCCGCCAGGGTCGTGCCCTGCTCCAGGGCGTCTACCAGAACAACGACGCGACCCCGATGAACGGCACGCGCTCCGGTGTCGTGCCGACGACGTGGGACGCGGCGAACACCCGTTTCGCCGACCTGCTGGTGACGGTCACGTCCGGGCTGACGATGAGCGTGGCGCCCGGCTCGGCCGTGGCGCACCGGTCCGGCCAAGGCCCTTACGAGGGCTGGCTGCTCGCGGCGGCGTCGGTGACGTGCGACCCCGCGCCCGCCTCGAACCCGCGCAACGACTTGGTCGTCATGCGCTGGTACGACTCGACGCAGGGCGACACATCGCCGGACGGCAATCCGTGCCGGATCGAGATCATCACCGGCACGCCGGGCGCGGTACCTGTGGACCCGATCACGGCGAACAGCCTCGGTGTCTACACGAGCTTCCCCACCACGGGCGGCGGGATCGGTATCCCTCTCGCGCGAGCGCAGGTGTCCACCGGCGGAGTGATCACGCTGACCCGGCTGCGGCGCTCGGTCGGCGTCATCGGCGCGACCCGCGCGCTGATGGAAGGTGACAGCGACACCGCGGGCAACGTCGGTGACACCCGATACAACCCGGCGACCGACACGTTCGAGGTGCGCGACAGCGCCGGGAACTGGCGGAAGATCCGCTTCGGCTCGGACATCGGCGGTGAATGGCGGGCGAATGCCGCGCAGTCGCTGACCAACGGCGGCGCCGTGCGGCTGAACTTCCCTACCGCAGTGGTCGCGGGCAACGGGATCACATTCAACGGGACGAACACGTGGACCATCGGGTCAGACGGCGTGTACTCGTTCTTCGCGCAGGCGCGGAAAACCGTTGCTGCGGCGCAGGACGCGATGCACATCACCGGCACGACCTACAGCGACTCCACGCTGATTCTGCCCGGATCGTCGGTGAGCGGGTACGGCGACGTGCACGTCTCAGGATCGGTGTATCTGACCGCAGGCACTCAGGTTTGTGCCTGGTACTACTCCGGCAGCGCGACGGCGAACAGCTACACCACCCGCTATCCGATGTTCAAGATCTGGAAACAGCAGGCCGCTGCATGACAGAACGGAGAAGTCGATGAGCTGGGTTCCCGTGATTCCGAAGTACCGCTTCCTGGCGTGGACCGGCAGCAACCTTTCCGAGTGGCAGGAACGGTTTCCGAATGCCAAGGTTGTCAACGTCAACCAGTTGAGCTACGGCCCGTCGATGGGGCCGATCGACATCGGCGACGGCGTGGTCGAAGGCCCCGGCGGGATCACCACGTGGTGGATCACCCCCGGCGATCTCGCCGTGCAGTTCGACGTCGTGGCCGAGGAATAGGCCGTGGCCGCCGCCGAGCGCGCGTACACAGCGCTGGCTTACGACACGGTCACCGGCCGCGTCCTGTTCGAACTGGACCTGACCACTGATCCGGAATGGTCAGCCCGGATCAACGACGTCGGCGGCTGGAAGATCACCGTGCCGCTGCACGGTCTGGAGCGCACGGCGAAGGTGCGAGAGTGGTGCGTGCCGTGGCGGTTCTCCGTCGCGATCGTGCGCGGGCGAGGCGTTCCCTCTGACACGGTGTGCCAGGCCGGGCCGATCGTCCCGTATGCGCCGGACGACGACAGGCCCGTGCATACGGTGTCCGGCAAAGGTTTCTGGGAACTGCTGAATCGCCGGGCGCTGCACAACAGGGCGTGGAACCCGGGCGCGAAGCGAATCACGGACGCCTCGGCTGACCTGACGATCAACGACAGCCTGCCGAACATCGCCCGGGAGATCGCCGACCACGCCACGTCGATGACCTACCGAGCGGGCTCGGCGCTGCCGCTGGACCTGCCGACGCCGACCGCGACGGGAACGCACACGCGGACCTACCACGGCTACGAGATGGCGTTCGCCGGTCAGCGACTCCAGGAGCTGACGCAGGTTGACGGCGGTCCTGACGTCCTGTTCCAGCCGTACCTGACGGTGATCGGCGGGCTCCGCTACATCCGGCACCGGATGCTGATCGGGAACGCGTACCTCGTGCAGCCCGGCGTGCCGGTGTTGTTCGACTACCGGTCGAACCTGGTGAAGCTCACCATCGCCGGTGACGGCTCGAACCAGGCGAACACCTCCTTCGTCAAGGGCACCGGGAACGAGGCCGGTCAGCTCTACGGCTACGCCACCGACACGTCGCTGACTTCGGCGGGGTGGCCGATGCTGGACATGGTCGACTCCGGCCACACCTCGGCCTCCGAACAGGCCACATTGGACGGATGGGCCTCCGCCGATGTGGCGCTGTACAACTCACAACCCGAGCAGTGGCAGGCCACAGTGCTGGCCGACACGGAACCGCGGCTCGGCTCGTACCTGCCCGGCCACTTCGCCGACTATTCGGTGAAAGACCACCACTGGCTGCGCAATGGCAAGTACTCCTACCGCATTCTTGGCGTGTCGAATGCCTCCGAGCGGGACAAGGTGCTGCACCAGCTCCAAGCGGTGAGGGGGTCCTGAGTGGTCGCCAACCAGCCGATCGAGCGCCCGAAATCGCTGGACTACCTGATCAACCAGCTCCGAGACCTCCAGCAGACCGTGGACGAGCTGACCCGGCAGTCGAAGTTCCCTTTCGTCGTCTCACACGGCGGGGTCGTCGACTTCGCCGTGGTGCCCCGGGCCAGCGCCGACGGCGCGGTGGTGCAGGTCTTCGACGGCACCGGAAAGCTGGTGCTCGGATCGGACGCTGACGTGGGCTACGGGCTCGCGCAGCCGTTCATCCAGGTGCCGATGTACCCGACGAACCCCGGCTTGATCTTCAACAGCGGTGGTTCGTTCGTCTCCTATTACACCGGGCAGGCGCAGCAACTCAACAGCTGCTTCCTCGCCCAGTGGCGCATGAACAACTCGTGGGGCGGTGCGGGAGCGGCCTCGGTCGTCGAGAGCTACGTGAAGATCACCGACTCGGTAACCGGGTGGGACTGGACCAGCCCGACCGTGACGGCGCCTGCGTCTACGACGACCGCACCCGGCGTGCTGACCACCTGTGGCCCATACGCCGTGCAGGTGCCCGACACCTCGATCGGCAACTCCATCGGCGTCGACATCTTTTCCCGGGTCGTGTCCGGCGGCGCCAGCTCGGCCGTCGCGGTCACCCCCGTCTCGATGCTGGGCACGTCGAAAGCGTTCGCGGCGTCCTGGCTCACCTGAACCTGAAAGGGGGTGGCTCGTGATCACGAGTACCCGAAATCCGTTCGAGACACTGATCGTCGCCGCGTTCGGCCTGTACTGCGCGGTGGCACTGTCGATGTTCGACAAGGTCGCCACCACGACCCTGCGCGGCTACCCGCCGCCATTCGGCCACGTGTTCCTCGCCATCGGACTCATCACGTGCTCGGTGGCACTGACCGGAATCATCCGGGCCGCCACCGTGCGCGGCGTGCTGCTCGAACGCGCCGGGCTCACCGGTTTGGCCGGCGTCGGCTTCGCCTACGCGTGCTGGGGCCTCGGCACGACCGGCGTGAGGGCGTTGGCGTTCTGCCTGTTCCTGCTTGCGATGGCCATCGCCGCAGCGTGGCGGGCGCGGCAAATCTCGAGTGCGAGAAAGGCGGCGCTGCGGTGAACGAACTTCTGACCTGGCTCGGCGGCGCGGGCGGTGTAGGCGCGGTCGCGAAGGCCATCTTCGATCTCGTCAAGAGCCGGGCTGATGCCCGGAAGGTCAACGCCGACTCCGCTGCCGTGCTGATCCAGACCGCCGCCGAGTCCAATAAGGACCTCGGTGACGACCTGCGGGAAGTTCGCGCTGAACTGCGCGAGGTCAGGACCACGCAGCGCCGTCACGACGACGTGCTGCGCGTGCATCACCGCTGGGACGAACAGGTCGTCGACCAGCTTCGTCAGCTGGGCGGCACGATCGTCGACCCGCCGCCGCTCTACCTGCCGGAGGTGCCGTGATGGCGCAGTGGCCTTTCCCTTGGTACATCGCTGAATCGCTGGAGGTACTCAGGCGTCAGCTGAACGCGCTCGCGCCGGACCGGAGTACCGCGAGCGACGGCGGGATCGGCGACTCTGCGCACCAAGGCCGGGCCTCCGAACACAACCCGAACAACTACCGGCGTTGGGACGGCGCCCGCCAGGTGTGCGCCCGGGACTTCACCCACGATCTCGGCGGCGGCCTCGATTGCAACTGGCTGGCCGCCGCGCTGATCGCGTCGGGTGACAACCGGATCAGGTACATCATCTGGTGGGACCGCATCTGGACGCCCGGCGTGGGGTGGAAGCCGTATGAGGGCGAGAACGATCACAGGAAGCACCTTCACCTCTCGGTGAAGGCCGGGGCCATCGGCGACCTCGCAGCAGCGTGGCATCTCGGTCCCGCAGGATCAGACCAGGAGGACGAATTGACCCCGGACGAAAAGCTCATGCTCAAGCGGATCTACGGCCAGCTCACGGGCACCGAGGACGTCAAGGCCGGGTTCCCTGGCTTCCCATCCAAGAAGTACCCGCACATCAAGCTCACGGCGGTCGACTTCCTCCGCGCGTCGAACAAGGACGCCATCGACTTCAAGCAGGAACACGACAGCCGGTTCGCCGCGGTCGAGAAGGCGCAGGCCGAACTGGCGGCGAAACTCGACCGGGTCCTGGCCGCGCTCGCCGTGAAGGCGTGACACCGCATAAGGAAAGGAGCCTGCCCGTGAGCGAGCAGGAGTATCACCCCAGCGCCCAGTTCAATCCCGCTCACCCGGATAACGCCGCGTGGGCGAACGGCTCGAAGCCGGTGGACATGCCGGCCGAGGCTGGCATCGTCGAGCAGTTCAAGGGCGATGAGGCCGCCTTGGCGAACGCCCCGGCCGAGGCCGGGATCGTCGCGGCGCACACCGATGCCGAGGACGACGGCGGCAAGCCGAAGACTTCCCGCAAGCGCTGAACAGCGATAAGGCCCCATCCTCCTTGGCAGGAGGGTGGGGCCTTTTGCCGTGTCCGGTGGCTATTTCACTCGCATCGGCAAGAACGCGTCGATGACAGCTGTGTTGGCGATATAGCCTTTAGGGGTGGCCACGACGAGTCCGAGTTCTTCGAGGCGGTGTAGGTCGCGGCTCAGGGTTTTCGGTCCACGGGTGGCGTACATTCCCGCTATCTCTGCGGTGACCGTGGGAATCTTCCGTTTCGGAATGGCCTGATCCGGAGGAAGCGCTAGGACCACCCCACAGCGTCGTTTGTATGTTTCCCCTGTGGGCTCGCTGCGGAAAGTCTGGTGGACGTAATTGACCCAGGCAGTGTGGCGTTGCATGAGCTGGACGTCGTGGATCTGCTCGCGGAGCATGTCGACATAGCCTGCTGCGGAGTAGGAGATGAACCCATCGACGTCGCCGTGGCGGGAGGCGTTGGACAGCTTCTGGTAGTAGCGGGACCTAGTACGGTTGTAGTGGTCCGAGAGCAGGTTGCTGGACACCCAAGGCACGATTCCGCAATGGGCGAGGATGGCGCACTCGACCATCCGGGCAGTGCGGCCGTTGCCGTCGCCGAAGGGGTGGATCCAAGCGATGTAGAGGTGCGCAAGGGTGGCAGCGTAAAACGCTTGGGTGAAGCGGAGATCTTCCGCATTGTTGGTGTCGTTGACCACGTCGAGCAACTGTGCGATCCAGTCGCATAACTGGTCAATCAAGAACTCGACGTCAGCTGGAGGTGCACCCCGGTAGTTTCCCGCCGCGACACGTTCGACGGTGAACTCGCCGGGAACAACGTGGGGTTCGACTTCGAGACCGTCGAGCACGATCTTGTTCTGTGCTTTGATCCACTCTGCGGTGATCGCCAGGCTTTCACCGCGGCGGGATGCCTGATCGATGAGCTGCAAACCATGCAGCACGTTCCGGATCTCCTGCTCCAGATACTGCTGAGTTGGCGGCAGCTCCTTGCGGCCCTCCAGGATGTCGTGGACTTCGTCCTCTCGGAGAGTGTTGCCCTCAATCGCGGCTGTGGCGACGGCGCCCTTCACGAGATAGACGCCAGCGAGCTTCTTGGCGAGAGAGGGCTGCAAGGGCGTCCCCGCCAGATGGCGGCATTTGGAGTACGCCTCACCAAGCTTCGCGCTTGTCGCGTTGAACCGCACCTGGTACTTGAAGGTGATCCACGGATGCGATGATTCATACTCTCTACCTGCGGACATGTCTCCACCCTAGGATTTCAGGCCGTATTTTGTCCATCTCCCTGACCGCTTTGTTGTCCACTCGTTCAGGTAGAACGGGCGGGAACGTGGAGTTCGGCCGGCGCGTCTGTGTGGCGGCGCCCAGCGGGAGATGCAGGTAGGTCATGAGCCCGGCGGTGAGGCGATGTTGTGGCTTCGTCGGTAGGCCTTGTCGCACTCCCAGCACGTCTTGAGAGCGCCGGGGCGCAGCGCGGCGGGCTTGTACTCGATGTCGTCGGTCTCGCCGCACAGAGTTGTCAGGGTCCCGTCGGAGAAGCTGATCATGGCGACCCTGTGCCAGGCATCGTCAAGGACCGGTTGAAGTCGAGCCTGATCGAGGAACAGGACGACGCTCATGGCCAGTACCCACAGACGGGCACACGGACTTCGGTTCCATCTTCGTAGGTCTCGACCCTGACCCATGCCGGTTCGTTGTCACACGGGCACTTCTCGTCCGGCAACGGACGGTCGTTGCGGGTCCTGACGACGGCGGGAGGCTCCTCGGTCTTCATGACGGTCGTCCCTGCCGCATCTCGTGCCGCTCCTGGGCACACGGCGGGCAGGCCTGGTGCTTGGAGTGGCGCGCGACCGGGTGTCTGTCGACCTTCCGTCGCAAGTGCTGAGTGGGAAGGAGCTTGCCCCGCTGGCACCACGGAGTGAGGTGGACGAAGCCGGGGTCAGCGAGTTCACGCTTGAGGTAGTCGTGAACCAAACCGTCGTCCGTGTAGTAGCGCTGTGCGTAGTCGGCTTCGGTGACCCGGTTCAAGCCTGCCGCTTCGGTGACGTTCGTCCCCATGGCTGCATCCTCACCGCTACTCGTCATGACGTCTTGACCACTTAAAGGTGACATGTGCCGAGCAACTGGTCAAGACGAGTTGGCGAGTGGAGAATGCTTGCCATGATGGATCGCACGAGTGGAGTGCCAGCGTTCCGGCAAGTCGCGACCGATCTTCGGAAGAAGATCCACGCCGGTGAGTACCCACCTGGCGCCAAGCTCCCGAGTGAACGCGAACTGATCGATACCTACGGCGTATCTCGACCGACCGTCCGCGAAGCGGTCAACCTGCTCCGCTCCGAAGGCGTGGTCAACGTCGAGCATGGACGCGGCGTGTTCGTCCGTCCGCCGTCGAATATCCAGCGTCTGGCGCGTTCGCGGTTGTCGCGTGCCGCACGCGAACGGAACGAAGGCGCCTTCCTGGCGGAGGCCGCGGCAAAGGGCTTCGCTGCTTCGAGCAACGTCAAGGTCCGCTTCGAGCGCGCCGATGAGCGAGCGGCCGAATTCCTCCGGGTGGACGCCGGAACCGAACTGACCGTGAGAGATCGGGTGATGCGGGCCGATGGGCTGGTTGCTCAGCTCGCGGTGTCGCGCCTACCTCGTGAACTGACGCGCGGCACCCTGATCGAGAAGGTCAACACCGGCGAAGGTGGCGCCTACGCACGCCTCGAAGAGGCCGGTCACACCATCGGCTCATTCGCCGAACACGTTGGCGCGCGAATGCCGAAGCCGGACGAAGTGACGCTTCTCCAGCTGTCGGGCGGCGTGCCGGTCATGACCATCACGCGGGTCGCGTACAGCACGGACGGCAGGCCGCTGGAGATGAACGACATCGTCCTTCCGGCGAACTTGTACGAGCTGACCTACGAATGGCCTGCCGAATGAGCAGTCCGTAAAGACGCCCCCGGCAACGTGCCGGGGGCGTCTTTTGTGTTGATCAGTCGAGGTCGTCCAGCGCGTCCTCGATCGCTTCCACGAGTGCCTCGATCTGCGGGAGGTTCTCCTTCGAGAACCAGAAGGCGTTGGTCGGAGCCTTCGAGGACATTGCGGGCATGATGCTGGGCAGATCGGGCGGTTCCCCGGACAGACGGAACGTGAGCATGCCGCCGGGGTCCAGCCTGGACGGGCGCCTGACCTCGATGGCCTGAATCTTGCGTAGACGGAAGCGGTGCACCAGCTCGGCCCGGGAGACCCAGCTTCCGGTGACGATCGTGATCGTCACCGCCTTGCCGTCGAACTTGATGCTCCGGTACTTCCCCAAGATCTCGTGGATCGCTGTGTCCGGCATGTCGTTGCTCCCTCGTCCTCAAACCTGGTCACTAGCTCGGTCCGACCTGGCCAGCTGTTACAGATTCAGCCGTTCACCTGAGGCTTCGCGTCACTTTCTGTGATCTCTGAACGCTCACCGAGCGCTCAACGCTCGCCCTCGCCTGCGCATATGAGGCCGAGCGTGAGCGTTGAGCGCTCTGCGAGCTGATCACTCAGCGTGGACCCACTTTCCCCGGCCCTCGCGCCGCGCCCGGCCCTCGGCCTCCAGTTCGGTGAGCAGCCGCCGAAGCGTCGAGTCGGCGAAACCGGTGGCTTCACGCAGCTGTGCTGGGCTCACGGGGGCCGCGCTCAGCAGACCGGCGACCTGGTCGCGCTTGCTGGCCACGCGCTGCACCGGCACCGTCGGCATGGCCAGCGGCACCACGCCCTCTTGCTGGATCCGCTCCGCCTCGGCGTGCACCGGCTCGCCGTCGGCGCCGAGCAGCCTCGCCGTCGACCCGCCATCCAGCAGCCGGGCGCCGGACAGCCCGGCGAGGAACCGCGCTCGCTCCGCCGGGGTCACGAAGAACCCCTTCGACTGACGCGGGACATCGTGCTCCTGGTCGTACAGAAGGAAAACGCCCGTCGGTAGCCCCACGGACGTGTATCCGCGGCCGCGCAGCTCACCCCACGACGTCTTCGACTGCTGCGAGTCCAACCGGAACCCGGCCATCCCGAGCTGAGCACGCAGCTCCGTCGATCCCATATCGGTCTTCGTCGAGTTCTGCGCCGCCAGCACGAGCGTCGTCTTCGTCTTCCGCGCCCGCTTCGCGATCCGGCCCACCAGCTTCACCACCTGTTCGCCGCCCTCGGCGACCAGATCAGGGAACTCCTCCAGGATCGCCACCAGCCACGGCACCTCCGGCGACACCTCCAGGACGTCCGGCCCGCCGCCACCGGCCGCGCGCTTGCCGTCGGCCAGAAGCCCCTCGCGGTACTGCACGACCTGCTCCAGCCCCACCAGCAGCCGGACGGCGTCCTCGGTCGTCGTCGCCAACGGGGCCGCCAGCGCGGACTCCCAGGCGCCGAGCGTGGCCCCGGCCGCCATGTCCGCTCCGATGACAGCGGCGTCCACACTGGACAGCAGCCACACCAGCAGCGACTCCAGGAACGCCGACTTTCCCGAGCCGTTCTGTCCGACCACGGCCAGGTGCCGCAGCTGGAACAGCTGGTCCCGGCCGTCGTCGAGCACGCCCATCGGCAGCAGCGACGACTCGGCCAGCGAGTGCGGGCGAGGGTTCGCGATCAGCGGGTGCTCGATCCGCGCTTGCCACGGGTCGCGCGGCAGGATGCGCACCGCCACCTGCCGCTCGGTGCGGCCGGGGGAGATGGTGACCGCGCCCTTTCGCAGGTTGAAGACCGAGCCGACCGCCGGTGCCCGGTAGGCGACGTCCTCGATCGTCTTGCCCGAGGCCAGCTTCACCGAGAGCACTGTGCCGCCCTTCGTCCCGGCGATGGTCTCCACGCCGGTCGGCAGCACCTTCGAATCTTTGAACGCCAGGACGTCCTCGGTGACGACCGGCCAGCGGCGGGCGAACCGGTTACCTCGGCCGGTGCGCCGGATGCGGCGGTGCCACCACCAGGGCGCGGCCAGGAACAGGAACAGCAGCCCACCCAGCTGCCAGATGCCCGGCGTGGAGAGTCCGCGCGCGCCCAGAATCGCCACCCAGCCGCCACCGACCGCGAGCAGCACCGCCAGGTATGCCCGCTCGACCTCCCGGTCCAGCACACCCTTGCGTCCCTCGTCGAAACCGTCCGGCACGAAGAACGCCAGGACACGCTGGAGAGGCTGGGACAACCGGGCGCCCCACACCTGGACGGCGACGCCGGCCACCGGGCCGCCGATGGCGGGCACCAGCCACCAGGCGCCGGGCACCAGGAACAGCACCAGTCCGGCGATGGTGAGCCCGGCGGCGACCCAGACCGGTGCCAGGGCGGCCCGGTGACGCCAGGCTCGCCGCACCAGCCACCCGGCTAACCACCTGGCGGCTTTCCCGATCAGCGACCGCCGCCGGGTGCGGTACCGGCGGCTCACCGGGCGTCCTGGCGAACGACCGCCAGCCGGGCAGGCGGCGCCTGGCGCAGCTCGTCGAGCACCTGGCGGACCTCGTACTCGCTGGCGTCGAGCTGGCGGGCGATGGCGACGCGACCAGGCGGGCGCTGACCCGCGGCTTCGGCCTCCGCCAGCATCTCGGCCACCCGAGTGTGCAGCGGGGGCACGTCCTGGTGAGCGTTCTCGCTGGTCACCAGGTTTTCACCAGGCTCCTGGTGAGCGTCACCAGCCTCCTGGTGCGGCTCCTGGCAGGCTGGTGACTCCTCGCCAGATGCCTCGGCCGGGCTGGCGTCGACCTGGCGGACGAGCGACATCACCAGCTCGAAGGCGAGCGCGAACGCCAGCGGCGGCCACGCGGCCACCAGGCGACTCGCCAGATCCGGACCGGCCGCCGCCACGTTCGCCACCAACGACACCAGGATGCCGACCACGACCGCCAGCCACGCCAGCCACGGCGCCCGCCCGCCATCGCGGCGGGCGCGCAGGATCGCCAGGCTGGCGACCACCAGGAGACCGTCGACCGACAGCGGGCTCAGCCAGGACAGCCAGTCCTCGCCGTGCTTCGCCGCCAGCGTCCGCATGTGCGTGTACGAGGCGACGGCGGCGACAACCGCCACCAGGCCGCCGAAGGCGATGCCGCTCGTGCGGTAACCGTTCACGCGGACCTCACCCGGCAGGCGAGGGTGTGCGTGTTCTCCAGCGGCACCGGCTCGGACTGGGCGATGACCCGCCCGTCGAAGGTGACCGTGCAGCTGGCCGAGTCGTCGCCGATCGGCGCGGCCACGTACACGACGAGGTCGAGCTGAGCGGACGACTTCGCCGTCTCGAACCGCGCCTTGTCACGCCCGGCGGCCGGGAGATCGATCGGGCCGGTGTCGCCGAAGACCTCGCCGAGCACCCGGAACTGAGTGCCGGGCGCGCCGGTGATCGAGATGACGACCTCGTGCTGGGGCGCGGGCGACGGCGCGGTGGTGCTCGAAGCGACTGTCGGCTGCGGGACGGGGCGGCTGGAGACGGAGAGCGCGCCGGACGCCCACAGCGCCAGCAACGCCAGGACGACGATGAGGACGACGAGACCGAGGAGAGCAGCGACGACGGCCGCCGCCCGCTTCATCGGGCATCCCCCGCCCGGTTGGCGAGCGCGACCACGACGCGGCCGACGAGCCAGCCGACGCCCATACCCGCGACGATGCCGCCCAGCGCGGCGAGCGCGGGCAGTACTCCGAGGAAGACCGGCACGATCACCGCGACGGCGCTGACCAGCACCGCGATCGGCGTGACGTGCCACATGAACCCTGACATTCAAGCTCCCGGGGTCGGGGTCCGTCAGGTCTCATGTGCCTGACGAACATTGTCAGGTGGGAACGTGGCGATCGTCTGCGGCTCGATCCTTCTCCTGCTGAGGGTGCTCCGGGTCGGGCCGCGGACGTCCGCCGCCGCGGCCGCCGCGGGGCTCGCCGGGTTCGTGGTCCTCGCCGGGCCCGCGCCCAGCGTGCTCCGCGCCGGGGTGATGGGGGCGGTCGGGCTGCTGGCGCTGGCCTTGGGGCGCCGGGGTTCGGCGCTTCCCGCGCTGGCGTTCGCGGTCGCCGGGCTCGTCGTGGCCGATCCGGCCATGGCCGCGGACTTCGGGTTCGCGCTTTCGGTGCTGGCAACGGCCGGGCTCGTCCTGCTGGCACCGCGGTGGGCCGAGTGGCTGGTCGGACGCGGAGTTCCGGCGGGCTACGCCGAGGGGCTGACCATCCCGCTTGCCGCGTTCGTGGTGACGACGCCGGTCATCGCGGGCATGGCGGGATCGGTCAGTCTCGTCTCGGTGGTGACCAACGTGCTCGCCGCGCCGGTGGTCGCCCCGGCCACCGTGTTCGGCGTGCTCGCCACCGTCGTCGGACCGTGGTGGCCGTCGGCGGGCAGGCTGCTGGTTCGCCTGACCGAACCCGAGGCGAGCTGGCTCATCACCGTGGCCCGCCACGGCGCCCGGGCGCCGGGTGCGGTCGTGGACTGGCCGGATGGCTGGTGGGGTGGGCTGTTGGCGGCCGGCCTGCTCGTCGTGGTGCTCGTCGTCGTCCGGCTGCGTCACGCCAGGATCTTGCTGGCGGTCGCGCTGGCCGCCGGTCTGCTCGTCTTCGTACCGGTGCGAGTGCTGGCACCGGCGTGGCCACCGGCGTCGTGGAGTGCCGTCGCCTGCGACGTCGGACAGGGAGATGCCGTAGCCCTCGCCACGGGCGAGCCGGGCAGAGCGGTCCTGGTCGACACCGGGCCGGAACCGGGACCGGTCGACGAATGCCTGAGCAGGCTGGGCGTGGATCGTGTTCCGTTGATCGTGCTGAGTCATCTGCACGCCGACCACATCGGCGGCCTCGAATCCGTCTTCGAGGGCCGGTCGGTCGGTGCGGTCGCCGTCGGCCCGGGCCGGGCTCCCGCCTGGGCGTGGCAGCAGGTCGCGGACGAGACCGCACGCCGCGGGATTCCCTTGCTGGAGCTGGGGATCGGGCAGCGGCTGGACTGGCCGGGGCTGTCGCTGGACGTACTGGGGCCGCGGTATGTCACCCGGCGATCGGTCCTCGAACAGGACGGCACGGTGATCAACAACGGTTCGGTCGTCCTGCGCGCCGGGACCCCGGCGGGCAGGCTACTGCTGACGGGCGACGTCGAGCTCGCCGCGCAGACCGACCTGATGGCCGAGGGTGCCGATCTGCAAGCCGAGATCCTGAAGGTCCCGCATCACGGAAGCCGTTACACGGCACCGGATTTCCTCAACGCCGTCGCACCGAGGGTGGCGTTGGTGAGTGTCGGAGCCGGAAACACCTACGGTCATCCGAACAAGTCCACTTTGGATAATCTGGCCGCGGTCGGCGCGTCGATCGCCAGAACGGACACGGACGGCGACACCGCGGTCGTCGCCGACGCGCGAGGACTTGCCTTGCTGCGCCGGGGTGAGCCCCGCGGCCCGCCTCGTTCTTGAGGCGGGCCGGGCGGGAACTCAGATGCCGAGTGCTTCGCGGACCGCGTCGGCCGAGGCGCTGACGGTGGCCTTCGGGCCGATCTTGCCCTCAACGGCGTCGAGGGTCTTGAGACCGTCACCGGTGATCAGCAGGACGATCTCCTCGTCCGGGTCGAGCTTGCCGGTCTCGATGAGCTTCTTGGCCGTCGCGACGGTGACCCCGCCGGCGGTCTCGGTGAAGACACCCTCGGTGCGGGCGAGCAGCCGGATGCCCTCGACGACCTCTTCGTCGGTGACGTCTTCGATCGCGCCGCCGGTGCGGTTGACCACGTCGAGGACGTAGGGGCCGTCGGCCGGGTTACCGATCGCGAGCGACCGGGCGATCGTGTCCGGCTTGACCGGCTGGACGACGTCGTGGCCCGCGCGGAAGGCCGCCGAGACAGGGGAGCAGCCGGTGGCCTGCGCGCCGAACACCTTGTACGGCGTCTCGTCGACGAGGCCGAGCTGCCCGAACTCGCGGAAACCCTTGTCCACCTTGGTGAGCTGGGAACCGGAGGCGATCGGCACCACGATCTGGGAGGGGAGCCGCCAGCCGAGCTGTTCGGCGACCTCGAAGGCCAGCGTCTTGGAGCCTTCGGAGTAGTAGGGCCGGACGTTCACGTTGACGAACGCCCAGCTCTCCTGCTCGGCGGCGAGCTGGGTGGCGAGCCGGTTCACGTCGTCGTAGTTGCCGTCGACCGCGATCAGGTCGCCGTCGTACACGGCGGTGGTGAGGATCTTCGCGCGCTCGAGGGTCTTCGGGATCAGCACGACCGACCGCCAGCCGGCGCGGGCCGCCGCGGCGGCGACGGCGTTGGCCAGGTTGCCGGTCGACGGACAGGCGAGCACGTCGAAGCCGAATTCGCGGGCGGCGGCCAGCGCGACGGCGACCACGCGGTCCTTGAACGAGTGCGTCGGGTTGCCGGTGTCGTCCTTGACCCAGACCTTCTTGACACCCAAGGCTTTCGCGAGCCTGTCGGCCTGGATGAGCCGGGTGGCGCCGGGTTCGGTGTTGGGGATTTCTTCGACGTTCGACGGAACGGGAAGGAGTTTCTTGTAGCGCCAGATGTTCTTCGGTCCGGCTTCGATGTCCTCGCGGCGCACGCGGCCGAAGTCGTAGGCGACTTCGAGCGGCGAGAAGTCCTCGGCGGAAACGAATTCGGGGGCGAGCGGCTGCCGGTGTCCCTCTTCCTTCGACACCAGTTCGACGGCCGGTCCGAGATCCGGGGTCTTGGTGGTGGAGGTCGTGCCGAGGGTTGCGGTCATCGCGAGGTCCTTTCCTCATCTGCCCCGCCGTGGCGGGCCGGAATTGGCACCGTGTTCGTCAGCTATCCCGCGATCGCGGAATGACAGGCTGACGCCGGTTGCCGGGGCTTCGTCGGGCCGTTCCCTCTGCCCCTCTGGATGAGCGGTATTCGATTGTCGGCACGCGTGTCATCGCGTCGCCTCGCCAACACCGTACGACATGAGCCTCAGGTGGGGCCACCGTGCCCGGAACACATCACCGGACAAAGCACACGAGAGGACGAGTGGCAGGATCGTCACCGTGACGACGCAAGCTTCCGCCCCATCGCCGCTGGTCCTGGTTCTCGGTGAGGAAGAGCTGCTGATCGAACGCGCGATCCGCGGCGCTTCGGACGCGGCCAAAGCCGCCGATCCGACGGCGGATCTCTCCCGGATCCGGGTGTCGGACCTCACAGTCCCGGCGCTCGCGGAGATGGTCAGCCCTTCGCTGTTCGCCGAAGGAAGGGTGATCGTCCTCGAATCGGCGCAGGACATTTCGCAGGAGCTCGCCGACGGGGTGATGGCCTACGTCAAGGCGCCCGCCGACGGCATCGTGCTCGTCGTCGTGCACAGCGGAGGCGGTCGGAGCAAGGCCGCGAAGGCGCTCCCCGCCGCCTTGAAGAAGGCTGGGGCGGAGGTCGTCGAATGCCCGAAGCTGACCAAGGCCGCTGAGCGGGAGTCCTTTGTCCGCAACGAGGTTCGCAGGGTCGGCGGGAAGATCGACGGTGCGGCCGTGCTCGCGCTGATCGACACGGTCGGCTCGGATCTGCGTGAGTTGTCGTCGGCCGCGACCCAGCTCGTCGCGGACGCGGGCGGAACGGTCGACGAGCAGGCTGTCCGCCGCTACCACCGGGGCCGCGCGGACGTGAACGGATTCGCCGTCGCCGAAAAGGCCGTCGCCGGCGACAAGGCCGCGGCGCTCGAATCGCTGCGCTGGGCGATGCAACTGGGCGTGCCGCACGTGCTGGTCGCCGATGCTCTCGCCGACGCGGTCCGCACGATCGCGCGGGTGTCCGGCGCCGGTCGCGGGAATCCGAACCAGATGGCGGGCGAGCTGGGGATGCCGCCGTGGAAGGTGCGCAAGGCGCAGGGGCAGGCCCGTGGCTGGGGTCAGGACGGTCTCGCCACCGCGATGCGGGTGGTCGCCCGGCTCAACGCCGAGGTCAAGGGGGTCGCGGCCAACCCGGAGTACGCGTTGGAACGCGCCGTGCTCGAGGTCGTCGACGCCCACGGCACCAGCCGCTGAACATGGCGAAGGGCCCCAGCGACGCGAGTCGCAGGGGCCCTTCGAAAGCCGATCAGAGAGAGTTCGCGCGCTTCGCGAGCGCGGACTTCTTGTTGGCGGCCTGGTTGGCGTGGAGAACGCCCTTGGTCACAGCCTTGTCCAGCTTCTTGGCCGCGTCCTTCTGCAGCTCCAGGGCCTTGGCCTTGTCGCCGGCGTCGGCGGCCTCGCGGAACTTGCGGATCGCGGTCTTCACCGAGGACCGGATCGCCTGGTTGCGCTGACGCGCCTTCTCGTTGGTGGTGATGCGCTTGATCTGCGACTTGATGTTGGCCACGGGGGCGCTCCTCTTGAATCTCTCGGTGGTTTTCGCCGCCGCGCTGTGACCGGCCCTGCATGCTCGTGAGAGCGGCGCGGGTTTCCTCCATGACGGAATGCCACACGACGGTGAGAGGCAAGCTTAACAGCCGCCCCGGGGCCGCTCACGGCCACCTGGGGAGGGGTGATTGCGGTACGGTGAAGATCGTAGTGCCTAGGGTTCCGCCGCCTGCCCGTTCAGCGAAACACACAATCAGGGCAGACGGGACAGGTCCGAGCGGCACCATCGGCGGGGCCGGAAGCGTCGCCGTTCATCTGACGGGACAAAAGCCTGGAGGACCGGTGTTTTCCGCATGCGCGGAAAACGGGAAGGTCCGCCGTGAACGCCACCGCTCTGTCCTTGGTCGTCATCGCCGCAGTCATCCACGCGGGCTGGAATCTGGCAGCCAAGCGGATCCGCCGTGGCGGAGCCCGGTTCGTCTGGGCTTACTACAGTTTCTCCGCGATCCTTCTCGTGCCCGTCATGGCGGTCTCACTGGCGGTGGAGGCGCAACGTCCACAGTGGACCTGGCTGTTCGCCGCCGTGGTCACGGCGGTGTTCCACGTCACCTACGGGATCGTCCTCCAACGGGGTTACGCCGTCGGCGATCTGTCCGTCGTCTATCCCGTGGCCCGCGGTACCGGGCCGCTGCTCTCGGTGCTCGCGGCCGTCGTGCTGCTCGGCGAGCGGCCAGGAGTGCTCGGCCTGATCGGCGCGATCCTCGTGATCGCCGGGGTGCTGGTCATCGGCACCGGGCGCGCACCGGCGCACGCCGACGCCGCTGATCGCGTCGCCCGCCGCAAAGGCGTGGCCTACGGACTGCTGACCGGGGTCACGATCGCCGCCTACACACTGTGGGACGCGCATTCGGTCACCGGACTCGGTGTCCCGCCGATCATCTATTTCGGAACCGGTGCGATCGTGCAGAGCCTGCTCATGGCGCCATACGCGCTGAAGGACCGCGAGGAGGTCGCTTGGCTGTGGCGCGAGCACAAGCGCGAAATCCTCATCGTCGGCCTGCTCTCACCAGTCGCCTACCTGCTGGTCCTCTACGCCCTCCAGATGGCCCCGGTGAGCCTCGTCGCACCCGCGCGGGAGCTGAGCATCGTCCTGGGCGGCGTCGCCGCCTGGCTGGTCCTGGGGGAGGCGAACGCCGTCCGCAGGCTGGCCGGGTCGGTGGTGGTGCTGGCCGGGATCACCGCGATTGCGATGGCCTGAACCCATCCGGTAGGGATGGGGTCATGGACGTGCTGAGCAGCAGGGTGCTGATCCACCCGAAGGACCTCGAGGTGTCGACGGCGTTCTATCGGGACACCCTGGGCTTGGCGATCGACAAGGAGTTCCCCGGCGGGACGGTGTTCTTCGCCGGGAACGGGTCGATCGAGATCGTCGGTACCGGGAAGACCGGCCCGACCCCTGATGTCGCCTTGTGGCTCCAGGTCCGGGATCTTCCCGCGGCGCTCGCAGAGCTCGTGGCGAAGGGCTTGGAACCGGTCCGCGGGGCGCGTCGTGAACCCTGGGGACTGGACGAAGCGTGGATCGCCGACCCGGACGGCACCAGGATCGTGCTGGTCGAGGTGCCGCGTGAGCATCCGTTGCGCACCGACCCGCGTTAGGGCCGCGGCTTGATCGCGCGCAGCTGAGCGGCGAGCGAGGCGCCGAAGCCCGGCGGGTCCCAGGTCCAGGTCTGCAGGTCGGTGAAGCCGGCGGTGGCCGCTTCGTCGGCCAGCTCGTGCCGGGACACCGGCAGCCACTTCTCGTGCGAAGACAGCAGCAGCCTGCCGCCGGGCCGCAGCACGCGGAACAGCTCGGCGAAACCGGCCGCCCGGTCTTCCCACAGCTGCACGTTGTTGACGCTCAGGATCACGTCGACGCTCTCGTCGGGCTCACCGGTGGAGTCCGCGGAGCCGCGCCGTAGCTCGACCTTGTCGCCGCAGCGGCGGCGGGAGCGGGCGAGCATCTCCGGGGAGGGGTCGACGCCGACCGCACGGTCCGCGCGTTCGGCCGCGGCCTGGAGGCCGACCCCCGGGCCGGGGCCCACGACCAGCGCGGTTTCGCCGGACTCGATCGACGCCAGTTCGACGATGCGAAGTTCGGTGGCGGCGTTGCCGTGCGCCATCGCCAGGCCGCCGAACCGGCCGAGCAGTCCCCTGGGATGGCCGAACGTGCGATCGAGCATTTGGGACAGTGAAGTACTCATACTTCGAGGGCACCACAGCTCACCACGGGCCGCATCGGGGATGACCCCCACTCGCACCCGGAGCGGCATGGGACCATAGAGGTGGCACACCCCGACCTTCGCGAGGAAACCCGTTGACGACGTTCGCCGACACGACCTTCACGCCCCCGGAGCTCATCCGGAACTTCTGCATCATCGCGCACATCGACCACGGCAAGTCGACCCTGGCCGACCGGATGCTGCAGCTCACCGGCGTGGTCGAGGAACGGGCCATGCGGGCTCAGTACCTCGATCGAATGGACATCGAGCGGGAACGCGGGATCACCATCAAGGCGCAGAACGTGCGCCTGCCCTGGAAGGTCGAAGGGCAGGACCACGTCCTGCACATGATCGACACGCCGGGCCACGTCGACTTCACCTACGAGGTCTCCCGCGCGCTCGAGGCGTGTGAAGGCGCCGTCCTGCTGGTCGACGCCGCACAGGGGATCGAGGCGCAGACGCTCGCCAACCTGTACCTCGCGCTCGAGAACAACCTCCAGATCATCCCGGTGCTCAACAAGATCGACCTGCCGTCGGCGGATCCGGACAAGTACGCCGCCGAGCTCGCGCACATCATCGGCTGCGAGCCCTCGGACGTGCTGCGTGTGTCGGCCAAGACCGGTGTCGGCGTCGGCGACCTGCTCGACGCGGTGGTGAAGCAGGTGCCCGCGCCGGAGGGTGACGCCGACGCTCCGGCACGGGCGATGATCTTCGACTCGGTGTACGACACCTATCGGGGCGTCGTGACCTACATCAGGGTCGTCGACGGCAAGATCACGCCGCGCGAGCGGATCAAGATGATGTCGACCGGCGCCACCCACGAACTCCTCGAGGTCGGGATCATCTCGCCGGAGCCCAAACCCAGCAAGGGGCTGGGCGTCGGCGAGGTGGGCTATCTCATCACCGGGGTGAAGGACGTCCGGCAGTCGAAGGTCGGTGACACCGTCACCTCCGAGCGCCAGGGCGCGAAGGAGCCGCTCGCCGGTTACCGCGAGCCGAAGCCGATGGTCTACTCCGGCCTGTATCCGGTGGACGGTTCGGACTACCCGGACCTGCGCGAGGCCTTGGACAAGCTGCAGCTCAACGACGCCGCGCTGGACTACGAGCCCGAGACCTCGGTGGCGCTCGGCTTCGGCTTCCGCTGCGGCTTCCTCGGCCTGCTGCACCTGGAGATCACCCGCGATCGGCTGGAGCGCGAGTTCGGCCTCGACCTGATCTCCACCGCACCGAACGTGGTCTACGACGTGGTGCTGGACGACGGCAAGGAGATCCACGTCACCAACCCGTCGGACTGGCCGACCGGGAACAAGATCGACAAGGTGCTCGAGCCGGTCAGCAAGGTGAGCATCCTGGCGCCGTCGGAGTTCATCGGCACGATCATGGAGCTGTGCCAGAACAAGCGCGGCGTGCTGCTCGGCATGGACTACCTGTCCGAGGACCGGGTCGAACTGCGGTACAACCTGCCGCTGGGCGAGATCATCTTCGACTTCTTCGACACGCTGAAGTCGCGGACGCGCGGATACGCGTCGCTGGATTACGAAGAGGCCGGCGCGCAGGCGGCGGATCTGGTCAAGGTGGACATCCTGCTTCAGGGCGAGGGCGTCGACGCGTTCTCCGCGATCGTGCACAAGGACGACGCCTACAACTACGGCAACCGCATGGTGAACCGGCTTCGCGAGCTGATCCCGCGGCAGAACTTCGAGGTGCCGATCCAGGCCGCCATCGGCGCCCGCATCATCGCCCGCGAGACCATTCGCGCGATCCGCAAGGACGTGCTCGCGAAGTGCTACGGCGGTGACATCTCGCGTAAGCGCAAGCTGCTGGAAAAGCAGAAGGAAGGCAAGAAGCGGATGAAGACCGTCGGCCGGGTCGAGGTCCCGCAGGAAGCCTTCGTCGCCGCGTTGTCCACAGAGGACTCAGGCAAGAAGAAGCAGTAACGGCAGACGAAAAGGCCGCCCGATCACGATCCGGGCGGCCTTTTTTCGTGTCAGCGGTTTCCGCTGATGCGGTTCGCCGCGACGAAGACGGCGACGCGGCGTTCGGCGGCCATCACGCGGTCGTACTCGTCCCAGTCGTCGTGGGTCCCGGTCGCCGCGACGAACACCTCGCGCAGCAGCCCGGGGAGCCCGCTCGGGTCGAAGTCCGGGTCCGGGTCGTCCGGGCCGATGAGGTGGACGGAGCCCTGGACCGCCGCCCATTCCCAGCCGCGGCGGAAGGTGATCGTGGCGTGGCCGGCCCGGCGGAAGAGGTCGAGTTTCTTCGCCCCGCCCACCGCGACGAAACCGACCCCCGGCGCTTTCGTGACCGGGTCTTCGATCACCCCGGCGTTCACCACCGACGAGTGCACGGTGCCGTCCGCGCGGACCGTCGAGACGGTCGCGAGTCCGTTTTCGCGCAAGGAAAGAGTGCGTACGAGTTCGAGATCAGCGGCCATGGATCCACCGTAGCCCGCCCGGCCGGTGCAAGGGGCCGAGCGGGCGAGGGGAGGGGCTCAGCAGGCCCCGTTGTCGCGCCAGACGCCCCATTGGCCGCCCGCGCCGGGTTCTTCGCCCTGCGTCCACCACTGTGCCGTCCATTTGTGCCCGTTGTGGGAGACGGTGGCCCCGCCGGTGTAGACGGAAGCGCGGTCCCAGGCCGGGAGTGAACAGGTGCCCGGGTTGCCGGATCCCGTTTCCCAAGGCACCTGGCTCGACGCGTAGTAGCCGATGCCCTGTGCCTGCCAGCGCGGAGCCTGTGCGCCGAGGCGTACCCGGAAGGCGGTCCAGTCATGGGTCGACCACGGAGACCAGCCGAGTTCGGCGTGCGCCGGGAGTCGCGGGAAGGCGAGGTAGTCGATGTTCGCCGGGGTCACCACGGTTTCGGTCCACAGCGGGGATTCGACGCCGCGGACGGCGGATTCGGGGACACCGGCGAGATAGGCGCCCGGGTTCCAGTTGTAGGCGTCCTGGACCTCGATGTAGCCCGCCCACGAGAGCCCGATCGGCGTGCTGGAGTTGTACTTCATGTCCAGGTACGCCTTGTTCGCCGGCGACAGGATCACCTTGCTGCCGCGGGCGACGGCGTTCGAAACCTCAGTGCTGGAGGTCGTCGTGCCCCAGAACTGCGGGGTCGCCGTGGCGGGCAGGGTGGCCTTGCCGATCTCGTGCCAGCCGACGACCTGTTTGCCCGCGGCCGCCACCATCGGCAGCACCCGGTTCATGAACGTGCGGTAGTCCGCGTCGCTGGTGGCCTGGGCTTCGTCGCCGCCGAGGTGGAAGTACGGCCCGGGGGTCAGTGCGGCGATCTCCCGGATGACGTCGTTGACGAAGGTGTAGGTGATCTCCTTCGAGATGCAGAGCGAGCTGTAGCCCACGGCGGTGTCGGTGCGCAGCGGGGGAGCGGTGTTGTTGCAGTTCAGTTCGGCGTACGACGCCAGGGCGGCGTTGGTGTGCCCGGGCATGTCGATCTCCGGGATGACCGTGATGAACCGCGAAGCCGCGTAGTTCACAATCTCCGTGTACTGGGCCTTGGTGTAGTAGCCACCGGCGCCGCCGCCGACCTGAGTGCTGCCGCCATAGGTGGCCAGCCGCGGCCAGCTGTCGATCTGGATGCGCCAGCCCTGGTCGTCGGCCAGGTGCAGGTGCAGATTGTTGATCTTGTACTGCGCCAGCTGGTCGATGTACCGCTTGACCGTGGCGACCGGGTGGAAGTGCCGGGCGACGTCGAGCATCGCGCCGCGGTAGCCGAAGCGCGGGTAGTCCAGGATGTCGGCGCCCGGGATCGTCCAGGGGCCTTGCTGCACCGTGGAGCTTTCGATCTTGCCGGGCAGCAACTGCCGCAGTGTCTGTACGCCGCCGAAGAGGCCTTGTGCCGTCGTCGCGCGGAGGACGACCGAAGCGGACGTCGAGTTCAGTTGGTAGCCCTGGTCGCCGACGCGGGCGTCGGCGCCGGACAGCAGGAGCGAGATGCCGTCGGTGGGTGTGCCCGACAGCGCGTCGGAGACGGGCAGGGGGAAGCCGGTGGAGGTGCGGAAGACCCCGGCGAGGTAGTCGCCGACGGCTTTGGCCTGCGCCGAGCCGGCCTGGGTGTAGATCTTGGTGTTCGCGGTCAGGGCGTGGTCGGATCCGGTGACCGCTCGGGCCGAGACCGGGACCGGGACGATCGCCTGCAGCGGCGGGGTGGCCGCGTCGGCGACGGGGGCGGCTGCGGTGGTGACGCCGGCGAGCAGCGTCACCCCGACGACGGCGCGGCTCAGCCGCGCTCTCAAGGTCTTCACCGGGGCCTCCAGGGGGACAGGGAACGTGACCCGCGTCACGGCCGGTTCAGATCGTCGCATTTTCTGCGTTAAAGGTCTAGACCACCCTGGGCGATCCTTGGAGTGACTCGAACGTCACATACCGTGTCGTCGCGAGGGGACTATCGTCGGATCCGTGTTCGAAGATCTGCGTTTTCCCGTGATCGCGGCCCCGATGGCGGGCGGGCCGACCACTCCCGAGCTCGTCGCCGCGGTGACCGCGGCGGGCGGATTCGGTTTCCTGGCCGGGGGCTATCTGAGCGCCGATGTCCTCGCGGACCGGATCGCGAAGACGGCCGAACTCACCGGTGCGCCGTTCGGCGTGAATCTCTTCGTTCCGGGTGACTCAGCCGAGACTGATCTCAGCGGCCACGTCGAGCGCTGGCGCGCGGAGGCCGCACGCCACGGCGTCGAGCCCGGCGAGCCGAACTGGGATGACGACGCCTATGGCGCGAAGCTCGAGGTCGTCCTGGAGCGGAAGGTTCCGGTCGTTTCCTTCACGTTCGGCACGCCCTCGGCCGCAGACGTGGAACGCTTGCACGCCAACGGGAGCAAGGTGGCGGTCACCGTCACCAGCCCGGTCGAAGCCGATCAGGCGGTGGCGGTCGGCGCGGACGCGCTCGTGGTCCAGGGATTCGAAGCCGGGGCGCATCGAGGGCTCTTCGCTGACGAGCCCGGAGCTGAAGGCGGGGGAGCGCAGTACGGCGTACTCAGCCTGCTCCGCCTGGTCTCCGCGCGGACGGACCTGCCACTCGTCGCGACCGGCGGGCTCGTGCACGGTGCCGACATCGCGGCGGTGCTGGCGGCGGGTGCCGTCGCGGCGCAGCTGGGCACCGCGTTCCTGAAGGCGGATGAGGCCGGCACGCAGCCCGCGCATCGGCAGGCGCTCGCGGACGGGGGCAGGCCGACGGCGTTCACCAGGGCGTTCAGCGGACGTCCCGCCCGGTCACTGGTCAACCGCGCGGTCGCGGACTTCTCGGCCACCGCGCCGTCGGCGTATCCGCAGGTCAACAACCTGACCAAACCGATCCGCGCGGCGGCGGGCAAGGCGGGCGATCCCGAGATCATGTCCCTCTACGCGGGACAGACCTACGAACTCGCGGGCTCCGGCCCGGCGGCGTCGATCGTCGAACGCCTCCAGGCCGAAGCCCGCGAAGCCGCTACGCGTTTGAGTCGTCTCCGCTGACCTGCTTCGCGTCGCCGTTGTTCGCGTTCATCGCGGAGTGACGGCGGCTGTAGGCGAAGTAGATGATCAGGCCGAGGCCGAACCAGGCCGCGAACCGCAGCCAGGTGTGGTAGTTCAGGAACGTGATCAGCCAGATCGAGAAGACGATGCCGATGATCGGCACGACCGGCATGCCCGGGGTCTTGAACGTCCGCGGCAGGTCCGGCTGCTTGTAGCGCAGCACGATCACCGCGACACAGACGACGACGAACGCGAGCAGGATGCCGATGTTCGTCAGTTCCGCGGCCTCACCGATGGGCAGCAGCCCGGCGATGATCGCCGACGCGATGCCGAGCACCCAGGTCATCCGGCTCGGCACCTTGCGCACCGGGTGGGTCTTGCTGAACCACTTCGGCAGCAGGCCGTCGCGGCTCATCGAGTAGCCGACGCGGCTCGCGCCCATGAGGAAGGTGAACAGCACGGTGGTGATACCGATGATCGCGCCGACCGCGATGATCAGGCCGAGCCACTTCATCCCGACGCCCGCGAAGGCGCTGGAGAAGGCGGCTTCGCCGTCGATGTCCTTGTAGTTGACCATCCCGGTCAGGACCAGGCAGGCCAGCACGTAGAGCACCATCGAGATGGCGAGCGAGTAGATGATCGCCTTCGGCATGTGCTTCTGGGAGTCGGTCGATTCCTCGGCCGCGGTGGACATGGCGTCGTAGCCGAAGACAGCGAAGAAGACCGTCGCGGCTCCGGCGAACGCGCCGCTGAGGCCGAACGGGAAGAAGTTCGAGTAGTTGTCGGTGTTGATGTGGAAGACACCGACGACGATCACCAGCAGGACCAGGCCGACCTTCAGGTAGACCAGCAGCGTCTCGAACCGGGCGGCGTTCTTCATGCCCTGGTTGAGAATGAAGGCGATCAGCAGGCACAGCAGCACGGCGAACAGGTTGATCTTGTAGGAGCCCGCTGCGACGTCGGCCTTCTCGGTGCCGGGGGCGCCCAGCATCCAGACCGGGAGGTTGATGTCGAGGTAGCCCAGTAGCTCGTTGAAGTAGCCGGAGATGCCGATCGCGACCACCGCGACGATCGCGGTGTACTCCAGCAGGAGGTCCCAGCCGATGAACCAGCCGACGATCTCGCCGAGCACGGTGTACCCGTAGGTGTACGCGGATCCGGCCCGGGGGATCAGCCCGGCGAACTCGGCGTAGGAGAACGCGGCGGCGGCGCTGGCGATGCCCGCGATGAGGAAGGAGATGAGCACGGCAGGGCCGGCCTTCTCGTTCGCGACCGCGCCGGCCAGGGAGAAGATCCCCGCGCCGATGATGCCGCCGACCCCGATCGCGGTCAGCTGGCGCAGGCCCAGCGTGCGCTGGAGTCCCCCGCCGCCGTCACTGAGTTCTTGGATCTGCTCGATCGGTTTGCGTCGGAATATCCCGGATCCCGAGCCCAGGCTGCGCGGTGCGGACATCGTCGTCTCCCAACAGTTCGTGCTTTTCGGACTGGGTCACAGTCCGAGAGGCACCGTAGCGGGAGTCGGGACATCGCACCTATCCGGCGACGGTGTCCTCGCTCACTTCGGCGGCGACGCGGGCGGCGATCTTCGACGGCCTCGACGCACTGGCGGAGAAGTAGGTGAGCAGTTCCGAGATCTCGACGGGGTCGTCCAGCTGCGGGCAGTGGCCCCAGTCCTCGCGCACCATCAGCCTGCTGTGCGGGACCAGCGCGTGCAGCTGCCGTCCGGAGGCGGCGCTGACCAGTTTGTCCTTGCCGCAGACGACCACCAGGAGCGGGACGCGGATCTCTTCGAGCCGGTACGCGTCCGCCAGCTCTTCGACCAGTTGCCGCGCCTGTTCGAGCCGGGTGGTGGTGGAGCGGTAGTCCGGGAACAGCGAGGTGAACCGGCGCACCTGCTCGGCGTCCGCGGCGGTCGCGTTCGCGTACAGCAGCCGGGGGACGACCTGCTCGGCGACGGCGCGCACGAGGAAGCCGGGGATCGGCAGCGGGAGAGCCGAGTACATCCGCAGCGGCAGCGGGTAGCGGGCCACGGTGCGGATGAGCCAGCTGTCCACGAAACCGGGCGCGGCGATCGAGACCACGCCCGCGACCGGGAGCCGGTGGTTCTCCGCGGCGCGCAGGCTCATCGTGCCGCCGAGCGAGTTGCCGGCGAGCACGACCGTGCCGAGGACGGCCTGTTCCTTGATCACGGCCGCGGTGAACGCGTCCAGCTGCGGCAGCATCGAGCCCGGCCGCAGTGGCTGAGCGTCACCGAATCCGGGTAGATCGACCGCGACCGCCGGAACACCGGCGGCCGCGAGCAGCTCCAGAACCGGGCGCCAGGTGTCGGCGCTGTCGCAATAGCCGTGCAGCAGCACCAGCCGCGGCGCCGTCGGCTTGGCGTGCGCGCGTGCGGCGGCCCGCTTGCCGAGCACCCTCCGGGGAGCCCGGTCGGCAGATTCCACCGGCTGTGGCCCGACTTCGAGCACTCTGGTGCGAACGCCGGCGTAGCGCCGGAACGAGACGCGGATCGGGTCGGTGTCCGTGGTGGTCCGGCCCCCGGGGTCCGCCGGTTCGGGCCGCTGCGATGCGGTCATCTTTCCAGGCTAACCGCGAGAGGTCGGATTTTGGTCGAACTTTGGTCGTGAAAAGCTCGCTGAGTCATAACGTTCTTGACACTTGACAAGACTCCGAAATGACTGTTTGACCTGCGAGGAACGCGCGGACGTGCGCTTGCGTGCGTGCTTGATCACCGCGAGGGGGAGCGCTCACCCCTCCGATCAATGCGTGAAGACCACCTTGCCGGAAGTTTCCCCGTCGAGCATGTTCTTAAACCCGGTTTCGGCTTCCGCGAATGGCAACTCGGCGCCGATCTGCGGGCGCACCCCGGTGAGCTCCAGGTAGGCGAGGAGATCGTTCAGTTCGTCCCTGGTCCCCATTGTCGAACCCGCGATACGCAGTTGCAGAAAGAACACGCGCTGCAACTCCGCGTGAGCGTCCGGACCGCTGGTCGACCCCGAAACAACGATGATCCCGCCCGGTTTGAGCGACTTCACCGAATGCGACCAGGTCGCCTTCCCGACGGTTTCGAAGACCGCGTCGACCCGCTCCGGCAGGCGCGCGCCGGACTCAAAGGTCTGATGTGCGCCCAGGCTCTCGGCCAGCGCACGCTTCTCTTCGCTACGCCCGGTCACCCAAACCCGGAATCCGGCCGCCCGCCCGAGTTGCACGAGGGCGGTCGAGACGCCGCCGGAGGCGCCCTGGACGAGCATCGTCTGTCCCGGCCGCAGCCCGGACTTCACGAACAGCATCCGGTACGCGGTCAGCCACGCCGTGCCCATGGTCGCGGCTTCCGCGAAGGTCAGGCCCGACGGCTTCGGCACGACGTTGCGGGCCGGAACCACGACCTGCTCGGCGAAGGTGCCCTGGTGCTTCTCGGTGAGGAGGGTGCGTTTCGGGTCGAGGGTGTCGTCGCCCTGCCAGCCGGGTGCGTTGATCACCGAGTGGATGACGACCTCGGTGCCGTCGTCGAGGGTGCCCGCGCCGTCGCAGCCCAGGATCATCGGGAACTGCTCGGGTTTGATGCCGACGCCGCGCAGCGTCCACAGGTCGTGCATGTTGAGGCTGGCGGCCTTGACGTTGACCCGCACCCAGCCTTCGGGTGCCTCGGGTTCGGGTCGCTCGCCGATCACGAGCGAGTCCAGCGGCTTTTCGGCGTTGGGTTCGGAAGCGTAAACGGCGAACATGCCAGCAACCTACATGGCCTGACGGGCGGTGGCAGTGGGTGCGAGCGTAGGCTCACATTCGTGTTCAACGGGCTTGCAGACTGGTGGGACGGCGTCGAGTTGTGGCTCGCGCAGGCCCCGTTTCCCGTGCAGTTCGTGCTGGTCATGGCGGTCGTCGTGCCGCTGTGCCTGGTCGCCGCCTGGGTGCTCGATTCGGTCTTCGGCAAGGTCGCCCGGCTCTTCGGTACGGCCCGCGATGCGAACGACTCCGACCGGCCCTCCTAAGCTGGCACACCATGTTCAACCGTAGGCGGATCACCGCCGCCCTGATCGGCCTGATCGTGCTGGTGCTCGCAGGCTGGTTCGTCAAGGACGGCATCAGCGGTGACGACACGAAGAGCGCCCCGGCGAGTTCGTCCGCTTCGGCCGCGCCGCCGGGAGACGCCGCGAGCCAGGCGAAGGGCAAGGTCGCGGGTGCGGACTCCGGTCTTCCGGTCAAACCGCTCACCGGACTTCCCCCGCAGGCGTCCGACACTTGGAAGCTCATCCAGGCGGGCGGGCCGTACCCGTATCCTCGCAACGACGACGTGACCTTCCAGAACCGGGAAAAGGTCCTGCCTGCCAAGGGTTCCGGCTACTACCGGGAGTACACGGTCAAGACGCCGGGCAGCCCGGATCGCGGAGCGCGGCGAATGGTGACCGGCTCCGGCAAGGAGCTGTACTACACCGAGGACCACTACAAGTCCTTCGTCGTAGTGGACCCCAGCCGATGAGCGCGGCGAAGGAAGCGGCGGACAAGGCGTTCGCCCGTGGTGCGCGTCCGCATCTGATCGACGGCGGCAAGACGGTCGACAAGGCTTCGACACTCGACGCGATCGCGGAGGCGTTGTCCTTCCCCGACTACTTCGGGAAGAACCTCGACGCGCTCTACGACTGCCTCACCGACCTGTCCTGGCTCGCGCCGGGTGAGCACGTGCTGATCTGGACCGGTTCCTCGCTGCTCAAGGAGCGCGATCCGAAGGCGTACTTGGCCGTCCGCAGCGTGCTTTCCGACGCGCAGCGGGCACTGGGGCCGTCCGGTGAGCGGACGGACTCCCGGCGCCTCACCGTCGTCCTGCCCGACTGAGGCTCAGCTTTCGGGCACCCAGTTCGGCTTGCGCTTCTGCGCGAAGGCCGTGATGCCTTCCTGGCCCTCTTCGCTCGCGAAGAAGCCGGCGGACAGCTTGTTCATGGCCTCGAAGCCTTCGGACGGTGTCGCCGGGCGCGGCTTGCTGAGCAGTTCCTTCGTCGCCGCGAGCGCCTTCGGCCCGCCGAGGGCGAGCGCCTTGACGTAGCGAGCGACCTCGCCGTCGAGTTCGTCGGCGGAGACGGCCGAGTTCAGCAGGCCGATCTCGACGGCGCGCTTCGCGTCGAAGGTGTCACCGGTCAGGAACAGTTCGTGGGCGGCGCGGGCATTGAGCCGCGGCAGCACGGTGAGCGAGATGACGGCGGGCACGACGCCGATCCGCACCTCGGAGAAGGCGAAGGTCGCTTCGGTGACGGCCACGGCGATGTCGGTCGCGGCCACCATGCCGATCCCGCCCGCCCGCGCGGGGCCCGCCAGCTTCGCCACGACAGGTTTGGGGCTGGTCCACAGCTGCTCGAGGATCTTCGGGAACTCGTTGACGCCCTGGGCGCCCGCACCGGCGCCGCGGGCCTCCTTGAGATCCATCCCCGCGCAGAACACCGGGCCGGTGTGGGTGAGCACGATGACCCGCACGGCGTCATCCGCCCGTGCCTTGTCCAGCGATTCGCTCAGTTCACGCCGCAGCTGGGCGGAGAGCGCGTTGCGGTTGTGCGGGGAGTCCAAGGTGATCGTGGCGGTGCCGCCCACCACGTCGTAGTGCACCAGTTCGTCAGCCATGCCTCACCTTCGCATGGGCGAAGTCGGGCCGGGCAGTGGCCTGCGCCACCATCCTCCGACGGTGGCGCAGGCACGGGTCAGCCGATCGTCGTGGTGGTGAAGGTCGGGCTCGGGTTCGGGAAGCACGACGTCGGGGCGGAGACGTCGAAACCGGCGCTGACCACGGCGGTGAACGTCAGGCCCGGGTCGGCGTAGCTGGAACCGCCCAGCTTCGTCTCGATGGTGCCGGACGATCCGGCGGTCAGGTGCGCCGTCACGGTCGGCAGTTCGAACGTCGAACCGCCCGCGATCGGGCCGGGGAAGCTCAGCGTCGCGACGCTGCCGGACACGGTGATCTTCGGCGGGGTCGAGCCGATGCCGGAGCCGCCGGCGAGGTCGGCGCTCACCCAGGTCGAGTTCGCCGGGATCGGGATCTTCAGGGAGAAGTCCTTGATCTGCTTGACCTGGTACCCGCTGACCTCGGCCGGGACGGTGTTCGGCGCCGGGTCGATGACGATGTCGAGCGCGGCGCCGGGAGCGACCGTGGCAGGCGCGGTGACGTCGGCGTCCTGGTTCAGCTTGAGGTACTTGTTGCCGACGAGCGGCGGCTTCGCCTCGCAGTCGAAGACGACGGTGGTCGCCGCCGAAGCCGGCGCGGCGAGACCGACGAGCGGGACGAGCACGGCCGACGCGCAGACGAGGGCACGGATGGCAGCCTTCATGTTCCACCTACCTGGGGGTTCGATGGGGAGAGAGGGAGCTGCGCAGCGATTAGAGAGTTACCGGCAAGTTAAGTAACTCGTCAAGAAATCTCCGTTCCCATACGCGAGGCGTGACGGAACTGGGAACGGAACCCACCGAAAATCGGTATCAAGCGCCCGAACGGGACGCGATTGCTCTACTCAGGCGGCGAGCCGCGCCGCGGCGGCGTCGTAGCGGTCCAGGACGAGCCCGGCGATCCGCGGATCCGGCCCCAGCGGTCCGGCGACGACCACCGACGGGTCGGCTTCACGGGCCAGCCGCGCGATCCGGTCCGGCAACAGCCCCGGCGCGAGGAACCAGCCCGCGACCGCGAGCCGCTGTGCGCCGTTGAGCCGCAACCGCGCGATGGCGGCGGGCACGTCCGGCTGCGCGGCGCTCGCGAACGCGGGCGTCGCGAGCAGCCCGCGGCGCAGCTGCCAGCGGGTGGTGATCCCGGCGACCGCGTCGTTCGCCGCGACGTTCGACGAACCGACACCCGCCAGCAGGACACCCAGCCCCGGATCGTCCGGATCGGCGCCGGCCTCGGCCTGCCGGTCCAGCGCGACCGTCTCGATCAGCGGGTCGATGCCCAGCACCCCGGAAACCCGCACGTCGAGGCCAGGGCAGTCCGCGGTCGCCTCGGCGACGAGCGCGGGCAGATCGACCCGGGCGTGGTACGCGACGCCGAGAAGCAGGGGCACCACGACGGCCTCGCGATGCCCCTCGGCGTACAACCCGCGCAGGGCATCGGTGAGCAGCGGCTCCGAGAGATCCAAAAAGGACTCACGGATGTCGAGACCCGGCGCCAGCCCGCGGGAGACGTCGAGCAGGGCGCGGATGGTGGCGGCGGACCGCGGATCGCGGCTGCCGTGGGCGACGGCGACCAGTGGCGGCGTGAGGCTTGGGGTCATGCGAACCTTTCGCCGACGAGTCCGGCCGCCAGTGTATCGCCGTCCTTCGGGTCGATGACCAGGAAAGCGCCCGTGCGCGGGCTGACGCCGTAGTCGTCCACGCCGATCTCCTCGGCCAGCCGCAGCGTGACCCGGCCGATGTCGTTGAGCTCCAACGTGCCCGGATCGTCCACACTGGACAGGGTCTGCTCGTCGAAGCGGGCGTGGAGTTCGCCGACGAGTGCCTGCACCGTCCGCGCCCCGTGCTTCACGAGCACTCGCGCGCCCGGTTTCAGCGCCTTGGTCGAGAGCCAGCACAGGGTCGCGGTGATCTCGTCGGTCACCGTCGGCTGACGGTCGGCGGCGGAGATCAGGTCACCCCGTGAGATGTCGAGATCGTCCGCGAGCAGCAGGGTCACCGAGGTGCCCGCCCCGGCTTCGGCGAGCGGTCCGTCGGCGGTGTCGATGCCTTCGACGCGGCTGCGGATGCCTTGCGGCAGCACGACGATCTCGTCGCCCGGCCGGACGGTGCCCGCCGCGATCTGCCCCGCGTACCCGCGGTAGTCGGGGTGGTCGGCCGTGCGCGGCCGGATCACGTACTGCACCGGGAAGCGGAACGCCGAATCGTGCGGATCCGGCGCCACCGGCACGGTTTCCAGATGCTCCAGCAGGGTCGGGCCGGAGTACCACGGGGTCTTGTCCGACTTCTCCGCCACGTTGTCGCCCACCAGCGCCGAAACCGGCACCGCGAGCACGGAACCCCGTTCGTAGCCGAGGGAGGCGGCGTGCTCGGCGAACTCCTCGGCGATCACGGTGAACGTCGCTTCGTCGTAGCCGACGAGGTCGATCTTGTTCACCGCCAGCACCAGGTTCGGGACGCCCAGCAGGGCGAGCACCGCGGCGTGACGGCGAGTCTGCTCGATGACGCCCTTGCGCGCGTCGACCAGCAGCACGGCCAGTTGCGCGGTGGACGCCCCGGTCACCGTGTTCCGGGTGTACTGCACGTGGCCCGGCGTGTCCGCGAGCACGAAACTGCGCTTCGGAGTGGCGAAGTACCGGTACGCCACGTCGATCGTGATGCCCTGCTCGCGTTCCGAGCGAAGGCCGTCCACGAGCAACGAGAGGTCCGGAGTGGACAGTCCTTTGTCGACACTGGCGCGGGTGACCGCGTCCAGCTGGTCGGCGAGCACGGATTTGGTGTCGTACAGGAGCCGCCCGACCAGGGTCGACTTCCCGTCGTCCACGCTGCCCGCGGTCGCGAGCCTGAGGAGGCTGGACATCAGAAGTACCCTTCCCGCTTGCGGTCTTCCATCGCCGCCTCCGACATCCGGTCGTCGGCGCGGGTGGCGCCGCGTTCGGTGAGCCGGGAGGCCGAGACCTCGGCGATGACCTCGTCCACCGTGGCGGCGGTCGATTCGATGGCGCCCGTGCACGAACCGTCGCCGACGGTCCGGTAGCGCACGGTCAGTTCCTTGACGACCTCGTCCGGCCGCGGCCCGCCCCACGGGCCTTCGGCCAGCCACATGCCGTCGCGTTGGTAGACCTCGCGCCGGTGCGCGTAGTAGATCGACGGCAGTTCGACCTTCTCCCGCGCGATGTAGTTCCAGACGTCCGCCTCGGTCCAGTTGGACAGCGGGAAGACGCGGACCTGCTCGCCGGGGCGGTGCCGCCCGTTGTAGAGGTTCCACAGTTCCGGGCGCTGCCGCCGGGGGTCCCACTGGCCGAAGGAGTTGCGGAGACTGAAGATCCGCTCCTTGGCGCGGGCGCGTTCCTCGTCGCGGCGTCCGCCGCCGAAGACGGCGTCGAACTTGTTCTCGGCGATCGTGTCGAGCAGTGGCGTGGTCTGCAACGGGTTGCGCATCCCGTCGGCGCGCTCTTCGAGCCTGCCGTCGTCGATCCAGTCCTGGACCTTCGCCACGACCAGCCGGAGCCCGTGCTGCTCGACGACCCGGTCGCGGAAGTCGATGACCTCGTCGAAGTTGTGCCCGGTGTCCACGTGCAGCAACGGGAACGGCACCGGCGCGGGCCAGAACGCCTTGATCGCCAAATGCAGCAGCAGTGTCGAGTCCTTGCCGCCGGAGAACAGGATCACCGGCCGGTCGAACTCACCCGCCACCTCGCGGAAGATGTGGATGGCCTCGGATTCCAACGCCGCCAAGTTGTCCTGTGCCGCGGCCGCGACCGGTTCGAGCGTGGTCATGTCGTCCCTTCTCACCCGTGCAAGCCGCACTCGGTCTTGCCCTGCCCGGCCCACCGGCCGCTGCGCGGGTCCTGGCCCGGAGCGACCTTCGCGGTGCACGGCGCGCAGCCGATCGACAGATAACCGATGGACACCAACGGGTTCTCGAGGATCCCGTGCTCGTCGATGTAGTCCCTGAACTCGTCGTCGGACCAGGGCGCGATCGGGTTGATCTTCACCAGTCCGTTGCGGTCGTCCCAGGTGACGATCGGGGTGTTCGCGCGGGTCGGCGCGTCCACGCGGCGGACGCCGGTCACCCACGCCGAGTACTTCGCGAGCGTGTTCCGCAGCGGCACCACCTTGCGGAGCTGGCAGCACTGGTTCGGGTCGCGCTCGTGCAGCTTCGGGCCGTACTCGGCGTCCTGTTCGGCGACGCTCTGCGCGGCCTCGGCGTTGACGATCCGCACCCCGGGGTACACCGCCTGCACCGCGTCACGGGTGCCGATGGTCTCCGGGAAGTGGTAGCCGGTCTGCAGGAACAGGACGTCGACGTCGGGTTTGACCTGGGTGGCCAGATCGATCAGGACGGCGTCCTGCATGTTCGACGCGACGATGAAGTCGTCGCCGAAGGTCTCCGCGGTCCAGCGCAGGGCCTCGGTCGCGGTCGCCTCCGCGAGCTCCTTCGAAGCCCGTTCGGCGAGCGTCTTGTAGTCGGCAGTGGCGGTCATCCTGGTGACACCTCCGGAAAGGACAGTCCGAGGAACTTCACGGTGAAGACCCGGCGGCAGCCGGAGCACAGCCAGGAGCCGCCCTCTTCGGGCCGCAGGTCTTCATCGCCACAGAAAGGGCAGTAGTACGGGGTCGCGCGTTCGGTCATTGCAAGACGCCCTCGTCGGCCCGCAGGACCCATTGGGCGAACCGCTCGCCGGGTTCGCGGCCGGCGATGTACGCCCGCACGACGCGTTCGACGTACGCGGTCAGCTCCGACGCGGTCACCTTGTGCCCGCGCAGTTTCCGGCCGAATCCGGCGTCGAGGCCGAGCCCACCGCCGAGGTGCACCTGGAAGCCTTCGACCTGTTTGCCGTCCTCGTCGGTGACGATCTGGCCCTTGAGCCCGATGTCGGCGGTCTGGACCCGGGCGCAGGAGTTGGGGCAGCCGTTGAGGTGCACGGTCACCGGGTTCTCGATCTCGGCCTGGATGTCGGCGAGGCGCTTCTCGAGTTCGGTGACCAGTTCGATCGCGCGGGCCTTCGTCTCGACGATCGCGAGCTTGCAGAACTCCAGGCCGGTGCACGCCATGATCCCGCGCCGCCACGGCGAAGGCTCGGTCTGGAGGCCGAGATCGGCCAGTTCGGTCTTCAGCCCGTTCACCTCGGCCTCGGGAACGTCGAGGACCACGAGCTTCTGGTGCGGGGTCAGGCGGACGCGGTTCGACCCGGCCCGCTCGGCGGCCTTGGCGACCGCCAGCAGGGTGGCCCCGGAGACGCGGCCGGCGATCGGTGCGGCGCCCAGGTAGAACTTTCCGTCGATCTGCGGGTGCACGCCGACGTGGTCGATCTGGGCGGCGGGCACCTCGGGTGCCGGGCCGTCGGTCAGCTTGCGCTTGAGGTACTCGTCTTCCAGCACCTGGCGGAACTTCGCGACACCCCAGTCCTTCACCAGGAACTTGATCCTGGCGCGGGCGCGCAGCCGCCGGTAGCCGTAGTCGCGGAAGACGCTGATCACGCCTTCCCAGACGTCGGGGACCTCGTCGAGGGAGACCCAGGCGCCCAGCCGCTGCCCGATCATCGGGTTGGTGGACAGGCCGCCACCGACCCAGACGTCGAAGCCGGGGCCGTGTTCAGGGTGGTTCACGCCGACGAAGGCGACGTCGTTGATCTCGTGCGCGACGTCCTGCTGCCCGGAGACCGCGGTCTTGAACTTGCGCGGCAGGTTCGAGTAGCGCGGGTCGCCGATGTAGCGGCGTTTGATCTCGTCGATCGCGGGCGTGCCGTCGATGATCTCGTCGGCGGCGATGCCGGCGACGGGGGAGCCGAGGATGACGCGCGGGCTGTCGCCGCAGGCCTCCATCGTGGTCATCCCGGCCTTCTCCAGCTTCGCCCAGATCGTCGGGACGTCCTCGATCTGGATCCAGTGGTACTGGATGTTCTGCCGGTCGGTGATGTCGGCGGTGTCGCGGGCGTGGGTCTGCGAGATCTCGGCGAGCACGGCCAGCTGATCGGTGGTCAGCGCGCCGCCGTCGAGCCGGACCCGCAACATGAAGTAGCGGTCGTCGAGCTCTTCGGGCTCCAGCGTCGCCGTGCGGCCGCCGTCGATCCCCGGCTTGCGCTGGGTGTAGAGACCGAACCAGCGGAACCGGCCGCGGAGGTCACCCGGGTCGATGGAATCGAAGCCACCGCGGGCGTAGATGTTCTCGATCCGGGCACGGACGTTGAGCGGGTTGTCGTCCTTCTTGGACCGCTCGTTGGGGTTCAGTGGCTCGCGGTAGCCCAAAGCCCACTGTCCCTCGCCCCGTTTCTGTTTCACCCGGGGCGTGCGGGCAGGCGTTTCGCGCGTGGGCGACGACATGGGAGTCCTCCGGCAGATCGTGGTGGTGGCGGGGAGTCAGCGGTTCGTCGCACAGAGCGCGCTCGCCACACGACGGAGATCCACGTGGCGGCGTGCCACGAGGGTGATTCCGGCGCGGGTCATTGAATCAGCGTGCCACGCGCCCACTATGTGGTCCAGGCCGGTCCGAATGCTGGGAACACTGTCCGAACTTGGCTGTATTCGCAGGTCAGAGGCCTGCTTTGGAGGTCAAGTCCGGGTTCGCGACCGGGCATTGTGACGCAGAACGCGCACGGTTCAAGAAGGCAGGACGCGGTCCACGATGACCCGGATGACGTCCTCGTCGGTGACGTCCGCGAGCACCTCCGGCAGGGTCAGCCGTTCGACGGTGAGCCCCGTCAGCGCGAGGTACATCAGCAGGACCTCGGCGCGCCCGCCCGGCATTCCTGCCGCGACGTGCCAGTCGACGCTCATGTCGATGCCCTCGCGGATGGTCTTGGTCAGTTCGGCCGAAAGATCCGGGCGCCGGGTGGCTTCGAGCCTGAGTTCGAGCAGTGCGAGATAAGGCTCGCGGTGGGCGGTCAGCCGCCCCATGAGCTCGCCGAGCAGTACGCCGACCCGGTCGTGGGACGGCGTTTCGGCCTGCGGGTTCGCCATCACGTCGGCCGGCGCCGACAGCCGTTCGTGCACGCGGACGCCGACCTCGCCGAGCAGCTGGTCCCGGTTGCGGAAGTAGTTGGACGTCGTTCCCGGCGGGACATCCGCTTCGACGTCCACGGCGCGATAGGTGAGGCCGCGCGCGCCTTCGCGGGCGAGGACGGTGATCGCGGCGTCGGTGAGCGCGGTCCGGCGCTCCGGGTTCTGTCGCATCGGAACATTCTCCTTGCCTCAGTCAAACCACTATGCCTATAGTACTACGCATCAAGTGGTAAACAACTGGGAGGAAACACCAGATGCAACTCAGCGGTTTCGGTGCCTGTGTGCTCGTCGACGACATCGCCGAGACCACCGCCTGGTGGAAGCGGCACCTGCAGTTGACGGTGACGGTCGAGCTCGACTGGTTCTCCAGCCTCAACGTCGGAGTGCCCGGCTATGAAATGAGCTTCGCGAAGCGTGGTCACAAGGCCACGCCGGAGCCGTGGCGGGCGCAGGAAGCGGCCGGTTCCATGGTCGGCTTCATGGTCGCCGACGCGGCGGCCGAATACGAGCGGCTGCGCGAGGAGGGGGTCAAGATCGTCACCGAACTCGTGGACGAGGAATTCGGCCAGCGGCACTTCTACATCGAGGACCTGAACGGCTTCCTGATCGACATCATCGAAGTGATCCCGCCGTCGCCGGAGTGGCTGGCCGCTAACGGGTTGGCCTAGTACCGCTTCGGGTGAGTGAGGCCGCGCCGGGTCGCCGACGCCGCTAGCTTCGATCTTCGATCCACAGAGGACGGAGGAGTTGCGCATGCGCCGATGGGTGGTCGCCGCGATGGTGCTGGCGTCCCTGCTGATCCCGGGTACGGCCGCCGGGGCTCAGCAGGGGTGCAGGCTGGTTTCGCCAGAGGAGGGTGCGGTGCTGCACAAGGGCAGCTCGTACCGGTTCGAAGCGGTCGGCTGTTCGCGGGACGTCCGGGGACACCTGTCCCAGATGGTGCTCGTCGAGGTGGCCATGAGCCGCGACGCCGCCTCGGACGAACACGGTGACTGGTCGGTGGACCACGTGGTCAACGACTACTCGTTGAGCATGGAGACCCTGGTCTGGGTGCGGTTCGAGGACGGCACCCGCTCCACCTCCGTCAAGGTGCGCATCGCTGACCGGTAGCTCGTCCGTGAAGGCCTCCTTCCCCGGGGAAGGAGGCCTTCACGGCGTGGGGGACACTGGGGTGTGCCCGCGTTGCTGCCCGAAACCACCACGCCCGTCGAGTCCGCGCTCCCCGAGAGCGCGCTGGAAGGGCTCGGCACCCGGCCGTTCGGCGTCTACGTGCACGTCCCTTTCTGCGCGACCCGCTGCGGATACTGCGACTTCAACACCTACACCGCCGGAGAGCTGGACAGCGGTTCGTCGCCGCAGTCCTGGCTCGAAGGCCTCAAGCGCGAGTTCGACCTGGCCGCGCGCGTGCTGGGGAAGCCGCCCGCGGTCGACACCGTCTTCGTCGGCGGCGGCACCCCGTCCCTCCTCGGCGCCGAAGGGCTCCGAAGCGTTCTCGACGCCGTTCGTGACACCTTCGGGCTCGCGCCGGACGCCGAGGTGACGACGGAGTCCAATCCGGAGTCCACCTCGCCCGAGTTCTTCGCGGGCATCCGCGACGCCGGGTACAACCGGATCTCGCTCGGGATGCAGTCGGCCGCTCAGCACGTGCTGAAGATCCTCGATCGCGTGCACACCCCGGGCCGCCCGGTCATGGCCGCCGAAGAGGCGCGTGCCGCCGGATTCGAACACGTCAACCTCGACGTCATCTACGGCACGCCGGGGGAGCGGATCGAAGACCTCCAGGCTTCGCTGGACGCGGTGCTGGCGGCCGGCGTCGACCACGTCTCGGCGTACGCGCTGATCGTCGAAGAGGGCACCGCGCTCGCCCGCCGCATCCGCCGCGGTGAACTGCCCGCGCCGGACGACGACGTGCTCGCCGCCGACTACGAGATGATCGACCGCGTCCTCGCTTCGGCGGGGTTGCGCTGGTACGAGGTGTCCAACTGGGCGACCTCGGAAGAAGCCCGCTGCCGGCACAACATCGGTTACTGGCGCGGCGGCGACTGGTGGGGCGCCGGACCCGGCGCGCACAGTCACGTCGGCGGAGTCCGGTGGTGGAACGTGAAGCACCCGGCCCGCTACGCCGCGTCCCTCGCGGCCGGGGACTCACCGGCCGCGGGCCGTGAACTGCTGACCGACGAAGACCGGCATCTGGAACGCGTGATGCTGGAACTCCGGCTCTCCGAAGGGCTTCCGCTCGACGCCCTCGACGACGACGGCCGGGCCGAAGCCCGGGTCGCCGCCGCAGAAGGGCTGCTCGATCAGTCCGCTTTGGACGGTCAGGGACGTGCGGTGCTGACCGACCGCGGGCGGTTGCTGGCGGACGGTCTGGTGCGGCGGCTCACCTGAGCGGCGGGCTCGTGAGCGCCTCGCCGGAAGCCACGAGTCACGGACACGCCACCTGGAAAGTGACCGTGCGTCAGGTCGAAGTGAGCCCCAGTGCCCGGTCCACCCACCGGCCCACCGGTAGCGCCACCACGATCGCCGCCAGCACCAGGTGCACCAGCATGAACCCGACCGCGACCGGAACGCTCGGCGGTCCGCCGAGGAACACGATCATATGCGACGCCCACTTCAGCTCGGTCGGTTTCGTCCCGGCGGCCCAGACGTCGTTGAGCGCCCAGAACGTCAGGTCGTTCGCGCCCGAGATCACCACCAGGATCGCCGCGATGCCGGTTTTGAGCACGTTCGCCGTCCGGCCGCCGCCCAGCCGGTACGCCATCAGCCCGAACAGGACGATGAACGTCACGATGAACAGTTCGAACTGGTACACCGGCTGGAAGGCGTTCTCGTCGGTGGCGGCGTTCCTGGCGAACGCCTGGATCCGCATGATCAGTTCGGTGTCCAAATAGGACATGTAGACGAACACCGCGAGCACGATCAGCGCCGGGCCCCACTTGGTGCGCGGGAAGAGCGCCACCGTGAAGACCGCGAAGACGAACGGGCACAGCTTGAACGCCCAGTCCACGACGTTGTCGAGCGTCTGGTCCGGCGGCAGGATCACCATGATCAGCAGCGTGGTCACCACGGCCGGGACGGCGGCCACCAGCCACAACCATTTGCGCCGCCGGTAAAGCGCGGGCACCCATCCGTCCGTGTCAGGCAGCGTGGCGGTCACAGGTCGTCCTTCTCTGCCCAGAACGGCCCGAGGGCGAGCGCGTCGACGTCGGTCTTCAGGTAACAGGCCACCGCGTCGGCCGGGCTGGCGACGATCGGTTCGTTGTTGTCGTTGAACGAGGTGTTGACCACCATCGGCACTCCGGTGAGCTTCTCGAACTCGCTGATCATCCGGTAGTACAACGGATTGTCCGTTTCGCTCACCGTCTGCACGCGGGCGGTCCCGTCGACGTGGGTGATGGCCGGGACCTCGTCGCGTTTGTCCGGCAGGACGTCGAACACCAGCAGCATCACCGGCGACGGGTAATCGCTGACGAACCAGTCGCCCGCGCGTTCCGCCAGGCACGACGGGGCGAACGGCCGGAACGCCTCGCGGTGCTTGACCTTCTCGTTCATCCGCGTCTTCGAGTCGGGGTCGCGCGGGTCGGCCACCAGCGAACGGTTGCCGAGCGCGCGCGGCCCGCATTCCATCCGGCCCTGCACCCAGCCGATGATCTTGCCCTCGGAGATCTTCTTCGCCGTGTGGGCGGCGATGTCGTCGACCTTGGTGTACCGGACACCGGCGTCCTGCAGCGCCAGTTCCATCTCCGCCTCGGTGTGGTCCGGGCCGGTGTAGGTGTAGCCGTCGCGGGGGCGCGGCTTGCCGTACTTGCCGACCGACACCTCCAGCGCCGAACCGAGCGCGCAGCCGTCGTCGGCGGCCGCGGGCTGGGCGAAGAAGTCCTCGAACGGGGTTTCCAGCAGGATCCGGCCGTTCATCACGCTGTTCAGCGCGACACCACCCGCGACGCACAGCCGCCGCGACCCGGTTTCCCGTTGCAGCCAGCGTGCGAGATGCAGCCCCGCTTCCTCCAGGGTGACCTGCAACGCGTAGGCGACGTCGCAGTAGTGCTGCGGCACCGGGTTCTCCGCGGTGACCCGGGTCTTGGGCCGCGCCGGGCCGAACAGGTCGGTGAACTTCTTCGACATCACGTGCTTGCCGGTGCGGTGGTGGCCGAAGAAGCTCAGGTCGAGCTCGTATCCGCCATCGTCGTCGAGGTGGATCAGCTGCTTGAACGCGTCGACGTAGGTGTCGTTGCCGAGCGGCGCCAGCCCCATGATCTTGCCTTCGTCACGGGTGGGGTAGAAGCCGAGGTACCCGGTGACGCCGGCGTACATCGCGCCGAGTGAATGCGGGAACTTGATCCGCCGGATGTCGATGATCCGGTTTCCCTTGCCGTGCCCCAGATAGGTCGCGGTCCCGTCGCTGCCGATACCGTCGAAGGTGAGCACCGCCGACTCTTCCCACGGCGAGATGAAGTAGCCGCTGGCGGCGTGTGCCTTGTGATGGTCGACCAGATGCGTCTTGAACTTCGTCGGGCCGGTCCAGCCCACGGCCTCCTTCACGTCACGTTCGAGCGTGTAGGACCGCTTGAGGTGCGCGAGCACCGCGCCGCCGACGTGGTAGTCGTCGACGCCTTTGCCGCCACCGGTCTTGAACGTCTCCACCATGCCCGCGGAGGAGCCGCCCTCGTCGCCGTTCTGGTTGCGGAAGACCTCCAGCGTCGCCGGGAAGTACTTCGCGAACACCTTCGCCGCGTGGATGCCTTCGCGCCAGCGCTGCCAGTAGTAGGCGACGTGGTCGACGTCGGCGAGGGTGATCCCGCCGCGCTCCAGGCAGAACTTGATCGCCTCGGCGGGGAAGTCCCCGTCGTGCTTCTTCCGGGTGAAGCGTTCTTCTTCGGCGAAAGCGATGATCTCGCCGTCGCGCACGAGCGCGGCCGCCGAGTCGTGGACCCTGCTGATTCCCAGTACGTACATGTTCCTTCTCCAGTGCGACGTTCAGAGTTCGGGGTGGTGGCGGCGCAACAGCCGCCGGAGCACGGCCGCCCGCGTGCCGACGGCGAAGACGACGGCCGCGAATCCGCCGACCGGCCCCATCGCCGGGACGAGCGCGGCGGCGGCCAGCGGGGTGGCGACCAGACCGGCGATCGAGGCGGCCGCGGTGAGCGTGAGGACCTTGCTGTTGGTGTTTTCGATCAGGAAGCCCGCGTAGAGCAGCACGGCGAACAGCACCGTTTCGGCCAGGACGAAGACACCGAGGACCACATAGGCGCCGGTGGTGTCTTCGGCGGTCAGCACCGTGCGAGCCGCCGGGATCACGATGCCGATGCCCACCAGGACGAGGAAGGCGAGCGCGCCCCGTTCGACCAGTTTCATCAGTGCGACCGCACGGGCCCGGCCCGCCGCCGCCCCGCTTCCGCGCAGCCGGGCGGAAATCGTCGGCTGGTGCACCCGGAGCTGATAGAACAGCAGCGAGCAGAACGCGCTGCCGGCCAGCAAGGCAACGTAGAACGGTCCACTGTCGACGGTGCGTTCGGCCAGTGCGAGCACGCCGAACACCGACGACGTCGCGAGGACGTCCAGTACCTCGGTCATCCCGAGCAGCACGGTGGTCCGGCCGAACGCGGGCAGGAGCCGGTGCCCCTCGATCCGTTGGACGCGCAGCCATTTCCTCGGCAGCAGCGCCGCGGAGAAGCCGAGGATGAGCAGGATCCCGCCGAGCAGCAGACCGAGATGCGTCAGGGGCGGCCAGCGGGCGACCCAGGTGCCCACGGTCACCGCGCCGACCACGATCGCGCCCGCGGTGAACGCCAGCGCGTCCAAAGTGGACTTGCCGTTGAACCGGTGCAGGCCGGAGACGGTCATCAGCAGGCCGCCGGAGATCGACCAGCCCGCCGCCGTCAGGTACAGCGCGGCGTCCGAGCCCGGCGCGACGAGCAGCGCGACCGCCATCGCCACCAGCACCACCAGTACCGGCACGAAGGCGACCCGGACGGCCAAGGCCGCGACCGCGTCCCGCGTCACCCGCAGGCGGGGCAGGCATTTCAGCGCCGACTTCTCCGCCGCGGACGGCACGAAGTTGAGCCACGTCATCAGCCCGAGCGCGGTGGCGAACCGGCCGTAGTCGTGCGCCCCCCACGCGGTGATCAGCACCAGGCCCATCGCCTGGATCGCCAGCCGGAAGACGCCGCGACCGGCGAGCAGCCGCAGCACCATCGACGGCTTCGGCGCCGCGATCGACGCGGTGCCGGCGCCGGTGAGCGAAGTGCCGGTCAAGGGAGCGGCACCGCCATACCCTGTTCGTCGAGCAGGAACTTCAGCGTGCCGCGCAACTCGTCCTCCGCCGCGAGGACTTCGGGTACGGTCGGCGCCGTAAGCACGGCGTAACCCATCTTGTAGCCGGCCTGCTCGTACGGTTTGACGTAGGAATCCTGCTCCGCGAACAGTTCCAGGTTGTGCACCGCGGGCATGGCGCGGACCTCGTCGGCGCCTTCGATCCGCACGATCCGGCCGCCGCGGTCGGAGGCGAGGATGTGGATCAGGGTCGGCCGCGGGTCGCGCGGCGCGAGCACCACTTCACCGCCGGTCGCGGCGGCGATCCCCGCGGCGATCAGGTCGACGCCGGTGCTGAGCTCGATCGCCTCCGCCAGCCCGTTCCCGCCCATCCTGGCGCCCATCTCGATCAGGTAGAACTTCCCGTCGCGGCCGAGAACGGCGTCGAGGGTGAGCGGCCCGGTGCGGTAGCCGAGTTCCGCGCACAACCCGGCCAGCATCACCGGGAGCGCGCGGTCGACCATCGGCGGCAGCCCGGCGGGCAGGAGATGGGAGGCCGTCACGAAGAACGGCGGCGGCGTGAGCGTGCGCCGGGTGACCGCGTGGAACACGATCCGGCCGTCGACCACGAGCGCTTCGATCGTGTAGTGCGAGCCGTCGAGATGTTCCTCGACGACCAGCCGTCCGGACGGCGAGAACGCGAGCGAGTCGGTGAACGCGGTGTCCAGGCCGCCGGGGCTCGCGCACGAGACGACACCGCGGCTCCCGGAGGAGTCGACCGGTTTCACCAGCGTGGGGAACCGCAGTTGCTGCGCGGCGAGCGCGAGGTCCGGTCCGGGTTTCCCGCCGACACTGCGGTAGGTCGGCAGGCGCAGCCTGTCGCAGAGTTCGCGGAAGACGGACTTGTCGACGGACGCGGCGACGGCGGCTTCGGGCAGCGGGTCCGGCAGGTTCCAGTGCCGGGTGAGCCAGGCGAGCGCGGGCAGCCCGACGTCGCTGGCCGGGCAGAGCACCCCGGCGATGTCGTCCCGTCCGTCCAGCGCCGCCGCGATCTGTTCCGGCGCGCGGACACTGACCTGGACGAACTCGTCGGCCAGCGCCGCCGCGGGCGCGCTCGCGCGCACGTCCACGCAGATGGTGCGGAAACCGAGCTCCCGCGCCCGGTGGTACGTGCTGACCGAACCGTCGGCCCCGCCCAGGATCACCAGGCTCCGAGGTGCCGCCGTCTCTTCGGTTTTCTTCACTCCCGCTTGCCTTTCCCCAGGATGGATCTCGGCCGTGGCCGAGGCGTAGAGCCGGTCGTCCTCGTCGACCGGGAAGTTGGCTTCCCTGATGTAGAACTGCCGTGGCCGCGCCTGTCCCGCACCGACCACGACCAGGTAGCGGACGGTCAGCGCGAGCACGGTCAGCAGCACGGCGAACAGGACGAACTCCAGCGTCGACGCGGCGTTCAGGCCGAGCAGGCCGGTGGCGGCCGCGATCCCGGCGAGCACCGAGATCCCGGCGGCCGCCATCGCCGTGGCCGAAGCCATGGTCGTCAACCGTCTGGTGAAGCCGACGAACAACTCGATGGCGTGCGAGGAAAGGAAACCGAAGCCCACCTTGGACTCGCCGCGTTCGCGTGCCCGGTGTGCCACCGGGACGGTGGTGTAGCGGCTGGTCAGCCTCGGCACGGTGGCGAGGAAGTACGGGGTCCCCAGGCGGAGGTCGACGATCTTGCGCGCGAGCTCCGTGCGCACCAGCCGGAACGCCGTCGCGCCGGGCGGGATCTCGATACGCAGCACGCGGCGGCCGAGGAAATGGAAGGCCGCGGTACCCCAGCGTCTTAGTAAGGGATCTTGCCTATTTGTGCGCACGCCGAAAACGGCGTCGTTGCCCTCCTCGGCGGCGATGATCAATTTCCCCGCCTCGGCGGCCGGGAACTGCTGGTCGGCGTCGATATGCAAGATCCACGGTTTCCCCGCGTACCGGTAACCCGCGGAAAAGGCCGCTTCGAACCCGAAGTTCCGGGTGAAGGACAGGTACCGCACCCGGGGGTCGGTATGCGCGAGCGCCCGGATGACGTCCAGCGTCCCGTCGGTGCTCCCATCGTCCACATAGAGCAGTTCGAGTGGGAGATTTCCCAACTCGGCGACGATCTCCTGATAGGAGGGCTCGACGTTGTCGACTTCGTTGAAGCACGGAACGACTACGGTGAGTCCACTCTGCGCCGGACCGGGGACCGACCAGCTCATCTTTCGGTTCCCGCTGCTTGCGCTATTGTGTTCGTAGCGTCACTCGTCGTGATTTCACGGTTCATGAGTCCCCTTGGCCCCAGGCGTCCGGCAGGTCGTGCCGGCTCGAAAGTTCCCGTGTTATAGGCAGACTCGCTTTGTTATCGCCAGCACATACCGAAAGTTCGTCCTTTCAGCTCAGTCGAAAAGGTGGGAAGTAGGCCGGAAACCGGATGAACCCGGCGCGGGGTATTCCCAAACCGGCGTCGATGACGCAGGCTTGCGCGCCATGTGGACAGTGGGGGTGAGTGCTGCCTGGCGGGCCGCCTATCGGCGTTCGGTACGGTCGGCCTTCGCGACGGTGCCGTTCTACCGGGAGCGCTGGGCACTCGACGGCAGAACGGATCCCGTGCTGGTGCCCGGTCGCACCGGGACGGATTCCGGCGCGGCGCTGCTGGCCGAGGCGGTGCACAAGATCATCGATCTCGTGCCGCTCGCCGGTGGCACGCAACGGATCGAGTCGAGCCGGGGACTGGGTCCCGTGCTGCGCAAGGCACGTTCGGTGACCGGGGACGCACTGGCCGTCGTGCTCGGTGACGACGGGGTGCGGCCGTCGGTGGACCTGCCGCGCGGAGTTCGTTGCTGTGTGGTGGATCCCGACGTCCCGGCGCCGGGTGTGCTGGCGGAACTGTCCGCCGCGCTGCGCCGAGGGCAGCGGGTGCTCGCGATCGGTGACGACAAGCAACTGGCCGTCTTCACCGCGTCACTGCCCGAGGACCGTGCGTACCGGGTCGAATCCGTACCGCGACGAGAACTGGACACAATGGATTCCGGCCCGTACGGGGTTCTCCATGATCCGGTGCTGGGCTACCTGGGCGCGATCGAGGAATGCGGCCGGTGGCACCTCGACTGGCCCCGCGTCTACGCTCGTTCCACGACGGGCGGTCTCGCGTTCACACTGCTGCGTCAGGACTCCCCGCGGTTCGTGGACGTGCTCCCGGCGGGCGGTGTCCGTGGTGAGATTGCGCCGTGCCCGCGACACGGGACACCGGTCGTGCTCACGTGACGGTGAAGGTGGCGGCACGGAGCACCGCGTTCGACGTCGAGGTGCTCGATCCGAGAACCGCGGCCGAACCCGAGGGCTGGAGTGGTTTCCTGCGGCGGGCGCGATTGTGGCCGGTGTGGGAGTACGAGGTTCTGCGCCGGGAAGCCTGGATGGCGAAGAACCCGGCGGTGCTCGCGGTGCTCCGCCGGAACGGGACGATCGTCGGCGCGTTCACCGTGATGGTGTGCCGGAGCTGGCGAGCGGGTGACTTCGCGCCGCTGTCCGTCCTGGGTGGACGGTTCCGCCCGCGCTGGGCGGAGGCCTACCTCTGGCAGCTCAGCGGGTATCCCGCCGGGGTGCTCGACGAGCGGCTGGACGAGAGCGAGCGGCGGGAACTGGTCCGCCGGTTCGAACGGGCGCTGTGCGCCCACCTCGGCCCGGGACTGCTGGGCGTGATCTACCGCGCGATGAACCCGGAACTCCTCCCGGCGCTCGACGGACGCGGCCGGATGTCCCGCGAGATCGACCCGGCCGCCGTGCTGACCAACGAGTACTCCACCGTGGACGAATGGGAACGGTCGCTCGACGACGGGACCCGGAAGACGCTGCACGGACTGCGTGAAGACGAGGACCTTCGTACCGAGGCGGCGCCGGCCCGCCGGGACCTGGACTGCCACGAACTCGCCGTGCTGCTCAACGCCCACCGGTCCAGGCAGGACGACCGTGCCTGGGCAGGGGGACAGCGGTCGCGGTTCGGCGGGCTGCACATGGACACTCGCAGCCCGATCGCACCGTCCTATCTGGACGCGCTCGTCCGCCGCCCGGACGTCATCACCCGTACCTACCGCGACGGATCCGGGCGGCTGCTGGGCTTCGGCACGGTGTTCGACGCCGAAGACGGCTGCGCGCTGCACCAGTGGGCCGCGTTGCCGAGCGCGGGCGGCGGACGGAAAGGGCTCTATGTCGACTTCTACGCCAGGGGAGTGGAGCACATGATCGCGCACCGGCGCCCGGAACTCACCGCCGGCCGGGCGATGCTCGAAAACAAGACCCCGCTCGGCTTCGGCACCAGGTCCCTGGTGTCGGTCGCCGTGCCGAGACCGGTGCTGGGCCGATGACCTGGGAAGTGCGGGTACTCGACCCGCGGACCGATCCGGAACCCGACGGCTGGGCGGGATTCCTCGCCGCGCAGCAGGCACCGGTCCCGTGGGACTACGGATTGCTGCGCGTGGAGTCGCGCTTTTCCCGCAGCCCCAACGCGCTCACCGTGATCAGTGACGGAGGCGAGATCGTCGCCGCGGTACTGGCGATGCTGTGCGCACCGGTCTCCCCGGACCGCCCCGGTGCCGTGCGCGGCCTGGCGCGGCTCGGCCCGCGTTGGGTCGAGGTGCAGCACGCGTGGCTTTCCGGATACCCGCCGTGGCTGTTCACGGATGGTGTCGGCGCCGCCGACAGGCGGGAGATCATGCGCCGGTTCGAGCGCGCCGTCTGCCGCTACACCGGGCCCGGGTGTCTCGGCGTCCTGTACCGGACCGTCGAGCCGGAGTCGCTCGACATGCTGACCGGACGGGGCAGGCCCGTGCGCGACACGATGCCGACGTCGGTCCTGGAAAACCGGTTCGTCGACGTCGACGGGTGGCTGGCGTCCCTGCGCCGGAGCAGGCGGCTGAGCCTGCGCGGCCAGTCGAAGAAGATCGCCGCCGACCCGGACGTGATCGTCCGCACCGAGGCCGCCCGCACCGACCTCGTCGCCCTCGAACTGGCCACCATGCTGCGGGAGCACCGTGCGCGGATGGGGCCGGTGAAATTCGACCGGCGCGGTCCGGTCACCGCCGAATACCTCGGCGAACTCGTGCGCAGACCGGACGTGATCACCTCGACCTACCATGACGGTGAGGGCAGGCTGCTCGCGTTCACCAACGTGCTCGACCATCCCGTCGCACCCCTGCACCAGCATTGGGCGGCGCTGGCCCCGGAAGAGGGACGGCCGAAGCACCTCTACTTCGAGGCTGTCGTCCGGAACGTGCGCTACATGGTCGAAGGCAACCGGAAGTCCCTGTCGATGGGGCGGGGGCTGACCGACCTCAAGGCGACACTCGGTTTCCAGCCGGTCCCGCTGCTCGGGGTCGTCGTGCCGAGACCGGTGACGCGATGGTGATCGAAGTGCTGGACCCCCGCCGCGATCCGGAGCCCGCCTACTGGAAACCGTTGCGGGCCAAGGCGGGTCTGCGCGCGGACTGGAGCTGGGAGGTGCTCACCACCCAGGCGTGGGCCGCGCGCACCGAGCAGCCGGTCACGGTCCTGCTCGAAGACGGGGAACCGCGTGGCGTGGTCAGTTCCGCTTGGGTCACCGGGATCACCCGGCGGCACCGGTTCGCCCGCCCGAGGGGACGCGGACGGTTCGGCGGGCTCGACGTCCGTTCCCCCGGCTCCGGGGCGATGCCGGGCTGGTGGTTCGACGGCGCGGAAGAGGACGGCGGCGTCGGCATGCTGCTGGACTTGTTCGTCCCGGCCATGCGCGCGGAACTCGGCTTCGGCCTGCGCGCGCTGCTGGTGCGCCAGGTCGGGGAGTCCGGAGTGGACAGTGTCCGCGGCGGGCCGAAGATGGTGCGGCGGACCGAGGACGTCGCGGTACTCGACGTATCGCCGTTCTCGGGCCGGGACGACTGGATGCACTCGCTGGCCAGGAAACGCAAACAGAACCTGCGCAAGATCTTCCGGACCTTCGATGCCGACCCGTCGATCGGGGTACGCGTGCGTCCGGGTGCCGAGGCCGATCCGGTCGAGATCGCGGAACTGTTGCGGTACAACGAATCCAAACACCACGATGTGCCGATCGTGCCGCTACCGGCGTTCGTGGGTTACGTGGGGGCCCTCCTGCGGCAGCCGGACGTGCACGTCATCGAATACCGCGAGACGGAGACGGGCCGGGCGATCGCCGTCGCGACCCTGCTCGACCACCCGACGCTGCCGATCGCCCGGCACTGGGCGGCGCTGCCGCCGGAACTCGGCGGGCGGCCCGATCTGTACTTCCACTTCTACGGCGAAGCGGTGCGGTGGGCGGTGGAAACCGGGCGGCCGCAGGTGGTGTTCGGGAAGAAGATGTCGGAGATGAAGGCTTCACTGGGGGCGCATCTGGTGCCGCAGTACGCGGCCGCGGTCGCGCTGCTCTGAGTGCGCCCGGACGACACGCGTGATCAGGTGGACGACACGCGTGACTGGATGGACGACACGCGTGATCAGGCGGACGACACGCGTGACTGGATGGACGACACGTGTGCGGCCGGGACGCGGGCACTCACGAGGCGGTCGAGGCCAAGCCCCGCAAGAAGAGATCGATGGCGAACTCGAACCGTTCCTGCGCGGTCTCCGCGGTGAAGTACTCGCCCGAAGCGAGCAGGTTCGGGAAGGCGCCGGGCGGGAACGACGTCATGTACTCGACCATCCGTTTGCCGCGTTCCTCCTGTTCGGCCAGGTCGATGTCGCCGTGCTGCCAGCCGGCGCCTTCGTAGGCGAAAGCCTTGGCGTAGAGCCATAACGCGTCGGCGGCGAACAGTGCCCGCTTGAGGTCGAGGCCGCCCGCGCGCAGTACCGCGAGCATGGCTTCGGCCTGCTGCAAGGCGTTCGCGCCGACGGGTACGGGGATGGCCCACGCGATCTTGGCGATCCCGGGGAACGACGTCAGTGCGCGCACGTTCTCCCGCAGGAGCTCTTTCGCCTGCTCGACCCACCGGTTCGGATCGGGTTCGGGGAACGGGCCGAAGGCGAGCACGTGGTCGACCATCAGCTCGTGGAGCTCTTCCTTGTTCGAGACATGGGCGTAGAGCGACGCCGGACCGGTCTCCAGCGCCTGGGCCACGCGCCGCATGCTCACCGCCTCCAGCCCCTCGGCGGCGAGGAGGTCCAGTGCCGTCTTCACCACGAGTTCCTGGGACAGCACGGGTTTCTCGGCGCGACGCCGGGGCCTGCTCACTTCGTTCGCCTCCTGGTCGGGGTTCCCGGGGCACTCTACTTGACGCGAACGCCGTTCGCTTGTAGAACGGTGTTCGTCAAACGAACGCCGTTCGTCCAACTGGAGGAAGTCATGACCGAACGACAGACCGAAGTACTCGCCGTGCTGAGCAGGCTTGCCGACGCGTGGAACGACGGCGACGCGGCCGCGTACGCGTCGCTCTTCACCGAAGACGCCGACTACGTCACGTTCTTCGGGATGAACATGCCGGGCCGCGCGGTCATCGAAAGCGCGCACCGGGCCCTGTTCGAACGGCCGCTCAAGGGATCGAAGCTGGTGGCGGGCGGTGGCGAGCCGAAGGTCCGGTTCATCCGGCCGGACGTCGCGATCGTCGTGTCCGGTGGCGGGTCGTCGCTGTCGGGCGGCACGCCGGAGCCGGGCCGGGAATCGACGCTGACGTACGTGCTCGTGGAGGAGTCCGGCGGCTGGCGCGTCGCGTCCTTCCAGAACACCCGGGTCAGTGATCCGGCCGCGAAGGCTTCGTGAAGCGTCCGGTTTTGATCGGATGATGGAAAAACCTGACCGGTAGACGGGCGAGAGGCGTACGCTGGGTTAGGTTCACCTAACCCAGGAGAGGAAGTGTGCATGGCCGAGGCGAGGAGAGCGGTATCAGCGACCCGGTTGCGGGTGCTGCGCACCGAGCGGATCACCCCGCATATGGTCCGGATCGTCGCGGGGGGCGAAGGGATCGCCTCGTTCAAGCCCAACGAATTCACCGACGCCTACGTCAAGGTGCACTTCCCGGTACCCGGCGTCACCTATCCCGAACCGTTCGACCTGACGCGGGTCCGCGAGGAACTGCCGCGCGAACAGTGGCCGCGGATGCGTTCCTACACCGTCCGGGCGTTCGACCCGAACCTCGGCGAACTGGTGCTCGACTTCGTCCACCACGGTGACGAGGGCGTCGCCGGGCCGTGGGCCGCCGCCGCGAAACCGGGCGACGAACTGATCGTTTCCGGACCCGGCGGGGCGTACGCGCCGGGCGAGGAGGCCGACTGGCATCTGCTCGCCGGGGACGAGAGCGCCCTGCCGGCGATCGCCGCTTCGCTCGAGGCGATGCCGGCGGGTGTGCCCGTGCACGCGGTGATCCTCGTGGAGGACGCGGCCGAAGAGCAGTCGCTGACCACCAAGGGCGACGCGCGGATCACCTGGCTGCACCGGAGCCGGGGTGACGATCTCGCGGCCGCCGTCCGCGCGCTCGACTGGCGTGAAGGTGTCGTGCAGGCGTTCGTCCACGGCGAGGCCGGGTTCGTCCGTGACCTGCGGCGTCATCTGCTGGACGACCGGGGCATGCGGCGCGACCTGCTGTCCATCTCCGGATACTGGCGGATCGGGAAGACCGACGAGGCGTGGCGACTGGAGAAACGGGCCGAACGGAACGCGTAGCCTCGGTCGCATGATCGAGCTGAAGGTGGACGTCGACCCGGCCGAGGTGGGTTTCGACGCGGAGCGACTGCGCCGGATCGACAAGCACTTCGACGGGTACCTGGAGCGCAATCGGATTCCCGGGTACCTGGCCGTGGTGACCAGGAACGGGAAGGTCGCGCATCTCGCGTCGAACGGGCAGCGCGACATCGAGGCCGGGCTGCCGGTCGAGACCGACACGATCTGGCGCGTCTACTCGATGACGAAGCCGGTCACTTCCGTTGCCGCGATGATGCTCGTCGAAGCGGGGCTCATCGACCTCAAGGACCCGATTTCCCGCTGGCTGCCGGAGTTCTCGGAACCGCGGGTGTTCGCCGGTGGCTCGTCGGTGAAGCAGGCGACCGTGCCCTCGGCCGAACCGATCCGCCTCTGGCATCTGCTCACCCACACCGCGGGGCTGACCTACGGTTTCCACCGCACGCATCCGGTCGACGCGCTCTACCGTGAGGCGGGGTTCGACCTCGGCACCGCGCCGGGGCTCGATCTGGCGGCTGTTTCCGAAGCGATCGCGCGGCTGCCGTTGCTGTTCCAGCCGGGTTCGGAATGGAACTATTCGGTCGCGACGGACATCCTCGGCAGGCTCATCGAGGTCGTCTCCGGTCAGTCGCTCGACGCCTTCTTCGCCGAGCGGATCTTCACCCCGCTCGGCATGCACGAGACCGGGTTCCAAGCCGCCGCCGGTGATCTCGACCGGCTGGCCGCGCTCTACGTGCCGCACCCGGTCACCAAGGAGCCGTTCCGTCACGACGAGCTGGGCAACGTCGGCCGCGTCGCGCCCTCGTGCTTTTCGGGCGGCGGAGGGCTGGTCTCCACGGCGGGTGACTTCCACCGGTTCGCCCAGATGCTGGTACGCGGCGGCGAACTCGACGGCGTCCGGCTGCTCGGCCCGCGTACGGTGCGGCTCATGGCGACCAACCACCTGCCCGGCGGCGTGGACCTGGAGACCTGCGGACGGACCGGGTTCTCCGAGGCGCCGTATGACGGTTTCGGCTTCGGGCTGGGCTTTTCCGTGCTCGACGACCCGGTGAAGGCCAAGACCCTCGCCAGCGCCGGGGAATTCGCCTGGGGTGGCGCGGCGAGCACCGCGTTCTGGGTCGATCCGGACGAGGACATCACGGTCTTGTTCTTCACCCAGTTGCTGCCGTCGTCGACCTATCCGATCCGCGTCGAATTGAGGAACCTGGTGTATCAGGCTTTGGTCGACTGAGGGGGAGCCATGCGCCGGATCGTGGTGGTCGGGGCCGGACAAGCCGGGCTGGTCCTGGCCTTGGGCCTGCAACGGCACGGATACGCCGTCACCGTGGTCACCGACCGCGACGCCGAAACGATCCACGCGGGCAGGCTCATCTCGAACCAGTGCGTGTTCCACCCCGCGCTGACCAGGGAACGCGCGCTGGGCATCAACTTCTGGGACGGACAGGCCCCGGAGATCCTCGGCGCGTCGTTCGGGCTCGCCGGGGACTCCCCGGAGCCCGCCGTCTCGTGGCAGGCCCGGTTCGACCATCCCGCGCAGTCGGTCGATCAGCGGGTCAAGGTGTCCGCCTGGCTGACCGCTTTCGCCGAACGCGGCGGCGAAATCCGGATCGGCAAGGTGACCCCGGACGGGCTGGAGGAGTACGCCCGCGAGTTCGATCTCGTGCTGGTCGCGGCCGGACGGGGACCGCAGTTCGACGCCCTCTTCCCACGTGACGACGCACGTTCCCCGCACCGCGAACCGCAGCGGACCATCGGGATCCTGTACCTCGTGTCGGGTCGGGGCGAACCGCTTCCGGTGTATCCGGGGCTGACATTCGGGCTCTCTCCGGCCGGTGAGCTGTTCGGGCTGCCGATCCAGTCCGTGCGCGGACCCGTCTTCGGTCTCGGGTTCTTCGGCGTGCCCGGCGGCCCGATGGACGTCTGGGCCGATGTCACCGGCCTCGACGAGCATTTCGCCCTTGCGATGACGTTGCTGCGCAGGCAGTTCCCGTGGGTCGAGGAGTCGCTCGCCGACGCCCGCCCCAGCGGGCCGCTGGACGTCCTGCGCGGCCGGGTCCTGCCGATCGTGCGCGATCCGGTCGGGACGCTGCCGTCGGGGGCGAAGGTCCTGGCGATGGGCGACGCCGCGGTGACGAACGACCCGGTCGCCGGACAGGGCGCGAACATGGCGGCGCACGCGGCCGCGGTCTACGAACGGCGCATCCTCGACCACGGTGACCGTCCGTTCGACGAAGCGTTCCTGCGCGGCACTTTCGCCGAATACTGGGAAAAGGCGCAGCACGCGACCCGGCTGAGCAACGATCTCCTCGCTCCGCCGCCGGATCACGTGCTGGCCACGCTGGAAGCCGCGCAGACGGCGCCCGAGGTGGCGCGCCGGTTCGCGAACATCTTCTCCGACCCCGTCGACTACGCCGGTTGGCTCACCGACGAGGGCGCCGCTCGCGCCTACCTGGCGTCGAAGGGCGCGTGATCCGGGGCGCAGACGGTGCCGCGTGCCGGAAGGCGTCCGTTGGCCAGGTACGCGTCGAGTGCCGCGTCGACACAGGCGCTGCGGTTCGCGGCGCCGTGCCCCCAGGCGTCCAGCGTCAGGAGCCGGGCGTTGCCGAGGATGCGTTCGGCCCGTTTCGCCCCGGCGTACGGCGTTTCGGGGTCGCCCTTGCCGTTGGCCAGCAACAGGATCGGCGCGGTCGGCCGGTTCCACGGTCCGGTGTACCGCGCCGGATCGGAGGCGGGCCAGAAGGCGCACGGCAGGGAGAGATACGTGTCGTAGGAACCGAAACCGCGGCTTTCCCGGTCGGCCGCGTGGGCGGCGCGGGGCCAGGCGGCCGGGTCACGCGGGTTCGTGGCGTCCGCGCAGATCGTCCCGCCGCCACCCAACGCGGAGTCGAACGGGGTCGGGATGGCCTTCGCCGCAACGGATTTCGTCGCGGACTGGAGAAATTCCGCCAGCGCGGGGGAGCGAGCCTCGTCGGTCAGCGCGCTGTGGGTACGCCGGATGACCTCCTGATAGGTGATCGCGCCCGGTGTGGCTTCGAGCCGGTCGAGGAGCGCGTCGTACTTGGCCCGCAAGTCCTTCCCCGGCTCGCGGAACGCGCATCGGGTGTCGGCCGCGCACGCGTCGAGGAACGCCTGCAGCGCGCGGTCCGCGTCCCGGAAGCCGCCGAGCCTGGTGCTGAACGGGACGTTCGCGTCCTCCGGACGGTGCCCGGTGGACCAGGCGATCGGATCGTTGACGGCGTCCAGCGCCAAGGCGCCGACGCGATGCGGGAACAGGTTGGCGTACACCTCGCCGAGGTAGGTGCCGTAGGAAAGGCCGTAATAGCGCAGGCGGGGCTCGCCGACGGCTTCGCGCAGCCTGTCGAGATCCCTGGCGACGTTCGCGGTGGACAGGTGCCCGAGTAGCGGCCCGGCGTTGCGGCCGCACGCGGCGGCGACCTCGCGGACGTCGGCGAACTGCCGGGTCTCCTGTTCGGTCGTGATCGGGAAGTTCCCCAGAACCCGTTTGAGCGGCTCGGTTTCCGCCTCGCTGGTGAAGCAGCGGACCGGCGTGCTGGCGCCGACACCGCGCGGGTCGAAGCCGACGATGTCGAACTGCCGGTGCAGGGACGGCGTCTGGAACTTGCTGAAACGGCCGGGGTTCCCGGGTCCGCCGGGGTTGGTGAAGAGGGTGCCGCGTTTGTGCTTCTGGTCCGTCGCGGGGAGACGGCCGAGCGCGATGGTGATCCGAGGTCCGCCAGGGTCCTGATAGGACATCGGGACCTCGATCTCGGCGCAGTCGTAACCCGGTGGAGAGCCGGACGGACAGGGGCCCCAGGCGAGACCCTTCGGCGCGGCCGAGACCGCGGGCGTGATCGTGACGGCGGCGAGTGCGGTGAGAGTGAGCACAGTAGCGATGCGGAATCTGGTCACCCGGCCAGCGTCTCGCCTCGCGGGCGCGCGATCCCTGGTGCTCGTACCCGGAAAGATGGTGGGGTACGCCCCTCCATGTTCAACATATAGCGCACCGGGGGGCTTGCGGCAAGACCCCGGTGGTGCCGCAGAATCCTCGGCCGTAGCGAGAACAGGCCGAACAGGAGTGAAGATTTGACGGACGTCGACGTGATCATCGTGGGTGCCGGCCCGACCGGTCTGATGCTGGCCGCCGAACTCCGGCTGGCCGGTGCGCGCCCGCTGGTCCTGGAACGGCGGCCGGAACAGGGGAGCACTCCGAAGGCCCACGGCCTCAGCGGGCAGATCCTGGACCTGCTGCACTATCGCGGCCTGCTGGAGCGGGTGCGGGGGCTCGTCACCGACCCCGTCCCGCCGCACCGGTTCCCGTTCGGTGGGGTGCACGTCGACCTCACCCGGTTCGAGGAGCCGCCGCTGAAGGCGCTTTCGGTGCGGCAACAGTCGCTGGAGCGGCTGCTTGAGGAGCACGCCATCGAGCTCGGCACGGAGGTGCGTCGCGGGCACGAAGTCGTCGGGCTGCGCCAGGACGACGAGTCGGTGACCGCCGAGGTGCGCGGCCCGGACGGATCGTACGAGGTCACCGTCCCGTACTTGGTGGGCTGCGACGGCGGCCGTAGCCCCGTCCGTGCGATGGCCGGGATCGGCTTCCCCGGCACCACCTATCCGGAGGTCAACCGGATCGGGCAGGTCAAGATCCCCGACGGGCTGACCGTCCACGACAACGGCGACATCGAGACGCCGGAACTGGGCCGGATCAAGGCGGGCTTCACCCGTACCGACGCCGGCGTGTTCGCGCTCGGTTCGCTGACACCGGGGATCCTGTTCATCCAGACCACGGAAGACGATCCCGGCGAGGTCGACGACGACGTGCCGATGACCCTGGCCGAACTCGGGGACAGCATCCGCCGGGTGCTCGGCGGCATCGTCCCGCTGGGCGACCCGGTCCGGCTCTCTCGCTACCAGTTCTCCGCCCGCCAGGCGGAGCGCTATCGCGAGGGGCGGATCCTGCTGGCGGGCGACGCGGCCCACCTGCTGCCGTCCACCGGCACGGCGATCAACGTCGGCATGTCCGACTCGGTCAACCTGGCGTGGAAGCTGGCCGCCGAGATCCAGGGCCGGGCGCCGGAAGGACTGCTGGACACCTATCACGCGGAACGGCACGCCGCCGGTGCTCGTGCGCTCCTGCAGTCCCAGGCGCAGGTCGCGTTGCGGCGCGGGCACGACGAAGCCGCAGAAGCGCTCCGTGCGGTTTTCCAGGAACTGCTGGACGACGAACAGGCCGCGCGACGGCTGGCCTCCCACGTCGCCGGGACCGACACGCGCTACCCGATGCCCGGCTCCGGGCACGCACTCGCCGGCACGTTCGTCCCGGATCTCGCGCTGGAGACCGACCAGGGCGCGACCAGCGTCGCCGAACTGCTGCGGCCGGCACGGCCGGTTCTGCTGGACCTCGCCGGACGGCCCGAACTGCGTGAACTCGCGCAGGGACGCGTCGACGTTCACACCGCGAAGGCCGAGGACCGGCCCGCCGACGTCCTCCTGATCCGCCCGGACGGCTACGTCGCCTGGGCGGGCGACGACCCGGACGGGCTCGGTGAGTCCCTCGCCACCTGGTTCGGCGCCTGATCCCACGCATTTCGTCCTCTGAATGCGGTAAAAACGCATTCAGAGGACGAAATGCGGGTCGTCAGCGGTTGATGACCTCCGAGCCGTACCGCTTCAGGGTTTCCTCGCGCTGGTCGTGCATGAGGTACAGCGCGAACTGGTCGACACCGAGCGAAGCCAGCTCCTCCAGGCGCTCCCCATGCGCCGAAGACGGCCCGAGCAGGCAGAACCGGTCCACGATCTCGTCCGGGACGAAATCGGTCGACGGATTCCCCGCCCGTCCGTGGTGCGAGTAGTCGTAACCCTGCCGCTCGCGGATGTAGTCGGTCAGTTCGTGCGGCACCGGCCCGGAATCGCCGTACCGCGCCACGAGATCCGCGACGTGGTTGCCGACCATTCCGCCGAACCAGCGCAACTGTTCCCGCTGATGCGCCAGATCGTCGCCGACGTACGCCGGGGCCGCGAGGCAGATCGTGATCCCGGCCGGGTCCCGTCCCGCCGCGCGGGCGGCCTCACGGACCGAACCGATGGTCCACCGGGCGATCGCGGGATCGGCGCATTGCAGGATGAAGCCGTCGGCGTGTTCGCCGACCGTCTTCAGCGCCTTCGGCCCGTATCCCGCCATCCACATTTCGAGTCTGCCGTTGCGGATCCAGGGGATCTGCACCGGCTTGTCCCGCAGCAGGACTTCGCGTCCTTCGGCCAGTTCCTTGACCACGTGCATGCAGTCGCGCACGGTGGCCAAAGTGGACGGTGGCAGGCCGACCACCCGGTGCGCCGAGTCGCCGCGGCCGATCCCGCAGACGGTCCGGTTGCCGTACATGTCGTTGAGCGTGGCGAAGGTCGACGCCATCACCGACCAGTCCCGGGTGGCCGGGCTGGTCACCATCGGGCCCACGATCATCGACGACGTCGCCGCGAGGATCTGCGAGTAGATGACGAACGGTTCCTGCCACAGCACGCACGAGTCGAACGTCCAGCCGTAGCGGAAACCCTGGTCCTCGGCGGCCTTCATCAGCCGCACGAGGTCGTGTGCGGGCGGGTCGGTCTGGAGAACTATCCCGAAATCCATCCGGCCACCGCCTCAGTTCAGGTACTGGTTCAGGTCGCGCGAGAGGAATTTCCCGTGCGTCGTACTGCCCGAGAAGCCGGACGGCGACACGACCACGCGACCGCGTGAGAGCACCGTCTCGACCTTGCCGGTGATCTCCATGCCCTCGTAGGCCGAGTAGTCCACGTTCATGTGGTGCGTCTCGACCGACAGGGTCTGCTTCGCCGCCGGGTCGTAGACGACGATGTCCGCGTCCGAACCCGCCGCGATGACGCCCTTGCGCGGGTACAGACCGAACATCCGCGCCGGGGTGGTCGAGCAGGTCTCGACCCAGCGGCCGAGGGTGAGCTCGCCGGCCACGACACCCTGATGCAGCAGGTCCATCCGGTGCTCGACGCCGGGGATCCCGTTGGGGATCGCGCGGAAGTCGCCGCGGCCGAGCTCCTTCTGGTCCTTGAAACAGAAAGGACAGTGATCCGTGGACACCACCGAGAGGTCGTTGGTGCGCAGCCCTCGCCACAGGTCCGCCTGATGCGAATTCTCCCGCAGCGGGGGAGAGGCGACGTACTTCGAACCCTCGAAATCCGGTTTGGCCAAGTCCTCAATGGACAGATAGAGATACTGAGGACACGTCTCCGCGAAGACGTTCTGCCCGTTGTCGCGCGCTTCCGCGACCGCGGCCAGCGCCTGCGATGCCGAGAGGTGCACGATGTACAGCGGCGCCCCGGTGACCTTGGCCAGCTGGATCGCGCGCGAGGTCGCCTCGCCCTCCAGCTCCGGCGGTCGGGTGAGCCCGTGCTGCACCGGATCGATCTTCCCGGCGGCGAACGCCTGAGCGGCCAGCTGGTCGATCGCGATGCCGTTCTCCGCGTGCATCATGATCGTCGCGCCGATCTCGCGCGCCTTCTGCATGGCCAGCAGGATCTCGCCGTCCGTGGAGTAGAACACCCCGGGATACGCCATGAACATCTTGAAACTGCCGACGCCACCGTCGACACAGGCCTGCATCTCCTTCAACGACGAATCGTTGACGTCGGAGACGATCATGTGGAAGCCGTAGTCGATGGCGCAGTTGCCGTCGGCCTTCTCGTGCCATTTGTCCATAGTGGACAGCAGAGAGGTGCCCTTGGCCTGGACGGCGAAGTCGATGATCGTGGTCGTGCCGCCCCACGCCGCCGCCGTCGTCCCGGTGCCGAAGGTGTCGGCGGAATGCGTTCCGCCGAACGGCATCTCCATATGGGTGTGCGCGTCGATCCCGCCGGGCAGCACGTACTTCCCGGTGGCGTCGATGGTCTCGTCGGCGGGCCCCAGCGTGCCGGGGGCACCGACGGCCGAGATCGTCTCGCCGTCGACGAGGACGTCCGCCGCCGAAGCGCCCGCCGTGGACAGCACCCGACCGCCGCTGATGAGGGTGGTCATCACGCCTCCGCGAGGGGTCCGTAGCTGTCGGGGCGGCGGTCTCGATAGAACGCCCACAGGTCACGGACTTCGGCGAGCCTGCCCATGTCGAGGTCCCGGATGACGATCTCCTCTTCGGTGTCGGAAGCGGCCTCGCCGATCAGCTGACCGCGAGGGTCCGCGAAGTACGATTGACCGTAGAAGTCGTTGTCGCCCAGTGATTCCACGCCGACGCGGTTGATCGTGCCGACGAAGTACTCGTTCGCGACGGCTGCCGCGGGCTGCTCCAGCCGCCACAGGTACTCCGAAAGGCCCCGGCTGGTCGCCGAAGGGTTGAACACGATCTTCGCGCCCGCCAGGCCCAGCGCGCGCCAGCCCTCCGGGAAATGCCGCTCGTAACAGATGTAGACGCCGATGCGGCCGACGGCGGTGTCGAACACCGGGTAGCCGAGGTTCCCGGGCCGGAAGTAGAACTTCTCCCAGAACCCCTTCACCTGCGGGATGTGGTTCTTGCGGTGCTTGCCGAGGTAGGTGCCGTCGGCGTCGATCACCGCGGCGGTGTTGTAGTACACGCCGGGCTGCTCGACCTCGTACATCGGGACGACCAGCACGACACCGTGGCGTTCGGCGACCTCCTGCATGAGCTTGGTCGTCGGCCCGTCGGGGATGCCTTCGGTGTAGGAGTAGTAGTCGGTGTCCTGCACCTGGCAGAAATACGGGCCGTAGAACAACTCCTGGAGGCAGACGACCTGCGCTCCCTGCGAAGCGGCCTTGCCGATGGCTTCGACCGCGTTCGCGATCATCGACTCCTTGTCACCCGTCCACCGCTGCTGGATCAATCCGGCTCGGACCAGGTCGCTCACTTGCGTCCTCCTCGATATAGGTGGTGCGCTTGCGTTCGGACAGGGACAACAGCAGGTAGACGACGAAGGCGCCCGCCAGGCCGACGACCCAGTTGTAGTCGTAGAGCGGTTTCAGGAGCGGGATCAGGCCGTCTTCGGGGAACGGCCCGCCGTACGCGCCGCCGACCGAGAGCACGGCGCCGACCAGCGTCGCGGCCAGCGCGCGCCAGTTCCAGCCGCCGTTGAACCAGTAGACGCCGCGTTCGGTGTACAGATCCCGCAGGTTGAGGTGCGTGCGGTTGACCACCCAGTAGCCGGCGACGAGCACCCCGGCGACCGCGCCGAGCAGACCGCCGTAGAAACCGAGCCACGCGAAGATGTAGATGTTCGGATCGGAGTAGAGCCGCCACGGCTGGATGAGGATGCCGATGAGCCCGGTGATCAGCCCGCCGACGGCGAAGGTGATCTTCTTCGGGAACGCGTTGGAGAAGTCGTAGGACGGGCTGACCACGTTGGCCGCGAGGTTCGCCGACACCGTCGCCAGCACCAGCGCGATCAGCGCGACCACCACGACGACCGGCGAGTCGAACCGGTCGGCCAGTTTCGCCGGGTCCCAGATCTGCTCGCCGTAGAGGACGCTGCCGCCCGAGGTGGTCAGGATGGCCACGATCGCGATGAACGTCATCGTGGTCGGCAGGCCGAGGAGCTGGCCTCGGACCTGTTTGCCCTGGCTGCCGCCGAACCGGGTGAAGTCCGGCATGTTCAGCGAAAGCGTCGACCAGAACGCGATCATCGCCATCAGCGCCGGGGCGAACACCTTCCAGAAGTCCGGTCCCCAGCCGAGTTTCCCCGGCTCGGCCAGGATCGGGCCGAAGCCGCCCGCCTTGACCAGCACGTAGCCCAGCAGGATCAGGAAGCCGACCGACACCAGCGGCGCCGTCCAGTTCTCGAATTTGCGGACCGCCTCCATGCCGCGCCAGATGATGAGCATCTGCACCAGCCAGAACACCCCGAACGAAAGCCACAGCGTCCAGTGCTGGCCGAGGACGACGGTGGAGTCCTTCCAGCCGGAGCCCGCGAGCCGCCCGACGATGATGTAGATCGCCTCGCCGCCGACCCAGGTCTGGATGCCGAACCAGCCGCACGCGATGAACGCCCGCAGCAACGCCGCCAGGTTCGCGCCGCGCATGCCGAAGAAGGCGCGGGCGAACACCGGGAACGGGATGCCGTACTTCGTCCCGGCGTGGCTGTTGAGCAGCATCGGGATCAGCACGATCAGGTTGCCGATGGTGATCGTGAGCAGCGCCTGCACCCAGTTCATCCCGAGCGCGATCAGCGACGCGGCGAGCGCGTAGGACGGGATGTTGTGCGCCATGCCCATCCACAGCGCGAAGTAGGTGTAGGTGGTCCAGGTCCGCTTTTCGACCGGGACCGGGGCGAGTTCTTCGTTGTAGAAGCGGCTGTCCTTCAAGGACTCGACCTCGCCGAGTTCGACCCGGCCATCAGGATGCACGTGCTGCGTTCCGCGTGCCGTCGGCTCCATTGCGGAATCGTGCTCGCCCGCGCCGCGCGGGTGGGACTGGCAGACTGTTCACTGTTGAGGGCGTCGGAGCGCAGACTGTCGATTGCGTTCGAAGGCTCCTGGTGCATGACCTGCGTCACACACACGGTCGTAGCAATCCGGCAAACCGGCCGAAACATCTCCACAGGATCTCCACAGCTCACCCGGATGGTCTCCACGGCCGGTGCTTACAGTCATCCCCATGGAACTGGGAGGACGCCGGGTGCTGGTCGTCGAGGACGACGTGACGATCGCCGAGAGCATCGCCGCGCGGCTGCGGGCCGAGGGATTCACCGTGGACCTGGCGCACGACGGCCCTTCCGGCGTCGAGACCGACGCCGAGCGGGAGCCGGATCTGGTGGTGCTCGACGTGATGCTGCCGGGGTTCGACGGGCTCGAGGTCTGCCGCCGGATCCAGGCCCGCCGCCCGGTCCCGGTGCTGATGCTGACCGCCCGTTCGGATGAGACGGACATGCTGATCGGTCTCGGCGTCGGCGCGGACGACTATCTCACCAAGCCGTTCTCCATGCGGGTGCTCTCGGCGAGGGTGCACGCGCTGCTGCGCCGCGTCGAACGGTCGGCCCGCACCGACGTGAGCGAAGCCGGTACGAAGATCGTGCTCGGCGACCTCGAAATCGACGTCGAGCAGCGGCGGGTCACGCGGGCGGGCAATCCGGCCCAGCTGACGCCGATCGAGTTCGACCTCCTCGTCCACTTCGCGAAACGTCCGAGAGCCGTGCAGCCGAGGGAACGCCTGCTGAGCGAGGTCTGGGACTGGGACGTCGCGGGTACGGGTTCGGGCACCCGCGCCGTCGACAGCCACATCAAGGCGCTGCGCCGCAAACTGGGCGCGGACCTCATCCGCACCGTGCACGGCGTCGGTTACGCGCTGGAGGTGGGATCGTGAAGCTTCGTCCGCTGCTCGGCCGGATCGTCGACGCGCTCCCGAGACCGCTCGATCCGGTCCGCTCCATCAAGCTCAAACTCGCGATCCTGCTGGTGTCCTCGGGCGGTATCGCGTTCGCCTTCTTCAACTGGCAGATCGGCTGGCTGCCGCCGCGGACCACGATCGCCGCGATGGTGCTCGCCGTGGTCACCTCGCAGATTCTGGCGCACGGGATGACCAGGCCGCTGCGGGAGATGACCGCAGCCGCCCGTGCGATGGCCAAGGGCGACTACACCCGGCGGGTCCGCGCGACCGCCCGTGACGAGGTCGGGGAGCTGTCGCACGCCTTCAACCAGATGGCCGCCGACCTCGACGCCTCGGATCAGCGACGGCGCGAGCTGATCGCGAACGTCTCCCACGAACTCCGCACACCGATCACCGCGCTGAACGGGGTGCTGGAGAACCTGGTCGACGGCGTCGCCAAACCCGATCCGGCGACGTTGAAGACCGCGCTGCAGCAGACCGAACGGCTCGGCAGGCTGGTCTCGGAACTGCTCGACCTCTCACGGATCGACGCGGGCGCTTTCCCGTTGCAGCTGGAGGAATTCGACCTCGAACTGCTGCTGGAGGAGGTCGCCGCCGAGGCGGGGATCACCGCCGCCGCGACCGGCCGTGGCGTGCGGTTCGCCGTCGACGTCCAGCCGCCCGGAGCGACGGCCGTCGCCGACCGCGGCAGGCTCTACCAGGTCGTGGTCAACCTGCTCGACAACGCCGTCCGGCACGGACCGGCCGGGGGCGAGGTCCGGGTACGGGCGGAGGTCCGTGAGGCCGACGTCGTCATCGAGGTCGAAGACGAAGGCCCCGGGATCCCGCCGGGGGAGCGGGACAGCGTGTTCGAGCGGTTCACCCGCGGCGAGCGGGCAGGCGGCGGGGGCACCGGCCTCGGTCTCGCGATCGCGCGATGGGTGGTCGACCTCCACGACGGCAGCATCGCCGTCGTCACCCCCGAGCAGCGGCAGGGCTGTGTCATCCGCGTCGTGATCCCCGTTCCGTAGTTCCCTGCCGCTTGTTTTCGGCGGCTCGACACACTCTGCGATATGTGCTTTCGCAAACTGGAGGATTTGATGAGCGAAGACCAAGAAGACCGGCAAGCGCACGCGTCGCCCCCGTCGGCGACGACCACACTGCCGCCCAAGCCCTTGCCGCCCGCGCCGCCGGTCCCGGTCCTGATGCGGCCACGCGTGCCGCCCAAGTCGACGATCGTCCCGTTGCCCGGTTCGGTCCTGCCCGCGGCGGTCGGGGCCGGACTGGTCACCGCTTTCGCCATGCCGGACGATCCCGGAGCCGGCTGGTTCGTCGTGGGGCTCGCCTTCGCGGTGGCCGTCTACTTCGCCGACAAACGCGCCCGCGGCGACGCCGAACCGCATTTCCGCCTGGTCAACGCGGTGTGGGCGGCGGCCGCGCTGGGACTGCTCGCGGTCGGTATGTTCCGCGCGTCGGTGTGGCTGAACGTGCTGTGCGTGCTGGCCGCGTTCGTCGCCGGATCCCTCGCGGTGGTCGGGAAACGCACGGTGAACACGATCATTTATGACGTCTTCGCGGTCCCGATCGAAGCGCTGCTTTCGATCCCGTGGATCGGGCGCGGGCTCGCGAAGCTCGGCACGAAACAGGAAGGCCGCGCGCGGCCGAGGTTCCTGGTGCCGGTGCTGGCGAGCGCCGGACTGCTGCTGGTGTTCGTCCCGCTGCTGCGTGGCGCGGACGCCGCGTTCGCGAGCGTCGTCGACGCGGTGATCCCCGAGCTGAGCCCGGGAACCTTCGTGCGCTGGGGTTTCCTCTTCGTGGTGGCCGCGTTCGCCGTCACCGGGGCGTGCTACCTGCTGGCGGCGCCACCGCTGCCCGCCGACGACGACGCGCCCCGCAAACGGCTCGCGCACCGGCTCGAATGGACGTTGCCGCTGGGTGTGCTGGTGCTGCTGTTCACGAGTTTCGTCGTGGTCCGCCTGGTCGTGTTGTTCGGCGGCACCGAATACCTCCTGGCCACGAGCGGCCTGACGGCGGCCGAATACGCCAGGAGCGGGTTCTGGCAGCTGTCCGCCATCACCGTGCTGACCCTGGTGCTGGTGGCCGCCGCGTTGCGCTGGGCGCCGAAGTCCTCGGCGGCCGATCGCGCCTGGCAGCGCGGGCTGCTCGGCGCGCTGAGCGTGCTCAGCCTGGTGCTGGTCGCGTCGGCGTTGAGTCGCATGTGGACATATCAGCAGGCGTACGGGTTCACCGTGCTGCGGCTGCTGGTCGAGGTCTGCGAACTCTGGATCGGCCTGATCTTCCTGCTGGTGCTGGTTTCCCTGATCCCGCTGCGGTCGGCCTGGCTGCCGCGCGCGGCCATCGGAGCCGCTGTCGCGGCGCTGCTGGGGCTGGCCGTCCTCGATCCGGAACGGTTCATCGCCGACCGCAACATCGACCGCCTCGCCCACGGCAAAACCCTCGATACCGGTTATCTGTCCCGGTTTTCCGCCGACGTCGTGCCGTCGGCCGACCGGCTCCCGGAGCCGCTGCGGTCGTGCGTGCTCGGCCGGGTCGTGACGGGAATCCCGGAAGATGATTGGCGCGAATGGAACCTGAGCCGGTCCCTCGCGCGTCAGACCCCCGTTGCCGCGAAGGACGGGATCGGGTGCCGGTACCTGCCCCGTTCTTGAGCCGTGACACCACGGCCTTGATCGCCCTCGTGGGGGTGAGGGCGATCAAGGCCGCGGTGAACGGCGCCGCCGGGCCACCGAGGGGGAGGCCCGGCGATCACCTCGCCGGAGTCGGGAGCGGTCAGAAGGTGAAGACGCCCGCCGATTCGGCGTCGGCGACACAGCGGTTGGCGTACGAGGTGCGGTAGGTGACCGGTTCGCCGCGCCACTTGCCGACGGCGGAGACGTCCACCGGGGAGTATTCCAAGGTGCAGGCCCGCGGTTCGGGCCGTAGCCTGTCGAACTCTCCGTCCACTTCGGACAGTTTGGCGCAGGCGCCGCCGCGTCCCGGGTGAGACCCCCCGGTGGGTTCGCAGGTGAGTGAGACGGTGCCGATCCGGCCCCTGGTGTCGTGGCTGGTCAGCTGAAACGTGGATTCGGCGGGTTGCGCCGGGGCCATGCAGGCCAACGCGAGTACGCAGGCGCCGATCGGTTCGAAGAAAGCCATATCAACCCTATCGGCTGACATGACCCGGTGACTGTGTTCCACGCTTGGGTGAGATTTGCTCACTCGGACGTGTGGTCGTCCGCTTCTCGAATGTCGTGGGCGAGCAAAGCGACATAAAGGGAGAGCATCGACTCCGGTTCTTCGAGCCGTACCCCGAGTACCTGCTCGATCCTGGCCAGCTGCTGGTAGTAGGCGGTGCGGGAGGTGTGCGCGGCCGCCGCGGCCGCCGATTTGTTGCCGCCGTGTTCGCAGTAATGTCTCAACGCCTGAACGAGTCTGCTGCCCTGTGCGGCGTCCCGGTTCAGCAGCGGGCCGAGCTCCCGCGCGGCGAACGCGGTGATCCGTTCGTCGCCGGACAGGAGATGCAGCAGCCCGCGCAACCGGACGTCGTCGAGCCGCTGGACCACCCGCTCGACGTTTTCGGTGAGCGCCGCGGCGGCGACCTGCGCGGCTTCGACGAGCGTCCGGCGTGCCTCGGCGGGCCCGCTGCCGGTGGTGCCGACCGCGACCACGGCGGGCGCCCCGGCGCGGGCCTCGTGGACGTCGGTGGCCAGCCGCCGCAAAACCGCGTCCACCCCCGCCTCCGGCGAGAGCGCGATCAGCGCGCGCACCAGCGTGTCGTCCGTGGCCACCAGCGCGGACACCTTGGCGCGCCGGGCGGCGAGCGCGGTCGCCTCGGCGAGTTCCCGCAGCAGCACCGGGGTCGACTGCGTGGTCTTGGCGGTCGCGGTGATCCTCGGCCGCACGGCGACCCCGACCAGCAGCCGTCCCGTCAGGGGGACACCCAGCGCGGACGCCCGCGCGGTCAGCTCGCCGGGCGGCACCGGATTCGCCAGCAGTTCGGTCAGGATCGCGCGATGCGCCTGGCGTTCGAGGGAGTCGGTGTCCTTGGCGACCAGCCGGTGGACCGCGAGCGCGGACGCGGCGCGTTCGGCGACCACGACGTGCCGTCGCGGCGGCGGATCCCCGCAGACGACGACCAGCCGTCCCCAGTCGTGCCCGCGCGCGCCGACCACGGTGATCAGCCAGCCCGCGCCCGGGTGGTAGCCGGTCCGCTCGCCGACCTGCACCGGCCGCGACCGGGACGGCCAGCCGGGCAGCAGTTCACCGGGATCGGTCCCGGCCGTGTCGTAGGCGAGGACTTCGTGCGCGAGCGTCTCCAGCACGACGGGATGTTCGGTGAGTCTCGCGACCTCGCGCAGGATGTCGCCCGGTTCGGCGCCGGCGACCGTCAGCGCGGTGAACGTCTCGTGGACCCGCTCCGCCGCGCGGAGTTCGTCGACCTGGGCATCGACGATCAGCCCGTTCACCGCCTCGGTGACCGACACGAAGCGCGTCTCGCGCGAAAGGGTGATCAGCGGGACACCGTGGCGGTCGGCGGCGTCGACCAGCGCGGACGGCAGCTTCTCGCTCCAATGCCGGACCAGTTCGATGACGATCCCGACCACTCCGACACCGGCCAGATCGGCGATGTATCTGGCGAGCGCGGCGCCGTCGTCGGGCAGCGCGACCCCGGTGGTGAGCACGAGTTCCCCGCCGCGCAGCAGCGGGGCGATGTCCGCGACCTCGGCGACGTGCGCCCAGCGGACCGGCGCGTCCAGCCGCGCCGCCCCCGCCACCACGTGGGGCCTGCCCTGACGCAGCACCGGCAGCGCGAGCACCTCGGCGACGGTCGGGTACATCGGCCTCCCACCTGGTCGGAACGCAGAGACAGACTGTACGGCCGGGACCGGGAGTCCGTACACGTTGCCGATGGCGTCGGTGTGGCGCGCGCGCCCAGACTCGACCGGGAGCAGGCATCCGGCGAACAGGAAGGCGAATCCGTGACCGACCGCATCACCCACTGGATAGACGGCAAACCGTGCGAAGGCGTGAGCGAACGATCCGGTGACGTGTTCGATCCGGCCACCGGCCAGGTGAGCGCGAAGGTCGCCTTCGCCGCGCAGGACGACGTCGACGCCGCCGTCGCGGCCGCCTCCCGTGCGCTGCCGGGCTGGCGCGGGACGTCGCTGGCCGGGCGGACGCGGGTGCTGTTCGCCTTCCGTGAGCTGCTTTCGGCGCGGCGTCACGAGCTGGCGAAGATCGTCACCAGCGAACACGGCAAGGTCGAATCCGACGCGGCGGGCGAAGTCGCTCGCGCCATCGAGAACGTCGAGTTCGCTTGCGGCGCGGCGCAAATGCTCAAGGGCGGGTTCAGCGAAAACGCCTCCACCGGCGTCGACGTCTACTCGATCTCGCAGCCGCTGGGCGTGGTCGGGGTGATCTCGCCGTTCAACTTCCCGGCGATGGTCCCGCTGTGGTTCGTGCCGAACGCGCTCGCCTGCGGCAACACCGTCGTGCTCAAGCCGAGCGAGAAGGACCCGTCCGCGGCCGTGTTCATCGCGGAACTGTTCGCCGAGGCGGGCCTGCCCGACGGCGTCCTCAACGTCCTGCACGGCGACAAGGTGGCCGTCGACGGGCTGCTGGAACACCGCGACGTCAAGGCGATCTCGTTCGTCGGGTCGACGCCGATCGCGAAGTACGTCTACGAAACCGGGACCGGGCACGGGAAACGCGTCCAGGCGCTCGGCGGCGCGAAGAACCACATGGTCGTCCTCCCGGACGCCGACCTCGACCTCGCCGCCGACGCGGCGGTCTCGGCGGGCTTCGGCTCGGCGGGGGAGCGGTGCATGGCGGTGTCGGTCGTGGTCGGGGTCGACCCGGTCGGCGACGAACTGGTCGCCAAGATCGCCGAGCGGATCAAGCGGCTCCGCGTCGGCGACGGCATGCGGCCCACCTCGGAGATGGGGCCGCTCGTCACCGCCGCCCACCACGAACGCGTCGAGTCCTATGTGGAAGCCGGAGTGGAAGCGGGAGCCCGGCTCGTCGTCGACGGCCGCGGTATCGAGGTCGACGGCGAGGACGGCGGCTTCTGGCTCGGCCCGACCCTGTTCGACCAGGTCACCCCGGACATGTCGATCTACACCGACGAGATCTTCGGGCCGGTGCTGGCGGTCGCGCGGGCCGAGGGCTACGACGCGGCGCTGGAGCTGATCAACGCCAACGCCTACGGCAACGGCACCGCGATCTTCACCAACGACGGGCGGGCCGCGCGGCGGTTCCAGAACGAGGTCGAGGTCGGGATGGTCGGCGTGAACGTGCCCATCCCGGTGCCGGTCGGCTACTACTCGTTCGGCGGCTGGAAGGACTCGCTGTTCGGCGACAGCCACGCGTACGGGCCGGAAGGGTTCCACTTCTTCACGCGGACGAAGGTCGTCACCTCACGCTGGCCGGACCCCTCGCAGGGCGGGGTGAACCTCGGGTTCCCGCGCAACAGCTGACGCTTGAGGGCTCCGGGGATGTCATGAAAGGGTCGTTCAGGACGTTTTTCGTCCTGAACGACCCTTTCATGACACTCGGGGAACGCCCGCCCGCCGCCGCACGCGACCCCGCGGGGAGAGTCGCGGGACAGCCCTCACGAGGCCCCGAAGACGTCCGGCGGCTCCTCGGGCACTATGCCTTCCGTAAACTCGTTGTGAGGACGAGCCGAGGGAGGTGCAGGTGGCCAACGCGGAAGAGCGGCGTTTCGAGGTGCTTCGCGCGATCGTCGCCGATTACGTTTCCAACCAGGAGCCCGTCGGATCCAAGGCGATCGTCGACCGGCACAACCTCGGCGTGTCCAGCGCCACCGTGCGCAACGACATGGCGGCGCTGGAAGAAGAGGGCTACATCACACAGCCTCACACCAGCGCGGGCCGTATCCCGACCGACAAGGGCTACCGGCTCTTCGTCGACCGGATCGCCGAGGTCAAACCACTCAGCGCGGCCGAACGCCGGGCCATCACGGCCTTCCTCGACAGCGGCACCGACGTCGACGACGTCCTGCGCCGCTCCGTCCGGCTGCTCGCGCAGCTGACCAGGCAGGTCGCGGTCATCCAGTACCCGATGATGACCAACTCCGCGGTCCGGCACCTCGAAGTGGTGCCGCTCACCCCGGCGCGGCTGATGCTGGTGCTGATCACCGATTCCGGCCGCGTCGACCAGCGCACCGTCGACCTCGGGGACGTCATCACCGAAGAGAATGTCGGAAGGCTGCGCACCGTGCTCAACGGCGCGCTGGCGGGCCGCCGTCTCTCCGAGGCCGCGGCGGCGGTCGCCGAACTGCCCGAGAAGTCGCCGGGCGAACTGCGCGACAACCTCACCCGCGTCTGCACCGTGCTGGTGGAATCGCTGGTCGAGCACCCCGAAGAGCGGCTCGTGCTCGGCGGCACGGCGAACCTCACCCGCAACGTCTCGGACTTCCCCGGATCGCTGCGGCAGGTGCTGGAGGCACTCGAGGAGCAGGTCATCGTGCTCAAGCTGCTCGCGGCCGCCCGCAACCCCGGTGCGATCAGCGTCCGCATCGGTGAGGAAAATGAGGACGAGCAGATGCGCAGCACCTCGGTGGTGTCCATCGGCTACGGCATGGACGACCTGCTGCTCGGCGGGATGGGCGTCGTCGGGCCCACCAGGATGGACTACCCGAACACCATCGCCGCGGTGCGCGCGGTGGCGAACTACGTGGGGCAGATCCTCGCCGGCCGCTGAACGCGGCGGTGAGGGCAAAGCAGAAGGAGAAGGCGGAGACGGTGGCGAGGGACTATTACGGCATTCTCGGGGTTGCGAAGAACGCGACGGATCAGGAGATCAAGCGCGCGTACCGCAAAATGGCCCGTGAACTGCACCCCGACGTCAACCCGTCGGAGGACGCCCAGCATCGCTTCGGCGAGGTGACCACCGCGTACGAGGTGCTGTCGGATCCGCAGAAGCGCAAGATCGTCGACCTCGGCGGCGACCCGATGGACGGCGGTGCGCGCGGCGGCGGCGGAGACCCGTTCTCCGGCTTCGGCGGCCTCGGCGACATCATGGACGCCTTCTTCGGCGCCGCCGGAGGTGGCGGGGGCCGCGGCCGTGGCCCGCGCAGCCGCGTGCAGCCCGGTTCCGACGCGCTCATCCGGCTCGGCCTGACCCTCGAGGACTGCGCCACCGGTGTCGACCGCGAGATCACCGTCGACACCGCCATCCTCTGCGACCTGTGCCGCGGCGCCGGCGCGGCCGACGGCACCGGCACCAAGACCTGCGACACCTGCGGCGGCGCCGGCGAGGTCCAGTCCGTGCAGCGGTCGTTCCTCGGCCAGGTCGTCACCGCCCGCCCCTGCCCGGTCTGCCGCGGCTTCGGCGAGGTCATCCCCGACCCCTGCCGCCAGTGCGGCGGCGACGGCCGGGTCCGCTCGCGCCGCAACGTCACCGCGAAGATCCCGCCGGGCGTCGGCGACGGCATGCGCATCCGGCTCTCCGGACAGGGCGAGGTCGGCCCCGGCGGCGGCCCCGCCGGCGACCTGTACGTCGAGATCGACGAGGCACCGCACGAGGTCTTCGTCCGGCAGGGCAACGACCTGCACTGCAACTTCCGCATCCCGATGACCACCGCCGCCCTCGGCGCCACGGTGCCCATCGAGACCCTCATCGACGGCGACTACGAACTCGACATCGAGCCGGGCACCCAGCCCGCCACCGAACTCGTGCTCACCGGCAAGGGCATGCCGCGGCTGCGGTCCTCCGGCCGCGTCGACGGCCGCGGCGACCTGCACGTCCACATCGACGTCGTCGTGCCGACCAAACTCGACGACGCCCAGCGCGACCTCCTCGTCGAACTCGCCCAGCAGCGCGGCGAAGACGTCCCTTCGCTCTCGTCGAACGGCTCCAAGCCCGGCGGGCTGTTCTCCAAGCTGCGCACCAAGAACCACCGGTAACCCGTGCCAGAGACGACACTGCCGGTCTTCCTCACCGCCGCGCTGCCCGGCTCCGGGCGCACCACCCTCGACGGTGAGGAAGCCCGGCACGCCGCCACCGTCCGGCGACTGCGCGTCGGCGAACGCCTCGTGCTGTCCGACGGCGAAGGTGGCATGGCGCGCTGCGTCGTCGAAGCCGTCCAAGCCGGCAGAGACGCGGCACTCACCCTCGCCATCGAAGAACACTGGACCGAGGAACCACCCGCACTGCGCGTCATCGTCGCCCAGGCACTCGCCAAAGGCGACCGCGGCGAACTCGCCGTCGAACTCGCCACCGAAGCGGGCGCCGACGCCATCGTCCCCTGGCGCGCCGCCCGCAGCGTCGCCCGCTGGGAAGGAGGAACCCGCGGCGACAAAGCCCTCGGCCGCTGGCGCACCACCGCCCGCGCCGCCGCCAAACAAGCCCGACGCGCCCACGTCCCCGAAGTCGCCGAACCCGCCACCACCCGCGAACTCGCCGAACTCACCCAGACCGTTTCCCGCGCACTCGTCCTCGAATCCGGCATCACCACCCGCCTCACCGAGATCGAACTCCCCGCACAAGGCGACATCCTCCTCATCGTCGGCCCCGAAGGCGGCATCACCGACGAAGAACTCACCACCCTCACCGACGCCGGCGCCACCGCCATCCGGTTGGGCCCCACCGTTTTACGCACCTCCACCGCCGCCGCCGTCGCACTCGGCGCACTCGGCGCACTCACCGACCGCTGGAAGTGAAAAAACACCCCACTAATTTGCGGCGAGTTATGGCGCGATCACGCAAACAGCCGTTACTCTCGTTAACTGACGCGCAACACACGGTTTCGGCGCGCCACTGGGGGATGAAGCCCAGTCGCGCGCGTGAATCCCCGCCGGGCACCTCCCCCCTCGGTCCGGCGGAGCCGCGGCGGCGGTGGACCGACCCCCAGGGTCCACCGCGCCGCGGCGTCTTCATTTGGGGGCTTCGCAAGTCGCTTCGCTCCTTGCTGCGTCCCAAATTCCGCGCCGCGGCGCGGTTCCGCGTGTCTGCCCGGGGGCCGAGCCCCCCGCACCCCCCACGGTGCGTCCGGCGGCGGTTGGCGGGTGGGTCTCGGCATAGGGCCTGGCGGCCCTTGCCGTGCGGGGGTTTGTGGGTGGTGGGCAGTAGCTTGGCGGGATGGCGAAGCGGATGGGTGGGGCGGAGCGGCGGGCGCAGGTGGTGGGGATCGCGGCGCGCGAGTTTGCGGAGAACGGGCTGCATGGGGCGTCTGTTGAGGCGATCGCGCGCGAGGCTGGGATTACGCAGGCGTATGTGTTCCGGATGTTCGGGACGAAGAAGGCGTTGTTTCTCGAGGTGGTGGGGGCTGCCTTTGATCGGTTCAGTGAGGGGATGGCGGAGGCGGCTGAGGGGGTCGAGGGGCTTGACGCGCTTTCGTTGATGGGCGCGCAGTATCACGGGTTGCTGGCCGATCGGACCACGCTCATGGTGCAGCTGCAGGGCTTCGCGGCTTGTGGGGACAGCGAGGTCCGCGATTTCGTGCGGTCGCGGTTCGGCCACATGTGGGACACGGTCGCCGGAGCCGCGCAGCTCGATCCGGTGACCCTGAAGTCGTTCCTCGCCTTCGGCATGCTTCTCAACAACATGGCCGCCCTCGACGCCGCCGAACTCGACGAACCGTGGGCCGAGGGAGTGCGCACCCGCATCCACGCCGGTTTGTTCGAGCACATCACCAGCGAGACCAACCGCGACGTTAGGGTGGGGGAATGAGTGACGCGGAGACGTTGTTCGAGCGGATCATCGCGGGCGAGATCCCGTCCGACAAGGTGTACGAGGACGAGACGACCTATGCGTTCCGGGACATAGCGCCGCAGGCGCGGGTCCACGTGCTCGTGGTGCCGAAGAAGCGGTACCGGAACGTCGCAGAGCTGGCCGCGGCGGACCCGCAGCTCCTCGCCGACGTGACCGCCACCGCCAAGAAGGTCGCGGAGCTCGAGGGGATCGCCGAATCCGGGTACCGGGTGGTCTTCAACACCGACCGTGACGCCGGGCAGACCGTCTTCCACGTGCACGCGCACGTGCTCGGCGGCGAGCAGCTGGGGCATTTCGGACGCTGAAGCGCGCGGCCTGCGGAAACCGGACTGCGTGCCGGCACCCGCAACCAGTAACATCGACCTTGTCACTGTCGTTGAAAATCGCAGCGTAAGCGCAGGAAGTAGGCCAGAGGCCACGTGGCCGGAACCGTACCGGGTGAAGCCGCCCGACCCGACGTTCCCACGGACGTCACCCCGACGAAGGCCGACGAGGCCGCTGTCATCGAAGCGGCCCAGTCCCGATTCCCCATCCCCGAAGCCGCCGCGCTCAGCCTGCTCGGCTCGAGGGACGAAAACCTCCGCGTCGCCGAAGAACTCCTCGCCGCCGACGTCCACGTCCGGGGCAACGAGGTCACGCTGACCGGCGCCCCCGCCGACGTCGCCTTCGCCGAACGTGTCTTCGCCGAACTCGTGACGCTCGCCGGCCGCGGCCAGCAGGTCGACCCGGCCACCGTCCGCCGCACCGTCGGCATGCTCTCCACCGGTGACCACGAGTCACCGGCCGAAGTGCTGAGCATGAACATCATCTCCCGGCGCGGCAAGACGATCCGGCCCAAGACGCTGAACCAGAAGCGCTACGTCGACGCCATCGACAAGCACACCATCGTGTTCGGCATCGGCCCCGCCGGTACCGGCAAGACGTACCTCGCGATGGCCAAGGCCGTCCAGGCACTGCAGGCCAAGCAGGTCACCCGCATCGTGCTGACGCGCCCCGCGGTCGAAGCGGGCGAGCGCCTCGGCTACCTGCCGGGCACGCTCAACGAGAAGATCGACCCGTACCTGCGCCCGCTCTACGACGCGCTGCACGACATGGTCGAGCCCGAGTCGATCCCGCGGCTGATGCAGGCGGGCACCATCGAGATCGCGCCGCTCGCGTACATGCGTGGCCGCACCCTCAACGACGCGTTCATCATCCTCGACGAAGCGCAGAACACCACGCCGGAACAGATGAAGATGTTCCTCACCCGGCTCGGGTTCGGCGCCAAGATCGTCGTCACCGGTGACATCACCCAGGTCGACCTCCCCACCGGCCAGAAGAGCGGCCTGCGGGTGGTCCGCGACATCCTCGAAGGTGTCGAAGACCTGCACTTCGCCCAGCTCACCAGCCAGGACGTGGTGCGGCACAGGCTCGTCGGCGACATCGTCGACGCGTACGAGAAGTGGCAGGCGCTGCAGGACAGCCAGGACAAGGGCAATGGTTGGAAGGGGCAGCGGCGGTCATGAGCATCGAGATCGCCAATGAGTCCGGCGTGAACGTCGACGAGACGTCGATCGTGTCGGCCGCCCGCTTCGCGCTCGACAAGATGGAGGTCAGCCCGCTCGCCGAGCTGTCCATCCTGCTCGTCACCCTCGAGGTGATGGAGGACCTGCACGAACGGTGGATGGACCTGCCCGGTCCCACCGACGTGATGGCCTTCCCGATGGACGAGCTCGACTCGTCGCGCCGCCCCGACGCGCCCGACGCCTCACCCGCGCTGCTCGGTGACATCGTGCTGTGCCCGGCGTTCGCGAAGGACCAGGCCAAGACGGCGGGCCATTCGCTGATGGACGAGCTGCATCTGCTCACCACGCACGGCGTGCTGCACCTGCTCGGCTACGACCACGCCGAACCCGCCGAGGAACGCGAGATGTTCGGTCTGCAGAAGCGGATCCTCGGCGAGTTCCAGGCCGCCGTGGCCGCGGTGAACAGGCGCGACGCGCAGCGCACCGCGGACGACAGGCTCCTCGGCACCGCCGGTCTCGACACCGTGCCCGCCGACGAACCCCCCGCCTAGAAATGGGTAGTCCCACGGCCCTGCTGGTCATCGCCATCGCGCTGATCCTGCTCGCCGGGGTGTTCGCGGCCGCCGACGCGGCGGTCAGCACGGTCTCCAAGGCCCGTGCCGACGGCCTCGTCCGGCTCGGCCGCCCCGGCGCGCGTCAGCTCGCGCTGGTCATCGCCGAACGCCGCCGCCACATCAACCTGATCCTGCTGCTGCGGATGACCTGCGAGCTGACCGCCACGGTGCTGGTCACCGTCGACATCCTCCGCTGGATCCGGCCGCTGTGGCTCGCCATCGTCGTCGCGGCGGGGGTGATGGTCGTGGTGAGTTACGTGCTCATCGGGGTCGGCCCGCGCACCCTCGGCCGCCAGCACCCGTACCGGATCGGTCTCGTCGTCGCGGGCCCCGTCCGCGTCCTCGGCTCGATCCTCGGCCCGCTCAGCAGGCTGCTGATCGTCCTCGGTAACGCGATCACCCCCGGCCGCGGCTTCCGCGAAGGCCCGTTCACCTCCGAAGTCGAACTGCGTGAGCTGGTCGACCTCGCCCAGGAACGCGGCGTCGTCGAGGAATCCGAACGCGAGATGATCCACTCGGTGTTCGAACTCGGCGACACCGTCGCACGCGAGGTCATGGTGCCGCGGACGGAGATCGTCTGGATCGAGCACGACAAGACCGTGCGCCAGGCGCTCGCGCTGGCCCTGCGCACCGGGTTCACCCGGCTGCCGGTGATCGGCGACTCCGTCGACGACGTCGTCGGCGTGGTCAACATCAAGGACCTCATGCCCGCGTACATGGCCGAGGGCGGTTCGCAGCGGCAGGTCGAGGAACTGATGAACCCGGCGAGCTTCGTGCCGGACTCGAAGCGGCTCGACGATCTGCTCAAGGAGATGCAGGTCTCGCACAACCACATGGCGATCGCCGTCGACGAGTACGGCGGCACCGCCGGCCTGCTCACCATCGAGGACGTCCTCGAGGAGATCGTCGGCGAGATCACCGACGAATCCGACACCGACGAGCGTCCCGAGGTCGAAGAACTCGAAAACGGCGCGGTCCGCGTCTCGTCCCGGCTCTCGATCGACGACCTCGGCGAACTGTTCGGGATCGATCTCGAAGACCATGACGTGGAGACCGTGGGCGGACTGCTCGCCGAGCGACTGGGTAGGGTCCCGCTGCCGGGGGCCGAAGCCGAGGTCGCCGGACTTCGGCTGTTCGCCGAAGGCGGTAAGGACCGGCGCGGGCGGATGCGGATCACCACGGTGGTCGTCCACCCCGCCGACGCGGACGCGGTGACCGACGCAGCCCAGGGCAGGCGTCGCACCCGGGTCCCGCAGCCCGATGAAAGTGACAGGAGTGTCGAACATGCCTGAGCTGGACGCCGAGGACCAGAAGCTGGTGACCCTGGCCAGGTCCGCGCGAGCCCGCACCCAGGCCGCCGAGGGCGCCGCGCTTCGCGACACCGACGGCCGCACCTACGCGGCGAGCACGGTCGACCAGCCGTCGTTCGGACTCACCGCGCTGCAGGCCGCCGTCGCCGCCGCCGTTTCGAGCGGAGCCGAAGGAATCGAGGCCGCCGTCGTGGTCAGTGGTGACGCCATCCTGAACGGTGCCTCGCTCCAGGCGGTGCGGGACATCGCCGAAGACGCCCCCGTTTATCTCGCGGATCCCAGTGGCAAGGTGCTGAGCTGATGGCCGAGCCGCATCGTTCCGGTTTCGCCTGCTTCGTCGGGCGGCCCAACGCGGGCAAGTCCACGCTGACCAACGCGCTCGTCGGCAGCAAGGTGGCGATCACCTCCAGCAAACCGCAGACCACCCGGCACGCCATCCGCGGTATCGTCCACCGCGACGACGCCCAGCTGGTGATCATCGACACACCGGGGCTGCACCGGCCGAGGACACTGCTCGGCGAGCGGCTCAACGACATCGTCCACTCGACATGGTCCGAAGTGGACGTTGTCGGACTTTGCGTGCCCGCCAACGAAAAAGTCGGTCCCGGTGACCGGTTCATCGCCGCCGAACTGAAGAAGATCGCCAAGCGGACCCCGGTGATCGGCGTGGTCACCAAGACGGATCTCGTGAAACCCGAGCAGGTCGCCGAGCAGTTGCTCGCCCTGCAGGAGGTGATGGAGTTCGCCGAGCTGATCCCGGTGTCCGCTGTGGACGGTTTCCAGGTCGGCGCGCTCTCGGATCTGCTGGTACGGCACCTTCCGGAAGGCCCGCAGCTGTATCCGGGCGGCGAACTCACCGACGAGCCCGAGCAGATCCTGGTCGCCGAGCTGATCCGCGAGGCCGCGCTGGAAGGTGTCCGGGACGAGCTTCCGCACTCGATCGCCGTCACCGTCGAGGAAATGCTGCCGCACGAGGGCAGGGACGACATGATCGACGTGCACGCGTTCCTCTATGTGGAACGACCGAGCCAGAAGGGCATCATCCTCGGGCACAAGGGTGAGCGGCTCAAGGACGTCGGCGCCCGCGCGCGGCAGCAGATCGAGGGGCTTCTCGGCACGAAGGTCTACCTCGACCTGCACATCAAGGTCGCCAAAGAGTGGCAGCGCGACCCCCGTCAGTTGCGACGGCTGGGCTTCTGACTGAACGGAATGTCTCGATTCGGTCGCGGAGACCGGTTGATGATGTGGAACCGGACGGGTGACCTTAGAGTCTCAACCCTTGACTCCGGTGATCGCTGATCGGGCGGCGCGCCCGGGTCGTAGTTCTGCATATCATTCGTGAAGGGAAAGCGGTAAATGACCGACAACCAGGGCCTGCCCAACTACTCCGGCGACCCTCAGGGCGGTGGCGGCTTCAACAACCCCGGCCCGCCGCCCAACAACAACCTGGTGTGGGCCATCCTCACCACGATCCTGTGCTGCCTGCCCTTCGGCATCGTCGCCATCGTCAAGGCGAACCAGGTGAACACCCTCTGGGCGCAGGGCCAGCCCGCCGCGGCGCAGGAAGCGGCCGACGCCGCCAAGAAGTGGTCGATCATCGCGGCGATCGTCGGTGGCATCATCATCGTTCTGTACGTTGTCCTCGTCGTCGTTCTCGGAGTCTTCGCGGCCTCGGTGGACGTGAACAACTACCGCTGATCCCGGCGATCGAGGGGGAGACCTCATGACCGACCAGTACCCGAACTATCCGCCTCCGGGCGGGCCTCCGCCGCAGCAGCCGTATTACGGCGGTATGCCGAACTACGGTCCCCCGCCGGACAACAACCTGGTGTGGGCCATTCTCTGCACGGTGTTGTGCTGCTTGCCGCTGGGTATCGTGGCGATCGTGAAGTCGAGCCAGGTGCAGACGTTGTGGTCACAGGGTTTCCACGCGGAAGCCCAGAAGGCCGCCGACGACGCGAAGAAATGGTCCATGTGGGGAGCGATCGCCACCGGTGGACTTTTCCTGCTGTACATCATCTTCATCGTGGTGATGGTCATCATCGGCGCGTCGGCGGGAAGCTTCACGCCGTGACGACGTCCGTCTACACGGGATTCCCGGCGCGCGGGTTCAAAGCAAGGGCCCGCGCGCTGGGGCCGGACCTGGCCATCGCGGCCGGCGCCGGCCTCGGCTGCGTCGTCCTCTGGCTGGGTGATCCCACCACTCCGGGCGGACCGCTTCCGGTCTGCCCCACCAAGTCCTTGCTGGGCATCGCCTGCCCCGGCTGCGGTGGCATGCGCATGGTCTACAGCGCGCTGCACGGGGACATCCCCGCCGCGCTGCACTACAACGCGGTGTCCTTTGTGGTCGTTCTGCTGCTCGTCTGGAGCACCGTCGCCTGGGCGGTGGGCAGACTTCGCGGCCGGGCCGTGAACAGCTGGCTGCACTGGCGCTGGACACCGCTCGCGTTCGGCGTCGTGTTCGTCGTCTGGTTCATCATCCGTAACCTGCCCTTCGCCCCGTTCACCTCGCTCTACGTCTGAGTGCCGGGCCGAGGCCCGGATCGTCGGTGGTACCGAGTACGCTCCCGCGCACCGGTCTGCTCGGCGGATACCCATGCCGTACATTCAGCCCGGGTCGCCGCACGAGGCCCCGTGCGCCAGGGGCGAGGAACCAGCGAGGGGATTTCGATGACCACTCCCTACGGCCAGCAGCCGCCGGGACAGCAGCCGCCGCCCGGGTCCGGGCCCGCGCCGGGGGACGGGCAGTCACCGCAGCCGCAGCAGCCGTTCGGACAGCCGCCGTCGGGAGAACAGCCCTCGCCGTTCGGCCAGCAGCCGCAGCAGGTTCTTCAAGGTGAGCAGCCCTCACCGTTTGGTCAGCAGCCCTCCGGTGAGCAGCCTTCGCCGTTCGGTCAGCAGCCGCAGCAGGCTCCGCAGGGTGACCAGTCTTCGCCCTTCGGGCAGCAGCCGCAGGCTCCGTTCGGCCAGCAGCCGCAACAACCGGGTCAGCCGTTCGGCGCGCAGCAGCAGCCGTTCGGGCAGCAGCCCCCGCAGTCTTCGCCGTTCGGGCAGCAGCCCGGCCAGCCTTCGCCGTTCGGCCAGGCCGCCCAGTTCGGCCCGCAGACCGACTACGCCCACTGGGGCCTTCGCGCGGGCGCGACCCTCATCGACTTCGGCCCGATCGTCGTGCTCCCGATCATCGGCATGATCATTTCGGCGACAGGGCTTCGCACGGTCGGCCTGTTCATCGCCGGTCTCGGTTATCTCGCCGGATTCGGCTGGACCGTCTACAACCGATGGATCCGGATGGGCACCACCGGCCAGTCCCTCGGCAAGAAGATCCTGAAGATCAAGCTCGTCCGCGAGGCCGACGGGCAGCCGATCGGGCCGCTGATGGCCTTCGTCCGGGACCTGTGCCACAACCTCGACGGCTGGATCTGCGGCCTCGGTTATCTCTGGCCGCTGTGGGACGAGAAGAAGCAGACGTTCGCCGACAAGATCCTCAGCACCGTCGTCGTCCCGGGCGAAGCCGCCGCGGTCGCGGCGGCGGCACCGTTCGGCCAGAACCCGGGATTCCCCGCGCCGCCGCCTTCTTCGCCGTCGTTCCCCGCGCAGCCCTCGCCGTTCGGCCAGCAGCCGCAGCAGCAGCCGTTCGGCGCGCAACAACAGCAGCAGCAGCAGCCGTCCCCGTTCGGGCAGCAGGCCCAGCAGCCGCAGCCGTTCGGGCAGCAGCCGTCCCAGCCGTTCGGTCAGCAGCCGCAGGGAACCGCGGCGCCGTCCCCGGAGTCCCAGCCGGGACCGGCCTTGGGCGAGGCCGAGCCGACTCAGGTCCTTCGCCCCGGCCAGCCGCCTCAGCAGGCGCCGTCCGGGTTCGACGAAGCCGAGCCGACGCAGAAGATCACGCCGGAGCAGCTGAGGCAGCAGTTGCCAGGAGCGGACGGGTCGAACGGGCCCGGCACACCGCAGCAGTAAGGAACGACCGGCGGGATCCACCCGCCGGGAAGCACGACACAAGTGGGGAACCCGATGACGAACCCGTACGGCCAGCAGCCCGGCCCCGGCCAGCAGCAGCCCTATGGCCAGCAGCCTCAGCCCGGATACGGACCCCCGTCCGGCGCCACGCCCGCGCCGTACGGTCAGCCGTCCGGTGCGAACCCGATGCCGTACGGCCAGCCGGCGCCCTATGGCCAGCCCGCGCCGTACGGTCAGCCCGCGCCGTATGGCGCTCCGGGTGGCATGCCCGGCGGCGGTGGCGACATCAACGCCATCAAGGATTACAAGGGCTGGGCGATCGGCTGCATCTTCCTCTGCTGGATCATCGCGATCTTCGCGATCATGAAGTCCAACGAGGTCAACACCTACAAGATGCAGGGCAACTACGCCGCCGCCATGGACGCGTCGAAGTCGACGAAGACCATGTGCATGATCGCCTCGATCATCGGCGGCGTCGGCTGCCTCTTCTCCATCCTCTGGATCATCCTGGCCGCCGCGACGGCGTTCTAGCCCGACCGTAGAACGAAAGAACAACGAGGACCACTTTTATGACCAACCCTTACGGCCAGCAGCAGCCCTACGGACAGCAGCCCGGCTACGGGCCGCCGTCCGGCGGCATGCCCGCCCCCTACGGTCAGCCGGCTCCGTACGGCCAGCCTTCTCCCTACGGTGCCCCGGGCGGCATGCCCGGCGGCGGTGGCGACATCAACGCCATCAAGGATTACAAGGGCTGGGCGATCGGCTGCATCTTCCTCTGCTGGATCATCGCGATCTTCGCGATCATGAAGTCCAACGAGGTCAACACCTACAAGATGCAGGGCAACTACGCCGCCGCCGCGGACGCGTCGCGGTCCACGAGGACCATGTGCATGATCGCGTCGATCATCGGTGGCCTCGGCTGCGTCTTCGCCATCGTGATGATCATCATCTCGATCGTCGCGGCCTCGTCCGTGCCCAGCTGCTACGGGCGCTACTGCTGATTCCGGGGCGCACCACCCCGATGTCGGTCCCGGGTGGGACGATGTCGGGGTGGTGAACCTCTATCGCGACACCGGGGTGGTGTTGCGGACGCACAAGCTGGGTGAGGCCGACCGGATCGTCACCCTGCTCACGCGGCGGCACGGCAAGGTCCGTGCGGTCGCGAAAGGCGTGCGTCGGACGTCCTCGCGCTTCGGCGCGCGGCTGGAGCCGTTCGGCCACGTCGACGTCCAGTTCTACACCGGCCGCTCCCTGGATGTGATCACCCAGGTCGAGACGGTCGACGCCTTCGCCCTTCCGCTGGTGGCCGATTACCAGCGCTACACCGCCGCGAGCGCCATCGCCGAGACGGCGGACCGGTTGTCCGCCGAAGAGGGCGAGCCGGTGCTCAAGCTCTACATGCTCGTCGTCGGCGCCCTTCGCGCTCTCGCGGGCGGTGAACGTGACAGTTCCCTCGTGCTCGACGCCTTCTTCCTGCGGGCCATGGCCTACGCAGGCTGGGCGCCCGCGATCACCGAATGCGCCCGATGCGGCCTGCCGGGTCCGCACAAGGCGTTCAGCGTGTCGGCAGGCGGCTCGATGTGCCCGGATTGCCGGGTTCCCGGCTGTGTCCACCCCTCTCACGAGGTGCTGACCCTGCTCGCGGCGCTTCTGCACGGCGAATGGCCGGTGGCCGAAGCGTCGCAGCCGGTGCCGAGGCGTGACGCGTCCGGACTGGTCGCGGCGCATCTGCAATGGCATCTGGAGCGTCAGTTGCGCTCGCTGCCACTGGTGGAGAGGCGTGCTCGGGAGAGCACCACCGGAGCGCAGTAGGGTCGCAGGCACAGGTTCACTCGATCAGGAGGCTCGAAGGTGCTGCGCAGGGGACGCGAGAACAAGGCGTCACAATTCGAACTTCGCGCGCCGGAGCCGCATCCGTCCGGTGCCCGGCCGCCGGAGATCCCCCGGGAACTCCTCCCGAAGCATGTCGCGCTGGTGATGGACGGCAACGGCCGCTGGGCCAACCAGCGGGGACTGCCGCGCATCGAGGGCCACAAACGCGGCGAAGCGGTGATGATCGACGTCGCCAGCGGTGCCGTGGAGCTCGGCGTCAAATGGCTTTCGGTGTACGCCTTCTCCACCGAGAACTGGAAGCGGAGCCCGGAAGAGGTCCGCTTCCTGATGGGCTTCAACCGCGACACCATCCGTCGTCAGGTCGACTACCTCGGCTCGATCGGCGTCCGCATCCGCTGGGCGGGCCGCCGTCCGAAGCTGTGGGCGAGCGTGATCAAGGAACTGCAGGTCGCCGAGGAGAAGACCAAGAACAACACGGCGCTGAACATGACCATGTGCGTCAACTACGGCGGCCGTGCCGAACTGGGCGACGCCATGCGGCGGATCGCGCAGGACGTCGCCGACGGGAAGCTGAACCCGGACAAGGTCACCGAGAAGACCATCGGCAAGTACCTGTACCAGCCCGACATGCCGGACGTGGACCTGTTCCTGCGGCCGTCGGGGGAGCAGCGGACGTCGAACTTCCTGCTCTGGCAGTCGGCCTACGCCGAGATGGTCTACCAGGACACGCTCTTCCCGGATTTCGACCGCACCCACCTGTGGCGGGCGTGCCTCGAGTTCGCGAAACGGGACCGCCGCTTCGGCGGGGCCATCGACAAGGCTTCCGAAGGGACCTCATGACCACCGAAGCAGCCGATACGGCGGCGTTGCTGACGTCGGCACGGGAAGCCCTCGAGCGCTATCTCGAAGTCCACGTCGACGACGACGGCGCGCTGACCTTCTCGCACGCGGACGTCCCGTGTGTCATCCAGGCGACCCGGCTGGCCGAAGGGCTGACCGTGCTCAGCCTGACCTGCGTGGTGGCCTGGGACCTGCCGGACGACCCGGCGATCGCGGCCTCGGCGGCGGAACGTGCCGGACAGGGCCTGTTCGGCACGCTCGGCGTCGTGCGGTCGGAGAAGGGCATCGACATCACGCTGAGGTACGCGTTCCCGGCCGAGGGCATGGACGCCTCGCCGCTCGGGACGCTGCTCATGCTGGTCGTCTCCACCGCGTCGCAGCTGCGCTCGGACCTCCTGGGGACCGCCACCGGGGACTGACCGTCTCCACACAGGGTCACCTGGCATCATCTCGCGCATGGAAACCATTTCCAGAAGCGCCCCGGAGAAGCCGGCCCGGCGGTTCAAGATCACCTCGATCGAGGTGCTCTGCGCGATCCTGCTGATCGCGATCCTCGGGCAGAGCTGGCTCCAGCAGGTGTTCGACGTGCCCGCGCTGCGGACCGGCTCCACGGTGTTCGTCGCCGTCTGCGTGCAGGCACTGCCGTTCCTGGTGCTCGGGGTGCTGATCAGCGGCGCGATCGCGGCGTTCGTGCCCGCGCGGGTGCTGCAGAAGGTGCTTCCGCGCCGAGCCGGTGCCGCGGTCGGTGTCGCAGGGCTGGCCGGGGTCGCCCTGCCGGGTTGTGAATGCGCGTCGGTGCCCGTCGCGCGGCGGCTGATCGGCCAGGGCGTCGCGCCCGCGGCCGCGCTGACGTTCCTGCTGGCCGCGCCCGCGGTGAACCCGGTGGTGCTGGTCGCGACGGCGGTGGCGTTCCCCGGGAACCCGGAAATGGTGTTCGCCCGGTTCGCCGGTTCGCTCGCCACGGCGATGGTGATGGGCTGGCTGTGGGCGAAGTGGGGCAAGCTCGACTGGATCGCGGAGCGCGCGCTGCGGCGTATGCCGGATGTCCAGCACGGTTCGCGCTGGAAGACCTTCGCCGAAACCGCGCGGGCGGATCTCGTCGAGGCGGGCGGTTTTCTCGTACTCGGCGCGATGATCGCCGCCGCGATGAACGTGCTGGTGCCCGCCAAATGGTTCGGTGTGCTCGGCGAGCAGATCGTGCTCGGGGTGCTGGTGATGGCCGTGCTGGCCGTCGTGCTGGCCCTGTGCAGCGAGGCCGACGCCTTCGTCGCCGCGTCGCTGACCGCGATGCCGCTGCTGCCGAAACTGGTATTCCTGGTGGTCGGGCCCGCGATCGACGTGAAACTGTTCGCCTTGCAGACCGGCACCTTCGGCAAATCCTTCGCGATGCGGTTCGCGCCCGTGACGTTCGTCGTCGCGCTGTCCTGCGCCGTCGTCTCCGGCATGCTCATCCTCGGAGGTGGCGCGTGAAACGCGAGACCCAGAACATCCTGCTGATCCTGCTCGGCGGGGCGCTGCTCAAGATCACGATCAACGGCGACTACCTGCGCTACGTCAAACCCGCGCAGCAGCCGTGGATCATCGCGGGCGGCGCGGTGATGGTCACGCTGGGCGCGATCGCGATCGTCCGCGACCTGCTGGCCGCGCGGGCCGCCGCTGTCGTATCCGGCGACGTCCACGCGCACGAGCACAACACCCGTTCGGCCTGGCTGCTGATGGTGCCGGTGCTGGCCGTCTTCCTGGTCGCGCCGCCCGCGCTCGGTGCCGACTCGGTGACCCGCACCGAGGCCAGGGCGCCGCAAAGCGCTTCGGCGAGCAACGCGGCCGCCTTCCCGCCCCTGCCCGCCGGTGACGTGGTTCCGTTGGAGGTCAACGAGTTCGTCAGCCGCGCGGGGTGGGACAAGAGCGGGAGCCTGAACGGGCGTCCGGTGCGGCTGTCCGGGTTCGTCGTGCACAACGACGGCAACACGATGCTGGCCAGGATGGTGATCGGCTGCTGCGCCGCGGACGCCTTCCCGATCACCGTGCGGCTCGTGGGCGAGGACGTGTCGGGCTTCCGCGACGACACCTGGCTGGAGGTGACCGGGACGGTCGTGCCGGGCACCGCGGTGCGGGAGAACAGCTACATGCCGGACTTGACGCTCACTTCGGTGCGGCAGGTGCCGGCGCCGAAGGACCCCTACGAGTACTGAGCCCGGAAGCCCCTGCGGCGTGCAATGAAGGGGCCTTTCATAGCAAAATTTGCTATGAAAGGCCCCTTCATCGCAGCTTTTTGCCCTGGTCGGCGGCCGTGAGAAGGCCCCTTCGCGGGAGGCACGCCGAGTACTGAGCCGGATGCTATGAACGGTCCGTTACTTGCAAAATTTGCAAGTAACGGACCGTTCATAGCACGGGCGTCAGTGGTTCGAGCAGGTCCCGACGATCTCCACGGTGTGGCTGATGTCCGAGAACCCGTGCTCCGAGGCGATCTTTTCCGCCCATCGCTCCACGGCCGGTCCCTCGACCTCGACGGTGCTGCCGCAGATCCGGCACACCAGGTGATGGTGGTGGTGCGACGAGCAGCGCCGGTAGATGGCCTCGCCGGTGTCGGTGCGCAGGACGTCGATCTCGCCGGCCTCCGAGAGCGACTGCAGCGTCCGGTACACCGTCGTGAGCCCGATGCCGTCGCCGCGTTTGCGCAGCTCGTCGTGCAGTTCCTGGGCGGAACGGAAGTCGTCGATCTCCTTGAGCAGCTCGACCACGGCGGCCCGCTGTTTCGTCGACCGGCGTCCCGGGACCGGCGCGGAACTGTTGGCCGTCGTCGGACTCATGCTCACTTCCCCTCCTGAACGTGGGCTACGGCGTCCACCACGATATGCGCAAGGTGATCGTCGACCAGCCGGTACACCACCTCACGGCCGCGTCGCTCACCCTGTACGACACCCGCGGTCTTCAGCACCCGCAGGTGCTGGCTGATCAGCGGCTGCGCGACATCGAGCGTGTCCACCAGTTCGTGTACGCACCTGTCCGCGTTACGCAGTTGCAGGACGATCGCGATGCGCACGGGCGCGGCGAGTGCTCTGAGCAGGTCGCCGGCGTCCGCGAGGGCGGCGGCCGAGGCCGAGGCCGCGGGTTCGGCGGGGGGACGGGCCGTCGAATGCGGTCCGGGGTCTTCCGTGAAGCCAGGGGCGGCCGAGTCCGGGGTCACCGTAGCCATCGCCGCCTCCATGTCCATCATGATTTCCGAAGTCATTGCCAGTAACAGTCCAGGCCATCTTAGTGTTCCCCGTCCCCGGCGGTCTGTTCGCCGAGCGGGGGACCACTTGGCCGCGTCGTTACTGCTCCATTCGGGTGACTTCGCGAAGAAATGACCATTCCACTTCGCATGTGGTCGCCAACGGTGCAAGGTTGTCGCGGAGCGTTTCGTCGCTTCTCGTACGCTGACGACCGCGCTCTGAGGGCCCGGAGAGGCAGTGGGGAGACATGACTCGTTTCGTGACGAAGCTGGCCGCCGCGACGGCGGCCTTCGTTTTGGCGTCGGCTCCGGGGCTCGCCTCGGCGCAGACGACACAGGCCGTCGATGAGAAGTCCGGCCCCGTGTCGTTCGCGAACGTCGCGTCCGTGCGCATCGGTAACCCGGGATCGCTGATCACCGAGACCCAGCGCTCGCCGCTGACGCCCGGCCAGTCGAAACTCTCCCCGGATCGCACCGTCGTCCCGCGTGACGACGGCGAGCGGACCACCTTCGGCAAGAAATGGGACATCAACCTGGGCCGCTACGGGGCGCAGAGCCCGTACCCGGCCGGTATCCCCAGCCGCGACCACAATGTGATCGCCGCGTTGCAGCAGACCACGGTCCCGACAGCGGTCGCGGAGAGCAACTACGCCCTGATCGACAACGGCCGCGGCGGCGCGACACCCGCCGAAAACACCGTGCTGGTGCTCGAAGGCGCGAAGAGCTCGGTGGACTGCTCGTCGCCGAGCAAGGCGACGTCGGCGACGAGCGTGAGCAAGATCTGGGTGCGTGACGAAACCGGCAAGCTTCAGCCGTCCGGTGCTTCGGGCGTGGACATCAAGGGGCTCAAGCTCGGTCCGCCGTCGACCGGCGATATCGACAAGACGGCCAGCAAGGACGACACCACCTCCGACCTGACCGTGTCCCGGGTGACCGCTTTCGACCAGCTCATCCGGCAGGACGGCTGGCGCAGCGGTGACGTGACCAAGGCGGCGGGCTGGAAGCTGGACATCGTCACGCACGTGCGTGACGACGCGGGCAAGGACCTGCGCGAGGCCCGCACGACGATCGTGCTCGGCGGCGTGAGCTGCGCGATCCCGAGGAACTTCGTGGCGAAGCCCGCCGGCGGCACGGGACCGGGCGCGGCGCCCGAGCAGCCCGCGGTGCCGGGAACGGTCCCCGCGGGCGGTATCCCGCCGCAGACCGCCGACTCGACGAGGACCGTGGTCGGGCTGGGCCTGCTGGGCGGCGGCATCGTGATCGGCGCCGCGGCGATGCTGTTCCTTCGCCGTCGTAAGCCCGTTCCGGTGCGGGAGAAGTAGCGGCCCCCGTGCGGCCCTGGCTGGCGGGACTCTCCGCCGTCGTCTCCGCGCTCGCCATCTCCGCGGGCGTGATCGTGCTGACCTGGATCCCGCCCGAACAGGCGGTCTCGTTCGCGGAACCCGCGGTCATACCGGGCGAAGACGGCGCACCCTTGGCTCTGCCCGCCGACAGTTCGACACGCGGGCAGCGGCCCGGCACCATCCGGCTGCCCGAAGGCGGATCGGCGAAGCTCGTCCGCTCCGAGGTCAATTCCGACGGCGTCCTCCCGATCCCGCGAGGGCTCGGCGACGCGGCATGGTGGGGTGCGCGACTCGGCGCCGAAGCGGGTACGTCGCTGATCTCCGGGCACGTCAACTGGGGCGGCCTCAAAGGGCCGTTCGACGAGCTGTGGCGGATGCGGGAAGGCCAGGAAGTGGCCGTCAGCGACGCCGCGGGCGGCATCTGGGTCTATCGCGTGCGCGAGGTCGTCACGGTGCACAAGAACGACCTGCCCGCGCAGGCGGCGAAGCTGTTCGCGCAGAGCGGGCCGCACCGGCTGGTCCTGGTGACCTGCGGCGGCGACTACCTCGGCGGAACGGACGGCTATCGGGACAACCGGGTCATCGTCGCGACTCCCGTCTCCGGACCGCCCGCCTGACTTCCCGCATTTAGTCCTCTGAATGCGGTCCTTGCGTGTGCAACTACCGCATTCAGAGGACTAAATGCGGGAAGTCGGTGCAACCTCTCTCGGCTCGCGTCGCGTGTCTAGCGACACCGGCCGCTTCGGCGGCTTGACGCGAGCAAGGAGTAATACCCGATGGTGGGACAGTTTGACGTGGGTGACACCGCCGCGGCGAGGGAGGAGCAGCCGAAGAAGCGCTCCGGCCTGCGGTGGATCCTCGCCGGTTGCGCGATCTTCGTGGTGGCGGCAGTGGTCGCGGTGTTCGTCTTCACCGGGCTTGTGTTCACTGAAAAGAGTGATCCCGTCGTCGCGGCCGCCGCCCAAGACCAGGCGAACACGTCGGCCGTGCAAACGTCCGAAGTCGCCGCTGGGCAGGCGCCCGGCACGGTCAAGCTTCCCGGCGGTGGCACGGCGAAACTGATCCGCAAGGAACTGACCGCCGACGGGACCCTCCCCATCCCCGAGGGTCTCGACGAAGCCACCTGGTGGGGCGCGAAACTGGGCGCCGACCAGGGCGCGTCGCTCCTTTCCGGGCATGTGAACTGGAAGGGGAAGAAGGGCCCGTTCGACGAGTTGTGGCGGCTCAAGGCCGGTCAGCAGGTGGATGTCGTCGACACCGACGGCGGCAAGTGGGGCTACAAGATCGACGAGGTCGTCACCGTGCACAAGACGAAGCTGGCCGAGCAGGCGGAGAAGCTGTTCGGGCCGGACGGTCCGCATCGGCTGGTGCTGGTCACCTGCGGTGGCGAGTACGTCGGCGGGACCGACGGTTACGAGGACAACCGCATCGTCACCGCCTCGTTGGTGAGTCGCCCCTGACCCGTTCCAACCTCGCCGGAAGTCGCGCGGGACCTCCCGGTTAGTCTTGTCGTTCTAGTCCGATAACCGTCCCCGCATGCTTCGGAGCGTGGAGTGCCCGCCAACACCATTGAGACCGTCGTCAGCCTGTGCAAGCGTCGAGGCTTCGTTTTCCCGTGTGGAGAGATCTACGGCGGTACCAAGTCGGCGTGGGACTACGGGCCCCTCGGTGTCGAACTCAAGGACAACATCAAGCGCCAGTGGTGGAAGACCGTGGTGCAGAGCCGGGACGACGTCGTCGGCCTCGACTCCTCGGTGATCCTGCCGCGTCAGGTGTGGGTCGCGTCGGGTCACCTCGACGTCTTCACCGACCCGCTGATCGAATGCCTCTCCTGCCACAAGCGGTTCCGTGCCGACCAGCTGGCCGAGGACTTCTCCGCCCGTTCGGGCAAGGAGGTGTCCGAGGACGACCTGTCCGAGGTGCCGTGCCCGAACTGCGGCAACCGCGGGCAGTACACCGCGCCGCGTGACTTCAACATGATGCTCAAGACCTACCTCGGCCCGGTCGAGTCCGAGGAAGGCGTGCACTACCTCCGCCCGGAGACGGCGCAGGGCATCTTCATCAACTTCCTCAACGTGCAGACCGCGGCACGCAAGAAGCCGCCGTTCGGCATCGGCCAGATCGGCAAGTCGTTCCGGAACGAGATCACGCCGGGCAACTTCATCTTCCGCACGCGCGAGTTCGAGCAGATGGAGATGGAGTTCTTCGTCGAGCCGGGCGAGGACGAGACCTGGCACCAGTACTGGATCGACGCGCGCACCGAGTGGTACAAGGACCTCGGCATCAAGGCGGACAACCTCCGCCTTTACGAGCACCCGAAGGAAAAGCTCTCCCACTACTCGAAGCGCACCGTCGACATCGAGTACCGCTTCGCGTTCAACGCGGGCCAGGAGTGGGGCGAGCTCGAGGGCATCGCGAACCGCACCGACTTCGACCTCACGACGCACTCGAACCACTCCGGCGTGGACCTGTCGTTCTTCGACCAGGCCACGAAGCAGCGGTTCCGCCCGTTCGTCATCGAGCCCGCGGCCGGTGTCGGCCGGTCGATGATGGCGTTCCTCGTCGACGCGTACCACGAGGAAGAGGTGCCGAACGCCAAGGGCAGCACCGACACCCGCGCGGTACTCAAGCTGGACTACCGGCTCGCGCCGTTCAAGGTCGCCGTCCTCCCGTTGTCCCGCAACGCCGATCTCACGCCGAAGGCGCGCGACGTCGCGGCGGCGCTGCGCAAGCACTGGAACGTCGACTTCGACGACGCCGGCGCGATCGGCCGCCGCTACCGGCGCCAGGACGAGATCGGGACGCCGTACTGCGTCACCGTCGACTTCGATTCGCTCAACGACCACGCGGTGACCGTGCGCGAGCGCGACACCATGGCGCAGGAGCGGGTCGCGATCGACAAGCTGGAGTCGTACCTGGCGGGTCGCCTGATCGGCGCCTGACCCTCTGTTCGGCTCGATCGTAAATGTCATGAAAGGGTCGTTCAGGACGTTTTTCGTCCTGAACGACCCTTTCCTGACATCCGGGACCGGTCGTGAGCGAGCCGCTGAAGCCCACCCCTGACAACTGTCACCCTCAGGTCATGACGCGCGGCCCACGTCCACGGCGCCCCGCCGCGACATGCTTTAGGCATGCGAGAACAAGACATCACCGCGGGGGCGGCGGTACGGCTTTCCGGGCTGCGTAAGCACTATGGCGACGTCCACGCCGTCGACGGCGTGGAACTGACGATCGCGCCGGGCGAGGTGGTCGCCCTCCTCGGCCCCAACGGCGCGGGCAAATCCACCACGGTCGACATGATCCTGGGGCTCACGGCACCCGACAGCGGCACCGTGACCGTCTTCGGGCGCGAGCCGGGCGACGCGGTCGGCGACGGGATGATCGGCGCGATGCTGCAGGGCGGCGCGCTCGTCGAGGATCTCACGGTCGGCGAGACCGTCGGTATGGTCGCCGCGCTGCACCGCAAGCCGATGCCCGTGCGCGAGGCGCTGCGCCGCGCGGGGATCGAAGACCTCGCGAACCGGCGCTCCACCAAGCTTTCCGGCGGGCAGAAGCAGCGTGTCCGGTTCGCCGTCGCGCTCGTGAGCGACCCCGATCTGCTGATCCTCGACGAGCCGACCGCCGCGATGGACGTCGGCACGCGCCGCGAGTTCTGGAAGTCCATGTACGAGTACACGAACTCCGGCCGCACGGTCCTGTTCGCCACTCATTATCTCGAAGAGGCCGAGGAGTTCGCCGACCGTGTCGTGCTGATGCGGTCGGGGCGGATCGTCGCGGACGGTTCGGTCGCGCAGGTCCGTGCGCTGGCGGGGGGACGCACGATCCGCGCGGCGGTGCCCGCGGCGGCGGAGCCGGTGATCGCGGGGCTGCCCGCGATCACCGGGTTCGAACTCCGGGGCGGCCGTGCCGCGATCTCCAGTTCCGATTCCGACGTCACGCTGCGGGCGCTGCTGACCCACGTGCCCGAAGCGCGCGACATCGAGATCAGCGCCGTCGGCCTCGAAGGCGCGTTCCTTTCCCTGACCACCGACAGCACCGAGGAAGCCGTCCGATGAACCCGACCTATCTCAAGACCGAGATCGTCCGCACCTTCCGTTCGACGCGGTTCGTGCTCTTCGCCGTCGCCTTCCCGGTGCTGATGTTCCTGTTGCAGGCCAACGTTTTCGGCGGCTCCAACGGGAACATCACCGGGGTGATCATGGTCAACATGATGGCCTTCGGTACCTTCTCCGCCGCGATGACAAGCGGCGCGAAACTGGCCATCGAGCGGTCCACCGGATGGCAGCGCCAGCTGCGGCTCACCCCGCTGACCGGCGCGGGTTATCTCGGCGGCAAGGCGCTCTCGTCGATGCTCGTCGCCCTTCCCGCGCTGCTCGTCGTCCCACTGGTCGGCGTCCTCTTCCAGGGCGTCCACCTCGACGCCGCCGGCTGGCTGCGGCTGGTGTCCGGCATCTGGCTCGGCGCGATCCCGCTGGTGCTGCTCGGCCTGTTGCTCGGCCAGTTCGGCACGCCGGAGTCGATGCAGCCGGTGAACATGATCGTGATGATGGGCATGGGCTTCCTCGGCGGCCTGTGGATCCCCATCGACGGGATGCCGTCGTGGATGGCCGACCTCGCTCAGCTGACGCCGACGTACTGGCTGATCCAGCTGGTCCGCCCGGTGGTCACCGACCATCTCACGGTGAGCCTCACGGCCGCGCTCGGCGTGCTGGCGGCGTGGACCGCGGTCCTCGGGACGCTGGTGATCAGGCGTTACCGTAAGGACAGTGCGCGGGTCTGAGAAGAGGGTGAACCGGTGAACGACTACCCGGGCAGGGTCAGGACGGGCTTGGACAACCGGGAGAACTGGTGGGCGGACATGCCGCCGCGGGCCGGTCGCGGGCCCCGGCCGGCGAGGTGGGCCGTGCTCGGCACCGCCTTCGTCCTGCCGAGTTTCATCCCCACGGTGGTCGAGCTGACCACCGACGGGGTCACCGCGGAAGAGGTGGTGATCACCGGTTTCCTCATCGCCTACGGCGCCTGTTATCTGCTGTTCCCGCTCGTTCTGCGGCCGACCCGGCGGAAGAGGACCTACCTCTTCTCGGTGGTGATGCTGCTCCTCGGCCTCGTCCTGGTCTTCCTGCACGACAACAACCCGTACATCCTGATCTACGCGACGGCGGTGCTGGCCTTCACGCTGCCGCCGGCGTGGGCGGTGATCCTGGACGGCGGCGCCCTGCTGCTGGTCGCGGGCGTCCACCTGGTCGTCGGGAGGGACGACTTCGGTGATCTCATCGCGGTCGCCTCGATCACGGCGGCGATGTTCTTCATGGCGAACCTGGTCCGCGCGGTGCGGAAACTGGAGGCGGCCAACCAGGAGATCGCGACGCTCGCGGTCGCGGGTGAACGCGAGCGCCTGGCGCGGGATCTGCACGACATCCTCGGCCACAGTCTCACCACCATCACGGTCAAGGCGGGGCTCGCGCGCCGGATCCTGGAGAGCGGCAAGGACGACAGCCGCGCGCTGCAGGAGATCAGCGAGGTCGAGAGCCTGACCCGCAGCGCGCTCACGGACATCCGCGCCACGGTCTCCGAGTACCGCGAGGTGTCGCTGTCGGCGGAGGTCGCCGGGGCGAGGGCGGCGCTGCGGGCGGCCGAGATCGACGCGGATCTGCCGCACGCGGTGGACAACGTCGATCCCGCCCTGCAACGGACCTTCGGCTACGTGCTGCGGGAGGCGGTGACCAACGTTCTCCGGCATTCCGGGGCGAAGCGGGTCAAAGTCCGCTTCGGCGGGACGTGGCTGGAGGTCGAGGACGACGGCGAGGGCAGCGAGGAGAAGCCGGGCAACGGCCTGCGCGGGCTCGCCGAACGCTTGGCCGCGGTCGGCGGGACCTTGACCGCCACCACGCCGCCTGGGGGAGGATGGCTCGTCCGGGCGGAGGTACCCGAATCCGCCTTGCGGAGCGTCGCGCGTGCGCCGCTCTCCGAACCAGCTGGAGGCTGCGCGTGATCCGGGTCCTGCTCGCCGACGACCAGGCGATGGTGCGCGGGGCGTTGGCCACCGTGCTCGGCCTCGAAACCGACATCGAGGTGGTCGCGCAGGTCGGCTCGGGCGACGAAGTGCTCCAACGGGCGAAGGAGACTGCTCCGGACGTCGCGCTGCTCGACGTCCAGATGCCGGGTAAGGACGGTCTCGAAGCCGCCGCGGAACTGCACGGCGCGCTCCCGTTGTGCCGGATCATCATCTGCACCACCTTCGGCAGACCCGGTTATCTCTCGCGGGCGATGGCGGCGGGCGCCGCCGGATTCGTGGTCAAGGACGCGCCGCCGGAGCAGCTCGTCGACGCCGTCCGCCGGGTCCACGGCGGGCTCCGGGTGGTCGATCCCGCGCTCGCCGCCGAATCGCTCGCCACCGGCGCGAGCCCGCTCACCGGACGCGAGCACGACGTCCTGCGGGCCGCCAAGGACGGCGGCACGGTGGCCGGCATCGCGGGTGCGCTGCACCTTTCCGAAGGCACCGTGCGCAACCATCTCTCGGCCGCGATGGGCAAGACCGGGGCGAGGACGCGGGCCGAGGCGGTGCGGCTCGCGGAAGAGCACGGCTGGCTCTGAGATCGTCTCGCCGCTCTGCGAGAATCACTCTCGTGAGTACCGCCGAACGGACGAAACCCACCCGCGCGAACTGGGTGCGCCGGATCCTGGCGGGTTTCCTGCTGATCGTCGTCGCGGTGATCGGCGGAACGGCGTTCCGGGTCTGGCAGGTCGCGCGGGAGGACGTGCGCGATCAGGCCGACGTCATCGTGGTGCTCGGCGCCGCCCAGTACAACGGCAGGCCGTCGGAGATCTTCCAGGCCCGGCTGGCGAAGGCGAAGACGCTGTACGACCAGGGCGTCGCGAAGGTGATCGTCACCGCGGGCGGCAAGAAGGCCGACGACAACTACACCGAGGCACAGGCGGGTGTGCAGTGGCTGCGCAAACGCGGCGTGCCCCAGTCGGCGACGCTGCCCGTCGGCGAGGGCAGCGACACCCTGCGCAGCCTGCGCGCGGTCGCCGAGCAGGTGCAGAAGCGGGGATGGAAGACAGCGGTGCTCGTCAGCGACCCGTGGCATTCCTTCCGCGCGCGGGTGATGGCCGACGACCTCGGGCTGGAGACCTGGACCTCGCCGACCCACCGCGGTCCGGTCGTGCAGGCCCGCGAGACCCAGGCGCGCTACATCGTCCGCGAGACCGGCGCGCTGCTGTATTACCGGCTCACGAAGTCCCCGGCCGTCGTCTGAAACCCGCTGAGTGTCGGTGACCAGGCTTAAGCTGGTCGGGTGAGCGACACCTACACCCAGGCCGACAGGGCGCGTCTGCTGCCCGAGCGGCCCAAGGGCGCGGCGCTGGAGGGCGCCAGTGACGGGCGAAGCGCCTTCGCCCGTGATCGCGCGCGGGTTCTGCACTCGGCGGCCCTGCGGCGGCTGGCAGGCAAGACGCAGGTGGTCGGGCCGGGTGAAGGCGCCGAGGTCAGCGGCGTGCCGCGCACCCGGCTGACGCATTCGCTGGAGGTCGCGCAGATCGGCAGGGGGATCGCGGACGAACTGGGCGCGGACCCGGATCTGGTGGACACCGCCGGTCTCGCGCACGACATCGGGCATCCGCCGTTCGGGCACAACGGCGAGCGCGCGCTGAACGAGGTCGCGCAGCCGTGCGGTGGTTTCGAGGGCAACGCGCAGACGTTGCGGATCCTGACGAGGCTGGAGCCCAAGGTCCTGCTCGAAGGCGGGGTCGTCGGCGGGCTGAATCTCACCCGCGCCTGTCTCGACGCCTCGACGAAGTACCCGTGGCAGCGTGAAGAGGGCAATCCGAAGTATGGCGTCTACGCCGACGACGCCGAGGTGTTCGCGTGGGTCCGGGAGGGTGCGCCGGAGCGCCGCACCTGTCTGGAAGCGCAGATCATGGACTGGTCCGACGACGTCGCGTACTCGGTGCACGACGTCGAGGACGGGGTGCTGGCCGGCCGCATCTCGTTGCGAGTATTGGCCGACGCGGAGGAACGCGCGGCGGTGGCCGAGGCGGCGCGCCGATTCTCGGGGCAGTCTCAGTCCACTTTGGAGGGTGCGGCGAAGGAACTGCTCGACCTGCCCGTGGTCGCCGAACTCATCGAACCGGGGCTCGACGGATCGCTCAAGGCACAGGTCGCGCTGAAGCGGCTGACGAGTGAGCTGGTCGGCAGGTTCGCGACGGCGGTGGTCGGCGCGACGCGGGAGGTGCACGGCGAAGGACCGCTGAGCCGCTACGCCGCGCGGCTCGTCATCCCGGAGCAGGTCGCGGCCGAGGTCGCGTTGTTCAAGGCGCTCGCGCTGCGGTACGTGATGAGCGACAGGCGGCGCCTCGCGATGCAGGACGGCCAGCGTCAGACGCTCGCCGAACTGGTCGAGGCGCTGTGCCGCCGCGCGCCCGACGCGCTCGACGGGCTGTTCCTGCCCGCGTGGGAGGCCGCCCCGGATGATGCGGCACGCCTGCGCGTGGTCGTCGACCAGGTGGCGTCGCTCACGGACGCGCAGGCCTACGCGTGGCATGCCTGGCACACGGGCCGGCACGGCTGACGGAGTCTTTAGGTACCTCTGTGGATTCCGGCTGCGGTTGATCTCAGGGCCGGGTCCGTGAAGGCCTCCTTGAGGGACTCTGGGTCCCTCAAGGAGGCCTTCACGGACAAACCCCAGTACATGAAGGGGTCCTTCATGTACCTCAGACCTGGCATCACACACGAAGCGCCGCAGGTACCTAAGAGGAGGCTCGCCAGAGTGACCCGAAACACTTACGAGCACCTGTACCGAACGGCGGTTTCGCGTGACTGAGCGGACGGCACGTGTGATCCGACGGACGACACACGTGACGGGACGGACGACACGTGTGTCGTCCCTCTGATCACGTGTGTCGTCCGTTCGATCACGCGACACCGCCACCTGCGCCGCCTGAGCCGGACCGCCGGCAAGGCGGAACTTTCGGACAGGAGACGGACGGGCCCGTGCACGGTACGGTCTGCGGCATGGGCGCTGTCGAAAGCCACCTCCGGTTTGGTCTGGACCTCTATCGGGTGCTGGCGAGCCGCACGGAGAACGCGTGCTTCTCGCCGTACTCGATCGCGAGCGCGCTCGGCCTGGTGACGCAGGCCGCCAAGGGGAAGACCAGAGAGGAACTGATCGCGCTGCTCGGCGACCCGGACGAGCTCGCCGACCTCCTGGGCAAGGCCTCGTCGCTGCTCGACGACGGCCCCGAACTCGCGGTCGCGAACACGCTCTGGGCCTGGGACGGGCTGCCGATCGAGGATTCCTTCCGCGCGGAACTCGCCACCTGGCCGGGCGGGAAGGTCGAGAGCGCCCCGTTCGGCGACGATCCGGAGGCCGCGCGGCGGCTGATCAACGCCGATGTCGCCGAGGCCACCCGCGAGCTGATCCCCGAACTGCTGAAGCAGGGGACCGTCGCGCCGGACACCGTCGCCGCGATCGTCAACGCCCTGTATCTCAAAACCGCGTGGACCAATCCGTTCTCCGGTGACAACACCGCGCCCGCGGACTTCCACGCGCCGTCCGGCACCCGTACGGTGCCGACGATGTGGCTCGAAAAACAGCTCGACCACACCCACGAGGACGGCTGGCAGGTCGTCCGCCTCGGCGCCGAGGGTGGGGTGGAGGCGGTCATCCTGCTGCCGGACGGCGATCTCGACGACGCCGAACTCGACGCGGGCAAGCTCGCGGTACTGCTGGACAACACGCGGTCCAAGACGATCGCCCTGTCACTGCCGAAACTCGACCTCGACGTCGACAGCCCGCTGACGGCGAAACTCCAGGATCTCGGTGTGCGCACGATGTTCACCGCCGCCGCCGACCTCACCGCGCTCGCCGACGACGACCGGCTCGAAGTGTCCGAGGTCGTCCACCAGTCCGTGCTGCGCATCGACGAACAAGGCCTCGAAGGCGCCGCCGCGACGGCGGTGCTGATGCGGCTGACGTCGCTCATCGTCGACGAACCCCTGGAAGTCGCCGTCGATCGCCCCTTCCTTCTGCTCGTCAGGCATGCCTCGACGGGTGTGATCTACTTTCTCGCCCGCGTTGTCGAGCCGTGAGGATGGTCAGTGAGTCTTTTCCAGGCTGAGGCGGCGGACGTGGAGGCCGGGAAGACTCCCACGAGACCCCGCCGGTTCGCCGCCGCCGACGCCGCCATCATGGGCGGCTTCCTGCTGTTCGCCTTCCTGCTCTACAACGGGCTCTGGCTCGACCTCAAGGAGGGCTATCTCTGGAACAGCGCGTCGGACCAGAACCTGTGGGAGTGGTTCTTCTCCGTCACCGCGGACAACGTGCTGCACCTGAGGAATCCGCTCAGCTCGCATTTCCAGAATCATCCGCTCGGCGTGAACCTGATGGCCAACACGGCCATGCTCGGCATCGGCATCCCGCTGGCGCCGGTCACGCTCACCTTCGGCCCGACGGTCACCTGGGCCATCGCGCTCACCGGCGGTCTGGCCGGCACGGCGGCGGCCTGGTACTGGGTCTTCTCGCGGCATCTGGTCACCCACCGGGTCGGCGCGGCGATCGGCGGCGCGTTCGTCGGCTTCGCCCCGCCGATGATCTCGCACGGCAACGCGCATCCGAACTTCGTCGCGTGGTTCGTCCTGCCGTTCATCGCGTTGCTGGTGTTCAAGATCGCGCGCGGCGAGCGTCCGGTGCGCAACGGGATCTTCCTCGGCCTGCTGGCGGCGTACCAGATCTTCCTCGGTGAAGAACCGCTGCTGATCTTCGCGATGGCGTTCGCGATCTTCGCCATCGCCTACTTCGCGACGAACTACCGCGAGTTCCCGCCGATGGCGAAACCGCTGGGGATCGGTGTCGGCATCGGTGTCCTCGTGGCGCTCGTGCTGTGTGCTTTCCCGCTGTGGTGGCAGTTCTTCGGCCCGCAGAGCTATCAGGCGATCGAGCACGGCCCCGTCGGGAACGACACCGCCGCGTTCACCCGGTTCGCCACCCAGTCGGTCGCCGGGCAGCCGCAGGCCGCCGCGGACGTGTCGATGAACCGCACCGAGGAGAACGCCTTCTTCGGCTGGCCGTTGATCGTGCTGATGGTGGTGATCACCGCCTGGCTGTGGCGTGAGGTGTTCGCGCGGGCGCTGGCGATCTCGATGTTCGTGATGGCCTGGCTTTCCCTTGGCGTGCAACTGATCGTGGTGCACGAGGAGACCGGGATCCCGGGGCCGTGGAAACTCTTCTCCGAACTGCCCCTGTTCGAATCGCTGCTGGAATCGCGGCTCGCGATGGGCTGCATCCCGCTCATCGGCGCGTTGCTGGCGCTGGCGACCGAGCGTGTCTACGCGGTCGCGTCGCAACTGCCGGAAGTGCCGGGGGAGCGGCGATTCCCGTTGCGGCTGGTGTGGATCGGCGTCGTGATCGCGGTTCTGCTGCCGATCGCGCCGACGCAACTGATCGTGAAGGACCGGCCGCAGACGCCGCGGTTCCTCGCCGACGGGACCTGGCGAAGCTACGTCGCGCCCGGCGGGACCGTGGTACCCGTGCCGTTGCCGAGTTCCGGCGAATCCGAACCACTGCACTGGCAGATCGACGCGGGACTCGGCTACGCGATGCCGGAGGGCTACTTCGTCGGGCCCAGCGGCCCGGACGACAAACGCGGCCGTTACGGCGCCATCCAGCGGCCGACGTCGGTCATCTTCGACCAGATCAAGCAGACCGGCATCCCGGCGACGATCACCGAGTCGCAGCGGGAGCAGGCGCTGGAGGATCTGCGGTACTGGAACGCCGACGTGCTCGTGCTGATCCCGCGCGAGCACCAGGACGCCTTCCGGGCCACCGTCGACCTGCTGCTGCGGAAACCCGCCGAGTTCGTCGACGGCGTCTGGGTGTGGGACGTGCGGACGATCACTCCCTGACCGCGGGACTCACGAGACCTTGTGCTCGTTGACCCACACCGTCCCGTAGTCGAGCCGTGTCGCGACTTCCACGGCGTGCTCCTCGTCCGTGCCCCACACCGATGCGCGCGAGCCGGGCGTCGTGGCGTTGGCGAGCCCGAGCGCTTCGTCCACTGTGGAGCATCGGACGACCGGCAGCACCGGGCCGAACTGTTCCTCGGCGACCACGCGCATCCCGTCGTGCGCCTCGGCGACGATCGCCGGGGCGAAGAAGTAGCCGGGTCGGTCGAGCGGTCCGCCGGTGACGATCCGCGCGCCGTCCGACCTGGCCTCCTCGGTGAGGCCGGTGACGCGGTCGTGCCGCGGCCGGTTGTTCACGGGGCCGATCTGCGTGCCGGGCGTCCGCCCGTCGCCGACCACGACCTTCGCCGCCGAGGCCGCGAGCGCCTCGACCACGCCGTCGTACGCGGATCCGACGGCGTAGACCCGTTCGACCGCCGTGCACAGCTGCCCGCAATTGGTGAACGCGCTCCAGAACAGGCTTTCCGCGATGAGGGCAGGATCGGTGCCGGGGAGGACGATCGCGGGATCGTTGCCGCCCGGTTCCGGCGCCTGCCGTCGCAGTCCGGGCGTGGCGGCCAGCCGTTCGCCGAGCGGATCCCGTCCGGTGAGCACCGTCAGCACCCCCGGCGGCAGCACCTCCGCCAGCATCCGGCCCAGGTGCAGGGTGGTGAGCGGGGTATGCGGCGACGGTGTGAGCACTACCGTGTCGCCCGCGGCGAACGACGGCGCGAGTTCCGCGGCGGCCAGTCGCACGGGAAAGCTCCACGGCGTGATCGCGGCGACCGGGCCGTGGCCGACGAGAAGCGATCCGGCCCGCGCACCGGCGAAGTACCGGAACCGCGCGGCGGCCTCGGCGAACTCCTCTTTGGCTTCCCGGAGCGGTTTCCCCTGCTCCTCGGTCAGCACGGGGGCCAGCACCGGCGCGGCCTCCTCGACGACGACCGCGCACGACATCAGCGCCGCGTGCCGATCCGAGACTCGCCAGGCGGGCCAGGCCCCGACGGCGGCGCGTACCGCTTTGTCGACATCGGCCGGGCCGTCGTCCGGGACGGTCGTGATCGGCCGCCCGGTCGCGGGATTCTCGACGGCGAGCCTCGGATGGTCCATGTGTTTCCTCCGGGGGAGAGTGCGGAGGGCTCGCCGGTTGTATCGAAGGAATCGCAGAGTGTGAGCGTACCCTCATTGATCGAATGAGGGTTCCGGCGAAAAGGCTAAATACTCCGCGTGGTCCACGTCACCGAAGCGCCTGTCACGTCTGCGCCGCCGGCCTCGTCCAGAGGGTGATCGCAACCGCACGAGGAGGACACCATGCCGCGCATTCCCGCCGTCAAGACCGCCGAAGCCGGCTTCCTGCTGAAGCTGATCTACAAGTTCGCCGGCAAGCGCTTCGGTGCCGTCCCCGAGCCGATGGCCGTCTACGCGCACCACCCGGCACTGCTCCGGGCCAACGGCATGCACGAAATGCTGGCGGAAAAGGCCAGCAAGACGCTGCCCGCCAACGTGCGCGAGCTGGCCGTGTACCGCGTCGCGACCCAGCTCGGCTGCACGTGGTGCATCGACTTCGGGACCATGCTGCAACTGCACGAGGGGCTCGACATCGAACGGCTGAAGAACATCGACGACTACGCGAAGTCGCCCGCCTTCACCGACCAGGAACGGCTCGGGCTCGCGTACGCCGACGCGATGACCGCGAGCCCGGTGACCGTCACCGACGAGCAGGTCGCCGAACTGGAACGCGAGTTCGGCCGCAAGGGCGTCATCGAGCTGACCTACCAGATCGGGCTCGAGAACATGCGTGCCCGGATGAACAGCGCGCTCGACATCACCGCGCAGGGCTTCACCTCGGGCGACGCCTGCAAGATCCCGCTTCCCTGAAACTCCCGCGTTTAGTCCTCTGAATGCGCCAGGGCGCATTCAGAGGACTAAACGCGGTCAGGGGCCGACGCGGGTCCGCGCGGTGGTGAGCTTGTCCGGGTTCGCCATGTCGTAGATCGCCACGATCTTCCCGTCGCGGATGACGAACGCGTCGACGTGCTCGTCGAGCGCCCGGTAATCGGCGGAGGCCGCCTGCGGCGGGATGTACAGCCCGAGGTCGCCGTTGACGAGCGCGACCCTTGCCTGCTCGATCCCGGCCGGGTCGTACATCCGCATGAGCCCCTGGAACAGCCGGGTGACCTTGTCGAATCCGGCGACCGTGTGCACCGCCGTGCGCGCCTTGCCGCCGCCGTCGCCGACGAGGACGACGTCGGGGTGGAGGACCTCCGCCACCGCCTGGATGTCGCCGGTGAGCATCGCGGTCATGAACTTCTCGATGATCTGCTGCTGCTCGGCGAGCGCCGTCCGGGGCGGCGGATCGGCGTCGGCGACCGCGCGGCGGCCGCGGGAACCGTGCTGGCGCGCGGCCTCCGGCGTGCAGCCCAGGATCTCGGCGATCTCGCCGAACGGCACCGAAAACGCGTCGTGCAGGACGAACGCGACGCGCTGCTCCGGCGTGAGCCGGTCGAGGACCACCATCGCCGCCATCCGCATCCCGTCGTCGCGGACCGCGACGGTCAGCGGATCTTCCGACGACGGCGTGCCCAGCGGGCCGAGGACCGGTTCGGGCAGCCATTCGCCGACGTACCGTTCGCGGCGCACCACCGCGGACCGCAGCCGGTCGAGGCAGATCCGGCTGACGACGGTGGTCAGCCAGCCCTTGTGGTCCTCGATGGCCGAACGGCGGCGCTCGTCCAGGCCGCTCAGGCGCAGCCAAGACTCCTGGACCGCGTCCTCGGCGTCGGACAGCGTGCCCGTGAGCCGGTACGCGACCGACACCAGATGAGGGCGCAGCGTGGCGAAGTTCCCGGCTAGTTCGTCCAGGGCGGTGCTCATTCCCCGAGTGTGCCGCACAGTGCTCCGTGAGCGGGAACTAGGCCGTGTCCGGTAAGTCGGTTCGCGGTCTTCGCGCCCAGGTGGTTCCTGACGGCACGGGCGGATGCGCCCGAGTACGACCCGGTACGAGGGCGATCCGCTCGCACCGTCAGGAACCACCTGGATCACGAAGCCCATCGAACCGACTTACCGGACACGGCCTAGAGTGATGAGCGTGGCAGGACGGATTCGGGACAGCGACATCGCGGAGGTGCGCGAGCGCAACCGGATCGACGAGGTCATCGCGGATTACGTGGCCCTCCGCAACGCCGGCGGCGGCAGCCTGAAAGGGCTTTGCCCGTTCCACAACGAGAAGACCCCGTCGTTCAACGTGCGCCCCTCCCACGGCACCTTCCACTGCTTCGGCTGCGGCGAAGGCGGTGACGTGATCAAGTTCATCCAGAAGATGGACCTGATCTCGTTCGTCGAAGCCGTCGAGCGGCTCGCGGATCGCGCGGGGTTCCGGCTGACCTACGAAGGCGGCGGCGGAAGCGTCCAGCGGGATCGCGGCACCCGCGCCCGGCTGATCGAAGCGCACCGCGCGGCCCAGGAGTTCTACGCCGAGCAGCTGCTCACCCCGGACGCGCGTGCGGCGAGGGACTTCCTGTCCGAACGGGGTTTCGACGCCGCCGCCGCGCAGACGTTCGGCTGCGGATACGCGCCCGCCGGCTGGGACAAGCTCACCAAACATCTGCTCAACCGCGGCTTCGAAGTCAAGGAACTGCTCACCGCCGGGCTGGCCAAGGAAGGCCAGCGCGGGCCGATGGACCGGTTCAACCGGCGGCTGCTCTGGCCCATCCGCGACGTCGGCAACGAGGTGGTCGGGTTCGGCGCGCGGCGCCTGTACGACGACGACCGTGTCTCGGCGAAGTACCTGAACACCGCGGAATCGCCGATCTACAAGAAGTCGCAGGTCATGTTCGGCCTCGATCTGGCCAAACGCGAGATCGCGAAGCGGCACCAGGTCGTCGTCGTCGAGGGCTACACCGACGTGATGGCGATGCACGCCGCCGGGGTGCCGACGGCCGTGGCGTCGTCGGGCACGGCGTTCGGCGAGGACCACATGAAGGTCCTCCGGCGGCTGATGATGGACGACGACGCCTTCCGCGGCGAAGTGATCTTCACCTTCGACGGTGACGAAGCCGGCCAGAAGGCGGCGTTGAAGGCCTTCGAGGGCGACCAGACCTTCGCCGGGCAGACCTACATCGCGGTCGCCCCCGACGGCATGGATCCCTGTGAACTGCGGCTCGCCAAGGGCGACACCGCCGTGCGCGACCTGGTCGCGCGGCGGATCCCGCTGTTCGAATTCGCGATCAAGAGCATGCTCAAGGGCTTCGACCTCGACTCCGTCGACGGTCAGGTCGCGGCACTGCAGAAGACCGTCCCGATGGTCGCGGGCATCAAGGACCGCGCCAGCCGCGACGGCTACGCGTCGAAACTCGCCTGGTGGGTCGGGTGGCAGGACGCGGCACAGGTGGTGAACCGGGTCCGCGGCAGCGCGGGTGCCATGGCGAAACGCTCCACGACGATCGAGGTCCGGCGGCCGGCCACGGGGGCCACGGCCACCGCCGAGGAGGATCTGCCACGCCCCGCGCCCGGCGATCCGCGGTTCATCGCGCAGCGCGAGGCGCTCAAGGCGGCCCTGCAGCAGCCGATGCTCGCCGGGGCGGAGTACGACGCGCTCCCCGAGGACGCGTTCACCCATCCGGTTTACGTCGCCATCCACAAGGCGTTGCTGTCCGCCGGGGGAGCGGGTTCCGGGCTGACCGGGCCATCCCTGCTCGACGCGGCCGTCCCGCACTGTCCGCAAGGGACGGTGCGGCGAGTGCTCAGCGAACTTTCGGTGGAACCGTTGCGTGCCAAGGGCGAAGTCGACTCGCGCTACATTTCCGCGCAGCTCGCGGCGGTGCAGGAAAGCCTGGTCGCCCGCCAGATCAACGAGATCAAGTCGAAGCTCCAGCGGCTTTCGCCGGTCGAGGCGCCGGACGACTACCGCGCGCTGTTCGGCGACCTCGTCGCGCTCGAGCAGTACCGGAAGGCGCTGAAGGAACAGGCCATCGGCGGATTGGACTGAGCATGGGCTGGCTGCGTCACCTGCTGGGTGACCGTGTCCCGGCGGATTTCGACGGCACACTGGACGACGGCGAGCACGTCGTCGGGAGCGCGGCCGTCGAGGGCGGCGGATACCTGCTGGTGACGGCGCTGGGGTTGTGGATTCCGGGGCCGCGCAGGGTCGGCTGGCATCTGGTCGGCAAGGCCGCGTGGTCGGACGGGGTGCTGACCCTGACCGAGTCCGAGGAGACCGGGACCGCGGGGAAGGCCGTGCTGCTGGCCGACAAGACCCCGATCCGGTTCCGGCTCGCCCGGCCCGGCAAGGTCCCGCTCCTGGTGCGGCAGCGGGTCGACGGCTCGGTCCGCGGGCGGCATCGCAAGGACTTCGGGACCGGCGGAGCGTGGTTCGTCGAGCGCAAGGTCCCCGGCCAGGACGGCACGGTGCTGCAGGTGCGGCCCGATCCGGGCACGGACGCCGACGTGGTCAAGGCGATCGCCGAGGAAGCGGCCGAGAAACTGGCGAAGCCCCACGGCTAGCAGTACGCTCGTACTGTATCGCTGGGAGGCGCCATGTGGGATCCGGTCAAGTACCTCGACTACGCCGGCCTCCGGGCCAGGCCGTTCCATGACCTCGTCGGGCGGATCACGGCGGAGAAACCCCGCCGGGTCGCCGACCTCGGCTGCGGACCCGGCAACCTGACCGCGGGCCTGGCGGAACGCTGGCCGGACGCGATCATCGAGGCGAGCGACAGTTCACCCGAAATGGTCGAAGCCGCACGCTCACGCGGCGTCGACGCGCGAGTGCTCGACGTCAACGACTGGGTGCCCGAACCGGACACCGACGTGGTCATCTCGAACGCCGTGCTCCAGTGGGTCCCGGAGCACCGTGACCTGCTCCGCCGCTGGGTGGGCCTCCTGCCGTCCGGGGCGACGCTCGCGTTCCAGGTCCCCGGCAACTTCGACGCCCCGTCACATGCCCTGGTCCGCGCCCTCGCGCGCACCGAGGAGTGGGCTCCGCGCCTCGCCGACGTCGTCCTGCGGGAGAACGAGGCCGTCGACAGCCCGCTCGGTTACGGGAACCTGCTCGCCGACGCCGGCTGCGCCGTCGACGCCTGGGAGACGACGTACCTGCAGCGGCTGGCGGGGAAGGACGCCATACTCGAATGGATCACCGGCACCTCGCTGCTGCCGGTCAAGGAGGCCCTCGCCGGAGCCGAATGGGACCAGTTCCGCGCGCAGATCGCCCGCGAGCTGGACAACGCCTACCCGCCGCGCCCCGACGGGACCACCTGGTTCGAGTTCCGGCGCGTCTTCGTGGTCGCCACGGTGGGCTGACTTCTCTGTCTGCGAAAGGGCCCTTGACCGCGTCTCATGCGGTGAAGGGCCCTTTCGGCACGTCTCGGGTGCGGTCAGCGCTGAGGCCGCCCGAACCGCTCACCGACCTTGGCGCGAGCGACCCCGGCGGCGCCCTGCACCATGGGGTGGTCAGCGATCTTGCGGTACGTCCGCACGATCTGCTCGTACCGTCCCCGGCCGGCCTTCGCGCCCAATACGTAGCCCGCGGCCGCACCCAGCAGGAACATCTTCATCCGAGTCCACGCCTCCTTCGATCTTGCTCCGGCTGCCATTGTCCCTCAAAACGCGAGCTTGACGAGGTGGCCGGAGAAAGTGGGGGTGGGTGCACGGCCACCGGAGGGCATGGGCTAAAGTTCTCTCATCGGTCGGAGCGATCCGGCCGGTGCGGAGCACGATCCCCTGTAGCTCAACTGGCAGAGCATTCGGCTGTTAACCGGAGGGTTCTTGGTTCGAGTCCAAGCGGGGGAGCACAAGCCCAGGCCACGCGGCCTGGGCTTCTTCGTGTCTGGGGTACCAGTGCCGATTTTGACGCCCGTCCAGTGACTACCCGGGACTGTTGTGACGGCCCGTTCGATGCGCGACGAAGGCGCACGTGGCGGATCGTCAGCCTGGTAACTCTCGCAACCAGCCCCGAACTGTCGGTGCCCCGCTGTAGCGTCTCGGACATGAGCGGCGAACCGGCAACCGCGCTCGCCCCCATCGCCGGGTAGTCCTCGGCCTCCAGTGCCCCTGCGCTGCCGAACACGCTGCTTCGTCAGCGCGGCGTCTGCCTGAGCCGGTCCGGAAGTTGGCCGAAACGTTCGCGCCATGTTCCGCGACGATGAAGGTCATGACCAACGACGCACGGCCGCCGACCACAAGCACCCCACCACCGGGCTCGACATCGAGTGGTGAAGTGCGGCCGGTGCTGCGGCCGATCCCGGGCTGGGTGATCGCCGTCGGGATCCCGATGATGCTGCTGGTCGCGATTGGCGCGGTATGGCTGATGCTCGGGGTCGGCATGGACAGCACGAAGCTCGACGTGATCCGCACCGGCGGCACCCTCGGCGTAGGACTCGGCGGCGTACTCGTCCTGTGGCTGGCCATCCGACGCCAGCGCTCCACCGAACTCGACCTCCTGGCCAAATACGAGGCACACGAACTCGCCGAACGTACCGCCGCGAACACCCTCGCCCACCAGCAGGCCGTCGCCGCCACCACCCAGGCGCATCAGGAACAGGTCGCCGCCGACGCCCGGATCCTCGCCGCGGCCCGCCGGATCACCGAGCTCTACCTCAAAGCCGCGGAACTGCTCGGCTCGGACAAGGCCCCGGTCCGGCTCAGCGGCCTCTACGCCCTCGAGCGCCTCGCCCAGGACAACGAAACCCAGCGGCAGACCATCGTCAACGTCCTCTGCGCCTACCTCCGCATGCCCTACGAACTCACCGAGCCACCACCCGGCCACGCCGGCAGCGAACGACACGAGCAGTACCGAGCCCTCGTCCAGGAACGCGAAGTCCGGCTCACCGCCCAACGCCTCCTCGGCGACCACCTTCAACCCGACCTCGGCACCGCCTACTGGGGCCCCTTGGACCTCGACCTCGTCGGCGCCCAACTCATCGACTTCAACCTGAACGAAGCGAACATCGGAATCGCGCACTTCGGGCACGCCATTTTCACGGGACCCACCACGATCGCTGACACCACCTTTACCGAGATCGCCATGTTCAACAACGTGATCTTCAACGATCTCGCCTGGTTCGACGGAACGAAATTCGCAAACCTCGCCAGATTTCCCAATGCGTCCTTCGGCGGCACTGCATGGTTCCGAAATGCGTCTTTCGAGCACGCAGACTTTGACAACGTTTCCTTCAACGGCAGCGCCTGGTTCAACGACTGCGACTTCAGCTCGGCCACCTTCAGCCAGGCAACCTTCTCAAAAAATGTCACCTTCGACGCGACGGCCTTCTCCCACCACGCGCTATTCGGCAAGACGGCCTTCACCGGCCAAGCCGACTTCGTCAAGACGAACTTCTCCGGTGTCACATCGTTCGAGGGGGCAGCCTTCGCAAGCCCTCCAAGCATCTCCCAGGCAACCTGCGACCTCGCACCCGACTTCGGCAGAGCAACACTCGCCGGAAAACCCTACGAGCCAAAGGAATTCACCTCTGCCGACATACCCAAACCCAGCCCGGCGGACTGAGCACAACGCGCCCGAGCTACCGGATTGGAACTGTCGGTGGCCCGTTGTAGCGGCCCCTGACATGAGCAGCGAACCGACGACCGCGGCAGACTACGCCCAGCGGCTCGCGAGCTGGAGCTGCCTTGCACGACGGCGCCATGTGGGCCACAGCAGCCGTGATCGCGGTGCTGACCACGGTCGCGGTGGTCGCGCTTGGTGGCGGCCGAAACGCTGTCACCACGTTCCGCGACGATGAAGGTCATGACCGACGCCGCGCGGCCGGGCTATCTCGTGTACGCCGCTCCTGACGAATTGCAACCCGCCGGCATCCCGCGCTCTTCGAGCCATTGGCATGGCCACCGCGCTGGGCGACCGGGCGGCTGCCCGCAGGGCTTGCCGTTGACCGTGACAGTGCCGGGCGCGATGGTGAAGTGGAGGGTGGGGACTGGCGGACGTTGGGCCGGTGTGCGAATCCGATTGATCTGACCTGCCGGTAGGGGCCTACGCGACGTCCCAGTGGTAGTTGGTGTCCCACCGCCGGCAGGCCCACACCGCGGCACCGAGGCAGATGGCTCCGAACAGGACGGGGACTGGGCTTGGGTTCACGCTTGCTGCTGGGCGCGAACGGTTTCACGGTCCGGGCTGGTGGCTATGGTCGCCGTGGTCGCCGACGGTGCGGTGCGGGGCCAGGTCCAGGCGTACCGCAGGATGAGGGCGAGAACGATCAATTCCAGCGCGACGCCGAGGCCGTAGAAGTACGTCCAGGACTCGCCCACCGCGTTGAACGCCGCGAAGGGGACCTGTACCGAGGCCACGATGAGGTTCGTGGTGCGGTTCGCCCGGGCGGGCAAGGTCATCGACAGCACGACCATGAGGATCGGGATCGCCATGAGCGTGAGGAAGACGGTGAACAACGTCTGGCTGATGTCGAACTCGAAGACGACGCCGGCCTCGATGTCTTTGATGACGCCGGGTTTGAAGAAGGCGAGAATGTCCACGTAGGCGTACAGGAGCACGAGGCTCGTCCACGCTGCGGCGAGCTTGGCTCTCACCGGGATCCGCTGCTCGTCCAGTGCGGTCGTGGTGGGTTGACGTGTTCTCATCGTGGGCTCCGTTATCGTGGTGAGGACTGGTGGGCCAACGATCGCCGAGCCCGGCGGCGGGCACATCGTCGTCGAGGCCGGACCCGCCCCGGCCGTGAGGAGGAGCGGCGTCTCGTTCTTTCGGTCGGTCCCCGGCGCCTCGGCGGTCCCTAGGCTGGGTGCGTGACCACCAACGCCCTGCGCTCGCTGTGGGCCGAGCCGCGCGCCACGGACGCTCCCGAACGGGTGTCGCGCGACTGGGTGCTGGTCGGGGCGTTGATGGTGACGGCGCTGCTCGAGGGAGTCCTCCGGGACGACGTCGCCTGGCGGCCGTTCGCGACGATCGTGGCGGTCGGGCTCGCGCCGGTGCTGCTGTGGCGGCGGACCCACCCGTTGGCCTGTGTCGTGGTGGCCTTCGGCGCCGCGATGGCGTTGGGACTGGCGAGCCTGCTGGGCGGGGCCCCGAGCGTGGGCCTCGACACGATGATCTACGTCCTGGTGCTCGTCTACGCGCTGGTCCGCTGGGGCTCAGGGCGCGAGATCGTGATCGGGCTGGCGGTGGTGGCGGTCGCCGCGGGAATCGGTATGGTCCCCGACTACATCGGGCCGACCGAGATCTTCGGCGGGTTCGCCATTCTCGCGGCGGCGGCGGCGGGCGGAGCGGCGTTCCGCTACCGCGCCGAGAGCCGGCGCCGGGAGGTGGACCGGATCCGCGGCCAGGAGCGGGTCGGTCTCGCGCGCGAGTTGCACGACATCGTCGCCCACCACGTCTCGGCGATCGCTGTGCAGGCGCAGGCGGGCCGGGCGATGGCCGGGCAGCGACCTGAGGCGGCACTCGAGGTGCTGGCGGCGATCGAAGGGGAAGCGTCGCGGACGCTCGCGGAGATGCGGGTGATGGTCGGCGTGCTGCGCGACGGAGCGCCGGCGGGGTACGCCCCCCAGCCCGGCGTTGCCGACCTGGTGTCTCTCGCCAGACGCGCCCCGGTCCCGGTCGTCGATGTGAAGTTGCCGGATGACCTGGACGAACTTCCGCCCCAGATCGACGCGGCGGTCTACCGGCTGGCGCAGGAGGCGGTGACCAACGCCCTGCGGCACGCCCGCAACGCCTCGCGTGTGGAGATCCGGGTCGTGGACGGCGCGGGAACGCTGCGACTACGCGTGACCGACGACGGACAGATCGACCCGGCACGGTCGGTGAACCACGGCTTCGGGCTGCTGGGGATGACCGAGCGTGTGCAGCTGCTCGGCGGCACGCTGCGTGCCGGGCCGGCGCCCGAGGGCGGGTGGACGGTCGACGCCGAACTGCCGACTAAGGTACGCCGATGACGGTGCGCGTGCTGGTGGCCGACGACCAAGATCTGGTGCGCACCGGCCTGTCGATGATCCTTGACGCGCAGCCCGGCATTGAGGTCGTCGGCCAGGCCGCCGACGGCCACGCCGCCGTCGAGCTGGCGCATCGGCTCCGCCCCGACGTGTGCCTGGTCGACATCCAGATGCCCGGGCTCGACGGCATCGAGGTGACCAAGCTCCTCGCGGGGCGGGGCGTCCCGGACCCGATCGCGGTAGTGGTGATCACGACGTTCGACCTCGACGAGTACGTCCAGGGCGCGCTCCGGGCCGGCGCCCGGGGCTTTCTGCTCAAGGATGCCGGGACGGAGCTGCTCGTCCAGGCCGTCCATGCGGCCGCCGTCGGCGATGCCCTGATCGCGCCGAACATCACCCGGCGGCTGCTGGCCACGCTCGCCGCCAGGGAACCGTCGAGCCGACTGACTCAACCGATCGAGCCGCTCACCGAACGGGAGGAGGAGGTGCTGACGCTGGTCGCCCGCGGCCGCACGAACGCGGAGATCGCCGCCGAGCTATTCATCGGCTTGACGACCGCCAAGACCCACGTCGCCAGCCTGCTGACCAAAATCGGCGCCCGAAACAGGGTCGAGATCGCGATGTGGGCGTACGACACCGGCAGGGTGGGGGACTGAACCGAATCTGACGTACAGGCACGACGACCGGTCCCCGGCCGAGTGGCTGCAGGGCGGCGGCTTGCGCTTGACAGTCGTCCTTCGGTAGGCGGCAACGGCCAACACAGCGGGTACCACCAGCGCTGCTACGTCGCGAAGCCGCCTCCCAGGTCGCACAAGATCGACATGTCACGAGCGGCGAGAACCTACAGTGCTTTCGTTCGGTCCGCGCCTTCGTCGTGCTGGGTCAGGGTGTGGTCAACGGCGGGTCCATGATGCCGGTGGCTTGTGACCAGACACAGCGCCACGTGCCGCCGGCGTGGGTGTAGACGTCGGTGTGCCAGGCCTCGTGCCGCGGGATGTCCGCGCCGTCGACGGTGAGTTCGATGACGCACCGGTAGCGGAGGACGACGACGTCGGTGCCGACGATGGCGTCCACGTCGCCGGTCAGCCGCAGTTCCCGGTAGGCGACGCGTCCGGTGGTGAGGAGATCCAGGTATTCGGCCTTCGTCCACACGGTGCCGGTCGGGTTGCACAACCGGTACTCCGCGGCGTGCAAGCGGTCGTAAGTGCCGCGATCCACGTCGAGGAGACATTGGATCCGATCCTGCTCAGCCTTGATCACTTGGCCTGCCACATCGTCGGTCATACCCGCTCCTGTCCACTCGTTCGGTTCTGGTCGGCGACACGGTGCCGAGCCCCTGAGCAAGGCTGTCCGCCACACCCTTTCACCATGCGGACAATCCGGAAGCAGCCGCGTCAGCGCACCACGATCAGCCCGGCGAAATAGCCGCTTCGGTCCACGTAATACCGCTGGAAATCCTCCTCAGGACGATCACGGAGGTACTCGGCGGCCAGGCGCATCAGCACCGCACCGGTCGTTTTCTCGGCGCGCGGCAGCGCCGACGGATCCTCCAGCAGCAGGCCGTGCACCAGAGGGGAGTGGCGAGCCCGAGCGCGAGCAGTCCTGGGTATCGGATGGCGGAGGCGGCGTCGGAGATGGTGGTCCTTGACGGCGGAGTCCGGTTCACCAGGGGATGACGTCCTCGAGGGAATCTGGGCCGCGGAAGACGCCGGACGGGCCGTCCGCGGGGATCGTCGCGAGCAGGACCGGAACGGACGCGCCCTCGGCCACGGTGCGGTGCCCGCGTGGGAAAGGAGCGCCGGCGTTCTGGTCGGTCGGCACCATGCCGGGGCTGACGGCGTTGACCTTGATGCCGTCGGCACGGAGGGTTTCGGCGTAGAGCAGGGTCAAGGCGTTGAGCGCGGCCTTGGATGAGCTGTAGGCAAGGAATCCTTCGGTGGGCAGGGAAATCTCCGGATCACTCAGCAGAGTGAGGGACGCGAGCCCGCTCGACAGGTTGACCACGCGCGGGTTGGGGGAGCGGCGCAGCAAGGGCAAGCAGGCCGAGATCATCGTGACGACACCGAAAACGTTGACCTCGTACACCTCGCGCAGATGCGCGGCCGTGAAGTCGGTGGTGCGCAGGCCCCATTCGCTGGTGATGCCGGCGTTGTTGACCAGGACGTCCAGTCTGCCGGTCTCGGCTTCGATCGCTTCGATCGCCGCTGCCACGGACGCTTCGTCGGTGACGTCGAGCCGGATGGGCCGGATGCCCGGTCCGGCCGCGCCGCCCCCTTCCGGATCCCGCGCGCCGAGGTAGACGGTGAGTCCGCGTCCGGCCAGTCGCCGGACGATCTCCTTGCCGATGCCTTTGCCACCGCCGGTGACGAGCGCGACTTCGTGGGGGTGCATGCCACCACCTCAGCCGACCGCACGCCGGAACAGAAGCACCGATCCGGTGTGCGGGCCCTACCCTGACGGTATGCCGGATCCGGAGATCCGCGAACTGCGCTATTTCCGCGCCGTCGCCGAAGACCTGAACATCACCCGCGCGGCCGGTCGTCTCGGTATCGCGCAACCGCCGCTGTCACGGGCCATCCGTGGGCTCGAACGCCGGATCGGCGCGGAACTGTTCGATCGCACCGGGCGGCGGCTGGCGCTGACTCCCGCCGGGGAGACCCTGTTCGCCGAGTCGGCCAAGGTCCTCGCCGCACTGGACACAGCCGTTCGCCGGACGCGTCGGGACGGGAACGCGCTTGTGGTGACCGCCAAACCAGGAGTGGCCACCCGACTGCTGCACCGCGTCCGCGAACGCTTCCAGGAGGATCCGGCCGCGCCGGAGATCCGTGTGGTGGTGAGCGGGTTCGGTGAACAGGCCGAGCTGGTCCGCGACGGACGCGCCGATCTGGCGATCGCCGCCTGTGTGGACGGCGAAGGCCTCGAAACCGAACTCCTGACGACCGAACCGCGCGTCGCCGCGCTCGCCGCCGATCACGAGCTCGCCGGGCACGACGTGCTCAACGTCGCCGATCTGCTCGCCGAGCCCGCTCCGCGATGGGCGGATTCGCGGATCGTCGAGCGCGGCTACTGGCTGGGCCATCCCGAGCGCCGGTCCGACGGGCCGGTCGTCCGCGACACCGCCCAGATGCTGGAGGTGGTCTCTCTCGGGCAGGCCGTGGCACTGGTGCCCGCCTCGCTGGCCGCCGTGAACGTCCGCCCGGACGTCGTCTACCTGCCGGTCGGTGATGCGACGCCGTACCGGACCCTGGCACTCTGGCGCTCAGGGAGCCGGTCATCTTCGATAGCGAGATTCCTCAGGATCGCCGCCGAGCACTGACCGAACCAGGAACGCCCGAACGTTTGTCTAGCGCCGCACCTGATGGCCGACGTCCGCGGCGCCGGCCAGAACCAGTGTTTTGGGCGTGACGCCGTGACCTGTAAAAGAAGCGCACAATCGTGCGCAGGCCCGTAAGCTCCGGAGAGTGCGGAGGAGACTGCGGGCACTCCGCGTGGGGGAACGGGACTTCACCTGGCGTGCCCGGATCGGTGCGGTGTCAGGCGATGCTGGAAGTCTCCATCGATGTATCAACGTACGGATTTGGGGCGACGGCAAGAACAGTCGTGCGCTGGAGGTGGACCTGCTTTCCAAGGACATGGGGGTGGGGTGGGCCCCTGCCGAGACGGATGGGTCGTATCCGGGCGCTGTCGACATTCGACGACTGATCGAACACGCGTTGACGGTCGGCTGGGAACCGGACGTGCGCGGTGGAACCTTTTTGCTCACGGAAGACCATGGGCTTGAACTCCCCGGCTTCTTGGTCACCGATCGAGTACGCGACCCCAATGCTGCTGACCCGGCCGGCCGAGTGGTCCAGGCGCAGGTTCCCGTCGGACAAGCCGGAGCATGGCTACCCTGAAGGCATGCTCAGGCTCGGGTTGCCCGTGATCGGTGTGTCGGATCTGCCGCGGGCGGTGGAATTCTGGACCGCGGCGCTGAATCTCATTGCCGACGACGAGTGGGCGAGCGACGGTTGGCGGACTCTGGTCGGCGCCGATGGAACCGGTCGCGTGCTGGGGCTGATGGCGAGTACTTCGCCGATCGAGCCCTATCCGCGGATCCATCTCGACCTCTTCGTCGATACCGCCGCGGAGCAAGAAGCCGAAGTCTCACGTCTGAAGGAACTCGGGGCCAGAGACGTCGATTGGGACCGCTATCCGCCCAACCCGGACTTCGTCGTTCTCGCCGACCCGGATGGCAACCGCTTCTGCGTTGTCGACCTCAGCAGCGCACCCTCCGGCGGCTGAACATCTGAGTGCCTTGCACGAACCTCGCTCCCTGAAACCGATCCGGTGAGTGATACTCGCGGCATGGGGTACGACGCCTACGGGGCCGTGGTCGAGTGGGAGCCCTTGCTCGCCCTCACTCGCGAGCCGCATTGGGATCATGTGTGGCTGTGGGATGACGCGGAAGAGCCGATGGCGCCGTTTCTGTCCGTGGACGACATGCCCGGTACCAAAGGCCACTGGAACAGCCTTTGGTACTACGGCGACTGTCTGCGCCCGCGGCTCACCGCCGAGACTCGCGCACTCACCGACACCGTGCTCGGCACACTGACCACCGGCTACGTCTACACCGAGGAGTGGGAGCCGCAGCGTCGCGACGACCTGGCGGCGGATGCGGGACCGCACGCTCAGCCGACCCCGGGGACTGGCGCCACCTGCTGAACTACACGCTGCGCCCGGCCGGTGTGCGTGAGTTGCTCGACGCGGCTCACCGGCTGCCCTGGGACCTCCTGACCCGTCTCGGTGAGGAATGCGACGCGATACCGCAGGAGCAACGCGATCCACCACACGGTGCGGTGCTGTGGTTCCACGACTTCCGCTACTTCACGTTCTCGCACATCGCACTGCTCGAGCAGGCCGACGCCGGTGGCCACGGAGTCGTCACGATAGGCGGTTGGTGAACGAGACATTTCTAGCATTGCTAGGCAAACTAGCAGTGCTAGTGCTAGCGTTGCCGCATCAGCTAGCAGCGCTAGATTTCAGAAGAGGTAGTCATGCTCAACGCACTTGAGATCGTCACGACCGTGCTCGTCGGCGTGATGGTGGGGGTGGAGTTCTCCGTCTCGTTCGTCATCAACCCGATCCTCAACGCCCTTCCTGAGGACAGCATGGTCAGCGGCCGTGCCCACGGGGGCCGCATGCTCGGCGCGGTCATGCCGGTCTGGTACATCGGTTCGCTCGTCCTCGTCGCGATCTGGGCCATCGCGGGATGGCAGCTCCCCGGCGCCGGACTCGTGGTCACCGCCGGCGCGCTGCTGATCGTCAGCGTGGTCATGTCGATCCTGCTGCTCGTCCCGATCAACAATCGGAGCAAGACGTGGACCGCCGAGAACCGGCCGGCGGACTGGAAGGAGCAAATGATCCGCTGGGACCGCTTTCACTACGTTCGCGTCGCCGTCATCATCGCGGCCTTCGCCCTGCTGGTCGCCGCCCGCGCCTGAGATCGGCGCTCGCCTGCCGGAAGACGATGGTGGCGCCGAGGGAGGTCCCGGCCGGTACGAAGACATCTCCGAGCGGCGTCTGTCGCAGCGGGACCTCGTTGTCCCGCAACAGTTTCTTCGTTGCGGTCAGGTCGGTGACGGCGACCGTGCACGCGATGAGAGCGGGCAGCGCGGGGAGCCGCTCACCGGGGAACAGTGTGGCGAGACCGGAGGCGGGCACGAGGGTGAGCGTCGCGCCGTCGAGGTCGAAGACCCGGGTGGACCCTTCCGGGCGAGGCGTCCGGCCGAGATAACGCTCGTAGCGCGCCTGGGTGGCGTCCAGTTCGTCGTCGGCGACGCAGAGCGTGGCATCGAGGAGGCCGACAGCGCCGTTCGGATGGTCGGTCAGCCGGGTGGCTTGAATCCGCGGATCCAGATCCGCGACGACGCCGACTCTGCCTTCCGCCTCCACGCCTGGCCTCACTCCGTCGATCTCCAGGTATCGAACGGTCTCGACGTGGTCCCCGGCAGGTCGCCGCACGGTGTTCACCCCGCCGTGCCGCACCGCCGCGGTGGTCAACCGTGCGGCGGTGGCGTCGATGTCGGCCGAGGAGAACATCAGGATGTGCAGGCCCTCGAAACGGTCCAGGCATTCCGCCAAGTTCGCGCTGGTGGCGTGGATCCGCTCCAGCAGCGTCGGGAGCACGTCGGGCGGGGCCTGCAGCGGTACGAGCCGCGCGTTCGACGGCAGGCGGCCATCGGCCTGAACCACGGTGGACAGTTCAAGGAAGTCGTGCGAGAAGTCGGCGTGGGTGTTGGCCGCGCCGAACGGCTCCGGCTCGGCGCCCTCGCGGGGTGACATCGCGGGATAACCGGGCGCCGGCACGGCAAAGCCCAGCCGCCGGTAGAGGTCGAGCGCGGCGGACATATCCCGGACGACGTGGCCGACGTGGTGCAGGCGAGTGATCTCGGAAGCCATGCGGTCACTCTAAAATTAGTTCGACCAATCGGTCAATCTATCTCGTGTTGCCGTATCGTCCGGCCGATGGAGGAGCGCATCGACGGCCGCAGCGTCCGCTACCGGCACCGGCGGCCCGAACTGCTCGACGCGGTGACCGATTACGTCCTGACAAACGGTCTGGCCGGTCTGGCGATGCGGCCGCTGGCCGCGGCGGTGAACGTCAGCCATGGGACGCTGCTGCACCACTTCGGCTCGAAGGAGAATCTGGTCACCGAGGTGATCGACCTGCTGCGCCGGAGACTGGCCGACGCGGCAGGCCTGGCCGACCCGCCGACCCAGCCTGCCGACCTTGCGGCCTGGTGGCGGAACTCGACGACCACGGAACGCCTGCCCGTCTACCGGTTGCTGTTCGAGGTCTTCGCTCAGGCCGCGCGAGAACCGGAACGCTACGAACGCTTCCTGCAGCAGGTCGTGCACGACTCGCTGACCCTGATGCAACGCCTCGTCACAGCAGACGGCTGCCCTGCGGAACAGGCACCGCTGGTGGCGTCGATGATCGTGGCCCAGGCCCGCGGCCTGCAACTCGACCTGCTCACCACCAACGACCGTGAACGCGTCGACAGCACCTTCGCCTTGTTCATCGACGTGATCGACAGTCTGAGGCGGACCTGGCCCACGGAGCGGTGACTCCGCCGGCCGGGCAACGCTCGGTTTTATCCACTGGCCGTCGTCCGTCATTCCTGCCACGGTGGCGGACGTGACGCGATCTTTCCTGCCAGGGCTTGAACTGTCCCAGCTGTTTTACGCCGAGGTCGTCGCTCCGATCCTGGAGGACGCGCTGGACGACGTGCCGTACTCGGCGGCGCTGATCGGCTGGGGCTCGGAGGTGCAGGGCTTCGACACGGTGCGCTCCACCGACCACGCTTGGGGCCCGAGGATGCAGCTTTTCCTTGGCAGCGAAGACTTTCACGCGCTCGCCGACGATCTGGACGCTTTGCTCGATCGCGAGTTGCCGGTCGAGTTCCGCGGCTACCCGGTCCGCTTCGCCTTCCCAACGGGCGTGCCGGCCCGGCATTGGGTGCACGTCACGGATCTGCGGGGCTTCTTCGCCGCGCAGCTCGGCGCCGAGCCGGACGGCGGCCTGCCGATTCCGGCGTGGTTGACGGTCCCGACACAGGTATTGCGTGAACTGACCGGTGGCACGGTTTTCCACGACGGGGTCGGCCTGCTGGAGCCTTACCGGGATCATCTCGCCTGGTTTCCCGACGACGTATGGCGCTACGTCTTGGCTTGTCAATGGATGCGCCTGTCCCAGGAGGAGCCCTTTGTCGGACGCTGCGGTGAGGTCGGCGACGACCTGGGTTCGGCCGTGGTCGCCGCGCGCCAGGTCCGTGACGTGATGAAGCTGTGCCTGTTGATGAATAGGGTGTATCCGCCGTACAGCAAATGGCTGGGCACCGCGTTCGCGGCGCTGCCCTGCGCCGAGGCGCTGACTCCCTGCCTGTCCGGCGCGCTGGCCGCGCAAAGCTGGCAGGAACGGGAACGACACCTTTCTCCCGCCTACGAGATCGCCGCGGGGATGCACAACGAACTCGGTCTCACGGAGCCGCTGGAGGTGTCGGTCCGGTACTTCCACGACAGGCCGTTCCAGGTTCTCGACGCTTACCGGTTCACCGACGCGCTTGTCGCGACGATCAGCGACCCGGCCGTCCGGGCTCTGCCGCCGGTCGGTGCGATCGACCAGTACGTCGACAACACGGATGTGACCGACCACGGGAACGCCGATTTGCGCCGCCGCTATATCGCGGGCCCCGCACTCTGACGCTGAGGTTCGTCCGCTTTGGTGGCACGCATAGACTTCCGTGGTGATCGCATCATGGGGGCCGGACGCCGCGCTCGAGGTCGGGATCGCCGCGTTCCGCGTGGGCGAGGAACCGCCGAGTGACGACCAGGTGTGGGAAAGGCTGACGGGCGCGGGAGTCGAACCGTGGCTGGCCGAACGGCTGCTGATCTTCCTGCCGATGGCGTACACGCGGCGCTTGCTGCCGGATGTGTCGTACCCGGACGCGGTGGTGGGGCCCGGCGGCCGAGTGGTGCTGTCCGAGGAGCCCGTCTTCGTGGCGGCGTCGGAACGCGCGAGGCAGGCGGATCGCGGCGAGTTCGAGCGGATCGCGGTGCGCAGTAGCGCGTTCGCGGTGATCAACGAGGCGTTGAACGACGGCGCGCAGATGTCGGACCTCCAGCTGAGCGAGCCCACCCTCGGCGCCGATCTGGAACCGGTGGTCGACGGTGACGGTGGTGTGCCTTCGCCGCAGCTGGTTTTCGAGGGATTCTTGCGCGAGCACGGCATCTCACTCGATGAGGACACGAAAGTCGACACGAAGCTCATCGTGCATCCGGCCCCGGCGGGCATGGTGATGGCCCAAGTGGACTTCGCCGTCGCGCATCCCGCGCTGGCCAAACCGTGGCTGGTGGAGAGCTTCGCCGGGTTCGGAGCCACGTGGCGCGAGGCGATCGGCCGCGCGGTGCACATGTTCAGCCAAGGGGCCTTGCATCCGATCGTCGACGGTCTGTTTTCTCCAGGCGCCGCGCCGGATCAGGTCACGCGTGAACGATACGAACATCCGGATGGCGTGTTCGAGCTGGTGCTGGGTGCTCAGATCACCCTGTTCACTGACGCGACGTTGTCCGCCGAGCCGGTCTTGGACCGGTTGCTGGAGGCGTTGCGCGCGGAGAAGCTCGAGCGGAAAGTGCACGGGCTCCGGCTGTTCGTCGCGCATCACGACGGCGGGCTGCTGAACAATGAGGTCCTCTTGGACAGCGAGCCGTGGCCCGCCGGCGAGGTGGTGGTGGCGGAAAGCCCGGCACCACTGCTTGAGGGACGAGTGGCGCTGCGGGTGTTCGGATTGCTCGTGCCTGTCGATGCTTGAGTCTCGCGGGCGAAGGCGTCCTTCGTCGCATCGCACGCGGTGAAGGGAGCCTTCACCTCACCGCTGGCCCCGCGTCGCTCTAGCGGAAGTTCGCGCCGTAAATGTCCATTTTGGGTACATTGCGCGGGGGTCGTGAGTGGTAAGTGTCGTTCTAACGACACTTACCACTCACGAGGACTCGGGACACTAGTTCGGCGGCTGCTGAGCAGGCGGGTTGGGCTGCGGGTAGCCAGGCTGGGCGTTGTCGGGCTGCGGGTTCGGGAAACCCTGCTGTGCGGCCATCGGGTAGTTGACCGGCCCCGGGTACGGCGCGACGCCGGGTCGCCGTGTCGGACGGCCGCTCTTGAGGACCGCGATCGCGACCAGGAACCAGGAGAGCAGCGCGATGGCGTCGAGCGGGACGCTGACACCCATGAAGATCAAGCGGACTTCGTCGCCGGTGAGCTGCTCGGACGCGATCCAGGACGACACGTTCAGCACCACGAACTGCCAGATGATGCTCGCCGTCGTGGCGACGAGCATGACGACGAAGGCGGCCACCATCAGGCCGGAGACTCCCCTGGAGCGTCCTTTGATCGAGAAGATCAGGCCGAGGAGACCCACCACGAGCAGCAATACCCGCGGAATGGCCTCGATGATCGTGTACATGAGGTCTGACATGCCTTGCCTTCCACCGCTCTCCGCCGGGGATCGAGACGCCCGGTCTGTGCCGTGGCGATCCTAAGCGGTGACGGCGTTCCCGCGTGCTACTCCTGCGAATCGGCGAGCAGTTTCAGCGCGAGCGCTTTGAGTTCCGGACTCGCGGTCGCCGCGTTGCCGGAGTCGAAGGGCGGTTGCGGGTCGTATTCGACGGCGAGCTGGATGCCGCGGGCGGTTTCCTCGCCTGCCAGCAGGGAAGCGAGGTGGAGCGCGAGGTCGATGCCGGCGGAAACGCCCGCGGCGGTGATGATCTTGCCGACCTGAACGTACCGCTCGGGCACGTAGCGCACGCCGAACGTCTTCTCCAGATAGTCCGCCGAGGCCCAGTACGTGGTGGCCCGCTCGCGGAGCAACCCGGCCGCGCCGAGGATCAGTGACCCGGTGCACACCGACGTGGTCCACGTCGTGTGCCGGTGGACGCGGCGGATCCAGTCGAGCAGCACCTGGTTCTCCATGGCGGCGATCGTGCCGCGGTTGCCGGCGCCCGGCACCAGCAGCACGTCCAGCCGGTTCACCTCGGCCACCGAACGTTCCGCCAGCACCGCGACATCGCGGGTGTCCGTGCGCACCGGGCCGCGGTGCTCGGCGATCATCGTCACCGTCGCGCCGGGAAGCCGGGACAGCACCTCGGCCGGGCCGGTCGGATCCAGCAGGCTGAAGCCGTCGTAGAGCAGCATGCCGATCCGCGGGCCTTGGGTTTCCGCTTGGGCCGTGCCGGTGGCGAGGCCGAACGCCGCGGCCGCCGCGACGCCGGTCAGTACTGTTCTGCGCGTTGTTCTCGCACTGTTCATGCCGCGGATTCTGGGGCGCTCAAGTCCCGATCGGGCGCGGCATGTCCGTCATCCTGCGAAGTGTGTCCCCGGTGAGCCCGTAGTGGTGGCGGAACGCGGTGCGCAGGGTTTCCGCCGAGGCGAACCCGCACCGCCGCGCGACCGCGGACAGCGGCAACGCGGTGGACCGCACCAGGTGGGCGGCGGCTTCGGTCCGGGCCGCTCGCACCGTGCGGGCCGGGGTCTTGCCGAGATGCGTGCCGAACAAGCGGTTGAGGTGCCGGGTGGTGACGCCCGCCCGCGCGGCCAGCGCCGACGGGCTGAGGTCTTCGCCGAGATGCGCGGCGATGTACCCCAACAGATCTCGCACGACCCGGTTGCCGGGCGGCGGAGCGGCCAGGAACGTGCTGATCTGCGCCTGATCGGCCGGGCGATGCAGATACGTCACCAGCTCACGGGCGACCTCGCGGGCCAGCGTCGGCCCGTGGTCGTCCTCGATCAGCGCGAGCGTGAGATCCAGCGAGCTGATCACCCCCGCCGAGGTGAAGACGTTGCCGTCACGGATGTAGAGCGGGGCCGGATCCACCGTCACCGCGGGAAAAGCCGCGGCGAGCTGCTCACCGTAGCCCCAATGCGTGGTGACCCGCCGGTCGTCGAGCAAGCCGGCGGCCGCCAGCACGAACGTGCCCGTGCACACCGAGGCGACCCGCCTGCTTCGTTCGGCCAGCCGCCGCACCTGCGTCAGCAGGCGCTCGTCCGCCGCGGCCGGTCCCGTTCCCGCGCCGCCGACCACGAGCATCGTGTCGATCCGCCCGGACACCTCGGCCAGCCGCCGGGCACCGGCGAGCATGATCCCCGACGAACTCCGTGTCGTCCGCCCGTCGACCGTGGCCAGTTCGACGACATAGGGCGGTGCGGCGCCGTGCGAGCTCGCGATCTCCAGCGCTCCGCTGGGACAGGCCACATCGAGGATCTGCGCGTCGTCGAACGCGACGATCACCACCCGGCGCGGCTTCATTCCTGATCCCACAAGGAGAAACTACGCGTGCGTCTCAACTCGGTTCACCAGCGCCGCGCCGATGGTGCGGGCGGCGCGGGCGACGGTGTCCGGCACCGCGCCGGGTGACGCTGCCGGCGCGGTCACGGCCGCGACCGAACCGACCGTTTCGCCGGTCGGCAACAGGATGGGTGCTTCGACGGCGACGAGGCCGTGTTCGGCCTGCCAGACGGGGCAGAAGTGGCCGGTGCGTTGCGGCACCGTCGAACCCGGCCGGAGCAGGATGCCGTCTTCCGGCCGGATGAGGCTGGCGGCGGCGATGAGGATACGGCCGTCACAGGGCACGGCGAGTACCGAACTCGCCCGGGTGGCCACGGCCAATCTCCGGAGTTCGCCGCGGGCGAGTTCCAGCAGTCGCGGATAAGGCTGCCACGATTGGCCGAGCCGGAATGCCTGCGCGCCGACGCGATAGCGGTTTTCGCTGCGCTGGACAACCTCCAGCTCGGTCAATTGCTCGAGTAATCGGTGTGCGGTCGCTTTCGGTATCGAGCAGGAATTCGCCAGCTGGGTCAATCCTGCTTCACCTTGATGTCGTACCAAGGCATCCAATAGGGTGAAAGCGCCTTCGAGAACGCTTCTCGGTCTTCTCCCGGTTTCCATTGAAATTCCCCTCGCGCGGTCCACTGGACGGAATCCTTGCTGACAAGGGCAGGCCGTCGATGTCAGGCTGCAACTCCTCCCGGTGCGTATCTTCGGTCAAAAACCACGAACTGGGAAGAGTGCGTCCATCGAACGGAAAAGGGGTTGCGGGAAATGCGAAGATCCATTCGGGTGGGGACGGCGTTGGCTGCTTTGCTCGCTGGGCTGATCGTGATACCACCGGCCGCGGGTGCGGAGGAGGACGGCATCGGTATCACCGCCTCGCCTTCGTCTCAGAAGGCGGCCGCGGATTTCGACGGTGACGGGTTCGCCGACAAAGCGGTGTGGCGCCCCGGAAACGGCATTTGGTACGTGATCCGCAGCAGCAACGGAAGTGTGGTGACGCAACAGTGGGGCGTTTCGGGTGACGTTCCGGTCGCCGCGGACTACGACGGCGACCATCGGGCCGACTTCGCCGTATGGCGGCCGAGCAACGGTACTTGGTACGTCATCCAGAGCAGCACCGGCGCGGTGGTGACCCAGCAGTGGGGCGTGGCCGGTGACGTTCCGCTGACCGGCGATTTCAACGGTGACGGGCGTTCCGATTTCACCGTGTGGCGGCCCAGCAACGGTGTCTGGTACGTGCTGAACATCGCCACCGTGCAGTGGGGAGTGGCCGGTGACGTCCCGGTGTCCGGCGATTTCACCGCGGACGGACGGGCCGATTTCACCGTCTGGCGCCCCAGTGACGGCGTCTGGTACGTACGGGGAATCGCGACGCAGCAATGGGGTGTCGCGGGTGACATCCCGGTGGCCGGTGATTTCAACATGGACGGACGTGCCGACTTCGCCGTGTGGCGGCCGAGCAACGGTGTCTGGTACGTGCTCGGTATCGCGACGCAGCAATGGGGCGTCGCCGGCGATGTGCCCCTGGCAGGCAATTTCGGTGGCGACCCACGGGCGGACTTCGTGGTGTGGCGTCCCTCGAACGGGACTTGGTACGGCCTCGGCCTGTTCACCACCCAGTGGGGGGTACCGGGCGACGTCCCGGTGTGAGCCGCGTTCCTGCCGCCAACCGGGTGAAGGAACGGCGGATTCGGCCGTGTGACGTAAGAACGCCGTAGCTCGGACGTATCCCCGACGGTGAGGGTGGCCGGCCTGGCCGTCCGCCCTCGCCGGGGATGCCGTGCCGCTGGTAGCAACAGCGGCACGGCATGGTCCCTTCTTCCTCAGGTGATCCGGTTACGCGTGGTGAGCCTGGGCCGCGTTGCGTTTGCTCAGCCACACCCACGCCGACAGGCCGAGCGCCGAGAGCGCCGCTGCCCGCAGCACCACGGACCCGGCGAGCAGCACGCCGCACAGGACGGTGCCGAGCACGACGAGCAGGATGACGGCCTGCCACGTGTGCTTCCACTCGCCGGAGGTGACGCGGTTCGCCATGTCCCACCAGCCGCGGGCGGAAGACCGGCACGGCGGCTGGAACACCAGCGCGGTTTCGGCGGGCTGAAGCGCCGGGATGGCCGTGGCGTCCAGCAACTCGTCGAGACTCACGTACTCCGCCGCCGCGGCGGGCGGCACCACGTTACTTCCGGGATCGGAAATGACCGGATCGAGCGATGGTTTCTCTGGCGGTTCACCGGTATCGAACGGTACGGTCTCCATGTTCTCGTGTCTCCTTGCTCTTGATCTGGGTCTGGCTTCACGACGAACACTCACGCGGCTCCCTGTGCCAGCAGGGGGCCGCGTCCATTTCTGGCTTGAGTGCGGGAAGGCGACGCACACACTGGTCGCACGACGTTGCCTCCCCGACCGCCGTTGAAAGCCAGCTTGCAGAAACGCACGCGAGAAGGCGAGTCGCACGAGTAGGTAATCGGCGACCGGTCTCTCAACGAGGGTGAGCGGTCGAGGGGTAATAATCGCTCCGGCGCGGAGCGTGAATCCGCGTCTCGCCATTTCCCATAATGCACCCGAAAGTGTGACTCGATCTCACTTTCGGTGCGGCATGTCGCTTTCTACTTCGCAGTAAAGCACAGTGGGGTGAGTTCTCCTGGGTGAGAAATGGCGCATGCTCGAATATTCGCGAGCCGGTACGGTCGAGGACGTCCGTGCGGCCGCACGGACGTCGCCTGTCCGGCGCGTGCTGGTGACCATTGAGCGCAGGCGCGGCCGATTCCGGTATCTGACGATTCGAAGGCTCACCGCGACGGCACTCGATGGCCGCTGCCGAGGCAGATGAAGGGGCGGCGCAGCGGATCCCGGCCGACGACCTCGGCCAGCGCCTCGGCCATGGACCGGCCCCGCCGGAGCTCCTCGTGCAGTTCGACGGACACCGCCGCGGCCGCCTGATCACCCACTCGGTTGACCGCCGCGACGATCGTCGCCGAACCGGACGCGAGCAGCGCGCCGGCGAACCCGAGCGCTTCGTCGCCCGGCCGGATGCGGGAGAGGGCGAGTTCGCTGGCGGCGAGCACGACCTGGCGGGGCGGACGACGCAGATTCACGAACTCGTGGGCGTACAAGGGGCCATCGGCGAGGTCGATGCGGGAGAACAGCGCGTTGCCGGGTTCGTGCCGGCCATGTGCTGCCACATGGGCGAGTTCGGCGCCGTCGAGGGCGTCCAGGACCCGCGAGACGGTCGCCTCCCGGCCGGTCAGCGTCCACGCCTGCGGATGGATGGCGCGGAGGACGTCGACTTCGCCGACGGCCGAAGGAAGATGCGGCCCCGAGACCAGCACGACCGCTCCGGCGCCCGGTCGCGGGGAGACGTCTTCCGCGGCCAGCCACGCCGTCGCCGACGGCGCGACCGTGACTGCGGTGCCCGCCAGTGAGGGGAGCGCTCCCCAGTGCACCGCGTGCAGGGTGCCGGTCGGCACGATGATCAGCGGCCGCTCACCGGTCACGCGGATGATCGGCGACAGCAGTTCCCGGTCGAGCTGCTCCGCCGAATGTGAAGCCGATCTGGCGACGACGTCGACGAGGGGGCGGGGGAGATCGTCCGGGGCCAGCGCGTCGAGATCGGCGTGCAGCCTCCGGGCCCGTTCGTCCACTTCGGACGCGGAGCCCAGTTGGACGAGGTGTGCGGCACCGTCGACCACGACCACGGCGTACCAGGTCTCCCCGGAGCGGGCGAAACTGACCAGCGCGCGGCTTCCCAGCTGCGCGGAGATACTCGCGAGATCGGCCGCCGGCCGCGGGCTTCCCCACGGGCTCGAATGCCACGCGAGACGCGTGATGTCCTGCTGCAACTCGGAAAGCCGCGCCGCCAGCCGGGTGGCGGGCTTTCCTTCCCGGCGCGCGGAGTGCAACGACCACGCCACCGATCGCATCTCGTCGACCCGGTCACGCATGATCGGGTCCCGTGACGTCGTCAGCGGGCGATAGCGGTACACCTGTGCCTTGGTCAGTTCCAGGACACGGAGCAGGGTTTGCGGATTTCCCTGCCGCAGGGCCAGTTCGACGGCCAGTTCGCCCAGTTCCCTGCCGTGTGCCGCGGCACCGGACACCACGTCGATCCCGCCTTGGCGGTCCCTGGTGGCGTTGAGTTCCGTCAGTCCGCGCCGCGCTTGGGTCAGGGCACGACCGTGGCCCGATGCGGCCGCGAGTTCGGTACGCGCCAGATGCCAGAGCACCCACTGCTCGATCGGGGCGTTCTTGCCAGGGCGGCGCACCTGCCGCAGCAGGGACAAAGCGACGTCCAGCTGTCCTTTGTGGACCGCCAAGCGGACGCCGAGCAGCTTCGCCGTCGCGGCTTCGCCGGAGAGACCGAACTCGGTCAGGCGGTCGGCGAGCGCGGTGGCCCTGGCCACCGACGCGGATCTGGCGGGTGTTCCGGCCAGCGTCAGTGCCGTGTCCGCCCGCAGCCGCGTCAGCTTGGCGATCTCCACCCAGTCGTCGTCGTGCCGACGGGCGAAGCGTCGTTGCGCCGAAGCGGCGAGCTTGCGGGCTTCCTCCGGATCGTCCTGGAGGAGTTTCGCGGCGGCGGCGACGAGTTCCGCCTGTGCCAGTTCGTGCCCCGAGCTCTGCCTGCGCAACGCGGGCAGGGCTTCGTCCAGCACGGTGTCGGCCTCGCCGGACAGCCCCGCGTCGAGCAGCGCCTTGGCCTGATCCAGTTGCGCCGCCGGAAGCAGGTCCGGCGCCTCGACGGCATACAGGCGGAGGCAGAGTTCGTAGTGCCGCAACGCGGTCGCGAAGTCGCCGGTATGCCTGGCGAGCGTGCCCAAGCTCCGGTGGGCGTGTGCGCGCAGCAGGCCCTGATCCTGTTCGCGCGCCAGGCGCAGGCTGCCGGACAGGTCCCGCTCCGCGTCCTGCACGTTGTCGAGCGCCAGATGCGCCAAGCCTCGATCGAGCAGCAGCGGCGCGATCCGCCCGCCTTGGCCGATCGCGCGGTCGTAGTGCGGCAACGCTTCCGCCGCCCGGCCCGACCGGTGGAACCGTCTCGCGAGTTCCCCTTCGGCGCCGTCGCCGAACGGAAGCGTGCCGTGCGGTGAGACGGAGTCGCCGTGGTCCTGATAGTCGCGGTACAGCGCGGATTCCGCGTCCGACTGGTACGACTCGGCGATGTCCCGCGCTGTCGGGTCGTCTTGATCGAGGGCGAGCTCGGATTCCGTACCGGCGAGGCCGATCCGGCGCAGCGCGGCGTTCAGCAGCCGGGGAGACCGTTCCCCCAGCTCGGCCGCGAGGTCGCGCAACAGGCCGGGGATCGCGGTGATCTCCTTGATCGACAGCCGATCGGCGACCGTGACGGCCTCCGTGCCCAGGTCGTCCGCCAGGCTTTCGCCCAGCGGCAGGCCGTACCGTCGCAACCGGAGCAAGCACACGAGAAGACTCAGCCGGCAGATCAGATGCGGACCGGTCGGCGGCAGGCGGCGGGTTTGGCCGAGTGTTTCGAGCAGGTAGGGCTTCGCCCGCGCGGCCTGTCCGAGCCGCTCGTCCATCCTGGCCATGTGCAGGGTGAAGAGGACGAAGTCCTGCATCGCGCCGGTGCGGGCCAGGCGTTTGCGTTCGGCGACGGCGACGGACAGGGCCTCCTCGTACCGGCCGAGCTGTTCCAGCGCCTGCACTCGCAGCCCGCTCAGCACGGGGGACTCGTCGTCCGTCCGGCCGACGTGCTCGGCCAGCTCCCGCAGCGCGTCTTCGCCGTTGCCCGCGCTGACGAGTTCCGCGGCCCGGCGGGTCACCAGCCGTCTGCCGACCTCGGTGTCGGCCTGGCGAAGGTCCTCGTCGGAGACGGACAGCGTCGGGGACTTCGCGGCAAGGTACGCCTTGGACGCGGGAGGGAGATCGTCGAGCGTCGGCAGCAGATGGGCCAGCACGCGGCCGTCCCAGCGCGTGTCGAGGGTTTCCCGCCGCTGGCCGAGCATCAGGCGGTGGTAGATCTCCTCGGCGCGGGTGCCCACCCCGCCCTGTCCACTGTAGAACTTCACGGCCGCCCGGTGGATCCGGTTCGCCACAACGGATTCATCCGCGGCGAGGCGGTGCAGCATGGTCTGCCGCACGTCGGCGCGGTGGACCACCGCGCGCCCGTCCGGCGTGCGGGTCACCAGCATCGCCTCGCGCGCCAAGCCGTCGAACAGGGCGAACGCCCGTTCGGCGTCGGGCACGTCGACACCGCACGGCTTGGCGAGGACGTCTCGGATCAGCTCGGGTGTCACCCGGCGCAAGGTCAGTCCCGGATGGGCGAGGCGCCGGACGTCCGGGTCCTGGATGTGCCCGAGCAGGCGCCGGTACAGCTCGCCCTCGATCGTCCCCCGGTGTACGGCGATGTCCCGCAGCGCCTCGTCGTCCGAGGCGTTGCGCAGCACCCCGGCGGCCAGGTGCAGCGCGAGCGGGCTGGTGCCGACCTGGTCGACGATCCGCCGCGCGTCCGTCGGCGGATGCGCGGGCAGGAGCTTGAGCAGCAGCTCGACGGCTTCGTCGTGGTCGAGCCCGTCCAGGCGGATCTCGTCGAAGTCCAGCTCGGGCGCGGGCGACCGGCCCGCGAGCACGATCGACGGCCGCTCCAGCCGGCGCGAGAGCCCGCCGAGGAAGTCCGAGAACCGGCGCTGGATGGGCCGGTCGCGCCGTTGCACCTCCTCGAAGGTGTCGAAGACGACCAGCAGGCGCTCGCCGCCGAGGGCACCGGCCAGCCGCTCGATCAGGTCCTCGTGAGGGAGCCTGCCGCTGCTGCCGGCGCTCGGGGACTCGACGACGCGTTTGCCCGAGCGCAGCCGCTCATGGCACCGGGTGGCCAGGCTCGCGACGGCGTCGTGCCCGGCCGGATCCGTGAGCTGCACGGTCACCTGCCGCGCGATCGCCGCGACCAGGCTCACCGGTTCCGCCGGATCGACCGCGCTGTGGTCGAAGTTCAGGTACGCGACCAAAGCGCGCCGCCGATCGGCGAGGTTCAGCAGATGACGGACGGCCACCGCGGATTTGCCGATCCCGCCGAGACCGTGGACGAGCACCGGCATGCCACCGTCGCGGAACCGGGTTTCCAGTGCGCGCAACACCTCCGCGCGGCCGACGAAATGGTCGCCCGCGAGCACCCGGAACGGTTCCAGCAGTTCGCCGACGCCGAGTTCCCTCGCCAGTTCGTCCCCGGTCGGCACGTGCTCGGCGGCCCCGCCGAGCCAGCGTGCCAGCCAGGCCACCGCGCGGAGCCGGGGAAGGCTGAGCGAGTCCAGATCGACCGGCGCACCCGCGCCGACGTACTGGTCGATCGCCCATTGCCGGTCGTCGGACGGCCTGCGCGGGATCCTCTCCCAGGTGTCGCGCAGCGCGGCGAAGCCGACCTGCAGGACGAGTGAGCGGCGCACGGAATCGTTGAGCCGCCAATGCCGGTGGCCGTCGCCGGTGCGGACCCTTGTCGAATCCGGGAACAGCGCCGGCCCGGCCTTCTCGGCGAGTTCGGCGCCCACCCCCAGCCACGGCAGTTCGTAATGCGACAGCAGGGTGGCGCGCAGCCGTAATTCGTGCGGAGAGGTCATGGCGCACCCGCCGGGGTGAAATGCAGATGCGCGGCCCGGCACGCGGCGCTTCCGAGCACGCGGAGGTCGTCGAGGTCCGCCTCGCCGAGCACCTGGTCGACCAGTGCCTCGAGTTCGTCGTCCGAGATCGGTTTGCCCACGTGATCCGCGAGCCCGCGGAAGAAACCCTGCAGGTGCGAAGTGGTGACGCCGGTCAGCTTCTCGTGCCGGAGCACCTCCAGCACGGCGGGGGAGAAGTCACCGGGATGACCGGTGACGATGAGCCTGGCGCCGGGGAGCTGGCCGGCCTCCACCTCCTTCGCCAGCTGGGCGACGACCATGTGCACCCCCGACGACACCTGCGGCCGGTCGAGGCCGTCGATGAAGATCCACCGCATTTTCTTCGGCAGGGCGGCGAAACGGCCGACGAAGACGTCGACTAGCTCCCGGACCGTTCGGGCTTGTTCGGTGTGCTGGTCGACGGGAAAATAGGTGGGCAGGCCCAGCCTGGCGGCGAGTGCGGTCATGAAGCCGGTCGCGTCGACGTGGTCGTAGAAGTCGTCCTCGACGTTGACGAGCCTGAATTCGCAGGCGAGCGCGGGATCACCGGCCATATGCTGGATGAGGTGGCGGCTGTAGGACTTCCCGCTGCCGGGTTCGCCCGTGATGCTGAGGACGGGGAACTGTTTCCTGGCCAGGTCCACCAGATGCGCGCGCAGATCCCGCCGGTCGAGCAGCGCGCGCTGGCAGCCGGGCCCCAGCAGCAGCGACAAATGCCGTTCCCGTGGGGAATACCAGCTGCCGTCGGTGTTGTGCGCGGCGAGCACGGCGTCCAGATCCGGCCCGACGGCCGGGCAACGAGCCTTGACCAGCTCGATCAGGTGGGCCAGCCGTCCCGCGTCGGCTGCGTCCCGGGTGATCGTCGGCCACAGCTGCGCGGCCGGCTGGCCCCAATCGACCTCAAACGGCGCCAAGCCGGCGCCGCGGTAGATGTCGATCAGTTCGTCACGCAGGTAGAACGCCTTGTTGAGGGTGTCGTGCAACAGGCGTGCGGTGCCGTCGCCCCAGTCGGGGAAATGGATCCAACGAACCATGTCACTCCCGGCCCGGAGGGACGCCGAGTTCGGTGAGCCGCTCCACCACGCGGCCGATGGCCCGTCCCTGATTGCGATAGGCGACACCGTCGTCGGCCGTCGATCGCACCCATTGGTGGTGCAGCGCGACGACACGCCAATACCTGTCGAACACCGGCGAGCCCGACGAGCCCGCTTCGGTGTCGGTCCAGTACTGCACCACGTCGTCATCGGCGTACCGCACGAGGTTGTGGTGCATGGCGATCTTCTTCGGCAGGCCGCGCGGATGCTGGATGATGTAGACGCGGTCGTCCGCTTCGACGGTGGCGGCCCGGTGGAGCGGCACGATCGGCACGTCGTCCGGCATCGGCTCGGCGGTGGTGACGACGGCGAAGTCGTGCGCCCGGTCGCCGTCGATCGACGCGGCCTCGCACCGGATCACGACCGGTGTCCGCGGTGCGCCGGCGCTGTCCAGCTCGTAGTGGAATTCCGCCTGGACGGCCTTCGCCCGCCTGTCGCCATACCGCCAGTCGTGGAGGACGTGGTGGTTCGTCAGCAGCGTGCGCGGGCCGATCCGGAAGGCCGTGCCGTGACAGCCCTCCTTCTCGAACGACACCGTCATCCGGCAGACCGACTTCGCCCTGTCCAGGCCCTGTTCCAGGAAGGACACGTCGAACAACGTCTCCTCGTCGTCGAAGATCTGCCGCTCGAGGCCGCCGAAGTTGGTCCAGCGCCCGTCATCGGGCGTCAACGCGGGAGCCTGGTCCTCGGGGATCCGCGCGGTGAGGACCGGCGCCGTCTTCGACAACTCGTCGATGCGGGCGGCCAACGCAGGCCATTTGTCACCGACGTCGGTCAGCAATTGTTTCACCCGAAAGTGTGCCGCGGCTTCGTTCAGAATGTCGAACCACAGGCGTTCGGCTGGCTGATTCCAGGAGATCCGGGCCGGGGGCACCCCCGCCCCGACCGCGACGAGTTCGATGTCCCGGTCGCGGTAGATCGCCGTGCTCAACGCATTCCGCAGTTCCTGGAGGCGCTGATCGGTCCAATCGAGAGGGAAGGAATCCGGAATCGGTGCCATCCGTGGTTCCATCCCTTTCGGTTCAGGTCGCGACGCCTCGTCTCCGGGTGGCGTTCCCATCACCATAGCGAGTCGAGGACGAGGCGCTTCAGGGCTTCCGGCCGACACCGCCGAGGATGAGCGAGCCGTTCGGGGTCGCGAACGTGATCTCCGGTTCGGCCGGGCTCGCGTCTTCGGGATGCCACTGCGTTGTCCAGGTCAATCCTGGCGGGAGAAGGTCGAAGTCACCGAACAATTCCCGGATCTCGCCGTGATTGCGCCAGATCACCGGACTGCTGCCGCTGTCGTACAGTTCCTTGAGCTTCACCAGCGGCTTTTCGTATTCCGGCGGCACACCTTCGTCGGTGATATGGGAGATCGCCAGATAGGAACCGCTCGGTACGAGTTCCCGATAGCGTTCGACGGAGGCCGGGCCGACGTCGCCGGTGTCGCCACTGCGCGGGGACGCCGGCTGCTGGACGTGCAGGACCGCGATGAGCAGGACGGCCACGGGTTCGTCGAGGTCGAGGATCTTCTGCTCGGCGACCTTCGCCCACAGCCGGTCGGGCGCGCGCAGGTCGGCGTGGACGGCGGCGTGGCGCCGGGGATCGCCGTGTTCTTCCAGCAGGGCTTGGGAATGGGTCACCGCGACGGGCTCGTAGTCGACGTACACCACGCGTGCCTTTCCCGGCGCCACGTCGTCGGCGACCTGATGGGCGTGCTGCATGGTGGGCAGTCCGGCGCCGATGTCGATGAACTGGGTGACCCCCAGGCGCAGGAGATGGCGGATGACCCGGTGCAGGAAAACGCGGTTGGCCTTGGCGATCGGCCGCAGCATCGGGAATTCGCCGAGCACCCGGTCGCCGAATTTCCGGTCGATGGCCCAGGAAGCGGTGCCTTCGAGGTAGTAGTCGTAAACCCGGGCGACGCTGGGTTTGCCCATGTCGACCCCCGGTGGTGGGTACGCCTCTTCGGCCACGGCCGTTCCCTTCCTCGTCTCCACCCTGAACCTCTTGACCGAACGTAGCGGCCGAGTGACCTCACGCAATAGACGGCACTCGAAGGAAGGCTCACTCGCGATCGGGGCCACCGGACCTTTGCCGCTGAAACCGGCGGTGCAATTCCGTACGGGTCTCGTCCGCCGTGGCGGCGGTGTCCAGCAGTGCGTCCCAAGCCTTGGCGTAGGTCTTGATGGACCGCCGGGTCGACCAGTCGATACCGGCGCTGTTCTCGCTGTATCCGATGTCTTTTCCGTGGTCCGCGCGACGGAAGATGATGAAATCCGGATCGACGTAGGCGGCCGCGCGGTAGGGAACGTAGCGAATGGTGACATTGGCGCGGCGGGTCAGTGCCAGCATATGACCGAGCTGGTCTTCGATGATGTCGTCCTTTTGCGCGCACAACCGGTCGAGCGCGGCTTCGCTGATCACGAACACGAAACCCTTGGCGGGATGGTTGAACAATTCCTGCCGCTTCACGCGCTGGGTGAACCTCGGCGAGACCTCCATGCTGAGCCCGGTGCCGCCGAACTGGTCGTACATGTAGGCCTCGCTCTGGATCAGGCCGGGGATCCGCTCGCCGGTCCAGGAGTGGACCTCCGCGGCCCGTGCCTCCGTCGCCAGTACCTTCACGAACCATTCCGGGGTGCCGATCCGCTCGCCGGACCAGACGCGCCGAGGCGCGTTCGCCCTGCTCCACAGCATCCACATCTTCTCGGAAAGCCGGCTTTCCACGGCGCAGTCGGTGATCCAGAGGCCAAGATCCTCGTGGGAGATCGACGTGGTCCCGTGCTCGATCTTCGTCACCGTGCTCTGCGACTTCCCGATCAGCCGCTGGATGTCGACCTGCCGCTTGCCCGCGTTCTTTCGCGCGGCGGTCAGCAACTCGCCGAGATCACGGCGAACGGTCTGGTCGGTGGGGGGCTGCCGATCGTCCACGGTCACCGCTCGCACCGTCCCGGGGCGACGGCCGGTCGCGCCCCTTCAGGACCTCGAGCAGGGCCTGCCAGCTGCGGGCGGGAAAGGTCAGGATCGGCGAACGCCGCCCGAGTTTGCTGTCGCGCACCCCCGTGACGGCCTGGTCGCCGAAATTCACCTCCACGCAGGTTCCCCCATTGGGCCCGCTGTAACTCGAACGAATCCAGTCCGCTTCCCGAAAGACGGCGGCCGGGTACTCGGTGTCGTAGAACCGCATCGCTCCCCCTCAGAGCCCGCGAATCGAATAGCCGAACCCAGAGTGGGCGTCGAATATTCGGTCCGCAAGCCGTTGGCGAATCGATCCGGGACATGTTCACTCCAAAGATATCTTTGAGCGCAATTCTGGCATACGCGGCCGAAGGGGCCTTTCCCCGCGTCTCGTGCGGTGAAGGGAGCTTTCGTCGCATGGCATGCGGGGAAAGCGTCCTTCGGCCGCCGGCCCCCTTTTCCTCGCGTTACTGATCCGCGTCGCGGAGGTCGGGCATGCCCCGCAACTGCCTGCGCGAGGTGATCCCGAGCTTGCGGAAGATGTTGCGGAGGTGGGCGTCCACCGTGCGGGGGCTGAGGAACAGGCGCGTGGCCACCTCTTTCGAAGTCGCACCCGCCGCGACCTGGCGCGCGATATGCGTTTCCTGCATGGTCAGGTGGTCGTAGGAGTGTCCGGAGCGGCTTCGGGCCACCTCCCCGGTCGCGCGCAGCTCGTCGGCGGCCCGCCGGGTGAACGCCTCCAGCCCGATCTCCGACAGCTGCTCGTGCGCGGTGCGCAGATGTTCGCGCGCGTCGCGACGGCGCCCCGCGCGGCGGAGCCACTCCCCGTACCGCAGGTGCGCCCGCGCGAGATGCACCGCGAGCGGGCCACCGGCCAGGTGTTCGAGGGCTTCCCGGTGGTCGTCTTCGGAGTCGCTGACCAGCGCCCGCGCACCCGCCACGACACCGAGGGCGAAGGTGGTTCCCGCGGGTTCCGTGCGTTCGGCCAGCGATTCCAGCGCCGACCGGGCGACGTCGTCGTCCCCGCACCGGACCGCGGCTTCCACCAGCTCGGGCAGCGCGATGCCGGCGAGGAACAGGTCGCCGCTCGCCACGGCCCGCTTCGCCGCGTCCAGCGCGGCCGGGTACTCGGCGAGTCCGTTGTACAACACGGCTGTGGCCCAGTGGGCGTTCGCGGTCAGCTGGCCGTTGCCCCGGCTCGTCGCCTCGGCGAACAGGTCGAGCACCTCCTGACGGCGTCCGCGCATCGCCGCCAGATGCACTCTCGGGTAGAGCTGCGGCGGATCGCCGACGGCGTCCGCGATCGCTTCCTCTTCGGCGATCGCGGCCATCGCCTGTCCGAACTTCCCGGTGAGCACCGCGTGCAGCGCCACCTGCGACAGGCCGAGCCGGATGGTCATCGGCGCTCCCGTGCCCCGCCCGGTCCGCACCAGCCAGCCGACGATCGTCGCGTGCAGCTCGATGTCCCACAGTTCACCCGCGAGCACGGTGGCCAAGGCCGGTGTCCTGGTCCAGCCGTCGTCGTCGCCGGTGAGGACCCGGCGAAGCGCCGGTACGCCGGCGTGGTGGCCCTCGGTGGTCAACCGCACGAGTGCGTCGAGAAGATCCGGCGGCCCGGACACCGGCGGCGCCGAACGGGCCGCGTCGAGGACCCGGTCCAGGACGCCTGCCGCCCTTCCGACGACGAGCCCCATCTCCAGCGCCGCGACGAAACACTCCCGCGACCGCTCCGGCTCGACTCCGGCGAGCCGTTGCGCGGCCCGCAGGATGAGTTCCGGCCCGCGGACGGCACCCTCCGCGCCTTGCACGAAGGCGATCCGCCCGCGCAGCAAGTCCACCGAGGCGTGCTGGGGGACAGCCAGGTTTTCGGTGTCGATACTGGCCAGCAGATCCGCCGCCGCGTCCGTCCCGCCCGCCTCGAGCGTCGTCCGCGCCGCCGCGAGCGTGCGTTCGGTCTGCTTGGCGGGGTCGAGTGACAGCGCCGCCGCGCGTTCGAGGAAAGCGGCGGCGGCCGCGACACCCCCGCGTGCCTGCGCCCGCGAAGCCGACAGTTCCAGCTCCGCCGCGACCTGCTCGTCCGGTCCGGTGGTGGCCTGAGCACGGTGCCAGGCCCGCCGGTCTCCCGCGGCTTCCGGATCGGTGACCTCGGCCAGCGCCCGATGGGCCGCGTGGCGCCGGTCCGGCTCGGCCGCGCGGTACGCCGCCGAGCGCGCCAGCGGATGGCAGAAGCGCGCCCGCGTGTCGAACACGATCAGCCCGGACGCTTCGGCGGCGGCGCTCTCGGCGGGCACGTCGAGGCCCCACCGCCGTGCGGCCGCCCACAGCAGGGCTGGGTCGCCGGTGGGATCGGCGCTCGCGAGGATCAGCAGGTGCCGCGCGTCCGCGGGCAGTTCCGCCATCCTCGCCCGGAAACTCCGCTCGATCCGGCTCGCGATCGGCGACGGCGCCGGCAGCGCGAAGCCACCCGCTTTCGGCAGTTCGATCAGGGCCAGCGGATTGCCGCGTGCCTCGGCGAGCAGGCGATCACGCACGCGCTCGTCCAGTGTCACGGTCTTCTCCTCGGCCAGCAAGGCACGCGCGTCCGCGTCGCTCAGGCCACCGACCGTCAACCCCGGCAGCTCGTCCAGCCCGCGGATCGGGTTCTGGTCACGGGCTGCGAACACCATCGCGATCGGCTCGGCCGAGATACGCCTCGCCAGGAACGTCAACGCCCTCGCCGAGGCGGTGTCCAGCCAATGCGCGTCGTCGACCACGCACAGCATCGGACGCGCCCCCGCGGTGCCTGCCAGCAGTTCGAGCGCGGCGAGACCGACCCGGAACGGGTCCGGCGCGCCGTCGGCCAGCCCGAACGCGACGAGGAGGGAGTCACGGTAAGGAGCCGACAGCTTGTCGAGGTGCGCCAGCGCCGGGACGCACAGCTGATGCAGTGCGGCGAAGGGCAGCTCACCCTCGAACTCCGAACCGGACGCGCGGATGAGCTGGAATTCCCCCGCCGTCGCGTGCGCGACGTGGTCCAGCAGCGCGCTCTTGCCGATGCCGGGTTCACCGCGGAGGACGAGCACGCCACCCTCGCCTCGGCCCGCCGCGTGGACCAGGGCGAGGAGGCGATCTAGCTCGTCCCGCCTGCCGACGAGCGAGCGGGAGGACGTCGGGGCCATGGCCCGAACCCTAGCGAGGTGAACCAAGCCGTGTCCGGCTTAGGTGATTGTCACCGACGCGAGCGGAGGAGTGCCCGCGCGATCGTTACGGCATGACAGTACGAGCGAAGACACGGATATCGCGTGGGGTGGCGATGGTCGGCCTCGCGTCAGCCATGTTCCTGGTCATTCTCGACGCCGCGATGGTGAATCTCGCCGGATCCACGATCCGTCAGGGGCTGGCGCTCACCGCCGCCGAGCTGACAGTGGTCGTGGACAGCTATCTGGTGACGTTCGCCGGTCTGCTGCTGCTCGGCGGCAGGCTCGCCGACGTACTCGGGGCCAGGAAGGTGTTTTTGACCGGGATGGGCGTCTACCTGGCCGCCTCGGCCTTCTGCGCGCTGGCCACCAGCGGCGGGATGCTGATCGCCGGGCGGATCGGGCAGGGGATCGGGGCGGCGGTCCTGATGCCCGCCGCGCTCTCGCTCGTACTCGGCATCTACTCGTCTCCCGCGGAACGCACCCGCGCGATGGGGATTTGGGGCGCGGTCGCGGGAACGGGCAGTCTCGTCGGCGTCTTCCTCGGCGGAACGCTGACCGAACTGCTCGGCTGGCAGGCGGTGTTCGTGACCCCGGTGCCGTTCGGCGTCATCGGGGCGATCGTGGTGTGGCGAGCGGTGCCGCCGGTCCCCGGCAGGCCGGGCCGGTTCGACGCGCTGGGCGCCGTCACGATCACCGTCGGGATCTCCGGGCTCGCGCTGGGCATGGTCTCCGCCTCCGACGCGGGATGGACCGCGCCCGGCACGATCGTCGGCCTCGTGGCCGGACTCGTTTCCCTGGTGGCGTTCGTGTTCGTCGAGCGGCGTTCCGCCCGGCCGCTGGTCCCGCTCGGCGTGTTCCGCCGGAAACCGGTGGTCACGGCGAACCTGGTGATGGTCCTGATCGGCGGCACCCTGACGAGCCTGTTCTTCTTCCTTCCCCAATACCAGCAGGACATCCTCGGGATGAGCCCGCTGGCGACCGGCATGACCCAGCTCCCGCTCGCCGTCATGATCATCGTGGGCAGCGTCCTCGCGCCGATGCTCGCGAAACGCGTCGGACCGAGCCGCGCGCTGCCACTCGCCTTCGTCGTCCTGCTCGCCGGTTTTCTTTGGCTGGCACTGGATCCGACGACCAGCGGCTTCTCGGCCGGCCTGCTGGGCGCGTTCCTGCTGATCGGCGCCGGACTCGGGCTGGGCGCCGTCAACGCCACCGCGATGGCGGTCCGCGACAGCGCGGACGGGGAAGCGGGCCTGCTCAGCGGACTGGTCAACGCCGCGCAGCAACTGGGCGGCGCGGTCGGGCTCGCCGCGCTCGCCGGAATCGCCATCGGCGCCGCGGGAACACACGGGGACATCTCGTTCACGACCGCTTTCCTCGGCGAGGCCGCGCTCGTCGTCATCGCCCTCGCGGTGTCGCTCGTTTCCGCGGCAAGGACACGACACTGATCTCCGCAACGAAAGGACACTCCACAATGGACACCGTGCTGGTGACCGGCGCGACCGGAACCGTCGGATCCGCCTTGATCCCCGCCCTTCAGGCTCGCGGAGTCACCGTCCGCGCCATGACCCGCGACCCCGGTCACCTCGTTCCCGGCGCCGAAACCGTGGTCGCCGACCTGCGTGATCCCGGATCGGTCGCCGCGGCGCTGCGAGGCGTCGACGCGGCCTTCCTCAACAGCCCCTCCGCACCCGACGCCGCCTCGCTCCAGATCAGGTTCGCCGACCTCGCCAGGGACGCCGGGGTGAACCGGCTCGTGCTGCTCTCGCAGTACGCGGCACAGGCGGACTCGCCGGTGCGATTCCTGCGGTGGCACGCGGAAGTCGAGGCGCATGTCGGATCACTGGGGTTGGAGCACACCGTGCTGCGCCCCAACCTCTACCTGCAAGCGCTGCTCGCCTTCGCCGGCACCATCTCGCAGGGCTTCTTCGCCGCGCCCATCGGCGACGCGGCCGTCAGCGCCATCGACACCAGGGACATCGCGGACGCCGCCGCGGCCGTGCTGACCGGTCCGGGACATGCCGGCCGCACCTACACGCTGACCGGACCCCGCGCCGTGACCCACACCCAGATCGCCGACGCGCTCTCCACGGCCACCGGGCGGAGCGTCACCTTCCACCACACGACCGCCGATCAGTTCGCCGCCGCGCTGACCGGTCTGCTCCCGCCCTGGCAGATCGAGGGCCTCGTCGAGGACTACGCCCACTACGCCAGAGGCGAAGCCGCCGAAGTGCACACGTCCGTCGCCGACCTCACCGGGAAACCCGCGCGGGACATCGTCGGCTTCGCCCGCGACCACGCCGCCGCTTTCGCTTCCGTGTGAAAGGAAATCCGATGATCTACCACTGCATCCGGTTCACTCTCAAACCCGGTGTCACCGAGGACGAAAAGACGGCAGGGCTCGCGCGGATGGCCGAGCACAGCACCGCCATTCCCGTCATCAAGGCTCGCGTCGTCGGCCCCGACTTCGGTGGGGAATTCGAGTACGGCGCCGTCACGGTGCTCGAAGACATCGAGGATTACGAGCAGTACATGAATCATCCCGCGCACCTCGAAATGGACCGGACCGGATTGCCGCTGATCGACAGATTCGTGTCGTACGACGTCACGGACGACCCGGACCCGGAGATCGGCGCGAAGATCGCCGACGTCCACCGGCGCCGATTCGAGAACGTGCCGGACGTCGCCGAGCTGGTGGCAGGCCTCAACGAGTACAGCGGCAGCGCCGCACCCGGCCCGCACTCTCGCGGGTAGAGAGGCCCTCACCGCTCACGAGACCGGAGTCAGGACGGTTCGTCGTAGCGGCTGGTGATCGCGGCGGCGCGGTCGCGCAGGGAGGCGCGCAACCAAGGCGGGGCCAGGGCTTCCGCGTCCGTGGAGAGCTGCCACAACGCCCATTCGGCGTGGCGCGCGTCCTGGAAGGTCACCTCCAGTCGCAGCCTGCCGTCCTCGTCGGTCTCCTCGGCGAGGACGGCCAGCGCGGTGCCCACGAGCTCTTCCCGCCGCCCCGGGGCGACGCGCACCTGCACGGCGACCTGGTCCCCGCCGGTCCGGAACCGCGTGCTGCGTTCCAGCCAGGCCCGGTCCAGATCGACCCGGTCCGGTCGTTGCGCCGGTTCGGGAAGTTCCTCGGCGGCCCGCAGCCGGGACAGCCGGTAGGTGCGGTCTTCACCGGATCTCGTGGCCAGCAGGTAACCCCGGTCCCGGACGGTGACCAGCCCGATCGGGTCCACCGTGCGCCACTGCGCCGCCCGCCCCGTCGGCGCGTAATGGATGCGCAGCTTGTGCCCGGCGAACACCGCCCGCCGCACCTCGGTCACGATCGCGTCGGACACCTCCTCGGCGGCCTCGCGGCGGGAGAGGAGGTCGATCTCCGGGTCGACGAGCAGCCGCCTGGCCGCGCCCGCCGCGGTGTCCCGCTGGCTTTCCGGCAGCGCGTCGATCACCTTGAGCATGGCCGAGGCAAGCGCCGAGCCGAGGCCGAACGCCTGCGCGCCGCGCCGTGATCCGGCGATCAGCAGCGCGAGCGCCTCGTCGTTGTTCAGCCCGGTGAGTTCGGTCTGGAAACCGGGCAGCAACGCGAAACCACCGTGCCTGCCGCGTTCGGCGTAGACCGGGACACCCGCCGCGGACAACGCCTCGATGTCGCGCAGCACGGTGCGGGTGGAGACCTCCAGCTCGCGGGCGAGTGTGGTCGCGGACAGCCGGCCGCGGTGCCGCAGCAGCAACACCAGCGAGACCAGCCGGTCGGCACGCATGGGAAAACTCTAGCGGAATACACGACACAGGATGTCGTGATTCGCTGCGAGGCTCATCCCCATGACAAGCAGGACTGTGGCCACCGAGCCGAACGATCTTGGCAAATTCTTCATCGAGCGAGGCAACGCGGGCGATGTCGACGGACTGGTGGCGTTGTACGAACCGGACGCCGTACTGGCGTTCCCGCCGGGCAACATCGCGACCGGGCACGCGGAGATCCGCAAGGTCTACGAGGAGTTCGTCGCGGCCGCGCCGGAACTCCTGCCGGGCAGGCAGCATCCGGCGCTGGTGGGCGGCGACCTGGCACTCACCGCGTCCACGCTGACCACCGGTGAGACGACCATCGAGGTCGCCCGCCGTCAGCCGGACGGATCCTGGCTCTGGGCGCTGGACCAGCCGGTGTTCGTGCCGTAGGGAAGGTGGCCTTCACCCGCCATCGTTGTGGTTGCTGAGGCTGGGGGTGGGATGAAGGCTCCCTTCGCCGCTTCTGATGCGACTAAGGGAGCCTCGGCCCAGGTCAGGTGCGAGGGGGTCGTGAGTGGCGATTCGGGTTAGAACGCAATGCCGCGCAGCTTAAGTTGATCTTGGGCGGCTGCCGGTCTGCTCGATCAAGCCGGACAAGTCACCGGCAGTGGACCCGGGGTGCGACTGTCCAGACGGGACGCCAGTCCGGATCAAGGTGCCCGATTTGGGTACTTTGCGCAGCTGCGAGAGGGGGTCGTGAGTGGCAATGAGCGTTAGAGTCAAGGGTGTCTTAGGTGCCTACGTGGTTGAGGCTGCGGTTGATGCCAGGCCCCGGACTCGGTCATCGCCGCGTTCGCCCCACAGGCGCCAGCAGTCACAGCAGTGGCGCGTGAAGGCCGCCTTCCCTTGGCTCAGCCGAGGAAACTCGACCTTCACACCTCCCCCAGGTACCCAAAGGACTCCAGCCAGGCGCTCACGTGAGTTTTCGCGATCGTGGTGATGTCGTGAAGGGCCCCTTTGAGACGATGAACGTCTCAAAGGGGCCCTTCACGCGCAGAACCCGAGTACATGAAGGACCCCATCCTTGCGCCTAGGTACAGGAAGGGGTCCTTCATGTACTTCAACCCGGCATCACGTCATCACGCAAGAAGCGCCACAGGTCACGCAATAGGTACCCAAGGGGAAGCTCGCTAGAACCACCTTTGCCACTCACGACCCCTTGATAGAACCGCCCATTTCATCATCAATCGGGCATTCAGTCATCGAGATGTGTCCACAGTGGACGCTAGGGGCGTGCAGGCTTTCGTCGGGCAGGACAACCGAGCGCTTGACCTGCGGCAACCGTCGCCACTTGCGATCAAAACCCCGTCCAAGATCAACTTAAGCTACGTGGCATTGGGTTCTGACCCTAATCGCCACTCACGAGTTCCAGCACCGGCGATGTCACGTGACTGAACGGACGACACGCGTGACTGGACGGACGACACGCGTGACTGGACGGACGACACGACCGCAGCCGGGGTTCCGCCACGAGTCGTCCGCCGGATCACGTGTGCCGTCCCTTCCAACACGCGTGCCGTCCGTTCAGTCACGCGAAACCGCCACCAGCGCACCGGCAGTAGGTACTTAAGCCACCCTTCGGGTTCTAACCCGAAGCGCCACTCACGACCGCCTGCCCCGGCGTCAGATCGTGCAGTTCCTGGCCGTACCCGTGTTCACCTTGGCGCCGGTGAACTCCTCGATGATCGCGATGTTCTCCGGGGCGTAGTTCTTGGCGACGATCTTGGCCACGTCCGCACTGCCGAGTTTGGCGGCGTGGGGCGCGGATTGATCCAGCCAGTAGGCCGTCCGGAGGAATTCGATGAGCACGAATTCACGCAATTCGGGCTGGGCCTTGATCTTGGCCCAGTAAGCGGGATGGTTCGCCTTGGCGACGCGCAGGTAGAGCTGGAGGTAGCGCATGTTCGTGGCCGCGATGTCCCGCGAATTGCTCGCGCCCACTCCCTGGATGTACTCGGCGACGACGGTCGCGGCGGGCAGTCCCATGAGTCCGGCGTTGAGTTCCGCGATGACGCCTTGCATCTTGTACGAGCCCTGCTGCTGGTCCCGCAGGTAGATGTCGTCCATCGAACGCGTCAGACCGTCCGTGATGAGCGGCAGTATTTCGCGGCGCGGGAAGCCGCCGTGGATCGGCACCTTCATCGCCTTGCGGGAAGCGTCGATCCACGCGGAGACGTACACGTCCCAGGAGGTTCTCGAAGGATCCAGATCCCACATGTGGGTCTCTTCATGGATCGCCACCATCAGGGATTCGGCGAGGGCGTTGAAGCTGGTCTTGTTCACGAACTGGCTGAAGTACTTGTCCTTGGCCTGAGCGATCGCGAGACCCTCTCCGCTGGGCCAGCGCCGCTTGTACACGGCTTGGATCGTCTGAAGCCACTTCGTGGACTGGAAACCGGCCTTTATGTCACTTACATCGGCTTTCGGTTGTACGGGTTCCTCATAACAGAAGGGAGCGCGGGCGGTCGCCGTCTCCTGGGCGGAGACAGGGAATGGGGTGAGGGACAGGGCGAGGCACGCGGTCAGCACGGTAATGCCATATCGGCGCATAAGGACCTCGGTTCACGGTAGGGTTTTCCGTGGGGCGGACGGAAGTGTCCCCTACCGATCACCGTTAATTCAATGATCCGGCTCGTACTACGGCTGTACAGGCTAGGAATTATGGCGGCGAACGGGCGAATCCGCGGCGAGCCGGGATCGGCGCATGCTGTAACCGAAGTAGATCAGCAGGCCGAGCGCCATCCAGCCGGCGAAGACGATCCAGGTCGCGCCGTCGAGGCTGAGCATCATGTAACCGCAGCACAGCACGCCGAGGACCGGCGTGACGGGGGAGAACGGCACGCGGAACGAGCGCGGGGCCTCCGGTTGCCGCTTTCGCAGCAGCAGGACGGCGACGTTCACCAGCCCGAAGGCGAACAGCGTGCCGATGCTGGTGGCGTCGGCCAGCTTCCCGAGCGGGATGAACGCGGCCAGCGTCGCGACGAAGCCCGAGACCACCAGGGTGTTGATCCGGGGAGTGCCGGTCTTGGGGTCCACTTTGGACAGCGAGGCGGGGACGAGGCCGTCGCGGGACATCGAGTACAGGATGCGGGTCTGTCCGTAGAGGACGGTCAGCACGACGCTGGAGATCGCCACGATGGCGCCGACGGCCAGCAGCCCGGCCCACAGCGGGTTGCTGGAAACGGCGCCGAGCACGTGCGAGAGCGCGGCCTCCTTGCCGTCGAACTCCTGCCACGGCAGCGCGCCCACGGCCGCCACGGCGACCAGGCAGTACAGCACGGTGACGATCGCGAGCGAGAGCAGGATCGCCCTCGGCAGATCCCGCTGCGGGTTCTTCGCCTCTTCACCCGCCGTGGAGGCCGCGTCGAAACCGATGTAGGAGAAGAACAGTTTCGCGGCGCCGGCGCTCAGCCCGGCCAGGCCGAGCGGCAGGAACGGGGCGAAGTTCGCCGCCCGGACCGCGGAGAACGCGATCGCGCAGAACAGCACCAGCGTGCCGACCTTGACCACGACCATGATCGCGTTGGCCCGCGCGCTCTCCTTCGCGCCGGACAGCAACAGGAACATGGCGAGCAGTACGACGACGATGGCCGGGACGTTGACGATCCCGCCCGAGCCCGGCGGCTGGCTGAACGCGTCGGGGATGGCGAATCCGAACGCCAGCCGCAGCAGTTCGTTGAGGTACTGCCCCCAGCCGACGGCCACCGACGCCACCGAGACGCCGTATTCGAGCACCAGGCACCAGCCGCAGACCCAGGCGACCAGTTCGCCGAGCGTGGCGTAAGCGTAGGAGTAGGACGAACCGGACACCGGGATCATTCCGGCGAGTTCGGCGTAGGAGAGCGCGGAGAACAGCGCGGTGATCCCGGCGAGCACGAACGACAGCACGACCGCCGGGCCTGCCACGGGCACCGCTTCGCCGAGCACGACGAAGATCCCGCTGCCCAGCGTCGCGCCGATGCTGAGCATGGTCAGCTGCCCGAGCCCGAGGGAGCGCTTCAGCGTGCCGTGCTCACTGTCGGCGATCAGATCGGCGACCGGTTTCCGCCGCACCGCCGCGGCTCGCAAAGTCATGCCGAGGACCGTATCCGCCGTGCCGAACCCGCAGAACAGGAGATCGTTGCTTGGTTACCTGGATTACAGGCGATTCGTTGAACGGTACCAGTCGATCGTGAAGAATCGTTCTACCGGGTGGTTCCGTCCACCGGGCTGACCGCCGCGCCGCCGCTCGTCACCGCCAGTACCGTGTCGCCGCAGCGTACGACGTCGCCGGGAGCGAGCGGGACCGGCCCCGCGACGCGTTCGCCGTTATGGAACGTCCCGTTGCGCGAACCGAGATCCACCAGGACCGCGCCACTCTCACCGACGGTGATCTCGGCGTGGTCGCGGGACACGGCACCGTCATGGCGAAGGGCGACGTCGGCATTCGCGTCGCGGCCGATGGCCAGCCGCCCCAGCACGGGCAGTTCCCGCAGGCGGGCCCGCCCCGAACCGTCGACCCAGGTCAGCGCCGGTCGCCCGGCCCCGGCGGCACCGGGGGCGGCCACCCGCAGCAGGGTCGCCGTCCCGGCGTGGGCGAGCACCGCGCGTTCCAGTTCCCGCAACGCCGGCCCCGGATCGACGCCCGCCTCCTCGGCCAGGATCCGCCGCGCCTGCCGGAACCGGTCCAGGGCCTCGGCCTGACGTCCCTCCTGGTAGAGCGCGACCATCAGCTGACCCCAGAACCGTTCCCGCAGTGGATGTCCGGAGACCAGGTCCTCGAGCTCCCGCACCAGACCGGGGACGTCACCCGCGCGCAGATCCGCGGCGATCCGCGCCTCCAACGCCTCCCAGCGCATCTCCGCGTAGAGGGCGCGGGCGGGGCCGAAGGCGGTGTGATCCGGCAGGTCGGCGCAGAACGGGCCCCGCCACACTTCGAGTGCCCGCCGGTATCCCGCCGCGGCGCCGCCGGTGTCGCGTGCCCGTTCGGCGGCCCTCGCCCGGCCGATCGCGTCCTCCGCCTCGCGGATGTCGGCGCGTGCGCCGAGAAGCCGGTAACCCGCCGGTCCGTGGAGCAGGGATCCCCCGTGCGCCCCCAGGTTCTGCCGCAGATGGTGCACGTGGACCTGTACGGTGGCGCGGGACGCGGGCTTGCCGGTGTCGGAGTAGATCGCCTCCGCCAGCCTGTCCGCGTTCACCGGCGCCTCCCCGGAAGCGGCAAGCACGGCGAGCACCGCCCGCGGCCGCAGACCACCAGGTGTGGCGGATACGCCGTCGACGACCAGCTCCACCGGCCCCAGCAACCGCACCTCCACCGTCACGGGGCCGATCATCTCAGGTTCCTCCGGCAGCTTGAAGCGACCTTGAAGCGAGATGGGCTTAACTGACCGCCATGACCACATTGACCGCACTCGAAGACGTGGTGGACCGGCACGGACGCGACGCGCTGTCCGACCCGATCGTCCTCACCGGCGCGCTGCGCAGTCTTCCCGACCCGCCTCCCGACGCCGAGATCACCGTGCTCGCCGCGGCGGCGGGGGCGGGCGCGGCCCAGCGGATGCGCGCCGTACTCGAAGACGGGGGCACGCCCGCCGAAGCCCATCGGGCGGCGACAGAAGCTTGCGGTGGTGACGCGGGTGCGGAATGGGCGTGCGGGCAACTCGGCGCGGCACTCGGCTTTCTCCCGAGGGACACCGCGGCCGACGAACCGACCACCGCGTTGACCACGGTGCTGACCGGCGAGGAGCCGAAGCGCGGCAACCGGATCGCCGTGATCGCCGGGGCGGTGGTCCTGGTGGCGGCCGTCGCCGCGACCGGCGTGGTCCTCGCGCTCGGCCGTGACGACGAGCCGGAGGCCGCGCCACCGGGCGCGCCGTCGTCCTCCGTGCCCACTTCGGCGCCGTTGGGTTCGGCGCCCCAGGGCGGATCTTCCTCGGCACCGGTTCCCGAGGAAGCGGCCGCGGTCTTCAAGGATCCGGATCTGCTCGCCGCGGCGAAGCCGTACCTCGATCACCCCGACGTCCGCTGCGAAGCGGCGAAATCCATCGTGAGTGTCCGGGAAACCGTCAACTGCGAGCTGGGTTCCGGCATCATCGCCAGCTTCCGCGTGCTGTTCTTCCCCAAACAGCTCACCGCGCTGCGCACGGTGCTGCAGACAGACAACGACGGCGCGCGGCCCGGTTCGATCCGGACGCTGCGCTGGGAATACGTGCCGGGGCGGCCGGGTATCCGCGCGGGCATCCCGGTCGGCACCCCGCGCACTGGCGACGGCACCCGGATCCGTTTCCTGGAGCCGGAAAACGGCTACGCCCGGCTCTACTTCGACGAGGACTCCACCGGCGTCGCCGTCTACATGCAGGCGGGCACCGACGATCAGCAGGTGCTCCGCAAGTTCTGGGCGGATCCGGACGCGTGATGGACGACCGGGATCCCCGCCTCGCCGAAGTCGTACGCCGCTTCGGCCGCCACGCGCTGACCGATCCGGTGGCGCTCCGGTCCGCGCTGGAGCAGTCCGGAAACGCGTTCAGCGCGGCCGAAATCGACTCGCTCGTGGCCGCGCTGCGCGATTCGGGAACGCTGGAAGCGGCCCTTCCACGTGATCCCGAGCCGACCGGGCCCCCGCTGAACCCCACTCGCGTGGAGAACCGGCTCACCTGGGACGGCCGTCCGGGTCGCACGACACGGTTGCTTCCTTCTCGCGCACGCAAGAGGTGGCTCCTCGGCGGGGCGGTACTGCTGGTGGCCGCGATCGCGACCGGCGTGGTGGTCTTCGTGCAGGGCAAGGAAAAGCCCGCCGCGCCACCACCGGACCGCTACGCGCTCGACCAGGTTGCCGGCCGCTACCGCGCGCTCGGCGCCCGGTTGCTCGACGGCGCGGTCCGATGCGCTCAGCAGCCCGCGAAGCCCGGCGAGATGGAACGGGTCGGCTGCGACGCCGGGCTGTACGCCCTCACCCTGGTCACCTACGACGTGCCGGGCAGGCTCACCGAGTCCAGGGCGCTCGCGAGCGCCGCCGGAGCGGTGCGTTCGGCGGGCAACCTCGGTCAGGGCGCGGCGTTCGCGATGCGGGAACTCCCGTCCGGGGAATCGACGGTCTACTGGGACGTCGACAGTCCCCGTCCGGTCAGCGCGACGCTGACGGCACGGAAGACCGGGCTCCCCGCACTGGTGGAGTTCTACGACGCGCGTCAATTCGGGGTGCTCAAACGCCCCGAGGTACCGGGGGCCGCGTTCTCCTCCGGCGCGCTGTGGGATTTCGCGCAGGCACACGTGCTCAACGAGCAGTCCGCGAAGTGCCAAGCGGTCCCCGCCACGACCGGCACGGCCGAGACGGTCAAATGCCCGCTGGCCGACGGCGCGATGCTGGTGTTCAGTTCGGCGTCCGACCACGACGCGCTGATCAAGTTGCGCTCGGAGAACTCGGCGAACGGCGGTGTGGTGCCGGGAAGTGTCGAGGTGCGGACCTGGAACCGGCTCGGCGGCCCGGTCGTCGGCCAGTTCATCCGGTTCGTCACCGCCGACGACCGCAGCCCGGCCATCTATTTCGACGACGACGCGAAACTGATCTACGGCTGGTTCTTCGGCGCACCGGGTTCGTCGCCGGAGGCGCTGATGGAACGCTGGCAGCGCGGCTCGCGGTGATTCAGCCGAACCGGATCGCCGCGAAGAAGTCTTCGACGGCGCGCAGGTCGGCGGGATAGGGCGTGCCGACCCGGCCGTCGAGCACCGACACGGTCGCGTGCTCGTCGTCGGTCCAGGCGTAGCGCGTGGTCGTGCCGAGCACCGTGCACACCAGCGTCCCCTTGTGCCCGTCGCGCGACCAGGACTGCTTGGCGGGCAGGTCAGCGGGGCATTTACCGGCGGTGAGACCGGCGGGGTCCGTTCCGGCGCCGGTGCGCAGGTAGGCGGTGGCCGCGTCGGCGTCGTCGAGGGCGGCGATCCGGAGCTCGCCGGTCTCCCCGCCGGTCTGGCAGACGACCTGCGCGCGGACGCCCTCGTCGGCCGCCGTCACCGGCGAGCAGGTGAGCCCGGCCGGGGTGCTGCGGCCGATCCGGTCGGCGGCGGGCACGCCCGGCGACACCAGGAAGACCGCCGCGAGCACGATCGCGATCACGAGTGCGGCACCGGCCACCAGGCCTGCCACCAAACCGGTCCGGCGGCGGCGAGGCTGCTCGACGACGACACCGGCGGGTGGCGCGTCGGCACGGATGGCCCGGATGCGGTCACGTACTTCACGCACCGTGGGACGGTCACGGGAATCCTTGGCCAGCAAGGACTTCAGCAGACCGTTGACCGCCGCGGTGCGCGGATCGCCGACCACGAGCTGGGGGATCGGGGCCCTGTCGTGCGCCACGATCACCTCGGGCTGGCTGCCGTTGTAAGGCAGCTCGCCGGTCAGGGTCACCCACAGCAGACAGCCCACCGCGTAGACGTCCGAAGCGGCGGTGGCGGGTTCGCCGCGAAGACGTTCGGGCGCCATGTAGCCGACGGTGCCGATCACGCCGCTGGTCTCCGCGCCGCGGTCGATCTCCGCCGACCGCGCGATGCCGAAGTCGCACAGGTAGGCGAAATCCTCGTCGTGATGCGCGGCACGCGGCCGCAGCAGGACGTTGGCGGCCTTGACGTCCCGGTGCACGACGCCGATGGCGTGCGCGTCGCCGAGCGCGGAGACCACCTGGTCCACCACCGCCAGCGCCCGGTCCGGGTCCATCGGCCCGGCTTCGAGCACCTTGGCCAGATCGGGCCCGTCGACCAGCTGCATCGCCAGGTACAGACAGCCGTCCACCTCGCCGTGGTCGTGAACCGCGACGACATGCGGTGAATCGAGCCTGGCCAGCGCCGCCGCCTCACGGCCGAAACGCTCGCGGTACACCGGGTCTTCGGCGTAGTGGGGCGGCAGGACCTTCAGCGCCACCGGCCGCCGCATGCGGTGCTGCCACGCGCGATAGACCACGCCCATCCCGCCGCGGCCGAGGATGCCGTCGATCCGGAATCCCCCGAAGTCTTCACCGACGCGCGGCGTCATGCCGTTCCCCCTGTCACGCGAGCCACTCTAACCCGGCCGATCACCCGCGAGTTGCCGATCGTGCACCCGGCGCCAGATCAGCAGGGAGAGCACCGCGCCGCACAGGCAGAGGAACATGTCCCACTGCGTGTCCCAGACGTCTCCCTGGGTGCCGAGGAAATCGTCCGCACCCGAACCGGCGACGAGCGCGCTGAACCACTCCACGAACTCGAAACCGGCGGCGATCGTCACGCAGACGCAGACGGTCAGGAACGCGACCCAGGCACCGGGCCGCAGCGGGGTCCGGCGCAGCAGCACTTCGCGGACGGCGATCGCCGGGACGAAACCCTGGACGACGTGGGCGAACCGGTCGTAGTTGTTCCGCTGGGTGCCCATCAGCCCCTGCACCCATTCCCCGGCGGGGGTTTCCGCGTAGGTGTACTGGCCGCCGTAACACAGCACGATCGCGTGCAGCGCCAACAGCCAGACCAGCAAGCGGGTCAAGGGAAAGCGTTTGCGCAGCGCCACCACCAGCGGCAGCCCGATCAGCACCCAGACGACTTCCATCAGCCAGGTGCCGAGGGACCTGGCCTGGATCCCGGTCACCACGAGCACCGCGAGGACCACGCCGGCCAGCAGGAATCCTTCGGCCCGGCCGACTCCGCGCACCATGCGGAAAACCCTACAGCGGCGTGCGGATCACCGCCGGTTCGTGAGTGACGGGACGGCACGTGTAGCGAAGGGGACTTTCACCGCATGAGATGCGGTGAAAGTCCCCTTGACCCCGCTACGGGGAGCGCCGAGTTCAGTTCAGCTTGCGCATGTCGGCGGGCAGGCCGCCGCCGGCGTAGACGTCCTCGGTGAGCTTCGCCAGCGCGGTGAGCGCGACGTTCTGACTGAACGGCCCGTAGGACACCCGGGAGACGCCGAGCTTCTGCGCGGTGGCCAGCGGGATCGACCCCGGGACGCCGATCAGGTTCACCTTGCGCTCGCCCAGCGCCTCGACCAGCTTGGCGACCTGGGTTTCGTCGAGTTTGCCGGGCACGAAGACGTTCGACGCGCCGGCGTCCAGGTACGCGCGGCCCCGGGTGATCGCGTCGGCCAGCACCTCTTCGGGGTCACGGTCGCCTGCCCGGAGGAAGGCGTCGGTGCGGGCGTTGAGCACGAAGTCGATACCGGCGGACTGGGCGGCGGCGACCGCGGCCTCGACGGCTTTGACGGACTCGTCCAGCGGTTTCATCTGGTCTTCGAGGTTGCAGCCGACGGCGCCGACCTCGATCGCGCGGGCGACCGTGCCGCCCGGGTCGCCGTAGCCCGCTTCCAGGTCGGCGGTGACCGGCAGGTCACCCGCCGACCGGACGATCAGGGCGACCTCGGCGATCATCTCGTCGCGGGGGATCACCTCGCCGTCGGGGTAGCCGCGGGCGGAGGCGATGCCGTGGCTGGGGGTGGCGAGCGCCTGCGTGCCGGGCGTTTCGGCGACGACCTTCGCGGTGATCGCGTCCCAGACGTTGACGACGAGCAGCAGTTCGGGGGCGGCGTGCAAGTCCTGCAGCCGGGTGGCCTTTTCGGCGGGGGAAACCATGCCTCCAATCTAGAGGCCGACGCAAGGAGGGGAGCACTCGCGACGCCGCGGTGAGCGCGCCGAGCCCGCTCGCCTGGGTCCGCCAGTCGTCTGCCGCCGGGCGTAGTCACGGTATACCGGGGAATTCGTCGCGGCGGCCAGGTCGGCGAGAAACCGCATGAAGATGCCCTTGAACTGCTCTGCCGGGACCGTACCGTCCACATCGGACACGTGCGGCCGGAGCAGGCGGCCGATGTGCAGCCGGTCGGAACCGGGAACGTGTCCTGCCGCGCGGCGGTCACCGGTTTCCCTGCTGGTAAGGGAATCGCCGTCAGAATCAGGCAAAGGACGAAATGGCGCAGCGATGACATCGTTGTCCGCCCTCGGGATCACCGGTCAGTCTCAGAACAGGATTCCTGTTACGCCCCGGGACAAAGCCGCGACTGGTAGGGATATCGCGTTTCGAGGGAGGTCCCGTGGAGCTGACGATCAACGCCGCCGGCGACGAACAAGCGCTGAAAGAGTTCTACAACTGGCTCCGTGATGATGCCGACGTGACGCGGTCCGCGACGATCAGCACCGCGGAATCCGGCGACACGGGCGCTTTCGAGGCCATCCGCATGTCGACCGGCTCCCTGACCGGGCTGGCGAACCTGGGGATCGCTTGGGGCAACTTTCTGCGCTCCCGCAAGGAAACGCCCCCGTTCACCATCACGGTCGAGGGTGAGCCGACCGCCGAACAGCGCGCCATGCTCCGGAACCTGGACCTGCCACGGGTCGTGAGTGGCGATTCGGGTTACTGAGAGGTAAGGCAAAGGTGGCGACACGGCCGCTGGGTGGTCGTGAGTGTTTCGGGTCGTTAGAACGACACATAACACTCACGACCACCCAGCGGCCCCCGGTCCTCGGACACTCCGCCCGACAAGACACGTTCGACCTTCGGTTCAATAGAACACGAATCGCCACTCACGACCACCTGCACCGACCATGCCACGTTTGCCTTACCCCGCCCACTTCGCCGAAACTCGCGACCTCAAGCGCCGCTTCCCAGCCACCGCAACGTTTCCAGCGCCACCGCCACGTTCACCGCGTTCTCCGCCAACGGACGGGGGAGCAGTTCGTCGGCCCGCGCCAGCCGTCGGACGACGGTGTTGCGATGGGTGTAGAGCCGTTCCGCGGTCCGTGTCGTGTTGCCCAGTTCGTGCACGTAGGTCCGGACGGTTTCCCGGGTTTCGGCGTCGGCGTGCCGGAGTTCGCCGAGGGTGTCGGCGATGAATTCGCTTGCCTGCGCCGGGTCGCCGGTGAGCAGGGCGAGCAGCTGGATGTCCTGGTACCGCGCGATCTGCTGCGGTGAGGTGAGCCTGGCGAGCATCCGCTGGGTGGCGGCGGCGTCCAGATGGCTGCGGCGGAAGCCGTCGATCCCGCTGCCTGGCCGCCCCAGCGCCACCCGGACGTCGGGATGGGGCGCGAGGTCTTCGGCGAGCCGGTCCGCGCGCGGCGGGGTCCGGCCGGGCAGCCAGACCCACAGGGCGGCGGCACTGGCGACGACGGTCAGCCGGTGTGAAGCGCCGCTGGCCCGCATGAGGGTTTCGGCGGCGCTTTCGAGTTGCTGGGACGACGGCGTGGCCGAGCCGCTCCAGACGATCGCGGCCGTATGCGGGCCGGCGAGCGGATAGCCGAGCTGGGCTTCGGCCCGCGAGCGGCTGATGGGCGCGCCTTCCAGCAGGAGGGTGACCGTGGCCCGCCGTTCGGCGTGGGCGCCGCGGGTCAGTTCCGAGCGTTCGGCGGCCATCCGGTCGGACACCGCGGCGACGGTGTCCTCGATGAACGTGGTGATCGACAGCGACGAGACGTCCAGCAGTTCGCGCAGCAGCACCGGGTCGGACGTGAGGTCGAAGCAGATCTCGATCCACCGGCGCCAGGCCACCCCCTGCGCCCGCCGGTAGGCGTCGAGGCCGCCGGAGTCGAAGCCGCGGCGCACCATGTCGCGGGCGCCGTCGAGCACTTCCTGGTTCAGGTTGGCGGACACCCGCATCCCGGGGCGCTGCACGTTCGCGGCCGCCCAGTGCAGCAGATTCGCCAAATTCGCGCGTTTGGTGCCCTCGGTGAGGACGGGGTCCTCGGCGACCGCGCGCATACTGCCCCCGCCGAGCGAGGCCTCGTGCAGTTCCTCGATCCACTCGGCGCGCGGATGCAGCACGATCTCGGCGCCACGCCGGAAGAGATCGCGTGCCTCGGGGGACAGGGTCGGCCACGGCGATGCGGCACTTTGCACCATCCGTACATCATGATGGTGCAGATAGTGCTAGCGCAATTCCCCGCCTGACCCGCATCGTGGAGACAACCGAGACGAGGCTGGAGTACCGCATGACGACGAGCACACCCGTCGAGCACCTCGACGTGGTCATCATCGGTGCCGGGATTTCCGGGATCGGGGCCGCGCGCTACCTGAAGACCGAGAACCCGGGCAAGACGTTCGCCATCCTGGAGGCCCGCGGCACGTCCGGCGGCACCTGGGACCTGTTCCGCTACCCCGGCATCCGGTCGGACTCCGACCTGCACACCTTCGGCTACGAGTTCAAGCCGTGGCGGGACAAGCAGTCCATCGCCGACGCGCCCCGGATCCTGTCGTACCTGCGTGAGACGGTCTCCGAGAACGGCCTCGAGTCCAGCATCCGCTACCACCACAAGCTGCTCTCGGCGGCCTGGTCGAGCGACGAGGCCCGCTGGCTGCTCGAGATCGAGCGCACCGACACCGGCGAGCGCACCCGGCTCAGCGCGGGCTGGATGTTCAACGCGGGCGGCTACTACCGCTACGACGAGGGCTTCACCCCGCGTTTCGAGGGCCGGGACCGGTTCGCCGGCACGATCGTGCACCCGCAGCATTGGCCGGAAGACCTCGACTACGCGGGCAAACGCGTCGTCGTGATCGGCAGCGGCGCCACCGCGGTCACCCTGATCCCGGCGATGGCGGGGACCGCGGCGCACGTGACGATGCTGCAGCGCACCCCGACCTACGTCATGCCGGTGCCGCGCGAGGACAAGATCGCCAACGGCCTGCGCAAGATCCTCGGCGACGAGCGGGCGTACGCGCTCACCCGCCGCAAGAACATCCGCAAGGGACTCGCGGTCTGGCAGTTCTGCCAGAAGTTCCCGAAGACCGCCCGCGGGCTCATCCGGTACGTCAACAAGAAGCAGCTTCCCAAGGACTATCCGGTCGACGAGCACTTCAACCCGCCGTACGACCCGTGGGACCAGCGGCTGTGCGCCGTCCCCGGCGGCGACCTGTTCGCCGCCATCCGGAAGGGGCAGGCCGACGTCGTCACCGACAAGATCGCGACCTTCACCGAAAAGGGGATCCTGCTCGAATCCGGGCGTGAGCTGGAAGCGGACATCATCGTCACCGCCACCGGCCTGAACCTCCAGGTGTTCGGCGGGGCGAAGCTCAGCGTCGACGGCGAACCGGTGATCCTGCCGGAAACCGTCGCGTACAAGGGAATGATGCTTTCGGACGTGCCGAACGCCGCGTTCGCGATCGGCTACACGAACTCGTCGTGGACGCTCAAGATAGGCCTGCTGTGCGAGCACTTCTGCCGCCTGCTGGCGCATATGGACGCCCACGGCTACGACGTCTGCCGTCCTGTCGTCGCCGACCCGGACATGCCGAAGAAGCCGTTCCTGGACTTCGCCGCCGGATACGTCCAGCGCGCGCTCGACCAGCTCCCGCGCCAAGGCGACCGCATGCCATGGCTGACCTCGATGAGCTACCACTCGGACATCAAGCTGCTGCGCGCGGACGACATCACCGATCCCGAGCTGCACTTCTCCCACGCCAACGTCCGGGAAGCGGTGAGCTCGTGACCGACAGCTTCGCCGACCTGCCCGGCGGCCCGAAGATCTGTTACCGCGAAGACGGCCCGGCCGACGGTGTGCCGCTGGTGCTGATCGCCGGTCTCGGTCTCGATCTCACGTCGTGGCCGCGGCCGATGATCGAGGGGTTCACCCGCCGCGGTTTCCGCGTCATCCGGTTCGACAACCGCGACGCGGGCTGCTCGGATCGCATCAAGGCACCGAATCCCGGCAAGCTCCGGCAACTGCTGGCCCGCCCGTTGCCCGGCGCGTACGACCTGGGGGACATGGCGGCGGACACCGTCGGCCTGCTGGACCACCTGGGCGTCGAGCAGGCGCATCTGGCCGGCATGTCGATGGGCGGCATGATCGCCCAGACCGTCGCCGCCCGGAACCCCGGCCGGGTCCGGTCGCTGACGTCGATCTTCTCCACCACCGGGCACCGCCGCGTCGGGCAGCCGGCGCGGTCGACGTTGCTGCGCATGGCGAGGCGGCCCGCACGGACGGCCGAGGAGTCGGTGACCGGGCATCTGGCGATGATGGGCCACCTCGGTTCGGCCACGTTCCCGCTGGACAAGGACGTCGAAACGGCTTGGGCCACCGCTCTCTGGGAACGGGCGGGCGGACGGCGCGCCCGCAGCGGCATCGCCCGCCAGATCGGCGCGATCCAGGCCAGCGGCGATCGCACCGCCGAACTCGGCCGCATCACCTGCCCGACGGTCGTGGTCCACGGGGACACCGACCGCATGGTCCACCACAGCGGCGGACGGGCGACGGCCAAGGCCATCGGCGGAGCCCGTTACGTCGAGATCCCCGGCATGGGCCACCACATCGCCCCGGGCCTCGTCGAGAGGCTCGTCGAGCTCACCGCCGAACTGGCCCTCGACCCGGCAGGAGAAACGCGATGAGCAGCGTTCGCGGCAAGGTCGCCGTCGTCACCGGCGCCGGTTCCGGCATCGGCCGTCAGCTGGCCCTCGAACTCGCGCGGCGCGGTGCCCGGCTCGCACTGTCCGATGTGGACGAAACCGGGCTGGCCGAGACCGTCGCCGAGGTCAAGGCCCTTGGCGCGGAGGTGCAGGGCGCCGCGCTGGACGTCAGCGACCGGGCGGCCGTCCTGGAGTACGCGGCCACCGTCGCCGGGCAGTTCGGTGTGGTGCACCAGATCTACAACAACGCGGGGATCGCGGGCGGCGGGCAGACCGTCCTCGACGCCGATTGGGAACTGTACGACCGCACGCTCGCGGTCAACCTCTTCGGCGTCATCAACGGCACCAAGGCCTTCCTGCCGCATCTGATCGACTCCGGTGACGGCCAGGTCGTCAACGTCTCCAGCCTCAACGGTTTCATGGCCCAGCCGACGTTGAGTGCCTATTGCGCCAGCAAGTTCGGCGTCCGCGGTTTCACCGAGGCACTGCGCACCGAGATGATCGCGGGCAGGCATCCGGTGCGGGTGACGGTCGTCCACCCGGGCGGGGTCAAGACCGGCATCGCCTCGGCGGCATTGAAGGAGGCCCAGGCCCGCGGCATCGAACCCACCGCCGAACAGCGGGAACGTGTCCGCCTGTACAACGAAAAGCTGCTGAAGATGCCGGCCGACCAGGCCGCCCGCATCATCATCGACGGGGTCGAGGCCGGGAAATCGCGTGTACTCGTCGGAAACGACGCGAAACTGGTCGACCGGCTCGTCCGGCTGCTCCCGCGCCGGTACCCGAAGCTGATCGTCGAGTTCGAACGACGGCGCCTCGCCCGCTAGGCGTCGACGCTCCGGTGCCCGAGCAAGCCGAGCAGCCAGGTGTAGCGGACGGCTTCGCGTGCCTGGCCGTAAGCCTCTTCGGTGCCGATCCAGATGGCCTGCGTGATCAGTTCGATGGTGGCGGCGACCACCGTCCGTGCGGTGAACGGTGGCGGCGCCGGCAGCGTGGGATCGGTGGCGCGCAGCCATTTCGCCGTCCGGTCGAAGACGGCTTCCCCGGCGCGCAAGGTGTTCTCCCGTACTTCGAGTCCCGCGTCGCCGAGCGCGTAGATCTCCAGCAGGACGGCGCGGACGGCGGTGGGCCGCCGGTGCACGTAGTCGACGAGGAAGTCGCAGCAGGCGGTGACGGCGTCCAGCGGAGTCGCGGCCTGTGCGCCCGCGGCGACGCCTTGGGTGATGAACTCGCCGGTGATGTCGCGATAGGCGGCGAGGAACGCGTCCTGTTTGCCGGCGAACTGTTCGTAGAACGAGGTCCGTGACACGCGCGCGGTGGCGGTGATGTGGCCGACGGTGGTGGCGACGTAGCCGCGTTCACCGGTGTTCTCGAGTACCGCGTCGATCAGCCGGGCCCGCTGGGTTCCGGCGACCTCGTCACGGCTGAGATTGTGCGGCCCCTTCGGCAGCTTGCGGTGCTCGGTCACGTGCCGCACGGTACCGGTCCCGGTGGTTGGACCAGTGGTCCGTGAGGGCCTCCTTCCCTACTGTCAGGGTAGGGAAGGAGGCCCTCACGGACTTCCGTGGTCAGCCGACCGGAACCTCCGGGGCGAGGGAGTTGCCGGGTGCGATCTTTCCGCAGGTGGACGGCGCGGGCTTGCCCGCGAACCGGTCGTTGAGCCAGCCGATGGCCTGCGGCGCCCAGGCGACGGCCGCCCCGACGTGGCTCAAGGTGTTGTACTGGTCGTACTTGATCGACTTGTTGCCGGTGTCGCAGTACTGGCGCGCGAGCGACCGCACGTCACCGGCGACCATCACCCCGTCGCCGGTCCCGATCCCCGGCGGGTTGCCGAAAGTGCCTTCCACGACACCGTTGTTGCCCTGCGCGATGTAGCCGGGCACGGTGGGCGTCGGCGCGGAGCCGAGGTTGATCTTGTTCACGGCCTCGACGTACGGCAGCACCTTGTTCGGGTTGACGTACTCGGGTTTGACGAACTTCTCCCACGTCAGCCCGGGATAACGGCCGAGCGCGTCGGCGATCGACGCCTTTTCCATGTCCTTGAGCACCTGAAGGCCGTAGGAATTCGCGTACGGCTTGAGATCGATACCGAAGGACCGCGAGACGCCGATGAGTGCCATCGGAATGACGCCGGTCCACGCGACGCTTCCGTTGACGTACTTGAGGTTGTGCGACGGTTTGACGAGCACGCCGCCTTCGGTGAAACCGACGAGATTCTTGTTGACCTCGGGGGCGTAATCCGGCGCGAGAGCGGCGGCCCAGCCGGTCGCGATGGCACCACCCGAATAGCCGATGAGACCGAACCGGGTCTTGTCGTTCATTCCCGTTTCCGGTGCCCGTGTCGCGGCGCGGACCGAATCCAGGGTGTTCGTCCCGTATTCCGGCCCGGCGGCGAAGTTCGCCTTCTGGCCTTCGGTGTCGGGAATGACGACGTTGTAGCCCAGCAGCAACGCCGGTGCGATGAAGAGCGACTCCGCGTTGGCGATCAGGCCGCCGAACGAGACATCACCCGCGATCGCCCTCGACGGGCCGTGCTCGGGATTGAGCGAATCGTAGAACGATTGGTACGAAACGGCTTTCGTGCTGTCGCCGGTGAGGCTGCGCAGCACCGAAGTGACGTTGGCGGACGGCTTTCCCTGCGCGTCGGTGGTCCGGTAGAGCAGCTGGGTCACCTTGAGCGGCGTGGAAATGCCGAGGACGTGGTAATTGAGCGTCCGCGTCTTCAAGACTGTTCCGGGACTGTACGAAGACAGCGGTTCGCTGCCGTCGTAGCTGTAGAACGGATCGGTCGCGGTGGCGGCGGAGGCGGCGGGCGCGGCGGCGAAAGTGACGATGAGGGCGATCGCGACGGCCAGCAGACGAGCGGGCTTTCGGGTCATGACTCCCCTTTGAATCATGAAGTGGATCACGTTTTGGATGCTCGGAACCTACCAGCCGGTAACCGATGGTGTACAGGGTCGTACATCATTTATCGACGCGTTCTTGACATTTCTTCTTCCGCGGCCGTTCCGGTTTGGACGGAGCACGGCTCCGACAGGGTGCGCGTTGTGATCCAGCACAAAAGCGGCAGCGCCGTCAGCGGCAGCAGCGCCGTCTGGAGGGAGGTGTGGTCCGCGACGGTGCCGATGACGGGGCTCGCGAGACCGCCGATGCTGACCGTCAGGCCGAGGGTGACACCGCTGGCGGTGCCGACGCGGCCGGGGAGGTAGTCCTGGGCGAGCGTGATCTGCAGGGAGAACGGGATGTACAGGCACACCGCGGCCAGCAGGACGAACGGGAAGAACGCCGGGCCCGGCACGAACACGACGCCCGCGACCGCGCCGATGGTGGCCAGATATGACCGGCGCACCACGGTGACGCGACCCCGGCGTCCGGCCAGCCTGCTGCCCAGCAGGGTGCCCGCGGCGCCGCCGAGGTAGAGCAGGAACAGCGCGGCACTGCCCGTCGTCGTGCCGCCGCCGACCCGCTGCTGGGCGTAGAGCGAGACGAACGTGCTCAGCCCGACGAACACGATCGAACGGAAGACCACCGCCACCGACAACCTGACGAAGGACCTCCAGTCGTCGACGCCCGCGGCGTCCGCCGACGAGCCGCGGAAGCGGGCACTTCCGGCGAGCGCGCGCAGGACGGGCAGGCAGAGCACGGCGCCCGCCAGTGCGGGTACGACGAGCAGCGGCGACATCCGGAGTCCGCCGAGGGACATGACCGCGGCGACGAGCACGGGCGCCGCGGCGAACCCGATGTTCCCGCCGAGGGAGAACCAGCCCATGGCCGTATGCCCGCCGCCGCCGGCGATTCTCGCGACCCGCGCTGCCTCGGGGTGGTAGGCGGCCACGCCGATTCCCGACACCGCGACGAAAACGAGCGTCAGCGCGTACGAACCGAACAGCCCGCCGAGGCCGATGCCGAGCCCGCCGAGGAGGGTGGCCGCCGGCAGCAGCCACGGCATCGCCCATCGGTCGGTCAGCGCGCCGAACACCGGCTGCGCCACCGACGACAGCAGCGACGCGGCGAGCACGATGCCCGACACCGCCGCGTATCCGTAGGTGCGCTCGGCGGCGAAGAACGGCACCAGCGCGGCGACCGAACCCTGATACACGTCCACGCACGCGTGCCCGGCCGAGAGCAGGACGATCGCTTTGTTCTTCGACATCCCGCCATGTTCGTCGCGGCCACGGCTGTCGCGCTTCCGATAAAATGACAGACGATGACGGAAATCCGCCACTTGCCCGCGGCGCCGACCCAGGTCCGGTCGCTGGCCTCCGGCACGACGGTCGACGCGCATCGGCATGACGATCACCAAGTCGTCTACGCCGCCCGTGGCGTACTGGCCATCACCACCGACAGGGGTTCCTGGGTCGCGCCCGCCACCAGGGCCATCTGGGTGCCAGCCGGGACCGTGCACGCCCATCAGGCGCACGGCGACCTCGAACTCCGGCTGGTCGGCCTGCCCGCCACGGTGAACCCGTTGCGGCTGGCAGAACCGAGCGTGCTCGCCGTCGGCCCGCTCCTGCGTGAACTGATCTGCGCGTACACCGACCCGCCGCACGACGACACCCCGGAACGCCGGCGGCTGCGAGCGGTCCTGCTCGACCGGCTTCGCGCCTCGCCGCAGCAACCCCTGCACTTGCCGACGCCCGAAGATCCCCGGCTGCGTGCCCTGTGCGAGATCCTCAGCGCCGATCCGGCCGACAACCGGACCCTGGCCGCTCTCGGCGCCCGCGTCGGGGCGAGCGACCGCACCCTGGCCCGGCTCTTCAAAGCCGACCTCGGCATGACGTTCCCGCAATGGCGCACGCAGCTGCGGCTCTACCGCGCCTTGGTCCTCCTGGCCGAGAACACCCAGGTGACCGCGGTGGCGCACGCTTGCGGGTGGTCGTCCACCAGTGCGTTCATCGACGTCTTCCGCCGCGCCTTCGGGCATACGCCGGGCACGCACTACGACGCGCGCCGGTCCGGCGGGTCGTGAGTGGCGTTTCGGGTTCTAACCCGAAACGCCACTCACGACCAACCCGACCCCCCACGTTCCGATGCCCTTGCCACCCACGCCCCCCAATGAAAACGGGGCCGGTCCACAGTGGACCGGCCCCGCTTCGTCGTTCGCTTCTTACGCCTCGCTACGGCGACGGCGCACCAGCAGCACCATCAGCACACCCGCGCCGAGGAGCGCGCCGCCGATCACCAGCGGCATGGTCGCGGAAGCACCGGTGTTGGCCAGCTCGTCGCCGCCACCCGACTCGGCGCCACCGGGGGTGGTGGGGGCCGGGGTTTCGGTGACGGGCGCGCCACCCTGCTTCCAGCTCGCGGTCGCGTTCGCGACGACCGAGGTCTTCTCGGACTCCGCCACGATCAGGGACTGGGCGGGCACCTTGGCGTAGTTCTCGCCCACGAACAGGCGGCCGGTGTCGAGGTGGCCGCTGACCTTCAGCGTGAAGGAGCCGTTGCCGTCCTTGGCGTCCTTGGGGACGTCGACGTAGACCTTGGTGCCGTCCTTGATGGCGGCCGCCTTGATCTCCTTGCCGTCGGCGTCGGTGACCTTGACGCCCTCGGGCAGCTTGCTGGTCAGCTCGGTGATGTCGCCGGTGGTGGCCACGCTGAACGGGCCGATCCTGGAGCCGGTCGCGCCGGAGGCCTTGGCCGGGCCGATGTCGAGGGTCGGCTTCGGCTGCTGGCCGATGCCGACGTTGTCCTTGCCGACGAGGTAGTCGTAGACGGCCAGCACGTCGGCGGACTCTTCGGCGCCCTCGTGCGGCAGCGGCTTCTTGCGGTCGAGGTTCTTGCCGTCACTGAAGTGCCAGACGGCGGCCTGCGTCGCGGTGACGGCCTCTTCGACGGACAGGCCGCCGTTCAGCTTGACGTCCTTGCCGAGCGCGCCCTCGAGCTTCTTCACGGCGACCGCCGGGTAGCCGTGGTGCAGCACCCAGTTGATCTTCGCGTTGTTCTTGTTGAACGGCGAAGCGGCGTCCGGGTACTTGTTCCAGGGGCGTTCGATCATGTCCTGGTCGGTGCGCATGCCGACCTCGACCTGCACGCAGTACATCTTGAGCTTGCTGCCGTCGGAGAGCTTCAGCCCGAACAGCTTCGTGACGTACTTCTGCCCGCCCTCGAAGCTGACGCTGAAACCGTCGGTGCCGCTGCCTTCGACGACCCGGCCGCGAGCCGCGCCGTCGTCCGCGAGGGCGGCCGGGGCCGCCATCGTCAGCGCGACGGCCGCGTTGACCACCGCGATCCCGCCGCGAACCAGAACTGACCTGCCGTGCATGTGTCTCCCATCCGAATACGGACCACGAATGCCAGTGCCGAATGCGACCACAGGCCCCGACCGCAACGGCTCGCCCAGATGGGGGGTTACTAATCCCATCGAGCGAGAGCGGAGCATACAGAGGTCATACATGTGGCTACTCAGGGGTATGGCTCATGTCCGAATTGCCCCGATAGAAGAGTGAACGCCGAGAAAACGATCTTGGGCGAGTAGGCAACGGGGCTCCGGCGGAAAGAAACCGACGAAAAGCTCGCGGATGGAGGTACCGTCGCTGCTCCGGCCGCGCTTGAATTGGACCAGACCATTCAACGGCGATTGGAGTCCACATGACGCGACGGCACCTCCGCCGGGGGTTGTCCCTGGTGGCCGGGCTCGCCTTGGCCGGAGCGCTGCTCCCGGCCGCGAGCAGCGCGGAAACCGTGGAAGCGCGGGGTGTTCCGCTCGGCGAACTGACCGCCACGGCGACCAAGGTCGCGTCCGGGCTGGTGAACCCGACCGCGATCACGGCGCTCGACGACGGGAGCGGCCGGATCCTCATCGTGGAGAAGAGAGGCGTCGTCCGGGCCTACCATCCCAGGACCGGGCTCGCCGCCAAACCGGTTCTGGACATCAGCGACAAGGTGAACGGCGCGGACGTCGAACGCGGGTTGCTCGGGCTCGCGATCGCCAAGGACAGGCGCGCGTACGTCGCCTACACCCGCAAGTCCGACAGCGCGGTGACGCTGGCACGGGTCCGGCTGGACACCGGGGAGCTCACCGAACTGCTGACCCAGCCGCATGCCGAATTCCCCAACCACAACGGTGGCCAGCTGGCCTTCGGCCCGGACGGGTACCTGTACTGGGGGATCGGTGACGGCGGCGGAGGCGGCGATCCGCTGGCCAGCGGGCAGCGGCTGGACACGCTGCTCGGCAAGATCCTGCGCGTCGACGTCAACCGCGCCTGCCGTCCGCTGCGCTACTGCGTCCCGGCGGGCAACCCGTTCGTGGGTGTCGCGGGCGCGCGGGCGGAGATCTGGGCGTACGGGCTCCGCAATCCGTGGCGGTTCTCCTTCGACCGGGCCGATGGCTCGCTGTGGATCGGCGACGTCGGCCAGGGCCGGTTCGAGGAGGTCGACCATCTCGCGAAGGACAAGGGCGGCGCGAACCTCGGCTGGTCCTGCAAGGAAGGTCCGGTCGTCTTCGACGAGACGCGCTGCAAGGACGGCGTGACCTACACCGACCCGGTCTTCCACTACGTCTCCGGCACGGAGGGCTGCGCGGTGATCGGCGGGCACGTCTACCGCGGCAGGAAGTACGCCGCGCTGGCGGGCGGGACCTACCTCGCCACCGACTTCTGCCAGGGAACCGCCTGGGCCGTCCGCAAGAAGGCCGACGGCACCTACGAAAGCGCCCGGATCGGCGAGTTCCCGCTCGACGCCACCACGTTCGGCACCGACCTGAACGGCGAGCTGTACCTGGCCGACGAAACACCCGGCGGGCTGCACCGGATCTCGTTCGCCCGCAAGGGCTGACACCCGCTTCCCGGCCGCGTCCGCCCGGCGCGGCCGGGATCCGGCCCCACGCGTTTCATCAAGTTTTCATCATCCCTCCATAGCGTCATGCCGTCCGGTGAATTCAGTGATGGAGGGCGACGTGGAGCAAACATTCCCACCCGGAGGCGCGCAGTGGCCGCCGCCGCAGGGCTGGGTCCCGCAACCGGCACCGGCGCCGCCTGCCCGGAAACCCCGGTGGCTGCTGTTCGGCGGTATCGCCGGGCTGGTGCTGGTGCTCCTCGCCGGCCTGACGACCTGGCTGCTGTGGCCGTCGAAAGCGGGCCGTGAACCCTTCGAGCAGGCGTTGGCAGGCCTTTCCTCGGCGCCGGCCGTCCGCAACAGCACCTCCGCGGTCGGCGGGATGATCGAGACGGACGTGAAGACCACCGCGTACGGCGAGACGTCCGGCACGATGTCCTTCCAGGGCAAGAAGATCGAGCTCCTGGTCGTCGGCGGCAAGGTCTTCTTCAAGGCACCCGACGGCCTGCTGCCCGGCTTGGGTGCGGACTCTGCGGGCACCGAAGACCTCAAGGACCGGTGGATCACCGGCGAGGAAGCGCTGTTCGGCCCGGTCCTGCAGCAGTTCGAGTCCCCGGAGAAGCTCGCCGCCCGCCTGCGCGAGGCGCTGGAGCGGGCGGAGGACATCCCCGGCGACCAGAACGAGACCGTCCGGGACGTCCCGGCGCTCAAGGCGAGCACACCCGCCGGGGACCTGTACGTCTCGAAGGAGGCGCCGCACCGGCTTCTTCGCTACTCCGTGAAGATGCCGTCGATGCCCAAGGTCCCGACGATGCCCGACGCGGGGTCGCTGCCGCAGATGCCGCCCGGCGCGGGAGTCGGTGACTCCGATGTGGACGCTTTGTCGCCGTCGGAAACCGTCGAAGTCTACGAAAAGCTGATGGTGAACACCCAGAAGCTGTCCGACGCCGTCGACACCGGTGTGCGGTTCGACATGGACGGCGCGGCGACCGTGGCGTGCAGCGGTTCGGGCTGCACGGTGACCGCGAACGTGTCCAACTCCGCCTCGGCGAACAGCGGCGGGAAGGTCACCGGTCAGGTCAAGGCCACGATGACCGCGAACGTGACCATCGGCGGCCGCTCGGCGGGCAGCTGCCGGGAAACGGCGACCCTGCCGCTGAACGGCTCGGGCTCGATCAGCTGCGTCAACGGCGGGGCCGGGAGTGTCTTCAGCGCCGTCGAAGCGGAGAAGAAGGCGGAGGCCGAAGCGCAGTCTCGGGCCTCGGGCGGGGTGCCGGTCCAGTACCGGATCGAGAGCATCGCGTCGGTTTCGGTCCTGGCCGAAGCGATCGGCCAGGTCGAGATCAAGCGGTTGATCGACGAACTGGGGAACCGGCGGTCCGCGCTCAGCGGCAAGTGAACCGGCCATCGCCGAATGAGAACAGCGCCGGGCGAACGGCTTCGATGCCGCGCGCCCGGCGCTTTCGCGTCCCGGATATTCGGGTCAGTCCGTGCCGGATTCGATCGCGGCGTGGTCGAGCAGTTCGTCCTCGGCCGAGGCCTTGCCGCGGGAGGCGATCGCCTGCGCGCCGCCCGCGTCCATCGCCCCGATCAGCCCGGTCGACGCGGCCTGCGCGGCGCCGATCAGCGTCGGATGCCCGCCGCCGACCATGCCGAGCCCGGCGTACTGCTCGAGCTTGGCGCGCGAGTCCGCGATGTCGAGGTTCCGCATGGTGAGCTGGCCGATCCGGTCCACCGGGCCGAACGCCGAGTCCTCGGTGCGCTCCATCGACAGCTTGTCCGGGTGGTAGCTGAAGAACGGGCCGGTGGTGTCGAGGATCGAGTAGTCCTCGCCGCGCCGCAGCCGCAGGGTGACCTCGCCGGTGACGGCCGCGCCGACCCACCGCTGCAGCGACTCGCGCAGCATCATCGCCTGCGGGTCCAGCCAGCGGCCTTCGTACATCAGCCTGCCGAGGCGGCGGCCTTCGTTGTGGTAGCTGGCGAGGGTGTCCTCGTTGTGGATCGCGTTGACGAGCCGCTCGTACGCGGCGTGCAGCAGCGCCATCCCCGGCGCTTCGTAGATGCCGCGGCTCTTGGCCTCGATGATCCGGTTCTCGATCTGGTCGGACATGCCGAGCCCGTGCCGCCCGCCGATCGCGTTGGCCTCCAGGACCAGGTCGACCGCGGTGGCGAACTCCTTGCCGTTGATCGTCACCGGACGGCCCTGCTCGAAGCCGATCGTGACGTCCTCGGGCGCGATCTCGACCTCGGCGTCCCAGAACCGGACGCCCATGATCGGGTTGACGATCTCGATGCCGGTGTCGAGGTGTTCGAGCGACTTGGCCTCGTGCGTCGCGCCCCAGATGTTCGCGTCCGTGGAGTAGGCCTTCTCGGTGCTGTCCCGGTAGGGCAGGCCGTGGGCCTGCAACCACTCGGACATCTCCTTGCGGCCGCCGAGCTCGCTGACGAACGCGGCGTCCAGCCACGGCTTGTAGATCCGCAGGGACGGGTTCGCGAGCAGGCCGTAACGGTAGAACCGCTCGATGTCGTTGCCCTTGAAGGTGGAACCGTCGCCCCAGATCTGGACGTCGTCCTCGAGCATCGCGCGCACCAGCAGCGTGCCGGTGACCGCGCGGCCGAGCGGGGTCGTGTTGAAGTAGGTGCGACCGCCGTTGCGGATGTGGAAGGCGCCGCAGGCCAGCGCCGCCATCCCTTCCTCGACCAGCGCGGCCTTGCAGTCGACGGCGCGCGCGATCTCGGCGCCGTAGGCCTTCGCCCGGCCCGGGACCGACGCGATGTCGGGTTCGTCGTACTGGCCGATGTCAGCGGTGTAGGTGCACGGCACAGCACCCTTCTCGCGCATCCACGCGACCGCTACCGAGGTGTCGAGGCCGCCGGAGAAGGCGATCCCGACGCGTTCGCCGACAGGCAGAGAGGTGAGTACCTTGGACATGATGGAAGTATATGCATAGGTGTGTATGACCATGCAAGCCGGGGTGAGCAGGGCAACTCGGGCGGGTGGTGGGCCGGGTGGTCGTGAGTGGCGATTCGGGTCTTAGGTACTACGCGGGTTCCGGCTGCGGTTGCTGCCAGGCCTTCACACCTTGCCGAGGTACATGAAGGACCCCTTCCTGTACCTAGGCGCAAGGAAGGGGTCCTTCATGTACTCAGGCGGGCAGGCGCTCACGACCACCCCGGCCGACGCGGCACTCGCGCCCGTGTCCGATTCGTGACCTGTCCGCGGGGGCTTCCGCCACGAATACTTGGTGACGCCCCCTGCGAAAAGCGCCGATTTCCCTTGCCGCAAAAGGAAACCAGTCCGTAGCCCCGACGGCTGCGAATACCTGGCATGAAGACTTCGCGGGCCGATCGGAACCAACGCCTCCCCTTCTTCGGAGCGGCGCTGATCGGTGTCGTGGCCCTCGCCGCGGCACTGGCGGCCGGTCATCTGGTGGCCGGGTTCATCAGTGCCAACGCTTCGCCGTACCTCGCGGTCGGCAACGGGGCGATCGATCTGACCCCGATCGAGCTGAAGGACTTCGCGGTCCGCACGTTCGGTGTCTACGACAAGCTCGTGCTGCTCGGCGGGATGGCCCTGGTGATGGTGCTCGCCGCGGCCGCGGCGGGGGTCGCCTCGCGCCGGTCGCCCGTTCCGGGGATCGTGCTGATCGCCGCTTTCGGTCTGCTGGGCGGGTTCGCCGTGTCGCAGCGTCCCGACCTCGATTCGGTCGCCCTGCTCGCGCCGCTGGCCAGCCTGATCGCCGGAGTCGGCGTCTTCTTCTGGCTGCATCGCATCGCCATCACGAGGTCCCGAACCGTCGAGGAGGCCTCCGGTGCCGCTCCGTCGCGCCGGTCGGTGCTGCTGGCCGGGGCGGGTGCCGTCGTGGCCGCGGGGGCGGCGGGGGCCGGAGGGCAGCTACTCGCCGGCACGCGAGACGCGGAGTCCTCCCGCGCGGCCATCGGGCGGCTCGTTCCCGCCGAGCCGGCGCCGCCGATCCCGGCCGACGCGGATTTCGCCAAACTGGGCACGCCGACGTTCCTCACCTCGAACCGCGACTTCTACCGCGTCGACACCGCCCTGTCGGTGCCGCAGGTCCGGGCCGAGGACTGGAGTCTCCGCCTGCACGGCATGGTGCGCAACGAAAAACGGTACAGCTACGACGACATCCGCAACCGGCCGCTGATCGAGCGCACGATCACCATGACCTGCGTGTCCAACGAGGTCGGCGGCACCTACGTGTCCACGGCGAACTTCATCGGCGTGGACCTCGGAGAGCTGTTGCGGGAGGCCGAAGTCCTGCCCGGTGCCGAGCAGATCTTCTCCACCAGCGTCGACGGCTGGACGGCGGGCAGCCCGGTCGTCGCCGCGCTCGATCCGGAGCGGGGCGCGATGCTGGCGATCGGGATGAACGGGGAACCGCTGCCGGTCGAACACGGTTTTCCCGCCCGAATGGTCATCCCCGGTCTCTATGGCTACGTTTCGGCGACGAAATGGGTCAAGGATCTGGAGATCACCACCTGGAAAGCGCGTCGCGCGTATTGGCTCGACCGAGGCTGGGGCGAACAAGCCCCGATCAAAACGCAGTCCAGGATCGACAGTCCGAAAGGATTCGAAACGGTACCCGCGGGCAAGGTCCGGATCTCGGGTGTCGCGTGGGCGCAGCGCACCGGTGTCGAGCGGGTCGAAGTCCGGCTCGGCGCGGGCGGGAACTGGCAGCCCGCAATGCTTTCCCGTGAGGTGGGCCTCAACACCTGGCGGATGTGGTGGACCGAATTCGACGTCCCGGCCGGCAGTCACCAGGTCACCGTCCGCGCGGTCGACAAATCCGGCTACACCCAGACCGACGCACGCGCCGGAACCGTTCCGGACGGTGCGACGGGCTGGCATGTCATCAGTTTCACCGCACGGTGATCGGGGTCACTCGAAAGAGTGGCAATCCGATTCCGTGGTGGTTCCGAATACCCGGTAAGAGTCCGAAAAACAAATGGAGTGATTTTCCGTGAACAAGCTTCGCGTCGCAGGAATCGGTTTCACCGCGGTCACCGCGCTGGCCCTGGCCGCCTGCAGCAGCAATGACAGCGCTTCGTCCGGCAGCTCCAGCAGTGCCCCCGCGCCCGCCCCGTCCTCGTCGATGTCGGCCCCGATGTCCAGTGCCGCCTCGGGTGACGGTGTCACCACCAACGCCGACGTGTTCGGTCCCGCGTGTTCGCAGTTGCCGCAGGGCAGTGCGGCGGGTTCGCTGGACTCGATGGGCCCGCAGCCGGTGGCCAGCGCCGCGTCGACCAACCCGCTGCTGACCAAACTGGTCGCCGCGGTGAAGGCCACGAACCTGGTGGACACGCTCAACAGCCAGCAGGCCATCACCGTGTTCGCCCCGGCGGACCCGGCCTTCGCCGCACTCGGTGACGCCAAGTTCGCCGAGCTCGCCGGCAAGCCGGACCAGCTGGCCCCGATCCTGCAGTACCACGTCGTCGGGAAGCGTTACGACGCCAAGGGCCTGGAGTCCGCCAAGTCCGTGGAGAGCCTGAACACCGCGGGCGGCCCGGTCAAGATCGAGGGCTCCGGCGAGAACATGACCGTCAACGGCGCGAAGGTCCTGTGCGGCAACATCCCCACCAAGAACGCGACCGTCTTCGTCATCGACAAGGTGCTGACCCCGGGCACCAACAAGAACTAGGTCCCCACCCTTGATCGCGGTGGCCACGCCCTCGGGCGCGGCCACCGCGATCTTCGTCTGTCAGGGAACGAGCGCGGCGGCGTCCACGTCGGTCACCACGAGACGCAGACTCGCGTTCTCCCAAGGGGTTCCGGTCAGCACCGCGCGCAAGGCGGCCCCGGCGGCCTCCGTGACCGGCGGGATCGGCACCTCCAGCGCGACGACGCGGATCTCGACGACGTTCTCGGTGATGTCGACGGCCATCACGTCGAGATCCCACGGCACCGCCGAGGCGGCGGCCGTGGTCGACGCCTTCGCCGCGCGCAGCCCCGGTACGTCGCGAAGCGTGCTCAGCAGCGAAGCGGTCAGTTCGGAACGTGCGGTCACAGCAGTCCTCCACGGATTTCGATGTCCAAAATGGACACCGAGACGGCCGACGGGGTGAGCCCGGTCGCCTCGGTGACCGCCCGGCTGACGGCACGCTGCACCGCTTGCGCGGTCGCGGCGGCCTGGTCCAGCCCGGAGAGCGAAAGGTCGATCTCCACCCGCACGTCGTCCTGGTCGACGACCGCGCGGACTCCTTCGGTCGGCGCCGGTTCGAGGCCCTTGATCCGCTGCCGCGCGATCCGGGTCAACGAGCCTGCCAGCCCGCGTAACCCGGGTTCCAGGCGTACCACGCCGGGGACCTTCGCCGCGGCGTGCGCGGCGACCGCCGCGATCACCGGTGGGGAGATCACCGTTTCGGTCAGTTGTCTGGCAGGGGCCTGCTCAGGCGTCATAGATGTCCTCCACCACCAGATCGAGCCGGGCCAGGCGTAGGCCGACCCTGGCTCCCGCCGCCGCCGTGACCCGCTCACGGACCACGTCCAGCGAGTCACCGTCGAAGTCATGGGCGATCGCCAGGCTCAGTTCCACGTTCACGGCCGCCATGTCGGTGAGGTCCGGCGCGGGCAGGACCCGGCAGCGTCGCGCGCGGACGCCGTCCACGGAATCCGCGGCGAACCGCAGCACCGCCGCGACCGCCTGATCGCTCACCTGCACCTCGCCCGGTTCCGCGCTGTCCAGCGGCACCAGGTCACGACGCCGGACCTCGGCGCGGACCGCGGACATGATGCGGCTGGTGAGATCCGGCGACGGCTCGGTGTCGTCGTCGGCCAGCTCCCTGGTCAGCCCGCGCAGCACCCGGAGGCTCTCGTGGGTCGCCCGGCAGTGCGGGCATTCGAGTTCGTGCGCGTCCGCGTGGCCCGCGTCGACCTCGTCGAGCCGTTCCCAAACCAATTCGACGTCCCGGCCGCACGGGAGCAAGTAGTCCTGAGTCGCGTGGTTCATCGCCATGGCGCCATCACCTCCGCCAACTCCGCTCGTGCTCGTGCGATGCGTCCGCGCACCGCGGTGGTGGTCGCCCCGATCGCCTTCGCGATCTCCTCGTAGGAGCGGCCGTGGACCTCCCGCAGCAGCCAGCAGGCCCGTTGCTCGGCGGTCAGCCGGTCCAGCGCCCCGGTCAGCGCCGCCAGCTGCGCGCTCGTCTCGGCCGCGCGTTCCGGGCGCCCCGCCGAACCGGTGGATTCCTGCTGGTCCAGCTCGACGTCGGCCACCGGCTTCCTGGCGCGGATCACGTTCAGGCACCGGTTGGTCGTCGTCCGGTAGAGCCAGCCGACGAACGCCGCGTCCTCCTGCAGCTGATCGAGCCGCCGCCAGGCGACGAGGAACACCTCCTGGACGACGTCCTCGGCGTCCCCTTTGTTCCCCAGCATCCGCAGCGCCAGCCGGTACATCGGCCCCTGGAACCGCAGGACGAGCTGCTCGTACGCGCGGATCTCGCCGTCGCGGGCGCGCGCCACGAGTGTCGCGTCGTCCAGCACCGTTTCGCCGGCGGCGGGCGCGTCACTTCTCGCCGACGTCGTCATCGAGCGCACCTGTGCAGCGCCGTCATGCCGAAGCTCCCTTCACATCACCAAGGTCCGGTGACAATCGTTAAGACACGGCTTCCCGGGAAACGTCACGCGGGAAACCCAGCCGACCACGGCACGGGGGATCGCGCACGCCGAAAGTCAGGTGATCGCCCGCCTTCGGAACGCCCAGAGACTCGCGGGGGTGAACACGGCCAGCGCGACGGCAAGCCCGAGCACGCAGAGCCAGGCGGGCAGGTGGGCGACCTGCGGGGTCAGCGCCCCGCGCAGGCCTTCGCTGACGTAGGTCATCGGGTTCAGCGCGCACAGCGCCCGGAACCAGGGGACGGCGGCGAGTCCGGGGAAGGGGAACTGCGCGGAACCGGTGAACAGCAACGGCGGCATCACCAGCGAGAAGGTGATGCCGATCCGGGCGGGGGAGACCAGTGAGCCGATCGTCACCCCGGCGTCGCCGCCGGCCAGCGCGCCGAGCACGGTGTAGCCGAACGCCGCCGGGAGACCGGCCGCCCGCCAGGACAGCTCGCCGAGAACGAGCGCGCCGACCGGGACCATGAGGACGGCGGTGACCAGGCCCCGCGACGCCGCCGCGAAGATCCGCTCGACCACGATCCAGGCGAGCGGCACGGGGGCCCGCAGCCGGTTCTCGATGGTGCGGGTGGCGAATTCCATGGCGAGCGGGAAGGACGCGTTCTGCGCGGCGGCGAAGAACGCGTTCAGCGCGACCAGCCCGGGAAGGAGCAGCCGCGCGTAACCGGGCGGGGTGTAGCCGAGCGTGCCGAGGACCTTCCCGAACACGAGCAGCATCAGCAGAGGTTGCATGAGCACCTGCGCCAGCACTCCGCCGAGCTGTTTCCGGGTGATCAGCAGATCGTGCTCCAGCAGACCCCAGAACACACGCCACGGACTCGGAGCCATATGCGAAGCTTACGCTTGCTTATTACATGCGCAGACCTGGACTTGCCACTAAAGAAGCAAGTGTTAGCGTTGTACTGTGAGTGAAACCACGCAGGTCGCGGAGTCGGTGCGCTGGGCCGTTTCGCGGTTGTCGTCCCGGCTTCGGGCGGAACAACCCGGGGAAGACCGGGGCTTGAGCAGGCTGGCCGCGTCGGTGCTGGCGAATCTGCGGCACAGCGGGCCGCTGACCGTCAGCGCGCTCGCCGCGATCGAGGGACTCCAGCCGCAGTCCCTGACCAGGGTGCTGAACGCGCTCGAAGCCGAAGGCCGCGTCGCGCGGCGCCCCGACGAGCACGACCGGCGGGCTCAGCGGATCGCGATCACCGGCGAGGGCCGCGAGGCCTTGCGCGCGCATGTGCGGGACGGCAACCGCTGGCTGGCGCGGGCCTTCGACGAAACGCTGACACCCGCCGAACGGGAAATCGTGCGGGTGGCGGCGGGCCTCCTGCTCCAGGTCGCCGAGCACGGGGCCGGAGACGAGCGCGGCCAGGGTGCCGCGCCGGCCTTGTGAATCAACCCTGACGGGCGAGCGCCGGGTACTCGTCGAGGGTGATGTCGGTGGCGAACTTGTCGGTCACCCACAGCATCCAGCGCAGCATGAACGCCCGCCGGAACAGCTGGTCGCGCAGCTTGATCCGCAGTTTCGTCGGCGGCGCGAGGAACGGGCCTGCGTTGGCGCCGCGGGCCACCTTGGCGTAGCCGCGGAACTTCTCGTCGTACCGCCGGAAGGCCACCTCGTGGTCGCCGTTCGCCGCGGCGAGTTCGCCCGCGATGACGTACGCGGCCACGATGGCGAGCCCGGTGCCGAAGCCGCCTAGGGTGTTGCCGTACGCGGCGTCGCCGAGGAGCGCGACGCGCCCGGTTGAGTAGCCGTCCATCGTGACCCGGCTGATCGAGTCCAGGTAGACGTCGTCCGAGCGGTTCACCACCTCCATCAGTTCGGGCAGCCGCCAGCCGCCGTCGGCGAACGCCGCGGTCAGGATCTCCTTCTGCTGCCCGATGTCGTAGCGGTCGTAGGCGATTTCGGGGGAGGCGAACACGAAGAACGCGGCCGCTTTGGGTCCGCCGGTGGCGGCGAGCCTGCCGGGCTCGTTGTACATGATCGAGGTGCCGCCGGGCCCGCGGAAGTCGTCGCTCTCCCCGGTCTCGACCAGGGCGTAGTAGTGGCCGAGGTGTTCCACGTAGTCGGTTTCCGGGCCGAACGCGAGCCGTCGCACGGTGGAGTGGATGCCGTCCGCGCCGAAGACGAGGTCGAACCGCCTCGGCGCACCGCGCTCGAAGGTGACGTCGACGCCGTCGGCCGTTTCGGTCAGCGAGGCGATGGAATCGCCGAAGACGTACTCGCAGTCCTGAACGGTCCGTTCGTAGAGGATCGCGGCCAGGTCGCCGCGCCGGATCTCGACGTCACCGCCGGTGAACTCGCCGGGCATGACGGCCAGCGGCCGCTCCGTGGCGTCGATGATGGTCTGGTCGTGTCCGCCGGTCTGGCGCCGGTACACCTCGTCGAGGATCCCCATCCGGTCCAGCACGGCGCGGTGGGTCGCGCCTTTGAAGTCGACCGCCTGGCCGCCGGTGCGGAGTTCCGCCGTCCGTTCGACGACGGTGACCGCGTAGCCCTGGCGGGAGAGCCAGAAGGCGAGGGCGGGACCGGCGATGCTCGCGCCGGAGATGAGGACTGTCCTGTTGGTCATGGCAGGAGCTTCGCGGCCGACGTTGACGAAGCACTGACAGTCCGCTGACGGCCCTTCGTCAGCTCCAGCCGGGCAAGGGAAGGGTGAGCTGCGCGGGATCGTCCGGCGGCGCGGTCTCGTATCGCGGCGGCGTCGCCGACAGGCCGATCGGGTTGCGGGTCAGCCGCACGGTGGTGCCGTCGGGCCGGGGGAGATCGACCGTCGGGCTCAGGCCGAGCCGTTCCGCGAGGGCGAACGCGCCCGCGACGTCGTTGACCTCTCCGGCGGGCACCCCGGCCGCGCTCAACTCCGCCGCCCACTCGGCCGCCGGGCGCCTGCCCAGGTGGTCTTCGAGTAGCGCGCGGAGTCCGTCCCGGTGCTCGACCCGCGCCGGATTGGTCGCGAACCGGACGTCGCCCGCGACCTCCGGCAGACCGATGACCTCGCACAACGCGGCGAACTGCCGGTCGTTGCCGACGGCGAGCGCGAGTTCGTGATCGGCGCAGGGGAGAAGCTCGTAGGGCGCGATGCTGGGGTGCCGGTTGCCCATCCGCGCCGGGACCGTCCCGCCGGAGGTGTACGCGCTGCCCTGGTTCACCAGCGCGGCGAGCAGGCTGGACAGCAGGTCGATCTCGACACGCTGCCCCTGCCCGGTGCGGTCGCGGTGGCGCAAGGCGGCAAGGATGCCGACGCTCGCGAACAGCCCGGCCAGGACGTCGACGAGCGCGACGCCGACCTTCTGCGGCTCGCCCGCCGGGTCGCCGGTGATGCTCATCAGCCCACCCACGGCCTGGATGAGCAGGTCGTAACCGGGCAGCGCGGCGCCGCCGCCGGAACCGAAACCGGTGACGGAGCAGAAGACGAGGCCGGGATTCGCCGCCAGCAGGACCTCCGGGCCGAGACCGAGCCGGTCCATCACGCCGGGCCGGAAGTTCTCGACCACGACGTCGGCCTCCAGCGCCAGCGCGCGGGCATGGGCGCGGTCTTCCGGGTCGCCGAGGTCCAGCGCCACACTCGTCTTGTTCCGGTTGACCGACTGGAAGTACGTCGCCTGACCGGTCGAGTCGTAGGGCGGCCCCCAGCTGCGGGTGTCGTCGCCGATGCCCGGCCGCTCCACCTTGATCACCGTCGCGCCGAGATCGGCCAGCAGCATGGTGGCGAACGGGCCGGCGAGCACCCGCGAGAAGTCGAGGACGCGCAGGGGGCCGAGTGCGGTTTCGGGCATGGGCCCGAGACTAAGTGGTCGCCAAAGGAAGTCCTCCGGAGGTCTCGACGGGTGTCGACCGCACTCGCGTGAGTTACGTCTCCAAGCACGCGAGTCACGCCTTGCCGAAGTACATGAAGGCCCCCTTCCTTGCGCTAGACGCAAGGAAGGGGGCCTTCATGTACTTCACGACCGGCCGCTGAGGTCACAGCCGTCCCACGGTCACCAGGGATCACATCCGACGGTAGCGAAAGCCTCCTTCACTACCGTCAGGGTAGGCAAGGAGGCCCTCACTACCAGGAGAACGCGAGCGCAGGAGCGGCAGTGGCCCCGCTGCACGACACGTTCGTTCTTCCCTCACCAGCGAAAGCCGCTGACCGGACATTTCGCCGGTCGAAAGTGTCCCTTGTGGACGGTTTGGCGAGTGTGATCACGCTCACGAAAAGCCGGTTTTCCCATTACTTTCCTCTAGGTACCTACTATCCCCGGGCCGGTAGCTTCGGCCGCGTCAACGAAACGCGAACCGAGGAGCGACCATGATCGTGGTGACCGGAGCGACCGGGAATGTAGGACGTCTGCTGGTGGAAAACCTTGCCGCCGCAGGAGAAGAAGTGACGGCGGTGTCGCGCCGGATCTCGCCGTCGGACGTGCCCGACGGCGTGCGGACCGTGCGGGCCGACCTCGCCCGGGCCGACGGGCTCAAGGAGATCTTCGACGGCGCGGACCGGGTTTTCCTTCTGACATCGGGAGAATTCCTGGCGGCAGGCGGTGACGTCGCCGAGGTCGTCGCGGCGGCCGGTGGCGCCCGGATCGTGCTCCTGTCCTCCCAGGGCGTCGGAACCGGGCGGCACGCGCCCGCGTACGAAAAGGCGGTCAAGGCGTCGAGTCCGGAGTGGACAGTGCTGCGGCCGGGAGGCTTCGCGTCGAACGCTTTCCAATGGGCACCGGCGATCCGGGCCGATCGGATCGTCGCGGCGCCGTTCGGCGACGTCGCGCTGCCCGTCATCGACCCGGCCGACATCGCCGACGTCGCGGCGGCCGTGCTGCGGGAATCCGGCCACCACGGCCGGTCCTACGTGCTGACCGGACCCGAGCCGATCTCGCCGCGGCGGCAGGCGGCGGACCTCAGCGCCGCGGTGGGCGAGGCGCTGAGCTTCGCCGAATTGAGCGAAGACGAGGCCCGTGCGGCGATGTCGGCGTTCATGCCGCCGGTGGTCGTGGAGGCCACGCTCGCGATCCTCGGCAGGCCGACGGAGGACGAACAGCGGGTCAGCCCCGACGTCGAGAAGGTGCTCGGACGACCGGAGCGGACCTTCGCCGACTGGGCGACGCGGAACGCGGCGGCGTTCAAGTGACTACTTGAGTACCAGCGACCGCGCCATCTGCTTGAAGGCGGGAAGCTGGTCGCCGTCCTTGGCCGGGTCGAAGTCACCGACGACGAGGATGTACCCGGTTTCGGTGAACGTCATGACGGCGTACGCGGTTTTGCCCTTGCTGTCGTGGCCGACGATCTCGAAACCGGGCATCCCCGCGATCGTCACCTCGGTCACCGTGTCGGCGGACGGCTTCGCCGGCAGCTTCCCGAATCTGTCGACCGCGTAGGCGCGCTTGTCCCCGGGCAGCCGCGGCTCGCCCATCGACGGTGCGGCGATGAGTTTGGGGCCGCCTTGCGCGCCACGGGTGAAGCTGAGGCTCGAGGTGGCTTCCTTGCGCTGGTAGCCCTCCGCCGGGGTCAGGTCGAAACCGATGTCGCCCGGCGCGGCCTCGGTGCTCCAGCGGGCGCCGGTGATGGTCTTCTTGACGTCGTCGACGGTCAGCGGGTCGCCCGGTTCGAGGGTGCCGGTGATGATCACCAGCACGTCCTCGGCGGCGAGGATCGCGTTGACCTTGGCGAAGGTGCCCGCCGATGCCCGCTGGACGCCGCTGGTCAGGAAGGCCGGGAACCCGGCGATCGTGGTCTCGACCGGCTTTTCCAGGTCGAGCCCCTTCTGCCGGGCCTGTTCGCTGGTGAAGCCCGCCGCTATCTCGGCCATCGCTTCGCGGGCCGGTTTGCCGTTCGCGGGCTGCTCCACGACCACGATGGAGGTCCGGGAGTTCGACCGGCCGATACCGGGCAGGCTCGGCTCCACCCGCATGCCGTCCGGAACCGGCAGCGAGATCCGGGTGCGCGGGATGGCCTGCTCGGTCCCGGTGGCGGCCGCCGTCGTCGCCGGACTCGACGCCGCGGTGCTCGGCACGGCGGCCTGGCCGGTTTTCTGCGTACTTCCGCAGCCGGCGACGAACAAGATCAACGCAGCACACAACACAGACCGAAGACGCACGGATTCCCCCTTGGATTCAAGGGAACTTTACGCCATGGGCCGCAGGGGGAACGGTCCCTCTCACCTCGCGGCGAGCAGTGCCTCGATGCCGTCGGCGGCGGCGAGGACGACGCGGGCTCGAACGCCGGCGCACGGGATGCTCTCGGACACCCTGAGTCCACGCCGGGCCTTGCGTTTAGACTGGAGGTCTATTTAAGGGGCCCCAAGTGGACCAACTCACTCTCGGCGTCATTTGCCACTCGCGAAAAGAAAACGAGTGGCGGCTTCCGATCCATCCGCGGCATCTCGAGCGGATCGACCCCGGTCTCCGGACGTCCATTTTCCTCGAAAACGGCTACGGCGAACGCTTCGGCATTCCGGACGAGGACCTCGCGCCCCTGGTCGGGGGCCTGCGCTCCCGTGAACAACTGATCGCGGACTGCGACGTCATTCTCCTCGCCAAACCGCTCGCGGAAGACCTGGCCGAACTCCGGCCGGGCCAGACCCTTTGGGGCTGGCCGCACTGCGTTCAGGACGACAAGATCACCCAGCTGGCCATCGACCGGAAACTGACCCTCATCGCCTTCGAAGCGATGAATCACTGGCGTAGCGACGGTTCTTTCGGCCTGCACGTCTTCCACAAGAACAACGAATTGGCAGGCTATTGCTCGGTGCTGCACGCGCTGCAGCTGACCGGCTCGACCGGCGATTACGGCCGCCGTCTCCGCGCCGTCGTGATCGGCTTCGGCGCCACGGCGCGTGGTTCGGTGACGGCGCTGAACGCCCACGGAATCCACGACGTGCACGTGCTCACCCACCGTGGCGTCACCGCGGTCGGTTCGCCGATCCACTCGGCGAACATCGTGCATCTCGACCACGACCTGAAGGGCCCGGCCGACCTCCGCCGCAGCCACGCCATCACCGAGGACGGCCGCGTGCCGCTGGCGGAGTTCCTCGCCGGGCACGACATCGTCGTCAACTGTGTGCTGCAGGACCCGAAGGCGCCGTTGACTTTCCTCGTCGAGGAAGACCTCGCCGAGTTCCGGCGCGGCAGCCTCGTCATCGACGTTTCCTGCGACGAGGCGATGGGCTTCGGCTGGGCCAAGCCGACGACGTTCATGGAGCCGACCTTCGAGGTCGGCGGCCTCACCTACTACGCCGTCGACCACAGCCCGTCCTACCTCTGGGATTCGGCGACCTGGGAGATCAGCGGCGCCCTGCTGCCGCATCTGAAGCAGGTGCTGGCCGGCCCGTCCGCGTGGGCCGCCGATCCGATCCTCGACCGGGCGATCGAGATCAGCGAGGGCAAGATCCGCAACCCCGACATCCTGTCGTTCCAGCACCGCTCGCCGGAGTATCCGCACGCGCACCAGTGAGACGCGGGCTCGATGAGAAAGTTCTCATCGAGTCCTCATCGGTGGCTCACCGGCGCCGGGCAGCCTGGTGTCATGCGAGTCCGAATCATCGTCCTGGCCGGGGTCGCCGCCGTCGTGGTGGCGGCCACCGGCACGTTCGCCGTCATCGCGGCCACCGCGGTGTCGCCGCCCGACCTCGGCCCGGCGGTCGTCGCCCCCGCGGGACGGGCCGTCACCGGGCCGGGGGAGCCGGGTGCCCCGCCCGCCGTCGTCCCGCCCCGGCTGGCCGGGCACGACGACGACCTCGATGATGACAATGACCATGACCGCGACCATGACCGCGACGGTGACGACCATTTCGACTTCGACCTCGACGACTGAGCGGGGCCGATGAGCGCCCGCGCCCGGATCCTCGCGTGGGTCCTGCTGGTCGTGCTGCTGGCGCTCGCCGGGTCGCTGCTGGCGACCCGCACCGTCCTGCACAACCAGCTGGACCAGCGGCTCGACAACGAGATCGCGCACGAGACCGGCAAACTCCGCGCCTTCCTGGCGTCACCGGACGCCCGCCCGGCCGGGCAACCCGCCACCGTCGAGGCGGTCCTCGGCCGTCACCTGGAACGGAACCTGCCCGAGAAGTACGAGACGTTCTTCTCGATCAGCGACGGCGTGGCGTCGAGGCGGAGCGCCATCGAGCCGCCGGTCCGGCTCGACACCGACCCGAAGTTCGTCGCCGAACTGTCCCGGGCCACGAGCCCGGCCTACGGCACGGTCACCACCGCTGTCGGGTCGGCGCGCTACGGCGTCGTCCCGGTGACCATCGAGGGCTCACCGGGCCGCGGCGCGCTGGTGATCGTCGAGTTCGTCGACCACGCCGCGGGCGAGATCAACGACGTCGCCGGCGTGATGGCCGCGATGTCGGGGGCCGCGCTGGTGCTGGCCGGGCTGATCGGCTGGCTGGTCGCCGGCCGCATCCTCGCGCCGGTGCGGGAGGTCCGGCTGGCCGCCGAACAGATCGGCGAGACCGACCTTTCCCGCCGTATCGAGGTCCGGGGCTCCGACGACGTCGCCGCGCTCGGCCGCACCTTCAACACGATGCTGGACAGGCTTGAAAGCGCCTTCGCCGGACAACGCGACTTCATCGACGACGCCGGGCACGAACTGCGCACGCCGATCACGATCGTCCGCGGCCATATCGAGCTGATGGGTGACGATCCCGGGGAGAACGCGGCCACCCGGCATCTGGTCCTCGACGAACTCGGGCGGATGCAACGGATCGTCGACGACCTGCTGGTCCTCGCGAAATCCGGCGGCCCCGACTTCCTCGCGCCCGGCGACACCGACCTCGCCGACCTCACCGTCGAGACCCTCGCCAAATCCCGCCCGCTGGCCGACCGCGCCTGGCGGCTGGACGCGGTCGCCGAGATGACCGTCCGCGCGGACGGTCAGCGCCTCGCGCAGGCCTTGCTGCAACTGGTCTCCAACGCCGTCCGGCACACTGCGCCGGGTCAGGAGATCGCCCTCGGCTCGGAAGTGACCGCGACGACGGCGCGGCTCTGGGTCCGCGACACCGGCGAGGGTGTCCCGCCCGATTCGCGGAGCCGGATCTTCGAACGCTTCAAACGAGGCAGCAACTCCAGCGGAGACGACGGCGCCGGGCTCGGCCTGGCGATCGTCGCCGCGATCGCCGAGGCGCACGGCGGCCGAGTCCTGCTCGACACCGCGCCCGGCGAAGGCGCGCGGTTCACCATCGAGATCCCCGTCGCGGAAGGTGTGGACCGGTGACCAGTGTGCTGGTGGTGGAGGACTCCGCCCGGATCGGCGCGTTCGTCGAGAAAGGGCTGCGGGCGCAGGGTTTCGCGACCCGCTGGGTCAAGACCGGCGCCGAAGGGCTGACCGAGGCGTTGACCGGCGCGCACGATCTGGTCGTCCTCGACCTCGGGCTGCCGGACCTCGACGGTTCGGATCTTCTGCGGGCCCTGCGCGCGGCGGGCCGGACGGTGCCGGTGATCATCCTGACCGCGCGGGACAGCGTCGTCGACCGGGTCGCCGGGCTGTCCGGCGGCGCCGACGACTATCTGGCCAAACCCTTCGCGTTCGAGGAACTGCTGGCACGGATCCGGTTGCGGCTACGGGGAAATCCCGAAGCCGAACCGGCGGTGCTGCGCGCCGGGGAGCTCTCGCTCGACCTGCGCACGCGAAAGGTTTCGGTCGCGGGGGAGGAGAAGGACCTCACCGCCCGCGAGTTCGCGCTGCTGGAAACCTTGCTGCGCAACCGCGGCCAGGTGCTCTCCCGCGAGCAATTGCTAGGCGGGGTCTGGGGTTTCGACTTCGACCCCGGATCGAACGTGGTGGACGTCTACATCCGGTACCTGCGCGCGAAGATCGGCGCCGAGCGGATCGAAACCGTGCGGGGGATGGGATACCGGCTCGGTGAGTCCTGATGAGACGGTTCTCATCATGCTCTCACGACGGTCTCTTCTTCCGGCGGCACAGTGGTTTCCATGACCACGACACTGCTTCATCTCGCCGTCGACCTCGTCGCCGCCGTCATCCTCGCCTACGGTATCTACTACCGTCGCCACCTGCGAGGTGATCTCGCCTGCGCCTACCTCGCGTTGAACGTCGGCGTCTGCGTTTCGGTCGCCGTGCTGCTTTCCGTGCCGACCGCGAGCGCGCTCGGGTTCGGCTTGTTCGGCGTGCTGTCGATCATCCGCCTGCGGTCCGATTCGATCAGCCAGCAGGAGGTCGCGTACTACTTCGTCGCGCTCGTTCTGGGTCTGGTGAACGGGCTGCCGTCCGCGGACTGGCGGATCGTCGCCGTCTTCAACGTCCTGCTGCTCGCCGTCATGTACGTCGCGGACCACCCGTCGCGCACCCGTGGTCCGCAGCGGCGGACGGTCGTGCTCGACACCGTGTACCCCGACGAACAGACGATGCTGATGGAACTGCGGGCGCGCCTCGGCGGAACGGTCGTGCGGCACAGTGTGTCCGAAGTGGACTATGTCCGCGAGGTCACCGTCGTCGACGTCCGCTTCCGGCCGGACGCCGCCGCGGTCGTCCACGGCGCCCCGGCGGGGCACCGGTGAGCGGGCGCGGAACGGCCACCGTCGCCGCGGTGGCCAAGGGACTCCCTTCGCTGTCGCTCGCGGAAGTCGTCGCCACGAGCGGGCTGATGAGCCGGACGGACCGCAAATACGTCCTGAAGCTCAACGACTTCCTGGCCGTCACCGAGTCGCTGAGGGCGTCACTGCGCTGTCTGGAGATCGAGGGGCAACGCGTGTTCGGCTACTCGTCGACCTATTTCGACACCCCGGATCTGGCGATCTTCCGGGCGCACCGGCAGGATCGGCGGCGCCGGTTCAAGATCCGCACGCGCACCTACACCGACTCGGCCGACACCTACTGCGAGCTCAAGGTCAGCGGACGGCGCGACGAAACGGTCAAGGTCCGCCGTCCGCATCCGGCCGAGGCGGCGCACGGCCTGACCGCGCCCGCGCTGACGTTCCTCGACGACGCCCTCACCGCCGCCTACGGCCGCCCCGCGCCCCGGCCGCTGACCCCGGCGCTGATCACCGACTACCGGCGAACCACCCTCGTCACCGCCGACGCGCGCATCACCTGCGACACGTCACTCGTCTGGCGGTCCGGGCCGCGAAGCCTGGCCGCCGGGGGCGACCTGGTGCTGCTGGAGGTGAAGTCGGCCTCCGAACGCAACAGCGTCACCGAAGCGTTGGCGAAGCTGCGGATCCGCGAGCAGTCGGTGAGCAAGTACTGCGCGGGCCTGGTGGCGCTGGGGCTGGCCACCGGCGGGAACCGGTGGCGGCCGGCGCTGCGGCGGCTCGGCGTGGCGTAACGATCGCGCCGCGGCGTCCGACCCCTGCTGTCGGGGGATCAGAGGGAGGACGAACATGAGGACCAGGGAGAAGGCCGCGGTCGCCGTCGCCGGGCTGGCCGTCGCCGCCGCCGGGGGCACGGTGCTCGCCGGGACATCCGGCGCCGTCGGCCCGTCGCCGGCACCGAGCGTGCAGGCCGCGGAGGCGTCGTGCGTGACCGATGGCGCCGGCATGTGCACCGTGCAGCACGCGCTGGGGACCGTCCCGGCAGCGGTGGTCGTTTCGGCGAACACGCCGGGACAGTTCAACGCGTACATGCTGAACACGGTGCAGGGTTCGTACACGGCGACGACGTTCCAGGTGCGGGCGATGTTCAACCAGACCACGCCGAAGGCCGGTGGGGCGATCTGGTTCAGCTTCGCGGCGTATGGCGGGGCGCCGGTGACGACCACGCCGAGCCCACCGAAGAGCTCACCCACACCGACGAAGGTCACGCCACCGACCACGACGCCGACTACACAAGCGCCGCCCACTGCTACTTCTGAGCTGCCGGGGACTACTACGCCGGGCGGCGGCTCGGGATTGGGCGGCTGACCGTCCAAACAGGACCGTAAATCGACTACCGTGGCGGCGGCCGGTCGTCCAATTCGTCGGAGAAGATCGCATCGATACGGAGACCGGCTCGCCGCAGTGCCCGGATGCTCGCCCTCAGTGACAACACGACGCCGATGACGACCACGACACCGAGCCCGATGGCGACAGGGTTCGCCACGAGCGCCTCCCTGCCCGATGGACTTGATACCCCAGGCCCATCCCGATGGTCAGCGTGTCCCGGGCGGCGAGCCGCACGGCGTTGATCCCTGCAACCTAGACGAGCGGACCCCGTCCTGTGCCGGAAACCAGCTGTTCGGCCTAGGCCGTGTCCGGTAAGTCTGTCCGCGGTCTTCGCGCCCAGGTGGTCCCTGACGGCACGGGCGGTCCAGCCGAGTACAGCCCGGTACGAGGCAGAACCGCCCGCGCCGCCAGGAACCACCTGGATCACGAAGCCCATCGGACACACTTACCGGACACGGCCTAGGCGATCGTGGCAGGTGAGCGCTGTGATAACTTGGAGCGAACTGGGACTTCTGTGCGTTCGCAAACCCGCTGTTCGGGCTGGGGCGACTCCCGCGGAGGTGTCAGGTCACCCTTGGGGCCGGTAGCTCAGTTGGTTAGAGCAGGGGACTCATAATCCCTTGGCCGTCGGTTCGAGCCCGACCCGGCCCACCGCGTCAAAATCGTTGCCGATCTGCAGGGTTGTTGGGCCTTCGGCGGCAATTTCCCCTTGGCGTTAATCGCGATTGGGCTCCGTTTTGTCTCCGTTTGCTCAGGTGTGCCGATAGTTGGAGAAGTGCTCTGCGGAGCCGGTGGTGGCGTAGCAGCCGTTCTGCTTCCTCGTCACAACCGCTGCGGTGGGGGCATCGGCAGGTCCGGAGTTCTTTGCTTCCACAGTTCGACAAGCTGGGTGCGGTCGCAGGTCGGCGGGGCGTGATCCGTGTTCTCGAGCAGAAGGTCAGTGACGTCCACGGTTTCGCCCTCGGCCTGTCCGCTACCCGGGGTGAACCTCACAGTGCCGGAACGGCACTATGGCGCCGGCCGCCGCCCGTTGCGATCCAACGATGCGTACGAGGTCCACAGTGGGCATTGTGCTGAACTCAGGCCTCGCCACGAGCGTCGCGTGAATGATTTCTTTTTGTAGCTGGGGGGCCAGGTAGGTACGGCCGCGCTCGGGGAAGTCCGCCCACGCCGCCTCCGCGCGGCGGGCATGCCCGCCGCGGGCTGCCGACAGAACCGCACGGCTGTCCGGGATAATCGCTGGATCGACTGCCCAACGAACGGATGTGGAACGTGACCCTCGACATCGATGTCGACACTCGCCCAATCGCCCGCATCGGAAAGGCTTTCGCCGCGGTCGCCTTCGTTGAAGCAGCGACATGGGCAGGCCTGCTGGCCGGGATGTTCCTGAAGTACGTCACCGAAACCACCGAACTAGGCGTGCGGATCTTCGGGATGATGCACGGCATCGCCTTCATCGCCTATGTGATCGTGACCATCGCCGCCGCGGTCTCCTTGCGTTGGAGCCGGAAGGTCACGATCATGGCTGTCCTGGCAGCGATCCCTCCACTGGTAACCCTTCCCTTGGAGATCTGGCTCCGTCGCAGTGGCCGGCTTGCCTCGGCGACACCCGGCATCGATGGCGAGGCTCTACCTCGTTAAGGAGCCCCGCTAGGACGTGACCGGCACGGACCGATCTGATCTCTCCTTGCTGGGCCTCACCGAGTCTGCGATCGAGCGGCAAGGCGCACTCGGTCGTCGTCAAGGTCTGCTGACCTCCTCTCAGGCGTTCAGTCACCTGCGCGCGGACAACGTCATGCGAACCCGGGGAGCGCCGTGCAGTACTTCCCAGCGGACGTCGTGCGCCGCCGCCCACGCGACCTCCTGCTCCTCGGCCAACCGGGCCTGCGCGGCGACACACGAAGCGGCGCGGCCGTCGTCTTCCCGCGCCTTCACCACGACTTCGCGCCCTGTCACGTATCCGTGTCTATCGGAGACGTTCGTCGTCGTACGCGGCGAAGGCCTCCGCCGCGTCGCCGTCCAAGATCATCGACAGTGCGTAGGAGATAGCCCAGATCCATTCCTCGAGGCGCGCCGCGTCCTCGTCGTCGATCAGGCCGTTCCCACGGAGCATGCCGTCAGGCGCGACGCCCCAGGCCCGTGCGAAGTGACAGATCCCGACCACGGCGGAAACGACTTCACGCGGCACCGAGTCGGCTTGCAGCTGTTCGGTGAGAGCCCGCAACGCGGCCATCACCTCATGGTAGTTCTCCTCGCGCAAGCCACTGAAGGGTCGTAAAGACCCGAGAAACCCTGTCTGCCACCGCGGATCGTCCACATCCGGGTGCGCGCCGGAGTGGAACAGGAGGGCTTCGCGGGCATCGGCAGGTGTCACGAGACGACCGTAGTGCGAGACCGCGCACGTCGCTCAGCCCGCCCGTGCCGCGCCGAGGGTGCGCGCGGCACGGGCGACGGTGTCGGACATCGTGGCGGGTGACGGTGGCAGCGTGAGCACGGTCGGCGTGGTCTCTGGTCCTGACGAGGTGATCCGGGAGCCGGAGCACCCGTTCCCCTGGCTGGGCCTGACGAGCTCGATGGCCTCGCAATGTTCGCTGACACGCGAATGGTGGCGGCTGGCTTGTTCGCGGTCGTGCCGGTGCTATTCCCGCGTTCCTCTTCGTGCGCGCAGAGCGGAGCGCATCACGCGAACCCGGTGATCGCGTTCACTTGACGACGATGCCGTTGGGGCACAGTGCTTCGTGGGCTTCACGGGAAAAGATGGACGAACGAACACGACTCGTTGTCCGAACGCGCAGCCCATCCGTCGACGGCATCCGGGTGCCCTCCGTCGCCCTGAGTCCCCGCCGCCGGTGGCCCCGCGGGCACGATGCGGAACTTTCCCGCTCGGCTTAGCCTGCACAGAACCACTTTTCTCGCGGGAAGCGGCTGCCGCTCACGGCGTGTTTGCGCTACGGTACTCGCTGCTGATGACGTCCTTCGATCCCCGCTGCCGTGGAGCTGCCGCATGATCTCCCGGCTCGGCCCAGGCGTCCTTGCCCTGTCGATCGTGAGGATTTCATGGAGTACCCCCTGCTGACGGCAGCGCTGGTCTGCGTCTCGCTACTCGCCGCGGCCTTCGCGCTGTTGCTGGTGCGCCAGCGCCGGGTCACCGCCAACACCGGCCGTCGTGGTGAGCAGCTGCTGGCCGAACTCCGCGCGCGGGAGGAGGAGGACCGGCACCTGCTGCACAGGCGGTTGCCTGCCATCGTCGAGTCGCAGGTCAACCAGGCCGTGACCGTGCCCGGCCCCTTGCGTGCCTTCAACGGCGAGGACCCCCACCGCGAACTGCTCGTGGTGATCAGCGAGCTGACCGGCCAGACCCGCCGCAACGCCGCCGAATCCGCCGCCGCCACCCTGCGCGCGATGATGCGCACGGTGCAGAACCTCGCGGGGGAGCAGCAGGTGCTGATCTCGGCGATGGAGGAGCACCACGACAATCCCGACGTGCTCGACGGTCTGCTCGGCCTGGACCACGCGAACTCGCAGCTGGGCCGCCGCGCCCAGGCGACCGCCGTGCTCTGCGGTTCGTGGCCGGGCCTGCAGCGCTCCGCCGCGACCCTGACCGACGTGGTGCGCGGGGCCACCGGCCGCATCCGCGACTACGCGCGCGTGCAGATCCCGGCGCCTTCGGACACCGCGGTGGTCAGCCAGGCCGTGGAACCGGTGGTGCTGGCGGTGGCCGAGCTGCTGGACAACGGCGCCCGCCACTCGCAGCCCGGCTCACCCGTGCAGGTCACCTTTCAGCAGGCACACAACGGGCTGGCGATCGTCATCGACGACGCCGGGGTCGGCATGACGGTGGAAGCGGTGCAGCGCGCGGGCTGGTTACTGGAAGGCCACGGCGGTCAGGACATCGCCGCGCTCGGTGTGCCGCCGAGGATCGGGTTTGCCGTCATCGGCGTGCTTTCCCGCCGCTACGGTTTCCGCGTCTCTGTGGACATGCGCTCGCCCTTCGGCGGGGTGCGCGCGGTTCTGTTCCTGCCGAGCGAGCTGCTCACCCGCGCCGCCGTCCCGGCGCCGGCGCCGCAGGAAGTCCCGTCGCTGGCCGCGCCTGCCAGTCCGGCCGCGATCACTCCCAGCCCGACCCCGCACGTGCGCGTTCCCGCGCCGGAACCACAGCCGGCCGAACCGGCCGAGGAACTGGGCACCACCGCGCACGGCCTTCCTCGCCGTCGCCGACGCGCCCCGGCGACCGCGTCGGCCACCACCACGCTGTCGGTTCCGGTGCCGCCGCCCACCGCGCCGGAAGTGACCGAGTCCCCGGTGAACCACAGCCCGGTCGCCACGGCCACGGCCTGGCAGCGCGGCACCCGCCAGGGCCGCGCTTCTTCCACCGATGACGAAAGGGATTTCCAGTGAGCAGCTCCGTCACCACCAACAACCGGTTGGGCTGGATGCTCGATCAGGCCCTGCAGATGCCGGAGACCATCTCCGCGGTGCTGCTCTCGGCCGACGGCCTGCTGATGGCTCATTCGCAGGGAATCACCGTGGAGGACGCCGAGCGCACCGCCGCCGCGGTCTCCGGGCTTCAGTCGCTCGCCCGCGCCACCGGCGAGTTCTGCCGTCAGCCGCCGGAGCAGTGGCGGCAGACGCTGATCGAATTCGACGGCGGGTTCGTCTTCCTGACTTCCGCCGGACAGGGCGCCTACGTCGCGGTGTCGACCACCGGCCGGGTGGACATCGAGGGTGTTTCCTCGCGATTGCAAGAGCTGGTGCAAAGACTCGGCCAGGAACTCACCGCGCCACCGCGCTTTCCGGCCGAGGGACCTGGCAACCCGGCATGAGCGGGCAGCGGCGGGAACGGGCGCTGGTCCGGCCGCACGTGGTCACCGAGGGCCGGGCCCATCCGACCCGCAACACCCTCGACGTGGCCACCGTGGTGCTGGCCACCTGGGCGCCGGTGGCCGGGCTGAGCCCGGAAAAACGGCGGGTGATGGAGCTGTGCCGGGGCGGCGCGCTGGCCGTCGCGGAGGTGGCGGCGCATCTCAAGCTGCCCACCAGCGTCACCAAGGTGCTGTTGTCGGACCTGCTCGACAGCGGGCACATCGAATCACGGGCCGCGGTGCGCGAGACCGAAGTCCCCGACCAGCAACTCCTGCAGAAGGTACTCGATGGCCTCCGTGCTCTCACCTGACCGATACGTTCCCGCCTCGGTCCGGACCTCGGTGAAGATCCTCATCGTCGGCCCGTTCGCGGTAGGGAAGACCACCTTTGTCGGCACACTCTCGGAGATCCGCCCGCTGCGCACCGAGGAGCGGATGACCCAGGCGGGCGCACTGGTCGACGACCTGTCCGGCGTGCGCGGCAAGGACACCACCACGGTGGCCATGGACTTCGGACGCCTGACACTGAGCGACGAGGTGGTGCTCTACCTCTTCGGCGCCCCGGGCCAGCAGCGGTTCACGCAGATGTGGAAGGACCTGGCTCACGGCGCGCTCGGGGCGCTGGTGCTGGTCGATCCCACCCGCCTGCAGGACTCCTTCGATGTGATGGGCCTGCTGGAGGAACTGGACCTGCCCTACGCGGTGGCGGTCAACCAGTTCGACGGCGCGCCGCGTTTTCCCGATGCCGAGCTGCGCGAGGCGCTCGATCTGCTACCCCAGACCCGGCTGGTCACCTGTGACGCCCGCGATCGCGCGTCCGCGGCCTCGGCGCTGATCAGCCTGGTCGACTACCTGTTCACTCCCGTCCGCCAGGAGCATTCGTGACCGTTCCCGCCATCCCGCCCCCCGGCTGTCCCGCTCACGCCACGCGCACCCCGCTCTACGACGAGGAATTCGCCGCGAACCCGGCGGGGGTCTACGCGCGGATGCGCAAGGAACACGGCCACGTCGCGCCGGTCGAGCTGGCGCCGGGGGTGAACGCGAGCCTGGTACTGAGCTACGAGGCGGCGCTGGACGTGCTGCGCTCCCCGCAGACCTATCCGCGGGACCCGCGCCGCTGGCAGGCCAATCAGCCGCCGGACAACCCGGTGATGCCGATGATGGGCTACCGGCCGAACTGCCTGTTCACCGACGGCGCGGTGCACGCGCGCTACCGCAGCGCGGTCACCGACAGCATCTCGCGGGTGAACCCGCACGCCCTTCTGGACTACGTGGAGAAGGCCGCGCGGGAGCTGATCGCGAAGTTCTCCCGGAACGGCCGGGCGGACCTGCTCACCGAGTACGCTGGAACCCTTTCTCTTCAGGTGTTCAACCACCTCTTCGGCTGCCCGCCGGAACTGGGCGAGCGGCTCACCGCGGGGATGCGCGGGATCTTCGACATGGTGGATCCGGAGCGCGCCAACGCTGAGCTGACCGCGGCCATGCTGGACCTGCTGGCGCTCAAGCGGCGGCAGCCGAGCCAGGACGTGCCCTCGTGGATGATGGCGCACCCCTCAGGGCTGACCGACGAGGAGATGCTGCACCAGTTGGTGCTGCTGATGGGCGCGGGCACCGAACCGCAGCAGAATCTGATCGCCAACGGGCTGCGGCTGCTGCTGGTGGACGAGCGCTTCGCCGGGGACCTGGCCGGCGGCAGCCTGCACGTGGAGGACGCGCTGGAGGAGATCCTCTGGGGCGACCCGCCCATGGCCAACTACTCCGCTGGTTACCCCTATCCGGCGGCCGACCTGATGGGCGCTCGTCTGCCTGCCGACGAGCCCGTGGTGATCAGTTTCGCCGCCGCCAACACCGATCCCGAGCTGGGCGAGGCCCAGCGGGCCGGTAACCGCGCGCACATCGCCTGGAGCGCCGGGGTGCACTCCTGCCCGGCGCAGGGTCCGGCGCGGCTGATCGCCACCACCGCCATCGAGACCCTGCTCGACGCGCTGCCGGATCTGCGCCTGGCTGTGCCGGACACCGAATTGCGCTGGCGGCCGGGCCCATTCCACCGCGCGCTGGCCGGTCTCCCGGTCCTGTTCACCCCCGTCGTCGCACCGGCCAGTCCCGTTCCCGACCCGACAGGAGAGCACCCATGGCACCAGCCCGCCCGTTCGTCCTCGATCCCAACGGCCGTGACATCCACGCCGAAGGCGCCGAACTCCGCGCCCGGGGAGCCGCGACACTGGTGGAACTCCCTGGCGAAGTGGTGGCGTGGTCAGTAACCCAGCCGGAGTTGCTGCGGAAACTGCTGTCCGACCCGCGGGTGTCGAAGAACCCGAACCTGCACTGGGCGGCCTACCGCGACGGTGAGATCCCAGAGGACTGGCCGCTGCGGATCTGGGTCTCGGTGCAGAACATGTTCACTGCCTACGGCGGCGACCACCGGCGGCTCCGTTCGCTGGTGTCGAAGGCGTTCACCCCGCGCCGGGTGGAAGCACTGCGGCCGTGGGTCGAGGAGCTGACCACCGGCCTGCTGGACCGGCTCGCCGCCGGGCCGGATTCGGTGGACCTGAGGGAGAACTTCGCCTACCCGCTGCCGATCGAGGTGATCTGCCAGCTGTTCGGCGTGCCCGAGGAGCACCGGCCGGAGCTGCGGCGCGCGGTGGACGGGGTGTTCAACACCTCGCTCAGCGCCGAGGAGGCGCAGGCGAACGGCGTGCTGATGTACGGGATTCTCGGGCAGCTGGTGGCGAACGGGCGGGTGAACCCCGGTGAAGACCTCGCCAGCGGCCTGATCGCCGCGCGGGACGAGGACGGTTCGGTGCTGGAGGAGGCCGAGCTGATCGACACGCTGATCCTGATGATCTCGGCCGGGCACGAGACCACGGTGAACCTGCTGCACCACGCGATCCTGGCACTGCTGACGCATCCGGAGGAGCTGGCGAAGGTGCGCTCCGGGGAGCACACCTGGGCCGAGGTGATCGACGAGACCATGCGGTGGCAGGCGCCGATCGCGAACCTTCCGCTGCGGTACGCGGTGGAGGACATCGAGATCGACGGCGTGCACATCAAGGCGGGCGAGGCGATCCTGGCTTCGTACGCGGCAGCGGGCCGTTCGCCCGAGGCGCACGGTTCCGACGCGGACGAGTTCCGGCTTTCGCGGGAGTCGAAGAGTCAGCACTTGTCGTTCGGGCACGGGGTGCACTACTGCCTCGGTGCGCCCTTGGCGCGGCTGGAGGCGGAACTCGCACTACCGGCGCTGTTCGAACGGTTCCCCGATCTGGCCCTGGCGGCGGAGGTTTCCGAACTGGAGAAGATGCCGTCGTTCATTTCGAATGGGCACACGAGTCTTCCGGTACGCCTCAAGTGAATGCGGTGAGTGTGGCTTTCGCGGATCCGCGGTGAAAGCCACACTCACCGAGCCATTCCACGTGACCGTCAGTTGTTGTGCGTGCCTCGCTCTGACGCACGATGAAGAGCGGGTAGCGAGAAGGGCTCCGGCTTCATCGAGCAGGACGGTGGCGGGCCAGACGTGTTCGTGCACTACTCGGAGATTCAGGGCAACGGCTTCAAGTCCCTGGATGAAGGGCAGCGTGTGGAGTTCGAGATCGGCCAGAGCCAGAAGGGCCCGCAGTCCCAGCGCGTCACCGCTATCTGATGCTTCGGTCCGGCGGCCCTCGCGGGATCGGGGTCTGCCGCGCTCTTGATGAGGTCAATCGGCGGAGATGGCTAGCAAGTTTCGTTTGGCCCGGCGGCAGGGGACGCGGTGCGGCGATACCTGCGTGCACAAGACAAGTGCGTTGGGCGTGGGGAAGGATCATTCACCGGCGTGCGGACGAGGTTGGCCTGTCCCATCTTCATCCGCACCGGTTTCGGCGAGCATTGCCGCACGGTGCTGTTGAGCGGTTGTCAGAAGACGGTCTCGATGTGGGGTTGAGACCGTTTGAGCGGGCTGTTCTCACAGCTCAGCTTCGACCGCTGAGCTTGAACGCGATGTACGCCAGCAGGATCACTGCAATGGCGAGTAGCGCGACGATCGCGATCATGCCGAGCATGAAGCCATCCGGGGAACTGGTCACAAGCACGTATTCCTGCCAATCTGACCTCGATCATCCTGGTGCGATCTTGGGCCGCGGTGCCCGGTCCGGCAGCGGGGTAACGCGCCGGTGCGCTGCCAGTCGTTGACGAAGGCCACCTGTAGCGACTCGTGGAGTGCGCAACTTGTCGTGGCCCGAGGGGCACGACTCTCACCGCCTACCCTCAGTCGGCCACTGAGGTCGGCTCCGCGATCGATGGTCAGGTCCAGCGCGGACGTGAGGGCTTCGAGATGATGCCGTCGGAAAGATGGCTCATCGGTCCTTTGTGGACGCTCCTCCTTCAGAAACGGGGCAGCTCCAGCAGGTTGTTCTTCCAGATCCCGTCCGCCCGCGTGCGCAGGAATTTCGGGCCGAAGGTCAGCTTGAGGATCTCCACGGCGACCCGGTGGATTCCCTCGTCCACGTAGGCCTTGCCGTCGTCGTCCTCGATCCACGCCACGATCGCCGAAACGAAACTCTCGCCGGTTTCGCCGCTGCCGGGATTGATCCAACGCAGTTTCGTGATGCTTTCGTGGAACTTCCCACCTTCGAGCCGCGCTGCGATGATCTTGATGGCCATGGTGCTTCCTCTTCGGCTGGTTGCCCTCGAAGCGAACAGGGGTAATGCGGTACTCGCCTCCTGTCCGCGCCTCGTTACGCCATCCGGCCGCCGTGCCTCGAACGTTACGAGTTCGAGCGCGGAGCTTCCGTTCTGAGTCAGATGACGCAGACTCCGCGTGTTCCGCCATGTCAAAGTCCTCGCGCCGGCCGGAAAACCTGCCGGAAGAGAGGGGAAACGAACATGTGCGCAGCCCACAAGACGACGACCGGGATCCTGGGCGCGGCGGGGATCGCGCTGGCCGCGACGGTGCTGGCCGGTTGCGCTCCGGGCCCGGCGGCGGCACAGGTGTCGCCATCGCCGTCCGTCGCGGAATCGGCCGTGGCGGTGGCCTGGATGAACGGATTCTGCGGCGCGGTCAAGGATTTCATCGAAGGCAACAACAAGATGACCTCGGCGACCGGCGACACCGTCGAGGCCATCAAGAAGAGCACGAGCGACCAGCTCGGGCACTACGCGACCATTCTGAGCAAGACCGTCGACGGCCTCGGCGCCGCGGCCGCGGCGCCGGTCCCGGCCGGAGAGACGGCGAAGAAGGACTTTCTGGGGAAGTACACCTCGGCACGCGACAAGACCGTGAAAGCGAAGGCCGATCTGGACGCGGCCGGGAAGAACGACACCGCGGCGCAAGCCCGTGCGGTCGAAGGACTCATCTCCGCCCAGAAGGACACGCACGGCGCGCTCGATCCGGTCGCGGCCATCCTCGGGGCACCCGAACTGAAGACGGCCGCGGCGACCGCGGAACGCTGCCGCCCGTGAGCCGCGAGCCGTCCGTCTGAACACGCGTGTCGTCCGCCCGATCACGTGTGTCGTCCTCCCAGACACGCGAAGCGAACGATCAGGTATCCGCGGATCTCACCAGTCTTCGGTGAGAATCTTGCGCAGCCGCGTCAAAGCCCGGTGCTGCGCCACCCGCACGGCGCCGGCCGTCGAGCCGACCACACCGGCGGTCTCCTCCGCGGAAAGGCCGACGACGATCCGCAACACGACGATCTCCCGCTGCTTGTCCGGCAGGATCCGGAGCAGTTCGCCCATCCGGTCGCTCAATTCGTTGTGCAGCGCGTGTTGTTCCGGGCCGGCGGAATCGGAGACGCCGTCGGGGACTTCGGCGACGGGTTCGGTGCGGTTGCGGGCGGCGGCGCGGCGGGCGTCGGCGACCTTGTGCTGGGCGATGCCGTAGACGAAGGCGAGGAACGGCCGTCCGCGTTCGCGGTAGGTGGGCAGCGCGCGGAGGATCGCCACGCAGACCTCCTGCGCGACGTCGTCCGCGGAGGCGTACGTCCGTTCCTGTCTGCCGATCCGCGCCCGGCAGTATCGGATCACGAGCGGGCGGATGGTGGCCAGCAGGTGGTCCAGCGCCCGCCGGTCACCTCGTCCGGCGGCGGCGACGGGCTCGTCCAGGGTGTACCAGCGTGACGCCGTCACCTGTTCCGGTTCCGCCTTACCCGGCTCCACCAGTGCGAGTTCCCTGATCATCGCGCGGTTCTTGATCCGGGACAGGGTGTCGTCGGCGTCGAGCCCCATCCGCAGCGCGTCGATGAAGGCGGCGTTCGCGCTGTCCAGGTGGTCGACGAACTCGGGGTCGGTCTCCGCCAGCCGGCCGCGCGCGTGACGCAGTGTCGCGCGGACGGCCTCCTCCGCGATCCCGAGCACCCCGGCGATCTCCCGCGACGTGTAGCCGTCCAGTGACCAGGCCATGCCGAGCTGCTGGCGTTTCGGCAGCCGCCCCAGCATGGTCAGGATGGACGACGCCTCATCGGCGAGAACGGTGAGCTTGTCCTCCCGGCCGGCGTCGGCGAAGGCCCAGTCGCCCCGGACCGCGGTCTGCTCCTTCGCGCGCCGTTGCCCGACGCGGCGGACCCACGATTCCGGCTGGGTGATGCTCTGCCAGTCCTCGTAGGCGTTGAGCATCGCTTCGGCCGCCGCGTCCCGGGCCGGGTCCAGTGCGTGGCCCGTTTTGCAGAGAAAGCCGGTGAGCAGCGGAAATTCGGCGTGGAAGAACTCGTCGAACCCGTCGTGGCCCATCACCCGCACTCACCGCTCTCAGCCGCCTGACGCGAATGCCCTCACAGGACAGGTGCAGTGAGCGGGCCGCTGAGTGTAACGATTCGGTCAAGGTGAGGTTTGCGTGGAGTACGGGGCCGGATACCCGGCATCGAGGGAGAAGTCGTTTGACGAGGAAGGGAAAATCGGGAAAGAGGAGGTGATAGGAAAATGGAAACGAGAATGGCGGGCGACCTCGGTGAGGCCGCTTGCCGCGGTGAGGATCCCGAACTGTTCTTCCCGGTCACCGAAACCGGTCCCGGCGCACGGCAGGCGGCGAGGGCGAAGGCCGTTTGCGCACGATGCCCGGTCATTTCCGCCTGTCTGGCCTACGCCGTCGACAACGGGTTGACCGATGGCGTTTTCGGTGGGCTGACCGGCAGCGAACGGCGCCGTCTGATTCGCGTCGGCAGTGCCGCCTGAAACCACTTGATCGCGTTACCGAATTTCCACCGTAGTTCTTCGCGCGCGAAAAAAGAGGGGCCCGGTTCGGCGAACCGGGCCCCTCTGTCGTGGTGGTCAGGCGACGGTCTCCTCGGCCAGCCGCTCGTTACCCGACTGGGTCTTGAGCGGCTTGTGCTTGAGGAAGGCGACGGCGACGACGACCAGCAGCGCGATCGGTGCGCTGATCAGGAACAACTCGCTGGTCGCGTCCCCGTAGGCCTCGCGGACGACGTTCGCGACCGGCTCGGGCAACGTGGCGATGTTCGGCACCGCGCCACCCTCGCCGCCACCGGGCAGCGGTCCGAGCTTCTCGCTCATCAGCGCGACGACCCGGTTCGCGAGCACCGCGCCCAGCGCGCTCACCCCGATGGAGCCGCCGAGGCTGCGGAAGAACGACAGCGTGGAGGTCGCCGTGCCGAGGTCGTGCGCGTCGACGTCGTTCTGCGCCACCAGGACCAGGTTCTGCATCAGCATGCCGACGCCGACCCCGAGCACCACCATGAACGCGCTGAGCACGACGAGGTTCGTGTGGGCGTCGAGCGTCCCCAGCAGGGCAAGGCCCGCGGTCATCAGCACCGAGCCGAGCAGCAGGTGGCTCTTCCACTTGCCCGTCCGGCTGATCAGCTGGCCCGAGACCGTCGACGAGACGAGGAGGCCGAAGATCATCGGCAGGCTCAGGAGCCCGGCCACCGTCGGCGACTTGCCGAGCGACAGCTGGAAGTACTGCGAAAGGAACACCGTCCCGCCGAACATCGCGACACCGACGAGGAAACTCGCGAGGGTGGTCAGGGTGACCGTGTGGTTGCGGAACAGGCTCAGCGGCAAGATCGGCTCTGCCACCTTCGACTCGACGTAGACGGCGAGGGCGAGGATGACCACACCGGCGGTCACCAGGCCGGCCGTCCACCACGAGCCCCACGCGAACTGGTGCCCGGCCAGCGAGGACCACACCAGCAGCGTCGAGACACCGGCCATGATCAGGAACGCGCCGAGGTAGTCGACCTTCACGTCACGTTTGATCGTCGGCAGGTTCAAGGTGCGCTGCAGGAGCAGGATCGCGGCGATCGCGAACGGGACCCCGAGGAAGAAGCACCAGCGCCAGCCGAGCCACGACGTGTCCACCATGAGGCCGCCGATCAGCGGGCCCGCGATGGTACCGACGGCGAACACGGCACCGAAGATCCCCGAGTACTTCCCGAGTTCACGCGGCGAAACGATGGCCGCCATGATCACCTGCGCGAGCGCGGTGAGCCCGCCCGCGCCGATGCCCTGCGCGACCCGGCTGCCGATCAGGAGCTCGATGTTGCCCGCGAAACCGGCGACCAGCGAACCGACCACGAACAGCCCGAGTGACAGCTGGATCAGCAGTTTCTTGTTGTACAGGTCGGAAAGTTTGCCCCAGAGCGGAACCGTCGCGGTCATCGCGAGCAGCTCGGTGGTGACCACCCAGGTGTAGGAGGACTGCGAGCCGCCGAGTTCGGACACGATCCGCGGCAGCGCGTTCGCGACCACCGTCGAGGCGAGGATGGCGACGAACATGCCCATCATCAGCCCCGACATGGCTTCGAGGACCTGTTTGCGGCCCATCGCGCCCGGCGGCGCGTCCGGTTCTCGCGGTTCGGTCGTGGATACGGACATGGTGGTCCCCCTTCGTGTTCCTGTGCTGCCGGGCGCGGTCAGCGCGCGCGGCCGCCGGGCTCCGGGAGCCCGGCGAGAAGTGTTTCGACGGCTTCGTCCAGCAGATCGAGCGCGGACACCCGGCCGTCCTGCTGGTACCAGAGGATGAGCGCGGCGTTGATCGCGCCGCCGAGCGCGGACAGCAGCAACGTCGGGTAGAGATCGGCCTTGGAGTCCATGCCGACGCGGCGCGCGATCGCCTCGATCGTCTGCTCTGCGGTGTCGTGATTCATGGCCACCGCTCGCGAATGCAGCGTGGCGTTCTCGTGGATCGCCTTCATCCGGCCGAGCCACTCTTCGCGGTTCTCGTCGATGTGGGCGAATTCCTCCTTCAGCGCATCGACGAAAGCGCGTGGAGCGCTGACTTCCTTCGGTGTGGCGAGGAATCGTTCAATGGTGCGCTGTGACCGCTCGGCGGTGTCGGCGTGGGCGATGACGACAGCGTCCTCTTTGGACGCGAAGTAGTTGAAGAACGTACGCGGTGAGACCCCCGCCGCCGCGCTGATGTCCTCGACCGTCACCTGGTCCAGACCGCGTTCGGCGACGAGCCGGACGGCGGTGGTCGCCAGCGCGCGGTGGGTTTCCAGCCGCTTGCGCTCGCGGAGACCTTTGACGGGTTCGGGCATGGACACCACGATACGCCCAAAGATGCAGAGACTGCAAAATTGCAGTTTGTGAACCGTGCCACTGCCGGGCGGCGACGAGCCGCCTGGCAGACTGCGTCCCGTGAGCGGAACGGTGCTGGTACTGGGCGGACGCAGCGAAATCGGCCTCGCGGTCGCGGAGCGGCTCGCCAAGGGCGGGGCGCGCCGGATGGTGCTGGCCGCGCGACGGAGCGGGGACCTCGGCACGGAGTCCGAGCGGCTGCTGGCCGCGGGAGCGGAGACCGTCGACGTCGCCGAGTTCGACGCCGACGACCTCGCGGGCCACGGTCCGTTCCTCAAAAAGGTCGTCGCCGAGCACGGACCGCTCGATGTCGTCGTCACCGCCTTCGGGATCCTTGGCGACCAGGCGCTCGCCGAGGCCGACGCCGGCCACGCCGTCGCGATCGTGCACACCGACTATGTGGCTCACGTGAGTGTGCTGACACATGTGGCCAATGTGCTTCGTGAGCAAGGAAGCGGAAGCCTCGTGGTGTTCTCGTCCGTCGCCGGGGTGCGGGTCCGGCGGGCGAACTACGTCTACGGATCGGCGAAAGCGGGCCTCGACGGCTTCGCGAGCGGGCTGGCCGACGCCCTGCACGGCACCGGCGTGCACCTTCTCCTCGTGCGGCCCGGGTTCGTCATCGGCCGGATGACCGAGGGGATGGCGCCCGCGCCGTTCTCGAGCACCCCCGACCAGGTCGCCGACGCGACGGTCGCCGCGCTCCGGAAACGCCGGGATACGGTGTGGGTCCCGGGACTGCTGAGGCTGGTGTTCGCGGTGATGCGCATGGTGCCGCGCGCGATCTGGCGCCGGATGCCCCGCTAGGAAAGCGCTGCGCGGTCGGTCCGGCACTCCGTGTCGCGATCGATTGTCTGCTTGATCACTTCGGCTGGTCCGAACGGGCTTTAAGACCTGCCTATGACACGTTTCTCAGGTAATTCCCAGCTAACGCGGTGATCCTCGATCGCGGGGGATCATTCACGGAAGCGGGGAGAAGGTCGTGCTGCTCACGTCGCGAGGACGGCGGATCGGCGGCCGCGTCGCACTGGGCCTGGTGTCGACGGCCGTTCTGGGGATCACGGGTTTCGCGTGGACGCAGTTGAGCCGTTTGGACGACGCGATCGTCACGGCCGACGTGATCGCGCCCTCCGCGCAGGTGCCCGACGGCCCGGCGGGCGAGCCGCTGAAGGTGGCGCAGAACATCCTGCTCGTCGGAATCGACTCGCGGACCGACTCCAACGGGAATCCGTTGCCGCAGAACGTCCTTGACGCGTTGCACGCCGGCAGCGACGACGACGGCGGCGACACCACCGACACGATGATCGTGGTCCACATCCCGGCGGGCGGAGCGGGCGCGACAGCCATCTCCATCCCGCGTGATTCCTATGTGGACATCGCGGGCGGATTCGGCAAGCACAAGATCAACTCGGCGTACAGTCGCGGCAAGAACGCCGCGATGAACACCCTGCGCGCTCAGGGCTTGAGCGGTCCGCAGCTCGAGGTCAAGGCCAACGAAGCGGGCGCCAAACTCACGATCCAGACGATCGAGCAGTTCACCGGGCTTTCGATCAACCACTACGCGGCGGTCAACCTGGCCGGTTTCTCCGCGCTGAGCGAAGCCGTCGGCGGTGTCGAGGTCTGTCTCAACGCACCGGTGCAGGACAAGTTCTCCGGGGCATCGTTCCCGGCGGGCAAACAGTTGCTTTCCGGGCCGCAGGCGCTCGCATTCGTCCGGCAACGGCACGGGCTGCCCAGCGACCTGGACCGCATCGCGCGGCAACAGGCGTTCCTTTCGAGTATGGCCAAGACCGTCCTCGACGCCGGGACGTTCACCGATCCCTCCAGGCTCAGCGCACTGGTCGGCGCGATCCAGGGTTCGGTCGTACTCGACCGCGGCTGGGATGTGATCGGCTTCGCGCAACAGCTGCGGGGGATGAGCTCGGGGGCGCTGAAGTTCCAGACCATCCCCGTCCAGAGCCTTTCCCTGCCGACGCCGTCCGACGGCGACGCGGTCAAGGTCGACCCGGCCGAGGTGAAGGCGTTCGTGAAGTCCGCGCTGACGTCGACGAGTGCCGCCGCGGTGGGGGAGCCGACCGGGGGGATCGGGATCAAGCCGGTGGCGGCCACGTCTTCGGTCGCCGCTCCGCCTTCGTCGAAGTCTTCCGCGCCGCCCGAGATGGCCGGCTGCGTGAACTGAGCGGTCAGACGGAGCTGCGGGCATGGCGAGGGGCCCGTCGCCGGTGTGGCTGGCGGGCTCCTCGGGTTCAGCGGTGGTGGAGGGTGTTGCGGCGGGGTTTTCGGAGTGGATCTCGGTATTGGGGTGGGATGAACTCCGGTAACCCATCGGCGGCCATCCGGACTTGCCAATCACCGTGGTGGAAACCGCAGAGCAGCAGGAGGTCTTCATGTTCTCTTGCGGTGGGGACTGTGTGGATTTTGGTGCGTTGGATGACCAGAAATCCACACAGTCGTGCGTGATCGGTCCGGTCACGCGGGACGCTTCTGTGGGGGATTTCTGTTGGCTCGGGATCGTCGTTCCGTGAAGGCCTCCTTGAGGGACTCTGGGTCCCTCAAGGGGGCCTTCACGGAACGGGAAATCTCGGTGGCACCGGCGGGTCGGAACTTGAGCGCGTGAAGGGGTCCTTTCCTCGGCTGAGCCGAGGGAAGGGGTCCTTCACGCGTTCCCGGGTACGTGAAGGACCCCTTCCTATACCTAGGCGCAAGGAAGGGGTCCTTCATGTACTTCAAGTCCGCTGGGCATGCCGAGGGGCCCGTCGCCGGTGCGGCTGGCGGGCTCCTCGGGTCACACGTGGTGCAGGGTGTTGCGCCGGGGTTTTCGGAGCGGATCTCGGTATTGAGGCGGGATGAACTCCGGTAACCCATCGGCGGCCATCCGGACTTCCCAATCACCGTGGTGGATCAGCCGATGGTGGAAACCGCAGAGCAGCACGAGATTCCGGAGGTCGGTGGGGCCTCCGTCTGCCCAGTGGTGAATGTGGTGTGCGTGGCAGTTCTTGGGCCGCCGGTGGCAGCCGGGGAAGGCGCAGCCGCCGTCGCGGATGTTGAGGGCGCGTCTCTGGCCGGGGGTGACGAACCGCCTCAACCGTCCCACATCGAGGGGTTCCCCGGCGGCGCTCATCACGACCGGGAGCATCAGACAGTCGCAGGCCGCCAGGCGGGCCTCGCGAGCGGTCATCGTGCCGACGAAGTCCAAGCAGGCGGTGCCGAGACCGGATTTGAGTTCGTCGAGTCCGATGGTGACATGCAGCAGGGTGCGGTAGCCGCTGGTGCCCGGCTGGTCGGGGCACGCGATCGCCAAGTCCAGGATGTCGACCCAGGCATCACCCATGCGTTCGCATTTCATCCGCAGATCGGCCTGGCCGAACTCGTCCACCGGCCGCGGCGCCGCGTGCGCCTCCAAAGCCGCCGCGGTGCGGGCACCCGTCTCGTCATCGAGAAGACCGGTGAGCTTCCAGAACCCGTCCTTGCGGCGTTCCAGGGTGATCTCGCGGCGCGGTTCCTTGGGTTCAGGATCCTTCGGTTCATTGCCGTCGGGGTCGAGCCACGCGAGCAGGTTCGCTTCGGCGTCGGCGAGTTGGCGGGGTCCGGCGTCGCGGGCGAGGTCGGCGAGGATCTTCTCCGCACTCGCCCGATCCTCAACAGAGGTATCGGCGGGGAGCTTCTTCAAGATCTCCAGGATCTGGTCGATCCGCTCATCCCCGACAAGCCCCTCGGCGGCGACAGCGGCGGTGGCGGGCGCGACAGGCGGAACCTCCGTGCCGTCCAAGGTCCGCGTGGGGTTCAGGGCGATGGCCCGGTTCACCACCGCACCCGCCTCACTAACCGACAATCCCGCTATATCAGCGAACCAGTTCGCCGTGCGGCCATAGCCGTACAAGTCTTTGACACCACGAGACTCGATCTCCGCCAAGAACTGCCCCAGTCCGGCGGTGGCCATCCTGATCACCTGCAAAGACTGCTGCACGCCCTGGGCAAGCTCCAGCTTGCCAGCGCGCCACAACTCCTGCGGCAACTCGGGAAGAAAGGTCTCGGACACCCCACAAGAATACCGCAAAACAATCGAACAAGCGTTCGTAATTTTAAGCGACAATCAGCGAGTCCATTTACCACTCCCGGGTGATTTGGGCGCAGGTCGAGGAAGCAATTAGTCACCTACTTGCGAACGCCAGCCCGAGCCCGCCCAAGATTCTTTTGAACCGCACCGAACCGCCGTCCGTGTAGAGGACGTCGGAAACCACGGGAGACGGGGGATCGTGTGATGAAGTGTCGGTCTGCCTGGATGATTCTGCTGAGCCTCTGCCTCACCGCTTGCACCGGGACCGTGGGCGGAGTGGCGCAACCGGTGGATCCCACCCTGGTCGCCGGCCTCGAGATCACCGACGGCCCCAGCGGTCTCAAGCCCGGCGTGCTCGACGCCGGTCTCCCTGTCGACGGTGGTGACGGCGGGGAGATCGACAGGCTCGCGGCCAACGCGGTCGCCGACGTCCAGCGGTACTGGCGGGAGCATCTGCCCGCGGTGTTCAAGCGCGACTTCCGGCCGCTGGCGAGCCTCGTCTCCTACGATTCGGCCGGTCGCGGCCGGAAGATCTGCGGCACCTCGACGGCCGGGTTGGTGAACGCCTTCTACTGTGCCGGGCAGGACGTCGTCGCCTGGGATCGCGGCGAACTGCTGCCGATGCTCAACGACTCCATCGGGCAGGCGGCGGTGATGGCTGTGCTCGCCCACGAGATCGGCCACGCCGTCCAGTTCCGGCTGGGGCTGCCCGCCGCGACGCCGTCGATCGTCAAGGAGCAGCAGGCCGATTGTTACACCGGGTCGTATCTCCGTTGGGTCGCCGAGGGTAAGTCGCCGATGTTCCAGGTCTCCACCGGCCGCGGGCTGAACGAGGTGCTCACGGCGCTGTTTCAGATCCGCGATTCCGCCGGCGTGGCTTTCGACGACGACAGCGCGCACGGCAACGCGTTCGATCGGGTGTCCGCGTTTCAGTTCGGGTTCACCGACGGGCCCGCCCGATGCGCCGAGATCGACGAGCGGGAAGTCGAAGGCCGTAGTACCCAAGGCGCGGCCGACGAGCGGGCCGCGGCGGAGAACGTCCGCCTCGACGACCGTCAGGCCTTGGCCGACCTCACCACCAGTTTGCGGCAGGCTTTCCGCCTCGCGGCCGCCCCGCCGACGCTCACCACCGGAGCGGCTTGCGGCGTGACGGCCGAGGACGCGCTCGCGTCGTACTGCTCGGAGTCCAACCAGATCAACCTCGACCTCGACGGCCTCGTCCGGATCGGCACCCCGCCGCGCAGGGGACGGCAGGGCGGCATCGGTGACTTCGCCGCGTTCGCGGAGGTCGCGTCGCGTTACACGCTCGCGGTCCAGCAGGAGGGCGGCTTCCGGCTCGACGGTCCGGTGGCCGCGCAGCGGACGGCCTGTCTCACCGGTTTCTGGGCGTCGACCATCGTGGACGGCGGGGCGCTCACGTTGTCACCGGGCGACCTCGACGAGGCGATCGCCGAGATGCTGACGCGGAACAGCCTGATCGCGGCGGACGTCCGGGGCCGGACACTTCCGGCGGGCTTCGCCAGGGTCGCCGCCTTCCGCGATGGCTTCTCCTCCGGAAGCCAAAGCACCTGCGGTGACAAGTACCGCTAGCAAGTCCGTGAAGGCCTCCTTGAGGGACCCTGGGTCCCTCAAGGAGGCCTTCACGGACAGGCGGTCAGGTCACACGAAAGCGCTCTGGCCGGTGATGGCCTTTCCGACGATCAGCGTGTTCATCTCCCGGGTGCCTTCGAACGAGTAGATCGCCTCGGCGTCGGTGAAGAACCGCATGATGTCGTTGTCCAGCACGATCCCGTTGCCGCCGAAGATCTCCCGGCCCCAGGCGACGACCTCACGCATCCGCGAGGTCACGAACGCCTTCGCCAGCGACGAGTGCTCGTCCTTGAAGATCCCGGCGTCCTGCAACCGGGCGAGCTGCACCAGCATGCCCCACGAAGCGGTGATGTTGCCGAGGCTCTTGACGAGCAGGTCCTGCACCAGCTGGAACCGCGCGATCGGACGGCCGAACTGCCGGCGCTCCTTGGCGTAGTCCAGCGCGAGTTCGTAGGCGCCGATCATCACGCCCAGCGCCTGCCAAGCCACACCGCCTCGGGTCGCGCGCAGGATCTCGGCGACGTCGCGGAACGAATCGATGCCCTGCAGCCGATCGGCCTCCGGGACCCGGACGTCGGTCAGGGTGATCTCCGCGTTCTCCACGATCCGGAACGCGAACTTGTTCTCGATCTTGACCGGGACGAACCCGGGCGAATCCTTCTCGACGACGAAACCCTTGACGTGGTTGTCTTCCTCGTCGCGGGCCCACACGATGACCAGGTCGGCGAAGGTCGCGTTGCCGATCCACTTCTTGGCACCGTTGAGGATCCAGGTGTCGCCCTCACGGCGCGCCGTCGTCCGCATGCCGCCCGCGACGTCGGATCCGCCGAGCGGCTCGGTCATCGCGAAGGCGCCGATCTTGTCCATCGCCGCCATCGACGGGAGCCAGCGGTCGCGCTGTTCCTGGTCGCCGCCCGAGTAGATGCTGTACATCGCGAGTCCGTTGTGGACGCCGAAGAAGGTCGCCACCGACGGGTCCGTGCGGGTCATCTCCATCGCCATCATGCCGCTGAGCAGGTGGCTGGTGGCCGGGAGGTGCTCGCCGTAGCCCTCGTAGGGCAGCCCGGCGACACCGAGTTCGCGGAACTTGCCGACGAGCTCGTGCGGGAACTCGCCCTTGGCCCAGTACTCGTTCACCAGCGGCTTGACCTCGGCGCGCATGAAGTCACGCGTCTTGAGCAGCAGCTTGCGCTCCTCCTCCGGCAGCAGATCCTCGTAGTCGTAGAAGTCGGCGGTCATCTCAGTTCTCCTCCTTGCGGGTACTGACGGCACTGTCCAAAGCGGACAGCACCGCGAGCTGCTTGCGGTCGCGCGCCTCGGCGAGTTCCGAGTACGTGGAGGAGCCGTAAGCGGATTCCACGGCTTCGATGAGCCGTTCCTGTTCTTCGGGGTTCTGCGAGGGCTGACCGAGGCCCGCCCACATCTTCTTCATCGACTTGCCGATGTGCTCGGCCATGTGCCGGTAGCCGCCGGGGCCGCCGCCCAGATGCGAGCCGAGGAACGGCCCGACGGTGGACCAGCGGATGCCGAGCGAGTTCGTCATCACCGCGTCCAATTCGGACGGTGACACGACACCCTGTTCCACCAGGTAGATCGCCTCGCGGCTCAGCGCGTTCTGCAGCCGGTTGCCGACGAAACCGGGGATCTCCTTGCGTTCCACCACCGGGGTGCGGCCGACGAACCGGTAGAACTCGACGGCACGATCCACCGACTCGGCGCTGGTGCGCTCACCGGGTACGACCTCGACCAGCGGGATCAGGTGCGGCGGGTTGAACGGGTGTCCGATCAGGACTCGCGACGCGTCGCCCAGCTCCGCAGCGAAAGCCGTCGAGGGGATCGCGGAAGACGAGCTGAGAAGCAGCGCGTGAGACGGTGCCTCACGGACCAGGGTCGCGAACAGTTCCTTTTTGAACTCGACGTTCTCGGGTCCGTTCTCCTGCACGACATCCGCGTTCCGGACGGCTTCGGAGACGTCAGCGGCGAGGTGGACGCGAGGGGCGAGGTCCGCGGCGTCCCGGCCGAGATGCGGCGCGAACGTCTCCAGTGCGTCGGCGACGGCGTCGGCGAGATCCGGCCGCGGGTCCGAGACCAGGACCTCCATGTCGTGCGCGGCGAACAACGCCGTCCACGACAGGCCGATGGTGCCCGCGCCGATCACCGCGGCGTTCCGGAAAGTCATGACCGTGCTCCCTTCAAGTAGTCGAAGACCGGCTTGACCGGGGCGAGTGTCAGGTCGGTGAGGATGTGGCTCGCCGAAACGACCTCCAGCACCGGGAGATCGGCGAGCGGGGCCAGCACGTGCTGGAACAGTTGCAACCGCGCCGGCCCGGTCCACGCCTCCTTGACCACCACGTCGGTGATCTCGGTGCGGACCAGTTCGAAGACCCGGGGCGAACCGTCGTAGTCCGGGATGGTCTTGAGCATGAACGTCGGCACGGTGATCTGTGCTTCGGCCTCGCGGACGTCCAGCCGGTGGTGCTTGTAGCCCATGGTCGCGGTCGCGACGCGCTGGCTGCCGTAGTCGAGCGTTCCGACGAGCGCGCCGTTCTCGGCGAACAGCTTCGGCGATCCGATGGTCTTCGGGTAGGCGCTGATCTCCCGGCCGGACGCGGTGGCCGGGAAGTTGTCGAGGTACATCGCGTGCAGGTACTCGCCACGCTCACCCTCGAAGCTCACCGGGATCGCCTGTCCGGACTCGGTGTAGGGCCCGTAACCGCTGACGTCGCCCATCTTCATCACCTCGAACCGCACCAGCGGCTCGTCGATCTCCAGCGGCTCCGGCACGACGGCGCGCAGGGCGTCGGCGTCGGTGCGGTAGACGATGTTCAGGTACTCGCGATTCGTGAACCGGGGCACCACCGGCGCGTACGCCGGGTTCGTGAGCGGCGTGGTCACATGCCGGAGGACTTCTTGCTGCTTCATCTCACTTACCTGTCCACTGTGGAGCGCGGCGTTCGGCGAAGGCCTGCATGCCCTCGCGGACGTCGGCCGACTTCATCAGCGCCGGAAGCTCCGCACGCTGGGTGGCAAACGCTTGCGCGTCGGGGACTCCGTCGGCGGCGCGGACGATCTTCTTGACCAGGGCCAGCGCCAGGGGAGCGTTGGCGGCGACCTGTTCGGCCAGTTGCAGGGCGACCGCGGCGGCCTCGCCGCTCGGGACGACCCGGTTCACCAGACCGAGGCTTCCGGCGCGCTCGGCGCCGATCGGCTCGCCGGTGAGCAGGAACTCCATCGCCAGGTGGTGCGGGATCCGCTTCGGCAGCCGGATCACGCCACCTCCGGCGGCGATCAGCCCGCGTTTCACCTCGGGCAGCCCGAACTTGGCGTCTTCGGCGGCGACGATCAGGTCGCAGCCCAGCGCCAGTTCGAATCCGCCGCCCATCGCCCAGCCTTCGACCGCCGCGATCAGCGGCTTCGACAGTTCGGCCTCGGTCAGCCCGCCGAACCCGCGGCCGGGGATCTCGGGCGACTCGCCTTTCAGTGCCGCCTTGAGGTCCATGCCGGCGCTGAACGAGCCGTCCGCGCCGGTCAGGACTCCGGCGCGCAGGCCGGGATCGGTTTCCAGGAGGTCGAGTGCTTCGGCCAGACCGGTGGCGACGGCGGCGTTCACCGCGTTGCGGGCTTGCGGCCGGTCGATCGTGATCAGCAGCGTGGCGCCGACCCGCTCGGTCCTTACTTCGTTGGTGCTCATGGTTCTTCCTCAGCGAGTGGTGGCGAGTTCACGCAGGACGTCTTCGGTGTCCTGACCCGGCAGGGGAGCCAGGCGCCGCACGGAACCCGGCGTCGCGGAGAACTTCACCGGGATGCCGATGGTGCGGATCGCGCCCTCGCTCGGGTGCTCGACGACGTCGAGCAGGTGACCGTCGCGGACGTAGTCGTCGTCGTGCGCGGTGTCCAGTTCCAGGACCGGGGCCATCGGGATGCTGTGCTTCGCGCAGACCTCGGTCCACTCTTCGGTGGTCAGCGCCGGGGCGCAGTCCGCGATCATCCCGGCCAGCGCTTCGTGGTCGGCGCCGTCGATGGCGTCGCCGTTGACCCGGGGATCCTCGGCCAGTTCCGGCCGCCCGGCGGCGTGGAAGAAGTCGCGGAAGTTCTGCGGGTTGTAGGGGATCACGCAGGCCATCCCGTCCTTGGTGTGCACGGCCTGGTGACCGGGGTTCAGCGACGGGCCGAAGCCGGTCGGGCTTTCCGCGGGCTCGAAAACGTGCCCGGCCAGGTGCTCGACCAGGTTGAACGCGATCAGCGTGTCGGTCATCGGGATCTCGACGCGCTGGCCCTCGCCGGTCCGGTCGCGGTGCACCAGCGCGGCGAGCACGGTGTACGCGATGGTCAAGGAGGACACCTTGTCGCCGATGATCGTCGGCAGGTACACCGGCCTCCCCAGGGCGCGGTTCGCGACGTCGACCAGACCGGACGACGCCTGCACGGTCTCGTCGTAGGCGGCGTGGCCCGCGCGGTCGGAGTCGCTGCGGAAACCCTGCGCGTGGGCGTAGACCAGGCCGGGGTTGCGCGCGGCGACGTCGGCGTAGTTCATGCCGAGCCTGCTCAGCGCGCCGGGACGCATGTTGGTGATCAGTACGTCGGCGGTGTCGATCAGCTTGAGCACCTGCTCGCGCTGCTCCTCGTCCTTGAGGTTGAGGGCGACGCTGCGCTTGTTGCGGTTCACGTTCAGGTTGAGCGGCGTCATTCCCGGTGTCGTGCGGAACTTGCCGACCCGGACGGTGTCGGCCGGAGACTCGATCTTGATCACGTCGGCGCCGAGGTCGCCGAGGATCTGCGCGGCGTACGGGCCCATGACCACCGTCGAGAGGTCGATCACGCGAACACCGTCCAGCGGTCCGGTAGCGGTTTGTGTCATTTTGCTTCCCTTCGCCGTTGTTCGCTCTACAACCGAAGTTAGGCGCGAATAGCAGGAAAGGGAATGATCAAGAAACGAAGAATGGTATGACCACGGTGGTCATACCATTCTTGAGTCGAATTTGAAGTACATGAAGGACCCCTTCCTGTACCTAGGCGCAAGGAAGGGGTCCTTCAGGCGTTTTGTGGCGGGGTCGTGAGTGGCAATGGTCGTTCTAACGGCACTTGCCACTCACGACCCCCATCGAGAACCGCACATCTAGTCATCAATCAGACATTGCCGGGGATGGCGTCAGGTCGAAAGCGGTTCGGCGAAGATCTCGCGGGCCGCCTCGACCAGTCCGGCGAGGTCGCCCTCCGCGGCGCGGTCGCGGCGCCACACCAGCGCGGTCTCCAGCTGGGGGCGGAAATCCGAGAACGGGAGGATGGTGGCGCCGTCGACGAGGAACAGATGCATCGGGCTGGCCGGGTCGAGCATCGTGATCGAGAACGAGGAACCGTTCGCCACCAATTCGGAAATGCCCGAATATTCGGTTCCGCCGACTTTGAGCCTTTTCTTGATGCCCGCCTTCGACAACGTGTGGTCCATATCGTCCGAATAGGCCGGAATGCTTTCCGAGGCCGACGGAATGTAGGACAGATCACTCAATTCGGCGATGGTGACGGTCTCCCGCCCGGCGAACCGGTCGGCCGGGACGACGGCGCCGAGCCGCTCCACCTGCACCGGGACGATCTCCAGCGCGGGATCGGCGACCGGCATCCGGACCAGCGACAACGCCAGTTTGCCCTCGTGCACCGCGGCGACCAGATCGGGTGTCGTGCCCGGCCAGCGTTTGAGTTCGAAGCGGTCGTGGCTGCGCTCTTCGAGCTGTTTGACGCGTTCGCGCAAGGCCGGGTGCACACCGGCGGGCATGCCGATGAACACGGTGCTCCGCCGCGGTTTCACCGCTTCCTGCAGCCGCCAGGGGATCGCGTTGACCTGTTCGAGGACGTCCCGCGCGATGGGCAGCAGCGCGGAGCCCGCCGCGGTGAGGGTGACGTGATGCGTGCTGCGGTCGAACAGCCGGTGGCCGAGTTCGTGTTCGAGATCCTTGATGCGCTGGCTCAGCGGGGAGGCGGCCATATGCAGTCTGCGGGCCGCCTGGGAGAAGTTCAGTTCCTCGGCGACGGCCACGAAGTACCGCAGGTGCAACATCTCCACTCGTTCACCCTAGCCGCAGCGCCACGGTGAACGCGGCTCCGCCTTCCGGCGCCGGACCCGCCGTCAGCGTTCCGCCCATCCGGGTGACCAGGCCGTACGCCAGTGCGAGCCCGATCCCCGAACCGACCGGGCGGCTGTCGCGGTACCGCCGGTTCAGCACGCCGCGGTCGAACGCGACCGGATAGTCCTCCGGCGCCAGCCCTGGGCCGCCGTCGCGCACCGCCAGCCAGGCCTGTCCCTCGGCGGTCACCAGGGAGAACACGATCGGCGCGCCCGCCGGGGTCACGCGCAGCGCGTTCTCGGCCAGCCCGTCGACGACCTGCCGAAGCCGTCGCGGATCGGCGATGACCGGGACCTCACCGGCGGGCCGTTCGACCAGCAGCGTGACGTCCTGCCGTTCGCACCGCAGCCGCCAGACGTCGGCGCATTCGCCGACCAGCGCGGCGAGATCGAGCCGGGCCGGGTCGAGGCGGAACTCGTCGGCGCCGAGCCTTGCCAGCTCCAGCAGGTCGCTGACCAGGCGTTCCAGTCGCACGGCCTCGCGATGGATGGTCTGCCCGGCGCGGCGCGCGTCCTCGCCTTCGGCCACGCCGTCGCCGATCGCCTCGGCGAATCCGGTGACCGCGGTCAGCGGCGTCCGCAGTTCGTGCGAAACCGAAAGCAGGAACTCGCGTTGCCGCGCCTCGCTGTACTGCAGTGCGTCGGCCAGTTCGTTGACCGACTTCGCCACGTCCGCGACCTCGGACGGGCCTTCGACCGGAACGCGCAGGTCACGGCGTCCGGACCGCATCCCGTTCGCCACCGACGCGGCCCGGCGCAGCGGCCGCGACAGCATCCGGCTCAGCACCAGCCCCGCCACCGCGGCGACCGCCAGCCCGGCGCCGAGCGCGAGCACGATGTTGCGCACCAGCAGCCGTCCGCGTGCCTCGCCGATCTTCGTCGATTGGACGAGCGCGAACGCGGCGCCCTTCGCGCCCACGGTGCGGACTTCGACGAGGTACTGCCGTCCTTCGACGAGCACCGTGTCCGAGCCGGCGCGCGTCAGTCCCGCTTTCGAAGCGGCGATCGCCGCGACCGTCCCGGCACCGTCGAGTGTCCCGTTCGGACGGCGGACGACCACGTCGATCCCTTGCCCGCGAACGACTTCCGCGACCTTGCCGACGGCGAGCCGATTGCCGATCCCGGTCTCGTCGAGCTGGCTCGCGACCACATCGGCCTGCGCCGAGAGCGACTGCCGGAGCACCTCGACCCCGGCGGTGCGGACGAGCCGCGCCGCGACCAGGCCGGCGACCACCACCGCGACCGCGGCGATCGCGAGGCACACCACGGTGATCCGCAGCGCGAGCGACGTCCGTTTCATCCGGCGTCCGCCGCGTAACCGATGCCGCGGACCGTCCTGATCGGACTGTGAACGCCCAGTTTCCCGCGCAGCTGGGCGATGTGGACGTCGACGGTCCGCGTGCCAGCCGACGCCGCGTAACCCCAGACCGAGCTGAGCAGTTGCTCGCGGCTGAACACCTGACCGGGCCGCCGCACCAGATGGGTGAGCAGCTCGAATTCGGTCGACGTCAGCGCGATCTCGGTGTCGGCCGCCCAGACGCGGCGCTGGGTGACGTCGACGCGGACGCCACCGGCCGTGTAGGTCTCGGCGGGCGACGGTGCTCCGGCGGCGCGGCGCAGGACGGTCCGGACCCTGGCCGAGAGCTCACGCGGGCTGAACGGCTTCGTCAGGTAGTCGTCCGCGCCGATCTCCAGGCCCAGCAAGCGATCCAGTTCGTCGTCGCGGGCCGTCACGAACAGCACCGGCGTCCAGTCGCCGCCGGTGCGCAGGTTCCGGCAGATTTCGATACCGTCCATTCCGGACAGCCCGATGTCGAGGACGATCGCGACCGGGCGGAGCCGCCGGATCGTGGCGAGCGCGGCGCCGCCGTCCGCTTCCACGTGCACGCCGAACCCGTCCCGCCGCAGATACAGCGAGGCGAGTTCGGCGATCGCGGGGTCGTCCTCGACGACCAGTACCAGCCCGCGTCCCGGTTGCGTCGTCACCGGCCGATCCTGTCACGGGGCAGGGTCGCCTGCCATGTCCCGCTCGATCGCGTCGAGGGTCCGCTGGACGTCGCTCAGCTCACCCGGCGCCGGGCTCGAAGCAGGCTTTTCCTCGGTGCAGGCGGCCGCGCCGAACAGCGCGAACGCGGTGAGGGACGCGGCAAGGAGCCGCTTCACTTGCCCGCCTTGCAGTGCGCGCCCGTGAACGCGTCCAGCTTCTGCTTCGCTGCGGCGAGTTCGGGAAGCCGTCCGCCGCGGGTGTCGGCCCGCTTCTGGAGCCTGTCGGCGGTGTCGTTGTGACCCTTCTTGCGCTGGTTTTCGGCCCTGGCCTTGAGATTCGCCACGGAACCGCGGATCTCGGGGCCGCCGTTGATGCGTTCGGTGAGCTTCGCGGTGCGCTGGGTGAGCTTGGGCAGCCATTCGGCGCACAGCTGCTGCGACTCTTCGGGGCTCAGAGTGATCGGGGCCTGCGCCGAGGCGGCGGGGGCGAGGGCGACGAGGCCGGCCGCGGTCAGGCAGACGGCGATGGTGTGTTTCAGCATGCGAAGAGCGTCGCGCGGCCGGATACGAGAATTGTGGGGACGATGTTCGGGTTTTGTAAGCGATACTCGGTCGATGGGGCTCAAGAGTGTGACCGCCACCGTCGTGGCGATGCTGCTGCTCACCGCCGCACCCGCGATCGCGACGCCCGCGTTCGTCCTGCGTGACGGCGTCAGTGAGCCGGTGTTCTCCTACGAGAAGGCCATCCGGGAGACCGCCTGGGTGGAGACCGGCCAAGACCTCGACCGCGACGGCCAGGTCGACCGCGTCGCCGCCGACATCATCCGTCCGGCCGAACCGGCCGCGCGCGGGCACCGCGTTCCGGTGATCATGGACGTCAGCCCGTACTTCGAAAAGATCGGCCGCGGCAACGAGCGCCAGCCGAAGACGTACCTGCCCGACGGCACGCCGTCGCAGTTCCCGCTCTTTTACGACAACTACTTCGTCCCGCGCGGGTACGCGGTCGTGCTGGTCGACGTCGGGGGCACCAATCGCTCCTCCGGATGCTTCGACGACGTCGCGTCCGGCAACGGCGTCGTGAACTGGCTCAACGGGCGCGCGAACGCGTTCCGCACGCCGTTCGGGCCCGAGCTGGCCAGCGCGGGCTGGGCGAACGGGTCGGTCGGCGCGATCGGGAAGTCGCAGGACGGGGCGACGGCGATCGGGATGGCGGCGTCCGGGATCGAGGGCTTGAAGACCATCGTGCCGATCGCCGGGGTCAGTTCCTACTACGAGGTTCACAATTCCCACGGCGCCTACTTCGGCTGGGCGGGCGGCCCCGGCCTGTACAACGAACGCGCCGAGAAGCTGTGCCGCCCGTTCGAGGAGGACAACGCGCGGCGCGCGGGAACCGACGGGAACTTCAACGAATACTGGCGCGGCCTCGACTACGTGGCGAAGACCGGCAAGGTACGCGCGAGCGTTTTCGCGTCGATGGGTTTCCACGACCTCAACGTCAACCCGATCCAGTTCGGGCCCTGGTGGGAGGCGCTGAACTCTCACGGCGTGCCGCGCAAGGCGTGGCTGCACCAGGCGGCGCACGTCGACCCGTTCGACCTCGACCGGTCGCTGTTCGTGAAGACGCTGCACCGCTGGTTCGACCGGTGGCTGCTCGGCGTCCGCAACGGCGTCGAGACCGAACCCGCCATCCGGATCGAGCACACGCCGGACCGCTGGACCGACGAACGCCGCTGGCCGCTCGCCACGAAGTCGCGCGAGTTGTGGCCTTCGGCGTCGGGCGGGCTGACGAGCCGCCCGGGAAGCGGTACGGCTTCGGTGACCGACGACCCGGCGCGCGGGGCGTCGAAGTGGGTCGAGAACCCGTCGCAAGCCAGCCCGGACCGTTTGGTCTTCACCGGTGAGCCGGTACGGACGGACACGCGGATCGCCGGGACCGCCACCGTGACGGTGACCGCCCGTTCCGACAAACCGAGCGCACGGCTCGGCGCGGTGCTGGTCGACTACGGTCCTGCGACCGTGCGGAACACGAAGTTCCCCGCGCTGGGCATCAAGAACTCGGAGACCCGCTCCTGCTGGGGCGCGGGTACCGCAGCGGACACCGGGTGCTTTCTCGACACCGTCGCGGATCTGACCACTGTGGATAAACGGATCGTGGCCACCGGCTGGGCCGACCTCGGCCATCACCGGTCACTGTGGCGGGGCGAACCGCTCGTACCGGGCAAGGCGTACACGATGACGTTCCGGCTGAGCAGCCTCGACCACGTCGTCCCGGCGGGGCATCGGCTCGCGCTCGTACTGGGCGGGACCGACGGGGACATGTTCGACCCGGCGCTGCCCGCGACCGGTGCCGAGGTGACCTTCGAGCTGGGCGGGACTTCGCTGTCGGTGCCGGTCGTCGCCCGCGCCTCGCGCGGCGCACCATAAAGTAGGCGCATGGCCGCACCACGACGCACGCAGGAGGAACGCAGCGCCGCGATGCGCGTCAGGCTGCTCGACGCCACGATCGACTGCCTCGTCGAGTACGGCTACGCGGGCACCACGACCACCCGCGTCGCCGATCGCGCCGGGGTGACCCGCGGTGCGCAGGTGCATCACTTCCCGACCAAGACCGACCTCGTCACCTCCGCGATCCGGCATCTCGCGGCCAGGCGCACCGAGGTCGCGATGGCGGAGATCGACCGGCTCAAGGCGTCGTCCGACCCGGTCGGCGACGCGTTGCAGCTGATGTGGGAGATGCATCAGGGGCCGGTGTTCTCGGCGACCGTGGAGCTGTGGGTGGCGTCGCGGACCGACGCGGAACTGCGCGCCCAGATGGCCGTGGTCGAGCCGATCGCGACCAGCAGCCTGGTCGAGTTCGGCAAGGCGCTGCTGCCGGACCACGCGGCGCATCCGGAGTTCCTGCACGCGGTGTACACGGCGATGGACGTCGTCCGCGGCATCCTCATCGCCAGCTGGGCGACCCGCGACCAGACCGAACTGGAAGCGCGGTGGGAGCGCGGCCGCCGTCATCTGATCCTGCTGTTCGAGGCGCTGATGCAGCCCGCTCCCTCTCACTAGGCGTGTTACTCTCCCGGGGAGAGTGAGGAGGTCACGTGCTCGGAAACCCGTACGACCCCGACTGCCCCACCCGCGCGCTGCTCGACCGCATCGGCGATCAGTGGACCGTGCTGATCGTCGGCGTGCTCGGTGACGGCCCGCTCCGGTACACCGAGATCGGCAAACGCGTACGCGGCATCTCGCAGAAGGTCCTCACCCAGACGCTGCGCAGCCTCGTCCGCGACGGCATCCTGACGCGCACCGCGTACCCGGAGATCCCTCCGCACGTCGAGTACGAGCTGACCGAGCTCGGGCGCAACCTCGCCGAACCGCTCGACATGCTCGACAAGTGGGCTCGCGTCCACATGGGCGAAGTGCTCGACGCGCGCAAGAGCTACGACGGTCAGCTCACCGCCTGACCGAACAGCCGGTCGAGGTAGTAGTCCACAGTGGACAGCGCCTCATCCGGGGTGCGGTGCTTCATCACGATGTTGGTGCCCTGCGAGTCGGCGAGCGCCCAGAGGATCGCGGACTCCTGCATCGGGTCGGCGGACTTGCCGACATCGCCCGCGTCCTGTCCCTGCCGGATCAGGAGGGCGAGCAGGTCGAACAACTGGGGGACGCCGTCGGTGAACGCGGCCGCGAAGGCGGGATCCGAGATCGCCCGGATGAAGAATGCGACGCCCATCAGCCAGTCACCGCGCCTGCGCTCGTCGAGCGGCAGGATCTCGGTCAAGATCGCGCGGATGATGGCCTTCGGTGTCGACGGCAGTTCGCCGGCTTCCAGCTGGGCTTTGATACGCGCTTCGTACACGTGTGAGCGGCGTTCGACGGCGAACAGCAGCATCTCGTCCTTGGTCTTGAAGTAGTGCTGTACCAAGCCCATCGACATGCCCGCTTCGGCGGCGACGTGCCGGAGGCTGACTCCCTCGAGGCCTCGTGTGGCCGTCAGCCGCGTCAGCGCCTCGGCGATCTCCGCCCGCCGCGCGGCGTGATCCACCTGCTTCGGCACCTTCACCATCCGTTCCGCTGTTTGCAATGCGATCGCATTGCCACTACGGTCGCATGCTATTACGATGCGATCGCATTGTAAACGATCTCGGGGGTGAACTCGGTGGAAGCCGAACGGGGGAAGGTGCGGTTGAGGCCGCCGCGGAACGCGCTGGATCAGCGGGTCGTGGGCTGGTGGCGGCTGCAGGGAACGCTTTTCTGGGGTACGCCGGTGCTGGTACTGGTGGTGCTCGGGCTGCTCATCACGCCCGCGCGGTTCTGGCTGCTGACACCGGCGGCGGTGTTCGCGGTGCTGGGGCTGGTGTGGGTGATCGCGATGCCGCTGTGGTGGTTCAAGGTGCATCGCTGGGAAGTCACGGAGACGGCGGTGTACGCGCGCTCCGGGTTCTTCTGGCAGGAATGGCGGGTCGCGCCGATGTCGCGGATCCAGACCGTGGACACCCTGCGCGGGCCGTTGCAGCAGGTGTTCAAGCTCGCGACCGTCACGGTCACCACGGCCTCGGCGCGGGGCGCGGTCAAGATCCGCGGGCTCGACCACGAACTGGCCGCGAGCCTGGCGGAGCAGCTCACCGAAACGACGCAGGCGACGCCGGGGGACGCGACATGACCTCGGGCGAGTTCGAAGGCTGGAGCACCCTCGACAAACGCACGCTCGCCGTCACCGCGCTGATGATGACCGGCGTGGCCGTCGGTGCCGCGATCCCGACCACGCTCGCGATCGTGGGCGGCGGCGCGAGGCTCTGGGTCGCCCTCGCCTGGGTCGTCGCCGGCGGGGTGATCATCATCGGCGGCGGCGTACTGGCGGAGCTGTTCTACTGGAAAGGGGTGCGGTACCGGCTCACGCCGGACCGGCTGGAGACGGCGTTCACCCTGGTCTTCCGCTCGCGGAAATCCCTGCAGCGCGAACGGATCCGCAACGTCGACCTGACGGCCAACCCGCTGCACCGCCTGTTCGGCGTCGCGGTGGTGACCATCGGCACCGGCTCGAACGAATCGGGCGGCCAGGGCCGGATCAAACTCAACCCCGTCTCGCGCGCCGAGGCCGAGCGACTGCGCGCGGACCTGCTGCGCCGTGCGGAAACCACGGAGACCGACGAGGACGCGCCGCTAGCCGAACTGGACCGGGGCTGGATCCGCTACGCGCCGATGTCGTTCCTGACCCCGACCCTGGGGCTCGCCGCGGGCGGTGGCCTCATGCAGATCTCCGAATGGGCTGGCCTGCAGAAAGGTCTGATCGACTGGGTGATCGGCCTGTTCCGCGGGATCCCGCTGGTGGCGGCGATCCTGATCCTGCTGGCGATCGCGATGGTCGTCGGCGTGGTCGGCGCGCTGGGCCTGTGGATCGAGATGTGGTGGAACTACCGGCTCGACCGCGAAGCCGGCGGCACCCTGCGGGTGCGCCGCGGGCTGTTCACCACCCGCTCGATCTCGATCGAGGAACGCCGGATGCGCGGCATCGACCTCGTCGAGCCGCTCGGGAACCGGATCTCCGGCGCGGCGCGCGTCGACGCGATCGCCACGGGCATGCGGCAGAGCGACGACAAGGACAAGACCGACTACCACACGCTCCTGCCGGCCGCGCCCGTCGCGATCGCCAACCGGGTCGCCGCGACGGTGCTGCGTGAACCCGTCTCGCCGACCGAAGCCGTCCGGCTCACCGGACATCCGCGCGCCGCGCGGGGACGGCTGCTGCGCTGGTGGATCGGTTCGGTGGTGGCCCTGCTGGCGATCTTCGCGATCCTCGGCCTCCTGCTGACCGACGTCCTGCTGGTGATCGGCGGCGCGCTCGGTGTCGTGCTGCTGCCGGTTTCGGTGCTGCTGGCGCTGGACGCCTACCGCAACCTCGGACACGGGATCACCGGGCGCTACCTCGTCGGACGGCACGGGACGGTGCGGCGGAGCACGTTCGCGCTGGAACGCGAAGGCGTGATCGGGTGGACGGTGAAACAGTCGATCTTCCAGCGGCGCAAGGGTTTGCTGACCGTCGTGGCGACCACGGCCGCCGGAGGCGGGGCGTACGCGGTGTACGACGCCGGGGAGGACCAGGGGCTGCTGTTCGCCGAGGAGTCAGTGCCGGACCTGCTGACGCCTTTCCTGGAACGGGCCTGACGGGGCTGTGCCAGGTCCGTGAGGGCCTCCTTCCCTACCCTCAAAGTAGGGAAGGAGGCCCTCACGGACTTCCCGCGCGGCAGGCCGGACACGTCGGCCGTCGCCGAAGCGTCCGCTCGCTACCGTCGTGCCATGACCGCATTCGCCGCACTCCACGTCCCCGGAACCCCGCTGCTCCTGCCGAACGTCTGGGAGTTCGGCACGGCCGCCTTCCTGGCCGCGCAAGGCTTCCCGGCGCTCGGCACGACGAGCCTCGGGGTCTCGGCCGCCGAGGGCGAGCCGGACGGCGCACCGTCCTCCAAGGACGCCACCGTCCGGCTGGCGCGGCGGCTCGCCGAGCTGGACGTGCTGATCAGCGTCGACCTCGCGGACGGGTTCAGCGACGACCCGGGCGAGGTCGGGGCGCTGGCCGCGGAACTCGCCGAAGCAGGTGTCGCGGGCATCAACCTCGAAGACGCCCTCGGCGACCCTGTGCGGCACGCGGCCAAGGTCGCGGCGGCGAAGGAGCACGCTCCGGACCTCTTCGTCAACGCGCGGACGGACACGCATTGGCTGGGGGAGCCCGACATCGGCACCGCGATCGAACGCTGCCGGTCCTATGTGGACGCTGGAGCCGACGGAGTGTTCGTGCCGGGGCTCGCCGAACCCGCGGACGTCGAGCGGTTGGTGAAGGCCGTCGCGAAACCGCTGAACCTGCTGTTCGTCCCCGGCAAGGTCACCGTCGCGGGAGCGGCGGAACTCGGCGTCGCACGGATCAGCCTCGGATCGCTGCCGTACCGGATGGCGCTGGCCGCCACACTGCGCACGGTGACGGCCGTTCGCGACGGCGGCGAACTCCCGCTGACCCCGCCGTCCTACGGCGACGTCGCGGCCCTGCTCCCGGAATCTCATTAATCTCGGGGGCATGCAGACCTTCGGAGCCGAATTCGCCGTCCCGCCCGGTTATCTGAACACGCCCAGTATCGGCATCCCGCCGTCGCACGCGGCCGACGCGGTGGCCGAGGCGGTCGAGCGGTGGCGGCGCGGCGAGGCCCGCCCGGCGGACTTCGACGAGCCCGTCGCGCGGACCCGGGCCGGGTTCGGCGCGCTGATCGGGGTCCCGGCGGAGCGGGTCGCGATCGGGGCGTCGGTTTCGCAGCTGATCGCGAACGTGGCGGCCGGACTGCCCGACGGCGCCAGTGTGCTGGTCGCCGGGAACGACTTCACGAGCGTCACCTTCCCGTTCGCGGCCCAGGCGCACCGCGGGGTGAAAGTCACCGAGGTCCCGTTGACCGAGCTGACCGAACGCGTCGAGGGGCACGACCTCGTCGCGGTCAGCGTCGTCCAGTCGGCGGACGGCGCCCGGATCGACCTCGGCGCGCTCCGCGCCGCGGCCGAGGCGGCGGGTGCGGCGGTCCTGCTCGACGCCACCCAGGCCGCCGGCTGGCAGCCGCTCGACCTCGGCTGGGCCGACTGGGTGGTCGCCGCGGGGTACAAATGGCTGCTCGCGCCGCGCGGGGCGGCGTGGCTGGCCGCGCATCCGCGGGTGCTGGAGCGGGCCGTGCCGGTCGCCGCGAACTGGTACGCGGGGGAGGACCGCTGGCAGACCGTCTACGGCCTCCCGCTGCGGCTCGCGGAGGGCACCCGGTCGCTCGACCTGTCCCCGGCCTGGCTCTCGTTCGTCGGCGCCGCCGTCTCGCTGGACTACCTCGGCTCCCTGGACCTCGAAGCCGTCCGCGCGCACTGTGCAGGCCTCGCCGACTCGCTCCTCGAAGCGCTCGGCTCACCCGGTCAGGGGAGCGCGATCGTCTCGCTCGACGCCGACGCCGCCCGGGTGAAGGAAGCCGGCATCGTGGCCGGTACCCGGGCCGGAAGGCAGCGATTCGGGTTCCATCTCTACAACACGGCTGACGACGTCGAACGGGTGATAAGCACGTTCAGGTGAACCGCCGGAGCGGCGTGAACTACCGTATGTTCCCGTGGTTGGTGCGCAATTTACCCCGGGACCGACGGAAACGGCCCGGCTTCAGCCGGTGCGACCGGCAGGGCCGGGCGGGCCGTCGTCCGCGCCGTCGCCGTCGAGGGACACCAAGGGCCTGGCGCTGAAAGGCGCCGGGCTGGTCGCCATCGCGGTCGTCTCCGCGCTGCTCTGGTGGCTGATCCGGCACGAGCCCGAGCCCGCCCCGGTCGCGGACACGCCGACGAAGAGCGGCCAGTTCCAGTACACGCTGGTCGAGGGCCCGCAGGTCACCACCGACTGCGCGAGCAAGGCCTACGGCGACACCAAGGAGTTCTTCACGCAGACGCCGTGCAAGCGGCTGTCGCGGGCGCTCTACACAACGGAGACCGGCGGGAAGAAGGCGCTGGTGTCGGTCGTCCTCGTCACCATGCCCGGCGAGGTCACCGCGACCCAGCTCAAGGCGCTCACCGACAAGGACGGCACGGGCAACGTGTCCGACCTGGTGCGCGACGGCACCTTCAAGGCACAGGGCGCCCCGAAGATCTCCGGACAGGACGCGGCCTACGACTCCCACGTCACCGGACCCGAGGTGGCCATCGTGCTGGCCGGTTTCTACAACAAGCAGACCGACAAGGCGACGCTGGAGCGGATCGCGACCGACGCCTTGCGGCTCTCGGGCGACCTGCGGCGCTGACCCCGCCTCCCAAGTGTCATGAAAGGGTCGTTCAGGACAAAAAATGTCCTGAACGACCCTTTCATGACATGGGTGTCCGCTTAAGCCGACTGGCCCGGCATCGCGATCGCCACCGGCTTCGCGCCGAACTCGGCCCGCCAAGCGGTCCCCCGCCGAGCCGAGCCGATCAGCGCGTTCAGCGCCGTCGTCCGCAAAGCCACGTCGTCGGTCCGGTCGATCACGCCGAGCCAGGCCGCCGTCGCGTCCGATTCGGCCGTCGCGACCAGTTCCATCGCCGAGTTCGCCTCGGTCACCGGCCTCGGCGGCACGTACGCGGCCTCCGGTCCGGTGGGGGTCTGCCCGGCGGCGGAGAGCATCCGCTCGCAGACGTTCCGCCGCTTGACGTGCTCGGCCGTGCCGCGGCTCACCGCGCCGGTGAAAGCGTCCGGCAGGTACGCGCTGACCAGCCCGTACACCCAGACCGCCGCGTGTTCGGCGGCCAGCGCCTGCTGGACGGCTTCCGTTGTCTCCCCGCCGAGCTGGACTCCGGCGGGCACCTCGACGGCTCCGGCGTCGTCGCCTCGGCCGAGTTTGTCCGAGCTCTGTTGCAGCGCCGCGCAGCCCGCCGCGATCGAGGCGACCATCCCGGCGCGGTAGCGGGGCAGTGAAGGCACGAGACCTTCGGCTTGTTTGCGGGCCTGGGCGAGCCGTTCCTTGAGCCCATCCACCGACGACGGCGGGTTCTCCGCCGGGCCCTGCTGTTCCGGTTTCGGCCGGTTGAGCCGGTCCACCTCGGTCTTGAGCGCCGCCGCGTGCGCCTCCAGCGCCGCCGCGACCGCTTCGCCCTCGGCGCCCGGCAACGCCTTCGCGCCCGCCGCGTCGGTCTCCGCCGCACGCAGCAACGGGCCCAGCGGATCAGGGGTTTCGTCGAAGCCGGGGGAGCAGGCGGAGGCCAGCGGCACGGCCACCACGGCCAGCGCTCCCATCCGCAGGAAAGTGCGACGGCTCGGCGAGGTGGGCTCTGTCGATCTTCCGGTCACGCCGCCCCATCCTGCCAGTACCCCGTGCGGGGCCGCCGCTCGCGCGTCATGCGGGGGTGACCGGATAAGCTGGACCACTACCGAACCCGGATCCACACCGCCGGGTCGCCCACAGCCGAACAGGAGCGCTCCACCGTGCCCAACGACCTCGCCAGCAGGCTGGAGCCCATCGTGGCCGAAGCCGTCAAGGCCGCGGGTTTCGACCTCGATTCCTTCGAGGTCCAGCAGGCAGGCCGCCGTCAGCTGGTCAAGGTCGTCGTCGACGGGGACGACGGCGTCGGACTGGACGAGGTGGCGAGCGTCAGCCGGGCTGTTTCCGCCACGCTCGACGAAAACGAGCACGTGATCGCGAGCGCGTACACGCTCGAAGTCACCTCGCCCGGCCTCGACCGGCCGCTGACCGTGCGGCGGCACTGGCGGCGCGCGAAATTCCGCCTCGTCAAGATCACCCCGGCCGAAGGCACCGCCTTCGTCGGCCGTGTCGGGTACGCGGGGGAGAAGTCCGCGCGCGTGCTCGTCGACGGCGAGATCCGGGACGTCCCCTACGCCTCGGTGGCCAAAGCGGTCATCGAGATCGAATTCAAGCAACCACCTGCCGAGGACCTGAAACTGTTGGAAAACGATGCGTCGGCCCTGAACGCCGCCCCCACGGAGCCGAAGGAGGAGCCGAAGTGAACGTCGACATCGCAGCGCTGCGCGCGATCGAACGGGACAAGGACATCCCCTTCGAGACGGTGATCGAAGCGATCGAAACCGCGTTGCTCACCGCGTACAAGCACACCGAGGGCCACCAGCCGCACGCCAGGATCGACATCGATCGCAAGAGCGGCCTGGTCCGCGTCCTCGCGCACACCCTCACCCCGGACGGCCGGACCGACGAGGAATGGGACGACACCCCCGAGGGCTTCGGGCGGATCGCCGCGACCACCGCGCGCCAGGTCATCCTGCAGCGTCTGCGCGACGCCGAGCACGAGAAGACCTTCGGCGAGTTCTCCGCCAAGGAGAACGAGATCGTCGCCGGCGTGGTGCAGCGCGACGCCCGCGCCAACGCCCGCGGCATGGTCATCATCCAGGTCGGCGACATCGAGGGCGTGCTGCCCGCGATCGAGCAGGTGCCCGGCGAGACCTACGAGCACGGCGACCGGATCAAGGCCTACGTCGTCACCGTCTCGCGGGGCAACCGCGGTCCGCAGATCACGTTGTCGCGTTCGCACCCGAAGCTGGTGCACAAGCTGTTCGCCCTGGAGGTCCCCGAGATCGCCGACGGCACGGTCGAGATCGCCGCCGTCGCGCGGGAACCCGGGCACCGCACCAAGATCGCGGTCCGCTCGACGGTGCCCGGCGTCAACGCCAAGGGTGCTTGCATCGGCCCGGTCGGCGCGCGGGTGCGCAACGTGATGAGCGAGCTCGCCGGCGAGAAGATCGACATCATCGACTTCTCCGAGGACCCGGCGAGGTTCGTCGGGAATGCGTTGTCGCCCGCGAAGGTTGTCTCCGTACGGGTCGTCGACGAGCGGGCCAAGACCGCTCGCGTCGTCGTCCCGGACTACCAGCTTTCGCTCGCGATCGGCAAGGAAGGGCAGAACGCCCGCCTCGCCGCCCGTCTCACCGGCTGGCGGATCGACATCCGCAGTGACGCCGCCCCTGACCAGGGTGACGAAGCACACGCCGGGCAGCCGCGGCCCGCCGCGGCAACCGGTTCGGCTGAGTGAAGGTCGAAGCGGTAGACTTACTAGTGGTTCAGAGCCCGCGGCCGGGAACCGACCTCCAGCATGACCGGGAAGTCCCGGTTCGCACCTGTGTGGGTTGCCGTAAGCGGGCCTTGATCGGCGAGTTGCTGCGAGTGGTCGCGGCGGACGGTCGGTTGATCGTCGACGAACGTCGGCGGTTGCCGGGCCGGGGTGCCTGGTTGCACCCCGTGCCGGACTGTCTGGCCAAGGCCGAGCGGCGCAGGGCGTTCCCCCGGGCACTTCGTGTTCCAGGGTCGCTCGACGCCCAGGGTGTCCACGAACGCCTGGAGCGGCACGCCGAAGGCTAAGGGCGCCGGGACATCCCCGGTGCCGGATGGAATCAGGAAGCAGGTCGACCCGTCATGAGTCAGCCGTGAAGCTGAATCAATGAACGCGCGACAATAGGACGAGGTCTGCGGGTCTGCCGCCGGCCTCCCCAGATGAGGAGAGCTGTGCCAGGCAAGGCCCGAGTACATGAGCTCGCGAAAGAGCTCGGCATCACCAGCAAGGAAGTTCTCGCCAAGTTGAAGGAACAGGGCGAGTTCGTGAAGTCCGCGTCGTCCACCGTCGAGGCGCCGGTCGCCCGCCGTCTCCGTGACGCGTACCCGTCCAAGGACGGCAAGAAGAAGTCGGTCCCGACCCCCGGACCGCGCCCTTCGCCCGCGCCTCCCGCGAAGCCCGCTGCCCCGGCTCCGGCCGCGAAGCAGGCCCAGCCCGCGCCCGCGGCGAAGACCGAGGCCCCGGCCGCTCCCGCGGAGTCCGCTCCGGCGGCGTCGGCCCCGGCCCAGCAGCCGTCCCGTCCCAACACCCCGGGCGTCCGCCCGGGTCCGCGCCCCGGCCCCAGGCCGCCGGCGCCCAAGGAAGAGGTCGCTCCGGCGGCGAAGGCCGCTCCGGCCGAGCCGAAGCAGCCCGAGCCCAAGGAAACCCCGGCAGCACCGGCCACCCCGCCGGCGTCCCAGACGCCGTCGCAGGGTTCTGTCGTGCCGCCGAAGCCGCAGGGCCCCAAGCCCGGCGGCCCGAAGCCCGGCCCGCGCACCCCGCGGGTCGGCAACAACCCGTTCGGTGTGGGTTCCGGTTCCCCGGCCCCGCGTCCGTCCGGCCCCCGTCCCGGTGGCGGCCAGCAGGGCGGCGACACCCGTCCTCCGCGTCCCGGTGGTGGCCAGCAGGGTGGCGACAACCGTCCGCCGCGTCCCGGTGGCGGCGCTCCCGGTGGTAACCGGCCGAGCCCGGGCAACATGCCCCCGCGTCCGAACCCCGGCATGATGCCGGGCCGCCCGGCCCGTCCGGCCGGCGGTCCCGGTGGAGCCCGTGGTGGTCCTGGCGGCGGAGCCCGCGGTGGCCCCGGTGGCGGCGCTCGTGGCGGTCCCGGTGGCGGCGGCGGAGGCTTCCGCGGCGGTCCCGGTGGTGGCGGCGGCGGTGGCGGTTTCCGTCCCGGCGGCGGCGGTGGCGGCGGTTTCCGTCCCGGTGGCGGTGGCCCCGGTGGCGGCGGCGGTGCCCCGGCCGGTGGCGGCGGTTTCCGTGGCGGCGGCGGTCGTGGCGGCCGCGGTGGCCGCGGTGGTACCGCGGGTGCCTTCGGGCGTCCCGGTGGTCCCGCTCGCAAGGGCCGGAAGTCCAAGCGCCAGAAGCGCATGGAGTACATGGACAACATGCAGGCGCCCAGCGTCGGTGGCGTTCGCCTGCCCAAGGGCAGCGGCGAAACGATCCGCCTGCCGCGTGGTGCTTCGCTGACCGACTTCGCCGAGAAGATCGACGCCAACCCGGCTTCGCTGGTGCAGGTGCTCTTCCACCTCGGTGAGATGGTCACGGCGACGCAGTCCGTGTCGGACGACATCCTCGAGCTGCTCGGCGGCGAGATGAACTACGTCGTCCAGGTCGTCAGCCCGGAGGAAGAAGACCGCGAGCTGCTGGAGACCTTCGACATCACCTACGGCGAAGACGCGGGTGAGGAAGAGGATCTGCAGGTCCGTCCGCCGGTCGTGACCATCATGGGTCACGTCGACCACGGTAAGACCCGGCTGCTCGACACGATCCGCAAGACGAAGGTGCGCGAGGGCGAAGCCGGTGGCATCACCCAGCACATCGGCGCCTACCAGATCGAGACCGAGCTCGAGGGCAACCCGCGTCTCGTGACGTTCATCGACACCCCGGGTCACGAGGCGTTCACCGCCATGCGTGCTCGTGGTGCGAACGCCACGGACATCGCGGTCATCGTGGTCGCGGCCGACGACGGCGTCATGCCGCAGACGGTCGAGGCGATCAACCACGCGCAGGCCGCCAAGGCCCCGATCGTGGTCGCGATCAACAAGATCGACAAGGAGGGCGCGAACCCGGACAAGATCCGGCAGCAGCTCACCGAGTACAACCTCGTGGCCGAGGAGTACGGCGGCGACACGATGTTCGTCGAGATCTCGGCGCGGGAGAACATCAACATCGATGGTCTCCTCGAGGCGATCCTGCTGACCGCGGACGCGGCGCTCGACCTGCGGGCCAACCCGAACATGGAGGCCCAGGGTGTCGCGATCGAGGCGCACCTGGACCGCGGTCGCGGTCCGGTCGCCACGGTGCTGGTCCAGCGCGGAACGCTGCGCGTCGGTGACTCCGTCGTCGCCGGTGACGCGTACGGCCGCGTGCGGAAGATGGTCGACGAGCACAACGTCAACGTCACCGAAGCGACCCCGTCGCGTCCGGTCCAGGTCATCGGGTTCACCTCGGTGCCCGGCGCCGGTGACACGTTCCTCGTCGTCGACGAGGACAGGGTCGCCCGGCAGATCGCCGAGCGGCGTTCGGCCCGTACCCGCAACGCGCTCAACGCGTCGCGTCGTAAGCGGGTCAGCCTTGAAGACCTCGATGAGGCCTTGAAGGAGACGAGCACCCTTAACCTGATCATCAAGGGTGACAACTCCGGTACGGTCGAGGCCCTCGAAGCCTCGCTGATGCAGCTGGATGTCGGCGAAGAAGAGGTCGAGCTCAACGTGGTCCACCGCGGTGTCGGTGGCGTCACGGAGTCCGACATCGACCTGGCGACCGCGTCCAACGCGATCGTCCTGGGCTTCAACGTGCGGGCACAGGGCAAGGCGACCGAGCGGGCCACCCGCGAGGGCGTCGACGTCCGGTACTACACGGTCATCTACCAGGCGATCGACGAGATCGAAGCCGCGCTCAAGGGCATGCTCAAGCCGATCTTCGAAGAGGTCGAGCTCGGCAAGGCCGAGATCCGCGGGATCTTCAAATCGTCGAAGGTCGGCACGATCGCCGGTTGTATGGTCATCTCGGGCGAGATCCGGCGTAACGCCAAGGGTCGTCTCCTCCGTGACGGCAACGTCATCGTCGAGAACCTGCCGATCAACTCGCTGAAGCGCGAAAAGGACGACGTCACCGAGGTCCGCGAGGGCTTCGAGTGTGGTCTCACCTTGGGTAACTACAGCGATTTGAAGCTCGGCGACGTCATCGAGACGTACGAGCAGCGCGAAAAGCCGCGTGCGTAAGTGACACGGGCGGCGCTCCCTCGCATCTGGGCGGGGGAGCGCCGCTTCACTTCTCGACAACCCAGAACCCCTTATGTACGTAGGAGCTCTTGAGCTCGACATCCTGCTGGGCGACGTCCACTCGCTCAAGCAGAAGCGATCCGTGATCAAGCCGGTGCTGGCCGAGGTACGCAGGCGCTTCGACGTCTCCGTCGCCGAAGCCGGTCAGCAAGACCTGCATCGGCGGGCACTGATCGGTGTGGCCGTGGTCGCGGCGACTGGCGTGCACGTCCGTGACGTGCTCGACTCGTGTGAGCGCTTCGTGGCCGGAAGGCCGGAGTTCGAACTGCTCTCCGCCCATCGCCGGCTGCTCGGCCCGGACGACTGACGAAAGATCTTTCGAGGAGACGAATCCCCATGGCCGACCCCGCTCGGGCTCGCAAGCTCGCCAAGCGGATCTCACAGATCGTCGCGCACGCGATCGAGCACGACATCAAGGATCCGCGGCTCAATTACGTGACGATCACCGACACGAAGATCACGGCGGATCTGCACGACGCCACGGTCTACTACACGGTGCTCGGCGAGAATCTGGAATCCACGCCCGATCACACCGGTGCCGCCGCGGCGCTCGAATCCGCCCGCGGTGTACTGCGGACGAAGGTCGGTCAGGGCACGGGAGTCCGCTACACTCCGACGCTGGCCTTCGTGGCCGACAGCATTCCTGAGGACGCCAAGCGCATCGAAGACCTCCTCGCGAAGGCCAGGGAAGCCGATGCGGAGGTCGCCCGGCGGGCGACCGGTGCGCAGCACGCCGGTGAACCCGACCCGTACAAGCCGCCGCGGGAAGAGGCCGAAGACGATGAGTTCGCCGATGGGGAGACCCGTAGCTGAGGGAGTGGGCCACGCCGTGAGCCGGCGTGGCCTGCTGCTGGGAGCCGCGGCTCTCGGCGGCTCGGCGCTGGTTTCCGCTTGCGGCGCTGAGAACCCGCCCTTGGTGGGGCCGCCGCCGGTGGCCCCACCGTCCACCCCGACGCCGCTCACCGAAGCGGTCACGGTGCAGAAGATGCGGTCGGCGGCCCGCAACCGCGACATCAACCTCGTCATCATCGCGCCGGACGGTGTGTCCCGGGTCGGGATGCCGGTCTGCTTCGCCCTCCACGGGCGGGGTGCGGACGCCCGCACGTTCCTGAACCTCGGAGTTCAGGACGCGCTGAACAAAGCCGTCGCCGCCGGCTTGCCCGGTTTCGCGGTGGCCGCCGTCGACGGCGACAACTACTGGGTGGACGTCGGCAAGGCCGACGACCCGCAGCGGATGCTGTCCGACGAGCTCCCCGGCTGGCTCGCCCAGCGCCAGCTGCGGCCGGCGTCGGCGATCTTCGGGATCTCGATGGGCGGCTTCGGCGCACTGCGCTACGCCCGCGATCACAAGAACCTCAAAGCCGTCGCCGTGGCGAGTGCCGCGCTCTTCGTGAGCTGGCCCGATGCCAAGTCCCGCAAGGTCTTCGCGGATCGCGAGCAATGGGAATCGCACGAGCCGCTGCTGCACACCGGCGATCTCTCGGCGTCGTCGACCGGGGTGTGGTGCGGGAATTCGGATCCCTTCGCCCGCGCCGACCGCAAACTCATCAAGGCACTCGACCCCGCCGTCGCGAAGATGTCCGACGGTGAGCACAACGACGACTACTGGCGCGGAGTCATGCCCGACGTGCTGAAGTTCGTGGGGGAACGCATCGCCTGACCGTTGGGCCTGGCGTCGAGTTCTTGTGTCGTGAAGGGCCCCTTTGAGACCTTCATCGTCTCAAAGGGGCCCTTCACGACATCCCCACGGACCGCGAAAACTCGCGTGAGCGCCTGCCGGGGGCCTTCACGGACCCGGGCTGAGATCAACCGCGGCCGGAATCACGGAGGTACGAAGCCCCCTTGGTTCTAACCGTCCTTACCGCTCACGAGGCCGGTTTCGCCGCGACGATCAGGTCTCGCACGATCGCCTGGTCCACGCGGTGCGAGAACTCCGCGAACGGCCCGTCCTCGCGCACCCGCAGTCCAGCCTTGTCCAAAATCGCGGCGAGCTCTTCGCGCGGCGCGACGTTGGTGTTCCAGGAGATGCCGAGCGCACCGCCGGGCCGCAGCACCCGGGTCCACACCGGGACGGCGGCCGCGAGCAGGTCCCGCGGGCTGCGCGCGAGCGACGCGTCCTGGGTGCGGTGGCTGCCGTGCTGTACGCCGTACGGGGCGTCGGTGACGATGAGGTCCACCGAGTTCGGCCGCAGCAGTTCGTCCGTGGTGAGCGTGTCGCAGTTGAGGTAGCTCAGCTTGCGCACCTCGCCGGCCTTGTACTGCTCCTTGGTGATCCCGAAGCCGATGTCGAGCCGCCTGCCGAGCCGGACCTTGTTACGGCGCACCTGACCGGATTCGGCGCTGTGCTTGACGCGCTTCTGCTTCAGCCAGGTCTTGATGAACAGTTCGTAGGAGTCGAAATCCTTGCCGTCGACGTCGAGACCGGTCGCGTCGAAGCCGTACATCATCGCCTGGTTCAGCGTGGTGCCGCGGCCGCAGAGCGGATCCAGCAGGTGCAGCGGCTTCTCCAGCATCGCGGCCGGGTCCGCGGTGGACAGCAGGGTGACGTTGACGAGCAGTTTCGTGAACAGCTCGTTCGTCTTGCCGGGGTACTTCTGGATGGTCAGCAGATCCGAGTCGAAGTTCGCGAGCGGGCTGATCGTCACCGGCTTCAGGACGCCGTCGCCGAGTTCGAACAGCGCGTACAGCGCGGAAAGGTTCGAAAGGAGCGCGAGATCGCGGTCGCTCAACGGGGCGGGCGTGGTGAAGGTGAGGTAGCCGACGCCGCCGAGTTCCGTCTCGCCGATCTCGGAGACCTCGGTCTCCAAAGCGGACAGACCGAACACCGCCAGCTCCGCGCGCAGCAGGGCCGGGGTGGAGTCGGTGTAGACCCGGTTGGCGGACGGGTAGACCAGGATCGCGTACTCGGACATCCGGTAGAGCGTAGCTTGACTGATTGTGACAGCGACTCCAGTGCCGAACCTCAAGGAAGCCGCCGCCCTGCTGGCGCGCGCGAACGACGTGACCCTGCTCGGCCATGTCCGTCCGGACGCCGACGCGCTCGGCAGCGCGCTGGCGCTGGGCCGGGCCCTCCAGTCGCGCGGCGGCGTCAAGGTCCGCGTCTCGGTCGGCGAGCCCGAGGAGATGCCCGAAACCCTGCGGGGTCTGGACGTCGGCGGGCTCTACGTCCCCGCGAGCGAGCTGCCGGAGAGTGAGCAGCTGTTGGTCGCGCTGGATACGCCCACCCCGGGCAGGCTCGGGAAGCTCGCGCCGCGGGTGGACGCCGTCCGCGCGGCCGGGGGCGATGTCCTGGTGATCGATCATCACGCGTCCAACGTCTTCTACGGCACGCACCACGTCGTCGACGACACCGCCGAAGCCACCGCGGTCCTCGTTTTCGCGTTGCTGCAGGAGCTGGGCGCCGAGATCGACGAGCCGATCGCGCGCTGCCTCTACGCGGGGCTTGTCACCGACACGAGCGGGTTCCGCCGGGCCCGGCCGTCCACCCATCTGATGGCCGCGAAGCTGCTCGAAGCGGGCGTGGACCCGGACAGGGTGGTCCGCGAGATCGTCGACGACCATCCGTTCGCGTGGCTGCCGATGCTTTCGGACGTGCTCGCCGGGGCCCGGCTCGAGCCGGACGAGGCGCGCGGTTTCGGACTCGCGCACGCGGTCGTGACCCTCGACGTCGCGCGGAGCGTGCGCGCGGAGGAGGTCGAAGCGGTCATCGACGTCGTCCGGTCCACCCGGGAGGCCGGGGTCGCCGTGGTGCTCAAGGAAGCCGAGCCGACCGGGCCGAAGCAGCGGTGGCAGGTCTCGCTCCGTTCGGCGGGCGGCGTCGACGTTTCGGCCGCGGCCGGGGAACTGGGTGGCGGCGGGCATCGCCAGGCGGCCGGATGCACCGCGGAGGGCACTGCGGGCGAGGTGCTCGACAAGCTGAGGGCGGCCTTGTCGAGGGCGCCTTTGCTGTGACCTGAGCGCGGGCGGTGTCATCGTAATTTCATCGGTCGTCCCTAGCGTGATCCTCACGATGAACGACAGAGCCTCCCTTCGCCGCCGGATCCTGGTCACGCTGGGTGTGATCGTGGTGTTCCGGCTGGGCCAGAGCGTGCCCGCCCCCTCCGTGACCGTCCGCGCACCGGAAGCCGATCACCCGCTGCGCTGGCTCCTCGACCTCCTCACCGGCGGCGGCCTGTTCACGCTGCCGGTGTTCGCTTTCGGTGTCCTTCCCTGCCTGGCCGCGCCGCCCGTGCTGCGCGCGCTGATCGTCCTGATTCCGCGGCTGGCCGCGCTGCGGGCCGAAGGGGAAGCCGGCGCCCGTGTGCTGAAGCGGTACCGGCGACGGCTCACCGTCGGACTCGGCCTGCTGGGCGCGATCGGCCTGCTCGGGTTTCGCGGTCAGGAGACCCTCGACACGGTCGTCGCCGTGGCGTGCCTGACGGTGGGCACCGCGCTTGTCCTGCGGCTGACCGAGGTGATCACCGAGCGGGGATTCGGTGACGGCGTCCGGATCCTGCTGCTCGCGCAGGTGCTGGCCGTGCTGCCGCCGGAATTCCTGCGCCTGTACGAAAAGACGGGCTGGGCGGCCATCGTGGTCATGGCCGTGGTGACGCTGTCGATCACGGTGATCACGATCGTCGTCGCGCAGGGACAGCGTCGCGTCCCGGTGCAGTACGCCAAGCGGATGATCGGCAGGCGTGCCTTCGGCGGGACCTCGACCTACATCCCGCTTCGGTTCCCCCAGGCGAACAGCCCGGCCGTGCTGGCCGCGGTGCTGCTGTCCGTGCCGGTGCTCCTGCCCGGCGCGACCTGGCTGGAGTGGCTGCGTGACGAGGGAGATCCCAGGCGGATCGCGGTCTATTTCCTGCTCGTCTGCCTCTTCGCCTTCATGCGGGCGGCCGTGGCGCAGGACATGGACAAGGTGGCGAGTGAGCTGATCCGGGTCGGCGGCTTCGTCCCCGGGATTCGGCCGGGGAACTGGACCGCCGAATACCTCGACTACGTGAACCGCCGGATCATCGCCTTCGGAGCGCTCTGCTCGGGAGTGGTCGCGCTGATCCCGGTCGCCGGGCTGGGCTTGCTGGACGTGAGTCCGCGAGTTCCCGTCGTCGGCGTGGCCTTGCAGGTGGTCCTCGTGTTCCTCGTCGGTGTCGCGCTCGACACCACGCGGCAGATCCAGGCACTCCGTCTCCAGCGGCAGTACGAACCGTTCCTCCACTGAGGCCGATGTTGTTACCATTGGGATGGTAGCAACATCCAAGAGCGAGGGCGGCATGGCGACGAGACACCTGTACGTGGTCCGGCACGGGGCCGCGGACCCGTTCGGCGAGTTGACGGAAGTGGGGCGGCGGCAGTGCGAGCTGCTGGCGAAGCGGCTCGCGCGCCTGCCGGTGGACGCCGTATGGCATTCACCGCTGTCGCGCGCGGCGAAGACCGCGGAGATCATCGGCGAGCACCTCACGGGTGCGCCGGTGGGCGAGGCGGCGGAGCTGGTGGACAACGTGCCGCACGTGCCGGCCGATCCGCCTCCGGCCTGGCGCGGGCTGTTCGACGGCTACGACCCCGAGGAAGCGGCTGAGGGCGCGCGGATCGCCGCGGCGTTGACGGAGCGTTTCGCTCGCCCTGCCGAGGTCGAAACGCACGAGGTGCTGGTGACGCACGCTTACCCGGTCGCCTGGTTGGTGTGCGACGCGCTCGACGCGCCACCGGAGCGCTGGCTGGGATTGAGCTGCGGGAACACCGCGTTGACGGTGATCGACCACTACGACGGCGCCGCCCCGTCGTTGCTGATGTACAACGACATGGGGCATCTCCCGGAAGAGCTGCGATGGACGGGCTTCGGACCGGGGCAGCGTCCCTGAGCGTCGTGAGTGGCGATTCGGGTTCTGGTGACCTTCCTCTTAGGTACCTGTGGCGCTTCTTGTGTGAAGTACATGAAGGCCCCCTTGCTGTACCTGGGCGCAAGGATGGGGTCCTTCATGTACTGCGGGAGGGGGTGAAGGTCGAGTTTCCTCGGCTGAGCCGAGGGAAAGGGGTCCTTCACGCGCTGCCGCTGTGACCGCTGGTGCCTGTGGGGCGAACGTGGCGATCACCGAAGTCCGTGAAGGCCTCCTTGAGGGACTCTGGGTCCCTCAAGGAGGCCTTCACGGACTCGGCCTGGCACCAACCCGCAGCCGGAATCCACGTAGGTACCTGAAACACGGCTCGCTCTAACCCGAATCGCCACTCACGACCGCGGCAGGCGAGCGTCTTTTTCGGTCCAGGCCAGGAAACGTTCCAGATGGTCCCCGGTCTCCCTCGTGACCGTCGGCACGCGGCCGAGGGCGACCTCTCCGCCGGTTCCGTCGATGGTCACGAGCGTTCCTTCGTCGAGAATGCGCCCGCCCACGGTGATCGACGCGTTCGTCTCGTCGACGGCGAGCGTGCCTATGCCGACCACGGCGGGTTTGCCGAGGGAGCGGGCGACGACGGCGGCGTGACTGGCCGGGCCGCCGCGTGCGGTGAGGATGCCCGCCGCCACGGCGAGTCCGTTCATGTCGTTCGGGGAGGTTTCAGGGCGGACGAGGATGACCGGGCCGTCGGCCGCCATCCGTCTCGCCGCCTCGGTGGTCGTGGCGATCCTGCCGGTGGCGACGCCTGGGCAGGCCCCTGTTCCGCGACCGAGCCGGGTCGTATCCGGTTGCGGGGCGATGCGAGGCGTGCGGGCACGCTCGACCTGACGGCGTGAAACCCGGTGCACCGCCTCGGTTCGGCTGATCCGTCCTTCGTCGGCGAGGTCGACGGCGACCCTGATCGCCGCGGCACCGGTGAAGCGTCCGGGGCGTACTTGGAGGAGCCACAGGACTCCGGTTTCGAAGGTGAACTCGACATAGACCGCGTCGCGGTAGTGGTCTTCCAGCCGGTCCAGGGCTTCGGTCAGTGCCTTCCAGACGTGCGGTTCGCGGGTGGCGAGGCCGGTGAGCGGCAGGACAGGCGAAGTGCCCGCGACGACGTCCTCCCCTTGATGGCCGAACAACACGTCGCCGAACGGGGTGGGCTCCCCGGTGTCGGGGTTCCTGCTGAAGGCGACTCCGGTGCCGCTTCGGTCGTCTCGGTTGCCGTAGACCATTTCCTGGACGATCACGGCGGTGCCCAGATCGTGGTCGATGCCGTGCAGTTCCCGGTAGGTGCGTGCCCGCGGTGTCTCCCAGGAGGCGAAGACCGCCTCGACGGCCGGCTCCAGCTGTTCGGCGGTGGGCCGGAGATTCAGGATGGTGTCCATCATGCCGGGCATCGACACACTGGCCCCGGAGCGCACCGACACGGTCAGCGGCGACGAGCCGGTGGTCTCTTCCAACGTTCGTGTCGCCGCGGTCAGCTCGACACGGAGCCCGTCGGGGAAGTGGCCGTCGCGCAGGAAGGCGCGGCACGCTTCGGTGGTGACGACGAATCCGGCCGGCACCGGCAGGCCGAGCCGGTGCAGGTCGAGGAGTCCGTGGGCCTTCGCGCCGATGAGCCGGGGGTCCTCCCGGGTGTCCGGAGTGAGCTGTCGCAGCCACTTCACCGCGGAATGCCCAGTGTCGCAAGGAGATCTTCGTGCAGTTCGGCCCAGACGACGTGGTACGACGCGGTCGAATCCGCGACGTAGGCCAGGTCGCCTGATCGAGCCCGGTCGAGGGCGCTCGCCAGTCGCACGCGGTATCGGCCGAAGCGCGGTAGCGCCGTCTCCAAGGCGTGGCACACCGGCGCCATGCGCTCGTGCAGGTCGGCGAAGCGATCGAGGACGCGGGCGTCGTAGGCCGGGTCCTCGTGGTCGTTCACGATCTGCTCCCCCTCCACGGGGCGGAGCTGCCATGCGGTGCAGAGGTCGAGCAGTTCCGGGTTGAGCACCAGGAACCGGTCGAACGCCGCCTTGACCGCCGCGCGAGCACCGGCGGCCTCCAGCTGTGCGGTGATGCGCTCGGCGTCGGCTTCGCGTCCGGCATCGGTGCAACCCCAGGCGTCAAGGCCGCTGAGCCGCGTGACCTCTCCCGCGACCGCGAGGTCGATCAGCTCCGACTCGAGTTCCGACTCGCTCAACCCGGTGGTCGCCGACAAGCGCGGCAATCCGGCGTAACCGCCGCAGCGCAGGGCATGCAGCACGAGCAGTCCGATATCCGATCCGGCGCGGGTCACGTCGTGGCTCCTTCGGTACGAGCGGTTTCCGGTTTCGCGACGGCGTAAGGGGCGCCCCGGCCCTCGGCGCGGGCGACGACGGCCTTCCCGCGGACGCGCACCGCGGCTTCGGTGCTGTCGCCGACTTCCGGCAGGCCGACCGCGGCCGCGACGCGAGCATCGTCGTCGAACACGAGATGAACGTGCCCTGGCAGCGGGGAAGGGGAGACCTGTCGGAGGCACGCCACCAGGTCGCCGACGCGCAGGCGAATGAGCTGGCCGGTGTTCGCGGCATCGTCGGTGACGACGACGATGGTGACCTGCTCACCGGGCCGCGCCGACCGCACCGCCTCCTCGGCCGCCTCAAGCCTCGCGCCTCCCAGCACGACCACCACGCCGTCCGAGGTCAGATCGACCACGTCCGCGGTGAGCGGATCGCGGACATCAGCGGGCGGGGCCCATGGCTCCTGCACCCGAGCCGCGGGTGCCACGTAGGGCAGATGAGCCGGTGCCCAGACGTCTGTGAGGTCGAGGCTCGCCAGGTGTTCGCACGCGCGTGCCCGGTCGAAGGGGTCGCCGAAGCCGGGAGCCTGTTCCGCGATGAGACTCGACCCGCCGAGCAGTGTCAACGCCAGCTCGGCCAGGCGGACACGGCGCGACGGCGGGTCTTCGGAGGCGCAGGACTCCAGCGTCAGCGCCAGCAGCAGCGCTTCCAGCCGGGCGGTCTGGGCGAGGACCGCTCGTCCCGTTTCGTCCTCGATGACACCGGTCAGGGAACGCAAGTGCAGGCGCCCGCCGGCGGCGGGGTCGTCGACCAGGGGCAGCCTGTCCAGCCAGACCCGCGCGAACGTGCTCAGTGCTTCGCCCGCAGACCCCGGCTCCTCGGCGGCGAGCGGGGTGTCCGCCTGCTCGACCAGGTCGACCAGCACCGCGAGATACAACGCGCGTTTGCCGGGAAAGTTCGAATACACCGCCCCTCTGGTCAGTTCCGCCCGCTCGGCGATGCGATCCACTTTCGCCGCGCCGTACCCGTACTCGACGAACTCCGCCCGCGCCGCCGCCAGGACCGCGGCACGGGTCCGCGCCTGCTGCTGCGCTCGTGTCAGCCGGACCATCACACTTCCTTCCCTCGCCTCGCCAGCAGGATACCAACACCATTCCGATGATTGCGACATCTGGTTACTTGATTTGCTATATTCGGAAAATGCTGAATATGAGCCAGGTGCTGCACCGGGACGGCGGAGAGTTGCGCTACGGCGACCTCCCGGGGGAGCGGCGTCCGATCGTCTTCACCCACGGCGCCGGGATGGACCACCGGATGTTCGACGCGCAGGCGGAGGCCCTGCACGAGGCGGGCCACCGGGTCGTCAGCTGGGACCAACGCGGGCACGGCGAGTCGAGCCTCGCACCGGGCGCCCGTTTCACCGCGACGGCGGCGCTCGACGACCTGATCGCCTTGCTCGATCACCTCGAGCTCCACCGGCCGATCCTCATCGGGCATTCGCTCGGCGGGAACCTCGCGCAGGCGCTCGTCCGCCGCCTTCCCGAGCGCGCCCACGGCCTCATCGTCGTGGGATCCACCTGGAACGCCGGTCCGCTCGGCCCGGGGGAGCGGCTCCTGCTGAAGCTCGCCGCCCCGGCGCTGGCGCTGATCCCCGCGTCGCGGCTGCCGGGCATCATGGCCCGCGCCTCGGCCGAGACGCCGGAGGGGATCGCGGACTGCGAAGCGGTGTTCGCCCGGATGCCCAAACGTGTGTTCCTCGACGTCTGGCGAGCCACCGTGTCACTCGTCGCCCCGGAACCGGGGTACCGCTCGCCGGTTCCGCTCGGCCTCGTTCGCGGCGACGGCGACAGCACCGGAAACATCGCGTCCGCGATGCCCCGCTGGGCGCGGGCCGAAGGCGTGACCGAGCACGTCATCCCCGGTGCCGGGCACGTGGTCACCCTGGACGCGGCGGAGGCGACGACCAAGGCCATCAGGGCCATCATCGACGGCTGGGACGCGGAGCCCCCGGCATGACGGCCGCCGAAGACCGCGCCGGGTTCGTCACGGCCATGGGCGACTTCCTCGGGTCGTGGAACCTGCCCCGAACGACGGGCCGGGTCTACGGACAGCTCCTGCTCGGCTCCGGTCCCGTGTCACTGGACGAGCTCGGCGCGGCACTCGGTCTCAGCAAAGGGGCGGTGAGCGTGGCCGTCCGCGAGCTGGTCTCGTGGGGACTCGCCAGGACCATCCCGCAGCCGGGAAGCCGCCGTCTGCTCATCGAGGCGGTGAGCGGATTCGAGCAGCTCCTCGCCGCCAGTCACGAACGGACCCGCGCCTTCGTCCGGGTGCTCCGGAGTGGAGCCCGATCCGCCGAGGGCGAGCCCGCCGAGGCCAGACTGGAGGAGGTCGCCGAATTCTTCGAGTCCTATGTGGACGCCGGAGACCGGATGCTGCGCGGCAGGCGGACGTGATCACCCCGTTCGCCACACGAGCCGTTCGAGTGACCGCGGCCGACCTTTAGTCTGCGGTGGTGCCTGAAGCTTCCGAACTCGACGAGCGCGTCCCGCCGAAACGCGTACTCGGCCTCGCCGTGCCCGCGCTCGGCGTCCTCGCGGCCGAACCGCTGTACGTCCTGGTGGACACGGCCGTCGTCGGGCATCTCGGCGCGTTGCCGCTGGCCGGGCTCGCGGTCGGCGGTGTCGTGCTGTCGCAGGTTTCGAGCCAGCTGACGTTCCTGTCGTACGGCACCACGTCGCGGACGGCGCGGCTGCACGGCGCCGGACGTCGTGGCGACGCGGTCCGCGAAGGTGTCCAGGCGACCTGGCTCGCGGTGATCGTCGGACTGGTCGTGATCGTCGCCGGGCAGCTGCTGGCCGCGCCCATCGCCCGGGTCCTCTCCGGGGACGCCGCGATCACCGACGCGGCCGTCTCCTGGCTGCGGATCGCGCTGTTCGGGACGCCGTTCATCCTCATCACGATGGCGGGCAACGGCTGGATGCGCGGTGTGCAGGACTCCGCGAAACCGTTGCGTTATGTCTTGGCGGGCAACGGGATCTCCGCCGTGCTGTGCCCGCTGCTGGTGTACGGCGCGGACTGGGGACTGGAAGGTTCGGCGATCGCGAACGTCGTCGCGCAGGTGATCTCGGCGTCGCTGTTCATCGTGGCACTGGTGCGGGAGCGGGTCGGGCTGCGCCCGGAGCCGAAGGTGATGCGCGCCCAGCTCGGCCTCGGCCGCGACCTGGTGCTGCGCAGTCTCGCCTTCCAGGCGTGCTTCGTCTCCGCCGCCGCGGTCGCCGCGCGGACGTCCACCGAGGCGGTCGGCGCGCACCAGGTCGTACTCCAGCTGTGGACGTTCCTCGCCCTCGTCCTGGACTCGCTCGCGATCGCCGCGCAGTCGCTCGTCGGCGCCGCCCTCGGCGCCGGTGCGAGCAAACGGGCGCGCGGTGTGTCGAACCAGATCACCCTGTACGGCCTGATATTCGGCTGTTTCCTCGGCGTCGTGTTCGCGTCGGTGGCCGGGGTGCTGCCGCAGGTGTTCACCTCGGACGCGGCCGTGCTCGGGCAGATCCCGCACGCGTGGTGGTTCTTCGTCGCGCTGCAACCGATCGCCGGGGTGGTGTTCGCGCTGGACGGCGTCCTGCTCGGCGCCGGCGACGCCGCCTTCCTGCGCAACGCGACGTTGCTGAGCGCGGCGCTGGGGTTCCTGCCGCTGGTCTGGCTGTCGCTCGCGTTCGGCTGGGGACTGGCCGGGATCTGGACCGGGCTCTCGCTGTTCATGCTGCTGCGGCTGGCGACCCTGCTGGTGCGGTGGCGCTCGGGGCGATGGGCCGTGGAAGGCGCCGTCCGCGCGTCCTGATCTTCCCCCGCGTTTAGTCCTCTGGATGCGGTAGTTGCGCACGCAAGTACCGCATCCAGAGGACTAAACGCGGGCAGGGGAAAGCGTGTGGCGAAAACCACCCGGGTAACGGCTATGTTTCGCCGTTGCTTAGGAGCTACAACTATATGAGGCGGCAGCGCGGGCGTCTCTTGTTGCCCGGAGCCGTCCTCGAGGAGGAATCACTGTGACAGGCCGAGCCACCCGCCGGTCCTGGTTCATCTGGTTCGCCGCCGTCACCGTCTATCTTCTCGCCGTCTTCCACCGCACGTCGTTCGGCGTCGCCGGGCTCCAGGCCGCCGACCGCTTCGGCGTCGGCGCGGCCGCGCTCGGCACGTTCACCGTGCTGCAGGTCGGCGTCTACGCCGCGATGCAGATCCCCACCGGCGTCCTCGTCGACCGCTACGGCCCGCGCCGCGTGCTCACCGGCGCCGTGTTCTTCCTCGGTCTCGGCCAGCTCCTGCTCGCGGTCGCCGATTCCTACCCGCTCGGCCTGCTCGCCCGCGCCGTCGTCGGTTTCGGTGACGCGCTGACCTTCGTGAGCATCCTGCGGCTGATCGCCGCGCATTTCCCCGGCCGGCAGTACGCGTTGCTCGCCGCGTTGACCGGGGCGATCGGTTACGTCGGCAACCTCGCCGCGACCCTTCCGCTCGGTCTACTGCTCGACGGCCCCGGCTGGACCCCGACGTTCCTCGCCGTCGGCCTGGTGACAGCGCTGTACACCGCCGTCGTCGCTCTCCGCGTCGAGGACATCCCGCGCGGTGTGCCGGAGCCCGTCCGCGAAAAGGTGCATCCGAAGGTGCTGGGCCGCCAGGTCGCCGACGCGTGGCGCACCCCGGGGACCCGGCTCGGATTCTGGGTGCACTTCAGCACGATGTTCGCCCCCAACGTGCTGACCATGCTGTGGGGAGTCCCGTTCCTGGTGCAGGGACAGGGATATCCGAAGTCCACCGCGAGTTCGCTGCTGATCGTCTTCGTGTTCGGCTCGATGATCGGCGGCCCGATCGTCGGCGGCCTGATCGGACGGCGGCCGTCGCTGCGGATGCCGCTCGTCGGCGGGTACATCGGCGGCGCCGCGGTGATGTGGGCGGTGCTGCTCGGCTGGAACGGGACGGTCCCGGTCGCGGTCCTGGTCCCCGCGTTCGCGTTCCTCTCCCTCGGCGGCCCCGCGTCGATGATCGGCTTCGCGCTGGCGCGGGACTACAACCCGCTCTCGCGCGTCGGCACCGCGACCGGTGTCGTGAACGTCGGCGGGTTCGTCGCCACGACGATCTCGGCGCTCGCGGTCGGCGTGCTGCTGGAGTGGACGGGCGGCACGTTCCGCCTGGCGCTGCTGTCCGTCATGGTGGTGCTCGCGTTCGGCACCTTCCGGATGCTCGTGTGGTGGCGGCGTACCCGCGCCGTGCTGTTCGAGGCCGAGGCCCGCGGCGAGGAGATCCCGGTGCAGATCCGGCGCCGCCGCTGGGACGCCGAAGCGCCGATGCCCGTCTCGTCCTAGGCGAAGGCCCGAAAGATAGGGTTCGGCCCGTGTCGCGCCCCAATCAGGTTCCCGCCAAGAAACGTCCCGCTCCGCCGCCCGGTCTCGTCATCGTCGACAAACCGTCCGGGATGACCTCCCACGACGTCGTCGCCAGGGCGCGGCGCTTCATGGGCACCCGCAAGGTCGGGCACGCCGGCACCCTCGACCCGATGGCCACCGGCGTGCTGGTGCTCGGCATCGAACGCGCGACGAAACTCCTCGGCCATCTCGCGCTGGACCGCAAGACCTACCTCGCGACCCTCTCCTTGGGACTGTCCACCACGACCGACGACGCCGAGGGCGAGCCGATCGCCGAAGCCGCCCCGGAAACGGTCGAGAAGATCACCGACGACGCGATCGCCGCCGGGATCGCCCTGCTGACCGGCGACATCCAGCAGGTGCCGAGCGCGGTCAGCGCGGTGAAGATCGACGGCAAACGCGCGTACGCCAGGGTCCGCGCCGGCGAAGAGGTCGTGATCCCGCCGCGTCCGGTCACCGTGCACCGCTTCGATCTGCTCGCCACCCGCCGCGAGGCCGGCCGGATCGAACTCGACGCCGTCGTCGAATGTTCGTCCGGGACCTACGTGCGGGCGCTGGCCCGCGACCTCGGCGCCGGGCTCGGCGTCGGCGGGCATCTGCTCGCGTTGCGGCGCACCACGGTCGGGCCGTTCACGCTCGCCAAGGCCCGCACTCTCGATCAGCTCGAAGACAAGCCGGACCTGTCGCTGGACCTCGACGCCGCCGTCGCCGCCGCGTTCCCGCGCCGCGATCTGGACGTCCGCATGGCACAGGCGGTCCGATATGGACAGAGGGTGCCCGCGGCCGGGATCGAGGGCACCTACGGGATGTTCGGACCGGACGGCCGGGTGCTCGCACTCGCCGCGGACGAAGGCGAACTGGCCCGCTCGGTGGTCGTGTTGCTGCCCGCTTAGGGTGGTGCACGAAGCAAGCCTGGAGGAGACGGGGCACAAGTGCAGCGTTGGCGTGGTTTGGGTGACCTTCCCGGGAGCTGGGGACGGTGCGTGGTGACGATCGGCGTCTTCGACGGCGTGCACCGCGGTCATCAGGAGCTGATCTCGAGGACGGTCCGCGCCGCCGCCGAACGCGGCGTGCCGAGTGTGGTGCTCACCTTCGACCCGCATCCGTCGGAGGTGATCCGGCCGGGCAGCCATCCCGCGCAGCTGACCACGTTGCGCCGCAAGGCGGAACTGGTCGAGGGAATGGGCGTCGACGTCTTCTGCGTGCTGCCGTTCACGCTGGAACTGTCCAGGCTGACAGCGCACGAGTTCGTGCACGAGGTCCTCGTGGACAAACTGCACGCGGCCGCGGTGATCGTCGGCGAGAACTTCACCTTCGGCGCCAAGGCCGCCGGTGACGTCAATCTCCTCCGCACGCTGGGGAAGCGGTTCGGCTTCGTGGCCTACGGCGCGGAATTGCAGGGGCTGCTCGCGCAACAGCAGACCGAGAACGAGATCACCTTCTCCTCGACCTACGTTCGCTCGTGCATCGACGCCGGAGACGTCATCGCGGCGTCCGAAGCGCTCGGCAGGCCACACCGGCTGGAGGGCATCGTCGTCCGGGGCGACGGCCGGGGACACGATCTCGGATACCCGACGGCGAACCTGTCGACGCCGCGTTTCGCGGCGGTGCCCGCCGACGGGGTCTACAGCGCCTGGTTCACCCGTTCGTCGGATTCCAGCCGACGGCTGCGCGCCGCCGTGTCGGTCGGGACCAACCCGACCTTCTCGGGCCGGGAGCGCACCGTCGAGGCCTTCGTCCTCGACATCGACGAGGATTTCTACGGGCAGCACGTCGCGCTCGATTTCGTCGCCAAGCTGCGGGATCAGGTCCGTTTCCCGACGTCGGAGGGCCTGGTGAAGCAGATCGACGAGGACGTCGCCCGGACCAGGGACCTGCTCGGCGAGCAGGACTGATCGTTTCGGCCTTGGCCGGATGACAATCGGCAAACACACCCGTCCACGTGCGTTCCGGTGGCAAGATGTCACGGACCGCGCATGGCGTTCGATGGGGTTAGGGGAGCGGACCAGGTGGAGGACCACAAGATCGTCCAGCGGAACATCGCGCTGCAGAAGGAGTGGTACGGGGAGCCGCTCGGCGATCGCGTGCGGAGACTGGTCGTCGCCTTCGACATCTCCCAGGCCTTCCTCGCGGAGGTCCTCGGCATCAGCGCGCCCATGCTCAGCCAGGTGATGAGCGGGCGCCGCGCGAAGATCGGGAACCCGGTCGTACTCGCCAAGATGATCATGCTGGAGCGCAAGGTCCTGGTGCCGGCGGTCGCCGCGGGGGACCGCAAGGCCATGCAGGAGGCACTGGAAGACGTCCGCGATTCGCGGCCGACGGTGGGCAGGGACAGCATCCCGGTCGGCGCCGTCGCCGACGACCAGGGGGTGCTCGTGGCGCTGCGGGACATCGGCGAGGACGAAGACCTCACCGAAGCCGCGAAGGTGCTCGACGACGACTTCCCCGCGCTGGCGGACCTGCTGCGCCGCGCCGCGAGGAACGGATCCTGACGCGAGTCGCGCGCCCATGACCCTCTTCAGTGCGTTGATCCCGCCGGACGGTGTCCTCGACGAGGTCGCCGCCGCGCTGGGTACACCCGAAGACGAAGGTTTCCGCTGGACAACGCGGGAAAGCTGGCATATCACCCTCGGTTTCTACGGCGAGGACGACGCGGACGAGCGAGGCGAACGGCTCGCCGGGCGGCTGGCGGGCGCGGGTTCGATCGACCTCCGGCTGGAAAAGGCCGCGACATTCCCCGGGGTGCTGTGGTTGAGTGTTGCCGGAACCGGGCTCCACGAGCTGGCCACGAAGGCCGGTGCGGGGAATGAAGGCAGGCCGTACGTGGCCCACCTGACACTGGCCCGCTTTCCCCGCGACCGGCCGGAAGCCGCGAGCGCGTGGGTGGAGCGGCTTGCCGGGTTCACCAGTGAGACTTGGACGGCGACCGAGGCCGTTCTGATGAGCAGTGACCATGAGCAGGGGTCGTCGCGCTACCGGATGATCCGGTCGTACGCGTTGGACCACGCCCGCGCCTGAAGCCGCTGATCACGAGGCTGGTAGCCTTGATGATCGGGTCCGGCTGCAGTCCGTGGCGGCCGTGACCGTCTCACCCGGCGTGAAGACATCGTCCGGGCCGCACGGCACAGATATCTAGGAGCACCACAGTGGCGTTGTCCACCGAAGAAAAGAAGACGATCCTTGCCGAGTACGGCGTGCACGACTCGGACACCGGATCCCCCGAGGCCCAGGTCGCGCTGCTGACCAAGCGCATCGTCGGCCTCACCGAGCACCTCAAGGCTCACAAGCACGACCACCACTCCCGTCGCGGGCTTCTGCTGCTGGTCGGCCGCCGCCGCCGGCTGCTGAACTACGTGATGAAGGTGGACATCGAGCGTTACCGTGCGCTGATCCAGCGTCTCGGCCTGCGCCGATAGCTTGAACCCGAGGGGGAGTGACCACGACGGTCGCTCCCCCTCGGTCCAAGTACACCGAAGCTCTGTCTTTTCGAAGAGCGTGGCGCGAGCGCGCACGAGGAACCGTCCGCCGGTCCTCGGTAGTGGTTCCCGGGCAACGGCCCGGGGGCTTCGATCGAAGACCGGCATCACTCCTCGAGCGTCCGCAGGCGAAACAGGTCCCAGGGTGGGAGACTCGCGCCGTTACAGAGGATCAAAAGAGGAGATACACCATATGACCGACTCCACCGGAGTCACCGTGCACGAAACCGAAGCCGTGATCGACAACGGCCGTTTCGGCACCCGCACCGTCCGCTTCGAGACCGGCCGTCTGGCCCGTCAGGCCGCAGGCGCTGTCGTCGCGTACCTCGACGAAGAGACCATGCTGCTCTCGGCGACCACCGCCTCGAAGCACCCGAAGGACCACTTCGACTTCTTCCCGCTGACCGTGGACGTCGAGGAGCGGATGTACGCCGCCGGACGCATCCCCGGCGCGTTCTTCCGTCGCGAGGGTCGCCCGTCGACCGACGCGATCCTGACCTGCCGCCTGATCGACCGGCCGCTGCGCCCGTCGTTCACCGACGGTCTCCGCAACGAGATCCAGGTCGTCATCACCGTCCAGAGCCTCAACCCGGACGACCCGTACGACGTGCTCGCGATCAACGCGGCTTCGGCCTCGACCCAGATCGCCGGCCTGCCGTTCTCCGGTCCGGTCGGCGGCGTCCGCGTCGCGCTGATCGAGGGCCAGTGGGTCGCGTTCCCGACCTGGAAGCAGCTGGAAGAGGCCACCTTCAACATGGTGGTCGCCGGCCGCATCGTCGGTGACGACGTCGCGATCATGATGGTCGAGGCCGAGGCCACCGACAAGACGCTCGACCTGATCGCGGACGGCGGCAAGTCGCCGGACGAGATCGCCGTCGCCGAGGGCCTCGAGGCCTCGAAGCCGTTCATCAAGGTGCTGTGCGAGGCCCAGCAGCAGCTGGCCGACGTCGCCGCCAAGCCGACCGGTGAGTTCCCGGTCTTCCTCGCCTTCGAGCAGGACGCGTTCGACGCCGTCGCCGCCATCGCGACCGACGACCTCGCCAACGCCCTGACCATCGCGGGCAAGCAGGACCGCGACAACGCGACCGACCAGGTCAAGGCCGCGGTGCTGGAGAAGATCGGCCTTGGCGAGGGCGAAGCCTTCCAGGGCCGCGAGAAGGAGATCGGCGCGGCGTTCAAGGCCCTGTCGAAGAAGATCATGCGCAAGCGCGTCCTCACGGACAAGATCCGCATGGACGGCCGCGGCCTGACCGACATCCGGTCGCTCGCCGCCGAGGTCGCCGTGATCCCGCGGGCGCACGGTTCCGCGCTGTTCGAGCGCGGTGAGACCCAGATCCTGGGCGTCACCACGCTGAACATGCTCCGCATGGAGCAGCAGATCGACTCGCTCTCCCCGGAGACCACGAAGCGGTACCTGCACCACTACAACTTCCCGCCGTTCTCCACCGGCGAGACCGGCCGCGTCGGTTCGCCGAAGCGGCGCGAGATCGGCCACGGCATGCTCGCCGAGCGCGCCCTGGTCCCGGTCCTGCCGAAGCGTGACGAGTTCCCGTACGCGATCCGTCAGGTCTCCGAGGCGCTGGGCTCCAACGGCTCCACCTCGATGGGCTCGGTCTGCGCCTCGACCATGGGTCTGCTGAACGCGGGTGTCCCGCTGAAGGCGCCGGTCGCCGGCATCGCCATGGGCCTCATCTCCGACGAGGTCGACGGCGAGACCCGCTACGTCGCGCTGACCGACATCCTCGGTGCCGAGGACGCCATGGGCGACATGGACTTCAAGGTCGCCGGCACCAAGGACATCATCACCGCGCTGCAGCTGGACACGAAGCTCGACGGCATCCCGTCGGAGGTCCTCGCGGCCGCGCTGAAGCAGGCGAAGGACGCTCGCCTCACCATCCTGGAGGTCATCGCCGAGGCGATCGACGGCCCGGACGAGATGAGCCCGTACGCCCCGCGCGTCACCAGCGTGAAGATCCCGGTGGACAAGATCGGCGAGGTCATCGGCCCGAAGGGCAAGATGATCAACTCGATCACCGAGGAGACCGGCGCCGACATCTCCATCGAGGACGACGGCACGATCTACGTCGGTGCGGCCGACGGCCCGTCGGCGGAGGCGGCGATCGACAAGATCAACGCCATCGCCAACCCGCAGCTGCCCAAGGTCGGCGAGCGCTTCCTCGGCACCGTGGTGAAGACGGCCGCGTTCGGCGCGTTCGTCTCGCTGCTGCCGGGCAAGGACGGCCTGGTGCACATCTCGAAGCTGGGCAACGGCAAGCGGATCAACAAGGTCGAAGACGTGGTCAACGTGGGCGACAAGCTCCGCGTCGAGATCGCCGACATCGACAACCGCGGCAAGATCAGCCTGATCGTGGTCCAGGAAGAGGACACGGCGGACGCCAAGGACGCGAAGGCGGCCGAAGGCGAGAAGGCCGACGCTCCGAAGGTCGACGCACAGTAGGTCCGGCCAGATCGATGTGAAACGTCATGAAAGGGTCGTTCAGGACATTTTTCGTCCTGAACGACCCTTTCATGACATGTGAGTAAGGGATCCGTTGGCTCGTCAGATCTTTGGGCACGAACAGCCCGTCGGCAGCACCCGCACGCTGGAGTCCACTTCGGACGGTGCGGTGGTCAAGCGCAGTGTGCTCGCCGGAGGGCTGCGGGTCATCACCGAACATGTGCCCGCCTCCCGGTCGGTGACGGTCGGGCTGTGGGTCGGGGTCGGATCCCGTGACGAGCCTTCGTCGGTCGAGGGCGCGGCGCACTACCTCGAGCACCTGCTGTTCAAGGGCACCACGAACCGCGACGCCACTCAGATCGCCGAAGAGATCGACGCGGTCGGTGGCGAGTTCAACGCCTTCACAGCGAAGGAGCACACCTGCTACTACGCGCAGGTGCTCGACGAGGATCTGCCGCTCGCGATGGATCTCGTCACCGACGTCGTGTTCGAGGCGCTGTGCACGGACAAGGACGTCGAGACCGAGCGCAGTGTCGTGCTCGAAGAGATCTCGATGCGTGACGACGACCCCGAAGACCTGCTGCACGAGACGTTCGTCGGCGCGATCCTGGGGGATCACGCGCTGGGCCGTCCGGTGCTCGGCAGCGAGAAGTCCATCGTGGAGATGTCCGCGTCGGCGCTGCGCGGGTTCTACCGTCGCCGCTACACGCTGCCGCGGATGGTGCTCGCCGTCGCCGGGAACATCGAGCACACTCAGGTGCTTCGCTTGGTGCGCAAGGCTTTGCGGCACAAGCTGACCGGCACGGCGACACCGGTGGCGCCGCGCGGCGGCCGTGCGCGGATCGCGATGGCGCCGAAGCTCGCGCTGCACACCGACGACACCGAGCAGGCGCACGTGATGCTCGGCCTGCGGTCCCTTTCGCGGCACGACGACCGCCGGTTCGCGCAGTCGGTGCTCAACGCCGCGCTCGGCGGCGGCATGAGTTCGCGGCTGTTCCAGGAGGTCCGCGAGAAGCGCGGGCTGGCGTACCAGGTGTACTCGTCCGTCGCGAGCTACGCCGACGCCGGGCACATGGCGGTGTACGCGGGCTGCCAGCCGGAGAAGCTCGGCGAGGTCGCCGGGCTGATCCGCGAGGTGCTCGAAGTCGTCGGCAAGGACGGGCTGAGCGAAGCCGAGGTCGCGCGGGCGAAGGGGCAGTTGCGGGGCGGGCTCGTGCTCGGTCTCGAGGACACCTCGTCGCGGATGTCGCGGATCGGCAAGAACGAGCTGAACTACGGTCGCTATCTCGGCGTCGACGACACGGTGGCGCGGATCGACGCCGTCACCACCGAAGAGGTCTGTGCGCTCGCTCGCACTCTGCTGCGCCGCCCTGGTGGCGTGTCGGCGGCGGCGGTGGTCGGGCCGTACGCTCACGCCGACGACCTTCCGGACGATCTGCACGAGGTGATCGCATCATGACCGCTGGAATTCGCGTCGGTGTGCTGGGCGCACGCGGCCGGATGGGCCAGGAAGTGGTCAACGCCGTCAACGGCGCCGACGACATGGAGCTCGTCGCCGCGCTCGACGCCGGTGACGACCTGTCGGCGCTCAAGCAGGCGCAGGTCGTCGTCGATTTCACCCACCCCGACGCGGTGATGGGCAACCTGGAGTTCCTGACCGGCAACGGGATCCACGCCGTCGTCGGCACCACCGGGTTCAGCGAGGAGCGGCTGGAGAAGCTGGGCTCGTGGCTCGCGGCCGACCCGTCGCTCGGCGTGCTCATCGCGCCGAACTTCGCGCTCGGCGCGGTGCTGGCGATGCGGTTCGCCCAGCAGGCGGCGCGGTTCTACAACTCGGCCGAGGTCATCGAACTGCACCACAACCGCAAGGCCGACGCGCCTTCCGGCACCGCCGCGCACACCGCGCGGCTGATCGGCGAAGCCCGTGCCGCGGCCGGTCTCGAACCGGGCGACGACGCGACGACGTCCGAAATGGACGGTGCCCGCGGCGCACTCGTCGACGACGTCCGCGTGCACTCGGTCCGGCTTCCCGGGCTGGTGGCGCACGAGGAGATCCTGTTCGGCGGCGAGGGCGAGACCCTGACCATCCGGCACGATTCGCTGCACCGCACGTCGTTCATGCCGGGCGTGCTGCTCGGCGTGCGCTCGGTGCTCACCCGGCCCGGCCTGACGGTCGGTCTCGAGAACATCCTCGACCTGTGAGGGCCCGCAACTTCGCGCTGGTGATGACGGCGGCGCTCGCCGTCTACGTCGTCCTGCTGGCGGGCCGGGGCATCGCGTTGGTGCGCACCGGTGAGACGGTGCCGGTGCTCTTCGGCATCGGCGTCCTGCTGCTGCCGCTGCTCGGCGTCTGGATCATCGTGACCACCTGGCGTTCCGGCGTCCAGATCCAGCGGCTTTCGCGGCGGCTGGACGAAGAAGGCGGCCTGCCCGACGTCTCCGACCTGCCTCGGCGGCCTTCGGGCCGGGTGGATCGCGACGCCGCGGACGCCTGGTTCGACGAGCGCCGGGCCGAGGTCGAGGCGGATCAGGAGAACTGGCGCGTCTGGTACCGGCTGGCGTACGCGTACGAGATCGCCGGCGACCGGAAACGAGCCCGCGCGACGATGCGGCGTGCCGTCGAACTCGAAGCCGCTTCCCGCGATTAGTGCGGGGCCTCGTCCGGCGAGCATGTCGCGAAAGCCACTTTCGGGACGCCAGAGGTCGCGAAAGTGGCTTTCGCGACCAACCCGACCCACCACGTCACGTTCGCCATATCCCGCATTTAGTCCTCTGAATGCGTGGGCTCAGTAGTGGAACCAGCCCGCGAACAGCGCGGGGGAGGCGGCCAGCAGGCTGAAGCGCAGCCAGCGGCCGAGGAACCCGGTGGCCAGGAACGTCGTCAGCGGCATCCGGACCAGCCCCGCGAGCACACTCGTGGCCATGTACGGCGGCAGGCCGACGACCGAACTCACCCCGTACGTGCCCGCCATCCAGTGCGGATGCCGATGGCAGCGTTCACGCAGGGCGTCGAGCCGGGCACGCATCTTCTTGGTCCGTGCCTGCCACCGTTCCCGGCGCGGGGTCGGCGGCCGCTCCCGGTGCAGGCGGTCGTGCAGCGGTTTCGGCAGTTTGATCGTGCCCTTCGCGGCGAGGTAGTAGAGCGTCTTCCCGCCGACCTGGCCCGCCGCGACGATGGCGCCGAGCAGCAGCCACGGCATCGTCGGCTGGCTCGCGCACAGGCCGATGAGGAACATCTCGATGCTGACCACGGGCAGGATCGCCGAACCGAAGGCGACGCCGAACGACAGGAGCAACCAGCCCACCATCGTTGCCTCCCCGTTACCTTCGTCTTCTCCAAGCTATCAGTTGAAAACCAGGACGCACTGGGGACAGCCCCCGTTCCCGGGTTCGGGGCCGCACCAGAAGATCACCTGTTCGTCGGCTCGCGGCCACCTGCCGCTGCCATGCTGAATCCGTGGCCGACGTGCACGACGCGGTCCGCGGCAAGGATTTCGCGGATCGCTTCGCCGACTTCTGCGCGGCCGTGGTCCGGCGCCTCCCCTTCGGGCTTTCCCGGCTGGTGGCGCCGAGTTTCCTCGGTTTCGCGCTCATCAACGGGTTCACCTTCGGGGTCGACCTGATCTTGCTGACCCTGCTCCGGAGCTGGCTCGGTCTGCCGGTGTGGCTGGCGATCACGATCGCCTACGCGACGGCGTTCGGGTTGAGCTTCGTGCTGAACCGCGGCATGAACTTCCGCTCGCACGCGCCCGTCGGCAGACAAGCGGTGCTGTACGTCGTCGCGATCGTCGTCAACTATGTGGCGTTCCTGCTCGGTGTCGGCGCGGGACTGGCCGCGCTGGGCGTCGACTACCGGCTCTCCCGGCTCATCGCCGGGGCGTGCGAAGGCGTCTTCATGTACTCGGTGATGCGCTGGGTGGTGTTCGCGAAGTCAGGGAGCGAGCTCGAGGTCGAGGCCACCGGTGAGCCGGACTTCGCGCACGTTCGTGCTTCCGGTGTCGAGGATCCGGACCGTCCCGTCGGGGGACCAGCCCGCGCGCCGGAAGAAGCCCAGTGACGCGTGATCGGTCTGGGCGACCCAGCTGATCCCGCGGGTGGCGCCGTCCTCGCGCAGCCAACCGGAGGCGTTCGCCAGCAGCCGTCCAGCGTGCCCGCGTCGTCCCCAGCGGGGCTCGACGAGCAGCGAGGCGATGAGCGCCGTCGTCGAAGCGTCCTCGGGCAGCGCTCCGTCCGCGGTGGCGACCTCGCTCGCCGGAGCGCGGCCGGCGACACAGAAACCGACGGTGAACTCGCCTTCGGTGGCGACGAAGACGCGCGTGCCCGGGTACTCGATCGTTTCGGCCCAGGTCTTCTCGAGTTCGACGTCTTCGAGCTCGGCGACGGCTGCTTCGCCGAGCAGTTCGGTGTAGGCGCTTCGCCAGGTGTCGCGTTGGATGCGCGCGATTTCGGAGGCGTCGGACACGACTGCTGGGCGGACTTCGGCGGCGGCCATGTTGCGCAGATTAGCGGTGCGGCCGAAAACTGTCGGTGGTGGATGGCAGCATTCCGGCAATGAGCACTACGACCATCAGCGGGCCGGTCGCGCGCCGGATCGCACTGGCCGCGCAGGGATTCGCCGAGGCACGTCCGGGCGGGGCCGTGACGAGGCGGCATCTGCAACGCGTGCTGTCGCGAGTCCAGTTGCTGCAACTGGATTCGGTGAACGTCGCGGTCCGCGCGCACTACATGCCGCTGTTCTCCCGGCTCGGCGCGTACGAGCCCGCGCTGGTGGACGACGCGGCCTGGTCCCATTCGGCGCGGAAACCCCGGATGCTGGTCGAATCCTGGGCGCACGAAGCGAGTTTGCTGCCGATCACGGACTGGCCGCTGCTGCGGTCCGGGGCGAAACGCATGGGCTGGTGGACGAACTACGCGCGGGTGCTGGAGCAAACACCTCAGCTGGTGGACAACATCCTCACCGTGGTCAAGGAACAGGGGCCGATCGGCGCGGGCGGTATCGAGCGCGCTCTGGAGAGTGAGTCGGGTGGTTCCAAACCCGGCTCGTGGTGGGAGCGGTCGGAGGTCAAGAAGGCCTGCGAGTGGCTCTTCGGCATGGGCCAGCTGACCACCGGCACGCGCCGCTCGTTCGAGCGGCTGTACGACCTGACCGAACGCGTCGTCCCGCCGGAGATCCTGTCGCGGACCGTGAGCCCGGAGGAAGGCGCCCGCGAACTGATCACCCGGGCGGCCGTCGCGCTGGGCATCGGCACCGAACCGGACCTGCGGGACTACTACCGGCTCGGCCCCGACGTCAGCAAGCGGGCGGTGGCCGAACTGGTCGACGCGGGCGTCCTGGAACCGGTGACCGTGGACGGCTGGCCCGCCCCGGCATACCGGCACGTCGCGGCGAAGGCGCCTCGCACGGTCACCGGCCGCGCGCTGCTGTCGCCGTTCGACCCGCTGATCTGGGAACGCGCCCGCACCGAGCGCATCTTCGATTTCTTCTACCGCATCGAGATCTACGTTCCCGAGCCGAAACGGATCTACGGCTACTACGTGTTCCCGTTCCTGCTCGGCGGCGAACTCGTCGGCCGGGTCGACCTCAAATGCGATCGGGCCGCCGGGGTGCTTCGCGTTCAGGGCGCCTTCGCCGAGCCTGGCGTGGATGTCGCGCGGGTCGCGAGCGAGCTTGCCGGAGAACTGCGGCTGATGGCGGAATGGCAGGGGCTGGACGGGGTCGTGGTGGGGGAGCGGGGCGATCTCGCTCCGGTGCTTTCGCGCCTCGTGCGCTGAGCCCTCGTGGCCTCTCGCTAATGCTATGAACGGTCCGTTCCTTGCAAAATTTGCAAGGAACGGACCGTTCATAGCATTCGGACGGGGCGTGTGAGGCCTCCGGACGGCCAAGTGGCCCGGAGACCCCGCTCAAGAAATGAGCGAGGGACCTTCGCTCCCACCCCCGTGGAAAAGTGAGAGCAAAGGTCCCTCGATCCCCCTGCGGGCCCGCGGCTCAGCCGGCCGCGCTGGTCACCACCGCGTCGCCGGTGCCGGTGCGTGCCCGCACCTTCAGCGAAACCTCCGAAGGCGCGCTCTCCGCGACGTCCAGCTCGCTCGACACCGACCCGGTCGTCGACGAAAGGTCGATCTCCGCCTGAACACCGCCGCGGATCCCGACCCGGACCTCACCCGATCCGGTGGTCAGCTCCAGGGTCCCGGAGGCGGCGTCCGCCACCGAGAGGTCGCCGCTGCCGGCGCGCGCCAGGACCTCGCCCGCGACCTCGCCGAGCCAGACGTCGCCGGTGCCGGTCGCGACCGTGGCCGAACCGCTCACCGAGGACGCTTCGACGGAGCCGCTGCCGGTGCGCAGTTGCAGGCCGGACAGCGTCGGGCCGAGTTTGATGTCGCCGGTGCCGGTGCGGACGATCGCCGAACCGTCGGCCCGTTCCAGGCCGATCTTGCCCGCGCCGGTCATGAGGTCCGCCCGTCCGGCCGAACCGGTGACCGTGACGTCGGCCGCCCCCGCCCGCACTTCCAGATGCGAACCGGCGGGCGCCCGGACGGTCACGGCGAGCGGGACGTTCTTCAGCTGCCAGGCCTTCGGCGCCTGGACGACCAGCCGGTTGCCGACCTTCTCGATCCGGGTCTGCGTCACAGCGTCGCCCGCGGACCCCGCTGGCGAACCGCCGAGCTGGTCGCCGAAACGTTCGCCCACCCAGCTGAGCAGGCTCGTCATCCCGTCCACCCACGGCTGCTGTTCGCCGCCGTCCCGGCGGACTTCGGCGTGGATTCCGCTCTCGCCGGTCAGTTCGATGGTCACCCGGCCGATGGCCACGCTCACGTCGATCTCGATCGGGCCCTCGGCCTCGAAGTCCTCGACGCGCACGGTCTCTTCACCGGCGGGAATGTTTTCCTCGGTCATTTCCGTCCCCCTCAGCCCTGGACCCAGCCGTGCAGGTGCGAACCGGCACCGCCGCCCGGCTTCTGCTTGTAGTCCCAGTGCTCGCTCCCGCTCTTGCCCAGCGCGCCCTGGACGGCCTGCGAGACGAACGTGTTCAGCGAAACGCCCTGTGCGGCTGCCGCGGCCTCGGCCTGGCCCTTGACCTGCTCGAACAGGCGCAGCGTGATGCGGGTGATGTCGCCGGTGTCGATCTTGGGGCCGCGCGGAGCTTCCCGCGGTGCCTCCTGGCGGGGCGCGGACTGCTCGGCGCCCTCGGCGGAGCCGGTGACGACGACGCGCACGTCGCGGCCATCGAGCCGGACGTCGACGACGTGCCCCGGCAGTGCCGAAGTCACTTCGGCGGCCAGGTCGGCGAGGGCGTTCATGATGGTCAGGCGGGCGGCCGGCTCCAGCGCCGACGACAGCAGCGCGGCAGCGCGCCGCGTCTGCTCGTCGCCGGCCGAAGCCGTGTTCGCGAGGTCCTCGCGAAGGCTTGTGATGTACGGCGTCAGATCCATGACACCACTATGACGTCACAAGTGATGTCAGTCAAGGCGACGATGACGTCACCGTGATGTCGCCCCGCCGTCGAAGACGGCTGCGGTTACGCTGCCCGGAGTCGTGGAGCAGGGGTCGAAAAGGAGTGCGAACGTGGCCGAGACCGTGTCACCCAAGGTTCAACTGATCGCGAAGACGGAGTTCTTCCCGCCGTCGGACGTGCCGTGGTCGACCGATGCCGACGGTGGTGAGGCGCTGGCCGAATTCGCGGGCCGCGCCTGCTACCAGTCGTGGAAGAAGCCGAACCCGAAGACGGCCACCAACGCCGGCTACCTCGAGCACATCATCGACGTCGGCCACCTTTCGGTGCTGGAGCACGGGTCCGTCAGCTTCTACATCACCGGGATCTCCCGGTCGCTGACGCACGAGCTGATCCGCCACCGTCACTTCTCCTACTCGCAGCTTTCGCAGCGCTACGTCCCGGAGCGTGACGCCGCGTTCGTCGAGCCCGACGTCATCGCGCAGGACCCGGAACTGCACGCGAAGTTCCTCGCCGCCTCGCAGGCCGCCGTCGACGCCTACACCGAGCTGCTCGCCGGGCTGGAGGAGAAGTTCGCCGACGTGCCGAGCGCGACCCTGCGCCGCAAGCAGGCCCGCCAGGCCGCCCGCGCCGTGCTGCCGAACGCGACCGAGACCCGCATCGTGGTCACCGGCAACTACCGCGCCTGGCGCCACTTCATCGCGATGCGCGCCACCGAGCACGCCGACGTCGAGATCCGCGCCCTGGCCATCGACTGCCTGCGCGAGCTGCAGAAGGCCTCGGGCAACGTGTTCGCGGACTTCACCATCTCCGCGCTGCCCGACGGCACCGAGGTCGCGTCCAGCCCGAAGGTCCTCGAGGGCTGATGCGACGCCTCGCGATCGACGTCCGGCCCGGCGAATACGCGGTCGCCCGCCTCGCCCCGGACGCGCCGATACCGGCGAATCTGCTCGACCCCGGCGAGCCCGTGCTGATCTCCATCACGCGGACCCCGGAGGAGCTTTCGGTGATCTGCCCGGCCGGTCTCGCGCCTGCCGGGGCCACGGTCGAGGACGGCTGGCGATGGCTGTCGGTCCGCGGGCCGCTGGCCTTCACGCTGACCGGCATCATCGCGGCGCTGTCGAGCGAACTGGCCGCCGCCGGGGTGGCGCTGTTCTCGATGTCCACCTTCGACACCGACCACGTGCTGGTCCGGGCTCCCGAGCTGGAGCGCGCGGTGAAGGCGCTCCGGGAGTCCGGGCACGAGGTCACGGTCTGATCCACGAGCTCGGAGAAGGAACCTTTCGGCGCGCGAACGGGTCCGAGTTAGCATCCTGCGCGAACCGAAGGAGCACCGAACCTTGACCGACGAACAGACCCGTCCGTACGGGCCGCCCCAGCAGACGCAGCAGGCCACCGGCGCGCGGATCGTCGCCGGCCGATACGCCCTGCTGGGCGAGCTCGGCCGCGGCGGGATGGGCATCGTCTGGCGCGCGCAGGACCAGGTGATCGGCCGTCAGGTGGCGATCAAAGAGCTGAAGTTCCCGAACGCGCCCGAGGACGCTTCGGTGCTCACGGAGCGGATGCTGCGCGAGGTCCGCTCCGCCGGTCGTCTCAACGATCCGGCCGTGGTCACCGTGTACGACGTCGTCACCGAGAACGGCGCGACCTACATCGTGATGGAACTGGTCGAGGCGCCGACGCTGGCCGACCTGGTGCGCGACCGCGGCCCCCTGCCCGCCCAGCAGATCGCGCTGGTGGGGGAGCGGGTGCTGTCCGCGCTGCGGGCCGCGCACGCCGCCGGGATCGTGCACCGCGACGTCAAACCCGCGAACATCATGGTCGCGCCGGACGGCCGGGTGAAGCTCACCGACTTCGGCATCGCGCACGCCGCCGACGACCCGCGCCTGACCACCAGCGGCATGATCGTCGGTTCGCCCGCGTTCATGGCGCCCGAACGCGTCGAAGGCCGCGACGCGATGCCCGAATCCGACCTCTGGTCGCTGGGCACGACGCTGTTCTTCGCCGCGGAGGGCATCGTCGCGTTCGAACGGTCGACCACCGCCGCGACGTTGCACGCGATCATGACCGAGGCGCCGTATCTGACCCGGATCCAGGGCCCGCTGGCCGCCGCGATCCTCGGCCTGCTGGTCACCAAACCCGAGGCGCGGATGTCGTACGACCAGGTGCGCAGCCTGCTCGCGGCCGCGCAGGGCGTGCAGGCCCAGCCGACCCCGCCCTCGGGCGGCACCGCGATGATGCCGCAGTCCGGCCAGCCGATGACCCGGCTCGCACCCGCGCCCGCACCCGCCAAGCGCAACCTCCGTCCGCTGTGGCTCGGCCTGGCCGCCGTCGCCGTGATCGCCGCCCTGGTCGGCGGCATCTTCTTGGGTCGCTGGATGGCCGCGCCGGAGGGGAACAATCAGGCGCAGCCCACGCTGACCTACGGCATCAACGGGCAGATCAAGCTCGGTTCCTCCGGTGACTGCTACAACGTGCCGCTCAAAGAGGGCGTCAACCTGAACGACGGCATCAGCTGCGGCAAGGACCACCTGCTGGAGGTCTTCGCCAAGGGCAGCCTGCTCGAAGTCCAGTCCTATTCGGACGACGACGCCCAGGTCGCGGTGTATCCCGGCGCGGACGCGGTCAACCGGATCGCCGAGTCGCTGTGCTCGGCGACCTTCAACTCGAACGTCGTCCCGGCGGAGCAGCGTTCGACGCTGATCTGGCGTCCCGTGGTGCCGACCGAAGCCGAATGGAACCGGCCGCCCAACGAGGACGACCCTGGCTACTCGCGCGGCTACCTCTGCCTGCTCGCCAAGACCGACGGGAGCCAGATCCCCGCGCAGATCACCACCAAGGTCAAATAGCTCACGCCAGAGTTTGCGCCGAGTTCGCCTTCGTCGCGGAAAATCTCCCGCATTCTCGGGAATGACCACGTCGGCAAGGGGTCGAACGGCCGCAGGAGGTACCTTCACAGCATGTCCACTCCACCTACCGCAGCGCCGGGAAGACCGTTCGGGCGCGTGCTCACCGCGATGGCCACCCCCTTCGACGCCGACGGCGCGCTGGACCTGAAGCGGGCGCAGGAGCTGGCCGAACACCTCGTGGATCTGGGCAACGACGGTCTCGTCGTGAACGGCACGACCGGGGAGAGCCCCACCACGACCGACGCCGAAAAGGCCGAGCTGATCCGCGCGGTCGTCGCGGCCGTCGGTGACCGCGCGACGATCGTCGCCGGGGCTGGCACGAACAACACCGCGCACAGCATCGAGCAGGCGAAGCAGGCCGAAGCGGCGGGCGCCCACGGCATCCTCGTCGTCACGCCGTACTACTCGCGGCCAAGCCAGGCCGGGCTCTACGCGCATTTCACCACCGTCGCCGACGCCACCGAGCTGCCGGTGATGCTCTACGACATCCCGCCGCGCTCGATCGTCCCCATCGAGGTCGACACGCTGCTGCGGCTGGCGGAGCATCCCCGCATCCTCGCGGTCAAGGACGCCAAGGGCGACCTGATCGCCGGCTCCGAGGTCATCGCGAACACCCAGCTCGCCTACTACTCCGGCGACGACGGCCTCAACCTCCCGTGGGTCTCCGTCGGCGGCACCGGCGTGGTCAGCGTCATCGGGCACGTCGTGGCGGGCCGGATTCGCAGCATGATGGACGCCTACGAATCCGGCGACACCTCGACCGCGCGCACCAACCACCGCGGCATGCTGCCGGTTCTCCGGGCGATGTCCCGTGTCGGCGGGGTCGCGTTCGCGAAGGCGGCGCTGCGGCTGCGCGGCTTCGACATCGGCGACCCGCGCCTGCCCATCGTGGCCGCGAACGACGAGCAACTCCAGGCGATTTCCGCCGATCTCGCCCAGGGAGGCGTGCCGCTCGGCGAAAGCGCCGCCAGTGACTGGCATGGTGCTCGGGTGGCACAAGCAGATTCAGCGGCGGCCTACACGGCGCCGACCTCACATACCAGCGTAGGGACCATGCCTCGGTGAGTTCATTGTCAACCGGACCCGGACCGACCAACCCGCCGCCGGCGCTGCCCGAAGGCGCCTTGCGCGTCGTGGCGCTCGGCGGGATCGGCGAAGTCGGCCGCAACATGACCGTCTTCGAGTTCGGCGGCCGTCTGCTGATCGTCGACTGCGGGGTGCTCTTCCCCGAAGACGACCAGCCCGGCGTCGACCTGATCCTGCCCGACTTCCGCGCGATCGAAGACCGCCTCGAAGACATCGACGGCCTCGTCCTCACCCACGGGCACGAGGACCACATCGGTGCCGTCCCGTTCCTGCTGCGGCTCTTCCCGGACCTGAAGATCTACGGCTCCCGGTTCACGAACGCGCTGCTCGCGGCCAAGGCCAAGGAGCACCGTCAGCGGCCGAACCTGATCGAGGTCCGCGAGGGCGAACGCCGCAAGGTCGGCGCGTTCGACCTCGAGTTCTTCGCGGTCAACCACTCGATCCCGGACGCGCTCGCGGTGGCCATCCGCACGCCGGCGGGGGTCGTGCTGCACACCGGCGACATCAAGCTCGACCAGCTCCCGCTCGACGGCAGGCTGACCGACCTCGCCGGGTTCTCCCGGCTCGGCGACGAGGGCGTGGACCTGTTCTGCGTCGACTCGACCAACGCCGAGGTGCCCGGATTCGTCATGCCGGAACGCGACATCGGCCCGGTGCTCGACGACGTCGTCCGCAGGGTCGACCAGCGCGTCATCGTCGCCTGCTTCGCGAGCCACGTGCACCGCGTCCAGCAGGTGCTCGACGCCGCCACCCGGCACGGCCGCCGGGTCGCCTTCGTCGGCCGGTCGATGGTCCGGAACATGGGGATCGCCGCCGACCTTGGCCTGCTGAACGTGCCGGACGGCCTGCTGGTCAACCTCGACCAGGCCAGCGACCTGCCCGAGAGCAAGGTGCTGTTCGTGTCGACCGGTTCGCAGGGCGAGCCGCTGTCGGCGCTGTCGCGGATGGCGCGCGGCGAACACCGGCAGATCTCGATCCGCGCCGGCGACACCGTCGTGCTGGCCAGCTCGATGATCCCGGGCAACGAGACCGCGGTCTTCGGCGTCGTCAACGGCCTCACCCGGCTCGGCGCGAACGTCGTGCACCAGGGCAACGCCAAGGTGCACGTGTCCGGGCACGCGTCGGCGGGCGAACTGCTGTACCTGTACAACGCGGTGCGCCCCAGCAACGTCATGCCGGTGCACGGCGAGTGGAAGCACCTGCGCGCCAACGGTGAACTGGCCGTGCGCACGGGTGTCGCGCCGGAGAACGTGGTCATCGCCGAGGACGGCGTCGTGGTCGACCTCGTCGACGGCAAGGCCACCCGGACCGGCCGTGTCGAGGTCGGGCACGTGTACGTCGACGGCCTCTCGGTCGGCGACGTCGGCGAGTCGACGCTGTCCGACAGGCTCGTGCTCGGCGAGGGCGGTTTCATCGCCATCACCGTCGCCGTCGACACCAGCACCGGCCGCGCGGTGACCCGTCCGACGGTGTCCGGACGCGGTTTCTCCGACGACCCGAAGGCGCTCGACGCCGTGCTCCCGATGGTAGAGATGGAACTCGCCAGGACCGAGGCCGAGGGCATCACCGACACCCATCGCATCGCGCAGGCCGTGCGCCGCGTCGTCGGCCGCTGGGTCGCCGACACCTACCGGCGCCGTCCGATGATCGTGCCGACGGTCATCCCCGTTTAGCCGTGAGCACGTGAGAAGGCCCCTTTACTCAGTCGAGTGAAGGGGCCTTCTCGCGCATAATCGCCGCATGATGATCGGACTGCACGTCGTCGGCGCGCTGGCCGGGGTGGCCTTGGGAGTGGGCGCGGTCTACCTCGGACGGACGTTCATCGAGGGCATCCGCCGCGATCGGCGGCGGAAGCCCGGCGAACTGGCCGCCGGGCTCCGGCGGGACCGCTGGGAGCGCGCCGTCGAGATGATGGACAGCGAGGGCGCCGCAGAGCGCCTCGAATCCTTCGCGGCCCTGGAGCGCTACGGGCGCGAAGAACCCGAAGCCAGGGAAGACGTCGTCGAGCTGACCTGCGGCTATCTGCGCAAGCCTTTCGAATACCCGGTCGCAGACGAGGAAGAGCTCGAAGTCCGGCTCGCCGCGCAGAGGCTTCTCACGCGGCACTTCAGGTGGCCCGCCGGGGAGGCCAAGCCCTTCGAATTCTGGGAGGTCGAAGAGCTGGAACTGCGGGACGCGGTGCTCATCGAACCCGACTTCGCGGACACCTTCCTGGTGGGTGCCGACCTCCAGGACAGCCTGATCGTCCGCGGGAACTTCCGCGGGACCCGGTTCTCGCCCTACGTCAACTTCGACAGAGCGTGCTTCACCGGCGACACCGACTTCCGTACCGCGTCGTTCCCCAGGTACGCGACCTTCGTCGGCGCGCTGTTCAGCGGGACGACCACCTTCGCCGACGCCGAGTTCGCACAAGGCGCCGACTTCACCGACGCGCGGGTGGAGCACCCCGATGCCGCGCACTCGTGGCCGTCGCCCTGGCGTCCTTGGGCGAACTCGCCGGTCGCCCAGGCGCGGCTCATCCCGATGAAGACCGGTTCGCGGCCGCCGTCATCAGCAGAGCGAAGGCGATCGTGATCGCCTGACCGAACAGGGCGTTGCGTGCTTTGCGCTGTTCCGCGCGCGTGGGCCGGTTCGTCACGGATTCCCCCGATTTCGAGTGTTTTCCTTACGGGGCAAGTGTTCCGCGACCCGTGTTCGGACACCTCCCGCCTCGGTACGGTTTCTCCTACGCCGAAAGTCGCAGCCTTCCCCTAAGAGTGGGGTCGGCGTACCCTCGGACGCTCCTCGAGCCCCATGCCGGGAGACCGGGAGAGTCCATGGGACGCCACACCACCGCCCGGACCCGAAGACGGATACTGCTTCCGCTACTGGCGCTCGCGCTGGCGGCCGTGCTCGGCGCGGCCACCTGGGTGACCGTGGCCCTGGCGCGTTCCGATCCGGGTTGCGAGCCCGAGCGGGTCGTCGTCGCCGCGTCGCCCGACATCGCTCCCGCCGTCATCCGGACCGCCCGCGACCTCGGTCTCGCCTGTGTCGCGTTCGACGTCCAGGCCAGGGATTCCCTCCAGATGGCGGACGAGCTGTCCGGGACGGCGCCCCGGCCGCAGGCCTGGATCCCGTCCTCGACGCTGTTCCTGAGAAGGGCCGGCGGTGTTCCCCTCTCCGGGCCGTCGGTGGCCAGTTCGCCGGTGGTGCTCGCGGTCGCGGAACCGGTCGCGAAAGAACTCGGCTGGCCCCGTAAGCCGCTGACCTGGCCGGAAGTACTCGGCCACGCCGGAATCGTCGCCGGGATGCCGGATCCCGTGAGCGACCCCGTCGGTGTTTCGGCGCTGCTGGCCTTGCGCCATGTCACGAAGGGCGCCTCGGATCCGGCCGCCGCGTACGTGGCCTTGCTCCGGAAGTTCTCGGCCGGCGCTTCGCCGACGGTGTTCCCCGCGGCGGAGAACGCGGTGCTGCGGCACAACTCCGAGCTGCCCGACGGCGAGATCGCGCTGGTGGCCGCGTACTCCGCCGCGGCCCCCGCGCTCGACTACCCGTTCGTCGAGATCGCGGGCGCGACCCAGCAGCAGGGCAAGGCCGTCGCGGAACTGAAACGCGCCCTGCTTCACGGTGCCGCGACCGGCCCACGGTCCGACGTGCGTGCCCCGGGCGGGCAAGCGTTGCGGTTGGCGGAAACCGATCAGCGTGTCGAGGCGCAAGGACAGCGCAGCGCCGAGATCCCGGCCGCCACTGATGTCGACGAAGCGCTCCGCCAGTGGGCCGGGGTGAACGCGGCCGCCCGGGTCCAGGTGTTGATCGACGTCTCCGGTTCGATGAGCGCGCCGGTCCCGGGAACCGGCAAATCCCGGCTGCGGATCACGCTGGAAGCGGCGGAGAACGCGCTGCGGCTGTTCAAACCCGCGTCACAGATCCGTTTCCTGACCTTCGCGACCAAAATGGACGGTGAACGCGACTACCGGGAGATCCTGCCGATGGCGCCGGTCGGACAGCAGCTGGCCGCCGTGGACCGGCTGCGCGCCGTCCGCGCCGTGCCGGACGGGCAGACCGGCCTGTACGACAGCGTCCTCGACATCTATCGGCTGGCACGCGCGGAATGGCAGCCGGGGAAACTGAACCTGGTCATCGTGATGACCGACGGCCGCAACACCGACCCCGGCGGCATCAGCCGCGAGAACCTGCTGGCCGAGCTGGGAAAGCTGCACGACAGGAAGCACCCGGTACCGTTGATCGCCCTCGGGATCGGCCCGGCCGCCGACGAGACCGAACTCGGGCAGCTCGTCGTCCCGGTCGGCGGCCAGGCCTTCCTCAGCCGTGATCCCGCGAAGATCGGAGAGGTGTTCTACGGTGCTCTCGGCCGGATCGCCGGCGCTGGATGAAGTAGACGCCGAGGATCACCACCAGGCTGATCAGGCTCAGGTACAGCTGGGCCCGCGTGTCCGCGTCCACGAACAACATCGACGCGACCACGGCCAGCGTCCCGGCGAGCGTGAGCCAGCTCAGCCACGGATAGCCCCACATGCGCAGCTTCAGCCGCTCCGGCGCCTCGGCCTCCAGACGGCGCCGCATCCGGAGCTGCGAACCCGCGATGATCGCGTAGACGAACAGCGCGACCGCGCCCGCGGAGTTGATGATGAAGTAGAAGATCTTGTCCGGTGACACGAAATTCATCACCACGGCCACGTACCCGACCGAAGTGGACACCAGGATCGCCTTCCACGGCACACCGCGCCGGTTCGTGTCCGCGATCCACTTCGGCGCCCAGCCGTTGCCGTGCAACGCGAACAACATGCGGGAAGCGGTGTACAGCCCCGAATTCAGCACCGACAGCACGGCCGTCAGCACCACCGCGCTGACCACGGTCTCGGCGGCGGGGATGCCGAACCGGCCGAACGCGGCGGCGAACGGGCTCGTCGTGGTCGGGATCTCCCGCCAGCCGGTGATCATCACCAGCAGCGTCACGGAGCCGACGTAGAACACGATGACCCGCCAGACGATCGACGAGGTCGCCTTGCGCACGGCGGTTTCCGGCTCCCGCGATTCGGCGGCGGCGATGGTGACGATCTCCGCGCCGAAATAGGAGAAGATCACGATCACCACGCCGTGGACCACCGAGAACCCGCCGTTGGCGAAGAAGCCGTCCTGCGCGATGTTGCCGACCGAGAACGAACCGCCGGGCCAGAGGCCGAGCACGAACAGGACGCCCACCACGAGGAACACCACGATCGTGGCGATCTTGACCGACGCGAGCCAGAACTCCGTCTCCCCGAACGACTTGGCCGAGGCGAGGTTGGTCGCGGTCAGCAGCAGCATCAGGACGAGCGAGAAGATCCATTGCGGCACAACGGGAATCCAGGTCTGCAGGATCTTCGCCCCGGCGACGGCCTCGAACGCGACCACACCGACCCAGAAGTACCAGTAAAGCCAGCCGACGGTGAAACCCGCCCAGCCGCCGAGCGAGGTCCGCGCGTATTCCATGAAGGAACCCTGGGACGGCGCGGCGGTCGCCATCTCGCCCAGCATCCGCATCACGAGCACGACGATCAGGCCGCCGATGGCGTAGGAGAGGACGGCCGCCGGGCCGACGGTGTGGATGACCGCGCCGCTGCCGATGAACAGGCTCGCGCCGATGATGCCGCCGAGGGCGATCATCCGGACGTGGCGTTGCCGCAGGTCCGGGCGCAACCCCGGCCGCTCGGTCGTGGTTTCTGCGCCCATTCGCGGTTACCTCCTGTCGGAGCGGCGGTGGATCGCGGGATTGTCGCACCACGAGCCCGCGAGGAAAAGTGTTTGCGCAACCCCCGGTGAACAGGCCGATGTGGACTCTGCCAACCTAGGCACCTCCACCGCGCGTTCCGAGGAGCTCTTCGATGTCGCACGCCGTCCTCCGGTTCCTGCCCGCCGTCGCCATGGCCGCCGTCGCGCTCGCGGGCTGCTCGGACGAGGCACCCCAGTCGCAGACGGCGCCTCCCGGGTCTTCACCGATGGCGCAACAGGCCGCCGTTCCGTTCAACGACGCCGATGTCGCGTTCGCCCGGCAGGCGCTCGCGCACCACCAGCAGGGCGTGGATCTGGCTTCACTGGCGGAAACCCGCGCGGAGAACGGCCTGCTGAAGGCGCTCGCCAAGCGCGTCATCGACACGCACGAGCCGGAGATCGCGCGGCTTTCCGGGCTCATCGAGGCGTGGGGCCAGCCCGCGCCGGACGACCCGAACCTCGAACACATCCAGCGCGACGGGTACATCGGCCCCGGCGACATGGCGGAATTGGCGGGACTGTCCGGAAAGGACTTCGACCGCCAGTTCACCGCCCGCCTGATCCGCCAGCGCGAGGCGGGTGTCCGCATCGCCGAAGCCGAAACCCAGCACGGCCGCAACCCCGACGCCCGCGACCTCGCCGCGACGACGTCGCGTTCGCAGCAGCAGGAGATCGGCGAGCTACGAGGCCTCCAGCAGGGTTGAGTCCGTCTGGACCACGTTCGAATTCAGCTGGACGATGTACGCGCCGGTCAGCAGCACGACCGCGCCCGCGGCTTGGATCCAGCTGAGCGCCTCGCCCAGCAGCAGCCAGGCCGCGGTGGCGGCGATCAGCGGCTCCACCAGTCCCACGACGCTCGCCACCGACGCCGGGAGATGCCGCAGCGCCGCCATGCCCGTCGCGTAGGCGAGGACGGTCGCGATCAGCACCAGCGCGATCAGCAGCGACCACACCGGCGGCTCCCACGGCCCGAACGACGCCGGGGCGTCGAGCACGCCCCACGGGATCGTCCACGGCGGCGCGACCGCGCACACCAGGACCGCGCCGATCGTCATCCCCCAGGTGACCATGCCGAGTGGATCGCGATCCGCGACGCCCCGTTCCCCGAGCAGGAAGTAGCCCGCCGAACAGACGGCCGCGCCCAGCCCGGCGAGCAACCCGACGACGTCCAGGCTGAGCCCCTCCCAGACCTGCGCGACCAGCACGAGCCCCGTCATCGCCAGCGCGATCCCCGCCCACATCGCCCTCGGCAACCGCACTCGCCGCACGAACCGCACCCACAGCGCGATCAGCACCGGTGAGGTGAACTCGAGCAAAATCGCGATCCCGACCGGGATCCGGCCCGCCGCGAGAAAATACATGAGCTGAACGCCCGCCACGCCGAGCGAGCCGTACGCCAGCAGCAGCGGCCACTCGCGCTTCGTCACTTTGAGGAGCTTCGGCCGGAAGACGGCGAACAGCGCGAGCAGCACGATCGCCGACAGCCCGATGCGGATCGCCGCGACCTGCTCCGGCGACAACCCCGCCTGCATCGCCGGTTTGCCCAGCACACCCGACGTCCCGAAGAAGACCGCGGCGAGCAGGATGAGCGTGATGCCCCGGCCGCGATGCGCGACATGCTGGGCGGGGGCGGCGGCGAGTTCGGCGGTCACGGCCGGAGGGTAGAGGCCGGGTGGCGGCGGGGCGACCCGTTTTCCCAGCGGCTGGGCGCGCCGACAGGCCGAGCGGGGAAGATTTGGGACGTTCAACGTCCGGAATCTTCCCCGCTTCCAGCAGCCCACTACCCTCCCGGTGGCCATGGGCCGTCAGAAGGAGGCGCCGCCGTCGGTCCAGTTGGTCTGCGCGAAGTCCTCGTCGTCGACGGGGGCGCGGCGCGGTTTGCGGACCGGCTCCGGTTCCGGGGGAGCGGCGACCGGTTGCTCGGGTTCGGTGGCTTCGGCGGCTTGGGGTTCGGGCGTGCCGTTGGGCCAGACGCAGGGGGAGGTCGCCCCGACGTAGAACTTGCCGAGGTCGTTCGCCTGTACGGACATGTCGAAAGCGTCCGCTTTGTTCCTGACGAACACGTACTGATCCTTCGGCCGCGAATCCGTCAGGACCGCGAAGTCGTGAGCCGACCACCACTGGACGATCGCGTCGAAGTATTCCGCGAACCGTGCCGGTTCGAGGCCGGTGACCTCATAGGTCGCGGAGATCTCGAAGCGGCCTTGGGGACCGTCGTCGGTGGGGTCGGCGCACTCGGACCTGTGCTGGGTGAACGGTTTCCGTTTCGCCGAGCCGGGCAACGCGGAGAGCGCGCCCTCGATGTACCGCTCGACCTTGTCTTTCGCCTCGTGTTCGGTGATGGTCGGTTTCATGGCGTCTCCACCTCCGGGGGAACAAGCGGACAAGAGCACGAGAAGAGCGGTCAGGAGCGGAAGTCTCACGAGGCGGGCTTTCCCGCGATGATCAGGCCGATGTTCCGGAGCGACGGGTTGTTGTCTTCCCAGTATTCGCTGTGCGCCTCCGTGCTGTACCCACTCCACCCGTCCGTGCCCGGCGCCGAAGTGAACACCTGCCCGCCGAAGTCCGCGTCGGTCGGGTCCTGGCCGAGGATCGGGTCGTAGCCGGCGATCTCGACGTTGGCCAGGTTGATCATGTCGTGTTCGGCCACGGTCGCGTGCACGTGCTTGCCGATCTCGTCCTGGTTCACCCCGTCGAGGTGCAGTTCGCCGCCGTCGTCCGCGCCGACGCCGGGGCTCGCCACGAAGACGAGTTCGTCCGCGGCGAGGCCGCCGTCGACCGCCGCGTGCCCGACGACGGTGGTGCCGTAGCTGTGGCCCAGCACCGTGTTGTGCGAAGGCGGTCCTTGGTGTGTTTCCCTTAGCCCGTCCTGGAATCCGGCGAGGGCCGCCTTGCCGCCGTCGGCGTACTTGGCGTTCGCGGCGTCGGTGATCTCGTTCGGCGCGTCGTAGCCGAGCCAGGTGATCACCGCGGTCGACGGCGAACCCGAGGTGGTCGCCGCGGCCCACATCTTGTCGGACCGGTTGAGATCGCCGCCGATCTTCGCCAGTTCCGAACCGGTCCCCGGCACATAGGTCGCCACATTCGCCGCGGTGTCGGGATTCCCCGCGGAAACGATCGCCTTCCCGTCGCCGCTGGTGTCCAGCCCCAGCAGGAACGCCTGCGGCTCCGACTGGGCCAGCCGCTGTTCGATGGCTTCCAGACCCTTGAGCTTGGGATCGCCCTGGAGCCGTGCGATCTCGCGGGCGAGGACGGCTCGGTTGGCGGCGTCGCGGTCGGCCGCCGGGATACCGTCGAGATTGCCGACGAGCCCCGGGTTTCCTTGCAGCAGTGCGACTTTCGCCGTATCCGACAGGCTTGCCCACCAGGCCTTGTTGTCGCCGGGGGAGCCGTTCTCCGGCGGGCCGATGATCGACAGGCCGCTTTGCGCGGCCCCGGCGTCCGCCGCTTGGGCGAGGGTGCCGCCACCCTGTTCGGTGATCTCGCCACGAAGGGCCCGGCCAAGGATCGCGGCGAAATCGGCGTCGACGTCCGTCGCGCGGCGCAGGCCCTGTTCGATCCGGTCGGCCAGTTCCGCCATCACGCGAGACTGGTCGGGCCGCGCGACGCCGACGGAGATCTCGCCGCGGGGACCGATGGCCAGGCCGTTCCGGTGCGCCAGTTCGTCGGTCTCCCGCACGAACGCCACGATCCGGTCCAGCGCGATCTGCACCTCGTGGGCACCTCGCCGGACCGCGGACGCCTCGGCGACGAGCCGTTCCAGGGTGGAGGTCAGCGATTCGCCCCGGATCGACGCGGCGGTGGCCGCCTCGCCGGTCCAGCCCGTGAAGCGGGCCATGGCTCCGACGTCGTCGTTCGCCGCGATGATGCGGGTGCAGCCGTCGTTGAGCGCGTCGGCCACGCGGCCGATCGCGGCCGGATCCCACCGGCGCACGTCATCCCAGGTGAGCATCAGGCGGGGAGTTCTCGTGACGCCGCGAGCTCGTTCGAGCGGTAGCGGACGGCCGCCGCGTCGAGTCGTGCGGAGTAGTCGGCGGTGTTCTCGGCCCAGCCGGGCACCGCGCGGCCCCAGGCGTCGGCGAGCAGCCGGGCCGCTTCACCGGATACGCCACCCGGCAAGCCCGCCGCGACATCGGCGAGCGTGGCCGCGAGGTTCACCTTCCCGACGTCGTCCGAAGCCCGTTTCGCCGCGCTTGATGCCGCGCCGATCGATTCCAGGACCACCTCGTAGCCGCCGGTCATCCCGCTTCCTCCCCGTAGCGTGACGCTGTGTGACCACTCTATGACGTGGGAGGCGGGTGTGCGGTTCCCTTCACCCGTCCTTGAAAAGGCCGTCGGCGATGTAGCGCGAGACAGTGGCGAGCCGTCGCCCCTGTAACCGGAGGGCGTCCAGGGCGAGTTCGTCGGGTTCGGCGGATTTGCGTGAGACGAACGAGCCGCCGTAGGGATTGCCCGATTCGAGCAGCCGCGGATCGGGGTAACCGAGCGGCAGGACGATGGCGCCCCAGTGGTAGAAGATGTTGTTGGTCGCCAGCACGGTCGATTCGAGCCCGCCGTGCGCGGTGGACGCGGTGGTGAACGACGTCGCGACCTTGTTCACCAGCTTTCCCTTGGCCCACAGGCCACCGGTGCTGTCCAAAAAGGACTTCAGCTGGGCGGCGGGGCCGCCGAAGCGGGTCGGGCTCCCGGCCGCGAAACCGTCGGCCCATTCCAGGTCTTCCAGCGTCGCCGTCTCGTGGTGCGGCCCGGCGTCCACCCACGCCTGCCAGCGCGGATTGCTCGCCACCGCACCGGGCGGGGCCGTTTCGGGAACCGTGCGGACACGGACGTCGGCTTCGGCCTCGCGGGCGCCGTCGGCCAGCGCCGTGGCGAGTTTCGCGGTGTTTCCGGTCGCGCTGTAGTAGACGACGAGGATGCGGGTGCTCACGTCCGCCGACCCTAGGCGAACGTGAGCACGCGTCTCAGGATCCGGAACTCAGTACTTCTTCCAGGGACTGACGGTGTCGGTCGGCCGTGTCGGGTCGTGGAAGCGCGGCTTGTCGAGTTCGTCGCGGCGCAGCGGGACCAGGCCGTCGGTGATGGCCTGCATGATCTTGGCGTGCGCGCGGACCCCGGCGCCCGGCCGTTCCGGCTCGACCTCCGACAGGTCCACCGGCTCGCCGAAATGCACCTTGAACCGTGGCCGCCGCATGGGCGCGCTCAGCCCGGACTTCGCGAGCGGCACCAGGTCGGCGGGACCGTTGACGGTCTCCGTTCCCCAGTACACGGCCTCGTGCGCGCCCCACTGACTGATCGGGATCACCGGCACCCCGGCGGCCAGCGCGAGCCGCGCCGCGCCGGTCTTGCCGCGCTCCGGCCACAGGCCGGGATCGTGACTGATCCGGCCCTCGGGATAGACGATCAACGGGTCATGGGTGGTGCGCAGCGCTTCGGTGGCTTCGGTGAACTGGCCGATGGCCGTCGAAGCCTGTTTGCGGTCGACCCGCAGGTGGCCGCTGACCCGCAGCGCGGGGCCGATGACCGGCGCGTCGAGGATGCCGCCCGCCAGCATGAACCGCGGGTTGATGCCGATCCGTTTGCAGGCCGCCATCAGCACGAACGCGTCGAACACCCCGATGTGGTTGGCCGTCATGAGCAAGGGCTTGCGGCGCAGTTCGGCCGGAACACCGCCGGTCACGGTGAGTTTGCCGACGAAGTTGACCAGCCCCCGGTCGATGTTCAGCATCGTGCGCCAGATGGCCGGGGCGCGGCGAGCCGAATTTTCATCCTGATGCAGCGCGAACATGGGGCAGAGCATGTCATGAACCGCTTTTCACCCGGATGGCCGCTCAAGCTGTGACCTGAGACGAATGTTCAAGATGTGCTCCGAGTGGCAGCCGGGGCTGGAGGGTCGAGGCGGTTACCGTGGAGACATGGCTAGCGGGTCGACGACCAGGAAACGGAGTACGGCGCGAAGCGGCGGCAGCAAGGGGCCGGCGCGAAAGCCGCGTACCCCGGCGAAGCCCAGGTCAACGGCTGCGAGGAAGCCCGCTCCACGGCGTCCCGCACCGCGGAAGAAATCGTCCGGCACGTTCGCCAAGGGCGTGCGCGGCACCTGGAACCTGCTCGCGAAGGGTCTCGGGACCCTGGCGCGGACGGTCGGCCGCGGCCGTGAACTCGAACCGGAACACCGCCGGGACGGTCTCGCACTGGGCCTGATCGCGCTGGCGCTGGTGATCGCCTTCGGCGTCTGGTGGCGGGCCGCGGGCCCGATCGGCGGCTGGGTGGAGGTCGGCACGCGCTCGCTGCTGGGCGCCGGGGCGGTGACGTTGCCGCTGGTGCTCACCGTCGTCGCCGTCGCGCTGATGCGTTCGGAACCGATGCCGGAGGCCCGGCCGCGGATGGTGATCGGCACGCTGCTGGTCATCCTGTCGGTACTCGGCCTGCTGCACATCTTCACCGCGCTGCCCGAGACCAACGACGGCCGGATGTACGCCGGCGGGGTGATCGGCGCGTTCTCCGGTGGCCTGCTGACCATGGGCGTCACCACCTGGGTCGCCGTGCCGCTGCTGGTGCTGGCGCTGCTGTTCGGCACGCTCGTGTTCACCGGGACCCCGGTCCGGGAGATCCCGCACCGGCTGCGGAACTGGGGTCTCGACCCCGAAGAGATCGAAGAGGCCGAGGCCGAGCGCAAGGCCATCCACGACGAACGCGACGCCGTCACCGAAGCCGACCCGAAGTCTGTCCGCCTGCGGAAGCCGTCGCGCCGCCGCCAGGCCGCGGCCGACCACGAGGGCGAGCAGCTCGACATCGAGGCCGCGCTGGCCGAAACACCGACGCCGCTGCGACCGCCGAAGCCGGCCCCCAAGCCTGTCGAAGAGAAGAAGCCGAAGAAGGCCGAGGCTCCGCTGGCGGTCACGAGGACCGTCGAAGGCGACTACAAACTCCCGCCGCCGGATCTGCTGAAGCTCGGCGACGCGCCGAAGTCCCGCAGCAAGGCCAACGACGCCATGATCGAGGCGATCACCGGCGTGCTGGAGCAGTTCAACGTCGACGCGCAGGTCACGGGCTTCACACGGGGCCCGACGGTCACCCGGTACGAGGTCGAACTCGGCCCTGGCGTGAAGGTCGAGAAGATCACCGCGCTGACCAAGAACATCGCCTACGCGGTGGCGACCGACAACGTCCGGCTGCTCGCGCCGATCCCCGGCAAATCCGCGGTCGGCATCGAGGTGCCGAACTCCGACCGCGAGATGGTGCGCCTCGGCGACGTGCTGCGCGCGCCGTCGACGGTCAAGGACAACCACCCGATGGTCATCGGGCTCGGCAAGGACATCGAGGGCCATTTCGTCACCGCGAACCTGACGAAGATGCCGCACCTGCTGGTGGCGGGGTCCACCGGTTCCGGTAAGTCGAGCTTCGTGAACTCGATGCTGGTGTCGCTGCTCGCGCGGGCGACGCCGGACGAGTGCCGGATGATCCTGATCGACCCGAAGATGGTCGAGCTGACCCCGTACGAGGGCATCCCGCACCTGATCACGCCCATCATCACCCAGCCGAAGAAGGCCGCCGCCGCGCTGGCCTGGCTGGTGGAGGAGATGGAGCAGCGGTATCAGGACATGCAGGTCAACAAGGTCCGGCACATCGACGACTACAACAAGAAGGTGCGTTCGGGCGAGATCACCGCGCCGCCCGGCAGCGAGCGCGTCTACCAGCCGTACCCGTACATCATGGCGATCGTCGACGAGCTCGCCGACCTGATGATGACCGCCCCGCGCGACGTCGAGGACGCGATCGTCCGGATCACCCAGAAGGCGCGTGCCGCCGGTATCCACCTGGTGCTGGCGACCCAGCGCCCGTCGGTCGACGTCGTGACCGGCCTGATCAAGACCAACGTGCCGTCGCGGCTGGCGTTCGCGACCTCCTCGCTCACCGACTCGCGGGTCATCCTCGACCAGCCGGGCGCGGAGAAGCTCATCGGTATGGGTGACGCGCTGTACCTGCCGATGGGTGCCGGGAAACCGGTCCGCATCCAGGGCGCCTTCGTCGGCGACGAAGAGATCTCCGCGGTGGTGAACTTCGCCAAGGAGCAGGCGCAGCCGGACTACCAGGACGGCGTCACCGCGGCGAAGGCCGGCGAGAAGAAGGAAATCGACTCCGACATCGGCGACGACCTCGACGTCCTGCTGCAGGCCGCCGAGCTGATCGTCACCTCGCAGTTCGGCTCGACGTCGATGCTGCAGCGGAAGCTGCGCGTCGGTTTCGCCAAGGCCGGACGGCTGATGGACCTGCTGGAAAGCCGCGGCGTCGTCGGCCCTTCGGAGGGCTCGAAGGCGCGGGACGTGCTGATCAAACCGGAGGAGCTGGAGTCGGTGCTGTTCATGATCCGCGGCGGCGGGGACGCGAACGGCGGCGACGTCTCCGAGGACTGAGCGGACCGCGAGGATCTGACATCCCCACGACCGTCGCTGAGTTCCCGGGCAGCGAGGGCAACTGAAGAACCGATGCAACGGACCGGAGCCTCCGCTACGTCCAGAACACGTGGACCCCAAGAAGCTGCTCGTCGTCCTCTGCGCCCTGGTCGGCCTCGCCTGCGGAGCCGGGAGCTCCGCCGCGCGCGAACAACCCGCCGCGACCCAGCCCACGCTGGTCCAGCCCGCGCCGGTACAGCGGCCCCAGCCTGCCCAGGGCGCCGTCGAGCTGGGGGAGACCGTCGTCCTCAACGCCGGTGACACGACCGAGGTCGCGTCGAAGGACGTCAGTATCCGGTTCGCTCGTCTGGTGTCCGATTCCCGCTGCGCCGCGGGCATGGTCTGCGTCTGGGAAGGGGAGGCCGTGATCGAGCTGGCCTTGGCCGAACCGGGACGCGGTGAGCGGACGACGGCGGAAGTCGCCTCCACCGGGCGGGGTGGCCGGCAGTCCGTCGAGTTCGCCGCCTGCCGGGTGGACCTGGTCGCCGTGAGTTCGGGGGGCGACCAGGTCACCCTGCGGGTGTCCAAGGCTTAGCTGGCGACGTCGGGGAAGCCGGTCGGTACAGCTGGTCGTGAGTGGCAAGTGTCGTTAGAACGACACTTGCCACTCACGACCAGCTCACGACAGCGGGTTCCCCCAGCCGTCGAGGTACGCCACTTCGGACAGCGGCACGCGCGACGCGGGTTTGAAGTCCGGCACCGTCGTGTAGGCGACCGGCAGCAGCCCCACCTGCGTGACGTCGGCCGGGATGCCGAGGATTTCGGCCGCCTCCGCTTCGTGCGTCAGGTGATACGTCGTGAGCGTCGAGCCGAGGCCGCGTGAGCGCAGCGCCAGCTGGAAGTTCCACACCGCCGGGAAGATCCCGCCGTAGAACGCGGCGTCGGTCGCGTTGTCACCGGCAGGCCTGCCGGTCAGGCACGGGATGACGAACACCGGAACCCGGTCGATCACGTCGATCAGGTGCTGTCCCGAGGCGAACGCCCGCGCGACGGAGGGTTCGGTGATCGCCTCGCCCAGCGCCGCCGCGTTCGCCTCCAGGTACGCCTTCCCGACCCGCCGGAACAGTTCGGACAGCCGGTCCTTCACCGCCTGATCCCGCACGACGAGCCATCGCCACGCCTGCTGGTTCCCCGGCGTTGGCGCCTGCAACGCGAGCCGCAGGCACTCTTCGAGCACCTCGGGTTCCACCGGCCGGTCCAGGTCGAGCTTGCGGCGGACCGCTCGCGTCGTGCTGAGCAGATGGTCGGTGACCGAGGTGTCCATGTCCCGCCTTTCAGTGGTGTGCCGCCAGGAAGCGGTCGATCAGCTCGCTGATCGGTTCGACGTCCTCCTCCAGCGCGAAGTGCCCGGTGTCGAAGAAGTGAACCTCCGCCGAAGGAACATCATTCCGGAACGCTTCGGCTCCCGCAGGGGCGAAGAACAGGTCGTCGCGGCCCCAGACGGCGAGTACGGGCGGCTGCGCTTCCCGTAGCCACGCCTGGAACTTCGGGTACACGGGCGGGTTGTTCCGGTAGTCCCAAAGCAGGTCCTGCATCGCCTCCACGCGGCCGGGACGGTCGAGGAAGTACTGGTCCAGCAGGTAGTTCGAAGGATCGATCGTCTCTGGATCGCGGGCGCCCTCGGTGTACTGCCACTGGATCTGTTCCGGCTGGAGGATCTCCGCGAATCCGCGCCGCGCCTCGGTTTCGTCCGTGAGAGAAGCGAAGTCCGGCATCGCCGGGCCGAGTCCTTCGACGTAGGCGTTGCCGTTCTGCGTGATCAGCGCCGTGACCTCGGACGGCCGCGAGACGGCCAGCCGCAGCCCCACCGGGGCACCGAAGTCGAAGACGTAGAGCGCGTATCTGCGCAGTTCCAGCGCGTCCACGAAGTCGCCGACCACCTCGGCGAGCCGGTCGAAGGTGAACGTGAAGCCCTCGGGTGTCACCGTCTGCCCGAATCCGGGCAGGTCCGGCGCGATGAGCCGCCACCGGCCGGCGAGACGGCGCATCAGCCGCACGAACTGGTGCGACGACGTCGGGAAGCCGTGCAGCAGCAGCAAAACGGGTGCGTCGGGGGCACCGGCCTCGCGATAGAAGACCTCGACGTCGCCGAGTTGGACCGAGCGGTGCCGGATGGTCGCCATGAACACTCCCTAATGGTTAGAACTGTCTTGAACCATTAGTACCTGATAGTGTCAAGGCATGCTCGATCTCGACACGCTCCCCGGTGACGATCTCGCGGTGAACCTCGCCGACACCGTGATGCTGGCCGTCTCGCCGTCGGTCGATCTGCTCGACGACGGCCACGACAGGTTCTGGTCGACGCAGGCGCCCCTGCTGCCCGAAGGCATCCGGCCGCCGTCGGCCGCGCAGACGAGGCGGTTGCGGTCAGCGGTGCGTGAGGTGCTGGAGGCGACCGTGGCCGCCCGGGCGCCCGAGGCGTGGGCGGTCGAGCGGGTCAACGCGGCCGCGGCCGCCGTTCCCACCAGCCCGCGGCTGACCGCCGAGGGAGCGAAGACGTTCTGGCATGGTGAGGACGGCGCCGAGATCGCGCTCGCCGCAGTCGCGGTGGCCGCGATCGACCTCGTGTCCGGTCCGCGCGCCGCCCAGCTGCGGCGATGCGGCGCGCATGACTGTTCGATGCTGTTCGTGGCGGCCAACAGGAGGCGTGTCTGGTGCACGCCGTCGCTGTGCGGCAACCGGGTCCGGGTCGCCCGCCACGCGAAGAAGGGCTGAAGGGGACCATCGCCGCATGCGATGCGGTGAAAGTCCCCTTCAGCTACAGCTCCAGCAGCATCCGGCTGTTGCCCAAGGTGTTGGGCTTCACGTACGGCAGGTCGAGGAACTCCGCGACACCCGGGTCGGCCGAACGCCGCATCTCCTCGTAGACCTCCTGGGTCACCGGGGTGCCGTCGATCTCGACGAAGCCGTGGCCGGCGAAGAAGTGGGTCTCGAAGGTCAGCACGAACAGCCGCTTCAGCCCGATCTCGCGGGCGAAGCCGATCAGCTGCTCCACCAGCGCGTGCCCGATGCCGCGACCACGGGAGGCCTTGTCGACGGCGATGGTGCGCAGTTCGGCGATGTCCTCCCACAGCACGTGGAGGGCGCCGCAGCCGAGCACGTCGTCACCGTCTTCGACCACCCAGAACTCCTGGACGCTCTCGTAGAGGGTGACGAGCTCCTTCTCCAGCAGCACCGTCCCCGCGTCGGAGTCGACCAGCGCCTTGATCTTGCGGACGTCCGCGATCCGCGCCCGGCGGACGGTCGGAGGGCGGCGAAGGAGAGGGTCTGAGGGCACGTCCACCATTAAGCCATCCACGAGGTATCGCCCGGTCGAGGGCTCGCCCGAGCGAGCGATCGCCGACCCCGCGAACAGGCCAGCTACCCTAAGGCACGTGCCTTCTCCCACCACTGATCCTGTCGCCACCCGTCGCGTTTCCTTGTTGACCCTCGGTTGCGCCCGCAACGAGGTCGATTCCGAGGAACTCGCCGGACGGCTGGCGGCGGGCGGCTGGGAGCTCGCCGCCGAGCCCGAGGACTCCGACGTCGTGGTCGTCAACACCTGCGGCTTCGTCGAGTCCGCCAAGAAGGACTCGGTCGACACGCTGCTCGCGGCGTCCGACACCGGCAAGAAGGTCGTCGCCGTCGGCTGCATGGCCGAGCGCTACGGCAACGAGCTGGCCGAGAACCTGCCGGAGGCAGACGCGGTCCTGGGCTTCGACCACTACGCAGACCTCTCCGAACGCCTCGACGACGTCGTGGCCGGTCGCAAGATCGAGTCCCACACCCCCTCCGACCGCCGCAAGCTGCTGCCGATCAGCCCGGTGCAGCGCCCGGACGCCGCCGAGTCGGTCGAGGTGCCGGGGCACGCGCAGCGCGGCTGGGGCCCGCGGGTGCTGCGGACCCGGCTCGACACCTCCCCGGTGGCCGCGCTGAAGATCGCGTCCGGCTGCGACCGGCGCTGCTCGTTCTGCGCGATCCCGTCGTTCCGCGGTTCCTTCGTGTCGCGGCAGCCGGACGAGATCGTCGCCGAGGCGATGTGGCTCGCGGAGAACGGCGTCAAGGAGGTCTTCCTCGTCTCGGAGAACTCCACCTCCTACGGCAAGGACTTCGGCCGTGACGGCGCCCGTGCGCTGGAACTGCTGGTCCCGCGCCTGGCCGCGGTGCCCGGGATCGAACGCGTCCGCGTCTCGTACCTGCAGCCCGCCGAGACGCGCCCCGGCCTGGTCAAGGCCATCGCGACCACGCCGGGCGTCGCCGACTACTTCGACCTGTCCTTCCAGCACTCCAGCGAGACCGTGCTGCGCCGCATGCGCCGCTTCGGCTCGACGGACTCCTTCCTCGCGCTGTGCGACCAGATCCGGGACCTCTCGCCCAACGCCGGCATCCGCACCAACGTCATCGTCGGGTTCCCCGGCGAGACCGAGGAGGACCTCGCCGAGCTGGAGCGCTTCCTGAACGGTGCGCGGCTGGACGCGGTGGGCGTCTTCGGGTATTCGGACGAGGACGGCACCGAGGCCGAGACCTTCGAGGGCAAACTCGACGAGTCCGTGGTGACCGAGCGGGTCGCGCGGATCTCCGCGCTGGTCGAGGAACTGACCTCGCAGCGGGCCGAAGACCGGATCGGTGACTTCGTCGACGTCCTCATCGAGCAGGCCGAGGACGGCGAGGACCCCATCGGCCGCGCCGCGCACCAGGCCCCCGAGGTCGACGGCGAATGCGTCCTGATCGAGACGGAAGACCTGCCCGCGCTGGCGGTGGGTGACTTCGTGCGCTGCGAGGTCGTCGACTCCGAAGGTGTCGACCTGATCGTGCGGCCCGCACCGCCCGAGGCCGACCGGTGAATGCCGCCCCGAGCGACGCCGGGGCCGGAGAGGGGACGGGCGGTGAGCACGCCCGGGTTCCCGATGCCACCCCGGTCCCGACCCTGAACCTGGCGAACCTGCTCACGATGTCGCGGCTGGTGCTGGTGCCGCTGTTCGTGCTGGCGCTGTTCACCGGCGACGGGACGGACACCTTCTGGCGTGCGATCGCCACCGCGCTGTTCGCGATCGCGTCGTTCACCGACCAGGTCGACGGCTGGGTGGCGCGCAAGTACGGGCTGATCACCGACTTCGGCAAGATCGCCGACCCGATCGCGGACAAGGCGCTGATCGGCGCCGCGCTGATCGGGCTGAGCGTGCTCGGCGAACTGGGCTGGTGGGTCACCATCGTCATCGCGATCCGCGAGATCGGGGTGACGCTGCTGCGGTTCTGGGTGATCCGGCACGGGGTCATCCCGGCCAGCCGCGGCGGCAAGGCCAAGACGCTCGCGCAGGTCGCGGCCATCACCGCGTATCTGCTGCCCCTGCCCGCGTCGGCCGAGCCGGTGCGCTGGGTGCTGATGGGGCTCGCGCTCGTGCTGACCGTCGTGACCGGGCTCGACTACGTCGTGCGCGCGGTGCGGCTGCGCGCCGCCGGAAGGCGTGCCGCGGGCACATGAATGCTGAGACCTTGATCACTCACCTGATCGAGCGCGGGGAGACGGTGGCGACGGCGGAGTCGCTGACCGCCGGGCTGGTCTGCGCGACGCTGACCGAGATCCCCGGATCGAGTGCCGTCGTCCGCGGCGGCCTGATCGTCTACGCGACCGATCTCAAGGCGACGCTGGCCGGCGTCGACGAAGACCTTCTCGCCGCGCACGGCGCCGTTCATCCCGAGGTCGCGGCGCAACTGGCCGTCGGCGCGAAAGAGCGGTGCGGCGCCACTTGGGGCCTCGGTCTCACCGGCGTCGCGGGTCCGGACGGACAGGACGGCGTGGCGCCCGGCACCGTCCACGTCGGGCTCGCGGGCCCGGCCGTGCTCACCGTCCGTACGCTGGACTTGAGCGGTGATCGAGCCTCGGTCAGGGCCGGTGCGATCGAGGGCGCGTTCGCCCTGCTGGGGGAACATCTCGCATGATCGCCGCGTTCGCCCTTGGCGTATTGCCGTGTCAACACCTGCGCCCGGGGCACCGCTCTGGGTAACGTAGGGGGTAGTCAGTCCTGGAAGGGAGGCGCGTGATGACCGTGCTGTTGCGCGAGGCGATCGGCGACCGGCTCCGACACGCCCGCACGAACCAGCGTCGAACGCTGCGGGACATCTCCCGCGCCGCCAGGGTGAGCCTCGGATACCTGTCCGAGGTCGAGCGTGGGCAGAAGGAGGCGTCCAGCGAGCTGCTGGCGTCCATTTGCGAGGCCCTGGAACTTCCGCTGGGCGAACTCCTGCACAAGGTCGCGGCGGACGTCTCGGCGATCGACAACGTCGAGGTCGCCCCGGTCGACGAGAAGGTCGAGGCCGGAAAGCGGCGTGCTCCGGAGCGGGAGAAGACCGAAGCGGGCGAGCTCGAAGGCGGCCGTCTGGTGTCCGAGCTGATCGGCAACGACCTGGCCGATCTGCGGATTTCGCCACCGCCGCGGATGAGCCCCGCCCTGCGGACGACCATCTCCGCACCGAAGATGGTCGCCGCCTAGCAAAGTTGTGAACGGAGAAGGCCCCAGGCAGTCCGCCTGGGGCCTTTCCCGTCAGTTCGCGACGCCGTCGAACGTGCCGGCCTGGTACGAGCCGCCCTTGGTGTGCGTGATGACGAGCAGCCGGTTGGCGGCGTTGATCATCGCGACCAGGTAGACCAGCGCGGCGATCTGATCGTCGTCGTAGTGCTTCCGCACCTGGGCCCAGGTCTCGTCGGAGACGCCCCGGTGCGCGTCGGCGATCCGGCTGCCTTCCTCCGCGAGCGCCAGCGCGGCCTGCTCGGCCTCGGTGAACACGGTGGACTCGCGCCAGGCGGCGACCAGGTTGACGCGGACCGCGGGTTCGCCGGCGGCCGCCAGGTCCTTGGCGTGGGCGTCGACGCAGAAACCGCAGCCGTTGAGCTGGCTGGCCCGCAGCGACACCAGTTCCTGGGTGACCTTCGGCAGCGTCGACCCCTTGATGGCCACACTGACTCCTGCGAAGCGCTTGCCGATCTTCGCGCCGAGCTCGTTGCTGTTCAGATCGAAACGGGAATCCATGATCTCGTCCTCATTCGTGGTCGTGCTGAAACCGAACGACCACCAGATGCCGGGAGCCCGGCGGCCCTGACAGCATCGGAACGTGACGTGCGCCACGGCCTCGAAGTGTCAGAAATCGAGGGACGCGGCGTCTGGTGGGGGACACCGCCGCCGAGAACAGGAGTCATCCATGTCCGACACCGCCACCGAGGCGTTCGTCGCCCACCGGAACCTGCTGTTCACCGTCGCCTACGAGATGCTCGGCTCGGCCGCCGACGCCGAAGACGTCCTCCAGGAGACCTGGCTGCGCTGGTCGGGCGTCGATCTCGGCACCGTGGAGAACCCGCGGGCGTATCTGGTCCGCATCACCACCCGGCAGGCGCTCGGCAGGCTGCGCACGCTCGGCCGCCGCAAGGAGTCCTACGTCGGCCCATGGTTGCCTGAACCGCTGCTCACCACACCCGACGTGGCCGAAGACGTCGAGCTGGCCGACAGCGTCTCGATGGCGATGTTGCTGGTGCTGGAGACCCTCACGCCGACCGAACGCGCGGTGTTCGTGCTGCGTGAGGTGTTCGACGTGGCATACGGCGAGATCGCCGAAGCCGTCGGCAAGACCCCGGCCGCGGTCCACCAGATCGCCCACCGGGCCCGGGCGCACGTCGCCGCGCGGCGGCCGCGAGGTGCCGCGTCCCCCGGCGAGACCCGGGACGTGCTCGACGCGTTCCACCGCGCGGTCCGGACAGGTGACCTGCAAGGACTGCTCGACGTCCTCTCGCCGGACGTCGTCTTCCTCGGCGACGGGGGCGGCGTGGTGCAGGCGGTGCTCGAACCCGTCGTGGGCGCGGCCATGGTCGCGCCGCTGCTTGCCGCGAGCCGCCCGGTCCGCGACGACGCGGCGACGATGCGGACGGCGCAGGTCAACGGGCATCCCGCGCTGATCCTCCGGCTCGGCGACGAGGTCGACACCGTCCTCGCGCTGCGCGTCGACGACGGCCTCATCACCGGGCTCTACGCGGTGCGGAACCCCGAAAAGTTGTCACGCATGGAACAGGAGACCGCTTTGCGCCGCTGACTCCGGCCGTTTTCACCCACGGTCACCGGACGGTGAACCCGAAAGGTCGCGAACATCACAGTCAGGGGGATCCCTGAATTCCGTCGGGGTCGCCTGGAACGCGGGACGCCGACCTGACACGATGGAACTCAACGCCGGGGTCGGGACGTTGCAACATCACAGAGGGGACGCCCCACCTCGAGGTAACAGCCCGTGGGATGCGAGAAGGCAGGCGGAGGAGATGGCCAACCCGTTCGTGAAGTTCTGGAAGTACATGATGGCGGCGTTCTCGTCGAAGATCGACGAGCACGCCGACCCGAAGGTACAGATCCAGCAGGCCATCGAGGAGGCGCAGCGCAATCACCAGTCGCTGACCCAGCAGGCCGCCTCGGTGATCGGTAACCAGCGTCAGCTGGAGATGAAGCTGAACCGCCAGCTCGGCGACGTCGAGAAGCTCCAGGCCTCGACCCGCCAGGCACTGGTGCTCGCCGACGAGGCGCGCGCCAAGGGCGACGAGCAGAAGGCGACCGAGTTCGAGAACGCCGCGGAGAGTTTCGCCGCGCAGCTCGTCACCGCCGAGCAGAGCATCGAGGACCTGAAGACCCTGCACGACCAGTCGCTCCAGGCTGCGGCGCAGGCGAAGAAGGCCGTCGAGCGCAACGCGACCATGTTGCAGCAGAAGCTGGCCGAGCGCACCAAGCTGCTCTCGCAGCTGGAGCAGGCGAAGATGCAGGAGCAGGTCTCCGCTTCGCTGAACCAGATGAGCGAGCTGGCGGCGCCGGGCAACACCCCGTCACTGGAAGACGTTCGCGACAAGATCGAGAAGCGCTACACCACCGCGCTCGGCTCGGCCGAACTCGCACAGAACTCCGTCCAGGGCCGGATGATGGAGGTCCAGGCCTCCACCACGCAGCTCGCGGGGCACTCCCGCCTGGAGCAGATCCGCGCGTCCATGAAGGGCGATTCCGTCGCTCAGGTGACGGACGGCAAGACCAGGGCCGCGGCGCCGAAGGCGTCGGGCTCCGCGGACATCCAGCGCGAGATCCAGGCTCGGGTTCAGGCCGAACAGGGCAAGAACCCCGCCTGACACACCACCTAGAGGCGGTCCCGCACCCCGCGGGGTGCGGGACCGGTCTCACACTGACGACAGGGGCGAGGGCAATGGGCCAGGGCAGGCGCAAGGACTTCGGGGAGTTCACCGCCAAGCTTGAGAAGCACATCGAAAAGCTGCCCGACTACGCCCAGCGCGCGCAGGAGAAGCTGCAGCGCTACATCCCGCCCTCCGAGCAGGGTTCTTCGCGGCCCGCTCAGCCGGCGCCGCCCAAGCCGCGTCCGCAGATGCCGCCGATGCCCGCCATGCCGAAGATCTCGCAGCAGCTGACGTCGATGGCCGCGGGCCAGATCCCGGTCGTGGCCGACGCGAAGGCCAAATGGGCCCGCTGGAACGAACCGGCCGCCAAACTGGAGCGACGCAAGCGCCGGACCTCCCGCGCGATGACGTTCTGGATCCTCCTCACCATCCTTTGTGGACTGTTCGCCGTCGTCGCGGGCACCGGCCTGCTGAAGGCGGGCGAGGCCGACATCCTCCAGGCCATCGCGGGCGGCGCGTTCACCATCGTCTTCGGCACCTTCGGCGTCCGGTCGGGGCTGCGGCTGCGGGAACTCAAGCGCACCGTGCTGCCCGCCGCGCCCGCCGCTCCGCCTCCGCTGCCTCCGGCGCGGTCCGTGGCGCGAGAGCCGATGGAGCGCCTCGCCGAGAGCGAGGCTTCGCTGACGGAGCTGCTTCGCCAGCTTTCGCAGCCGACGTCGCTCGGCACCATGCCGGTGTCGGAGATCGCCGTCGCGGACGCCCGGACCACCGCCACGGAAGCCGCGCAGGCCCTGCGCGGGCTGGCAGGCCGGATCCAGGCCATCGAACGCGGACGGGACGCCGCGCCCGAGCGCGAACGGGGCGCCCTCGACGCCGCCGTCAAGCAACTGCGCGAACAGCTCGACGACGGTCTCGACGGCTACGGCGGTCTCGTCGCGGCCGCCGGGCACACCGTCGCCGCCAGCTCGGACGGCATGACGTCGTCCAAGGAGCAGCTGTCCGACGCGACCGACAAGCTCGCCGGACTGGCCATGGCGCTGCGCGAGCTTTCCTGACGCGCGACTCGCGTGATCAGAGACGTATCTCGCGTGCTTGGAGGCGTAACTCACGAGTTACGCCTCCAAGCACGCGAGATACGCCTTCAATCACGCGAGTTACGCTTTAGCGGGTAGCGTCTGAGCAGGCGCTTTCCTGGACCATCGTCTCATTCGTCGTCGCTAATACTCCATTGCGTAACGACTCGCTCACTGTGTGATACCGAAATGCTCGCGTAACCCGAAACCGCTGGTGGCGGCAACCCGCGATGCTTAACGTTTCCTACATGCACGCAGTGCTCTTCCCAGCTCGGGCCTGAACCCAGCCCGCGTGAGCGGGCGTCCCAGGGTGGCGGACCGGACACAGTGGATCTCGCGCAGTGGTCTTTCTCGTCCCCACCGAGGAAAGGACGCCCAGTGACGACGCTCCCCCCGGAACCAGAACCGACCCCGGCCCCGACTCCCAGTTCCTACCAACGCGTCATAGCGGCCTACGACCGGATCGCCGAGGTCGACCGGCCCGACGTGTGGATCGCCCTCCGCCCGGTGGAAGACGCCCTCGTCGACGCCAAAGCGGTCGATGAGCGCGTTCGCGCGGGTGTGGACCTGCCGCTCGCCGGAACCCTGCTAGCGGCCGCCGACGTGCTCGACGTCGCCGGTCTTCCGACGGCGGGGGACGACGTCTGCTGTGTCGGTGCCACCTCGGTGTCCCGGCTGACCGCGGCCGGGGCGGTGGTGATCGGGAAGACCAACTGCGATCGGTTCGGCAGCGACCTCGAGCACACCCGCAGCCCGTACGGCGGCGTGAGCGCCGCACTGAACACCGCCCGCGTGTCCGGAAGCGCGAGCAGTGGCGCGGCCGTCGCCGTCGCGCTCGGGCTGGTCGATCTGGCGGTCGGCACGGATACGGCGGGAGCGGGCCGCGTGCCCGCGTCGCTCAACGGGATCGTTGGGCTGAAGCCGACCTTGGGCCTCGTGCCCAAGACGGGCGCCGCGCCGTGTGCCGGGATCTCCCTGTTCTCGCGCAGTCTCACGCTGGGCCAGCGCGCGCTGGGTCTGATGACCGGCCCCGACGGGATCGACCCACTCGCCAGGGACTGGCCGCCGGACGTCCGGCTGTCCGCGGGGGATCGGCCGCGCGTGGCGATTCCCGGCTCCGACGCCCTCACCGGTCTTTCGCTCCAATCACGGTCGGCCTTCCTCGGCGCGGTTTCGGCGCTGCGGGCGTCCGGGGCGCGGGTGGAGCCGGTGGAGGTCTCGGCGCTGCTGTCGGTGGGCGAGCTGATCCACGACGACGGCTTCACCGCGGACAGGCAGCGCGTCGCCGAGGCCGGGATGATCGCGCTCCGGATGCTGTCCGAGTACGACGCCTTGGTCCTCCCGACCGTCGCCGACCATCCCGAGGTCGCCGAGGCGTTGTCCGATCCGGAAGGTGTCACGAAACGCCTCGAGCGCTTCACGGCTTTCGTCAACCTGCTCGACCTCCCCGGGGTCACGGTGCCGGCGTCGCCGTCGGATCTCGGGCCGTACGGGGTTTCGGTGGTGGTGCGGCCGTTCGACGACCAGATCGCCATCGACCTCGCCGCCGTGCTCACCGACGAACAGGCCGACTTCCCTTATCCCACACCGGGTGCGGATCTCGTGGTGTTCGGCGCGCATCTGCGCGGGCAGCCGTTGAACGGGCGGCTGGTCGCCGCGGGAGCGCGGTTCACCGGGCTGGTCCAGACCGGCGAGGGCTACCGGATGGTGTTGCTGCCGTCCGATCCGCCGCAGCCTGGAGTGGTGCCGGTGGACGCCACGGGCGAGCACACGATGCTTTCGGGTGAACGCTGGCGGCTATCGCCCGCCGCTCTCGGTGCCTTCGCGGCCACGCTGCCCGCCCCGTTCGTCCTCGGCCGGATCCGGCTGGAGAACGGGGAGACGCCGCTGGCCGTCCTGTGCGACCAGTCCGCCACGGGAAACGCGATGGAGCTGACGAAGTACCGGTGCTGGCGTGCCTACCTGAGGTTCGTCAGTACGGCCGGGCCGCGAGACCTCGGGCGACCCGCTTGACCAGACCGGGACCGTGCAGGGCGAAACCGGTGTAGAGCTGGACGAGACCGGCGCCGGCGTCGAGCATCCGTGCGGCGGCGCCGGCGTCGAAGATCCCGCCGACGCCGATGATCGGCAGCTTGCCGCCGGTTTCGTCGTGCACGAACCGCACCACCTCGACCGAGCGCGCGGTGAGCGGGCGGCCGGACAGACCGCCCGCCTGCTCACCGACGGCGGCTTCGGGCGGAGCGATCCCTTCACGGGACAAGGTCGTGTTGGTCGCGATCAGCCCGGCGACACCGTGTTCGAGGCAGACCTCCAGCAGTTCCGCGAGCGCTTCGTCGGTGAGATCGGGGGCGACCTTCACCAGCACCGGCGTCGGCTTCGCGTCGCCGGCGAGCTCGGCCGAGGTCTTCCGCAGTTCGGAAAGCAGTTCGGCCAGCGCGGATTTGTCCTGCAACGCCCGCAGCCCCGGCGTGTTCGGGGAACTGACGTTGATCGCGAAGTAGTCGGCGTACGGGTACAGCGCCCGCAGTGAGAACCGGTAGTCCTCGACCGCCTCGTCGAGCGGGGTCACCTTGGATTTGCCGATGCTGACGCCGAGCGGCACCGGCGGCTTCCCACCCGCGGCGAGGCGGGCGGCGAGCGCTTCGGCGCCCTCGTTGTTGAAGCCCATCCGGTTGATCACCGCGTCGGTCTCGGCGAGGGTGAACAGCCGCGGTTTGTCGTTGCCCGGCTGCGGATGCCGGGTGACCGTGCCGACCTCGACGAAACCGAAGCCGAGCGCGGGCCACGCGTGCAGCGCACGGCCGTTCTTGTCCATCCCGGCGGCGAGGCCGACCCGGTTCGGGAAGCGGAGACCGAGGAAGGTGACCGGATCGTCCGTCCGGTAGACGCGGCCGAGCGCGCCGAGCGCGGGGGAGACCCGGCTCAGCCTGGCGAGCGTGCCGATGGTGCGTTCGTGCACGGTTTCGGGGTCGCTGCCGGAGACCCGGTAGAGAGCGGGGCGGACGATCTTGTCGAAGAACACGCGTCCATCATGCCTGGCGGGTCAGTCGCCGCCGCTTTCGGCAAGCCGGATCCGGGCGAAGCCTTGGTCCAGCAGCGACAGCCGGTCCGCCGTGCCCCCGGACCGCAGCCACGCACTCGACACGGCATCGAGAACGGCCGTGGCCGCGTTCGTGAGCAGGTCAGCGGTGAACGCGTCGAGTCCGGCGCCAGGCCGGTCACGCAGCGCGTCGCTCACCCGCTGTCGCCACTCGGCCCGGCGTTGTTGCAGCCGTCCGCCGAGGGCGGGAGTCGTCTCGATGAGGCGGAGGGTCGCCAATGTCCGCTCGCTCGCGTGGATCTCTTCCTGCCAGCGTCGCAGGACGTGCTGGAGGGAGGCCCAAGGATCTTCTTCGGCGGGTCGTGCGCCGAGGTCGGCGACCACCTTCTCACCGGTGAGGTCGATGCCGTCGAGGACGACGTCCTCCTTGGCGGGGAAGTAGCGGAAGAAGCTGCGTTTGGTCAGTCCCGCCGCGCGGGCGATCTCCTCGACGGTCGTTTCCTCGAAACCTTGGCGGGCGAACAGGCCGATGGCCACCTCCGCGAGTTCGGCCCGTACCGCCCGGCGTGTTCGTTCGCGCAAACCCTCCGACATGCACCCGAGTCTACTTTGTGTCATTTAGTGTCTATGATGACACCAGGTGACAACTTTGGAGGTCTGATGAAACCGATGGAAGGCAAGACGGTGCTGGTGACCGGGAGCACCGGTGGCATCGGCAAGGAAACCGCCCGGCGGCTCGCCTCGCTCGGTGCCGGGGTGATCCTCGTCGGGCGCGACAAGGCGCGAGCCGAGTCGGCGGCGGAGGAACTGCGCCGGTCCAGCGGGAACAGGGACGTCAACGCGATCACGGCCGACCTGTCCCGGCTCCGTGACATACGCCGTCTCGCCGAGGAGGTCACCGCACGAGCCGGCCGTCTGGACGTGCTGATCAACAACGCGGGGGCGACGCGGGCCCGTCGTGAACTGACCGAAGACGGGATCGAAAGCGCGTTCGCGGTCAACGTCGTCGCGCCGTTCAGCCTGACCCAGTGGCTGCTACCCGCCTTGAAGAAGGCCGAAGCGGCTCGGATCATCAACATCACCGGCGGCATCCCTCGCGGCCGGATCGACCTCGGCAACCTCCAGGGCGAGAAGTCCTATGTGGGTCTGTCGTTCTACAACCAGACCAAATTGGCGCAGATGGCGATGAGCTACACCTTCGCGGAGCGGCTCGCGGGGACGGGCGTGACGCTGAACGTCGCTTATCCCGGCCACGCCTCCACGTCGATGAACAAGGGGCTCACCATGGGCACCTACCCGCCGCCTGCCCGCCCGATCGTGCCGCTGCTGCGCCTGATCATGCCCGTGCTCTACGGCCGTCGTGCCCTGCTCAAGGCCACGGAGTCGAGCGTGCACCTGGCCGCGAGTCCCGAGGTCCGGACCACGAGCGGGGCCTACTTCTCCAGCAAGGCTCGGCCCGTCCCCTGGCCCGAAGCGGTCCTGGACGACCACACCAGGGACGCGATCTGGGACCTGTGTGAGAAGTTGCGCGACCATCGCGTGCGGCAGTGGGCCACCGACGCGAAGAGCTAGCGGCTCGCCTTCCACTCGTCTTCGAGCATCGCGAAGACGAGTTCGTCACACCATTCACCCTTGACCAGTTCGTTGTGCCGCAGGTGCGCCTCCTTCTTCATACCGAGGCGTTCCATCAGCGCGGTCGAGGCGGTGTTGCGGCCGTCGCAGCGGCCGATGATCCGGTGGAGTCCGAGATCTTCGAAGCCGAGCCGGAGTACTTCGACGGCGGCTTCGGCGGCGAGCCCCTTGCCGTGGTGGTCGGGGTGGAAGACGAAGCCGATCTCGCCCTGGCGCTTCTCGCTGCTGAGGTATTCGAGGTTCAGGTCGCCGATCAGCTGCCCGGTCTCGGTCAGTTCCGCGGCCACCGCGAGGAACTGGCCTTCCTTCGACAGGCTGCTGCTGTGCACCCGTTTGGCGAGCGCGGCGGCGGATTCGGCCCGGCTGCGCGGGCCCCAGTAGAGGTAGCGGGCGACGTCGGCGCGGGACTGGAAGGAGTTGAGTTCGTCGAGATCCGCCGAGGTGAAGGCGCGGAGTGTCAGGCGCTGGGTGATGATCGGGAAGTCGGGCCTCAACATGGCGTCAGGCTATCCAGTCTGCGCCGGTTCCGTGGGCGGAACAGCGGCGGACGGTCCTCCAGGGCGACGGGTGGTCCCCTCCGGGCTCGCAAAAGGGCCATATCCCGGATATAAGGGTACCCCCGAGGCGGCTCCCGGACGCCGGAATCGGCGGCCGGGCCCGAGCCGGACCGGTGCTCGGGAACCTCGGGGGCCCGGTGACTGCCTGGTATTCGCTATCAGGCATCACGCGAAGCAGAGACGACGAGCCGAAGGTGGCTCCAACTTGCGTTGTATCGCTGCTCAAAAGTCCTACGCGTGCCGTCCGCTAGCGGACAGTCACCTCACGAGTCCTGTTGGAATACAACTTTGGACCACCTCCTCTCTCGTGTACCGCCACGCTATGCGAGGACTTCGGGGTCCTGCAACAAGATTTCTTCGATCTCCGCCTCCAGGACGGTCTTGTCCGCCGAAGGCAGAAAAGACGCCGCCACGGCGTTCTTCGCGAACCGGGCGATTTCGGACGCGTTCAGGCCCAGCGTTTCGGCGACCGCGACGTACTCGCCGTCGAGGGTGGCGCCGAACATCGGCGGATCGTCGGTATTGAGCGTGACCACCACGCCGTGGTCGAGCAGCCGCCGCACGGGATGCGCCGCGACCGAGGCGAACTGCCCCGTCCGGACATTCGACGTGGGGCAGACCTCCAGCGGGATCCGTTGCACGGCAAGGTATTCCAGCAACGCCGGATCGGTGTGCGCGCCGACGCCGTGCCCGATCCGCTCGGCGCCAAGATCGTGCACCGCCGACCAGACGGTGGCGGGCCCGGTGGTCTCGCCCGCGTGCGGGACGCTGTGCAGCCCCGCCTCCCTGGCCGTGGTGAAGAACGGCGCGAACTGCGCGCGGCCGACGCCGACCTCGGGGCCCCCGAGACCGAAGGACACCAGGCCTTCGGGGCGTTCGCGGAGCGCGAACACGACCGTCTCCCGGCCGGCGACGATCCCCTTCTCGCCGGGAATGTCGAAGCACCAGGCCAGTTCCACCCCGTGGTCCGCCCGTGCCGCCGCCCGCCCGGTGGCGAGACCGGTGAGGAGATCATCCGTCGACATCCCGTCGAGGACGTGGTTGTACGGCGTCACGGTCACCTCGGCGTAGCGGGCGTTCTGCGCGGCCAGATCGGCCGCCAGCCCGGTGACGAGGGTGTGGATGTCGCGGGCGTCGCGCACCAGCGACGTCACCGCCAGGTAGTTGCGGAGGAAATGCGGGAAATCGCGGAAGGTGAAGAACTCGGCGAGCGCCGCGGGGTCGGTCGGCACCCCCGCGGACGGGCGGCGCCTGGCCAGTTCCAGCACCGTGGGCAGGCTCGCCGAACCGACGAGATGGACGTGGAGTTCGACCTTCGGCAGGGCGTGCACGAACGCGCGCAGCGCCTCGCCCGTGAGGATTCCGGGCATGACAAAGCTCCCTGGGGAAAGAAGTGAAGGTGACGTGCGGAGGAAGCGGGCGGCTCAGGGAGCGAGGTCGCCGCGTTCGGTGTCGGCCCCGTAGAGCGGGAGCTTGAAGAGCGTCACCAGGCCAGCTTAGCGGCTCGGAGCGGGTCCGGACTGGCATTTCGGGCAGAACCAGGTCGGCCTCGCCTGGTGTCCGGCACCCTGGGGCGCGACCCGGAGCGGTCCGCCGCAGCGGAAGCAACCTTGTTTGGTCCGTTCGTAGACCCAGTGTTCACGGCCGCGGCGCAGATCGCCGGTGGTCGTCTGCGAGGTGCGCCAGGCGTTGGTCTTCAGCAGCTTGCGCCCGAGCGCGACGGCCTTCGCCGGGTCCACTTCGGACACCGGCGTCCATGGTGTGACGCCGAGCAGGAAGCACATCTCGACCTTGTACATGTTGCCGATCCCCGCCATGATCCGCTGATCCAGCAAGGCATCGCCCAGTTCGCGATCCGGGTCCGCGGCCAGCGCGGCCGCCGCCAGCTCCGCGAGTTCGTCCGTCCACTGTGGATCGAGCAGATCCGGGCCGAGGTGGCCGACCAAGCGGTGCTCTTCGTCCGTGGGCACGAGTTCGAGGTCGTGCACGCGGAAACCGATCGCCTGCAGATCCTCGGTGGCGAGGATGACCCTCGCCTGATGCGCCGGGTTGCGCCAGCGCGCGCCTGCCCGGTAGACGTCCCACTTGCCGTCCATCCGCAGGTGGCTGTGCAACGTGATCTCGTCGGAGAACCGCGTCAGCAGATGTTTGCCGACCGTGCCGACGCCGAGCACGTCGCGTCCGGCGAGATCCGTCGTCGCCAGCTGAGGGACCCTGAACTCGCCTCGCAGCAAGGTCTTCCCGGCCAGTGCCTTGTCGAGGACCTTGCCTGCGAGGAAGACGGTGTCGCCTTCGGGCATCGGACGTCAGCCCGTGCCGGTGTCGCTCAGCTTGGCGGGCCTTTCGGTGGTCTCCGGATCCTCGTCGCCGCGGACGCGATGCCGTCCGGCCCGGCTCGAGCGCAGCACCTTCGCCAGCACCATGTTGAAGGTGAGCGCGATCTCCTGCGCGCCGGGGGAGTGCCATTCGTGGATCGGGCTGCACGCGCCTTGGGCCTGCTGCACCGCGAGCCTGTCCGGGATGGCCGTCGGCATCACCAGCGGGCCGAAGTTCTCCCGCAGTTCGGCAACGCGGAACTGGTGCTCGTAGGAACGCACGCGGAGCTTGTTGACCACGACACCGATCGGCCGCAGCCCCGGGTTCTGCTCCTCGCGGATCTTCTCGATCGCCTCGAGCGCCCGCCGGGCGCCGGAGACGGCGTACATCGTCGGCTCGGTGACGATCAGGGCGCTGTCCGCGGCCACCAACGCGGAGCGGGTCAGCCTGCCCAGCGACGGCGGGCAGTCGAGGATCACCAGTTCGTAGGGTTCCTCGCGCAGCGGGTTCGTGTGCAGTTCGTCGAGCGCGCGCGAGAGATTCTCCAGACGGCGGTTGTCGGCGTCGGGTTCGTTGAGCATTTCGAGCTCTTCGGCGCCGACGAGGACGTCGATCCGGTCGCTCCACACGCTGGGCGCGATCGCTCGTTCGAGCACTGAGCGCACCGGCGTCTCCAGGACGTCGGCCAGCGTGCGGTCGGTGAGGGGCGGGTCCAGCGAGGTGGTGGCGTTGCCTTGCGGGTCGAGGTCGGCCACGAGAGTCCGGGCGCCCCTACGCAGCGCGGCGGACGCGACACCGAGGGCGACCGTCGTTTTACCGACGCCACCCTTCAGGCTGAGAACAGCGACCGTGTGCACTCGATACAGCCTACGGGCAGTCGGCGGGGTGGCTCCTTGGCAAGGTGTCGAACACCGCATCGGACTACACCCGGCGGCGCCCGGAAGGCGGGCATTACCCTGTGCGTTTATGAAGACGGACACCGTGGCCACGCGGGGATCGGGGGCGGTTCGCCGGGTTCTCGAAGCAGAACTCCGGGCCGCACGGGCGCGAGGCGCACAACAGCCGCACGTCGTCGACGTCGGCGGCGGCAGCGGCGGCTGGGCGGTGCCGCTCGCCTCGGCGGGCTGCCTGGTGACCGTCGTCGAGCCGAACCCCAACGCGCTGGCGACCCTGCGCCGCCGCGCCGAGGAAGAGGGCGTCTCCGGCAGCATCACGGTGATCGCCGACGACTCCGACGCGCTCGGCGCCCACGTCGCGGACGGCTCGGCCGACCTCGTCCTCGCGCACGGGCTGCTCGAAGTCGTCGACGACCCGGCGCTGGTGCTCGCCGCGCTGGCCGCCGCGGTCAAACCCGGCGGCGCGGTCTCGGTGCTGGTGGCGAACCGCCACGCCGCGATCCTCCAGCGTGCGCTGGCCGGACGGCTCGGCGAGGCACGGGAACTGCTCGCGGCGGAGAGCGGCGTGCTCGGTGGCGGCCGGGAGACCGTGCTGCGGCGCTTCGACGCCGAAGCCCTCCGCACGCAGCTGATCGACGTGGGGCTCGAGGTGACTTCGCTCCAGGGCGACGGCGTCGTGGCGGACTTCGTGCCCGGCGGCGTGCGGGAAGAGGAGCTGACGGAGTTCGAGCTGGCGGCGGCGTCGGTTCCGCCGCTGCGGGACATCTCCAGCAGGCTGCACTTCCTGGCCCACCGCCCCTGACCCCTCGTGAGACTTGACAGTCAGGCGCTCACGTGAGTTCTCGCGGTCGTGGGGATGTCGTGAAGGGCCCCTTTGAGACGTTGAAGGTCTCAAAGGGGCCCTTCACGACATCCGAGCTCGACGCCGGCCACCGGAAGACTGTCGGTGGTCCGGGCTAGCTTCTGCCTGTGGGACGAAACGCTGAACTGCCCGGTGGGATGGCCCGCTACCGGGTGACGACCGGGGCCACCACCTGGCCCGACGACACCGGCTGCGGTCTGTTGCACGTCGACATGGACGCCTTCTTCGTGTCCTGTGAGCTGCGCACACGACCGGAGCTGGCGGGAAAGCCCGTGGTCGTCTCCGGCGGCGGCCCGAGGTCGGTCGTCGCGGCCGCGAGTTACGCCGCGCGCGAGTTCGGTGTGCGGTCGGCCATGCCGTTCTCGACCGCCAAACGGCTCTGCCCGCAGCTGATCTGCATCACCCCGACACCGGGGTTGTACGGCGAGGTGTCGAAGGGGGTCATGGGGATCTTCCGCGAGCTGACGCCGCTGGTGGAGCCGCTGAGCCTGGACGAGGCCTTCCTGGACGTCAGCGGGGCGCTCAAACGGCTGGACTCCTCGCCCGCCCGGCTCGGCGCCTGGATCCGGGAGCGGGTCGCCGCCGATTTCGGGATCAGCTGCTCGGTCGGCGTCGCGAAGGTCAAGTTCGTCGCCAAACTGGCGTCCGGGATGGCGAAACCGGACGGCATGGTCGTCGTTCCCGCGGCCGAGACGCTCGCGTTCCTGCACCCGCTGCCGGTGTCGGCGCTGTGGGGCGTCGGCAAGCGCACCGAGGAGCACCTGCGGCAGCAGGGCCTCGACACCATCGCCGACGTCGCCGCCGCCCCGCTGCCCAGGCTGAGGCGGTCGCTCGGACGGGCGCTGGGGGAGCACCTGTTCGCGCTCGCGCGCGGCCACGACGAGCGCGAGGTCGTCCCGGAGACGCCGGACAAGTCGATCGGCGCCGAAGTGACCTTCGACGTCGACCTCCACGACCGCTCGGCGCTCGGGCTCGAACTGCTCCGGCTGTCCGAACGCGTGGCCGCCACCCTGCGCCGCCGCGGGCTGCGCGGGCGGACGGTGTCGATCAAGGTCCGGTTCGCGGATTTCAAGACCATCACCCGCGCCAGGACAACCGCCGTGCCGGTGGATGTGGCCCGCGACATCCACCGCACCGCTGTCGAGCTCCTCGCCGAGCACGCGCCGACGGGCGCAGTCCGCCTGATCGGCGTAAGAGTCGAGGGATTGGACACGGAGAGTGATGGAGAACAGCTGCTTTTCGACTCACCGGAGCCCCGTTGGCGGGACGCGGAACTCGCCGCCGACGTCGCGAGGTCTAAGTTCGGTGACGGCGCGGTGCGGCCCGCGTCACTGCTGACCCCCCGTGACCAGTGACATCGGCCGCTCGGCCGTCTTCGAGAGAGCCGCGTCGGGTGGTTTCGGCCAATTTGATCCCTTCTGGATACGGGATCGGGTAGTCGGACGAGCGCGGGGCTCGTATCCTGGACAGAGACACCCCGCCTGGGGTTGTCTGTTGGGTCCATGACGTTGCGCGGCCCGGCGCCCGCGACAGCTGTGCCGGAGGAGGAAAGATGCCACTCTCCGAGCATGAGCAGCGGCTGCTCGATCAAATCGAGCGCGAGCTCTATGCCGAGGACCCCAAGTTCGCATCCACGGTGCGAGGCACCCGGTTGCGCCGCCCCGCCCGCCGACGGCGTTTGCAGGGCATCGCCCTGTTCGTAGTGGGCGTCGCACTGTTGGTGCTCGGCGTGGTGGTCAACATCCGGGTCGCCGAAATTCCAGTGATCAGCGTGCTCGGGTTCCTCGTGATGTTCTTCGGAGTCATGATGGCCGTCACATCGATTCGGCAAGGAGCCGAAACGGAAGGCGGTAAGGACAGCGGTGGCCCGGGAGCCGGCGGAGGTGGCGGCGGCAAGTCGTCCCCGCGCCGGAGCTCGTTCACCCAGCGCATGGAAGAGCGCTTCCGGCAGCGCTTCGAGGAGCAGTAGCTCTCACACACGCGAACATGCCGACGAGGCACCGCCTCGTCGGCATGTTCGCGTTCTCATGCGCGGGGGCGTGGGCGGCCGTTGTCCGTGAAGGCCTCCTGCCCTCTGCTGAGCGAAGGGTTCTAGTACATGAAGGACCCCTTCCTTGCGTTAGGCGCAAGGAAGGGGTCCTTCATGTACTAGCGCCGCCCTGCCGCCGATGTCCTGAAGGCCCCCTTTGAGACGTTCAGCGTCTCAAAGGGGGCCTTCAGGACATCGAGGCCGCTGCGGTGGGTGGCTCGGCCGCCTACCGATCCGGCGCAGGAGCCCTGGCCTTACTTCCCTCGCCGCAGTGACCGCGGGAACAGGCGGCCCTTCCACGACATGGGCGCGTTTCGTTTCAGGCTCTTGCGCACCTCGTCGAAGGCCGGGCCCAGCTCCTGATCGTCCGCCGGCGTGTCCGAGTACCAGGACTTCTCCACGACGCCGATGACGGTCCGCAGGCCGGTGCGGCCTTCCTCGTCCAGACGGTGCTTCTCGACGACCTTCCGGCCTGCCACCCGCACCGTGTCGCCGTCGGACAGCGGCAGGCCGCGGTCCGCGCATTCGTCCATCAGTTCCCGCCACGCCGCGTCGGCCGCGGCGGGGGAGTGGGACGCGATCTTCTGCAGCCGCAGCCGCCGCTTGATCTCCCGGATCGTCGTGGGCGTGCCGAGCACGCCGAGGACGACCACCAGCGCCAGCGCGAACCACCACGACACCCAGGCCGCCAGGAACGCGAACGCCGCCACCCACAGGCCGATCGCGATCAGCGGCAGCCAGTTCGTCACGTTCTGGTTGTCCAGGAACCCGTTGTCCTCGCGGTCCGCGGCCGCGGAGGCCCCAGGCCGCATCAGCGCCCGGTGTCTCAACCGGGACCGCACGATCGCGACCACCGTCAGCGCGGCCGCCAAGCCACCGAGGATCCCGGCGAGGATCGCGGGCCACAGCGGCTCTTCGTCCTGCTGACCACCGTCGCCGTCCGCGCCGAGGTCCGCGCCCGGGTCGCGGGGCGTGCCGGTGGCGCAGGCGGTCGACGCGGGCGCGCTCGGCACTTCCTGGGTGTCGTTGGTCGCGGAGCTGCTGGTGTCGGTCTGCAGATACGGCGGGACGACCGCGCGGCCGTCGAGCAGCGGGGTCGGGTCGAAGCTGACCCAGCCCTTCGTCTGGAAGTAGACCTCGACCCACGCGTGCGCGTCCTCGGAGCTGATCGAGAGGTAGTCGCCCTTCGGGGTCCCGGAGGTGAAGCCGATGGCGACCCGCGACGGGATGCCGACCGACCGCAGCATCACGGCCATCGCGGACGCGTACTGCTCGCAGAATCCGCGTTTGCCGTTGAGGATGAAGTCGGCGAGCGCGTCGGAGTCGGTGGCGTCGGCGGTCTTGGTGTCGTAGACGAAGCCGTTCTGCGCGGTGAAGAACGACCAGATCGCCTGCGCCTTGTCGAAGTTGTTGGACTCGTTCTCCGTCAGCTGCTTGGCCTTCGCGGCGACCCGGGGATCGACGCGGTCGACCTGGACGAACTGCTGCGGTACCTCGGCGAGGCGGGGGTCGTCGAGCCGGAGCTCGTCCTTCGACGGTTCCTTGATCGACGCGGTCTCGGTGTAGGCGGGCGCGTTCTGCTTGGTCGTGGTGAACACGGCACCGCCGACCGGGTCGTACAGCCAGTTGTCGGCCAGCCCGTTGATCGACCGCGGCGCGCCGTAGATCGGCAGCCAGTTGTCGACCCAGTTCGTCGGCTCGATCCGGATGTCCCGTGCGGGGCCGGCGCCGTCGTCGCCGGGAGCGGGCGGGAGGCCCTTGTTGGCCTGCACCCCCTGCTGGGCGCGGCCGTTCTGCGCCAGCCCCCAGCCCTTGTTCGGCGTGTACGTGTCGAGGGTGAAGGCGCGCAGCAGCCGTTTGTCCGCGCCCATCCCGTAGACCTTGAACAGTTCCACGTTCTCGCCCTGGTCGAGCAGGCCACGCAGCTGCGTGAACGGCTCGACACCGAAGCCGCCCGCACCACCGCGGCCGGTTCCCTCGGCGCCCGGGAGTTTGCCGACCGTGCCGATCCCGGTGACGGCCGTGCCGATCACCAGCCCCATCGCGATCGCCGCGGCCACCACGCCGACGGGCGCGGACAAGGTGCTCGCCGAATTGCCCAGGCCCGGCGCCTCGCGGTTGCGCCAGCGGCGGTGCCGGTGGTTGCCGTCGACGGCGAGCAGCGCGGCGAACGCGGCCGCGCCCAGCAGGAACGTCCACCACGGCAGCATGTCTTCGGCCAGCGCCGCCGGGACGGCGTACACGCACAGCAGGACCAAACCGGTCGCGGCGGGCGCGGCGGCGGCCACGGCGAGCGTGTCGACCAGGACGGCGACCAAGCCGATCGCGATGGTGACCAGGCAGAGGATCGGCGGCGTGCCCTCGATCGGGGGCAGTCCGACACGGATCTGTTCGGCCGCCGCGGCGAGTACGCCGCGCAGTTCTTCGAGCGCGTCCGGCCCGGGGATGATCTTCAGGATCCCGCTGGTGGTGAACGCCCCGGTGATCAGGAACAGCAGTACCAGCAGCTGCGCCAGGCCGACGACGATGGTCGGCGCGCGCAGCGAGCGCAGGGCGAGCCCGGTGGAGGCGATCAGCACGACGGCGACCAGCAGGTAGCCGAACCACGCCCACCCGGAGACGACGCCGGTGAGCGAGGTCGAGGCGAACAGCGTGGCGAGCCCGGCCGCGACCGGGGCGAGCACACTGCTCGTCCAGACCGGCGGCGGCGCTTCGGGACGCGGGCGGGGGGTGTGCGGGCGAGGTGGCGCGGTCGCGGTCACAGGCCGCCTCCGATCAGCGTGCCCCGGCGGGTGGCCGTCTGGCACAGTTCGGCCCACACCTGCTGCATCGGCGATCCGGGTCCGGCGACGACGACGCCCCAGCCCGCGGCGCGCAGCAGCGCCACCGACTCCTCGGTGGCGGCGGCGCGGTTCTCCGGGCGGTTGACGCCGGAGGACCAGCCGGGGGTGTCGAGCAGCACGGCGAGGCTCCGGATCCCGCGCGGGCGGTACCGGGACAGTTCGTGCACGGATTCGTTGCTGACGGTGCCGAGCACGGCGATGAGTTCCTGTCCTTCGGCCGGGTCGTGGCCGAGGGTGATGTCGCGCTGGTGCGCGGGCTGGAGCGCGGCGAGGACGTCGAGCACGACGTTGTCGTAGTGCTCGCCACCCTCACCGGGGGTGTCTGCCAAGGTCTGGCCGTGTTCGGTGATCAGCCGGACGCGGTGACCGGAGCGGCGCAGGTGCAGGCCGACCGAAGCGGCGAACGAGACGGCCCATTCGAGGCTCGCGGCGGGACCGGTGCCGTGGTGCGCGGCGGCGCGGTGGTCCAGCAGCACCGTCGTGCCGCCACGCCAGGGCCGTTCCTCGACGCGGACCATGATCTCGTCGCGGCGGGCGGTGGAGCGCCAGTGGACCTTCCGCAGGTCGTCGCCCTGGCGGTACTGCCGGACGATCACGTCCGCCTCGCCCTGTCCGGCGTGCAGGCGGATGCTGCCGTCGTCGCCGGCCCCGATCCCGGCGCCGCTGGGCAGCCCCCACAGGCCGACCACCTTCGGCACGACGACCAGCCGGGAATGCCCGATCAGCTCACGTTCGAACTCGCACAGCCCGAACGGGTCGGTGATCGTCGCCCGCAGCGGGCCGACCTGCTGGATCCCGCGCAGCACCGGCTGAAGCGGATAACGCAGCGCGACCCGGCGATCGTGGGGGAGCCGTTCGACGACGAACCGCGGCCGCGAACCCAGCGCGTACGGCACACCGTCTTCGAGCAGCACCTCGCCGGCCGGGAGCCTGCCGTCGCGCCAGAGTTCGAGCTGGACCTCGCCCGGCGAGCCGACGGAGACCCGCTCCGGGCGCAGCGAGCGGGCCGCGCCCAGCCGCAGCCGGGTCGCCGAGATGAAGAAGGCGACCAGCAGCGGCAGGGCGATGACGAACACCGCGACCCGCAGCAGATCCCGTTCGTTGAGCACGAACGAACAAGCCGCCGCGGCGACGCCGGCGGCGAGGAGGCAGCGGCCGCGTGTGGTCAGGCCGGACAGCGCACGCAGCATGGCTGTGTCTCTTTTTCTCTCAGCGGTGGTTCGAGCCCTGCGGGACGGGAACGCGGTGCAGGATCGCGCGGACCACGTCGGTGGCCGAACGGCGAGCCGCGTGCGCCTCCGTGGTGAGCACCATGCGATGCGCCAGCACCGGGACCGCGACCGTGTGCAGATCGTCCGGGACGACGAACTCGCGGCCGGACAGCGCGGCCTGCGCGCGGGAGGCGCGGACCAGCTGCAGGGTCGCCCGCGGCGAGGCGCCGAGGCGGATCTCCGGCACCTGACGGGTCGCGGACACCAGCTCGACGGCGTACTTGCGGATCTCCGGCGACATGTGCACCGCCCGCACCGTCTCGATCAGCCGCTGCACCGACTCGCGGTCGGAAACGGGCTCGAGATCGGCGAGCGGGTTGTGCCCGGCGTGCTCGTCGACCATGGCCAGCTCGGCCTGCTGGTCGGGGTAGCCGATGGACACCCGCGCGGTGAACCGGTCCCGCTGGGCCTCGGGCAGCGCGTAGGTGCCCTCCATCTCGATGGGGTTCTGGGTGGCGATCACCATGAACGGCTCTTCGAGGTGGTACGTCGAGGTGTCGACGGTGACCTGGTGCTCTTCCATGCATTCGAGCAGCGCCGACTGCGTCTTCGGCGAGGCGCGGTTGATCTCGTCGCCGACCACGATGTTCGCGAACACCGGACCGGGCCGGAACTCGAACCCGCCGCTCTGCCGGTTGTAGATGGACACCCCGGTGACGTCGCTGGGCAACAGGTCGGGGGTGAACTGGATCCGGCTGACGGTGCAGTCGATCGAGCGGGCGAGAGCCTTCGCCAGCGAGGTCTTGCCGACCCCGGGGACGTCCTCGACGAGGAGGTGGCCTTCGGCGAGCAGGGTCACGAGCGCGATGCGGATGACGTCGGGTTTGCCGACCAGTACCCGCTCCACGTTGGCGGCGATCCGCCGCGCGGTCTCGTGCAGTTCGTCGAGCGAAGCTCTGCTCGCACGGCCGTTCTGCCGGCCGCTGACCGAGCCGGCGGCCGTGGGATACGGCGCTTGCCCGGTTGCCTGCTCACCCTGCTGTTCGCCGGGCGTCGCAGACTGGATTCTCGACGTCACTCGACCTCCTGATGCCGCGTGGCTGGATGTCCGCTGGGTCTGCTGAAGGCCAGCTTTTCAACGCCCGGGCGATGCCCCGGGCAGCGGTCAGCCTCCCACGAAGTGTGTCAAACTCGGGCGAACTCTTGGGGGGAACCCCGTCAACCCCAGTCGATGACTCTGTGCAACCGGAGACTTTACCTCGATCGGGTGAGGTGAGCGCGTTTTCGGGTGCTCCCGCTGACGCCGGGTTTTGTCGTATGCTCCGGTGCGAGGTCGCTCGACTACGGAGAGGCGTAATCGCATATGAGCGAGGTGAGCACCGCCAAGCCCCGGTTCGACCTGAGCGGATTCGCGGTCGCGCCGGAGCTGGCAGCCGACGCCCACGCGAAGATCTCCGCCCTGCAAGACGTGGTCGGCCAGATGGTCCGCGAGGCGAAGGTCCTCGGCCGCACGGTTCCCCTCGGCGGGGGATACGCGGACGAGGTCGGCAAGTTCATGGCGCAATACGGGATCGGCGCCGAAGGCTCCGCGGTCGAGGCGCTGACGGCGTTCGGCAGGGAACTCGAGGCGCTCAAGAACCGGATCGAGAAGGCTCTGGCCCGGTACACCCGACAGGATGAACAAGCGGCGGCGGACGTGGACTGTGTCGGCGGCTGAACCCATGAGCTCCCGCCTTCCTCTTCTCGCCCTCGGCGCGCTCGCCGTCATGACAGTGTCCGCCTGCGGGCAAGGGGCCGCGGGCCAGGCGAAGATTCCGCCCGCCGCCGACGGCCCGGCTCCTTCGTCTTCGGCGCCCGCGCCGGATCGCGGGGTGGACCCGTGCGCGCTGCTCGGCCCGCAGGACCGGTCGACGGCCGGGATCAACGTGCTCGGCGTCGCGAAGGAGATCAACGGTGCCCGCGCCTGCGACTGGACGGTGCCCGCGACCTTCGGCGTCACCATCACCGTGGACGAGCGCAACGGCCTGACGGACCTCGAAGTCGCGCGCAAGACCGCCACCAAGACCAAGGTCGGCGGCCGGGACGCGCTCAAGGTCGCCGACAAGAAGGCCGCGGACGGGACCTGCGCGGTCCTGCTCGGCATGGGGGAGAAGGCGAGCGTCCAGATCGACGTGAGCAACACGAACTTCACCGACACCCCGCTCGCCTGCGAGCGCGCGGTGAAGGTGGCGGGATTGGCCGAACCCAAACTGCCTTAGGGCTGGTCAGCGGAGCTGAGGATGAACTCGGGAGATGGACATGTCGCGTGAACCCGCCCGGCCGAAGGCCCCTCTATCGAGGTGGCAGGGCGCCCTGGCCCGTGAACGTGAGAGGTCTGACGAGGCAGCGTCCTGTCGACGCGATCGCGGACGCGGGTTCACCACCGGATACTGAGGAGAAGGTGTCGTGTCTGAAGGAGAGACGCCGGGACGTGAGGTTCCGGTCGCGGCCACGCGGTACGAGGCCTACAGCCACGAGGCGCTGGCCGCCGAAGTCGAAGCGGGCAACGACCCCGAGGCGGCGGGCGGCATCGGCGCCGCCTGGGACGCGCTCGCCCGGCGTATGAACGACGCCACGTCGGAGCTCGCCGGACTGGTCGGCAGCAGCGAAGAGAACTGGCGCGGGGAAGCGGGCGACGCGCTCCGCGGCGTGCTGGCCAAGGCGTCCGGCTGGCTGGCCTGGTCGGCGGACCTCTCGTCCGCGCTCGGGAAGGCCGTCGCCGGACAGGCCGAGGCGGCCGCGCGGGCCCGCGCCGACATGCCGCCGCCGGTGGACTACGACCCGGGCGCGATGATCCGCGGCGCCGCCGCCCGCGGGAACCTCGCGCTCCTCGCCGCCCTCGCCGACGAGATGGAGGCCAAGCACGCGGAAGCCGAAGAGGCCCGGCGCAAGGCCGTCGACGTCATGAACACCCGCGATGCCTCACTGCGTTCGCTGACTCCGCAGGTCTCCTTCGGGAAGCCGCCCGAGCTGGGGCGGTCTTGATCCGCGTTTCCGCGTCGGCGTTCGACGTCCTCTGGTCCGACCTGGGACACGCGGCCCCGCCCTGGCCGCTGTCCGTCCGCAGCGTCGGCGCCACGGAAGCGGAACGCACGGAGATCCGCGACGCGGTCTACGAAAACCTCACCGAACGAGGCCTTTATGACGGGGACCGGCTCGACGCCGCCCTCGAAGCGCGGCTGGACCTGCTCGCCCGCGCCGAGGTCTACGTCGAATGCGAGGCTTTGGCCGACATGACCGCCGAAGCCCCGTTCCGCGCGGTCGCGGCCGCGCGCGGACGGCACGGCGTACTGGCCACCCAGCCGGAACAGACCATCGCGCTTTCCGGGATCGGCGACGGCGAGGTGTTCGCCGCGATCGTCGACGTCCTGCCCGAGCTGCGGCCCGGCCCCGGCTACGGGATCAGCCTGCCCGCCGCGCGCTTCGGCGGTGACCTGGAGGATCCGGTGTTCGGCGACGGCGGACGCTCGTCGGCCTCGGACGGTCAGCTGCGCGAGGTGCTCGCGATCCAGGCCCGGCCGGTTTACAGCGCGGGCCAGTTCACCGTGCGGACCCGCGACCGCGACGGCCGCGCGCACCGGGCCGGCGGGCTGACCTGGTTCGACACCGACGTCGGCGCGTACTGCGCGGCGCGGACCGAGGGCCGCGGCGGGCAGGCTTGGGTCACTGTGTCCCCTGTGGACGGTCCGCGGCTGGCCGCGCGTCTCGCTTCGCTGCTGGACCCGGACCGCTGACCTCGGGTCCGGCCGCTACGGGCTCGCGAGGTTTCGGTGCGCCCAATGTGGCATTGGAGACGCTGAGTGTCCCCAATGCCACATTGGGCGCACCCGCGGACCCGGAGGGTCCTTTGTCGACATGTCATCGGATGAACCGACGTCGTCACCCTCCACAGTGTCCCCACCGCTCTCTACCGGATTCCCCACTTTCGCCCCCATTTCGCCCCACAGCAGGGTTCCGGCGGCCGATATCCGGACGCATCAGGCATGAATGAGGTTGCTTCGATACCCGCCGAGGGGGATCTTGGCCACCGTCCCCCACCACGCCCCCACCTGGCCCCACCTGGCTGACCAGCGAAAACGTCTGACACGACGGAGTGGTCGCGGCTTTTGACGCGTTGACTGTGGTGAAAAGTGGGGTACGGTGGTGCGCAGTGGGGCAGAAGGGAGCCCCGTGGCCGAGCTTGGTTGTTCGCAGCCGGGATCGGTAGGGAGGTGGAGCCGGTGTTCCTCGGCACCCACACCCCGAAACTGGACGACAAAGGGCGGCTCACGCTGCCCGCGAAGTTCCGCGACGCGCTCGCCGGTGGGCTGATGGTCACCAAGGGACAGGATCACTGTCTCTTCGTCTTTCCCCGGGCCGAGTTCGAGCAGATGGCGAGGAAGGTCGCCGACGCCCCGTTCACGAACGAGGCGGTCCGGGCCTACCAGCGTTATCTCTTCGCCGGGACGGACGAGCAACGCCCGGACGGGCAAGGACGTATCGCGATCGCGTCCGAGCTCCGACGCTATGCCGGGCTGAACAAGGAGTGCGTGGTGATCGGGGCGATCACCAGGCTGGAGATCTGGGACGCCCAAGCGTGGCAGGGCTACCTGGACGAACACGAGGACAGCTACGCGAAGGCTCGAGAGGAAGTTCTGCCGGGCGTCTTCTAGACGTGACCGAGGAAGCACCCACGCCGTCGGGGGGCGCGGGTTCATGCTTCGGACACGCCGGGAACCGTCCACACGGATGCCGTGAGGCCTCTGTCCGCTCAGTGGCCCTGGTACACCTTCCCCGGTACCAGGTCAGCAGGCGGGCGGACAGGGACCTGACGGCATCCGGCATCTTCCCCGGCACTACAGGAAAGGGGGGAAGACATGGCAGACGAACACGAGCACGTTCCGGTGCTTCTCGACCGTATCGTGGAGCTGTTCGCGCCGGTCTTCTCCGATCGCGAGGCCGTGCTGGTCGACGCGACCGTCGGACTCGGCGGTCACTCCGACGCGCTGCTCACCGCGTTCCCCGGACTGCGCCTCGTCGCGCTCGACCGTGACCCCAACGCGCTGGAACTCTCCGCGGAACGGCTTGCGCCGCACGGTGATCGTGTCGACTTCGTGCACGCCGTCTACGACGAGATGCCGTCCGCGCTGCAAGGTCTCGGACTGTCCAGAGTGGACGGGATCCTGTTCGACCTCGGCGTCTCCTCGATGCAGCTGGACCGCGCCGAGCGTGGTTTCGCCTACTCCAAGGATTCCCCGCTCGACATGCGGATGGACCCGACCACCGGGATCACCGCGGCCGACGTGCTCAACACCTACGCCCCCGGCGAGCTGATCCGGATCCTGCGCGACTACGGCGAGGAACGCTTCGCCAAGCGGATCGTCAAAGCCGTTGTGACGGAACGGGAGAAGGAACCCTTCACGCGCAGCGGGCGGCTGGTGGAACTGCTGTACGACGCGGTCCCCGCGGCGAGCAGGCGCACCGGCGGGCATCCGGCGAAGCGCACGTTCCAGGCGTTGCGGATCGAGGTCAACGGTGAACTGGAGGTGCTGCGGCGGGCGATGCCGCGAGCACTGTCCTGCCTCGCCGTCGGCGGCCGGATCGTCGTGGAGTCCTATCAGTCCCTCGAGGACAGGCTGGTCAAGCAGGCCTTCGCGGAACTGGCGAAATCCCGGACGCCGGAAGGGCTTCCGGTGGAACTGCCGGGCCACGGCCCGGAACTGAAACTGCTCACCAGAGGGGCCGAGAAGGCCGGCGAGGCGGAGACCGAACAGAACACACGGGCCGCCTCCGTGCGGCTGCGAGCCGCCGAACGGATCGGAGACCGAGCACGATGACCGCTCCCGCGAAGTCCCGCGGCCGCCGGACACCGGCGCCCGGACGGCGTGCCCGCGCGACCAGCACGGTCGACGAGACGACGGACGCCACCGAGACCACGACTTCCACTCGCGCCTCCCGCGGCCGCACGTCGGCCGCCGAACGCGCCTACGCCCGCCGCGCCCAGCGCGCCGACCTGCTGCAGCGAGACCAGCAACGCAACCGTCCCGACGCCGAAAGCGGCGCGGGCAGGGAAGAGCCGAAGAAGCTCAAGCTGCGCTGGCCGCGTTCGCGCGCGTCGTTCGTGCTGATGATGATGGGCATGCTGGCCGTCGGCGTGGCGTGCACGCTGTGGCTGACCACGCAGGCCATCGCCGATTCGTACCGGCTCGAACAACTCCGCACGACCAACGCCGGGCTCGCCGAGGCGAAAGAACGGCTGCAGCGCGAGGTCGCGAAGGCCGAGTCGCCCGCATCGCTGGCACCCAAGGCCAGGGAACTGGGCATGGTGCCCGGCGGCGACCCCGCGCATATCGTGGTCGGCCCGGATGGACAGTCCACTGTGGTCGGTGAGCCGAAGAAGGCCGAAGCCGACGCGCCCGCCACCACGCCCGACTCGACGTCGCCTCCGCCCGCCGAGGGCACGCAGCAGGGCACTCCGTACGAGGGCGACCAGCCCGCGGTACCGCAGGAGAACGCGGCGGCCCCGGCGCAGGGAGGTCAGTGATGTCGCCCGGCCGTCCGGCGCAGGCCAGGGCGCGGTCGGCGGGCAGCGCGCGGCGGACCTACGCCGCCGGGACCCGCCGTGCCACCGCGCGGCGGGGCAACGGCGGAAACCCGAGCCGGTTCACCGGCGTCCGGATCCTGCTGATCGTCGTGATGGTGCTCGCCGGCCTCAAACTGGTGCAGGTGCAGTGGTTCGAGGCGGGCGCGCTGTCCGAGGCGGCGGAACGGCAGCGGACGTCGGTGATCGAAAGTCCCGCGCAGCGCGGGTCCATCCTGGACCGCAACGGGACGAAGATCGCGTTCAGTGTCGAGGTGCGGACGCTCGCGGTGAGCCTGAACTGGCTCCACAAGACGATGAACGACTTCGCCGCGAAGAACCCGACCAAGGGCAAGAACTTCGAGACCGAGGTGGCGGGCGCGGCGAAGCTCATCGCGGCCAAGCTACCAGGGGTGATCACCGAGAAGGAACTGCTGGACAAGTTCCACAAGCCCGACGGGTTCACGTACCTGGTCCACGACATCGAACCGTCGGTCGCCGAAGCGATCGTCAAGGAATACCCGTGGATCAGCGTCGAGAAGCGCTCGAAGCGGGAGTACCCCGGTGACTCGGTGGGCGCGAACATCGTCGGCTACGCGAACTGGCGCACCGACGACCAGGACGTCTCCAAGCACAACCTGCACGGTGGTTACGGTCTCGAGGCCTCGCGCGACAACGACCTCGCCGGAACGCCGGGCCGCAAGATCGTCAACACCCGGAACGGCAACGACAACCTTGTCATCCCCGGCACCGAACGGGACATCCAGAACGCCGTCCCCGGTTCGGATCTGCAGCTCACGATCGACACCGACCTGCAGTACGAACTGCAGCGGCAGCTGAGCGAGTACGTCGCCAAGTCGAAGGCCAAGGGCGGCCAGGCGGTCATCATGGACTCGAAGACCGGCGAGGTCTACGCGCTGGCCAACGACAAGACCGTCAACCTCAACGATCCGGCTTCGCGCAGTGAGACGGAGAACCTGAACAACCGCGCGGTGACCACGCCGTTCGAACCCGGTTCGGTGAACAAGATCGTCACCGCCGCGGGCGCGATCGACGCGGGCATCACGACGCCGGAGTCGGCGCAGGCGGTGCCGGGTTCGCTGCAGGTCGCGGACAAGATCGTCAAGGACGCCTGGCATCACGGCACGCAGCAGTTCACCACCACCGGCATCTTCGCGAAGTCGTCGAACGTCGGAACCCTGTTGCTGGCGCAGAAGCTCGGCGAGGACCGGTACGCGGACCTGCTCAAGAAGTTCGGCCTCGGCCAGCGCACGGGGCTCGGCCTCCCCGGCGAGAGCCCGGGCGTCGTCCCGCCGCGCAACCAGTGGTCGGCCACGACCTTCGGGAACCTGCCGATCGGGCAGGGGCTTTCGATGACGGTCGTGCAGATGGCCGGGATGTACCAGGCCATCGCGAACGACGGGCTCCGCGTGGAACCCCGCGTGGTCAAGGCGAAGGTCAACCCGGACGGGACACTCGTTCCCGAACCGGCGCCGAAGACCGTCCAGGTCATCAGCCCCCAGGCGGCGAAGACCGTGCGCGAGATGATGCGCGCCGTCACACAGAAGGGCCGCGGGCAGCAGAGCGGCACCGGGCCGAAGGCGGCGCTGGAGGGCTATCAGATCTCGGGCAAAACGGGCACCGGCCAGCAGGTCGACCCGCAGACGAAGACGTACAGCAACCACTTGTACAACATCACCTTCGCCGGGATCCTGCCCGCCGACAACCCGCGGTTCGTGGTCGGCATCCGGCTCGACGCCCCGGACGCCACCCTGCAGCAAGGACTCTCGGCCGCGCCGCTGTTCCACTCCGTGGCCGCGTACCTGGCGCAGCGGTTCCAGATCCCGCTTTCGGACGGCCCGTCGCCCCAGGTCCCGCTGGTGCTCTCCTGACGTGACACGCGTTTCGGATTAGGGCCGACCGTCTTCTAGGTACCTACGACCAGCGAGCCGGGATCGCAGGTCCGTGAGGGCCTCCTTCCCTACTCTCAGGGTAGGGAAGGAGGCCCTCGCCTCACGCCGGGCTGTGGTTCGGGCGGTCGTGAGTGGCGATTCGGGTTCGAGTCGGTTCCGCGCGACTGGATGGACGACACTGTGCTCCGACAGACGACACGCGTGACTGATCGGACGACACTCCGACGTGACCCGAGTTCCGCCGCGAGTCGTCCGGATGGACACGCGTGTCGTCCATCCAGTCACCAACCCGGCCCACCCCGCTCCGGCACCCTGAAGTACGTGAAGGACCCCTTCCTTGCGCTAGACGCAGTGAAGGGGGCCTTCATGTACTCGGGAAGGTGTGAAGGGCGCGTTTCTCCGGCTGAGCCGAGGGAAGGGGGCCTTCACACGGCGCACCGGCCCAGCACCGTGACTTGTCGCTGTGTGTAAACGGGCTTCCGCGCCGAGTACCGTGCGGAAAGGCTGGGCACGTCGAGCCCCGCTGTCCTCAAGCGACAGTCGGAAGCCCTTGCGTGCCAAGGAGAGCTCACGAAACCCATTACCACGGGCGTGATCGTCGCGTGCACACACCGCACCGCTTCGGTCACCCGAATGCCGCGCCGGTAACCTCCTTGGCTGTGTCGGTGCCTACTTCAGATCCCCGCAGCGGTCCCGCCGTCGAAAGCGGGTCCGGCGCGACGGCTGCCCAGGTCCCGGACAGCCCGGTCAAGGCCGTCGCCGCACCCCCTCGTCCGGCCAGGATCGAGCCGATGCCGCTGGGCACGCTGCTCGCCAGGGCGGGAGCCCGGCTCGTGGTGGGTGGCGACGACTATCCGGCCGCGGCCGAGCTGACGGTCACGGGCAGCACGCTGCGCGCGCAGCACGTCCTCCCCGGTGACCTTTTCGCCGCGCTTCCCGGCGCCCGTGCCCACGGCGCGGACTTCAGCGACCAGGCCATCGCCGCCGGCGCGGCCGCCGTGCTCACCGACGAGGCCGGCGCCGAGCTCCCGGTGCTCCGCGACGCCGGCGTGCCGATCCTGGTGCATCCGGACCCGCGTGCCGCCCTCGGCGAGATCGCCGCCTGGATCTACGGCGAGCCGTCGCTGGAGCTTTCCGTCCTCGGGATCACCGGGACGTCGGGCAAGACCACGACGTCGTACCTGGTCGACGCCGGGCTCAAGGCGGCCGGGTTGACCACCGGGCTGATCGGCACGGTCGAGACCCGGATCGCGGGCGAGCGGCTGGCCAGCGGGTTCACCACCCCCGAGGCGCCGGATCTGCAGGCCCTCCTCGCGGTGATGGTGGAGCGCGGGGTGACGCATGTCCCGATGGAGGTCTCCAGCCACGCGCTGTCGCTGGGCCGGGTCAACGGCACGCGCTTCGCGGTCGGGGCCTTCACGAACCTCTCCCAGGATCACCTGGACTTCCACAAGGACATGGAGGAGTATTTCGCCGCCAAGTCGCTGCTGTTCGACGGCCGGTCCACCGCCGAGGTGGTCGTCGTCGACAGCGCCTGGGGCCACGCACTCCTCACCCCGCACACGGTGACCGTGTCCGCCGAGCCGGGAACGGACGCGCTTTGGCGCGCCACCGACCTGACACCCACCCCGGCGGGGGAGCAGACCTTCACCCTCCACGGACCCGACGGGCTCGCCGCGTCGGCGATGATCCCGCTGCCGGGTGCGTTCAACGTGGCGAACGCCGTGCTCGCGGCCGCGATCCTCAACACCGCCGGTGTCCCGCTCGAAGCGATCGTCGCCGGGCTCGCCTCGGTCGAGGTGCCGGGCCGGATGGAGCGGGTGTACCTCGGCCAGCCGTTCACCGCCGTCGTGGACTACGCGCACAAGCCCGCCGCGGTGGCGCAGGGGCTCGACGCGCTGCGCGCCCGCACCGAGGGCCGGATCATCACCGTCCTCGGCTGCGGCGGGGACCGTGACACCGCGAAGCGCCCGATGATGGGCGAGGCGGCGGTCCGGCGCAGCGAAGTGCTGATCGTGACCGACGACAACCCGCGTTCGGAGGATCCGGCCGCGATCCGGGCGGCGATGCTGGCCGGTGCCCGCAACGCCGGGCCCGCCTTGGGCGGCGAGATCGTCGAGATCGCCGACCGCCGGGAAGCCATCGTCCACGCGGTCGAGCTCGCCCAGCCCGGTGACATCGTGCTCATCGCGGGCAAGGGCCACGAGACCGGCCAGGAGGTCCAGGGTGTCGTGCACCCGTTCTCCGACCGGGAAGAGCTGGCCTCCGCCATCCGCAGACGTCTGGAGACAGAGTGATCGTGCTCAGCCTGGCCGAGATCGCCGCCATTGTCGGCGGCAGGCTGCATCGGACCGACGGGACCGCCGAGGTCACCGGAAGCGTCGAATTCGACACCCGCGAGATCACGCCCGGCGGTCTGTTCGTCGCGCTGCCCGGGGCGAAGGTCGACGGCCATGACTTCGCCGCGCAGGCAATCGAGTCCGGCGCCGTCGCGGTGCTCGCGGCCAGGGAGGTCGACGGCCCGGCCGTGATCGTGCCGCCGGCCGCCGGTGCCACGCACGAACGGGCGTTCGCGCTGGTCTCGGACAAGGACGGAGCGGGCGCCGCGGTGCTGGCCGCGCTCGCCAAGCTCGCCCGGCACGTGATCCAGAAGCTCGCCGGCGACCACCTGACCGTCGTCGGGGTCACCGGTTCGGCGGGCAAGACCTCCACCAAGGACATCATCGCCCAGCTGCTGGAACCGCTCGGCCCGACGGTGGCACCGCCGGGATCGTTCAACAACGAGCTGGGCCACCCCTGGACGGCGCTGCGGGCCGACGACACGACCCGGCAGCTCGTGCTGGAGCTGTCCGCCCGCGGGCCCGGCCACATCGCCGAACTGGCGGCCATCGCACCGCCGCGGATCGGCGTCGTGCTCAACGTCGGCACCGCGCACGTGGGCGAGTTCGGCTCGCGCGAGGGCATCGCCAAGGGCAAGGGCGAGCTCGTGGAGGCGCTGCCGAGCGCGGAGGACGGCGGCGTCGCGATCCTGAACCTCGACGACCCGTACGTCGCGGCGATGGCGAGCCGCACGACCGCGCGGGTGGTTTTCGTCGGCGAGAGCGCGTCCGCGCAGGTCCGCGCCGCCGACATCACCCTCGACGGGGAAGCGCGCGCGTCGTTCCGCCTGGTCACCCCGGACGGCGAAGCGCCGGTGAAACTGCCGCTCTACGGCGAGCACCACGTCGGCAACGCGCTCAGCGCGGCCGCCGTGGCGCTGGAAATGGGCTCGACGGTCGAGGAGGTCGCGGCCCGCCTGTCGAGCCTCGAACGGCGCTCGGACCGCCGCATGGAGGTCACCACCCGGGCCGACGGCGTCACGGTGCTCAACGATTCGTTCAACGCCAGCCCCGAGTCGATGCGGGCCGCCCTCAAGGCGCTCGCGTCGATGAGCGCGAACCGCCGTTCCTGGGCCGTGCTCGGCGTGATGGGCGACCTCGGCGAGAACTCGGTCGCGGCGCACGACGGCATCGGCAGGCTCGTCGTCCGGCTCAACATCGACAAGCTCGTGGTCATCGGCCAAGCCGCCGCGGCCACGCATCAGGGTGCCCAGCAGGAGGGCTCCTGGGGCGAGGAGTCGGTACTGGTACCCGACGTCGAGGCCGCCATCGCCCTGCTGCATGATCAGCTCCGCGCGGGGGACGTGGTGCTGGTGAAGGCCTCCAAAGCCGCCGCGCTGTGGCGGGTGGCCGATGCCGTGCTCGCCTCCCCCGGAACGATCGTCGAAACCCCTGTAGTACCCCCTTCCCCCTCTCAAGAACGCTCGAACGGTGGTGACGCGTGATCAGCATCCTGATCGCGGCCGCGGCGGGCCTGCTGGTCTCCATCCTCCTCACTCCCTATCTGATCCGGGTGTTCTCCCGGCAGGGCTTCGGCCAGGAGATCCGGGAGGAAGGACCGCAGGGACACAAATCCAAACGCGGTACCCCGACGATGGGTGGTGTCGCGATCATCATCGCGATGGTCGTCGGGTATTTCGTGGCGCATCTGATCAGCTCGCTCAGCGGCGGCAACGGCACCGGCGGCCCGTCCGCCTCGGGGCTGCTGGTCCTTTTCCTGGCGGTGGGCCTCGGACTCGTCGGGTTCCTCGACGACTTCATCAAGATCCGCAAGCAGCGCAACCTCGGGCTGAACAAGACCGCGAAACTGGTCGGCCAGCTGGTGGTCACGATCGTCTTCGCGGTTCTGGCGCTGCGGTTCCCCAACGGCGAAGGCCTGACGCCCGCCTCGGAGAGCCTGTCCTACGTGCGGGACCTCGCGCTGATCACCTTCCCGTCGGTGTTCTTCGTGATCTTCTGCTACATCGTCATCTCGGGCTGGTCGAACGCGGTGAACTTCACCGACGGCCTCGACGGCCTCGCCGGCGGCACCGCGGCGATGGTGCTGGCGACCTACGTCGTCATCGCCTTCTGGCAGACCCGCCTCTCGTGCGCGGTCACCCCGCAGGCCGCCTGCTACGACGTCCGTGACCCGCTGGACCTGGCCGTGGTGGCCGCGGCGGCGACCGGCGCCTGCGTCGGGTTCCTCTGGTGGAACGCGGCCCCGGCGAAGATCTTCATGGGTGACACCGGTTCGCTGGCCCTCGGTGGCCTCGTCGCCGGTCTGTCGATGACCACCCGCACCGAACTGCTCGCCATCGTCATCGGCGGTCTGTTCATGGTCGAGATGATCTCGGTGGTCGCGCAGATCGCGGTGTTCCGCACGACCAGGCGGCGGCTGTTCCGGATGGCCCCGTTCCATCACCACTTCGAACTCGCGGGCTGGGCGGAGACCACGGTCATCATCCGGTTCTGGCTGCTCTCGGCCGTCTGCTGCATGTTCGGTCTCGGCCTGTTCTACAGCGAACAGCTCGGCCTCGGGGGTTAGCAAGTGGAGCTCGCCGGGCGTCACGTCCTCGTCGCCGGAGCCGGGGTCACCGGCAAGTCCATCGTCCCCGTGCTGGCGGACCTGGGCGCACGGATCACCGTCACCGACGGCAACGCCGAACGGCTGGCGGAGCTGGAAGGGCTCGGCGCGGAACTCGTGCCCGGCCTGACGGAGCCGCCCGAAGGTGTCGAGCTGGTCGTGACCAGTCCCGGCTGGAAGCCGTCTTCGCCGTTGCTGGTGGCGGCGGCCGAGGCGGGTGTCGAGGTGATCGGCGACGTCGAACTGGCGTGGCGTGTGGGGCAGCTGCGCGACAAGCCGCCGGTGTGGCTCGCGATCACCGGCACCAACGGCAAGACCACCACGGTCGGGATGCTGGAATCGATCCTGCGCGCCGCCGGGATCGACGCCGTGGCCTGCGGAAACGTCGGCTTCGCGGTGCTCGACGCGGTGCGGGCCGGGCACGAGGTGCTCGCCGTGGAGTTGTCGAGCTACCAGCTGCACTGGTCGTCCACGCTGGCCCCGCACGCCTCGGTGGTGCTGAACCTGGCCGAGGACCACCTCGACTGGCATGGCTCGATGGAGGAGTACGCGGCCGCGAAGGGGCGGGTCCACACCCACTCCCGCAACGTGGTGCACAACCTCCACGAAGAGTGGTCGATCCGGCTCGCCGACGAGCACGCGCCCGCGGACGCCCGCCGGGTCGCCTTCGGCATGGACACCCCGCGTCCCGGCGAACTCGGGATCGTGGAGGACCTGCTGGTCGACCGCGCCTTCGTCGCCGACCCGGCGACCAGCGCCGACGAGCTCGGCACGCTGGCCGACGTGCGCCCTTCCGGGCCGCACAACGTCTCCAACGCGCTCTCCGCGGCCGCGCTGGCCCGCGCGTACGGGGTCACCGGCGAGGACGTCGCCAAGGGCCTGCGCGAGTACCGGCCCGCCCCGCACCGGGCCGAGGAGATCGCCGAGATCGACGGTGTCCGGTACATCAACGACTCCAAGGCGACCAATCCGCACGCGGCGAGCGGCTCCCTGCGCGCGCACCTTTCCGTCGTCTGGATCGCCGGTGGCCAGCTCAAGGGCACTTCCGTGGAGGAGCTCGTCGGCTCGATCGCCGGCCGGTTGCGCGGAGTCGTGCTGTTCGGCGTGGATTCACCCGTGATCGCCGCCGCTGTTGCGCGACACGCGCCGGATGTCCCGGTCAACAGCCTCCTTCCGGGTGACGATGACCCCATGACTGCGGCGGTGAAGGCGGCCCGCGCCCTGGCGCGGCCCGGAGATGTGGTGCTGCTGGCCCCCGCCGCGGCGTCGTTGGACATGTTCACGAGCTACGGCGCGCGCGGCGACGCGTTCGCGCGGGCGGTCCGTGTCCTGCGCGACGGTGCGGGGGAGACCAGTGACGGCGGTTGAGGAAAGAAAGCGCGAGTCCGCGCCCCGCAAGCGCCGTGAACGCAAGGAAAGCCCGTTCGTCGCCTTCCGGACCGCGCTGACGGCGTGGCTTTCGCGGCCACTCGCCTCTTTCCACCTGGTGCTGGCGCTCACCGGCGTGCTGACCGTGATCGGCATCGTGATGGTGCTGTCCGCCTCGTCGGTCGCCTCGTACAACCCCAAGACCGGCACCGGCGTGTACGCCCAGTTCAGCAAGCACCTCATGTTCGTCGGAATCGGCGCGGTGGTGTTCTGGGTCGGGCTGCGGGTGCCGCTGGAACGTGTCCGGCGGCTTTCGGCGACGGCGACCGTGGTCTGCCTCGGGCTGCTCGTACTGGTGCTGACCCCGCTCGGCTCCGAGGTCAACGGCTCGCAGGGCTGGTTCCGGCTCGGGGGCTTCGCCTTCCAGCCGGTCGAGGCGGCGAAGGTCGCGCTGGCCTTCTGGGGCGCGCACATCCTGGTGATCAAGTACAACATCATCAACCAGTGGCGGCATCTGCTCGTCCCGGTCGTGCCGATCGCGCTGCTGATGTTCGCGCTGGTCATGATGCAGCCCGACCTCGGCGGCACGATCACCCTCGCGGTCGTGCTGATGGCCCTGCTGTGGTTCGCGGGCGCGCCGAAGCGACTGTTCGGGGTCATCCTCGCGGGTGGCCTCGCCGGGATCCTGGTGCTGGCGATCATCGCCCCGTACCGGCTGGCGCGGGTCATGTCGTTCGTCTCCGGCGACCCGGACACCAGCGCCGACGGCTTCCAGGCCAACCAGGCGAAACTCGCGCTCGCCGATGGCGGGTTCCTCGGCAAGGGCCTCGGCCAGGGTCAGTCCAACTGGGGCTACCTGCCGAACGTGCAGAACGACTTCATCTTCGCCCTGATCGGCGAGGAACTCGGCTTCATCGGCTGCTCGGTGGTGCTCGTGCTGTTCGCCGGGGTCGCCGTCGTCGGCCTGCGGATCGCCACCCGCAACCTCGACCCGTGGATCCGGATCGTGTCCGGCACGCTGACCGTCTTCCTGGTCGCGCAGGCGGGCATCAACATCGGCTACGTCGTCGGCCTGCTGCCGGTCACCGGGGTGACGCTGCCGTTGATCTCCTACGGCGGGACGTCGCTGGTGATCACCATGCTCATCATGGGGATCCTCGCCAACGCCGCCCGGCACGAACCGGAGGCGGTGGCCGCACTGCGCTCGCAGGGGCCAGGTAAATTCGGACGCCTGCTGAGGCTTCCCGCGCCCGAGCCGTACCGCCCGCCCGCCAAACGCAAGGGCGCCGCGGCCAGGGGAGGCGCCGCCAAGGCGGCGAGGCCCGCGCCGAGGACGGCGAGGCCTTCGCCCGCACAGGAACGGCGCCGTTCGGTGCGGGAACCCGGCAGGAGGACGGCCGCGCGAACGGCGGCGAACCGCGGTACCGCGAAACGGGGTACCGCAAATCGGAGAGGTCATAGGTGAACAACCCCGTCAGAGCCGACGCAGCAGCCGAGGTCGCCGGCAAGGCGCCGGTGGTCGTGGTCGCCGGTGGCGGCACCGCAGGGCATATCGAACCGGCGCTCGCCCTCGCGGACGCGGTGATGCGCCTGCGTCCCGACGCGAAGGTGATCGCGCTGGGGACCGAGCGCGGGCTGGAGAACAAACTCGTCCCGGCGCGCGGCTACCAGCTGGAGCTGATCCCGCCGGTGCCGATGCCACGCAAGCCGACGCCCGAACTGCTGAAGATGCCGCTGAAGGTCCGCGACGCGGTCAAGCGCACCCGTGAGGTCCTCGACCGGGTCGGCGCGGACGTCGTCGTCGGCTTCGGCGGGTACGTCGCGCTTCCGGCGTACCTCGCCGCGCGCGGCCGCACGCCGATCGTGGTGCACGAGGCCAACGAGAAGCCGGGCCTGGCGAACAAGGTCGGCGCGCGGTTCGCCGTCCGCGTCGCGGTCGCCGTCCCGGGCACCCCGCTGGCGAAGGCCGAGGTCATCGGCATCCCGCTGCGCCGCTCCATCACGTCGCTCGACAGGGCCGCGCTGCGCGCCGAAGCACGTGCGCACTTCGGGCTCGACCCCGACGCCCCGACGCTGCTGGTCTTCGGCGGTTCGCAGGGCGCGGTGTCGATCAACGCCGCCGTTTCCGGCGCCGCCAAGGAGTTCGCGGACGCCGGTGTCGGCGTCCTGCACGCCCACGGGCCGAAGAACACGCTGGTCGTCCAGGAGTTCCCCGGAAGGCCCGCGTACGTCCCGGTGCCGTACCTGGAACGCATGGACCTGGCGTACGCCGCCGCCGACGCGGTGCTGTGCCGCTCGGGCGCGATGACCGTCGCCGAGGTCTCGGCGGTCGGCCTGCCCGCGGTGTTCGTCCCGCTGCCCTACGGCAACGGCGAACAGGCGGTCAACGCCCGGCCCGCGGTCGACGCGGGGGCCGGTCTGCTGGTCGCCGACGCCGACCTCACCCCCGCCAAGGTCGCGGAGCTGGTGATCCCGCTGGTGTCCGACGCCGACAGGGTCGCGAAGATGAGTGCGGCCGCGGTAGGCCTCGGCCACCGGGAGGCCGACGAGACCCTTGCCAAGATCGTGCTGGAGGCCGCAGGTGCCTGATCAACTTCCCGACACGCTCACGCGTGCCCATCTGATCGGGATCGGTGGTGCCGGGATGAGCGGCATCGCCCGCATCCTGCTGGCTCGCGGCGCCCAGGTCTCCGGATCCGACGCCAAGGAGTCGCGCGCGTTCCTTTCGCTGCGTGCCCAGGGCGCCGAGATCGCCGTCGGCCAGCGCGCCGAGAACCTCGACGCCTTCCCCGAAGGCCCGTCCGCGGTGATCGTGTCGACCGCGATCAAGGAGTCCAACCCGGAACTGGCGGCCGCGCGGGAGCGCGGGATCACCGTGCTGCACCGCGCGGAGGCGCTGGCCGGGCTGATGGAGGGCCACCGGGTCGCCTGCATCGCCGGGACGCACGGCAAGACGTCGACGACGTCGATGCTGACCGTCGCGCTGCAGCAGTGCCGGCTCGACCCGTCGTTCGCCATCGGCGGCGACCTCAACGAGTCGGGTGCCAACGCGCACCACGGTGAGGGCGGTGTCTTCGTCGCCGAGGCAGACGAGAGCGACGGGTCTTTCCTGGCCTACTCGCCTTCGGTCGCCGTGGTGACCAACGTCGAGCCGGACCACCTGGACCACCACGGCACGGCCGAGGCGTACGTCTCGGTGTTCAGCGACTTCCTCGGCCGGATCGTGCCGGGCGGGCTGCTCATCGTCTGCGGTGACGACGAGGGCGCCGAGAAGCTGGGCGCGCGGGCCTCGGCGGAGGGCATCCGTGTCCGTCGCTACGGGCGTTCGGTCACCGGCGCCGACGACGCCAAGGTGCTGGACTACGCGCCCGCCCCCGACGGCGGCGTCGTCCGGATCTCCTTGCAGGGCGAGGAAATCGTCCTGCGGGTCGCGGTGCCGGGCGAGCACATGGCGCTGAACGCGATCGCCGCGCTGCTGGCCGGGATCGAACTCGGCGCGCCGGTCGAAGGACTCGCCGAAGGGCTCGCCGCGTTCGGTGGCGTCCGGCGGCGGTTCGAGTTCAAGGGCCGCTCGGGCGACGTCCGCGTGTACGACGACTACGCGCACCACCCGACCGAGGTCGACGCGCAGCTGCGCGCGGTGCGGACGGCCGCGGGTTCGGGCCGGGTCATCGTGGTCTTCCAGCCGCATCTGTACTCGCGCACGAAGACGTTCTCGAAGGAGTTCGCGGCCGCGCTGTCCCTGGCCGACGAGGTCGTCGTGCTGGACGTCTTCGGCGCGCGTGAGAAGCCGGAACCCGGCGTGAGCGGCGCGCTCATCGCCGATCAGATCTCCGGTGTCCCCGTGCACTACCAGCCCGCGTTCGACGTCGCGGCGAAACTCGCGGCGGATCTGGTCAAACCCGGCGACCTGCTGGTGACCATGGGCGCCGGCGACGTCACGCAGCTCGGCCCGGAGATCCTGGCCGAACTGGACCGGCGGGCAGGCTAGCCATGACGCAGACCGGGGAACGCCGCCGCCCGGCCGAACCCGGTCGGCGTCCGCCCACCGAACGCGCTCGACGCGTCAAGGCCCGGCGCGGCAAGCGGTCCGGGTACGACCGCCGCCGCACCACGCGACCGGCCAGGCACAAGGAGATGCGACGGCGCTGGGTCGCGCTGCTTTCGGTGCTGACCGTCGTCGCCCTCGTGTACCTGCTGTGGTTCAGCTCGATGCTGGGCGTGCGGCAGGTCGACGTCGTCGGGGCGAGTTCCGTGCCCGCGGAACAGATCCGCGCCGCGGCGGCGGTGCCGGACCAGAAACCGATGCTGCGCCTGGACACCGACGACATCCGCGACCAGGTGGCGCAGATGCCCGGCATCGCCACCGTCGACGTCTCCCGGTCGTGGCCGAGCACCATCGAGATCACCGTGACCGAACGCGCCGCGATCGCCTTCTTCGACAGCGGACCCGGCGGCGACGGCATCCACCTCGTCGATGGCGGGGGAGTGGTGTTCAAGACGGTCAAGGAGCGGCCCGCCGGGCTGCCCGAACTCAAGCTGCCGTCGGTGTCGGCCGACGACCCGGTGACCCGCGCGGTCACCGGCGTCCTCGGCGTGATCCCGCAGCAGTTGCTCAAGCAGGTCACCACCGCGACGGCGAAGACCCCCGGCAGCGTCGAGTTCGCGCTGGCCGATGGGAAGACCGTGCGGTGGGGGACCTCGGCCGACACCGAACGCAAGGCGAAGGTCCTCGCCGCCCTGCTCACGCGCGAGGGCAAGGTCTACGACGTCTCGGCACCCGATCTACCGACCGTCTCCTGACGCAATTCGTCCTCTGAATGCGGTGGTTGGTGGTGCGAACTACCGCATTTAGAGGACGAATTGCGGGACGGTCAGCGGGTGACGAGAGCTTCGATGCCGTCCAGCAGGCGCTCCAGGCCGAAAGCGAAGGTCTCGTCGGCGGCTTCGCAGGTGTCCGCGTCGTAACCGCCGCTTTCCCAGATCCGCGTCATCGCCGGATGCCGTTCCACGTCGAAGTACTTCTCCCAGAACACCGACCGCTGCCCCCACCAGGCGTCGGTCGACTGCCCGGTCTCCTGTTCGACCTGCGCGGTCTCGGCGAACAGGGTCGCGTTCGCCTGCACGTAGATCTCGATGCTGTTCGCGGCCGCGGCCGCCTTGCGCGGCGCCAGCCCGATGTCCGACACCGCCGCGATCAGGTACTCCTGACCCGCCATCAAGCCGGGGCCGAGCACCGGCCGCACCATCGACGTCGAGCGCAGCCACGGATGCGCCCGGAACACGGCCAGGGTGCGGTCGGCGTAGAGCCGCACCTGCTCGCGCCAGCCGTCCGGCCGGGGGGCGCCGGGGCCGGGGAGGTCTCGTTCGGCGAGTACCGAATCCACCATGAGGTCGAGCAGTTCGGTTTTGCCGGGGACGTAGGTGTAGAGCGTCATCGTGCCCGCGCCGAGTTCCTTGGCGATCTGGCTCATCGAGACGGTCGCCTCGCCCGCGCCGTCGGCGAGCGCGACGGCGGTGGCGATCACCTGGTCGAGGGTCAGTTTCGGCTTCCGCCCCCTGGTCGGCTGCCGGGCTTCGCCGCGGTCACGCCACAACAGTTCGAGGCTGCGCTCGAAGTCCATCCACACTCCACTCGGCCGTGAAGCTGGATTCTACATTCTCGTATGCGGTACGGTTAAAATGATCCCGTAGGGCGTACGAGAAGGAGTGGGGAATCGTGACGATCCTGGTGACCGGTGCGACCGGAAACGTCGGCAGGCTGGTGGTCGACGAACTGGTGGCGGCCGGAGCGCCGGTGCGGGCGCTGACCGTCAACCCGGCGAAGGCGGCGCTGCCGCCACAGGTGGAGGTCGCCAAGGGCTATCTCGGCAAGCCGGAGACACTGCCGGAGGCGCTCAAAGGCATCGAGACCGTGTACCTGGCGCCGCTGGCGGCCAAGGTGGACGACTTCGTGAAGCTGGCGAAGGAGGCCGGAGTGCGCCGGGTCGTGGCGTTGTCGGGCAGCAACGCCGACGACCCGCCGGAGAACTCGAGCGGCGTGGAATTCGCGATCGTCGAGAAGGCCGTCGAGGCGGCGGGCTTCGACTGGACGTTCCTGCGGCCGGGAGCGTTCATGATGAACACGCTCGGCTGGGCGGAGACGATCAAGGCCGAGCGCGTGGTCCGCGAGGCCTATCCCGAATCCCGGATGACGCCGATCGACCTCGCGGACATCGCCGCCGTCGCCGCGCACGTCATCCTGACCGAGGGGCACGTCGGCAAGAAGCACACGCTGAGCGGCCCGGAGTCGATCAGCCAGCGTGAACAGGTCGCCGCCATTTCGGCCGCGCTCGGGGAGGACGTCGTCTTCCACGAGCTCACCCGGGAAGAGGCGAACAAGCAGTGGGCCGCCGCCGGCGTCCCGGCGGAGATCGCCGAGTGGCTGCTCGACGGCTTCGCGTACTTCACCGAAAACCCCGACAAGCCGACGGGCGTCGTCCAGGAACTCACCGGACGGCCCGGCGTCACCTACGCGGAGTGGGCGGTGGCGAACGTCGAAGCGTTCCGCTGAACCCGTAACTCGCGTGATTGGAGCCGTAACTCGCGTGATTGAAGGCGGAACTCTTGAGTTACGGCCTCAATCACGCGAGTTACGGCCAGGAGCACGCGAGATACGAGTTACCGGTCCTCAGCGGGCCCGGCGGGGAAGGCGGGTCGGCAGCGGCGCACCACGCCCCGGCTGAGCGGGAGCCTCGGCGGGCGGCGGGGCAGGGCGTTGCGGCTGCGGCAAGGGCGGCGGGGCCTGCGACTCGCGGGGCCAGGCGGGGGTGATCATCGCCTGCGCCCCGACCCGGCGGAACGGCAGGCCGTGCGCCTCCCTGGCGGGCAGGCCGGGCCAGATCTCGCCCGCCTCCTTGGCGGCGTCGCGGATCGCGGTGCCGTCGAGCGCGGTGTGCGTCTCCTCGATGTCGCGGTCGAGCCACTGGACGACGAATTCCAGCGGCCCGTCGGGCGGCAGCGGCCACAGGAAGATCTCGTGGTCGACGTGGAAGGCCGAACCGCCCAGCCCCTGTGCGCGCAGCACCGGCTGATCCGGTTTGGTGGCCGACGGCACGGAGATGGTCTCCGAACTGGCCCGCCTGCCGTCGGGGAAGAGCACCCCGACCAGCAGCGCGTTGTAGTCCGGGACCCGGCGGTGGTCGATGAGGCCTTCGCCGGGATCGCCGGGCAGAAGATCCCGCGAGTACACCGACAGCTGGAACGACACCGACTCCGGCCACACCTCGATGCCGCGCAGCGCCACGATGGTCCGCTCGGCGCGGCCCAGCGGCATCGACCAGGGCAGGATCGCCGGCACGATGTACTCGTGCGGCGTCTCCACCCAGGGGCGGCCGTTGTAGCCGAACAGTTCCTGTTCCGGCACCGGGAACAGGGGGCGGCTGCGCGGACCGTCGGTGAAGAAGCTCATCGTGGACCGGGCGCGGCAGAACGCGGGGTGAACCTGTCCGACCTGCCGCTCACGCCGTCAACGACCACCATGCGCTTCACGGTATCCGATGAGCATGCCGGTACTGAACGGTTTCACCGCACCTTTCGCGTCACCCGAAGCCCTTGAGCTTCACTTTCGTGCCCTTCGGCACCTTGGTGCCCGGCGACGGATCCTGCTGCAGGACGAAGTCGAAACCGCCGTTTCCGCCGCCGTGACCGTTGCCGTTTCCGCGACCCTCACGGTCGGGTTCCAGACCCGCCTGTTTCAGGATCTGGATCGCCTCCTCCATCCGCTTGAAGGTCACGTTCGGCACTTCGACGGCGTTCGAAACGAACACCCCGATCCGGCGGTTGCTCGCCTTCTCGCCGCCCTTCGGGTCGGTGCGGATCACCTGACCGGCGGCGAACTGGTCGGAGAACTCCTCGCCCGCCTGGAACGGCTGGAAGCCCGCCTGCTGCAGGATCTGGAAGGCGGCGTCCTTGCTCTGGCCCGTGACGTCCGGGACCGGCGGCAGCGGTTCGGGACCCTTCGACAGGATGATCGTGACCTGCCCGCCGATGTTCAGCTGCGAACCGGGGCTCGGGTCGACGCGGATCACCTTGTTCTTGGCGACGTCGCTGTACTCCTGTTCGCCCTGGACCGGGGTCAGCTGCGCGGCCTTGATCGCCGTCTCGGCGTCCTGCTGGCTCGTCCCGGCCTGGATGTCCGGCACGATCGGACGGCCCTTCGACAGCACGACGTTGACCGTGGCGCCCGGCGCGAGCGACGTGCCCGCGGCGGGGTCGGACCGGATCACCGTGTGCTGGGCGGCGGTGTCGCTGTACTCCTCGGTGTAGGCCGGAGTCAGTTTCGCCGACCGCAGCGCGTCTCCGGCGGCGGCCTGGTTCATCCCGGCCAGCTTCGGCACCGACGACGAGCTCGGGCCGGAGTCGTTGAGGATGAAGGCGAACGCGCCGATCAGGCCGCCGAGGATCACCACCGCGGCCGCGATCATCAGGTACAGACGTTTGCGCGAACCCGGCTGCTCGTCGTCCGCGGCCGGCTGGGGCCGAGGGGGCGGCGTGCGCGGCGGGGTGGCGGCGGGCGGCGGCGGTTCACGGAGCAGCGCCTGCGTTCCGCGCGGGCCGGTGACCGGCATGGTCGCCTCGGCGACCGGGGCCAGCACCGTCGTCGCCATGGCCGGGTTCGCCACCGGGACCGCCGGGACGGCGGGGATACCGGGGGTGGTGCGTTCCGCGTCGGTCTCGCGGTCGGCGTCCGCGGGCAGCGGCACGGGCACCGGGACCGCCGGGACGCCGAGGACGGTGCGCAGATGGTTCAGCTCGGCGAGGAACGCCGCGGCGTCGGCCGGGCGCTGCTCGGGATCGCGGCGCGTGGCGCGCAGGATCAGCTCGTCCAGCTGCGGCGGGATGCCGGGACGCAGCTCGCTCGGGCGCGGGACGTCGTCGTTGACGTGCCGGTACGCCACCGAAAGGGCGGTGTCGCCGGTGTACGGCGGGCGTCCGGTGAGCATTTCGTACAGCAGGATCCCGGCCGAGTAGACGTCGCCGCGCGAGGTGGTCGCGCCGGTGGCGACCTGTTCGGGTGAAACGTAGGCGACGGTGCCGAGGATGACGCTCGAACTGGTGGTGCCCGCGCTGGCGATCGCGCGGACCAGGCCGAAGTCGGCCACCTTGACCACGCCGCCCGAAAGCGCCGTGCCGCCGCGGCCGACGAGCACGTTCTCCGGTTTGACGTCGCGGTGCACCAGACCGGCGGCGTGCGCCGCGGCCAGTGCGGAGAGCACCGGTTCGGTGATGCTCAGCGCGAGCGCGACGTCCAGTGGGCCGCGTTCGGTGAGCAGTTCACGCAGGGTCCCGCCGTCGACGAGTTCCATGACCAGGAACGCGCGGCCGGACTCCTCGCCGCCGGGGGTGTCGAAACCCTGGTCGTGCACCGCCACCACGTGCGGGTGGTGCAGGCGCGCCGCCGAGCGGGCTTCCCGCTCGAAGCGTTCGACGAAGGACCGGTCGTCGGCGAACCGCGGGTCCATGATCTTGATGGCGACCTGGCGGTCCAGGCGGGTGTCGACGCCGCGGTACACCGACGACATCCCACCGCGTGCGAGCAGCTTGTCCACCCGGTAGCGGCCCTCGAGCAGAGTGCCCACCAGAGTGGGATCCGTGCGTGTCACGGCTATGGATCGTACGGAAGTACCCATGTTGTGGTGTACGGGACCTGGCACGCCGAGGATCACGATTTCCGTCATTTCCTCGAATCGGCGGTATACGTGACGAGGCGAGTACTCTCCGTCATGACCGTGTCGTCACCCATGCGTACTAACGGAGCGGGAGACGGAATGTGGCACAGTGTCACCTGTGAGTGGTATTCCCGTCGCCGACGACGTTCTTGACGCAGATGTGGCCGTTCTTCCGCTGTCGGAGGTCGCGACCGCGTTGAACGTTTCGGCCAACAAGGTCCGCCAGATGCTGCGCGACGGCCATCTGATCGCCGTCCGGCGCAAGGGCGAGCTGTACGTCCCGGTCGCGTTCCTGGTGAAGGACGGCGTGGTCAAGGGCCTGGCGGGCACCATCACCGTGCTCGCGGACTCCGGTTTCACCCGGACGGAGATGCTGCGCTGGCTCTTCGCCGCGGACGAGACCCTGCCCGGGGCCACCCCGGTCAACGCGCTCCGCACCAGCCACGGCACCGAGGTCAAGCGGCGCGCGCAGGCGATGGCGTTCTAGCTCTGACCAGCACATACGTCGCGGCCGCGAGAAGCTGACACCCCGCCGCGGCACTCAGCGCCGTGGTCACGGAGAGTGCGCTCAACGGTCCCGCGGCCGCCGCACCCGCCGCGAGTCCGGTGATCTTCACGCTCGCCGCCGTCGTGAAAACCTGAGCCCGCACCCGCGCGGGCGTTTCGCGATGCCGGATGGCGAAAAGCGCCGAAAGCTGCGGCCCTTCGGCGAATCCGGCGAGCACGGCGGCGGCCAGCAGGGTCACCGCGTCGTGCGCGGTCGCCGCGAGCAGGAAACTCGCGCCCAGCAGAACGGTGCTGGCGAGCACGGTGCCGTCCGGTGGTGGCGGCCTGCGGGTCAGCGCGCCGTTCGCGACCAGAGACGCGGCGGCCAGCACGGTGAGCAGAAGCGCGCCGAAGCCCGGATTGCCCAGCCGTTGGGCGCCGAGCAGCGGATAGCAGACCACGGCGACCCCGATGCCGACGAAGGACACCGTGGACGTCGCGGTGGCCCGCAGCAGCGCCCGGTTGCGGAAGAGGACCGTGAACCCGTCGGCGAGTTGACGGCGGATCGGTGTCACGGGCTTCGCTTCGGCCACGGGGAGCGACCATGCGGCGGGGAAGGCGGCGGCGACCAGCGTGATCGCGACGGCGACCGCGGCAGGGGCGCCGGCGTACGCGGCCACGAGCCCGGCGAGCCCCGGCCCGGCGAGGCTCGCGGCGGTGAACGTCATCGCGTCGAGGGTGCTCGCCCTCGCCAGCGGTGTCGTGCCGCGGACGTTCGGCAGCTGCGCCGTCCAGCCGCCCGCCAAAGCGGGATTGAGCAGCCCCACCGCGACGGCCACCGCGATCGCCGCGGGGAGTTCGACCAGAGCGAGCACCGCGCCGAGCCCGCCCGCGTAGGCGAGCAGTGCCCACGCCAGCAGCCGTCCCGGCTGTGGACTCCGGTCGAGCAGCGCCCCGAGCAACGGCCCGCCCGCCGCCGCCGAGATCGTCAGGCCCGCGAGCAGCGCGGACCCGGTGGCGGCCGAGCCGTCGACGCTCATGCCGAGCAGGAGCAACGCCGGTCCGGACAGTTCGTCCCCGGTCCTGGCGATCGTCGCGCCGGTCAAATAGACGGCGAGACTGTAACGGCCTCTCATAAGCGAGACGTTACAGTGGGGTATGACTTCAGCGCAGCGGGATTTCCTGCCCGGCCGTTCGGCGCGGGCGGCGGCGCAGCGGGCGGTGGATCTGCTGGCGGTCCTGCTCGCGCCGGAACCCTCGGTCGCGTCGGTTCGCGCCGTTCTGGAGGCACACGGCGAGACCTCGGTCGAGCTGGCGCCTTCGGATGTGGCTTCGTTGCGTGAGGCGGCTTCGGAGCTGCGTGAGGTTTTCGCGGCGCGTGATGCCGCGGAGGCGGCCGGGACGCTCAACCGGTTGCTGGCCCGGTACGCGCATCCGCCGCGGCTGACCGATCACGCCGACGGGTTCGGCTGGCATCTGCACGTGGACGCCGACGACGACGGACCTTGGGGCGCGTGGCTGGTGACGTCGTCCGCGCTGGCGTTGGCGGTGTTGCTTTCGGACCGTCAGGCGCCGCCGGGTGGGCTGTGCGCGGCTTCGGGCTGTGGGAAGCCGTTCGCGCACTTGGGTGGGGGGAGCCCGCGGCGGTACTGCTCTTCGCGGTGCGCGACTCGGGAGCGGGTCGCGGCTCACCGGCGCGGTCGGTCCCGAACGCTATGAAAGGTCCTTTCCTTGCAAAATTTGCAAGGAAAGGACCTTTCATAGCGCGTGTGAGAGGTCAGGACTGCTGCTTGTCCCGCCAAGCGATCCAGGACCGCAGCTTGTCGAGGTTGTAGTCCGGCCCGCCGGTCGCCACGGTGAACAGCGAGACACCCAGCTCCAGCAGCTTCGGGCCCAGCTCCTCGGGCTCGCCTTCGACGGCGACCGAACGCTCGATCTCCTTCGGGTCCCGGCCGACGTCGGCGCAGTGCTGGTCGAGGATCTTGACCTTGCGCTCCACGACCTCCGGGTCGCCGAAGCCGTGCCAGATGTCGGCGTGCTTCGCGACCAGGCGCAGCGTCTTCTTCTCGCCGCCGCCACCGATCAGCACCGGGATGTCCCGGACCGGCTGCGGGTTCAGCTTGCCGAGCCTGCTCTCGATCCGCGGGAGCGCCTCGGCGAGGTTGTCGAGCCGCCCGCCCGCGGTGCCGAACTCGTAGCCGTACTCGTCGTAGTCCTTCTCGAACCAGCCGGAGCCGATGCCGAGGATCAGCCGTCCGTCGGAGATGTTGTCGACGGTGCGGGCCATGTCGGCCAGCAGTTCGGGGTTGCGGTAGCTGTTGCACGTCACGAGCGCGCCGATCTCGACCCGCGACGTGGACTCCGCCCAGGCGCCCAGCATGGTCCAGCACTCGTAGTGCAGGCCCTCGGGCTCACCGAAGAGCGGGTAGAAATGGTCCCAGTTGAACACGATGTCCACACCGAGGTCTTCGGCCTCCGAAGCCGCCCGGCGGATCGCCTTGTACTCGGCGTGCTGCGGCTGCAGCTGGACGCCGATCCTGATCTTCCTGTTCGAAGCAGTGGTCATGTTCGCACCCTAAGCCTGGAGTTGCTCCACGCGCTCGTCAGTAACCTCGGCAGGGCGACGGCCGCCCGACGGCGGCGGGGGACGACCGCGCGGGTGTTCAGCACGTCGTGACCGAGGGCCTCGATCTCGTCGAGAATGCCCTCGTAGAGGACGAGCGCCGTCCGCACGCAGTCGCGGGATTCCTCGCGCAGCAACGGGATGCCCGCTTCGGCGCGACGGTACACCGCCCGGTTGCGTGCCACGGCGACCGCGAGCGCGCGCCGCACCCGCCGGTCGGGCAGCCCGCGCGCACGGGACCATTCGAGCAGTTCGCGGTCGACGCCGAACGCGGCCAGTTCCCCGGTGGGCAGGTACAGCCTCCCGCGGTCGAGGTCCTCGCCGATGTCGCGCAGGAAGTTGGTCAGCTGGAACGCCTCGCCCAGCGCGGCGGCGCCGGGTTCGGCTTCCTCGACCGGGACGACGGTGCCGAAGACGGGCAGCATCTGCTGGCCGATCACCTCGGCCGATCCGTGGACGTACTCCTGGAGGTCGGCGTAGGTCGCGTACTCGGTGATCTTGAGGTCCATCGCCATGGACCGCAGGAACGCGTCGAACAACTCGCGGTCCAGGTCGTGGCGGCGCACGGTGTCGGCGAGCGCGGTCAGGACCGGATCGACCGGTGTTTCACCGTCGAAGATCCGCGCGACCATGACGGCGACGTCGTCCAGCGCGGTCGCGGGATCGGTGCCGGGCGCGGGATTGTCGACCAGTTCGTCCGCCATCCGCGCGAAGCCGTACAGCGCGTGCGCGAACGGCCGCGTCCGCGGCGGCAGCAGCCGGGTCGCGAGGAAGAAGGTGCGGCCGTGGTGCGCGTTGATGCGGCGGCATTCGGTGTACGCGGCCCGCAACGCCGGGCCGGTGATGCCCGCGGCGTCGAGTTCGCTCATCGGCCGGTGACCCTTCCCGCCGCCAGCCTGCCGGAGATCACCACCGGTGGGATGCCGACGCCGGGTGTGGTCCCGCAGCCCGCCAGTACGACGTTTTCCGCCACTCGCATCAGGTTCCCCGGCCGGAACGGGCCGGTCTGGGCGAAGGTGTGCGCGAGCGAGAACGGGGTGCCCGCGGTGAGCCCGCGTTCCGCCCAGCCCTCCGGGGTGATCGTCTCGTCGACGGTGAAGTCGTCCGCGAACCCGGTCAAGCCGCGCTTTTCCAGCGTACGCAGGAGTTCCTCGCGATAGGCGGGGCCGACCCGGCGCCAGTCGATCTTGCCGCGGCGCAGGTTCGGCGCCGGGGCGAGCACCGAGATCACCTGATCGCCGCCGGGGGCCAGTCCCGGTTCGGTCGCGGTCGGCCGGGTCACCAGCAGCGACGGGTCGCTCATCAGCTTGCCTTCGCGGATGATCTCCGAGAACGTCTTTTCCCAGGCATGGCCGAAGAAGATGGTGTGGTGGCCCAATTCCGGCCATGTTTTCGGCGCGTGCCCGTGGAGCACGACGGCCGACGGCGAGTACCGCAGCGGCAGCGGCCGCCGGGGGCGGGCGCCGAGCAGCCGGTACGCGGTGCCGAGCTCGGTCGCGAGAACCACGGTGTCGCAAGGGATCCGCTCGCCCGAGCGGGTCCGTACCGCGCGCACCCGCGAGGAAACCCTTTCCAGCCAAGCGGCTTCGGTGCCGAAGCGCACTTCCGCGCCGGCGCGTCCGGCCGCGTTCGCCATCGCTCGCGCGATCTCACCCATCCCGCCCGCCGGGTAGTAGACCCCGCCGACGGTGTCCATGTAGGAGATGACGCCGTACGCGCCGATCGCGCGCGCCGGATCGAGCCCCGCGTAGAGCGACTGGAAGGAGAACAGGCGGCGCACGCGGTCGTCGCGCAGGAATCCGCCGATCTTCGGGCCGAGCCGTCCGAAACCGCCCAGCGCGGCCAGTTTCGCCAGCTCCGGGCGTACGAGATCGAACGGCGAGTCGAAGTTCGCGCCGATGAAATGGTCCTTCTGCACCGCGTACAGCTCGGTCAGCCAGCGCCGCAACCGGCGGTAGCCCTCGGCTTCGGCGGGACCGGCGATCGCGCGGATCTCGGCCTCCATCGCCGCCGCCTCGGTGTGCACGGCGATCGTGCTGCCGTCGGCGAACTTCGCGCGGTAGGCCGGGTCGAGGCGCGTCAGCGTCAGGTTGTCCGCAAGCGATTCGCCGACCGCGGAAAAGGCCTCGTCGAGCAGTTCGGGCATGGTCAGCACACTGGCGCCGGTGTCGACGGTGTTGCCGCCGAAATCCGCCTGACCGGCTCGGCCCCCTGGACTCTTTTCCTGCTCCAGCAGGGTCACCCGGCGGCCGGCACCGAGCAGGTGCAGCGTCGCCGACAACCCGGCGAGCCCGCCACCGATCACCACCACGTGGTCACTCGGACCGGTGACAGTGCGCATCAGTACGTCCGTTGGGTCGCCTTGACGACCAGCCCGGTCAGCGCGGCGGGAGCGGGCTCGGCCAGGTGAGCGCGGTCGAGCGCCGCCATCGCGGAGTCGGTGAGCTCGTCGATGCGGCGTTCCACCGCGTCGACCGCGCCGACGTCCCGCAGTGCTTCGCGCACGGTCTCGACGGCGTCTTCGGACAGGTGGGCGTCGCCGATGGCCGCGGAGATGACCTTCTCCGCCGCCTCCTTGCCCTGCTCGGCCGCGCGCTGGAGACCCAGCGCGACCAGCAGCGTCCGCTTGCCCTCACGCAGGTCGTCGCCCGCGGGTTTGCCGGTGACCGACGGGTCGCCGAACACGCCGAGCAGGTCGTCCCGCAGCTGGAACGCCACGCCGACGTCGTCGCCGAACTCGCGCAGCGTCGCGATCAGGGCGTCGTCGGCGCCGCCGAGCGCGGCACCGAGGTGCAGCGGGCGCTGGACGGTGTACGCGGCCGTCTTGAGCTTGCAGATGTGCAGTGCCGCCTCGGGGGAGGCGTCGCCGGTGGCCTGGGTGCGGACGTCGAGGTACTGCCCGGCGAGTACTTCGGTGCGCATCGCGCGCCACGCGGGCCGTGCCGCCGCGAGAACCGCGGGCGGAAGCGGGGCCTCGCCGAACATGTCGTCGGCCCAGGCCAGCGCGAGGTCGCCGACCAGGACGGCGGTCGCGAGCCCGAAGGTGCTCGGCGAGCCCAGCCAGCCGCTGTCGGCGTGGAGCTTCGCGCCCGCGATGTGCACGGTCGGTGAACCGCGGCGTGAATCGGAGGAGTCGATGAGGTCGTCGTGGATCAGCGCGCAAGCCTGGATCAGCTCCAGGCTCGCCACCGCCTGCAGCACGCCTTCGACGTCCGGCCCGGCCGGATCACCGCCGGCGCCGCGCCAGCCCCACCAGGCGAACGTCGGGCGCAGGCGTTTGCCGCCGCCCAGCACGAATCCGGCCAGCGCGTCGATCCCGACCCCGACGACCGGTTCGGTGCGGCGGATTTCGGCACCGGCGCGCTCGAGGAATCCGGCCAGCGCCCGCTCGACGTTGGCGGGCAGATCGGCGTCGTAGGCGGACGTGTCCATGAGCACATCCTCCGGGAAGGACGTCTTCATGACCCAGTCGGGTGCCGTGGAATGTGGCGAACGAGACGTCAGCCGCGGGTCTTGTCGTAGTGCCGTTTCGCCCGCGCCCGGTTGCCGCAGTCCGACGAACTGCACCAGCGCCGCGACCGGTTGCGCGTCTGGTCGGTGAAGACCCAGCCGCAGCCGGGCCCTTCGCACTCCCGGATCCGCTCCAGATCCCCGGTCCGGAGCAGGTCTTCGGCCGCCAGCGCGAGGAAATGCGGCAACGCTTCGGCGCTCTCCAGCGGTACCACCCACCGCAGCGGCAAGGACGGCGGGAGCGACGCGTGCCGGTATGCCTCGATCAGGGGCTTTCGCAGCGCCGTGACGTCCGGCGGATCCGACACGAGCACGCGGTACAGCGTCTCGCGGAAGGCCTTCACCGTGTCCAGGACGGCCTCGGAGATCTCCAGCCGTTCGGCGCCCGCGCCGACCAGGACGACCCACTCCGACAGCCGATCCGGGGTCGAAAGCCGGTCTTCCCACCGGGCCGGATCGCGGCGCCAGGAAACGGTGTTGACCAGGTCCAACGGCACGCTCCCGCCGATGCTGTCGTACCCGTCCCAGTGGCCGTTCACGAGTCCTCCTAATGGTCAAAACTAGTTTAGCTTGTTAGGCTTGGTCCTATGAGAACGCTCCGGCGGAACTACCTGGCCGGCGCCCGTGTCGGGCTCGGGCTGGGTGTCGCGACCTTCGTCCTCGGCGTCACTTTCGGCGCGTACAGCCAGACTCTGGGCTGGGGGATCGCGGCCCCGATCGCCGCGTCGATCCTCGTGTTCTCCGGCTCGGCCCAGTTCGCGATGGCCACCGCGCTCGCGGGCGGCGGCAACATCGCCGTCGCGGTCGGCGCCGCGGCCCTGATCAACGCCCGGTTCCTGCCGATGGGCGCCGCCGTCGCCGCGGATCTGCGCGGAGGACGGCTGCGCCGCGCGTGGGAGGGCCAGGCCGTCGTCGACGGTTCGTGGGTGGCCGCCCACCTCGGCGAGGGGCGTTTCGATCGCGAGAAACTCATCGGCTGCACCCTTGTCCAGTTGCCCGCGTGGGTGCTGGGGACGGTGCTCGGCGTCCTCGCCGCGCCGCCGCCGGACGTCGTCGCGCGGTTCGGGCTCGACGTCGTGTTCCCCGGTTTCTTCCTGGTCCTGCTCATCGACGAACTGCGCCGTTCCCGCGAGGCGGTCCGGACCGCGGCGCTCGCCGCCTGCCTCGCCGGGATCCTGGTGCTGTTCGTCCCGGTCGGGCTCGCGCTGATCGGCGCGTCGGCCGCCGCGCTGCTGGGCCTGGGGACGCGGCGATGACACTCTGGATCGCCATCGTCGCCGTCGCGCTGGTCAGCATCGGGTTCAAGGCGGCGGGCCCGGTCCTGCTCGGCGACCGGACGCTGCCGCCGCGTCTGGCGGGCGTGATCGCGTTGCTGGCGCCCGCGCTGCTGGCCGGTCTGGTGCTGACCGACGTGACCGGTCCAGCCTGGTCCGCGGTCGACTGGACGCTGTGCGCGGGACTGGCCGCGATCGCCGTGACCTACCTGCTGCGCGTCCCGGTGCTCGCCGCGATCCTCTGCGGGGTCGTCGTCACCGCGGCGCTCCGGTTCCTCGTCTAGGCCCAGAACGGTCCACTCAGCCCGGCCTGTTCGAAGTACTTGGCCGCGGCGGCCGGATCCCGGCGGGTGTAGCCGTGGTCGAGCCTGCCGTCGTACCAGCCCGCCGCGAGCCGCCACAATGTCGCCAGATCCATGACATATCCCTTGTCCTGCCCCGTTTCCGCCAGCCAATCGTCCACACAGGACTCGCCGCAGAACAGGCGCTGGTTCCCGCAGGTGTGCACGACGTCGTCCCACATCCGGGCCGCCGGGACCAGGAAATGCGCGACCAGATCACCCTTCGGTGGGACCTGGTCGTTCACCAGCAGGGCCCGTGGTTCGCCGCAGCCCCGGCAGCGCGTGGACACCAGCACCTCGGGTTCGGCCTTGACCAGATGCGGGATCGCGAACGCGTCCCACGCGCAGCCGCCCCACCACAGCGTCCGCTCACCCATCACCGAGAAACCCAGCGGGATCGCGGCGAACGGATGCGCCATTACAACGTGCTCGCAGTCGTCGAGCACGAGGTGCCGCCGCTCCGCGAGCCGGTGCAGCGCCTGTTTCGCCACGGCGAGCGATCCGTGGGCGGCGTCGGCCAGTTCCGGCGCCGTCGGCGGCCTCCCGTGCTCGGCGAACGCGCGGTAGACCGCGACGCGGACGTCCTCGTCCCAGCTGGTGTCGGTTTCGGCGCTCATGGCGGCTCCCTGTGCTCGTCACCGAGTCTCCCCAGGCCGGCGCCGCTCGGCAACCGCTCGCGAGTGGCCGAGGTCGCATGCCCACTGCCTGAGAGGGGGCTCCCAGCCAGCGGACGTCCCCCTTAACATGGCGGTATGACGTCGGTGGTCGAGCGGTTGCAGGGTGATGGACCCGTGTTCTCCATCGAGTTCTTCCCGCCTCGCGACGCGGCCGACGAGGCGGTGCTGTGGAAGTCGATCCGGGAACTCGAGCCGCTGGACCCGGCGTACATGTCGATCACCTACGGCGCGGGCGGCTCCAGCCGGGACGGCACGATCCGCAGTATCGCCCGCGTCGCCACCGAAACCACGCTGGTGCCGATGGCGCACCTCACCGCCGTGAACCACTCGGTCGCGGAACTGCGCAACGTCATCGGCTGGTACGCCGCCGTCGGCGTGCGGAACATCCTCGCGCTGCGTGGCGACCCGCCGGGCGACGTCTACGGCGACTGGGTCCCGCATCCGGACGGGCTCAACTACGCCGAGGAACTCGTGGAGCTGGTGCGTTCGCTCGGCGACTTCTGCGTCGGCGTCTCGGCGTTCCCGTACGGCCACCCGAGGTCGGCGAACCTCGAAGCCGACACCGAGTACCTCGTGCGCAAGCTGCGTGCGGGAGCGGATTTCGCGATCGCTCAGCTGTTCTTCGAGCCGGAAGACTTCCTCCGCCTGCGTGACCGGGTGGCGGCCACCGGCTGCGAGGCGCTGGTCATCCCCGGCATCATGCCGCTGACCACGCTGCGGACACTGCGCACGTCGATCAAGCTGTCCGGCGCGCCCACCGCGCCGCGGCGGCTGCTGGACCGGCTCGAGCCGCTGGCGGACGACCCGAAGGCCTTCCGCGCGGAAGGGATCGACGCGGTGACCGAACTGTGCGAGCGGCTCATCGCCGAAGGCGTCCCTGACCTGCACTTCTACACGTTCAACCGGTCCAAGGCCACGCGTGAGGTGGTCAGCAGGCTCGGGCTGGTCCCGGCCCGGGCGTAACTCCGTACCGAAGTCGCCCGCTGTCCCGGTAGCGTGCCGGTCATGGCTTCGACCGCGCAAAGTGTGCACCAGATCTGTGACCGGTACGTCGACGAGTACGCCGCGGCCGACCCGGTCGCCGCGACGACGTTCGGCATCTCCGGATACGACGACCAACTGACCGACTACTCGCCTGCCGGACACGCGGCCAGGGCGGCGATCGCCACGCGCGCGCTGGCCGAGATCGACGCGGCCGAACCCGCCGACGACGGCGAGCGCGCGGCCAAGGCGGTGTTCACCGAGCGGATCGGGTTGCAGCTGGAGATCCACGAGGCGGGTCTCGACGTCGCGGCGCTGAACGTGATCGAAAGCCCCGTGCAGGAACTGCGCATGGTCTTCGACCTCATGCCCACCGACACCGCGGAGGACTGGGCGACGATCGCCGCCCGGATGGCGAAGGTGCCCGAAGCGCTCGACGGTCTCCGTGCCTCGCTGCTCGCGGCCGCGAACGCCGGCCGGGTGTCGGCGTTGCGGCAGGTCGGCAAGGTCGCCGAACAGGCCGAAACCTGGGCAGGATTGAAGGACGACGCCGGTTTCTTCGAGACGCTGATCTCGGGAGCGAAGGACGTCGACGAGAAGCTGCGCGCCGAGCTCGGCCAGGCCGCTCACGCCGCTCAGGAGGCGTACGCGGAGTTCGCCGGTTTCCTCCGCGCCGAACTCGCCCCGCTGGCGCCGGTCAAGGACGCCGTCGGCGCCGAGGTGTACAAACTGTGGTCCCGGCTGTTCACCGGAGCCACCCTCGACCTGGACGAGGCCTACGCCTGGGGCTGGGCCGAATTCACCCGCATCGAAGCGGAAATGCGTGAGGTCGCCGGCCGGATCAAACCCGGCGCCACCCTCGCCGAGGTCGCCGCCGTCCTCGACGCCGACCCCAAGTACGTCGTCCGCGGCCGGGCCGAATTCCAGGCCTGGATGCAAAACTTGTCCGACAACGCGATGAAGTCGTTGCGCGGCAAGCACTTCGACATCTCCGACCGGGTGATGGAGCTGGAGTGCAAGATCGCCCCGCCCGGCGGCACCGTCGGCGCGTACTACACCGCCCCGAGCGAGGACTTCGCGCGTCCCGGCCGCATGTGGTGGTCGCTGCCGCAGGGCCGGGACCAGTTCGTCACCTGGCGTGAGGTCAGCACCGTCTATCACGAGGGCGCGCCGGGTCACCACCTGCAGATCGCGACCGCGGTCGACCAGTCCGACTCGCTGAACAAGTACCAGCGGCTGCTCGCGTTCACCTCCGGGCACGCCGAGGGCTGGGCGCTGTACTCCGAGCGGCTGATGCAGGACCTCGGCTTCCTCGCCGACGACGGCGACCTGCTCGGCATGCTGTCCGAGCAGCTGTTCCGCGCCGCGCGCGTGATCGTCGACATCGGCATGCACCTGGAACTGGAGATCCCGGCTGGCACCGGCTTCCACGAGGGCGAGCGCTGGACGCCCGAGCTGGGCCTGGAGTTCATGCTCACCCGCACCGTCACCGACCCTGCCCACGTGCATGACGAGATCGACCGCTACCTGGGCTGGCCCGGGCAGGCGCCGTCGTACAAACTCGGCGAACGCCTGTGGCTCGCCGCGCGGGACGAGGCCCGTGCCCGGCAGGGGGACGCCTTCGACATCAAGCAGTTCCACACGCGGGCGCTGGCGCTCGGCGGGATGGGGCTGGACACGCTGCGGGAGATGCTGGCCGCACTGGACTGAGCCGGTCCCGGTAGTGCCATGAACGGTCCGTTCCTTGCAAAATTTGCAAGGAACGGACCGTTCATGGCATCCAGATGGACCCTCCGGATGCGTGCTTTCACCCTATCCGGAGGACGCTGGCCGCATGTCCGTGAAGGCCCCCTTGAGAGACCCAGAGTCCCTCAAGGGGCCCTTCACGGACATTCGCAACATCACCAAGAGCCTCAGCGACGCGCGCAAGAATCGCCACTCACGACCACCGTGGCCCGCCGCGTGCCGCAATTCACGTGCCCCCACCACCGAAGCCTTGATACGTTCCCCCTCGTGCACCGGATCTTTCTCGTCACCCCACCCCCCGCCTCCTGAGCGGGGTGTCTCCGGCCGCGCGGCGTTCCAGCCGCCCGGCCGATCCGTGCTGCACTGAAGCACCCCGCGTCGTCGCCGTCCACTGACACGACAAGACGCAGGAGCGTTTCCCCATGTCCGTAGCCGTACCCACGCGCGCCCGATCGTCGGCCGCGCTCGTCCTCGCCGGTGTCCTCTGGGGGACCGGTGGCCTCGCCGGATCCCTGCTCGCCTCCCGCGCGGGGCTCCATCCACTGAGTGTCGCCGCGTACCGGCTGCTCATCGGCGGCGTGATCGCCACCGGCTACCTCTGGCTCACCGGGGGCCTCCGCGGCCTTCCCCGCACGACACAGGTCCGCCGTCGCCTCCTGGCGGTCGGCGGCTTGTTCGCCCTTTTCCAGACCAGTTACTTCGTCGCGGTCTCGTCGAGTTCCGTGAGCGTCGCGACGATGACCACCATCGGCAGCGCACCCGTTCTGCTCGCCGTCGCGACGGTCGTCAGGTCCAGGAAACTCCCCACACGGTGGACGGCGGTGTCACTGGCCGGATCCCTCATCGGGCTGGCGCTGTTGCAGTGGACGCCCGGAGAAGAGGTCAACGCCGCCGGGGTGCTGTTCGCCTTGCTCGCCGCGGCCGGGTTCGCCGCGCTGACGCTGGTGACCGCGACCCGCGTCGAGGGGCTGGATCCCTTGCCCACCACGGCGTTCGGCTGCCTGATCGGCGGCGCCGCGCTCACGCCCGCCGCGTTGTGGTTCGGGATGGCCGTGCCGGTTCAGGCCGACGTGCTCGCGCTCGTCGTCTACTTCGGCATCGTGCCCACGGCGCTGGCGTACGCCGCGTACTTCCGCGGTCTCGAAGGCGCGCATCCCGTACTGGCCGCGTTGTCCGCCCTGCTGGAACCGTTGACCGCCGCGCTGCTGTCGATGGCCCTGCTCGGTGAACGGCTCGGCGCCGTGGGCTGGTGCGGCGCGGCGGTGCTCATCGACGTGCTCGCCGTCGCCTACTCGAAACCTTAGAGCGGCAGCGTCCGCCCGAGGATCGCGAACGCCCGCGGGTCCCCGGCGAAGTGGTAGTCCCGCAGCACATCGACGAAGCCGACGCGCCGGTACAGGTTCCAGGCCCGGCTGGTGCCTTCCGGCGTGGAAAGGAGGACGTGGGCGTTGGGCACGCCGTCGAGCAGCCGCCGCAGGAGATCCTCGCCGATCCGCTTCCCCTGGTTTTCGGGGCTGACGTGGATCTCGGTGAGCTCGAAGTAGTCCGACATCCAGTGCTCGGCGGCGGCCTGGCCCTCGCGGCGGGTCAGGCCGTGACGGACCTGTTCGTGCCACCACTGGCCGCCGCGGCCCTTGTAGCCGTAGGCGAGCCCGAGCAGGACACCGTCCGCGTCGAGCGCGGCCATGCAGCGCCAGCCTTCGCGCAGCGCGTGCGTGAGCCACATCGGCGCGCGTTGCTCGGCCGTGCCTTCGGGGTAGCGCATGGCGTTGACGTAGATGGTCAGCGCCTCGGGGAGCCGGGCGCGGAACTCGTCCGCGGACAGCTGGACGTAGCGGGTGCATTCCGAGGACATCGCGGTCACGGGCGCCCATCCTGCCCGGCGCCCGCGACGTCCGCGGGAGTGCCCCCGGTCAGCGCGACCAGGCGAGCGAACGTCGTGGGGTACACCGACTTCGGGTGTCCGGCGGCGGCCCAGACGACGTCGTGGGCGCGCAACGCGGAGTCGACGAGGGTGGTCAACGCCTTCGGGTGACCGACCGGAGCGACGCCGCCGATCGGCTGCCCGGTGTGCGCGCGGACGAAATCCGCGTCCGCCTTGCCGATCTCGTCGGCGCCGGTCAGCGAGGCGAGGATGCCGGTGTCGGCGCGGTGCGCGCCCGAGGTCAAGGCCAGCAGGGCCGTTTCGGTCCCGCCGGTGCGGCTGCGGAACACGAGGCTGTTCGCGATCGCGCCGACCTCGACACCGAGCGCTTCGGCGGCTTGCGCGGCCGTGCGGACTTCGGCGGGGAGGATCCGGATCCCGTCCGCGGCGTCCTGCTGACCCGCCTCGGCGAGCGCGGCCGCGACCTTGGCCACCGAGGGATGCCCGGACTGGTCGATGGTGCTCATGAGCCTATGAGATCACGTGACCGATCCGGTGTCCCGCACCACATGCGGCGATCACCCCGGTACGGGGTTGAAGGAATGGGCACTTCGGGGTTACATTGGTCTTGTTCGAACAGACGTTCGACATTCGGTGAGCGCGCACCGGTAGGTGCCCGGCGCGGGGGCGGGGGAAGCGCCTCGGCGCCGGGCACCGGCCGGCGCTCACGTACAGGAGGAGGGTCGTCATGTCCGTTTCGGTCGTGTCCCCTGACGAAGCCGAGAGGCCGGGGGGCACCGCGCAGCCCGCCCTGCCGATGTCGTTGCGCCCGCCGGCACCACCCGCGGCGGTCTCCTTGTACGCACAGGCGAGGCGCGGTCTCGCCGAGGCAGAGCGGGAAAACGATCCCGCGGAGCGGTTCATCGGGGCGTATCTCGCCGCGCTGCGGGGCGCGGCGGCGGTACTGGAGGCCCGCGGCCGTCCGCACCGGGGCCGGGCCCGGCCGGCGAGCGGCTGGGTGCTGCTCGACTCCGTCGCGCCCGAATTGAAGGAGTGGGCGGCGTTCTTCGCGGCCAACTCCGCGACGCGGGCCGCCGCGCAGGCGGGGATCACCGGCAAGGTCACCGTCGAACTGGCGGACGAGCTGACGCGGGCCGCCACGGTGTTCCTGGAACTCGTCCGACGGGTGGTGCACGGGCTGCCGATGGGTGATTCGGCGCATGTGGCTTAGCAGCCTGCCGGCGGAGCTGCGGTTTCGTCCGGAAAGTGGCCATACCCGTGAACCCGCCCGGCCGAAGGCCCCGCTATCGCGGTGGCAGGGCGCCTTCACCACCTTCGTGACTTGAAAGACCAGGTCGCGCCCTGCCGACGCCGATCGCGGACGCGGGTTCACCTATTCGACAGAGTCACCATGGAGAGGGGGTGCCCGATGGCCGGGCAGGCCATGATCGACCAGGGCAGGTTCCTGGAGGCGCTCGGCGCCGAAACCGAGCTGATGGCCCAGGTGGCGCACACCGCGTCCGCCGACGCGCCGGTTCCGACCTGCCCCGGCTGGACGCTCGGTGAGGTCCTCAGACATGTCGGCAGTGTGTACCGGGTCACCCGCCGCTGGATCATCGACGGACGGCGTCCCGAACACTGGCAGCGCAAACCGGGGCCGACGCAGTCGCTGGAGGAGTACTTCCGCGAGGGCCGGGACGAGCTCGTCGCCGAACTGTCCGCGCACGAACCGGAGGCATCGGCGCAGACCTGGTGGCCGGCGGACCGCAGCTACGGGTTCTGGCGGCGGCGGATGGCGCACGAGACGACGATCCACCGGATCGACGCGGAGACCGCCGCCGGCCGGGAAGTGTCGGTGATCCCCGAAGACCTGGCACTCGACGGGATCGACGAGGCGCTTGTGCTGTGGTTCGGCCAGCGGCTGCCGTTGCTGGGCTTGTCCGGCACCAGAACCGGATCGGTCGGCGTGCGCACCGCGGGCCACCACTGGATCGCCAGAGCCGGGCCCACGGAAACGGTCGCCTGGCGATGCTCCGCCGAGGAGGCCCAGCGCGCGGACGATCTGATCACCGGGCATCCGGACAAGATCTACCGCTGGCTCTGGGGCCGGGCGGGTCCGACGGTGGTGACGGTCAGCGGAGACCAGGACATGGCGGGACAACTTTGGGCCCTTTTGCGGCTCGCGACTCGATGACCGGTCGGTGGGGAAGCCAAACCGGTCAGCGCCAGTCGGCGGAGCCGAAGATGGGCCTGAAGAGCAACCGAGCGCGTGAACCCGCCCGGCCGAAGGCCCCGCGATCGCGGTGGCAGGGCGCCCTGCCCGCTCATCGGGACGTGCATGACCGGCGAGCGCCCTGCCGACGTCGATCGCGGACGCGGGTTCACCCGCAAGACACAGAAGTGTCGGTGGTGCCGTCTAGGTTCACAGGTGTGGCATCACAGCTGGTGAACCTGGTCTTCGACTCGGCCCTTCCCAGAGATCTGGCGGGTTTCTGGGAAGGGCTGTTCAGCTGGGACGCCCCGTTTCAACCGGCGTTCCGCTCCGAGGCGGTCCCCAAACGGGGCAAGAACCGGCTGCACCTGGATCTGACGAGCCGTTCGCCCGGGCACCAGGCCGAGCTGGTGGACCGTGCGCTGTCCCTCGGCGCACGGCATATCGACATCGGCCAGGGCCCGCCGGAGGAGAAACGGGTGCCGTGGGTGGTGCTCGCGGACCCCGAGGGCAACGAGTTCTGCGTCCTCGAACCGCGCGAGCAGTACGAGGGCGCCGGCGCGATCGCTTCGGTCGTCACCGACGCTCTCGACCCGGAGCGGCTCGCGCGGTTCTGGGCGGCAGCCCTTGGCTGGGAGATCGGCGTCCGCGAGAAGACGATCGTGGGTCTGCGGCCACCGGGCGGTCGCGGCCCGTGGGTCGAGTTCCTCGCCACGAAAGAGGAGAAACAGCACAAGAACAGGCTGCGGTTCGAGATCGCGCCACGGCGAGGCAAGAGCCGGGCGGCCGAAGTCCGGCGTCTTAGGGAGCTCGGCGCGACAGGACAGGGTTCGGCCAGGCAAGGCGCCGTGGCCATGGTGGATCCGGAGGGCAACGAGTTCACTGTGCTCGCACCCCGCTAGTTGTTTCGCCGGGGTTGCGCGGTGGCGTCGAACGCTGACCTGAGCGAAACACCCGCGCCGTTGGCAGGCAACAACCGGCCGGGACCGTGGAGGTCATGGAGACCTATCGAGTCCGGCCAGCCCAGCTTCACCCCGGTGAAGAGACAACGACCGCGTCGGCCTGGCGGGTCCGGATCCGCGTGGACGACCGGCCGGGCACCCTGGCCAGGATCGCGATCCGGCTGGCCGACCTCGAGTGCAACATCCTCGGGTTGTCGGTGCTCCCGGTCCCCGGCGGCGTGCTCGACGAGATCGTCCTGCGGCCGGCCACCGGTCTGCCGCGGCAACTGCTCATCGACGCCATCCGCGACGAAGGATGCGAATGCTCCGCCGTCATCGACGCGGATCTGGCCGAACTGGTCGATCCGGCCACCGCGACGTTCGCCGCGGCCAAGCGAGCCGTCGAGGAGCCCAGCGGCCTCGCGGAGGTCCTTCGCGGCGTCCTCGCGGCCGATGTCGTCACGAAGGTCCCGTCGATCGAGGCGAACCCGGCCCGCACGGAGGGCGGGCATCGGGCGGTGTTCCCGGCGGGCGACGGCACCGCGTTCGTCGCACGCCGCCGGTGGTCGCCGTTCGTCGAATTGGAACTGAGCCGCGCGGTCGCGCTGACCGGGCTGATGACCGCCGTCCGCGACAACGTGACCGGTCCGGTCGTGCTCGACCGGGCCGACGGCGCCGCGATCGTCCTGCGGAAGGGTGTCCCCGGTGACGCGGAAGCGGTGTCCGCGCTGCACCAGAGATGCTCGATGACCACGCTTTTCCACCGCTACCACACCGGGATGCGCGCCGTACCGCGCCGCTGGCTGCACCGGCTCCTGATGCCGCCGCGGGGAATCAGCCTGCTCGCGGTCTGCGGCCGGGACGTGATCGGTCTCGGCCAGCTGATCCCGTCGGCCGACGCCGGCGCGGCCGAAGTCTCGCTCTTGGTCGAGGATTCCTGGCAGCGCCAAGGCATCGGCACCGCCTTGCTGACCAGGCTCGCCGTCCTCGCCGCCGCCAAGGGAGAGCGCGAACTCGCCGCCGTCTGCCTGCCCGGCGACGATTCCCTCTACCGCACCGCCGCCCGCGCGGGGCTCCGCCCCGAACGCGCCCCCGGCGACTCCGGCACCCTGCGCCTCACGCTCCCCAACCCCCGCATTTAGTCCTCTGAATGCGTTAGTTCGGGCTACCAACCACCGCATTCAGAGGACTAAATGCGGGAGTGGGTCAGCGGTTCCAGAACCAGTCTTTGCCGCGGGCCTCGCCCAGCGCGCGCTTCTTGCGTTCGGGTGTGAGCCGATCCAGGTAGAGCTTGCCGTCGAGGTGATCGGTCTCGTGCTGCAGGCACTGGGCGAGCACCTCGAAGCCTTCGACCTCGACGGGCTCGTTGCGCAGGTCGACACCCCGCACCACCGCGTGCTTCGCGCGGACGACCGGGAACCACAGTTCCGGCACGGACAGGCAGCCCTCGCCGATCTCATGCGTCTCTTCGGACAGCTCGACGATCTCCGGGTTGATCACGTATCCGCTCAGCCCGCCGACGTCGTAGCTGAACACCCGCAGGCCGACCCCGATCTGCGGCGCCGCGAGCCCGGCGCGTCCGGCCGGTTTCACCCCGTCCATCAGATCGGTCACCAGCGACTCGATCTTCTTGTCGAATGTCTTGACCGGGTCGCATACGGTCTTGAGCACGGGATCCCCGAAGTAGCGCAGGTCGCGCATCACCATGTTCGAACGTCCTTCTCCGCAGGTCTGAGCCGTGATTCTAGGCCCGCAGGCGCAGTCCCTTGGGAGTCGCCCGGAATCCTGCCTCCTGGAGGACGCTGGAAAGCTCCGAGGTGAGTGCCACTTCGCCGTCGGCCTTCTGCACCGCGAGCTGACCCAGCCAGCCTTCCCGCACCGCCGTGGACAACGCCCGCGCGGCCGACCGCAACGTCTCCTGATCCTCGGTGAAACTCAGCAGCGACCGGCCGCCTCGTTCGACGTACATCGCCGGGACGCCGTCCACGAGCACCGCCAGCGCGCCCGCCTTCCTTGCCGGACGGTGCTTCGGGTCGCCCGTCGCGCCGGGCCACGGCAACGCGGCGCCGTAGGGCTGGGCCGGGTCGGCGGCGGCGAGTACGACGGCGCCTTCCGTGGTGGTGCGCTGGTTCCCGGACTGCGCGCGCAGCCTGTCGACCGCGCCCTTCGCCGCGAACTGCGCCGCGCCGAGCCCCTCGACCACGTAACCGCGGACGACCTGGCCCGAATCCTCCATCCCGCGCAAAACCTTGTAGATCCCGGAAAACCCGCCTGTCACCCGCTCGGTGTCGAGCGCGCCCCTGGTGAGGACGCCGTGCCGTTCCAGGAACGCCTCCGTCCGCGCGAGCGCACGCCTGGTCGGGTCCGGCGCGCGGTCCGGAGTCAGCGCCCAGCGCCCCGCGACCGTCGGCGGACCGGTGCGCGAAGGCATCGCCGGCCGCCCGGCACGAAGCCGCGCGTACCGGCCACGAGGAGCTTGCCGTCGTGGCTTGTGCGCCGCGCCGGAACCGGAGACCTGCGCCCGCAACGGGCCCAGCGTGTCCCCGGTCACGAGCCCGGCCCACACCAGATCCCACAGCGCGGCGACGACTTCACCGTCGTTGGGCGGGGTTTCGACCAACGGCGACGCCCGGTCCACGAGCTGGCGGAAGAACTGCGCCCCACCCTCCAAAGTGGACAGAATGGCCTGGTGCAGCGGCCCGGAGGGCAGATCGTCGTCGAGGTCGGGCAGCAGCAGATCGGCGACGTCCGTGGGGGCGAGCGCCAGCCAGCCGTCCCCGCCGGACAGGGAACCGCAGCCACACCAGGTGACCTCGCCCGCCGTGGTGAGTTCGTCCAGCAGCGAGGGGGTGTAGCCGGGCAGCCTGCTCGGCAGGATCAGCGACTCGACGGCGCTCGCCGGGAGCGGGGCACCAGCCAGTTGTTCGACCACGGACAGCACGTCGTCCGCCGTCGGCGCCGACCGCACGCGCGCGCCGATGCCGTGCCACGACGGCAGGAACCGGCCCAGCGCCGCCGGTTCGACCGGCTCGACCTCGGCCCGCAGCCGGGCCAGCGACGCCCGCCTGAGCCTGCGCAGCACCGACGCGTCGCAGAATTCCATTCCGACGCCGTGGGTCTCCGGATGCCCGACCGGGCTCAGCTCGCCCCGGACCAGCCTGGCTTGTGAGGTCATTCTGTTTAGCGCATCGGTAACCACGGCCGTCCCGAGCCCGAACCGCTCGGCGGCCTGACGGGCGCTGAACGGGCCACGGCTGCGCGAGTAACGCGACAGCAGGTCGCCGACGGGATCGTCGACCGGTTCGGTGAACGCCTCCGGCACGCCGACCGGCAGCGCGGTGCCCAGCGCGTCCCGCACCCGGCCCGCGTCCTCGATGGCGATGAAGCGTTCGCCGCCACCGATGCGGACCCGGAGCACTCGCCGCGCGGCCTCCAGCTCCTCCAGCCACTCCCGCTGGATGCCGCGCGCGGCGGCCTCCTCGATCGAGAGATCTCCGAGGAACCGCAACAGATCCGCGGCCTCCTCGGCGTTGCGGGCATGCCTGTCGGGATCGAGCCGTTGCAGTGAACGCTCGACTTCGGCGACGACCTCGACGTCCAGCAGCTCCCGGATCGCCTCGGTGCCGAGCAGTTCGGCCAGCAGCGTCGAATCCAGCGCCAGCGCGGCCGCACGTCGTTCCGCGAGCGGGGCGTCGGTCTCGTACAGGAACATCCCGACGTAGCCGAAGAGCAGGCTGCGCGCGAACGGGGACGCCGACGGCGTCTCGACCTCGACCAGCTTGACCTTCCGCGACCGGACGTCGGTCATCAGTTCGCGCAGCCCGCCGACGTCGTACACGTCCTGCAGGACTTCCCGCATCGCCTCCAGCACGACGGGGAACCGCTCGTACTTGGCCGCGACCGAAAGCAGCTGCGACGCGCGCTGCCGCTGCTGCCACAGCGGCGTGCGGCGGCGCGGATCCCGGCGGGGGAGCAGCAGCGACCGCGCCGCGCATTCCCGGAACCGGGCGGCGAACAACGCCGAGCCGCCGACCTCGGCGACGATCAGCTGCTCGACCTCCTCCGGATCGAGCAGCACGTCATCGACGCCGATGGTGATTTCCGAGCCTTCCGAGTCCAAGGCTTCCGGCAGCCGCAGCACGATGCCGTCGTCGGAATGCGCCACCTGGGCGTCGACCCCGCGGTTCTCCCGCAGCCGGGCCGCGATCGCGAGTGCCCACGGCGCGTTGACCTGAGCGCCGAACGGTGAGTGCAGGATGACCCGCCAGTCACCGAGTTCGTCGCGGAAGCGTTCCAGCAGGACGGTCTTGTCGTTCGGCACATGACGCGTGGCGGACTTCTGTTCTTCCAGATAGGCCAGCAGGTTGTCGCAGGCGTACTCGTCCAGCCCGGCGACGGCCGCGCGTTCCCTGGCCACCGAAGGTTCCGAAGTGGACAGTTCGCGGACGAACGCGCCCAGCGCCCGCCCCAGTTCCAGCGGGCGGCCCGGGGCGTCGCCCTTCCAGAACGGCATCCGCGCGGGCTCTCCCGGCGCGGGCACCACGATCACGCGGTCGTGGGTGATGTCGGTGACCCGCCAGGAGGAGGTGCCGAGCAGGATCGTGTCCCCGACGCGGGATTCGTAGACCATCTCCTCGTCGAGCTCGCCCACCCGCGAGCCGGGTTTGTCGTCGCCGCCCGGCGTCATCACGGTGAACAGGCCGCGATCGGGGATCGTGCCGCCGGAGGTCACCGCCAGCCGCTGCGAGCCCGGACGGCCGTGCAGTTCGCCGCTGACCCTGTCCCAGGTGATCCGGGCGCGCAGCTCCCCGAACTCCTCGCTGGGGTACCGGCCGGCGAGCATGTCGAGCACGGCCAGCAACGCGTCGTCCGGCAGGGACGCGAACGGCGCCGCGCGGCGGGCGAGGGCGGCGAGTTCGTCGACGGTCCACGATTCGAGCGCCACCATCGCCACGATCTGCTGCGCGAGCACGTCCAGCGGGTTCCGCGGATACCGCACCGCCTCGATCGACCCGGACGCCATCCGTTCCGCGACCACCGCGCAGGAGACGAGGTCGCCCCGGAATTTCGGGAACATCACCCCGCTCGACACCGCGCCGACCTGGTGCCCGGCTCGTCCGACGCGCTGGAGCCCCGAAGCGACCGTCGGCGGTGCCTCGATCTGCACGACGAGATCGACCGCGCCCATGTCGATGCCCAGCTCCAAGGACGACGTCGCCACGACGCAGGCGAGACGGCCGGTCTTGAGTTCCTCTTCGACGTGGGTGCGCTGCTCACGCGACATCGAGCCGTGGTGCGCCCGCGCGATCACCGGCGCCGCGCCGGTGGTGAGCCCGGACTGGCCGATCGCCTCGGCCGGATAGCGCTGATCCGGCTCCAGTTCGGACTGTTCCGCCACGAGTTCGTTGAGCCGCGCGGTCATCCGCTCGGTGAGCCGTCGCGAGTTGGCGAACACGATCGTCGACCGGTGCGCCTGGATCAGTTCGAGGACCCGCCCTTCCACCGCGGGCCAGATCGACGGCCGCCGCGGTGCGCCGTCGATGTCCTCGAGCGAGCCGGGGAGCCGGGCCAGTCCCGCGTCGAGGTCTTCGTTCTGCTTCGGCCCTTGAGGACCGTCGAGATTGGACATGTCCTCGACAGGGACCTCGACGCGGACCTCGATCGTCTTCGCGAGCTTCGGCTGGACGATGGTGACCGGCCTGCCGCCCGCCAGGAACGAGGCGACCTCGTCGATCGGCCGGACCGTCGCCGACAACCCGATCCGCTGGGCGGGCTTTTCGAGGAGAGCGTCGAGCCGCTCCAGCGACAAGGCCAGATGCGCGCCACGTTTGCCGCCCGCGACCGCGTGCACCTCGTCGATGATCACCGTCTCCACGCCGCGCAGCGAGTCTCGTGCGGAGGAAGTGAGGATGAGGAACAGCGACTCCGGTGTGGTGACCAGCACGTCCGGCGGGGTCTTGCCGAACGAGCGCCGCTCGGCGGCGGTGGTGTCGCCCGTCCGCATCCCGACGCCGATGTCCGGCACCGGCAGCCCCAGCCGCCGAGACGCCTGCGAGATGCCGGCCAGCGGTGCCCGCAGGTTGCGCTGGACGTCGACCGCCAGCGCCTTCAGCGGCGAGACGTAGAGGACGCGGCAGCGTTTCCGCGGCTCGGACGGCGGCGGCTCGACCGACAGCCTGTCCAGTGCCCAGAGGAACGCCGAGAGCGTCTTGCCGGAGCCCGTGGGGGCCACGACCAGCGCATGTTCCTTCGCGTGCGCGGCACGCCACGCCCCCTCCTGCGCCAGGGTGGGCGCGGCGAAGGCCCCGGTGAACCAGTCCCTGGTCGCGGGGGAGAAGAGGTCGAGTACGTCTGCCACGCCCTCCATAGTGCGCCGGACCACCGACAGTTTCGCTCCGAGCCCTGGTCGGCGGAGCCGAGACGGGCCTGCCAACAGGACCGAACGCGTGAACCCGCCCCGGCCGAAGGCCCCGCTATCGCGGTGGCAGGGCGTCCGAGGAGATCAGCTTCACCACGATGACCAGGCCGCGTCCTGCCGGCGTCGATCGCGGATGCGGGTTCACCGACAGACACACAGCCCTGTGACACGGCACCCGGTCGGGACGAGTTCGGCGGGTTCCGCACGTACGGTGACCTCGCTCATGGGAGCATCACGGCCAGCGCGACCGGATCAGTGCTGGGGCGGTCGCCGTTCGTCTGTGAAGGGGTAAGTGCTGTGCGGATCCTGTCGGTGGACCTCGGGACGTCCAACACCGTGGCCGTCCTTTCGGCGCACGGGAGGCCGCCGCGGGTGGTCGAGGTCGACGGTTCGGCCAACATGCCGTCCGCGGTGTTCGCCACCGAGGACGGCACGATCATGGTCGGCCGGGACGCCGAACGCCGGGCCCGGCTGGACCCGACGCGCTTCGAGCCCAACCCCAAACGCCGCATCGACGAGCAGACGCTCCTGCTCGGCACCGACGTCATCCCGGTCACCGAGGTGCTGGCCGCGATCCTGCGCCGCGTCCTCGACGAGACCACCCGCCAGCTCGGCGGCGAGCTCCCCGACGAGGTCCGGCTCACCCACCCCGCGCAGTGGGGCCAGACCCGCCGCAACGTGCTCCTGTCCGCCGCCCGGCTCGCCGGGATGGGCGGCAACCTGGTGCTCGTCCCCGAGCCCGTCGCCGCGGCCGCGCACTTCGCGTCGTTCCCCGGCAAGACGCTCGCGCCCGGCCAGGCGCTCGCCGTGTACGACCTCGGCGCCGGCACCTTCGACGTCGCGATCGTCGGCGCGACCCCGAACGGCGGCTTCACCGTCGTCGCCGAAGACGGCCTTCCCGACCTCGGCGGCCTCGACGTCGACCAGGCGCTGCTGGTGCACGTCGGACGTGAGGTCTCGCACAAGGATCCCCAGCGCTGGCAGCGGGTCCTGCGGCCCGAGTCCACTCCGGACCGTCGTACGCGACGCGCGCTGCAGGAGGACGTGAAGGCGGCGAAGGAGGCCCTCTCACGGCACCCGCAGACCGAGGTCCCGATGCCGGAGCCGTTCGAGGACGTCCTCGTCACGCGAGGCGAACTCGAAGCGCTGGTGCGGCCGTCGATGCTGCGCAGTGTCGAGCTGATGGCGCGCGTGGTCCGCTCCGCCGGGATGACCCCGGACCGGCTCGCCGGCATCTACCTCGTCGGCGGTTCGAGCCGTCTCCCGCTGGTCGGCAGCCTGATCGCGGAGAAGCTCGGCGTCGTCCCCGGCAGCCTCGACCAGCCGGAGACCGCGGTCGCGCTCGGCGCCCAGCACGTCGCTTCCGACGGCATCAGCTCGCGTACGCAGGGCGTCGAAGGGCAGGTCGCGGCGGGAACCGGCGCACACCCCGGCGTTTCGGGTCCGTACGCGCCGCCGCCGCAGCAGGTCGCGTCGATCCCCGGCTACGCGGGCGGGGGCCCCGGCCAGTCCGGCGGTTTCCCGCAGTCCGGCTACCCGAACAGCGGCCCGCAGCAGGTGCAGCAGCCCGCGCCGGCGAACTTCCCGACGTACTCGCTGGCCGGGCAGGGCGCCGGGGACAAGGCGCCCGCGAGCAAGAAGAAGCCGCTCGTCATCGGCGCCATCGCGGCCGTCGTCGTGCTGATCGCCGCCGGGCTCACCTACTTCCTGACGTCCTCGTCGGCGACCACCTACACCGCCGACGAGTGCAAGGTGCCCGGCGCGGCCGACGACAAGGGCCTCACCGGCTGCCTGCGCCAGCTCGCCGGGAAGATCGCCGACACCGGTGACTGCAAACCCGGCATGGGCAACGGGCCGGCGAAACCGGCCGAGGACCTCGGCGTGACGTCGACCTGCTCCGCCCCCGGCCGCGCCGGGACCCAGGTGACCTATCTGCAGAGCGACTCCGCGGACAAGCTCAAGGCCTACACCGACGGACTGCTCAAAGCGGCCGGTGGGGACCGCACCGAGGCCAAATGGGTCGGCAACGCCCTGGAAGGCCAGTACTCCTCGGCCGCCGGGCGGAACGCCGCCGTACTGGTGTTCACCGTGACCGACCGGCCGCTGGTCGGCTTCATCTACCAGGTCCCGGCCGAAGGACAGAACCCGACGCCGGGCGAACTGGCCGACTACTTCGAAAAGAGCGTCCAGCCGGGCGAGTGATTCCCGCTGTTCGCGCGTGAAGGCCCCCTTCCCTCGGCTCAGCCGAGGGAAGGGGGCCTTCACGCGTTTCGTGCCCGAGGCGGGGCTAGACTTCACCCGATGCGTATCACGGTCTTCCGGCGGCTGATGGCCGACGAATTCGGTCCCGGACGTGCGGAAACCCTCTCCAGGGATCACGTCTTCGGTGAACTCGGGGGGCAGACCGTCGAACAGGCCCTCGACGCGGGAACCTCGGCCAAAGACGTCTGGCGGGCGGTCTGCGACGCCTTCGAGATCCCGCCGGAGCGACGCTGACCTCGGCAAAGGGGCAAGAACTCTAGCGCAACGGCGTGTCGGGAACGGCCTCGAACACGTGTTCGTCTATGGTGTTGTCCACAACGGGGTCAGCGATCCACAGCTTGGGCGCGAGGCCTGGAATTGTCGGTGGTCGCCCGTAGCGTCGGACCCGACAGCTCAGAACTGAAACAAGCCTTACCGGCTCAACCAACGAGGTGGACTCCATGGCACCAGCAGCACCCGACAAGGACAAGGCGCTCGAACTGGCCCTCGCCCAGATCGACAAGCAGTACGGCAAGGGCTCGGTCATGCGCCTCGGTGAAGAGGGCCGTGTGCCGATCGAGGTCATCCCCACCGGTGCCATCGCGCTCGACGTCGCGCTCGGGATCGGTGGCCTGCCCCGTGGCCGGGTCATCGAGATCTACGGTCCGGAGTCCTCCGGTAAGACCACCGTCGCCCTGCACGCGGTCGCCAACGCGCAGCGAAACGGCGGCATCGCCGCGTTCATCGACGCGGAGCACGCGCTGGACCCGGACTACGCCCAGAAGCTCGGCGTCGACACCGACGCGCTGCTGGTCTCCCAGCCGGACACCGGTGAGCAGGCGCTCGAGATCGCGGACATGCTGATCCGCTCCGGCGCGCTCGACATCCTGGTCATCGACTCGGTCGCCGCGCTCGTGCCGCGCGCCGAGATCGAGGGCGAGATGGGTGACAGCCACGTCGGTCTCCAGGCCCGGCTGATGAGCCAGGCGCTGCGGAAGATGACCGGTGCGATGAGCAACTCCGGCACCACCGCGATCTTCATCAACCAGCTGCGCGAGAAGATCGGCGTCATGTTCGGCTCCCCGGAGACCACGACCGGTGGTAAGGCGCTGAAGTTCTACGCGTCGGTCCGTCTGGACGTCCGCCGGATCGAGACGCTGAAGGACGGCGGCGAGCCCGTCGGCAACCGCACCCGCGTCAAGGTCGTGAAGAACAAGGTCGCGCCGCCCTTCAAGCAGGCCGAGTTCGACATCCTGTACGGGAAGGGCATCTCCCGCGAGGGCTCGCTGATCGACATGGGTGTCGACCAGGGCATTCTGCGCAAGTCCGGCGCCTGGTACACCTACGAGGGCGACCAGCTGGGCCAGGGCAAGGAGAACGCGCGCAAGTTCCTGCTCGAGAACCCGGACATCGCCAACGAGGTCGAGAAGCGCATCAAGGAGAAGCTCGGCATCGGCGCCGTTGTCGACGCCGAAGCCGCCCCCGCGCCGGTCGACTTCTAGGGAACGAGGGGATTGGGCGAGGTGCGCTCGCCCTGGTCCCTTCTCCGTGCCTTCCGGGGCTCGGGTGCCGATTCGTTGTGGGACTTCTGAGGAGTGGTAGCTGAATGCGTCCGCCCAAAGTGGATCCGGCGGAGCTGCCGCCGGACGAGCGGAGGAAGAAGGCCAAGGAGATCTGCTTCGATCTCCTGGCCGCGCGCCCGCGCTCCGCGGAGGAACTGCGTCGGGCCCTCAAGCGCAAGGGCTTCGACGAGGAGACGACGGAGACCCTGCTCGGTAAGCTGGACCAGGCAGGGCTCATCAACGACGCCGAGTTCGCCGAGATGTGGGTTCGTTCCCGCCATGCCAACATGGGCCTGGCACGGAATGCCCTCGTAGCCGAACTCAAACGCAAAGGAATCGATGGGGATATCGCCGTCCAGGCCGCCGACGAGGTGGACCGAGAGGCAGAGGAGCAGCGCGCCCGAGAGCTGGTACGGAAGCGCATGCGCTCCTTGGGCAACGTCGACGAGCAGGCGGCGATCCGCCGCCTGCTGGGCTTCCTCGCCCGCAAGGGCTATCCCCAGGGGCTGGCCTACACCGTGATCCGCGACGAACTCCGCGAGTTCGGCGCCGAGTCGGCGCTCCTGGACGACGCCGCCCTCGACTGAGTCACCTTCACCTGAGTCACTTTCACCTGAGCCGCTCACCGGCCGTGCGGGCCCGCTTTCCCGCCGGCCGGTGTTTCGCGTTCAGGTGGTCGTGAGTGGCGATTCGGGTTAGAGCGAGCGAACCGTGTTTTAGGGGCCTACGGCGGGTGGGCCGCGGTCGCAGGTCCGTGAGGGCCTCCTTCCCTACCCTGAGAGTAGGGAAGGAGCCCCTCACGGCATGCCGGACTGAGCTCAGCCCGAGCCGAGGCCGGAACGCCGCCTGGAGTCTCAGCGCTACAGCGACAGCGCGTGAAGGCCCCCTTCCCAACTCGACCTTCACACCAGCCCAAGTACATGAAGGACCCCATCCTTGCGCCTAGGTACAGGAAGGGGTCCTTCATGTACTTCGGAACCTGGCATCACGCAAGGAGCACCGCAGGCCACGCAGTAGGTACCTAAGAGGAGGCTCGCCAGAACCCGAATCGCCACTCACGACCACTACGCCACCGTCCCACTCCTCTCTGGAGTGCATGAAGCCCCCTGCACGGACTGGCACCCCTCGACCCGGGCTTCCCGGTGTCTCGAAGCGGACACCGGAGACCGGTAAACGCCTCCGAGCAAGGCTCTGACCAGCGCCGTCGCGACCGATCAGGAATCGAGAAGCGCCGGACGCCTGCTCGGAAATAGCGTTACCGGCATGAACTTCATCGACGCCATCACCCTCGAAGTGGCCGACACCGAGGCCGCCGAACGCTTCTACGCCACCGCCTTCGGGCTCGGCTCCGAGCTGCGCCTGCGGGCTTCGGAGGAGCCGTCCACCGGCTTCCGCGGCTACACCCTTTCCCTCACGGTGTCCCAGCCCGCCAACGCCGACGCGCTCATCACCGCCGCCGTCGCCAGCGGGGCGACCGTGCTCAAGCCCGCTGTGAAATCGATGTGGGGTTACGGCGGTGTCGTCCAGGCCCCGGACGGCGCGATCTGGAAGATCGCCACCTCGGCTAAGAAGAACACCGGGCCTGCCGCCCGCGAGTTCGACGACATCGTGCTGCTGCTGGGTGTCGCCGACGTGGCCGCGAGCAAGAAGTTCTACGTCGAGCACGGCCTCACCGTGGGGAAGAGCTTCGGCCGCGTGTACGTCGAGTTCGAGGCCGGTTCGAGCCCCGTGAAGCTGGCCCTGTACCGGCACAAGGCGCTGGCCAAGGACGCGGGCGTGTCGCCCGAAGGCACCGGCTCACACCGCATCGCGATCTGCGGTGCCGCCCCGTTCACCGATCCGGACGGGTTCACCTGGGAGACCTCCGCGCTCGCCAGCCAGTCCTGATGTGCCACTACCGGATGCCCCCGCTCGCCGCCTACCAAGGAGAAACCACCATGACCACCGCGTACGAAGGATTCACGGCCGAAGAGAAGGCCGCGATGAAGGAACACGCCCAGGACATGAAGAAGGCCGCGCGCCGCGGTTCGGCCGCGGACAAAGCGGCTGCGGCGGAGCAGGACGTGCTGGCGAAGATCGCCGAGATGCCCGATGAGGACCGGGTGCTCGCCGAACTGGTCCACACCGTCGTGAAGGCGAACGCCCCGACGCTCGCGCCGAGGCTCTGGTACGGCCAGCCCGCCTACGCACTGGACGGCAAGATCGTCTGCTTCTTCCAGGCAGCGGCCAAGTTCAAGACGCGCTACGCGACGCTCGGCTTCAACGAGGCCGCGCAACTGGACGACGGCGAGATGTGGGCGACGGCCTTCGCGCTGACCGGCGCCACCCCCGCGGTGAAGAAGCGCATCGCGGCCCTGGTGAAGCAAGCCGTCGGCTGAGCCACCGCATGCGATACCCGATAGGTAGCCCGCAGGAGGTGTTGCGAAAGCCACTTTCGCAACGTCCTTCCGGCCACCGCGAGTGGCAACTCGTTTTACCGCGTGATTGGCCACTCGCGAGACGGCGGCGGACACCTACGCTCGGGTGATCACTGGGAGGACCACATGATCACCATCGCTCCACTGAAGCCTGAAGACCGCGAAGCCTGGGAAAGCCTGTTCCGCGCGTACATCGCCTTCTACGAACGTGTTGCGCCCCAAGAGGTCTACGACCGCGCCTGGCGTGAATTCCGATCGGGGGAGCGGATGCACGCATTCGGTGCCCGCGTGGGCGGCGAGCTCGTCGGGATCACGCACTTCCTGGTGCATCCCAGCACTTCCGCGCTCACCGACGTCTGTTACCTGCAAGACCTGTTCACCGCGCCGGAAGCCCGGGGCAAGGGTGTCGCGCGGGCGCTGATCGATGCCGTCGCGGACTGGGCTCGCGACCGCGATTGTGACAGGGTTTACTGGCACACCAAGGAATCCAACGTCACCGCGCGTCGCCTGTACGACCAGGTGGCGGTCAACCGCGGGTTCATCCAGTACCAGCTCCCGCTCTGAAAGCAGTGAAGGCCACCTTCGCGAAGGTGGCCTTCACGACACGGATCAGAGCTTCGACGCCTCCGCCGCGAAAGCCTCGATCTTCCCGAAGTCCTTGGCCGCCAAGGCGTCCTTCGGGGTCAGCCACGAACCGCCGATGCAGCCCACATTGGACAGTGCGAGGTAGTCCGGCGCGGTCTTCACGGTGATCCCGCCGGTGGGGCAGAACCGCAGCCCTGGCAGCGGCCCGCCGATCGACTTCAGGTACGCCACGCCGCCGCTGGCCTCGGCGGGGAAGAACTTCAGCGCGGTCAGCCCGCGTTCGGCCAGCCGCATCGCCTCCGAAACCGTGCTCGCGCCCGGCAGGAACGGGAGCCCGGTGTCGAACGCCGCGTCGAGGACCGAGTCGGTGCAGCCCGGGGTCACCAGGAACTTCGCACCGGCGGCGGCCGCCTGCTTGGCGTGTTCGGGGGCGGTGACCGTCCCGGCGCCGATGACGATCTCCGGGACCTCCGCGGCGATCCGCTCGATGGAGGCGAGCGCCGCCGGGGTGCGCAGGGTCAGCTCGATCACGCCGATCCCGCCCGCGAGGAGGGCCCGCGCGGTGGGCACGGCGTCGGCGGCGTCGTCGAGCACGACGACGGGCATCACGGGGGACAGGCCGAGCAGGTCGGCGCCGGTGGTCACTGGGTTACCTCCACAGGGGTCAACGTGTGCGCCGGAGCGCCGAAGTGTTCCGGCGTGAGCGGTCCGAACACGCTCGCGCCTTGATCGGCGGGGCCGACCGCGCGGCGCAGCGCCGCGAACAGCTCCCGGCCGGTGCCGGTCCAGGATGCCTCCGAAGGCGGGGAGTCCACCAGTTCACGGCGGGCGAGTTCTTCGTCACCCACGAAGACGTCGAGCGTCCCGGCCTTGGCGTCGAGACGGATGACGTCGCCGTCGGCGATCCGCGCGATCGGGCCGCCCGCGGCGGCTTCCGGGGTCACCTGGATCGCCGCCGGGATCTTCCCGGACGCGCCCGACATCCGGCCGTCGGTGAGCAACGCCACCTGGTGCCCGCGGTCCATCAGCACCCCCAGCGCCGGGGTGAGGCCGTGCAGTTCCGGCATCCCGTTGGCCTGCGGGCCCTGCTGCCGGATGACCACGACGACGTCGCGGTTCAGCTCGCCGGCCTCGAAAGCGTCCTTGAAGGACTTCTGGTCGGTGAACACCCGCGCCGGGGCCTGGACGATCCGGTGCTCCGGCGCCACCGCCGACACTTTGATCACCGCGCGGCCGAGGTTGCCCGCGACCATGCGAAGCCCGCCGTCGGAAGCGAACGGCCGCCATACGGGACGCAGGACGTCCTCGTCGAGGCTGCGCGCCGGGACGTCGCGCCAGACCAGTTCGCCCTCGGAGAGGATCGGCTCCTGCCGGTACCGGTGCAGACCCGGTCCGGCGACGGTCCGGACGTCCTCGTGCAGCAGGCCGGCGTCGAGCAGCGTGCCGACCAGGAACTGGATGCCCCCGGCGGCGTGGAAGTGGTTGATGTCGGCGCTGCCGTTCGGGTACACGCGCGCCAGGAGCGGGATCACCGCCGACAGGTCGGAGAAGTCGTCCCAGGTCAGCTGGATACCCGCGGCCGCGGCGATCGCGACGAGGTGCATCGTGTGGTTGGTCGAACCGCCCGTGGCGAGCAGCGCGATGACGCCGTTGACGACGGCCTTCTCGTCGATCACGCCGGAGATCGGCGTGTACTCCTCGCCCCGCGAAAGCTTCACCACGCGGCGTCCGGCCTCTTCGGTGAGTGCCTTCCGCAGCGGCGAGTTCGGCTGCACGAAGCTGGCGCCCGGCAGGTGCAGGCCCATCACCTCGACGACCATCTGGTTCGAGTTGGCCGTGCCGTAGAAGGTGCACGTTCCCGCCGAGTGGTACGAAGCCGCTTCGGCGTCCAGGAGGTCTTCGCGAGTGGCCTTGCCCTCGGCGTAGAGCTGGCGCACGCGCGCCTTCTCCTTGTTCGGCAGGCCGGAGTTCATCGGCCCGGCGGGCACCAGGATCGCCGGGAGGTGTCCGAAGGACAGCGCACCGATCAGCAGGCCCGGCACGATCTTGTCGCAGACGCCGAGCAGCAGCGCCGCGTCGAACATGTCGTGGGAGAGCGCGATCGCGGTCGACATCGCGATCACCTCGCGGCTGAACAGCGACAGCTCCATCCCGGGACGGCCCTGGGTGACGCCGTCGCACATCGCGGGCACGCCACCGGCGAACTGCGCCACCCCGCCCGCCTGACGCACCGAGCCCTTCACCATCGCCGGGTACTCCTGCATCGGCTGGTGCGCCGAAAGCATGTCGTTGTAGGAGGAGACGATCGCGACGCCCGGCGCCCGCACGGCGCGCAGTGCCGCTTTGTCGACACCCTCCATCGCGGCGAAGCCGTGGGCGAGGTTGCTGCAGTCGAGGCCGCGCCGCATCGGCCCTTCTTCGTGGGACGCGGCGACACGCTCGAGGTACGCGGCGCGGGTTTCGGCGCTGCGGGCGGCGATGCGTCCGGTGACTTCGGCGATGATGGGGTGGACGTTCGGGGCGGTGCTCATTGTCCGGCTCCGGATCACTGGTCGTGGTGGTCCGCGGGACGGCAACGCTGACGCCGCTGGGTCGTGACAGTGGCCACAGTACCTCGGGGGAAAGCGCGAATCAAAATCGATACAGAAGATCGACTCGCGTGACCTCCATCACGTCACTAGGTTCCACTGTGCTACTTGTCACATTGCACAACGCGCGGCAGAGTCGAGACGGCGAGGATCGCTTGCCTTCGAAGGCTCAAGCGGCCAACCGAACCGACCATCGGGAGGTACCGATGTCCACCACAGAGATCGCCGAGCTTCGGCGAGCCATCGGTCAGTTGAGGCAGTGCGTCGGCGCGCTGCGATCCCGATACGGCGACGCCTCGGCGGTACGACGCCTGGCGAACGACGTCGAGCGGCTCGACATCGACGCGACCGATCTCGACACGACCCCGAACGCGGTGCCCGCGCAGGCGAAGGCCGCCGATCGTGTCCAGGTTCCCGACACGCCTTACGACCCGGCGCTGTGGCAAGGCGCCGATGACGAAGGCGTCGGCGGCTACAAGCGCGACCAGCGGTGAGCGCCCCCGCCGGCAACGAGGCCGGACGGGGTACGGGGGTCCGCGCACCGTCGCGGGCCCGGATCACCGAGAAAACGCTGCGCACCGACCGGTGGTGGCTTTCCCCGCTGCTGACCGTCCTCGGCCTCTCCGCCTTCATCATCTACGCGACGATCAGGTCGTTCGTGCGCACCGCGTACTGGGTGCCCGAGTACCACTACCTGACGCCGTTCTACTCGCCCTGTGTCTCGGAATCCTGCGTCGAAGGCTCCCGGCATTTCGGGGCCTGGTTCGGTGAACTGCCGGGCTTCATCCCGCTCGGCTTCCTCGTCCTGCCATTCCTGCTCGGCTTCCGGCTGACCTGCTACTACTACCGCAAGGCGTACTACCGCGCGGTCTGGTTCTCGCCGCCCGCGTGCGCGGTCGCCGAACCGCACGCGAAGTACACCGGTGAGACCCGCTTGCCGTTGATCCTGCAGAACGTCCACCGCTACTTCTTCTACGTGGCCGTGGTCGTCTCGCTGGTCAACACCTACGACGCGATCACCGCGTTCCACGGCAAGACCGGCGGGTTCGGTTTCGGGCTCGGCAACATCGTGCTGCTCGGCAACGTGATCCTGTTGTGGGCCTACACGTTGTCCTGCCACTCGTGCCGTCACGTGACCGGCGGCAGGCTCAAGCACTTCTCGAAACATCCGGTCCGCTACTGGATCTGGACGCAGATCACGAAGCTCAACACCCGGCACATGGCGCTGGCGTGGACGACGCTCGGCACGCTCGTGCTGACCGATCTCTACGTGATGCTCGTGGCCAGCGGGGCGATTTCGGATCTGCGGTTCATCAACTAGCGGCGCGGGAATCTCCCGTCCCCGGCGACAAGCTTTGAGGTGGCTCTTTCTATGACCGAGGTCGAACGGCTCAACTACGACGTGGTGGTGATCGGGGCAGGCGGCGCCGGTCTCCGCGCGGTCATCGAAGCCCGTGAACGCGGCTTCAGCGTCGCGGTGGTGTGCAAATCGCTGTTCGGCAAGGCGCATACGGTGATGGCCGAAGGCGGCTGCGCGGCGTCGATGGGCAACGCGAACTCGAACGACAACTGGCAGGTGCACTTCCGCGACACCATGCGTGGCGGGAAGTTCCTCAACAACTGGCGGATGGCCGAGCTCCATGCGAAGGAGGCGCCGGACCGGGTCTGGGAACTGGAGACCTACGGCGCGCTGTTCGACCGCACCGCCGACGGCCGGATCAGTCAGCGCAACTTCGGCGGGCACACGTATCCGCGGCTGGCGCACGTCGGCGACCGCACCGGACTCGAACTGATCCGCACGATGCAGCAGAAAATCGTTTCGCTGCAACAAGAGGACTTCAAGGAGACCGGCGACTACGAGGCGAGGATCAAGGTCTTCGCCGAATGCACGATCACCGAGCTGCTGACCGACGACGGCCGGATCTCGGGTGCCTTCGGGTATTGGCGCGAGAGCGGCCGGTTCATCCTGTTCGAGTCGCCGGCGGTGGTGCTGGCCACCGGCGGCATCGGGAAGTCGTTCAAGGTCACCTCGAACTCGTGGGAGTACACCGGTGACGGGCACGCGCTGGCGCTGCGGGCCGGGGCGACGCTCATCAACATGGAGTTCGTCCAGTTCCACCCGACGGGCATGGTCTGGCCGCCGAGTGTGAAGGGGATCCTGGTCACCGAAGGCGTCCGTGGTGACGGCGGGGTTCTCAAGAACACCGACGACAAGCGGTTCATGTTCTCCTACGTCCCCGACGTGTTCAAGGGGCAGTACGCGGACAGCGAGGAAGAAGCCGACCGCTGGTACACCGACCAGGAGAAGAACCGCCGCACCCCGGACCTGCTGCCGCGGGACGAGGTCGCGCGCGCGATCAACACCGAGGTCAAGGAGGGCCGGGGGTCGCCGCACGGCGGGGTCTTCCTCGACATCGCCAGCAGGCTGCCCGCGGAGGAGATCCGCAAACGGCTGCCGTCGATGTACCACCAGTTCAAGGAACTCGCCGACGTCGACATCACGAAGGAGCCGATGGAGGTCGGCCCCACCTGTCACTACGTGATGGGCGGGATCGAGGTCGACCCGGACACCGCGTCGTCGAGCGTGCCGGGGCTGTTCGCCGCGGGCGAGTGCTCGGGCGGGATGCACGGTTCGAACCGGCTCGGCGGCAACTCGCTTTCGGATCTGCTCGTCTTCGGCCGCCGCGCGGGACTCGGTGCCGCGTCCTACGTGTCGGAACTGAAGGATCGCCCCAAGGTCGATCAGTCCGATGTGGACGCCGCCGCGGCGATGGCGCTCGCGCCGTTCGACCCGCCGGGTGACGGTGTCGAGGAGAATCCGTACAGCCTGCACACCGAACTGCAGCAGTCGATGAACGACCTCGTCGGCATCATCCGGAAATCGGAGGAGATCGAGCGGGCGCTGGAGAAGCTCGGGGAACTGCGCGAGCGGATCAAGCGGGTCACCGTCGAAGGTCACCGGCAGTTCAACCCCGGCTGGCATCTCGCCGTCGACCTGCGCAACATGCTGATGGTCAGCGAATGCGTGGCGCGGGCCGCGTTGCTGCGGACCGAAAGCCGGGGCGGGCACACCCGCGACGACCACCCGGGCATGGACGCCCAGTGGCGCAACAAACTCCTGGTCTGCTCGGCCACGCCGGGCGACAACCCGGTGGTGCCGGAAGTCGGCATCGAGGTCAAGGAACAGACCCCGCTGCGGCAGGATCTGCTGGAACTGTTCGAACTCTCCGAGCTGGGGAAGTACTACACCGACGAAGAACTGGCCTCGCACCCCGGGAGCCCGGCATGAGCTACAAGGCGAGTTTCCGGGTGTGGCGCGGCGACGCCGACTCCGGTGAGCTGAAGGACTACAGCGTCGAAGTCAACGAGGGCGAGGTCGTCCTCGACATCATCCACCGGTTGCAGGCCACCCAGGCCTCGGATCTGGCGGTGCGGTGGAACTGCAAGGCAGGCAAATGCGGTTCGTGCTCGGCGGAGATCAACGGCAAGCCGCGGCTGCTGTGCATGACCCGGATGTCGACCTTCACCGAGGACGAGGTCATCACCGTGACGCCGATGCGGACGTTCCCGGTGATCCGGGACCTGGTGACCGACGTGTCGTTCAACTACACCAAGGCCCGCGAGATCCCCTCGTTCACGCCGCCGCCGGAGCTGAAGCCGGGGGAGTACCGGATGCAGCAGGTGGACGTCGAGCGCTCGCAGGAGTTCCGCAAGTGCATCGAGTGCTTCCTGTGCCAGAACACCTGCCACGTGGTGCGTGACCACGAGGAGAACAAGGAGTCCTTCGCCGGGCCCCGGTACCTGATGCGGATCGCCGAACTCGAAATGCACCCCCTCGACGTCGCCGACCGGCGGGACTCGGCGCAGGAGGAACACGGGCTTGGCTACTGCAACATCACCAAATGCTGCTCGGACGTGTGCCCGGAAGGCATCCACATCACCGACAACGCGCTGATCCCGATGAAGGAACGCGTCGCGGACCGGAAGTACGACCCCATCGTATGGCTGGGGAACAAGCTGTTCCGGCGGGACAAGTAGTCGCCTCTCGTGAGTGGTAAGGACGGCTCTAACCGTCCTTACCACGTAGCTTGAGGTGATCTTGGACGGGGTTTTGATCGCAAGTGGCGACGGTTGCCGCAGGTCAAGCGCTCGGTTGCCCTGGCCGACGGGATCCGGCACGCCCCAGCGTCCACTGTGGACACAATTCGATGACTGAATGCCTGATTGATGCCGAAATGGGCGGTTCTTTCAAGGGGTCGTGAGTGGCAAAGGTCGTTCTAACGCTCATTGCCACTCACGACCCCCGCTCGCAGCTGTGCAAAGCACCCAAATCGGGCACCTTGATCCGGACTGGCGTCCCGTGTGGACAGTCGCGCCTCGGGGCCACTGTCGGTGACTTGTCCGGCTTGATCGAGCAGGCCGGCAGCCGCTCAAGATCAACTTAAGCTACGTGGCATTGGGTTCTAACCGTCCTTCCCGCTCATGAGCTTTTATTCGTTTGCCCCCGCTCACCCGCCTGTCGCACACTTACCGCACACCGACCGAGGAGGACGCATGACGCGACGTTGTTACGCCATGGCCCTTGGTATGGAAGAGAAACACGGCTCCCCGCCGTCGTACTAGCACGACGTCGCACTGTGGAGCCGCCCTTCGGGAAACCGAACCGGGCGGCTTTTTCTTTCGGTGAACCCTGACTTCTGGAACGAAGCAGTCCGGTGCGCGTGCGTGCCGGACTGTGTTCCAGGCCAAGGCGCGTTGGTCCAGCGGAAGGGATACCGGGTTTTCACCCCGGTGACGTGGGTTCGACTCCCACACGCGCTACGCCCCGGCACGGCGGGGAAACCTGTTCCGTCGTACCGGTGCGGCGGTGTGGGGCCCGTGTGCCCCATACCGCCAGACGCGCACGGTCCGGCGACCGGCCGGGATTCATAGCCCCGGCCAGCCTGGCTCGACACCAGGGTGCGCGACTCAGGACACTTTGCGGGCGCTGTGCACGTCGCCGCTCTCGTGGCGATGCAGCACGATGTCCTGGAAGCCGTTGTCGCGCAAGCCTTCTTCCAAGGTGAGCCCGTTGGTGGCGACGGCAACGAGCAGCCCGCCCGTCACGAGGCTCGCGGCGATGCGGCCCAGAGGGCCGGAAGAGTCCAGGAAAGCCAGGACGATGTCGAAGGCACCCATCACCGGCAACCGGGCGAGCTGGTGGACCTCGTAGGAGATCCCGACGGGGTCGCGTTCCTCTTCGCGCTGGGCGGCCGCGATCAGCGTCTGATCCGCGTCGACGCCGACCACGCGGCGTGCGCCCTTTTCGCGGAACAAGCGTGGATAGCGGCCATCGCCGCACCCGACGACCAGGACCGACCTGCCCGCCAGGTCCGGCAGTGCTTCGAGCAGCGTTGCGGCCTGGTCCGCCATACGGCCGACGCTAGCCGACGCGGCACCGTCCTGACAGGACCAAGAGGCCTATCTCAGAGCGCGCGAAGGCCCCTTCCTGCGCCTAAGGGTAAGGAGGAGGCCTCAGAGAGCCGGCCCGCATGTGATAGCCGAGCGTCTACTCTCACGATCACTTGGACCAGTGGTACCACCATTTCTGGTTGTCCTCCATGAAGCAAGGCCAGGTCTGGTATCCCTTGACATCATGCCAGTAGCGGTTGTTTTCGCAGCTGTCCCAGGTCTCGAATGGTCCAAGGAGGCCACTGGCCTCGGTGGTGTCGACACTTGCCGACGCGACTCCTGCCAGGGAAATCATGCCAACCGCAATGGACGCGACGGTCACCGAAAGACGTTTCATCAAAACCCCCATAGTCGCAAAAGTTTCTCTGTCCGAGCGGACAGTCGAAAGTTACCCCCATTTTATGTGAAGATCATTCCGCTGATTGGGTGATGTCCCGGTTGACTATTACGGCGGCGTTTGACGGACTCAATTCGTCGTATTTCCTGATTTTTCAGTGTGGTTCGCTACGGATTTCGGCGAGCGGCCGATCGCGGGCGGTCGTTCGGCACCGTGGCCTGCTCCAAAGGATCCAAGGTCCGGTGAGGGCCCGCCTGAAGGGGCATGGGGGCGTGGACAAGGTGATCATCCGTTCGGAGGTATGGAGGCGTCTGCGGGAGCGGTACTACTTGAAATTGATTTCGCGAGTATTGCTCCTGAGGGGAAGGCTCTGTGATGCGTAGATCTTTCGGCACTTTATTGGCTGCACTGGCAATGATCGCGGCAGGCGTGATTTCGGCGCCGGTGGCGAATGCTTCTCCGGAAACGTTGCTTTGGTCCTGTGGTTCATCGTGGAATCCGTACGACCCTGAGCAGGGCAGTGGTGCGGCCTGGTCATCGTGTTCCTCGGATGCGCCGGCGTCGCTGCGTCATCGCGTAGGTATCTGGTGCAATGGTAACGGGCCCTGGTGGGGCTCATGGACCACGAAGGACCGCCTTTCGACGACCTATTGCTCAGGTGGGGAGCGAGCGACGAACTCCGCGGTGGATTTCTACTACTGATTCGAATTCGAGTGTGGCGTGGTCATATCCCGGCAATAGCCGAAAAGGCGAGATGCCCCGCTGCGAGCTCGCAGCGGGGCATCTTGAGAACTATCGGAGGGGTCAGCCTGGCGTCAGGCCGAGGCCGCGGCTCCGAGCCCGGTCTCCTCGGCCTTCTTCTCGTCCAGGTCGATGTGCTTCTTGCTGCGCCGGTTGCGCTTCTCGAGGTACGTCGCCAGCGCTGTCAGCAGGAGGCACAGGCCGACGTAGATGCCGGTCGCGACCAGCGTCGACGGCACGATCGGGCGGCCGAACTCGCCCTGCGTGCCGATGTAGCGCGCGTAGTACAGCAGTTCCTGGAACGTGATGATGAAGCCCAGCGCGGTGTCCTTGAGCAGCACGACCAGCTGGCTGATGATCGTCGGCAGCATCGCACGGATGGCCTGCGGCAGCAGGACCGTGAACATCACCTGGGTCTTGCGCATGCCGAGCGCGTACGCGGCTTCCGCCTGCCCCTTGGGCAGGGCTTGGATACCCGCGCGGAAGACCTCGGCGAGCACTGAGCCGTTGTACAGGGTCAGGCCGAAGACCACACCGAGGAACGGGGTCATCGGGACGCCGACGGCCGGGAGGCCGAAGTAGAAGAGGAACATCAGGATCAGCGCGGGGATGGCGCGGAAGAACTCCACGATCGCCCCGGAGACACGGCGGATCCAGACGTGGTCGGACAGGCGGCCCGCGGCGAACACGGCACCGAAGATCAGCGCGAGTACGGCGGCGACCACGAACGCCCGCAGGGTCTCGAGCACTGCGTTGAGCAGGTCGATCTGGACCTGCTGGTACTGGAGCCATTCCCACTTGCGCGCGTCGAACTGGCCGGTGTCGTAGAACCGGTAGACGACGAACGCGAGCAACGCGGCGATGGCCAGGACACCGATGACCGCGTAGAGCCGGTGGCGCGTCCGGGCTTTGGGGCCGGGGACGTCGAACAGGACACTGCTCATCGGGCCACGCTCCAGCGCTTCTCCAGGCTCCGCTGGACGAGGGAAAGTACGGCGACCAGGATGATGAAGCCGAGTGCGACCCACAGGAGGCCGATCAGCTGGTTGTCACCCCGCTCGGAAAGGTACGACCGGATCGCGCCGGCCTCGGCGACCGAGAAACCCGCGGCGATCGTGGTGTTCTTCAACAACGCGATCAGGGTGCTGATCATCGGCGGCGCCACCGAGCGCAGCGCCTGCGGCAGGACGATCTGGCCGAGGATCTGGCCGAACGTCAGCCCCAGCGCGCGCCCGGCCTCCGCCTGGCCGACCGGGACGGTGTTGATACCGGATCGGACGACCTCGCAGATGAACGCCGAGGTGTACACGGTCAGTGCCACGACCGCGGCGGTGAAGAAGCTGAGCTTGACGATGTCCAGCAACGGATACGCGAACACGAAGAACGCGAAGACGAGGGTCAGCGGAGTGTTGCGGATGAGGGTCACGTAGGTCGTTCCCGCGGCGCGGAACGCCAGGACCGGACTCACGCGCATCATCGCCAGAATCGTGCCGAAGATCAGGCTGCCGATGGCGGCCCAGATGAACAGTTCGATCGTGGTGAGGAAGAACGGACCGTAGAGGTCCAGGTTGTCGAGCAGGACGTTCATGGAGCCTTTCCCCGCTGCCGTCGACTGGAGGTGGGTGTGGAGCGGCCGGTGAACCCGTCACGGGTCCACCGGCCGCTGGACTACATCAGTACTTCTGGAGGGTGGGCTTCTGCGCGGCCGAACCCGACTTGCCGAGGGTGGCGTCGTAGATCTTCTGCCAGGTGCCGTCGTCCAGCGCCTTCTGCAGGGTGTCGTTGATCTTGTCGCGAAGGACCTTGTCGTCCTTCTTCAGGCCGATACCGTACGGCTCCTTCGAGAAGGTCTTGCCGACGACCTTGAGGGTTTCGGAGTCCTCCGAAGCGAAGCCCTTGAGGATCGCGTCGTCGGTGGTGACGGCGTCGACCTCCTTGGTGGTGAGCTTCTCGACGCACTGCGAGTACTTCTGGAACTCGACGATGTTGCCGGGCTCGGTCAGGTTCTGCTCGCGAATGCGCTGGATCGGGGTCGAACCGGTGACCGAGCAGACCTTCTTGCCCTTCAAGGTCTCCGGGCCGGTGATCGCCGACTCGTCCTTGCGCACCAGCAGGTCCTGGCCGGCTTCGAAGTACGGGCCGGCGAAGGAGATCTGCGCCTTGCGCTTGTCGTTGATCGTGTAGGTGCCGACGTAGTAGTCGACGTCGCCGTTCACGATGGCCTGCTCACGGGCGCCGGAGTCGACCGTCTTGAAGGTGATCTTGTCTTCGCCGAAGCCGAGGCTGGCGGCGACGAGCTTCGCGATCTCGATGTCGAAACCGGTGAACTTGCCGCTCGTCGGGTCCTTGCGGCCGAGTCCGGGCTGGTCGTCCTTGGCGCCGAGGGTCAGCTTGCCCGCGGCCTTGATCTTCGCGAAGGCCGGGGAGCCCGCGAGGTCGACGTTCGTCGCCACCGTGTACTGGGGCAGCTGCGCACCGGCGTTCGCGCCTTCGGAGCTGCCGCCCGGCGAGCTGGGCGTGCCTTCCTTGCCGCAAGCGGTCAGCGCGAGACTGCCGACGAGCAGTCCCGCCGCTAGGGTGCGGATCCTCATGTGAACCTCTCCTGTTTCTTCCGTCGATGCGGCACGAGCCCGCGCCGCGGAAACGCTTAGTGGGTAAGGATCTTGCCGAGGAAGTCCTTCGCCCGGTCGGTCTTGGGCTTGGTGAAGAACTCGTCCGGGGTGGAGTCTTCGACGATCTCGCCGTCGGACATGAAGACCACCCTGTTCGCGGCACGCCGCGCGAAGCCCATCTCGTGGGTGACGACGAGCATCGTCATCCCGTCCTTCGCGAGCGTGGTCATCACGTCGAGGACCTCCTGGACCATCTCCGGGTCCAGTGCCGAGGTCGGCTCGTCGAACAGCATCACCTTGGGGCGCATGGCCAGCGCGCGGGCGATCGCCACCCGCTGCTGCTGCCCACCGGAAAGCTGCGCCGGGTACTTGTCGGCCTGGTTCGCGATGCCGACGCGTTCGAGCAGTTCCATCGCGGTCTTGCGGGCCTCGGCCGAGTTGACCTTGCGGACCTTCATCGGCGCGAGCATGACGTTCTCGACGATCGTCTTGTGCGCGAACAGGTTGAACGACTGGAACACCATGCCGACGTCGGCGCGCAGCGCGGCCAGCGCCTTTCCTTCGGCGGGCAGCGGAACGCCGTCCACCGCGATCTCGCCGGAGTTGATGGGTTCCAGCCGGTTGATCGCCCGGCACAGTGTCGACTTGCCAGACCCGGACGGCCCGAGCACGACCACGACCTGCCCACGCGGCACCTCGAGGTTGATCTCCTTGAGCACGTGCAGGTCGCCGAAGTACTTGTTCACGGCGGCCGCCTTGATCATCGGCGCCGCCACCTCCGCGGTCATCTGGCCTCCAGGAGCGTTCGTTTGCAGGGGACTGCGGGGTCAGGCACCACGCGATGGCGGAAACCTACTCCCGTCGGACCGCTTGTAAAGGCGGCTTGACCAATACTTAGGGTTTCAAGTCCGTATCGTTCCCAAGCCACCGGACGGCCTCGGTCCACCACCGTCCGGCCCTGATCAGCCTAGACAAGGCGGGCGTGCCTCGTAACCGGGGTCACAACAGATCTGTGACGCATCGTGACCATTACCGCCCGCGTCGGGGTGCTCACTGGGCCGGACGGCGCAGTGACACGGGCAGCGCGGAACGTGACTCACCCCATAGAGTCGTTCTTCAGTCGTCGCGGTGGCGGTGACGGCGTGAAAGGGAAAACACGGGTGCGGGTACTGCTGGTGGAGGACGACGACCGGGTCGCGGGTGCCTTGACGCCCGCGCTGACCCGGCGCGGCCTGACGATCAAACGCCTGGCCTCCGGCGCGGGGGTGCTCGATCTGGTGCACGAGGTCGATGTCGTGCTACTCGACCTCGGGCTCCCCGACGTCGACGGGATCGTCCTGTGCCGCCGGATCCGCGCGGTCAGCGACGTGGCGGTGATCGTGGTTTCGGCGCGGGGCGAGGTCGACGACCGGATCCAGGGCCTGCGGTCCGGTGCCGACGACTATCTGGTGAAGCCCTACGACGTCGACGAACTGGTCGCCCGTGTCGAGGCCGTGCGCCGTCGCCGTGGTGAACGCCCGGCCGCGGCCGAACCGCCCGGCGTCATCCGGGCGGGTGATGTCTCGGTGGATATCGGGCGCCATGAGGTGCAGGTCGACGGGCAGCCGGTTTCCTTGTCCCGCAAGGAGTTCCAGGTGCTCGCGCTGGTCGTCTCCGCCCGTGGCGCGGTGTGCTCGCGCGAGCACGTGCTGACCGAGGTCTGGGGTCATCGCGGCCCGGCGGAGAGCCGCTCGCTCGACGTCCACGTCGCCACGCTGCGGACCAAACTGGGCAGGCCCGCGCTGATCGAGACCGTGCGCGGCGTCGGGTACCGCCTCGGCGGCGCCTACGGCCCGGCCGAAGAGGGCTGAGCCGGTGCGCGTCCGGCTCCAGGCGATCGTGCTGACGCTGGTCGCGGCGCTCGTGTTCGGCCTCGGCATCCCGCTCGCGCTCAGCGTGGCGGCCAGTGTGCAGCTCGACCTCTTCCTCGACCGGCTCACCGACACGTCCCGGTTCGCGTCGCTGGCCCAGCGCCCGCTGGTGGAGAACCGGCCGGACCTGATCGAGGACGAACTCCGCCGCTACACCGAGGTCTACGAGGTGCCGGTGGTGATCGCCGATCAGGACGGCGAGTCCGTGGCCAGCGCGCTCGGCGCCCCCGGCCAGGCCGCCCGGATCGACCTCAAGGATCCCGTGATCGCCTCGCATCTGCAGCAGGCGCTGGCGGGGCGGCGTTCCGAGCCAGGGGCGCTGCTGATGCCGTGGAACACCGCACCGCTGGTGCTGGCCGAGCCGATCCTGATCGACGGCGAGGTGCGGGGCGCGGTGATCACCCTGTCCTCGACCGAAAAGGCGCGGACCGAACTGGTGTGGTGGTGGCTGCTCATCGCGGCGGGCGCGGTGCTGGCGTTCGGGCTCGCGCTGCTGGTCGCGGTGCCGGTGGTGCGCTGGATCCTGCGCCCGGTGCGGCGGCTCGACGACGCCACCGGCGCGCTGGTCGCCGCGGTGGTCAGCGGCCGCGAGGTCGAGCGGGTAGGGGAGTCGGGAGGGCCGCCGGAGCTTCGCCAGCTCGAACGGTCCTTCGACCGGATGGCCGCCAGCGTCGACGAGGCGCTCACGGCGCAGCGCGCGTTCGTCGCCGACGCCTCCCATCAGCTGCGGAACCCGTTGACGGCGTTGAAGATCCGGCTCGGCAACCTCGACGGGCACGTCGACGACGACCTGGCCGCGGCAGACCTCGAAGCCGCTGTCGTGGACGCGCGGCGGCTCAACCAGATCCTCGACGAACTCCTTTCGCTGGCCCGCGCCGAGGCCTCGGGCGGCGAGCTGGTGCCCGTCCGCCTCGACGAGGTCGTGGGGGCCCGGGTCGCCGACTGGGCCGTGGTCGGCGCGACGCGGGACGTGTCGCTGGCCGCCTCCGGGCTGGGCGGCGGCTTGCGGGTGCTCACGCCCGCGCGCGGGCTCGAAGTGGTGCTGGACGCGCTGCTGGACAACGCGCTCAAGTTCACCGAGCCCGGCACGGAGGTCCGCGTCACCGTCACCGTCACGGACGGGAAGGTCGACATCGCCGTCCGCGATCACGGGCCCGGCCTGCGCGACGACGAACTGGAACGCGCGGCGGACCGGTTCTGGCGCAGCACCGCGCATCAGAACGTGCCCGGCTCCGGCCTCGGCCTGGCGATCGTCACCGAGATCATGGCCCGTTCGGACGGTTCGCTGCGGCTGGGCTCACCCGAGGACGGCGGCCTCGAAGTGACCGTGACCCTGCCGGTCGCTAATCCTTGAGCGCTCTGAAATAGCGCAGCGCGCCCGGGTGCAGCGGCAGGGGAGAGGTCTCGATGGCGGGATGGACGTCGATCGACAGCGCCGCCCCGGCCGCTTTGACCAGCTGATCCCGTGCGTCGAACAGCCCGCGCACCAGCGCCTCGGCGACGTCGTCGGACATCGAAGCGGGCACCACGAGGAAGTTCGGCAACACCAGCGTGGTCACCGGCTCCGACAGGTTGTAGGCCGTCACCGGGATGGTCGCCGTGCGGTACACGGGACTGGTGGCCCGCAGGGCGTCCGCGAGGTCGGTGATGTCGAGCAGGCGCAGGCCGACCGTCCGCACCCGCTCCGTGATCGACGGTGTCGGCACCCCGCCGGACCAGATGACGGCGTCGATCTGACCGGTCTCCAGCGCGGGCAGCGCCTCGTTGATGCCGAGGTTGCGCTGGTCGATCGCGCCGGTCAGGCCCGAGGCCTTCAGCAACTGCTTCGACAGGAACTCGACACCGGAGTCCGGCGAACCGATCGCGACCTTGCGCCCGCGCAGCTGGGCGAACGACTTGACCGACGAGTCGGCGCGGACGATGACGTGCAGGTAGTCGTCGTGCACGCGGGCCAGCGCGGCCAGCCCGGCCGTGTTCTCGGTGGCGACGTCGGCGGCCACGAACGCGACGTCGGCCTTCCCCGCGCGGATCCGGCCGATGTTGTCCGGGGACCCCTCGGTCTCCAGGATCTCGGGCCGGTCGGTGTCCAGCTGCGCGGCCCACGCGTCGGCCAGTGCTTCGGCGAGCTTGTCGTACACGCCGCCGTTGAGGCCCGCGGCGATCCGCACCCGCGTCCCGGACAGATCCGGCCCGCACCCGGCGACCAGGGCACAGACCACGGCGATCACCGCCGCCAGCACCCCTGGTCTCCTCATGAGGGTCGATCGTGCCATGGAACCCCGCCCGCGTACCCTCGAAGGCGAGATGAGCGCGCGCACTTACCAGATCCGCACCTTCGGCTGCCAGATGAACGTGCATGACTCCGAACGTCTTGCCGGGCAGCTCGAGGACGCCGGCTACGTTCCGGGTGACGGCGAGGCCACACCCGACCTGATCGTGTTCAACACCTGCGCGGTGCGGGAGAACGCGGACAACAAGCTGTACGGCACCCTGGGGCATATCCGGCCGCAGAAGACCGCTAAGCCGGGCATGCAGATCGCCGTCGGCGGCTGCCTCGCGCAGAAGGACCGCGGCGAGATCGTCAAACGCGCGCCCTGGGTCGACGTCGTGTTCGGCACGCACAACATCGGCTCGCTGCCGACGCTGCTGGAACGCGCGCGGCACAACGCCGAGGCCGAGGTCGAGATCCTCGAAGCGCTCGAAACCTTCCCCTCGACGCTCCCGGCTCGCCGCGAGTCCGCGTACGCGGGCTGGGTGTCGATTTCGGTCGGCTGCAACAACACCTGCACCTTCTGCATCGTCCCGGCGCTGCGCGGCAAGGAACGCGACCGCCGTCCCGGCGAGATCCTGGCCGAGGTCGAGGCGCTCGTCGCCGAAGGCGTGCTCGAAGTGACCCTGCTCGGCCAGAACGTGAACTCCTACGGCGTCGAATTCGGCGACCGGCTCGCGTTCGGGAAGCTGTTGCGCGCCTGCGGTTCGGTGGAGGGCCTGGAGCGCGTCCGCTTCACCTCGCCGCATCCCGCCGCGTTCACCGAGGACGTCATCGACGCCATGGCCGAGACGCCGAACGTGTGCCACCAGCTGCACATGCCGCTCCAGTCCGGTTCGGACAAGGTGCTGCGCGAAATGAAGCGGTCCTACCGTTCGGCGCGTTACCTCAAGATCCTCGACCGCGTGCGCGAGTCGATGCCCGACGCCGCGATCACCACCGACATCATCGTCGGTTTCCCCGGCGAGACCGAGGAAGACTTCCAGGCCACGCTCGACGTCGTCGCGCAGGCGCGGTTCTCCAGCGCGTTCACCTTCCAGTACTCGATCCGGCCGGGCACGCCCGCCGCCGAGATGGACGGGCAGCTGCCGAAGGAGGTCGTGCAGGAGCGCTACGAACGGCTCGTGAAGCTGCAGAACGACATCTCCTGGGAAGAGAACAAGAAGATCGTCGGCCGCCGCGTCGAGTTGCTGGTCGCCTCCGGCGAGGGCCGCAAGGACTCCGAAACGCACCGGATGAGCGGCCGTGCCCGTGACGGCAGGCTCGTCCACTTCGCGCCGACGGGACCGCTGGTGGACCGCTCCGTGCGTCCGGGCGACGTCGTCGAGACCGTGGTGACCTACGGCGCTCCGCACCACCTCGTCGCCGACGGCGATCTGCTGTCGCACCGCCGCACCAAGGCGGGCGACAACTCCGAGGCCGGAATCCGGCCGAAGACCAACGGCGTGACGCTGGGCCTGCCGGGCTTCGGCGCCCCGGCCGTCACGCCGGAACCGGTGAGCGGGTGTGCGCTGTGACCGAACCGAAGATCGACGAACTCGCGGCCGAAATCGACGAGGTCGGCGAGCGGGCCGCCAAGACGATCGAGCTGGGCAGGCGCGGATTCTCCATCGCCGTGCTCGCGTTCGTGCTGCTGGTCGCCCAGCTGCTGCCCTGGGTCGGCGAGCACGCCGGCTGGGAGGTGCTGCTCGGCAAGGGCGGCGGGATCCCGCAGCTGTTCGCCGCGACCTCCACCGGGATCGGCGTGTTCGCCTCCGCCGTCACGCTGGTGACCCGGCGCTGGTGGCTGGCCTGGGTCTGCGCCGCGGGCGGCTGGTTCGCCTCCGTCGACGGGATGCTCGCGATCTGGTCCCAGCAGTCCTCGCACGCGACCGGCGCGGCCGGTGGCGGCCCGGGCTTCGGAATGATCCTCGCCTGGTTCGCCACCGTCGCGCTGGCCGTCTACTGGATGCGTGCCGCCTTCTCGCGGAGCTAGCCGACGCGCAAGGTGAGGTTGCTGGACGTGTAGGCGCTCGCGTAAAGCGTCGTTTCGGGGTGGTAGGCCCGCAGCGTGATCACCGCGCTGAAGGAGAAACTCAGCTTCAGGGAGAACGTCGAGTTGGGACGGCAGGTCGTGTCGGCGATGTTCACCCAGACACTTCCTTGAAGCTGCTGGACGATGATCGCCTCGAGGCTGTCGGTCCCGTCGGTACGGGCCCCGTCCTCGGCCCGCAGGCTCCCCTTGAGGGTCACCTTTTCGTTGACCTTGACCTGTTTCTTGCTCAGCGAGGCGTCGAGCTTGACCTTCTTCTTGCCTGCTTCGGAAGAGGCGGGGACCGGTGCGGGAGCGCCGATCGCCGATGCGGCCGGGGCGAGCCCGGCCACCAGAGCACAACTGATCGCCAAGGCGGCGAACGCCCGGCGTACTGGGGGAATCAGTGTCTGGTTCATGATCGAAGTCGACCACGGCTGGGCGCGGAGAGCGCCCGAATACGCACTAATGAGCGATACGTCCCTCCACGGTGGGATGAAGTGACCCCCGCCCGCGAATGCAATGAACGGTCCTTTCCTTGCAAAATTTGCAAGGAAAGGACCGTTCATTGCACGAGAGAGCCCCTAAACCTAACGGTCCGCGATGGCCGCTTCCGCCGCTTCGAGCCACTCACGCCACTGCGCGGCCTGCTCGTCCGCCTTCTTCGCACGACGCTCGTCGCCCGCCGCACGCGCTTTCGCCGCCTGCGACTCGAACTGCTCGACCCGCTCGCGGAACTGCGCCGCCCTGGCCTGCGCCTCGGGGTCGGTCCGCCGCCACTTGTTGTCCTCGGCCGACTTGATCGCGTCCTGCACGGCCTTCAGCCGGCCGTCCAGCTCGCGGATGCGCTCGCGCGGAACCTTGCCGATCTCGTCCCACTGGTCCTGGATGCGCCGCATGTGCTGCTTCGCCGCTTCGAGGTTCGCCGCGGGGTCGATCTTCTCGGCCTCGACGAGCAGCTGTTCCTTCTGCTGAGCGTTGGTCGCGAACTCGGCGTCCCGCTCGGAGAACACCGAGGACCGCCGTGCGAAGAACTTGTCCTGCGCCGCGCGGAAACGCTGCCAGAGCGCCTCGTCGCTGTCCTTGGGCGCGCGGCCGGCGGCCTTCCACTCGGTCATCAGGTCCTTGTAGCGGCCCGCCGTGTCGCCCCAGTCCTCGGATTCCGAGAGCGCCTCGGCCTCGGCGATCAGTTCTTCCTTGCGGTTCTTGGCACCCGCGCGCTGCTTGTCGAGCTCGGCGAAGTGCGAGCCACGGCGGCGGTTGAACGCCTCACGGGCCTTGGAGAACCGCTTCCACAGCTCGTCGTCGGTCTTGCGGTCGACGCCCTTGACGGTCTTCCACTCGTCCAGGATGGCGCGCAGCCGGTCGCCGGCGGCCTTCCACTGGGTCGACTCCGCGGCGAGTTTCTCGGCTTCGTCGGCGAGGGCCTGCTTGCGCAGGACGGCGGCCGCGCGGGCCTCTTCACGCTCCTGCTTGGCCGCGGCAAGCGCCTTCTCGGCGTGGGCGATGACCTGCTCGATGCGGCCGCCCAGCGCGGCGAGGTCGCCGACGACGGCGGCTTCGGCGAGACCGTCGCGCAGCTGTGTGGCCGTGGCCAGGGCGTGCTTCGGATCGCCGGCGCCGGACTCCAGTCGCGTCTCCAGCAGCTCGACCTCGGTGCGCAGGTCGTCGAAGCGGCGCGCGTAGTGGAGCAGACCCTCGTCCGGGCTCCCGGCCTGCCAGACCCCGACCGCACGTTCGCCGTCGGGCGTGTTGACGTACACCGTTCCTTCGTCGTCGACCCTGCCCCAAGCGGACGGGCTGGGCTCGGCGGGCGGCACGGGGGGTGCGGGATGCCCGCCACCGAGCGCGTGCGGTACCGGGTGCGGTGCCGGGGTACCGGTGGACGTGTTCTCCTGGGCCATCGCAGGCTCCTTATCGCCTGTACGCCCGCTGGCGCGGGCGCCCCGTCTACCGACGGGGCCGGGTAATGCGTTGCCGTCTTGCTTCGGGGGCATCAACCCCTTGCGGCATTCAAGCAGCTCAGCGTCCACCGTGGAACCGGATGAACCACCAGAGGGCAGTGATCCTACTTCCGGTGGACCCTCCGTGTCGGTCGGTTGCCGGTCCCCGAAGGCGGGGAAGGTAACGTCGGCGGCCGTGATCCGCCGTGTCGCCGTGCTCCCGCAACCCCCACTGCTCATTCCCGAACTGGCCGCCGGAGCGGCGGACGAATGCGCCGAGCTGCGCGAAGCCTGTCTTGAGGCCGCGAGGCGGCTGACCAGCGCTTCGCCGGACTGGGTCGTCATCGGTGCGGCCTCGGGCGCGCCCGAAGTGCCGGAACACGCGAGTGGCACCTTCCGCGGATTCGGCGTCGACGTCGGAGTGTCACTCAGCCGGGTGACAGGGCCCGAAACCGAGCTGCCGTTGCCCGCGCTCGTGGCCGGCTGGCTGCGCGAGCAGGGCGGCGCGTCGTCCGTCCGGGTCCACCTCGTCGATCCCGCCGCCCCTCCCGGCCAGTGCGAACAGCTGGGCCGCGAGCTGGGGGAGCACGCCGCGGTGCTCGTCCTCGGCGACGGTTCGAGCAGGCACGGCCCGCGTTCCCCCGGCGGCGAGGACGAACGGGCGGAAGGCTTCGACGCAGGCATCCGCGACGCGCTGGCCAAGGCCGATGCCGGGTCGCTGGCCGCAGTCGACCCGGACTTCGCCGCCGAACTCGGGGCGGGCGGCCGCGCGCCGTGGCAGGTCCTCGCCGGTCTCGCCGCGGACGACGGTTGGACCGCCGAGGTCCTCTATTCGGCCGCGCCGTTCGGCGTCGCCTACCACGTCGCGGTCTGGGAGCACGCGTGATCCGGCCGGTCGCGGTCGTCGGGCCAACGGCGACCGGGAAGACCGCGCTGGCGGTCGAACTCGCCCTCACCCTCGGGGGTGAGGTGGTCAACGCGGACGCGCTGCAGCTGTACCGCGGGATGGACATCGGGACGGCCAAGGCGACCCCCGAGGAGCGGCGAGGTGTGCCGCACCATCTACTGGACGTCCTCGACGTCACCGAGAGGGCGTCCGTCGCCGCGTACCAGCGCGACGCGCGCGCCCGCGTCGAAGAACTGCTCGACGCCGGACGCGTGCCGATCCTCGCCGGCGGGTCCGGTCTCTACGTCCAAGCCGTGCTCGACGACCTCAAGTTCCCGGGCACCGATCCGGACGTGCGCGCCCGGCTGACCGCCGAAGCCGACGAAATCGGCGTCGCCGCGATGCACGCCCGGCTCACCGGACTCGACCCCGTCGCCGCCACGGCCATCCTGCCGACCAACACCCGCCGGATCGTGCGCGCGCTGGAGGTCATCGAAATCACCGGGGAACCGTTCTCGGCGAACCTGCCGAAACCCGGGCCCGCCCGCTACGACACGGTCCTGATCGGCATCGACCGCGAACCCGCCGAACTCGACGCCCGCGTCGACCGCCGCGTGGAGATCATGTTCGAAACCGGGCTCGTAGATGAAGTCCGGACGTTGCTGGGCCGGGGACTCCGTGACGGGCTCACCGCTTCGAGGGCGTTGGGCTACCAGCAGGTGATCGCCGCGATCGACGGCGACGGCGACTTCCAAGCCGCTTCCGAGGCCACCGCGCAGGCCACCCGGAGGTTCGTGCGGAGGCAACGTTCCTGGTTCCGGCGGGACAAGCGCATCCAGTGGTTCGACGGCGGTTCGGAGCGGCTGGCCGAGCGCGTCCTCGAGGTGACGGCCCAGTAGCCTTGGGGCCATGGGCGGCATCGAATTCCTTAAGGGACACGGCACACAGAACGATTTCGTGCTGCTTCCCGACCCCGACGGCCGCCTCGAGCTGACCGAAGCGCGAGTGGCGGCGCTGTGCGACCGTCAGCGCGGTCTCGGGGCCGACGGTGTGCTCCGGATCGTGCGTTCGTCCGCACTGGATGTCGAGTCCGGCGGCGAATGGTTCATGGACTACCGCAACGCCGACGGTTCCATCGCGGAGATGTGCGGCAACGGCGTCCGGGTCTTCGTGCGCCACCTGGTCGACTCCGGGCTGGTGACCGAGCGCGACTTCGTCATCGGGACCCGCGCCGGCGACAGGCCGGTCCAGATGCACGCGGACGGTTCGGTGACCGTGCAGATGGGGCCGGCGACCATCACCGGCACCTCGGTCACCGTGGTCGCCGGGCAGCCGTTCTCCGGTGTCGCGGTGAACGTCGGCAACCCGCATCTGGTGTCGGTCGTCGAGGACGACGTCGACGTGCTCGACCTGCGCGACCAGCCCGACTTCGACTCCGACGTGTTCCCGGAAGGCGTGAACCTCGAGTTCATCAACCTGCTGGGCGAAGACGCGCTGAAGATGCGCGTCCACGAACGCGGCGTCGGCGAGACGCGGTCCTGCGGCACCGGCACGGTCGCCGCGGTCGCCGCCGCCCTGCACCTCGCGGGCACCGACACCGGCGAAGCGACCGTCGACATTCCCGGCGGACGCGTGGTGGTCGAGGTGCGCCGCGGCGGTTCCACGCTCACCGGACCGGCGGAGATCGTCGCGCGCGGCGAACTCGACGAAACCTGGTGGGCCGGGCTCGTCTAGCCCACCGCGATCGGTTCGCGCGGCAGATCACGAAGTTTCCGGATCGGCGAGAAGACCACCCACAACACCGCTGCCGCCTCGCCGACCGCGGCGAACCACAGCGTTCCCCGGATCCCGATCGTCTCACCCAGGACACCGCCGACCAGTCCGCCCAGCGGCAGCATGCCCCACACCACGAAGCGCACACTGGCGTTCATGCGGCCGAGCAGCCGGTCCGGGCAGACGGCCTGCCGGTAGGACACCTGCGCGACGTTGTAGACGATGATCCCGAACCCCGCGATCGCCAGCGCCGCGGGGAACAGCACGATCCGCCAGCCCGGCGCGGCGAGCGGGAGCAGCAACTGGAACGGCCAGGTCAGCAGGGGGACGAACCAGATCGAGCGGGCTTGCCCGATCCGCCGGGTGATGCGTCCGGCCAGGATCGCCCCGAGGATCCCGCCCACGCCGCCGGTCGCCAGTACGAGACCGATGGCCGCCGGCGACAGGCCCAGTTCCCGGTTCAGGAACAGGATCTGCACGGTGGTGAAGGCGCCGTTGGCCAGATTTGCCGTCGCGGTGCAGGCGACGATCGAGCGCAGGGCCGCGTCGGTGAACACGAACCGCAGTCCTTCGACGATCTGGGGGAGCAGTTTCGCGTCTTCATGCTGCTCGGGAACCTCTTCGACGGTACGGATCCGCAGCAGGCACAGCGCGGAGGTCAGGAAACCCACCCCGGTCATCAGCACGGCGTTGGCCGCGCCCGCGAGCTGGACCAGCCCGCCGCCGATGCCGGGTCCGGTCAGGAACGCCACCGACTGGCTGGCCTGGAGTTTCGCGTTGCCTTCGAGCAGATGTTCCCGGCCGACCAGTGACGGCAGATACGACTGGTAGGCGACGTCGAAGAACACCGTCGCGACGCCGACGAGCGTGGCGACCACGATCAACTGCGTCAGCGACAGGACGTCTGCCCACCAGGCGAGCGGAATGGTGAGCAGCAGCGTGGCGCGGACGAAGTCGGCCCGCAGCATCAGCGCCCGCCGCCGCATGCGGTCCACCCATACGCCGGCGGGCAGCCCGATGATCAGGAACGCGATCGTCTCGGCCGCGGTCAGCAGCCCCATCTGGAACGGTGTCGCGGCCAGCACGGTGGCCGCGAGCAGGGGAATCACGGTGTGACCGGCGAAGGCGCCCACCTGGCTGGCCGTATCGCCCGCCCAGAGCCGCCGGAAGTCCGCGTGGAAGAAGAGGGAGTCTCTGCGCACGACGCCACCTTGGCCCGAGTGATTGGAAAGTGTCAATCACTTTCGGCTCTAGGCTGTCCCCGTGCCCACACCACGACGTGCCGCCACCGAGGCCGAGATCGCCGCCATGGCTTCCGGAATAAGGCTGCGCATCATCCGGTTGACCTATTCAGAGGCGCTGACCAACAAGGAACTCGCCGAACGGCTCGATCGCGACCCCGCGACGACGCTGCACCACGTGCGCAAACTCGTCGACACCGGGTTCCTCGAAGCGCTCCCGCCGAGACGCGGCACGCGCGGCGCGAAAGAAATTCCCTATCGCTCGACCGGGTTGTCCTGGCATCTTGATTCCCGCGACAGGGGGATCGATCAGGCGATCTTCGAGGCCTACCTGGCCGAGATCGCCGACGTGGGATTCGACGAGGTGCAGCAGACGCGCATCGTCGTCCAGGTACCGGACGAGCAGATCACGGAGTTCGAAGCACGGCTCATGGAGCTCGTCGACGACTTCATCTCCCGGCCGGTCGACCCGGAAGCGAAACGCACGGCCATCTACCTGTCGAAGTATCCCAGCAAGTAATGAATTCGGTCCCGCCGTCGAAACGTGGGACCATGGAGGCACGATGACGGAACTGACACACAACGATCTGAACGACCTGGACCCATCGACCGGCGAATTGGAGCTCGAGGACCGCGCCTCGCTCCGCCGGGTAGCGGGCCTGTCCACCGAACTCGCGGATGTCACCGAGGTCGAATACCGGCAGTTGCGCCTGGAGCGCGTCGTTCTGGTCGGTGTGTGGACCGAGGGCAGCGCCCTCCAGTCCGAGGCCTCGCTCGCCGAACTCGCCCGGCTCGCCGAAACGGCGGGCTCCGAGGTGCTGGAAGGCCTGGTGCAGCGGCGGATCCGCCCGGATCCCGCCACCTACATCGGCTCGGGCAAGGTCAAGGAACTGCGTGAGATCGTGGCGGCCACTGGTGCCGACACGGTGATCTGCGACGGCGAGCTTTCGCCGGGCCAGCTGCGCCAGCTGGAGGAGAAGGTCAAGGTGAAGGTCATCGACCGCACCGCCCTGATCCTCGACATCTTCGCGCAGCACGCCCGCTCCAAGGAGGGCAAGGCACAGGTCGAGCTGGCCCAGCTGCAGTACCTGATCCCGCGGCTTCGCGGGTGGGGTGCGGCGCTGTCCCGGCAGGCCGGTGGCCGGGCGGGCGGCGCCAACGGTGGCGTCGGTCTGCGCGGTCCCGGTGAGACGAAGCTCGAAACCGACCGGCGGCGGATCAGCAAGCGCGTGTCGAAGCTGCGCCGCGAAATCGCCGCGATGGACACCATCCGCGAGACCAAACGCGGTCGCCGGGTGGCCAACGAGGTGCCGAGCGTCGCGATCGTCGGCTACACCAACGCCGGCAAGTCGAGCCTGCTCAACGCGCTGACCGGCGCCGGGGTGCTGGTCGAGGACGCGCTGTTCGCCACACTGGATCCGACGACGCGGCGAGCGCAGACCCCCGACGGCCGTACCTACACGCTGACCGACACCGTCGGTTTCGTCCGGCACCTGCCGCACCAGCTGGTGGACGCGTTCCGGTCGACGCTGGAGGAGGCGGCCAGCGCCGACCTGCTCGTCCACGTCGTCGACGGTGCCGACCCGACGCCGGAAGAGCAGGTCAACGCGGTGCGCGAAGTGCTCGCCGAGATCACGAAGCGCCGTTCCGAGCCGCTCCCGCCGGAGCTGCTGGTGATCAACAAGGCCGACGCCGCCGACGAGGTGTCGCTGGCCCGGTTGCGGCACCAGATGGCCGGATCGGTGCAGGTGTCGGCGCGGACCGGCGCCGGGATCACGGAGCTGGCCGAGGTGATCGCGGAGCGGTTGCCGAGGCCGGAGATCCTGGTCGAGGTGCTGATCCCGTACTCGCGAGGCGAACTCGTCTCTCGCGCCCACGCCGACGGCGAGGTGCTGGAGGAAGAGCACGTCGAGACCGGTACGCGCCTGGTCGTCCGCGGCAGGCCCGAACTGGCCGCGGCGCTGAGCGACTTCCAGACGAACGGCTCGGCTCTGTAAGTAAGCAAGTACGTGAAGGCCCCCTTCACTGCGTTAGACGCAGTGAAGGGGGCCTTCACTGCGTTCTGCGTGCGCAAGCCTCCGGCGGGAGCACCGGTCGGTAAAGGCGCCCCGAATGTGGCATTGGGGACGTCGGGTGACCCCAATGCCACATTCGGGGCACCGATGCTCGCCGCTGAAAGTGGCCTTCGCGACATTCCGCCCCATCTCGGCGTTCCGACCGAACTGCGCGCCGTCCCGGACGTCTCCGTAGTGTGGGGCTTCAGGGGTTCCACGGTAAGGAGGTGGATGTGCGGGGGATTGTCGCGACCGCGGTCGTGCTGGCGGCGTTCATCGGCGGGACGACACCCGCCGTGGCGCAGGAGGTCCCGGCTCCGCAGCCGGTGTGCAAGAACAGCGATTCCCGGCTCAGCGAGCTTTCCGGCCTCGTTTCCGATGGCGAGCATCTCTACGCCCTCAACGACGGCGGCACCAAGACGCAGGTCTTCGTCCTCGGCCGCGATTGCAAGGTCCAGAAGGTCATCTCGGCCGCGACGGACCCGTACGACCCCGAGGATCTCGCCCGCACCGCCGACGGCACCTTCTGGCTTTCCGACACCGGTGACAACCGCAAGCGGCGGGACACGGTCGCGCTGATCTCGCTGACCCCGCAAGGCAAGGCGACGTTGCACCGGCTCACCTATCCCGACGGGCAGCACGACGTCGAAGCGCTGATCATGGACCGTTCGGGCACGCCGTACCTGATCACCAAGGACCTCTTCGGCAGCTCCAAGGTGTACCGGCCGACAGGGCCGCTCGCCAGTCCCGGTCCGACTCCGCTGGAGAACGTGGGCTCACTGCAGATCAAGGAGACCTCGACGCAGGGCGGGCCCGCCGGATCGATCGGTTCGATGACGGTGACCGGCGCGGCGTCGATGGCCGACGGCTCGGTGGTCGCGTTGCGCACCTACACCGACGCTTATCTCTACGCCGTCACCGACGGAGACCTGAAGAGCGCGCTGCAGCGCGAGCCCGTGCGGGTGCCGCTGCCGAACGAGAAACAGGGCGAGGCGCTCGCCTTCGATCCGGACGGGACCCTGTTGTCCGGCGGGGAGGGCGTCGGAGAGCAGATCCGTGCGGTGAAGGGCGCGGCGGCACTCGCCGTGGACGCGGCCAAATCCGAGGGCAGCACGTCGGGTGGGACGGCCGCGGCCGGTGGCACGGGCCAGGGAACCGACTTCCCCTACGTGCAGGTCGGTATCGCCGCGATCGTCGTGATCGGCGGCTTCCTGCTGGTCGGCAGGCTCCGCAAACGGCGAGCCTGACCGAAGCTTGCCGAGTCTGACCCGGGTCTCCGCGACCCGGGATCCCGACTTGCTCCGGCTCCGGGCTACAGCCTGCGAAGAACGGCGACGACCTTGCCGAGGATCGTGGCGTCGTCACCCGGGATGGGTTCGTACGCCTCGTTGTGCGGCATCAGCCAGATGTGGCCGTCCTTGCGCTTGAACGTCTTGACCGTCGCCTCGCCGTCGATCATCGCGGCCACGATCTCGCCGGGGTCGGCCGTGGGCTGCTGGCGCACGACGACCCAGTCGCCGTCGGTGATGGCGGCGTTGATCATCGAGTCACCGGTGACGCTGAGCAGGAAGAGCTCACCCTCACCGACGATCTCCCGCGGTAGCGGGAAGACGTCTTCGATCGCCTGCTCCGCCAGCACCGGCCCACCGGCCGCGATCCGGCCGACGAGCGGCACATACGCGGCCTTCGCGGCCGACTGCGGCTGCTCGACGTCGATGCCCATCGGGTTGTCGTCCGTCGCGGCGAGCACGCCCACCGCACGCGGACGGTTCGGATCGCGTCGCAGATAACCCTTGCGCTGCAGGGCCTGCAACTGGTGCGACACCGAAGAGGTGGAGGTCAAACCGACCGCCTCGCCGATCTCACGCACACTCGGCGGGTAGCCGAACCGGCTCACCCACAGCTTGATCACGTCGAGCACCTGCTGCTGCCGCACGGTCAGGGTCTCGTCCACCTCGTAGACCTCGGGCAAGGCGCGCACCTTACCCGAGCCCCTAGGCGCGTTCCCCGCCTTGCTCTCCTTAGCCACCGTATCGCTCCTTCATCTCCTGCGTCGCCTCCCAGTACGTCCGGTCGCCCGGACCGACTTCGCATGTCTTCGCCGGTGGCGGACGATCTTCCCGCCCACGGCACCGGCGGCGTCCGCGCAGCAGACGCCCTGGTCAACGACGTTAGCCCGCCGGGACGACGATTTCAAACATCTGTTCGATGGACACGCCGTGTCGCTCGATTTTTGTCGGGGGTAGGTGGTACACATTCGCACGGGCGTTCGATAGAACGCCTGTTCGACCTTGATCGCCGGGCCGCGGCCCGGCGCCGAGCGCAGCAGGACTTGCGAGGAGGTTCCTATGTCGATTCTGGCCGATCGAGGACTGGCGCGGCCCAGTTCCCCCGGGCCCGTTCCGGCAGGGTTGACCAGGCCCGTTCGGGTGGTTCGGGGCAGGCGCGCCGAACCTTTGCGTCCGCCGACCAGGTCACGGGTCGTGGCGGGCCGTCGCCCCGGTGTCGCCACCGCCTCCCCGGCGTGCCCGGCGCCGAGGCGGCTTCCGCTCAGGTGGCCGTCGCTCGTCGCGATGGCCTTGCTCGTCGCCGGCGTCATCACCGGTTCGGGTCTGTTCTTGGCCGGTGTTCCGGGGGCCGCCGTACCCGAACGGACCACCACGGTGTCCGTTTCGACGGGGGAGACGCTGACGGATCTCGCGACGCGATTCGCGCCAGGCAGTGACACCGGCGCGGTCGTGGCCAAGATCAAGGAGCTCAACTCCCTGGAAAACGCCGTTCTCGTGCCCGGACTGCCGCTCACGGTCCCGGTCGCGGCCGAGGTCGCGGAGGGTGGGAGGTGATCCGGAGGGCCGCTCTCACCCGCTGTGGGTGAGCCCCCCCGTTCGTGTCCGATCGACCTGGCCGTTGCGCTTGCGTGCGTCCGACCTGCGATCTAGTCTCCACCGCTATATGTAGTAGTTACATGGCTGTAGTTGGTCCATAGCTTGGGGTAGACTCGGTACCAGTTGTCCACAGCTGGCCGGTGTTCACCCACCGGATGTCCACAGATCGATCCACATGTCGATCTTTCCCGTCGTTGCGTGGCGACGGGGGCGGATATCCACTCGGGACCGGCCGGCGCGGAGGGGAAGGTGATCGGCGGATGAGGTGCCCGTTCTGCCGGCATGCGGACTCTCGGGTCGTCGACTCCCGAGAGGTGGATGAGGGTCAAGCGATCCGGCGGAGGCGCTCGTGCGCCGCTTGCGGCCGTCGCTTCACCACGTCGGAGACGATGGTGCTCGCCGTCGTCAAACGATCCGGGGTCACCGAGCAGTTCAGCCGGGACAAGGTGGTCCGGGGGGTGCGCCGCGCCTGCCAGGGCAGGCCGGTCGACGACGACGCGCTGCAGCAGCTGGCGCAGCGGGTCGAGGAGTCGATCCGGTCGGCGGGGCTGGCGGAGATCCCGAGTCACGAGGTCGGTCTGGCGATCCTGGGCCCCCTGCGCGAACTCGACGGTGTCGCCTATCTCCGGTTCGCCAGTGTCTACCGCTCCTTCTCCTCGGTCGAGGACTTCGAGAAGGAGATCTCGGACCTCCGTGAAGCCATGGCTGCCACACCGGACGAGAGCGATCAAGACGCGAAAGACGGCTGAAGCCGCCTCCCGCGTGGGAGTGAGGGAAAAACCCATGACCGAGACCGTGGGAACAGGCAACCCGGCCACAGCGCGGACGAGTGGGAAGAAGAAGCAGGCGGGCGGGCTCACCGTGCGCCGGGTCTTCACCACCGAGGGCGTCCACCCGTACGACCAGGTCACCTGGGAGAACCGGGACGTCGTGATGACGAACTGGCGCGACGGCACGGTCAATTTCGAGCAACGCGGTGTCGAGTTCCCCGGCTTCTGGTCGGTCAACGCGACGAACATCGTCACCAGCAAGTACTTCCGTGGCGCCGTCGGCTCGGCCCAGCGCGAGCAGAGCCTCAAGCAGCTGATCGACCGCGTCGTCCACTCCTACGTCAACGCGGGCCGCGAACACGGCTACTTCGCGACCCCCGCCGACGCCGAGGTCTTCGAGCACGAGCTGACCTGGATGCTGCTGCACCAGGTGTTCAGCTTCAACTCGCCGGTGTGGTTCAACGTCGGCACGACGTCGAAGCAGCAGGTCTCGGCGTGTTTCATCCTCTCGGTCGACGACACCATGGAGTCGATCCTCAACTGGTACCGCGAAGAGGGCCTGATCTTCAAGGGCGGCTCCGGTGCCGGACTGAACCTCTCCCGCATCCGTTCTTCGCGTGAACTGCTGTCCTCCGGCGGCACCGCGTCCGGTCCGGTCTCCTTCATGCGCGGCGCCGACGCCTCCGCGGGCACCATCAAATCCGGTGGCGCCACCCGTCGCGCGGCGAAGATGGTCGTCCTCGACGTCGACCACCCGGACGTCGAGGAGTTCGTGCGGACCAAGGCCCGCGAAGAGGAGAAGATCAAGGTCCTCCGCGACGCCGGGTTCGACATGGACCTCTCCGGTTCGGACATCACCTCCGTGCAGTACCAGAACGCGAACAACTCGGTCCGTGTCTCCGACGAGTTCATGCAGGCCGTCGAGACCCAGGGCGACTTCGGCCTGCGGTCCAGGACGAGCGGTGAGGTCATCGACCGCGTCGACGCCAAGAAGCTGTTCCGCACCATCGCGCAGGCCGCTTGGGACTGCGCCGATCCGGGGCTGCAGTACGACGACACGATCAACGACTGGCACACCTGCCCCGAATCGGGCCGGATCACCGCGTCCAACCCGTGTTCGGAGTACATGCACCTGGACAACTCCAGCTGCAACCTGGCCTCGCTGAACCTGCTCAAGTTCGCCACCGAGGACGGCGGTTTCGACGCGCCGCTGTTCGCGAAGGCCGTCGAGCTGGTCATCACCGCCATGGACATCTCGATCTGCTTCGCCGACTTCCCGACCGAGGCGATCGGCGACACCACCCGTAAGTTCCGTCAGCTGGGCATCGGCTACGCGAACCTCGGCGCGCTGCTGATGGCGCTCGGGCACGCGTACGACTCCGACGGCGGCCGCGCGCTCGCCGCCGCGATCACCTCGCTGATGACCGGCGTTTCGTACCGCCGTTCCGCCGAACTCGCCGCGGTCGTCGGGCCGTACGAGGGCTACGCGCGCAACGCCGAGGCGCACCAGCGGGTCATGCGCAAGCACGCCGCCGCCAACGAACTGGTGCGGACCTACCACGCGAACGACGCCGCGGTCCGCGCGCTCGCGACCCAGGAATGGAAGCGCGGCATCGAACTGGGCGAGGCTGGCGGCTGGCGCAACGCGCAGGCCTCGGTGCTAGCCCCCACCGGCACCATCGGTTTCATGATGGACTGCGACACGACCGGCATCGAGCCGGACTTCTCGCTGGTCAAGTTCAAGAAGCTGGTCGGCGGCGGTTCGATGCAGATCGTCAACCAGACCGTCCCGCGCGCCCTCTCCGCGCTCGGCTACCAGGGCGAGCAGATCGAAGCGATCGTCGAGTACATCGCCCAGCACGGCCACGTCGTCGACGCTCCCGGCCTGCGCCAGGAGCACTACGAAGTGTTCGACTGCGCGGTGGGGGAGCGGTCCATCGCGCCGATGGGGCACGTCCGGATGATGGCCGCGGTGCAGCCGTTCCTGTCCGGCGCGATCTCCAAGACGGTCAACATGCCGGAGTCGGCGACCGTCGAAGAGGTCGAGGAGATCTACTTCCAGGGCTGGAAGTACGGCCTCAAGGCGCTCGCGATCTACCGCGACAACTGCAAGGTCGGCCAGCCGCTGTCCACCGGCAAGAAGGAAAAGGCCGCCCCCGAGGCAGAAAAGGTCGTCGAGTACCGGCCGGTCCGCAAACGCCTGCCGAAGAAGCGCCCGAGCCAGACGGTGTCGTTCACCGTCGGTGGCGCCGAGGGCTACCTGCACGCGGGTTCATACCCGGACGACGGGCTCGGCGAGATCTTCGTGAAGCTCGGCAAGCAGGGTTCGACCCTGTCGGGCGTGATGGACGCGTTCTCGATGTCGATCTCGGTCGGCCTGCAGCACGGGATCCCGCTGGAGTTCTACGTTTCGAAGTTCTCCAACCTGCGCTTCGAGCCCGCAGGCATGACCGACGACCCGGACATCCGGATCGCCACCAGTGTCATGGACTACCTGTTCCGCAGGCTGGCGCTGGACTACCTGCCGTACGAGAAGCGTTCGCAGCTCGGCATCTTCACCGCCGACGAGCGTTCGGCACAGGTCGAGGCGAGCTACGGCGCCGCTCCCGCGGCGGAACCGGAGAACGTCGACCTCGACGCGCTCCGGTCCACTGTGGACTCGTCGACCGGCGCTCCCGCCAAGGTGGCGCATTCGACGGCGGAACTGGTGGAACTGAACCTCGGCACTGCTTCCGACGCGCCGCTCTGCATGACCTGCGGCACCAAGATGCGGCCCGCCGGTTCCTGCTACGCCTGTGAAGGCTGCGGAGCGACCTCCGGCTGTAGCTGATCCTGATGCCTGCTTCGGTGGACGACCGACGTCGTTCGCCGGAGCAGGCGCCGGTGAACCCGGTTGTGCGGTGGCCCGTCCGCTGCTGAACTGGTCTCGTGTTCGATGTCCGCTGGGAACGGCCGCTGCGTCAAGCCGGTTCGCCGTCCGCGATGGCGGCCACCGCACGCCACTTGGTCGTACACGAGCGGAGTACGCGATTGGCCGGCCTGGAGCCTGCCGACGGCTCCGTGCGTTGGGATGTTCCCGTCGGGACATGGCCGCGTGCGGTCGTGATCGACGAACCGTATTGCTTGGTGGTTCCGCAGAACAGCAGCAGGCTGCTCTGCCTTGACGTCGAAACCGGCGAAGACGTCTGGCAGGCGGAGCCGGGCTCGTTCGCCGGTCATGTCGTGGTAGACGAAGAACTCGTGCTGGTGGGCGGCTGGCGCGGCTATACGCCACTGTCCGCAATGGACCTCCGCACCGGTGCTTTGCGTTGGCGGGCGGGAGAGTGCGGAAGCACGGTCCGGCCGGCAGCGACCGAGGCCGGTTTCCTTCTCGGGAAGCCGGGTGGCGACTCCGTACGTTTGATCGATCGAGGTGACGGCCGGGAACTGGCCACCTGGTCCTTGCCGGAGCCCCTGGCCGGACCCGACACCGGGCCGGCCTTTCGTGCGGACGACGACGGTGGTGTCCTCGTGCGGTGCGGCGACCACGCGGTCGTACGTATCGCCTTGTCCGAGGCGAAAGCCGAGACAGTGGTCCGTGCCGAGCGCGCTCTGGCGCCCAGAGCGGTGGACCTGTGTGGCGGCTTGCTCTGGCTGGCCGAGCGGCGTGGTGGCTACACAGTGGTCGACGCGTCGGACGGCGCCGAGCAGTGGAGGATCCGGCACGACCGGCGGTTCGTCCCCACGGTCGCTTCCGTGGACGGAGGGTTCGCGATCGCCGACGAGGGCGGGTTGTTGTTCCGGATCGACTTGGCCGGAGCGGTGAGCGAGCGCGTCCGGATAACCCAGCGGATCCGAGATCTTCGCGAGCAAGCGCCTTCGAGGCTCGTTCTGCTCGCGAAGGGGTCCTTGCTCGCTGTCGACGCCAGGAGGCTCTGATGACCGCTGACAGTGGAATCGTCGACCCGTTCGGCACGCTCAAGCAGGCACTCTGGATCTGCGGCGGCCAGTGGGCGGGAAAGTCCACCGTCTCCCAGCTTCTCGCGCGTCGTCACGGCATCACCGTGTATCACTACGACTTCCACGACGCCCGCGCGCACCAGGACCGGCGCGTGGCCCACCGCGTCCGCAGCGGTTTGCCCGCGGCGGATCCGGACCCCGACGCCGTCTGGGTCGACCCCACTCCCGAACGGATGGCCGCCGACACGATCGCCGGTTTCCCGCTGCGGTTCGAATGGGCTCTCGACGATCTGCGCGCGTTGGTCTCCGGGCGCCCGACCCTCGCCGAGGGCTGGGGTTTGCGCCCGGAACTGGTCGCGCCTCTCCTGGATTCACCGCGACGGATGATCGTGATGGTGCCCACCGACGGTTTCCGCGAGCATCAGCTTCGCGTGCTGCCGCGGGCCGCCGCGATGGCACACCGGGTCAGCGATCCCGAACGCGCGCAACGCAACCGGATCGCGCGAGACCGTCTTGTCGCCGAAGACGCCGTCCGCACAGCGAAGCGCCTCGGCGTCCGGGTGCTGGAAATCGACGGCTCAGCAGACGCCGAGGCGGTCGCGGACGTCGTCGCCGAACACTTCGCTCCCTACCTGGTCTGAGCGAGATCGAGGACGAAGGTCGCCACCGCCAGCGCGAGGAGCCCGCCGGGGAAGGCGATGTTGTAGAAAACGCGGGCGCGCACGTGGGTGAGGACGGCGCCGACGTAGAACAGCACGAGCCCGGCGGCCGCCGCGGTCCCGATGTACGGCACTCCGAGCAGGCCCAGCAGCAGCCCGGCCGCGCCCGCGGCTTTCAGCGAGGCCAGTGGCGGGATCCAGGACTGAGGCACGTCGACCTCGGCGGAGTTCTTCAGGACGAACGGGACCCGCGCGAAGTCGGCGGCGGCGATCCCGGCGTTGAGCACGATCATCACGATGGCCAGGGTGAGATATGCGGTGGACATGCCCACTGGACGAGGCCCACGCCCGGAACGTGACAGCGGTCAGGACAATCGGTTTTGCCAGGTGAAAGGCCTCCGACTTGACGAATGTGCGAAAATCGCACCACACTGGTCCGGTGGAATGGGCTGAGGTGGGCGAGCGCGTCCGGGAGAGCAGGCTGGCGGCGGGTATGTCGCAAGCCGAGTTGGCGAGCGCTGTCGGTTTGGAGCGCACGAAGATCGCCAAGATCGAGTCCGGGGGACGACAGATCGATGCGCTCGAGCTGGCGAAGCTGGCTGCCGCGCTGAAGGTGCCCATGGGGCACTTCCTTCGCGAGCAGCCGGCGGTGCTGTCGCGGCGGACCAGCCTGGTCGACGACACGGACAGTGCCCTCTCCAGGGATTCCTACCGGCTGGAGGCCAAGTTGACGGCCTGGCTGGACGACCTTCGCCAAGTCATCTCCCTCGACCTCCTCAAACCGCGCAAGGCGGCGGTGTACGACCGAACCGTCACAGATCCGCAGGATGCACGTGACGCCGCCTTGTGGCTCAGGAGCAGGCACGGTCTCGGACAAGAGCCGATCCGGACGCTGATGGCGGAGTGTGAACGAGCGGGGCAGTACGTCCTCGTGTCGGACCTTCCCGGCGACGGGGCGTCGCTGATGGACGGGGATTTCGGCGTGTCCGTCGTCAGCAGGCTGGCTGACCCGGGCAGGCGCCGGGCGACCGCCGCCCACGAGCTGGGGCACTTGGTGCTGGGGGACGAGTACTCGACCGATCTCGGCGTATCGACGTCTCGCGAAGACAGGGAACGTGTCATCGACGCGTTCGCGGCGGAATTCCTGCTCCCGTCCGGCGTGCTGGAACAGGTGACGAAGAGCGATCTGCGTGGCGAACTGATCAAGCTGTCCGCGGTCTTCCGCACTTCGTGGTCGCTTACCGTCCGTCAGGCGGGCCACGTCGGGCTGCTCGACGGGGGTCGGGTGACGAAGTGGTTCGCCGACGCCCCGACGAGGGCGGAGCTCAGGGATGCCGTCGGATGGGTTCCGCAGCCAGACCTCGAGGGGGTACGGGTTCCTCCCAGTTACGCCCACGCGGTGATGGAGGCTTTGCGGCAGCACTTCGTCACGCCTGCGAGAGCCGTCGAGCTCATGCACGGAGAGATCAAGATCGAGGATCTGCCGGAGGTCGAAACGGGTAGCGGCTCGTGACCGCTTCTCGTCCCCTGGTTCTCGACGCGATGTGCTTGAACCATTTCGCGCGCGCCGATCGGCTGGACCTCCTCCGGGACCTGCTGATCTCCGACGAATGTCGTACAACTTACGTGGTCATCGAGGAACTGCGTCTTGGCTCGGCAACTCATCCTGCTCTTCAGGATGCTTTGGCGCTCGAATGGATCAAGGTGCATCGGCTCGACACGATTCGCGAGCTCGAATGTTTCGTGAAGTGGGCGGAGAGGATCGGCGCGGGCGAGCGGGATCGGGGCGAGGCCAGCGTTTTCGCGGTCGCGGAATTGGCGGGCTGCACGGCGATAACCGATGACCAGGCCGCGATCCGGGTGGCCAGGCGGTACGGCCTGGAGGTTCACGGAACGATCTGGCTCCTGGCGCGGGCTTGCCGGGACGGGAAGTTGACCGAGGTCGCCGCCGGGAATCTGATCGACTCGGTTCGGGACACGGGCATGCGGCTACCTTGCACCGGCGCCGAATTCGGCGAGTGGGCTCGTGTTCAGGGATTGTTGTGAGGTCCGCGCCCGGAACGTGACAGCGGTCAGGATCGCCAGCGGTCCAGCACGGCTTCGATGGCGGAGTGGATGCGGTCGCGGGCGGCCTGCCGTTCCACACCTGCCATGAGGAGGTCGTCGTACTCGGTGTCCAGGTGCCGGATCGAGGCGACGACGGCGAGGAACACCGCTCGTTCGGCCAGTTCCCGGCCGGCGGCGGAGCGGCCCACCCGGCCGCTGCCGCGCTGGCCTGCGTGTTCGGCGATGGCGCGTGCTCGTTCCGGCGGGCAGCCGGGGAACATCTCCGTGATCGCGGTGTGGAACCGGGCGGTGAACTCGACGTCTTCCTCGGCGCGCCGCTCACGATCCCGGCCGCGGCGTCGTTCCCGGACGTCCTCGTCCGCGAGACACTGTTCCTCAGCGGCGCGCAACGCCGCGTCCTCGACCAGGAGCCCTTGCCGCTCGCTGCGTTTCCTCGACCGGTTGAAGCGGACGACGACGGCGGAAAGCCGGCTCGCCTTCTTGGCCCGGCGGGTCAGCGCGGTGTCGCCCGAGGGCAGGAAGACCAGGTGGCCGAGGTCGGCGCAGTCGAGGCAGTGTGGCTTTTCGTTCTCCATGAACAGCAGGTCGCCGGTGCCCTCGCAGTCGGCGCATGTCCAATCCTTCAGCGCCACGGAGACGACGAGATCCGGCGCCTTCTGCCGGCGGGCGAGGACTTGCGCACGCTTCGCTTCGGACAGTCCCGGCATGAGCCACTGCGTCCGGAACAGCGGTTCGAGGCCGGCCAGTTCGCCCGAAGTCACCCGGAGGACAGCCCGGTCGCGGGTCGCGCCGACATGCTCGATCTCGGAGCTTTCGAGGGCCTTTTCCTTCGCCCACCCTTGAAGTGCGCCGAGGGCGAAATTCAGTTTCTCCACGCTCACCGGCAAGGCCGTGGACAGATCGGGGATCCGGCCCTGCTGCCAGCTTGTGAGCACGTTCTCCGGCAGCCAGCCGATGCCGCTCAGGATGTCGAGCGCGGTCACCGATTTCCGTTTGGACAGCAGCTTCTCCGCCGTCTCCACGACGCGCTGTTCCAGTTTCGCCTCACCTTGCATCGCCGCGAATCCTAGCGATCAGGCGGTCTCGGTCCGCGCGCGGTAGGCCCGGATCTTGGCGCGGTTGCCGCAGCGTTCCATCGAGCACCAGCGGCGGTTGCCCGAGCGCGAGGTGTCGAAGAACAGCAGGTGGCAGTCGTCCGCGGAACATTCGCGGACCCGGCCGGACCGTTCGCCCGCGACGAGTCCGATGGCGTCGCGGGCGACGGCGCCGAGGAGTTGCTTCCCGGTGACGGGTGGCGCCCAGGCGAGCCGCCGGGTCTTCGGGTCGACGAGGGGCCTCGGGGTCGCCTCGGTCGCGCTGTTCAGCAAGGCGAGGTCTTCGTCCGACGGCGCTTCGCCGCGGGCGAGGGCGGGCGCGACGCGGTAGAGCGTGTCCCGGAGTTCCTTGAGCGCGGCGAGTTCGGCGGGTTTGATCCGGACGTCGGTCAGGGGAGCGGTCAGCGCCAGCCGCGAATCGGTGAACCACTCGGCCAGATCGGACGGAGTGTGCGCGATCTCGTAGCGCTCGTACGGGCCGGGACCGCCGGTCAGCATGAGTTCGAGGCTGAGGCTGCCCGGATCGAATCGATAGCGCTCACCCTGGGCGCTGACGAGCAGTCTTGTTCCCGGAGTCATGTAACCACTATAGTCGGTTTCGGAAACCAGGTAAGACGGTTACGGTGGAGGCGTGATGATCGGGAAGACCAAGGACGCGGGCTGGGAGATCGGCGTGTCCAAGACGATGCCGTATCCGCTGGCGCAGGTTTGGGATTACCTCTCGGGTCCGGGCCTCGCGGCCTGGCTGGGCGAAGTGCGGCTGGAGCCGGAGAAGGGCGCGCCGTACGAGACGGCGGAGGGCACTGTCGGTGAGGTTCGCGGCTACCGCGAGCAGGAGAAGATCCGCCTCACCTGGCGGCCGAAGGACTGGGACCACGAGAGCACGGTCCAGGTGGGGCTCCGTCCGGCCGGGCCGGACAAGACGGTCGTGGTCTTCCATCAGGAGCGGCTCGCCGGACCCGAAGAGCGCGCCGCGCAGCGTGAACACTGGCAGGCCGTGATGAAGCTCGTCGCCGACGGCCTCGCCTGCTGATCAGGCCAGTGCCCGCCGTGCCTGCTCGGCCAGCGTGTCGGTGATCCGTTTCGCGCTCAGGCCGAGCTCGCCTGTTTGGTAGAGGAACACGTCCGCGGCCAGCGGCGCCAGCAGGATGTCGGCGAGCGCGTCCGGATCCTTCACGTTCGCCTCATCGGCGAGGAGACGGACGTGGGTGCGCCACAGCCGGTACGGCCCGCTGGTGAACCGCGAATGCCCGATCTCGGTGCCGAGGACGAGATGCGCGTGCCTGGTGAGCAGCCCGATCATCGCCGCGTAGAACGCGGCCAGCCGCTCGGCGGGCGGCGCGCCGGGGCCCAGCGGAGGAGGGCCGGTGAGCAGTCGCTCCTGGAGTTCTCGCTCGTGTTCGTCCAATAGTGCGACGGCGATCGCGGAGCGGTCCGGGTAGCGGCGGTACAGCGTCGCCCGGCCGACCCCGGCCGCTTTGGCGATGTCCTCCATGGTGACGTCCGCGGCCGGACGTGCGGCGAAGAGCTCTTCGGCGGCCTTCAGGATCTTCGCGCGGTTGCGGGCGGCGTCCGAGCGTTCCCGTTCCGAGTCGCCCGCGAGCAGGTCTTCCGTCGGCATGCCCGCAGCCTAGGGAATATCCGGACGCGGCGTCCACTTGTACCCGGCGAAACAAGTGGACAACGTGTCCACTTCCTGGTCCGGGAGGCCCCGATGAGCCACCTTCTCCACCTCGACTCCAGTGCCCGCAGCGCGTCGTTCTCCCGCGAGCTGAGTGCTCGTTTCGCCGAGATCTGGCGTGCCGCGAACCCGGGCGCCGGCTACACCTATCGCGACGTGGCCGCCGATCCGGTGCCGCCGATCGGCCAGGCTTGGACCGAGATCTGCGACGCGCTCCTCCGGAACGGGATCACCGATCCGGCCGGCTACGCCTCGGTGGTGAAGACGCCGGAGCAGCGCGAGGCCTGGGCGATCATCGAGCCGCTGCTGGCCGAACTGCTCGCCGCCGACGTAGTGCTGATCGGGGCGCCGATGTACAACTTCTCGATCCCCGCGACGCTCAAACTGTGGATCGACCAGGTGACGTTCCCGAAGATGTCCTTGGCGGGCAAGGCTTTCGTGGTCGCGGGAGCGCGCGGTGGCACGTACCTGCCCGGCACTCCGCGGGAACCGGTCGACCATCACGAGCGCTACCTGCGTGACTTCTTCGCCGGGCACTACGACGTCCACGACGTCACGTTCCTGCATTCCGAACTCACGAACGCTCTCGTCGACCCGCGGCTGAGCCCGCGTGATCCAGACAGGATCGCGTCGCGGGAACAGGCGCTCCTCGATGCCGAAAAGCTGGCCTCGGCCGGAAGGGAAGCTTGATGGGCTGGGGAATCCTGCTCCTGGCGGGAGTCGTCGAGGTCGCCTGGTCGCAGAGCATCAAGCCGACGGAGAACTTCACCCGGTTCTGGCCGACCGTGCTGTGCTTCGTGCTCGGCGTCGCCGCGGTCTACCTGCTGTCGAAGGCGATGGACTCGCTCCCGGTGGGGACCGCGTACGCCGTGTTCACCGGCATCGGCGCGGTGGGCGCGATCGTGTTCGGCATCGTGATCCACAAGGACCCGCTCAGCTTCGGGCGGTTCGCGGCGATGGCGCTGATCGTCGGAGGGGTGGTGCTGGCGAAGGTGGCGGAGTGAGCCGAGTGTCAGGAAAGGGTCGTTCAGGACGAAAAACGTCTTGAACGACCCTTTCCTGACAGGTCAGGCCAGCTTCTCCCACAGGAATTCGAGCATCAGCGCCCATTTGAACGCCAGTTGCTCGTTGTCGGCCGCCGCGCCGTGCCCGCCCTCGATGTTCTCGTGGTACCGCACGTCGTGTCCCTGCTCCCGCATCCGCGCGACCATCTTGCGCGCGTGGGCGGGATGCACCCGGTCGTCCCGGGTGGACGTGACGAACAGGACCGGCGGGTACTCGCCATCACCGCGCACGTTCTGGTACGGCGAGTACTTCCCGATGAAGTCCCATTCCGCCGGGTCGTCGGGGTCGCCGTACTCGGCCATCCACGACGCGCCCGCGAGGAGTTTGTGATACCGCTTCATGTCCAGCAGCGGCACCTGGCTCACGATCGCGCCGAACAGGTGCGGATAGCGCGTCAGCATGACGCCCATCAGCAGCCCGCCGTTGCTGCCGCCCTGGATGCCGAGGCGGGCCGGCTCGCTGATGCCGCGTTCGACGAGGTCCGCGGCGACGGCCGAAAAGTCCTCGTAGACCTTGTACCGCTTGGCTTTGGTCACCGAGGTGTGCCAGTCCGGCCCGTATTCGCCGCCGCCGCGGATGTTCGCGACGACGTAGGTGCCGCCGCGCGAGAGCCAGCCGCGGCCGATGACTCCGCTGTAGCCGGGGGTCAGCGAGACCTCGAAGCCGCCGTAGCCGGTCAGCAGCGTCGGGCCGCCTTCGGCGCCGGAGGGGCGTACGACGAAGTACGGGATCTTCGTGCCGTCTTCGGACGTCGCGAAGTACTGGGAGACCGTCATGCCCTCGCTGTCGAAGAACGAGGGGGCGCGCTTGAGGACCTCGACGTCGCCGCCGACGTGCCCGTAGCTCAGTGTCGACGGCTGGGTGTAGCCGCTGGAGTCGAGCAGGTATTCGTCGCTGACGTCGGGGTCCGTGCCGGTGATCTGCGCGGTGCCCAGTTCCGGGGCGCCGGCGAGCGGCTGCGAGCGCCAGCCGTCGGACGGCGTGAGCACGCGTAGTTCCGTCCGGACGTCGGACAGCGTCGAGAGCAACAGGTGGTTGTGCGTCCAGGCCCAATACTCCAGCGACGTGTGCGCGTCCGGGGTGAAAAGGGTCGTGAAGGTGCGCTCACCCGCCATGAACGCGTCGAACCCGGAGGCGAGCAGGGAGCCGGAGGGGTACGTCGTGCCTTCGACGGTCCAGTCCGAGCGAAGCCGGATCAGCAGCCACTCTCGGTGCGAAGACGTCTGCGCGTCTTCGGGGACCTCGATGCGTTCGAGCCCGCCGGACGTCCGGAGATACCTTTCCGTGCGGTAGAAGTCGATCGAGCGGTAGACGAAGTCACGTTCCCAACCCTCGGTCGGGTCGTGGTGCGCGGATACCGAGACGTCGTCGGGCTTGCCCTCGAAGACCACCGTCGCCTCTTCGAGCGGGGTGCCGCGCCGCCATTCCTTCGCCAGCCTCGGATAGCCCGAACTGGTCAGCGTCCCGGGCCCGAAGTCGGTGCCGATGTAGACGCGGTCGCGGTCGATCCAGCCGATCCGGGTCTTGGCCTCGGGCACGAAGAACCCGTCTTCGACGAAGCGTCGCTCGGCGAGGTCGAACTCGCGGACCACGGTCGCGTCGGCGCCGCCTCGCGACAGTTCGACCAGCGCGCGCTGGTAACCCGGCCGGAGGACGGCCGCGCCCTGCCACACCCAGTTCTCGCCGTCGGCCTCGGCCAGCGCGTCGACGTCGAGCAGGAGCTCCCACTCCGGCGTGTCGAGCCGGTACTGCTCCAGGGTGGTGCGGCGCCACAGGCCGCGGGGGTTGGCCGAGTCCTGCCAGAAGTTGTACAGGTACTCGCCGCGGCGCCGGATGTAGGGAATCCGGTCGTCGGCGTCGAGGACCTCGCGGACCTCGTCACGGATCCCGGCGAATCGCTCGCCGCCCGCCAGTTCCTCCAGAGCTTCGGCGTTGCGGGCTCGCACCCAGTCCAGCGCTTCTTCGCCGGTCACGTCTTCCAGCCACAGGTACGGGTCCTCGTCACTCATGCTGACAGTCTCGCCGTGGCCCCGGTCCCGGCGCCACCAGGTGCGGTGTTTTCGCCTGCCCTGCCGGTACTCCGTATGCTGTTGGCTCGCACGTTTGGGGGACACCATGACCGGCACCGACGAGGTACCCAGACCGTTCGCGCCCTCGCCGGGTCGTCCCGAAAGCCCTCGAAATACGGGGGCCGCCGTGGTCGGTCTGCTCATCGTCGCCGCCTTGACCACCACCGGGATGGCGATGGCGGGCGGGCCGAGGAAGATCGACGGCCAGGCCCTCCCGGTGTCCGGTCAGTACACCTCGGAAGGCGACAAGGCCCCGGCCGGGAACGCGAAACCCGCGCCCAAGGAGGTGCGGGAACTGGAGACGAACCCGCTGCTGGCCGACGGCGTCGCGCTCGGCGCGGTCACCTGCCGCCTGCCCGGGATCAGCCGCGAGCCCGCGAAGCTGGAGACCTACTACAAGACTTTCGTGACGTGCTTGGCCGAAGCCTGGAAACCCGCCTTGGACCAGGCGAACGAGCCCGCGCTGACGGTGACCGTGCAGGTGACGCTGCCCGAGACCAGCGCCTGCGGGAAGGCACCGGGCGAGAACGAGGCCGTCGCCTACTACTGCGGCGGCGACACCACGATCTACGCGCCGACCGAGTGGATGCTGGGCGACGCGGGCCTCGAACGGTCCCGTCATCTCGCGACGATGGCCCACGAGTACGGGCACCACGTCCAGCGGTCCAGCGGGATCCTGTCGGCGGCCGCGGAGAAGATGTCGTCGCCGGAGGAGAACTCGCCCGCCGACAAGGAACTGGTCCGCCGCATCGAACTGCAGGCGAACTGCTTCGGCGCGCTCGCCCTCGCGGCCGCCGCCGGACGCGGTTCGATCAGCAAGTCGCTGGCCAACGCGGCCCTCGACGACTATGGCCGCGCCGACGACAGCGACACCCACGGCAGCCGCCGTAACCAGCTGAAATGGGCGAAGGCCGGCTTCTCCGGGAAAGCGACGTCGGCGTGCAACACCTGGGCGGCCCCGGCCTCGGACGTCAAATGACCGACGACGTGATGGCCGAGATCAACACCGGCCTCCAGCTGCACATCTCCGGTGATCGCGTCGGCGCGCGCGAGAAGTTCGCGGCGCTGTGGGAGCGGATCGGCGAGGAAGGCGACCCGCTGCACCGGTGCGCGCTCGCGCACTACATGGCCGACGTCCGCGACGACCCGGCCGACGAACTCGCCTGGGATCTCCGCGCGCTCGCGGCGGCCGATTCGCTCACCGACGAACGCGCCAAGGAGTACCACGCGACGCTGGCCGTGCGCGGCTTCTACCCGTCGCTGCACCTGAACCTCGCCGAGGATTACCGCAAACTCGGTGATCACGAGTCCGCGAAGGCCCAGTGGGAGCTCGGGCGGGGCACCCTCGGCGCGCTCGGCGACGACCCGTACGGCGCCGGGATCGTCCAGGCCTACGACGCGCTCGCGACCAGATTGGGCATGGAACCGGACTCTCCGGACTTTCGCGCCGGGCGGTGAGGCCATAACCTGGAGTGACTCAGGTCACCCGGGAGGAGCGCGTATGCGGATTTCCGATCTGTTGCGGAACAAGGGGGCGGCCGTCGCGACCGTCTCGCCGGAGACGAACGTCACCGAACTGCTCGAGAGACTCGCGGAGCACAACGTCGGCGCCCTGGTGGTCGTCGACGCCGAGGGCGGGATCGTCGGCATCGTCTCCGAACGGGACGTGGTGCGGCGGCTCAACGAGCGCGGACCCCAGCTGCTCGACGGATCGGTCGCCGCGATCATGACGAAGATGGTCGCCAGCTGCACCCCCGAGGACTCGGTCGACCAGCTGTCCGTCCTGATGACCGAACGCCGCATCCGGCACGTCCCGGTCGTGGTGGACGGCAGGCTGGCAGGGATCGTGAGCATCGGCGACGTCGTGAAGACCCGGATGGAACAGCTGGAGAAGAGCCAGGAACAGCTGGAGGCGTACATCTCCCAGGGCTGAGCCACTGAAATACGCTGACCGGAGGGCCGTTCCCGAAGCCGGGAACGGCCCTTCGCACGCTCGGCTCAGCCGATTGCCCTGTCGAGCGTGAGCGCGGCGTCGATGAGGCCGAGGTGGGTGAACGCCTGCGGGAAGTTGCCGAGTTGCTCGCCGCTCGGGCCGATCTCTTCCGCGTAGAGGCCGACGTGGTTTGCGTAGGTCAGCATCTTCTCGAACACCAGCCGCGCCTTCTCCGGATACCCGGCACGGGCGAGAGCGGTGACGTAGCCGAACGTGCACAGCGAGAACGTGCCCTCGTCTCCGCGCAGGCCGTCGGGTGAGGCACTGGGGTCATAGCGGTGGACGAGGCTGTCGGTCACCAGTTCGTTCTCGATGCCGGCCAGGGTCGCCAGCCAGCTCGGGTCGTGCGGGGTGATGAAACCGACGTCGGCCATGCGAAGCAGGGACGCGTCGAGGGAGACCGAGCCGTATCGCTGGACGAAGGCCTGTTTGAGCGGACTCCAGCCGTACTCCCAGATCTGGTCGTAGACCCGGTCGCGTTCGGTCCGCCAGGAGTCGAGCGCGCAGGGCAGGCCGTGCGCCGTCGCGAGGCGGACGCCGCGATCGAAAGCGACCCAGCTCATGAGCCTGCCGTAGGTGAAGTCGGCCTTTCCCTCCCGCGTCTCCCAGATTCCGTCGTCGGGCTGGTCCCAGTTCGCCGCGAGCCAGTCGAGCAGGCCGGTGAGCGCCTTCCAGCCGTCGTGCCCGACCTCGGCGCCCCGCCGGTCGGCCTGGTACACGGTGTCGAGCAGTTCGCCGTAGACGTCGAGCTGGAGCTGCTCGGCCGCGGAGTTGCCGATGCGCACCGGCACCGAGCCGCGGTACCCGGACCAGTGCGCGAGCGATTCCTCCAGCAGATCCGAGGACCCGTCGACGCGGTACATGATCTTCAGCCTGCCGTCGCCGTGGAGGTGGCGCTCCCGGAGCCAGTGGGCGAACGCGACCGCTTCGTCCGTGAACCCCAACGCCAGCAAGGAAGAGACCGACAACGACGCGTCCCGCACCCAGGCGTAGCGGTAGTCCCAGTTCCGTTCGCCGCCGATCTGTTCCGGCAGGCTCGTGGTCGGCGCGGCGACCATCGCCCCGGTCGGCGCGTAGGTCAGCAGCTTGAGGGTGATCGCGGACCGGTCGACCATCTCACGCCAGCGCCCCCGATAGGTCGAATGGTTCAGCCAGTCCTGCCAGAAGCGGACGGTCTCGTCGAAGGCCTGCTCGATCTCGGAGACCGGGATCGCACGGGGCTCCCCGCCGTCCGACTCGAGCACGAAACCCCGTGCCTGCCCGGTTTCCAGCCTCACCGAGCCGTAGACGCCGCCTTCGAGGACGTGGGCGTGCATCGACGGCGGATCGCCCGGTTCCCGGACCGCGTGCAGGGTCAAAGTGGACTCCCCGCTGTCGAACAGCACGCCGTCTTCGGTGACGGTGGTGGTGTGCGGGCGGCGTGCGTAGTCGAAGCGCGGGACGACCTCCATGGCGAACTCGACGTGCCCGCGCACGCAGCGGACCATCCGGATCAGCCGGTGGCCGCCGTCGGCGTGCCCGCCGGTCACCGGACGCAGGAAATCGACGACCTCGCCGGTGCCCAGCCTGGTCATGAACCGGGTGATCAGCACGGCGGTGCCGGGGAAATAGAACTGACGTGACGTGTACGGCTCCCGGACGGGACGGATCCGGCAGTGGCCGCCGCCGGGATCCAGGAGCGCGCCGAACACGCTCGGGGAATCGAACCGAGGGCAGCAGAACCAGTCGATCGCGCCGCCGGTGCTCACCAGCGCGGCGGTCTGCAGGTCTCCGATCAGCCCGTGGTCGGCGATCGGCGGGTGATGGTGGTTCACGGGGACTCCTTGCCGGAAGGGCTTTTCCGACGACCCTGGCCCGCCCTCGGGAAGCGGGGCGTCACCCTGGCCGGATGACTTCCGGGTCCGGACGGAGTCCTGGCGCTCATCCGCCTCAGGTGATGTGCGCACCCCCGTCGCCGCTGTGCGATGGCCACCGTCAGATCACCCATTTTCAGAAGGGACGGTGAGCCGTGGACACGTTGACCATCTGGACGTTCCGCTCGGCCGAAGGCGCGGATCGTGCGGCGGAGACCGTGAGGAGCCTGGCGAAGAACCAGCTCATCTCGGTACACGACGCCGCGACGGTGTCGTGGCCGGTGGGCGCCTCCAAACCGAAGCTCCGCCAGTTGCGCAATCTGGCCGGCCGCGGCGCGCTGAGCGGCGCGTTCTGGGGACTGCTCTTCGGCCTGATCTTCCTCGTGCCGCTGCTCGGCGCGGCGCTCGGAGCCACGGCGGGTGCTTTCGGCGGGCTCACTTCGGATTACGGCATCGACGACGACCTGATCAAGGAGATCAGGGGGACCGTCACCGAAGGCACGTCGGCTCTTTTCCTGCTGAGTTCGGGCGCGGTCATCGACAAAGTGCGAGACGCCTTCACCGGCGAGGAAACACCTGAGCTGGCCTTCACGAACCTGACGTCCGAACAGGAAGCGGCCCTGCGGGAAAGCTTCCTGCCGGACCAGGAATTCCAGACCGCCGAGGCGCCGGGAACGGGGACGAAATGAGCCGGCAGTGGAGTGCCGGCGCCGATCTCGCCGATCGATCCGGGATCCGGCCGGTCTGGGCCGGATGGATCGTCTTCGCCAGCGTGATCATGCTCATCCTCGGCGCGTTCGACGTCATCGCCGGGATCGTGGCGCTGGTCCGGGGCGACTACTACATCTCAGGCCCGGAGTACTCGCTCGTCCTCGACGTGACCGGCTGGGCGTGGGCCCATCTGGTCGGCGGCACGCTGGTGGCGATCGCGGGTGGCTTCCTCATCTCGGGAGCCATCTGGGCGAGGGTGGTCGCGGTGCTCTTCGCGGCCGGGAACGCGGTGACCCATCTGGTGTTCCTCTCGGCGCATCCGCTGTGGTCGATGATCGTGATCGCCCTGTGCGTGACGGTCATCTGGGCGGTCGTCATCCACGGTGACGAGATCCCGAACCGCGGGTCATGGTGACCGATCGGCCTGCGAGCCGAACACCGCGGGCGCTCGTCGTCCTGCTCGCCGCGGCCGCGATCGTGGTCGCCATCGCGGGGATCAAAGCGGTCGCGTGGCTGGCGGCGCCGACGTTGCTGGCGCTCGTCATCGTGATCACGCTCAGCCCCGCGCACGGCGGCCTGCGGCGCTTCGGCTTCCCGCGCTGGGCGGCGACGGCGGCGCTCGTGGTGTTCGTTTACGGGATTCTCGTCGCCTTTTGCGTCGCGATGATCGTTTCGGTCGCCCAGCTCGCGGAGCTGTTGCCGCGCTACGGCGACCGGATCACCGCCCTGTACGAGGAAATCGCCGGGGTGCTGGCGGAATTCGGTGCGGGACCCGCCCAGGTACGCGAGATCTTCCACTCTCTCGATCCCGGCGAACTCCTTTCGTACGCCGGTTCCTTGCTCGCCGATCTGACCGGTGTCACCACGAGCCTGGTCTTCCTGCTGGGGCTCTTGCTGTTCCTCAGCGCGGAGACGGCGGACATCGACGACCGGATCGCCGGGATCGCGGGAGAGCGGGCACGCACGGCCGAAGCGCTGCGTGACTTCGGCCGCCGCGTCCGCGTTTACCTGGCGGTGACCACGGTCTTCGGGCTGCTCGTCGCGGCGATCGACGTCCTCGCGCTGGTCCTGCTGGGAGTTCCGCTCGCGGCGTTGTGGGGTCTGCTTTCGTTCGTGACCAACTACATCCCGACGATCGGGTTCCTGCTCGGCCTCGGCCCGCCCGCCACGCTCGCGCTCCTCGACGGCGGCTGGCGGGTCATGGCGGCGGTGGTGGTGGTCTACATCGTGATCAATTTCGTGCTGCAGTCGCTGATCCAGCCGCGGTATGTCGGCAACGCGGTCGGCCTGTCGGCGACGGCGACGTTCGTCGCGCTGGTGTTCTGGGCCTGGGTGCTCGGACCGCTCGGGACGTTGCTCTCGGTTCCGGCGACCCTGCTGGCGCTGGCCGTGCTGGTCGACGACCCGCGGCGCAGCTGGATCACCGCGCTGGTGGGGTCGCCCCGGCGGGGACCCGCGGGCGATCAGAACAGGATGAGCACGACGAAGAAGAGGCACGCCACGATGTTCAGCAACCAGCCGTGGTCGTTCGTCCAGTCGCGGACGGCGGGCATGAGCCGGGCGGCTCGCCGCCGGAAGAGGAGATAGGCCAAGAGCGGCAGGGCGGCGATCAGCGTGGTGGTCAGGAGAAACGGGATCGCCGCGCCGAACCCGGCCCCGCCGCGGCCGAGGTCGAGGCCGACGACGCACATCACGACGACGTCCGACGGAAAGAACGCGATGAGCAGGAATCCGGTGCGGAATCCGCGCCGCGGGCCCGCCGACATGAGTGTTCCCAGCCATTTCGGCGGTTCCGCGGTCTCGCGGTGGGTCCAGTTCCGGATCGCCACTCCCAGGAGAAGCGCGACCAGACCGTACTGGATCAGCGTGTAGACCGAACCGTCCGAGCCGGAGACGAGGGGATCGGGTGGCAGAAGGCTTGCCAGCCAGGTCGTGAGCGCGGTTCCCGCCGTCACGGCCGTGGCCACGCCCGCCACGAACGCGAGAGAGGTCGGCACCGCGCGCGCCGTCGTGATCAGGATCAGCGCCGACACGAATTGCGGCCCGGCCATCATGGTGATCGCGAGCGGGAGCACCGTGAGCGATTCCGTCATTCCGTACTTCCCGTCCGAGGGTGTTCCGGCAGCGAATCGCGTTGCCCGCCACCGCTTGTCCAGACGGCGACGGGCAACGCTCGCGCGGCGGTCTTGCCGCCGGAGCCCTGGGCGGAGGCCGGGCCTCTCGATCCGCGATCTTCAGAATGCGCTGCCGCCGTGCGGGGGTCTTCGTTCGCAGCGGGTGAAACGACGTCTTGATTCCGTCACCCAACGCGAGAAACACCGCTCGGTGAACACTCTTCGCGACCAGCGGTGACCCGACTCACCCGCCAGGGAGGAGGTGACCGTCGCACGGGGTGAGCAAGATCGGTTCCCTCACTCGTCTGGGGAATCGAAGGGAGACAATCGGTGAGCACTGAACCGCGTGGTCGGTCCAGAGCCAAACTCGTTCTGACAGCACTGACTTTCGTGCTGGTCCTTTCGGCGCAACCAGGGCCGAGCCGGTCATCGGTGGACGCCGTACTTTCCGGTATCGGTTTCGTCTTCAGCGGGACGTCCCGCGTTCTCGGCTTCGCCTGGCATGTGCTCTCCAGCGCGGCGATGTCATGCGCCGGCCGATGACCCGCGTCGAGGGCACTCCGCCGGAAGCCCACGACGAAGCGGCGGTCGTGGTGCCCTCACCGAAACTCGCGCCACCACCACCCGCGTCCGACGTCCTCGAACGGGACCGGTTGCTGGACGTCCTCGATCAGGCCACGTCCGGTGAGGTCCCCAGCGTCACGTTGCTCAACGCGCCGGCCGGATCCGGGAAGACCGTGCTGCTCGGCAGCTGGTTCCGGCGCCGGGCGCGCCACCACCCCGGCGAGCATCTGGTCTGGGTTTCCTTGGACGCCAATGACAACGAGGTCTTCCCGTTGTGGTCGTCGATCCTCCGGGCGGTGGACCACGGCGTGGTCCCCGGGCCCGCGCTCGCGCGGGACGCCTCCGCGCACGAACGCGTCGGCGCGTTCGTCGACGCGTGCGCGCGGCTCCGCCGGCCGGTGATCCTGGTGCTGGACAACGCACACGAGCTGTCCGCGCCGGACGCGGTCGAGAGCGTGAACCTGCTCCTGCGCTATCTGCCGCCCGGAGTACGGGTCGTCATCGCGACCCGGTTCCCGCCGCCGCTGATCCTGCCGCAGCTCCGGCTCGAAGGCAGGCTGCGGGAGATCACGGCGCCCCAGTTGAATTTCACCGAGGAGGAGACGGGGAAACTGCTCGCCAGGAAGAACCTGGCGCTGTCCGAGGCGGATCTGGACCGGATCGCGGAACGAACGGAAGGCTGGGCGGCGGGCCTGCGGTTCCTCACCCTCGCGCTGGACTCCGCACCGGACACCGGCGGGACCATCCGGTCCTTCACCGGTGACGATCGCCTGCTGGGCGAGTACCTGTCCGGGGAGATCGTCGGCCCGCAGCCCGCGCACATCCGCGATTTCCTGCTGAGCATGTCGGTGTGTCCCGAAATCACCGACGGGCTGGCCGCCCGGTTGACCGGACAGGAGCACGCCGGCCAGATCCTGTACACCCTCACCCGCACCAACACGCTGGTCACCCGGCACGGCGGGGCGGAGGTTCGGTACCGCTGTCATCCTTTGCTGCGCGAACACCTTCGCGCGGAACTGAGCCGGCGCCATCCACGGGCGTATCGCAGGCTCCACCGGCTGGCGGCGGAATGGTTCACGGACTCCGGAGACGTGCTCACGGCGCTGGAGCACGGCGTCGCGGCGAAGGACGAAGAGCTGATCACCCGCTACATTCAGCGATCCGGGTTGCAGATCGTCCTCAAAGGACACGGGACGCGGTTGCACAAGCTGCTCGGCGCGCTGCCGGAACACCTGCTCGCCCGGCCACAGGTCGCGCTCGTCGCCGCCATCGCCTCCCTCGACGACCACGACCTCGTGGCGGCGGACCGCTACCTCGGCCGGATCGACAATTCCGCCCAGCCACTGCGTTCCGGACGGCTGCGCGCGTTGAACGCCGTGGCCGTCCTCTTTCGCGCGAGGTACGGCGGAGAGCTGAACAAGGCTCTCACCGCACTCCGCGCCACGAGCGCGGGCGACACCGGCGATGTCGACCTCGACCTGCTGGCGCTGGCAACCCGGGGGACGGCCGCCTTGTGGCTGGGCGACATCCCGGGGGCCACCGAGGATCTGGAACGCGCGCTGCGGATGGCCACCCTGGAGCGCCGCGACGCCGTCAGCCTGCATTGCGAGATCCACCTCGCGGGTATCGCCTGTGTGCAGGGCGACCTCGCCGGGCTGGCCGTGCACACCGGCGCCGCCTTCGAACTGGCCCGGTCCCACGGCTGGACCGAGACTTCGCGCACCGCCTTCCTGTACACCGTTCTCGGGCTGGCGGCTTATCAACGGCTGGACCAGGAGAGCGCCCGCCGGTTTTCCGCACTGGCGTCACGGCTTCTGCCCGAGGTGGTGGACCCGGCCGTGGAAATGCTGACGGTGACCCTCGGTGCCGCCGTCGAATTCGGCCTCGCGGCCGATCCCCACGCGGTCGTCGAAACGTTGCGGAGCCACCGGAAACGGCTCGCAGGGGAGTCGGTCGCACCGTGGCTCGTCGCCTGCACGGCGCCGGTCGAGCAACGGCTCGCCCTCCGCGTCGGAGAACCCACGTGGGCGATGGACGTGATGGAACGGCACCGGCACCTGCTCGCGCCCTACGCCGAGCACGCGCTGCTGAGCAGCCTCGTGCACCTGCATCGCGGCCGGACCGGCGCCGCCCGCCGTCGCCTGCGTCCGGTCATCGAGCGGCAGACCAGGACGCTGGTGGCGCACACCCTGATCGAAAGCTGGCTCCTCGAAGCGGTTCTCGCCGACCAGGCAGGCGAACAGAACCAGGCGCACGCCGCCGTCAACCACGCGCTCGACCTCGCGGCACCCCAGCAGGCGCTCCGGCCGTTCCACGACGCGGGGCAGGACATCCGGGAGCTGCTGGTGCGCGGCGCCGGGCGGTTCGGCCGCACCGAAGAGTTCGCGAGCGCCGTGCTGCAGGCGTTACCGGCCCGCCCCGGGGCGCCGGTCGATCCGCTCACCTCGCGCGAGCTCGAACTGCTCACCGAGTTGCCGTCCATGCGCACCGCGGAACAGATCGCCGATTCGCTCTACGTCTCGGTGAACACGGTCAAGACCCACCTTCGCGGCATCTACCGGAAGCTCGGCGTCAATCACCGCCGCGACGCCGTCGTCGCCGCGCGAAGGCGCGGCCTGTTGTAGGCCCTCGGGCCGGGACGGCTACTCGCGCCACCCCGACAGCTCGACACCCTTCGCCACGTCCACCCGGTACCCGAGCGTCACGACACCCTTCGCGCCCGGAGCGAGCGTCAGCCGCCAGGTGAACTCGCCCAGTTCGGTCCGCTCCACCGGCTCCGGCACGGTGCGCACGTCGCGGACGGTGATCGCGTCGTCCCGGGAGACCGGTGCCTGGTCCAGCACGGTCACGACGGCTTCGCGCGGGCTGTGGTTGACGATCGTCGTGGTGTAGGCGGCCTCCCGTTTCCGGGCGCCGGACAGCGTCGCCTTGCTCGCCGAGCGGTGCGCGAGTTCCCGGTCGACCCGGATCCGGTCGTCCACGCCGAGGGCGAGTTCGAGTTCCTCGCCCGGCGCCCAGACGTCCAGCCGTGTGGCGCCGACGAATTCCGTCTCGTGGAACACCGACGCCTTTCCCGGCCGCAGCGTGTGCTCCGAGGTGTTGACCACGGTCGCCCGCAGGTACGCCTCTCCTGACACCGCGGGAGCGGTGACATGGCCGAGTTTCGCCGTCAGCTCCAGCTGCGCGAGCGTCGTGCGGTGGCCCTGCGCTCCCGACGGCACCGCCACCGGACGTCCCGGCCGGTAGGTGACCGCGGTGGTGCCCTGTTCGACGGCCGCGGTCCGCATCGCCATCGGCGGCGCGGCGGGGGCGGCCATGCCCACCGACTCGGGGATCCCGCCGCCCGCGGGCGAGGCGCTGCCGTACGCGGCGCGCGCCATCAACGGCTGGACCGGCCGGACGCGGTCGAGGAACCACGGTTCGAGTTCCGGTACCTCCACCGTGTTCGCCGGCCGCGCGGTGGACAGGGCCAGCTCGCATTCCGGCCAGTCCTCGCCGGTGTGCTGGGTGATCCGCCCGTACCAGGTCACCGCGACCTCTTCACCGCGGACTCGGACGTCGTAACCGGGTTCCCAGCCCGCGTTCGCGACCACATAGGACAGTTCGAGGCCGATCTCCGCGCCGTCCTCCCGGCTCTCCACTTCGACCGTGACCGTCGCGCTGTCCACTTCGGACGTGCCTTGTTTCGCCTCGATCTCCCGGTCCAGTGCCTTGAGGTCGTCACGGAGCCGGGCGAGGCGGATGCCGAGTTCACGGCGCTTCCCCAGCGCCTGGGCCAGTTGCGCGCCGAGCGCCTCGGTGACTTCGGCGACCCGGGGCGGCTCCGCCGTACCCGCCGCGAGCGCCTTCGCGAAACTGCCGCCACTCCGCTTCGCCACCCCGGTCAGCAGATCGACCTTCGTGGTCTCGGCGGCGACAGCGTCCGCGACCTCGTCCACCACCGCCTGATCGGCCAGCCGTCGCTCGGTCAGCGCGCGCAGGGAAATGTCCGCGGGGGCGGGATGGCGCTCGACGGCGACGTCGACCCCGGCGATGACCGCCGGGCCGGTCCCGATGACGCGAACCGAATCCGTGTCCAGGTTCCACGGCAGGCCCGCGAAAGCGAAGCGCGTTTCCCCGTCCAGGCCCGCCGAAGCCCGCCTCGTGATCCGGGCGTGGTGCGGGTAGACGGTGACGGCGACGATCGGTGCTTCCAGGGTGCTCGGCATGCCCCCGACGTTAGTCTCTTGACACCCGTTCGGGTGGCCGGAAGCCTCAGCTGCGTCTTGCCCGCCCGCCCTTGGGGGTCACGTGAGAGTCGCCAGACTCGCCGCCTTGTTCACCGCCGTCCTGGTTCTTCCGGCGACCGCGCTGCCCGCCCAGGCCGACGCGCCACCGGCGCCGATCTTCTCCGGCGGCCAGGCGCAACCGGTGTTCGACCCGGCCGACGTCATCCGGGAGAACGTCTGGGTCACCGCGCCGGTCGACAGCGACGGCGACGGCAAGGACGACCTCGTGCACGCGGAGGTGGTGCGGCCCCGCGCGACACAGCAAGGCATGAAGGTCCCGGTCGTCTACCAGGCCAGCCCGTACTACGCGGGCGGCAACGACGTCGCGAACCACAACGTCGACGTCGAGCTGTACGTGCCCGGCGCGAAGCGGCCCGCCGCGGGCCCGCGGATCGCGACCAAGACCGTCGGCCCGAACCCGGCGCCGATCGGCTGGCGGTACCAGGACTACTTCACCGCCCGCGGGTTCGCCGTGGTGTACGGGGAATCGCTCGGCAGCGGCCAGTCCACCGGCTGCCCGAGCACCGGCGACGTCAACGAGACCATCGGCGCGAAGTCCATTGTGGACTGGCTGAACGGCCGCGCGACGGCCCGTGACGCGGCGGGCAAGGCCGCCGTCGCGGACTGGAGCACCGGCAAGACCGGCATGATGGGCGTCTCCTACAACGGGACGCTGCCCAACGCCGTGGCCAGCACGGGCGTCGAGGGGCTGGAGACGATCGTCCCGATCGCGGCGATCTCCAGCTGGTACGACTATTACCGCAACGACGGCGCCGTCGTCGCGGCGGGCGGTTTCCAGGGCGAGGACGCGGACGTGCTCGCGGATTACGTCTACACCCGCCAGGATCGCGCCGTCTGCCGCCCGCTGATCGACAGCATCGCGGTCGACCAGGACCGGGTGACCGGTGACTACAGCCGCTTCTGGGACGTGCGCAACTACCGCAACGACGTGAACAAGGTGCGCGCTTCGGTGCTCGTGGTGCACGGCTTCGGCGACTGGAACGTCAAGACCGACCAGGGCACCCGCTGGTACGAGATGCTCAAGCGGCACGGGGTCGAGCACAAGATCTGGCTGCACCAGGCCGGGCACGCCGACCCGTACAGCCTCCGCCGCGACGTCTGGCTCGCCACCCTGAACAAGTGGATGTCGCACTACCTCTACGACGTGGACAACGGCATCGAGCGCGAGCCGAAGGCCACCATCCAGCGTGAGGACAAGTCGTGGGTGGACGAGCCGGAGTGGCCGCTGCCCGGCACCCAGGACGTGAAGCTCTACCCGTGGCCCGGTGGTTCCTCGAAGGGCAAGCTCGACACGCGCAACCCCGTTCCGGGCAAGGCCGCGGTCGAGACGCTGGCGGACGACGCGAGCAAGACCATCGAACAGCTCGCCGCCGCGACGTCGTCGGGCAACCGGCTGCTCTACGCGACCACCGCGGCGAAGCAGCCCGTGCGTCTCTCCGGAACGGTGAAGACCGACCTGTCGCTGTCCTTCGACAAGCCGGCCGCGAACGTGACCGCGGTGCTCCTCGACCGCGCTCCGGACGGGACGGCGAAGGTGATCACCCGCGGCTGGACCGACCCGCAGAACCGGCGCGACCCCGCCCGCACCGAGCCGATCACCCCCGGTGAGAGCTACAAGGTCGAGGTCGAGCTGGTCGCGAAGGATTACCTGCTCGCGGCCGGGCACAAGATCGAGTTCCTGGTGGCCTCCAGCGACCACGACTACACGCTCCGGCCCAAGCCCGGCGCCGGTGTCTCGGTCGAGCTGAACCGGACCTCGCTGGTGCTGCCGGTGGCGGGCGGCAAGCCCGCGCTGCGAGCCGCTTTCGGCTGAGCGAGCCCACTTTCCGTGAAGGCCTCCTTCCTTACCCTCAGGGTAGGGAAGGAGGCCTTCACTACGTCATCGATGTGCCGCGATGGCGGTGCCGGCGGGAGGGGATCCGGCGTTTCCGGGTGGAAAACACCCACCCGACCTCGGGCTTGTACGGAAAATGTATTTCTCCCGGCTTTGCTTCGGCCTGTCCGGCTTCCCCACCTGATGGAGGTCTCCATGTCCAGGTTGCGCCGTTTCGCAGTGCTCGCCGCGGCCGCCGTTCTGCCCGCGCTCGGCCTGACCCTCGCCGGTACGACGCAGGCGTCGGCCGCCCCGAACTTCCAGGTCCCCTTCAAATGCGGTGTCACGGTCACGGCGGCGACGTTCAGCGGGCACAGCCCGGCGAACTCGGTCGACTTCCAGAAGTCGGGGATCACCGGGATGCCGGTGCTGGCGTCGGCGGGCGGCACCATCACCCGGGTCGCCAACGAAGGCAGCACGAGCTACGGGCGCTGGGTCGAGATCGACCACGGCGGCGGCTGGCGGACCCGGTACGCCCACCTGTCGACCCAGTCCGTCTCGGTCGGCCAGGCCGTCAGCGTCGGCAAGCAGCTCGGCACGGCCGGGGCGACCGGCGGGGTGACCGGTCCGCACCTGCACTTCGAACAGCGGCTCAACGGGGTGGCGCAGAAGGCGGTGCTGCACGGGGTCGCGGTGCCGTACTACGGCCACACCAACTTCACCAGCAAGAACTCGTGCGGCGGCAACCCGTACGACGCCACCGAGGTGTGCGGCAGCGGATTCTCGGTCGTCGATTCACAGGGGCTCGCGAACAGCGCGGGAACGGCGTACCTGCTCTACAACGCCTCGACGAAGGCCAACTGCGTCACCACGCTGAAGGCGGTTTCCCTCGGCACCGCGTCGCCGGTGTCGGCGTTCCTCGAAGTCCAGGGTTCCGCTCGTGTGACCGACTCCGGCAGCTTCACCTACTACGCCGGACCGGTGAAGAAGACCGCCGCCTCGACCTGCGTCAAGTGGGGCGGCTCGGTCGGGTCGAACGCTTACGAGAGCCCGTTCGAACACTGCGGCTGACCCCGCGGGGCCGGGCACTGTAGACCACCCCACCGACAGGATCGGCGTCCCCGCGACCCGTCCCGCGGCGGTTGTCCACAACGGCCCCGGCTGTCCACAGATGTGTCCCGCCCCCACCCAGCGGCCCCATTCCCGCCGCAGGGTGGGGGCATGACCACATCCACCCCGACCGGCAGGACCACGGTCGATCTGACGGATCCGGCGGACCTGCTCGCCGCGATCCCGTACCTCCTCGGCTTCCATCCCGAGGACTCCGTCGTCGTCTTCGGCCTGCGCGGCCCGGGACGCAAGCAACAGGGCCTCGTCATGCGCGTGGACCTGCCACCGCCGGGCCTGGAACACGACCAGGCGCGTGACCTGGCGATCAGGCTCGCCGTGACCCACCACACCGGTGCCACCGTGGCGGTGATCGGCGGTGGCACCGTGAACAAGGCGGGGCGGCCACCGCGACGCCGGTTCATCCGGCGCCTGGAAGCTTCGCTGGCCGAGTACGACATCTCGCTGAAGCATTCGGTGTGGGCGCCGCGGATCGCCGCCGACGTGCGCTGGGGCTGCTACCGGGACCGAACCTGTGGCGGTCGCCTACCGGATCCGCGCGACTCGGTGGCCGCCGCGGTCGTCACCGGTGCCGGGCAGATCACGCACGCGAGCCGGGAAGAAGTCGAGCGCCTCTTCGACCCCGTCGCGCCGGAGACGCTCGCCAGGCGTGCCGATCTCCTCACGAGAATGGCCGATCCGCCATGGCGAGGCGGAGATCTCGTCGGGGCGGGAGCCGGCGAGGTGAACGCCGCGCTCGCCCGCGCCGACGACGGCGATCTGACGGTCACCGACGACCAGGCCGTCCGGCTGGCCTGGGCCCTTTCCCTGGTCGAGGTCCGGGGCGCCTGCATGCTCACCGCAGCCCCCGCGGAGTCACCCCTCGCTCGCACGGCGGAGGAGCTCTGGCTCACGCTGGCCCGGGAACTTCCGGCGCCGGAAGCCGCCGAGGCGCTGGCGTTGAAAGCACACGCCGCCTACGTCCGCGGCGACCTGGCGACCGCCGGGATCGCCCTGGTCAGGGCCGGCGAAACCGACCCCGACCACGGGCTGACGAAGTTGCTGACCACGGCACTGCACACGATGGTGCAGCCGGCCGAACTGGCCAGGGCGGTCCTGCGGCAGCGGGCCGAAGGAACTCCCGAGATCCGCCTCAGGCGGTCTGGCGGGACCGGGTGAACGCCCACGCGTCGGCCACGATGCCGTCGAGGTCGGTGCGCTCGGGCTTCCAGCCGAGTTCGTCGTTCGCCCGCTCGCTGGAGGCCACCAGCACCGACGGGTCGCCCGCCCGGCGCGGCGCGACCGCGGCGGGGATCTCGTGACCGGTGGTGCGGCGGCACGCCTCGATCACCTCGAGCACGGAGAAACCGGTGCCGCTGCCGAGGTTGTAGACGCGGTGCTCGCCGTCGGCCGCGTGGCGCAGCGCCAGCAGATGCGCGTCGGCGAGGTCGACCACGTGGATGTAGTCGCGGATGGCGGTGCCGTCGGCGGTCGGGTAGTCGTCACCGAAGATCTGGATCCGCTCGCGGTCCCCGGTGGCGACCTGGAGCACGAGGGGGATCAGATGGGTTTCGGTGGCGTGCCGCTCGCCGAAGGAGCCGTAGGCGCCGGCGACGTTGAAGTAGCGCAGGCTGACGGCGGCGATGCCGTGGGCGCGCGAGAACGACGTGATCGCGTGGTCGATGGCCAGCTTCGTCGCGCCGTAGGTGTTAGTCGGCCGCGTCGGCGCCGTCTCCGGGATGGGGGAGGACTCCGGTTCGCCGTAGGTGGCCGCGGTGGAAGAGAACACCAGCCGCTTCGTGCCGTGGTCGCGCATCGCTTCCAGCAGGCGAAGCGAGGTCAGGACATTGCCTTCCCAGTACTTCGCCGGATCCGTCATCGACTCGCCGACCAGCGACTTGGCGGCGAAGTGGAGGACACCGTCGAAGCCGTCGCCGAGAAGGCGCTGAGCGACCTCGGCGGCGTCACCCTCGACGAAGGTGGCGTCCGGGTGCACCGCGTCAGCGTGCCCGGTGGAGAGGTCGTCGACCACGGTGACGTCGTGCCCGGCCTCGATGAGGCGGGCCGCGCAGACACTGCCCACATAACCGGCTCCGCCCGTCACCATCAGCTTCAGGGTCTTGGTCGGTTCGTCGGTCACGTTCGCGCCTTTCTGCTGCGGATGCGGTCGCGGCCCAGTGTCCTCGCCCCCGGGCACGAGGCTCGCCCGGGGGTACAGGTGCGCTCCACGAAATCCGGCCTCGGGCTAGAGCTCGTCGCGGCCGGCGCCGCGCGACGGCACCGCGGTGAACAGCCTGGGGTGGCGCAGATCCGCCGCTTCGTACGCGGCCTTCACCGCCCGGCCCACCGAGTCCACATCGGACTCGCGGACCAGCGCGATGGCCGAGCCGCCGAAGCCGCCGCCGGTCATCCGCGCGCCGAGCGCACCGGCTTCCCGGGCCGAATCGACGGCGAGGTCGAGTTCCCGGGTGGAGATCCGGTAGTCGTCGCGCATGCTGACGTGCGAGGCGTCCAGCTGGGGGCCGATCTCGGTGATCCGGCCCGCCCGCAGGAGTTCCACGGTGTCGAGGACGCGCTGGTTCTCCGTCACCACGTGGCGTACCAGCGGCACGAGTTCGGACGGCAGCTTGTCGAGCGCGGCGTCCAGGCCGTCGACGTCGATGTCCCTGAGTGCTTTCACCTCGAGCAGTTCCGCGGCGCGCTCGCAGCCCCGCCGGCGTTCGCCGTAGCCGCCCTCGGCGTGCGAGTGCTTCGTGCGGGTGTCCATGATCAGGATCCGGACGCCGGATTCCTCCAGCGGGAACGGCACCTGCTCCATCTCGCCGGAGCGGACATCGAGGAACAGCACGTTCGATTCCGTGCAGCACAGGGAAGCGGTCTGGTCGAGCAGACCGGTCGGCGCACCGACGAAGTCGTTCTCCGAACGCTGCACCCAGCGGGCCACCTCGTGCAGGCTCGGCGAACCCGCGCCTGCCCCGGGAGTGACGCCCGCCAGCCCCAGGAGGGCGAGCGCGACCGCGCATTCGAGCGCGTGCGAGGAGGACAGACCCGCCCCCGAGGGCACATTCCCCGCGATCGCCACGTCCGCGCCGCCGCCGAGGCCCTGGTCACGCAGCACCCACGCGACTCCCGCCGGGTACGCGGCCCACCCCTCGACCGAGCCGGGCCGCAGATCGGCGATCGTGAGCGGGCCGGATTCCTGAACCCTGCCGTCCGAGCCGAGCGTGGCCACGGTCAGCACGCCGTCCTCGCGCGGGGCCGCCGCGGCGGCGAGCCGGTGCGGGAGGGCGAAGGGCAGCACGAAACCGTCGTTGTAGTCGGTGTGCTCACCGATCAGGTTCACCCGGCCGGGTGCGGACCAGACGCCCGCCGGAGCCCGGCCGTGGAGGGCCTGGAAGGTCTCCGCGGCGTCGGAAGCGGCGCTCACCTGGCCTGCGCCAGCACGGCATGCAACGCCGACACGGGAACCTGTGCGGTGTTGTCCCCGCCGGTGACCTCTATGGTCCCGCCGGGTGCCGCCTTGCCGACCTTGACCCGGCTGCCGGGCACGATGCCGACGGATTTGAGTTCCGTCATCAGCGCCTCGTCCAGCTGCACGTGCTCGGCGATACGGCGGATCTCGACCTCGCCGCCACCCATGCGGGCGAACTCGTCGAGCCGCACCAGGTCGGCCTCGGCGGGCGGGGCGGGCTCACCGTCGCCGAGCTTGTCCAGCCCCGGGATCGGGTTGCCGTAGGGCGACGTGGTGGGGTGGTCGAGCAGCTTGACCAGCTTGCGCTCGACGGCCTCGCTCATCACGTGTTCCCAGCGGCAGGCCTCGTTGTGGACGTGCTCCCACTCCAGGCCGATGACATCGACCAGGAGGCGCTCGGCCAGGCGATGCTTGCGCATGACCGCGATGGCGAGCTCGCGACCGTGTTCGGTCAGCTGCAGGTGCCTGTCGTCCGCGACCACGACCAGTCCGTCGCGCTCCATCCTGGCGACGGTCTGGCTCACGGTCGGGCCGCTCTGCTGCAGCCGCTCCGCGATCCGGGCCCGCAGCGGGACGACACCTTCTTCTTCGAGCTCGTAGATCGTACGCAAGTACATCTCTGTGGTGTCGATGAGATCGTTCACGCTGTCCCCTTCGTCCGCGTTGCTCATCGTAGTCGCTGGCACCGACAGCGACGCAGGCGTGGGGAGAACAAGTGCCGAGGCGGGAAAAGTCCCCCAAGCTGGGCGTGGAGCCGTGAGGCACGGAAAGATGGCCGTATGCGCCCCATGATCACCACCGGCGAACTCGCCACGCAGCTCTCCGGGCCGGAACCGGCACGCTCCGTGATCCTCGACGTCCGCTGGCGGCTCGCCGGCCCGCCCGGTGCCGATTCCTACCGTGAGGCGCATCTCCCGGGCGCGGTGTACGTCGACCTCGACACGGCGCTCGCCGGAGAGCCGGGTGACGGCGGCCGCCATCCGCTGCCGGACCCGGCGACACTGCAACGGCACCTGCGGGCGGCCGGGGTCCGCGCCGGGCATCCGGTCGTGGTCTACGACGACTCCGACGGTTCGGTCGCGGCCAGGGCGTGGTGGCTGCTGCGCTGGGCCGGGCACACCGAGGTCGCCGTGCTCGACGGCGGGTTCGCCGCCTGGGCCGAGGAAGGGCGCCCGCTCACCGGCGAGGTCCCCTCGCCAACGGAGGGCGACATCGTCGTGAAGCCCGGCGGCATGCCGGTGCTCGACGCGGACGAGCTCGCCGCGCTCGCCAGGGACGGGCTGCTCTTCGACGCGCGGGCGAGGCCGAGGTACGCGGGGGAGACCGAGCCGATCGACCCGCGCGCCGGGCACATCCCCGGCGCGGTCAACGCGCCCTTCTCCGGGCATCTCGCGGAGGACGGCCGCTGGCGTGACGCCTCGGAACTGGCCGAGCGGTTCGAAGGTCTCGGCGTGGCCCCGGAGACCCCGGTCGGTGTCTACTGTGGATCGGGGGTCACCGCCTCGTCCGTCGTGCTCGCGCTCGAAGTCGCCGGTCACCCGGAGCCGGCGGCGCTGTATGCGGGTTCGTGGTCGCACTGGTCCCGCGATCCGGAGCGTCCGGTGGCCACCGGCGATCTGCCCGGCTGACCCGCGGGCGGTTCCGGAACGACGCATGTTCCGACGCAGGGCACTGGTGCCCTGCGTCGGAAATCCGGCGCGTATCCCGGCGGCCCAGCTTCCCGACGGCGGCGTTGCCGGTCCGCCCGAGTACGACCCGGTACGAGGACGAACCGGCGCCTTGCCGTCGAAAACCTGGATCCACCGGGATAAGCACCGTATTTCCGACGCAGGGCACTAGAGTTCGGACCATGCGAGCACCGGCCGTCGTATGGGACTCCTCGCTGCTGGGTTACGACCTCGGCGGCGAGCATCCGTTCAACCCGGTCCGGCTCGAACTGACCATCCGGCTCGCCACCGAACTCGGCGTGCTCGACGGGGTCGAACTGCTCGTCCCCGGCCCGGCTGGCGAAGACGAGCTGCGCCGGGTGCACCTCGGCGAGTACATCGAGGCCGTCCGGCAGGCGCCGATGACCGGAGCCGATTTCGCGCACGGGCTCGGCACCGAGGACAACCCGGTGTTCACCGGTATGCACGAGGCTTCCGCGCTCGTCGTCGGCTCGACGCTGCTGGCGGCGCGCAAGATCGCCGAGGGCGAGGCCACCAGGGCGGTGAACATCGCCGGCGGCCTGCATCACGCGATGCCGGGCAAGGCGTCGGGTTTCTGCGTCTACAACGACTGTTCGGTGGCGATCTCGTGGTTGCTGGACCACGGCTTCGACCGCATCGCCTACGTCGACACCGACGTCCACCACGGCGACGGCGTGCAGGAGGCGTTCTACGACGACCCCCGGGTGCTGACCGTTTCCCTGCACCAGCATCCGTTCACGTTGTGGCCGGGCACGGGCTACTCGGCGGAGATCGGCAAGGGCGGGGCCGAGGGCACCGCGGTCAACCTGCCGCTGCCGCCGGGCACCCGTGACGGCGGCTGGCTGCGGGCGTTCGAGGCGGTGGTGCCGTCGCTGCTGGAACAGTTCCGGCCGCAGCTCCTCGTCACCCAATGCGGCGTCGACTCCCACGAGGAAGACCCGCTGGCGGACCTCTCGCTCTCGGTGGACGGCCATCGCGCCATCTACCGGCGGCTGCGTGAACTGTCCGAAGCGCACGCGGGCGGCCGCTGGCTCGCCGTGGGCGGCGGTGGCTACCAGCTGATCCGGGTGGTGCCGCGGTCCTGGACCCATCTGCTCGCCACCGTGCTCGACCGCGACGTCGATCCGGCGACGGCCCTGCCGCCGAACTGGGTCGCGTCGATCTCCAGGGCGGCGCCGAAAGCCGAGATCCCGCCCGGCATGTCCGACGACCGCGACACCGCGTACGTCCCGTGGGGGGATGGGGCGGACGAGCCGGTCGACATCGCGATCCGCGACACCCGCCGGGCGATCTTCCCGCTGCACGGCCTCGATCCGGACGATCCGAGGGACTGACATGGCCAGTGAGGACACCAAACGCGACCCCTACGACTTCCCGCGGGAGTGGGAGGCCGACGTCCTGCTCTCCGACGGCGGCACGGTGCACCTGCGCCCGGTGATCCCGAGTGACGCCGACGGGCTCGTCGCCTTCCACGGGCGGTTGTCCGAACGCACCCGGTACTTCCGGTACTTCGGCGCCTATCCGCGGATCCCGCAGCGGGACCTCGAACGGTTCTCCGTCGTCGATCACCACGACAGGGTCGCCTTCGTCGCGCTGCTGGGCGACGACATCGTCGCGGTCGGCCGCTACGAACGGCTCGAACACGGGCCGTCGGCCGAGGTCGCGTTCGTCGTCGACGACGCCCATCAGGGGCGCGGGCTCGGGTCGATCTTGCTGGAGCATCTCGCCGCCGCCGCCTCGGAATGCGGGCTTCGCCGCTTCGTCGCCGAAGTGCTCGCCGAGAACGCGGCGATGGTCCGCGTGTTCCGCGACGCGGGCTACCAGGTCAGCCGCGAGATCGAAGAAGGCGTGCTGCACCTGGAGTTCGACATCGACCCGACCGAGGAGTCGCTCGCGGTCGCCCGCTCCCGTGAGCAGGCCGCCGAGGCGCGCAGCGTGCACAACCTGCTGCATCCGAAGTCGGTCGCGGTGATCGGCGCGTCCACCGATCCGACGAAGATCGGCTACGTCGCCCTCACCAACCTGCTCAGCGCCGACTTCGCCGGCACGGTCTACCCGGTCAACCCGGAGCACAAGTCCGTCCGCGGCGTGCGTGCCTATCCGTCCGTCGTGGACATTCCCGAGGACGTCGACCTCGCGCTGGTCGCCGTGCCGGCCGAGGCCGTCGAGTCCGTTTTGGACGGTGCGCTGGCCAAGGGGGTCAAAACCCTCCTGATCGTCTCGGGCGGGTTCGCCGAGGCCGGTCCGCACGGGCTGCACGCCGAACTGAGGCTGGTCGGGGAGGCCAGGGCGCACGGTATGCGGGTCGTCGGCCCGAACGCGCTGGGCGTGCTCAACACCGACGTCTCGGTCCGGCTCAACGCCACGCTCGCGCCCCGCCTGCCCGCTCGCGGCCGCACCGGGTTCTTCTGCCAGTCCGGCGCGCTGGGCACCGCGATCCTCGCCGACGCCGAAGCGCGCGGTCTCGGGCTTTCGACGTTCGTCTCGGCGGGGAACCGGGCCGATGTCTCCGGCAACGACCTGCTCCAGTACTGGGAGACCGATCCGGCGACCGACCTCGTCCTGCTGTACCTGGAATCGTTCGGCAACCCGCGCAAGTTCGCCCGGCTCGCGCGGCGGCTGGCGCGGACGAAGCCGGTGGTGGCGGTGAAATCCGGCAGGCACGCCGTCCGCCCGCAGCTTGCCGCGACTTCGGCGGAGGTCGACGAGTCCAGTGTCCAGGCCCTGTTCGAGCAGGCGGGCGTCGTCCGCGTCGACACGCTCGCGCAACTCTTCGACACCGCGCTGGTCTTCGCGCATCAGCCGTTGCCCGCCGGGCCGAGGGTCGCCATCGTGGGCAACTCCAGCGCTATCGGGCTGCTCGCCGCAGACACCGCGCGGGCGCACGGCCTCCGGCTGACCGCCGACCCTGTCGACGTCGGGCCGCAGGCGAGCCCGGAGGAATTCGCCGCCGCCGTGCGCGAGGCACTCAACTCCCCGGAGGTCGACGCGCTCGTCGTGGTCTTCGTGCCGCCGCTCGCGATCCCGGGCACGGCCTACGCCCGCGCGCTGCGGGAGGCCGTCGTCGAGATGGACAAGGACAAGCCGATCGTGTCGACCTTCCTCGCCGTCGAGGGGGTGCCGGACGAGCTGGCCGTGTTGTCCGAGGACGGCGTGCCGACGCGTGGTTCGGTCCCGTCGTACCCCAGCCCCGAACGAGCGGTGAACGCGCTCGCGCGGGTCGTGCGCTACGCCGCCTGGCGGCAGCGGCCGCAGGGCAATCTGGTGCGGCCCGCGGGCCTGCATGCCGAGCAGGCGCAGGTGATCGTCTCCGAACTGCTGGCGGGCGAGGAAGGCAAGACGACGCTGCTGTCCGACGACGACGTGGTCCGGTTCCTGGGCTGCTACGGCATCGACGTCGTCCCGTTCCGGGTCGCCTCGTCCGCGGACGAGGCGGTGAAGGCGGCCGAGGAGCTGGGCTTCCCGGTCACCCTCAAGGCCGTCGACGAACGGCTGCGCGGCAGGCCGGACCTCGCGGGCGTGCGGCTCGATCTGTCCTCTGTGGACGGAGTGCGCCGGGCGTACGCCGATCTGCGCGAGATCTCCCATGACGACGAGGTCTACGTCCAGCGGATGGCGCCCAAGGGCATTTCGTGCGTGGTCGGGCTGCAGGACGATCCGTCGTTCGGCACGCTCGTGTCGTTCGGTCTCTCCGGGCTGGTGAGCACGTTGCTGGGGGACAGGGCTTACCGCGCGGTCCCGCTCACCGACGTCGACGCCGCCACGTTGCTGCGCGAGCCGCGGACGTCGCCGCTGCTCACCGGGTACCGCGGCGACGAACCGGCGGATCTGGCGGCACTCCAGGACATCGTGCTGCGTGTCGCGGCGCTCGCGGAGGACAACCCCGAGGTCCGCTCGATGACGCTCGACCCGATCCTGGCCTCACCCGACGGCGCTTTCGTCGCCAACGCCCGCATCGTGCTGGGCCCGCCGCCTTCCCGTCCCGACACTGGGCCGCGAAGGCTGCGGCCGATCAACGCCCCTGCTTGAGCCCGGGCAGCACGACGCTGAGCGCCGGTTTCCAGACCGCGACCCCGCCCGTCAGGAATCCCACTCTTGGGGCGAGCGGGCGCCGAGGTCCGCGTCGTGACCGGTGAACGCCGCGATGTCGCCCCGGATGGTGTTGTGGAACGCGACGATCCGCCCGTCGTGGACGAGTTTCGTCTGCACCGCCTGTGCTTCCCCGGCCAGCGGACCGGTGGGGATGGACAGCGTGGTCGCGGTGTGCACGAGGTCGAAGCCGCCGCCGAGCGGACGGCTCGACACCTGCCGGATCCGCAGCGTGCTGCCCCGGTAGATGGTGTCGAAGATGTTCTGGCTCTCGCGCGCGATCGTCGCGCGGCCGCGCTGGATCCGGCCGACGACGTCGACGAAGTCCGCGTCCTCGGCGAAGTTCGCGGCCCACGCCTCGCCGTCGCCCGCGTTCCAGGCCCGTTCCAGCGCGGTGATGATCTCCTCGGTGGTCATCGCTATCCTCTCTTGTAACAGCGATCCATAAGTTAGAACAACGTTCCAACTTTCGAGGAGCATACATGCCCGCGGACCTTCCCGGCATCGTCCGGTTGCGCGACCGTCGTGAGGCGCTGACGCTGCGCACGATCCTGACGGCGGCCCGCGGACTGTTCGCCGAACGCGGGTACGCGCGGACGCCGATCCGCCTCATTGCCCAGGAAGCCGGGGTGTCCCCGCAGACCATCTACGCCCACTTCGGCTCCAAGGCCGGTGTTCTCGGCGGCCTCGTCGACCTCCTCGACGACGAGGCCGGGATTCCCGACCTCGTCGCCGAGGCGCAGCGGACCGAGGATCCGGTCGCGTTGCTCGGCCTGCTCGCGACGGTCGCGCGGCAGGTCCGGGAGCACTGTGGCGACATCGTCACGATGCTCGGCTCCGGCGCGGCCGTCGACCCGGACATCGCCGCGACACAGGCGGAAGGCGCCCGGCGCAACCGGCTCGGTGTCGAGCTGGTCATCGACCGGGTCCGGAACGGCGGCCGCGCGGTGGTGCCCAGGGCCGCGGACATCGCCGTGGCCCTGATGAGCGCGGACGTCCACGCCAGCCTCGTCACCGAGGCCGGGTGGAGTCACGACGACTACGAAGCCTGGCTCAAGGACACCCTGGTCACGTCGCTGCTTCGGTGACGCAGAGTCTTGCCGAAGAACGCCGAGAGCTGAGCGCGCTGCGTGGCGACGCTCCGCGCCGGGTCGATGGTGCCGACGAACGCGGCCGGAGCGTTGCCCAGCTGCGGCAACAGCGTCTGGTAGTCGGTGAAGCTGAAGTGTTCACCGTCCGGCAGCCGCGTCTCGCGGGTCCAGCCGCGCTGGTTGCGGAGGAACTCCTGCCAGGACGCGTCCGACGCGGCGCTGTGATTACCTGCACTCATCAGCAGGAACGGCCGGTCCAATCCCTCGTCGGCGACGCGGCCGAAGATCCGCTGCGACTGCGAATGGGCCATGCTGCCGTCCAGATTCGCCCCGGCGACGACGCGCCGATCGGTCACCATCGTCTCGCCCGCGGTGAACCCGCCGGCGGAGTGGCCGAACATGCCGGCCTGGGTCAGGCCGAGCGAGTCGAGGACGAAACGCGTATCGCGGACGCGAGTGTCGATCACGCGCTTCGACACCTCGATGCTCGACGGCGGCAGGGCCTTCTTCGCGACGCGCCCATCGGGGAACTCCACCGCTTCGGCTTCGTGGGTGTGGTCGATGGCCACGACGACGTAGCCCTCGCTCGCGAGTTGTTCCAGGTGCGTGGTGCCGTGCGAACGCGACAGGGTGCCCCCGGGTGAATACAGCACGACAGGCCGCTTGCCGCCGATCGCGGGTGCGCCGGCCCTGGCGTGGGTGGGGAAGCGGTAGTCGAGCTGATCCGCCGTCATACCCAGCTTGACGGCGTCGCCCTCGGCCACCACCTTCGCGACACCCGGCGCCATGTACGGCGCTTTCGGCTTTCCGCTCGGCAAAGCCGGGTACCGCACGGTGACCATCAATTCCCGCGTCAGGCCGGGAACCCACGGGTCTTGGCGGGAGTGATCGATGAGATGGAGGTCGGTGCTGCCGACGGCGTAAGGACCTGTCGGCGTCGGGAGGCTCAAGCGGACGGGTGCCGCCGACGCGGGCGGCGCGAGGAGGACGGCGGGCAGGGCGAGAGCGGCCGCCAGTACGCCGATCCGGCGCGTGGTTCGGTTCATGGCACCGAACGTAGGCAGTGCGCCGGTGCCGGGACATCGGGAAGATCACCGGTGCCGACCCTGGGATCCCTGCGGGTCACGCCCCTTCGCGTTCAGTCCTCTGGATGCGGTAGTTGCCACCACGAACTACCGCATCCAGAGGACTAAACGCGGGGGTAGTGCAGCTCTTGGGCGTCGCGTGTGCCCTCGGCGGCCAGTTCTCGTTTGAGTATCTTGTGCGTGGCCGTCCGCGGGAGTTCGCCGAGCGTCCGCACGTACCGGGGCCACTGCTTCGGCCCGAGATCACCTTGTGCGGCGACGAAAGCGGCGAACTCGGCCGCGTCGATCGGCGTCCGGCAGACCAAGGCGGCCATCACCTGGTCGCCCACCCTCGGATCCGGCACCCCGTACACGGCGGCCTCGCTGACCGCGGGATGGCGAAGGAGCGCGCGTTCGATCGGCGCGGTACCGAGGTTTTCGCCGTCGACGCGGAGCCAGTCGCCGAGCCGTCCCGCGAAGTAGCAGTAACCGTCCGCGTCGAGATACGCCAGGTCTCCGGTGTGATACATCCCGTCGCGCATCCGCTCGGCCTCGGCGGCCGGATCGCCGTAGTAGCCGGCGAAGAAGCCGGCGCCGCCGGTGTTGACCAGTTCGCCGACCGCCTCGGCGGCGTTGAGCAGCTTCCCGTCCGCGTCGAATTCCGCCGGGGGACAGGGTTGCCCGGTCTCCGGATCGAGGACGGCGACGCCGTCGAGCAGGCGGCCGAGTGAACCGGCTGGGGTGGTGGCGTCCCGGCCGAAGTTCACGCCGCCCTCGGTCGAGCCGAACGCGTCGACGACGTGGCAGCCGAAGCGCTTGCCGAAAGCGGCGAGGTCGGCTTCCGCACCTTCGTTGCCGTAGACCAGTTTCAGCGGGTTTTCGGCATCGTCGTCCCGCTCGGGAGTGGTGAGCACATAGGACAGCGGCTTGCCGACGTAGTTGGCGTACGTCGCACCGAACTTCCGCACGTCCGGCAGGAAGCCCGAGGCGGAGAACCGCCGCCGCAGCGCGATCCCCGCGCCCGCGGCGAGGCCGACCGACCAGCCTGCCATGATGGCGTTGGAGTGGAACATCGGCATCGACACGTACACGCTGTCCTCTGTGGACAGACCGAACCGGGTCGCCAGCATCTCGCCGGGGTAGGCGATCTTCCCGTGCGTGCACCGGACGGCCTTCGGATCGCCGCTGGTGCCGGAGGTGAAGATCAGCATCAGCAGGTCTTCGGGCTTCGCGGCCACGGGCACGACGGCCTCCCGCGCCGGCTCGAGCTCGTTCAGCGGCAGCACCGGGACGCCGGCCGCGGACAGGAGCGGGAGGTACTTTTCCTCGGCGAACACCAGCTCGCAGTCGGCCAGCGCGATGTCGCGGGCCAGCGCCGCGCCCCGGCGCGTCGGGTTCAGGCCGACCAGCACGTGCCCCGAAAGCGCCGCGCCGCCGAGCAGGAACGAGAACTCGGGGACGTTGTCCGCCAGCAGCCCGAAATGCCCGCCGGGCCGCAGGAGCCCGGCGAGCGCGGCCGCGTGTCCGGCGCAGGCCCGGACGTGTTCGGCCCAGGTCCAGTGCCGGTCTTCGAACAGCAGGCCGGTCGAGCGGTCCTCCGCCCGCGCGAGCAGGAGTTCCGTGACCGTGGGGGTCATGCCGGGTCCGCGGCCAGCAGGTCGCCGAGTCCGCGCAGTTGCGTGGTCGCGCCGCCCAGCGTGAACTCGAGCCGCTTCGCCGCGACGAAGTAGCGATGCAGCGTGTGGTCGACGTCGATGCCGACACCGCCGTGGATGTGCACGGCGGTGTGAGCGACCCGATGCCCGGCTTCGGCCGCCCAGAACTTCGCCGTCGCGACCTCTTCGGCCGCCGGAAGGCCTTCACTGAGCCGCCAGGCGGCCTGCCACAACGTCAGCCGGACGGCTTCGACGTCGACGTAGGCGTCGGCGAGCCGCTGCCGCACCGCCTGGAAACTCCCGATGAGATGGCCGAACTGCTTGCGCTCCCGCGCGTACGCCGCGGTCAGTTCCAGTGCCCGTTCGACGACGCCGAGCTGCTGGGCGCAGACGCCGATGGTGGCCCGCAGCCGCAGCCATTCGCCGATGTCACCCAGTGAGGTCGAGGCTTTCGCGCCGGACAGTTCGACGAGTGCCGCGTCGGCGTGGTCGACGGTCCGCTGCGGGGAGACGGTCACCGCGTCGCGGTCGAGCAGGAACACCTGCCGCCCGCCGTCGATGGCGGCTTCGACGAGGAATCCGTGCGCGAAGGCGCCCGAAGGCACCGCGGTCTGGGCCCCGGTCAGGCGCCAGCCGTCGCCGTCGGCCTCAGCGGTGAAACCGCAGGGCACACCGTAATCCGGCAGCGCCACCGCGAGGACGTGGTCGCCGCGCAGGACCGGGACGACCCAGCGCTCCACGAGCCGCCCGTCTCCGAATTCGGCCACCGCCGCGGCGCCCAGCACGACCGACGTCAGATACGGCACGGGCGCGACCGCGCGGCCGATCTCGGCCAGTACGGAACACTGCTCCAGCAAGCCGAACCCGCCACCGCCGACCGACTGCGGCAGGGCGGCGTCGAGCACCCCAGCCTGGGCTAGTGAGGTCCACAGTGGAGCGTCGAAGCCACCGGAACCGTGCGGTCCCAGCACGTCGGGGGTGACCTTGTCCGTCAGGATCCGGTTCGTGAGCGACGCGAGATCCTTCTGCGCTTCGGTGAGCGTGAAGTCCATCGATATCTCCTAGTGGTCACGATCGAAAGGTGGCAGGGGTCTCGACGGCCCAGATTCCCGCTGGACGCACGGCCGGAAGACACGAGTACGACACCGGTACGCGCGTCTCCCGGCCGCGCGCCCAGCGGAAATCTGGATCCGCCGAATACCCCCGCCCACCTTCCGATCGCAACCACTAGCGCGTGACGGGCAGGCCGAGGGCGGTCGCGGCGATCATGTCCCGCTGGATCTCGTTGGCGCCGCCGCCGAAGGTGAGGATCAGCGAAGACCGGTGCAGCCGCTCGATCCGGCCGCGCAGCAGGGCGCCGGGGGAGCCCTCGCGGACGACGGCGCCCGCGCCGAGGATCTCCATCATCAGCCGGTAGGCCTCGGTCGCGAACTCCGTGCCGAACACCTTGGTCGCCGACGCCTCCGCCGGGCCGAGGTCGCCGGTCGCGGCCGCCCAGGCGATCCGCCAGTTCCGCAGTTTCAGGTACTCGGCGTGGGTGTGGACCCGCGCCAGATGCAGCCGCACCCACGGCTGGTCGATGACGCGGGAGCCGTCGGGCAGTTTCGTGGTCTGCGCCCAGGTCCGCACCTCGCGCAGCGACGTCTGGATCGGCGCGGCCGAGGTCAGCGCGACCCGTTCGTGGTTGAGCTGGTTCGTGATGAGCGGCCAGCCCTCGTTCTCCCCGGCGACCCGGGACGTCACCGGCACGCGCACGTCGTCGTAGTAGGTCGCGCTCGTGCCGGGCCCGGCGACCGTGTGCACCTTCGTCCACGAGAAGCCCGGCGCCGACGTCGGCACGATCAGCATGCTCAGGCCCTTGTGCCGGTGGGCCTCGGGGTCGGTGCGGGCGGCCAGCCAGATGTAGTCGGCGTACTCGATCAGGCTCGTCCACATCTTCTGGCCGTTGATGACGTAGTCGTCGCCGTCGCGGATCGCGCGGGTGCGCAGCGCCGCCAGGTCGGTCCCCGCGCCCGGTTCGGAGTAGCCGATCGCGAAGTGCAACTCGCCGGCGGCGATCTTCGGCAGGTAGAACGCCTTCTGTTCTTCGGTGCCGTAACGCATGATGGTCGGCCCGACGGTGTTCACCGTGAGGAACGGGACTGGCACCCCGGCGGCGGCCGCCTCGTCGGTGAAGACGAGCTGGTCCAGCATTGGCCGGTCCTGCCCGCCGTACTCGCGGGGCCAGCCGATCGCGAGCCAGCCCGAACTGCCGAGGTCCCGGACGATTTCCTTGTACACCACGGCGTCGCCGTACTCGCCGCCGTCACCGGCAAGGGCTTCACGGCGTTCAGGGGTCATCAGCCCGGCGAAGTACTCCCGTAGTTCCCCGGCCAGTGCGCGCTGCTCCGGCGTGTAGTCGATCCGCATCCGTCACCTCTGCCGTCGGTGCTCGTTACTGGTGCCATGGCCGCTCGCGGCGGTAGGGTAGAACCTGTTCTAGTTGTACCAGGTGTGACGGCGAGGAGGGAATATGGAGATCGACGTCGATCGCTCGCTCTGCGAGGCGAACGCGATCTGTGTCGGCTTCGCGCCGGAGGTCTTCGATCTCGACGACGACGAGGAGCTCGTCCTCGCGTCGGCCGAAGTTCCGCAGAATCAAGTAGAACGTGTTACTCAAGCTGTAGCGAGCTGTCCGAAAAACGCCCTGCTCATACGTGGTTAGCGCCGATTATTTGGCGCTTGCGTGCGACGAGAACAGATTCTAGTGTGTGCGGAGACGCTGTGCGTTGGAAGGCGGGAGGCCCGGAGTGAGTTTGGACGGCAAGACGGCCATCGTGACCGGGGCCGGCGCGGGACTCGGCCGGGCCGAGGCGCTGGCGCTGGCCGACGCGGGGGCGTCGGTGGTGGTCAACGACGTGTCGGCCGCTGCGCGGACGGTGGCCGACGAGATCGAGGCCGAAGGCGGCAAGGCCGTCGCGGTCACCGGCGACGTCTCGGAGTCCTCGACCGCGGACGCGCTGCTCACCGCCGCCGTCGACCACTTCGGCGGACTGCACGTCCTGGTCAACAACGCGGGCGTGCTGCGCGACCGGATGCTGTTCTCGATGTCCGACGAGGAATGGGACACGGTGCTCCGGGTCCACCTTCGCGGGCATTTCCTGCTTTCCCGCAACGCCGGGGCGTACTGGCGCGACAAGTCCAAAGTAGACGGAGCTCCGGTGTACGGCCGCGTGGTCAACACCGCGTCGGAGTCGTTCCTGCTCGGTGCGCCCGGCCAGCCGAACTACGGCGCCGCGAAAGCGGGCATCGCCGCGCTCACCGTCTCGACCGCCCGCGGCCTTTCCCGTTACGGCGTCCGCGCCAACGCGATCTGCCCGCGTGCCCGCACCGCGATGACCGAAGCCGTCTTCGGAGCCGACGCGCCGGAGGGGATCGACCCGCTTTCGGTCGACCACGTCGCGCCGTTCGTGTCCTTCCTCTGCTCGCCGGAAGCCGACCGGATCAACGGCCAGGTCTTCCTCGTCTACGGCGGGATGGTCGCGCTGATGCGGCCGCCGTCGGTGGAACAGCGGTTCGACACCGTCAACGGCACCTGGACCACCGAAGAACTCGCGGCCAACGTGGGCGGCTACTTCGCCGACCGCGACCAGGAACGGATGTTCGCCGCGTCCGAGATCATGTCGCTGCCGTGAATCAGAGGAGATGACGATGGGCAGGCTCGACGGCAAGGTGGCCCTGATCACCGGTGGTGCCCGTGGGCAGGGCGAAGCGGCCGCGCGGCTGTTCGTGGCCGAGGGCGCGCGTGTGGTGATCGCCGACATCAACGACCTCGACGGCAAGAAACTCGCCGCCGATCTCGGCGAGTCCGCCGTCTACCAGCATCTCGACGTCGGTGACGAGGCCGAATGGGACGCCGCGATCGAGCGCACCCGCTCGGAGTTCGGCCCGCCGACCGTGCTGGTCAACAACGCGGGCATCCTGCATTTCTCGGAACTGGGCAAGACCACGCTCGCCGACTACGAACGCGTCATCCGGGTCAACCAGATCGGGGCGTTTCTCGGGATGCGTTCGGTCGTTGAACCGATGACCGGGGCCGGGGGCGGCTCCATCGTCAACGTGTCCTCAGTGGAAGGCCTCGCCGGGATGCCGTTCCTCGTCGCCTACACCGCGAGCAAGTTCGCGATCCGCGGGATGACCAAGGTCGCGGCGCTCGAACTCGGCGCGAAGAACATCCGGGTCAATTCGGTCCACCCCGGCGCGATCGACACCCCGATGGTCGCCGCCGCCGCGGGCGGGCAGAAAGTCGACATGTCGTGGGTGGGCAAGAAAGTCGCGCTCGGCCGCGTCGGACAGCCGGAGGACATCGCGAAACTCGTGTTGTTCCTGGCCAGTGACGAAAGTTCGTACAGCACGGGTTCGGAGTTCGTCGCCGATGGCGGTGCGACCGCGACGCACGCACTCAAGTTCTAGCGTGGAGGTGCCGAGAGCAAAGTGAACACCGCTAACGCAATGGGGCGTTGACAGGTGGAGTAAGACTCGGGGCAGGCTACTGGGAGGTTCTGTGAACGCATCGGTGTCCGTCCCGGGTACGGGTGCGCTCATCCAGGTCGGCAGGCTCGCGACCTTGTCGTGGGAAGTCCTGCGCGCGATCTTCAAACGCCCGTTCCAGTTCCGCGAGTGGATCCAGCAGTGCTGGTTCTTCGCCAGCGTCACCATCCTGCCGACGGCGTTGGTGGCGATCCCGTTCGGCGCCGTCATCGCCTTGCAGCTGGGCTCGCTGACGCAGCAGATCGGCGCGCAGTCGTTCACCGGCGCGGCGAGCGCGCTCGCGATCGTGCAGCAGGCGAGCCCGCTGATCACCGCGCTGCTCGTGGCGGGCGCGGGCGGCAGCGCGGTCTGCGCGGACATCGGCGCCCGCAAGATCCGCGAAGAGATCGACGCCATGGAAGTACTCGGGGTCAACCCGATCCAGCGCCTGATCGTCCCCCGCGTCCTCGCGGCCATCGTGGTTTCGGTACTGCTGAACGGTTTGGTCAGTGTCGTCGGGGTGCTCGGCGGCTATTTCTTCAACGTCGTCATGCAGGGCGGCACCCCTGGCGCGTACCTCGCCAGCTTCAACGCGCTCGCCCAGGTGCCGGACCTGTGGATCAGTGAGATCAAGGCGCTGCTCTACGGTTTCGTCGCCGGTGTGGTCGCGGCGTTCCGCGGGCTGAACCCGGCGGGCGGGCCGAAGGGTGTCGGCGACGCGGTGAACCAGGCCGTGGTCATCACGTTCCTGCTGCTGTTCCTGATCAACGTCGTGCTGACCGCGATCTACCTGCGGATCGTGCCGCCGAAGGCGATGTGACATGGCAGGCGAACCCGCTGTTTCGGATCGGACGCTCGAGATCATCGCGCGTCCCGGCGCGATGCTGGAAGGCTTCGGCGGCCAGCTGTCGTTCTACTTCCGCGCGCTGGCATGGACCCCGCGGACGATCCGGCGCTACGGCCGCGAGATCTTCCGGCTGCTGACCGAAGTCAGCTTCGGCACCGGCGCGCTCGCGGTGATCGGCGGGACGCTCGGCGTGATGATCGGGATGACGCTGTTCACCGGTCTCATCGTCGGCATGCAGGGCTACTCGGCGCTGAACCAGCTCGGCACGGCCGCGCTGACCGGGTTCATCTCGGCCTACTTCAACACCCGCGAGGTCGCGCCGCTCTCGGCCGGGCTCGCGCTCTCGGCCACCGTCGGCTGCGGGTTCACCGCGCAGCTGGGCGCGATGAAGATCTCCGAGGAGATCGACGCGCTCGAAGTGATGGGCGTGCCGAGCCTGCCGTACCTGGTGACGACGCGGGTGATCGCCGGCGTCACCGCGGTCATCCCGCTCTACGCCGTCGGCCTGCTTTCGTCCTATCTCGCCTCGCGGCAGATCACCATCTGGCTCTACGGCCAGTCCGCGGGCACCTACGACCACTACTTCACGCTGTTCCTGCCGCCAGAGGACGTGCTCTGGTCGTTCCTCAAGGTGATCATCTTCAGCGTGCTCGTCATCCTGTCCCATTGCTACTACGGCTACACCGCCAGCGGTGGGCCCGCCGGGGTCGGCGTCGCGGTCGGGCGCGCGGTGCGGACGTCGATCGTGCTGATCTCGGTACTCGACTTCTTCCTCAGCCTCGCGATCTGGGGCGCCACGACGACGGTGAGGATTTCCGGGTGAACAGGAGGATTCTGCTGCAGCGGCTCCGGCACCAGGTGCTGGGGCTGATCTTCCTCGTGGTGGTCGTGCTGTTCTTCGTCACCACCATCGCCGTCTACCAGAAGGCCTTCACCACGGTGACCCTGGTGAACCTGGAGACCGACCGCATCGGCAACCAGATGCGCGAGGGCGCGGACGTCAAGGTGCGCGGGATGGTCGTCGGCGAGGTACGGACGATCCGGGCGCACGGTGACCGCGCGACGATGGAACTGGCGCTGCAACCGGACAAGACTTCGGTCATCCCGTCGAACGTGTCCGCGCGCCTGCTGCCGAAGACGTTGTTCGGTGAGCGGTACGTCGCCTTGCAGGTGCCCGAGAAACCCGAGCGGCACATCGCCGAGGGCGACGTCATCCCGCAGGACCGCAGCAGCAGCGCGATCGAGCTGGAAACCGTGCTGGGCAACGTCATGCCGCTTCTGCAGGCCGTCCAGCCGGAAAAGATGGCCAGCACGCTCAACGCCGTCGCGTCCGCTTTGGACGGTCAGGGCAAACAGCTCGGCACGACGCTGGCCGGGCTTTCGGACTATCTCGGCAAGGTGAACCCGTCGCTGCCCGATCTCAAGGCCGACATCACCGGACTGGCCGACGCGGCAGCGATCTACGACAAGGCCGCGCCGGATCTGCTGTCCGCGCTGTCGGATCTGACCACCACGAGCAAGACCCTGGTCGAGAGCCAGCGCGGTCTCGCCGACGTCTACTCGACGGTGACCGCCGCTTCGATCGACCTGACGAGCTTCCTGAAAGTGAACCAGGACAACCTGATCCGGCTCACCACCAACCTCCAGCCCACTTTGGACGTCCTCGCGAAGTACGCGCCGGAGTACCCGTGCCTGCTCAAACAGCTGGCCGAATCGGTGCCGCGCGCGGAACTCGCGTTCGGCAAGGGCACCGCGCATCCCGAGGTCAGCCGGGTGACCATCGAGTTCACGCCGAGCCGGGGCAAGTACCTGCCCGGTGTCGATGAGCCGAAGTACGACGACAAACGTGGCCCGCGCTGCTATCCGCAGGTGCCGCCGCCGGGACGCTGGCCGCAGTACCCGCCGGACGGCGCCATCGACGACGGGTCCTCGAAACCCGCGCCGCCGCGCGACCCCGACGGCACCCTGCCCGCCGGCGGGAGCGCGGGCGGTTCGGTGGTGAACACGCCGGACGAACAGCGGCTTATCGACCTGCTCGTGTCGCCCGCCATGGGCACGACGCCGGACCAGGTGCCGAACTGGGGCAGTCTGCTGGTGGGACCGCTGTACCGCGGGGCGGAGGTGGAGCTGCGATGAGGACTCAGCCGGGCTCGGGTTCCGGGGCCGTGAAGGCCTCCTTCCCTACCCTGAGCGTAGGGAAGGAGGCCTTCACGGACCGCCCCTTCAGCCCACGAGGCGGGAGGGCGGCCCGATGAGGTCCTTCGTCCCGGATCTGGTCAAGATCCTCATCTTCGCGGTGGTGACCGTGCTGCTCACCGCGATCCTCGGCGCCACCATCGCGAACACCAACTTCGGTGAGACCTCCGGCTACACGGCCAAGTTCACCGACGCGTCCGGGCTCAAGGAGGGCGACGACGTCCGCATCGTCGGCGTCAAGGTCGGGCAGGTCGCCAGGATCGAGGTCGAGGAGGGCGACCGCAGCTTCGCGCAGGTCCACTTCGACGTCCAGACCTCGCATCGGCTGCCCGCGTCGGTGACCGCGACCATCAAGTACCGCAACCTGGTCGGCCAGCGGTATCTCTCGCTCGGCACGGACATCGGCGACGAGAAGTCGTTGCCGCGCGGCGGGGTCATCCCGCCCGAGCGCACCAAACCGGCGCTGAACCTGACCGTGCTGTTCAACGGGTTCAAACCGCTCTTCCGCGCGCTGAACCCCGAGGACGTCAACAAACTGTCCTACGAGATCATCCAGGTCTTCCAGGGCGAGGGCGGCACGATCACCAGCCTGCTCGCGCACACCGCGTCGGTCACGTCGGCCATCGCGGGCAAGGACAAGATCATCGGTGACGTCATCGCGAACCTCAACACGGTGCTCGGCACGGTCGAGAAGCGGTCGCCGGAGCTGGGCGAGCTGATCGACCAGACCCAGCGGCTCGTCACCGGGCTGGACGAGCAGCGGCAGCCGATCGGGGAGGCGGTCAAGGCGCTGGGCGACCTCACCGTCGCCACCACCGGCCTGCTCGCCGACGCGCGGCCGGCGCTCAAGGAAGACGTCGCGCAGCTCGGCGCGCTGTCGCAGAACCTCGGCGACTCGGAACAGCTGCTCGACCATCTCCTGCAGGTGCTGCCGGGCAACCTGCAGAAGTTCACCAGGACGCTGAGCTACGGCAGCTGGTTCAACTACTACCTGTGCGGGATCTCCGGCAGCATCGGCATCAAGTCGCTCAACATCGAACTGCCGATCACGCCGCTGCCCGGCACGCAGCGACCGGAGAGGTGCGGGCCGTGAAGCCGCTCAAGGAACGCAACCAGGCCCTGGTCGGCGGCGTGACGCTCATCCTGATCGTGCTGATCACGGCGACGACGTACTTCTCCGACCGGATCCCGTTGTTCGGCAGCGGGACGACGTACTCCGCGTACTTCGGCGAGTCGGCGGGGCTGTCGCCGGACAACGAGGTCCAGGTCGCCGGGGTCAAGGTCGGCCAGGTCAGCTCCGTGGAGCTGGCGGGCAAGAAGGTGCTGGTGAAGTTCCGGGTCTCCGGCGTCAGGGTCGGCGACGCGACCGCCGCGTCGATCGAGATCAAGACGCTGCTGGGGGAGAAGTTCCTCGCGCTGACCCCGAAGGGCAAGGCGAACCAGGATCCGAACACCACCATCGGGCTCGACCGCACGCGGACGCCGTTCGAACTGCAGGACGCGTTCCAGGAGCTGTCGGGCACCGTCGGCGAGATCGACACGGCGCAGCTGGCGTCGAGTTTCACCGTCCTTTCCGACGCGCTCAAGGACAGCCCGCAGTACCTCAAGGACGCGCTGAGCGGCCTGTCTTCCTTGTCCAAGACGGTGTCCTCACGCGACGGTGACCTGAAGACGTTGCTGGCCAACACGAGCAAGGTGTCCAAGACGCTGTCCGACCGCAACGCCCAGCTGAAACGGATCCTCGACGACGGCAACCTCCTGCTCGCCGAACTGCAGAACCGGAAGGACGCGATCAGTACGTTGCTCAAGGGCACGCAACAGGTCTCCGCGCAGCTGTCCGGTCTCGTCGCCGACAACCGGCAACAGCTGAAGCCGACCCTCGAAAAGCTCGGCAAGGTCACCGACATCCTGCAGCGCAACCAGGACAACCTCAGCCGCAGCCTCGCGCTGATGGCGCCGTTCGCCCGCGTCGGCGCCAACGCGACCGGCAACGGGCGCTGGTTCGAGGGATACCTGTGCGGGCTGCTGCCGCCGACGATCATCGCGGGCGCGTTCCAGGTCAACCCGGAGGGCTGCACCCCGCCGATCGCGGCACCGAACCAGGGGGTGGGCGGACGATGAGCACCCGATCCCGCACGCTGTACGACTGGATCGCGTTCGCCTGCGTCCTCGTGCTGCTCCTGACCGCCGGGCTGTGGCTGGTGTTCAAGGAACCCGGCGGCACCCGGATCAGCGCCTACTTCGGGAAGACGGTCGGGCTCTACGCGGGTTCGTCGGTCCGGGTGCTCGGGGTGAAGGTCGGGGAGATCACCGGCGTCACGCCGCAGGGTGAGGCGGTCCGGGTCGACATGCGGATCGACGGCGACACCCCGATCCCGGCCGACGCGGGCGCCGGCGTCGTCGCGCCGAGCCTGGTCAGCGACCGGTACGTCCAGCTGACCCCGGCGTACGAGAGCGGTCCCGAAATGGCGTCGGACACGGTGATCGCCAAGGAGAAGACGGCGACGCCCGCCGAACTCGACGACCTCTACACCAGTCTCGACAAGCTCTCGACCAGCCTCGGACCCAACGGTGCCAACAAGAACGGCGCGCTGTCCGACGTGCTCGACACCGCGGCCGCGAACCTCGACGGCAACGGGAAGAACCTCAACACCACGGTGACGCGGCTGTCCGAACTGGCCAAGACCCTGGACAGCTCCAAAGGCGACCTGTTCGCCACGGTGCAGAACCTGAACTCCTTCACCGGTGCGCTCGCCGAAAGCGACAAGCAGCTCAACGAGTTCTACCGCCGCGCCGCGGACGTCAGTGGCTTCCTGGCCGCCGATTCCGCCGACGTGGGTGCCGCGCTGAACTCACTGGCGACGGCGATGGGCGACGTCGAGAAGTTCGTCGCGGAGAACAAGGACCTGCTTTCATCCAATGTGGACAAACTGGCGGGCCTGACGAAGGTGCTCGTGGACCAGCGGGCCTCGCTCGCCGAGGTGATCGACATCGCGCCGACCGGGGCGACCAACTTCATCAACTCCTACGACGCGGCATCCGGCACGATCGCGGTGCGGGACAACCTGAACGAGCTGACGCATCCGCCGATCCTGACCGTGTGCCGCCTGATCAGCGCGAGTACGCCGAAGCCGATCCCGGACGCGCTGGGCAACATCTGCAAACAGCTCGCGCCCGTCCTCGACGGCACGCTGAAACTCCCGTCGGTGCCGCAGGTGCTGGCCTCATTGCAGAGCGGTGAGCTGCCACCGCTGCCGCTCCCGCTCGTCGACGTCATGACCAAGGGGCTCCCGAAATGAAGCGGCAACGGCAGCGGATCGCGGGCGTGATGGCGGGTGTCCTGGTGCTGGCCGGATGCAGTGACGGCGGCTTTTCCGGGCTGTACAACACTCCCTTGCCGGGCGGCGCGGATCTCGGCGACCATCCGTACCGGCTCTCCGCGCAGTTCTCCGACGTCCTCGACCTCGTGCCGCAGGCGAGTGTGAAGGTCAACGACGTCCCGGTCGGGCGGGTCGAGAAGATCGACCTCGCGCCGGACACGCGATCGGCGTGGGTGAGCATGGTCGTCAACGGCGACATCGCGCTGCCCGCGAACGCGCGTGCCGAGCTGCGGCAGTCGAGTCTGCTGGGGGAGAAGTTCGTCGACCTGCACGCTCCCGAAAAACCCGAAGGAGCGCTCGCCGAGGGCGCGAAGATCCCGCTGGACCGCACGAACCGCAACCCCGAGGTCGAAGAGGTCCTCGGCGCGCTTTCCCTGCTCCTCAACGGCGGCGGGGTCGAGCAGATCCAGAAGATCAGCCACGAACTCAACGAGGCGCTCACCGGCAACGAGGCAGAGGTGCGCTCACTGCTGTCCCAAGTGGACAAGCTGGCCACCGAACTCGACGGGCACAAGGGTGAGATCCTGCGTGCCATCGACGGCCTCGACAAACTCTCCAAAACCCTGGTCGGCCAGACACAGAATCTCACGAACGCGCTCGACAATCTTTCGCCGGGGCTCAAGGTCGTGACCGAGCAACGGGATCAGCTCGTCGGCATGCTGCAGTCGCTGAACACGCTGTCCGGGGTGGCGACCGAAACGATCAAGGCGAGCAAGGACACGCTGGTGGCGAACCTGCGCGCGTTGCAGCCGACACTGAAGAAACTGACCGAGGCCGGCCAGGACCTGCCGACGGCGCTGCGGATCCTGCTCACCTATCCGTTCCCGGACTACGCGGGCAACGTGATCAAGGGCGACTACGCGAACGTCGAAGCGAAGATCGACCTGAACCTGGACACGTTCCTGGAGAACATGAACAACTCGTCGCAGCCGATCATCCAGCTGCCCGGCACCCAGGGCACCGGCACCCCCGGCACGATCCCGTTCAACAACGGTGCCGCGCCGCCGGTGCTGCCGCTGCCCGCCGGCGATCTCCCGCAGACTCCCCAGACACCCCAAGGGGACGTGCTGGGCGGCGTGCTCGGCGGGATCCTCGGACCGCTGCTGGGAGGTGGCCGGTGATCACCCGCAAGACCAAGATCAAGATGGCGGTGTTCATCGTCATCGCGGTGGTTTCGGTCGTCTACGCGGGCGGCAAGTACGCCGGGCTGGACCGGCTCTTCGGCACTCGCGGCTACCTCGTCACCGCCCAGCTCGCGGACTCCGGCGGGATCTTCGTCAACGCCGAGGTCTCCTATCGCGGGGTCGCGGTCGGCAAGGTCGCCTCGATGACGCTCACCGAGCACGGAATCGACCTCGGCCTCGACATCGACGAGGGAGCGCCGAAGATCCCCGCGGACACCAAGGCGGCGGTCGCGAACCGGTCGGCTGTGGGGGAGCAGTACGTCGATCTGCTGCCCATGCACGAAAACGGGCCCTACCTGGCCGAGGGATCGGTCATCAAACGGGACAAGACGTCGATCCCGCTCGCGCCGGACACCGTATTGTCCAATTTGGACAAATTGGTGTCGAGTGTGAAGCCGGAATCGTTGAAGACCGTCGTCGACGAGACGTACGAGGCGTTCGCCAACGCCGGTCCGGATCTGCGGCAGCTGCTGAACAGCACCGGTTCCCTCACCGCGACGGCGACGCAGTACCTGCCCGACACCCAGGGCCTGCTCGCCAACTCGCGGACGGTGCTGGACACCCAGCGGCGGCAGGCGGACAACATCACCCAGTTCTCCAGCGGGCTCAAGACGATCGCGGCGCAGCTGAAGACGTCCGACCCGGATCTGCGGCGGGTGATCGACGAGGCGCCCAAGCTGAGCCGCCAGATCAGCGACGTGCTCGCGGTTTCCGGGACCGACCTCGGGGTGCTGTTCGCGAACACGCTCACCACCGCCCAGATCACCTCCGCCCGCACCGACGCGATCGAGGAACTCCTCGTCGCGTACCCGATCATCTCGGCCTTCTCGCGCTCGACGTCGCCGGACGGCACCGGTCACCTCGGCGTCGTGTTCAACTTCTTCGACCCGGCCTCGTGCACCAAGGGCTACGAGGGCACGAAACAACGCCCCGCCAACGACACCACCGAGGCGCCGGTGAACACGCAGGCCTACTGCGCCGAGCCGCCGGGAAGTCCCACGGGTGTGCGAGGTTCGCAGAACGCCCCGTACGCCGGGAAGCCGCCCGCGGTCCCCGAGCGTCCGAAGCAGACCCCGCAGGCGGCCGAATCCGCTCAGCTGCCGGGCGTGCTGAGCCTGCTCACCGGATCCGCGCCGGGCGGGCTGGGCGCGTTGCTGGGTGGCAAGTAGTGCTCACCCGTGCCCTCACCGTTTTCGCCGCGCTGGCGGTCTTCGCGGCCGCCTGGTTCGGCTGGTCGTGGTGGAGCGCCGCCAGGGACGACGGCCTTGCCCGCGGCAGGGAGCGCGAGGCCGTCCTGGCCGCCGCGTCCGGCCAGCTCGAGGTGCTCAACACGATCGACTACCGCAGCGGCGCCCAGGACGTCGACCGCTGGCTCGGCGTCACCACCGGACGCCTCGGCAAGGATCTCACCGGCGACCGGAAGGTCCAGATCGACCGCGCGACCACGAGCAAGACCGTCGCCACGGCCAAGCTCAAACAGGCCGCGGTCACCGAACTCGACGCCGGCGCCGGGACGGCACGGCTGATGGCCGTGCTGGACGTGCGGGTCAGCACCGGCGGCGGATCGGCCGCGCCCAAGGTGAGCAGGCTGACCGTGGACTACCAGCGCGTCGAGGACGGCTGGAAGGTCAGCGCGGTACAGGCGGCGGGCTCGTGACCGGGCGCATCCCGCGGATCCTGATCGCGCTCATCGTGCTGGCCACCGGGTGCGCGGTGTGGTTCGGTCTCCAGGCGTCCTCGCTGGGCTCGGACGGCAACGCGGCGCTGGTGGACCGGGCCGCCACGGCCGAGGTCGCGGACCAGGTCGGCGCCGGGGTCAAGGCGGTCTTCTCCTACGACTACAGCAACCTCGCGCGGACCGAACGGGCCGCGGCCGACGTGCTCACCGGGGAGGCGACCAGGCAGTACCGGGATCAGTTCGCTTCGGCGCGGAAACGGGCCGAAGAGCAGAAGCTCGTGCGCACCACGACGGTCCGATCGCTCGGTGTCCGGTCCCTGCGCGGAGAGCAGGCCGAAGTGCTGTTGTTCCTCGACCAGCAGACGCTCACTCCCGGTGGAGCCGCTCCGCAATCGTCGGTTTCCCAGCTTTCGGTCACCGCTGTCCGGATCGACGGCCGGTGGAAGATCTCGCAACTCACCCCGCTGTGATCACGAGACACGTTTCATGTTCGCCCCGGAGATCGCGCCACCGGAAACGGTGTAGGAACCGGAAAAAGTACGCAGTGAACCATCGGTCTGGCGCGCCGAAAGATGGACGTGCACGGTGTTCCCGCTCTCGCCCGTCACGGTGAGGGCCGCCCAGGAAGTCGTCGCGAATCCCTTGACGTAGGAGGCATAAGCGCCGCCTTTCGCCAGCCGCTGCCCGCCGAGATTCCACGCGGTGGGGAAATCACGCCGGTTGAGCGCGTCGTAGTACGCGATCACCGTTCGCGCCACGGAAACCGCCGGTGCGGGATAGACCGTCTGTGTCGCGGGTGGTGCGACATAAACCGTCTGGGGCGGGACCGCGATCGCGGGTGGCTGGATCACGATCGTGGTCGGCGGAGCGGCCACCGCGACGGCCGGAGCCGCCGTTCCCTGCTGGGGTACCGCGCACGCGGCCAGCGCACCCGCCGCCATCAGCGTCACCGCCGCCCGATTCATCGTTCCCATTTCTCTCCCCTTTTCCTCGTGCCACCGAGAATGCGGGAAACAATGGACGCGCCACTAGGGGATTCGGACTCGTTACGAATGCTGAAAAACACGCCGTAACCGTTATCGGATCTTGGGCGCGCGGGCCGGAAGCCACCCTCGTCTCACGCCGGATCAGCGCCGGGTTTAGCGTTAGGCATGACCACTGCACCTGTCGATGTCGAGAGCGCCCGCCGCGACTACGCGGCCCTCGTCGACCGTGGCCTCTCCCTGGACATCACCCGCGGCAAGCCGTCCCCTCGCCAGCTGGACCTCGCCGACGGGCTGCTCGCCCTGCCCGGAGACGTGCGCAAAGCCGAGGACGGCACGGACGTCCGCAACTACGGCGGCCTCAAGGGCCTGCCCGAGCTCCGCCGCATCTTCGCCGGACCGCTGCAGGTCCCGGCCGAGCAGCTGCTGGCCGCGGGCAACTCCAGCCTGGAGCTCATGCACGACTCGATCGTGCAGGCCTTCCTCAGCAAGCTCCCCGGCGCCGAGCGTCGCTGGGCCGACGAGCCGAGCGTCAAGTTCCTGTGCCCCGTGCCGGGCTACGACCGTCACTTCGCGCTGGCGGAGCGCTTCGGGATCGAGCTGATCCAGGTGCCGCTCACCGAGACCGGCCCGAACATGGGCTTCGTCGAGCGTCTCGTCGCCGAGGACGCCGCGATCAAGGGCATCTGGTGCGTGCCGAAGTACAGCAACCCGACCGGCGTCACCTACAGCGACGACACCGTGCGCCGCCTGGCGACGATGGTCACGGCCGCCCCGGATTTCCGGATCTTCTGGGACAACGCCTACGCCGTGCACCACCTCACCGAGGACGAGGCGCGGCTGGCGGACCTGCTCGCGCTGGCCACCGAGGCGGGCAACGCCGACCGCGTGTTCGTCTTCGGCTCCACCTCGAAGGTCACCTACGCGGGTGGCGGCGTCGGCTTCTTCGGCGCCTCCGAGGCCAACCTGGCCTGGTGGACCGGCCTCATCGGCAAGCGGACCATCGGCCCGGACAAGGTCAACCAGCTGCGGCACGCGCAGTTCCTGCGCGACGAGGACGGCGTCCGCGAGCACATGCGCAAGCACGCCGAGCTCATCGGGCCGAAGTTCGCGGCCGTCGACGAGATCCTCACCAAGGAACTGGGCGAATCGGGCCTCGCGTCCTGGACCAAGCCGACCGGCGGGTACTTCATCTCGCTGACCGTGCCGCCGGGGACCGCCAAGGAGGTCGTGCGGCTGGCCAAGGAGGCGGGTATCGCCCTGACCCCGGCCGGCGCGACCCACCCGTACGGCGACGACCCCGAGGACGCCGTCATCCGCATCGCGCCGACGTACCCCGAGCTGGCCGAAGTCGAAGAGGCCATCCGCGGGCTCGCCGTCTGTGTCCGCCTTGCCGCGGCGACGAAGAAGTAAGTAGCCGCAAGGCAAAGGTGACGGGTGGCTTAGGTACCTACGGCCGGTGCGCGGGTGGCGGTTTCGCGTGATTGAACGGACGGCACACGTGGCGGGAGGGACGACACGCGTGACGGGCCGGACGACTCGTGGCGGAACCCGGCCGCGGTCGTGTCGTCCATCCCGTCACGTGTGTCGTCCGCTGGATCACGTGTGTCGTCCGGTCAGTCACGTGACATCGCCGGTCAAGTCTTGTGAGTGGTAAGGATGGTTAGGGCCAAGGGTGGCTTAGGTAGCTACGTGGGTTCCGGCTGCGGTTGATGCCAGGCTCGGTCAGGCGCTCACATGAGTGGTCGCGGTCGTGGGGATGTCGTGAAGGGCCCCTTTGAGACGATGAAGGTCTCAAAGGGGCCCTTCACGACATCCGAGGTCAGGGGTAAGGCAAAGGTGGCATGGTCGGTGCCCGGGGGCGAGGGCTCCCTTCGTCGCATCAGACGCGGCGAAGGGAGCCTTCACCCCACCACCAGCCTCACCCACGAACACGACACGTTTGACCTTCTTCACAAGAGAACCGTCCTTACCGCTCACGAGACCCCTGATCTGCGGTTTCCCGACCGAGAGCGTGGCGTGGGCACGGTCGCTGTTCGCCTTGCCGCGGCGGCGAAGAAATAAGTTCGAGATCTTTTCCAATCCGGGTCACGAGTGGTTCCGAACGTCCGAGTGGGTGGGTGTGTACCGCAAAGACGAGAGGAACCACTCGTGTTCGGAAAGCCCTTCGTTCGTACCCTGATCTCACGCAGTGCCGAGAACCGCACGGATCGCCGCCGGTTCTTGAAGGCGGCCGGCGCGGCGGGGCTCGGGGTCGTCGGCGCGACCTACCTCGGGGTGCAGGCCACTTCGTCCGCTTCGGCGACGGGTGAGGCAGCTGCCGCCGCGGAGGCCCCCAGCGACGCGGCCGTGCTCAACTTCGCGCTCAACCTGGAGTATCTCGAAGCCGAATTCTACTCCTTCGCCGTCCACGGCCGCGGCCTGCCGGACGACATCACCGGTGGCGTCGGCACCCAGGGTGGGGTGGTCGGCGGCAAGAAGGTGATGTTCCACGACAAGACGCTGCACCAGTTCGCCAAGGAGATCGCGGGCGACGAGGTCGCGCACGTCAAGTTCCTGCGCGGCGCGCTGGGCGAGGCCGCGGTGTCGCGGCCCGAGATCGACCTCAAGGACAGCTTCACCGCCGCGGCCAAGGCGGCCGGGCTGATCAGCGAATACCAGCAGTTCGACCCGTTCGCCAGCGAGAAGAACTTCCTGCTCGCGGCGTACCTGTTCGAAGACGTCGGCGTCACGGCCTACAAGGGGGCCGCGCCGCTGATCACCAACAAGACGTTCCTGGACGCGGCCGCCGGGATCCTGGCTGCCGAGGCCTACCACGCCGCCACCATCCGGACGTCGCTGTTCGACCGGGACCTCGGCGACGCGGCGGCCAAGATCTCCAACGCCCGCGACGCGCTCGACGGCCCCGGTGACGACGACCAGGGCATCCTGCTGGGCAACCAGGCCAACATCGTCCCCACCGACAACAACGGCATCTGTTTCGGCCGCGGCGCCGACAGGGTGCTGAACATCGTCTACCTGAACCCCGGTCCGGTGAAGGAGGGCGGGTTCTTCCCCAAGGGGGTCAACGGCGACATCGTCGCCAGCGGCGGCGCGTGATTCCCGCTGTCGTGTCGCCGTTTCCCGGTACCGTCGGGTGACGGCGACACGACGGAGGGGTTCGCGGTGAAGGCTGTGATCATCGGCGGCGGCATCTCGGGCACGGTGACCGCGATGGCGTTGCGGCTGGCCGGGATCGAAGCGAGCGTTCACGAGGCGTACCCGTCCGGCGGCGAGGACGCGGGCGCGTTCCTGACGATCATGCACAACGGCATGGACGCCCTGCGCGCGATCGGCGCCGAGGCTCCGGTGGTCGACAACTCCTTCGCCGCCGTCGGGCTGGAACTCGTGACGCCGGATGGGAAGACCGTCGAGCGGCGGTCGTTCGACGTAGCGGACTCAGCCGGGCTCACCGGGCCGCGCACCTTGACCCGCGCGTCCCTTTACCGTGCGCTGCAAGAGGAAGTGATCTCGCGCGGGATCACCTTCGAACGCGGGAAGCGGCTGGTTTCCGCCTCGCCGGGAGTCGCGCGCTTCGAGGACGGGTCCGTCGCCGAGGGGGACATCCTGATCGGCGCCGACGGGCTGCGGTCGGTCGTCCGGACCATCATCGACCCGGCGTGCCCGCCTCCGCGCTCGACCGGCCTCGACGTCGTCTACGGCTACACGACCGACACGAGCATCCCGCAGGCGCCGTCCCTCTATCGGATGATTCAAAGCCTGCACGCCTTCTTCGGCTACACGAGCACACCCGACGGCTCGACGTACTGGTTCGCACGGCTTCCCACGGCCGAAGGCGTCCGCGTCGGTCTTTCGGCGGCTGAGTGGCGCTCGGCGGCCTTCGCGGCTTTCGACGGGGAACCGTTGCCTGCCGCGGAAATCATCCAGTCGACGGGGGACGACGTCTTCGGCGGCCATTCCTACGACGTTCCCTCGACGCCGGTGTGGTTCAACGCGTCGATGGTGCTCGTCGGCGACGCCGCGCACGCGGCCTCGCCCGCCGCGGGGCAGGGAGCGTCGATGGCGCTGGAGGACAGTGTCGTGCTGGCGCAGTGCCTACGAGATCTTCCTGACGCACCAACGGCTTTCATGGCCTACGAGCGGCTGCGGCGGGCGCGGGTGGAGAAACTGGTGGCCGGTAGCGCTTCGGTGTCTTCCAGTACGACGTCCGACCGGGACCGGAACTGGCTGTACCAGCACCACATCGAGTGGGACGCGAAGATCACCCGCAATTAGTCACCTACTCGCGGTGGTGACGCGCCCAATGTGGCATTGGGGACGTTGAGTGTCCCCAATGCCACATTGGGCGCACCGGCGCCTGGATACCTGCGCAGGCCCGCTCACCAGGCCTGCGCGGTCGTTGCGAAAGCCACTTTAGCAACCTTCAACGGTGCGAAAGTGGCTTTCGCAACGTCGCCTGAGCCCCGGCCGCACCCAGCCGCACCTCGTTCGTCCGTGAGGGCCTCCTTGCCTACCCTCACGGTAGGGAAGGAGGCCCTCACGGACTGCCTTCACGCGCGAAGAGCTACTTCTTGTACAGCGCTTCGATGTCGGTCGCGTAGTTCTTGTTCACGATGTTGCGCTTCAGCTTCAGGCTCGGCGTGATCTCGCCGCCTGCCTCGGTGAAGTCCTTCGAGAGGATCGTGAACTTCTTGATCGCCTCGGCCTGCGAAACCGCGCTGTTGGCCTGATCGACGGCCTGCTGGACCTCGGCGCGCAGTGCGGCGGCGTCGGCCAGGTCGGACACGGAGGCGTCGGAAGGCTTGCCGTGCTGCGATTTCCACGACGGGAAGTACTCCTCGTCGATGGTGATCAGCGCGCCGATGAACGGCCGCTGGTCGCCGACGACCATCGCCTGGCTGATCAGCGGGCTGGCCTTGATGGTGTCCTCGAGCCCGGACGGGGCGACGTTCTTGCCGCCCGCGGTGACGATGATCTCCTTCTTGCGCCCGGTGATCTTGAGGAAGCCGTCGCGGTCCAGTTCGCCGAGGTCGCCGGTGTGGAACCAGCCGTCTTCGAGCGCTTCGGCGGTCGCTTGGGCGTTGTTGAAGTAGCCGCTGAAGACGACGTCGCCCTTCAGCAGGATTTCGCCGTCCTCGGCGATCCGCACCGAAGTGCCGGCGACCGGGCGTCCCACGGTGCCGACGCGGAAGCCGTCCTGGGTGCCGACGCAGGCCGCGGCGGACGTCTCGGTCAGGCCGTAGCCCTCGAACACCGGGACGCCGATCCCGCGGAAGAAGTGCGCCAGCCGCACGCCGAGCGGGGCACCGCCGGACACCGCGGCGACACATCGGCCGCCGAGGGCCGCGCGCAGCTTGCTGAAGACGAGCTTGTCGAACAGCGCGTGCTTGACCTTGAGGCCCAGCCCGGCGCCGCCGGTGTCCTGAGCCTGGCTGTACGCGACAGCGGTGGCTTCGGCGGCGTCGAAGATCTTGCCCTTGCCGTCACCGTGCGCCTTCTGCTTCGCGCCGTTGTAGACCTTCTCGAACACCCGGGGCACGGCGACGACGAACGTCGGCCGGAAGGTACCGAGGTCGGCGACGAGGTTCTTGACGTCCGAGGTGTGCCCGAGGGTCACTCGCGCGCTGAGCGCCGTCACCGCGATGGCACGGGCGAGGACGTGCGCGAGCGGCAGGAACACCAGCAGCGAGTTGCCCTGCTCCATCAGCTGCGGGAACGCGGCGATGTCGGCGCGGATCTCGGCCAGGAGGTTCCGGTGGGTCAGCTCGACGCCCTTGGGGCGGCCGGTCGTGCCCGAGGTGTACACGATCGTGGCCAGGTCGCCCGCCTTCACCGTGCGGCGGCGCTCGTGCAGATCGTCGTCGCTCAGCGCGGAACCCTGCTCGGTGAGCTGGTCGACGGCGCCTGCCTCGATCTGCCAGGTGTGCTCGAGCGTGTCGAGGCGTCCCTTGACGGATTCGAGCGTCGCGAGGTGTTCGTCGGTCTCGACGAACACGCCCTTCGCCGCCGAGTCCGAGAGGATCCAGTGCACCTGCTCTGCCGAGGAGGTGTCGTAGATCGGGACGGTGACCGCGCCGGCGGCCCAGATCGCGAAATCGATCAGGGTCCATTCGTACCGGGTCTTGGACATGAGCCCGATCCGGTCGCCCGGAGCGATACCCGCCTGTGCCATTCCCTTGGCCATGGCCAGAACCTGGGCGGCGAAGTCTTTGGCGGTGATGTCCAACCAGGTACCGTCGACCTGGCGGCGGAAACTCACGACATCGGAGAACCGCTCCGCGTTCGCCCAGACGACGTCGGCGAGATTCTCGTCGTCGGTCACCGGATTGGCGGCGGGGGCGCTGTATTCGCGCACGAGGAACCTCCGTGTTCGCGTGCAAGTGGTGTGACCGGTGTTACCCGCCAGTCAACTTAGCGTGCCGTGCACCTTAAGACCATGCTGACGAATCGGCCATACCCAGGGCATGACATTCTGCCGCTGTGAACCAGGCGCCGCCAGCTCTCGACATCGTTGACGAGACCTTCCTCGTGGTCCCGCCGTCCACCGTGGCCGCCGCTTTCGCCGATCCGCGATCTTGGTCACGTTACTGGCCGGACCTCGTTCTGGAGGTCTACACCGACCGTGGCGACCAAGGATTGCGCTGGACCGTGCGCGGTGCCTTGATCGGTACCATGGAGGTCTGGCTCGAGCCGGTGCTCGACGGCACTTTGCTGCACTACTTCCTGCGCGCCACTCCCGCCGGTCCGGACGGGGAGCCTCTTGTGCTCCAGGCCCGTGACCTGCGGCGGGAGTTCGATCGCAGGGCCCGTGCGGCCAAGGCGATCGCGCTCGGGCTCAAAGAGGTCCTCGAGGACGGGCGCGAGCCCGGGGTCGGTCCCCGGGCCGGGTAGGGGAGAGCATGCGGGTTCACGTGGTGTCGGACGTGCACGGCAACGCCGACGCGCTCAAACGCGCGGGCGACGGCGCCGACGCGCTGATCGTGCTGGGCGACCTGCTGGACTTCGTCGACTACCGCGAGCACGACAAGGGCATCATGGGCGCGCTGTTCGGCGCCGAGAAGGTCGGCGAGTTCGCGAGGCTCCGGCGTGAGGGCACTCGTGATGAGACCGTTGCCTTCTCGCGATCGTTGTGGGCCACTTTGGCCGATCCCGCCGCCGCCGTCGGCGAGGCGATCCATGATCAGTACGCCGTCCTGTTCGGCGCTTTGACCGCGCCGACGTTCGCGACCCCCGGCAACGTCGACGACCCGTCGCTGTGGCCGGAGTTCGCCGGCGACGGCATCACCGTCGTCGACGGCGAGGTCGCCGAGTTCGGCGGCCTGCGGTTCGGGTTCGTCGGCGGCGCGCTCCTCCCGCCGAACGTGGTCCCGCGCCGCAACGGCTTCTGGCGGCCGTACCTGCGCACCCGCGAGGAGTACGACGTCGCGGTCGGCGCGCTGGAGAACGTCGACGTCCTGTGCACCCACATCCCGCCCGCCATCCCGGAACTGACCTACGACGTGATCGCGCGGCGGTCCGAGATCGGGTCGGCGGCGCTGGTCGGTCTCATCCGCGAGCAGCGGCCGCGCTGGTCGGTGTTCGGGCACGTCCACCAGCCGCTGACCCCGCGGACGAGGCTCGGCAGGACCGAATGCCGTAACGTCGGTCACTTCAAAGAGACGGCACAGCCGTACGTGCTGCGCTGGTGACCCTCGGCTGCGGCTACAGTTTGGACCATGGCCGAGCAGTCCACGCAGTCCATCGAGGTCGACGCCGAGCCCGCGCGGGTGATGGCCGTCATCGCCGACTTCCCCGCGTACCCGGAATGGGCCAAGGCCGTCCGGGAGACCGAGGTACTCGGCGAGGATGACAACGGCCGCGCCAAGCAGGTGAAACTCACCCTCGACGCCGGGCCGATCAAGGACGTCTACACCCTCGAGTACGACTGGGACGCCGACGGCAACGGGGTCAGCTGGCACCTGGTCAAGGGGCAGATGCAGAAGGCCCAGAACGGCCGCTACGCGCTCGAAGCGCTGGGCGCCGGCCGCACCAAGGTCACGTATACGCTGTCCGTCGAGCTGGCGCTGCCGATGATCGGGCTGCTGCGCCGCAAGGCCGAGAAGATGGTCATGGACACCGCGCTCAAGGAGCTCAAGAAGCGCGCTGAAGCGTCCTGAGTCGAAGGGTAGGCATGCGGATCCTGCTGTTCACCGGCAAGGGGGGTGTCGGCAAGACCACGCTCGCCGCGGCGACGGCGGCGGCACTCGCCGGGCGGGGCAGGAAGACGCTCGTGGTCTCGACCGACCCGGCCCATTCCCTCGGTGACGCCTTCGGCCGCGCGCTCGGCGCCGCACCGTCCGAAGTGGACGATATCGTCGGTCCCTCCGCGGTAGGGAGTACGTCGGGACTTCTCCACGCCGCCCAGATCGACACCCGCGGCCTCGTCGACAGCACCTGGCGCGAACTCCGGCAGGAATTGCAGACCGCGCTCGCGGGGGCGGGCCTCGACTCGCTCGACGCCGAAGAACTCACCGTGGTGCCCGGCGTGGACGAACTCCTCGCGCTCACCGAGGTCCAGCGCCTCGCCGAACACGGTCCATGGGAGACGGTCGTCGTCGACTGTGGACCGACCGCGGAAACGCTGCGCCTGCTGGCTTTGCCCGAAGCCGTCTCCGGCTATCTGTCGAGGATGTTCAAACCGGGCGCGCGGCGGACGGCGGCCGACGCGGGGCGGCTCGGCGCGCATCTGGAGTCGCTTCGCACCCTGCTCACCGACCCGGCCACCACCACCGTACGGCTCGTGCTGACGCCGGAGCGCGTGGTCGTCGCGGAAGCCCGCCGCACCCTCAGTTCCCTTGCCCTGCGCGGGATCCTGGTCGACGGCCTGATCGTCAACCGGCTGATGCCCGCGCCCGGGTTCTGGCGCGGCGCCGCGGCCTCGTGGATGCGGACCAGGCGCACCCAGCAGAACGCCGTCCTCGCCGAGCTCGCCGACGCCGGTTTCGGGCCCGGACAGGTGAAGCCCGTCGAGCACCGCGCCGTCGAGCCGGTGGGGCTCGAGGCGTTGCAAGAAATCGCGTACGAGCTTTATCAGGGGCTTGATCCCTTGGCAGGCAACGAAAAAGGTGTCACCCCGCTGCTGCAGGTGTCCGAATCGGACGGTGGCTATCAGCTGCGGATCGCGGTGCCGCTGCACCGTGACTCCGAAGTGGACCTGGCCAGAGTGGACGATGATCTCGCCGTCACCGTGGACGGTTTCCGGCGGCTGATCGCGCTGCCGGAGATGTTGCGCCCGTGCCGGATCACCGGTGCGGAATCCGACGCGCACGGCCTGGTCGTGAGCCTGGCCGGGAACCGGGGACCCGGGTGAGCGAGTACAGCGAACACACGGAGGCCGACGGCCTCAAACTGGCCGAAGAGATCCGGCTGCTGGTCGAACTCGTCGTCGAGCACGCGGCGCCGTGGCTGGAGGGCCTGATCTCCGCCGGGCACGGCTGCTCGGAACACGACACGGACGGCGGCTGGTGCCCGCTCTGCGCGGTCGTCGGCGTCTTCCGAGGGGAGCGGCCCGAGTTCGTGGCACGGCTGATGGAGCAGGCCGCGCAGCTCGTCGCGCTGCTGCGGGCGGTGCTCGCCGATCGCTGGGAGCCCGAGGGCGGGGTGCACATGCCGGGGTTCCAGCCTGCGCGGAAGGAGCCGGCGCGGGAAGATGCGCCGGTGGGAGCTTCGCGGGTCCAGCACATCACGGTGACCAGGCGCGACGCTTGGCAGCCGGACCGGGAGAACTGAGTTGCTGACGGTAGGGGTGGACGTCGGGGGCACGAGTGTGCGCGCCGGCGTGGTGGACGAGCACGGCTCGCTGATGGACACCGCCAGGGTCGGCACGCCCAGCGGGGAGGACGCGCTCGAAGACGCCATCGCCGGCGTGGTCGAAGACCTCCGCAACCGGCACGAGGTCTCCGGTGTCGGGCTCGCGGTCGCCGGGTTCGTCGCCAAGGACCGGCGGACGGTGATGTTCGCGCCGCATCTGTCCTGGCGTGCCGCGCCGGTCGCCGAACGGATCGAGAAACGCGTCGGCCTGCCGGTGACCCTGGAACACGACGTGAACGCCGCGGCGATCGGCGAGTACCGCTTCGGGGCCGCCCGCGGCGCCCAGGTGGCCGCGCTGATCGCGCTCGGTACCGGGATCGGCGCGGGTCTGCTGCTCGACGGCAAGATCTACCGGGGCGCGTACGGCGTCGCCCCCGAACTCGGGCATCTCACGGTCGTTCCCGGCGGGCGGCCCTGCCCGTGCGGCAAGTACGGCTGCTGGGAGCGGTACTGCAGCGGGACCGCGCTGGCCGCGACCGCGGTGGAACTGCTCGCCCGGCACCCCGGCCGGTCGACCGTGCTGGCGCGGGAGACCAGGGGAGACCCCGGTTCGGTCACCGGCCGCCGGGTCGCCGGTGCCGCCCGCGACGGCGACCCGATCGCCCAGCGCGCGATGACCGAACTGGGCAAGTGGCTCGCCGAAGGGCTGGCGCTGGTCGCGGATGTCTTCGACCCGGAGATCATCGTGATCGGCGGCGGGGTGTCCGAATCGGCGCCGCTGTTCCTCGACGAGGCGCGAGAGCAGTACGCGGGCAAGATCACCGGCGCCGGGCACCGGCCGCTGGCCCGGATCCGCACCGCGCACCACGGGGACGACAGCACGATCGTCGGCGCGGCGGCGCTCGCCGTCGACGCGGCGAAGGCTCCCGGCGCCGAAGTCGGTGTGACAGGCTGAAGCCGTGACCCGGCAAGACGGCAACGGCTTCGTGAAATGCGACTTCGGGCATCTCCACTGGGGTTTGAACGGCGCCGCCGGGCTGCTGCTGTCCGATCCCGCGCGCGGTGTCCTGCTGCAACGCCGGGCTTGGTGGGTGCATCACGGGCGTACGTGGGCGCTGCCAGGGGGCGCCGTCGAGGCGGGGGAGAGCCCGCGTGAGGCCGCCACCCGCGAGGCGCACGAAGAGGCCGACATCCCGCCGTCGGGCGTCCGCGCGCTGGCCGCGTCGCACGTCGACCACGGGAACTGGCGCTACACCACGATCCTGGCCGCGCCGATCGGCACGCTTTCGGCCAGGGTGAAGAACGCGGAGAGCGCGGAACTGCGGTGGGTCCGGGCGGGCGAGGTCGCGGACTTCCGGCTGCACCGCGATTTCGCGGTGGCGTGGCCGGGATTGAAGGAACACTTGGATCGCGAACTGGTACTGGTGGTCGACGGCGCGAACGTCGTCGGGTCGCGGCCGGACGGCTGGTGGCGCGACCGGCGTGGCGCCGCGGAACGGTTGCGGGACAAGCTCGCGACCCTGGCCGGCACCGGGCTCGCCGATCCGGCGCTCCCGGGTGGCGGCGAATGGTCGTGGTGGCCGAGGGTCGTGCTGGTCGTCGAGGGGAAGGCGCGGGGAGTCGCGGCCGTGCCCGGCGTCGAGGTCGTCGACGCCGAGTCCGACGGGGACTCCCAGATCGTGGCCGTCGCGCGGAAGGCCAGGGAGGCCGGCCCGGACGACCACGTCGTCGTGGTGACCGCCGATCGCGAGCTGCGTTCCCGCGTCGAGGCGCTGGGTGCTTCGACCTTCGGCCCGAGCACCCTCCTTGGGCATCTCGACTCCCGCATTTAGTCCTCTGGATGCGGTCCTTGCACGCGCAACTACCGCATTCAGAGGACTAAATGCGGTCGGAGGTCAGGGGCGCGCGATCTTTCCGTCCCGCATTTCGGCGATGAGTGAAGCGACGACGGCGCGAAGGCTGCCGTTGTAGTGCTTCGCCACCGCGCGCTGACGCAGGTAGCTGGGCCCGTAGGCCAGGATCGTCTCGACCGACCGCAGTTCGTCGACGCAGTCCAGGCGCCGGGCGACCGGTTCGAGCCGCTCCAGCAGGTCGTAGGTGTCGTCGGTGACGAGCCGTTCGTTTCCGGCCGCGTCGAGGATGATGATCGCGTCGACGCCGTAACGCGCCGCGCGCCACTTGTTCTCCTGGACGTGCCAAGGCGGCAGCGTCGGCAGGATCTCGCCGTCTTCGAGGCGGGAATTGAAATCGTCGACGAGACATTGCGTCAGCGCCGCGATCGCGCCGACCTCCTCCAGCGTCGGCAATCCGTCGCACACCCGCATCTCGATCGTCCCGAAATGCGGGGCGGGCCGGACGTCCCAGCGGATCTCGGAGAAGTGGTCGATCACGCCCGTGGTGAACATGTCGTCGACGTAGCTCTCCAGCTCGGTCCACTTCCGGAACTGGAACGGCAGCCCGGCCGTCGGCAGCTGCTGGAACATCAGCGCGCGGTTCGACGCGTAGCCGGTGTCCTCCGCACCCCAGTACGGCGAAGACGCCGAAAGCGCTTGCAGGTGCGGCGCGTAGTTGAGCAGCGCGTCCAGGATCGGCAGGGCCTTGTCGCGATGGTCGACGCCGACGTGCACGTGGACGCCGTAGATCAGCATCTGCCGCCCCCACCACTGGGTCCGGTCGATGAGCTTGGCGTAGCGCTCCTTGTCGGTGACCTTCTGCTGGTACCACGTCGAGAACGGATGCGACCCGGCCGAGAACAGCTCGACGCCCAGCGGGTCGAGGACCGAATGGACGACGTCCAGCGACTCGTTCAGATCGGCCTTGACCTCGGCGATCGTGTCGCAGATCCCGCTGATCACCTCGATGGTGTTGAGCAGCAGCTCCTGCTTGATCTTCGGGTGCTCCTCCTCGCCGTCGGGCCGGACGGCGTCCAGCACCTGCTCCGCGACCGACGAAAGCTCACCGGTCCGCCGGTCGACGAGGGCGAGCTCCCATTCCGCGCCGACCGTCGACCGGCGCGAGGGAGTGAAGTCGATCTTCATGATCGGAATTGTCCGGCAGTTCAGACCTGGGCGCCGTTGTGCGGATCCGCGCCGGGCGGCGGCCCCTGGCGAACCCGCAGCAGGAGCAGGGCGATCGCGGTCGCGAGGGCGAGGATGCCGAGCGGGGTGCCGAGCCGCGTGCCCATGCCGATCAGATTGGGCGCGATCAGGAGCAGCAGGCCGACCACGAAGAACAGCAGGACGATGAAGGCGCCCTTGCGCGGACGCGGCAGGGGAGGCGGCTCGGGCGGCACGAAGTGGCCCTCGTCCTCACCCGGCCCGGCGGGATCGTCCTCGAAGAGGGTCTTGTCCCAGCTGGTGCCGCCGCCTCGCCAGCCCGCTTCGGATTCGGCGTCCGACTGCTCGGGCCGGGGTGCCTTCTCGGCGGGCTTTTCCCTCGTCTTCCCGGCCGGTTTCTCCAGGTCGTCTTCCGGGAACAGCCCGACGCCCTCCGCACGGAGGTCGGCCACGATCTCGGCGAACGTCGCGTCGACGTCCTCCGGCCCGTCCTTGCCTCTGCTCATCCGGCGTCCACCTGTCCCGCCCGGCGCACGGACCGGGCGAAGTCCACCGTACGCGTGAAGATCAGGCCCGCGTCGTGGTCTTGCGTGGCGACGTGGAAGCTGTTCTCCAGCACCACCTCGGTCACGTCATCGCTGCCGATCCCGTCGAGGATCACCTGGGAGTTGACCGGCTCCACGATGTGGTCGACGGCCGAATGGAGCAGGAGCACGGGCTGGGTCACCTTGCCCAGATCCGCGCGGGTGAGCTTCCACAGCTTCGCCAGGCTCGCCGCGGCGCGCACAGGCGTCCGCGAGTAGGCCAGCTCCGTCTCGCCCGGCTTCGCGATGTCGTTGGCCACGCCCGGCACCGACGGCAGGATCCGCGACAGGACGGGCAGCAGTTTGGCGTCCCACCGCAGGGTCAGCACCGACGGGTTCACCAGCACGATGCCGGCGATCCGGTCGCCGAACTCCTCGGCCAGCCGCAGCGTCAGCGTCCCGCCCATCGACATCCCGGCGACGAACACCGTGTCGCAGGTCGAGAAGAGCGCCAGCAGCTCTTCGCGGACCGCGCCGTACCAGTCTTCCCAGCCTGTCCGGTTCATGTCCTGCCACCGGGTCCCGTGCCCGGGGAGCAGCGGGCAACGCACCGTGTAACCGGCCTCGGCCAGATGGTCGCCCCAGGGCCGCATACTCGCGGGGGTGCCGGTGAACCCGTGGCACAGCAGGAACCCTGCTTCGGACGAACCGGTGTGAGCGAACGGTTCCGCGCCGGCGAGGACGGCCATGCGATCGCCTTCCGTGAGAGCTGGGTAGGTCTACTATGTTCGCACGACCGGAGCGGCTTGTGGGCCCCCGGCCACTGCCGGAATCAGGCCGGATCGGGTGTGAGATCCGTCGCTGGCCGCGGGTAACCGGGTGGACTTCGTTGTGCCAAGAGTGCGCGATTCGTAGTCTTGACCATCGGGCGCGGGGGTTGAGCTGCTAGGAGGAGTTTTCGCAGTGCTGTACTGGCTCATGAAACACGTGTTTATCGGGCCACTGCTCAAGGCGCTGTGGCCCACCAAAGTCGTCGGCGCGGAGAACATCCCCGACGACGGTGGCGCGATCCTCGCGGGCAACCACCTCGCGGTGGCCGACTCCTTCTTCATGCCGCTGCGCGTCAAGCGCAAGGTGACCTTCCCGGCCAAATCGGAGTATTTCACCGAAAGAGGCTTCAAGGGCCTGTTGAAGAAGTGGTTCTTCACCGGCGTCGGCCAGTTCCCGATCGACCGTTCCGGCGGCAACGCCGCACAGGCCGCGCTCGACACCGCGACCCGGCTGGTCCGCGAAGGGCACCTCCTCGGCATCTACCCCGAAGGCACCCGCTCCCCGGACGGCCGCCTGTACAAGGGCAAGACCGGCGTCGCGCGGATCGCGCTGGAGTCCGGCGGCGTCGTGGTCCCGGTGGCCATGGTCGGCACCGACAAGGTGAACCCGATCGGCTCGAAGATGTGGTGGCCGCGCCGCCTCGAGATCCGCTTCGGCAAGCCGCTCGACTTCTCGCGCTACGAAGGCCTCGCCGGCGACAGGTTCATCGAGCGGTCCATCACCGACGAGATCATGTACGCCCTCATGGAGCTCTCCGGCCAGGAGTACGTCGACATCTACGCCGCCAAGGCGAAGGAACTGCTCGCCGCCGAGGAGGCGGGAATCCGCCCCAAGGTGCCCGCGCAGCCGTCCGCCCACGACGTCGCCCGTATCCCGGACACCAAGGTCGGCTGAGGCCCCACTAGGGTTCTCCGGTGCGCTTTTTCTACGACACCGAATTCATTGAGGACGGCGTGACCATCGATCTGGTGTCGATCGGTGTCGTGGACGAAAGAGGCCGCGAGTTCTACGCGGTCTCGACCGATTTCGATCCCGGCAAGGCGGGCCCCTGGGTCCGCGACCACGTGCTCCCGAAACTCCCGTCGCCAGCCGACCCGGCGTGGCGCAGCCGCGAGAAGATCCGCACGGACCTGCTCGAGTTCTTCGGCAAGCCGCCAGGCGGGATCGAACTGTGGGCCTGGTTCGCCGCCTACGACCACGTCGCGCTGGCGCAACTGTGGGGTCCGATGCCCGCGCTGCCGCGCCAGCTGCCGCGCTTCACGCGTGACCTGCGGCAACGCTGGGAGGACGCGGGCAAGCCGAAGCTGCCCGCCGCCCCGGACGACCAGCACGACGCGCTGGCCGACGCGCGGCACAACTACCAGCGGTGGCAGATCATCGAGTCTTACTGGCACCGGTAGGTCCCTGCCTGAAGTACGTGAAGGCCCCCTTCCTGTACCTAGGCGCAAGGATGGGGTCCTTCATGTACTTGGGCTGGCCTTCACGTGCGGCGCTTGTGACTGGTGCGGCTGCTGGGACTGGAGTGGCGGTCCAGAGTCCGTGAAGGCCTCCTTCACTACCCTCAAGGTAGGGAAGGAGGCCCTCACTACGAATGGGCCTGACGCAAAGGACGCCATCCCCGCGTGCCATGCGACGAAAGCTCCCTTCGCGGCTTAAGCCCCTGGCCTCCCACCCCGCCGCGCCATGCAAGGAACGGTCCTTTCATGGCAAATTTTGCAAGTAAAGGACCGTTCATTGCAGCCGCCGGGATCCGTCAGCGGCGCGAGTCCACCGCCTTCGCGAGCGTGTCCAGCAGTTCCGCGGTCGTCTCCCAGCCGAGGCAGGCGTCCGTGATCGACTGCCCGTAGGTCAGCGACGAAGCCGAGCCCAGCGTCAGGTCCTGCCGGCCCGCCACCAGGAAGCTTTCCAGCATCAGCCCCGCGATGCCCCGCTCACCGGCGCCGATCCGCCCGGCGAGTTCGCGGACGACCGAAGCCTGGCGCACGTGGTCCTTGGCGCTGTTGCCGTGGCTCGCGTCGATGATCACGCGCTCCGGCAGCCCGGACTTCGCGAGCCGCGCCAGCGTGTCCGCCACTGTCGCGGCGTCGTAGTTCGGACCGGCGGAGCTGCCGCGCAGGATCACGTGACAGTCCTCGTTGCCCGCGGTGGTGATCAGCGCGGCGAGCCCGTCGGGGTTGATCCCGGCGAAGACGTGGCTCGCGCCGGCCGCGCGGGTGGCGTCGACGGCGACCCGGACGTCGCCCTCGGTCGAGTTCTTGATCCCGACCGGCATCGACAGCGCGCTGCACAGCTGCCGGTGCACCTGGCTCGCCGCGGTCCGCGCGCCGATGGAACCCCAGGTCACGGTGTCGGAGATGAACTGCGGGGTGATCGGGTCGAGGAATTCGCAGCCGACCGGCAGCCCGAGCGCCGAGATGTCGAGCAGCAGTTTGCGCGCCATCCGGAGACCGTGGTTGACCTCGTAGGTGCCGTCGAGGCCGGGGTCGTTGATCAGGCCCTTCCAGCCGAGCGTGGTCCGCGGCTTCTCGAAGTAGACGCGCATGACGATGTGCAGGTCGCGGCGGTGTTCTTCGGCCTTGGCGGCGAGGCGGCGGGCGTAGTCGAGCGCGGCGTCCGTGTCGTGCACCGAGCAGGGCCCGACGACGACGAGGAGCCGGTCGTCCCGGCCGTCGAGGATGTCGACGGCCGAGGCCCGCCCGGCTAGGACGGTATCGGCGATTTCCGCCGTCATCGGATGTTCGTGCCGCAGCATCGCGGGCGACAGCAGCGGGTCGATGGCCGCCGTGCGGTGCCCGTCGAGGGCGATCAGGGTGTCAGCGGAGGGAGACATCGCGGGTCTGGTTCCTTTCGAAAGGGATACCGACCCGCGGGAACACGCCGAGCCGGTGTGATTCCGGCTCGGGGTGGAGGTCAGCGCAGGTTCACGCCGCCGTGCCCACCCGGGGCCGGCTTCGTAAACCAGAAATAGCGCTGCACGGCGCCAAGCTAGCACATCGCGGACGTGGACCGATTCCCGAGGTGGTCCGCCCTGCACCGATCCAGAGAACTCCCGCTACGCTGGCGGCGGGACATGTGACTGTCATCTCTACGGAACACAAGACGGAGGCTTCTCATGCGTGTCGGTGTGCTGACCGGCGGTGGCGACTGCCCGGGGCTCAACGCGGTGATCCGCGCTGTGGTGCGCAAGGGCATCGAGGTACACGGCTGGGACATCGTCGGGTTCCGCAACGGCTGGAACGGTCCCCTCACCGGGGACAGCCGCCCGCTCGGCCTGAACGACGTCGAGGACATCCTGACCCGCGGCGGCACGATCCTGCGTTCGTCGCGGACCAACCCGTACAAGGTCGAGGGCGGGGTCGACAAGATCAAGGCCGTGCTCGCCGAGCAGCAGGTCGACGCGCTGATCGCGATCGGCGGCGAAGACACCCTCGGCGTCGCGAAGCGGCTCACGGACGACGGTATCGGCGTCGTCGGGGTGCCCAAGACGATCGACAACGACCTCGGCGCCACCGACTACACGTTCGGCTTCGACACGGCTGTCTCGATCGCCACCGAGGCCATCGACCGGCTGCACACCACGGCCGAGTCGCACCACCGCGCCCTCGTCGTCGAGGTCATGGGCCGTCACGCGGGCTGGATCGCGCTGCACTCCGGTCTCGCCGGGGGCGCGAGCGTGATCCTGGTGCCGGAGCGGCACTTCAGCGTCGACCAGGTCGTCTCGTGGGTCGAGCGCCGCTTCGAGAAGGAGTACGCGCCGATCATCGTGGTCGCCGAGGGCGCGCTGCCCGAGGGCGGCGAGGAGAAGCTGCTGACCGGTGAGAAGGACGCCTTCGGGCATGTCCGGCTCGGCGGCATCGGCACCTGGCTGGCCGACGAGATCGCCGCCCGCACCGGCAAGGAGTCCCGTGCGGTCGTGCTCGGGCACGTCCAGCGCGGCGGCACCCCGACGGCGTACGACCGCGTGCTCGCCACCCGGTTCGGGCTCAACGCCGTCGACGCCGTCGCCGACGGTGATTTCGGCGTGATGACCGCGCTGCGCGGCACCGACATCGTCCGCGTCAAGCTCTCCGAGGCGACCGCCGAGCTGAAGACCGTCCCGGTCGAGCGGTACGAAGAGGCCGAGGTCTTCTTCGGCTGAGCCGTGTTTCAGGAGAAGGCCCCTTACTTTGTGCTGAGCTCGGGTAAGGGGCCTTCGCTTTCCTTGCGGCGCCTCCATCTCGGCGAGTTGAATCGGCCGCCTGGGGGATCTGGGTGGAAGGGCGGCGGTTCTCATGGCGGGTGCGGGATCCAGCAGGCGCGAGTTCCTGAGATGGCTGGCCGCCGGCGGGACCGGGGTGGCGCTCGCCGGGCTGCTGCCCGGTACAGCCGCCGCGGACACGGTCGAGATCGTCGTCATCGACCGGGTCACGCTGATCGACGGCACGGGTTCGGCGCCGCGGCGTGACGTCTCGGTCGTGCTCGCCGGCGACCGGATCGCCTGGGTCGGCGCCTCCGGCCAGGTTCCGGAAACCGGTGGCGCCCGGGTGATCGACGGCCGCGGCAAGTACCTCATCCCCGGGCTCTGGGACATGCACACCCACGGCGCGGACCTGGAAGAGATCGTCCCGCCGCTGCACCTCGTCCACGGCGTCACGGGCGCCCGTGAGATGTGGGGGTACGCGGAGAACCGCGCGACCAGGGACAAGATCGAACGCGGCGAGCTGCTCGGCCCGCGGTTCGTCCTGGCGAGCGGGATCGTCGACGGGCCGGTCACGCTCCTTGGCCCGCCGGTGCTCCAGGTGACGACGGCGGCCGAGGCGCGGGCCGCCGTCCGCGCGGAGAAGGCCGCGGGCGCCGAGTTCGTGAAGACCTACTCCTACCTCGGGTCCGACGCCGTGCGAGCGATCGCGGACGAGGCGCGCCACCAGGGCCTGAGGTTCTCCGGGCATTGGCCGTACAAGCTGTCGCACCGCGAGGCGAGCGACCTCGGCCAGCACAGCTTCGAGCATTTCTTCGGGGTGTCCGTCCACTGTTCGTCCCGGCGCGACGAGATCCTCGGCAGGCTGAAAACGACGCCGTACGACCCAGCGGCTCCGCGTGCCTTCTTCAACCTCGCGCGGCAACTGGAGTTCGAATCGGTCACCACGTACGACCCCGGAGTGGCGCGGGCCTACTTCGGCGGGCTGCGGTGCAACGGCACCTGGCACTCGCCGACGCTGACGATCAACCGGGTGGTCACCCAGCCCGCCGAAACCCACCAGCAGGACCCCCGGCTGAAATACGTCCCCGCGGACCTGCGCGAGAGCTGGGTCAAGGGCATCGAATTGTTCGCGCCGAAGACGCCGTCGGAGATCGCCCTTCAGGAGCGGTACTACCAGGAGACGCTGCGGCTGGTCGGCGTCGCGCACGAAGCGGGCGTCGGGCTCATCGGCGGCACCGACTGCCTCAACCCGTACACCTTCCCCGGCAGCGGACTGCACGAGGAGCTCGGCTTCCTGGTCGAGGCCGGGCTTTCGCCGGTGCGGGCGTTGAAGACCGTCACCGGCGACGCCGCGAAGTTCCTCGGCAGGGAAAGGACTTCGGGCACCGTCGCGGCGGGGAAGGAGGCGGATCTCGTGCTGCTGGACGCGAACCCGGCCGCCGACATCCGCAACGTCGCGAAGATCGACACCGTCATCACCCGCGGCCGCGTGCTCGACAGGGCTGAGCGAGGGCGGATGCTCGCCGCCGTCGAGGCCGCCGCGAACCGGCCCGCGACGAGTCCCCGGATCCGGGCCCTCGCCCGGCGGGGTTGTTGCTGCTGAGGTGTCAGCCGAGCTTCTCGGCCAGCTCGATGATGATCCCGTCGGGGCCGCGAAGGTAGCAGAGCCGAAAGGTGTCCTCGTAGTTCACGACTTCGCCCACGAGCGTGCCTCCGTGGGGCCGCACCCGGTCGAGGACGCCTTCGATGTCGTCGACCTGGAAGGCGAGGTGGCGCAGACCGAGCGTGTTGGCCGGAGCGTGCGAGTCGCCGGAGTGGGACTCGGGGGTGAGGTACTGGATGAGCTCGAGCCGCCCGTCGCCGCCGGGGACGCGCACCATCGCGATCTCCGATTTGGCCTGCCCGACCGCGGTGATGCGGTCCGCCAGGTCGCTCTCCATCGTCATCTTGCCTTCCAGTTCGAGGCCGAACTCGACGAAGAACGCGACGGCGGCCGTGAGGTCGCTGACGATGACGCCGACGTGGTCCAGCTGCCGGATGCCCATGGTGATCTCCTCGCTGTGGTGTGTGCTGCCCCGGGGACGACGCCGTCCGGCGGTTCTCGACATCGGAGGAGTCAGATGAGCGAGAAGGTGTCCAAAAGCGAGACGGCGCGCGCGATGTCCTCGGTGAGTGGCCGGTCCTCGACGCTCGGATCGAGCACGGCGGCGGCGGTCTCGTAGGCGTCCCGCGCGGGCAGGGAGACGAGTTCGGCCTTCCGCATCCGCAGCGCCCGGACGGCCGCGACCAGCTCACACGCCAGGACCTGTTGGTAGGCCGTCCCGGCCGCGGTCGCCGCCCGCGCGGCCTGGGTGGAGAAGCTCGCGTGGTCTTCGATCCCGCGCGAGACGACGGCGGTGCCCAGCGTCGCCGGGAGCGCGGCCTGCCGGAGTTCGGTGAGCGCGTCGTGGGCGACGTACTCCAGGATCATCACGCCCGAACTGCCCGACGGCCCGGCCGCGAGGAACGGCCGCAGCCCGGTGAACTCCGGTTCCACCAGGTCGCCGAGGCGGGCCACCGACAGCTCCGCGACCTGGTGGACGGTCGCCCGCACCTGGTCGAGCGCGGTCGAGACGTACGCGGTGTGGAAATGCGCGTGGTGGTAGGCGTCCTGGTGCACCGTCGAGATCATCGGGTTCTCGGTGCTGGCGTTGATCTCCACCGCGAGCACGTCGCGCAGATAGTGGATCGCGTCCAGCGCCGGCCCCTGAACCTGCGGGAAAGCGCGGAGCCCGAACGGGTCCTGGATGCGCCTGCCGGGTTTGGGCGTGCCCTCCATCCCGAGCAGTCGCCGCATCTCCGCCGCGCACGCGACCTGCCCGGCGTGCGGACGCGCTTCGTGCACAGGAGTCGCGTACGCCTCCGGGTTCCCGTCGAGCGCGATGTAGGTCAGTGCCGCGACCACGTGACTCGCCCGCGTCAGCGTGTCGAGCCGCATCGCCGCGAGCGTCGCTTCGGCCAGGGTGGCGGCGTTGCTGCTCATGAACGCGAGCGCGTCACCGGCCTGCACGGGTACCGGCGGCACACCGCCGGTCAGCCACGGCCGTTCGCCGGTGAGGGCGAGCGCGGTCTCCGCGAGCGGGGCGAGGTCGCCGGTGCCGATCGCGCCGAGCCGGTGCACCAGCGGCAGCGACCCGGTCCGCACCGCGGCGGCCAGCGCCCCGATCAGCTCCGGGCTGAGCCCGGACCGTCCGGCCAGCAGCTGGTTGAGCCGGATCAGCATCATCCCCCTGGTCTGGGCGGGGGACATGACATCGCCGCTGCCGCCGGCGTGACTGCGCAGCAGCCGCAGCCCGTGATCCGGCGACTCGCCTTCGCCGACCGGATCCTCCTTGTTGGCGCCGACGCCGGTGGTGCGGCCGTAGACGATCCGCCGCGTGCTCAGCTCCTCGGCGAGTTTCCACGCGCTTTCGGCGCCGCGCAGCGCGGCGATGGAAACGTCAATGCCCAGCGGCCCCTCGGTGCCCGCGGCGGTCACGACGTCCGCGCAGCGCAGGGTCCGGCCGTCGACCCGGATCACGGCGGCCTCCTTTCCCGACCGCCCCACTATGACCGCACTCAGTCCGACGGCGGCTGCCAGGGCGGGCGGTTGCCCCAGTCCCACTTCGGCATCGGCTCGGGCACGGTGACCTCGCGGCCGGGCTGGGAGAACATCACCGCGAGCCTGCTGCCCCATTCGACGTAGGCGGCGAACGCGGAGCGGAACTCGGGGTCGGCGGGCAGCCCTGCCTCGTCGGCGGCGTCGAAGAGCAGGTTCACCCAACGGCGGCGCTGCTCTTCGGTGATGGCGCGACCGAGATGCCGTCCGACCATGTGCCGGTGACCGCCGTGGTCGTGACTGTAGGTCTCGGGGCCGCCGAACACCTCGGCGAGCCAGACCGCCACGTGCTCGGGATGGCCGGGGTCCATCTGGCGGAAGACGGGCTCCAGCAACGGGTCCTTCAGCACGTGGCCGTAGAAGACGGCCGTCAGCCGTCGCAAGGCGTCCAGCCCGCCCGCCCATTCGTACAACGTCGGCGTCTCGGTCACGTAGGGTCCTCCCAGCGGCGATGATCTCCCGGTCGGGCAAGGCAACCATCCTCCGGCCGCTCCGGACAACCGCTTACTTTTCGGTGCGTACCAACGGGAGTGGCGATGAAGCGGTACCACTGCGCGGTCGAGCTCGCCGTCGACGTCATCGGCGGCAAGTGGAAGCCGGTGATCCTCTCGCATCTGAAGGAAGGGGTGCATCGGTACGGCGAACTGCGGCGCCGGATGCCGGGCGTCAGCGAGAAGATGCTGACCCAGCACCTGCGCGAACTGGAGGCGGACGGCCTCGTGCTCCGCGAGAGCCGGGAAGGCCGGGTGCCGCACGTCGAGTACCGGCTCACCGAGGAAGGGGAGCGGTTACGCCCCGCACTCCAGGCGCTCTACGACTGGGGGACGCGGCGCGCGGCCGACCGCGGAATCCCGTTCGAGCCGTTACCTATTCACTGACTGTCTTCGTCGAGGTGCCGCTCGAGCGCGTCGATCCGGCCTTCCCAGAACCGGCGGTACGGCGCGAGCCAGGCGTCGACCTCCGCGAGCGGCTCCGGGCGGAGCCGGTAGCAGCGGCGCTGGGCGGCGACGCGGACGGTGACCAGACCCGCCTCGCGTAGGACACGCAGGTGCTTCGATACGGCCGGTTGGCTCAATTCGAGGACCTCGACCAGCTCGTTGACCGACCGTTCGCCATCGCGCAAGAGGTCCAGGATGGTCCTCCGCCGCGGCTCGGCGAGGATCTCGAAAGTCTGCATCATCCGGGAAATGTGCCCCGCGCGGCATATTTCCGTCAAGGAATGTTCGAAAATGTCCATCCGAAAGTCGCGGTCTGAACCATTGACGAAGTGGTCTAGTCCACTTAATTTGTGCGTGTCCCGCCGCAGTCCTCTCGTCACCGCAGGTGACCGTGAAGGGAGAACGATGTCCCGTTTGAGCAGGCTCACCGCGATCGTGGGTGCCGCGGCCGTCGCGCTGGGCGCGCTGGCCGTCGCCGCCCCGGCGCAGCAGGCGACCGCCGCTCCCGACGCACCGGACGCCTCGGTCGGCAAGGTACTCGGGTACTTCGCCGAATGGGGCGTCTACCAGCGGAACTACCATGTGAAGAACATCGACACCTCCGGTTCGGCGAACAAGCTGACGCATATCAACTACTCGTTCGGCAACGTGACGAACGGTGGCTGCGCGATCGGCGACGCGGAAGCGGCGACCAGCAAGTTCTACGACGCCGCCGGCAGTGTCGACGGGGTCGCCGACAGCTGGGACAACGGCGCGCTGCGCGGGAACTTCAACCAGCTGAAGAAGCTCAAGGTCAAGCACCCGAACCTCAAGGTGCTGTGGTCCTTCGGCGGCTGGACCTGGTCCGGTGGCTTCGGCGAGGCGGCGAAGAACCCCGCCAAGTTCGCGGAGTCCTGCTACAACCTGGTCAACGACCCGCGCTGGGCCGGCGTCTTCGACGGCATCGACATCGACTGGGAGTACCCGAACGCCTGCGGTCTCTCCTGTGACACCAGCGGCGCGGCGGCCATCAAGAACCTCGCGCAGGCCCTGCGGGAGAAGTTCGGCTCGAAGCTCGTCACCGCCGCGATCACCGCGGACGGCACCGACGGCGGCAAGATCGACGCCGCGGACTACGGCGGCGCTTCGCAGTACTTCGACTGGTACAACGTCATGACCTACGACTACTTCGGCGCCTGGGCCGCGCAGGGCCCGACCGCGCCGCATTCGCCGCTGAACGACTACGCGGGCATCCCGACCGCCGGCTTCCACTCCGACGCGGCGATCCAGAAGCTGAAGAGCAAGGGCGTTCCGGCGGGCAAACTGCTGCTGGGTATCGGTTTCTACGGCCGCGGCTGGACCGGTGTCACCCAGGACGCCACCACCGGCACCGCCACCGGCGCGGCGCAGGGCACCTACGAGGCGGGTATCGAGGACTACAAGATCCTGAAGACCACGTGCCCGGCCACCGGCACCGTCGCGGGTACGGCGTACGCGAAGTGCGGAAACAACTGGTGGAGCTACGACACCCCGGCGACCATCGGCGGCAAGGTCGCCTACGCCAAGAACCAGGGTCTCGGCGGTGCCTTCTTCTGGGAGCTGTCCGGTGACACGACCGACGGCGAGCTGATCACCGCGCTGGCCAAGTAAGCCTCTCTCGGGCGCGCGTGAAGGCCCCCTTCCCTCGGCTCAGCCGAGGGAAGGGGGCCTTCACGCGCTTCTGTCGGGGGTGGGGATTAACGTCACCGCATGGGTTTCGAGGGTTTCGGCGAGTACGCCATCGACTTCTACGACGGTCTCGAGGCGGACAACTCCAAGTCCTATTGGGACGCGAACCTCGCCACCTACAAGGCCGACGTCCGCGCGCCGATGGAGGCGCTGCTCGCCGAGCTGGTGCCGGAGTTCGGCGACGGCTTCGGCGAGGGAAAGGTGTTCCGCCCGTATCGCGACGTCCGGTTCGCCAAGGACAAGACGCCGTACAAGACCCATTGCGGCGCGGTGATCGAGCAGGGCCGCGGTGGCGGCGCGTACTACGTCGAGGTCGGCCCGGCCGGGCTGCGTGTCGGTGGCGGCTGCTTCCACTTCGAGTCCGATCAGCTCGCCCGCTTCCGCAAGGCCGTCGACACCGAACTGCGCGGCGCCGAACTGGCCAAGATCCTCGCGAAGCTGGAGAAGGCGGGCTGGGAGGTCAAGGGGGACAGGCTCAAGTCGAAGCCGCGCGGGTTCGCCGAGGATCATCCCCGCATCGACCTGCTGAGGTACCGCTCGGTGTACGCCGTCCGCGGCTGGGAACCGGACGACGTCCTGCACGAACGGGGCGCGCTCGACCGGGTGCGAAAGGCATGGCGGCAGGTCCGCGCGTTCAACGAGTGGGCCCGTGACCGGGTCGGGCCGAGCGAGAAGCCGCGACGATAACCGTCGAACCCCGATCAGCGGTTGTCCATCCCAGGTGAACTGACACTTTTCTTGAACTTTCGGTATCGGTACAGACGTATCCGCGATGAGGGACTACGCTGTACGAACGTGAGCCGACGCGCGAAGATCGTTTGTACCCTGGGCCCCGCGACCGCTACGCCGGAGAAGATGCGGCAACTCGTCGACGCCGGGATGGACGTCGCGAGGATGAACTTCAGTCACGGGACGCACAGCGACCACAAGCAGGTCTACGACCTCATCCGCAACGCCGCCGCCGAATCCGGCCGCGCCGTGGGCATCCTCGCCGACCTTCAGGGGCCGAAGATCCGTCTCGGCACCTTCGCGGGCGGTCCGGTCGAGTGGCACAACGGCGACATCGTGCGCATCACCGTCGAGGACGTCGCGGGTACGCACGACCGCGTCTCGACCACCTACAAAGGACTCGCCGACGACGCGAAGCCCGGCGACCGTCTCCTCGTGGACGACGGCAAGGTCGGCCTCGTCGTCAAGCAGGTCGAGGGCCCGGACGTCGTCTGCGAGGTCACCGAAGGCGGCCCCGTCAGCAACAACAAGGGCGTTTCCCTGCCGGGGATGGACGTCTCCGTCCCCGCGCTGTCCGAAAAGGACATCGAAGACCTCGAGTTCGCGCTCGAACTCGGCGTGGACTTCATCGCGCTGTCGTTCGTCCGCTCGCCCGCCGACATCGACCTGGTCCACCAGGTGATGGACCGCGTCGGCAAGGGACGCCTCCCGGTGGTCGCGAAGATCGAGAAGCCCGAAGCGGTCTACAACCTCGAAGCCATCGTGCTGGCCTTCGACGCGGTGATGATCGCTCGTGGTGACCTCGGCGTGGAACTCCCGCTGGAGCAGGTCCCGCTGGTGCAGAAGCGCACCATCCAGATCGCCCGCGAGAACGCGAAGCCGGTCATCGTCGCGACGCAGATGCTCGAGTCGATGATCAACAGCTCCCGGCCGACCCGCGCCGAAGCCTCGGACGTCGCCAACGCGGTGCTCGACGGCGCGGACGCCCTCATGCTGTCGGGTGAGACCAGCGTCGGCCGCTACGCGATCGAGGTCGTCCAGACCATGGGCCGGATCATCGAGGCCGTCGAGACCGACTCGCCGGTCGTGCCGCCGCTCTCGCACGTCCCGCGCACCAAGCGTGGCGTCATCTCCTACGCGGCCCGTGACATCGGTGAGCGGCTGAACGCCAAGGCGCTGGTCGCCTTCACCCAGTCCGGTGACACCGTCCGCCGGCTCGCGCGGCTGCACACGCGGCTGCCGCTGCTGGCGTTCACGCCGGAGGAAAGCGTCCGCAGTCAGCTCGCGATGACCTGGGGCACCACGACGCGGATCGTGCCGAAGGTGGGTTCCACCGACCAGATGATCCAGCAGGTCGACCACGCGATGCTCGAAATGGGCAAGTACGCCAAGGGCGACCTGGTGGTCATCGTGGCCGGTTCCCCGCCCGGGACCGTCGGCTCGACCAACCTCATCCGGGTGCACCGCCTCGGCGAGGACGACCACGCCTGACCCTGGTCACGCCAGGCCGCGACTATGCCGTGAAGGCCTCCTTCCCTACCTTCAAAGTAGGGAAGGAGGCCTTCACTACGTCGGGGCTGGGGTGGTCGAGTGGGCTCGCGTGACTGGATGGACGACACGCGTGTCTGAATGGACGACACGCGTGATCAGGCGGACGCCTCGCGGGGGAGTTCGGCCGCACGACCACCTGTACGCGCCCTCACCAGAGACACCGACCACCGCGAGCCGTGAGTTGTCCTCACCTGTCCCGAAGGTGGCCTTCGCGACAAACGTCCCGCCTCACCCGGGACCGGGGCACCCTTACGGCCTAAAGTTCAGGACATGACTGAGATGGCCAGGGAAGCCGCGGCCGGTTTCGACAACGCCGGCGGAGTGGGCGGCCAGCCCGTGCTCGACCGGCTGGTCGCGTTGCTGGACTTGGAGAAGATCGAGGAGAACATCTTCCGCGGGGTCTCGCCCGCCCACTCGCCGGTGCGGGTGTTCGGCGGGCAGGTCGCCGGGCAGGCGCTGGTCGCCGCGGGCCGCACGGTCCCCGAGGAGCGGAAGGTCCACTCGCTGCACGCGTATTTCATCCGCGGCGGCGACCCGAGTGTCCCGATCGTCTACGAGGTCGACCGGATCCGCGACGGCCGTTCGTTCACCACCCGCCGCGTCGTGGGCATCCAGCACGGCAAGGCGATCTTCTCCCTGTCCGCCTCGTTCCAGAAGGACGAGGGCGGCATCGAGCACTCCGAGGGCATGCCGGACGTCCCGGACCCCGAGTCGCTCCCGACGTTGCAGGAGCGCGCCGAGGGCTACTTCATGGGCAATCTCGACCGGCCGCGCCCGATCGACCTGCGATACGTCAACGACCCGCCGTGGGTGACCAGGAAATCGGGCGAGCGGCCCGCCAGGAACCAGGTCTGGATGCGGGCCGACGGCAAGCTCCCGGATCAGCAGTTGCTGCACGTCTGCGTCCTGACTTACGCCTCCGACATGACGCTCCTGGATTCGGTCCTCGCGCGCCACGGCGTCTACTGGGACCTCGACAAGGTGATCGGCGCGAGCCTCGACCACGCGCTCTGGTTCCATCGCCCGTTCCGGGCCGACGAGTGGTTCCTCTACGACAGCGCGTCGCCGACGGCGTCGGGTGCCCGCGGCTTGGCGACCGGCCGGTTCTTCGCCGCGGACGGAACGCATATCGCGACCGTCGTGCAGGAAGGTCTTCTCCGGGTGGTGTGAACGGTGACGTTCCGCATCGGAGAGGCGTCTTGTCCACCCTTTAGAGGGAATGGCGAAACGCATTAACATCTGGAGCCAGAGCATTACGGAATGGTGGAGATAAAGGGAGGGCCGGAACCGATCGGGGGACGGCTCCGGCCCTGCTCCGGGGGTGAATCCGGCCTTGACGGGTATCCTTCCGGAAACCCATCGGTGCAGCTCGCGGCCCCGCGCCAGTGCCGCGAACGGGTCCGCTGCCGCCGGTGAAGGCGGGCGTACCGCGTTGCACAATGCTCAACCTACAACGGCAATCTGCAAATTGCAGGATGAAAATCCGGCCGGGCCGGAAAATGCTGGTGTGACCATCTCACCGAATGTGTCTCGGGCTGGTTAGATGTGCTTCGTGCGGCGTTACTGAACACTGTTCTCCTCGCCGTGTCGCGATCGATGGTGCTCGGACAGCCCTGTGGAGGTGCCGTGATGACGAGGGGTCAGGGGCCCACCGTGCGCCGCCGACGGCTGGCGAGCGAGCTGAGGCGGTTGCGCGAGGCGGCGGATCTCACCATCGACGAGGTGAGCGAGAAGCTCGAATGCTCGGCGTCGAAGGTCAGCCGGATCGAGACCGGGCACGTCGGCGTCACCCCGCGCGACGCGCGCGACATGCTCGAGCTGTACGGCATCGCGGGCGACGAGCAGGAAGCGCTCGTCCAGCTGGCCAGGGAAGCCCGCAAACGCGGCTGGTGGCATGCGTATAACGAGGTGTTCACCGGCACCTTCGTCGGCCTGGAGGCGGACGCGAGTTCACTGCGGGCGTTCCAGGCGCTGCTGGTGCCGGGACTGTTGCAGACCGAGCGCTACGCCAAGGCCGTGATCAGGGCGATGCGGCCCGACGCCGAAGACGCCGAGATCAGGCGCAGGGTCGCGGCGAGGATGGCGCGGCAGGAGCTGCTGACCGATCCTTCGCCGCCGGAGTACTGGGCCGTCATGGACGAAGCGGTCCTGCATCGCACGGTCGACGGCCCCGAGGTGATGGCGGAACAGCTGTACCGGATGGTCACGATGGCGGCGCAGCCGAACGTGACCGTCCAGATCGTGCCGTTCGGCGCGGGGGCCCATCCCGGGATGGAGGGTCCGTTCCTCATCATGGGCTTCCCCGAACTGGCCGACACCGACGTGGTCTACGTCGACAGCACCTCCACTGGGCTCTACCTGGAGGAACCCCCGGACGTCCGGCGATACGCGTTGATGTTCGACCATCTGCGTGCCGCCGCGTTGAAGCCGGACGACTCGGTCGAGGTGATCGCCGAGGCCGCCGGAAGGTTCGCCGAACGGGCGGCCCTCTCGGAGAAGTCCCTGGAAACAAAGTAAGGAGTGGGGAGCATGACGCCCAACGATGATCTTTCCCAGGCCCGGTGGTTCAAGAGCAGCCACAGTGGCGGCGGCAACGACTGCGTCGAGGTCGCCTTCACCGGTTCCGGTGCCGCCCTGAGGGACTCCAAGGACCCCGAGGGAGGTGCCTTCCGCCTCTCGCCGCAGGCTTGGCGGGGGCTGCTCGGCGCCGTGCGGCCGAGTGGCCCGGGTCACGCCCAGAACCACTGAAACTCGACCCCTTACGCCGCCCGAGCAGGGGATAGGCCGGCGTAAGGGGTCGAATCACGTCCGGGTGTAGGTGATCACCCGATGCCGCAGGGCACCCCTCAGGACGAATCTCATCACTACCAACCAAGGCAGTGAGTTCCTAAGGGGAAACAGTGATGAACACGAACGACGCTCTACTCACCGGAGTACTGGCCGAGGTCGAGTACCGCCGCGAAGAGCTCCAGCGAGCGGGCCGCAGCGTGTGGGTCGACCGGGCCCGCCGGGCGGGCAAGCGCATCCGCGCGCACCGCGCCGAAGTACGGGTGCCCGCCCAGCAGCGGCGCGAGGCGCGACAGGCGCCCGCCCGCAGCGGCGAGATCACCCGGTAGAGGTCGAGTGCGATGAAGCTCTCGGCTAAAACACAGGCGAAGTTGTCGGCCCGGTAGGCAAGAATGCACCTCGTGCCCCGTCTTGGCTCCGGAATCCCGATCGTCGCCCGCACTCAGGAGATGCGGCAGCTCCGCGCCGCCTTCGCCCGTGCAGAACGGGCCGAGGCCGGCGCGGTGCTGCTCTCCGGTGACGCCGGCGTCGGCAAGACCCGACTGCTGACCGCGCTCGGCGAGTTCGCCGCGGGCGCGGTCGCCCTGGTGCTCACCGGGCGCTGTATCGACGTCCATGAGGGCGGTCTTCCTTATCTTCCGTTCGCCGAGGCGCTCGCGCCGTTGGCGACGACGTCCGATCCCGCGGTCACCGCCGCGGTCCGGGCCCGGCCGGCGCTGGGCAGGCTGCTCCCGCAGATGCAGCAGGCGGAGGACTACCCCGCCATCGAAGACGGTCAGCTCACCGCGAGCGAACGGGTGTCGACGCAACGGCTCCGGCCCGAACAGGACCTCGGCCAGCTCCAGCTGTTCGACGCGGTACTGGGGGTGCTGACCGTCATCGCGCAACGCCGGCCCGTGGTGATCCTGCTGGAGGATCTGCACTGGGCCGACGGCTCCACCCGGAACCTGCTGTCCTTCCTGCTGACGAGGCTGCGCACCCAGCGGCTGCTGGTGGTGGCGAGCTACCGCGAGGAGGACGTCCACCGGCGGCATCCGCTCCGGGCCGTGCTGTCCGAGGTGGTGCGCCTCGGCGCGGTCGAACGCGTCGAGGTCAAACCGTTCGGCGCCGAGGACGCGCGCGCCTTCGTCGAGGCGCTGGCCGACGAGCCGATCGCGCAGGACATGATCGCCGACATCGTCGCCCGCTCCGAGGGCAATCCGTTCTTCGTCGAGGAGTTGCTCGCGTCGGCGAAGGACTGCCGTGAACTCCCCGCCGGGCTTGCCGAAGTGCTGCTCGCCCGGGTGGAACAGCTTTCCCAGATCACCCGCCGCGTGCTGCGTGTGGTCTCGGTCGCCAAGGACGCGGTGGCGCACGCCGCGCTCGCCGAGATCTCCGGTCTGGACGAACTCGAACTCGACGAGGCACTGCGCGAAGCGGTGCAACATCACGTACTGGTGATCGAGAACGGTTTCTACACCTTCCGCCACGCTCTGTTGCAGGAAGCGGTCTACGGCGACCTGTTGCCGGGGGAGCGGGTGCGCATGCACGCGGCCTACGCGTCGCGCATCCGCAACCGGACGCAGGGGCGCGGCCAGGACGCGCGGCTCGCGCACCACAGCCTGGAGAGCAAGGACTTCGTCACCGCGCTGGCCGCGTTGCTGCGCGCGATGGACGAGGCGGAGAAGCTGGGCGCGCCCGGTTCAGCGCTGCGGCACGTCGAGCAGGCACTGTCCATTTGGGACGCCGTGCCCGCGGCGGACCGGCCGCCGGAGGTCGACGAACTCCGGTTGCTGCACGAAGCGTCGTATTTCGCGAGCACGTCGGGGGAGCCGGAGCGGGCGGCCGCCTATTCGCGGTCCGCGACCGAGGCCCTCGGCCCGGACACCGGCAACGAGCGGTCCGCCAAGGTCTGGCGACGGCACGCGGAGGCGCTGCTTGCGGTCGACGGCACGCTGGACGAGGTCATCGAGGCGATCGACAAGGCATGGGAGCTGGTCGAGCACACCGAGGCGAGTTCCGCGCGGGCCTGGGTGCTCGCCACCAGGGCCGGGATCCTGCGGCTGATCGACAGGCACGAAGAAGCGCTGCAATGCGCGCTGGCCGCGGTCGCCGACGCCAGGGCCGTCGGCGCGGACGGGGCGGAGGCGGCGGCGCTGGTCTCGCTCGGGACGCTGGCCGATTCGGCTGGCGACGTCGAAGAGGCGCGGGAGCGGCTGCGGGAGGCCGAGCGGAAGGCCAAGGAGTCCGGCGCGCTCAACGGCGAACTGCGGGCGCTGCACTTCCTCGGGCTGAGCTACGACGACAGGGCCGAGATCCGCTCCGCGCTGAAGTACTACGCCAAGGGCATCCAGCGGGCCAAGGAGACCGGGCTGACCTGGAGCTCGTTCGGGATCGAGCTGCGGACCAAGCACCTCACGCTGCGGTACGTCAGCGGAGACTGGCCGGAAAACGATGACGCCGGTCGCGCGGGCCGAGGCGTTTCGAGTGTCGTCGCCGGGCGGTTCCTGGCGATCTGGGCGCAGTTCGTCGTCGGCCAAGGCCGGTTCGCGGACGCGGACAAGATCCTCCCCAGTTTGCGTCAGCACTGGAGTGCGGACTACTCGATCGCGCTCGCGGCGGGTGACGCCGCCATCCAGCTCGCGTCGTGGCGGGGGGACCACGCGGGCGCGGTGCGGCAGGCGCACGAGCTGATCGACTGGCTCGAAGAGACCGAACCCGCGGTGCTCGGCGGGATCCGGATCAGCGTGCACGGCGTCGCGGCCGCCGTCGCACAGGCTGCCGAAGCCAAGGTGCGCGGCGATGTCGCGACGGTCGAGGCGGCGGTGAAAGCGGGTGAGGAGATGCTCGCCCACGGCCGCCACTGCGCCGAACACGGCATCCCGCGTTCGGTGTCGCTCGGCCCGGAGGCGCTGGCGTGGCTCGCCCGGCTGGAGGCGCTCGGCAGCTGCCTGCGCGGCGCGGGAGACCCGGAGCTGTGGGCGAAGGCGGTCGAGGCGTTCGGGTACGGCGCGGTGTACGAGCAGGCGATATGCCGCCTGCAGCACGCGAAGTCCTTGCTGGCGTCCGACGGTGACACCGCGCTCGCGACGTCGGAGCTGCTGGCCGTGCACGCGGTGGCCGACCGGCTGGGCGCGTGCCCGCTGCGCGAAGCCGTCCGCGAGCTCAGCCACCGGGCGCGTGTCGAGCTTCCCGGCGAGGCCGCGGCCCCGCGACGTGACGTCGTCGACCCGCTCACCGATCGCGAACGCGACGTGCTGGAACGCGTCGCGCTCGGCCGGACCAACCGGCAGGTCGGCGAAGAGCTGTACATCAGCGAGAAGACGGTGAGCGTCCACCTTTCGCGCGTGATGGCGAAACTCGGCGCGAGCCGCCGGGCCGAGGCGGTCGCGATCGCCTACGACCGGGGCCTGCTCGCCGCGCCGACCTCTTCCTAGCCGCGTTTAGTCCTCTGAATGCGGTTCTTGCCCGCGCAACTACCGCATTCAGAGGACGAAATGCGTGGGTCAGCGGCGCGGGAGGCGGCGAAGCACCTTGAGGCCGGCGCTCAGACCCCGTGCCCACAGCTTCGGCGGGATTCCGCGGCCGGGGCGCAGCGGCATCCCGCGCTGCACCGCGATCGCCTGGGCCTCGGTGTACTTGAGCAGTCCTTCGGCACTGTTGCGGCGCCCGACACCGGACTCCTTCATCCCGCCCATCGGCAGCCCGACGGTCCCGAAGGTCGCCGCGAAGCCTTCGTTGACGTTGACGGTCCCGGCCTTCAGCCGCGCCGCGACCTCCCAGCCCGCGCGGCCGTTACGCGACCACACGCTCGCGTTGAGCCCGAACTTCGTGTCGTTGGCGCGCTCGATCGCGTCGGTGACGTCGGTGTAGCCGTAGATCGACACGACCGGCCCGAACGTCTCTTCGGCGAACAGTTTGACGTCCTCGGTGACGTCGGTGAGCACGGTCGGCTCGTAGAACAGCGGGCCGAGGTCGGGCCGGGCTTTGCCGCCGGTGAGCACCTTCGCGCCCTTGGACCGGGCGTCCTCGACGTGCCCCGACACCGTCTCCAGCTGGGCTTCGGAGGTCAAAGATCCCATCTGCGCCTGGTAGTTCAGTGCGCCTCCGAGCCGAAGCGCGGAGGTCTTGGCGACGAAGGCCCGCGTGAACTCCTCGCGGATCGACTCGTGGACGTAGATCCGCTCGACCGAAACACACAGCTGCCCCGCGGAGGAGAAGCACGCGGTCACCGCGCCGGTCGCGGTCTTGGCGATGTCCGCGTCGGGCAGCACGATCATCGGGTTCTTGCCGCCGAGTTCGAGCGAGTAGCTCGTCAGCCGCTCCGCCACCTTCGCGGCGAGGCCCTTACCCGTGGGCGTGGATCCGGTGAAGCACAAGTAGTCCGACTCTTCGACGAGCGCGTCGCCGATCCGCGAGCCGCGGCCGAGCACGATCTGCCAGACGCCGGCGGGCAGCCCGGCCTCCTCGGCGATCTCCTGCAGCCACAGCGCCGAGAGCGCGGTCTGGTTGTCCGGCTTCTGCACGACGGCGTTGCCCGCCGCGAGCGCGGGCAGGACGTCCATCGCGGTCAGCGCGAGGGGGTAGTTCCACGGCGAGATGATCCCGACGACACCCTTGGGGTGCCGGATCTCGCCGACCTTCGTCAGCACCGGGATCAGCCCGGCGGCGCGACGCGGCGAAAGGAACTTCGCGCTGTGCTTGCCGTAGTAGGCGGCTACGAGCGCGGTGGCGCTGACCTCGTCGAAGGCGTCCATCCGGGCTTTGCCCGCCTCGATCTGCACGAGGTCGAGCGCTTCTTCCTGCCGCTTCAAGACCAGGTCGTGCAGGCGGATCAGGATGCGCTGGCGGTCTTCGACCGGCCGTTCGGCCCACGCGCGCTGCGCTTCCCGCGCCTGGCCGTACACGGCGCGGACGTCGGCGTCGGTGGCCTGGGGGAGGGTCGCGATCGGCTGCCCGGTGAACGGCGCCCGCATCTGGACCGGCGCCGAATCCTCGCCGCCCACGACCCGCCGCACGAGCCGTTCCGCCCTGGCCATGGCCGGGGCGCCGGGGACGCCGCCGATGGTGGACGGTCCTTCGGTGTGCTGGCCCGCACTCGCCGGTGTCGTGCTCGTCATGCCGTCTCCGTTCCATGCGGCGTGGAGCCGGAAGGCGCCACGCAGAGCCCAGGGTGTTACCGACGAGTACAGCATACTGCCGGTATGGAGACTGTCCACCGCTGATATGAATAAGTTTCACATATTGTCGGGCCGTGGCGGATTGTCCGGCGACGGGCGCAGGATGTCCTGCTGCTGCAACGCGGAGCCCGCGGGTGGTGTCGGGGGTGACGGCGGCTCGTAGGCCTGCGGATATTGCTGCTGAGGGACGCTGGGAGCGTAAGGGCTGTAGGTGGCCGGGTAAGGGGCCTGAGGGGGCGGCGCCGGTTCACGCCGGTTGGCCACGACCGCCAGCCCGATCGTGAGCAACGCCACGAGTCCGCCCGCGAGCAGGATCCAGAATCCGCTCCCGGTGCCGTAGCGCGAGACGAAGCGGCCGGTGTCCTGCCCGAAGCTCAGGCTCGCCGAGATGTCCATGCCGAGCATCCAGACGCCGATCGCGGTCCCCGCCCCGCCTGCGACCAGCAGTGTCCTCGACGTCGTCGCGGCCGGCGACCCCGAACTCCGCCGATACGAGGCGAAACCGACCGCGGCCCCGGCGAACAGCGTCAGCGCGGCGGCGGACAGCGGGATGCCGTAGCGGGCGACGTGCGTCTTGTCGTAGAACTCCTTCTCCTCCGCCGACGGCTCGATGTCGAAGCTCCGCGTCCAGCCGGTCTCGGCGAATTTCGACACCGTCTTGCCTTCGGAGACCTGTTCGTACGTCGACTGCGGGAGAAAAGTCGCGAGGAGGACCAGCAGACCGGCGAAAACTCCCATCATCGCGGCGAAGAGCCGGGGGAGCCGCACGTCGGACGGCGGTCGCGCGGGCTGCCCTGCGCCGAACGGGCCAGTCGGTTGGTACGGCTGCTGCTGCGGCGCGCTCATGGTCGGCTCCTCCGCCGGTTTTGTTGTCCAGCAAGGAATTTCACCATGAATCGGCCGACGAGATAAGTGTCACCTGTGCTCTGGTCAGCGGCTCCCGCGCGTGCTACGCGGAGGTGTCCTCGTACAACATCACCGCGATCCGTTTCCATTCGTCGAGCAACTGCCGCCGCCGCTTCGGATCGCCACCGAGTTCGGCGTCCAGCGCCAGCCCGCGGGTGAGGTTCACGGTCAGCCAGAACAGGATTTCCGCGCGCTCCTTCGGCAGGTCCCCGGCGACCGCGGTGATGTGCTCCAGCGTCGAGCGGCCCAGCGCCCGGTCGACCGGGCGGATCGCCTCGCGGAGTTCGGGGTCGGTGCGCGCCGCGACCCACAGTTCCGTGGCGGCCGTGGACAGCGTGCCCGAGTAGCCCTCCCACAGCAGGTCGATCGCCGCCGCGACGCCCGAGGCGCCACCGGGAAGCGCCGAGATCGACGTCGCGAGCCGTCCGCGCAACTTCTCCGTCAGATGTTCGACGGCGGCCGCCATGAGTTCGGCCTTCGCGGAGAAGTGATGCTGCACGGCGCCCTTCGAGACGCCCGCGCGGGCGCAGATCTCCTGGACCGAGGTGCGCGCGTAACCGAGGTCGACCAGGCAGTCGATGGTCGCGTCGAGCAGGGCGGTGCGCGTCTGCTCACGCCGCTCGGCCTGGGTGCGATGGGTCCTGCCGAGCACACTCACCGGATCGGGCCCCCTTTACGTGCAGCTCGGTACGGATGTACATTCCGCTTGGAACTTACATCCTAAGCGTCATGTTTTCCAGGTCCGATCAGGAGGCGTTGGCCGTGCCCTTGCAGATCCAGAAGAGTTCGTGGAGCACGACGGAGCTCGAAGACCTCCGGGACCTCGCCCGGACCTTCTGCCAGAAGGAACTCGTGCCGAACCAGGAGCGCTGGGCGGCCGAGAAGAAGGTCGACCGCGAGCTGTGGACGAAGGCGGGCGAGGTCGGCCTGCTGGCCCTGTCCATCCCGGAGGAGTACGGCGGTGGCGGCGGCACGTTCGCCCACGAGGCCGTGCTCTACGAAGAGCAGGCCCGATCCGGCGACAGCGCATGGGGCGTCACCGTCCACAATGGAATCGTCGCGCACTACATCCTGGAGTACGCCGGCGAAGAGCAGAAGAAGGCGTGGCTGCCGAAGTTCGCCTCCGGCGAGATGGTCGGCGCGGTCGCGATGACCGAACCCGGCACGGGTTCGGATCTGCAGAACATCAAGACGCGCGCGGTCCGCGACGGCGACCACTACGTGATCAACGGCGCGAAGACGTTCATCACCAACGGTTTCCACGCCGACCTCGTCGTCGTCGCGGTGAAGACCGACCCGGACGCGGGCGCGCAAGGCGTCTCGCTGATCGCCGTCGAGACCGACACCCCCGGCTTCAGCCGCGGCCGCGTCCTCGACAAGATCGGCCTCAAGGGCCAGGACACCGCGGAGCTGAACTTCGACGACGTCCGGGTGCCCGCCGCCAACCTCCTCGGCGGACAGGAAGGCCTCGGCTTCATCCAGCTGATGCAGCAGCTGCCGCAGGAACGGCTGATCATCGCCGTCACCGCGGTGGCCGGGATGGAGGCCGCGATCGACCAGACCATCGCCTACACCAAGGACCGCCAGGCCTTCGGCCGCCCGGTCTACAACTTCCAGAACACGAAGTTCAAACTCGCCGAGGCCGCGACCGAGGCCGCCGTGTCCCGCGCGTTCCTCGACCAGTGCATCGAACGGCATCTGCGCAAGGAACTCGACGTGCAGGGCGCGGCGATGGCGAAGCTGTGGACCACCGAACGGGTCAACAAGGTCGTCGACGACTGCCTGCAGCTCTTCGGCGGCTACGGCTACATGACCGAGTACCCGATCGCGCGTGCGTGGGCCGACATCCGGATCTCCCGTATCTTCGGCGGCACCAGCGAGATCATGAAGGAAATCATCTCCCGCACGCTGTGAAACCCGTTGCCGTACCAGGAAAGGACGTGGCGATGAAGGCTGGGCCACTGAGCGGGCTCAAGGTCGTCGAACTGGCCGGGCTCGCCCCGGCGCCGTTCGCCTGCACGATCCTCGCCGACCTCGGCGCGGAGGTCGTCCGGGTCGACCGGGCGACACCGGGCAACGACGTCATCGGGTTCCCGAACGATCCGCTCGCGCGGGGCAGGCGCTCGATCGGCATCAACACCAAGACCCCCGAGGGCGTCGAACTGGTGCTGAAACTCGCCGACGACGCCGACGTGCTCATCGAGGGTTTCCGTCCCGGCGTCGCCGAGCGGATGGGCATCGGGCCGGAACAGGTCCACGCCCGCAATCCGCGGCTGGTCTACGGCCGGATGACCGGCTACGGCCAGGACGGCCCGCTGGCGACCGTCGCCGGGCACGACATCAACTACATCGGCATCTCCGGCGCGCTCGAACCCATCGGGCACGCCGGGCAGCGGCCGGTGGTGCCGCTCAACCTCGTCGGTGACTTCGGCGGCGGTGGCCTCCTGCTCGCCATGGGCGTGCTGGCGGCGCTGTTCGAACGCCAGGCGTCCGGCAAGGGACAGGTCGTCGACGCGTCCATGGTGGACGGTGCGGCGCTGCTGACCACCAGCCTGCACGGACTGCTGGATTCCGGGCTGTGGCCGGGCGGGCGCGGCGAGAACATGCTCGACGGCGGCGCGCCGTTCTACGACACCTACGAGACCGCCGACGGCAAGTACGTCGCCATCGGCGCGATCGAGATGCGGTTCTGGGGCGATCTGGTGAAGGTGCTCGGCCTCGATCCCGAGGAGACGCCGGTCCACGTCGACAAGAACGAGTGGCCGAAGCTGCGCAAGATCGTCGCCGAGGCCGTCGCGAAGCACACTCGCGACGAACTCGTCGCGAAGGCCGAAGGCACCGACGCGTGTCTGACGGCGGTGCTCTCCCCGAGGGAGGCGCCGTCGCATCCGCACAACGTCGCGCGCAAGACGTTCGTCGACGTCGGCGGCATGATGCAGCCCGCGCCGGCGCCGAGGTTCGACCGCACGCCTGCCGAGACGCCGGAACCGCCGCGGCCCAAGGGTGGCGACACCGCCGAGGTCCTCGCCGAACTCGGTGTGGACGCCGACGGGATCGAACGGCTCAAGGCCGCCGGGGCGATCGCCTAGAGGCGTTCCGGGTCGGGGCCCAGGTCCGATCGCAGCATCGAGTAGAGGATGTGATCGCGCCAGGTCCCGTCCCGGAACGCGTAGCCGCGGAGCACGCCTTCGCGGGTGAAGCCTGCCTTCGTCAGCGAGCGCTGCTCGGCGACGTTGCCCGCTTCCGTCGACGCCTCGACGCGGTTCATCTGCGTATGCGCGAAGAGGTAGCGGACCAGCAACCGCTGGGCCTCGGTGCCGTGGCCGTGGCCGCGGGCCTCGGGGATCAGCACGAGCCCGGCGTTCCAGCAGTACGACGTCGCCCCGGATCTGGTCTTGTGCCAGGAGACGAAACCGAGCCGCTGCCCGTCGAGGTCGATCATCAGCATCCCGTTGTCCGCCGCGAGCATGCCGGTCTCCGCCCAGCGGCGGCGCAGGAAATGCGGGTCGTGCCAGCCGTGCCACTCGAACGCGCCCGCGGCCCGCGGATCGTTCGTCAGCGTTTCGAGCATCGGCAGGTCGTCTTCGTACACCGGTCTGAGCGCGACTCCGGTTTCTGTCATCCGACAGACTTTAGGACGGATCGCCCTCGAAACTGCCGTGACGCCCCGCGCCGTCGCTGAACCGGCTCGCGCCCTTGACGGCTTCTTCGGCGAGCCCGCCGCCGATCAGCGCGTTCGAGAACTCGGCCCGCATCGCCTCGTCTTCGGTGAGCCCGTACTGGCCGTACGCGGACTTGCGGTCCGCGCGCAGGCACGCCTGGGGGAACGCGGCCAGTTCGCGCGCCAGGGCTTGCGCGGCCGCCAGTGCCTCGCCGTCGGGCACGACCCGGTTCGCAAGCCCGATCGCGAGCGCCTCGTCGGCGTCGACCGGCCTGCCGGTGAGGATCAGGTCCATCGCCCGCGAATGCCCGATCAGCCGGGGGAGGCGCACCGTGCCGCCGTCGATCAGCGGGACACCCCAGCGGCGGCAGAACACGCCGAAGACGGCCGTGCTGTCGGCGACCCGCAGGTCGCACCACAGCGCCAGTTCGAGGCCGCCCGCGACGGCGTGCCCGCGGACCGCGGCGATCACCGGCTTCGACAGCGTCATCCGCGACGGCCCCATCGGCCCGTCACCCGCCGGGCCGAGCGAGTTGGTGCGGCCGGTGCCGACGGCCTTCAGATCGGCTCCGGCGCAGAAGGCGTCACCCGAACCGGTGAGGACGGCGACCGCGGCCTCGTCGTCGGCGTCGAAGGCGCGGAACGCGTCCGCCAGCGCGGCCGCGGTCGGTCCGTCCACCGCGTTGCGGGCCCCCGGCCGGTTCAGCGTGATCGTCGTCACGGGTCCGTCCCGGTGTACGAGAACGTTTTCGCTCATCGATCGCTCCCTCGGGAATCCGGGTGGGCAACAGGGCCCCGATCTCCTTAAAGTGGTGACAAAGTCCGCAGTGCGCGCGGAGTCATCGTCTGGACACTACGGTGTGATGGGATGGAGCCATGTCGCCCGGCTTGAAGAAATTCGTTGTGATCGCCGTTGTCGCGCTCGTGCTCTTCTTTCTGATCAGCAGGCCGACCCAATCCGCCGACGCCGTCCACACCGCACTCGGCTGGCTGCGGTCCGGTGCCGAAGCCATCGTCACGTTCGTCCGGAGCCTCTTCTCCTGACCCACCGCGGTGATCACCGGTGTCCTCGCTGACGCCGGTGATCACCGTGCGCGGCCACCAGCGGTTATCACGCACAGTCACCCGCCTCCGGTTTCGGTCGAGCGACTCGACCATCCGGGTGGATTGCCCCCGAAAACCCGCTGGTCGACGAATTCGTGCCCTGGAAGCTCTGGCGGAAAAGACCTCCGCGCCCCTACGGTGCTCACATTGCGTGATCGGTTGGTCCTCAAGGCGCCGGAGCCGGCCTCCTGAGTGAGGAGTTTCCGCAGGTGCGAGCCCCAGGGCAGCGGAACTTTCAGCCGGGCAAGTAAGTCAGGACTTGTCAGTCGGGGAATCATGAGGAGGCAGGGATGACCGGAGATCCCGGAGTCGATGCGTTGATCCGGCAGTGGGCCGCGGAACGCGAGCAGACCCCCGAGGAGCAGGAGGCCGACCGCATCGCGTCGGCGTGGCTGGCGGACGTGCGGCAGGCTCCCGGCATTCCCGGCCAGCGTCAGCAGTCCGGTCAGGCGCGCTGGGCGCCGGTCGAGGCCGCCGATCCCGGCTACCTCGACGCGATGCGCAGCCGGCTCCCGGAGGTCCCGCAGGACCTGCTCGTCGCGGCCGCCGGCTGGTGGCAGATGGTCGGCGGCGTCGCCGAGGCCGAAGCCTGGTGGGACGCCGGCATCAGCCCGCTCGACCAGCGCGCCCTCGACTACCGCGCGGCCGGGCTCGCCCCGTCCGACCTGAGCCGTCGTCTCGGCCCCATGACCGTCTTGCAGCACCTTCGCCGCGGCAGCGCCCCGGCCTGGTGCGTGGCGCGGCTGGCGAGGCAGCAGAAGTCCGCCTGATGAGAACTTCTCGCACACGCGGGTGAACCGGCGTGGCAGGGGCGATCTCGACCAGCGCGTAACGCTAACCTGCGCGGGCTCGTTGTTCGAGCATCGGTCGTGATCGCCGCCCACGCTGGAGGACCCGCTTCGTGCGCACCACCCCGGAAAACGACGAGCTCGTCGCCGACCCGGCCACGCCCGCTCCGCCACGTCGCGGGGTGGGCGCCGCCGTACTCGGCAGGCTGGTGATCGTGCTGGCCGTGCTCGGCCTCGCCGGGGGCGGGATCTGGCTGGTGACCAAGGCTTCCGCCCCGGTCGCGAGCCCGACGACGATGGAGATCCCCGCGCTGCAGGTCAAGGCGGCCGACGTCAAACCCGGCTCGGTCGCCCCGGTCAACGCCACTCTCGCGGGCGGCGCCACTCAGCAGACCGCGCCGCAGCAGGCGCAGCCGAAGCCGGGCAAGGACCCGCTGACCGGCTGGACCGAGCGGGCGGCACAGGCCACCGGCATCCCGGCCAGGGCGCTGTTCGCCTACGGCAACGCCGAACTGGCGATGCGCCAGATGCAGCCCGGCTGCAAGATCTCGTGGGCGACCCTGGCGGGCATCGGCCGGATCGAGTCGAACCACGGCCAGTACGGCGGCGCCGTCCTCGGCCAGGACGGACGGCCATCGAAGCCGATCATCGGCGTCCCGCTCGACGGGTCGCCCGGCGTGAAGGCGATCGGCGACACCGACCGAGGCCAGTTCGACGGGGACGCGGCCGTCGACCGCGCGGTCGGCCCGATGCAGTTCATCCCCAGCACCTGGCGCCGCTACGCCGCCGACGGCAACCGCGACGGCGTCGGCGACCCGCAGCAGATCGACGACGCGACACTGGCGGCGGCGCGCTACCTGTGCGTGAACAACCGCGACATGTCGGCCGCCTCGGGCTGGTGGCAGGGGATCCTGTCGTACAACAACTCGACCGAGTACGCGCAGAAGGTCTTCGGGCTGGCGGACGACTACGCGAAGGCCGTCGCCGCGGGCCGCTCGTGAGTTTCGGTCCGTGAGGGCGCTCTGAAATGTCATGAAAGGGTCGTTCAGGACAAAAAATGTCCTGAACGACCCTTTCATGACATCCAGGGGAGGGCGCATCATCCCTCGCGGACCGGCTCGGGACCAAGGTCCCGAGCGCCCAGGTCGGCGAAGTTTCCCACCGCGACCAGTGCTAGCGTCGATGCGTGTCCGCATCGTCAGCCACCCTGCGCCGTCTCGGCATCGCCGGCGTCTGCCTGGTGAGCCTGGCGCTGTGCTGCGGGCTCGCCTGGTGGCAGTGGGAGCGGTTCTCCTCGGCGAGCGGGACGTTCCAGAACCTCGGCTATGTGTTGCAGTGGCCGCTGTTCGGGCTGTTCCCCGCGTTCATGTTCTGGCGGATCCGCAAGCTCCGCCGTCAGGCCGCCGAGGCCGACGCCCAGGAAACGGTGGCCGAGCTCGCCGTTCCCGAGGTGCCCGCGCCCCGGCAGCGGCGCGCCCCGGCGCCGCCGCCCCCCGAGGACGACGAGCTCGCCGCGTACAACAGGTACCTTCGCGAACTCAACGCCCGCGATCAGTAGTTCCCCAGAGAGGTTCGAGACCCTATGACCACCCGAACTGACGACGCCGCCCCGGCCCGCCCGGTTTCGCTGGGCGGACCGCTGATCCGCTTCCGCGTCGCGGCGTACGCCACCGGTGTGGCCCTGCTCGGGCTGGTCGTCGAGATGCTGCTGCAGTACGTCTTCCGCGTGGAGCTGCCCCAGTTCGTGAAGATGATCCCCATGGTCCACGGCGGGCTCTACCTGGTCTACCTGCTGCTCGCGGTCGACCTCGCGATCAAGGCCCGCTGGTCGATGAAGGGCACCCTCCTCGTGCTGATCGCCGGCTGCATCCCGTTCTTCTCCTTCGTGATGGAGCGCAAGGTCACGCACAAGGTCCAGGCGGGCGCGAAGCTCTAAGCCCGGCGCCGGAAGGTCAGCGCCACCAGGAAGGACACCGCCGTCACCACGGCGGCGGCGGTGAACGCCGCGGTCATCCCGTCGACGGTGGTCTCCGCCGGAGTGCCGGACGGCGTCCGCGTCACCGCGCCGAACACGGTGATCAGGATCGCCAGCCCCAAGGTCGCCCCGACCTGCTGCAACGTCTGCAAGGCGCCGCCCGCGGCCCCCGCGTCGTCGGTCGGGACCGTCGCCATGATGATCACGCTGAGCGGGGAGAACGCCAGCCCCGCGCCGACGCCCATCAGCAGCATCGGGCCGAGCAGATGGGAAAAGTAGCCGCCGTCCGTGGTGAGCGTGGTCAGCCAGACGACCCCGCCGGTCATCAGCGCGGTCCCGGTCAGCGCGAGTGGTTTCGGCCCGAACCGGGGGAGCAGCTTCGGGATCAGCCTGCTGAGCCCGAACATGCAGACCGCCATCGGCAGGAACGCGAAGCCGGTCTCCAGCGCGGCGAAGCCCGCGATGTCCTGCAGGAACTGGGTCAGGAAGAAGAACATCGACATCATGGCCATCGGCCCGAGGAAGAAGTTGACGTAGGCCGCCGCGCGGTCGCGTTCGGCGAACAGGCGCAACGGGATCAGCGGCTCGCTGACCCTGGTCTCGATGGTGACGAACGCGGCCAGCAGCGCCAGTCCCGTGGCGAGAGCGCCGAGGGTGATCAGGTCACCCCAACCGTGCGAAGCGGCGTGGGTGAAGGCGAACACCAGCGAGCCGACGCCGAAGGTGCCGGTGAACGCGCCGGGAAGGTCCAGCCGGGCGCGTCGCCGGGGAGGGTCGGCGACGTAGCGCGAGGCGAGCAGGACGATCGCGAGCCCGAACGGGACGTTGATGTACAGCGCCGCGCGCCACGAGATCCATTCGGTCAGCAGCCCGCCGAGCAGCAGGCCGATCGCGAAACCGCTGCTGGACATCGCCGAGAACAACGCCAGCGCGCGCACCCGTGCCTTGGCTTCGGTGAAGGTGCTGGTGATCAGCGCGAGAGTGCTCGGCCCGGCGAGCGCGGCGCCGACGCCCTGCGCGATGCGGGCGGCGATCAGCAGTTCCGCCGAACCGGCGAGGCCGCCGAACAGGGAGGCGGCGGTGAACACGGCCGCGCCGACGACGAACATCCGGCGGCGCCCGAACACGTCACCCGCCCGGCCGCCGAGCAGCAGCAAGCCGCCGAACACCAGGCTGTACGCCGTCATCACCCAGGAGAGGCCAGTGTCGGTGAAGCCGAGTTCGGACTGGATGCGGGGGAGCGCGACGTTCATCACCGTCGCGTCGAGGATGAGCATGAGCTGGCAGGTCAGGATGATGGGGAGGACCAGCCGGTGTGGAGGTGGTAGGGCCCCGGCCGTCTCCGGCCTAGGCTCGGCACGCAGGGTTCGTTCGGTCAAGGAATACTCCAAAGACGTAACGAGATGAAGCGGAGAGACTCTCCACTTGAGGTCGTGAGCGATGATATGGAGGCAGTCTCCGCTTACGCAAGTGGATTCGGAGAACCTCTCCGTTTTCGTCGCCCGAGGAGGTGCAGATGGTCACGGCCGATCCGGCCCGCCCCATGCGCGCGGACGCGCGGCGCAACTACGAGCGCATCGTGGCCGTGGCGAAGGAGGCTTTCACCGCCGACGGCGTGGACGTGCCCGCCGACGACATCGCCAAACGCGCCGGGGTCGGCGCGGGCACGCTGTACCGGCACTTCCCGACGCGCGACAAACTGATCGAGGCCGTCTACCGCGACGAGATCGACGGATTGGCGCAGCAGGCCTACGACCTGCTCGACGAGTTGCCACCGGGCAAGGCGCTCGAGACGTGGCTGGCCACGCACGTCATCTACGTGGTCGAGAAGCACGGGCTCGCGATGACACTGAAGGCGTCCGTCGACGCGGGCTCCGAAGTCTTCGGCTGGTGTCAGTCGCGGTTGCGGGCCGCCGCCGACACGATCGTGAAGGCGGCGCAGGACGAGGGCGCGCTCAGGGCCGACGTCACCGGCGTCGACATCCTGCGGCTCGGCCACGGCCTGGGTTCGGCGGCGAGCAAGGCTTCGGAGGAGGACACGAAGCGGCTTCTCGCGATCGTGCTGGACGGCCTCCGGACGCCATGAACGGTCCGTTCCTGGCAAATTTTGCAAGGAACGGACCGTTCATGGCGCGCGTCAGGGGGTTCGGCGCGTTCGCTTGTCGAGCCCGGTCGCCGTCTGTGCCCAGCCTGCCCAGCGACCGACGTCCGCGTTGCGAAAGCCACTTTCGCAACCTTCAACGTCGCGAAAGTGGCTTTCGCGGCATGCCGCGGCCGCGAGGCTCGCCGGTCCGCGGCGGGCGCGCGTCAGGAGCCGATCCCGGTGAGGGACCGCACCTCCATCTCCGCGTGCTTGACCGGATCGGCCTTCGAGCGGCCGACGAAGGTGCCCACGAACCCGCACAGGAACGAGAACGGGATCGACACCAGGCCCGGGTTCTTCAGCGGGAACCAGTGGAAGTCGACGCTCTTGATGATCGAGTCCGCGGCCCCGGACATCACCGGCGAGAAGAACACGAGCACCAGGCTCGCGATCAGCCCGCCGTAGATGCCCCACAGCGTGCCGGTGGTGTTGAAGCGTTTCCAGAACAGCGAGTACAGCAGCGTCGAGAGGTTCGCCGACGCCGCGACGGCGAACGCCAGTGCCACCAGGAACGCGATGTTCTGCCCGTTCGCCAGGATGCCGCCGACGATCGCGAACGCCCCGACGGCGACCGCGGTCAGCCGGGCGACCCGGACCTCCGCGGCCGGTTCCGCCTTGCCGTTCTTGAAGATGTTGGCGTAGACGTCGTGGGCGAAGGAGGCGGACGCGGTGATCGTCAGCCCGGCGACGACGGCGAGGATGGTCGCGAAGGCCACCGCCGAGACGACGCCGAGCAGGACGGTGCCGCCGATGTTCAGCGCGAGCAGCGGCGCCGCCGAGTTCTCCCCGCCGGGCGCGTTCTTGATCGCCTCCGGGCCGACCAGCGCGGCCGCGCCGAAGCCGATGACCAGCGTGCAGAGGTAGAAGAGGGTCATGCAGGCGGTCGCCCAGACCACCGAGCGCCGCGCCTCGCGCGAGTTCGGCACGGTGTAGAAGCGCATCAGCACGTGCGGGAGCGCGGCGGCGCCGAGGACCAGTGCCAGCGCCAGCGAGACGAAGTCGAGCTTCGTGACCTCGCTCTTGCCGTAAGAGCCGCCGGGCTGCAGCAGTTCGTCACCGAGCGGGCTGTTGTCGGCGGCGGCCGCGAGCCGGTTCGAGAAGCTGAAACCGAACTTGCCGAACAGGAACACGGTGATCAGCGCGCCGGTCAGCAGCAGGATGGTCGCCTTGATGATCTGCACCCATGTGGTGCCCTTCATCCCGCCGACCAGCACGTACAGCACCATGACGACACCGACGACGCCGATCACCAGCGCCTGGCCGATGCCGCCGTGGATGTCCAGCAGCAGCGCCACCAGCCCGCCGGCACCCGCCATCTGCGCGAGCATGTAGAAGAAGGAGATCACCAGCGTCGACGTCGCGGCCGCGGCGCGGACCGGGCGCTGCTTCATGCGGAAGCTGAGCACGTCGCCCATGGTGAAGCGGCCGGTGTTGCGCAGCAGTTCCGCGATCAGCAGCAGATCGACCATCCACGCGACGAGGAACCCGATCGAGTACAGGAAGCCGTCGTAGCCGTGGATCGCGATCGCCCCGGCGATACCGAGGAACGACGCCGCCGAGAGGAAGTCACCCGAAAGCGCGATGCCGTTCTGCCGTCCGGTGAAGGCGCTGCCCGCGGCGTAGTAGTCCGAAGTGGACGAGTTGCGCGTGCTGACGCGGTACACCACGTACAGGGTGATCGCGACGAAGAGCGCGAACACCGCGATGTTCAGCACCGGGTTGTTGTCGGGGATGCTCATCGCTCACCCGCCCCGACGGAGGCCCGCAGCGCCTCGACCTTGGGGTCGAGCCGCTTGTTAGCGAACTTCAGGTAGGCGATGGTGATCAGGATCGTGCTGGCGAACTGGCCGAGCCCGAGCAGGATGCCGACGTTGACCTCGCCCCACACCTTCCGGCTCATGAAGTCGTGCGCGTAGGCCGCCAGCAGCACGAACGTCATGTACCAGGTGAAGAACAGCAGGCTCATCGGGAACACGAACCGGCGGAAGGTCTTGCGCAGCGCGACGAACTCCTTGCCGTGCTGGATCCGGTCGAAGTCGGGGCCGGTGGCGCGCGGCGGCGGGGGAGCGGGCCGGCGCTCGCGGACGAACAGCGCGGGCATCTGCCCGGTGTCCTCCAGGGCGTTGCTCGCCGCGTAAGGACGCGCGACGTCGGGCATGGGTTCCTCCGGGGCTTGCATCCGTGGCGCGGTACGGGAGCGCACATACTAACTACGGCTTCACGCGCTCTGAATAGGCGACCCCGGTTCCGCGAAGGCAAGCGCTCGGTATTCGGTTTTACCTCGTATTAGTGTTTCCGGAAATCGTTTCGGCCGGAATGAACCGGCTTTATCACTCGTAATAGTGAGCAGGGTTGTCACGCCGGGTCGTCGCCCGAACGGCCCACTGCGGCAAACGATGGACGGTGACCACGCTCTGTCCCTCGTTTTGGTGACAGATCGTAGTTTCGCTACCGGCTCGCGACGGGTTCCGATACCGTGCCCGCCATCCCGGACCGGGGAAGATCCCCCGCTTCACCGGGCGTCTCGAAAGAAATCACCACGTCGGGCGACAATGAACCGGCTTGGGCGGCAAGGCCACAACATCGGGCACATATTTGGGCTTGACCCACCCGTTGGGGGCACGGAAAGTAGTTCGACCGGGCGACGCGGCTACCGTACGTGGGCTGAACGGGTGATAAGGGCACCCTGTGTATCCGCGCAAGCCGTAACCGGAATTCCCTCGTTTGTGACGCGCAGGCGGATTTCGGGCCCCGTAGATCGTTCGTGAACACACTTTTCGCTGGTCAGCCCCCGTATGCCGAACGGAATTGACGGCACCCGGATTGGTGTACGATTCTTTGGCCCGGCTGACCCGCTGTGACCGATTGGCAAAGAAAAGTTGATCTCGACGACCATGCACTTCGCAGGTTGCGACCTGCACGTGCAGGTGCAAGACCTCTCGATGCGGACCGGTGTACCCAGGGACACTCGGGACACCCGGATCGCCGGACAGGGTCCCTCACGTCGCGATCGATCACGGGGTCAGTCCGGGGTCGAGTTCCCCGCGAGCGGACGTCTCGCGGGAACGGACGCCTCAGACCGTGCCAGGACGCCGGACAGGGAGTCACCTACGTGACCGTTGCAGGAGAAGGCCAAGTGCCTGTCGGGGAGCTGCTGGGACGCACTCCCCGGCCATCTCGGTGGGCCACCGGCTGGCGCACGCTCGTGCGCTGGCGGGACTGGAGCCTGCCGGTGAAGCTGTCGGCCGTGACGCTGGTGCCGATCCTCATCGCGCTCGCACTGGGCATCGCGACCATCGCCGGCCAGGTCGGCCGGTCCGACGGCTACCAGCGGCTGGACCGGCTCGTCGCGTTGAGCGGGCACATCCGCACCCTCGCCGACGGGCTCGGCCGCGAACGCACCCAGTCCGCCGCCGGGCTGACCGCGGGCACCGTCGGCGGGACCCTCGAGCTCGCCTCGGCTCGCGCCGACGTCGACACCGCCATTCCTCTCTACGGCGCCGCCGCCACCCGGGCGGTGGAGAACGAGCCGTCGCTCCGTCAGGCGCGGGAAGCGGCCGCAGCCCAGCTCGACAGGCTGCCCGACATCCGGCAGCGGGCCTCCTCCGGACAGCTCGACCCCGTCCAGGCGATCGGTGAGTACACCGATGTCACCACCGCGCTGCTGGCCCTCGACACCGCGCTGGCGGCGGGTGCGGGCCAGGATGTCCTCGGCGGCACTCCCACCGCACTGCACGACCTCGCCGTGATGAAGGAACAACTGTCGCTGAGCCAGGCGCTGGTCTCCTTCGGCATCGCCCGGTCGAGTCTCGCGCCGAGCGAACTCGACCGGTTGCGCACCGCCGAACTGAGGCTGGCCGACCGGTTCACCGACTTCCGCGCCGCCGCCTCGGAGCAGCAGCGCCAGGAGTTCAGCGCCGTCGTCACCGACGAGGCGATGGAAAACCGTGACAGGCTCGCGAAAACCGCGCTCGGCGAACAGGGAACCCCGTCCGCGCAAGCGTTCCGCTCGTTGTCCGCGCAGGGCTGGACCGACGCCTCGACCGCGGTGATCACCAAGGTCGGCGAGGTCGCGAACAAGTTCGGCGGTGAGACCAGCGCGGTCTCTGCCGAACTGGTCGACGACGCCAGCAGCGGCGCGGGTCTGCTCGCGGTCCTGCTGTTCGGCGCGATGGTGCTCGCCGTCGCCGTCGTCTTCCTCATCACCCGCCAGTTGCTGCGCTCGCTGAAGGTGTTGCGCGCCAGCGCTCTCGACGTCGCCGAGAAGCAGCTGCCCGACGCGGTCCGCAACATCCAGGAAGGCCGCTCGCAGGGCACCGACGTGCGGCCGGTCCCGGTCGGCAGCGACGACGAGATCGGCGAGGTCGCCAGGGCCTTCGACAAGGTGCACCACCAGGCGCTGCGCCTGGCCACCGAGCAGGCCTCGATGCGCACCGGCTACAGCAACGTGTTCGTCAACCTCTCCCGCCGCAGCCAGAGTCTCGTGCAGCGCCAGCTGCAGCTGATCGAGCGGCTGGAGCGCGACGAAGAGGACGCCGACCAGCTGGCCACGCTCTTCCAGCTCGACCACCTCGCCACCCGCATGCGCCGTAACAACGAGAACCTGATGGTCCTCTCCGGCGCCGAGCCGGGCAGGCGGTCCGGCCAGCCGGTCTCCGCCACCGACGTGGTGCGCGCGGCCGTGTCCGAGATCGAGCAGTACCAGCGGGTCACCGTGCAGAACCCGCCGCCGGTGCGGCTGGTGGGCTACGCGGCCAACGACCTGATGCGCCTGATCGCCGAACTGCTGGACAACGCCACGGCGTTCTCCGCCCCGGAAACCCAGGTGACCGTCGCGACCAGGCTCGTCGAGGACGGCTCGTTCGGCATCGACATCCTCGACAAGGGCATCGGGATGAACGAGGCCGAGGTCGCCGAGGCCAACGCCCGGCTCACCGAGGCCCCCAACGTCGACCTCACCACCTCACGCCGGATGGGCCTGTTCGTGGTCGGGCGGCTGGCCAACAGGCACCGCATCGGTGTCTCGCTGCACGGCGGCAAGGACATCGTCGGCGTGCGCGCCACCGTCTCGGTCCCGGCGGATCTCGTGATGGTCCCGCCCGGCGGGGACCCCGGTCCCGCCACCGGCCCGATCACCCAGCGCCTCGCGCCGCTGCCGCCGCAGCAGCCGGGCGGCCTGCCCCGCCGCCAACGCCACACGAACGGCTCGCGGCCGGGAACGCCGAACGTGCCGTCGCAGGGCGGCGAGCGCTGGCCGTCGGCGAACGACCTGGCGGGCCACACCAAACCCGGCGTGAACGGGCACAGTCACACCCAGGACCCGCGGCCGCCGTCGGATCTGGAGATCTCGGGAACGGCGCTGTTCAGCCCGATCCCCAAGGACGAGACGGCATCGCCGCCCGCCCGCCCGCCGGCGCCGGAGCCCCGTCGTCCCGAGCCGGAACCCGCCGCGGAGCCCGAGCCCGTCGCGAAAGAGGCGGAGAAGCCCGCCTCGGTGGAAGGCGAGCTGCCCAGCGGCAAGGAACTGTTCGAAGCCAAGAACAGCACCACGCTGAGCGAATGGTGGAACCAGGCGACCACGCCGCCCCCAGCCGCGCCCGCGCCCACCGCGTCGGAGACGACGCCGATCTTCGACGAGATGCTCTCGGCGTGGTTCCGTTCGCCCGCTCCGGAAAAGCCCGCGGCCAAACCCGCGGCGAAGAAGGAGAAGCCGGGGGCGAAGGAACCCGAAGAGAAGAAGACGGCCGAGTCCGCTCCCACCGCCGAGCAGGAATCCCGCACCTGGGACTTCGCCAGCGACAAGGCCTTCCGCACGGTGCAGGAGGTCTCGCAGAACGCTCCGTCGACCTTCACCCAGGCAGGGTTGCCCCGCCGCCGCAAGGGCGAGCAGCTCCTGCCGGGCAGCGCGGCGTCGTCGGTCCCGGCCGCCGAACCCACCGCCAAGTCGGAGCTGCCGGTCCGCGACCCGGCGAACGTGCGCGGCAGGCTGAGCAGCTTCCAGCAGGGCGTCAAGCGGGGGCGCAAGGAGGCGGCGGACAAGACCGCGCCCGCCGAGGCCCTCGCCACCCAGCCGGACGCGACTCCTGAGCCGGAAGCGGCACCCGAGCCGCCGAAGGCCTCCGAGCCCGCGAAGGCAGCGAAGACACAGGAGACGGCGAAGACAGCGGAGACATCGGAGACGGCCGCGCGTCCGGCCCCGCCCGCCGCGTTGCCGAGCCGGAAACCGCAGGCAGCGGAACCGGAACCGGAACCGGTCGCCGCCATCGAGCAGACGGACGCCTGGAACTTCGGCTCCGACGAAGGCTGGAAAGCAGCCCAAGCGGTGTCCCAGTCTGTCCCCTCGAAGATGACTTCGGCAGGATTACCCAGGCGCCGCCGCGGGGAGCAACTGCTTCCGGGCAGCGCGGGACCGCCCGCCGGGGCGGTCACCCCCCGACCACAGCGAGACGCGCACGACGTGCGCGGTCGCCTGAGCAGTTTCCAGCAGGGCATCCAGCGCGGACGGCACCGCACGGCCCAGGCGACCGAAGCCAACCACGAAACCCTGGAGGGTGAATGACCTCGCCGAACCCGGCCCAGCCCCAGCAGAACCAGTTCGGGTGGCTGGTGAATGACTTCGCCGAGCGGGTGCCCGGAGTGGCGCACGCCGTGGTCGTGTCGGCGGACGGCCTCCTGCTCACCGCGTCCAGCAGGCTCCCGCTGGACCGGGCCGACCAGCTGGCCGCCGTCGCGTCCGGACTGGTGAGCCTGACCCAGGGCGCCGCCCGGTGCTTCGAGGCTGGCGCGGTCAACGAGACCGTCGTCGAGATGGAACTCGGCATCATGGTGCTGATGTCCATCAGCGACGGCTCCTGCCTGGCCATCCTCGCCGCCCCGAACTGCGACATCGGACAGGTCGCCTACGAGATGACGATGCTCGTCGACCGCGTCGGCCAGATCCTCACGCCGGAACTCCGCGCTCAATTGCAGGGCGCCGGTGGGTCGCTGATCGGCGAACCGGTGGGATGATGTCCCGATGAGCACCGGATCCGGATCCTTCGGCGAACCGCCGGGGACGGGTGAACACCAGCCTCCGCACGCGGGGGCTGCCCATGCTGCCGGTTCACGGGACGACGGCACCTTCGCCGACGTCCTGAACGGGTTCACCCTGGATTCGGGCCGTGGTCGTCGGAAGCGCAAGAAGAACAAGCAAGCCCAGGATTCCCAGCCGGGTGGAGCCCACTCCGCCGGGGAATCGGCAGTCCCGCAGCCGACCGATCAAGGAGACCGCGTGACCTCACTTGCCTCTCCACCCGACAGCGGCGCAGGCGCCGTCGGGCCGAGACCAGGTGGTCTTTTCGACCCGGGTCCACCCAGCGGCGAGTTCATCATGCCCGCCGTCTTCGAGCAGTCGCCGTCGCCGCTCGAAGAGACGGCGATCGTCCGTCCCTATGCCCTCACCGGGGGCCGGACCAAGGCGAACTACGCTCTCGAGCTGGAGACGCTCATCTCCACCAAGGACCATGTCTCCGCGGGTAGCCTCCCCGCGGTGGCCGCGGACCAGATCGAGTGCGTTTCGATCATCGAAGAGTGCCGCACCCCGCGTTCGGTCGCCGAGATCGCGGCGACCCTGCGCGTACCGCTGGGTGTGGCACGCGTGCTGATCAGCGACGCGGCGGACGCGGGACTGGTCAGCGTGCACAAGACGATTTCGGGCAATGACGGCGCCGAGGCACATCTGGTGTTGATGGAAAGGGTTTTGAGTGGACTCCGTCGGCTTTAAGGCACCGCGGGAAACCGCGCCCCCGACCATGACATCCGCGAAGATCGTCGTGGCGGGTGGCTTCGGTGCGGGTAAGACGACCTTCGTCGGTTCGGTGTCGGAGATCGTCCCGCTCACCACCGAGGCGATGATGACGGACGCCAGTCGGGGGATCGACAACCTCGACCAGACGCCCAACAAGTCGACCACCACGGTCGCGATGGACTTCGGCCGGGTCTCCCTGGACGCGGACCTGATCCTCTACCTGTTCGGCACGCCCGGACAGCAGCGGTTCTGGTTCATGTGGGACGACCTCGTCCGCGGCGCGATCGGCGCCGTGGTGCTGGCCGACACGCGACGGCTGGCCGATTCGTTCGCGCCGATCGACTTCTTCGAGGACCGGGGCCTGCCCTACATCGTCGGGGTGAACACCTTCGACGGCGTCCTCGAGCACGACATCAACGACGTGCGTGAAGCGCTGTCGATCGACCCCAACATCCCGATCGTCCGCTGTGACGCCCGGGAGCGGGAGTCGACCAAGCAGACGTTGATCACGCTGGTCGAGTACGCGATGCGGCAGTGGATCGCCTTGCGTGCCAGCAACGCGAGGTGAACCTGACGGCGGCAGCGTAGGGGCTGCCGCCCGGTTTCACCGCGCTTCGTAGGTCAGCAGCACCGAGCGCCCGTCGAAAGTACGGGTGCCGGTCAGTCGCAGGTCCGTGCGCACTCCGCCCGCGAACACCTGCTTGCCGCCGCCGAGCACCACCGGGTGCACGATGACGTGGCACTCGTCGATCAGGCCGCGGTCGGCGAGCGCGGTGGCCAGTTCGGCCCCGCCCATCAGCAGCAGATCCTTGCCGGGCCTGGCCTTGAGTCCGGTCACGCGTTCGGTGAGATCGCCGGCGACGACCTCGGTGTTCCAGTCCGCTTTCTCCAGCGTCCTGGAGAAGACGATCTTCGGCGTCTTCCGCCAGATCGGGGCGAACCGCAGGTCGTGCGGGTGGTCCGAGATCGATTCGGCCTGCGGCCAGTACGACGACATCATGTCCCAGACCCGCCGCCCATAGGCGAAGGTGTCGGCGCGGTCGACCAGTTCCTGGGAGTGGGCGGACAGTTCGGGGCCCATCTCGGTCCAGTCGAACTCGCCATTGGGGCCCTCGATGCGGCCGTCGAGTGAGGTGTGGACGGCGTAGACGACCTTGCGCATGGCTTGATCCCTTCGGTGTGGCGCCCGCCTTCCGGGCACCGGACACCGAGGGGTCGGAGCGGACGCGGGGTTCTCGACATGGCCCCACGAATTTATTCAAGGGGTAGCGACCGGGCTCGCCACCGTGGGCCCAGGGGCGAAGGCGTCCTTCGGTGCATCGGACGCGGTGAAGGGAGCTTTCACTTCACCGCCGCCCGGGCTCGCCCGCAATCGCGACTTTTGGCCCCTACGCATTTAGTCCTCTGGAAGCGTCTGACCCGCATGATCGCTCAGTACTCGTCGTGCCGTTTCCACCAGTGGCCCGGGCCGTCCGTCCCGCGGCCGGACTCCTCCCACGCCTCCTGCCGCCCGAACGGCGTCAGGTCGAGGTAACGGAAGGTGCTCACGAACTGTTCGGCGCCCCTGCCGGAGGTGAAGTAGGTGCGGAAGACCTCGTCGCCCTCGCGCAGGAAGACGCTGATGCCGAACCCGCCGTCGAGACCGCAGTCGGGGTTGAAGTCATCGCCCGCCGTCGAGACCCACGGGATCGTCCAGCCCATTCGCTCCTTGTACTTCTCGATTTCGGGAAGCGTGGCGGGCGAGACCGCGGTGAACGTCGTGTCGCGGTCGTGGAGGTGGGCAAGGGGGCCGACGTGGTCGATGACCATCGAACAGCCGACGCAGCCCGCCTTCTGGCCGGGATTCAGCATGAAGTGGTAGACGATCAGCTGGCGGCGTCCTTCGAACAGGTCCAGCAGCGAGACGCGGCCGCCCGGGCCTTCGAACTCGTACTTGCCGTCGAAGCGGACCATGGGCAGCCGCCGGCGTTCGGCGTTGATCGCGTCGGTGGCTTTGGTGAGTTCCTTCTCCTTGATCATCAAGGCGTCCCGCGCGGCCTGCCATTCTTCGCGCGACACGACTTCGGGGAGGGTCGGGGTCATCGGTTCGTCTCCTGTCGGGTCAGGTGTGCGGCGAGGTCTTCGAAGGTTTCGGACCACCCGGCACGGTGGTCGTCGCGGGTTTCCTCGGAGGGGAATTCACCCTGGTGGAAGGTCATTTCGGTCTTGTCGCCGAGATCGGTGAAGTCGATCGTCACCAGCGTCTTCTCCTCGGGCGAGGACACCCAGGAGAAGGTGAACACCAGCCGTTCGGGGGCGGAGATCTCGCGATAGACCCCGGCCGAGGTGTGCTCGACGCCTTCGTCGTTGCCGATGGTCGCTCGCCAGGCGCCGCCCTCGGCGAGGTCCATCTGCACGCCGGAGGCGGTGAACCCCTTGGGGCCCATCCAGTTCGCGAACTGTTCAGGAACCGTCCACGCCTGGAACACCAGTTCCCGCGGCGCGTCGAAGACGCGGGTGATGGTCAGCTCCTTCTCACTCATTCGGCTTGCCTTTCTGGAGTTCGGTCAGGTGCTCGTCGAGACGGTCGAAACCGTCGTCCCAGAACCGGCGGTAGCGCTCGACCCAGTCCGAGATGTCGCCGAGTGGCCCCGCCTCGAGACGGCAGGGCCGCCATTGAGCCGTCTTACCGCGGCTGATCAGGCCCGCACGCTCAAGGACCTTCAAGTGCTTCGAGATGGCCTGGAGGCTCACTGGGAAGGGTTCCGCCAGCTCGTTCACGGTGGCCTCGCCGCCGGCCAGGCGCGCCAGAATGGCGCGGCGGATGGGGTCCGCCAGCGCGGCGAACGTGGCGCTGAGCTGATCAGTGGTCATCGCTGCTCAATCAGTCGGTTGATTAACCTAGTGGTTGAATATAGTGGTGCCAGTCGGCATGTCAAGGACGAGTGAGAGCGTCGTCACGCGAGTGGATGGGTTTAAAACAGTCGGAAGTCCAAGTATTTTGGAGAGATGACCTGCGACCTGCACCGGCCCGTGAACCCCGTTCGCTTCGTGACGGCGTCGAGCCTCTTCGACGGGCACGACGCGTCCATCAACATCATGCGGCGCATCCTGCAGTCGCAGGGCGCGGAGGTCGTGCACCTCGGGCACAACCGGTCGGTCGACGAGGTCGCCACCGCGGCCATCGCCGAGGACGTCCAGGGCGTGGCCATCAGCGCCTACCAGGGCGGGCACGTCGAGTACTTCAGCTACCTGGTCGAGCTGCTCCACGAGCGCGGCGCCGGGCATATCAAGGTGTTCGGCGGCGGTGGCGGGGTCATCGTCCGTGAGGAGATCGACCTGCTGCACTCACGAGGAGTCGCGCGGATCTTCTCGCCGGAGGACGGCTACGAGATGGGCCTCCCCGGCATGATCAACCTGATGATCAAAGCCTGCGACACGGATCTGTCCGCGCAGTCGCCCGGTTCGCTGGACAAACTGTTTTCGGGTGACATCCCGGCGCTGTCCCGGGTCATCACGCAGCTTCAGCGCGAGGCATTGCCGCAGGACGCGCTCGACAAGATCACCGAGGCCGCCAAGTCGCGGACGGTGCCGGTCCTGGGGATCACCGGTACGGGTGGTTCCGGGAAGTCGTCGCTCACCGACGAGCTGATCCGCCGGTTCCGGCTGGACCAGGAGGACAAGCTCCGCATCGCCGTGCTCGCCGTCGACCCGTCGCGCCGCAAGGGCGGGGGAGCGCTGCTCGGCGACCGCATCCGGATGAACTGCCTCGACGGCAGCCCGGTCTACTTCCGTTCGCTGGCCACCCGCACCACCAGCGGCGAGATCCCGACCGGTCTCTCCGAGTCGATCCTCGCCTGCAAGGCCGCCGGCTTCGATCTGGTGATCGTCGAGACGCCGGGTATCGGCCAGGGTGACGCCGGCATCGTCGACTACGTGGACCAGTCGCTGTACGTCATGACGCCGGAGTTCGGCGCGGCGTCGCAGCTGGAGAAGATCGACATGCTCGACTTCGCCGACGCGGTGGCGATCAACAAGTTCGAGCGCCGCGGCGCCGAGGACGCCCGCCGCGATGTCGCGCGCCAGCTCGTCCGCAACCGCGAGGCGTTCAGCTCCTCGCCCGAGGACATGCCGGTCTACGGCACCAGCGCCGCGAAGTTCAACGACGACGGCGTCACCGCGCTCTACCAGCACCTGCGCGACACCCTCGCCGAGCGTGGCCTGACCGTCTCGGCAGGCGTGCTCCCGAAGGTCGAGGGCAAGGTGTCCACCGACGCCAGCACGATCATCCCGGCCAACCGGTCGCGCTATCTCGCCGAGATCTCCGAGACCCTCCGCGGCTATCACGCGAAGACCGAGCAGCAGGTCGCCGCGCTGCGCAAACGTGAGCACTTCGCCGTCGCCAAGGAGGCGCTGGCCGCCGTCGACGCGAGCACCGACGCGCTCGACGGCCTGCTCGCCGCCGCCGAGTCCGATGTGGACGGTGAAACGACGAATCTGCTGGACCGCTTCCAGGAACTGGCCGAGTCCTACCGTGCCGACGAACTGGTCGTGAAGATCCGCGACAAGGAACTGCACACCCAGCTCTGGCGCGACACGCTGTCCGGCAACCGGATCCCGCGCGTGGCGCTGCCGCGCTACACCGAGTCCGGCGAGCTGCTGTCGTTCCTGCGCCGCGAGCACCTTCCCGGATACTTCCCTTACACCGCGGGCGTCTTCCCGTTCAAGCGCGAGGGTGAGGACCCGGCGCGGATGTTCGCGGGCGAGGGCGACCCCTTCCGCACCAACAAGCGGTTCAAGCTCCTCTCCGCCGACTCCGAGGCGAAGCGCCTTTCGACCGCCTTCGACTCCGTGACGCTTTACGGCCACGACCCGCACACCCGTCCCGACATCTACGGCAAGGTCGGCACGTCGGGTGTCTCCATCGCGACCCTCGAGGACATGGAGGTGCTCTACGACGGCTTCGACCTGACTTCGCCGAGCACTTCGGTGTCGATGACGATCAACGGCCCGGCGCCGACGATCCTCGCGTTCTTCCTCAACACCGCGATCGACCAGCGGACGGCGGCGTTCAAGGCCGAGCACGGCCGCGAGCCGTCCGAAGCCGAGGCCGCCGAACTGCGCGAATGGGCGCTGCGCAACGTCCGCGGCACCGTGCAGGCGGACATCCTCAAGGAGGACCAGGGGCAGAACACCTGCATCTTCTCCACCGAGTTCAGCCTGCGCATGATGGCCGACATCCAGGAATGGTTCATCGAGCACGGCGTCCGGAACTTCTATTCGGTGTCGATCTCGGGCTACCACATCGCCGAGGCCGGGGCGAACCCGATCTCGCAGCTGGCGTTCACCCTGTCGAACGGTTTCACCTACGTCGAGAGCTACCTCGCGCGCGGGATGAGCATCGACGACTTCGCGCCGAACCTGTCGTTCTTCTTCTCCAACGGCATGGACGCCGAGTACTCGGTGCTGGGCCGGGTCGCCCGCCGGATCTGGGCGGTCGCGATGCGGGAGCGCTACGGCGCCAACGAGCGTTCGCAGAAGCTCAAGTACCACGTGCAGACCTCCGGCCGGTCGCTGCACGCGCAGGAGATGAGCTTCAACGACATCCGCACCACGCTGCAGGCGCTGTGCGCGCTCTACGACAACGCGAACTCCTTGCACACCAACGCCTTCGACGAGGCGATCACGACGCCGTCGGAGAGCTCGGTGCGGCGCGCGATGGCCATCCAGATGATCATCAACAAGGAATGGGGCCTGTCGAAGAACGAGAACCCGTTGCAGGGTTCGTTCATCATCGACGAGCTGACCGACCTGGTCGAAGAGGCCGTCCTGCTGGAGTTCGACCGCATCTCCGAACGCGGCGGCGTGCTGGGCGCGATGGAGACCGGCTACCAGCGCGGCAAGATCCAGGACGAGTCGATCCTCTACGAACGCCAGAAGCACGACGGCACACTGCCGATCATCGGCGTCAACACCTTCCGCAACCCGAACGCCGGCGAGGACGACGTCGAGGTCGAACTCGCGCGGGCCACCGAGGACGAGAAGCGGTCGCAGCTGGAGCGGCTCGAGGACTTCCAGCGCCGCCACCAGGCCGAGGCGCAGGCGGCGCTCAAGACGCTGCGCGAGGCCGCGACCCGCGGCGGCAACCTGTTCGGAGTGCTGATGGACGCCGCGCGGGTGTGCTCGCTCGGTCAGATCACCGAGGCGTTCTTCGAGGTGGGCGGGCAGTACCGGCGCAACGTGTAGCGGCGGGAATATCGCGGGGCGTGTTCGGGTAGTTGCTGAACATGGAGATCGGAATCGCCACCTTCATCACCGATGAAGGCATCAGGCCGGACGTCCTCGCCGCAGCCGTCGAAGAGCGCGGGTTCAGCTCGCTTCACATCGCGGAGCATTCCCACATCCCGGTCAGCCGGGAATCGCCGTATCCGGGCGGTGGCGAGCTGCCGCGCGTGTACTACCGGACCCTGGACCCGTTCGTCGCGCTGACGGCGGCGGCGGGGGCCACGTCGAACCTGAAACTGGGCACGGGCGTCGCGTTGCTGCAGCAACGCGACGTCATCCACACGGCGAAAGAGGTCGCTTCGCTCGACCTGGTTTCGCGAGGCCGGTTCGTCTTCGGGGTCGGCGTCGGCTGGAACCGGGAGGAAATGCGCAATCACGGCACGGATCCGCGCACCCGTGGTGTGCTCGTGGACGAGCAACTGGCCGCGCTGAAGGAGATCTGGACCAAGGACGAGGCCGAGTTCCACGGCGAGCTCGTCGACTTCGACCCGATCTTCGCGTGGCCCAAGCCGGTGCAGAAGCCGCATCCGCCGATCTACATCGGTGGCGCGGGGGAGAAGGCGATGCAGCGGATCGCCAAGTACGGCGACGGCTGGCTGCCGCACGCCCACACCCCGCCGGAGGAGCTTCGCCGGGCTCGTCAGTGGCTGGCCGACCAGGGCCGTGGTGACCTCAAGTTCTCGGCCTTCGGCGCCACCCCGGAGGAGGACGCGCTGAGCAGGCTGGTCGACGGTGGCGTCGACGAGGCCACGCTCTTCCTGCCGACAGAGCCCGAAGCGGCGACACTGGAACGACTCGACCAGTACGCGAAGGTCGCCGAAAGCTTTCGAAAGGGGCAGCAGGCGTGACTGAGGTACAAATCGGCTTGGCCGCGGCACTCGAGCAGTTCTCGCCGCGCGAGTCGATCCGGCTGGCGGCGCTGGCCGAACAGCACGGATTCTCCGGCCAGATGGCCGCCGACCACTTCCAGCCGTGGGTCCCTCAACAGGGTGAAGCGTCCTTCGTGTGGAGCGTGCTCGCCTCGTTGGCGGAGAACACCACCGGTGACCTCGGGCCGGGCGTGACCTGCCCGTCGTTCCGGTTGCACCCGTCGATGGTCGCGCAGGCCGCGGCGACGCTGGAGGCGACCTATCCTGGCCGCACCTGGCTCGGCATCGGCTCCGGCGAAGCGCTCAACGAGCACATCATCGGCGGCTACTGGCCCGAAGCGCCCGAGCGGGTACGGCGGATGTTCGAGGCGCTCGAAGTCATCCGGAAACTGTTCACCGGTAAGGACGTCAAGCACAGCGGCGAGTTCTTCAAGCTGCACACCACCCGGCTGTGGACGCTGCCGGACGAGCCGCCGCCGATCTACATCGCGTCGGCGGGCCCGTACACCTCACGCAAGACCGGTGAGCTCGCGGACGGGCTGATCACGCCGGGCGCGTCGATCGAGAAACTGGCGGGGATCCTCGACAACTTCGGCACCGGCGCGCGCAAGGCGGGCAAGGACCCGGACACGATGCCGAAGCTGCTGCAGGTGCACCTGTCGTGGGCCGAGGACGACGAGACGGCGTGGGCCAACGCGATGGACCAGTGGCCCAACGGCGGCATGAAGTTCCCGAAGGCCGACATCCGCTCGCCGTTCGACTTCGCGCAGATGGCGAAACTGGTGCGGCGTGAGGACTTCGAGGGCCGCATGGTCGTCTCGTCCGATCCGGACGTGCACCGCGCGGCGCTGCAGAAGTACGTCGACGCCGGCTTCAACCGGATCTACATCCACAACGTGGGCCGGAACCAGGACGAGTTCATCGAGACCTTCGGGCGGGACGTGCTGCCGAAGCTGACCGCCTGACGCGCGCTATGAAAGGTCCTTTCCTTGCAAATTTTGCAAGGAAAGGACCTTTCATAGCGCTTGGGCAGGGTCAGACGTTCTTGTCCAGCAGCAGGTGCACCGACAGTTCGAGCCGGTTCGCGACGTCGGCCGCCGAAGCGCGCCGCGTCACCCACGCGACCAGGTTCGCCATCCAGACGTCGGCGATGACGTGGAAGATGTCGCGATCGGCCTCGGTCGGGTCCTCGATGCCCATGGCCTTGGCGAACATGTTCTCCATCAGCCGTCCGACCTGTTCGACCTCGGCGGCCGCGGTCGTGTCGGCGAACATGAACGCACGGACCATGGCTTCGGTCAGGTGTGGGTCCCGCTGCATCAGCCGGGTGTTGCGGCCGAGGACGAACATCAGCCGCTCGCTCGGGGTTTCGCCGGGGATGGCCGCGCGGTCGAGTTTCTCCTGCGCGCGTTCGAATTCCCTGGCCAGCCCGGAAACCAGCAGGTGGATCTTCGACGGGAAATAGCGGTACAGCGTGCCGAGCGCGACGTCCGCCTTCTCGGCGACCGCCCGCATCTGGACCGCGTCGTACCCGCCTTTCGCGGCGAGGGTCAGGGTCGCGTCGATGATGCGGCGCCGCCGGTCGCGTTGCGCCGCGGAGCCCAGTTCCTCGCCGCCCAGCGCGGAGAGACCGTTGCCGCTTCGCGCCTTCGCGCTCGTGGGCGCCTTGGCCTTCCCTGGCATCGCCACGTCCCCCTTCATCGAACGGAACTTGTTCCACTTTCCCCGCGTAGCGTACCTAAGCGGACGAACTGTTCAAGACGTGACCCACTGGGCAAGAAACTGTAACACGTTCTACACTCGCGGGTAGGTCCGAGCAGGAGGTCTCACCCGTGTCGATCGCGCTCACCGAGGAACAGGCGGCGCTGGCCGCGTCGATCCGGGCCTGGGCGGCTTCCGCCCGCCCCGTCGACGCCGTCCGAAATGGCCGGATCACCGAGCCACCAGCAGGACTGGCGGAGCTCGGCCTGTTCGGCGTGGCGATTCCCGAAGACGTCGGCGGCGCCGGCGGTACGGTCACCGACCTGAGCGCCGGGCTCGCCGAAGCCGCCGAAGCACTCGTGCCGGGGCCTGTCCTCGGGACGGCGTTGGGCGGCGCGCTGCTCGCGACGGTTCCCCAAGCCGCCAAGGAGATCCTGCCCGGTCTCGCGGACGGGACCGAACGGATGGCGGTGGTGCTGGGCCGGGGTTTCCGCATCTCGGGCTCGGTCGTCGACGGCGAGTCGGGACCGGCTCTCGACGTTCACCCGTCGGCATGGACGTTGGTCTCCGACGGCGACGTCTCCGCGCTCATTCCACCCGGGACGTCCGGAATGGACATCGACTACTGCGAGCCCTTCGACGTGTCCCGGCCCGTCGGCCGTATCCGATGCGCGAAGGTGCGGCCCGAAGCGGTTTTCGAGGCTCTGCCGGTGGATTCCTACGCCGCCACTCTCGGTGCCGCCGAAGCCGCGGGGATCGCCCGATGGTGTCTTCGGACCGCCGTCGAGTACGCGCAGGTGCGAGAGCAGTTCGGGCGTCCCATCGGGTCGTTCCAGGCGATCAAGCATCTGTGCGCGGAAATGCTGTGCCGGGCCGAAGCCACCGACGCGCTCGCGTGGGACGCGGCGAGAGCGGCCGAAGACCCGGCGCAGCACGCCCTCGCGGCCGCCACGGCGGCGGCTTACGCACTCGACGCGGCCGTGGCCAACGCGAAGGACTGCATCCAGGTCCTCGGCGGCATCGGCTTCACCTGGGAGCATGACGCGCACTTCTACTTGCGGCGCGCCGTAGCGCTGCGGCAATGGCTGGGCGGTTCCGCCCGCTGGCGACGTCGTGCCGCCGGACTCGCGCTGCGCGGCGACCGCCGGACATTGAGTGTCGACGTCGGCGAAGACGCCGGACTCCGTGACCTGGTAAGCGAAATCGCCGCTTTACCCGAGCAGTCACAGCGCGTCGCGCTGGCCGATTCGGGACTGTTGGCCCCGCATTGGCCCGCGCCGTACGGCAGAGGCGCGACCGCCGCCGAGCAACTGCGGATCGACACCGCCCTCGCCGGTGCCGGCATCCGTCGTCCCGACCTGGTCATCGGCGCCTGGGCGGTCCCGACACTGCTGGAACACGGCTCCGAGGAACAACGCGAACGGTTCGCCGCGCCCACTTTGCGCGGCGAGATCACCTGGTGTCAGCTGTTCAGCGAGCCCGAGGCGGGCTCGGATCTCGCGTCGCTCCGCACGACGGCCCGCCGCGTCGACGGCGGCTGGCTGCTCAACGGCCAGAAGGTGTGGACCTCGCTCGCCCGCGAAGCCGACTGGGCGATCTGCCTGGCGCGAACCGACCCGGAAGCCCCGAAACACCAGGGGATCACCTACTTCCTCGTCGACATGACCGCGGGCGGGATCAGTACGCGTCCGCTGCGTGAGATCACCGGCGACGCCGTCTTCAACGAGGTGTTCCTCGACGACGTCTTCGTCCCGGACGACATGGTGGTCGGGGAGGTCGACGGCGGCTGGCGGCTCGCGCGGACGACGCTGGCCAACGAGCGGGTGGCCCTCGGGAGCGGATCCGCGGTGGGGGAGGGGGTCGAAAACCTGCTCGCCACGCTGGGCGATGACGCCGATCGGGAACGGCTCGGTGCGCTGATCGCCGACGGCAGCGCGTGTTCGGTCCTGGACCTGCGGGCCACGCTGCGGCGGCTCGACGGCCAGGATCCGGGCGCCGAGTCGAGTGTGCGCAAACTGCTGGGAGTGCGGCATCGGCAGGCGGTGGCGGAGTTCGCGCTGGAGGCTTTGGCGGAGAACGCGCTCGTCGCCGGTGACCCCGCGCAGCACGAGTTCCTGCTGACGCGATGCCTCAGTATCGCGGGCGGTACGACGCAGGTGCTGCTGTCGCTGACGGCCGAGCGGTTGCTGGGGCTGCCTCGGTCCTGAAAGTTCCGGTCACGGCACTTTGTCGTGCTATGAACGGTCCTTTCCTTGCAAAATTTGCAAGGAAAGGACCGTTCATAGCACCGCCGCCCGCCGGCTGTCGGTCCCGTGCTCTAACGTGCGGGTCGTGGAGTTCGGCACAGGAACCCAAGCCACCTTCGTCCCCTCGGATCCCCCGCGGGACGGCGTGCTGGCGCTCTGGGGAGACGGCGTAGCGGGTGACACCGCGATCGAACTCGTACTGCCGGTGGGGAAGGTCTTCCGGCGTACGAAGGTCGACGCGGCACTCGTCCCGCTGTCACGCGCGATTCCGCGGCTGCTGACCGCCGAGGGTGACCTGAGCCCGGCCATCGCCGCGTGGTCGGCCGTCGCCGAAGCCGGGGTGAACCTCATCGCCCGCGGGAGGCTGCTGCCCGCGGCCTCACCCGGCGGGGTGGATTCGTGGCGGGTCGGCCCGCTCGACGTCGCCGACGAGGAGATGTTGCGCGGGCTCGCCGCCGCGCTGCCTCCCGAGGCGCACGCGCTGCCGTTGTCCGGGCTGAAACGGATCCGGCTGCATTCGCCGGAGTCGTTGATCCGCGCGTTCTGGGACGCCACGGCGGATGTGCTGGTCCGCACGCCCGCCGCGAGTGTCACGGCGGGTGGGCCCGCGTTCGCCTCGGCGGAGCCGACGCTGGTCGGTCCGGACGGTGCCGCGTGGCTCGCGGAGCTGAGTGCCCGGCAGGCGCAGGGCGCGCATCTCGTCCTGCGCATGGAGGTGAACGAGCCCGAGAGCCCCGAAGAAGAGCCCACGTTCGCCGCCGTCCTCGCCGTGCGGAGCGCCGCCGATCCGAGCCTGATCGTCGAAGCGGCGACACTTTGGGACGCGCCCGAAGCGGTGCTGGAACGGATGGGCGAGCAGGTCGAGACCCAGTTGCTGCTCGGCCTCCGCCGGGGCGCCAGGGCATGGGCGCCGCTCGGCCGCATGCTCCGGTCCGCCGCGCCGACCGGGCTGATGCTGGAGTACGACGAGGTCGTCGACCTGCTGACCCACGGGGACGCGGCGCTGGGCGGCGCCGGCATCGAGGTGCAGTGGCCGAAGGATCTCTTCGCGGGCGAGCTCAAGGCGAAGGCGAGCGCGACCCAGGTCCCGGGCAGTGTCACCGGGCCCGAGTTCACGCTCAAGAGCCTCCTGCAGTTCCGCTGGCGGCTGAGCCTCGGCGACGAGGACCTCACCGACGCCGAGGTCACCGCGCTCGCGGAGGCGAAACGGCCCTTGGTGCGGCTGCGGGGTAAATGGGTCAAGGTCGACGCACGGCTGATCGCGAAGGTGCGTGCCCATCGCGCGAAGAAGCTGTCCGGGGCCGAGGCGCTGGCCGCGGCGCTCACCGGCGAACTGGAACTGGACGGCGAGAAGGTCGAGTTCACCGCCCCGTCGGCGCTCACCGGGCTGCTCCAGCGAATCCGTGACAGCGCCGCCGAACCGATCGAGCAACCCGCGGACCTGAAGGCCACCTTGCGGCCGTATCAGAAGGCGGGCCTGGGGTGGCTGTCGACGATGACCGGGCTCGGTCTCGGCGCCTGCCTGGCCGACGACATGGGGCTTGGCAAGACGATCCAGCTCATTTCCCTGCATCTGCACCGCCGCCCGCGAGGTGAAGGCCCCACGCTCGTCCTGTGCCCGACGTCGTTGCTCGGCAACTGGGAACGCGAGTTCGCCCGGTTCGCGCCGCACATCCCGGTGCGCCGGTTCCACGGCGGCGGACGGCATCTCGACGAGGTCGCGCCGGACGAGGTCGTGCTCGCCACGTACGGTGTTCTCCGCCGGGATCGCGAGACACTGTCCGAAGTGGACTGGGGGATGATCGCGGCCGACGAGGCGCAACACGTCAAGAACCCGCTTTCGGTCACCGCCAAGGAGTTGCGGAAGATCCCGGCCGCCGCGAAGGTCGCGCTGACCGGCACGCCGATGGAAAACCGGCTCACCGAGCTGTGGTCCATCATGGACTGGACGACACCGGGTCTGCTCGGCTCGCTCGACGGGTTCCGCCGCAAGGTCGCCCGCCCGATCGAACGCGACCGCGACGTCGCCGCCACCGAGCGGCTCGCCACGACCGTCCGGCCGTTCCTGTTGCGCCGCAAGAAGACCGACCCCGACATCGCGCCTGAACTGCCGCGTAAGACCGAGACCGACCGGTTCGTCCCGCTCACCGCCGAGCAGACGACGCTGTACGAGGCCGTGGTCCGGGAGAACCTCGCGATGATCCGCGAGCTGGACGGGGTGGCCCGGCGCGGGCAGGTGCTCAAACTGCTCACCGAGCTCAAGCAGATCTGCAACCACCCGGCGCAGTACCTCAAGGAATCCGGGGTGCTGCACGGCCGCTCCGGCAAGCTCGCCGCGTTCGAGGAGCTGCTCGACGTCATCCTCGACGAGGGCGACAGCGTGCTCGTGTTCAGCCAGTACGTCCAGTTGTGCCGCCTGCTGGAGAAACGCCTTGCCGAACGCGGCCTGCCGACGATGCTGCTGTCCGGGTCGAGCACGCCCAAGGGCCGGGAGGACATGGTCGCCCGGTTCCAGGCGGGCGAGGTGCCGGTGTTCCTGTTGTCGCTCAAGGCGGGCGGGGTCGGGCTCAACCTGACCAAGGCGACCCACGTGATCCACTACGACCGCTGGTGGAATCCGGCGGTCGAGGACCAGGCCACCGACCGCGCGTACCGGATCGGGCAGGACAGGCCGGTCCAGGTGCACCGGCTGATCGCCGAGGGCACGCTCGAGGAGCGCATCGCCACGGTGCTGGAGACCAAACGCGGGCTGGCCGACGCGCTCATCGGCGCGGGCGAGAACTGGATCACCGAACTGTCCGACGACGAACTCGCCGACCTCGTCCGCCTCGGGGAGACCTGATGCCCAGCGCGACAGGGCGGAAGCGGCGCACCTTCGGCAACACGTGGTGGGGCAAGGCTTGGGTCGAAGCCCTGGAGGAGCGCGCCAAGCTCGATCCGAACAGGCTGCCGCGCGGGCGCACGTACGCGCGCAAAGGCACGGTCAGCAAACTCGCGGTCGGCGCGGGCGAGGTGACCGCGTGGGTACAGGGCAGCCGGGCGGTGCCGTACCGGGTGACCATCCGCATGCGGGCGTTCACCGAGGCACAGTGGGAGAGCCTGCTCCGCATGGTCGGTTCCCGTCTCGGGCACGTCGCGGCCCTCCTCGACGGCGAACTGCCCGGCGAGCTGGCCGAGGACGCGCGGGCCGCCGGCGCGGATCTGCTCCCCGGCCCCGGCGATCTGCGGCCGAAATGCTCCTGTCCCGACAGTGCGAACCCGTGCAAACATGTCGCCGCGGTGTACTACCTGGTCGCGGACGAGGTCGACACCGATCCGTTCGCGCTGTTCCTGCTCAGAGGCAGGCCGAGGGAGGCCGTGCTCGCGGAACTGCGGTCCCGCCGTGCTCCCGCGAGCGAACCGGGTAAACGGGTGCGTGCCCCCGCCGCACCCGGGGTGGATCCGAAACGTGCCTACACCCGGCGGATCGCCGCGCTCCCGCCGCGACCGGCCGTTCCCGGCATGGTCGGACCGCCCGCGGTCCTCGACCTCGACCCGCCGCACCGCACGGGCTGGAGCGGCGACATGTTCGTCGAACTGGCCGCCGATGCCGCCGCGCGGGCCTGGGAACTGCTGGTGATGGGGCCCGAGCGCGAAGTGGAGCTGACGTTCGAGGAGGACCTTGCCCGGCGTGCGGCGGCCGGCGATCCTCACGTGGTCGCCGAACTCGCCGAGGCCGCGGGAGTCCCGGTGCGGGATCTGGCCGTCTGGGCACAGGCCTGGCGCGAGGCGGGCCGGGGCGGGATGGCGGTGGTGCGGGAGCCCTGGCGGCCGGGGCAGGCACCGCTCGCGCAGGCCACAGCTGATCTCGCCGAATCGGGGTTGCCGGGAACGCCGAAGACCTGGCGGAACCGGATCACCCAGGGAGACCTGCAGCTGCGCTACGGCCGTGACGAACGGTGGTACCGCTTCGTGCGCGACGGCGAGGGCTGGCGGGTCGACGGCCCGCCGTCCGCGCGGCCGACCGACGTGATCTACCCACCCTGACCACGAGCAACCTGGGGAGAGCCTGGGTCGCGGTGGTCGTGAGTGGCGATTCCTCTTAGGTACCTGTGGCGCTTCTTGCGTGAAGTACATGAAGGACCCCTTGCTGTACCTGGGCGCAAGGATGGGGTCCTTCATGTACTGCGGGAAGGGGTGAAGGTCGAGTTTCCTCGGCTGAGCCGAGGGAAGGGGGCCTTCACGCGCTGTCGCTGTAGTGCCGAGGCTCCAGGGGGCGTTCCTGCCCGCCCGCAGCCTCGGCCCGGCCCGGCATGCCGTGAAGGGCTCCTTCCCTACTCTCAGGGTAGGGAAGGAGGCCCTCACGGACTTGCGATCCCGGCCCACCCGTCGTAGGCACTTAGAACACTGTTGGCTAACCCGAATCGCCACTCGCGACCACCCTGAACGACGCTTTTCGGCACCCTGGTCGCTCGAAGTACGTGAAGGGGCCCTTCGCGCGCCATCGTTGAGCCTGGTGGGACTACTGGGCTACAGCCGTGTGTTCCGTGAAGGCCTCCTTGAGGGACCCAGAGTCCCTCAAGGAGGCCTTCACGGACCTGTGGCCCCGCGCCGCCAGGTGCGGTAGCTCCACTCCAGGAACCGCTCCACCCCGCGGACCACGTGCGCGCTGCGGATCGAGGGGAAGACGTCGAAGGCGTGCTGCGCGCCGGAGATCTCCGCGTACGCGACTTCACGCTGGGACTTCTCCCGGAGACGCCGCACGAATTCGCGGGCCTCGCCGACCGGCACCAGTGAGTCGTGGACGCCGTGGATGACGAAGAACGGCGGCGCGTCCTCGGTGATGCGGTCCAGTGGTGACGCCGCGATGTAGTCGTCGAGGAAGTTCACCGGGTCCCGGTCCGCCTCGAAGACGTGCCGGGCGATGAGCGTCTTGAGCCGGGTCTGGCTGGAGCGCCGCCCGCTGGTCGCGGCGAAGTCGTACACGCCGTAGTGCGGGGCGCACGCCTGGATGCTCGTGTCGGCCTCGGTGAAGCCGGGCTGCAACGCCGGATCGTTCGCGGTCAGTGCCAGCAGCGCGGCGAGATGCCCGCCCGCGGAACCGCCGGTGACGGCGACGAACGACGGGTCGCCGCCGTAGGACTCGGCGTTGTCCCGGATCCAGGCCAGCGCGCGTTTCGCCGCGATGATGTGCGCGGGCCAGCGGGCGGCGGGGGAGAGCGGGTAGTTGATCGCGATGCAGATCCAGCCGCGTTTGGCCATGTGCAGCATCAACGGCAGGCCCTGCTGATCCTTGTTGCCGATCACCCACGCGCCGCCGTGCACCTGCAGCAGGATCGGCGCGCCGGTGACCGGTTCGCGCGGGGCGTAGACGTCGAGCAGGAACCGCTTCCCGCCGGGCGCGTAGGCGACGTTGCGGGTCCGCCGGACGTCCGGGTCGCGCATCCGGAACGGCATGGCCAGCTGGCCCCACGGTGTCGCGAGGTCGGTCGGGCTCGGCGGATGCTCGAGTTCGTCGGTGTAGGCCTTGCCGATGCCTTCGGTCAGCGCGGTCTCGATCTCGCCGCGGGCCCGCTGGGACTGCGCGATCAGCGTGCCGAGCCCGGCCGCCGACGCTGCCGCGAGCGCGAGTCCGGCCTTGCTCGAACCGCCCCGGTGCCGGGCGACATGCGCCGCCACGTCGGCCGTGGTGAGCGCGAGCAGATGCGGGGCGAGCTCCCCCGTGAGCCAGCCCGCGAAGAACGCCGGAACCGCCGTCCTGGCGCCTCTCGGCGGCTTCAGCGCGTTCGCGGTGAGCGCGAGCTGGAGTGCCTGGCGGACGACGAAACTCGGCTGCATGGGCACCGATCCTACCGCCGGGTGACAGCCTAGAACCGGTTGCAAAGTTCACTTAAGGTGATTCTTATGCGGAGATTGAGTGGTCTGGACGCGAGTTTCCTCTACTTGGAGACACCGGCCCAGGTGCTGCACGTGTGCGGACTGCTCACCTTGGACGGTTCGACCTTGCCCGGTGGCTACGATTTCGAACGCTTCAAGGAGAAACTGGCCGAACGGGTCGACCTGATCCCGGCGTTCCGGCGCAAATTGCACAATCCACTCTGGAATCTCACGCATCCGGTCTGGGTCGAGGACGAGGACTTCGACCTCGAAGCCCACGTTCACCGGATCGGCGTACCCGCCCCCGGCGACCGGCGGGAGCTGGCCGAACTCTGTGCCCACATCGCGGGACAACGGCTGGACCGCACGCAGCCGCTCTGGCAGTTGTACGTCATCGAAGGCCTGGCGGACGGCGGGATCGCTGTCCTGCTGAAGATGCACCACGCCAGTGTCGACGGGGTCGGCGGCGCCAGTCTGATCACTTCTCTCGCCGGCCTCGAAGCGGACGCCCCGCCGCCGGAGGTCGCGCACGACGAACGCCGCAACGGGGACGTCCCCGGCAGGCGCGCGCTGCTCGGCGCCGGGCTGACGTCGTTCGTGAAACGCCCCGCCGAGCTGGTGAAACTGCTCCCCGACCTGCTTGAGCTCGTCCCGAGCTGGCTGGGTAAAGCGTTGCAGGGCAAGGGAATGCCGGTCCCGTTCACCGCGCCGCGCACGTCGTTCAACGGGACGATCACCGCGCACCGCAGCGTCGCCTACGCCTCTCTCGACCTCGACGAGGTCAAACGGGTCAAGAACGCCTTCGGGGTGACCGTCAACGACGTCGTCCTCGCCGTGGTTTCCGGTGCGCTGCGGCGGTTCCTGCGAGAGCGGGGCGAACTGCCGGAAGATCCGCTGGTGGCGACCGTGCCGGTCTCCGTGCACGCCCGCACCGAACGCGAGCACGGCACCAACAAGGTCTCGGCGTTCTTCGCGTCGCTGCCCACCCATCTGGAGGATCCCGCCGCGCGGGTGTTCATGCTCGCGGAGTCGAACCGGCATTCCAAGGACCATCATCACGACATCGACGCCGACATGCTCCAGGACTGGGCGCAGTTCTCGGCGGCGACCATGTTCGGCCTCGCGGTGCGCGCGTATTCCGCGCTGCGCCTGGCCGAACGGCATCCGGTGGTGCACAACCTGGTGGTCTCCAACGTGCCCGGTCCGCCGATGCCGCTGTACCTGCTGGGCTGCCGGATCACCGGGCTCTACCCGCTCGGCCCGGTGTTCCACGGCGCCGGGCTCAACGTCACCGTGCTGTCCAACGCGGGCCGGGTCGGCGGCGACCTGCTCGGCGCGCGCGAACTCACCGGTGACCTGTGGCCGCTCGCCGACCACTTCCCCGACGCGCTCGCGGAACTGCTCAAAGCCATCTCCTAGATCCGCACCCCTTGCCGTCACGCCTCCTTCCGGTTAAGACTAGAACAGGTTTCAATATTGTGCCCGTTCGCCCCGGTGAGGAGCCAGTGTGGACTTCCAGTTCGACGAGACGCAGACCGAGGTCACCGCGCTGGCCGCGCGCGTGCTCGGCAAGGAGCGCGAGCCCGCCGGCACGTGGCGTGCGCTCGCGGACGCCGGTCTGCTCGCGCTGGCGCTGCCGGCAGAACTCGGCGGTGACGGACTCGGCGTCGCCGAAGTCGCCTTGGTGCTGACCGAACTCGGCCGGGTCGCCTCGCCGACGCCCGCGCTGGCGTCGCTGGCGTTCGGCGTCCTGCCGGTCACGGCGCTCGGCGGACCGGACCAGCGCGCGTCGCTGCTCCCGCCGGTCGCCGCGGGCGAAGCCGTGCTCACCGCCGCGCTGAACGAACCTTCCGCGCCGTTCACCACCCGCCCCGCGACCGTCGCGGAATCGGCGGGGGACTGGCGGCTGAGCGGGGTCAAGGTAGGCGTGCCGTTCGCCGCGGAGGCGACCCGGATCCTGACGCCTGCCTCGCTGCCCGGCGGCACCGGCGTCTTCCTCGTCGATCCCCGCGCGGACGGCGTGACGCTGACGCCGACGAGAACCTCTTCCGGCACACCGGACTACACGATGACGCTGGACGCCGTGACCGTCACCGACGCCGATCTCCTCAACGGGCACGGGCCCGGCGAGTCGATCGCGACCCTGCACCGGTTCGCGCTCGCGGGTGCCGTGGCGTTCGGCGACGGGTTGCTCGCCGGCGCGCTGGCGCTGACCACGAAACACATCGGCGAACGCGAACAGTTCGGGCGCCCGCTGGCGGCGTTCCAGGCGGTGGCGCAACAGATCGCGGACGTCTACGTCGCTTCGAGGACGGTCCAGCTGGCCGCGCGGTCGGCGGTCTGGCGGCTCGCGGCAGGGCTCGACGCCGAGGCGGAACTCGACATCGCGGCGTACTGGCTGGCGGCGGAGGCGCCCGCGGCGCTGGCCGTCTGCCACCACCTGCACGGCGGGATCGGCGTGGACGAAACGTATCCGCTGCACCGGTTCTCGTCGGCGGTCAAGGATATGGGACGAACGCTCGGCGGCGCCGCTCATCGGCTGGCCGGACTGGGCGAACTGGTGGCGGGGTGAACCGATGCTGATCGAACTGACCACGGCGCAACACCACTTGCGCTCGGAACTGCGGAAGTACTTCGCCGGGCTCGTGAGCGCCGACGAACGGCGCGCGATGCTGCGGGAGCGGCACGGGACGGTGTACCGCGAGATCGTCCGGCGGATGGGCCGTGACGGCTGGCTCGGCGTCGGCTGGCCGGAACAGTACGGCGGCCGGGGTTTCGGCGAGATCGAGCAGCACATCTTCGTCGACGAGGCCTCCAGGGCCGACGTCCAGCTGCCGTCGGTGACCCTGCAGACCGTCGGGCCGACGTTGCAGGCGTTCGGCACCGAGGCGCAGAAGTCCTTGTTCCTGCCCAAGATCCTCGCGGGCGAGGTGCATTTCGCCATCGGCTACACCGAACCCGACGCGGGAACGGACCTCGCGGCGCTGCGCACGACGGCGGTGCGCGAAGGCGACGAGTACGTCGTCAACGGCCAGAAGATCTTCACCACCGGCGGGCACGACGCCGACTACATCTGGCTGGCCGTGCGCACCGCGCCCGACGCTCCCCGGCACAAGGGGATCTCGATCCTCATCATGGACACCCGCGATCCCGGCTATTCGTGGACGCCGATCATCACCTGCGACGGCGCGCACCACGTGAACGCCACCTACTACTCGGACGTCCGGGTGCCGGCGGACATGCTGGTGGGCAAGGAGAACGAGGGCTGGCGGCTGATCACCACGCAGCTGAACCACGAACGCGTCATGCTCGGCCCCGCCGGGCGGATCGGCGGGCTCCACGACCGCGTCCGCGAATGGGCGGCGGTCAGGAAGGCCCCGGACGGCACGCCGTTGCTCCAGCTGCCCGACGTCCGGGCCGTCCTCGCGGAAACCCTGGCGACCGCCCGGATCAACGAACTGCTGAACTGGCAGGTCGCGGCGTCGTCGGCGACCGGACCGGTGGCGGTGGCCGACGCGTCGGCCACCAAGATCGTCGGCTCCGAACGCATCCAGCGGCTGACCAGGAGACTGGAGGAGATCGTGGCGCGACACGGCGATCAGGCCGACGCCGAAACCGCGGAACTGGCGCGGTGGCTGGACGTGGTGGCCAAACGCAATCTGGTGCTGACCTTCGGCGGCGGTGTCAGCGAGATCCAGCGCGAGCTGATCGCCACCGCCGGACTCGGCCTGCCGAGGGTGCCGCGATGAGCATCCAGGAAGCCGCCGAACGCATCTCCGCGCGCGGGGAATCCGCGCCGAGGGCCGCCCGCGACGCGGTCAACCAGGCGATGGTGAACAACTGGGTCGAAGCCATCGGCGACCGCAATCCGGTGTACGTCGACGAGGAGTTCGCCGCCCGGAGTGTCCACAAGGGACTCGTCGCGCCGCCGGCGATGGCGCAGGTGTGGACGATGGGCGGCCTGCACTGGACGAGGGCGTCGGACGATCCGCTCGGCGCGATGATGGAGGTGCTCGACGAAGCCGGGTTCACCTCGGTCGTCGCGACCAACTCCGAGCAGAACTACTTCCGCTATCTCCGGCACGGTGAACGGGTCGAAGCGACCGCGAAACTCGAGAGCGTCGTCGGGCCGAAACGCACCGCGCTCGGCGAAGGCTGGTTCGTGACGACGAAGACCACCTGGTACGTCGGCGACGAGGCCGTCGCGGACATGGTGTTCCGGGTGCTGAAGTTCCGTCCGCCCGGCGTCGAGCCCGCCAAGGCGGCCGCCCCGGTGCTGCGACCGGTGATCAGCAAGGACACCGAGTTCTTCTGGGAAGGCCTTCGTGAAGGGGAACTGCGGATCCAGCGGTGGGGCGAGACCCTGCGGCATCCGCCCGGCCCGATGCCGCCGGACGGTGATCTCGACGTCAAGCCGGACTACGTCGTCGCGTGCGGCCGCGGAACGGTCTACAGCTACGTGGTGCACCACCATCCGAAGGTCCCCGGCAAGCAGCTGCCGTTCGTGGTCGCGCTCGTCGAGCTGGAGGAGGGCATCCGGGTGATGGGCGAGCTGCTCGACGCCGATCCCGAGTCCGTCCACATCGGACTTCCGGTGGAGGCCGCCTTCGTGAAGATCGACGAGGAACTGACGTTGCCCGCTTGGAGGGTCGCGCGATGAGGGACTGTTCGGTCGGCACCGAGTTGCCGCCACTGAAGATCGAGGCCACCCCGACCTTCGTGGTGAGCACTGCGCTGGCGACGCGGGATTTCCAGGACGTCCACCACGACCGCGACGCCGCCGAGCGGCGCGGATCGAAGGACATCTTCCTCAACATCCTCACCGACACCGGTCTGGTGCAACGCTTCGTGACCGATTGGGCGGGTCCGGAGGCGTTCGTGCGGTCGATCAAGATCCGGCTCGGCGTGCCCTGTTACGCCTACGACACCCTGACCTTCACCGGCAGGGTCACGGAACGGGACGGCGACGACGTGGTGGTCGCGGTGTCCGGTGTGGACAGTCTCGGCGAACACGTGGTGGGCACCGTGGCGCTCACGTTGGGAGGCGAGTGATGACCCTGTCCGGACGTGCGGCCATCGCCGGGATCGGCGCCACGGAGTTCTCCAAGGACTCAGGTCGCAGCGAGCTGCGGCTGGCGGCCGAAGCGGTTTCGAGCGCGTTGAAGGACGCCGGGCTCACTCCGTCCGATGTGGACGGTTTGGTGTCGTTCACCATGGACGGCAACAGCGAGATCGCCGTGGCGCGGGAGCTCGGCATCCCCGAACTCAAGTTCTTCAGCCGGATCCACTACGGCGGCGGGGCGGCCGGCGAGACCGTCCAGCAGGCCGCGATGGCCGTCGCGACCGGCGTCGCGGACGTCGTCGTCGCGTACCGGGCCTTCAACGAACGGTCCGGGATGCGGTTCGGGCAGGTCTCCTCGGCGGCGGCCGGCCAGGTGAACTCCTCCGGTGTCGACAACGCGTTCCACTACCCGATGGGCATCGCGACCCCGGCCGCGACCGTCGCCATGCTCGCCCGGCGCTACATGCACGAGTACGGCGCGACCAGCGAGGACTTCGGCCGGGTGGCCGTCATCGACCGCGCCCGCGCGGCGACGAACCCGAAGGCCTGGTTCTACGGCAAGCCGATCACGCTCGAAGACCACCAGGCGTCCCGCTGGGTGGCCGAACCCTTGCACCTGCTGGACTGCTGCCAGGAGAGCGACGGCGGCGTCGCACTGGTGGTCACCAGTGCCGAACGGGCGCGCGACCTGCCGCACCGGCCCGCCGTGATCGCGGCCGCCGCGCAGGGCAGCGGGCCGGACCAGTACGTGATGACCAGCTATTACCGCGACGATCTCCCGGCGCTGCCCGAAATGGGTGTCGTGGGACGGCAGCTGTGGGCGCAGTCCGGGCTGGGGCCCGGCGACATGGACCTTGCCGTGCTGTACGACCACTTCACCCCTTATGTCCTGATGCAGCTGGAAGAACTCGGCTTCTGCGGGAAGGGCGAGGCCAAGGACTTCATCGGCGGCGGCACCCTGGAGCTGGACGGGAAGCTCCCGCTCAACCCGCACGGCGGGCAGCTCGGGGAGGCCTACATCCACGGGATGAACGGGATCGCCGAAGGGGTCCGCCAGCTGCGAGGCGACGCCGTCAACCAGGTCGACGGGGCCGCACGCGTGCTGGTGACCGCCGGCACCGGCGTACCTACGAGCGGATTGGTCTTGACCACGGGCTGAGATCACCTCAATGTCCGATGGTGTACTAGAGCGCTACCTGCGACGGTGAAAGGGACCACCGCCCGGGAGGTGCCATGTCCGGAATCGTCGCTTGGACACTCACCGCGGTGTTCGCCGCGCTGGTCCTGCCGTGCGTGCTGAGACTCGTCCGGCTGGACTATGGCACGCAGGGCGCGGCGATCCGCAACGGTGACCTGGCCGAACTGCTGCTCGTCGTCGCCATGGTCGCGATGCTGTCCCCGGTCGGCGGCCCGATCCCGGCGGCGGGCTGGCAGGCGGTCCTGGCGCTGACCGCGGGCTGGTTCGCCGTCGCGTGGTGGAAGGGACGACGCTCCGGGCACGCCGCGTGCGGGCATCACGCCGTCTCCGCCACCGCGATGCTGTTCATGGTGACGTTCATGCCGCACAGCGACGTCACCCACGGTCCGTGGCTGGTGATGTCCGGCCCCGGCGGCCCTTCGGCGCTGTGGCTTTCGCTGGTCTTCGGTGTCGTGGCCGCGTACTTCGCCGCGGACGCGGTGCTTGCCGGCGTTTTGGCGGCGCGGGGCGACGGCGACTCCGCGCAGACGTCACGGCGGGTGTGCCGGGTCGTCATGGGGCTGGGGATGGGTTACATGCTGCTGGGCGCCGCCGTCTGACCCCGCAACCAGTCACCGGCTTGCGCGGTCGGCGAGCGCAAGCAGATGACTAATTGCCGAGGACGCGGCGCACGACCCCCGCCTCGGCGGTGCCCGCGTCCGGCAGGCCGTCGGCAGGGTTGTCCGCGGCCCACTTCGCGGCGTCGGCGATGTCCTTGTTGAGCGCGACGATCAGCGCCTCGGACGACGGGTACGCCTCCTGCTCGCGCAGGTGGTGGCCCAGCCACACGGTCAGCACCTCGCCGTAGAGGTCGCCGCTGAACTCCAGCAGATGCGCCTCGACGAGCCGGTAGCCGTCCGCGCCGTAGTAGGTCGGCCGCCTGCCGACCGAGACCGCCGCCGCGATCCGGGTGCCGTCGGCGCGTTCGGCCCAACCCGCCCACACTCCGTCGCCGACTTGGCCGTCTTGGTCGCGCAGCGCGATGTTGGCGGTCGGGAAGCCCAGTTCCCGGCCCCGCTGATCGCCCTTCTCCACCTGGCCACGGACCACGAAGTACTCCGCCGTCATGCCGCTCCCCGTCGCAGTCGTCACGAGAGCCATGAATACCACGCCCCGCACCCGGGGTCGACCGCCGTCCACGCCCCGAGAGTGTCCACTGTGTACTGAATCACCTGGAAGAACCCGCGTCCGCGGTCGACGTCGGCAGGGCGCCGCCTGGTCATCTATGTCACGACGGGGGACAGGGCGCCCTGCCACCGCGACAGCGGGGCCTTCGGCCGGAGGCGGATTCCTGGGTAATGTCCCTTGCCGGGTACATCTCAGCTCCGCCGTCCGGCCGCGATCACGCCGTGACGAGGCGATACCCCAAGTCCAGTTCCGTCCGGCCGAGCAGACCGACGTGGTGCCGATGCCAATGTCCGTCGGCCAGGTCGGCACGCAGGCGCTCGACCGCCGTCGCGACGACGTTCTGGTCCAGCAGCGCCACCCCGGACATCCCCGCGCGCACGCGTTCCGACAGGTACGCCTCCGGCCTGCGCCAATACGCGCCGAGGAACCCGTCGACGCAGTCCGAGGGCACCGGCAGCGGGGCCACCGTGGGTGTCACGCCCGCCGCGCCCAGCTCCTCGACGACCCGGTCGAGACAGGCGAGCCTGCTCTCGTGTTCGGCGATCTCCGGCAGGTAGTCCCGCACCAGCCAGAACCGCGCGAACACCGCCTGATCCCAGGTCACGATCACCTGGCGGCGGGACACGCGCCGCAGCTCGGCCAGCCCGGCGGTCACGTCCGTCCAGTGGTGCACGGTGAGCACCGCGAGGGCCGCGTCGAAGGCGCCGTCGGGGAACGGCAGCTCTTCCGCGCACGCCTGCACGGCGGGAGCCGCGGCGGCCGGACGCTGCGCGATCATCCGGCTCGACGGCTCGACGGCCACCACGTCGCGGTCTTCCGGCTCGTAGGAACCGGCTCCGGCCCCGACGTTGACCACCGAGCGCGCGTCACCGAGGGCGGCGGTGACGGCGGCGGCGATGCGGGGATCCGGGCGTCTTGATCGCGCGTAGTCCCGGCCGAGTTCGGCATACGGGTCCGAGATCAAGGGGCGCACTTGGCCGAGTCTAGCCAGAGCCGCTACCTGCGGGAACGATGATTCAGTCTGTCGTGGTCAAGAAAGTGTCGGAAAGGACGGGTGCCTCGTCCCGGTCCGGTGCCGTGGTGGTGATCAGCAGCCCGGCGGGCTCGCGCCAGACGCGGGTCCGCAGCGGTTCGCCGGGGAAGACGACGCCGGCGAACTTGGCCGAGAACGACGCGACGCGCGAGGCGTCGCCGTCGAGGAACTCGTCGGTGACGGCCTTCGCGATGACGCCGTAGGTGCACAGGCCGTGCAGGATCGGCTTGTCGAACCCGGCGGCCGCGGCGAACGCGGGGTCGGCGTGCAGGGGGTTGCGGTCGCCGCAGAGCCGGTAGAGCAGCGCCTGCTGTGGCAACGTCGGCGTGTCGATGACCGCGTCCGGTTCGCGCGACGGGAGTTCGACGCGGTCGGACGGGCCGCGTTCGCCGCCGAAACCGCCTTCGCCACGGGCGAAGATGCTCGACCGCAGTGTCCACAGTGGAGTGCCGTCCGAGTCGGTGGCGACCGTTTCGTTCACGATCACGGCCGCCTTGCCCTTGTCGAAGACGTCCACGATCCGGGTGCGCGCCACCGCCTTGCCCGAGGTCGGGATCGGCCGGTGCGCGATCACTTCCTGCTTGCCGTGCAATACCTTCCCGAGGTCGACCTCGACACCGGGGAACGAGACCGCCGGCGGTTCGAACACGCGCAGGTTCGCCGCCACGGTGGCGAACGTCGGCAGCACCTGGAGGCCGTCCTCGTAGGTGTAGCGCAGTTCCCGAGGGTTCGTCGGATCCGCGCCCGCGCCGAGCGCCAGGTGGTAGAGCTGCACGTCCGACGCGGTCCAGGCGAAACTCACCTCGCCGAGGTCGGCGCCGATCGCGACTGTGGGGTCGATGGGCACAGGGACTCCTACGGTGCTGTGGGTTTGTTCGGGGCAGGCGTAACTCGCGTGATTGAGGGCGTAACTCGCGTGATTGAAGGCGGAACTCGCGGTTTGCCTGAAGAAACCACCGGCATCTCCTACTCGTAGGTGACGGTGACCTCGTCGGTCAGCGGCAGGGACTGGCACGCCAGCACGATGCCTTCGGCGATGTCGTCGCCGTCGAGGACCTCGTTGTTCAGCATCTTCACCTCACCGGAGGTGACTCGGCAAGCGCAGGCACTGCATTGGCCCTCGCGACACGAGTACGGCGCGTCGAAACCCTTTTCCAGCAACAGGTCCAGCAGTTTCGTCCGGCGGGGCCAGTCGAGCTTCTTGGTCTCACCGTCGAGGGTGACTTCGACCTCCGCCGGGGTCTCGGCTTCTTCGACGGCGATGGGCTCGGCCACCTCGAACGGATTCCCGCCCAAGGACAGGAAGCGTTCCAGGTGGATCCGCTTGCGCGGCAGTCCGAGGTCCTTGAGCACCGTGCGCGCGGCGTCCATGAACGGGCCGGGACCGCAGATGAACGCCTCGTGCGTGGTGTACGGCGCCACCAGGGCGCGAAGGTGTGCCTCGGTCGGAAGTCCTTGCAGGCTTTCGAGCCAGTGCACGACGACCAGCCGGTCCTGGTGCCGAGCGGCGAGGTCCGCCAGCTCCCGCGCGAAGATCACCGATCGCTCGTCGCGATTGGCGTACAGCAGGATCACCTTGCCGGTTCCGTGTTCCAGCGCGGACTTGAGGATCGACATCACCGGCGTGATGCCGCTGCCGCCCGCGAGCAGCAGGAAGTCCTCGTCGAGCGACGCGGGGCTGAACACCCCGGCCGGCGGGAGGACCTGGACCTCCTGACCGGCCTGGAGGTTGTCGCAGAGCCAGTTCGACCCGTAGCCGTCGGCGGTGCGTTTGACGGTGACCTGCACCCGGTTCTCGTGCGGCGCGCTGGAGAGCGAGTAACAGCGGGCCACCGACCCGGTCCGCTCGCTCGGGACGCGCACGGTGAGGAACTGCCCTGGGGTGTAAGCGAAAACGGGGGCGTGCTCGGCCGGGATCTCGAACACGATCGAGCGCGCGTCGGCCGTCTCGGTGATCACCTCGGCCACGGTCACGGTGACGGGACCGCTCATTCGGGCACCTCCAGCAAGCCGTCCTTCAACGCGGCGTCGATGCTTTCGCTGAGATTGCCGCAGGTGTCGAGCAACGCCGTCTGCGCGCCCGACGCCTTCTGCTCGGCGAACACCGGGCAGCTCCGGGACGCGTCGCTCGTCCACTGGATACTGGTGTGCTGCATGCTGTTCTTCTTGACCAGCACGCACGTTCCGCACGCGCGGCAGCTCAGCGGCCGCAGCCCGGCGGTGAGGAACTCGACCGTTTCGGGCTTCACACCCCGGCCTCTTCCGACTGCTGCCGCGCCAGGTTCTCGGCCACCTCCGCCGCCCAGACCTCGTTGGCGCGGCTGGTGTCCACTTCGAACTCGAACCGCCGCGTCATGTCCTCGGTGACGTCGGCCGCGTCCACATAGAACTGGTCGTACCAGCGGCGCAGCTGGTAGACGGGCCCGTCCTCCTCGCACAGCAACGGGTTGTCGATCCGCGTCTTGTTGCGCCAGATCTCCACGTCCTGCAGGAAGCCGACGCCGATGCCCTTGGCGAACTTCCCGGCGATCTTGTCCGCGTGCTCGTCCGAGACGCCCTCGAACTTCTTCACGCTCACGCCCCACTGCAGCACGAACGAGTTCTCGGTGACCGGGTAGTGGCAGTTGATGAGCACGTTCTCGATCTCGAAACCCTGGTACGTGTTGAGCAGCGTGTTGATCATGTACGACGGCCCGAAGTACGACGCCTCCGACCGCAGCAGGTTCTCCTCGCCGCCGTAGTTGGACGCCATTCCCTTGTCCGGACGGCCTTTCGTGTTCAGGTACTGCGTGGCGATGTGGCCTTCGAACACGTTCTTGAAGTAGGTCGGGAAGGCGTAGTGGATGTAGAAGAAGTGCGCCATGTCGACCATGTTGTCGATGATCTCGCGGCAGTTGGAGCCCTCGATCAGCACCGAGTCCCAGGTCCAGTTGCTCCACTCGCCGTTGAACACGCCCTCGATCCGCGGGATGACGACGTCCTCGGGCGGCGGGTTGCCCTCCGGGTCGTGCCAGACGAACAGCTGCTTGTTCTCCTCCAGCACGGTCCACGACTTCGTCCGCGCCCGCAGCGGAACCCGCTTGGCGTAGGGGATCGAGACGCATTTGCCGTTGCCGTTCCAGCGCCAGTCGTGGAACGGGCAGGCGATCTCGTCGCCCTTGACCTCGCCCTGGGTGAGGTCGCCGCCCATGTGACGGCAGTACCCGTCGAGCACGTTCAGCTTGCCGGACGAATCGGCGAAGACCACCAGTTTCGTCCCGAACGCCGTGATGGCGTGCGGTTTCCCGTCGCGGAACGGCTCGGCCAGGCCGAGACAGTGCCAGCCGCGCGCGAACCGCGAAGGGGGCGCGCCCGCGTCGATCTGCCGTACGGATTCCGTCGTCATCGGCTGCCTCCCGTTTGACCGTGATCTTGCTGCGCGAGATGCTCGGCCGCAAGGTAGCCGAACACCATCGCCGGGCCGATCGTCGCGCCGGGGCCGGCGTAGGTGCGGCCCATCACCGCCGCGCTCGTGTTGCCCGCCGCGTAAAGTCCGTCGATCACCGACCCGTCCTCGCGCAGGACGCGCGCGTGCCGGTCGGTCCTCAAACCGCCCTTGGTGCCCAGGTCGCCGGGCACGATCTTCACCGCGTAGTACGGCGCGACGTCCAGCGGGCCCAGGCTCGGGTTGGGTTTGTTCCGCGGGTCGCCGTAGTAGTGGTCGTACGCGCTGCGCCCGCGGTGGAAGTCCTCGTCCACGCCGCTTTTCGCGAAGCCGTTGAACCGCCGGACGGTGGCTTCCAGCGCGTCGGCCGGGACCTCGATCCGTTCGGCGAGTTTCGCGATCGTGCTCGCTTTGACCGCGATGCCCGCTTTGAACCAGCGGCCGGGCAGCGGCTGGCGCGGGCCGAGGCCGGTGAACATGTACCGGTTGCGGTTGCGCTGGTCGAACACCAGCCAGGTCGGGATGTTCGCGCCGGGGCCGTCACCCTCGCCGTACATCGCGTGCACGGCCTCGACGTACGGCGCCGACTCGTTGACGAAGCGTTCGCCGCGCGCGTTGACCATCAGACAGCCCGGCCGCGACCGTTCGGCGAGCGCGAACCACGGGCCGCCGGTCAGCGGGATGGACGGACCCCACCACGCGTCGTCCATCAGGTCGACGGCCGCGCCGAGTTTGAGCCCGGCGTCGATGGCGTCGCCGGTGTTGGCCTCGGCGCCGACGGTCCACTCCGTACCGATGGGGGCCCGCTGGTACTTGGCCCGCATCTCCTCGTTGCGTTCGAATCCGCCCGCGCCGAGGACGACGCCGAGCCGCGCGCGGATCGTCTTCTCCTCACCCTCATGGCGGACCACGACGCCGGTCACCCGGTCGCCTTCGATCTCGAGATCCACCAGCGGCGTGTTCAGCCAGACGGGGACCTCCGCCCGGCGCAGGCCCTCACGCAGACCGGCCGCAAGCGCTTGCCCCATGGAAAGCAGCCGTTGCCGCCGGATCCGGCCCGCCAGCCAGCGGCCGCCGAGACCGAACACGCGGAGGATGCCGCGCGGATGCCGGGCGAGCAGACTCAGCCACCGGTAGTCCGCCTGGGTGATCGGGGCGCCGAGCGGGGGAGCGCTGTACGGCGGCTCCAGCTTCGCCAGCTCCGGTCCGAGCAGGTTGCCGTCGAGCGCGGCCGGTTCGACCGACCGGCCGCCGGCGCGCCCGCCCGGGGCCTCCGGGTGGTAGTCCGAGTAGCCGCGGACCCAGCGGAAGCGCAACGGCGTCTTGTCACAGACGAAGGACAGGACCTCGGGGCCGCGGTCGAGGAAGGCCGACCGGAGTTCGGCGGGGACGACGTCACCGACGATCGCTTCGAGGTATTCGTGCGCCCGCTCCGGGGGTTCGGAGATCCCGGCCGCGCGCAGCGCGTGGTTGCCGGGGATCCAGACGCCGCCGCCGGAGCGCGCCGTCGAGCCGCCGAAGTGGGCGGCCTTCTCCACGACCAGGACCTCGAGTCCCCGGTGGGCTGCGGACAGTGCGGCGGTCATCCCGGCGGCACCACTGCCCGCCACGATCACGTCGAACTCCATACGCCCCTCACCTGAAACACGTTGTAGGAAGCATGTAGCAGCATCCGCGCTGCTCCAGTCACCATAGACGAGAACGTGTTCTAGTTCTAGGGTGGGGTCATGGACTCCCTCGTCGCGGATGTGGTGATCGTGGGCTTCGGAGCGGCAGGCGCCTGTGCGGCGATCGAGGCCGCCGACGCCGGTGCCCGGGTGCTGGTGCTGGACCGGTTTTCCGGTGGTGGCGCGAGCGCGGTCAGCGGTGGTGTCGTCTACGCCGGTGGCGGGACGGCGCAGCAGCGGGACGCGGGCGTCGACGACAGTGTCGACGCGATGTACGACTACCTGCGGCTCGAGGTCGGCGACGTCGTCTCCGAAGAAACCCTGCGGCGGTTTTGCGCGGGCAGTACGGAGATGGTGACCTGGCTGGAGGGCAATGGTGTCCCGTTCGAGGGGAGCCTGTGCCCGTACAAGACGTCTTACCCGAGCGACAAGCACTATCTGTACTACTCGGGCAGCGAGGCTGCGGGCGGTTTCCGCGATGCCGCCAAGCCCGCGCCGCGCGGACATCGCGTCAAAGGGCCGGGTACGTCGGGAAAGCTGCTGATGAAACGGCTCATGGAGGCCGTCCGGAGCCGTGGGATCCAGGTGCTGCCGCAGACCGCCGCGCGGAACCTGATCGTGGACGCCGACGGTGCCGTGACCGGCGTCGTCGTGTCCACCCTGCGAGACGCGCCCGCTCGCGTGCGGGCCGCGCACCGGAGGCTGTCGGCGTATGCCGCGAAACCGGGGATCTACGTGCCGTCAATGCGGAAATCGCTGCACCGGCGGGCGGAGCGGATCGAGCGTCGCTACGGCCGTGAGCTGCGGATTTCGGCCTCGCGCGGGGTCGTCCTCGCGGCGGGCGGGTTCATCGCGAACCGCGAGATGGTGCGTGAGCACGCGCCCGCGTATCGCGGCGGATTGGCGCTCGGGACGTCGGCCGACGACGGATCCGGCATCCGGATGGGGGTCGAGGCCGGCGGGGCGACCGCCGAACTCGGGCGGATCTCCGCCTGGCGGTTCATCACGCCGCCGTCGGCGTTCCTGGGCGGCCTGCTCGTGGACAAGACGGGCGGCCGGATCATCGACGAATCCCGGTACGGCGCGGCCGTCGGCGAACGCATGATCACCGGACACGAAGGGCGTGGCTGGCTGCTGGTCGACGACGCCATCGTCCGGGAGGTCCAGCGGGACGCGCGCGGGCAAAGTCAATGGTTCCAAGGACTTCAGGTGCGATATCTGCTGCGGCAACGCGTCGTCGCCGGTTCGCTCGACGAGGTCGCGCGCAAGGCGGGCGTCGACCCCGGCGGGCTGGCCGCCAGTGTCGAGGCCGCACGGTCCGGCGCGGATCCGACGGGCAAACCGGCGGAGTTCGCGCGGCCGCTGGATCAGGCGCCGTACTCGCTGATCGACGTCTCGATCAAGCCGAACCTCGGTTATCCGTGCCCGATGCTGACGCTGGGCGGCCTGGTCGTGGACGAGGAGACCGGGGTGGTGCGTTCCGCCGGCGGCACTCCGATCCGCGGGCTGTACGCGGCAGGACGGACCGCGGTGGGAATCTGTTCTAGGTCTTACGTGAGCGGCCTGTCGCTGGCCGACTGCGTGTTTTCCGGTCGGCGTGCCGGACTGCACAGTGCGCTCGACCGGGGATCGGTCGACAAAAACGAGAACGTGTTCTAGTCTTGGACTCGGTTCACCGAGTACGGCGAGAGAGGGAACGCATATGAGCGAGCACGCCGCGCAGGACGTGATCGCGGGGATCCGGGAGCTGCTGCCGGTCCTGCGGGAGCGGGCGCAGGAGGCGGAGGACGCCAGGCGCGTTCCCGAAGAGTCCGTCAAATCCTTGCAGGAGACCGGGTTCTTCAAACTCCTGCAACCGAAGACGTTCGGTGGCCTCGAAGCCGACCCGGTGAGCTTCTACACCGCGGTCAAACTCGTCGCGAGCGCGTGCGGGTCCACGGGCTGGGTCGCCTCCATCCTCGGCGTCCACCCCTGGCACCTCGGCCTGTTCGAGGCGCAGGCGCAGCAGGACGTCTGGGGCGACGACACCGACGTCCGGATCTCCTCGTCGTACGCGCCGATGGGCAAGGCGGACGTCGTCGACGGCGGCTACCGGCTCAGCGGGCGCTGGAGTTTCTCCTCCGGCTGCGACCACGCGACCTGGGTGCTGCTGGGCGGTCCGGTGTTCAAGGACGGCAAACCGGTCGACTTCTGCACCTACCTGGTGCCGATCGCCGACTACACGATCGAGGACGTCTGGGACACCGTGGGCCTGCGCGGCACCGGGTCCAACGACATCATCGTGAACGACGTCTTCGTGCCGAAGCACCGCGCGCTCAGTTTCATCGCGACGTCGAAGTGCAAAACGCCCGGACAGGAGATCAACCCCGGGCCGCTGTACAAACTGCCCTACGGTTCGGTGCATCCGAGCACGATCACCGCGCCGATCATCGGGATGGCGCAAGGCGCCTACGACGCGCACGTCGAGTATCAGGGCAAGCGCGTCCGCGCGGCGTACGCGGGTGAACAGTCCAAAGAGGACCCGTTCGCCAAGGTGCGGATCGCCGAGGCGGCGAGCGAGATCGACGCGGCCTGGCTCCAGCTGACGCACAACATCGACGAGCTGTACCAGTTGGCGTGCAAGGGGGAGAAGCTGCCGTTCCCCACGCGGCTGCGGGTGCGCCGTGACCAGGTCCGAGGCACGGAACGTGCGATCTTCGCGATCGACCGGCTTTTCGAGAACTCCGGCGGCCGGGCCTTGCAAGCCGGAACCCCGATCCAACGGTTCTGGCGTGACGCCCACGCCGGCCGGGTGCACGCGGCGAACGACGCCGAACGCGCCTACGTCATGTTCGGAACCGGCGCCTTCGGGCTGCCCGTCGAGAATGCGATGGTCTGATGGCCGAAGGCAAGTACGTCACCATCCGAGATGGACTCAAGCTGCACTACCACGAGGCGGGCGCGGAACATCCGGAGACGGTGATCCTGCTGCACGGCGGCGGGCCCGGCGCGTCGGCGTGGAGCAACTTCGGCCGCAACCTGCCGGTCTTCGGCAAGAATTACCGGACGCTGGCGATCGACCAGCCCGGGTTCGGCCGGTCGGACAAGCCGACCGAGCATCCGCAGTACTTCCGCCACAGCGCGGACGCCGTGGTCGGCCTGATGGACGAACTCGGCATCGAACGCGCCCATTTCGTCGGGAACTCGCTCGGCGGTGGCGCCTCCGTGCGGCTCGCGCTCAACCATCCGAAGCGCGCCGGACGCCTTGTCCTGATGGGGCCGGGCGGCTTGAGCTTGAACCTGTTCGCGCCCGATCCCACCGAGGGCATCAAGAACCTCGGCCGGTTCAGCGCGCCGCCGGGGCCGACCCGCGAGAAGCTCGAAGCCTTCCTGCGGATCATGGTGCACGACCAGTCCCTGATCACCGACGAGCTGATCGACGAGCGGTTCGCCGCCGCGAGCGCGCCGGAGTCCCTGGCGGCGATGAAGGCGATGGGCAAGTCGTTCGCCCAGCCCGACACTTATGAGGAGGGCATGCTGTGGCGTGAGGCGCATCGCCTGCGCCAGCGGGTGCTGCTCATCTGGGGCAGGGAAGACCGGGTCAACCCGCTCGACGGTGCCCTGCTCGCGCTCAAGACGATCCCGCGTGCCCAGCTGCACGTGTTCGGCGGCTGCGGCCATTGGGCGCAGCTGGAGAAGTTCGACGAGTTCAACCGGCTGGCACTCGACTTCCTGGGAGCCTCCTGATGGGTATCCGTTCGCTCGCCTACCTCCGCATCGAAGCCACCGACATGGCCGCGTGGCGCGAATACGGACTGAAGGTCCTCGGCATGGTCGAGGGCTCCGGCACGAATCCGGAAGCGCTCTACCTGCGCATGGACGACTTCCCGGCGCGGCTCGTGATCTTCCCCGGCGAGCACGACCGGCTCGCCGTCGCGGGCTGGGAGGTCGCCAACGCCGGCGAACTCGACGAGATCCGGGCATCGCTCGACGCACATTCGGTGCCGTACAAGGAAGGCACCCCGGATCAGCTGGCCGATCGCCGGGTCGACGGTCTGGTGTCCTTTGAGGACCCTTCCGGTAACACGCTCGAAGTGTTCCACGGCGTCGCGTTGCAGCATCGGCGCGTGGTGAGCCCGTACGGGCACAAGTTCGTCACCGGCGAGCAAGGTCTCGGACACGTCGTACTGTCCACACACGACGATGACGCTTCTCTGCGGTTCTACCGTGACGTGCTCGGATTCCGGTTGCGGGACTCGATGAAACTGCCGCCGCAGATGGTCGGCAGGCCCGCCGACGGCGCTCCGGCGTGGCTGCGGTTCTTCGGCTGCAATCCGCGTCACCACAGCCTCGCGTTCCTCCCGATGCCGACTCCCAGCGGCATCGTGCACCTCATGGTGGAAGTGGAGAACACCGACGACGTCGGCCTCTGCCTCGACCGGGCCATCCGCCGGAAGGTGCCGATGTCGGCCACCCTCGGGCGGCACGTCAACGATCTGATGCTCTCGTTCTACATGAAGACCCCCGGCGGATTCGACGTCGAATACGGCTGCGAGGGGCGTCAAGTGGACGACGAGAGCTGGATCGCCCGAGAGAGTACGGCGGTTTCCTTGTGGGGACACGACTTTTCAGTCGGCGCCCGCCCACCGGGGCAGTCGTGACCCCGGTGACGGACCTCGGCGCGGAGATCGAACCGGCGCGGTTCCGGACGGTGCTCGGGCATTTCTGCACCGGTGTCGCGGTGGTGACCGGGCACGACGGCCGGGCGCCGGTGGGGTTCGCGTGCCAGTCGTTCGCGGCGCTTTCCCTCGATCCGCCGCTGGTGCTCTTCTGCCCAGCCAAGACTTCCCGGACCTGGGCGGTCCTCGCCGAGTCCGGCCGGTTCGCCGTGAACGTGCTCGCCGAGGACCAGCAGGACGTCAGCGCCGTGTTCGGCGCGCGGGGGGCGGACAAGTTCGCGTCGATCGACTGGACCCCCGCCCCGTCCGGATCCCCTTTGCTGACCGGGGCGTTGACGTGGATCGACTGCACGCTCGAAACCGTGCACGAGGCGGGTGACCACTATGTCGTCGTCGGCAGGGTCACCGCGCTCGGGGAACCTTCGGACGATCGTCCGCTGCTGTTCCATCGTGGCCGGTACACGGTGACCGAGCCGGTGGCCGACGAACTCGCGGCGCTCATGCCCTGGCCGCGTCCTGACGATTGGCTCTGATCGGCTCGCCGGCCTCGTGCAGGCTGCGCAACGCGAGCTTGTAGGACTCGGCGAGCCCCGTCTCGTGGTACGGAACACCGAGCTCGGCGCAGTACTCCTGGACGATGGGCCGGGCGCGGCGCAGGTGCGGCGACGGCATACTCGGGAAGAGATGGTGCTCGATCTGGTAGTTGAGCCCGCCGAGCGCGACGTCGACGACCTGGCCGCCGCGGACGTTGCGTGACGTGAGCACCTGCTTGCGGAGGAAGTCGAGTTCGGTGTCCCCGGACAGGATCGGCATCCCCTTGTGGTTGGGCGCGAAGATCGATCCCATGTAGACGCCCCACAGTGCTTTGTGGACGATGAAGAAGACGAGCGCCTTGGCGGGGGAGAGGACCAGGAGCAGCGCGCTGAAGTAGAGCGCGAAATGCGTCAGCAGCAAGGCCGCTTCGAGCCAGCGGGCCCGGATGCCCGGCTTCGAAACCGCGCGGATACCGGAGACGTGCAGGTTCAGGCCTTCGAGGGTGAGCATCGGGAAGAACAGGAACGCCTGGTAGCGGCCGATGAACCGGGGGATGCCCTTGCTGGCCCGCGCCTGGTCCTTCGACCACACGAGGATGTCCGGATCGACGTCGGGGTCGAGGCCCTCGTGGTTCGGGTTCGCGTGGTGGCGGGTGTGCTTGTCCATCCACCAGCCGTAGCTCATGCCGACGCCGAGGTTCCCCGCGATGCGGCCGGCGATCTCGGCCGGGCGGCGGGTCCGGAACACCTGACGGTGTGCCAGGTCATGCGACAACAGGGCGATCTGGCCGAACATCACCGCCTGGAAGACGGCGATCCCGACCTGCCACCAGGAATCCCCGATCGCGAAGAAGGCGATCCAGCCGGCGACGAAGAGGGTGGCCACCAGCCCGATGCGGAAGACGTAATAGCCGGGACGGCGGTCGAGAAGGCCCGCTTCGCTGACGCGGCGGGACAGGCGGGCGAAATCGCTGCCTGTGCGGAGGTTTGCGGTCACCGTCATGAGTCTGGTCCATGGGGCACGCCAGGGTGAATGCGGTGCGCCGGTGGGTCCCTGCTGGGGCTGGCCCTACCCCGCGCCGCCGGGTTCGCGCTTGACCTTGACATCGTGACAAGGTCTTCACTGGTGGGCAGGAGGTGATCGTCATCGACACGACACAACGGGCTACCCCGGACACGCGGCTGCTCGACGCCTTGAGCTCCGAAAGCTCGTCGACGCGGCTCCAGGCGGCCCTGGCGGCCGGGACGCACCCGGACGCCCGGTTCGTCGACGCGCTCATGGCACGGTGCGCGGTCGAGCCGGACTTCTTCGTGCGGGACATGCTGACCTGGGCATTGACCCGGCTCCCGGCGGAGAACACGGTGCCTGCGCTGCTGGAGGAGCTCGGTTCCGACGTCCCGCAGGCGCGGAGCCAGGCGTTGCACACATTGTCCAAGATCGGGGACGTCACCGCGTGGCCCGCGATCACCCGGTCGCTGTTGCACGACGCCGACGACGAGGTCGCGCGGAGCGCATGGCGTGCCGCCGTCGTCCTCGTCCCCGACGGGGAGCGGAAACGGCTGGCCGTGGACCTGGCCGCGCAGTTCGGCCGCGGCGACCGGAAGGTGCGGCTGAGTCTCAGCAGGGCGCTCGTCGCGCTCGGTGACGAGATCGAGCCCGCCCTGCGGACGGGCCTGGCGAGCGCCGATCCGGAGGTGCGCGCGCACGCCCGCGCCACGGAACGGCTCCTGCGCGACCCGGACGCCGACTTCGATCCGGCCGTCGACGAGGCGAAACGGATCGTCGCGCTCGGCCCGGAACGAGCGGAGGGAGCGTGAATGCTGATCGGTGAGGTGGCGCGCCGCTCGGGGGTGAGCAGCCGGATGCTCCGGCATTACGACTCGCTCGGGCTGGTGCGGCCGACCGGCCGCACCGTCGGTGGCTACCGTGAGTATTCCGACGAGGACATCCGCCGGATCTTCCATGTGGAAGCCCTGCGGTCCCTCGGCCTGTCGCTGCGCCAGATCGGCCGTGCCCTGGAGGACCCCGCCTTCGAGCCGTCCGATCTGGTCGGCGACCTCATCCGGCGGACCGAGGAGCGACTGAAGCGGGAGCAGGAGCTGCTTGAACGGCTCCGCGCGGTCGACGCCTCGGCGCCGTTGGGCTGGGAGGGTGTCCTCCGCATCGTCGACCTGCTGCACGGGCTCAATTCGCCCCATGCCGCGCGACGGCAGCAGACCGTCCTGGTGCCGGCTGAGGACCTGCCGGTGCCCACCGAGCTGCTGGCGGAGGCTGTCCTCAGCGAAGCCGATCTGAACGTCGCCGGTGCCCTGCGGTGGGCCCTGGCGAGGGCGGGCGGTGACGGCGTGGCGAGCCTGGCGGCCGGCGCGCGTTCGGAGAACGTCGACGTCCGGCGGCGCGCGATCCTGGCGCTCGCCGGGATGTCCGGCGACGAGGCGACCGCGGTGCTGGCGGAGGCGCTCGGCGACTCGGACGAGACGGTCCGCGGCCGTGCCGCGCTGGCCGTCGGTTCGCGCGGTGAGACCGCGGCCGTGCCGGCCCTCGTCCGCATGGTGGTCGAGGGCACTCTCGACGTCGAGGCGGCCGAAGTCCTCGGAACCCTGGCGCGCGACGCGGGCCGCGCGGACCGGATCATGAGCGCGCTGGCCGACGAGCTCGCCGCCCCCACCGCCGACTCCGCGACGCGGATGCGCCTGACCCAGGCCCTCGCCGAGATGCCGCCCGCCCTCGCGCGGGACGTCCTGCGGAACCTGGCCGAAGACGAGGACCGCGCCGTCGCCCTTCTCGCCTCGGCACTCAGGGGGCTGCTCGAGGCTGGTGAGTGAGGTGGGCGGTTATTGACCCGTAAGGCGAACGTGTCGCGTTCCCGGGCGAGGTCAGTGGTGGGGCGAAGGCTCCCTTCGCTGCGTCTGATGCGGTGATGGACGCCTTCGGGCCTGGTTGGACGGCGGCAGTGACTCGTGATTCGAGAAGGGGTCGTGAGTGGTAATGAGCGTTAGAACGCTCATTACCACTCACGACCCCGGTCAAGAAACGCCCATATAGGCGCCAATCGGGCATTTGGCTCCGAGGAGGCGTCCTTTGTGGATAGTCAAGGACTGGCTGACCTCGCGACAGAGACCCGGTAACGCCACTTTGACTTACCCCTCGATAGAACCGTCTTTGTCACTCACGATCCCGGGGCAGCCTCCCGTGCCGCATCGAAGGGAGCCCGGTCGAAGATGATCCGCAGCTCCACGATCTTCCCCTCCCGCACGGTCAGCAATTCGGCTCCGGGCGCGCTCGCCACCGGAAGGGTCGCCGTGTCGTACATCAGCAACGCGGTCGTTTCGTCCCCGAACGCCGAAAGCAGGGTCGAGCCGGTCAGGATCTCGGTGAACGGGCCCATGAACCCGCGGAACGCCTCCGCGCCGGAAAGCCGCCCGGCGGGTGTGTGGCAGACGATGTCGTCGGCGACGTGCGTCATCGCCTTCTCGAAGTCCTTACCCGTCCACGCGCGGTGGTAGGAGAGCGCGACATCCAAGGCGGGACTGGTCATGATGGTTCCTTTCGTCGATCTTCACTCCGTCAGACACCAACCCCGCCCCGAACGGAACGGTGCGCCGCGAAAGTGACACGATCGGCTCATGGGCACGGACGAGCAGGCGTTTCGCGAGCTCACGGACACCTATCGGCATGAGCTGCACCTGCACTGTTACCGGATCCTCGGCTCCCTCACCGACGCCGAGGACGCCGTCCAGGAGACGCTCCTTGCCGCTTGGAAGGGCCTCGACGGCTTCGAGGGCCGCTCGTCGCTTCGCACCTGGCTGTACCGCATCGCCACCAACCGCTGCCTCAACCTCCTGCGGACCGCGGGCCGCCGTCGGCCACCCGAACCGGTGCCGCCGTTCGACCCGCCGGAGCCGAGCCGCCGCGGTGAGGTGACCTGGTTGCAGCCGTATCCGGACGAACTCGCCGCCGGCGAGCCCGGCCCCGAAGCGCGCTACAGCACCAGGGAGGCGGTCGAACTCGCCTTCATCACGGGACTCCAGCTCCTCCCGCCGCGCCAGGCCGCCGCACTCGTCCTGCGGGACGTGCTGTGCTTTTCCGCCGCTGAGGTCGCGAGCATGCTCGGCACCACCGAGACGGCGGTCAAGGGCATCCTCCAGCGCGCCCGCGCCTCGCTCGACAAGCATCGCGACGGCGCGGGCCACCGCCCTTCACCTCAGGAACGCGAGCTGACCAAGCGGTTCGCCGACGCCTTCACCGCGAGCGACCTCGACGGCGTCCTCAGCCTGCTCACCGATGACGCCTGGCTCGCCATGCCGCCGGCGCCGCACGAGTACCACGGTCTCGAAGCGATCGCCGGTTTCCTTCGCGTCACCATGGCCATTCCGGTGCAGGGGTTCACCATGACGCCGACGCGGGCGAACAACCAGCCCGCCTTCCTCTGCCGCCACGGCGAGACACCGGCAGGGCTGATGGTCCTCACCCTCGACGGTGACCGTATCCGTGCCATCACCCGGTTCCTGGATCAGAAATAGCCCGCCAACCGGCCGCAGAGCGCGTCGACGTCCACCACCGGCGCACCGGTCCACAAAGGACCATCCAGCCAGCCGACCTCCGCGGGCGTTCCCTGATGCCGCGCGAAAACGTGCTGATGGAAATGCGCGACACTCCGTCCGGCGATGGCGGAGAACACGTGTTCCGGAGCCAGCTCCGCCCGCAGGCCGCGAGCCGCGCACCAGGCCGCCCGCGACACCGCCGAGACCTCGTCCGCGGTCAGCTCGTCCAGCGCCGCCACATGCCGCCGGGTCTCGACGAACAGGTACCCGGGGAAGTCGCCGGGCCGGTGTGACACGACGACCAGGTCTTCCGTCGAGACGACCGGTCCCACCAGCGGGCCCTCACCGCGGTGCTTGGCACAGATCGCGCAGTCCACCGGCTCACGATAACGGCGGCCGCACCCGTCCGAGGTGGTCGCCGGGCGAACCGAAAAAGTGCGCCGCGCCGTGTGCCCGCTTGAAATAACGGTGCGCCGGATGCTCCCAGGTGATCGCGATCCCGCCGTGCAGCTGGATCATCTCACCCGCCACGGTCGCCAGCGCTTCCGAGCAGTGCACCTTCGCCACCGCGGCCAGCCTGCTCGACTCCGGGGCCGCGTAGGCCGCCGAACGCGCTGTCTCGACCAGGACGTGGAGATCGGCCATCCGATGCTTCAGCGCCTGGAAGCCGCCGATCGGCCTGCCGAACTGGTGCCGCTGCTTGCTGTACTCCACCGTCAGCTCGAACGCGCGTGCCGCGGCTCCGGCCTGTTCGGCGGCCAGGACGGCGCACGCGACGTCGCGGAGGGCGCGGAGGTCGACCGGGCCGATCAGCCGGGCAGGAGTGCGGTCGAAGGTCACGCGGGCCAGTCGCCGGGTTTCGTCCATCGCGGGCGTCCGGACACGACGGGCATCGGAGACCTCGTACAGCGAGCCGCCGGCCACCACCAGGAGGATCTCGGCCTCGTCACCGTGGAGGACGTAGTGCGCTTCACCCTCCACCGCGGAGTCGACGACGCGGCAGGCCGGCTCGCTCCATGAGCCTTCGGCGTCGGTCCAGGCCACCGCGCCGACGACACCTTCGGCGAGGCGGGGGAGCAGCCGCTCGCAAGCCTCGTCGTTGCCGGTGGCCAGGACGGCGTGCACGGCGAGGACGGCCGAACCGAGGAACGGGACGTCGGCGAGGACCCTGCCCAGTTCTTCGGCGACCACCTGCAGTTCCACTGTCCCGGCGCCGAGCCCGCCGAACCGTTCGGGGACGGCCAGCGCCGCCACGCCGATCTGTTCGCACAGTTCCGGCCAGGGATCCGCTTCCCGGTCCAGCAGTTTCCGCACGCTGTCCCGCAACGCGTGCTGCTCGGCGGTGAAGGTCATGACAGCACCCGCTCCCGGTGGAACCGCGGCGTGCCCCAAGCGCCGACCAGCGCGCGGACCCTGGTCAATCGGAGGCCGAGCGCGTGTTCCGCGGTGTAGCCGATCGCGCCGTGCACCTGCAGCCCGGTCCGGGCGGCGAGATGCGCGGCGTCGCCGCACGCCACCTTGGCCGCGGAGACGTCGCGCCGGTCCAGGGTGACGGCCGCGCCGAACAGCAGTGGTTCGGCCAGCGCGAGCCCGGTCGCGACGTCGGCGAGCAGATGTTTGACCGCCTGGTAGCCGCCGATCTCCCGGCCGTACTGCTTGCGTTGCGCGGCGTACGCGACGGACGTGTCGAGCAGCCACCGTCCCGCGCCGAGCAGCTGCGCGGCGGTGGCGAGGACGCCCAGTTCGAACGCGCGATCCGCGTCGAGCGCCGTGCCGAGATCGTCGCCCGTCACCGGCGGGAACAGCCGTCGTGAACCGTCCACAGAGGACAAGAGCGCGCCAGGGGTGAACGCGCGCAGCCTGCCGTTCTCGACGGCGAGACGCGCGTCCGCGACGTCGGAGTCCAAGGCATACGGCACATGTGGCGCGTAGGCCACCGACGCCAGCGTCTCACCGGACGCGACGGAGGTCAGCAGTTCGTCGTCCAGCAAGGACGGCAGGACGGCCACGGTGTCGGTCCACGGCCCGGGAACGCAGTGGTAGCCGAGCCGTTCGAAGCCGACGGCCAGATCCACCGGGGTGGCGCCGAGCCCGTCGTACTTCTCGGGGACGGCCAGCGCGGTCACGCCGAGTTCCGCCAGGCGTCGCCAGATCTTGAGACCGGGGCCGTGATCGCCCGCCGCCCAGGACCGGTTTGCCGAGTCGCTGTCCACACCGGACAGAAGATCGTGCAGGCTGCGGGAGAACTGCTCCTGCTCATCGGCGAGCGTGAACCTCATCGAGCCCCCTTCGGCAGGCCGAGCAGCCGTTCGGCGACGATGGACCGCTGGATCTGGTCGGTCCCGCCGTAGATCGGGCCCGCCAGGGAGAACAGCCAGCCGTCACTCCACGGGCCCCGCAGTTCGGCGTCCGGGCCGAGGACGTCGAGCGCGGTTTCGTGCAGGGCGACGTCGAGATGCGACCAGAACAGCTTGTTGACACTCGACTCCGGGCCGAGTTCGGCACCGTCGGAAAGGCGGGTGACCGTGCCGAGGGTGTACAGCTGGTAGGCCCGCGCGCCGATCCAGGCGTCGGCGACCCGGTCCGCGGTGTGCGCGGGACGTCCGGCGTCCTGCCAGAGCGAGACCAGCCTGTCGGCCGCGGCGAGGAACCGGCCGGGACTGCGCAAGGACAGGCCGCGTTCGTTGTTCGCCGTCGTCATCGCGACCCGCCAGCCCTCGCCCGGCGTGCCGATCACGTCCTCGTCGGGGACGAAGACGTCGTCGAAGAAGATCTCGGCGAACCCTGGTTCACCGTCCAGCTGGGGGATCGGCCGGACGGTGACGCCCTCGGCCCGCAGATCCACCATGAGATAGGTGAGACCCTTGTGCCGCACCGAATCCGGATCGCTGCGGAAGAGCCCGAACGCCCGATCGGCGAACGTGGCCCGCGAGCTCCACGTCTTCTGCCCGCTGACCCGCCAGCCGCCGTCGCAGCGTGTGGCGGTGCTCCGGAGAGCGGCGATGTCGCTGCCCGCCTCGGGTTCCGACCAGGCCTGCGCCCAGACCTCCTCCGAGCACGCCATCTTCGGCAGGACGCGGCGTTGCTGTTCTTCCGTGCCATGGGAGAACAGTGTGGGCGCGAGCATGAAGATGCCGTTCTGGTTGACCCGCAGCGGTGCGCCTGCCGCGTAGTACTCCTCTTCGAACAGTACCCATTCCAGGAGGCTCGCGTCTCGCCCGCCGAATTCGCGCGGCCACGAGACGACCGACCACCGGGCGTCGGTCAGCTTGGCCTCCCACTCGCGGTGTTGCGCGAATCCCTCGGCGGTGTCGAACGATTTCAGTGGCTCCGCGGGAACGTTCGCGGCGAGCCAGGCGCGGGCCTCGTCACGGAAGGCGAGTGTCCGCTCGTCCAGGTCGAGGTTCATCACGAACTCGCGTCTCGCATCGAGCGCGCGTCCTGCCCGCCCAAGGAATCGCCGCCGGACATCTCGGCGTTGTGCGCGTGCGCGAAGTGGTGCAGCCCGAACACGGAGTCCATTCCGGACCGGAGCCCCATCAGGTCCTCGGCCTGGTTCACGGCCTTCTTGGCGAGCGCGAGCCCCATCCTCGGCATCACCGCGATCTTCTCCGCCAACGCCATCGTCTCCGTTTCGAGGTCGGCGCGCGGGACGACGCGGTTCAGCATCCCCCATTCCTTGGCCTGCTGCGCCGTGAAGCGCTCGCCGGTGAACAGCACCTCCTTGGCCGCGCGCGGACCGAGGACCCACGGGTGCGCGAAGTACTCGACACCGGGAATCCCCATGCGCACCACGGGATCGGCGAAGAACGCGTCGTCGGAGGCGACGATCATGTCGCATACCCAAGCCAGCATGAGCGCGCCCGCGATGCACGCGCCCTGCACACTCGCGATGGTCGGCTTCGGGATCTCGCGCCACCGGCGGCACATGCCGAGGTAGACCTCGGATTCGCGGGCGAACCGCTGGTCGCCGCCTTCCGCGCCGACGTGGTCCCACCACAGGACCGCCTTGCGCTCGAAGGAGACGTCCACGTCGCGTTCCGGCGTCCCGATGTCGTGCCCGGCGGAGAAATGCTTGCCCGCCCCGGCCAGCACGATCACCTTGACCTCGGGATCGTCGACGGCGCGGGTGAACGCGGCGTCGAGCGCGTAGGTCATCGCCGAGTTCTGCGCGTTCCGGTACTCCGGCCGGTTCATCGTGACGACGGCCACCGGCCCGCGTCGCTCGTACTCGACGGTCATCCGTTCTCCTCCCGCAACACGCGTTTCAGCACCTTCCCCGACAGGTTTCGCGGAAGTTCCGCCACGAAGTCGACAAATCGAGGGATCTTGTAGTTGGCCAATTCGCCCTCGCAATGACTCAAGACTTCCTCTGTGGACAGTTCGGCTCCCGGGCTGAGCCGGACGAAAGCCTTGCCGACCTCGCCGAGCCGTTCGTCCGGCACACCGACGACGGCGGCTTCCGCGACGCCGTCCAGGCGGCTCAGCACCTGCTCGATCTCGGCCGGGTAGACGTTGAACCCGCCGCAGACGTACATGTCCTTGATCCGGTCGACGATCCGCAGGTAACCACGCTCGTCGAGCACGCCGACATCGCCGGTGTGCAACCAGCCGTCGGCGTCGACGGCCTTCGCGGTGGCGTCCGGATCGTCGAGATACCCGAGCATCACGTTCGGCCCGCGCAGCAGGACTTCGTCGTGCTCACCGAGTTTCACCTCGAAGCCCGCTGTCGCGCGGCCCGAGAAGTTCGCCACGAGATCGGCGGCGTCCTCGGGGCGGGACATCGTGGCCACCACGGCTTCCGTCAGGCCGTACGCCGTGAGCACGGTGTCGAAGTTCAGGTCCTTCCGCATCCGCTCGACGAGTGTGACCGGCACGGTGGCGGCGCCGGTGACGGCGAGCCGGAGGCTGGACAGATCGTGGTTCGCGCGTTCGGGCGCGTCCAGCAGGACCTGGTAGATCGTCGGCGCCCCGGGCAGCACGGTGATCCGCTCGGATTCGACGAGTCGCAGGGTTTCCCGGACGTCGAAGGTGCGCTGCGGCAGGATCGTCGCGCCACGCAGCACCGCGGCGAGAATCCCGGCCTTGTAACCGAAGCTGTGGAAGAACGGGTTGATCACGAGGTAGCGGTCTTCCTCGGTCAGGCCACCGCAATCGCCCCAGGCTTCGGCGACGCTCAGCGCCTGCCGGTGGCTGCTCATCGCGCCCTTGCTGCGGCCGGTGGTCCCGGAGGTGAACAGGATGTCGCTGACGTCGTCCGGTTTCGCGGGACTGACGAGATCGCTGTCGAGACCGGCGAGGGTGTCCCATTCCGTGACGCCGTCGACGGGTTCTTCGACGCCCTCGACTGGGATGCGCAAGACAGTGCCGGGGCGGGAGGAGCCGAGATCCGCCAGCCGATCCGTGCCGAGGAATGTGCCGGTGATCGCCAGCGCGGACACCTTCGCGCGATCGAGGACGTCGATGGTCTCGCGGGCGGTGAAGCGGGTGTTGACCGGAATGAGCGTCGCCCCGGCGTACAGCGCGCCGAGCCCGGCGACGACCCAGTGCCACGTGTTGGGGGAGCAGATCGCGACCCGTTCGTGGCCTTCGAAGAATCGCGCCGCCTGACGCACCCGGCGGGCGAGTTCGGCATAGGTGAGCCGGACTTCGCCGTCGACCAGCGCTTCCCGCCCGGCGAAGCGCTCCGTGGCCCTGTCGAGTGCCGCCGGGATGGTCCCCTCGGACATCGAGCCTCCCTAGCAAGTGCTTGGTAGGGTAGCCTACGCAGCAGGCTCTGGTTTGGCTAGAGGAGGCAGGCGTGGCTCAGGACGGTTTCCGTGACCGTGTGCGCACCTGGCTGGCGGACAACCTGCCGCCGGAACTACGCGGTTTGGGCGGTCCGGGGCGGGAGCACGAGGCCTTCGACGCACGCGTGGAATGGGAACGGCGGCTCGCGGCGGCGGGCTGGACCTGCGTCGGCTGGCCGGTCGAGCACGGCGGCCAGGGTGCGACGCTGGAACAGCAGGTCGTCTTCCACGAGGAGTACGCGCGAGCGGGCGCGCCGGCCAGAGTGAGCCACCTGGCCCAGGAACTCCTCGGTCCCACCTTGATCGCGTTCGGCACGCCGGAGCAGCAGAAGCGGTTTCTGCCGCCGATCGTGGCCGTCGAGGAACTGTGGTGCCAGGGCTATTCCGAACCCGGCGCCGGTTCCGATCTCGCGGCCGTGTCGACCACCGCGACCCTGGAAGGCGACGAGTGGGTGCTGAACGGCCAGAAGGTGTGGACGTCGCTCGCGCACGTGGCCGACTGGTGTTTTGTGCTCGCCCGCACCGAACCCGGTTCGAAACGCCACAAAGGACTGTCCTATTTGCTCGTTCCGATGCGGCAGCCAGGGGTCGAGGTCCGCCCGATCCAGCAGCTCACCGGGACCTCCGAGTTCAACGAAGTCTTCTTCGACGGTGCCCGCACGGCGAAAGACCTCGTCGTCGGCGAGCCCGGCGACGGCTGGCGGGTGGCCATGGGCACACTCGCGTTCGAGCGCGGTGTCGCGACGCTCGGGCAGCAGGTCGGCTTCCGCCGGGAACTCGAAGAACTCACCAGGATCGCCCCGGGCGACCCGGTGATCGCCGAGCGGATCGACCGCGCCTGGGTCGGCCTGGAGGTCATGAGGGCGCAGGCGATCCGCACCCTCGGTGACTCGTCACCGGGGGTGGCCGAAGTGTCCAAACTGATCTGGGCGAACTGGCACCGCGACCTCGGGGAGCTGGCGATGCTCGTCCGCGGCGCGCGGGGCATGCTCGCGGAAGACGGGCTCGACGCCTGGCAGCGGCTCTTCCTCTTCACCCGCGCCGACACGATCTACGGCGGCTCCAACGAAATCCAGCGCAACGTCATCGCCGAGCGCGTGCTCGGCCTGCCACGGGAGGTGCGACCGTGATTCCGGTACCCAAGTACCCCGAGGGGGCGAACCTCCTGCGGGACAAGGTGGTCGTGGTGACGGCGGCGGCCGGCACCGGGATCGGTTCCGCGGTGGCGAAACGCGCGCTGGAGGAAGGTGCCCGCGTCGTGATCAGCGACTGGCACGAGCGGCGCCTCGGCGAGAAGGCGGCCGAACTCGGCGACGTCCACGCGATCCCGTGTGACGTCACGCGAGAAGAGCAGGTGCAGGCGCTCATCGATGGAGCCGCCGCGCATTACGGCCGGGTCGACGTGCTCGTCAACAACGCCGGGCTCGGCGGTACGAAGTCCATTGTGGACATGACGGACGAGGAATGGGCCCGGGTCATCGATGTGACCCTCAACGGCACCTTCCGCGCGACGAGGGCCGCGGTGAACCGGTTCATCGCGCAGGGCGACGGCGGCGTGATCGTCAACAACGCGTCCGTGATCGGGTGGCGGGCGCAGGCCGGGCAGGCCCACTACGCCGCCGCGAAGGCGGGCGTCATGGCGCTCACCCGATGTGCGGCCGTCGACGTCGCCGAACACGGCATCCGGGTCAACGCCGTCGCGCCGAGCCTGGCCATGCATCCGTTCCTGGCCAAGGTGACCAGCGAGGAACTGCTCACCGAGCTCACCGCGCGCGAGGTCTCGGGGAGGGCGGCGGAACCGTGGGAGGTGGCGAATGTGATGGTGTTCCTCGCCAGTGAGTACTCGTCGTACCTCACCGGCGAGGTCGTCTCTGTCAGCTCCCAGCACGCGTGAGGTATCGATGAAAGCCAGCCCCGGGTCCCGCCGCGCCGAACTGCTCGCACTGGCGGCGAAGCTGTTCGCCGAGCGCGGCTACGTCTCCACCACCGTGCGGGACATCGCGGACGCGGCCGGGATCCTGTCGGGCAGCCTCTACCACCATTTCGACTCGAAGGAGTCGATGGCCGACGAGATCCTGACCGGATTCCTCGACGAACTCTTCGGTGCCTACGCCGAGATCGTGGCGGAAGGGAAAGGGCCGCGGGAAACACTCGAAGCCGTCGTCGTGGCGTCGTTCGAATCCATTCACCGGCGGCCCGCCGAGGTGGCGATCTACCAGTCCGAGGCGAAGCATCTGATGCAGTTGTCTCGTTTCGACTACCTCACCGACCGCAACACCGAATTCCGCAAGCTGTGGAACGGGATCCTCACCGACGGCATCGCGGCAGGCGTGTTCCGCGAGGACCTCGACGTCGAACTCACCTACCGGTTCATCCGCGACACCGTCTGGGTGGCGGTGCGCTGGTACAACCCCGGCGGCACGCTGAGCGCGGACGACGTCGCGCAGCAGTACCTCGGGATCCTTCTGGACGGCATCGCGACGAAGACAAGGAGACGCCGTGGCTGAGGCATATGTGCTGGACGCCGTCCGGACACCGGTCGGCAAACGCGGGGGAGCCCTCAGCGGTGTCCATTCCGCCGACCTCGGCGCCCACGTCATCCAGGCCGTCGTCGAACGAGCGGGTGTCGAGGCCGATCTGGTCGACGACGTCATCCTCGGCTGTTGCGACACGCTCGGGCCGCAGTCCGGGAACATCGCGCGGACGGCGTGGCTCGCGGCGGGCTTCGGGCACCACGTGCCGGGCGTGACGATCGACCGGCAGTGCGGTTCGAGCCAGCAGGCCGTGCACTTCGCCGCGCAGGCGGTGCTGTCCGGGACGATGGATCTCGTGCTCGCCGGCGGCGTGCAGAACATGAGCGCCATCCCGATCAGCGCGGCGATGCTGGCGGGGCGCGAGTACGGCTTCGAAGACCCGTTCTCCGGCTCGAAGGGCTGGCAGGAGCGCTACGGCAGCGTCGAGGTTTCGCAGTTCCGCAGCGCCGACATGATCGCCGAACACTGGGATCTGACCCGCGAAACGATGGAGGAGTACGCCTTCCGCAGTCATCAGCGGGCGATCGCGGCCATCGACGAAGGCCGGTTCGCCGCCGAGATCACGCCGTTCGCCGGTGCCGCCCTGGACGAGGGGCCCAGGCGCGACACCAGTGTGGAACGGATGGCCGGGCTGAAACCGCTGAGCGAGGGCTCCCGTATCACCGCGGCCGTGGCCAGCCAGATCTCGGACGGTGCCAGCGCGACGCTCATCGCGTCGGAGAAGTTCGTCGAGGAACACGGTCTCACCCCGCGCGCCAGGATCCACCATCTGTCCGTGCGGGCGGCCGATCCGGTGTGGATGCTGACCGGGCCCATCCCGGCGACCGCGCACGCGCTGCGGAAAACCGGACTGGGCATCGACGACATCGACCTGTTCGAGGTCAACGAGGCGTTCGCGAGTGTCGTCCTGGCGTGGATCGAGGAGACGGGCGCCGATCCTGACCGCGTCAACGTCAACGGCGGCGGCATCGCGCTCGGTCATCCCATCGGGGCGACCGGCACGAAACTGTTCGCGACCCTGCTGCACGAACTCGAACGGCGAGGCGGGCGCTATGGGCTACAGACGATGTGTGAGGGCGGCGGGACGGCGAACGTGACGATCATCGAGCGCCTTTGACGCTCCACACGCCGAGTGCCAATGCGCTGAAACCCGCGCCCAGCAGGCAAACGCCGGTCCAGCCCGCGACGGCGTAGACGGCCGTCGAACTGATGGCCCCGACGCCGCTGCCGACCGAGTAGAAGATCATGTACCCGCCGATCAGCCTGCTCCCGGCGTCCGGGCGCAATGGGTAGATCAGGGTCTGACTCGAGACGTGCACGGCCTGGACGGCGAGGTCGAGCAGGATCGCGCCCGCCACCAAGGCCCACAGTGACGCGCGGGTGAAACCCAGCGGCACCCACGACAGCAGGAGCAGCCCGAGCGCGAACCCGGTCGTCCACTGCGCCCGGCCGCGGTCCGCGAGCCGACCCGCGGGTGCCGCCGCCAGCGCGCCCGCCGCCCCGGCGAGCCCGAAAGCGCCGATGGCGGTGTGCGACAGGCCGTCCTCGCTGAGCGGCAAGGCGACCGAACTCCACAAGGTGCCGAACGCGGCGAAGATCAGCAGCGCGAGCGTGCCGCGTGTCCGGAAGACGGGTTCTTCGGCGAAAAGCGACAACGTGGAACGCAGCAGCCGCCCGTAGTTCATGGCGTTTCCCGGAGCTGTGGCGGGAAGTATCCGGTACAGAACGATCGCGATCAGCACGGTCACGCCCGCGGACACGACGTACACCGCGCGCCAGCCGGCGAGGTCCGCCAGCGTGCCGGACACCGTGCGCGCGAGCAGGATCCCGAGGACGACGCCGGTCGTCACGAGACCGACCACGCGCCCGCGTTCGGCGGGCTCGGCCAGCGACGCCGCGAACGCGACCAGGAGCTGCGTGACCACCGCGAGCACACCGATCGCCGCCATGCCGGCGAGCAGCACCACGCCGTTCGCGGCGGTCGCGGCGACCAGTTCGGCGATCGCCAGCAACGTCAGCAGCCCGACGACGAGCCGCCGCCGGTCGAGCAGGTCGCCGAGCGGGACAAGCAGGAACAGACCCAGCCCGTAGCCGAGCTGGGTGAGCGTGACGATGCCGCCCACGGTCGACGCGGCGATACCGAGATCCGCGCCCATGGTGACGAGCAACGGCTGGGCGAAGTAGATCGTGGCGACGGCCGTCCCGGCGGCCACGGCGAACAACAGGACGACCCCGCGGTGCACGAATCCTCCAAGTGGTTTCAAGTTGCTACCACTCGGACGGTAGAGCATCGTGGTTGTAAGATGCAACCATGGTGAAGCGGACGACGTTCGACGAAGCTTCGTGCCCGGTGGCGCGCTCGGTCGACACGATCGGCGACTGGTGGTCACTCCTGATCGTGCGCGACGCCTTCGATGGCGTCCGCCGCTTCGGCGAGTTCCAGCGCAGCCTGGGCGTCGCGAAGAACATCCTGTCCGCGCGACTGCGGGCGCTCGTCGGGCACGGGGTCCTCGACGTGGTCCCGGCCTCCGACGGGAGCGCCTACAGCGAATACGCCCTGACGCCGAAGGGACGCGACCTGTTCCCGGTGATCGTCGCGCTGCGGCAATGGGGAGAGGCGCACTTCTTCGCCGAGGGCGAGCCGCGGTCGGAACTGGTGGACCGGGACGGTGGACGTCCGCTGCGCGGACTCGAGGTCCGGGCAGCGGACGGACGTGTCGTCGGGCCGGACGACACCGTGGTCGTGAAGGCGCCGGTCCGTGAGGGCCTCCTTGCCTACCCTGAAGGTAGGGAAGGGGCCGTTCACTACCTCCCCAGTACATGAAGGACCCCATCCTTGCGCCTAGGTGCAGGAAGGGGTCCTTCATGTACTTCAACCTGGCATCACGCACGAAGCGCCGCGGGTCACGCAGCAGGCGCCTAAGAGGAGCCTCGCCTCCACGGGCAGGTCATGGCGTGGGCGCCCCTGTCATAAAGGGGTGTGTGGAAATAGGGACACTCAACGTCCCTATTTCCACACACCCCCGACCAATCCCTCAATGACCCAGGATCGCGGGAGCCGAGCGGTATGGATCGGGGCCCTCCCAGGTGAGTCATGCCTGGAAGGGCCCCGACCGGATAAGGGGAGCCCGGAGGGCGGGGTTCCGACGGAGCCCGAATCACCGTCGGTCCCGGTTCCTCCCGGCGTCCCCGAAGGGGGTGGCGGTGGGCGCGGAGGCCCGGCGACCCACCGCCACCTGAGGGACCGCGGCCGCCGCGCGCGGCCCCGGTCCGATCGCGATCCCGGGTCACCCGGCGGGAACGCGAGCCCAGGGCATCCTTTCCGGCGCGGGAACGGCTTCGGTCGGCGTTTCGGAAAGGAAGTCCCGCTCGAACGGGGCCAGGATGTCCTCCCCGATCGGCGTCGCCGCGAACGAAGGCGCGGCGGGGGCGGGGGACACCGGCTCGGGCACCGGCAGCCGCCGGTCGAGTTCGGCGGTCCAGTGGATCATCGCCTTCGGCCGGTCCCAGCCCGCCGCGCCGATGAGCCTTCCGTCGCGGACGAAACCGGTGACCCCGTCGGAGAGTTCGATCGTGTCCTTGCCCAGCGACGGCATCCCGACGGTCTGCAACCGCGCGTCGTACAGGGAGGACCAGGCGCGGGGGAGCGGCGTGTACGGCCGGGCGTTGCCGCGGCCCAGCATCAGGCTTTCCGCCGCGGCGCGGCCGGATTCGACGCCGTTCATCCAGTGCTCGACCCGCCGCGGCGTCTCGTCGATGCGCAGGTTCGGCCATTTCGCGACGTCGCCGGCGACCACGACGTCCTCCGCCCCGACGGCGAACAGGGTCGATTCGCACAGGACGCCGTCGTCGATGGTCAGTTCCGAGCCGCGCAGCCAGTCCACGGCGGGCACGCTGCCGATCGAGAGCACCACGCAGCTGGCCACCAGGAACTGGTTGTTGGTCAGGTGCAGCCCGACCGTCTCCTTGGTGCTGATCCAGTTCCGCACCTCGGTGTTCATCGCCAGCTTGGCGCGATGGTGCTGATGTTCCTTGGTGAGCGCCGACGCGATCCGCTCCCCGAAGCGGTGCAAAGGCGCCTTCGCGTGACCGATGAGGGTGACGTCCCGGCCCATGTACCGCATCGACGCGGCGAACTCGTTCCCGATCAGGCCGCTGCCGATCACCACGACGGATTTGTTGCTGTTCCCCAACGCCCGCCGCACGGCCAGCGAATCCTCCACCGTGCGCAGCACCCGGACCCGGGGGTCGTGGCGCGGCGAGCCGGGCAGATGCCGGGGGTAGACGCCGGTCGCGACGATCAGGCCGTCGTACCAGAGGGATTCCCCGCCCGGCAGGTGCACCGTGCGTTCCTTCGTGTCGAGCCAGGTCGCGCGGGTGCCGAGCCGCCAGTGGACATCCAAATCGAGGTACGGCTCCAGGCTCGCGGCCACCGGTTTCACCCCGCCGGTGATGAGTTCCTTCGACACCATCGGCCGGTGGTACGGCTTGCGCGGCTCGTCGCCGACCAGCACGATCTCGCCGTCGAAACCTAGTTCCCGCAACCGTTCCGCGGAGCGGAGACCGGCGACGCCGGCACCGACGATGACGATCCGATCTCCGTCACTCATCGTCGTACGCCCCTTCTCCCTTGACTCTGATGGCTTGTTTCGGGCAGAGCCGGGCGGCGGAGATGGCCTGGTCCAACCCGTCCCGGTCGACCATCCGGCGGATGCGGAGCTTGCCGTCCGGTCCGATCTTGAAGGTGGCCGGCGCTTCCATCTCGCAGAAGCCGAAGATCTCGCACCGCTCGTTGTCGACGCTGACGCGAGTGCCGCGCCGTACGCTTCCGAAGATCATTTTTCGTTTCTCCAAGTCGTCAGACCAGTTCTTCGACCAGGCCCAGCCGTTCCAGGTACCGGGTGGGCGTGAACCGCAGCGCGGTCAGCACCACCACGGGGACCAGCAGCGTGATCCCGCCGAACCACAGGAGGCCGAGGTGCCCGTTGGCCATGGCACCGAAGAAGGCGTGCAGCGCGGTGATCGCGACCGCCGGATAGGCGAGCCGGTGGATCCACAGGAAGCGCCGGTAGGAGCTGAACCGGCTGATCCCGCCGGTCAGTGCGACGGCGATCATGACCTCGAGCCCGAGGACACCGAGTTCGTGCCGCGCCAGCGTGCCCGGCAGGAGCGGGATGGTGATCTGCGCGAGCGTGAAGCCGTCGGGCAGGAACAGGAACGACATCGCGTGCACGACGCCGAACGACAGCGTCAGGATGCCGAGCACCATATGCGAGTTCCGCAGCGCCTTCCGCCCGGTCAGCGACTTGATCCAGCCGGTCGCCGTGAACACACCCCAGCACAGGGTGAGGCACATGAAGCCGTACGAGATCCGGGCGGAGGTCTGCGCCATGCCCTTGATGCCGGTGTCGGTGTCCGTTCTCTGGGTCAGGACGATCACCACCTCGGACCACTGGTCATACATTGATCTCTCCTGGGGCACTGGGAACCGGTTCCGGTTCGGCGGCGGCCGCGCGTTCGCGGGTCCGGGTGTTCTTGCTGCGCAGCGTCCGGAGGGCGTAGAACAGCCCGCCGCCGAGCACCACGGCGAGCAGCAGGCCGAGGGCGAAGTCGCCGAAGCCGACGTCCATCGCGCTGTTGGCCGAATTCGACTGCGGCACCGGGGCCTCCGGCAGCAGCGACTGGTCGACGACGCCGGTGCTCTCCAGCAGGGTCATATGCCGCAGCACCGCCTGGTTGGCCGTGGTGGCGTAGTCACGGACGACGTCGTTGCGGGTTCCGGCCCTGACCTGGGCGATGACGGGGAACAGCACCCCGTGCGCGTACCGGAGCCGGTTCGCGAAGATCCGGTCGAACTCGCTGTCGTCGCGGGCGGCCTTCATCTCGCCGAGCCACGCGGACTGCTGATCCGACGGTTCGCGCGGAAGGGCGATGCCGAAACGGTCGGCGATGACGTGCGTCGCGGTGTCGAGCCTGCCGTGGTCGATCATCAGCGTGCGGCCGACTTCACGGGTCCGCCGGCTCTTCCCGCGCTCCTGCGCCCACATCCCGGCGGGCATTTCCCACAGGCCCGCCAGTTTGACGTTGACGATCAGGTTCTTGTCCGCCGCGGAGAGTTCTTGGGCGTGCGCGTCACCGACGGGGCCGAGCAACGTCACCGCGGCTGTCGTCACCAGGACGAGCACCAGGCGAAAGAACCCGCGAGGGGTGTCAGATGCCGAGGTCATCGGCCTGCCAGGTGTCCGCGGTGAGCAGCACTTTCGTCCCGTCCGGTTTGGCGGGGAACCACGCGTCGTCGACGCCCTGCCCGCCGGTGTTGCCGGGCATCGCGTCGTCGGCGTTGCGGTAGAGCGGCCAGCCCGCGAGCGTGACCTGCTTGCTGCCGTCGTCCCTGGTCACGGTGCCGACGAGGGCCCGATCGATTCCGGTGACCACGAGTTCGCCGTCCGCTTTGGCGGGAATCCAGGTCCGAGAACAGGTTTCGGTGCAATTCGATTTGGGCGGGTCGACCGAGTCCTTGTCATAGCGGTAAAGCGTGAAGCCGTTGGTGTCGGTGACGATCGGTCCGAGGTCGAACAGGATCGCCGCGGCGACACCGGGCGCCGCTTCGGCCGCGGGGTCGGGCATTCCCGGGATTTCCGCCGCTCCGGCGGCCGGGGCCGTACCCGGAGAGCCGTTCGGTCCCGCGGTACCGGTGGTGCAGGCCGCGGTCAGCGTGATCGCGGCCAAGGTGAGGGTCAGAGGTATGACCGAGCGTGACACGGGGTTCACGGAAATCCTCCTGTCGGGGAAGAGGAGAACGCCATCACCGCGGGGAGATGGTGTGCAGGCAGGTTTGACTCCACTGTGGACACTCAAGAGGGACACTCAAGATCCACAGTGGATTTCGGCGATGCGGGGGACAGCGCCGGGTCGGGGCCTTCGGTAGGGGATACGGTCACGAGTCGGAAACGGTTCAAAAAACTTTCCCGTCCTCGGAGAACGGGGTCCGAACGGTTTTGGTACTGGACTTATCGCCCTCGCGCACACAAAGATGTGCCGCGTGGGACGCCACTCTCGGATACTGCAGCCAATAGTCGATCATGAACCCGCGTCGAACGGGCATGACGACCTCATCAGGGCGTTGTACCAGGAGTTCGGATCGAGCCTGATGGCGTTCGTGCTGAAGCTGACCGGCCACGATCGCCAGTGGGCCGAGGACGTGGTCCAGGAGACGCTCATCAAGGCGTGGCGCAACGCCGGCAAACTCGACCGGCAGCCGGAAATGCTGCGTGCCTGGCTCTTCACCGTGGCCAGGCGCATCGTCATCGACGGCTGGCGGAGCCGGAGCGCCCGCCCTCAAGAGGTGGAGGAACTGGAGTCGGATTCGATCGGAGTGCCGGACGAATCGGAGAAGACGCTCGCGGCCATGATCGTTTACGAGGCCCTGCGCAATCTTTCCCCGGAGCAACGTGAAGCCGTCCAGCAGACCTACTTGCGTGACCGCACCGTGAACGAGGTCGCGGCGACGCTGGGGGTTCCGCCGGGTACGGTGAAATCGCGGATCCACCACGCTGTGCGCGCGTTGCGCAGGGCGTTGCAGGAGCGGGGGTGAGCGACGTGTCCGGAACCGTCCACACGGACATCGCCGCCTACGTGCTCGGCGTCCTCGGCGAGGAGGATCACGCGAGGTTCGAGGCGCATCTGCTGGAGTGTCCAGAGTGTCAGGTCGAACTGGTGGAGATGTACCACCTGCCCGACATCCTGGACATGGTCAAGAAGAGCTGGCCGGATCCGCCCGTGAAGGGCCCGGGGCCGCGGGTGCTGCGGATGCTGCTCGCGGACGCCGCCAAGGCGGGCCGCCGGCGCAAGGTCATCCGGCTCGCGACGGCCGCCGCCGTACTCGTGCTCGTCGTCGGCGGCCCGCTCACCGTTCTGTCGCTCACCGACCGTGAACCGGTCATCACGCAGGCCGCTCCCACCGTCGTCACGTCGGTGGTGCCTGCGCCCTCCTCCTCCCGGGAACGGGACGCGGGCCCGGACGGCGGCGCCGCCCCGTTCGGCTGGTCCGAAGCGGGCAACGCGGTCGCCGCGGAGGTCACGGTGCAGGAGAAGGAGTGGGGCAGCGCCGTCGAACTCGAACTGCGCGGCCTCATCGGCCCGATGGTCTGCCAGCTTTTCGCCTACTCCCACGGCGGAGAGGCGTACGTCGTCAACAACTGGAGCGTGCCGTCCAAGGGATACGGCGTCCCCGGTTCCCCGGATCCCCTCGTCATCACCGGTTCGACGGCGTTGCAGAAGGCCGACATCGAACGCTTCGAGGTGCACAAGCAGGACGGCACCGTGTTGGCCATCGTGCGCCGCTAGTCTTATAACGGAAAGATAACGGCGAGATCGCTTTTTGAACCGCCTCCCGGCTGGAGCCGTATCTCCCAGTAGCCGGATGTCCCTCGGCGGGCGAACGGAAGGTTCGCCGCGAAATCGGGAATCCGCTTATTCGACAAAGGCGTGGCTCATGCCTGGGCGCGATTGTTCGCGTGCCCGGAAACGTAATGAGGTGAGCAAGTCAATGGCACGAAATCAAGGGCGCCATCGCATCGCCCGCAGGACCAAGATCGCGACCGCGTTGTTCGGCCTGTCGATCGCGGTCGGTGGGCTGGTGGTGTCCACCACGACCGGCGACTCCGACAGCGCCGCCGCGGACGAGGTGGACAAGTCGCAGTTCGTGGACATCACCCAGGTCCGGCCGAACGTCGACAAGCCGGAACCGGGCCGGAACGCCTCCACGGGTTCGTTCACCGTCGACTGCGGCAAGAACGAGAACGGGCATTTCAATCCCGACAACTTCATCGCGCAGCCGGGTGTCCGCAACGGTGCCCAGCATCTGCACGATTACGTCGGAAACCTTTCCACGAACGCGGATTCGGACAACGACAGCCTGCTGGGCGCCGGCACCACCTGCGAGAACGGTGACGAGTCGACGTACTTCTGGCCGGTGGTGCGGATCGACACCGCGGAGGAAGCCGAAGGGCGACAGAACCAGAACCAGGATCAGCAGCAGAGTGGCCGGGACCAGAACCGCGACGGTGACCGGAACCGGCAGCGGAACCAGGACAACGACCAGCAGAACCAGCAGAACAACCAGAACCAGGACCAGCAGAACCAGGCTCAACTGGAAGAGCCGAACGCGGACAACGAACTCGCCGGCAACGACGGGGAGATCCAGCGGCCCGCGGTCGTCGACATCACCTTCAAGGGCAATGCCCAGGAGAAGGTGCAGGAGATGCCGAAGTTCCTCCGGATCCTTTACGGTGACGCGAAAGTCACCACCAACGGTCCCGCCAACGCGCGGGAGAGCTGGACCTGCACCGGTTTCGAGAACAGGGTGATCAAGCAGTACCCGATCTGCCCCGAGGGCAGCGACGTCAAGCGGGTGCACACGTTCCCGAGCTGTCTCGACGGCAACAACATCGACAGCGAGAATCACCGGGACCACATCAAGTACCCGGACGAGAACGGCGAATGCGCGAACGGCCTCACCGCCGTCCCGGAGCTCACGATCTCACTGACCTACGAGATCCCCCGGCAGATCCAGGTCAACGGCCAGTACAAAGTGGACTCTTTCCCCGAAGAGGACCACAACCCGTTCTCCGATCACGACGATTTCGCGAACGTGATGTCGGACCAGATCATGGACCGGCTCGTCGACTGCGTCAACGAAGGCCGCAAGTGCCGCGAATGACGCACTGAAACGGAAGCAGGAACCTGCGAAGAGAAAGGAAGATACTCCGGCCCGGCGGGTCCCCCCTTACACCTCACCCACCCGCCGGGCCGGCCCTCCCCGGAAAACGGATCGACACAACTGAAGAACGCTCCGCAAGCGTTCACCCGCCCTGTCGGCGGCTTCCCGAGGGAGGCTCGCCGGCGGGGCACTTTCGGTAGGTTGGCGGTATGGGTGAGCAAAAGGACCGCATGCTGCGCGGGGAGCTGTACCGGGACAACGACCCTGAACTGGTCTCGGACCGCAGGCGTGCGCAGGCGCTCGTCGACCGGTTCAACGGCACAGGCGGCGAAGAGACCGGTGAGCGGGACACGATTTTGCGTGAGTTGCTGGGCAAACTCGGCGAAGGTTCCTGGATCATGCCGCGGTTCCAGTGCGACTACGGCTATCTGATCGAGATCGGCGCCAACAGTTTCCTCAACTACGACGCCATCCTGCTCGACTGCGCGCCGATCAAGATCGGCTCGGACTGCTCGATCGGCCCGCGCTGCCAGCTGCTGACCGCGCTGCATCCGATGGAGGACCACGAACTGCGGCGGGCTCGCTGGGAATCGGCCGCGCCGATCACCATCGGGGACAACGTCTGGTTCGGCGGCGGCGTCATCGTCTGCGCCGGGGTCACCATCGGCGACGACACCGTGGTGGGCGCGGGGAGTGTGGTCACCCGCGACCTGCCGTCGAAAGTGTTCGCGGCGGGCAACCCGGCCCGCGTCATCCGCGAGCTCTGAGGTTCTACCGGTCCACCGGCGTGATCCGCGTGCGCCGGCTGTGCTCGAACACCATCGAGGTGCGCACGTCGGCCACCTCGGGGCGTTCGGTCAGCTTGTCGATCACGAAGGCGTAGAGGCTGTCGTTGTCCGGGACCGCGACATGCAGGATGAAGTCCTCGGTCCCGGTGGTCACGTAGAGCCCGACGAGGTCGGGGAGGGCGTTGACCCAGTTCCGGAAGCCTTCGATGTTCCGTCGCGAGGGCGGGCGCACCCGCACCGCGATGAGCGCCTGCACCCCGCGGCCGATCGACGGCAGGTCCACGTCCAGCAGCGCGCCGCGGATGACGCCGCGTTCCCGCAGCCCGCGGGTGCGGTCCAGCGCGGTGGTCGGCGAAACGCCCACCGCGGCGGCCACTTCGCGGTTGGTCTTCCGTGCGTCCGACTGCAATTGCGCCAGGATCGCCTTATCAAGTTCGTCCAAGCGCGCCATCTCAGCCCTTCCACCGTATTAAGTACGAGTACGGTGGACTGTACTCGTATGTCCTCTTAGCTTGGCCTTGTTCATCCGTTGATGTGAGCAGGAGATCAGCTGAATGTCCGAGTACGGTACGGCCATCGGATTCACCCCCGACGAGATCGACCTCACCGCGTCCACCCGATCGGCGAGGTTGAAGTGGGTCATCGTGGTCAACAGCGAGCTGCCGCCCGGCCGTGCGGTCAACGCGGCGGTCTGCACCGCCGTCGCCACGGCGAAGTCCGTGACCGGTCTCCTGGGAGACGAAGCGGTCGACGCGAACGGCGAGCACTACACCGGCCTGCCCTGGGTCGGCTGCTCGATTCTGTCGGCCGACGCGGAGAAGCTGCGCGCCATCCGTGCCAAGGCCGCGGCCTCGCCGGGGTGCCACGTCGCCGACATGCCAGCCGTCGCCCAGCAGATCCGGGTCTACACCGATTTCCTCGCGACGATGAAGGAGATCCCGACCGAGGAGATGGACTTCTGCGCGATCGGCATCGTCGGCCCGCGCAACCGGATCGACAAACTGGTCGGGAAGTTGCCGCTGATGCCGTGAGCGGGTGGCCGTTCGGTACAGGTGGTCGTGAGTGGCGATTCGTGTTCTAACCCGAAACGCCACCTGCAGGAAGGGGTGAAGGTCGAGTTTCCTCGGCTGAGCCGAGGGAAGGGGGCCTTCACGCGCTGTCGCTGTAGTGCCGAGGCTCCAGGGGGCGTTCCTGCCCGCCCGTCTGCCTCGGGCCAGGCTGAGCTCAGGGGCAGGGTCCCGGCAAAGTCGCATAATCGCTGTTCGGTTCTGGGTCGTGTGCTACTCGAGGCGTGCGCCAAGCCCCTGGGTGTCCATAAGGGACACTTTCGAGCGGTGAAATGTCTGATTGATGGCTGGATGTGCGGTTCTTGATGGGGGTCGTGAGTGGCAATGATCGTTAGAACGATCATTGCCACTCACGACCCCTTCACAAAGCGCCCGAATCGGGCACTGTTACCTGGAAAGGGTCCCCTGTGGACAGTCGAGGAGGTGTCAGGCCACTGTGACGGGCCCGCACCCGTCATCAGAACCCGAATTGTCACTCGCCACTCACCTCACCAGCGGTTATGCGACTTTGCAGGGACCCTGATCTTCAGGGTAGGGAAGGAGGCCCTCACGGACCCGCGATCCCGACCCACCCGCCGTAGGCACCTGGAACACGGTCGGCCCTAACCCGAAACGCCACTCACGACCACCTGTACCGACGCCGGCTTCAGCCTTCGAGGAGGTCCCGCAGCGCTTCGGTGAACTGGGCGGGGTTCCGTTGTGGCGCCAGATGTGCCCCGGGCATCTCGGTGAACGGCAGACCCAGTTCGAGCGCGAGGACCTTCGCGGGCTGGTAGTGGTAGTGCCCCCGGCTGCCGACGCCCGCGACAGGGACGATCTCGGTCCTCGTCTTCCGCAGCGCCCGAAGGTCGGGAAGGTAGTCGAGGATCTCGGCCAGTTCGCGGCCGAAGAGCCGTTTCCAGTCCTCCTCGTTCGGCAGCCGGATCGCGCGCAGTTCGGGCAGCGCGGCGCCGGCGATCCCGTCGGTGAACCGTTTGAACGCCCCCATCAGGTCGCCTGCCTGAGCGAGCCGGACCTGCGCGTTGGCCTCGTCGAGCCAGCCGAGCGCGTCCGGCAGCAGCTGGATGGCGGGGGGCTCGTGGGCGACCAGCACGGTCGCCGCGTCCGGGTAGCGGGCGACGAGGTCGAGACCGATCATGGCGCCCGCGCTGGTCCCGAACACGCTGGCGGGCCCGCCGCCGACGTGCTGAAGAACCGCGTGGGCGTCGTCGGCCTGCTTCGGCACACTGACCGGACCGGTGCTGGTGTCGGTGCTGCGGAAGTGACCACGCCGGTCGTAGGTGACGACGGTGTAGTCGTCGGCGAGCAGCTTCGTCATCGCCCGGAACGTGTCCGCCGAGCCCAGCCCACCGGCGATCAGGAGCAGAAGCGGCCCTTCGCCGGTGCTGCGGACGTACAGCTCACCGTCCTCGACCGGACAACGACTCTCCGAGATCATGGCCGAAGTCAAGCACAGCGCGTTCGGCCCCTCACTCCGAGGCCAGCCGCCGCAGGATGCCGGTGGCGTCGGCCACGATGGTCTCGATGAGGTCGCCGACCGCGGGCAGGTCGTCGAGCAGGCCGACGACCTGCCCGGACGCCAGCACCCCGGCGCTCCGGTCGCCCTCGACGAGCCCGGCGCGCAGCAGCATCGGCGTGTTGGCGGCCATCAGGACCTGCGACCAGGTCCGGTCGCCGCCACGTTTCATCCGCACTCCCTCGATGGCCAGCGAGCGCCACGACAGCCCGGTCAGTTTCCGGAACTTCGAGGCGTTGCGGGCGGCCCTGGCGAGCCCGCGCACCGGACCGGCGGACTCGAGCGCGTCGACCAGTTCCGTGCGGAGGACGCGATGCGGCATCCCGTCCACCTTGCGGGTGACGACGGTGCCGTTGAGGTCACGGGCGAGGTAGGCCTGCTTGATCTCGTCGGGCACGGTGCTTTCCCTCGTCAGGAGGAACCGGGTGCCCATGGCGACGCCGGCCGCCCCGTAGGCGAGCGCGGCGGCCAGCCCCCGGCCGTCGAAGAAGCCGCCCGCCGCGACCACCGGGATGTCGACGGCGTCCAGCACCGACGGCAGCAGCAGTGTCGTCGCGACCCCGCCGGTGTGCCCGCCGCCCTCGCCGCCCTGCACGATGACGGCGTCGGCGCCCCAGCCCGCGACCTTCTCCGCGTGCCTGGCCGCGCCGACCGAAGGGACGACGAGGACGCCGTTGTCCTTGAGTCGCGCGATCATGTCCTTCTTCGGCGCGAGCGCGAAGGACGCGACGCGGACCTCCTCGGTGATGAGCAGTTCCACCCGGCGCGCGGCATCTTCGGCGTCCGCGCGGAGATTGACGCCGAACGGCTGGGATGTGCGGCTCTTGACCTCCCTGATGGCCGCCGCCAGCTCGTCGTAGGTCATCGTCGCGGACGCGAGGATGCCGAGGCCGCCCGCTTCCGCCGTCGCGGACACCAGCCGCGGCCCGGCGACCCAGCCCATCCCGGTCTGCACGATCGGATGCCGGATCCCGGCCAGCTCGGTCAGCGCGGTCTTCACGACGGGACTTCCTTGTCCCGCAAGGACTTCGGATCCAGGCTGGTGCGGATCAACAGCAGCTCGGCCTCGGTCGGCAGCCGGGACTCGGTGACCCCGTCGGTGCTCAGCGGGAACGACGTCGCCTCGACGACCTCGTCCACGGAAACCCCCGGATGTACGGAAAGCAGCCTCGGCGCGTGGTCTTCACCGCCGAAATCCAGGACGCCGAGGTTGGTGACGACGCGGTGGACGTCGTGATACCGCAACCCGGCCTCGCGGGCCTTGACGTAACCGACGCCGGACACGACGTCGACCTGCTCGACGAAGACCCGCTTGCTGTGCCGCGGAACCCAGTAGCTCGTGCGGTGGTTGGCCGTATTCCCCGGCCCGCCCCGAACGCCGAGAAGTTGTTTCTTGGGCTGGGAATGCTCGCCGATCGCCGAGATGTTCTGGTTGCCGTCGCCGTCGATCTGGTTGGCGCCCATCACGACATGCCGTTTTCCGCGCGGTACCACGGTGTCGAGGACCTTGCGGAACGGCTGCCAGCCTTCGACGACGGCGTCGGAGGTCATCAGATACGCCTCGCCGTCGGACAGCAGGATGTCCGGTTCGAACGTCAGCCTGGCGAGCCTGGCGCCCAGCGACGGGATGAACCCCATGGGGCTCACCACGATTTCTCCGTCACCGCGGAACAATTCGGCGCAGGCCACGACAGCCACTTCGGCACGACTGATGTCACTCATGCGGACTCCCCGAATTCGGCGACGGCCTTCTGGTACTGCGCTTCGTCACCGGACAGGAACCTGTCGACGAAGTGCGGCCACGCGTCGAGATCCTTGGCCGCTTCGGCGTAGTGACGCTGGAAACGTTCGTCGCGTCCGTAGTCCGGGACAGCGGTGGTGAAATGCGCGCCGTTCGGCGTTTCGGCCACCCCGGTGACGAGCATCCGGCTCAGCAGCAGGCTCTGCACCGGCCCAGCTTCGGCGAGTTCGGCCGTCTCCACGATCTTTTCCGTGGACACGTAACACTTTTCGGCGGCCAGAGCGAACAGTTCGTCGAAATACGGATCCGGCCCGAGATACTGCGCGTTGCCCCGGGCGTCGGCGCGGTTGAGGTGGACGAAGGCCGCGTCGAGCTCGAGGGCGGGCACGGCCAGCAGCTCTTCGGCGTCGTCGTACGGGGATCGGACGGTGCGCAACGACGGGTTCAGGTCCATGACGCCGGAGCCGAGTCCTGCCCGCGTCGGAAGGAACGGAAGTCGTTGCGCGGCAGCGGAAAGGCCGGTCCCGAACACGCCTTCGTCGTACTCGGTGACGGAGATCGACCCGGACTCCCGCGCCCGGGAGAACCACGGGTCGTAGGGGATCGAGTCCAGGGTGACGAAGCCGAAGACGAGATGCTTGATCTTGCCCGCCGAGGCCAGCAGCCCGACGTCCGGGCCGCCGTAGGAGACCACGGTGAGATCCTTGACCGGCGAGCGCAGGATCGCGCGCACCAGCGCCATCGGCTTGCGCCGCGAGCCCCAGCCGCCGATCCCGATCGTCATGCCGTCCCGCAGTTCGGCGGCGATCTCGTCCGGCGTCATCCGCTTGTCGGCCATCACTTCCCCTTACCGTCCAAGAACTCCTGGCGCGCGCCGTCGGAGACGCCCGCCAGGTTGAGTTCGAAGGTGAATCCCTGCTCGAAGCGGTAGCTGCGATGCACGGGCTGGACGTCGATGCCGTTGATGGCCTGTTTCGCGGCGCGGATCACGCGGGTGTCCTTCGCCGCGATCTGCCGCGCGACACCGAGCGCGGTCTCGTCGAGCTCCTCCCGCGAGACCACGGCGTAGACGGAACCGTGGTGGTGCAACTGGGCCGCGGTGATCGTCGACGCCGTGTAGTACAAGGCGCGCATCAGATGCTGGGGGACCAGCCGCGAGAGATGGGTCGCCGCGCCGAGCGCGCCGCGGTCGACCTCCGGGAGCCCGAAGGTCGCGTCCTCGCTGGCGATCACCACGTCCGCGTTGCCGGCCAGGCCGACCCCGCCGCCGAGACAGAAGCCCTGCACCGCGGCGATCACCGGGACCGCGCAGTCGTACACGGCGGAGAACGCCGCCGCGCAGCCCTCGTTCGCGCCGATCAGCGCGCCGTACCCGGGATCGCGCTGGATCTCCTTGATGTCGACCCCGGCGTTGAACCCGCGGCCTTCCGCGCGCAGCACCACCACATGGGTCGCGGGATCGCGTCCGGCATCGGTGACGGCGGAGGCGAGGGCGAACCAGCCCTTCACGCTCAGCGCGTTCACCGGGGGCGCGTCGACCGTGACCACGGCGATGCCGGGCTCCGGTGAGTGGGTGGAAACGGTCATCGTGCACCCTTCTCAGCTACCAAACCTAGCACTTGCTTGGTACGTTAGCAGGACGTCCGGCCCGGGTACAGCGACGTGAAGGAGGCCTCGCATGGCACTCGAACTCCGGCTCGACGGCGCCGTGGTGCTGGTGACCGGCGGGGTGCGTGGCGTCGGCGCCGGTGTCACCAGGACTTTTCTGCGTGCCGGCGCCGAAGTCGTCACCTGTGCCCGCACCGAACCCGAGCGGCCGGTCTGCGCCGGGGAGAGGGCATCGACGTTCATCTCCTGCGACGTCCGTGACCCTAAAGAGGTCGACGCGCTCGTCGAAGAGGTCGTCCGGCGGCACGGCAGGCTCGACGTCGTGGTCAACAACGCGGGCGGCGCGCCGTACGCCGAGGCGGCGAACGCGTCGCCGCGGTTCCACGAAAAGATCGTCGCGCTGAACCTGCTGGCGCCGTTGACCGTCGCCCGCGCGGCGAACGCGATCATGCAGCAGCAGGAAAGCGGCGGCGTCATCGTGAACATCAGCAGTGTGAGCGCGACGAGACCGTCGCCGGGGACAGCGTCCTACGGTGCGGCGAAGGCGGGCCTGGACAACCTGACCGCGTCGCTCGCCGTCGAGTGGGCGCCGAAAGTGCGGGTCAACGCGCTCGACGTCGGCATGGTGCGGACGGAGCACTCGCATCTGCACTACGGCGACGAGGCGGGAATCGCGGCCGTGGGCGCGACAGTCCCGTTAGGACGGTTGGCCGAACCGGACGAGATCGGTTCCTGCGCGGTGTTCCTGGCGTCCCCGCTGGCCTCCTATGTCAGTGGCGCCTGCCTGACCGTGCACGGCGGGGGAGAGGTGCCTGCTTTCCTCGCCGCTTCCAATTCCAAGGTCGAAGAACGAAAGGAGCCGGTGTGAGCGGGATCGCCGACGGCCGGATCGTGGTGGTGACCGGGGCCGGTCGTGGAATCGGCCGGGCGCATGCGCTCGCTTTCGCCGCCGAGGGCGCGCGGGTGGTGGTGAACGACCTCGGCGCCGGGATCGACGGCAGCGGCGGGTCGGCGGGGCCCGCGCAGGACGTCGTCGACGAGATCGAGGCGCTCGGCGGCAAGGCGGTCGCGAACACCGGCGACATCGCGTCCTGGGACGGCGCCGCCGCGCTGGTGCGGACGGCCGTCGAAACGTTCGGCGGCTTGGACGTCCTGGTCAACAACGCGGGATTCCTGCGCGACCGGATGCTCGTCAACCTCGGCGAGGACGAATGGGACGCGGTCATCCGCGTCCACCTGAAGGGCCATTTCGCACCGACGCGGCACGCCGCCGAGTACTGGCGCGCCGAGTCGAAAGCGGGCCGGACGCGGGCGGCGCGGGTGATCAACACCAGCTCCGGCGCCGGCCTGCTCGGCAGCGTCGGGCAGGGGAACTACGCGGCCGCGAAGTCCGGGATCCTGGGCCTCACACTGGTCGCGGCCACCGAATTCGCGCGCTACGGCGTCACCGTGAACGCGATCGCCCCGGCCGCCCGCACCCGCATGACCGAAGTGGCCTTCGCCGACGACATGGCCGCGCCGGAGGACGGTTTCGACGCCATGGCACCGGAAAACGTGTCACCGCTGGTGGTGTGGCTCGGCAGCGAGGAGTCGTCCGGGGTCACCGGGCGGGTGTTCGAGGTCGACGGCGGCCGCGTCTCGATCGCGCAGGGCTGGCGGCACGGAACGGTGCGGGACAAGGGATCCCGGTGGTCACCGGCCGAACTCGGGCCTGTGGTGGCGGAGCTGCTGGCGGAAGCTCCGGTCCCTGAACCCGTTTACGGGGCTTAGGGTTTCAGTGCGGCGCCGAGCTCTTATGTCGTGAAGGGCCCCTTTGAGACGATCATCGTCTCAAAGGGGCCCTTCACGACATCCCCACGACTGCGGTCCCTGGGGCCCTAAGCGTCCCGTGCGAGATCCCTGACCTCGGGAAGCCGCTTGAAGCCACCCGATTCGTAGGTCGCGACGGCGGCGACGTTGGAACTCGGCGTGTTCACGCCCGCGCTCGACGACCCCAGCTCCCGGAGCGCGGCCGCCGCGGCGAAGGTGATCGCCCTGCCGTAGCCGTGCCCGCGATGGTCCCGGTGCACGCCCATCGGTTCCAGCACACCGGGTTTGCCCGGACCGGCCGACCACACGGCCACCGCCGCGACGGCCTCGCCCCGCTCGTCGTACCCGACCAGGTACCGGGAGTCGGCGTACGGCGCACCGGTCGCCATCGTGCGCCACTTCTCGGGAGTGAACGTCGAGCCGTCGAACGCTCCTCGCATCACGTCGGCCCATACGTGGCAGTTGTCCGGTCCGATCGTCTCGATCCGCAGGTCCGGGGCCTTCACCGGTTCGGCGAGGTCGAGGCTCAGCGGCGTCCACGGTTCGCCGGTGCGCCAGCCGTGTCCGGGCAGCAGATCCTGGAGCAGCGCGTCCATCGGCGCCTCGACGGCCACCTCCCCCGACGGCAGCACACCGCGCTCCGGCGCGATCACGTCTTCGGCCATCCGCTGAGCCAGTTCCTCGTCCCGACGGACATCGGGCGCGGTCGTCACCCGCAGGAGGTCGGCCCCGTCCAGGAGCCCGACGGCGACGATCCGGCCGTCGCGGCGCCAGATCCGGACCGCCGCGGCCGTCGCCTCCGCCCCCGAGCGCCAGAACCAGCCGAGGTCACCGGGATGCAGCTGCCAAGCCACCCCTTCGGATTGCCAGTCCCGCAGCGCGTCCACGGCCTCGTTCAGCCCGTCGAGTCCCGGTCGCTCCAAGTCGATCGCCATGCCGGTGATCACACACCACCGGACGGTGGGCTCGCATCCGGTTTTCGGTGAGGCCAAGATGAGGACGTGAAGTCACTTCAGCGCCGTCTCTGGGAGGCGGTCGAGCCGCTGCACGCCGTCGTCTACTTCGCCCCGGAAACGGCGGCCGCGGCCAAGGCGGTGGGTCTGCCGGGCTGGTGGATGGGCTATTTCGCCGGCCGGGTCGCGCCGTTCGGGCCGCTGCCGGAACCACCCGCGACCGCGATGCTCTTCGGGTTCGCCCCGCGGAGGGTCGCGCGATCCCTGCCGGACGCGTGGAAATACGCCGAACCGGCTGCCGTGCTCCAGAGCCGGATGGACGCCGTCGAGGCCGCCCTGCACCGGATCCTGCCCGCCGACGCGCCTTTCGAAGAACTGGCCGATCTGCTCGAACAGGCCGTCACCGGCTGCGATTTCGCGGCCAGGCCGCTCGCCGCCGCCTGGTCATCGGTCGCCAGGCCCGCCACGCCGGTCGGAAGGAGCTGGCTCGCGGCGACGGTGCTGCGCGAGCATCGCGGGGACGGTCACGTGCTTTCCGCGGTCGCCGCCGGACTGCGCGGACTCGACACCACGCTGACCCATATCGGCAGCGGGGCGGTGACCCGCGAGGTCATCCAGATCAATCGTGGGTGGTCCGATGACGAGTGGGACGAGAGCGTCGCGCGGTTGGCCGGACGAGGCATCCTCGACGGCGATTTGAAGCTCACCGAGCAGGGAATCGCGCTGCGCCAACGGATCGAAGACGAGACCGACCGCCTCGCCGCGGGCCCCTCGGAAGCACTCGGGGAGGACGGGGCAGCCGAAGTCCTGCGGATCGCCGTCCCGTTGAGCCGCCGGATCTTCGACACCGGTGCGATCCCGCTGCCGAACCCGATGGGGGCGCCGCGGCCCTGACCGCTCGAAACTGTCGGACCCCGGTGGGACGGTGTTCCGCATGGCGACGTGGCAGCAGTTCAGTGAAGAGGCACCCGCGCTGGCGGAGAAGATCAAAGAGCGGTTCACCGCGGCGAAGTCGCATGTGCTGGCGACGGTCCGGCGGGACGGCTCGCCAAGGGTCAGTGGCAGTGAGGTCGATTTCCGTGAGCAGGACCTGCTGATCGGTTCGATGATCGGCGCGATGAAGGCGAAGGATCTGCGGCACGACGGCAGGTTCGCGATCCACGCCGCCTCGGCGATCGACGAGGGCGGCGCGGACGCGAAGGTGTCGGGAAAGGCCGTCGAGATCACCGATCCGGCGGAAGTCGCCCGCCTGCAGGGCGACGACGGGGAGGCACACGTCTTCCGGCTCGACCTCACCGAGGCGGTGCTGACCTGGGTCGAGGGCAACACCATCTATTTCGACTTCTGGAAGGAGGGTCAGGGGAGCAAACGGCTCGCGAGGCCGGACAACGGTCCGGTGGTCGAGGTCGGCTTGGGCTAGCGCGCTAGATCCGTTCGATGATCGTGCCGGTGGAAAGCGCGCCGCCGGCGCACATCGTCACCAGTGCGGTGCTCGCGTCACGGCGTTCCAGTTCGTGCAGCGCCGTGGTCAGCAGGCGGGCGCCGGTGCTGCCGACGGGATGCCCGAGCGCGATCGCGCCACCGTTCACGTTGACCTTGTCCTCGCCCGCCCGGTGCACCCGTTGCCACGACAACACAACTGAAGCGAACGCCTCGTTGACTTCGAAGAGGTCGAGGTCGCCGATCGTCATCCCCGCCTTGGCCAGGACACGTTCGGTCGCCTGCACGGGACCGTCGAGGTGGTAGTACGGCTCGGCGCCGACCAAGGCCTGCGAGACGATCCGCGCTCGCGGCTCGAGGCCCAGCGCCTTCGCCCGATCCGAGTCCATCAGGAGGAGCGCGGCCGCGCCGTCGGAGATCTGCGACGACGTCCCGGCCGTGTGCACGCCGCCTTCGACGACGGGCTTGAGCTTGGCGAGGCCTTCGACGGTCGTGTCACGCAGCCCTTGGTCACGGGACACCAGCCGTGTCTCGCCGGTCGGCGTGCCGTCCTCGCCGAGCACGGGTGCCTTCACCGCGACGACCTCGCGATCGAAGTGTCCCGCTGCCCAAGCGGCTGCCGCCTTGGCCTGCGACGCGGTCCCGAACAGGTCGACGTCGTGGCGGGTGATCCCGCGGCGTTCCGCGATCCGCTCGGCCGCGCCGTACTGGTTCGGCATGTCGATCGACCAGGTCTGGGGCCGTGGTGTGCCGATGCCCTCGCCGCGGTTCGCGCCGAGCGGGACCCGGCTCATCGCCTCGACACCGCAGGAGACGCCCACGTCGATCGCCCCGGCCGCGATGAGCCCGGCGATCAGATGTGTCGCCTGCTGCGCCGAGCCGCATTGGGCGTCGATGGTGGTCGCACCCGTGGTCTCGGGGAGCCCGGCGTGCAGCCACGCCGTGCGCGTGACGTTGCCCGCCTGCTCGCCGGCCTGGGTCACCGCACCGCCGATCGCCTGCTCGACCAGCGCCGGATCCAGTCCCGCGCGTTCGAGCAGGGCGCGCTGCGCCGCGCCGAGGATCTCGGCGGCGTGCAGCCCCGCCAGGTGACCCCGCCGCTTGCCGATAGGGGTGCGGACCGCCTCGACGATCACCGGACTACCCACGTTCGCCTCCTGGGAAACACCGTTCACTACCGAGAAAAGTAGAACACGTTCTTGATTTGAGCAAGTCACCCCTGGATCGGCCGGTTTTTGATCACTGGTCGCCGTTCCCGCTTCATGCCGCGCTCGAAGGGTTCCCGCTGCCTGAGTAAACGGGTTTCACTGAAACTCTTCACTTGGTAAACGCCGTATGCTTCAATCGGGTCTAGAACGTGTTTCATTGGCGAACCGCGTAGGAGGTAGCCCGTGGCCGCTCCCCTGATCCCCGCCGGTTTCGATTTCACCGATCCGGATCTTTACGCCACCAGACTGCCTCTGGAGGAGTTCGCCGAACTCCGCCGTACGGCACCGGTCTGGTGGAACCCGCAGCCGCACAACACCGCGGGCTTCCGCGATGACGGCTACTGGGTGGTCAGCCGGCTCGAAGACGTCAAGGCGGTGTCGAGGGACAGCGAGCTGTTCTCCTCGCGGGAGAAGACCGCGATCATCCGGTTCGACGAGAACATGACCGACGACAGTCTCGAAGCCAATCGTCTGGTCCTGCTCAACATGGACGCCCCGCAGCACACGAAGCTGCGGCGGATCGTGTCGAAGGGCTTCACGCCGAGGTCGATCTCGAAACTCGAGGACACCCTGCGCGATCGCGCGGAGAAGATCGTCAGCGAGGCCAAGAAAAAGGGCTCCGGCGACTTCGTCGTGGACGTCGCGTGCGAGCTTCCGTTGCAGGCCATCGCCGAACTGATCGGCATCCCGCAGGAAGACCGGATGAAGGTCTTCGACTGGTCGAACCAGATGGTCTCCTACGACGACCCCGAGTACGAGGTCGAGCCGCTCGCCGCGTCGGCGGAGATCGTCGGCTACGCCTGGAACATGGCCGAAGAGCGGCGCAAGTGCCCGATGGACGACATCGTCACGAAGCTGATCCAAGCCGACGTCGACGGTGAGTCGCTGGCCTCCGACGAGTTCGGTTTCTTCGTCATCCTGCTCGCCGTCGCGGGCAACGAGACCACGCGCAACGCGATCACCCACGGGATGAAGGCGTTCCTCGATCACCCCGATCAGTGGGAGCTGTACAAGAAGGAGCGGCCGAAGACCGCCCCGGACGAGATCGTCCGCTGGGCGACGCCGGTGGTCGCCTTCCAGCGCACCGCGACCAGGGACACCGAACTCGGCGGCCAGCACATCCGCAAGGGCGACCGGGTCGGCATGTTCTACAGCTCCGCGAACTTCGACCCGGACCATTTCGACGAGCCGGAGAAGTTCGACATCCTCCGCGAGGACAACCCGCACGTCGGCTTCGGTGGCACGGGATCGCACTACTGCATCGGCGCCAACCTCGCGCGGCTGGAAATCGATCTGATCTTCAACGCCATCGCCGATGTCATGCCGGACATCACCGAAGTCGCCCCGCCGGACCGGCTCCGGTCGAGCTGGCTCAACGGGATCAAGCACTACCAGGTCCGGTACGCCTGAGCCGATGGCGTGGGGCACCATGGGGCCATGGGTCCCCACGTTCAGGTCGATGTCGAAATGTCCTTCCGGGTCACGAAACCCGGCCCCGCCGCGTTCGTGGTCGCGCTCGCCGGCGGGGCCGCCCAGGAGGAGTTCGCCTATCCCGCGCCGCCGCGCCAGGTGGCGTTCGAACACGGGACCCGGGCACAGGTCGTCGATCTGCCGTCCGGGGAACACGTCGTGCGATACCGGGCCCAGCGCGAGCTCGACCCCGCCGACGCCGAGCCGCTCGGCCAAGACGATCTGATCCGCTACACCCGGCCCAGCCGGTACTGCCCCTCGGACCGGATGGGCGGGCTCGCGTTGTCCCGCTTCGGTGGCTTGCCCGACAGGCGCACCCAGGTGGAGGCGATCGTCCGGCATGTCGGCGAGCACCTGTCCTATGTGGTCGGTTCCGGTTCGCCGACCGACGACGCCGTCGACACCTACCTCGCCGGGGCAGGGGTTTGCCGCGACTACGCGCACGTCTGCATCTCGCTGTGCCGCGTGATCGACATCCCCGCCCGGTTCGCCGCGGTCTACGCGCCCGGACTGTCCCCAATGGACTTCCACGCCGTGTTCGAGGCCGCGATCGACGGCCGCTGGTACGTCTTCGACGCGACCGGCCTCGCGCCGAGGCAGAGCCTGTGCCGGATCGCGACCGGACGCGATGCCGCCGACACCGCGTTCCTCTCCACCCTCGGCTGTGAGCTGGACTTTCTCGGCAACACCGTCCTGGCGACCGCGGGCCCGGCACTGCCGGAGGACGACGGCTCTGGGTTGATCGCGCTCGCTTGATCGCGTGTTGACCACGAGCCGTGACCTCGCTGAGGTAGACATTGGCGTGTGAGGGAGAAGCAAGCACCGACGAAATGGAAGCGGCTGCGTGCCCGCTACCGCTGGCTGGACCACGTGGCGCGGGCGGTGAACCGCTACATCGAGTACGGCGGTTACCACTACGTCGCGTCGATCACCTATTTCAGCCTGTTCTCGCTGGTGCCCATCCTCATGGTCGCGGTGTCGGTGGCGGGCTTCGTGCTGGCGAGCCAGCCGCAGCTGATCGAGTCGATGCTGAGCGCGATCACCGGCACCCTGCCCGGCGGCCTCGGCGACAAGGCCGGCGAACTGCTCACCGGGTTCGTGGAGCAGCGGACCAGCGTCGGGATCATCGGTCTGATCATCGGGTTGTACTCCGGCTGGAACTGGATGAACTCACTCCGCGACGCGCTCACCGCGCTGTGGGGCCAGAACCGGTCGGATCTGCCGTTGCTGCGCACGATCGCCGCGGACCTGCTCGCGCTGCTCGGCCTCGCGAGCGCGCTGCTGGTCTCCTTCGCCATCACGATTTCCGGCTCGGCGCTCGGCCGGTATCTGCTGGGGCTGGCCGGGGTGGACGACACCGCCTGGGGGCACAACGTGCTGTCGGCGATCTCGATTCCCTTGGCACTGCTGGCGAACTGGCTCGTGTTCCTCTGGGTGCTCACCCGGCTGCCGCGGAAACCGGTCGGGGTCCGTAGCGCGATGCGCGGCGCGGTCGCGCTGGCACTGGGCTTCGAACTGCTGAAGCAGGCCGGTGGGATCTACCTGCGGTTGATCGGGAACTCGCCGACCGGGGTCGCGTTCGGTTCCATCATCGGCCTGATCTTCTTCATCTCGCTGGTGGCCCGGATGCTGGTGTTCGTCACGGCCTGGACGGCGACCGCGCGCGACGCCCCGCCGGATCCGGTCCGGCCGCCGCCGCCCGTGGTGGTCCGGCCCGTGGTGGCGGCGCCCGATCGGCACGGCTTCAAACCGGTGCTGGTGGGTGCGGTGACCGGGGTGGTCGCGACACTGGCCGCGCAACGCCTCCGGCCACGCCGCCGCCCCTGACCCCAAGCGCTATGAACGGTCCGTTACTGGCAAAATTTGCCAGTAACGGACCGTTCATAGCGCCACAGGGCCATCAGGAACCGGGTTTCGCCGACCCCACCACCCACATCGAGAAGAACTGCGAACCGCCGCCGTACGCGTGCCCGAGCGCGATCCGCGCGCCGTCGACCTGGTAGTCCCCGGCCCGGCCCATCACCTGTTTGGCCGCTTCGGAGAAGCGGAGCATCCCGGACGCGCCGATCGGGTTCGACGACAGCACGCCGCCCGACGGGTTGATCGGCAAGCGGCCGCCGAGCGCGGTTTCGCCGGCCTCGGTGAGCTTCCAGCCTTGGCCCTCGTCGGTGAATCCCAGGTTCTCCAGCCACATCGGCTCGAACCACGAGAAGGGCACGTAGATCTCGGCGGTGTCCACTTCGGACAGTGGGTCGGTGATGCCCGCGTCCCGCCACAGCGCGGCGGCGGCGTCCCGTCCGGCCTGGGGGTTCACCTGGTCGCGTCCGGCGAACGTGGTCGGTTCGGTGCGCATCGCGGTCGCGTGGATCCACGCCGCGCGACCGGGGACGGCGTCGCCCGAGGCTTCGTCGCCGATCACCATCGCGCAGGCGCCGTCCGAGGACGGGCACGTTTCGTCGTAGCGGATCGGGTCCCACAGCATCTGCGACGCCTGCACGGACTCGACCGTGATGTCGGACTGCCGCAGATGAGCGTACGGATTGAGGGCGCCGTTGCGGCGATCCTTGGCCGCGACGATCGCGCCGACGTGGTCGGGCGCGCCGGACCGGCGGATGTACGAGCGCACGTGCGGCGCGAAATAGCCACCCGCCCCGGCGCCCACCGGCATCTGGAACGGCGGCAGGATCGACAGGCCCCACATCGCGTTCGACTCGGATTGCTTCTCGAAGGCCACGGTCAGCACCCGTTTGTGCACCCCGGCCTGCACCAGCGACGTCGCCACGAGCGCGGTCGACCCGCCGACCGAGCCCGCGGTGTGCACCCGCAGCAACGGTTTCCCGGTCGCGCCGAGCGCGTCGGCGAGGAACAGTTCGGGCATCATGACGCCCTCGAACAGATCCGGCGCCTTGCCGAGGACGACGGCGTCGATGTCGTCCCAGCCGGTCTGGGCGTCGAGCATCGCGCGGTCGATGGCCTCCCGGAGCAGTCCGGGCATGGACACGTCGGTGCGTTTGGCCTTGTGGTGGGTCTGGCCGGTTCCCAGTACGGCCGCGAGGTGCTTCACGAGAGGACCTCCAAGGTCGCGACCAGGTTCTGCTGGAGGACGGGGCCGCTGGTCGCGTGGGCGAGGGTCTTGCGGGCGCTGCCGTCGAGGATGCGGTTCGCCGCCTCGCCGATCCGCGCCAGTCCCGCCGAGAACATCGGGTTTCCGGTCAGGACACCGCCGGAGGGGTTGATCCGCACCTGGTCGCCGAGGCCCAGCGCCTCGCGCAGGATCAGTTCCTGATGGGTGAACGGCGCGTGCAGTTCCGCGACCTCGACGCCGTCGAGATCGAGCGCGCGCCCGGCGGCCACTGTGGACGGTGACTTGGTGAGATCCCGGACACCGAGCGCGGGGGAGTCGACGCGATGCTCGATGCCGGTGATCACCGCGGGACTGTCGACGAGGTCCGCCGCTCGCTCGACCGAGGCGAGCACGAGGACGGCGGCGCCGTCGGTGACGGGGGCGATGTCGTGAGCGCGTAAGGGATCCGCGACGAACGGGGCGTCAAGGAGATCGGCGACTTCGACCGATCCGGAGAGCTGCGCGGCGGGATTCCCGGTGGCGTCGGCGCGGCTGCGCGCGGCGACTTCGGCGAGATCCTTTTCGGACCACAGCCCCGCTTCGAGTCCGAGCCTCGCCTGGATCCCGGCGACGCTCACCGAGTCCGGCCACAGCGGCGCGACGACGTACGGGTCCATTTGCAGGGCCAGCACCCGGCGCAACTGCCCGGCGGACGACTTGCCGAACCCGTAGACGAGTGCCGTGTCGACCTCGCCCATCCGGATCTTCAGCCACGCCTCGTACAACGCCCAAGCGGCGTCCATCTCGACGTGCGACTCGTGGATCGGCGGGAAGGCGCCGATGGCGTCGACCGCGGCGATGAACGAGAACGCGCGGCCGGCGAGGTAGTCCGAGGAACCGGAGCACCAGAACCCGATGTCCTCTTTGGACAGACCGGTGCGCTCTAATACCTCGGCGAAGATCGGCACCAGCATTTCCACGCCGTTGGTGGTGCCCGGGGTGCTGCGGACGTTGGGGGCCTGCGCGAAGCCCACGACTGCTACATCTGGCACGGTGGTCCTCACAGATGGTGGGCGAAGGATTCGTACGGTGCGTCAGGCTCGCCGGTCGGTTCGAAGTGGCCGATGTTCTCCAGCGACGTCCACCATTCGTCCCGCGGTTTCCACGCGGCCCGGACCCGCATGCCCATCCGGACGTCGGCGGCGTCGCAGCCGAGGACGAGATGCAGGAACGCGATGTCCGCGCCGTCGAGCAGGATGTACGCGGCCACGTACGGCGGTTTGATCTTCTGCCCGAGGAACGGCACGTTCACGATGCAGAACGTGGTGACGATGCCGGTGTCGGGCAGTTCGATCTCGTCGGTGGTCGGGACGCCGTCGGTCGGGCAGGCGCCGCGTGGCGGGATGTAGACCTTCTCGCAGGACGGGCAGCGCTGGCCGATCAGCTTCCCCTCGGCGAGCCCGCGTAGGTACCGGCTTTCCTCCGGTGACGCGGAATGCTCGTACCGCAGGTGGATCGGCGTGATCACCACGCTGACCGGCGCGCCCTCTTCGCGTTTCGCGATCGGGGGAGGCGCCTCGGTGGATTCTGTGTCGGGGCCGTCGGCGGGGACGAAGTAGGCGATGTCCCGGATGTGGCCGACGGTCTCGTCCGCCCAGCGGATCCGCACTCGCTGTCCAGTGTGGACGCTCGCGGGGGAGCCCGCGTCGACCGCGTGCAGGATCGACGTGTCGGCGCCGTCGAGCCGGATCAGCGCCCAGGCGAACGGCCGCGACAACGGCTGGCCGTCGAGGGGTTCGGCGATCCAGGACCAGGAGACGATCTCGCCCTCGGAGGCCACCGGCACGAAGTCGGACAGCACCTCGGCGGTCACGGGATCGTATTCCAGCGGCGGCACGTGCACGCGGCCGTCACTGCCGCGAACGCCTTCGACGCGGCGCTCGCGCAGGGCGTTGACGAACCGGCCGAGCACGGGGCCGACCGAGCGGGTGTAGTCGAAGCCCACGTTGAGCGGGGCCGACAGCGGGAGTTCGGGTGCGCTCACCGTTTGAGTGAAACACGTTCTCGATTTTCCGGCAAGATCGGTCGTGTCGGGCCCGCTGACGGTTGCTCTTGAGTGGAACACGTTCTAGATTTGCGGGTATGTCGACTGCCACCGGGACACTTGGGGTCTGGAACATCGCCGCGCAGGAGCCGGAGCGGGTCGCACTCGTCGATCCGGACGGCCGCTCGATCGGCTACGGAGAGCTCGCCGCGAAAGCGAACGCCTACGCGCGAGGGCTTCAGGCGCTCGGGCTCGAGGCCGGGGACGTGATCGTCGTCCTGCAGCCCAACGGCGACGAACTCGTCGCGGCCTATTTCGCCGCCATCCAGTCGGGTCTGTACATCGTGGTGGTCAACTGGCATCTGGTCGGGCCGGAGGTCGCCTACATCCTTTCCGACAGCGGCGCCAAGGCCTTCCTCGCGCACGAACGCTTCGCCGACGTCGCGATCGCCGCCGCCGACGAGGCCGGGATCCCGGAACGCGGGCGATTCGCCGTCGGCGACGTCGAGGGCTTCCGCCGGATCGAGGAACTCGGCTCCGGCGAGGGCGACGGGCGTCCGGAGCGGCGCACCGCGGGCTCGCCGATGCTGTACACGTCCGGGACCACGGGACGGCCCAAGGGTGTCCGGCGGCCGCTGACCGGCGCCGACCCCGACTCCGTTCCGGGCGCGTCGACGTGGTTCTTCGGGATCTTCGGCCTGGCGCCGCACGACGAGCACGTGCACCTGTGCGGATCACCGCTCTATCACACGGCGGTGCTCAACTTCGTCGCCATCTCGCTGCAGCTGGGGCATACCGCGGTGCTGATGGACCGCTGGGACGCCGAGGACATGCTGCGGCTGATCGAGCGGCACCGCGTCACGCACAGTCATATGGTCCCGACACAGTTCCGCCGCCTGCTCGCGCTGCCGGACGACGTCCGCGCGGCCTACGACCTGAGTTCGCTGCGCGTGATGATCCACGGCGCCGCGCCTTGTCCGCTGGAGGTCAAACGCCGGATGCTCGACTGGTGGGGGCCGGTCGTCACCGAGTACTACGCGGCCACCGAGGGCGGCGGGACGGCGATCTCGGGGGAGGAGTGGCTCGAGAAGCCGGGTTCGGTGGGGCTGCCGTGGCCGGGTTCGACGATCAAGATCCTCGACGACGAGGGCACGGAACTGCCCGCCGGCGAGACCGGCACCGTGTACATGAAGATGGGCGACTCGAAGTTCGAGTACCACAAGGACCGGGCCAAGACGGACAAAGCGCGCGTCGGGGACCTGTTCACGCTCGGCGACGTCGGGCATCTCGACGAGGACGGTTACCTCTTCCTGCACGACCGCAAGGCGGACCTGATCATCTCGGGCGGGGTCAACATCTACCCGGCGGAGATCGAGGGCGAACTGGTGATGCACCCGAAGATCGCCGACGTCGCGGTGTTCGGTGTCCCGCACGAGGACTGGGGCGAGGCGATCAAGGCCGTCGTCGAGCCCGTGGACGGCGTCGAGCCCTCCGACGAGCTGACCGCGGAGATCCTCGAGTACGCGGCGTCGCGGCTCGCGAAGTTCAAACTCCCGCGTTCCGTCGACTACTTGCCCGAACTCCCCCGCGACCCGAACGGGAAGCTCTACAAGCGCAAGCTCCGCGACCCCTACTGGGCCGGTCACCCCGTCCCCTGACGCGTTTAGTCCTCTCGATGCGGTGCTTGCGCGTGCAACTACCCGCATCGAGAGGACTAAATGCGGGGGTTAGCGGCCCCTGAAGACGGGTTTGCGCTTCTCGGCGAAGGCGCGGGGGCCTTCCTTCGCGTCTTCGCTCGCGAAGACCTCGATGCCGTACTGGGCGTCGAGCTTGAAGGCCTCTTCCTCGTGCATGCCCTCGGTGTCGCGCAGGGTCTTGAGGATCGCGCGGACCGCGAGCGGGCCGTTCGCGGAGATGAGGCTTGCGAGTTCGAGAGCCTTGTCCAAGGCCTGCCCGTCCGGGACGACGTGGCCGATCAGGCCGATCTCCAGCGCCTCGGCCGCCTTGATGTGCCGTCCGGTCAGCAGCAGGTCCGCGGCGACGGTGTACGGGATCTGGCGGGGGAGCCGCACGGCCGAACCGCCCATCGGGAACAGGCTCCAGCGCGCCTCGGAGACGCCGAACTTCGCGCTCTCGCCCGCGACGCGGATGTCGGTACCTTGCAGGATCTCCGTGCCGCCGGCGATCGCGGCGCCTTCGACGGCGGCGATCAACGGCTTCGTCAGCCGGCGGCCCTTGAGCAGGCCCTCGATCCGGCTGGGGTCGAACGTGCCCTTCTCGAACGAGTCGGACGGCGAGTTCTTCGACATCGACTTCAGATCCGCGCCCGCGCAGAACGCGCCACCCGCGCCGGTGAGCACACAGCAGCGGATGTCGTCGTCCTCGTCGACCCGGTTCCACGCCTCGACCATGATGCCGAGCATCTCGCCGCTGAGCGCGTTGCGGGCCTCGGGCCGGTTCATCGTGACCACGAGGGTGTGTTCGATCTTTTCCACCAGTGCGTGCGGTTCGCCCACCACGTTTTTCAAAGTTTCAGCCTCCCAAGGAGCGGCCATTGCCCGGAACGATAACATGTTCTACTTTGAAGGAGTGGCACTCAATATCGCGGATCTACTCGAGCACGCCGTCGACGCCGTGCCGGAGCGCATCGCGGTCGTCTGCGGCGATCGGCGGGTCACCTTCGCCGAACTGGAAGAGCGCGCCAACCGGCTGGCGCACCATCTCGCCGCACACGGCGTGGGACCTGGAGCCCACATCGGTGTCTATTCCCGGAACTCGATCGAGGCACTGGAATCGATGATCGCCGCGTACAAGCTGCGCGCGATCGCGGTCAACGTCAACTACCGTTACGTCCACGGCGAATTGCGGTACCTGTTCGACAACGCCGACCTCGTGGCGCTGGTCCACGAGCGCCAGTATTCGGACAAGGTGGCCGCCGTCCTGCCGGAGACGCCGAAACTGAAACACGTTGTCGTCGTCGACGACGGAAGCGACGGCGATTACTCGTCCTACGGCGGCGTGGACTACGAAGCCGCGCTCGCCGAAGGCTCGCCCGAGCGGGACTTCGCCGAACGCAGCGCCGACGACATCTACATCCTCTACACCGGCGGCACCACCGGCTATCCCAAGGGCGTCCTGTGGCGTCACGAGGACATCTGGCGCGCGCTCGGCGGCGGCATCAACTTCGTCACCGGCGAGTACGTCCCGGACGAATGGACGCTCGCCGAACAGGGCAAGTCGGGCAGCCTGGTCCGGCTCCCGGCCGCGCCGCTGATCCACGGTGCCGCGCAGTGGGCCGCGTTCGGCGCGCTGTTCACCGGCAGCCCGGTGGTGTTCGTCCCGCGGTTCGACGCGCACGACGTCTGGAAAGCCGTGCAGGACAACAAGGTCCAGGTGCTCACCATCGTCGGCGACGCGATGGCGCGGCCGCTGATCGACGCCTACCGCGAGGGCGACTACGACGCGTCGTCGATCGTCGCGGTGTCGAGTCACGCGGCCCTGTTCTCCCAGTCGGTGAAGCAGGAATTCCTGTCGCTGCTCCCGCATGTGGTGATCACCGACGCGATCGGATCCTCCGAAAGCGGGTTCACCGGCATCGGCATGGTCAGCAAGGACAGCGATCATTCCGCCGGCCCGCGGGTCAACTTCGGCAAGGACGCGATCCTGGTGGACGACGACGGCGGGCTCGTCGAGCCGAAACCGGGCGCGATCGGGCTGATCGCGCGGCGCGGGCACGTTCCACTCGGGTACTACAAGGATCCCGCGAAGAGCGAGAAGATCTTCGTCGAGATCGACGGCAAGCGGTACGTCGTCCCGGGTGACTACGCGCGCTACGAGGACGACCTCACGGTGACCCTGCTCGGCAGGGGGTCGCAGTGCGTGAACACCGGCGGCGAGAAGGTGTACCCGGAGGAAGTCGAGGGCGCGCTGAAGTCGCATCCGGACGTCTTCGACGCGCTCGTCATCGGCCTCCCCGACGACCGGCTCGGCCAGCGGGTCGCCGCGGTGATCCAGCCGAGGGCGGGCAAGGAGCTCGACTTCGCCGCGATCGAGGCGCATGTGCGGACCGAGATCGCCGGGTACAAGGTGCCACGCAGTCTGTGGCTCGCCGAGGAGATCGGGCGCTCGCCCAGCGGCAAACCGGACTATCCGTGGGCGCAGCGTTACGCCGCCGAGCACGAGCCCGTCACCATCCAACCGGCGTAAGGAGTTTCATGCGGACGTCTCTGTGCGACCGGCTCGGGATCGAGCTGCCGATCGTCGGGTTCACCCCGTCCGAACACGTCGCCGCGGCGATCAGCCGGGCGGGTGGTCTCGGCGTGCTGGGCTGCGTGCGGTTCAACGACGCCGCCGAACTCGACTCCGTCCTGTCCTGGATGGACGAGAACACCGGCGGCAAACCGTACGGCGTCGACATCGTCATGCCTGCCAAGATCCCGGCCGAAGGGACGTCGATCGATCTCGCGAAACACATCCCCCAGGGGCATCGCGACTTCGTGGAGCGCACTCTGCGTGACCTCGCGGTGCCGCCGCTGCCGGACGACACCGACGAACGCGCGGGAGTGCTCGGCTGGCTGCATTCGGTCGCGCGGGCCCATGTCGAGGTCGCGCTGAAGCATCCCATCCGGCTGATCGCCAACGCGCTGGGGTCACCGCCGGTGGACGTCATCGAGCAGTGTCACGCGAAGGGAGTACCGGTCGCGGCTCTGGCGGGCAAGGCCGAACACGCCGTCCGGCACGTCGAGAACGGCGTGGACATCGTTGTGGCGCAAGGATATGAGGCGGGCGGGCACACCGGCGAGATCGCGTCGATGGTCCTGCTGCCCGAGGTGGCGGACGCCGTCGGCGACCGTGTCCCGGTGCTCGCCGCCGGCGGGATCGGTTCGGGCAGGCAGGTCGCGGCGGCGCTCGCGCTGGGCGCGTCCGGGGTGTGGATGGGTTCCTTCTGGCTCGCCACCGAGGAATACCTCCAGACCATGGGGGATTCCGAGGCGATGCAACGCGCGCTGGTCGCGGCGGGTTCGTCCGACACCGTCCGGACGCGGATCTACACCGGCAAACCGGCGCGGCTGCTCAAGACGCGGTGGACCGAGGCGTGGGCCGCACCCGACGCGCCCGAACCGCTGCCGATGCCGTTGCAGAACCTGCTGGTGTCCCACGCGCACAACCGGATCCACCACGCCGCGGATCCGAGTGTGGTCTCGATGCCCGTCGGGCAGATCGTCGGGCGGATGGACCGGGTGCGCCCGGTCGCCGACGTGATCTCGGAGCTCGTGTCGGGATACGAAGAAGCACTGTCGCGTTTGGACAAGACCCGCTGAAGTCGACGGGTAAGGCGAAACGTGGCGTGTTGCGTGCGATGTCGGCTCGCGCCGCGGCCTGATGCCCCCGATGTGGCATTGGGGACGCTGACCGCCCCCAATGCCACATCGGGGGCATGCCCGGCTTTCGCTGCCTTCCCCCGAACGCCATGAACGGTCCGTTACTTGCAAATTTCGCAAGTAACGGACCGTTCATGGCATGCCGTGCGAGGAAACCTAGAGACCGGCGGCCGCGTTCTTGATCGCGGTCGCGAAGGTGCTCACCTCGGTGTAGACGCCGGGAGCGTGCGCCCGCGCGCACCCCTCGCCCCAGCTGGTGATGCCGACCTGGATCCAGGCACCGGCGCTGTCGCGACGGAACATCGGGCCGCCCGAGTCACCCTGGCAGGTGTCGACGCCGCCGGAGTTGACGTTGCCCGCGCAGATCTCGGCGCTGGCGATCAGGTCGGCGTAGCTGCCGCCCTGCGCCTTGCAGGTCGAGTCGGAGACGAACGGCACGTTGGCCTTGAGCAGGTAACGCTGCTGCGCTCCGCCCTCGGTCGCGGCACCCCAGCCCGCGACGGTGAACGTGCCGCTGTTGTTGGCCGCCGAGGTGTTGATCGGCAGCGTCGGGATGCCGGTGACCGGGCTCGCGAGCTTGATCAGGGCCCAGTCACCACCGGTGGAGGTGGGGTAGGTCGGCGACCGGTGCACGTAGGTCGACTTGACCTTCTTGGCCGCGGTGCTCTGCAGGTCCACGACACCGAGGGTGGCGGTGATGCCCGTGTTGGCCCCGGTCCGTGACACGCAGTGCGCGGCCGTCAGCACGATCTGCGGAGTGTAGAGCGCACCGCCGCAACCCATGGAAAGCCTTACCATCCAAGGAAATTCGCCCTGAGCGGCACGGGTCCCACCGACCACATCGGTGGACGGCGGCTCCGCGGCGACGGCTTGCGGAGCCGTGGCGAGACCCGCCAGGGTTCCGGCCGCCGCGACGGCGATCAGGGATTTTTTGAGCAGGCTGAACCGACGCTTGATGTTCAAGGGTTCATTCCTTCCGGCTGTCCACAGTTGAGGCAGGGAGACTGACTGCGGCCAACTGACTACAGCAGGTGGACATACACCGGGACAACCAACTTTCTTCGGATCTTTCAGCCTTTGGTGGTGATTAACGGACGTTCGGGCCGAGCCGCCGACGAATGGCGTAGCCCAGAGCGCCCAACGCCAGTACTCCTGAACCGGTGAGCACCGAAACCGCTGGAAGGCTGAACCCGAGCACGGCGCAACCGAGCAGACCCGCGATGGGGATGATCCGACGTGCGGGGCGCAGGGTCAGCGCGCTGGCGTTCGCCACGGCGTAGTAGGCGAGCACCGCGAACGAGGAGAAACCGATCGCGCCGCGGAGGTCGAGGGTGCTCGCGAGCAGGGCGACGACGACACCGACGGTCACCTCGGCCCGGTGCGGGACGCCGAAGCGAGGATGCACCGCGGTCAGGTAGCGGGGGAGATGCCCGTCGCGCGCCATGGCCAGCGTGGTCCGCGAGACACCCAGGACGAGCGCGAGGAGGGAGCCCAGCGCGGCGATCACGGCGCCCACCCGCACCGCGGGCGTGAGCCACGACCAGGACGACCTCTCGACGCCCTCCGCGATCGGGTCCGGGCTGCGGCCGAGCAGATCCGGGCCGAGGTGGTACAGCAGGACGAGGGCGAGAACGGCGTAGACGACCAGTGCCAGCCCGAGTGCGATCGGCACGGCGCGCGGGATGGTGCGCGCCGGATCGCGGACCTCCTCGCCCAGCGTGGCGATCCGCGCGTAGCCGGCGAACGCGAAGAACAGCAGGCCGGCGGCCTCGAACACGCCGCCGAGCCCGGGAGCGGGCAGCGGGCCCGGCAACGCCGTCGTCACCGTGCCGCCGAAGAGCATCGCGGCCACCGCGAGCGCCAGGATTGTCAGGGTGACGGACACGATCAGCCTGGTCGCGAACGCCGAGCGCTGGACACCGCGGTAGTTCAGCCCGGTCAGCGCGGCCACGACGGCCACCGCGAACACGCTCCGCCACGGCTGCCCGAGCCCTGGCGCGGCGTAGGTGACCACGGTCAGTGTCATCGCCGCGCAGCTGGCCGTCTTGCCGACCACGAAACCCCAGCCGGCGAGATACCCCCAGAACTCGCCAAGGCGTTCGCGTCCGTAGACGTAGGTCCCGCCCGAAGCCGGGTACAGCGCGGCCAGCCTGGCCGACGACGTCGCGTTGCAATAGGCGATCACGGCGGCGATGGCGAGCCCGGCGGGGAGCCACGCTCCCGCGGCCCTGGCGGCCGGGGCGAAGGCGACGAAGACCCCGGCCCCGACCATCGAGCCGAGTCCGATGAAGACCGCGTCGCGGACGCCGATCCGCCGAATGAGGGTGCCCTTTTCGTCCACGAGTGTGAGCGTGGCATGAACACTTCGTTCGGGTCAGTACAGGGCAGGTGAATTCGGCCTAAGATCTGGACAGTGAGAACACGTTCACCGAGAGTCCATCCTTCTGCCGACGGCCCTGTTCGAGACGGAATTCCCGAACACGGCCGCGTTCCACGCTATTACGCGGTCAAAGTCGAACTGCTCGACGTGATCTCCGAATTGGGGCAAGGAGCGGCACTTCCCACGGAACGGGAACTGTCCGAACGCTTCGAGGTTTCCCGCGCCACGGTCCGCCAGGCCGTCGGTGAACTCGTCCTCGAAGGACGCCTGAGCAGGCGACAAGGCAGCGGCACGTACGTGGCGGGCCCGAAGCTCGTCCAGCCGCTCGCTTTGGTGAGTTACACCGAAGGACTCAGGAGGCAGGGCATTCAGCCTGGCCGGAATTTGATCTCGCTGGAACGTCGTGAGGCGGGTCCATCGCTGGCTTCGGAACTGGAAATCGATCCCGACGACGACGTGATCCACATCGAGCGGGTGCTGCTCGCCGACGACGAGCGGGTCGGGCTGGAATCGACCTATCTCACCGCCGAGCGATTCCCGACGCTGATGGATGTGTTCGATCCCACACAGTCCCTCTACGCCTGTTTGCGGGAACGGCTCGGGGTGGTCTTCGACGGCGCCGAGGAGCGTGTCGAGACCGTGCTCGCCACTCCTCGCGAGGCGTTGTTGATCGGGACGAACCCGGCGCTGCCGATGCTGCTGATGCACCGGACGTCGTGGGGGACCGACGGCGTCCCGTTCGAGCGCGTCCGGTCGCTGTTCCGCGGCGACCGGTTGTCCTTCGAAACCCGCCTCGGACGGGTGGAGTAGCCAGGCTCCAGTCGCGGTATTTGTACTTTCAACGACCGCATCCAGAGGACGAAACGCGGAGCCTAATGTAACGCGAAGATAACAGGTCTGGTCCACATTTCGGGGGCACTTCACCTGGGGTTAGGGCTGGGGTCACGGAGCGTTGGTGCGCGCGGACGAACGTCTGCGGGGTGCGAATCCTCATCATCGGCGGCGGAGTGCTCGGCACCCAGCACGCCTGGCAGGCCGTCGAACGCGGCCACGACGTCGTCCAGATCGAACGCGAACCCGAGGCCAGGGGCGCGTCCGTACGCAACTTCGGGCTGGTCTGGGTCGGTGGCCGTGCCAGTGGTCCCGAACTGGAGACGGCGGCGCGGGCGCGCGTGCTGTGGGAGCGCATCGGGGAACGCGTCGAAGGGATCGGCTTCCGGCCGAACGGCTCCCTCACCGTCGTCCGCACGGAGGCCGAACTCGCCGTCGCGCGGGCGGCGGCCGCCACCACCGAGGACCGCGGCTTCAAACTGCTCGACGCCGCCGAGACCCGCGAGCTGAACCCGGCCCTGCGCGGCGACTTCCTCGGCGCGCTCTGGTGCGATCGCGACGCCGCCGTCGAACCGCGCGTCGCTCAGCCCGCCCTGCGCGCCGAACTGGCGAAATCCGGCCGCTACACCTGGCTGCCCGGCCGTGAGATCCGCGACCTGACCGATCGCGGCGTCGTCGACGACACGGGCGAAACCCACGAAGGCGACGTCGTGGTGCTGTGCACCGGCGCCTGGACCGGTGGCCTGGTCAAGGAACTCGCCGGGCAGACCCCGGTCCGCCGGGTGCGGTTGCAGATGGCGCAGACCGAGCCGCTCGGGGAAACCCTCACCACCACGGTCGCCGACGCGGACAGCTTCCGCTACTACCCGGCGTACCGCGGTGCCGAACTCGACGGCCTCGATGCGGGCCAGCCACAGGGCGAGATCGCCGCCGCCAACGCCATGCAGCTGCTCATGGTCCAGCGCCTCGACGGCTCGCTGACCATCGGCGACACCCACGAATACGACGAGCCGTTCTCCTTCGACACCACCGAAGACCCGTACGACCACCTGGCCGAGGTCGCCGGGGCGCTGCTCGGACGGCCGCTCCCGCGGATCGCCCGCCGCTGGGCCGGCGTCTACGCCCAGACCATCGACACGTCCCGGATCGTGCACCGCGCCCGCGTCGCGGACAACGCGTGGCTCGTCACCGGTCCGGGTGGCCGGGGCATGACCTGCTCGCCCGCCATCGCCGAAGACACCGCCGAGGAGCTTTCATGGTGAACACCGAACTCGTCGTCCTGGACATGGCCGGGACCACCGTCGCCGACGACGGTCTGGTGATCCGCGCCTTCACCGCGGCGATCGCCGCCGCCGGTGTGTCCGAAGAGGACAGTCGCTTCCCCGGCATGCTCGACTACGTCGTCGAAACCATGGGGCAGTCCAAGATCGTCGTCTTCCGCGCGCTGCTCGAAGGGGACGAGGAACTCGCCCAGCGCGCGAACACCGCGTTCCAGGACGCCTACGGCAAGCTCGTCGCCGACGGCCACTGCGAGCCGATCCCCGGCGCCGAGGAGACGATCCAGGAGCTGCGCGCCCAAGGGGTGAAGGTCGCCCTCACCACCGGTTTCGCCGCCAGTACCCAGAACGCCATCCTGGACGCACTGGGCTGGCACGGCCTCGCCGACGCCGTACTGGCGCCAGGCGAGGGTGTTCGTGGCCGCCCGTTCCCGGACCTCGTCCTCGCCGCCGCGCTGCGGCTCGAAATCACCGACGTCCGCCGCATCGCCGTCGCCGGTGACACGCCTTCGGACATCCAGACCGGGCTGACGTCCGGCGCTTCACTCGTCGCCGGAGTGCTCACCGGATCGGCGAAGAAGCCGGAACTGGAAGCCGCCGGCGCCACCCACGTCCTCGAATCCGTCCGCGACCTCCCCGCCCTGCTGTCCCCCAAGGAGCTTTGACGCCATGAAGAAACTCGCGGCCGCCGCCCTCACCGGGCTGCTCGCCCTCACCCTGGCCGCCTGTGGCGGAACCGCCGGCGGCGCTTCCGGCGACCAGACCGTCACGCTGTACACAGTGGACGGTCTCGAAGACTGGTACGCCCAGCGTTTCGAGGAGTTCAAGGCCAAGACCGGCATCACCGTGCAGGCGGTGACGGCCGGCTCCGGCGAGGTCGCCTCGCGGGTGGAGAAGGAGAAGGCCAACACCCAGGCCGACATCCTGGTCACCCTCCCGCCGTTCATCCAGCGGGCCGCGTCGCAGGGCCTGCTCGCCACCGCGGCGCCGTCCGGGATCGACCAGGTCCCCGCCGGGCAGAAGGACGGCCAGGGCCGCTACTTCGCCGTCATGAACAACTACCTCAGCTTCATCCGTAACCCGCAGGTCTCGCCCAAGACCTGGGACGATCTCCTGTCGCCCGCGCTCAAGGGCAAGCTCCAGTACTCGACCCCCGGCGAGGCGGGCGACGGCACCGCGGTCCTGCTGCAACTCCAGCACGTCCTCGGCGACCAGGGCGCGCTCGACTACCTCGCGAAGCTCGAAGCCAACAACGTCGGCCCGTCGTCCTCCACCGGCAAGTTGCAGCCGAAGGTGGCCAAGGCCGAGATCCTGGTGGCCAACGGCGACGTGCAGATGAACCTCGCCGCGATCGAGAAGAGCGGCGGTTTCGAGGTCTTCTTCCCGGCCGACGCGCAGGGCAAGCGGTCCACGTTCGCGCTCCCGTACTACGCGGGTCTCGTGAACAACGCGCCGCACGCCGAGAACGCCAAGAAGTTCCTGGACTTCCTGCTCTCGCCCGAGGTGCAGGGCAAGGCCGTCGACGCCTTCGGTGCCCCGTCGCGGACCGACGTCACGCCGTCCGGGCCGCGGGCGGACAAGGTGAAGGCCGCGCTCGACGGCGTCGAGATCTGGCAGCCCGATTGGAACGCCGTCCTCGCGAAGCTCGACGCCGACCTCGCCGCGTACAAGAAGGCCGTGGGCCGATGACCCCGGCGGTCGAATTCCGCGGGGTGTCCGTCCGGTTCGGACAGACGACCGCCCTCTCGCCACTGGACCTCACCGTGGCGAGAGGGGAGACACTGGCGATGCTCGGCCCGTCGGGCTCCGGCAAGTCGACGGCGTTGAAGGCGCTCGCGGGTTTCGTCGTACCGAGCACCGGCCGGGTCCTGCTCGACGGCGAGGACGTCACCGCCCTGCCGCCGCACCGGCGCGGTCTCGGCGTGGTCGTCCAGAGCTACGCGCTGTTCCCGCACATGCGCGTCGAGGCCAACGTCGCCTTCGGGCTCAAGGCACGGAAAACACCCCGCGCCGAGACGGCGACCCCGATGGCCGAGGCGCTCGACCTGGTCGGGATGGGCAAGTACGCCCGCCGCTATCCGCGCGAGCTTTCGGGCGGGCAGCAACAGCGGGTCGCGCTCGCACGGGCGCTGGCGATCCGCCCGCGGGTGCTGCTGCTCGACGAGCCACTGTCCGCTTTGGACGCCGCCCTGCGCGAGGACATGGTCGCGGAACTGCTGCGGCTGCGGGCCGAACTGCCCGACACCACGCTGATCTACGTCACCCACGACCAGGGCGAGGCGCTGGCGCTGGCCGACCGGATCGCCGTCATGCGCGACTCGAAGCTGGTCGAACTCGGGCCGAGCCGCGAGCTCTACCAGCGCCCCTCGACGGAGTTCACGGCGAGCTTCCTCGGCGCGTCCAACCTCATCCCGGTCGAGCTGATCCAGGCCGACGGCACCAGGGTCCGGCTCGGCGGCCGTGAACTCGCCGCCGACCCGTCCGGGACGATCCGCGCGGGGCAGCCCGTCGCGCTCGGCGTCCGGCCGCATCGGGTCGGCATCACCGCGGTCGACGCCCTCGCCGCGCTGCCCGCCGTGCTGCGCGGTGTCCAGTGGCGTGGCACGGGTTTCCGGCTCGACCTCGAACTCGCACACAACGGGGACGAGGTCCGGGCCGAAGTGCCGGACATCGAGGGACTGCCTGGCGTGGGGGAGAAGGTCGGAGTGTCCATTCCGGACGGTTGCCCGCTGGTGGGTGTCGGATGACCGGTCTCGCGCTGGCCGCGACGGCGGCACCGGCGCGGCGACAGGAGAAACAGCCCGGCCGTGGCTGGCTCCTGCTGCCACCGGTGCTCGTCCTGCTCGGCTTCTTCGGCTACCCGCTGGTGCTGGTCGTCCTCCAGTCGCTGGAGTCGAAGACCGGCGAGTTCGGGCTGTCGGTGTGGCTGGACGTCCTGGGTTCGGCGGAATTCCGGGACGCCGCCTGGAAGACCGTCGTGCTCGCGCTCGGCGCCACGGCGGGCTGCGTGGTGCTGGGAACGTTCCTGGCACTGGTGATCGCGTTCGTGCCGTTCCCCGGCGCGCGGACGCTTTCGCGGCTGGTGGACACCGTGCTCGCGTTCCCGTCGTTTCTCATCGCGCTCGCGTTCACCTTCATCTACGGCAGCGCCGGAATCCTGGGCGCGGGCGGATTCCTGTACTCGCCGTTCGGGATCCTGCTGGCGGAGATCACCTTCTACACGCCGTTCGTGATGCGGCCGGCGCTCGCCGCGTTCGGGCAGGTGTCGTCGGCGCAGATGGAGGTCGCGGCCAGTCTCGGCGCGAAACCCGGCAGGGTGCTGCGTCAGGTCATCCTGCCGGAAGCCTTGCCGTCACTGGCTTCCGGCGCCTGCCTGACCATGCTGCTGGCGATGAACGAGTTCGGCATCGTGCTGTTCCTCGGCGCCAAGGACGTCACGACGCTGCCGATGCTGGTCTACGGCAAGGGGATCGTCACGTTCGACTTCCCGCAGGCGTGCGTCATCGCGGTGGTCAACGTCGTGTTCTCCCTCGCCCTGTACGGAACCTACCGGCGACTGACGAAGGGAGGCCGTCGTGCTGCTGTGGACAAGGCGTAGCCGGATACTGCTGTGGGCCATGTTCGCGGTGCTGTTCACCGCGATCGTGCTGGCCCCGCTGCTGATGATCGTGCTGGCGTCGGTCGCCGGGAACTGGACGGGACTGCTGCCGGGAACGCTCACCGGCTCGCATTTCGCGCAGGCGCTGTCCGGGGAGACCTTCGCGAGCCTTTCGGTGAGCATCCAGACCGGTGTCATCGCGTCGGTGGTCTCGGTGCTGCTGGGGACTTGGGCCGCGCTGGCGTCGCAGTCCGCTGGCCCTGGGGTGCGGAAGGCCGTCGACACCCTGTTCCACCTGCCGATCGCCGTGCCGTCAGTGGTGCTGGGGCTGGCGCTGCTGGTCGCGTTCAGCCGTCCGCCGCTCGCCTTCAACGGCACACGCTGGATCGTGCTGCTGGGGCACGTGATGATCCTGCTGCCGTTCTCCTACAGCACGGTCTCCGCCGCGATCGCCCGGATGGACCCGCTGCTGGCGCAGGCCGCGGCGAGCCTCGGCGCGGGGCCGGTCCGCGTGCTGCTACGGGTGCGGCTGCCGGTCCTGCTGCCGTCGATCTCAGCGTCGGCGAGTCTCGCGCTGGCGATGTCGATGGGCGAACTGGGCGCGACGATGATGCTGTACCCACCGGACTGGCGGACGCTGCCCGCGAGCATTTTCGCGCTCACGGACCGGGGACAGGTGTTCCTGGCGTCGGCGAGCACGGTGCTGCTGCTGGCCGTCACGCTCGCCGGGGTGGTGCTCCTCGGTCTGGCCCGCGGCCGCGCGGCGCAGCGATGATGCAACCGGCGGTGAGGTTCATTCCGTCCTGAAACCATGATGAACGCAGCGAAGACGCTGGGCGCGGGGCTCGTGCTCGCCGCGACGGCGGCCTGCGGCGCGGGCGGCCCCGGAGCACCGGCGAATACGAGCACCCCACCGGTCGTCACCACACCCTCGGATCTGCCCACCTCGCTCCCGGCGAGCCCGCCGGTCGCGAAACCACCGATGTCACGCCCGACCGCCGGCCCGCCGCCCTCGGACAAGATGCTGCCGCCGACCCAGGTCGAGGCCAAGGTTCCCGCGCAGGTCAGCGCGGAGAACGGCGGCTTGAACGTGCATATCGAACTGAGCGGCTGCGACGAGGCGAAGGCGGACCTCGCCGACCAGAACGCGCAACGGGTCGTGGTCAAGGTGAAGATCGACCACGGCGATCCGGGGCAGATGTGCCCGCAGGTCATCCGCTACGCCGTCCTGCCGGTGAAACTCGCCGAGCCGATCGGGCCGCGGACCGTCGTCCTGGAAGCGGGTTGAGATCATGTGCAACCCCAAGGCGGCCTCGTTCCGTCCTAGCCACATGAGGTACTTAACGAATGTCATCGGCCTTGGCCTGATCGTCGTTGCGGTATCCGCTTGCGGGGCGCAGAACCAGGCAGCGGAACCCGCGGCCGGACCCGGCAGCGGCACCCTGAGTACCGTGCCGCCGTCACCGACCGCACCGCCGTCTTCGTCCCCGACGCCCGCGCCGGGGAGCAAGCCGGGAAGTCAGCCCGGTGTTCCGGGTGCGCCTCGTCAGGAGGTCCCCGAAGGCAGCACCAAGCTGCCGGACAAGCAGCTCGACGCGTCGGCGCTGCCCGCGGACTACCCGCGTGAGGTGTACACCAGCAACGGCGGGACCATCCTGAACGTCCGCGGCCAGGAAGGCGGCTGCGGGCACGCGACGGCGGAGGCCGCGCAGCAGGACGGGACCAGGGTCACCGTCAACCTGACCGAACTGAAGGGCCAGACCGGCCAGATGTGCACCATGGACATCCGGCATCCGGTGATCTCGGTGGCGCTTTCGGCGCCGCTGGGGGAGCGGACCGTGGTGCTGAAGCAGATGCGGTAACGGTCGGGCGCGCTCTGACGTGCCCTGAAACGTGCCAGGAATTCCGTGAAGGCCTCCTTGAGGGACTCAGAGTCCCTCAAGGAGGCCTTCACGGAATTCGGCAAGCGGTGAGTGGCCTTCACGCGCGTCCGCTGTGACCGCTGCTGCGGCTGGGGCGAACGTGCCGATCACCGAGTCCGTGAGGGCCTCCTTCCCTACCCTGCAATTCAGGGTCCCGGCAAAGTCGCATAACCGCTGGTGAGGTGAGTAGGTGGCGAGTGACGATTCGGGTTCTGGTGACGGGTGGGGGCTCGTCCCAGTGGCCCGACACAAGGGGTCGTGAGTGGCAATGAGCGTTAGAACGCTCATTGCCACTCACGACCCCCATCGAGAACCGCACATCTAGCCATCAATCAGACATTTCACCGCACGAAAGTGTCCCTTGTGGACGTTCGGGGCTTGACGCATGCCTCGAGTAGCTCACGCCCCTGAACCGAACAGAGGCCCTACGCGCGCCATGAAAGGTCCTTTCCTTGCGAAATTTGCAAGGAAAGGACCTTTCCTCTCACCGGAAGCTGATCTGCAGCACCGGTTCCGACGTGGCCTCGAAGAAGTCGTTGCCCTTGTCGTCGATGACGATGAACGCGGGGAAGTCCTCGACCTCGATCTTCCAGACCGCTTCCATCCCCAGTTCGGCGTACTCGAGGACGTCGACCTTCTTGATGCAGTCCTGCGCGAGCCGCGCGGCCGCGTCGCCCTTCGAGCCGAGGTAGAAACCGCCGTGCTCGTTGCACGCGGCGGTCACCTTCTTGGACCGGTTGCCCTTCGCGAGCATCACCAGCGAGCCGCCCGCGGCCTGGAACTGCTCGACGTAGGAGTCCATGCGGCCCGCGGTGGTCGGCCCGAAGGAACCCGACGCGTAGCCCTCGGGCGTCTTCGCCGGGCCTGCGTAGTACACCGGGTGGTCGCGAAGGTACTGAGGCATCTCTTCGCCCGCGTCGAGCCGCTCGGCGATCTTCGCGTGCGCGATGTCGCGGGCGACGACGAGCGGGCCGGTCAGCGACAGGCGAGTCTTCACCGGCAACTGCGAGAGCTGGGCGCGGATGTCGGCCATCGGACGGTTGAGGTCGACGTTCACGACCTCGTCGGACAGATCGTCCTCGGTGACGTCCGGCAGGAAGCGGGCCGGGTCGCGCTCCAGCTGCTCCAGGAACACGCCGTCCGCGGTGATCTTCGCCTTCGCCTGGCGGTCCGCCGAGCACGAGACGGCGACGCCGACCGGGCACGACGCGCCGTGGCGCGGCAGGCGGATCACGCGGACGTCGTGGCAGAAGTACTTGCCGCCGAACTGCGCGCCGATGCCGAACTGGCGCGTCATCTCCAGCACCTGCTGTTCGAGGTCGACGTCGCGGAAACCGTGGCCCAGCTCAGAACCCTCGGTGGGCAGGTCGTCGAGATAGCGCGCGGAGGCCAGCTTCGCGACCTTCAGGTTGAACTCCGCCGACGTGCCGCCGACGACGATCGCGAGGTGGTACGGCGGGCAGGCCGCGGTGCCGAGGCTGCGCAGCTTCTCGTCGAGGAACTTCGCGAGCCGCTTCGGGTTCAGGACCGCTTTCGTTTCCTGATAGAGGAACGTCTTGTTCGCGCTGCCGCCGCCCTTGGCCATGAACAGGAATTCATAGCTCGGGTCGCCTTGACCGTCTTTGTGATAGAGCTCGATCTGCGCGGGCAAGTTGGTGCCGGTATTGCGCTCATCCCAGAAATTCACCGGCGCCATCTGCGAATAGCGCAGATTCAACTCCTGATAGGCCTCGAAAATGCCTCGCGACAGCGCGCGCTCGTCGTCGGCGCCGGTGAGCACGCCTTCGCCGCGTTTGCCGATCACGATCGCCGTGCCGGTGTCCTGGCACATCGGGAGGACGCCGCCGGCGGAGATCGCCGCGTTGCGCAGCAGGTCCATCGCGACGAACCGGTCGTTGCCGCTGGCCTCGGGGTCATCGACGATCGCGCGCAGCTGCGCCAGATGCGACGAGCGCAGCAGGTGCTGGATGTCGGTGATCGCGGTCTTGGCGAGTTTGGTCAGCGCCTCGGGCTCGACCTGGAGAAACTTCCGGCCCGCGGCCTCGACGACCTCGACACCTTCGGTGCCGAGCAGCCGGTACTCGGTGTGGGTGTCCTTCGCGAGCGGAAGGACTTCAGTGTGCTGGAACGTGGTGGGCGCCACTGCGCGGGCTCCTTTGCCGGCATCGGGAACCCGCCCACGGTACTAGGCGGGTCCCGAGTGACCGGCGTCACGTCCAGGGTGAAGGCAAGGGGAATGCAATTCGCATCCCGCAATTTGTCGCCGGGCCCCACAAATTAGTTCGGGAGGCCGGGCCCACCCCGACGGACCCGACCTCCCGGGGAAAGCGATCCGGGCGCGAACACCCGGCCGCGAAGACTTATTACCTGCTCGACGGTCTCGTGACGCAGGTCATAAGTCAACGCTGCCGAACGGGTGTTGCTTTTCCGCGCCGCGAAAGACCCAATGAGGAACTACGAAGCGTAGGCGCGCAGGCGATCGGCCCGCTCACCCTGACGCAGCTTCGACATGACCTCACGCTCGATCTGGCGAACGCGTTCACGGGAAAGCCCGAAGAACTTGCCGATCTGGTCGAGCGTGCGCGGCTGGCCATCGTCGAGGCCGTAGCGCAGGCGGATCACCTGGGACTCGCGGTCGTCCAGCGTCGCGAGCACGCGGCGAAGGTCGTCCTGGAGCAGGCCGGAGATCACGGCGCTCTCGGCGTCGGTCGCCTCGGAGTCCTCGATGAAGTCACCGAGCGGGGCGTCCTCCTCGGTGCCGACCGGCATGTCGAGGCTCACCGGGTCACGCGAGTGGTCGAGCAGGTCGGAGATCTTGTGCGCCGGGATACCCGACTCGGCGGCCAGTTCCTCGTGGGTGGCGTCCCGGCCGAGCTGCTGGTGCAGGTCACGCTTGATGCGGGCCAGCTTGTTCACCTGTTCCACCAGGTGGACCGGCAGCCGGATGGTGCGTCCCTGGTCGGCCATTCCCCTGGTGATGGCCTGGCGGATCCACCAGGTGGCGTAGGTCGAGAACTTGAACCCCTTGGAGTAGTCGAACTTCTCCACCGCGCGGATCAGACCCAGGTTCCCCTCCTGGATCAGGTCGAGCAGCGGCATCCCCCGGCCGGTGTAGCGCTTCGCGAGCGAGACCACGAGACGGAGGTTGGCCTCCAGCAGGTGGTTCTTCGCGACGTGGCCGTCACGCACGAGGGCGGACATCTCCGAACGCCGCTTCGGCGTGAGGCTCTCGGCCGTGTCCAGCATGTGCTGGGCGAACACGCCCGCTTCGATGCGCTTGGCCAGCTCGACCTCGTCGGCGGCGGACAGCAGCGCCGTCTTGCCGATTCCGTTGAGGTACACGCGAACGAGGTCCGCGGCCGGGCTCTGCGCGTCGAGGTCTGCTGCTGCATCGGTGAACGCCCCCGCGATCACCGGCTCCTCGGTGGACTGCGCCGGGATACGGCGCTCGCGAATCCCGCGCGCTTCGCGTTCGAGAGTCTGGACTGACATTCTGCCTCCCCGGTCACGGGCTGAACGTGCGGTGTGTCCGCCGGATCCGCCTCGGCCTAGCAAGCCCTGTGGAAAGCCCGCTACTCCTCGCCGGCCCAGCTTGGCTGGACACTTTGCTCAACGCCGGGAGGTCCCGAAACGTTCCCGGCCGCTACAGAGGAGACGGGCGGCTGACCTGGGGCGTTGCTCCACCAACCCTGAGCTTTTCCTGAGAATGCCCGTGCGGGGGAGAAACAAACGTGGTCTAGACCTCTACGAGGAGGGTGAACGGACCGTCGTTCACGCTCCGGACCGCCATCATGGCCCCGAACCGGCCGGTTTCGACCCGGGCGCCGCGTTCGCGCAGGGCGTCGACGACGGCCGTCACGAGCGGTTCCGCGACCTCGGGCCGGGCGGCCGCCGTCCAGGAAGGACGGCGGCCTTTGCGGGTGTCGCCGTAGAGAGTGAACTGGCTTACGACGAGCAGGGGAGCGCCGGTGGTGGCGCAGGATCCCTCTTCGCGAAGTATGCGAGCTTCGTGCAGTTTGCGTGCCATCGTGGCGGCCTTCGTCACGTCGTCGTCGACGTGGATTCCCAGCAGCACCAGCAAACCTGGTTCGTCGATGGCGCCGGTCACCTCGTCGCCGACGGTCACGCTCGCTTCCGTGACCCTCGCCACCACCGCCCGCATCAGGCGGCGGGGAGGAGCATGCCGTGCCGGACCAGTTCACGGACGACGGGAAGCGCGGCTTCGGCCAGTTCCTCCGGTTCGAGTCCCTGAGCGGCCGCCAGCAGCACGATCAGGTCTTCCAGCGGCAGCGCGCCCTGGCAGCCGGCGAGCAGCCTCGTCGCCAGTTCGTCGACTTCGTGCGACCAGCCGGGGCCGTCGGTGCGGTGCAGCCGCTGGACGGTCGTGGCCCAGCCCTCCTCGCCCGGCTCGGCGACACTCTCCAGAAGCACGCTTTCCGGAACGCGGAATCGGACATCGAGGAGCGAATCGCCGTTGGCGCGCAGCCATTCCACCCGATCCAGCCAGTTCGCCGCCTCCGCGCCCAGCGGGTCGTCGTAGGCCTGACGCAGGTCCTCGCACACGATCGTCGGTGTCGCGCCGTCCGCCCGGCGAAGGGTGACGAAGCCGAAACCGATGCCCTGGACGTCGTTCTCGGCGAACCAGTCGAGCCAGGCGCCGGATTTCGCACGGCCTTCGGGCGACCGGGGATCGATTCCCGCGTCCCGCAGCCACGTGCCGACGTACAGCCCCGGATCCGCGATGTCCCGCTGGACGAACCACGCGTCGGTCTCGGCGGGAAGCCAGCGGGTCACCCGATCGCCCCAGTCCTCGCCCTTCACGTGCAGCCACGAAGCCAGGAGCTGGCCGGTGCCGCCGTCGTTGAGGAACCCGGGCAGCTGCCGCACCACGAGCGCGCTGGCGTCGTCACCGGCGAGACCGGAGTCGCGGTAGGTGTAGTCGACGCGTGGCGGGCCGACCACGAACGGCGGATTGCAGACGATCTGGTCGAACCGGCGCCGCGCGACCGGCGCGAACCATTCGCCGCGCACGAGTTCGACGTCCAGTTCGTTGAGCCGGAAGGTGGCCGCGGCGAGCGCCAGCGCGCGGGCCGAGACGTCGGTCGCGGTGACCTTCTTCGCGTGACGGGTGGCGTGCAGCGCCTGGACGCCGTTGCCCGTGCCGACGTCGAGCAGGCTGCCGACCTCGCGGCGGCTGGTGGCCCGGATCAGGCTGAGGGACGCGTGCCCGACGCCGAGCACGTGGTCCTCGGGCACGGCCTGGCCGAGGACGTCCGCGTCCAGATCCGAAACGACCCACCAGGAGCCTTCATCGTCGCCATGCGGGCGTACGTCGAGCCCGGCCCGGTAGCCGTCCGCGGCGGGTATGAGCAGCGTCGCGGCGACCGCGTCATCGAGGGAGAGTGGCGCGAAAGCGGCCTCGACGTCCTTCTCCGGCTCAGTCGAACCCAGCAGGAACAGCCGGATCAGCGTGCCGAGTTCACCCGCGTCGCGGGTCGCGCGGTAGGCGAGTTCCGGTTCGCCGCGGCCGAGGGCGGCGTGCGCGGAGCCGAGGGCGCCGACCACGCCGTCGGTGTCGTACCCCGTCCGGCGGAGGGCGTCCCGCAGCCTCGCGCAGACGTCGTCGGACAGGTCGGGGAGGGCCGCTCGTGTGCTCACGGTGGGTAATTGTGACGGATCGGGTGCGACGGGGCATCTGCTCACGATGAGTAATACTGCCAGGATGAGGTCGTGAGCCTCGAACGTGTCCTGGCACCGCTGCAGGCGGCGCTGCCCGGATTGGAAGACCTGTACATCGACCTCCACCGGCATCCGGAGCTGTCGTTCGCCGAAACCCGCACCGCCGCCGAACTGGCGCGGCGCCTGGAGGCCGACGGTTACGAGGTGCACACCGGCATCGGGCGCACCGGCGTCCTGGGGGTGCTGCGCAACGGCCCCGGCCCGAAGGTGATGCTGCGCGCCGACATCGACGCCCTGCCGGTCGAGGAGAAGACCGGCTTGCCGTACGCGAGCACCGCGCGCGGTGTCGACGCCGACGGCCGCGAAGTCCCGGTGATGCACGCCTGCGGTCACGACATGCACGCCACCTGGCTCTCCGGGGCCGCCTCGCTGCTGGCGTCCGGGCGCGAACACTGGTCCGGCACGCTGATGGTCGTGTTCCAGCCGGGGGAGGAGGCCGGGGACGGCGCCGCCGGCATGGTCCGCGACGGGGTCTTCGGGCCCGCCGGCAAACCCGACGTCGTGCTCGGCCAGCACGTGGTGCCCGGTCCGGCGGGCTGGGTGCTGACCAGGCCGGGCGTGATCATGGCGGCCACGGACGCGCTCCGCATCACGTTGCACGGCCGGGGCGGGCACGGTTCGCGACCGGAGACCACGGTGGATCCCGCCGTGCTGGCCGCGTCCGTGGTGCTGAAGCTGCAAACCATCGTTTCGCGGGAGATCTCGGCGACCGAGTCGGCGGTGGTGACCGTCGGCTCGCTGCACGTCGGCACCGCGCACAACATCATCGCCGACCACGCCGTCCTCGAGGTCAACATCCGGTCGTTCGACCAGGCCGTGCGGGAGAAGGTCGTCGCGGCGGTCGAACGGATCGTCCAGGGCGAGGCGGCCACCGCGGGCGCGCCGAAAGCGCCGGAGATCGAGCGGATCGGCGCGTTCCCGGTCACCGAGAACGACGACGCGGCCACCGAGGGACTCACCGCCGCCTTCCGCGACCACTTCGGCGAGGGCCGGGTGATGCCCGCGCCGCTGGTCACCGGCAGTGAGGACTTCAGCGAGTTCGGCCGCGCCGCCGGGGTACCGTCGGTGTTCTGGCTGGTCGGCGGCCTGGACGAGGAGAAGGTGATCGCCGCGATGACCGCCGGCCGCTTCGAACAGGACATCCCGTCGAACCACTCGCCGCTCTTCGCGCCGATCCCGCACCCGACGCTTTCGGCCGGCGTCGAGACGCTCGTGGTCGCCGCTCTGCATCGGCTCACCCACCCGGGTGTCGGATGAGCCCGGCGAGTGGGAGCATGGAAACCGGAGGTGGTGCTGTGAACGCGCCCGCCCACGGTCCCGAACCGAGGGAACCCGCTCCGGTGCTGATCACCGAAGCCGCCCCGTCCTACGAAGACCAGCTCGCCAAGCGGAAGCGGAAGTACATCATCATGATGTCGTTCCGCATCCCCTGCCTGATCCTCGCCGGGATCTTCTACGAGACCTGGTGGCTCGCGCTGGCCCTCATCGCGATCTCGATCCCGCTGCCGTGGATCGCCGTCCTCGTGGCGAACGACCGGCCGCCGCGCAAGAGCGAGAAGGTCAACCGGTACGAGGCCGAACCGACGCGGATCGAGAGCGGCGGTCATCGGGTCATCGACGGCGGCTGACTCGGTTCGCGCGTGCTATGAACGGTCCGTTACTTGCAAATTTTGCAAGTAACGGACCGTTCATAGCGTTTGACGGGCGGCTACGGCTGCGGCCCGACCTTCGCCACCGCCCGCGCACCCAGCCGCGTCCCCGCCCGAAGGACCTCCACGGTCGACTCGCCGCGAAGCCACGCCGCCAGCACACCGGCGTCGAAGGCGTCCCCGGCGCCGGTCGAGTCGACGCAGTCGGCGGGCTGCGCGGGCACCGAGGTGATGACGCCGCTCGCGTCCACCCAGCTGGCGCCGTCGAGACCGGCGGTGACCACGACCTCGCCGACGTAGTCCAGCAGTTCCTTCGCCGCCTCGGGATCACTCGACCCGGTCAGCGCGACCAGTTCGCTGGTGTTCGGCATCAGCAGGTCGACGCCGCGCACGTCGTCGAGGAAGGCCGCCGGGTCGGTGATCAGCGTCGCCGCCTGCGGGTCGACCGACGTCGTCAGCCCGGCCTTCTTCGCCGCCGCCAGCGAGGCGAGCGCCGCGGGCCGTGAAGACGGGTACAGCAGGACGTAGCCCGAGAGGTGCAGGTGGCTCGCGCCGCTGAGCGCCGCCTCCGTGATGTCGGAAGGGCTGAACCGCGCGTTCGCGCCGCGGTCGGCGAGCATGCTCCGTTCACCGGCGCCGTCGACGAGCACCACGACGCAGAACGTCGGTTCTTCGGGATCGACGGCGAACTCGCAGCGGACACCGGCCGCTTCCAGTTCGCCCTTCACCATGCGGCCGCCGGAATCGTCGCCGATCCGCGCGATCAGCGTGGTTTCCGCGTCCTCGGCCCGCAGCCACAGCGCGGTGTTCGCGCCCGCGCCGCCGCTGGTGAAGTGGACCTTCGCGCGGATGTCGCCGCCGTGCGGGATCGGGCCTTCGTGCCGCGCGACGACGTCGAGGCCGACGTCGCCGACGACGACGATGCCGCTCATGCCGCGGTCCCGGCGAGTGCGACGGCCACCTCGGTGGCCAGTTCCGCGTTGGAGAGCACCAGTGCCTCGTTCGCGTCGAGGCTCACCCCGTCGCTCGCGGTGTGGAAGTGCTCCAGCAGTACCGGCGTGACGTCCTTGCCGTGCACGCCTCGCGACTTCAGCAGCTCCAGCCCTTCGGCGAGCAGCCGGTCGTGCAGCTCTTTGTCCATTTCGGACGCTTCGGGGATCGGATTCGCCAGCAGTACACCGGAATTCGCGTGCGCGCGATGGGCGGCGATGACCGAGGCGGCCTGCGCGGCGTCGTCGACCCGCCACGGCACCTCGTAGCCGGAGGAGCGGAGGTAGAACGCGGGGAACTCGCCGGTGCGGTAACCCAGCACCGGTACGGAGTTGGTCTCCAGCACTTCGAGTGTCGCGGCGATGTCGAGCACCGACTTCACCCCGGAGCAGACGACCGTGGTCGGCACCTTCGCGAGCACGCCCAGATCCGCCGAGACGTCCCAGCTCTGCGCCGCGCCCTGATGCACGCCGCCGAGCCCGCCGGTGGCGAACATGCCGATCCCGGCCGCGGCGGCCAGCGCCGCGGTGCTCGCGACCGTCGTCGCCCCGGACCGGCCGAGGCCGACGGCCGGGCCGATGTCGCGCAGCGAGAGCTTGTCCAGGTCCGCGCCGGGCGCGCAGACGCGTTCCAGCTGCTCACCCGAGAGACCGATCAGGGGGACGCCGTCGAGGACGGCGATGGTCGCGGGGACGGCGCCGCCGTCGCGCACGACCTTCTCCAGCCGCCGGGCGACGTCGAGGTTGCGGCCGGGCGGGAGGCCGTGGGAGAGGATGGTGCTCTCCAATGCGACGACGGGATCACCGGCGGCGAGGGCGGAGGCGACCTCTTCGTGAAGGGACAGTTGCGGAGTCACGAACGAACATCATCGGTGATGTGGGTCCGCGTCACGCCATCGGGTCAGTTCGTTCGCGAGGTTCTCTCGCGCCTTGCTCTCCCAGCGTGCCCGCGCGATGTCGCTGCGGTACAGCCGCGGCCGGGCCAGCAGGTTCTCCAGCACGGCCGAGCGGCCCGTCCGCCACTCCTCGTCGGAGTAGATCGAATACTCCGCCCGGACACCGTTCGCGTACTCCTCGTAGCGCTCCGGCGTGGCGCCGAGGATCGCGAGGTCGGCGTCGAGCAGCGCCGTGGCGAGGAGGTCGTCGTCCGGGGCGGAGTGGTGGATCGTGCCGAGGACGAGTTCCCCGGCGCGCTCGACGTCGGCCCGGGGGACGCCGGCGTTGGTGAGCTCGGCACGGGTCCAGGCCGCGCTCGCCCGTTCGTCCTCGCCGGGGCGGGCGTCGTAGACGACGTCGTGCGTCCAGGCGGCGATGGCGACGAGCGCTCGCTCGCGGGAACCCAGGCCGAAGGCGACGGCGAGGTCCCCGCTGTCCCGGGCGACGGCCTTGACGTGCCGGAGATCGTGGTAGTGGCGATGCGGCTCGGCGTAGCGGGTTTCGAGGTCGTTCCACGCGACGGCGGCGATCAGGTGATCGCCGCCGAGCCTGGTGACGGCGGTGGCCCAGATCATGCCGGGAACACCCAGCGAGTCGGGGATCCCGAGAAGTCCTTTTCCAGCATGCCGAACACCTTCCGTGGCCGGACCCGGATCGACGCGTTCGATGCGGGGTCGAGCATGTCCATTCCGTATGTGGTCTTGTATTTACCGTGTTGCGCGCCTTGGCCGAGCGCAGCGAAGACGAGAACCACAGCGCGTCACCCGGCATGTACGGCCTGGTCGCCGACGGTTCCGTCATCGCGCCTCCACCTCAGTCGAAGATCCCGCGTGCTTTGGCCACCTCGTGGAGCCAGCCCTCGAGCTGCGGCTCCCACTTGACCCGCTCCAGCGCGGCGTGGTCGACCTTGAACAGGCCGAGGAACTCCTGGCCGCGTCCGCCGAACCCGCCGCTTTTGGACACCCGGACCCGTTTGGTCACCTCCAGCACGACCTGCGTCTCCGAGGGCGAGGACAGGAAGGTCACCGCCACGGAGGTGAAGACGGGCGCGAACCGCGGTGAAGGGGTGAAGCGGATCTCCTGGAAGAACGGGAGCTGCTGGATCGCGCCGTTGATCCGGCCGCGTTCCAGCACGGCCTCGCGGAAGACGAAGCCGATCCGGCTGAAGGCGTCCAAGATCCGTTTCTGCGCGGGCAGCGGCTCGATCGCGGCGCCGTCGACGTCGACCGGGTCGGTGACGGAGTTCGCGATGTCGAGGCTGGTCTGGAGGCCGACGGCCATCCCGTTCAGCGGTTTGCCGAAGATGCTGGAGATCGGCGTCTCCCAGGGCAGGGCCACTTCGAACGGGAGGCGGATCTGCTGACCGGGCGCGACCCGCTCGTTGCCAGCCAGCTGCTGGACGCCGAACTCGAGGTCCTCGACGCCGGGGCGGCGTTCGTCCGGCAGCGTGACCCTGGCGAGCAGCTTCACCGAGAGACCGTTGATCTCTTGATCGACTTCGCCGCCGAGCAGCAGGACCTCGCCGCGCAACGGGCGGCCGGGGGAGACCGTGCGGTCGAGCAGCTGGGCGTCGATCTTCGCCCCACCGGAACCGAACGTCGCGAGCACCTTCTGGAACATGGGCGAGATCCTGCCAGGTCGCCGGTGTGCGCAGGAGGATTTGGGGCATTATGGAGGGGTGAGTACACAGACCCTTCCGAAGCCGGATACCCGTCCCGAGGGCACCGACAGCACCGACGACGACGCGCCGAAGATGTTCCACTACGTGCGCAAGAACAAGATCGCCGAAAGCGCGGTCATGGGCACGCACGTGGTGGCGCTGTGCGGCGAGGTCTTCCCGGTGACGAAGTCGGCGAAGCCCGGTTCGCCGGTCTGCCCGGACTGCAAGAAGATCTACGACGGTCTCAAGCCGGGCGACTGACACCTGAGGAGTCCGGTGTCCGAAACCGGACAAAATCTGAAAATCCTTCACATGGCGGCTGCCCGTCCCGGTTTTCGCTGGTAATTCATTACCGCCAGCGAAACCCCGCCGGGACGGAGCCTTCATGCGTAGAACCGGGATCGTGCTCGCCATCGCCGCGTTGGTCGCGGTGTTCTCACCCGCCGCCGCCCAAGCCGTCACCGGCTGGACCACGGTCGGCTCGGACAACGCCCGCCCGCTCGACGAAGGCCAGGGCCTGGCCACCATCGAACGGCCGTCCGGGACCATCTATCGCTACACCGGGATCGCGACGGTTCCGGTGAACCTGTCGTCGCAGGGCTGGAACCACGTCGGCGATCCGGGCTCCGCGCAGGGCTGGTACGTCGAGCCGTACCAGCGTGACGACAGGGGCGCGAAGCTCTTCCGCGTCGAGTCGCCCAACGGGACGTGGGCGAACTACACGCACACGCTGGAGTCGTGGGAAGCGAACAACAACTCGTTCGCCGCCGTGACCCCCGACGCCCGCTGGCTGGTGGCCGGCGAGTGGGGCACGATGGACCGGCTCCTCGTGCACCCGATGCCCGGCGTCGCGCATACGAATCCGTCGGCGAACCTGCCGTACGCGTCCGCGATCCGGCTCGACAAGCCGGTGCGGGACATCCAGGGCTGCGACTTCGTCACCGCGACCCGGCTGCTGTGCGCGTCCGACGATCCCGAGGGCTCGCTCTTCGGGACCACGAAGCCGCTGCTGCAGGTGGATCTTTCCGGCGCGCTGTCCGGTTCCGACGTGACCGGGCGGGTGACCTCGCTGGGGCAGCTGCCCCTGAAGAGCACCTGCAGCGGGAATTTCGAAACCGAGGGCATCGACGTCGCCGCCGACGGGACCCTCCGGGTCGTCATGCTTTCGCCTTCGTGGTGCGTGGCGTTCGACAGCAAGACCTGGCGGTTCCGAAAGTCGTAACTCACGTGATCAGACGCGTAACTCGCGTGATTGGAGGCGTACCTGGTCCAATCACGCGAGTTACGGCTTCAATCACGCGAGTTACGGCTTCCGTCACGCCCGGGTCTACGAAGCCGGCTCGGGGGTCAGCGTCTCGGTGGCCGGGGCCGAAGACCGCCGGGCGTCCTTCTTCGCGCGGCGCTTCTCTTTCCGGGTTTCGACCATCGTGTAGAGCGTCGGCACCAGGATCAGCGTCAGCAGGGTCGAGCTGACCAGGCCACCGATGACCACGATCGCCAGCGGCTGGCCGATGAACCCGCCCTGGCCGGTCAGCCCGAGCGCCATCGGGACCAGTGCGAAGATGGTCGCCGCCGCGGTCATCAGGATGGGCCGCAGCCGTCGCCTGCCGCCTTCGACGACGGCGTCGGCGACGCTCATCCCCGAAGCCCGGTACTGGTTGATCAGGTCGATCAGCACGATCGCGTTGGTCACCACGATGCCGACGAGCATCAGCATCCCGATCAGCGCGGGCAGGCCCAGCGCGGTCCCGGTGGCGAGCAGCAGCCCGATCGCGCCGGTCGCCGCGAACGGGATCGACACCAGCAGGATCAGCGGCTGGAGCAGGCTGCGGAACGTCGCCACCATGATCAGGTACACGATCGCGACCGCGGCCAGCAGCGCGAGGAACAGGTTCCCGAAGGCCTCCTGCTGGTCCTCGCTGACGCCGCCGAGCTTGTACGCCGCGCCGCCGGTGAAGTCCAGCCCGTCCAACTTGGCCTGGATGGCCTTCGTGGTGGCGGCCAGGTCCGCGCCGGTGTTCTTGGCGGTGACCGTGGTGCTCAGCTCGCCGGACGTGCGGTGCACCGCCGCCGGTCCGTCCACTGTGGACACGTTGGCGACCGAGTCGAGCCGGACGACGCCGGTCGCGCTCGGGATCGGCAGCGCCTTGACGGCGTCGACCGACACCGGGGCCGTGCCCGCGCGCAGCACGATGTCCGTCCGCTGACCGTCCACCGGCAACTGGGTCACCGTGCGGCCGGCGATGGCCTGGTTCGCGACCTGGCCGATCGTGGTCGCCGAAAGCCCGCTCGCGGCGGCCTTGGCGGCGTCGACCTCGACCTGCACCCGCGGCGAACCCTGCGCGAGGTCACTGGTCACCTCGGTCAGATCCGGCACTCCGGACAGGGCCTGGCGGACCTGCTCGGCGGCCGGCTTCAGCGCCGCCTCGTCCGGTGCGGTGACGGTGATCGAGACCTGGTCCGAGTTGAACCCGCCCGCTTCCGCGCCGATCTTGACCTCGCCGAGTTCCGGCTTGTCGAGCTTGCCCCGCAACCGCTCCGAGAGCGCGTCGAGGTCGGTGTCCTTGGCGACGGTGACCTGGATGTCGGTCGCCGTCCCGCCGCCACCGAAGAAGCCGCCCCCGCCGATGCTCACCTGGTAGGTCTCGACGGCGGGTTCGGCGGCGAGCGCCTGCTCCACCGCGCCTGCTGCCTTCTCCTTGGCCTCGGAACTGGTGCCGGGCGGCAGCTTCTGCGAAAGGCTCAGCGTCGTCGAGCCGGACTGGTCGAGGAAGTTGGTGTTCAGCTGCGACGCCAGCCCGACCGTGCCACCGAAGATGATCAGCGCCAGCAGCACCACGGTGACGCGGCGCCGGGTGGCGAACCGGATCACCGGGACGTAACCGCGCTGCAGCAGCCCGCGGCGTTCCTTGTCCTCGGCGGCTTGACGCGTGAGCTCGGCTTCGTGCTCGTTCGCCGGGGTCTTCGGCGGTTTGAGGAACCAGTACGCCAGCACCGGCACGATCGTCAGCGAGACTAGCAGCGACGCGAGCAGCGCCACGGTGACCGTGATCGCGAACGGCGAGAACAGTTCGCCGACGAACCCGCCCACGAAGGCGATCGGCAGGAACACCGCGACCGTGGTGAGGGTGGACGAGGTCACCGCCCCCGCCACCTCGCGCACGCCGTCGAGCACCGCGCGCTCTTTTTCCTCGCCGTACGCCAGATGTCGTTTGATGTTCTCCAGCACCACGATCGAGTCGTCGACCACCCGCCCGATGGCGATGGTGAGCGCGCCGAGGGTGAGCAGGTTCAGCGACAGATCGCCGGTCCACAGCGCCAGCAGCGCCACGACCACCGATAGCGGGATCGACACCGCCGTCACGAGCGTGGACCGCAGCGACAGCAGGAACAGCAGGATCACCAAGACCGCGAACGCCAGCCCCAGCAGGCCTTCGGTGGTCAGTCCGCTGATCGCGTCCTTGACCGGGGTGCCCTGGTCGAAGACGACGCTCATCTCGGCGCCGATCTTCTTCGACAGCTCGGGCAGCTTGTCCCGCACCGATTCCGAGATCGCGACCGCGTTCCCGTTCTCCACCATGGTGATCGAGAGGCCGAGGCTCGGCTTGCCGTTGGTGCGGGTGATCGACGTCGGCGGCGCGAATCCGGCCTGAACGTCGGCGACGTCGCCGAGCTTGACCGCAACCGGCTTGGCGGCCTGCGCACCGGGGCGCGCTGCCGGCGTCAGGTAGAGGTTCTTGATCGTGTCCACTGTGGTCGGTCCGCCGCCGACCTGGACGGTGAGCGTCTTGTCGCCTTCGGTCAGCGTCCCGGCCGGGACGGCGGCACCGGCGGTCTGCAGCGTGGTGGCGATCGACGACGGGTCGACACCCGCGGCGGCCAGCTTCGCGTAGTCCAGCGCGATGGTGACCCGCGGCTGCCGGGCGCCGGTCACGTCGACCTCGCGGACGCCGTCGATCTTGCGCAGTTCCGGCGCGACCTCCCCGGTCAGCGCGGGCGCGAGCGCCTGCGGGTCACCGGTGGTCCCGGCGGCGAGCAGCACGACCGGGAGATCGTCGGTGGACCCGGCCGACACCGACGGCTCGCTGTTCTGTGGCAGCCGTGCCTTGAGCCCGTCGACGACCCGCTGGATCTGCCCGACGGCCGCGTCGATGTCCGTGCCGAACTCGAACTGCGCGGTGATCCGCGACAGCCCCTCCGACGACGTCGAGCTCAGCTCTTCGAGCCCCTTCAAGCCCTGCAGGCCGCCTTCGAGCGGCTCGGTGACCTGGCGGTCGACCGCGTCCGGCGACGCGCCCGCGTACGGCGTGATGACCTGCGCCTGCGGAAACTGCAGTGACGGGAACAGCTGCTGCTTCAGCTGCGGCAGGGCGAAGGCGCCGAAGCCGATCACCACCAGGGCGAGCAGCCCGATGAGACTTCGGTTGCGCAGGCTCAGCCTGGCCAGCGTGGACATGGCGGGATCCCCCAGGAATAGCTCGGACGGGCGGGTTACCGCGAGCTTTTCATGGCAGGGGGTGGACTGGATTCACACCACGGGTGGAACCGGAGTACGACTTCGGGAGGAGGTTTTACCCCGGCAGGACTCAACTTCGCCGTTCTGTCACCTGATCGGCTTCGCTCTGCGTTTCTTCGTTCACGGATTGTTCCGGTTCGCTCTCGTCGTTCTGGCGGGGACGGCGGAGCGGGACGGTCGTCCGTTCCCACAGTTTGCGGCCTTCTTCGGCGCGGATCCGTTCGCTGGCGCGTTCCATTTCCAGCCGCCGCCATTTCCGGCGCTGGCGTTTCGTCGCCTTGGCGGGCCACAGTTCCTGGATCGCGCTGTTGAAGTACGCGCCGAAGACGACCGCGAGCCCGATGAAGAACATCAGCAACAGGAACGCGATCGGCGCGGCGAGCGCGCCGTAGGTGTAGCCGGTCTTGGTGATCCAGTTCAGGTAGATCCGCAGGCCGACACTGGAGAGCAGGAACACGATCATGGCGAGCATCGCGCCCGGCAGGCCGCGATGCCACGGCAGCCGTCGCGGAAGCGCGAGCTTGTAGAGCGTGGTGAGCGCCAGCACGATCATGCCGCCGAGGACCGGGTAGTACAGCGTGCCGACCCAGTAGGACACCGTGTCGCGCCAGTCGGTGGGGAAGAACTGGGGGAGCAGGTCCGGCCCGATCGCCAGCAGCGGCAGCCCGACCACCAGGATGACCAGCCCGGCCAGGTACAGCAGGAGCGCGAAGATCCGCTGCCAGACGTCGTTGCGGACGCCGTACTGGTCGTGCGCCACGGTGATCGCGTCGACGAACGAGGACATCGCCGACGAACCAGCCCAGAGCGAGATCAGGAAACCGACCGAGACGATCTCGCCCTTGCCGACGAACAGGATGCTGTTGACCGTCGGCTCGATGATGTCGTGGACGGCGTTGTCGCTGAAGATCGTCTTGCTGAAAGTGATGATCCGGTCGTGGACGGCGGTCACGACCTCCTGGCCGAACCAGTCGCCGACGAAGCCGAGGCAACCGAGGAGACCCAGCAGCAGCGGCGGCAGTGACAGCGTCTGCCAGAACGCGGCTTCGGCGGCCTCGGAGAAGATGTTGCCGTCCCACGCCTTGCTGAGCGTGCGGCTGAGCAGGCGCAACGGACCCCTGCGGCCCTTCGCGACCTCGGCGGCCGCATCCGGACGGCCGTTCTCCTCGCTCATGCAGCTCCTCCGCCGGCGCCGAGCGCCCTTGACGGTGTCCAGCATGGTCCATGCTGCGGCATTCGGCTCGTCACCCCTGGGTTTTCGGGTGAGTAACCCGACAACGGGGGTGGCGCTTCCGGCGTTCCATGGGCGCGGCAGGTAGTCTCTTCGGAGTGCCCTCACCTCAGGCGCCGGCGTCGCCGCCGGATACCCAAGTGGGGGTTTTCGCTTGTGACAGGGCGGATGATCAGGTGTTTTCGGGTGTGGGAGGAGGGGACCGGCATGGCGGAAACGGTTGAACGCGATCGGGGCGAGCTGGGCGCGCCTCCCGCGGCGAAGGACAGCACCGCCCGGCCGTTGCGTGCCTGGCAGCGGCGAGCGCTGACGAAGTACCTGACGAAGAAACCGAAGGACTTCCTGGCCGTCGCGACGCCGGGCGCGGGGAAGACGGTGTTCGGTCTCCGGATCGCGGCCGAGCTGCTGAGCGACCGGACCGTCGAGAAGATCACCATCGTCGCGCCGACCGAGCACCTCAAGCACCAGTGGGCGGCCTCGGCCGCGGCCGCCGGGATCGCGATCGACTCGAACTTCCGCAACGGCACCGGCGTCACCTCGCGGGACTACCAAGGTGTCGCGGTGACCTACGCGCAGGTCGCGGCGCATCCGACGCTGCACCGCGTGCGCACCGAAAACCGCAAGACACTCGTCATCCTCGACGAGATCCACCACGGCGGTGACGCGAAGTCCTGGGGCGACGCGGTCCGCGAGGCGTTCACGCCCGCCGTCCGCCGTCTCGCGCTGACCGGGACACCGTTCCGCAGCGACGACTCGCAGATCCCGTTCGTCACCTACGAGCCCGACGGCTCGGGTTTCCAGCGCAGCAAGGCGGACCATTCCTACGGCTACGCCGACGCGCTCGCCGACGGCGTCGTCCGGCCGGTCGTCTTCCTGGCCTACTCCGGTGAGGCCTCCTGGCGCACGAGCGCGGGGGAGGAGTTCACCGCGCGGCTCGGCGAGCCGCTGACGGCCGAGCAGAACGCACGGGCCTGGCGCACGGCGCTCGACCCGGCCGGCGAGTGGATCCCGTCGGTGCTGCAGGCCGCGGACACGCGTCTCGCGCAGCTTCGCGCCAACGGCATCCCGGACGCGGGCGGTCTGGTGATCGCCACCGACCAGGAATCGGCGCGCGCCTACGCCAAGATCCTGGAGCGCCTCTCCGGCCAGACCCCGACGGTCGTCCTCTCCGACGACCCCAAGGCGTCCGGGCGGATCAAGGAGTTCTCCGACTCGACCGACCGCTGGCTGGTCGCGGTCCGCATGGTCTCCGAGGGCGTCGACGTCCCGCGTCTCGCCGTCGGCGTCTACGCCACCAGCGCGTCGACCCCGCTGTTCTTCGCGCAGGCCATCGGCCGGTACGTGCGTTCGCGCAAACCCGGCGAGACGGCTTCGGTCTTCCTGCCGAGTGTGCCGGTGCTGCTGGAACTGGCCAGCGAGCTGGAAGCCCAGCGCGACCACGTCCTCGGCAAGCCGCACCGCGAGAAGGAAGGCTGGGAGGACGAACTCCTGGCCCAGGCCAACCGCACCGAGGACGAGCCGGGCGAGGAGGAGAAGGCGTTCACCTCGCTGGGCGCCTCCGCCGAGCTCGACCAGGTCATCTACGACGGCAACTCCTTCGGCACCGCGGTGTTCTCCGGTTCCGACGAGGAGCAGGAGTACCTCGGCCTGCCGGGGCTGCTGGAGCCGGACCAGGTCCGCGCCCTGCTGCGGAAGCGGCAGGAGGAGCAGCTCTCCGACGAGAAGCGGCGCAAGCCCAAGGCCGAGGAAGCCGCCCCGGTCGCGCGGCCGCAGTCGGTCAGCGAGCGGCTCGGCAGCCTCCGCAAGGAGCTGAACGCGCTGGTGGGCGTGCACCACCACCGGACCAAGAAGCCGCACGGCGCGATCCACAACGAACTGCGCCGCGTCTGCGGCGGACCGCCGACCGCGATGGCTTCGGTCGAACAGCTCGAAGAGCGGATCGTCACCCTCCGTTCCTGGTGACCACTCCCCGCCCCGTGCAATGAAGGGGCCTTTCATAGCAAAATTTGCTATGAAAGGCCCCTTCATTGCACGAGATGGGGAGCGGCGTCGTGAGTGTCCGAGGCACTGACTACCTGTTCGGACGACACGCGTGATCGGACGGACGACACACGTGCTCAGGAGGACGACTCACGTGTGTGGACGGACGCCAGGCGTGTCGTCCACTCAGTCACGCGAGGCGTCCGTTGGATCACGCGTGTCGTCCACCCAAGCACGCGTGATCGCCGGCTCGGTCCTGCGAACGCCCCGGTCAGCGCGTCACCGCCGCTACCGCCGTGACGGTGAGTGAGTGGTGGCGGTCACACCGTCAGCGAACGGAGACTTCATACGGCTTGCTACGGCCACGTTGCCAAACCGTGTCCATTTGATGCGGCTTAATCGATTCAGCCGTCTTCCCCGGGACACATTCGGCGGCATATGTTGTCGCCCACAACATATGCGCGATGGTGCGACCGGTCCTCCTGGATCGCCGCCCGCGAGCAAGATCGGAGAAGGAACGAGGATGCGCAGCAGAACCCTTACCCTCCTCGCCGCGACGGTGGGCGCCGGCCTGGTGCTTTCCGCCTGCGGCGCCAACAGCGCCGACTCGGGCAGCGGCAACTCCTCGCAGTCCGCGCCCGCCCCCGGCGGTGCCGCCGCCGGCGGCAAGGTCGGCGTCATCCTGCCGGAGACCGCCACCTCCGCGCGCTGGGAGTCCTTCGACAAGCCGTTCCTGACCAAGGCGCTCAAGGACGCGGGCTTCGACGCCGACGTCCAGAACGCCCAGGGTGACGTCCAGAAGTTCACCACGCTGGCCGACGGCATGATCGCGCAGAACGTCAAGGTCCTGATCATCGCCGCCATCAACGGCGAGGTCGGCTCGGCGGTCGCCCGCAAGGCGCAGGCCGCGGGTATCCCGACGATCGACTACGACCGCCTGAACCTCGGCGGCAGCTCCGACTACTACGTCTCGTTCGACAACGAGAAGGTCGGCCAGCTGCAGGGCCAGGGGCTCGCCGACGCGCTGAAGGACAAGAAGGGCGCCGAGGTCGTCATGATCGAGGGTGCCCCGACCGACAACAACGCGACGCTGTTCGCCAACGGCCAGAAGTCCGTGCTGCAGCCGAAGTTCGCCAGCGGCGACCTGAAGCTCGTGCGGGAACAGGCCATCGACAACTGGGACAACCAGAAGGGCGGCCAGACCTTCGAGCAGATCCTGACCGACAACAAGGGCAGGGTCGACGGCGTCGTCGCCGCGAACGACGGTCTCGCCGGCGCGGTCATCACCGTGCTGAAGAAGAACGGCCTCAACGGCAAGGTCCCGGTCACCGGCCAGGACGCCACCGCGGACGGCCTCATGGCGATCCTGCGCGGCGACCAGTACATGACCGTGTTCAAGCCGATCAAGGAAGAGGCCGAAGCCGCGGCGAAGCTCGCCGTGCTGCTGGCCAAGGGCGACAAGGCGGGCGCCGACGCGCTGGCCACCGGCAAGGCGAAGGACCCGAAGGGCAACCGCGAGGTCAAGTCCGTGCTCCTCGAGCCGAAGATGACCACCAAGGAAGGTGTCAAGGAGGTCGTGACGCAGGGCTACGTCAAGGCGGCCGAGATCTGCGGAGGCGACCTGGCCGCGGCGTGCACGCAGCTCGGTATCTCCTGACCCGTTAAATCCAGACAACCGGGCCGGGGCGCTTCTCGCCAGACAAGCGCCCCGGCCCGGTCTCCAGCCGGGAGAATTCGAGAACCCCCATGAGCGAACCCATCCTCGAACTGAAGCAGCTGAACAAGAGCTTCGGGCCGGTCCACGTCCTCCACGACGTGGACTTCAACGTGCGGGCAGGCGAGGTCACCGCGCTGGTCGGCGACAACGGTGCCGGAAAGTCCACTTTGGTCAAGTCGATCGCCGGGATCCACGGCTACGACTCGGGCACGGTGAAGTTCCAGGGCGAACCGGTGAACATCCACGGCCCGCGTGACGCCGCGGATCTGGGGATCGAGGTCGTCTACCAGGACCTCGCCCTCGCCGAGAACCTCGACATCGTGCAGAACATGTTCCTCGGCCGGGAACGCGGCAGCAAATGGCTGCTCGACGAGGCCAGCATGGAGAAGGCCGCCCGCGAGACGCTCGCCTCGCTGTCGGTCCGCACCGTGAAGTCCGTCCGCACGCCCGTTTCGGCCCTCTCGGGTGGGCAGCGGCAGACCGTCGCGATCGCCAAATCCGTGCTGTGGGACTCGAAGGTGGTGCTGCTCGACGAGCCGACCGCCGCGCTCGGTGTCGCGCAGACCCGTCAGGTGCTCGACCTCGTCCGCCGCCTCGCGGAGCAGGGCCTCGGTGTGGTGCTGATCAGCCACAACATGGCCGACGTCTTCGAGGTCGCCGACCGTATCGCGGTGCTCTACCTCGGCCGTCTCGTCGCCGAGGTGCACACCAAGGACGTCACCCACGGCCAGGTCGTGGAACTGATCACCGCCGGCCGATCCGGCGACCTCGGCCTTGCCCGCCCCGAAGCCGCCGTCCTCTAGAACCAGGCGAGAAAGAACCGGAAATGACTGAGACACCCGCAAAGCCCGCCTCGCCGGAGGGGGGCAAGCCGACGGCAGCCGCGCTCAACCCGTCGGCGGCCATCACGGATTTCGGCATCGACACGACATCGATGTCAACGCGCGAGGCGGTCGGTGACTACTTCTCCCGGCTCAAGGCGGGGCAGCTGGGTTCCCTCCCGGCGCTGCTCGGCCTGCTCGTGCTGGTGATCGTGTTCGCTTCGCTGTCGGACACCTTCCTCACGATGAACAACATCGCGAACCTGATGGCACAGGGCGCCGGCAAGGCGATCATCGCGATGGGCATCGTGTTCGTCCTGCTGCTCGGCGAGATCGACCTGTCCGCGGGTACCGCGTCCGGCGTCACCGCCGCCGTCCTCGCGATGCATTACGTGCGCGACGGAAACCTGTTGGGCGGCATGGGGAACGGCGTGTTCATCGCGTTTCTCGTCGTGCTCGCGATCGCCGCGCTGCTCGGCGTGATCCTGCGGATCTGGGCGGGTGTCGGCTTCGCCGTACTCGCCATCGCGCTGGTGCTGTCGGGAGCCGCGGCCAACCCGTGGATCGAGATGCTGCTCGCGGTCAGCGTCGGTGGCGCGATCGGTGTCCTCACCGGGTTCCTCGTCTCGAAGATCGGGATGCCCTCGTTCGTCGTGACGCTGGCGCTCTTCCTCGCCTGGCAAGGGGTCATCCTCCAGTTCATCGGTGAGGGCGGCACGCTCGGCATCAGTACCTCGGACGTGTTGTTCAAGGTCGCCAACGGCAACCTGTCCACCATGGGCAGCTGGATCCTCTTCCTGATCGCGGCCGGTGGTTTCGCCGCGGTGTCACTGGGCCAGCACTTCTCCCGGCTCAAACGCGGCCTGGTCACCCAGCCGACGCCGATGGTGCTGTTCAAGGTCGGCGCGATCGGCGTGGTCGCCGCGATCGCGACCTATCTGCTGACGCTGAACCGCGCGCCGAACCCGAACATCGTCATCTCCGGCGTCCCGTACGTCGTGCCGATCGTGCTCGGCCTGCTGGTGCTCGGCACCTACGTGCTCAACCGCACGCAGTACGGCCGCCACATCTACGCGGTCGGCGGCAACCGTGAGGCGGCGCGGCGCGCCGGTATCAACGTCGAGAAGATCCGCGCTTCGGTGTTCGTCATCTGCTCGGCGGTGGCGGCGATCGGCGCGATCGTCTACTCGTCGAAGGTCGGTTCGGTCGACCCGCAGGCCGGTGGCCTCAACACGCTGCTGTTCGCGGTCGGTGCCGCCGTCATCGGTGGTACGTCGCTGTTCGGCGGCAAGGGCCGGGTCGTCGACGCGGTGATCGGTGGCCTCGTGCTGGCGGTCGTGGAGAACGCGCTGGGCCTGCTGAAACAGTCGGCGGCGGTGGTCAACATCGTCACCGGTTTGGTGCTGCTTCTCGCGGCCACGGTGGACGCGCTGTCCCGGCGCCGCGCGGCTGCGTCGCCGCGCTGAGTCCGCATGGAATGATGAAGCCCGTGACCAGCACACCCGTTGCACGACCAGACGAGGTGCGCAGGCACAACCGCACGACCTTGCTCCGGTTGCTGCACGTCAGCGGCCCGAGCACCAGGGCGACCCTGGCCACCGAGCTGGGGCTCAACCGCAGCACCATCAAGACCCTCGTCGACGGCCTCGCGGAAGCGGGGGTCGTCGAGGAGCGGGTCCCGAGGCCGGGACGAGGGGCGGGCCGCCCCTCGCTCCTGGTCCTGCCGCAGCCGCACGCGGCGGTGGTGCTCGCGGTCGACCTCCAGGTCGAACACGTGGCGATCGCGCTGGTCGGGTTCGGCGGCCAGATCCTCGGGCGCAACAGCTGGAACCTCCACGGCCGGATGCGGGAGGCAGGCGAGGTGATCACGCATGTGATCGAGTCGACCGCCGTGCTGGCCGGCGACCTCGGTGTGCAGCCGATCGCCGCGGGGGTGTCCGTGCCCGGCGTCGTCCGCCGTGCCGACGGGCACGTCCACGAGGCGCCCAACCTGCGCTGGACCGACGTGGCGCTCGGGGAACGGCTGGGCGGTGTGCTGCGTATTCCGATCCTGGTCGGCAACGACGCCGAACTCGGTGCCATCGCCGAACACCTGCGCGGCGCCGCACGGGGCTCGTCCGACGCCGTGTACGTCTCCGCCGACGTCGGTGTCGGGGGAGGGATCATCGCCGACGGCTCGGCGCTGCGCGGCGGCTCCGGATACGTCGGCGAGATCGGGCATATGGCGATCCGGCCGGGCGGCCGTCCCTGCTACTGCGGGTCCAGCGGCTGCTGGGAGACCGAGGTCGGCGAGGCGGCGCTGTGCCGCGCGCTCGACCTGCCGGAGGACACCCCGCGCGGGGCGATCATGTTCGAACTGCGCGAACTGGGCCGGGACCCGCACGCGGCCGAGGAGCGGCTCTCGGAGTTCGCGGAATGGCTGACGCTCGGCCTGGTGAACGTGGTCAACCTGCTCGGCCCGCAGCTGGTCGTGCTGGGTGACCTGCTCACGGTGCTGCCCGAGTCGGTCGTGCGGTCGGTGGCGGCCGAGGTCCGGCGGCGGAGCCTGGTCAGCCGGGCCGTGGGCGGGACGCAGATCGTGAGCTCGGCGCTCGGTGCCGACGTGAAGCTCCTGGGTGCGGCCGAAGCCGCCTTCGAGATGATCCTGGACACCGTTTAGCTCGCATTTAGTCCTCTGGATGCGGTCCTTGCACACGCAACTACCGCGTTCAGAGGACTAAATGCGGTCTTTCACGAGGCCGGACAGCAGGGCCACCAGGGCGGCCAGGGCTTTCTCCTTCGCCGCTTCGGGGTCTTCGGCGTGCGCGATCATCAGGGCCGCCTCCGCGCAGGCGCTCAGCGTGAGTTGCGCCAGCTCCGGGATCGGCGCCTCGATCAGCAGGCCGTCCGCGGCGGCGGCTTCCAAGATCTCCGTGATCAGGCCCAGCCCGTACCGGTTCTCCAGCTCGCGCCATTCCTGCCAGCCGAGGACGGAGACGGCGTCCGTGAGCGCGATCCGCACCACCTCGGGCCGCAGGCACAGGTCCAGGAACCGGCTCAGCACACCGAGCGCCCCCGACCACGGATCCTCCGTCGCCCGCAGCACGGTCTGGAGTTCTTCGGTGATCTCCGTTTCGATCTGCTCGATGACGGCGCGGAACAGGCCCTGTTTGTCCCCGAAGTGGTGGTACAGCGCGCCGCGGGTGACGCCCGCCGCCCGGACGATCTCGTCGGCGGGCACGGCGGCGTAACCCTGGTCGGCGAACAACGTCCGCGCCGCCGTGATCAGCGCGGCCCGCGTCGATCGCGATCGTTCGGTCTGGCTACGTCGTGGCGTGGGCACGCAGGAATTCCACCATCACGGCGCTCAGCCGCTCCGGTTGGTCCTCCGGCACGAAGGCGTAGGAGTCGTCGATCGTCTTCAGTTCGGCGTTCGGCAGGACCCCGGCGAGCTTCTCGCCCAGCCACAGCGGGAAGTGCCGGTCTTCGGGCGCCCAGGCCAGCAGGACGGGTTTCCCGAAGGCGGGCAGCCGCTCGGCGGCGGTCAGGGTGTACCGGTTGTCGATCCCGGCGAGGAACCGCGCGAGGTCTTCGCGGATCGCCCGGTCACGGCGGCTGGGCAGCAGGTAGGCGTCGAGGATGTGGCCGGGGACCGGGTGTTTGGCCAGCCAGAGGAAGTCCGTCGCCTTCAGCAGCCACCGCCAGCGCAACGCCTGGATCATCGCCGGGACGCCGCCGGGCAGGCGCGCCAGTGTGCTCAGCCCCTTGAACATCGGCGGCAGGAAGCGCTCGAAGGAATCCGACGGGGTCAGCACGACCCGGCCCACCCGTTCCGGGCTCGTGGTCATGAGCAGCTGGGTGAGCGCGCCGCCGGTGTCGTTCGCGACCACGGTGACGTCGGTCAGGTCGAGCACCTCGAGGAAGCGCGCGATGAGCGCGGCGACCCCGGGCGGGCTCAGGTCGGCGCCGGGGACCGGGATCTCGTGCGAGCCCAGCGGCCAGTCCGGGGTCAGGCAGCGGAAACCGGCGTCGGCGACCGCGGGGGCCACCTTGCGCCAGAGCAGGCCGTTGGTGAGCAGGCCGTGCACGAAGACCACAGGAGGGCCTTCGCCGCGGTCGCGGTAGCGGATGCGGGCGCCGCCGAGGTCGGCCTCGTGCACCTCGCCGAGGAGGTCGCTGGTCGTCATGGCGACTAACATACATGCTGTCTGTATGTTTTTGGAAGCCGCGCGATGCCCGGGCCACTGCTGAGATGCGCCCAATGTGGCATTTGGGACGCTGAGTGTCCCCAATGCCACATGGGGCGCACCGATCGCGCCCCAGGACCCCTGAGACAAAACAGGGCGGCCGGCGCGCTCCATGGGGAGCGGCCGGCCGCCGGGTGGTCGTGTACTGGTGGGCTACCGCTGAATGTCCGCGGACATTTCCTTGAGCTTCGTTTCGTGTGCGCGGGCGTGGTGACCACAGAAGAGCAACTCGCCACCGGTGCTGAGAATGGCCCGAACCTGGGCTGCAGCTCCACACCGGTCGCATCGGTCGGCAGCGGTCAGTTCGGGGCGGGTGAGCGTCGGTGAAGTCATTGGAGTCTCCCTCCGTCCCGGCACCGGTGGCCCGGTGCCATCGATCCAGCTACGACCACTTCGGCACTGATGCCGGCAACGTTCGTTCCCGGCCCCGCCGTGTTCGTGCTTCCACTCTTCCAGACGTTTGGCGACCCGCAAGTGTTCCCGTGCGGGTGTCTCATTTGTCACTGGTAATTACCTCGTATGCCGTAGCGTAATCACGCAACGTAGGAGAAGACTCCCCGCCGAACCGTCTTTTCCCACGTCAGGCACCATGCAGGCGTGGGTATCGCAGTCGTCCGGAACCGTCTTCCGAGCGCCCCGGCGCCGGTCTTGTTCGTTCTCAGCGGAATTTCCATGTACGCCGGTGCGGCCGTCGCCGTAGGTCTCTTTTCGGTCGCCTCACCCGCGGGGGTGGCCTGGCTTCGCTGTCTCGGAGCGGCGGTGGTCCTCCTGGCGTGGCGCAGGCCACCCCGCTCGGCGTGGACCGGGCGCACGTTCTTGCTCGCGGGTGCTTTCGGCATCGTCACCGCCGGGATGAACGTGCTCTTCTACGAGGCGATCGCGCGGTTGCCGCTCGGCACCGCGGTCGCCCTCGAGTTCACCGGGCCCGTCGTGGTGGCGGCGTTCGGTTCGCGCACCCGCCGGGACGTCTTCGCGCTGCTGCTGGTGGCGGCCGGGGTGATCGCCATCGCGGACGTCCGGCTCGAAGGCAGCCTGCTCGGTGTGCTGTTCGCGCTGGCCGCGGCGGCCGCCTGGGCGGGGTACATCCTGCTCGGGAAGCGGGTCGCCGTCGGCGGGAACGGGATCGACGGGCTGGCCGTCGGGTTCGCCGTCGGCACCGTGGTGCTGTCGCCGCTGGCGTTCGGCACCGGCGCGGTGTGGGCTTCGCCACGCCTGCTGCTGTTGGGCATCGGGGTGGGCGTGCTCTCGACCGTCGTGCCGTACGCGCTCGACCAAGTGGTCCTCCGCAAGGCAGGGCGGGCGCGGTTCGCGCTGCTGCTGGCGTTGCTGCCGGTCACGGCGGGGCTGATCGGCTTCCTGTGGCTCCGGCAGGTCCCGACCCTGCCCGAGGCGCTCGGCACGCTGGCCGTCGTCGCCGGGGTCGCGCTGCGTTCGCCGGGGAAACGCGATGGCCCGGCGCCTTCCTGAGCGGGATACTGACCAATCTGTGGCGCTTCGAGCACCAGGAGGACACGTGGCCGAGATCCGGCGGGCCGGTACCGTCGAAGAGGTCGTCGCCGCCCAGCACCTGTTCGACGGCCCGGCGCAACGGGCGGCGTCCGAGAAGTTCCTCGCGGCGGAGGAGAACCATCTCCTGATCGCCTACGAGGACGGCGAACCCGCGGGGATGATCACCGGCACCGAGGTGACGCATCCGGACAAGGGCACCGAGATGTTCCTCAACGAACTCGACGTCAGCCCGGACTACCAGCGCCGCGGGATCGGCCGTGACCTGGTCGACGCGCTGGCCGGGATCGCGCGGGAGCGCGGCTGCCGCGGGATGTGGGTCGGGGTCGAAAGGGACAACGAGGCCGCGCTGGCGACCTACGCTTCGGCCGGGGCGTCGAACGACGGACCGTTCATCATGCGGTCGTGGACGTTCGAAGACTGATGTCCTCCGGAATCGACGGCGACCGGACGGGGCTGTCCGGCCGCCGCTGGCTGCCCGGCGGCGAGCATCTCGTCGCCGTCGCGCGAGCCGAACTCCCGCAGAAGGACGGGCTCGCCGGGCCGTTCACCGCGCTGGCCGCCCTGCGCGCGGCGGGCTTCGACGTCGCGGGGCAGGACGAGGTCGCGGCGCTGGCGGGCACCACGCCGGAGGGGCTGTCGCGGGCGATCGGGACGCTGTCGGGCGGACGGCTCGCCGCGGTGCCCGCCACCGGGAACTGGGCGCCGCAGTCGGTGTTCATGCTCCTGGCCGCGTTGTGGCGGCTGCCGAGGGTCGCGTTGATCGCGGAGGTCGACCCGGCCGAATTCGGCGCCCACGACACGCCGGCGCGAGCGCTGCTCGACTACCTCGACACCGGTGTCCCGCCGCTGTGGTCGTCCCGCTGGCGTCCGCCCGCCGGGCATTTCGTGCTGGCGACCGGGATGCGGATCGGCGCCGAAGGAACCTTGGTGTCCGTTATGGACGGTTATCCGTCCTTGGGGGACAACGGATTGCACGACCAGCCGGTGGAATGGATGGCCGCGGCGCTGAAGCGGATGCTGGTCGTGGTGGACGACGCCGACGCCGAGGCCGCCCTCGGCGCGATCACGACGGCAGGTCTGTGGAGCTGACTTCCTCCTTCGCGAAGCGCGAATGCTTGCGCCCGTAAAAGACGTAGATCAGCAGGCCGAGCAGCAGCCACGCGGCGAACCGCAGCCAGGTCATCACGTCCAGGTTCAGCATCAGGTAGAAGCACGCCACCGCCGCCGCGATGGGCAGGTAGGGCGAGAACGGCACGGTGAACGGGCGCTCTAGATCCGGACGGCGCTTGCGCAGCACCGGGACCGCCACCGCGACGATGATCATCGCCGACAGCGCGCCGATGCTGACCATGTCGGCGAGTTCGGAGATCGGCACGAACGCGGCCAGCGCCGCGATCAGCACGGCACCGGCGACGGTCATCCGGTGCGGGGTGCCCCAGCGCGGATGCGCCGTGCCGAACTTCTTCGGCAGCAGGCCGTCGCGGCCCATCGCGAACCCGATCCGGCCGATCGTCACCAGTTCCACCATCATCACCGACGTCAGCCCGGTGACCGCGCCGAGCGAGATCAGCGCGCCCACCCAGTGCTGCCCGACCCGGTCGAAGGCGTCGGCCAGCGGGGCGCCCGCGTCGATCTCGGCGAACGGCACCATCCCGGTCAGGACCAGCGAGACACCGATGTAGAGCAGCGCGCAGATCCCGAGCGCGCCGAGGATGCCGACCCGCAGATCGCGTGTCGGGTTCACGGTCTCCTCGCCGAGGTTGGCGAGCGCCTCGAAACCGGTGTAGGCGAAGAAGACGACAGCGGCGGCCGTCACCATTCCGGCGATCCCGTAGACGGACTGTTCGAGTCCGAGCGCGGCTTGCACGATCGGCTGATGCAGGGTGCTCGCCGTCTCCGTCGGTGCCTGCGCGGGCGGGATGAACGGCGTCAGGTTCTCGCCGCGGATGTAGAACACGCCGACCGCGAGGATCAGCACGCACACCGCGACCTTGACCAGCACGAGCAGATTCGTCACCCGCGCCGATTCCTTGATCCCGAGGACGGCGATCACGGTCAGCACGGCGATGATCGTGACAGCGCCGACGTTCACCTTCGCGTCTTCGCCGAACCAGTCGGGGGAGAGCCCCATCAGATTCGCGAGATAGCCGGACCACCCGCGTGACACGACGGCCGCGCCGAGGGCGAACTCCAGCAGAAGATCCCAGCCGATGATCCAGGCGAACGTCTCGCCGAGGGTGGCGAAAGCGTAGGTGTAGGCGCTTCCCGCCGTCGGCACGCTGGAAGCGAGTTCGGCGTAACAGAGGGCGGCCATCCCGGCCACGACGGCGCCGAGCACGAACGAGAGCGTGACCGACGGGCCCGCGTGGGATTTCGCTTCGACCCCGGCGAGGGTGAAGATCCCGGTCCCGATGATGATGCCGACCCCGAAGCCGACCAGGTCCCGTCCGTGCAGACGGCGTTTCAGCTCACCGGAATCCTGCCGTTTCAGGACTTCGTCCACGTCCAGAGTTCGCCGCATGAGAGGTCACGCTAGAAGAACACCGGCCACCTCGCAGATCGGTGCGGATTCACCTCTCCAGCACGACACCGTTCTCCTGGGCGAGGATCGCCGCCTGCACTCGCGACCGCAGGTCCAGCTTCGTCAGCACCCGCGAAACGTGCGTCTTCACCGTGGTCTCGCCGATGTGCAGCCGCGTGCCGATCTGCGCGTTCGACAGGCCGCCGCCCAGGCACGCCAGCACCTCACGCTCGCGTTCGGTCAGGTCTCCGAGTCCGGCGGGGACGAGGGAAGGCTCGCGCGTCCCCGCGGCGAAGGCGGCGATGAGCTTCCGCGTGACCTGCGGGGCGAGCACTCCTTCGCCCGCCGCGACCAGTTTCACCGCTTCGATCAGCCTCGCCGCCTCCACCGACTTCAGCAGGAATCCGGCCGCGCCCGCCCGCAGCGCGGCGTGGACGTACTCGTCGAGATCGAAGGTGGTCAGCACGAGGACTTCGCACAGCCCCTCCGCGGTCAGTTCCCGCGTGGCCGCGATGCCGTCGACGCCGGGCATGCGGACGTCCATCAGCACGACGTCCGGCTTCAGCGCCTTCGCCTGGCGGACGGCGGTGGCGCCGTCCGCGGCCTCGCCGACCACCTCGATCCCCTCGGCGTTCCCGAGGATCATCATCAACCCGGCACGGATCGCGCCGTGGTCGTCGGCGACCAGGACTTTGACGGTCAAGACCCCTCCAGAGGCAGTTCGGCGCGGACCAGCCAGCCACCGCCGGACGGCCCGGCGGCGAGGGTGCCGCCCACCGCGGCGGCGCGTTCCCGCATGTTCAGCAGGCCGAGTCCGGTCCCGCCGTCGTCGAGGTGGCCCGGCTGAAGATCATTGCGCACCTCGACGGTGAGTATGCCGCCGCGCGAGCGGATGTCGAGGACCGCGCGTCCGCCGGGGGCGTGTTTCACCGCGTTGGTCAGCGCCTCTTGCGCGATCCGGTACGCGGTCAGATCGACCGCGGCCGGGAGCGGGGACGACGGGTCCGGTACGGAACCGAGCTCGACCTCCAGCCCGCTCGCCCGCGCCGATTCGACCAGTTTGGACAGTTCGGCCAGCCGCGCGGGCGCCGTCGGCTCGATCTCGGTGTCCGCGCGCAGCAGCCCGATCATCGCGCGCATCTCGTCCAGTGCGCTCACACTGTTCTCCCGCACCGATTCCAGCACCTTCCTGGACAGCTTCGGGTCGGCGGTGGCCATCGACAACGCGGCCTCGGACTGGATCGCGATCGCCGAAAGATGCCCGGCGATGACGTCGTGCAGATCCCGCGCCATCTTCGAACGTTCCCCGGCGACGGCGGCCCTCCGGTCCAGTTCGCCGATCGTGGCCAGCTGGACCGCGTTCGCCCGCTCGTTCTCGGCGATGTCCCGCTGCTGCCGCACGTTCGCCGCCCACCACACCGGGGTGACGAGGAACGGCAGGAACGCGAACGCCACCAGGATCGCCGTCCGCCACTGCGAGGAGAGGACGAGCGCCAGGCAGATCACCGCGAGCGTCCCGATCGCGGCGATGCCGATCATCACCCTGCTCGTCCGCCGCGAGCCGTAGAGCGTCGTCGCGTAGAGGAAGTCGGTGAAGACGACGAGGATCGGCAGCGAGGGGCTGATCGCCACGTCCACGGCGACCACGACCAGCGCGCCGAGCAGCGCCCACGGGACCTTGCGGCGCAGCATCTCCAGCGCGCACAACGCGGTCAGCTCGGTCAGCCGGATCCACAGTGGCGTCGAGTCCGGGCCGTTGAGCAGCACCTGAGTGCCGCTGAGGTAGACCAGGACGCCGATGAGCCAGGTGCCGAGCGCGATGACGAGGTCCTGCTTCCACAGCGGAAGATGACTCAGGCGCGGGACCAACGTGGGCACCACTCCATCCCAGCACACCGGGGCGGGCGGCGGGGTCCTACGAACTGATGACGATGCTCTCCTGCCCTTCACCGACGCGCCGGACCCCCGTCGGGGGCGAAGCTCGGAGGGTGAACAAGATCTGGGACTTTTTCGCGGAGAATCCGATGGCGGCGGTGATCGCCGCCGGGGAGATCGGTTTCTGGGTCGCCATCGGAGCCGGCCTGCTGGCCCGTTACCTGCTCCGGCTCAAGCGGACGAGCACCGTGCTGCTGGCCCTCACCCCGGTGATCGACATCGTGGTGCTGGTCGCGACGGTGCTCGACCTCCAAGGCGGCGGCAAGGCGAACTTCGTGCACGGCCTCGCCGCGGTGTATCTCGGCTTCAGCGTGGCGTTCGGGCCGTCGATGATCCGGTGGGCCGACGTGCGGTTCGCGCACCGGTTCGCGGGTGGGCCGCCCCCGCCGCCCAAGCCGAGGGGACGGGAGAAGGCCCGCGTCGAATGGCGTGAGTGGGGCAAATGCGTACTGGCGTGCGGGATCGCCGCCGCCGTGCTGCTGGGCCTGATCTTCCTGGTGGGCAACGGCGAACAGGTCGCGCCGTTGTGGGGCTGGTTGCCACGGCTGGGGGTCGTGACAGCCATCTGGTTCGCCACCGGGCCGCTTTGGCAGGAGCTTTCACCCAAGAACGACGACCGGGTTTCGGAAGGGACACGACGATGATCGAACTACTGGGGATCCTCCTGCTGGTGCAGGGCGGGGGAGGACTGATCAACCGGCTGCTGGGCAGCACGAATCCGAGCTGGTTCGTCCAGCTCCACCTGCTCCCGCCGGGGATGCACGTGGTGGCGAGCGCACTGATGGTGGCCGCCGGAGTGGGGTTGCTGTTCGCCGAGCGCGCCCGCAAGCAACGCCGCCGCTCGTAGCGGGATTACCATGGGGGCGTGGCCACCGGGCCTGTCGCGCTGTACACCGTTGTCGCCGTGGCGCCGTCGGTTCTCTTCTGGTGCGCGCTGAAAGTGCCCGCCGTAGTGCGCCGGTGGCGGCGCCGCCGGGAACCGGAGGCGCCTGCCGGGCCGCCCATCGAGAAGCTCGCCGCCGATCTCCGCCGGGTGCACCGGCTGCTGGCGGAGCTTCCGTCCGGCGCTTCCGCCGTCCGCCGGTACGGCACCAGGCAGGCGTACGACGCGCTGCTCGTCCAGGCCTGCCGGGAGGTCGAGGTCGACCACCGGCTGGACGAACTGCCGGAGGGCTTCGACCGCGCGATCGAACGGTTGCGCGTCGAGGAATCCCTGGCCGAGCGCGGGCTTTCGGTGTCCTGACGCGGGTTTTGTATCGAATGTATACGCGCGGCCGGGAGGCTCGCGGACATGAAGAGGCTGGGACTTCTCGCTTCACTGCTGCTGGTGTTCGCGCTCATCCCCGGGGTCGCCTCCGCAGCGGCCGCCTTCCCGAAGATGGACGCGGCCACGGTCGACGGCTTCCGCTGGACGTCCGGTTCGTCCTTCGGCACCTACGGCGCCCGGATCGCCGCGCTGGAGAAACACCTTCCGCCGCGCGGCCTGCCGGAGATCCTGTCGTCGGCCAACCGGAAGGCGCGCCCGCTGTGCCACGGCACGTATCTCGCGGCGGCGCTGAAACCGGCGGGATTCTGCTGGGAGGACGCCAATGACGACAAGACCAACGACTGGATCCCGCAGGGGCTGACCGGTTCCGGCGACGCCGACGCGGCGACCGGGAAGGTCGGCGGGAAACGGGTCGTGGCGGCCTCCTGGCACACCCCCGGCGACACCATGGTCCGGCTGTCCTTTGTGGACGCCACCGGACTCGGCTACCGGCACGTGCTGCTCGTGGAACCGACGTCGAACGACAACTTCGCCGTCGTGCAGGGGCACGGGCACGGGATGACCTGGATCGGGAACCGGCTGTTCGTCGCGACCACCGGGGGAGTGGTGCGGGTCTTCGACACGACGCACTTCTGGAAGGTCGACGACAGCTCCGGCGTCGTCGGGAAGGGCCCGGACGGTAAGTACCACGCGGCTTTCTACGACTACGCGATGCCGCAGATCGGCGCGTACTGGTACCCCGGCGGCGGCACCTGCACCAACGCCCCCGGGACGCGGCCGTGTCTCGCGACGATGTCGTTCGACCACAGCGACGGCTCGATCGTGACCTCGGAGCACATTCCGAACGCCGCGGGCGGCCGCGTGCTGCGGTGGCCGTTCGACCGCGCGACCGGCCTGCCCAAGGTGTCGGCCGACGGGACCGTGCACGCGAAGGAAGGGTTCGTGTCACCGGTGTGGGGCATGCAGGGAGCGGTGGCGCGCAACGGATATTTCGTGATGACCGGCGTGTGTCCCGAGTACGCCGGGGTGGCGGGCGACCATCCGTCGTGCCTGCACGGCGGGGTCGGCGGGACCTCGACGTCGAGGCTCAGCGGCAGGGCACCGGTGAACTCGCAGAACCTGTCGTACTGGCCGGCGACGGGGGAGCTGTGGCTGATGAACGAGCAGCTCCGGGAGCGGGTGACGGTGCACGTACCGTGGACGACCCTGACCGGCCGCCCCTGACACGGGTCGTGAGTGTTATGTGTCGTTCTAACGACCCGAAACACTCACGACCACCCAGTGGCTTTCGCGACGCGCCTTCGGCCCACGCCACCTTCGCCTTACCCCTCAATAACCGTCCTTACCACTCACGAGATCAAGGGGCGAAGTCCCAGCACGTGGCGCCGTGCGGTTCGGCGCCGGCCACGCCGATGGCGCGGTGCAGGGTGAGGCGGTACAGGTACCAGGGCGGCGGTCCCGCGCTGGGCGCGCTGAAGGGGGCCGTGAGCGCGTCGCCCTCCACCGACGCGGGCCAGCCGCCCGTCCGGTAGACCGCCGCCACCCGCTCCAGCGTCGCCGGGTCGGTGACCCGGTGCGCCTCACCCTCCATCGTGAGGTCGATTCCCCGCAGGCGCACCGAAATCGCGCACGCCGGGTTCGCTGCCAGATTGCGGGACCGACGGGTGCCCGGCCCGCCTTTGAAGTACAGGGCGTCGTCCACCCAAACGGCACCGACACCCGCCGAATGCGGGCGTCCGCCGGGGCGCACGGTCGTCACGAAGAAGGTCAGGTCGGCGGTGGGCGTGTCCTCGGCGAGGATCCCGCGCGGACGGCTCCACGGCAGCTCCGCCGAGCCGTAGCGGTCGAGGTTCCTGGTCGAAATCGGGTTCGTCGTCATACCCACGCGTCGAACGGACGAGCCGCGATTCGACACCGGACGCGAAAAACCCCGCCACCGAACGGTGACGGGGTCTTCCGTGAGCCTGGGATCAGTCCAGGTAGTCGCGCAGCACCTGCGAACGCGACGGGTGACGCAGCTTCGACATCGTCTTCGACTCGATCTGCCGGATGCGCTCACGGGTCACCCCGTACACCTGGCCGATCTCGTCGAGTGTGCGCGGCTGGCCGTCGGTGAGACCGAACCGCAGCCGCACCACACCCGCCTCACGTTCGGACAGCGTCTGCAGCACCGACTGGAGCTGGTCCTGCAGCAGCGTGAACGACACCGCGTCGACCGCGACGACGGCCTCGGAGTCCTCGATGAAGTCACCGAGCTGCGAGTCGCCCTCGTCGCCGATGGTCTGGTCGAGCGAGATCGGCTCGCGGGCGTACTGCTGGATCTCGAGGACCTTCTCCGGGGAGATGTCCATTTCCTTCGCGAGCTCTTCGGGGGTGGGCTCGCGACCGAGGTCCTGCAGGAGTTCACGCTGTATGCGGCCGAGCTTGTTGATGACCTCGACCATGTGCACCGGGATACGGATGGTGCGGGCCTGGTCGGCCATCGCGCGGGTGATCGCCTGACGGATCCACCAGGTGGCGTACGTGGAGAACTTGTAGCCCTTGGTGTAGTCGAACTTCTCGACCGCGCGGATCAGACCGAGGTTGCCCTCCTGGATCAGGTCCAGGAACGCCATGCCACGGCCGGTGTAGCGCTTCGCGAGCGAGACCACGAGCCGGAGGTTCGCCTCCAGGAGGTGGTTCTTCGCCCGCTCACCGTCGCGCACGATCCACTTGAGGTCGCGCCGCATCTGGGTGACGAGTTTCTCGCCCTCCTCCTCGGCGTTGCGGACGCGTTCGGCGGCGTAGAGCCCGGCCTCGATGCGCTTGGCGAGCTCCACCTCCTCCTCCGCGTTCAGCAGGGCGACCTTGCCGATCTGCTTGAGGTACGCACGGACCGAGTCGGCCGAAGCGGTGAGCTCGGCGTCCTTGCGGGCCTGGCGCAGCGCCTCGGACTCTTCCTCGTCCCAGACGAAGTCCGGGTTGTCGGAGGTCTTTCCGGCGTTCTTGTCGGCCGTCGTGCGGCGTCCGCGCGGGGGCGTCTCTTCGACGTCCTCCTCGGACTCCGCGTCCTCTTCCGTGTCCTCGGTGACCGTCGCGTCGACGACGTCCACCTCGACCTCTTCCAGGTCGGACAGATCCGGGGTTTCGAGGTCGGCTTCGTCGAGCTCTACCGGACCGTCTTCCGGATCGCCGTCTTCGGTCTTGGCACCCTTGGTGGTGGGTTTCTTGGCCGGAGCCTTCTTCGCCGGGGCCTTCTTCGCGCCTGCCGCCTTGGCGGCGGTCTTGCGCGCCGCGGGCTTCGCCGCGTCGGTGGCTGCCTCGTCGGCCGGCTCGCCGGCTGCGGTCGCTGTCTTCGTCCCGCTTCGGGTTGCGGTTCTTGCGGCTGCCACTTACGCCCTTTCGCAGCGGTCGATCATGACGAGCCGAGGCGTGATGGTCTCGGCTGCCTCAAACTTCGGGGAACACCCCTCGGCCTGCGGTTTCCCTCGTTCTCGTGGGTGCCGCCGCCGTGGGCCGTGTTCCATTGTAACGACGATACGTGACAGCGTCGCGGCGCGGACCACCACCCGGCGGGCGCGACACGCCGTGCGACCCGCCGAAGTGACATCCGTGGGGCGGATGTCAGCGTGGGCGCGTCAGTGCTCGATGCCCTCCGCGGCGGCCGCCGCCGCGCCGACGATGCCCGCGTTGTTCTGCAAGGACGCGACGATCACCGGCGTGCGGATGTCCAGCAGCGGGACCCATTTGTGCGACTTCTTGCTGACCCCGCCGCCGACGATGAACAGATCCGGCCAGATCAGGTTTTCCAGCACGGAGAGATACCTGTTCACCCGTTCCGCCCATTCGGGATACGAGAGGTCCTCGTTGTCCTTCACCGACGCCGCGGCCTTCTTCTCCGCGTCGAAACCGTCGACCTCGATGTGGCCGAATTCGGTGTTGGGCACGAGCTTGCCGTCCTGGAAGACCGCGCTGCCGATGCCGGTGCCGAAGGTCAGCAGCGCCGTCACACCGCGTTTCGCGATCGGGTCGCCCCAGCGGATCTCGGCCATTCCGGCGGCGTCGGCGTCATTGAGCATCGCGATGTCGTCCACACCGCGGCCGAGTCGTTTCGCGAACAGGGCGTCGGCGTCGGTGCCGATCCATTTGCGGTCGATGTTCGCCGCGGTGTGCGCGACGCCCTTCTTGACCACCGCGGGCAGCGTGACGCCCACCGGGCCGTCCCAGCCGGCCTGGCCGGTGATCTCGGCGACGACGTCCGCCACCGCCTCCGGGGTCGACGGCTTCGGCGTGTCGATGCGGATCCGGTCGCCGATCAGCCGTCCCTCCGCCAAATCGACCAGCGCGCCCTTGATCCCGCTGCCGCCGATGTCGATACCGAAACCTCGGGTCGCCTCCACCACGGACGTGGTCCCTTCTCGCACGATTCAGAAGCCTGCCTCGGAGACTTTAACCGGATGTGGTGACATGGCGGACGTGGGAGTTGACGAGACGTTGCTGAAGAGTGTCGCCGAGCGTGTCGCGGGCGAGGCGGCCGAACTGGTCCGCGAGGCCTGGACCGGGATGAACGCGGGGCGCGAGGTGCGGGTGGACACCAAGTCCGCCGACACCGACGTGGTGACCGCGGTGGACCACGAGTCGGAACGGCTGGTGCGCGCCCGGCTCGCCGAACTGCGCCCCGAAGACGCCGTGCTCGGCGAGGAGGGTGGCGGGATCGCCGGCGACGGGGTGACCTGGGTGGTCGACCCGATCGACGGGACGGTGAACTTCCTCTACGGGCTGCCGTGGTTCGCCGTGTCGGTGGCCGAGCAGGTCGGCGGGGTGTCGGTGGCGGGCGCCGTCGTCGAACCGGTCAGCGGCCGCCGCTGGACCGCCGCGCGCGGACAGGGCGCCTTCCTCGACGGGCGGCGGCTGTCGGTCAACGCCCCGCGGCGGCTCGATCTGACCCTCGTCGGCACCGGGTTCGCCTACAAGGTCGAACGGCGGACGAAGCAGGCCCGGTTCGTCGCGGAACTGGCGACCAGGGTGCGGGACATCCGGCGCAACGGGGCCGCCTCGCTCGATCTGTGCGCGGTCGCGGCGGGCTGGCTGGACGCCTACGTCGAACACGGCCTCGGTCACTGGGACTGGGCCGCGGGGGCGCTCATCGCCGCCGAGGCGGGTGCCCGGGTGTCGGTGCCGGGGGAGGACGCCGAACTGGGGCCGGACGCGACTTTCGCGGTGGCGCCGTCGATCGAGGCTCCGTTGCGTCAGGCGCTGCTCGACTCGGGTGTGGGCGCTATCTGAGCATGTCCGGCACACGCTATGAAGGACGCTTTCATAGCAAATTTTGCTATGAAAGCGTCCTTCATAGCGCTTGAAGGCCCTCAGCGTGCGCCATGAACGGTCCGTTCCTTGCAAAATTTGCAAGGAACGGACCGTTCATGGCGTTTGCAAGAGTCTCAGCAGGGAGCTTCGCGCGCGGCCTTCAGCAGCGTCTGGTCGATCACCGGGGCACCGCCGCCCGCCGACTGCTCACCGCCGCCGTTGCCCTGCTGCGCCTTCGACCACTGCGTGAGCTGGTCGAGCACCTGGCGCGCTTCCGCCTTCGGGCGGACGTCGCCGAGCAGGGTGCCGGTGGTGAACGTGACCGAAGCGTCCTTGCGGTTGTCCTTGACCAGTTCGGCGCACGGGACCACCAGGCTCAGCGTGCGGGCGGCGGCCGCGCCGTTCTCGCCGAAGCGGATCTGGCCGCGGCATTTGGCTTCCGCGTTCTTGTAGGCCGGGTCGACGTCCGGCTCGAGCACCTGGGAGAAACCGAGTTCCCGGAGCGTGCTGGTGACGATGCCGCCTTGGCCGCGGACCTGGGATCCGTTGAGCACCTGGACGGCGACCTTGTCCGGCGGGACCGGCGCCCGGTCGTCGAGTCCGTCGTGCGCCAGCGGCGTGTAGGTGACGCCTTGCTGCGGGACGGGCGGCGGATCGCAGCGGATCTTGGCATCGATGTCGGCGTTGCTCGCCACGACGTTCACCCAGACGATGACCGCGCCGAGTGCCATCACCCCGATGACGATGAGCGCGGGCAGCGGCTTGCGTTTGCGATACGGCCTCGCCCCGCGGTCCCCGATGCCGTTCCCCGACGCCACCTGCCAGTCCCTTCCCCAAAGCCCGGATCCCCGGACGGTGCTTCATCTCACCATCGTGTCCGATCAGCCTATGCGTTGTGGTGAAGGTGATCGGCGCGGGCCTCCGGATAGCACCACGCGATGGCCACTCCGGGCAAGCGGCCGGGCCCAAGGGGTGAGGTACCCGACGCGGGCACAACCCATTCGGACGACAGGCGTCTTGACAGCAGGGTTCCCCCTGTTGGGTGACGTAATCCCGGCAATGTCTGACTCGTTGCAGAGCCGGTATCGGCGTGAGCTACCCTTCGCGGGCTCAGGCGGCAGTAAGAGGCGCAAAAGAGAGACCTCGCTCACTGCCCAGCCGGGCACAAACAGGGGCGCTGGGACGTTAACCAGCGGCACGAAGGACTCACGAGCCGCGCGCTCTTGGGTCCGGGCCATCTGACATCGAAAGCATCGCAGGGGTGAGGGACAAATGGCGACCGACTACGACGCTCCGCGCCGCAGCGAAGCCGACGAGCTGGCCGAAGACTCGTTGGAAGAGCTCAAGGCACGGCGCAACGAAAACCAGTCCGGCGTCGTGGACGTCGACGAGGACGCGACCGCCGAGAACTTCGAGCTGCCGGGCGCGGACCTCTCCGGACTTTCCGGGGAGGACCTGACCGTCAAGGTCGTGCCCAAGCAGGCCGACGAGTTCACCTGCTCCGTCTGCTTCCTGGTGCACCACCGCAGCAGGCTTGCGGAAGAGAGTGGCGGACGGCTCATCTGCCGCGACTGCGCCTGAGCCTACGGGCACAGGGGACGGCGCGACAGGGGTTTCGGGGTTCGAACAGGAATAAGGGGGCCGGCCGAGTGGCCGGCCCCCTTTCCTGTGCTCAGGACTTCGAGGCGGTCTGCCGCAGCAGCGCGGCCACCTTCTCCGGATGCCGGGTGCTGAACAGCCAATACGGCGTCGGATCTTCGGGGTCGGTGAGCCAGACCCGCACGACCGGGCCGACCCAGCCCCGGTGCAGCACGAAGGCCGCCGGATCGGCGTCGCGGCCGAGCGCCTTGCGCTTCGCTTCCTTGTCGATGACGTCGACGTCGCCGACGAACTTGAGCGGAAGATGCGCGTCGCGCAGCCACAGCTCCGGCTCGGCGCCACCGGTCACCCGCACGCGGGACCGGCCGAGCGAAACCATCAGCGCGATCACCGCGGGGATCAGCACCACGTACGGCAGCCAGCCGCGGAGCCCCGGATAGCCCATGTCGATCTCCGCCGCCAGCAGCCCGCCGCCCAGCAGCGGCAACGGCCAGCCCCACCACGGGACATAGAGCCGCTCTGAATGCTTGACGGCGCCGCCTTCGGCCGTGTTCACGCTTTCACCCACGCCTTCAGGGTAGTCTCGCCGCCCGTGTCCACCGTTCAGGTACTGCTTTCCCGGATCGATCCTTCGGTCCCACTCCCCGCCTACGCGCGCCCCGGCGACGCGGGCGCCGACCTCGTCACCACCTCGGATCTCGTGCTCGCGCCCGGCGAACGCGGCGTCGTCGGAACGGGTGTCGCGATCGCGCTGCCGCCCGGGTACGCGGGCTTCGTCCACCCGCGCTCGGGTCTCGCCGCCCGCGTCGGCCTCTCGGTCGTCAACACCCCGGGCACCATCGACTCCGGGTACCGCGGTGAGATCCGCGTCTGCCTGATCAACCATGATCTCTCCGAGAAGGTCGTGCTCACCCGCGGCGACCGGATCGCGCAGCTGGTCGTGCAACGGGTCGAACAGGCCGAATTCGTCGAGGTCGCCGAACTCGAGCCGTCCGAGCGCGGCGAGGGAGGGTATGGCTCCACGGGCGGACACGCCACACTGGGAGCCGGAGCCAGGGAAGGAACGGAGAACTAGTGGGGATTTTCGGACGCAAGCGCGAGGCCAAGCCGAGCGGACGGCACGCCGCGCCCGAGGTCGAAGACCGTCCCGGTGACGACGGCGCCGACGAGATCGAGCCGCAGCTGTCGGAGACCTCCGACGGCCCCTTCGACCTCGCCGACGCGCCCGAGGACGGCATCCCGAGGATCGACCTCGGTTCGGTGAAGGTACCGGTACCCGACGGCTCCCAGGTCCAGGTCGAGATGGACCCGGAGAGCGGCGGCGTCCGCGCGGTGCACGTCGTCACCGAACAGGGCCAGATCACCGTGAGCGGCTACGCGGCGCCTCGGTCCGGCGGCCTGTGGAAGGACGTCAGCACCGAACTCACCGAGCAACTGCGCGCCGACGGCGCCAAGGTCTCGGTCGGCATGGGGGAATGGGGCCTGGAGCTGTCCGCGATCGTCGGCGACGTCGCACTGCGGTTCGTCGGGGTCGACGGCCCCCGCTGGATGCTCCGCGGCGTCATCGCCGGTCCGCAGTCGCAGGCGTCCCAGGCGCCCGCGGTACTGCGCGAGATCGTGCGGCACACCATCGTCGACCGCGGCGACGCGCCGATGCCGGTCCGCACCCCGCTCACCATCACGCTGCCCGACGCCGTCGCACAGCACATCGCCGAGCAGAGTTGATTTGATCGCGCGCTGTGTTTATTTGATCGCGCGCTGACGTAAACGTGCCGAAGGGGCGCCGGGCCGCTTGCAACTCGGGTTGGGAGCGGAGGGCGCCCCTTCATCACGTTCCGTGGGCCTTCGGCCCGAAAGAGGGCGCGCGACGGGTGAAGTCTCCGTCGGGCGCAGAGCGCCCTTTGGGAGACCGTTCGGTGCTGTGGTGCCGCGGTGGGGTTAGTGGGTCTGGGTGGCGGTTAGCCAGGCTTGGACGGTTGTGTGGCCTAGGGATTCCCTGTTCGTGCCGAGGGCGGTGAGGGTCGACTCGCCGACTTCGGCGTGGGGGAGGGCGTTCGCCCAGGCGTGCGCCACCGCCGCTGGGTGGATCGGGTCGTCCACGCATGCGCCGATCCCCGCGGGCACGTCGAGGCCTTTCAGGTCTTCGAGTGTCGGGGCGGGATGGCCTGCCGCCGTCCGCAGGCTTGCCGCCAGGTCGGCACCGTGCCGCCGCCACGCGCGGCCGAGTTCCGCCGAGAGCCAGCCCGGGACGCCGTCCGTCGATTTCGCCAGCGCGCCCTCGACCCCGTTTTCGGCCACCAGATCCGCTGACAGCCGCGCGGCGAGCGACGCGGGTGCTTGTCCGGCCGGGCCGTTCCAGGCCGGGAGCGCGGCCAGCAGGCCGGTGCAGCGGCCCGGATTGCGGGCCGCCCACTCCGCCGACAGATGCGCGCCGAACGAGATGCCGCCGACGAGCAGCGGACCGTGCTCGCCGGACAGCCTGTCCAGCTCCTCGAGATAGCCGTCCGCGAGACGGCCGCCCGCGGGCGGGGGCGGGGCGAGCAGCCGGATGCCGAGCGCCCGCAGCGGGCCGGAGAACACGCTGCGCACGAACACTTCGTCGGACCCGGTGCCGGGGAGTACTACTGCCGTCGTAGGCGGAATAGCGGAGGTCACGTTGCGATATTCCCCTAAACCCGTTCTCCTGGTCGAAGCACAGTTACGCTGGATTACGCACGGGCCGTTCAAGTCGGGGGCCCCGGAGCACAGGAGCACCGTTATGTCCGCCAAAGACGGCGGCTACTTCAGCCGGCTGGTCCGCAAGCTGACCAGCGACGTCGAGGATCTCGACGCCGACGATCTGTCCGAAAAATCCGAGGCCGGCGGAGCGCAGCGAGCCTGCGACTGCCGGTCGGGTCAAGAGGTGACGGTGCTCGGGAGACTCCGCAGCGTGGAGCTCTGCCCGACCAACGAGGCGGCGACGCTGCAGGCCGAGCTGTTCGACGGCACACAGGGTGTGACGCTAATCTGGCTCGGACGCCGCCGGATCCCCGGAATCGAACCCGGGCGAACCATCAAGGTGCGCGGCCGGATGGCCGAACGTGATGGTCAGAAGGTGCTGTACAACCCCTATTACGAACTTCAGAGCCCTGTGAGTTGATCCCGCATCGTGAGTGAACCCGCCGGCGGCGAGCAGAAGACCGACGACAAGAAGCCCCCGCCCACCCTGTTGGAACAGATGGGCGGGCTGTCAGGACTGTTCTATTCCTCGCTGCCGGTCATCGTGTTCGTGATCGCGAACGCGATCTTCGGGCTCACGGTGGGCATCTGGGCCGCGGTGGGCAGCGCGGTGGCGATCACCGTGCTGCGGATCGTGCGCAAGGAGCCGCTCCAGCCCGCCATCTCCGGATTCTTCGGGGTGGCGATCGCGGCGTTCATCGCCTACCGGACCGGATCGGCCAAGGGCTTCTTCCTGTTCGGCATCTGGACGAGCCTGGTCTACTGCGGCGTCTTCGTGCTCTCGATCGTCGTCCGCTGGCCCCTCGCCGGGGTGGTGTGGAACGCGCTCAACGGCACCGGCCACGCCTGGCGCAAGGACAAGAAGTCCCTGATCGCCTATTCGATCGCGACCGGCGCCATGGCGCTGATCTTCGGCGCCCGGTTCGTCGTGCAGCGCTGGCTGTACGACGAGGACTACACCGGCTGGCTGGCCTTCGCCAAGATCGCGATGGGATACCCGCTGTACGCGCTCGGCCTGCTCACCGTCGTGTGGGCGGTGCGGCGGTCGGACAAGCACCTCAAGGCGCAGGCCGAAGAGGCCCCGCGTGAAGAGACCGACGCCGAGGTCGAGGCTCGCCTGCGTGAGAAGTACGCGCAGGCGCCCGCCGTCGAGAACTAGCCGCTTCCGTCAAGCCCCGTACGCTATGAACGGTCCTTTCCTTGCAAAATTTGCAAGGAAAGGACCGTTCATAGCGTTTGAGGAGGCGTGAAAGGGCGGTTCTAGTAACCCAGCGCGGTCCGGATCTCCGGCTCCACGTCCGAGGTCGCCACGAACAGCAGCTCGTCACCCGGCTCGAGCGGATCCTCCGGCTGCGGCACGATCACCCGGTCCCCGCGCAGGATCGTCACCAGCGCCGCGTCACGCGGCAGGTTGATCTCGCTGACCGCCTTGCCCGCCAGCGGCGTCTCCTCCGGGAGGGTGAGTTCGACGAGGTTCGCCTGGCTCTGCCGGAACGTCATCAGCCGCACCAGATCGCCGACGCTCACCGCCTCTTCGACCATCGCCGCGAGCATCCGCGGGGTCGACACGGCGACATCGACCCCCCAGGCGTCGTTGAACAGCCATTCGTTGGCCGGGTTGTTCACCCGCGCCACCACCCGGCGCACCGCGAACTCGGTCTTCGCCAGCAGCGACACCACCAGGTTCGCCTTGTCGTCGCCGGTCGCGGCGATCACGACGTCGCACTCCTCGATCCCGGACTCCTCCAGGATCGACACCTCGCACGCGTCGCCGAGCACCCAATCCGCCTGCTCCACGGTGTGCGGCTCGAACTGGTCGGCCTCACGTTCGATGAGCATCACCTGGTGGCGCCCGTCGATCAGCTCCGCGGCGATCGACCGGCCCACCGCGCCGGCCCCGGCAATCGCGACCCGCATCAGTTCTCCTCTTCCGGTTCGCGAGCGGCGACGGTGGTCACGTCGCTGACAGTGCCCGATTTCGCGGCGACGTACACGACGTCGTCGGCCTGGATCACGGCCTTGGTGTCGGGCAGCACGGCGGTGCCGAACCGCATCATGAACGCGACCCTGGCGCCGGTGGTGTCCTGCAGTTCGCGCACGCTGCGCCCGATCCATCCCTCGTGCAACGGGAGCTGCAGGAGCGCGACGCTGCCGGACGGGTCTCGCCATTCGGAGGCGACGCCATCGGGAAGCAGGGTGCGCAGGAACCGGTCGGTCGTCCACGGCACGGTCGCCACGGTCGGGATGCCGAGCCGTTCGTAGACCGCAGCGCGCTTGTGGTCGTAGATCCTGGCGACGACCTTGTCGATGCCGAAATTCTCCCTGGCCACGCGCGCCGAGATGATGTTGGAGTTGTCGCCGCTGGACACCGCCGCGAAGGCCCCCGCGCGTTCGATCCCGGCCTCGATCAGCACCTGCCGGTCGAAGCCGACGCCGACCACCTGCTGACCGTGGAAATCACTGCCGAGCCGCCGGAACGCCTGCCTGCTCTTGTCGATGACGGCGACCTCGTGCCCGAGCCGCTCCAGCGCCGCGGCCAGGGATGCGCCGACCCGGCCGCATCCCATGATCACCACGTGCACGCACTGCCTCCTTAGTCAGCGAACGTTTCACCCGTCCGCAGGTACCCAGACACACCAGGGCCGAACCTACCGTGAGGGCCGCCCGTTACGCTTCTGCGGTGTCGAAGTTCCCGACCGTATTGAAGCGGCTCGTCCTCGGACGTCCATTCCGGAGTGACCGCCTCTCGCATACGCTCCTGCCGAAGCGCATCGCGCTGCCGATTTTCGCGTCCGACGCGTTGTCGAGCGTCGCCTACGCGCCTGAGGAAATCTTTCTGACCCTCAGCGTCGCGGGCCTGTCCGCGTACGCCTTCGCGCCGTGGATCGGCGTCGCCGTCGCCGTCGTCATGCTGGTCGTGGTCGCCTCCTACCGGCAGAACGTGCACGCCTATCCCAGCGGCGGCGGTGACTACGAAGTCGCCAATACCAACCTCGGCGGCAAATTCGGGCTCACCGTCGCGAGCGCCCTGCTGGTGGACTACGTGCTCACGGTGGCGGTTTCGACGTCATCCGGGGTGGCGAACATCGGTTCCGCCATCCCGTGGGTGGCGGAGCACAAGGTGATCGCCGCGGTCGTCATCGTGGTCGTGTTGACCGCGCTGAACCTACGCGGAGTGCGCGAATCGGGCAAAACGTTCGCGATCCCGGTCTACGGTTTCATCATCGGCATTCTCGGCATGGTGATCTGGGGCCTCATCGAGGCGGCCTCCGGCACCGACATGCGGGCCGAGAGTGCGGATTTCCAGTTGCACGAAGAAGCCTCTTTGACCGGTTTCGCCTTTTTCTTCCTGCTGCTGCGGACGTTCTCCTCCGGTGCGGCGGCGCTGACCGGGGTCGAGGCGATCAGCAACGGTGTCCCGGCGTTCCAGAAGCCGAAATCGAAGAACGCGGCGACCACCCTCCTGCTGATGGGGGTGCTCGCGGTGACGATGCTGGTCGGCATCATCACGCTGGCGATCATCACCGACGTCAAATTCGCCGAACACCCGGAAACGCAGCTCACCGGCACTCCGGCGGGCTACGAGCAGAAGACGATCGTCGCGCAGATCGCGCAGGCGGTGTTCGCCGACTTCACCCCCGCGTTCTACTACATCTCCTTCGCCACCGGCATCATCCTGCTGCTGGCCGCCAACACCGCGTTCAACGGCTTCCCGGTGCTCGGTTCGATCCTCGCCCAGGACCGCTACCTGCCGCGCCAGCTGCACACCAGGGGCGACAGGCTGGCTTTCTCCAACGGCATCCTGTTCCTCTCGGCGTTCGCGCTGGTGCTGATCATCGCCTTCGACGCCGAGGTCACGAAGCTCATCCAGCTCTACATCGTGGGTGTGTTCGTCTCGTTCACGATCAGCCAAGCGGGCATGCTCCGGCACTGGAACCGGTTGCTGGCCAGGGAGACCGATCCGACGGTGCGGCGGCGGATGCGGCGATCGCAGACGGTCAACGCGATCGGCCTCACCATGACCGGCACCGTGCTGGTCATCGTGCTGGTCACGAAGTTCCTCCTCGGCGCCTGGATCGCGATCGCGGCCATGGTGGCGATCTACATCCTGATGACCGCGATCCGGAAGCATTACGACCGGGTCGCGGAGGAATTGCGCGAGATGGACCGCAAGCCGACCGTATTGCCTTCGCGCAACCACGCGATCGTGCTGATTTCGAAGCTGCACCTGCCGACCCTGCGCGCGCTTTCCTACGCCAAGGCCGTGCGGCCGGACGTCCTCGAAGCGGTCACGGTGAACGTCGACGACGCCGAGACGCGCAAACTCGTCCAGGAATGGGACGACCACAATTTCAAGGTGCCGCTGAAGGTGATCGAATCGCCGTACCGCGAGATCACGAAACCCGTGCTGGACTACGTGAAGCGCGTTCGCGGCGACAATCCGCGCAACGTGGTGACCGTGTTCATCCCCGAATACGTGGTCGGGCACTGGTGGGAGCAGGTGCTGCACAACCAGAGCGCGCTGCGCCTCAAGGGACGGCTCCTGTTCCAGCCCGGCGTCATGGTGACGAGCGTGCCGTGGCAGCTCGAATCGTCGGAAAAGGCGATCAAACGCGACCGGAAGGCACGGCCCGCGGCAGGCGACGTGCGGCGTGGATTCTCCCCTGTGGTCAAACAGACCGAAAAAACGAAGGACAAGGAAAAATCAGAATGAGTGTGGACGCGTCGACCGGCACCTGGCTCGGACGAACGATCGAGCTGGAGGTCGGCGCGGTCGCCCACGGCGGGCACTGCGTCGCGCGGGCGGAAGGTCGGGTCGTGTTCGTGCGGCACGCGCTGCCCGGCGAGCGGGTCCTCGCCTCGGTCACCGAAGACAAGGGCGGGTCGTTCTGCCGTGCCGACGCGATCGAGGTCCTGGAGGCATCCCCGGAACGGGTGGAGCCGCCGTGCCCGCTCGCGGCGCCGGGGGAGTGCGGTGGTTGCGACTGGCAGCACGCCGCTCCCGGTTACCAGCGTGAACTCAAGGCCGCGGTCGTCGCGGAACAGCTGAAGAGGCTGGCCGGGATCGAGCGCGACGTGGTCGTCGAAGCGCTCGACGGTGGCCCGCTGGACTGGCGTAGCCGCGTCCGGCTCGTCGCGGGCAAGGACGGCAAGGCGGGCTTCCGGGCGCACCACAGTCACCGCGTGATCGCCATCGACGACTGCCCGATCACCGTCCCCGGCGCGCTCGACGACGTCGTGTCGCGGAACTGGCGCCCCGGCAGTGAAATCGAGGTCACGAAGGACGGCGCGGGGCACGTGCACGTCCGCGACCTGTCGACGGTCCACGGGAAGACCAAGTCGCGGCAGCTGGCGGGCGGCCTCGCCGTCCAGCGCGCCGCCGGCCGCGACTGGCGCCTCGACGCCCACGGCTTCTGGCAGGTCCACCCGGCCGCCGCCGACACGCTCGCCGCCGTCGTCGCGGAATGGGCCGAGGCGCCGCGCGACGGCGTGGCCTGGGACCTGTACGCCGGCGTCGGCCTCTTCGCGTCGGTGCTCGCCGAGCAGGTCGGCCCGGGCGGCCGCGTGCTCGCCATCGAATCCGGCCGTCGCGCCGTCGCCGACGGCGAGGAGAACCTGGCCGACCTTCCGCAGGTCCGCTGGCGCTCCGGCCGCGTCGAGCATCTGCTGGCCGACGCCCCGAAACCGGTCGACGTCGTCGTCCTCGACCCGCCGCGCAAGGGTGCGGGCAAGGCCGTCGTCGAGTCCATTGTGGAAGGCTCGCCCGACAGGATCGTCTACGTGGCGTGCGACCCGGCCGCCTTGGCCCGCGACATCGCGCTGTTCGCGGGACACGGATACGGGCTGGCGGATCTGCGTGCTTTCGACGCTTTCCCGATGACACACCACGTCGAATGCGTTGCGTTGCTGCAATAACGGCTTATCGGTAATCCGTCGGAATGGATTGGCTTCGTTCGGCTTGTCCAGGTGTCGAAGTGCTCGCTAACTTGAGCTCAATTCGACGCGAACGGAATTCCGAATCATGGATTATCTTACTTCGGTATGTGGTGATTGCGACGGAAAAGGCTGCGCCGGCTGCGACGGGCACGGCACGGTCACCATCGTGGAGGACTGACGAATGGAACCGTCAATGCTTCCTCCCGGTGTCACGGCGCAGGAGATCAGCTACCGCAGCGGCCGGAAACAAGTCATCTACACGGCGCCCTACCCGTCCGAAGGCCCGGTGCTGGCCAGGGATCTGCTGGGCAGACAGGCATGGATGTTCATGTACGCGCATTTCGTCTTCACCTGGGTGGAGGGCGCGGTCCAGGTGCAGGTCGCTCACGGAACGCTGAGCGGACCGAAGATGCCGTTGTGGAAGGGAATCGCCATTTCCGCCTACTGGTCGGGGCCCGCGCTGGCGAAATTCGGGCAGGCGTGGGCGCTGCAGCAGATGTCCGGTGAGCGGGGTACCCCGGCCGTCGTCTCCATTTGAGGTACGGCCGGATGGTGCGGATCTTGTTCATGATCCGGTATGGGCCGTGGAAGATCGCGCATGAGCGGTTGCGGAAGTGGACCGCGGACGGGACGTGGGATCGGGTCCTGGAGCACGTGATCGTCAAAGGGGTTGCGCGGACTGGATCGAAGACCTCGCGATCGACGGGGAATGCCTCGGACGCTCCCGGGGAGGGCTGACGACGAAGCTTCACCTGGCGGTCGACGCGGCCGGTCTGCCGTTGGCGGTGATCCTCAAGCCCGGTCATGCCGGGGACAACCCGCAACTGCTGCCGCTGCTGGCCGACAAGGCCTACACCCACCCGAATACCCGGAAGGCGCTGCGGGAGCGCAGGATCAAGGCCACCGGCCTTCGACCCCGACCTCTACAAGCTCCGCAACGTCGTCGAGCGATGCTTCAACCGGCTCAAACAATTTCGCGGCCTAGCGACCCGATACGCCAAACGAGCCGCCTACCACCGCGCCGAGATCATCCTCGCCTGCATCGTCCTCCACCTCCGATGAAGATCCGCAGGACACGCCCTAGGCCGGATGGTTCGGTCCAGGGGTCTTTCACGTCACTTGAACATGGGCATGCCGAGGAGCCCGTCGCCGGTGCGGACGGCGGGCTCCTCGGGTTGTGCGTGATCAAGTCACGACGCGGTGGAGAGTGTTGCGCCGTGGCACTTGTAGCGGGTCGAGGTACTGAGGTGGCACGAACTCCGGTATCCCGTCCGGCGCCATCCGAACCTGCCAGTCGCCATGGTGGATCAGCCGATGGTGGAAGCCGCAGAGAAGGACCAGGTTCCGCAGATCAGTCGGTCCGCCGTCCGCCCAGTGGTGAATGTGGTGGGCGTGACAGTGCTTCGGCGCCCGATGGCAGCCGGGGAACGCACAGCCACCGTCGCGAATGTTCAAGGCCCGACGTTGGCCTGGGGTGACGAACCGTTTCATTCGTCCGACATCGAGAGGCTCACCGGCGGCGTTGAGCACGACGGGGATCATCAGGCAGTCGCAAGCTGCCAAACGGGCTTCGCGGGCGGTGATCTTCCCGACGAAGTCGAGGCACGCGGTCCCGAGTCCGGTCTTCAAGGCTTCGAGTCCGACGGTGACATGCACCAGCGTGCGGTAGCCGGAGGTGCCCGGTTGATCGGGGCAGGCGATGGCGAGGTCGACGAGGTCGGCCCACGCGTCTCCTCGGCGTTGGGGCATGGTGCGGTGGTCGGTCTGGCCGAACTCGTCGACCGGCCGCTTCGCCCCGTAGGCGTCCAGCGTGGCCGCGGTGCGGGCACCGGTCTCGGGGTCCAGTAGCCCGGACAGTTTCCAGAAGCCGTCCTTGCGGCGCTCGACGAACACCTCCCGCCTCGGCGGCGTGGGTTCGGGGTCCTTCGGCTCGTTGCCATCGGGGTCGAGATGCGCGAGAAGGTTCACGCCTGCGTCGGCGATCTCTTTCGGCCCGGCCTCGCGGGCGAGATCGGCGAGGATCTTCTCCGCCCCGGCTCGTTCCTCCGCGGGCACATCGGAGGGAATTTTGCGGAGGATCTCCAGGATCAGGTCTATGTGCTGCTCCCCGAGCGCGCCGTCCTCGGCCGCGGCGGCGGTTGCGGGCGCGAACACGGCACCCTCACCACCGACACCCGGCGCGGGGTTCAGGGCCTGGGCCCGGTCCACCATGTCTTGCGCGTCACCCCGGGAGATCCGGGCGACATCGGCGAGCCAAGATGTCGCGCTCCCATAGCCGAACAAGTCTTCCGCGCCCCGCGACTCGACTTCCGCCAGGTACTTCCCCAAGCCGGCCGAGGCCACCCTCATCACCTGCAGCAGGTGTGTCACGCCGTGGGCAAGCTCCAGCTTGCCGGCGCGCCACAGTTCCTGCGGCAGTTCGGGAATGGTCGTCTCGGGCACGTCTCCATATTACCGAAATATGGGCGGGAAATCATTCGTAATTTTAAGCAATAATGGTAATTGCACATTTACCACTGATGGGTGATATGGGGTCGGACATCGTGACGCTCGCGAGTGGTAAGGACGGTTCTAACCGTCCTTTACCACTCACGACCTGTCTTTGTCTCTCACGAGACTCACGCGGCTCGGCACCAGTGTTCTTGCCCGCCTGAGTACATGAAGGACCCCTTCACTGCGCCAGGCGCAAGGAAGGGGTCCTTCATGTACTCAGGCAAGGTGTGAAGGTCGGGTTTCCTCGGCTGAGCCGAGGGAAGCCGGAACCACGTAGGTGCCTAAGCCACCCTTGGCTCTAACCGTCCTTACCACTCACGAGACCCAAGCTCAGCGTTTCAGCGTGAAAGTGAAGTCCCCGGAAACCTTCCCGGTCAACCGCACCGCCGAAACCACCTTCCCTTCCTCGATCAGTCTCTCGACCTCGCCCCGCGAAAGACCGCATCCCTCGGCGATCAGCCGCACCGGCCGGACCGGGATCCGAGCCGCGAAGCGAACGGAGACGTCGCGAAAGTCCGGGGCATCCGAGGAGCCGGTGTCGAGGCACCAGGCACCCTCCCAATCGAGGGCGATGCGGTTACGGCGCCGCACGGCGGGGTCCTGGAGCAGGTGCGCCGCCAAGGCGGGGTCGTTCTCATGCAGCCGGTTCAGCAGTTCAGGCCGGACGGAGCGCACGTTCACCCGCTCCAGGATCGTGAGCTTCGCGGTGTCCCCGCATCCGGTGCAGCGCACGAGGAGCCAGACGTCGAGGAGTTTGTGGTTGGCGTTGACGCGGAACTTGCCGTTCGCCCGGAAACGCCCGGACGCGCAAGCGTGGCAACGGCGGAGGACGACAGGTAGGCAGGTGGGTACGACCACCCAGTTTTCGAGCACAGGAATACGCCCGTTCAGTGAGAAATCCGCAGCAAAAAGAAACGCGGCGCCTAGACGCGACGCGCGACGAAATCAGCTCTCGGGAGGTCTCACAGGGTGTACAACGGCAGGCCCTCGGGCTCGACGACATGGTCCGGCAGCACGGTAATGGCCAGGGAGAGGCCGCTCCACTGGTTTTCCAGGGCAAAGCGAAGGCCCCCTGGCCGAAACCAGGGGGCCTCACTCAAGCAATGCCTAGGAGCGCGCGTCCTCCTTCAGCATGTCCGCGCACTTCTCACCGATCGCCATCGTCGTGATGCACGGGTTGACCGCGACCAGGAACGGCATCGCCGAACCATCCGCGACGCGCAGGCCTTCGACGCCCCGCACCCGCAGTCGCGCGTCCAGTACGGCCAGCGGATCCCCGTCGCCGCCCATTTTCGCGGTGCACGACGGGTGGTAGACCGTGTTGTGCGTCTTGCGCAGGTAGTCGGCGATCTCGTCGTCGGTCTTGACGTCCTTGCCGGGTGCCAGTTCCGTGCCCGCCCATTCGTCCAGCGCGGGCTGTTCGGCGATCTTGCGTGCCAGTTTGATGCCGTAGGTCATCACGCGCATGTCGTGCTCGTCGGTGAAGTAGCGCGGATCCACCTTCGGCTTGTCCCGATAGTCGCGGCTGCGTAGCCGCACGGTGCCGGTCGACCGTGACCGGGTGACGTTCGGGGTCAGGCAGAAGCCGTTCTCCGTGGTGGGATAGCCCTGCCGGAGGGTGTTCATGTCGAACGGCACCGAGCCGTAGTGGAACATCAGGTCCGGCCGGTCGAGCCCTTCCTCGGTGGTGGTGAAGATGCCGATCTCCCACCATTGCGTGGACTCGGTGGTCATCGGCTGCAGGGCGTCCCACTGGATGACGCCTTCCGGGTGATCCTGCAGGTTCTCGCCGACGCCGGGGGAGTCCACCAGAACTTCCACTCCGACCTCGCGCAGATGATCGGCGGGGCCGATTCCCGACAGCATCAGGAGTTTCGGGGTGTCGATCGCGCCAGAGGACAGGATGACCTCGCGCCGCGCGCGCAGCGGGACGCCGTGGATCAGGTCGTCGGCGAGGTACTCCGCGCCGGTGCAGCGTTTGCCGTCGAACAGCAGCCGCCGGACGCGGGCACCGGTGATGATCTCCAGGTTCGGCCGCTTGCCGATGATCGGGTGCAGATACGAGACCGACGCCGACGATCGCGTGCCGTCTTCGCGCGCGTTGATCTGGAACCAGTTCGCCCCGTGTGTCACGGTCTTGCCCGAGTTGAACTCCGTCCTCGGGATGCCCGCCTGCTCGCAGGCCTGCAGCAGCGCGACGCCGGTCGGGTCGTTCGGCGGCACCGAGCGGATGGTCACCGGACCGGAGCGGCCGTGGTGGTCACCGGGACCGTCGTTGGTCTCAAGACGCTTGTACAGCGGGAAAACATCCTTGGCCGACCAGCCGGGAAGACCGAGCGACGACCATTCGTCGAGGTCTTCCGCCGGCGCCCAGAAGGCGATGCACGAGTTGTGCGACGAGCAGCCGCCGAGCACTCGCGCGCGGGCGTGGCGCAGGAAGGAGTTGCCGGACTCCTGCGGTTCGACCAGGTAGTCCCAGTCGTAGCCGGATTCCAGCAGTGCCATCCACTTCGTCAGTTCCAGCACCGCCGGATTGTCCACATCGGACGGTCCGGCCTCCAGGAGCGCCACGGTGACGTCCGGGTCTTCCGAGAGTCTCGCCGCGACCACCGAACCCGCCGTCCCGCCGCCGACGACGATGTAGTCGAACTCTCCGGTCACTGTGCTGCCTCCTCGGGAAGTGCTTCCGCGGCGTGATCGGCCAGGACGCCGCTCTTGTGCCGCAGGACGAACCAGTAATACGCGAAACCGACGACCGCCACCGCGCCGACGAACAGCACGGCCCCCCATTGGAGGTACCAGTGGTAGGGCTCGGTCGCGTTGTAGACCTCGCGCCGCGGCCACGCCAGGTTCACCACGATCACGCCGCCCCACAGCACGCCGAGGATGTTGACCGGGAGCCCCAGTTTGCCGAGCGAGAAGTACTTGGTGCCGGCCACCTTCGGTGGCGGCCATTGCCCGCGCAGGCGTTTGACCAGCATCGGCACGGTGACCAGCAGGTACGCCAGGTAGATCATGATGATGCCGATACTGGTGATCACCGTGAAGATCTGCGGCTGGCCGACGTTGACCACCAGGATCAGCACCGCGATCACCCCGGAGACGATCGCGGGGATCACGGGCGTCTTCGTCTTCGGCGACACCCGCGCCAGATGCTTCCCGGCGGGCAGGTTGTTGTCGCGGCCCATCGCGAACATCATCCGGATCGCCGCCGACTGCACGGCCAGGTTGCATACGGTGATCGCGATGACGACCGCCAGCAGGAAGATCGTGCCGATCGTGCTGCCGAGGACGTCGAGCACGATGAATTGCAGCCCACCGGTCGCGATCTGCGGGTTGTTGATGTCGCCGACGGCCATCAGCGCCAGGATGAGGATCAGCCCGCCGATGACGAACGACGCGATCAGCGCGCGCAGGATCGCCTTGGGCGCGTTCTTGCGCGGGTCGTGGGATTCCTCGCCGAGCGAGCTGGCGGTGTCGAAGCCGTACATGACGTAGGTCGACGCGAGCGAGGCGACCAGGAACGCCCCGAAGTACCCCCACGGCTGGTCGGCGCCGGTGTTGTTGGTCTGCATGACGACCTCGGGGCCGCGCGTGATGTTCACCGCGAGCGCGACGATCAGCAGGACCGCGGCGATCAGTTCGATGAACACCCCGGCGCTGTTGATCCGCGCCATCAGTTTGACGCCCCAGGCGTTCACCAGCGTGGTGAACAGGATCAGGATCGTGCCGAGGATGACCGCGTTCACCGCGCTGTCGCCGGAGAAGGAGAAGAACGACGAGATCTGCGGGAGCGTGATCTGATACGCCAGCGCGACCGCGGCGATGCTGACGATCGAGGCGGTCAGCATCATCCACCCGGCCAGCCAGGCGACGTGCGGGCTGCCGAGCCGTTTCGACCAGTTGTAGATCGAACCGGCGACCGGATAGTGCGCGGCCAGTTCGGCGAACGACAGCGCCACCATGAGCTGGCCGGCGAACACCATCGGCCACGACCACCAGTACGCCGGCCCGCCGAAGCTGAAGCCGAAGTAGAACAGCTGGAAGGTCCCGGTCAGGATCGAGATGTAGCTGATCCCGGCGGCGAAGGTGTGGAAATTGCCGAGCGTTCTTTCGAGTTCCTGTTTGTAGCCGAAACCGGCGAGGCCGTCATCGGAAGGATTGCTCATCGGCAATTTTCCCCTCTTTAGTTGGACGCGGGCTCCCCGGAGAACCAGCGCTGTGGTGCGGGCCGGAGGTTCTGGTAGATGTGCTTCGCCTCCGTGTACTCGGCGAGTCCCGTCGGGCCGAGCTCACGCCCGAAGCCGGACTGCTTGTAGCCGCCCCATTCCGCCTGCGGCAGATACGGGTGGAAGTCGTTGATCCAGATCGTGCCGTGCCGCAGCCGGTTCGCGACCCGCTGCGCGCGGGAGGCGTCCGAGGTGAACACCGCGCCCGCGAGGCCGTAGTGCGTGTCGTTGGCGATGCGGACGGCGTCGTCCTCGTCGGTGAAGGTCTCGACGGTGAGCACCGGGCCGAACGATTCGTCGACGACGGCGCTGCTGCCCTGCTTCACGTTGTCGAGGATGGTCGGCAGGTAGTAGTGCCCCTTCGCGAGCTCGCGATCGTCGGGTCGTTTGCCGCCGGTGCGCAGGACGGCGCCCTCTTCCAGCGCCGCGGCGACGTAGCGTTCGATCTTCTCCAAATGGGCGGCCGAGATCAGCGGACCGGTTTCAGCCTTCGGGTCGAAAGGTCCACCCAGTCGGATCAATTCGGCGCGACGGACGAGTTCGTCGACGAACCTGTCGTGCCATTCCTCTTGGACGATCAGCCGCGCGCCCGCCGAGCAGACCTGCCCGGAGTGCAGGAACACCGCGGTCAGCGCGTAGTCGACGGCGGTGTCGAAGTCCGAGTCGGCGAAGACGACGTTCGGGTTCTTCCCGCCCAGCTCCAGCGCGACCTTCTTGATGGTGGCGGCGGCCGAGGCGGCGATGATCTTGCCGGTCGCGAGGCCGCCGGTGAACGAGACGAGATCGACATCCGGATGCTCCGAAAGTGGAGCCCCGGCCTGCGCGCCCGCCCCGAGCACCAGGTTCGCGACGCCGCCGGGCAGCCCGGCCTCGGTCAGCAGCTTCATCAGCATGATCGAGGTGTGCGGGGTCAGCTCGCTGGGTTTGAGGACGAACGTGTTGCCCGCCGCGAGCGCGGGGGCGACCTTCCAGATCGTCTGCAGGAGCGGGTAGTTCCACGGCGTGATCAGCCCGCAGACGCCGACCGGCTCGTGCACGATCCGGCTGAACGCGTCCGGGTTGCCGGTGTCGACCACGCGGCCGGCGTCGTTGGCGGCGAGCTTGCCGAAGTAACGCAGGCACGCGGCGATGTCGGCCATGTCGTATTCGCTCTCGACCAGCCGTTTCCCGGTGTCGAGCGATTCGGCGCGGGCGAAGGCCGAGGCGTCGCGATCGAGCAGGTCCGCGGCCTTCAACAGCAGGTCGCCGCGCTGGGGAGCGGGCGTGCCCGGCCACGGGCCGGTGTCGAACGCCTTCCTCGCGGCGGCGATGGCCGCTTCGGTGTCTTCACGGGTGCCTTCGGCGACTTCCGCGACCAGCGACCCGTCCGCGGGGCAGCGGATCTCCCGGCGACCACCGCCGACCGCGTCGACCCACTCGCCACCGATGAAAAAGTCCGCCATCAAGCCCTCCGCAACCGGCTCTTGCTCAACCGTCGATCAGCGATTATTACGGCCACCCGACGTGACCGCTACTTGGCAAAAGAGACCATGTTCACACCGTCGGGTGTCGAGTGGTGATTTTCTGACATGTGACCCGTGACGCGGCGGACGGAAGACTCTCAGGGACCCTCCGTAGACTGGTCGGAACGGCGGAAGAGGAATCAGGCGAGGTGGGAGAGTGACGTTGCTCGAGTCCGTGCACGGACCGGCCGACTTGAAGCGGATGACCCCGGAGCAGCTCGACGAGCTGGCCGCGGAGATCCGGGACTTCCTCGTCGAAAAGGTGCGGCTCGCCGGTGGTCACCTCGGCCCGAACCTGGGTGTGGTCGAGCTGACGATGGCGCTGCACCGGGTCTTCGACTCGCCGAACGACGCCATCGTGTGGGACGTCGGTCACCAGGCGTATGTGCACAAGATCGTCACCGGTCGTCATGACGGCTTCGGCAAGCTGCGCCAGCTCGGCGGCCTCACCGGCTACCCGGCGCGCTGTGAGAGCGAGCACGACCTCGTCGAGAACAGCCACGCGTCGACCGCGCTGTCCTATGTGGACGGTCTGGCGAAGGCGTTCGAGCTCGGCGGGGGCGGCAGGCACGCGATCGCCGTCGTCGGCGACGGCGCGCTGACCGGCGGCATGTGCTGGGAGGCGCTCAACAACATCGCCGCGAACCCGCGCCGCCCGGTCGTCATCGTCATCAACGACAACGGCCGCTCGTACTCGCCGACCATCGGCGGCGTGGCGGACCACCTCGCGTCGCTGCGGCTCAAGCCGGGCTACGAACGCGTGCTGGACCGCGGCAAGGAACTGCTGCGGCACACGCCCATCGTCGGCAAGCCGATCTACGCGGCACTGCACGCGGCCAAGGCGGGGATCAAGGACGCGCTGAGCCCGCAGATGATGTTCTCCGACCTCGGCCTCAAGTACCTCGGCCCGGTGGACGGGCACGATCTGGCCGCGCTGGAGAAGGCGTTCCAGAGCGCGCGCGACTTCGGCGGGGCGGTCATCGTGCACGTGGTCACCGAGAAGGGCCACGGCTACGAGCCCGCGGTGAGCAACCAGGCCGACCAGATGCACCAGACCGACCCGATCGACCCGGAGACCGGCCTGCCGCCGGTCAAGGGCCCGAGCTGGACCGGTGTCTTCGCCGACGAGCTGGTGAAGATCGGCGCCGACCGCGAGGACGTCGTCGCGATCACCGCGGCCATGCTGCGCTCGACCGGGCTGCACAAGTTCGCCGAGGCGTATCCGGATCGCTGGTACGACGTCGGCATCGCCGAGCAGCACGCGGTGACTTCGGCCGCCGGGCTCGCGATGGGCGGCAAGCACCCCGTCGTCGCGGTCTACTCGACCTTCCTGAACCGGGCGTTCGACCAGGTCCTGATGGACGTCGCGCTGCACCGCCAGCCGGTGACGCTGGTGCTGGACCGGGCCGGCATCACCGGACCGGACGGGCCGAGTCACCACGGCATGTGGGACCTCTCGCTGCTGGGCATGGTGCCGGGCATGCGGGTCGCCGCGCCGCGCGACGCCGGCACGCTGCGCGAGGAACTGCGGGAGGCCGTCGCGGTCGAGGACGGGCCGACGGCGCTGCGGTTCTCCAAGGGCGGCGTGATCGACTCCGTGCCCGGCGTCGAACGCGTCGGCACGGTGGACGTCCTGCGCAAACCCGACGGCGACGCCGACGTCCTGCTGGTCGCCGTGGGCGCGTTCGCGATGCTCGGGCTCGCCGCCGCGGACCGGCTGGCCGACCAGGGCATCGGCGTGACCGTGGTGGACCCGCGCTGGGTCGTCCCGGCGCCCGCCGAACTGGTGGCGCTGGCCGAGCAGCACTAGCTGGTCGTGAGTGTCGAGGACAGCGGCCGTCACGGCGGCTTCGGCTCCGCGCTGGCCGCGCTCTTCCGCGACGCCGAATGCGACGTGCCGTTGCGGGACCTCGCGGTGCCGCAGGTGTTCCACGACCACGGTTCACGCGAAGAGGTGCTGGCCCGCGTCGGGCTCACCGCCCAGGACGTCGCGCGGCGGGTCACCGAGTGGTCCGCGAACCTGGCGAGCCGGACACCGGCGCCGGAGGACACGCACCGCTGACAAGCGCTATGAAAGGTCCTTTCGTTGCAAAATTTGCAAGGAAAGGACCTTTCATAGCACGCGCTAGGCCTTCGTCGGGTCGCTGAGCCGACGCCCACCGAGGGCACGCTCGCCGGTCCGTGAGGGCCTCCTTCCCTACCCTGAAGGTAGTGAAGGAGGCCCTCACGGAACACGAAGCGGTGCGCTAGGCCTCCTGGGCGATCGCCACCGCCGGCGTGGCGACAGGCTCCGAGTACGCGTAGACCTCCCGCGGTTCGGGGAAAAGCTTCACCAGCACGGGATACGCGATCGCCGCCGTGCACAGCGTCACCACCATGCTGACGTCGACGCCGCCCGCGATGTCCTTGAACGGCCCGGCGATCATCGGGGTGTTGGCGGTCAGCAGGCCCAGCGTCGTCGCCGGGATCCACGCGGCCATCGCGCGCCAGTTCACGCCCCGGGTGAACCAGTAGCGGCCGCCCTTGCGGCCCTGGTTGAACACCTGGAGATCGTCCGGGTCGTAGAACCCGCGACGCAGCACGAAGCCGATCATCATGATCACCATCCACGGCGAGGTGCACAGCACGATCAGCGTGGCGAAGGCGTTGATGCTGGAGACCATGTCGAGCACGAAGTTGCCGACGAAGATGAACACGACACTGAGCGAGCCGATCAGCAGCGTCGCCTGCACCCGGCTCAGCTTCACGAAGATCGAGCTGAAGTCCAGCCCGGTCCCGTAGAGCGACGTCGTGCCGGTGGACAGCCCGCCGATCAGCGCGACCACGATCAGCGGGATCGCGTACCAGAGCGGGGAGATCGCGGTCAGGCCGGTGATGTAGTCGGCCGGATCGGCGACCAGTGTCGCGGTGGCGATGCCGAAGCCGAACGGCAGCAGCGTCGCCACCTGCGCCAGGAACGGCGCGGCCAGCAGGGAACGGCGGCTGTGGCGTGCGGGGATGTAGCGCGTCCAGTCGCCGAGGAAGGCGCCGAACGAGATCGGGTTCGCCATCGTGGTGAGCGCGGCCAGGATCCAGGTCGGCCAGAAGTCCCCGAGCGCATAGACGCCGGTGCCGGCGAAACCCGGGTCGAACGTGCCGCCGTAGGCCACGATCCCGAGCAGCATGATCGCCGTGCCCAGTACGACGGCGACCCGGTTCACCAGCAGCATGAACCGGTAGCCGTAGATGCACACCACCAGTGTCGCGATCGCGATGACGCCGTACGCGACGCCGCGGAGCACCTCACCGCCGTCGAAGCCGAAGAGCCGTTGCGCGGCACCGGCGACGGCGTCGCCGCTCACCCAGACCGAGATGGCGAAGAACGTGATCGCCGTCAGCAGGGAGAGGAAGGAACCGACACAGCGGCCGACGACGCCGAAATGCGCGCCCGAGGAGACGGCGTTGTTGGTCCGCGTGAGCGGGCCGAACAACGACATCGGCGAGAGCACGAGCGCGCCGACGACCACGCCCGCGACGGTCGCGGCCACCGCGGCCCAGAAGCTCAGGCCGAACGCGATCGGGAGTGTCCCGAGGATGATGGTGGCGAAGGTGTTCGCGCCGCCGAACGCCATCCGGAACAGGTCGCGGGGCCGCGACGTCTGTTCCTCCGGCGGGATCGGCGCGATGCCGTGCTGCTCGACTTCGGTGACCTTGTCACCCATGGGGACCTCCAAGTACGCATTTAGTCCTCTGGATGCGGCCCTTGCACACGCAAGTACCGCATCCAGAGGACGAAATGCGGGTCAGGCGAAGCGGGTCATGACGTGCTTGACGCGGGTGTACTCGGCGAAGGAGTAGGACGAGAGGTCCTTCCCGTGGCCCGAGTGCCCGAAGCCGCCATGGGGCATTTCCGAGACCAGCGGCCCGTGGGTGTTGACCCAGACGCAGCCGAAGTCGAGTTCACCCGAAACGCGGGTCGCGCGTGCCAGGTCGTTGGTCCAGATCGACGACGCCAGCCCGTACGGGACGCCGTTGGCAAGGCGCACCGCTTCGTCCTCGTCCACAAAGGACTGAACGGTGATCACCGGGCCGAAGATCTCCTCCTGCACGATCTCGTCGTCCTGTGTCAGGCCCGAGATCACGGTGGGGGAGAAGAAGAAACCGCGGTCACCGGCGGGGACGCCGCCGGTCTCCACGCGGGCGTGCGACGGCAGCCGCTCGACGAGCCCGCGCACCCGGCCGAACTGCGCCTCGCTGTTGAGCGGGCCGAAGTCCCGGCCGGGGGCCTGCGCGGCGGCGGCCTTGGTGAGTTCCGCGACGAACTCGTCGTGGATCGCCGCGTCCACCAGCACCCGGCTGCCCGCGGTGCAGTCCTGGCCGGCGTTGTAGAACGCCGCGCCGACGATGCCCTCCGCCGCCTCGGCGAGGTTCACGTCGCCGAAGACCAGCAGCGGCGCGTTCCCGCCGAGTTCGAGGTGCGTGCGTTTGAGATCGGCCGCCGCGACGGTGGCGACGTCGATACCCGCGCGGGTCGAGCCGGTGATCGAGACCAGCTCGGTGATCGGGTGCTTCACCAGCGCGCGGCCGGTGTCGCGGTCGCCGCACAGCACGTTGAACGCACCCTGCGGCAGGAACTCCGCCGCGACCTCGGCCAGCAGCACGGCGGTCGACGGCGTGGTCTCGGCCGGCTTCAACACGACGGTGTTCCCGGCGGCCAGCGCCGGGGCGATCTTCCAGACGCCCATCATCAGCGGGTAGTTCCACGGCGCGATCTGTGCGCAGACGCCGACCGGTTCACGCCGGATCGCCGAAGAGTGCCCCGGCAGGTATTCCCCGGACGCGGTGCCTTCGAGTTGCCGTGCGGCACCGGCGAAGAACCGCAGCGCGCTGACGCACTCCGGGATCTCCTCGTCCAGCACCACGGACCGGATCTTGCCGGTCTCACGGATCTCCAGCTCTGCGAACTCCTCCGCGCGTGCCTCGACCGCGTCGGCGATCTTCAGCAGGGCGAGCTGACGCTGGGCGGGGGTGCTCTTGCGCCACACCTTGAACGCCCGTTCGGCGGCGGCCAGCGCGGCGTCCACATCGGACTGCTCGGACAGGACGCTGGTGCCGAAGACCTCGCCGGTGGCGGGATCCACCAGGTCGAGTGTCCGCGAGCCCGACGCCGGTACCTCGGCGCCGTCGACGAAATTGAGGACCTGAGTCATTTCTTCTCCAGGTGGGTCGGCTCGAACATCTTCAGCAGGGCGGGAAGTACGACCACGGACGGCCCCGGCGTGCCCAGCGCGCCGGCGAGGTCCTTCCCGATGGTGTCCAAAGAGGACACCGTCGCGTCGACGCCGAAAGAGCGCGCCAGCGCGGCGAAATCCGGACGGGCGAGTTCGGTGGCGGTGGACTGGCCGAAGGCGCCGGTCAGGTATTCGCGCAGGATGCCGTAGCCGCCGTCGTCGATGACCAGCCACGTGACGTCGAGTCCGTGCTGGACCGCCGTGGCCAGTTCCGCGATCCCGTACATCGCGCCGCCGTCGCCGGACACCGCGAGCACCGGATCGCCGGTGGCGACAGCGCCGCCGAGCGCGCCGGGCAGGCCGTAGCCGAGCCCGCCCGCACCCTGCGCGGTGTGGATCGGGGCGCCCTCGGGATTCCACGCCGACCACGCCCAATAGGCCGCGATCGTCATGTCCCAGAACGTCTGCGTGCCCTCGGGCAGTGCCGCGCGGATGTCTTCGATCAGCTTGCGTTCGACCCCGAGGGGCTGGGCGTCGAGGCGTTCGCGCACCTTGGTCAACAGATCCGCCACCGCGGCTTCGGCGGCACCGTCGGACCGGCGGAACGGCACCTGCTCCAGAAGTCCTTGCAGGACAAGGCGGACATCGGCGTGAATACCCAGCGCCGGATAGTTCGACTCCAGTTTCCCGAGATCGGCCTCGACCTGGATCATCCGGCCGCGCGGAGCGAACTCGCGGTAGTTGCTGGACAGCTCGCCGAGCCCGGAACCCAGGACGAGCAGCACATCCGCGGCCGAGAGGAACTCGGTGCTGTGCCAGTCTTCGACCCACGACTGCCCGGAAAGCTCGTGGTCCCAGCCGAAGACGCCCTTGCCGCCGAACGTCGACAGCACCGGCGCGCGCAGTGCCTCCGCGAGTGCCTTCAGTTCCGCCCGCGCGCCCGAGCGCAGTGCGCCACCACCGGCCAGGATCACCGGATTCTTCGCCGCACCAAGGAGATTCGCGGCCTCGGTGACGAGCTCCGGCAACGGCGCGAGCGGAGCGGGCCGTGCGGTCACCGAGGTGATCCGCGGCAGCTCCGTCGGCGCCAGCAGGATGTCCTGCGGGATCTCGACCCACACCGGGCCGTACGGCGCGGTCGCCGCCGATTCCCAGGCTTCGCGCAGCGCCGTCGGGATCTGGCTGACGGTGCGCACCACGTGCACCGACTTCACGACGTCACGGAAACTGGCCTGCTGATCGGGCAGTTCGTGCAGGTACCCGTGCCGTCCGCCGCCGAGCCCGGCGACCGGGATCTGGCTGGAGATGCCGAGCACCGGGACCGACGCCGCCCGGGATTCCTGCAGTGAGGCCAAAGTCAGCAGCGCGCCGGGGCCGGTCGACACGATCATCGGGGTCACCGGGACCGGGCCTTCGGGGTCCGCCGCGAGCCGGGCGCGGGCGTGCCCGTCGGCCGCGAACGCCAGGTTGTTCTCCACCCGCGAGCTGATCACGCGCAGGTCGTCCGTGCGCCGCAGTGCTTCGAACAGGCCGAGCGCGTGCTGGCCGGGCAGGCCGAACACGGTGCCGGCGCCGAGCGCGCGGAGGGTTTCGACGACGACGTCGCCGCCTATCCGTTGTGTCATTCGCTCTTTCCCAGGCTGAGCAGGCTCACCAGGTCGTAAGCGACGTGGGAGGCCGCGATGGCGGTGATCTCGGCGTGATCGTAAGCCGGGGCGAGCTCCACCACATCCGCGCCGATGAGGTTGCAGTCCCGCAGCCCGCGCAGGATCTCCAGCAGTTCACGGCTGGTCATGCCGCCCGCTTCGGGGGTGCCGGTGCCCGGCGCGTGCGCGGGGTCGAGCACGTCGATGTCGACGGAGATGTAGAGCGGGCGGCCGCCGATGCGCTGGCGCAGCGCGTCGACGGTCTCGGCGACCCCGCGGCGCATGACGTCGCCGGAGGTGACGATGCCGAATCCGAGACGGCGGTCCTCTTCCAGATCCCGCTTGCCGTACAGCGGGCCGCGCGTGCCGACGTGGGACAGCGCTTCGGTGTCGAGGATGCCTTCCTCGGACGCCCGCCGGAACGGGGTGCCGTGGGTGTACGGCTCGCCGAAGTAGGTGTCCCAGGTGTCGAGGTGCGCGTCGAAATGCAGCAGCGCCACCGGTCCGTGCTTCTTCGCCGCCGCCCGCAGCAGCGGCAGCGCGATCGTGTGGTCGCCGCCGACGGTCACCAGGCGGGTCCCGTTCGCGGTCAGCGCCTCGGCCGCGTCCTGCAGGGTCTCGATCGCCTCGCCGATGTTGAACGGGTTGAGCGCGATGTCGCCGGCGTCGACCACCTGCGTTTCGGCGAACGGCGAGACGTCGAGTTCCGGGTGATACGGGCGAAGGAGCCTGCTGGCCTCACGGAGCGCGGCGGGGCCGAACCGCGCGCCGGGGCGGTAGGACACCCCGGCGTCGAACGGCACGCCGACGACGGCGACATCGGCACGCTCGACCTGATCGATCCGCGGCAGCCTCGCGAAGGTCGCGAAACCGGCGAACCGGGGCACCTTGGACGAGTCGACGGGGCCGATCGGGCTCTGCTCAGGCACTGTGTCTCCTTCTTGAGATGTAAGGGTTTCAGGACTTCGAAGCGGCGAGTTTCGCCTCTTCTTCTTCGGCGACCGCGCTGCCGTTCAGACGGCGGGTCCACACGGTGAGGATCTCGTCGGAGGTACGCGGGGTGAGGAAGCTGACCAGCAGGTACACCGCCAGGCTGGAGCCGAGACCCCAGTAGATCGGGCTGTTGGCCTCGACGCCGTCGATGAACATGAACGCGATGACCACGACGGTACCGACGACCATCGACGCGAGCGCGCCCTGACGAGTGCCGCGTTTCCAGGCCAGCCCGCCGATGATCGCGACCAGCAGACCGCCGACGAGGATGTCGTAGGCGATGGTCAGCGCGTTGACGACGTCGTCCACGACCATCGCGATGCCGATCGCGACGACACCGAGGACCAGCGTGGTGACACGGTTCCTGGTGACCTCGTTGACGGCCTTCTTGAGGCCCAGCTTGGAAAGCAGATCCGAGGTGCTGACCGTGGAGCAGGCGATGAGCGCGCCGCTCGCGGTCGACATCATGGCCGACAACGCCGCCGCGAGCACCAGGCCGCGGACCCCGGCGGGCAGCTGATCCTCGACGATGGTCGCGAACGCGTCCTGCGCGCTGGCGAGGTTCGGGTACAGCGTCTTGGCCGCGGTACCGATCAGCGCGCCGGCGAGACCGTAGACCAGGCAGTAGACACCGGAGATGACGCCGCCCCCGGTGGCGATGCCCGGCGTCCTCGCGGTGAACACGCGCTGCCAGATGTCCTGGCCGATGAGCAGGCCGAAGCTGTAGATGAGGAAGTAGGTGAGGATCGTGTCGCCGCCGATGGCGGTGAGTTCGAAATAGCTCTCGTCCAGCCGCGCGGCCATCCCGTCGAAGCCGCCCGCCGAGACGATCGAGACCGGCAGCAGGATGAAGAGGATGCCGATGGTCTTGATGACGAACTGGACGATGTCGGTCAGCGTGATCGACCACATGCCGCCGAGCACCGAGTAGAGCACCACGATCGACCCGCCGATGGCGATCCCGGCCCAGCTCGGCACGTTGAACAGGACCTTGAAGATGGTGGCGAACGCCAGCGTCGAGGTGACGGTCAGCATCAGCGTGTACGCCCACATGACGACGCCGGAGATGGCGCTCGTGGAGCCGCCGTAGCGCAGGTCGAGCATCTCGCCGACGGTGTAGACGCGCAGCTTCACCAGCCGCCGTGCGAACAGCGTGTGCAGGACCAGGATGCCGACGCCGATCGCGATCACGAGCCAGGCGCCGGAGATGCCGTAGGTGTAGCCGAGTTTCACGCCGCCGACCGTCGAAGCGCCGCCGAGGACGACCGCGGACATCGTGCCCGAGTACATGAACCAGCCGAGGCGGCGGCCCGCGACCAGGTAGTCGGATTTGGTCTTGGCCAGCCGCAGGCCGAACCAGCCGACCCCGATCATGCCCGCTATGTAGAGCGCGATCACCGCGTAGTCACCGGCCACGGTGTCCTCCTTGCCTTGGGGCGGTTCGCTTCGTTCGGGCCACCGTAGGTTCGTTCGCGCCTTGAACGACATGGGATGATCCGTCCAAGGCGTCGGAAATCGAGGACGAAATGACCCAAAGCCGTGATCCGTTCGACTCGGATGTGAATGTCCCGTTACGGGCCGTGGTCGGCAACCCGGAACTGGCACTCGACCCGGTCGTGGAGACCCTGCGCCCGGACGCGCTCGACGCCCCGGTGCGCTGGGCGCACGTCAGCGAGCTGCGGGATCCCGCGCCGTACCTGCTCGGGGCGGAACTGCTGCTCACCGCGGGCGTGAACCTTCCGGTGGAGCCGTCCGAGGTCGACCGCTACGTTCGGCGGCTGGCCGACAGCGGGATCTCCGCGCTCGGCTTCGGGCTGACGCCGGGCACCCACGAGACTTTGCCGCCGGCACTGCGGTCGGCCTGCGCGCGGCACGGATTGCCGCTGATCGTCGTCCAGCCGCGGACGCCGTTCCTGGCGATCAGCCGCGCGGTGTCGGTCGCGCTCGCCGAGGACGTCCAGCGGGAACAGCGGCGGATCGCGGCCGCGCGCGAGGCGCTGACCAGGGCCGCGGGCGAGGGGCTCGGCGAACTCGCGAGCGCGCTGGCCGGGCGGCTGCGGGCGTGGGTGGCGCTGGTCGGGGTCGGCGACGTCCTCGCCGCCGACCACGGCGCGCCGTCCCCGCTGCCGGACGAGATCCGGGAACTGGTCGCCACGCTGCGGGCGGGCCGGGGGATTCGCAGCGCGACGACGGAACTGGCCGACGGCACGCATGTCGTCGCGCAACCGGTGTACCCGCAGGCGACGGCGTCACATCTGGTCGTGGTCGGCCGCGTCGAACGGTTCGACGGCGCGGACCGCTCGATCCTGTCGGTCGGGGCGGCGCTGCTCGGGCTGGTGGGCCGCGCGGGTTCGGACGCGGCCGGACTGGGTGCCACCGCCACGGCGTTGCTGCTGGGCGAGACCGACGTGGTCGGCGGGGACGAACGCCGCCTGGTCGCCGGGATCGCTTACCGCCGAGGGCCGAACGAGGTCGCCGCGCGCTACGACTGGTTGCGCGCCAGGCTCGACACCCCGCTCGTGCGGCTGCTGCCCGGGCCACGTTTCACCGCGATCGTCCGTGAGGCGCCGGAGATCGGCGACCTCGACCGGCTCCGCGCCGATGGCTGGCTCGCGGTCGTGGGTTCGCCCGTCCCGCCTGACCGGCTCTCCGAGGCGGGCGCCGAAGTGGAGTTGCTGCTGCGCCGGGCCGCCGCGCTGGAACGGCCGGTGGTGGCGGAGGCGTCCGGGCTCGGCCTGGACGCGCTGATCGCCCCGGACGCGGCGGCCGGATTCGCCGCCCAAGCGCTGGCGCCGCTGCGCGAACTCGACCGGAAGGGCGACCGCGAACTGGTCGACACGCTGCGAACCTGGCTCGCGCACCACGGCGGCTGGGACCGGACGGCCGCCGAACTCGGCGTGCACCGCAACAGCGTCCGGCACCGGATCGGGCAGATCGAACGGGCACTGGAGGTGGACCTGGCGGATCCGGAGGTCCGGATGCGCCTGTGGTTCGCCCTCCGCTGGGCCTCGTGAGCGGTCGCGGTCGTGGGATGTCGTGAAGGGCCCCTTTGAGACGTTGAAGGTCTCAAAGGGGCCCTTCACGACATAAGAGCGCGAAGCCGGTCACGAGTCCAATCAGGTCACTCTCAGGAATCTGTGGCAACGTAGGGTCGTGCGAATTCTGGTAGTCGAAGACGAAGAACCCCTCGCCGACGCGATCGCACGCGGCCTGCGGCGCGAGGGGATGGCGGTGGACATCGCGCTCACCGGTGACGACGGGCACGAGAAGGCCGCCGTCACCCGGTATGACGTCGTGCTGCTCGACCGCGACCTGCCCGGTATGTCCGGTGATGACCTGTGCCGCGAGATCGTCGCGTCCGGCGAGCTGACCCGCGTGCTGATGCTCACCGCGAGCAGTTCCGTTTCGGACCGCGTCGACGGGCTTTCCCTCGGCGCCGACGACTATCTCGCCAAGCCGTTCGCCTTCCCCGAACTCGTCGCGCGGGTGCGGGCGCTGGGCCGTCGCGCGACCCCGGCCGCGCCGCCGCTGCTGACTTCGGGCGACGTCGAACTGGATCCGGCGAGGCGGACCGTCCGCCGCGCGAGCGGTCCGGTCGAGCTCACCCGCAAGGAGTTCGGCGTGCTGGAGGTGCTGCTGTCGGCCGCCGGTTCGGTGGTCAGCAGCGAAGAACTGCTCGAACGCGTGTGGGACGAGAACGCCGACCCGTTCACCACCACCGTCCGGGTCACCGTGATGACACTGCGGAAGAAGCTCGGCGAGCCGGGCATCATCGAGACCGTCGTCGGCTCCGGCTACCGGGTGCCGGAGCAGGGGACCGCACGCGGGTGAACCTGTCCGGTGCCCGCAGCCTGCGCGCGCGGGTCACGTTGCTCGCGACCGGGCTGGTGGCGCTGGTCAGCCTCCTGTTGCTCTGGCTGACCTGGAATCTGGTCGGTGACGCGGTTTCCGCCGTTCCGCAGTTGCCGCCGGGCACCACGGTGCGGGTCGACGGCGTCGAGGTCGACGCTTCCGCCGTCACCGAGCATCTGCGGGTGTACGCCCGGAATCGGGTGCTGCTGTTCGGCGCGGCCGCCTTCTGTTTCGTCGTGCTGGCGGCGGGGATCCTCGCGTGGACGTTCACCGCGCGGGTCCTGCAGCCGCTGCGTGAGATCACCGGGACGGCGCGGCGTCTGTCGATCGAATCGATGGGGGAGCGGATCGGCGAGGTCCGCACCAAGGACGAACTCGCCGAGCTGGCCGAGACCTTCGACGACATGCTCGACAGGTTGCAGGCCGCGTTCGACGCCCAACGGCATTTCGTCGCGAACGCCAGCCACGAACTGCGGACGCCGCTCGCGGTCATCCGCACCGAACTCGACGTCACCCTGGCCGACGAGCAGGCCGACGAGGCCGAATTACGCCGGATGGCGGGTGTTGTCCGCGACGCCACCGAGCGAGCCGAGCGGCTGGTCGGTTCGCTGCTGCTGCTCGCGCGCACGGACGGCGCGGGACTGGTGGCCAGGGAACCGGCCGATCTCGCGGTGATCGTCGCGACCGCGTGGCGAGCGGTACGCGCTGACGCCGAGAAACGCGGTATCCGCACCGAATTCGCGACCCAGGGCGCGCCGACGTTCGGTGATCCCGCGCTGCTGGAACGGATCGCGGGCAATCTGCTGGAGAACGCCGTGCGGCACAACGTCGAGGGCGGCTGGCTGGACGTCGTCACGCAGGCCGGTCCACAGTGGTCGGTGCTGCGGGTGCGGTCTTCCGGCGGCCTGCTCGACCCCGCCGCGGTCCCCGAACTGTTCGAGCCGTTCCGCCGGGCAGGCGTCGCCAGGACCGCCCGCACCGGCGCCGGTCTGGGGCTGTCGATCGTGCGGGCCGCGGTCCAAGCGCACGGCGGCACGGTGTCCGCGGAACCCGTTGTGGGCGGCGGTCTTTCGGTGACCGTCCACCTTCCCGCTCTGCCTTGACCTGCCGCTGGGGTTACGGTTCAAGGATGGTCCCCAGCATGAGGCTGAACAACGGAACGTCCCTTCCCCAGCTCGGGTTCGGGGTGTACAAGATCGGCGACGACGAGGTCGTCGGCGCGGTCCGCACCGCCATCGAGGCGGGTTACCGCGCCATCGACACGGCGACCCTGTACGCCAACGAACGCGGCGTCGGCGAGGCCATCCGCACCAGCGGGCTGCCCCGCGAGGAACTGTTCGTCACCACGAAACTGTGGAACACCGAGCACGGCTACGACTCGGCGTTGCGTGCCTTCGACACCAGCCTGGGCGAACTCGGTCTCGAGTACGTCGATCTGTACCTCATCCACTGGCCGCTGCCGTCGCAGGACAAGTACGTGGAAACGTGGCGGGCGCTGGAAAAGATCGCCTCGGACGGCCGGGCGAAGGCGATCGGCGTCTCGAACTTCCAGATCCCGCATCTGGAACGGCTGATCGAGGAGACCGGGACGGTCCCCGCGGTGAACCAGATCGAATGCCACCCGTGGTTGCAGCAGCCGCTGCTCCGGAACTTCCACGAGAAGCACGAGATCCTCACCGAGGCGTGGGGCCCGCTGGCGCGCGGCGGAGAGCTGCTCGCCGACGAGAAGATCACCACGATCGCGGAGAAGCACGGCAAGACCCCGGCGCAGGTCGTCCTGCGCTGGCATATCGAGATGAACCACCTGGTGATCCCGAAATCCGTCACGCCGGAACGGATCAAGGAGAACATGGACGTCTTCGACTTCGCCCTCGACGCGCACGACGGCGCCGCGATCGCGACGCTGGAGCAGGGGAAGCGGCTGGGACCGGATCCGGACAAGCTCGGCGCCTAGGGTTCCGGAAGTGTCATGAAAGGGTCGTTCAGGACGAAAAATGTCCTGAACGACCCTTTCATGACATCCGCGAAACGCCTACCGCACGTCCACGAAGATCGGGTTCCCGTACAGCCACAGGTCTTCGAACGGGTTCGACTGCCCGATCACGTCGGTGCTCGGTTCGATCCCGCCTGGCACGTGCTTCTTGCCGTCCGTGCCGCGCGTGCGTACGAAGAACGGCTCGCGCACGTTGCGGAAGGTGTGCCGGAAGGCCACTCGCCGCCCCGGCGCCCACCGCGGTTCGAAGGACCGCACGACGCGCGTGCCCGGAGCGGTCTGCGTGTCCGGGTCGGTGGCCGGGCCGGTCACCGGTCCCGAAACGAGGTCGAGCCGCGCGAGCCGGGGGATCGTGCCGCCGCCGTTCGGCCTGGCCGCCAGTTTCGCCGAGACGACGACCGTGACGTCGGATCCGCGCCGGACTCGCAGCCTGCCGCCCATCGTCGCCGAGCTCCAGCCGCTGTACGCGCCGAACTCCAGTTCCTGCGCGAGCCCGCCGTGCGCCACCCAGACGCGTCCCGCACGCAGGCCTTCCAGCACGCCTTCGTGGCTTCGACGGGACACGCCGACGACGGTCCGGCTGAACTCGGCGGGCGCGAAGTCCGCGTACGGGGGCAGGGTCTGCGGGACGCCGGTGTCGATCGGGTCCGGGTAGGCGCCGTGCTCGTCGTAGTACCCGTCCGGGACGCCGGGCCGGACGTGGGTGTCGCCGCGGTTGTAGTGCGAGTCGGAGTTGCTGGTGATCCACCACGGCTTTCCTTCGGCCAGCAGCGAATCCCACAGCCCGCCGACGGTCGCGGTGCTCCAGTCGAAGCCGCCGTAGGTGCGGTAGGCCGATTCCGGGAAGCCCGGCCACGAGTTCGCGCCGGGGGAGTTGCCGTAACCGCCGCGCGCGCCACCGCCGCTCCCGAGCGGTTTCGGGAAGCCGTCGGCCTGCGCCCCCGGCGCGCCTTCCATGCCGATGACGATGCCGGGCGCGGCGTCGCGCAGCGCGCGGATCTCGTGCGGGGCGATCCGGCCGTTGCGCAGCGGATGGTTGATCACCACCACCGGCGCGTGGATCCGGCGGGCCCGCTCTTCGGTGGCGAGCCAGCGGATCGCCTTGAGCGCCAGCGCCTCGTTGTCCGGCGTGCCCGTTTCGGTCCCGGTCAGCCGCCAGTCGAAGGCGCGCTCGAACTCGCGCAGTTTCGCGGCCTGATCCGCGCCGGCCTGGAAGAACAGCGTCGCGTGCTCGGCGCCCGGCACGTTCCACTCCATGCCTTGCCACAGCAGGAGATCGCGGTGCTCGCGCTGTGCCGCCCGGATCGCGGCGTTCGTCCGCTCCACCGACGACTTCTCGTGCGCGGCGTGGCCGTGATCGGTGATCACCGCCCAGTCCGCACCGTGCCTGCGGGCGGCGTCGGCGATTCCGTCCACCGTGTACATCGCGTCGTAGGAATACTGCGTGTGGATGTGGTGATCGCCCACCAGCCACCGGTAGCGGTCCCGGCCGAAGAGGAGGTTGACATCGATGTCGAGATCGAGGTCGAGGGCTTCCGCCGGGGTGGTGGCGGCGAGCGGCGCACCCGCGGCCGCCGCGGACACGAGGCCCGCACGCTTGAGGAATCCGCGGCGGTCGACGCCGGGCTTTTCGCTGTTCACCGGCGGCACGCTAAAGAGCCTCGCTGAACGGGCGGTGACCGGACGGCCAACGCGCGGCGCCGTGTGACGATCGTCGCCGTCGCGGTACGCAGCTCGTCTCCCCGGGGGATGGCCGGGGAGACGAGCTTTGCGAACAGACACCAAGTGTTCATGAAAACGCAGTTGTCCGCCACGAAATCCACGAGAAACGCAAAAAACCACCGCCTGCGATCAAGAGATCGCCGACGGTGGCCTTTTGGCAGAGGTCAGGAGAGCGGAACGCTCGCCACACCCGGGGCCAGGAACGGCTTGCCGTTGACCTTCTCGGACACGCCCGCCCGGTCCAGGTACGGCGTGATGCCGCCCAGCCAGAACGGCCAGCCCGCGCCGAGGATCAGGCACAGGTCGATGTCCTGCGCCTCCGCGACCACGCCCTCGTCGAGCATGATCCGGATCTCCTCGGCGATCGCCGCCAGCGCGCGGTCACGCACCTGCTCGGAGGTCGACGGCGAGTCGCCGCGCTGCCAGAGTTCGGCCACCTCGGGATCGACGGTGGCGTTGCCGTGAGCGTCCCACTGCCAGACGCCCTTCTTACCCGCCTTGACGAAGCGGTCGAGGTTCTCGCTGACGGTGAACCGGTCCGGGAACGCCTCGTGCAGGGTCTCCCCGACGTGCAGGGCGATCGCCGGGCCGACCAGCTGCATCAGCGTCAGCGGCGTCATCGGCAGGCCGAGCGGCTCGAGCGCCTTGTCCGCGACCTCGAACGGCGTGCCCTCGTCGACGGTCACCAGCACCTCGCCGAGGAACCGCAGCAGCAGCCGGTTGACCACGAACGCGGACGCGTCCTTGACCAGCACGCTCGACTTCTTGAGCTGCTTGCCGAGGGCGAACGCGGTGGCCAGCGCGGCGTCGTCGGTCTTCTCCGCGCGGACGATCTCCAGCAGCGGCATCACCGCGACCGGGTTGAAGAAGTGGAACCCGACCACGCGCTCCGGATGCTTGAGCTGCGACGCCATCGCGGTGATCGACAGCGACGAAGTGTTCGTCGCGAGGATCGCCTCGGGGGAGACGTACTGCTCCAGGTCGGCGAAGACCTTCTGCTTGACGCCCAGTTCCTCGAACACCGCTTCGATCACGAAGTCGGCGTCGGCGAACGCGGCCTTGTCGAGCGAGCCGGTGACGAGCGCCTTGAGCCGGTTCGCGCCGTCCGGCGAAACCCGCTTCTTGGCCAGCAGCTTGTCGATCTCACCGTGCACATAGGACACACCCTTGTCGACGCGTTCCTGGTCGACGTCGGTGAGCACCACGGGCACCTTGAGGCGGCGGACGAACAGCAACGCCATCTGGCTGGCCATCAGGCCCGCACCGACGATGCCGACCTTGTTCACCTTGCGCGCCAGCGACTTGTCCGGTGCACCCGCCGGCCGCTTGGCCCGCTTGTTGACCAGGTTGAACGAGTACAGCCCGGCACGCAGCGTGTCGTCCATGAGCAGTTCGGCGAGCCCGTCGGTCTCGGCCGCGTAGCCGCGGTCGAGGTCGTTCTCGCGGGCCAGTTCCAGCAGATCGACGGCCTTGGTCGCGCCGGGCGAGGCACCCTTGGTGCGTCCGTCCACAATGGCCTTGGCACGGGCGATCGCGGCGTCCCAGCCCGCGCCGCGGTCGATCTCGCGGCGGGCGGGGGTGATCTCGCCGTTGACGACCTTCGCCAGCCACAGCAGGGACTGCTCGAGGTAGTCGGCCGAACCGAAGACCTCGTCGACGATGCCGAGTTCCGCCGCCTGCGCGACCTTGAGCATCTTGTTCTGCGCCAGCGCGTTCTCGATGATCACGGTGACCGCGGCGTCCGGCCCGATCAGGTTCGGCAGCAGCTGCGTGCCGCCCCAGCCCGGGAACAGGCCGAGGAAGACCTCGGGGAACGCGATCGCGGCGGTGTTCTCCGAAAGCGTGCGGTAGTGGCAGGAAAGCGCGAGTTCGAGCCCGCCGCCCATCACCGCGCCGTTGATGAACCCGAACGTCGGGATCTCGGTTTCGGTGAGGCGCCGGAACACGTCGTGCCCGGTCTGCGCGATTTCCCGCGCCAGCGCCGGATCCGCGACCGCTTCGACACCGGAAAGGTCGGCGCCGACGGCGAAGATGAACGGCTTGCCGGTGACCGCGATCGCGGCGGGTTCCGCGGCGAAGGCGGTGTCGATCGCGGCGTTGAGGCTCACCAGGCCCTGCGGGCCGAAGGTGTTCGGCCGGGTGTGGTCGTGGCCGTTGTCCAGGGTGATCAGCGCGACCGGCTTGTCGAGGCCGGGCACCTTCACCAGACGCGTGACCGCGTTCGTGACGACCTCGTCGGGGAAGGCGGCTTTCGCCTGCTCAGCGGTGAAAGTCATTACTTCGCCCCCTCAAAGGCCGGGTTCTCCCAGATCACAGTGCCGCCCATGCCGATGCCGATGCACATGGTGGTCAGGCCGTAGCGCACGTCGGGGCGCTCGGCGAACTGACGCGAAAGCTGCGTCATCAGCCGGACACCGGACGACGCGAGCGGGTGACCGCAGGCGATCGCGCCACCCCACTGGTTGACGCGGGGGTCGTCGTCGGCGATGCCGAAATGGTCGAGGAAAGCGAGCACCTGGACGGCGAACGCCTCGTTGATCTCGAACAGGCCGATGTCGTCGATCGACAGACCGGTGCGCTTGAACAGCTTCTCGGTGGCGGGCACCGGGCCGATGCCCATGACCTCCGGTTCGACACCGGCGAAGGAGTAGCCCACCAGGCGCATGCCGATCGGCAGACCGAGTTCGCGGGCGGTGTCCTCATCGGCGAGCAGGGCCGCGGTGGCGCCGTCGTTGAGACCGGCCGCGTTGCCCGCGGTGATCCGGCCGTGCGGGCGGAACGGCGTCTTCAGCCCGGCGAGCTGCTCGACGGTGGTACCCGGCCGCGGCGGCTCGTCCTCGGTCGCGAGACCCCAGCCGAGTTCCTTCGAACGGGTCGCGACCGGGACCAGCTCGGGGCCGATCTTGCCGGTCTTCACCGCTTCGGCGTACTTCTCCTGGCTGCGCGCGGCGAAGGCGTCGGTGCGCTGCTTGGTGATCTCGGGGAACCGGTCGTGCAGGTTCTCCGCGGTCTGGCCCATCACGAGCGCCGTCGGGTCGACGAGCTTGTCGGCGATGATGCGCGGGTTCGGGTCGACGCCCTCGCCCATCGGGTGGCGGCCCATATGCTCGACGCCGCCGGCGATGGCGATGTCGTACGCGCCGAAGCCGATGCCGCTCGCGGTCGTGGTGACCGCGGTCATCGCGCCCGCGCACATGCGGTCCAGCGCGAAACCGGGCACCGACTTGGGCAGGCCCGCCAGCAGCGCGGCGGTGCGGCCGATGGTCAGGCCCTGGTCCCCGATCTGGGTGGTGGCGGCGATCGCCACCTCGTCGACGCGTTCGGGCGGCAGCTCGGGATGCCGCCGCAGCAGTTCACGGATGGCGTTGACGACGAGGTCGTCGGCACGGGTGCCGGCGTACATGCCTTTGTCGCCTGCCTTGCCGAAGGGCGTTCGCACCCCTTCGACGAAGGCGACATTGCGTACCGACCGCGCGTTCGGCGCGAGCGGTGTTGCTCCTGCGGCCACGAATGCTCCTGAAGTAGAGGTAGTCCTGTCCGCACCCTAGCCCCGGTTACCCGTCGGTAACCAGGATGGTGGCCCGGTCGAGTGGGGGAAGGCACACTCCCGGGTGCGCCCGGGTCGGCCGCTTGGCCGATCCGGGGGCGGTGGGGAAGTTGCTATGTTCGACGTGATCAGGGGGAGGGATCACGATGACATCGCCGGGGCCGGCCGTCACCCGTCGCGCGTTGCTCGGGATGGCGGTCCTGGCGCCGCTGGCCGCCTGCACTCGCGGGACGCCGCCGCCGAGCCCGTCGGCCCCTCCACCGCCGCCCCCGCCTTCTCCCTCCCGGCAGTTCCACGACCGGTTGATGGAGCTGGAGAAGAAGTTCGACGCCAGGCTCGGCGTGTACGCGCTCGACACCGAAGGCGGCGGCACGGTCGAGCATCGCGCGGACGAGCGGTTCGCGTTCTGCTCGACGTTCAAAGGCGTCGCGGCTGCCGCCGTCCTGCAGCGCAACCCGTTGTCGCATCTGGAAACCCGGGTCAGCTACTCCCGGGAAGACCTGATGAAACACGCTCCGGTCACCGGACAGCATGTCGCCACCGGCATGACGATCCGCCAGCTGTGCGACGCCGCCGTCCGGTTCAGCGACGGCACCGCGGGCAACCTGCTGCTGCGGGACCTCGGCGGCCCCGCCGCGCTGACGGCGTTCACTCGCAGCCTCGGCGACACCGTCACGCGGATGGACCGGGTCGAACCGGCCATCACCGAGGCCACCCCGGGCGACCTTCGCGACACCACGACTCCGCGCGCTTTCGCCGCCGACTACCGCGAGATCGTGCTGGGCGACGCGCTGACGGCCGACAAACGCGACTTCCTCCGCGACCTGCTCCAGCGCAACGCCACCGGCGCCGACCGGATCCGGGCGGGCCTGCCGCCCGGCTGGACCGTGGCCGACAAGACCGGGACGGGCGACTACGGCACGTTGAACGACATCGCCGTCGTATGGCCGCCGGCCAAAGCCCCGATCGTGCTGGCGATCATGTCCAGCAAGGCGGCCAAGGACGCTCCCTACGACCAGGCGCTGCTCGCCGAGGCCGCGAAGTACGTGGCCGAAACCCTCACGTGAGGGAATCCGGAACTCGCGTGATTGAAGACGTAACTCGCGTGTCTGGAGGCGTAACTCGCGTGATCGGAGGAGTTACGCCTTTAATCACGCGAGTTACGCGTCCAATCACGCGAGTTACGTGTTAGTTGCCGGTTGCGCTGGGGAGCAGGGCGGGGCAGCCGCCGGTGGCATAGGCCGGGTCGTACTCGAAGTGCCACTTCTCGTTGTCGTAGCGGCGGCACCAGCCGAGCGCACCACCGTGCTCGTCCACCCACGCGGCCGAGTTCAGCGGCTGGATGTCGACGGCGATTCCCTTGACGTGCATGGACGTCTCCGGTTGCAGCGCCCACTTCTTGGCCTGCTCCACGGAGCCGAACCGCTCGACGGCCTTGTCGAACTCGCGTTGCTGCTGACTCCGGCTGCGCTTGCCGTCGTTCACGCAGAGCGTGATGTTCTGTGCCTTGGCCTTGGCGCGCATGGCGTTCCACGCTTCGATCACGTCCGGGCGCATACCGAAGGTGTCCTCGTCGACATAGCGTTTGTCGACGGCGCACGTCGGCCCGCTCTCGGGGCCGGGGACCTCTTCGAGGATCGCGAGCGGTTGCCCGTTCACCGTCTTGACGGCCACGCCGGTGGCTCCCAGCGTCACCATCGCGATCCCGACGAGACCCAGCGCCACGAGCACGCTGATCGCGGTCCGGCGGCTGGAGATGACTGTGGTGGGCACCACTCCGAAGCTACCCAGTGTCCGGCGGGCCGCCAGGGTTTGTGACGTTGTTCCCAGAACGTCCCTGGAGGCCAACCGAATCGGAAAAGCCCTGGTGAGCGGCACGCACCGCAGAGGTTTCGTGTCCTGAAGGGCACCTTGAGACCTTCAACGTCTCAGAGGTGCCCTTCAGGACATCAGGTTTTGACCACGCGAGCCTCAGCGGCTCAGATACCCGAGCCACCCGCCGTACCCGGTGATGTCCTCGGCACCCTCCACGGCCACCGGCTCGCAGACGAACCCGGACACCTCGCTCCCGTCGGCCAGCCGCACCTTCCCGATCGCCAGCGGCGCGGGAACGCCCGCCACGAACTCGCCGAAGCCGCTCAAAGGCAGGTCCCACACCTCGGCCTCGATCGGCTCGCCACCCGAGGCGACCCGGACCAGCCCGGGTTTGGGTGGCACGGTGTCCAGCGCGTAGAGCCGGTACTCGGCCGCGGTCGATCCGGAGAAAACGAACCGCCCGCCACGCGAGGTCAGTTCGTGGTTCAGCGGCTGCCCGCGCAGATGGGCGCCGACGACGGCGACGCGCGTCCGTCGCGGCACCAGCCGGGCGACGTCGGCGAGGATCCGGTCGGCGTACGCGGGGCCGACCAGCATCACCCCGAACGGCAGCCCGGAGACGGTTCCGGCTGGCACGGCGAGCGACGACAGGCCCAGCAGGTTCGTCGAGTTCGTGAACCGGCCAAGCCGGGCGTTCACGCCCAGTGGATCGGCCTCGACCTCGGCGATCGTCGGGTGTTCGGTCGTCGTGGGCAGCAGCAGGCAGTCCACAGTGGACAATACTGCCGACGCTGCACGCGAAAGGCCGTCGAGCGCGGCCAAGTCGGTGAACAACCGGTGTGCCGGGATGTCCTTCGCCGCACCGATGATCTGCCGCACGGCCGGATCGACGGCATCCGGGTGGGCGTCGATGAACTCGCCGACCGCGGAATAGCGCTCGGCCACGAAGGCGCCTTCGTACAGCAGACGCGCCGCGTCGAGAAACGCCGATATGTCGACAGTGACCAGCTCGGCTCCCGCGTCACGGAACTCGTGAGCCGCCGCGGAGAACGCGTCCGCCCACCCTTCCTGAAGAGGACCCGTCGCCTCCGGCACGCCGATCCGGAAAGGACGGTGGACCACCGGAAGATCCCGCGGCTCGCTGAGACACGCGAAGGCCGCCGAAGCCTCGTCGACCGACCGCGCGAACACCGTCACGCAGTCGATGCTCGCGCACGCGGGCACGACGCCGGTCGTCGGCAGCAGCCCCCGCGTCGGCTTCAGCCCGACGATCCCGTTGAACGCCGCCGGGACCCGCCCGGATCCGGCGGTGTCGGTGCCGAGCGCGAGATCCGCGATGCCGAGCGCCACCGCGACCGCCGACCCCGAACTCGACCCGCCCGACACGTACGCCGGGTCGATCGCGTTCCGGACCGCGCCGTGCGGACTGCGCGTGCCGACCAGCCCGGTCGCGAACTGATCCAGATTGGTCGTGCCGAGGATCAGCGCCCCGGCCGCCCGCAGCCGCGCCACCACCGGGGCGTCCTCGTCCGGCTGGTAGGCGTACTCCGGGCACGCTGCTGTCGTCGGCAGCCCGGCGACGTCGATGTTGCCTTTGACCGCGGCCAGTTTTCCGTACAGCGGCAAGGTTTCCCCCGCCGCACGACGGGCTTCCAGCTTTTCCGCGTCGGCGAGCACGTCCGCCTCGGGACGCAGGTCGATCCAGATCTCGGGCCGGTCGGCCCGCGCGATCCGGTGGTACGCGGCGCGCACCCGTTCCAGCACGCTCATCCCGCGCTCCTTCCCAGTACCACCAGCGGCGTGCCGGGGGCGACCTGATCGCCGGGGGAGACGAGCACCTCGACGACCTCCCCGGCGGCGGGCGCGGGGATCCGCGCTTCGGTCTTCATCGCTTCGAGGATCACCAGCGTCTCCGCCGGGTCGACCTTCTTGCCCGGGTCGACGTCCACCCGCCACACGGTCGCGGCGAACGGTGCCTCGACGACGTGTCCGCCGGGCGGGGCCTCGATCTTCGTGGTCGGGACCTTCGCTCCGACCGGCTCGGGACGAGGGTCGAATTCGCCCGCCGCCGCCCATGCCTGCCGCTCGGCCTCGAACGCCGCGCTCTGCTTCGCTCGGAACGAAGCGATGTCGGCGGCGTTGTCGGCGAGGAACCGTTCGTGGTCGGCCAGCGCGAACTCGCCGTCGGTGATGTCGAGTTCCAGTTCGCCCGCCGAACTCTGTGCCCGCAGGTCGAGTAGTTCCTCCGCGGTCACCGGGTACCACGAGATCCGGTCGAAGAACCGCAGCAGCCACGGCGAACCCGGCTCGAACGATCCGCGTTGCCGCCAGCCGCTCCACACTTGCACGGTCCGCCCGACGAACTGGTACCCGCCGGGGCCTTCCATCCCGTAGATGCACAGGTACGAGCCGCCGATGCCGACCGAGTTCTCCGCGGTCCAGGTGCGGGCCGGGTTGTACTTCGTGGTGACCAGCCGGTGCCGCGGATCCAGCGGAGTGGCCACCGGTGCGCCGAGATAGACGTCGCCGAGGCCGAGCACCAGGTACTCCGCGTCGAACACCGTGCGGTAGACGTCGTCCACACTGGACAGACCGTTCACCCGCCGGATGAACTCGATGTTCCACGGGCACCACGGCGCGTCGTCGCGGACGCCCGCCATGTACCGCTCGATCGCCTCGCGCGTCGCCGGGTCGTCCCAGGACAACGGCAGCCGCACGGTCCGGCTCGGCACCACGAGATCGGCGGTGCGCGGCAGATCGTGCTCCACCTCCTGCACGAGCCCGAGCAGTTTCGGTACCGGCAGCACGTCCGGATCGACGTGGACCTGCAGCGAGCGGATGCCCGGGGTCAAGTCAAGGACACCGCCGCCGCCCTCGAGCCCTTCTCTGGCCAGCCGATCGGCCAGGGCGTGGACCCGCATCCGCAGGGCAAGGTCGAGTTTCATCGGCCCGTACTCGATCAGCAGGTTGTCGTCGCCGCTGCGCCGGTAGGTGACCTCGGGGTTCTCGTCCGATGTGGACAGACGGCCGAGGATGCCGCCGTCGTCGATCGGTTTCCGGCTCGCCCTGACCGCGGTGTGGGGCGTATCCCGCAAGGAAGAGGCGTGCTCGGTGGTGATCGGCACGAACCGCACGGTGTCGCCCGGCCGCAACTGGCCGAGTTTCCAGCGCTGCCCGGTCACCACGGTCGCCGGGCAGACGAACCCGCCGAGGCTCGGCCCGTCCGGTCCCAGCAGGATCGGCAGGTCGCCGGTGTAGTCGACGGCACCGATCGCGTACGGCGTGTCGTGGATGTTCGACGGGTGCAAGCCCGCCTCGCCGCCGTCTTCCCGTGCCCAGCGTGGCCGGGGCCCGACGAGCCGGACCCCGGTCCGCGCGGAGTTGAAGTGGACCTCCCAGTCGGTGGCGTAGAACGTTTCGACGTCGTCCGGGGTGAAGAACTCCGGCGCGGCGTGTGGTCCCTCGGACGCGCCGATCTCCCAGTGCGTCGCGAAGACCGGCCGTTCGGCTTCGGGAACCGGACCGGTCACGGCCTTCTCCGGCTCCGGACCGGGGGAGAGGACGTCACCGGTCGCCAGCGCGCGCCCGCCGTGCCCGCCGAAGCCGCCCAGGGTGAACGTCGCCGCGCTGCCCAGGAAGTCCGGCGCGTCGATCCCGCCGCGGACGAGCACGTACGCGCGGAGCCCGGCGGTGCCGGTGCCGACGTCGAGCACGCCGCCCGCGGGGACCTCGACCGGAGTCCACTGTGGAACGGGCGAGCCGTCAAGGGCCACCGGCGACGGCGATCCCGTGACGCAAACGCTTGCGGCGTCGGTGAACTTCAGCGAGACACCGTCTACAGTGCATTCCAAGCCCGCCGCGCCTTCGGGATTGCCGAGCGCGCGGTTGCCAAGACGCAGCGACAGATCGTCCATCGGGCCGCTCGGCGGGACACCCACGTGCCAGAACCCCAGCCGTCCCGGCCAGTCCTGGACGGTGGTCATCGTGCCGCCCCGCAGGACCTCGATCCGCGGTTCGGGATCGGTGATCGTGTCGAGCGTCGCGGTGTCGTGCGTGACTTCGTGCAGCCGCTGATCGGCGGCGACCGCGCGCAACTGGCCGAGGTTCGTCCGGACGCCGTCCACCCGGCTCTCGCCGAGTGCGACGCTCAGCGCGGCCAGCGCCTCCTTCCGGTCCGCGCCGACGGTGATCACCTTGGCGAGCAAGGGGTCGTAATGCGTCGTCACGTTCGCCCCGGCCTCGACCCAGGTGTCGACCCGGACGTCTTCGGGGAAGTCGGCGCGGGTCAGCAGGCCCGCGCTCGGCCGGTGCCCGGCGGCCGGGTCCTCGGCGTAGACCCGCGCTTCGACCGCGTGCCCGCGCGGCGACGGCGTGGTGGCGAACATCCCGGTGTCGCCGTCGGCGAGCCGGAGCATCCACGCGACGAGGTCGATGCCGTACACCGCCTCGGTGACCGGGTGTTCGACCTGAAGCCGCGTGTTCACTTCCAGGAACGCGGCCACTTCCCGCCGCGGGTCGTAGATGAACTCGACCGTCCCTGCCGACCGGTAACGCACCGAGGCGCAGAGGTCGACGGCCGCGGAGACCAGTTTCTCCCGCGCCGCTTCGGAAAGTCCTGGCGCGGGGCACTCTTCGAGCACTTTCTGGTTGCGCCGCTGCAGGGTGCAGTCCCGCGTGCCGAGCGCCAGCACCTTGCCCGCGCCGTCACCGAACACCTGGACCTCGACGTGCCGCGCGTGGGTCACCAGCTGTTCGAGGAACACGCCCGAGGTCGAGAAGCTCTTGGCCGCGATGCTCTGCACCGCTTCCCAGGCGTCTCGCAGTTCGCCGGCGGACGCGCAGGCCCGCATGCCGATCCCGCCGCCACCGCCGGTGGCCTTGAGCATCACGGGATAGCCGATCTCGGCGGCCGCCGCTTCGGCGTCGGCAAGGGTATCCAGCAGCCCGGTGCCCGGCAGCAACGGGACCCCGGCTTCGACGGCCTTCTCCCGTGCGGTGTGCTTGCTGCCGAAGACTTCGAGATGATCCGCGGTGGGCCCGGCGAACCGGATCCCGGCCGCTTCCGCCGCCCTGGCGAAAGCGGCGTCTTCGGACAGGAAGCCGTAACCCGGGTGGATCGTGTCCGCCCCGGTCTTCAACGCGGCTTCGATGATGGCGTCGGCGAGGAGATAACTCTCCCTCGCCGGTGCCGGGCCGAGCCGGACGGCTTCGTCGGCGAGCCGTACGTGCGCGGCCGTACGGTCGGCGTCGGAATAGACGGCGACCGTCGGAATGCCCATCTCCCTGGCGGTCCGGAGGACCCGGACCGCGATTTCCCCCCGGTTGGCGACGAGCAGCTTCACCCGGCACCGCCGGTGACGATCATCCGGACCGGCGTCGGGTCGAAGCCGTTGCACGGATTGTTGATCTGCGGGCAGTTCGACACCAGGACCAGGACGTCGGTCTCGGCGCGCAGCTTGACCTCCATGCCGGGCGCCGAGATGCCGTCGACGATGCCGAGCGTGCCGTCCTGTTCGACCGGCACGTTCATGTACCAGTTGACGTTGCCGACCAGATCCCGTTTGCCGAGGCCCCATTTGGCGCCTTCGGTCAGGAAGTTCTCGACGCAGGCGTGCTGGTATCGCGTGTGCTGGCCGTAGCGGAGGCTGTTCGACTCCTTGCTGCAGGCGCCGCCGATCGTGTCGTGCCGCCCGCAGGTGTCCTCGACGACGGTCAGCAGCGGCGCACCCTCGCCGGTGCGCAGGACGCTGCCGGTGGTGAGGAAGATGGTGCGCTGTGCGGCGACCGTGGCGGCCGCGCTGTATCTCTTCGCCGTGTCTGCGGCGTCGTAGCAGAGGAAGTCGACGGCCTGGTTGCCGCCGAGATCGATGATCGCGAGCGTCTCGCCCTCGCGGAGCACGGTGGAATACGGCGCCCGCGCGGCGACCTCGGTGTCGGAGATGATCGTCATGCGAGGCCCCTTGCGGTGAGGTAGTCGGCGGTGTTCTCGAAGGCACGCTGAGCCTCGGGCGAGGCAGTCCATTCAGGACTGTCCGGAGTGGACGGCGCGGAGCGCTGGGCGAGGACGCGCAGTGGCGTGACCGTATAGTCCGGGCGCGGATCGAGCGGATGTGCCACGTTGGCGATCAGGACGACGACCGGGAGTTCCGTGCGCAGGACCACGGATTTGCCGGGCCCTGCCGAGCCGGTGAACGTCAGTCCGCCGTCGGCCTCCACGTGGACGCCCTGGAAGAAGGACAGGCTCGGCGGGAGATCACGCGGCGTGAGACCGTGTTTGGCCGCGGCGAGGGTGAACAGCGCGTTGCCCGACGGCGAAGCGCCTTGCGGGCTCCCGTCACCGTAGCGGTCGATGTTTCCGTCCACAGTGGACGTTCCGCAGAGGGCGTCGTGCTTGCCACTCTCGTCGGTGACGACGGTCGCGAGTACCCGTGCCTGATCCGAAAGCAGCGCGATCGCCTCGCCGAGATAGGCGTTCCACTGGACCTTCACCGTGTCCGCGACGTTCAGCCGCTCCCAGGGCTGGTCCGCGTTGAACAGCAGCAGATGCGCGCAGGCGTCCCCCTCGACGTCGGTCAGCCGCAGTTCGGTGCCGCGAGCGAGGACCTTGTGGGTGTAGCCGCCGCCGGCGACGGTCTCGGCCCAGACCAGCTTCGCCGGGTCGATTCCGGGCGGCGGGTCCGGCCAGGTGGACGCGGGGATGGCGGGCATCGCTTCGGTCACCGTGCCCGCCTGGGCGCGGGCGTGGTCGCGAGCGCCGTACGTGGTCGATGTCGTGCTCATGGAACCTTCCTTCAGGTCGCGGGGACGGGAACCGTGGTGAGCGCGGAGCGGCGGCGCCAGCAGAGATAGCCGGTGAGCAGCGCGGCGCCGACGAACTCGATCGGGAACAACACGACCCAGACGGAACCGGTGCCCGCCAGGTCGTAGATCTCGGCTCGTGGCCAAGCGATGTTGACGATCATCATCGCGCCGTACCCTACTGCCGCGATGTTGACCGGAATAGCCCATCGCCCCAGGGAGAAATGGCCGGGCTCGGCGGTGAAACGGCCTTGACGGCGCCGGAGCAGCAGCGGCCCGGTCACCAGGAGATAGGCGAGGTAGACCACGACCACCGAAGTGCCGGTGATCGTGCTGAAGACGGTCGGGTTCCCCAGATTCAGCAGCAGGAGCCCGATGGCGAGCGCCCCGGAAAGCACGGCGGGCGCGATCGGTGTGCCGGTGCGGGCGTTCACCGCGGAAAGCCGCCTGGCGCCGGGGAGCGCGCCGTCGCGGGCCATGGAGTAGATCAGCCGCACGGTGCCGGTCTGGATGGTCAGGGTGCAGACGACGACCGCGATCGCGACGTCGGCGAGGAAGACCCGGCCGAGAGTGTCGCCGAAGACGGCGGTGATCACATACGGCAGGCCCTTTCCTGCCAGTTGCCCGTCGGTCAGGCTCGGCGCCGCCATCAGCGCGGTGAGGACGACGGCGAGCCCGCCGACCCCGGAGATCAAGAGCGCGCGGAGCACGGCGCGCGGGGCGATGCGGCGTGCGTCCTTGGTCTCCTCGGCGACCGAGGCGGCGGTGTCGAAACCGTAGAGAACGTACGCGGCCATCAGCGCCGAAGCGAGAACGCCGCCGGCTCCCGGGCTTTCGCCCGCCGGCTGCGTCACGACCTGCGGGCCACGGACCGCGAACGACGCGAGACCGACGACCAGCACGAGGACGCCGACGAGTTCCGCCGCGACCCCGATGTCGTTGATCCGCGCCATGAGCCGTACGCCGCCCGCGTTGATCGCGGTGGTGACGACGATCAGCAGGGTGCCGAGCAGGACGGCGTTGCTGGCGCCGGTCGGCGAGGTGATCGCCGGATCCCCGCCGACGAGCTGGAAGCCGCTCCAGACCGACGGGAGGACCACCTGCAGCGCGATCGCGGCACCGGCGAGCGCGACGACGCAGCCGACCAGCATCATCCAGCCGGCGAGCCAGCCCCCGAATCCGGGGGAGAGCTGTTTCGCCCACTGGTAAACCGATCCGGCCAGCGGGAATCGGGCGGCGAGTTCGGCGAAGTTGAGCGCGACGAGCAATTGCCCGGCGATGACCAGTGGCCATGTCCAGAAGAAGAGCGTGTCGCCGAAGGAATAGCCGAAGGCGAACAGCTGGAACACCGTGGTCAGGATGGAAACGAAGGAGAAACCGGCGGCGAAGGCGGAGAAACCGCCGAGTGTCCGGCGAAGTTCTTGGCGGTACCCGAAGGCGGAAAGGTCTTCGGAAGGCATTTGCGGAGGCTCCTGTCTCAAGGGCCGGATTTCGATCGGCTGACCGAAATTAAGCGCGTGCGGGATCCTTCCGATCTCCGCCGGGTAAGCGCGGTGTTAACAGATACCGGATTGGGTAACCTGGGCCGACCACCGGACGTAACAAAGATCTTCGCGAAGAAATGGCAGGATCGGATAGATGACGAAAACGACCGGGGTGGGAAGGCCGAGAGCCAGCGGCGCCGCGGCGAGCAAGCGGGAAGCGCGGCACGCCGTACTGGACGCGGCGGGGGAGCTGTTCACCGGCGCCGGGTACGCGGCGACGACCACCCGAGCCATCGCCGAACGCGCCGGTCTGCGCCAGGCGTCCCTCTACTACCACTTTCCGTCCAAAGAGGACATTCTCGCGGCGCTGCTGGAGGACACCGTCCGGCCGTCACTGGACGTCGCGGGCGGGCTTTCGGCGCAGCTCGCGCCGGTCGGCGCGCGGCTGTGGGCGCTGGCGTACGCGGACATCCATCTGCTCGGCAGCGCGCGGCACAACCTCGGCGCCCTGTACCTGCTGCCGGAGATCTCGTCGCCGAGGCTGGGGCGATTCCGCGCCGAACGGGCGGAACTCAAACGCGTCTACGGCTCGCTCGTCGCGGCGGCAGGCGTACCCGGTGACCTCGTCGGCATCCGGACCGACCTCGTGTTCGGGCTCGTCGAGAGCATCGCGATCGTCCGGCGTGACCAGCCGGACCTGGACGTCGAAGCGCACGCCGTCGAAGGGGCCGACAGCGTGCTGAGGCTCGCCGGTATCGGGGAACCGGACGCGGGGCTGCGTGCCTCCGCCCGGATGCTGCTGGAGGACTGAAGGGGATTTCCCCGCATGCGATGCAGGGCCCCGGCAAAGTCGAGATCTTGCAGGTCAGGCGACTATTGCTGCACTGTCGCGGGGCTGCATGTGCCGCTATGTGCGGTTCCGCGAGGGGGCGTGAGTGGCAATGAGGGTTAGAACGACAAAAATCACTCACGACCCCCTCGCGAAACCGTGCAAGTCGCCTAAATCGGGCACGCCTGTCTCGTAAAGTGTCCCTTGTGGACAGTCAAGGGCCAGGTGAGGCTCCTTGCGGGAGCCCGCTCCTGCCGCGTCCACCCGCGACACGTTCGCCTTGTCCGGCTCTAGCGGCGGAGCCGACCAGCGGTTATGTGACTTTGCGGGTCCCCGCATGCGATGAGACGAAAGCGTCCTTCAGCTCCGAGGTCAGGCGGCGGCGGTGGCGTGCAGTGCCTTGCTCAGCGCCGCCACGGTCAGCTCGACCTGCCACGGCCGGGCACCGCCGTCGCGGAGCACCTGGGCGACGGCGTCTTCGCTCAGGTCCGCGGGCGGACGCCAGCAGGTGCGGCGCACCAGTTCCGGCAGCAGCAGGTTCTCCACCGGCAGCCGCCGGTCCTCCGCGATCGCGGCCAGCGCCGCGCGGGCGGCGATGAGCCGGGCGGCGGCGTCGGGATCCTTGTCCGACCACCGGTTCACCGGCGGCGGGCCGTCGGTCTGCTGCGCGGGGGTCGGCAGCTCGTCGGCGGGGAGCGCGCGGGCGGCCTGCAGATGCCGCAGCCAGCTCGCGGTGTACTTGCGCTGGACCCGGCCGCTGAACACCGGCAGCGCCTGCAACTGCTCGACGGTCTTCGGGTCCGCGGTGACGGCGTTGATGATGGCGGTGTCGGGCAGGATCCGGCTCGGCGCGCGGTCGCGTTTGCGGGCGAGCTCGTCCCGCGCCTGCCATAGTTCGCGTACGGCGGCGAGACCGCGGGCGCTCCGGATCTTGTGCACCCCGGAGGTCCGGCGCCACGGCTCGGCCCGAGGGGCGGGCGGCGGCGCGGTGCGGACGGCCTCGAACTCCTGCTGGGCCCATTCGAGCTTGCCCTGGGCGGCCAGGTCGGCCTCGAGCTTCTCGCGCAGCTCGATGAGCAGCTCGACGTCGAGGGCGGCGTAGTTCAGCCAGTCGACGGGAAGCGGGCGCTTCGACCAGTCGGCGGCGCTGTGACCCTTCTCCAGCTGGTAGCCGAGAAGGAGTTCGACGAGGGTGCCGAGGGCGACCCGTTCGTACCCGGCGAGCCGTCCGGCGAGTTCGGTGTCGAACAGGCTCTTCGGGTGCAGGTCGAGTTCGGCGAGGCACGGCAGGTCCTGAGAGGCCGCGTGCAGCACCCATTCGGCGTTGTTGAGCACTTCCGCGAGGGGTTCGAGCTGCCCTTCGAGCGGAATGGGGTCGATGAGGAAGGAGCCGGCACCTTCGCGGCGCAGCTGCACGAGATAGGCCTTCGGCCAGTATCGGTAGCCGGACGCGCGTTCGGTGTCCACGGCGATGGCCCCGCTGCCGCCCGCGATCTTCGCGCAGGCTTCGGCGAGGGCTGTCGCGTCGGCGATCACCGGAGGAGTGCCCTCGGCGGGCTCACGCAGAAGAACCGGTCCACCGGTGTCATCGGTGCCGTTCTTCGGGTCCGTCTGCGGTTCTCCGGGTCGGTCGCCTTCCATAGGTGAAGACCCTACGGGACGAGCGGACCGCGCCTGGTCCGCCCGCCCCGCAGGGCTGTTCGCCTTTGTCAGCGGATCACGCCGGCACGCATGGCCAGCGCCACCATCTGAGCCCGGTCACCCGTGCCGAGCTTGCGCCCGATCCGGGAGAGGTGGGACTTCACGGTGAGAGCGGAGAGGCTGAGTTCCTCGCCGATCTCCTTGTTGCTCTGGCCGTCGGCCACGAGCTGCAGCACCTCGACCTCGCGCGCCGAAAGCTCGCGCGGGGTGTTGTCGGTGCCGGCGACTCGGGTGCCGGTGGCCAGGACCGGTGCGACGCTCGGGTCCGCGTAGACGCCGCCCTCGAGCACCCTGCGGACGCCGTCGGTCACTACGACCGGCGATGCCGACTTGAGCAGGTATGCCTGGGCGCCGGCTTGGAACGCCGACCTGACCGCGTACGGGTCGTCTGATGAAGCGAGCACCACTACTCGAGGCCAGCCGTTGCTACGGAGTTCCGTAACCAGCTCGATGCCGCTGCCATCCGGCAGTCCGAGATCGAGGATCGCCAGATCACAAGGCCCTGTGGCCTGTGCTCGCGCCCTCGCCTCGGCCACCGTGGCGGCCTCGTGGACGGTGCCCGCACCCATCTGTGCGAGTCTTGCTGAGATTGCCTCCCTCAACAATGGGTGGTCATCGACCACCAACACGGAAAAAAGCTCTTCCCGCGGGTGCGGAACCATGCTCGCCGGCAATGAACCGGCTGGCGTGGATCGGACGGCCTGAGAAATGCCGACGGTAGCCACGTCACTACCTCCCTGGAGTCGGTCGTGCCCCCCGACCGGCACCGGGACTTTCGGCCGTTTAGCCGCGCCAGCTTTAGACCGAAAGTGGTGTCGTCGATGGCACTGTAGCCGCCCTGAGGCCTTCACGGGGGGATCGAATGGGTATCTATCTCAAACCAGTGGTCACTCAGGGAGTTCGTAGTAACACGATCGGGCTAGTACACAGCCGGTGGCTAACACATCGCCGAACGAACACGATGCACTGGGGATACCGGGGCCCAACCGACTGTGCAGATGAGCCGTGCACCTGCCGGTGCCTCTGCCCGGGACGCTCGGAGAGCGGTGCGCCGGGACCCGGAAAGCGGCCCCGGCATGGGGCTTGATCAACTTCGCGGAGAGTCATGATCGCTCCGCTCAGTGACTGTGGTGGTAACGCTCCGGAAGGGTCTCGGGGTGTCCGCGGGGCCGGTTCGGGCTCACTTGATCTTGTTGCGCACGGTGACTGCCGGGTTAGCACGAACGGGGTGGTTCAGACCTCTGTTCGACCGGCTCCGCGCTGGTCGGGGCTGGTCTAGTCCGGATGGCCGCGTGGGGCCTCTCGACGGCGTACGGGCGCTCTCGGGGGCTCGCGGATGGAGTAAGTGAAGACGCCTTCGGCCGCTTCGCGCCGCCTCTGCGAGCGTCGCGGCTGTCCGTGAGGGCCTCCTTCCCTACCTTGAGTGTAGGGAAGGAGGCCTTCACGGATCCGCCGGCGATAGCAAGGGACCTTTAGTATCGCTAGCTTTCCTAGCGGCGCTAGATGGCCGGAACTCGCAAAATAACCCAAATGCTATGTCTCGATTGCTGGGATTCGGCGTGTCGGGACCGCTGTCGGGTCCGTGAAGGCCTCCTTGAGGGACCCAGAGTCCCTCAAGGAGGCCTTCACGGACCTTGCGGAGCTTTCGGAGAAGGCTGGCGCCGGTCAGGAGGACTGGCGCTGCTCGAAGAGGGTCACGCCCACCGGCGGCAGCCCGACGACGCTCGCCATCACCTGGCAGAAGGCCTGCCCGTGCGACCGAAGCGCCGCGTCCGTCGGCGTCCAGGACGCCCGCAGTTCCAGATCGTCGGTGCGCGAGGGCCCGGAGATGTCGCCGAAGCGAGCCGAGGAAGTCTCGGTGACCGTGCCGCCCAGTGCCGTCCAGTCCGCGCCCGAGCTCTCCAACGCGTCGGTCAGCCACGACCAGCCCACGGCCGGAAGGAAGGGATCGGTCGCCAGTTCGCGGTCGAGTTCCGCGCGGACGTACATGACCAGCCGCAGGACCCCGTCCCAGCCTTCCTGGCCGTCCGGGTCGTGCAGCAGTACCAGCCGTCCGGACGCCAGCACGTCCGCCGGTCCTTCCACCTCACAGCTCACCGCGTAGGACCACGGCGCCAGCCGCTGCGGCGGGCGCATCGTCTCCAGCTGCACTTCGGGGCGGGGCCGGACCGATTGCAACGCCGCGACGGCTTCACGGAAGAGATCGGGTACTGATGTCATCGCGGTCACCAACCGACTGTAGGACGGGATAGTCCGGTTCGGGGCGCAGGCGCGCCGAGAGTAAGGCCCCTGAGCGCCCATGGCACCATGAACCGTGATGTCTCCTTCAGCTGCTTCTCCCGCGCAGACCGTTCCGGCGGCCCGTCGCGCCCTGCCCGGTGCGCCGTTCCTGGCCGCCGCGCGCGGCGAACGCCCGGCCCACACCCCCGTGTGGTTCATGCGCCAGGCGGGCCGGTCGCTGCCCGAGTACCGGGCGCTGCGCGAGGGCACCTCGATGTTCGAAGCCTGCTTCGACCCCGAGATGCTCGCCGAGATCACGCTCCAGCCGATCCGCCGTCACGGCGTCGACGCGGCCATTCTCTTCAGTGACATCGTCGTCCCGCTCAAGGCGGCGGGCCTCGACATCGACATCGTCGCGGGCACCGGACCGGTGGTCGCCGAGCCGATCCGCGACGCCGCGGGCGTGCGCGCGCTGCCGGTGCTGGACCCCGAGCAGGTGGAGCGGGTCGCCGAGGGGGTCCGGCTGCTGGTCGGGTCGCTGGGCGAGACGCCGCTGATCGGGTTCGCGGGCGCGCCGTTCACCCTGGCGTCGTACCTCATCGAGGGCGGCCCGAGCCGTAACCACGAGCACACCAAGGCACTCATGCACTCCGACCCGGAGCTGTGGCACGAGCTGGCCGGTCGTCTCGCGGACATGGCGATCACCTTCCTCTCCGCGCAGTTGGACGCCGGGGCCGACGCGATCCAGCTGTTCGACTCGTGGGCGGGCGCGCTGTCGGAGCGGGACTACCGCGAGTTCGTCCTGCCGCATTCGGCGAAGGTGCTGTCCGCGGTCGCGAGCTACGGCGTGCCCCGGATCCACTTCGGCGTCGGCACCGGCGAGCTGCTGGTGGCCATGCGCGATGCGGGCGCCGACGTGGTCGGCGTCGACTGGCGCATCCCGCTCGACGAAGCCGTCCGGCGGCTCGGCGGCGGTGTCGTCCAGGGCAACCTCGACCCGGCGCTGCTGCACGCGTCCTGGCCGGTGCTCGAAGCGGAGGTCCGGCGCATCCACGCCGAGGGCCGCGCGGCCGACGGCCATATCTTCAACCTCGGCCACGGCGCGCTGCCCGGCGTCGACCCGGACGTTCTGACGCGCGTGGTCGGGCTGGTGCACGAGCTCCAGCCGTGAAGCCCGTGCGCACCATCGCCGTCATCGGTGGCGGTATCTCGGGACTGACCGCGGCGTACCGGCTGCGGACGCTGCTCGGTGAAGACGCCCGGATCGTCGTTTTCGAAGCTACAGAGTCCCTCGGCGGAAAGCTCCGCACGGTCGAACTCGCCGGTGAACGTTACGACGTCGGCGCGGAGGCCTTCCTCGCCCGCCGTCCCGAGGCGCTCGCTTTGGTCCGCGAGGTCGGGCTGGGCGAAAGCCTCGTCCACCCCACCAAGGCCCGCGCCAAGATCCACGCCGGCGGATCCGTGCTCGGCCTGCCGCCGGGCACGGTCATGGGCGTTCCGGCCTCGGCCGACGCGGTCGCGGGGGTGCTGTCGGAGAAGGGGCGCGCCCTGGTCGAGGCCGAAGCCTCGCTGTCTCCGCTGGAACTGCCCGCCGGTGACCTGCCGCTCGGCCCGCTGCTGCGTGAGCGGTTCGGCGACGAACTCGTGGACCGGCTCGTCGACCCGCTGCTCGGCGGGGTCTACGCCGGGGGAGCGGACGGCCTCGGGCTGCGCGCGACGATGCCCGGTCTCGCGTCCGCGATCGAACGCGGTGCGCGCTCGCTCACCGAAGGCGCCGCGTCGCTCATGCCCGCTTCGCCGAGTACGGCGCCGGTTTTCGGCACCCTGCTGGGCGGCCTCGGAACGCTGATCGCGCGGCTCGCGGAGCTGTCTCGCGCCGAGATCCGGACCGGGACCACCGTGACGGCACTCGAACGCACCGCCGTCGGCTGGAAGGTCGACGACCTCGACGCCGACTCCGTTCTTCTCGCCGTCCCGGCACCTTCGGCCCGGCGGCTGCTCGACGGTGTCGCGGGAGTGGCCTCGTCGGTGTTCGCCAAGGTCGAACTCGCGTCTATGGCGGTGATCGCGCTCGCGCTTCCGCCGGGCACTGTGCTGCCGGAGTCGTCCGGGGTGCTGATCGGCGCCGGGGAGCGGGACGCTGCCGGGAAGCCGTTCGCCGCCAAAGCGTTCACCTTCTCCTCCCGCAAGTGGGCGCAGTACGGCGAAGGCCCGGTGCTGGTGCGTGGCTCGGTCGGCCGCTTCGGCGAACCGGGCGCGCTGCACGCCGACGACGACGAACTCGTCCGCGTGGTCCGCGACGACCTGGCCCGGCTGACCGGTGTCACCGCCGAACCGATCGACACCCTGGTGACCCGATGGGGCGGCGGGCTCCCGCAGTACGGCACCGGGCACCTCGTCCGCGTCGAGCGGATCGAACGCGCCGTCGCGGACGTCCCGGGGCTCGCCGTGGCGGGCGCGACGCTGCACGGCGTCGGGCTCCCGGCGTGTATCGCCACCGCCGACGCGGCCGCGCGCCGCATCGCCGGGATCACACCGACCCACGAGGGCTCCTGAGCACCGGCAGTGCCAAGATGGCGGTATGGCGCGGCTGAACTACAACGAGCTCAATGACACCATCCGCTACACCGCCTGGTCGGTCTTCCGGGCCGAGCAGGGCAAGCTCGGCGAAGACCGCGCGAAGGCGACCGCGGAGACCACCGAGTACCTCGACGCGCTGGAGGCCAAGGGCGTCATCGTCCGCGGTGTCTACGACCTCTCGGGGCTGCGTGCCGACGCCGACTACATGATCTGGTGGCACGCCGAGGAGATCGAGCAGGTCCAGGCGGCGTACAGCGGTTTCCGGCACACCCCGCTCGGCCGCGCGTCGGCGCCGGTGTGGAGCCAGGTCGCGCTGCACCGCCCGGCCGAGTTCAACAAGAGCCACATCCCGGCGTTCCTCGCCGGTGAAGAGGCCCGCAAGTTCATCTGCGTCTACCCGTTCGTCCGCTCCTACGAGTGGTACCTGCTGCCGGACGACGAGCGCCGCAAGATGCTCGCCGACCACGGCAAGGAGGCCCGCGACTACCCGGACGTCCGCGCCAACACGGTCGCGTCGTTCGCGCTGGGCGACTACGAGTGGATCCTGGCCTTCGAGGCCGACGAACTGCACCGCATCGTCGACCTGATGCGTCATCTGCGCGGCACCGAGGCGCGCCTCCACGTGCGCGAGGAGATCCCGTTCTACACCGGGACCAAGGTGGAACCGGCCGAGCTGATCGCGCTCCTGCCCTAGTGAAGGCCTCCGTGGACACCCGCGTCTGGACCACGCTCACCGGCGACGCCCTCGCCGAAGACGCCGTGGAGATCACCGGCCCGGAGTCGGTGCTGCCGGGGACCTTCCGGGTCGAGGAGGCGGCGACCACGAGTATCGCCGCCGCGACACTGGCCGCCGGTGAACTGTTGCGGCTGCGGGGAATCGAGCCGGGCAAGGTCTCGGTCGACACCCGGCACGCCGCGGCGTCGTTCCACAGCGAGCAGTACATCCGGGTCGACGGGGAACCGGTGCCGTTCAGCGCGCCGCTGTCCGGCGACTACCGCGCGAACGACGGCTGGGTGCGGCTGCACTGCAACTACCCGCGGCACGTCTCCGCCGTGTGCTGGGGCCTGGGCGTGCCCGCGACCCGCGCGGCGTTCGAAAAGGTCGTCGCGGCCAAGTCGAAGTACGAGGTCGAGTCGGCGGTCATCGGCGCCGGCGGTGCCGCCGCCGTGCTGCGTTCCCGCGAGGAGTGGCTGGCGCACAAGCAAGGGCAGGCGGCAGGCGCACTGCCGGTCGCCGAGATCCGGTCGCTCGGGCCGTCGGAACCCGTGCGGCTGTTCGAGTCCGACCGGCCGCTGGGCGGGGTGCGGATCCTGGACCTGACCCACGTCATCGCCGGACCGGTCGCGGGCCGCGTGCTCGCCGCGCACGGCGCCACCGTCATGCACATCGGGTCGGATCGGCTGCCGACCGTGCCGCCGCTGGCCGTCGACACCGGGATGGGCAAGCTCTCGGCGTACGTCGACCTGGAGACCGAAGCCGGGCGCTCGCGGCTGCGCAAGCTGATCGCTCGCGCCGACGTCGTGCTACAGGGTTTCCGGCCGGGATCGTTGGTGGCCAAGGGTTTCTCGCCGGAAGCGATCGCGGAGCTCCGGCCGGGGATCGTGGTCGCGGACCTGTCCGCCTACGGCTGGGAAGGGCCGTGGGCGCGCAGGCGCGGGTTCGACAGCCTGGTGCAGATGGTGTCGGGGATCGCCGACGAGGGCGGCAAGACCGCCGGGCTCGACGGCCCGGGACCGCTTCCGGTGCAAGCACTCGACCACGCGACCGGCTGGCTCACCGCGGCGGCGATCATGACCGCGCTCCGCCGGGCGGCCACCGAGGGCGGCACCCAGCACGTCCGTACCTCGCTCGCCGGGACCGGGGAGTGGCTGAACTCCTTGGGACGCAAGGAATCCGGGCCCACCGGTTTCGACGGCAGTGAATGGACCGAAGAGGTCGACGGTCAGCTCGGCCGGGTCACCCGGGTCAAGATGGCCGGTACGCTGCCCGGCTCGAATCCACAGTGGACGGAAGCGACGCACGTGCCCGGGAGCGACCGCCCGGTCTGGTGAAATCCGCATTCAGAGGACTAAACGCGGCGTAGCAGGCGCGCGAGCCGGCCCCGGGGCTTCGGGACCTCACCGCGTTCCACGAGCCACGCGCCGAAGGCGTCCGCGTAGGCCCGCGCGCGGATCGCGTCGGTCTTCGGGCTGCTCGTCGCGTACTCGCGGAAGAGTGCGCCGAACCGGTCTCCGAGTGCCTCGGCGAGGTCCGGGCGAAGGTAGGCGACCAGCCTGCTTTGCTTGTTCCGCAGGACGTTCGCCTCGATGCGGAGCCTGTCCGCGTCGAAGCCCGCCGGAGCGTCGCCCCCGGCGAGCAACGCCTTGAGCAGCTCGGCCTGCTGTGCGGCGAGCCGCTCCCGGGGCGACGTCACGGTGAGACCGCTTCCCTGAGCGCGGCCAGTTCGGCCGCCAGTTCACTGTCGGGCGGGTAGTCGTCGTCGCGCTCCAGCAGGACACCCGGCGGCTCGGTGCGCCGCCGCAGTTCGCGCAGCAGGTCCAGCACCTCCGGGACCACCGGATGGGCGTGCGTGTCGTGGTAGACGCCGTCGCGTTCGACACCGCCCGCCATATGCGTATACGCCAGCCGCTCCCACGGGATCTCGTCGAGGAACTGTTCGGGATCGGTGCCGAGGTTACGGGCGTTGGCGTACAGGTTGGCGACGTCGATGATCAGCAGACACCCGGTCCGGTCGGTCAGCTCCCGCAGGAACTCCGCTTCGGTGAACTCCGCGTCCGGCCACTCCAGCACCGCCGCGATGTTCTCCAGCGCGAACGGGACGTCCACGATGGACTGCGTCAGTTTGACGTTGTCCACCAGGACATCGAGCGCTTCCCGGGTGCGGGGGAGCGGCATCAGATGCCCCGAGTCGAGGCCGCCCGCGCGCACGAAGCACACGTGGTCGCTGGCCATCGGCGCGCCGAGCTCGCGGGTGACCTCCGCGAGATGCTCGACGCGGGTGGTGTCCAGCGGTTCGGCACCGCCCAGCGACAGCGAGACCGCGTGCGGCAGGACCGGGATTCCCTTGTCGCGCAACGCGACGAGGGTCTCGGGCAGGTGACCGGCGTGCAGGTTTTCGGCGACGACCTCGACCCAGTCGACGCCGGGCAGCCGCGCGATCGACAGGTCCAGCTCGTGCCGCCAGCCGATGCCGATCCCGAGCCCGCCCGGCCCGTCAGCCACCACAGCCGCCGCCTCCGCAGGAACTCCCGCCGCCTCCGCCGCTGCTGCACGAGCTTCCACCGCCGCTGCTGCACGTGGAGCCGCCGCCGGACGAACCGCCACCGAAACCGCCGGAGACCGGAGGCGGGATCAAGGCCGCGCTCAGTTCCTCGTCGGGGTAGTAGGAGAGACCGCCGAACGCGACCGCCGCGGCGGCACCGCCCAGTACGGCACCGCCCATCATCGCGCCACCGCTCGCTCCGCCCACCGCGGTCGCGTTGGGGATCCCGCGCTTGCGCTCCCGCCCGTGGGCGGACCTGGCCCGGTGAAGGATCCGGTCGCCCTCGCCGGTCGGACGCGGACCCGACCGCTTGTTCTTGACCGCCCTGGCGACCAGCGTCGCGAATCCGGCCGCGATCAGCAGCGGGATCAGGAAACCGACGGGGTGGTCACCGGAGATCCCGGCGATCAGGCGCGCCACACCGAGGACGAGCACGGCGAGGTACAGGAAGAACACGACCTGGCGGATCCGCGGCGCCCGGTCCGCGACCACGAGTCCCCGGTCCTCGAGCCCCTTGGCGAGCGCCTGCATCGGCCCCGACATCCGCAGCCGGTCGCGAATGCCGCGGGTCGTCGAGTTGTACCCGGGCCGCGCGCCCTTGGCGACGGCCTTCTCGATCGGGTCGGCGGGTTCGGGACCCGTCAGCTGGAGCTTCTTCGAGCTGCTGACCCGCAACGTCCCGCGGTCGACCAGCGCCGCGATGGCCGTGTCGACCACCCGGTCCGGGCCGCCCGCGAGGTAGGCGAGTTCGTACACCGTCGGCTCCGGTCCGCTCACGGCGGCGCGCGGTGCCTTGCGGCCCAGCTTGACCGCGATCGTCCACAGGAGACCGGCGATCAGCGGGAACACCAGCAGTGCGCCATAGATCGCCAGGAAAGCGGGTCCGGGGATGCCCCAAGTGTCTTCCATCGCACGGGCCTTTCACGAGCAGGTGCACTTACCGTAGTCGGACGTTTTTCCGTCCGGTCGTGGTTCCGTGATTCGACCATCCGGGGTGGGCTTTCACGACGGCAGTTGGGCCGTCAGAAGCTGCCGGCAGTCCCATAGGACTCGGAGCCCGTCCCGTCGCCCCAGGCGAAGGTGCGAGAGTCCTTGCCCGGCCGACCGCTGTGGCGGCTCAGGATGCGGGCGAGTTCGCGATCGGGATAGGCGCCGAAGCCGCCGAGGGCCACCGCGCCCGCCGCACCGGAAACGAGGCTTTGATCCGTCTCCGCTTCGGCCAGCACCTCACGGCCCGCGGCGGTCGTCCTGCCTTCGTAATCGGTCCGGCCGAGCCGGAGGGCGACGATCAGCAGGGCCAGTGCGACGACGAGAAGCGTGATCAAGACCCAGCTGCCGGCAGTGGCGATCCACCGGACCGTCCCGATCCCCAGGAGAACGGCGTAGACGGCGGCGGTGATCCTCCACGTGAGCCGTCGTCGTCCTTCCGCGACGACCAGGCCGCTGCGGCCCAAATCAGCCCACAGTGCCCGCATCGCGGGCGCGCGGCTCATCCACGCCCGCAGCCAGTGGTCGGGGAACGACGACAGCGCACCGGAGAGCTCCAGCCCCAGCGGGTCGACCGGGACCAGCGGGGTGCGGTAGAGCCTGCCCGAACGGCCGAGCCGGGCCTGTTCGCGTTCGAGCATCGCGGCGACCACCGTGTCCGTGACCCGCGAGGTGCCGCCCGCCAACGCCGCCACATGCCGCACGCTCGGCAGCCTGCCGCCGTCGTGGAAGCCGCGCCGGAGCCAAAGCGCGTGCAGCCCCGCGATGGCGAAGGGGAGCGCGATGGCCAAGCCGTACAGCCACGCGAAATCCGGTCCCGAGATGCCCCAGGTTTCAGCCACCGCAACCACCTCCGCCACCGCCACCACTACTGCTACTGCACGAAGAACCGCCACCGCCGCACGAGGAACCGACGGCGTACGACGTGCCTCCGCCGCAGGTACTCGCCGAGCCGGCGAACACCCTGCTCCTCGTGCCGCCGGTCTTGATCAGCGTGACCGCGACGACCCGGTCGGGGAAGGCCCGCAACCCGTGGAGGGCCACCTTCCCGGCCGCGGAGCCGGCCAGAGCGCGGTCCCAATCGCCGTAACGGAGCGCCAGGCCGCCCGCGGTGGTCGCCCTGCCCGAGCGATCCGGCCATTGCCGCCACACAGCCAGGCCGATCGCGCAGGCCACACCGACGATCAGGCCGACGAGGACGCCGACCGGCCGCTTCAGCGGTACGGCGTTCACCAGCCTCGCGATCCCCAGCGCGAAGATGGCCACGTACGCGGCGATCGCGTACTGCCAGCCCTTTCGTCGGCGGTTCTCGTGGACCAGCAGGCCTCGCTGCTCCAGATCGGCGCGCAGCTCCCGGACGACCTCGTGCCGTGCCATCTTCGAGCGCAGCTCGCGCAGGCCGGTCCCGTGGCCGTGCACGAGCAGGACGATCGCGCGTTCGAACGGATCGGCCGGGACCGGTTTGACCGGGTGCAGGATGCCGCGGCCGTCGGGCCGCAGGAAGTGCCGTTCGAGCAGACCGGCGACGGCCGTGTCGGTGACCCGCTCGACACCGTCGGCCAGCGCGGCCAGGTGATAGAGGCCGGGCACCGTCCTGGCGCCGGTGTCACGACGCAGCCACAGTTCGTGCGCCACGGCGAGCGCGATCGGCAGTACGGCACAGACTCCGTACAGCCAGGCGAAAGCCGGTCCGGAGATTCCCCAAGGTTCGTTCATGACGACACCGCCCTCCCCGACGCTGTTCCTGTGCAACGGGAACGCGTCGAGAAGGGCGGTGGTTGGCTTCGTTCGGTTACGACTCGGAAACGAGCTTCAGCGAGATCGAGTTGATGCAGTACCGCTGGTCCGTCGGCGTGTCGTAGCCCTCGCCTTCGAAGACGTGCCCGAGGTGGCTGTGGCACGACTTGCACAGCACCTCGATCCGGCGCATCCCCATGGCGGTGTCCTCCCGGAGGAGGACGGCGTCGGTGTCGGCCGGATCGTAGAACGACGGCCAGCCGCAATGGCTCTCGAATTTCGTGTCACTGCGGAACAGTTCGGCGCCACACGCCCGGCACTGGTAGACACCGGTGGTCTCGGTGTCGGTGTACTCCCCGGTGAAGGGGCGCTCGGTGCCCGCCTTGCGAAGCACGGCGTACTCGTCGGGGCTGAGCTGCTCCCGCCATTCCTGCTCGGATTTGACCACGCGCGGCGTGGCTCCGACAACGGGTTTCATGCCTTTCACCGGTTCCACGTTACCCCGCGAGCCACGCGATGGCCCGGCCGATGATGTCCCATGCGGTGACCATCACGCCGAGCACGATGAGGACCACGACGAGTGCCGAAATCCACCAGCGCAGACCGCCGAGCCGGTTGCTGGAGTCGGCGAAATCGGAGACACCGTCGAGGCAGGCTTCCACGGTGAAGTTCGGGCCGCAGCGTTCGATGCGGTCCAGATGCTCGGCGAAGGCACGGGCTTCGGGATCGTACGGGTCGAGGCCTACCAGGTCCTCGTCGAAACGAGGATTCTGGCCAGGTCCGAAAGGTCCGCTATCGGCCATACCGGCAACAGTAAGCCACGATCGGCGATTGGCCTACCACCAGCGAGGCGGGTCTCACCACCGCCACGCTGCGTCAGTTGCCGAGTACTCGCGTGTCGGCGTCGATGAAGTACTGGCCGCCGACCTGGACCACGCGCAGCGCCGGACGCGGGCCCTTGTTGAGCGTGATGTTCATGTCGATCGAACCGTCGGGATTCCCGCCGCCGCTGTCCGCTCGCGCGGTGTCGGCACCGGTGACCTTGTGGGTGCTCCAGTATTCGGCGAAAGCCTGCTCCGAGCCGTACACGGCTTTCGCGGCGTCAGTGAGCTTGTTCCAGCTCGCGGACGTCCCGATCTTGTCCGTGTCGAAGAAGTCCAGCAGGAACTGCCCCACGCTGGAGTAGCTCGTGACCTTTTCGCTCGGCGTCTTGCCCAAGCCCGCCGGTGCGGGACGCGACGAAGGCGGGGCACTCGACTTGGGAGCCGAGACGCTGGACTGCGGGTTCGCGCCGGTGTTGTCGCCTGCCTGGTTGTTGGCGCCGTTGCCCGAATTCAGCACCAGGAACACGATCACGGCGATCACCACGACCGCGGCACCGGCGCCGGCGAACAGGACGGCCTTGCGTTTGGCGTCGGTCGGCTTCGCCGGGGACGGCCGCATCGGGGCGGCCGCGGACGGCGGCGGGCTCATCGCGGCGACCGGCCGCGGCGGCGTGTTCGGCGGGGCGGACGGCGAGCGCATCGGGATGAAGGCGGCCGTCGGCGTGTGAGTCTTGGTGGACGGCGGAGGAGCCGCCGCGTTGGACTGCGCCGGCTTGTCGGTCCGCTGCCACGGCGGGCGGTCTCCGCCGGGGATGCCGTGCCCCGGGGTGTCGGGCACGGCGGGCTGTCTACCGCCGCCCGCTCCGAAGAGCCGCGGCGACGCCGCCGTGCCCGCGGCGGATTCGCTCGCCGCCAGCGCGGCGAGGCGCTCACGGGCCTCGGCCATGGTCGGGCGTTCGGTCGGCTCGGTGCGCAGGAGGCTCATCAGCAGCGCCGTCGCGGGGCCAGCCTGCTGCGGCGGGTTGATCTGCCCGTTCGCGGCCGCGTACAGCAGCGCCAGCTGGTTGGAGCTGTTCCCGTACGGCGTTTGGCCCTCGATCGCCTGGTAGAGCGTCGCGCCGAGCGCGAAGACGTCGGAGCTGGGCACCGGGTCCGAGCCGCGCGCCAGCTCGGGCGCGAGATACGCCGGGGTGCCGCCGATCAGTCCGGTCTGGGTGAGCGTCATGTCGCCTGCCGCGCGCGAGATGCCGAAGTCGGTGATCTTCGCGGTGCCTGCCTCGTCGATCAGGATGTTCCCGGGTTTGACGTCGCGGTGCACGATTCCGGCGCGGTGCGCGGCGACCAGCGCCGACGCCACCTGCTCGCCGATCTTCGCGACGCGTCCCAGCGGCAGCGTGCCTTCATCGGAGATGATCGCCGAGAGGCTCGGACCGTTCAGGTACTCCATCACCAGACAGGGATCGCCGCCGTGCTCGGCGATGTCGAACACCACGATCGCGTTCGGATGCTGGAAACGGGCCGCGTTCTTCGCTTCGCGCATGGCGCGCTGGCGCATGTTGTCGCGTTCGGCTTCGGAGACACCCGGCTGCGGGAGGATCTGCTTGACCGCCACCGAGCGCTCGAGGCGGACATCGATGGCGCGCCAGACCACCCCCATGGCACCGCTACCAATTTGCTCGACCAGGCGGTAGTGCCCAGCGATCAGCTGACCGGTGTCGATGGCGACTGCTCCTGACACATTCTTTGACGAACACATCCCGGGTGATGGTGGCGTTACGCGACCTGACAGGTCCCGCGCACCCGATCGAGTGTAGCGGGCGGCGGTTTCGGCTCCCCGTCAGCTCGCCGGTGCGGAGGCGGGCAATTCTTCCTCATCGCTCGTTCCGGGCATCGGACGGGCTTTCCGCCGGAAGACCTTGAGCAGTCCGATGGCCCCCGCTGCGGCGAACACGGCGTAACAGATCAGCAGGGCGGGCGGGGTTTCCCCGGTCAGAGCGTCGCCGAGGACGACGACCGCGATCGTGCCGGGGAGGCTGCCGAGCGCGGTCCCGATCAGATACGGAGCGAAGCGGACCGACGACACTCCGCACAGGTAACTGAACGGAGCGAACGGCACCATCGGGATCAGCCGTAAGGAGGTGATCGCCAGCACCCCGCCGTCGGAAAGCCGGTCGTTGACCGCGCGGACCTTCGCCCGGTGCAGGTGCCGGGTGACCAGATCGCGGCCGAGCGCCCTCGAAAGGGTGAAGGAGAGCGCGGACGCGACGATGGTCGCCAGGATGCCGACGACGATGCCCGTCGTGGCGCCGAGCAGCAGCCCGCCCGCCAGGTTGAACACGGTGCGGGGGATCGGCGCGACCGTCAGTACCGAGTAGACCAGGAAGAACACCAGCGGAGTGGCAGGGCCGGTCTCGGCGGCCCAAGCGCGGAGCCCGGCCGGGCTCGGGATCGGCAGCAGGACCGCGGCCGCCACGAAGAGGGCGAGCACGGTGAGCGCGAGGATTAATTTGGTACGGCCGGACACTGCGTCAACCGTACGGTATCCGCCGTGATCGATACCGAGGCGCTGCGGACGCAGCCCGAACTCACCGGCGAGAACGTCGTGCTCACCCAGCTCGACGAGACGTACTTCGAGACCGGTTGGGAGGCCCTGCGGGAACCGGAAAGCCGCAGGCTGACCGGTACACATACCGAGTTCACCCCCGAACAGGTCCGGACCTGGCTGGCCGGACGGCCGGGGCTCGACGATCGCGCGGATTACGCGATCGTGCGCAAGGGCGATCGCGCGCACGTCGGCGATCTGGCGCTCACCGACGTCGACAAGGACAACCGGTCCGCGGCGTTCCGCATCGCGCTGAACGGCCCGGAGTTCTTCGGCAAGGGCTATGGCACCGAGGCGACCAAGCTGGTCCTGGAGTACGCGTTCGACGTCGTCGGCCTGCACCGTGTCTCGCTGGAGGTCTTCGACTACAACCCGCGAGCCCGGCGTGCCTATGAGAAGGCCGGATTCGTCCGCGAGGGGCTCCAGCGGGAAGCGCTGTGGTGGGACGGCGAGTGGCATGACGTCATCACGATGGCCGTTCTGGGGACCGATCCCCGGCCCTGATCGGCGATACGGTGTGCGCATGCCCAAGAACGGTGAGCCGATCGAGGTCGAGGCAGGCGAGCGCAAGGTCCGGGTGTCCAGTCCGGACAAGGTGTACTTCCCGGCAAGGGGGATCACCAAGCGCCAGGTCGTGGAGCACTACGTCGCGGTCGGCGATCCGCTGCTGCGCGCGATCGGGGAGCGGCCGACAACGCTGAAGCGCTACGTCGACGGCGTCGAGGGTGACTGGTTCTACGCCAAGCGCGTGCCGAAGGGCGCCCCGGAGTGGGTGGAGACCGCGAAGATCACCTTCCCGTCGGGCCGGACGGCGGAGGAGGTCTGCCCGACCGAGCCCGCCGTGTTCGCCTGGGCGGCGAACCTGGGCACCTTCGACTTCCACCCGTGGCCGGTGCGGCGGCCCGACGTCGACCATCCCGACGAACTCCGCATCGACGTCGACCCGCCCGACGAGGCTGGGTTCTCCGACGCGGTCGAGGTCGCCGCCGTGGTGCGTGAGGTCCTCGACTCGGCGGGGCTGGTCGGCTACCCGAAGACCTCGGGTGGCCGCGGCGTGCACGTCCTGGTGCGGATCCGGCCGGAGTGGGACTTCATCGACGTCCGGCATGCGGTGATCGCGCTGGGCCGCGAGGTCGAGCGCCGGATCCCGGAGAAGGCGACCATCGCGTGGTGGAAGGAAGAACGCGGCGGCCGGGTGTTCATCGACTACAACCAGGCCGCGCGTGACCGCACGGTGGCGTCGGCCTGGTCGGTGCGCGGCACTCCGCGCGCGACGGTGTCGATGCCGCTCACCTGGGATCTACTGACCGAAGTGGACCCGGACGACTTCGACGTCCTCACCGCCGGCGCCTTCTACGCCGAGCGTGGTGACCTGCACGCGCCGATGGACGAGCGGGCGTTCGGCATCGAGACCCTGCTGGAGTGGTACGCGCGGGACGAACGCGACCACGGTCTCGGCGAGATGCCGTATCCGCCGGACTATCCAAAAATGCCGGGCGAGCCGAAGCGCGTCCAGCCCAGCAAAGCGCGCGACGACACCTAGACCTGGCGGCTTTCGCGACCCGGGAACGCGTTTCGTGACGACCTGTGCGTTCTCGGTGACGAATTCGCGCCTTTCCTTCTTTTTGCTCGCAGTGTGATTGCGCTTTCGTGTCGATCGAGAAACCAGTCACCGTCATGCGGTGGATCGATACGAGACTGTGTGACGCACGGGACCCGGCCGTAACGCCGGGCTTCCTGCCAGCGACATTTCCCTCCGAACACTAGGCTGGGGGAGGACGAAGGAGTACCCGTGGAAGACCTGATCGCCTTTCTCGCCGCGCGTGTGGGGCAACGCCAGGCGTTGATCATGCAGGCGGTCAAGAAAACCGAGATCAACGAATCGCTCAATCGTGGTGAGACCAAGGTCGTCATCGAAAAGAAGATCCGTTCGATGAACGACATCGAACTCGACACGGTCAACCAGATGATCAACGAGATCGAGGCGACCCGGCGGCTCCTGCAGGCGCACCGCACCACGGTTTCCGAGAAGGTCCCGGGGTTCCCCTTGTACGGCAACGAGTACTGGTGCGAGACGTGCCATGTCCCCGCCGACGAGGCCGGGACGAACTGGTGCCTCACCCTGCGGCTGCTGGCCCTGCCGCACGCCGATCACCCGGACTACAGCGAGCGCTGGCGCCCCTGATCGGGGAATGCCCGCCGGGTCCGGACGCGTTGACCCGAGGGTGATCACGCTTTCGGTACTGGACCGGTCCCCGACCCGCCGCGGCGGCGACGCGCCTCGCGCCTTGCGGGACACGGTCGCCTTCGCGCGGGACATCGAAGCACTGGGCTATCACCGGTTCTGGGTTTCGGAACATCACGGCGTGCCCGGCGTCGCCGGCTCGGCACCCACGGTGCTGGCGGCCGCGGTCGCCTCGGCGACTCGGCGGATCCGGGTCGGCACCGGCGGCGTGATGCTGCCGAACCACCGGCCGCTCGTGGTCGCGGAACAGTTCGGCGTGCTCGAATCGCTCTTCCCCGGCCGGATCGACATGGGGCTTGGCCGGTCGGTCGGGTTCACCGGCGGCGTCCGGCAGGCGCTCGGGCACGAGAAGGACGACGCCGACCGCTTCGGCGACCAGGTCCGGGAACTGCTGGGCTTCCTCACGGGCGACCAGACGGCGTATCCGGGCGTGCACGCCATTCCCGCGGAAGGCCTGCGCGTGCCGGCCTTCCTGCTGGCCACCGGTGCCGGGGCGAAGCTGGCCGCGGAACTGGGGCTGCCGCTGGTGATCGCGCCGGTCCGGGGAGAAGGTCCGCTGCTCGAAGCCATCGAGGGTTACCGCTCCGGCTTCCGGCCTTCCGCGCAGGCTTCGCGACCGTATGTCGTGGTGTCCACGGCGATCGCGGTCGCCGAGACGGCCGAACGGGCCCGGCGGTTGCTGATCCCCGAAGCGTGGTCGACGGTCTACTCGCGCACGCACGGCGTGTTCCCACCGCTTTCGCCGGCGGAGGAGATCTTCGCCGGGCCGCTGTCGGACCGCGATCGGGAACGGCTGGACCGGGCGCTCGACGGTCAGCTCGCCGGCACCCCCGACGAGGTGGGAGACCGGCTCGCCGACCTCGTCGCGAAGACCGGCGCCGACGAGATCCTGGTGACCACCAGTACGTTCGACCAGGCGGAGCGGCTGGATTCCTATCGCGGATTGGCCGAGGTCGCCGGATTACGCAGCCTCGCCGCCGTGTCGTGACTCGGCGGTCCAGCCTGGCCCGGCGTCCCGACCCCGTCCCGGAAGTGTCATGAAAGGGTCGTTCAGGACGAAAAACGTCCTGAACGACCCTTTCATGACATCGGCGGCGGGTGGTTTCAGGCGCGTCCATCGCAAGTAGGTGAGCCGAAGGGCAAGCGTGGCGAGCTGAGCCTCCGACGAGGGACTCTTCGATGGCTTCAAGGTAGGGAGGAGGCTTTCGTGACGACGTTCCGGACTGGCCATGGGAGCGGACCGTGCCTCGAGCGTCCACAAGGGACACTGTCGAGCCGTGAAATGTCTGATTTGTGGCTAAATATGCTGTTTTCGGTGGAGGGGTCGTGAGTGGTAATGGCCGTTAGAACGCTCATTGCCACTCACGACCCGCGCGCAAAGTGCTCAAAAGGGACACTGGTACCCGACCGGTGTCCCTTGTAGACGGTCAAGAGCACACCAGGCTCCTTGGCGCCTACGCCACTTTGACGTCCATCTAATCGCGGGGCGCGAGAAAACGCTCGAGGACGGCGGCCTCGGCACGCAGGCGGTCGGCGGCGTCGGCGCGGCCGAGACGCTCGTACTCGTCCGCGGAGACGGTGCGCTCCCTGATCTCGTGCGCCACGATGTCCCGCACGTCGTCCTCGGTGAGGTGAAGGCGCTCGACCTCGGCCGCGCCCAGCCCCACCGCCGTTCCCGCGACTTGCTCGTTCATGGCGATCCCCGTGGCCGAGTCCAGCGGCACCGCTTCGGCGTTGTCGATCGCCGCCAGCGCGGAACGAAGGGCCGCGATGGCGACGCGGTCCTTGGTCTTGAGGGCGGTCTTCAGTTCGTCACGCAGGTCGGCGCGCATGGGTTCGGATTCCCTGTCTCGGGGACTTTGACAATATGACTGTACTATATCCGTATGCCTCGCGTCGTCGATCATGATCAGCGCCGAGCCCGGATCGCGCGGGCGTTCCAGCGATTGCTCGCCGCGGACGGCTTCGCCGGCGTCTCGTTCTCGAAGGTGGCGGCGGAAGCCGGGATCTCCGTCGGATCCATTCAGCACTACTTCGCCGGCAAGGACGTCCTGCTCCGGTTCGCCTACGACGACGCCGTGAGCCGGATGGGCGAGCGGGTCCGGTCGCGGGTTCGCAACGGCGAGGCCGCCGGGCTCCCGATCGCGGAGGTCCTGCTCGGTACCCTGGCCGAACTGCTGCCACTCGACGCCGAACGCGAGCTGGAATACCGCGTCCGGCATGGACTTCAGGCGCAGGCGGCGCACGACGACGCGCTCGCCGACGTCGCCCGGCGGTCGGGTCGCGACCTGCTCGGTTACGTGACCTCGGTGGTCGAGCGGGGCAAGGACAGCGGCGACGTCGCGCCGGGAACTGACGCGGAACTCGCCGCGAGGATGATCCTCGCGACCGTCCAGGGGCTGGCGGATCAGGTCGCGCTGTCGGGGGCGGAGGCGTTCCCCGCACGCGAGGTCCTGAGCCGTTCCATCGCCGCCGTCTTCACTCGCTCGATGCAATCCGCCTGACAGAGGCGGGCTCGGCTGAGTATCTTTGCAATATGGACATATGGCAAAACCCGACGGTGCGGCTGACCAGTGGCACCGTCCGTGGCCGTCGCCTCGACGGCCACGTCTCGTTCCGGGGGATCCCGTACGCCGCGCCGCCGGTCGGCGATCTGCGGTGGCGTCCGCCCGCGCCCGTCGAGCCATGGACGGGTGTCCGCGACGCGTTCGAGCCGGGGAATCCCGCGCCGCAACCCGCGGCGTCCTTCGACGGCACGACCTCGCTCGACGAGGACTGCCTGACGGTGAACGTCACCATCCCCGGCACGCCAGGTGAAGGCCGTCCGGTGCTGGTCTGGCTGCACGGCGGTGGCGGGACCAACGGCAACGCCGCCGACTACGACGCCCGCCGCCTCGCCGTCGACGGTGACCTCGTCGTGGTGGCGCCGAACTTCCGGCTCGGCGTCCTGAGCTGCTTCGGGTACCCGGGCCTGGACGACGGCGGCACTTTCGGCCTCCAGGACCAGCAGGCCGTCCTCCGCTGGGTACGGCGGGAGATCGCCGGATTCGGCGGCGACCCCGGCAACGTGACGCTGATGGGGGAGTCCTACGGCGCCACCATGGTCGCGGCACAGCTGACCGCCCCCGGCTCGGCGGGGCTGTTCCACCGCGCGATCGTGCAGAGCGTGTTCTCGGTTCTGGGCACGACGCCGGCGCACACCTTCATGCCCGGCCTCCCGGAGCTGCCACCTCGCTGGACTTCCGAGGCGGAACTGGCGGCGATCGGGGCCGCCGTCGCGGCCGAACGCGGCTGGGTGACCGGCGACGGCGACGCGCTCGCGCAGCTCCGGCAGGTGCCGGTGAAGGACCTGCTCGAAGTCTCGGACGCGTTCATCCGCCCGGCTTTCGGCGGCGCCACGCTGCCCGAGTCGCCTGCGATCGCGCTGGCCGCCGGGCGTTTCCACCGCGTGCCGGTGCTGCTGGGGACCACGCTCGACGAGGCCCGGTTCTTCGTCACGCTCGCCGGCGACCCGGTCACCGCCGAGAGCTATCCGCGGTTGCTGGCCGAAGCCTTCGGCGACCACGCGGACGAAGTCGCCGAACGATATCCGGTGCGGGACTACGAAACGCCGAGCCTGGCGTGGGCGCGAATCTCCACGGACCGCGCCTGGGCGCGACCGTCGTGGGAACTGGCCAAGGCGCTCGCGGCGCACACCGGCACCTGGTTCTCCGAGTTCGCCGACGAGGACGCGCCGTCACTGGTCCCGGGATTCCCCGCCGGTGCCCAGCATTCCAGTGCACTGATCTACCAGTTCGACTTCGAAGGCCGCCCGGCGCTCCCGGCGCCACAACAGGAGCTCGCCGACCGGATGACCCGCCACTGGGCGGCGTTCGCCAGGGACGGCGATCCGGGCTGGCCGGGTTTCGAGCACGTCGAAAGCCTGGCACCCGGGAAGAGCGGCGGCACGGACTACGCCGCCGCGCACCGGCTCGAGTTCTGGGCGGGAAAACCCTAGAGGCGCAGGAGAAGCTGGGTGAGCATGCGCTGCGCGGGGTCGTCCAGATCGATGCCGGACACCTCGACGGCGCGGCGCACCCGGTAGCGGACCGTGTTCGGATGGATGTTCAGCTCGCGCGCCGCCTTCCGTACGTCGCCGAACGCGTCGAGGTAGGCCAGCACCGCGGGCACGAGGATGCCGCCGTGCTCGGCGTCGTGCGCGACCAGTTCGGCCAGCCGCGGATCGCGGATCCTCGGTTGCTCGCTCAGGAAAGCGAGCACCTCCGAGAGCAGGACCTCGGCGCGGACGTCGGCCAGCGAGGCGACGTCCGCCGTCCCGTGCCCGCGCGCCATCGTCGCCAGCACGCGGTCGGCGTCGCCACGCGAGGCCGCCGCGTCGGAGAGACGGGGCACGACACCGCCCAGCGCCGCGCGCACCCGGACGTCGAGATGACGTTGCGCGGTACCGACGATTTCCTTGGCCAGCGCCAGGATCCGTGTCTCGGCGTGCTCGGGGAGGTCGGGAAGGAGCGCGTAGACGCGGCCGCCGATCACACTCACGAGCGCGCTCCGCCGGTACGCGGCGGTGTGCACGGTGATCAGGTGCACCAGTTCCGCGCGGCGCAGCTGCCGGTCGGTCGCGGCGCGGTCGCGGGGGAGCGAGAACCCCAGCACCATCGCGGGTTTCCCGGGATCCGCGCCGATGTCGTCGGCGACGGATTCCACGTCGAGACGGCCGTCGAGCAGGCCGGCCAGCAGGTCTTCGCGCAACCGGAGTTCCGGGCTGGGCAAGGTCCGGTGCCGGATCAGCTGCGGCGCGAGCGCCCGGCTCGCGCCGAGCAAGGCGACTTCCGCGCTTTCGGTGAGCGGATGCGCGCCCTCCTGGACCCAGATCGTGCCCAGCGGCTGCGATCCGGCGTGGATGCCCGCCGCGATCCGCCGCCGGATGCCGAGATCGGGCCGCTCGTCGATGCGGACGATGCCTTCCCCGGCGCGAAGCCGCTGGTAGACACCCCATTCCCGCAGCATCGCGAGATACCGTTCCGGACCTTCGCGGCCGAGGATCGAGAGCCTGCGCAGTTCGTCCACCTCGTCGCCCGCCCGCGAGTAGGCCAGCACCCGGCTCGCGGTGTCCTCGATGCTGACGAGGCCACCGGTCAGCGTCGCGATGGTCTGCGCGAGCGAGAACAGGTCGCCGAGCACCTCGCCGCTGTCCGCCTCGCCACCCGCGCGGGCCGCGTCGACGACGCCTCTGGCCAACGCCTCGACCTGCTCCCAGCGTGCTTCGTGGCCGACCTCGATCAGCGCGATCCCCGCGTCGGCCGCGACGTTCACCACGGCCATGCCGTTCTTGACCGCGACGGCGGCCGCGCCGGACCGTCCCGCCGCTCGGATCGCACCCGCGGCGGAGCGGCCGCGAGCGCCGATCACCAGGACGAGGTCACCCGGATGGGCGTCGGGCGGGTCCTCCGGGTCGTGGATGACGACGTCGTCCACTCCGACGCCGAGCCCGTTCGGCGCCGCGAGCACCCTGACCAGCGGTTCTCCCAGCGTCGCGAGGACGTGCCGCAGGGATGCGCCAGGGGTTGTCTGAGTAGTCGCTGTCATCACCGATTAAGCCGATCGGACAAGACGGTCACCCTGATTCTAGCCAGTCGAACAAGCCGTTGGCGCGCTGTCCGGTCTACCGTTCGGGGTGAGACCTCTACCCGGCGAAGTGCAGTCAGGAGCAGTCAGTGGACGCCGTGACCCAGACCCCCGCCCCGAAGAACGAGCCGGTGCTGAACTACGCACCGGGCAGCGCTGAGCGCGCTGAACTCGAGGGCGCGCTCAAGTTGCTGGGCAACGCCGACCCCATCGACATCACCGCGACGATCGGTGGTGAGCAGCGCAAGGGCGGCGGCGAGAAGATCGACGTCGTCCAGCCGCACAACCACAAGGCGGTGCTGGGCGTCATCCACAGCGCGACCGCGCAGGACACCCACGACGCGATCGCCGCGGCCAAGGCCGCCGCCCCCGGCTGGCGCGCGCTGTCCTTCGACGACCGCGCCGCGATCATCCTGCGTGCCGCCGACCTGCTGGCCGGCCCGTGGCGCGCCAAGCTGAACGCCGCCACCATGCTCGGCCAGTCGAAGACCGCCTTCCAGGCCGAGATCGACTCCGCCTGCGAGCTGATCGACTTCTGGCGGTTCAACGTCGCCTTCGGCCGTCAGATCCTCGCCGAGCAGCCGGTCAGCTCGCCCGGGATCTGGAACCGGATGGAGCACCGCCCGCTCGAGGGCTTCGTGTACGCCATCACCCCGTTCAACTTCACCGCGATCTCCGGCAACCTGCCGACCGCGCCCGCGCTGATGGGCAACGTCGTGCTGTGGAAGCCGTCTCCGACGCAGAGCTACGCCGCGCACATGCTGATGCGGCTGCTCGAAGAAGCGGGCATGCCGCCGGGCGTCATCAACCTGCTCCCGGGTGACGGCAAGGCCGTCTCCGAGGTCGCCCTGACCCACCGCGACCTGGCCGGGATCCACTTCACCGGCTCCACCGCGACCTTCCAGCACCTGTGGGCCACCGTCGGCGCCAACATCTCCGGCTACCGCACGTACCCGCGTCTGGTCGGCGAGACCGGCGGCAAGGACTTCGTGCTCGCGCACGCCTCGGCCGACGTCGACATCCTGCGCACCGCGCTGATCCGCGGCGCCTTCGAGTACCAGGGCCAGAAGTGCTCGGCCGCGTCCCGCGCCTACGTCCCGCGTTCGCTCTGGGCGAGCCTGAAGGACGAGCTGGTCTCCGAGACCGAAGCCGTCACTTACGGCGACGTCAACGACCTGGACAACTTCGGTGGCGCCGTGATCGACCGCCGCGCCTTCGACAAGCACGCCGCCGTGTTGAAGAGCGCCGCCGAGGACGCCGAGATCGACGTCATCGCCGGTGGCACCGCGGACGACAGCGTCGGCTACTTCGTGCGCCCGACGATCCTGGTTTCGGACAACCCGAAGCACGAGATCTTCCGCACCGAGTACTTCGGCCCGATCCTCGCGCTGCACGTCTACGAGGACGAGGACTTCGACCAGGTCCTGAAGCTGGTGGACGAGACCGCCGACTACGCGCTCACCGGCGCGGTCATCGCGAACGACCGCACGGCCGTCGCGAAGGCGGCCGAGGCGCTGCGCTTCGCCGCCGGCAACTTCTACGTCAACGACAAGCCGACCGGCGCGGTCGTCGGCCAGCAGCCCTTCGGTGGTGCCCGCGCCTCCGGCACCAACGACAAGGCCGGTTCGGTGTTCAACCTGCTCCGCTGGACGAGCCCGCGCTCGATCAAGGAGACCTTCGTCCCGCCCACCAGCGTCCGCTACCCCCACCAGGGCTGAGTTCTCCAGGAGTCCGTGATGTTGCGTGCCCCGTTGCTCGCCGCCGCCCGATCCCGGCGGATGCGCAAGCTGGTCGAGGTCGTCCCCGCCACCCGATCGGTGGTGAGCCGGTTCGTCGCCGGTTCGAAGACGCCCGACGCCGCCCGGGTGGTCCGCGAACTGGCCGACGACGGCCTCCGGGTCACCCTCGACCACCTCGGCGAGGACACCACCGACGCCGAGCAGGCCGCGACGACCGTCCGCGCCTACGAGGAACTGCTGACCGCGCTGGCGGCCGACGGCCTCGCGTTCGGCGCGGACGTCTCGGTGAAGCTCTCCGCGGTCGGCCAGTTCCTGCCAGCCGAAGGCGAGAAGGTCGCGCTGGAGAACGCCCGCAAGATCTGCGCGGCGGCCGAAGCGGTCGGTGCCACGGTGACCCTCGACATGGAGGACCACACCACCACCGACTCGACGCTGGGCATCCTGCGCGAGCTGCGCACCGAGTACCCGTGGGTCGGCGCGGTGCTGCAGGCCTACCTGCGGCGGACCGAACAGGACTGCCGCGACCTGGCGACCGAGGGTTCCCGCGTCCGGCTGTGCAAGGGCGCGTACGCCGAACCCGAAGAGGTCGCGTTCCAGGACAAGTCCGAAGTGGACAAGTCCTACGTGCGCTGCCTGAAAATCCTCATGCAGGGCAAGGGTTATCCGATGGTCGCCTCGCACGACCCGCGGATGATCGCGATCGGCGAGAAGCTCGCGATGGACGCGGACCGCAAGGCGGACGACCACGAGTTCCAGATGCTGTACGGGATCCGTCCCGAAGAGCAGCGCCGGATCGCGGGCGACGGCAAGACGATGCGCGTCTACGTCCCCTACGGCGACGAATGGTACGGCTATTTCATGCGCAGGCTGGCGGAACGCCCGGCGAACCTGGCGTTCTTCCTGCGCGGACTCGCCACCCGGGGCTGACCCGCCCCTCGGTGGCACTGCTCCGCTGAAAGACAAAGGGGCCCTACCCGGCGAAACCCGCCGGGTAGGGCCCCTTCTCCATGCTCGTCAGGCCTCCTGGGCCGCCTCTTCCTTGAGCTTGTCCATGTCGATGTCGCGCGCCTGCTGGATGAGGTCTTCCAGCGTCTTCTCCGGGAGGGCGCCCGGCTGCGCGTAGATGACCGTCTTGTCGCGGATCACCGCGAGCGTGGGGATCGAACGCACGTCGAAGGCCGCGGCCAGCTGCTGCTCGGCCTCGGTGTCGACGCTCGCGAAAACGATGTCGTCGTGGTTGCCCGACACCTTCTCGTAGGTCGGCGCGAACTGGCGGCACGGCATGCACCAGCCCGCCCAGAAGTCGATGATCACGAAGTCGTTCTCCGACACGACCTGATCGAAGTTGGCGGCGGTCAGCTCCACTGTGCTCATGTCCGGCGTAACGAATCGGGCGGTACGCGCATTCCCGCGATTGCGCGTAGCGTCTCGGATGGAGCAAACCCAGGTTTCGCAGGAGGCGCAGATGGCCGACGGTGACATCCTCAGCCGGATCGACGAGCTGGTCAGCGAGGAGCACGAACTCCGTTCGCGGGCGATCGGCACCGGGCTGAGCTCGGACGACCGGTCCCGGCTCGCGAGTGTGGAAGAGCAGCTGGACCAGTGCTGGGACCTGCTGCGGCAGCGGCGGGCGCGGGTGGAGTTCGACGAGGATCCGGACCAGGCTTCGGCAAGGCCGATCTCCGAGGTGGAGTCTTACCGGCAGTAGCGGTTTTCGATCCCGGCCGACGCTAGGAACGGTCCGTTCCTTGCGAATTTTGCAAGGAACGGACCGTTCATGGCGCGCGGGCGAGGGAGTGGGGCGCGGGAGGTTGCGAAAGTGGCTTCTGCGACGCGCCATGGCCGATCACCCGCGCGCCCGTGCAATGAAGGGGCCTTTCATAGCAAATTTTGCTATGAAAGCGTCCTTCATTGCACGCGGGCGGGGGGCGGCGTGGGGGTTGCGAAAGTGGCTTTCGCAACGCGCCATGGCTCCAGAAGCGGCTAGGCGCGGGGCCCGGCGAGAGCGCTGACTGGAGTCTCACGGTCCCGAATGTCATGAAAGGGTCGTTCAGGACGAAAAATGTCCTGAACGACCCTTTCATGACACTTGACGAGGCGGTCCGGAGCAGGCTCACGCCGGGCAGAGGGTCCCGTCGACCGGCGCTTTCCCGTCGATCAGGAACGCCCGCGTCGCGTCGGCGACGCACGGCGAGAGGCTCAGCGCCCCGTGTCCGGCGCCCTGCCAGGTGATCGTCACCGCGCTCGGCATCTGGTCGGCGGCCCGGCCGGTGCCCTGCTCCGGCGTGACCGGGTCGGTCGCGGTGCCCGCGACGAGGATCGGCGGCGCGCCCGGGGCTCCGGCGGGCGGGAGTGGTTCGCGGCGGACGGGCCACGGGCTGCACCACGCCAGCTGCTGGGCGGCGAAGACACCGAACTGCGGGTGCTTGTCGCGCAGGGTCGTGGTCGCGCGCGTGAGTTCTTCGGCCGAGAGCCGGGTCGCGCTGTCGTTGCATTTGGTCGCGATCGTGCCGTCCAGCCGCGACGGCCGCGCACGGGAGTCTTTCAGCACGGGTTCGGCGAACGCGGCCAGCGGCGTGACGTCGCCGGTCTGCGCGGTCTTGAGCGCTTCCGCCAGTTCGACCCAGCGTGAGCGTTGCGCGAGCCCGGAGTAGATGGCGTACAGCGCGATCCCCGGCGTGATCTGCGCGCCGTCGGTGGTCGTCGCGGGGGCGGAGCGGAGCCGGTCCGCGACGGCGGTCACGGCCGAACGGGCGTCACCGATCGGGCAGCCCCTCGCGATGCAGTCGGCGCCGAACGCGTCGAGGGTTGCCTGCGCGCTGGCGGCGACGGACTCCTGCACGGCCGCGGCGTCGGGGGCCGGGTCGGGCAGGCCGTCGAGCATCATGCGGCCGACCTGCGCGGGGAACCGCACGGCGTATTCGGCGAGGACCTTCGAACCGTCACCGCGGCCCAGCGCGTGCAGTTTGTCCAGTCCCAGTTGCTTCCGGAGTTCTTCGAGGTCGCCGGCGGCGCGCCAGCTGTCCATCGCGACCTGCGAGTCGTCCAGTTCGATGGCGCATTGCTGGCCGGCCCTGCGCGCCGGGCCGACGACGCCTTCGAGGTCGCCCGCGGCCGGGTCGCCGCCGAGCAGGTCGGTGCGGATCTCCGCCGGGATGCACTGCACCGGCGCGGACGTCCCCGTCCCGCGCCGGTCCACGCCGATCAGGGAGAACTTCTGCAGGAACTCGGGCGGCAGCGTCGCGGCCAGCCGCGCGGCGTACAGCGAGCCCGGCTCACCGTCGATGTCGTTGACCACGGCGAGCGGGATCGGCCCGCCGCCGGTCTTGACCACCGACAGCCGCGACAGGCCGCGGCCGGGCAGGTCCGGCGCGTCGAGCGTGGTGGGCACCCTGGCGCAGGAGAACTTCAGCGTGTCCGGCACGGACGGCTGGCCCAGCCGCTGCCGGGTCGCGTCGTCGCAGTCCTCCCAGTTGATCGACGGCGACCGCGGTTCGGTGAGCGGCGGCAACGGCACCTGCTGCGCTGTCGTCGTGCCGCCGGGGTCGGGTTTGCCGTCGTTGTCGATCACCGCCGGCCGTACCGACGGCCCGGCGGTGCAGCCCGCGAGCACGGCCGTGACCAGGGTCGTCATCAGGATCAGCCGTGGCCTGCGGCGGACGGTGCTGGCGGGGCGCACGGGCTGGTCCTCACTTTCCGGGCATGACAAAAGCTCGTGGACGAGCTTCGCAGGTGACGTGTCAGGCCCCGGTTAGCGGGTGCGTTTCACCTCGCCGCGGAATACCGCGTCCAGGTCGTAGCGGGCGACCTCGTCGAGCTGGGCGTAGGTGCAGGAGTCCGGTTCGCGGTCGGGGCGCCAGCGTTTGAACTGCGCGGTGTGGCGGAACCGCGACGGGTATCCGCCTTCCGTGTGCTCGTAGCCGACCTCGACCACCTTCTCCAGCTTCAGCGGCACCCACGGGGCTTCCTTGGACTTCCACCGGGTGATCCCGCCGGGGATCCGCTGCTTCTCCCTCACGTTGTCACCCAGCCAGGGATGATCGGCGCCATCGGTGATCAGTGGCGCCAGCTCCTCGGCCAGTTCGCGCCGCCGGGTGACCGGGAACGAGCCGACGACACCGGGATGGTGCAGCACGCCGTTCTCGTCGTAGAGCCCGAGCAGGAACGAGCCGACCATTTCACCCGGTTCGCCGTCGACGTGCCAGCGCAGCCCCGCGAGCACGCAGTCGGCGGTGCGCGAATGCTTGTACTTCAGCAGCACGCGTTTGCCGGGGCTGTACGGCTCGTCGAGCGGTTTGCCGATGACGCCGTCGAGCCCCGCGCCCTCGAACAGTTCGAACCAGTGCCGCGCGATCGCCGGATCCGAAGTGGCCGGGGTCAGGTGGATGCCGTCGGAGGCCAGCTTCTCCAGCCGCTCCCGCCGCTTCGACGTGGGTTCGTCCAGATAGGACTCGTCGCCGAGTGCCAGCAGGTCGAACGCGACGAACTCCGCCGGGGTCTGTTCCGCCAGCAGCTTGATCCGGCTTTCGGCAGGGTGGACCCGGTCGGTGAGCGCGTCGAAGTCCAGCTTCCCGCCCCGGGCGACCACCAGTTCGCCGTCCAGCACGATCCGTTCGGGCAGCGCGGCCTTCAGCCGCTCGACGACCTCGGGGAAGTACCGGTTGAGCGGCTTCTCCGAGCGCGATTGCAGCGTCAGCTCGTCACCGTCGCGGAACACCAGGCAGCGGTACCCGTCCCATTTCGGCTCGAACAGCAGCCCGCCGGAATCGGGGATCGCCTTCGCCGGTTTGGCGAGCATCGGCTTGATCGGCGGCGTCAAGGGAAGCGACATGACGGCCATTCTTGCCCTAATGACGTGCTCAGCGCACCCGTTGCGGTGCCGCCGTGTCGAGTTCGATCCGGACGGCGGTCGGCAGCACGTCGACCCCGAGCGATTCCCGCGCGCGGGCCAGCACCGTGCTGTCGAGCTGCTCCCAGACCCGTTTCAGGTCGGTGCCCTCGCTCAGCCAGAGCGTGATCCGCAGCGCCGGGTTCTCCTTGTCGCCGACCGCGCGGACCCTGGCGCGCCCGACGCCGTCGACCGTCTCGGCGTCGACGCGAACGGCCTCGGAGATGGCCGAAGAGGTCACCACGAGGTCTTCGTCGAGTTCGAGGTCCGGACGGCCTTCCGGGCGCAGCGACCGGAAGAACCACCACAGTCCCAGCCACAGCAGGAGGACGCCGAGCACGATGGCACCGATCCGGGCGGCGAGCGCGTGCTGGGACAGCCAGTCGAGGGCGATCGGATCGACGAGCGGCCGGTTCGCACGGTGCGTGCCGAGCCACCCCGCGCCGACCACGACCACCGCGGCCCCGCCGAGCAGCAAGAGGAGTCCGATGAGGACGGTCAGGGTGCGTTCCGTGCCGGTGGACCGGCCGAGTGCCTTGGCGGAGACCGAACGGGTCATCGGCGGTCCTTCGGGGAGTCGACGACGACCGACACCTTCGGCCGCCGCACCAGGGGGACGTCTTCGAGCAGACCGGTGACCGTCTCCAGCAGCCGCGGTCGCAGCTCGCCTTCGGTTTCCAGCCTGCTCGTCGCGCGGACACGGATCTTCTTGGCGGTGGCGGTGACCTTCGCGCCCGCGACGTTTTCCTGCGCGCGCACGGTCACGCCCACCAGCCTCGCCAGTGAACGCGGTGAGGTGGTCACGCTGACCTCGTTCGCCGGATCGGTCAGCCGGATCGCGCGCCGCCCTGCCGAGGCCGCCGCCAGGATCAGCAGCAGTCCCACGACCGCGACGGCGATCGCGAGGTACCGGACGGAGGAAGCGTTCCAGGACAGTTCCGCGAGCCTGTCGCGCCAGCCGTCCCACGGGACGAAGAGCGGTCCGCGCCCCGGCCGCCACCAGCCCCAGCCGACCTCCAGCGCCAGCAGGACCCCGGCGGCGGCCAGCGCCAGCCCGATCAGGGCGGACAGCAGGCGGACGAACAAACGCATACCGGTGCTCCTTCTAGAGTGCTGGTGGTGAACCCGCGGCCGCGATCGACGTCGGCAGGGCGCAACCTGGTCGTCCACGTCGCCGCTGCGAACAGGGCGCCCTGCCACCGCGATAGCGGGGCCTTCGGCCGGGCAGGTTCACGCGTATGGTCGCCTTCCGGGAATACATCTCAGCTCCGCCGAACCGGCTTCTAGCGGACGCGGGGCGCGATGTCGGGCAGGAGCGCGGAGACCGTCACCGAGACGTCCCGGACCTGGTACGAGGTGATCCGCTCGACCTCCTCGGTGACCCTGGCGCGCAGATCGCCGACGATCCGCCGCACCGGCGCCGGATAGTGCAAAGCCACGTCCAGCACGAGGTCGACGTCGTTGCCCTCACCGCCGACCTTCGCGCTCGCGCCGTGGGTCCCCAGCCCGAGCCCGGCGATCCGCCGCTCGGCGCGGGTGGTCCCGTCGACCTGGTCCGCGGCGTGCTGCGCGATCTTGCGGACCACGGCGGGCGCGATGGTGAGGGTGCCGCGATCCTCCGGTTCGGGCGGGACGGTCATTTGTCGCGGCCCCGGCCGAACAGGTCGCCGAGGTCGAGTTCGCCGTCGAGCACGCGGCCGAGGACGAGGCCGATGACGCCGACGGCCAGCGTCACCAGGAACGCGGTGAAGCCCTGGGTCGCGGAGAGGCCGAGGATGAGGCCGGCGAGCAGGCCGGTCTGGGTCCCGTTCATCATTCGACCCGCGAGGTCTCGGTCTCGCCGCCGTTCTCGTCGGGCAGGTGGATGTCGTTGACCGCGATGTTGACCTCGATCACCTCGAGGCCGGTGATCTGCTCGACCTGGCCGATCACGTTGCGGCGCACCGCCCGCGCGACGTCGACGATGCGCGCGCCGTACTCGACGACCACGTCGAGATCGATCGCCGCCTGCTTCTCGCCGACCTCGACCGAGACACCGGACGTGGTGACCGTGCCGGAACCGGGGATGCGCTCACGGATCGCGCCGAAGGCCCGCGAGACCCCGCCGCCGAGCGCGTGGATCCCGGTCACCTCGCGGGTGGCGAGCCCCGCCACCTTCTGCACCACCACCGACGAGATCGTGGTCTTGCCGGCGGCTCCTTCCTCGTTGAGGGACGACCCCGTGACCAGGGTGTCGGGCTTGCTCGCGCTCGGCTGCGCCATGAAGTTCGCTCCTTCTCGGCCTGTGCCGCGCGACCTGCGCGCGCGGCGCTCCCTACGCTCTCACCGACCTGGACACGCGCGCATGCCGAGCCGTCACGCGATGTCCCCCGAATGGGGTAATCAGTGCCGGGATTCAGTCGGGGTGCACGTCGACGACGTGGACGTTGATCGCGGGCGGTGGCGACCCGAGCTGGCCGGTCAGTGCCGCGCCGACCCGGCGGCGCAGGACGTCCGCGACCGTCGCTTCGACGCCGAACCGGATGGTGACCAGCACCTGCAGCACGTCCTCTTCGAGCGCGACGGCCGAAACGTGGACCCCGCCGAGGTCACGGCCGATCTCGGCGGCGACCTTCCTGGTCATCAGCACCAGCGCCCGTTCCGACACCTGGGTCTTGCCGCCCGCCGAAGGCAGGTCGAGCGGGGCGGTGGTGTGCTTGCCGCGGACGCCGCCGACCGAGCGGAGCACCCGTTCGACGAGTCCCGGCGGCGTCGGCACCGGACGGCTCGCGGCGGCGCGTACCTGCTCCCACCGGGGGTCGTCGCGCGGATCCTCGCTCATCACCGTTCCCCGGGTCGGAAGTTGTCACCGAGTTTCGCCAGCAGCGCGACCCTGGCGCGGTGCAGGCGGGCGCGCAAAGCGGGCACGCTGACTTCCAGAACCTCGGCCACCTCGTCGTAGGTCATCCCCTCGAATTCTCGCAGAATCAGCGGGATCCGCTGGCCGACGTCCAGTTCGGCGATCGCGCGCAGCACCCTGCCGACCTGCTCGGCGCTCACCACCTGACCCTCCGGACCAGGCACGACACCCGCGTCGCCCTCGTCGAGCGGCACGGTCGGTTTCCGCCGCCGGACCTGCCCGAGCGCGCCGTTCGTCGTCACCCGGTAGAGCCAGGTGGACACCGCGGACTCGAACCGGAACCGGGGCAGCGCACGCCACGCGGAGAGCCAGGCCTCCTGGACGACGTCCTCGGCTTCCGACGCGCTGCCGGTGATCCGCAGCGCCACGCGGTACATCCTGGCCGTATGCCGCCGGACCAGGGTGTCGAAGGCATCGTGGTCCCCGGCGGCGGCCCGGGCCACCAGTTCTTCGTCCGGAACCGGCGCGGCCTCGTTCACCCGCTCTCCCGGCGGCGATAGCGCAGCATGGTGAAGCCGTCTTCGAAGAGCGCGGACGCGAGGTCCATCCGGCGCGGTTCCGGGGCGGGACGGCCGTGGGCGATCCGGCTTTCGCCCGCGCCCGCCAGCAGCGGGGCGACGGTCAGGCACAACTGGTCGACGAGGTCGGCCGCGATCAGGTCGGCGAACAGCGTCGGCCCGCCCTCGCAGTCGACGCGGCGCAGCCCGCGCTCACCCAGCAGGTCGAGCGCCCGGTGGAGGTCGACGTCCTCGACTCCCGCGACGAGTACCTCGGCCCCCGCCCGCTCCAGCGCGCCGCGCGGCGCCTTCTCGGTGGTGATGACGATCGGCGGGACCTTGGTGTCGGTGAACAACGGGCCCGCGGGGTCGAGTTCACCGGAACGGGTCACCACCGCGATCGGCGGGACCTCGGACAGCCCGAGCGAGACCCGGCGGGCCGCGCGTTCGGGACTGACGCGCGCACCGCGGTAGCCCTCGGCGCGTGCCGTGCCGGCACCGACCAGGATCACGTCGGAAAGCAGCCGCCCCAGCAGGAAGATCCGCTTGTCCGCGGGGTGCGAAAGGCCCTCGGACAGCTCGTCGACCGCCGCCGCGCCGTCGGCGGAGCTGACGAAGTTGACCTGGACCCAGGAACGGGTCAGGCCTTCCGGGTACCCGTAGAGCCGCTCGAGGTCGGCGTCGGAGACGGGTTCCGCCGGTGTCGTTGGCCACAAAAGCTGCACACCGACATCCCAGCACGCGTCCGACGGCACCGCTGAGCGGGGGATACGCCCGGTCAGGGAGGGTGAACGGCCGACGCCGGTGCCGTTACCCTCGGCGAATGCCCGCCCGCCTGATCGATCGCCGTCCGGAGCTGTCCGCCGACGAGCTGATCACCGCGATCGTCCCGCCGCCCCGGTTCGACGCGGTCCGGTTCTCCACCTACGTGCCCAATCCGGACGAGCCGAGCCAGGCCGAGGCCGTCGTCACCTGTGGCGAGTTCGCGAAGCGCGTGGCGGAGGCGTCGAACCGGAAGCCGAAGTCGAAGCTGCGCGCGTTGTTCGGCGGCGGGGACGAGGCGCCGTCCGGACCGAGGGGGCTCTATCTCGACGGTGGTTTCGGCGTCGGCAAGACGCACCTGCTCGCCTCGACGTGGCACGAGACGCCGTCGCCCAAGGCGTACGGGACCTTCGTGGAGCTGACCCACCTCGTCGGCGCCCTGGGTTTCGCCGAGGCGGTGCGGCGGCTCTCCGAACACCGGTTCCTGGCGATCGACGAGTTCGAACTCGACGACCCCGGCGACACCATGCTCGTCACCCGGCTGCTGCAGGAGCTCATCTCGGCGGGTGTCTTCGTGGCGGCGACCTCCAACACGCTGCCGGACAAACTCGGCGAGGGCCGGTTCGCCGCGGCGGACTTCCTGCGCGAGATCCAGTCGCTGTCCGCCCGGTTCGGCGTCTGCCGGGTCGACGGCCCGGACTACCGCCACCGCGGCCTGCCGGACGCGCCGCCGCCCGCGACCGCGGCGGAGCTGGAAGCCTCCGCCGCCACACATCCCGAGTCCACTGTGGACGATTTCGACGCGTTGTGCGAACACCTCGGCGGGTTGCATCCTTCGCGCTACGGCAGGCTTCTCGACGGCGTGACCCGGGTGCACCTGCGCGACATCCACCCGGTTCCCGACCAGAACGTCGGACTTAGGCTGGTCGCCTTCGCCGACCGGCTCTACGACCGCGCGATCCCGCTGGTGGTTTCGGGCGAACCGGTGCCGGACCTGTTCACCGAGGAGATGGTGAACGGCGGCTACCGCAAGAAGTACCTGCGTGCCGTCAGCCGTCTGACGGCACTGGCGCGCGACGCCGTGCAGCCCAGGTGAGCAGCATCCACGTCGCGCAGACGGTCGCGACGGCGAACAGCGTGCCGCCCACGACGTCGGTCAGGTAGTGGTAGCCGAGGCCGATCATGCCGATCGTGACCCCGCCGAGCACCACCGCGCCCACGACCGCGATGACGGCCGTCGCGACCCCGGGGCGGGCGAGCAGGACGAGCACGGTCAGCACCGCGACCAGCGCGACGGTATGCCCGCTCGGGTAGGCGAGGTAGGTGTACTTCCAGCGGTCGAAGAGCGGTTTGAGCACCCAGGTGTTCGCGAGGATCGCGACGAGCGGGCCCACGATGGTCAGCACCGCTTCGAGCCGTCGCCCGCCGATCAGGCAGAGCACGGCGGCGAGGACCGCGACCGGGATGAGGACGTAGGCCTCGGTCGGCAGCACCAGTAACCGGAGAAGGCCGGTGTCGCGGCCGAAGGTGCGCTCCACCCATTTGACGGCGAGCTCGTCGGGGCCGGAAAGGCCTTCGCCCGAGACCAGCATCCCGAGCACGACCATGATCACCGCGCAGGTGACCGCGACCAGCCCGTACGGCGCTCTTCCGCTCATCCGGCGAGATTACGTGACAGGTGATCAGTCACCATGCAGGGACGGCTCGCGAGGACGAAGGGGGTTTCGATGCGGATCAGTGTGGTCGGTGGCGGCGTGATCGGGCTGAGCTGCGCGCACCGGCTGGCCCGGGCCGGGCACGACGTCACGGTGCTCACCGACGCCGGCCCGGGCGAGACGACGTCGGCGGTCGCCGGTGGCGTGCTCTTCCCGCCGTTGGCGGCGAACTCCGGCCGGGTCGATCGCTGGACCGCGGCGAGCGTGGAGGAGTACCGCTCGCTCGGTGCGCCCGGGATCCGCATGATCCGGGGGACCTACCTCGTCCCGCGCGAGGCGCCGGTGCCGTCGTGGGCGTTCTCGATGCCCGGCCTCGACCACGAACCCGGGCGGCTCACCTTCACGACCGCGGTGGTCGACACCCCGGTGTATCTCGCCTGGCTCGCCGGCGAGGTCGCCGCGCTGGGCGCGCGCACCGAACGCCGCACCGTCACGCGACTGGACGACCTCGACGCGGAGCTCGTGGTGAACGCGGCCGGGCTAGGCGGCGGGCGGCTGGCGGGGGACGGCACCGTGGTGCCGGTCGGCGGCCAGGTCGTCCATCTCGCCGATCCGGGGCTGACCGAATGGATCGTCGACGGGGCCACCCCGGTGCTGCGGCACGTGATCCCGCACGGACGGCACGTCGTCTGCGGCGGCACGCAGGAACCGGGGCGCGACTCCGTCGAACCCGATCCCGGGGTGACCGCCGACATCGTGCGGCGGTGCCGCGAACTCGTGCCCGCGCTGGCCGACGCGCCCGTGCTGGGCGCGAAAGTGGGGCTGCGTCCCTTCCGGCCCGAGGTCCGGCTGGAGCGGGAAAGGCGTGTCGTGCACTGCTACGGGCACGGGGGCGCCGGGATCACGGTGGCCTGGGGATGCGCGGACGACGTGCTGGCCCTGGTGTGACGACCCCGCATTCAGAGGACTAAACGCGTTGGGCCAAGTCGGGCCCGGCAAAGTCGTCTACTCGCTGGTCAAGGGGTGGCGGAGGGCTCGTCACAGCCAGAGAAAATGGGGGTCCGTTGGAGCGCATTGCGGGGGATCGTGAGTGGTAACGAGCGTTAGAACGACACTTGCCACTCACGGTCCCCGTCCAAATGCGGGCGGGTCAGAGGGCGGCGAAGGCGGTGAAGTCCGCTTCGGTCTGATCCGCGTAGCGCACGGCGTAAGCTCCGATGGCCTCGTCTAGGTCTTCGTCGTCCTCGAAGTACCCCGCCAGCATCCGCGGATGCAGTGACCGCGCGTGCGCCCGCGCCAGCAACGCGCCCGCCAGGCGGCCGTAGTCGTCGAGGTGGTCCTTCTTCAGTTCCGCCGGATCGATGTCGCCCTTGAGGTTCCGGAACTGCCGCACGATGTACGGCACGCCGTCGATGGTGGTCCAGCCGAGCAGGATGTCGGTCTCGGCCTGCACGAGCCGCGCGCCCTCGACGATCCGCCGGCCCTCGTGCTCCGGCGAAGCCAGCCCGAGATACGGCGCCAGTGTCGACGGGCTGGCCTGTTTCACTTGCAGTACAAGGTCTTCGCCCGAGTTTCCATGTAGCAGTGCGACGTAGCTGCGCAGCCCGACGCTGCCGGTGCCGACCACCCGGAAGGCCACATCGGACACCCGGTACCGCGAGATCAGCGTCCGCCGCGACTCGCGCAGGGTGTCCACATAGGACACCAAACCGGTGACGACCGCTTCCGCCGTCGCGTCGTCGACGTGCGTGAGCACCGGCGGGTCCTCGACGAACCGGTGCCGTTCGAGGCCGGTCTCGTGGTCGTCGATCCGCCGGGTCCATTTCGCGGTGACCTTGGCGCTGGTGTTCTTCCGCGCCTTCTCGGCCGCTTCCTCGAAGTCGTCGATCAGGTCGTGCGCCTTGACCTCGCTCAGCACCGACGCGTCCGGCAGCGCGTTCCACGAGCGCAGGAACGGCAGTTCCGCCAGGCCCCGGATGGTGCGCCGGTACGACTTCACCGCGTCTTCGGCGGCCTCACGGCAGCCTGATTCGCCGATGCCGCCTTCGCGTCCGGCCAGGACGAGACTCGCGGCGAGCCGCTTGAGGTCCCACTCCCACGGGCCCGGCACGGATTCGTCGAAGTCGTTGATGTCCATGACGATCTGGCCTTCTGGCGTGCCGTACAGCCCGAAGTTCGCGGCGTGCGCGTCCCCGCAGAGCTGCGCCGTCAGCCCCGACGACGGCGACCCCGCCAGATCCGCGGCCATCAGACCGGCGGTGCCGCGGTAGAAGGTGAACGGCGACGCGAGCATGCGCTCGCGCCGCAGTTCCACCAGTTCCGGCAGACGGCCTTCGTTGGTTCGCGCGAAGAACTCCGCCACGCTCGGCCGGCCCTCACCCGCCGCCGCGTGATCGTGCGCGGACGTCGGCGCCTCGGTCCGCAGCGCCTTGCCCCTGGCGAACCAGTCCTCCGGCGACACCGTCTCGGTGCCGACCAGCGGCCGTTCCACCCACTCCCGCTCGTCTCCCATGGACAGGCAACGTACAGCCCGCCCGAAAGGTTCACCGGGTCCTGACGACCTCCGTGATGGCGTCGATACCGCGGTCGAGTTCCTCGCGTGTGATCACCAGCGGCGGCGCGATCCGCAGCGTGTGGTCGTGGGTCTCCTTGCACAGCACGCCGCGTTCGGCCAGCGCGGTGGACGCCTCCCGGCCGGTCGGCCCGCCGGGCGCGATGTCGATCCCCGCCCAGAGCCCGCGCCCGCGGACCTCGGCGAGCCCGTTGCCGACCAGTTCGCCGAGCCGCGAGTGCAGGTGGGCGCCCAGTTCCCGCGAGCGCTCCTGGAACTCGCCGGTCTTCAGCAACCCGACCACGGCCCGTCCGACCGCACAGGCGACCGGGTTCCCGCCGAAGGTGGAGCCGTGTTCACCCGGTCGCAGCACGCCGAGCACGTCCTTGCCGCCGACCACGGCCGACACCGGCATGATGCCGCCGCCGAGCGCCTTGCCCAAGGTGTAGATGTCGGCGCGGACGCCTTCGTGGTCGAGCGCGAGGACGGTGCCGGTGCGGGCGAGACCGGACTGGATCTCGTCGGCGATCAGCAGGACGTTGTGCTCGTCGCACAGCCGCCGCGCCTCGGCGAAGTAGCCGGCGGGCGGCACGATCACGCCCGCCTCGCCCTGCACCGGTTCCAGCAGGATCGCGGCGGTGCGTTCGGTGATGGCGTCGCGCAGCGCTTCGGCGTCGCCGTACTTGACCGTGACGAAGCCGGGGGTGAACGGGCCGAAGTCGGCGCGCGCGGTCTCGTCGGTGGAGAAGGACACGATGGTCGTCGTCCGGCCGTGGAAGTTGGAGCCGGCGACGACGATCTCCGCGGTCCCGTCGGGGACACCCTTGACGCGGTACGCCCACTTCCTGGCGATCTTCACCGCGGACTCGACGGCTTCGGCGCCGGAGTTCATCGGCAGGGCCATCTCGGTGCCGGTCAGCTCGGCGAGCTCCTTGCAGAACAGCCCGAGCTGGTCGTGGTGGAAGGCGCGGGAGGTCAGCGTCACCCGGCCGAACTGTTCGACCGCGGCGGCGATGAGCCCGGGGTGGCGATGCCCGAAGTTCAGCGCGGAATAGCCGGAGAGGAAGTCGAGGTAGGTCTTGCCCTCGACGTCGGTGACCGAAGCGCCCTCGGCGGTGGCGATCACCACGGGCAGGGGGTGGTAGTTGTGCGTGCTCCACTGCTCGTCGAGCGCGATGAAGTCGGCGGTCGTCATGCGTTCAGGTTAGATGCCCATCCGTCTGCTTTCATCCGGGAAACGTTGCTTTGACCCGTTGTTCGTTGCGTATCGACTCCTTCGGGTGGTGAAATCGTGCATCGGCGTACTCGATCACCGCAGGCGCGGGATCCGGACCGCGGTTATCGTCGCCGGATGGCGAAAAAGGACACCGTCTCCGTCCGGGACACGCTGCGGATCGGCAAGGGGACCGAGCGGCACGATCCGGGCTCGTTCCCGATCGGGCCGCACAAGAAGCCCAAGGGGCTGAAAGACCTCGCCGACGCCGGCGGCAAGCTCGCCAACCTGCAGGAGGCCCTCTACGCGGAGGGCGTCGGCGGGGGGAACCGCAGCGTCCTGCTGGTGTTGCAGGGGATGGACACCTCCGGCAAGGGCGGCACGGTCGGCCACGTCCTCGGCCTGGTCAACCCGATGGGCGTGCGGTACGCGGGGTTCAAGAAGCCGACCGCGACCGAGCGGCGTCATCACTATCTGTGGCGGATCCGCAAACAGCTCCCCGTGCCGGGGCAGGTCGGCGTCTTCGACCGTTCGCACTACGAGGACATCCTGGTCCCGCGCGTGCAGAAGCTGGTGCCCGCCGCGGAATGGCGCAAGCGCTACGCCGAGATCAACGAGTTCGAGCAGGAGCTGACCGAGGCGGGCACGAAGATCGTGAAGATCTTCCTCGACATCTCGCCGGAGGAGCAGCTGAAGCGGCTCAAGGCGAGGTTGGAGACCCCGGAGAAGTGGTGGAAGTACAACCCCGCCGATCTCGACGCGCGTGCCCAGTGGAACGACTACCAGAAGGCCTACGCCGACATCTTCGCCAAGACCTCCACGGCGGCCGCGCCCTGGTACGCCGTCCCGGCGAACCGTAAGTGGTACCGCAACTGGCTGGTCGCGCGGCTGCTGATCGAGACGATCGAGGAGATGGACCCGAAGTTCCCTCCGGCCGACTTCGATCCCGAGACGGAGATCGAGAAGCTGGAAGGCGTTGGCGTACCGGGCTGAGCGTCTGAGAGAGTGCGGAAGTGACCGACACCAGCCTCGAAGATCTCCCGTTCCTCCGCCGCCAGGCCCGTACTCAGCGCTTCACCCTCGGCGCGCCGAAAGAGTTCAAGGTCGCCCCGGACGGTTCCCGCATCCTGTTCCTGCGGTCCGAGTCCGGTACCGACCCCCGGCACAGCCTGTGGTCGTTCGACGTCGCGTCGGGTGAGGAAACGAAGCTGGTCGACGCCGCCGAACTGCTGCCCGGTGAAGAGGACCTGCCGCCCGAGGAGCGTGCCCGCCGCGAGCGCAGCCGGGAGACCGGAGGCGGCGTGGTCGGCTACGCGGTCGACGACGCCTTCACCGTCGTCGCGTTCTCGCTTTCGGGCAAGCTCCACACCCTCGACCTGGCCACCGGCGCGGTGGCGGTGCTGGTCGAGGGTTCGGTCGTCGACCCGCGGCCCAGCCCGGACGGCACCCGGGTCGCCTACGTCCGGGACCGGCGGCTGCGGGTGATCGACCGCGCCACCGGTGAGGATCGCGTGCTCGGCGGTGAAGACAGCGAAGACGGCGAGGACATCGCGTGGGGGCTCGCGGAGTTCATCGCGGCCGAGGAGATGGACCGCACCCGCGGCTACTGGTGGGCTCCGGACGGGAAGAGCCTGCTGGCCGAACGCTCCGATCGCGCGAACGTGCCGCGCTGGACGATCGCCGATCCGGCCAATCCGCAGTCGCCGGCCAACGTCGTCGCGTACCCGGCGGCGGGCACCACGAACGCGGACGTGACGCTGGCGATCCTCGGGCTCGACGGCTCGCGAGTCGACGTCGCGAAGACCGACTGGGAGTACCTCGCCGCGGTGCACTGGTCGGCGGCAGGTAAGCCGCTGCTGTCCGTGCAGTCGCGTGACCAGCGGAAGCTCGAGATCCAGGCGGTCGACCCGGCGGACGGCTCGGTCGAGGTCCTGCACACCGAGACCGACGAGCACTGGGTCGAGCTCGCGGCGGGCGTCCCGGCGTGGACCACCGATGGCCGTCTGGTCCGGGAGAGTGCCGCCGACGGCGACCACCGGCTCGTCATCGACGGGGTCGCGGTCACCCCGCCCGGATTGCAGGTGCGGTCGATCCTGCACGTCGGTGACGAGGTGCTGTTCAGCGCGTCGGAGGCCGATCCCACGCAGATCCACGTCTTCCGCACCGAAGGCGGCGAGCTCCGCCGTCTGTCCACTGAGGACGGTGTGCACGTCGGCTCCGGGAACACCTCGCTGACCGTGCTCTCGTCGTGGAGCCTGGAGCGCAGCGGCCCGGTGGTGACCGTCGTCTCCGGTGAGAAGACGGTGGCGCGTATCGGTTCCTACACCGTCGACCCGGACGTCGTGCCGAACCTGACCTGGCTGACGCTGGGGGAGCGGGGCCTGCGTGCCGCGCTCGTGCTGCCGACCGGATACGAGGAGAGCGAAGGCAAGCTCCCGGTGCTGCTCGACCCGTACGGCGGCCCGCACGCCCAGCGTGTCCTGCAGACCCGCAACGCCTTCCTGACCCCGCAGTGGTTCGCGGACCAGGGGTTCGCGGTGCTGGTCGCCGACGGGCGCGGGACGCCAGGCCGGGGTTCCGCGTGGGAAAAGGAGATCGCGGGCAAACTCGCCGACGTCACCCTGGCCGACCAGGTCGACGCCCTGCACGCGGCGGCCGCGCTCCATCCGGAGCTGGATCTGGAACGGGTCGCGATCCGCGGCTGGTCCTACGGCGGCTACCTGTCCGCGCTGGCCGTGCTGCGCCGTCCCGACGTGTTCCACGCCGGTGTCGCGGGTGCGCCGGTGACCGATTGGTCGTTGTACGACACGCATTACACAGAGCGTTATCTCGGGCTTCCGCAGGAGGAAACGGCCGCGTACGAACACAACTCGCTGATCGCCGGCGCCGGCGACCTTTCGCGGGCGCTGCTGATCGTGCACGGACTGGCCGACGACAACGTTTTCGTGGCCCACTCGTTGCGCCTGTCGTCGGCCTTGCTCGCCAAGGGACGCGCGCACGTGTTCCTGCCGCTGGCCGGCGCGACGCATATGACGCCGCAAGCCGAAGAGGTCGCGGAGAACCTGATGCGCACGCAGGTGGACTGGATCGTGCGTGAGCTGTCCGGTGCCGCGGTCAAGAGCGAGGAGAACGCATGAAACGGTGGGGCATCACCATTCCGCTGACCGGGGTGCCGCTCGCGGCGCACAAGGAGCTGGTGCAGGAGCTGCCGGACCTCGGCTACACCGACGCGTGGTCGGCCGAGACGGCGGGCAACGACGCCTTCACCCCGCTGGTGCTGGCCTCGCAGTGGGCGCCACAGCTGCGGCTGGGCACCGCGATCGTGCCGGTGTACACGCGCGGACCCGGGCTGCTGGCGATGAGCGCGGCGACCGTCGCGGAACTGGCGCCCGGCCGGTTCGTGCTCGGCATCGGCGCGTCGTCGCCGGTGATCGTGAAGAACTGGAACGCCGCCGAGTTCGAGGCCCCGTTCGCGCGCTCCCGGGACACCCTGCGGTTCCTGCGGTCGGCGCTGGCGGGGGAGAAGGTCACCGAGGAGTACGAGACCTTCTCCGTCGGCAAGTTCCGGCTGGAGCGGCCCGCGGACCCGCCGCCGTCGATCATGCTCGCCGCGCTGCGGCCGGGGATGCTGCGGCTGGCCGCGAAGGAAGCCGACGGCGCCATCACCAACTGGCTCGCCGCCTCCGACGTGCCGAAGGTGCGGGCCGAGATCGGTCCGGACACCGAACTGGCCGCGCGGATCTTCGTGTGCCCCACCGAGGACAAGGCCGCCGCACGCGGCCTCGGCCGGATGCTCATCTCGAGCTACCTGACCGTGCCCGTGTACGCGGCGTTCCACGAATGGCTCGGCCGCGGCGACGCGCTCGCGCCGATGCACGAGGCGTGGGCCTCCGGCGACCGGCAGAAGGCGAACCAGGTAATCCCGGACGAGGTCGTCGACGACCTGATCGTCCACGGCAGCCTCGACTCCTGCCGCGAGCAGGTGCAGTCCTATGTGGACAACGGGCTGACGACGCCGATCATCGCGCTGCTGCCGACGGGGGAGGATCCCTTCGCTCAGGTGCGGGGTCTGGCTCCGCGCTGACCGGTCCACCGGCCGCTATGAACGGTCCGTTACTTGCAAAATTTGCAAGTAACGGACCGTTCATAGCGCGCGTGCGAGGGCTCAGACGACGTTGAACAGCTCGTCGTACCTGGACACCATCATGTGCGACCCCTTGATCTCCGAGGTCGTCGCCGCGTCCAGCACCCCGGCTTCCTCGGCGTAGGTCGCGCCCCCGGAAGGTCCGAGCGGTAGCGAGATCATCGGCCCGCCCGGAGTGTGGGTCCGCAGTTCGCCGCCTTCGATCAGCGCCCGGATGTTGGCCACGACGACCTCCGCGTGGTCGCCCGCCACCTTCGCCAGCTTCCCTTCCGGCAGCGCGGTGATGTCGCCGAGCGCGAAGACCCGCGGCTGTCCCGGAAGCCGCAGGTCAGGCGCCACGTCCACCTGCCCGTTCGCTTGCCTCGCGGCCGCCAGTTCGCCGGAGAGGTATGCGGTGTGCGGAGCGCCGCCGTAGCACTGGAACCACAGGTCGGCGGTCACTTCGCCGCCGCCGGTGAGTCCCGAGGTGAACGTCTTGGCCTGCCCCGGTTCCGAGACCGGGGGCTCGGTCAGCGAAGTGCCGAGCAGGAGTTCGACGCCCAGATCGTCGAGCTGACGGCGGATCTCCGCGCGGAACTCCTCCGGGAAGCCGGGCAGGATCTCCTTCGCCGGGTCGACGATCGTCACGGCCTTGTCCGGCCACACCGCCTTGATCTCACCCGCCAGTTCGAGGCCCACCGGGCCCGCGCCGAGCAGCAGCACCTTGTCCGTGCCCACGAGTTCCTCCCGCGTGGCACGGATCTTCGCCTTCGCCGACGCGCTGTCGTGGAAATCGATCTTCGCCGGGAACGGGTACGCCGAACCGGTCGCCAGCACGACGTAGTCCGGGGTGAGCCGCTCGCCGGACGCGAGCGTGACACCGTCCTGGTCGACGCTCACCGCGCGGTCGCGGAGCACTCGTCCCCGTTCGAGAAGCCGGGCGTACGGGTAGAAGAGCCGATCCGTCCACTCGGGATCGACGAGCCCGCGCAACGCGGCGACGTGGTGGACGAAATCCTCGCGCGGTTCGACGAGAACGACGTCGGCGAACGAGTCGAGCTCTTTGGCGACGGTGGTGCCGCCGTATCCCCCGCCGATGACGGCCACGGTCGTGGTCATGAGATCCCCCTAGTTCGTAGTGCGTAATGTTCGTACTGCGAACTACAGTAGTTCGTACTCCGAACGATCGTCAAGTAGACTCCGGTCATGACCACGGCCGAAGACCTCGGATTCGCGACGGCGCTGGTGCGGCTTTCGCATCTGGTGCAGCGGGCTTTCATCGACGTCGGCCGGTCGCACGACCTCACACCGCAGCAGGCGCAACTGCTCTGCGTGCTGGCACAGGGGGAGTCGGGTGTCGGGATGACCGACCTCGGCAAGATGCTGAACCTGGAGAAGTCCAGTGTCACCGGCCTGGTGGATCGGGTGCAGCGGCGGTCGCTCGTCGAACGGGTCGCGGATTCCGGTGATCGCCGCGCGCTGAAGATCACGCTGACGGAAGAGGGCCTCCGGCTCGCGAACGCCGCGCACGAGGGTGTCGTCGAGAAACTGGAGGAGATGGCGGCCGATCTCCCGGCCGAACAGCGTGAGGCGGTCGCGGCGGCCGTGTGGCGGATGGCGCCCGAAGACTGATTCAGGTCCAGATCGCGCCGGCGAGCAGGAGTCCCGCCGCCGCGGCGCCGATCCCGGCGACCATGGTGACGCCGACGTTCAGCACGGCCCGCGGGCGCGCCTTCTCGGTGAAGAGGCGCAGCGTTTCGTAGCCGAAGGTCGAAAAAGTGGTGAGCCCGCCGCAGAAGCCGACGGCCACCAGTGAGCGGATCCCGTCCGGCTGCCCGCCGTGCAGTGCCCAGCCGGTGAGGACCCCGAGGACCGACGAGCCCACGATGTTGACCGCCAGCGTGCCCCACGGGAAGGCGGTACCTCGCCACGCCCGCAGCCGGAGATCGGTCAGGAAACGGACGATCGCACCGAAACCACCGCCGAGCGCGACGAAGAGAACGGTCACTTCTTCACCGCGCGAGTGATTTCGTGCCCGGCGTAGACCGCTACCAAAGCGGCCGCCACCGTGCCGGACGCGTACGCCAACCCGGTGAACGGACGCCCGTTCGTCACAAGATCGAGTGTGTCCGTCGCGTACGTCGAAAACGTGGTGTAACCGCCCAGGATCCCGATCCCGAGGAAGGGGCGCAGCAGCCGGTGCGGGTCTTCCGCCGCGGTCAGCGACGCCATCAGGACACCGATCAGCAGACAGCCGGAAACGTTGATGGCGAAGGTGGAAAGCGCGAATTGGCCCCGGGAATGGGGGATCGCGAGCGACAGCCCGTAGCGGGCGAGGCTGCCCAGCGCGCCACCCGCGCCGACGGCCGCGAGCACGTCCCATCGCGGGCGGGGAACGGATGCCGCATCAGCCATGGATGGCAGCTTAGAACCGCTGTCCGGGTGAACTCGCGCCGCGGTGTCGAAGATCGCTCGGCAGGCCGTTTTTCCCTTCTGGACAGTGAATTTTCTCGACACGTGTCGTAGGCTCGGTGGCGCTCCAGACCGATTTTCGGTCCGTCCGCTCGTCTGAGAAAAAGGTGGCAGGATGGCACAGGAACAGTCAGGTACGCAGGCTCCCGACAGTGGTTTGCTGCTGGAGGTCGAAATGATCCCGACCGCGGTCGACCGCGGGAAGGCCAACGGCGCGGCCGCCGACAACGACGGCAACGACGGCTGAGTGCCCGAAACGCCGACGCTGGCTGACCTCGTGGCTCCGCTCGGGGTCAGCCAGTTCTTCCAAGACGTCCAGGGCGAGACCTATCGCCGTTTCGAAGGCCGCGCAGGCCGGTTCGCCGACCTGCTGCCGTGGCCGGCGCTGAACGCGATCCTCCGGCAGCATCGCCTCGAATTCCCGAGGCTGCGCCTCGCGCTCGACGGCACCCCGGTGCCCATGGAGAGCTACACCGATCTCGTCCCCACCCGCCGCAGTGGCACCGTCCCGCGGCTGCGAGCCGCTCCGTTCACCGAACAGCTCCGCGGCGGCGCGACGATGGTGCTCGACGCCATCCAGGAACTCAGCGACCCGATCGGCGACCTCGCCAGGGGGCTCGAACACGACCTCCGTGAGAGCGTCCAGGTCAACCTGTACGCGGGCTGGGGCGTCACCCACGGCTTCGACGTGCACTGGGACGACCACGACGCGTTCATCATCCAGGTCGCCGGCCGCAAACGCTGGCGGATGCACGGCCCGACCAGGCCCGCTCCGCTGCACCGCGACGTCGAACAGCCCGACCGGCCCGGTGAGCCGATCGACGACTTCATCCTCGAAGACGGCGGCGTCCTCTATGTCCCGCGCGGGCACTGGCACGACGTCACCGCGGTGGGGGAGATGTCACTGCATCTCACGCTCGGTTTCAGCCCGGCCACCGGGATCGACCTGGTGTCCTGGCTCGCCGACAAGCTCCGGGCGAGCACCGTGTTCCGTCAGGACCTCCCGAGGTTCGGGACGGAGGAGGAGCGGGCGGCCCGTGCCGCCGCATTGCGCGCGGAACTGGAAGCCACGCTGACCGCCGGCGTCCTCGACAGGTTCCTCACCGAGCGCGACTCGTCGGCCCCGGCGCATCCGCGGGTCGGGCTGCCGTGGGCGGCGACCTCCGGGCTGTTGCCCGACGGCGACGAGACCGAGGTCCGCTTCCTCGTCCCGCGGGCGGTGCTCGAAGAAGGTGACGGCCGGGTGACCCTGCTCGCGGACGGCAAACGGTTCGTCTTCGCGGGCGCCGCGGCCCCGCTGCTGAAAGCGCTGCTCGACGGCACGCCGCAGGCGGTCAAGCGACTCGCCGAACTGTCCGAACTCGATCGAGGGACCGTGCGGACCTTCCTCGGCGAGCTCACCACGCAGGGGCTCCTCTCGATCGGCTGAAAGTCACAGGGGACGAGAAGTGTGAAGGGAGGCCGGGCGGGGTAAGCTAAGGCATGCCTAAGGTGAAGTCCGGAGCGGTCGGCCGATGACCGCTCAGCTCTCGGACACTCCAGCGCCGCCCGCCGCTTTGCCGGGCTGCGCCACCGTCGCGCGCATGCTGGGCGCGAACCCCGCCGGCACCGCGGCGGACATGCGCTGCTGGCTGCTCATCGAGCAGCCGGGCCCCTGGCCGGCGGACGCGCTGGAAAACGTCCTCGACGAGGCATTCCCCGCCGAGCGCCGCGAGCTGCTCGAGAACTTGAGACGGTCCCACGGGCTCCGTCCGCTGCTGATCCGGCGCCCCGGCAAACATCGTCGCGACCCGGACAGCCCTCGTGCCGTCTACGTCGGCGGAGGCGAACCGGGAAACCGCTGGCTGGAGCGGCTGGAGATCCGCGACCTGCGTGAACTGGCCGAGCTGGACCTCGAAGCGGTCGCGGCCCGCGTCGGCGGGCTCGGCACCCGAGTGGACGGGCCGCTGTTCCTGGTCTGCACGCACGGCACCAAGGACATGTGCTGCGCGGTGCTCGGCCGCCCGCTGGCCTCGACGCTCAACACCAATCACCCAGGCAGGGCCTGGGAGGTCAGCCACGTCGGCGGTGACCGCTGGGCGGGCAATCTCCTGGTGGTCCCCGACGGTTTCCTGCACGGCCAGCTCAACCCGGCCGAAGCGGCGCTGGTCGCCAAGGCAGCCCTTCGCGGTCAGGTCGAGCCGGAGCAGCTTCGTGGCCGCACGTCCGCCCGGACGGCGTGGGCGCAGTTCGCGGAGATCGCGCTCCGGCGGCAGCTGGACCTGCCAGGCCTGGACGACGTGCTCGCCGTCCAGGAGGAGCCGCTGCTCGAATCCGACGCGCGGGTGGTCACCGTGCGCGGCGGCCAGGACTTCTACTCGGTGACGGTGCGCCGCCGGTCGGCGACGCCGCGCGGGGAGAGCCGGTGCGCGGGGCTGATCCAGCCCGCCGGGTACGTGACCGAGGAGATCACGAAGCTCTGACTCGCGTCTAGTCCTCTGGATGCGGTAGTTGCGCGCGCAACTACCGCATCCAGAGGACTAAACGCTGCGAAGATCACCCGCGTTCGAACATCTGTTTGACACCTGTCTAGAACATGTGTTCGACTGGCCGGGTGCGATGGGATCGACAGCGGGCGGACGGCGGCGAGCCGGTGCTGCCCGGATTGGACGGGTTGCTGCGCTCGGTGCGCACGCCCGAGTTCGACGGCGTCACCTTTCACGAGGTGCACGCCAAATCCGTGCTGAACAAGGTTCCCGAGGGGTCGGGTGTCCCGTTCGGATGGACGGTGAACCCGTACCGCGGTTGTGCTCACGCGTGCACGTACTGCCTCGAGGGCGGGACGCCGGTCCTGATGGCCGACGGCCGGACGAAGGCGCTGGCGGACCTGGCGCCCGGTGACGCGATCTACGGGACGCGCGGGCGCGGCGCTGGGCGGCGGCTGGTGCCCACGGAGGTGCTCGCGCACTGGTCGACGCTGAAACCGGCGTACCGCCTGACCCTCGAAGACGGAACGTCCATCGTGGCCAGTGGCGACCACCGGTTCCTGACCGGCCGCGGCTGGAAACACGTCACCGGCACCCGGTTCGGCGCGGCACAGCGGCCGCATCTGGTCGGTGGCACCGAGCTCGTCGGCGTCGGGAAACTCGCCCGCACCCCGGACGACACCCTCGGCTATCGCGCCGGGTACCTGTGCGGGATGTTGCGCTCCGGCGGGTTCTCGGCCGAGAAGGACGCCGCGGACCGCGCGCTGAGGTATCTGCCCGATTTCGGCGCGTCGGTCGGTTTCGTGCAGGTGCCGCCTTCGCCGGATTCCCATTGGCGGCGCGGCTTCCTGGCCGGGTTGTTCGATCTCTCCGGGAGTTACCGGCACGGCGCGCTGCGCGTCACCCACGACGAGCAGGACATCGTCTCGACCTTCTGCGCCGCTCTCGACAACTTCGGCTTCCGTTACGTCAAAACCGAAAACGCCAAGTTCAGTCCGCTGTGGACGGTGCAGCTCCTCGGCGGGCCGTCGGAGGAGGTGCGGTTCCTCCACCTCTCCGATCCGGCCGTCGGCTGGAAGCGGTCGCTGGACGGCCTCGTCATCGGCCGGACCAGGCGGAAGGTGACGTCCATCGAACCGCTGGGCATCGAGCTGCCGCTGTTCGACATCACCACCGGCACCGGCGACTTCATCGCCGACGGCATGGTCACGCACAACTGCTTCGCCCGGAACACCCACACGTACCTGGACTTCGACGCCGGACGCGATTTCGACACGCAGGTGATCGTGAAGGTCAACGCGCCCGAGGTACTGGCCGCGCAACTGCGGCGGCCGAGCTGGACCCGCGAGCATGTCGCGATGGGCACGAACACCGATCCCTATCAGCGCGCCGAAGGCCGGTACAAGCTGATGCCGCGCATCATCACCGCACTGGCCGATTCGGGTACGCCACTGTCCATCCTGACCAAGGGCACGGTGCTGGCCAGGGATCTGCCGTTGCTGGAGTCGGTGTCGAAGGACGTGCCCGCCGGGCTGGCGATCTCACTGGCGCTGCTCGACGAGGACCTGCAACACCGGCTGGAACCGGGGACGCCGAGCCCGCGGGCGAGGCTCGACCTGATCCGCAAGGCGCGGGACGCCGGGCTCCCGTGTTCGGTGCTGGTCGCCCCCGTGCTGCCGTACCTGACCGATTCGGTGGAGGCGCTCGACGCCTTGTTCTCGCGGCTGGCCGAGGCCGGCGCCACGCGGGTCACCGTCCTCCCGCTGCACCTGCGGCCGGGCGCGCGGGAATGGTTCGCGCGCTGGCTCGGCAGGGAACATCCGGAGCTGGTGCCGAAATACCGCGAGCTGTACGCCCGCGGTGCCTACCTGCCGAAGTCCTATCGGGAGCGGCTGGGCACCCGCGTCGGCCCACTGCTGCGCCGTCACGGCTTCGGTTCCCGTGCGGACGACGGGGACCGCATGCAGGTGACGATGCCTGTGCAGCGTTCGGGAGAGGTGGTGATCCCGGCGGCGGAGCAGCTCAAATTGCTGTAGGGCGGCATCGCACGCCACTTTCGCCCCTCGTGACCGAAAGTCCGCACATTTTCTTACCGCGCAACGGATTCGGCCGTTCGGCGCAGTGACTTGGCGGAAAACCTTTTCGTGATTAATCTCAATGGGACGAAGGCGAGGAGGTGCCTGTTGACCACCCGTACGGATCGCACCGCCGCTGTCCGCATCGCCTGGGCCGCGACCAAGCTGACCAGAGCGGGCAGACACCCCATCGCCATCGGCAGACTCGCCGCCACCGTCGGCATGGCCCCGGACGAAGCCCACCGCCTGATGGATCTGATGGGTTTCGTCATCCGTGACGGCCTGGTCGTGATGGACCGCGGCTCGCGCCCGGCCGAGCGCGCGGGCTCCGACCGGTATCGGGTCGACCTGTTCCTGCTGGCCGTCGCCACCGGTGAACCGGTGCACGCGGATTCGGTCTGCCCGGCGACCGGAGCACGGGTCCGCGTCCACTTCACCCGCGAGAGGGTCTTGAGCGTCGATCCGCCGCATGCCGTCGTCGCCGCGTCGCGGCTGTCCGGGATCGACCTCGCGCTCGGCCAGGACTACGTCGAGGCGCTGGTCTGCACGCAGTTCTTCGCGTCAAAGGAGGCGGCCTCGGGCTGGCTGCTGGAGAACATCGACGGCCGGGTCCTGTCCGTCCGCGACTATCTGGCGCACACCCGGCGGATGGTCGCGGCGCTGGAGTCCTGGCCGAGCCTCTGAGCCACCGGGCTTGTACCTGGTCGCGAGGCATCCGGGGTGATTCGTTAGCCTTTGACGTCGGCGCAGAGCAGTCGAACCGCAGCGCCGTCGAATCGCAGAATCGTGATGCCGAAGGAGAGCACCCGCAGTGCTTCGCACCCACAAAGCCGGCACCTTGCGTGCCGAGCACGCCGGTCAGACGGTCACCCTCACCGGATGGGTGGCTCGGCGGCGCGATCACGGCGGCGTCATCTTCATCGATCTGCGCGATGCCAGCGGCGTGAGCCAGATCGTCTTCCGCGAAGGCGAAATGGCCGAGCGCGCCCACCAGCTGCGCTCCGAATACTGCGTCCGCGTCGTCGGCGAGGTCTCGAAGCGCCCCGAGGGCAACGCCAACGCCGAGATCCCCACCGGTGAGATCGAGGTGCTGGTCACCGAGCTCGAGGTGCTGTCCGAGGCCGCCGTGCTGCCGTTCCCGATCGACGAGCGGGTCGACGTCGGCGAGGAGGTGCGCCTCAAGCACCGCTACCTCGACCTGCGCCGCAGCGGCCCCGCGGCCGCGATGCGCCTGCGCAGCGAGGTCAACCGCGCCGCCCGCGAGGTGCTGCACGCGCAGGAGTTCGTCGAGGTCGAGACCCCGACCATGACCCGCTCCACCCCCGAGGGCGCCCGCGACTTCGTGGTCCCGGCCCGGCTCAAGCCCGGTTCCTGGTACGCGCTTCCGCAGTCGCCGCAGCTGTTCAAGCAGCTGTTGATGGTCGGCGGGCTCGAGCGGTACTACCAGATCGCGCGCTGCTACCGGGACGAGGACTTCCGCGCCGACCGGCAGCCGGAGTTCACCCAGCTCGACATCGAGATGAGCTTCGTCGAGCAGGACGACGTCATCGCCCTCGGCGAGGACATCGTGACGGCGCTGTGGAAGCTGATCGGCGCCGAGATCCCCCGGCCGTTCCGGCGCATCTCCTACGCCGAGGCGATGGAAAAGTACGGTTCGGACAAGCCGGACCTGCGCTTCGACCTCGAGCTCACCGACATGACGGCGTTCTTCGCCGACACCCCGTTCCGCGTGTTCCAGGCGCCGTACGTCGGCGCCGTCGTGATGGCGGGCGGGGCCGACCAGCCGCGCCGCACCCTCGACGCCTGGCAGGACTTCGCCAAGCAGCGCGGTCACCGCGGGCTCGCGTACATCCTGGTGAACGAGGACGGCACGCTCGGCGGCCCGGTCGCGAAGAACCTGTCGGAGAAGGAGCGCGAGACGGTCGCCGAAGCCGTCGGCGCCAAGCCCGGCGACTGCGTCTTCTTCGCCGCGGGCAAGGCCGCCGACGCGCGGGCGCTGCTGGGCGCCACCCGCCTGGAGATCGGCAGCCGTCTCGGCCTGATCGACGAGAACGCCTGGTCGTTCGTCTGGGTCGTCGACTTCCCGATGTTCATCTCGGCCGAGGAGTCCGACGACGTCGCCGTCGGCGGCGGCAAGTGGAAGGCACTGCACCACGCCTTCACTTCGCCGACCCCGGAGTGGATCGGCAAACTCGCCGACGACCCCGGCAACGCGCTGGCCTACGCCTACGACATCGTCTGCAACGGCAACGAGATCGGCGGCGGCTCGATCCGTATCCACCAGCAGGAACTGCAGAAGCAGGTCTTCGAACTGATGGGCCTCGGCGAGGAGGAGGCGCAGGAGAAGTTCGGCTTCCTGCTCGACGCCTTCGCCTTCGGCCCGCCGCCGCACGGCGGGATCGCGTTCGGCTGGGACCGGATCGTCATGCTGCTGGCCAAGGCCGAGTCGCTGCGTGACGTGATCGCGTTCCCGAAGACCGGTGGCGGGTTCGACCCGCTGACCGCCGCTCCCGCGCCGATCACGGCGGAGCAGCGCAAGGAAGCGGGCATCGACGCCAAGCCCGCGCCGCCCGTCAAGAACTGATGCTCCACCTCAGGGCCGTGTGCCCGCCGGACCGGACCGAGGAAGCGATCCGGATCCTGCGGGCACACGCCGGGACCGCGCACCTCGTCGTGCATCACGGGGTGGCGGTCGCGCCCGAGGGCGACCTGATCGAAGCGGACATCGCCCGCGAGGCGACCGACCAGATCATCGAGTCGCTGTGCGGACTCGATCTCGACCACACCGGCGGCATCACGCTGGAAGCGCTGGACACCGCGGTGTCCGACGCCGCCGACAAGGCCGAGGAAGCCGCGCCGGGCGAAGGCGCGGACGCTGTCGTGTGGCAGGAACTCGTCGGCCGCTCCGGCGAAGAGTCCCGGCTCACCTGGACGTTTCAGGCGTTCCTGACCATCGCTTGCGTGCTGGCGTCGGTCGGGGTGCTCACCAACTCGTCGGTCACCATCGTCGGCGCCATGGTCGTGGGGCCGGAATTCGGCCCGCTCGCGGCCATCTCCGTCGGGTTGGTGCTCCGGCGGGGAGATCTCGTGAAGCAGGGCGCCATCGCGCTGCTAGGCGGCTTCCCGATCGCGATGGTGGTCACCCTCGGTGTGGTTCTGGTGGGCAACGCCACCGGAGTGCTCGAAGTGAGCAAACTCGCCGACAACCACGAGGTGGATTTCGTTTACCAGGTGGGAATCGCGTCGCTCATCGTCGCGCTGCTCGCCGGTGCGGCCGGGATGCTTTCCATGACTTCGGCCAAATCCGCCGCGCTCGTGGGTGTGTTCATCTCGGTGACGACGGTTCCCGCGGCGGGTTACGCGGTGGTCGCGGCGGTTGCCGGTCAGTGGGAACGGTGCCTTTATTCGGCCGGTCAGCTGCTGGTCAATCTCATCGGAATCGTTGCAGCTGCGGCCATTGTGCTGACATTGCGCCGTCGTGGGCAACGATCGAGGGTGACGGAACGTCCGCTTTCACGCGGATGAGTCCCAGATCGCGCCAGTGCGCGCGATTGCCCGGATCTCAGTGGTCATGGTTGCTCAGTCACGAGTAGGGTCGGTGGCAATGACAGTCGATACCTCCTCTGCCGACGATTCGACCGTCGGAGCTGGAGCCGAAACCCTCGCCGTCGCAGCGGCGGTCGCTGCCGGCGAGTCGGTCCTTTCGCGCCGCTTCGGCAGCGCGATCACTCTCGTAGCCCCGGAAGACCTGGACGGCAGCGGTCCGGCGACGGTCGTGCGGGCACGAGTGGCGACTTCACCGTTCGGGCTGCCGCGCACGCTGGTCATCAAGCACTACCCCGATCCACCCGAACCGGGACGGCCGGATCCGTTCGCGCAGGAGGCGGTCAGCTACCAGCTGTTCACCGCGCTCGCGCCGGAGGACCGGATCTGCCCGGAACTGCTGGCGCACGACGGCCGGTACCGCGTCCTGGTGATCGAGGACCTCGGCGGCGTCCCGACGCTGCACGACAAGCTCCACGCCCGTGACGCTCGCGGCGCCGAGCGCGCGCTGCTGTCCTGGGCGCGGTCGCTGGGCAGGCTGCACGCGAGCACGGCCAGCCGCGAACCCGATTTCAACGCGCTGCTGCGCCGTCTCGGCGGCCCCGTCAAGAACGAGGACGCGCCGCTGCCCGCGGTCTGCGCGCAACTGCCGGGGCTGCTCGAGGAACTGCTCGACGTCGAGACCCCGGAGCCGGTGCAACGGCGGGTCATGGAGGTCGCCGAGCGGGCGGGCTCACCGTCCTATCGCGCGTTCAGCCCGGTCGATCTCAGCCCGGACAACAACCTCGTGACCAGCGACGGGGTGCGATTCCTCGATTTCGAACGCGGCCGGGTGCGCAGCACCCTGATGGACGTGGCGTACCTGCGGCTCCCGTTCGCGTCGAGCGCGGACGCGCTGGCGCTGCCGCCGGGGATGAGCGAGGCGATGATCGCGGCCTGGCGGTCCGAGGTCGTCTCGGTCTGGCCGGGGCTCGCGGACGAGGACGCGCTGGCCGACCACCTGATGGACGGTCAGCTGCTCCTGCTGTGGGTCATCACCTGGGAGATCCTTCCGGAGCTGGATTTGGAGCGGCACGCCACACCGATCAGCCGGGAGGCCGCACTGGTCACCTGGTGGCGGGAACTGGCCAAGCAATCGCTGCGTGCCCGCCTCACGGACATCTCCGAACACGCCACCAGGGTCGCCGCGGCGCTCGGGGCCAGGCTGGGGCCGCACGCGGACCTCGCCTTCTACCCGGCGTTCCGGTAGCCGCCGCACGGACTTTTCGCTCGACCGTCCTCATCGCGTTACCCAGGCATCACCGCTGGTGAGTCTGCGTGGCCGATGGTGGCTACCGTGACCGTGATCAGTGTCGAAGTCACTCCGAGTCCCGAACCTCTCCTTCCTCCTGCCCCGGCCGTACCGCGGTCCGCTCGCAGACTGGTCGTGCTCGGCGATTCCACGGCCGTGGGCCTCGGCGACCCGCTGCCGAACCGAGGCGGGTGGCGCGGGGTCGGCCCGCTCGTCGCCGAGGCGCTGGGCGTCGAGCCGGACGGCTACCTGAACCCGTCGTTCACCGGAGCGCGTATGGGATGCGTGCTGACGGAGCAGCTCCCCGCGGCCGTGGCGCACCGGCCGGACGTCGCGCTGGTGGTGGCGGGGATGAACGACACCCTGCGTCCCGATTTCAGCGCCGAGAAGATCGCCGCAGACCTCACCGAGGTGATCCGCTCACTGGCCGCCGTCGGCACCACCGTGGTCCCCGTGCGCTACCACGACCACGGCAAGGTGTTCCGCCTCCCGGGGTCGCTGCGGCGCGCGCTGAGCGAGCGGGTGGCCGAACTGAACGCCGCCATCGCCGGCGTCGTCGAGCGCGAGGGCGTGCCGTGCCTCGACCTCGAACTGCTGCCCGGCGCCTACGACCTCACCGCGTGGAGCGTCGACCGGCTGCACCCGTCGGAATTGGGGCATCGGATGCTGGCCACCGGCTTCACCGAACGGCTCGCCGAGGCCGGGTTCGCGGTGCCGCGGCCGGTCAGCCTGACCTGCTCGGGAGGCGTCGAACCGAGCACCGCCGGGCACGTCGGCTGGCTGGTGCTCAAGGGTGTCCCGTGGGTGTGGCGGCGGGGCCGCGAGTTCGTGCCGTACGCGGCCGTGATCATGTGGCACTCGTTCCGGGAGCGGCTGCGCTGACCTGTGGCCGGAACCGTCGGTGGCTACGGCTACCGTCGACACCGTGGCACAGGACGAACTCTTCACCGTGAACCCCGATCTCGGGCCGCCGCCGGAGCAGGCCGAGCCGAGGGACGTCGCCGTCCCGGCGGGCTCGCCGCTGGCGGTCCGGATGCGGCCGCGGTCGCTCGACGAGGTCGTCGGCCAGCAGCACCTGCTGCGCGAGGGCGCGCCGCTGCGGCGGCTCGTCGAAGGCGCGGCACCCGCTTCCGTGCTGCTCTACGGCCCGCCGGGGACGGGCAAGACCACGCTGGCGAACCTCGTTTCGGCCGCGACCGGCCGCCGGTTCGTCGCGATGTCGGCGCTGTCGGCCGGGGTGAAGGAAGTGCGCGGCGTCATCGAAGAGGCTCGCCGCCGCCGGAACTACAACGCCGAGAACACGGTGCTCTTCATCGACGAGGTCCACCGGTTCTCCAAGACGCAGCAGGACGCCTTGCTCGGCGCCGTCGAAGACCGGACGGTGCTGCTCGTGGCCGCCACCACGGAGAACCCGTCGTTCTCCGTCGTCTCGCCGCTGCTTTCGCGGTCGCTGGTGCTCCAGTTGCGGCCCTTGACCGACGCCGACATCGTCGCGCTGATCGACCGCGCGCTGGCCGACGAACGCGGTCTCGGCGGCGAACTCACCCTGACCGAAGACGCGCGGGCACATCTGGTGCGGCTGGCGTCCGGTGACGCGCGGCGCGCGCTCACCGCACTGGAAGCGGCCGCCGACGCGGCGAGCGCGACCGAGGCCAAGACGATCGACCTCGCCATCGTCGAGTCCACAGTGGACAAAGCGGCGGTGCGCTACGACCGCGACGGCGATCAGCACTACGACGTCATCAGCGCGTTCATCAAATCCATCCGAGGGTCCGATGTGGACGCCGCGCTGCACTATCTGGCGCGGATGATCGAAGCGGGGGAGGACCCGCGATTCCTGGCCCGCCGCCTGGTGGTGCACGCGAGCGAGGACATCGGCATGGCCGATCCGAAGGCATTGCAGTCGGCCATCGCGGCGGCGCACGCGGTGCAGTTCATCGGGATGCCGGAAGGCCGTCTCGCGCTGGCGCAGGCGACCGTGCACCTGGCGACGGCGCCGAAGTCGAACGCCGTCATCACCGGCATCGACGCCGCGCTCAGCGACGTCCGGTCCGGGCGGATCGGCACGGTACCGCCGCATCTGCGGGACGGGCATTACGCGGGGGCGGAGAAACTCGGCAACGCGAAGGGCTACCGGCATCCGCAAAAAGTGCCGGAAGGCGTTCTGGCACAGCAGTATCCACCGGACGAACTGGTCGGCCGGGATTACTACGAACCGACGCAGCACGGAGCGGAGCGGACGTTGTACGAGCGGGTGCCGAAGCTGCGGCGCACCGTCCGGGGTGAGCGTTAGCCCGCATTCGGCGTAACCCCGAGGTGATCGGTAACGTTCGTTGATCATGGGGCTATATCCCCCATGGCTGGGGGATCACCGGGTTGTCGATCTGGGTGGGGGATTCCTCGTGCTCGACCATCTCGGCGAGCAGCACGAAACTGACAGCCTCAACTATGATGACTATCGGTAAGTCCAAAGTTCGCGGCTTGATGGCGTCCTCCGTCGCCGCTCTCGCCGCGGTGACCGTGATGACCGGTGTTCTCGCCCCCGCGGTGGCGACCGCCGCTCCGGCCGGGGCCTCGTCCGCCGCGGCGCAGACGCCGGAAGAGTTGCGCACCAACGCGGCCGCCGTCGTCGGGCTCGCGATTACTCCGGAACTGCTGCGCCTCAGTGAACGCGACTTCGTCTACGAGATCTACCGGGCCGCGAAGCTGCGAGGCGAGACCGCGCGGGAGGTTCAGTTCGCGGCACTCGACGCCTACAACGGCGGGTGGACCTCGTTGTTCCTCGCGACCGGGATCTACGAGGCGCGCCAACGGGATCTGGACCGGGAAGCGGTCTATCAGGCCCGGCGCACGGAGCGGCAGCCCGCCGCCACGCTGCTCGGTTTCGAGCTGACCACGATCCTGCTGGCCCAGGACGACAAGAACTTCGTCTTCGCGTTGTGGGAACGGGCCGCCAGGGGATCGTTCGTGCGGTCCGCCGCGGGCACCGTTTACAGCGGAACGCCGGCGGAGCAGAAGGAATTCATCGTTCGCGGGATCTTCGTCGAGCACCAGCGTGATGTGGACGCGGCGAAGGAAGCGGCCGAGAAGGAAGCCGCGGAAAAGAAGCTTCGCGACGCGCGGGTGAAGGCGGCCGCCGTCGTCGGCATGGACCCGGCCTTGGCCGCACAGCTGACGGACGAGTACTTCGTGCAGCAGATCGTGACCGGCGACCTGGTGCCTCAGGACTCCGAGGTGTGGTACCGGGCCTACCTCAGCCGGACGCCGGAGCAGTGGCGGGCTTTCATCGACACCGGCATCTTCGAGGCCGCGGCCAAGGACAAGGTGGACGCCATCAAGGTCCGCGCCGCAGCCGTCGTCGGTATCGAGGCCGGGTACGCCAGGTATCTCCAGGAAGGTCCTTTGGTCCGCGAGATCTGGAACAGGGCGAAGTCCGGGAGTCAGGTCCAGGCGGCCGCTTATCGGGCGTTGCAAAGCGAATCTCCCGCCCAGTGGCGAGTCTTCCTGGAAACGGACATTTTCGCTGCGGCTGCGGCGGACAAGTCCTGACTTGTGTCTTGGTGGGTCGCGGCGATGGGGCGAGTGCTGTGGCCGAAGTCCGAGCATTCCCACGAGCCTCACTGACACCGCCTGTCACAACGGGTGCGTGAAGGCCTCCTTCCCTCGGCGCAGCCGAGGAATCTCGACCTTCCCGCCTTTGCCAAGTACATGAAGGCCCCCTTCCTTGCGTTAGGCGCAAGGAAGGGGGCCTTCATGTACTTCAATCACAGTTTTGCATGCCGAGGGGCCCGTCGCCGGTGTGGCTGGCGGGCTCCTCGGGTTCAGCGGTGGTGGAGGGTGTTGCGCCGGGGTTTTCGGAGCGGGTCCAGGTATTGGGGTGGAATGAACTCCGGTAACCCGTCGCCCGCCATCCGTACTTCCCAGTCGCCGTGGTGAATCAGCCGGTGGTGGAATCCGCACAGCAGCACGAGATTCCGGAGATCCGTAGGCCCTCCGTCTGCCCAGTGATGAATATGGTGAGCGTGACAGTTCTTGGGCCGCCGATGACAGCCGGGGAACGCACAGCCGCCATCCCGGATGTTCAACGCCCGGCGTTGGCCGGGGGTGACGAACCGTCGCAGCCGCCCCACATCGAGGGGTTCTCCGGCGGCGCTCATCACGACCGGCAGCATCAGGCAGTCGCAGGCCGCGAGCCGGGCCTCGCGGGCGGTCATCGTCCCGACAAAGTCGAGGCACGCGGTCCCGAGGCCGGACTTCAACTCGTCGAGGCCGATGGTGACATGCAGCAGGGTGCGGTAGCCGCTGGTGCCGGGCTGGTCCGGGCAGGCGATCGCCAGGTCGAGGATGTCGACCCAGGCGTCGCCCATGCGTTCGCATTTCATCCGCAGGTCGGCTTGGCCGAACTCGTCGACTGGGCGCGGCTGGGCGTACGCCTCCAGAGCCGCCGCGGTGCGAGCACCGGTCTCATCGTCGAGAAGGCCGGTGAGTTTCCAGTAACCGTCTTTGCGGCGCTCCAGGGTGATTTCCCGTCGCGGTTCCTTGGGCTCGGGATCCTTCGGTTCATTGCCGTCAGGGTCCAGCCAGGCGAGGAGGTTCACTTCGGCGTCGGCGAGCTGGCGGGGACCGGCATCCCGGGCGAGATTGGCGAGGATCTTCTCCGCACTCGCCCGATCCTCAGCGGAGGTGTCGGGCGGGAGGTTCTTCAAGATCTCCAGGATCTGGTCGATCCGCTCATCCCCGACCAACCCCTCCGCCGCCACCGCGGCGGTCGCGGGAGCCACAGGCGGAACCTCGGTGCCGTCCAACGCTCGGGTGGGGTTCAATGCGATTGCCCGATTCACCACCGCACGCGCCTCACCAACCGACAATCCCGCAATATCGGCGAACCACTTATCCGTGCGGCCATAGCCGTATAAGTCTTTGACGCCACGAGACTCGATCTCCGCCAGGTATCGCCCCAGTCCGGCAGTGGCCATCCGAATCACCCGCAGAGACTGCTGCACGCCATGGGCAAGCTCAAGCTTGCCGGCACGCCACAGTTCCTGCGGCAACTCGGGAAGGAAAGTCTCGGACACCCCACAAGAATACCGCAAAACAATTGAACAAGCGTTCGTAATTTTAAGCAACAGAACAAACGCGCGAACAACACTGAAGGGTGATGATCTCTCGCATGGAGGCTACGCAAATAAAGTGTGCCGCAGTTAGTCGACTAAATGCGCTCGCCCATTCAGAAGACCGGAACAGTAAAGCCCGCTTGAGAGTTCCTTGGGCCGGCCCTGGGCAGCTCGACCACTCCCGTTCGTTTCACCGTCGCGAGCCGAACATCTGCGTCGGCGAGTATCCCGCGCATGGAAATCCCCAGGGTCGGTGTGCCCGACGCGCTGGCCTCGCACCTCACGATGGCCGAACAACACGAGTACCTGAGCCGACGCTCGATGCTGAAAGGAACCGGTGCCCTCCTCGCCGCCGGGCCGCTTCTCTTGCAGGGCACCGCGTACGCCGACGGCGACAAGGTCGTCCCGGCGGGGCGGCATCTGGCGTTCGGCCGGAATCCGCGGACGTCGATGCGGGTCGCGTGGCAGGTGCCGGCGCCGGTGCGGAAGCCGTTCCTGCGGATCGCCGACGGTCATGGCGGCTGGAGTCATCGGATTCCGGCCGAGGTCCGCGCGCTGCATTCGGAGGTCGCCGGGGTCATCGCGCCGTACGACCAGTACTACCTGCACGCCGAGGCCGATCACCTCTGGCCCGGCCACACCTACCGGTACGCCGTCGGGCACGAGGGTTTCGACCCGGCGTCGGGTGACGGCGGGCCTGCCGCGATCTCGACGTTCACCACCGCGCCCGCGCGGGGTGTTCCGGCCGGCAAGTTCACGTTCACCGCGTTCGGGGACCAAGGGGTCTCGACGACGGCGCTCGCGCAGGACGGTGCCGTCGCGGGCCAGAATCCGCGCTTTCACCTGCTGGCCGGCGATATCGCGTACGCCGACCCGAGTGGTGCGGGCAAGCCGCCCGGGTCCAAGCCCGACGCGGGGCACGACCTTTTCGACCCCAAGGTCTGGGACGCCTACTACCGCCAGATCGAGGGCGTCGCGGCGTCGGTGCCGTGGATGGTCACCACCGGCAATCACGACATGGAGGCCCTCTACTCCCCGGACGGCTACGGCGGGCAGCTCAAGCGCTGGGATTTCCCCGGCGGCGGCCCGCACGACTGTCCCAGCGTGTACTCGTTCATCTACGGCAACGTCGGGGTGATCTCGCTCGACGCCAACGACGTCTCCTACGAGATCCCGGCGAACCTCGGCTACTCGCACGGCTCCCAGACGGCGTGGTTCAAGCGGCGCCTGCGGTATCTGCGCTCGCAGCCGGACGTCGACTTCGTCGTGGTGTTCTTCCATCACTGTGCTTACTCGACGACGAACCAGCACGCGTCCGAGGGCGGCGTCCGTGAGCAATGGGTCCCGCTGTTCGACGAGTTCCGGGTCGACCTCGTGATCAACGGGCACAACCACATCTACGAGCGGACCGACGCCCTGCGCGGCGGCAAGGTGATCCGTGAGGTCAGGATCGGCGACACAGCCGAGCCGGATCGCGACGGCACCGTGTACGCGACCTGCGGTGGCGGCGGGAAGAGCCTCTACAGCTTCCCGGTGCCCGACACGTTCGCGGGGGAGTTCGAGTCGTACCACTGGGTCAAGGGCGGCGAGAAGGTGACCGAGACCGTGTCCTGGTCGCGGGTGCGCTACACCGGATACTCGTTCCTCGCCATCGACGTCGAGCCCGCTTGGCCCGGCCGCCGGACGACGCTGACCGTGCGGACCCTCCGCAACGACGGCGCCGAGATCGACCGGTTCACCCTGCGCCGCACCGCCGGTCTCCACCGTTCGCGGCACGGGAGTGTGCTCGGGGCAGATCCGGGCGACGTATAACGACCTACACGGTTCCGCATGGTGGGAATCGGTGTCATATCGTGGACCGGCGACATACAGTCCGGGACATGTCGCCGAGAACCCTCCTGCGGGCCGTCATGGCCGTTTCCGCCGTCACGCTCCTCGCCGCGTGCAACGCCTCGGCCAAGGACCCGGCCGCGCAAAACGCCGCCGGGCCGGCATTGGTCCTGATCACGCCGAGCCCGGTCGGGGTCAACGACTTCCTCAAGCTCGCCGTCCAGGGCATCGAGGACTCGGCCAAGAAGCACAACGGGACGCAGAAGGTGTATCAGAGCACCGATCCGGCATCGATCCAGCAGAATCTCGCGGCCGCGGTGCGCGAGAAGCCCGCCGTGATCGTCGCCGTCGGCTTCAACTTCGCCGACGCGATCGCGGCCGAGGCCGAGCGCAATCCCGAGCAGAAGTTCCTGTTCGTGGATTCCTGCACCACCAAACCGTTCCCGAACGTCACCTGCGCGGTGTTCCGCGAGCACGAGGGCAGCTACCTCGCCGGTGCCGAAGCCGGGCTGCTGAGCAAGTCCGGCAAGGTCGGCGCGGTCGTCGTGCTCGACACGCCCCAGTTCCGCCGGTACTCGATCCCGTTCGGCCAGGGCGCGGAGAAGGCCAAACCCGGCACCACGCTGGCCCCGCTGTTCATCGGCGGAGCGAACCCGTTCAACGACCCGGCCCGCGCGAAGGCGCTGGCCACCACCCTGGCGGGCCAGGGCGTCGACCACGTCATGGGCGCGGCCTCCGCGGCGGGCAACCTCGGCGTGTTCGAGGCCGCGAAACAGGGCAAGTTCTTCGCGTTCGGCGTCGACGCCAACCAGTGCCCGGCCAGTCCGGGCCAGGTCGTGGACAACGTCATCAAGCGCACCAACGTCGTCGTGGGCGACGGGGTCGAGGCGATCCTCGGCGGCAAGACCGGCGAGACGAAGTCCTATGGCGTCAAGGAGAAGGGCATCTCCCTGACCGGGCTGGAGCCGGACGCGGCGACGTCGCAGTGCGTCGTCGCGAGCCGCCCCGACGTGCTGGCCAAGGTCGGCGAGTTGCGGGACCAGATCATCTCAGGCGCGATCGTCGTCGATGACCCCGCCAAATCCTGACGCCGTCTCGCTCCGGGGGATCGTCAAGCGGTTCCCCGGAGTGCTCGCGAACGACCACGTGGACCTCGACGTCGGCAGCGGCGAGATCCACGCCCTGATGGGCGAGAACGGCGCGGGCAAATCGACGCTCATGTCCGTGCTCTACGGTCTGCACCGGCCCGACGAGGGCACGATCTCCTTGCACGGCGAGGAAGTCTCCTTCGGCTCGCCCGCGCAGGCCATCGACGCCGGTGTCGGCATGGTGCAGCAGGGGTTCGCGCTGTTCGGCGAGCTCACCGTCACCGAGAACGTCGTGTTCGGCAGCGAGCCGACCCGCCGTGGCCTGCTGGACCGCAAGGCGGCGACGGCCCGTGTCAGCGAGCTGATCGAACGACACGAACTGCGGCTGCGGCCGGGCGACCGGGTCCGCGATCTGCCGGTCGGGCTCCGGCAGCGCGTCGAGATCCTCAAACTGCTGTACCGCGAGGCCGGCGTGCTGATCCTCGACGAACCCACCGCCGTGCTGACCCCGCCCGAAACCGAGCGGCTGTTCGGTGTGCTGCGTGCCCTCGCCGCCGAGGATCGCACGATTCTGCTGGTGTCGCACAAGCTCCAGGAGGTCCTCGCCGTCAGCGACCACGTCACGGTGCTGCGGGACGGCCGCGTCAGTGCCCGCGGCCGCACCGCGGACCAGACGGCCGCCGGGCTCGCCGCGGCGATGACCGGACGCGTGGTCGACCTCGACCGCGTGCACCCGGCCGGGACACCAGGGGACACCGTCCTCGAAGCCCGTTCCCTGACCGCTCCCGGAGCGGAAGGAAAACCGTTGCTGGACAACGTTTCCCTGACCGTGCGCGCGGGGGAGATCGTCGGCGTCGCCGGGGTCGCGGGCAACGGGCAGGCTGAGCTCTCCGATGCCATCACCGGTCTCCGGAAGACCGGCGGCACCATCGTCCTCAATGGACAGTCTCTCGATGGCCTGTCGGTCCGCGCGCGCAGGGACGCCGGGCTCGCCCATGTCCCGGAAGATCGCGCCGAGGTCGGCTCGGCGCCCACGGCGGGCCTCCGGGAGAACCTCGCCGTCGGGTTCCATCGCAAGCGTCCCTTGGTGCGCAAGGGATTCCTGCGGCGCAAGGCGATCGACGAGCACGCGTCGGCGATCATCGAGGACTACGACGTCCGCGCGTCCGGCCCCGGCGCCGCGATGGGCACGCTGTCCGGCGGCAACCAGCAGAAAGCGATCTTCGGCCGCGAGCTCACCCACGACGCGCCGTTCCTGCTGGTCGAGCAGCCCACCCGAGGCGTCGATGTCGGCGCGATCGAGAACATCCACGCCCGGCTCGTCGCCCATCGCGACGCCGGGCACGCCGTCCTGCTGATCTCCGCCGAACTCAGCGAGATCCTCGCGTTGTCGGACCGCGTGCTGGTGCTGTTCGAAGGCCGGATCGTCGCGGAGTTCACCAAGGACGAGGCCGATCAGCACACGATCGGCCTCGCGATGGCCGGAGGTGCCGGATGACCCGCGTCCGTCTCGTCGCCGTCCCGGTCGCCGCGGCGCTCGTCCTCGGCGCGATCCTGTTGCTGGCCACCGGGACCGATCCGCTGGCCGCGTACGGCGCGATCGTCTCCGGCGCGTTCGGCCCCGACGGCATCGGCGACACCCTGGCCTACGCCGTCCCCGTCGCGGGGATGGCGACCGCGCTCGCGATTCCGCTGCGCGCCGGCATGGTGAACCTCGGCGGTGAGGGACAGCTGGTGCTCGGCGCGGTCAGCGCGCTCGCCGTCGGCCTGTACGTGCCCGGTCCCGGGCCGGTCAAGGTGATCCTGGCGCTGCTCGCTGGCATCCTCGCCGGAGCCGCGTACGCCGCGCTGGCCGCGGTCTGCGAGAACCGCCTGGGCGTCCCGCTGCTGATCAGCACGCTGCTGCTGAGCTACCCGGCGATGTCGCTCGCCGGGTATCTGGTGCGGTTCCCGTTGAAGGACGCCGGGTCCAGCCTGCCGCAGAGCCCGCAACTGCCCGACGGCGCGCGCCTGCCCGAAATCGACGGCGTGACGACCGGGATCTTCCTGGTGGTGGCGGTGATCGCGGTCCACGCCGTGATCGACGCCCGCACGCCCGCTGGTTTCGAGACCAAGGTGACCGGCTGGGCGCCGCGGTTCGCCGCCTACGCCGGGATCGACCGGCCGAAGCTCACGCTGCGGCTGCTGGCCGCCTCGGGCGGGACGGCCGGACTGGTCGGCGCGATCGCCGTCCTCGGCTTCCCGTACCGGTTCATCGACGGCGCGCTGATCACGCCGCAGTACACCTGGATCGGCCTGCTCGCGGCACTGCTCGCCGGGGCAAGCCCGCTCGGGACCCTGCTCGCGGCGGTGTTCTTCGCGGCGCTGACCAGCGGCGGCTTCGCGATGGAACGGGCAACCCAGGTCCCGCGCGAGCTGACCGCGGTCCTGCAGGCGGTGCTGATCATCTTCCTCGCGGCCGCCTCGGGGGTCTTCAAGCGGAAGGGGAAGCGGGCATGATCGACGCGAGTCTGTTCTCCTCGGCGCTCACCGCGCTGACACCGATCCTGTTCGCCGCGCTCGCGGGCGCGCTGTGCCAGCGGGCCGGGGTCTTCAACATCTCGCTCGAGGGCTCGCTCCTGGTCGGCTGCTTCGGCGCCGTCGCCGGGAGCTGGTACACCGGCAGCGCCTGGATCGGGGTGGTCGTGGCGGTGATCGCGGCGACGGCGTACTCGCTGATCCTCGCGATCGGTTCGATCACCTTCGACGGTGACCCGATCGTGCTGGGCGTCGCGAGCAACCTGCTCGCGGTCGGCCTGACGAGCTTCCTCATTCGCACCGTGTTCGGCACCGAAGGCTCGTTCAGCGACCCCTCCTTGCAGGGGCTGGGCCAGTTCGGGCCGATTCCCGGGCAGTCGTTGCTGGTCTACCTGTCCTGGCTGGCCGTGCCCGCGCTCGCGGTCCTGCTGTACCGGCATCCGTGGGGCCTGCGGCTGCGCGGCGTCGGCGAGCGCCCGGAGGCCGCCTCCAGCCTCGGCGTCAACGTGACGAAGTACCGCTACGGGGTGATCCTCGCCGGGGGAGCGCTGTGCGGTCTCGGCGGCGCGCAACTGGCGCTGGGCTCGGTGACGCTCTTCGCCGAGAACATGACCGCGGGCCGCGGCTGGATCGCCGTCGTGGCGGTCATGCTGGGCCGCGCGCATCCGCTGGGGGTGCTGCTCGCGGCGCTGCTGTTCGGCCTCGCCGAGGCGTTCGGCTTCCGGCTTCAGGGCATCGGGTTGCCGCAGCAGGCCACCGACGCCGCTCCGTACGTCGTCACGCTCGTGGCGCTGTTCCTGTCGAATCTCAAGCGGAAGAAGGGACAGCCCGCGTGAGCGACGTCCTGCCCATCACCAAGATCCCCCGGCACGGACTGCCGCCGCGCGCCCTCGTCGTGGGTGATCCGGACCGCGCGACGGCGGTGGCCGAGTCGCTGGTGGACTCCGCTCTCGTCGGGCAGAACCGCGAGTACCGGACCTACACCGGCACCTGGAAGGGCGTCCCGGTCGTCGTGTCGTCGCACGGAGTCGGCGGGCCCGGCGCGTTGTGCCAGTTCGGTGAGCTGGCCGAGGCGGGCGTCCGGACCTTCCTCCGGCTCGGCACCGCCGGTTCGCTGGCCGAGGGGATCACCGACGGCGACCTCGTCATCGCCGAGGACGACGTCCGCGACGACGGCGTCACCCAGCAGCTGATCCACCCCGAGTACCCGGCGTTCGCCACGCCGGAGGTCGTCGTGGCGCTGAGCCGCGAGGCACCGGACGCGCACCGGGGCGTGGTGTGGACGCGGGCCGCGTTCAGCCCGCTGGTGCTCACCCTCCCGATGGCCGAGTACCTGGCCGCGCGGGTGATCGCCATTGAGATGGAACTCTCCACGCTGCTGGTGTTCGCGGCATTGCGCGGCCTGCGGGCCGGTGGTGTGCTCGTGATCGACGGCGACGCGCGGCCCGAGCACCCCGACCCGTCGGCCTACGACCCGCATCGCGACGTCGTGGCCGCCGGGGTGGCGAGGGCGACCCGCGTGGCGCTCGACGCGCTGATCGAGGTGGAAGGGGCGGAATGACCGAAGTGTGGCGAAAAGCGGCGCACGAGCTGGCGAGCACCCTGGCGGCGGACGCGGCCGAGCGGGACCTCGCCGGGCGTCTCCCGGTCGAGGAAGTCGGCTTGCTGCGCGAGTCCGGGCTCCTGCCCCTGCTCGGCACCGCCGGCTGGGCGGCGGCGAACGAGGCCACCCGGATCGTCTCCGCCGCCGACGCCTCCGTCGGGCACCTCCTCGGTTACCACTACCTGCAGCTGTGGCGCACCGGCCTGTTCGGGCCGCGTGCGGCGAGCGAACCGGGCTGGTTCTGGGCTGGCGTGAGCAACCCGCTCGACGCGGCACTGCTCCTGACCCCGATCGACGGCGGGTTCACCGTCGAGGGCACCAAGACCTTCGCCACCGGCGCGGCCGTCGCCGACCGCCTGGTGGTCAGCGCGACGAGGACGGACAACGGCGACAAGCTGACGTTCGTCGTCGACGCGCGGGCCGACGGGATCACCTTCCCCGGTGAATGGGACAACATCGGCCAGCGGCTCACCGCGAGCGGCGCGGTGCGGTTCGACGCCGTCCGGATCGCCGCCGACGACGTGCTCGGCACCCAGCCGGAGGACCAGTCGGATCCGAAGGTGCCCCGGATCTCCCTGGCGGCGATCGGCTTCCAGCTCATGCTCGCGCAGGTGTACGTCGGCCTCGCGTTCGGCGCGCTGGACGCGGCCGCGGTGTACACCCGTGAGACCGCGCGGCCCTGGACACTGTCCGATGTGGACAAAGCGACACAGGATCCGTACATCCTGGCCGGATACGGCGAGCTGGTCGCGACGGCGCGAGCAGCAGGATTCGCCGTCGACGCCGCGGTTTCCGCCCTCGGCGAGGCCGACGAGCGCGGGTTCGAGCTGACCCCGGCCGAGCGTGCCGAAGCGGCGATCGCGATCTCGTCGGCGAAGATCGTCGCGAGCCGGACCGCCGTCGAGACCACGAGCAAGGTCTTCGAGTTCACCGGCGCGCGAGCCACCGCGACGAAGTACGGCTTCGATCGCTTCTGGCGCAACGCCCGCACGCTGACCTTGCACGACCCCGTGACCTACAAGGCTCGCGAGGTCGGCGACCACTTCCTCAACGGGATCCCGCCATGCCTTTCGGGGTACAGCTGATGACGCTGCCGATCCTCGCCGAAAGCGTCCGCCTCGACGACGAAGGCGTGCACATCCTCGACCGCCGGGTGTTCCCGTTCGAACGGGAATGGGTGCTGTGCCGGACTTCGGAAGAGGTCGCGGTGGCCATCGAAGAGATGGTCACGCAGTCTTCCGGGCCGTATTTCGCCGCGTTGGGCGCGATGGTGCTCGCGGCGCGGGAGGCGTCCGGGTTCGCGGACCCGCGGGCGTACCTGGAGCGGGCGGGGGAGCGGATCGTCGCGACCCGCAAGACCAACAACCACCTGCGCAAGGCCGTCTCCGCCGTACTGTCCGAAGTGGACAAATCGGCAGGCGATCTCGTCGAGGCCGCGACGGCCGGTGCGCAAGCAGGTGACGAATTGTATCGGTCGCGCAGCCGTGCGCTGGGTGAGTACACGGCGGAACTGGTGCCGGGCGGGGCGACCGTGCTGACGCATTGCTGGGCGGATCTGTACCTGGTCGAATTCGTGCTGGCCGCGCGACGGCAGGGCAAGGAGTTCTCCTTTCTTTGCACGGAAACCCGGCCGTACCTGCAGGGCGCGCGGCTGACCGCCGAGACGCTCGCCGAGATGGGCGCCGACACCCGCTTGATCACGGACGGGATGGGCGCCGCGGTGCTGTCGTCCGGCGAGGTCGGCGCGCTGGTGACCGCGGCCGACCGGGTCACCATGGACGGCCACGTCGTCAACAAGATCGGCACACTGGGGCTCGCGGTGGCGGCGGAGGCGTTCGGCGTGCCGTTCCACGCGATGGTCCAGGCACCCGACCAGGCCGCGCCGACCGGCGCCGACGTGCCGATCGAATACCGCGACGGCGACGAGGTGCTGAGCGCGCTCGGCCACCGAGTCGCGAGCGAACGCGTGCGGGGCCACTATCCGGCCTTCGACGTGACACCACCGCGGTTCGTGACCTCGGTGGTGACCGACCGCGGGGCCTTCGAACCCCGGCGGCTCCGCGAGTACTACGCAGAAGGGGAAGCGAACCAGTGACCGCAACGCTGACCGCCCGATGGGTGGTCCTCGACATCGAGGGCACGCTGACCGCCACCAGCTACGTGCATGTGACCCTCTACGACTACGCGCGTCCGCGGCTGGGCCCGTGGATCGACGAGCACCCGGACGACCCCGAGGTCGCCGGTGCCGTCGCCCGGATCAAGGAACTCGGCGGGCTCCCGGCGGACGCGTCCACAGTGGACGTCGTGCGGGTGCTGCACGGCTGGATGGACGCGGACCAGAAGATCGCGCCGCTGAAGACGTTGCAAGGCCTCATTTGGCAGCAGGGGTATGCCGAAGGCGATCTCACGACGGAGTTCTTCGGTGACGTCGCCCCGGCGCTGCGGTCGTGGCACGAGTCCGGGCTGCGGCTCGCGGTGTTCTCGTCCGGCTCGGTCGCGGGGCAGGTCGCGTCGTTCTCGCGGACCACCGACGGCGACGTCACCGGCCTGTTCGAGAAGCATTTCGACACCGTCAACGCCGGGCCGAAGCGTGAGGCGCCGTCGTATCGCGCGATCGCCTCCGCGCTGGAGGCCGAGCCGGGTGACATCGTGTTCTTCTCCGACGTCCCGGCCGAACTCGACGGGGCCGCCGCCGACGGCTGGCAGACCGTCGGCCTCGCTCGCGAGGGTGAGCCGTTCGGTGACGCGGATTTCGGGACGCACCGGACGATCCGGACGTTCGACGAGGTGAAGGTCGTCCCTCGATGAGCACGCTGGAACTCGCCGGACGCGCGCTGGCCGAGGAGTCCGCGCGGTTCGCCGGGCTGGGTTGGATGCGGGGCACGTCGGGCAACCTCTCGGTGGTGCTCGGCCGCGATCCGCTGCGGGTCGCCGTCACCGTCAGCGGCCGGGACAAGGGCGAGCTGACCAGCGACGACGTCGTGGTGGTCGGCGAGGACGGGCTGGCCGTCGCCGACCAGCCGCATCCGGAGAAGGTGCCGTCGGCCGAGGCGGGCCTGCATGCCCGGATCGCGGCGGTGTCGGATGCGGGCGCGGTGATCCACGTGCACGCGCTCGCGCCGGTGGTGGCCGCCGAACACTGGCCGGACGGCGTCGAACTGCGGGACCTGGAGATGCTCAAGGGTTTCGGCCGGGCCGCGCACGACGACCTGGTGACGATCCCGGTGATCGCCAACGGCCAGGACATGCGAGTCCTCGGCGACGCGTTCGAGGCGGGCTTCCGGGCGGACACGCCGGCGGTGATCGTCGCGCGGCACGGGATCTACGTCTGGGGCGATGACCTGCGCCACGCTCGCCACCGTCTGGAATGTTTGGAGTGGTTGCTCCGGTTCCGGGTAGAGACAAGACTTGTCGGTCGAGAAAGGGGAGTGCGATGACCCTGCTGACGGTGTGGCCGGACGACCGGCCCGACGAGATCGCGCTCAGGACCGAGGATCCGGCCGTGATCACCGGGGAACTGGGGCGGCTCGGTGTCCGGTTCCAACGCTGGGACCTCGTCCCGGACCTGCCGCGCGACGTGACGCCCGAGCAGGTGCTGGCCGCCTACGAGGAGCCGATCGGCAAGGTTTCGGCGGCCGAGGGCTACACCTTCGTGGACGCCGTCCGCATGACCCCGTCCGACGAGCCCGGCTGGGCGGCCGAAGCCGCCGAAGCCCGGCAGAAGTTCCTCGCCGAGCACACGCACGACGATGACGAAGACCGCTTCTTCGCGCGTGGGTCCGGCGTGTTCTACCTGCACGTCGGCGGCAAGGTGTACGCGGTGCTGTGCGAGGCGGGAGACCTGCTGAGCGTGCCCGCGAACACCACGCACTGGTTCGACATGGGCACGCGGCCCGACTACGTGTCCATCCGGTTCTTCCACGACGACGGCGGCTGGGTCGGCAACTTCACCGGCGCGACGCTGGCGGGGGAGTTCCCGGACTTCGACACGTTGACCGCGGGGCGCTACTGACGCTTTGGGGAAGACATGAAGGTCGAGTTCGTCGGCTGAGCCGAGGAACTCGACCTTCACGCGCAGTCGCTGTAGCACTGAGACTCCAGGTGGCGTTCCTGCCCGCCCGTCTGCCTCGGAGGGCTCCCTGCCCGCCCGCCGTAGGTACCTAGAACACGGTTCGCTCTAGCCCTCATTGCCACTCACGACCCCTGCGTAAAGTCACTTAAAGTACACAAAGCGGGCATTTCGCCTTCGCGTGGCGTCCCGTGGACACCTCCGAGCCGTGAAGGCCTCCTTGAGGGACCCAGAGTCCCTCAAGGAGGCCTTCACGGAATGCCGATCGCGTCGGTCTCAGCGGAAGTTCCGACGCCATGAACGGTCCTTTCCTTGCGAAATTCGCAAGGAAAGGACCGTTCCTAGCGCGCTGCCGGGCTCTGTCAGGCGGGGGTCCAGAGGGCAGGCACGTTCGGCGGCTCCCAGCCGGGCAGGGACCGGTGGCCCTGACGGCATACGTACGCCGCGCCGTTGTGGGTCACGCGAGCACCGGTGGCGTAGTCGGTGTTCGGCTTCCACGCGTCGGACGGCACCGTGGTGGTCGTCGTCGGGGTGGTGGTGGTCGTCCGCGTCGTCGTCGTCGGACTGGTCGTGGTGGTGGTCGTCGTACCGGTGGTCGTGGTGGGTGTGGTGGATGTCGGCGGGGCACCGCCGCCACGCGGGTGGTCCGACGCGATCGCGTACGTCGTCCCGCCGAAGGTGAACGTGAAGTTCGACGGCGACGCGATCGGCATGTAGTAGTTCAGCCGGATCTCGACCGTCGCGCCCGGCGCGATGTTCTGCCAGGTCGGCACGGTGACCGCGACGTGCTGGAAGTCTCCCTTCATCCCGCCGACGTTGGGCCCGCTGTGGCCCTTGCTCGTGACCGTCAGGCCGAAACCGGACTGGTCGGACATGCTGCCGGGCGCACTGGTGCCGTAGTCGAACTCGATTTTCGTCCCGCCGGGGATGGTGGTGGTCGAATTGTTGGTGACGCGCATCCGCGGGGTGATCGGGTAGTTCGCGTCGCCCAGCGCGAAGCCGGTCAGGTTGACGTTCGCGTTCAGCACCGACGACGGCGCGGGACGCGACGACTTGGTGTTGCCGTACGGGGCGGCGCCGCGCAGGCCGTCGTTGATCTTCGTGATCAGCGTGTCGCCCATGAAGTACTGGCCCTTGGCCTCGTCGAAGGCGTAGTCGCCCGCCAGTTCCCAGATCATGATGCCGCCGATGCCCTTGTCGGCCACGTACTTGGCCTTCGTGGCGAGCGAGGCTTCGTCCTCAGTGGACAGGAACACCTTCTTGTCGTTGTTCCACAGCCACGGTGTCACCATCGTGTTGTCGTAGTGCCTGTTGTAGCTTCCGGAGACCCGGTCCGTCGGGTCGGTCTTCGGGGTCAGCCCGTACGCCTCCAGATAGTCCGGGGTGATCTCGTTTTCGAGGTTCTTCGCGTGCCACATGGGGTTCGCGCCCGCGGGGACTTCGCCGCCCGCCAGGCCCAGGTCGTGCCAGAGATTGTCGATGCCGATCGCACCGTTACCGCACGGCACCGTCGAACCGACTTGGGATCCGGTGCCCGGTGGACACTGTTTCTGGTCCGGTAGTGGCGCCTTGCCCCACAGGCCGTTCGTCCCGCCGGACACACCTTGCCAGCCGCGCGTGTAGAAGCCGACGCCGATGTTGATCCGGCCGGCTTGCATGGCGCCTCGGAAGTAGTGATAGGCCCAGTCGGTGTTGAGATAACCCTGCCCGTCGTACTGCGGTGTCGTGTACACCTGCCAGTGCGCGAGTTCCGCGTCGTTGCCGGCGTCGTAGAGCGCCGCGTTCGGCCCGACGAACTGGTTCCACGCGCCGTGCAGGTCGTAGCTCATCATGTTGGCGTAGTCGAGATACCGCGTGACGCCGTAGACCTCCTGACCGCGCAGCAACCAGCCGGACGCGGGCACGGCGGCCGTCAGCAGATAGTGCCTGCCGTCGGCGGCGCCCGCCTTGTCGAGCTTCTCGCGCAGCGTGCGCATCAGGTTCTCGTAGCCCGCCCAGAGGGTGCCGCGGTTGGACTGCGCGATCCAGTAGTCGTCCGGGTTTCCGGCGTAGCTCGCCGACGTCGCGTACTCGTAGTCGATGTCCGCGCCGTTGAAACCGTAGGCGCGCAGGAACTCCACGACGGAATCCGCGAAGACGTCGATACCCGCCTGAGTCTGCGTCATCTTGTAGAAGCCGCCCGAGGCGTTGCGGGTGCCGTCGGGATTGAGGAAGCCGCCGGTCTCGGCCCAGCCGCCGATCGAGATCAGCGACTTCACGGTGGGGTTCTGCTTCTTGTACTTGGTCAGCAGATTGAAATGTCCCTTGTAGGGCAACGACGGGTCCATCTCGGCGCCAGGGACGCCCGGCCATTCCATGCCGATGGACTCGTTGGTCGCGCTCGGCGCGCCGACCGACACCTTGTTCTGCGCGTCGACATGGGCGAACGCGTAGTTGAGGTGGGTGACCTTCGACCACGGGATGTTGTTGACCAGATAGGCCGGTGCACCGTTCTTTCCGGTGCGCCAGCTGGTGAAGTAGCCGATCACGCGGCGGGAATGCCCTTCTCCCAGGGATTCGCGGCCCGCGGTGTCGTAGACGGTGCAGTAGGGGGTGTCGACGCCGGGTGTCCGGTACAGCCCGTCGGGACGACAGTCCTCGTGACCTGCCGCGCTCGACGTGGACGGGGTGATGACGACGATCATGAGTCCGGCCAGCGTGATGAGCGACGCCAGCAGGGGGAGTAGTTTCCTGATTCTCCTTGGCACGCCGAACCTCCGACAGTGGAAGATGGCCCTCGGTCACAGCAGCTTGGGCCGCTGACCTGGCGCGCGTCAATAGGTGTAGACCAATTTCCATCCTGTGCCGTACGGCGGAGCGTACCTGTGGTCCGTCAGGTCCGGCTTTGCCGGGGGTGGCCATACCCTCGACCACATCCGGTGCGTGTTATGCCGCCATTTCCCGCACCACGAACGAAAACTCGTTCCCGTCGGGATCCGTCATCGCCATCTGACCGCGCTCGCCGGTGCCGAGCGGGGTCGCGCCGAGCGCGACGAGCCGCTCGACTTCCGAAACAGGGCCGTGCACAACGAAATGGAGCCGGTTCGGCCCGGTTTTCGGGGTGAACGGCGGGCCGCCCCAGGTGATCTTCGGGCCGCCGTGCGGTGACCGGATCGCGGTCTCCTGGTCCTGGTCCCAGACCAGCGGCCAGTCGAGCGCCTTGCTCCAGAAATAGCCGACTTCCTGCGAACCGTCGCTCGCCACCGCGCCGACGAAACCGCATTCGGCGAGGAAATCGTTGCCCGGCTCGATGACGCAGAACTCGTTGCCCTCGGGGTCGGCGAGCACCACGTGTTCTTCCTCGGGAAGCTGGCCGATGTCGAGATGCCTGCCGCCGAGTTCGAGCGCCTTCGCGACCGTCCGCCGCTGGTCATCGAGGGACTTGCTCGTCAGGTCGAAATGCATCTGGTTCTGGCGGGTTTTCGGTTCTTCCGTCGGCGCGAAACCGAGTCGGAAGCCGGTGTCGTCGTTCGGGACCAGGGTGTCGCCGTCGGTTTCCCAGCCGAGGAGGCCCGTCCAGAAACGGGCGAGACGCCGCGGGTCGTGCGCGGCGAAACAGAGCGTGTGCAAGGTGACGGTCATAAGCGACGCTAGAAACGACGGCGACCCGCACGCAACCGAATAAGCGCGTTCCCCCATGGAGTGGACCCGCTTCCATCCGGCGGGGGACGCCGCGGACCGGGACGGCTGTGATCGTTGAACCGATCAAGCGAGCGGACCCCGAGGAGTACGTATGACCGTCCACCAAGCCACCGCGACCGGGCGACTGCGCGCCGCGTGGACCAGAGCACACGCCCCGGTGCCCGGGGTCCCCCGGTGGGCCAAGGTCGCCGCCTACGCCATCCCTTTCGTCGTGCTCCCCTCCGGCCTGTGGCGGATCATGACCGTCGTCTTCCACATCGGCGACGACGCCACGCACGGTGCGGGCCAGCTCCCGTCGTGGTTGCCGGGGCCGGTGTACGTCATCGCGTTGTCCGTTGTCTCCGAGTTGATCGCCTTCACCGCGGTCGGGCTGATCGCCGAGTGGGGGGAGGTCCTCCCGCGCTGGATTCCGCTGCTGGGCGGCCGCAAAATACCGCCCCTCGCCGCCGTCGTGCCCGCCGCTCTCGGCGCCACGATCCTGACCGTGCTGTGGACGACCGCCTACGCCACCTCACTGGCCGGGCTCACCCTCCAAGGCGATCCCCTGCCGGACGACTTCCCCACGGAGTCATTGCACGGCTGGCAACTCGCCTTCTTCGAACTCACCTACGCCCCGCTCCTGCTCTGGGGACCGCTGCTGGCGGCAGTCTGCTTCGCGTACTGGCGGCGGCGCCGGCAGTAGTAAGTACATGAAGGCCCCCTTCCTGTACCTAGTGTCCTGCACCGGAAGTTCGCGCCGTAAATCCGTATCGATATCCGGCCGTTTCGCGCCTAGTCCAGGGGTCATGGGCTCTTGACCGTCCACAAGGGACGCCGGGCAGGCAATAGTGTCCATTTTGGGTACTTTGCGCGGGGGTCGTGAGTGGCAATGAGCGTTCTAACGCTCATTGCCACTCACGACCCCCGCTGAAAACCGCACATTTATCCACAAGCCGGACATATCGCCGCCCGGAAGTGTCCCTTATGGACACTCAAGACGGGCCGGCTCCTGTGGTCGGTCCGGAACCTCACCATGAAGGCATCCTGGCTACCTTGAAGTCAGCGAAATGCTCACGGCCTCAGCCGGCAGCATCTTCACCGCACAAAACAAGAAACAAGAGCCTTCGGCACCACACCGAATCACCACACGAACTTCCAACTCGGGACACTAGGCGCAAGGAAGGAGGCCTTCACGGAACGATCAGCAGGAGACGCCGGTCCGCCCGTTCTCCACCCGCGCGGTCAGCGTCCGCAGGAACGACGGATCCCCGTCCGCGGTGACCTTCACGTCGTACCAGCCACCCGAAACCGGCCAGTCCACGGTGACCGAACGCCCCGCTCCGACTCGCACGACGCGCGTGAGCCGCGAGGACGAAAGCCGCAGCGTCAGCGCCGAAGTGCCCGAGTTGGACAGCTTGAACTCGACACCCGAACGCCACGTCAGGAAGCGCGTCCGGACATCGACACCCGCGGCGGCCCCGCGACGGTTCCCGCGCAGTTCCCACCACGACCGGTTCGGTCCCTGGACGACCACGCGGTACTCGTCACCGGCCAGCCGCACGAGTTCCGGCGCCTCGCCGCGGACGTCGCGGTGCGCGGGCTCGGCGAATTCGCCCTGGTACGGGTACAGCGCGAAATGCGCGGACGACGAGCCGCTGTTGGCCAGCGAAAGCGCCAGGTTCCCCGACTTGTCCACCGCGCCGGACACCGACACCTGGTACGGCAGCGGACGGGACGGCCGGTTGCCGGGCTCGGCCACGGGCAGGCTCTGCTCCGCGGGGGCGGACGGCCGCCAGCGGCTGATCGGCGCGGGAACGGGACCGGGCCGGTTCACCCGAGGTTGCCGCCCGGCGTGCGAGAAGTCGAAGGCGCCCGTGAGGTCGCCCGCGACGGTCCGCCGCCACTTGCTGATGTTCGGCTCGCCGATCCCGGTCCAGCGCTCGAGGAACCGCAGCACCGAGGTGTGGTCGTACACGGTGGAGTCGACGTTGCCGCCGATCGACCACGGCGAGACGACCGTCATCGGCACGCGCGGCCCGAAGCCGAGCGGCTGGCCGTTGAAATGGTCCGCGTCGTCGGCCGCGTTCCCCGGCGGCATCGGCGGCGGGACGTGGTCGAAATAGCCGTCGTTCTCGTCGAAGTTGATCAGCAGCACCGTCTTCGACCACGTCTCGCGGTCGGACGCCAGTGCGTCGAGCACACGGTAGATCAGGTTCGCGCTGCCGACCGGAGTGGACGCGCCGGGGTGCTCGGAGTCCTTCGCGGACGGCACCAGCCAGCTGACCGCGGGCAGCCGCCGCGCCTGGATGTCCGCCTTCAATCGAGTGACCAGCGTCTCCGGCTCGCTGCGGTACATGGCCTTTTTGAACAGGTTCCGCTCGGCGGGCGTCAGCTTCGCGACCCCGGCGTCGAACTGCGCCAGCAGTTTCGCGCGCTCTTCGGGGGTCTTCTTCGGCAGCGCGTCGTAGAACTCCTCGGTGGTGCGGAACTTCCCCTCGACCGAAGCGAGGATCTTCGTGCCGACCTTCTTGAACGGCAAGAAGTACTCGACGGCGTTGTCGGTGAAGTTGTCCCACTCCTGGTAGATCTGCCACGGCACTCCGGCGGCCTCGATGCGCTCCGGGTACGTCGTCCAGTCGTAACCCTTGTGGTCGTAGGAGTACGCCGCGTTCGTCACCGCGCGGTTGGTCGTGCTGCCCGGTTCGAAACCCGTGGTCCCGGTCCAGAGGAAGTTCCGGTTCGGGTTGGTCGAGCCGAAGATCGAGCAGTGATAGGCGTCGCAGATGGTGAACGTGTCCGCGAGTTCGTACTGCAGCGCGATGTCACGGCGCTCGTAGTAGGTCATGGTGGCGGGCGTCTTCGCCGCGATCCAGCCGTTGTTCCAGCCGCGCGCCCACGCCTTGCCGCTGCCGTTCCAGCTGTGGTCGAGGTCGCCGAGGTACTGGATGTCGTCCGCTTTCCGCCCGGCGAGTTCGGCCGCCTTGCGCACCGAGAAGGGCAGCACCGTCCCGCCGGCGGGATTCGGCTGCTCGAACACCGATTTCCCCGACGGCAGTTCGAGCGGGTGGGCGTCGGAGAAGCCCCGGACGCCGCGCAGGCTGCCGTAGTAGTGGTCGAACGACCGGTTCTCCTGCATCAGCACGATCACGTGCTCGATGGCGTCGAGTCCGCCGCGCCGCATGGGTTCGGCCATGGCGGCGTGCACGGACGGCGGGAGAAGGGTGGTGGCGGCCGCGGCGCCGGTGGCGCCCAGCAACGTGCGGCGTGACAGTTCAGGCATGCCGGAACCTTGACCCAGTAACATGAACGTCACAAGAACCGGTCGACTCGGAGTCGGCAGCCGGAGTGGTCCGCCCGTACGATCCCTGGATGGCCGTGATTCCCGAGCATCACGACGAAAACGGCGGTGGGGGAGAACCCGCGAAGCCGGTGTCCGCCGAACCCGGTGGCCGTCGCGGCGTCTTGATCCGCCGGATCGCGATCAGTGCCGGAGCCGCCGCCGGTTACGGAGTCCTCCTTCTCGTCGCGCTCTCCGGCGTGCCGGACCTGCCCACCGCGCTGGGCCCGAGGCCGGTACCCAGGCCGCAGGCGACGTCCCAGCCTCCCGCGACAACGCCGCCTACGACACCGCCGCCCACGACAACGACGGACGGGCCAACGCCGAGCGGGCCTCGAACGGCTTCGCCGCCGGAATCGTGGGGAGCGCCCGAGCCGGTTCTCGAAACAATGCCCACGAGCGCCAGGCCTGCTCCGGTCCGGACCACGACCGTGTCCGGCCCGCCGGACGCACGGGCCCCCTCCACCACTTCGCCGGCGGACAGCGAGCGCCGCAACAGCCGCGCGCCCGATGACCCGCCCGGGCACGCGAGGACCACGCCGCCCAAGAGCGGGCGCTGACGTCCGGTTCTCCCCGGTTCGTCGTGAGGTCACTGCGCTGAGTGACCGTCCGGCGGGGTGACACCGCCGAACGGCTGGCGGGGCGGTAACCTCACGGGCACCAAAGACCGCAGACCCTTGAGGAGGGCCCGTGTCGGCAGGGCAGATCGCCGCGCTGATCGCCGCAGGAGCATTCGTCGTACTCGTCGTGCTTCTGGCGATCGTGCTGTTCAAGCTCGGCCGGACCCTGGACGAGGCCACGATCGCCATCCGCAAGGCGCACGAGAACACCGACCCGTTGCTGATCGGCGCGAACGAGACGATCACGCACGTCAACACGCAGCTGGAGCGGGTCGACGGCATCACCGCGAACGCGCAGGCCGTCTCCGGCAACGTGTCCGCGCTGTCGTCGGTGTTCACCGCGACGCTCGGCGGACCGCTGGTGAAGACGGCCGCCTTGTCCTACGGCCTCAGCAAGGCCATCAAGGCCCGCCGCAAGAAAGCGGAAGCGAAGGCGGCCCGCCCGGCGAAGAAGCGGGGCCGCAAATGAAGCGCCTGTTCTGGCTCGGCGTCGGCGTGGTCGCCGGCGTCGCCCTGTCACGCAAAGCGACCGAAACCGCTCGCCAGGCCACGCCGGCGGGGCTAGCCTCGAACCTGGGCGACGCCGTGCGGGAACTCGCGGGCGCCGTCGGTTCGTTCGGCGCGGAGGTCCGCGCCGGGATGAGCGAACGGGAACAGGAGCTGCACGACATGGTGTCCGAACGCACCGGTTTGAGCACGGCCGCCGACGGCCCTGCGGGCAGGCACGCGGCGTCGCCGCGGCGCCCGGCCCGGCGAGCTCGCCGGGCGGAGGGCTGGTGGGGTCGCGTCCGCGACCGGAACAGACCCAGCCCTCCGCCGTTCCCGCCTGTCCGCATTCCCAGCGCTTTCGCGCGAGCCCGTATACAAGGACGATCCCGTGGAAACACACGAAATCACCCAGCGTTTTCTGAGCCATTTCGAGAACAAGGGACATACGCGCGTCCCGAGCGCGCCGCTGATCCTCGACGACCCGAACCTGCTGTTCGTCAACGCCGGCATGGTCCAGTTCAAGCCGTACTTCCTCGGCGAGGTCCCGCCGCCGTACCCGCGTGCGACCAGCGTCCAGAAATGCGTCCGCACCCCGGACATCGAAGAGGTCGGCAAGACCACCCGGCACAACACGTTCTTCCAGATGGCCGGGAACTTCTCCTTCGGCGACTACTTCAAGGAAGGCGCCATCGAGGCGGCCTGGGAGCTGATCACCAAGCCCCAGAGCGAAGGCGGCTACGGCCTCGACCCGGCACGCATCTGGGCGACGGTCTACGAGGACGACGCCGAGGCGGCCGGCCTGTGGAAGAAGCTCACCGGCCTGCCCGGCGAGCGCATCCAGTCCCGTGACGGCAAGGACAACTACTGGGACATGGGCGTGCCCGGTCCCGGCGGCCCCTGCTCGGAGATCTACTACGACCGCGGCCCGGACTACGGCCGCGAGGGCGGCCCGGTCGCCGACGAGGACCGCTACATCGAGATCTGGAACCTCGTCTTCATGCAGGACGTGCGGGGCGACAAGAGCCCGAAGCACGGCCACAAGCCGATCGGTGAGCTGCCGAAGAAGAACATCGACACCGGCATGGGTGTCGAGCGGGTCGCGACGATCCTGCAGGGGGTCGAGAACGTCTACGAGACCGACCTCGTCCGCCCGGTGATCGGCCGCGCCGAGGAGTTCTCCGGCCGGCGCTACGGCTCCGACCACACCGATGACGTCCGCTTCCGCGTCATCGCCGACCACGGCCGCGCCCGCGTCCTGCTCATCGGCGACGGCGTCACCCCCGGCAACGACGGCCGCGGTTACGTGCTTCGCCGCCTGCTGCGCCGCATCATCCGTTCCGCGCGCCTGCTCGGCGTGCACGAGCCGGTGCTGCCCGCCTTCGCGGCGGTCGTCCGCGACACGATGGGCCCGACGTACCCCGAGCTCGTCTCCGGTTTCGACCGCATCGAGGACGTCGTGCGCGTCGAGGAGGAGGCGTTCCTCTCCACGCTCACCAGCGGTTCGCGCATCTTCGATATGGCAGCCGAGGAGACCAAGCGCTCCGGCGGTTCGCTGCTGGCCGGTGACAAGGCGTTCCAGCTGCACGACACCTACGGCTTCCCGATCGACCTGACCCTGGAGATGGCGTCCGAGCAGGGCCTGGCCGTCGACGAAGAGGGCTTCCGCACGCTCATGAACGAGCAGCGGCAGCGCGCGAAGGCCGACGCGGCGTCGCGCAAGACCGGTCACGGTGACCTGTCCGAGTACCGCAAGGTGCTCGAACAGCACGGCGAGACCCAATTCCTCGGCTACACCGACCTGCAGGCCGAAGCGAAGGTCGTCGCGCTGCTCGAAGACGGCGTGCCGGTGCGCAGCGTCGGCACGGGCAAGAAGGCGGAGCTGGTCCTGGACCGCACGCCGTTCTACGCCGAGAGCGGTGGCCAGGTCGCCGACCACGGCGTGCTGCTCGGCGACGGCGTCGAGCTCAAGGTCCACGACGTGCAGAAGATCGTGCCGGGCCTGTTCGTGCACCGCGTCGAGGTGCTCGACGGCGAGGTCGGCATCGGCACCGCGCTGACCGGTTCGGTCGACCAGCACCGCCGCCTGTCGATCGAGCGGTCCCACTCCGCGACACACCTGGTCCACGCGGCCGTGCGCGGCGCGTACGGCAAGCGCGCGGCGCAGGCCGGTTCGCTGAACTCGCCGGGCCGGATGCGCTTCGACTTCACCACCTCCGGCGGGGTCTCGGCCGACGTGCTGACCGAGGTCGAGGAAGAGGTCAACGACTACCTCCAGACCAATGTCGAGGTGAACACCTTCGTCACCACGAAGGACAAGGCCCTCGAACTGGGCGCGGTCGCGCTGTTCGGCGAGAAGTACGGCAACGACGTCCGCGTCGTCGACATGGGCGAGTACTCCCGCGAACTCTGCGGTGGCACCCACGTCGACCGCATCGGCCAGCTCGGCCTGGTGAAACTGGTCGGCGACTCGTCCATCGGTTCCGGCGTGCACCGCGTCGAGGCGCTGGTCGGCACGGACGCGCTCAAGTACGTCCGCAAGGAGCAGCTGCTCGTCTCGCAGCTCGCGAGCACCTTCAAGGTGCCGTCGGAGCAGCTGCCGTCGCGGATCGACGACGTGCTCACGCGGCTCAAGAACGCCGAGAAGGAGATCGAGCAGCTGCGCACCCAGCAGGTGCTCGGCTCGGCGGGCTCGCTCGCGGACAAGGCCGAGGACATCGGCGGCGTCGCGGTCGTGGCGGAGAAGCTCGGCGAGGGCGTCGACTCGAACGGTCTGCGCGCGCTGGCCTCCGACATCCGCGGCAGGCTCGGCAACCGTCCCGGCATCGTCGCGCTGTTCGCCCCGCAGGGCGAGAAGGTCGCCTTCGTCGTCGCCACCACCAAGGCGGCGCAGGAGAAGGGGATCGCGGCGGGCAAGCTCGTCCCGTCGTTCGCCGAGGCGATCGGCGGCCGCGGCGGCGGCAAGCCGGATATGGCGCAAGGCGGGGGTACCAACCCGGCCGGGGCCGAACAGGCCATCGCCTCACTGCGCGCGGCGGTCGCCCAAGTTGGCTGACGACGCCCTTCAGCGGCGCCCGGATCGGCCAGGGGAGACCGATCCGGGGCGCGGCAGGCGGCTCGGGGTGGATGTCGGATCCGTCCGGGTCGGGGTCGCGCTCAGCGATCCCGACCCCATCCTCGCGAGCCCGCTCGTTACCCTCACTCGCGACGCGGTGGGCGACAAAGACGTCGACCAGCTCGTCGGACTCGTCACGGAACACGACGTCGTCGAAGTCGTCGTGGGCCTGCCGAGGACGCTCAAGGACCGTCACGGCCCGGCGGCCGAAGCGGCGCTCGACTACGCCGAAAAGGTCGCCGCCAGGATCGCCCCGGTGCCGGTGCGACTGGCCGACGAGCGGTTGACCACGGTGACGGCATCCAGGATGCTGTCGCAGCGTGGGGTGAAGGGACGTAAGCAACGTGCCGTCGTCGATCAGGCGGCCGCGGTCGAGATCCTGCAGGCGTGGATCGACGCGGTAGCGGCACATCGCGCACGGAAGGGCGATACATGACCGAGCCCCACGGCCGGCCCGAGCGCCGTCAGGGCGGTAGGCGGCGATTGCGGGAGCCTGAGGAGGCCATCCAGCCGCCGGCCCCGCCCCGTCGAAGGCCCGAACCCCAGCCGACGGGACGACGGCACATCCGGCAGGAACCCCCCGAGGCGCCGCCCGTGCGGCGTCCGGTGGAGGAACCGCCGCGTGCCCGCCGGTCTCCCGAAGAGCCACCGCCGCGTGCCCGGCGTGCGGCCGAGGAGCCGCCGCCGGTGGCACGTCCGGCCCCGCCGAGGCGGGCCCCGGAACCCGCGGTTCCTCCGCCGCCTCCCGCACCGCCGCGGCGGTCCCCCCAGCCGGGTGACCGGAGTCTTGGCATGCCCGCGTACGCCCAGGACGAGCCGCCCCGCCCCGGCCGCCGCAGGCGCCGCGAGGACGACGGCCCGCTCTCGGACGAGCGGCCGACCGACATCCTCCCCGCGATCCAGGACGCGCCGATCGCCCGGCGCCCCGGCGCTGCTCCTTCTTCGCCGCCTCAAGGCAGCGAAGAGGAATACAACGAGATCTTCGGCGACGACACGTACGACGACTATGACGAGTACGACGACTACGAGGATTACGACGACTTCGAAGACGACGACCGTGCCGAGCCGGAACGCATCGAGGACGAGCGCCCGGAACGTCAGGGACCGCCGCCCAAGAAGCGCAAGAAGAAACGCGCGGTGGGCTGGATCGCCGCGCTGACCGTGCTCGTCCTGCTCGCCGGTGGCGCCTACTACGGCTTCACGCAGATCTTCGGTTACGACGACTACGAAGGCACCGGCGAGAGCGACGTCCTCGTCCAGGTGGAGAAGGGCGACTCGACCTCCGCGATCGGCAACCGGTTGCAGGCGGCCGGAGTGGTCGCCAGCGGCAAGGCGTTCGTGAAGGCGGGCGAGGACAACACCGCCGTCTCGCGGCTCCAGCAGGGCTACTACGTCATGAAGACGAAGATGTCCGGCGCCAGCGCGGTCGAGAAGATGATCACCCCCGCGTCGAAGGTCGGCCAGGTCGAAATCCGGCCGTACACCCAGTTCCACGACATCACCCAGCCCGACGGCAAGGTGACCCCGGGTGTGTATTCGTTGCTGTCCAAGGCTTCCTGCGCCGACCTGAACGGCAAGAGCACCTGCATCCCGGTCGAGGAACTGCGGAAGACGATCGAGACCGCGGATCTGGCGAAACTGGGTGTCCCGTCCTGGGCCATCGACTCCGCCGCGAAGGCGGAGCACAAGGACCGGCGGCTCGAAGGGCTGATCGCCCCGGGCATCTTCAACGTCAAACCCGGCTGGACGGCCGAGGAACTGCTCACCGACGTCGTGAAGACCTCGGCGAAGCGCATCCTCGACGCCGGGCTGAGCGATCAGTCCAAGGGCGAGGGCAAGACACCGTACGAGACGCTCATCATCGCGTCGATCATCGAACGCGAGGCGGTGAAGGCCGACTTCGGGAAGATCTCGCGGGTCATCTACAACCGGCTCGACGAGAAGATGCGGCTCGAGATGGACTCGACGGTCAACTACGTCCTCGACCGGCCGACCCTGCTCACGAAACCCGAGGAACGGGAAAAAGCGGGCGCGTACAACACCTACAAGTCCGTCGGCCTGACCCCGACACCGATCGCGGTGCCCAGCGCGGAAGCGATCCAGGCCGCGCTCAAGCCGGTCGCGGGAAACTGGATCTTCTTCGTCAAGTGCGAGAAGAACGGGCTCTCCTGCTTCGCGGTGACGAATGACGAGCACAACAAGAACAAGCTGGACGCACAGAGGCGTGGTGTCTACTAACCGCAAAGCCGCGATCCTGGGAAAGCCGGTCGAACACTCGCTTTCGCCCGTGCTGCACGGCGCCGCCTTCCGCGCGCTGGGCCTGGACGGCTGGACCTACGAGCGGGTCGAGATGGACGGACCCGGGCTGCCCGCGTTCGTCGACGGTCTCGGTCCGGAATGGACCGGGTTTTCGGTGACCATGCCCGGGAAACGGGCCGCACTGGAGTTCGCCGGCGAGGTAAAGCTCGCGGCGACGGCGGTCGGCGCGGCGAACACGCTGGTGCGCCGGGAAACCGGCTGGCTGGCGGACTGCACCGACGTCGACGGGGTCACCGAGGCACTGCGCATCGCGGGGGAGTACTCGCCCGGCGAGGATGACGCGGCCGTCGTCCTCGGAGCGGGCGGCACGGCCGCGGCGGCCGTCGTCGGGCTCGCGTCGCTCGGCGTGCGGACCGTGCGGCTCGTCGTGCGGGATCCCGCACGGGCCACGGAAACGGTCGAGGCGGCGCAGCGGGCGGGGCTCGACGCCGAAGTGCTCCGCTGGGCCGACGCCGACTTCGGGAAGCTCGCGGCCGACTCGTCGGTACTGGTGAACACCGTGCCCCCGGACGCGGTCCGCCCGCATCTGGCGGAGCTGGCCCGGATCGGCTGCGTCCTCGACGTCATCTACCACCCCTGGCCGACCGCGCTCGCCGAAGCCGTCGCCGAACAGGGCGGGCGGCTCGCGACCGGACTGGATATGTTGCTGCACCAGGCTTTCGGGCAGTCCGAGTACTTCACCGGGCAGCCGGCGCCGCGAGCGGAGATGCGGGACGCTCTTCGGGAAGCGACCGGCGGGATCCTTCCGTTGCCGATCAGCTGACAAGTTCGCCAGAGTTCGATAATCTGGCCGACTGCCTTGAGAGAGGAACAAGGGGTCGATGCCTAAACCTGATCGAGACGATTACACCGAAGAAGACATCAACAACGCCTGGGTCGATCAGCCTCCGGTACTGAATTCCACCGTCACGCTGGCCGAATACGATCCGGAGTGGCCCGCCCTGTTCGAGCGGGAAGCCAAGCGCATCAGGGGGATCCTGGGGGAACGCGCGCTGGTGCTGGAGCACGTCGGCTCCACGTCGGTGCCGGGACTCTGCGCGAAACCGATCATCGACATCATGCTGATCGTCGCCGATTCGGACGACGAGGACGCCTATGTGCCGCAGTTGGAGGCGGCAGGCTACAAGCTCGTCATCCGCGAGCCGGAGTGGGAGAAGCACCGCAGCTTCAAAGGTCCGGACACCAACATCAACCTGCACGTCTACTCGCCGGACAACGGCCAGACCGAGCGTTACCGGCTCTTCCGCGAGCGCCTGATCGCGCACGAGGACGAGCGGAAGCTCTACGAGGTCAAGAAACGCGAGCTGGCGTCGCGCACCTGGAAGTACATCCAGCACTACGCCGACGCCAAGACCGAGGTGATCGACGAGATCGTCGAGCGGGCGCGCGCCGCCCAGTACGACGGGTTCGCCCGGCTCTACGCGGCGCACGCCGAAACCAGCAGCACCAACGCCCACTACGACCGTCCCGCCATCGTCGAACTGGCCGGGGACGTGGCGAGCAAACGGGTGCTGGACGTCGGCAGCGCGGCAGGTCACCTCAGCGCACTGCTCGCCGCGAAGGGGGCGGACGTCCTCGGCGTCGACGCCAGCGCGGGCATGGTCGCCATCGCCAGGGAGAAGTTCGGGGACGTCGCGAAGTTCGAGACGGCCGACGTCTCGCGGCCGCTGTCCTTTCTGGACGATGGCTCGATCGACGTCATCACGGCGTCCTTGGTGCTGCACTACCTGAAGGAGTGGGCGCCGGCGCTGGCGGAGTTCCGGCGGGTGCTCAAACCGGGCGGGCTCCTGGTGTTCTCGGTGCACCATCCCGGCGAGGACTGGCGCTGGTTCGGGAAGCAGAACTACTTCCAGCTCGAACTGCTGGAGGACGAGTTCCCGGCTGGTCAGAAGGTCCGGTTCTACCGGCGTCCGCTGAGCTGGACGTTCGGTGCGGTGCGGGATGCCGGATTCGCGGTCGACCGGCTGGTCGAGCCGATGCCGGATGAGGCGATCGCCGAATCGGACCCGCGGTGGTACGCGAAGCTGCGGACCCAGCCGCGGTTCCTGTACTTCCGGACCGTCCGGGAGCCAGCCCGCAATTAGTCACCTACTTGCGGCCGGTGGGCACCCCAGAAGTCTGTGAAGGCCTCCTTGCCTGCCCTGAGGGTCCCGGCAAAGTCGCATAACCGCTGGTTGAAGTGGGTGGTGGGGACTCGTCACAGTGGCCTGACATCTTCTCGACTGTCCACAGGGGACTCTTTCCGGGTATCAGTGCCTGATTCGGGCGTTTTGCGAAGGGGTCGTGAGTGGCAATGGTCGTTCTAACGATCATTACCACTCACGACCCCCTCGAGAACCGCACATCTAGCCATTAATCAGACATTTAACTCCTCGAAAGTGTCCCTTGTGGACACTCGGGGACTTGATGCATGCCTCGTGCCGGCCGGCGAACCCACGCAAGTAGGTGACTAATCGCGCGGGGGAGCGGGATCGTCCCGCTTCGAAAGGTCCCGGATCAGTGAAACGATCTCCCGGCTGACCGGCCTCAGCACCCGCAGCCGCGAAAGCCCCACCAGCCGCGCGATCAACGGGACCGTCCGTTCCACCAGCATCCGGCTGCGTTTCTGGCCGGGGGAGCGATCGTGGACCCAGAACAGCACGACACCCATCTGGTACAGCCACAGCAGGTCGGGCAGGTCGTCGCGCAGGTCCGGGTCGAGTTTCACGTCGGAGTCGGCGATGACGTCGCGCATCAGGCCGATCGAGGCGTCCCGCGCGGGCGAAGACTCCTCGCTGAACGGGCTCAGCGGCGAGTCCGGGTCGGCGGCGTTGACGAAGAACTGGGTGCCGAAGCGGTGGTACGGCTCGGCGACGTCGAGCCAGGTGAGCAGGACGGTCTTGAGTCGCGCGCTGAAGTCCCGCTCACCTTCGATCGCCTCCCGCGCCGTCGTCAGGTGCACCCTGGCGATCTCGTCGTAGAAGCCTTGGATCAGCTGGTCTTTCGAGGCGAAGTAGTAGTAGGCGTTCCCGACCGACACGCCCGCTTCGGCGGCGATGGCCCGCATGGTCGTTCGGTCGTAGCCGTTCTCGCCGAACAACCGTAACGCGGTCGCCACGATCAGTGACCTGGTTTCCTCACTCTTCGCCACGACTGCACGTTATCCGGTCAGGGCGCGGGGTGCGGAGCGGGCGCCGGGTAGCCGGGGTAACCGGGGTAGGGCGGCGGCACGGGCCGCGCGGCCGTGTGGTTGAGGTGCTTGCGGCGGATGCCGTTGAACACCAGCACGTTCCCGACGTGCATCACGCCGAGCACGAGCGCCACGGTGCCGACCTTCACCGACAGCATCTCGAAGACGTCGCGCGCGTCGAGGACGATGTCGTCGCTGGTCAGGAACAGGGTCACGAAACCGAGGCTGACCAGGTAGAACCCGACGACGAGCAGTTGGTTGACCGAATGCGCCAGTGCTTGTTTGTCCTGGAAGACGTCTTCCAGGAACGTCTTGCCGTGCCTGCTCAGCGTGCGGGCGACCAGCACGGTCAGCGGCACGGTTATGGCCAGGTAGAGGGCGTAGGCCACGACTACGGGTTGCATGGGGACCTCCTTTTGAACGTGTTCAAGAAGTACCGTAGCTCAGATTTTGAACGCGTTCAAGAGACGCTGTTCACCTGAAGCTCACCCGTGCGGCCGCACGGAGTGCGTATCGTCGCTACGACTCTGGGAGGTAAGACCGTGAAACGCATCGCCGCCGTGCTCACCTCGGGCGCCTTGCTGGCCGGGACGCTGCTGGCCGCCACACCGGCGGAAGCCACCGTCGGGCACAACGTCCGCTTCGCGACGTTCAACGCTTCGCTCAACCGTGGCGCCGCCGGTCAGCTGGTGACCGACCTTTCCCAGCCGGGCAACGCCCAGGCGGGCGAGGTCGCCGAGGTGATCCAGCGCAACCGGCCCGACGTGCTGCTGATCAACGAGTTCGACTACGTGCCGGGCAACCGCGCCGCGGACCTGTTCCGCGAGAACTACCTCGAGCGCGGCCAGAACGGTGCCGCGCCGATCGACTACCCGTACGCCTTCACGGCGCCGTCGAACACCGGCGTCTCGACCGGCTTCGACCTCGACCGCATCGCCCAGGTCGGCGGCGGCAACGACGCGCACGGCTTCGGCCTCTTCGAGGGCCAGTACGGCATGCTCGTGCTGTCCAAGTACCCGATCGACACCAAGAGCGTGCGGACGTTCCAGAAGTTCCTCTGGAAGGACATGCCGGGCGCGCTGCTCCCGGACGATCCGGCCACCCCGGCGCCCGGCGATTGGTACTCGCCGCAGGCGCTCGACGTGCTGCGCCTGTCGTCGAAGTCCCACTGGGACGTTCCGGTCCGCGTCGGCCGCTCGACCGTCCACTTCCTGACCGCGCACCCGACGCCGCCCACCTTCGACGGCCCCGAAGACCGCAACGGCACCCGCAACAACGACGAGATCCGCTTCTGGGCGGACTACGTGACCCCGGGCAAGGGCCGCTACATCCACGACGACAACGGCCGCCGCGGCGGGCTCTCCCCGCACGAGAAGTTCGTCATCGCGGGTGACTACAACTCCGACCCGCTCGACGGCGACAGCGTTCCGGGCGCGATCTCGCGCCTGCTGAACGCGCCGCGTGTCATCGAGACCCGGCCGGGCAGCGAAGGCGGCGTGCGCGCCGCCCAGGACCAGGCAGGCGCCAACATCGGCCAGAAGGGCGACCCCTTCTTCGACACCGGCGACTTCAACGACAACGCGCCGGGGAACCTGCGGATCGACTACGTCCTGCCGTCGAAGGGCCTGATCCCCTGGCGCGCCGAGGTCTTCTGGCCGCTGCCCGACTCACCGCTGGCCCGGCTGAACGACGCTTCGGACCACCACCTGGTCCGGGTCGACGTGTTCGTCCCTCGCTGGTGACGTCAGGGCCCCGGCAAAGTTGCATTGCCGGTCGTGAGTGGTAAGTGTCGTTAGAACGATCATTGCCACTCACGACCCCCTCACACAACGCCCAAATCAGGCACTCTTACCTGGAAAAGGGTCCCCTCGCTGGTGACGTTCAGCTGAGCCGCGCGGTACCTGGGCCGGTGAGCGTGGCGAGGCCGATGCTTCGTCCGCTCACCGCCAAGAGCAGGTCGTCGAGCGGGCCTCGTACCTCTTCGAGGCCCGTGCCACCGGTCCACTCGGCGTCGGTGGCGATCAGCTTCAGGTCCTTACAGCGCTTCTTGGCGCCCCAGAACGGGCTGGCCAGCAGGTGCTCAAGCGCCGCGATCGTCGGCTTCTCCGGCATGGGCCGGTCGATACCGAGCGGGCGGGCGACGTCCTGGCCGTGGATGAGGACGTCGGCGAGCTCGTCGACCGGTTTGGCGCCGAGCGGGCGGCGTGCCGATCCGGCGTCCTCGCGGATCTGGGCGACGAGTTCGGCCGGGGTGAACCGCGCGGCGTAGGCGACGGCCTGGTCGACGTTCATCCGGTCCCAGTTCCCCTTGGCCTTCACGATGCCGACGAGGGTGTCCTTGAGCCGGTTCCTGGTGGTCTGCGCGAGATGGCCCGCCATCGCGTGGACCGTCCACTCCGTACACAGCGTCTTCGCCGACCAGTCCAGCTCGGAGAGGCTCTCCAGCAGATCCGCGAAGCTCAGCCGTTCGGCCTCGGTCCAGGCCAAGACGTCGCCGTCGTCCATCCCGCTCCTCTGTCCGGAGATACACCTCGCCGCCATGGAACCACAGTCCTCGCCGTTCGAGTTCTCCGAAAGAGCTGAACTAGCCTGAGGGTATGAAGATCGCGATTCTCGACGACTACCAGGAAGTGGCGCTCGGCTTCGGCGACTGGGGCTCCCTCGGCGCCGAGATCGAGGTGTTCACGAAGCCGTTCGCGGACCCCGCCGACGTCGTGGGCCGCCTCCGGGACTTCGACGTCGTGGTCGCGATGCGTGAGCGCACCCGGTTCCCCGCCGAGGTCCTCGACCGGCTGCCCGCGCTCAAGCTGCTGGTGAGCACCGGCCACCGCAACGCCGCGATCGACGTGGCCGCCGCCCGGCGCAACGGTGTGGTCGTCTCCTCCACCGGGTACATCGCGGCCCCGGCGGCCGAGCACACCTGGGCGCTGATCCTCGCCGCCGCCAGGAATGTGCCGGTGGAGTCCGCGAACATGCGCGAGGGCGGCTGGCAGACCACCGTCGGCACGATCCTGTCCGGCAAGACCCTCGGGCTGCTCGGGCTCGGCAGGCTCGGCGCCGGCGCGGCCAAGATCGGCAAGGCGTTCGGCATGGAGACCATCGCCTGGAGCCAGAACCTGACCAAGGAGAAGGCCGATCCCCACGGCGTGACGGCGGTGTCGAAGGAGGAACTGTTCGCCCGTGCGGATGTCCTGTCGGTCCATCTGGTGCTCAGTGACCGCAGCCGTGGGCTGGTCGGCGCGCCCGAACTCGCCGCGATGAAACCGACGGCGATGCTGGTCAACACCTCACGCGGCCCGATCGTGGACGAGGCCGCTCTCGTGGACGCCTTGCGCCGCAAGGAGATCGCGGTCGCCGCGCTGGATGTCTACGACGTCGAGCCGTTGCCGTCGGAGCATCCGTTGCGGACGCTGGACAACGTCGTGCTCACCCCGCACATCGGCTATGTCACCCGGGAGGCTTACGAGATCTTTTACCGCGACGCGGTCGAGGACATCGCGGCCTTCCAGGCAGGTTCGCCGATCCGAGTCATGGAGTAGGACCGCAGGCGGCGCGTGGCGAGCTGCACGGTCCACCACACGGCCGTGCCCGCCGCCACGCTGAGCACCAGCACGACCGGCGCCGGAAGGTACGGGAGCAGGGCGGGAAAGACCGTCCAGTGCGTCAGGTAGATGTAGAGCGACGCGCTCGCGACCTGCCCGACGACGCCGATCGCCGCCCCCGGCACCGGAACGCGGACCTGGAGCAGCACCAGCACCAGCCCGCCCAGCACCACGGCCTCCCACAGCGGATCGCCGACCATCCCCGGGACGAGCAGGAAACCGAACCCCAGCACGATCGCCCGCTGCGTACCCGTCCGAGCCTTGTGGGCGAGCCACCCGAGAGCGAAGAACCAGACCGTGCCGAGCGTGGTCCAGTGCAGTTCGGGAAACGACGGCGCCTCGCCGAGACTCACCCGCAGCAGGAGACCGGCGCCGAGCGCCACCAACGCCGTGGCGAACCCGTGCGCCCGCTCGGCCCGGCGCACCGCCGGGATCGCGAACACCAGTGACAGTGCCAGGAACGCGTGCACGAGGACCTCGACGAACCAGTACCCGTATGCGCCGGTGAGGGTGAAGTTGTTGATCAGCAGCACGTTCGTCCACGACACGTCGTCGGTGACGGCGAGCCGGTAGCCGAGCCAGGCGATCGCGGGCACGGCGATCGGCAGCGCGGCCCTGGCGATCCGCGTCGCCGGGCCGGGCAGCACGAACCGGGCGAAGTTCCAGCCCGCCACGATGAGCAGCAGATGCGCGCCGCCGTGGACGGTGAACAACTCCATGTGCGTGCTCACGATGAAGACGATCGCCAGTGCGCGAAGGAGGACGTTGGTCTCCAGCGCCGGCCATCGCGAGGGGGTCGTGCGCAGGCGTTCGAGTTCCGAGACCGGCGTGGTCGGCCAGTCGTCGGGAAGCCGTCCGAGCACGCGTTCCAACGCGATCGACATCCTGACGTAGGAGAGCGAATCACCGCCGAGCCCGACGAAGGTCGCGTCGCCGGGAACGCTCCGCCGACCGAACACGGTGGCGAACACCCGGCGTACCGACGCCGGTTCCGGGCTCGCCGGTCCCGCCGCCGCGGCGATGGCCGGATAGTCGGGCTTTCCGTTGGGAAGTAAGGGGAATTCGCGCATGCGGCGGACGACGACACTGGACGGCGGCAGGCCGAACCGGATGCGCACGAGGGCGGCCGCCCGGTCGGCGGACCGGTGGACGGCGATCACGACCCCGGTGTCGCCGCCCGCGCACACCGCCTCGATCCCGGCCGCGGCGAGGACGCGTTCGACCCGGTCGAGGTCGACGCGCAGCCCGAACGGTTTGACGAACCGGCTCTTGCGGCCGGTCACCTCGTACAGTCCGGCGGCGTTCCGGCGGCCGAGGTCGCCGGTCGGGAGTTCGTGGACGGTGCGGCCCAAGGCCAGGTCCGCGGTGCCGTGCGCGTAGCCGAGCATCACGTTCGGGCCGCGATAGATCAGCTCGCCGTCCTCGGCGAGGTCGAAGTCGCCGCCGGGGACGGGCAGGCCGATCGCGCCGGGATGGGCGCTCGCCAGATCCGGCGGCAGATAGGCCATCCGCGCGGTGGCCTCGGTCTGGCCGTACATCACGAAGAACCGCCAACCACGTCGCCGCCCGAGCTCGGCGTACTCGGCCACCTTCGTGGGATCGAGCCGTCCGCCCGCCTGCGTGACATAGCGGAGGGAGGGCAGGTCGAGCCGATCGAACCCGATCCGGTCGAGCAGGGCGAAAGTGTGCGGGACACCGTGCAGGCTCGTCGCGCCCCGGTCCCGCACCAGTGTCCAGAACTCGGGGTCGAGGACGGAGCGCTCGGTCAACAGCAGGCAGGCGCCGCGCAGGAGATTGCTGTTCACCACGGAAAGCCCGTAGCAGTATGACAACGGCAGCGAGGCGACGGCGCGGTCGTCGGACCGGATGTCGAGATACCCGGCGATGGCGGCGGCGTTGGCCCGCAGGTTCCCGGCCGACAGGCGCACCGCTTTGGGGGAGCCGGTGGATCCCGAGGTCGAAAGCAGCAGCGCCAGTTCGGGATGCAGTTCGTGCGCGGTACCCGGTCGCCGTTCGATCAGGTCGCCGTCGATGACGACGTCCGGGTCGTAACGTTCGGACGGCGCCCCCGCCTGGCCACGCGGGACCAGCAGCACGGGGTGCCGACCGCGCAGCGCCGCCAAGTAGGCGACCAGGGAGTCGACGTCGTTCGCGGCGGCCAGCAGGACCAGCCTGCGCACCGGGCCGAGCCGATCGGCCACAGTGGACACTCGCTGGTCCAGCTCCCGATAGCTCAGTGCGGAGCCGTCTGGGGCGACCAGCGCGGTCCGGTCGCCGTGGACCGCGAGATCGCCGAGGAAGCCGAGGTCGGCCGCCCTGGTCATGCCGGTTCCCCGGCGAAGAACAGGGCAGGGCCGGACACGTGCACGCGGACCTCGTCACCGGGGGTGACGCCGAGCGGTCCTTGGACACGTTGGCGCACCCGCCTGCCTTCGGCGAGTCGCAGCAGCACCGTCGCGTCGTGCCCGTGGAACAGCACATCGTCCACGGTGGCCGGTACGCCGTCGGTGCCGACGTGCAGTTGCTCCGGGCGCAGCAGAACGGTGCCGGAACCGCTGCCCTGGACGGGAAACCTGCCCAAGGGTGTGTCCACCGTCCCGTTTTCCGCGTCACCGGGGAAAGTGACCGCCTCGCCGACGAAGAGCGCGACCCCGAGATCGGCGGGCCGGGCGTAGATCTCTTGCGGCGTCCCGAGTTGCGCGACGACACCGTCACGCAGCACGGCGACGAGATCGGCCATGCCGAGCGCCTCCTCCTGATCGTGCGTCACGAGCAGCGCCGTCGCGCCGAACGCGCGCAACGCCGCGCGGACGTCCGCCCGGAGTTCGTCGCGCAGGCTCGCGTCGAGCGAGGAGAACGGTTCGTCCATCAGCACGACACCCGGTCGTGGCGCGAGCGCGCGGGCGAGCGCGACCCGGCGTTGCTGCCCGCCGGACAGCTCGCCGGGTTTCCGCGAGGCGTAACCGGAAAGCCCGACCAGTTCGAGGAGTTCCTCGATCCGGCCGTCGCGGCGCCCGGCGCGCGGCAACCCGAAGCCCACGTTGCCCGCGACGGTCAAATGCGGGAACAGGGCGCCTTCCTGCGGCACGATCCCGATCCCGCGGCGCTCCGGCGGCACGTGCGTGGATCCGCCGGCGAGCAGCCTGCCGCCGAGGCGTACCTCGCCGTCGCGGACCGGGTGAAATCCGGCGAGCACCCGCAGCAGGGTCGTCTTCCCGCAGCCGGACGGCCCGAGCACCGCCACGAGACCGCCTTCGGGAACCCGCAGATCCAGCCCGCGCAGCACCGGTTCCGGTCCGTAGCCTGCGATCAGGCCCTTCACGTCCAAGCCGCTCATCGCGTCGCTCCTCGCAGGAACCGGTCGAGGACGACGGCCGGGATGGCCGCCACCACCAGCAGGACTGCCGCGTACGGCGCGGCCGCGGCGTAGGCGCCGATCTCGGTCTTCGTCCACAGTTCGGTGGCCAGCGTGTCCACCCCGGTCGGGCGGAGCAGCAGGGTCGCGGGCAGTTCCTTGGCGCAGGTGAGAAAAACGAGCGCCGCGCCGGCCAGGATGCCCGGCGCGGCCAGCGGCACGGTCACCAGCAGCCGCGTGGCCGACCGGCCCTTGCCGAGCGACCGTGAGACGTCCTCCAGCACCGGCGGGGCGTGCGCGACGGCGGTCCGCACCGCGCTCACCGCCAGCGGGAGGAAGAGCACCGCGTAGGCGAAGGCCAGCATCGACGTCGTCTGATAAAGGTCCGGCAGCACGCGGATCCCGAAGAACACCAGCGCGAGCCCGACCGTGATCCCCGGCAGCGCGTGCCCGGCGAAGCTCGCCAGTTCCATCCCGCGAACGAGCGGTCCCCGGTGCCGCGCCGCGAGGATCCCGACCGGAAGGGCGAACACGACGGTGAGGACCGCGCCGGAAGCCGCCACCGCCACGGTGTTCCCGGTCGTCGAGAGCAGGTTGCCGCCCGCCGCCGAACTCCCCGCGACCAGCCATCGGACGAGGCTCGCCACCGGCACGCCGAGAGCGAACAGGAGTACCACCGCCGTCCCGAGCACCGCCGGGATCTTCGCCCGGCCGAGGGGAACTCGGACGGGCTCGCGTTCTCCGCGGCCGCCGGTCGCGCCTCGCGCGCGCCGTTCACCGACGGTCAGCAAGATCGCGAGGACGACCAGGACGCAGCCGAGGATGGCGGCGGGCGTCCGGTCGAAGGTCCCGCGATAGCTGGTGTAGATGCCGAGGGTGAACGCGTCGAACCGCATCAGCGACACCGCGCCGAAATCGCTCAGCACGTAGAGCGCGACCAGCAGCCCGCCCGCGGTGGCCGCGGGCCGGATCTGCCGCAGGGTCACCGAGAAGAACGTCCGCGTACTCGTGCGGCCCAGCGACCGCGCGACCTCTTCGACCGCCGGGTCCGCGGTGCGCAGCGCCGCCGCGTCGACGACCAGGACGTACGGGTAGGACACCAGCGTCAGCACCAGGGACGCGCCCCAGAACCCGGTCAGCCCGGGGGCCAGCGCCAGCCAGGTGAACCCGGCGACGTACGACGGCACGGCCAGCGGCAGTACCAGGAGGATGCCCGCGAACCGGCGCCCCGGCAGGTCGCTGCGCACGACGAGCCACGCGGAGAGCACGCCGAGCACCAGGCAGGCCGTGGTGACCGCGACCGCGAGCGCGACGCTGCGCACGGCGAGGTCGAAGGTGCGGGACCGCCACAGGACGCGCCACACCTCGCCCGCCCCGTGGTCGAACGAGCGGACCGCGAGGTAGCCGAGCGGCGTCACGGCCGCGGCCGCGACCAAGGCGCCGAGCGTCGTCAGCGCGGGGGCGGCCCGGAAGACGCCTTTCAGGACAGGCCCGCTTCCTGGAGCAACGCGACAGTCTGCTGCAGCGACGACAGCCGCGAGAGATCGATGTCGGGACCGTGCAATTCGGTGAGCGGAGGCAATTGGTGCTTCGACGACTTCACCGCCGGGACGACCGGGTACTCCGCGGTGACGTCGGCGAAATGCCGTTGCGCCTCCTCGGAAAGCAGGAACCGCACGGCCCGCAGCGCGGCGTCCTTCCGGTCGGTCCCTTCCACGACACCGGCCCCGGCGACGTTCACCAGACCGAGCGGGTCGCCGCCGGTGACGTGGTGCAGTTTCGCCCGCACCGCGCCCGCGCCGACCGCGTCCACCTTGGCGTGCCAGTAGTAGTGGTTGATCAACCCCGCGGGAAGCTGTCCGTCGTTGACCGCGTTGAGGATCGCGACGTTGTTGTCGAACCGCTTCGGTTCGTTCGCGGCGAACCTGCGCAGCCAGTCGCGGGCGAACTCCTCGCCTTTGAGGACCCGTACCGAGGTCACGAACGCCTGCCAGGAGCCGTTGGCCGGGGCGAACCCCAGCCTGCCCTTCCACTTCGGGTCGACGATGTCGTCGAGGCTCTTCGGCAGCTCGGCTTCGGTGACCGCGCCCGGGTCGTAGGCGACGACCCGGACCCGTGCCGAGGTGGCGACCCAGCGGCCGTCGTCGGCGCGGTATCCGGCGGGTACGAGGCCCAGTACGTCGGCGGGGAGGGCGGAGAGCCTGCCCTGGCCGGCGACCGCGCCGAGCGCGCCCGCGTCCTGGGCGAAGAAGACGTCCGCCTGGGTCCGCTCACCCTCTTCGAGCAGTTGCGCGGCCATCTCGCCGCTGCCGCCGTAGCGCACTTCGACCGGGGTTCCCGTGGCCTGCTTCAGCCGGTCCAGTAGCCCGCCGACGAGTTCCTTGTTGCGTCCTGAGTAGATCACCAGCGCGTCGGATTCCTCCGCGCTGTCGCAGGCGGCGACAGAGGTCGCCAGCAACGCCGCGACGAACAGAACCACAGCTACCCGGCCCACAGCCACGGGGCCCTCCTTCGGTCAGCCCCCACGGTTGTGCCGCGGCTAAGGTAAACCTCACCTAAGGGACTAACAAGGCATCGTGGCCATTACGTGATGCAACCTCGGTCACGTCACTCATTCGAGTGGCGAGCGGGTTCCGGGTTGGTTATTTCCCAGTGTGTCCGGGGTAGGCCTTCACGGACCGGTGAGTGTCGCCTCGTCCGGCTGTCATGTCGCGAAAGTGGCTTTCGCGACACGCCCGACCTCACGACACTTATGCCTTATCTCTCAAGAGAACACGAATCGCCGCTCACGACCCCAGCTCAGCCAGTACGGCGTCGGTGTAGGGCGGCCACACCTCGGCGGCCCACGGGCCGAAGGCGCGGTCGGTGAGCGCGACGCAGGCGGCGCCGGCGTCGGGATCGACCCAGAGGAACGTGCCGGACTGCCCGAAGTGGCCGAAGGTCCGCGGCGAGCTCGACGACCCGGTCCAATGTGGACTCTTGTGGTCGCGGATCTCGAAGCCGAGGCCCCAGTCGTTCGGCTTCTGGTGGCCGAAGCCGGGCAGGACACCGGAAAGGCCGGGGAAGACCACGGAAGTCGCCGCGCGCACCGTTTCGGCGGCGATGAGCTTCGGTGCCTGCAGTTCGGCGGCGAACGCGACCAGGTCGTCCACAGTGGACTCCGCGCCCGAAGCGGGGGAACCGGTCAGCTTGGTCGCCTTCATGCCCAGCGGCTGGAAAAGCGCCTCTGCCTGGTAGTCGGCGAAGGGGATGCCGGAGTGCTCGGTGAGCGCGTCGGCGAGCTGCTCGAATCCGGCGTTGGAATACAGGCGCCGGTTGCCCGGCGCGGCCATTGGCTTGTGCTCGTTGAAGGCCAGACCCGAGGTGTGCGCGAGGAGATGCCGGATCGTGGAGCCCTCCGGCCCGGCGGGGGTGTCGAGTTCGACGACGCCCTCTTCGATGGCGATCAGCGCGGCGTAGGCGGTGAGCGGCTTGGTCACCGACGCCAGCTTGTACACCTTCGCCGTGTCGCCGTGCGTGCCCAGCACGTCACCGGCGGCGGTCACCACGGCCGTGGCGGCGTTGTCCACCGGCCACTGTTCGATCTCGCGCACGCTGTCCATGCCCAACACCCTACGAAGCCCGGGCCGGTCGGGGCGGCCCGGGCTTCGCAGGATCCTGGGATCAGGCGTCGAGGTCGGTCGCCACCAGCTCGGCGATGGCGTCGACGGCCGCCTCGGCCCCCTCACCCTCGGCACTGATGATGACCTCGTCGCCGTAGCCCGCGGCGAGGGTCATCAGGTTCAGCACGCTGCCGGCCGCGACCGGGTCGCCACCCGCCTTGGCGATGGACACCGCGACGGGCTGCGCCGCGGCCGCCTTGGCGACCGTCGCCGCGGGCCTGGCGTGCAGGCCCACCTTGCTGGCCACGGTGACGCGTTTCTCCGGCATGTTCTTTCCCTTTCGTGCCTGTGGTTCTGCTGAGCTGAAACTACTTTGCGGGCTTCGCCGCGGTGGCCTCGAGGTCGGCCTCGATCGAGTCGTCCTCGCGGCCAGGGGTGCGCAGGTTCCACTTCTTGATCACGAAACGGAAGAGCACGTAGTAGATCACCGCGTAGGCGAGGCCGATCGGGATGAGCAGCCAGACGTTGCCGCTCGCCGCCGGGTGGTTGAAGTTGAGCCCGAAGTCGATCGCACCGGCGGAGAAGCCGAAGCCGAGGTGGATGTCGAGCGCGTTCACCAGTGCCAGCGACGTACCGGTCAGGACCGCGTGGATCAGGTACAGCGGCCACGCGACGTACATGAACGAGAACTCGATCGGCTCCGTGATACCGGTCAGGAAGGAGGTCAGCGCACCGGCGATCATCACACCGCCGACGATCTTCTTCTGGCTGGGCTTCGCGGTCTGCCAAATCGCCAGCGCCGCGGCGGGGATGGCGAACATGAAGATCGGGAAGAAGCCGGTCATGAAGGTGCCGCGGGTCGGGTCGCCCTCGAAGAACTTCGTGAGGTCACCGCCGTCGAAGATGAACCACACCGGCACGTTCAGCAGCTGGTGCAGACCGACCGGGATCAACAACCGGTTGAGCACACCGTAGATACCGCCACCGACCACGGGAGAACCGGTGACCGCCTCACCCGCGGCCTGGATGCCTTCGTTGACCCAGTGGAAGACCAGGCCGAGGGGCACCGCGAGGATCATCAGCGTCAGTGCGGTGACGATCGGCACGAACCGGCGGCCGCCGAAGAAGGCCAGGTACGGCGGCAGCTTGATGCGGTAGAACTTCTGCCACAGCAGCGCGGTGACCAGACCGACGATCACACCGGCCAGCACACTGTAGGGCCACTTGAGCGGGTTGAGCATCAGGCCCGCGGGCTTCTCGGGGTTCCAGCCCGGCAGTTCGGAGAACGGCGCGAAGACCTGCAGGACGCTGGTGAACACGAAGAAGCCGACCACCGCGGCCAGCGCGGTCGCGCCGTCGCTCTTCCGGGCGAAGCCGACGGCGATACCCACCGCGAACAGGAGCGGCAGCCAGTTGAACAGCGAGTTGCCCGCCGCGCCGAGCACTTCGGCGACCTTGTCCCAGCCGAGGCCGTCCTTGCCGAGCAGGTCGGGCTGACCGAACCTGTTCAGGAGCGCGGCGGCGGGCAGAGCGGCGATGGGGAGCATGAGGCTGCGGCCGAAGCGTTGAAGCCCGGCGAAGCCCTTGCCCTTGCCCTTCGCCCCCTCCGCGGTGGTGGAGCTCATCGGGTACCTCCGTAGTGAGGATGGTGACCGGAATCCGGGGTGTTCCGGTCCAGCTGCATGGTGACCTGGTAGTGATCGCCCCGGTACCAGGAAGTCATGTCTTCGATCGGTTCCCCGTTGACGCTGGAGACCCGGCGGAAGACAAGAAGCGGACTGCCGGCGCGCATGCCGAGCAGGCGTGCCGTTTCGCGGTCCGCGGATTCGGCCCAGACCGTCTGCCACGCGTGATCCGGGCGCAGGTCGTACGACTGGGCGAGTTGGACGTACAACGATCGAGTGAGATCGAGGTCGAGCAGACCGGGCATCCGGCCCGCGTGATACCAGCCGCGTTCGACCGCCAGCGGGACCCCGTCGGCGCGACGGAGCCGCACCAGCCGGTGCGCCGGGGTCCCGGCGGCCAGGCCGAGGGCGTGCGCCGAGGGGGCGGGCGGGACCTCGGTGGCCGTCTTGACGACCTCCGTGGTCGGCGTCATCCCGCGACGGCGCATGTCTTCGCTGAAGGACATCAGGTAGAGCTGCAATTCCATCCGCCTCGCGGCGGTGAACGTCCCCTTGCCGCGCACGCGCGACAAGAGCCCTTCTTCGACCAGCTTGCCGATCGCCGAGCGGACGGTGAGCCTCGACACCTGGTAGGTCTCGGCGAGGTCACGTTCCGAGGGAATAGGCGAGCCAGGGGGTAGCTCACGCTCCACTGTGCGGCGCAGAATCTCCCGCAGCTGGGCGTGCTTGGGCGTCGGTCCGTTGATCACACGGTCGGACGGCGGCAGCTGCGCCGAAGCGCTCATGACGGTCACCGTCCTTTCGGGCCGGTCTGTCGGGGAACCCGTACTCGCATCTGGTCCGGAAGATTGGTACGTTCCGGTCTAGACCAATGATCCGATGGGGCAGGATGCTCCGTCGCACGAGCGGGTGTCAACCACCGTTACGCGTTCGTGGCCAGGGATCGCGTGCGAGTCGGCGAACGGCGTAGTACAGCTGGTTCGCATGTGGGAAACCGACAGGGAACAGGGAGACCGCGATGGCGGATGACAGGGCGGAAAAGATCCTCGCGGCGCTAGGCGGCGCTGAGAACGTCATCGAGGTGGAGGGCTGCATCACCCGCTTGCGTTGTGAGCTCGAAGACGTGAGCCTGCTCGACGAAGCGGCACTGAAGGCCGCCGGCGCGATGGGCGTCGTGCGGATCGGCGCGGGCGTCCAGGTCATCGTGGGGCCGGAGGCCGACACGATCGCCAGCGACATCGAGGACCTGATGTGAGTCTCGAAATTCTGAGCCCGGTGAGCGGTAAGACGACCGCTATGACCGAAGTGCCCGATCCGGTCTTCGCGCAGGCGATGGTCGGCCCCGGTCTCGCGGTCATGCCCTCGGGCGGGCGCCAGGACGCGGTCGCACCGGTGGACGGGACGGTCGTGACCCTGCACCCGCACGCCTTCGTGGTGGCCACCGAAGACGGCCGCGGGGTACTGGTCCACCTCGGGATCGACACGGTGAAGCAGAAGGGCGAGGGGTTCAGCCTCCACGTCGCCAAGGGTGAGACCGTCCGCGCCGGGCAGCCGGTCGTCGAGTGGGACCCCGAGGCGGTCAAGGCCGCGGGCTACTCGCCGATCGTGCCGGTGGTGGCGCTGGACGCGAAGGCCGAAGTCCTTTCCGGACTGCTCACCGGCGGCGACGTCGAAGCGGGCGACGCGATCTTCACCTGGGACAGCTGAAGTATCGGATCAAAGGGTCCCTTTAGGACGGAATTTCCGTCCTAAAGGGACCCTTTTCGTGCTCGTCAGGCCGTGACGACCTGGCCGTTCATGACCTTGACCGCGATCGAGGGCAGCGGCTGGTCCGCCGGTCCCTTTTTGACCGCGCCGGTCGCGGCGTCGAAGATCGAGTTGTGGCAGGGACATTTGAGGTCGGCGCCCTCGGGGACGACCGCGCAGCCCTGATGCGTGCAGATCGCGCTGAACGCGGCCGCCGTGCCTTCGGCGGTCCTGGTGACGATGACGTCCTTGCCGTCGGCGGTCTTGGCGGCCTTCGCCTTGCCGACCTCGATCTCGGAGAGCGCGGTCAGGGTCTCGCCCGGTGCCGCGGCGGGCGGTGCGGCGGCCGAGCCGGACGGCGGGGTTTCGCTTCCGCAGGCCGTGAGGGCCACGGCACCGACGGCCGCGCCTGCGACGGCGGCCCCGGTGGTCAGGACGGTGCGGCGGGAGTGGAGTTCGGCAGTCATGCCTCTACACACGGTCCAAGCGGCCATCCGGTTCAATTTCGGCGCCCATCGGGTGCGGAATTGAACCGGGAGGCCCGATTTTCCGTGTTCACAGGCATAGGGGAACCGAAAACGCGGAAAAGGGATACGGACATGATCCGGTGGTTGTCGCGGGCGGTCGTGGCGGCGGGCCTGCTCGGCTCGGCATGGGTGCATTACGTCGTATGGCAGGACTGGGCGTCGGAAACGGCCGTGGTCGGCCCGCTCTTCCTGGTGAACGTCGTGGCGGGCGTGGTCATCGCGGTCGCCGTCCTGGTGTGGCACCACTGGCTGCCGGCGCTCGCGGCGATCGGCTTCGGCCTGGCCACGCTGGGTGCGTACGTTCTCTCCCTGACCACAGGGTTCTTCGGTGTCTCGGAGCGCTTCACCACCCAGGCCGAGCTCTGGGGCTTGATCACCGAAGTGGTGTGCGTGGTCTTCGCCCTTCCGCTGCTTCTCAACCGCGAGAGCACGGATCGGTGAAGGAATTCGCGGAGGACCGGCTCATGCGGGCTCTGCACGACGAGCACGCGGCGGCGCTCTGGTCCTACGCACTGCACCTCACCAGCGGCGACCGGGTCCGCGCGGAGGACGTCGTCCAGGAGACGTTGCTGCGGGCCTGGCGCAACGCCAAGGTGCTCGACCAGTCGGAGGGATCGGCGCGCGGCTGGCTGTTCACCGTCGCGAGGCGGATCGCCATCGACGACTGGCGCGCTTCCGAGGCGCATCCGGAGGTGGTGACCGGTCAACCGCCCGAAACGGCGGTCACGGACGGCACCGAACGGGCCGTCCAGGGCTGGCTGGTCGCCGAAGCCCTCGGCGAGCTCTCGCCGAGACACCGGGACGTCCTCGTCCTGTGTTATTTCCAGGGTTACTCCGTCGCCGACGCTGCGAAGCGGCTGGGTGTGGCCGAAGGAACCATCAAGTCGCGGACGCACTACGCGTTGCGGGCGCTGCGGCTGATATTGGAGGAAAGAGGGGTGACTCAATGACCGACCCCTTCGCCACCTACGACGCGGCCTACGTGCTCGGGGCGTTGTCCCCGGAAGACCGGTTCGCCTACGAGAAACACCTTCGCGTCTGTGACCGGTGTGCCGCGTCCGTACGCGATCTGGCCGGAATCCCCGGCCTGCTCGCCCAGGCGGGCGCCCCAGCGCTGCTGGACGACGAACCGGCACCCTCGCCGGAACTGCTGCCGACCGTGCTCAAACGGGTCCGCCGGGGAAGGCGGATCCAACGGGCCATCACCACCACCGCGGCCGGACTGGCCGTCGCCGCCAGTGCCGCGCTCGTGGTCGTCCTGACCGGGCCGGTCGCGACGGCGGGGAACCCGATGACCCCGCTCGGCGACTACCCGGTGACCGCCGAGGTCGCCATGTCCGCCACGGACACCGGCACGAAGGTCGACATGACGTGCAGCTACGGCGGCAACCGCACCGGCGACTACATCCTGGTCGCCGTCGGCGCCGACGGCGGCACCAGCGAACTCGCGTCCTGGCGCGCGATGCCCAAGGACACCGCGCACATCGTGGTCGGCACCGCGATGCGCACCGGCGACATCAAGGCGCTGGAGATCCGCACGCCTTCGGGTCTCCCGCTGCTGCGGATGAACCCCTGATCCCGGTGTCATGACAGGCCTTCGGTGCCGGAGTCGAGGCGGATTGGTGCCGTTGCCGAAAACTTCCGGGTCGCGTCGGCTGCTCCTGGCGGGGCTGCTGTGACCAGCGTGGCGATCGCGTTCCGTGAAGGCCTCCTTGAGGGACTCTGGCGTCTCTCAAGGAGGCCTTCGCGGAATATGGGAACCCAGCGCGGCGGTCCTGCACCGGAAGTTCGCGCCGTAAATCCGTATCGATATCCGGCCGTTTCGCGCCTGGCCCGGGGGTCATGAGGTGAAAATGAGCTCTTGACCGTCCACAAGGGACGCCGGGCAGGCACTAGTGTCCATTTTGGGTACATTGCGCGGGGGTCGTGAGTGGTAAGTGTCGTTAGAACGACACTTACCACTCACGACCCCCGCTGAAAACCGCACATTTATCCACAAGCCGGACATATCGCCGCCCGGAAGTGTCCCTTATGGACACTCAAGACGGGGCCGGCTCCCGTAGTCGGTCCGGAACCTGGCCATGAAAGCCTCCTGGCTACCTTGAAGTCAGCGAAATGCTCACGGCCTCAGTCGCCAGCATCTTCACCGCACGAAACAAGAACAAGATCCTTCGGCACCACGCCGAATTACCGCACGAACTTCCAACTCGGGACACTTGGTACATGAAGGTCCTTCACGTACCTAGGCGAACGGACACCCCGCGCGCAGCCGGGGGGTGAAGGACGCTTTCCCCGCATGCCATGCAGCGAAAGGGCCCTTCACCGCATGAGACGCGGCGAAAGGCCCTTTCAGCTCACCCCCGAACTGCCGAAAGTGCGTGAAAGTCCCTGTCACAAAAAGAAATCCTTGCCGCACCGAGCGCGACGGGCGCACTCTTGATCTTGTGTTCATGCCGATCGCGTTCGCCGCGGCGGGCGCCGGATCGGCGCTCGTCACCCGCTCCTGCCTGCGCCGGGCCGGAGCACCGGTGACGGCTTGGGCGGCGGCCGTCGCGGCGGTGGCGCTCGTCGCGGTCTGGCTGCGGCATCAAGCGGGAGCCTGGCCGGCGTGGTGGCTGGCGGTCCCGGCCGTGCTGACCGTCTTCGCGGTCCCGCTGGCGCTCGCCGACCTGAAGTACCGCCGCCTGCCCGACATCCTGACCTTGCCCGCGTACCCGGCGCTGGCCGCCGCGCTCGCGGTCGCCGCGCACGGGGGAGGGGCGGCCATCGCGTGGCGGGCCGTGCTGGGCGCGCTGGTCTTCGGCGGGGCGCACGCGCTCGTCCACGCGCTGTCGCCACGCTCGCTCGGCGCCGGTGACGTGAAGCTCGCGGGGAGTCTCGGCGCGGTCCTCGCCGCGACGGGCTGGCCGTCGGTCGTGCTCGGCGCCGTCGCCGCCGCGCTACTGAGCGTGGCGCTCGCGGTGGGCGGGCCCCGGCACCCCACGGTGCCGCACGGGCCCGGTCTCCTGGTCGCGGCGTGGACGCTCGCCGTCTTCGCCGGACCCGGTCCGGGATAGCCCGGCCTGTACCGGGACGGAGAGGAGGTTGTGACAGGATCTGTCAGGTGTTGCGCTGGATAACCGCAGGGGAATCGCACGGACCCGCTCTCGCCGCCATCCTGGAAGGGATGCCCGCCGGGGTCGAGGTCACCACCGCCGAAGTGGGCGAGCAGCTCGCGCGACGGCGGCTCGGCTTCGGCCGTAGCCCCCGGATGGGCTTCGAGACCGACCACATCGAGTTCACCGGCGGTGTCCGGCACGGGCTCACTCAGGGTGGCCCCGTCGCGGTCCAGATCGAGAACGCCGAGTGGCCGAAGTGGGAGAAGGTCATGTCGGCCGATCCCGTGCCCGCCGAGGAGCTGGAAGGCCTGGCGCGCAACGAGCCGCTGACCCGTCCCCGGCCCGGCCACGCGGATCTGCCCGGCATGCAGAAGTACGGCTTCCCCGAGGCCCGTCCGGTGCTGGAGCGCGCGAGCGCCCGCGAGACGGCGTCCCGCACGGCGCTCGGCACGGTCGCCCGCGCGTACCTCAAGCAGCTGCTGGGGGTCGAGATCCTCAGCCACGTCGTCTCCATCGGCGGCGCCTCGGCGCCCGAGGGCCCGCTGCCGGTGCCGTCGGATCTGCCGTCCATCGACGAGAGCCCGGTCCGCGCCTTCGGCAAGGAGGGGACCGACGCGATGGTCGCCGAGGTCGACGCCGTGCGGAAGGCGGGTGACACCGTCGGCGGCGTGATCGAGGTGATCGCCTACGGCCTGCCGCCGGGCCTCGGCTCGCACGTCCACTGGGACCGCAGGCTCGACGCCCGCCTCGCCGGCGCGCTCATGGGTGTCCAGGCGATGAAGGGCGTGGAGGTCGGCGACGGCTTCACCACGGCCAAGCGCTGGGGCAGCCAGGCCCACGACGAGATCGACCGCGGCACCGGTCCGGTCGGGGTGACCCGCCGGTCCAACCGCGCGGGCGGGCTCGAAGGCGGCATCACCAACGGCGAGCCGCTGCGCGTGCGCGTCGCCATGAAGCCGATTTCGACCGTCCCCAAAGCACTGTCCACTGTGGATGTCACCACCGGTGAACCCGCGGTGGCCATCCACCAGCGTTCCGACGTCTGCGCGGTACCCCGCGCCGGCGTCGTGCTGGAGTCGGTGGTCGCGCTGGTGCTCGCGGACGCCGCGCTGGAGAAGTTCGGCGGAGACTCGCTGGTCGAGGGCAAGCGCAACGCCGAGGCCTACCTGAAGGCGCTCGAGGAGCGCTGGTGACTCCTCGCGCGGTGATCATCGGGCCGCCGGGCTCCGGCAAGAGCACGGTCGGCCCGGCGCTCGCCGCCCGGCTCGGCCTCGCCTTCCGCGACACCGACGACGACATCGTCGCGAGCGCGGGCAAGCCCATCACCGACATCTTCACCGAGGAGGGCGAGCCCGCCTTCCGCGCGCTGGAGGAGGAGGTGGTCGCGAAGGCGCTGGCCGAACACGACGGCGTCCTCTCCCTGGGCGGGGGAGCGCCGATCACCCCGGGCACGCGCGAGCGGCTCGCCAGGCACACCGTGGTCTTCCTCAACGTCGGGATGGCCGCGGGCGTCCAGCGCGCCGGGCTCTCGACCGCGCGTCCGCTGCTGGCCGGGGTGAACCCCCGCGCCACCTACAAGTCGCTTCTCGACGCGCGCCTGCCGGTGTACCGCGAGGTCGCCACGATCGAAATCGACACCGACCGCCTGACCGCCGACGAGGTCGTCGAGGCCGCCGTCATCGGGCTGCACGAGATCAGCAAGGAACGAGCATGAAGCGCACCACCACCGCCGGTGTCCTCCTCGCCGTCGTGGCCATGACCCTGACGGCGTGCGGCGAGGAGAAGCAGCCCGCCGGCGCGGACGTCGTCCAGACCTCCGCCGCGCAGACCGGTTCCGCCGCTCCGGCGGAGGACGTCGCCGCCGACGTCAAGGTCACCAAATGCGACAGCAACAGCTACACCCCGAAGATCACCATCGAGGTCACCAACAGCACGGGCGAGGACGCGCGCTACGCCGTCACCATCGCGATCAAGGACGCCGACGGCAAGGCCTCCGGTGAAGCGTTGTTCGCGAAGAACCGGATGTCGCCCGGCCAGAAGGTGACCGAAGAGATCCCGGGGGACACCCCGGTCAAGGGCAAGATCACCTGCGAGGTCGCGAGGGCAAAGCGGCTTCCGCCGAAGTGAGGGGAACGATGACCGAGCCGGTCCGCATCACCGTCAACACCGCCAAGCCGTACGACGTCGTCATCGGCCGCGGCCTGCTCGGCGAGCTCACCGAGCAGCTCTCCGACGCCTCCAAGGTCGCGCTGATCCACCCGCCGACGCTGACGACGACCGCGGAGGCCATCCGCGACGAACTGGCCGAGGCCGGGATCGACGCGCACCGGGTCGAGATCCCCGACGCCGAGGACGGCAAGGCGCTCACCGTCGCCGGCTTCTGCTGGGAGGTCCTCGGCCGCATGGGCCTCGACCGCCAAGGCGTGGTCGTCGGGCTCGGCGGCGGCGCCGTGACCGACCTGGCCGGGTTCGTCGCCGCGACCTGGATGCGCGGCGTCCGCCTGGTCAACGTGCCCACCACGCTGCTGGGCATGGTCGACGCCTCCCTCGGCGGCAAGACCGGCATCAACACCGAGGCCGGCAAGAACCTGGTCGGCGTCTTCCACGAGCCGAGCGCGGTCTTCGCCGACCTCTCGACGCTGGAAACGTTGCCTCCCAACGAACTCGTCGCGGGAATGGCCGAGGTGGTCAAGGCCGGGTTCATCGCCGACCCGCGCATCGTCGAACTCGTCGAGCAGGATCCCGCCGCGGCGCTGGACACCACCGGCGAGGTCCTCGGCGAACTGGTCCGCCGCTCGATCCAGGTCAAGGCCGACGTCGTCGCCACGGATCTGCGCGAGTCGGATCTGCGCGAGATCCTCAACTACGGCCACACACTCGCCCACGCCATCGAACGCCGCGAGCGGTACCGGTGGCGCCACGGTGCGGCGGTCAGCGTCGGCCTCGTGTTCGCCGCCGAACTCGCGCGGCTCGCGGGCCGTCTCGACGACGCCACCGCGGAGCGGCACGCGTCGGTCCTCAAGATGCTGGGCCTGCCGACCACGTACGACCCGGACGCGCTCCCGCAGTTGCTGGAGACGATGAAGGGCGACAAGAAGACCAGGTCCGGCGTGCTGCGCTTCGTCGTCCTCGACGGCCTCGCCAAACCCGGCAGGCTGGAGGGCCCGGACCCGTCGCTGCTCGCCGCGGCGTACTCGGTGGTGGCGGGCGACGCCCCCAAGGCGGGCGGGAGCGTGCTGCTGTGAAGGTGCTCGTCCTCAACGGCCCCAACCTCGGCAGGCTCGGCCTGCGCGAACCCGGTATCTACGGTTCGGCCACGCACGCGGATCTCGTCTCCACCTGCGCCGAAGCAGGCAAAGAGCTGGGGATCGACGTCGAGGTCCGGCAGACCGACCACGAGGGTGAGATGGTCGGCTGGCTGCACGAAGCCGCCGATGCGGGCTGGCCGGTGGTGCTCAACGCGGCCGCGTGGACGCATTACTCGATCGCGGTCCGCGACGCCGCCGCCCAGCTCAAGGCGCCGCTGATCGAGCTGCACATCTCCAACGTGCACAAACGCGAGCAGTTCCGGCATCACAGCGTGCTGTCGGACATCGCCACCGCGGTCATCGCCGGGCTCGGGGTCGACGGGTACCCGCTGGCCCTGCGCTGGATGGCCGCGAACGCGGCGTGAACAACCCTCCAGAGATCGAGACCGCGCGGCTGCGGCTGCGCGCGTTGACGGAGGCGGACACCGAGGCGATCGTCGCGCTCTTCGCCGACCCGGCGATGAGCGCGCATTTCGCGGACCGGCTGACCGAGCCGGACCTGGTCCGCGAAATGGTCGGCAGGCGGCTGGCGTACCGCGGCCCGGCCGGGATGGGGCACTGGGCGATCGAACGCGACGGCGAGGTGATCGGCCTCGCGCATCTGCGGCCGTCGCAGGAGCTGCCCGGCGACGTACCGGAGGTCGGCTACTACCTGGCGCGTGCGCACGGCGGGCAAGGCCTGGCGACCGAGGCCGCGAAGGCCCTGCTGGACCACGGACTCGTCGGGCTCGGCCTGTCGTCGGTGTGGGCGCTGGTCGGCGAGTCCAATGTGGCCAGTCAGAACCTGGTGAAGCGCTTGGGTTTCCTCGACGTCGGCGGCGGCGAGCACTACGGCAGCGGGCCGCACCGCGTCTTCGTCGCGCTGCCCTCGGACCACGGCCGCGCGCACCACATCGAACTGTGGGTCCCCGATCTCGCCCGCGCCGAGGAGAGCTGGGGCTGGCTGCTCGGCGAACTCGGCTGGCGGGAATTCCAGCGCTGGCCCGCCGGGGTCAGCTGGAAACACGGCGCGACCTATCTCGTCGTCGAGCGTTCTCCCGCGCTCAGCGGCGAAGAACACGAGCGCACCGCGCCGGGCCTGAACCATCTCGCCCTGCACGTCGAATCCCGCGAACGGGTGAACGAACTGGCTTCGAAGGCGCTCGAACACGGCTGGTCGCCGATGTTCGCGGACAAGTTTCCGAATGCGGGCGGTGATCACCACTACGCCGCCTACCTCGAAAACGCCGATGGCTTCGAAGTGGAATTGGTCGCCCTACCGGGTACTGACGTCACCCGGCCGGGTTAAGCCTCGCTACACTCGGCCATCATGCGCCTTTTTCGTGGGGGTCGGCGACCCGCCCGTGCCGTGGTGGCTGTCCTCGCGGCAGGCGCGGTCCTCGTGGCGTGTAGTGACGGCAAGGTCCAGTCCCAGGCCGATGGCAAGGGCGGCGGGATCGGCGGAGCCCAGCTGCCCACGGAAAAGCCGCGGCCGATGGACGTCGAACTCGCGACGAGCGACCCCCGGGCCAGTGGCGGTGTGGTGGCCGCGGGCGATCAGGACGCGGTCTACAACTACGGCCCGACGGTGATGCGCGACGGCGGCAAGCTCCGGATGTGGTGGTGCAGCCAGTACGGCAGCGCGCAGCCGCCCGGTGACGACATCCTCTACGCGCAGTCGCCCTCGCTCGACGGTCCCTTCACCGGCCCGTCCGGTGGCGGCCCGGCGGCGGTGTTCTCCGGCGCGCCCGGCGGTTTCGACGGTATGCACACCTGCGACCCGTCGGTGATCAAGGTCGGCTCGATCTACTACATGTACTACACCGGCGCGGCGGGCGATCACGCGCTCGGCAACTCGATCGGGCTCGCGACCAGCCCCGACGGCCTCAACTGGACCCGTGCCGCGGGCGGGAAGCCGATCATCGGGCCCTCGCACGACGTGCATCGCGCCAACGTCTACGGCGCCGGCCAGCCCTCGGCGGTGTACCTCGACGGCTGGTTCTACGTGCTCTTCACCGACACCACGGCGAAGGGCGCCGGGTGGAACGGCGCCGGGCAATTCCTGCTCCGCGCCAAGGACGCTGCGTTCACCCGAGGCGTGGAGACGCTGGGGGAGCAGGGCTTCGTCCCCAAGCCCAGCACGATCTCACCGCGCACCCGCTCACTGGTCGACGGATTCAGCACGGATCTGATGTGGGTCGGCGCGCTCGACGCCTTCGTGATCGCCCACGAAACCGAAACCGGCACCACGCTCACCTTCTGGACCAGGGACTTCTCCGCGCAGCCGTACCGGACGGCGATCATCCCCGGCGCGTGGAAGGAAGGCCCCGGCCTGGTCCGGCGGCCCGACGGGCACGCGCCGCTCTCCTCGGGTGACGTCTGCGACCGGGTCCCGTTCGACGTCGTCCGGGCCACGATCGTCGGCGGCGCGGGGGCGCCGACCGACCTCAAACATTTCGGCCTGGACGTCCGCGGTTCGCGGGCCTGCGACGGCGACGCCCGCATCCGGACCTCGTTCGAAGGCGTCGCGATGCCGTCACCGCAGCGGACCATCGATCTGGTGGCCGACGGCACCCTGGTGCGGGTCGACCGGCGTTCCGTGGCGGCGACCCTCGCGAGCGAGATCCTGGACCAGCGGCTCAAGGTCGTCGACAAGTTCCCGCAGGCGGCGCGGCTGAGCGCCGGGGCGAGGATGGTGCGCGCCCCCGGACGCGGGTTCGGCGTGGTGCTCGACGGCAAACTGTTCGCGGTGCCGGACGCCGGGACGGCGGCGCTGAACGACTCGGCCGTCGAGCAGATCAGCGATCAGGCCTGGGACGGTTTCCCTGCCGGTTTCCCGCTCGCGGGCTGATCTTCGTCGTCTTCGCTCCTGGTGATGCGGCCGCCGACGAACAGGCCGAGCCCGGCCGGGATGAGCACCAGCAGGGCCGAGAAGGCGGCACCGCCGGTGAGCGCGCCGCCGAGCTCCGATACGCCGGTCTGATCGACGAACACCGCGCGGCCGATCACGTACAGCACCCCCGAGACCGGTCCGGCGATCAGCGCCGCGATGAACCAGTCCCTGCCGCGTTCGGGTTTGCCCCGCCAGGCGTCCACGGCGCCCCAGCCCGCCGCCGCGCCGACCAGGACGGCGGGGGCGAGGGAGGTGACGAGGGTCTTGTCGGTGGGGTTGAAGACCTCGTACTTGGCCAGCACGGTGACGGCCGCGCCGTGCAGCAGCGCCATCACGAGTCCACGAGTCAGCCACGGTGCCATTGGGTGAGTTTAACTCGCCAGTAGCGATGGTCACCCCCGCGCGGTCCTGGACCCTCGGTGGGCGAAGGTCCGTGAGGGCCTCCTTCCCTACTTTGAGGGTAGGGAAGGAGGCCCTCATGCGCCCACGCTGTGACTGGTGGGGCTGGTGGGGCTGGTGGGCCTGGCCAAGTCCGTGAAGGCCTCCTTGAGGGACCCAGAGTCCCTCAAGGAGGCCTTCACGGACCACCGGGCACCACAAGCGGCGCAAGAGGGCGGCGCATGCGGGCGAAATGAGCGGTCGGCCCCCTAAACTCCAAGGCGTGCGTGAATACTTCTCTCGCCGCCGCGCGGCGCTGCGTTCCCTGCTGGCCGATTCCGGGGTGGACGCGCTGCTGGTCACGGACCTGCTCAACATCAGGTACCTGACCGGCTTCACCGGGTCCAACGCCGCTCTCCTCGTCCACGGGAGCGGCGACGACAAGACGATCTTCTGCACCGACGGCCGCTACACGGTCCAGTCGGCGACAGAGGTGCCCGACCTCGAACGGGTGCTGGACCGCGCGAGTGCGGCGAAGCTGGCCGACCTCGCGGCCGGGAAGAAGCTCGGCAAGACCGGGTTCGAGAGCCAGCACGTCAGTGTCGAGCAGCACGAAGATCTCAAGGTCCGCTTCGACCGCGTCGAGCTGGTCCGGACGCCCGGGCTCGTCGAGCAGCTGCGGCTGGTCAAGGACGAGCAGGAGATCGAGGCGCTGCGCCAGGCGTGCGCCGCGGCCGACAGGGCGCTGGAGGATTTGGTGTCCGCAGGTGGGCTCCGGCCGGGCCGGACCGAGCTGGACGTCGCCCGTGACCTCGAGAATCGCATGCTCGGTCACGGGTCGACAGGGCCGTCGTTCGACACGATCGTCGCGGCGGGCGTCAACTCCGCGATCCCGCATCACCGGCCGACCTCGGCCGTGCTCGCGAACGGCGACTTCGTCAAGATCGACTTCGGTGCCACGGTCGACGGTTACCACTCCGACATGACCCGCACGTTCGTCCTCGGCAAGCCGGCGGCGTGGCAGGAGGAGATCTACGAGCTGGTCCAGCGCGCGCAGGCGGCGGGCTGCGACGCCGTCCTGCCCGGCGCCGAAGTGTCCGAAGTGGACAAAGCGGCCCGCGGGGTGATCGTCGACGCGGGGCGCGGCGACGAGTTCGGCCACGGTCTCGGCCACGGGGTCGGACTGCAGGTGCACGAGGCGCCCAGCCTGGCCGCCACCGGCGTCGGTACACTGTCCGCCGGTATGGCCGTCACCGTCGAACCTGGTGTGTATCTGCCCGGACGCGGAGGCGTGCGCATCGAGGACACGCTGGTCGTGCGGGAAGGTACGCCCGAACTCCTCACGCTGAGCACCAAGGAACTCGTGGTCGTCTGACGGCGGCCCGGAAGATCGACACAGGAGACTGCACACTCGTGGCCACCACCAACGACCTGAAGAACGGGCTCGTCCTCAACCTCGACGGCCAGCTCTGGACCGTCACCGCGTTCCAGCACGTCAAGCCGGGCAAGGGCGGCGCGTTCGTCCGCACGACGCTCAAGCACGTGCTGACCGGCAAGGTCGTCGACAAGACCTTCAATGCCGGGACGAAGGTCGACACGGCCACCGTCGACCGTCGCAACATGACCTACCTGTACAAGGACGGCGCGGACTTCGTGTTCATGGACGCGGAGACCTACGACCAGATCACCGTGCTGGCCGAGACCGTCGGCGACAACGCGAACTACCTGCTCGAGAACTTCGAGGTCCAGGTCGCGGTGCACGAGGGTGTCCCGCTGTACATCGAGCTGCCGACCTCGGTCGAGCTGATCGTCCAGCACACCGACCCCGGCCTGCAGGGCGACCGCTCCACCGGTGGCACCAAGCCGGCCACCCTGGAGACCGGCGCCGAGATCCAGGTGCCGCTGTTCCTCACCACCGGCGAGAAGATCAAGGTCGACACCCGTGACGGCCGCTACCTGGGCCGCGTCTCCAACTGATGGCCGGTTCAGACAAATCCGGCAAGTCGCCGAACCGCGGAGGGCCGATCAGCCGCCGCCAGGCACGCAAGCGTGCCGTCGAAGTGCTGTACGAAGCCGCTCAGCGCGGTGCCGACGCGGTGACGTTGCTGGCGGACAGGGTCGGTTCGGTCGAGGTCGATCCGATCGGGGACTACACGATCTCGCTGGTCGAGGGCGTGACCGGACGCAAGACGCAGATCGACGAGCTGCTTTCGGAGCACGCTCAGGGCTGGACGCTGGACCGGATGCCGCCGGTGGATCTCGCGGTGCTGCGGGTCGGCGTCTACGAGCTGCTGTGGGCGACGGACGTGCCGGATCCGGTCGCCATCGACGAGGCCGTCGGGCTGGCGAAAGAGCTGTCGACCGACGACTCGCCGCGTTTCGTGAACGGCGTGCTCGGCCGCATCGGCACCATCGCCGACCGGCTCCGGGCTGTACTGTAAATCGCGCTGTTTCTCTGATCGCGCTGCCGCGATCGTGCTGCCAGGGCGCTCTTCAGCATTGACTCTCACGTCAGGCTGGAGGGCGCCCTGTCATCACGATCCCGGGGCCTGTCGGCCGAAAGGCGCGACTCCAAAAGATCAAAAGACCTTGGTCACCTTCGCCTCGGTCACCTTGGGGGTGGTCGTTTTTACCTTGGTGGGGCAACGTTTCCGGCCCCCCGACCGAAAACGTCCTCACCTTCAGTCCTCTTTGGACGGTCGAGCCTCTGGCGGCAGCACACCCCAGTCGATCAGCTGCTCGGTGAGCTCGCCGGGGGTCATGTCGTAGATGATCGCCAGCGAACGCAGGTCTTCGGTGCGGATGGAGAGCACCTTGCCGTTGTAGTCGCCGCGCTGGCTCTGGATGGTGGCGGCGTAGCGGGCGAGCGGCCCGACCTTCTCCGCCGGGAGCTGTTGGAGACGCTCCAGGTTGATGACGATCTTCGTGGCGGGTTCGGCGCCCGACGGCACCCGGCCCTCCGGCAGCAGCTCGACCACCGGCACGCCGTAGAAATCGGCCAGTTCGGCGAGCTTCTGCACGGTGACGGCGCGGTCTCCGCGCTCGTACGAACCGACGACGACGGCCTTCCAGCGGCCTCCGGACTTCTGCTCGACCCCGTGCAGGGACAGGCCCTGCTGCTGGCGGATCCCGCGGAGCTTGGCCCCGAGCGCCTTGGCGTAATCGCCCATCTGGTGGTTCTCCGTTTCCTCACCCCCAACCGGTCGAGGGTGACCGATCCAGGGGACTCCTAGAGTCGAATACTCAGAGTAATGGTTACGCATAGTTGTCACCAGGTCAAGCGGGTGCTTTCGAGAGGCCTTCGTCACCTGGGGCGCGCCACCCGTAAGACTGAGGGCTCCTTCCTGCTAGTGTCGGTTCGATTTCCTCGCCAAGCAGGAAGTCGACGTCCTTTAAGGACCCGTCCAGAGAGGCGGGGAAGGAGGTCCGCCTTGTCGTCACGTCCGCGTGGCGCGGCGGAACCGGCGGGAGAGCGCGAGCTGCTCTCGTCCGGCGATGTCGCGCGCACGATCGCCCGAATGGCCCACCAGGTCATCGAGAAGACCGCTCTCGGTGCGGGTGGCTCGACTCCGCCCGTGTTGCTGGGCATCCCCACCCGGGGTACTCCGCTCGCCCTGCGGCTCGCGGACAAGATCGCCGAATTCTCCGGCATCCGTCCGCCGACCGGCGCGCTGGACATCACGCTTTACCGTGATGATCTCCGCCGCCGCCCGCCCCGCGCGCTCGAACATTCGCAGCTGCCGCCGACCGGTATCGACGACGCGGTGGTGATCCTGGTCGACGACGTGCTGTTCTCCGGCCGCACCATCCGCGCCGCCCTCGACGCCCTGCGCGACCACGGCCGCCCGCGCGCGGTCCAGCTGGCCGTGCTGGTCGACCGCGGCCACCGCGAACTGCCGATCCGCGCCGACTACGTGGGCAAGAACGTGCCTACCTCGCGCGCCGAAGGGATCGAGGTCCTGCTGTCCGAAGTGGACGGACGGGACTCGGTTCTGCTTCGCGCGCAACCAGAAGGAGATCGATCGTGAAGCACCTGCTCGCCACCGACGGGCTCGACCCGGCGCTCGCGACAGCCGTGCTGGACACCGCCGAAGAGCTCAAGCACACCCTGCTGGGCCGCGAGGTCCGCAAACTGCCGACGTTGCGCGGCCGCACCGTGATCACGTTGTTCTACGAGAACTCGACCCGCACCCGCGTCTCGTTCGAGATCGCCGGGAAGTGGATGAGCGCCGACGTGATCAACGTCTCCGCGTCCAGTTCCTCGGTCAACAAGGGCGAATCGCTGCGGGACACCGCGCTGACGCTGGCCGCGGCCGGCGCCGACTGCGTGATCATCCGGCACCCCGCCTCCGGGGCGGCGCAGCGGCTTTCGGGCTGGCTCGCCGAAGCCGGGACGGCGGTCGTCAACGCGGGCGACGGGACGCACGAGCATCCGACGCAGGCCCTGCTCGACGCGGCGACGCTGCGGGAGCGCCTCGGCTCGCTGGCGGGGCGCCGGATCGCGATCGTCGGCGACGTCCTGCACAGCCGGGTCGCGCGGTCGAACATCCACCTGTTGTCGGCGCTGGGCGCGGAAGTGGTGCTCGTCGCGCCGCCGACGCTGCTGCCCGCCGGGGTGGAAAGCCTGCCGGTCACCGTGTCGCACGAACTCGACGCCGAACTGCCCGCGGTCGACGCGGTCATGATGCTGCGAGTCCAGGCCGAACGGATGCACGGGGGCTTCTTCCCGTCTTCTCGCGAGTACTCGATCTCCTACGGCCTCAACGAACGACGGATGAAGCTCCTGCCAGAGCACGCCGTCGTCCTGCACCCCGGCCCGATGCTGCGCGGGATGGAGATCGCCTCGGCGGTCGCCGATTCCCCGGCCTCGGCCATCACCGAACAGGTCCGCAACGGCGTCCACGTGCGCATGGCGGTCCTCTACCACCTGCTCGCCAGCGAAGGAGCCACCGCGTGACCATCGTCCTGATCAAGGGCGCCCGACCCTACGGCGAGGGCGACCCGGTCGACGTACTCGTCGAGGACGGGGTCATCACCGACATCGGTTCGATCGACACCCCGGACAACGCCGAAGTGATCGAGGCGGGTGGCCAGGTGCTGCTCCCCGGTTTCGTCGATCTGCACACCCACCTGCGCGAACCCGGCCGCGAGGACACCGAGACCATCGCGACCGGTTCGGCCGCGGCCGCGCTCGGCGGCTACACCGCGGTGTTCGCCATGGCCAACACCGACCCGGTGGCCGACAACGCGGTGATCGTCGACCACGTGTGGCGGCGCGGCCAGGAGGCCGGGCTGGTCGACGTGCACCCGGTCGGCGCGGTCACCGTGGGCCTCAAGGGCGAGAAACTCGCCGAACTGGGCACGATGGCGAAGTCCGAGGCCAAGGTGAAGGTCTTCTCCGACGACGGTCTCTGCGTCGCGGACCCGCTGCTCATGCGCCGCGCGCTGGAGTACTCGACGGCGCTCGGCGTGGTCATCGCCCAGCACGCCGAGGAGCCGCGGCTGACCGTCGGTGCCCAGGCGCACGAAGGTGAGCAGGCCGCACGCCTGGGTTACACCGGCTGGCCCGCTTCGGCGGAGGAGTCGATCGTGGCCCGCGACTGCCTGCTGGCGGAGCATGCGAACGCGCGGCTGCACGTCTGCCACGTCTCGACCTCGGGCACGGCCGACATCCTGAAGTGGGCCAAGGAGCGCGGCACCAAGGTCTCGGCCGAGGTCACCCCGCACCACCTGCTGCTGACCGACGAGCGCCTCTCGACCTACGACCCGGTCAACAAGGTCAACCCGCCGCTGCGCACCGAATCCGACGCCGTGAAGCTGCGGTCCGCGCTCGCCGAGGGTGTCATCGACTGCGTCGCCACCGACCACGCGCCGCACGCCGTCCAGGACAAGGACTGCGAGTGGAACTCGGCCCGGCCCGGCATGCTCGGCCTCCAGACCGCGTTGTCGATCGTGATCGAGACCATGGTCCGCACCGGCCTGCTGGACTGGCGGGGCGTCGCACGGGTGATGAGCGAGCGGCCCGCCGAGATCGGCAATCTGACCGACCACGGCCGTCCGATCGAGGTCGGCGAACCGGCCAACCTGGCGCTGGTGGACCCGGAAACCGAATGGACCGTACGGGGCGCCGAGTTCGCGAGTATCGCGGCGAACACCCCGTACGAAGGAATGCGGCTCCCCGGCGTGGTGACGGCGACGTTGCTGCGCGGGCGGATCACCGCGCGGGAAGGGAAGATCACGCAATGAGCGACCGGATTCTGCTGACCCTGGCGGTCTTCGCCTTCTTCCTCTTCTGCGTCTTCCTGATGTGGCGTGGCTGGCGGCGCAAGTCGCGCGCGCAGAGCGTCCAGGTGCCGCCGTTCCCGGAGATCCCCGCGGAGCCCGGTGAGGCCTCGCTCGAATCGACCGGCGTCTACATCAGCACCACGACGGCGGGGCACTGGCAGGAGCGGGTGGTCACCCGCGGCGCCGGCCTGCGCACCGGCGCGGTCTGGCGGCTGCACGAAGACGGCGTCGCCATCGAACGCGGCGGCGCCCCGGACTTCTGGATCCCGCGCGCGTCCGTCACCGGCGTCCGCAAGGACAAGGGAATGGCCGGGAAGGTGATGGGCATCGACGCGCTGCTCGTCATCACCTGGCTGGCGGGCGACGTCGAACTGGACACCGGATTCCGCGGCGACGACGTCGACGACTATCCACAGTGGATCGAAGCTTTGCAAGACACTCGCAACGACATCAAGGGAGGTGCCTGATGAGCACCACGAACGGCATTAGGACCCCCGCGGCACTGGTCCTCGAAGACGGCCGCGTGTTCCGCGGCTCCGCGTACGGCGCCCGTGGCCGCAGCTTGGGCGAGGCGGTGTTCTGCACCGGCATGACCGGCTACCAGGAGACGCTGACCGACCCGTCCTACCACCGGCAGATCGTGGTCCAGACCGCGCCGCAGATCGGCAACACCGGCTGGAACGACGAGGACGACGAGTCTGCCCGCATCTGGGTTTCGGGCTACGTCGTCCGCGACCCGGCGCGCACCCCGTCCAACTGGCGCTCCAAGCGCACGCTGGACGAGGAACTGGAGCGCCAGGGCGTCGTCGGGATCTCCGAAGTGGACACCCGCACGCTGACCCGGCACCTGCGCGAGCAGGGCGCCATGCGCTCCGGCGTGTTCTCCGGTGACGCGCTGGGCACCGACGAGGAAATGCTCGCCGAGGTGAAGGCGAGCCCGCAGATGAAGGGCGCCGACCTCGCCGGCGAGGTCACCACGAAGCAGTCGTACGTGGTCAAGGCGCAGGGGGAGACCCGGTTCCGCGTGGCCGCGCTGGACCTGGGCATCAAGTCCAACACCCCGCGCATGATGGCCGCGCGCGGCATCGAGGTGCACGTGCTGCCCTCCTCGTCCACTGTGGACGAACTGCTCGCCGTCGAGGCGGACGGTGTGTTCCTGTCCAATGGCCCCGGCGACCCGGCGACCACCGCGCACGCGACCGAGCTGACGAAAGCGGTACTACAGCGGGAAATCCCGCTGTTCGGCATCTGCTTCGGCAACCAGATCCTCGGCCGCGCGCTGGGGCTGGGCACCTACAAGATGCGCTACGGTCACCGCGGGATCAACATCCCGGTGATCGACGTGGCCACCAAACGGGTCGCGATCACCGCGCAGAACCACGGTTTCGCCCTCGAAGGCGAGCCGGGGCAGCGCTTCGAGACGCCGTTCGGCGCCGCCCAGATCTCGCACTACTGCCCGAACGACGACACCGTCGAAGGTGTCCGCGCGTTCGACGTCCCCGCGTTCTCGGTGCAGTACCACCCCGAGGCCGCCGCCGGCCCGCACGACGCGGCCCCCTTGTTCGATGAGTTCGTGGGTCTGATGAGCAAGAGCGCGGGGCGGGGAAATGGCTGATCAGCTGACCGGCCACGACGGCGCGCACCGGCCGAAGGCCTCGCGAACGTGGAGGCGGGCCGCCTTCGGCGCGGACTGCAACGGAATTCCAGAACTCACGGCCCGGCTACGCGTTCGTCGACCGCGCGCCATGATCAACACGGAGAAGGCCAAGTAATGCCGAAGAGGACAGACATCCAGCACGTGCTGGTGATCGGCTCCGGGCCGATCGTGATCGGCCAGGCGGCGGAGTTCGACTACTCCGGCACCCAGGCCTGCCGCGTGCTCCGCGAAGAGGGACTGCGCGTCTCGCTGGTGAACTCGAACCCGGCGACCATCATGACCGACCCCGAGTTCGCCGACGCCACCTACATCGAGCCGGTCACCCCGGAGTTCGTCGAGAAGGTCATCGCCGTGGAGCGCCCCGACGCGATCCTCGCGACCCTCGGCGGGCAGACCGCGCTCAACTGCGCTGTCGCCCTGCACGAGCGCGGCGTCCTGGAGAAGTACGGCGTCGAGCTGATCGGCGCCGACATCGACGCCATCCAGCGCGGCGAGGACCGGCAGAAGTTCAAGGACATCGTCCGCACGATCGGCGCCGACGTGCCGCGTTCGCGGGTCTGCCACGACATGGCCGAGGTCCGCGCGACCGTCGCCGAGGTCGGCCTCCCGGTGGTCATCCGGCCGTCGTTCACCATGGGCGGGCTCGGCTCGGGCATGGCGCACACCGACGCGGAGCTGGAACGCCTCGCCTCCACCGGCCTCACCGAATCGCCGGTCACCGAGGTGCTGATCGAAGAGAGCGTCCTCGGCTGGAAGGAGTTCGAACTCGAACTCATGCGCGACCGGCACGACAACGTGGTGGTCGTCTGCTCGATCGAGAACATCGACGCGATGGGCGTGCACACCGGCGACTCGGTCACCGTCGCGCCCGCGATGACCCTGACCGACCGCGAGTACCAGCACATGCGCGACGTCGGCATCGCCGTGCTGCGCGAGGTCGGCGTCGACACCGGTGGCTGCAACATCCAGTTCGCGATCAACCCCGCCGACGGCCGCATGGTCGTCATCGAGATGAACCCGCGGGTGTCGCGGTCGAGCGCGCTGGCGTCGAAGGCGACCGGCTTCCCGATCGCCAAGATCGCCGCGAAGCTCGCCATCGGCTACACCCTCGACGAGATCCGCAACGACATCACCGGCGAGACCCCGGCGGCCTTCGAGCCGACGCTGGACTACGTCGTGGTGAAGGTGCCGCGGTTCGCCTTCGAGAAGTTCCCCGGCGCCGACCCCACGCTGACCACGACGATGAAGAGCGTCGGCGAGGCGATGTCGTTCGGCCGCAGCTTCCCCGAGGCGCTCGGCAAGGCACTGCGGTCCATCGACACCAAGGCCACCGGCTTCTGGACCCGTCCCGACCCCGAAGGCGCGACCAAGGAGTCCATCCTGGACGCCTTGCGCACGCCGCACGACGGGCGGATCTACGAGGTCGAGCGGGCGCTGCGGTTCGGTGCCACGGTCGAGGAGATCCACGAGGCCTCGGGTATCGACCCGTGGTTCATCGACCAGATCGCCCTCATCGGCGAGGTCGGCTCGGAGGTCCGTGACGCGCTGGTGCTGGACGAGCCGCTGCTGCGGCGCGCCAAGCGCACCGGTCTTTCGGATTGCCAGATCGCCGCGCTGCGGCCGGAACTGGCCGGTGAGGACGGCGTCCGCGCGCTGCGCCGCCGTCTCGGCGTGCGGCCGGTGTACAAGACCGTCGACACTTGCGCGGCCGAATTCGCGGCCAAGACGCCGTACCACTACTCGGCCTACGAGACCGATCCCGCGGCGCAGTCGGAGATCACCGCGCAGACCGACAAGCCGAAGGTGCTCATCCTCGGCTCCGGGCCGAACCGCATCGGGCAGGGCATCGAGTTCGACTACTCGTGCGTGCACGCCGCGATCGCCTTGCGCGAGGCCGGTTTCGAGGCCGTCATGGTCAACTGCAACCCCGAGACCGTCTCCACCGACTACGACACCTCGGACCGCCTGTACTTCGAGCCGCTGTCGTTCGAGGACGTCCTCGAAGTGGTCAACGCCGAGCAGGAGTCGGGCACCGTCGCCGGTGTCATCGTGCAGCTGGGCGGCCAGACCCCGCTCTCGCTGGCGAAACGCCTCGCCGACGCAGGTGTCCCGGTGATCGGCACCTCCCCGGACGCGATCCACCTCGCCGAGGACCGCGGCGCGTTCGGCGAGGTCCTCACCGACGCCGGGCTCCCCGCGCCGAAGTACGGCACGGCGACCTCGTTCGAGGGTGCGAAGCGGATCGCCGACAAGATCGGCTACCCGGTCCTGGTCCGGCCGTCCTACGTGCTCGGCGGACGCGGCATGGAGATCGTGTACGACGAGGAATCCCTCGCCGGCTACATCCACCGCGCCACCGAGGTCACCCCCGAGCACCCCGTGCTGGTGGACCGTTTCCTCGACGACGCCATCGAGATCGACGTCGACGCGCTCTTCGACGGCGACGAGCTGTTCCTCGGCGGCGTCATGGAGCACATCGAGGAGGCCGGGATCCACTCCGGCGACTCCTCGTGCGCGCTCCCGCCGATCACGCTGGGCCGGACCGACATCGAGACGGTGCGCCGCTCGACCGAGGCCATCGCGCGCGGCGTCGGCGTCCGCGGGCTGCTGAACGTCCAGTACGCGCTCAAGGACGACGTCCTGTACGTCCTGGAGGCCAACCCGCGCGCCTCGCGGACGGTGCCGTTCGTGTCGAAGGCGACCGCGGTGCCGCTCGCGAAGGCCGCGGCGCTGATCATGACCGGCTCGTCGATCAAGGAGCTGCGCGAGTCCGGCGTCCTTCCCGCCGAGGGTGACGGCGGCCACATGCCCGCCGATTCGCCGGTCGCGGTCAAGGAGGCGGTCCTGCCGTTCCACCGCTTCCGCACCCCCGAGGGCCACGGCGTCGACTCGCTGCTCGGCCCGGAGATGAAGTCCACCGGTGAGGTCATGGGCGTCGACGTCTCCTTCGGGAAGGCGTTCGCCAAGTCGCAGGCCGGTGCCTACGGTTCGCTGCCGACGTCGGGCAAGGTGTTCGTCTCCGTCGCCAACCGCGACAAGCGTTCGCTGGTGTTCCCGGTGAAGCGGCTGGCGGACCTCGGCTTCGAGATCCTCGCCACGTCGGGAACCGCAGAAGTGTTGCGGCGCAACGGAATCGCCTGCACCGTCGTGCGCAAGCACTACGAGGGTTCGGCCGAAGGGGAGCAGAACGTCGTGGACGTCATCCTCAGCGGCGAGGTGCAGATGGTGATCAACACGCCGTACGGAAACAGCGGTCCCCGCATCGACGGCTACGAGATCCGCACCGCCGCCGTGTCGCGGGACATCCCCTGCATCACCACGGTGCAGGGCGCCGCGGCGGCCGTGCACGGGATAGAGGCCGTCATCAAGGGCGACATCGGCGTGCGGTCGCTGCAGAGCCTCCAGGCGGCGTTGAAGGCCAAGGCATGAGCGAACGGTTCGGGGCGAGGCTGGCGCGGGCGGTCGCCGAGAAGGGACCGCTCTGCGCCGGGATCGACCCCCATCCCGGGCTGCTCCAGGCGTGGGGTCTTCCGGCGGACGCGGGCGGTCTGGAGAAGTTCGCCCTCACGGCCGCTGAGACGATCGCGCCCGAGGTCGCGGTGATCAAGCCCCAGTCGGCCTTTTTCGAGGCCTACGGGCCTCCTGGGGTCGCCGTTCTGGCCAAGACGATGAAGGTGTGCCGGGAGGCGGGCGCGCTCGTCCTGCTGGACGTCAAACGCGGCGACATCGGTTCGACGATGGCGGCGTACACGGCGGCGTTCCTGCCGGCCGGCGCGGAACTCGAGGCGGACGCCATCACCGTGTCGCCGTACCTCGGTTTCGGTTCGCTGGCCCCCGCGCTCGACGTTGCGCGAACGCAAGGCAAGGGGCTGTTCGTTCTCGCGCGCACCTCCAACCCGGAGGCGCAGGGATTGCAGAACGCCTTGCTGCCCAACGGAAAGAGTGTCGCGCAGGACATCGTCGACACGGCGGCCGCGTACAACGCGGGCGTCGGGCCCTTGGGTGACATCGGTGTCGTCGTCGGCGCCACCATCACGCCGGGAGAGCTCGATCTGAGCAAGCTGAACGGTCCCGTCCTGGCGCCCGGTTTCGGGGCACAGGGGGCCACTCCGGCCGATTTGCGGGCCCTTTTCGGGCCGGGACTGCCGGGTGTGCTCCCCGCGTCGTCCCGTGACGTCCTCAGACACGGACCCGCCCCCGAAGCGTTGCGTGCGGCCGTTCGGCGGACCCGGGATTCCCTCGGTCCCCTGGAAAAAGGCCAATAGCAGGCCCGGGAATCCGTCATGACCAGCCACCCCCGCATTGTGGGCCGAGGTAACGGGTGGGTACCGTCGCCACACCCACCCAGATTTGAGAACTACCGGAGGAAAACGTGGCACTTCCCCAGCTGACAGAGGAACAGCGCGCTGCGGCGCTGGAGAAGGCCGCCGCCGCCCGCCGCATCCGTGCTGAGCTGAAGGAGCGGCTGAAGCGGGGCGGTACCACTCTGGTCGACGTGTTGAAGCAGGCCGAGGAGAACGAAGTCCTCGGCAAGATGAAGGTCTCGGCTCTGCTCGAGGCTCTTCCGGGCGTCGGCAAGGTCCGTGCCCAGCAGACCATGGAACGACTGGAGATCGCACCCAGCCGTCGTCTTCGCGGCCTCGGCGACCGGCAGCGCAAGGCGCTGCTGGCCGAATTCAGCGGCGAGTGAGCGGCACCGGTCAGGACCACCCGGTGACCCCGGGCGCTGACCGCGGCGGTGAGCCGGTGGCGGGAGTTTCTTCCCGGCACCGGCTCACGGTCGTCTCAGGGCCTTCGGGGGTCGGGAAGTCGAGCGTGGCGAAGGAGCTGCGCAAGCTGGATCCGGAGATTTATTTCAGCGTCTCGGTGACCACCAGGAAGCCGAGGCCGGGTGAGGTCGACGGCGAGCACTACCACTTCGTCGACCGGCCCGAATTCGACCGCATGGTCGCCGTCGGCGAACTGCTCGAACACGCCGAGTTCGCGGGAAACTGCTACGGCACCCCGCGCGAGCCCGTCGAGCGGGCACTGGCCGCCGGACGCAACGCCGTACTGGAGATCGAACTCCAGGGCGCGCGGCAGGTCCGCAAGGCGATGCCGGAAGCGCGGCTGGTGATGCTGATGCCGCCGTCGTGGGACGAACTGGTCGGCAGGCTGACCGGCCGCGGCACCGAAAACGAGGCCGCGGTGAAGGCCAGGCTGGCCGAGGCGGAGCGTGAACTCGCCGCCGCCGGGGAGTTCGACGAGCGCGTCGTCAACGCCGAGGTGCGAGACGCCGCCGAGCAGTTGCTAAACTTGATAACCGGCGACATCTCAACCGAAGATTCGGAGCACCACGAGTGACGACTCAGGCCACGCTGCACGAAGAGCTCGAAGGCATCACCAACCCGCCCATCGACGACCTTCTCGAAAAGGTCAGCTCGAAGTACGCGCTGGTGATCTACTCGGCCAAGCGCGCTCGCCAGATCAACGACTACTACGCCCAGCTGGGCGAGGGCCTGCTGGAGTACGTCGGCCCGCTGGTCGAGCCGGGCCCGCGCGAGAAGCCGCTCTCCATCGCCCTGCGCGAGATCCACGGTGGCCTGCTCGAGCACACCGAGGGTGAGTAAACCCCGGATCGTTCTGGGCGTAGGTGGCGGGATCGCCGCCTACAAGGCCTGTGAGGTCCTGCGCGGACTGACCGAATCCGGTCACGACGTCCGCGTGGTCCCCACCGAAGCCGCGCTGAACTTCGTCGGCGCGGCCACCTTCGAGGCACTCTCCGGGAACCCGGTGCACACCGGCGTGTTCACCGAAGTGCCCGAGGTCCAGCACGTCCGCGTCGGCAAGGAAGCCGACCTGGTGATCGTCGTGCCCGCCACGGCGAACCTGCTCGCCAAGGCCGCGCACGGCATCGCGGACGATCTGCTGACCAACACCCTGCTCACCGCCCGGTGCCCGGTCGCCTTCTTCCCGGCGATGCACACCGAGATGTGGGAGCACCCGGCCACCCGCGACAACGTGGCGCTGCTGCGCTCCCGCGGCCTGGTCGTCGCCGAACCCGCCGCCGGCAGGCTCACCGGCAAGGACACCGGCAAGGGACGGCTCGCCGACCCTGCCGAGATCGTCGACCTCGCCCGGATCCTGCTCGCCGTGCCGAAGGCCCTCCCGCGCGACCTCGAAGGCGTGCGCGTGGCGATTTCGGCCGGTGGTACCCGTGAGCCGCTGGACCCGGTCCGGTACCTGGGCAACCGCTCGTCGGGCAAACAGGGTTACGCGCTGGCCCGCGTCGCCGCCCAGCGCGGCGCCGAGGTCACGCTGGTCGCCGCGCACACCGTCGCGCTGCCGGAGCCCGCGGGCGCGAAGGTCGTCCACGTGTCGACCGCCGAGGAGATGCGCCAGGCCATGCACGCCGAGGCCACCTCCGCCGACGTCCTCGTGATGGCCGCCGCCGTCGCCGACTTCCGGCCGTCGAACCGGGCCGATCACAAGATCAAGAAGTCCGACGACACTCCGGATCCCGTCGTCGAACTCGCGCGCAACGCGGACATCCTGGCCGAGCTGGTCCGCAATCGGACCCAAGGTCAGGTGGTCGTCGGCTTCGCCGCCGAAACCGGGGACGACAAGGGCGGCGTCCTCGACCACGCCAGGGTCAAACTGAAGCGCAAGGGCGCGGACCTGCTGGTGGTGAACGCCGTCGGTGAGGGGAAGGCCTTCGGGACCGAGGACAACTCGGGCTGGCTGCTCGGGGCCGACGGCACCGAAATCCCGATCCCCCTCGGCGCCAAGGCTGAACTGGCGTCCACATTGTGGGATGCTGTTGTGACCTTGATGAAGCGTTGAGAGCCCCCAAAGCGATAGTCAGTAGGCTTGAGTTCAAGCTGAGGGGTGCCTAACTTTCTAGGCATCAGACGTCTAGGTGAGGGAGTGACGGGCACCGTGACCGCGTCCACGAGCAGACTGTTCACATCGGAATCGGTGACTGAAGGTCATCCCGACAAAATTTGCGATGCCATCAGCGACTCGATCCTGGACGGCCTGCTGGCCAAGGACCCGCGCAGCCGGGTGGCGGTCGAAACCCTCATCACGACCGGGCAGGTGCACGTCGCCGGCGAGGTGACCACCGAGGCCTACGCGGACATCCCGACCATCGTCCGCGACGTGATCCTGAAGATCGGCTACGACTCCTCGGCCAAGGGCTTCGACGGCAACTCCTGCGGCGTCAACGTCGCGATCGGCTCCCAGTCGCCGGACATCGCGCAGGGTGTCGACACCGCGTACGAGTCCCGCGTCGAGTCCGACGAGGACGAGATCAACCGCCAGGGCGCCGGCGACCAGGGCCTGATGTTCGGCTACGCCTGCTCGGACACCCCCGAGCTGATGCCGCTGCCGATCGCGCTGGCGCACCGGCTCTCGCAGCGGCTGACCAGGGTCCGCAAGGACGGCGTGCTGCCGTACCTGCGCCCGGACGGCAAGACCCAGGTCACCATCGAGTACGCCGGTGACCAGCCGGTGCGGCTCGACACGGTGGTCGTGTCCACCCAGCACGCGGACGGCATCGACCTGGAGCAGATGCTCGGCGTCGACGTCCGCGAGCACGTGGTCGCCCCGGAGATCGCCGAGCTCGGCCTCGACACCTCCAACGTGCGCCTGCTGGTCAACCCGACCGGCCGCTTCGTCATCGGCGGCCCGATGGGCGACGCGGGCCTGACCGGCCGCAAGATCATCGTCGACACCTACGGCGGCATGGCCCGCCACGGTGGCGGCGCGTTCTCCGGCAAGGACCCCTCCAAGGTGGACCGCTCCGCCGCGTACGCCATGCGCTGGGTGGCGAAGAACGTCATCGCCGCCGGGCTTGCTTCGCGCGCCGAGGTCCAGGTCGCCTACGCGATCGGCAAGGCGGCCCCGGTGGGCCTCTTCGTCGAGACCTTCGGCACCGAGACCGTCGACCCGTCGAAGATCCAGGCCGCCATCACGGAGATCTTCGACCTGCGTCCGGCCGCGATCATCCGCGACCTCGACCTGCTTCGCCCGATCTACGCGCCGACAGCCGCGTACGGCCACTTCGGCCGTCCCGAGCTGGACCTCCCGTGGGAGAGCACGGCGCGGGCCGCGGACCTGAAGTCGGCCGCCGGCGCCTGATCCGTTCCGTGAAGGCCTCCTTGCCTACCTTGAGGGTAGGGAAGGAGGCCCTCACTACGTCCTGGCCTGATGCGGGGCGGCGGTAGCCCTGGGTCGGCGCGCGGTACCGGAGGTACATGAAGGGGTCCTTCACGGCGCTAGGCGCAAGGAAGGGGGCCTTCATGTACTTGGGAAGGCGTGAAGGTCGAGTTTCTCCGGCTGAGCCGCGTGAAGGGGTCCTTCACGCGGCATCGTTGTGGTCGGTGGAGTCCGCCGGCGCGTGAGGGGAACTTTGAGGGACTCTGGGTCCCTCACGGGGGCCTTCACGTCACTCCGCGGCGAGAGGCACCCCAGCACCGCGTGCGATGAACGGACCGTTGCTTGCAAATTTCGCAAGCAACGGACCGTTCATCGCACGCGGTGACTGGCAGTGGCGACAGAGTCTGGTAGAGATCACCGGGTGAGCAGCAGTCCCGAACCGACCCCGCTGTGGGACCTTCCGGAGCCTCCGAAAGCCGAGCCGGCGCGGAAGGCCAAACCGTCCCGCGCGAAAACCGCCAGCCGCCGCGGCGCGCAGAATCCCGCGCCCGAGAACCCGGTGGCGCGGATCGTCGTGGACATCCCGCTCACGCACCTCGACCGCACCTTCGACTACCGGATCCCCGAGAAGCTGCACGAAGCCGCCGTGCCCGGCTGCCGGGTGCGCGTCCGGTTCGCGGGCCAGCTCGTCGACGGGTACCTCGTCGAGCGTGCCGACACCACGGAGTTCACCGGGAAGCTCGCGTACATCGACAGGGTGACCTCCAGCGAGCCGGTGCTGCCTCCGGCGCTGCACACGCTCTGCCGATCCGTCGCGGACCGGTACGGCGGCACGCTCAGCGACGTCCTGCGGCTCGCGATCCCCTCCCGGCACGCGAAAGTCGAGGCCGAGCCGTCCGCGGAGCCCGCGCCGACGCCGGAACCGCCCGAAACCACGGCTTGGGAGCGGTACCAAAACGGCCCCGCTTTCCTGGAGGCCGTCGCGGAACGGCGTCCGGCCAACGCCGTCTGGCAGGCCCTGCCGGGTGAGGATTGGCCGCGCCGCCTCGCCGAAGCGGCCACCGTCGCGGCCGCGGCCGGACGCGGGGTCGTCATGGTCGTTCCCGACCACCGCGACCTCACCCGGCTGCACGACGCGTGCGCCGAACTGATGGGCGCCGATTCCGTGGTCGCGTTGATCGCCGGGCTGGGGCCGGCCGAGCGCTATCGCCGCTGGCTCGCGGTGCTGCGCGGCGCGGTGCGGGTCGTCGTCGGCACGCGCGCGGCGATGTTCGCGCCGGTCGCCGATCCCGGCCTGTTCGTGGTGTGGGACGACGGCGACGACGTCCACCTCGACCAGCACGCGCCGTACCCGCACGTCCGCGACGTGCTGATGGACCGCGCGCACGCCGCGAAGGGGTCCATGCTCGTCGCCGGTTTCGCGCGCACCGCGGAGGCGCAGTTCCTGGTGGAATCAGGCTGGGCGCAGCCTCTCGTGGCGGCCCGCCCCGAACTGCGGGCCGCGGCGCCGCGGGTCACCCCGGTCGGCGAGGACTTCGACGTCGCCCGGGACGAAGCGGCGAAGGCCGCGCGCCTCCCGTCGGTCGCTTTCGAGGCGGCCCGGCAGTCGTTGGCGGGCGGATTCCCTGTCCTCGTGCAGGTTCCGCGTCGCGGATACGTCCCGGGCCTCGCCTGCGGCAACTGCCGGACGTCGGCGCACTGCCGCCGGTGCGCCGGTCCGCTTTCCCTGCCGGGCGGGCTGATCGACGGCGCGCCGAGGCCGCCCGCCTGCCGCTGGTGCGGTGTCCCCGAGACGAACTTCCATTGCGCCGCTTGCGGTTCGGTGCGCTTGCGGGCGGTCGTCGTCGGCTCCAAGCGCACCGCGGAGGAACTGGGCCGCGCGTTCACCGGATTCCCCGTGCGGACCTCGGGCGCGTCGGAGGTTTTGGCTTCAGTGCCGGGGAAACCGGCGCTCGTGGTGTGCACGCCGGGAGCCGAGCCGGTCGCGGAAGGCGGCTACGGCGCGGCGTTGTTGCTGGACGGCTGGGCATTGCTCGGACGGCAGGACCTGCGCGCGGGGGAGGAGACCTTGCGCCGGTGGATGGCGGCCGCGGCACTGGTGCGGCCGGGGACCGAAGGCGGCCGCGTGTTCGTCGGCGCGGAAGCGGGTCTCGCGGTCGTGCAGGCGCTGGTGCGGTGGGACCCGGGCTGGCACGCGAGCCAGGAGCTGGCCGAGCGACGCGAACTCGGCTTCCCGCCCGCGATGCGGATGGCGAGTGTCGAGGGCACCCCGGACGCGGTCGCCGGGCTGCTCGACGACCTCGCCTTGCCGGAGACCGGCGAGGTGCTGGGCCCGGTGCCGCTCGGCGAGGTCGACGAGGACGGCAACGCCGAACGTGAGCGGGCATTGGTGCGCGTCGCACGTCCGGACGGGAAGGCGCTCGCCGCCGCGATCCACGCGGCCGCCGCCCGCCGGGACGCGCGCAAGGCCTCCGAGCCCATCCGGATCCAGCTGGACCCGCTGGAGCTCATCTAACCCCCGCGTTTCGTCCTCTGGATGCGGTAGTTCGGCCTCGAACTACCGCATCCAGAGGACTAATTGCGTGGGGTCAGAGGGTCGTGCCGGGGGTGGCGAGGACATCGGAGCGGGGCGAAGCGCCCGGAGCGGGCGTAGCCGCCTTCGCGGCGGAGCCGCCGAGAGCGGCGGTGAGCAGGGTGACGATCTGCGAGGAGATCGCCGCCCGCCGTGCCTCGAAGCCGGCGTCGGTCAGCGCCGAAGGATCGGCGGGCGTGCCGAGGACGGGCGTGTGCAGGTGCCCGCCCGCGATCCCGTCCAAGCCGAGTCCCGTCCGCAGGCGGTTGCTTCTGAACATCGACTCGTTGCTGAGATAGTTGCCGCCGCCGCCGGAAGCGGCGATCTCGCCGGGCTTCGGCGCGTCCGTCCGGCAGACCGCCGTTCCCGTCCCCGGGTTGCCGCTGTCCGGCCAGACGCAGAACGCCTGGTTGTACAGCACCTGGTACGCCCCGGCGGGCGCGGCGAGCATCTTTTCGTACGGCAGCGTGGTTTCGATGAACTGAGCGGCCGGCTGCGGCCAGCCGGCGGCGGGCGGGACGGGGCCGCGAACGGGCTCGTCGAGGTTGTCCGGCGAGCCACCGCGCCAGGCACCGGCCCAGCGTTCGATGTCGAAGCGGCCGGGACGGCCCTGGCTGATCGTCATGATCAGCTCCGGGCGGCGGAAGCGGTCCTTGAACGCCTGGCCGTAGGCCGCCTCGACGATGCCGGCGTCGAAGTAGCTCCACACCACCGGGAACGACACGGCCTGCACCAGCGCGGGCCCGGTGGGCGTCTGGATGACCTTGCCGTCCAGGTGCAGCGCGGCCGCGCCCGACGGGTTCGCGATGCGGACGCCCGCGCCGTTGAGGGTGAACGGGTCGAACCCGCTCACCAGCACCCGGCGCAGTTTGGGGCCGGCAGGGAAGCGGGAGTCGTCGAGGCCGCGGGCGCCGACGTCGAACGTCTTCAGCAGTTCGGCGCGGGCGGGCGCGGACAGTGGGAAGCGCGGTGTCCACTGGCGCAGTGCCTTGCTCATTTGCAGGCGCGCCCAGTAGAGCGGCCGGTCGTCGGCCTTGTCGATGCCGCCGAGATCGGGACGGCGGCCCTGCGCGCGGTCGACCGCGGTCCGCCAGAGCCCGTCGCCGGCGTTCTCCGCGAGCTTCTCGGCGCGCAAAGCGGTCTTCGTCGTGCAGAGACGCGTCGTGAAGTCCGAGACGAGCTTGTCGAATCCGGCGAGCCGGACGAGTTCCGGGCCGACCGCCGGGCCACCGGACGGCATGGTCGCGGTGAGCCGCTTCTCCTCGACGGTGATCGCCGCGGACTCGTCGAAGCAGGAGCGGGCGTCTTCGGCTTGCGCGACGCCGGGGACAGCGAGGACGGGGAGCGCGAGGAGCAGCGGAAGGAGCACGCCCCATCGCCTGCCGGGAGTCTTCATGGACCGCATTCTTCTCATCGATGCCGGGCCGCACTACCGACGTTCGCAGGTCTGGCCGGGTCTTGTCCGGGGTGGACAGGCGGGGCAGACTCGCGCCATGGCCGCGCACAGAAGCACTCTGGGACGCATCACCGCAGTCACCGCGATCGCCGCACTGGTCGGCACGGCCGCGCCGGGAACCGCGGCCGCGGCACCACCGACACCCAAGTCGCCGACCGCCGTCGGCTATCTGGGCGCGGTGTCGAGTATCGACGCGGACGCGACCGCGATCGGCACGAAGATCCTGCGTGAGGGCGGCAACGCCGTCGACGCCGCCGTCGCGACGGCCGCCGCGCTGGGCGTCACCGACCCGTTCTCCGCCGGCTTCGGCGGTGGCGGCTTCTTCGTCTACTACGACGCGCGCACCGGCAAGGTGAACACCCTCGACGGCCGCGAGACCGCGCCGTCGACGGCGAACGAGAACCTCTTCGTCGAGAACGGCAAGGCGATCCCGTTCCCCGAAGCCGTCACCAGCGGTTTGGGCGTCGGCGTGCCCGGCACACCCGCCACCTGGGACGAGGCCCTGCGCAAGTGGGGGACCAGGTCGCTGGCGAAGGCGGTCAAGCCAGCCGAAGACCTCGCCCGCAAGGGTTTCACCGTCGACCAGACCTTCACCACCCAGATCGCGAACAACGCCGCCCGCTTCTCGGCGTTCCCGTCGACCCGGTCGCTGTACCTGCCAGGCGGGGCGCCGCCCGCGGTCGGCACGACGTTCAAGAACCCCGACCTCGCCGGCACGTACGCGCAGCTCGCCGCGAAGGGCACCGACGTGCTCTACCGCGGCCCGATCGGCGCCGACGTCGTCGACACCGTGCGGAAGCCGCCGGTCGACCCCGCGTCGACGCTGAACGTGCGTCCCGGCGACATGACGGCGGCCGACCTCGCCAAGTACCGCGTCGTCGAGCGGAAGCCGACCAAGACCCGGTACCGCGGCCTCGACGTCTACGGCATGCCCGCGCCGTCTTCGGGCGGGCTGACCGTCGGCGAGGCGCTGAACATCCTCGAGAACACGAAGCTCTCGAAGCTGGAGAAGGCCGACTACCTGCACTACTTCCTGGAGTCGACGCGGTACGCCTTCGCCGACCGTAACCGGTGGATCGGCGACCCGGCCTTCGTCGACGTCCCGGCGAAGGAACTGATCAGCCAGAAGTTCGCCGACAGCCGCGCGTGCCTGATCGACCCCGCGAAAGCCGGGACGAGCCCGGTCGCGCCCGCCGACCCGCGTAAGCCGACTCCTTGTGTCGCGGGGACGAACGCCGCGCCGACGCCGTACGAGGGCGAGAACACCACCCACCTCACGGTCGCCGACCGGTGGGGCAACGTCGTCGCCTACACGCTGACCATCGAGCAGGAGGGCGGGAGCGGCATCGTCGTGCCGGGCCGCGGGTTCCTGCTCAACAACGAACTGACCGACTTCTCCTTCACCCCGGTGACGCCGGGCGTGCCCGACCCGAACCTGCCGGGCCCGGCGAAGCGGCCGCGTTCGTCGATGGCGCCGACCATCGTGCTCGACCACGGCAAGCCGTTCCTCGCCGTCGGCTCGCCCGGTGGCGCGTCGATCATCACCACCGTGCTGCAGATCCTCACCGGCCGCATCGACCGCGGCCTGAACCTCGTCGACGCGATCGCCGAACCGCGCGCTTCGCAGCGGAACTCGGCGGCCGCGCAGGTCGAGCAGGCGTTCCTCGACCAGACCGAGGTGCTCAAGGCGCTGAAGGCCAAGGGACAGGGCTTCTCGACGGCGCCCGCCGAGATCGGGGCCGCGACCGGTGTCGAGCGGCTGCGGGACGGCCGGTGGCTCGCCGCCGCCGAACCGACCCGGCGGGGTGGCGGCTCGGCGGCCGTCGTGCTGCCCTGGCCACCCAGGTAGGGCCCGGCTCGCGAAGGCCTCTTTCAGCTCTCTCGCGTGCCATGAACGGTCCTTTACTTGCAAATTTTGCAAGTAAAGGACCGTTCATGGCGCTCGACGGCGGGCACGGGGACAGCGAGCGCGCCCCGGCGGCGGGGCCCTTCTAGACTGAGCGGCGATGTTCGCCCAGTCAGAGGTACCCGTCCCCCCGGCGGAGGTGCGTTGATGCGCCTCGTCTTCGCCGGCACCCCCGAACCCGCCGTCCCGTCGCTGCGGGCGCTTCTCGCGTCCGAACAGCACGAGGTCGTCGCCGTGGTGACCCGTCCGGACGCTCAGGCGGGCCGTGGCCGCCGCGTCGTCCGGTCCCCGATCGGCGCGCTGGCCGACGAGCTCGGGATCGAGGTGCTGACCCCGCCGAAGGCGAGCGACCCCGCGTTCCTCGCCCGGCTCGCGGAGATCGCCCCCGACGCGTGCCCGGTGGTCGCGTACGGGGCGCTGCTGCCCCAAGCCGCGCTGGACATCCCGGCGCACGGCTGGGTCAATCTGCACTTCTCGCTGCTGCCCGCGTGGCGCGGCGCCGCGCCGGTCCAGGCCGCGATCCGCGCCGGGGACGAGATCACCGGCGCCTCGACCTTCCGTATCGTCAAGGAACTCGACGCGGGACCGGTCTACGGCGTGATCACCGAGCAGATCACCGACGGCGACACCGCCGGGGAGCTGCTCGCCAGGCTGGCGGAGTCCGGGGCGAAGCTGCTCGTGTCCACGATGGACGGAATCGCCGACGGCACATTGCGCGCGGTCGAGCAGACCGGTGACGGCCTGAGCTACGCGCCCAAGGTGACCGTCGAGGACGCGCGCGTGTCGTTCGCCGATCCGGCCACCGCGGTCGACCGGCAGATCCGCGCGGTCACGCCGGAACCCGGTGCGTGGGCGGAGTTCCGGGGCGAGCGGCTGAAGCTCGGCCCGGTGACGGTCGTCGACGAGCCGGGGCCCCCGCCGGGTGAGCTGGTCGTGGAACGCAAGCGGGTCCTGGTCGGCACGGCGTCGAAGCCGGTGCGGCTGGGCGAAGTGCAGGCGCAGGGGAAGAAGCGGATGGCGGCCACCGACTGGGCGCGCGGTACGAGGATCGAACAAGGAGAGCGCCTGCAGTGAACGAGCGTAGGGAACGCCGGCCGTCGAGGCCGGAGCGAGGCCGCCCTGGCCCGCGTAAAGAGGGGCCGAGCCGCCCGCCGCAGATCGACCCGGCCCGGCAGGTCGCCTTCGACGTCCTGCGCGCGGTCCGTGAAGACGACGCGTACGCGAACTTGGTGCTGCCGCAGCTGCTGCGCAACCGCCGGATCTCCGGTCGTGACGCGGCGCTGGCCACCGAACTGACCTACGGCACCTGCCGCGCGGTCGGCATGCTGGACGCCGTCATCGAGGCATGCCTCGACCGGCCACTGGCCAAAGTGGACGCCATCGTGCTGGACGGGCTGCGGCTCGGCGCGTACCAGCTGCTGCGCACCCGCATCCCCGAGCACGCCGCCGTCGGGTCCACTGTGGACCTCGTTCGCGCCGAAGTCGGTTCCTGGATCGCGGGTTTCGTGAACGCAGTGCTGCGCTCGGTGTCCGAAAAGGACGAAGAGACTTGGCTGAACGAGCTGGCGCCGGACGAGGCCGTCGACCCGATCGGCGCCTACGCGCTGCGGACGGCGCACCCGCGCTGGGTCGCGCGTTCGTTCGCGGAAGCCTTGGGGGACAAGGGCGCTGAGCTGAAGGCGGCTCTTGAGGCCGACGACGACCGTCCCGACGTCCACCTGGTCGCCCGGCCCGGCGAGATCAGCGCCGACGAACTGGCCGCGATCACCGGCGGCGACGTCGCCCCGTACTCGCCCTACGGTGTCCGGATGCCCGCGGGCTCCGGCGACCCCGGCGACATCGAGCCGATCAGGGAAAAGCTGGCCGCGGTGCAGGACGAGGGCAGCCAGCTGTGCGCCGTCGCCGTCACGAAGGTCCCGCTCACCGGCTCCGACGAGCGCTGGCTGGACCTGTGCGCCGGTCCGGGTGGCAAGGCCGCGCTGCTGGGCGCGCTGGCGTCGATCAGCGGCGCGACCGTCGACGCGGTCGAGAAGGCACCGCACCGCGCGAAGCTGATCGAGAACGCCGTCCAGGGCCTGCCGGTGACCATCCACGTCGCCGACGGCCGCGAGTCCGGTCTCGAACCGGGCTACGACCGCGTTCTGGTCGACGCGCCGTGCAGCGGGCTCGGCTCGCTGCGGCGTCGCCCGGAGGCACGCTGGCGCCGTCAGCCCGGTGACATCTCGGACCTGACGAAACTGCAGGGCCAGCTGATCACCGCGGCGCTGGACCTGGTCCGTCCCGGCGGTGTCGTCACCTACGTCGTCTGCTCGCCGCATCTGGCCGAGACCGAAGGCGTCGTGGGGGAGACCGCGCGCCGCGCCGGCGCCCAGATCGTCGACGCGCGGGAGTTCTTCCCGGATGTCCCGCAGCTCGGCGACGGCCCGTACGTCCAGCTGTGGCCGCATCGCCACGGCACGGACGCGATGTTCTGCGCCGTCCTGCGGAAGCCGGACTCCGCCGGGTGAGCAGGGTCCTCGGCCTGGTCGCGAGCTCGTGCGGCGGACTGGACACCCGGTTCGCCGCGCAGCTCGCGAAACCGGCCGCGGACCGCGGCTGGGAGCTCGCGATCACGCTGACCCCCACCGCGGCCCGCTGGCTGGAAGAGACCGGCGGGCTCGGTGACCTGGAGAAGTGCACCGAGCTGCCGGTCCGCAGTACCTCCCGGCTGCCGGGCGAACCCCGCCCGCATCCGGATCCCGAAGTGTTCCTGTTCGCGCCCGCGTCGGCGAACTCCGTGGCGAAACTGGCGCTGGGCATCGCCGACAACCAGGCGCTGACCCTGCTCGGCGACGTCCTCGGCACACCGGGCGTCACAATCGTGCTGGGCTACCAGATCCAGGACACGCGGGTGCACCATCCGGCGTGGCAGCGCCATCTCGACACGCTCGCCTCCGCCGGGGTCACCACCGCGAGGCTCAGCCCGGAGGCCTCGTGGACCTCCGTGCTGGACCTGCTGCCGTCGGTTTAGCGGGCGCAGAATCCGGTGTCCAGCGCCTTGGTGAGGTCGTCCGCAACCTTGGGCGGCGCGGGATTCAGGTTCACCACGACGTTCACCCGCCTGCCGTGCGGGACGGCGCCCGACAGGTTCGCGTAACCGACGATGTTCCCGCCGTGCCCCCAGAACGTGCCGCCGCACGACAGCGGGACGGACGCGATGCCGAGACCGTACTGCGCGCCCGGGAGCCCGACGGGTGCCGGAATGGTGCGCTGCATCTCCGCCAGCTCCGCGCGCTGCAGGAGTCGGCCGTCGACGAGCGCGCCGTAGAACCGGTTGAGATCCGCACCGGTCGAAATGAGCCCGCCGGAGGCCCCGGCGGCCGACGGATCGAATTCGGTGTAGTCGGTGTGGCCGGCGGGACCCGGCGCGTAGCCCCTGGCGTGCGGATACGGCAGGCCTTCGTCGCCGCGCGACGGCAGGTACGTGTCGCGCAGGCCGAGCGGCTTGGTGATCCTGCTCCGGATTTCGGTGGCGACGGAACGACCGGTGAGCTTCTCGATCAGCATCCCGGCGATGATGTAGTTCGTGTTGGAGTACGACCAGTTCGTGCCGGGTGCGAACAACGGCGGATGCGCGAGCCCGATCGCCACCAGCTCCTCGGGTTCGGCACCGCGATGGCGCCACTCCTCGAGGTCGAGGTCACGGAGGTAGTTGTAGATCCCGCTGGTGTGCTGGAGCAGCTGCCGGACGGTGATCTTGGTGCCGTCGTTGCCGTTCCCCTTGACGAGCCCCGGCAGGTACCGGTCGATCGGCGTGTCCAGCCCGACCTTCCCTTCGGCGACCAGTTGCAGCACCACGACGGCGACGAACGTCTTCGTGATACTGGCCGCCCGGAACTTCGAACCGTGCGGGAACGGCGTCCCGGTCTCGACGTTCCCGACGCCTTCGCGCTCCGACCACGTGCGCCCGGACGGGCTCGTCACCGTCGCTTGAGCGCCGGGGACGCCGTCCTGCACCAGCGTTTTCAGCGCTTGGTCGACCTTGTCGTGTGGTCCGCTCGCGGCGAGCGCCGGGGTGGCGGTCGTCGCGGCGAGCAGCGCGACCAGCGAACCGACGGCGATGACCTTCTTGCCTGGCAAGGATTTTCGCATGGTCATCACGCTAGGGACGGTCGGGTGCGGTAGCCATGGGGCAGGCCCCACGCCGGACCGGGGGTCTGCCCCACCTGGCCGTGAAGCCTCCGCTTGGCGCCCGCTTTCGGTGCCCCCAATGTGGCATTGGGGACGCTCAGCGACCCCAATGCCACATTGGGAGCACCGCGGCCGGACCACGAACCTCACCTGAGTGCCCGACCGCCCTGCCGCGGCGCGTGCCGCCCCCGCACCGAGAGGTCAGCGCAGGCTGTGCCCCGGCGCGACGACGCCGGTCTCGTAGGCGAACACCACCGCCTGGCTGCGGTTCGCCGCGCCCAGTTTCCCGAAGATGTTGCCCACATGGGTCTTGACGGTTTCGAGGCTGATCACCAGCTCGGCCGCTATGTCCACATTGGACATCCCGGTGGCGATGAGCCGCAGCACCTCGGTCTCCCGTTTCGTCAGCGAGGACGGCCGGGGAGCGAGGCCGGACGGCGCCGGGCGCGCGGTGACCATCCGCCGGATCGCGTCGGGGAACAGCAGTGTCTCCCCGGCGGCGACGGTGCGGATGGCGTGCGCGAATTCCTCCTTGCGCGCCCGCTTCAGCAGGAACCCGCTCGCCCCGGCGAGCAGCGCGTCGTAGACGTAATCGTCGTTGTCGAACGTCGTGATCACGAGGACCTTCGGCGGCTCGGCCGTCCCGGCCAGCACCCGCCGGGTCGCCTCGATCCCGTCCACTCCCGGCATGCGCACGTCCATCAGGACCACGTCGGGACGCGTCCGCCGCACCAGGCCGACCACCTCGCCGCCGTCGCCCGCCTCACCGACCACCGTCAGATCCGGCTGGTTGTCCAGCAGCGAGCGCAATCCGGCGCGCAGCAGGGGTTCGTCGTCGACGATCAGGACGCGCAGTGTCATGAGTGCGACCGTAGCGGGATCGTGGTCACCAGCCGCCACAGCGGTTCCCCGTCGACGGCAGGCCCCGCGACGAGCTCGCCGCGCAGGGCTTCGACACGTTCGGTGAGCCCCGGCAGCCCGTTGCCGCCGCGGCCGGAAACGGCCGCGTACTCCACGAGCGGGTTCACGATCTCGATCCGCAGCGCGTCGGCGAGGACCGCGACCCGCACGGAAACCGGGCCGGGATGGGCGTGCCGCAACGCGTTCGTCAGTCCTTCTTGGACGATCCGGTACGCCTCCCGCGAAAGGGTCGCGGGCAGTTCCGCGGCGGGGCCGGTCAGCTCGTAGTCGATCACCGCTCCGCCGGATCGGGCGCGTTCGGCCAGCGTCGCGGCCTCGATGAGCCGCCGTTCGGGTTCGCGGGACGACCGGTCCTCCCGCAGCAGGCCGAGTACGTGGTCGAGGTCTTCGAGCGCTGCCCGTGAAGACTCCTCGATGGTGCCTAGAGCCTTCCGCACCAGCTGCGGTTCGGAGTCGACCAGTTCGGCGGCCGCGGCGGCCTGGATGGTCGACGTCGTCAGCGTGTGGCCGATGGAGTCGTGCAGTTCGCGCGCCAGCCTGTTGCGCTGTTCGAAGTGGTTCGCCCGGACCTCGGCCGCGGCGACGCGTTCGGCGGCCGAGGGTCCCAGCAGCGCGACCGCGCTGTACTGGAACAGTTTGGTGAAGCCGGCGAGGACGTACGCGATCACCACGAGTGTGAAGAACCCGATCGGCAATGTCCACGCTCCGGCGATGCCGGGTTCGATCGTCACCTCCTGGCCGAAGATCGCGATGGGACTGCCGCCACCGCCCGCCCACACCAGGGTCAGGACGAATCCCAGGAACAGGAAGCAGCCGAGGCCGAACAGCACCCAGCCGAGCGCGGTGTGCACGACCAGCCATGCCGCCGAGCGCCAGCGCTCCGGCCAGGCGATCTTCGTATTCGGCAGTGGCTGCGCGATCCGGGTGCCCAGCATCTGGTTCGCGAACCAGATGCCGACGCGCCGCATCGGCCCCGGCAGCCCGGCCAGCGCGACCAGCACGCCCATGGCGAGCACGCCGTAGACCGCCTTCGCCCGCACGTCGCCCGGGATGAGGACGGCGGGGATGAGCGCGATCGGGAACGGGATCGCGGTGATCGCCATGCCGAGGAAACCGAACGGCACGCTCCGATAGCTACCGATCCGCACCAGCGGTTTGAGGGGGTTGACCATGACCGGAACGCTATTCGCCCCGGCCGTGCGCGCACCTCCCACTGGGGTGCCATTTCCCGTCATCCTCAAGACCGGCGGGGCGGTCACAGCCGGTTAGCGGGCGTTAGCGGTGTCCTCCTACACTCGGGCGCGTGGCTCACCGACCTTTGATCGCACCCAGCATCCTCTCCGCGGACTTCGCCCGGCTCGGCGACGAGATCCGCGCCGTCGCGGGGGAGGGGGAAACCCGCGCGGACTGGGTCCACGTCGACGTCATGGACGCGCACTTCGTGCCGAATCTGACCCTGGGCCTGCCCGTGGTGAAGTCGCTGCTCAAGGCCACCGACGTGCCGATCGACTGCCATCTGATGATCGAGAACCCCGACAAGTGGGCCATCGGGTACGCGGAGGCGGGCGCGTACAACGTCACCGTGCACGTCGAGGCCGCGCACGACCCGATCGCGCTCGCGAAGAACCTGCGCGCCGCCGGGTCCAAGGCCGGCCTGTCGATCAAACCGAACACGCCGATCGAGGACCACCTCGACACCCTCAAGCACTACGACACACTCCTGGTGATGTCGGTCGAGCCCGGTTTCGGCGGCCAGTCGTTCATCGAGGGTGTCCTCGACAAGGTGCGCACGGCGCGGCGCCTGGTCGACACCGGTCACCTCAAGCTCGTCGTCGAGATCGACGGCGGGATCAACGCCGACACCATCGAGCAGGCCGCCGAGGCCGGTGTGGACTGCTTCGTCGCCGGTTCCGCCGTTTACGGCGCCGAAGACCCAGGTAAGGCGGTCGCGGCGCTGCGCGAACAGGCGGCCCGTGCCCGCGGCTGATCCCGCCTCTTGATCCGCCGTCGGGTCAGGAGAAGGAATCGGCCCCGATGGGTGTTGGATGAGGGGAGCACCGTTTCCAGCGGCGGTGCGAGCCAGGAGGAGGGCAGCAGGAGTGTTCACCGGCATTGTCGAGGAACTCGGCGAGGTCACCGCGGTCGAGCAGGTCCCGGACGCCGCGCGGTTGACCGTGCGGGGTCCGCTGGTGACCAGCGACGCCGGGCACGGTGACTCCATCGCGGTGAGTGGCGTGTGCCTCACCGTGGTCGCGGTGGCGGGCGGTGAGTTTACCGTCGACGTCGTGCACGAGACCCTGCAGCGCTCCAGCCTCGCGAAGGTCCACGTCGGTGACGTGGTCAACCTCGAACGCGCGACGCCGGCGGGCGGCAGGCTCGGCGGGCACATCATGCAGGGCCATGTCGACGGCACCGGCGTCTTCCTCAAGCGGGACGAGCAGGGGCTCACCACGTTCGCGCTGCCCAAGAGGCTGTCGCGGTACGTGGTCGAGAAGGGGTCGATCGCGGTCGACGGCGTTTCCCTCACGGTCGCTTCCGTGACCGACGAGGAGTTCTCCGTCGCCCTGATCCCGACCACCCTCGAACTCACCACTCTCGGCCGGAACACCCCGGGTGACCTGGTGAACCTCGAGGTCGACGTGGTCGCCAAGTATGTCGAAAAGCTGGCCATGCCGCATCTGCGCGCGCAGGGGGACAATGGCGGTACGGAGGAGCGGGCGTGAGTGAGACGAGTGCGATTCCGGGGTCGGCTGATCTGACCCCCTGTGGAGGCGGGGTGGCCGTGAACGCCGATGCCATCGAGGCGGCGATCGCCGACATCAAGGCGGGCCGTCCGGTCGTCGTGGTGGACGACGAAGACCGCGAGAACGAAGGCGACCTGATCTTCGCGGCGGAGAAGGCCACGCCGGAACTGATGGCCTTCATGGTGCGCTACACCTCGGGTTACGTCTGCGTGGCGCTGACCGAGGCCGAGGCGGACCGGCTCGACCTGCCGCCGATGTACCACACGAACCAGGACCAGCGCGGCACCGCGTACAGCGTCACGGTCGACGCCGCCGAGGGCATCACCACCGGCATCTCCGCGGCCGACCGGTCGCATACCGTCCGGCTGCTCGCCGACCCGGCGTCCAAGGCGTCGGACTTCCGGCGGCCCGGCCACGTGGTCCCGCTGCGCGCCAAGCAGGGCGGCGTCCTGCGGCGCCCTGGACACACCGAAGCGTCCGTCGACCTGGCCCGTCTCGCCGGGCTCTCGCCGTCCGGCGTGCTCTGCGAGATCGTGTCGCAGAAGGACGAGGGCGACATGGCCCGCCGCGACGAACTCGAGGTCTTCGCCGCGGACCACGACCTCAAGATGATCACCATCGCCGACCTGATCGCGTACCGGCGGCGCACCGAGAAGCAGGTCGAGCGGGTCGCCGAGGCGCGTATCCCGCTGGCGGCTGGCACGTTCCGCGCGGTCGGTTACGACAGCCTGCTGGATGGCATCGAGCACATCGCGTTCGTCTACGGCGAGATCGCCGACGGCGAGGACATCCTGGTCCGTGTGCACTCCGAATGCCTCACCGGAGACGTCTTCGGCTCGCTGCGCTGCGACTGCGGCCCGCAGCTGGAGGCGGCACTGGAAGCGGTGGCCAAGGAAGGCCGCGGCGTCGTGCTCTACATCCGCGGACACGAGGGCCGCGGCATCGGGCTGCTGCACAAACTGCAGGCCTACCAGCTGCAGGACGCCGGCGCGGACACCGTCGACGCGAACCTGCAGCTCGGCGTCCCCGCCGACGCGCGGGACTACGGCACCGGCGCGCAGATCCTGTGCGACCTCGGCGTCCGCTCGATGCGGCTGCTGACGAACAACCCCGCCAAACGCGTCGGCCTGGAGGGCTACGGCCTGCGGGTCACCGGGCGGGTGTCGCTGCCGATCTCGCCGAATCCGGAGAACCTGCGCTACCTCAGGACCAAACGCGACCGGATGGGCCACGACCTGTCCCAGCTGGAGCATTTCGACCAGGTCGGCGCCGAGGTCGACCAGGGCAACGGAGGTGGCAAGCGGTGAGCGGCGAAGGCCGTCCGGACGTCGAACTCGACCTGTCCGACTGTAAGAACATCAGGCTCGGCATCGTGGCCACACGCTGGCACACGAAGATCACGAGCGCGCTGCTGGACGGCGCCCTCGCCGCGGCCAAGGCGGCCGACCTGGAGGAAGAGCCGACGGTCGTGCGCGTCGCGGGCGCCGTCGAACTGCCCGTCGCCTCGCAGGCGCTGGCCCGCACCCACGACGCGGTCGTCGCGCTGGGCGTGGTCATCCGGGGCGGGACGCCGCACTTCGAGTACGTCTGCGACGCGGTCACCGCGGGCCTGACCAGGGTGGCGCTCGACGAGAGCACCCCGGTCGGCAACGGCGTGCTCACCTGCGACACCGAGCAGCAGGCCCTCGACCGGTCCGGCCTGCCCGGCTCCGTCGAGGACAAAGGCTACGAAGCGACGGTCGCCGCACTGGACGCCGCGCACGCGCTGCGGAACCTGCGCCAGCCGTGGACCGAGCGGGGCTTCGTGTGAGCGTCGAGGCGGATGTGATGACGAAGTCCGAGGTCGTGGTGCTGCGGCCCCGCCGTGCCCTGGTGATGTGCTCGGTGCTGGCGGTGATCCTGCTGGCGACGTTCGTGGTCGTCGCGGTGCTGCTGCGCGGCTCGGACACCGGCGTGATCTTCCAGCCGTCCGACCAGGCGGCGATGATCGGCATCGGCGTCCTGCTCGCCGCGGGCACGATGCTGTTCGCGACCGCGCGCGTGAAGGCCGACGCCGACGGCATCGAGGTCCGGAACGTGCTGATCACCAAGAAGTTCGCGTGGAGCGAGGTGCTTTCGGTGAGCTTCCCGGACGGTGCCTCGTGGGCGCGGCTGGAACTGCCGGACGACGAGTACTACTCGGTCATGGCCGTGCAGGCGGTGGACCGGGACCGGGCGGTGGCCGCGGTGCGGTCGCTGCGGCGGCTGCACAAGGCGGCCTGGGAAGGCTGACGCACTCTCCCTAGCGTGCAATGAAGGGGCCTTTCATAGCAAAATTTGCTATGAAAGGCCCCTTCATTGCGTTCGGGGACCGGCACGGACGCGGGTCACCGCAACGCCGGGGACGGCTGCCATGAAAGGTCCTTTCCTTGCGAAATTTGCCAGGAAAGGACCTTTCCTAGCGTTCGGGGCGGGTGCGGGCCGCAGTGCGGGGGCGCACTCAAGTGTCATGAAAGGGTCGTTCAGGACAAAAAACGTCCTGAACGACCCTTTCATGACGTCCGGCGCGGGACCCGGCAAGCGCTCAAAGCGAAAGATCCACCACGATCGGCGCGTGGTCCGAGGGTCCCTTCCCCTTCCGCGCGTCACGGTCCACATAGGAATCCGTCACCGCACCGGCCACGACGGCGTCGGCGTACACGAGGTCGATCCGCATTCCCTTGTTGTTCGGGAAGTTCCCCGCCCGGTAATCCCAGTACGTGAACGGGTGGTCGTACTTCAGCGGCCGCGGGAACACGTCCGACAGCCCGAGGTCGCGCAGCGCGGCGAGCGCCTTTCGCTCCGGCTCGGTCACGTGCGTCGATTCGGCGAACACGCCGATGTCCCATACGTCCGCGTCGGTCGGCGCGATGTTGAAGTCGCCGAGCACCGCGAACGGCAGTCCGCGCGCCTGCTCCTCCCGCACGGTCGCCTCCAGCGCCGAGAGCCAGGCCAGTTTGTAGCCGTAGTGCGGGTTCTCCAGGTCACGCCCGTTCGGTACGTACACCGACCACAGCCGCAGCCCGCCGCAGGTGGCGCCGATGGCCCGAGCGTCGGCCTTGTCCTCGAAGGTGGGCTCACCGGTCAGGCCGCGCGTCACGTCTTCCAGGCCGACGCGGGACACGATCGCGACGCCGTTCCAGCGCCCGATGCCGTACGCGGCCGTCTCGTAGCCCAGTTCCTTCACGGCGTCGACGGGGAAGGCGTCGGTGCCGCTCTTGAGTTCCTGCAGGCACAGCACATCCGGTTGCACCGAGCCGAGCCAGTCCAGGACCCTCGGCAGCCGGGGCCCGATCGAGTTCACGTTCCAGGTCGCGATCCGCATGCCCGCGAGCGTCCCACACCCCACCGACACGACCACGCGAAAGGGCCCCTGTCGCGACGGGTCACGTCGCGACAGGGGCCCGGCCGGGGTGGAGGTCAGACCCCGGTGGTCGAGCGGATCCAGGAGCGGGCCGAAGCGACGCTGCCGTAGTTGTTGGTGCCGCGGATGTTCGAGCCGCTCTGGTTCTGCACGGTCGAAGCGACACCGACCTGGACGCCGTTGTAGACCTGGGGGCCGCCCGAGTCGCCCTTCCACGCCGAGCCGTTGATGCCGACGCTCTGGATGGCCGGGCCGCCGTAGGCGTCGCGCGAGCTGCCGGTGACGCGGACGTCGGCCACCTTCAGCGCCGAGGCGGGCGGGCCGGTCGGGGTCTCACGGCCCCAGCCGTAGAGCTTGTTGGTGCTGCCGACCGGCGGGTTCGAGCCGGTCAGGGAGATCGGCGTGACACCGGCGTCCGAGGCCAGGTGGAGCAGCGAGATGTCGGCGCCGTTCGGCGAGGACACCTTGCGGTCGACCGCGATCTCACGGCCGCCCTGCAGCGCGTTGCTGCCGACGCGGACTCGCATGCCGCTGCCGTCGGAGTCGAGGCAGTGCTTGGCGGTCAGGACCCAGCGCTGGGCGATCACACTGCCGGAGCAGTTGAAGCCGTCCCACTGACGGCCGGGGGTGTTGACGTAGATCTGGGCGCCCCAGCTCACGGTCGGGGCGGTGCCGCCGCCCACGATGTTCGGCTGGACACCGGTGGGGGTACCCGCGGAGGCGACCGCGCCGGCGGTCATGGTGAGGGCTGCGGCGGCGAGGGTGGCGGCGCCCAGCGTGCGAAGACGGCTCACGGTGCAGGAGTCCTTTCGAGCGTCATCTGACGAAGAACCGAATGAAGTGGAACTGGGACGGAAAGTAGTCACCCGGTTCACCCGCTAGGAACCAACGAACGTCTGATCCGGCCGAAGACCAGACTTAGGTCGGTATACGTAATTAAATACGGACCGCATCGTGGTAGGCGCCACTCGAATGAGGGTTAGGGCATGGGGGCTCGCAAGACTGTCGGTGGTGCCCCATAGGCTGGACGACGTGGCTGACCCGACCACCTACCGTCCCTCGCCGGGGAGCATCCCGGACGCCCCTGGCGTGTACAAATTTCGCGATGCCACGAAGAGGGTCGTCTATGTCGGCAAGGCGAAAAGCCTCCGCAGCAGGCTGAACTCGTACTTCGCCGACATCACGGGTCTGCACCCGCGCACCCGCCAGATGGTGACCACGGCGGCGAGCGTCGAGTGGACCGTGGTGAGCACCGAGGTCGAGGCGCTCCAGCTGGAGTACAACTGGATCAAGGAGTTCGACCCTCGGTTCAACGTCCGCTACCGCGACGACAAGAGCTATCCGGTCCTCGCCGTCACGATGAACGAGGAGTTCCCGCGCCTGCACGTCTATCGCGGCGCGCGCAAGAAGGGCGTGCGGTATTTCGGTCCGTACGCGCACGCCTGGGCCATCCGCGAAACGCTCGATCTGCTGCTCCGGGTCTTCCCGGCGCGCACCTGCTCGGCGGGCGTCTTCAAACGGCACGGCCAGATCGGCAGGCCCTGTCTCCTCGGCTACATCGGCAAATGTTCCGCGCCCTGCGTCGGCAAGGTCTCCGCCGACGAGCACCGCGCGATCGTCGAGGACTTCTGCGACTTCCTCGCCGGTCGCACCGACGCGCTGATCCGCCGCCTGGAACAGGAAATGGCGGCCGCGTCGGAGGAGCTGGAGTTCGAGCGCGCGGCCCGGCTGCGCGACGACCTCGGCGCGTTGCGGCGCGCGATGGAGAAGCAGGCGGTGGTGCTCGGCGACGGTACCGACGCGGACGTCGTCGCCTTCGCCCACGACGAACTCGAAGCCGCCGTCCAGGTCTTCCACGTGCGCGGCGGCCGGGTCCGCGGCCAGCGCGGCTGGGTGATCGACAAGGCCGAAGAGATGGACGTCAAAGACCTCGTCGACCATTTCCTCACGCAGTTCTACGGCGAGGAGGCCGAACGCGCGGACGACCCCGATCTCGGGTCGCCGGTGCCGCGCGAGGTCCTCGTCCCCGAGTTGCCCGCCGACGCGGAAGCGCTCGGCGAATGGCTTTCCGGGCTACGCGGTTCGAGGGTGAGCCTGCGGGTGCCGCAGCGCGGGGACAAGCGCGCGCTCGCGGAGACGGTGACGCGCAACGCCGGTGAGGCGTTCACGCAGCACAAACTGCGCCGCGCGGGCGATCTCACCGCGCGCTCGGCCGCGCTGGCGGAACTGCAGGACTACCTGGCGCTGGAAACCGCGCCGCTGCGCATCGAATGCGTCGACATCAGCCATATCCAGGGCAGTGACGTGGTCGCCTCGCTCGTGGTCTTCGAGGACGGGATCCCGCGCAAGTCGGAGTACCGGCGTTTCGCCCTGCGCGAGGCCGCGGAGGAAGGCGACGTCGCGTCGATCGCCGAGGTCGTCCGCCGCCGGTTTTACCGCTACCTCAAGGAAACCGCCGAGGGTGTCGCGGTCGATCCGGATCGGCCGGGTATCGACCCGGAGACCGGTAAACCGCGCAAGTTCGCGTACGCGCCGAACCTGCTCGTCGTCGACGGCGCGGGCCCGCAGGCCACCGCCGCCGCGGACGTCCTCTCCGAACTGGGCGTCACCGACGTCGCCGTGGTCGGTCTGGCGAAACGGCTGGAGGAGGTGTGGCTGCCGGGCGATCCCGATCCGGTGATCCTGCCGCGCACCTCCGACGCGCTGTATCTGTTGCAGCGGCTGCGTGACGAGGCGCACCGCTTCGCCATCCGGTACCACCGGGAGAAGCGGTCCAAGCGGATGCAGGTGTCCGCATTGGACGGTGTGCCCGGGCTGGGGCAGGCTCGGCGTACCGCGCTGATCAAGCATTTCGGCTCGGTGAAGAAACTCCGCGAAGCGCGGATAGAGGAGATCGAGGCGGTGCCCGGCTTCGGCAGGCGCACCGCGGAAGCGGTCGTCGCGGCACTCGCAGGGGAGAAAGCCGCGGCGGCGGGGGAGTCCGGTACGTGATCGGTGAAGGGACCATCGTGAGTGCGCAAGAAGAAGGCCGCGGTTCGGGGATGGAGGTCGCGGTCGTTTCCGGGCTGTCCGGAGCGGGCCGCAGCACCGCCGCGAAATGCCTGGAGGATCTGGGCTGGTTCGTGGTGGACAACCTGCCGCCCGAACTGATCGCCACCATGGTCGAGCTCGGCGCGCAGGCGCGGGGCGCGATCACCAAGGTCGCCGTGGTGATGGACGTGCGCTCGCGCGCGTTCACCGACGACCTGGCGTCGGTCATCAAGGATCTCGACGCCCGCGGGTACAAGCCGCGTGTCCTGTTCCTGGAGGCCACGGACGCGGTACTGGTGCGCCGGTTCGAGGCCGTCCGCCGAGGCCACCCGATGCAGGGCGACGGCAGGCTCGCCGACGGCATCACCGCCGAACGCACGCTGCTGGAGCCGCTGCGCGAAGAGGCGGACCTGGTGCTCGACACGTCGTCGCTTTCGGTGCACGACCTGCGCGCCAAGATCGAGGATGCCTTCGGTTCCGAGGCGAGCACGCAGACCCGCGTCACCGTGCTGTCGTTCGGCTACAAGTACGGCCTGCCGATGGACGCCGACCTGGTGATGGACGTCCGGTTCCTGCCGAACCCGTTCTGGATCCCGGAACTGCGCGACCACACCGGTCTCGAAGGTGAGGTTCGCAACTACGTGCTCAGCCAGGAAGGCGCGGACGAGTTCCTCGACCGCTACCACCAGCTGCTGCGCCTGATCGGCGCGGGCTACAAGCGCGAGGGCAAGCGGTACCTGACCTTGGCCGTCGGCTGCACGGGCGGAAAGCACCGCAGTGTCGCCATTTCCGAGGAGCTCGCCCAGCGTCTGTCCAATGAGGACGGTATGGCCGTGAAGGTGGTGCACCGCGACCTTGGCCGCGAGTGATCCGCGCGCGGTTGCTCTGGGTGGCGGGCACGGCCTGCACGCCACCCTCACCGCGCTGCGCCGGGTGACCTCGCAGGTCACCGCCGTGGTCACCGTCGCGGACGACGGGGGCTCGTCCGGCAGGCTGCGCCGGGAACTCGGGCTGCTGCCGCCGGGCGACCTGCGGCAGGCCTTCGCCGCGTTCGCCGCCGAAGACGGCGGGACCCTGTGGGCGGAGGTGTTCCAGCACCGCTTCGGCGGCGACGGGGCTCTTGCCGGGCACGCGGTCGGGAACCTGTTGCTGGCCGGATTGTTCGAAGTGCTCGGGGATCCGGTCGCCGCGCTCGACGAGGCGAGCAGGCTCATGGGCATTTCCGGCCGGGTGCTGCCGATGTCACCCGAACCGCTGGAAATTCAAGGTGAGGTTTCGGGGCTGGACGCCGAGAATCCCGAGGCGCTCCGGCGGATTCGCGGTCAGGTGGCGGTGGCGACGACGCCGGGCCAGGTGCACCGGATCAGCCTGCACCCGACAGGGCAGGCCGACCGGCCGCCGCGCGGGTGTCCCGAGGCCATCGAGGCCGTGCTCGCCGCGGACGTGGTGTTCCTCGGCCCCGGGTCGTGGTTCACCAGCGTGCTGCCCCATCTGCTGGTACCGGATCTGCACGACGCGTTGCTCCGAACGGACGCCACGAAGGTCGTCATCCTCAACTTGATCCCCCAACCGGGGGAGACGGCGGGATTCTCTCCGGAGAAGCATTTGGACGTACTGTTCGAACACGCCCCGGAATTGCGGGTGGACGCGGTCATCGCGGATCGCGACTCGGTGCCCTCACCAGCCCGGTTGCGGGACGCCGCCGAGAGACTGGGCGCGAGGGCGTTGCTGGGGGCGGTGGCTGACCCGGTCGTGACGGGGCGGCATGATCCTGATGCGCTCGCGGGCTGTATGCGAGACGCTCTCGGTCTCACCGGGGGAGGAGCTGAAGGTATGGAGGGGCAGCGATGGCGATGACCGCCGCCGTGAAGGACGAGCTGAGCCGGCTGGAGATCACCAAGATCGGGCCGCGCCGCGCGGAGGTCGCGTCGATGCTGCGATTCGCGGGCGGGCTGCACATCGTGGCCGGCCGCGTCGTGGTGGAGGCCGAACTCGACACCGGTTCGGTGGCGAGGCGGCTGCGCAAGGAGATCCACGAACTGTACGGACACCAGTCCGACGTCCACGTCATTTCCTCCAGCGGATTGCGCAAGGGCACGCGGTACGTCGTCCGGGTGGTCAAGGACGGCGAGGGACTCGCCCGGCAGACCGGCCTGATCGACCAGCGCGGCCGTCCGGTGCGCGGACTGCCCGCCGCGGTGGTGTCCGGCGGCGTCGCCGACGCGGAAGCCGCCTGGCGCGGCGCGTTCCTGGCGCACGGTTCACTCACCGAACCCGGCCGCTCGTCGTCACTCGAGGTGACCTGCCCCGGCCCCGAGGCCGCGCTGGCGCTCGTCGGCGCCGCCCGGCGGATGGGCATCCAGGCCAAGTCGCGCGAGGTCCGCGGCGCGGACCGGGTCGTGGTGCGCGACGGTGACGCCATCGGCGCCCTGCTGACCCGCCTCGGCGCGCACACGAGCGTGCTCGCGTGGGAAGAGCGGCGCATGCGCCGCGAGGTGCGCGCCACCGCGAACCGGCTCGCGAACTTCGACGACGCCAACCTGCGGCGCTCGGCCCGCGCGGCCGTCGCGGCGGCGGCCAGGGTGGAACGCGCGCTCGACATCCTCGGCGAATCCGCCCCGGATCACCTGCTCGCCGCGGGCAAACTGCGCCTGTCGAACCGGCAGGCCTCGCTCGAAGAACTGGGTCAGCTGTCCGATCCGCAGATGACCAAGGACGCCGTCGCCGGCCGGATCCGCCGCCTGCTGGCGATGGCCGACAAGAAGGCGAAGGAACAAGGCATTCCGGACACCGAATCCGCCGTCACCCCGGACATGCTCGAAGAAGACGAAGCCTGAGCGAGTAGCCCGCGTTCAGTCCTCTAAATGCGGTACTTGCGTGTGCAAGGACCGCATCCAGAGGACTAAATGCGGTAAGGCAAGGGTGTTGTGTGTCGGGCGAGACGGTGGGCTGGGTGACGCGACACCGTACTCGCGTGCTCGGACCCGGATCTCGCGAGTGCGGCGTCCAGGCACGCGAGTTACGTCCTCAAGCACGCGAGTCACGCCTTCACGACCGGCCGCCGAGGTCACAGCCGTCCCACTGTCACCAGGGATCACATCTGACGGTAGCGAAAGCCTCCTTCCCTACCTTCAGAGTAGGGAAGGAGGCCCTCGCTACCAGGAGAACGCGTACGCAGGAGCGACACCGGCCCCGCGCGAGGAAACGCTCACCGGTCTGTGAAGGCCTCCTCGCACGACACGTTTGACTTTCGGCTCACTAAATGTGCTGCTCGCCGAAGACTTCGCACGTGGCTGGGTCCCCATCGAGCGCGGCGGTGGCGAGGAGGACGGCACCAGAGGTCCACGTCGTGCGCTCGTCCGGCCAGAACTCGTCGTCCGCGTACTGATATCCGGTCCAGTACGAGCCGTCGTCGAGCCGAAGCCGGGCCACGCAAGCGAGGAGTTCGCCCGCGCGGGCCCGCTCGCCGCGGGTGGCGAGGGTCAGTGCCAGTTCGGCGGTTTCCCCGCCGGTGACCCAAGGTTCGTGGTGCACGCAGCGTACTCCGAGGCCGGGTTCGACGAACCGGTCCCAGCCCGCGGCGAGCCGCGCGGTGGCGTCGTCGCCGGTCATGACGGAACCCAGGATCGGGTAGTACCAATCCATCGCATGCGGTTTCGCGGCGAACAGGCGTGGCTCGCCGAGCAGAGCCGCGCGGAGCCGCCGCGCTGCGTCCCGCCACTGTGGACGGTCCAGCCCCATCGTGGCCGCGAGCGCCAGCGCCTGGGTCAGTGCGTGGTGAATGCTGCCGCATCCAGCGACCAAGCGGACTTCGGGGTCGTCACGCCAGGAGATGGCGCCCGACGGCTGCTGTCGCCGCAGGACGGCGTCGACGGCCCTGTCCACGACCGGCCACATCCGGTCCAGCCAGGCACGGTCCCCGGTCAGCAGGAAATGGTGCCGTGTCCCGACCGCGACATAGGCGGTGAAGTTCGTGTCCATGGTGGACAAGTCGATCCCGCCGTCGCGATACCTGGCCGCCCAGGATCCGTCAGGACGCTGGTTCCGAAGCAGCCAGTCGTACGCGGCTTCGGCCTCTGCCTTCAGTCCGGCGACGTCCAGCCCCATGGCGGCTTCGAGGTGATTCCACGGATCGAGGTGTCCGCCGGTCTCCCAGGGGATCCCGCCGTCCGGCCGTTGCACGGCCGCGATCCGGCGGCGGTGGCCTTCACGGTTTGCGGGCGTAGACGACGAGGCTCTTGCCGAGCACCGGGTTCAGCGCCCGCTCGGCGAACCGCACCGGCGGGGGATTCCGCATGATGTCCCAGACCAGGAACCGGTGGTACAGCGCGCAGAGCCGATGCTCCTCGTCCGGGCCGACAGCGCATTTCAGCCACCAGTACGGCGAGTGCAGCGCGTGCGCGTGATGGCTTCCGGTCGGCCGCAGTCCGGCTTCCGTGAGCCTGCCGAGCAGTTCGCGACGCCGGTAGATCCGGATGTGCCCGCCCTCGACCTCGTGATACGCGTCCGAGAGCAGCCAGCAGATCCGCTCCGGCCACCAGCGCGGCACGGTCGCCACCAGCCGTCCACCGGGTGCCAGCACGCGGCTCGCCTCCGCGAGCACTGTCCGGTCGGCGTGGATGTGTTCCAGTGTCTCGGCCACGATCACCCGGGTGAAGGAGCCGGTCGGGAACGGGAGCCGGAGGGCGTCCGCGCGGACCGCCATCGCCGAGGCCGTGGCGGGAGCCTCGCCCGCTTTCGCGAGGTTGGCGAACATGTCCCGCACGTACTTCAGCGCGGTGTCGTCGAGGTCGGCGGCGACCACGTCCGCGCCGCGTTTGTACGCTTCATAGGCGTGCCGTCCGTCCCCGCAGCCGAGGTCGAGCACCCGGTCCCCGGGGCCGACGGGGAACCGGTCGAAGTCGACGGTCAGCACCCCGCACGCTCCCGGCCGAGGACCCGCCGGTAGTGCGCGGCGGTCTCCTCGGCGGTGCGCCGCCAGCTCAGCGCCCCCGCCGTTTCCCGGCCGCGGGCCGCGAGGTCGGCGCGCAGATGTTCGTCGCCGAGGACTTTGGTGAGCGCCTCCGCGAGCGCCGGTACGTCACCCGGCGGCACCAGGATCCCCGCGTCACCCACGACCTCGGGAAGTGCGCCGCCCGTGGTCGCGACGACCGGCGTTCCGCAGGCCATCGCCTCGGCCGCCGGCAGCGAGAACCCTTCGAACAGTGAAGGTACACAAGCGATTTCGGCCGAACAAAGCAGCCGCGCGAGTTCGTCGTCGGTCAGCCCGGTGACGAATCGGACGTCCGCGCCGGGGCCGAGGCGGGCGAGCGCCCGCGCCGCCGGGCCGTCCGGTTTCGGTTTGCCGACGATCACCAATTCGCCTTCGATCCGTTCCCACGCCGCCAGGAGGTGTTCGAGCCCCTTCAACGGCTCGTCCGCGCTCGCGGTGGCCACGACCCGGCCCGGGACCCGGCGGATTTCGGGCCGCGGCCGGAAGATCCTGGTGTCGGCGGCGAGCGGGACGACCTGGATCCGGTCCTCCGGGACACCCATTTCCCGGCCGATGGCCGCGCGGGAAGCCCGGGACACCGTCAGCGTGGGCAGCCGCCGTGCGACGCGGTGCTGCATGTCGACGAACCCGTACCACCGCTTGACCCGCGCCGCGTCGCGTCCGGCGACCGTGGCGAGCTTCAAAGCCCGGTCCACGGCGATGGGATGGTGGATCGTGGCGACGGTCGGCAGTCCACAGTGGAGCATCCCGTAGCCGAGCCCTTGGTTGTCGTGGACGATGTCGAATTCGTTCCTGCGTTTCGCGAGATGGCGGGCGGCACGCAGGGAGAAGGCGAGGGGTTCGGGGAAGCCGCCGCGGCGCATGCCGAGGAATTCCACCCACGACGGCAGATCACGCAACTCCCGCGGCCGCGGTGTCCGGAAGGGGTTCGGCTCCGCGAACAGGTCGAGCCCCGGGATCTTCGTCAACCGCACGCCGTCGTCGACCACCGGATAGGGCGGCCCGGACAGCACCTCGACGCGATGCCCCAGCGCGGCGAGTTCGCGGCTCAGATGCCGGACGTATACGCCTTGACCGCCGCTGCGCGGATTCCCGCGGTAGGTCAGGAGCGCGATCCGCAGTGCGCTCACCGCTCACTCCCGCGCGCTCCAGTACGCGAGCTGCTCGCGGATCTTCCGGGTTTCGCCGTGCCGTTCGCCGCGGACCTCGACGGAATCGCCGAGCAGCAAGGTCCAGGTCGACAGCGCCTCGGTGACCTGCCCGGCCTTGGCGAGGGTGAGCGCGAGACCGTATCGGAGGTCGAGGACGTCGGGATGCCGGTCATTCAGCCGTCCCGTCGCTTCGTCGAGGAGCCGTCGGTAGTCCGAAACGACGGGGGGGGGTGCTCGATTTCGGCGCTCCAGAACGCGATGTTGTGCCGGACGTGGCTGACGATCTCGTCGTCGCCCAGCACCTGTTTCGCCCGCGGCAGCAGTTCCCTGGCGAGCCGGAGGGCTTCCTCCCCGTTCCCCGTCTTGCCGGTCGCGACCGCGAGGAAGTGCCGCGCGTGCAGTGTCTCGCGATGGTCGGCTCCGAGCGCGTGGGTGGCGTCGCGGACGAGGGCTTCGAACTCGGCCCGGGACTCCTCGAAGCGGCCGAGTTCGGCGAGCAGATGGCCGATGTTGTTGCGGATGCTCAAAACGTCTTCGTCGCCGCTGGACAGCGCGGCGGTGGCGATCGGCAGGAGTTCTTCGAAGCGGGCGAGTGCCCCGGCCGCGTCACCCGCCTTGCCGGTCCACGTCGCGTGCCGTGCCTTGCAGCGCAACGTGATGCGGTCGGTCTCACCGAGCTCGTCGGCCGCGCGGTTCACCCAGATCGCCCAGCGTTCCCGGTTCTCGACCGGAATGTGGGACGTCCGGCGTTCCAGCGAGGTGAGGGCGTCTTCGCGGAGCCCGGCGAGCCAGAGGTGCTCGGCCTCGTTGGCCTCGGCATAACCCTGTTCGAGCGTCGGCTCGTCGTCTCCGGTCACGAGTGGCACCTCCGAGGTCGCCGACGCCAGCCAGGCGTGCAAACGGGTCTCCACATCAGGGAAGAGCTCGGGCGGCGCACCGGTCCACAGGACGGTTTCGTCGGCGAGGCCCGCTCGCGTCCGGCTGACCGCATCACCGAGCCCGGCCAGGAAATCGCGGACGCGCACCCGCCGGTCCGGCCCGCCCGCCGCCGCGCTCGCGGCGGTGAGGATCGAGATCGGGATGGGCCCGCGTCCCGCGGCCAGCCCCAGCAGCTCCAGCAGGACCGCGTCACCGTGCCGCGGCGAGGCCACCGCGCCGGTGCCGTGCTCCTCGTCCTCCTCGTCCCGGTCCGCCTGCGTGACGCTGATGAAGGTGACCGTCGAATCGCCGAGCCGGAGCACGTCCCGATGCGCCAACTCGGCGTTCGGCACCCGTTTCCCGTTGACGAAGGTGCCGTTGGCGGAGTCCCGGTCGGTCAGCCACGCCGTCGTGCCGTCCCAGCGGATCTCGCAGTGGAGCCGGGAAACCCGCGAATCGCCGAGCCGGAGCGCGGCGTTCCTGCTGCGGCCGAGCGTCGTGAGCCCGAAGGACAGTTCGTGCCGCGCGGGCGGGAGGCCGGGGACGTCGATGATCAGGGTGGCGGGAGTGATCCTCGGCGAAGTGGGAGAGCCGGTGTCGTGTCCCGGAACGGGGTCGCCCTCGTAGGCTTCCTCCGGTTCGAGGAGGTGGTTCCGCTGACCGAGCCGGATCACGAACGCCGGCCCCAGGACGTCCGGTTTCCGGGTCGCCACCACCGTTTTGACCCACGCCAGCGCCGGGTCCAGCGACAGGTCGAGAAGAACCTCGCGCAGCCGCCCCCGGAGCCCGGGATCGAGGTCGTCGAACCCGTCGATCGCGATCCGCACCGGACCGCCGGTCCATTGTGGAGCGAGACGGCGCAGCGGGCCGAACAGTGCCAGCTCGAACGCGCTCGCGCCGGCGCGGCCGACGTCGTCGAGCCCGGCACGATGGGCGTCTTCGGCGCCGGCGAATCCGGGGACGGTGCGCCGCAACTGCCTGGCCAGCTCACGGGCGATCTGTTCCGCGGTCTCACCTCGGCCGGTGAACAGCACGGCGTGCAGGAAGTCCGGCGGCACGTACGAACCGGCCACCGACGGCCGGGCCAGCGCGGCGAGCATCGCCGACTTCCCCGTGCCTGCCTCGCCCGCGAGCACGACCAGGCGGGTCCCGGTGAGCAGGTGCCCGACGGTCTCACCGAGCTTCGGATCCGGCCGGTAGTCCGCGGTCAGCCGCTCGATCCGCGGCGCGGCCGGGTTGCCTGCCAAGGGCGAACGCCGCCAGGCGGGCGAGGAGTTCAGCGCGAGCCACAGTCCCTGGTCGGCTTCGGTCACCTCACGGGTGCCGTCGAAACCCAGATGGATGGCGGTCTGCGCCGGGCACAGGCCGGTGATCACCCGTTTGAGGTCCGCGCACCGGACGCGCTCGCCGAACTCGGCGTGCCCCGACCGGAGTACCGAAACCAGTGACCGGCTGAAACACCCGTTCGCCGCGACACGGTCGTCCGAGGCGGTGAGCAGGTCGAACCGTCTACCCGCCTCGCCGACGATCCGCAGCCAGCGTCGGCCCGCCTGCCTCGCCCCGATCCCGGCGTGGCAGGTGTCGAGCAGGATCACCAAACCGTCCAGCATCGAGTGGCGGCCGAGGAGCTCTTTGATGCGCTGGGCGAACAGGAACGATTTCCGGCTGTCCACCGGCAGGCCGGTGTCCTTGGTGAGGAAGTAGAAGTCGTCGTCGGCGTATTCGCCGTGCCCGACGAGCGAAAGGAACAGCGTCGCCTCGTCTTCCGAAGCACGCTCGAACGCTTCCACCAGTGCGTCGTCCAGCTCGACCATCGTCGGGTCGACGAGCAGGCCGCGGCCGTCCTCGAGCGCGGGGACGCAGCCGCCGATCTCTGGGTCGAGCAGGGCCGTCGAAACCTGACGGCCCGCGTCGGGGAGGAACGAGAGAAGGTTCAGCGAGTCGCACTGCGACGCGACGACCAACGACCTCCGCTCTCCCACGGAGATCACTTTGTCTCATCGGACGGTCACCGGCAAGGGCGGCCGCGATACTGTGCGCCATGGCTCGGATCGTTCTGGTGCACGGCATCGCCCAGGAACAGAAGTCCGCGGACACCCTCGAGGCGGAATGGCTGCCGAGTCTGGCGGGCGGTGTCCGGCTCGTCGGTGACGCCGGACTGGCCGACTCCCTGTGGCGCGACGCCCGGCCCGGTGACGCTCGGATGGCCTTCTACGGTGACCTTTTCCTCAAGGACGGCCAGCAAGGCGGCGCCGACGAACTCACCGCCGACGAGTGGGAACTCGCCGAGGCGCTGGCGGGGGAGTGGCTCCGGAACGCGGCCGTGTCGGCGTCCCGCGAGACGGATCGCGAGCGGGCGAGTGCCGAACTGGCCCGGCTCGGCGGTCCGGACGGGGAAACCCAGGGCGTACGCGCGGCCGCCCGCCCGGTGCTGAACGCGCTGATGCGGCTGAAGCCGTTCGCGAGGCTCGGGGTGGCGTTCGCCGAACGCGTGGTGGTCAAGGCACTCAAACAGGTGACGCTGTACCTCACCGACGAGACGATCCGGAAACGCGTGCAGGACCGCGTCGCCGAACACATCGGCCCGGAGACCGAGGCGATCATCGGGCATTCGCTCGGTTCCGTCGTCGCCTACGAAGCCGCCCATCTGCACGGCCGTCCGCTGCCGCTGCTGCTCACCCTCGGCTCGCCGCTGGGCCTGCGCACGGTGGTCTACGAACGGACCCGCCCGCAGCCGCCGTCCGTCCCGCCCGGCGTCGCGAGCTGGGTGAACCTGGCCGACCGCGACGATCTCGTCGCCGCCCGGCCGGACCTCAGCAGGCTGTTCCCCGGCGCCGACGGCGTCCTGGACAGCGGCTACACCGTCGACAACGGGGCGAAACCGCACGAGGCGGCGTTCTACCTCGCCAAACGCCGCACCGGTGAGGCCCTCTCCGCCGCACTGTCCGGCCGTTAACCTGCGGCGGGCAGGCGTAACGCGGCGGTTTCCGTGGTGACGACGGATGGAAACAGCTCCCCTCGAAGCTTCCCGGTGAGGTGATCTTCGAGGAAGGGGCAGCCATGTGGGTATCGGCGGAGGTCGGCACGTGGCTCGCCCGGCGCAGCAGCCGGGCGGGTGACTGGTGGGCGGGCGAACTCGTCGCCGCCAAACGCGGGACGCGGGTTTCGGTGGTGATCCCGGCCCGCGATGAAGCCGAGACGGTCGGCGCGATCGTCGGCACCATCCGGCGTGAACTCGTCGAACGCTTTCCCCTGGTGGACGAAATCCTGGTGGTGGACAGCCATTCCACCGACGCCACCGCCGAGGTCGCCCGCGCGGCCGGCGCGGACGTCGTCGCGCAGGACGCGGTGTTCCCGGCTCTGGAAAGCCTGCCGGGCAAGGGAGAAGCGCTCTGGAAGGGCGTCGCCGAAACCACCGGTGATCTCGTCGTCTTCGTCGACGGCGATCTGCGCGACTTCACCGCCGACTACGTGACCGGCCTGCTGGGGCCACTGCTGACCGATTCGGGAATCGCCTACGTCAAAGGGTTCTATCACCGGCCGCTCGCCGGCGCGGCGGGTGTCGAACCCGACGGCGGTGGCCGGGTCACCGAACTCGTCGCCCGTCCACTGCTCAACATGTACTGGCCGGAACTGGCCGGTTTCGTCCAGCCGCTCGCCGGCGAGTACGCGGGGCGGCGCGAAGTGCTCGAAGGCATCCCGTTCGTCACGCATTACGGCGTCGAGGTCGGCCATCTGATCGACCTGCTCGAACTGCACGGGCTCGACGCGCTCGCGCAGGTCGACCTCGGCCACCGGACCCACCGCCACCAGGGCACCCAGGCGCTCGGCAGGATGGCCGCGCAGATCATGCTGACCCTGATGGACCGGCTGGAGCGGGGCGGCCGGGTGATCTCCGCGGCGCCGCCGTCGACGTCGCTCGCCCAATTCCGGCGTGGCACGGGGGAGGGCGTCGAGCGGGAACTCGTGCTCACCGACGTGGCCCTCACCCAGCGGCCGCCGCTGGAGAGCCTCCCGCCGGAGATCCGGCCGGAGAATTCACCCGCGTTGCGCAGGAGCGCTTAGGCCGTGTCCTGCGAGGACGCGCGGTGACCGTCCCGGAGGCGAGAGCAAAGGTCCCCCGCTCTCTTTCCGCAGGTCAGCACTCACAGGACACGGCCTGGGCTCAGCGCCGCCTTGGGCTGCCAGCCCGGCGGGCCGAACACGTACCCGAGTTTGTCCCGCCAAGACCCGGCGGCGCGGACGTCTCGCAGGATCGAGCCGTATTCGTGGAAGCCGACCTTGAGCAGGTTGTGGGACTCGACGTTCTTGGTCAGCCCGTAGGTCGGCCGCTTGCCTTCCGGGACGAAACTGCCGAACATCCGGTCCCAGATGATCAGGATGCCGCCGTAGTTCGCGTCCAGGTACTCCTGGTCGCTGCCGTGGTGCACACGATGGTGTGACGGCGTGTTGAACACGTACTCGAACCAGCGCGGCAGCTTCCGGATCTTCTCGGTGTGCACGAAGAACTGGTAGACGAGGTCGATCGACAGTCCGGTGAGGATCATCCACGGCGGGATCCCGGCGAGGGCGAGGATCGACCAGAACGGCAGCTGGAAGTACGGGGTCCACTTCTGCCGCAACGCCGTCGAGAAGTTGTAGTGCTCGCTCGAGTGGTGCACCTGATGGCCGGCCCACATGATCCGGACGCGGTGACTGGCCCGGTGGTAGGCGTAGAAGACGATCTCCTGCCCCAGCAGCATCAGCACCCAGGTCCACCAGTCGTGCGGGCTGAACTTCACCGGCGCCAGTTCGTAGAGCGCGGCGAACACGAACAGCATGGCGATGCGGAAGACACCGTTGATCACCACCGCCACCGCGCCCATGGACATGCTGGTCCGGGTGTCCTTGACGCTGTAGCCGATGACGTTGTCGTCGTGGCCGAGCACATGCAGCGCGAGGATCTCGATCGCGACGAACAGCAGGAACACCGGCGTCGCCAGCAACACCGGGTCACTCAAATGGGCAAGAAACTCCGCCATCGCACCTCTCCCTGTCCCGCCCCGGTTAACTGACCATCAGGTAACTTACCCTGGGGTCATTTACCTCAGGGTAAGATAACCGCCGTGACAGAAGCAAGGGCCGTCGGCACGAAGGGGGTGCCCCGTGAGGAACGGGAGACCCAGATCGTGCGCGCCGGGACGGAGGAGTTCGGCAAGAACGGGTACGCCGGGGCGTCGATGGTGGAGATCGCCCGCCGGGTCGGCGTCACGAAACCCTTGCTGTACCAGTACTTCGGCTCGAAAGACGGGCTGTACCTCGCCTGCCTGCACCGGGCGGGGGACAGGCTGACCGAAGGGGTCGCCGAGACGATGGCGGGGAAGGGCGGGCCGCCGGAACGCATGCCGCTCGCGGTGCTCTCGGCCATTTTCGAGACATTCGACAATGACCGGTACGCGTGGAAGCTGCTCCGCGACCCGACGGTGCCGTCGACCGGCGAGATCGCCGGCGTCGCGGTCGGCTATCGCCATCGGCTCGACGGATTCGCGCTGATCGGCGCCGCGCAGCTGATGCATTCGCGCGGGCTGGACGACGATCGCGACATCGAGGCGATCGCCCAGGTGTGGACCGGAGTGGTCGATTCCCTGATCAGCTGGTGGATCGACCAGCCGGATCAGGACGCCGCGGCGATGACCGAGCGCTGTTCGCGGATCATGCGGAACCTGTTCGGCTGGTGAGCGCCGCCAAGGCCGCGACGGCGGCCTCGCAGTCGGCGAAGGCGAGCGGCGGGCGATCGTCCAGCGGGAACCAGGCGTACTCGGAATTCTCTTCCGACAGCACGATTTCCGCGTCCGGCGGGAGTTCGCAGACGAAGGCGAGCCCGATCGTCGTCAGCCCGGTGTCGCCGTAGACGGACGGGTACGATCCGGCGAACCGGAGGTTCCGGAGTTCGCAGCCGATTTCCTCGAGCCCTTCGCGGACGAGGTTGTCCTCGGCGGTCTCCGCGCCGGAGAGGAACCCTCCGACGGTGTCCCAGCTGCCCTTCCGCGGCTCCTGTTCCCGGCGCAGCAACAGGATCCGGTCGCCGTCGAGGACGAGCCCGACCGTGGTCGGCAGCGGGTTGTCGTATTTGGTGAAGCCACAGGCGGGGCACTCGACATGGGTGTCTTCGCCGTCGCCGTCGATTCGCGTGCGGTCGCCGCAGCGAGGGCAGAACTTCCAGTCCTTCACCGTGGGGAGCTTAGGCGTTTCCGTGGAAACGGCCGGGGTGCCCGGCGCCGCTCCGGACACCCCGACCGCGACTCAGGACGCGGCGCTGGATTTGCCGCGCAGTTTGACGTTGGCCGTCGAGGCGTTCTTGATCGCCGTCTCGATCTGGGCCATCGTCGAGGATGAGGACAAGCCCGGCACCGTCGCCGATTTCAGGGCATAGAGCGTGAACGTGTAGGGATGGCTGGAGCCGCCGGGGCAGGGGCCGAAGTACTTCTGCGAGTTCGCCCCGCTGCCCATGGCCTTCTGCTTGGCACCGTTCTGGTTCGGGACCGTGTAGCCCGCTCCGAGGCCTTCGGGCAGCGACACTGTGGACCCCGAGGACGCCGGGATGTCCCAGATCGCCCAGTGCAGTTTGTTGCCGTTGTTGGCCACGTCGGCGAAGACGACCGCGTATCCCTTGGCGCCGGTGGTCCCGGCACTCCACGTCAGCGGCGGGGAGGTGTCCTGGCCCGCGGTGCCGTCACCGGCACAGGTGAACTTGTCCGGGATCGAGGCGTTGTCGGCGAACGCGGAGCTGGTCAGCTTGAACGCTCCCGGCTGCGAGGTACCCGGGAACTTCAACCGTGCCACCACGTTGTCGATCCCGCTCGGCGTGCCGCCGTTCTTGTCCGCGTTGGTCGAGGTGACCCACAGGCCGCCGTCCGGTGTCTTGGTGACCGAGCGGAGCCTGCCCCAGCGGCCGGAGAACAGCGACTGCACCGAACCGACGCCGTTGCCCGCCGCGTTGATCTGGGTGGCGAAGAGCTGCTCGCTGGTGACGGCCGCGACGTAGATCCAGTCGTTGACGATCTCGATCCCGCTCGGCCCGCCGGAGCTGGTCGACCAAGTCTTCTTCGGCGCGACAGTGCCTCCGCAGGAGCCCTCGGTGCCTTCGCACTGGGGCCAGCCGAAGTTGCCGCCCTTCTGGATCAGGTTGAGCTCGTCGAGCTTGCCGTCGCCGAACTCCGAGGCCCACAGCTGGCCACGGGAATCCCACGCCAGGCCTTGCGGGTTACGGTGTCCGAAGCTCCACACGTAGCGGGCGCTGCCGCCGGTGGAGAAGAACGGGTTGTCGCTCGGCGCCGAGCCGTCGGGATTGACCCGAAGGATCTTGCCGTTGAGCGATCCCTTGTTCTGCGCGGTGTCCTTGTTCTGCCCGTCGCCGGCGGTGGCGTAGAGCTTTCCGTCCGGGCCGAAGCGCAGCCTTCCGCCGTTGTGGTAGCGGTTCTTGGCGATCCCGGTGAGCACCGGCGTCGACGCCGAGGACAGCTTTCCGTTGTCGTAGGTCATCTTCACGATCCGGTTGTCCCCGGATGCCGTGTGGTACAGGTAGATCGCGTGATCGGTGGCGTAGTTCGGCGAGATCGCGATGCCGAGCAGGCCGCCTTCGCCGTTGGTGCCGACCGCGCCGGGCACCTTGCCGACCGTGGTCTTCTCACCCGACGGCGTGATCCGCAGGATCTCGAACCGGTCCCGTTCGGTCGCCAGCGCCGTGCCGTCCGGCAGGAAGTCGACCGACCAGGCGAGGTCCACCTTGGTGATTTCCTTGTCGTACTCGGGGATTCCGCCGCCCGCGTTCCCGCTCGTCTTCGCGGTCAGCGCGGCGCTCGCGGCCGAGGCGTTGCCGTCGAGGTCACGCGCCTTCACCGTGAAGGTGTACGACGTGTTCGCCGTCAGCCCGGTGATCGTGGCTTCGAGCGACGGTGTCGTCGCGACCTTCGTGGTGCCCTGGTAGACGTCGTAGCCGGCGATGGTGCCGCTGTCGTCCGTGGAAGCGTTCCACGCCAAGGAGACACTGTTCGCGGTCACCGACGTCGAGCGCAGGTTCCCCGGCACCGTCGGCGGCGTGGTGTCCCCGCTGGGCGGCGTGGTGAACTGGACGACATTGCTCTGCTGCGAAGGGTTTCCGGCCGCGTCGAAGGCGCCGACCGAGATGTCGTAGGCCGTGTTCGGCTGCAGGTTGTCGACGGTCGCGGTGAGCGTGTTCCCGTCGACGGTCTTGAGGACGTTGCCACCGCGCATGACGTCGTAGCGGACCACGCCGACGTTGTCCGTCGCGGCTTCCCAGGTGAAGGTGGCGCTGCGGGCCTTGATGTCCTTGGCGGCCAGGTTCTTCGGCGGGGTCGGCGCTTCTGCGTCGGCCACCCCGCTCACGGTGAGCTTGTCCGCGTTGGGACCGCCGTTCGCGGTCGTCGCGGTGGTGCGGATCTTGTTCGCCCCGGCGGCCAAGGCGACGTCCTTGGTGACGGTCTTCCAGGTGGTCCACGCGCCGGTCCCGGGGAAGGACAGCGTGCCGGCGGCGGTCCCGTCGACACTCAAGGAAACCGGCCGGTCGATCGTGGTTCCGTTGGCGTAGCGGAAAGTCAGCGTCTGGGTTCCGGCCTGCGCGGCGTTCACCGTGTACTCGACGTAGCTGCCGGCGACGTTGTCGAAGTTCACGAACCCGGTGCCGGAATAGCCGGCGTGGTTCTTTTCGACGGCGCCTTGGGAGATCGTCGCGGCTTCGGATTCATGGTCGGTCGGTGCCGCGCCGGCGGGCAGAGCAGGCAGGACGGCGAGGGTCATCGCCGTCGCGGCGGCACACGTGAGCAACGCGCGCCACGGGGGTCGGGGTGCCACTGGAGCCTCCATGCGTGAAGTTCGGGGTCGGGAGGTGCAACGGCGGACCGGGCGGGCCCGGCGGGGGAGGGAGTTTTAGTTAGGAAACTTTCCTATCTATGGTTCAGATCACACACCAGAGGGTGCTTCGTGTCAATACTTGACCAACATCAACACAGAGGGTCATGTGAAACGGGCTGTCCGGGTGTCGCGCCCATAGCGCGTGAAGGCCCCCTTCCCTCGGCTGAGCCGAGGGAAGGGGGCCTTCACGCGCTATCGGGTCAGCCGGCGATGTCGGCCCGCGCGATCACCTTCGTGATCCGTGCGCGCACCAACGACTCCTCGGGCACGGCGTTCCGCTTGCCGTAGGCCTCGGCCTGGTCGGCGCCCATGTACCGGCCACCGAGCTTGGTCGCCCATTCGAGCATCTCGTCGAGGTCGTCGTGCAGCACGGCTTCAGCGGTGAACTGCACATACGAGTAGGGCGGCTTCTGGTCGTCGACAGCAAGCGAGAGCCGCGGGTCGCGCCGCAGCGCCTTCCCTTTGAGGGTCTCCGTGCCGGTGGTGAAGATCAGCTCGTCACCGTCCGTACCCTCGTTCAGCAGGAACCACACCGGAGTCACGATCGGCGCCCCGTTGGCGCGGACCAGGCCGAGCATGCCCGTCCGGGTGCCCTCACTCGAGAACTTCCACCATTCGTCCCGGCTCATTTCACGCATGGACCAGACGCTACCGCCGCCCGGAGCGCCGGGCACCCCGGTCACCCGTGCGGGTCGCCGGGGGTGGCGACTAGCCTGGCCTGCTGTGCGAGACGACGAGCTGACCGGGATGGGGCTGGCCGACGAGGGGCTGACCCGCCGCCTCAAGGCGCTGGCCTGCACAGCGCCCTTGCACGACCTCGACGCGCGCAAGGCGAAGCTGGACTGGGCGGACGCCACGATCTACCAGATGGCCGAGATCGCGCTGCACACGATCGACCAGGTCACGGTGTCGATGGACTTCGACACCGGCGCCGATCACGAACAGGTGATCGCGCGGTTGCTGCCGTTCGTCGCGCTCCAGGCGCCCGGCCGGACGCCGGACGAGCACGCCAAGGTCGCCCGGTGGGTCCTCGACAACCTGATCAACGTCGGCACCACCGATCGCGGGTTCCGCCGCGTCTACGGTTCCATCGGCCCCGGCGGGGGTTACCAGCGCCGCCAGTTCGACTTCAAGCTGCTCGTCGAGCTGGCCGAGCGCCACGACGAGGTCTACCTGCGCGCCACCGACGAGGCGATCAACGTCCTCGTCGGCGCGCTGGACACCGACGTCGAGTCCGCCCAGATCGCGGCCGAGGTCAAACTGGAGAACCTGATCAACCGCGGCCGCCTCGCCGACGCGAAGCTCGCCGCCGAACAGGCCCGCTACCGGACCGTCCAGTACGGCGAGACACTGCGCGCCAAGCTGGACGCCACCCGGCGCGACGTCCGCGCGGTCGACTGGGAGCGCGAGGTCCCGGACCTGCTGGATCAGGCGCTGTCCCATATCGAGTCCCGGTTCCGGGCGGAGAACGCGATCCTCAAGAACATCACGGCGTCGCGGGACGAGACCGAGGACCTCGACCGTAAACGCCGCGCGGCCGAACTCGTCGACATCGTCAGCGACTGCATCCGCCGCCACACCCGGCTCCAGTCGAGGCTGGCCGACGCCGGTGCGGTGTTCCGAGCCGAACAGGACCGCCAGCAGTTCTCCGGGCCGCCGCAACGCGCGACGATCGACCTGTTCGGCCAGCTCCTGATGCCGACGCTGGGCCTGCCGATCGCCGAGGCCGTCGCGCCGGCCGAGTCGTTCTTCCACGCCGGCGCCGGTATCTCGCCGCCGACCGTGCCGTCGCTGTCTTCGCTGGTGTCGCTGCTGCTGCGGCCGGCACCGGAACGCGACCAGCTCGTCGGCGAGATCCCGGAGCCCGAGCTCATGCCCGCCGACGTCACCGACAAGTTCGGCGACGAGCAGTGGCGCCTCGCCGACGACCTGCTCGACCTGCCGGAGGTGCCGCGACGGCTGTCCGGACTGCTCGAAGAGGCCCGCCGGATCGATCCCGGGCTGCCTGCCCTGGTCGCCCTGCGGGCGGTGCACGCCTACAGTCCCGAGGTCGGCGCGGCGCTGCGGCTGGGGCAGCGTCAAGTGCTGCTGGCCGTCGACGACGGCACGCTGCTCGAAGATCCCGAGTTCGGCGGAGCGGATCTGCTGCTTTCGTCGGCCGCAGTGGATCGCCAAGAAGAAGAGGAGGAGGTCGCGTGACGACAACCGGGGACGTCGAATCCGCGGCCAGGCTGGTTTCCTTCGGCATGCGCCCGAAGCAGTTGCCGTCGCGGGACGTCGTGTACGGCGATCTCGTCCGGCGCTACGGCGAGGACAGGGCGTTCAAACAGCTCACGCACGCGGTCGCGGCCGGGCTCGGGCTGATGGTGCTGGAGGTCAACCTCCAGGCCGGTGCCGTGCTGGCGGCGACCGACGAGTCCGTCTTCGAGATCAAAATGGACAGCTACGCGCGGCAGAGCAAGATCCGCGAACGCCGGGAGACCGAGAAGGTCCTGCACGGGCTCGTCCACCTGGCCACCGCCGCGCTCGGCTACCCGCGCCCGGACGACCTCGCCAACGACACCTACATAGGCCGCGTCAGCGTCGAGCAGGTGGACGCGATGGTGCGTGAGGCCTGCCGGATCCTCGACGAGCGCGCGGCGGCGGCCGAGGCGAACAACGACCCGCTGGCCGACGCGCCCGAGCTCGAACAGGCATGGCGCGCCTACGCCCGGCGTCCCGCGGCGGCGGCGACCAAGGACGGCAGGCTGGCTTCGGACACCACGCGCGGCATGGTCGCGCGGGCCCTGCGCTTCCTCGCCGATCAAGGCTTTCTCGTCCAGGTCAGCGGGGAACAGGGCGGGACCTACCGGACGACGCCGCGCTATCAGGTGCAGGTGCGGGAACTCGCCGCCGACGCGGCCTTCGACGATCTGCTCGAGCTGAACGTGGTCTCGGTCGCCAACGGCGGCGGGACACTGCGAGCTGCTGCGTCGGACACGCTCTAGACGGCTGGTGAGCGGAGCAGTGGGGATGAGCGGAAATCAGCCGATGCGAACCCGCCCGGGCCGGAGGCCCCGCTATCGCGGCGGCAGGGCGCCGGAAAGCAGAGCTTGGGTGGCAACGGGAACCAGCGCCCTGGCGGCGCTATCGCGGACGCGGGTTCTCGGATAGGGGAGGGAAGAGATGTACGAGCTTTCGCGGGTTCGCCTGCACTCGGTTGGCCCGGCGGGCGCGCGGTACCAGGACGTCGTGCTGGACTTCAGCGGCGTCGGCGCCGCCATCACCGCGCCCAAACAGGACGCGCTGTTCAGCGCCGGTATCCACCTGGCGGGGGAGGGGCCGCCGCGGCGCCCGTCGCCGGCGAGCGTGCTGTTCCTGGAGAACGGCGGTGGCAAGTCCGTCCTGATCAAGCTGATCTTCTCGGTCATGCTGCCAGGCCGCCGCCAGGTCGTCGGCACCACGAACACCAAGGTGCTGGAGAAGTTCGTCACCGCCAAGGACGTCTCCCACGTCGTGCTGGAGTGGCTGCAGGTCGAGACCGGCCACCGGGTGATCACCGGCAAGGTGTCGGAATGGCGCGGGCACGTGGTGTCGGCGGATTCGGAGAACCTCGTCGATTCCTGGTACTGCTTCCGTCCCACCCCCTCGCTCGATCTGGACTCGCTGCCGCTGACGTCGGACGGCAGGCTGCTGACGATGTCCGGTTTCCACGACCAGCTCGACAAGGTGCACGGCGGCGAGCCGGAACTGGAGCTGTTCTGGACCCGGCGTCACCACGAATGGACGTCCCGGCTAGACGGTCTCGGCCTCGACACCGAGCTTTTCCGGTACCAGCGCGCGATGAACGCCGGTGAGGGCGAGGCGGCGGACGCCTTCGCGTTCAGCACCGACGAGGCGTTCGTCGAGTTCCTGTTGCGCGCGGTCCTTTCGGAGGAGGAGCCGAAGGACCTCGCCGAGGTCGTCGCGACCTACGCGCACAACCTCGCCCAGCGGGGGGATCTGCTGTCGGAGCGGGACTTCGTCGCGGGTGCCCTCGATCTGCTCACACCGCTGGCGGAAGAGGAAGGCGTCGCGGCCGCGTCACGGAAGCTCGCCGACGCGGCCCGCGCCGAGATGCGGACGCTGGCCTGCCAGGTCGCCGCGCGGGACAAGCTGGAGAACGAGCGGCTGAGCGGGCTCGAACAGCACGTCGACGAGGTGAAGTCCGCGGAGAAACTGGCCGAGGGCGACCACCGTCGTCTCACCGCAGGCGTAACCGAACTTCGCCGCCTGGTCGGGAAACTGCGGTTCGACGAGGCGCAGGAGAGCAAGAAGCGGGTCGACGGCGAACTGGCCGAGGCCAAGACCTCCGCCGAGGCATGGCGGGAATGCGCCACCGTGCTCAACCACCTCAACGCCGCCCGCAAGGCCCGCGATTTCCGGGAACTGGTGGGAAACCGCGAGCAGAAGGCGCAGCCCGCGCTGCAGGCGCGCAACACCGCCGCGGCCGCGCTCGCGCGTGGCCTGCTGGCGCTGGCCAAGAACGCGACCGAGCAGGCGGTGAAGGCCGAGGCGCAGGTCGGCGCCCTGCGTGCCGAGGCGGAAAAGGCACAGGCGGAACGGGACGAGTCGGCGAACCTCGCGGCTTCGCGCCGGGCGGAGGCCCGCGGGCTGGGCGCGCGGATCGCGGAGGTCCGTGAGGAGATCGCGGAAGCCGTCCGGTCCGGCGCGCTCAAGGCCGGGGCCGATGTCGCCGAGGCGGCCCGCGAGGCCAGGACCGAGGCCGAGACGACCGCCGCGGAACTCGTCCGCCGTGAACAGGAACTCGAACGCGTCGCCGAGGATCTGCGCTCCGCGCAGGCCACGGTCAACGACGCGCACCGGCTCGCCGGGTCCACAAAGGACAGGCTGGAGCGCGCGGCCGACGAGCTCGACCGGGCCGATCGGCGCACCGACGCGCTCGCCGTCGAACCCCGGCTGAGCGAGCTCCTCGGCGCGGAGGACGTCGCGCTGGAGACGGATCTCCCGGTGCTGCTCGAACGGCTCCGCGAGGCGGGTTCGGCCGCGGAGAAGGAACAGACCGCGTTGCGGATGGAGGAATCCGTCGACGAGCGCGCGCTGAACGCACTCGGTTCCGGCGGTCTCCTGCCCGCCACCGAAGAGGTCCAGGCCGCGTTGGACGCGCTGGAAGCCGCCGGGATGAACGCGTGGTCCGGTTGGCGTTATCTGTCCACTTTGGACAAGAAGCGACGGGCTGCGGTGCTGGCCCGTGCGCCCCAGCTCGTCTCGGGGATCCTGCTCAACGAGCCGGAGCAGGTCCGGCTCGCCGAGAAGGTCCTGGCGGAGCGGCGTTTGCTGCCCACCACGATCATCCCGGTCTCCACGACCGAGGCCACCACGACCGATCGCCTGCCGGGAGAGGCGGGCATCGAGTTCCTCGTGCCGCCCAACCCGGCCATGTACGACGAAGAGGCAGCCGACGCCGAGCGCGAGGCCATCGCGCTGCGGCACGCGGAACGTCAGCGCCGGTTGGAAGCGCTGGCGATTTCGCTGGCCGACGACAGCGCGTTGTCGTGGAAACTCAAGACGTGGCGCGAGGATTACCCGCCGGGCAGCATCGCGACGCTGGCCGAGCAGCTGCAGAACGCGCGCACCGCGCACGAAACCGCGCGGACCGCGTTGGAGCAGACGGAAAAGGAGTTCCAGCGCCTCGGCGAGAAGGCGACCGGGCTGCGGGAGCGGGTCCCCGAACTGCGCGCGGCTTCGGCCGAGGCGGGGGAGCGTGCCCGCGGTCTCGAGGCGCTCGCCACGCGTGCCGCGAAGATTCCCGAGTGGACGGACGACGTCGAACGTGCGACGGAGACCGCCGAGCGGGCCGAGTCGACGGCGTCCGAAGCGGCGGTGAAGGCTTCCCGGTTGCGCGAGCAGGCAGGCGAGGAACAGCGCACCGCCGACGGGCACCGGCGCACGGCGACGACCGCGAAGTCCGAACTGGCCGAGGTTCCGGGGTCGAGCGACGTCACCGAGGACGATCCGGTGCCCGCAGAGCCGGTGGACGCGTTGCGGCGTACCTTCTCGTCGGCTTCCGAGGCGTACGCGAAGGTCGAGGTCGGCAGTGATCTGCGGGCCGAACTCGAACAGGCCGAAAGCGTCGAGACGTCCGCGCGGGCGGCCTTCGAGGCACTGGACGACGCCGTCCGCGAGCGGGCCTCGTCGTTGCTGGAGACGCCGGACGGTTCCGACGCTTCCGCGCGGGCGGCGGCGCAGGCGCGGGCGAACCGGGCGGTCGCCGTGCTGGAGGAGGAACGCACCGAGATCGTCGGGCTCGTCGCGACCCGCAAGGCGGAACTGGCCCAGCTCCCGGAGCTAGCGAGCCCCCAGCTCGCCCTCGACGCCAGGCCGAAGGACATCGAGCACGGCCTGGAACTGATCGACGAAGCGAGCCTCGAAGTGTCCGCCGCCGCGCGGAAATGGGAGGAACTGCAGGAGCGCCGCGCCGCGGCCGAAGCGACGCTGGAGTCCGCGAAGGTGTCCGCGTCCGGCTTCGGTCTGCTGGCCGAGTCCATGGCGCATCTGTTGTCCGAATCGGACGGCGTGGCCGCGTTCGACGGCGACGTCGAATCCGCGCGCACCAAACACGCCCGGCTCAACACGGCGCTCACGGAGGCACAGGACGCCGCCGACGCGGGCGACCGCCGGGTGCGGGCCGCGGCCGACCAGCTGGCGCAGTACGCGACGGACAAGCGCTTCGAGAAGCTCAGCACGCCGGTGCGGCAGCAGGTGATCTCGGTCCGCCGCGATCAGCTGCCCGCCCATGCCGCGGAATGGGCGGAGGCGCTGCGGCCGCGGTTGCGCACGCTCACCGACGATCTCGCGCAGATCGACCGGCACCGCGGCGGCATCATCACCCGCCTGCAGGGCATGGTCGACGGCGCGCTGCGCACTCTTCGCGCGGCACAACGGGTTTCGCGGCTGCCGGACGGTCTCGGCGACTGGTCGGGCCAGGAGTTCCTGCGGATCCGCTTCACCGAACTCGAAGAGAACGTGCTCGCCGAGAAACTGGGCGAGGTCGTCGACGAGGCCGCGGTGGGGAAGACCTCCGACGGCCGGGATGTCAAGCGAGACGGGCTTTCCCTCGTGCTGCGCGGCGTGCAGGCCGCCGCCCCCAAGGGGTTCCGGGTCGACATGCTGAAGCCGGACTCCGTATTGCGGACCGAACGCCAGCGTGTCTCCGAGATCCGGGACGTGTTCTCCGGCGGGCAGCAGCTGACCGCGGCGATCATCCTGTACTGCACCCTGGCGGCGCTGCGGGCGAACAACCGCGGCAAGGCACGCAACCGGCACTCCGGCGTGCTGTTCCTCGACAACCCGATCGGCCGCGCTTCGGCGGGTTACCTGCTGGAACTTCAGCGCGCGGTGGCGGAGGCGCTGGGCGTCCAGCTGATCTACACCACCGGCCTGTTCGACGCCGGCGCGCTGAGCGAGTTCCCGCTGATCGTGCGGCTGCGCAACGACGCGGACCTGCGGGCGGGCCGCAAATACCTGTCCGTCGACGCGACGATCCGGAACGCGACCGACGACCTGGGCGAGCCGGACGGAGTCGCCCGCCTTTCCGCGACGCGGCTGTTCACGCGGCCCGCGGAGGAGCCGGAACCGGAGGAGGAGACGGCCTGACGGCGATGTGGCACAGCGTGGCACATCGGGGCACAGGGTGTTAGAGTGGGCACATGAGCGTTCAGCATGAGATCTCCCAGCGTGATCTCCGGAACCGGTCCGGCGAGATCATGGACGCGGTCGAGCACGGTGAAACCTTCACCGTGACCCGTAGCGGCTCGCCCATCGCCCAGCTGGTCCCGCTGTGTCGCAGGCACGCCGTGTCCCGGGACCAGTTCGCCACCGGCTCGGCCAACGCTCCGCTCATCGACCCGGACAGGTTCCGCGCGGACCTCGACGACGCTTTCGAAGGGGAGGCGGGCGATCCCTATGGCCGCTGAGGTTCACGGCCTGCTCGACACGAACATCCTCATCCTGCGCCGGACGATCGATCACGCCCAGCTGCCGGACCTGATGTCGATCAGCACGATCACGCTCGCCGAGCTTTCAGCAGGACCGCACTACACCGCGGACCCGGCCGAGCGGGCCCGGCGCACGGATCTGCTGCAACGGGTGGAGTCCGAATTCGACCCGCTGCCCTTCGGCACCGAGGCGGCCCGGATCTTCGGCAGGGTGTCGGCTTGCGTGCTCGCGATGGGCAGGACGCCCCGGCGCCGTGTCGCCGACCTGATGATCGCCAGTGTGGCCGTCGCGCACCGAATGCCCCTGTACACCACCAACCCGCAGGATTTCGAAGGCCTGAAGGAACTCCTCGACGTCGTTCCGGTCACCCGGCCGTCTTGAGACCTTCCCGGGTCGAGGTCCGGTACTGCCCCGGCGCCTGACTTCGAGCCCGCCGGAAGGCCCGGCTGAACGCGTACACCGACGTGTAGCCGACAGAGCGGGCGATGGTGTCCACCGTGTCGTCGGTGTCGCGGAGCCGGACCGCGGCCAGGTCCATCCGCCACTGGGTCAGGTAATCGCCGGGAGTCCGGCCGGTCGTTTCACGGAAACGGCGGGTCAAGGTGCTGCGCGAGGTCGCCAGTTCCGCCGCGAGCAGGTCGGTGGTCCACGGTTTCGCCGGCGCCTCGTGGATCTTGGCCAAGGCCACGCTGATCAGCGGATCGCCGAGGACACCGAGCCAGGTTCCCCGCGTCTCGGCCGGTTTCTCGGTCCGCCACGCGCGGAGCAACTGGACCAGCAGGATGTCGACGAGCCGGTTGAGGACGAACTCGGTGGCGATCTGCGGAGAGGCCAGCTCCCGCGACAGCAGCCGGACGGTGTCGTCCAGCCCGCCACCGACATGGTTCGCGCGGATGTGCACCAGCTCCGGCAAAGTGGCCATCACCTGGGTGGACACCGCCGGGTCGTAGTCGTAGGACGCGCCGAGGACGTGGGTCTCGACCTCCCCTGAACCGAGGCGCAGTACTCCGCCGCACTCCCGCGCCTTCTCCGCCGCCGTGCACAGGTTGGGAATGATCGCGACGTCCGGGGCGCTGCGCAGGGTGTGCTCCGGTCCGTTCGGCAGCAGGACGACGTCGCCGGGCATGAGCCGCCGCGGCGGATGGCCCGCCACGTCCAGCCAGGCCGTCCCGCAGGTGACGGCGTAGAAGGCCGCACCGGCGATGCCGTGCCAGAGGATCCCCCACGGCCCGGACGCCTCGATCCGGGCGCCGGCGGTGCCACGGACGCCGCCCACGGCGAGGGTTTCGGCCAACAGGTCCATGCCGCCGAGCATAGTGCGACAAATGGATATGCTCGTGGCGTTTTCAGCCATCGATACGGTCACTCGATGCGCCATACGATCGAGGTCATGGCAGACACGATCGACTTCGACTTCGACGAGATCAACCGCGGCGTGATCGCCGAATTCCGCGAGACCGGCGGCAAGGCGGGTGGCATGTTCGAGGGCTTCCCGCTCGTTCTCGTCCACCACACCGGCGCGAAGTCCGGCACCGAGCGGATCGCACCGCTCGTCCCGCTCCTCGAGGGCGACCGGATCTACATCTTCGGCAGCAAGGGCGGCTCCGACGAGAACCCGGCGTGGTTCCACAACCTGGTGGCCAACCCGGACACGAAGGTCGAACTCGGCACCGAAACCTTCCCGGTCCGCGCCCGGTTGCTCACCGGCGCCGAGCGCGACGACGTCTACGCCAGGCAGTCCGCCGTCATGCCGCAGTTCGCCGAGTACCAGCGCAAGACCAGCCGGATCATCCCGGTATTCGAACTGGAGCGGGTCTAGCCCCTCGTGAGTGGCGTGTTCTAGGTCCCTACGGCGGGCGGGTCGGGATCGCAGGTCCGTGAGGGACTCCCTCACTACATGTCGGGCTGAGCTCGGTACATGAAGGGGTCCTTCATTACGGCAAGAAGCGCCGGAGGCTGCGCATGGGTCCGGCGTCGAGCTCTTATGTCGTGAAGGGCCCCTTTGAGACCTTCATCGTCTCAAAGGGGCCCTTCACGACATCCCCACGACCGCGAAAACTCACGTGAGCGCCTGACTGGAGTCCTTCACGGACACGAGCCTGAGATCAACCGCAACCGGAGCCACATAGGTACCTAAAACATCCTCGGCCTAATCATCCTCACCACTCACGAACCCACACCTCACCGCAGGATTTTGTCGGGCCCCGGTGATAGAACCGATCCGTGACCCTCAAGATCGGCATCCGGCAGCGCCGCGCCCGCCTCGCGACACGTCATCGCCTGACCACGCCCGCCGGCTCGGTGCACGCCGCCGCGGACGCGGTCGTCGCGCTGCATGCCACGGATCCGGCGTCGGTGCACCTGTCGGCGTGGGCGCGGGTGAAGGGCGACGGTGTCGCGGAGGTGGAGAAGGCGCTTTACGACGAGCGCACGCTGATCCGGATGCTCGGCATGCGCCGGACGGTCTTCGTCGTCGGGCACGAGAACGCGGCGCTCATCCAGGCCGCCTGTTCCGCCGACATCGCCAAGAAGCAGCGCCGCCTGCTCGAACAGCACCTCGGCACGCAGGGACACCCGGAGAACGTGCCCGATCCGGAACGCTGGCTCGCCGAGGTCGAGGACGCGACCGAGCGTGCGCTGAAGGCCCGCGGTTCCGCGACCGCACAACAGCTGAGCGAGGACGAGCCGCGGCTCAGGCAGCAGCTGTTGATGGCGAAGGGAAAGCCGTACGAGGCGATCGCCAACGTCACCAGCCGCGTCCTGTTCCAGCTCGCGGTCGACGGCCGTATCGTGCGCGGCCGCCCGCGCGGCAGCTGGATCAGCAGCCAGTACTACTGGGCCCCGATGGCGGACTGGCTGGCACAGGGCCTCGCCGAATGGGACGCCGACGCCGCCAGGGTCGAGCTCGCCCGAAAGTGGCTCTACGCCTACGGTCCCGCTCCGATCGCGGACCTCCGCTGGTGGACGGGCTGGACGGCAGGCCAGACGAAGAAGGCGCTCGCGGAAATTCAGCCGGTCGAGGTCGATCTCGACGGCGTTCCCGGCGTGATGCTCGCCGACGACGTGGAGCCGGTCGCGGAGCCCGGACCCTGGGTCGCGCTGCTCCCGTCCCTCGACCCGACGTCGATGGGATGGCTCGAGCGCGACTGGTACCTGGGCCCGCACAAGGCGCCGCTGTTCGACGGCACCGGGAACATCGGGCCCACCGTCTGGGCCGACGGCCGGATCGTCGGCGGCTGGGCGCAGCGTCCGGACGGCGAGGTCGTCCACCACTTCCTGGAGGACGTGGGCGCGGACGTCGAACGGGCCGTCGAGGCGGAGGCGAACCACCTGGCCGAGTGGTTCGGAGAGGTGCGAGTCACGCCACGGATGCGCACGCCGCTGGAGCGACGGCTAGCACAGCGAAGCTGAGAGTTTTCCCAAGACGTCCTGGTGGCGATGCACTTGATCGATTCTTGACCTGACTCACCGAGTGGTGGAAGTCTCGTCAGGGCAAAGAGGGCCGCCCGAGCACGCACGCTAGGGTTGCGCCCGAGTAAAGGACGTCTTTCCGGGGCGATCCCGGACGAGTCTCAAGGGAGTGGCAGCAGTGACGGTTCGCGTAGGTGTCAACGGCTTCGGCCGCATCGGCCGCAACTTCTTCCGGGCCGTGCAGGCCGCCGGTCACGACATCGAGGTGGTCGCGTTCAACGACCTCGGCGACGTCGCCACCATGGCCCACCTGCTGAAGTACGACTCCATCCTCGGCCGCTTCCCGGGCGAGGTCAGCGTCAGCGACGAGGGCATCGTCGTCGACGGCAAGACGATCAAGGCCCTCGCCGAGCGCGACCCGGCCAACCTGCCCTGGGGCGACCTCGGCGTGGACGTCGTCGTGGAGTCGACCGGCTTCTTCACCAACGCCGACGCCGCCAAGGCGCACCTCGCCGGCGGCGCGAAGAAGGTCATCATCTCCGCGCCCGCCAAGGGCGAGGACCTGACCGTGGTGCTCGGCGTCAACGACGACAAGTACGACGGCTCGCAGAACATCATCTCGAACGCCTCCTGCACCACGAACTGCCTCGGGCCGCTGGCCAAGGTCCTGCAGGACTCGTTCGGCATCGAGCAGGGCCTGATGACCACCATCCACGCGTACACGCAGGACCAGAACCTGCAGGACGCGCCGCACAAGGACCTGCGCCGCGCCCGCGCCGCCGCGCTGAACATCGTCCCGACCTCGACCGGTGCCGCCAAGGCCATCGGCCTGGTCCTGCCGGAGCTGCAGGGCAAGCTGGACGGCTACGCGCTGCGCGTCCCGATCCCGACAGGCTCGGCCACCGACCTCACCGTCACGCTGACCAAGAGCGCGACCCTCGAGGAGATCAACGCCGCCTACAAGGCCGCCGCCGAGGGCCCCCTGGCCGGCATCCTCCGCTACAACGAGGACCCGATCGTCTCGGCCGACATCGTCACCGACCCGGCGTCCTGCATCTACGACGCGCCGCTGACCAAGGTCATCGGCAACCAGGTCAAGGTCATCGGCTGGTACGACAACGAGTGGGGCTACTCCAACCGCCTCGCCGACCTCGTCAAGCTCGTCGGCAACAAGCTTTCCTGACCGATGGCGCTGAAGAACCTCGAAGACCTGCTGGGCGAGGACGTCTCGGGCCGGTTCGTACTCGTGCGATCCGACCTGAACGTCCCGCTCGACGGGGACAAGATCACCGACGACGGCCGCGTCCGCGCGGCCCTGCCGACCCTCAAGCGGCTCGCCGAGGCGCTGGCCGAGGTGGTCGTCACGGCGCACCTCGGCCGGCCCAAGGGCGAGCCGGACCCGAAGTTCTCGCTCGCGCCTGTCGCCGCGAAACTCACCGAGCTGCTCGGCGTGGACGTCCCGCTGGCCGGTGACCTGGTCGGCGAGTCCGCCAAGGCCACCGTCGCGGGCCTGACCGACGGCCAGGTGGCCCTGCTGGAGAACGTGCGTTTCGACGCGCGCGAGACCAGCAAGGTCGAGGCCGAGCGGCAGGAGCTGGCCGCGGAGCTGGCCGCGCTCGTCCCGGGCGGCGCGTTCGTCTCCGACGGTTTCGGTGTCGTGCACCGCAAGCAGGCCTCGGTCTACGAGATCGCGCGGGCGCTTCCGGCGTATGCCGGCGGGCTGGTGCTGGCCGAGGTCGACGTCCTCAAGAAGCTCACCGAGGACCTCGCACGGCCGTACGTCGTCGTCCTCGGCGGCGCGAAGGTTTCGGACAAGCTGGGTGTCATCGCCAACCTGCTGACCAAGGTCGACAGGCTGCTCATCGGTGGCGGCATGGCGTACACCTTCCTCAAGGCCCAGGGCCACGAGGTCGGGAACTCGCTGCTCCAGGAGGACCAGCTGGAGCAGGTCCGCGGTTTCCTCGCCGAGGCGGAGAAACGCGGCGTCGAGCTGATCCTGCCGGTGGACGTCCTCGCCGCGACGGGCTTCGCGGCCGACGCGGAGTTCGACGTCGTCGACGCGAAGGCCATCCCGGCCGACCGCATGGGTCTCGACATCGGCCCGAAGTCGCGTGAGCTGTTCGCGGGCAAGCTGGCCGACGCGGCGACCGTGTTCTGGAACGGCCCGATGGGCGTGTTCGAGTTCGAGTCCTTCGCCGGCGGCACCCGTGCCGTGGCCGAAGCGCTGGTCAAGAGCGACGCCTTCACCGTGGTCGGCGGTGGCGACTCCGCCGCCGCCGTGCGGCAGCTGGGCCTTCCCGAGGACGGCTTCTCGCATATCTCGACCGGCGGCGGCGCGTCGCTGGAGTACCTGGAGGGCAAGGAACTGCCCGGAGTCGCTGTGCTGGGAGAGAACGACTAGTGGCGCGCAAACCGCTCATCGCCGGCAACTGGAAGATGAACCAGAACCACCTCGAAGCCATCGCGCTGGTTCAGAAGATCGCCTTCGCCCTGCCGGAGAAGTACTACGCGAAGGTCGACGTCGCGGTCCTGCCGCCGTTCACCGACATCCGCAGCGTCCAGACGCTGACCGACGGCGACAAGCTGTCGCTCACCTACGGCGCCCAGGACCTGTCGCCGCACGACTCCGGTGCCTACACCGGCGACGTGTCGGGTCCGATGCTGGCGAAGCTGGGTTGCAGCTTCGTCACCGTCGGGCACTCGGAGCGGCGTGAGTACCACGGCGAGTCCGACGAACTGGTGAACAAGAAGGTCAAGGCCGCGCTCAAGCACGGCATCAAGCCGATCCTGTGCGTGGGGGAGAAGCTCGAGGTCCGCGAGGCGGGCGAGCACATCGCCCACACCACGACCCAGCTGGTGGAGGGCCTCAAGGGGCTCAAGGCCGAGCAGGTCAAGGACGTCGTCGTCGCCTACGAGCCGGTCTGGGCCATCGGGACCGGCAAGGTCGCGACCCCGCAGGACGCCGAGGAGGTGTGCGGAGCCATCCGCGCCACCCTTGCGGAGAAGTACGGCGCCGAGGTCGCTTCCTCGGTTCGCGTGCTCTACGGGGGCTCGGCCAAGGCCAACAACATCAGTGACCTCGTCGCCTGCGAGAACATCGATGGTGCGCTCGTTGGTGGTGCCAGCCTGGATGGTGACGAATTCACCAAACTCTGCGCACTCGCCGCGGGCGGGCCCCTGCCCTGATCGGGGCACCTACCGGGTAACCTGGGTATCTGGTCCGTCACACAGCAGTGGACGAGTCCAGGAGTACGGTGTGTTCTGGCGGTCGACAGCCGTCGGTGGCACACCGTTTTCCTGCATTCTCCAAGAGCGCAGAGGATGACATGAAGCTGTTCCTGCAAATCCTGTTGATCGCCTCCAGCTTTTTCCTGGTGGTCGCCGTGTTGCTGCACCGCGGCCGTGGTGGCGGTCTGTCTTCGCTGTTCGGTGGCGGTATGCAGTCGAGCCTGTCCGGTTCCAGCGTGGCCGAGAAGAACCTCGACCGGATCACGGTGCTGCTGGGTTCGGTATGGCTGATCAGCATCATCGGCCTCGGGCTCCTGCTCAAGGTCTGATCGATCCAGGTGTTTCGGCGTGCCTATGGGGGGCGCGCCGCCGATCCCTATAGGTGTGAGGATTCATGGTTGGCGGTAACGCGATTCGGGGCACCCGTGTGGGTGCCGGACCTTCGGGCGAATCGGAACGGGGTGAGTCGGCGCCACGGCGCCGCATTTCCTACTGGTGCGCCAACGGGCACGAGGCACAGCCCTCGTTCTCGATGGACGCCGAGATTCCCGACGAGTGGGACTGCCCGCGCTGCGGGCTGCCCGGCGGACAGGACGAGAAGAACCCTCCTGCCGCGCCGCGGACCGAGCCTTACAAGACTCACCTCGCGTACGTGAAGGAACGGCGTTCCGACGCCGACGGCGAGGCCATTCTCGCCGAGGCGCTGGAGCGGTTGCGCCAGCGCCGGGAGATCTAGCCGCTGGTCACCGGTCGAGCGGGTACCGGGCACGCACCCGGAACCCGCCGTCCTCGGTGTCGGCGGTCTCGAAGCTCCCACCCAGCAGTCGAGCGCGTTCGGCCAGTCCGGTCAGCCCGTGCCCTCCCGAGGGCAGGGCCGCACCGGCTGTCCGGGCGCGCTCGTTGCGTATTTCGACCTTGAGGGAACCGTGCTCACCCTGGATCCGGATGGTCGCGGTGGCGCCGGGCGCGTGCTTGTGCACGTTCGTCAGGCATTCCTGCACGGTCCGGTAGGCCGCCGCCGAAACCTGGCTTGGCAGGAGATCGGGGATCCGTTCGACGGTGAGGTGCACCGGGACGTCCGAGCCGCGGATCAGCCGGTCGAGTTCGTTGATCCCCGGGCGCGGTCCGTCGTCTTCGGAGCCCGAGCGCAGCACACTCACGAGTGACCGCAGTTCCTCGAGCGTTTTGGTGCTCAGTTTCCGGATGACCTGCGCGGTTTCGAGCGAACGAGCGTCGGTGGTCTGCGCCTGGAGCGCGCCGGCCTGCATCGCGATCAGCGTGATCTGGTGCGAGACGACGTCATGCATCTCCCGTGCGAGCCGGGCGCGTTCCTCCGCGCGGACGGCGTCGGCGTGGAAGCGGCGCTCGCGGTCGCGGCTGGCGGCGAGTTCGGAGAGCTTCTGCGAGATCTCGGTCCGCGCGCCGATGAGCAGGCCGATGGCCACCGGCATCCCGGCGACGATGACGCCGTAGATCCCGTCCAGAACGTGTTCGCGCCAGCTGAGCTCGACGAAGTCGGCCAGCGGCCATTGGACGAACCGGCAGGTGAAGACGAGCGCGAACCCGGTCCAGGTCTGCCAGTGCATCTGCTTGCGGGTGGCGAGGAAACCGAGCGCGATCATCGCGGCCAGCTGGGACCAGCCCGCCAGGAAACCGGGGACGGTGACGATCACCGCGAGGAACGGCAGCTTGCGGCGGAACGCGAGACCGAGGCACGCGGCGCCGGAGAGGTAGATGGAGTACGGCTGGGCCTTCTCGGGGATCACCAGCCAGACATCGAGCGCGGCCAGGAAGATCGCGAGCGTATCGACGCCCAGCGCGACCAGCGCCGGACGTTTGATCTTGGCGAACGACATGACCCCGGCGGCACGGCGCATCCGGTCGGCGGCGTCCGCTCCGGAGCCGCCCACCGAGATACCTGGCATCGAGAGACCCTCTGTGCTCATCGCTGGCGACCTCACTCGTCTTGTGGACTTGAATGGTGAGACGTGTTCTTCGCCCGATCGGGACGCGCAGGAACGAACAAATGTGCGGATGCTAACGGGTGGATGTGCAAGGGCGGTAAGTTTCCCCCAGTCGGGCTAGCGACTGTCCGGTCACTGTCCGTTCTGCGGACAAGTGCATGAACGTTCGGTCGGTCAAGGCGCGGACCGGACCACCCGGGCTCGGTGGTCCGTTGATCGTTCGGACGCGCGAACAAGTCCTCTCTGATGCCGAAGCCCCCGGAAGTTGATCTACGTCACGTTTCGTGGCCGCGCGGTGACCCTGCCGCGCGTCGTTCCCGACCTTCAGAGTAGGGAAGAGAGACCTTCCGGGACTTCCGCCATGGGGGTGTCACCACTGAACCCGCGTTGGGTCGTGATCAGACCCGTAACTCGCGTGATCGAAGACGTAACTCACGTGATTGAAGCCGTACAACCGAGTTACGCCTCTGATCACGCGAGTTACGTCTCCAAGCACGCGAGTTACGACTTGGGGACCTCGCCCTCCCGGCCCCTGAAGCGCGTGAAGGCCCCCTTCCCTCGGCTCAGCCGAGGGAAGGGGGCCTTCACGCGCAAAGCGTCAGCCCGTAGGCGGCTGGTAGACCTTCGTCAGTTTCGAGGCGGAACCCCGGTCCAGCAGCCAGAGCGTGCGACGGCTGCCGCGGGCTCCCGCCACCGGGATCTGGACCTCGCCCGCACCGGCCAGCGCCTGCGCGACGGCGTCCGCCTTGGCGTCGCCGCCGGTGACCAGCCAGATGTCCTGCGCGCGACGGATCGCGGGCAGGGTCAGCGAGATCCGGGTCGGCGGCGGCTTCGGGCAGTCCCGCACCGCGACGACCGAACGCTCCTTCTCGTACACCGCCGGGCTCTCGGGGAAGATCGAGGCGGTGTGCCCCTCGCCGCCGAGGCCCAGCAGCATGATGTCGAACGCCGCGTCGTTGGCCGCCAGGACCTCCGCGTAGGCCGCGGCCGCCGCGTCGACGTCATCGCCGAACTCGCCGTCCGAGGGTGCCATGGCGTGCACCCGCTTCGGGTCGAGCGGGACGTGGTCGAGCAGCGCCTCGCGGGCCTGCTTCTCGTTGCGGTCGTCCGAGTCCGCCGGGACGAAGCGCTCGTCGCCCCAGTAGAGGTCCAGACGCGACCAGTCGATGGCGTCACGGGCACTGGAGTCGCGCAGTTCGCGCAGGATCGCGATCCCGGTGCCGCCGCCGGTGAGCACCACCGAAGCGGAGCCCTTGGCGGCCTGGACGTCGACGATCCGGGTGACCAGCCTGGCCGCCGCGGCGGCGGCCAGGAGGTCCGGGTTCTCGTAGACGACGACCTCGGTCTTGCTCATGAGGTGCTCTTCCCGGTCTTGGCGGGCGCCTTCTTCGCCGCCGGAGCCGCCTTCTTCGCCGGAGCGGCCGTGCCCGACGAGATCTTGGAGAGCCCGTGGAGCGAAGCCTCGTAGACCTCGTCCGGGTCGAGCCGACGCAGCTCCTCGATCAGGCAGTCCTTGTTGTTGCGCCGCTGCAGGGCGATGCGGCGCGTCGGCTGGCCCGGCTGGGTCAGCGTGCCGACCCGGCCGTCCGGCCGGTGCAGTTCCACCGCGCCGGAACGCCGGTCCAGCGTCACCGAGATGATGCCCGCGGCGCCGCTGCTCTTGACCCGCTTCACCGGCACCTTGAGGTACTCGGCCAGCCAGCCGGCGAGCAGCTCGGTCGACGGCGAGTCGGCCTCACCGGTCACCGTCGCGCCGGTGACCTTCTCATGCGGCGGAAGGTCCAAAGCGGACACCAGCTGCGCGCGCCAGCTGGTCAGCCGGGTCCACGCCAGGTCGGTGTCACCCTCCACATAGGACTTCGCCCGGGTGGTGAGTGCCCTTATGGGCGCCTTTTCCGCCGCCGAGTCGGTGATCCGGCGTTGCGCCAGCTCACCGAGCGGATCCTTGGCCGGGGCCTTCGGACCGGTACCCGGCCACCAGGTGACGATCGGCGCGTCGGCCTGCAGCAGCGGCACGACCGCGCTCTGGCCCTGCGAGGCCAGCGGACCGTAGAGCCGCAGGACGATGACCTCGCTCGCGCCGGCGTCGCCGCCGACCCGGATCTGGCCGTCGATCCGCGGCGCGGCGGTCCGCGCGCCCTTGGCCACCACGATCACCCGCGAGGGGTGCTCCCGGCTGGCCTCGTTGGCGGCTTCGATCGCCTCTTCGAGCTTGTCGTCGTCGTCCGCCACGATGACCAGTGTCAGCACGCGGCCGAGCGCCACCTGCCCGCCCTGTTCGCGGATCTCGACGAGCTTCTTGTTCAGCTGCGACGTCGTGGTCGACGGCAGGTCGATGATCACGGACGCCTCCAGTTCCGGCCGGTACGTTCCAGCATTTCGTCCGCGGACGGCGGTCCCCACGAGCCGGGCGGGTACGCCTCGGGCGCGCCCTTCTTGGCCCAGTGGTCGAGGATCGGGTCCAGGATCTCCCAGGACAGTTCGACCTCTTCGTTCACCGGGAACAGCGACGGTTCGCCGAGCAGCACGTCCAGGATGAGCCGTTCGTAGGCCTCCGGGGACGACTCGGTGAACGCGTGCCCGTAGCCGAAGTCCATGGTGACGTCGCGGACCTCCATCGTGGTCCCCGGCACCTTCGACCCGAACCTCAGCGTGATGCCCTCGTCGGGCTGCACCCGGATCACCAGCGCGTTCTGGCCCAGTTCCTCGGTCGAGGTGGAGTCGAACGGCAGATGCGGCGCCCGTTTGAACACCACGGCGATCTCGGTGACCCGGCGGCCGAGCCGCTTGCCGGTGCGCAGGTAGAACGGCACCCCCGCCCAGCGGCGGTTCTGCACCTCCAGCGTCACCGCGGCGTAGGTCTCGGTCGTCGAGTCCTTCGCGAAACCGCCTTCCTGCAGCAGGCCCGGCACCTTCATGCCGCCCTGCCAGCCGCCCGCGTACTGCCCGCGCGCGGTGGTCTCGTCGAACGGTGCCAGCGGCTTGGTCGCCGAGAGCACCTTGACCTTCTCCGCGCGAAGAGCGCGCGGAGCGAACGAGACCGGCTCCTCCATCGCGGTCAGCGCGAGGAGCTGCAACAGGTGGTTCTGGATGACGTCGCGTGCGGCGCCGATGCCGTCGTAGTACCCCGCGCGGCCGCCGAGGCCGATGTCCTCGGCCATGGTGATCTGCACGTGGTCGACGTAGTTGGCGTTCCAGATCGGCTCGAACAGCTGGTTCGCGAAACGCAGCGCCAGCAGGTTCTGCACCGTCTCCTTGCCGAGGTAGTGGTCGATGCGGAACACCGACTCCTCGGGGAAGACGTCGTTCACGATCCCGTTGAGCTCCTTGGCGCTCTTGAGGTCGCGGCCGAAGGGCTTCTCGATGACGACGCGGCGCCAGGTGTCCTCACTCGCCTCGGCGAGGCCGGAGCGGGCGAGCTGCTTGGTCACCACCGGGAACGCGCTCGGCGGGATCGACAGGTAGAACGCGGTGTTGCCACCGGTGCCACGCTCGGCGTCGAGATCCTTGACCGTCTGCGCGAGCCGGTCGAAGGCGTCGTCGTCGTCGAAGGTGCCCTGGACGAACCGGATGCCTTCGGCGAGCCGGTTCCACACCGACTCCTTGAACGGCGTCCGCGCGTGCTCCTTGACCGAGTCGTGCACGAGCTCGCCGAAGTCCTGGTGCTCCCAGTCCCGGCGGGCGAAACCGACCAGCGAGAACCCGGCGGGCAGCAGCCCGCGGTGGGCGAGGTCGTAGATCGCCGGCATCAGCTTCTTGCGGGCGAGGTCACCGGTGACGCCGAAGATCACCAGGCTGGAGGGCCCGGCGATCCGCGGCAGCCGCTTGTCGCGCGGATCGCGCAGCGGGTTGTTCCAGGCACGTGTCACTCGCCGGCCTCCTGTACCGCGCGGACCAGTCCGGCCAGGCCGGCGGCCCGGTCGGTGAGGTGCAGGCGCAGCACCGGGCGACCGTGCTCCGCGAGCACCTGGCCGTCGCCGAGCGCCTGCGCGTGCTGGAGCACGCCGAGCGTGTACGGCCGGTCCGGGACGTCCAGGTCGTTCTCGACCGCGCCGGTGATCTGCAGGAAGACACCGTTCTGGTGCCCGCCCTTGTGGTACTGCCCGGTCGAGTGCAGGAACCGCGGCCCCCAGCCGAACGTGGTCTGGCGACCAGTGCGCTTGGCGATCTCGCCACGCAGGAGCGACGTCGACGCGTCATCGAGACGGTCGAGGTACGCCTGCACCGCGATGTAGCCGTTTTCCGGGGCGGAATCGAAGAAAGCCCGCAGGATGTCCGCGAGCTTTCCGTCGGTGGCCACGCCTTCCGAGCCGAACACCTCGACCGCGCCGTCCACAGTGGACGGCTTCTCGCCGCCCTTGAGCGCGTCCGGGTTGTCCAGCAAGGAACGGGCCGCCTTCTTCGCGGCCTCGACGTCGGGCTGGTCGAACGGGTTGATCCCGAGCAGCCGCCCGGCGAGCGCGGTGGCGAACTCCCACAGCAGGAACTGCGCGCCGAGCGGCCCGGTCACGGAGATCTTCGCGGTGCCTTCCGCGGGGCCGACCGCCACCGGAGTGGCGTCGGCCTTGGCGTCGGCGAACCCGGGGGAGTCCGGGCCCTCGACGGCGACGGGGAGGAGCCCGGTGCCCTGCTTGCCGGTGGATTCGGCGATCAGCTGCTCCGCCCAGTCGGCGAAGCCCTTGATACCGGAACCCGTGTCGCCGATGACGACCTTCTCGGCGCCGCGCTCATGTGCCGCGACCCACGCCGAGGCGAGCTTGATCGCTGGGTTGTCGGTGACGTCGTCGGCGAGGTTGCCCGCGACGGCAGCGGCCTGGTCGAGCAGACGGGCGACGTCCGCGCCGGCGAGACCGGCCGGGACGAGCCCGAACGCGGTCAGCGCCGAGTAGCGGCCGCCGACGTTCGGGTCGGCGAGGAAGACCTTGCGGTAACCCTCCTTTTCGGACAGTTCCGCGAACGGCGAGCCGGGGTCGGTGACGACCACGATCCGCCGGGCCGCGTCGATGCCCGCGTCGGCGAAGGCCTTGGCGAAGATCCGCCGGTGGCTGTCGGTCTCGACGGTGCCGCCGGACTTCGACGACACCACGATGACCGTGCGCTCCAGGTCACCGGCGAGAGCGTCGGCGACCTGGCCAGGGTCGGTGGTGTCGAGGACGGTCAGCGCGACGCCGTCCGTCGCGGTGATCACCTCGGGGGCCAGCGACGAACCGCCCATGCCCGCGAGGACGACGCGATCGACGCCCTCGGAACGCAGGTCGGTCCGCAGTGCCTCGATCTCGCCGATCAACGGCCGCGAGGACTTGTGCAGCGTCGTCCACGAGAGACGGATCGACGCTTCGGACTCGGCTTCGGGACCCCACAGTGTGGCGTCCTGGGACGCCAGTTTCGATGCGACCTGGTCGGCGACGAGCCGCTCCGCGAACGGAGCGGCTTCGCCGGCCAGGGCGGCGTCGATGATGTCGACGCCTGTCGTTTCCCCTGCCATGGTCCAGATCAGTCCTTTGCCTTTTCGAGCTGCCCGGTGACGGTCTCGAGAAGCTCCACCCAGGACTTCTCGAACTTCTCGACGCCCTCGTCCTCGAGGACCTTGAAGACGTCGTCGATGTCGATGCCGACCACACGCAGCTTGTCGAAGACGATCTGCGCGTCGGGGCCCTTGCCGGTCACCGTGTCACCGGTGATCTCGGCGTGGTCGCCCGCGGCGTCGAGGGTCTTCTCCGGCATCGTGTTGACCGTGTCCTTGACGACGAGCTGGTCCACGTAGCGGGTGTCGGAGTACTGCGGGTCCTTCACACCGGTGGAGGCCCACAGCGGACGCTGCGCGTTCGCGCCTGCCTCCGCGAGCGCCTTCCAGCGGTCCGAGGCGAAGAGCTCCTCGAACGCCGCGTACGCGAGGCGCGCGTTGGCGATGGCGGCCTCACCGCGCAGCGCGATGGCCGCTTCGGTGCCGATGGCGTCGAGGCGCTTGTCGATCTCGGTGTCCACACGGGACACGAAGAACGACGCGACCGAGTGGATGCCCTTGAGGTCGTGGCCGTTGGCCTTGGCCTGCTCCAGCCCGGCGAAGTAGGCCTCGATGACCGCCCGGTACCGCTCGACCGAGAAGATCAGCGTGACGTTGACGCTGATGCCCTCGGCCAGGGTCTTGGTGATCGCCGGGAGACCCTCCTCGGTGGCCGGGATCTTGATCAGCACGTTCGGCCGGTCCACGGTCTTCCACAGGTCCTGCGCCTCGGCCACCGTCTTGTCGGAGTCCTTGGCCAGCCGCGGGTCCACCTCGATGGACACCCGGCCGTCGACCCCGTTCGTGGCGGTGTAGACGTCGCGGAACAGGTCCGCGGCGTTGCGCACGTCGGTGGTGGTCAGCTCGCGGATGGTGGCCTCGACGTCGGCGCCGCGGGCGGCGAGCTCCTTGGTCTGCTCGTCGTACGCCTCGCCCTTCGACATCGCGTTGGCGAAGATCGTCGGGTTCGTGGTGACGCCCACGACGTGCTTGTCGCGGATCAGGTCGGCGAGGTTGCCGGTGTTCAGGCGCTCACGGGACAGGTCGTCGAGCCAGATCGAGACGCCTGCCTCGGACAGCTGAGCGAGCTTGTCGTTGCTCATGTGCTGCGTCATCCCCTTCAGTTCTTGGTGTTGGCGATCGAGCGACGGGCGGCGTCGACGACGGCTTCCGCTGTGAAACCGAACTCGCGGAACAGCGTGGCGGCGTCGGCCGAAGCACCGAAGTGCTCGATCGAAACGTTCTCCCCGGCGTCACCGGTGAAGCGGTGCCACGAAAGGGCGATACCGGCTTCGACGGAGACGCGTGCCTTGACCGACGGCGGGAGGACGGAGTCCTTGTAGGACTTGTCCTGCGCGTCGAACCACTCGACACACGGCATCGAGACGACGCTCGCCGGGATGCCGTCGGCTTCGAGGGTCTTGCGGGCCTCGACGGCCAGCTGGACCTCGGAGCCGGTCGCGATCAGCACGACCTCGGGGCTGCCGTTGGACGCTTCGGCGAGGACGTAACCGCCCCGCTTGACGCCTTCGGCGCTGGTGCCCTCCAGCACCGGCACGTTCTGCCGGGTCAGCGCGAGGCCCGACGGGTGGTGGACGTCCTCCAGGACGGCCTTCCACGCGTACGCGGTCTCGTTGGCGTCCGCCGGGCGGACGACGTTGAGGCCGGGGATCGCGCGCAGGGCGGAGAGCTGCTCGATCGGCTGGTGGGTGGGGCCGTCCTCGCCCAGGCCGATCGAGTCGTGCGTCCACACGTAGGTGACCGGCGCCTTCATCAGCGCGGCCAGCCGCACGGGCGGGCGCATGTAGTCGGAGAAGATCAGGAACGTGGCGCCGTAGGGACGGGTGCCGCCGTGCAGCGCGATGCCGTTGAGGATCGAGCCCATCGCGTGCTCGCGGATGCCGAAGTGCAGCGTCCGGCCGTACGGGCTGGTCTTCCACATTTCGGTGGAAGCCTTCTCCGGGCCGAACGAGTCGGCCCCCTTCATGGTGGTGTTGTTGCTCTCCGCGAGGTCCGCGGAACCGCCCCACAGCTCGGGAAGCGGCTCGGCGAGCGCGTTGAGCACCTCACCGGAGGCCTTGCGGGTCGCGATGCCCTTGGCGTCCGGCTCCCACGTCGGCAGGTTGTCCGCGAAACCCTCGGGCAGCGTGCGGGTCGACATCCGGTCCGCGATCTTCTTGCGCTCCGGGTTGGCGGCGCCCCACGCCTCGAACTTCTCCTGCCATTCGGCGCGGGCGGTCTTGCCGCGGTCGACGGCCTGGCGGGTGTGCGCGATGACCTCGTCGTCGACCTGGAAGTTCTGCGCGGGGTCGAAGCCGAGGATCTCCTTGACCGCGGCGACCTCTTCGGCGCCGAGCGCGGCACCGTGGGCCTTGCCGGTGCCCATCTTCTTCGGCGCCGGGTACCCGATGACGGTCTTCAGCGCGATGAACGACGGGCGCTCGGTCTCGGCCTTCGCGGCCTTGATGGCCTCTTCGATCGCGACGACGTCCTCGCCACCCTCGACGACCTGGGTGTGCCACCCGTAGGCCTCGTAGCGCTTCACGACGTCCTCGGACAGCGCGATCTTGGTGTCGTCCTCGATCGAGATCTCGTTGTCGTCCCAGAAGACGATGAGGTTGCCCAGCTCCTGGCGGCCGGCGATCGAGGAGGCCTCGGCGGTGACGCCCTCTTCGATGTCACCGTCGGAGGCGACGACGTAGACATAGTGGTCGAAGATGCTCTCGCCCTGCGGGGCGTCCGGGTCCAGCAGGCCACGCTCGCGGCGGGCCGCCATCGCCATGCCGACCGCGTTGGCCAGGCCCTGCCCGAGCGGGCCGGTGGTGGTCTCGACGCCCTTGGTGTGGCGGTACTCCGGGTGACCCGGGGTCTTCGAGTCCCACTTGCGCAGCTGCTTCAGGTCTTCCAGCTCCAGGCCGAACCCGGCGAGGTACAGCTGGATGTAGAGGGTGAGGCTCGAGTGACCGGCGGAGAGGACGAAGCGGTCACGCGCGGGCCACTCGGGGTCCGCCGGGTCATGACGCAGCGTCCGCTGGAAAAGCGTGTACGCGAGCGGCGCCAGGCTCATCGCGGTGCCTGGGTGACCGCTGCCGCAGTTCTCGACCGCATCCGCGGCGAGCACCCGAACGGTGTCGACGGCCCGCGTGTCGAGGTCGGTCCAGTCGGCGGGCACGTTGCGCCGGAGGAGTGGGTTCTTCTCGCTGGTAGAGGCGGTTTCGGACACTGAACTCGAACTCCCCGTCATCAGGTTGTGGCTTCTCTTCCCTCGTGGATAACCCACGTGTACCGCTACTAATCTCAATCGATCCGGAAGGGACGATATTCCTGGTCCGGGCCGTTCGCAGGGGCACGCCGCGAGCTACCGCGGCCAGCCTAATGGTTCGGCCGGTCGAGGACCCGCGATCACCCTCTGGAAACAGCACGTCTAACATCGGGGAAGGGTTCAGAACACTCCGGATCCGGGGCCGCCACATCACCCGGAAGCCTGGTGGACCCGGCCCGAAAACTGACGCAGGGAGTGAAATGTCGTTGGTGAACGCTGCGCACGGACGCAGTGACAGCACCAGCGCCGTACATCCGACCGGTGAACGACCGCACGGTGGCCGGCGAACAATCCGCCAGGTCGTCGGCGCGTACGCCGCCCTCGCGAAGCCCAGGGTGATCGAGCTCCTTCTCGTCACCACGATTCCCGCGATGTTCCTGGCAGGCCGGGAGATCCCGTCGCCGTGGCTGGTGCTCGCGACGCTCGTGGGCGGCACCATGGCCGCCGGTAGCGCCAACGCCTTGAACTGCGTCATCGACGCGGATATCGACAAGGTGATGAACCGCACCAAGCGCCGCCCGCTGGTGAAGGAATCGGTACCCCGGCGCGGCGCGCTGATCTTCGGTCTCGTGCTCGGTGTCCTGTCGGCCGTCGTGCTCTATTTCACGGTGAATCTGCTCTCGGCGATTCTCGCGATCGCGACGATCCTCTTCTACATCTTCGTCTACACGCTGGTGCTGAAGCGGCGTACGTCACAGAACGTGGTCTGGGGCGGTGCGGCGGGCTGCATGCCGGTCATCATCGGCTGGGCGGCCGTCACCGGCACCGTCGAGTGGCCCGCGTTCGTGATGTTCGGCGTCATCTTCTTCTGGACCCCGCCGCACACCTGGGCGCTGGGCATGAAGTACCGCGACGACTACGAGCGCGCCGGCGTGCCGATGCTGCCGGTGGTCGCCACCCCGCAGCACGTGGCACGGCAGATCGTCATCTACTCGTGGGTGATGGTCGCCTGGACGCTGCTGCTGGTCCCGGTGACGAGCTGGATCTACACGACGTTCGCGATCCTGGCCGGCGGCTGGTTCCTCTTCTACGCGCACAGCCTGAACGCGGCGGTGCGGCGCGGCGAAGAGACCAAGCCGATGTCGCTGTTCCACCGGTCGAACACGTACCTGATGATCGTGTTCGTCGCGCTGGCCGTCGACTCGGCCATCGGCCTGCCGGTCATCGGCCTGCCTTTCTAGTCTCCTCACCCCTCGCATTTAGTCCTCTGGATGCGGTACTTGCACGCGCAACTACCGCATCCAGAGGACGAAATGCATAGGGGTCTCACGGTGTGGCACGGGGCGGCGCGCGGAGCTACCCGTCGGTACCGTCCGGCGGGGTGACGAGCACAACCGAGCGCCCGGCCGCGGTCCGAGCCGGGCGCAGGACCATGGCGGTCGCCTGCCTGGTCGTCTTCACCGGGCAGATGGCGACGACGATCTACCTCCCCTCCCTCCCGATGATCGAGCGCGACTTCGCGGTGTCGCGTGGCTTCGCGGCGCTCTCGGTCTCGCTGTTCGTCGTCGGCGCGGCGGCGCCGGTGGTGCTCTGGGGCCGTGCGGCCGACCGGCTCGGAAGGCGTGCCGCGATGCTCAGCGCGCTGGGCCTGTTCGTCGTCTCCAGCGCGGTCCTCATCGTGAACACCTCGCCGGCGTGGCTACTCGCTCTTCGTTCCCTGCAAGGGATCGGCGCCGGAGGTGCGGCCATCATCGCCCGCATCGCCGTCCGGGACCTCGGTGACGGCGACGCGCTCGCCAAACGGCTTTCGGTGCTGTCCATCGCGTTCGTCACCGCGCTCGGCGGCGGGCAGTTCGTCGGCGGGCTGATCGGCGAGTGGCGGGGCGGGTTCGTCGTGCTGACGGCGGCGGGTGTGCTCTGCGTCATCGGCACGCTCACGATTCCGCTCGGCCGGGGCCGCGAGGAGAAGACGGGCATGCTCCGGATCTACCTCCGGATCCTCACCGTCCCGGCGTTCCTGCGGCCGACGATCGCGGCGGGGCTCGGCTTCGCGACGATCGTGCTCCTCCAGGAGGTCGCGCCGTTCGTCTTCCAGCAGCACTTCGGGCTGAGCGTGGACCAGTACGGCAGCCTCGGCCTCCTGTTCGGGCTGGCCTACTTCGGGGGCGCGTTGCTGGTCAACCGGCTGGCGGGCCGCAAGGGATCGCCGTGGCTGATGCGGGCGGGCGCGCTGGTCATGACCGGTGCCGGTGCGCTGACGATCGCCTTGTGGCTGGTGCCCGCGATCCCGCTCACGGCCGCGCTCGTGACGTTCATCGCGTTGTACTGCGGGATCACCTTTGGCCAAGCCGCGCTTTTCCCGAGCAGCATGGCCGTCGCGGTGAGCGAGGTCCCCGGACAGGGCGCCTACGCCGTCGCGCTGTGCGGGTTCGTCGCGCAGTCCATCGCGGGTGTCGCGGCCACCTTCGCCGCGCTGCTCCACGAAAACGTCGTATGGGCGAGCGTCGCCACCGGTCTGTCCCTCGGGGCCTTCCTCCTGGTCCGGGTGACCGCGAGGGAATGAGATGATGGCGGGCGCCGTTGTAATCCTTTCGGCCCCTGTCCCACCTCTCGAAAGCAGGCTGCTTTGTCCGTGTCCCCGGACCGGGAACTCGACGCGCTCGAGCAGGACGTCGCGCTCGAGCAGGAGTACGTCACCACCCTTTACCGCAAGCTCGACGTCGAACGCGACGAGGCGCAGCGCAGGCTCGACCAGACGCTGCGCCAGACCGGCGGCACCCCGCAGGCGCGCACCGAACGCGACGTCGCCACGACGCTGTACACCGACAGGCTGGCCCAGCTGAGCTCCGTCGAGCAGGGCCTGTGCTTCGGCCGCCTCGACTTCCTCCCCGAGCATGCGGAGGAGACCACCTACATCGGGCGGCTCGGGCTCTTCGACGAGGACGACGACTATCGCCCGCTGCTCGTCGACTGGCGCGCGCCGGTAGCGCGGCCGTTCTATCTGGCGACCGCCGCTTCCCCCGAAGGTGTCCGCCGGAGGCGGCACATCCGGTCGCTGAGCCGGAAGGTCGTCGGCGTCGACGACGAGATCCTCGACCTCTCCGCCGCGGACCAGGGGCAGGACCTCGGTCTCGCGGGGGAGGCGGCGCTGCTGGCCGCGCTCGAACGCCGTCGCACCGGTGAGATGAGCGACATCGTCGCCACCATCCAGGCCGAGCAGGACCGCATCATCCGCGCGACGCCCAACGGCGTTCTCGTGGTCCAGGGCGGGCCGGGCACCGGCAAGACCGCGGTCGCGCTGCACCGCGCCGCGTATCTGCTCTACACGCACCGGCAGCAGCTCACCACGCGCGGCGTGCTCGTGGTCGGGCCGAACAGCACGTTCCTCCGCTACATCGGGCAGGTCCTGCCGTCGCTCGGCGAGACCGGCGTGCTGCTGGCGACGATCGGGCAGCTGTACCCGGGCCTGGACGCCACCGGCCCGGTCACGCGCGAGGCCGCCGAGGTCAAGGGTCGAGCGGTGATGGCCGACGTGCTGGCCAACGCCGTCCGCGACCGTCAGCGGGTGCCGCAACCGGTGCTGGAGATCGAGTTCGAGCGCGAGATCCTGATGCTCGACCGCAAGACCTGCACCGAGGCGCGGACGCGGGCCCGCCGCTCGCGCCGTCCGCACAACCTCGCCCGGCGGATCTTCGTCTCGGACCTCCTCGACGCGCTGACCCGTCAGGCCGCCCGGAAACTGGGGGAGGACCTGCTCGACGCGCGGGACGTCCAGGACATCCGGGCCGAGGTCGCCGCCGACAAGAACGTGGCCGCCGCGATCGACGGCCTGTGGCCGACGCTCACCCCCGAGATCGTGCTCGACGAGCTGTTCGCCGACCGCGAACGGTTGCGCGTCGCGGCCGGGAAAGCCTTGTCCGAAACCGATCGTGAGCATCTCTACAGCCCGACGGACACGCCGTGGAGCCCGGCCGACGTCCCGCTGCTCGACGAACTCGCCGAGCTGCTCGGTGAGGACGACACCGACGCGCGTGCCGAGCGCGCCCGCCGCGAGCGGGAAGACCGCGCCTACGCGGAAGGCGTGCTCGACATCCTCGAACAGGACGAGGAGATCATCGACGAGGAGCTACTGCGGGTCGGCGACGTGCTCGACGCCGAGCTGTTCGCCGAACGTCAGCAGCGCCGCAGCGAGATGACCGCGGCACAACGGGCCGCGCAGGACCGGACCTGGACCTTCGGGCACGTGATCGTCGACGAGGCGCAGGAACTGACCGCGATGGACTGGCGGCTGCTGATGCGCCGTTCCCCGAACCGGTCGATGACGCTGGTCGGTGACGTCGCGCAGACCGGCGCTTCCGGCGGCGCGCGATCCTGGGGCGAGGTGCTCTCGCCCTATGTCGCCGACCGCTGGCGGCTCGAAGAGCTGACGGTGAACTACCGGACCCCGGCCGAGATCATGGCCGTCGCGTCCCGCGTGCTCGCCGACGTCAACCCGGAGCTCGAAGCGCCGGTTTCGGTGCGGGAGACGGGTTTCGAGCCTTGGCTGCGTTCCGTGGAGCCGACGGAGCTCGGCACCGCACTGCCGGGGATCGTCGACGCCGAACTGTCCGCTGTGGACGGTGGGACGGTCGCCGTGCTGTGCCCGGCCTCCCGGGTCGCTCCTGTTTCCGAGACGCTCGGCGAGGCGGGGGACCGGGTGTCGGTGATGGCGGTGGACCGGGCGAAGGGCCTCGAGTTCGACTCCGTGGTGCTGATCGCGCCGGACGAGGTCGTCGCCGAGTCGCCGCGCGGGCTCAACGATCTTTATGTGGCCCTGACCAGGGCGACCCGTCGGATGGGCGTAGTGCAGACCGGTGACCTTGTTCCGGCGCTGGAGGGTCTTGGCTAAGGTCGGCCGCATGCGCACATTCGGCAAGATCGTGGTCATCGGCGCGGGCGTCCTCGCCCTGGCGGCCTGTGGCGAGAAATCGAACACCGCAGGTTCCGCCCCGTCGTCCTCCGGCGCGGCCCCGGCGTCGGCGTCGTCTTCGGCTCCGGCCGCCCCGACGGGCAAGGAATGCACGGCGGAGGACGTCAAGACCACCGGGAAGTTCGGCGAGGCGCCGACCATCACCATCCCGGACGACTGCGACCCGCCGAAGAAGCTCATCACCAAGGACCTCGAACCCGGCACCGGCGAGGGCGCCAAAGCGGGCGCGAAGCTGCAGATGAACTATTCGCTGGTCACCTGGTCCAACAAGCAGAAGCTGGACAGCTCGTTCGACCGGGGCGAGCCGTTCGACCTGACGCTCGGCGCCGGCGACGTCATCAAAGGCTGGGACCAGGGCCTCGACGGGATCAAGCAGGGCGCGCGGCGCCTGCTGATCATCCCGCCGGACCTCGGCTACGGCCAGGGTGGCAACGGCATCGCGCCGAACGAGACCCTGGTGTTCGTCACCGACGCGGTGAGTGTCCCGACCAGCAAGGGCTGATGGGGACTTCCGACGGCCGCGTCCACCGTGGACGGGTCCGTTCGTGGCTCGTCGACGACGGCTGGGGAGTCGTCGAGTCGGCCGATTTCGCCGACCCGATCTGGGTTCACTACTCGATGCTGGAGGGTTTCGGGCCCGGCGAGTTCCGGAAGCTCGACGTGGGCGACGAGGTCGAACTGACCGTCGAGCACGCGGAACAGGACGAATTCCGGCTGCGGGGGATCTGGGTGCGCTCGGCCGGCTGAAGTCCGCCCAAGTACATGAAGGACCCCTTCCTTGCGCCAGGCGCAAGGAAGGGGTCCTTCATGTACTTGGGAAGGTGTGAAGGACGGGTTTCCTCGGCTGAGCCGAGGGAAGGAGGCCTTCACGCGCCACTGTTGTGACTGCTGGTGTCTGTGGGGCGAACGTGGCGATCATCGAGTCCGTGAGGGCCTCCTTGAGGGACCCAGAGTCCCTCAAGGAGGCCTTTACGGAACTGGGCGCGTGACTGGTAGGACGACACGTGTGATCCGGCGGCCGACACGCGTCTCTGGAGGGACGACACGCGAACCGCCGCTCGCGGACCGGCAGGGCCTCCTTCCCTACCTTCAGAGTAGGGAAGGAGGCCCTCACGGCGTTCTGCTCAGCCGGCGTACTCCCAGGTGAGCAGGGTGATCTCCAGGCCCTTCTCGATCTCGACCTTGGGCGGCAGGTCGGCGGGGACGTAACCCGCGCGGCGGGCGACGGCCTCGCTCGCCGCGTTCTGAGAGTCGATCCGCAGCCGAAGCGGGCTGAGCCCGAGCTTCAGCGCGTACGCGGTGAGCATCCGGAGAGACCGCGCCGCGAGGTCTTGACCGCGGTGGGCGCGCCCGACCATGTAGCCGAGCTCGACCGGGTCCGACGGTTCTCCCGGCAGCATCAGCACCACCTCGCCGAGCGGCTCACTCCCGTCGGCCGTGATGGCGAACCGGAGTCCCTTGCCTTCCGCACGGCGGTTGACGCACTTCGCGTAGTGGGCCTTCGCCGCCACCTCGTCGAACGGTGAGGCCAAGGGGGTGAACCGCGCGACGGCGGGGTCGTCGAACAGTTCGGGCATCGCCGCGACGTCGTCTTCGGTCCACTCCCGCAGGACGAGCCCCTCGCCTTCGAGCCGGACTTCCTCCGGCCAGAGCACCGTCACGGGATCAGCAGGAGCTTGCCGGTGGTGCGGCGCCCCTGGAGGTCTTCGTGCGCCTGACGGGCGTCTCCCAACGGGTAGCGGCCACCGATCCGGATGTTCAGCGAGCCGTCCTGAACGGCGGCGAACAGTTCGTTCACCCGCCACTCCAGTTCCTCGCGGGTGAGCACGTAATGCGCGGAGGTCGGGCGGGTGAGGTACACCGAGCCGCTGCGGTTGAGCAGTTGCGGGTCGATCGGCGGCACCGGACCGCTGGCCGCGCCGTAGAGGGCGAGCAGGCCGCGGATCTTCAGGCTCGCCAGGCTGCCGTCCACAGTGGACTTGCCGACGCCGTCGTAGACCACCTCGACACCTTTGCCGCCGGTGAGGTCTCGGGTGGCCTTCGCGAAGTCGACCTGGTCGTAGCGGATGACGTCGTCGGCACCCGCCTGCTTGGCGAGTTCGGCCTTCTCATCGGTGGAGACGGTGCCGATCACGCGGGCCCCGCGCGCCTTGGCCAGCTGGACGAGCAGCAGGCCCATCCCGCCAGCGGCGGCGTGGATCAGCACGTCGTCACCGGCCTTGATCTCGTAGGTCGAGGCGATCAGCGCGTGCGCGGTGATGCCCTGGAGCATCGTGGCGGCGGCGGTCTCCTCGGTCACGCCGTCGGGGATCTTCACCGCGATCGTGGCGGGGAGCAGACGGCGCTGGGCGTAGCTGCCGAGCGAACCCTGCCAGGCGACCCGGTCGCCGACGGCGAAACCGGTGACGTCCGCGCCGACCGCGGCCACCGTGCCCGCGCCCTCCATGCCAAGGACGAACGGCGTGTCGACCGGGTAGATGCCCTCGCGGTGGTAGGTGTCGATGTAGTTGACGCCCGCCGCCGCGACGTCCACGAGCAGTTCCCCGGCTGCGGGATCGCCGACCTCGACTTCCGACAGCTCAAGGACTTCGGGACCGCCGGTTCGCCGGATCTGCACTGCCGTGGGCATACATCCTCCTCGTTCAAGGTCGTTCCGACCGGGACAACTATGGCCGACGCCACGGTTATTCCGCGTCGCGGGCTTTTCGCGGTTAAGCTCTGGCCGTGGCTGAGACCGAAGAGAAGACCGAGACCGCCGCCCCCACGTCGCGCCAGGTCGCGGCCGCCCGTGACTTCGTGAAGCGGCACGGGAAGCCGTCACGCGCGGTGGTGGAGAACATCGGCCGGATCGGCGCCAGGGTCGTGCTCGTGGGCGCCGACGGCGCGCTCGGCGACGTCGTCGTCGCCTCCGTGGAGGCAGGCGAGGCGCTGGTCGAGGCCGTCGAAGACCTCGAACCCGCCGAATGGGACAGCGAGACCGTGAAGGCCACCAAGATCGGCCCCGAGCACCGCCGCCGGATGGCGGGGAAGTGAGCGGATCCGCGATCTTCGTCGCCTGCTCCGCCCTGCCGGAGGGCGACGGTGACGAACACGCCGTTCCCGAGGCGCTGGCCGACCTCGGTTTCAAGACCCGCTGGGCCGCCTGGGACGACACGACCGTGGACTTCGGCGCGGCGGACATCGTCGTGCTGCGCGCCACCTGGGATTACGCCGAGCGCCGCGACGAGTTCCTGTCCTGGACCGAATCCGTGCCCACGCTGGCCAATGCGGCCGAAGTCGTGCGGTGGAACACCGACAAGTCCTATCTGGCCGAACTGGGTGACGCCGGGGTCGCGGTCGTGCCGACGACCCTGATCGCGCCGGACGACCAGGCCCCGCGCTGGCCCAAGGGCGAGTTCGTGCTGAAGCCCGCCGTCGGTGCCGGCTCGCGAGGAGCCGGCCGGTTCACGGCCGGCGACGCGGCCGCCGCTCATCTCGCCGGGCTGCAAGCCGACGGCAACACCGTGTTGCTCCAGCCGTATCAGTCCAGTGTGGACAGTGAGGGCGAGATCGCGCTGGTGTACTTCGGTGGCGTGTACTCGCACGCGTTCTCGAAGGCCGCGATGCTGGGCCGGGAGCTCGACGAATCCGGCCTGTACGTGACGGAAAAGCTCGCGCCCGTGCAGCCGGCCGCAGGCTTCCGCGCCTTGGCCGAAGACGCTTTGGACGCGACAGCGGCGCTGCTGGGCATCCTGCGCGCGGAACTGCTCTATGCCCGCGTCGACCTCGTCGCCGGGCCGGACGGCAGGCCGCTGCTGCTGGAACTGGAGCTCGTCGAGCCTTCGCTCGGTTTCCGGCAGACCGACCCCGCCGCCGCTTGGCGCTTCGCATCGGCTGTCCGCCAGCAACTCGCCTGACCCGCGTCTCAAGATGCTATGAACGGACCGTTCCTTGCAAATTTTGCAAGGAACGGTCCGTTCATAGCATTGGCACGTCGGGACAGCCGTCGCAAGTAGGTGACGAATTGCGAAGACGGCGTCAGGCGGGTTTGGCGAGCTTCGCCGCCAGCCGCTCCGGCTTCGGCCACCGCACATCGCGCGCCCAGCCGAACTTCTCGAACAGCCAGATCACCCGCGCCGACACGTCGACCTGCCCGCGCAGGACACCGTGCCGCGCGCAGGTCGGGTCGGCGTGGTGGGAGTTGTGCCACGACTCGCCCATGGACAGGATCGCCAGCGGCCAGAAGTTCGCCGCCTTGTCGCGGCTGGCGAACGGGCGCTCGCCGACCATGTGGCAGATCGAGTTCACCGACCAGGTGACGTGGTGCAGGAACGCGATCCGGACCAGCCCGGCCCAGAAGAATCCGGTCACCACACCCCACCACGACCAGCTGAGCAGCCCGCCGAGCACCGCGGGCAGCAGGAGGCTCAGCGTGATCCACAGCCAGAAGTAGCGGTTGACCACGCGAAGGTCCTTGTCGGCCACCAGGTCCGGCGCGAAACGGTCGTAGTTCGTCACTTCACGGCTGAACATCCAGCCCATGTGAGCGTGCCAGAAGCCGCGCAGCAGCGCCGACGGCGACGTCCCGAACAGCCAGGGGGAGTGCGGGTCGCCTTCGCGGTCGGCGAAGGCGTGGTGGCGACGGTGGCTGGCCACCCAGAAGATGACCGAACCCTGCACCGCGAAACTCCCGGCGATGGCGAGCGCGATCCGGAGCGGCCGTCCGGCCTTGAAGGCGCCGTGGGTGAAGTAGCGGTGGTATCCGACGGTCACCCCGAGCGTCCCGACGGTGTAGAACACGGCCGCCAGCACGAGATCGACCCAGGTCATGCCCCAGCCCCACACGATCGGCACCGCGGCGAGCAACGCGATGAACGGGACCAGCAGGAAGGTCTTGAGGATCAGCATCTCCCCGGAGCCTCGCCGGTGGGAGATCAGGGGTTTGGACGGACTGGCCGGTGCGTCCGGCTCGGTGCTGGCGGTCATACGACACCTCGTGCCTCGACTCGGTGGTGAAACCCCCGTGCGGGGCACCGAAACGCAGCGTAAGGGCAGCGTCTGGCGAGCACGCCGCCCGGGGGTTACGTCCGGTTTGCCAGGGGGTCAGTTCGAAGTGGCGAGTTCCCGGTCAGCGGCGTGGGAAACCGGCGCCGGACCGCGATCACGTGAGCCGCACCACAGTGCCGCCGTCGAGATGATCACCAGCGCGGAGCCGAGGACGTGGAACGACACCAGCGCCTCCGGCACGCCGAGGGCGTATTGCACCGAGCCCACGACGCCCTGGAGGACCGCGACGACCCACACGATGGTGTACCGCTTCCACAACTGCTTCGGCGTCTCGCCTCGCATCAGCTGGAGCCCGAAGACGGCCAGCACGATCAGGTAGACCACCAGCAGACCGCCGTGCACCTGGGTGAGCGTCTCGATCGGGGCCTGGAGCCGGTGGGTGCCGGGGTCGCCGCCGTCCGCGCCCGCGCCGGTCACGGTGGTGCCCGCCACGAGGACGGCCCACATCGACGCGGCGAGCGCGATCAGCGTCTTGCGGCCCGCGTCCGGGATCAGCCAGCGGGCGGGCTCGTCACCCTCCTTGAACGCCCGCAGCAGCAGCACCGCGAGCCAGACCAGGGGAGTGGAGGCCAGGAAGTGGAGCGCGACGGTCCACCATTCGAGTTTGGCGAGCACGGTGATCCCGCCGACGACGGCCTGCAGCATCACGCCGGCGGGCATCGTCCAGGCCAGCTTCACCAGACGGCGGCGGCTCGGGTGCTCGATCTGCACGCGCCACGCGGTGATCACGCACAGCGCGGCGACCAGGATGACGACGCCGGTCAGCATCCGGTTGCTGAATTCGATCCACTGGGTGAGCGCGTCGAACTCGGGGTGCGCGACCGGCACGATGCTGCCTTCGACGCACTGCGGCCAGGTGGGGCAGCCGAGGCCCGAACCCGTGACCCGGACGACCGAGCCGGTGACGCCGATTCCGGCCTGGGCGATCACCGCCGCTATCGCGACCCCTCGCTGGACCGCGAACGAGGGATACGGCAGACGCGCTACAAGGCTCTGGAACGGCACCGTCCGATGCTAGAACGCCGTTCCTGAGAGCGTTCCACCGGCCACACGCGGTGTGTCGGCCGCCTCAGGTCAGCTTCGTGGTCTTGCTCGCCAGCGCACCCGCGACGACGCCCCAGCCGACGAGCACCGCGAACGGGCCCCAGCCGAACGAACCGTCCAGCAGCACCGACCGCAGTCCTTCGGCGAGCGCGCCCGAGGGCAGCAGTTCGACGATCCAAGCGACGCCGGACGGCATCGTCGACGGCGCCAGCAGGATGCCGCCCGCGAGCAGCAGCACGAACCAGACGATGTTCGCCAGCGCCAGGGCGGCGGCCGCGCGCAGCGCCCCGCCGAGCAGCAGGCCCAGCGCGCCGAACGCGAGGGTGCCGACGAGCAGGAACGGGATCGCGCCGAGGAGTCCGCCCAGCGACGGCGACCAGCCCAGCAGCGCGGCCACGGCACCGAGGATCACCGCCTGCAGCGCGACCACGACCAGTGCGGCGGCCACCCGGCCGGCGATGAGCAGCCACCGGGGCAGCGCGGTGGCGGAAAGCCGTTTGAGGACGCCGTAGCGGCGGTCGAAGCCCAGCGCGATGGCCTGTCCGGTGAACGCGGACGACATCACCGCGAGCGCCAGGATCCTCGGCGTGATCCAGTCCACTTTGGACGCCGAACCGAGCTGGGCCGACGGCAGGATGTCCAGCAGCGACAAGCCGATCAGCAGCGCGAGCGGGATGAGCAGGGTCAGCAGGATCTGCTCGCCGTGGCGCAGGGTCAGGCTCGCCTCGACCTTCGCGTGCGTGCGCAGCATCTTGCCGAGCGAACCGCGGCCGGGGGCCGGGGTGAAGGTGCCCGCGGCGAATCGCGGCGTTGGCGTGGTGGTCATGCGCGCAGTTCCCGTCCGGTCAGCTCCAGGAAGACCTCTTCCAGCGTGCGCCTGCCGACCTGCAGTTCCTCCGGCATGACGCCCTGCTGGGCGCACCACGCCGTCACCGTCGACACCACCTGCGGGTCGATGGCGCCTTCGACGAGGTACGTCCCCGGCGCAGACTCGTGCACGAGATGCCCCTCGGGCAGCGCCGCGGTCAGCAGCGCGGTGTCGAGCCGCGTTCGGGCCTTGAAACGCAACTGCGCCGTCTCACCGGCCTCGACGGTCAGCGACTGCGGAGTGCCTTCGACGACGACCTTGCCGTGGTCCACGATCACCACGGTGTCGGCCAGCGTTTCGGCCTCCTCCATCAGATGCGTGGTGAGCAGCACGCTGACGCCGTCGGCGCGCAGTGCGCCGAGCAGCTCCCAGACCAGGCGGCGGGCCTGCGGGTCCATCCCCGCCGTAGGCTCGTCGAGGAAGAGCAGTTCCGGGCGGCCGACGAGCGCGCAGGCGAGCGAGAGCCGTTGCTGCTGCCCGCCGGAGAGCCGTTTGAACGGCGTCTTCCTCGCTCCCGAAAGACCGAGGACATCCAGCAGCCAGGCGGGTTCGAGCGGGTTCGCCGCACACGCGGCGACCAGTCCGAGCATCTCGTCGGCGCGGACGCCGGGATACGCGCCGCCGCCCTGGGGCATCACGCCGATCCGCGGCCGCAGCGCGGATCCGTCGTGCGAAGGATTGAATCCCAGCACGCGGACTTCGCCTTCGTCAGGCCGCAGGAAGCCTTCGCAGATCTCGACGGTGGTGGTCTTGCCGGCCCCGTTCGGGCCGAGCAACGCGAGCAGCGTGCCACGTTCCATCCGCAGGTCGAGTCCATCGACGGCGGTGGTGGATCCGTAGCGTTTCACCAGCCCGGTGATCTCGACGGCGGGGGTGTTCACGACAGGTCACGATACGGCCTCACGCCGGGACCGAATGCTCCGGGGACGGTCTGGACAGCAGCAGTGGTGAGAGGCGGTGGACGATGAACAGCCCCAGTAGCGTGACGACCCCGGCGGCGGCCCACGCGAACGGCAGGACGAAGCCGCGCCCTTCGAAGGTGCTTCCCGTCGTCGGCAGCAGGAACGGCAGGACGGCGGTGACGATCGTCGCCGCGATGCGGAACCGCGAGGTCCCGGCCGCCGCGGCGAGCGGGATGATGGCCCACAGCAGATACCAGGGCTGGAGCGCGACGTGCAGCACCATCACCGCGCCCAGCGAGACACCGAGGCCGATGATCGGCCGGTAGCGCCATTTGAAGCTGTCCCAAAGGAACTTGACCGTCACCGCGCCCGCGACGAGATAGCCGAGCGCGCCGAGGATCGGCACCATCGCGTTGGTGTGGTTGCCGAGGCCGAGCGCGATGCCGAGGACACCGCCGAGCGCGGCGAGTTCCGACGTCGGCGAGATCCACGAGCGGACCAGCCCCGGCGTCCCGAGCGCGCCGACCCAGCCGAAACCGAGGCCGGTGCCGTAGCAGACCGCCACCAGCACCACCCCGAACAGCAGCGCCATCGGCACCGCGGCGGTGACCAGGTCCTTGATCCGGCCGTGCCAGCGTCTGGCCACCATCACGGTGAAGAACGGCAGCGCCAGGACCGCGTTGATCTTCACCGCGACGCCGAGGGTGATGATCGCCACCCCGAGCCCGATGTAGAGCAGTTCGCCCTTGGCCAGCGGGGGAGGCGCGTCGTGCTTGAACCGCACCGGCATCCGCTGGAGACCGACCTCCAGCCCGGCCACCATGAGCCCGATCGCCAGCGCGTCGTTGTGGGCGCCCGCGACGAAGTGGAAGATCAGCAGCGGGTTCGCCGCGCCGAGCCACAGCGCGGTCGCGGGCTGCACGCCGAACCGCCGGGCCAGCCGGGGCAGCGCCCAGATGATCAGGATGACGCCGATCAGCGCGAGGCCGCGCTGCAGCAGTACGCCGGTGACGATGTTGCCGCTGCTCAGCGGGGCGAGCCAGCCGCCGAGGCGCAGCAGCAGCGGGCCGTAGGGCGCCGGGGTCTCGCGCCACATGTTGGAGACGCCCGAGGTCAGCGGGTCGGAGACGCCGAGCGCTTCGGCCGGGCCGAGGGAGTACGGGTCCATCCCGCGGGCGACGATCTCGCTCTGCGCGAGATAGCTGTAGACGTCGCGGGAGAACAGTGGCGGGATGACCAGCAGCGGCGCGCACCAGAGCGCGATGGTGCGGGCGAGCTGGCCTTGGGTGGCGAGACGGCGGCGCGCGGGCTGCGCGAACCGGCCGAGCAGCAGCCAGCTGAGCACGATGATGGCCATCCCGGCCAGGCCCATCGCGAGCGAGACCATCGGGATGCGGGTGAACAGCCGCAGGACCGGGATCTCCTGCACCGGGTTGATCACCGGCGCGGCGCCCGCGCCGAGCGAGCCGAGCGCGAGGAACAGGGAACCGACCGCGCCGAACCGGCGGACCACGTTCAGGCCCCGCAGTTCCTTGTCGTCCAGCGGCTCCGGTTCGTGCGGGTGCCCGGGGGTGAGCGTCGCCACCGAACCCGCCGCCGGGTCTTCCGGCTCTGCCCCGTCCGTGTCCCGCTGCGCCGGGTGATCGCCCACTGCCACTCAGGAAGGGTAGCGATGCCGGGAACAGGCCGGGCGGGTACGTGGTTACCGAGGGCTGAAGGGGCCCTTCGCCGCATGCGACGCGGTGAAGGACGCTTTCGTCTCATCGCATGCGGGGAAAGCGTCCTTCAGCCGCGGACGTGACCCACGCCACTCCGTGAGGCACCCCTCTTTGCCGTCTCCCCGGAAATACGTCACACTTGTGTTGTGAAAAAGACGGGGACGCGAAACGAGGCCGGTGGCGACATGCCCCGCGCCGAGGTTCAGCCTGTCCCCGCGCAGATCGGCCCCGAGGGCCGGACCAGGCACGAAGTGGCCCGCTTGCTGCTGGAACAGGGTCCGATGACCGCCGTCGTGGTGGCCGAGCAGCTGGGCATCAGCGCCGCCGCCGTCCGCCGTCACCTCGACGCGCTGCTCGCCGACGGCGAGGCCGAAACCCGGGACGCGCCCCGTCGCGGCCCCCGCGGACGTGGCCGTCCCGCCAAGAACTTCCTGCTGACCGAAGCAGGCCGGGCCCGATTCGGGCACGCCTACGACGACCTCGCTTCCTCGGCCATCCGCTTCCTCGCCGATCACGCCGGGGAAGACGCGGTGAAGGCCTTCGCGGAGGCTCGTGTCGCCTCGCTGGTCGGCCCGCATCAGGACGCGATCACCCAGCACGCGGACCCCGCCGCTCGCGCCGAGGCCCTCGCTGCGGCGTTGACCAGGGAGGGTTACGCTGCGTCGACCCGTCAGGTCGGTGTCGGTGAACAGCTCTGCCAGCACCATTGCCCGGTCGCCCACGTCGCCGCCGAGTTCCCTCAGTTGTGCGAAGCCGAGACAGAGGCTTTCGCGGAACTTCTGGGCACCCACGTCCAGCGACTGGCGACCATCGCACGCGGTGACAACGCGTGCACCACACACGTACCCGTCGTTTCGGCGGGTCACCCGGCCACACCCGGGCCGGGAAGCACGGCGCCCTCTCCTGGGCGCACAGCACGGATCCCGAATGGAGGGAAACCCGCATGACTGCCGCTGCCGAGCAGCGCACTCCCACCACCGCGCCCATGAGCCAGGAAGAGACCATCGAGTCCCTTGGCAAGTACGCGTTCGGCTGGGCGGACTCCGACGAGGCGGGCTCAACGGCCCGTCGAGGACTGAACGAGGACGTCGTCACCGACATCTCCTCGAAGAAGTCCGAGCCGGAGTGGATGCGCGAAGCACGACTGAAGGCGCTCAAGCTCTTCGACTTGAAGCCGATGCCCAACTGGGGTGCGGACCTCTCCGGGATCGACTTCGACAACATCAAGTACTTCGTGCGGTCCAGTGAGAAGCAGGCCACTTCCTGGGAAGACCTGCCCGAGGACATCAAGAACACGTACGACCGGCTCGGCATCCCCGAGGCGGAGAAGCAGCGCCTCGTCGCCGGTGTCGCCGCGCAGTACGAGTCCGAGGTCGTCTACCACTCGATCCGTGAGGATCTGGAGGCGCAGGGCGTCCTGTTCCTGGACACCGACACCGCGCTCAAGGAGCACCCGGAGATCTTCAAGGAGTACTTCGGCTCCGTGATCCCGGCCGGGGACAACAAGTTCTCCGCGCTGAACACCGCGGTGTGGTCGGGCGGTTCGTTCATCTACGTGCCCAAGGGCGTCAAGGTGGACATCCCGCTGCAGGCCTACTTCCGGATCAACACCGAGAACATGGGTCAGTTCGAGCGGACCCTGATCATCGTCGACGAAGACGCCTACGTGCACTACGTCGAGGGTTGCACCGCGCCGATCTACCAGTCCGACTCGCTGCACTCGGCGGTCGTGGAGATCATCGTGAAGAAGGGCGCCCGCTGCCGTTACACGACCATCCAGAACTGGTCGAACAACGTCTACAACCTGGTCACCAAGCGCGCCAAGTGCGAAGAGGGCGCGACCATGGAGTGGATCGACGGCAACATCGGTTCCAAGGTCACGATGAAGTACCCGTCCGTGTTCCTCATGGGCGAGCACGCCAAGGGCGAGGTTCTCTCGGTCGCGTTCGCGGGCGAAGGCCAGCACCAGGACGCCGGCGCGAAGATGGAGCACCTGGCGCCGCACACCTCCTCGACGATCGTGTCGAAGTCGGTGGCGCGCGGCGGTGGCCGCACCTCGTACCGCGGCCTGGTCAAGGTCGCGAAGCGGGCGCACCACTCGCGGTCCAGCGTGGTCTGTGACGCACTGCTCGTCGACACGATCTCGCGGTCGGACACGTATCCGTACGTGGACATCCGCAACGACGAGGTCTCCATGGGCCACGAGGCGACCGTCTCGAAGGTCAGCGAAGACCAGATGTTCTACCTCATGTCGCGCGGTCTCGACGAGGCCGAGGCCATGGCGATGATCGTGCGCGGGTTCGTCGAGCCCATCGCGCGTGAGCTGCCGATGGAGTACGCGCTCGAGCTGAACCGCCTGATCGAGCTTCAGATGGAAGGGTCCGTCGGCTAGTCATGTCGGTTACCGAGAACAACGTTTCCGAAGCGATGCGCGAAGGGGTCGTCATTCCGGCGACCTCTCGCGCGGAGCGCTTCACCTCCTACGACGTCGAGGCCTTCGAGGTCCCTGGCGGCCGTGAGGAGAACTGGCGTTTCACTCCGATGAAGCGGCTGCGCGGCCTGCACGACGGGTCCGCCGCCGCTTCGGGTTCGGCCACTGTGGACGCCGACGCCGCGCCCGAACTGAAGATCGAGCAGGTCGGCCGGGACGACGAGCGCCTCGGCGCCGCGGGTGTCCCGAGCGACCGGATCGCCGCGCAGGCGTACTCCTCGTTCACCGAGGCCACCGTCATCACGGTGCCCAAGGAGACGAAGACGTCGAAGCCGTCGACGGTGAAGATCACCGGCCCCGGCGAGGGCAAGGTCGCCTACGGGCACCTGCAGGTGCGCGCCGAACAGTTCTCCGAGGCCGTCATCGTCCTCGACCACGTCGGCTCCGGCACCTACGCGGACAACGTCGAGTTCGTCATCGGCGACTCGGCGAACGTGACCGTGGTCAGCGTCCAGGACTGGGCCGACGACGCGGTGCACGTCTCCGAGCAGCACCTCAAGCTCGGCCGCGACGCCACCCTCAAGCACATCGTCATCACCTTGGGCGGTGACCTCGTCCGCGTCTCGCCGACGGCGACCTTCGCCGACAAGGGCGGCGACGTCGAGATGCTCGGCCTGTACTTCGCGGACGAAGGTCAGCACCAGGAGCACCGTCTCTTCGTCGACCACGCGGTGCCGAACTGCAAGTCGCGCGTGATGTACAAGGGTGCGCTGCAGGGCGACGGCGCGCACACCGTGTGGGTCGGCGACGTGCTGATCCGGGCGGCCGCCGAGGCCACCGACACCTACGAGCTCAACCGCAACCTGGTGCTGACGCCGGGTGCGCGGGCGGACTCGATCCCGAACCTGGAGATCGAGACCGGCGAGATCGAAGGCGCCGGCCACGCGAGCGCCACGGGAAGGTTCGACGACGAGCAGTTGTTCTACCTTCAGTCGCGCGGAATCGGCGAAGACGCCGCGCGCCGCCTGGTCGTACGCGGGTTCTTCCACGAGATCCTGGTCAAGATCGGCGTTCCCGAGGTGCGCGAGCGTCTCGAGGCCGCGATCGAAGCCGAGCTCGAAGCCGTGGGCGTCTAAGCCCTCGTCCGTCCACATCAGACTTTTAGGAAAGAAATGCCTACGCTGGAAATCAAGGATCTGCACGCCTCGGTCACGACCGAGGAGGGCCCCAAGGAGATCCTCAAGGGCGTCAACCTGACCATCAAGTCGGGCGAGACCCACGCGATCATGGGCCCCAACGGTTCGGGCAAGTCCACGCTGTCCTACGCCATCGCCGGTCACCCCAAGTACGAAGTCACCTCCGGGCAGGTCCTGCTCGACGGTGAGGACGTGCTGGAGATGAGCGTCGACGAGCGCGCCCGCGCGGGCCTGTTCCTCGCCATGCAGTACCCGGTCGAGGTACCGGGCGTGTCCATGTCCAACTTCCTCCGCACCGCGGCCACCGCGGTCCGTGGCGAGGCCCCCAAGCTGCGCCACTGGGTCAAGGAGGTCAAGGAGGAGATGGGCAAGCTGGAGATCTCGTCCGAGTTCGCCGAGCGTTCGGTGAACGAGGGCTTCTCCGGCGGCGAGAAGAAGCGCCACGAGATCCTGCAGCTGGCGCTGCTCAAGCCGAAGATCGCCATCCTCGACGAGACCGACTCCGGCCTCGACGTCGACGCGCTGCGCGTCGTGTCCGAGGGCGTCAACGAGTTCAAGGCCAACAACGACGCCGGCGTCATGCTGATCACGCACTACACGCGGATCCTGCGGCACATCACGCCCGACTTCGTGCACGTCTTCGCCGGCGGCAAGATCGTCGCGTCCGGCGGCCGTGAGCTCGCGGACGAGCTGGAGGAGAACGGCTACGTCAAGTACGCCGGCTCCACCGAGACCGCCGCCGTCTGATCACTGTTTCCGCGACTACACCGAGAGGAGTTGGCCCGATGACCACCACCACGGCTAACTCTGCTGCACCGCTGGACGTAGCGGCCATCAGGGCCGACTTCCCGATCCTGACCCGCACGGTGCGGGACGGGAAACCCTTGGTGTATCTGGATTCCGGTGCGACGTCCCAGAAACCGGCGCAGGTGCTCGAAGCCGAGCGCCGGTTCCTGGAGACCTCGAACGCCGCGGTGCACCGCGGCGCGCACCAGCTCGCCGAGGAAGCGACCGACGCCTACGAATCCGCCCGCGTGCGGATCGCGGAGTTCGTCGGCGCCTCCCCGCACGAGCTGGTGTTCACCAAGAACGCCACCGAGGGCATCAACCTCGTCGCCTACGCGATGAGCAACGCCGCCACGGCCGGTCCCGGGGCCGAGCGGTTCAAGATCGGTCCCGGCGACGAGATCGTCATCACCGAGATGGAGCACCACGCGAACCTGGTGCCGTGGCAGCAGCTCTGCCAGCGCACCGGCGCGACGCTGAAGTGGTTCTCCGTCACCGCGGACGGCCGCCTCGATCTGTCCAATGTGGACGAGCTGATCACCGAGCGGACCAAGGTGCTGGCGTTCACGCACCAGTCCAACGTGCTCGGCACGATCAACCCCGTCGAGTTCCTGGTGAAGAAGGCCCGCAAGGTCGGCGCGCTGGTCGTGCTGGACGCCTGCCAGTCGGTGCCGCACTTCCCGGTGGACTTCCACGCGCTGGACGTCGACTTCGCCGCTTTCGCCGGGCACAAGATGGTCGGCCCGTACGGCATCGGTGTCCTTTATGGACGCCGCGAGCTGCTCGAAGCGATGCCGCCGTTCCTGACCGGCGGCTCGATGATCGAGCTGGTCCGCATGGAGCAGACCACCTTCGCCGCGCCGCCGCAGCGGTTCGAGGCAGGCACGCCGATGACGTCGCAGGCCGTCGGCCTCGGCGCGGCCGCCGACTACCTGTCGGCGATCGGCATGGAACGGGTCGCCGCGCACGAACACCTTCTCACCGAGGCGGCACTGGCCGGGCTCGGCGAGATCCCGGGCGTGCGGATCATCGGCCCCACCGACATGACCGACCGCGGCGGACTGGTGTCGTTCGTCATCGACGGCGTCCACCCGCACGACTCGGGCCAGGTGCTGGACAGCCTCGGCATCGCCGTCCGCGTCGGGCACCACTGCGCGTGGCCGCTGCACCGGGCCTGCTCGGTGCCCGCGACCGTGCGCGCGTCGTTCTACGTCTACAACACACTGTCCGAAGTGGACGCGCTGGTGAACGGTGTGCGTGAGGCGCAGAAGTTCTTCGGGGTGGCGTGACATGAACCTCGAGAGCATGTACCAGGAGATCATCCTGGACCACTACAAGAACCCGCACGGCCGCGGTCTGCGCGAGCCGTTCGACGCCGAATCGTTCCAGGTCAACCCGACCTGTGGCGACGAGGTGACGCTGCGGGTGAAGGTCGACGACGGGAAGGTCGCCGACGTCTCCTACGAGGGACAGGGCTGTTCGATCAGCCAGGCTTCCACTTCGGTCTTGACGGATCTCGTCGTCGGGCACACCGTGGAGGAGGCGTTCACCACCATGGACGCCTTCGTCGAGCTGATGCAGGGCAAAGGGCAGATCGAACCGGACGAGGAAGTGCTGGAGGACGGCATCGCCTTCGCCGGCGTCGCCAAGTACCCGGCCCGCGTGAAATGCGCCCTGCTCGGGTGGATGGCGTTCAAGGACGCTGTCACCCGCACGACCAACGGAGTTGAGACGGCATGACCGAACAGCAGACCGAAACCCGCGAGGGGCGCACGGCCGCCGACCTCGACGCCGAGACCACCGCCGCCCCGGACACCGCCGACGTGGCGAAGGTCGAGGACGTCGAAGAGGCGATGCGCGACGTCGTCGACCCCGAACTCGGCATCAACGTCGTGGACCTCGGGCTGGTCTACGGCATCCATGTCGAGGCGGACAACACCGCCACCATCGACATGACCCTGACCTCGGCGGCCTGCCCGCTGACCGACGTCATCGAGGACCAGACCGGAGCCGCCCTCGTCGGCGGTGGAACCGGGCTGGTCAAGGACTTCCGGATCAACTGGGTCTGGATGCCGCCGTGGGGCCCGGAGAAGATCACCGACGACGGCCGCGAACAGCTGCGTGCCCTGGGCTTCACCGTCTGACCGCTCTTTTGCGCGCTATGAAAGGTCCTTTCCTTGCAAAATTTGCAAGGAAAGGACCTTTCATAGCATTGGGGGAGCCTTCACGGACTGGCGACCGGAGCGTATAACGACCTATACCGCGTCGCAGGCGCAAGCAGCAATTCGTGCGTCCAGATGCGCCCAATGTGGCATTGGGGACGCTGAGTGTCCCCAATGCCACATTGGGCGCAGCCCCGGCCCAGGTCAGCCGCGTGCCGCAATAGGCTGCCGGAGTGATCGTCCGGTCCATCGCGCTCTTCGCGCTCGCCGCCCTGCTGGAGATCGGCGGCGCCTGGCTGATCTGGCAAGGGGTGCGGGAGCACCGCGGCTATCTCTGGATCGGCGCGGGCGTCGTGGCACTTGGCCTCTACGGTTTCGTCGCGACCTTGCAGCCCGACGCGAACTTCGGCCGCATCCTCGCCGCGTACGGCGGAGTGTTCGTCGCGGGTTCGCTGGCGTGGGGGATGGTCGCCGACGGCTATCGGCCGGATCGCTACGACGTCGTCGGTGCCTTGATCTGCCTGGCCGGGGTCGGCGTCATCATGTACGCGCCCCGGGGTTGAGCCGCGACCATCGGCGCTATTCTGCGCTGTGACCGAAACGGACTTCCCCGCTCCGCCCGCCGAAAGACCCGGGCCGAAGCGAAGATTCTCCCCGCTCCTGCTCGTGATGATCCTGGTGGCGATCGTCGGCGTGGGCACCGGCGGATACGGGTTCTGGACCCTGCTGAGCTACCGCATGGTGAGCGTCCCCAGCACCGGGATGGCGCCCACGATCCAGCCGGGCGCGGTAGTGCTGTACCGCTGGACCGCTCTCCCCGAGATCCCTCGCGGCTCGGTCGTCCTCATGGATCTCGCCGCGTTCCCGGACGCGGCACCCGGCGATGGTCGGATCGTCAAGCGGGTGATCGGCGTCGGTGGTGATCAGGTCGTCTGTTGTACGAACGACAACCTGATCACCGTCAACGGGAAGCCGGTCAAAGAGCCCTACACCGAGGACGACAACGGGTACGGCCGCAAGGAGCACATGCCGTTCAGTGTCCAGGTTCCGCCGGGCGCGGTGTTCGTCGCGGGGGATCAGCGGAACAACTCCCGGGACTCGCGGCTCTACGTCGGCATGCCGGGCGACGGTGCCGTCCCCCTCTCCAAGGTTTACGGAGTCGTCGTCGGCATGGGGAGCACCCTGAGCGCCGAGCCCTTTTCGCAGACCACGGCTTTCGTCGAAGCGGGTCTTTCCGGGGATCCCTTGTCCGACACCGGATTCCGTACCGCGCGGAACCTCGTGTTCGCCGGTGCCGGGCTCGTCGTCCTCGGTGTCATCGGGACGATCGTGAGCGTTGTCCGCTCCGCCGGAAAACGACGAAGAGCAGCCGCAGTCCCACCAGCGCGCTGACCACCAGCAGGTTGTAGCCGAACATCTGGTGCAGCGTGACCCCTGGCAGCATCTGCGGGCCGGTCGCGCTGCCCAGCAGCAGTACGGCCATCAGCCCGGTGGCCGCGCCGACGAACGCCAGCAGGACTTCGTGCACCAGTCCGGTGACCACGTCGCGGTCGCGTTCGTCGGAGAACAGCCGGATGTTGACCGAAAGCCTGCCCTGTTCCAGCGCGTTGCCGATCCGGTCGACGCGGCGGGGCAGCCGTCGCAGCACCGGCAGGAGCGCCATCAGTTCGTTGGTCGCCGTGGAGCGCAACGACTCCGGCCGCAGTCCGGCGCCGACCTGCTCGACGGCGTAGGCGCGGGATTCGACGACGATGTTGAATCCCGGCGCCAGCGCGGCGAGCGTTCCCTCCAAAGTGGCCAGTGCGCGGAACACCGCGGCGATCGGCGGGGGCACGCTGAGCCGGAAGTCGGCGATCACCCGGAACAGGTCGGTGAACATGTCCAGATCCGGGGCCTGTCCGTGGTTGAAATGCTTGGCCACCAACGCTCCCAGTGCCCGCTCCAGCCGTCGCTCCTCGATCTCGTCCGGCCGGTCGACGATCTCCAGCAGGCCGTCGCGCAACGCGGCGGGGTCGCCTCGGTCGAGGGCGAGGATGAGGTTCTGCAATCCGGCGCGCAGACCCGAGTCGAGCCGTCCGACGGAGCCGAAGTCGAGCAGGCCCAGCCTGCCGTCGGTGAGCAGCAGGACATTGCCGGGATGCGGGTCGGCGTGGAAGACGCCGCTGCCCATCACCTGGCCGAGCACGCAGCGCAGCATCGACCGCGCGAGTTTGGCCCGCTCCGCGACCGGGACCTGTTCCCTGGCGGCGGCGAGCGGTTTCCCGTCGAGGCGCCGCATCACCAGGACACGTTCGGTCGACAGTTCTTTGTGGACGGTCGGGATGGCGACTTCGGTGCCGGGGTAGGCCGCGGCGACCGCTTCGATGTTCCTTGCCTCCGTGCGGAAATCGAGTTCTTCGAGCAGCGCGTCGGCGAACCCTTCGGCGAGGTCGACGACGCCGAGCGAACGCGCCCAGTCCGCGCGCAGGTCCAGCGCGGCCGCCACCCGGCGGACGATGTCGAGGTCCCGGTCGACCAGTGCCTGCACGCCGGGCCGCTGCACCTTGACCACCACGTCCTGCCCGCCGCGCAGTTTCGCGCGGTAGACCTGCGCGATCGACGCGGCCGCGATCGGTTCCGGGTCGAATTCGGCGAAGATCTCGTCCGGGTCGCCGCCTAGTTCCTCCCGCAGCACCGTCGCGACCTCGTCTGCGTCAGCGAAGGCGACCTGGTCCTGGAGCTTGCTGAGCTCGTCGATGAACACCGGCGGAAGCAGATCGGAGCGAGTCGAGAGCAGCTGGCCGAGTTTCACGAACGTCACGCCGCCTTCTTCCAGCGCCCGCCGCAGCGATCGCGCCAGTTTGGCGTGCCGGACCTTGGCGAGGCCGGGTTCACGGCGGCCGGTGAGGTAGCGGCCGAGGCCGTGTTTGATCGCGATCCGGGTGATCTGCGAGTAGCGCCGCGTCCGGGCCGCGCGGCGGCGCATCGACCGGATCCGGCCGATCAGCCCGAGCCCCGAACCCGATGGCAGGACGAACTCCGCGACGAACAGGAAGATCAGCGTCGCCAGGAACGCGCCGCCCGCCACCGGGATGACGAGCCCGGCGAACGCCCCGCCCGCGTACATCGGCGTGGGGAACGCGCTGAGGATGCCGCCCGCGACGAGCCAGCCGAAGCCGGCGGCGCAGAATGCGCGGACCACGCCGATCCGCACACCCAGCACGCGGCGGGCGGCGACCACGAGCGGCCACAGCATCAGCGCGTAGACGGGCAGGGTGAGCAGGCCGAGCAGCAAGTTCATGCCGAAGAGCACATCACGCGCAATCCGCGCTGGATTCCCGCTCTGGCGGGACGGTACTCACCCTTGAGAGGGAGCGGAGCCCGAAGTTGTACGTCGTGGTCGCCTCCCGCGGCGCGAACAGGACGCCGAGAACGGCGATCGCCGCAGCCGCGAGGAAGCCGGCACGGAGGTCGATGAGATCGCCGAGGAGGCCGATGAGCGGTGCTCCGGTCGCCTGGCCGAGTGCCAGCATCAGGAAGGCGACGCCGACACCGAACGCGGGCGCCGTCGGGTAGGCCCTCGTACCCCAGAGGATCAGCACGCCGGTCAGTCCGATGTAGACGGCCCCGAACAGTGCCGCGGCGATGATGAGCGCCGGGAGAGACCGGGTGGCGAGCGCGACGAGCGCCGTGGCGACGGCGAACAGGACCATTCCCGCCGACCAGGCACGGCGCAGTCCCGCCCGCGAAGTCAGCTCGGCGGTGAACGCGCCTGCCAGGCCGACCGCGCCGAGGACGATCCACACCACCGTCGAGGCGGTCTCGTCGTGCCCGCCGACACTGACGGCGATGTCGCGGCCGAAGGTCCAGATCGCCGCGCTGGCCAGGCCGAGCGTCGCCGCGGCGGGCAGCAGCCGTCCGGTGGCGGGCGGGAACAGCGGCGACGGGAGCCCGCGCCGGCGGTCGTCCTTGACCGGCGGGACCACCCTGGCGATCCACAAGGTCACCAGCGCCGAGGCCGCGGCGAAGGCCCACCAGGCCATTCGCCAGTCGCCGATGGCCAGCAAGGAGACCGGGCCGGAGATCAGCACACCGAGTCCGGTCCCGGCGTTCACCACGGACTGGGCGCGGTCCCGGCGGGTCACGCGGACGACGCGTGACACCGCGTCGGCGAGTGAGGGGGAGGCCAGGCCGGTGCTGGCCCCGGCGAGGACCACGCCGAGCGCGAGGACGGCGGCGTTCGGCGCGGACGCGATCAGGGCGGTCCCCGCGGTCGCGGTCGTCCCGGCGGCGAGCGCGCCCACCCGCGCACCCCAACGGGTGGTGACCGCGGTCGAGGCGACGACGGCGAGGCAGTACGCGACATAGCTCCCCGCCGCGATGGCACCGAGTGTGCCGCCGTCGAGGCCGAACTCCGTCCGGAGGGTCGGCGCGAAGAGGCCGTACGCGTACCTCGCGAGTCCGTAGGAGACCGCGATCAGCGACAACCCGGCCGCGGTCAGGGTCAGCTCGCGTTTGTACGAAGACACCATCAGCTCTCCTCCTGAGGTATACCGGTCGGTATACCTCAGGAGTGTTCCTGCATTTCGCGCTCAGGTCAACCGATCGGTATAGTCGAGGCATGCTGACCCCAGCTGGTGAACGCGTCCTGAGCGCCGCGACCGAGCTCTTCTACCGGGAGGGCCTGAACGCGGTGGGTGTCGCGGCCGTGGCCGAGGCCGCCGGCGTCACGAAGAAGACGCTGTACGCGTGCTTCGGATCGAAGACGGAGCTCACGGTCGCGTACCTGCGGCGTCGTCACGACGTCTGGTGGGCATACCTCGAAGAGCGGCTGGCCGCCGCCGACCGGCCTCGGGCGCTGACGGTTTTCGACGCCTACGTCGATCATCCGAAGCTCGGCAGCGACAGGGGTTGCGCGTTCCTCAACGCGGCGGCCGAACTGCCCGCAGACCATCCCGGACTCGACGTGATCCGGCGGCACAAGGCGGCTGTACGGGCGAAGTTCGCCGAGCTGATCCGTGAGGACGCCCCGGACGCGGACGATCCGGAGAAGCTCGCGGAACAGCTCTTCCTCCTGGTCGAGGGCGCCGTCGCGCACACCGGTATCGACGGGGACGCGCATCGGGTCACCCTCGCGAGGGAGATCGCGGAGATACTGATGCGGGATCCGCGTACGGCGGGCACACGCTAGAAAGAGCGCATGCGACTTTTCGGCCCGCTCGTGGACCGGGCGACCTACCGCAGGTGGGTCTACTTCATCCTCGGTGGCGCACTGAGCGTGCCGTATGTGCTGTTCGCCGCCATCGTGGTGCCGTCGCTGCTGCCCCTCGTCGCGACGGTGGAGCGCGGGCTCGTCATCGCGATGATCACCCTCGTCCTGGTGATCATCGCGTCGTCGTTCATCCCCGCCGTCCGGGTGCTGGAGGGCGCGGCCGTCCGGGAACTGCTGGACGATCCCGTGCCGGGAGTGACGTTCGGGCCCGCGGGCGGCTGGCCCGTCCGGCTGCGGTCGACGGCGATGTACCTGCTGCACGTGGGCACCGGTTGCGTTCTCAGCCTGGCGAGCCTGTTCGTCCCGGTCGGCTTCGGGTTCACCGTCGCGGCCCCGTTCAGCGGCCGGATCGCACTGTCCACAGAGGATCCGATCGTGGTGCCGCAGGGCTGGGCCAGCGCGTGGATCCCGGTGGCGTTCCTGCTCGGCGTCGTGGCGCTGGCCTATGTCGTGTGGGGCGCGGGCGCGGTACTGACCCGCTGCGCCAAGAGCCTGCTGGGGATCTCGGCCGCGGAACGGATCGCCCAGCTGGAGAAGCGCACCGAACAGCTCGCCGAACGCAACCGGCTGGCGCGGGAACTGCACGACTCGGTCGGACACGCGCTGAGCGTCGTGACCATCCAGGCCGGGGCGGCGCGCCGGACCCTGAGGACCGATCCCGGCTTCACCGAGCAGGCGCTCACCGCGATCGAGGAGTCGGCACGGGCGGCCCTGGACGATCTCGACCACGTGCTCGGACTGCTGCGTGACGAGGCGTCCTCTCGGGCTCCGCAATCAGGGCTGGCGGAGCTGCCCGCGCTGGTCGAGGCCACGCGCCTGGCGGGCGCCGAGGTGACGGCCGAGGTGCGGGGCGAACCGTCCTCGGTGCCGCCGGTCGTCTCCCGTGAGGCGTACCGGATCTTGCAGGAATGCCTGACGAACGCGCTGCGGCACGCCGGTAAGGTTCCGGTGACGGTCCTCGTCGACGCCGGAGCGGAGCTGTTGCGATTGCGGGTGTCCAACCCGCTCGGCACCGCGGCGCCGTCGCGGGACGGGGGCGGCCGGGGGCTGCGGGGAATGACGGAACGGGTGGAAGTGCTCGGCGGCACGATCACCGCGGGCCGTGCGGACGGATGCTGGAAGGTCGAGGTGGCGGTGCCATGGGGGAAGCGGCGATGAGCATCGGAGTGCTGCTGGTCGACGACGAACAGTTGATCAGGGCGGGGCTGCGGGCGATCGTCGCCTCGGAACCGGACCTGGAGGTCGTTGGCGAAGCGGCCGACGGGGCCGAGGTGCCGGGGCTGGTCTCGCGGTTCCGGCCGGACGTCGTGCTGATGGACGTCCGGATGCCGTCGGTCGACGGCATCCGCGCGACCACGCATCTCATGTCCACAATGGACAATCCGCCGAAGGTGATCGTGGTGACCACCTTCGAGAACGACGACTACGTCTACGACGCCCTGCTCGCCGGTGCGAGCGGGTTCCTGCTCAAGCGGGCCCGGCCCGAGGAGATCGTCGGCGCGATCCGGACGGTGGCGGCGGGGGAGTCGCTGCTGTTCCCGGCCGCGATCCGGCGGCTGGCCGCGCAGCAGGCGAACCGGGCGCCGCAGGACGGCCTCGACGGCGCCGGGCTCACCGAACGCGAACGCGAGGTGCTGCGGCTGATGGCGGGCGGACTGTCCAATGTGGAGATCGCGGGCGAACTGTACCTCGGCGTGCAGACGGTGAAGACACACGTCGGGAACGTGCTCGCGAAACTCGGCGCGAGGGACCGGACGCAGGCCGTGATCAAGGCCTACGACACCGGATTCGTCACCCCGGCCGGCTGAACGCGGTAGGGTTCGCGAGTGGATACCAACGTCAATCGTCGTCGCCTGCTGGGGCTGGGCACGGTCGCCGCCGCGGGCGCGGTGCTCGGGACGGCGCAGGTCGCTCACGCCGCCGAAGAGTCCGAACCGGACACCGCCGCCACCGACGCTTCGGCCGCCGCACGCCGGATTTCCCAGGTCTACGCCAGGGAAACCGCGAAGGCGGGCGGCACATGGTCGTCCTACGTCAGCGTCGCGGATTCCGCCGGGAACCTGGTTCCCGCCGTCTCCGAGCGGGCGGACGAGGTGGTCGAGGCGTACAGCGTCAACAAGATCGCCGTCGCCACCGCGGTGCTCGACAAGATCGACCGCGGACTGCTCACTTTGGACCGGCGCGTCGACGTCACGGCCGACATCGTCATCAAGGACACCGACGGCATCTTCGCCCTCGACGGGGCGTACCCGAGTTCGGTGACCCTCGGGCACGCGATGGCCGCGCTGCTGACGCTGTCCGACAACACCGCCGTCCGCCTGTGCGGCCTGGTCTGCCCCGCCGCGGAACTCAACGAGATCCTGCGCGGCAAGGGATTCGTGCACACCCAGGTCGTGCCGGTGGCGAACCCGAACCGGTTCTTCCTCGGCAAGACCACCCCGGCCGAGACGCATACGCTGCTGCGGAAACTGGTCGGCGGGACCCTGCTTTCGGCGAAGTCCACCGATTACCTGCTGAACATCCTGCGTTCGCTGAGCGCGTTCACCGACGGCGTGCGGCTCGGCCTGACCTCGGCCGAGCGGCTGCGGGTCGCCACGAAGGCGGGCTGGTTCAACGACGGCCGCAACGAGGCAGGCGTGATGTTCAGCGCCGACGGCAAGCCGATCCTGACCTATTCGCTGTTCGCCTCCGGCGAGTTCGCGGGCGATCCGGCGGTCAGCAAGGACGACTACGCCGCGACGCATCCGGCGTTGAAGGCGCGGGCGAAGCTCGGGAAGACGATGTTCCGGTCGGTCGAGAAGCTGACGGCCGCCACGGCGCGCACCTATGCGGCCGCTCCGTATCGGGCATCCAACGGCGGCTGAGGGTTGATACGTCGGCGAGGGGCCGGCGCTCATGCCACGAGTGTCTACTTGAGGACGTGGAACGCTGGATGGGCATTCCACGCTGCCATCGCCGATGCGTCGAGGTAGACGTAGTCGTTCACGCCGATGCAACGGCCCGCGTTCTCCAAGTGCCCGAGCAGGCTCGCTGAAGGCGGAGCCTGGAACTCGACGAACACCCAGCCTTGGGTTCGTTCCGCGACACGCTGCGCCAGCTTGCCCAGCGCAGGGCGACCAGCGAGGTCGCTGACGAAGATGTGCAACATGATGTCGCAGCGCATCGCCCTACCGTCCGCCTGCTCCAGGAGTCGGAGTTCCGACGGGTCCGTCTCACTGTCCGCTGCGTCGAGCGAGTATCCGTAGGGCAGCCCGTCGGCGGAATGCCAGTACTCCGGGTGAAGAGGGCTCTGGTCCAAGCCCTCGGCAGTCATCTCGGCCACCACGATCGGCTCGACACGATCGGCGGTGTACGGGCTCAAGACACACAACGCAGTTCCACCCACGGGGAGGAGTAGACCACGTCATACCTGCTGCCACGATCGTGATTCCACGAGCATCCTCCTATCACGAAGCGTGCGTCCGGTTGAGCACCTGCTCATGCCGAAGTGTGGACGTTCCTCTTCCGGCCTTGGTGCTTTCGAGGGAACCGGGACCGTCCCATGCTCAAGGGCACAATTCGCGGACGCCGCGCCACTAGAATTCGGCGTCATGGATACGAAGCGACGTCGGTGAACGACCTCCCACCCGAGGCCGGCAGCGGCACGCCTGCCCCCGAGACGCACAACGAGTTGAGCGTGTCGGCGAAGACGAACATGGTGGTGCAGGCGAACACCATTTCCGGGGGCGTCCACCAGTATCTCGGTACCCGGCGGCGCGCGCTGATGGTCGGCGCGGGCGCGGGCGGCGTCGCGCTGGTGGTCACCCTCGTCCTGATGTTCTGGCTGGCCACGGACGGCCAACGGACCGGGGTCGGCATCAACCCGCTGGCGCCGCCCGTTACGGCACGCGAGCTCGGCACCCTGTCCGGGCACACCGCCAACATCACCGGGATGGGGTTCAGCGGGGACGGCAAGGTCCTCGCCACGGCGAGTGCGGACAAGACCGTGCGGCTGTGGGATGTGCCGAACCACAAGGAGCTCGGCTCCTTCGACACCGGCTTGGCCAACGGGGTGGCGATGAGCCGGGACGGGCGCACCGTGGCCGTCGCGCCCTCGGGCCGGGGTGTGCAGTTCTGGGACACGGCCAGCCTTCAGCAGGTCGGCCAAGCGCTCAGCGAGACCGAGGGCATGCGCGGGCTGCCGATCTTCAGCATGGTGGTGAAGTTCAGCCCGGACGATCGGCTGCTGGCCACGGGGGAGGTCAGCGGCAAGGTCCGGTTCTGGGACGTGGCCAGCCACAAGCAGGTGGGCGAGCCCCTCCTCGGCCACACCTCCGGCGTCCTCGCCATGGCGTTCAGCGCGGACAGCCACCTGCTGGTCACCGCGGCGGCGGACAACACGGTGCGGCTGTGGGATGTCGACAGCCGGCAGCCGCTCGGCCGGCTTCCCATCGACGCCACTGGCCCGGTGCTGAGCCTGGCCCTGAGCCCGGACGGACGTACCCTTGCCATCGCGGTGTCCGCCCTGACCACCGAGTTCTGGGATGTGGCCGGCCGCAAGCGGCTCGGTCAGCCGGTCAACAACAGCGCCGTGAGCGTCTCGTTCAGCCCGGACAGTCAGCGCCTCGTCACCGCGAGCGCGGGCCAGGGGGTGCAACTGTGGGACGTCGCCAGCCGCGAATCACGCGGTGACCCCATCGGCACCGTCGCCGCCGCCACGTACGTGCTGTACAGCCCGGCTGAACAGACGCTGGCCACCGTCATGATGGACCACACCGTGCGCCTCTGGGACATGAGCGGCCTGGGCTAGTGGAGCACCCCGGCTTTTGCTGCAGGGATCGCCAAACGCCTTCTCGACACCGACTACGGCCCGGCCAGTGCGGTAGGCGGCGTCCGCTCCGCTGCACGCATGCGAGCGTCATGCGCGTGCGCCTCTGATGTCGGTCATCGGTGGGCGCGGGTTGCCTTTGCGCCCTGGGAAGCCGCGCGGAGCGGCGTGCCCGGTGTCGAGCGTTTCCGCGTGGTGCAGGGCGATCTCCGCTGCCTGTTGCATCGCTGCGCGGGTCCGTTCGGGGGGCTCGCCGAGTTGGAGGCTGGTGACGGCGGCGGCGCTGATGGCACCCGTCAGCGCGCCGACGACGCCGGCCGCGGTGATCTCGGTGAGCTTGTCCGGGTACGCCTTGTGCAGCGCCGCGGCGATTCGGGTCTGTGCGGTGAACATGGTGTGCAGCACGCGGGCCTGAACGGCGGGCGTGGTGACCACCAGCCGGGCACGGAGCGCTGCCAGCCCGTTCGGCAGGTCACCGGCGGCGGTGTGGGCGATCATGTTCTTCGTCGCCTCTGCCAGTACCTCGCGCATCGGCGCGTCGGGCCGTCGTCCCTCGATGGCCCGCACAGCCAGGTCCGTCCTCGGGCCGCCGTCGGCCAGCAGCACGTCCTCCTTGGTGGGGAAGTGCAGGAAGAACGTGCGTTTGCTGACGTCGGCGGCTTCCGCGATGTCGGCCACGCTCGTCTGGTCGTAGCCCTGTTCGGTGAACAGGCGGACGGCCGCGTTCACCAGCGCCTGCCGGGTGAGCAGCTTCTTGCGTTCACGACGTCCAACTTCGTCTGGCACAGGGGGAGCATAGTGCACCATATAACTCAATACACCTAGTGTATGAGTATACTGAGTGCATCAATGGCGGAGAGTGTCGAGAGGTGTCGTGATGGGCGAGTTGACTGGACGGACGGTGCTGGTGACCGGTGCCGGGCGGGGTATCGGCCGGGCGGAGGCGCTGTACCTGGCGTCCTGCGGCGCGAACGTGGTCGTGAACGACCCCGGCGTGGAGATCGATGGACGTGGGGGCGATGAGGGGGTGGCCGCTGCCGTGGCCGACGAGATCCGCGCGCGGGGCGGGCGGGCGGTGGCCGACACCGGCAGCGTCACCGATTGGGTGGACGCCCAGCGCATGGTCGAGTTGGCCGTCGCGGAATTCGGCGACCTGCATGCGGTGGTCAACAACGCCACCATCGAGGTCAACAAAGGGCTCGAACGGTTGACCGAAGCGGAGTTCGACGACGTTGTGGCGGTCAAACTGAAGGGGACCTTCGCGGTGAGCCGCTGGGCCACGGAGTACTGGCGTGGCCAGGTGGACGACGGAGTGCGCACCGACCGTGCCATCGTCAACACCGCCTCGGGCTCCGGGCTGCTCAATCCACTGCCCACGCAGACGAACTACGCGGCGGCGAACGCCGGAGTTGCGGCCATGACCACGGTGCACGCGGTGGAACTGCGGCGGTTGGGGGTCAGGGTGAACTGCGTCAGCCCGTCGATGGTGCGCACTCGGCTGACGAACCCGGTGCCCGGCATGGACCAGGCACCGCCAGAGGGGGAACTGGACCCGAAGGACCCTGCTGTGGTGGCCCCGCTCGTGGCCTACCTGGTCAGCGAGGGCTGTCCACTGACCGGCCAGGTCCTGTCGGTGCGCGGTGGCTCGATCGCGGTCAACCACGGCTGGACGCGCGGCGAGCAGATCAACAAGGACAGCGAACTCTGGACGGTGCCCGAACTCGCGGAAAACCTGACCGCGCTGCCGCTGGAGGATCCGTTCGACCGGTTGGCGATAGCGGTCGGTGGTGCCTTGGGCATCGACGGTCGCGACGCATTCGAGGCGATGGTCAACGCGGAACTCGACAAGAGTTGAGCGGCGCAGCCCGCGACAAAAGAGCAGCGGAAAGCGCTCAGGCCTACTCCAGGGCGGCGAGGATCAGCGCGGCCATCGCGGCGGGATCCCCGTTTTCCGGGCGCAGCACCAGATCCGCGCTCTCCGGCCGCTCGTAGGGAGCGTCCACCCCGGTGAACCCGCTGATCTCGCCCGCCCTCGCCTTCGCGTACATCCCCTTGGGATCGCGGTCTTCGCAGACCTCGAGCGGGGTGTCGACGAAGACTTCCAGGAACGGCAGCCCGGCCGCCTCGTGCGCGGCGCGGGCGAGTTCGCGGTCGGCCCGGTACGGGCTGATCAGGGAGACCACCGACACCACACCGGCGTCGGCGAACAGCTTCGCGACCTCGGCGACGCGGCGGACGTTCTCGGCGCGATCGGCGGGGCTGAAGCCGAGGTTCCCGTTCAGCCCGTGCCGGAGATTGTCGCCGTCCAGCAGGTACGCGGGCCTGCCGGACGCGACCAGCCGCCGCTCCAGTTCCACGGCCACACTCGACTTCCCGGACGCGGAGAGCCCGGTGAGCCAGACGGTGAGCCCGCGCGTCGCGCGTTCCGCCCTGGTGACCGCGGCGGTGTGCCAGACGACGTTCGACGCCGTCACACTCGGCCCGGTGATCATGCCCGCCGCGACCGTCGCGCCGGAATGCTCGTCGACGAGGAGGAAACCGCCGGTGGAGCGGTTGCGGCGGTAGGGATCGAACAGCAGCGGTTGTCGCGCGCGGAGCCGGATTCGGCCGATCTCGTTGAGGGACAAAGAGTTCGCGGTCTCGTCGCGGTGCAGGGTGGTCACGTCGAGCCGGTAGTCGAGGTCGCGGATCTCGGCCTTGGTCTCGCGCGTGGTGTGCCGCACGAGGTAGTTCGAGCCGGGTGTCAGCGAGCCTTGTTCGGAGAACCAGCACACCATCGCGTCGACGTCCCGGCCGGTGTGCGGACGGTTGCCGGGGCGGCAGATCAGGTCGCCGCGGCCGAGGTCGAGGTCGTCGGTGAGTTCGATCGTGACGGCCTGCGAGGCGAAGGCTTCGGTGACCGTGGTGCCGCCCGGCCCCCAGATCGCGCGCACCGTCGTGGTGAAACCGGACGGCAGTACGGCGACCTCGTCACCGGGTTTGAACACCCCTCCCGCGACGGTGCCCGCGTACCCGCGGAAGTCACGGCTGTGCTCCCGGATCACGTACTGCACCGGGAATCGCGCGTCGATGAGATTGCGATCCGAGGCCACGTGCACCTGTTCGAGGTGATGCAGCAGGGAAGTCCCTTCGTACCAAGGCATCCCGGCGCCGCGGTGCACGACGTTGTCGCCGTGCAGTGCCGACATCGGCACGAAGGTCAGGTCGGACACCTGTAGTTTCATGGCGAAGCGGCGGAAGTCCTCACGGATCTCCTCGAAGCGCTCCTGCGACCAGTCGACCAGGTCCATCTTGTTGACGCAGACCACCAGATGCTGGATGCCCAGCAGGGTCGCCAGGAACGCGTGCCGCCGCGACTGTTCGAGCACGCCTTTGCGGGCGTCGATCAGGATCAGCGCGAGATCCGCCGTGGACGCCCCGGTGACCATGTTCCGGGTGTACTGCACGTGCCCCGGCGTGTCGGCGATGATGAACTTCCGTTCGGGGGTGGCGAAATACCGGTGGGCGACGTCGATGGTGATGCCTTGTTCGCGTTCGGCGCGCAGGCCGTCGGTCAGCAGAGCGAGGTTCGGATACGCCTCGCCGCGGTCGCGGCTGGTGCGTTCGATGGCTTCGAGCTGGTCGGTGAACACCGTCTTGGAATCGAACAGCAGACGGCCGATGAGGGTCGACTTCCCGTCGTCGACGCTGCCCGCGGTCGCGAGGCGGACCAAGGAAGCACCCATCAGAAGTAGCCTTCCTTCTTCCGGTCTTCCATGCCCGCCTCGGAGATCCGGTCGTCGGCGCGGGTGGCGCCGCGTTCGGTGAGCCTGCTGACGGCGACCTCGGCGACCACTTCGCCCGGTGACGTCGCCGTCGACTCGACGCAGCCGGTGCAGGTCGCGTCGCCGACGGTCCGGAATCGAACCGTTGCCTCGTAAGGGGTTTCGCCTTCGCTCAAGGTGAGGAAGCGGGTGTGCGCGAGCAGCATGCCGTCCCGCTGGACGACCGGGCGCCGGTGCGAATAGTAGATCGACGGCAGGTCGACGCCCTCGGCCTCGATGTACTGCCAGATGTCGAGTTCGGTCCAGTTCGACAGCGGGAAGACGCGGATGTGCTCGCCCTTGCGGTGCCTGCCGTTGTAGAGATTCCAGAGTTCCGGCCGCTGATTGCGCGGATCCCATTGGCCGAACTCGTCGCGGAAGCTGAACACCCGTTCCTTCGCGCGGGCTTTCTCTTCGTCGCGCCGCGCTCCGCCGAACACGGCGTCGAAGGAATGCTCGCGGATTCCCCGCAACAAGGCCGCGGTCTGGAGGCGGTTGCGGCCCGCCTTCGGATCTTCGACGACCCTGCCCGCGTCGATGTCGTCCTGGACACTGGTGACGACGAGCCGGAGCCCGTAGGTGTCGACCGTGCGGTCCCGGAACTCGATGACCTCGTCGAAGTTGTGCCCGGTGTCGACGTGCATCACCGGGAACGGCGGTGGTGACGGCCAGAACGCCTTGGCCGCCACGTGGAGCATCACCATCGAGTCCTTGCCGCCGGAGAACAGCAGCACCGGCCGTTCGAAGGTCGCCGCGACCTCGCGGAAGATGTGCACGGCTTCGGCTTCCAGCGCTTCGAGATGGGTGAGCTCGTATGCCGGGGACGCCATCGTGACCTCCGTGGTTCGAGACCAGGAAAGTAGAACAAGTTCTTGTGCTTGGTCAAGGGGAGGAGGACGCTGTCGGCATGGACCTGGTCGCACTCGAAGAGATCCGACGACTCAAAGCCCGTTACCTCCGGTGCCTCGACCTCAAGCTGTGGGACGAGATGGCCGGGACCCTGACCGTCGACGCGCACGCGCGGTACGGCACGCCGTCCTACGGCAAACCGCTGACCTTCGAAGGCCGCGACGCGGTCATCGAGTTCTTCCGGAACGCAGTCGGGCCCGGCATCACGACGGTGCACTTCGCCGGACAGCCGGAGATCGACGTCGACGGCGACACCGCGACGGGCACCTGGCTGATGCGGGACAAGGTGATCGTGCCCGAGCATCGGGTGGTGATCGAGGGTGCGGCGTACTACGAGGACACCTACCGGCGGGTGGACGGCGCGTGGCTGACCGCTTCGACCCAGTACGACCGGCTGTACGAGACGATGATGTCGATGGACGACGTGCCGAGCCTGAAACTGACCGCGAACCGCTGGTCTTCCTGACCTGCCAATTCCGCGTTTAGTCCTCTGGATGCGGTCCTTGCACGTGCAACTACCGCATTGAGAGGACTAAACGCGGGGGTGGTGGCCGCCCGATTCGGTGGTGACGGCGTCGGCGGCGGCGACCAGTGCCGCGCCCCGGCGCGCGATCTCGGCGCCGGTGATCGGCTCGCCGACCGACAGCGTGAGCACCAGCTCCTGCCGTCCCGAAGCGTCGAACGTCGGCGCGGCGAGCAGGCTCACCGCGTGCTTGCGGCGCGGCTCCAGATCGGCGCCGAGGTAGACGCGCTCGCCGAGGCTCGACACGAGTTCTCCCACCAGGCCCCGCACTTCCGGCGGCAGCTCCTCCGCGCCGACGCCGGCCATCAGCGCGTAGAGCCGACGGCCCGCGGTGGTCAGGCTCTCCACCAGGTAACCGTGCTCGCGGCATTCGGCGACGACGCGGCGAAGGTGCGCTTCGTCCAGCCGCACCGGCACCGCCGGGGGTTTGGCGAGCCAAGCGTCGAACGCCGCGTCGGAGTCCCACAGCACGTACATCAGGCCGACCGGTGGCGCGAACGGATAGGTCTCGCCCAATTTCACCCGGCCGGGACCGGCGCTCTGCAACATGAGGATCCGGTCGCCGACCACGGCCGATGCCGTGCACGTGGCGCCGTATCGCCTGCTCAGCTCCTCGAGATGACGGCGCGCGACCTCGCTCGCGCCGAAGCCTTCGCTGGCGACGCGGCCCGCGGCGACCATGGCCGGCCCTAGCCGGTAGGTGACCGGCTGAGGGTCCCGGACCAGGTAGCCGCCCGCCGTCAGCTCGGTCACGATGCCGAGGCAGGTCGGTTTGGCGAGGTCCAGCTCGCGCGCGAGTTCCGACAGGCCGAAGCGGCGGCCGGGGTGCGCGGCGAAGAAGTCGAGCAGCCGCACGACCCGCTCGGTGGGCGGTGAGCGTCGGGTCATTGACCCATCCTTAGAACGCGTTCTAGTCTGATGTCGCGAAGAACGTACCAAGTCGGTACGTATTTGTACCAGTATGAGGAGTCGCCGGTGCTCACTCAACCGCTCGCGGACGCGATCGCCGAAGCCGAGAAGGTCATCGCGGAGGCGCCGCACATCCGGACCGAACAGGATCTGGTCGAGGGGTACGACTACCTCGCCGGCAGCATCCGCGCGTCCTTGCAGATGGCGTGGGCCTACGAACGGGACTATCCGTTCTTCACCCAGTCCACCGGGCCGTACACGAAGATGGGTCTCGACAATCCGGACACGCTGTACTTCAACGCGAACATCCGCGAGGACCGCGAATACGTCGTCACCGGGACGCGGGGGAGCACGGCCGACGTCAGTTTCCAAGTCCTCAACGGCGACTACTCGCCCGTCGAGGTGCCCGACAGCCTCGCCGCCTTCGACGACCGTGAGATCGAGATCGCCGAGGACGGCTCGTTCGAACTCCGCTTCGGACCGGCGAAACCCGACCCGGGACCGAACTACTTCGTCCTCGGCCCTGGTTCGTCGATGCTCGTGGTGCGCGAGGTCTACAGCGACTGGGCCACCGAACGCCGCGGCACGATCCAGATCCAGTGCGCCGACACCGCGGGCGGCGCACCCGCGCCGCTCACCCGCGACGGGCTGGCCAAACGCTACGGCGTCACCGGCAAGATCCTGCTGAGCAGGCTGCGCACCTTCCTCGCGTTCCCGAAGTGGTTCTACCTGAACCTGCCGGTGAACACGATGACCGAGCCCCGGCCCACGCCGGGCGGCCTGACCACGCAGTACTCCTCGGCCGGGCACTACGAACTGGGCGACGAAGAGGTCATGATCGTTACGGTGCCGCGCTCCGACGCGCCGTACCAGGGCATCCAGCTCGGCAGCGTCTGGTATCTCTCGCTGGATTACATCAACCATCAGACGAGCCTCACCGCCGACCAGGCGCGGGTCGATCCGGACGGCAAGATCCGCTTCGTGATCAGCGAACGCGATCCCGGCCTGGCGAACTGGCTCGAACGCACCGGGCACGACCGCGGATACGTCCAGATCCGCTGGCAGCGCCTGTCCCGCGTGCTGGACGAAGCCGACGGTCCCGCGGTCGAGGTCGTGAAGTTCGGCGAACTCGCCGACCGGCTGCCGTTCCACGACGAGGCGCGCGTGACCCCGCAGGAGCGGGCGGATCGGATCTCGGCCCGTCAGAAGGCGGTCGCGGCGAGGATGCTGGGATGACGGATCTCTTGCGGGACAAGGTGATCGTGGTCTCCGGGGTCGGCCCGGGGCTCGGCAGGTCGATCGCCGTGCGCTGTGCCGCGGCGGGCGCCGACGTCGTCCTCGCCGCCCGCACCGAATCCCGGCTCGCCGAGGTCGCCAAGGAGGTCGACGCGCTCGGCCGGCGCGCGGTCACCGTGTCCACCGACATCACCGACGACGCTTCGGCGGCGAACCTCACCGAGGCCGCGTTGAAGGCGTTCGGCCGGGTGGACGCCTTGGTGAACAACGCTTTCGCCATCCCGCCGATCATGGATCTCGCCGACGTCGACCTCGCCGACGTGCGGGCGGGCTTCGAGACCAACGTGCTCGCCGCGCTTCGGCTCACACGGCTGTTCACGCCTTCGCTCGCGGAGAGCGGCGGTTCGGTGGTGATGATCAATTCGGCCGTGCTGCGGCATTCCCGGCGGACGTTCGGCGCGTACAAGATGGCGAAAGCGAGCCTCCTCGCGCTCGCGCAGAGCCTTGCCTCCGAGCTCGGGCCGCGCGGGATCCGGGTCAATTCCGTGGCACCCGGCTACATCTGGGCGGATTCACTGAAGTGGTATTTCGCCTACCTGGCCAAGGAACGCGGGGTTCCGCCGGAGCAGGTGTACGCCGAAACGGCGGAGACGATCGACCTGCGCCGCCTCCCGGAGCCGGACGAGATCGCCGACACCGTCGTGTTCCTCGCCTCGTCGCTCGCCCGGTGCGTCACCGGTCAGTGCCTCGACGTCAACGCCGGCGAATACCACCACTGAAGGGGAGAACATGCTGCCAGGGCGGGAAAACGTCGGCACCGTGGACGATCTGCACGCGTCGGCGGCGAAACTCACCGGGCTCTACGACTTCGGCGGCGAAGACCACCTCGAAGGTCTCCGCGTGCTGCTGGATTCGTACGCGGGCGAGGCAGGTCTGACCCCGTACGGCAACAAGATCCATCGCGCGTTCCTGCGCGGGGCCCTGGTGGCGAGGTCGTTGAGCGAGGCTTCCTGGAAGCAGAATCCGGAGTACGCCGACGTTCCCGTCGAGCGGCCCATTTTCGTCACCGGTCTGCCGCGGACCGGGACCACGGCACTGCACCGGCTGCTCACCGAGGATCCCGCGCACCAAGGACTGGAGGTCTGGCTGACCGAGGTGCCGCAACCGCGGCCGCCGCGCGAGACGTGGGCGGAGAACCCGGTCTTCCAAGGGATCCAGGCGGGATACGAGAAACACCACGTCGAACATCCCGAGTTCATGGGCCTGCACCACATGTCCGCCGATCAGGTCGAGGAATGCTGGCAGCTCCTGCGGCAGTCCCTGAAATCGGTGTCCTACGAATGCCTCGCGCACGTGCCGTCGTACTCGCGGTGGCTGGACGGGCAGAGCTGGACCGACGCGTATCGAAGGCATCGGCGCAATCTGCAGCTCATCGGCCTGCCGGACGCCGGACGCCGCTGGGTGCTCAAGAACCCGAGCCACCTCTTCGCGCTCGACGCGCTGCTGGAGGTGTACCCGGACGCGCTGATCGTGCAGACCCATCGCGCGCCGAGCACGATCGTCGCGTCGGTGTGCAGTTTGAACGAGCAGGCTTCGGCGGGCTGGTCCGACGTCTTCCGCGGTGACGTGATCGGCCGCAGCCAGCTGGATCTGTGGGCGCGTGGTGCGGAAAACTCAATGGAGGCGAGGAAACGGCACGATCCGGCGCAGTTCTGCGATGTCCGGTACGAGGATTTCGTCGCCGATCCGATCGGTACGGTCGAAGGCGTCTACCGGCATTTCGGGCTCCCGCTGAGCGAAGCAGCCCGGGACGCGATGACCGTGGTGCACGCCGAAAGCCGTTCCGGGGAAAGGAAACCCGTGCACCGGTACGACCTCGCGGACTTCGGGCTCACCGCCGGCGAGGTCGACGAACGCTTCTCGGCCTACCGCGCCGCTTACGCCCTCTGAAACCCCCGCATTTAGTCCTCTGGATGCGGTAGTTGCACGCGCAAGGACCGCATTCAGAGGACTAAATGAGGGGTAAGGCAAACGTGTCGTGGCGCGGGGCCGGTGTCGCTTGTGCGTAGGCGTTCTTCTGGTAGTGAGGGCCTCTTTGCCTACTCTGAGGGTAGTGAAGGAGGCTTTCGCTACCGTCGGATGTGGTCCTTGGTGACGGTGGGACGGTTGTGGTCTCGGCGGCTGGTCGTGAAGTACATGAAGGCCCCCTTCCTTGCGCTAGACGCAAGGAAGGGGGCCTTCATGTACTTCGGTAAGCACGCGAGATCCGGGTCTGAGCACGCGAGTACGGTGCCGCGTCACCCAGCCCCCCGCCTCACTCGAGACACGCCACGTTTGCCTTACCCCTCAATAAATGCGGCGGGGTCAGAAGCCGGCGGCGCGTTGGGCGGGGAGGCCGCGGGTCGTGATCCCGCGCAGCACCTCGACGCGGTCCGAACCCGGCCGCCCGAGCACCCAGCTCGACCCGGGGACCTCCTTGGCCTGCTTCTTCAGTGGCGCCAGGAGCCGGGAAGCGTCCTTGTAGGACCTGATCGCGCCGTTCCCGCACACCAGGGTCGCCAGGGAAACCGTCACCGGCAGCCCGTCGGCCGACCACGGCGTGTCCAGCAGCGCCGCGGCGACCGTGCCGATCTCGTCGACGTCGCAGGCGATCAGGAAGTCGTCCCCGCCGACGTGGCTGACGCGCATCCGGCGCAGCCGGGCCTCGAGGTCGGTGAGTGTCCGGCCGAGCGTGCGGATCAGGTCGTCGCCCGCGGCGAACCCGGCCGTGTCGTTGACCGTCTTGAACGAGTCGACGTCCAGCCAGGCCGCGACGAACGGCTCCCGCGCGTTGATCCGGCGGTCGACGTCCCTGGCGACGGCGTCACTGCCGGGCAGCCGTGTCAGCGGGCTCAACGAGACCGCCTCCTCGACCTTCGCCTCCGCGACGCCGCGGACGACCTCGTTCACCAGCACCACGCCGACACACCGGCCGCGGTCGTCGACCACCACGACGTCGTCGCCGGTCCGGCCCCAGTCCGCGTCGGTGACCAGTTCGAGGAATTCGAGCGCGCTCGCGTCGGCGTGGATCGTGTGCGGCCGGTCGGCGAGCCGTGACGCCGGCCGTTTGGCGTGCAGGGCGTGGCCGTACAACCCGGTGACCGCGACCAGGAACCGCGTCCGGTCGATCGACCACTGTGGACGGTGCCGGTCGTCGATGCCGACGATGCCGCTCGGCCCGTCGGCGGCGGCCAGTACCTCGCGCACGTCGTCGCAGGTCGCGTCCTCCGGCAGCGTGGTCGCGGGCCGGAGGAAGTCGCCGACGCGGCGGGCGCGGGCGGTGCCGGGGACGAACGGGCCGGGCGCGTCCGGCGCGGGCAGCGGCGCGTGGTCGCCGTCCGGCGGGGCGAGCAGGTTGCCCTGCGCGATGCGCACGCCGAGCCGCCGGGCGGACTCCAGCTGCTCGGTGGTTTCGAGCCCGGTCGCGACCAGGCGGTTGTCGGTGCGCGACGCGAAATGCAGCACCGCTTCGACCACCGCGACGGCGGCCGGGTCGTGCGGCAGGCCGCGCAGCACACTGCGATCCAGTTTCACCAGGTCGACGGGCGCCGAAGCGAGCAGGGTGAGCGGGAGGTCGCCGCGGCCGAGGCCGTCGAGCGCGAGCCGGAACCCGAGGTCGGTGAGCCGTCGCATACCGGTGAGCAGCAGGTCGGCGGGGATCTGCGTGAACGGCGGCCCGATCTCCAGCACGACGTCCCTTGTCCGGCGGCCCGCCAGGCCGAGCGCCTCGGTCAGCGGGTCGAAGTGGGCGGGCGGTGCCGCCACCGTGCGTGCGGACAGGTTCAGGTGCAGGGGGAGGGCGGCCTGCGGCTCGCGCAGCTGCCGGACGGCCTCGGCGGCCAGCCCGACGTCGACCTCGGCCAGCCTGCCGCTGCGCCGGGCGTCGGCGAGCAGTTCGTGGGCGGTGCCGCGGCCCGGCCGTGCCAAGGCCTCGAACGCGACGACGCCACCGGTGTGCAGGCTGTACAACGGCTGGTAAGCGAAGCGGACAGCGATCTGCAACGTCACAAGCGCATATTCGCGGGTGGCGGCAGGAAACGAAATACGTGTCAACTGATGTTCATCGTGAAGGCACCTGGGTTACCTAGAACGGCGTAACGCACGCCACCCGATCAGGTGTTTTCTTACTTGCCATGGTGACAATCGGAAAAGCGCCGACATCGCTTCGACGGTAGCCGGAACATCTTCGCGGCCGCTGGTGAAAGCCCGCTGGAGCGGGGTGGGCAGCATGAAGAACAGATCGAAGAACACCGGGACCGTTCCGGGCGGCATCCCGCACAGCGCACGCAGCCCGTGCCGCCGAAGCCCCTGCACGGTGCGCGCCGAGGACGGCCACAGCGCCCGGTGCGCGGCCGACGCGGCCGCGGCCGGCCCTCGGTCCCAGGCCAGTGCGACGGCGTCGGCCACCGGTTCCGCGAGCCGGGTCGACGTCGCGACGCTGTACCCGGTCGCCGGATGCACCAGCCCGGCGGCGGCCCCGAACGGCACCGTCCGGCCACGCCGGGGCACCGGCACGTCGAGCACGATCCGCACGCGTTCCTCGCGCCCGCGTGACGTCAGCCCGACGGCCCTGAGCCGGGCATGCAGCCGTGCAGCCAGGACCTCCAGCGGCAGACCGGGTTTGCGGGCCAGCGAGGTCTCCTCGACCATGACGGTGCCGTCGCCGAGCGGCAGCACGTACAGGAACCCGGACTCGGTCTTCCGCCAGTCCATGAACACGGCGGTATCCGGGCCGTCGACCAGCCGCAGCGCGTCCTCGGCGGGGAGGACGGCGCCGAACGCCGTCTGTTCGTACCGGTCGCCCCGCGGCCGGGCACCGGAAGCGTCGACATAGAGACCCGTCGCGAGGACACGGCCGTCCTCAAGGCGCACCGACGAACCCTGTCCGCCGTGGTCCACGCCGGACACAGTCCCGGTGACGACGTCGTAGCCGCCGTCCAGCCACGTGCGCAGGCCGGCGTTGTCCAGCACCAGGTACTGCCGATCGAGTACATGCGGCACGGTCCCGAAGGCCAATGTGGTCGAAGGTGCGCAGGCGACGGCGGTCTCCGGCAACGCGGGCAGCTCGTCGGCCCACAGCCCGTAGGTCGCCCGCCAGCGCCTGCCCGGCGCCGGGTCGATCAGGGTCGTCTCCAGGCCGCGCCGGGCACAGGCACGCGCGAGCGCCCGCCCGGCCGGACCGCCGCCCGCGATCACCACGTCCGCCACCTGGGCAGTGTCTCAAAGCCACGACGGATACGGTGTGACGCATGGAACAGACGGACCCGAGGGCATGGCGGCGCGATCCGGAGAGCGCGAACGCCGGGTTCAGCGATCTCGCCACGAGCCCGTTCCGGATCGACCGGGACCGGATCGCCGCTTCGCCGTTCTTCGCCCGGCTCGGCGGCGTGACACAGGTCGTCAGCGCCGGGGGCGCCGGGTTGCTGCACAACCGGCTCACGCACAGTCTCAAGGTCGCGCAGGTCGCGCGCGCCATCGCCGAGCGGATCAACGCGAGCAGCGACTCCGCCGAACTCGCCGCGAAACTGGGCGGCTGCGATCCGGACGTCGCCGAGGCCGCCTCGCTCGCGCACGATCTGGGGCATCCGCCGTTCGGGCACCTCGGCGAGCAGACCCTGGACCGGATCGCGCGGCACCGGTTCGGCCTCGCGGACGGTTTCGAAGGCAACGCGCAGTCGTTCCGGATCATCACCACCACCGACGTGCGCGGCCCGTCGGCCTCCGGGCTCGACCTCACCACGGCGGTGCGTGCCGCGGTGCTGAAGTACCCGTGGGCGCGGTTGCACGTGCCCGATCCGCATCCGACGTCGATGCCCGTCCAGCCGCGCGGCGCCGCCGGGTCCGCCGACGCTCCCGGCACCGGCGCGAGCAAGTTCTCCGCCTACAGCACCGAACTCGACGACTTCACCCAGGCGCGGGCCCCGTTCGACGGCCGGATCGAACCCTGGCAGCAGACCGTCGAAGCGTCCGTGATGGACACCGCGGACGACATCGCCTACGCCATCCACGACCTCCAGGACTTCCACCGGATCGGCGTGCTGCAGCACGCGCCGGTCGCGGCCGAGTTCACCGGCTGGGTCGACCACGCGCTGGAACTGGCCGGGCTGGACGACGCGACCTTGACCGCCGAACGGCGGCTGCCCGGCCGTTCACTGGAACGGCTGCGCCGCCGGATGCACGCCAAGGACGGCTGGATCGTCGACGACGACGCCTTCACCAGCGCCGTCGCCCGTGTCCGCGCCGAACTCGTCGACGGCCTGCTCGCCACCGGGTTCGACGGTTCCATCGAGGCCGAACAGGCCACCGCCGCCTTCTCCTCGAAGTGGACCGCGCGGCTCGTCGACGGTGTGCAGGTGGTGGCGTCGCCTTCGGCCCGGACAGGGCATCTCACCCTGCGGCCCGCGCAGTGGCACGAGGTGCAGGTGCTGAAGTTCGTGCACCGGCGATTCGTGTTGCTGCGCCCGGAACTGGCGCTGCACCAGCGCGGGCAGGCGAGCCTGGTGACCACCTTGGTCGACGCCCTCGACGCGTGGCTGCTCGATCGTGACGAGTTCTACCGGCTTCCGCGACGGTTGCACGATTTGGTGGAGCTGGCGCGGTCCGAGTTCTCCGCGCTGGCGCGGACGTCGCCGGAACTGCTCGTCGGAGCGACCGGGGAACCGGTCACCGGCGCCGACGCCGTGCGCGGTCTGGCGCGAGGGCGGGCCGTGGTCGACTTCGTGGCGTCGCTGACGGACAAGCAGGCGGTGACCCTTTTGGACGGCTTGTCGGGCCGTGCTTCCCAGCCTTGGTCGGATTCGTTCGTCCTGTAGCGACTCGATTACCCTGAACGGCCCACGGCCTGCGGCCGAATCCGGAAAATCTCCATCCGACGTCACCCGAACGGCTCCTGCCGCCGGTGCACGCTCGGTACTTAGCTTGATCGAGCCGGTGATCGCCGGCGTCGGTCAGCGTGAGTCGGGGCACGCGCCTAGGTATCGGAGGCGCACGTGCGTCCAACCCGTTCCAATAGGAGAAGAAGAACGATCCTGACCGCGGGCACCGCTGCCCTCGTCACCGCGCTGGGCCTGGTGAGCCCGCCCGTCGCGGCGGGGATGAGCGGATCGTCCCCGGACGCGTTCTCGGAGAACACCGTCCGGCAGATCGAAGCCCTTCAGTCGATCAAGAAGAGCCAGCACACCGGCGAGTCCAAAGTGGACAGCCGCCTGCTCGTCGAACAGAAACTCCGCGATCGGCGGATGTCGGCTTCCGCGGTTCCCGCACTGGGGTCTGGGGCGAATGTCTCCGCGGCCGGCACCGTACTCGTGGACATCCGGGGCCAGGTCTCGGAAGAACTTCTCAAGGGACTGCGGGAATCCGGTGCGGGGATTCGCGCGGTGTCGCAGCGCTACGGCAGTGTGCGCGCCGAGGTTCCGCTGAACGCGGTCCCGGCGATCGCGGGCCGCGCCGACGTCAAGAAGGTCGAGACCGCCAACGAGGCGTTCACCGCCCGCCAGCTCGCCGAGCCCGCCGTCGCGGGCAAGCGGGAGAGCAAGGAAGAGAAGGCCGCCCGGATCGGCGGCGAGCTGAAGAAAGCCGTCGATGCCAAGGGACAGCCCGGTATCGCGGCCGGACCGGTCACCAGCGAAGGCGACCGCGCGCACAACGCCGACACCGCGCGTCAGCAGTTCGGCGTCACCGGCGTGGGCACCAAGATCTGCGCGTTGTCCGACGGCATCGATTCGCTCGCGACCTCGCAGGCGCGCGGCGAACTCCCGGCGGGCGTCGACGTGATCCCCGGTCAGGAAGGCGACGGTGACGAGGGCACCGCGATGCTCGAGATCATCCACGATCTCGCGCCGAACGCGTCGCTCGGTTTCGCCAGCGCGTTCAACTCCGACGCCAGTTTCGCCGACAACATCCGCAAGCTGCGGTTCGACGCGGGCTGCGACGTCATCGTCGACGATGTCCTGTACTTCAAGGAATCGCCGTTCCAGGACTGGATCATCGCCCAGGCCGTGAACGACGTGACCGCCGACGGCGCGCTGTACTTCTCCTCGGCCGGTAACGAGGGCAACGTCACCGACGGCACCTCGGGCCACTGGGAAGGCGACTTCGTCGACTCCGGCAAGGGCGTCGGCAAGTTCGCCGGTACCGCGCACAACTTCGCCGGTGCCGCGGGCAACCAGATCTTCGAGCCGATCTCGGACGTCTCCTCGGCGCGGGTGCCGGTCACGCTGTTCTGGTCGGACCCGCTGGGCGCCTCGAACAACGACTACGACCTGTACCTGCTGAACGCGGCGGGCAACGTCGTGGACTTCAGCCAGGACAACCAGACCGGGACACAGGACGCCTACGAGCGAGTGGACACACCCGCCGCCGGTGGGATCGGGCTCCGGCTGGCCATCGTCAAGTTCTCGGGTGAGGGCCGCTACCTTTCGCTTTCCGCGCTGCGCGGTCGTTTCTCCGATTCGGCCGACGGTCTCAAGGCCTACACCAGCCCCGGCGTGACCGTGGGCCACTCGGCCGCGCGGGACGCGTTCAGCGTCGCGGCGGCCCCGGCGGCCAAGGCGTTCCCGCGTGCCCTCGAACCGGGCGACCCGGCCAACCCGGCGGGCCCGTTCCCCGGTGCGTTCGGCGCGACCACGAAGGTCGAACGGTTCACTTCGGACGGTCCGCGGCGGGTCTTCTTCCAGGCCGACGGCACGCCGATCACCCCGGGCAACGTGTCCGCGACCGGTGGTGAGGTCCGCGCCAAGCCGGACATCACCGCGGCCGACGGCGTCTCGACCAGCGTCACCGGCTTCACCACGTTCTACGGCACGTCGGCCGCCGCGCCGCACGCCGCCGCGATCGCGGGCCTCGTGCTTTCGGGTAACCCGGGGCTGCCTCCGGCCGACGTGCGCGAAGCACTGATCAACACCGCCGTCGACATCCTGGCCCCGGGCCGCGACAACTCCAGCGGCGCGGGCGTCATCCTCGCCGACAAGGTGCTCGCCTACACCGGCGCCAGCCCGCAGCCGCTCGCGTCCGCGGGACAGCCGACGGTCACCCCGGCCGACGGCGGCTCCGCGCTCGACCCGGGCGACACCGCCAAGGTGACCGTGCCGGTGACCAACCGCGGCGACGGCACCGCGACGTCCACCAGCGTCGTGCTCTCCAGCCCGACCCCCGGTGTCACGGTGGCGCCGCGGTCGAAGTCGTACGGCACGATCAGCCCCGGGCAGACCGGCGTGAACGACTTCACCATCACCGTTCCCGCCACGCAGGAACTCGGTGTGCCGGTGGTGCTGAACGCTCGCGTGACCTTCGCGGGTTCGTTCTCGCCGACCACGTCCACGTTCTCGCTGCCGGTCGGCACCCCGTCGCCGGTGACGCGGGACTTCGCCTACGCCGGGGCCGCGGTGGCGATCCCGGACAGCGATCCGACCGGCGTGACCGTGCCGATCACGGTGAGCGGGGTCGGGCGCGCGTCGAAGCTGACGTTCTCGGTGGACGGGGCGACCTGCAACGCCGACCAGACCTCGACGACGGTGGGCATCAACCACTCGTACGTCGGTGACCTGGTCGGCACGCTGACCTCGCCCTCGGGTGCGAAGGCGACCGTGTTCCAGCGCAGCGGCAGCTCGGGCAACAACCTGTGCCAGGTCGTCTTCGCCGACAGCGCGGCCGCCGCGTTCAGTTCGGTGAGCGCGGCGAACGCGCCGTTCACCGGCACCTACAAGCCGGTGCAGGCGCTCGGCGGCCTGGCCGCCGGTACCGCCGACGGCACCTGGACGTTCACCGCGGCGGACGTCGTCGGTGGCGACACCGGGTCGATCCGCTCGGTTTCCTTGCACGTCAACGGTTTCGTTCAGCCCGCCGTGGCTGAGCGGCCCGCGGGTGTCGGGAAGTCGGTGGGGCGCGGGCCGGTGAAGCCGGTCTAGTCCTTTCGGTGTGCGCGTGAAGGCCCCCTTCCCTCGGCTGAGCCGTGGGAAGGGGGCCTTCACGCGCTTTGGTCGCCGGCGCGAAGGCGCGACTCGCGTGACTGGACACGTAACTCGCGTGATTGGAGGCCGCACTCGCGAGTTACGTCTCTGATCACGCGAGTTACGGGCCTGATCACGCGAGTTACGTCTCCGGGAGACATCGAGCCGTACCTGCCATAGCCGCGGAACGGCAACGGCCGATCGCCTGCCGATCCGAGCCGGGCCCCGTACGTTGGACCCATGGCGAAGGAGCGGCAGGTGGCGGGCGGGGGACGGGCGGTCGAGGTCGCGCCGGATCGCCTCGAAGGCTGGTACGCCCGCTTCGCCGTTCGCAACGACGGTGTCCGCTCGACGGAACTCGGCGCGGACACCGTCACGGTCACCGCGGGCAACGGCGTCGTCGCCGTCGCGACCGTCCCTTTCGGACCGTTGAACGCCGAAGGAACCGTGCCGGGTCTCGCTGTCGGCGCGCTCGTCGAACACGCGCTGATCTCGCGAAGGATCGCGCTCCTGCTGGTGCGCCGTGGCGGGCACAGCGTCGGGATCGCGCGCGGGGGAGTGGTCGTCCAGTCCAGGACGGACCGGCATCTGGTCCAAGGCCGGTCCGCGGCGGGGGGCTGGTCGCAGCAGCGGTTCGCGCGGCGCAGGGAAGGGCAAGCACGCACAGCGCTTCGGTCCGCCGCGGATGACGCGTTCGAGGTACTCCTCCCGCAACTGTCCGAAGTGGACGCCGTCGTGCTCGGCGGCGACCGCCGGGCGCTGGAAACACTGCGTGAGGACAGGCGGCTGGCGCCGTTGTTCAAGCGCGCCGAACGTCGTGTGCTCGACATCGCCGAACCGCGCCGCACGGTGCTCGACGACGCCGCCGAACGCGCGGTCGCGGTCGAGATCACCCTCTCCGGGCCGTGACGTCGGGCACGGTCGGATAAAATCGCTCGACAGCGGCCCGTACACTGATCGTGTGGACATCCTCTTGGAGTGAGCTCCTCGCCTGCCCGACGGCAGGCGAGTCGAAGCTGTCCGCTCATCCACCCCCTTTTACCGGGAGTTCCCGTGATCACGGCCTCTGGCCTGCAGCTGCGCGCCGGTTCGCGCATTCTGCTCGACGAAACCAACGTCCGCATCCAGCAGGGCGACCGCATCGGCCTGGTCGGCCGCAACGGCGCCGGCAAGACCACCTCGCTCAAGGTGCTGGCGGGGGAGGGCGAGCCGCATGCCGGCGAGGTCCGCCGCAGCAGCGAGCTCGGCTACCTGCCGCAGGATCCGCGTGAGGGCGACCTGTCCGTCACCGCGAAAGACCGCGTGCTCTCCGCCCGCGGCCTCGACTCGTTGATGCGCAACATGGAAAAGGCGCAGACCGCGATGTCGGAGCTGGTGGACGACAAGGAACGCGACAAGGCGATCAGCCGCTACAGCCGTCTCGAAGAGCGCTTCGCCTCCCTCGGTGGGTATGCCGCCGAGAGCGAAGCGGCGCGGATCTGTTCCAACCTCGGCCTCGCCGACCGCGTGCTCGAACAGACGCTGCAAACGCTCTCGGGTGGTCAGCGCCGTCGCGTGGAGCTGGCCCGGATCCTGTTCGCCGCCGCCGAAGCGGGCGCGGGCGGCAAATCCGAGACGATCCTGCTGCTCGACGAGCCCACCAACCACCTCGACGCCGACTCCGTCACCTGGCTGCGCGGATTCCTCAAGCAGCATGACGGCGGTCTCGTCGTGATCAGTCACGACGTCGACCTGCTCGCGGACGTCGTCAACAAGGTGTGGTTCCTCGACGCGACCCGAAGCGAGCTGGACCTGTACAACATGGGCTGGCAGCGCTACCTCGACGCGCGCGCCACCGACGAGAAGCGCCGCCGTCGCGAGCGGGCGAACGCCGAGAAGAAGGCGGCCACGCTGCAGCAGCAGGCCGCGAAACTCGGTGCCAAGGCGACGAAGGCGGTGGCCGCCAAGAACATGGCCCGCCGCGCCGAGCAGATGCTGTCCGCGCTCGACGAGACCCGGCAGGCCGACAAGGTCGCCCGGATCAAGTTCCCCGAGCCCGCCCCGTGCGGCCGGACGCCGATGACCGCGGAGGGGCTCTCGAAGTCCTACGGTTCGCTCGAGATCTTCACCGGAGTGGACCTCGCGATCGATCGCGGTTCGAAGGTCGTCGTACTCGGATTGAACGGTGCCGGAAAGACGACTTTGCTCCGCTTGCTCGGCGGAATGGAAACTCCGGATACCGGCGGGGTCATTCCGGGTCACGGATTGCGTTTGGGCTATTACGCACAGGAACATGAAACGCTCGACCACGATGCGTCCGTGTGGGAAAATATCCGTCACCTTGCCCCGGACACGGGAGCGCAAGAGTTGCGGAACCTTCTCGGGTCGTTCCTCTTCACCGGCGAGCAACTCGATCAGCCCGCCGGCACGCTCTCAGGTGGTGAGAAGACGAGGCTCGCGCTCGCCGGTCTGGTGTCCAGCGCTGCCAACGTTTTGCTGCTCGACGAGCCGACGAACAACCTGGATCCGGCCAGCCGTGCCCAGGTCCTGGACGCTTTGCGCAGCTTCGCCGGAGCCGTCGTCCTGGTGACGCACGACCCGGGCGCCGTCGAGGCACTGGAGCCGGAACGCGTGATCCTGCTGCCGGACGGAACCGAGGACCATTGGTCGGCGGATTATCTGGAACTTGTCCAGCTTGCGTGACGCCTGCGTCCGTTCGGGTGCTTGATCGATGCCATCCGGCCACTGAAATGGCCCAATGTGATCGCGGTTTCGCCAGTTTTGCGCTCGTCGTCTGGCATTCCGGCGCTCAGTGTTCGATCATTGCGGCGACAGGGGCCGTTATGTGGCCCAGAACACTCTCGGCGGGAAGGCGATCGACGTGGCTGATCTCAAGAAAGGCGCGCGGATCACCGGCAACACGCGTGACAAGCTGGCCGCTGACCTGAAGAAGAAATACGAGAAGGGCTCGAGCATCCGCGCCCTCGCGGAGTCCACGGGTCGCTCGTACGGGTTCGTGCACCGGGTCCTCTCGGAGTCCGGCGTCCAGCTGCGCGGCCGTGGCGGTGCCACCAGGGTCAAGAAGAAGTAGTCACGAGGAAGTAGCGGACTGCTGCGCGGGGGGCGCAGTTCCCTTTCCAGGGACCGCTGTTTCACGGGTTTCCGCGGCCAGGAAGGCCAGCCTGGCACCGAGCAGGACCAGCGGATACACCAGGTACCCGTACCTGGTCGCCGGAGTGAGCATGATCAGCGCGACGAGCCCGACGGCCATGCGCAGCAGCGCGTCCGAACCGGTCGCGGGAGGACGGCGCAACAGCCAGACCAGGATCGCGACGGCCGCGATCCCGAGCAGGGTGAAGGAAATCGCCGTGCCCACCGGGCCGAGCGAGGCGATGAGGTGGCCGGGCAACGGGCTCGCCGCCGGTGACTTGAGCACGCCGATTCCCAGCGGGAACCGGAAGACGTGTTCGACGAAAGCCTTGGGGTCGACCAGGTAGACGGGTACGTGCAGGACGAGTGTCGTCACCACGAGTGCCGCGGCGAATCCGCCCAGTGCGCGAGGACCACGCCGTGTGATCAACAGGACACCCAGCACCACGATCGCGGGCGCGACGATGAGTTTCGCGCTGACCACCAGTGCCAGCACCAGGCCCGACAGCACCGCGCGGCCGGTCGCGGCCAGCGCGAAGGACAGCACCAACAGGCCGACGATGGCCAGATCCGGGCCGGCGACCGCCCAGGTCAGCGCGGTCAGCGGGCAGGCGAGCGCGAGTTGCGCCGCACTGACCGGGATCTTCGGCCACTTCAGCAGCCGCAGCGTCAGCAGCACACACGTGACGGCCGCCAGCGCGAACATCCAGCGCGCGTCGGTGAGGGCGTTCGCGACCGGTCCGCCGCCGGACAAGGCACGCGGCAGCCCGAAGACGGTCATCACCGGACCGTATGGTGTGTAATCGTTTACTTCCACCGCGCGACCGAGCGCGGTGACGTCGACGTACGGGGTTCCGTTCTCCAGAAGGAGTTTCGCCGATCGTTCGATCACCCAGACCTCGGGCTGGGCGGCCCACGAGTTCGGCGTGACGAGCCAGTCCACTCCGGTCAGACGGCGAATGACGAGCATTCCCAACGGAAGGATCATCGCGAACAGGCCGATCGCCCCGATACCGATCCACCGCGAGCCGAACATGCCGGACGTGCGTTTGCCGCGCCGCGCGGCGACCAGCAGCCAGCCGGAGTGGACCGCGGCGAGGCCGTAACCCGCTACAGCGAAGTTCGCCCACACGCGATAACCGTAGAACTCCGCGACGGCCGTGTTCACGACGGCGAAGACGAGGCAGCCCGTGTAGAAGACCAGGTCTGTGGTCAGTCGTCGCCGGTCGGGGTCCATGGTCACCGGCTCAGGCTACCGACGTGGCCGCGTCCGCCGGAAAGAGGACGCGGAAACCGGGAAGCATCCGGTGTGCTCCGGTGTTGGTGATGCTTATATCCGGGAAAACCCTCGACTAATATCGAGGTTCTGGGGGTAAGAGAGGGTTCTCATGGACAACACTTGGTCGCTGATGAACTCGGCGATGAAGTCCGCCGACGTTCCGAAGGGTCTGCACAAGGGCACGCTCCGCCGTGTCGCACGGTTCGCCAGGCCGCATTGGCGGAGGCTGCTGGTATTCCTGGTGCTCACCGTCGTGTCGGCGGTGCTGGCGGTGAGCACGCCGGTGCTGGCCGGGAAGGTGGTCGACGCGATCATCGGCGGGCACGACGTCGCACTGGTGGTGTGGCTGGCCGTGGTGATCGCGGTGCTGGCGCTGATCGACGCCGGACTCGGGCTGGCGGAACGGGCGCAGTCGTCGAGGATCGGCGAGGGGATCATCCTCGACCTGCGGCTCGCGGTGTACCGGCACGTGCAGCGGATGCCGGTCGCGTTCTTCACGCGCACCCGCACCGGCGCGCTGGTGAGCAGGCTCAACAACGACGTCATCGGCGCGCAGCGCACGTTCACCGCGACACTGTCCGGATTGGTCACCAACGTGATCCAGCTCGTGCTGTCGCTGGTGGTCATGATGACGCTGTCCTGGCAGGTCACGCTGCTGGCGCTGGTGCTGCTGCCGGTGTTCATCCTGCCGACGCGGCGGCTCGGACGGCGGATGGCCGCGCTGCAGCGGGAGGCCGGGCAGCTCAACGCGTCGATGACCACGCAGATGACCGAACGGTTCTCCGCGCCGGGCGCCACGCTGGTGAAGCTGTTCGGCGACCCGGCGCGTGAGGCGGGCGACTTCGGCTCGCGGGCCGGGCGGGTGCGCGACATCGGGGTGCGGACGGCGATGCTGACGCGCTGGTTCCTGACGAGTCTGACCACGGTCTCCGCGCTCGCGCAGGCCTTGGTCTACGGGCTGGGCGGCTACCTCGCGCTGACCGGGGCGCTCGCGCCGGGCACCGTCGCCGCGCTGGCGTTGCTGCTGACCAGGCTGTACTCGCCGCTCACCGCGCTGGCGAACGTCCGGGTGGACGTGATGACCGCGCTGGTTTCGTTCGAGCGGGTCTTCGAGGTGCTCGACCTCAAGCCGATGATCGAAGAGAAGCCGGAGCCGCGCCGCGTTCCCGAAGGCCCGGTTTCGGTGGAGTTCTCGGACGTCCGGTTCGGCTACCCCGCCGCGGACCGGTATTCGCTGGCGTCGTTGGAGGATGTGTCCACTTTGGATCACCGAGGTGGCGAAGAGGTGTTGCACGGCATCAGCTTCCGCGCCGAACCCGGGCAGATGGTGGCGTTGGTCGGTTCGTCCGGGGCGGGCAAGTCGACGATCGCCTCGCTGCTGCCGCGCCTCTACGACGTCGACGCCGGATCGGTCCGCTTGTCCGATGTGGATGTTCGCGACCTGGGTTTCGCCGCGCTGCGGGAAACCGTCGGCGTGGTGACCCAGGACGGGCACCTCTTCCACGACACGATCCGGGCGAACCTCGAATACGCGCGGCCCGGCGTCACCGATGCCGAGATCTGGTCGGCGCTGGAGAAGGCGCGGCTGGCCCAGCTGATCCGGGACCTGCCGGACGGGCTGGAGACCCTGGTGGGGGAGCGGGGCTACCGGCTCTCCGGCGGGGAACGGCAGCGGCTGACCATCGCCCGGCTCCTGCTGGCGCAGCCGAGGGTCGTCGTCCTCGACGAGGCGACCGCGCATCTGGACTCGCAGTCCGAGGCCGCCGTGGGCGAGGCGCTGACCGACGCGCTCGACGGGCGGACCGCGCTGGTCATCGCGCACCGGTTGTCGACGGTGCGGGCGGCCGACCAGATCCTGGTGATCGAGCACGGGGAGATCGTCGAGCGGGGAACGCACGAGGAGCTCCTCGCGCGGGAAGGGCGCTACTCGGCGCTGTACCTGACGCAGTTTTCGGAGGAGCCTGCTGCCGCGTGACCGGATGCTATGAACGGACCGTTCCTTGCAAAATTTGCAAGGAACGGTCCGTTCATAGCGCGCGTGGGGGCCCGGCGGCGGTGCGCTCGCAATCCGCGCGGGCGAGGAGCTAGCGGAGAGCGGGGACCCGCTCGCCGTACTTGGCCAGCAGCGCGGCGTTGGCCTCGTCGCCACCGTCCACGTTGGAACTGCGCCACAGCGGGATGTCGACGCCCTGCGCCGCACCGAGGTCCACGACCTCGGCGAGGACGAGGTTCCACAGGAACGCGTTGATCACAGTGGACAGTGGTGCGGTCCGCGGCGCGTCCGGCGGGTAGCTCGAGTCGCCGGGGCGGACGTGGGAGTCGAGCACGATGCTCGCTTCTTCGATCAGGGTCGTCGCCGCCCGTTTGGGTGCCGCGGCCACGGACGCGGCCGAACTCACCGCGATGACCGATGCCCCGCGCTTCCGCGCACCGGCGGCCAGTTCGACCGGGTACGGGTTGACGCCCGAGGTCGAGAACACCACCAGCAGGTCGTCCGGACCCGGCGCGCGCTCGGCCAGCACCTCTTCGGCGAGCCCGGAGCGGCGCTCGGTCTTGGTGCTGTGCTGCGCGCCGTGCAGCGGCAGCAGTTCGGGGTGGTAGACCGGGTACACGCAGGCGAGGCCGCCCGCGCGGTAGAAGGTCTCGGCGACCGCGGCCAGCGAATGCCCGGCCCCGGCGGTGAACACCAGGGCGTCCGCCCGGATGACGTCCAGGATCAGCTCGGCCGATTTCCGGATCTGCGCCGCGTTACCCCGTTCGGCTTCCGCGAGCCGTTCGGCGACGTCTGCATAACGTTCGGTGGTGCTCACCACATCCGCCCTTCCGTCTGGAGGTCAGCGACGAATGTATCGCGTGGACCAATGGCCGAAGTGGAATACATCGGGTCATGATCGAGGTTGACCCGATCACTGCGGCCGGGGTTTCGGAGACTGGAGGGCCCAGGGTGAACGAGGCGGATCCCGCGGTGCGGACTTGGCGAGCACGCGGCCAGGTGAAAGCCGTGGTGCTGGTACTGCACGGCGGCGCGGAGCACAGTCACGCCCGCGTGGCGCCGTGGCGGCTGGCGTACCAGCGGATGGTGCCGCTGGCGAAGGACGTCCACCGGGCGTGCCGGGGGCACGGGGTCGAGGTGCGGCTGCTGCGCAACCGGATCTACGGCTGGAACGACCACGGTACCGACGCGCTCGCCGACGCGCGCTGGGCTTTGAAACAGATCCACGACGATCACCCGGATGTGCCGGTGGTCCTCGTCGGTCATTCGATGGGCGGGCGGGTCGCCCTGCGCGTCGCCGACGATCCGGCCGTGGCCGGCGTCTGCGCGCTGGCACCGTGGACACCACCGGGTGAATCCATCGACGCCGTGGGCGGTCGCGCCGTGCTCATCGCGCACGGGACCAAGGACCGGATGACCGATCCGGTGGCCTCACACGCTTTCGCCGAACGTGCCGAAAAGGTGACGTCGCGGTCCGCACGGTTCGAGATCGGTGGCGAAGGACACGCGATGCTGCGCAGATCCCGCGTCTGGAACCGCCTCGTACGGGCTTTCACCCTCGAGCTGATCGAAGCCGGGGGAATCGACGAAACACTGAGCGGGGCCTGGAGACGGCCGACCTCGGAACGGCTGCGGATCCCGGTCTGAACCGGGTGGGAGGGAGTACTCATGTCCACGTTCAGCGTCGATCGGGCGGCAGGTTCGTCCGGCCTGCCCGTCCCTGACGAAACCCGGTGGCCGGGGCTGGCCACCCCGCCGCATTCCCCGTTCCGGGCGCGGATCGCCGAGCAGTTGTTCCGGCACGCGGTGCGCCCGTTGAACGTCCGCGTGCGCATGCCCGACGGCTCGCAGCTGGGCGCGGGCGGCCCGGACGCGCCCGAGATGCGGCTCAACCGTCCCGCCGCCTTCTTCCACCGCCTCGGCGTGGACGCGAAGATCGGCTTCGGCGAGGCCTACCTGGTCGGCGACTGGACGAGCGACGCGCTCGCCGAGGTGCTGACCCCGTTCGCGGAACGGATGGCGACGCTCGTCCCGCCGCTGCTGCAACGGTTCCGCCGGTTCGTCGACCGCGGCCACCCCGCGACCGAGGAGAACACCGTGGCGGGGGCGCGGGCGAACATCCATCGCCACTACGACCTGTCCAACGAGCTGTTCGGCACGTTCCTGGACCCGTCGATGATGTACTCGTCGGCGTTGTTCGGCCCGGACGACGACCTCACCACCGCGCAGCACCGCAAGATCGACAGCGTCCTGGACTACGCGGGTGTCCGGGAAGGCAGCACGGTGCTCGAGATCGGCACCGGCTGGGGCGAACTCTCGATCCGGGCCGCCGCACGCGGGGCCAGGGTCACGTCACTGACCATTTCCGAGGAACAGGCGAAGCTGGCGACCGAGCGCATCGCGGCGGCGGGTTTCGCCGACCGCGTCGACGTCCGGCTGTGTGACTACCGCGACTCGACCGGCGAGTACGACGCCGTGGTCAGCGTCGAGATGATCGAGGCCGTCGGCGAGTCCTACTGGCCCACGTTCTTCGAGACCATCGGGAAGCGGCTGAAGCCGGGCGGCAGATTCGGCCTCCAGGCCATCACCATGGACCACGAACGCATGCTCGCCGCGGCCCGTTCGTACACCTGGATGCACAAGTACGTCTTCCCCGGCGGGCTCATCCCGTCGACCACCTCGATCGAGCAGGGCATGCTGGCCAACACCCGGCTGACCCTGCAAGGGGTGCGCGAGTTCGGCCAGGACTACGCGCACACGTTGCGGCTGTGGCGGGAGAGGTTCACCCAGCGGTGGGACGACATCACCGAACTGGGCTTCGACGACGTCTTCAAGCGGATGTGGGAGTTCTACCTGGCGTACTCCGAAGCGGGGTTCCGCTCGGGGTATCTCAAGGTCCACCAGTTCGGATTCGCCGAAAACGGACGGTGAACGCCACCCAACCGATGCGGGGTGCCGGACGTCCTTCACCTAGGGTCTGCGGTTGACTGGGCCTACACGCGAAATCGGGACGGGTGATTCGGCATGACGTATGGAGGCGACGACCGAGGGCGACGGATGCCGCCACAGCGGCCGCCGTCCGGCCGCCCCCGGCGGCACCAGCCGGCGCAGATGATGCCGCTGCCGGGCCGGGGGAGCAGCCCGTACGACGAGCGGACCGCGCCCATGGGGCACGGGGGCCAGGAACGCCCCGCCGGTCCGCCACCGCGTCGTCCCGGCCCGCCGCAGCCCCCTCCCGGCCGCTCGGCCGCGCGGCCGAGGCCGCCGGCGCGACGCAAGCGCTGGGGTTTCGGCAAGGTGCTGGTCACCCTGCTGACCGTGTTCGTGGTGTTCCTCGCCGGCGTGTGGGTGTACCTGGAGTTCTCCATCAACCGCGTCGACGCGCTGGCCGAATACTCCGGCCGCCCCGTCGCGGCCGAGGGCACCAACTGGCTGATCGTGGGCTCCGACAGCCGGGACGGGCTGACGCCCGAAGAGCAGGAGAAGCTGGTCACCGGTGACTCCAAGGCCGCCGGCGGCGGCAAGCGGACCGACACCATCATGATCGCGCACGTCCCGTCCAACAGCACCAAGCCGACGCTGCTGAGCCTCCCGCGCGACTCGCAGGTGGCCATCCCGGGGCACGGCAAGAACAAGATCAACGCCGCGTTCTCGATCGGCGGCCCGGCACTGCTCGCGCAGACCGTCGAAGGCGCCACCGGCCTGCGCATCGACCACTACGCCGAGATCGGCTTCGGCGGGTTCGCCAAGATCGTCGACGCGATCGGCGGGGTCCACATGTGCGTCGAGAAGCCGATGGAGGACACCCTCACCGGGATCAAGATCCCCGCGGGCTGCCAGGACCTCCAGGGGCCGCAGGCGCTCGGGTTCGTCCGCATGCGGCACAGCGACGCGACGCCGCGCTCGGACCTCGACCGCGTCGCCAACCAGCGCAAGTTCATCGGCGCGCTGGTCAGCGAGATCGGCAGCCCCGGCACCCTGCTGAACCCGTTCTCGCTGTTCCCGTTGCTGTCAACGGGGCCCGACGCGCTGACGATGGACACCGGCGACCACGTGCACAACCTGGTGGGGCTGGCGCTGGCGATGCGCGGGATCTCCTCGGGCGGCGTCGTCACCACGACGGTGCCGGTGACCAACGGCTCGGCGGAGAACTGGGACAAGACGAAGTCGAAGCTGCTTTTCGACGCGTTGAAGAACGACACGGAGATCCCGGACAGCGCGATCCTGACCTGATGACCTGATCATCGGTCCTTCCGGCGCCATGAACGGTCCTTTCCTTGCAAATTTTGCCAGGAAAGGACCGTTCCTAGCGTCTGCGGGGGCTCGCGTGCTTCGGACGCTGCTCGCTGCCGGGCCGATGTCATGAAAGGGTCGTTCAGGACGTTTTTCGTCCTGAACGACCCTTTCATGACACCCGCGAGGCCGTCCGGGGCCCGAAAACCGGAGGCGCCCGGAGCGAAGGCGAGTCACCATGGGCGGATGGAAGCGCCCGCCGAGACCCTTGCCGACGAAGTCGTCACGCTGCGCCGCTGGCAGCCGCGGCAACTCGAAGCCCTCGCCGTCGTCGCGGGGGATTCCGCCGCGCATCTCGGCGCGTGGATGCTCTGGGCCACCAACGGTTACGGCCGTCGCGAAGCTGCCGGCTTCCTGGAGAACACCGCAAGGAACTGGGCCGAAGGCAAGACCTACGATTTCGCGATCCTCGCCGAGGACGAAATCGTCGGCGGCACGGGCATGATCATCCATCCGGACCGGATCGAGATCGGCTACTGGCTCGGCAGGCACCACACCGGTCGCGGCTTCGTGACCAGGGCCGCGAAGCTCCTGGCCGACGAGGCGTTCCGGCTCGGCGCGCCGGAGGTCGAGATCCGGCACGACGAGAACAACGTCGCGAGCGGCGCCGTGCCCGCGCGGCTGGGGTTCACGATGATCGGTGACGAGGCCACCGAACCGCCGCTCGCCCCCGCCTGCGCGGGTGTCACCAGGATCTGGCGGCTCAAGCGTCCTTAGTCTTGCGCTCGCGCAAAGCGGCGAGTGCCTTGTCGGCGTGCACGGTGAACTTCAGTTCGCTCTTGATCACTTCGAGCACCTTGCGGTCGGTGTCGATGACGAAGGTGTGCCGTTTGGCGTGCAGCGGGCTGAACTTGCGCCACACGCCGAACTGTTTCGCCACCACACCGTCCACATCGGACAGCAGGGGATAGTCGAAGCCGTGTTGGGCCGAGAACTCCCGCTGTTTGGCGACGGCGTCCGGGCTGATCCCGACGCGATGCGCGCCCACCTCGGCGAATTCGGCGGCCAGATCGCGGAAGTGGCAGCTTTCCGCGGTGCAGCCGCTGGTCATCGCGGCGGGGTAGAAGAACAGCACGACCGGGCCGGACGCGAGGAAGTCCGACAGCGTGCGCTGCTCGCCCTTGTCGTCGGGAAGGGTGAAGTCCGGGGCGATGTCACCTTGGTCCATGGACGCGATCCTGTCACGTCAATGGGCGTGGCGTTCGATGAGCTCGTCGACCTCGTCCCCGGTCGCGGAATCCGCGACGAACGAACCGCGCGCGGCGAGCACGCCGTACCGCCGGAGCCGCTCGGCCTGTTCGTGATTGTGGACGCCTTCCGCGCCGATGCGAAGTTTCAGCTCCTTGGCCCTGGCGACCAGCTGGCACAGGTGGCGGACGTCGGCCTCGTCCTCGCCGTCGGCCAGCGCGTCGACCACGGCGCCGGACAGGCTCACGTGGCGGACCGGCAGCCGGTGCCGCGGGATCAGCTCGAGATCGTCGGAGCCGGAGATCGTCAGCACGAGCTGGGCGCCCAGATCGGCCAGTACGGCGAAGGAGTCGAGCACCTCGCCGCCTCCGTCGAGGATGGATTCGCGGTCCGTGCACAACCGCAAGGCCTGGGCGGGCAGGCTGTGCCGGTCGAGCTGTTCCTTGACCAGCAGCACCAGATCGGGCTCGATGGCCAGCCGGTTCGGCAGCCGCACGCACACGTCGGGCGCGGCTTCGCCGAACCTGTTCCGCCACCTCGCGGTGGCGGCGAGCGATTCGGCCAGCAGCCACCGGCCGAGCGGGATGGTCATTCCGGTGATCTGCGCGAGCGGGTAGAACTCGTCCGAGTCCAGTTCGCCCTTCTCCGGGTGGCTCCAGCGCAATCCGGCGTTGACGGCGGCCAGCTGGTCGGGGTTCGCGAGCTTCACCGTCGGCTGGTAGATCAGCGAGAACTCGCCGTTCTCCAGCGCGCCCGCGATGACCGCGCCCAGCTGGTAGCGACCCCGGTCACGCGCGTCGAGTTCCGGATCGAACAGCATCCATTGCGCCTTGCCCGCCTCCTTGGCGCGGTGCAGGGCGATTTCCGCGGCGCGAAGCAGGTCTTCGGGGCCGCCGTCGGCGATCGGGCGGACGACGATGCCCGCGCTCGCGCTGACCCCGATACCGTGCCCGCCGAGGTAGATCGGCTCGACCAGTTCCTCCAGAGCCTGCTCGACCAGCGCGATCACCTCGGGTGGGGTGAAGTCGCCGTGCAGCAGGACGGCGAATCCGTCGCCGGACAGCCGGGCGACCGAACCGCCGTGCCTGCCGGTGAAGACGGACGTGAGCTTCTTCGCGACCCCGCGCAGCACCGGATCGCCGACGCCGGCGCCCAGACCGTCGTTGATCACCTTGAAGCCGTCGACGTCGAGGTAGACGAGCGCGATCTGCTCGCTGCCGGACCCCGCCAGTGCGGCTTCGAGCGCGTTGCCGAAGGCGGTGGCGTTCGGCAGGCCGGTCAGCGGGTCGTGCACGTTCTGGTGCAGCAGTTGTTCCTGCAGCAGGTGGATCTCGTTGGCGTCGGCGACCATCAGCACCGGATAGGTCGAACCGGGCCGGTCACCGGGCAGATCGGTCAGGGTCACGTCGACCCAGAGCGGGCCTTCCTCGCTGTGGGTCAGCAGCAGGCGTTCCTGCTGCGTCGGCCTTCCTGCCGTCATGAGTTGCGAGAGCGCGTTCCGCAGCCGGGTGACGTCGTGGTCGGCGGAGCCGAGATCGGGGATCTCCCGTCCGCGCAGTGTGGCGGGACGGCAGCCGAGGAGTTTGCCGAGGGCGGCGTTCGCCTCGACGATCGTGCCGTGGGGATCGGCGAGCGCGATCCCGATGGGCGAGGCGGAATAGAGCTTGGAGAAGCGCCGCACAGCGGGCTGGTGATCGGGCTCGGCCCGCACGGCGTCCTTGGCGACGCCGAGCAGCAGCTGTTCGAGTTGCTCCTTGGGAAGCGATACTCCTTTAGTGTCAGCGAGCGTCTCGGCCCATCTCCGAGCTACGTCCACCAACCCTGGCGCGGAACCAGGCTCGGGCACACTTCACCTCTTCATGCGCGGTTTATGGCCAGCTCAGACCGGGTGTCCGAACTCATGGGCCCACACTAGGTATGAGCCGACCGGGTGTAGTGCCACGGCATCATGCGCGATCCGGGGTGTCTACCGGCTGAAAGGGTGATCGCTACTACACGAGTGGTGACCGGATGTCACCAAGAGTACTCGATCGTGAATGTCCGTTTGGTCGGAGTTCAGCGCGTTGCCAGCCGGATCGGCAGGCCGTCCGCGGGAACGGGCAGCGAGACATAGTCCCAGCGTGCGGTGTAGTCCTCCGGGACCGACCACCGATACGCCCGCAGCATCTCGTGCAGCAGTGCCTTCACCTCGAACGTCCCGAAATGCAGGCCGATGCACTTGTGCGCGCCGCCGCCGAACGGCATCCACGCGTAGCGGTGCGACTTGTCCTCGCGGCGTTCCTCGCCGAAGCGTTCCGGGTCGAACCGCATCGGGTCGGTCCAGTACTCCGGCGCGAAATGGTTGACGGTGGGGGAAACCCCGACGAGTGTCCCTTCGGGAATGAAGTGGCCGAGAACCTCGGTGTCCTTCACGGTCTTCCTTGCCAGCGAAGGAACCGGCGCCACCAGCCGCAGGGCTTCCTTGATCACCAGGTCCAGCGTCGTCAGGGTCTCCAGCGCCTCGATGTCCGGCACGTCGTCGCCGAGCGCGAGGGACTCCTGGCGGGCACGTTCCTGCCATTCGGGGTTCTTCGCGAGGTGGTAGACGGCCGCGGCGCTGGTGATGGTCGACGTGTCGTGCGCGGCCATCATCAGGAAGATCATGTGGTTGACGACGTCGGAGTCGGTGAAGCGATCACCGTCTTCGGTGGTGGCGTGGCACAAGGCGGTGAAGAGGTCGTCGCCGTCGCTCGCCCGTTTCGCGGGCAGATTCGCCGAGAAGTAGCGTTCGAGGACCTTGCGGCCGTGCAGACCAGCCGCCCAGCGGCCGCCGGGAACGGGAAAGCGCACGATGGCCGTGCCCGCGCGCACGGAATTCACGAACGCGCGGTTGATCGCGGCCGCGTCGTCGCCGGATCGCATGCCCATGAACACCCGCGTCGCGACGTCGAGCGTGAGTTGCTTGAGGGACCAGTAGATCCGCGGGTTCGGCCGGTCCGCCCACGCGGCGATGCCCTCCCGCAGGGCCGGGCCCATCTGGTCGACGTAGCCGGTGAGCCGTTGCCGGGTGAACGCCGCCTGCATGATCCGGCGGTGCAGGTGATGCTCGCCGAAGTCGAGCAGCATCAGGCCGCGGTCGAAGAACTGCTCGATGAAGAACTTCCAGCCCTCCTGGGAGAAGGCCTTGTCCTTGTTCACCAACGCGATCTGCGTGGCCTCCGGGCCGGAGAGCGCGACGATGCGGCGGCCGAACGCGCCCATCCACGACACCGGGCCGTAGGTCTCGTAGCGTTTGAGGCCGAACTCGATGCCGAAGCGCATGAAGTCCAGCGCGTGCCCGATGACCGGCGGGCCTTCGTCGCCGAGGACGGGTTTGAGGCCCGGCGGGGCGGGCGCGAGTTCGCGGACCGGCCAGGTCGCGCCGAGCCAGCGCTGGTCGACCGAACGCGGCAAGGGGATCGACGTGAGCGGTGGGACCCGCTCGCGCAGCGCCCCGGTGACCTTTTCGACGGCGTTCGCCATGGTGACCATCTCCCCGCTGAGATCGGCTACCGCTCCACCATCGCACCCTTATTGACGTTCTGACAATACCTCGGCGGAAGTCCGTGAGGGCCTCCTTCCCTACTTTCAGGGTAGGGAAGGAGGCCCTCACGGAACGTCAGGAAAGCTCGGCGCGGACCGCTTGGGCGGCCGCGACCAGGTTCCGCAGCGCGGGCTCGACCTCGGCGTACCCGCGCGTCTTCAGGCCACAGTCCGGATTGACCCAGATCCGCTCGGCGGGCACGGCACCGACGGCGGTCCGCAACAGCCCGCTGACCTCGTCGACACCGGGGACGCGCGGCGAGTGGATGTCGTACACGCCCGGCCCGACACCGCGGCCGAAGCCCGCCGCGCCGAGGTCGGTGACGACCTCCATCTTCGACCGCGCGGCCTCGATGCTGGTGACGTCGGCGTCGAGCGCGTCGATCGCCTTGACCACCTCACCGAACTCCGAGTAGCACATATGCGTGTGGATCTGGGTCGCGTCGTCGATCCCGGACGTCGCGAGCCGGAACGACGAAACCGCCCACGCGAAGTACGCCTCGTGCGCCGCCGCGCGCAGCGGGAGCAGTTCGCGCAGCGCCGGCTCGTCCACCTGGATGACGCGGATGCCCGCCTGCTGCAGGTCGTGCACCTCGTCGCGGATGGCCAGCGCCACCTGGCGGGCGGTCTCGCCCAGCGGTTGATCGTCGCGGACGAACGACCACGCCAGGATCGTCACCGGACCGGTCAGCATCCCCTTGACGGGCTTGCCGGTCAGGCTCTGCGCGTAGCGCGCCCACTCGACGGTCATCGGCTCCGGACGTGAGACGTCGCCGTACAGGATCGGCGGCCGGACACACCGCGAACCGTAGGACTGCACCCAGCCGAAGTCGGTGGCCGCGAACCCGGCCAGCCGCTCGGCGAAGTACTGCACCATGTCGTTGCGTTCGGGTTCGCCGTGCACCAGCACGTCCAGCCCGAGCTCCTCCTGCAACCGGATGACGCGCTCGATCTCGGCCTTCATCGCGGCCTCGTAGCCCGCGTCGTCCAGCGAGCCCGCCTTGTGCGCGGCCCGCGCCTTGCGGACGCCGGTGGTCTGCGGGAACGAGCCGATCGTGGTGCTCGGCAACGGCGGCAGCTCCAAGGCGGCCTGCTGCGCCGCGGCGCGCTCGGCGTAGGGGGAGCGGACGGTGTCCTCCGGCCGCAGCGCCTCCAGCCGGGCACGCACCCCGGCGTCGGCCAGGTCGGCCGCCGTCGCGCGATCCGCGGCCGCGGCACGAGCGGCGGAGAGGTCGACGCCGTCTTCCTTCAACGCGCGTCCGAGCAGGACGACCTCGTCGACCTTCTGCTTCGCGAACGCCAGCCAGCCCTTCAGCCGCGGATGGAGCCCGTCCTCCCGCTCGACGTCGTAGGGCACGTGCAGCAGCGAGCAGGACGTCGACACGCTGACCGACCTGGCGGTGCCGAGCAACGTCGCCGCCCGGCCGAGCGCGCGGGCGGGGTCGGTGCGCCAGACGTTGCGTCCGTCGACGACACCGGCCAGGACCTCCTTGTCCCGCAAGGCGGGTTCGGCCGCGACCGCGTCCACAAAGGACTCATCGGTGACGAGGTCGACGGCGATCGCGTCGATCGGGGAGCGGGCGAGCACGCCCAAGCCACGACCGAGACCGCCGAAGTACCCGGCGACCAGGATCTTCGGGCGCGCGGTCTCCTTCGCGAGCCGGTGGTAGGCGCGGATGAGTGCGTTGAGTTCCCGCTCGGTGCGGTCCGCGGCGAAGGCGGGTTCGTCGAACTGGACCCACTCGACGCCTTCGTCATGCAGGCGCCTTAGCAGCTCGACGTAGCCGTCGAGGAGGTTGTCGAGCAGATCCAGTGGACGGAAGCCCTCCGGAGCGGTCTCGCTCGCCTTCGCGAGCAGCAGGAACGTCACCGGGCCCACCAGCACCGGCCGCGTCTCGACGCCGATCGCGCGGGCCTCGCGGTACTCGTCGAGCGGTTTGGTGCCGGAGAGCGCGAACGACGTCTCCGGGCCGAGTTCGGGGACGATGTAGTGGTAGTTCGTGTCGAACCACTTCGTCATCTCCATCGCCGGCGCGTCCTGCACCCCGCGCGCGGCGGCGAAGTAGGTGTCGAGCGGCGAAAGACCGAGCGTCGCGAAGCGCTCCGGCAGCGCTCCGAACAGCTCGGCGGTGTCGAGCACCTGATCGTAGTGGGAGAACGTGTTGGAGGGGACGGAATCCAGCCCCGCGTCCTTGAGTTCCCGCCAGGCCCGGGTGCGCAGCGCGCGGCCGGCGCCCAGCAGTTCGGCCTCGTCGATCTTGCCCGCCCAGTAGCGTTCGAGTGAACGCTTGAGTTCCCTGTCCGGTCCGATGCGGGGGTAGCCCAGCACAGTCGTGCCGATTTCGGTCACAGCTCTCTCCTCGCGAGCTTGTCGTGAGAGCCCGGAGCGCGCAGGAGTGACCGCCGTTCGGTCGCGCCCATCCCACGAGGCCCGGACTCACGCACGCCGTCGGCGCGCGTACCACGGGCAGGTCTTCGGACTCGTGGGCGGCTCGCTCGCTCCTACCGGCCGTCGCTTCCCGGGGCGCCATGTCCCAGTGCTTTACCGTGTCTCGCACGGTGACGGCTTTCGTTCCCACATACCGCTGCGGGGCAGTCCCGGATTCACACCGGGTTCCCTGTTACCTCGACCGGACTGAGAGGCCGGGCGAACCAGTAGCACCTTGGAGCGTACTCAGGCCCACAAGTAGGTAGGTCGTGAGTGGTAAGTGTCGTTCTAACGACACTTACCACTCACGACCCCCATCGAAAACCGCACATCGCCATGAAGGCCCCCTTCCTGTACCTAGGCGCAAGGAAGGGGGCCTTCATGTACTACGGGCGGGGGTCAGTCCCAGTCGAGGGCGCCACCGGACTGGTACTCGATGACGCGGGTCTCGAAGAAGTTCTTCTCCTTCTTGAGGTCCATCGCCTCCGACATCCACGGGAACGGGTTCTCGGTCTCGCCGAAGATCGGCGCGAGGCCGATCTGCTGCGCGCGACGGTCGGTGATGAAGTGCATGTACTGCTCGATCAGCTCGGCCGAGAGCCCGAGCATGCCGCGAGGCATGGTGTCGCGGGCGTAGGCGACCTCGAGCTCGCATGCCTCGGTCAGCATGCCGCGGATCTCCGCCTGGAACTCCTCGGTCCACAGGTGCGGGTTCTCGATCTTGATCTGGTTGATGCAGTCGATGCCGAAGTTCAGGTGGATCGACTCGTCGCGCAGGATGTACTGGTACTGCTCGGCGATGCCGATCATCTTGTTCCGGCGGCCGAGCGAGAGGATCTGCGCGAAGCCGGTGTAGAACCACATGCCCTCGAAGATCACGTAGAACGCGACCAGGTCACGAAGGAAGTTCTGGTCGGCCTCGGGGGTGCCGGTCTCGAAGTCCGGGTTCTCCAGGTTCTGCGTGTACTTCAGCGCCCACGCGTCCTTCTCCGAGATGGACGGGACCTCGCGGTACATGTTGAACAGCTCGCCCTCGACCAGGCCGAGGCTCTCGCAGATGTACTGGAAGGTGTGCGTGTGCACGGCCTCCTCGAACGCCTGGCGCAGCAGGTACTGGCGGCATTCGGGGTTGGTGATCTGCCGGTACACCGCGAGCACGATGTTGTTGGCCACCAGCGATTCCGCGGTGGCGAAGAAGCCGAGGTTGCGCTTGAGCATGGTGCGCTCGTCCTCGGTGAGGCCGTCGGCCGACTTCCACAGCGCGATGTCGGCCTGCATGGCGACCTCGGTCGGCATCCAGTGGTTGTTGCAGCCGGCGAGGTACTTCTCCCACGCCCAGGTGTACTTCATCGGCAGCAGCTGGTTGACGTCGGCGCGGGCGTTGATCATCCGCTTGTCGTCGACGTTGATGCGGGCGGCGCCGACTTCGATCTCACCGAGCCCGGTGGCGTCGGTGGAAGCGTCAAAGGTGGTCATGGAGGCTCACTTCACGTGTGGGTCGGGTGGGTCGTGAGTGGCGATTCGGGTCAGAACACGAATCGCCACTCACGACCGGGCGGTCACTGGCAGGCTTCGCAGTCGGGGTCGTCGATCCGGCAGGCGGCACCGTCGGTGGCGACGAAGTCGACGTCCGAGACCTGCGGCATCTCCTTCGGCTCCGGCTTGGCGGCCGGGGCCGGGGCGGTCACCGGGACGGCCGGGACCGCGGCGGCGGGCGGCGGCGAGACCGCGGCGGAAGCCGACGGGGCGGGCGAAGCGGCGGGAGCCGGGGCGGCGGTCTTGGGTGCCGAAGGCGGGGCCGGGGTGGCCGAGACCGCGTTCAGCTTGCCGTCGGTGCCGCGCAGGGTGCTCTTCTCCACGTGCGTCGCGGACCGCGCCCGCAGGTAGTACGTGGTCTTGAGGCCCTTGTGCCAGGCGTAGCGGTACAGCTCGTCGAGCTTGCGGCCGCTGGGCGCCGCGATGTACAGGTTCAGCGACTGCGCCTGGTCGATCCACTTCTGACGCCGCGAACCGGCGTCCACCAGCCACTTCGACTCGATCTCGAACGCGGTGGCGTACAGCGCCTTCAGGTCGTCCGGCACGCGGTCGATCTGGCCGAGGCTGCCGTCGAAGTACTTCAGGTCCGAGACCATGACCTCGTCCCACAGCCCGCGCTCCTTGAGCGAGCGGACCAGGTGCGGGTTCACCACGGTGAAGTCGCCGGACATGTTCGACTTGACGAACAGGTTCTGGAACAGCGGCTCGATCGACTGCCCGACGCCGCAGATGTTGGAGATCGTCGCGGTCGGCGCGATCGCCATCACGTTGGAGTTGCGCATGCCGACGGTCTTGACGCGCTCACGCAGCGGCGCCCAGTCCAAAGTGGACGACGTGTCGACGTCGAGCGCGTCGCCCTGACGGGCGTCGATCAGCAGCTGCAGCGAGTCGATCGGCAGGATTCCCTTGCTCCACAAGGAACCCTCGAACGTCTGGTACTGGCCGCGCTCCTCGGCGAGGTCGGTCGACGCCGAGATCGCGTAGTAGCTGATGTGCTCCATGCTGGTGTCCGCGAACTGCACGGCCTCGTCCGAGGACAGCGGGACACCGATCTCGAACAGCGCGTCCTGGAAGCCCATCAGGCCGAGGCCGATCGGGCGGTGGCGCAGGTTGGAGCGGCGCGCCTCCGGGATCGTGTAGAAGTTGATGTCGATCACGTTGTCGAGCATGCGGACCGCGGTGCGCACGGTCTTCTCGAGCCGCGCGGTGTCCAAGCCCTCGGGCGTGACGTGCTTGAGCAGGTTCACCGAGCCGAGGTTGCAGACCGCGACCTCGTCGGTGGTGGTGTTCAGGGTGATCTCGGTGCACAGGTTGGACGAGTGCACGACACCCACGTGCTGCTGCGGCGAGCGCAGGTTGCACGGGTCCTTGAAGGTGATCCACGGGTGGCCGGTCTCGAACAGCATGGTCAGCATGCGGCGCCACAGGTCGACCGCGCGGATCTTGCGGAACACCTTCAGCTCGCCGCGTTCGGCGGCGGCCTCGTACTCGCGGTAGCGCTCGGCGAACGCGGTGCCGTAGAGGTCGTGCAGGTCCGGGGTCTCGTTCGGCGAGAACAGCGTCCACTGCGCGTCGGCCTCGACGCGGCGAAGGAACTCGTCGGGCACCCAGTTCGCGGTGTTCATGTCGTGCGTACGACGACGGTCGTCGCCGGTGTTCTTGCGCAGGTCGAGGAATTCCTCGATGTCCACGTGCCAGGTCTCGAGGTACGCGCAGGCCGCGCCCTTGCGCTTGCCGCCCTGGTTCACCGCGACCGCGGTGTCGTTGGCGATCTTGAGGAACGGCACGACGCCCTGCGACTGGCCGTTGGTGCCCTTGATGTGCGCGCCGAGGCCGCGGACCGGGGTCCAGTCGTTGCCGAGGCCGCCCGAGTACTTCGCCAGCAGCGCGTTGTTCTTGTACGCCTGGAAGATCGAGTCCAGGTCATCGTCCACAGTGGTCAGGAAGCAGGACGACAGCTGCGGGCGAGTGGTGCCCGAGTTGAACAGCGTCGGGGTGGACGCCATGAAGTGGAACGTCGAGAGCAGCTCATAAAACTCGATGGCACGAGATTCCCGGTTGTCCTCGCGGATCGCCAGCCCCATCGCGACGCGCATGAAGAACGCCTGCGGCAGCTCGAAGCGGATGCCGTCGTGGTGCTGGAAGTACCGGTCGTACAGGGTCTGCAGGCCGAGGAAGCCGAAGTCGAGGTCGCGCTCGGCGTGGATGGCCGCGGTGATCTTGTCCAGGTCGAACGTCTGGAGCTCGGGGTTGACCAGCTCCAGCTCGATGGCGCGCTTGAGGTAGTCGCGGAAGTACTGCGGGTACCTGGCGGTCATCTCGTCCTGGCTGGCCAGCTGCGGCGTGCCCGCGAGGTAGGTGAGTGCCTCGCCGCGGAGCTTGTCCGCGAGCAGCCGGGCGCTGACGTAGGAGTAGTTCGGCTCCTGCTCGACGAGCACGCGCGCGGCCATGATCTGGGCGAGGGCGAGTTCGTCGGCGCTGATGCCGTCGTAGAGATTGCGCTTGGCCTCGGCCAGCACCGGCTCGGCCGAGACGTCATCCAGGCCGGCGACGGCCTCGCCGACGACGTGCGAGACGCGGGCCCAGTCGAGCGGACGGAGCGAGCCATCGGCCGCCTTGACGCTGATGGCGACGTCGGACGAAGCAGGCTTCTCGGCGTCACGGGCCTTCGCGCGCTCATCGCGGTACAGGACGTACGCGCGGGCGACCTTGTGGTGCTCGCCGCGCATCAGCGCGAGCTCGACGATGTCCTGGATCTGCTCGATGTGCAGCGCGGTCTCGGGACCGGCGTGGCGGAGCAGGGTGGCTTCGATCTGTTCGGTCAGTTCGTTGACCAGGTGGTGGATCCGCGACGAGGCGGCCGCGTCACCGCCCTCGACGGCGAGGAAGGCCTTGGTCACGGCGACCGAGATCTTGTTCGCGTCGAAGGGGGACACGCTGCCGTCCCGCCGGATGACTCGCACGGTCGCGGGCGTCGTGTCCGAGGACGAGGGCGGCCGCTGACCGGTTTCCGAGTTGACCACTGTCATGCATGACTCCAAGAGGGCGCGTTGAAGCACCACAAGGCCTCACAAGGCCGTGCGCTGCACGTTCACAAAGCTGTCCGACCACCGCTCCCGAGCGGTCTCCCCGTCGCTGGGCGGTGCCGGTTCCCAGAGACTACATGTAGGGGTCGGAGCCTGCACGTGCCCCAATGGGTGGCGTGTCGTGGTCTCACCCTGCCGGGTTAGCCGATCACGCTGAGCGGCTGGTCAGCCCCCGAAAACGAGCTTGAAATCGCGCAGGCATGCGCTCAGGACGGGCCGCTGACCGGCGAGGAAGCCGAACGGGCCGGATTCGTTGATCCGCCAATCCGCGGTCGCGGGACGCGGGTTCGCCGTCGCTCGGACGGGGCTTCTTTTGAGACGGCCGTCCAGCATTTGGACGACGTCGAAGGCCGCGGGCATCCGCACCGGAAGGCTCGGGCGGGCGGTGAAGGCCGCCGTCGCGATCCAGTCCTCGTGGGTGGCCGCCGAGGCGGTGAAGGTCCGCCCGTGGGCGAAGTCGAGCGCGGCGAGGTCCTTGGGAATGCCCCACAACGCGCGTCCGCCGGCGAGGGAGACTTCGCTGTCGACCCAGATGTCGGTGATCGAGCTGGAGAGGCGCTTGCCGCGGACCGCGACGGTCGCCAGCAGCTCGTGATACTGAAGCTGTCCGGGCTCCTGGTAGTCGATCCAGGCGGTGAACACCTGCGCGCTGCCGCCCAGTACGACGGGTTCGGCGCCGTCGGGCAGCGCGGGCAGTTCGCTCACCGGGACACGCCAGACCGACAGGTACGCCTGACCCGCCAGGTTCCAGGGCTCCGGGGGATAGGCGGTCATGCGTTCCGCCACGGCAGGTAGGCGGGCTGGTCGGTGTCGACGCGCATGGAGAACTCCGGTGGTCGTTTCTGCAGGAAGGACACGACGCCTTCGACGGCGTCCGGGCTGGAGCCAAGGCCGCCGATCAGCTTGGAGTCCAGTTCGTGCACGGGGAACGGCGACTCCGCGCTGGCCATCCGGTACAACAGCTGCCTGGTCACCGCGACCGAAACCGGTGAGGTGGTCCTGGCGATCTCGAGGGCCAGTTCGCGTGCCTTGCCGAGCACTTCTTCGGGCTCGTGAACACTGTGGACCAGCCCGGCGGTTTTCGCTTCCTCGGCGTCGAACACGCGGCCGCTGATCATCCAGTCGAGTGCCGTGCCCATCCCGACGAGCCGCGGGAGGAACCACGCGGACGCGCCTTCGGGGTAGATCCCTCGGCGGACGAACACGAAACCGAACCGGGAGTCCGTGGACGCCAGCCGGTAATCGCACGACAGCGTGATCGTGATGCCGCCGCCGACGGCCGCGCCCCGCAGGGCCGCGATCACCGGCTTGTTCATCGTGAAGATCCGCTTCGAGCAACGTCCCGCCGGTTCCTGCCATGCCGCGTCCGGACCGGTCTCCGGGTCGAAGTCGAAGCCGCCTTGGGTGAGATCGGCGCCCACCGAGAAGTCCTTGCCGTTGCCGGTCAGGATCACCACCCGGACGTCTTCGTCGCGGTCGGCCCGGTCCATCGCGTCGCCGAGTTCGTCGGCCATGCGGGTGGTGTAGCCGTTGCGGGCCTCGGGCCGGTTGAGCGTGACCGTCGCGATGCGGTCGGCGACCTCGTAGGTGATTTCGGCGTACGCGCTCATGACGTGAAAGTAAGGCTATGTTGACAAGGTGTCAATAAGACTCATTCGACGTCGTCCAGATGGTCGGCGTAGTACTCGACCGCCCGCCGGTACCGCTGCACGCCGTCGTCCGCGCTCGTCGCCGCGAGCACCTTCAGCAGCGTTCCCGCCGCTTCGCGCGCCTCGCCGACGTTGTAGAGCGCCATCGCGAGGAAGGTCCTCAGCGCCGCGTCGTCCGGGAACTCGCCGAGGCCGCGGCGCAACGTCTTGAGCGACTCGTCGTACCGGCCGAGGACGCGATACGTGCTGCCGAGCCCGACGAACACGCCGTGCCTGTCCTCTGTGGACAGACCTTCGCCCGCGAGAGCCTGCTCGTAGAACGGGGCCGCCGCCGCCTCCAGCCCGGCCGAATCATGCGCCCACGCGGTTTGGTAGGCGATCACGGCGTCCCGAGGGTTCCGCGCGGCCAGCTCGATCAACCGCAGGCGGGCCTCGTCGGTGCCCTGCTCCCGCAGCCGGACCGCTTCCTGTGTCTCGTTCACGCGGCAGCGCCGTCGAAGGGCGGATAGGCCTCGACGCCGACGCGCTCGGCCACCACGATGTAGTCGGCCAGCGCGTCACGCGAACGCGCCAGCTTGGCCAGCTGCTCGTCCAGGCGTGCGAGCCGCTCGCGCATCGCGGCCAGCAGTTCGGGGCAGCCGATCAGCTCGGGCTCCTCGCCGATCGCGCAGGGCAGCAGATACGCGATGTCCTCGGACGACAGACCGGCGGCGAGCAGATGCCGGATCTGCTTCACCCGCAGCAAGGCCGTCTCGTCGTACTCGCGGTAGCCGTTCGTGCCGCGGCTCGCCTCCAGGAGGCCTTGGGCTTCGTAGTAGCGCAACTGGTGGGCGTTGACGCCCGTCCGGTGACTCAGTTCACCGATCTTCATCGCTTTCCCCACTTGACCTTCATACCGGTATCAACGTTGACGATCGTGCCATGACTGACAACGCGAACACCCCGGTATCGGTCGTCGGCCTCGGTCTCATGGGCACCGCGCTCGCCCGCGCGTTCCTGAAGGCCGGGCATCCCACGACCGTGTGGAACCGGACTGCCGCCAAAGCCGGCTCCTTGGTCGCCGAAGGGGCGCGGCTCGCGCCCACGATCGGCGAAGCGCTCGATGCGGGCGGCGTGACGATCTTGTGTCTTACCGACTACTCCGCTGTGCGTGACCTGCTCGGCGACGCCGGGCTGGAGGGTGCGACCCTGGTCAACCTGTCCTCGGGCAGTTCCGCCCAATCACGGGAAACCTCCGTCTGGGCCGAAAAACGAGGCGCCCGCTACCTGGATGGCGCGATCATGGCCATCCCGTCGACGATCGGGACCGCCGAGGCGATGATCCTGCTCAGCGGGCCGCGGCCGGACTTCGATCTCGGCGCGCTCGGCACGATCAGCCATCTCGGCGAGGATCCCGGGCTGGCGTCCCTGTACGACGTCGCCGGGCTGACCATGATGTGGAGCGTCCTGAACGCGTGGCTTCAGGGCACGGCGATGCTCAAGACCGCCGGTGTCGACGCCGCGACGTTCGCGCCGTTCGCGCGGCAGATCGCCGCCGGGGTGGCCGATTGGCTGCCCGGATACGCCGAACAGGTCGACAAGGACTCCTTCCCGGCCGAGGTCGCCGCCTTGGAGACCGACGCGCGGACGATGACGCACCTGGTCGAGGAATGCGAAGCGCTGGGGGTGAACGCCGAACTGCCGAAGCTGTTCAAGGCGATGGCCGACCGCGCGATCGCCGCCGGGCACGGGGGAGAGCAGTACCCGGTGCTGATCCGGGAATTCGAACGAGCGGGTAACTAAGACGGCGGCTGGGGGCTCGCCTGTCCGTGAGGGCCTCCTTCCCTACCTTCAGGGTAGGGAAGGAGGCCCTCACTACCCGCCGATGTGGTTCCTGGTGACCGTGGGACACCTGTGACGCCAATTCCCCGGCCCGGTGGTCCGTGAAGGCCTCCTTGAGGGACCCAGAGTCCCTCAAGGAGGCCTTCACGGACCAGGCCGCCACTTGCGCCCCAGCAGCACCACCAGTCACAAACGGCCGCCGAAGTACATGAAGGACCCCTTCCTTGCGCCTAGGTACAGGAAGGGGTCCTTCATGTCTCCACAAAACAATCAGGCGTGCTTGATTTTTCCGGCGCCGGGTGCCAGCCTGAAGAAGACGCGAGGAGGCGGGCATGGCTGACCTGGGCGTGATCCTTGGGGATCTCGCGGCGGAATCGCAGGCCATCGACGACGTGGTGGCGGACCTGCCCGCGTCGGACTGGGCGCGGCGGACCCCGGCCGAAGGCTGGACGATCGCCCATCAGATCGCTCATCTGGCCTGGACGGACAAGAAGGCGCTGATCGCGGCGCGCGGTTCCGAGGCCGAGTGGCAGGCCGAGATCGAAGGGCTGCTCGCGACGGGCGAGTCCTACGTCGACGATGGCGCAGCGGAGGGCGCGAAGACGCCGCCTCGTGAGCTGCTGGCCGAGTGGCGCGCCGGCCGCGCGCTGCTCCCCGAAGCGCTCGCCGCGGTGCCCGATGGGCAGAAGATCCCCTGGTACGGCCCGCCGATGAGCGCCGCGTCCATGGTGACCGCGCGGCTCATGGAGACCTGGGCGCACGGCCAGGACATCTTCGACGCGCTCGGCCTGGAGCGGGAGAACACGGCCAGGATCTGGCATATCGCCCGGTTCGGGACCCGCACCCGCGACTTCGCCTACAAACTCAACTCGCTCTCCCCTCCCGCCGCGGAATTCCGCGTCGAGCTGACCGCGCCCGACGGCACCACCTGGGCGTTCGGCCCCGAGGACGCCGAGCAGCGGCTCACCGGGAGCGCGGTCGACTTCTGCCTCGTCATCACCCAGCGGCGTCATCCCGCCGACACCGACCTGGTCGCCACGGGCAAGGACGTCGAGGAATGGCTCGGGATCGCGCAGGCCTTCGCCGGGCCTCCCGGCGCCGGACGGAAACCGGGGCAGTTCGCATGACCCCGATCAGGATCGGCAACGCGTCCGGGTTCTACGGCGACCGGTTCTCCGCCGTCCACGAGATGCTCACCGGCGGCCCGCTCGATGTGCTGACCGGCGACTACCTTGCCGAGTTGACCATGCTGATCCTCGGCCGCGACCGGATGAAGGACCCGAATCGCGGGTACGCCAAGACCTTTCTGCGCCAGATGGAGCAGAATCTCGCGCTGGCGAAGGAAAAGGGCGTCAAGATCGTGGCGAACGCCGGTGGGCTCAACCCCGCCGGTCTCGCGGACGCGCTTCGTGAACTGGCCGCGAAACTCGGCGTCGACGTCGCCATCGCGCACGTCGAGGGCGACGACCTCGTCCAGCGGGCGGAAGAACTCGGCTTCGGCAAGACCCTGACCGCCAACGCGTATCTCGGTGCCTGGGGGATCGCGGAATGCCTGAACGCGGGCGCCGACATCGTGGTGACCGGACGTGTCACCGACGCGTCGGTGATCGTCGGCCCGGCTGCCGCGCACTTCGGCTGGGCGCGCGACGACTACGACGCGTTGGCGGGCGCGGTCGCGGCAGGGCACGTGATCGAATGCGGTACGCAGGCCACCGGTGGCAACTACGCCTTCTTCACCGAGCACGAGATCGGCGTCCCGGGGTTCCCGATCGCCGAGATCTCCGCCGACGGCTCCAGCGTGATCACCAAACATCCCGGCACGGGCGGCGTGGTGAACGCCGGAACCGTTACCGCGCAACTGCTCTACGAGATCACCGGCGCCCGCTACGCCGGGCCCGACGTCACGGCGCGGTTCGACACGCTGTCGCTCACCGAGGACGGCCCGGACCGCGTCCGGATCAGCGGCGTCACGGGTGAGCCGCCGCCTCCGACACTCAAGGTCTGCCTGAACGGGCTCGGTGGTTTCCGCAACGAGACGACGTTCGTCCTGACCGGACTCGACATCGAGGCGAAAGCCGCGCTGGTCAAGGAACAACTCGAAGGCGCGCTCAAGGCCAGGCCGCCGGCGGACGTCCAGTGGACCCTTGCCCGCACCGACCGTTCCGACGCCGAAACCGAGCAGCAGGCGAGTGCTCTGCTGCACGTCGCGGTGAAGGACGCCGATCCGGAGGTCGCCGGGCGCGCGTTCAGCGGTGCGGCGATCGAACTCGCGCTGGCGAGCTACCCCGGCTTCCACGTCACCGCGCCGCCCGCGGCCGCCTCGCCCTACGGCGTGTACCGGCCCGCGTACGTCGACGCGCACGAGGTGCCGCACGTCGCCGTCCTGCCGGACGGGACGCGCCGCGACATCGCACCCGCCGCCGAAACACTGCCTCTGTCCGAAGTGGACGAAATCCGGTCGCCCGCGCCCTTCACCCAGGCACAGGTCCGCCGGACACCGCTGGGCAGGGTGATCGGCGCCCGCAGCGGCGACAAGGGCGGCAACGCGAACGTCGGTGTCTGGGCGCGCTCCGACGAGGCGTGGCGCTGGCTCGCGCACCGGCTCACCGTCACCGAGTTCAAACTGCTGCTCCCGGAGACCGCGGACCTCGAGGTCCGGCGGCATCTGCTCCCGAACCTGCGGGCGATCAACTTCGTCGTCGAAGGCATCCTCGGCGAGGGTGTCGCGTCGCAGGCGCGGTTCGACCCGCAGGCGAAGGCACTCGGGGAATGGCTGCGCTCCCGCGAGATCGACATCCCGGAGGCCCTCCTGTGACCGACCCCTTCGCCACGCCGGAACGCGCCGAACTGCGCAAGACCGTGCGGCGGTTCGCCGAAACCGAGATCCTGCCCCACCTCGAAGGCTGGGAGCGCGAGGGCGAACTGCCCCGCGACCTGCACCGCAAGGCCGGGGAACTCGGGCTGCTCGGCGTCGGCTTCCCCGAAGAGGCCGGTGGCGGTGGCGGTGACTACCTCGACGCGGTGGTCATCGCCGAGGAACTGCACTACGCGGGCGGTTCCGGCGGCCTGTTCGCCTCGCTGTTCACCTGCGGCATCGCCGTCCCGCATATCGCGGCGGCAGGCGATCCGGTGCAGATCGAACGCTGGGTCCGGCCGGCACTGGAAGGCAACAAGATCGGCTCGCTCGCGGTCACCGAACCCGACGGCGGCTCCGACGTCGCCGGGATCCGCACCACCGCGGTGCGCGAAGGCGACGAGTACGTCATCAACGGGGCCAAGACCTTCATCACCTCGGGTTGCCGCGCCGACTTCGTGACCACCGTGGTCCGCACCGGTGAGGCAGGCGCCCATGGGCTCTCGCTCATCGTGGTCGAGCGCGGTACGCCGGGTTTCACCGTCTCCCGCAAGCTGGAGAAGATGGGCTGGCTCTGCTCGGACACCGCCGAGTTGTCCTATGTGGACGTCCGCGTGCCCGCGGAGAACCTGATCGGCGCCGAGAACAGCGGTTTCGCGCAGGTCGCCACCCAGTTCGTCACCGAGCGGGTCTCGCTGGCGGTGCAGGGCTACGCGCACGCGCAGCGAGCGCTCGACCTGACGCTGGACTGGTGCCGCCTGCGCGAGACCTTCGGCCGCTCGCTGATCTCCCGTCAGCTGGTGCAGCACAAGCTCACCGAGATGGCGCGCAAGATCGACGTCGCCCGCACCTACACCCGGCAGGTCGCCCAGCGGCACGTCGCGGGCGAAGAGGTCATCGCCGAAGCCTGTTTCGCGAAGAACACCGCCGTCGAGACCGCCGAATGGGTGGTCAACGAGGCCGTGCAGCTGCACGGCGGACTCGGCTACATGCGAGAGTCCGAAGTGGAGCGTCACTACCGTGACGTGCGCATCCTCGGTATCGGCGGCGGGACCAACGAGATCCTCACCGGCTTGGCCGCGAAGCGATTGGGATACACCGCATGAGCACGATACGGTCCACTGTGGACACGCGGAGCGAGGAGTTCGCCACCAACCGCGAGTCTATGCTCGGCAAGCTGGCCGAGATCGACGGCGAGCACGCCAAGGCGATCGCGGGCGGCGGAGAGAAGTACGTCGCCCGCCACCGCAAACGCGGCAAACTGCTGGCCCGCGAACGGATCGAGCTTCTCCTCGACGAGGACTCGCCGTTCCTGGAGCTGTCGCCGCTGGCGGCCTGGGGTTCGGACTACCAGGTCGGCGCCAGCGTGATCACCGGGATCGGCGTCGTCGAAGGCGTCGAGTGCATGATCTCGGCGAGCGACCCGACGGTCAAAGGCGGGGCGAGCAACCCGTGGACGGCCAAGAAGAGCTACCGCGCCGCGGACATCGCCGCGCAGAACCGCCTGCCGGTGATCAACCTCGTCGAGTCCGGCGGCGCGGATCTGCCGACGCAGAAAGAGATCTTCATCCCCGGCGGACGGATCTTCCGCGACATCACGCGTTCGTCGGCGGCGAAGGTGCCCACGATCGCCCTGGTGTTCGGCAACTCGACCGCCGGCGGCGCGTACCTGCCCGGCATGTCGGACTACGTCGTGATGGTCAAGGAACGGGCGAAGGTGTTCCTCGGCGGGCCGCCGCTGGTCAAGATGGCCACCGGTGAGGAGTCCGACGACGAATCGCTCGGCGGCGCCGAGATGCACGCCCGTACCTCCGGTCTGGCCGACTACCTCGCGGCGGACGAAGAGGACGCGATCCGGCTCGGCCGCAGCATCGTCAAACGGCTCAACTGGTCCAAACAGGGGCCGACGCCGAAGCCGGATTACGCCGAGCCGCTGTACTCCGCCGAGGACCTGCTCGGCATCGTGCCCACCGACCTCAAGGTGCCGTTCGACCCGCGCGAGGTGATCGCCAGGGTCGCCGACGGTTCGGACTTCGACGAGTTCAAACCCTTGTACGGCAGCAGCCTCGCCACCGGCTGGGCGAGCATCCACGGCTACCCGGTCGGCATCCTCGCCAACGCGCAAGGCGTGCTCTTCGGCGAGGAGTCGCAGAAGGCCGCGCAGTTCATCCAGCTGGCCAACCAGATCGACACGCCGCTGGTCTTCCTGCACAACACCACCGGCTACATGGTCGGCAAGGAATACGAGCAGAGCGGCATCATCAAACACGGCGCGATGATGATCAACGCCGTGTCGAACTCCAAGGTGCCGCATCTGTCGGTGCTCATGGGTGCCTCGTACGGCGCCGGGCATTACGGCATGTGCGGCCGGGCCTACGATCCCCGGTTCCTTTTCGCTTGGCCCAGCGCGAAATCCGCGGTCATGGGGCCGCAGCAGCTGGCGGGCGTGCTGTCCATCGTGGCCCGCGCCGCCGCCGCGTCGCGAGGCCAGGACTACAACGAGGAACACGACGCCGCCATGCGCGCCATGGTGGAGGGGCAGATCGAAGCGGAGTCGATGCCGATGTTCCTCTCCGGGATGCTCTACGACGACGGGATCATCGATCCCCGCGACACCCGCACGGTGCTCGGGCTCAGCCTGTCCGTGATCCACAATGGACCAGTGAAGGGCGCCGAAGGCTTCGGCGTCTTCAGGATGTGAGCGGCATGATCGAGAAATTGCTGGTCGCCAACCGCGGCGAGATCGCCCGCCGCGTGTTCCGCACCTGTCGCGACGCCGGAATCGGCACCGTCGCGGTGTTCTCCGACGCGGACGCCGACGCGCCGCACACCGCCGAGGCGGACGTCGCCGTCCGCTTGCCGGGCAACGCGCCCTCCGATACCTACCTGCGGGCCGAACTCCTGATCAAGGCGGCCGTCGAGACCGGCGCCGACGCGATCCACCCCGGCTACGGCTTCCTGTCCGAGAACGCCGCGTTCGCCCGCGCCGTGATCGACGCCGGGCTCACCTGGGTCGGGCCGCCACCGGAAGCCATCGAGAGCATGGGCTCCAAGGTCGAGTCCAAGCGGATGATGGCCGACGCCGGTGTCCCGATCCTGTCCGAATTGGATCCGGCCGAGGTCACCGAGGCCGATCTTCCCTTGCTGGTCAAGGCTTCCGCCGGGGGTGGCGGACGTGGCATGCGCGTCGTGCGCTCGCTCGGCGAACTCGCCGAAGCCGTCGAAGGCGCGAGTGCGGAGGCCGCCTCGGCGTTCGGCGACCCGACCGTGTTCTGCGAGCGGTACCTGGAGACCGGCCGTCACATCGAGGTGCAGGTGCTCGCCGACACGCACGGCACGGTGTGGGCGGTGGGGGAGCGGGAGTGCTCGATCCAGCGCCGCCACCAGAAGGTCGTCGAAGAGGCGCCGTCGCCGTTCGTCGACGAAACCATGCGAGAGGCGCTGTTCGACGCCGCCCGCAAGGCCGCGCAGGCGATCGACTACGTCGGCGCCGGGACGGTCGAGTTCCTCGCCGGACCGGACGGGCGGTTCTACTTCCTGGAGATGAACACCCGGCTCCAGGTGGAGCATCCGGTCACCGAGGCCACGACCGGACTCGACCTCGTCTCGTTGCAACTGCGGATCGCCGAGGGCGAGCACCTCCCGATCGAGGAACCGGAGACGCGGGGCCACGCGATCGAGGTCCGGCTTTACGCCGAAGATCCGGCCGCGGGCTGGCAGCCGCAGAGCGGCACCTTGCACCGCTTCGCAGTGCCCGCCGCGCAACGGGAATTCGAAGTCGGGCCGGGTGTCCGGCTGGATTCCGGTTTCGTCAGCGGCCAGACCGTCGGCGTGCACTACGACCCGATGCTCGCCAAGGTCATCGCCTACGCCCCGGATCGCCGGAGCGCGGCGCGGGCACTGGCAGGCGCCTTGGCCGGAGCGGAGATCCACGGCGTGGTGACCAACCGCGACCTGCTGGTGAACGTCCTGCGCCACGAGGCCTTCCTCGCCGGCGAGACCGACACGGCGTTCTTCGACCGGCACGGACTCGAAACCCTGGCCCGTCCACTGGCCACTGTGGACACCGTACGGATTTCGGCGCTGGCCGCCGCCTTGGCGGGTGCGGCCGCGAACCGCTCGCAAGCGCGAGTGCAGGAGCGGCTGCCGAGCGGCTGGCGCAACGTCCACTCCCAGGGACAGCGCAAACGTTTCCGCACCGGCGAAGACGAGATCGAGGTCGTCTACACCCTCGGCCGTGACGGTCTGCGTGCCGACGGTTTCGAAGGCGTCGAACTGGTTTCCGCCGAGAGCGACGGTGTGGTCCTGGAAGTGTCCGGGGTGCGGCGGAAGTTCGCCGTCGCCCGGTACGGCGGCACGGTGTACGTCGATTCGCCGGAAGGCGCGGTCGAGCTGGCTGTGGTGCCGAGGTACACCGATCCCGACGCGGCGCTCGCCGCCGGATCGCTGGTGGCGCCGATGCCGGGCACGGTCGTCCGGCTCGCGGTCGAAGCGGGCGACACCGTCAAGACCGGCGATCCGTTGCTGTGGCTCGAAGCGATGAAGATGGAACACCGGATCGCGGCGCCGGCCGACGGCGTCGTGACGGAACTCCCGGTGGTGGTCGGACAACAGGTCGAAGTGGGCACGATCCTCGCGGTGGTAGGAGACAACGAATGAACGCGATGAACTTCACCGAGCCCGAGGAGCGCGTCGCGCTGCGGGCCGCCGTCGCCGAACTCGGCAAGAAGTACGGGCACGAGTACTACGCGAAACAGGCCCGTGCCGGGCTCAAGACCGACGAGCTGTGGGCCGAGGCCGGACGGCTCGGCTACCTCGGCGTGAACCTGCCCGAGGAGTACGGCGGCGGGGGAGCGGGCATCGCGGATCTCGCCGCGGTGCTCGAAGAACTCGCCGCGGCGGGCTGCCCGCTGCTGCTCATGGTCGTCTCGCCGGCGATCTGCGGCACGGTCATCTCGCGGTTCGGCACCGAGGAACAGAAGAAGCGCTGGCTGCCCGGGATCGCCGACGGCAGCGGGCGGATGGTCTTCGCGATCACCGAACCGGACGCCGGGTCGAACTCGCACAAGATCACCACCACCGCGAAACGCGACGGCGACGGCTGGGTCCTCAGTGGACGGAAGGTCTTCATCTCCGGTGTCGACGAGGCGGACGCCGTCCTGGTCGTCGGCCGCATGGAGGACGCGAAGACCGGCAAGCTCAAGCCCGCGCTGTTCACCGTCCCGACCGACGCTCCCGGCTTCGAGTACAAGCAGATCGAGATGGACATCATCTCGCCGGAGAAGCAGTTCGGCCTGTTCCTCGACGACGTCCACCTGCCCGCCGACGCGCTCGTCGGCGAGGAGGACGCGGCGATCGCGCAGCTGTTCGCCGGGCTCAACCCCGAACGCATCATGGGCGCGTCGTTCTCGCTCGGCATCGCCCGCTACGCGCTGGGCAAGGCCGTCTCCTACGCCAACGAGCGCAAGGTGTGGGGCGCGCCGATCGGCACCCACCAGGGTCTCGCGCATCCGCTGGCCGAGATCAAGATCGAGCTGGAACTGGCCAAGCTGATGACGCAGAAGGCGGCGTCGCTGTACGACTCCGGCGACGATTTCGGCTCGGGCGAGTCGGCGAACATGCCCAAGTACGCCGCCGCCGAGGTCGCCATCCGCGCGGTCGACCAGGCCGTGCAGACCCACGGCGGCAACGGCCTCGCCAGCGAGTACGGGCTGGGCACGCTGGTCACGGCCGTCCGGCTGGGCCGGATCGCGCCGGTGAGCCGCGAGATGGTGCTCAACTTCGTCGGCCAGCACAGCCTCGGCCTGCCCCGCTCCTACTGAGAGGCGCGAATCATGAGCACGCTCCACGGCAAGACGATCATCATTTCCGGTGGCAGCCGGGGGATCGGCGAGGCCATCGCGGTTCGCGCCGCCCGCGACGGCGCGAACATTGCGCTGCTGGCCAAGACCGCCGAGCCGCATCCCAAACTGCCGGGGACGCTCTACACCGCGGCCAAGGCGATCGAGGACGCCGGCGGGCAGGCGCTGCCGATCGTCGGCGACGTCCGCGACGACACGTCGGTCGAGGCCGCGGTGGCGCGGACCGCGGAGCAGTTCGGCGGTATCGACATCGTCCTCAACAACGCCAGCGCGATCGACCTGACGCCGACCGAAGCGATCAGCATGAAGCGTTACGACCTGATGCAGGACGTCAACGCGCGCGGTTCGTTCCTGCTGTCGAAACTCGCCATCCCGTACCTGAAACTGTCGGAGAACGCGCATATCCTGACGCTGTCGCCGCCGATCAGCCTCGACGAGAAGTGGTTCCAGACCGGGCATCTCGCGTACAGCATCGCGAAGTACTCGATGAGCCTGGTGACCGTCGGGCTCGCCGCGGAACTGCGGCAGTTCGGGATCGCGGCGAACTCGCTGTGGCCGCGGACCACCATCGACACCGCGGCGATCCGCAACGTCGTCGGCGCCGAACTCGCGGCGAAGTCGCGGACGCCGGAGATCATGGCGGACGCGGCGCACGCGATCCTCACCAAACCGGCCCGCGAGGCGTCCGGGCACTTCTACATCGACGACGAGGTGCTCGCCGCCGAAGGGGTCACGGACTTCTCGAAGTACCGCATCGGTGAGCGCGAAGAAGACCTGCAACTCGATTTCTGGGTCGAAGCACATACCCCAGAATCAGGGCCATGATCCGCGAACCACAGCAGGAGCGAAGCCGCACGACCCGGCGGCGGCTGGTCGAAGCCGCCGTCGAGACGATCGGGGAGCTCGGCTGGAACGGGACCACCGTCGCGCTGATCGCCGAACGCGCCGGGGTCTCGCGCGGTGCCGCCCAGCATCACTTCCCGACCAGGGAGGATCTGGTCGCGGCCGCGGTCGAGCGCGTCGGCGAGATCCAGATCGTGGAACTGCGTGCCCGCGCGGCGGAACTGCCGTCGGGGCGCTCGCGGATCGAGCGGGCCGTCGACATGGTGCTCAACCTCTACAGCGGGCCGATGTTCCGTGCCGCGCTTCATCTGTGGGTGGCGGCGTCGACCGACGAGTCGCTGCGCGCGACCCTGGTGCCGCTGGAGGCCCGGGTCGGCAGGGAGGCGCACCGGGTGACCGTCGAACTGCTCGGCGTCGACGAGTCCCACCAGGGCGTTCGCGAGCTGGTCCAGGCCACTCTCGATCTTGCCCGCGGCCTGGGCCTGGCGAACCTGCTGACCGATGACACCAAGCGGCGCAAGCAGATCGTGGCGCAGTGGGCGCGGGTACTGGAGCCCACCCTGGCGTCCGCGAAGATCTCACGGAACCGAAAAGTCAACGACAACGTCTGAGATGTTGTTAACACTGATGGAGCAGCGACCGATAACACCGTGTAAGTGCTGCTGATTCAGGTGGCTGATCGAGAGAGGTACAAACCGGTGTCCGGTTCAGAGGTCGAACTGTCCCATCGAGCCATGGCGATGCTGCGAGCGGTCGCGGCGCGCCGTGCCCAGATGTCGTGCAGCTGCGAGCCGGATCTTTTCATCGACGGGTTCGCCTGTTGCGATCAGATGACCGCGCACGCGCTGGCTCACGGTGGCTACATCCGCCCCGCCGAGTCCACCGGCCTCTCCGCGGTCACCGGCCGCGTGCCCGCCGAGCTGGCCGAGGCGGGCGAGGCCGCGATCGCGGTCACCGCGGCTGCCTGACCTTTCACCGCATCGTCCGTCCGCAGTGGACGACGATCGTTTACAACCGCCTCCCGCGTTCCTAGGATCCACCCCGGGATGAGGCCGTCGCGCGATCGACGGACCGGGTTGGGAGGTGCCGATGGCACGCATGGCTCGTCGCGATGCCAGTGGGGACGCCCTGAGCCCGCCACGGCCGACGCGGTGGCAGGGCACCTTTACCGCCCTTCGCGAGCTGAAAGACCAGGTCGTGCCCTGCCGACGTCGATCGCGGACGCGGGTTCACCAACAGACACTGAGCGAGTTGATGCGGAAAGCCGGTGCGTCGCCCCGTCGCCGGGGACCGCGCGGGCCCCGACACCGTGCTCCGGACACCGCCGCTCCCGGCAACGGGAAGATCCGGCGGATTTCGGCGCTTTCGGCGGGCGGAGTCGTCGTCGGCGGTGTGCTGGTCTTCCTGCTCACTCCGGCCGACCCGGTCGAGGTCGTCCCGGGGACGCCGCTCCCGCCGCCGTCGCTGATCATCGCCCCGCAGGCTGTCGATGCCCCGGATGACACGGCTTCTCCGACCACCCCGTCGGGGCCTTCGGGCGGCAGTGTCGCGCCCCCGCCACCCATGACGGCGTCGATGCACGGCTCGGAGACGCCGTCACCGACGCCCACCCCGGTCCGTGAGGAACGGCCGGATCCGCGCGCCGGTCACCACGAGTGGTATGACGACTGGTACCACGGCGGATATCCGGGTGGCGGCCGCTGGCCGCAGTGGGGCAAATAGCGCCGTTCGGGTGACCGGCGGCGTCGCTCACCGTCGAACAAGAATCACGATTCGCTCCGGCTCTCGTCCTTTCGTGTCTGGTGCCCCTTTTCCCGTGTGCGGGCTTCGGCCCGGTATCTACGATGGTTCGCACTCTCCATTTATTCCGGAGCAGAGCGAGGGGCTGAACAGGAAAAATGAGTGTGGGGCGACATTCTCCCGCGGTGCAGCTCGCCCGGAGAATGCTGATCAATCGTGAGGTCGGGAATCCGTCCCGTCAGCAGCCGGTGACGCTGCTGCTCGGGCCGGTCGGTTCGGGTAAGACCACGGCACTGGAAGCGATCCGTCAGGATCTGGGCTGGGGTGTCGTGCACGCCGGATTCGATTTCGGGCACGGCGGCAGGGCGGGCACGATCGACGTGCTCACGAAACTGGCCTACTCGTTGTCGAGTAAATGGCGGAATCGGCCGAAACCGCAGTTCGTTCGTTTCACCATCGCGCTGATCGCGGTTCAAGCGGAGCTTTCCGGGCGAAATCGTGACGAAGATCTGGTGCAGCTGAAATCGTTGATCAACAGTTTCCATGGAATCATCTGGACACCGGCGCTGGACAAGGCGCTCGCCACGCTGACCGAGGCGGCGAAGGCGACCGGCCTCGTCGAACCGCCGTATGCGGATCTGTTCCGCCAGACGTTCCCGCATCTGGTCCGGAACATCCGGCCGCGGCTCGGCAAGGCGCTGCGGTCGCTGGCCGACTTCCCCAACGCCGAAGGGAGATCCCCGTTCGACGCGCTGCTCGAACTCAACCGGCTCGCGCACGGTACCGCCCGTGACGCCAAGGCCGTCACCGAATGGCTGATGGCGGCGTTCCTCGGCGACGTCCGGGAGAACCATCCGCGGATGGCGAGACCGGAGGAGAAGAGCCCTTGCGCCTGCGACATCACGCAGCAGCGCAGGCACTGGCACAACTGGGTGGTGGTACTCGACGACGTCGACCACGCCGGCGGGACCGAGTTCCTCGCCCATCTGATCACCGCACGGGAACGGCACGCCGTCCAGCATCCGAACGACCGGGAGGCCCACGACGCGCTGCTGGTCATCGCCACCAGCGGGCGGTGGCACGACGATTGGGGCACCGCCTGGCTGGCGCCGTGGAAACCCGCCTCCGGCGCGCCGTCCGCCGTCCGGCCGATGGTGGACTGCGAAGAGGCCTCCTACGACGACTGGGCGAACCCCGCCCACGGCGCGCTCGATTCGGCGTACTACCCGGTCCGGATCTCGCCTCAGCCGATCGGGCGGATCGCGCGCGTCCTCGATTCCGGCGCGCTGACCCCGAAGGTCACGCTCGCGCACCGAGCGACCGGCGGGCTGCCGTCGGCGGTCGAGCAGCTCGCGACGCGGTTGCGGGAGAGCGACGTGCGAGAAGGCGACCGCGGCCTGCTCACCACCGATCCCCGCGGTGAGCAGGATCCTTGCTACCGCAGGCTGGCCGAACTCGGCCTGACCGAGCATCTCGACGACGTCGACCTCGACGACTTCGTGACCGCGGCCCCGTTCGCGACCGCGCCCTGGCTGATCCCGGACGCCGCGCAGAGCCGGATCGACCAGCCGCACGTCGGGCGGATCCTGACCGAGCTGCGCACCTCGTTGTGGGTGACGGCGAGGAACTCGCCCGGTACGACGGACGACCAAGCGGCGCTGCATCCGTGGATCGCCGCGAACCTGGTGTCCGCACTGGCCAGGCGCGGGGACGGGCCGACCTACACGGATCAGTTCAAGGCCCTGCGCGACGACCCGGACACCGCACAGGATCCGGTGCGCCTGGCCTATTGCAACCTCGCGCTGGGCGACATCGGCGAGGTGGTCACCTTCTTCGAGCGGGAGTTCAACCGGATCCCGCACGCGGAATGGGTCGCGAAGCTCGAACTGGTCCTCAACGCGCCCGACGATCTGCCACCCGGGCGGGATCACGCGGAGCTGTACGAAGAACTCGTCAAACTGGACAACGCGCGATGCCCGGACGACCGGTCCGACATCCGGAACAACGTCGCCCGGCTCATCGCGGCGGGCTGGCTGACCGCCGACCCCTTCGCGGTCCGCGGGCAGGGCCAGCACCAGGTGATCGCGAACGCCTTCGCAGCGCTGGCCACCACCTCGCACCAGCCGGACGTCGGCGCGCTCGTGTCGGCCAAGGAAGCCGCGCGGCGCGGCGAATTCCCCTGAACCTGAACGGAACTCTGTGATGTCCTGGCTCGATTCGTTGAGAACACGTATGTCCGAGGCCCGTGAACGCGCGGTGACGGGGCCGCCGGTGCGGCCACGGGGCTGGGGGCGCCGCCATCGGGTGCTGCTGATCGCGGTCGTGGCCCTGCTGGTGAGTGCCGTGCTGCTGGGGATCAGACCCTGGGAGTCCTGCGGTCCGGGGCTGCGGGCGGTGGACGCGGACAAGGATTCGGTCGGCTCGTCGTACGTCTGCGTCGGGCTGAACCTCGACTCCGGCCCGGTGCGGGACGACGACCCGCTCGACCCACTCGAAAAGCTCATCAAGAGCCGCAACGAGAAGGCGGGCGACAACTTCAAGACCATCGTGATGCTGGAGAACCTCACGCCCGATCCGAAGGTCGACAGCCAGCCGTTCCCGTTCATCCAGCGGGAGGTCCAGGGCGCGATCACCGCCGCCTGGCCGAAGAACGGGCCCCCGGGGATCAAGCTCCTGCTGGCCAACTACGGGAGCAACGCCGACCACTGGCGTGTCGCCGCCGAAGAGATCGTCGCGGCGGCCGCGGCCCAGCGCATCGTGGCGGTCACCGCTGTCGGCAACAGTTCGGAGAACAGCCGGGCGCTGGTGGCCGAGCTGTCCCGGCACGGCATCGCCACGATCGGCGCGACCCCCACCGCGGACAACATGAACACCGATCCGAAGGGCGTGCGGATCGACAACTTCTTCCGGGTGGGCCCCACGAACACCGACGAGGCCCGCGCCGCGGCCGGATACATCGCCGCGCACGGTTTCAAGCGCGTGATGATGATCCAGGGAGTGAGCAAGGAGGACACCTACGCGACCACGCTCGCCGAGGCGTTCCAGAACTCGTCGAAGATCCCGGTCATCTTCACGAAGACCTACGACGTCAAGCCGTTCACCGACATTTCGCGTGAGGGCTATCTGCGAGGTCTGTTCAGTAAGTGGCACAACGACATCTGCGGCGCGAGGCCCGATCTGATCTACTTCGCCGGCCGTGGGCTCGATGTCGGCGCCCTCGTGCCGGCGCTGGCGGGCGACGGCGCCTGCGAAGGGCTGGACACGGTGACCGTGATGACCGGGGACGACGCGAGCACACTCGCCGGGAACCCCCTGCCGTTGAACGGGGACATCAGTGTCCGTCTTCGCTACACGGCACTCGCCTATCCCGACCAGTGGGATATGTTCACCGCCGATCCGGCGCATCCGGCGTACAAGAAGAACTACGACAACTTCGTCGCCGAATTCACCGGAACCCACGGATTTCCCAAGGCGGAACTGTGGGACGGCGCCGCGATGATCGAACACGACGCCGTCGCCGCGGCGGTCGAAGCGGCGGTGCAGAACGTGTCGGCGGATCCCGTTTCGGTGGCGGATGTGTTGCGCGCCATCGACTGCAACTCCCCGGTGCCCGGCGCTACCGGATTCGTCGCCTTCGACCAGGCGACCGGGAACCAGCTCGACAAGGCGTTGCCGATCCTGTCCATCGACCCGGACGGTTCGGTGCATCCGGTCGACCTCGTGTGGTCGCGCGGGCGGCCGTTGAACACGAAGGCGGACTGCGGTCGCTGAAGGGCGAAGGTCGTGAAGGGGTCGTGAGTGGTAATGATCGTTCTAACGACACTTACCACTCACGACCCCCATCGAGAACCGCACATCTAGCCATCATTCAGACACTTCACCGCTCGAAGGTGTCCCTTGTGGGCACTCAGGGGCTTGACGCATGCCTTGAGTAGCTCACGACCCTGAACCGAACAGCGGTTAGGCGACTTTGCCGGGACCCTGACCTCGAGAGCAGGGAAGGAGGCCTTCACGGACTGACACCGGTGGGGAACGGAAGTCAGCCGGTGTAACCCGCCACGATCTTGGTGTAGTCGTACTTGCCCTGCGCGATTCCCGCGCAGTTGTCGCAGTCGCGGTTCACCGCCCAGAACGACAGCCGGGCGAGATGTTTGCTCGCCGCGTAGTCGCGGATGGCCCGGAAGTCGGCGACGCTGACGGTTTCACCCGCCACGTCGGTCTTCCCGTTCATCGACGAAAGCCCGCTGCGCCGGTAGGCCGCGTCGTCGCTCAGGCCGAAGGTGGACTTCACGACGTTCTTCAATCCGTCCACGGCACTGCGGGTCTTGCCTGCCATGTCACCGCCGCTGGAGAAGTCGAACGGCATGACCGACCACGCGTCGACCCCCGCGCCGAGTGCCTTCGACCGGTTGATCAGCCGCTTCCCGTGTGCGTTGGGGCCGCCGACCTCGGTCGGGATGGTGATGACCACGCGCAGGCCGGGGTTCTTCTGCTTCGTGATCTTGACGGCGTTCAGGATCCGGTCCTGGACCGTGTAGTTCTCGAATTCGTCGGTGTTTTCGACGTCGAGGTCGATCGCCTTGAGTTTGTAGGCGTCGATGACCTTCTGGTAGGCGCCGGCGAGTGCCGCGGGGGTGCCGCATTTCGGGCCGAGTTTCGTGCCGGACCAGCCGCCGAACGACGGGATGACGTCGCCGCCCTTCGCCCGGATGTTGGCGATCATCGTGGCGTCGGCACCGGTGAGTGAACGGCTGCCGTCCCATTTCGGGTTGCAGCCGCCGTCGGAGAGGATGAACGCGAGGGTGAACGCCTTGACCCCGGTGGCGTTCATCGCGGCGATCGGATCCGTCTGTCCCGACCATTGGTACAGATAGGGCGAAGCGAGCACCGCGTCCGGGGCCGCCGAGGCGACAGGGGCGAGGCCGACGGCCGTGGCGAGCGCGGTGCCGACGGTGGTGGCCAAGGTCGCCCAGCGTCGTAGGGATTTCATCGGTCCTCCAACTGGTACGCGCGCGGCGAGGGCGCGCAGGTGTGGAGCACCTCCGTCTTGACGCGGCGGATCAACCGGGAGGTAACTGTGTGCTCACTCACAGTGGACTGGACCAATGAGGACTGTCAAGAATTCACCGGAATTCCCGGGGGAAACGACCGACCTTAGTAGGGGGGTCTTGACCCGGAAAGCGGATCGACACCACCGCGATTACCGGCTAGTTTGCCGAAATGGTGGGGGACTCCCTGATGGCGACCGGAAGCCGCGGCCGGAGAGACCGGCTCGCGGCGCCGCGCCGAATACTGGGGTCCTGGAGCCTGTGGGAAGTACCCAGGCGTGGCCTGATCGGATATCTGCTCCTCGTCGACGCCGCCGCTTTCGCCGCCACCGCGTACCTCTTCGCGTTACGGCCGCCCGCGCCGTCGTCCTTGCTCCCGTTTTCCGCTCTGCTGGCGGGAATGATCCTCAGCTCGGAGCTTTCGCGTCCCGTCGAGCGGTCCCGCGCCGACACCCGGCTCGGTGCCGGACTGGACGCGGCTTGGATCTTCGCGGGCGCGTTGCTGCTGCCGCCGGCGCTGGCAGCGGTACTCGTCGTCGCCTCGGCGGCATACCGCTGGTGCCGGATCCGGCGCGGTATCCCGCACCGCCAGGTGTTCGCGGCTTCCGCCACCATGCTTTCGGCGCTCGGTGCGTCGATCATCCCTGTCCTGCTGGGTGCGCCGCCATTCCTCGACGCGGCAAGGGATTTCGAAAGTTTCGCGCTGGTTTTCGCGACCGGCCTGGTGTTCCTGTCCGTCGACGCCGCCTTGGCCGCCCCGGCGGCCGAATTCGGGGCGGAACCTTCGGGATTCGCCTTCGACGCGGCGATGGTCGCGTTCGGTTTGCTGCTCGCGTGGTCGGCGGCGGACTGGCCGTTCGTCACCGTGGTACTCGCGGGCGCACTCGTGGTACTTCACCGGGCGGGGACGATGCGTGCCCTGCGCGGCCATGCGGGGACGGACTCCGGCACCGGACTGCTCACCGCGTCGTCCTGGTTGGACGGTGCCCGCACCCAGTTCGAGCTTCTTCGCGGCCGTGGCGCCGATCTTTCGCTGCTGATGCTCGATCTCGACCACTTCGCCCGGCTCAACGACCAGCACGGCAGACATGTGGGGGACGACGTTCTCCGTGCCGTGGCGGACACTCTGCGCGCGGAGGTGCGGGCGGCGGATCTCGTCGGCCGGTTCGGCGGCGAAGAGTTCGTCGTCCTGCTGCCCGGCACGAGCCGATTCGACGCGCACGCGATCGCCGAACGCATCCGGCTGCGGATCTCCTCGACCTTCGTCTCACTGGGTGGGACGTTCGCCGGGGCGACCGTCTCGATCGGGGTGTCGTCACAAGCGGCCGCCGGCGAGACGCTCGACCGGCTCGTCGGCGCGGCGGATCAGGCACTGCGCGCCGCGAAGGGGGCCGGACGCAACCGGACCGTCGTCTTCGAGGCCGAAAACTAATCTTCGGCCGGGCCGCCGATGTCCTCGAACCACAGCTCCGGGTGATCCCGGATGAACTCGGTCATCAGCGCGGTGCACGCCGGGTCGTCGAGCAGGGTGATCTCGACGCCGTTCTCCTCGAGCCAGCCGTGCCCGCCCTCGAACGTGGCCGCCTCGCCGATGATCACGCGGCCGATGCCGAACTGGCGCACCAGCCCGCTGCAGTACCAGCAGGGGGAGAGAGTGGTGACCATGATCGTGTCCCGGTAGTGCGCCCGCCTGCCCGCGTTCCGGAACGCGGAGGTCTCGGCGTGCATCGACGGGTCGCCGTCCTGGACCCGGCGGTTGTGGCCGCGGCCGAGCAGGACACCGGCGGTGTCGAAGAGCGCGGCGCCGATCGGGACCCCGCCCTCGGCCTTGCCGAGTTCGGCCTCTTCACGGGCGACGGACAGCAGGTGCGCGGGATCGATCACGAGGTTCACCTTACGGCTCGTGAGCGGTGAGGACGGTTCTCGAGGGGTAAGGCAAAGGTGGGAGGTTGCGAAAGCCACTTTCGCGACGCCTGAGGTCCCGAAAGTGGCTTTCGCGACACGGCCACCCCGACACCTTTGCCTTACCACTCGCGAGCCCAATGCGGACCGGAACTGTCCTCGATGTCTGCCACACTCCTCCCATGAAGCGAGCGAACCGATGACCACGGGCACGTCGGCGCGGCTGCTGAGGCTGCTCTCCCTGCTGCAGGCGCGGCGCGACTGGCCGGGCGCCGACCTGGCCGACCGCCTGCAGGTGGACGTCCGCACGGTCCGGCGCGACGTCGAGCGGCTGCGGGAACTGGGCTACCCGGTGCACGCCACCCCCGGTGTCGCGGGCGGCTACCGGCTCGGCGCGGGGGCCGCGCTGCCGCCGCTGCTGCTGGACGACGACGAGGCCGTCGCGGTCGCCGTCGGGCTCCGCACGGCCGCGAACGGGACGGTTTCGGGCATCGAGGAGACGTCGGTGCGCGCGCTCGCGAAACTGGAGCAGGTGCTGCCCGCCCGGCTCCGGCACCGGGTGACCGCGCTGAACACGGCGATGATCCCGATCGGCGGCGTCGTCCCGGTCATCGACGCGGCGGCGCTGACGGTGATCGCGTCCGCGTGCCGCGACCATCAGCAGCTCCGATTCGGTTACCGCAGCCACAAGGGCGACGTCAGCGAGCGCCGCATCGAGCCCCTGCGCCTGGTGCACACCGGGCGCCGGTGGTACCTGGTCGCGTTCGACCTCGACCGTGACGACTGGCGGACCTTCCGCGTCGACCGCATCGACGGCGTCCCGGACACCAGTTTCCGGTTCACGCCGAGGGAACCGCCCGCCGAGGACCTCGCGGCCTACGTCTCCCGCGGGATCTCGTCGTCGCCGTATCCGCATCAGATGGTGTTGCGGGTGAACGCCCCGGCGGACGCGCTCGCCGAATACGTGGCACCGACCGTCGGCGCGATCGAGGCCATCGACGAGCACACCTGCCGGGTCCGGGTCGGCTCCAACGACCTTTCCGTGATGCCGTACTACCTCGCCCACTGGGACGTCGACTTCGTCGTGGAAGAGGCGCCCGACGAGGTCAAGGAGAAGCTAAGGCTGGTCGCCGACCGTTTCGCGCGCGCGGTCGTGTGAGTCCGAAGTGGACTGTTCGGCTCGCTTGGCGCGTTTGGCCAGCAGGCCGATCGAGCCGAGCGAGATCAGTGCCAGCACGATGATGTAGAGCGAAACCGACATCGACGTCCCGGTGGATTCGAGCAGCAGCACCATGATGAACGGCGCGAGCCCGCCGCCGACGACCGCGCTGATCTGGTAGCCGAGCGAGGCGCCGGTGTAGCGCATCTCCGCGGTGAACAGTTCGGCGAACAACGCCGCCTGCGGGCCGTACATGATGCCGAGGAACAGCGACCCGACGAACGAGGCGACCACGAACAGCGGCAGCGAGGCCGTGTCGATCAGCAGGAACATCGGGATCGCCCAGATCGCGACCCCCGCCGCGCCGAAGGTGTAGATCTTGAGCCTCCCGATCCGGTCGGACAGTTTCGCCGAAAGCGGGATGATCGCCAGCTGTAGCGTGCTGATCAGCAGCGTCGCGACGAGCACGGTGGTCCGCGACATCCCCAGATGACGGGTGGCGTAGTCGAGGACGCCGTTGAGCAGGATGTAGAAGGTGGCGGTGTTGACCATGAACGAACCGCCGGCCAGCAGCACCGTCCCCTTGTGGTCGCGCAGGACGTCACGCAGCGGCGACTTGGCCCGGCCGCGTTCTTCGGCGGTGAGTTTCGCTTCCGCACGGCGGTATTCCGGCGTTTCGTCGATCTTGACGTGCATGTACCAGGCCAGCCCGAGCACGAGGATGCCGACCAGGAACGGGATCCGCCAAGCCCAGGTGAGGAAGTCCGACGGCGGCGCGACCTGCGCGGCGATCAGGAACACCGTGTTCGCCAGCACCACCCCGATCGGGACGCCGAGCTGGACGAGACTGCCGTAGAGACCGCGTTTGCCGGGCGGCGCGTACTCGGTGGCGAGCAGCATCGCGCCACCCCACTGGGCGCCGACGGCGACCCCCTGCACGAGCCGCAGCAGCACCAGGAGGATCGGCGCGGCGATGCCGATGGTGTCGTAGGTCGGCAGCAGGCCGATCAGCGTGGTCGCCGCGCCCATCAACGCGATCGCCAGCACCAGCACGGGTTTCCGGCCGCGTTTGTCGCCGAGGCTGCCCGCGATGATCCCGCCCAGCGGCCGGGCGAGGAAGCCGACCGCGAACGTCGCGAACGAGGCGAGGACGCCGGCCGCCGGGTTGGTGGTGGGGAAGAAGGTCTTCCCGAAGACCAGGGCGGCGGCGATCCCGAAGACGAAATAGTCGTACCACTCGACCGACGAAGCGAGGGCCGCGGCGGTGGCGGCCCTCCGGCGCTGGGACACGGTGATCGTCGGTTCGGGGGCGGTTTCAGGGGCGTTCTGTGCGCTGTCGGCCATCTGGATTGCCCTTCGCTCGGCGCTGCTGCGGCGATGCAGTCCGGGCAAGTTAACAACCGCTTAGTATGTGGTCAACGTCTCAACGGGTAATTCTAGATACCGACCAGTTGGTATGTCACTCTGGTGGCGGTATCGCCGACGAAGGCCGATCAGTACTGGTCAGGAGAGTTTCGTGCCGAGCATGCGCAGCACCAACTCGCTGTACTCCTGGCCAAGCTTCTTGGGGGTCTGGCGGGCTCGTTCGCTGTACCAGCGTGAGACGTCGACGCCGAGCGAGAGCACGGCCCTGGCGGCGGTGTGGGGGTCGCCGACGGTGAACACGCCCGCCCGCGCGCCTTCGGTGATGACCTCGCGCACGATCTGCTCGATGCGGCGGCGCAGTTTCGCGACGATCTCGAACTCCTCGTCCGGCAGCGCGTGCAGTTCGTACTGCACCACGCGGGCGACGGTGTGCCTGCGCGCGTGCCAGGCCACGAAGTCCTCGACCAGCAGCCGGATCCGCTCGACCGGGTCGGTCTCCCGTGCGACGACGCTCTCGACCAGCGAGAGTGTCTGCTCGTGGCCGTACTTCGAGATCGCGAACAGCAGCGCTGCCTTGGACGGGAAGTGCACGTACAGCGCGGCGGGGCTCATCCCCGCCGCCGAGGCGATGTCCCGGGTGGTCGTCGCGTGATAGCCACGCCGCGCGAAGGATTCGACCCCGGCCAGCATCAGCCGCCGTGCCGTCTCCGGCTGGACGTCGGGCCACAGTTCGGCCGACAGCGACATGGTCATCCGCAGATCCTCCCAGACGCTCGTTCCGGATGGCGGGCTTGACACCGTCTCCGGACCTTCCCATTGTAAGTGAGCGCTCGCTTAGTGATTGCGTCGCCAGTGAACACAGAGGAGATCGAAGAGTGAACTCGTTCAAGGATCGCGTCGCGATCGTCACCGGCGCCAGCCGGGGTATCGGCCTCGGGATCGCCAAGGACCTGGTCGAGCGCGGCGCGAAGGTGTGCATCACCGCGCGCAAACCGGAGCCGCTGGCCGAGGCGGTGGCCGAACTGGGCGGTGAGGCGGTCGCCATCGCCGTTCCCGGCAAGGCCGACGACACCGCGCACCAGGACGAGGCCGTCGCCAAGACCATCGAGACCTTCGGACGGCTGGACATGCTGGTGAACAACACCGGCATCAACCCCGTGTTCGGCCCCACCCTGGACATCGACCCCGAGGCCGCCGCGAAGATCTTCGCCGTCAACGTGCTCGCGCCGCTTTCGTGGACCCGCCGGGCGCGGGACGCGTGGATGGGGGAGCACGGCGGCGCGGTGGTGAACGTCGCGTCCGTCGCCGGGCTCGGCGCGTCGCCCGGGATCGGCATGTACGGCGTCAGCAAGGCCGCGCTGATCCGGCTCACCAAGGAACTCGGCTTCGAGCTCGGCCCGAAGATCCGCGTGAACGCCGTCGCGCCCGCCGTGGTCAAGACCAAGTTCGCGACAGCGCTGTACGAAGGCCGCGAAGAAGAGGTCGCGGAGTCGTACCCGATGAAGCGTCTCGGCGTGCCGGCGGACATCGCGAGCGCCGTGTCGTTCCTGCTTTCGGAGGAGGCGGGCTGGATCACCGGGCAGACGGTGGTCCTCGACGGCGGCGTCACACTGGCGGGTGGCCTGTGACCGCCTCCTTCACCGGATCCGGTGTCGTCGTCACCGGTGGAGGCGGCGGCATCGGAGCGGTCCTCGCCCGCCGGTTCGCGGCCGAGGGGGCCAGAGTCGTCGTCGGCGACCTGAACGGGGACGCCGCGGCCGAAGTCGCGAAGGAGATCGGCGGAACCGCCGTCGCCGGTGACGCCGCGAGCGAAGCGGGTGTCGCGTCGCTGATCGAGACCGCGCGCGAAACCCTGGGCGAAATCGACGTGTTCTGCGCCAACGCCGGGATCGCGCCGATGGGTGGCGTGGACGCGCCCGAGGAGGACTGGGCGCGGATCTGGGACGTCAACGTCATGGCGCACGTGCGTGCGGCGCGGCTGCTGCTGCCGCCGTGGCTCGAACGCGGCCGCGGGCACTTCATCGCGACGGTGTCGGCCGCGGGATTGCTGACCAGCCTCGGTTCGGCGTCCTACTCCGTGACCAAACACGGCGCGCTCGCCTTCGCCGAATGGCTGTCCGCGACCTACCGGCACCGCGGGCTCACCGTGCAGGCCATCTGCCCGCAGGGCGTGCGGACGGCGATGCTGGAGAACACCGGCCCCGCGGGCGAACTGCTGATGGGCGCCTCGGCGATCCAGCCGGAGCAGGTCGCGGACGCGTTGTTCGAGGCCATCGCCGCCGACCGCTTCCTGGTGCTGCCGCATCCCGAGGTCGCGGACTACTACGCCGCGCGGGCCACGCAGACCGACCGCTGGCTCGGCGGGATGAACAAACTGCAGCGCAAGGTGGAGCAGGTCACCGGCGAATGACCGGCGGCGTCTGGACACCGGCGGGGATTCAGTGTCCACAAGGGACACCGTCGGACGATTGAGTGTCCGATTGATGCCGCTATGTACGCTTCTGCGGGAGGTCGTGAGTGGCAATGAGGGTTAGAACAACCAAAATCACTCACGACCCCCTCGCGAAACCGCGCAAGTCGCCTAAAACGGGCACATTAGTGTCGTAAAATGTCCTTTGTGGACAGTCAGGAGCCGGGTGAGGCTCCTTGCGGGAGCCCGCTCCTGTCGGGTCCACCGCGACGCGTTCACCTTGTCCGCTATGGCGGCGAAGCCGGCCAGCAGTTATGCGACTTTGCCGGGGGTCCTGGTGCCAGGCGCAAGGAAGGGGCCTTCATGTACTGGGGTAGGTCACTCGCGACCGGACGCTATGCGGGGTCCGCCCAGAGGTTGATCTTCGCCGGGTGATCGGCCACTGTGGGTGGGGGGTCTTGCTCGCGGTAAGGAAAACTCGATGAGTAAACGCTTCGTGGTCCGTGGGTTCGTGCTCGCCGCAGCCGTGGCGGGGTCGTTGCTCACCGCGGGAACGGCGATGGCGAGCACCGCGGAACCGTGCGCGGCCGGGGCGTCCGGTGACGTCGCGGCGGCTTCCTGCACGCCGTATCGCAAGGTGAGTGAAGGCTGGAGCAGCAAGACCGCCTGCAACCGCGCCGGCAACGAGGGCGCGCAGGCGGGCCGCTGGACCGGCTGGAACTGCAACCAGGCGTTGCGCGGCTGGGAACTGTGGGTGCGCACCTGCACCGCGCTGGCCGCCGAGAAGGACGCGGTGACCACGCGCGAAACCGTCTGATTCGGTACGGGCCGCCCCGGTCGTGAGGCCGGGGCGGTCTAAACCCCTCGGTACGGCGGGAAGTCGGGGGCGCGGCGTTCGTTCCAGCTGGCCAGGCCCTCGGGAAGTTCCGGATAAGCGAAGGATTCCAGCATCAGAGTGGTGGCCTCGCGGGCGGAGTCTTCCAGCGAGAGTTCGGCTTCCCGCAAGACCTGCCGCTTGATGAGTGCCATGGAGCGCGGCGCGCTGTGGGTCGCGAGTTCGGTGGCGTATGCCTTCGCCCTCGCCGCGAGTTCTTCCGCGGGCACGATCTCCTGTACCAGGCCGTATTCGCGCGCCTGTTCGGCGGTGAAGGTCCGGCCGGAGAGCAACAGGTCGAGGGCCCGGCCGCGGCCGACGAGTTCGGGCAGCAGTTTCGCCACCCCGTATTCGGCGATGAGGCCGCGCCGGGCGAAGGCGGTGGTGAACTTCGCGCCCGCGGCGGCGAACCGGACGTCGGCGGCGCAGGCGATCACGAAGCCCAGGCCGGCGCAGCCGCCGTTGATGGCCGCGACCACCGGCACGTCGGCATAAGCGGCGGCCAAGACGTTGCGGAAGCCTTCGTGCTCCGGCGCGGTCGCGCCGCCTGCCGAGATGCCCTCCAGCAGCCCCAAGTCCGCGCCGGGACAGAAGGAGCGCCCGGCGCCGGTGACGACGACGGCGCGGATTCCGGGATCGGCCGACGCCTTGCCCAGCAGATCGCCGTAGCGGATCTGCATCGCCTGATCCATCGCGTTGCCGCGCTCCGGTTTGTCGAAGGTGATCGTGGCGACGGCGCCGTCCACGGCGTACCGAACGGAATCCGAACTGTCCACTTCGGACGGTGAGAGCTGATCGGTCACGTCGACCTCCTTGCGTCATCGCCATACTAAGCGGATGCTTAGAGGCTCGTCGAGACTTTGTCATGGAGGAACCTGCGTGAGCTCCTACGAAGCGAAGCCGTGGCTGGCCGCCTACGAGCCCCGGATGAGGGACGCGGAACCGACGGAACCGACCACGGTTCCCGCGTCCTTCCGGCGGACGGTCGAGCGCTTCCCGCACGTCACCGCGATCGCCTACTTCGACGGCAGGATGAGCTACCGCGAGGTCGACGAGCTTTCCGACGGCATCGCGCGCCATCTGATCGCGTCCGGTTTCTCCCCGGGCGACCGGCTCGCCCTGATCCTGCAGAACATCCCGCAGTTCGTGCTGGCGCTGCTCGGTGCCTGGAAGGCGGGCGGAATCGTCGTCCCCGTCAACCCGATGTACCGGGAACGGGAACTCCGGCACGTCTTCGAAGACGCCGGAGTACGCGCGGTCGTGTGTTCGCAGAGCGGGTGGAACAGCCGTATCGCCCCGCTCGTTCCCGGCAGCGGCGTGACCATCGCGCTGACCACCAGCGAACTCGACCTGCAAGGCCGCGACGATCCGCGGGTGTTCGGCAAGAGCGTGCGGGAGCCGACTCCCGGCGCCGCCGACCTGCTGAAGGTGGCGCGGGCCGCGGCGGGGGACCCGCCCCCGGACCCCGGCCTCGGCCCGGACGACGTCGCACTGATCAGCTACACGTCGGGCACCAGCGGGACACCGAAGGGGGCGATGAACACCCACGGCAACCTCGGCGCGAACGCGGCCGTGCTCAGCGCGTTCAGCGGCCTCGACGAAGGCGCCACCCTGTTCGGCCTGGCGCCGCTGTTCCACATCACCGGCATGGTCTGCGAGATCGCCTCCGCGATCGACATCGGCGGCACACTCGCGCTCGCGTACCGGTTCGAGCCCGGTGTCGTACTCGACGCCTTCCTGGAGCACCGGCCCGTGTACACGGTCGGCCCGTCCACCGCGTACATGGCGCTGATGGCGCAGCCCGACGTCCGCCCGGAGCACTTCGAATCGTTCCGGTTGCTGTACTCCGGCGGAGCCGCGCTGCCGCCCGCCGTGGTCGACATGTTCCGCGAGCGGTTCGGCCACTACATCCACAACGGCTACGGACTCACAGAGACGACCGCGGGCTGCATCGTCGTCCCGAGCAGCCTCGAAGCGCCCATCGACGAAGCTTCCGGCACGATCTCCATCGGCCTGCCCGTGCCGGGGACCATCGTGCGCATCCTCGGCGAAGACGGCGAAGAACTGCCGTTCGGGACGGCGGGTGAGATCGCCGTCGAAGGTCCGATGGTGGTCCCCGGCTACTGGAACCGGCCCGAAGCGACCGAAGCCGCACTGCCCGGCGGCAGGCTCCTGACCGGCGACATCGGCTTCATGGAGCCGAGCGGCTGGGTCTACGTCGTGGACCGCAAGAAGGACATGATCAACGCCTCCGGTTTCAAGGTCTGGCCGCGTGAGGTCGAGGACGTCTTGTACACGCATCCGGCCGTACGCGAAGCGGCCGTCGTCGGCATCCCGGACGAATACCGCGGCGAGACCGTGAAGGCCTACATCAGCCCGGCCCCGGGAAGCACGCCCGACCCGCAGGACCTCGTCGCGTACTGCAAGGAACGCCTCGCCGCGTACAAATATCCGCGCGTGGTCGAGGTGCTCGACGAACTGCCGAAGACGGCGAGTGGCAAGATCCTCCGCCGCGAACTCCGGGCCAAGGGGTGAGCGGCATGGCACAGGTCGAAACGGCCCGCGGTCCCGTCGACGCCGGCGAACTGGGCAAGGTGCTCATGCACGAGCACCTGTTCGTCCTCAGTCCCGAATTCATGGCCAACCATCCCGGGCACGACGGTTTCCGCGAGGACGAACACGTCGCCGACGCCATCCGGCGGCTGGACGAACTGAAGGCCGCCGGGATCGACACCATCGTCGACCCGACCGTCATCGGGCTCGGCCGCTACATTCCGCGCGTGCGCAGGGTCGCGGCCGAAACCGACCTCCGGATCATCGTCGCGACCGGGCTCTACACCTACAACGACGTCCCGCACTACCTCCACCATCGCGGACCCGGGCTGCTCTTCGACGACGGCGTGGATCCACTGGTCGGCCTCTTCACCGGCGACATCGTCGACGGGATCGCCGACACCGGGGTGAAGGCGGCGCTGCTCAAGTGCGCGACCGACGAACCGGGGGTCACCCCCGGTGTCGAACGTGTGCTGCGCGCGGTCGCGAAGGCGCACCGGGAGACCGGCGCGCCGATCATGACCCACACCCACGCGCCGACCCGGCGCGGCCTCGAACAGCAGGCCGTCTTCGAGACCGAAGGTGTCGACTTGAGCCGGGTTCTCATCGGGCACAGCGGCGACAGCACCGACCTCGATTACCTCACCGGGCTCGCCGACAAGGGATCGCTGCTGGGAATGGACCGCTTCGGGCTCGACCCGTTGCTGCCGTTCGAAGACCGTGTCGCCACGGTCGCGGCGATGTGCGAACGCGGTTACGCCGGGAGCATGGTGCTCTCCCACGACGCCTCCTGTTTCATCGATTGGTTCGAGCAGGACAAGATCGCCGCGATGGCGCCCAACTGGCATTTCCTCCACATCACCCGTGACGTGCTGCCCGCCTTGCGGGAGCGGGGAGTGTCCGAAAGGGACATAACGACGATGCTGGTCGACAATCCGCGGCGGTTCTTCGAGCACGGCGGCGCGTATTGAGACCTTTGTTCTGGTGTCTGGGGCGATTCGGGTTGGAGCCGAAATCGGAAGTGTCGTGTGCGGTGGCCGGGGCCCGGGTTGGCGTGACGGTTGTCCCAGAGGCCACTCGGCGGGTAGTGAGGGCCTCCTTCCCTACCTTCAGGGCAGGGTCCCGGCAAAGTCGCATAACTGCTGGTCGGCTCCGCCGCCATAGCGGGACAAGGGTGAACTTGTCGGGGTGGAGCCGGCGGGAGCGGGCTTGCTCAAGGAGCCTCGCCCGGCTCTTGGCTGTCCACAAGGGACACTTTCGAGACAGATGTGCCCGATTTGGGCGACTTGCACGGTTTCACGAGGAGGGCGTGAGTGATTTTTGTTTTTCTAACCCTCATTGCCACTCACGACCCCTCGCAGAAACGTACATAGCGGCATCGATCGGACATTCAATCGCCCGGCGGTGTCCCTTGTGGACACTGAAGCCCCGCCCGTGCCCAGAATCAGGCCTGCCCCCACCTCGACTCGCCCTTGATCAACGGAAGATCAGGGACGTTGAGTGCCTCCGATCTTCCGTTGATCAAGCTCCACCACCGGCACATGCGGCCCCGCGACAGCGCAGGATAGTCACCTGACCTGCAAGATCTCGGCTTTGCCGGGCCCCCGACCTTCAGGGTAGGGAAGGAGGCCCTCGCGGACTGGTGAGCGGTTCCTGGTCTGGTGATCGACGTTGCGAAAGCCACTTTCCCAACGTTGAGGGTTGCGAAAGTGGCTTTCGCAACGCGTTGTTGCTGGAGCGGTGGCTCAGTCGGCGTCAGCACGCACGAGACATGGCCCATGCGGTGCCGGCACGCTGGGAAAAGTGTGAAGGGCGAGTTTCCTCGGCTCAGCCGAGGGGAAGGGGGCCTTCACCCGCCGCTGGTGGCACTGCGAGGGAAGGACTCGAGGTCCCGTTCCCAATGCCTCGACAAACCGACCGGTATGCTTGGTGTCCGCACGAGAAGGAGCCGGCCATGACACGAGCGACCACCCGGAAGGCCGAGGCGGGCGGCGACGACCAGGCCGCCGTGCCGCGCCGACTGCTGTCGCACGCCACGAAGCTCTTCGCCAAGAAGGGGTTCGACCGGACCTCCGTGCAGGAGATCGTCGAGGCGGCCGGGGTCACCAAGGGCGCGATGTACCACTACTTCGGCTCCAAGGACGACCTCCTTTACGAGATCTACGCCCGCGTGCTGCGCGCGCAGACCGAGCAACTGGAAAAGGTGGCCTCGAGTGAGGCGCCGCTGCGGGAGCGGCTGCGTTCCGCGGGCTCCGACGTCGTCGTCAGCACGATCGACAACCTCGACGACAACACGATCTTCATGCAGTCCATGCACCAGCTCAGCGTGGAGAAGCAGAAGGCGGTCCGCGCGGAACGCCGCAAGTACCACGAGCGGTTCCGCACGCTGATCGAGGAGGGCCAGGAGTCCGGCGAATTCCGCGCGGACAAACCGGCCGACGTGATCGTCGACTTCTTCTTCGGCTCGGTGCACCACCTCGGTTCGTGGTACCGGCGTGGCGGCGCGCTCTCGGCCCGCCAGATCGGTGATCATTTCGCCGATCTCCTGCTGGCCGCGCTGCGACCCGAGTAGCGCTCAGCCCGGCGGCGCGGGCACGAGCCGTTCGGCGAACCATTCGCAGCGGCGTTCGAGCACCGTTCCCACCTCCCATCTGGAGGCGAAGGCGAGCAACCCCGTCGCCACGTCGTCGGCGGCTTCGGGTGGCCAGCCCTGGGCGGCCAGGCTCGACCGTATCGCTTCGGCGTAGTCGGAATAGGTGAATCCGGGCAGCTCCGCGACGAGTGCCGTCGTCGTCCCGAGATGCGAGTTCAGCCCGTCGAAGGACCGTCCGCAGCCGCATTCGGAATCCGCCGAGTCTTCGCCGTCGTCGCAGCACGGGGCGATCCAGATCAGCTCGCCTTCGACGCAGTGGTCGAAGTCGTTCTCCCGCGCGCCCTGGGTCTTCGAGGTGGCCACGAGCAGCTTCATGATGACTCCCTGTTCGCTCTGATGTTCGAACAGGTTCTACCGGCGGGGTCCGACACTTTCCGGGCGGACCCCGCCGGGGGAGATCAGGCCGGCAGGTCGATCAGCGGCGCGAGGGCCGCGCGATGCCGCCCAGGAGTGCCCAAAGCGATCTCGTCGCTCTTCGCGCGCTTCAGGTACAGGTGCGCGGGGTGCTCCCAGGTCATGCCGATCCCGCCGTGCAGCTGGATCGCCTCTTCGGTGGCGTGCACGGCGATGGGGGAGTTGCGGGCCTGCGCCACCGCGACGGCGATCGCGATGTCGTCACCGGAAGCCAGGCAGTCGGCGGCGTACCGCGCGGTCGCCCTGGCGTTGACCAGATCCGTGTACAGATTCGCCAGCCGGTGCTTCAGCGACTGGAACGAACCGACCTGACGGCCGAACTGGTAACGCTCCTTGAGATAGCGCACCGTTTCGGTCAGGGCCCATTCGGCGATCCCGAGTTGTTCCGAGGCGAGCAGCCCCGCCGCCGTCATGAGTGCGGTGTCCAAAGCGGACACCGCGGCCGAAGAAACGGCGACGCGCTTCGCGGTCACGTTCTCGAAAGTGACGTCGGCGATGCGCCGGGTGAGGTCCAGGGAAATGGCCTCGGTGACCGTCACGCCCGTCGACGCCACGTCGACCGTGTACAGGCCGGGACCGTCGGGCCCCACCGCCGGGACGACGATCAGTTCGGCCACCGAAGCGTCGGCGACGCTTCGGACCTGACCACTGAGCGTGCCGTCGGCGGCCGCGGTGACCGTCGAGGGGAACTCGGCGCCGGGCGCCGTCGACAGCGGAATGGCCAGCGCGCCGATGAGCGTGCCCGCGGCCAGTTTCCCGAGCCGTTCCGCCACTTCCGCCTGCGACGTGTCGGTCGCCAGCAGGGCTGACGTCGCCAGGACGGCACTGCCGAGATACGGGACGGGGGCGACGCTGCGCCCGAGTTCCTCCATCACGACGGCGACTTCCCGCGCCGAAGCGCCGTGCCCGCCCAGTGCCTCCGGGACGGCGAGACCCGCCGCACCGAGGTCGGCGGCGAGCGTGCGCCACAACTTCAGGTCGTACGGTTCCGCAGACTCGGTCCTGGCGATCAGGGCCGCCGGTTCCGCGCGGTCCTTGAACAAATCCCGGACGCTGGCGCGAAGGTCCTCTTCGACCTCGGAATACAGCAGGTCGGTCATCGGGGCAGGTCCTTCCAGGCGACGTCCTTGTCGATCCGCGGCTCGGACGGCAGTCCCAGCACGCGTTCGGCGATGATGTTGCGCAGGACCTCCGAGGTGCCGCCCTCGATGGAGTTCCCCTTCGCGCGCAGATAGCGGTATCCGGCTTCGCGGCCGAGGAAGTTCACGCCGTCGGGACGCCGCATCGTCCAATCGTCGTAGCGCAGGCCTTCGTCGCCGAGCAGTTCGATCTCCAGCCCGGACGCGGCCTGGTTCAGTTCGGAGAACGCGACCTTGACCGCGGAACCCTCCGGCCCCGGCGCGCCCGCGGCGAGTTGCTGCCGCAGCCGCGAACTCACCAGGCGCAGGCTCTCGCCCTCCACCCACAGCTTCAGCAGCCTGTCGTGCAGTTCGGAGGTGCGCAGTTCCGGGCGTTCCCGCCAGGTTTCCGTGACGACGCCGACCATGCCGCCGTCACGCGGGAACTCGGTCCCGCCGATCGCGACCCGTTCGTTCATCAGCGTGGTCTGCGCGACCTTCCAGCCCTCGCCCACCGCGCCGAGGCGGTGCGCGTCGGGAATGCGGACCTCGCTGAGGAAGACCTCGTTGAACTCGGCCTCACCGGTGATCTGGCGCAGCGGCCGGACCTCGACGCCCGGCGCGGTCATGTCGCACAGGAAGTACGTCATGCCACGGTGTTTCGGTACGTCGGGATCGGTGCGGGTGACCAGGATGGCCCACTGCGACTTGTGCGCGCCCGACGTCCAGACCTTCTGGCCGGTGACCACCCAGTCGTCGCCGTCGCGGACCGCGCGGGTGCCCAGCGCGCCGAGGTCGGATCCGGCGCCCGGCTCACTGAACAGCTGGCACCACACCTCACGTTCGGTCCACAGTGGACGGAGGAAGCGCTGATGCTGTTCCGGGGTGCCGAAGGCGAGAATGGTCGGCGCGGCCATGCCGAGACCGATCCCGATCCGCCGTTTGTCGTTGTCCGGGGCGCCCGCCGCGGCGAGTTCCTTGTCCACAAGGGACTGCAGGGAACGAGGCGCGTTCAGGCCGCCGAGCCCCTCGGGGAAGTGGATCCACGCCAGCCCGGCGTCGAACCGCGCGTCGAGGAAGTCCTGGCGTGGCGTGCTTTCCGGCGGATGCGCGGCCAGGAGGTCGGCCACGCGCTTCTTGAGGTCTTGAGCCGTCGTCACTTCTGGGCCTCCCCGCGGTACTTCTTCAGTTCACGGTGCGCCAGCGAGCGCTTGTGCACCTCGTCCGGGCCGTCGGCGAGCCGCAGCGTCCGCACCTGCGCCCACATCTCGGCGACCGGGAAGTCCTGGCTGACCCCGCCCGCGCCGAACAACTGCACGGCCTTGTCGAGGATCCACTCGACGGTGATCGGCGTGGAGATCTTGATCGCCTGGATCTCGGTGTGCGCGCCCTGGTTGCCGACGGTGTCCATCAGCCACGCGGTCTTGAGTACCAGCAGGCGCTGCTGCTCGATCTTGACCCGCGCCTCGGCGATCCAGTCCTGCACCACGCCCTGTTCGGCGATCGGCTTGCCGAAGGTCTCGCGCGAAAGCGCCCGGCGGCACATCAGTTCCAGCGCGCGCTCGGCCATGCCGATGGCGCGCATGCAGTGGTGGATCCGTCCCGGGCCGAGGCGGGCCTGCGCGACGGCGAACCCGTCACCCTCGCCGGCGATGAGGTTCTCCGCGGGCACACGGACGTCCTCGAAGACCACTTCGGCGTGGCCGCCGTGATCGCCGTCGGTGTAGCCGAAGACGTGCATACCGCGTTTCACGGTCATGCCGGGGGTGTCGCGGGGGACCAGGATCATGCTCTGCTGCTTGTGCGGCGGGCCGTCCGGATCGGTCTTGCCCATCACGATGAAGATCTTGCAGTTCGGGTTCATCGCGCCGGAGATGTACCACTTGCGGCCGTTGATGACGTACTCGTCGCCGTCGCGCCGGATGCCGGTGGCGATGTTGCGCGCGTCGGAGGACGCGACGTCGGGCTCGGTCATCGCGAACGCGGACCGGATCTCGCCGTCCAGCAACGGCTGGAGCCACTGCTTCTTCTGCTGCTCGCTGCCGAACATGGTGAGGACTTCCATGTTCCCGGTGTCCGGCGCCGCACAGTTCAGCGCGGTCGGCGCGAGCCGGATGCTGCGGCCGGTGATCTCGGCCAGCGGCGCGTACTGGAGGTTCGTCAGCCCCGCGCCGTGGTCACCGGGGAGGAAGAAGTTCCACAGTCCGCGCTTGCGCGCTTCGGCCTTGAGTTCTTCGACGATCGGCGGCTGCGACCATTCGCTGTCGCGCTCGGCCAGCTGCTGCTCGAAGACGGCCTCGGCCGGGTAGATGTGCGAATCCATGAACTCGAGGAGCTTTCCCCGCAGTTCCTCGGTTTTCGCGTCGAAGGCGAAGTCCATCTCTATCCCTCTTCCTTGAGAGTCTCATTGCCGTGCGCGATCAACGGGACGACGCCCGCGCCGATGCCGTCGAATCCGGCACCGACGGTCTGGCCCTTGCTGTAGCGAAGGTGGATGCCTTCCAGGATCACCGCGAGTTTGAAGAACGCGAAGCCCACGTACCAGTTGAGCCGCGAGACGTCGCGGCCCGAACGTTCGGCGTAGCGCGCGATGACCTCGTCGTTGCGCGGATAGCCCGGCGCGGAACTGGCGTTCGACACGAACTGCAAGGACACCTTGTCGCGTTCGGCGTAGGCCACCAGCAGCGCGAGGTCGGTCAGCGGGTCGCCGAGGGTGGACATCTCCCAGTCCAGCACCGCGGTGATCCGGTCGTCGTCGTTCACCAGCACGTTGTCCAGCCGGTAATCCCCGTGGACGATCGACGGCTTGCCCGAAACCGGCACCGAACCCGCCAGCCGATCGTGCAGTTCGTCGACGCCGGGGAGATCGCGGCTGCGGTTGCCGTCGAGCTGTTTCTTCCAGCGCCGCAACTGGCGTTCGAGGAAACCTTCCGGGCGGCCGAAATCGCCGAGCCCCACCGACTCCGGATCGACGGCGTGCAACTCGACGAGGGTGTCGACCAGTTCGTCCGCGATCGCCTTCGTCCTGGCGGGGCCCAGCGCGGCCAGTTCGGTGTCGGAGCGGAAAGGCGTGCCCTCCACGAACTCCATCACGTAGAACCGCGCGCCGATGACGTCGGTGTCCTCGCACAGCAGCACGGTTTCCGGCACCGGGACGGCCGTGCCGTGCAGGCCGGAGATCACCCGGAACTCCCGGCCCATGTCGTGCGCGGTCGGCAGGACGTGGCCCAGCGGCGGGCGGCGGACCACCCAGCGGGACCGGCCGTCGCCCACGATGTAGGTGAGGTTGGACCGGCCTCCCGCCACGACCTGGCCGCTCAGGTCGCCCTGGACGAGCCCGGGCCGGTGCTCGTCCAGGTGGGCCTTGAGCTTGGCCAGGTCGAGGCCCGGCAGGTCGGACTGGTTCATGGTGCCTCCAGCATCTCGCTTTCCGGTGACAGTACCGACCAGTCGGTATGTCGGGTAGGGGTGGCCCGGCGAGGTGCCGGAGGTCACCTTCTCAGGCGATCAGCCGGACGACCATCTCCGCGACGCACGCCGGTTTGGGCTCGCCGTCGATCTCGATCGTCCACCGCACGACGGCCTGCTTGCCACCGGAGACGTCGGTGACCTCGACCAGTTCGGCGCCCGCCCGGATCTTCGCGCCCACCTTCACCGGCTGGGGGAACCGGACCTTGTTCAGCCCGTAGTTGATGCCCATCTTGAGCCCGTTGACCCGGTAGAGCTTCCCGACGAAACCCGAAATGAGCGAAAGCGTCAGGAAACCGTGGGCGATCGGGGCGCCGAACGGCCCATCGGCCGCCTTCTCGACGTCGACGTGGATCCACTGGTGGTCGTCGGTGGCGTCGGCGAACAGGTCCACCCGGTCCTGGGTGAGTGTCAGCCAGTCGCTGTAGCCGAAGTGTTCGCCGACGGCGTTCTCGAACTCCTGCAATGAGGCGAATTCGCGCATGGCTCAGTCCTTCGGTCCGCCGGCGACGTAGATGACCTGGCCGGAGATGAATCCCGCGCCGTCGCTCACCAGGAACGACGCGAGGTTGGCGATGTCGTCGGGGGTGCCGACACGCTGCACCGGGATCTGCGACGCGGCCGCCGCCTTGAAGTCCTCGAAGGACATGCCGATCCGCTCGGCGGTCGCCGCGGTCATGTCGGTGGCGATGAAACCGGGGGCGATGGCGTTCGCGGTGACGTTGAACTTGCCCAGTTCGATCGCGAGGGTCTTCGTGAAGCCCTGCATGCCCGCCTTGGCCGCGGAGTAGTTGACCTGGCCGCGGTTGCCCAGCGCCGAGGTGCTGGACAGGTTGACGATGCGGCCCCACTTCTCCTGCGTCTGGTACTTTTGCACCTCGCGGGTCATCAGGAACGAGCCCTTCAGGTGCACGCCCAGCACCGAGTCCCAGTCCTGTTCGGTCATCTTGAAGAGCAGGTTGTCGCGGGTGATGCCGGCGTTGTTGATCAGCACGGTCGGCGCGCCGAGCTCCTCGGCCACCCGAGTCACCGCGGCTTCGACCTGTGCGGCGTCGTTGACGTCCAGCGCGACACCGACGGCCTTGCCGCCCTCGGCGACGATCGCTTCGGCCCCCTGCTTGACACCCGCCTCGTCGAGGTCCAGCAGGCCGACGGCGAACCCGTCGGAAGCGAGCCGCTTGGCCACGGCCGCGCCGATGCCGCGGCCGGCGCCGGTGACGATCGCTACACGGGAGGGGTGTTCGGTCACGGGTGACTCCTCGTCGTCGAGTGGAAGTGACGTCGAGTCTGCCGTACTGAGCGGTCGGTTTGTAGAGATGCCGGGCCAGGAGTTTCGCTGTGATCGTAATCACGGCGGGTGGCATCGGTGCCCGACGGATACTTCCGGCCGCCTGATCGTCCCGACGTCCAGCGCCTCGACCTGCACTTCCGCTCGCGGCGGACGACGGGAGACTCCGCGCCGGTCCGTCACCTCGGTCCGTGAAGGCCTCCTTGAGGGACTCTGGGTCCCTCAAGGAGGCCTTCACATACTTCAAGCGACCAAGGCTCCGGAAGGCGTCGGCCGGGGTGGTCGTAAGTGGCGATCCGGGTTGGAGCGAACCGTGTTTCAGGTGCCTGCGGCGGATCGGAGCGCCGCCTTGAGCCTCGGCACTACAGCGACAGCGCGTGAAGGCCCCCTTCTCTCGGCTCAGCCGAGGGAACTCGACCTTCGCGCCAGCCCCAGTACATGAAGGACCCCATCCTTGCGCCCAGGTACAGGAAGGGGTCCTTCATGTACCTCGAACCTGGCATCACGCAAGAAGCGCCGCAGGCCACGCAGTAGGTACCTAAGAGGAGGCTCGCCAGAACCCGAATCGCCACTCACGACCCACTGGAGGTCAGCCAGCCCGCCTGCCGAGAACCTCGGTGATCAGCTTCGGCAGTTCGCCGCCGTGCCACGAACTGGGCGAGAACCGCTCCTGCGCGATTCCGTCCCAAGGCTCGCCGTCGTCCAGCGAAACGCCTTTCTCGCGGGGGACGAGGGTCCCGATCTCCTGCGCCGTGACGCCTTCCCCGGCAAGGGTCTTCTTGGCGAGCGCGACATCCTGTGGCCGCACGGCGACCACGAGCGTCCAGTCGCCCCAGGCCTGCGCGAGTTCGAACCGGCCGAGTCCCGACTGCTCGCAGACGTCGGCGGGCGCGTCGTCCAGCTGGACGTCCGTCGTGATGCGCGCGCCGAGACCGTTGGCGCCGCACAGGGTCCGCACGGTCGGGAAGAGGCCGTCGGAGACGTCCATCGCGGCACGTGCCAGTCCGGCCGTGGCGAGCGCCCTGCCGGCGGCCACCTGTGCCATCGGGCGGCACGCGCGTTCGCGGATGTCCGCGACGAGAGACTCGGGAAGCCGGGCCTGCTTTTCGACGAGCAACGCGTACGCCCACAGATAGCCGGGTGAACCGACCAGCAGCAGGCGGTCACCGGCTTCGGCGCCCGCGCGCCCGAGCCGTCCGCCGGGGACGCACCGGCCGATCGCCGTCGCGGTGAGCTGCCGGACCGGACCGTCCCGGAGATCTCCGCCGACGACCTTGGTCCCGTGGGCCTCGGTGCAGTCGTCGACGCCGTCGAGAAGCCGCCGGAATTCGCCCGCGGTGGTCGTCTTCGGCAGGGTGTAGTTGACGACCAGGCCGATGGGGGTGGCGCCCGCCGCCGCCAGATCGGACAGGTTGATCGTCGCCAGCAGCCAGCCGGCGTGATACGGATCCGTTTCCCCGAGGATGGTGACCAGCGGAGTGGGGCAGCTGTCGGTGGTGGCGACCAGTTCGCCGCGAAGCCCTTCCGGGGCGTCGAGGACGGCGCAGTCGTCACCGAATCCGTGGACACCGCCGTAGCGCGGCCGCAGGATGTGCTCGAGGATCGCGTGTTCGCCGAGGTCCCCGAGGCGGACGTCGTCGCCGACCGGCGAGATTTCAGTTACGCCCGACATGATCCGCCAATCGGGACGGGGCCACGTTGTGGTCGCTGGAATAGTTGTTCGGCATCGTGCCGTAGGGCTGCTCGCTGCCGGTGGAGGCGAACAGCATCAGGTTGCAGATCCGCGTTCCGGGGTGCAGGAGCACCGGATGCCGCAGGTGGTTCACGATCTCGAGAGTCAACACTGCCCCTGTCTCACTGCCGAAACCGGGGCTGACCTGACCGCACAGGACGACGCTGATGCCGAGCCGCGCGTAGTCGCTCGTGCCGTCGACGAGACCGGCGAGTTTCTCCGAAAGCCCGATCTTCTCCAGCGTCGGCGCGAGAACGACTTCGCCGGGCTCGACGGACAGCCTGCCTTCGGCGTCGAGTTCCTTCGGGCGGAGGTCCGGATACGTGTTCCGGTCGGCGATGTCGACGGTGCCGGTCGATTCCAGCGCGAACGCCTCGTGGCCGAGCCGCAGGCTGATCGCGGCGGGGCGGACGAGACCGGGCTCGAACGGGGTGATCGTCAGTTCCCCGTTCCGGTGCGCGCGTTTGATGGCCCGGTCGGTCAGGATCCCGCGGCGCGGGGCGGGCCAGGTCAACGGCACGACGTCACCGCTTTCGCGACGGCGCCGACCAGGACCCGGAAATCGGCCTCGGTCAGTTCGCCGTTGGGCTGGTCGTCGGTCTGGCCGGGCTCGCAGTACACGACGGTGGTGCCGGTGCGATGCGGGCCCTGGATCACCACCGTGGCGGTCAAGCCCGCCGCGATCGGGCGGACGGTGTGCACGATGGCGGTGTCGCACGAGTAGACGTCGCCACGCCGGACCCGCGGGGTCTTCTCCACTTCGAGCCGGGCTCCGCCGTCCGCGCGCAAGGCGGCCGGATTCGCCGGATCGGCGCCGTAGCGGTAGCGGTCGTACGCCATCCCGCCTTCGGTCGTTTCGCGGAATTCGACCATGTGCAGACCTTCGCCCGCGACGATCGTCGAGGCGAATTCCCACCTGTGGCTGTGCGGATTGGACTCGCCGCGGGACGGTTCCGCGGATTCCGGCCAGACGTGGAGCCGGATCCGGAAATCGGCGGAGGCGTGGAGCACCATTTTGGCGAATCCGTTGGGATGCCAGTAGGAACGCTTCGCCGCGGTGCGGACGGTTTCTTCGTCACCGAGGATTTCCTCGAGCCACGAAAGGAAGCTCTCGGGAGCGTCCTGGACCTGATGCGCGACCGTGCGCAGCCAGGCCAGGTCCGCGTCGCCGTGGCCGGGTCGCGTGCCGGTGACCTCATCGAGGAACGCGTGCGCGTCTGGCCGAACGGCGGTGAGGGTCGAGGGCGGGGTGTCGATCATGTAGTCGTTCCTGGAGGGCTGAGCGGGGGCGCCGCGGCGGCGAATGCGGCCGCGCGGAGCGCGGTGACTGCGTCCAAGGTCTGCCAGATGGGTAGGTCGCCGCTTCCCCAAGCCCAGAGCCCTTGATCGGCGTCGTAGCGCTCCCAAAGGGTTCCGAGCGCCCGGTTGAGCCGGGGGAGTGGCAGGAAGGGGGCGGTGGCGAGCGCTTGGACGACCCAGGCTGCGGTGAAGTGCCGGATGATGATCCGGGTGGTTCCTTCGCCGTCGGGGCGAGGCCTTTCGAGATCCTCGGCCACGCCATCGTCCGAATGGGACCGGTCGATGAGCCATTGTGTGGCTTCGTCGGCCGCCTCACGGACGTCGTTGCGATCTTCACGGCTGCACAGGACGTCCCGCAGAGCGACGACCGACCGCGCGGTGTGCACCACCGACGCCTCCGGGGCGACGAGCCCGGCCTCGTTCTTCTCGGGCCACAGGCGTGCGCCGTCGAAGTCGAGCCGGGCCGCCAGGAGGGCGTCGATCAGCCGGTCGGTCAGCGGGGCGTCCGGCCGCAGCCGGACCGCCGTGTGCAGCACGGCGGACAGCAGGTACGGACGGGTCCGGCTGTACGGGTCGAGCGACCCCTCAAGCTGGTCCAGCCCTTCGTCGGCGGACATCGTGCTGGTGCGGAACAGCGCGTCCACCACCGACGCGGTGGTCTCCGGCCGCTTGCCGCCCGCGCGACCACGCCAGCCGTGTTCCGCTTGCAACCGGTAGAGATCTTCGGCGAGCGTATGTAGGTCGATGTAGGGATCGCCTACCACCAGCATCGTGTTGATCCCGTACGCGGTGCTGAGGGCTTTCGGCCCGGTGTTCTTCTGCAGGTTGTGCCGCCAGCCCAGCGGCTTGCCATCGGCGTCACGGATCAGGCGCTCGGCGAGCTTCGCGCCGACGGTGTGGAAGACCTGCAGCAGGGAACGCGAGGTGTCGACGACGCCGGCGTCGCCGAGGACCGGTGGGGTGTGTTCGTGGGGTGAACGGGCCGTCTCCACCAGCGTGAACAGTGTGTTCGCGGCGCGGAAGTGATCGTCGAGCTGGCGGGCGTTGTGCGCCGACGGCAGGTATTTGCCGGTCTCCCACTGGGTCAGGTTCGCCCTGGTGACGCCGATGATCCTGGCGGTCTCCGCCTGCGTTTCCCCCGCGGCCTTGCGCAGCCGCCGCAGCTCTCGTCCGACACCCGACGCGGTAACGGTTTCCGCATCAGGGCTTACCGGCTCGCCTCCGGCCGATGTAGGCTTCATGTAGGCACTAGACACGGACTTACCTACCTTCGGTAGGCATGTAGGGGCGGTGACTGAACGTGCACACAACGGCGAGAGTACAGCAAGCTGATCGGACCGTGCTGGCGCGTGGGTCAACGTCTTGTCACAAGATGCGGAAACCGTGAAAGGGCCTGTTCTGCCTGGTCTTGGGGTACGTGAACGCACCTGACGGCCAGGGCCGGTACCACCCGGGCGCGACCGGAGAGCGGATGCTGACAGCCATCTGAATGTGACGCTGCGCATCCGAACCCGTTCGTGTCGCCTGTGGGCCACACGAATGCCGGAGTAGGCGTCGTGTGGGCCGACCCGAGTTCGCGCTTGGCTGCATCGGGGGTGAACCTCATGTCCCACCACGAGAACCACACGGCAGCGCCCCGATCTTGGTTCGACCGACTTCTCGAACGTTTCAACGAATGGCTCTTCGCGACCGACGAAGACGCTCGCGCGGCCGCTCGCGGCTGGCAGGTCTCCCGGGTGCCGGACAGCAGGCGCCGCGTCTACCGCGATCCCCGCTGGGACACCGTCCACGCGTGCGAACCCTGCGGGGGCACGGGGTGGTGGCCCTACGAGGACGCCGTTTGCCCGGACTGCGCCGGTGCCGGTGTCGTCCGCTCCATTCCCGCGGCGGCCGTGGCCGCCGAGCAAACCGCCGGACGGACAGGAGGAAGGTCATGAGCCGTTGGCAGGAACCCCAGGCGATCGCCGAGCTGGCCAGGGAGATCACGGTGGTCAGGAGGCCGAACCCGCTCACCGCGCTCTATCACTGGCGTTACGAGATCGGCGTGCTCCTCGTCCTCCCGTACGCGTTGTTCACCCTTTTCCAGGCGGTCGGCCCGATCTGGGGCGCGGTCGTGCTGTTCGGCGTCGCGAACTGGCTGTTCTACTGGCGCTCGGCGCGGCGATTCCTCCGCGACCGGCTTCGCTCGGTCGTCGTGCAGCACCGGCTGCGGACCGGCTTCGCCCGTGCCCGGGTGTGCACCCTCGACGGCAAGCTGCCGGTGATCCTGTGGACGAAACCGCGCGGTGACGAAGTCGAGGTCACGGTGTTCTGCCCGGCAGGAGTCGGCTACGAGCGCATCGAGCAGCGACGCGCTTTGCTCGCGGCGGCGTGCTTCGCCTCCGACGTCCACGTGTACCGCCATCACAAACGCGCCAACGTGGTGCACCTTTCGGTCTGCACCGCACGCTTGCGCAAGGCCGCCGAAGACACTGCAGAGGACGAGGTCAAACCCGATCTGCCGCCCGCGCGACGATATGCCGGGCAGTCGGACGGTGCCGCCATTCCCCTGCCGGGGACCTTCGCAGGAATTCCTCGCGCAGTTCGGCGATGAACTCTTCACCGCGCATGCTCGCCAGCGGCCGCATCGGCCCGGAGCGGGTGTGCGCGGTGAAGAACGCGTCCGCGTCGGGATGGACCATCGGGAACGACAACGGCTCATCCAGTTCGAGTGCGGCGCCCTTCAAGGCGGGTAGGAGCCGTTCTTCCCAGGAGCGGTCGCCCGCCGGGACGCGTTCCCGGAGGACGTCCGACAGCACGGTGAACGGCCCTCCCGGTTCGGTGCTGTGCGGCCAGTAGACGACCGAAAGCACTCCGCCGGGACGAAGCGCGCCGATCCAGGATCGGAGCGCGGCGTCGGGCTCGGGCAGTTGCTGGAGTCCGAAGACCGAGACGACCGCGGCGGCGGAGGCCGATTCGAGTTCCGAGGCGTCGCCCTCGACAACGCGTACGAGTGAGTTGCCCGCGGCCCGCGTCCGCGCTCGGGCTGCCATGCCCGCGGACAGATCGATGCCGACGATCTCGCGGCCGGGCAGATGTGCGGTGAGCACGTCGAGTTCCGGGAAGGTCCCGCAGCAGGGGACGAGAACGGGGCCGCCGGGCAGCTCCGCGGGAAGGGCCCGCACCGCGGCGGCGACCCACGGCGCGAACCGGGGGACGTAGTAGGCCTCGTATCCGTCGGCGGCTTCGTCCCAACCGCGTGCGACGCGGGCGAGGTGTTCGGCGGTCATCGTGCTGTCTCCGTCGGGTGTTCGAGTGCGGCAAGGCTTCGCCGCAGGTGCTCGCGTTCGGGTTCTGTCGGGGCGAGCCCGATCGCTTCGCGGTAGGCCGTGGCCGCCGCGTCGTGGCGGCCCAGCCGCTGCAGCAGGCCGGCCCGGGCGATGGCGAAGGGAGGGTAGCCGCGGAGCAGCGGTTCGCCGGTCAGTTCGTCGAGCAACGCGAGTCCCGCGGCCGGGCCGTCGCGAAGGGCGACGGCCACGGCACGGTTGAGCGCGACGACAGGGGACGGTGCCAAGGTCATCAGGACGTCGTAGAGCGCCACGATCTGCGGCCAGTCGGTGGTTTCGACGTCGGCCGCCTCGTCGTGCAGGGCCGCGATCGCGGCCTGCACCCCGTACGATCCTGGCGGGCCACCGGTCAGTGAGGCGACCACCAGGTCACCGCCCTCTTCGATCAGTTCCCGGTTCCACCGGCTCCGGTCCTGGTCCGCCAGGAGGACCGGTTCGCCGTCCGGCACGGTCCGGGCGTCCCGCCGGGCGTGGACGAGCAGCATCAGCGCGAGCAGCCCCGCCACCTCCTGATCGGCGGGCATCAGCCCGCGCAGGATGCGGCCGAGCCGGATCGCCTCCTCGGCGAGGTCGGCCCGTTGGAGACTCGCTCCCGAACTGGCCGCGTACCCCTCGGTGAAGATCGAGTACACCGCCTGCAGCACACCCGGCAGCCGCTCCGGTAGTTCGTCCGCGCCGGGAACACGGAACGGGATGCGGGCCTCGCTGATCTTCTTCTTCGCCCGCACGATCCGTTTCGCCATCGTCGGCACCGGGACGAGGAAGGCCCGTGCCACCTCCGGCGTGGTCAGCCCGGCGAGAAAGCGCAGGGTCAGCGCGCCCCGGTCCTCGACGGGCAGGGCGGGATGGGCGCAGGTGAAGAACAGCCTCAGCCGCTCGTCCGGCAGGCTGTCGCCGGCGTCCGCCGCGGGAGCGGGACCGGCCCGCTCCGCCTCCACCTGCAGGATCGCGAGTTTGGCGGCGTAGGCCTGATCCCGGCGCAGCCGGTCGACCGCCTTGCGTCGCGCGGTGGTCATCAGCCACGCACCCGGCCGCGGCGGGACACCGTCCACCGGCCAGCGCTCCAGCGCCGCTTCGATCGCCTCGGAAGTGACCTCTTCGGCCAGGTCCAGATCGCCGAAGCGGCGCACGAGCGCGGCCAGGAGCCTTCCCCGTTCTTCGCGGAACACCGCCTCCACCGACGCCATCCCGGGCCCCTGCCCGTCCATGATCAGACGCTGAAGTCGGCGACCGGGCGGATCACGACGGAGCCGTCCCGTGCGCCGGGGCACCGCGCCGCCCAGTCCAGCGCGGTGTCGAGGTCCGGCACGTCGATGACGTAGAAGCCGCCCAGTACCTCGCGGGTCTCGGCGTACGGCCCGTCGGTCACCGTCCGCTTCCCGTCGCGATCGACCTTCACCGTCGTCGCGGTGACGAGGTCGGCGAGCGACTCCCCGGATGACCAGATCCCGGCGTCCCTGACCTCTTTGTCGTAGACCGTCCACTCCTCGAAGGTGCACTGGGGCTCGGTGTCGGTCGCGGCTTGGATCAGCATCATGTACTTCACGGTGGTGCTCCCGTTCCGGTTTTCCGCGCGGCCTGCTTGCCGCACGACACCACTACGAGCGGGAGATCGTCAAATGGACACGGCGCCGGGAAAACCTTTCAGGACGCGGTCTCCAGCGCTTCGGCCTGCTCGGTCACCGGTGCGGTGACCACGCGGGCGGGGATGAGCAGCGACGCCAGCGCGATCAGCCCGGTCAGCGCCATCGCGCGTTCGACCAGCCCCAGCGGGATCGCCCGCCACCACGGCTCGCCGCCGTTCATCGAGACCACGATCGCCCCGAGGATCACCCCGAACCAGGCCAGCGCGGCCACCGCGAGCACCCGCGTCACCGCACGCCGCGCGGGCGAGGAGGCGAAGACGGCTTTCGCGGCGAACCACACGGCCAGCGGAAGGGCGACGAAGGCCACCACGCTCGCGATCCGGTGCACCGTCCCGCCGGTGCTCGGCCCGATCGCCCAGTTGTTCTTGGGGAACGCCACGATCACCACCAGGCTCACCGTCCAGAGCGCGCAGAACACCGAGGCCGCGGACAGGGCGGGAAGGTGCTTGCGGCGGATCAGCGCGCCGAAGCCGATCGCCGAGCCGAGCGCGACCAGCAGGACCGCGACGTCGAAGATCCACTTGTGCTCGCTCAGCGCGTATTCGCTGATGGTGCGGCGGATCGGGCTGATGTCGCTGGTGGCGGGGAGGACCTGCAGCAGCAGGATCAGCAGCGCTCCGCCGGCGACCGAGACCACGGCGGCCAGCAGTGCCAGCGGTGACCGGGCGGTGACCTGGGGCGTCGTCATGGTTGAACGGTAACCATCCAACCTGAAGGTTTTCTTAGGCTTTCCTGTCGAAATCGACAGGGAAGTCCCTCTTGGGGCGCGTGTGCGAGTGATCGTTCCGGCACGGTCGGTGAGATCGTTGGGCCGAAAGGGGTGCAGACGACTTGTGGCGGGTCCCTCGGACGGGGTCCCGGGTCTAGGGTCTCGCTACCGGTGACCTCACCCGGTCACCGGACTGTCCAAGGAGGTCAGTCTGTGGGGTATTCACCAAACCGGCGAAGAGCGGGATGGACGGCGGCGACCCTGGTGCTCGCCGGCACCTTCGTGGCACTTCCGTCGGCCACGACGGCAGGGGCCGCGGACAACGTGGTGCGGACCAATCAGGCCGTGCCGCGTTCCTGTTTCGCCGCGCTGCAGAAGCCGGGTACCTCCGGCACCGATCGGCGCGAGTTCACGTCCACAGTAGACGGTCTGCTGCAGGCGCGGATCGCGCCTCGTGGCGGCGGTGAGGGCGACTGGGACCTCGCGGTCTTCGACAAGGCCACCGGCGCCGTGGTCGCCGCGTCGGCCGCGTTGCGCAGCCACGAGCTCGCCGAAGGTTTCGTGAAGAAGGACCAGAAGCTGGTCGTGCAGACCTGCCGGTACGCCGGGCAGACCCGCGACGCGCTGCTGGGCGTCGACTTCCTCGCCCTCACGCCGACCGGGGCCCCGGCCGCGCCGCAGCGTGCCGAACTGGTCCGGGTCGAGACGCCCGCCAAGCAGGACAAGGACAAGCTCCTCCGGCTCGGGCTGGACGTCACCGAGAAGGCCGACGCCACCGGCGTCGAGGTCGTCCTCGCCAACGACGCCGACCGCAAGACGCTGGCCGACAACGGCTTCAAGTCGAAGGTGATCGAGCCTGATCTTTCCGGCAAGTCGATCCGGAACGCCAAGGCCGACAGTGAGTACGACGCCAAGACGCAGGCCTCGGCGTTGCCGTCCGGGCGCACGAGCTACCGGCACCTCTACGACTACCAGTTCGAGGTCAAGGAACTGGCCCGCAAGAACCCCAAGCTCGTCACGGCGTTCACGCTGCCGCAGCCGACCTGGGAAGGCCGCGACGTCATCGCCCTCGAGATCGCGACCGACGTCAAGAACATCGCCGACGGCAAACCCGTCAACTTCACCATGGGCGTGCACCACGCCCGGGAGTGGCCCGCCGGCGAACACGCCATGGAATGGGCCCACGAACTGGTCAAGGGCTACACCGGCACCAACGCCGAACTCCGCGGCCTGGTCGGCCGGACCCGCAACATCATCGTGCCGATCGTCAACCCCGACGGCTTCGAAATCTCCCGTGAGGCCGAGCCCAAGGGCGACTTCTCGCGGTTCGACTACGAGATGAAGCGCAAGAACTGCAACGTCAACGACTCGCCAAAGGAGTTCGCGACCGGCGTCTGCAAGGCCAACCCCGCCGGCCGTGAACGCGGCACCGACCCGAACCGCAACTACGCGGGCTTCTGGGGCGGCGCCGGCGCGTCGACCCTGTGGCGCAGCGACACCTTCCGCGGTGCGGGCCCGTTCTCCGAGCCGGAGACGCAGAACATCCGCTCGATCGTGTCGAACCGCCAGGTGACCAACCTGATCACGCTGCACACCTACTCCAACCTGGTGCTGCGTGTCCCGGGTGTCGCCGCCGTCCGCCCGCCGCTCGACGAGCCGGCGTACAAGGCGCTCGGTGACAAGATGGCCTCGCGCAACGGATACACCAGCCAGCCGTCGTGGGCGCTCTACGACACGACCGGTTCGACCGAGGACTGGTCGTACTGGGCCACCGGTGGCTGGGGCTTCACGTTCGAGGTCGGGCCCAACGAGTTCCACCCGCCGTTCGCCGACGGTGTCGTCGCCGAGTACACCGGTGTCGCCCCCGCCGCGGGCGCGGGCAAGGGCGGCAACCGTGCGGCGTTCGTCGACATGCTGGCCAACACCGCGGACCCGGCGGCGCATTCGACGCTGATCGGTACCGCGCCGAAGGGCTACCAGCTGAAGCTGCACAAGACCTTCCAGACGCCGACCTCGCCGGTGGTGCAGCCGGACGGCTCGACGAAGCCGCCGATCTACGTGACCGACAACCTGAACTCGTCGCTGGCCTCGACCGGTGGCCGGTTCGCGTGGTCGGTCAACCCGTCGACCCGGCCCTACGTCGCGGGCCGCTACGGCCGCGAGCCGCAGGGTCCGGCGCAGCCCGCGATCCAGGCCGTCAACCCGGCCGGGGTCCCGGCGATCAACACGAACTACCCGGCCGACCCGGCTTCGGAGAGCTTCACGTTCCACGTGGACGGGCTCCCCAAGGTCGACAACGGGAAGTTCAGTGTCGACGTCAAGTGGGCCAGCCAGGACACCGACTGGGACCTGTACGTCTTCGACGCCGCGGGCAACATGGTGTCGTCGTCGGCGAACGGTTCGACCACGGAAGAGCACGCGATCCTGTACGACCCGCCCGCCGGGGACTACACGGCCGTGCTGGTCAACTACGCGCAGGCGAATCCGTCCACTGTGGACGACTGGTCCGGCGGTGTGTCGTTCCAGTCGCCGATCCCGCCGACCTACGGCCCCAAGGAGGCGTACCAGCTGACCTGTACGTCGCCGAAGGGCAAGCTCGTCGGATTGGCGGACGTCTACATCGACCGCGGCCAGACGGTCGACGTCGGTGAGGTCTGCACCCGTTCCGCGCGGGCCAAGAAGGAGCGCGGCTAACCGAAAGACTCGTGAGGATGAGCGGGCGGCTCCTTCAGCGATTCCGCTGGCCCGGCGCCGAGCTCTTATGTCGTGAAGGGCCCCTTTGAGACGTTCATCGTCTCAAAGGGGCCCTTCACGACATCCCCACGGACCGCGACCACTCGCGTGAGCGCCTGAGTGGAGTCCTTCACGGACTCGCGATACCGGCTCACCCGCCGTAGGCACCTAAGGCAACCTTGGCTCTAAGCCTCCTTGCCACTCGCGAAACCACATCGGGGGTAGCGAGGGGCTCCTTCACTACCCTCAGGGTAGGTAAGGAGGCTTTCGCGGGCCCGCTCCCTAAACGGTGCCGACGACCCGGTCCCGCACCAGGCGCATCGTCGCTGTGTCCACAGTGGACGGCTCCGCCGCCAGCCAGCCGCCGATCTCGTGCAGGAACTGCTCGGGTGTCATCGGCGGCGCGGGGGAGGGGTCCTCGCGATCCGTGGTGATCTCGCCGGTCCGGCTCGGGTACACGATCATCGCGCCGCGCAACGCGACGCCCGGCAGGATCCGCCGGTATTCGGCGAGGCTTTCGGTCAGTCTGCTCCCGCCGCCGCGGAAGGCGCGGCCGTTGCGCAGCAGGCGATCGTCGTCATCGGTTTCGTAGTGTCCCGGCAGCCACAGTTTCGATTCGACGAGCACGAGCCGCTTTCCGCACAGCACCGCGTGGTCGACGTCGGCGAACACCGAGTCCGGCCACGAGAGGCCGTGGAAGATCCGCGCGCCGGGCAGCCGGGTCAGGTAGCGCTCCAGCAGATCGGCGGTGAGGCGTTCGGCGAGCTCGTCGGTCTCGGTGCCGGGGGTGCCGAAGACGCGTTTCCCGCCGAATTCGGCGGCGAACCGGTTCTTGGCGCGGGAAGCGGCGAGATAGCCGCGCGCGAGCCGTTGCACCAGCAGTGCGGTCCCGGCGGTCAGGATCAGCCAGACGATGAGCGTGGGGGCCGTGAATCCGACGCCGGTCAGCACCGGGAGCAGCACCAGCACCATCCCGCCGACCGCCGCGACGACCGGGGTGTGCCCGGGGCCGCGCCGCCGTCCGTGGCGCACGCGGCCGTCCTGTGCGGCGAATTCCCACCATTCGAGGTCTTCCGGATCGATCACGACCGGCTCGGGCTCGTAGCCCGGTTCTTCGCCGAAGCGACGCCGCGGCCGCGGCCGGATCGGGACGCGCACGGAGCGCCCGCCCGCGTCGTAGCCCGCGCGCCGCATCGGATCGCTGAGCGTGTCGTAGGCCTCGCGGACCAGCTGGAACGTGAGCGCGGAACCCCCGGTGTCCGGGTGATGTGACTTCGCCAGCCGCCGGTACGCGGTCTTGATCTCGTTGACCGAGGCGGCCTTGCCCACGCCGAGCACCTCGTAGTAGTCGACATCGGGCACGGGCGGGTCACCTCCAAAGGGCCGGGCCGCAACAATATTCGGCCGCCGCCGGTCACCCGCAACCACCTCCGCGGCGCGTCGGGGTGACGTCGCGGGCATACTGTTTCGCTTGTGGCGGAACGAGGTCCGCTTCCCGCGCGTCCTGGATATCGTGGAGATCGACAGCACGCGAGGAAGGACAGCGGTGGGAGAACCGGTCACGGGCACGGCCGCGGGAGTACCGTTCACAGTTTTGCCGCCATCGGCCGAGGTCAGCGGTCCCGCGCCGGTGGTCGTCGCTTGGCACATGATCGACGCGCCCCGTTCCGACGCCGCGTTCGCGGCCGCGTTGCCGCTGGCGGGGGTGCCTGCGTGGCGGGTGTACCTCGGAATGCCGTTGTGCGGCGCGAGAATGGTCGACGGCTCGATGGACGCCTTGCTCGAGCGGGCCCGGCGTGACGCGATGCTCGCCTACGTCGACCCGGTCGTCGCGCAGGCCGCGCTGGAGTTCCCCGCCGCGCTGGCCGAACTGCGTGAACGCTTCGGTTTCGACTCGTCCAGGATGGCCGTCGTCGGCGGTTCGCTCGGCGGTGCGGTGGCACTGACGATCCTGGCCACGCGGGAGATTCCGGTCCGCGCGGCGGTCCTGATCAACCCCGCCGTGCGGGCGCGTTCGGTGATCGGCCTGGTCGAAGACATGCTGGAACAGGCATATCCGTGGAGCGACGAAGCAGAACGAGCGGCGGATCAGCTCGACTTCGTCGCACGATCGGGTGAAATCTCGGCGCGAGACGAGCAGGTTCCGTTGCTGCTCGTCAGCGGCGAGGGCGACTATCCGTCCCTGCGCACCGATGCCGACGACCTGGTCGCCGCGTTGCGTGAGCGGTACGCCCGTCCGGACGACGTCCGCCTGGCCAGGCTGCCCGGTCTCGCGCATCCGCTGGCCGAAGAGCCGGGCATCGAACCCGCGCCGCAGTTGCCGATCGCGAAACTGGTCGACGACACGGTCACCGAGTGGCTGGAGCGCCGTCTGGCTTGACACGCGTCAGCAGGCGGGCGGCGGGACCGATCGGGGCGGGCCGAATTCGAGGCGCAGCTTGTCGGTCTTCGGGATCACGAACGCGACGCCGGTCGAGGCCCGCCAGTTCCCCGGGAGGAAGACGTACTGGCCGCCGGACTGGAGCAGCAGCTTCAGCCCGGTGTACCGGTACTTGTACGCCGATTCGGCGTCGGCGCATTTCACCTGCGTGACACCGTTCGCGGTGAGGTTGAGGCTTTCCGCGCTGTACAAGGTCGCGGCCGGTCGCGTCGGGATCACCCCGGAGGCCTCGAAGGCGCGGCTGGTGCCGACGGCTCCCGAGTAGTCGCCGACGGACCAGAAGAGGCCGATGCTCACCAGAACGTAGCCGGTCACCAATTCCGCGACGTTCGAACGGCCGCTCGCCGTTCTGTGCGAGGTCCAGTGACGCCAGGCGAAGAGCACCATCAGGACACCGATCGCGAAGCCGACCCCGGGAGCGCCGGGATGGTCGCGAAAGGGTTCCGGGTCGAGGGCGATCGCCGTCGACGAGACGAGGAGCGCTAGGCCGAGCACGCCGGCGACCGGGGCGCAGATCCGCAGCAGGCGGTTCCAGACATTCTCGCCGAGCCGCAGCTTCAGGAACCGGGTCAGGATCAGGAAGAGCAGCACCGCGCCCGCCGTGCCGGTCAGCGGCAGGAGCATGCCGTCGACACCTCGCCCGAAGATCTCGTCCGGTGTCTGGCCTAGCAGCGTGTAGTGCACGCGGAAGTAGATGAAGTACGTCTGCGTGTAGACGAGCCCGAAGTAGTAGAGCAACGCGGTGAGCAGGGTGGTGTTGGCCAGCGCGGTGCCGATCAGCCTGAGCGCGCGCGACGGGTCGGCCGCCGGCTCGCCGACGGCGGGCTCGGGTCTGCGGAGGCCCCGGCGGACTGAGCGCCGGACGCTCATCCGCCCGTGGTTTCGCTCGGTGCGGTGCTTTCCGGCTTCGAGGGAGCGGAGCTTTCCTCCGTCGTCTCGCTCGTACACGACCTGGCCACGATCTTGACAGTTTTGCCGGGGAGAACCGGATTCGGCCCGATACTGAGGATGCAGTCACCCGCGTCCGGGTTCGGGATCACCACCGAGACACCGCACCGCCGGGGACTCTTGCAGAGGTCCGCGAGGTTCTGCTCGATCGCGTTCTTGGCGGTGGTGGGATCGGTGCCGAGCAGGTCGCTGTTGTACTTGATGGGGCTTCCGGGAACCACGGGCGGGCGGGGTTCCTCGGTACGCCGGGGTCCCGGCCCGGTCGGGGCCGCCTCGGAGGACGCCGTCGGGGCGGTCTCCGTCGTCACCTCGCTGCCGGTGGTCAGATCCGCCGGAGCGGTGTCGCGGGGAGCCGAGGCCCCGCCGCAGGCCGCCGTGAACCCGAGAGCGGCGATCGCGATAGCCGTGCCGAACAGCCGTTTCATGGACCTCACCGTCCCTGGGAAGACGTCCTTCTGAGTAAGGACGCAGAACGACGGCCTCCTGATACGTCCCGGCTTGGGCCATTCGGGCGTATTTCGCCGCTTTCGCCCTTTCGGGCAGTCCGGGGTGGACCGGCACGCGACAACTTCATCGCCTGGCCTTCCGACACGCCGTGTTTTATGTTAAGAAACTTTACTAACTAAGAGGGAGGCGCGTTTTGAGTTCATCCCCGCTGCCGGGGCTCGAGCGGAAGATCGGGCCGCTCCAGGCGACCGCCATCAACATGACCCAGATGTGCGGCATCGGCCCGTTCGTCACCATCCCCGCGATGGTGGTGACCCTCGGCGGCCCGCAGGCCATGTTCGGCTGGCTCATCGGCGCGGTCATCGCGCTGGCCGACGGCCTGATCTGGGCCGAACTCGGCGCCGCCCTCCCCGGCGCCGGCGGTACTTACGTGTACCTGCGCGAGGCGTTCGGCTCCCGGACCGGCAGGCTCATGCCGTTCCTGTTCGCGTGGAGCGCGGTGCTGTTCATCCCGCTGATCATGTCCACCGGCATCATCGGGCTCGTCCAGTATCTCGGGTACCTGATCCCGGGGGTGGCCGACGACGGCGGGACCACCGGGCTCGGCAAGGTCATCGGCCTCGGCGTCATCGTCCTGATCGTGCTGGCGCTGTTCCGCAGGATCGGCGAGATCGGGAAGCTGACCACCGTCCTGTTCGCGATCATGCTGTTCGCCGCGCTCTCGGTGATCGTCGCCGCCTTCACGCATTTCGACGGCGCGCAAGCGTTCGCGTTCACGCCGGGCGCGTTCTCCTTCGACGGCGGCGCGTTCTGGGCGGGGCTCGGCGCCGGCCTGATCATCGCCATCTACGACTACCTCGGCTACAACACCAGCGCCTACCTCGGCGGCGAGGTGCGTGACCCCGGCCGGACGCTGCCGCGATCGATCATCCTCTCGATCCTCGGCATCATGAGCCTGTACTTCCTGCTGCAGCTCGGCGTGCTCGGCTCGGTCCCGCTGGAGGAATTGAAGAACGCCACTTCGGTCGCCTCCACCGTGCTGGAACAGGCTTGGGGCACGGGCGCGGCGAAGGTCATCACCGTGTTCATCGTGATCGCCGCGATCGGCTCGGTGTTCGCCGGTCTGCTCGGCGGCTCGCGGGTCCCGTTCGAGGCCGCGCGCGATAAGGTGTTCCTGCCGGTGTTCGCCCGACTGCACCCGAAACTGAACCTGCCGACGGCCGGTGTGCTCACGATGGGCGTCATCGCCGCGATCGGCTCGCTGTTCACGCTGACCGCGGTGATCAACGCGGCGGTGACGGTGCTGGTGCTCATCCAGTCGCTCGCGCAGGTCGCGGCGATCGTCGTGCTGCGGCGACGGCGGCCGGAACTGGAGCGGCCGTACCGCCAATGGCTCTACCCGATCCCGACGGTCATCGCGCTGCTCGGCTGGGTCTACATCTACTTCTCCGCCACCTGGCTTTCGATCGGGCTTTCGGTGGGCTGGATCGCGCTCGGCGTGGCGGCGTTCCTCGCCTACGCGAAGGCGGAGCGCGTGTGGCCGTTCGGGCCCAAGGGAATCCAGGAATCGTTCGCGGGGGCGGCAGCAGAGGGGAACGTGCGGTGACGGGGGACGAACTGATCCTGGGGATCGACTTCGGCGGGACGAAGGTCGCGATCGGGCTGGCCGACAGAGCCGGGACCCTGCTGGTCACCCGGCGGCTCGACACCGACGCGCAGGCGGGCGCCGGGCAGGTGGTCAGCCGTGCGCTCGCCGCGGCACGGAAACTGCTCGCCGACGAAGGCGCCGCGGACGCCCTTGTCGCGATCGGCGTCGTCAGCCCCGGCATCGTGCTGGAGGACCGCATCCTGCTGGCCCCCAACGTGCCGGGCTGGGAGGAACTGCGGCTGCGCGAACTCGTCGCCGCGGAGTTCGAAGGCGTGCCGATCGAGGTGGGCACCGACGCCAAGGCGGCGGCGCTCGCGGAATGGCGGTGGGGGGCGCTGGCGGACACCGATCCGGCGGTCTTCCTCTCCTTGGGGACCGGGATCGCCGCGGCGATCCTGGTCGGCGGACGGCTGCTGGCCGGCGCCAACGGAGCTGCGGGCGAGATCGGGTACAACCTCCGCTCGCCACAGGACACCGACGGGTTCTCCGGCGGAGCGGCGCCGCTGGAAGAGGCCGTCGGTGGGCGTGGGCTGGGCGGCCGGGCGAGTGTGCTGCTCGGCCGCCCGGTAACCGCGGGTGAATTGTTCGGCCTCGCCAGGGAAAACGCACAGGCCAAGGAATTGGTCGGAGCGGCGCTCGACGAACTGTCGATGCACGTCGCGAACCTCGCCATCGCGCTCGACCCGCGGCGCATCGCCGTCGGTGGGGGACTGGTGCGCTCGGCCGACGTCCTGCTGCCCGCGCTGCGAGACCGGCTGGCCCAGGCCGTGCCGTTCCCGCCGGAACTGGTGGCGGCGAAGTTCGACCAGGACGCGTCCCTGCTGGGCGCGATCGCGATCGCGCTGGACGCCTAGCGCGATCACCGACCGAAGCCGCCGGGCCTTCGCTAGATCCGATCTAGCGAAGGCCCGGCGGCTTTCTCGCGCCTAAGGGGTGAGGCGAGAGGAGGTCGGCCATGGACGACAGTCCGCTGCGGGTCGCGGTGATCATCGGCAGCGTCCGCGAAGGGCGGGTGGGGGACGCCGTCGGCAAGTGGTTCACCGGCCGCGCGGAACACCGGGACGACCTCGTCACCGAAGTGCTCGACCTCGTCGAATTCGACCTGCCCGCCGGGCTGCCGGAACCGCCGTCCGCCGACATGAAGCGATTCGCGAGGCTGGTCGACGAGGCCGAGGCGTTCGTCGTCGTCACCCCCGAGTACAACCGCAGCTTCCCCGCGTCGCTCAAGCAGGCGATCGACTGCGCCTACGACGAGTGGCGTGCGAAGCCGGTCGGGTTCGTCTCCTACGGCTACCGTTCGCAGGGTCTCTACGCCGTCGAGCAGCTGCGCACGATCTTCACCGAACTGCACACGGTGACCATGCGCGACAGCGTGGCCTTCAACCTCCTCGACGGCACCTTCGCCCGCGACGGCACCCCCTTCGACACCGACGGGCAGGGCCAGGCCGTGACCACCTTGCTCGACGAACTCGTCTGGTGGGGCCTCGCCCTGCGCGAAGCACGCGCCAACCGTCCTTACGTCTGCTGAAAGCTTCTGAAAGGAAAACGAAAATGAGTGAACTGGCCATCGAAGCCTCGGGGCTGGTCAAGGTGTTCGGGGAGAACCGGGCGGTCGACGGGATCGACCTGAAGGTCCCCGCGGGCACCGTGTACGGCGTCCTCGGACCGAACGGCGCCGGCAAGACCACCGCGGTGAAGATGCTCGCGACCCTGCTCCGCCCCAACGGCGGTGAAGCGCGCATCTTCGGCAAGGACGTCGTCCGCGAGGCCGACGCGGTCCGGTCCATGGTGAGCCTGACCGGGCAGTACGCCTCGGTCGACGAGGACCTGACCGGGACCGAGAACCTGGTGCTGATCGGCAGGCTGACCGGGCACCGCAAACCGGCCGCCCGCGCGCGGGCGGCCGAACTGCTGGCGGCGTTCGGATTGTCCGAGGCCGCGGGGCGGCAGGTGAAGAACTACTCCGGCGGGATGCGGCGGCGGATCGACATCGCCGCGAGCATCCTCAACACCCCGGACGTGCTCTTCCTCGACGAGCCGACCACCGGTCTCGATCCCCGCAGCCGCAACCAGGTCTGGGACATCGTGCGAGCGATCGTGGAGCACGGCACCACCGTCCTGCTGACCACGCAGTACCTCGACGAGGCCGATCAGCTGGCCTCCCGGATCGCGGTGATCGACCACGGCAAGGTGATCGCCGAAGGCACCAAGGGGCAGCTGAAGGCCTCGGTCGGCGCGGGCGCGGTCCACGTCCGGCTGCGGGAGGCCGATCAGCGTTCCGAAGCCGAGGCGCTGCTCGTCCGCACCTTGCAGGCGCAGGTGGTGCTCGAATCGGACCCGGTCGCGCTGACCGCGCGGCTTTCGGGCGAGAGCACCGAACAGGGCGCCGCCGAACACGCCTCGCACGCGCTGGGCGAACTCGCCCGCGCGGGAATCATCGTCGACACCTTCTCCCTCGGCCAGCCGAGCCTCGACGAGGTCTTCCTGGCCCTGACCGACCGCACCGCCACGCCTGAGGAGAGTGCAGCTTGAGTACCACGGCAGTCAAAGAAAACGAACCCGTCCTCGCGGCGCCGAAGCCCGAAGACCTCGCCGCCGTCCTGATCGCGAAGACGCGGCCACCGCGCCCCAGCGCGCTGTCGACCTCGGTCACCTTCGGGTGGCGCGCGATGCTGAAGATCAAGCACGTGCCCGAGCAGCTGTTCGACGTCACGGCGTTCCCGATCATGATGACGCTGATGTTCACCTACCTGTTCGGCGGCGCGCTGTCCGGTTCGCCGACGGAGTACCTGCAGTTCGTGCTGCCGGGCATCATGGCCAGCAGCATCCTGATGATCACCATGTACACCGGGATCTCGGTGAACACCGACATCGAGAAGGGCGTGTTCGACCGGTTCCGCACGCTGCCGATCTGGCGGCCGTCGGCGATGGTCGGCTACCTGCTCGGCGACATGCTGCGCTACCTCATCGCGTCGGTGGTGATCCTCGGCGTCGGCCTGATCATGGGCTTCCGGCCCGGCGGCGGATTCGGTGGCGTGGCCGCCGCGATCCTCCTGCTGCTGGCGTTCTCGTTCGCGTTCTCGTGGATCTGGACGATGTTCGGCCTGCTGCTGCGCAGCGAGAAGTCGGTGATGGGCGTCAGCATGATGGTGCTGTTCCCGCTGACCTTCCTCAGCAACATCTACGTCGACCCGAAGACGATGCCGACCTGGTTGCAGGCCTTCGTCGACGTCAACCCGGTGACCCACGTGGTCGCGGCGGTCCGCTCGATGATGTCCGGCAACTGGGACGGCGGCGAGATCACCTGGGTGCTGATCGCCGGCGGAGTCATCCTCGCGATCTTCGGCACGTTGACGATGCGGCTCTACAACCGGAAATGAACTGGGGGTGACAAGGTCCCCTGGCGGCTCACAGCCGCCAGGGGACCTTGTCTTCGGGTGCGTAGCGGCACGAAGAACCGGTGGTGACCGACGCGCGCAGGTGCGCGGCCAGCGCCGGATGCTGCTCGTCGAGTTTGCGCAGGGTGTCGCGGATGCGGGCGGTCACCGTCTTGCGGGCGCGTTCGGCCTCGTCGCCGAGCCGCCTGGTGCGGCCGCCGAGCCCGGCCGCGGACCGCAGTTCGGCGAGCAGTGCGTCCCGTTCACGGTCCAGAGCCGCGGCGCGCGCGTCCTGGCCGAGCTCGGTCGCGGTGTCGATCAGTTCGTCGAGTTCGTCCAGCCGCGCGCGATACCGGGCTTTCGCCTCGTCGTCGAGGACGGCGTCCCCGCCGAGGCTCTTCGCGGCGACGACCTCCTCGCCTCCCGCGGGATCGAGCAGCCGGACGGCCGCCACCTCCGAACCCGGCCTGCCGAGCAGGAAATGCAGGTCCCGCAACCCTTTCGAGTCCGGAAGGCGGGCAGTGACGCCGTCGAAGTGCAAGGTCCACACGGCTTCGTCGCGACGGAACTCGGCGGCGGGGGCGGGCGGCGCCTGCGCGCTGTTCCGCGTCCGCGCCACCCTGGACAGGATCTGCCGCATGCCGAACGCGGTGGCTTCTCTGTCCACTTCGGACAGCAGGGTCGCCGCGGCCGCCGCGTCGCCTTCGAGATTCCGGCCGAGCAAAGCCGCCGCCAGCCAGGACTTGGCCTCGGTCGCCCAGACCGTGGCCCTCAGCCGGTCCGCGGAGAGCGCGGCGCCACGAAGCCGGTCCACCGCGTCGTTCCAGCGTTCCTGCGCCAGATCGAGCCTGCCGAGCCAGAGGTCGACCGGGCCGGAGATCTCGCAGCCGTACAGGGAAACCAGCCATTCCCCGCTGTAGGGCGCGAGCAGTGCGCGGGCGGCTTCACAGCGTTCGGGATCGCGCGAGACCGCCGCCGTCTGCGCCTGACAGCGCAGCCACAACGCTTCCAGATCGCGAGGGTACGGTTTCGCGTCGCCCGCGAGATCGGTGAGCCGCACGGCCTCCCCGACGTCCTCACGGTGGGCCGCGGTGACCGCCTCCAGCAGACGGCTGTACGAGTACCCGCCGCGGGCGATCTCACGGTGCAATCCGGCGAGATCGTCGAACCGGCCCTCCAGGCACCACCGGGCCCACCGCTGCAACTGGTTCAGGTCACCGAAATGGGGATGCTCATCCCCCTCGTGGTCGGCGAGCACCTGCTGGATGTACGCCTCGGCTTCGGTGAACCGGCCTTGGAGGGTGGCGATGATGCTCTGGTCGATCCGGGAGGCAAGCTGCGAACTCGGCGCGCGGCCGGTGCTCGCCAGTGCGACGAATTCCTGATATTGCTCGAAATACCGGGGATCGCCCTGTTCGAGCAGCGCCACCCACTTGAACGACGCCGCGTAGTGCTCCAATTCCGGGTTCGCCGTGCGACGGCCGACCACGACCAGTTCGTCGGTGAGCCGTTCCCGTTCCGCGGCGCTGCCCGGCCCCCAGATCGCGTCGTGCCGGGCCCACAGACCGAACAGCAGAGCGGAATCGTCCTCATGGTCGCGGGCGGTCATCATGATGCGCGCGGACAGTTCCTGCGTCATCTCCTCGACGGTGAGTTCCTGTCCTGGCTCGCGGCCGCAAAGCCGCGCGTGTGCTTCGGTGAGCACCTTGACCGTCTCGTCGACCCGAAGGCTTTTGTGATCGGCGCGGACCAGGGTCAGCGCCAGCCTGGCGAGGAGATCGTCGTCGTCGAGTTCGTGGATGAGCGCGGAAACCTCGTCGAGTACCTGTCTGCCCTCGTCCGTCTCGTGGTGACGCGTCAGGTGCGCGCCCAGTTCGAGGGCGATGCTCGCCTGCCGCCGCCGGTCCTCGGCGATCTCCATCGCCCGCCGGTAGTGCGTGGTCGTCTCTTCGACGGCCATCCGGCCGGTGGCGTCGATCGCGGCGGCCAGCAACAGGTCGATGGCCTCGCCCGGATCGAGTTCGGGTCCGGCGAGCAGCGCGTGGCGGGCCAGGTCCGCGGGGAAGAGCCGGTCCCGTGACGTCGGCGTCTCACGGGCCGCCGCGACGACCGCGGCGTGCTGTTTCCGGCGGTCCTGTTCGGACAGGGCCGCGTACAGCGTCTCGCGGACGAGGTCGTGGGCGAAGGCGAACCGGCCTTGCCCGTGCACCACGACCAGCCGTGCCGCGACGGCCTGGTCGAGCAGCCGGTCCACCTGGGGCACGGGCGCCGAGGCCACGCCGGCGAGCAGCCTGCGGTGGAATTCCCTGCCGAGTACGGAGGCGGTGGTCAGCAGATCGAGAACAGGCTGGGGGAGCAGGGAAAGCCGTCTCTGCAGGGCATCGGCCACGCCGGGCGCGATGGTCTCCGCGGAACCGCCGCTGTGCCAGAGCCGCGCCGTCTGCTCGACGAAGAACGGGTTGCCGCCGGTGCGGCGGTGGACTTCGGCGACCAACGCGTCTTCGGGCGCCGTGCCCGCCGTCCTGGCCATGAGCGTGCCGACCTCGTCCGGTTCGAGGCCGGTGAGCGTGACCGAAGTGGCCTTCGCGAGCAACGGCAGCATAAGCGAGCGAAGCGGGTGATCGGTCGCCTCGACCTCGACGTCCCGGTATGTGCCGATCAGCAGCAACCGTTCGAACCAGGTGTGCTGCGCGGCGAACTCGAGCAACCGCAGCGACGCGGCGTCGGCCCAGTGCAGATCGTCGAGCACCACCACGATCGGCTGATCCTGGGAGGCGGCCACCAGCGCGCTCGTCACCGCGTCGTACAGCCGGAAGCCGTCCGCCGCGCCGTCGCCGCGGGCTTCACCGAGCAGGACGTCCAGTTCACTGTCGGCCATCGCGGCCCAGCGCCCCTGCCCGACCGCGCGCCGCAATCCGCGGATCACCTGGGTCCACGGCCAATAGCCCGGCGCGCTGGCCGAGTCCCAGCAAGACCCGTTGAGCACCAGGGCGCCGAGGTGTTTCGCCTCCTCGGCGGCGCCGGTGACGAGCGTGGTCTTGCCGATCCCGGCCTCGCCGGTGACCAGCACCAGCCCGCCGTGGCTTTCGGCGGCACGGGCGATCTCCGCGCGGAGAACCCCCGCGGGATGGTCGCGTCCGATGAGTACGGCTGACATGTCCGAATCCTCCCAGTAAGGTCCGACAATCTCACGACGCGCACCCGATGTCAGGCGTTATCTCCGGTCCGTTGTGACCGACGGTGACCGAGGTCTCCCGGTCGCCGGGAACCTCCCGCGGCGGAAATCCGACTTTCTGGACGTGACTGATCGAGTGGGACGGCGGGTGAACAACCGTCGAAAATCCTGCCCCACCGGGCGAAGGCGACCTGTTGTGCCAGGTCAGGTGCTCAGCGGCAGGAGTAGGGTGCAGGGTATGGGGAGCATTCGCTCGCGCGTGTTGGCTTGGATCGGCCGCCGTTACCTCGCGCGTCAGCAGAAGAACGGTTTCGACCTGTCCAAGATGTCCATCATCCCGGACAACGCGCTGCTGCCGCTCAAGCGCGACGGTCTCGACCCGGTGGCCGAGCTGGGCCGGATCCGCGCGACGGAGCCGATCAGCAAGCTCGACCTGCCGTTCGGGATGAACGGCTGGCTGGTCACCGGTTACGACGAGGCCAAGGCCGTGCTCGGCAAGGTGAGCGAGTTCAGCAACGACTTCACCAACCTGGTCGGGAACGCGGGCGTGACCGAGGACCAGAACCCCGGTGGGCTCGGGTTCGCCGATCCGCCGGTGCACACCCGGCTGCGGCGGCTGCTCACGCCGGAGTTCACCATGCGACGGCTGTCCCGGCTGACGCCGCGGATCGACCAGATCGTCGCCGACCAGCTCGACGCGATGGCGAAGGCGGACGGCCCCGTCGACCTGTGGGAGGCCTTCGCGCTGCCGATCCCGTCGCTGACGATCTGCGAGCTGCTGGGCGTCCCGTACGAGGACCGCGACGACTTCCAGCGGCTGAGCACCGCGCGGTTCGACCTCTTCGGCGGCGCGGGCGCGTCGCTCGGCGCGATGACCGAGTCACTGTCCTATCTGGACGACATCGTCAAGAAGCAGCGCGAGAACCCGGGCGACGGCCTGCTCGGCATGCTCATCAAGGACCACGGCGACGAAATCGACGACCGCGAGCTGGCGGGCCTCGCCGACGGCGTGCTGACCGGCGGCCTGGAGACCACGGCGAGCATGCTCGCGCTCGGCGCGCTCGTACTGCTCAAGGACCGCGAGCTGTTCGAGACCGTCCGCGGCGACGACGACGCCGTCCACAAGTTCGTGGAGGAACTGCTGCGGTACCTGACGGTCGTGCAGATGGCCTTCCCGCGCTTCGCCAAGGAGGACATGGAGGTCGACGGCGTCCGGATCGCGAAGGGCGACATCGTGCTGGTCTCCCTCAGCGTCGCGAACCGTGACGGCGTCCTCGGTGAGGACATGGAGAAGTTCGACGCGACCCGCGAGCCGACGTCGCATCTCGCCTTCGGCTGGGGAATCCACCGGTGCATCGGTGCCGAACTGGCCAGGATGGAACTGCGCACCGCGTATCCCGCGCTGGTGCGCCGGTTCCCGGAGATGCGGCTGGCGGTCGAGCCGGAGGCGGTGGGCTTCCGGAAGGTCTCGATCGTCTACGGCGTCGACGCGCTTCCCGTGCTGCTGGAGTGATTCTCAGGCGACTCCTCTCGGACGGAACTGGATGCTGATCCTGGGGCCGACCGGTTTGGCGGTCTTGGGGACGGCGTGTTCCCACGTTCGCTGGCAGCTGCCGCCCATGACGATCAGGTCGCCGTGGCCGAGGGCGTGCCGGACGGTTTCGCCTCCGCCACGCGGGCGCAGCGCGAGCTGCCGGGCGGCGCCGACCGAGACGATCGCGACCATGGTGTCCTCGGTGCGCGAGCGGCCGGTGTCGTCGCCGTGCCAGGCGACGCTGTCGCGCCCGTCCCGGTAGAAGCACAGACCGGAGGTCACGAACGGCTCGCCGAGCTCGTCGGCGTAGTGCGCCGAGAGCGTCTCCCTCGCCTCCGTGAGGATCGGGTGGGGGAGCGGCATGCCCTCGCGGTAGTAGCTCAGCAGCCGGGGAACGGCGACGACACGGTCGTACATCTGCCGTCGTTCGGCTTGCCACGGCACGTCTTCGGCGAGCCGGGCGAACAGTTCGTCCGCGCCGGTGAGCCAGCCAGGCAGCACGTCGATCCAGGCGCCCCTGGTCAGTTCGGTGCGCCGGATCCCGTCGAGCGAGCCGAGCCCGAGCGCGGCGCACTCGTCGAACAGCGAGGCTTGAAGGGCGGGGGTCATGGCAACCGAACATACCCCGGTCCTGATCATTTGTCGAACGCATGTTCGAGTCGGAAAAATGACCTGCGTCCGGCGGCGAGGCCCGGCACGATGGGTCGCATGATCAACACAGCGAAGTCCGCCGACGGAACGCCGATCGTGTTCGAGCGACGCGGCGCGGGGCCGGTGGTGGTGGTCGTCGCGGGTGCGGGCAACGACCGGCACGGTGACGAACCGCTGGTCGCCGAACTGGTGGCCGAGTTCTCCGTGGTGACCTACGACCGGCGGGGCCGGGGCGACAGCGGCGACACCGCGCCGTACGAGGTCGAGCGCGAGATCGAAGACCTGGCCGCTGTCGTCGCTTCACTCGGTGAGCCGGTGATCGTGCACGGCATCTCCTCCGGCGGCGCGCTGGCCCTCCTCGCCGCCGCGGCCGGGGTGCCGATGGCGCGCCTGTCGGTCTTCGAGCCGCCTTATCGCGGCGAGACCGAGGAAGTCCCCGAGGGATACGCCGACGAGATGCGCCGCCTGGTCGCGGCGGACCGCTGGGACGACGCCGTTGCCCTGTTCATGATGTCCGCGGTCGGCTCTCCGGCGGAGGCTGTCGCCGAAGCCAAGGCGACGCCGGTGTGGGCCGAACTCCGGTCTTTCGCGCCCACGCTCGTTTACGACGCCTTCGTGATGAGGGACTCGAAGGTGCCGGGCGAACTGGCGACGATCGCGACGCCCGTCCTCGTGGTGAACAGCACCGGCAGCACGGATTGGCTCAAGGCCGCCGCACTCGTCACCGCGAAGGTGACCCCGGGAGCGAGGCAAGTGGAGCTGGACGGCGAGTTCCACAGTGTCCAGCCGGAGCGGCTCGTGCCGGAACTCAGTGCGTTCTACCGGGATCCTCGCTGAGGCGCAGGTAGGCCGCGCCGCGTGGAGAGATCCGATAGCCGACTTCGAGGCTGAGCGTCAGCCCGAGGTTCTTGAGCTTGCGGATGTCGACCTTCAGCGTTTCCTTCTCGCGGCCGAGGAGGTCCGCGAGTTCCTGTGCCCGGCGGCCGGGATTCCTGGCGATGATCCGCAAGGTTTCGTGAGTCCACGGGCGGCGTCTGTCCATCTTGGACAACCGTTTGCCGATGGCTTCGAAGTCCTTTTCGGACAGTTCCGCCTCCGCGCTGAGCGCGCGGCGGGGATCGGGCCCGAGGTAGCGCAGGTGGATGCGGTACACCGGGGCGTCCGCGGGGCCGCGCAGGGTGCTGCGGACCGCGTTCGCCGAGTCGGCCCCGGAGCGGCGGGCGTCGGCATCGGTGATCGTCGCCGGATCGACGGTCTCGACGGAGCCGACCTCGATCACCCCGGCCTCCAGTCGCATGATGTCGCCCTGGCGGACGTTCTGCTTCGACCAGCGCCGGAACGCCAGGTCGATCGTCCCGGCCGCCAATCCTTCGAGGACCGTCATGGAAAGGATCACCTTCGTTACCCAATCAGCGGGACGCCGGAGCGTCAACGTCTTGTCCGATGACGGTTCGCGCTCGTACAGTCGCAGCCTGGTCCTGGTCTGGACCACCGCCGCCCTGAGTGCGCAGGAGGCAGGATGCGGAGACGACTTCGGACCGCCGGGGCGGCCACGGCGGCCGTCCTCGGCCTGATGGCGTCGGCGATGCCGGCGAACGCCCAGGTCGGAACGGGACCGTGGACGGCGGAGAACCCCTCGTTCAACGTCCAGGAACGCGGGTGCGGAAACGTCGACGGGCTGAATTTCGAACTGACCTGCTCCACCGGAAGCGGGGACCAGCGGGCCGAGCGGCGCTACGTGACCTACACCGGCGGCACCAGGCAGTTCGAAGGATCGTTCCGGATCACCAGCATGGCGGGCAGCCGGATCAGCCTGAAACAGACCTTCCGCGACGCGCCGACCGCCGGGCCGTACTTCATGCTCGCGGTCGAACGCGGCGGGCGGCTCTACGCCGTCCACGGCGGGGACACCCTGGGGAGCGGCGCGACCGTCGGGACGTCCGTGCGGGTCAACACCGTGCACCAGGTCGGGAGCACGCACAAGGTGTACATCAACGGTTCGCTGAAGCAGACCGTGAGCAGCAGCAGCGGCAGCTACTACGACAAGTTCGGCGCCTACCGGACGGCCAGCGGCGCCGGACCGGTCAAAGTGACCTGGAGCGGGATCAAGTTCTGGCGTAAGTGAGGCGCCGGCCCCCGTGGGTGGTTAGTGGCGATTCGGGTTCTAACAGTCCTCGCCACTCACGAGACGCGAGGATGAGTGGGCGGCTCGTTCAGTGCTTCCGGCGGTCCGGCGTCGAGCTCTTATGTCGTGAAGGGCCCCTTTGAGACCTTCAACGTCTCAAAGGGGCCCTTCACGACATCCCCACGGACCGTGACCACTCACGCAAGCGTCTGACTGGAAGTCCTTCACGGACTCGAGCCTGAGAGCAACCGCAGCCGGAACCCACATAGGTATCTAAGACACCCTTGCCCCTAACCCGAATCGCCACTCACGAGGGCTTGCCCGCCTGAGTACATGAAGGACCCCTTCCTTGCGCCTAGGTACAGGAAGGGGTCCTTCATGTACCTCGGCAAGGTGTGAAGGTCGAGTTTCCTCGGCTGAGCCGAGGGAAGGGGGCCTTCACGGACCGGGGCCTGGCACCGACCGCAGCCGGAACCGCGTGGGTACCTAAGACACCTTGGGTTCTAACCCGAATCGCCACTCACGACTCGTGCCGGACCTTGGCGCCACGAGTCGAGATCCGTCCACGCTTCGAGTGTCCGCTTGCTTTCGAACCGGCGGCGTTCCCCGGTGACCGGATCGGTGAACTCGAGGACCCTCGCCAGTAGCTGCAAGGGCTCGGTGAAGTCGTCGAGCGGGGTTTCGGTCAGCTCCGGGTAGAAGTCGTCGCCGAGAATCGGCAATCCGAGGCCGCTCATGTGCAACCTGAGCTGATGCGTGCGGCCGGTCGCGGGGATCAGGCGGTAGCGGCCGAGGCCGTCGCGGTGCTCGATCAGCTCGACGCGGGTTTCGGCGTTGGGCGGCCCGCCGACCTCTTGCGCGGCGATGACCCCGCGTTCCTTGACGATGCGGCTGCTGATCTCGCGCGGCATCACGACGTCCGGATCGTACCGCGCGATCGCCTCGTATTCCTTGTGTACCAAGCGGTCCCGGAACATGGTCTGGTATTTGCCGCGAAGTTCGGGGGTGCTCACGAACAGGATGAGCCCGGCGGTGACCCGGTCGAGCCGGTGCGCGGGGCTGAGCGCCGGGAGGTCGAGTTCGCGGCGGAGGCGGACCAGCGCGGTCTGCAGAATGTGCCGCCCGCGCGGGATCGTCGCGAGGAAATGCGGTTTGTCGGCGATCAGGAAATGCTCGTCGCGGTGCACGACGGAGATCTCGAACGGGGCCTCGACCTCGTCGGGCAGGTCCCGGTGGAACCAGATGAACGAGTCCGGCACGAACGGCGAATCGACGCCGAGCGGCCCGTCCAGCCCGACGATGCGCTCCTCGCGGAGCATCTCCACGATCCGCTCGGGCGCGACCCGGGGGAGCCGCTCGACGAGGTGCTCGCGCAACGTCGTCCACGGTCCCTCGGCGGGCATCTTGAGCCTCGCGGGGTCGAGCCCGTGACGGGGCGGGAGCGGCGGGCGGAGCTTGCGTCTCATCACCGCGCACTCTAGTCGCGACCAGGTGAAGTCTCGTCCGGCCTGGTCTCGGGCAGCTGCCGAGGTGTCGCGAAAGTGGCTTTCGCGACACCGGCATCTGAGCTCTCGAGGCACCCAATGGCACGCGACTGGCCGCGAAGGCTTATCCGGCCTGGTCCCGGTACCGCGCGAGGTACCGCTCGGTCACGTCGGCCTCCGCGATGGCGGTGGCCTCGGCGCGGGTCCGGCGGCCGATGCCCGGCGGGAAGCCGTTCTTGGCGAGCCGGTGCTCGATGCTCTCTTCCATGTACGCCATCGAGTAGAAGTACGCCACGAGCGCGGCCATCAGCACGATCGCCAGCCGCAGGGTGAGCGGGCCGGGCAGGAGGAGCCATACCGCGCAGAGCGGGGCGATCATCACCGTGCTGCGGGCGACGTGCCGCCAGCGCCAGCTTCCGGTGGTGGCGTCGTGGAGGATCCAGTCGTGGTAGCGCTCGGGCAGCCTGCCGCCGAGTGAGTACCACAGCCAGCGGAACACGTCCGGGCGCTTGCGGGGCATCGGGCGACTCCTTCCGTCGATGCTCTCACAGTACACTAATGATTAGTACGCTAAACATTAGCGTCACGGCTAGGATCGGCGACATGAACTCGGAGGGGCCGGAGATGAAGTCGATCGATCTGGGCGACGATCCGCTCGCGTTGGAGCGTCAGGTGTGTTTCGCGCTGTCGGTCGCGTCGCGCAGCGTCATCGCCATCTACCGGCCGCTGCTGGAGCCCCACGGGCTCACCCATCCGCAGTATCTGGTCATGCTGGCGCTGTGGGAGCGGGGCCCGCAGGCGGTCAAGGATCTGAGTGTCGCCCTGCGCGCCGAGCCCGCGACACTGTCGCCACTGCTCAAGCGGCTGGAGACGATCGGTTACGTCACGCGCAGGCGCAGTGCCGAGGACGAGCGGTTGCTGACGGTCGAGCTGACGGAATCCGGTCGCGCGTTGCGCGCGGAGGCGGAAAAGATCCCGTACCGCGTCGTCGAGAAGCTCGGCATGGAGGTCTCCGAGCTGGAGGCGCTGCACAAAGCCCTGACTCGCGTCATCGAGGCCACGGCTTGAGCGAACCGAAACCGTGGCGTGACGAAATGAGGGTGTGAAGCCGCGCCGGGGTGGGTAATTCCCGTCACGCCAACTCAAAGTGACAGGAAGATGAGGGACCGTGACCACCTCGACCCCCGCGCCCACGGAAGCAGGTCTGGAGCTCGTGACCAGGCTGAACGCCTACCTGGAAGACGTGGCCGCGGCGCTGGGGATACGGAGGGATTCGTGCACGGTCGACCTCGCCGGCCCGGTCGCCGCGCGGATGAGGCTGAACTGGCGTCTTCCCGGCTTCCCCGAACGTGACGTCGACCTGATGTGGCACGAGGAGCACGGTTGGTCGGCCGCCGTGGCGACGCATTCGGACGACGACCACCACGTCGTCGTCGCGTACCTCGGCGGCCGCACGGTCGCGTCGCAGCCGCGGCTGGTCGCCCGGTTCGCCGAAACCCTGCGCACCGGCGAACACCAGGACTGCTGGCCCGGTCCGCCGACGTTGCGTACCGCCGGCGGACCGTCCGCGCTGGCCAAGGAACTCGCCGCCTGGGCTTGATCACCCGGGCGGGGCGAGGACCACGTCGAGAGCGATCGTGATCTCCGCGCCGATCAGGAACCTCGGCGCGCGGACACCGAGCGACCGCCGGTCGAAGACGGCACCGGCGAGCACCCGCCAGGTGCCGTCGCCGTTGTCCTCCGGGCCTGTCGCGGTCACCGTGAGGGGACAGGATTCGCCTCGCGCGCCGAGGGTGCCTTCGACCGACCACTCGCCCGGGCTGCCCTTGATCCGGTCCGCGGCGAAGGTCAGCACGGGATGCGCGTCGATCGCGAGGAGACCGGGTTTGCGCAGGTCGGCGTCGCGTTTGGCGTTGCCGGTGTCGATCCTGTCGAGGTCGAGAGCCGCTTCGACGGCGGTGACGCCGCTTCCGGAGACGCGCACCGAGCCGAGGCTGACCGGGATCGAGCCACGGACCACGCGGAAACCGAAGTTCCGGACGGTGAACGCGGCCGATGTCCGTTCGGCCAGCACGGTCCAGGTGCCGACGCGCGCGGACGTCCCGGCGGTCATCGCGGCTCACCCACCAGACCGGGCGCGGGCAGGGACGTGTGGAGCACGCGGTGGACGTCGATCCGGTCCGGGCCGGGCAGCAGCGCCTGGTCCTCGCCAGGCAGCAGTTCCGTGCTCATGACCGTCTTCTGGACGGCTTCCATCGCCTCGATCGACTCGGTGAAGCCGAGGACGAGACGAGACCTGTCCTCGGCGGTCAGGACGTAGAAACCGGCGATCCCGCCGAGTCCCTGAACGGCGGGCCGGATCCGCTCGCGTCCGCCGAAGTCGGCGGCGTCGGCCTCGGCCCGGGTGAGTGGCCGGTCGAACCAGGTCGCCTGCGCGATCCTGGGCTCGGCCGTGCCGCTTTCGACGTCGGAGACCTCGTAGACGCGGGCGTCGAAGGTGCCGGGGGTGCGGTGGTCCCCGGCGGCGAGCGCGGAGCCGCGGTCGCGCCACAACGCGACGACGAGCCCGGTCAGGCCGCCGATCTGGGCGAGGGTGCAGGTGCCCGGCGAACCGGTGCCGGGGTGGAGTTCCGCGGCGAGGGCGTGGCCCCAGCCTTCCGGCTCGTCGGCGTGCGAACGCCGGAACTGGTGAACGGTGGCGTACATGGGCTTTCCTTTCCGTCTGACGTGCCGACTCTGCGCTCCCGGCGGTGTCCGGACATCAGTGCCAGTACGCAGGGCGGTACGGAATCGGGCGCGGAGCGCGATACTCCTTCCGTGAACCGGGAACCGTTCGTGGGCAGGGTGGGCGAACTGGCGAGCCTGCGCGGCAGGCTGGCGGACGCCGCCGCGGGCTCCGGCGGGCTCGTGCTCGTCTCCGGGCCGCCAGGGATCGGCAAGACCCGGCTGGTCGAAGAGGCCACGGCCGCGGCGTCCGCGGTCGTGTGGGGCCGATGCGCCGACGATCCCGGAGCGCCGCCGCTGTGGCCGTGGCGGCGGGTCGTCGAGGCGCTGCCGTCGGTCGATTCGGCGGTGACGAGGGCTTTCGCCGAGATCGACGGCGCCGCCGACGTCCAGGCCGCGCGGTTCCGGTTGGTGGCCGCCGCGGCGGACGCGCTGGTGGCCGCGGCGGAGCCGTCGGGACTGGTCGTCGTCCTCGAAGACCTGCACTGGGCCGACGAGGCGTCCTTGCGTCTTTTGCGGCATCTGGCGGGGGAGTTGCGGCGTTCGAAGCTGGCCGTGATCGCGACGCATCGGGACACCGGGCACACGCCCGCACTGGACGCCGCGCTGCCGGATCTCCTGCGCCGTCCGGGCACACGCGGTATTTCACTGCCGCCGTTGGCCGAGCCCGACATCCGGGCGCTGCTCACCGAATTGGCGGGGACGAAGCCCGCCGAGGAGGAGGTGCGCGAGGCGCATCGCCGCTCCGGCGGGAACCCGCTCTATCTCGGCGCGATCGCGCGTTCGGCGGGCAGATCGGAACTGGGACACCTCGTCCGTGCCGCGGTGGCGGCGCTCGAACCCCAGGTGCGGCGGCTGCTCGCCATCGCGGCGGTGATCGGCGAAGACGTCGAAGCCGCTCTGCTCGCGGAGGTGTCCGGCCTGCCGCTCGGAGAGGTCGTCGACGGGCTCGACCGAGCCGCGGGGGCCGGGGTGCTGGGTGACGGCCGGTTCGCGCACGCCGTCGTCCGCGACGGGATCTACGCGGATCTGGGCCAGGCCGAGCGGGAAGCGTTGCACGGCCGCGCCGCCGCCGCGCTCGAGGAGCACGCCCGGCGTGATCCCGCGTTCGCCGGAACGGTCGCGGGGCATTGGCTGCGTTCGGCGTCCGCGCCGGAGAAGACGGCGGACTGGGCGGCGCTCGCGGCCGCCGAAGCGAACCGGGCACTGGCCTTCGACGAAGCGGCGCGCTTTCTCGCGATCGCGCTGGACGCCCGTTCGAAGGCCGGACTGTCCGAAAGGGACCGTGCCGGGCTGCTGCTCGATCTCGCCGTCGCCGAATACCGGTCCGGCCGGTTCGCGCGAAGTCTCGACCACGCCCGCAGCGCCGCCGACGCCGGGCTGGTCGCCGAAGCGGCACTGGTGGTCCGCGACGTCGCGGCGCCGGATCTCCTGCCCGGCATCCGCGACCTCGCCTCACGCGCACTCGCCGTGGACGGGGTCGACAAGACGACGCGGGCCCGCCTGCTGGCGCACAGCGCGTCGGTCGAGGCCGACTACGGCCGATTCGCCGAAGCGGGGAAACTCGCCGACGACGCCTTCGCACTCGCTGAAGAGTCAGGCGATCCCGAGGCACTGGTCGACAGCCTCCGCGCCCGGATGAAGGTTGCACCGGACAAGCTGCCGTCCTCCGAGCGGCTGCGGCTCGGGGCGCTCGCGGTGGACCTGGGCACGCGGACCGGGCAGCCGCTGGTCTCCCTGTGGGGTCACAAATGGCGGATCGACGCCGCGCTGGAGGACGGGCGGATGGCGCTCGCCGACGACGAACTCGTCGCGGTGACGACACTGGCGCGGTTGACGAGACTGCCGCTGATCCGCTGGCACGATCTGCGGCTGCGCAGTTCGGTGCTGGCGTTGCGGGGAGATCTGGCCGAGGCACGCGAACTCGACTTCGCGGCGGAGGAGCTGGCCGACACCGAACTCGCGGACGACTTCTCCGCGAAAGGGATGTCCTACGCGTTCCGTATCCAGCTCGTCCTGCTCACGGGTGATCCCGGCGAGCTGCGAGGCGACTACGCGAGGTTGCTGGACCGGGCCCCGCACCTGCCGGTGACGCTGGTTTCGCGGCCGTTGCTGAGTCTGCTCAAGGGCGACCTCGACGAGGCGAGGGTTCGGTACGAGCAGCTGGTACCGCTGGTGCGGAGCCCGGAGTTCGCGCTGCACAGCACCGGCGCGCTGCCCAACCTCGTGCCGCTGGTCGAGGCCTTCCACGACGTCGAGATGGCGGAGTACCTGTTGCGGCGCCTGGAAGAGGTGCGGCCGATCGTGTCCGGCGGCGCCGGCGTCTTCTGCGCCGGCTCGACCTTGGAACAGCCCGCCAGGCTCAACGCCGTTCTCGGCCGCCACGACGAAGCGGTGCGGCTGTACGAGCGGGCCATCGTCGTCAACGAAGGCATCGGCGCCCGGCCCGGTGTCGCCCAGGTGCGACTGCTGCTCGCCGAAGTCCTGGTCTCCCGAGGCGACCTCGCGCGTGCCCAAGACCTCGCGCGCGAGGCCCTCGACGAATTCCGGCGGCTGGCCATACCGGGGCAGCTCGCGCGGGCCGCGGCGCTGCTCGACCGGATCCGCGCCGGACGCCGAGCCGCCGACCCGCTCACCGGGCGGGAACGCGAGATCGTCGTCCTGCTCGCCGACGCGCTGAGCAACCGCCGGATCGCCGAGAAGCTGGTGCTTTCCGAACGCACGGTGGAAAGCCACGTCCGGAGCATCCTGGCGAAACTGGGCCTGGCGAACCGGACCGAGGTCGTCGCGTGGGCGAGCAGGGAAGGCCTCAGGGACTGACGGTCAGCTTGCCGAGGATGCGCGCGACGACGGCGTCGAGATTGGCGTCGAGGAAGAAGTGGCCGCCCTCGAACACCTCCATCTCGAACGAGCCGGTGGTGTGCTCTCGCCAGTTTTCGACGTCCGGCACCTCCAGTACCGGGTCCGCGTCCCCGGTGAACGCCACGAGCGGGCAGCTCACGTCGGAGCCGGGCCGGTACCGGTAGGTCTCGACGGCCTTGTAGTCGCCGCGCAGCGCGGGCAACGCGAGCGCGCGGATGTCCGGATCGTCGAAGATCGACGCGTCCGTGCCGCCGAGCCTGCTGACCTCTTTGAGGAACGTGTCGTCTTCGGCGAGATGGTGTGAGGTGTCCTTCCGCACGTCCGGACCGCGGCGGGCCGAGACGAACAGCACCGCGGGGACGAGGCCACGCGTTTCGAGCCGGCGGGCGACCTCGAACGCGACGATGGCGCCCATGCTGTGGCCGAAGAGGGCGAAGGGTTTCGGGAGCGCGGCGACGACGTCCACCAGCTGCTCGGTGAGGACGTGCAGATCGTCGACCACCGGCTCGCCCATCCGGTCCTGCCGTCCCGGGTACTGCACGGTGTGCACCTCGACGGTGGGTGAGAGGGCCGCCGAAAGCGAACGGTACGCGCTCGCCGATCCACCCGCGTGCGGGAAGGCGATCAGTCTCATCTCGGCCGAGGGCGCCGGATGAAAGCAACGCGTCCAGCGGCGAAGATCCTGCCCTGCCATCGAAAGTCCCCCAATCCGCGCGCGGACGGCCCACGCGACACTGGAATGTACGGGGGATTCGCGGGGCGAGTCCATGCTTGTGCGGGGTTCTTCACGTGGGAACACTGGACAACGGCCCGCATCCCGGGCCGGTCAGAAGGGAGCGAGTGTGGCGGAGGACCTGAAGATCAGGGTCGGTGCGGGGCTGGGGACCGCGACGGCGGCCGAGGAGTTCGGTGCCGCGGTCGACCTGCTGGAGCGGGCGGGCGTCGATTCGCTCTGGCTGCCCGAAGCGGTGTACTCGCCGAGAATCGACCCTGTCGTGGGGCTGACGCACGCGCTCGCCCGCACCGCGAAACTGAAGGTCGGCACCGGGGTGATGGTGCTGCCCGGCCGTGATCCGGTCCTGGTCGCCAAACAGCTCGCCTCACTCGCCGCGCTCGCACCGAAAAGGCTCCTCCCGGTCTTCGGCCTGAAACCCGCGCGTGACGCCGAACTGTCCTTGTTCCCGGTGCCGCCCGGACGCCGCGCCGCGGTGTTCGACGAGTCGTTGCGGCTGATCAGGGCACTGCTGGAACAGGAAGAGGTGACCTTCGAGGGCGAGTTCTTCCGCGTCGAGGGCAAGGGGCTCGGCATGCGCCCGGTCAAACGCCTCGACCTTTGGCTCGGTGGGAAGGCGCCCGGCGCGCTGCGCCGCGTCGGAAGGCTCGCGGACGGCTGGCTGGCCAGTTTCCTCACGCCGGAGGAAGCGCGCGCCGGCCGCGAGGCGATCCAGAAGGCCGCCGCCGAGGCGGACCGGGAGGTCGAGGCCGACCATTTCGGCATCAGCCTCATCGTCGCGGAGGACGGGATCCCGGACGCGTTCGCGGCTTCGGTCGCGGCACGGTCCGACGCGGACCCGTCCCGGCTGATCGCGGGCAGCTGGAGCGCCGCCCGCGACCTGATCGCCGAGTACATCGACGCCGGGCTGAGCAAGTTCGTGCTGTACCCGGCCGGGACGGAGCCGATCGAGCGGTTCGTCGAGAACTTCGTCGAGCACGCCGTGCCGATGCAGAACTGAGTGGGTCACCGTGGTCGTGAGTGGCGATTCGGGTTCTAATGACCCGTAAGGCAAACGTGTCGCGTTCCTGGGCGAGGTCAGTGGTGGGGCGAAGGCTCCCTTCGCTGCGTCTGATGCGGTGAAGGGCGCCTTCGGGCCTGGACGGCGGCAGCGACTCCTGAGTGAGCCCGCGACACTCCTTGCGTGATCTCGCGTGGGGGTCGTGAGTGGTAATGAGCGTTCTAACGCTCATTACCACTCACGACCCACTGGACCGGCGCACCACCTCACGCGCTAGTCGAACTTCAGCTCTTCGGTGCGCCGCGGCATCAGCAGCAGCGCGCCGACGCTGAGCACGGCGACCACCAGCATCGCCAGGAAGACGTGGTGCGTGGCGTCCGCGAGGGCGCCGCGCACGAACGTCGTCGTCGGGGTGTCCGGGCCGTGGCCCTCCAGGACGATGCTGGTCGCGTCGACGCCGGACGGCAGGCCGGTGACCCCCGCTGGCGGGCTGGCGAAGCGGCTCGCCAGGGTGGCGTTCGCGATCGCGCCGAAGATCGCCACGCCCACGGCGCTGCCCAGCGAGCGGCTGAACATGTTGGTCGCGGTGACGACGCCGCGGCGTTCCCACCCGATCGTGGACTGCACGGCGATCAGCGTCGGGCTCGACGCCAGGCCCAGCCCCAGCCCCAGGACGAACGCGGCCGCGGCCGCCAGCCAGATCGACGAACCCGCCGCCAGGAACACGGTGAGCGCCGCGCCCGCGATGACGATCCCGCTGCCGATCAGCGCGGTGTCCCGGAACCCGATCCGCATGTAGATCCGGCCCGCCAGCGACGCCGAGATCGGCCAGCCGACGGTGAGCGCCGCCAGCGCGAATCCGGCGACGAGCGCGCCGGTGCCGAGAACGCCCTGGGAGAAGGTCGGCAAATAAGACGTGAGGCCCATCAGCAGCATGCCGACCACGACGGCGACCAGGTTCCCGCCGATCAACGTCCGTTTGGTGAAGATCCACAGTGGCAGCACCGGTTCCTCGGCCCTGCGTTCCACGAACACGAAGGCCACCAGCAGCACCGCGGAGGCGGCGAAGATCCCCACGCTCGGCGCGGACGCCCAGCCCCAGGCGACCCCGCCTTCCAGCAGGCCGAGGATCAACAGCGAACAGCCGAGGGTGAGCAGCGTGGCACCGGTGTAGTCGATGCGGTGCGAGCGGCGTTCGACGCGCTCGCGGAAGTTCCGGAACAGCATCCACGCCGCCAGCGCGCCGAGCGGCAGGTTGATGAAGAAGATCCAGCGCCAGTCGAGGTACTCCGCGAACACGCCGCCCAGCGTCGGCCCGACCACCGACGAGATGGCCCACACGCTGGCGAGGTAGCCCTGCACCCTGGCGCGTTCCTCGACGGTGTACATGTCGCCGACCATGGTCAGCGCGATCGGCTGGATCGCGCCCGCGCCGATGCCCTGCACCGCGCGCGCCGCGATCAGCACCGGCATGCTCCATGCCGCGCCGCACAGCACCGAGCCCAGCAGGAACGCCGCGATCCCGAAGAACATCACCGGCCGCCTGCCGAGCACGTCGGCGAACTTGCCGTACAGCGGAACGGTGACCGCCTGGGTCAGCAGATAGATCGAGAACAGCCAGGGGAACTGCGAGAACCCGCCGAGATCGGCGACCACCGACGGCACCGCCGTCGCGATGATGGTCGAGTCCAGCGCGATCAGGCCGGAACACAGCATCACGGCGATCAGGACGGGGCCGCGTTCGGAGCGGAAACCGACCCCTTCCTTCGCGGTGACCGGGGCCGGGGGCGTCATCTGTGGCGGTCTCCTCGGGCTCATGAAGGGGGTCAACTACTTCGCATGGGTAAGCATTCCATGGAGACGCCCGGTCATGGGACCGATTTTTTCCGTGAGCTATCCCGCAAAATGGATCGGATGAGCACCTGGATCCGCCCGATCGACCGTGGCTGGGTTGTCCGCGACACCGTCCCGGGACCCGACGTCGACGAGTTCGCCGACCCGGACCGGGTGGCCGCCGCGCTCGCCGACGCACGTGGCGACAGTCTGCTGGCGGTCCAGCATCCGGCCAGGACTCCGGCCGCGCTGGCGGGCGGCCTTTCGATCGAGGCGGCGTTGCCGCAGGCCAGGGCCACGTTCGAACGCATCCGGCAGCGGCACTACCGGCCTGTCGCCGACGTCGTGGCGCCGTATCGCATCGACGGGCCGGACGGGGTCGCGCTGGGCGTGCTGTGCCTGGTCGACCCGGCAGCGGTCCGGGACGACGGGGTGACGCGGGTCCGGCACACCGAGGACGTCTATCCGGACGTCGTCGAGGAACGGGCCGCGATGCTCGCCGGGCTCGGCGTCGCCACGAGCGCGGCCATGCTCGTCCCCGCGACCGGCGGCCGTGGGCTGACCGCGCTGATCGAACGGCTCTGCCGCGGGCAGGCGCCCAGCCTGTCCACAGTGGACGCCGCGGGCCGTGAGCACGAACTGTGGCTCGCCGGTCCCGGCGAGGGCCAGTCCGAACTGCTGGCCGCACTGGACGAGATGGATCTCCTGGTCGCGGACGGAAATCACCGCGTCGCGGCCGCCGCGAAATCGGGGCGCGGCGCGTTGCTGGCACTCGTCACCGGCGGACCGGCGCTGCGGATCGGCCCCATCCACCGGGTGCTCGCCGGCACCGGATTCGATGAGGACACGCTGGCCCGGCGATGGAAGGAGGCGGGGTTCGACGTCCATCCCGGACGGCCGGACCCGCCGGCCGAGGAGGGTGAAATGACCGTGCTGGCGGGCGATTCAGCCTTCCGGGTGGTGCTCGGCAAAGCCGGCGGTGACCACGCAGTGGTCGAACAGAAGCTGCTCCGGGGGGCACTCGGCGTCGATCCGGAGGGGCCGAACGTGCGGCCGTTGCTGCCGGGCGCGCCGGTGCCCGAGGACGCGGACGCGGTATTGCTGCTGGCCCCGGTCCCGTACGCGCAGGTGCTCGCCGTGCACGCGGCCGGGTCACGGATGCCGAGGAAGGCCACCTATTTCACGCCGAAACCGCGCAGCGGGCTCCTGTTGGCCGAGCTTTGAGCCGCGCTTTTGTCGGTGGCCCGGCCTAGGATCACCTCGTGGAACTGCCCGTGATGCCGCCCGTGAAGCCGATGCTGGCCAAGGCCGTGCACGAACTGCCGCGCACGCCGGGGCTGCTGTACGAGCCGAAGTGGGACGGCTTTCGTTGCGTGGTCTTCCGCGACGGTGACGAGGTCGTGCTCGGCTCGCGCAACGACAGGCCGCTGACGAGGTACTTCCCCGAACTGGTGGACCTGCTCAAGGACGCGCTGCCCGAGCGCTGCGTCGTCGACGGCGAGATCGTGCTGGTCACCGAAGGCGGGCTCGACTTCGAGGCGCTCCAGTTGCGCCTGCATCCGGCCGCGTCCAGGGTGACCAAACTGGCCGCGGAGACGCCGGCCAGTTTCGTGGTGTTCGACCTGCTCGCCCTCGGCGACCGGGATCTGACGCCGGAGCCGTTCGAGGAGCGGCGGAAGCTGCTCGAAAGCGTCGTCGACACGAAGTTCGCGCGGGTGCATCTCACCCCACTGTCCGAAGATCCCGACGTCGCCCAGGACTGGTTCACCCGCTTCGAGGGCGCGGGCTTCGACGGTGTGATGGCCAAACCCGCCGACGCACCGTACGAACAGGACAAACGGGTGATGTGGAAGGTCAAGCACCAGCGCACCGCGGACTGCGTCGTCGCCGGATTCCGGTGGCACAAGGACGGCGTCGGGGTCGGGTCGCTGCTGCTCGGGCTCTACAACGACGAAGGCGTCCTGAACCACGTGGGCGTGGCCAGCAGTTTCACCGCCGCGAGGCGTCGCGAGCTGGTGGACGAACTCGCGCCCCTGCGCGAGAACGCGCTGGAGAACCATCCCTGGCGCGAGTGGGCCGAGGCGCACGAAGAGGCGGGCGGCCGCATGCCGGGCGCGGGCAGCCGGTGGGCGCCGAAAAAGGACCTGAGCTGGGAGCCGGTCCGCATCGAGTGGGTCGCCGAGGTCCGCTACGAACACGTCGAGGGCACGCGGTTCCGCCATGGCGGGCGGCTCGTGCGCTTCCGCCCGGACCGTGAGCCGGCCTCGTGCACGTACGCGCAGCTCGAAGAGGTCCCGCCCGCCGAGCTGGCCACCTTGTTCACCGAGCTGGGGGAAGCATGAAAGCGGAGCCGGTCACGCTGGACCTCGACGGCGTCGAGTTCACGGTGTCCAATCCGGGCAAGGTCTACTTCCCGGAGAACGGCGAGACCAAATTGGACCTCGTCGAGTACTACCGCGCCGTTTCGGGGCCGCTGCTGGCGCAGCTCGGCGGCAGGCCACTGCTGCTGGAGCGCTATCCGGACGGCGCGGGCGGGAAGTCGTGGTTCCAGAAACGGGTCCCGAAGAACGCACCGGACTGGCTGACCACGACGGTGGTGTCCACCCCGAACGGGACCACTTCGGACGCGCTCGTGGCGAAGGACCTCGCCCACGTCGTCTGGGCGGTGAACCAGGGCTGCCTCGGCTTCCACGTCTGGCCGAACCGGGCCGACGCGCCGGACATCAGCGATCAGCTGCGCGTCGACCTCGACCCGTCGCCGGGGATCGGTTTCCCCGAATTGCGGCACGGTGCCGTCCTGACGAAGGCGCTGCTCGACGAGCTGGGCATCGCCGCGCAGCTGAAGACGTCGGGCTCGCGCGGCCTGCATCTGTACGTGCCGTTGGAACCGAAGTGGGACGGCTACGAGGTCCGCGCGGCCGCCGTCGCGCTCGCTCGCGAACTCGAGCGCCGCCATCCGGAGGAGATGACGGCGCAGTGGTGGAAGGAAGAACGCGGCTCGCGGGTGTTCGTCGACTTCAACCAGAACGCGCCGCACAAGACGGTGTTCGGCGCGTGGTGCGTGCGGCCGCGGGTCGGCGGGCAGGTGTCGACGCCGATCGGCTGGGACGAACTGGACACCGTCGAGCCGGACGAGCTCACACTGTCCACTGTGCCCGCTCGGCTCGCCGAACGCGGAGACCCTTGGGCGGGAACGAAACCGCAGTCGATCGAGCCGCTGCTGGAAATGTCGCGAAAGGACATGGCGAGCGGGCTCATGGACGCGCCTTGGCCGCCCGTCTATCCGAAGATGCCGAACGAGCCGCCCCGCGTCGCCCCGAGCCGGGCGAAGAAGGACAGCGTTTAGTCCTCTGAATGCGGTAGTTGCCCGCGCAAGTACCGCATTCAGAGGACTAAACGCGCGGGGGTCAAAGCGGCAGGTCGAAGGCGAGCTGGGTGTGCACGGCGGGTTCGGCCTTGCGGGTGGACCGGTGGCTCGGCAGGGTCGCGGCGCAGCGCGGGCACGGGGCGACGTCGGTGCCCGTGAGATCCACCGGCGTCCACAGGCGGGATTCCTTTTCCCCGCAGGCGGAACGCCGGTAGCGGAGGTCTTCGGAGCGGGTCATCAGGTGCGCGGCGGGGGAGTCCTCCGGCAGCGCGCCGACCAGGTACCAGCGTCCGGCGGTGTTCGTCATGGAACTGTCCTCCCGATACAGGTGGTCCAGCTCGAGATTCCTTCCGCAGGCCAGTGTCAACGAGACTCGCCGCGATTCCCGGTATTTCGGCCTTTCGGCGTGTCAGTCCGGAATGAACCGCAGGACGCGCAGCATGCCGCGCTCGTCGACGACCTCGGGATCGTCCGCGACGCACTCCTGGAGACGCGCGGTGACGGCCTCGGTGTCGATGCCTGAGCCGATCAGCACCAGCTCGCTCCGGCGCGGCAGGCCCGACGGCCACGCCGACCGTTCCAGCTGGATGAACGAGCCGACCGTGTGCAGGCCGAACCGGGACTGCTCGCCATTCGGGCCGAAGTCGAGGAAACCCTTGATCCGGTAGAGCCCGCCGGGACGCTGTTCGAGGAAGTCCATCAGCCGCCGCGGGTCCAGCGGCCGTTCGGCGGTGAAGGCGACGCTGTCGTACGCGGTGTGGAAGTGGTGCTCGTGGTCGTGCTCTTCCTCGCGCAGGTCGTCGAACGACAGCTGCCCGGCCCGTTCGCGCGGCCGGGCGTCGAAGAACAGGGTCGGGTCGATCCGGCCGTGGGAGGTCGCGATCACCGGCGTGCCGGGTGCGATCTCGTCGATCGTGCCGCGCAGTTTGGCCAGGGCGTCCTCGTCGGCCCGGTCGGTCTTGTTCAGCACGACCAGGTCGGCGAACCCGAGGTGTTCGTCCAGTTCCGGATGCCGCTTCCTGGTCGCCTCGAACTCGGTCGCGTCGACGAGTTCGACCAGTCCGCCGTAGGCGATGGCGGGGTTCTCGCTGGCGATCATCAAGCGGATGAGGTCACGTGGTTCGGCGAGTCCGCTGGCTTCGATCACGATGACGTCGATGCCTGCCTCGGCCTCGGAAAGCTTGGCGAGCATGGCGTCGAGGCCGCTCGCGTCGACGGCGCAGCACAGACAGCCGTTGCCGAACGACATCATGGTGTCGACCTGGCCCGAGACGGCCATCGCGTCGACCGCGATGCTGCCGAAGTCGTTGACCACGACACCGATCCGCGCGCCCTGCCGGTTGGCCAGCAGGTGGTTGAGCAGGGTGGTCTTGCCGGAGCCGAGGAAGCCCGCGACCAGGATGACCGGAATCCGCCTGTCGACCACGATTTTCCTTTCCGTCGGAGCTTCCCGCACTCTAGCGACGGCGGACGCAGGGCAATACACCGGTCCGGGGAAAGAACAGAAGAGCCTGCGGATGAATACGCTCGAAAGAGTGATTAATGACGATCGTAATCCGATCTTGGGTGAGCGTGATCATTTCGTCCGGCGCAATTCGGTGAATCTTCCGCGAAGTCGCAGGCAATTCCAAATATTGTCGTCGGCAAGCTTTCTGCCTGCGGAAATGTCAGCGCGGACGAAGCATCTGCCATTTGGTGGATCGTGGCCTTCTTTCGGTGGGGTATCGTCTTTCGTCTGGTCCGGACCCGGCCGGCTCGCCGTGCGGGCAAGATCCTCCGGGCATTTCCGAGTGCAGGAGGAATGGTGATCGTTCCCGCCGCCGGTGCCGGCGTCGAATTCGGAGAGTGGGAGGCCGAGGTGGCGACGGCCTCCATGCGGGTGACGGATATCCCCCGCTTGCCTCCGGAGGTGGTGTCGCGGGAACGGAGCGTGGACCCGGCCGAGGCGGAGGACTTCCTCCGGCTCTTCCACGCCGAAACGGACGGCGGGACCGCGGGGCTTGGCGAGCGGCTCGACCGGGTCCGCGCCGAGATCCACGCGACGGGGACGTACCGGCACACCGCGGCCGAGGTCGAGTTCGGCGCCAGGGTGGCCTGGCGGAACTCCGCGCGGTGCATCGGCAGGCTGTACTGGCAAGGGCTGAAGGTGCGGGACCGCCGTGACGTCGTCGGCGCCGCCGCCATCGCCGAGGAGTGCGTCGCCCATCTGCGGGAGGCGACCCGAGGCGGCCGGATCCGCTCGACCATCACCGTGTTCGCCCCGGACGGTCCGGCGGGACCCGGCCCGAAGATCCACAACGAGCAGCTGATCCGCTACGCAGGCCATCGGCTCGGCGACGGCTCGGTGCTGGGCGATCCGCGCCACGCCGACTTCACCGAAACCGTCCAGGAGCACGGCTGGCGCCCGCCTGAACGCAAGGGTTCCTTCGACGTGCTCCCGCTGCTCATCGAGTCCGAACCGGGGGAGTGGCGCCTGTTCCGGCTGCCGTCGGACGCAGTGCTGGAAGTCCCGCTGTCGCATCCCGACCACCGCTGGTTCGCCGGGCTCGGACTGCGCTGGCACGCGGTGCCCGCGATCAGCGACATGCGGCTGGTCATCGGCGGGATCACCTACCCCGCGGCGCCGTTCAACGGCTGGTACCTCGCCACCGAGATCGGCGCGCGCAACCTGGCCGACACCGACCGCTACGACCTGTTGCCGGTGATCGCGGACCTGATGGGGCTGTCGACGAAGTCGGAACGCACCCTGTGGCGCGACCGCGCGCTGGTCGAACTGACGCTGGCCGTCCAGCATTCCTTCGACGCGGCGGGTGTGACCGTCGCCGACCACCACACCGAATCGCGGCGGTTCCTCACGCATATCGCCAAGGAGGAGCATGCGGGCCGTCGGTGCCAGGCGGACTGGAGCTGGATCGTCCCGCCGCTGTCCGGCGGGCAGACCGCCGTGTTCCACCGCTACTACGACGAACCCGATCCGGCCGCGAGACCGGCGTTCCTGCCTCCCGGGTAGCGCTCCGACGGGTGAAGAGGTGAGCCGAATGCGGCGTGTCGACGGGCCGGACGGTGGCACGGATAGCGGCCGCGCGGAGAATGGCGGCATGACCGCAGTGCTCGTCGCCCACGCCGGCAGATCCGGTGGGACAAGGGAGATCGCCGAGGTGATCGCCGCCGAACTGCGGGAAGCCGGGCTGACGGCCGATCTGCTGGACGCGGCCGAAGTCGACGACGTCGAACCGTACGGCGCGGTGATCGTCGGGAGCGCACTGCACCACCGGCGCTGGCGCCCCGAGGCGGTGCGGCTGCTCACCGAACACGAAGAGGCGCTCCGGAACCGTCCGGTGTGGTTGTTCCACAGCGGTCCCTGCGGGCCGCTCGCCGCGGGCAAACGGGTGAGCTTGCCCGCGGGGGTCGCCCTGCTGGCCGCGAGGATCGACGCCGAGCGCACGGCCACCTTCGGCGGCAGGCTCACCCCGGCCACCGCGAGCGGCCTGTTCTGGAAGATCATGGCCGCGGGCCCCTGGGCGGGCGACTTCCGCGACTGGCCGTCGATCCGGGCCTGGGCCCGCGACGTCGGCCGCCGCGTGCGCATCCGCGTCACCCTTTGAAGTACCGGTTTCGCCGGTGGCCTGTCGTACGATGCCTTCATGGACAAACGGTTCACTGCGAAGCTGCTCAAAAGCCCGGAGAAGGGCGGCTGGACGTACGTCGTCATGCCCGGCTCCGCCGAGTACTTCGGTACCAAGGGGCTGGTGAAGGTCCGCGGGACCATCGACGGACATCCGTTCCGGAGTTCGTTCATGGCGCTGGGCGACGGCACCCACAAGCTCCCGGTGAAGGCCGATGTGCGCAAAGCGATCGGCAAAGAAGAAGGTGACACGGTGGACGTCGTCCTGCTCGAGCGGCTCGAGGGCTGAGTGGCCGCGGAGTGGAAGCCGTCCCCGGTCATCAAGATCTACGAGGCACTCGGCGCGGTGGCCGACGGCCGGGTCGAGATCGACGGTGACACGGCGCGCGTCGCCTCGTCGGACAAGGCCAAGACGTACGACGTCCGCCACGATCCGGCCGCGGGGTCGATCACGGCCAACGACAACGGGTCCTACTGGCAGGGCTACCTCGGCTACCCGGGCATCGCGTACTTGATGGAACGCGGCCTGCTCGCCTACGACAGCGGCCTCACCGCCGGGCTGGCAGGCGTGCCGTGGAAGGAACTCGCCACCCGGTACCGCAACGACTGGGCGAAGGTGGAGAAGCACGTCCGCGACGACCTGGCCGACAAGGGCGTCGATCTGGACAAGTTCGACGCCGGGCTCGCGGAGATTTCGAAACGGTTGGAAGCGTTGGCGCTCACCAAGCTTTCCCCGCGGCTGCGCCCGCCCAAGTGACTTTTTGAGTGGTGCGACGCACCACCGGCAGGTGCTGGCGCACTGCGCCGGACGCCGACGTCACGGTGGTCGCAGCGTCACCAGGATCGCGTCGGCGGATAGTGAGGGCCTCCTTCACTACCTTCAGGGTAGGCAAGGAGGCCCTCACTGCCAGCTGGCTTGCCTGTGCGAGGTGACCCACGCGCCGCCCTACCCGCTGCAGAACGACGGGGGTTCAGCCGCGGGAACTTCGCACTGAAGTACATGATGGCCCCCTTCCTTGAGCTAGGCGCAAGGAAGGGGGCCATCATGTACTTGAAGCAGTGCCGGTACCGCATGGGGTGGCCCAGGTTGCTCAGCCGCAGTGTTCCGACGGGCTGTTGTACGTCGTCCCGCCCGCGGAACCGCCCCACTTCACGCATTTGCCCGCGGCGGACGCCCGCACCGGGCCGGCGAACCACGCGAACGATCCGGAGTCGGTGATCCGGGAAGACCCGGCGACCTCGAGGTAGGCCGACGTCGCGGTCGCGGTTCCGGCGGATGCGCTTTTCATCGTGCTGACACAGTTCTGTCCGTTGGAAGCGTTGTAGGACAGGTAAACCGTGCCCGCCGTCCCGAGCGGTTCCGAGTCGATCACGCTGTATCCGCCGCCGCACACCGGGGCTCCGAGCGTGGTCTCGGTGACCGTCGAGAAGCGGATGGTCTCGTTGGCATTGCCCGCCGGGCCCGCTTCGTACAGCACGCCGACCGAACCCGAGGACAGCTGCACCATGTCGGAGTACGCGGCGTCGCCGCTCCACACCAGCGTTCCGGCGGAGTTGCCCTGCCAGTTCGCGCCCTCGTCGAAGGAAGACCGGACGACGAGTTCCTTGCGGCGGTCGCAGACCGACGGCGCGGCGAACAGGATCCGGTTGTACTTGCCGGCCTTGTCGGTCGCGGTCATCCGTGCGGTCGAAGCCTGCACCACCGGGGTGATCAGATCCTCTTCGAAGGTGAACTTGGTGGAGAAGCTCGCCCCACCGTCGGAGCTGATGGCGTAGGCGCGGTTCTTCGCGCCGCCGCTGAGGCATTTGTCGCCGTTGTTGGCCTGGTTCCGCGCCGCGGCGTAGACCCGGCCGTCGAGCAGTTCGGTGACGCTGATTTCCTGCGGGTTCAGCGCGGCCGACAATGCCGGAGTGTCGGTGGCGCCGCGCTTCCACGTGACACCTTGGTCGTCGCTGTAGACGAGCGCGCCGCTGTTCTTGCCGTCGATGGTGTAGCTCATCCCGGCGACGATCCGGCCGGCGTGCGCGCCGCGGGTCAGCACGATGCCGTGTGACGGGCCGGTCGCGAGCCAGCCCGGCGCGGAGTCGAACCCGAGCTGGGTGGTGAGTACCTTGGGCGCGGTCCAGGTCTTGCCGTGGTCGTCGCTGATCGAGACGCGCGGAATCCGGTTGCAGTCGGGGTTCTTGACGCATTCCATCACCGAGAGCAGCACGATCCGCCCGGTGGACGGGATCACGATCGGCGTCGGATTTCCTTTGGTGTCACCGAAACCTTCGATGACGATCTTCGGTGCGCTCCAGGTCCTGCCGTTGTCCGCCGAGCGTTTCACGACGAGATCGATGTCGCCGCTGTCGTTGCAGAAGCTGGCGCCGCCGTTGCGGCCTTCGGCGAACGCGAGCAGTTCGCCGTTGTTCGCCTTGACGATGGCGGGGATTCTGAAGCAGTCGTAACCTTCTGTTTTCTCTTTGTACACCAACGTGTTCCCGACCGCGGCGGCGGAGATCCGGTCGCCGGTGTCCGGGGTGGCGAGAGAGGTGGCCGGGGATGCGCCGACCGCCGCGGTGGCGACGAGAGCCGCGAACAGGCCCTGTGCGACGCGGGAGATCTTCACGGGAGTGCTCCGTCCTGGATTCGATTCCGGGTGACGGGACATCAGGGTCCTTCCGGCTCGTACAGCCGTCGTACAAGGCGCGTACAACCCGGTTTCGCCTTCTGTGTCAGGTGACGCAGAACGACGGCGGTTTCCCTGCCAAGCTCGTTCCTGTCGGACACGGCGCGAGATCGGAAGGGGGAGGGGCCGATGAAGGTGTTCGATCTCGAGGGGCGAGAGTGGACGGTCGATCGCCGGTTCGCGCCGTGGCGCCGGTGGGTCCAGCCGATCGCGGGACTCACCGGCGGTTACCGGCAGCACAAGCTCACCGCGGACTGGAAGTTCCCTGCGGACGACAGCATGGAGGAGCCCGAGGGAGAATTCGTGCACAAGGTGGCCCGCGGACTGTTGGGAACGCTGGCCGTCGTGGAGATACTCGTGCACGTTCCGGTGTACGTGCTGCTGGGTCTCCTCCTACTGCCGTTCCTGGCGTTGGAACTGCTGTGTCAGGGCGTCGCGGGTTCCTTCGCGCGGATCGTGCGGTGGTTCCGGAAGGCGCCGGCGCGGGTCGACGTCGCCGGATGGCACAAGGAACATCGCAGCCTCGCGTCGCTGACCATCCTCAAAGTGCGCGACGATCTGGCGGCCCCGCTGGTGGCCGAGTTGAGCGGCTTGCTCCGTGGACGCGTCATGTTCGATCCCGGTGATCCGGCCGTGTACGAGGTGCTCACCCGATTCGACGTGCGGGTGGAACGCCATCGGACCTTGCTTCGTCGGAGATCCGTGCACCGATGAGAGGGAGACGCGTCGAACGGCACTTCGGCCTGCCAAGGCGGCTCAGTGGTCGTCGGGTGCCAGCTGCCTGAGGTCGTTCAGGCTCCTGACGACGAGCCGCTGGCGGCCGGTGCTGAGCAGTCCGTCGGCGCGCAGGGTCCGGAGGGTCCGCGCGACGGCTTCCCGTGACGCGGACGCGAGTCCCGCCAGGTCGCGCTGGCTGATCCGCAGGGCGATCAGGATGCCTTCGGGGACGGGCACGCCGTACCGCTCGGCGAGATCGACCAGGATCGCGGCGATGCGTTCGGCGGCGGTGCTGTCCCCGAATTCGGTGCGGCGCGAGTTGGCGTAGCGCAGGCGGGAGGTGATGATCCGGAGCAGGACGACGGAGATGCCCGGCTGCCGGCGGAGCACGGAGTTGAACGCCCGCGAGGACAGCCACAGCCCGGTGACCGGCTCGACGGCGATCGCGGTGGCCGAGCGCAGGCTGCCGTCCATCGACGCCATCTCGCCGATGATGTCGCCCGGATCGCGGACGGCCAGTACGGCGTCGTAGCCGCCGGTGGACACCGACGTGATCTTGACCCGCCCGGTCATCAGGATCAGCACCCAATCCGACCGGTCACCCTCCCGGATGATCACCGTTCCCGCCGGATACCGGCGCAGTTCGGCCTCGGCACGCAGCGCCTTGCGCTGGCCGTCGTCGAGCAGTTCCCAGAGCCTGCCGGGTGGGTCGTGCGGCTCCGCCGCCGGCTGTGTCATGCCTTCTCGTCGCCTCCGTGCGCGATCGTACGAGCAGGCCCGGCCGGGCGTTAACCGGGGATCTCTTGGTATGCCTGGGAAAGGCGCTGGATGCCGTCGCGCAGCTGCGCGCCTGTCGCGGCGCTGACGTAGCTCAGCCGCAGATAGGGCCCCGGCGCCTCGGCCGCGAAGTACATCCGGCCGGGGGTGACCGCTACTCCGGCACGGAAAGCGGCGCTGGTCAGCGCCACTTCGTCGGCGAAAGCGGGGAGCGGCTGCCACAGGTGATAGCCCCCGGTCGGGACCGGGACGGCGGTCCAGGACGGCAGGAACTCCCGCACTGCCGAGACGGCGACGTCGCGGCGTTCCCGTAGCGCGGTGGCGAGGGTCCGCAGATGGCGCGACCAGGCGGGAGAGCTCACCAGTTCGAGCGCGGTTTCCTGCAGTGGCCGCGGTACGAAGAAACTCTCGACGGCGTGGAGCCCGCGCAGCCGCTCCAATGCCGGGCCGCGGGCGGCGAGCGCGCTGATCCGCAGGCTCGGTGACGCCGGTTTCGTGAGCGACCGGATGTGCACCACGACGCCGTCGGGGTCGTCGGCCACGAGCGGGGGCGGGGGAGCCGGGCTGCCGGGGTGCGCCATCAGCCGGGCGAAGTCGTCCTCGATGACGAAGGCGCCGGAGTCACGGGCGATCCGCAGGACCTCGGCACGGCGTTCGGCGGACAGCACCGCGCCGGTCGGGTTCTGGAACGCGGGCTGGCAGACGAACAGCCGCGCGCCGGTGTCGCGGAAGGCGTCGGCGAGCAGTTCGGGCCGGACGCCGTCGCGGTCGATCGGCACCGGGACCGGCCGCAGCCCCGAGGCCCGCGCGATGGCCAGTACCCCCGGATACGTCGGGGATTCCACCAGCACCGGCGCGCCGGGGGCGCAGAGCGCGCGCAACGCCGTGGTCAGCGCGCTCTGCCCGCCTGAGGTGATCAGCACGTTCTCGACGTTCACCGGGCTGCCGATGTCGCGGGCGAACCAGGCCCGCAGTTCGGGCAGGCCACAGATCGGCGGCCGGGCCCACGCGCCGGGGCGGCGTCCGGCGCGGGCCGAGGCCGCCGCGAGTTCGCGTTCCGGCTGGAGGCTCGGATGCGTGTAGCCGCCGTTGAGGTCGATGACTCCCGATGGCGGGTCGCTCAGCGCGGCGAGCACACCGCTCGCGTCGATGGCGCGGGCGCCGGATTGGGAGCTCAGCGCCACCTCCTGCCACGACACGTCGCCGGTCACCGCTACCTCTCGGGGTGGCGGGGCACGGAAGACGCCGGCGCCGGGACGGGTGATCACCAGGCCTTCGGCGGCCAGTGCGGCGATGGCGCGTGACACCGTCACCGGGCTCACTTTCAGCTGCCGGACCAGCTCCCGGCTGGAGGGCAGCTTTCCTTCGATCGGATAGCGCTCCAGCTCGGACCGCAGCTGTGTGGCCAGGCTGGTGACGCTGCTACCATCGGACATGAGACTGGATGATAGCGCTATCGCGGACCGGGCAGTAGCGGTCCGCTCCGGGACCGCGTTGGCGGCGCTGGGGGTCCTCGCCTTCTCGTTCACTTTCCCCGCCACCGTGTGGGCGCTCAAAGGCTTCGACGCGTGGACCGCCACCGGGCTGCGCAGTGTCCTGGCCGCGCTGGTCGCCGGTACTTGTCTCCGCGTCTTCCGGGTCCCGCTGCCGAGCCGCGATCAGTGGCGTGGCCTTGCCGTGGTCGCCCTCGGCTGTGTCCTCGCGTTCCCGATCCTGACCACGCTCGCGTTGAAGACGTCGTCCACGGCGCATTCCGCGGTGGTGATCGGGCTGCTCCCGCTGGCCACCGCCGTCATCTCGTCGAGGCTGACCGGGCACCGGCCGTCCCGCCGGTTCTGGCTCGCCGCCGCGGTCGGCGCGAGCGCGGTCGTGGTGTTCACCGTCGCGCAGAGCGGCGGTGGACTGTCCACAGCGGACCTGTTCCTGTTCGGCGCGCTCGTGCTGTGCGCGTTCGGGTACGCCGAGGGCGGCAGGCTGGCCAGGGAAATGGCGGGCTGGCACGTGATCGCGTGGGCGCTGGTCCTCGCGCTGCCGGTCACCGGCGCGTTCGCCGTGGTCGGGCTCGCGATCGAACCGCTGCACGTCACGGGCGAGGGGATCGCCGGCCTGCTGTACGTCGCGCTCATTTCGCAGTTCGGCGGGTTTTTCGCCTGGTACCGGGGAATGGCCGAGATCGGCGTCGCGCGGGCGAGTCAGTTGCAGCTCGCCCAGCCGCTGCTGACGCTGGTCTGGGCGGTCCTGTTGCTCGGCGAGCACCTGCCGGCCGCCGCGCCGGTGACCGCGTTGATCGTCGTCGCCTGCATCGTGGTCACGCAACGGTCCCGCGGCTAGATCACCGTCGCGAATCCGCCAGACCGCGGGGCCCGCGCGGTGATGGGCTGAAGCACATGACCGCTTCGACCCTCGACACCTCCGCGCGGACCCCGCTGAAGGGATGGCTCGCCGTCCTCGCGGTGACACTGGGGATCTTCTCCCTCGTCACCACGGAGATCCTGCCGATCGGCCTCCTGACCCCGATCGGCGACGACTTCCGGATCACGCCGGGGACGGCGGGCCTGACCATGACCCTGCCCGGATTCCTCGCCGCGCTCGCCGCACCCGCGGTCACCGTCGCGGCCGGGCGGCTCGACCGCCGGATCCTGCTGTGCGCGCTGATGGTGGTGCTGGCGCTGGCCGACGTCCTCGCGGCGACCGCGCAGGCCTACTGGGCGATGCTCGTCTCGCGAGTCCTGGTCGGGCTGGTGATCGGCGCCTTCTGGGCGATCGGCTCCGGGCTCGCCGAACGGCTCGTCGGCCCTCGGCACGCGGGCAGGGCGACCGCGGTGATCTTCTCCGCCGTGCCGCTGGGTTCCGTACTGGGCGTACCCGCGGGGACGTTCGTCGGCGAGTTGCTCGGCTGGCGAGCGGCGTTCGCGGTGATGGCGGTGTTCACGATCGGCGTTCTCGCCGCGCTGGCCCTCTCGCTGCCCCCGCTGCCGTCGCGGGGCGCCACCCGGCTCGGCGTCCTGCGTGAGATGACGCGGGGGCGGGCGACCCGGCTCGGCCTGCTCGTCACGGTCCTGGTCGTGCTCGCCCATTTCGGGACCTACACCTACGTCACGCCGCTCCTGCGCCAGGTGACGCAGGTGAGCCCGGAGCTGATCACCGTCTTCCTGTTCGTCTACGGCACCGCCGGGATCGCCGGCAACTTCGTCGCGGGCGCCGCGATCGCCCGCGATCTCCGGCTGACCTTCCTCGCGGCGGCGGGGTTGATCGGCGTCGCGGCACTCGCGTTGCCGTTTCTCGGCGATTCGAAGCCGGGCGCGCTCGCGCTGCTGGTGGTCTGGGGTTTCGCCTACGGAGCCGTCCCGGTCTGCTCGGGAACCTGGTTCGCGCGAGCGGCACCGCAGGCGCCCGAAGCGGCGTCGGTGCTGTTCACGTCGTCGTTCCAAGCGACCCTCTCGGCGGGAGCGCTCCTCGGCGGGATGGTCGTCGACGCGGTCTCCGTCCCGGCCGTGATGGTCGCCGGCGGGGTGATCGCGCTGCTCGCGGCCGCCGTCCTCAGCCGAGCACGGTCAGCGTGACCAGCGCGGTGGTCCCGACCAGCAGGGTGGAGAGCAGGCCCAGCAGCAGGGCGCGGCCACCGGTGCGGACGAGCTTGCCGATCCGGACCGCGCAGCCCAGCCCGAACAGCGCCCCGGCCAGCAACAGGGTGCAGGCGATCTTGGCGACGTCGAGCGCGAAACCCGGCACGACGCCGGTGCTGCGCACGGCGGCCATCGCCAGGAAACCGAGGACGAACAGCGGGACCAGCGGCGGCCGTTTCCCGTCGACGGGGCGGTGCCGTTCGTGCATCCCGACCGCGGCGACCATCGGGGCCAGCAGGACCACCCGGCTGAGCTTGATCACGATGGCGACCGCGATGGCGGCACTGCCCGCGGGAGTGGCCGCGGCGACGACCTGCGCGACCTCGTGCACGCTGAGCCCGGCCCATTCGCCGATCCGGACCGCGTCGAGCCGCAGCCAGCCGCCGATCAGCGGGACGGCCGCGATGGCGAGCCCGCCGTAGAAGGTGACCAGGGCGACGGCGGTCGCGACGTCGGAGTCCTCGCGTTCGACCACGCCTTCCATCGCGGCGATGGCCGACGCGCCGCAGATGGAGAATCCGGTCGCGACCAGCATCGCCAGGCCACGCGGCACGCCGAGGAGCCTGCCGAGGCCGATCGTGCCGAGGAAGGTGATGCCGACCGTGAGCACCACGGCGAGCAGCGTCCCGGGGCCCAGCGCCAGGACCGAGGGGAGCGAGAGCTGAAGGCCCAGGAGCACGACACCGGCGCGAAGCAGCTTCTTGGTGGTTCCGGAGATCGCCTTCCGGGTCTCGTCCGACAACGACGGCAACGAGCCGGTGAGGATGCCGAGCACGACGGCGATGGTGAGCGCGCTGACGACCGGGAACGCGGTGCCGACCAGGTACGCGACGCCCACTCCGGCGCCGGTGACGGCCACCGCGGTCAGGAAAGGCTTCGTCGGTCTCGCGTGCGTGGTGCTCATGGTTCGAGCGTCGTCCGTACGGGGTGACCTCGGTAGCCGGGAATGCGAGGGGTAGGTCATACACTTGGGCTATGACCACACCCGACCTGGACTCCCTGCGCCTGCTGGTGCTCGTGGACGAGCTCGGCAGTATCGGGCAGGCCGCCGCCAGCCTCGGGATCGCGCAGCCGTCGGCGAGCAAGCGATTGTCCACAGTAGAGCGACGGCTGGGACTGGTGCTGGTCGACCGTACGCGGCGCGGTTCCGCGCTCACCCCCGACGGCCGGGTCATCGCGGGCTGGGCGCATCGCGTGCTGTCCGAACTCGATGGCCTGCTCGACGGCGCCGAAGCGCTGCGCACCCAGCACGAGGCACATCTGCGGGTCGCCGCGAGCATGACGCTGGCCGAGTATCTGGTGCCGGGCTGGATCGGCGAGCTCAAACGCCTCGACCCCGGGCTGTACCTCGGGCTGGAAGTCACCAACTCCGATCAGGCCGCCGAACTGGCACGGGAGGGCAAGGTCGATCTCGGGTTCGTCGAGTCGCCCGGCGCGTTGCCGGGGTTGTCGTCCCGGCGGGTGGCCACCGATCACCTGGTCCTCGTCGTGCCGGGAAGTCATCCGTGGGCGCGCAAGCGCCGGCCCGTGACCGCGGCCGAACTGGCGATCACGCCGCTCGTGGTCCGCGAACCGGGTTCCGGGACAAGGGAGACCGTGGACGCCGCGTTGCGCAAGGCCGGTGCCGGTCCGGCGAAACCGTTGCTGGAACTGGGTTCCGCCTCCGCTGTCGGCAACGCCGTGATCGCGGGCGCCGGTCCGGCGGTGATCAGTGAACTCGCCATCGTCCGGGATGTCGCCGAAGGCAGGCTCGTCCCGGTCGCGGTGGACGGCGTCGACTTCGGCCGGGAACTGCGCGCGGTGTGGCCCGCCGGGCGACGGCTCGCCGGTCCGGCCGCGGCGTTGCTGAGCATCGCGGTCCGGAGCGCGAAATCCCGGTGAGTCCTTTCATGAAAGCGGAGTGCCGGACTCCGGGTAACCGGCCGGATGGTGTATCGGAGGCTTTACTCCTCTAGCTCTTGAAAACCCCGCGTGTAGGGACTCTCCTGGAGGGGTACCAGCTTTTCGAAGGTGTGTCCTCGTGCTGGGAGTCGTCATGACCGAGGTGAAGGCAGCGCCCCGACCAGACGCCGTCCGCTTCGGCGGGCGAAGCCGGGCGCCCAAGGGCAGTGTGTTCCTCAACGTCGTCCGCACCACCGATCACAAGACGATCGGCCTGCTCTACCTCAGCACCTCGTTCGGGTTCTTCGTCGCCGGCGGTTTCATGGCGCTGCTGATGCGCGGTGAACTGGGCAGGCCGGGGATGCAGTTCCTGTCGCAGGAGCAGTACAACCAGCTGTTCACCATGCACGGCCTCATCATGCTGCTGCTGTACGCGACACCGAACCTCTTCGCCTTCGCCAACTACATCCTGCCGCTGCAGATCGGGTCCCCGGACGTCGCCTTCCCGAGGCTGAACGCGTTCTCCTACTGGCTCTACCTCTTCGGCGGGCTGATGGTGCTCAGCTCGTTCCTCACCCCGGCCGGCGCGCCCGACTTCGGCTGGACGATGTACACGCCGCTGTCCAACGCCGCGCACACCCCGGGTGTCGGCGCCGATCTGGTGATCATGGGCCTGATCGTCTCCGGGCTCGGGACGATCCTCGGCGCGGTCAACATGGTCACCACGATCCTCTGCCTGCGTGCGCCCGGAATGACCATGTGGCGGTTGCCGCTGTTCACCTGGAACATCCTGTTCACCACGATCCTGATCCTGGCGGTCTTCCCTATCCTCACCGCGGCGCTGTTCGGCCTGATGGCGGACAGAAGGCTCGGCGCGCACGTCTTCGATCCGGCCAACGGCGGAGCGATCCTGTTCCAGCACCTGTTCTGGTTCTTCGGTCATCCCGAGGTGTACATCGTCGCGTTGCCGTATTTCGGCATCATCACCGAGATCGTCCCGGTGTTCAGCCGGAAACCGCTGTTCGGCTACAAACTCATGGTGTTCGCGACGATCGCGATCACCGCGCTGTCCTTCGCCGTGTGGGCGCACCACATGTTCGCCACCGGTGCGGTGCTGCTGCCGTTCTTCTCCATCATGACCTTCCTCATCGCGGTGCCGACCGGGATCAAGTTCTTCAACTGGATCGGCACCATGTGGAAGGGGCAGCTGACCTTCGAGTCACCGATGCTGTGGTCGATCGGGTTCATGGTGACGTTCCTGCTCGGCGGGCTGACCGGGATCATCCTCGCCGCGCCACCGCTGGACTTCCACATCCACGACACCTATTTCGTGGTGGCGCATTTCCACTACGTCCTGTTCGGCACCATCGTGTTCGCCACCTTCGCCGGCATCTACTTCTGGTTCCCCAAGATGACCGGGCGGATGCTCGACGAGCGGCTCGCGAAACTCCATTTCTGGACCACCTTCATCGGCTTCCACACGACGTTCCTCGTCCAGCACTGGCTCGGCAACCAAGGCATGCCGCGCCGCTACGCCGACTACCTGAGCAGCGACGGTTTCACCTTGCTGCACACCATTTCCACGATCGGCGCGTTCCTGCTCGGCGCGTCGGTGCTGCCGTTCGTCTGGAACGTCGTGCGCAGCTACCGGTTCGGGGAGGTCGTCGAAGTCGACGACCCGTGGGGACACGGGAACTCCCTGGAATGGGCGACGACCTGTCCGCCGCCCCGGCACAACTTCCACGACCTGCCGCGGATCCGGTCCGAACGGCCCGCGTTCGAACTCCACTACCCCCACATGATCCCCCGGCTGCGCGCCGAGGGGCACACCACCCCGTTCCAGCGCCGCGATCAGCCCACGCCGTCGGAACTGGCGGCGGACAAGGCGCTGAAGGACGACACCGCCTGACCGAGGGAATGAGGTACCGCGCATGATCCCCATGGACGTCGAAGGGATGGCAGTCCTGGCTCCGGAAGCGGCACCGGTGATGTTGCTGCGGGAGCGGGAGGGCGAACGACGCTGGCTGGCGATCACGATCGGCGGCCCCGAGGCGAGCGCGGTGGCGCTCGCGCAGGAGAAGATCCGGCTGCCCAGGCCCGGCACGATCGAGCTGATCGGCCAGGTGGTCGAATCGTTCGGGCACCGGGTCACCGGTGTCCAGGTCACCGCGCTGCGGGACGGCATCTTCTTCGCCGACCTGGTGCTCGATTCCGGGATCCGCGTCTCGGCCCGGCCGAGTGACGCGGTCGCGATCGGCCTGCGGGCCGGAGTCGGGATCGAGGTGGCGGACGCGGTGCTCGAGGTCGCTTCCGTACGGGTCGAGATCATGGGCTCCGGACCCGACGCGGAACTGCCGTCGGTGCCGCCGGACCCGGTCGCGCAGGAACGGGAGGTCGAGGAGTTCCGTGCGGCGCTGGACAAGATCGCGCCCGAGGACTTCGGGGACCTGCCTCCCGCTGACTAGCCCTCCGGAAACGCTATGAACGGACCGTTCCTTGCAAAATTTGCAAGGAACGGTCCGTTCATAGCGTGTGGGGGCGAGTACTACTTCTTCGCCAGGCCCTGTTCGATCGCCTCGATGATGCGCGGCCGCATCTCGGCCGCGCTGATGATCGCGTCCACCGAGCCGACCTTCACCGCGCGCTCGATGCTGTGCACGCCGTCGAACTCGGCCGCGACCGCGCCCAGCTTCTCGGACCGCACCGACGACTGGAGTTCGGCCAGTTCCGCGGCCAGCGCGGCGCGTTCGGCACCGGTCGCCCCGCTGAGCTTCTCGGTGAGCGACCGCACCCGCGGGTCGGCCGCCGTCCGCGCGTTGACCTCACCGGCGAACACGACCGCCGCGGCGGGCGCGCCACCGAGCACGGAGGCGAACGAGCCTTCCAGCGCCAGCACCGTCATGTTCGGGTTCAGCGCCTTCGAGAAGACCACGAACGCGCCGCCGTGGTACCGCGAGATCACGGTGAACACGATCGGGCCTTCGAAGTTGACGATCGCCCGGCCGATCTCCGCCCCGTACTCCAGTTGCAGCTTCCGCATCGACTCCGGCGAACCGTCGAAACCGGACAGGTTCGCGAGCACCACGAGCGGCCGGTTGCCGCTGGCCGCGTTGATCGCCCGCGCCGCCTTCTTCGACGACCGCGGGAACAGGGTGCCCGCGGTGTAGGTGTCCGGTCCGTCGGTGGGCGGGAAGCCGCGGCGCGGCACCGAACGCGACTCGATCCCGAGCAGGCACACCGGCCGCCCGCCGAGGTGCACGTCCTGCACGGCCGCGGTCTCCGCGTCCGCCATGCCCGGCCAGCGCTCCAGCACCGGGTGGTCCTGATCCGACAGCGCGCGCATCACGGTGCGGATGTCGAACGGCTTCTTGCGGTCCGGGTTGGCCTCCCGCGAGAAGATCTGGCCGACCGTGGTGAAGTCGCTGTCGACGGCCGCGTGCGGGAACGACGAGACGTCCCGGTCGATCGGGTCGTTCGTGACCGCCTTGCGGGGTCCGGATTCGCCCGGCGCCACATAGGTGTGGTCGTAGTGCGACATCAGCACGTCCCGCGCCGCGGCGAGGTTCGGCGCCCAGTACTGAGCCTGGCCGTTCGGGCCCATGACACGGTCGTAGCCGCCGATGCCGAAGTTGTCCTCCGCCGAGACACCGCCGGAGAAATCGAGCGACTGCTTGCCGGTCAGCACCATCGCGGAATCCGGCGTCATCACCAGGATTCCCTTGGTGTGCATGAGCATCGTCGCTTCGGCGTTCCAGTACGGCTGGGCGCCGACGTTGATCCCGGCGACCACGATGTTGATCTCGCCGCCGTCCTGGGTGAAGTGCACGATCCGCTTGAGCGCGGCCGCGACCCAGTCCATGTTCTCGGTGCCGGACTCCATCGAGATCCGGGCGCCCGCCGAGAGCGCGTACCACTCCAGCGGGATCCCGAGCCGCTCGGCGAGATCCAGCGCCGCGATCACCCGCGAGCACTCCGGCTCCGACAGCGCGCCGAGCGCCTTCGTCGGATCGCCCAGCAGCACCACACGCTGGACGCCCTCGGGGTAGCGCTCGGTCGGCGTGGTGACCACACCGGCGACGATCGCCGCCTTGTTGCGCCCCTTCTTCCGGTCGACCGGGACGAGGGTGTTCGTGTCGTCCATGTCGTACTCGGTGAACGAGCCGAGCATCTCGGTCAGCTCGTACGGGTACACCGTGTCGCGGCGGCGGGCGCGCAGGACGTTCTGGCGGTAGTCGTCGAGCGGGAGGATCGGCTCGGTGACGGGTTCGGACACCGACATCTGCACGCCGCCGCTGACGTCGTAGCCGATCCGCACGGCGACCTCGTTGACCTCACCGGTCGCGCGGTCACGCTGCCTGCCGAGGAACTGGACCTCTTCGAGACCCGCCCCCGCCGTCGACGGCTGCACCCGCTGGGCGACCGTGTCCAGCTCTTCGCCGGTGAGCTCACTGGTCGGCCACACGTACAGCATGATCCGGTTGGTGTCGAAACGCTTCCTCGGCGGAAGTTTCGCCTGCACCCCGCGGATCGCGTCGAGGCAGCCCGCCAGCGTGCCCTCGACCGCGGGCAGGGCCAGCAGCTTGCCGTCGCTGTCCCGCAACGGGGTCAGGTCACGGACCTGGGCGAGCGCGACCAGCCGCTGATCGGACGGGTTCATCGGCGAGACGCACTTGAACAGGTAGACGTCCTCGTCGCCGGACGGCAACCGCGTGAGGTCGAAGTTCGCCAGCCGCTGCAACTGCATCCGCTGCGCGATCAGCGGGTGCAGGCCGCGGATCAGCCGCTCTTCGCTGAACCCGGTCGAGGACGGGCGGAAGGTGAAGTGGTGGTGCATCACCGCGCCGCCGTGCCCGGCGACCGTGGTGGTGATCCGCCGGACGCGGCTGGGCAGCGACCCGGCCACGAGGACCTCGCGCAGCCCGGCCGCCATCGCGTCGTCGTCGGCCGACTCGTCGTCCCACGTCAGGTAGAGGTCCGCCTCGACATCGGTGTCGGCGGGCAGCTTCGCGGCGAGATCGGCGACCGCCTCGATCGCCCCTGGCAGCCCGGCGCGGTCGACGGCGGTGGTCGCCATGTGGAACCGCTCGTTCTCGTCGGTGTAGTCACCGGTGACGAAGGTGCAGCCGCCGACGGTGACCTGCTGGACACCGGTGAGCGCGCGGTTGCCGTAGTAGCGGCGGCTCAGCACCTCCAGCAGCGGGGTGTGATCGGTGCCGGGGCGGCCGATCCGCTGCCCGAGCAGGCGCACCAGCGGCTGCGCGCTGGCCAGCATGCTCGCGATCCGCTCGGCGCGGTCCGGCGAATCCGGATGCCGGTCGAGGTGGCTCAGGTGTTTGCGGACCTCGCTGTACACCTCGGCGCGGGTGCGGCGGAGCAGCGGCTGGGCGAACCAGCGGAACACCACACTGCGCGCCAGGTCGCCGACCACCGGGAAACGGAGCTGGGTGGCGGCGATGAGCGCCTCCAGCGCCTTGCCCGCCGGCTCGCGCATCGACTCGAACGGCTGCGGCTCCGTGAGCCACTGCCGCAGCAGCGCGGTGACGATCGCGACGTCGGACGAGGTCCGCTGCTGGGCGAGGAAGATACGGAAGACCGCCTCCTCCAGTTCCGGCGTCCGCTCCAGATCCTCGATGCCGTAGTGCGCCAGCACCTTCTTGAGCTTGTTCTGGAACGACTCCGACAGTCCGGCGCGTTCGACGTCGAGGCTCTGCAGGTAGGTGTGGAAGAACTCGCGGGAGCTGTGCACCCGGGTGTCCGTCTTGACCTCCTCGCGCGCCGGCTTGTTGCGCATCAGCTCGGACAGGTCGGCGAACACGGTCAGCAGTTCGACCTCGCCCTCCAGCGGGCGGTCGCCGTTGTCCTCCAGTTCGGCACGGGCGGCCAGGTACGCGCTGAGCGTGCGGCGCTCGTCGTGCGGGTCGACGTCGAAGCCGAGCAGGAGGCTGCGCAGATCCTGCTGTCCCCGCGTGATCCGCTGCGCCGCCGACGTGCCGTCCGGCTCCACGGGCAGCTCGATCTCGACGCTGCCGGTGTCCTCGGCGACTTCTTCGCCTTCTTCCGCCAGCGGCTCGAGCCGTAGCAGCGGAGCGCCGGTCTCGACCTGACTGCCGACCGAGACGACGCACTCACGCAGCTTCGCGCGGAACGGCGCGCGCAGCACCGTCTCCATCTTCATGCTTTCCAGCACCAGTACGGGCGCGCCTGCCTCGACCTCCGCGCCGACCTCCAGCGGCGTCGCGACGACGAGCGCGGGCGCGGGGGAGCGGACGACGCCGCCCTCGTCGCGGCTGACGCGGTGCGTGACGCCGTCGATCTCGACCAGGTGGATCGGTCCGTGCGTGCCGGTGACCAGGCGGAACCGGGTGCCGTTGACGGTGATCTGGCCGGTGTGCTCGTCGAACCGGTCGACCTCGACGTCGGCGGGGTGAACGTGGCCGCCGCCCGCCAAGATGCCGACGCGGAACCGGCGGTGGCCGATCCTGGCCACGCTCACGCGGTACGCGGCGCCACGCAGTTTGAGGTCGAGCGGACGGCCGCTCTCGTGCTGAACCTGCGGGCGGCCACCGTGTGCGGTGGAGAGAAGTCGTTGGCGCTCAACGGCTTCCTCGTCTTCGTAGGCCTCGATCGCGGCGGCCGCGAGCGCGATCGCGGAATGGCGATGCGTGACCAGCTTGCCTTCGCCGCGAACCCGGTCGATCCAGCCGGTGTCGGCGGAACCGTCGATCACCTCGGGCTGGTCGAGCAGGTCGAGCACGAAACTCTTGTTGGTCGCGCCGCCCTCGATGATGACCGTGGTCTGCGCCATCGCGCGGCGTAGCCGGCCGAGCGCCTCGTCACGGTCGCGGCCGTAGGCGATGATCTTGGCGATCATCGAGTCGAAGTCGGCCGGGATCGTGTCGCCTTCGCTGACCCCGGTGTCGACCCGGATACCGGGACCGGCGGGCAGGTCGAGCCGCGCGATGCGGCCGGGCGACGGCGCGAAGTCGCGATCCGGGTCCTCGGCGTTGAGCCGCGCCTCGACGGCGTGACCGGACTCGGCGGGCTGAGGACCTTCGAGCTTGCCGCCGGCCGCGACGTGCAGCTGGGCCTTGACCAGGTCCATGCCGGTGGTCAGCTCGGTGATCGGGTGCTCGACCTGAAGGCGGGTGTTCACCTCGAGGAAGGCGAACAGCTTGTCGCCGGGGTGGTAGAGGAACTCGACCGTCCCTGCGCCGCTGTAGCCGACCGCGAGCGCGAGCCGCTCGGCGGACCGCTTGAGCTCGTCGGCCTGCTCGAGGCTGAGTACGGGGGAGGCGGACTCCTCGATGATCTTCTGGTTGCGGCGCTGCACCGAACAGTCGCGGACGCCGAGCGCCCACGCGGTGCCCTGGCCGTCGGCGATGACCTGGACCTCGACGTGCCGGGCGCCCGTGACCAGGCGCTCCAGGAACACGACGCCGCTGCCGAAGGCGCGCTCGGCCTCCAAGCTGGTCCGCTCGTAGGCGTCCTCGAGCTCGTCCGCGGAGGTGATCACGCGGATACCGCGGCCGCCGCCGCCCGCGGTCGCCTTGAGCATCAATGGGTAGCCGATCTCGTCGGCCGCCTTGATGGCGGCGTCGAGATCCGCGACGGCACCGCGGCTCCACGGCGCCACCGGCACACCGACCTCTTCGGCGATCAGCTTCGCGCCGATCTTGTCGCCGAGCTTGCGCATCGCGTCCGCGCTCGGCCCGATGAAGGTGACACCCAGCCGCTCACACAACTCGGCGAAGGCCGGATCCTCCGCCACGAACCCCCAGCCGACCCAGGCCGCGTCGGCCCCGGTTTCGGTCAGCGCCCGCTCCAGCACGGCGAAGTCCAGATACGGACGCGCCGACGCCGGACCCAGGTTGTGGCTGATGTCGGCTTCCCGCACGAACGTCGCCGACCGGTCCGCGTCCGTGTAGAGCGCGACGGTCTCGATCCGCCGTCCGGTCTCCGCCGAAAGCTCGCGGACGGCGTGGATGAGCCGCATCGCGGCTTCTCCGCGGTTGACGATGGCGACACGACTGAACACCGACTGAGCCTCCCAAATACATGACACAACAGCTGACCCGTCCCGCCGGATCCCGCGCGGGACAGTCTCCTGGACCTGTCTAACAGCCTGCCTCTTACCGGTCGGTACGAGAATGTCGTCGGTGGCGCATGCCGAGGGCCGGGTCTTGTAGGAACCCGCCAAAAAGTGGCCTGGAACACCTCGCCGAGGGGCCGGATGACGTCATGAAGTGGACAACTGGGGGTTCGGCTTGGTAGCCGGGTTCGCGAGGTGTCATCCGGTGTTCACGCCGGTTTCATCGGGTGGGTTCTCGTTGCTTGGCCGGTTGGGGATGGTGGCCGGTTTTCGGCGACGGCTGGGGGTGATGGCGGTTCCGGGGTCGGGCAGTGGCTGCCGTCGGGGTGGGGGCGGTGGTGGGGGAGAGAGTCGTTGTCGTTTTCTGGCGACGGCCAGGAAGGTCGCCGGATCGAGGAAGGGCGCGGAGGCGGTTGTGGGCCATCGTGGTTGGACTCGGGTGAGGGCACGTCCGGCCAAGGGGCGGTGGTTCCTCAGGTCGAAGGGCGCGGCGGCGGTGCGGGAGACAGCCGTTGCCGTTTTCCGGCGATGGTTCAGAACGGTGGTGGTTCGGTGGCCACCCGGGGTTCGTGCAGGGGTGGTGGTGAGCTGTCGTAGCTCTGTCCCGTCGGTGTGGTGACTGTGAGAGTGCCGTCTGGGGCGAGCGAGTAGACCCAGCCGGGTTCGTCTTTGAGCCTATGGTCCCGCCGACACAGGTCGATCAACTCGTCGGCGTTGGTGTGGCCGCCGAATTGCCACGGCACCACATGGTCAAGGTCGCAGGCCTGCGCGGGACGGTGGCAGCCGGGTCTTCGGCACTCACGATCCCGCACCCGCACGAACTCGCCCACCCCCGCCGTGGGCCGATAGCGGTCCCGGCCCAAATCCAGCACCTGCCCTGAGAGCGGATCGGTGATGATCCGCCGCAACACCGTATCCGGCCCACCCGCGATCTCCCGCGCCAACGACGCCGGGATACACCCATGCCCGGCCAGCTCCGCCGGGTCCTCGTTCGCGCCGAGATAGGTCGCCAAAT
>NZ_QHKL01000004.1 GCF_003947415.1 Amycolatopsis sp. WAC 01376
CCGCCCCGCCCGAATCCCCTCCCAGAACCCCACCCGCACATCCCGCACCAACGGCACACGACCCGCCAACACAACCTCCGACCACAATCGGTGTTGCAACGACCCCGTGAACCCAAGAGGCCCTCACTACCTTCAGCCCAGGTCCCGGGCAAAGTCGCATAACCGCTGGTCGGTGACGCTCCTGGTGAGGCGGACTGGACGTCGTCGGCTATCCGGCGACCGGATGTCCATTTGACGCATAGACGTACGGCTCACGAACTTGACCGGCTCCGCACCAGTGTCCTTCATGTACTGGTGAAGGTGTGAAGGTCGAGTTTCCTCGGCTGAGCCGAGGGAAGGGGGCCTTCACGCGCAGCCGTTGTGACCGCTGATGCCTATGGGGCGAACGTGGCGGTCATCGAGTCCGTGAACTAAGCCCCCTCCACACACTGCCCGAAACCCCCTAAAGCAAACAAAGAGGGCCGCCCCACTAGGGACGGCCCTCTTTCTTGACCTGACTCAGTGCTGCGCCGGACCGCCCTGCGGCCCACCGAACGGGCCCTGCTGCGGGAACGGGCCGCTGCCCGGCCCCTGCGACGGCGGCCCCTGGTACGGGCCACCCTGCGGACCGGCGGGCGGCTGCGGCTGCGGCAACCGGGAGGGCGGCGGAACCTGAGGCTCCGGTGCGGCCTCCGGCTCGGGAGCGACCTGGCGCGGAGCGGGTGGCTCCTGCCGCGGCGTCGCGACACCCAGCGCCGGAACTTCCTTGCGTGCCACGGCTTCCGCGGCCGCGACGGCCTCGGCGACCTTCGGGTCGCTGGAGGTGTCGAACCAGCCCTGGACCTCTTCGTCCTCCAGGTCCGGCTTCTCGACCGGTTCTTCCTTCGGCGGCTCGTAGCGGAACACGCCGTCGTCGCCGGGGGCGCCGAGCGCGCGGGCGAAGCCTTCCAGGGCCTTGCCGTAGTCGCTCGGGATCATCCAGACCTTGTTCGCGTCGCCCTGCGCCAGCTGCGGCAGGGTCTGCAGGTACTGGTACGCCAGGACCTCGGGCGTGGGACGCCCGGCCTTGATCGCCGCGAAGACCTTCTCGATGGCCTTCGCCTGACCCTGCGCCTGAAGGTACCGGGCGGCACGTTCACCCTGCGCCCGCAGGATCCGCGACTGCCGCTCGGCCTCCGCGCCAAGGATCGCGGCCTGCTTGGCACCTTCGGCCGCGAGGATCTGGCTCTGCTTCTGACCTTCCGCGGTCTTGATCGCCGATTCCCGCTGACCTTCGGCGGTCAGGATCATCGCGCGCTTCTCACGGTCGGCACGCATCTGCTTCTCCATCGAGTCCTGGATGGAGGGCGGCGGGTCGATCGCCTTCAGCTCGACGCGGGCGACGCGGATGCCCCAGCGGCCGGTGGCCTCGTCGAGCACCCCGCGAAGCTGGCTGTTGATCGAGTCACGCGAGGTCAGCGTCTGCTCGAGGCTCATGCCACCGACGACGTTACGCAGTGTCGTGGTGGTCAGCTGCTCGACACCGACGATGTAGTTCGAGATCTCGTAGACCGCGGCGCGCGAGTCGGTCACCTGGAAGTACACGACCGTGTCGATCGACACGGTCAGGTTGTCCTCGGTGATCACGGGCTGCGGCGGGAACGAGACGACCTGCTCGCGGAGGTCGATCCGCGCCCGCACCTTGTCCAGGAAGGGCACCAGAAACGTCAGGCCGGGAGAAGCCACCGTCCGGAACCGGCCCAGCCGTTCGATCACAGCGGACTGCGCCTGCGGCACCACCATGATCGCCTTGACCACGACGACGACCACGAACAACGCGAGCAATCCGACGACGATGAACACCACTGTTTCTGACAACTACCTTCCCCTTACGTAGAAACCCTTTGCTGTTCGGCCGTCCGGCTCACAGCTCGGCGGAGACGACCGCCGTGGCGCCCGAGATCTCGACGACCGTCACCGATGTCCCCGGGGCGATCGGTTCCCCTTCGGTCATGGCCCGGGCCGACCAGACGTCGCCCGCCAGCTTCACCTGCCCGGCTTCGACGTCCACTGTGGACACTACTACCGCTCGCGCGCCGATCAGCGCGTCGGTGTTGGTCTTGATGTCCGGTCCCGCGAGGAACCGGCGTTTGAGGGCGGGCCGGACGAGGGCGAGCATCCCGACCGAGGCGACGGCGAACACCGCGACGTCGATGAACGGGTTCCCGGTCAGTGCGGCGGAGCCTGCCCCGAACAGGGCTCCCGCGCCGACCATGAGCAGGAACAGGTCACCCGAGAGCAGCTCGGCGATGATCAAGAGGATCCCGGCGATCAGCCAGATGAGAGCGCCTGTCATGCGTTCATGCTCCCAGATCGCGCCGATTCATACCGAAGAAGCGAAACCGACGTGACCGACGCGTGACCTTGAGTGACCTCGCGCAAACCGGTCATTCAGGACTCCTCGCCCGGGTCGGAGACGAAGTCGATGAGCCGCTCCACCGCTCCGATCAGCGGCGTTTCCAGATCCCGGTAGCTGCCGACCGCCGCCAGGACGCGCTGCCAGCCCTCCCACGGCTCGCCCCAGCCGAGCGCGTCGCAGACACCCTGTTTCCACTCCGTGCCACGCGGGATCTTCGGCCAGCCGCGGATTCCGACGACCGCGGGTTTCACGGCCTCCCAGATGTCGATGTACGGATGCCCGGTGATCAGCACGTTCTCGTCGCGGATTCCGTCGACGATCCGGGATTCCTTACTGCCCGCGACCAGATGGTCCACCAGCACACCGAGGCGACGGCCGGTTCCGGTGCCGAATTCGTCGATGCGATCGGCGAGCACGTCCACACCATCGAGTGGTTCCACCACCACGCCCTCGACCCGCAGGTCGTGTCCCCAGACCCGTTCGACGAGTTCGGCGTCGTGCTTGCCCTCCACCCAGATGCGCGAATCGCGGGCGACCCGGGCCTTGAGCCCTTGGACCTGGACCGACCCGGACGCGGAGATCCGCCTGGCCGGGGTCTTCGGGGCCGCCTTCGCGGGCACCAGCGTGACCGGTTTGCCTTCGAGCAGGAAACCCGCGGGATTCAGCGGGAACACGCGGTGCTTGCCGTGCCGGTCTTCGAGGACGACGTTGCCGTACTCGATCTTCACCACGGCACCGCAGTAGCCGCTGGCCGGGTCTTCGACCACGAGCCCGGGTTCGGCGGGCACCTCGGGGATCTTCCGCTTGCGCGGGCCGGACAGCACGTCGTCGTACGAATGGGAGCGCACGGCGATCGACGCTATCGGGGCACGCGGCCGGCGTCTCCCCGCCACGCCGGTCAGGCGGCCAACCGGAGCATCGCTTCGACGAACGGGGTCCGCTCACCCCGTTCGAGCGGGCGCATCACGAACAGCGGCGCGAGTGCGACACACCACGCGCGCACTCGGCCGGCGTCGAATCCGGGAAGGTGCGGGGCGATCGCGTCGAAGCCGTCTTCGAGCGTGCCGCCTTCTTGCATCGGCAGTGTGACCCAGTCGGCCAGATCGAAGAACGGGTCCCCGACGCTCGGCCGCGGATCGATCGCGACCGCGCCCCGTCCGGGCCCGCCGTCGAGGACGTTGCCCGGATGCAGGTCACCGTGCACGATCGCGGTCCCTCCCCCGTCGGTCGCGAGAGCCAGCGCCCGCAGCCGGGCGCGATCGAGCGTCTCCAGCGACAACGTGGACTCGGCCACCGATCCGCGCAGCCCTCGCTCGGCGAGGCCGTACATGAAGGTGACCCGGTCTTCCAACGTCGAGAAGCCTGGCGGCGGCGTCACCGCATGGATCTGGGTCAGCAGATCGCCGACCTCCGCCCACGGCACGTTCGCCTCCGCCTCCAGCAGCTGCGTGCCGGGATCGATGCCCTCCAGCAGGATCGCCCCGTCGGCGAGTTCGGCAGCGAGCACCTGCACAACTCGCGAACAGCCGTCCCACGCCCGGAGCGCGGCGGCCTCGGACTCGGCGATCGCGCGATCCGGGGTGAGTTTGAGGACCTTCTTGGCGCCGTCTTCCCCCGCACAGATCAGGGTCCGGCCGGTGTTGCCCGGCTTCGCATCGACGACGGTCAGCCCCCACCGCGCCGCCAGCCGCGCCACGAGCGCGGGCAACTCGTCGCACCAGGTCGTGACGTCTTCGCCGAATCGCTTGATCAGCCGTGCGCGGGCCTGATCGTCCAGCACCTTCAGAACAGCGGCCACGGGATGGCGCGCCAGTCGTCGCCGGGCTCCGGGAAGACACCCTCCGCCAGAAGCAGGTCGGTGCGCTCGGCCAGCGCGCGGATCTCGAAACCCGTGAGGTGCTCGCCGAGCGCGTCGCCGAGTTCGCCGTCCAGCCGCTCGCGCAGACCACGAAGCCCGCCGACCTCGGCCTCGCTCAGCCGCTCACCGATCCAGCCCCAGAGCACCGTCCTCAGCTTCGGGTCGGTGTGCAGGCAGATGCCGTGGTCGACGCCGTAGATCCGGCCGTCGGCACCGGCGAGCACGTGGCCGCCCTTGCGGTCGGTGTTGTTGACCACGATGTCGAGCAGGGCGAGTTCCCGCATCCCCGGCCGGTCCGCGTGCGCGAGCACCGCGGGTTCACCGTCGCGGTCGTGTGCGTGCAGCACGACGCGCCAGTCGTCCGGCAGGTTGTCCGGGGAGCGGACGTCGACCAGTTCCTCGTCGGTGGTCTCGATCCACAGCTGCACCATGCCGGGCCCGAACGGCCCGTCGCGCAGCACCGTGGGCGGGATCGCGCCGAGCCCCGAGGCGTCGGCGACCATGGCCGTCGCGACCTCGCGGCCGGCGAGCGTCCCGTCCGGGAAATCCCACAACGGTCGCTCACCCGACACCGGTTTGTACACGACGTTGCCGGTGACGCCGTCGAGTTCGATCGTGCAGAAGAGCGTGACGTTGGAGGCGTCGACGAGCCTGCCTTCGACGTCGATCTTGCCGCGCGTCACCAGCTCCCGCGAAGTCTCCGTCACCCGGTCAGTCCTCGAGGACGTCGACGTCGCGCCGGTACCCGTTCTGCCGCGGGCAGATGTGGCCCGCCGGGTCGAGCGGCTCGGCGCACAGCGGGCACGGCTTGCGGCCGGCGTTGACCACCCGGTCCGCTCGCTCCGCGAAAGCGCGCGCCGCGCCAGGGCTCAGGAAGACACGGACGGCGTCCGGACCTTCTTCGGTGTCGTCCAGAACGACCGTTTCGTCCACCTCGCCTTCCGTCATCGCGAGCAGTTCGATGACGACGGCGCTGCTCTCCGCGTCCCAGCCGAGACCCATGGTGCCGACGCGGAACTCCTCCTCGACCGGAACCGTGAGGGGGTCGACGTCGAGGAGCTCGTCGGGCGCGTCGTCCGGTACGTCCGCGCCGAACCGGCTGGCGACCTCTTCCAGCAGCGAGCCGAGCCTTTCGGCCAAGACCACGACCTGCTGTTTTTCGATCGTCACACTGATCGTGCGGACGTCCTCGGACGCCTGGAGGTAGAACGTGCGGTCGCCGGGCTCACCGACGGTTCCTGCGACGAACCGGTCGGGCTGGCGGAAGACGTGGATTACGCGAGACATGGCACCATTGACCCTAGGCCACGGCCCCATGATCGGCATCCGCCGCCCCAAGGTTCAGCCGAGGGCGAAACCGCCGCGCCCCGGGCCGTCATCGGCAAAGGGACGAACCTAGTCTTCCCCTGTGGTTGAGATCGCCCCTTACGGCACCTGGACGTCTCCCCTGTCGGCCGCCGATGTCGCGGCCTCGGGAGTCAGCGCGCAATGGCTCGGAACGGCGGGAAACGAGGTGTGGTGGGCCGAAGCGAGAACCGGTGAGGGCGGCCGCGTGACCCTCGTGAGGTCCCGCGCCGACGGCACGGTCGAAGACGTCCTTCCCGCTCCGTGGAACGTCAGGAACCGGGTCCACGAGTACGGCGGCCGTCCCTGGCTCGTCCTCGGCGACGACCTGGTCTTCACCCACTGGGCCGATCAGCGCGTCTACCACCGCGACCTGACCACCGGCGTGACGACTCCGCTCACCCCGGAACCGGCCACCCGGCACCAGATCCGCTACAGCGACCTGCGGCCCGGCCGGACCGGCGAAGTGTGGCTGGTACGCGAACGCAGCACCGGCCCCCGGCGCGTCGACATCGCCCGCGACCTCATCGCCGTTCCTCTCGACGGCGGCCCGGAACGGGTGTTGACGGCCAGTCACCACTTCCTCACCGCGCCGCAGCTCTCCCCCGACGGCACGCGTGCGGCGTGGATCGGCTGGAACCATCCCGCGATGCCTTGGGACGGCACGGAACTGTGCGTCGCCGAACTCCGCGAGGACGGCACCTTCGGGCCCCACCGCGTCCTCGCCGGCGCGGCGGACATCTCCGTCTGCCAGGTCGAATGGGAGACGGCGGACAGTCTGCTGGCGCTGCTCGACCCGGACGGCTGGTGGAATCTGCACCGCGTCGGGCTCGACGGCGTCATCACGAACGTCGCACCGTTGGAGCAGGAGATCGGCGGTGCGCAGTGGAAACTCGGCGCCCGCTGGTTCACGCCGCTCGGGGACGGCAAGTTCGCCGTCATCGCCTCGGGCAAGCTCGCCGTCCTCGACGAGACGACGCGGCAAGTGACCCCGGTGGCGGCCGCCGCCGACCTCACCGCGTGGTCCACCAACGGTTTCGCCGCCCACGACGGCTGCGTGGTCGGCGTCGCGGCAGGCCCGGCACGCGAAGGCGCCGTCGTGAAGGTCGATCTTGAAGCCGGGACGGTCACCGAACTCGCGCCGGCGCCCGAACCGCCGTCGCCCGCCTACCTGTCGACACCGGTGGAGCGGATCTTCAAGACCGACGACGGCGACCAGATCCCGGCTTTCGTCTATCTGCCCGCGAACGCCGACTTCACCGCGCCGCACGGCGAACGTCCGCCGCTGTTCGTGTACCCGCACGGCGGACCGACCGGCCGGGACAGCGCGGTGCTCGACTACGAGATCGCGTACTTCACCAGCCGCGGGATCGCCGTCGTCACGGTGAACTACGGCGGCTCGACCGGATACGGCCGCGCCTACCGCGAACGGCTGCGGGAACAGTGGGGCGTCGTCGACGTCGCGGACTGTGTCACCGTCGCCGAGTCCCTCGCCGCCGAAGGCACCGTCGACGGCGACAGGCTGGCGATCCGCGGCGGCAGCGCCGGTGGGTACACCTCCGCCGCCTCGCTGACCACCACGACGACCTACCGCGCGGGCACCGTGATGTACCCGATCCTCGACCTCGGCCAGTGGACCGGTGACGGCGGTGAGACGCACGACTTCGAGTCCCGCTACCTCGACGGGCTGGTCGGGCCGCTGCCGGACTGCGAACAGCGCTATCGGGACCGGTCGCCGATCAACAACGCGGGCACCCTCGCGGGCCCGTTGTTGTTCTTGCAGGGCTTGGAGGACGAGATCTGCCCGCCGGAGCAGGCGGATCGGTTCGTGGCCGAGCTGGCGGGGCGCGGCATCGAGCACGCCTACCTGAGGTTCGAAGGCGAACAGCACGGTTTCCGGAAGGCGGAGACGATCGTGGCCGCACTGGAAGCGGAGTTGTCGTTCTACGGTCAGGTCTTCGGCTTCGAGACGCCCGGCGTGCCGAAGCTCCGGCTGAGCCGATGAGGCCGGCGAAGACGCGGCCGGGCGACACGATCGCCCTGGTCGCCCCGGCGGGTCCGGTCCCGGCGGATCTGGTCGAGAAGGCCCTGCCGGTCCTCCGCGGCTGGGGCGTCGAAGTCCACGTCGGCGAGTGCGTCCGCGCGGCGTCCACCGGCTACCTGTCGGCATCCGACGAGGCACGGGCCGCCGAGTTCACCCGCGCCTGGCTGGACCCCGGGGTGACCTGCGTCCTCGCCGCTCGCGGCGGCTACGGCTCACAGCGGATGCTCGACCTCGTCGACTGGGCGGCGCTGCGGACGGCCGGGCCCAAGATGTTCGCCGGGTCGAGCGACGTGACGGCACTGCACCTGGCCGTGAACGTCCACTTGGGACTGGAGACGCTGTTCTCGCCCATGCCCGCGACCACGCTGTTCGACGCGGTCGCCGCCGAACACTTGCGGCTTTCGTTGTTCGAGCCGGACTCCGTACGGACGATCGCTTCGCCGACGTCGTCACCGCTGGTGCCGGGCACCGCGACCGGCACGCTGGTCGGAGGCAACCTCGCCCTGCTGGCCTCGAGCCTCGGCACTCCGGAACAAGGCTCGGCCCGCGACGCGATCGTGGTGTTGGAGGACGTCACCGAGAGCCTCTACCGGATCGATCGGATGCTCACGCAGTTGCTCCGTTCCGGCTGGCTCGACGGCGTCCGCGGCTTCGTGCTGGGTTCGTGGAAGTCCTGCGGTGAGCCCGAGGCGATCCGAGCCCTGATGCTCGACCGTCTCGGACCCCTCGGCGTGCCCATGGCCTGGGAATTCGGCGTCGGGCACGTCCCCGCGTCACCGACCATCCCCCTCGGTGCGCGGGCCACTCTCGACGCGGACGCGGGCACCCTCCAGGTTTTGCCATAACGGCAACGGAACTTGCGCCTTTGGTCGAATCGAGGGCATCTTTCGGACATGGATTCCACACAACAGTTCTGGGAAGACTTCTATCGCGACAAAGAGCAGGTCTGGAGCGGTAAGGCGAACCCGATCCTGGTGAACGAGGTCGCCTCGCTCACCCCGGGCACGGCACTCGATCTCGGCTGCGGCGAAGGCGGCGACGCCATCTGGCTCGCCCAGCAGGGTTGGCGCGTCACCGCCGTCGACATCTCGGAGGTCGCGCTCGAACGCGCCGCCGGGCACGCGGCCGAGGCCGGCGTCGAAGGCATCGTCTGGGAACGTCACGACCTGGCGAAGTCGTTCCCGGAGGGGCGCTTCGACCTCGTTTCCGCGCAGTTCTTCCACTCCCCCGTCGAGGTGGACGGCGAGCGGGACAAGGCACTCCGCCGCGCCGGCCTGGTCGTCGCCCCGGGCGGCACCCTGGTGGTCGCCGGCCACGCGGGCTGGCCGACGTGGATGGAAGAGCCGCCGCACAAGCACGCCCACTTCCCGACGACGGCCGAGGTCCTCGAAACGCTGGCGCTGGCCGACGGTGAGTGGACCGTGGAGCGGCAAGAACTGATCACGCACGATTTCCCGGGGCCGGAAGGACAGCACGGAACGCGTTCGGACAACGTGCTCCGCGTGCGACGCTCGGGCTAGGTACCGTCGCCATATGCGGATGACGCCTGCGGAAGCCCGGTCACGGTTCGAAGGCGAGCGGATAGCGAGGCTCGCGACGACGGGCTCGGACGGCGTGCCGCATCTGGTGCCGGTGACGTTCGTCGTCGAAGGCGACTCGGTCGCGTTCGCGATCGATCACAAGCCGAAGAGCACCACGGCGTTGCGGCGACTGAAGAACATCGCCGAGAACCCGGTGGTCAGCTTCCTGACCGACCACTATGCCGAGGACTGGACCGGGCTGTGGTGGGCCCGGGCGGACGGTGTCGCCCGGGTACTGACCGATCCCGACGAGCAGGCGCTGCCGGTGCGGCTGCTGCGGGAGAAGTATCCGCAGTACGAGGAGCAACCCGCTCCGCATGCCGTGGTGAGCACGCTGGTCCACTCCTGGAGTGGGTGGCGGGCTTCTTGAGCCTTCTTTTGGCGTTGTTGCCGCTGTGCGGCAACAACGCCATCGCCGTGCCGTATAGGTCATTATACACTTTGGTGGCCGGGTCAAGTCCGTGAAGGCCTCCTTGAGGGACTCTGGGTCCGTGAAGGGGGCCTTCACGGACCGCTAGCTCGCCTCAGGAGTCACAACTTGACCGCGTGAAGGCCCCCTTCACGCGGCTCAGCCGAGGAACTCGCCCTTCTCGACTGCGGCGTCCGTGCCCAAGTACATGAAAGCCCCCTTCCTTGCGTCTAGCGCAAGCAAGGGGGCCTTCATGTACCGAAAATCAGGAGGAGCGAGGAGCCTCGGCGGGCAGGAACTGCTCCACCGGCCTCCCCCGCCAAGCCGAGACGATGCCCAGCGGATCCGGCCGCAGCAGCGACGCGGCCGCGTACACGCTCGCCGCGACGACGCCCGCCATGAACCACCAGTCGTACAGCGCCTGCTCCCCTGTCGGGTAGTAGACCAGTGTCACGAACACCGACACCGCGACGACGACCGCGAGGTTCCGGCGGCGCCACTCGAACGCGGACAGGACCACGAAACCCCAGGTCAGGTACCACGGCAGTGAGGGCGGCGGGACGATCGCGCCGGCCAGCAGGACGATCGCCATCCGGTGGATCGCCGGGTTGCCGCCGTTGCGGGCGAGCCACCATTGGCGGCCGGCGAAGACGAACAGGCCGACCATCGCGATCGCCCGGAACACGGTGACGAACGGCGAGACCTCGACGTCGATCACCAGGTTCACCAGCGAGTAGAAGATCTCGCCGATCCCGGTCGGGAAGTTCATCCAGTTCGCGATCAGCGTCGGCGCCTTGAGGCCGGTCAGCCAGCCGAGGTTGACCGAGCCGAGCGACAGCCACGTGCCCGCGACGAACACCGGCAGGAAGATCCCGACCGAGGCGGCGCCAGCGCGGAAGAAGTTGACCACCTTCCGGTCGCCGGGCAGGTGGTTCGCCCACACCCAGACCAGGAACGGCAGCGCCCACGCCGCGGTGGGTTTGATCAGCATGCCGACGGTGACCAGGACGATCGCGACGACGTGTTTGCGCTCCAGCGCGGCCAGCACGCCGACGGTGAGGAAGCCCAGCATCAGCAGGTCGTTGTGCGGGCCGCCGACGAGGTGGATGACCGTCATCGGGCTGGCGATGGCGAGCCACAGGGTGATCGGCAGCTTGCCGCCGAGGTGCTTGACCAGCCGCGGCAGCGACCACAGCATCCCGACCAGGCCGATCATCAGGACCAGGCGGGTCGCGATGACACCGGCGATCATGTCGTTGCCGGTGACCGAGACGATCCACTTGGCGATCAGCAGGAACAGCGGGCCGTACGGCGCGGGCGTGGTCTGCCACAGCGGGTGCACGTTCTGCACGACGTCCGGCAGCACGACCAGCTCGGCCGGGCCGTTGGCGTACGGGTCGAGCCCGTTGAGGAGCTGAGCGCCCTGCGCGAGGTAGGAGAAGACGTCGCGGGTGAACAGCGGCGGCGAGACCAGCAGAGGCGCCATCCAGCAGGCGGCGGCGATCACGATCGGACGGCTGCCGATCCGGCCTGCGAGCGCGTAGCGGCCCAGCCGGACCCACGCCCAGATGATCAGCCCGAAGCCCGTGTAGAGCATCGCGTTGGCGAGGATGCGGCCGTGGCCGTACCGGATCCACGACAACGGTCCGTGCCCCAGGATCGGGTCACGGATGAGGATGCCGCCGGCGCCGAGCGCCGCCAGCATCAGCAGCGTGCTGCCGATGGTTCCCATCGCGATGGTGCGGTACGGGAACCGGGAAGGCACCCGGAGCCGCTCGCCGAGGGAACCGGCCGAGGGCGTCTGCGGGGAGTCTGTCGTGGTCGCCATTTCGAGATTGGAGGTTACACACCGCGCCTGTGCGTGTGCGCGGCAATGGGTGTTTCCCGCGCGGTACCACCGGGCAACGCCGCGAGCAGCGACTTCGTGTAGTCGTGTTTCGGGTCCAGCAGGACCTCTTCCACGGTACCGACCTCCACCAGTTCCCCGCGATACATCACCGCGACCCGGTCGGCGATGTTCCAGGCCAGCCCGAGGTCGTGGGTGATCACGAGCCCGGCGAGACCCAGCTCACGTCGCAGGCGCAGCAACAGCGCGAGGATCTCCCCTCGCACCGAAGCGTCGAGTGAGGCCACCGGTTCGTCGGCGACGATCACGCCGGGGTCCAGCGCGAGCGCGCCCGCGATGACGACCCGCTGCCGCTGCCCGCCGGACAGCTCGTGCGGGAGCCGGTCGAGGAACTTCTCCGCGGGCCGCAGTTCGGCCGCTTCGAGGGCCTTGATGACGAGCTCGTGCTCGTTCGCGGCCATTCCGTGGATGCGGGGGCCTTCCGCGACGGCCTCGTACACCGTGTGGTTCGGGTTCAGCGCGCTCGTCGGGTCCTGCAGCACGAGCTGAACCTGCCGCCGGTACGCCTTGAGCCCGGCGCCGCCGAGCGGGACCGGTTTCCCGGCGTACCGCACCGCGCCGGAGTCGGGTTTCTGCAGCCCGAGCAGTGTCCTGGCCAGTGTCGTCTTGCCAGAGCCGGACTGGCCGACGAGCGCGACGATCTCGTCCTTCCGCACCTGGAGGCTCACGCCGGCGACGGCGTTGATCCGCTTGCCGGTGCGGTCGCGGAAGCTGACGCGCAGGTCCTCGGCCTCCAGCAGCGCGGGCTGGTCACCGACGCGTTCCGGTTCCGGCGGCAAGGGTGTGCTGGTGGCGGGCGCGAACCGCGACACCGGGTCGCCGACGGTCGGGAACGCGGCCGCCAGCGCCTTGCTGTGCTCGTGCCGCGGTGCGCCCATCAGCTCCGCGCTCGGCCGTTCCTCGACGATCTCGCCGTCGTACATCACCGCGATCCGGCGGCAGGTCGCGGCGAGCACCGACAGGTCGTGGCTGATCATGATCAACCCGATCCCCTGTTCGGCGACCAGCCTGCCCAGCAGGTCGAGCACCTGTGCCTGGACGACGACGTCGAGCGCGGTGGTCGGCTCGTCCGCGATGATCAGCCGCGGTGAGCAGGCGAGTGCCATCGCGATCATGACGCGCTGTTTCTGGCCGCCGGACAGCTCGTGCGGGTACGCCCCGGCGCGGCCGGGCGGCAGGTCGACCTGTTCGAGCAGTTCCTTGACCTTGGCGTTGATCTCACCGTCCGACAGCGCCTTGCCGCCGGGCGGGTGCAGGCGGATCGGCTCGGCGATCTGCTCGCCGATCCGGCGGACCGGGTTGAGCGCGTGCATCGCGCCCTGGAACACGACCGAGGCCTCGGCCCAGCGCACCGCGCGCAGCCTGCCCCACTTCATGGCCGTGACGTCTTCGCCGTCCAGCAGGATTTCTCCGCTGACCTTGGCCGACCGCGGGAGCAACCGCAGGACGCTCATCGCGACGGTCGACTTCCCCGACCCCGACTCCCCCGCCACCCCGAGGGTGTCGCCGGGTTCGAGCACGAGGCTGACGCCGCGCACGGCAGCGACCTCACCGCTTCCGGTGGCGTAGGTGACGCCGAGGTTCTTCAGTTCCAGCAAGGGGCTCATGAGTGCTGTCCCTTCAAGCGCGGGTTCAGCACTGTCTCCAGCGCGCGTCCGACGAGGGTGAAGGCGAGAACGACCACGACGATCGCGATACCCGGCGGAAGCAGGTTCCACCAGGCGCCCTTGCTGATCGCGCCGTTGTTCAAGGCGGTCTGCAGCATGGCTCCCCAGGAGACGGTGTTCGGGTTGCCGACGCCGAGGAACGCCAGTGTCGCGTCCGCGATGACCGCGTTGCCCACGACGAGCGTGGTGTTGGCCAGCACGAGCGGCATGACGCCGGGAAGGACGTGCTTGCCGACGATGTGCAGGTGGCCGCCGCCGAGCGCTTTCGCGCGCTCGATGTACGGGCGGCCCTCGATCGTGAGGGTCTGCGCGCGGACCAGGCGCGCGGTGCTGGGCCAGGCGGTGACGCCGATGGCGATGATCACCGTCATCGTGCCCTGATCCAGCACCGAGGCGAGCGCCACGGCGAGGACGAGCGACGGCAGCACCAGGAAGAAGTCCGTGAACCGCAGCAACAGCCCGGACAGCCAGCCGCCGAAATGCGCGGCCGCGATCCCGATGACGGTGCCGATCAGCACCGAGAGGAACGCCGCCGAGAAGCCGGTGAGCAGCGAGATCCGCGCGCCCCAGAACGTCATCAGCAGCACCGAACGGCCGTCGATGTCGGTGCCCAGCCAGAACTCGCCGCTGGGCGGTTCCAGCGAACCGCCTTCGGCCTTGGTGACGTCGAGGCCGGACTCATCCGAGATCACCGGCGCGAGGATGGCCAGCAGCGTGATGAGGCCGAGGAAGGCCAGCCCGAAGACGCCCGCCTTGTTCGTCGTGAACTCGTGCCAGCGCTTCGCCACCGACTCACGACGGCGGCGCCAGACGATCGAACCGGGTTTTTCCGCTGTGGTCATGCCGTCCGCACCCTGGGGTCGAGCACGCGGTAGAGCAACTCCGCGAGCAGGTTCATCAGCACCACCGCACCCGCGAGGATGACGAAGACTCCTTGCAGGACAGGCAGATCAGGCCCGCGGAGCGCTTCGTAGAGCAGCTGCCCGAGCCCCGGCCAGCTGAACACGGCCTCCACCGAGACCGCACCCGAGACGACCATCCCGAACTGCATGAAGACCAGTGTCACCGTCGGCAGCAGGGCGTTGGGCACGGCGTGCCGCTTGCGCACGAGGTCGTCGCGCAGCCCCTTGGCCCGCGCGGTGGTGAGGTAGTCCGCATTCATCTCGCCGATCAGGGACGACCGCATGACCAGCATGTACTGCGCGTAGAACACCACCAGCAGGGTCACGCACGGCAGCACCAGATGGTGGAGAACGTCGAGCCCTTCGCTGAAGAAGCCCGGCGCGACATCCGGGGAATGCATGCCACGGCTCGGGAAGAGACCGTTGCTGGCCACCAGCAACATGAGCCCGAGCCAGAACTGCGGTACCGACCACAGCGTCAGCGCGAGTCCTGTTTGGACCTTGTCGAACCTGCTCCCCCGCCGCCAGCCCGCGCGGATGCCGAGCCACAGGCCGAGCATCACCGCGAGCACGGTCGCGCTGCCGACGAGCAGGATCGTCGGCCACAACCGCTCACCGACCATGTCGAAGACCGGGCGCCGCTGCAGGTACGAGACCCCCATGTCGCCCTGGAGCAGGCCGACGACGTAGTCCCAGAACTGTTGCAGCAGCGGCTTGTCGACGCCCATCTGCTCGCGCAGCTCGGCCATCATCTTCGGGTCGGTCGGCCGGTCGCGGACCATGAACCGCACGGGATCGCCGGGCAGTGTCCGGAACAGGAAGAACCCCAGCACGACGACGAGCGCGAGGCTCGCCAGCGCGCCGCCGATCTTGGAGAGCACGAACCGGGCGGTGCCGGTCCCGCCCCGGCGCTCGTCGGGATCGACGAGCGCCGGGGTCTGGTCGAGGGAACTGAGTGCTTCGGTCAACGAGCTCTACTCCCGGTCGTCGGCCGACTTGCCGCGCCGCCCGCCGTGCACGCCGCCGCCGACGAGCACCACGAGCACGACCGCGCCGATGCCGATCCACAGTCCGGTGTTGCTGCTTTCCTCCGCGCCCGGCGCTGCCGCGTCGGCCGGAGTGGCGCCGTAAACGCCCCAGTAGCCGGACTGCTCGAGAATCGCGCCGTCGGGCTGCGGCTGCTTGGTGAACGAGGAGAACTTGTCCGAGCGGTAGGCCTCGAGCACGTTGTCGTAGTCGAGGACGACGTCGACGTACTCGCCGGCCAGCACGGCCTGGGCCTGCTTGACGAGCTCGGCGCGCTTGGCCGGGTCGAACTCGGTCAGCTGCTTCTTGTACAGGTCTTCGTAGCGCGGGTCGCAGAAGAACGTCGACGAGCTGCCACCGTTGCCCTCCGCGTTCGGCCGGCCGGCGCAGGTGTTCAGGCTGAGGGCGTAGTCCGGGTCGGGAGAGGTGCCGTAGCCGGAGATCGCGAGGTCGTAGTTGCCCGCGGTGGTGCGGTCGTCCATCTCGTCGTCGGAGACGAGTTCCTGTTTGACACCGATGCCGATGTCCTTGAGCCAGCCGCTGACGAACTGCGCGACACGCTGGTCGAACGGCCGGTTCGCGTGGCCGGCGAGCCGGAACTCCAGCTTCGCGCCGCCGGGGGCGACGCGGATGCCGTCCGCGCCCTTGGCATAACCCGCCTGGTCGAGGGTGGTGTTCGCGGCCGCGATGTCGAACTTGGTCTTCTCCGTGTCGGACGGGGTCCAGGTGTAGGCCTTGTAGATCGCGGGCACGACACCGGTGCCGGGCTGGCCGTAGCCGTTCATCACCTTCTGGACGATGGTCTCCGTGTCGATCGCCTGCGCGATCGCCTTGCGGACCCGGTTGTCCTTCAGAATCGGGTTGCCGTCACCGATCGGCTGGTCGACGACGTTCTTGACGCCGAAGTTGATGATGAGCTCGTTGTACCGGCGGCCCGGCGCCTTGTTCGTGGTGATGTTCTTCTCGCCCTTGAGCGCGTCGAACTGCGTCGGCGTGAGCCGGTTGATGACGTCGACCTCACCCTGCTTCAGCGCGTTGACCGCGGCCTCGGCGTCCTTGAACTGCAGCAGCTGCAGTTCGTCGACCTTGGGCGCGCCACGCCAGTAGTCCTTGTTCGCCTTGAACTTCACGAACTCGTTCTTCTTGTACTCGGTCACCAGATACGGTCCGCTGCCGACGCCGACGACGGCCATCTCGTCGGTCGAGGGGGCGTTGAGGTCCTTGATCGGCTCCCAGATGTGCTTGGGCACGATCGGGACGTCGAGCGAGGTCATGCTCGCCTGCGGGGCCTTGGTCTTGATGACGAGCGTCTTGTCGTCCGGCGCGGACACCGACTCGAAGTTGGTGACGTAGCTGCCGTTCGCGGTGCGGGCGTTCTCGTCGTCGAGCATCCGCTGGAAGGTGTACGCGGGGTCCTGCGCGGTGATCGGCTTGCCGTCGGACCACTTCATCCCCTGACGGATGGCGAAGGTCCAGGTGAGCTTGTCGTCCGAGGTCTTCCAGGATTCGGCGATGCCGCCCGTGGGCTGGGTGTCCTCAGCCGAAGGCAAGGTGAGGAACTCGTAGTTGAACCGGCCGACCTGCGTCGACGCCGCCAGCTGAGCGGTGAAGGGATTCAGGTGGTCGATGCCGGTCGTGAGCGCCACCCGGAGGACCTTGCCCTGCTGCTGTGCCGCCGCGACAGGCACGAAAGGAACCGTCGCGACCGCCGAAGCGGCAAGGACCGCGACTACGCGAAGACCACGTAGTCGCTTCGGAAAACGCTCAGTGCGCACGAAGACCACCCCATCGAAACTCGCTGTAACCCAACCCCCGAGGCGGAAAAGTAACCACATATCGCGGTAACCGCGCAATGACTCGCCAACACCGATCGTGCACGGCGGATGCCGTCGCGTGGTCGACAGCTACTTTACGTCTCGCCGACGTTGCGGTGAGTCACCGTTTCGGCGCGCGAGACGGCGACACGTGCAGTGTCCTGGGTATTCAAGGGAACCGTGCTTGCAGAACGCTTGCGCCCGATGATGCTCAATCGATACGTGCGACGAAGTGCGAGCAAAGCGATTCGTCCTCTGGATGCGGTACTTGCGCATGCAACTACCGCATCCAGAGGACGAAACGCGAGGCGTCAGCCGACGGGAACCTCACGCCGCCGCGCGGTGGCGGCGGCCGCGTAGAGCCACGCGAACAGCATCCACATGCCGGCGAAGATGAGCCCGACGGTCACGTACGCGACGGTCCACAGTACGGCCGGCGTCTCCGACTTCCGTTCCCGTTGCAGGAACTCGATCTCGGACATGAACGGGCGGGTACCGGACGCCGCGTCGATCGCCGGGGCGTCCGCGGCCGGGTCGGCGGGCGCGTAGATCGGGGCGAGCCCCATCACCCGGTTCGGGACGTGCACGCGGATCCCGGTCTTCCACTGACCGAACACCGGCAGCGGTTGGACCGTGCGATACACCCCGTCGCCGATCTTCTCCAGCGGCGCGGTGAAGAAGTCGCCGCCCTGCCAAGCGAAACCGTTCAGCCACACGGCGTCGTCGGCGAGGTCGGGACGGGAGATCGTGACGGTCGCGTCGACCCAGCGGGGCGTGCCACCGCCGTGCGGGTTCGAGATCGGCAGCCCGGCCGCGGCCTCGGTCAGCCGGACGTCGGCGGTGAATCCGGCATCCGGATCTTGCGGGACGGCGACGGCCGACATCAGGGCGACCGCCCCCAGCGCGCCGACGAGTCCGACGGCGTGCCGGGGGCCCGCCGCGGGCACCAACGTCGCCGTCTCCTCCACCCGCTGGTACTGCCAGACACCGATGAACGCACCCGCCAGTGCGGCGCCGGTCCCGAACAGGACGAACAACGGCAAATGGGCCGCCGGCCAAGGGTTCGGCATCAGCCACTGGGTGAACGCCGCCTCGGCGAGCATCCCGGCCGTCCCCACGAGCAGACCGGCGACAACGGCGAAGGTGTAGCCCTGACGGCTCCGCATCGCCAGCGCGACGACCTCGATGATCACCGCTTCGGCGGCGTACGGCAGCAACGAGGCCACGTGCAGATCGGCGAACAGCGGGATGACGGTGAACGAAGCACGGGAGACGAGGAAGACCGCGAGGACGATCAGCGCGCCGCCGGGTCCCCAGGACAGCCGCCCGCAGGTCAGCGTCCAGGCGCCGATCAGACCGACGAGCACGACCTGCGACAGCATCGGGAACTGCGGGACGCCGAGGTCGAACTCCATGAGGAACGCCGAAGCACCCATCATCCAGGCACCGGCGAGCACCGGGCCGAGCAGGCGCACGACCGGTCCGGTCGCGCCGGCCTGTCGCGCTTCGCCGAGCAGCAATTGCAGCCCCAGCACCACGCAGACGCCGCCACCGATCATCAGTACGTGCGTCGGCCCCCATTCGGTGACGTCCTGGCCGAACAGCCGGTGCCAGACGTCGTCGAGCGGGAATCCCGCGATACCGACCAGACCGGTCGCCATCATCTGGATGGACCCCATCGGCGCCCGCCAGTGCGGGCCGATCTTGAACGTGCGCTTGGGCAGGTCCTTCGTCGCCAGTGTCGCGCTGAGCACGCCGCTGGCGAAGATGCCCATCAGTCCGAAGTAGATCGGGAAGTGCGACGGGTTCGCCAGCGGGCCTTCGTCGCGGCCGAGCTCCATGTGGATCGGCACGTCCCAATAGACGCCGATCAGCGCCGACATCCCGGAGAGGAACGCGACGAACATCGGCAGTGCCGCCCAGCGCGGCAGACCGCTGAAGTCACCCATCCAGTCGGCGACGCGGCCGATGACGGTCCGCTTCCCCGCGCGTTCGCGGAGCACGAAAAGGGCCAAGGGCAGGAAGACCGCGGTGAACATCAGGCCCGCGATGACGATCTGCCCGAATTGCGCGCCGCCGGCAGGCGGGCTCTCCTGAGCCATGAACACCGTTCTCGCCTTCCTGCTAACCTGAGTAACTGTTACCTTGGGGTAACACGATAGAGGCATGGTTCCGGCCAGGCAAGCCGGGGCGTACGACTTGGAGGAACCTCGATGCGGAGGATCGGCGGGATCTGCGGGATCACCGTGGCCGCGCTGCTGGCCGTGACCGGCTGTTCGGGATCGACCGGTTCCGAACCGTCGCCGGGCACCGGCACCCGGACGGTGAAGTTCTCGATCACCGAGGGCAAGCGCACGGCGGGCCCGGAGGAGGTCGCGGTGCGGACCGGCGAGAACGTCGCGCTCGAGGTCACCTCCGATCAGGCGGACGAACTGCACGTCCACGGCTACGACAAGGCCGCCCAATTGGCCCCCGGAGTTCCGGGAACGGTCTCCTTCACCGCGAACATCGACGGGATCTTCGAGGTGGAACTGCACAAGAGCGGCGCGGCGGTGACCAAGCTCCGGGTCAGCGGATGATCCTGGCGCACGGTCTCGGCGGCCGGTCCGATCTGCCGGTGCCGCTGTGGCTCGCGCTCTACGCGGGAGCGGCGGCCGTCGTCGTCTCCTTCTTCGCGCTCACCGTGTTCTGGAAGGAACCAAAGCTCCGCGGCGCCGACGCCGGCCGTGCACTCCCCCTCCTACTGCAGCGGTTCGTCGACAGCGCGTTCTCGCGGGTCGCGTTACGCGTGGCCGGCGTGCTGCTGTTCGCGGGTTTCCTCGCGATGGCGTGGGCCGGTCCCGGCAGTTCGGCCGACAACCCGGCTCCAGCGTGGTTCTACGTCTGGTTCTGGGTGGGATTGGTTCCGCTTTCGCTCCTGTTCGGCCCGGTCTGGCGGCGACTGAATCCACTGAGGACGGTCGCGTCGCTGATCCCCGCACGGCATCGCGAACTCCCGGACCGGCCGGGCTACCTGCCCGCGATCGTCGGCCTCCTGGCGTTTCTCTGGCTGGAACTGGTGTTCCCGCATTCGGATTCGCCGCGAGCGATCGCTCTTTTCTGCACCGTGTATGCCGTTATACACATTGCTCTCGGCGTGGTCTACGGTCCGCGATGGTTCGACCGCGGTGACGCTTTCGAGGTCTACGCGCGCCTGATCGCGGCCTTGTCCCCGTTCGGCAGGCGCAGTGACGGGCGGCTCGTGGTCCGGAATCCGCTGGACGGGCTGGTCGCTATATCCCCCGCGCCCTGGCTGACCGCGCTGGTACTGGTGGTGCTCGGCTCGACGGCGTTCGACGGCCTGACCCGGCTCCCGTTCTGGACGTCCCTGGACGCCGGCGTCCTCGGGGGCACCGCCGGGCTCGCGGCCTGTATCGCGCTCACATACGGCGCCTACGCGGGCGCGATCAGCCTGACCAGGCCGTATCTGCGCCGGGGTTTCGACCCGTATCCCGCGTTCGCGCCATCCCTGATCCCGATCATGGTCGGCTACACGGTCGCGCACTATTTCTCGTTCGCCGTGTTCTCCGGGCAGCAGGGCTTCGGCCGCGCGATCGACTACACGGTCGTCTCGACCGGCGTGATCGCGCTGGTGCAGATCGCCGGAATCGTCGCGGGGCACGTGCTGGCCGTAACCTCGGCGCATGACCGTTCCGTCGGTGTGCTGCGTGCGAACTACGTCAAGGTGGGCCAGTACCCCATGCTGGCGCTGATGATCGGCTACACCGCGCTCGGGATCGCACTGGTGTCCGGCTCATGACCATCGCGGCGCGGGTGATGATGATGCACCAGGGCGGCTGGGACGAGATCCTCATCTTCGTCGGCCCCGTGGTGATCATCGGGCTGCTCATCTACGTCGCGCGCAAACAGGTTCCGACGACCCCCGAAGAGGACGACGACTAGGCCGTGTCCTGTGAGTATCGCCTGGTGTGCTGACCTGCGGAAAGGGAGCGGGGGACCTTTGGTGTCGAGTGAGGGGTGTGTGGATTTCGGGTCATCCAACGCACCAAAATCCACACGGGGACCGCGAACATGACTTGCAGGAAACGGCCTAGCGCGCGTTTCATAAGCCAAGTTCGCGGTCTTCGCGCCCAAGCGTGGTTCCGCGCTGGCCGACAGGACCTGAGTGTCCACAAGAGACGCTTCCCAACGACGAAATGTCCACTTTAAGGCATATGCCCGTTTAGGTAGAGGGGTCGTGAGTGGCAAGTAGCGTTCTAACCCTCTTTACCACTCACGACCCCCTCCCCAAACCGCACAACTCGCCCAACTCGGACACTGACACCTCGGAAAATGTCCCTAATGCACTGTCAGGAAGGCGACTCTTCGGCCAGTCCCGCCCCAGCCGCCAACTCCGGCCACCCCACGTTCGCCTTACCCCTCAACAGGAAACAGGCGGACTAGTCACGGAACCGATCCGTCGCCGCCAGCAACGCGGCCAGGATGCCGGGTTCGTCGTACACGTGCCCGGCATCCGGCACGATCACCAGTTCCGAATCCGGCCATGCCTTGTGCAGGTCCCACGCGGAGACCATGGGCGTGGCAAGGTCGTACCGCCCCTGCACGATCACGCCGGGAACGTCCTTCAAGGCGGCGGCGTCCCGGATCAGCTGTCCTTCTTCGAGCCACCCGTTGTTCACGAAGTAATGGTTCTCGATCCGCGCGAACGCCAGGGCGAATTCCGGCGAGGCGAATTCCGCCACCAGTTCGGGCCGGGGAAGCAGCGTCGTCGTCGCGGCCTCCCAGGTGCTCCACGCGACAGCGGCCTGCCCGTGCACCCGGGGGTCGGGGTCGGCGAGCAGCTTCGCGTACAGCTCCACGGGATCCCCGTCGAGCTTCGCGATCGGCGCCATGAATTTCTCCCACAAGTCCGGAAAGACGTTCGCCGCGCCACCCCGGTAGTACCAATTCAATTCGGACGAACGCAGCGTGAAGACCCCGCGCAGCACCAACTCCGACACGCGTTCAGGGTGCTTCTCGGCATACGCCAGCGCCAACGTCGATCCCCAGGACCCGCCGAACACCTGCCACCGCGAGATGCCCAGCGACTGCCGCAGTCGCTCGATGTCATCGACGAGATGCCAGGTCGTGTTCGACGAAAGATCGCCCGACGCGGAGGCGTGCGGCAACGACCGCCCGCAGCCACGCTGGTCGAACAGGACGATCCGATAGGCGGACGGGTCGAACAGCCGGCGGTGCGACGGTGAGCAGCCGCCGCCAGGGCCGCCGTGCAGGAAAACCACGGGCTTGCCGTCAGGGTTGCCGCATTCCTCCCAATACACGAGGTTGCCGTCACCGGTGTTCAGGTGGCCTGACGCGTAGGGCTCGATCTCCGGGTACATGGACCTATCGTCGGACACGTAGCGCAGTTCACGGACGAGACGACGCTTCAGACACACCCTCAGCCGTGTTGGCCGGGCTTGCCACCGAGAAGCAACGCCCCCGCCAACTCGGTGACCTCGTCCCGGGTGCGGCCGTTGTGGTCGGCGGCCATGAAGTGCTTGCCGATCAGGAGCGAGAACGCGAGCAGGCACCGGGCTTCGACCTCGTCCTCGTCGGCGAAGATCTCGCGCATGAGGGAACGCAGGTAATCCATCCGCTGGTTGTCGACCCGCCGGAGCCGTTCGGCCACCGCCTGGTCGCGCCGGGCCCAATCCCTGATCGCGAGGTCGATCGGCAGCAGCCGGTCCGCGGCGAGCAGTCCGGCTCGCCGGATCTTGGCCCTGGCGTCGCCGCCTTCGCGCTCGACGCTCTCGAACAGCAGGTCGGTGCTCATCCGCTCCCAGGTGGCGAGCATTTCCTCCAGTAGCGTGTCCCGATCGGCGAAATGGCCGTAGAACCCGCCTTTCGTGACGCCGAGCGCTTTCGCGAGCGCCTCGACACGGACGGCGCCGGGACCTCCGGCGGCGAGGGCGTGCAGCCCCGCGTCGATCCAGGCGCTCGGCGGGGTCCGGGTTTCGGCGGCCATGCGATCACCGTATCTCCCGTCACTCCAGCACCTCGACGACGATATATACGCTACCGTATAGATGGCGGAAGTTCACTGGGAGGAACAACGACGATGACTGTCGGATTCGTGGCCACGCACTACCCGCACACCGATCATCACGACGATTTCGTCTCGCGCGTCCAGCGAGTCGCCGCCGTCCTGCGCTCCACTCCGGGCTGCCTCGCAGCCGAATGCTGGGTGACCGCCGCCGGAGACGCCGTGGTCTCGATCGTGCGGTGGGAATCCGAGGCGGCACAGGCGGCCTCGATGCAGGCTCTGGGCTCGGCGGACGTGGACGTCGCCTTCGACGACCGCGAAGTCCGGCCACGCGAGATCGTCCAGCTGGTGTCGGCATGAAACTCGCGAACACGGCGCACACCACCCACTCCTGGCGGATCCACGAAATCGCCGGGGACTTCGACCTCGAAGACGTCTGGGCGCTGGAAACACCCGGCGGTCCGGACGACTTCGCCAAGCTGGTGAAGCAGTTCTCGTCGGGCGATTTCCCGAACGGGGCACCACTGCCCGTCCGGGCGTTGTGGGCGCTGCGCTGGAAACTCGGCGGACTGTTCGGCCTGGACAAGCGGACCGCCGGCCTCGACACCCGGGTGGGATCACTCCGCGCCGAACTGCCGGAAGACCTCCGCGACACACCGACCGGGCCGGACGAAGACTGGTCGCCGTTCACTCCGGTGTACCGGCTCGAAGACGAATTCGCCGCCGAAATGGCGAACGGGACCATGCACGGCGTCCTGCACATCGCGTGGGTCGAAGACGGGCGGGGCGGGTATCGCGGTCAGATGGCGGTGCTGGTCAAACCCAACGGCCTGTTCGGCCGGGCGTACATGGGATTCATCAAGCCGTTCCGGTACCTGATCATCTACCCGGCGCTCATGCGGATGATCGCGCGGGAATGGCGGAACCGCGGTTAGCGAAGGTCCGTGAAGGCCTCCTTGAGGGACTCTGGGTCCCTCAAGGAGGCCTTCACGGACAGCCGGACACGCGTCATCGCCGGCTGCTCCGCACGAGCGTCATGTCCTTCTCCCGCACCGGTTCCTGGCAGTGCGCGCAGACGGTCTCCGGTGCGAGGACCTCGCCGCACGAATGGCGCCACACCGTCGGCGGCGGCCCGTCCGTGACGTACCGGTCGCCCCACGCCATGAGGTTCAGCAGCACGTGGTTGAGCCCGTGCCCCGCCTCGGTGAGCACGTACTCGTAGCGCGGCGGATGCTCCTCGTAGAGCCGTTTTTCGAGGATTCCCGCCTCGACGAGCTTGCGCAGCCGCGCGGTCAGGATGTCCCGGCTCGCCCCGGTGTTGCGGACGATCTGGTCGAACCGCCGCGCCCCGAAGAACACCTCGCGCAGCGCGAGCAGGCTCCAGCGCTCCCCGATCACCTCCATCGCGTTGGCGATCGAGCAGTCCCTCGGTCCTTCGGTCATGCGGCCAGCGTAAACCCAGTGAGTCTTGATTTCCAACCCACTCGGTGCCAGAGTGAGTTGGAGGTTCCAACTCACTACTGGAGGCAGCCGTGCACGACGCGGTCATCGTCGACGCCGTCCGTACCCCGATCGGCAAGGGCAAGCCCGGTGGCGCCCTGCACGGGGTCCATCCCGTCCAGTTGCTCGCCCACACGCTGCGCGCGCTCGTCCAGCGCAACGGCCTCGACCCGGCGCTGATCGACGACGTCATCGGCGGCGCGGTCGACCAGGTCGGCGAACAGGCCCAGAACGTCACGCGGTGGGCGGCACTCGCGGCCGGGCTGCCCGAGTCCGTGCCCGCGACCACCGTCGACCGGCAGTGCGGGAGCAGCCAGCAGGCCGTGCATTTCGCCGCACAGGGCGTGATGGCCGGCGCGTACGACGTCGTCATCGCCTGCGGTGTCGAGTCCATGAGCCGCGTCCCGATGTGGTCGAACGTGCTGCCCGGCACCGATCCGCTCGGCCCCGGCGTCGCCGAGCGCTATCCGGAAGGCCTGGTGCCGCAAGGGATCAGCGCCGAACTCATCGCCGCGAAGTGGTCGCTCAGCCGCGGCGCGATGGACGAGTTCGCGGTGTCCTCGCACCGGAAGGCGGCGCGGGCGCACGCGCTCGGCCGGTTCGCGAGCCAGATCGTGCCGATCGAGACCCCGTCGGGCCTGGTGTCCACCGACGAGTCCGTCCGGCCGGGCACCGACCTCGAAACGCTGGCCAAGCTGCGCCCCGCGTTCCAGGACGAGGGGATCTCGGAAAGATTCCCGCAGATCGACTGGTCGGTGACCGCGGGCAACAGCAGCCCGATCAACGACGGCGCCTCCGCCGTGCTCATCACTTCCAGCGAGACCGCCGCCAGACTGGGGCTGCGGCCGCGCGCCCGGCTGCACAGTTTCGCCGTCACCGGCTCCGACCCGCTGCTCATGCTCACCGGCGTCATCCCGGCGACGGAGAAGGTCTTGCGGCGCGCCGGTCTGCGCCTCGCGGACATCGACCTGTTCGAGATCAACGAGGCGTTCGCCAGTGTCGTGCTGGCGTGGCAGCAGGAGACCGGGGCCGACCCGGCCAAGGTCAACGTCCACGGCGGGGCGATCGCGCTGGGTCATCCGCTCGGCGCGAGCGGCACCCGGCTGATGGGCACGCTGGTCAACGCGCTGCACCACCACGGCGCCCGCTACGGCCTGCAGGCGATGTGCGAAGGCGGCGGCCAGGCCAACGCGACCATCCTGGAGGCGTTGTGACCGACCGGCTTCCCAAGAAACTGGCGAGCCACCCGTCGGTACGGGCGGTGCTCGCCAAACCGCGGGACAGGCCGTCACCGGTGATCGACGCCGGCTGGCTCAAGGAGATCTGCCTCGCCGCCGGTGCCGACGACGCGGCGGCCGTCCCGCTCGACCATCCGGATCTTGCGGGCGAACGTGAACACGTCCTGCGCGCGCTCCCCGGCACCAAGACCCTGGTCTCGCTCGTGGTGCGGATGAACCGCGACGACGTCCGCTCCCCCGCCCGCAGCGTCGCCAACCAGGAGTTCCACCGTGGTGGCGAGATCATCAACGAGGCCGGGCACACGATCGTCCGGGCACTGCAGGACGCCGGATACCGCGCGATCAACCCGTCGGCGACGTTCCCGATGGAGATGGAGCACTATCCCGGCCGGATCTGGGTGGTCGCGCACAAGACGGTCGCCGTCGCGGCCGGACTCGGCGCCATGGGGCTGCACCGCAACGTGATCCATCCGAAGTTCGGCAACTTCGTGCTCCTCGCGACGTTGCTCGTGGACGCCGAGGTGTCCGCCCACGGCGAGCCCCTCGACTACAACCCCTGCCTGGAGTGCAAGCTGTGCGTCGCGGCTTGCCCGATCGGGGCGATCTCGAAGACCGGCGAGTTCGACTTCCTAGCCTGTTCGACGCACAACTACCGCGAGTTCATGAGCGGCTTCACCGACTGGGCGCAGACCGTGGCCGACAGCGAAGACGCCGCCGACTTCAGGTCCAGGGTGACCGACTCGGAGAACGTGTCGATGTGGCAGAGCCTCGCGTTCAAGCCGAACTACAAGGCCGCGTACTGCATGGCCGTCTGCCCGGCGGGTGAAGACGTGCTCGGACCGTATCTCGACGACCGCCGCGGCTTCCTCGGCACCGTGGTGAAACCGTTGCAGGACAAGGTGGAGACGCTGTACGTGCAGGAAGGTTCACCGGCGAAGGCCTACGCCGAACGCCGGTTCCCGCACAAGCCGGTGAAGGAGGTCGACGGCGGCTACCCGCGGCGGTAGGGCCGCCCCTACCTCGCGCTCGGGGGCCTGTCCCCTGTCCGGTGACGGCCGGTCTCCCTAACCTGGCGGCTAAGCCTGGGGAGGACCTTCCGCATGATCGCGACCAAGCTGGCGTTCTCGTCGCTCCGCCGTCGTACCACCGGATTCATCGCGAGTTTCGTCGCGCTGTTCTTCGGTGCCACGATTCTGATGACGTTCGCGTCCCTCCTGGACACTCGCACCGCCGCCGGACCGGAGACCGCGAAGACGCTGCCGATCATGGCGAGCGTCGTCGGTGGCTGGGGCCTGGTGATCGTCCTGTTCGCGACGCTTTCGACGCTCTCTCTGCTGATCCGGCAACGCGCCCCGGAGCTGGCGTTGCTGAAGAGTGTCGGCGCGACGCCGTCGCAGATCGGCCGGATGATCGTCGGTGAAGCGGCGGCCGTCGCGGTCCTCGCCGCGGCCACGGCCGTCGTGCCGTCGGTCTTCGCCGGACGGTGGCTGGTCGCGCTGCTCGGTGACACGGGCCGCGTACCGGCCGGGCTCGAGGCGCGGTTCGGCCCGATCGCGGTCTCGATGGGCACCGGCATCACGCTTCTCGCGGCGCTGGTGGCAGGGACGGTCGCCGCGCGACAGGTGACCCGGCGCGGAGCGGTGGAGGCGATCCGCGAGGCGGGCGTCGACACCCGGCGGACCAGCCGGCTCCGGGTGGTCGGCGCCGCGATCGTGCTGGCCGCCGGGCTCGGCTGCGGTGTGGTGACGATGACCGTGTTCACCGGGACGGAACCCGCGCTGATGGCGGTCGGCGGCCAGGGCGCGATCCTCGCCGCGATCGGGTTGGCACTCCTCGCCCCCGCGCTGCTCGGCCCCATCGCAGCCGTGCTGGCCGCTCCGCTGCGACGCGCGGGCGTCAGCGGTCACCTCACGGCGGCGCACCTTCGTGTCCGAAGCCGCCAAATGGCCGGTGTGCTGGTGCCGATCATCCTGTTCACCGGGATCGCGACCGGGACGCTGTACATGCAGGCCGTCGAGAACGCCGCCGTCATCGCACCGGTCGAGATCGCGAGCAGTATCGAGACCCTGAACTACGTCGTCGTCGGCATGATCGCGCTGTTCGCCGCCGTGATGCTGGTGAACACCGTCGTGGCCGCGATCGCCGGACGCCGCCGGGAGTTCGGTCAACAGCGGCTCATCGGTTCGACACCGTCGCAGGTCCTGCGGCTCGTCGGCACCGAAGGCACCGTCCTGGCGGCGGTCGGCGTGCTGTTCGGCTCGCTCGCCGCGGCCGTCACCGTGATCCCCTACAGCGTCGCCAGGACCGGCGGTCCCGTACCGGACGCGACGATCGGCGCCTATCTCGTCATCGTCGCCGTCGCGGTGACCTCGACCCTCGGTTCGCACCTGGGCGCGGCGGCGACGGCGATGCGCGCCCCGGCGATCCGAACCGCCGCCCGCGGCTGAAGGGCTGTCACATCTCCGCTCCCCCACGCGTCAGGGTTACGACTGATCGATGAAGGATGGGGACCGTGGACGAACACGACTGGCTGGCACGACGCTTCGAGGGGCATCGGACGCATCTGAGGGCGGTGGCGTACCGGATGCTCGGTTCGCTCAGCGAAGCGGACGACGCCGTGCAAGAGGCCTGGTTGCGGCTGAGCCGGTCGGAGTCCGGTGACGTGGACAATCTCGGCGGCTGGCTGACCACCGTCGTCGGCCGGATCTGCCTCGACATGCTGCGCTCACGCAAGTCACGGCGCGAAGACCCGGTCGGCGCGCAGCTCCCCGACCCGATCATCGGCCGTGAGGACGGGATCGACCCGGAACACCAGGCCCTGCTGGCGGACTCGGTCGGCTTGGCGCTCCTGGTCGTCCTCGACACCCTGGACCCCGCCGAACGGCTCGCGTTCGTGCTGCACGACATGTTCGCCCTGCCGTTCGACGAGATCGCGCCGATCGTGGGCCGGTCCTCCGCGGCGACCCGGCAGCTCGCCAGCCGCGCGCGCCGCCGCCTGCAGGGCTCGCCGACGGTCCCGGACGCGGACCTGAGCCGTCAGCGGGCAGTCGTCGACGCGTTCTTCGCCGCCGCGCGGGACGGCGATTTCGACGCGCTGGTCTCGGTGCTCGACCCGGACGTCATCCTCCGTGCCGAGGGCGGCGCGGCCCCGGCCGGTGTCACGCGTTTCGTGCGCGGCGCGGCCACGGTCGCGAGCCAGGCGCTCATGTTCCGGTCGACGGGCGCCGGTGGGGTACCGCGCCCCGCACTGGTCAACGGCGCGGCCGGGATGGTCGTCACCAAGGACGGCGTCCCGACGACGGTCTTCGCCTTCACCGTCGTGGACGGGAAGATCGCGGCGATCGAGATCCTCGCCGACCCGGACCGCCTCGCCGCGCTGGATTTCGAACCACTCGGCTGATGTGTCAGGAAAGGGTCGTTCAGGACATTTTTTGTCCTGAACGACCCTTTCCTGACGTGCGCGCTGCCGGGATCAGGAGGTCGGGAAGTTGTCCGCGGTGCGGATGCGGTCCCGGATCCAGACGCCGGCGGGCTTCAGCGGAGCCGTGCCGGTGAACGAGCTGCCCGAGCAGGTGCCCGGCTTGAACACCGCGCCCGAACGGCTGTCGTCGGAGAAGTTCCAGTTGGTCCAGCTGATCTTCTTCGACGCCAGGAAGTCCAGGTACTTCTGGGAGTTGGTGAAGTCGTTCCCGCCGTCACCGCTGGCGGTCTGGGTGCCGAACTCGGTCACGAACAGCGGGATCTTGCTCGCGGCCCGGCTCAGCGCGTTGAAGTACTCGGTTTTGTGCGACGCCGCGTAGAAGTGGAACGTGTACATGAAGTTGGTGGCGCGCACCGGGTTGTTGATGATGTCGGTCTCGTTGCGGCCGTCGGAGATGCCGAGCGAGCCCCAGCCGTGGGTGCCGACGAGCACGACGCCGTCGGAGTCCTGGGCGCGGATGACCGGGATCATCTGCTCCGCGTAGCTGCGGACGCGGTCCCAGCTGACGTTGTTGGGCTCGTTGGCGATGTCGTAGATGATGTTGGTCTTGTCCTTGTGCCGCTGGGCGATCTCGGTGAAGAACGTCTTGGCGCGGCTCAGGTTCGCGTTCGGATCGCCGGGCGTGAGCTGGTGCCAGTCGACCAGGGCGTACATCCCGCGTTTGGTGGCTTCCTCGATGTACCCGTGCACCATGTCGGTGAACTTGCGCGGGTTGGTCTCGTAGCCGCCTTCCTGGATGTACATCGAGATCCGGAGGACGTCGGCCTTCCAGTCGTTGGCCAGCGCGTCGAGCGAAGCGGTCTTCACGCACTGGCTGAACCACTGGATCCCGTGGGTGCTCATGCCACGGAGCTGGATCGGCTTGCCGGCGGAGTTGCAGAGCTGGAGGCCGCAGACCTTCAGCTGTCCGTTGATCGCCGCCGGGCTGCCCGGCGGCAGCGCGGCGGCTGCCTGCGTTGCGGGTGCTGTGCCGGTCTCGGTCGCCATCGAGGTACTCGCGGCGGCGACCGGCGCCAGCAGTCCGGCGGCCAGTGCGGCCGTCACCCGGAGACGGATCTTGTCCCAACGCATTCGGCTTCTCCTCTCGCGTCGACGACGCCCGCGTTGGCGTGCCGACGGTCAGGGCGGCGGGATTAAATAGGAAACTTTCCTTACTATTGGAAAGTAAAGGAGAGATTACCCACGAGATCGACGGACGGTCAAGACTTGACCACCCACTGTTTCGACGACCTCCGGCATGATCGGAGCGTGACCACCATCGTGGCCTTCCACGCCCATCCGGACGACGAAGCACTGCTGACCGGCGGCACCCTCGCCCGCGCCGCCGCGGACGGGCACCGAGTCGTACTCGTGGTCGCCACCATCGGCATGAAAGGCCCGGACCCGTCGCGCCGCGCCGAACTCGAGGCAAGCGCGACGGTGCTGGGCGTCGCGCGGGTCGTACACCTCGGATACGCCGGCAGTGGCCACGGCGCGATCCTCTACCCGGACCCGCCGGGCTGGGTCCGCTTCGTCCGCGCGAGCACCGACGAAGCGGCCGCGCGGCTCGTGGCGATCCTGCGCGAGGAGAAGGCTTCCGTGCTGCTGAGCTACGACCGCAACGGCGGCTACGGCCACCGCGACCACGTCAAGGTGCACCAGGTCGGCAAACGTGCGGCGGAACTCGCCGGCGACGTCCGGCTGCTGGAGGCCACGATCCCCCGCGACGCCGTCGCGCGCCTGGTGCGGATCGTGCGCCTGTCCCGGATCCCGTTCCGCTACGACGTCGACAGGCTTCTCCGCGCCTACAGCGCCCGGTCCGAGATCACCCACACCTTCGACGTCCGGCGCTTCGCGCGCCAGAAGCAGGCCGCGATCGCCGCGCATTCCACCCAGGTGAAGGGAACCGGCAGGCTCGCGCCGCTGATGCGGGTCATCACCCGGCTTCCGGCGCCGCTCTTCGGCCTCGCGTTCAGCCGCGAGTGGTACATCGACGCGACGCCGCGCGGCTCACGCCCCTGACCGGCGGGCGCGATACGCGGCGGCCTTCACCCGGTTCTGGCAGGCCAGGCCACAGAACCGTTTGATCTGCGCCTGGCTCGCGTCGATGTACACCTGATCGCACCGCGGCGCCGCGCACAGCCCGACGCGATGCGGGATGTGCTCGCCGAACGCCGCCGCCACCGCCACCGCGAGCCCGGCCGTCCACTGCTGGACGAGGTCGGCTTCGGGGCCGTGGAAATGCAGGTGCCACGATTGGTCGCCGTGGCGGTGCAACGACGGACGCGCCCTGCTGTCGGCGAGCATCCGGTTGAGCAACCCGGCCGCCTCGTCGTGCTCGCGCCTGGAGAGCGACTCGATGATCTCCCGCAACCGGGACGCGAGATTTCGCAGCCTCTCCGCACTGGACAGGTCGACGCGGCCGTTCCCGGTGTCGCCGACCGCTTCGGCGGCCGCACGAACCAGATCGCGACCGCCGAGCGCGGGTTTCGGCCTGCCGTGCACGTGCTTTCCGGTCAGCGCGTTGATCAGCGCGACCCCGGCTTCCAGCCGCATCGCGTGGTGCCCGTCCAGCTCATCGGCCATTCGATCCCTCCCCCGCGCGTCACTGGTTCGCAGGACGCCCGCGGTGACGCTACCAAAGGCTCGCGCCACCACAAGGGCGGTGAAGTCTTTCGGAGCAACGGAATCCGACGGAAGGCCGAGTGTCAGTCCACTGTGGACAGATGGGCCCCATAGGAACCAGCAGTCACAACGGCTGCGCGTGAAGTCCCCCTTCCCTCGGCTCAGCCGAGGAAACTCGACCTTCACACCTTCCCCAGTACATGAAGAACTCCAGGCGCTCACGTGAGTTTTCGTGGGAATGTCGTGAAGGGTCCCTTTGAGACGATGAAGGTCTCAAAGGGACCCTTCACGACATCAGAGGTCGACGGCCGGCCCATCGGAAGCGCTGAAGGAGCCACCCGAGCGGCCGTGTCACCACCGAGGCGGACCGGCGTCCACGATCTTCTGCGAAAGCTCCAGCGGGTCGAGATGCATCAGCGACTCCATCCACCAGGTCATCCCGGCCTGCCCCAGAGCCGGCAGATCGACCTTGATGGGTTCCTCCCACGCCGGGCTCGCGTTCCCGGCGACCGCGACGTCGAAGGGACGTCCCGGTTCCAGTCCGGCGAGGCGGAGCGCGCGGTGGGTCTCCGCGATCTCTTCGGCGGTCGGCGTGTGGTCCTCGGGGTTCGGGAAGATCCCGTCGCACAACGCCGCCCGCCGGACGACGCGCGGGTTGTCGGTCGAGCTCGCCACCCAGATCGGGATCGGGAACGGCTCGGGCGGCGCCTCGGCGAGGGCGACCTGGTAGTGCGCGCCGTCGTGGTCGAACCGCCTGCCGGACCAGATCGCGCGGATGACGTCGAGGCCTTCGTCGAACATCGCCGATCGGGTCAGGAGGTCGGTCTGCTCGCCGAACCGGCTGAAGTCACCGGATTCGTCCGAGCCGAGCCCGGTGCCGAGGATCAGCCGCCCGCCGGAAAGCCTGCTGACCGTCGACGCGTGCCGGGCGACCACCCACGGGCGGCGCCGGGCGGGCGGTGTGATCATCGGGCCGAACAGCAGGCGGCTGGTGGCGTGCGCGATCGCGCCGAGTGTCGTCCACGGGTCGGCGATGGGCATGGTGTCCGCGACCACGTGGTCCCACAGGAAGAACCCGTCCCAGCCCGCCGCCTCCGCGCGCACGGCGAGGTCGACGAGCACTCCCGGCTCACCGAACGGGCCGAAAGGCGGCAGATAGACGGCGTGTCGGACCGTGCTGCCGGTCAAGTCGATCATCTCCCCAACGTCATCGTCGAAGCCCCCGGACGGCCTCTTGTTTACGCCGTTCACTCACGTTAGCGTCCGGAAGATGGCGGACACCGGTGAACGATCGACGAAGTGGCCGGAGCATCGGAGAAGGTTACGCCGGGTGTTGTCCTCGGTGGTCGCCGTCTCACTATGCGCGACACTTTCGGCCGTGAACGCGTCCGCATCGCAGGATGACGACTGGTCCCGGGACTTCTACTGGGGCGTCGCGTCTTCGGGCTACCAGTCCGAAGGCAGCGCGCCCGACAGCAACTGGAAGCGGTTCGTGGACCGTTCCGCGGGCAAGGACGGCGTCGACGAGTACCGCGACTCCGTGGACTTCCGGCACCGCTACGCCGACGACATCCGCCTCGCGGCCGGGCTCGGCGTCAACACCTATCGCTTCGGTGTCGAGTGGGCTCGCGTCGAACCCTCGCCTGGCCGGTGGGACGAGACCGAACTGGCCTTCTACGACGACGTGCTCCGGCAGGTCCGGGCCGCGGGCATGACCCCGATGATCACGCTCAACCACTGGGTCTATCCGGGGTGGGCGCTCGATCAGGGCGGCTGGGCGGAGACGCGGACCGCCGACGCGTGGCTGGAATTCAGCCGGACGATCGTCCAGCGCTACGCCGGTCAGGGCGTCCTTTGGGTGACGTTCAACGAGCCGCTCATCTTCCTCAAGAACGAACAGAAGGTCGGCGCGCTGAACGCCACGCGGTACTTCGCGGCGCAGTCCAACGTCGTCCAGGCGCACCGGCGGGCCTACGACCTGATCCACGAACTCGATCCGACCTCGAAGGTCACCAGCAATCAGGCCTACATCACCGGGGTCAACGGGATGGCCGACTGGTTCTTCCTCGACCAGGTCAAGGACAAGCTCGACTTCATCGGCATCGACTACTACTACGGCCTCAGCATCGACAACTGGACGGTGTTCGCCGCCGCCAGCGACAAGTTCTGGGACGTGAAGCTCCAGCCCGAAGGCATCTACTACGCGCTGCGCAGCTACCACGACCGGTTCCCGCGCCTGCCTCTGTACATCGTCGAAAACGGCATGGCGACCGACAACGGCAAACCCCGCGACGCGGACTACAGCCGCGGCGATCACGTCCGCGACACCGTGTACTGGCTCCAGCGGGCGAAGGCCGACGGGATGAACCTCATCGGCTACAACTACTGGAGCCTCACCGACAACTACGAATGGGGCAGCTACCGTGCCCGGTTCGGGCTGTACACAGTGGACGCTCTCACCGATCCCGCGCTGACCCGGCGCCCCACGGACGCCGTTCCCGCGTACCAGGGTCTGGTGACGGCGGGTGGCGTGCCGCAGGGCTACCGGCTCAAGCGCGGGCCAGGGACCTGTTCCCTCGTGGACGGACTGAACAGCTGTCTCAATCCGGCCAAAGTGGACGGACCGCTCATGCCGCTGAAGTGACCAGTTCGAGCCGCCTGCCCTCGAAGGTCCGCCGCATCCGCCGGTCGTGGGTGACGACCACGAGCGCGCCGGAGTACTCCGCGAGCGCCTGTTCCATCTCCTCCACGAGATCCGGGGCGAGGTGGTTGGTCGGCTCGTCGAGCAGCAGCAGGTCGGTCCTGGCCGTCACCAGCCTGGCCAGTTCCAGCCTGCGCCGCTGCCCGACGGACAGCTCCCGCACCGGCTTGCGCAGATCCGGCGCCCGGAACAGGCCCAGCGACAGCAACCTCTCGGCCGCCTCGTCCTCGTCACTGTCACCCGCGAAGACCGCCAAGACGGTTCGGGCGTCGCCTGCGAGCCCGCCGTTCTGATGCAGGAACCCGATCCTGCCCGCGCGCTCCGCCGATCCCGTCGACGGCGCCAGTTCCCCGGCGAGCACCCGCATCAGGGTCGTCTTGCCCGCCCCGTTGGGCCCGGTCACGAGGATCCGTTCGCCGGGCAGCACGCTGAGCGACGTCCGCGGCAGACGGCCGTCGACCGACACGTCGTCGACCTTCACCACGTACTGATCGGTTTCCGCCTCCCCCGCGGCGATCCGCGCGCTGAACCGGAGCGGCTGCGGCGGAGGCGGGACCGCGTCGGCGTCGAGCCGCTGGATCCGCTCGCGGGCCGAGCGGATCCGGCTCATCGCCCCGTGTGCCCGCGAGCGGGCCCGGAACGCGCCGGCCCCGCTGAACGCCGCCGGGGCCTTGCGCGGAATCGCCGAGAACCGGTCGATGTTGACGTCCGCCAGCCGTTCGTAGCGGGCTTTCTCCAGCCGCCACTCCTCGTACTCCCGGACCCACCGGGACCGCGCGGCCTCCTTCGCGGCGAGGTAACCCGCGTAACCGTTGCCGTGCCGGTGCACGGTCCGGCGATCGGCGTCGACCTCGAGGATGGTGGTGGTGACCCGGCTGAGGAACATCCGGTCGTGGGTGATCGCGACGATCCTGCCGCGATGCCCGCGGAGATGATTCTCCAGCCAGGCGACGGCTTCGTCGTCGAGATCGTTGGTCGGCTCGTCCAGCAACAGCAGTTCGGGTGACGCGGCCAAGGTGGCCGCGAGCGCCAGCCGGGACCGCTGCCCGCCGGACAGGCTGCCCAGCGCGCGGCCGCGATCGAGGCCCGGCTGCCCGAGCCCGTGCAGGGCGACCTCCACCCTGGCGTCGGCCTCATAACCGCCGCGGGCTTCGTAGGCGGTGATGAGGTCACCGTAGGCAGCGAGGTCTTCGGCGGTCTCGAGCGACGTCTCGGCCGCCCGCAGCCGGGATTCGAGTTCCCGGATGTCGGCCAGCGCGAGGTCGATCGCGTCGCCGACCGTGGCGGTGCCGGGCAGTTCCAAGGTCTGCGGAAGGTAGCCGGCACCTCCGGGCGCGGTGACGGTCACCGTGCCGTTGTCCGCCCGGTCGCGGCCGGCGATCAGCCTCAGGAGAGTGGACTTACCCGAACCGTTGTCGCCGATGACGCCCGCCTTCTCCCCCGGTTTGACACTGAAGGAGACCTGATCGAGTACGACATGGTCGTCGAAACGCTTGGTGACACCGGAGAGCACGAGTTGTGTCCCGGGATTTCGGCACGGGGTACGCATAGGGGCGTCCTCCTGGATTCTCGAAGGAAGAAGAGCGCGTGCGGAAGGACGCGGCCCGGCGGAGCGAAGGCTCTACGCCAGGGCCGCGTCGAAGACGAGAATCACAGGTTGAAGAAAATCCCCATGGCAAAGACGGTAGCCGGGGAACCCGGACGGGTAAAACGAATTAAAGGTTGTGTACGGGTTCACAGAGTGGTCTGTGTCCCCATACCGCGACAGCGGCGCCCCGGTGACCGAGAATCGAAGATGGAGGTTTTCGCGGTCTGAGGGAATGGGGTTCCTCGTGCACGGGTCCAGCGGTCCGATCGCCCGATTCAGGCGACGGCTCTTCCCTGGTCACAACTCGCTCGCCCGTGGCTCAGACCGATTCGAAGCCCTTCTCCTCAAACTCGTCATCCTCGCGGCGCTGCTCGCCGTCCCGGTCGCGGCCGCCGCCGGTTCGGCCAACCATGGCAGGCAGGTCGCCGCGGCCGCCGTCGACTCGGCCGGACGTCAGGCCACCACCGCGTACCTGCTGAAGGCCGCACCCGTCCGCATCGTCGACAGCGAAAGCGTCGGGACCGACGACCCGACCACCGAGGCGACCTGGACCGACTCGCGCGGCGTGCGGCACACCGGCGGTGTCCTCGCCACGCCGGGCAGCCCCGCCGGAACGGCCGTGCCGATCTGGATCGACGCCCGCGGTGCCCTCACCGCCGCACCGAGGACCGCGTCGACGGCCGTGTTCGATTCCGTGCTCGTCGGACTCTGGCTCTGGTTCGCGGTGGTCGGCTCGCTGATCCTGTTGCACCGGGTCGTCCGGCTGGTGCTCGACCGGCATCGGTTCGCGGCGTGGGAGCGCGCCTGGGCGGTCTACCCGCGTTCCGGTTCTTGGCCGTGATCCCGGCGGCGAGGGCAAAGAACCTCGGCTAGTCTGCCCCGCATGCGCATCATGATCTCGGCGGACATGGAGGGCGCCACCGGCGTCACCTGGACCGAGGACGTCATCCCCGGCACCGAGCAGTGGCAACGATTCCGGCGCCTGTTCACCGGTGACGTCAACGCCACCATCGCGGGCCTCTTCGACGCCGGCGCCACCGACGTTCTGGTCAACGAGGCGCATTCGTCCCAGCGGAACCTCCTGCTCGAAGACCTCGACGGCCGGGCGCGCATGCTCACCGGCAGGCACAAACCGCTTTCGATGATGCAGGGCATCGACACCGGCGTGGACGGCGTCGTCTTCCTCGGCTACCACGCCGGCGCCGGTTTCGACGGCGTGCTTTCCCACACGTACCTGGAGAATCAGATCACCGGCGTGTGGCTCGACGACGTCCCCGCCAGCGAAGGCAGGCTCAACGCCGCGATGGCCGCCGAGTACGGCGTCCCGGTGCTGGTCGTCTCCGGTGACGACAAGGCCTGCGACGACGCCCAGGATTACGCGCCGGAGGCCGAACTGGTCACGGTGAAGGAGTGCGTCAGCCGCTACGCCGCGATCTGCCTGCCGCCCGTGAGGACCGCCGAACTGCTGTCCTCGGCCGCGGCGGACGCGATGAACCGGGCGGGCCGGGTCGAACGGTTCACCACCCCGCACCGGATCGAGGTCGAGTTCGACGCGAGCCATCTCGCGCAGGCGGCGGCGGTGATCCCGACGGTGGAACAGATCGGCGTACGGCGGGTCGGCTTCGACGCGCCGGACATGACCGAAGCGATGAAGGCGTTCAAGATCGTGACGGCGATCGCGGCCGGGGCGGTGCAGGGTATCTATGGCTGACATGGAATCGCGAAGCGAGGTTCACGACCGACCTCTCGACAACGAACCCGCCGGGCCGAAGGCCCCGCCGGCGCGGCGGCAGGGCGCCGTCCACGCTGACCGGCCGGGCGACGTGATCGCGGCCGCGGGTTCCGAAGACAACGCTGAGATGGATGTTGTCGAAGTCTGCTCGCGGCTGATCCGGTTCGACACCACGAACCGGGGCGACGGGGACTCCGAAGGCGAGCGCGAAGCCGCCGAGTACGTGGCGACGCTGCTTTCCGGGCTCGGGATCGGCGCGAAGATCATCGAGTCCGCGCCCCGGCGCGCGAACGTGATCGCCCGGGTCCCCGGCACCGACCCGAGCCTGCCGGCGCTCCTCGTGCAGGGCCATCTCGACGTCGTCCCCGCCGACGCGGCCGACTGGTCGGTGGACCCGTTCTCGGGCGAGGTCCGCGACGGCTTCCTCTGGGGCCGCGGCGCCGTCGACATGAAGGACTTCTGTGCGATGGTGCTCGCCGCCCTGGCCGCCGGCGTCCGCCCGCGGCGTGACATCGTCCTGGCGTTCGTGGCCGACGAGGAGGACAAGGGCGAGTACGGCGCGCACTGGCTCGCCGCGACGCACCGGGACCTGTTCGACGGCTGCGCGGCCGCGATCAGCGAGTCGGGCGGGTACTCCTACCACGTTCCCGCCGCCGACGGCCGGACCGTGCGGCTTTACCCGGTGGCGACGGCCGAACGCGGTACCGCGCATCTGCGGCTCACCGCCAAGGGCCGCGCGGGGCACGGATCGCGCCCCAACGACGAGAACGCGGTCACCCGGCTGGTCACGGCGCTCGGCAAGCTCGCCGCGCACCGCTGGCCGATCCGGCTGACCCCGACGGCGCGAGCGTTCCTGGAACGCACCGGGGAGGCGCTCGGCGTCCCGGTCGATCTGTCCGATGTGGACGGAACGATCGCGCGCCTCGGGCCGGCCGGGGCACTGGTGGTGCCGACCGTCCGCAACAGCACGACGCCCACCATGCTCGACGCCGGTTACAAGGTGAACGTGATCCCGACTTCGGCCGAGGCCCAGGTGGACGTCCGCGTCCTCCCCGGCACCGAACCGGAACTGCTCGCCGAGGTCGACGCGATGCTCGGCGAGGGCGTCACCCGCGAGTTCGTCGCGCACCAGCCGCCGGTCCAGGCGCCGGTGGATTCGCCGTGGTTCGACGCGATGGCGGGCGCTTTGCGCGCGGAAGACCCCGAAGCCGTCGTGGTCCCCTACTGCATGGGCGGCGGAACGGACGCGAAGGCGTTCAGCCCGCTCGGGATCGACTGCTACGGCTTCGCCCCGCTGTGGCTGCCGGAAGGCTTCCCCTACCGGGCGATGGCGCACGGTGTGGACGAACGGGTCCCGGTAGAAGGACTGCGGTTCGGCACGCGGGTGCTGCGGCACTTCCTGGCCACCTGCTGACCCACCCGGCCGAGTTCCGCCTCCAATCACGCGAGATCGCTTCCCAATCACGCGAGTTCGCCGTCTGATCACGCGAACTGCCGAGCGGAACGAGGACACCGCCTACTACGTTTGCGGGTGGCTCGACCACAAGTGACCCAGGAGGCCACCGGTGAAATCCGTCCTGCGACTCGCACGGAACGAACGGGCGGACTTCGCCGCGTTCCTGCGCTCGCTGTCCCCCGAGCAGTGGGACGCACCGACGTTGTGTGCGGAGTGGTCGGTCCGGGAGGTGGTCACCCACGTCGTCGACTACGACACCCTGCGCCTGCGCGACGTCGTCGGCCAGGCCGTCCGCGGAAGGCTGCGACTGGATCGGATCAACGCGCTCGGTGTCGCGCGAAAGCCCGGCCGGACGCCTGAAGAACTGATCGCGAGGTTCGAGGACCATCTCGAACCCCGCGGCCTGACCGCCGCGTTCGGCGGACGGGTGGCGCTGCTCGACGGGCTCATCCATCAGCAGGACATCCGGCGGCCGCTGGGGCTTCCCCGCGACGTGCCGCCGGACCGGCTGCGCCACGCGTTGGCCTTCGCCCGCTATGCCCCGCCGATCAAGGCCAACCGGCGGGCGCGCGGGCTCCGGCTCGTCGCCACCGACCTCGACTGGTCGGCCGGATCCGGACCGGAACTCCGTGGTCCCGGCGAGGCGCTCCTGCTGGCGATCGCCGGGAGGGTCGTGGCGCTCGACGAGGTGTCCGGGCCCGGCGCGGCGATCCTCGCGTCCAGAATGGACGGATAGACCGAGTCAGCCGACCGCCACGGGAACAGGTGCATAGGCCATCCGGCGACGGACGGCGTTGCCGAGCAACAACTGTCCCACGGCCGCGGCCAGGCACAGCCCGAAGCAGACCGTCCACAACACGGGCGCGCCCAGTACCAGCAGCTGCGTGCCGCCGAGCGGGGCGACGAAAGCGGCGAGGCCGGCCGCCGTGCCATAGGCGCCGTTGTACCGGCCGCGCAGATGCGGCGGGGCGAGCTCCGCCACGATCGCGACACCCACCGACTGGATCACGATCTCGCCGAGCGTCCACACCACGGCGCACGCGGCGTACACCAGCGTCGTCGACGCGAAGGCCGTGGCGCCGAAACCCAAACCCGTCAACAGGATCCCGAAGGTGAGCACCCGCGAAGGATCCCAACGGCCCAGCCGGTGACCCACCAGTGGTTGCACGACCACGATGACGACGCCGTTGACCGCCATCACCAGTCCGAACCCCGCGGGCGAAAGCCCGTCCTCTCGCATCGCCAGCGGCAATGTGGCCAGGCTCTGCAGGAACACGAACGCGACCACCAGCGAGATGAGCATCAGCCCGGCCATGACCCGGTCGCGCAGGACGACGGAGAAGCCACCCGGCTCCCGCGATCGGCCGCCACCGCGTGTCTCGGGAACCGCTCGCCAGACCAGCAGGCCGAACACCACGCACGTCGCCGCGTCCACCCAGAACAGCGTCGTGAAACCGGCACGGGCCATCGTGCCGCCCAGCACCATCGCGATCGAGAAGCCGAGGTTGATCGCCCACAGCAGCAGCCCGAAGGCCCGCGTGCGATCGGCTCCGGGCACCAGATCCGCCACGATCGACTGGGTGGCCGGGCGGAACACGTCGAGTGCCAGCCCGAGCAGGAACGCGGCGACCGCGATCAGTTCGAGGCGCTCGACGTAACCCAGTACCAGCATGATCGCGCCGGTGGCGAGCATGCCGCCGGTCAGTGTCGCCCGCCTGCCGATACGGTCGGCCAGCAGGCCGCCGATGAGCTGCGAGAACACCTGGCCGATGCCGAGCAGCGCCAGCACCGTTCCCGCCGTCGCCACCGAAAGGCCGCGATCACTGGTCAGGTACAGCGCCAGGAACGGCAAGACCATCGTGCCGAGCCGGTTGACGAGCGTTCCCGTCCACAGCACCCAGAACGACTTGGGCAGCCCGCCGAGCCGCGTCCGGAAGAACCCCTGCGCCGTCACCGTTCGAGCTCGTAGCAGCCGACGCCATCGAGGTACCGCAGCGTGCCGAGGTCGCGCAGGACGTACTCCTCGATCTCGTGCATGAACGTGACGACCACCGGGAACGTCGTGTCGTCGACGGTGCGGCGCAACGGCTTCCCCGGCCGGGTCAGCACGAACATCTCGTGGAAGCTCTCCAGCCGCTCGATCTCGCCGAGCGCGGTGTACCGGCGGAGCGTGCCTTCGACCGGTGAGAGCAGCGCGGACCAGGCGTAGTGGCGCCGGATCCGGTAGTCCTCGCCCCACCGCTCGCGGAACCGCTCCGGCCGCAACACCGCGTCGGCCATCCAGTCCAGCTGGGACTCGCCGATCGCGAGCCGCGCCAGATGCGGCAGGTCGCCGCCCGAGAGCCGCGAACCGACCTCGATCAGCCGTGGGCCCTGTGGGGTCCGCTTGATCTCGACGTGCGCGGCGCCGTGCCGGATACCCAGCGCGTCGAGTACCGCGAACGCGTAATTCACCAGTTCGTCGTGGCCCGGCCCGCGCCTCGGCACGATCTGGCAGGCGCCGAGCAGGTCGGACACCCCGTTGATGGCGAAACGCGAGCTCTTCCAGATGTCGCACACCTGGTGCAGGCCGTCCATGCTCACCGTGTTGACCATGTACTCACTGCCGGCGAGGTACTCCTGCGCGATGACGAAATCGTTGTCCTCGGAGAACACGTTCTGGCGGCCGGTGATCGTGCGCAGCGCCTCGGCCGACCGCTCCGGAGTGTCGCAAAAGGACACCCCGTCGCCGCCCGCGCTGCGGTTCGGCTTGACGACGATCCGCCCGCCCACTTCTCGGTGCCATGCGGCGAGTTCGGCCTCGTCCGCGGTCAGCAACTGCCGTGCGACGGGCAGCCCTGCCGCGGCGACGGCCTCGCCCATGGCGGACTTGTCCCGTCTGGCAAGGGAAAGCGCGGTGCCGTTCGACGGAACGCCCAGCGCTTCGCTGAGTTCGTCGGTGAAGGCGACCGCGTATTCGCCACCGGCCACGACCGCGACCGGCTCGTGCACGGCCAGCGCGTCCAGCGTCTTCGCGAGATCGCCGTCGTGGACGATGTTCTCGCGATAGTTGCTCATGGTCGGTGAGGACTTCCGGTACTGCCCGGGCGCGTCGGGCGCGCTCTGCACGCGCACACATTCGGCGCCCAGCGCCAGGAACGTCGGCGCGATGTGCCGGGCGGTCTGCGGCAACCCGTGATCGGCCGTTTCGTAGGTGTCCACGAGCACGACACAGGGCTTCGTCGACAAGCCTTTCACCCCTCAACCGGTGGGATTCGGAACACCGACGGTCTCATCCGCCGTGATCAACGGGCATCTCCCCGATTGCGATCCCGCGCCGGACGTCTTCCGGAAAGCGATTCAAAGCACGAAAGGAGAGGAAATGACCTTTTCGGAGATGCGACGGTTTCGGCACCCGCCCCCAGTGCCCGATCCGAAGTGAGGTCAGATGACGCCGACGGTCACCATGGAACCTTGGGAGAGAAATGCGGTAAAGCACGCCGACGAACGGTTGAACGGGGCCCGTGATCCACAGTGGTGGTACACCGGGATCCGCCCGGAGCCCGGCCGATGCCCGGGTGTCGCCGAATCCGGCGAGATCAGCGCGCTGCCGTTGCCCGACCTGTCCGTATGCAGCCGCGAAGAGGTGCTGGACTACTTCGACAACGCCTGGACCTTGCACGAGGTGATGTTCGCCGGGTTGAAAGGCGCGGAGGCGTTCTACCGCCCGCCGGACCACAACCTGCGGCATCCGATGGTCTTCTACTACGGCCACACGACCGCGCTGTACGTCAACAAGTTGCGGGTCGCCGGCCTGCTGGACGCGCCGATCGACGCCTATCTCGAACACGTCCTGGAAATGGGTGTCGACGAGAACTCGTGGGACGACATGTCGAAGAACGACATGGTGTGGCCGTCGGTTTCGGAGGTGAAGGACTACCGGGCCGAGGTGTACCGGACGGTCGTCGGCATCATCGAGACCACGCCGTTCGCCCCCGACCTCGGGCGGCCGGTGACGATGGACGACCAGGCCTGGGCGCTGTTGCTGTCCATCGAGCACGATCGCATCCACCTGGAGACCAGTTCGGTCCTGGTCCGCGAAATGCGTTCCAGCCTCGTGGAACGGCCGGCCGCTTGGCCGTCGCCGTCACCACTGCGCCGCACCACCGAGTCCGGCAAGCCCGAACCCGGTTCCGTGCCAGCCAACGGCACCGTCACCGTGCCCGGGCGCACGGCTCAGCTGGGCAAGCCGCTGTCCTTCCCGTCCTACGGCTGGGACAGCGCGTACGGCTCACGCCGTCAGGAGCTGCCGGACTTCGAAGCGGCCCGCTGCCTGGTGAGCAACGGCGAGTTCCACGGGTTCGTCGCCGACGGCGGTTATCGCCGGCCGGAGTTGTGGTCGGCCGAGGGCGAGGCGTGGCGCCGCTTCCGCAACACCAAGTGGCCGCGTTTCTGGGTGCCGACCGGTCCGACCGGGCTGCACGCGTTCCGGCTGCGCACGCTGTTCGACGAGATCGACATGCCGTGGGACTGGCCGGTGGTGGTGAATTACCACGAGGCCAAGGCCTTCGCCGCCTGGCGGTCCGAAAAGGACGGACGGGAATACCGGCTGCCGACCGAGGCGGAGTACTTCCTGCTGCGCGACCTGCCGGAGCGTCCTGGCGTCGAGGACGACGTGGTCATGCGGCTCGACGGCGGGCAGCTGCGCGATGCCGGGATCAACCTCGGTCTGGCCTGGGGTTCGGAGGGCCCCGTCGACCACTCGCCGACGACGTCGCAGGGCCTGCACGACGCCGCCGGCAACCTGTGGACGTGGAGCGAAGACACCTTCAACCCGCTCGAAGGCTTCACCCCGCACCCGTACTACGAGGACTTCTCGGTACCCAGTTTCGGCGGGCAGCATCAGCTGATCGTCGGTGGCGCGTACATCAGCACCGGCGAGCTGGGCAGCATCTGGGCGCGGCACTTCTACCGGCCTCATTTCCTGCAGCAGGCGGGGATCCGGCTGGTCGTGGCGCCGGAGTCCACTCTGGACGGTGATGCGCGGGCGGAGCTCGACCGGGCGTTGCTCGGCCAGTACGGCACCGCCGAACAGGCCTTCGGCCGAGCCGGGCATCCACTGGCCACAACCGCGGGGTATCCGGACCGACTGGCCAGGAGGTTCACCCAGGCCGCGGCCGAAGCCGGGGTCGAGTTGCGCCGCGTCGCGGATCTCGCCACCGCGGCGGGCGGGTTGGCGTTCTCACTGGCCGAGCGGCCGATCGAGGTCGTCGGCCTGGACGACCGGCCGATGTTCGTCGCGGCGGCGGACCGGCTGGCCGAGGGCTGGGATGTCGGCTACCGGGTGCCGGGGCGCGGGGAACTGCACGCGCGTCGGCCGTCGATCGCGCCGGACGGCAGCGTCTCGTTCACCCTCGCCGAGTCCGGCCGTCCGCCGGCCGCGCTGGGCACGTTCGACGGCGTGGTCGTGGCGGACGCCTTCGACCGGCTCGGTGGTGCGGCGGGCTACCTGCGCCCGCTCGTCGGCTCGGAGAACTTCCTGCGCGCCGGAGGGCTGCTGCTCGTGGCACTTCCGCGGGCGTCGGCCGCCGAGCTCGCGAACGTCCTCGGCGCGGCGTTCGAGCTGCTGTCGGAAAGCACGGAGCCGAGCCTGACCCGGGCCGACGGCCGCCGGTACGAGATCACCGACCTGGAGGTCTCCATCTGGCGCAAGCGCTGATCGGACGGTCCGTGAAGGCCTCCTTGAGGGACCCAGAGTCCGTCAAGGAGGCCTTCACGGACCCGTCCATACCCGTGCTCCGGACCGGCGATGATGGCCCGGCATCGCGACCGTCACACGGCCAAGATCACCCTGTCGGGCCACATGTCCGTAGAATCCGGTGACGATGCGACGTTTCCGGTGGTGGTGGGGTGCTCTCGCGCTCACGTTCGTGGTGGTTCTCGTCGGGTTCATTGCCTTTACCGGGTCGGAAAGCCGCCCAGGGCAGCCGTCCCCGCGCCAAGGCCCACCGGGAACGGGGCCGCTGACGGTCGTCTCCATCGGCGACAGCACCGTTTCCGGCGAGGGCGCGGGCGACTACACGCCCACCACCAACGGGCAGGGCGGCAACTGGTGCCACCGCTCCCCCAACGCCTTCGTCGAGCAGATCAAGATCCCCGACGTCACCGCGCGGGTGAACCTCGCGTGTTCGGGGGCGCCCTCGGAGCAGATCGCCCTCGGCGAGGCCAAGCAGTGGACCGAGCCGTCGCAGGCGCAGCAGCTGGCGAACCTGATCAAGGACCACCGGGTCGCCGCGGTGGTGATCGCGATCGGCGCGAACGACGAGCCGAAGTTCTCCGCTCAGGTCAACGAATGCTTCAAGGCCTGGTTCTCCCCGGAGAATCCGCCGTGCAACACGGCGCTTCGCACCACCTGGAAGTCCAAAGTGGACGCCATGGTGCCGAAGGTGACCAACGCCGTCGCCGACGTCAAGAAGGTGCTGGCGCAGGCCGGTTACGTCCCGGCGGACTACCAGCTCGTGCTGATGTCGTACGCCTCGCCGGTCGGCCCCCAGATCCCGGAGGCACTGCGCAGCCTCAACGGCTGCCCGTTCCGCACGGAGGATCTGGAGTGGATGCGCCGCGACGGCGTCCCCATCCTGTCGGACGGGCTGAAGCAGGCGTCGAGGGCGACCAGCGCGCGGTTCCTCGACCTCTCGCGGGCGGGCGCCGGCCATGAGGCATGCAGCAGCGACCCGGCGAACGAGTGGTTCAGCAGGCTGACCCTGCAGCTGCGCGACCTCGGCCAGGTGGACCGTGCGAGCCACGCGTTGCAGGAGTCGTTCCACCCCAACGCGAACGGGCACGTGCAGATCGCGAACTGCCTCAACGAGTTCCTCGCCGCGCGCGACGGCAACGCGTCGTGCCTCTCGGGCCCCGACGGCAAACTGCACGCCGCTCCCGAGGTGATCGCTCGTTAGCGCGCGTTTCCTAAGCCAAGTTCGCGGTCTTCGCGCCCAAGCGTGGTTCCGGGCTGGCCGCAAAGGGGTCGTGAGTGGCAAGTAGCGTTCTAACCCTCTTTACCACTCACGACCTCCTCCCCAAACCGCACAACTCGCCCAACTCGGACACTGACACCTCGGAAATGTCCCTCATGCACAGTCAGGAAGGCGTCTCTTCGGCCAGTCCCGCCCCAGCCGCCAACTCCGGCCACGCCACGTTCGCCTTACCCCCTTAATAGGAAACAGGCGCTAGCCGGCTAGAGGTCGAGGGCGGCGCGCAACGCGATGTCGATGCGCTCCTGGACCTCTTGGTCGATCTCCGCGATCTTCTCGTCGAACCACGGCCGGTACAGGCGCGTGAGGTTCAGCGTGGAGACCCAATAACGCGCGTCGACGGCGACGCCGAGGATGTCCTGCGGGTCACGGTCCAGCAGTTCGGTGCCGAGCAGCCACGGCCGCTCGGATTCGTTCACCCCGTCCGAGGACAGCAGTACGACGGTGCGCTGCCGTGCCGGTTCGGTCGGGGGGTGGTACGTCCAGACTTCACCCCTGTGCACGCAGATCCTTCTCCGCGGCTGTCAGCTCGGCCTCGTCCGATTCGGCGGACGGTGCGACCGGGGCGCGCTGCGGGGTGTATCCGGTGCGGACGGCTTCCCTGCGGGCCGCCTTGGACAACCACGACGAGACCGAGATCCCGTGTGCTTTGGCGGCCCGCTCGGCGAACTCGAGCGCACCACTGTCGAGTGAGAGTGTGACCTTACGTGTTGCCATACCTTTTATCGTACCAGCGCCGCGCAAGCCCACCCGTTTTCCGGTTTCACAGGGTGGGAGAACGGCCCTCGAACGGCGTCGACAGCACCACCGTGGTCCGCGTCGAGACCTTGGCGGACTCGCGGATCCGGCGGAGCAGGTCCTCCAGGCCGAGCGGCGACGCCACCCTGACCAGGAGGATGTACGACTCGTCCCCGGCGACCGAGTAGCAGGACTCGATCTCCTTGATGTGCTCCAGACGCTGCGGATAGTCGTCCGGGGCTGCCGGATCGTTCGGGGTCAGCGAGATCAGCGCCGTGAGCGGGAGGCCGATCTGCTCGCCGTCGAGCCGCGCGGTGTACCCGAGGATGACCCCGCGCTGCTCCAGGCGCCGCACCCGCTGGTGCACCGCCGACACCGACAGGCCGACCCGCTCGGCCAGATCGGTGAAACTGCGCCGTCCGTCCGCGGCCAGCTCCTGGACGATGGCCTGATCCAGCGGCTCCAGACCACCCGTCATGCGTCGAGCACGATCAAGTCGTGCGGACGCTGGTTGACCGGCTCCACGCCGTCCTCGGTGACCACGACGATGTCCTCGATGCGGGCACCCCAGCGGCCGGGCTGGTAGATGCCGGGCTCGACGCTGAAGGCCATGCCTGGCTCGAGCGGCAGCGCGTTGCCCTTGATGATGTAGGGCTCCTCGTGCACGTCGAGGCCGATGCCGTGGCCGGTGCGGTGGATGAAGAACTCGCCGTAACCGGCCTCGGCGATGATGTCGCGCGCGGCGGCGTCGATCGACTCGGCGGTGACGCCGGGGCGGACGGCGTCGACGGCGGCCTGCTGTGCCCGCTGCAGGACCGCGTACGTCTCGGCGACGTCGGCGTCGCGCGGCTCGCCGACCGCGTACGTGCGGGTGGAGTCGGAGTTGTAGCCCTCGGCGATCGGCCCGCCGATGTCGACCACGACGACGTCGCCGCGCTCGATCACCCGCTCGGAGACGTCGTGGTGCGGGCTGGCGCCGTTGGGGCCCGAGCCGACGATCACGAAGTCGGCGTGTGTGTGGCCCTCTTCGACGATCGCGGCGGTGATGTCCGCGCCGACCTCGGCCTCGGTGCGGCCGGGGCGCAGCCATTCGTGCACGCGGGCGTGCACGCGGTCGATCGCCGCGCCCGCGTCGCGCAGCGCCTGGATCTCGGCGGCGTCCTTGCGCATCCGCAGTTCGCGCACGATCGGCCCGGCCAGCGTCTGCTCGGCGTCGCCGAGCGCTCCGCGGAAGGCGAGCACGTGCAGCGCCGGGGTGAAGTCGCTGACCGCCACGCGGCCTGGCTTGCCCAGCCTGTCGGCGACCAGCTCGTAGGCGTTGTCACCGTCGACCCAGGTGACGATCTCGATGCCGAGTTCGTCGGCGGGGACGTCGGCGTAACCGGGCGCCTCAAGCTTCGGCAGCACCAGGGCCGGGACGCCGTCGGCCGGGATCACCAGCGTGGTCAGCCGTTCGAAGGAGCCCCCGGCCTGGCCGATGAGGTAGCGCAGGTCCGAGCCGGGTGCGATCAGCAGGGCGTCGGTGTCCGCGGCGGCCGCGGCGGCGCGGGCCCGGTCGAGGCGGGCGCGGAGACTGGCGGCGTCGGGGGCTGGGTTGTGCAGGGAACGGCGCGACATGACGCCGAGCCTAGTCGGTCCGCGCCCCTTGGTTCACCGGCCGGTCATCCCCGATCGGGGCGGGATCGTCGAGCCCGCGCCAAACCCGGAAGATCGCCGGGAAGGTACCGGCGATCAGGTACAGGCCACCGAACACGGAGAGCGCACCGACGAGCCCGATCCCGTCCAGCAGCAACCCTGCCGCCATCGAGCCGAGCGGCATCGCGGCGAGCACCCCGCCCACGAGAAGGCTGAGCACGCGACCCCGCACAGCCTCCGGAACCCGTTCGTAGACCACCGGGAGCACGATCGGGTTGAGCGCGCCCGCCCCGATCCCGGCGACCGCCAAGCCCGCGAGCAGCACGACCGGCGTCGGCTCCAGCGCGAGCAAGGCGAATCTCGGCGCGCCTTCGATTCCGACGGCGACGAGGATCGCCGTCCGCCGGGAGAACCGGTGGCCGATCCAGCCGTAGATCGCCGAACCGAGCAGCGCACCCGCCGCGACCGCGGTGATCATGGCGCCGATGAGCGCCGTGCTGTGCAGGACCTGGTCGCCGTAGGCCGGATAAAGGACACCGAGCAGCCCGAAGTCGAGGCTGTTGGTGAGCATCAGCATGCCGACCACCGCGCGCAATACCGCGTCGCGTTTGACGTACCCGAGGCCTTCGCGCAGTTGCTTGAGGTAGCCGCCCGACGGCGGCCTCGGCGGGCCGGCCTCGACCGGGATCAGCGCGAACACCAGCGCCGAGGACAGCAGGAGCGCGCCCGCGTCGACGAACAGCACCGGCATCGGCCCGATCAGCGCGATCAGCGCGCCGGCGGCGGGGCCGCCCACCATCCGGCCGGTCCTCATCGCCGCTTCGACGGCGCTCGCCGCCCTGCTCACGCGGACATCGCCGAGTTCGGCGACGCCGGGGAGCAGCACCTGCTTCGCCGTGTCGGCGGGACCGCGGGAAACACCCATCACGAACGACAGCACGATCAGTCCGGGCAGGCTGAGCCCTGTCGTGCCCATCGCGAGCGGGATCAGGAGCACCGTGACGGTGGTCAGCAGATCCGCGCCGACGCTGGCGCGGCGCGTGCCGACCCGGTCCACGATCGGCCCGCCCAGCAACGCGGCGACCATCAGGCCCAGCACTTCGGCCGCGGTGACGAGGCCGGTCTTGGTACCGCTGCCCGTGCTCTGCAGCACGAACCAGGGAATCGCGAGCAACGTCATCATCACCCCGGCCGAGGAGACCCCCGAAGCCACGACCAAGGCCCCCAGTGGCATCCGGCTCATGGCGTCTCCGGCCGCGATTTCCTCGGGAAAGCCGCCCAATGCACGCGAACCTGGGTGTCGCCGTCCTTCTCCGGACGGCGGTAGCGGTCGACCACTTCGAGGATCTCGTCGCTCAGCGCGGCGGCCTCGTCCGGCGTGAGCGAGAGCTGCGAGTCGTCGAAGGCGACCTTGTCGATCCACTCGTCAGCCCAGTCCCGCACTTCGGCGACGAATTGCGCTTCAGCGGCGTAGCGCCGCTCGACCATCGTGTGGGCGTAGGCATTGAAGGGGCCGGCGAGATCGGGATCGTCGATGAAGTCCCGGGCGCGCATCCGGTCCCCCTCGTGCAGCGCCTTCCACCACCTGTCGCGCCTGCTGCCGCGTTCGGTGTCCTCCGCGATCAGCCCGGATTCGGCCAGCTGACGCAGATGCCAGCTCGTGGTCCCGGAGCTCTCCCCTGCTCGCTTCGCCAGCCCGGACGCCGTCGCCGGACCGTCCTCTCGCAGCAACTCCAGGATCTTGACGCGCAGTGGGTGCGACAGCGCCCGCAGAACGCGGCCGTCGACCCGCGCGAGATACCTCTCGCTCTTCCCCATGCCTTCCACGCTACAACCGCAGAGAATTCTTTGCAAAGAGTCCTCTGCGATTAAGCCCCGATATTCGGGGATTCTGGAGTTTGACTTCAAGTTAAGTGCAGGTTTTACGGTCTTGGCATGACTACGAACTCGCCTTACCAACTAGCCGTCGTGATCAGCAGCGTCCGCGAGGGCCGCTTCGCTCCCGTCGTCGCGAACTGGTTCCTCGACCGCGCGAAACAGCGCGACGACGTCACCCTGTCCGTCATCGATCTGGCCGAAGCCCCCGGCGATCTCTCCCCCGGCGTCGCAGCCGCGGACGCCGTCGTCGTGATCGTCCCCGAGTACAACCACAGCTACCCCGGCCCGCTCAAGACCGCGCTCGACGCCACCGGCCCCGAATGGCACGGGAAGCCCGTCGCCTTCGTTTCCTACGGCGGAATCTCCGGCGGCCTGCGTGCGGTGGAGCACCTGCGCCCGGTCTTCGCCGAACTCCACGCCGCGACGATCCGCGAGACCGTCAGCTTCCCTTACGCCTGGAACCACTTCGGCCCGGACGGTGAGCACGACGACTTCGAGGGCGCCTCCATCGCGGCCACCACACTGCTGAATCAGCTGAACTGGTGGGCCAACGCCCTGCGCGACGCACGCCAGGTGCGGCCGTACGCGGCTTGACCGGTATCCGTGGAGGACTCGGCTGGGGGTCGGGTCCTTCACGGACATCCGGGCCGGGACATGGCAGGCTGTCCGCGTGACCGGACCACTCGCTCTCCTCGATTCCGCGAGCCTCTACTTCCGCTCGTTCTACGCACTGCCCGAGTCGATGACCGCCCCCGACGGGACGCCGGTCAACGCCGTGCGCGGGTTCACCGACACCGTCGCGCGGATCCTCGTCGACCGGCGCCCCGCACGGCTCGTGGCCTGCCTGGACGCGGACTGGCGGCCGAAGTTCCGCACCGATCTGCTGCCCAGCTACAAGGCGCACCGGGTGGCGGAGGAGATCCCGGAGGGCAGCGACGTCGAAGAGGTGCCGGACACGCTCACTCCGCAGGTGCCGATCATCCTGGAACTGCTGGAGGCCTTCGGGCTCGCGACGGCCGAAGCGGCCGGATACGAGGCCGACGACGTCATCGGCGCGCTCGCGATCCGCGAGCAGAACTCCCCCGTCGAGGTGATCACCGGTGATCGCGACCTGTTCCAGCTGGTCCGGCACGAACCGACGTCCACCGTGGTCATCTACGTCGGCAAGGGCTGGAACAAGGCCGAGATCCTCGGCCCGAACGAACTCGCCGAGAAGTACGGGATCCCGGCCGCGAACGCCGGCCCCGGATACGCCGACATGGCCGCGCTGCGCGGAGACCCGTCGGACGGGTTGCCGGGTGTCGCCGGGATCGGCGAGAAGACGGCCGCGAAGCTGATCACCCAGTTCGGTTCGCTGCAGGAGCTCGTCGAGGCGTCCACCGCCGGCGACTCGCGGGTGCCGCTCAAGACGCGGTTGCGGCTGAGCGACGCCGCCGACTACCTCGCGGTCGCGCCGACCGTCGTCCGGGTCGCGGCCGACGCGCCGGTCGAACAGTCCCGTCCGGACACCGTCCCGTCCGAGCCCGCCGACCCGGACAAGGTCGCGGAACTGGCGGAGCGCTGGAATCTCGGCCGTTCGGTGGAGCGCCTGCTGGCCGCGCTCCCCAAGCCGTGAGCAACACCGAGGCCGACCCGGCCGAGCTGCTGTGCCGAGAGCGGCCGGGCGAAGGTGTCACCGTGCTGACCCCGCGCGACGTCCCGCTCGGCGGCCCGCGCGCGATCCGGGTCCGCCGGACACTTCCGCAACGGCAGCGATCGCTGATCGGCGCGTGGTGTTTCGCCGACCACTACGGCCCCCAGGACGTTTCGGACTCCGGCGGGATGGACGTCGCGCCGCATCCGCACACCGGATTGCAGACCGCGAGCTGGCTGTTCAGCGGCGAGATCGAGCATCGCGACAGCATCGGCACGCGGGCCATGGTCCGGCCGGGTGAACTCAACCTGATGACCGCCGGCCACGGTATCGCGCACTCCGAAGTCGCCACAGTCGCCACAGTGTCCACACCGGACACTGCGATGCTGCACGGCGTCCAGCTGTGGATCGCGCTGCCGGACGAACACCGCGACACCGCGCGGGATTTCCGCCACTACGCGCCGCCGTTGCTCCGGCTGCCCGGAGCCACCGCACGCGTCTTTCTCGGCAGCCTCGCCGGAACCACCTCGCCGGTCCCGGTGTTCACCCCCCTGCTGGGCGCCGAGCTCACCGTGGAGCCCGGAGCGACCCTGTCCCTCGACGTCGACCCGGCCTTCGAATACGGTGTCCTGCAGGACGTCGGCTCCGTCACCGTCGCGGGAGCCGCACTGGGCACCGGCGAACTCGCCTACCTCGCGCCCGGCGCCGGACGGCTGGAGTTGACGAACCCCGGCACAGAACCGGCGCGGGTGCTCCTGCTGGGTGGGACTCCGTTCACCGAGGAACTCGTCATGTGGTGGAACTTCGTGGGGCGCAGCCACGACGAGATCGCCGAGTACCGCGAGGCGTGGCAGGCACAGGCGGACCGGTTCGGCCGGGTGGAGGGCTACCAGGGCACGACGGCGTGGTTGCCCGCACCCACGCTGCCGCAGGTGCGGATCAAACCTCGTCGCAACCCGGCCTAGCGACGCCCAAGCACATGAAGGCCCCCTTTCTTGCGCCTAGGTCAGGGTCCCGGCAAAGTCGAGATCTTGCAGGTCAGGCGACTATTCCTGCACTGTCACGGGGCCGCACGTGCCGGTGGTGGGGCTTGATTCTGGACGCCGGCGGGGCTTCAGTGTCCACAAGGGACACCGCCGGGCGATTGCGTGTCCGATTGATGCCGCTATGTGCGGCTTCACGCGGGGGTCGTGAGTGGCAATGAGGGTTAGAACGACAAAAATCACTCACGACCCCCTCGCGAAACCGCGCAAGTCACCCAAATCGGGCACCTTTCCCTCGCAAAGTGTCCCTTGTGGACAGTCAAGAGTCGGGTGAGGCTCCTTGCGGGAGCCCGCTCCTGTCGGATCCACCACGGCACGTTCACCTTGTCCCGCTCCAGCGGCGGAGCCGACCAGCAGTTATGCGACTTTGCCGGGGCCCGGGCGCCTAGGTACAGGAAGGGGGCCTTCATGTACTTGGGAGCCTAGAAGAACGTTCCGCACCACGGCGGCCGCGCGGTGTGGAACAGCGCGTCGGCCCGGGCGACCGCCGCCTCGTCCACCACCTCGACACGGCCCGACAACGCCAGATCACCGAAGAGACCGTGGCCGAGGTACAGCGACGACAAGGCGGCGACGTCCAGCCGCAGGTCGGCGTCGGCGGTCGTCCGCTCCGCGCCGTCCGGGCCGACGACGTAGCGGCCGCTGTTGTCCGGAAGCTGCTTGTCGAGCACTTCGAGCACCACGGGTTCGGCGGTGCCGTAAGTGCGTGCCCGCAGCGCGGCGGAGACGTCGACGAGTCGTAGCCACAGGTCGTCGATGACCTCGATGGTGTTCACCGCACGCGGGTCGGTGAGCAGTCCGGCGATCGGCTCGTCCATCGGGCGGACGCGTCCGGTGACGGCCGAAACCAGGTCGATCGACAGCAGGAACCGCCACAGTCCCGCCCAAGCCGCCGGCGTGGCGGCGTGGAGTTCCCTGATCTCCAGGATCGCTCCGCGTTCCGGCGCCTGCCGGTCGCGCACGTCGATGGTCTGGTAGACGACGAAACCGTCGTCCCCGTCCGGTCCACTGTGGATCGCGACGCGATAGCCGTCGTTCCCGGTGACCACCCGATCGAAGAAGCCCGGCCACCAGTGCGCCGGCCGGGCGACGAACCCCGGCTGCGTTCCCTCGAAGCCGTTGTACAGCGCGGGAACACGCTCCACGGCCTCGGCAGGGGTGACGAACCTGACCACCCCTTCCCGCCCCACACCGTCACGGAGCCGGGCGCGTGGACGTTCGACGGAAACGCCCTTGCCGAAAGTGGCCGCGCCGTAACCGAAGCGGCCGTAGATCACGGCTTCCGACGCGTGCAGCGCGGCCAGGGGAACACCGCGTGCCGCGAAGTCCTCCAGCTGAACCGCCATCATCGAGGTGAGGATCCCGCGGCGGGTCCAGTCCGCGCGGACACCGATCCCGTCGACGGCCGCCGTGACGAGCTTCTGTCCACCGGGGACGGTGAGCTCGACGTCGAAGGAGCTGGCGATCCCCACCGGGGTGCCGTGGTCGTCGAACGCGGCGAATTTCCCGGCGGCGGGCCAGGACGGAGCCATCTTCGCCCAGACCTCGTCCGAAGCGGGCCTGCCGTGCAAGGACTCCGCCAGGACTTCGAGGCAGGCCCGTTGTTCACCTTCGGCCACCGCACGCACAGAGAATTCGCTCATAGCGGAAGATCCTGCCGTCCGGTCCCGGCGAACCCAACCGGTTTTCAGGCCGGCGCGCCGACTTCGTAGCGGCCGTCGTCACCGGTGACGGTGATCGTGACGGTCTTGCCCTCGCCGCCGACCTGAACGGTGCAGGTGAACGTGCTTCCGTCCTTGACCGTCTGGTTCGGCGGGCACAGCACGTCGCCGACCTCGCTCACCTGATAGGTCTCGGTCAGGATCTTCCGCACGTCCGCCTGCATGGTCCTCGGGTCGAAGACCCTGCCCGGAACGGTGGAGGACGAACCGCCCGACGTGCCGGACGCGCTCGAAGAGGCGCTCGTCGTCGGCGGGACCGTGACGGTCTTCGTCGCCGGCGCGGGCGCCGGGGTGTCCGAACACGCCGCCAGTACGACGAAAGCGGCACCACACAGACCGACCGTCGCGACGGCTCGCCTGCTCACGCTTCTCCACCCCCACCGGTGTGATCATCCAACGTCAGAAGAACGTACCGCACCAGGGATTCACTCGCGTGCCGAACAGCAGGTCCGCCCGCTCCAGTGCGGTCTCGCCGGTGGCGCGGACGCGTCCGGCGGCCGCGAGATCCGATGGGCGCCAGCCGCCGAGGTACACCATCGACAGGGTGTCGGCGTGCAGTTCGAGATCCGCCGGGTCGGTGGTGCGGGCGGCGCCGTCCTCGGAAAGGCGGTAACGGCCGGAGTTGTGCTCCAGGAGCGGGTCGATGACTTCGATGACGATCGGCTCGCCCCGATACGTGCGGGCGTCGAGCATCGCGGCGACGTCCACCAGCCGGAGCCAGCCCTCGTCCTGGACCTTCTGCACGAGGGTGTGCCGCGGGTCCGTGAACAGCAACTCGACCGGTTCGTCGAGCGGCCGTTTCTCCGCGGTGATGCGGTCGACCAGGTCCACAGACAGCAGGTGACGCCACAACCCGGCGAACGCGTCGGGGTTCGCGTAGTTGAAGGACTGGATCTTCAACTGCGCCGGGGCCCCGAAATGGGCCCTCTCGACGGTGTAGGTGACGTAGCCGTCGGTCCCGTCCGGGCCCTGGTGCACGGCGGTCGCGATCGGCGTGGTCGCCCGGCGCACCTCCCGGACGTAGCCCGGCCACAGATTCGGGCTCCGCGCGATCATGCCTGGCCGGGTGCGAGGAAGGGCGTCGAAGAGCGACGGCCATTGCTCGATCGTGCTTTCCAGGCCCAGCAGGGAAATCTGCCCTCCCGTCGGTACCTCGGGGCGGAACCGGGCACGGTTCCGGTCGATCTCGATCGACTTGCCCCTCGCCGCGATGCCGTAGCCGAACCGTCCATAGATCGCGCCTTCGGAAGCGTGCAGCATCGCAGCGGGGATGCCGCGAGCGGCGAAATCCTCGAACTGGGCGCGCATCAACGCCGTCAGCACGCCACGGCGGGTGCGGTCGGCGCGGACGCCGACGAGGCTGACCGCGGCGAGCGGCGTGGTGCCGCCGCCGGGCAGCGTCACTTCCGAGTCGAAGGACCGGGCGGTGCCGATCAGCTCCGGGTCGAACGCACCAAAACCGCGGTCCGGCTGGAAGGACCCGTCGGCGGCCGACCACTCCTCGTCGGTCATCTCCTTGACGTGCAAGGCACGCCGGAACAGATCGGTCGCGGCACGGTCTTCGTCGGACCGCAGCGGCCGCACGGAAAAGTCGCTCATGATCCGATCATGCAGGAACGACCGTGCCCGGCGCCCGTCGTTTATTTGGTGACGGCGGGCGGCGAGACCTCGTAGTTGCCGGTGTCACCCTTGACGGTGATCGGCACCTCCTGCGGCTTGCCCTCGATCGTGGCAGTGCAGGTGAACTTCACCCCGTCCTTGACCTCCTGACCGGCGGGGCAGGTGACCGCGCTGATCTCCTTGATCCCGTAGGTCTCGGTGAGCAGCTTCTGCACGTCGGTCTGCATCTGCGTGTTGTTGAAGACCTGGGTGTTGAACCAGCCGGGGGTGACGAACCCGAGGATGCCGACCGCCGCGATGATCACCACGAGCGCGCCGATCCCGATGAATAGGCCCTTCTTGGACTTCGGCTTGTCCTGCGCCTCGCCCTGGGTGCCCTGGAACTGGCTCTGGCCATAGTCGTACTGGCCGGGCTGCTGCCCGTACTGCGGCTGCTGCTGCGGACCGCTCTGGGGGTAGCCCGGCTGCTGCTGGGGCCCGCTCTGCGGATAACCCGGCTGCTGGCCGTATTGCTGCTGCTGACCCCACTGAGGCTGCTGTTGCTGCGTCTGCGAAGGGTCGTGACCGGGCTGCTGCGGATATCCCGGCTGCTGCTGGGCCGGGTCGTAGGGCGCGGGCTGCTGACCCCATTGGGGCTGTTGCTGCTGGGTCTGCGACGGGTCGTGCTGCGGCTGCTGGCCCCACTGCGGTTGCTGCTGCGGGCCGCTCGGCGGTTGAGTGCCGCCCGGCTGTTGCCCGTAGCCCGGCTGCTGCCCCCACTGGGGCTGCTGCTGCGGGTCGTTGCCGCCATACGGCGTGCTCATCGTTTCGCCTCCGCCTGTTCCGCCATCGTGACCGGCCGGATCGCTGACCGTCGTGGGCGATCCAACCACAGGTTGGCACCCCTGCCCACTGTTCGCGGGTGGTGTCGGGGCAACTGGCCGCGACCGTGCTCACACCGGCGGCGCGGCCACTCCGCCGGTCGGCCCAACCCTCAAGGACGATTCTCTTGAGCCGAGGGCAAAGCTGTCGTGTCGCGAAAGCCATTTTCGCAACCTTCAACGTTGTGGAAGTGGCTTTCTCACCGTGGCGGGGGCGGGGTGGGCGTTCGGTCCGGGGACCCGCTCGTTACCGAGCCCTTCCTCGCCTAGCCGTTGCGACTGCTGTGACTGCTGGTGCCTGTGAGGCGAACGAGGCCTTCAGCAAGGTAGTGAGGGCCTCCTTCCCTACCCTCAGGGTAGGCAAGGAGGCCTTCACGGACCGGCCCGTGGCCAATCCCATCCGATCGCCAGTACGTACCTATGACACACTCGCGACCCAGGTCACGCGCCGCCGGCCGCCACGACCCCGCGCCGCAGAGCCTTCACCGCGTCCGAAGCGGCCGCGCCGACCGGATCCGCCTTCCCGAGGACGTCGCGGATCTGGTCCAGCAGGTCGATGACCTGCCGCGACCACCGCACGAAGTCGCCCGCGGACAGCTCCTGCCCGTTCGCTTCGGCGGCGGTGAGGACCTTCTCCAGCGACTCGCCGCGGGCCCACCGGTAGACGGGCCAGGCGAAACCGGCGTCGGGCTCGCGGGTGCGGTCCAGCTTGTGACGCCGCTCGTCCTCGGTGAGCTCCATCCATAGGCGCGTGGTCGCCTGCCAGGCGTCGACCACCTTGCCCAGTGGCAGGCGAGGCTCCCCTGCGGTGTCCCGGCGCGCCTCGAAGACCAGCGTCGAGACGACCGCCGCGAGTTCGGGCGGGGTGAGGCCCTTCCACACGTCGTGCCGGATGCATTCGGCGGCGAGCAGGTCGGACTCGCTGTAGAGGCGGGTGAGCCGCTTGCCGTGTTCGGTGACGCGGTTCTCGCCGTCGCCCTTCGACTCGGGGCCGAGGTAGCCGCGTTCGCCGAGCAGCCGCAGGATGCGGTCGAAGGCGCGCGCGAGCGAATGCGTGGTCGCGGCGACCTTGCGTTCCAGTTGCTCCGTCTCGGCGGTGAGCCGCTGGTACCGCTCGACCCAGCGCAGGTTCGCCTCACGTTCGGCCAGGCCGTGGCAGGGATGCGCGCGCAGCGCACGCCGCAACGCGGCCAGCTCACCGTCCTCATTGGCCCCGGCGCGTCGTTTTTGCCTGCCAGGCAAGGAGATTCCCGCGCTGCGCAGACTCGCGGCGATGTCACGACGGGTCTTGGGCGAACGCAGCTCGATGTGCTTCGGCAGCTTGATGTTCCCCAGCGCCTCCACCGGCGCCGGGAAGTCGGAGACCGAGAGCGGGCCGGACCAGCGGTCCTCGGTGACCACGACGGGCCGCGGTTCGCGGATCGGGTCGAGCCCCGGGTCGACGACGACCGCGAGCCCCGCGCGGCGTCCCGCGGGCACGGCGATGACGTCGCCCTTGCGGAGCTTCTCCAGCGACTCGGCGGTGCCTGCCCGGCGAGCGGAGGTGTTCTGCCGCGAGAGTGCCTTCTCCCGGGCGGAGATCTTCGCGCGCAGATCGACGTACTCCAGCATCTCGTCGAAATCGCCGGTGATGGCGGAGGTGTAGCCCCGCAGGGCCTCCTTGTTCCGCTCGATCCGCCGCGCCGTCCCGACCACCGACCGGTCGGCCTGGAACTGCGCGAACGACTGTTCCAGCAGGTCACGGGCCGCCTCGGCGCCGACCTGGGCGACCAGGTTCACCGCCATGTTGTAGCCGGGCCGGAAGGACGACCGCAGCGGGTACGTCCTGGTCGAGGCCAGCCCGCCGACCTGCTTCGGGTCGATCCCCGGCTGCCAGGCAACGACGGCGTGGCCTTCGACGTCGATGCCGCGCCGCCCCGCTCGCCCGGTGAGCTGCGTGTACTCCCCCGGCGTCAGGTCGACGTGCGCCTCGCCGTTGTACTTCACGAGCCGTTCCAGCACCACGGTGCGTGCGGGCATGTTGATGCCGAGCGCGAGCGTCTCGGTGGCGAAGACGACCTTCACGAGGCCCTGGACGAACAGCTCCTCGACGGTCTCCTTGAACGCTGGGAGCAGCCCGGCGTGGTGCCCGGCGATACCGCGTTCGAGCGCCTCACGCCATTCCCAGAAGCCGAGGACGCCGAGGTCACCTTCGGGCAGGTCCTTGGTGCGCTCGGCGACGATGCGGCGGACCTTCTCGACCTCTTCGGGACCGTTGAGCCGCAGGCCGGATCGGACGCACTGGCCGACGGCCGCGTCGCAGCCGGCGCGGGAGAAGATGAACACGATCGCGGGCAGCAGGCCGGCGTTGTCCAGCCGCTCGACCGTGTCGGTGCGGGACGGCGGCCGGTACCTCGGCATCCGCGACGGCCCGCCTCGCCGGCCTCTCGGCCCGCGCAACCCTGCCGGGGCGAAACGCCCGCCGATCTCCTCCGTGCGGCGAAGCAGGCTGGGGTTGATCCGCAGTTCGGCGCCCGGCGCGTTCTCCTCCTGGCCGGCGAACAGATCCAGCAGCCGGTTGCCGACCAGCATGTGCTGCCACAGCGGCACGGGGCGGTGCTCGTCAACGACGACGGACGTGTCGCCGCGGACCTCGACGAGCCATTCGCCGAACTCCTCGGCGTTGCTCACCGTGGCCGACAGGCCGACGACGCGGACGTGCTCGGGCAGGTGGAGGATGACCTCTTCCCAGACCGCGCCGCGGAACCGGTCGGCGAGGTAGTGGACCTCGTCCATCACCACGTACGCGAGTTCGCCGATGGTCGAGGATCCGGCGTAGAGCATGTTGCGCAGGACTTCGGTGGTCATGACCACGACCTGCGCGTTGCCGTTGATCGAAGTGTCACCGGTCAGCAGGCCGACGGCGTCGGCGCCGTCGCGGGCGACGAGGTCGGCGTACTTCTGGTTCGACAACGCCTTGATGGGTGTCGTGTAGAAGCATTTGCGGCCCTCGGCGAGGGCGAGGTGCACCGCGAACTCGCCGACCACGGTCTTCCCGGCGCCGGTGGGCGCGCAGACGAGCACGCCGTGACCGTCTTCGAGCGCCTCGCAGCCGCGGACCTGGAAGTCGTCGAATTCGAACGACGATTCCGCCGCGAAGCGGGTCAGCTGGGGGTACCGGCCGCGGCGCTGGGAGGCGGCGTATGCCTCGGCCGGGGTCTGAGGAGGGCTATTGACCACTTCGTCAGGGTTCCATACCCCACCGACAGTTCGCACTCGGTGTGACGATCTCGGGAACGGTCGCGGCGCCTGTGTCATCCAAGGGCGGGATCCGAGATCGAGAGGGGACGCCATGGAGATCGCTTGCCCGCACTGCGCGCAGGTCGACCAGGTGCAGAGTGTGCCGGCGGTGTTCCAGAGCGGCCAGACCACCTACCGGGTGCAAGGCGGCATGACGGCCATCCCGGCGGGCGACGGCGTGGTCTACACCGCGACGACGCACACCGGCGTGTCGGTGACCGCGACCGCGGCATCGCTCAACCCGTATCCGGTGCTTCGCGGCGGCGGATGCTTCCTGACGCTCGCGCTGGTGATGCTGATCCCCGCGTTCGTGTTCGTCGCGTTCGCCACCGACGTACTCGCCGAGAACCCCGCTCCGACCGCGGGCGGCCGCGTCGGTGCGGCCATCGGCGCCTGGATCTTCCCGTTCGGGGCCTTCGCGCTCGTCGCGCTGTTCGCCGTGCTGTTCGTGCTCAGGCTGCGGCGCAACGCGCGGATCCGGCGAGGGATCCCGGACGCGCTCGCGTACTGGCGGCAGGCGTGGTTCTGCCATCGCTGTGGCGGCGTGTTCTTCCCGCGTGGCGAACTGATGTCGGCCGCGACGTTCCGCGGACAGGTGTGGCGCGCAGGCGACTACGCGGGGCTCATCCGAGGACGGTGAGCGCACCGGGGACGCAGGTGATGTCGATCGGCGGTCGTCCGAGCGGCTCGCCGTCGGCGTAGACGGGCAGATCGCTGCCCGCCAGGTGGATCTGACCGGCCTTGAGGGTCCGCACCGCCGGATGGGCCAAGTGCTGCCCGGAGCGGACGCCGGGCAGCATGCGGATGAGGTCGCGCCTGGTCGCGTTCCCGACGACCGTGACGTCGAACAGGCCGTCTTCGGGGTCCGCGCCGGGACAGATCGGCATGCCGCCGCCGTAGTACGGGGTGTTGCCGACGGCGATCATGGTGGCGTCGAGTTCGATCGTCTCGACGTCGGTGCGGAGCACGACCGGGCGGGGCCGGAACGCGGCGAGTTCGGCCAGGATCGCGACGTCGTAGCGGCGCGGGCCGCGAGGCCAGGTCAGCCGGTTGGCGCGTTCGGTGACCAGCGCGTCGAAGCCGGAGCACAGAACCGTGGCGAACCATTCGCCACCGGCCCGGCCGAGGTCGATCCTCCGTCGTTTCCCCTCCACGATCCGCCTGGCGGCGAGATCCGCGGCGGCATGCGGCCGTTCGGGGATCTCGAGTGCCCTGGCGAAGTCGTTGCCGGTGCCCGCGGGCACGAGCCCGAGGGCGACGCCGGATTCGGCGCAGAACTGGACGCCCTGATGGGCCGCGCCATCGCCGCCGAGTACGACGAGGACGTCCAGCCCGGCCGCGCGCGAGTCGGTCATCAGCGCGCGGGATTCCTCGACCGTGTCGGCGACGAGGACGTCGAGCCGGTCCACGACGGGCCGCAGCCGCGCCGCGACCGACTCCATCAGCCGACCAGCGGCCCCGTTACCGGAGGCGGGGTGGACGGCCAGTGCCGCGTGCATCCCCGGCTCAGGTGACGTCGTCGGTGCTGGTGCGCTTGCCGTTCGTGGCGGCCGACGGCTCCTCGTCGAGCTTGCTCGGCGTGTAGTCGAACGGCGCGGCCTCGTCGTCGTCGAGCTGGTCCCAGCCCTCGGTGCCGCGTTCCTTGTCGAGCTTGCGGTCGTGGAAACGCGCGATCTGGATCGACATCTCCAGCAGGACCACCAGCGCGCCCGCCAGTGCGATCATCGAGAACGGGTCCGAACCGGGCGTCGCGAAGGCGGCGAAGACGAACACGACCATGATCAGGCCGCGGCGCCATTTCTTCAGCATCTGGTACTTCAGGACACCGACGCGGTTCAGCATCACCACGAACAGCGGCAGCTCGAAACTGACGCCGAAGATCAGCAGCAGCGACAGGATGAACGAGATGTACTTGTCACCGGTGAGCGCGGTGATGAACTGGTCGCCACCGAAGTTCATCAGCAGCTCGAGAGCGTGCGGGATGAGCAGGTACGCGAGCACGGCGCCGGTGGCGAAGAGGATCGACGCGAAGAAGACGAAGGTGAGCGCGTACTTGCGCTCCTTCGAGTAGAGGCCGGGCGCGATGAACGCCCAGATCTGATAGAGCCACAGCGGCGCCAGCAGCACCGCGCCCGCGGCGATACCGACCTTCAGCTGGATCATGAAGGCTTCGAACGGGACCGTCTGGAGCAGCTGACAGGGACCGTCCGCCTTGGCTCCAAGCCTGCGCTCCCAAGGGATGCCGCAATACGGGCCGGTCATGATGTCACCCAGCGACGGGATCGGGCCCACCCTGGTCTGGAACCAGAGGAAACCGATGATCCCGCCCGCCAGGATGGCGAGCAGCGCGAAGCCCAGACGGCGCCGGAACTCGTAGATGTGCTCGATGAGCGTCATCGTGCCGTCGGGATTGCTCCGACGGCTGCGCTTGCGCCGCTTCGTGCCGCGGCGCTCCTCACCGGAGGCGGAATCCGCCACTGGACAGTCCGTTCTCGTCAGGGTCCACCATGAGCGCGCCGCGACTTCGGCGCGCTCATCCGCGAACAGGCTCCGCTGGGCTGGCTGGAAGCTGGCTTACCGAGACCTCGGCTCAGCTGGCGTTCTTCTGCGCCTGCTCGGCCGGAGCGGGCGTGGCGGCCTGCTGCTTCTTGAGCTCGTCGAGCTGACGCTGGAGGTCGGCGACCTGCTTGTCCGCCGCGTTCGCGGCAGGCGCGGGCGTGGTGGCCTGCGGCAGCTGCTTGGTCTCGACCTCTTCGGTCTCGGCGGCCTTGTCCTTGTCCCCGGCCATGTCCTTGGTCTCGGCCTTGAAGATCTTCATGGACTTGCCGATGGACCGCGCGGCGTCCGGAAGCCTCTTGGCGCCGAACAGCAGGACAACGACGAGCACCAGGATGATGATGTGCCACGGCTGCAGCGCGTTCATCGTTTGCGGCCTCCTTCTCGAGTCTCTCAGGTGTGATGTTACCGGTCTTCGAGCCCACGTCGTTCCGCGATCGCCACGCGGAGCGCGGCCGACCGGGCGCGAAGGAGCCCTGTCCGTTTTCGGGTGTTCGTAGCCACCATGCTCATCGTATGGGTGAGCACGCGCAAGACTCTGCGTAATTTGATGAGCAGAACAAAGAGCAGGAGCAGCCCGGCGACGGCGAGCGCGATGCTCGGCAGGTACGACACGGCGTCACCCTACTGCTCGTAGGTTGACGTTAGGTGACGAGCCCGGGCCAGCGCGTCGGCCGCGCGTCGACGAACTGCCTCGCCGAGCGCGGCCGGGCTTTCGACGTGCGCGTCTCCGCCCAGACCGAGGATCAGCCGGACCATCCAGGAATCGTCGGCGTAGCGCATCCGGATCCGCAGCCGTCCGCCGTCGAGCTCGTCGAGTTCCTCGCAGGGGTAGTACTCGGCTACCCAGCGTGTGTCGGGGTCGAGGACGAGGACGGCTTCCTGCTGATCGGGACGCGGTCGAAAAACACCATCGGAAATGTCAGTGGGCCGCGCGTGTGCCGGCGGGACGGCGGGTTCGTCGAGCACGGTGAGCTCGTCGATACGGTCGAGGCGGAACAGCCGGACATCCTCGGCCCGGCGGCACCACGCTTCGAGGTAGCCGACCGCCTGCACGATCAGCAGCCGCATCGGATCGACGGTGCGTTCGGTGATCGCGTCCTTCGACGCCGTGTAGTACCGGATCCGCAACGCGCGCTTCGCGGTGAGAGCGGCCCGGACGGCTTCGCGGGTGCCGGCGGTCTTCTTGCCTTCCCGCACTCCCCCGCCGACGACGATCCCCGACGGCTGGGCCTGCCCCGCGGCGACCTCGATCTTCGCGATGGCGCGGCGGACCGCGTCGGCGTCGACCACGCCGGGCGTCTCGGCCAGCGCCCGCAGCGCGACGAGCATGGCCGTCGCCTCGCCGCCGGTGAGCCGCAGCGGGCGGTTCATGCCGGCGTCGTGCGTGACGACGATCGTGTCGCCCTCGAAGGAGAGGTCGATCAGGTCGCCGGGGCCGTAGCCGGGCAGCCCGCACATCCACAGCAGTTCGAGGTCCTTGCGCAGCTGCTTGGGCGTGACGTCGAAGTCGTGGGCGGCGTCGTCGATCTTGATCCCGGGCCTGGCGAGCAGGTACGGCACGAGCGCGAGCAGCCGCGGCATCCGTCCGGTGGCGCTCATCGGGCACCGCCGGCGTGCGCGATGGCCTCGAGGCGGCTGAAGACGGACTTCGCGAGGACCTCGGGTTCGAGAACGAGGACGTCCGGGCCGTGGGCGGTGAGCCAGTCGGCGGCGGATTCGGGGTAGTACAGCTCGATCTCCACGAGGTCGCCTTCTTCTCCCCCTGCGTCGCTGCGGCCGACCACCCGGCCGCGGCGGCGGACCCCTGCGGCCCTGCCGTCGGCGACCCAGACACTGGCCGTGGTCACGGCGGACGGGTCCTCACTGCTGCTGGCGGAGACCATCCGCAGCAGGTTGATCCCTTCCGGACGCTCGACGACGCCGGGCGGTCCGAAAGCATCGACCTTCCCTGTCACGCGCGATAGCCGGAAGCAGCGGGACGCGCCGCGATCCCTGTCGTGCCCGACGACGTACCACCGGCCCCGCCACGACACCACGCCCCACGGTTCGAGGGTGCGGATCTTGCGTTCGGCCGAACCGCTGCGGCGGTACTCGAACCGCACCGCCTGCCCGGCCTGGACGGCGGCGAGCAACGGACCGAACGCCGGTTCGGCGCGGACGCGGGGCTCGACGACCGTCGGGGCGTGATCGTCGACCTCGACGCCCGCGGCGCGGAGCTTCACCAGCGCGCCTTGGGCCTCACCGGTCAGTTCCGGGGAATCCCAGAGCCGGACGGCGAGGCCGACCGCGGTCGCCTCGTCGGGCGCGAGGTCGATTTCACCGAGTTCGTAGTCGCGCCGCGCGATGCGGTAGCCGTCGATCGCGTCGAACGCGGAATTGCGGCCGGTCTCCAGCGGGATGCCGAGTTCACGCAGTTCGGTCTTGTCGCGCTCGAACATCCGGAAGTACGCCTCGTCGCTGGCCGCGTCGGCGTACCCGGGCACGATGCCCCGGATCCGCTCGGCGGTGAGGTACTGCCGAGTGGACAGGAGGGCCAGAACCAGGTTGACCAGACGTTCGGCGCGAGCGGTGGACACCCGGCTACCCTAGCCCGCGCCGTCCGGCCCGATGGTGACAGCCGCCGATCGCGCGTCGTAACGATCCCTGGCGGTCTCGACCTCGTCGAAGCGCGTCTCGGCCCAGTCCTTGATCCCGGCCAGCAGTTGCCGGAGGCTCCGGCCGAGTTCGGTCAGTTCGTAGTCCACCCGCACCGGCACGCAAGCGGTGACCGTGCGGGTCAGCAGGCCGTCGCGTTCCAGGGTCCGCAGGGTCTGCGTGAGCATCTTCTGGCTGACGCCGGCGATCCGTCGGGAGAGGTCGCTGTAGCGCTGGGGCCCGTCTCCGAGCGCGACGAGGACGAGGCTCACCCACTTACCCGAGACCTCGTCGAGCAGTTTCCGGGCGGGGCAGGCCGCGAGATAGGCGTCGTAGGCCCGTTTCTCCTCGTTCCGCCGTTCTTGTGCCGTGCGCGTGACCACGGTGCGCGTACCTCCGCGTGGGTTGGGCACCTCGAGGTGCGTACTTCCCGATGGAGAGTAACTCCCCATACGTTCGCGGGGAACGATCCCTTGGAGGAGAACGATGCGCGCAGTGGTGGTCCGCCGGTTCGGCGGTCCGGAAGTCCTTGAGTTCACCGAGATCCCGGTGCCCGTACCGGGAACCGGTCAGATACGGGTGAAGGTGGCCGCGGCCGGGGTCAACCCGGTCGACGCCGCGACCCGCTCGGGTTTTCTGACCGAGGCGGGGATCATCCCGCCGCGTGAAGTGATCGGGATCGGCTGGGATGTCGCCGGGACGGTCGACGCGGTCGGCGACGGTGTCACCGGATTCGCCACGGGTGACGCCGTGATCGGCCTGCGGGACCGGCCGTCGACGGCACTCGGCACGCACGCCGAGTTCGTCGTCCTCGACGCGGACGCGGTCGCCGCCGCCCCGCGGACGGCGTCTCTCGTGGAGGCCGCGACCCTGCCGTTGAACGGTCTCACCGCGGTCCAGGCCCTCGATCTGCTCGACCTGCCACCGGCTGCGACGGTCCTGGTGACCGGTGCGGCGGGTGGCGTCGGCGGCTACGCGGTCACCTTGGCCAAGGCCCGCGGTTTTCGCGTGGTGGCGGTCGCCGGTTCGGCTGACGAGGCACTGGTACGAGGGTTCGGCGCGGAGATTTTCGTGCCTCGCGGCGACTTCCTGGCCGATCGCGTGCGCGCGGTGATCCCCGGCGGCGTCGATGCGGCACTCGACACCGCCTTGCTCGGACTCGAAGCCTTGGACGCCGTCGCGAACCGTGGCCGGTTCGTGGTGTTCGCGGCCGGAGCGGCCCCGATTCCCTTGCGCGGTATCAGGGTCGAGCACGTCTGGATCCGCGCGGACGGCGCCGCCTTGGCCGATCTGGCGGCCCTCGTCGACGAAGGCGCGCTCGCGCTGCGGGTCGCCGACACGTCACCCTTGGACGAGGCGGCGAAAGCGCACGAGCGCCTTGCCACGGGCGGGCTCCGCGGCCGACTGGTCCTGACCAACGAATAAGTTGACGCTTAATTAAGCCTGCGGTTATCTTCGCATCATGGACAAGGAAGAAACCCGGCTCGAACTCCGGCGCGAGTACCCGGACCCGATCGAAGACGTCTGGTCGGCACTCACCGAATCCGAGCGCACGGCCCGCTGGATCGGCACGTGGACGGGCGAAACAGGGGTCGGCAACACGATCATGCTGCTGATGACCGCGGAGGAGGGCTCCGAACCGTCGCCCGCCGTCATCCGTGAATGCGATCCGCCGAAACGGCTGGCCATGGATCTGCACAACACCGACGAGCCGACCTGGCGGGTGGAGCTGACGCTGACACCGCGCGGCGACGGAACGGTGCTCGACTTCGTGCACCGGATGCCCAAGCCGGATTGGGACACCTCGGACATCGCCAAGGGCTGGCACTTCTATCTCGACCGGCTCGGCGCTTCCCTCACCGGCGAACCGGTGCCCGAATGGGAGACGTACACGCCGCCTAGTGTCGCGTGATCCTGCTGCCTTGCGGCGCTGTGGATCCACGTGGTTCCTGGCAAGTCGGAGAAAAGCAGCTCGTACTGGATGTACTTGGGCTTTTCTCCGACGCAGCCAGGGGCCGCGTGGGCCGCAGCGGCGTAAGGCAAGCAGGGTCACGCGACACTAGTTTGGAGGCATGAACGATCGAGTACTGCTGATCACCGGCGCCTCCCGCGGTCTCGGCGAGGCCACCGCACGCCGGGCGGCCGCGGCCGGGTTCCGGCTGGCGTTGCTCGCCCGCGACCGCGAGGCGCTGCTCCCCCTCGTCGCCGAGTTCGGCGAGGATCGCACCCTCGCGCTCGCGGTCGACGTCACCGACTGGGGTTCGCTGTCCTCCGCGGTCGAGACGGTGAAGTCCACCTTCGGCGGGCTGGACGCGGTGTTCGCCAACGCGGGGCAAAGCGTCGTGGTCTCGTTTTTCGGCGACGGCGGCGCGGACCCCGAGCAGTGGCGGGACATGGTGCTGACGAACGTCTACGGCACCGCCCTCACCGCACGGGCGACCCTGCCGTCGCTGGCGGAGTCGAAGGGGCACCTCGTGCTCACAGGTTCGGTCGCCGGGCGCTACCACCGGCCGGGAAACCTCTACTCGGCGACGAAATGGGCGGTGACCGGGCTCGCCGGGTCGATCCGCGAGGAGGCCGTCGGCACCGGCGTCCGGGTCACCGTCGTGCAGCCGGGTTTGGTGGACACCTCGATGATCCCCGAGGACTCGAAGTCGAAGCCGAAACTGGAACCCGACGACATCGCGAGGGCGGTGCTCTACGCGCTGGAGCAACCGCCCTCGGTCGACGTCAACGAGATCGTGGTCCGCCCGACCGGGCAGGTCCGCTAGCCCGGCAGCAGCGACTCGGCCAGCCGTCGCCAGTGCGGCATGGCCGACTCGCCGGGTTCGACGCCGATGACCTGGATCCCGACGTGGTCGGCGCCCGCGTCGAGATGGCCGCGCAGTTTCGCGGTGACGGTGTCGAGGTCGCCCCAGAACACGAGATCGTCGACGAGCCGGTCGCTGCCGCGGCCACCGTCGAGGTCGGCTTCCGTGTAGCCGAGACGGAGGAACTTGGCGACGTTGTACTCCGACCTCAGGTAGCCGTGCAGATGCTCGCGAGCGATCCCGCGTGCCTTGCCCGGGTCGGTTTCGAAGAGCACGGCGTGCTCGACGCCGAGGAAGGCCTTCTCCCCCAGCACTTCCCTCGCCTGGGCGGTATGCGACACCGGCACGTGATAGGTGTGCGCGCCCTCGGACCGGTCTCGGGCCAGTTCGAGCATCTTCGGCCCGTACGCGGCCAGCAACCGCCGGATCGGCACGGCGGGCAACGGGTTGGCGCTCGTGACCGTGTCGAGTTCGTCGAGGTAGTCGTTCATGGCCTCCAGCGGCTTGACGCCGGGACGCGCGCCACCGAAGCCGAGCCCCAGGACGTGCCTGCCCGGATAGGCGTCGGCCAGCAGGAGCGCGGCGCCGCGGGTCCAGCGCGCACCGCGGGAGCCGATCCGCGCGATCCCGTTGACCACAGCCATGCGTTCGGTGGACGCGAGCAGGAATCCGGCGTGGGTCAGGGCTTCCCGCCCGTCCCGTTCCGGGATCCAGATCGACGGCCAGCCGAGTTCTTCCAGCTCCCGCACCGAATCCCGCAGCACGCTCGCGGGCTGGTCTTCGAAGTCGAACGTCCAGATCCCGAAACGCCCCAGTTCCATCTGTCTCTCCTCAGGTCGCGTACAACATATCGAAGTATCGCAGATATTCGATATGTTGTACGCGGCAGAGCTCAGATGGAGCGTCCCAGCAGGTCGACGAGCTGCGCGATCCGCTGTTCGTCACGGCGGTAGTGCGTCCACTTCCCCACGCGGGTGGACCGGACGAGTCCGGCGCGCTGCAGCAACGCCATGTACGCCGACACGGTGGATTGCGCGAGCCCCAGCTTCGCCTGGAGATGACTGACGCAGACGCCGACCTCGTTCTGGTCGGCGATCGCGTTTTCCGGCGAGAAGTGCCGGTCCGGTTCGCGCAGCCACCCGAGCACCTGGAGGCGGATCGGGTTCGCGAGCGCCTTCAACACCTCGACGAGATGCTCGGTGGTCTCCGGGACGGGTTCGGCTTGTGCGGTCATGATCCTTCGAGCTTAAACCCCGCCGAGCCGGGCAGCCCTGCCCTTCGCCCCGCTCGCCCAGCACGCGCCTCGCGCGCAGTCGACCGAGTCCAGCGATCCGGTGTCGAACGACTTCCAGTGCCGCCCGCCGTCCGGGCTCAGATCGCTCCCGCCTGGACCGACGGCGATGACCGTGTTCCCCAGCCAGGCCAGCCCGGAGCGGTAGCCGACCGGCGCCTCGGACGGCGTCCGCCACGTGCGTCCCCTGTCGGCGCTCAGCGCGACCGCCGGACCCGGCGCGTTCGGTGCCGCGTAGTCGCCACCGATGGCCACGCCGTGCCGCGGGTCCCGGAACGTCACCGAGAAAACCCCGGCGGAGGCGCCACTGGGCAACGGGGTGTCCGCGGCCTCCCAGGTCTTCCCGCCGTCGCCGGAGTGCAGGACCCGCGCGCGAGCGCCACCGCCGGTCGCGATCCAGGCGTCACGCGGGCCCGAGGTGGTGAGGCACTGGCCGCTGGCGGCGAACCCGAACTCGCCGTCGAGCGCGGGGACCATCCCCGCGGACGGCACGGGCTGCCAGGTCCGCCCGCCGTCCGAAGTGGACTGCAACCGGAACTTGCCGTCCACCGGATCGCTCATCGCCAGGCCTCGCCGATGGTCGAAGAACGCGACGCAGTCGTAGAAGGCGGCCGGGTCACTGTTCTGGAAGGACAGTCGCCAGCGCTTGCCGCCGTCGTCGGTGCGATAGATCCGGGACGTGTCGCCGGGCCCGATGGACAGGGCGACGGCGTGGTCGGCGTCGAAGGCCTCGATGTCGCGGAAGTCGAGCGCCTCGGTGCCCGCCGGGGCGACCGGCTTCCAGGTGCGACCGCGGTCGGTGGTGCGCAGGATGGTGCCCCCGCTCCCGCTGACCCACGCCGTACGCGAGTCCACCGCGGCGAGTCCGCGCAGTTGCGACTCCGTACCGGTCGGGGTCTCCGTCCACCTCGGCTCCGGACATTCCGGCGCGGCTTGCGCGATTCCGGTGAACGCCAACGGGACGACCGCTCCCAGCAGGACCAGCAACGCACGGCGCATCGGCGCACCTCTCCCTCGGTCGAAGAACCGCGGGCAACCCTAGTCCGCTCGACGTCGACCTGGCGAGACCCGACTCAGCCGGACTCCCGCTCAAGATGCTTCCGCACCTTCTCGACCGTCGGGAAGAGCAATCGGTGAGCGACGACGACGTTGACGATCGTGAGGATCAGAGCGAGAACCGGCAGGAGCGTGTACATCACGATGCCGGGCGTCACCTCGATTCTGTCCTGGGGGTCGTATTGACCGGATGCGGCGACACGGGAAACATAAAAGATCAAGAAGATCGCCGTCGCGAAAAGGGCACCGCCGCACAACCCCGCCTCGACTCCTCGCAGGAGGATGGCGCCTTTCGTCTCCACGCTGCCGGTTCTCACGAGCGACCGTGCCGTCATCATGGCGATACCCGACAACAACAACGCAACTGCCGCGAAAGTGGCCATTCCCATGGTGACGACATTGGCGCCGTCACTCGACGTCGGAAGAATACGCCCCGCGATCTGGATGACCACCACCATGGCGATGCCGACGGCACCCGTTCCGATCCCGAGACTGGTGGCGATTTCGCGAATGGTGCCGATCATCGCGGGCGGGAGACGACGATAGGGCTCCGTCGGCCACACGGTCGGGTAGGTCACGGTTGCCGCTTCCAGTCCGATGAATGCGACATCGATTCCGTGTTGGTCCTTGGCCACGTGGCGCCGAGCGAGTTCACCTTGTCCTCAATAGCGGTTTGTTCCACCCCGATGCTGTTGGTGAGTGAATCCACCGCGCTGATGGTGGTGAAGATCGACGCGATACCGGCACCGATAACGCCGATCAGAATCACGACCGCGGCCGGGATGCCGACAACGCTGATGGCACTGACGATGGCCACGGTGACAGCGATACCCAAAGCCGAAAGGGTTCCATATATCTGAATCCAGAAACTCTCCAGACCATTGGCGAGGTTGACGAGCGAGTTCCGGATCTGTAACCCCAGATCCTTGAGCGAGTTCAGCCCCGCGACCTGAGCGGGCACCGTGACCTTGTATGTCTCGGCCGCCTTGCCACTCCACTCGATGTTCGTCTTGAGCTTGTCCAGCGATACCGAGCCGGCGATCTCGCCGATACCGCTACCGATCCGATCCGACCACTCGGCGGCCACTTGCCTCAGCTTGGCGGGATCTCCACGGTCCGTGACGAACTTCTTGGTCGCGTCCCATAGCTCGGTCACCTTCTGGTTGAGCTCGTTCATGACCCGGCGGACGGGTTCGATCAGGTCCGAGAAGATGTCCGGCACCCAGCTCATCACGCTGTTCACCTGGTCGAACAACTCACGGATCTTGTCTTCGATTTCACGAAGCTTTTCCATCGACTGATCGATGACCGGATTCGCTCCAGCGGCCGTCATGGTGGATTCCCCTCGGATGTGTCGCTAGCCGCGGCCGGCGCGATCGATGTCGAGCGCGTGCTGGTCCTCGTCGTGGGCGTACCGATCGGCGGCCGCGCGCAAGGAGGTGGACAGCGCACGGAAGTTGCTTCCCGCTTGGTCGATCATGTCCTGGATGAGGGCGCGGGCCTGGTTGTACTGCTTGTCGAGTCCCTTCGCCGCCGCGTATGACATGACGTCGCCGGGTCCGAGACCCAGCGGATCGATCGCCGCACGAGGAGCGGCGAGATCGTCCGCGGCCCTGTCCCACACGTCCGCGTCCGAACGAAGTGCGTCCAGCGCCAGCGCGAGGTCGTAGTCGTCCGCCATTACGGCTGCTCCTTGCTGATCGACGGTTCGAGACCGACGCGGCGCGCCATCCGGTGCGGGTCGAAGAGCAGACCCATGATCTCGGCGATCGCGGGACCTTGCGGGCCGCCAGTGGGGCCCGGCGGAGCACTGGCCCCGCGAAGCCGGCGAAGCACGTCGAGGAGTTCGCTCTCGATCTCGCCCGTCCGGACCTGCGTCACCCAGGACTGGTCGATTTCCACGTCGACGATCTGCCCATTGGTCACGGAACCACGGACATGGCCACCACCGCTCTCGGCGGTGATGCGGCGGTCGACGACCTCGGCGGCCCGCTGAGTGAACTGTGCCAGCTCGGCGGTCGCGGCTTCCACGAGGCGAAGCATGTCCTGTGTGCCGAGGGGTGACTCGTCGGCGAGGGACGCGGGTGTCGCGCCGAAGGTCGGCATGGCGGGCGGGTTGCGGGCGACGTCGTCCACCTGCCTGCCCAAGGCCGCGATGGTGGCGGCGTTCGCCGCCGCTGCCACAGCGCTGTGCAGCCCGCGTGGATCGACCGACCGTTTCCACTCCGGAGAGAGAGTCACCGCGAGGACGTCCGCATCCGGTGAGACGAACACGGTGACGACACCGTCCTGATCCAGCCCGGCGATCCGGTCGGCTTCGGGAACCGGTTCAGCGGCGGACGACCTCGGTGGATCGTCGTCCTGTTCCAGCTCTTCCTCGAACGCCCACCGCTCGTCGTCCATCCTCGCCCTCCCCGGCTCAGAACCCACAGCGACCTCCACGGTACCTGGAGTGATGATCGCGTGTCGGCCGGCTCTGAGCCGGGGGTCGATCAGAGCGAGGAAATGAGCCTTTCGACCCGTTCGTCCACCGAACGGAACGGGTCCTTGCACAGCACGGTCCGCTGCGCCTGGTCGTTCAGCTTGAGGTGCACCCAGTCCACGGTGAAGTCACGCCCGGCGGCCTGCGCGGCGGCGATGAAGTCGCCGCGCAGCTTCGCGCGCGTGGTCTGCGGCGGGGTGTCCTTGGCCAGTTCGATCTCGCCGTCGTCGGTGACCCGCCGCACGAGGCCCTTCCGCTGCAACAGGTCGAAGATGCCGCGGCCGCGCCGGATGTCGTGGTAGGCCAGGTCGAGCTGGGCGATCCGCGGGCTCGACAGGTCGAGGTCGTGCTTGTTGCGGTAGCGCTCGACCAGCCGGTGCTTGATCGCCCAGTCGATCTCGGTGTCGATCTTGCTGAAGTCCTGCTGCTCGACCGCCTCCAGCGCCCGGCCCCACAGCTCCACGACGCGCTCGGACTGCGGCGACGAACCGGTTTCCTTGACGTGCTGGACGGCGCGTGCGTGGTACTCGCGCTGGATGTCGAGCGCGGACGCCTCGCGGCCGCCGGCGAGCCGCACCTGGCGGCGGCCGGTGAGGTCGTGGCTGATCTCGCGGATGGCCCTTATCGGGTTGTCCAGGGTGAAGTCGCGGAACTGGACACCCGCCTCGATCATCTCCAGCACCAGATGCGCCGAGCCGACCTTGAGCATCGTGGTCGGTTCGGCCATGTTGGAGTCGCCGACGATCACGTGCAGGCGCCGGTAGCGTTCGGCGTCGGCGTGCGGCTCGTCGCGCGTGTTGATGATCGGCCGCGAGCGCGTGGTGGCGCTGGAGACGCCTTCCCAGATGTGTTCCGCTCGCTGGGACAGGCAGTACACCGCGCCGCGCGGCGTCTGCAGCACCTTGCCCGCGCCGCAGATCAGCTGCCGGGTCACCAGGAACGGCAGCAGCACGTCGGCGATCCGGGAGAACTCCCCGGCACGGGTCACGAGGTAGTTCTCATGGCAGCCGTAGGAGTTGCCCGCCGAGTCGGTGTTGTTCTTGAACAGGAAGATGTCGCCGCCGATGCCCTCGTCCGCCAGCCGCCGCTCGGCGTCGACCAGGAGGTCCTCGAGGATGCGCTCCCCGGCCTTGTCGTGGGTGACGAGCTGGACGAGGTCGTCGCATTCGGCCGTCGCGTACTCCGGGTGGGAGCCCACGTCGAGGTAGAGCCGCGAGCCGTTCGACAGGAAGACGTTCGACGAACGCCCCCAGGACACGACACGCCGAAACAGGTAACGCGCCACTTCGTCCGGGGAGAGCCTGCGTTGCCCGTGAAAGGTGCACGTGACCCCGAACTCGGTCTCGATGCCAAAGATCCGCCGCTGCATTCCACCAGAGTAGGCGGTGAGGGCCCGGTGACGGTGCGCCGTTCGGGCGGCGACACGCGGTCGGTACGTTGCATTCGGTGAAAGGTGTGCGGGAAGTCCCGATCGGGTATCACGCGCATGACGTCCCGACCCGGAAGCGGTGAATCCGTGTTAAAGCAGCTCAAACGCCCTTTCCGCAAGGTCGGACGGACCGACCGGAGGCTGATGGCCCGAAGCGCCGCGCTCCCGAGGACGCGGGCCGACGACGTGATCACCTCGCTCTCCAAAAGTGCGGACAAATCCAAGCTTTGGTGGTGTGTCGCGGTCGCGCTCGCGGCGAAGAAGGGGCCGACGCGCCGGGGTGCGCTCCGCGGCGTGGCGGCCATCGCCGGGGCCAGCGCCGCGGCGAACCTGATCGGCAAGCCGCTGTTCCCCCGCCGCCGTCCCGCGGCCGAAGAAGTGCCGATCCACCGGCGCCTCGTCCGGCGGCCGACCTCGTCGTCGTTCCCGTCCGGACACTCGGCGTCGGCGGCGGCCTTCGTCACGGCCGTCGCGATGGAATCGCCCAAGACCGGCGCAGCACTCGTCCCGCTGGCCGCCGCCGTGGCCTATTCCCGAGTCCACACGGGCGTCCACTGGCCCAGCGACGTCGGCGTGGGCATCGGCATCGGCATCGGCGCCGGCCTGCTGACGCGGCACTGGTGGCCGCTGCACCCCGACGTCCCCGGCCGCACCGCGCACACCGCCGAAGCGCCGGAGATGCGCGACGGGGAGGACATGCTCGTCCTGGTCAACCCGCATTCGGGGATCGACGGCCAGGACCCGACCGAGGAAGCCCGCTTCGCCTGGCCCAAGGCCACCATCCTGTACCCCGACGCGAAACGGGATCTGCGCGAGCAGCTCTGCGAGGAGATCGCCGCCCGCGACAACACCGTGCGCGCACTCGGTGTCGCCGGCGGTGACGGGACGGTCGCCGCGGTGGCCGCCGTCGCGTCCGACCACGACCTGCCGCTCGCGCTCATTCCGGCCGGCACCCTCAACCACTTCGCCCGCGACGTCGGCATGCGCTCGATGCCCGACGCGGACGCCGCCACCGAAGCGGGCAACGCCGTCGGCGTCGACCTCGGCGAGGTCGAGATCAACGACGGCGACGACCACCGTTACTTCGTGAACACAGCCAGCCTCGGCGGCTACCCGGAAATGGTCCGAATCCGGGAAAGGCTGCAGAAGCGGCATCCGAAGTGGCCGTCCGCGGCGATCGCGCTCGCCCGCACCCTCCGGCGCGCGAAACCACTCGAAGTGACCCTCAACGGCAAGCACACCAGCATCTGGCTGCTGTTCGTGGGCAACGGCACCTACTCGCCCAAGGGGCTCGCGCCGTCTCGCCGCCCGGCGCTCGACACCGGCCTTCTCGACGTCCGCTACCTGCGGGCCGACGTGCCGTACTCGCGGGCGCGGTTCATCCTCGCCACGATCACGAACAGCCTCAACGCCAGCCACGTCTATCAGGAACTCGACGTCCCGGAGCTGCACGTCCGGCTGCTCGACGGCAACCGCCGCGTCGCCACCGACGGCGAGGTCGGCCCGCTCGGCAACGACTTCCGCTTCCGGTCGCGGCCCAGCGCGCTCACCATCTACCGGCTCTAAGCGTCCAGCATGGCGCTGCCCAGCGGCGTCAGCGAGTGCAGCACCGCGTTGCGGTCACGTTCGGTGGTGATCAGCCCCGCGCGCCGCAACACGGAGGTGTGCTTGCTGACCGCCGACGGCGTCACGCCGAGCCGGGCGGCCAGCTCCGAAGTGCTGCAGCCGACGGCGAGGACAGCCAACGTCGCCGCTCTGGTCGGCCCCAGCAGGTCGGCCAGAGCGGTGTCCGGCGATCTTCGTACGTCGCGGCCGTACCCGGTCGATTGGGCCGCCTGCCGCACCGACGGGTAAAGCAGCCGGACGGGCCCCCGGCCCGTCGCCGGGACGACCACCGGGCACACCGCGAAATACGTTGGCGAGATCATCAGCCCGGCGCCGTCCGCGCCGCAGGAGCCGACGATCCCGTCGCCGACCTCCAGTACCGGGGACGACCAGCGCACCAGCGGCCGCAGGCTCGTCAGCGCCGCGTCCACCCCTTCGTTCAGCATCAGCTGCGCACGCATCCCCCGATCCGCGTCCACCTGGGCCCGCGCCGCTTCCCATCCCGGCGCCAGCGAGAGGTCGAAGTAGTCCTGCATCGCCTGGACGAGCTTCGGCAGCCCGGCGGTGTCCCCATCCGGCAATCCCGCCGCCCAGGCGGGCAGCTCCCGATTCACCGCGACATCGCGCAACGCCGACTTCAAGCTGACCGAGTCGGTCCGGGCGATCTCCGCGAGCCCCGCCTCCAAACCGGCTTCGTCGGCTTCCGGAACGAGAAACGCCGGAATCGGCGCGTACGGGCGGCACAACCACAGCAGCACCGAAGCCGACTCCACCAGCCCGAGCCGGACACGGTGCCGCCACCGGTTGAACAACGCCGAGCCCGCGTCGCGCCGCTGCAGGATCTGAAGACTGGAAACCAGCTCGGCCAAGGGATCCGCTTCGGGCGCGAGCCGGACGCGCGTCAGGTCCTGCAACGTCAGCTCGATTCGCACGGATAGCCTCGCCTTGCTCGAAGTCGTCGCCGTGTGATCGCGAACCAGGTCATTCCGTTACATCGCTGAACTGCCGTATTGCCGCTCCCGGAAATCTCCTCGACGGCCGTGGTTCAGACCTGAATGATGTTCGGAGAAGGCCCGCTTCTCGGGGGTTTACGCGGAGCCTTCCACGAGGGGGATTCACCGGCAGTGCCTTCGGGCCGCGATTTCATCGCGGCCGGACGACGGCTGCCTTTCCCTTCACCTCACTGGGAGAAAACGCTTTCCATAAAGGGGAATAAATGACGAAAATGAAGCGCCTCGCGGGAATCATCGCCGCCGCCGCGGGTGTCCTGACCCTGGTCACCGCACCCGCCGCCACCGCGGCCCCGCAGCCCACCGGCGACGGGTTCAAGACGGTCAGCGTGCACGGGATGAAGCTCATCCCGGTGAAGCGCACCTCCACCGGCGCGCGCACGCAGGCCGCCGGCATCGCCGACGCGGACATGTTCCTCATCCCGTCCGGGCTCGACACGAACAAGTGCTGGGACGCCGACCTGAACACCATCAACCGCAACGGCACCAGGATGCAGCTCTGGGACTGCAACTTCGACGCGGACCACCAGGCGTTCTACATCACCGACAACCCCGAGGGCTACACCCGCTTCCAGAACGTGGCCAGCGGCCGCTACCTGGACGCGGACCTCAACAGCATCAACAAGAACGGCACCATCGTCCAGCTTTGGGACTTCATCGCCGGTGCCAAGAACCAGTGGTGGGGCGGCACCGTCAACCCCGAGGGTTACGTCCGCTTCCAGAACCCGAGCAGCGGCCGTTACCTGACCGCGGAGGGCAACTCGGCCAGCAACGGCACGCGGCTCCAGCTGTGGAGCTTCATCGCCGGTAGCCGCAGCCAGTGGTGGGGCAACGGCCCCGCCTGAGGCCGAACCGGTCGCTTGACCGACGCGACCTGACGTCGTGAAGGCCTCCTTCCCTACTCTCAAGGTAGGGAAGGAGGCCTTCACTGCGTTTCGGCCACAGGAAGGCCCACTTCCTTCCGCTGGGGAGGCGACGGTGCTCCCAATGTGGCATTGGGGACACTGAGCGTCCCCAATGTGCCATTGGGAGCACTGGATGGGGAGCCTTCACGCGTAGCCACGAGGAGCCCGCGTCGCGTCCACTGTGTACCGCGCCTCCGGAAGTACAGGAAGGCCCCCTCCCTTGCGTCCAGCGCAAGGGAGGGGGCCTTCCTGTACTTGAGACTCAGTCCTTCTTGGACTCGCCCTCGGCTTCGTCCTCCGCGGGCTCCTCCGGCTCGGGGGGCAGAAGCGCGTCGAGCGCGGCACCGGCCACCCGGCGGAACTTACGTCCGCGCCGATCCCGCTCCAGCACGGCGACCTCGAGCTTCACCGGGTCCGAGTCGCCGTTCGTGGGCGTGGGGGTGTTGGCGCGCAACGCCTTCACCGCGACGCCGAGCGCCGCTTCCAGCTCCATGTCCGGCTCGTAGCTGTCCTTGAGCTTCGTGGTGAGCGTGTCGGCCTGGCCGCCCATCACGACGAACTTCGGCTCGTCGAAGATCGAACCGTCGTAGGTCAACCGGTACAGCTGGTCCTCGTCCGCGGTCGCGCCGACCTCGGCTACGCAGACCTCCACCTCGAACGGCTTCAGCTGCTCGGTGAAGATGCTGCCCAGCGTCGCGGCATACGCGTTCGCCAGCGCACGCGCGCTGACGTCCCGCCGGTCGTACTGGTAGCCCTTCAGGTCCGCGTGCCGGATGCCGGCGACGCGGAGGTTCTCGAACTCGCTGTAGCGGCCCACGGCCGCGAAACCGATCCGGTCGTAGATCTCCGACACCTTGTGCAACGTCGCCGAGGGGTTCTCGGCCACGAACAGCACGCCACCGCGGTACTTGAGCACGACCACGCTCCGGCCACGCGCGATGCCCTTGCGCGCGATCTCGGAACGCTCCCGCATCAGCTGCTCGGGAGAGGCGTACAACGGCATCGTCACTGTGGTGCTCCGCTCTTTCGGGCTCTCATCGGGAAGGGGACAGGGAGAGGGCTAGCGCCCGCGCTCGGCTCGTGCGGCCACGATGGCCTCGGCCACCGCGGTCGTCTTCTCGAGCGGCACCGCCACCGCACCCTGCTCCGCGGTGACCGTCACGATCGTCGGGAAGATCCGGCGTACCAGATCCGGGCCGCCGGTCGCGGTGTCGTCGTCCGCCGCGTCGTACAACGCCTCCACCGCCGTCCGGATCGCGGCTTCGACGTCCGCGTCCGGGTCGTACAGCTTCTTCAGCGAGCCCTTCGCGAACAGCGATCCCGAGCCGATGGCGTGGTAGCCGGCGCTCTCCTCGTAACGTCCGCCGGTCGCGTCGTACGAGACGATCCGGCCCGCGTGCTTCGCGTCCTCCGCGTCGAGGTCGTACCCGACGAACAACGGCAGCACGGCCAGCCCCGCCATCGCCATCTCCAGATTGGACTTCACCAGCCCGGCGAGCTTGTTCGTCTTGCCGTCGAGCGAGAGCGAAACACCCTCGATCTTCTCGTAGTGCGCCAGTTCGACCGCGTACAGCCGCACCATCTCGATCGCGAGCCCGGCAGAGCCCGCGATGCCCACCGCAGAGTACTCGTCGGTGAGATGCACCTTCTCCATGTCGCGCGAAGCGATCAGATTGCCCGACGTGGCCCGCCGGTCACCGGCGATCAGCACCCCACCCGCGAACTTGACCGCGACGATCGTCGTCCCGTGCGGGGCGTCCAGCCCGCCCGCCCCGGCCGAGACCCGCCGCTCCGGGAGCAGCTCGGGCGCCTGCGCCCGAAGGAAGTCCGAGAACGACGAGGTCGCCGACGAGAAGTACGCGGCGGGCAGCGCCGACTTACCCGAGGTGTGTTCCATACGTGCTCAAAGTTCCAATCTGTGTGATCCGCCGGCTCCGCACAGGCGGCCGCCCTGGCCGCCGGAAGACGAGTTACTCGCCGCCCTTTTGCACGTAGGCGCGGACGAAGTCCTCGGCGTTCTCCTCGAGCACGTCGTCGATCTCGTCGAGGATCGTGTCGACGTCCTCGCCGAGCTTCTCGCGCCGTTCCTGACCCGCCGGACCGCCGTCCTCGAACTCTTCGTCCGAGTCGCCGCCGCCGTGCTTTTCGATCTTTTCCTGAGCCATCTCGCCTCCCGGTGTGGCCGATGTTTCCTAGCCTACCCAGCGGTCCCGACATTCCGTGGGATCCGTGATCGCTTAACCCCGATGAAAGGAAATCCCGCTAGTCCGAACCGGTGAGCGCCTCCACCAGCTCCTCGGCGGTCGCGGAGTCGTCCAGCAACTTCCCCACGTGGGCCTTCGTGCCCCGCAACGGCTCCAACGTCGGGATCCGCACCAGCGATTCCCTGCCGACGTCGAAGATGACCGAATCCCACGACGCCGCGGCGATGGAGCTGGCGTACTTCTCCAGCGCGCGGCCCCGGAAATAGGCCCTGGTGTCCGAAGGTGGCGTCGTGACCGCCTCCAGCACCTCCTCCTCGGTCACCAGACGCTTCATCGAACCCCTGGTGACGAGCCTGTTGTACAGGCCCTTGTCCAAGCGGACATCCGAGTACTGCAGGTCGACCAGCCGCAACCGCGGCGCGCCCCAGGCCAGCTGGTCCCGCGCGCGGTAGCCCTCGAGCAACCGCAGCTTCGCCGGCCAGTCCAGCCTGTCCGCGCATTCCTGGGGGTCCCGCGCCAGTGCGTCCAGGATCTCGCCCCAGACCCGCAGGACCTCCTTGGAGGCCTCGTCCGCGCCGGTGCGCTCCAGGTTCGCCGACGCGATCTCGTGATAGGCGAACTGGAGGTCCAGCCCGGTGTACTTGCGCCCGTTGGCCAGCGACACCTTCGCCTTCAGCGTCGGGTCGTGGCTGATCTGGTGCACGGCCCGCACCGGCTCGTCCAGCTTCAGGTCGTCGAACCGGATGCCCGCCTCGATCAGGTCCAGCACGAGCGCCGTCGTGCCGACCTTGAGGTACGTGGAGTACTCGGCCAGGTTCGCGTCGCCGATGATGACGTGCAGACGGCGGTACTTGTCCGCGTCGGCGTGCGGCTCGTCGCGGGTGTTGATGATCCCGCGTTTGAGCGTCGTCTCCAGGCCGACCTCGACCTCGATGTAGTCGGAGCGCTGCGAGAGCTGGAAACCGGCTTCCTCGCTCTGCTGCCCGACACCGACCCGTCCCGAACCGGTCATCACCTGCCGGGACGCGAAGAACGGCGTCAGCCCCGCGATCACCGCGGTGAACGGCGTCGAGCGCTGCATCAGGTAGTTCTCGTGCGTGCCGTAGCTCGCGCCCTTGCCGTCGACGTTGTTCTTGTACAACTGCAAAGGCGGCTGACCGGGAACGGTGGCGGCCTTGCGCGCCGCCTCCTCCATGACCCGTTCGCCCGCCTTGTCCCAGATGACCGCGTCGCGCGCGTTCGTCACCTCGGGCGCCGAGTACTCCGGGTGCGCGTGGTCGACGTACAGCCGCGCCCCGTTGGTCAGGATGACATTCGCCGCGCCGAGGTCCTCGACGTCCGGGTCGTGCCCGGGGCCGCTCGGGCCGGTCAGGTCGAACCCGCGGGCGTCCCGCAGTGGCGATTCCACCTCGTAGTCCCACCGTGCCCGCCTGGCCCGCGGGATGTCGGCCGCGGCCGCGTAGGCCAGCACGACCTGGGTCGAGGTGAGTACCGGGTTCGCCGTCGCGTCGCCCGGCACCGCGATGCCGTACTCGACTTCGGTTCCCATGATCCGCCGCATACCCACCACCCTACGGGGTCGGGGCCGTGCGACGATGCCCCCCATGTCAGGCAGTGACGAACTCGTTGCGCTCTATGACCTCGACGGAACCGCGGTGGGAGCGGCCACCCGGTCCCGGGTCCGCGCCGAGGGGCTGTGGCACGCGGCGGGCGTGGTGTTGGTCCGTTCGAGTGACGGAGGTTCCGTTTACGTGCACTTGCGCACTCCCACGAAGGACGTCTATCCCTCCACTTGGGACTGCTGGGCGGGCGGCATCGTCGCGGCGGGTGAGACACCGGAGGAGTGCGCGCGCCGGGAACTCGCCGAAGAACTGGGTGTGCACGGAGTGGAACTGTGGCCGCTTTTCGTCCATGTCACCGACGACGACACGATCCGCTGCCACAACTTCGCGTTCGAAACGCGCTGGGACGGCCCCTTCGTCCACCAACCGTCCGAAGTCGTGGAAGGACGTTGGCTGACACTGGCCGAGTTGCGTTCGTGGCTCGACGATCCGGAGAGCCGGTTCATCCCGGACGGCCGTCTCGGCGCGCTGGAGTGGTTCCGGCGAGAAGGCGCCTAGGCCGAACGGAGGCGCTGCGCGACGATCGGCAACAGCCGCTTCGCCGCGTCCGTCGCCCGCGCCTCGGTTCCGGCCGTCACGCTGAGGGCGGAGACGAGCTTCCCCTTGGCGAGCAACACCGTGCACGTCGTGCCCTCGCACCAGGCACGCTGGATCTCGACGCCGGCTTGCTTCGTCAGCGTGAGCTTCTTGCCTTCGCAGTCCGCCTGGGCGACGACGTCCGAGGCGTCACGGTCGGTGTACTCGGTGACCTGGTGCTCCAGCGTCGAGCCGCTCGGATACGACCACGTCGCCGAGCGGCTCGTGGCACGGGTGAGTCCGGTCAGACAGCCGGACACCTTGCTCTCACCGGGGACGACTTCTTCCTCGACGACGTCCTCGTCGGTCAGCAGCGCCGCGGAAACGGCGGCGGGGACCGGAGCCCGGGTCGAAGACGGCGGCACCGGCGCGGCCTGCGGCTTCACCGACGGTTGCGCGGGTTCGACCGTGGGCGTCGGTGCCGGGTCGTCGTAATAGGTGTCGAGGTCGTTGGGGCGGTCCGCGCAGCCCGACAAACCGAACAGCGCGACCGTCGCCACCGCGAGCACCTGCCGATGACGCACCCTCAAGCCTCCCCGGTGACCCGCCAGACGTTTGCCGCGAGAGTAGTCCAGCCCCTCAATGCCAGCCGAGGCAGGACCGGTGCCGCCAGTAGGCGACCGGTTCTTCCGCGAGCGCGGCCAGCTCCGCGAGTTCGTCCGCGGTCGGCTTCACCTGCGTGGCAAGGAGATTCTCCGCGAGCTGGGCGGTACTCGACGGGCCGATGACCGCGACCGGCCGCCAGTCCTGCGCCAGCACGGCCGCGATCGCCACCGCGTCCGGACCGGCCCCGTGCTCCCTCGCGATCCGCGCGAGCGGTGGCGGCGGCTCGACCACCAACCGTCCGTTCGCGACGGTTTCCTTGACCAGCAACCGTTTCCCGGCGGCGTGCGCTTCCGCGAGCGCCGGGCCGACGGAGGGCTCGAGCAGGTTCCACGTCGACTGCACGGCACTGAAGACCGGCGTTCCGGAGACCTCCAGCTCGAACGCCCGGCGGACCGCGTCGGCCTGCGCGGGGCCGGAGGTGGAGAACCCCACCGGGACACCGTCGGCGGCGAGTTCGGCCAGCGCGCCGATCAGCCGGTCGTCGCCGAACAGCGGACTGTCCACAGTGAGCGAGTGGACTTGGTAGAGGGAGACCGCTTTACCCAGCAGGTCAACGGTTTCCGCCCACTGCTCGCCGAACCGCGCCGCGGTGTGCTCCTTGACCTCGTGCACCTCCGCGTCGAGCTTCCACTCCCCTACGTAGCGGTAGCCCCATTTGCTCGACACCGTCACGTCCGCGGGGGCGCGATCGGCGAGCCAACCGGCGAGGAACTCCTCCGAGGAACCATACGAACGGGCGACATCGATCCACCGGACGCCCGCGCGGTACGCGTCGTCCAGTACGTCGTAGGTCGCCGCGCGCATCGCCTCGAACTCGCGTCCGGGCGGCAGCGCGTCGGCCGGGCCGAGGTTGATGTACGCGGGCCTGCCGAGCGCTGCCAGTCCGACGGCGATCCGGTCGCCGACATGGGTTTCCGAGGCTGTCACCGGGCTCCTTCGTTCTTGTGGCGGAGGATCGCGAGCCACTGGCTCGAGTTCTGCGCCTGCCGATGGAGCTTTTCGAGGCGGGCCGCCGGGGCTCGAACGTAACCCTTGCCGAAGACGGGCGCGATCTGACGGAGGCTGGCGCCTTCCTCCCTGGCCGCGAGCAGTGCCCAGTCGGACGCGTCGGCGCAGGCCGCGGAGGCGCGGCGCAGCTCCCCCAGGATCTCGATGAGTTCGGGGGCGCTCACGTCCCCCGCTCGTACGGCGGCCGCCGTCGTTTCCAGCCACGCCAGGACATCGGCCTCGGTGATCGGCGCGCGCGGGCGCCCAGCGGATTCGCTCACGGCCGATGAGTATAGGTCGTTATACGCGCGGCGCGCGGGACCGCCACGCGGAGGCGTGGGACACATCGTCCGAAAACCGCTGGAGTACACAGTGGATTCCCGATTCACTGAGCCGGAAGACGCGAACTCGGGAGAAGGACAATTGGGACGTTTCAGTATCGCGATCCGGTTCGCGGCACTCGCGATCGTGTGGGGCGCGAGTTTTCTGTTCATCAAGATCGGCCTCACCGGCCTGTCGCCCGCTCAGGTGGCGCTTTCGCGCATCTGCCTCGGCGCGGTGGCCCTGATCGCCATCGCCGCATGGCGCCGCAAGCCACTCCCCCGTGATCCGGCGCTCTGGGGCCATCTCGCGGTGGTCTCCGTGCTGCTGTGCGTGATCCCGTTCCTGCTGTTCTCCTGGGCCGAGCAGTACATCTCGTCCGGGCTCGCCAGTATCTTCAACGCGACGACCCCGCTGATCACCATGCTCATCGCCGCCGCGGCCCTGCCGTCGGAACGGTTCACGAAGGCCCGGACGGCCGGCCTGATCCTCGGCTTCCTCGGCGTGCTCACCATCGTCGGGGTCTGGCAAGGGATCGACATCTCCCACGAACTGACCGCGCAACTGGCGTGCCTCGGCGCGACGACCTGTTACGGGATCTCGTTCGTCTACGTGCGACGGTTCATCTCCTGGCGGAACCTCGACGCGCCGACCGTCGCACTCGGACAGGTCTGTTGCGGCGCCGTCGTGATGCTGCTGCTCGCGCCGTTCATCGCGACGACGCCGGTGCGCCTCGACACGCCGATCATCCTCAGCATGATCGCGCTCGGCGCGCTGGGCACCGGGCTCGCCTACTCCTGGAACGCGTCGATCATCGCGGCGTGGGGCGCGTCGAACGCGTCTGCCGTGACCTACCTCACACCCGTCGTCGGTGTGCTCCTCGGTGTCCTGGTCCTCGACGAACCCTTGGCGTGGAACCAGCCCGTCGGCGCACTGCTCGTCGTCCTCGGCATCCTGGCCGCGCACGGACGGCTGAGCGTGCGCAAGAAGGTCCGGGAATCCGTCCCCGTGTGACGCGAAAGGGCCCTTCGCCGCATGCGCTGCGGCGAAGGGCCCTTTCGGCTTGCCTTACAGGTACTGACCGGTGTTCGTGGCGGTGTCGATCGCCCGCCCCGAATCCTGGTTCTTGCCGGTGACGAGCGTGCGGATGTAGACGATCCGCTCGCCCTTCTTGCCGGAGATCCGGGCCCAGTCGTCCGGGTTGGTGGTGTTGGGCAGGTCCTCGTTCTCCGCGAACTCGTCGACGATCGCGTCCAGCAGATGCTGCACGCGCAGGCCGGGCTGCTGGGTCTCCAGCACCGACTTGATCGCCGACTTCTTCGCCCGGTCCACGATGTTCTGGATCATCGCGCCCGAGTTGAAGTCGCGGAAGTACAGGACTTCCTTGTCACCGTTGGCGTAGGTGACCTCGAGGAACCGGTTCTCGTCCGTCTCCTCGTACATCCGCTCGACCGTGTGCTGGATCATCGCGTCGAACGTCGCCCTGCGGTCCCCGCCGAACTCGGCGAGGTCGTCCGCGTGGATCGGCAGGCCATCGGACAGGTACTTGGAGAAGATGTCCTTCGCGCCTTCGGCGTCCGGACGCTCGATCTTGATCTTGACGTCGAGCCGGCCCGGCCGCAGGATCGCCGGGTCGATCATGTCTTCACGGTTGGAGGCGCCGATGACGATGACGTTCTCCAGGCCCTCGACACCGTCGATCTCCGAGAGCAGCTGCGGGACGATCGTGGTCTCCACGTCGGAGGACACGCCCGAACCGCGGGTGCGGAAGATCGAGTCCATCTCGTCGAAGAACACGATCACCGGGGTGCCTTCGGAGGCCTTTTCCCGAGCCCGCTGGAAGATCAGGCGGATATGCCGCTCGGTCTCCCCGACGAACTTGTTCAGCAGCTCCGGACCCTTGATGTTCAGGAAGTAGGACTTCCCGTCCGCCTTGTCGCCACGGGCTTCCGCGACCTTCTTGGCGAGCGAGTTGGCCACCGCCTTGGCGATGAGGGTCTTACCGCAGCCAGGAGGCCCGTAGAGCAGCACGCCCTTCGGCGGGCGCAACTGGTACTCCTGGTAGAGATCCGCGTGCAGGAACGGAAGCTCGACGGCGTCACGGATCTGCTCGATCTGCCGGGTGAGGCCACCGATGTCCTCGTATTGGACGTCGGGCACCTCCTCCAGCACGAGATCCTCGACCTCCGCCTTCGGCACGCGCTCGTAGGCATAGCCGGCTTTCGAGTCGACCAGCAGGGAATCGCCCGGCTTGAGGGGCTGTTCGGCCAGCGGATCGGAGAGCAGGACGACCCGCTCCTCGTCCGCGTGCCCGACCACGAGCGCACGAAGGCTGTCGCCCTCGACGTCCGGGGCCAGCACCTCGCGCAACGCGCAGACCTCACCGATCCGCTCGAAGTCGCCGCCTTCGACGACGGTGAGCGCCTCGTTGAGCCGCAACGCCTGTCCGCGCTGCAGCGATGACACCTCGACCGCGGGTGAGACCGAGACCCGCATCTTGCGGCCCGCGGTGAACACATCCACCGTGTTGTCCTCGTACGCGGTCACGAACACGCCGTAACCGCTCGGAGGCTGGGCCAGCCTGTCGACCTCCTCCCGCAACGCGAGCAACTGGCCACGCGCCTCGCGGAGCGTCTCGACCAGTTTCGTGTTGCGTTCCGTGAGTTGGCTCACTCGTTCCGACGCCTCGGCGAGTCGCTGCTCCAGCACTCGGTTCTGACGTGGCGAATCGGTGAGCTTCCGGCGCAGCAGGGCGACTTCCTCCTCGAGGAAGCGAACTTGACGTGCCTGCTCGTCGGACGTGATCTCGGCTCCGGTCGTTTCTGAAGGGTCGGCCTCCTCGCGCCGACCTCCGGGAAGGTCATGATGCATCGGGCACCTCCTCGGAGTGCTTTTCATTCCACGGTACCGGCGATCACCGACAATAAAAGGCCTTTCCGCATCACAAGATCGGCGCGTCGCGTTCCGGACGATCCCGCAGCACGTACCTTCACCACGCGCAAGGGGCCATCCCGGTGCCGGGTCCGACACTCCCATGGTCACAATCCGTCCACCTACCCTGACCTGCGGCGGAATACCCGGCTCCGTCCGGGTGCAAACGGGTTTCCGGTATCAGTTCGGCCCTAATCGAGCGGCGATCCGGGTCGATGGCTAGCATCGGGCGACGTTCGCCGGGGAGGTCGACCGGCGCGTCGTGTTGAGCATTTTCGCAGAACAGCTAGGGGGCAACAGCCATGACTTACCCGCCGCAACAGCCCGGCGGCTACGGACAAGATCCGTACGGCCAGCAGGGCGGGTACCCGCAGAGCGGCCCCCAGCCGCAGCAGGGATACCCCGGGGGTGGCCAGTACGGCCAGGACCCGTACGGCCAGCAGCAAGGTGGCTATCCGCAGAGCGGACCGCAGCCCCAGCAGGGATACCCGGGCGGCACGCAGCAGTTCGGCCAGCCGGATCCCTACGGGCAGCAGGGCGGCTACAACGCGTACCCGCAGGAAGGCGGCGGGTACGGCGGCGAGCCGCCCAAGAAAAAGAAGACGGGCCTGATCGTCGGCATCGCGATCGGCGCGGTCGTGCTGGTCGGCGGTGGTGTCACCGCCCTCGTCATCGCGCTGAACTCCGGTGACGACAACCCGACCGCCGCGCCGCCTGCCAGCAGCGCGGCCCCGTCGGAGGCTCCGGCCTCGTCGTCGCAGAAGCCGAGCTCGACCCGGAGCAAGTCCAGCTCGCCGAGCACGTCGGCGACCAAGAGCTCCGGTCCGGCGCCCGGCGGGAAGGCCACGCCTCAAGAGGTCTTCGAAAGTGCGGCGACCTCTTACAGCGCGGGTGACAAGAAGGCGTTCCTCGACCTGATCTGCCGCAGCGAGAACACCAAGGACGAGGGCAAGCCGCTCGACCCCATCAAGCTCGAGATCACCGAGCCCGCCAAGGAAAGCGGCGACCGGGCGACCGGCCGTTACCGCGCGACCCAGGGCACCAAGATGGCGGAAGGCACCATCACCGCGGCCAAGGAGTCGGAACTGTGGTGCCTCAAGGACATCAAGGCCGACAAGAAGTGACCCACCGGTGACGGTGAGCCACAAGCTGACCGCCGCCGCGGTGGTTTTCGGCGCGGTCGTGGCCGGGGTTGTGGTGGGGCTGCTGCTGGTGGCCCCATCCGGCTCCGGCCCGGCCGCGTCGACCACCGTCACGCCCTCGCCACAGCCGAGCTCGTCCCGTCCGGTCCCGGTGGATCCGGACGTGGCCGCGGTCGAGGTCGTCGGCAAGGCGATCGCCGCGGCCATCGTCAACCACGACGCGACGGCGTTCGGCAAGCTCACCTGCGTCCAGCAGTCCTCGGCCGATCTGGCCGAGCTCAAGCGGAAGTGGGAGGCGGCGGGCAAGGTTTCGGCCACCGTCCCCGACCCGCCCGCGGTGAGGGGCGACTCCGCGACCGTGACCGTGCACGTCGAGGGCGCGGGCGGTCAGAAGGACACGCCGTTCCCGCTCAAGAAACGCGACGGCAAATGGTGCGTGCCCTGACTCGCGCCGATAGCCGGGTCTTTGGTCCGTGAAGGCCTCCTTGAGGGACTCTGGGTCCCTCAAGGGGGCCTTCACGGACAGCCAAGCGCGACAACATGTGGCATCGCGCCTTGCCGAGTACATGAAGGCCCCCTTCATTGCGTCTAGCGCAGTGAAGGGGGCCTTCATGTACTTCAGGGAGCAAGAACCGGCGGCTGGCTGGTCCCGGTGGCCGCGAGTGGCGATTCGGCTTCTGGTGGATGCAGGCGACCAACCTGAGCGGCTAGCCCTTGCCGGAGCGGCGGTGGACCCGCGGCGACACGGTCCCGTCGGCCAGACGGCGTGCTGTCAGCAGGAACGCGGTGTGCGCGACCATCCGGTGATCCGGCCGCACCGCGAGGCTCACGACGTGCCAGGGCCGCATGAGTGTCTCGAACGATTCCGGCTCGGTCCAGCACTGCTGGTCCCGCAAGGCTTCCGTGATCCGCGAAAGCTGTGTGACCGTCGCCACATAAGCCGTCAGCACGCCTCCGGGCACCAGATGCGCGGCGACCGTCTCGAGCTGGTCCCATGGCGCCAGCATGTCGAGGACGACCCGGTCGACCTCGCCGGTGTGCGTCGACAGGTCCGCTACCGTGAGCGACCAGTTGTCCGGTTTGTGGCCGAAGAACTTTTCGACGTTCCGCTCGGCGTGTTCGGCGTGGTCGTCCCGGATCTCGTAGGACTGCACGGTGCCCTCCGAACCGACCGCCCGAAGCAGCGAACAGGTCAGCGCGCCGGAGCCGGCGCCCGCCTCGAGCACCCGTGCTCCCGGGAAGATGTCGCCCCACATCACGATCTGCGCGGCGTCCTTCGGGTAGATCACCTGCGCGCCACGCGGCATCGACAACACGTAGTCCGGAAGCAGCGGGCGAAGCGCCAGATAGTGGCTGCCGCCCGCAGAAGTGACGACCGAACCCTCCTGCGCCCCGATCACGTCGTCGTGCGCCAGCGCGCCGCGATGGGTGTGATACTGCTGCCCCTCGGCGAGGACCATGGTGTAGTGCCGCCCCTTGGAGTCGGTCAGCTGAACCCGGTCACCAATACGAAACGGCCCACGGACCGACACTGAACCTCCACACGCGCGCGAACAACTGCTGAGCCCATGCGTCCTCGGCGGGAAAGAGTGCCTCGGACGGGACGACCGATCCTCGCAGGTGGCCGCGCCCCGCTACGCCGGGGGTCGGCTCCGGGTCATCGCGGCACGCAGGTCCTCGCGCCGGAGCACCCCCGCGGGCCTGCCTTCGTCGTCCACGACGAGGAACTGCCACGCGGCGGTTTCCCGGACCCGCTCGGCGATCTCCTCCCCCGACTCCGAGGAAAGCAGCACCGTGTCGGCGCGGATCGGTTCCGCCGCCATCTCCGCGGGCGCGTGTGGTGACGTCCCGGCCAGTTGCGCGGCGGCCGTCTCGTCGAGCAGCCCGGCCGCGACGCCGTCGGCACGCACCAGGACCACCCCACGGCCTGCCGAAGCGGCCAGCGCGTCCGAGACGGGACTTTCCGCGGGAAGCTGGAGAACGGGCCGGACGAGTTCGCTCAACCGCACGCCTTCGGGCCAGCCTCGACGTGTTTCGGCGGCGAGTTCGCTTCGTGCGCCGAGGATCACGAACCACGCCGTCACGACGCAGACGCCGAGCCGGAGCCAGCGGTCTTCGCTGCCCGCCGCCAGCCCCCACAGCGCCCAGACGACCAGTCCCGCCGCGACGAGGCCGCCACCGACGACCGCCGCCCGCGTGCCCTTCTCCCGGTGGCCCGTCGCCGCCCAGACCCCGGCGCGGACCAGACGGCCGCCGTCGAGCGGGAGCCCGGGAAGAAGATTGAAGATCCCGACGGCGAAGTTCGCGACGGCGCATTCGGCGATGAGCAGCCATGCCGCGCTTTCCGGCGGGACGGCGAACATGAGCAGCGCGCAGAAACCGCCGAGCAGTAACGAAACCACCGGCCCCGCGGCGGCGACGAGCCCTTCCTGCCGCGGCTGACGGGGTGTCCTGGCGACCTCGGAGAGCCCGCCGAGCAGAAAGAGGCGCAGCCGCCGGACCGGGATGCCGAGGCGCAGCGCGACCAGGCAGTGCCCGAGTTCGTGCGCGAGCACCGAAAGTCCGAGAAGGACCGCGAACGCGGCCGCCAGCAGCCAGGAGGTCAAGGTCGTCGCGCCCGGCAAGAGCCTGCCGACCAGCGGCGTGTAGAGCACCACGATGATCAGGGAGCCGATCCACCACGAAGGGGCCAGCAGCACCGGGATCCCGGAGACGCGGAACAGCAGGAGACCACCCTCTGGTGCCACGCCTCGTCGAGGCGGGCCCTGCTCACCCGTCACCGCCATGGATGAGAGCGTAGATGCCCAGGTGTGGGGTGCCGGTAACCCGCCCTTCCCGTCCGGGTGGTGTCGGTCATGCCGCTCCGGTGCGTTGCGGTCGGAGAACTGTCGGTGCCCGGCGATACCCTCGTCCCATGCCCGACACCGACACGGTCACCGCCGATCCGCCGCCCGGCGCCGAAGTCCCGCGCCGTCGGCCGGCCCTGTCCCCGTCGCGTGCCAGCGACTTCAAACAGTGCCCGCTGCTCTACCGCTTCCGCGCGGTCGACAGACTCCCCGAGATCCCGACGAAGGCCCAGCTCCGCGGCACGCTGGTGCATTCCGTGCTGGAGCGGCTGTTCTCCCTCCCGCAGGCCGATCGCACACCGCCGCAGGCCAAGGAACTGCTCGCGCCGGCATGGGAGGACCTCTCCGCGGAACGTCCGGAGTGGATCGAGCTGTTCGACCAGGAGGATCCCGAGGCCGTCACCTCGTGGCTCTCCTCGGCGGAGCAACTGGTCGACACCTACTTCGGCCTCGAAGATCCGCGTCGGCTGGAGCCCGAAGCGTGCGAGCTGCACGTCGAGATCGAGCTGGGCTCCGGGGTGCTGCTCCGGGGCTACGTCGACAGGCTGGACGTGGCGCCGACCGGTGAGATCCGCGTCGTCGACTACAAGACCGGCGCCGCGCCCCGTGAAATCGGCGAGGCCAAGGCGATGTTCCAGATGAAGTTCTACGCCGTGGTCCTTTGGCGGCTTCGCGGTGTCGTACCGCGCCAGCTGAAACTGATGTACCTCACCGACGGGCAGTCCCTGGCCTACACGCCCGACGAGGGCGAGCTGATCCGCTTCGAGCGCACGCTGGAAGCGATCTGGCAGGCGATCCTCAAAGCGGGCAAGACCGGCGATTTCCGGCCCAACCCGAGCAAACTCTGCGCGTGGTGCGATCACCAGGCGCTGTGCCCGCAGTACGGCGGCACTCCCCCGCCGTATCCCGGCTGGCCGGAGCCGGACCCCGGTGAAGAGTCCGTTTTGGACCGTGCGGATTAGGCTGGCTTTGTGACAGAAGCCTTCTACGTGCCGTCAGGCGACGGCGTCTTCCTCCCGACCCCGCACACCGCCGGCCCGTGGACGCCGGACGCGCAGCACTTCGGGCCGCCCTCGGCGTTGCTGGTCCGCGCGCTCGAAGAGCTCGACGCGCCGCACGCGAGCCAGCTGGCGCGAGTGACGGTCGAGATCCTCGGTCCCGCGCCGCTCAAAGAGCTTTCGGTGCGAGCTTCGGTGAAGCGACCGGGCCGGTCGGTCGAGTGGCTGGAGGCCGAGCTCTCCCACGGCGAGCGAGTCGTCGCCCGTGCCGCGGCGTGGCGGATCGCGACCTCGGACACCACCGCGGTGGCCACTCCCGAAGGTCCCCCGCTGCCGTCGCCGGACGGCCTGCCCACGTCGAGCTGGCCGGAAAGCTGGCACGGCGGGTACCTCGACGCCGTCGAATGGCGGCGGGTCAGCGGCGCGCTGGACACGCCCGGGCCGGCGACCGTCTGGGGCCGTCAGCGTGTCGCCCTCGTCGACGGGGAGAAGCCGAGCGCGCTGCAGCGGCTGTTCGTCCTGGCGGACTCCGGCAACGGGATCTCGAACTTCCTCGACCCGCGCGAGTGGTGGTTCATCAACTCGGAGCTGACGGTGCACCTCCGCCGCCCGCCGCTGGGCGACTGGATCGGCGTCGACGCGGCGACGCTGGTCGGCCCGAACGGGATCGGCACGGCGACGACCACCCTGCACGACGCCTCCGGCCCGATCGCTTCGGGAGCCCAGGCGTTGCTGGTGCGGCCGCGACAGGCGGGCTGATAGACGCGCTTTCCGAGCCCGTTTCCAATAGCCTTCCCGGAACAACAGACGCAGGGAGCGCTTCGGCATGCAGATCACCTCGGTGGTCAACCAGAAAGGCGGGGTCGGCAAGACCTCACTCAGCGTGGGCGCGGCGGCCGCACTGGCCGAACGCGGCCGCCGGGTGCTGCTGATCGACCTCGACCCACAGGGCCACGCGACCACCGAACTCCTCGGGCTGGACGAGGTGCCCCCGAACATGCCCAGCCTGGCGAAAGCCTTGACCAAGGTGTGGAAGGGGCCGATCGAAGAGCTCGCCGTCCGGCATCCGCGCAGCAACCTCGGGCGGGGCGGGGCGTTCGACGTCATCCCGACGTCGCCGGGCATGTTCGACCTGATCCGGCGGCTGGACCAGTTCCGCGTCCCCGGCTGGCAGCTGGCCAGGGTCATCCAGTTCGCGAACTACGACCACGTCATCATCGACTGCCCGCCCGCGCTCGACGTGCTGACCAACAACGCGCTGGCCGCTTCGCACGGGATCCTCGTGCCGGTGCAGCCGGACCGGACGAGCATTCGCGCGCTGCGCCTGCTTTCGGACCAGGTGCGTTACGTCGAACAGACCGTCGGCCGTCCGCCGATCGCCTACTACGGCCTAGTGCCGGGCCTGTACCGCCGTCCGATCTCGCACTACGCGGCGGCGGCGTTGCAGGAGCTGTACACCTTCGGGATCCCGATGCTGTCGCACGTGCCGCTCGGCGTCGTGATGAACGAGGCCGCGGCGCACGGCGTGCCCGTGACGACGTACGCGCCGGAAACCTTGCAGGCGCTGTCGTTCCGGGAGATCGCGGAGACGCTGGACGGCTACCTGCGGAACCATCCGGCCGCGGCGATCGTGCCGGCGGACGAGGACTTCGTCTTCGAGGATTTCATCACCGAGGTGTCGGTGACCCGCAGCGCGAAGGACAACGGGACGCGCAAGAAGCTCTACGACCTCATGCCCAAAAAACCGAACCGGCCCCGCTGACCAACGCCATGAACGGTCCGTTCCTTGCAAATTTTGCAAGGAACGGACCGTTCATGGCATCCAGGGTCAGAGGCGGCAGGCCCGGATGTCCGAAGCCAGCACGGCCTTGGCGCCGGTTTCGGCGAGTTCGTCCATGATCCGGTTGACCTCCTTGCGCGGCACCATCGCGCGCACGGCCACCCAGTCCTCATCCGCCAGCGGCGCGACGGTCGGCGACTCAAGACCCGGCGTAATCGCGATGGCCGCGTCGAGCAGCGGACGCGGGCAGTCGTAGTCCAGCATCATGTAGTGCTGGGCGAACACGACACCCTGCAACCGCGCCTTCAGCTGGTCCTTGGGCCGGGTGTGCTCGGTGCCCGCGCGCTGCAGCAGCACCGCCTCGGACACGCAGATCGGGTCCCCGAAGGCCACGAGGTTGTGCTGGCGCAACGAACGTCCGGACTCGACGACGTCCGCGATGGCGTCGGCAACGCCGAGCTGGATCGAGATCTCGACGGCACCGTCGAGGCGGATGACCTCAGCCTCGACCCCGTGCTGCTTCAGGTTCTCGCGGACGAGCCGCGGGTACGACGTCGCGAGCCGCTTGCCCTGCAGGTCCTGCGCCTTCCAGTCCCGGCCCGCCGGTGCGGCGTACCGGAACGTGGAACCGCCGAAGCCGAGGCCGAGGATCTCCTCGACCGGGGCACCGGAGTCGAGCGCGAGGTCGCGGCCGGTGATGCCGAGATCCAGTTCGCCGGATCCGACGTAGATCGCGATGTCCTTGGGGCGCAAGAAGAAGAACTCGACCTCGTTGACCGTGTCCAGCACGGTCAGGTCGCGGGCCTCATGTCGCTTGCGGTAGCCGGCCTCTCCGAGCATCTCCGACGCGGCGGCGGCGAGGGCTCCCTTGTTCGGCACGGCGACACGCAGCATTGTCTCTCCTTGGTTCTCCGGACGCGAACGCGTCACAGGTACCGGTACACGTCCTCTGTCGACAGTCCTCGGCCGAGCATGAGCACCTGTACGCGGTACAGCAGCTGTGAAATCTCCTCAGCGAGCCTGTCGTCGGATTCGTGCTCGGCGGCGATCCACACTTCGCCCGCCTCTTCGAGCACCTTCTTGCCCTGGGCGTGCACTCCCGCGTCCAGCGCGGCGACGGTGCCGGAACCGTCGGGGCGCGTACGGGCGCGCTCGGCAAGCTCGGCGAACAGCTCATCGAAGGTCTTCACAGTCTGGAGATCCTTCCATCCGCGCCCGCGTCGCGCTGCCCCGGGCCGGTGTGGTGCCGGTCGCGTCACACTTCAGAACAGCACCGAGCCGCCGCGTTCGAAGTCGAGCAGGTGCCGCTTCCGTGCGACACCGCCGCCGTAACCGGTGAGATCGCCGTTGGAGCCGATCACGCGATGACACGGCACGATGATGCTGATCGGGTTCTTCCCGTTCGCGAGCCCGACCGCGCGCGACGCGGTGGGCTTGCCGAGCCGGTCGGCGAGCTGACCGTAGGAGACCGTCTCGCCATACGGGATCCCGAGCAGCCCTTCCCAGACCATCCGCTGGAACGTGGTGCCGCCGAAGCTCAGCGGGAGATCGAAGTCCTTCCGCTGGCCGGCGAAGTACTCCTTCAGCTGCTTCTCGGTGTCGACGAAGATCGGCGAGCCCGGATCCGGATGGCCGAAGCTCTCCTCGACCGGACGGTGCCGCTGCTGGACCATGTACAGGCCGCAGAGGCTTTCGCCGTCCGCGACCAGGGTCAGCTTGTCGTACGGGCTGTCGATGACGGTGTGCGTGCGCATGGCGCTCCTCGAACTCAGGCGGCGGGCAGCCGGTTGATCGGGTGATCTCCGGTCGCCCAGAGGTGTTGAACGGCGTAGGCGCGCCACGGGCGCCACTGTTCGGCGTGCGCGGCGAACGCGGCCGGACCGAGCCCGAGCCCTTTCGCGGCGATCTTGACGCCGAGGTCGGTCGGGAGGAAGGCGTCCGGGTCGCCGAGCGAACGCATCGCGATGCTCTCGACGGTCCACGGGCCGAAGCCGGGCAGCGCGTGCAGTCTCTCCCGGGCCTGCTGCCAGTCACTTCCCGCGCTGAGGTCGAGTCCGCCGTCGTTCAGTTCGGCGATGAGGCCGAGCAGGGTCCGCTTGCGGCTCTGCGGCATCGCGAGGCTTTCCGGGTCGATCTCCGCGAGGGCGGTGGCGTCCGGGAACACGTGGGTGAGGCCACCGTCCGGATCGTCGACGGGTTCGCCGTGCGCGAGGACCAGCCGGGCGGCGTGGGTGCGGGCGGCGGCGGTGGACACCTGCTGTCCCAGCACGGCCCGGACGGCGAATTCGTCGCCGTCGACCGTCCTCGGCACCCGCCTGCCGGGTGCGGCGGCCACGAGCGGCCCGAGCAGCCGGTCCGCGGCCAGCGCGTCGTCGACCGCGACCGGGTCGGCGTCGAGATCGAGCAGGCGGCGGCATCGGCTGATCGCGGTCGAGAGGTCACGCAGGTCCGAGAGCGTGAGACGGCAGCCGATGTAGCCGTCTTCCGGTTTGAGGGCGACGATGGCGGGGCCGTGCGGGAGCCGCAGCGTCCGGCGATACGCGCCGTCGCGCCATTCCTCGACGCCGGGGACACCGGTCGCGACCAGATGGCCGAAGAGGTTGTCCGGGAACAGCGGCTTCCGATACGGCAGGCGGAGGTTCAGCGTCCCGGGCGCGGTCGACGGCTCGGTGCGGCCCCGGGCCCGCAGTTCGGTCGGAGACAACGCGAAGACCTCGCGGACGGTGTCGTTGAAGGTGCGGACGCTGCCGAACCCCGCCGCGAGGGCGACGTCGATCATCGACAGGCCGGTCGTCTCGATCAGCAGGCGCGCCGTCTGCGCCCGTTGCGCACGGGCGAGGCTGAGCGGGCCCGCGCCCAGTTCGGCACGCACATGCCGTTCCACCTGCCGGACGCTGTAGCCGAGCCGTGCGGCCAAGCCGCTGACCCCGTCGGTGTCGACGACGCCGTCGGCGATCAGCCGCATCGCCCTGGCCACCAGGTCCGCGCGCTCGTTCCACCGCGGCGAACCGGGGCTGGCGTCCGGTCGGCACCGTTTGCAGGCGCGGAATCCGGCCTCCTGCGCGGCGGCCGCGCTCGGATAGAACGTCATGTTCTCCGGTTTGGGCGGGACGACCGGGCAGCTCGCCCGGCAGTAGATCCGCGTCGTCAGGACGGCGGTGAAGAACCAGCCGTCGAACCGGGCGTCCTTCGCCTGGACCGCGCGGACACAGCGCTCGAAATCCTCATGCACCCGGTCAGCATCACCGACCGCACGGGCCGCGGTCTAGCGGAAATGCGACATGGCGGTCAGGGCAGGAGCGCGGTGAGCGCGGGCACGTCGAGACCGACCAGCGAGGAACGGAACACGCGCCGCTCTCCCGGTTCGACGTCGACGTCGTTCGGGATCACCACCACCGTGCAGCCCGCCGCGGCCGCGGAAGCCGCGCCCGGCGGGGAATCCTCGATCGCGACGCATCGGGAAGCCGGTACTCCCAGCAACTCCGTGGCCAGCTGATACGGCCTGGCGTCCGGCTTGTTCAGACCATCGACCTCGTCACCGCAGACGGTGGCGGCGAAGTACTCGCGGCCGATGGTGTTGAGCGCGAGTTCGGTCAGCGACCGTTCGGTGGAGGTGACCAGCGCCATCGGAACGCCGTTGGCCCGCAACAGTTCGAGCAGCTCCTGCGCACCGGGGCGCCACGGAAGCGGGCCGTCGAAGAGGTTGGCCGTGCGGGCGCGGATCCACTCCCCCATCTCCGCGATCGACTCCGGGGTGACGGGTTTGGCGCACACTTCGAGCAGGAACGCGGCCGTGTCGTCCATATTGGACCCGACGAGACTCAGGCGCTGTTCCTCGGTCAGTGTGCCGCCGAGGGTTTCGACGGCCTCGTAGAGCGCGACGTCCCACAGCTTCTCCGAGTCGACCAGCGTGCCGTCCATATCCCACAGCACGGCGGCGAGTCCGTCCGGTGTGGACGGTTCGGTCACGGCTCCCCCTCACGATCGGATGCACCTTCCGGGACCCACGGTAGCCGAGACGGATTCACGTCGGTGCCGCGGTCGCTGCCCGAAATGTCGTATTGCGTCGGCTCCGCGCGTTTCGTCGCGGCGAAACGCCATCGGACATGCCCAACGGCGCACGGCCGCCTGGTCGTAGGCTGGTCCGGTGAGTGAGCCCGTCGACGAGACCCAGCGGCCCGGCCGCGACCAACCGGATGACCCAAAGCCGATCATGATCGTCGCCTTCGAAGGATGGAACGACGCAGGTGACGCGGCCAGCCGGGCGGTCGAGCATCTCCAGCTCAACTGGGATGCGACCCCGCTGAGCGAGCTGAGTCCTGACGAGTACTACGACTTCCAGGTCAGCAGACCGACCGTACGCATGGTGGACGGCGTCACCCGAAGGGTCGACTGGCCGACCACGCGGCTCTCGGTGTGCCGTCCGGAGGGCATCAGCAGGGACATCGTGCTGGTCCAAGGGCCCGAACCGAATATGCGCTGGCGTGCTTTCTGCGCCGAACTGCTGGAGTACATCCAGCAACTGGACGTCGCCACCGTCGTCACCCTCGGCGCACTCCTGGCCGACACCGCGCACACCCGGCCCGTCCCGGTCACCGGGACGGCGTACGACAAGGACACCGCTTCGCAGTTCGGCCTGGAGCTGAACAACTACCAGGGGCCGACCGGCATCGTCGGCGTCCTGCAGGACTACTGCGTGCAGGCGGGCGTCCCGGCGGTGTCGATCTGGGCGGCGGTGCCGCACTACGTCTCGCACCCGCCGTCGCCCAAGGCCACCCTCGCGCTGCTGCACAAACTCGAGGACGTCCTCGACGTCGAGATCCCGCTCGGCGCGCTTCCCGAGCAGGCCGAGGAGTGGCAGCGAACGGTCACCGAGATGGCCGAAGAGGACGAAGAGATCAGCGAGTACGTCCGGGGGCTCGAGGAACGCGGTGACGCGGAGACCGAGTTCACGCTGGACGATGTGAGCGGGGACAAGATCGCGGCCGAGTTCGAGCGGTACCTGCGGCGGCGGCGCCCGGGTCAGGACGGTCCCGGACGGGGCTGAGCTCGCGGCACCGCCCTGCCGCAAGTGTCATGAAAGGGTCGTTCCTGACGTTTTTCGTCAGGAACGACCCTTTCATGACATCCGGGACTCACTCGCCACGGGTGAAGCTGCCAGCCCCCTCAAGCGCTATGAACGGTCCGTTACTTGCAAATTTTGCAAGTAACGGACCGTTCATAGCATCCGGGCGACCGCTCAGAAGATGCGCCGCAGCGGGATCGGACCCCGCGCCCGCTTCCGCCACTCCCGCGGATAACCGAGCGAGACCTCTTCGAACCGCACGCCGTCCGCCTCGGTCGAGCGCGGGATGTGCAGGTGCCCGTAGACGGCGACGTCCGCCCGGAAGCGCAGGTGCCAGTCCTCGGTCTCGGTCGTCCCGCACCACAGCGCGAACTCCGGGAAGTACAGCGGCTCGGTCGGGTGGCGGTGCAGCGGCCAGTGCGACATGAGGATCGTCCCGTGGTCCTCGGGGATCGCCTCCAGCCGTTCCGTGCTGATCTTCACCCGGTCGGCGCACCAGGCCTGCCTGCTGGGGTACGGGTCGGGGTGCAGGAAGAACTCGTCCGTGCACAGCACGCCCGCCTCGCGCGCCTGCTCGATGGCGGCCAGCATCGGCAGCCCCTCGGCCGCGGGGGTCCGCCAGCTGTAGTCGTACAGCACGAACAGCGGGGCGATCGTCAGCGGCTTGTCCTGGTGTTCCCACACCGGGTACGGATCCTCCGGGGTGAGGACGTCGATCTCGCGGCAGCGCTCGACCAGATGCTCGTAGCGCGCCTGGCCTCGCAGCTGACATTCATCCTTCTGGGTGGTCCACAGCTCGTGGTTACCGGGGACCCAGACGACCTTCGCGAAACGTTCACGCAGGGTCTTGAGCACCCCGATCACCGATTCGGCGCGTTCGGCGACGTCACCGACCACGAGCAGCCAATCGTCCGGGGTCCGGGGGACGACCTCGTCGACGAGCGGGGCGTTGCCCTCATGGGTGACGTGGAGGTCGCTGGTGGCGAAGAGATGCGGCACTCCACCACCGTAGCTTCACCCGGACCGGGGAATCACCGAAACCGCGTCACGACGCGGCCGGCCCGACGCCGACACGCCCAGCACGACCAACGCCGAGATGGTGTGCAGACCCGCCTGGACGTTCAGCAGCACTCCGGTGCCCAGCACGTTCACCAGCGCGCCCGTCAGCAGCGCGCCCAGCGCCGTGAAGCCCGCCGTGCCGGCGAACACGGTGCTCAGCACGCGGCCGGACCGTTCGGGGGACGCGGTCGTCTGGACCAGTGAGAGCAGCCCGGAGCCGGCGAGCACTCCAGGGGCGCCGACCAGGCCGAAGAGCCCGATGAAGACACCCAGAGACGTGGTCAGTGCCGGCAGGTTCCAGATCACCGCCGACAGCAGACCGAGCGCAAGTCCGCCCCAGCCGAGCAAGGCGGCGGGCGCGACCTTGCGGGCGACGGTGGCGACGGCGAATCCCGCAACCAACCCGCCGAGCGCCTGTACACCGCGAAGCAGGCCGACGTCGCCTTCGGTGCCGTCGAGGATGTCGAGCACGAAGACCACGAAGAGGACCAGGAACATCCCTTGCGCCAGTGACGTCAGCACGACGACGACACCTGCGAGGCGAAGGCGTCCTTCGCGGCCGATCTCGCGAAGCCCGTCGATCCACGCTCGCAACACCGGTTCGTGCGGTCCTGCCGGTTTGGGCACGGCGACGCGCGGAAACGGGCGCGCCAGCAGGGCCGAACCGATCACCAGCACGCCGAGATAAGCCACCACGACCCAGCCCAGGCCGCCGAATCCGAGCAGAAGACCGCCCGCCCAGCCGCCGGCGAGCCGTGCGACGCTCCCGTTGATGCTCATGAGGCCGTTGGCGCCGATCAGTTCCTCGGGAGCGACCAGTTCGGGCACGAGCGCGTTGCGGGCGGGCTCGAACAGCGAAGCCAGCCCAGCTTGCGCGGCCATGACCGCATAGATCACGTACACCGGGCCGCCGGACGCGACGAACAGCAGCGGCAGCGCCACGAACGCCTGGCCCGCGCACACCACGCACAGCACCAGCCGCCGGTTCCAGCGGTCCGCGATCACGCCGGCGACCGGGCTGAGCAGCACCGCGGGCACCAGGCCGAGGACGATGCTCAACGCCGTGGTGGCCGCCGAACCCGTCGCCTGGAAGACGAACACCGGCAACGCGATCTGCAGCATCCACTCGGCGGTCTCGGAGAAGAAGGCGGCGATCCACAACCGCGCGAAGGCGGGTTCCCTCAACGGTTTCATCTGCTCGGCTTCCCCTCGGCGTCGATGCGAAGGAACGCCCGCAGTCCCAAGTGGACCGGGAGGGCCTCCGCGGGAGCGTCTTCGCGGATCGCGCCGACGTAGGGCCGCACGAGCGCGTCGATCCCCCGCACCAGCTCGTCCAGCTCCGCCGCGGTCACCCGCAGCGAGTAGTTGTTGATCCCGGACGCGTCCCGCCACTCCTTGTCGAGCCGGTCGGCGGCGTCGAGATAGCGCTCGGTCAGCTCCTTCTCCCGCGCGAGAGTGGTGCCCACGACCGCCAGTTGCGCCCCGTGCAGCTCCGGGTCGTCGCCGAACTCGATGCCGACCTGACACGCCCGCCATGGCCGCTCGCGGCCGTCCTCCCCCTCGACGCGTTCCACGAGGCCGTGCTGGGCGAGCTGACGGAGATGCCAGCTGCAGTTGGAGGCGGTCGACCCGACGGCCGCCGCGCATTCGCTCGCGGTCCGCGGACCGACCGCCATGAGGTGGTCCACCAGCGCCGAACGCAGCGGATGCGCCAGCGCTCGCATCAGCTCGACGTCTTCGATCCGCTTGCGCGGCGGCAACCCGGCCATCACCCGATCCAATCTGAAAGACTTCTTTCGAAAGTTCTCTTTCAGATTCGCAGGTGGCCGGCGGGATGTCAAGCGAGTCCCCGGATACCCTTGTCCAGGCAGTTGCTGCACACGACAGTAACTGCACAGGTCAACTACTGACTCGAGGAAGCACATGCCCGACCAGCGAGAACTCGCCACCGCGGCGGCTTTGGAGATCCCCCGGTTCGTCAGCGCGACCGTCCTGTTCCAGACGGCCATGGCGGAGCGGCTCGGGATCAGCGCCACCGAGCTGCACGGGCTCCAGCTCGTCATCAGCGGCGCCGCGACCTCGCCGACCGGGCTGGCGCGAGCACTCGGCATGACCACCGGCGCGGTGACCCGGATGCTCGACCGGATGGAGGCGCAGCGGCTGGTCGAGCGCGTCCCCGATCCCGCGGACCGCCGCCGGATCGCGATCCGTCCGCTGCCCGACCGGCTCGACGACGTCGCCGACCTCTACTCCCCCATGGCCCGGTTCTTCGGCGACCGCCTCGGCAGGCTCGACCGGCGCCAGCTCGCCGCGCTTCTCGGCGTCATGACCGACGGGCGCGCGTTCGCCGAACAAGAGGCCGCGCGGCTGCGATCCGACTTCCCCGAAAAGAGGGGTTGACTAATGCTACATAGGTTGCGTTAGACTGTTCGCATCATGGACAACTGACATCGCACCTTCCCCGCTCCGAGGCGGCTTCGGTCGAGCACTGCTCCCGTAAGCCACGAGGCCCGGCAGGGATCACTCATGTCCGAAGAAGCACGGTGATGTCGTATGTCTCTTTCCCTGATCGCCAAGGACCTCGTCCACTCCTACGGTGCCCGCGTCGTGCTCGACGGCGTGAACCTGACGGCTTCGGCCGGGCAGCGGCTCGGCCTGGTCGGCGAGAACGGCGTCGGCAAGTCCACGCTCCTGCGCTTGCTGGCCGGGGTCGAAGAGCCCGACGCCGGCGAGGTACTGCGAGGCGACGACCTCGGATTCCTCTTGCAGGAGCTGCCTTTCGCGCTGACCGCGCGGTTCTCCAACGTCATCGACGACGCGCTCGCCGAAATCCGGCAAGCGTCGGCGAGACTCGACGAACTGACCGAAGCGCTCGCTCGGCATCCGGACGACGCCGCCGTGCTCGACGAGTACGGGACCGTCCTGGAATGGGCCCAGGCGCACGACCTCTGGGACGCCGACCGACGGGCCGAGATCGTCTGCGCGGGTCTGGGGCTCGCCGGGATCGACCCGGCGCGCGAACTGGGCACCCTGTCGGGCGGGCAACGATCGAGGCTCGGCCTCGCGGCGCTGCTGATCCGGCGGCCGGGCACGCTCATCCTGGACGAGCCGACGAACCACCTCGACGACGCCGCGATGGAGTTCCTGGAACAGCATCTCGCGTCGCTGACCGGTGTCCTCGTGCTGTCGTCGCACGATCGCGTTTTCCTCGACGCGGTGTGCACCGACATCGTCGACCTCGACCCGGCGCTGGGCGGCCCGACCCGGTACGGCGGCACCTATTCCGACTACCTGGACCAGAAACGGGTCGAACGGGCGCGCTGGGAACAGCGTTACGCCGAAGAGCAGGACGAGCTCAAGGAACTGCGCGAATCGGTGGCCGTCACCGCGCGCGCCGTCGCGCACAACCGGCCGCAGCGCGACAACGCCAAGATGCTCTACGACTTCAAGACCGGGAGGGTGCAGAAGCAGATCTCGCGCCGGGTCCGCAACGCCCAGTTGCGGCTGGACGAACTGGAACGCGACCAGGTGCGGAAGCCGCCCGCGCCGCTGCGGTTCCAGGGCGGCCTGACCGGCGAACCCGGCGAGGACAAGACGGCCATCTCGGTGCGGGACATCGAGATCGCCGGACGGCTGCGGCTGGCGACACTGGACGTCACGACGACGTCGAGGCTGCTGATCACCGGCGGGAACGGCGCCGGGAAATCGACGCTGCTGTCCGTCCTCGCCGGCTCGCTGACGCCGGACTCCGGGACCGTCCTATCCGGACGCGGCGTACGGATCGGCATGCTGGCTCAGGACGTCGCGTTCGCCGAGCCCGAGAAGACCGCGCAGCGGACCTACGCCGAAGCCCTCGGCGAGGACGCTCCCCCGTTGCGCGGCCTCGGCCTGCTGGCTCCGCGCGATCTCGGGACCCGGGTGGGCGCGCTGTCGGTCGGGCAGCGGCGGCGGCTCGCGCTGGCGTTGCTGATCGCCGATCCGCCGGAGGTGCTCCTGCTGGACGAGCCGACGAACCACATCTCGCTCACGTTGGCCGAGGAGCTGTTCACCGCGCTCGATTCCGCGCCGGGTGCCGTCGTCATCGCGTCGCATGATCGGTGGCTGCGGCGCGATTGGGCCGGTGACCACCTCCGGCTGGAGGCCGGTCGCGTCGCCGTGTAGGGCGTTATACGGATGTCATGAAAGGGTCGTTCAGGACAAAAGATGTCCTGAACGACCCTTTCATGACGTTCCTCAGAGCTCGATGCCGAGCAGCGCGTCGACGGCGTTCCGGATCAGGCCGGGAGCCGCCGGGTCGGTGCCGGACCGGTTCAGCGCCTGCTCCGCCCAGGCGTCGACGGCCGCGAGTGCCTTGGGCGTGTCGAGGTCGTCGGTGAGGTGGTCACGCAGTCGCGCGACGGTGTCCTCCGCCGACGGACCCGTGCCGATGGAGACGGCCTCGCGCCAGCGCGCGAGGCGCGCTTCGGCGTCCGTGCGCAACTGCTCCGTCCACGGCCGGTCCTCGCGGTAGTGCCCGGCGAACAGCGCGAGCCGGATCACGCCGGGGTCGACCTTGTCGGCACGCAGCCGCGAGACGAACACGAGATTCCCGCGCGACTTCGACATCTTCTCGCCGTCGAGGCCGATCATCCCGGCGTGCACGTAATGCCGCGCGAACGGCCGGTCCCCCGCGACGGCCTCCGCGTGCGCGGCGCTGTACTCGTGGTGGGGGAAGATCAGATCCGAGCCGCCGCCCTGGACGTCGAAGCCGAGGCCGAGCCGGTTGACCGCGATCGCGCTGCACTCGATGTGCCAGCCCGGCCGCCCCGCGCCCAGTTCGGACTCCCACGACGGCTCGCCCGGCCGCGCCATCCGCCACAGCAACGCGTCGAGCGGATGCTGCTTGCCGGGGCGATCCGGGTCGCCACCGCGTTCGGCGAAGAACTTGGCCATGGTCTCGGCGTCGTAGTTCGACTCGGACCCGAAGTGCCCGGTCGCGTTGTGGGCGAAGTAGATGTCCGGGTACTCCGCGTCGTCGGCGCGGTACGCGCTGCCGTTCGACAGCAGCTTGGCGATGACCTCGACGATCTCCGGGATGCTCTCGACGGCCCCGACGAACTGCCGCGGCGGCAGCACCCGCAACGCGGTCATGTCCTCACGGAACAGCGCCGTCTCGCGCATGCCGAGGACGACCCAGTCGTCCTTGTCCCGCTCCGCTCGCTCCAACAGGGGTTCGTCGATGTCCGTCACGTTCTGCACGTAGTGGACGTCGTGCCCGGCGTCCCGCCACAGGCGGTTCACCAGGTCGAATGTCAGATACGTGGCGGCGTGCCCCAGATGGGTCGCGTCGTACGGCGTGATGCCGCAGACGTACATCCGGGCGGTCGACCCGGGCGCCGTGGGGCGAATCTGCCCCGTCGCCGTGTCGTGGAGCCGCAGCGGACGGGGGGTGCCGGGGATACGGGGCACGTCGACCGATGACCAAGTCTGCATACCCCGACTGTAAGCGGAGCCGCCACGCCGTTCCCGTCCGGTGGGAGCCGGACACGGCCGGAGTAACCGAATCCGCTGGTCCTCGGCTCCCGCACCAGGTAGCCGAGCTGGACCGGTTCGGTCGCGTACGGCCGAGTTCGCGGCAGGTACAGGTGGTCGTGAGTGGCGATTCGGGTTCTAACCCGAATCGCCACTCACGACCACCGCGACCCACCCCTCACTACCGCTTCCTGACCCGCAGGTAGTCGCCGACCAGGGCGGCGCCGAGCCCGTCCAGATCCGGAGCGACGACGCGGCCGCCAGAGCGCCGCGCGATGAGGTCGACGAACTCCGTCAGGCGCGGGTCGTCCCCGAGCCGGAACACCGTCACCGACGCGCCCAGCTTCGCCATCCGGTCCACTTCGGACAGCGTCTTGAGCAGCGTCCTGGGCTGGGGCGGGTAGTCGAACTCCGCCGAACCGTCGGGTTCGAGATGCGCCGTCGGCTCACCGTCGGTGACCATCAGGACCACCGGCTGCGCGTCGGGATGCCGCCGCAGATGCCGTCCGGCCAGCAGCAGGGCGTGGTGGGCGTTGGTGCCCTGCTCCCAAGCGCCCTCCAGCCCGACGAGTTCGGCCAGTTCGACCGATGTCGCGTAGCGGCCGAAGGTGATCAGCTGGAGGGCGTCGTTGCGGAACCGGGTGCTGATCAGCTGGTGCAGTGCGAGCGCCGTCCGCTTCATCGGCAGCCAGCGGCCCTCCTGCACCATCGACCACGAGGTATCCACGAGCAACGCCACCGCAGCCCTCGACCGATGCTCGGTTTCGATTACCTCGACGTCGGAGACGTCCATCCGGACCAGCCGCTCCCCCACCGAAACCGAGCGCAGGACCGAGTTGCGGACCGTCCTGGAGACATCCCATGGCTGCATGTCCCCGAACCGCCACGGCCTGGTCGCACCGGTCGGCTCGCCCGCGGCGCCGGCGGACTCGGTTTCCCGTTGGCCCGTCTTGCCGCGCAGCGCGTTCACGACGTCGGCGAGCGCCGTCTCTCCGAGTCGCCGCAAAGCCTTGGGAGACAAGCGAAGCGTGCCATCGGGGGCACGTTCGAAGAGACCTTGCCGCCGGAGCTCGCGTTCCAGCTCCGACAGCCGCCGCGCGTCAACTCCGGCGTCCGGTCCGAGCTGGCGTTCGAGAGCCTCGACGTCGATGTCCTCCAGCCGCGCGCCGGGATAGGACTGGCCGAGCTGTTCGGCCAGCGCGTCCAGTTCGGCGAGATCGGACATCGCGCGGGCACCCTCACCGAGGCCCAAGGGATCGTCGCCCCGGAACCGTTCCGAAGACGTCCAGTCCTCGCCGGGCCGCAGCGCGCGCAGCTGGGCGTCCAAAGTGGACAGCTGCTGCGCGAGCCGGGGGTCGCCGAACGCCTGCTGCGACAGTTCGGCCAGTTCGGCCCGTTGCTCCGGGGTCATCGAGTTGAGCATCCGCTGCGCGGCCGCGGCACGAGCGGCGAGGACGTCGATCAGTTCTTCGACGTTCTTCGGGTTCTCCGGGAAGAATTCGCCGTGCTCGCGCATGAACTCCGCGAACCGCTCCGGGACGTCCTCGCGGCCCTGTGCGTGCGCGGCCAGCAGGTCGTTGAGGTCGGCGAGCATCCGGTTGGCCCGCTCGGCCTCTTCCGGTCCGGCGTTCCGCAACGCCTCCTTCATCCCCTCGAAGCGGGAATCCAGCAGCTCACGGCCGAGCAGGTCACGGATCTTCTCGTAGTTCTCCCTGCCCTCCCGCGAGCGCCAGTCGTACTCGGCGAGTTCGCGTACGGCCGCCGCCGTCCCCGGCGGCAACGCGTCCAGCTGAGCCTCACGGAAGCGGGCGTCGTCGTCCGGATCGGGGAACAGCTCGCGCCGTTCGGCCTCCAGTGCCTGGTCGAGCAGCCGCTGGACCTCCTGGAGGGTGCCGTCCAGCCGGTGCCGCCGCTGGATCTCCGACCGGCGCTGCCAGAGCCGCCGGGTCAGTTCGTCGAGCCCGGCGGTGCGCGGGGTGCCGCGCCGCAACAGCTCTTCCAGCGCGGACCGGGGCGAAGCGCCCGCCATGACGTCGCGGCCGATCTCGTCGAGCGCGTCCCGCAGATCCGCCGGCGGCGCCAGCGGATCCGGACCGTCGTGCCACGGCCCGTACGAGTAGCCCTCCGGGGCGGCGCTCATCGGCCGTAGACGGTCGTGCCGTCGTCGGAGTCCTTGGCGAGTTTCCTCGACAGGAACAGGGATTCCAGCGCCAGTTCGACCGCGGCCGCGATCCGCCCCGCCGGTTCGTCCGGGCCGACGCCGGCGCGCGCGGCGACGTCGTGGAGCACTGGCAGCTCCGGCAGCGCGGCGAGGACGTCCTTGCCGGGCACGCGTTCCCCGGTGGAGACCAGATGCCCGGACTCGACGGCGTCGGCCAGCGGCAGCAGGTCCAGACCGGCGAACCGCGAACGGGCCGTCTCCGCGACCGCCCGGCGCAGCAGGTGCACGAGATGCTCGGTCTCGCGGCCCTCCTCGCCCGGCTCGAATTCGAGCTTGCCCCGCAGGACGGCGGGCACCGCGTCGAGGTCGACCGGACGCGCCACGGCGGGTTCCTCGCCGGTCAGCGCGGACCGGCGCAGTGCCGCCGCGCCGACCGTTTCCGCCGCCGCGACGGCGAACCGGGCCGAGACGCCCGATCGCTGGTCGATCACCGGCGACTCGCGCAGGTTCCGCACGAACCGGGCCAGCACCTCCAGCAGCGGCTCGCCGACCTCGGCGACCAGATGCGCCTCCTGCCGGACGACGGCGATCTCCGACTCGACGTCGAGCGGGTAGTGCGTCCGGATCTCGGCGCCGAACCGGTCCTTGAGCGGGGTGATGATGCGGCCGCGGTTGGTGTAGTCCTCCGGGTTGGCCGTCGACACCAGCAGCACGTCCAGCGGCAGGCGCAGGGTGTAGCCGCGCACCTGGATGTCGCGCTCCTCCATCACGTTCAGCAACGCGACCTGGATGCGCTCGGCGAGGTCCGGCAGCTCGTTGATCGCCACGATGCCGCGGTGGGCACGCGGGACGAGTCCGAAGTGGATGGTCTCGGGATCGCCGAGGCTGCGGCCTTCGGCGACCTTCACCGGGTCGACGTCGCCGATCAGGTCACCGACCGAGGTGTCCGGTGTGGCCAGTTTCTCCGTGTAGCGCTCGTCCCGGTGGCGCCAAGTCACCGGCAGGGCATCACCGAGTTCGGCGGCGCGACGGCGCGATTCCGGGGTGATCGGGTCGAGCGGATGCTCGGCCAGCTCGGCCCCCTCGATGACGGGCGTCCATTCGTCGAGAAGTCCCGCGAGGGTGCGCAGCAGCCGGGTCTTGCCTTGGCCGCGTTCGCCGAGCAGGACGACATCGTGCCCGGCCAGCAGCGCGCGTTCCAGCTGCGGCAGCACGGTGCGCGAGAACCCGACGATCCCGGGCCAGGCGTCTTCCCCGGCGCGGAGCTTGGCGAGCAGGTTGTCGTGCAGTTCTTGTTTGACCGACCGCGGCAGGTGACCCGCCGCGCGGAGGTCCCCGGCGGTCCGGGGCAGGTTTGCGGGAACATCGTTCACCCGTTCGACGCTACGTCGCGACCGTGGCCTCTGTCGACGTGAAGCAACTCCAGCTCCGGCGCGTTCACCTGCCCTCCCCCTCGATAACGCGCCCATTTCCGGGTTTCGCCGGAAGCACGACTAAAATCAGTCCAGTGTGCCGTCCTAGTGCGACCCTCGCGGTCTGGTCTTCGGCGTGGCTGAACGGAGCCGCCGCCTCCGACGACATCCTTGACGCCCTTCAGGTCTGGGGCGAAGCCCACGATTTCGTCGCCGCGGACGCGGCGGCCGCCGAGGCGTTCGACCTGCCGCTCGCGTTCAACCGGGCGGCGACCCCGGTCCAGCTGCTGCTCGCCCTGCGCGCGCAAGGCGCCAAGAGCATGCACTTGCTGCTCCCGGTGCCCGGCGACGTGCGGGGGCTGGGCGGCGGCGGGCAGTTCACCGAGGCCGCGCTTCGGACCGGCGAGGCCGTCCTGTTGCCGGATCTCGGCTACGGCGTCGTCCCCGAGGCCATCGCCGAAGGTCTCATGCGGTGGACCGTGTACTCGGTGCCCACGCCGGGTGTCCTCGAGTACCGCCCGCTCGGCGAGGCCGAGCACGGCCTGACCGACGCGATCCGCGCGAGTGCGGGCGCGCTCCAGACCCTGGACGTCGCCAGCGAACGGCCGGGGGTGCGGGCGGAACTCTCGGCCCGGCTGCGGGCGGCCACCGACGCGCCCTGGCCCGCCGGGATGCCCGGCCGGGCACTGCGAGTGCTCCAGCGATCCCAGGAGATCGCGGCGATCCTCGCCATCGCCGAATCCGACGATCCGGGCGGCGCGCTCTCCGCGTCGGCGGCACTTCGGCGGGCGGAGGCCTTGCGGCCGCTGACCGAAGCCGTCCGCAACGCGAGGTGCGCGGCGATCAACGAAGCGGTGCGGGAGTTCGCCGAGCAGGCGGACAGGCACCCGTAGCCGTTCACGTGGTCACGGAGTGCTTTTTCTGGATCTTCTCGGCATACCGGACGGACCACAGCGAAAGCCCGCCGATGACCGCGATCAGCAGGACCACGCTGAGCGCGTTCATCACGTCCGCCGAAAGGGTGTAGACCAGCGGCACACGGACCGCGGCCTCCAGCAGCAGCGCCACTCCCCACACCGCCGACATCCGGGTGAACGCCCGGCGGAAAGCGGGCACCTCGGCGGTGAGGCGGTCGATTTCAGCGCGTTTGGCCGCGTTGGACCCGGCCCGCACGGCGACGAGCACCATGGGCGTGCGGCTGAAGCAGCTCACCAGCAGCACGATCGAGGCGGTCGCGGTGGCGAAGGATTCCTTGAGCAACAGGAATTTCGCGTCACCGCTGACCAGTGAGAGCACGAGCCCGACCCCGAGCACGCCTGCCAGCAACGCGGCGAAGCCGTCGAAGGACCGGTCGCGGACGGCGACCCAGGCGATCCGGGCCGCGGCCACCACCGCCCCGGCCAGCAAGGAGACCTGCTCGCTCTGCCCGGCGAGCCGGAGCCCGTAGTACGCGGCCAACGGGAGCGCGACATCCCAGAGCAGCAAGGAGAGCGTCGGATTCCTGCCGTGCCCGGTCACGACGGTGTTTCCTCTGCCGCCAGAAACGCCAGGATCCGTGCGTTGACTTCGTCCGCCGCTTCGCCCGCGATGGCGTGGGTCGCCGACGGCCACAGTTCGACCTGGCCCCGCGGCAGAAGCTCGCGAGCCCGCGCGGCCGCGCGGTCCGGGTGGTGAATGACGCTGCGCCCGGCGATCAGGGCCAGCACGGGCATCCGCAGTGAGCGCAACTGCGCGTCGGTGATCAACCTGGGTGACGGCAGGGCGATGCGGTAGGTCCGCATTCCTTCGTCGATCACCCGCGCGACCGGATCCGTGGTGTCGACCTCCGCACCACCGGAGATCCAGTGCAGGAACGACGGCCGGGCCCATCGGTTGACGCCGGGAATAGCGGTGAGCGTGGCGCGGACGACAAGTCCCGCGGTCAGCCCGCCGAACGTCAGCACCGGGTCGATCAGCGTGAGCGACCTCAGCCGCTCCGGCGCCCGCGCGGCGAGGTTGGCCGCGAGCCAGCCACCGAAGGAGTACCCGATCAGGTGCACCGCCGCCAGGTCGAGTTCCGCGAGCACCGTACTCAGCCAAGCGGCTTGGTCCACACCGTCCCGGATCGGGGCGGTCTGTTCACTGCGGCCGGGTTCGCCGATGAGGTCGACCGCGTAGACCTCGCCGTGCCGGAGCAACGCGGCGAGGTTGGGTTCCCACATCACCGCGGTCCCGGCACGACCGGGCAACAACACGATCGGCGTTCCGCCCGGCTGCCCGAACCGGTACACGCGCGCCACCCCGAACGCCGTCTCGACGTCGTGGATCCCGGCCGGCGCGGGCAAAGCCGCCAGACCTCGTTCGTAGACGACCTCGTACTCGGCCCGTGCCTCCGACGAGGCGAAACCGCCCACCTTCATCTACACCCCTCCTTTTACGGTACGATCGGATTGTAAACAGTTGGTGAGAAGTTTGCAATCCGATCGGACTGCCAAAAGGAGGAGCGGGTGCCCAAACGAGTCGATCACGAGGACCGGCGGCAGCAGATCGCCGCGGCCGTCCGGCGTATCGCAGCCGACCGGGGGCTCGAAGGGGTCAGCCTGAACGAGGTCGCGGCCGAAGCGGGCATCTCGAAAGGGTTCGTCCAGCACTACTTCGCGTCGAGAGACGACATGCTGCGCTTCGCGACGACCACTTTGCGAAGCGGACTCGAAGAACGCATCGCCACCCCGTCAGAACTCGGCGTCCGGGACCTGCTCGTCGCCCTGCTCCCCCTGGACGAGGCCGCCAGGGACGAAGCGCTGGTCGCCAACGCCTTCCTGATGCGCGCGCTCAAGGATCCGGAGATCGCCGGCCACTTCCGGACCGGCCACGGCCAGCTCCGCGACGCAGTGGCGGCCATGCTCACCGCCGCCAGGGACGACGGCGAACTCGTGCCCACCGTCGACCCGGCCACCGAAGCCGCGCTCCTGCTGGCGCTGGTCTCCGGCCTCGGCGACGCGGTGCTGCTCGGCTATCAGTCCGGCGAAGAGGCCGTCGCCCTGATCGACCTCCACCTGTCGAGGATCGCCGCCTGACGACGATCGACCTCATGAGTGGTGATGACGGTTCGGGCCGTGGCTTAGGTACCTACGGGCGCCTGGATGCGAGCTTGGCCGCGGACCGGTGCGCGGATGGCGGTTTCGCGTGATTGGACGGACGACACGCGTGTTCGGGCGGACGACTCGTGGCGGACCCGGCCGCCATCGTGTCGTCCATCCACTCACGCGTGTCGTCCGCCGGATCACGTTTGTCGTCCGTCCAGTCACGTGACATCGCCGGTTCTGGAAGCCAGGCCCGAGTCCGTGAAGGCCTCCTTGAGGGACTCTGGGTCCCTCAAGGAGGCCTTCACGGACTCGATTACCGCCACGTTCACCCCACCGGCACCAGCAGCCACAGCGGCCGCGCGTGAAGACCCCCTTCCCTCGGCTCAGCCGAAGGAACTCGACCTTCACCCCTTCCCCGGTACATGAAGGACCCCTTCCTTGCGCCTGGCGCAAGGAAGGGGTCCTTCATGTACATCGGGAGGGCACTGGCCGAGCCTTCGCGAGTGGTAAGGGAGGTTCTAACCGTCCTAGCCACTCACGAGGCCTGGGCTCTTCAGGGACGCGCGGGCCTCTTCGCGGGCTCGCAGCACCCGATCGCGCAAGGCGCGCCGTTGACCGTGCACCCGGCCGCCGGGAACGGCGACAGCTTCCGCGCGGGTGCCCCGTCGGTGTGCTCCCGGATCAGTTCCACGACGAGCTCGGCGAAACGCGGGTCGGTGTCCGGCGTCGCGGCCCGCGCGAAGCCCATGCCGTGCTCCGCCGCCCGTTCGGCGGCTTCGTTGTCGAGATCCCAGATCACCTCGAGGTGGTCGGACACGAAACCCACGGGGCAGACCACCACCGAGGTGACGCCTTCCGCGTGCAGCGCGTCGATGTGGTCGACGATGTCCGGCTCCAGCCACGGCACCTGCGGCGGACCGGAGCGCGACTGCCACACGACGTCGTAGGTCTCGATTCCCGCTTCGGCCGCGACGAGGCGCGCGGCCTCGGCGATCTGACGCGAGTAGCGCCGCCCGCCTTCCGAGGGCGGCCCGGACGCGGTGTCGGCGGATTCGGGCACCGAGTGGGCGCAGAAGACGGTCCTGGTTCCAGGTTGGTTCCCCAGCTTCGCGTGCGCGGCGCGAACGGCGTCGGCGAAGGCGGCGATGAACAGCGGGTGATCGAAGAACTGCCGCAGTTTCACCAGTTCCGGCGCGCCGTCGCCGACCGACGCACGGGCGCGCTCGATGTCCTCGTCGTACTGACGGCAGGCCGAGTAGCCGCCGTACGCGCTCGTGGGGAAGACCAGGACGCGCCGGGCACCCGCCTTGGTGATCTCGGCGAGGGTGTCCTCGACCATCGGCCGCCAGTTGCGGTTGCCGAAGTGGACGGGCAGCTCGATCCCGGCGGCCGCGAGCTGCTTCTCCACCGCGGCGATCGCGTCCCGGTTCAGCCGGTTGATCGGCGAGACCCCGCCGAAGTGCTGGTAGTGCTCGGAGACCTCGAGCAGTCGTTCCCGGGGGACCCCGCGGCCCCGCGTGACGTTCTCCAGGAACGGCATCACTTCGTCAGGTCCCTCGGGACCACCGAACGAAAGCCAAAGCAGCGCGTCGTAACCCACCCTGTTCATCTTGCCGCTGTGGCGCCCCGCACGCTGACCCGGCCCGTTTTGAACCGAGCGATCCAAAACCTGGTACGGTCGCTCCCATGGCCAGGCCGAAGGAATTCGACGAGCGCGCCGCGGTCGGGCGCGCCATGGACGCGTTCTGGCTTCGCGGTTACGAGGGCACGTCGACGCAGGCCCTTTGCGAAGCCACCGGCTTGGGCCGCAGCAGCATCTACAACACCTTCACCAGCAAGCACGAACTGTTCGTGCGCGCGCTCGACCACTACGCCGAACGCGGGATCGTGGCCAGGACGGCCTTGCTGGAGGAGTCCGGGACCGGCCTCGATCGGTTCCGCGCCCTGTTCTCGTACACGATCGACGAGGAAGTCGCGAACCACGGCCGAGGCTGCCTCGTGGTCAACACGGTGGCCGAATTCGGCGATCGCGATCCCGAGATCAAGGCGCGGATCGACGCCGACACCGGACGGCATCTCACCCTTCTCTCGGCCTGCGCCAGGGAAGGACAGCTCGACGGGACGATCGACGGCGACCGCGAGCCCGGCGCCATCGCCGAGTTCGCGCACAGCACCGTCGCCGGACTGCGGCTGATGTCCCGCCGCGGTGCCGGACGGGCGGCCATGGAGGCCGTCTCCGCCATCGCACTGGACGCGATCGCCGCGAAGTAACACCTGGAACCAAACCCCTGTGCGCAACGCTGCCCACATTTTGGACTGATCAATACAAAACTGGAGGGAATCCCCGTGCCTTTGGCAGTCTGCGTACTCGGACTGAGCGTGTTCGCGCTCGGCACGTCCGAGTTCATGATCACCGGCCTGCTGCCCGGGATGGCGGCCGATCTGAACGTCGGCATCCCGGAGGCCGGGCTGCTCATCTCGGCTTTCGCGATCGGCATGGTCGTCGGCGCTCCCCTGCTCGCGATCGCGACGCTGCGGGTGCCGAGGCGCGCCACACTCATGGCCTTGCTCGTCGTCTTCGGCGTCTCGCACGTGGTCGGCGCGCTGAGTTCGGGATACGCCCTGCTCTTCGCGACCCGCGTGGTCAGCGCCGTCGCCTGCGCCGGGTTCTGGGCGGTCGCGGCGGCCACCGCCGTCGCGCTGGTCCCGGTCGAGCGCCGCGGCCGCGCGCTGGCCATCCTGGTCGGCGGGCTCACCGTCGCGAACATCGCCGGCGTGGACGCCGGGACCTTCCTCGGCCAGCACGCGGGCTGGCGGGCCGCGTTCTGGGCGGTCACGGCGCTGACCGTCGTCGCGCTGATCGGGGTCTTCGCCTTGGTCCCGGAGACGCAGAACGGTGAGACCAAGACCGACGTGGCGACCGAACTGCGGCTCTACCGCGGCGGCCGGTTCTGGCTGGCACTCGGCGTCATCGCGTTCGCGCAGGCGATGATCTTCGCGACCTTCAGCTACCTCGCGCCCATGCTCACCGAAGTCGCCGGACTGCCGGAAAGCTGGGTTCCTGGCGTGCTTTCCCTGTTCGGGCTCGGCGCGCTGATCGGTATCACCGTCGGCGGACGGCTCGCCGACGCGAGGCCCTTCGCGACCCTCTACGGCGGCCTCGCCGTCGACCTGCTCGCCCTCGTGCTGCTCGCGCTGTCCGGCCCGGCGACCCCGGTCGCGATCTTCGCCGTCTTCCTGTTCGGCGTCGCCGGATTCGGGGTCAATCCCGCGTTGAACGTCCGCGCCTTCGCCGTGGCGGGCAACGCGCCCACGCTCGTCGGCGCGAGCACGACCGCCGCGTTCAACGTCGGCAACACCGTCGGCCCGTGGCTCGGCGGCGAGTCGATCGACGCCGGTCTCGGCTATCCCAGCGTCGCCTGGGTGAGCGTCGGCCTCGGCGTCGCCACCATCGTCGCGCTCACCTTCGCCGCCGGTGTCCAGCGCACCGACGACACCCGCCTGCTCCGCGAACCCGTTACCCAGTAAGGAGAATCATGTCCGAACGAACCCGAGCCACCCTCGACGAGTTCTTCCGCCGAATGTCCACAGGGGACACCGACGGAGCCACGGAGCTGTTCGCCGACAGCGTCGCGTGGGACATCCCCGGCGCGACCGAGCTGGTCCCGTGGATCGGCCCGCGGCGGAACCGGGCGGAGATCCGCGAGTTCCACGAACTGCTCGACAAAGGGCTCATCAAGGACCGGTTCGACGTCGAACGCGTCCTCGTCGACGGGCCGCACGCGGTCGCGATCGGCCGACTCCGCTCGACGATCCGCAGTACCGGCAAGGTGATCGAGACGGCCTTCACCATCGAGTTCGAGGTGAACGGCGACGGCCTGATCACCAAGTACCTGCTGCTCGAGGACTCGTGGCACGTGGCCAACGCCGTCCTGCCCTGATGCGCGTGAAGGCCCCCTTCCCTCGGCTGAGCAGTGGGAAGGGGGCCTTCACGCGCGTCGAGACCTAGAAGCCGGTGGCGTGCAGACCGCCGTCGACCATGATCATCGAGCCGGTGGTCGCGGGCAGCCAGTCCGACAGCACGGCGCAGACGGACTTCGCCGTCGGGTCCGGGTCGGAGCTGTCCCAGCCGAGCGGGGCCCGGTCGCCCCAGCCGTTCTCCAGATCCGCGAACCCGGGGATCGACTTCGCGGCCATGGTCTTCATCGGGCCGGCGCTGACCAGGTTGACCCGGATGCCCTGCGGGCCCAGGTCGCGGGCCAGGTACCGGTTGACCGACTCCAGCGCGGCCTTCGCGACGCCCATCCAGTTGTAGGCGGGCCACGCGACGCGCGCGTCGAAGTCCATGCCGACGATCGACGAACCACGTGACAGCAGCGGCAGGGTCGCGACCGCGAGCGCCTTGAAGGAGTACGCCGAGACGTCGACGGCCACCTTCACGTCCTCGCTGGGGGCGTCCAGGAACGGCGCGCCCAAGCAGGACTGCGGGGCGAACCCGATCGAGTGCAGCACGCCGTCGAGGCCGTCGACGTGCTCACGGACGCGGTCGGCGAGCGAGTCGAGGTGCTCCTGGTTGGTGACGTCCAGCTCCAGCACCGGCGCCTCCTCGGGGAGACGCTTGGCGATGCGCTCGACGAGCGACAGCCTGCCGAAGCCGGTGAGCACGACCTTCGCGCCCTCCTGCTGCGCGATCTTGGCCGCGTGGAACGCGAGCGAGGCGTCGGTGATGACGCCGGTGATCAGCAGGCGCTTGCCTTCGAGCAGTCCTGGCACGGGACCTCCAGTCCGGGTGGTTTCGATCGGTACGGGAAAACGGGGACGTCAGTGGCCCATGCCGAGGCCGCCGTCGACCGGCAGCACCGCGCCGTTGACGTACCCGGCCTCTTCGGAGGCGAGGTAGCGGACGGCGGCGGCGATCTCCGACGGCTCGGCGTACCGGCCGGAGGGAACCTGGGCGAGGATCTCCTTCTTGCGGTCCTCGCCGAGTTCGCCGGTCATGTCCGTGGCGACGAAGCCCGGCGCGATGACGTTCGAGGTGATGTTGCGCGAGCCCAGCTCACGCGCGAGGGAACGGGCGAGACCGACGAGACCGGCCTTGCTCGCCGCGTAGTTGACCTGGCCCGCCGAGCCGCTGAGGCCGACGACGGACGAGATGAAGATGTAGCGGCCCCACTTGCCGCGCAGCATGCCGCGCGAGGCGCGTTTGGCGACCCGGTAGGCGCCGGTGAGGTTGGCGTCCACCACGCGGGTGAACTGCTCCTCGCTCATCCGCATGAGGAGGGTGTCGTCGGTCATGCCCGCGTTCGCGACGAGGACCTCGACCGGGCCCTGGTGCTCCTCGACGAGCTTGAAGGCGGCGTCGATCTGCTCGGCGTCGGTGACGTCGGCCTGCACGCCGAAGAGACCTTCGGGTGCTCCGGAACCGCGGTGCGTGATCGCGACCTTGTGCCCCTGCGCCGCGAGGTCCTTCGCGATCGCCAAACCGATGCCGCGGTTGCCGCCGGTGACCAGTACCGACCGTCCCACAGAGCTCTCCTCGCCTCGTCGTGTCGCGCTGACGGCACTGAGGTTATCGGCTCGCCCGGCGCCCGCCGGAGCCGCGCCACCCCTACCTCCGGGTAACCGCGACCGTCCTAAGCGGATGTTAGGAACCGCGCCGAAACCTTGCCCGGCGGTCACGGATTGTTCACCGTGAGCCGGAACACAGGAGGTCAAAGATGACAACCCGGATCGGCGAATCCTCGCCGCCCGTGAGCGAGAGGCGAGTCGTCGGCAACGTGCTGCGCGGCTCCATCGGCAACCTGGTCGAGTGGTACGACTGGTACGCCTACGCCGCCTTCACCACGTACTTCGCCAAGTCCTTCTTCCCCACCAAGGACACGACGGCGGCCTTCCTAGGCACCGCGGCGGTCTTCGCCGTCGGTTTCCTCATGCGACCGCTCGGCGGCTGGATGCTCGGCCGCTTCGCCGACCGCTTCGGGCGACGAAGCGCACTCGTGCTTTCCGTCACGTTGATGGCGGCGGGGTCGCTGATGATCGCGGTCACCCCGACCTACGCCTCGATCGGGATCGCCGCACCGATCCTGCTGCTGGTGGCCCGGCTCATCCAAGGGCTCTCGGTCGGCGGGGAGTATTCGACCTCCGCGACCTATCTGTCCGAAGTGGCCACTCCGGGCAAACGTGGCTTCTACTCCAGCTTCCAGTACGTGACGCTGTACGGCGGCCAGTTGCTGGCGCTCGGTCTCCAGTTGCTGCTGCAGGCCATCCTGACCGAACAGCAGCTGACGTCGTGGGGCTGGCGGATCGCGTTCGTCGTCGGCGCGCTCGCCGCGGTCGTGGTGATGTTCCTGCGCCGCGGGATGGACGAATCGGCCAGCTTCGAAGAGGCCAAGGCGTCCGGCACCGGCAAGGAGGCGGGCGACAAGGGCACGCTGCGCGCGCTCATCAAGTACCCCAAGGAGATCGCGCTCGTCGTCGGCCTCACCCTCGGCGGCACGGTGTCGTTCTACACCTTCGCCACCTACAGCCAGAAGTTCATGGAGAACACCGCGGGCATCCCGCGCCGGACGGTCACGCTGATCCTGTTCTGCGCGATCCTCGTTGCCGCGATCCTGCAGCCGTTCGCGGGCAAACTCTCCGACCGCATCGGCCGCCGTCCGCTGCTGATGTTCTTCGGCATCGCCGGCACGCTGCTGACCGTCCCGATCATGACGCTGATGGGCGGGACGAAGGAGCCGGTGCTCGCGTTCCTGCTGATGCTGGCCGGGCTGGTGATCGTCACCGGCTACACCTCGATCAACGCGATCGTGAAGGCCGAACTGTTCCCGACGAAGATCCGCGCCATCGGCGTCGGTCTCCCCTACGCGCTCACCGTGGCGATCTTCGGCGGCACCGCCGAGCTCATCGCGCAGGCGTTGAAGGGCGCCGGTCACGAATCGGTGTTCTTCTTCTACGTCGCGGGCTGTGTCCTGGTGTCGCTGATCGTGTACGGCACAATGCGGGAAACCTCGAAGACCTCGGAGCTGGACAAGAAGAGCCGGCCCGAGCCCGAGCTCGTGTCCGGCCGGGAAGGCTAGGCGGGAAGGTATGGCCGTGCGGGTGCTGCTCGTCGAAGACGACGCCGGTGTCGCCGACGCGCTCGCCGAAGCCCTGCAATCGCGCGGCCATACCGTCTCCCACGCGATCCGCGGCAGCGACGCGCTGCACCGGCATCGCGCGGCCGACGTGATCCTGCTGGACCTCAACCTGCCGGACATGCACGGGCTCGACGTGCTCAGGAAGGTCCGGCAGGTCTCTCCGGTGCCGGTGCTCGTGCTCACCGCGAGCGGGGACGAGCGGTCCGTGGTGCGCGGGCTGCGGCTCGGCGCCGACGACTACCTGACCAAACCGGTCCGCCTTGCCGAACTGCTGGCGAGGATGGACGCGGTCGTCCGGCGTGCCGCGGTCTCGGCAACGCCGCAGGACGGCGTCGTCCGCGTCGAGGACGTCGAGATCGACCTCGGCGCGCGGCGCGTGCTCGTCGACGGGACCGACATCGGGCTCACCGCCAAGGAATTCGCCGTCCTGGCCGTGCTCGCCGCGCGGCCGGGCACCGCGGTGAGCCGCCAGCAGCTGATGGACGAGGTCTGGGGCGACGCGTACCTCGCCGTCTCCCGTTCGCTCGACGTGCACCTGACCCAGCTGCGCGCGAAGCTCGACCGGCCGGGACTGCTCACCACGATCCGGGGTTTCGGCTACCGCCTCGGCCGGGGCTGACCGGTGCGCACCCGGCTGCTGGTCGTCCTCGTCGCGCTCGCGCTGACCGTGGTCGCCGCGTTCGCGATCCCGTTGTTCGGGTCGACCGCCGCGCAGCGGACCCAGCAGCTGGTGATCGCCCGCAACGCCGACGTCGACCGGTTCGTCGTCCTCGCCCAGCAAGCCGTCGACGCCGGCGACGCGACCACGCTGACGGTCGACGCCGCGCGGTATTCGTCGTTATACGGCGAGGCCGTCGTGGTGGTCGACGCGCGTGGAGGGCCGCTGGTCGAAACCGGCGGGATGACCGCCGGGGAACCGGTGGTCCGCTCGCTCGTCGAGGCCGCGCTGCGCAACCAGCTCGCGAAGGGACCGGAGCAGCTGAGCCCGTGGTCGGCGGATCCGGTCTATTTCGCCCGCCCGGTGGGCACCGGGACCCGGGTGGCCGGAGTGGTCGTCCTTCGCGCGTCGGTGACCGCGGCGGCGGCCGACGTCGCCACCCGCTGGGCCACGATCGTCGCGGGCGCGGCGCTGGTCGCGGCGCTGTTCGTGCTCGTCGCGGTCCTGCTGGCCCGCTGGATGGTGCGGCCGCTGCACGAATTGGAGACCGGCGTGCAGGCGGTGACCGAGGGGCATCGCGCCCAGGTTCCCGATCGGGCGGGGCCCCGCGAGCTGCGTTCGCTCGCGACGTCGTTCAACCGGATGTCCGACGCCGTCGTCGAGGCATCCGAGCAGCAGCGGCGGCTCGTCGCGGACGCGTCACATCAGCTGCGCAATCCCATGGCCGCCTTGCGGTTGCGGGTGGATTCGCTGGCCGCGCAGGTCGATGGGGACGGCCAGCGGGCCTACCGGGCGACCGTCGCGGAGGTCGAGCGCCTGGAGTCCCTGCTCGACGGGTTGCTCGCGCTGGCGCTCGCCGAAAGCGCGGCGACCCGGCTCGCCGCTGGGGAATCCGGCGACGAACCCTGCGATCTCCCGGCCGTACTGGCCGAACGGGTCGACGCGTGGCGTCCCTCGGCGGACGGCGCGGGAGTCCGCCTCGCGGCGTCGCAAGGCCACGACGAGCCGGTGCCCGTGCGGTGCCCGGAAAGCGATCTCGCCCAAGTGCTGGACGTCCTGCTGGACAACGCGGTGCACTACGCGGGCCGCGGCGCCACGATCACCACCGGCTACGAGACCGGTGACACGACCGCCACGGTCTTCGTGTCCGACAACGGTCCTGGTCTGTCCACAGAGGACCGTGAACGGGCGACCGAACGGTTCTGGCGGGCAGGCGGCGACGGGGCGCCGCGCGGGACGGGACTCGGCCTCTCGATCGCGAACCAGCACGTGCTCGCCCGGGGCGGGAAACTCGAACTGCGCCAAGCCGAACCGCACGGGCTCGAAGTCCGCGTCGAACTCCCTCTCGCCACGGGAGGGACATCATGACCGTCACCAGGCGTACGGCGATCCTCGCTGGGCTCGCCACACTCGCGGGCTGCTCAACGGCGGGCTACCGGGGGCCGGAGCGGGAGGTCGTCATTTCGGCGGGCGAGAGCGGCGGTTTCTACCTCGCCTTCGCGGAACTGCTGGCCCAGCAGCTGAACCGGGCGGAGCCGCGGCTGCGCGCGACGGCCGTCGCCACCGAGGCCAGCGTCGAGAACCTGCGGCGGCTGCGGGACGGCCGGGCCGATCTCGGGCTCGTCCTCGGCGACGTCGCCGAGGCGGCCTTCACCGGCGCGGAGCCGTTCTCCGTCCCGATCGCCTTCTCGGCCATCGGCCGCGTCTACGAGAACTACCACCAGCTCGTGGTCCGCGCGGACGGCCGCGTGCGATCGCTCGCCGATCTGGCCGGGCGGCCGGTGGCGATGGGCGCGAGCGGCTCCGGCGTGGCGGTGTTCAGCTCACGGCTGTTCGCCCGCGCCCAAGTGCCGGTGAAGGCGAAGAACCTGCTCCTGGGTGAAGCGATCAACGCGTTGGCGGCACACGAGGTCGACGCGCTGCTCTGGTCCGGCGGGATCCCGACTCCCGCGCTCACCGAGCTCAACCGGTCCACCGCGATCACCCTGCTCCCCCTCGACGCCCATCTGCCGGCGCTGCGGGCGGGCTACGGCCCGGTGTACGACCAGGTCCATGTCCCGGCGCAGGCCTACCACGGTGTCGGCGAACTGCGGACGATCGGCGTCGCGAACCTGTTGCTGGCCGCGCCTTCGCTGCCCGACGACGTCGCGGCCGCCGTCGCGCGCGTGCTGGCCGGACACGCCGCCGACCTCGTCCCGGCACCCGCGGTCGGAACCCAGTTCCTCGACGTCCGGACGCTGATCGGCACCGGCAAGGTCCCGCTGCACCCTGGTGCCGCGTCGGCCTACCGTGCCCTGCACGGGTGACCCGCGCTCCATCTTCAGAGGGATGCGCGCCGACCTGGCGCGCTGCCAGGGTCGGAGGCAGGCGGCCGCCGGGCCGCCCCGATCCGGAAGGACTCCAGCAGTGGGCGAATTCATGCGGTCGTCGCAACATGGTCTACCTGGGACAGTGTCATCGAGACACACCAGGGTGGTGCGGGGTTCGGCGCTGATCGCGGGCCTGGCGCTCGCGGGCGGCCTCGCCACGGCGGCCCCCGCCGTCGCGGCCGACCAGGCCAAGCTCACCGCACCGGCCCTCACCGGCCACCACGACGTCGGCACCACCGACCTCCACCTCGTCGACCAGTCCCGCCCCGATCCGTGGAAACCGGAACGGCGCCGGGAACTCATGGTCACCGTCACCTATCCGGCGGACCGGTTCGCCGACGGACCGCGCGCGCCGTGGCTCACGCCCGGCATCAGCGGCGTCATCGACCAGACGCTGGCCAGCAAGGACTATCTCGATCTCCCGGCGGGCTCCATCGATTGGAAGTCGGCGAAGCGGCGGGCCGAGCTCGGCGTTCCCGCGGCGCACGGCGCGCCCAAGCCGGTCGCGCTCTTCTCGCCCGGTTTCGGCGGGCCCCGGGAGACGTACTCGGCGATCGTCGACGATCTGGCCAGCCGCGGCTACGTCGTCGTCTCGCTCTCGCACACCTACGAGAGCGCGGCGGTCGAATTCCCCGGCGGGCGGCTCGAAACGGCCTTGCCGCCGGGCGAGGGATCCGAGTTCATGAAAAAGGCGCTCGACGCGCGGGTCGGTGACACCCGATTCGTCCTCGACCAGCTCGCGAAGATCGCCCGCGGCGAGAATCCTGACGCGGAGAAGCGGCAGCTCCCCCGCGGCCTCGGCTGGTCACTCGACCTGTCCCGGGTCGGTGCCTACGGGCATTCCTACGGCGGGTTCACCTCCGGCGAGACGATGGTGCACGACCGCCGGATCGACGCCGGGATCAACCTGGACGGCGCGATGGCGACCGCGTTCGGCTACCCGCCGGGCAGCGCCTACGTGCCCGGCGAGGTCACGAAACGCGGCCTGGACCGGCCGTTCATGCTGATGGGCGCCGAGGGCGTCGACGAGAACGGGAAACCGCTGGAGCACACGCACAAGCAGCCCGATTTCGACCGCAGCTGGGCGGACTTCTGGGCCAACCAGCGGGGCTGGAAGCGAGATCTGCTGCTGCGCGGCGGCAGCACGCACATGGCCTACAGCGATCTTCAGGTCGTCGTGCCGCAACTCGGTTCGCGAGTGGCGCCGGAGAAGCGTGAGGCGGTCATCGGCACCATCGATCCCCGCCGATCGCTGGCCGCGCAACGGGAGTACATCGGCGCGTTCTTCGATCTGCACCTGAAGGGCCGCGACCGGCACCTGTTCGACGGCGAGTCGCCGCGCCACCCGAATATCGATTTCATCGACTGAGCCGGACGATTCGGGCCAAGGGTGGCTTAGGTACCTGCGTGGATTCCGGCTGCGGCCTTCACGGACTCGATCATCGCACGTTCGCCCCAAAGGCACCAGCAGCCACAACAGTGGCGCGTGTCAGGCGCTCACGTGAGTTTTGTGGGGATGTCGTGAAGGGCCCCTTTGAGACGTTGAAGGTCTCAAAGGGGCCCTTTACGACATAAGAGCTCGACGCCGGGCCCCTTCCTCGAACCAAGGGAAGGAGTCCTTCACGTAAGTTGGAAACCGTGACAGAGCCACGGAAACCGATCGTCGAAATGCCACTGCGCGTGCGCTACCACGAATGCGACGGACAGGGCATCGTGTTCAACGCGAACTACCTCGCCTACGTCGACATGGCCATGTTCGAAGTGGAGAAAGCCCTCTTCGGCTCCCACGAAGCGGCACTGGACAGCGGCGTCGACGTCGTGGTCGCCGAGTCGAACCTCCGCTATCGCGCGCCCTGCCGCTACGACGACGAACTGGTCGTGGCCGTGTACCTGAACCACCTCGGCACGACGTCGCTGATCATCGACTTCGAGATCAGCCGCGGCGGCGACCTGTGCACGGAAGTGAAGACCCGCTACGTCTTCGTCGACCCGAAGACGCTCAAGAAGGCGGCGCCACCCGCGTCGGTACGCGAGGTGTACGCCGCCCTCCTGCCCGCTCAGGCGGACTGAACGCCGGGGCGGCGGTCCTCGACGACGTAACTGGCCCGCGTGCTGATCGGCGCGCCGGGGGTGTTGACGAACGGCACCACCCGGAAGTCGCTCCGCCAGCGCTGCCGGTTGACGTTGACCCGGACGTATCCGCGCTGGCCGTTGAAGAACTTCATGTGCGGGTTGGCCTTCAGCAGGTTCTCACCGCCCGGCGTCATGTCGGCGCCGTTGCCGCCGCTGGTGATCGACGTCCCGACGAACTCGCTCGCGACGGTGGGCGAACCCGGGTCGCCGAAGTCGCGTTTGAGGTCCCACGCGTAGTTCTGGTGCCTGTCGCCGGTGATGACCACCAGGTTCCGCACTCCGCGGTCCTGCGCGGCCGCGAGCACGCGGTCGCGGTCGGCGACGTAGCCGTCCCACGGGTCGAGGTAGACGTTCGTGGCCTCGCCGGCGTCGGTGTCGGTCTGGCCCATCGGCGCCTGGTTGCCGAGGATCTGCCACCGCGCGCGGGATCGGGAGAAGCCGTCGAGCAGCCAGTCCCGCTGTTCCGAGCCGAGCAGCGTGCGGTCCTGGTCGAACCGCTCGGTGCAGTTCGCCGACTGGCCGTCACCGCACGGCTGGTCGTCGCGGTACTGGCGGGTGTCGAGCATGGTGAAGTCGGCCAGCGTGCCGTAGCTCAGCCGCCGGTGAAGCCGCGCGTCCGGCCCCTTCGGCAGCTGGGCGATGCGGTACGGCAGGTGCTCGTACATCGCCTGGAACGCCTCGGCGCGACGGCGGCGGAACACCGCGCGGTCCTGGTCCGGTTCCTTGTCGATCTGCGAGACGTCGCCCGCCCAGTTGTTCTCCACCTCGTGGTCGTCGTTGACGTGGATCCACGGGAAGGCGGCGTGCGCGGCCATCAGCGGCGCTTCGGACTTGTAAAGCGCGTACTGGAGCCGGTAGCGGGCCAGGTCGAAGGTCTCGCCCTTGAACTGCGGCCCCACCGGCGTGCCGCGGCCGACACCCGTGACGCCGCTTTCGTAGAGGTAGTCGCCCAGGTGCACGACCAGGTCGAGGTCCTCGGCCGCCATGTGCTCGTACGCGGTGAAGTGCCCGGCCTCCCAGTTCTGGCACGACGCGAATGCGAAGTTCAGCTCGCGCGGCGACGACCACGCGACGGGCGCCGTCCGGGTACGGCCGACCGGCGAGACCTCGTCACCGGTGCGGAACCGGTAGAAGTACTCGTGATCCGGTGCGAGGCCGTGGATCTCGGGGTGCACGGAGTGGCCGAGTTCGGGCGTGGCGACCACGGATCCGCGGCGGATCACGGCACGGAAGCGCTCGTCGAGCGACACTTCGTACTCGACGCGGACCGGCGTCCGCGGCATACCGCCGAAGCCGTCTGCCTCGTAGGGCTTCGGCGCGAGCCGGGTCCAGAGCACGACACCGCCGGGCAACGGATCACCCGACGCGACACCGAGGGTGAACGGGTTTCCGGCACCGCGAGCGAGCGGCATCGCACCGGCGGCGTTCCAGGCACCGGTCCCCAGCAGGACGGCGGCCGCGCCGGCGGAGCCATAACCGAGGAAGCGACGCCGCGACAGGGGGTGAGGGAGCGAAGGCATGAAGCCCTCCTGTGGTGGGATGGTCACGGGCGGGCCTCATGCTCGTCCGGCTTGATGGCCACCCGGCCGCGCTCAGGCGAAGCGCCCGTGAACGAAAGACGATCAACCCTCGTGTTCCGCATCCTGTTCTACCGCCCGGAAATCCCGCCCAACACGGGTAACGCGATCCGCTTGACCGCGAACACCGGCTGCGAACTCCACCTGGTGGGGCCACTCGGTTTCACGCTGGAGGACAAGCAGTTACGCCGCGCCGGGCTCGACTACCACGACCTCGCGCGCGTCCATGTGCACGCGGATCTCGACGCCGCGTGGGCGGCGCTGCTCCCCGCCCGGGTCTACGCGTTCAGCGCTTCGGCGACGCGGCTGCACACCGACGTCGCGTACGAGCCGGGAGACGTGCTGCTGTTCGGACCTGAGTCGGCGGGGCTGCCCGCGGAGGTCCAGTCGGCCCCCGAGGTGACCGATCGGGTGCGGCTGCCGATGCTGCCGACGAGCCGGTCGCTGAACCTGTCGAACACCGCGGCGATCGCCGTCTACGAGGCTTGGCGGCAGAACGGCTTCGCGACGCCCTGACCGCTTGGCCCCAGCCCCGCACGGATGTCATGAAAGGGTCGTTCAGGACATTTTTTGTCCTGAACGACCCTTTCATGACACTTGGCACAAGAGCTACTAAGGCAGGCGCTGCCCCAGGAAGAGCGAAGCCGCCGCCCCGATCATCAAGATCAGCGTCCCCAGAATCACCCAAGGCCGGCTCGCGTCGGCGTCCTTCAGCTCGTATCCGATCTGCTCGCCGAGGTCGTCGTACACGCGTTTCAGTTCGTCCGCGCTCGCCGCCTTGTAGAAGTCGCCGCCCGAAAGCCGGGCGATCTCCTCCAGCGATTCGTCGTCGACCTTCACGTCCTGCGGTTTGCCGTCGATGTCGACCGAGCCGTGCGTGGTCCCGAACGAGATCGACGAGATCGGCACCTGGGCCTGCTTCGCCGCCTGCGCGGCCGTGTAGCCGCCTCGCGGGGCGTACAGGTCGTCCGGAACCGTCTGCTTGCCGTCACTCATCAGGACGATGCGGGCGGGCGGCGGGCCTTCCGCGCCGCCGACGATCGCCGAGAAGCTTTCGATCGACTGCAACGCGGCGAAGATCCCCTCACCGGTGGCCGTCGACTGCGCCAGCTTGAGGTTGTCGATCGCCTTCACCACGCCGCCGCGATCGGTGGTCGGCGCGACCAGCACGGTCGCCGTCCCCGCGAACGAGATCAGCCCGAGGTTCACCCCGGGGGTCATGTTCTGCGCGAACGACCGCGCCGACTCCTGGGCCGCCTTCAACCGGGTCGGGGCGACGTCGGTCGCTTCCATCGACAGCGAGGTGTCGATCACCAGCATCACGGTCGCCCGGTTGCGCGGCACCTTCTGCTCGGCCGTCGGCCCGGCGAGCGCGACGGTCAGCACCAGCAGCGAAAGCACGATCAGGATGGCGGGAACGTGCCGCACCCACCCCTGGCTCTTCGGCGCGACCTTCTCCAGCAGTTCCAGGTTGGCGAACCGCATGGTGCGCTTGCGCCGCGCGCGCTGCGAGAGCACGTACCCGACGGCCACCGCGGCGACCGCCAGCAGCAGCAGGAACCACCACGGCGACGCGAATCCGGTCAGGCTCACGCGACACCACCGGACCAGCGGCGCTTGCGGGCCACCACGAACCGGACCATGTCCGCGATCCAGTCCGAATCGGTGCGCAGCACCAGATGCGCGGCACCGGCCCGGCGCAGCGCGGCCGCGACCTCCTGCCGGTGAGCATGCGCCGCGGCGCCGAATTCCTTGCGCAGCAAGGCCGAAGCGTGCACTTCGCGCTGTTTCCCTGTCTCCGGATCGGCCAGCACGACGGTGCCCACGTCGGGCAGGTCGATGTCGCGCGGGTCGAGGACTTCGATGGCGATGAGATCGTGGTGCCCGCCGAGCGCGCGCAACGGGCGCTGCCATTCCATGTCGCCGAGGAAGTCGGACATCACGACGGCGAGCCCGCGACGGCGGGGCGGGCGGCGCAGTTTCTCCAGCGCCGCGGCGAGATCCCCGCGGACACCTTCCTCGGCACGCGGGGTTTCGGCGATCTTGCGGACGAGTCCCCGCGCGTGCGGAAGCCCGCCGCGTGCCGGGATGCGCGTGATGCTGCCCGCCCCGTTGGAGACGAGCGCGCCGATCCGGTTGCCGCCACCGCCGGTCAGGTGGGCGACCGCGGCCGTCGCGCAGACGACCAGGTCTCGCTTCTCGCACAGCGCCGTGCCGAAGTCGAGGCTCGCGGACACGTCCGCCACCAGCCACGTCTCCAGTTCGCGGTCGGCGACGGTCTCCCGTATGTGCGGGCTCGTCGTCCGCGCGGTGACCGCCCAGTCCATCCGGCGGACGTCGTCACCGGGCTGGTACGGCCGGGCCTCCCCCGGTTCCGAACCGGGCCCCGGCACCAGGCCGAGATGGTTTCCCTGCAGCAGACCGTCGAGACGGCGGCGCACGTCGAGTTCGAGCGTGCGCAGGCCCGCCTCCATCCGCTCCCCGCGGAGTACCGGCGGAGCCCAGGAAGGACGTTCGCCCTTCTCGTTCTTCACGCGAGTTCCTTACCTGACGGGTGCGCCGGCCGGGACCGGGCCGCTCTGCCCGGCGCCGCCCTGCGGGCGGGCCGAGACCTGCGGCAACGGCACGGTCTGCAGCACCCGCGTGATGATGTGGTCGATGGGGACGCCGTCGGCCAGCGCGTCGTAGGACAGCACGAGCCGGTGGCGCAGCACGTCGGGAACGACGTCGACGACGTCCTGGGGCAGCACGTAGTCCCGGCCGCGGACCAGGGCCAGCGCCCGCGAGGCGGCGATGATGCCGAGGCTGGCACGCGGCGAGGCGCCGTAGGACACCCAGCCCGCGACGTCGGCGAGGCCGTGGTCGTTCGGGGTACGGGTGGTGAGCACGAGGCGGACGACGTAGTCGACCAGCGCGTGGTGCACGAACACCTGCGAGGCCACGCCCTGCAGGCGGACCAGTTCACCCGGGGACAGCACCTCTTGCGGAGTGGGCGCGGTGACGCCCATCCGGTAGATGATCTCCCGCTCTTCCTCGGCGGTCGGGTACTCGACGACGATCTTGAACAGGAACCGGTCGCGCTGCGCCTCGGGCAGCGGATACACGCCCTCGTTCTCGATCGGGTTCTGCGTGGCGAGCACGAGGAACGGGTCGGGCATCTCGAAGGTCTGGCCGCCGATCGACACGTGCCGCTCGGCCATCACCTCGAGCATCGCCGACTGCACCTTGGCAGGCGCGCGGTTGATCTCGTCGGCGAGCACGAAGTTCGCCACCACCGGGCCGAGCTCGACGTCGAACCGCTCGGCGCCCTGCCGGTAGATCCGGGTGCCGAGGATGTCGGCGGGGACCAGGTCCGGGGTGAACTGCACGCGCGAGAACGAGCCGCCGACCACTCGCGCGAAGGTCTCGACGGCGAGGGTCTTCGCGACGCCGGGAACGCCTTCCAGCAGGAGGTGCCCCCTGGCCAGCAGGCCGACCAGCATCCGTTCGACCAGCCTGTCCTGGCCGACGATGATCCGCTTGACCTCGAACACGGTCCGCTCCAGCAACTGGGCGTCCCGCGCCGGCGTTCCGGGCTGCTGCTGCGCGCCATCGGCGTAGCCGGGCTCGGTCACTCGTGCCTCCTGTGTTCCCCGCTTGCGTTCTTGCGTCCGGATGTGACCGTAGTGGTCGGTGACACAGCCGTTCGTGAAGGTAGCCAACCCGATCAGCGGTATGACGGCTGTGAAGGGACTTCGCGCGCCTTCCTGAACCCGACCAGGTCGTCCCAGGCCTGTTTCGGGTGCATCGCCATCCGCTTCCGGACGACGGCGAGCCGGTGCAGCGCGGGAGTCAGCCGGTCGCCGGTCAGCGTGTCGTCGAAGATCTCCAGCACGGTCGCGCAGAACAACACGAAACAGCCACTGTGCCAGCGCAGATCGCTGATCACCGCGGCGTCCTCTTCGCCGCCGGCCACCAGCCGCTCGGCGATCGCGGCCAGTTCCGCCGGCTCTTCCGTCCCGGGAATGCCGAGTAGTTCCGTGGTCAGCGCGGTCAGTTCCGGTGACCGATCCAAGGTCGCCGCGGTGGCGGTGAACGCACGGGCCTTGCCCGCCAGTTCCCCTGTGACGAGGCTTCGGGTGACGATCTCCAGTGACGGCTGGTAGACCTCGTTCGCGAGATCGACCATCTCGGTGGCGCAGCGTTTGAGATCCCGGGGCAACCCTCCCGACAGACAGTGCGCCAGGTAGCAGAACTGTTCGGAGATCCCCCGCAGCCGCAACGCCATCCAGAGCCTGCTTTCGTCCAAAGTGAACGGTTCGAGTCGCACCATCTCCGAGAACGCGCTGTCGAACGCGTCGCGGACGCCGAGCCCGCGCTGTTCGAAACCCAGGACGGCGTCGTCCGAAACGGACACGAAGAACAGGCACCCCGGTACGTCGAAGACACCCTTGACGTCGTTGATGAACTGGTGTGCCTTGTCGGGCTCGCCGATCTTGTCCAGTTCGTCGATCGCGATCACGACCCGTCCGGCGACCCTCTCCGCTGCCAGCCGCCGGGCCGCCTCTTCGGCGAACTCACGGAACTTGTCGACGACCTCGGGATGAGTGAGCTGCTGCTCGGCGCGCTGCGTCGACCACGTCCGGCCTGCTTCACCCTTCAGCGGCATACTGAGCTTCCCGGACCATCCGGTCGTGTAGGTCTGCAGGAACCGGATCCGCTCGAGCTGCGCCTCGGCCAGTCGTTTCAGGTTCGTGAGCCTCGCTTCCCTCCGCCGCGCGAGCACGCCACGGAGCGCACGCACAGCCGCTTCGAACAGACCGAACACGAGCCCCAGAAGGAAGACGGCCAGCACTCCGAGCGCCAGCACCCGGCGGACAGGTAACCCCGTCCACAACTGCTCGAACGTCATCCTGCCGCTCATCACTTCAGCGGCGAATACACCGAGGTCCGCGACGACCTGCCTCGGCGCACCGCCCCAGAGCAGCCAGACGGCCACCGCGGCGACGCCGATCTTCATCAGGCCCCAGAGCGTGCGCCGGACCGCCCGGCCCAGCTCCCGCCACCAGCGGACGCGGACCGTTCCCCAGGTGAGTCCCGGCGAGATCGTGGCGAGAACGGCCTTGCAGAGCAGCGCGTGCAGATGCAGCACGAAGTCGCGGGCTTCGTAGGCGGCGGGCGCGGAGGCGACCACGACCAGTGGCGCCTGACCTGTGCGGCTGAGCAGCCCGCGTTCGAGCGACCGGATCGAGGTGGTCTTCCCTGCCCCTCGCGATCCCGCCAGCGCCACGGCCACGGAATCGGCCCGGTCGACGATCCGCCGCAGTCTCTTGACCGCGGCGGTGTGCACGAGCTCGGGCCCCTCCGGATCGGGCTCGGTGAAGATCAGGTTCGTCCGGTCACGCGTGCGCCGGTGCTCCTGGATGTAGGCCTGAAGCTCCGGCAGGACGACCTCCCGGAGCGCGTACTCCCGACGGTCGCCGAGTGCGACCATGTCCGGATGCGGGAGGGCTCCTGCCGACCGCTCTCTTTCCCTGACGAACAAGACCGGGAACCGGCGGATGACAAGCCCGGCGGCCAGCACGAGCACACACCCGAAACCGATCAGGCAGAACACCTTCAAGGTCAGCGACATCGGCTGCCAGGCGAGTTGCAGCAAGCTGAGGTAGCCGGCCACCATGATCCCGGCGGTCACCAGCCACCGCGCTTCCCACAAAGCCGACGCCCTCGACTTCGGCCGATCTGGGACGCGCCCGGCCCTTTCCCGTTCCATCCTGACCTTGGCGAGAGCCGACGCGCTGCCGAGTACCGCGTCCCGCGCCTCCTCGGCGCGCAGTTCTTCTTGATTGAGCGCCTGCGACACCTCCGGCAGCCCCAGTGCCTCGTCGAGCAGTTCTTCCAGGGCCAACCGGGTGGACCAGGTGTCGAAGTCCGCGAAGAACGCTTCGCTGTCGAGAAGAACGGTCGGTCGGTACTTCCCCCTGCGCGACGAGTTCACCGGCCTATGATGCCGAACCGCCTCCCCGCGTTCCCCTGCCCATCGAACAGACACAGAAGACAGCGCCTAGGAAAACCGGTCCAGATCCTCCGGCGTGTCGATGTCGTCGCTCTCGCCCGGCTCCTCGGGCACCTCGACGATGTCCAGCCCGCCCAACGTCCGCCGCAGCGAGGCGTTCTCCACCGTCTCCGGCAAGGCCGCGCGCAGCGCCTCGGCGCGCCAGGCGCCGAGCAGCCACTGCCGCTCCCCCGAACCGTCGACCAGAACCGCGCCCGACGCGGCACCGAGTGCGGTCACCAGCCGATCCACAGTGGACTTCCGGACCCCGGCGAGGTCACCGGCCAGCACCACGACGATCTCCGTGCGCACCAACGCGAGGCCGGCGGCCAGCGCGGCCACCGGACCCGTTCCGGGTGAAGCTTCCCGGGTCCAGACGACGTCGCCGAAACCCGGTCGTTCCGGGCCGACGACGATCACCGGATCCGCGTCCTCGAGCGCGGCCAGCGCCCTGGCCAGCAACGGTTTTCCCCCGACGGGGAGCGCGGGTTTGTCCACACCGGACAGGCGACGCGCGGCGCCGCCCGCCAGCACGATCCCCGCGTGAGTCACGCTCAGCCGATCAAGCGGGTCGCGTACGGCATGATGCCGCCGTAGCGCACCGGCGCGATGCGGACCCGCAGACCCGACTGCGGCGCCTCGACCATCTGCCCGTTCCCGAGGTACATCGCGACGTGGTGGATGCCCCGCGCACTGCCGCCCCAGAAGAGCATGTCACCGCGGCGCATCTGCGAGAGCGGCACTTTCCGCCCGGCGTTGTACTGGTAGCCGCTGTAGTGCGGGAGCGACTTCACCCCGGCGAACGCGTAGATCATCAGGCCGGAGCAGTCGAAGCCGATCTTGTTGTAGTCGCCGTAACGGTCGGCCGTGCCACCGTCGCGGATGCCGCGGGTCGGACCGGCCGTGTTGCCACCACCCCAGGCGTAGACCACGCCGAGTTGCGACAGCGCCCGCCGGACGACGGCTTCGACGCTCGCCCCGGCGGGGGCCGACTGGACGGGCCTGCCCGTCGGACGGCCGCCTCCACCCTGGCTGGGGCTGGGCCTCGACGCGGCGAGCGCGGCCTGACGAGCGCGTTCCTCGTCCTCGCGGGCCTTCTGCGCCTTCCAGTCCTCGTAGCGCTGCCGCTGCCCCTGCAGGCCGCTGACCTTCTGCTGCGCTTCGAAGAGCTGCTTCTCGACGCCCGCCTTGTCGGCTTCGAGCTTCTGGTTCTGCGTGGCCTGGTTGTCCTGCGCGTGCTGGGCGGCGCTCTGCGCGTTGTCGGCCTCGTGTTTGGCCGCTTCGGCAGCGCGCTTGCGCTCCTGCGCGATCTCGAGCTTCTTGCGCGCGGTCGCGTCCTTGTTGGACTTGTCCGTTTGCGCGCGCTTCATCGTGTCGAGCGCGTTGAGCCTGCTGCCGCCGACCGCGTCGAGCATCTGGGCGCGTCCGAGGAGTTCCTTCGGACTGTTGGCCGTCAGGTACGCCGACACCGAGCCGACGGTGCTGCCCTGCTGGAAGCTGGCGGCGGCGAACTTGTCGAGGTCGGTTCGGGCCTTGTCGATGGTCGCCTGCGCGGCGTCGGATTCGGTGCGTGCGGACTGCGCCTCACGATCGGCCTGCGCGGCTTCGTCTTGCGCGGTCTCCGCGTCGACCCTGGCCTTGTTCGCCTCTTCCATCTTCAGCTCGACGTCGTCGTTGAGCTGGGCGAGCTTGGACTCGGCCTGGGCCAGCTGGTTCGTGAGCCTGCCGACGTCGCCCGCCTTGGCGTTGGCCTCGGCCTTGCTGGAGTTGATCTCGGAGTCGCTGGGGTTCGGCGGGGGCGGCGGAACCGCGAGCCCCGTGCCCGTCACCCCGAGCAACAGGGCGACGGCGAGCGCGCCGATGGTCATGCCACGGCGGGCACTCGTCCCAGACCCGGCTTCACCACGCACGATCCGCCCACCTCCTGATCTTGAACAATGGACTCACTGTGCCACTGCCGTCACAGCATTACCAGAAGCACCACCAGGAACTTACACACCGTAGGCACCATTTCCCCTCAACGGGGGACGAACAGACGAACGTTTCGTCACTCGAACGGACGCAGGTCGGTGAGACCTTCATGACCCGCGTGTCGGCTTGCCAGGTAAAAAGGACGGGCGTACTGTTTGAAGAGACGAACGAGGTGTGCCATCCCGCGTCCGGACCTACGGTGGGGGTGCGCAAGACTCGCTCCCGGCCGACCCGAACGGCCTGGAGAACTCACCGAACTGACCCGCCACTGGAGTTAGAAGTGACCGCACCCGCCAGCAAGGACAGCTTCGGCGCCAAAGACACGCTGAAGGTGGGCGACGCCTCCTACGAGGTGTTCCGCCTGAACAAGGTCGAGGGCTCCCAGCGCCTTCCCTACAGCCTGAAGATCCTGCTCGAGAACCTGCTGCGGACCGAGGACGGCGCGAACATCACCGCCGACCACATCCGCGCGCTCGGCAACTGGGACGCCAAGGCCGACCCGTCGATCGAGATCCAGTTCACGCCCGCCCGCGTGATCATGCAGGACTTCACCGGCGTGCCCTGCGTCGTCGACCTCGCCACCATGCGCGAGGCCGTCACCGACCTCGGCGGCGACCCGGACAAGGTCAACCCGCTCGCTCCCGCCGAGCTGGTCATCGACCACTCCGTCATCATCGACGTCTTCGGCCGCCCGGACGCCTTCGAGCGCAACGTCGAGATCGAGTACGAGCGCAACCGCGAGCGCTACCAGTTCCTGCGCTGGGGCCAGGGCGCCTTCGACGAGTTCAAGGTCGTCCCGCCGGGCACCGGCATCGTGCACCAGGTGAACATCGAGCACCTCGCGCGCACGGTGATGGCCCGCAACGGCCAGGCGTACCCCGACTCCTGCGTCGGCACCGACTCGCACACCACCATGGTCAACGGCCTCGGCGTGCTGGGCTGGGGCGTCGGCGGCATCGAGGCCGAGGCCGCCATGCTGGGCCAGCCGGTCTCCATGCTCATCCCGCGCGTCGTGGGCTTCAAGCTCACCGGCGAGATCCCGACCGGCGTGACCGCCACCGACGTCGTGCTCACCATCACCGAGATGCTGCGCAAGCACGGTGTGGTCAGCAAGTTCGTCGAGTTCTACGGCGAGAGCGTCGGCGCGGTGCCGCTGGCCAACCGCGCCACCATCGGCAACATGAGCCCGGAGTTCGGCTCCACCGCGGCGATCTTCCCGATCGACGAGGAGACCGTCCGCTACCTCAAGCTCACCGGCCGCTCCGAGGAGCAGGTCGCGCTCGTCGAGGCCTACGCCAAGGAGCAGGGCCTCTGGCACGACCCGTCGCACGAGCCGGAGTACTCCGAGTACATCGAGCTGGACCTGTCGACGGTCGTCCCGTCGATCGCCGGCCCGAAGCGCCCGCAGGACCGCATCGAGCTCACCGACGCGAAGAACTCGTTCCGCAAGTCGATCCACGACTACGTCGGCGGCGAGCAGGAAACCCCGCACACCAACGTCGACGAAGCCGTCGAGGAGTCCTTCCCGGCCAGCGACCCGGCGGCCCTCTCGTTCAAGGACGAGGGCGCGGTCGACATCCAGTCCGCGGCGAACGGCCACAGCGGCCGCCCGAGCAAGCCGGTCAAGGTCAGCACTTCGGACCGCGGCGAGTTCGTCCTCGACCACGGCGCCGTGGTGATCGCCTCGATCACCTCCTGCACCAACACCTCCAACCCGTCGGTCATGCTCGGCGCGGCGCTGCTCGCCAGGAACGCGGTCGACAAGGGCCTCGCGGTCAAGCCGTGGGTCAAGACCTCGATGGCGCCGGGTTCGCAGGTCGTCACCGACTACTACAACAAGGCCGGTCTCTGGCCGTACCTGGAGAAGCTGGGCTATCACCTGGTCGGCTACGGCTGCACCACGTGTATCGGCAACTCGGGCCCGCTCTCGGACGAGATCTCCGCGGCGATCCAGGAGAACGACCTCACCGCGGTTTCGGTGCTCTCGGGCAACCGGAACTTCGAAGGCCGGATCAACCCCGACGTGAAGATGAACTACCTCGCGTCGCCGCCGCTGGTCATCGCCTACGCGCTCGCCGGCACGATGGACTTCGACTTCGAGAACCAGCCGCTCGGCCAGGACACCGACGGCAACGACGTCTTCCTGAAGGACATCTGGCCCGCGGCCAAGGAGATCCAGGAGACCATCGACTACGCGATCACGCAGGAGATGTTCACCAAGGACTACGCCGACGTCTTCGACGGTGGCGAGCGGTGGAAGTCGCTGCCGACCCCCGAGGGCAAGACCTTCGAGTGGGACGCGGAGTCCACCTACGTCCGGAAGCCCCCGTATTTCGAGGGCATGCAGGCGAAGCCGGCCCCGGTCACCGACATCGCCGGCGCGCGCGTGCTGGCGAAGCTGGGCGACTCGGTCACCACCGACCACATCTCCCCCGCCGGCGCGATCAAGCCGGGCACCCCGGCCGCGCAGTACCTGACCGAGCACGGCGTGGAGAAGAAGGACTTCAACTCCTACGGCTCGCGTCGCGGTAACCACGAGGTCATGATCCGCGGCACCTTCGCGAACATCCGGCTGCGCAACCAGCTGCTGGACGACGTGCAGGGCGGCTACACCCGCGACTTCACCCAGGACGACGCCCCGCAGGCGTTCATCTACGACGCGGCGCAGAACTACGCGGAGCGGAACATCCCGCTGGTCGTCCTGGGCGGCAAGGAGTACGGCTCCGGTTCGTCGCGTGACTGGGCGGCCAAGGGCACCTCGCTGCTGGGTGTGCGCGCGGTGATCACCGAGTCGTTCGAGCGCATCCACCGGTCGAACCTGATCGGCATGGGCGTCATCCCGCTGCAGTTCCCGGCAGGCGAGTCGGCCTCGTCGCTCGGCCTCGACGGCACCGAGACGTTCGACATCTCGGGCATCACGAAGCTGAACGACGGCGAGACCCCGCGCACGGTCCACGTCACCGCGACGAAGACCGACGGCACCAAGGTGGAGTTCGACGCGGACGTCCGTATCGACACCCCTGGTGAGGCGGACTACTACCGCAACGGTGGCATCCTGCAGTACGTCCTGCGGAAGATGACCCAGGCGTAAGCACCTCCCACGTCGGCCCCTTTCCCCGCACTTCGGGGAAAGGGGCCTTCGTCGTTCTCCGGTACCGTACGGTATGACCACGGGGAGAGTTCAGGTCGAGAACGGCGAATTGGCGTACGAGATCCGCGGCGAAGGCGATCCGGTGATCCTGCTGCACGGCGGGATCCTCGACTCCCGGATGTGGGACGCCGAAATGGCGGCGCTCGCACCGCACCACACCGCTATCAGGTACGACGCGCGCGGACATGGCGAATCGTCCACGCCGACAGAGCGGTTCAAACACTACGAGGATCTCCGCGAGCTGATGACCGCGCTGGGGATTCCCCGCGCGTCATTGGTCGGCTTGTCCGGCGGCGGGCGGATCGCGGTCGACTTCGCGCTGACCTACCCGGACCTCGTCGAGAACCTCGTCCTCGTGGCCACCGGCCTCAGCTCGATGGTGACGAAGGATCCTTTCGTCTTGGAGCAGAACAAGAAACTCGAGGAGGCGGGCGCCCGAGGTGATCTCCCCGCCGCCATCGAGTGCATCCTGCGCATGTGGGTGGACGGGCCGCGGCGCGCGCCCGCAGACGTCGATCAGGATGTCCGGCGGCTGTGCCAGGAGATGTACACGCAGACGATCGTGCGGCACGGGCTCTCCGGCTTCACACTGATGGACGAACTGCGGGCCATCGAGCGCACCGGCGAGCTGACCCCGCGCACGTTGACGTTGGCGGGCGATCTGGATTCCTCGGATATCCTCGCCATCTCCGACCAGATCGAAAGCGAAGCACGCGACGCCCGGAAACTCGTCGTTCCCGGGGTCGCGCATATGATCAATCTGGCGAAACCCGCCGAGTTTTCGGGGATATTGCTGGAGTTCCTGGACTGCTAGTGGTCGCGAGGGCCAGCGACAACTGGCGGACAGCGACCGCGAAGGCCACCGCGACCAACTAAGCCGTCTCCCGCTCTTCCTGCTCGGAGCACTCTTCCCGGCGCTCCGGCCGGCGGTCGACGACGCGGCCGAGCGGGCGCAACAGCACGTTGACCCCGACGATCACCGCCGTCCCGGCGAGGGCGACGACGTAAAGTCCTGCTCCCGCAAGGGATCCGACGGCCGCCGAGCACCACAGGGTGGCCGCGGTGTTGAGTCCGCGCACGTTCAGGCCGTCCCGAAGGATCACCCCGGCGCCGAGGAAACCGATACCGGAGACGATCTGGGCGGCGACGCGCGTCGGGTCGGCGTCGCCACTGGTGTTCAGCCCGCCGAAACCGTGGGCGGACAACAGGACGAAGAGGGTCGCGCCGACGGCGACGAGGGCGTTGGTGCGGAGTCCGGCCATCCGGGCGCGGTACTGGCGCTCGATGCCGATGACGGCGCCGAGGCCGACGCCCGTGCCGACCCTGAGCAGCATTTCGAAGGTGTTCATGATTCCGGCTCTTTTCTGGCGTGCGTACACAAAGCCAGACAGGGAAAGGAGACCGGAGAAGGTCAGCGCACCGCGCGCACGGGTGAACGGCGACCACTTCCGGTCGATCCAGAACTGTCTTCCGGCATGTGCCGCTCACCTCGCTTTCGTACTCGATCGGTGTTGATCAACCTTCGAGACTCTACCACCGGACGGTCCGAGCGCGGCGTGGATCGTGTCACGCAGCCAGCGCTGGGCCGGATCGGCGTCGAGCCGCGCGTGCCAGAGCTGGCAGACCTCGATCGCCGGGAGGTCCGCGGGGACGGGGAACCAGCGGATGCCGAGTGACCGGCCGTACTGCTCGGCGAGCCGCTGGGGCGCGAGACCGATGTAGTCGCTCGAAGCGACCAGGAACGCGGCGACGGCGGAGGTGGGGACGACCGCCGCGACCCGCCGCTGGAGGCCTGCCGCCTCGAGCACGTCGTCGAGCGGGCCCCTGCCTTTGCCGCGCCGTGAAGCGGAAACGTGCGGATACCGGCAAAGCTGCGCCAGCGTCGGACGACGTACGCCGCCGAGCGGGCCGTCCGCCCGGACGATCGCGACCACGCGTTCCTGGTACAGCAGGGTCGAATGGATGTCGGGCGCCGCGATGTCGCCCGCGCCGATGTCCAGATCCACCGATCCGTCTCGCAACGCCTCGGTGCTCTCGCTGCCTTCGGCGACGAAACGCAGGACCACACCCGGCGCGACGGCGGCGGTCGCCTCGACGGCCGCCGTCACCAAGGTCGCGGCGACGCCGTCGTTGATGCGGATGGTGAAGGTGCGTTCGAGGTCGGCGATCGCGAGGTCACGGTCGGCGCTGATCAGGGCCGACGCCTCGTCGAGCAGCGACCGCACCCGCGGGGCGGTCCGCAGCGCGAACGGCGTCGGCACCATCCCGCGTCCGGCGCGCACCAGGATCGGATCCCCCATCGCCCGCCGCAACCGGCCCAGCGCCCGGCTCGCCGCCGGGATCGACAGGTGCAGCCGTTCGGCGGCCGCCGTCACGCTGCCCTCCCGCAGCAGCGCGTCGAACACCCGCAGAAGGTTGAGGTCCAGCTGATCCATAGTTGCATCGTACGCAACTACTACTTACCAACGTTGCGTGGCACGAAGAACACCCTGGCCCATAGCGTCGTGGACATGCCACTCCGACTTCATCTCCGCGACGCCCCCGAAGCCGCGGCGGACCGACGCGGCCTGCTGACCGCCATGTGTGCCTGTGTCGTACTCGTGGTCGGGATGGTCGCCGCCGTCAACCTCGCCGTCCCGATGCTGGCCGCGAGCGACCTCCATCCGTCAGCGTCGGCGCTGATCTGGATCGTCGACACCTACGTCGTCTTCTTCGCCTGTCTCGTGATCCCCGGCGGCGCGGCGGGCGACCGCTTCGGCCGCAAAGGCGTCCTGCTCGCCGGCCTGGCGCTGTTCGCGCTCGGCGCGCTGCTGTCGGCGATCGCGCCGAACGTGCCGCTCCTGCTGGCGGGCCGGGCCGTCACCGGGATCGGGGCCGCCGCGGTGCTGCCCAACACGCTCGCCGTGCTGCTGCACGCCGTACCCGCCGAGCGCAAGGGCGTGACGATCGCGACCTGGGCGTCGATGACCGGGATCGGCGGTGTCGTGGGGAACGTCGGCGGCGGCGCGCTGCTGGCGGGCGGGTCGTGGCGCTGGCTGTTCGCGGCCGTCGTCCCGCTCACCGTCGTGCTGGCCGCGCTCGTCGCCCGGATCGCGCCCGTTTCCCCTCGGCACGACCGGCCGCTCAGCCCCCTCGGCGCCGTCCTGCTCGTCGGCGCGTCGGTCGCGTTGTTACTCGGCATCGTCGAAGGACCCGAAGAGGGTTGGGGAAGCCCGATCGTCCTGACCGGATTCGCCGGCGCGGTCCTGCTGTTCGCCTTGTGGACGGTCGTCGAACTGAGGGCCGGGCACCCGCTGCTCGATCCCCGGTTGTTCCGGGTGCCCGCGCTGCGCAGTGCCTGTCTCGGCATGACCACGATCTTCTTCGGGATGTTCGCGCTGTTCTACGTCAACGCGTCCTTCCTCCAGTACGGCAAGGGTTTCGGGGTCCTGTTGACCGGGCTCGGGATCATCCCGCTGACCGTCCCGGTCATCCTCGGCGCGCGGCACGCCGGCAGGCTCGTCCGGCGCGTCGGCGTCGATACCACGGTCACCATCGCGTTCGTCTTCTGCGGTTGCGGCCTCATCGGACTGTCCACAAGTGACAGTTCGACGCCGTACCCGGTGTACGCGGCCTGGCTCGTGGTGACCGGTATCGGTGTCACACTGGCCCTTCCGACGCTGTCCGCCGCGATCTCCGGTTCGCTGCCGCCCGCACAGGCCGGTGTCGGCGCCGGACTCCAGGCCACCACCCGCGAATTCGGCAGCGCACTGGGCGTCGCCGTCATCGGCACCGTTCTCACCGGACGCTTCGTGGCCGCGCTTCCGCCGGACATCCAGGCGGAGCACGATCCGCACACCGTCGCGCAGGCGCTGGCCGTCACCGCGCCCGGCCGCGCACCCGAAGTGGTCTCCGCGTTCGTCACCGGCGCGAGCACGGCCCTCCGGGTGATCGGCGTGAGCGTGCTCGTCCTCGGGGCGCTCGTCGTCCTGCAGTCCCGCCTTTCCCGTAACACCAAGTAAAGGGAGTACGCCCATGCATGTATTCGTCACCGGGGCGACCGGCTGGATCGGCTCGGCCGTCGTGGACGAGTTGCTCGAGCCCGGCCACGAGGTCACCGGCCTCGCCCGCTCGACGGCCTCCGCGCGGGCGCCGAAGAGACCGAGGCCGTCATCCACCTGGCGACAAACACGACTGGGGCAACCCCGCCGGCGCCTACGCCTGATCGAAAGGAATCACCATGTCCGAAGTGACCGCTTTCATGCTGGTGAAGACCACGCCTGAATGGCTCGGCCTCACCGTCGAGCAACGGGTGGAGGCCTTCAAGACCGAGGTGCTCCCGGCGATCGAGAGCAAGGTGAAAGGAGTCCGGTCCCGGTTCTTCGACACCGAGTTCTACTCCGCGCGAGTGACCGACGTGTGGGTCTGGGAGGCCGACGACCACCACTCGTACCAACTGCTCATCGAGGCGCTGCGTGAGACGCCGTTCTGGGACCGGTATTTCGAGGTCGTCGACCTTCTGGTCGGCGTCGAGAACGCGTACGCCACGAACTACGGGTTGGACGCCTACGCGAGCGTCAACGTCTGAAGCCAGCGAGGGCCAGGTGCACCGGCGGCCGCGACCATGGCCGTAGCCGGTGCCCTGGTTACCCACCCGGGTCACCCGGACGAGAATCCCGTCCGGGTGAGCCGGCCTCCCCGCCGGAACCCTAGGCCGGGGTGTTCGGGACCGGTCCCCGGACGCCACGAAGGCCACCGCCGGGACGGTGGCCTTCGTGTTCAAGAGCCTACGATCAGGCAGTGGTTTCGAACGGCTGGACGTTCGGCTGGAACACCTGGCCGTTGGCCGGGACCTTCAGATCGATCAGGTAGTCGGCCGTCACCTTGTCCACCCCGAGCGAGTCGCCCAGGATGCAGTGCCCGAAGGCGTCGACCGAGAGCAGCCGGGCGTTCCCCAGCTGGTCGGCCATCCGCTTCGAGAACAGGTACTGGGTCGCCGGGTCGTAGTAGTTGCCGACGACCAGGACCGGGGTGTCGGTCTTGGCCTGCCACGGGCCGCGGTAGACATCCGGCTTCTTCGCCGGCCACACCGGGCAGCCCGCCACGTCCGAGAACGCCTGGTAGCGACCGAAAGTGGGCGATTCCTTCTCCCACTTCGCGGCGATCTCCGGGACCTTCTCCTGCTTGATCGTGATCTTCTTGTCCGAGCAGTTCACGGCGAAGTACGAGTCGTCGCCGACGTACGGGCTGTCCGGGTTCGCGTCCGCGCGCCCGTTCGCTCCCGACCGCAGCACCTTCAGCTCGACGGCCTGCGCCGTCTGCGTCTGCGCCGCCGGCGGGTGGACGACGTTGTACAGCGCCTGCAGGTCGTCGGCCAGCGGCGGGAACGACGTCGGCGAGTACAGCACCCCGGCCACCGTGCTGGTGAACGCGTTGATGTCGTAGTTGCTCCCGTCCGGCAGCTTGATCGGCTGCTGGCGCAGGTGGTCGCGGATCTCGTCGAACTTCTCCCGCGGCGTGCCCGGGCTGAAGGAGCACTTCGGCCCGACCTGTGCGCACTTGCGCAGGAAGGCGTCCAGCGCGATCTCGAACCCGCGAGCGCGCTCGCGGTCGTACTGCACGCCGTCGCTGGTGCGCAGCGCCGGGTCGACGTTGCCGTCGATGACGATCGCGCGGCTCTGCTTCGGGAACATCGACGTGTACGTCGACCCGATCAAGGTGCCGTACGAGAAGCCGACGAAGGTCAGCTTCTGGTCGCCGACGGCGGCCCGCATCTTGTCGAGGTCACGCACGACGTCCTTGGTGGACATGTGGTTCAGCAGCGCGCCGGCGTTGTTCTTGCAGAACTGGCCGTAGTCGCGGTACGACGCGAGCGTGCCGGAGATCTCCTGCCGCGACAACGGCACGGGGATCTGCGCGGCGAAGACGTCGTTCGCGTCCTCCTGCGTGGTGAAACACTTGAGCGGGTTGCTGGCGCCGACCCCGCGCGGGTCGAACCCGATCAGGTCGAACCGGTCGAGCACCTGCGGCTGGAAGTAATTCGCCGCGCCGATCGGCATCCTGAATCCGGAGCCACCGGGCCCGCCCGGGTTGAGGAACAGCGAACCGACCTTCTTGTCGGGCGTCTTCGCCGCCCGCTTCAGCATCGCGATGTCGATGGTGCCGAGCGCCGCGTTGTCGTGGTCGATCGGCACGCGATACCGCGCGCAGCTGTAGAACTTGACCTGGTCGGCGGGAACACCGCGGATCTGGTCCGCCGTGCAGGCACCCCAGGTCACCGGCGCGGTCGCGCCGACTTGGGCGGCCGGCGTCCCGGCTTCCGGTGCGGCGACCGCCGTCCCGGACGCACCGGTCAACGCGGCGCCGGCCACGAGTGCCCCTACCAGTGCGAAACCGCGCACCGGCCTCCTTGTGGATCTCGGCAAAACGACTCCTCCCTCGGCTGGCGACGTGACGGACCACGTCGCACCATGCGCCGCCGACGTCACGGCGCGTAACACCAAGCGAGCCTCGCACAAGCCGGTAACCCAGTCACCGGCCGAAAGGATGGTACGAACCTATCGAGTGGTTGTCTTCAACTCGAAAATCGGTAACACACGGCGAGCGGCGTGGGCTTCCATGGAGTAACCGGGCCAGAAGTCCAGGAGCAGTTTCCACATCGCTTCGTACTCGTCACCGAGGAGTTCCCTGGCCCTGACCGGGATCTCCTTGCCGGCCAGCGCGATGACCGCGTCCGGATGCGCACGCAGATTGTGTGTCCACGCGGGATCGTTCGGCCTCCCCCAATTGGAGCCGACGAGTACGAAATCCTCCCCGTGCGGGAAGTACAGAAGGTTGGTATCGCGAGACAGCCCGCTCTTGCGCCCGGTCGTGGTCAGCCGCAGGGAAGGGAGCCCGGCCAGCGCGACCAGGCTCACCTTCCCCTTGAACAGGCGGTGGAGTCTCTTGTCCACCCAGATGATCCCGCCCGCGAGCCCCATCAGCCACGGTTTCGTGCCGAGCACGCGGGCGAGCGACGTGAGAGGGTTAGCCACGGACTGATCTTGCCAGGCTCACGCCGAACCGCGATTCCGAGTCCGTCCACCATTTCTCCACCGAGAACCCGGCTTCGGCCAGTTCCGCGGCGATTCCCTCCCGCCGGAACTTCGCGGAGATCTCCGTGCGCACGTACTCGCCCTCGGCGAACTTCACCCGCAGGTCCGCACCGGGGATGTCGATGGTCAGCGGCTCACGCGCACGCAGGCGCATTTCGATCCATTCGTTCTCCTCGTCCCAATACGAGACGTGGTCGAAGGCGGCCGGATCGAAGTTCGCGCCGAGGCCGTTGTTGATCACGTGGAGCATGTTGCGGTTGAACTCGGCGGTGACCCCGGCCGCGTCGTCATAGGCACGCTCCAGTGTTTCCCGGTCCTTCACCAGGTCCGTCCCGAGCAGGAGCCACTCCCCTTCGTCGAGCACGTCGCGGACCGAGCGCAGGAAGGTGGCGCGGTCGGCGGGCAGGAAGTTGCCGATCGTGCCGCCGAGGAAGACCACCAGCCGCGGCCGGTCACCCGGCAGCAGGTCGAGATGCCGGGTGAAGTCGCCGACCACGCCACGGACTTCGAGGGACGGGTAGTCGGCCGTGATGGCTTCCGCGGCTTCGGCGAGCGCGGTTTCGGAGACGTCGAGCGGGACGAACTCCTTCAAGGTGCCGTGGTTCGTCAGCGCGTCGAGCAGGAGCCTGGTCTTCTCACTCGATCCGGAGCCGAGTTCGACCAGGGTGTGCGCGCCCGAGCTTTCGGCTATCTCACCGCCGCGCGCGGCGAGCACCTCCCGCTCGCTGCGAGTCGGGTAGTACTCGGGAAGGGTGGTGATCTTCTCGAACAGCTCGCTGCCGCGCGCGTCGTAGAACCATTTGGGCGACAGCCATTTCTGGTCCGCTTCCAGGCCGGCGCGGACGTCCGCGCGCAGCTGCTCGGTGATGTCCGATTCGCTGTGGTGTACGTCGAGGTCGACTTCGGTCATCGTGCCTCAGGGCTCCGATCGGCTTCGAGGGCGGCGTTTTCTTGAAGGGCGATGATTTCCACGCCCGCGCCGGTCACCCGGACGGCGTGGTGGTCGGGAACGGGAGTCCAGCCGGGCTCGTCGTCACACGGTTCCGACGCGACGAGCACGCCGTCGCCGATGTCCAGATAGGACAGGGAATGCGTCCACGCGGTACCGATGAGCGTCCGGCCGTCGGTCAGCAGGAGGTTGAGCCGTGAACCGGGCCCCGCCTCCTCGACCACTCCGGTCAGCCACGTGACGGCCGCGAGCGGGTCTTCACCCGCCTCGAGCCGCTCACGCAGCAAAGCCCACAGCAGTACCGAATCCGTGGTCGCTTCCAGGGTCAGCAGGCGGGTGATCGGCAGTTTCGCGGCGAGCTCGGCCATCGAATCCGGCCAGCCCCTCACCAGCCCGTTGTGGCTGAAGAGGTAGCCGCCGCCGGTGAACGGCGCGTTCGCCGGCTCGACCACGGGCATCCCGGTCGTACCGTTGCGGACCGCGGCCATGAAGGCGTGCGACCGGACCGACGCGGCCAGCGCGGGCAGGTCCCCGTCCGTCCACAAGGGAGCGGACCGGCGCAGCCGCACCGGCTCGGGACCTTCGGCGTACCAGCCGAGGCCGTACCCGTCCGCGTTGACGGAGCCACCGCCCCGCATGTCATCGGGGGCGTAGGACTGCACGAGCAGTGAATGCGGGGCGTGAAAGAGCGTCTCGGCGGGCGAACGCGGCTCGCCGAGATACGCGAGGTGACGGCACATGCCGCTCAGGCCACCTCGCTCGGCCGCGCGTCCCGGGCACAGCGGAACCCGGAGAAGATCTGCCGCCGGATCGGGTGATCCCAGTTGCGGAACGTGCCGCGGATGGCCGCCGCGTCCGTGCCGAACGAGCCACCGCGCAGGATCCGGTAGTCGCCGCCGAAGAACACCTCCGAATACTCCTTGTACGGGAACGCGGCGAATCCCGGATACGCCTCGAATCCGCTGCTGGTCCACTCCCAGACGTCACCGATCAGCTGGTGCACACCCAGCGGGGAGGCACCAGCCGGATACGCGCCGACCTCCGCGGGCCGCAGGTGCCGCTGCCCGAGGTTGGCGTGGTCGGGGCCGGGTTCCTCGTCGCCCCAAGGGAACCGGCGCGAACGGCCGGTCGCCGGGTCGAACCGGGCGGCCTTCTCCCACTCCGCTTCCGTCGGCAGGCGCCGCCCGGCCCAGGCGGCGTACGCCTCGGCCTCGTGGAAGGAGACGTGGACGACGGGCTCCGCCGCGGGCACCTTCTCGTAGACGCCGAACCGCGTCCGCCACCAGCCGTCCTGTTCTCGCTTCCAGAAGCGCGGCGCGGTGATGCCGTGCTCGCTGCGGTACGCCCAGCCTCGTTCACTCCACCACTTCGGGTCTTCGTAGCCTCCGAAGTCGAGGAACTCGGCGTACGCGCCACAGGTGACCGGCGTGGTGTCGATGAAGAACGCCTCAACCGCGACCTCGTGCGCCGGACGTTCGTTGTCCAGCGCCCACGGCTCGGCGGAGGTGCCCATGGTGAAAGCGCCACCGGGCACGAAGACCTCCGCGGGCAACGGGCCGGACCTCGACGGCGGCGGGGCGGGCGCGTGCAGCACCGGATCACCCTTGCGGAGCTGATGCGTGGCCAGCATCGTCTCGTCGTGCTGCTGCTCGTGCTGGGTGACCATGCCGAAGGCGAAGGCGTCCTCGGTGAGCCGCCTGCCTTGCAGTGGAACGGTTTCCAGGATGTCGAAGGACTTCTCCCTGACCTCGCGGACGTACTTGCGGGCTTCCTCCGGGCCCAGCAGCGGCAGCGCCGGACGATCGGCGCGGGCGTGCTGGAACGCGTCGTAGATGTCGTCGATGTCGGGCCGGAGGGCCTCGCGGCCGCCGACGTCGCGCACCAGCCAGAGTTCCTCCTGGCTGCCGATGTGCGCGAGGTCCCAGACCAGCGGCGACATCAGTTTCGAATGCTGGCGGACCAGCTCTTCGTCGTCGACGTCCGTCAACGCGACACTGCGCTCGCGGGCCCTGGTGAGCGCCTCGGCCGCGTGGGCCCGCAGGTCTTGCGGGCTCAACGCGCGAAGCGGGTTGGTCTCGGTGCTTTCCACGCTCATGACTGGTGGCTCCTCGAACCGCGCACGAGGGACTGCACGCCCTCGGTGATCTCTGTGATGGTCTCCGGCGGCAGACCGGTCATGCCGAGTTCGGCACAGCCGAGGTCCACCACGTCGCTCGCCACGGCGGCGATCGCCCGGTCGGCCAGGCCGAACCGGGCCGCGCACTCCCATCGGCCCGCGACCGGCTCGCACAGTTCGAGCACCCTGTCCACTGTGGACGGGCGCGCGAGAAGTGCGGCCAGCAGCGCCACCGGATGCAGCCACTTGGCGGCGGGCTGGGCGTCCAGGTAGCGGATCTCCAGATACCCCTGTGGACGGACCGGGGTGAAGAAGGTCGTCAGGTGATAGGCGAGGTCGTCCTCGGTCGGCCTGCCGAGCCGGGCCGCTTCGCCCCGTCCGTCGATCCAGTCGGCGAAGGTCAGGGAATCCGGCGCGTCCCAGCGGCCGTCGCCGCCGGGCAGGACCATCAGCGGGGTGTCCAGGATCCTGCGTGCCCACTCCCCCGCCGGATCCGTCGTCGGTTCCGCCGAGCGAGTGCGGACGTTTTCCGTTTCCATCACGGCCAGCCAGCGCGCGGACGCGTGGCCGGTGTCGCGTCCGGCATGGACCCGGGAGTTGGCGAAGGTGGCCAGCAAGGGCGGCCCCAGCGCGTGGACGGCGGCCCAGCGATCGGCGAGATCGCCCGCTTCACCGGTGTCCACGCAGACCTGCAGGCCGGCGGTGCTGCACATCATCGTCGCGCCCCCGGTGCCCATGGGGGCGAAACGGCGTTCCATCGCGGCGTAGCGCGGTGTGCCCAGTTTGCGGACAGGGGCGCGATGCCTGTCTATCCCGGAGTCACCCAGGCGCAGGCCTCGGGCGGCGAGAAGAGTTTCGAGGTGGGCCAGATCGGCCGAGACGACGGCGTCCAGGTGGCGCAGCGAGGTCTGTGGTTGAGCGGAGATCTCCACCTGACATCCGGGCTCGAGGCTCAGCGGTGAACCTGCCGGAAGCGGGAGGGCGGGGCTGTCGGGGCTCAGCGTCCGCGGGGTGTGCGGGCCGAGCGCGGTGGCGAGATCGTCGGGGTCGAGAGGCCGGGCGGGCTCGTCGGCGTAGTGCACGGTGAATTCCAGCTCCACGCCGAGAAGTCTCGGTGGCCCGTGCTTGAAGCACACGGAAGCCACATACGCCTCGCCCTCGGCGCGGTCCGAGAGGACCTTCGCCGTCGCGTTCGACGCACTCCCGGACTTCTCGGGGAAATCATGAACAGTAGTCATCTTTCCGCCGTCCAGTCGGTTGTCCATCAGTGAGAAATCTTGACTTCGGACGCTACACGCGAGGTCCGACAAAATCAGGCGGGTTCTCGCCGGGCAGGATCGGCGGCCCAGCTCTCAGGACGGGACGAATCAGGGCAAAGCGGGCTCGGTGCCCAGCCCCAGCGCCGCGGCCGCGGCGCGGACCGCCTCGATCACCAGCTGCAAGGCGGGCCGCCGCTTCGAAGTCGTCCGGTAGGCGATCGAAACCGTCCGGAGCAACGGTGTGGTCAACGCGACGACGTCGATCCCCGGCGGCCGGAGGCCGAGCCCGAGATCCGAAACGAGGGTCACCCCGAGTCCGGCGCGGACCATCGCCATCGCCGTGGACTGTTCTTCGACCTCGTGGTTGATCTTGGGGTCGAACCCGTGGCGATGGCAGGCAGTGCGCACGGCACGGCCGAAGTGGCTCTTCGGGCTGGCGAGGATCCACGGATGTTCGGCCAGTTCGAGCAGGGACGCGCTGCCCGTGGGAACGGCGCCGGCGGGCACCGCGGCGTGCAGCCGTTCGACCGCGATCACCGCGCGTTCCAGACCCGCGTCCCATGGCATCGGCGCGTCGGAGTAGTCGATCACGAACGACAGGTCCAGCTCGCCGTCCCGGACCGCGTCGGCGGTGTCCTCGGGCGCCAGCTCGCGGGTCCGGACCTGGATCCCCGGATGCTCGCCCGCGAGCGCGGTCAGCGCGTGCGGCAGCAGCCCCGAAGCGACCGACGCCCACACCCCGGCCATGAGCCGGACGGAAACGGTCTCCTGCGCCTCTTCCAGCGCCAGCGTCGCCCGCTCGACCGAACCCAGGATCTCCTCGGCGTGCTCGGTGAGCAGCAACCCCAGTTCCGTCAGCTGCACCCGCCTGCCGAACCGTTCGAACAGCTTCGCGCCCACGTCCCGCTCCAGCTGCGCCAACTGCTGCGACACCGCCGAAGCGGTGTAATGCAGCGAAGCAGCGGCCGCCGTGACGGTGCCGCGCCTGCTCAGCTCGCGGAGCATCCTCAGGCGGTGCAACGAAAGCTCCATGAGCCCAACGTAATCGGGTGCGGTCGCGCATGCCGGGTGACGCGTTACACCAGTTTCTCTGCACGTCATCGTTCAGATTCGGTAAATGGACGCCTGTGCCCGGCAGGGCGCACCCTCGGAAGTGGCGCAGGACGACCCCGAATCCCCGAAGGAGGTGGCCGCATGGCCGCGAGGAACGCCGAACCGCTGATGAGGCTGATCTGGACCGACCCCGTCACCGGTGCCACCGGCTACCTCGTCGTGCACACCCTGGTCTCCGGTATCGCGACCGGCGGGACCCGGATGCGCGCCGGCTGCACGATGTCCGAGGTCGAGGACCTGGCAAGGGGGATGGCGAACAAGACCGCGACCTTCGGCCTGCCGGTCGGCGGCGCCAAGGGCGGCATCGACTTCGATCCGAAGGACGAACGCGCTTTCGGTGTGCTGGAACGGTTCTGCTCGTTCCTGCGGCCGTGGATCGACAACCACTGGGTGACCGCCGAGGATCTCGGCGTCCCGCAGCACCTGATCGACGAGGTGTTCGCGAAACTGGGGCTGGAGCAGTCGTACCACGCCGCGATCCGTCGTTCGGCCGATCCGGCGCACACCCTTCGCCGCGTTCAGGCCGGGTTGAACACCCCGGTCCCCGGGGGACTCCTGCTGGGCGACGTGATCGGCGGCTACGGCGTCGCGCAGGCCTGTCTGGGTGTCGCCGACGCGTGGGAGTGGCCGGTCAGGAAGACCACGGTCGCCGTCCAGGGCATCGGCACGATGGGCGGGGGCGCGGCCTGGTACCTGCACGAGGCCGGCATGACCGTCGTCGCGGTCGCCGACGCCGCCGGCACGCTGTACCGGCCCGAAGGCCTCGACATCCCCGCGCTGCTGGAGCTACGTGACTCCTACGGCGAGATCGACCGCGCCCGGCTCCCCGCCGACGTCCAGCTGCTCCCCCGCGACGAGATCGTGTCGGCGGAGGCCGACATCTTCGTCCCGGCGGCGATCTCCTATGCGCTGCGTGCCGGGAATCAGGGCTTGGTCAAGGCGAAGGTCGTCATCGAGGCGGCCAACGCGGCGACCACACCCGACGCCGAAGCCGGCCTGGCGGCCCGTGGCATCCCGGTGATCCCGGACTTCGTCGCCAACGCCGGCGCGGCCGCGTGGGCCTGGTGGCTGCTGCTCGGCGAGGTCGGCGCCGATCCCGCCGACTCGTTCCTGCGGCTGCGCACCGAGATGCGGGCGAAGGTGGCGCTGCTGCTGAGTTCCTGGAACCTCGACCGGATCGCCCCGCGCACCACGGGCCTGCGGCTCGCCGAAACCACCCGTTCGGACGCCGCCACTACCCCTGAAGCCGCCCCCGTCCTGGTCATCCCCTGACGACAATGCGCGTGAAGGCCCCTTCGCTTGGCTGGGGCCTTCACGCGCGATCCGTCGCTCAGGAGGCGAAGCGGTCCGTCGCGCCGATGAGGACTTCGCGCATCGGCTCGTCCTGGGTGCTGTGGCCGACCTCGTCGATGACCACCAGCTCACTGCCCGGCCACGCGTGCGCCAGTTCCCACGGCGTACCGATGAGATTGCCCAGGTCGAGGCTCCCCTCGGCGAGCACGGCTGGGATGTGGGCGAGCTTCCCGGCCTCCCGCAGGACCACGCCTTCGTCCAAAAAGGACCCCTGGCTCCAGTAGTGCGTGACCAGCCTCGCGAACGCCAGCCGGAACTCCGGCGTCTCGAAGCTCTTGTACGGCGGGGAAGTCGGGATGATCGCGTCCTCCCAGGTACACCAGTCGGCCGCCGCCTTCTGGTGCACCGCCGGATCCGGGTCCATCAGCAACTTGAGGTACGCCGCCGCCAGGTCGCCGTCGCGATCCTCTTCGGGGACGCCGTCGCGGAACTTGGCCCAGGCCTCGGGGAAGACGCCGCCGAGGCCGCGGGTGAGCAGGTCGGTCTCGCTCCGGCGCCCGGTGGCCAAGCCCATCAGGACCATCTCCGAGACCCGGTCCGGATACCGCTCGGCGTAGACCAGCGCGAGCACCGAACCCCAGGAACCGCCGAAGAGCAGCCACTTCTCGATGCCCAGATGCTCGCGGAGCCGCTCCATGTCGGCGAGAAGGTGGTCGGTGGTGTTGGCGGAGAGGTCGGCCTCGGGCTCACCCGCGTGCGGCGTGCTCCGGCCGCAGCCACGCTGGTCGAACAGCACGACGCGGTATTTGGCCGGGTCGAAATAGCGGCGCAGACCGGCGCTGCAGCCCGACCCCGGGCCGCCGTGCAGCGTGACGGCGGGTTTGCCGTCGGGGTTCCCGCAGACCTCCCAGTACATGAGGTGCCCGTCGCCGACGTCGAGCATCCCGTGGTCGTACGGTTCGATTTCCGGATACAGCCGTGTCACTTCTCGTCCTCCCAGACCCCGCCCGAAATACAACAGCGCTGTCACAATAGCCGGGTACGGCGCCTGGGTGCGCGTGCTTTAAATACATGAAAGGCCCCCTTCCTTGCGTCTAGCGCGAGGAAGGGGGCCTTCACGTACTTGCCTGTGACTAGGCCGTGCCCTGCAAGTCATGTTCGCGGTCTTCGCACCCAGGCGGCCCCTGACGGCACGGGCGATCCAGCCGACGACCGCCTAGCCGGGCGATGCTGTGGGCGGGCCGGGTGGACTGCCCCGGAGGCGAGAGCAAAGGTCCCTTGCTCTCTTGCGCGGTGACCGTGTGGATTTCGGGTCATCGAACGCCCCAAAATCCACACAGTCAGCGATGGTCCTGACAGTGAGTGAGCGGTGTGTGGATATACGGACACTCAACGTCCCTATATCCACACACCTAGCCGGGCAGGGTCCCGGAGACGTGCCGGAGCGCGTCGGCCAGTTCCGACGGACCGGCCGGTCCGATGTGGACCACCGCGTCCTTGCCGTGTCCGATCGTGTAGCTGAGGTACCGGCCCCAGTCGGTGTCGGCGAAGTGGAGCGGATCCTCGACCGCGACGTGCCTGCCGACCTCGTCCCGTTTGCCGACGTAAAGCTCGCCGCTCCCCTCGACCGGCCGCTGCACGAGGCTCACGATGTCCGCGATCACCGGCGGCAGCGAATGCGTGTCCGGATTGCGCCGTGCCGCCTCTTCGAGCTCGTACGCGCGGACCGTGCGAAGCCTGCCACCGCCCGCGGGAACGGGCGGCAACTGCTCGATCAGCGTTTCGGGCAGCCGACGGCGGTCGATCTCCTGGAGTCCGACCCAGTCGCCGGACGCCACCGCCAGGACCGCTTGCAGTCCCAGCGAGGCGGCGAGAACGCCGTAGGTCTCGCCTCCGGTGTTCACCCAGCCGTAGTACTCGATGGCCGGTTTCGTGAGCACCGGAAGCCAGTCCAGGAAGTCGACCGACGCGCGGCCGCTCGAATCCAGCAGCCCGGCCTGCGCCAACGCCGCTTGCACTCGCTGGTCCGCCTCCGCGCGGGCCGTCCTCGACAGCCAGCGCGGCTCGGGGCGCAGCGTGATGTGCAGGTCGCCGACGCGTTCGCGTTCGGCGAGCACCGCCAAGGCTTCGACCGGGACGTCCACCCGGCCTGTTCTGACGGTCATCCGCTACTCGCCGATGACCGGCGGACTGGTCCGCTGGTCAGTGCCGAAGATCGCGTCTGGGTCGGCCTCGATCAGGTAATCGGGACGCTGGTGCTCGTCGTCCTCGTCACCGTCGGCACGCCTGCCACCTGCCCCCATCGGGCCCATCTGACCGCCGCCACCGCGGCCTGCGCCACCACGACCACCGGCCACGTCGGCGCCACCCAGGCCGCCGAGACCGCCCATGCCGGAGCCCCTGCCCGCGCCCAGTCCGCCGGAACCCGGTCCACCGGGACCACCCGCGCGGCCACCGGTGCCGCCCTCGCCGCCGAGGAGCCTGCCCGCCGCGCTGTTGGGCCCGGGAACGTTGCGTCCGCTGGAGCCGCCGGGCGGGTTCTGCCCGGTGTTGCCACCGCCCGGGTTGTAGTTCTGGCCCGGCCCGTTCGGGAGGCCGATGACGTTGTCCGAGTCACCGGTTCCGCGTCCGGGGTTCCTGCCCGGGATCTCGGTCGTCGATCCCGGCTTGCCCCGGCCACCACCGGATGGCAGCGTCGTGTCCCCGGAACCCGGCTTCCGCGTCGGCGTCGTGATGTTGGTGTCGCCGCCGGGCTTGTCCCTCGGGTTCACCGGACGATCATCGGTCGAGCCCGGCTTGGTCTGGTTCTGGTCGCTACCCGGCTTGTTCTGGTTCTGGTTGGTGCCGTTGTCGTCCGTGCCGCTGGTGTCGGTGCCGTCGTTGTCGTCCCCGCCGCCGTTCCGGCCGGGCTTCACCGGGATGACCGGCGGCGGCTTGATCGGCGGCGGACCGTCATCGACCTTGACGCTGACGTTCGCACCGTCGTTCTTCAGCACGCCGTAATCGGTCGGCAGACTGGAGCTCGTGCTGCTGGTGACCGAGTCGTACTGGTCCATCACGCGGACGTTGTTCTGGTTCGCCGCCTCGTGCTTCGCGACGCCCTCTTGGTAGTTCTTGATGTCGTTGTTGACCATGAACGGCCCGGCGAACGGAATCGCGCCCTTCAGGCCGGTGGTCCAGGGGTTGGGCTTGTCCGGCTTCGGCGGCACGGGCACGACCGAGGACCCCGAGTCGTCGAAGCTGTCGGCCTGCATGGTGACCGAGGCCTTCGTGGTGAACAGCGGGTCCGCCGTCTCCTTGAAAGCCTGCTCAAGCGGGCCGGCGCCGGCGTTCGCCGCGTCGGCGCCGGACCCCGTCCAGGAGGACGCCATCCGCGTCTGCAGCGACTTGATGGCCATGCCGCGTTCGACATAGGCGTCAGCGAGTTCGGCGACGCCATCGGCCGCGGAGCGCAAATTGCGGGTGTCGCCCTGGGTGAAGTTTTCGTAGATCTGCTTGCCGTCCACCCTCATGCCCCCTTGAGTGTCTTGATCACGGCCGACGCAAGTTTCTGCGCGGTCCCACAGGAATCCTGCTCGTTGTCATAACCGCCGGCGAGCGTGTTGATCGTCAGATCGTCCGCGACCCCCACCGCGAGATCGCAGTTGCCGCGCGCCCGCCTGTCTTGAATTCCGTAATAGACGGTCGGATAGCCGTCAACGTCCGGGCCGGCCTCCAGGAACCTGAGTTGCCCGGCTTCCTTGGCCTTGTGCATCCCGGCCAGGCCACCCATGCCCTTTTCACGGTTGCCGCTGCCGAGAATGATCTGCAGCGTGTCCGCCTTGCCCTTGATGAACCAGCCACAACTCGGATTGCTCGACTCGGAACTGGGTTCGCCAGGCTCGGTGAACCCCAGTTCCGCAGCGGCGGCAGCCGGAAGCAGTTTGCAGGCGTCACCGGCGTAGGCCGAGGCGTCCAGCGGAATCGCCACCTTCGGGACGTTCGGATCCTCGGGCGCTACCGACGAAGCCGATGACGGCGCCGATCCGGTACCGGGCGACGGTGTCCCGGGGTTCTCCCCTGTGCAGCCCGCTACCGCGACGGAAACGAGCACGAGCGCCGCCGCGGCGACGCGATTCCTCAACACGTTCGGCATCCTCAGGTCGTGCGCAGGGTGTTGGCCTGGTCGGTGGCCATCGTCTTAGAGCGGGCGATCTCGAGCTTCTCGATGTAGCCCTCGATGTACGTCTTCATCGAATCATTCTGCTTCTGCAGGGCGAGCAACGAGTCGACCCCGGAATCGACGTAGCTGGAGCTGGCTTCGTCCTGACCAGGCGGCATCAGATCGGCGAGGATGTCCTGGATCTTCATACCGTCCTTGGAGACCTTCTTCAGCTCGTCCTGCCACAGCCCGATGACGGTCTTCAGCTCCTCCGGGCTCATCTCGAACCCGCCGCCACCACCGCCGCCACCGCCGTAAACGGTCGGCTCCTTCGGCGTGGTGAGGTCACCCCAGACGGCCTTGATCGCGCTCGCGGCGTCTTCGATGATGTTCACGCCCGCACCTTCCCCTCAGCATTCACGCACCGTGACGGACAAAGCGTAGCCAAGTGGCGGACGGCGTGTCAGCCGATCCGGCCGAGTAGTCGGACGTGTTGCGCGGCCGTCCGGTTCCCCGGCCGGCCGGACGTCCCGCGAACTGGTCACAGTACGTACGTACGGATTGCTTAACCGGGTTCCCGGTGACAGGATTCCAGGATGCCACGGGTCAGCCAGGATCACCTCGACGCACGCCGGCGCCAGATCCTCGACGGCTCCCGCGTGTGCTTCGCACGTTATGGCTACGAGGGTGCCACTGTCCGGCGGTTGGAGGAAGCCACCGGTCTGTCCCGCGGTGCGATCTTCCACCATTTCCGCGACAAGGAGTCCCTCTTCCTCGCCTTGGCCGAGGATGACGCGGTCCGCATGGCGGACATCGTCGCCGAGCAGGGTCTCGTCCAGGTGATGCGCGAGCTGCTGACGAACCGCAGTGAGCATCCCGCCGATTGGCTCGGCACGCGGCTGGAGGTCTCCCGCCGGCTGCGCACCGACCCCGAGTTCCGTGCCCGCTGGGCCGAGCGGTCCCATCAGCTGACGGCCGCGACCCGACGTCGTCTGCTGCGCCAACGCGACGCCGGGATCCTGCGCGACGACGTCGACGTCGACGTCCTGACCGCGTATCTCGAGCTCGTCCTCGAGGGACTCGTCTCGCACCTCGCGATGGGCCAGCCGGGTGATGATCTCGGTCCGGTGCTCGACCTGGTCGAGGAGAGCGTACGGCGGCACCGCGCCCACGCTGCCGGGGGAACGCGTTAAGATTGTCCTATCGCCGCAGTACAGCGGCGGTATTCGTTGGTTTCGATCGAGGAGTGACTCTTTTCGTGCGCGACGCGCAGTCACCTGGTGACAGTATCGAGCCGGGTGGCACACCCGGCTGTTCCGCGGACTTTCCCGCCGACCCCATCGGCAGGAAATGATGGAAGTCCTGCTCGCCGTTCTCGGCATTCTCCTGTTCCTCCTGCTGACGGTCGGCACCGGCCTCGCCGTCGCCGCCGAGTTCTCCCTCACCGCGCTCGAGCGCAGCACGGTCGACGCGAACGTCCGCCAGGTCGGCGACCGGCGCGCGCACACCGTGCAGAAGGCGCACCGCACGCTCTCGTTCCAGCTCTCCGGCGCGCAGGTGGCGATCACCATCACCACCCTGATCACCGGTTATCTCGCGGAGCCGGTGATCGGCGACCTGCTGCACCCGCTGTTCACCGCCGTCGGCTTCTCCGAAGGCGTGGCGAACGGCGTGTCGCTGGCCGTCGCGCTGATCCTGGCGACGTCGCTGTCGATGATCCTCGGCGAAATGATGCCGAAGAACCTCGCGATCGCCCGGCCGCTGCAGACCGCGCGAGCCGTCGCGGGGTACCACTCGCGGTTCTCGTCGCTGTTCCGCTGGTTGATCACGCTGATGAACAACAGCGCCAACTTCCTTGTCCGCAAGTTCGGCGTCGAGCCGCAGGAGGAACTGCGTTCGGCCCGTTCGCCGCAGGAGCTGGGCTCGATCGTGCGCTCCAGCGCGGAAAGCGGCACGCTCGACACGTCGACCGCCGAACTGCTGGACAAGTCCCTGCGCTTCGGCGAGCGGACGGCCGACGAGCTGATGACCCCGCGCGTGCAGCTCGAATCGCTGACCGTGGACGACACGATCTCCGACCTCATCGAGATCTCGAGCCGTACCGGCTTCTCGCGTTTCCCGGTCTACACCGAGGATCTCGACGACGTACAGGGCGCGGTGCACATCAAGCAGGCGTTCACCGTCCCGGCCGCCCAGCGCGCCACGGTGCGGATCGGTTCGGTCATGCGGCCGATCCCAACGGTGCCCGAATCGCTGCCGGGCGACTCGCTGCTCAACCGGCTGCGTGATTCCCGGTTCCAGCTCGCGATCGTCGTCGACGAGTACGGCGGCACCGCGGGGCTGGTGACGCTGGAGGACGTCGTCGAGGAGATCATCGGCGACGTCCGCGACGAGCACGACGAGCGTGAAGCGCCGTCCTCCCAGCAGGTCGGCACCGACAACTGGCTCGTTTCGGGACAGCTTCGCGCCGACGAGGTCACCGACGAGACCGGATTCCGGATGCCCGACGGCGACTACGAGACCATCGCGGGGCTGATCCTCGAGCGGCTCGGCCGGATCCCCTCCCCCGGCGACGCCACCGAACTCGACGCCTGGCGGCTCACGGTGACCAAAATGGACCGTCTCCGCATCGCCGAGGTCGAAGTCCGCCGGGTCAGCGAGACCGCCACCTCCGCCGAGCAGGAGCCCGCCCGATGAGCGACTGGTTCAACATCTTCCTCGTCGTGATCCTGCTGCTGGCCAACGCGTTCTTCGTCGGTGCCGAGTTCGCGCTGATCTCTTCGCGGCGCGACAGGCTGGAAGCCTTGCTGGAGCAGGGAAAGACCCGCGCCCGGATCGTCATCAACGCGAGCAAGAACGTCTCGCTGATGCTCGCGGGCGCGCAGCTCGGCATCACGATCTGCTCGCTGCTGCTGGGGCGGCTCGGTGAGCCCGCCATCGCACATCAGCTGGCCGGGTTCTTCGAACTGTTCGGGATTCCGGAGGTGCTGCTGCACCCGATCTCGTTCGCGATCGCGCTGGCGTTCATCACCGTCCTGCACGTCCTCGTCGGCGAGATGGTGCCGAAGAACCTCGCGATCGCCGAGCCCGAGCGGCTGGCGCTGTGGCTGGTCCCGGTCCACGTGGCCTGGGTGAAGCTCGCCAACCCGTTCATCTGGCTGCTGAACTTCGTGGCGAACTCGCTGCTGCGGCTGTTCAAGGTCGAGCCGAAGGACGAGCTCGAAACCGCCTACACCTCCGACGAACTCGCCGAACTGCTCAGCGAGTCGCGGCGCGAGGGCCTGTTGGAGCACTCCGAGCACCAGCGGCTGAGCAAGACGCTGTCTTCGGTCGAGAAGACGGTGGCCGACGTCCTGGTCCCGACGGCGCAACTGACCACGCTGCCCTGCTCGCCCACGCTGGGCGACGTCGAGCGCGCGGTGTCCTCCACCGGCTTCTCCCGCTTCCCGGTGTGCACCGACGACGGGACACTGACCGGCTACATCCACGTGAAGGACATCCTCGACCTCGTGGGCGAGGACCCGGGCACCGTGGTGCCGTCGGACAAGACGCGGGCGCTGACCGAACTGCACGCCGACGCCCGGCTGGACGAGGCGCTTTCGGCGATGCGCAAGGAAGGCAGTCACCTGGCGCGGGCGCTGAGCCCGGCGGGGGCCGCCGTGGGCGTCGTCGCGCTGGAGGACCTCGTCGAGGAATACGTGGGAACTGTCCGCGACGGTACCCACGTCATGTCATGACCGGTCCGATCGTTCTTCCCGAGCCCGTGTGGCGGGCTCGGGAAGAGGACCACGTCACGCGGATGCGGCGCTGGACGACACCGCACCAGCGCCGCCGCTCGCGGGGCGAGAAGCATCCGGTGCTCGACTTCCTCTTCACCTATTACTCGCACCGGCCCGGGCATGTCGAACGCTGGCAGCCGGGCGCGGGTGTCCTGCTCGAAGGCGCGTCCGCGCGCCGGTTCCTGGAGCGCAAGGGCTATCTGGAGACGCCGGACGGAGTCATGCTCGATCCGGCGGGCTTCACCGAAGGTCGGGCCAAGACCGCAGAATTCGTCCTCGGACTGCTTTCCGCGACGGCGTCCCGCTCGCCGAGACTCAGTTGTTTCGGACTTCACGAATGGGCAATGGTTTACCGGGAATCGGCGGATGAGGTTCGTCACTCACAACTTCCGCTCCGGCTCGGTTCGGCCGGAACGGACGGCGTCGTCGAGTCGCTGGAGATCCGGTGCGGACATTTCGACGCTTTTCGGTTCTTCACCGAACCCGCCCGGCCGCGCAACACGCTGCGGCCGGAGCGGGAGAACCAGATCGAGTTCGAGCAGCCGGGCTGCCTGCACGCCAACATGGATTTGTTCAAGTGGGCGTACAAACTCGACCCGTTCGTGCCCGCCGAGCTGGTCGGGGACTGCTTCGAGCTGGCGGCGGACATCCGTGAGCTGGACATGCGGGCCAGCCCGTACGACCTGGCGGAGTTCGGGTACTCGCCCGTCCGGATCGAGACCCCGGAGGGCCGGGCCGAGTACGCCCGCGCGCAGGCCGGTTTCGCCCGCCGGGCCGCGCCGCTGCGTGAGCACCTGATAGCGCATTGCCAACGGCTCCTGACCGAGTTAAAGAAGGCGCCCGCGACACGCGGAAAACAACTGTGAGTTGCCGCATTCCCCGTAACATCCTCCCCTGTTAGAGTGATAACGGTTTGATTGCATACGCAGCGCGAGCGCGCACGTTTCGAAAGGACAACGATGGGGCGACACAGCGTGGCCGAAGAGCCGGTGCCGCATCCCCTCGACCCGAAGCTGCCGCAGGGTCGCGGTGAGGCGACCGGTTCGCACCGGATCGTCGGGAAGAAGGCCCCGCGGCGACGGATCGCCAAGTGGCCCATCGCTTGCCTGGTCCTCCTGGTACTGGTCGCGATCGGCGTCTTCGGCTGGAACTGGGCGGACGGGGAGCTCAACACCCGCGCCGAAGCCCAGGCCAAGGCCTGCAGCGCCGGCGACACCCCGATGCGGGTCATCGTCACCCCCAGCATCGAGAAGCCGGTCCGGGCGGCGGCCGAGCGGTGGAACAACGCCGCGACCGTGGTCCGCGACCACTGTGTGATCATCCAGATCGACGCGCTGTCCTCCGCGTCCGTGCTCGACGGCCTCGTCGGACGGACGAACCTGGACGCGATCGGCGGGCTCCCCGCCGCCTGGATCCCCGAGTCCACCTACTGGGTGACCGAGCTGAACACCGCCAAGCCCGAACTGGTCGGTTCGCCCGCCCAGTCGGTCGCGACGGCGCGTTCGGCCGATTACCCGCTCGTCGGGCTCGCCGGGAAGAACATCGACGAGGTCCAGATGCGCGCCTCGCAGACGTTCCGGCAATTCCTGCAGCAGCCCGCCCAGCAGGCCGACTTCGCCGCCGCGGGTATCAAGGCCACCTGAGCCTTCGGACTTACGGGAAAGGCCCCTTCACCGCTCGGGAAGGGGCCTTTCCCGTATCTCGAGTCTCGTGAGTGGTAGGGACAGTTAGAGCCAAGGGTGGCTTAGGTACCTGCCTGGATTCCGGCTCCGGTTGATGCCAGGCCCGAGTCCGTGAAGGCCCCCTTCCCTCGGCTCAGCCGAAGAAACTCGGCCTTCACACGTTGCCGAGGTACCGAGCCGCTCAAGCCTCACGAGCCGAACGTGTCCGGGTCGGGGCCGGTACGGGTGCCGTCGTCGAACTCGGCGAGGGCCGCGAGGTCGTCCTCGGCGAGTTCGAAGTCGAAGACGGCGAAGTTCTCGCGGATCCGGGACGGGGTCACGGATTTCGGGATGGCCACGGTGCCGAGCTGGAGATGCCAGCGCAGCACCAGTTGCGCCGGGCTCTTGCCGTATTTGGCCGCGAGGGCGGTCAGCGTCGGGTCCGAGAGCAACGACCCCTGCGCGAGCGGGCTCCACGCCTCGGTGACGATGCCGTTCTCGGCGTGGAAGTCCCGCAGCGCCTTCTGCTGGAGCCTGGGGTGCAGCTCGACCTGGTTGACCGCGGGCACTATCCCGGTCTCGTCGAACAGCCGCCGCAGATGCGGGACGTGGAAGTTCGACACGCCGATGGCCCGTGTCCGGCCGTCCTCGTACAGCTTTTCCAGCGCCCGCCACGTTTCGACGTACTTCCCGCGGGTCGGCATCGGCCAGTGGATCAGGTACAGGTCGACGTGGTCCAGGCCGAGCTCCGCGAGACTCGCGTCGAACGCCCGGAGCGCCTCGTCGTAGCCGTGGCCCGGATTCGGCAGCTTCGTGGTGATGAACAGTTCGTCGCGCGGTACCCCGGCGGAGCGGATCGCTTCGCCGACACCGGCTTCGTTCCCATACGACGCGGCGGTGTCGATGCTGCGGTACCCGGCTTCGATGGCGGTCCGAACGACCTTGGCCGTGTCGCCGGCGGGTACCTGCCAGACGCCGAAACCGAGTTGGGGGATGGCTACCTCGTTGTTCAGGACGACGGAAGGCACGGCCATGGAAGGGGAATCCTCACTGGGGTCTGCGGCGGGGCTTCTTGCCCCGCATCATTCCACCCCGCGCGCGGCGTACGCGCGCAAATACTCCGCCGTGTCCGCGTCGGCGGGGAAGAAGGATTCGATCACCAGCTCGGCGACCGTGATGTCCAACGGCGTCCCGAATGTGGAGACCGTGCTGAAGAAGGTGAGTTCGGTGCCCTCGTGCCGCAGCCGCAACGGGACGAAGATGTCGCCCGGTCCGGGGACCTCCACTTCGGGGACGGGATCCGCACACGGGTAGGTGAGCAGTTCCTCGAGGAGATCGGTCAGGACCGGATCAGCCGTCTGGGTCACCTGACGCCGCAGCCTGCCAAGCAGATGAGCGCGCCACTCCCCCAGGTTCAGCACATGCGGCGCCATCCCGTCCGGATGCAGCGTCACCCGCAGGACGTTGACCGGTGGCGTCATCAGGGCGGGCGAGACCAGGCCGGTCATGATCGAGATGCTCGAGTTGGCGTCGACCAGGTTCCACCAGCGGTCGGCGACGGCGGCCGGATACGGTTCGTGGCTGGTCATCAGCTGCCGGACCGCCTTGCGGACCGCCGCCATCTCCGGGGCGCCGAGACCGCTTTCGGCGTACGCGGGCGCGTATCCCGCCGCCAGCAACAGCTGATTGCGTTCCCGCAAGGGCACCTCCAGATGTTCGCCGAGCCGCAGCACCATGTCGCGGCTGGGCTTGGAGCGGCCGGTCTCCACGAAGCTCAGGTGCCGGGTGGAGATGTCCGCCGAGATGGCGAGATCCAGCTGGCTGATCCGGCGGCGGTCGCGCCATTCGCGGAGGAGTTCGCCGACGGGGCGGCCCGCGCGGCTCACGGTCACTGTGGTCGTCACGATAACGAACCTACGGCCACGGATGACGGGCCGCCATTACCTCCCGCGTAATCGACGGGCCCCGCCCTCAGCCGACAGAGTTGTGGCATCGGTCAGCCCCCAAGAAAACGAGGAGACACCATGTCGGACATCCAGCGCGTCGCCGAGCAGTACATCGCCGTGTGGAACGAGACCGACGCGGACAAGCGCCGCGCCCTCATCGCCGAAGTGTTCACCGAGGACACCACCTACACCGACCCGCTCGGCGCCGTCACCGGCCACGACGGGGTCGACGGCTTCATCGCCGGCGCGCAGGCCCAGTTCGCGGGTCTGAGGTTCAGCCTGCCGGCCGCTCCCGACGCGCACCACGACATCGCGCGGTTCCAGTGGTACCTCGCGCCGGAAGGCGCCGAAGAGCCGCTGGCGATCGGCTTCGACGTCATCACCGTCGAGGACGGGCGGATCAAGCAGGTGCTGGGCTTTCTCGACAAGATGCCCGGCTGACAATCAGGCGAAGGCCTCCGGTGGCGGGCAGGAGCAGACGAGGTTGCGGTCGCCCGCGGCCCCGTCGATCCGCCGCACCGGAGGCCAGATCTTCGCGGCGGTGAAACCGGCGGGGAAGACCGCGATCTCCCTGCTGTACGGGCGATCCCACTCACCGGCGAGACAGCGTGCGGTGTGCGGGGCGTTGCGCAGCGGGCTTTCGGCCACCGGCCACTCCCCCGCGGCGACCTTCTCGATCTCGCCGCGGATCGCGATCATCGCGTCGCAGAACCGGTCGAGTTCGCCGAGGTCCTCGCTCTCGGTGGGCTCGACCATGAGCGTTCCCGCGACCGGGAACGACATCGTCGGCGCGTGGAGGCCGTAGTCGGCCAGCCGCTTGGCGACGTCGTCGACCGTGACGCCGGTCCGTTTGGTGATCGCGCGGAGATCGAGGATGCATTCGTGCGCCACGAGTCCCTCGTGCCCGGAGTACAGCACCGGATAGTGCCCGGCGAGACGTTTGGCGACGTAGTTCGCGTTCGCGACCGCCGTCAGGGTCGCGCGCCGCAGGCCGTCGGCGCCCATCATCCGGACGTAGGCCCAGGAGATCGGCAGGATCGACGCGCTCCCCCACGGCGCGGCGCTGATCGGGCCCACACCGGTGGCCGGGCCTGCCTCCGGTTGCAGCGGGTGGTTCGGCAGGTACGGCGCCAGATGCGCGCGGACGCCGATCGGCCCGATGCCCGGCCCGCCGCCACCGTGCGGGATGCAGAAGGTCTTGTGCAGGTTCAGATGGGAGACGTCGGCGCCGAACTTCCCGTACTGCGCCACCCCGATCAGCGCGTTCAGGTTCGCGCCGTCGACGTACACCTGGCCGCCCGCGTCGTGCACCAGCGCGCAGACCTCGCGGACGGTGTCCTCGTAGACACCGTGTGTCGAGGGGTAGGTGATCATGATCGCGGCGAGGTCGTCCGCGTGCTCGTCCACAGTGGACCTGAGGTGGCCGAGGTCGATGTTGCCCTCGTCGTCGCATTTCACCACGACCACGCGCATCCCCGCCATGACCGCGCTGGCCGCGTTCGTCCCGTGCGCGCTGGACGGGATCAGGCAGACGTCACGTGCCGCGTTCCCGCGTTCGCGGTGATAGGCACGGATCGCCAGCAGCCCGGCGAACTCGCCCTGGCTTCCCGCGTTCGGTTGCAGGGAGACCGCGTCGTAGCCGGTGATGCCGGCGAGCCACCGCTCCAGATCCTTCACGACGGTGAGCAGCCCGGCCGCGTCCTCGGCGGGCGCGAACGGGTGCAGACCGGCGAACTCGGGCCAGGTGATCGGCTCCATCTCGGCCGTGGCGTTGAGTTTCATCGTGCAGGAGCCGAGCGGGATCATGCTCCGGTCGAGCGCGACGTCCTTGTCGGACAACGCCCTCAGGTACCGGAGCAGCGCCGTCTCCGAGCGGTGCGCGTGGAAGACCGGATGCGTCAGGTACGCACTGGTGCGGCGCAGATCCGGCGGAAAGCCGTCGGCGGTGTCCGCGTCGAGTGAGTCCACATCGGACACCGCGACCCCGAACGCCTTCCACACCAGGGAAAGGTGCTCACGGGTCGTCGTCTCGTCACAGGCGATGGCGACGTGGTCCGCATCCACGAGCCGCAGGTTGACCCCGAGTTCCCTGGCGGTGACGACGATCCCGGTCGCGCGGCCGGGGACGGCGACCATGACGGTGTCGAAGAACTCGCAGTGCACGACGTCGACACCGCTTTCGGCGAGCCCCGCCGCGAGCACGGTGGCCATCCGGTGCGCGCGGTTCGCGATGGCACGCAGGCCTTCAGGACCGTGGTACACCGCGTACATCGACGCGATGACCGCCAGCAGCACCTGGGCGGTGCAGATGTTGCTCGTCGCCTTCTCGCGGCGGATGTGCTGCTCGCGGGTCTGCAACGCGAGCCGGTACGCGGGCGCGCCATCGGCGTCCTTCGACACCCCGACCAGCCTGCCGGGCAGCTGCCGCTCGAGCCCTTGCCGGACGGCGAGGTACGCCGCGTGCGGCCCGCCGAAGCCCATCGGGACACCGAATCGCTGCGTCGACCCGATCGCGACGTCGGCGCCGAGCTCACCGGGCGACCGCAGCAGCGTCAGTGCCAGCGGATCCGCGGCCATCACCACCGCCGCGCCCAGTGCCTTGGCCTCGGCGATGGTGTGGTCCCATTCGCGGACGACGCCCGACGCGCCCGGATAGGACAGCAGCACGCCGAAGAAGTCGCCGCCGAGCCCGAGCCCGGTGATGCCTTGGGACAGATCCGCGGTCACCAGCTCGATGCCGAGCGGTTCGGCGCGGGTACGCAGGACCTCGATCGTCTGCGGAAGGGTGTCCTCGTCGACGACGAAGCGGGCCGACTTCGCCTTGCCCGCCCGGCGGACCAGCGTCATCGCCTCCGCCCCGGCGGTCGCCTCGTCCAGCATCGACGCGTTGGCGATCGGCAGGCCGGTCAGATCGGCAACCATGGTCTGGAAATTGAGCAGCGCTTCGAGGCGGCCCTGCGAGATCTCCGGCTGATACGGCGTGTACGCGGTGTACCAGGCCGGGCTCTCCAGCACGTTCCGGCGGATCACCGGCGGGGTCACGGTGTCGTGGTAGCCGAGGCCGATCATCTGGACCATCGGCCGGTTGCGCGCGGCCAGCGCGCGGAGTTCGGCGAGCGCGCCGGTCTCGGTGGCGGGCGGCGGAAGCTCCAGGGGTGTCGCGGATTCCCGCAGTGACGCGGGAACGGCCCGCTCGCCGAGCTCGTCCAGCGAGGCGACGCCGACGACGTCGAGGATGCGCGCGAGCTCTTCGGCGCCGGGACCGATGTGCCGGTCCGCGAAGGGGGTCCCGGATTCGAGAGCGGCCAGTGAAACGGGCTCCAACGGGGACCTCCCAAGACGCGGGGGTGGGGCCGGGACGGATTGTCCTGGCCCTCCCCACTCTGTCCGTACCCCCGTGGGGGCGCCTGAGAGTTTCGCCCGAGTGTTGAGCCGGGCTTGCACCGTCGGCGGGGCCGCCAGGCTGTGACCTGGCGAACCACTTTCCAGAGGCGTCTCTTCCGCGCGGTCCAGGGTGCCTGAGAGGTTCCGGGGAGGACTTGCTCCTTCGGCGCCGAGCTCAACGGTTATCGGCTCGGTCTCTCCCGCGCGGATTCGTCGACCGCGGAAGTGAGCCTACCCTGCCGCCCGCGCGGCTTCATGATCAGCCGGTGCGACGTGCGTTACGGCGCTGCGTGAGCTCGTCCGGCGTGACCGTTTCGATCACGCCGCCGTCGGCGCGTTCGGCCTGGAACTCGTGGATGGTGCCGCTGATCTCCTGCATCGCACCGCTGACCGCGATCCCGAAAACGCCCTGGCCACCTTGCAGTAAATCGACGATCTCTTCGGGCGAGGTGCACTCGTAGACGGTGGTGCCGTCGGAGAACAGGGTGACCCTGGCGAGGTCGCGGACACCGCGCAGGCGCAGGTGGTCGACGGCGACGCGGATGTTCTGCAGCGAGACGCCGGTGTCCAGCAGCCGCTTGACGACCTTCAGGACGAGGATGTCCTTGAACGAGTAGAGCCGCTGCGAACCGGAACCGTGCGCCGTGCGGATACTCGGCGCGACCAGCTTCGTCCTGGCCCAGTAGTCGAGCTGCCGGTACGTGATCCCGGCGATCTGGCAGGCTGCGGGACCGCGGTAACCGACGAGTTCGTCCGGGAGGGAAGAGTCGGGGAACAGCTCGCCCTGCTCGCCGTCAGCGACCGGAACGAGCGGCTCTTGAGGGCTACCAGCCTCGACCACGCCATGCCTCCCCTCGCCCGACCTGGCGGCCGGCGAACAAAGCCGCGCGGACCCACGTGAGCCCGCACCGGAGTTCCTCGTCAAGACGAATGCCCCAGACATCCGAATCACACCTTGGCGATTCACCCTCATTGACGGTAAGCGCGTCCGGCAAACCGGTCAACGCGACGCGCGGTCGGCCTCAAGCTCTTCTTGAGGCTTGCCGAGCACCGTCCCCCGTTCGGCCGCACGCTTGCCACTTTTACTCGGTCGTGTTAATTTTTACTCATGCAAGTAACTCCCTCCACCCAAAGTGCCATGCAAGAGGTTCAGGCGGAGCTGGGGCTCTCGGTCACCGAGGCGGCCCGGCGGGCCCAGATCATCGGAGCCACGATCGCGACGATCTCCGACCTCGGCTACCACAAGACGTCGTTCGCGAAGATCAAGGAGCGCGCCGGGCTCTCCAGCACCCGGATCATCTCGTACCACTTCACCAACAAGGCGGGCCTGATGCAGGCCGTGGTCACCACCGCGACCGGGATGAAGGACAAGTTCCTCGAGGACCGGATCCAGGGCACGACCGACCGGGCCGGGCTGCTGCGCGGTTACATCGAGTCGGAGATCGCGTTCCTCGGCTCGTACCCGGAACTGGTGCGGGTCATGGTCGAGATGGCTTCGAGCGGCTCGGACGCCGAGGGCTGGTTCATGTCGGCGCCGCTCGTCGAGGAGTTCCGGACCGGCCGGCTCGAACGCCAGCTGCGGCAGGGACAGCAGGAAGGCGCTTTCGGCGAGTTCGCGCCGGACGTGATGGCGCTGTCGATCGCGCAGGCCATCGACGGTGTCGCGGCGAAGTTCGCGGCGGACCGGAAGCTGGACCTGGAGCGGTACGGGCGGGAGCTGGCGGACCTGTTCGTCAAGGCGACCGCGGCCTGAGCCCTGGCAGGCCAAGTGTCATGAAAGGGTCGTTCAGGACGTTTTTCGTCCTGAACGACCCTTTCATGACATCCGGACGCTCGCGAAGGGCGACCGCACGTACGACGAAGGGGCGGCGCCCAGCGGCGCCGCCCCTTCGTACGAGATCCAGGATGTGCTCAGGTGTCCGCGCCGCGGAAGTCCTCCGGCGAGACCGAGTCGAGGAACTCGCGGAACTTCTCGACCTCGTCCTCCTGCTCGTCGGGGATGATGAGGCCCGCTTCCTCCAGCACCGCGTCGACGGCGTGGATCGGGACCCCCACCCGCAGCGCCAGCGCCACCGAATCGCTCGGTCGCGCGGAAACCCGGATGTCCCCGTCGAAGACCAGTTCCGCGAAGAACGTGCCTTCCTTCAAGTCGGTGATGACGACCTGCTCCAGTTCACGGCCCAGCGCCCCGATGACCTCCTTGAGCAGGTCATGGGTGAGCGGACGGGCCGGGCGGACTCCCTGCTGCTCCAAGGCGATGGCGGTGGCCTCGACCGAGCCGATCCAGATCGGCAGGTAACGCTCGCCTTCGGTTTCCCGTAGCAACAAGATCGGCTGATTCGCGGGTAGCTCCACCCGCACGCCGACGACGCGCATCTCGCTCATCGGGCTTCGCCTCCCTCTCGTGCGCACGGGCTGCAACGCTTGTCTCGACGACCAAGCGACGGCAATCCCGACGCTACCCGTCTTCCGAGCGCTGTGCTCGCTGTCTCCGACATTCTCGGTTCGCCCGTGGCCAACCAACTCTCACGGTACGGCATAGGGTGCCGAACATTCAGTCATTGACAAGTGGCCTCACAACGGCTCCCGGTCCCCTGAAGCCGTTCAACCGCCTGTGACTGCCCGTATTCCGGCCTTCACCAAGAGCGTGTGCAACGCCACGGTCAACGCGGCGAGCTCCCGGACGACCTCGTCGCCCCTCGCCTGGGCGTCCTCGTCACGATGCCGATACACCGGGGTCACGATCTGCTCCAGCAGGCCGACCTCGCGGTCGGCCGCGGCCCGGAAGGCACGCAGATGTCTCGGCTCTATACCGAATTCGGTCATCGCTTTCACGGTCTTCGCCACGAGGACCGCGTCGGGATCGAAGAACCCCGCCGCGCCTGGGCGGACGAGACCGTATTGCCGCAGCTCAGCCAGGGTGGCGGCGTCGATGCCCGCCTGGCGGAGCAGATCTTCCTCGGTCAGCCTGATCTCTCGATCGGTCTCGAAATCCCCGGGGGACGGCAGTCCGCCGTTCTCCCCCGGGGAATCGAGTGAAACGAGTTTCCGCGGCGGTTTGGGCAGCGCCGCCGAGGGCGCGGCGCCCTGATCCGCCGCGTCGAGCTGTTCCTTGATGACCTTCAGCGGGAGGTAGTGATCCCGCTGGGCGGACAGGACGAATCGCAGGCGCTCCACGTCCGCCGGAGCGAACTGCCGGTACCCCGACGGGGTCCGGCCCGGCTGGACCAGACCCTCCGCCTCGAGGAACCGGATCTTGGAGATGGTGACATCGGGGAAGTCGCCGCGCAGCTGTGCCAGCACGGCCCCGATGCTCAACCCATCGCGCTGCGACGCATCCCGATCAGGCCGCCCGGCCGCCGTCACCGTGCCCCCTGGCCCCCGTGACCCGGGCCGGTCAGGAAGACCAGGCGGAACTTGCCGATCTGGACCTCGTCGCCACCGGCGAGGACGGCCTGGTCGACCGGCTCGCGGTTGACGTAGGTGCCGTTGAGGCTGCCGACGTCGATGACGACGAACTCGCCACCCTCACGGCGGAACTCGGCGTGCCGCCGGGAGACCGTGACGTCGTCGAGGAAGATGTCGCTGTCCGGGTGCCGTCCCGCACTGGTGGTGTCGCGGTCCAGCAGGAAGCGCGAACCCGCGTTCGGGCCCCGCTTGACGACCAGCAGGGCGGAACCCGCGGGCAGCGCGTCCACACCCTGGACAGGGGCCTCGGCAGCCGGAGGAGCCTCAGTGCCTTCGACGTCGGCCAGGAAGTCGGCCCGGAAGACAGAAGTCCGCTCCGGAGACTGCTCCGGGGGAACGCCGGGCCCGTCGTTCGTGCTCACCTGAGCTCTCCTAACGCATGTGTGTTGCCACTACTCAAGAACGTGTGGAGGTCAAACGTACCGTGCCTGATCGAATCTCCGGCCCGCGGCTCCCCCTACTCTTCCCGAAGGGCCGCGGCCTGCGACTATTCCTTGATCAGCGCCTGGTACGCCTCGGCCTCCAGCAGGGATTCCACCGAGCTCGCGTCGTCGAGACGGAGCTCGATCAGCCAGCCCTCGCCGTAGGGGTCGCTGTTGATCAGCTCGGGCGACTCGGTCACCGCGTCGTTGACCGCGACCACCTCGCCGTCGACCGGGGCGAACAGCTCGGAAACGCTCTTGGTCGACTCGACCTCGCCGAACGTGTCCCCCGAGCCGACCTGCTTGCCGACCTCGGGAAGTTCGACGAACACCACGTCACCGAGCTGGTCCTGGGCGTACTCCGTGATGCCCACGCGCACGAGCCCGCCATCGCGCACGGAGACCCACTCGTGCTCCTCGGTGTACCGCAGTTCTTCTGGAGTGGACAACGCCGCTCCCCTTTCTCAAGCCCTCACTCGAAACCGACGCGCGCAGTTTCGCATCCCGCCGGGTCACGCGCCCGCCGCCTCCCGCAACTCGCCGGGTTCGGCCGTTCGCAGCGCCCGCACCGTCTGGACGACGTACAACACGCCCGAATAGACGTACAGGACCGCGCCCCACGCCGTGAAGGCGTATCCGATCGGCCGGGCGATCGCGGCGATGTCGGATCCGCCTTGGGTGAGCAGCAGGAACGGGAAGGCGTACATCAAGACGAAGGTGGCGCCCTTGCCGATGTAGGTGACTTCCGGCGGGGCGAAGCCGCGGTGCCGGAGCAGCAGTACGCAGACGCCCAGCACGGCCTCGCGGACGACCAGCGGGACCACCAGCCACCAGGGGATGATGTCGCGGATCAGGAACGCGATGAGGGTCGCGAGGATGTAGAGCCGGTCGGCGGCGGGGTCGAGCAGCTGGCCGAGCCGGGACATCTGGTTGAGCCAGCGGGCGAGTTTGCCGTCGAGCCAGTCGGTGAGCGCGCTGAACACGAGCAGCGCGAGCGCCCAGCCGTCCTCCTTCGGGCCGAGGAGCAGCCAAAGGAAGACCGGCACCCCGGCGAGCCGGAGGATCGAAAGCATGTTGGGAACGTTCAGGGCCTGCCGCAAGAGGGAAGGCTCTTCGCTGGTCACGCTCGGTTCGGGGGGCGTACTCACCCGCTCAGCCTAGGCTGCGTCTCTCAAAGCGCGCTTTCGGATCTCCGCAGCCGGGCCGCGGCATCAGCTGGTCACTCACCCAGCCGTATCGGCGGCCCGCCTCCGCACATCCGAGGCCTCCGGCCGAAAAGAAACCCTGGTGTGCGTCCAGCCGCGGCATTGCAGGTCCGCGCTGGTCAGCGCCACGGGCCTGCCCCGGTGATCGGTGCCGACCCAGCGGTTGTGGCCGGCGGAGCTTTCGAGGACGTACGGGCGGCCGCCGCACCAGACGACGGTGCACGGTGCCGTCGGTGGCAGCTCCGTGCTCGCCGGTGCGGTGGCCTGGGGTGACGCGGGGTCGGTCTGTTCGTCGGTCTTCATCACTCTCACGGTTTCGTGACGGGGACTGGGACACGCCGGAGCGCTACCTTTCTTTTCGGCAGAACGGGGCCGCGCGTTAACGGGTCCGGCGTGGATTCGTCCGATCGGTTCGCAACGACAGTGGGGTGTTGTCGCGCTGTGAACGGCATGTTAATCGTCCACAATGGACAGTTATTGAGCGGTCCTCGCGTACCGCGGCGCCGGGGGCGCGATAGCCTCCCGCGAATCGAACGTGGCTCAATGCCACGGCTTCGGGCCCGGCCGGGTCAGAATGGGCCGGCCACGACCGGCCGACGAAAGGATCGCCTTGCCCGTCTCGACGACCACGGGAACGTGGCGGCGCCTGTTCGCGGCCTGCGCCGTCGCCGGAACGCTCGCCGCCTGTTCGGGCGACGATCCGCCACCGCCTGTCACCGCGATGTCGGCCTCACCGCCCTCGCTCCCCACGAGTGTGTCCAGCGTGTCGGTCCCGCCGATCCCGTCGCAGACCGCGCCGAGTTCCTCCGCTGCCCCGAATCCCACCACGAAACCGAAACCCGCTGAACCGGTACAGGGTTCGTGCGGCACGGTCACCGCGGCCAGCGGGCTGACCCTGCAGGTGCTCAACGGACCCGGGGTCTCCTGCGCGGACGCGACCGCGATCGTCGGCTCGTTCCACCAGAGGATCGCCGGACGCCAGTCCGCGGACTCGGACGAACCCGTCAGCGAGACCGTGGACGGCTGGCTGTGCGTCTCCGGCGCTCCCGCCGCGCAAGGCGGCACCAGTTGCGGCAAGGGCGATCAGAACGTGTTCGCCGCCGTCGTCCCCGTCGAATGAACCATCCCCGAGAAGAAGGGCCCATGAAGAGCCTCGCCGTACTTCCCGCCGCTTTCGCCGTCGTCCTGCTGAGCGGTTGCGGAGCCGATCCGGCTCCCGCCGCCGCGCCGGCACCGTCCTCCCCCGCCGCCACCTCGGCGCCCGCCGGGACGCCCTGCGGCGAGGTCGCCGGGCTCCAAGGCGCGAAGAACAAGGTCGTCGCACACGGGAAGACCGACTGCGCCGAAGCGACTCAGGTGCTCAAGGACTACTTCACCAAGCTGACGCCCGCCGAAGCCGCCTCGCCGCAGGGGCCCGGTCCGGTGGTGATCGGTGCCTGGACATGCGGGAGCGGGCCGAACGATCCGGTGACGAGTTGCTCGACCGAGGACGAGCGCCAGATCGAAGCGACCCGCTCCTGAGCCTCAGTCGCCCCAGACGATCGGGGTCTTGCGGTAGGCGTCTCCGGTGTTGAAGGCGGCGAACGAGACCTTCTCGCCGCCCTTGGCGCCGTACATCGTGCAGGCCTCGAACTTCTGTCCCGGTTTCGAGAAACCGCCGTCCCGCGGCGCGGTCACCTTGCCGCAGTCGGCGGTTTTGCCCACCAGTGCCGTGCCGCCCTGTTTGCCGTCGGAGAGAAGGCCACGCAAGGCGAGCCCGAAACCGGACAGATCGTCACCCTTGACGAACTCGACGGTGTACCGCAGGTTGTACGGCGTGACTCCGGCGATCTGATCGGGTTCGAATCCCTTGAGGTCGGCGACCTTCCCCTCCGCGATCGCGGTGACCGTGAGCGCGACGGTGCCGAAGCTCTCCTTGTTGTAGTCCACCGGGACGAGCGCGCGCTCCCCGAACTTGAGCCGCATACCGGGACTGGTGTGACCGTCGGCGGTGGTCGGCGAGGCGGGCTGGGTCACCGACGGCTTGGCCGCCTCGGCGGGCTGCTCGGCCTTGGCGCCACAGGCGGTCAGTGCGAAAGTGGCGATTCCGGCGGTGAGCAAAGAGACGGTACGGACGTGCTTCACGGTGGAGACTTCTCCTCTTGATGCCCAGTCGCGAGCGGATCGCGCGCGCTGTGCGGACACCGTAGAGCAGTTCCCCGCCTCGCCCTGTCGGTCGTTCGCACCACAGTCCACTGTGGCCGGACGTCCTGAAGGTGTGAAGGTCGAGTTTCCTCGGCTGAGCCGAGGGAAGGGGTCCTTCACGCGCGGCCGCTGTGCCTGCTGTGGTCGCTGGTGTACCTGGGACGAGAGCGGCGACCCTGGAGTCCCGCGATCAGAGAAGCCAGAAGCCAGAAGGTACCTAGGCCACCCTTTGCCTTACTCTCGATGACCCTCGCGTCGCCGCTTGCCGACGTCCAACCGGTACAGGACGACGCCCACTACCACCAGGCCGACGAGAAAGAGACCCAGCGCGCCGCCTGCCGAAACCTTCCAGATCAACGGCGATCTCGATCCGTAGGCGAATCCGTCACCGGCGAAGACCGTGTCACCCCGCGAGATCTCCTCCCCCAGAATCCGGCCGCCTCCGGTACGCCCGTCGGCGAAGCGCCATTTCCCGGAACAGTAGGGGGTCTGGCCGTTCACCGCGGATCCCTCCGAGGTGCACCCCGAGATCTCGGTGACCGTGACGTCCTCGCCGGTGCTCAATTCATCGATGTCGGAACCGAGGGAGGCCCAGACGAGACCGAAGATCAGCAGAAAAGGGAGAAAGGCCGAAAGCACCGAAGTAAGAACTCCGGGCTTCCGCGCATTTTCCGGCACTGGAGTCCTTTCGTCGATCACCGGAGCTTCAGCAGGACTTCCCGCTCGAGTTTGCCGACGAGGAGGTACTCGGGCCGGTATCCGGGCGGGACCACGAAACAGACGAGGCCCGTGGTGCCGTCGAAAGCGCCGGGAGCGCCCGCGCAGTCCTTGACCCGCTCCGGCTCACCGTGTTCGTCGGCCGACAGCTCCAGCGCCGTGCCACCGAAACGAGAAGCCTCGATCCGCAAGGTGAGGACGTGGAATCCGCTCAACCACGCCTCGGCTCCCTCAGGCGGCCCGGGCTTGCTTTCGAGCACGCGCACGGCCGCTTCTCCGGAGACGGCGGTCTGTCCACGGGCGAACACCGGCGGCGGCCCCCATAAGTCGCGACGGAGTTCCCAGAAATTCGGGACCGGGTCGGCCGCCTCACCGTAGGCCGTCTCGCCGAACCCGACCGGCGTCAGCACGACGAACGCGGCGAAGGCCAGCCCGGCGAGGAACGGCGGCGCCTTCCGCGCGAGCCCCGGTCTCGCCACTTTGACCAGCACGATGGCCGCGAGCACCAGGAGTGCCAGGCCGAGGGACATCGCCGCGATCTTCTCCCACGGATGGTGGGCTTCCACGACGTCGGTGGCCCCGCGCACGGACAAAACCCGGTCCGTCACCGAGGAAAGCCGGGCGACCACCGGATCAGCGAGGCCGAACGTGTCTCGTGTCGGCACTTCGATCGTGCGGCCGTCTTCGGCGATCGCCAGGACGTCGTAGCTGGTACGCGGGCCGTGCTGTCCTTCGCTGGTCGTGGAGTTCCACTCGGAGATCACCGCGCGCACGTCGTACGTGCCGGCCAGCCCCTCGACGGTCCACCGCCCGGCGAAGGCCGCGACGGTTCCCCAGACGATCCCGATCACGAACACGATGATCATCGTGTTCGTGCGCTGACTGTCTTTCCGATCCGGTTCGCGGACGATCACCAACACCCCCTGTTCGGCTCTCCCAGCTTATTGACCGAAGCCGCCGCACGGCACGGGATTTGTACCTACCCCCTTGCGAACCGAAGTAAGAGTCGTCTAGACTCAAACTATGCTCACCAGGGAAGACGCCGTGGCGGTGATCGAGAACACGGTCGACGCGGCCGCTCTGTTCGCCCGCCATCGCTACCGCGAACTGGCGGCCGTGCTCCACCCCGACCGCAACCCCGGCGACGACCGCGCCCACCGGGCCGCCGCCACCCTCAACCAGCTCCACGACGAGTGGAAACGCGCCCGGCGCCAGACGGTCACCACCGCGACCTCGGCGTACACCCTCACCGAGCCGCACGCGGTGGGCAGTGTCGCGACGACCTACCGGACCACCGGCCCTCATCTGGTCAAACTCGTCCGCGACCCGGCGCTCAACCCGCTGATCCACGCCGAGTGGGCGGCGTTGCGCACGCTCGACGGCTTCACCGAACGGCACCGCTGGCTGCGTCCCTACTACCCGCGACTGCTCGACACCTCGGGTCTGGTCGCGCGGGGCGACCGTGCCTTCAGCGTCCTCGATCCGCTCGTCGACGGCTTCGTCACCCTCGCCGACATCGGGCAAGCCTTCCCTGGCGGGCTCGACGGCCGCGACTACGCCTGGATGCACCGCCGCCTGCTGCGCGCCGTGGCGGGCGCGCACCGCGCGGGTGTCGTCCACGGCCACCTCACCGCGGACAACGTGCTCGTCCATCCGGGACAGCACGGCATCGTCCTCGCAGGCTGGTCCTTCGCCGTCGAAGACGGTGTGCTCCCGCTGGCGACGGACAACTCCGTCCAGTACCCACCGGAAGTGCACAAAGGACTTCCGATGACCGCGGCGACGGACGTCCACATGCTCCACCGCATGATGCTGGAACTACTGGCACCGAACGAAACCCGCCAACGCGAGTTCGCGACGTGGTGCACCCAGGACATCCCGGCGCAACGACCCGGAGCCGCCGATCTGCTCGACGAGTACGACGAACTGCTCGCCGACCTGTACGGCCCCCGCACCTTCCGACCCTTCACCATCCCCGAGACAGGAGCCTGACCATGGGACACGGACACTGGGACGACAACGCCTACGCCGCCGCGAGGACCTTCCGCGCGGCCAAGGGCGAGGACGATTTCGGCTACACCGCCGATCTCCGCTCCAAACCCGCGAAAGAGTGGAAGGTCGCGCCCGCGCTCGACCCGCTGAACGCCGTCCGGGAATGCCGGGATTCGGCCGACCACACCGATTCGACGCCGATCGCGGTGCTGTTCGACGTCACCGGCTCGATGCGCCGGGTGCCGCGGATCATGCAGGGCAAGCTCGGCAAACTGCACGGCCTGCTCAAGCGCCGGGGTTACCTGGCCGATCCGCAGGTGCTGTTCGGCGCGATCGGCGACGCCGACAGCGACCGGGTCCCGTTGCAGATCGGGCAGTTCGAATCGGACAACCGGATGGACGAGCAGCTGCGCACGATCTTCCTCGAAGGCGGTGGCGGCGGGCAGAAGAGCGAATCCTACGAGCTGGCCGCCTACTTCATGGCCAGGCACGTGGTCACCGACGCTTGGCAGAACCGCGGCCGCAAGGGCTATCTGTTCATCATCGGCGACGAACTGAACAAGCCCGCGCTGGAGGCCCGCCACATCCGCCGGGTGATCGGCGACGACGTGCGGGAGGACATCGACCCGGCCTCGGTGTACCGGGAGCTGGCCCGCAAGTGGCACCTCTACTTCGTGCTGCCGAACCAGTCGTCGTACTACAACGACCCGCAGATCGGCGAGCACTGGAGCGGTCTGCTCGGCCAGAACTTCCTCAAGCTCGACGATCCCGGCGCGGTATGCGAACTGATCGCGGCCACCATCGGGCTGGAGGAACGGGTCGTCGACGTCGACCGGGCGCTCGCCGACCTCGCGGACGTCGGCTCGGTCGCCGAGAGCGCGGCCGTGGGCAAGGCGCTGGCGAAACTGGGCACCAAATCGGTCGTCACCTCGGCGGTGCCCGACGCCGACGGCCCAAGCGACGTGGTGCTGCGATGAATCTGCTGGACGGCCACGTGGTGGTGGTCGGGCTCGGCTTCGGCGACGAAGGCAAGGGCGCCGTGGTCGACGCCCTGTGCGCCGCCCGGCCCACCACCGCCGTGGTCCGCTTCAACGGGGGCGCGCAGGCCGCGCACAACGTCGTCGCGGACGGGCGGCACCACACGTTCAGCCAGTTCGGGGCGGGCACGTTCGCCGGCGTGCCCACCCATCTGTCGCGGTTCGTGCTGGTCGAGCCGTTCGCGCTGGCCGCCGAAGCGCGGCGGCTCGAAGCGGCGGGCGTCCGGAATCCGCTCTCGCTGCTGAGCGTGGACGGGAGTGCCTTGCTCACGACCCCGTTCCACATCCACGCGAACCGGGCCAGGGAGGAGGCCCGGGGCACGAACCGGCACGGCTCGTGCGGGAAGGGGATCGGCGAGACCGTCTGGTACTCGCTGCTAGCGGGGGCCGCGCCGGGCGAAGTGGTGGAGAACCAGGAGGTGATCGGGACGCCGGGGGAAGCGCCCACGGTCGCCGACTGCGCCACCCCGTCGGTGTTGCGGCGCAAACTGGACGCGCTCGCGCGGTTCTACGCACCGCTCGCCACGCCACCGCACACCGTGGACGAACTGGTGGCGCTGTACCACGATTTCGCGGACGCGGTGCGGATCACCAACGGCGGCGAGACAGGGCGGCTCGCGGACTCCGGACGGCTGGTCTTCGAGGGAGCGCAGGGGGTTCTCCTCGACCAGCACCACGGATTCCACCCGCATACGACCTGGTCGACCACCACCCCGCACAACGCCCGCGCCCTGCTGGCCGGGCGCCCGCACGCGGTACTGGGTGTCACGCGGACCTATCTCACCCGGCACGGTGCGGGGCCGCTGCCGACCGAGTCCGCCGCCGTGCTCGCCCGTTTTCCGGAGGCGCACAACGAAACCGGCGACTTCCAGGGCGCGTGGCGGGCGGGCCATCTCGACGCGGCCCTGCTGGACTACGCGATCGCGGCCTGCGACGGCGTGGACGCGTTCGCGGTGACCCACCTCGACGCGACCGGGCTGAAGGTCGTACCCGAGGACGGCTCCCCCGCCGTCGACCTGGCGGATCCGCTGGCGTGGTTCAGCGAGCGACTGCCGGTGGCCGTCGCCGGATACGGCCCGGACAGGGCCGGTTACCGGGTCACGGAGGCAAGGTCGACAATCAACGCGTGATCGAGTCGACGCCGGTGTCCGTTGACGTGCTCGTGGTGCGGTTCGCGCCCGGCACCAGGAAAGTGCTGCTGGGAATCGCGCCGCGAGCCGCCGAGCCGTTCGCGGGGGAACTCGCGCTGCCCGGGGTGCTGCTCGGGCTCGGGGAACGGCTGAGGGAAGCGGCGCATCGTGCGGTGGTCGGCAAACTCGGCCTGCCGTCCGACGCGCTCTCGGCGACGGGACAGCTCGCCACCTTCGACGAGCCGAACCGTGACCCCCGCGGTCCCACCCTCTCCATCGCCTTGTGGGCCACGGTGGATCCCGCGCTCGACGACCCGGGGAACGTGGTGTGGGCGCCGCTGGACGAGGTCCCGCCGCTGGCTTTCGACCACGACCGGATCGTGGCGGACTGCCGCCCGATGCTGGCCGAACGGCTGTGGCGGGACGTCGCGTTCACCGCCGGACTGCTCGGGCCGATCTTCACGACGGCGCAGGCGCTGGACGCGACCGAAGCGCTGACCGGGGACCGCCCCTATCCGGCCAATCTCGGCCGGACCATGGAGCGGGTCCCCGGGCTGCGGCGCACCACCGAACACGCGGCCGCCCTCCCCAAGGGAGGACGGCCGCCGTCGTTGTGGCGCTGGGAGTGACGAGGTCAGATCCCGCAGGAGGACGCCGACCAGAACCGGGTGGACCGGTGTGCCACGTGCGTGTGATCGTTGTGGCCGGGGTAGCCCGGGCCGAGGATCTCACTGAACCCGTGGTTGCGGGCCTGCTTCGCCAGCCCGCAGAAGCCCTGCGAGCCCGCCCCGAGGTCGACCGCGTCACCGTAGAGGTGACGGCTGTTGGTCGCCCCGCCGACGGCGTTGTTGCAGGCGACGCTGCGGAAACCGCCGTTGACGTCGATCGGCCGGTCGCCCATGGCGTGCCGCATCGCCTGCAGCTTCCACATCGAGACCAGCGCGTTGGCCTTCGCCGTCGCCGCTGACACGTTGCCGCCCGACCAGTCGGAGTTGCACCGGTTCAGCTCGGCGTAGGTGAAGTTGACCGGCGTGCAGTCGTCGTCCTGCAACGCGTAGAGCTTGGTGAACGTGGCCGATCCGGCGATGCCGTCCGCGCCCAGCCCGTACGCCTGCTGGAAGCGGGTGACCGCGGCCTTGGTGCCCGCGCCGAATTGGCCGTCGATGGCGAGCACACCACCGTAACCGGGATATCCGGCGACCCGGATCTGCAGCTGCCGGACGTCCTCACCGGACGCGCCCTGGGACAACGTGCGCCCCCAGGAGTAGCAGGCGTCGGCGACGGACACTTCGCCCGCCGTCACCGGACCTGGATCGGCGGCCGCCGGAGTGGCGACCGCGGTACCGAGCCCGGCCACGAGGGCGAGCATCGGCAGGAGGAAACGAATGCGCATGACAGGAACACCTTTCAAGACAGGGAAGGTGAGACCCGTGACCCCCACGGGTTGTCAACGATTCACTGCACCGGATGCTAACGCGGTTCCGGTTACCGCACTGTGGTTCGTTCGACCCACACGTGCCCAGACCCGTAACTCGCGAGTTCGGAGTTCGGGACCGAAGCGGTCAGCCCTTCAGCTGCGGGAAGTCTTCCTCGCGGAACTCCCCCGCCGGCCGTTCGGCGGCGTCGTTCTCGCGTCCCCGGAGTTCGACCCGCCGGATCTTGCCGGAGATCGTCTTCGGCAGCTCGGCGAACTCCAGCCGCCGGATTCGCTTGTACGGGGCCAAATGTTCCCGGCAGAAGGCCAGGATGGACAGCGCGGTGCCGGCCGTGGGCTCGTGTCCGTTCGTGAGGACGACATACGCCTTCGGCACCGCGAGCCGGATCGGGTCGGGCGCGGGGACGACGGCCGCTTCGGCGACCGCTTCGTGTTCCAGCAGGACACTTTCCAGTTCGAACGGGGAGATCCGGTAGTCCGAAGCCTTGAAGACGTCGTCCGTCCGGCCCACGTAGGTGATGTAGCCGCGTTCGTCGATCGAGCCGACGTCTCCGGTGTGGTAGAAGCCGTTCGCGAAGGCCGCGGCGGAGCGCTCCTCGTCGTCCGCGTAGCCGGCCATCAACCCGACGGGCCGCTTCTCCAGGTCGAGGCAGATCTCGCCCTCCTGCGCCCGCTCGCCGGTGACGGGGTCCACGAGCGCCACGGTGAATCCCGGCAGCGGACGGCCCATCGAGCCCGGCACGACTTCCTGCCCCGGGGTGTTGGCGATCTGGACGCTGCTCTCCGTCTGCCCGAAACCGTCGCGAATCGTGACACCCCAGGCCTTTTCGATCTGGTCGATCACTTCGGGGTTGAGCGGTTCGCCCGCGCCGACCACCTTGCTCGGCGGCGTCTTCAGCACGGACAAGTCAGCTTGGATGAGCATCCGCCACACCGTCGGCGGGGCGCAGAAGCTGGTGATGCCGCATCGTTCCATCTGTGCCATCAGGGAAACCGCGTCGAACCGCGCGTAGTTGTAGAGGAACACCGTCGCTTCGGCGTTCCAGGGCGCGAAAACGTTGCTCCACGCGTGTTTCGCCCAGCCAGGCGAAGAGATGTTGAGGTGGACGTCGCCCGGTTCGAGGCCGATCCAGTACATTGTGGACAGATGGCCGACCGGATACGAGATCTGCGTGTGCTGCACCAGTTTCGGCTTCGCGGTGGTCCCCGAGGTGAAGTACAGCAGCAGCGGGTCTTCCGCCGCCGTCGGGCCGTCGGGCGTGAAAGTGTCCGCTTCCTCGTAGGCGTCCACGAAGGACTGCCAGCCCTCGACCGGTTCCCCGACGGCGATGCGGGTGTAGTCGCCCTCGACGTTCTCGAACTTGTGCGCGTCGACCGAGCGGATCACCACGTGTTTCGCGGCGCCCCGCTCGACCCGGTCGGTGAGATCCGCCGGGCCGAGCAGGGTCGAAGCCGGGATGATGACCGCGCCCAGTTTGATCGCGGCGAGGATCGTCTGCCACAACTCACCCTGGTTGCCGAGCATCAGGATCAGCCGGTCGCCCCTGGCCACGCCGAGCGAGCGCAGCCAGTTCGCGACCTGATTGGACCGCCGCGCCATCTCCGGATAGGTCCAGCGGTTCTCGATGCCGTCCTCTTCGACGATCCACAGCGCGTAGCGGTCCTGGTTGGCCGGGTCGGCCGCGACGACATCGAACCAATCCAGCGCCCAGTTGAACTCGGCGGGCCTGGGCCAGGTGAAGTCTCGATAGGCGGTTTCGTAGTCCTCGCGATGGGCCTGCAGATAGTCCCGTGCCTCGCGGAACGTGCGGTATGCCTCCGAAGCGCTCACGATCGTCCTCCTGGTCCTGGGTGGCCGCCGGTTCTTTCTACTCCCCCTTGAACTCGGGCGCGCGGCGCTCGAGGAAGGCCTGCACGGCCTCGCCGAGGTCCTTGCTGGGCAGGAATGCCGCGTTCCAGGCCGAGACGTAGCGCAGGCCGTCCGCGACCTGGCGTTCGGTGTTGGCCGACAGGACGTTCTTGGTGCCCTGCACGACCAGCGGCGGGTTCGCGGCGATCTCCTGCGCCAGCTTGCGAGCCTCGGCGAGCAGGGTGTCCTGGTCGGCGTAGACGTCGTTGACCAGGCCGATCTTCTCCGCACGGGCGGCGTCGACGTCCTTGCCGGTCAGGGCCAGTTCGCGCAGGTGCCCCTCCCCGATGATCGGCGCGAGCCGCTGCAGGCTGCCGAGGTCGGCCACGATCGCGACCTTGACCTCGCGCACGCTGAACTTCGCGTCCGCGCTCGCCAGGCGGATGTCCGCGGCCGCGATCACGTCGACACCACCGCCGATGCACCAGCCGGAAATGGCCGCGATGACCGGTTTGCGGCATTCGGCGATGGAGGAAACGCTCGCCTGAAGGGTCTTGACCTCGTCGAGGAACTTCGTCCGCGGGCCCGCGAGCGCGTCGCCGCCGAGCATTTCGCCCCAGCTGGGCATCATCGCGGGAAGGTCGAGCCCGTAGGAGAAATGCTTGCCACTGCCGGTCAGCACGACCGCCCTGACCTGCGGGTCGGCGTCCAGCGCGCGGAAGACGATCGGCAGCTCACGCCAGAAATCGGGGCCCATCGCGTTGCCCTTGGACGGACCGAGCAGCGTCACTTCGGCGACGTGCCCGTCGATCTCCACCTTGAGCGAAACGAGATCGGGAAGACTGTCAGCTGTAGCGGTCATGAGGTCATCTTGACTCATGTGATTGACAGGGTGCCAACGGCCACTGTGCCCGGCCGCCCCTGAGATGCTTTCCTGGTACTACCGGTGAGTACCGACGATCGACGAAGGACGGTGGGACATGAGCCCGGCCAGCAGCGCCACCGCGGTCGCCGCCCTGCTCGCGCCCAGCACCGCGCGCGGTCGCGAACGCTCCTCCCGGCCGATCGAACTGTCGGGATCCTTCACCCATGAGGGTCACCGGCTCGCCTACACCGAGTTCGGCTCCGGCGACCGGGTCGTCGTGCTCACTCACGGCATCATGCTGACGAGGCGGATGCACGCGCCGCTCGCCCGCAAGCTGGCGCGAGCCGGGTTCCGGGCGGTGACGCTCGACCTGCTCGGTCACGGCGACTCGGACCGGCCCACCGACTCGTGGCTGTACTCGATGCCCGCGTTCGCGGAGCAGACCGTCGCGCTGCTCGACCACCTGGAGATCGACGCCGCCGTCATCGGCGGGACGTCGCTGGGCGCCAACGTCGCGCTCGAAGTGGGCGTCGCCGCGCCGGATCGCGCGCTCGGGCTGGTCGTCGAGATGCCCGTGCTGGACAACGCGATCGTCGCGGGGCTGATCACGTTCGCGCCGCTGCTCATGGCGGCCCGGTTCCTGCCGGTGACGGTGCAGGGGGTGGCGCTGGCGGCGAAACTCGCGCCGCACGGCAACCAGTGGGTCGACGTCGTCACCGACACGCTGTCCCAGGAGCCCGCGCCGATGGCCGCGCTCCTGCACGGCGTGTTGTTCGGCCGGATCGCGCCGCCCAAGTCGATCCGGCGGAAGATCGAGACCCCCGCCTTGGTCATCGGGCACGAGCGCGATCCGATCCACCCGTTCGGCGACGCCGACACGCTGGCCGCGGACATGCCGGCGGCCGAGTTCGTCCAGGCCCGCAGCCCGGTCGAACTGCGCTTCGACCCGACCCGCCTGACCGAGGCCATCGCCGGCTTCTCGGCGCGCTGCCATGACCGCTGATCCGGCGCCGACCCGGGACACGGGCGTGGAGGAGCTGCGGACCGCACGCCTGCTCCTGAGCCGTCCCACCCCCGAAGACCTGGACGCGATCTTCGCCCTCCACACCGATCCGGAGGCCTGCGCGCACAACCCCTCGGACATGCTGGAGACGCGTAAGGACGCGGAACTGCTGCTGCTCCGCTGGTCGCACCAGTGGAACCGGTACGGCTTCGGGTACTGGACGGTCCGGTCGCACGGGTCACCGGAGGTGCTGGGGTTCTGCGGGGTGAAGATCGTCGGCTTCCGGCGCCGCGCGGTCCTGAACCTCTTCTACCGGTTCTTCCCCTCCTCCTGGGGTGCCGGATACGCCAGTGAGGCCGCCGCCGCGGCGGTGGACTGGGTCCGCGTCCACCGGCCGGACGACCTCGTGATCGCCCGGGTCCGGCCGGAGAACGTCGCGTCGCAGCGGGTGGCGCTGCGGGCCGGTCTGGTCCGGGCGGCACACCTCGACTCGTCCGGCGACGACGGGACCGACTGGTTCTACGTCTCGAAGGATGATTACGAGGGTTGAGCCAGCCCCGCCACCGGGCCGAACACGATCACCGCGGGCGGCCGCACCCCGGCCGTGGCGGCGTCGCCGACCACCTTGTCCAAAGTGGAGCGAAGTACCCGCTGCGTGCGCATGGTGCCGTCTTCGACGATCGCCACCGGCGTGTCGCCCGGCCGCCCCGCCAGTAGCGCCTTGGCGAACAGCGGAAGCCGCTCGACGCCCATCATCAGCACGATCGTGCCGCGCATCCGCGCCAGCAGATCCCAGTCCACCAGCGACTTCTCGTCGTCCGGCGCGACGTGGCCGGACACCACCACGACCTCGTGCGCGACACCGCGGTGGGTCACCGGGACGTCCGCCGCGGCGGGGACGGAGAACGCGCTCGTGATGCCGGGGACCATCGTCACCGGGATGCCCGCTTCGGCGCAGGCGAGGACCTCTTCGAAGCCGCGGCCGAAGAGGTACGGGTCGCCGCCCTTGAGCCGCACGACGAACTTGCCTGCCTTGGCCCGGTCGATCAGCGTGGAGTTGATCACGTCCTGGCTGGCGGCGCGGCCGTACGGGATCTTCGCGGCGTCGACGATCCGGCCGTGGGGCGCGAGTTCGTCGAGCAGTTCGCGCGGCGCCAGCCGGTCGGCGACGACGACGTCGGCCCTGGCGAGGAGACGGCGGCCGCGGACGGTGATCAGCTCCGGGTCGCCGGGGCCACCGCCCACGAGGGCGACGCCGGGCAGCTCGTCGTGGGCGTCCGGCACGCGGCCGTCGGCGACGGTGACGCCGCGGAGGCCGTCGAGGATGCTGTCCCGCACGGTGGCCGACCGCAGCGGCTCACCACCGGAAAGAACGCCGACCAGCAGGCCGCCGTGCCTGCCCGAAGCCGGGGTGACCGCGCTGCCGAGGTCTCCGTCGTCGGCGCGGACGCAGAACACCCGCGCGCGTTCGGCCTCGGCGCAGACGGCGGCGTTGACCTCGGGGTCGTTCGTGCACGCCAGCGCGTACCAGGCGTCGGCGAGGTCGCCCTCGGTGTAGCGGCGCTCATGCCAGACGATCTCCCCGGCGTCGGCCATGGCGCTCACCGACGGCGTGGTGTGCGGGGAGACCAGTTCGACCCGCGCGCCGGCGCCGATCAACCGCGGCAGGCGGCGCTGGGCGACCGTCCCGCCACCGATCATCACGACACGACGGCCGGCCAGGTCGAGGCCGGAGAGGTAATGCGGGTCATCCATGCGGGGCAGTGTAAGGATTCAGTGGCCCGGACCGCGATCCGAGTGAGAACCGCCTCAGCCCTGGAGCAGCTCCAGCAGCTCGGCGTTGCCGAACATCCTGGCCGCGTCGATCGCCGACGGCTCCCCCGTCGTCGCGTCCGCGCCACCCTTGAGGAGGGCCTTCACGACCTCGGGTTCGTTCTTGAAGACCGCGCCGGCCAGCGGGCTCTGGCCGCGGTCGTTCTCGCGGTTCGGATCGGCGCCGCGGTCGATCAGGGCGGCGACGGTGTCCGCGTGACCGTGGTAGGCGGCGAGCATGACCAGCGTGTCGCCCCGGTCGTTGGTCAGGTTCGCCGAGACGCCCGCGTCGACGTACGCGGCGAGCTCCGCGGTCGCGCCCGAACGGGCGAAGCCGAAGACCTTCGCCCACAGCTCCAGCAGTTCGGGATCGAATTCCTCGGCCTGTCCGGGGTTCTCCGTCATGGGCCCGATTCTCCCACAGCGGCCGCGGTCCGGGCGGTGTGTCGCACCGCCCGGACCGGCGGTGTCAGCGCCCCGCGTGGGGGTAGGGCAGCAACGCCATCTCGCGGGCGTTCTTGATCGCCGTGGCGACCTGCTTCTGCTGCTGCGGGGTCAGCCCGGTGACGCGGCGGGCGCGGATCTTGCCGCGGTCGGAGATGAACTTCCGCAGCAGATCGACGTCCTTCCAGTCGACCTCGGTGATCTTGTTGGCGCGCAACAGGTTCGTCTTGCGTTTGAAGGGACGCTCGCGGCCCGGCTTGCCCATCGCGCTCACCAGCTCGACTTCGTGACGCCGGGCAGTTCGCCGTTGTGCGCCATCTGCCGCATCCGGACCCGCGAGAGCCCGAATTTCCGCAGGTAGCCACGCGGGCGGCCGTCGGCGGCGTCACGATTGCGGATCCGCGTCGCGCTGGCGTCGCGCGGCATCGCCTGCAGGGCCGACACGGCCGCCGCCTTCTCTTCGGGCGACGCGGAGGGCGAGGCGATGGTGGCCTTCAGCTCGCGACGGCGTTCGACGTAGCGCGCGGCGATCACCTTGCGCTGGTCGTTCTTGGCGATCTTCGACTTCTTGGCCATCAGCGCTCCTCCTTGAACTCGACGTGCTTGCGCGCGACCGGATCGTATTTGCGCAGCACCATGCGGTCCGGGTCGTTCCGGCGGTTCTTCTTGGTGACGTAGGTGTAGCCGGTGCCGGCGGTCGAGCGGAGCTTGATGATCGGCCGGATGTCGGTGCTCTTGGCCATCAGAGCTTCACCCCTTTCGCGCGGAGCTCGGCGACGACGGCCTCGATCCCCCGCTTGTCGATGGTCTTCATGCCCTTCACCGAGACCCGCAGCCGGACCCAGCGTCCTTCGCTCGGCACGAAGTACCGCTTGGCCTGCAGGTTCGGCTCCCAGCGCCGGGACGTGCGCCGATGCGAATGCGACACCTGCTTCCCGTAACCCGGTTTGCGGCCGGTGACCTGGCACACGGCGGACATATACCCTCCCAAGTTGATATCGGTTGTCGTTTTCATTTACTCTACACAGCCGAACCAGAACGCCCTCGACGCCCCGGAGCTTCAGTGACCGACAACCCCCGCGTGCCCCTCGTCCTGATCAGTGGCCTCGCACCGGGACCGAACGCCGACCTCGCCGAGCGGCTGCGCCTCGCCGAACCCGGCACCGCCGTCGTGCACCACGACCTGAGGCAGATTCACTCCGGAGTGGTCAAGCGGCGGATCCGGCTCGGCGACCGCGACCAGCTGACCGTCCTCGAACTCGCGCACGGCTGCGTCTCGTGCACCTTGCGCGAAGACCTGCTGCCGTTGCTGCGCAAGCTCTCGCAAATGCCGCAAGTGCGGCGGATCGTGGTCCGGCTCGACGAGGCCATGGAGCCCGAGCCGGTCAGCTGGGCGCTGCACCACGTCCTCGTCGGCGAACGGCCGGTGATCGAGGACGTCGATCTCCGGGCCGTGCTGACCGTCGTCGACTGCACGGGCTGGCTGGCCGACAGCACCGGCGACGACACGCTGGCCGAACGGAACCTGCGGGCCAGCCCCGAGGACGAGCGCACCGTCGCCCAGGTCGCGCTCTCCCAGGTCGAGTTCGCCGACCTGCTGGTCCTCGCCGGAGCGGCGACGGACGCCTGGTCCGCGGCGAAGGCCTCGGCCGTGCTCGACCGGGTCGCGCCGTCGATCCCGCGCGTCGAGCTGTCCACTGTGGACGGGAAGACCGTGCTCGACGCCGTCCCCTCCGACGCCCGGCGCGGCGAGGTCACCGACATGCACGGACCCCTGCTGCGCGGCGAGCCGCCGTTGCACACCGACTGCGGCATCGGGCTGCTCACCTTCACCTCGCAGCGCCCGTTCCACCCGGAGCGCCTCCACGACGCGATCGACGTCCTGCTCGACGGCGTCGTCCGCACCCGGGGACGGCTCTGGGTGGCGAGCCAGCCGGACATGGCGCTGTGGATCGAGTCCGCGGGCGGCGGTCTCGGTGTCGGGCACGCCGGGGCGTGGCTCGCCGCCCCCGGCGGACCGGACTGGGCGGACGTCTCCCCCGAGCGGCGCACCCTCGCCTCCCTGCGCTGGGACCCGCTGTTCGGCGACCGCGCGCAGGAACTGGTCGTCGTCACCGATCAGGCCACCCCCGAGGAGATCGAGTCCGCCCTGAACGGGGCGTTGCTGACCGAAGACGAACTCGCCGCCGGGGAGCAGGAATGGCTCAGCTACCCCGATCCGTTCGGCGAGTGGCACGAAGAACCGTGTGAGGACACGGAAACCGACCCTGAGAAGCACGACGTGAACGTGTCGAACCGAAAGGACGAAACGCAGTGAAACCGGGAATCCACCCCGACTACCACCCTGTGGTGTTCAAGGACCTCTCCACCGGGGACGCCTTCCTGACGCGGTCCACCGCCACCTCGGACCAGACCATCGAGTGGAGCGACGGCAACACCTATCCCGTGGTGAACGTCGAGATCAGCTCGTGGTCGCATCCGTTCTGGACCGGCAACCAGCGGATCATGGACAGCGCCGGCCAGGTGGAGAAGTTCCACCGCCGCTACGGACGGCGCGGAGGGTCGAAGTAATGGCCGTCCCGAAGCGGAAGATGTCGCGCAGCAACACCCGGTCCCGGCGTTCGCAGTGGAAGGCGGCCGTGCCCGATCTGGTGCCGATCAAGGTGAACGGCGAGACGAAACTCGTGCCGCGCAAGCTGATGAAGCATTTTCACCAAGGTGGGGAATGACGACGCCTGTCACGGTGCTGTCCGGATTCCTCGGTGCGGGCAAGACGACCGTGCTCAACCACGTCCTCGCCAACCGCGACGGGCTGCGCGTGGCGGTGATCGTCAACGACATGAGCGAGGTCAACATCGACGCCGCGCTGGTGCGGGACGGGAACAGCCTGTCCCGCACCGAGGAACGGCTCGTCGAGATGACCAACGGGTGCATCTGCTGCACCCTGCGCGACGACCTGCTGGAAGAGGTCTCGCGGCTGTGTGAGGACGGCCGATTCGACTACCTGCTCATCGAATCGAGCGGGATCTCCGAGCCGATGCCGGTGGCGGCGACGTTCTCGTTCGCGCGTGAGGACGGCGCCACCCTGCTGGACTCCGCGCGGCTCGACACGATGGTGACCGTGGTCGACGCGGTGAACTTCGAACGGGAGCTGGCGGCGGGCGACGCGCTGACCGAACGCGGGCTGGACCAGTACGACGGGGACGAGCGGACGGTCAGCGACCTGCTGATGGACCAGATCGAATTCGCGGACGTCCTCTTGCTGAACAAGGCGGATCTGGTCCCGGCAGGCTCCCTCGACCGGCTGACGGCGGTGCTGCGGCGGCTCAACCCGGCCGCCGAGGTCGTCGTCTCGACACACGGCCGGGTCCCCCTCGACCGGCTGCTCGGCACCGGGCGCTACGACGTCGAGCGGGCGCAGGAAGCGCCCGGCTGGGTGGCGGAACTCAACGGCGATCACGTTCCGGAGACTGAGGAGTACGGGATCTCGAGTGTGGTCTTCCGTGCCGAGGTCGCTTTCGATCCGGAACGGCTGTGGGACTTCGTCGGCAGGCTCGATTCCGGGGAGTTCGGGACGGTCCTGCGGTCGAAGGGGTTCTTCTCGCTGGCGTCACGGCCAGGGGTGACCGGACTGTGGTCGCAGGCCGGGTCGGTCGCCCGGTTCGAGCCGCAGGGTGTCGAGGAGGCGCCGCGGCAGGAGCTCGTGTTCATCGGGGTGGGGCTGGAGGAGGACGCTCTGCTGGACTCGCTCCGGTCCTGCCTGGCCGCCGGTGGGGCCGGCGCGGATCCGTTCCCGGAGTGGGAAGCGGTGCACGTCCACTGAGTTAGCGGCCGTGGCCTGAGTGTCCACAAGGGACCCCTCCGGGCGACCGGGTACCCGGCTTAGGCACGTATGCACGGTTCCAGCGGGGTCGTTATTGAGCCGAAAGTCAAAGATGGCGTGCTGGCCTGGATGGCAGGAGCGAGTTTGCCGAAGAGGGTCAGCGCGGTCCCGAGCGTCCTCAAAGGACACTTCCTCGGCCTGAAGTGACCGATTTGGGAACTTTGCGTATCTTCGCACGGGGGTCGTGAGTGACAAGTGGGGTTCTAACGACACTTGCCACTCACGACCCCCTCGACAAGTCGGGCAAAGTGACCAAATCAGGCGCGTCGATGGCGAGAAGTGTCCCTTGTGGACGATCGAGGACGCGCGTCAAGTCTTGGCGAGGCCGCTCGCCGCTCACGGCCACCTCATCCGCGCACTTCCGCCACTATGGCGGGCAAGGCAGCGCGAGATCAGTGGTCGTCGTAGTGGTCCCCGTGCGCGGCGTGCCGGTGGCCGTCGTGCAGGTAGTCGACGTGGTCGCCGTGGGGCACCGCGACGTGGCCGCAGCCCTCACCGTGAGCGTGGTCGTGACCCTGGTGCGGGATGTGGTCGCCGGTCTCGCACTCGTCGAAATGCCCGTCGTGAGCACGGTGCAGGTGACCGTCGTGCACGTAGTCGACGTGGTCGCCGTGCGGTACGGCGACGTGGCCACAGCCCTCACCGTGTGCGTGCGTATGGCCGGCGTGTTCGGTGTGGGCGGCGGTCATGATCGGGTCCTTCCTGATCGAAAATGCCTGATCAGGCGGACCGTAGCACCGGTCTACCGGCCCAGCAGCGCTCTCACCCGACCGAGTGTCCGCACCTGGTCGGCCCAGCGCGGGCCCGCCAGTCCGACGACGACGTGGGCCGCTCCCGCCTCACGGTAAGCCGACAGCCGTTCGGCGACGGCCTCGGCGGAACCGGTCAGCGGCAGGGAGATCGCCTGGTCGAGCGGCATCCCGTAGGCGTCGCCGATCCCCTTCGCCAGGTCCTCCACCGGCGGCAGGTCGGCGCCACCGCCCAGCGCGCCGGTGGCGCCGACCGCGATCACCGGATCCGCGACGCCGAGATCGATCAGCCGTCGCCGTCCGGCGGCGACGGCTTCCGGCGACAGGAGGGAGGGGAACCATCCGGTGCCGTGTTCGGCGACCCGCTGGAGCACGAGCCTGCCCCGGTTGCCGACCCAGATCGGCGGGACCGCCGCCGGCGGCGCCAATTCGACGACGGCGTCGCCGATCCGCACCTCTTTGCCCGCCAGCAGCTCGGGCAGGAGGCGGAGCGCCTGGTCGGTGCGCGGGCCGCGTTCGGCGAACGGCATCCCGGCCGCGGCGAACTGGGCCTCTCCCCCACCAGAGCCGATGCCGAGGATGAGCCGTTCGCCCGACACCTGCTGCAACGAGGCGATCTGCTTGGCCGCCCACGCCAACGGCCGCATCGCCGGGACGAACACACTCAGCCCGATCCGGATCCGGGTCGTGACCGCGGCGGCGACCGCCAGCCCGACCGTACTGTCCAGCGAAGGACGTCCGGTCATCAGGTGATCGCCGAGGAACACACTGTCGAGGCCCGCGTCCTCGGCCTGCCGGGCGGAGACACGGAGATCGTCGGTCGGGAGGATCACACCCAGTTTCATGAGCCCATCGTGCGACCTCCACTTGACTGGAGGTCAAGTGCTCTTCACGGTCAGGCGATGTGGCGGCGGTGCCCGGCCCAGAACGGCTCGCGGAGCGCCCGCTTGTCGACCTTGCCGATCGCCGTCAGCGGCAGCGCGTCGGTGAAGTCCACATCGGACGGTACGAAATGCTCCCGCCCGAAGAACTCCCTTGCCTGTGCCCGGACTTCTTCGGCCGACAGCGCTCCTGACGCGACCGGCACCACCACGGCGTGGACCCGCTCGCCCTCGCCTCCGTCGCCCGGCACACCGAACACGGCCACGGAACGGATCAGCGGATGCCGCGCGAGCGCGTTCTCGACCACGGTCGAGTACACCTTGGTGCCGTGCTCGCCGGTGATGATGACGTCGTTCGCGCGGTCAAGCAGGTAGAGGTATCCCTCGTCGTCGAACCGCCCGAGATCACCGGTCCGCAGCCAGCCGTCCCCGATCGGCGCCGACCCGTGGTAACCGGCCATCATGGCCAGCCCACGCACCAGGACCTCACCGTCGTCGATCCTGGCCTCCATGCCCGGCACGATCCGGCCCACGGACTCGAGCCGCTCCGGTCGCCCGCCGAGCTCCGCCGCGGAGATGCTCGCGATCATCGGCGCCTCGGTGAGCCCGTATCCCTGTCCGACGACGGGCCCGAACACCTCGAGAGCGTGAGCCAGCCGTCTCGGCGGAAGCGGGGCGGCACCCAGCGAAAGCTGCCGCACACTGCTGACGTCGGTCGACGTCATGGCCGGATGGTCGACCACCGCGGCCAGGCGCGCGGGCGTGAGGGACAACGTGGTGATCCGGTGTTCCGCGATCGCGTCCAGCACCGTGCCCGCGTCGAAACCTCGCAGCAGCACGACACTTTCCCGCCGCAGGATCGCGCCGAGCACGGTGGCGTTGCCGGTCATATGCGTCATCGGCGCGACCAGCAGCGTGCGTCCAGGCCCCGCCGGATCCGGCGCGAAGATATGGGCCATCCCGTCGTAGATCCCGCTGTGCCGGATGAGTTTCGGCGCCCCGGTGGTACCCCCGGTGGGAAAGATGGCGGTGACCGACTCCGGCAGCTCCGCCGGATCGGTACCGTCGCGGCCCACCAGGTCGTCGAGCGTGGTTACCCGCGCGTCGCCGGCGGGCCAGTCCGACGGCTGCTCGGTCACCAGGGTCGTGACCCCGGCCGCCTCGATCGCGGCGAGGCGATCCGGCGAACTCGCCGACGCGGCGACGAGCAGCACCGTCGAACCCCGCAGTTGCGCGGCGATCTGCAGGAGGACGGTCTCCGGCCGGTTGCCGGCGTCGATGGCGACCATGCCGTGTTCCGGCAGCCCCGCGTACATCCGGCGTACCAGGTCGAGCGCCTGCCCGTAGCCGGTCTCCACGCCGTCCTGGACGAACAGCACTTCATCGCCCCCGGAACGAAGCGCGTCCAGCACCCGGGTCAAGAACAGACTCTCCACCGGCCGGACCCTAACCCAGGGTCAAGACCCCGAGCAGCAGCCACCGGCGGGAGCGGCACCCTCGTAAGCGTCGTGCCAGTTCCACCACTCGTAAGGCGGCGTCTGCGGATAGCCCTCCGGCGAGTCCTCCCACTCCTCCTGCCGCCCCAGCGCGGTGATGTCGAGGTAGCTCCACGTGCCACCCATCGCTTCGTCGCCGCGGGCATCGACGAAGTACGTGCGGAACACCTGGTCGCCTTCGCGGATGAAGGCGTTGGTGCCGTGCCATTCGCCGACCCCGAAGTCGACGTCGAAGTCGCTGGTGATCGTGTACCACGGCATCGTCCAGCCCATCCGCGCCTTCAGCCGCGTGATGTCCGGCTGTGTGCCCCGCGAGGCGAAGGCCAAAGTGGTGTCGCGGGCGTTCAGATGCGCGACGTGCGCGACCTGATCGGCGATCAGTGAGCAGCCTTTGCAGGCGTGGTCGGGAAAACCCTCCACCCCGGGATCGAAGAAGGCCCGGTAGACGATCAGCTGGCGGCGTCCTTCGAACAGGTCGAGCAGGTTCACCGTCCCGGACGGACCGTCGAACTCGTACGGCTTCTCGATCGCGACCCACGGCATGCGCCGCCGCTCGGCCGCCAGCGCGTCACGGGCGCGGGTCAGCTCCTTTTCCTTCACCAGCAGACGAAGCCGCGCCTCTTCCCATTCCGCCTGCGAGACGATGTTCATCCCGCCAGCTCCGCGGGCAGGACGCTTCGCCGGTTCGGCTGCCCCTCGCCGGTCGTGATCAGCTCGCGCAGGCTGGTGCCGACGTAGAAGGTCCATGCCTTGTGGCAGACGTCGAAGCATTCGTAGTCCGGGACCAGCCCGTGGTGGGTGAAGCGCGCTTCGGTCTTGCCGTCCTTCTCGGCGATCTCGAACGTGATCGTGGTGCCGACCCATTCCGTCTTGTCGCGGGTGAAGTCGAAGTGGTTCTCGAGGACCAGCCAGGACACCTTGCGGCCCGGTACGGACTCCGTGATCCGCATCCGGCAGCGGTGGAGCTCCTCGTAGTGGTACTCGAACTCGTCGCCGGCGTGCACGACCTCCTCCGACCACCACCCGCGGACGTCGTTGAAGGCGTCGAAGACCTGTTGCGGCGTCTGGTCCACGGTGAAACTCGTCGTAAAGCTCATGATGTTCCCTCCAAATGGTCTTTGAGTGCCGCGAGCGGCCCGTCCCAGTCGCGGGCGAGCGCGGCGAGGAATTGCTGGGCGACCTGCATCGGCGCCGAATGCAGCCGATAGCGGACGCGGCGCCGCTCCCCCTGCTCCGGGATCACCAGCCCGGCGTCGGTGAGCAGTGCGAGGTGCTTGGCGATGGCCTGCCGCGTGATCGGCAGCCGGTCGGCGAGGTCGGTCGCCGTGGCCGGGCCGCCCGTGGCGAGGACGGCGAGAATGCTCCGCCTGCTCGGGTCGGCCAGTGCGACGAAGACCTGTTCGGCGATCGCTTCGGTGTCAGGCGGCATCGAGGTATTCGATCAGTTCACCCAGTTCGGCCGCCCACCCCTTCGTGTTCCCTTCGAACGCGACACGGTGAGCGTCGTCCGGCAGCTGGGAAAAGCCGGATTCGACGACGGTGAGCCGCGTACCGGCACCGGCCGGTACGAGGGTGAACTCGACGTAGGTGCGGCGAGGATCGTCGTCGGGAAGACCGTAGATGTTCCAGGTGAAGCCGAAGATCTCCGGCTCTTCGACGCGCTCGACACGCATCTCCGCTTTGTGCCCCTCGTCCCATTTCATCTCGGCCTCACCACCGGGCCGCAGATCGATGCTCGCCTGGTTCCCGAACCAGGTGCCCAGCCCCTCGGCCGTGGTCAGCGCGGCCCAGACCTTCGCGGGCGGATGGGCGATTTCGACGGTGCGTTCGATCCGGTCGGGGAATCCCACGACGGCCTCCTCAAGTAGCAATCAATCGGTTGCTATAACTTTGTATAGCAACCAACCGATTGCGTCAAGGGCGGATCAGGAAGCCGTGTACAGCGCGCCGAGGAACTCCAGCAGCAGCCGCTCGCGTAACGGGCCGGGCGCGGTGGCCAGCAAGGCGTTGATCTCCGCCATCCGGGTGGGCAGACCCGCGTCGCCGCCGAGACCGGCGGCCGCCAACAGCCCGGCGAACTGTTCCGGCGTCAACGTCGCGGGGTCCAGCGCGGCGACGAACTCGGCCACCTGCGGATCGACGACGACCGGCCCGGCCTCGCGGGCGGCCACGACCGCGGCACCCAGGGTATCGAGGAACTCGTTTTTACTGGCCCTGTTCGCGGCGGTCACGGTCAGGTGCAGGTTCGCGGGCGACGACTCGTGGGCGAACTGCGGCTGGACGTACCAGCCGCGCTCCCGCATCTCGTCCGCGACGGTGAACAGGTCGAATCCGGCGCCGTCCGCCACGGTGAACGCGAGCAGGGTCGCCACCGGATCGCCGAGGACGCGCAATCCATCGAGCGTCTCGATCCCGGCGCGGATCTCCACGGCCGCGTCGCGTGCCGCCGAAGCCAGCTTCGCGTAACCCTCGTCGCCGACGTGGCGCACGACCGCCCACGCCGCGGCCAGCGGACCACCGGACCGCGTGCTCTGCAGTGTGGTGTTCAGCATCGTGTAGCCGGGCCAGTCGGCGCTGGCGAAGTACTGCGTCCGACGGAGTCCGGCGTTGGCGTGCAAGAGAACCGACACGCCTTTCGGGCAGTAGGCGTATTTGTGCAGGTCCACCGAGACACTGGTGACGCCGGGAACGTCGAACCCGAACGGACCGAGCCCCAGGTACGGCAGCACCCAGCCGCCGTTGCAGGCGTCGACATGGAAGCGGACGCCGTCGAGCAGCGCGGCGATCTCCGGGATCGGGTCCAGGACGCCGTGGGCGTACGACGGAGCGCTCGCGACGACGAGGACCGTGCTGTCGTCGACGGCTGCGGCCATCGCCTCGGGAACGGCGCGGAAGGTCACCGGGTCGACCGGCACCGAAACCACGCGGACACCGAAGAAATGCGCCGCCTTGTGGAACGCGGCATGCGCGGTCGTGGGCAGCACGATGCTCGGCGAAGACACGTCCGGACGCGCGTCGCGGGCGGCCAGGACCGCGAGCATGCACGACTCCGTGCCACCCGAGGTCACCGAGCCGACCGTCTCCGCCGTCCCGCCCAGCAGACGCGCGGCGGAGCCGACGAGGTCGTTCTCCATCCGCAGCAGGCTGGGGAAAGCGGTCGGGTCCAGCCCGTTGGCCGACGAAGCCAGCGCGTGCGCCGCCGCACCGAGTTCGTCCACTTCGGACAGACCGCTGTCGTAGACATACGCGAGCGTCCGGCCTCCGTGCGTCGGCAGGTCGCCCGCGCGCAGTTCCCGAAGCTCCTTCAGGACGTCCTCGGCGGTCACGACCGGCGCTCCAGCACCGACCTGCGCAGCAGCGGGATGCCCAGCACGATCAGCACGGCCGGGAGGATCGACGCGCCGAGCAGGATCGCCGTGAGCGCGCTGTCCGGCTGCGCGGCCTTGGCGTCGAGACTGGACTGGTATCCGCCGAACTGCAGCACGAGGCCCCACAGGCCCGGTCCGAGCGCGAGCCCCAACGTCTCGGACGCCGTCCAGACGCCGGCCGCGACCCCGGCCCTGGTCTCGCCGGTCCGCTCCTCCTCGTCGCTGATCAGATCCGGCAGGATCGCCAGTGGGAACACCGAAATCCCCGCGTAGCCGACACCGCAGAAGGCGACGAACACCATCGTGACGGCGAACGGGAACACCTCGGCGCCGAGGAGCCCGAGCAGGCCGATGCCGAACGCGGCGGTGGCGATCCGGAACCCGGCCAGCTTCCCGAGGCTCGCCCCGAGCCGCGGCCACAGCGGCATGGTGAGCAGCGCCGGGCCGACGAAACCGACGAACAGGACCGTCGCATAGCCCGAGCTGCCGAGGATCCGCTCCGCGAAGTACGGGATCGCGGCCAGCACCGTGCCGATGCCGAGCGCCTGGATGAAGTACACCCCGAGCAGCCAGCGGAACGGCCGCCACTGCGCGAGCGTCCGGAGCAGTTCACGCGGGCTCACCGTGTTCGGCCGCAGCGCGCCGACGGGAGCGCCCTTCAGCCCGAAGTACACGCCGAGTGTCGCGAGCAGGATGATCACGGCGATGAACAGGCCCATCACGCGGTAGCCGGCGACACCGCCGATGAGCTCGGTGATCGCGGGCGCGCCACCGCCGGAGACCAGGATGGCGACCGCGAGGAAACCGATCCGGACGCTGGTCAGCTTCGTGCGCTCTTCTGCCGAGTCCGTCAGCTCGGCGGGCAGCGCGTTGAACGGCACCTGGAAGAACGCGTACGCGGTGGCGCACAACAGGAACACGACGATCACGTAGATCGCGTCGGGTACCGGGCCACCGAGGCCGGGGTGTGCGAACAGGGCCGCGAAGAGAATCGAGACGCCGATGCCGCCGTAGAGCAGGAACCGGCGCCGGCTGCCGGTGCGGACCATGTCCGCGTCCGACAGCCTTCCCGCGATCGGGTTGAAGAGCACGTCCCACGCCTTGGGAACGAACACGATCAGACCGGCCACGCCCGCCGCGACGCCCATCGTGTCGGTGAGGTACTTGAGGAGGAGCAAACCGGGAACGGTGCCGAAAGCGCCGGTGACGAACGAGCCGAGCGAGTAGCGGTACCTCGTCCGTGCTGGCAGCGTGGCCATGATCCTCCTCGAGGCGATTCTCCCGATGAAGGCCTCAGTATTGGATCTTGGCCACCACCGGGTAGTGGTCGGAGGGAATCGTGCCACCGTCGTAATGCACGAGCTGTACCGGGCCGACAGCGGCGAGTGGACGGCCGCCCGCGCTCACGGCGCCGACGTAGTCCAGCGAGTCGCGGTAGGTCGCCGGAACGGACTTCGCCGCGTTCGGGTTCGTGGCCGCGTCGAAGGTGTACGAGCCTTCGCCCGTTGTGCGGAGGATGCCGCCGAGGAAGGCTTCGCCCTGCTGGACCTGCGTCCGGCCGAGCGAGTCCTTGCGCGTCTGCCCGGCCCAGTACTCGATGTTCAGGTCGCCGGCGACGACGACCGGCTCGGCCGCGGGCGCGTATTTCGTGACCAGATCCCGGATCTCGCCGAGCTGCGCCATCCGGATGTCGTGCGCCTTCGGCAGCGTCTCCGGCCCCTCGTCGGCCTGCATGTGGGTGCCCGCGATCCAGAGCGGCTTCCCGTTGACGACCAGCCGGGCGAGCGCGGCGCCCTTGTTGGACAGGTAATCCGCGGTGCCGGAGTAGGAATTGCGGAAGACCAGCTGATGTTGTTCGGTCACCGGCGCCTTGCTGAGGACGGTGACCCCGCCGTTGACCACGACGGGGGAATTCGAGCAGTTCCCGTTCACCGTGGTCCAGCCCGGCGAGGTGCCGCAGTACTGGCCGACGAGCGGGGTCTGGTGCGGCCAGACGTCCTTCAGCCGGTTCCGCAGTTCCTCCGCCTGGGCGCTGAAAGCCTCGTCCAGGACGACGACGTCGGCGTCGTTCGCGCGGATGACGTCCTCCGCCGCGCGAGCCCTGGCCTGTTTGTCCGAACTGTTCGGGCTGGCGATCCAGGGCAGCTGCCAGATGTTGAACGCCATGACCTTCACCGAGACCGCGGCCTGCGCGGGTACGGCGGTTCCGGCGAACATCGCGGCGGCGATGGCGAGTACGGCGAGCTTCCGCACGAAAGATCCTTCCGGGGTCAGGAGACGACGAACGTCCGCGAGGTTCCGCTGAACGCGGAGATCGCCCCGTTCCAGCCGTTCTTCCAGTTGCCGAAGTGGACCACGCGATATTTGCCGATCGGGGCGTTCGCGGGGATCTTCCAGTGGACGACGGCTTTCGATTCGGCGACGAACGTCCGCGCCCAGTGGTATTTCGTGTCCCAGTCGCCGTCGTCGGCGTGCCTGATCCACTTGCCGTCGACCAGCCGCTGGATCTCCAGGAACGTGCCACCGCGCCGCAGATCGTTCTTCGGATGCCCGGTGACGAACTCGACCGCGACCTGTTCGCCGCGCGCGTAGGTGCTCTTCGCGTCGGCCAGGACGCCACCGAAGCCCTTGAACGCGGGCGCGCTGTCGAACACGACCCCAGGCTGGAAGTTGATCAGCTTGCCGCGCAGATCCCGGGGTGTGGGCCCGTGCGGAACCGTCGTCCCGGCCTTCATCGCGGCCGCGAGCTTGGCGAATTCCTGCTGGTACGCCGGAAGCGTGTAGCGGCCGTACAGGGTCGACGCGCCTTCGTACTGCTGCGAGTCGTACTCCTCGGGCGTGGTGACGTACTGGCTGTACGCGTTCGCGTAGCCCTGGACGAGCACGTTCTCCAGCGGGATACCGAGTTCGGCGGCGACGGTCCGGCGCAGGCGCAGCCCGGCGACGATGGTCAGCTCGGCGGGCACGGCCACGAGGTGCAGCTGTCCGATCCGGACGATCTGCAGCGGCAGGACCTCCGGCGTCCACGGATACGGCTTCATCGCGCCGAACGGCACCGCGATCACCTTCGGCGCGTGCGCGTCGGCGAGCGCCTGCGGGATCGGCGCGTCGATGCCGCCGAGCCAGTCGATGAACGGGTTCTTCACGCCTTCCGGCAGGGGCAGGCCGGGGCCGTCCTCGCGGCTTCCCGCCAGCATCGACACGCCGATCGCGGCCGTGCAGGTGCGCTGGGGCCGCCCGTTCGGCGTGTACTTCGCGTCGACGGCGACGTCGGACATGTCCACGTAACACATCCGGTGGTCGACACCCCCGATCACAGCTTCGGCGGCAGCGTCGAAAGCGCTCTTGGCCGCACGGAACTGGAGGTCGCCGATGGTGCGGGTGTTCTCGAACTCGGTTTCGGGCGTGCCGGGTTCGAGATTCAGGTTCGGGCTCATGTCGCCGGTGTTGGTCTGCGGGAACGCGGCGACGAACCGCGGGTTCCCGTCGAGATAGCGCACGCCGGCGTGGTCGTGCTCCCATTCGTAGGCGGCGTACCCCTTGTTGTCGCCGCTGATCAGGTGGTTGCCATTGCTCATCGACGTACCGTGCGTGGCGAACCAGCTGATCGCGCCGACGTCGACCCCGTTCTGGCTGAACCGCAGCACCGTGACGGCCGGGTCGATCGCCTGCGGGAAGTGGTCCTTGTCCGCCTTCGGGTTCAGGTCGAAGGCCTTGCGGGAGCGGTTGACGCTCGCCTTGGTCAGCTCCGCGCGCCCGAGCCGGATCGTCCCGGGCGCGAGGTTCGCGTGCGCCCGGCTGATCGCCTCGAAGATCCCGTCGACATGCGCGTCGTACACCTGTTGCTGGAAGCCGAGGATCGCCAGATCGTAAGCGGCGTAATGGGAATCCCCGCCGCACGCGGAATGGGTGTGCGTGGCGTTGAGGAGCACGTTCTGTTCGGTGTACAGGTCGCCGTACGCGGCCTGGAGCTTGCGCAGCACGCCCTGGTGGACGGACTGGAACAGCGCGCCGAGGTCGGCGGTGACGAAGGCGATCCGCTTGGCACCGTCGTCGACCACGAAAGCCCGCGCGCGGGTGCGGAGGTGGATGCCCGCGGTCTGCTGCTGCGGCATCGAGTAGCCCATCATGCCGTTCTCGGCCGCCGGGCCGGTGACGTCGGAGATGCCTACGCCGACACGGAAACCCCGTGATGGCGCCGCTTGTGCGGATTGGGCGCCGAGCACGCTCGCCGCGACCGGCAACGCCGCCGCGCCCGCCAGAACCCGCCTCCGGCTCACCGTCATGAGTCGCACCTCCCGGCCACGAACATGAACCGACTTCATGTTCGTGGCGGGGACGCTACGTGATGGGCCTCACTGTCGCAACCCACGAACGGCCGGGTTCCGATGACGGGAAATGTCATGAAAGGGTCGTTCAGGACGAAATATGTCCTGAACGACCCTTTCATGACACACGCGCGTTTCTCGACCGAGCAGCTACGAAAGGGACTCCGCGACCTTCGTGAGCGTGGCGGCATCGCCCCGCAGCAGCAGCGTGGTCACCACGGTCTCCTCCCAGGCGGCGAGTTCGTCGCGGATCTTCTCCGCCGGCCCGATCAGCGAGGTGTCCTCCACGAGCGACGTCGGGATCGCGGCGGTCGCCTCGTCCTTGCGGCCTGCCAGGTACAGCTCCTGGACCTTGTCCGCGACGTCCTCGTACCCCATCCTGGCGAAGACGTCGTGGTGGAAGTTGACCGATTTCGCGCCCATGCCACCGATGTACAGCGCGAGCGACGGTTTGATCCAGCTCGCGGCCTCCTCGACGTCGTCGTGGACGAGCACCGGGACGGACGCGGCGACCTCGAAATCGTCGAAACCGTGCCGGGCACCGGGGCGCGAGAAGCCTTCCTGCAGCGCCGCCCGGTAGAAGCCGTCGCTCTTGGGCGAGAAGAAAAGCGGGAGCCAGCCGTCACAGATCTCCGCCGACAGCGCCACGTTCTTCGGCCCCTCGGCCGCGAGGAAGATCGGGATCTCCTTGCGGAACGGGTGCACTGTGGACTTGAGCGGTTTGCCGAGCCCGGTCCCGCCTTGCAGCGGCAACTGGAAGTGCTGCCCGTCGTGGGTCACCGGCGCCTCGCGCGCGACGACCTTCCGCACGATGTCGACGTACTCGCGGGTGCGGGCCAGCGGCTTCGGATACGGCTGCCCGTACCAGCCTTCGACCACCTGCGGCCCGGACGCACCGAGCCCGAGCACGAACCGGCCGCCGGACAGGTGGTCCAAGGTCAGCGCGTGCATGGCCGTCGCGGTCGGGGTGCGCGCCGACATCTGGACGATGTTGGTGCCGAGCTTGATCCGGCTGGTCGACGCGCCCCACCAGGCGAGCGGGGTGAACGCGTCCGAGCCGTAGCCCTCGGCGGTCCACACGGAATCGAAGCCGAGCTCTTCGGCCCGCAAGACCGCCTCCAGCGCGCCCTCTGGCGGGCCGGAGGACCAGTAACCGAGGTGGTAACCCAGCTTCATCGAGGCTCCTAGTCAGTGTCCGTACTTGCGGGAAGGAGTGGTCGTGAGTGGCTCTTGTCGGGCTCCAGGCAGGTCCCCAATGTGGCATTGGAGACGCTCAGTGTCCCCAATGCCACATTGGGGGCATCGGACCGCGGCGGCGCGAGCCGGGCTTCATCGAGGCTCCTCGTCAGACGTTCGGTGAGTAGTGCTCGGGTTTGCCCCGCTCCGAAAGCGGTGGAAGGTTCCTCGCGGGAGTCTCGACCAACGGCGCGTCCGGGGCCAGTTCGCCACGCTCCCGGCGCCAGCCCGCCCTGGCACGCGGGTGGTAGCGGCGGTCTCGCGGAACCAGCTTGAACGCGGCGTTGATCAGCTTCCCGACACGGCGATGCCGCCGCTCGTCACGTTCGGTCCAGGTGTAGCCGAGCCGCTCGCGGATCGGCGGGTCGTACAGCCCGACCGTCAGCCAGACGAAGTTCCGCGCCACTTGCCCGCGCACGAGCTTCCACGCGAAATCCGGCAGCCACGGCAGGAAATGCGGCTTCGGGAGATCCTTGATGTCGAGGACGTCGCGCGTCGCCTTGTTGTCCTCCAGGACGTCCTCGCACATGCGCTTCCAGTACAGCTGGAAGTCGTCCCACGACTCCGGCACCGGGCGCATGCTCATGCCGTACATCTCGTACCACTGGACGTGCTCGTCGAACAGCTTCCGCTTCTCGGTCTCGCCGATCCCGCCGCAGAAGTTGTCGGCGATGAGGATCGCGCTCACGAAGAACGTCGAATGCGCCCAGTAGAAGGTGTCCGGGTTGAGCGCGTGATAGCGCCGCCCGTGTTTGTCGACGCCCTTGATCCGATCGTGGTAGCCGCGCACCTCCAACGCGGTCTGCTGTGCGCGCGGACCGTCGTAGATCACTCCCCCGATCGGGTACAGCGAGCGGAACAGCCGTTGCCAGCGCTCCTCGAAGAACCGCGAATGCTCCTCGACGCCCGCGCCCAGCTCGGGATGCATGTTCTGCATGGATCCGGCCCAGAGCGCGATGAGCAGCCCACGCCAGTCGCCGAAGTACTTCCAGGTCAGCGAATCCGGTCCGAGCGGCCGCGGTGGTGTCATCCCCGGTCTCCTCACTGAGCTGGTTATATTGACCACAACTGTTGTCAGGTTAAAGTTGACAACGGCCGTAGTCAACAAGAGGAGCCGATCATGGCCGGCCGGAGCTGGGCAGGCACGACCCTGGACGACCGCAAGGCCGCGCGACGGGAACAACTCGTCGACGCGGGCCTCGACCTGCTCGGCACCCAGGGCAGCGCCGGGGTGAGCGTCCGCGCGGTGTGCCGCCACGCCAAGCTGACGGAGCGGTACTTCTACGAGAGCTTCACCGACCGCGAAGAACTGGTCGTCGCGGTGTACGAGCACATCGGCGAGCAGGCGCGGCAGGCGCTCGTCGACGCCGTCAGCGACACGGCCGAACCCGCCGAACGGGCGAAGGCCGCCGTCCGCGCCTTCGTCGAATTGATGCTCGACGATCCGCGCAAAGGCCGCGTGCTCCTGCTCGCGCCGATCACCGATCCCGCGCTGACCACACGCGGGATCGCGCTCCTCCCCTCCTTCGCCGAACTGGTCAGCGGGCAGCTGTCCCACGGTGACGCGGCCGACCGGCAGATGACGTCGATCGGGCTGGTCGGCGCGCTGAGCAACGTGTTCATCGCCTACCTCGACGGCTCGCTCAAGGTGAGCCGTGAGCGCCTGATCGACCACTGCGTCCGCCTCGTGCTCGGCGCCGACCGTCAGCCCTGACCGCGTTCGGCGACCAGCTGCAGGGCGATGTCGATGATCATGTCCTCTTGACCGCCCACGTATTTCGCGGCGCCGACGCGGTAGAGGATTTCGTGCGCAGGGACGTCGTAGCGCTCGGCGGCGCGCTCCGCGTGCAGGAGGAAACTCGAATACACCCCGGCGAATCCCTGCACGATCGACGAGCGGTCCATCACCGGGAGCCGCGTGATGTAGGGCTTCACGACGTTTTCGGCCGCGTCCATCAGCACGTCCTTGTCGACGCCCGTCCGGATCCCGAGCCGCTCGAAGGTCGCCGCGAGGACCTCGGTCGGCGAGTTGCCCGCGCCCGCGCCGAGCGCCACGAGCGAACCGTCGATCTGCCGCGCACCCGCCCGGTAGGCGAGGACCGAGTTCGCGACGCCGAAGCTCAGGTTCTGGTGTCCGTGATAGCCGACCTGCGCCTCGTCCCCGAGTTCCGCCACCAGCGCGGCGACGCGGTCACCCGCGTCCTCCAGGATCAGCGCCCCTGCGGAGTCGACGACATAGACGCACTGGCATCCGGCGTCGACCATGATCCGGCCCTGTTTCGCCAGCGCCTCAGGCGTGGACATATGGGACAGCATCAGGAATCCGACCGTTTCCAGCCCGAGTTCGCGCGCCGCGCCGAAATGCTGGACGGACACGTCGGCCTCGGTGCAATGGGTGGCGATCCGGACCGCGCCCGCGCCGAGGTCGGCGGCCACCCGCAGGTCGCCGACCGTGCCGAGGCCGGGCAGCAGCAGCACCGCGATCTTCGCGTGCCGTGCCTCGTTGACCGCCGCGGCGATCAGCTTCCGTTCGTCCACAAGGGAAAAGCCGTAGTTGAACGTCGAGCCGCCGAGGCCGTCGCCGTGGCTGACCTCGATCAGCGAGACTCCTGCGTCGTCCAATGCCCGGACGGTGTCGCGCACGTTCTTCTCGGTGAACTGATGCGCCATCGCGTGGCTGCCGTCGCGCAGGCTCGTGTCGACCAGCCGGACCTCCCGGCTCACGTCGTCCCAGCTCATGCCGCCACCTCCTGAGTGGCCAGAAGGTCTCCGACACGGGCGGCCGCGGCCGTCATGATGTCGAGGTTCCCGGCGTATTTCGGCAGGAAGTCCCCGTTCCCCGCGACTTCGAGGAACACCGCGACCCGCGCCTGCCCGCTCCAGCCCGGCCGCGGAGGGTCGTATTGGGGATCCGCCTTGAGCGTGTAACCCGGCACGTAACCCTGGACGGTCTCGACCATGCGGTGAATGGATTCGCTCACCGCGTCGAAGTCCGCGTCCGGGTCGATCGCGCAGAACACCGTGTCACGCATGATCATCGGCGGTTCGACCGGATTGATGATGATGATCGCCTTGCCGCGGCTCGCTCCCCCGACGAGTTCGATCCCGCGTGCCGTCGTCGCGGTGAACTCGTCGATGTTCGCCCGGGTGCCCGGCCCGGCCGAACGCGACGAGACCGACGCGACGATCTCGGCGTAGGGCACCGGCGTCACCCGCGACACCGCGTGCACGATCGGGATCGTGGCCTGGCCGCCGCAGGTGATGAGGTTGACGTTCGGCACGTCCAGCCGTTCGGGCAGGCCCACGGCCGGGCAGGTGAACGGGCCGACCGCGGCCGGGGTCAGGTCGATCGCGCGGATCCCGGCGGTCGCGTAGCGCGGCGCGTTGGCCAGATGCGCCTTCGCCGAAGTCGCTTCGAACACCAGGTCCGGCAGTTCGTCGCGCGACAGTAGCCAGTCGACGCCGCCGGCGGAGGTCTCCAGCCCCAGTTCGGCGGCCTTGGCCAGCCCGTCCGAGTCCGGGTCCACGCCGACCATGTACCGCACCTCGACGTGTTCGCTGCGCCTGAGCTTCGCGAGCAGATCGGTGCCGATGTTCCCGGGACCGACGATCGCGGCCACCGCTTTCCGTTGCGCCATGTCAGGTGACGCTCCCCGAGCGGATAGGGCACACTCAACCCATGCGTGCCGCTGGGCGGAACGACGACCCGGAACGAACCGGAGCGGACGGCCTCGTCGCCGCCCGGATCTCCGCGCTGCTCTCGGCCTTCCGTCCCGGCGACGACGCGCTCGGCGTTTCCGAACTGGCGCGGCGGACCGGACTGGCGAAGTCGACCGTCCACCGGCTCACCGGTCATCTGGTCGCGACCGGTCTGCTCGAACGCGAGGAAGCGACTCTGCGGCTCGGGCTGAAACTGTTCGAGATAGGCCAGCTCGCGGTGCGGCGCCGTGGACTGGTCGAGGCGGCGCGGCCGTATCTGGCCGATCTCCGCGAGGCGACCAGGAACACCGTGCATCTGGCGGTCCTGGAAGGCACCGAGGTCGTCTATCTCGACATCCTGCGGGGGCCCGACGCGCCGTCACTGCCGTCCCGGATCGGCGGCCGGTTTCCCGCGCACGCCACCGGCGTCGGCAAGGCGATCCTCGCGTTCTCCCCGGATTCCGTGGTGACACAAGTGATCGACGCCGGGTTGCCGCGTGTCAGCGTGCGGACGATCACCGCCGCCGGCCTGCTTCGCCGTCAGCTCGCCAAAATCCATGGCGAAGGAATCGCCTTCGAACGCGAGGAATCCGGCGTCGGTGTCGTCTGCGCGGCGAGCCCGCTGCTCGACGCGCAAGGGGTGGCGGTGGCGGCGTTGTCGATCTCCGGCTGGGCGAATCGCATGCACACCAACCGGGTCGCGCCCGCGGTGCGGACCGCCGCTTTGGCGTTGTCGCGCACGCTCTGACGGCTACGCGACGAGCCCTCGCCGGACCAGTTCCGGCCGCACGCCTTCACCGAACCAGTACGCCTCCTCCAGATGCGGGTAACCGGAGAGGACGAACTCCTCGATGCCGTGCGCGTGGTACTCCTCGATGAGGTCGGCGACCTCATCGTGGCTGCCGACGAGGGCGGTGCCCGCGCCGCCGCGCACCAGACCGATCCCGGCCCACAGGTTCGGGTGGATCTCCAGACCGCGGACGCCGCCGCCGGTCTGCCCGCCGTGCAGTGCCGCCATCCGCTGCTGGCCGACTGATTCGCTGGCGGACAACTGTTTCTGCGTATGGGCGATCCGTTCGGGATCGATCGCCTCAAGCAGTTTTTCCGCCTCCGCCCAGGCTTCCGCCGCCGTGTCACGGGAAAGGGTGTGCAGCCGGATGCCGAACCGGACCTTCCGTCCCTGGTCCTCGGCGAGTTCGCGGACCTTGGCGATCTTTTCCGCGACCTGCGCGGGCGGCTCACCCCAGGTCAGGTAGACGTCGGCGTGCCTCGCCGCGATCGGGAGCGCGGCCGCGGAGGAGCCGCCGAAGTAGATCGGCGGCACCGGATCGGGTGCCGCCCGAGTGGTCGCGCCTTCGACCTTGAGATGTTCGCCCTCGTAGTCGAACGGCTTGCCGCTCCACACGCCGCGCACGATCTCGAGGAACTCGCCGGTGCGCGCGTACCGCTGGTCGTGATCGTGCCAGTCACCGAAACGGCGCTGTTCGACCGCGTCGCCGCCGGTGACGACGTTGAGCAGCACACGTCCTCGCGAGATCCGCTGGAACGTTCCGGCCATCTGCGCGGCCAGCGTCGGCGAGACCGTCCCTGGCCGGAACGCGACGAGGAACTTGAGGGTGCTCGTCTCGCGGATGAGCGCGGCCGTGGTCAGCCACGCGTCCTCGCACCAGGTCCCGGTCGGCGTCAGCACGCCTTCGAAACCGTTGGCCTCGGCGGCGCGGGCGACTTGCGCGAGGTAATCGAGGCTCGGCTCGCGGGCGGCGGACGCCCCGGCGGCGCGGCTGGCGTGGAAGTGCTCCACGATCGTGCGGCCGTCACCGGTGGTGGGCAGGAACCAATGCAGCTTGAGCGTCACGGTTCCGAGCTTCGGCCTCCGGAGCCGGGCCGGTCAAACAGCGAGCCTCGCGTCCCGCGATCTGGACGCGTTTAGTCCTCTGAATGCGGTCAGCCGCCGAACATCAGCCGCCATTCCTCCAGCGACTTGGGCCGGTACACGAAGTTCGTGTCCTTCACCCGCGATAGGTTCGCCGACGGCTCGGCGGAGTACTGGTGACCCGGATAGACGACCGGATCCCCGTCCAGCCCGGCCAGCCATTGCAGGCTCCGGTAGATCGCCTCCGCGTCACCGCCGGGGAAATCGGTCCGGCCGCAACCTTCGAGGAACAGCGTGTCGCCGGAGACGAGCCGCCCGTCGACCAGGAAGCACTGACTGCCGGGCGTGTGCCCCGGCGTGTGCAGCAGCCGGATCGGCACCGCGCCGACCTGCAGCACGTCGTCGTGGTCGTGCGAGCGCAGATCGGTTTCCGAAACGCCGGTGATCCTGCGGACCCATTCGGCTTCGGCGGTGTTGACGTGGATCGGCACCTGGACGCGCTCCAGCAGCTCCGCGATCCCTGGCAGCGAGAAGCCCATCATCTCGCCGCCGACGTGGTCGGGGTGGTGATGCGTCGCGAGTACGCCGGTCAGCCGCATGCCGTCGGCCTCCAGCAGGTCGAGCAGATCGCCGACGGCGTACGCCGGGTCGACGATGACGGCCTCGTTCGTCTCCCGGTCGCCGATCAGATAGGCGAAGTTGAGCATCTGCGTCGCGACCGGGTCCCCCACCGCGAAGTCGCGGCCCGCGAGCAATTGCCGGAAGTACAGCCTGTCAACCATGCGGACACCTTACGGCGCTACTCCCCCGTGGTTCCGTCGGCCAGCTCCCGCAGGATGTCCAGATGCCCGACGTGCCGCGCCGTTTCCTGGACGACGTGGGCGAGCACCCAGCGGACGGTGAACTCCCCCGACCGGCGCGCCCGGTCGTCCGGCGAGGCCCCGGCCAGCGACGACTCCGAAAGCGCCCACTCGGCGCGGTACGCCTCGACGACCGAACGCGGGTCGTCGTCCTCGGTCAGGTCCCAGCTCGGATCCGGTGAGCCTTCCCACAACGAAGGCAGCTCGGCGCCGCCCGCTTCGATCGACAGCCACCAGCGCTCCACGGCGGTCAGATGTTTGAGCAGTCCCAGCGCGCTCATCCGAGGGGACGCCGTCAGCGGGGTCGCGGCCGCCTGCTCCCTGGTCAGCCCGGCGACCTTGTTCACCGCCGTGGCGCGGAGGAAACGCAGGAAGTCCCACTGAAGCCCGGCTTCGTCCTCGGCGACCCCCGCCGGCCAGGCTCGCTCCACCGGCTCGGCCGCACTCGAACTCGTGTTCGACATGCGGTCACTGTACACAAACGGCGAACTCGCGTGATCGAAGGCGTAACTCGCGTGATTGGAGGCGTAACTCGTGAGTTACGCGCCCAATCACGCGAGTTACGTGTGGGCACCGCAGGACTAGGCTCGTGGTTCATGTGGTGGGGTTTGGCTTGCGCGTTCTTCGCGGCCTGTGCATATGGCGTCGCTTCGGTGATGCAGGCGATCGCCGCGAAAGCGACCTCGGGCACCGAGGACCGCGTCGATCCCCGGCTGCTCGTGCGGGTGTTGCGGCAGTGGAAGTTCGTCGCGGGGCTGGCACTGGACGTGATCGGGTTCGTCGCCCAGCTCGCCGCCCTGCGCGTGCTGCCCCTGTTCGTGGTCCAGGCGGCGCTGGCGGGAAGCCTCGCCGTGACCGCGGTCGCGGCGAGGACGCTCGGCGTCCGGTTGGGACGTCGCGAATGGACGGCGGTCGCGGTCGTCTGCGCGGGGCTCGCGTTGCTCGGGATGTCGGCGGAGAGCGAAGGCTCGTCGGCGACCGGGCTGGGTTTCCGGCTCGTGCTGATCGGCGCGGTGGTGGTGCTCGGCACGGCCGGGATGTTCGCCGGCCGCGCGCCGCGGCGGATCCGGACGCCCGCGCTGGGCCTGATCGCTGGCCTGTGCTTCGGCGTGGTCGCCCTGTCCGGCCGCGTGCTCACCAGCCTCGCTCCGCTGGATCTGCTGACCGACCCCGCCGTCTACACCTTGGCCGTGGCGGGCGCGCTGGCGATGCTGTTCTACGCCACCGCGTTGCAACGCGGCAGTGTCACCACCTCGACCGCGATGATGGTGATCGGCGAGACCGTCTTCCCTTCCTTGATCGGGGTTCTCGTCCTCGGCGACACCACGCGACCGGGGTTCGCGGCCGTGGCGGCGGTCGGGTTCGTGCTCGCGGTGTCGGCGGCGCTGGCGCTGGCCCGCTTCGGCGAGCCCGCGCCGATCGAGCCGGTCAGCGCGCAGCTCGGCTGACCCCGCGCCGGGACACCAGGAGCCAGGCGAGGTACAGCCCGCCGATCGCCCCGGTCACCAGACCGACGGGCAGGCCGGCGAGGAACTGCTGAGTGATCAGATCGCTCGAAACCAGCAAGAGCATGCCCATCAGCGCGGCCGCGGCCAGCACGGGTCCCGAAGACCGCGTGAGCCGCTTCGCCAGCTGAGGCGCGGCGAGCGCCAGGAACGCGATCGGACCGGCGGCGGCCGTGGCGATCGAACACAGCCCCACGCTGACCGCGAGGAGCACGACCCGGCTCCGCTGCACCGGCACGCCCAGCCCCTTGGCCGAGTCGTCACCCATCTCCAGCAGGGAAAGCCTTCTGCCGTAGACCAAGGCGGGCGGGAGCAGGACGGCGATGGCGATCGCGACCGGCACGACGTGCTCCCAGCCACGTCCGTTGAGCCCGCCGACCAGCCATGCCTGGGCAGCCAGGCCGTCCTGCCAGGCGGCCCTGGTGATCAGGTACGAGTTGAAGGCGATGAGCATCGCGTTCACGCCGATGCCGACGAGGATCAGCCGGAAGGTGTGCACGCCGCCTTTCAGTGCGAGCAACGCGATCAAGGCCGCGGTGACGACGCCGCCGACCAGCGCGCCCAGCGACACCTGGAGCATGCCGCCGTGCACGACGATGATCGTCAGCAACGCGCCCGCGGCGGCGCCTTCGGTGAAGCCGATGAAATCGGGACTGCCCAAGGGGTTCCCGGACAGGCTCTGCAGGATCGCGCCACTGACCGCGAGCGCTCCGCCGACCAGCAACGCGGTCAGCAGCCGCGGCAGCCGCAGGGTGGTCACGATGAACTCGGTGCTCCGGTCGCCGAAGCCGAACAGCGTCTGGATGACCTCGCCGACGGACAACGGGTAGTCGCCGGTGGTCATGCTGACCGCACCGACGAAGAACACGGCGACGGCCAGCAGGGTGACGACGATCGCCGCCCGCGGGGTCACGCGCAGGGACAGTCCGCCACCCGGGGTGCGCAGGACGCGGGTGCTCATCGGTGGGTGGTCTTTGGTCGCGGTCACAGGCGGGCCAGCTTCCTGCGGCGGCAGAGCGCGATGAACACCGGCGCGCCGAGGAACGCGACGACGATGCCCGCCTGCAGTTCCTCCGGCGGGTTCAGCACGCGGCCGACGACGTCGGCGCCGATCAGCGCGATCGGCGCGAGCAGCATCGAGTACGGCAGGACCCAGCGCTGGTCCGGGCCGACCAGCATGCGCGCGGCGTGCGGCACGGCGAGCCCGAGGAACAGGACCGGCCCGACGGCCGCGGTTCCCGCGCCGCAGAGCAGGGTCACCACGATCGCGCCCAGCACGCGGGTGCGGCCGATGTGGGCGCCGAGCGCCTTGCCGGTCTGGTCGCCGAGCGCGAGGATGTTGAGCGGCCGGGCGAGCAGCAGCGCGATGAGCGCGCCGACCGCCACGAACGGCGAGATCTGCCAGAACACGTCCCATTTGCGGCCGCTGAGCGAACCGACGTTCCAGAACCGGAACTGGTTGAACGTCTCGGGCATCAGCAGCAGGATCCCGACGATGTAGGCCTGGAGCACCGCCATGACGGCCGAACCGGCGAGCACGAGCCGATCCGGGGTGGCGCTGCGGCCCGCCGAGCCGAGGACGTACACCACTACCGACGCGATCGCCGCCCCGGCGAAGGCGAACCAGATGTAGCCGAGCACGCCGGTGACCCCGACGAACGCGATCCCCGAGACGACCGCGGCCGACGCGCCGGTGTTGACGCCGAGCAGGCCGGGGTCGGCGAGCGGGTTCCGGGTCAACGCCTGCATCACCGCGCCCGCGAGGCCGAGCGCCACGCCGACGACCACGCCCAGCAGGGTCCGCGGGATGCGGAGGTCGTGGATGATCACCGCTTCGGTCGAGCCGTCGTTGTGCCACAGCACCGACCAGGTGGAGGTGAACGGGATGCTCTTCGACCCCACCCAGATACTGAGCAGGAACACGAGCGCCAGCAAGGCGAGCCCGACCACCAGACCGCCCGCGCGGAACGTCCGTGCCGCCGCGCTGGGCGGGGACGCCGCGGCGGGCGCGCGTTCGGTGACGACCACGGAGCCTCCCTTCGAGTGAGGCGAGGCTAACCGAACGCCGGAGTTCACCTCAACGAGCTACCTACTTAGACTAGCCTTACCTACCCCCGACCCACGGAGGCGCCGGTGTCCGCAACGGCCACCACCAGCCGGAGCGTCCTGCGCCAGGCCATCTCCGGGCAGCGACGTCGAGTCACGCTCGCTTCCGTGCTCGCCGCCGGACATCAAGGCGGTGAAGCACTCGTCCCGGTGATCATCGGGGTGGTGATCGACCAGGCGGTCGCCGGCGGTTCCGCGGGCACGCTCGTGTTCTGGCTCGCCGTGCTCGGCGTGGTCTTCGCGGGACTGTCCTACAGCTACCGCTTCGCCGCGAGAGCGGCCGAAGGCGCCTCGCTGCGGGCGGCGCACGATCTCCGCATCGCGATCAGCCGCCGCGTCCTGCATCCCGGCGGTGGCGCCGAAAACGGCAAGCTGGCGGGTGAACTGGTCAACATCGGCACCAGCGACGCGCAGCGGGTCGGCGTGGTGAACGCGGCGCTGCCGTTCGGGATCGCCGCGCTCGCCGGGGTGCTGGTCAGCGCCGTCGCCCTGCTGCGCATCTCGCTTCCGCTGGGTCTTCTCGTGCTCCTGGGCACGCCTCCGCTGCTGTACCTCGCGCATCTCATCGGCAAGCCGCTGGAACGCCGCAGCGAGGCCGAACAGGAGCGCTCCGCGCACGCTTCGGGCGTCGCCACGGATCTGGTCTCCGGCCTGCGGGTGCTCAAGGGCATCGGCGCCGAGCCCGCCGCCGTCGCGCGTTATCGGGACACCAGCCAGAACTCGCTCAAGGCCACCTTGCGCGCCGCAAGGGCGAAGGCGTGGCACGACGGCGCGGTGCTGGCGCTGACCGGCGTCTTCATCGCGGTCGTCGCCCTCGTCGGCGGGCATCTCGCGTCGTCGGGGGCGATCAGTGTCGGCGATCTCGTCGCCGCGGTGGGGCTGGCCCAGTTCCTGCTCACCCCGTTCCTGATCTTCTCGTGGGTCAACGGCGAACTGGCGCAGGGCCGTGCGTCGGCGTCCCGGGTCGCCGACCTGCTGACCACGCCTGTGGCGGTCGAACCGGGTGACGGCGAACTCCCCGCCCCCGCCGGCGGGAACGTCAAGTTCACCCAGGTGTCGTACCGCAGCCTCCGCGGGGTCGACCTCGACATCCCGGCAGGGCAGCTGATCGGCGTCGTCGCCGCCGATCCGGCCGCCGCGACCGATCTGCTCGACTGCCTCGGCCGTGCGGGCGATCCCGCCGAGGGCCAGGTCCACGTCGACGGCGTCGATCTGTCCACTGTGGACCCGGACCGGGTGCGGGAGGTCGTCCTGGTCGCCGCGCACGACGCGGACCTGTTCGAAGGGACGCTGGCGGAGAACGTCCACGCCGGTGGCCGCGAATCCGGCGACGCGCTGGCCGCGTCGGCCGCGGACGAGGTCGCGGCGGCGTTGCCGGACGGCACCGCGACCGCGGTCACCGAACGCGGGCGTTCCCTCTCCGGCGGGCAGCGGCAACGGGTCGCGCTCGCCCGCGCGCTCGCCGCGGACGCGCCGGTGCTCGTCGTCCACGATCCGACGACGGCGGTGGACACGGTGACCGAGGCGAAGATCGCCACCGGGCTCGCCCGGCTACGACAAGGACGGACCACGATCCTGGTGACCACGAGCCCCGCCCTGCTCGCCGTGACGGACCGCGTCGTCGTCCTCGACGGCGGCCGGATCACCGGCGAGGGCGGCCACGCCGAACTCGCCCGCGACCGCGCCGACTACCGCGCGGCGGTGTTGTCATGACGCGCGAACTGCTCCCCACCGCCGACGGCAAGCGGATCCGCGCGGTCCTCGGCGAACTGCTCCGCACCTCGAAGGCCCGTGCCGCCGGCGCGCTGGCGATGCTCGTCTGCGCGACCGCGATCGGGCTGCTCACCGCACGCCTGCTCGGCCACATCGTCGATCTGGTCATCGAAAAACGGCCCGCGACCGAACTGACCACCCCCGTGGTGGCATTGGTGCTGGTCGCCGTCGGGCAGGCGATCGCGACGGCACTGGGTGTCTCGCTGACCGCGAAGCTCGGCGAAACGCTGCTGGCGGAACTGCGCGAACGGTTCGTCGACCGGGCGCTCGGTCTCCCGCTGGAGCAGGTCGAACGCGCGGGCTCCGGCGACCTGACCGCTCGCGTCACCAACGACGTCACGGTGGTCGCGAGGGCGGTCCGTGAGGCCCTGCCCGAACTGGGCCGGTCGGTGCTCACCATCGTGCTGACCCTCGGCGCGCTCGCCGTCCTCGACTGGCGGTTCCTGCTGGCCGCGTTGCTGGCGACGCCGATCCAGCTGCACACCGTGCGCTGGTACGTCCGCAACGCCGTGCCGTTGTACGCGAAGCAGCGGATCGCGACCGGTTCACAGCAACAGCAACTGCTCGACACGATCGGCGGCGCGAAGACCGTCCGCGCGTTCCGGCTCGCCGACGCCCACGTCGAGCGGGTCCGGCAGCGGTCCGAGGGCGCGATGGACCTGATGCTGCGCGGTGTGCGGCTGATGACGAAGTTCTTCGCCCGGCTCAACCTGGCCGAGTTCGTGGGCCTCTCGGCCGTGCTCGCGGCCGGGTTCCTGTTGGTGGGCGCCGACGCGGTGACCGTCGGCGCGGCGACGGCGGCGGCGTTATACTTCCACAGCCTGTTCGGTCCGATCAACAGCGCGCTGGCGCTGGTGGACGACGCGCAAGCGGCCGCCGCGAGCCTCGCCCGGCTGGTCGGTGTCGCCGATCTGCCAGCCCCGCGCGAACCCGAGCTGCCCGCGAAACCCGTTGACGCGTCGGTGAAGGCGGCCGGGCTCTGTCATTCCTATGTGGACGGACATCCGGTGCTGCGGGACGTCGACCTCAGCCTCTCCCCCGGTGAACGGGTCGCGCTGGTGGGCGCGAGCGGAGCCGGGAAGACGACGCTCGCCAAGCTGATCGCCGGGATCCACACCCCGGACTCCGGGACGATCGCCGTCGGCGGCGTTCCGCTCGACGAGCTCGGGCCGTCCGCCACCCGGCAGGCCGTCGCGCTGATCAGCCAGGAGGTGCACGTCTTCGCCGGTTCGCTGGCGGACGACCTCCGGCTCGCCCGCCCCGGCGCCACCGACGCGGAGTTGCTGGCGGCGTTGGAAAAAGTCGGCGCGCGCGGCTGGGCCGAGGCACTGGACGAAGGTCTCGCGACCGTCGTCGGCGAAGGCGGGCACCAGCTGACCGTCACCCAATCCCAGCAGCTGGCGCTGGCCAGGCTGGTCCTCGCGGACCCGCCGATCGCGATCCTCGACGAGGCCACCGCCGAAGCCGGGAGCGCGGGCGCGAAAACCCTCGAAGCCGCCGCGGCCGCCGCATTGGAAGGCCGGACCGGTCTCGTCGTCGCGCACCGGCTGACACAGGCCGCTGCGTCGGACCGCGTCGTCGTGCTCGAGGCGGGCGTGATCGTCGAAAGCGGGACACACGAGGAGCTCGTGGCCTCCGGTGGTCAGTACGCAACGCTTTGGGCGGCATGGTCGGACAACCGTTCACGGACGTGACCCGGGACGCACCGTCACCGGTTGCAATCGGGCGGTCCGCGTCTTAGGTTAGCCAAACCTGATTCTCGATTAATCCGGCATTGCGCCGGACCGCCGATCACGAAGGACGGATGATGGCCCGAATCCCCACCCTCTCCGCCGTGCGCGGGCGCCTGAAGACCGCCGGCCTGCTGGCGTCCACCCTGGTGCTGGCCGCCTCGCTCACCGCGTGCGGAGGAGGCGGCGAGTCGGCCACCCCGGCCGCGCAGAACTCCGCCGGCTCCGCGGTGGACGCGAACGCGTTCCCGACGACGATCGAGCACAAGTACGGCAGCACCACCATCACGCAGGAGCCCAAGCGTGTGGTCACGGTCGGCCTGACCGAGCAGGACGCGCTGCTGGCGCTGGGCGTGGTCCCGGTCGGTGTCACCGACTGGCTCGGCAAGTTCCCCGGCACCATCGGCCCGTGGGCGACCGACAAGCTCGGCGGCGCCGCGCTGCCCGAGGTCCTCAAGGACGTGGACGGACCGCAGTACGAGAAGATCGCCGCGCTGAAGCCGGATCTGATCATCGCGCTGTACTCCGGGCTCACCAAGGAGCAGTACGACAAGCTGAGCCAGATCGGCGTCCCGGTCGTCGCGCAGCCCAAGGAGTACAACGACTACGGCATCCCCTGGAACGAGGCGACCAAGAAGGTCGGCCAGGCCGTCGGACGCGCCACCAAGGCGAACGAACTGGTCAAGGGCGTCGAGGACAAGTTCGCCCAGGCTCGCAAGGACCACCCGGAGTTCGCCGGCAAGTCGGCCCTGATGGCGTCGACCTACGAGGGCTACTTCGTCTACGGCAGCCAGGACGGTCGCTCGCACATCCTCGAATCGCTCGGTTTCAAGCTGCCCGCCGACCTCGACGCCGCCATCGGCGACAAGTTCGGCAAGAGCCTCAGCGCCGAACGGACCGACCTGCTCGACCGCGACGCGCTCGTGTGGCTCATCGACACCCCGGCCAAGGCGCAGGAGATCCTCGGCAAGGACGCGCTCTACAGCGGACTGAAGGTGTCGAAGGAAAAGCGTGAGGTCTTCATCGAGAACGAAGGCACCTATGGCAGCGCGGTCTCCTTCGTGACCGTGCTGAGCCTGCCGTACGTGATCGACCGGATCGTCCCGCAGCTCGCCGCCGCGGTCGACGGTGACCCGAAGACCGAGGTCAAACCGGCCAACTGAGCCGTTTCCTCTTGAGTACATGAAGGACCCCTTCCTTGCGCCTGGCGCAAGGAAGGGGTCCTTCATGTACTCGCGCAAGATGTGAAGGTCGAGTTTCCTCGGCTGAGCCGAGGGAAGGGGGCCTTCACGGACCGGGCCTGACATCAACCGCAGCCGGAATCCATGTAGCTACATCCTTGGCGATGATTACCACTCACGAACCCCAGAAGTTGTGCAGTGGAACGGTGATCTGCTTCAACCAGGTCTTCGTGGTGAAGTCCCGGGCCTTGATGACCACCGAGCCAGGTGAGACCTCGACCTGCAGCCCTTGGTTGAACGCGCCGCCTAGGGACACTTCCCCGCCCTTGCCGTCGTCCGTCCAGCCGGTCTGCACGGCGGCGGTGTTGACGACGGTGAACCCTTCGAGATTCCCGGTGCCCGGCACCACCCGGCGGACCACCCAGTCCGACAGGTTCAGATCCCAGTGCGTGTGCCCGGAGAAGAGGAACACGTCCCGGTGGCGGCCGAGGATCGAAAGCAGCCTGTCGGGCTGGAGGTAATCGGACCGGTAGAGCTTGTTGTGCGTACCGGAAACGGTGTTGGGCAGCGGATGATGGGTCAGCACCATCACCGGGCTGCGCCGGTTCGACCAGTACCGGAGGCGCTGTTCGAGCCAGGTGAACTGCCGGTCGCTCATCCAGACCTCGTCCCACAGTTTGGGGTCGTGGTACTTCGCGTACTGCTCGGTTCCGAGGCAGAGCACCGGAACACCGCCGAACGACGTCTCGGAGTAGACGGTGTTGCGGCCCGCGAACCGGTAGAAGCTGCGGAAGAGTGAGTCCTCGGTCGTCCCGTTGGGCCAGGTCTCCTGCGCGAGGGTGTCGGGGTCCCGCCACTTCGGGACGTAGAACTCGTGGTTGCCGATGGCCCACGCGACCTCGCGCGGATGCGGATGCTTGTCGAAGGTCGAGCGAAGCTGGGCGTACTCGAAGTCGTAGCCGCGCGGGGTGAGGTCCCCCGCGATACCGAGTCCCGCGCTGCCGGGGTTGATCGCGTGCAGGTCGTCGAGCGCCTTGCCGAAGTCGGCGAGATCCCCCTGGATGTCGCTGAGGATGTTGAAGCGGACGACCGGCCAGTGCGGTCCCCACTTCGCTTGCCCCTGGGGTTGCGCCTCCGCCTCACCCGGCAGCATCGCTGCCCCTGCCGCCGCACCACCGGCGGCCACCATGAACGCTCTTCGATCCATAACCCGAACGCTACTCACGTTTTATGGCCGGATTCGGTCGCGCTTCTGAACAACGCAAGTCCGTGAAGGCCTCCTTGAGGGACTCTGGGTCCCTCAAGGAGGCCTTCACGGAACGAAGCGGGTCAGGACTCCATGGCCTTGACTAGCGAAGCGGGACGGAGGTCGGTCCAGTTGGTCTCGACGTACTCGAGGCACTCCGGACGCGAGGCCGGGCCGAACTTCGTGGTCCAGCCCGCCGGGACCTCGACGAACTCGGGCCACAGGCTGTGCTGGCCCTCGTCGTTGACCAGCACGAGGTACGTGCCGTCGGGGTTCTCGAACGGGTTCGTCATTCCTTGTTCTCCTTCTGTACAGCCGGTGAATCAGCCCGGCGGGTGAGCGCGTCGAGCGCGAGGAACCAGCCCTCCGCCAGTTCCCGCACCGACTCTTCGGTCAGCACGGCCTCCGGCCACGACCAGTGTGCGGCCAGTTCGGGGCCGCCGGGGCGGTCCTCGGCCAGGACGTTGATCGTCAGCGCGTGCGAGACGGGCATCCCGTCGTCCGCGCCGAGTTCGGCGGCTTCGGCCTCCGCCGCGTACGACCAGTCGGTCGCCTCGGGGACGCCGATCCGGCCCAGGTAGTTGAACTCGATCTGCGGCTTCGCGAACTCGGCGAGTTCGGGACCGGTGCGCGGGTCGAGGTACCGGAGCAGACCGTGCCCGATGCCGCCGTCCGGCAGCCCGTCGAGGTGTGCCCGGACCCGCTCGAGCGCGATACCGGCGGCGGCTCCGCCCGCGAACGCGTCGTCCAGGTCGAGGTCGCCGAGGTCGAGACATACCGGGACGACGGTGGTGAACCAGCCGACCGTCCGCGAAAGATCCGCACCACGGGCGAGTTCCTCCTCGCGGCCGTGGCCCTCGACGTCGACCAGCACCGCCTGCCCCCCGTCCCGGCGCCACCGGGTGACGGCGAGCGCGAGGCCGGTGAGCAGGACGTCGTTGATGGTCGCACGGGACAGGAGCGGGGCCGTCCGCTCGGCGGGCAGGGTCAGCGACACCTTCTTCACGGTTCCCTGCACGTCCCGCGCGGGGTCGAGCGGCCGGTCCAGCGGGAGCGGATCCCCGCCGCCCAGCACGGACTTCCACCGGCCTAGTTCGCCCTCCCGGTCCTGTGTGGACAGTACTTCCGACCATCGCCGGAACGAAGTGTCCACTGGGGACGGTTCGGGCGTCCGGCCGAGAGCGACCGCGTCCCACGCGGAAGCGAGATCCGGTAACAGGATCCGCCAAGAGACACCGTCGACCGCCAGGTGATGGATCATCAGCAGCAACCGGCCCGATCCCGACGATCCCGCGTCGAACCACGTCGCGCTCACCATCACGCCTGCGTCCGGGTCGAGCCTCGCGCGAGTCGGCTCCGCATGTCGCTCGATCAGAGCGAACAGATCACCTTCGACCTCGACGCGTTCGACGCGGACGTCAACGGATTCGGCCACGCGGAGCGCCCAGCCGTCCACCGACCGGTCGAGCCGCGCGCGCAGCATGTCGTGCCGTGCGACGACGGCGCCGAGCACGGCCTTCAGCTGCTCACCGGTCATCCCGGACGGCGTCTGGAGCAACGCCGCCTGGTGATAGCCGTCGATCGGCCCGCCCAGTTCGCGCAGCGCGTGCATGATCGGCGTCGGCACGATGACGTCGTCGGCCGCCAGGCTCTCGGCGACCTCGGCCAGCGCCGCGACGGTCCGGCGCGCGAACACCTCGTGCGGCGTGATTTTCAGCCCGGCCGCGCGAGCCCGGCTGACCAGCCGCATCGCGACGATGCTGTCCCCGCCGAGAGCGAAGAAGTCGTCGTCGGCGCCGAGTTCCGGCACGTCGAGCACTTCCGCGAAGAGCCCGCACAACGTCTTCTCCAGCGGGGTCTCCGGCGCCCTGCCACCGGCCAGCTCCGAGTAGTCCGGCGCGGGCAGCGCCTTGCGGTCCAGTTTCCCGTTGGACAACACGGGAAGCGCGTCGAGCGCGACGAACGCCGCCGGGACCATGTACTCCGGCAACGTCTCGGCCGCGAACCGCCGCAGGTCCGCGTGATCCACAGTGGACACCACGTAGGCCACCAGCTGCTTGAGCCGCGGGCGATCCTCACGCACGAGGACGACGGCCTGCGCGACGTCGTCGTGCCGCTCGAGCACGGCTTCGATCTCGCCCGGTTCGACCCGGAAGCCGCGGATCTTCGCCTGGTCGTCGGCGCGGCCGCCGAAGTCCAGCCGACCGTCCGCGGTCCACCGGGCGAGGTCGCCGGTGCGGTACATCCGGGCGCCCGGCGGGCCGAACGGATCCGCCACGAACCGCTCCGACGTCAGCGCCGCCCGCCCGAGGTAGCCCCTGGCGAGACCGGAGCCGGCGAGGTACAGCTCGCCGGTGACCCCTGGCGGCACCGGCCGCAGCGCCGCGTCCAGCACGTAGGCGCGGGTGTTCGCGACCGGACGGCCGACCAGCGGCTTCTCACTGTCACCGATCCGCGCGACCAACGCGTCCACTGTGGACTCCGTCGGCCCGTAGAGGTTGAAGGCCTCGGTGCCGTCCAAAGTGGCCAGACGGCGCCACAGGCTCTCGGGCACCGCCTCGCCGCCGACACCGATCACGGCCAGCGGGCATCGGTCGCCGTCGAGCAGTCCGGCTTCCGCCATCTGTGCGAAGAACGACGGCGTGACCTCGATGAAGTCGAAGCCGTCCCGGGAGATCATCGCGGCCAGGAGCTCCGGATCACGCCGGGTCTTCTCGTCCACGATGTGCACGGCGTGCCCGTCGAGCAGCCACAGCTGCGGCTGCCACGAGGCGTCGAAGGAGAACGACCACGCGTGCCCGACCCGCAGGTGCGGTTTGCCGGTGGCCTCGACCGCGGGCCGGTGCAGCGTCGCGCGATGGCTGTGGAACAGGTTCACCACACCGCGATGCGGGACGACGACCCCCTTGGGCGTCCCCGTCGAACCCGACGTGTAGATCACGTACGCCGGATGCTCCGGACTGAGCGGCCGGACCCGGTCCCGATCGGTCAGGTCGTGCGCCTGCCGGTCCTCGGTGACGAGCGCGCACAGCGCCAGCGTCTCGATCTCGGTCCGGGGCAACGACTCCAGCAGCTCGGGTTCGGTCAGGATCACCTTGGGCCGCGCGTCGGCGAGCATCGCGGCCAGCCGTTCGACGGGGTAGTCCGGGTCGAGCGGCAGGTACGCCGCTCCCGTCTTGTGGACCGCGAGGATCGCCAGCAGCACGTCCGCCGAACGCGGCAGCGCCAAGGCGACGAAGTCCTCCGGGCCGATGCCGTGGGCGACCAGCGCCCTGGCGAGCCGGTTGGCGCGTTCGTTCAGCTCGGTGAAGGTCAAGGCGACCTCACCGGACACCACCGCCGTCGCGCCGGGCGAACGCCGGACCTGCGCTTCGAACAAACCGGCCACAGTGGACGGTTCGACGGCGAGCGCCGTCCCGTTCCACTCGCGGACGATCAGGTCGAGGTCGGCCTCGGTCAGGATGTCGACCCTGCCGACCGGGGCGTCCACATCGGACACCATGGCGGCGAGCACCCGCTCCATCGCGGCCGGAAGCCGTTCCGGCAGGCCCGCGTCGAACAGGTCGGAGCGGTACTCGGCCGTGAGCTTCAGCCGCGCGCCGGGCTCCACCGCCCAGGTGAGCGGATAGTGCGTCGAGTCCTCGTGGCGCACGATCTCCCCGCGCAGCCCGGCACCGGTTTCGTCCTCGTCCGCGCCCGGGTAGCTCTCGAACACCATCAGCGTGTCGAAAAGCTCCCCCAGCCCGGCGCCACGCTGGATGTCGGCGAGCCCGAAGTGCTGGTGCGCCAGCAATGCGGACTGTCCGTCCTGGACCCGGTCGAGGAGTGCACCCAGCTTCTCGGCCGGGTCGAGCACGATCCGCACCGGGATCGTGTTGATGAACAGGCCGAGCATCCGCTCGACCCCGGCCAGTTCCGGCGGGCGGCCGGCGACCGTCGCGCCGAACACGACGTCCGATCGGCCGGTCAGCCTGCCGAGCACGATGCTCCACGCCGTCTGGACCAGCGTGTTCAGCGTCAGACCACGCGAGCGGGCCAGGCCGGCCAGTGCCTCGGTCGCCTGCTCCGGCAGTTCCAGCGACAACCGCTCCGGCAGAGCCGGGATCCGCTGCGGGTCCTGCGGGACGAAGTGCGTCGGCTCGGTGAGCCCGTCGAGTGCCTGCCGCCAAGCGGCTTCCGCCGCCTCCCGGTCCTGCTCCGCGAGCCAGCCGAGATGGTCGCGGTACTGCCGTGACGGCGCCGCGTCGGCACCGGCGTAGAGCTGGGACAGCTCGGCGAACAGTTGCGGGACCGACCAGCCGTCGAGCAGGACGTGCTGGTGGGTGAACACCAGCCGGTGCCGACCGTCCGGCAAGGCCAGGAGCAGGAACCGCAGCAGTGGCGCGGCCGCCGGATCGAAGCGGCGGCGGTCATGTGCCATCTCCGTTTCGAAATCGCCCGCCGAGTCCACGAAACGCCAAGGAACCGTGACCGAACGCGCCACCAGCGCGACCGGACGACCGGAGGCGAGATAGCGGTAGCCGGTGCGCAAGACGGCGTGCCGGTCCACGAGGGACTGAGCGGCCTCGCGCAGCCGCACCGGATCGAGCGGGCCGTTGAGATCGAAGGACACCTGGACGGTGTAGACGTCGGGTCCGTCGCCGTCCATCGTCGCGTGGAAGAGCAACCCTGCCTGCAACGGCGTCAGCGGCCACACCTCGGCCGTGTCCGGCGCGACGTCGAGGATCTCGGCGCGTTCGCCCGCTTCGAGCTCCACCAAGTGCTTGCGGTTCGCCGGTGCGGGCGCGTCGAGCCGCACCGAACTGACCTCGGCCAGCGCCGCGACGGTCCGATGCCGGAAGACGTCACGCGGGCTGAGCAGCAGCCCGGCGCTCCGCACCCGGCCGACCAGCTGCATCGCGACGATGCTGTCACCGCCGAGGCGGAAGAAGTCGTCGTGGACGCCGACCTTCTCCAGCCCGAGCACACCGGCGACAAGCGACGCCAGCAGTTCTTCGCGCGGAGTGCGCGGGGCGTCGCCGGTGACCGCGACGGCGAAGTCCGGCGCGGGCAGCGCCTTGCGGTCGAGCTTCCCGTTGGGTGTCAACGGGAACTCGTCCAGCACCACGAACGCCGACGGCACCATGTACTCCGGCAAAGCGGCCTCGGCCAGCCGCCGGGTCTCTTCGACGTCGGCCGCGCCGGTCAGGTAGGCGACGAGCCTGCCCTCCCGCAGGACAACCCGTGCGGAGAGCACGGACTCGATCTCGCCCAGCTCGATCCGGAACCCGCGCAGCTTGACCTGATCGTCGGCGCGGCCGAGGTACTCGAGCGCGCCGTCGGCACGCCATCGCGCGAGGTCGCCCGTGCGGTACATGCGCTCCCCCGCGGCGAACGGGTTCGCCACGAACCGCTCGGCGGTCAGCCCGGCCCGGCCGAGGTAGCCGCGCGCGAGTTGCGCACCCGCGAGGTACAGCTCGCCGGCCACGCCCGGCGGAACCGGCCGGAGCCTGGCGTCCAGTACGTGGACGCGGGTGTTCCACACCGGACGTCCAATGGGGACGGTGTCATCGACGACCTCCCACGAGGTCACGTCCACCGAAGCCTCGGTCGGCCCGTAGAGGTTGTGCAGCAGGACGCCGGCTCGGGCCGCCAGTTCCGGCGGCAGCGCCTCGCCACTGCACAGGACCCGGCGGACGCCGTGCCATCCCGGCTCTTCGGCGAGGAACGCTTCCAGCATCGACGGGACGAAGTGCAGGGTCGTGATCCGCTGGTCCCGGATCAGCGCTTCGAGATACGCCGGATCGCGGTGGCCGTCCGGTTTGGCGACCACCAGTGTGGCGCCGGTGATGAGCGGCCAGAAGAACTCCCACACCGACACATCGAAACTCGACGGCGTCTTCTGCAACACCCGATCATCCGCCGCCAGACCGTACTCGTCCTGCATCCACAACAACCGGTTCACGATGCCGGAATGCGGCACCACCACACCCTTAGGACGACCCGTCGAACCCGACGTATAGATCACATACGCCCGAGACGACGGATCCACGACACGGCCCAGATTTTCTCCGGAGTAGCCATCAACGTCAGGCAACGTATCAAGCACTACCGTGGGTGACGCGTCTGCGAGCATGAACGCCAGCCGGTCGGCCGGATAATCCGTGTCGAGCGGCAGATACGCCGCCCCAGCCTTGTGCACGGAGTACAGCGCGACGACCAGATCGATCGACCTCGGCAGCGACACCGCCACCACCGACTCCGCACCCACACCCTGCTCGGCCAACCATCGCGCCAGCCGATTCGCCCGTGCGTTGAACTCGGCGTACGAGAGTTCCGAGCCTTCGAACACCACGGCGGAAGCGTCCGGAGTCCGCGCCACCTGCGCCTCGAACAACTCCGGCAACGTCACCGGCGGAACGTCGTGCGCGGTGTCGTTCCAACGCTCGAGCAGCGTGCGTTCGTCCTCGCCGAGGATGTCGAGTTCGCCGAGCGGGATCGCCGGATCGGCGGCCACCTGGTCCAGAACGGCGACCAGCCGCCGCGCGATCGATTCGGCCGTGGCGTGGTCGAACAGGTCGGCGCTGTACTCGATCGCGCCCGAGATCCCGTCGCTGTTCTCCAGGAATCCGAATTCGAGATCGAACTTCGCGACGCCCTGTGCGAAGTCCTCCTGAACCGCACGAAGACCGGGCAGTTCCAGCCCCTCGCCCGATTCGGGCAGGTAGACCACCATCACCTGGAACAACGGGTGCCTGGCCAGTGAGCGTTCCGGGTTGACCGCGTCGACCAGGCGCTCGAACGGCAGATCCTGGTGTTCGAAGGCGGCGAGGTCCGTCGCGCGCACCCGGGCGAGCAGGTCGCCGAACGCCGGGTCGCCCGACAGGTCGGTGCGCAGCACGAGCGAGTTCACGAAGAAGCCGATCAGCGGCTCCAGCCGTTCGTCGACGCGGCCGGAACTCGGCGCGCCGAGGGGGATGTCGTCCCCGGCCCCGAGCCGGTGCAGCAGTGCCGCGACCGCGGCCTGTGCCAGCATGAACATGCTGACGTCGTGCCGCCGGGCGACCGCACGCAGGCGCTCGGTGAGCCCGCCGTCGATCGGGAAGGTGACGAGACCGCCGCGGTGGCTCGACTCGGCCGGCCGGGGCCGGTCCGAAGGCAGAGCCAGTTCGTCGGGCAGGTCGGCCAGTGCTTCCTGCCAGAACTCGAGGTGCCCGGAGGCCGTCGAGGCGAGCAGTTCGCGTTGCCACAAGGCGTAGTCTGCGTACTGGACCGGAAGTTCCGTCCACTGTGGAGCGACTCCGGCCAGACGCGCCTCGTAGGTCGTCGCGAGGTCGGCCATCAGCGGTCCCTGTGACCACTCGTCCGTCGCCACGTGATGGATCACCAGCAGGAGGACGTGTTCCCGAGCGGACACGGTGAAGACCGTGGCCCGGATCGGGAGTTCCGCGTCGAGGGCGAATCCGCGGCCGGCTTCGGCGGACAACTGCGTGGGGAGGTCACCCGCGTCCTCGAAGCGGACCTCCGGACGTGCGTCGGCCAAGATCCGCTGCGCCGCGACGCCTCCCTCCTCGGCGAACACGGTCCGCAGCGGTTCGTGCCGCTCGACGAGGTCGCCGATCGCCGCGCGCAGCGCCTCCGTGTCCAGCTCGCCGTGCAGACGCCAGGCGAGCGGGATGTTGTAGGTGGGCGTGACCCCTTCGAGCTGGTACAGGAACCACAACCGTTGCTGCGCGGGCGAAAGCGGCAAGACTTCCGGACGGTTCCCGGCGCTCAAGGCCGGCCGGTCCGAGGGGTCGGTAAGCCGTTCCGCCAGCGCCGCGACGGTGGGGGCGTCGAAGACGTCGCGGACCGACACGGTGGCGTCCAGTGCGGCCGAGATCCGGCTGACCAGGCGCATCACCAGCAGCGAATGCCCGCCGAGCGCGAAGAACCCGTCATCGATCCCGACCTGTTCCACGCCGAGCACATCGGCGAACAACGCGCACAGGGCTTCTTCCCTGGCGTTCCGCGGTGCACGGCCTTCGGCGGCCGCGAACTCGGGAGCTGGGAGTGCTTTGCGGTCGAGTTTGCCGTTCGGGGTCAGCGGGATCTCGTCGAGCACGACGAACGCCGACGGCACCATGTGCTCCGGAAGCTTCGTCGCCACTGCCTCACGAAGCCCGTCCACGGCCCCGACGACGTAGGCCACCAACCGGTCTTCCCTGGCGACGACCACGGCACGCGTGACGGATCCGGACGCGGTCAGCGCCGCTTCGACCTCACCGAGTTCGACCCGGAAACCGCGGATCTTGACCTGGTCGTCGACCCGGCCCAGGAATTCGAGGACGCCGTCGGCGGACCAGCGCGCGAGGTCCCCGGTGCGGTACATGCGCTCCCCCGGGCCGCCGAACGGGTCGGCGACGAACCGCTCGGCGGTCAACCCCGGCCTGGCCAGGTACCCGCGAGCGAGCTGCACACCGGCGAGGTAGAGCTCACCGGGGACACCCGGCGGGACCGGGTTCAGCCGTGCGTCCAGCACGTACGTCCGCGTATTCCACACCGGACGTCCGATCGGGACGGAGGGTGTCGTCTCGGCGTCGGCCCGCCACGCCGTCACGTCGACGGACGCTTCGGTCGGGCCGTAGAGGTTGTACAGCGGGACATCCACGCGAGCGGCCAGTTCGGACGGCAGCGCCTCGCCACTGCAAATCACCCGCCGCAATCCCGCGCACTCCGCCGTTTCCAGGAACAGCGCGAGCATCGACGGGACGAAGTGGACGGTGGTGATCCCGGCGGTACGGATCAGCTCCGCGAGGTACGCCGGGTCTTTGTGTCCCTCGGGTTTGGCGACCACCAGCGTCGCTCCGGTGATGAGCGGCCAGAAGAACTCCCACACCGACACATCGAAACTCGACGGCGTCTTCTGCAACACCCGATCATCCGCCGCCAGACCGTACTCGTCCTGCATCCACAACAACCGGTTCACGATGCCGGAGTGCGGTACCACGACACCCTTAGGACGACCGGTCGAACCCGACGTGTAGATCACATACGCCGGAAACGACGGATCCACGACGCGACCCAAGTTCTCAACGGAGTAGCCATCGAGATCAGGCAAAGTATCGAGAACCACGGCGGGCGACGCGTCGTCGAGCATGAACGCCAGCCGGTCGGCCGGGTAGTCCGTGTCGAGCGGCAGATACGCCGCCCCAGCCTTGTGCACGGAGTACAGCGCGACGACCAGATCGATCGACCTCGGCAGCGACACCGCCACCACCGACTCCGCACCCACGCCCCGCTCGACCAGCCACCGTGCCAGCCGATTCGCGCGCGCGTTGAACTCCGCGTACGAAAGCTCAGTGCCTTCGAACACCACGGCAAGAGCGTCCGGTGTCCGCGCCACCTGCGCCTCGAACAGCACCGGCAGGGTCGCGACCGAGACCTCACGAGCCGTGCGGTTCCACTCGGTCACCCGCGCGAGCTCATCACCGACGAGGACGTCGAGCGCCGCGACGGACCGGTCCGGTTCGGCCGTGACCTGCTCCAGCAGCGAAGTGAGGCGGGTGAGCAGCCGCTCGGCCGTCGACTCGTCGGCGAGATCCTCGGCGTATTCCAGCATCAGCGTGGCGGTGTCCCCGCCGTCGACCATCGTGAAGTGCAGGTCGAACTTCGCCATACCGGTGTCCATCTCGAACCACTCGGCGGGCAGCCCGAGCACGTCGTGCGCGTCGCTCTGCCGGTGGTAGCCCACCATCACCTGGAACAGCGGGTTGCGGCCCGTCACCCGGGGCGGGTTCAGCTCCTCCACGACACGCTCGAACGGCAGGTCGCCGTGCGAGAACGCGGCGAGATCCGCCTCGCGCACCCTGTCGAGCAGCGCGGCGAACGTCGGCTCGCCGGACAGGTCGGTCCGCAACACCAGCGTGTTCACGAAGAATCCGACGAGCTGCTCCAGCCGTTCGTCAGTTCGTCCCGCGATCGGGGCGCCGAGCGGGATGTCGTCCCCGGCGCCGGTCCGGTGCAGCAGTGCGGCCACCGCCGTTTGGAGCACCATGAACGGGCTCGCCCCGGCTTTCGCCGCCAGGTCCCGCACGGCGGCCGACAGCTCGCCGGACAGCCGGGACTTGACCTTCCCGCCCCGTCCGGTCGGCCGGAGCGGACGCGGGCGGTCCAGCGGCAGCGTGAGCTCGTCCGGCGCACCGTCCAAGGATCCGGCCCAGAAGGCGATCTGGGCGGCGCCGCGCTGGTCGAGGAAGTCCTTCTGCCACAAGGAGAAGTCTGCGTACTGCACCAGAAGGTCCGTCCACACGGGACTCGCGCCGCCGAGCCGGGCTTCATACGCCGAGGTCAGGTCGCCCAGGAACGGACGGTCGGACCATTCGTCGGTCGCGCTGTGGTGCAGGACCAGCGAGATCACGTGGTCGCCGTCGCCGAGGCGCAGCACCCTCAGCCGGACCGGGATTTCCCGTGCCAGGTCGAACGGTGTCCGCGAGAGCTCGGCGATGCGGACCGCCAACCCGGCTTCATCGCACTCCTCCACGGCGAACGGGATCTCGGGCGCGTCGAGAACGCGCTGGTAGGGCTCCCCGTCGTGCTCGATGAACACGGTCCGCAGGACTTCGTGCCTGCCGAGGACGTCGCCCAGCGCCAGCCGAAGTGACTCGAGATCAAGGTCGCCCCGCAACCGGAAGGTCAGCGGGAAGTTGTACGCGACCGCGTTCGCTTCCATCCGGTCGACCAGCCAAAGGCTGCGCTGGGCCGCCGAAAGCGGGACGCGTTCGGGGCGCTCGGCGCGGACCACCGCCGGCCGCGCCGGTTCGCCGGCACCCGCGCGAGCGGCCAGCTCGGCCACCGTCGGCGCCTCGAACAGGTCACGGATGGCCAGTTCCGCGCCGAGTTCGGTCCTGGCGCGGCTGATCAACCGGGTGGCGAGCAGCGAATGCCCGCCGAGGTCGAAGAAGTTGTCCTCGACGCCGACCCCGTCCAGTCCGAGGACCTCGGCGAAGAGCGCGCACAGCGTCTCTTCTTCGGCGGTCTCGGCCGGGCGGCTTTCGGCGAGCCGCACCGTCTGATCGGCGTCCGGGAGCGCCCGCGTGTTGAGCTTGCCGTTGTCGGTCAGCGGCAGCGCGCCCAGCGTGACGAACGCGGCCGGGACCATGTAGTCCGGCAGTTCCGTCTTGAGCCGATCGCGCAGGCGTTGCACCAGTTCGCCGCCACCGCGGGCCGCGGTCGGGCTCGTGGCGTACTTGGCCAGGTTCGTGCCGACCGAAACGGGCTGATGCACACCGGTCACCAGCGAGTCCGACTGTCCCTTGTGGACGAACACCGCTTCGAAAGCTCCGTCGGCCGACCAGGTGCAGTACACCCGGAACCCGAGCCGGTCACCGAGTTCGTGCACATCCTCCGGTTCGACACCGTCATGGCCACGGAACAACGCGAGGACGTCGATGAGCGGAGCACCGGCGTCCAGGGCGCGTGTCGCCTCGACCTCCGGAGCCTGCCGGGCGTCCGGGATCCGGCTCACGCGCAACGTTTCCGCACCGGAGAGCCGCGCTTCCAGGGCCGAGAGGGAGCCCACCTCGTCCCAGAACAGACGTGGCGCTTGGGCGACCGAAAGGGTCGTGGCGGGTGCCTTGACCAGGACCGCGTCGTAGCGGTACCGGCTCAGCTCGTTGTGCAGCCGGGCCCGTTTGATCCGGACCTGCGCGGCGACATCCGGAAGCCGCCGCGCGAGCGCGGTGAAGTAGTCCGGGTCGATCAGCAGTTCCTTCTCCAGCGCGGCACCGCGTTCGATCGCACGCCGCACGTGGGCGACATCGGAGGTCGCGTCGGCGCGGGTGAGCTGGATGGCGGTGTGGAAGGCACGGGCGAGGCGCAGGTTCCGGACGTCGCCGACGAACAGCGCGCCGCCGGGCGCGAGCAGGCCGATCGCCTTCGTGATGACGTCGGTCAGGTAGTCGACGCTCGGGAAGTACTGGATGACGGAGTTGATCACGATGGTGTCGAACCGGCCGCCGGGCAGGCCGTCGAACACGTGCGCCGGCTGGGCGCGCAGGTTCACCTTGGCCGCCAGCTCCGGATCCCGTTCCAGCTCGCGGTTCAGCTTCGCGATCACCGGCGCGGCGAGGTCGGTGCCCCAGTACTCCCGCGCCATCGGGGCGATCTGCCCCATCAGCAGACCGGTGCCGACGCCGATCTCCAGCACTCGTTCCGGCTTCAGTTCGGCGATCCGGTCGACGGTCGCCTGCCGCCATTCCCGCATGTGCTCCAGCGGGATCGGATCACCGTCGTAGCTGGAATCCCAGCCCGCGAAGTCCTCGGTGAACAGGGCCGTCGGGATCTCGGTGTACTCGTCCGAGTAGATCTGCTGCCATTCGCCGACCTGGTCGGCCTCCGCCTCGGCCCGCGCGTCCCCGCTCAGCTCGGCAGGGACGACGTAGCCGATGAGCCGCTGCAGGCCGGGCGCCGACGGGTCGGGCCGCGCGAGGACGGCGGCCTGCGCGACCTCGGGGTACCGGCTGAGCGCGGTCTCGATCTCGCCGAGTTCGACGCGATAGCCGCGGATCTTGACCTGGTCGTCGGTGCGGCCGAGGAAGTCGATGTTCCCGTCCGGACGGCGGCGCACCAGGTCACCGGTGCGGTACATGCGCCCGCCCCCTGGCACGAACGGGTCGGCGACGAACCGCTCGGCGGTCAGGCCGGGACGGCCGAGGTAGCCGCGGGCCAGCCCCTCACCCGCGATGTAGAGCTCGCCCGCGACCCCGTCCCGGACCGGCCGGAGCCAGGCGTCGACGATGTAGGCGCGGGTGTTCCAGATCGGTTTGCCGACGGTCGGGGTGTCGCTGTCGGTCGTGCCGCCGCCGAGCGTGTTGATCGTGTACTCGGTGGGGCCGTACAGGTTGTAGCCGTAGGTCCCGTCGGTGTCCCGCAGCCGGTTCCACACCGACTCCGACACCGCCTCGCCGCCGAGCAGCACGAGCGCGGGCCGGTGTCCTTCCAGCAGCCCTTCCTCGATCAGCAGATGGGCGTACGTCGGCGTCACGTTGACGACGTCGACCTCGTGCTCGTCGCAGTACGCCACGAGCCCCCGCGCGTCCCGCCGCAGTTCCTCGTCGCAGACGTGGACCTCGTGCCCTTCGACGAGCCACAGCAGCTCTTCCCAGGACATGTCGAAGGCGAACGACACGGTGTGCGCGATCCGCAGCCGCCGTCCGCCCGCCGACGCGATGGCCGGGGCGAAGATGGCGCCCTGGTGGTTGAGCTGCATGTTCGTCAGGCCGCGGTACGGCGCGACGACGCCCTTGGGTTTGCCCGTGGAGCCCGAGGTGTAGATGACGTACGCCGGATGCTCCATGCGGTCCGCACGGCCGCGCGGGAACAGCGGGCGTTCGGCGTCGGAGATCGGGCCGCCGCCGAACGCCCTGTCTTCGTGGTCGTCGACGAGGACCCGCGGCGTGGCGCCGGGAAGTGTCGCCGAGACGTCCTTTGTGGACACGAGGCACAGCGGCCTCGCGTCCTCCAGCATCATCGCGAGCCGGTCGGCCGGGTAGTCGAGTTCCAGCGGCAGGTACGCCGCGCCGGTGCGCAGCACGGCGAACAGCGCGACGACCATGTCGATCGACCGCGGCAGGCCGAGCGCGATCACCTGCTCCGGCGCGGCCCCCTTCGCCAGCAGCAACCGGGCCATCCGGTTGATGCGCGCGTCGAGTTCCGCGTACGTCAGACGTTCTTCGCCGAACACCAAGGCGATCGAGTCCGGCGTTCGTTCCGCTTGAACCGCCAGCAGGTCGGCGATCGTGTCCTCGATGACCGGGTGCTCGGCCTCGGCCCAGCCTGCTTCCAGCGCCGCACGATCCTCAGTGGACACCGTGGCCAGCGCGCCGACCGGTTTCGCCGGGTCGTCGACGATCTGCTCGACCAGTGAGGTGAACCGGCCCAAGACCGACGCGGCCTCGTCCGAGTCGATGACGTCGTCCCGATAGGACAGCGTGATCCGGATTTCCTCGCCCGGCGTGACCACCAGGGTCAGCGGGTAGTGCGTGGCGTCGATGTTGAGCAGGCCGGTGATGCCGTGCCGGTGGCGGAGTCCGTCGCGCCGTTCGTCACCGTCGGCGTTGCGCAGCACGAAGAGCGTGTCGAACAGCACGCGGTGCCCGGCCTCCCGCTGCAGGACACCGAGGCTCATGAACTCGTACGGGGTCAGGTCCATCCGCTCGGACTGCAAGCGCCGCACCAGGTCCAGAACCGACTCGGCCGCGTCGAGCCGCACCCGGGTCGGCACGGTGTTGAGGAACAGGCCGATGGTGTTCTCGATGTCGGGCACCGCCGCGGGCCTGCCCGCGACCGCGGCGCCGAACACGACGTCGTGCCGCCCGGTCATCGTCGAGAGGACCAGGCCCCAGGCCGCGTTGAGCACGGAGTTGACGGTCAGGCCGTGCCGCCTGGCCTGCTCACGCAGTGCGCGGCCCAGGTCGGCCGGGAGCACGGTGTCCAGGTTGACCGGCGTGGCGGGGACCAGATCCCGGCCCTCCGGACCGACGACGGTCGGCTCCGCCAGCCCGGACAGCGCCTCGCGCCACGCTCCCGTGGCGGCCTCGATGTCCTGGCGGTCGAGCCAGCGCAGGAAGTCCACATAGGACCCTGCTGCGGGCAGCGTGCGGTCGTCCCCGCCGAGGTCGTACAGCGCGAACAGCTGCTCGATGAAGAGCCAGGCGGACCAGCCGTCCCAGAGCAGCAGATGCCGGTTCAGCACCACCCGGTCGCGCCCGTCCCCGAGCCGGACCAGCTTCAGGCGGAACAGCGGTGGGGTGCCGAGGTCGAACCGCGTCGCGCGGTCCTCGGCCATCAGTTCGTCGAGCCGCTCCCGCCGCTCGTCTTCGGGCAGCGCCGAAAGGTCCACTTCGGACACGGGCGGCTCGACGTCGGCCGCCACGAACTGGACGGGCCCTCGTAGTCCCTCGCTGGTGAAACCGGCGCCGAGACTCGGGATCCGGCGGAGCAGCGCGGACACCGCCGAGCGCAACTTGCCGGCATCCAGGCGGTGATCGAAGTCGATCGCCTCCTGGATCGTGTAGATGTCGACGCGGTCGGAGTTGTAGCTGGAGTGGAAGAACAGGCCTTCCTGGAGCGGGGACAGCGGCCAGACGTCGGCGACCGGCAGCGGGCTGAACCGCTCGACGCGCGCGATCTCCTCCTGCGTCAGCGACACCAGTTCGAGGTCGGACGGCGTGAGCCCCACCGGCACGTCCGCGTCCACCGCCGCGAGCTCGCGCAAGGCGGCGACCCAGCGGTCCGCGAGCGTTCCGGCCGGGCCGGCGAACGTCGCCGTCAACCTCGGCCCGTCCTCGGTCTCCTCGCAGGCGACGCCGATCCGCAGGACGTGGTCACCCGCTGGGGGCACCGCCGCGTGCCCGGCGACCTGCCACTCCCCCGCGCCGGCCGGGATCCGGCCGTCGTAGCGCAGGGCGATCCGCGGCTTCGCGAGCCCGGCGAGCAGCGGCCCGGTCTGGGCGTTGAGGTAACGCAGCGGACCGTAGCCCTGAGGCGTCTTCCGGACCGTCTCCTTGACGGCCTTGAGCATCGCGAGCGGTCCGCCGGTCGCGGTGATCCGCACCGGGCGGACCGACGTCAACGCGCCGACAGTGTCCCCCGCGTCCACGCGTCCGTGAAGGTCGACGAGGAGATCGCCATCGACGGCGGCCTTCAACGCCGTCAGAAGAACGTCGGTCACGTCTCCGTGCACAGTGGACGGCAGCGAGTCGACGAGCATCCGGGTGTCCTCGATGGACAGCGTGACACGGCGTTCGGCGACGTCACCGGAAATCTCGGCGGAGCCGGGCGCCAAGGTCTCGGCCCAGTGCTCGATTTCGCCGAGCAGCGCCGGATCCTGTGCGCTTTCGGTGATCCGGCGGGCGATGGTCCGCAGCGAACTCCTCACCGGCGTGAACACCGGCGGATGGCCGCCGGTCACGGCTTGCCAGGCGATCGCGAGATCGGCTGCCAGCGTTGTCCAGCTCCGGGCGTCCAGCAGTGCGGGATGCGCCACCAGGAGCAACCTGCCCGGCTCGTCGAACCAGACGGCCTGCAACAGGTTGTCCGTGAGCCTGCCCACGGCGTCCCCGTACTCGTCGTCGAGCGTCCCCGCCCCGTGACGAAGCAGATCGGTCGCCTGAACCGTCCCTTGTGGACGGATTTCGAGCGACCACAGCACCGATGCGACCTTCGACAGTTCGAGCCGCAGACCGTCGTGGCGGTCGAGGACGAGTTGCAGGGCCGCGGCGAGGGTCGCGACGTCGGCGCCGGTCGGCAGGGTCAGCAGTACCGACTCCGGCTGAACCGCGTCACCGAGGTCCCGCAACCGAAGCATTTCGGGCAGAAGAGAGAGCGCGCCGACACCGTCGGCGTCGGCCTCCGGCTCGACCGGCGTCGCCGAAGCGGCGAGCGCGGCCGGGGTCCGGAGCTCGAAAACGTCCTTGGGGCTCAGTTCGAACCCGGCCCGCCGGGCGCGGCTCGACACAGCGATCGACGAGATGCTGTCGCCGCCCAACAGGAAGAAGTCGCCGTGGGCGCCGACGGTGTTCAGGCCGAGGACGTCCGCGAAGATCCGCGCCAAGGCGCGTTCCTGGTCGTTCTCAGGCGCGGCAGCGGGCACGCCGACTTCGGGCGCGGGCAAGGCGCGGACGTCGAGCTTTCCACTGGGGGTCAACGGGAACTCGTCGAGGACGACGAACGCCCGCGGGACCATCGGGGCGGGCAAGGCCTCGCTGACGGCGGCCCGTAGCCGTTCCGGATCCGCGCCACCGGCGACGTAGCCGACAAGCGCGCCGTCCTTCGCCACCACCGTGGCGGCCGTGACCTTCGGCTGCGCGGCGAGCACGGCTTCGATCTCGCCGAGTTCGATCCGGTTACCGCGGATCTTCACCTGACGGTCGGTGCGACCGAGGTACTCGATCTCGCCATCGGCACGGCGGCGGACCAGGTCACCGGTCCGGTACAGCCGCTGCCCCGGTTCGCCGAACGGGTCGGCGACGAAGCGTTCGGCGGTCAGGCCCGGCCGCCCGTGGTAGCCGCGGGCCAGCTGGACACCGGCGAGGTACAGCTCGCCCGCCACGCCGTCGGGCACCGGGCGGAGGCAGCCGTCGAGGACGTGCACCCGCGTGTTCCACACCGGACGTCCGATGGGGACGGACGCGCCTTGGAAACCCGTGGCATCGAAGAAGGTCACGTCCACTGCGGCCTCGGTCGGGCCGTAGAGGTTGTGCAGCGGGACGCCGGTGAGCGAGCGCCAGCGCGCGGCGATCTCGCCGGTCAGCGCCTCGCCGCTGGAGAACACCTGACGCAACGAGCCCAGGTCGCCGGTCACCTCGTCGCTGCCCAGGAACGCGGCGAGCATGGACGGGACGAAATGCAGGGTGGTGATCTCCCGTTCCCGGATCACCCTGGCGAGATACGCCGGGTCGCGGTGGCCGTCCGGTTCGGCCAGCACCACCGTCGCGCCTTCGCACAGCGCCCAGAAGAATTCCCAGACGGACACGTCGAAACTCGACGGCGTCTTCTGCAGCACCCGGTCCGAGGCCGTGAGGCGGTACTCGTGCTGCATCCACGCGAGCCGGTTGACGATCGCGCGATGCGTGACGGCCACGCCCTTCGGCCGCCCTGTCGAGCCGGAGGTGTAGATCAGGTATGCGGTGTTGTCCGGCCCGGCGGCCACACCCGGGACATCGTCGACGGGTTCGCCGGTCACGGAAACCTGTGTCAGCCCGGCGACGGCAGGAATCCGCGCGGCTGTCTCTGGTTCGGAGAGCACGAGCCGCGCACCCGAATCGGCCAGCATGTACTCGAGCCGGTCGGCCGGGTAGTCCAGGTCGATCGGCAGGTACGCGGCCCCGGCCTTCAGGACACCCAGCAGGGCGACCATCAGCTCGGCCGACCTCGGCACGGCGACGGCGACGACCTCTTCGGGACCGGCGCCCAGGGAACGCAGCCGGCGGGCCAGGTTCTCCGCCTGGGCGTCGAGGTCCGCATAGGACAGTTCGGTGTCCTTGAACAGCACGGCCGTCGCGGACGGTGTCCTGACCGCCTGCTCGGCGATGGCCTCGGCCAGCGTGCGCTCGGGCACCGGATGCGAGGTCGCGTTGAGTTCGGCCAAACGTCCGCGTTCGGCGGGTGAGAGGAGGTCGAGGGCGGCGACCGGCAGGCCCGGGTTCGCGGTCAGCGTCTCCAGCAGCCGGGCGAACCGCTCGGCGAGCTGCCCGGCCGCGACGGCGTCGATCCGGGCGGCGTCGAATTTGAGGCTGAACCCCAGGTCTTCCCCCGGTGTCGCGATCACCGCGACCGGGAAGTGCACCGCGTCGGTGACCTCGACGCCGGTGAGGCGCACGGGTCCGGACGCGCGCTCGTCGTCACGCGGGAAGTTCTCGACGACCACGAGGGTGTCGAACAGTTCTTCCTGCCCGGCACCGGCGATCCGCTGCAGTTCGCCGAGGCCGAGATGCTGGTGCTCCAGCAAGGCCGCTTGCTCGTCCTGCAACCGCCGCAGCACGGTGGCGACGGTTTCGGACGCGGACCAGCGCAGCCGCACCGGCACCGTGTTGATGTACAGGCCGACCGCCGACTCGAGACCGGCGGCACCGCTGTCGCGGCCGGAGACCGTGCTGCCGAACAGCACGTCGTCCCGGCCAGTGAGCCCGCCGAGCAGGAGTCCCCAGGCGCCGTGCAGGACGGTGCCGAGGGTGAGCCCGTGCGCGCGTGCCATGGCGGACAACTCCGCCGTCGCCCGCTCGCCGAGGCTCAGGTGCAGCCGCGACGGTCGTCGCCCGGCCGTGTCCCGGCCTTCGATCAGCCGGGTGGGTTCGTCCACTCCGGACAACGCCGCACGCCAGGCTTCGCGCGCAGCCTCGTGATCGCGTGCCGCGAGCCGCCGCAGGTGGTCCGTGCGAGTGCCGGGTTCCGGGAGCGGAGTGCCCTTTCCCGCCAGCAGTTCGCGGAGCAGCACCACGACCGACCAGCCGTCGGCGATGATGTGGTGGAACGTGAGCGCCAGCTTGGCGCGATCTTCCCCGAGCCGCGTGAAGGTCGCCCGCAGCAACGGCGGCCGGGCGAAGTCGAAACGGCGCGCGCGGTCGGCCTCGAAGGCTTCCGCGGCGTCATCGGCGGCCACCTCGCGCCAGGGCAGTTCGGCGTGCCGGGTCACCGTCTGGACCACCTGACCGCCGTCGAGCTGCCGGAAACCCGACCGCAGCGACGAGTACCGGTCCAGCAGCGCCTGGGCCGATCGGCGCAGCGCGTCGGCGTCGACGTCCCCTTCGAGGTCGAGCACCTCCTGCACCGTGTAGATGTCGGCGGCCGTGCCGCCTTCGAACTCCGCGTGGAAGAAGAACCCTTCCTGCAACGGCGTGACCGGCAGGACGTCGGCGTATTCGGCGAGCGCCGCGCGTTCGGCGCCGGTCAGCGCCAGCAGCGGCCGCTCGTCCACAGTGGACTCGACAGACACGGCTTCCGCGCAGGCGGCGAGCGCCTCGGGAGTCCGGTGCTGGAACACCTGGCGCGGCGTGATGGCGAGGCCGTGTTCCGCCGCGCCCAGCACCAGCCGGATCGACAGGATACTGTCGCCGCCGAGGGAGAAGAAGTCGTCATCCGCGCCTGCCGACTCCAGCCCGAGGACCCCCGCGACGACGTCGCACAGGATCCGTTCCCGCTCGGTGCGCGGCGCGCGGCCGGTGGCGGCGGCGCCGAAGTCGGGCAGGGGCAGCGAGGTGCGGTCCAGTTTGCCGTTCGGCATGATCGGCAGCCGGTCGAGTTCCACGAACGCCGACGGCACCATGTAGTGCGGCAGCGCCGATTCCGCGTGGCTCCGCAACTCCTTGAGCAGCGACGGCGACCCGTCCGCCTCCGGGACGACATACGCCACCAGACGCCGGTCCCCCGGTTTGACCTCGCGCGGCACGACGGCGATCCGGTCGACCCCGGCGTATCCGGCGAGCGCGGACTCGATCTCCCCCGGCTCGATCCGGAACCCGCGGATCTTGACCTGATGGTCGGTGCGGCCGAGGAAGTCCAGGTTCCCGTCCGCGCGCCAGCGGACACGGTCACCGGTGCGGTACATGCGCTCGCCGCCGCCGGCGAAGGGATCCGCGACGAACCGTTCCGCCGTCAGTCCCGGACGTCCGGCGTATCCCCGCGCGAGACCGCGTCCGCCGACGTACAACTCCCCTTCGACGCCGACCGGGACCGGCCGCAGCGCGGTGTCGAGGACGTAGCAGCGGGTGTTCGGGTCCGGTCCGCCGATCGGGATGGGCCCGGTCCAGCCCGGCTCGGCCGCCCACAACGTCGAGTTCACCGTCACCTCGGTCAGCCCGTATGCGGCGACGACGTTCAGGTCTTCCGCCCAGCGCGCGATCAGGTCCGGCGGGACGGTCTCGGTGCCGACGATCAGCACCGCGCCCTTCGGCAGTTCACACTCCGGCGGCAGTGCCGCGACCAGCGACGGCGGCAGGATCATGTGCGTCGCCGCGTTGCCGGCGATGTAGCCGGTCAGTTCGACGCCCGCGACCCGGCGGTGCGACGGCACCACGATCAGCGTTCCGCCGACGCACAGCGACATGACCAGATCCCAGACCGTCACGTCGAATCCGGTCGAGGCGAACTGCACCACCCGGCTGTCCTCGCCGATGCCGATCCGTTCGGTCGCCGTGCTGATCAGGCTGCCGATCCCGTCGTGCGACAGGACCACGCCCTTCGGCTTCCCCGTCGAGCCCGACGTGTAGATGACGTACGCGGCCTGGTTCAGCGAGATCCCGCTCACGTCCACAGTGGACGCGTCCAGTGCGGCGAGTTCGGCGATGATCGCCGGATCGTCGAGAAGGACCCGTTCGGCGTCCACACCGGACGGCAGCTGCGTGGATTCGTCCTTTGTGGACACGACAATTCTCGCGCCCGCGTGGAGGAGCATGTACGCGAGTCGATCCTCGGGATGGTCGAGGTCGAGCGGGAGATACGCGGCCCCGGCCTTCATGACGGCGAGGAGCACGACGATGAGATCGGCCGAGCGCGGCATCGCCACGGCGACGACGTCCTCGTCACCGACGCCGCGTCGCCGCAGCAGCCGGGCGAGACGGTTGGCTGCGGCGTCGACCTCGGCGTAGGTCAGCCGGACATCCTCGCAGACGACGGCCTCGGCCTCCGGTTTCCGTGCCACGACCCGGTCGAACGCCTCGGGCCAGGACACCTCCGGCGAGTCCGCGACCGCGGTCCCGAGCTCCAGCACCCCGGCCCGTTCCTCCGCCGACAGCAGGTCGATCACGGCCAGCGGCAGGTCCGGGCCCGCCACCAGGGCGTCCAGCACCGCGGCGAACCGGCGGCGGTGCTCGGCGAGTTCGTCGTCGGACGAGACATTCGCGTCCGCGTCGAAGTCGAAGCGCAGCCCTCGGCCCTCGCCCGCGTCGTAAACGGCGATGGCGACGTCGCTGATCGGGCCGAGTTCGAGGTTGTGCACGGTGGCGCTCGCGTCGCCGAACGCGAGTTCGCCGTCCACGGCCATGTAGTTCACGCTCAGCCCGACGAGTTCGTGCACCCCGCCGCTCGCGCCGAGTTCGCGGGCGAGGTCCTCACCACGGTACCGGCTGTGCTCCAGCAGCGCGGAGACCTTCTCCGCGACCTGGGCGACCAGCCGCGCCGGCGTCGTCTCGGGCCGCACGGTCAGCCGCAGCGGCAGGACGTTGGACACCATGCCCGGCTGCTCGCGCAGGGCGCGGGTGGTGCGCGCGGTGACCGGCAGGCCGAGGACGAGGTCTTCGGCACCGGTCATCCGATGGGCGTAGGCCGCCACCGCGGCGATCGCGACGCGGGACAGCCTCGTTCCGGCGTCGAGCGCGAACTTCCGCACCGTCCCGGCCTCCGCCGCGGGCAGCTCCCACGAATGCCGTCGCAGCCGGATCTGCCCGGACGACGCGCGCCCGAGCAGCCGCACCGGGTTCGGCCTGCCCGCGAGTTCGCCGAGCCAGTAGGCGCGGTCGGCCCGCCCTTCATGGTCGGCCTCGACGAATCCCGAGAGCGGCCAGGAAACCTCGTCGGCGGTACCCGAATAGAGCTCCGCCGCGCGGCGGGTCAGGACGGCCTGCCCATACGCGTCCATCACCAGATGGTGGTAGCGCTGGAACCAGCGGACCCGGTCCGCGGCCAGCACCAGCAGCGTGTGCGCGGTCAGCGGCCCCCGGGCGAGATCGGCGACCACGGCCAGTTCGGCCCGCGCCCACTCGTCGGCCGCCCGCTCCGGATCCGGTTCGCCGGTGAAGTCGAGGACGGCGACCTCACCAGGAGCGGCCGGACGCTGGACCGGCGTGTCGCCTTCCAGCCCGACCGTGACGTGCAGGCACTCCGCCTCCGCGACCGCCCGCCGAACGGCCTCACCCAGCCGGGCGATGTCGACGTCGCCGCGAAGCTCCGTGACCCAGCCGATCGTGTAAACCGGGTCGGCCGGGTCGAGCTGCTGGGCGAGCCAGATCCCCTGCTGTGCCGGGGTCAGGGGAAAGCCGCGGTTCATCGGGGTGCCTCCACCGTTCAAGAGCGTGAAACGTCGTACAGCGGGTCAGGCGGGCCCGGAACCGCTGACCGCGTACTCGGGCCGGGACACGTCGGCGGCTCGCCTGTCCACAATGGACTGGAGGATCTCCCCGACCCGGACCGCGGTGTTGGACAGCAGCGACGACGTGATGCCGTGCGTGTGCTCCGTGCCGCCCTGCAGGTAGATCCCGCCGTCCAGCGGCGGTTCGGTGACGATCCGGTAGTCGCGTTCGACGCGGAGCCTTCCCTCGTCGTCACGCTTGCAGGCGGAGGCGAGCTCACCGAGCAACGGCGTCGGGTCCGCCGGGCTGTACCCGGTGGCGTACACGACGAAATCGGCGACGAGCCTGGTCCGCTCCCCGGTCTCCAGCGCCTCGATGGTGACCCGCACTTCGGAGCCGGTGTCGGTGACCTCGGTGGGACGGGAGACGTTGATCAGCTTCAGCCGTTCGATCCCCTGCACCTTCTCGCGGTAGACGCGGCGATACAGCTCGTCGATGAGTTCGATGTCGACCGCCGAATAGTTGGTCGCGCCGTGGTAGCGCATCAGGCGCTCCTTGACCGCTTCCGGCGCCTCGTAGAACCGTCCGACCGCCTCGGGGTCGAAGATGCGGTTGGCGAACGCGCTGTCGTCGGCCGGGCTGTAGCCGTACCGCGCGAACACCGCGCACACCTCGGCCCGGGGGAAGCGGTCGTGCAGCAGCGCGCTGACCTCGGCCGCGCTCTGGCCTGCGCCGACGACGACGAACCGGCGCGGCTCTTCGGCGGCCATGCCTTCGAGCCGGTGCAGCAGTTCGCTGTTGTGCCAGATCCGTGTGCCCGGTGTCACACCTTCGGGGAGGTTCGGCCGCAGCCCGGTGCTCATCACCAGATTGCGGGCGCGCAGGTTCACCAGTTCACCGTCGGTGCGGGCGTGGACGTCGAAGAACACGATCTCGTCGCCGTCGAAGACCGGCGTCACCGAAAGTACTTCAGTGCCGTAGGAAACCAGGTCGTCGACCTTTTCCGCCGCCCATTCGAAGTAGTCGTGGAACTCGATCCGCAACGGGAACAGGTTCTTGTGGTTGATGAAGTCGACCAGCCGGTCCTTGCTGTGCAGATACGACAGGAAGCTGAACGAACTCGTCGGGTTCCGCATCGTCGCCAGGTCCTTGAGGAAGGAGACCTGCATCGTCGCGTTGTCGATCAACATCCCGCGATGCCAGCCGAACCGGGGCTGCCGCTCGAGGAAGTGGGCGGTGACCGTCTCCGTTCCGGACGCGCCGTTGTGCTCGGTGACGGCGATGGCGAGCGCCAGGTTGGAAGGCCCGAACCCGACCCCGACCACGTCGTAGACCGGAACCCGTTCACCGACCACTGCTCGTGCCATCTTGAACCCCTAGCGCGGCTCAGCCGCATCTCGGTACTTCGCAACAAAGACCAGGGAACCCTAACCTAAGTTAGGTGAGGCTCAACTAGTACTTTCAGTGGTGATGTTCATCCCTCGACCAGGAGGAGGCCGGTCCCATGCGGGTCGCCATGTTCGGATACCAGACCTGGGGACACCGCACCCTGCGGGCGTTGATCGACGCGGGGCACGATGTCGCCCTCGTCGTCACCCACCCGAAGAGTGACCACGCCTACGAGAAAATCTGGTCCGACTCGGTCGCGGACCTCGCCGAGGCCAACGGGATCCGCGCGCTGCTGCGCCAGCGTCCCGACGACGCCGAACTGCTGGCGGAGCTGAAGGAAGCCGATCTCGACCTGATCGTCGCCAACAACTGGCGCACCTGGCTGCCGCCCGAGATCTTCGAGATGCCACGCCACGGCACGCTGAACGTCCACGACTCGCTGCTGCCCGCGTACGCCGGCTTCTCGCCGCTGATCTGGGCGCTCATCAACGGCGAGAAGGAAGTGGGCCTGACCGCCCACATGATGGACGGCGACCTCGACGCGGGCGACATCGTGCTGCAGCGGTCGGTCCAGGTCGGCCCGAAGGACACGACGACGGATCTCTTCCACCGGACGGTCGACCTCATCGCCCCGATCACCACCGAGGCGATCGAGCTCATCGCGAGCGGGGACTACACACCGGTCAAACAGGACAGGTCGAAGGCCAGCTTCTTCCACAAGCGCGCCCTCGAAGACAGTCTCATCGACTGGTCCTGGCCCGCCGACGAGATCGAGCGGCTGGTGCGCGCGCAGTCCGACCCGTACCCCAACGCCTTCACCTACCACCGTGGCAAGCAACTGCGCGTCATCCGCTCCTCGGTGTCGGTGGGTCACTACGGCGGAACCCCCGGGCGGATCTTCATCCGTGAGGGTGAAGGTGTCGTCATCGTCGCCGGACCCGAAGCGCGCCGCGGCCGTTCGCACGGTCTCGTCATCGAGCGGGTCCGGACCGAGGACGGCACCGAACTGGCCGCGAACGACTACTTCCGCACCATGGGCGGATACCTCACCACCCGGCCCTGAGGGCGTCGGGTCTCGCGAGTGGTTCGGGTCGTCAGAGCCCCGACCTTTCTTTTGCCGGTGCGCGGCCGGCGATCTCGCGTGACTGGATGGACGACACACGTGTTGGAATGGACGACACGCGTGACTGGGCGGACGACTCGCCCCGGCACCCGGCAGCGCGGGTGTCGTCCATCCAGACACGCGTGTCGTCCATCTGATCACGCGCGCCGTCCACTCAGTCACGCGAACCCGCCGGTCGGGCACCAGGAGACCACCACTTCCCCAGTACATGAAGGACCCCTTCCTTGCGCCTACGTCAGGGCCCCGGCAAAGTCGAGACCTTGCAGGTCAGGCGACTATTCCTGCACTGTCGCGGGGCCGCATGCGCCGGTGGTGGAGCTTGATTCTGGACGCCGGCGGGGCTTCAGTGTCCACAAGGGACACCGCCGGGCGATTGCGTGTCCGATTGATGCTGCTATGTGCGGTTCTGCGGGGGGTCGTGAGTGGCAATGAGGGTTAGAACAACAAAAATCACTCACGACCCAATCGCGAAACCGTGCAAGTCACCCAAATCGGGCACGCCTGTCTCGTAAAGAGTCCCTTGTGGACAGTCAAGAGCCGGGTGAGGCTCCTTGCGGGAACCCGCTCCTGTCGGGTCCACCGCGACACGTTCGCCTGTCCCGCTCCAGCGGCGGAGCCGACCAGCAGTTATGCGACTTTGCCGAGACCCTGGCGCCTAAGTACAGGAAGGGGTCCTTCATGTACCTCAAAACAGTCACGACGCCCATCGCCCGATGTACCGCCGAGCGGGAGCCACTGGCCGCCGCCCCCGTTCGGCGTCAGGATGGCCCGGTGACCGAGATCGTTTTCGACGCGAGCACCCGTTCCTGGCTCATCCGCACGGCGGCCACGAGCTACGCGCTCAGACTGACCGAGGACGACACCCCCGCCCACGTCTACTGGGGCCCGGCGCTCACGCCGGACCAGGTCGCCGACCTCCTCCCCCGGCCCCTGACGCGCTGGGACTCCTTCAACGATCCCAACGAGGGCTTGGACGAACTCGCCGCCGACGGCGGCACCCGGTACTGGACCCCCGCCCTCCAGGTCCGGTTCGCCGACGGGACCCGTGCCCTCGAATGGCGGTACGTCTCCCACGACATCGACGGCGGACGCCTGCTCGTCCATTTCCGCGATCGTCACTACCCGTTGCGCGTCACGCTCGGCTATCGCGTCCCGGACGGCACCGACGTCGTCGAACGCTGGACCGAACTCACCCACGACGGCACCGATGGCCCGATCGAGATCGTTCGCGCCGACTCGGCGACGTGGGCCGTGCCGATCCGGCCGGACTACCGGATCAGCCACGTCGTCGGCGGCTGGGCCGCGGAGAGCCGGCTGCTCCGGGAGCCGGTGCCCCACGGCGAAACGACGTTCGGCAGCAGGCGCGGCATCACCAGCCACCATGCCAACCCGTGGGTGATGCTCGACGACGGCGAAGCGACCGAGCGGCACGGCGAGGTCTACAGCGCGGCGCTCGCGTGGAGCGGTTCGTGGCGGATCACCACCACCCGTTCGTCCGCCGGCCGCCTCACCGTGACCGGCGGCTCGGGCCAGGACGGCGTCGTCCCCCGGCTCGCACCCGGCGACACGCTCACCACGCCGGTCTTCGCCGGGTTGTACACCGAGGGCGGATTCGGCGCCGCGAGCCGGGCCTGGCACGCGTACACGCTCGGCCATGTCCTCCCGTATCCCGGCGAACTCCGGCCGGTGCTCTACAACTCCTGGGAGGCCACGGGTTTCGACGTCACCGAAGACGGACAGTGGAAGCTGGCGGAGAAAGCGGCGGCGCTCGGTGTCGAACTGTTCGTGATGGACGACGGCTGGTTCGGTGCCCGGAACGGCGACCACGCCGGTCTCGGGGATTGGCACGTCAACCGCGACAAGTTCCCGAACGGTCTCGAACCGCTGATCGGCGAAGTGCACCGGCTCGGCATGAAGTTCGGGCTCTGGGTCGAACCCGAAATGGTCAATCCGGACAGCGACCTGTACCGCGCGCATCCGGACTGGGTCCTGCACCATCCACAAAGGACACGCTCGGAGCTGCGAAACCAGCTGGTGCTCAATTTCGCCCGCCCGGATGTCGCCGAGTGGGCGTTCGGCACGCTCGACTCACTCGTCGGCGAGCACGGGATCGACTTCCTGAAGTGGGACATGAATCGCCCGTTCAGCGAGGCAGGCTGGCCCGCCGACGACGACCCGGATCGGCTGTGGGTGGAGCACACTCACGCGGTCTACGCGATCATGGACCGCCTGCGCGCCCGCCACCCCGGGCTGCGGATCGAAGCGTGCAGCGGCGGGGGTGGCCGGATCGATCTCGGGATCATGGCCAGGACGGATCAGGTCTGGACCTCCGACAACACCGACGCGCTCGACAGGCTCGTCATCCAGCACGGCTACGGCCAGGTGTATCCGGCGCGCGCGATGTCGGCGTGGGTCACCGACGACCCCAACTTCGTCACCCACCGGTCCACACCGCAGCGCTTCCGGTTCCACGTCGCGATGGCCGGAGTGCTCGGCATCGGCGGCGACATCGTCGAGTGGCCCGAGGAGGAACTCGAGTACGCGCGCGGGCAGATCGCGCTGTACAAGGAGATCCGGCCGGTCGTCCAGCACGGCGAGCTCTACCGTCTCGTGCCGCCGACCGGCGACGGCGTCTCCGCTCTGCAGTACGTGGCGGCCGACGGAGAGCGGGCGGTCGTGTTCGTGTTCCGGCAAGCGGCACATTTCCACACTCCCGAACGACCGGTCCGGCTCGACGGCCTCGACCCCGCCGCGCGCTACCGCGACGAGGACACCGGGAAGGTGTGGCACGGTGCCCCGCTCCTGGCACACGGCCTGTTCCCTGGTCTGCCGGACGGCGACTTCGCCAGTGTGGTGATCCGGCTGGCCAAGCTCTGAGCGCCCCAGAGATCAGATGTATCGCGCATTTGGGCGCCAAAATGCAGTGATAGCCGCTTGACATCCCCCTAGACATCCGATCGAATGCCCGTCGTATGTGAGCCGCGAGAAGGGTGGCTGGGGCATGAGAAGGTCCTTCGCGTTGGGAGCGGCACTGCTCCTCGCCGCGAGCCTCACCGGCTGCACCGTGGGCGGCGGCACGGGCGGTTCCGGTAGCGAGATCTCGTTCCTGACCTTCGAGACGCCGAACCTTCCACCGTCCTATTGGGACTCCGCCATCAAACGCGTCATGGACCGCAATCCCGGCCTCAGTGTGAAGAAACTGGTCGCCCCGTCGACCGACCGCACCGGTTACGCCAAGCAACTGCTGCAGTCCGGCCAGTTCCCCGACGTGGCGATCGCCGTCGACTCGGCCGGTTTCGCCGAATCGGGCAACCTCTACGCGTGGACGCCCGAGGAGCTCAAGGACTTCCAGTTCCCCGGCGCCAACCCGATCAAGGGCGGGCATCACCAGCTTCCCGCCAACACCCAGACCATCCCGCCGATCTACTACAACAAGAAGCTCTTCGCCGACGCCGGGATCACGTCACCGCCGAAGACCTGGGCGGATCTGCTGGCCGCGTCGGAGAAACTGAAGGCGAAGGGCGTCACCCCGTTCACCATCGGCGGCGGCAAGGAAGGCTTCCCGTCCGCGATGCTGCTGGACGGCCTGGTCAGCGTCGAGGTCTACGGCAAGACACCGGACTGGCTTTCCCAGCGGCGGGCCGACAAGGTCAAGTTCAGCGACCCGGCCTTCCAGCAGGCGTTCGGCAAGTTCGCCGATCTGGTGGCCAAGGGGTACATCGACAAGACGCAGGTCGCGCGGGACTATTCGGCGACCGAGGCGGCCTTCCTGAACGGCGAAGGCGCGATGTACCCGATGGGCAACTGGTTCGCCGCCAGCGCCGACGCCAAGAAGCCGTCCTTCGAGATCAGTGTCTTCGACTTCCCTTCCGAGGACGGGAAACTCGTCGTGCCCGCCTATACCGGTGGCGGCATCGTCGTCAACGCGAAGTCGCCGAACCTCGACGCGGCAAGGAAGTTCGCGCTCGCGTTCCAGCTCGACAAGGAACAGATCGATGCCTCGGTCAAGGCCGACGGACTGTTCCCCGCGATCAAGGGCTACACACCGCCCGCCGACGTCGGCCCGGTCTTCAAGGCGGGCTACGAGCTCTACAAGGAAGCCGTCGCGAAGAACGCAGTCGTCAACGCCTTCAGCTGGGAAACCGCCGACGACGGACTCCTGCCGGGGATGAAGGACAAGGTCTACCAGGCCGCGCAGGACGTCATCATCGGCCGCAAGACGGTGTCCGACGCGTGCGCGTTCCTGGACACCGAGTGGGCGAAGGCACGCTGACACCACGATGGGAAGAAAACCGATGTGGGCGCGGGTGTGGCATTTCGCCTCGTTCGGCGCACCCGGTGTCGTCATCTATCTCTGTTTCGTCATGGCGCCGATCCTCATCAGCTTCGGCTACAGCCTGACGAACCACAACCCGTTCGATCCGCCCGCGGAATTCGTGGGTCTCGACAACTACCGGCTGCTGTTCCAGGACGAGCAGTTCCTGACCGCGCTGCGGGTCACCACGATCCTGACCGTGATCGTCGTCGTGGTGCCGAACGTGCTCGGGCTCGGCGTCGCCCTGCTGCTCGACCGGAAAGGCTGGCTGTACAACGCTTTGCGGAGCGTGTTCTTCACGCCCGTGATCCTCAGCTCGGTCGTGGTCAGCATCATCTGGACGAAGCTGCTCGACGACCGGGGGCCGGTCAACGACGCGCTCCGCGCCCTCGGCGTCGAGCATCCGCCCGGCTGGCTTTCGGATCCGGATCTCGCGCTGTACTCGCTGGCTTCGATCGTGTGCTGGCAGATGCTGGGGTTCTGCGTGGTCGTGTACCTCGCGGGCCTGCAAGGTGTGCCCGCCGAACTGCTGGAGGCGGCGGAGATCGACGGCGCCGGACCGGTCCGGCGGTTCCGCGCGGTGACCTGGCCACTGCTCGCGCCGTCGCTGACGATCAACACCGTCGTCCTGCTGATCTCGGCGTTCAAGACCTACGACCACGTCAAGGTGGTCACCAACGGCGGGCCGGGTTCGGGGACCACCGCCACCATCGCGTTCGACGTCCTCGCCACCGGCCTCGACGCGAACCACGTCGGCTACGCGTCCGCGATGGCCGTGGTGATGCTGGTGATCGTGGCGACGCTGACCACGATCGTGCTGCGGTTCCTGCGGCGGCGGGAGGTCGACCTGTGACCACGAAACTCCGGCCCGCCGCGGCGATCCTGGCAAGCGCGCTCTTCGCCGTGCCGCTGTACTACGTGCTCGTCAACGTGTTCAAACCCGGCGACCAGATCGCCGAAGAGCCGGCGTCGGTCCCGCTGCCACCGACGCTGACCAACATCCACGCCGTCCTCACCCGCCCCGACGGCCTGTTCTGGGTGAGCCTGGCGAACAGCATGCTCGTCACCCTGCTGTCGATCCTGGTGCTGACCGTGCTTTCGGCGATGCTCGGGCACTACCTGGCGCGCTCGGACCGGCGATGGACCAAGGTGCTCACGCTGATCCTGTTGGCGGGCTTGATGATTCCTCCCCAGGTGATCCTGATCCCGGTCACCGAGGTGCTGCGGCTGACCGGGTTGATGGCGACGCTGCAGGGCTTGGTGCTGTTCAACGTCGGCTACTACGTGCCGTTCGGCGTGTTCGTGTTCACCGGATTCATTCGCGGGGTACCGGTGGAACTCGAGGAGGCCGCCCGGCTCGACGGGGCGAGCCGGGCGCAGGTGTTCTGGCGGATCGTGTTCCCGCTGCTGCGCCCGGCGACGGCGAGTGTGCTGATCTTCCTCGGGGTGTGGATCTGGAACGACTTCATCGACCCGTTGATCATCCTCGGGCCCAGCCAGGGCACCACGATCACCACCGGGATCTACCGCTCGATCGGCCAGTACCAGACGGATCTCGGCAGCGTGTTCGCGCTGATGTTCCTGGCCACGCTGCCGGTGCTGATCTTCTACCTGGCGTTGCAGAAGCAGTTCGTGAAGGGACTCACCGGCGGCGCGACCAAGGGCTGAGTTCCGTCAAGGCCCGAACGCCATGAACGGTCCGTTCCTTGCGAAATTTGCCAGGAACGGACCGTTCCTAGCACGCGCGACGACGTGAAAGGGCCGCTCAGAGCTCGGCGACCTTCCCGTCGGCGACTTCCAGCCGCCGCGTCGTCGCCACCGCGTCGAGCATCCGCCGGTCGTGTGTCACCAGCAGCAGCGTCCCCGGATACTCCGACAGCGCCGACTCCAGCTGCTCGATCGCGGGCAGGTCGAGGTGGTTCGTCGGCTCGTCGAGCACCAGCAGGTTCACCCCGCGCGCCTGCAGCAGCGCCAGCGCCGACCGGGTCCGCTCCCCCGGCGACAGCGTGGCGGCCGGCCGCAGGACGTGCGCGGCCTTGAGCCCGAACTTCGCCAGCAGTGTCCGAACGTCGGCGTCGGCGAGTTCCGGGACCTCACGGGCGAACGCCTCGACGAGCGGAAGGTCGCCGAGGAACAGCTTCCGTGCCTGGTCGACCTCGCCGACCACGACACCGGAGCCGAGCGACGCGGCGCCTTCGTCGACCGCGACCCGCCCGAGCAGGGCGGCGAGCAGCGTCGACTTCCCGGCGCCGTTGGCCCCGGTGATCGCGACCTTGTCCGCCCAGTCGATCTGCAGATCCACCGGGCCGAGGGTGAATTCACCCCGCCGCACCACCGCGCCGCGCAAAGTCGCCACGACCGCGCCCGCCCGGGGCGCCGCGGCGATCTCCATCCGCAGTTCCCATTCCTTGCGCGGTTCCTCGACGACGTCGAGCCGCTCGATCATGCGGTCGGTCTGCCGGGCCTTCGACGCCTGCTTCTCCGTCGCCTCGCTCCGGAACTTGCGGCCCACCTTGTCGTTGTCGGTGGCCTTGCGGCGGGCGTTCTTGACGCCCTTTTCCATCCACGAACGCTGCATCGAGCCCCGCGCTTCGAGCGAGGCCTTGGTGTTCGCGAACTCCTCGTACTCCTCACGCGCGTGCCGCCGCGCGACGGCACGTTCCTCCAGATAGGACTCGTAACCGCCGCCGTAGGTCCGCACCTGCTGCTGCGCGTAATCGAGTTCGACGACGCGGTCCACGGTGCGGGCGAGGAACTCCCGGTCGTGGCTGACCAGCACGGTCCCGGCGCGCAGCCCGGTCACGAACCGCTCGAGCCGGTCCAGGCCGTCGAGGTCGAGGTCGTTGGTCGGCTCGTCGAGGAGGAAGATGTCGTACCGGCTCAGCAGCAGCGAGGCCATCCCCGCCCGGGCCGCCTGCCCGCCGGACAGCGACAGCATCGGCTGGTCGAGGCTGACGGTGAGTCCGAGATCCGCGACGACCTCGCCCGCACGGTCGTCCAGATCGGCGCCGCCGAGCGCGAGCCAGCGGTCGAGGGCCAGACCGTAGGCGTCGTCCGCGCCGGGTTCGCCCGCGGTGAGCGCTTCGGTGGCGGCGTCGAGTTCGGCTTGGGCGGCGGTGACTCCGGTACGCCGCGAGAGGAACGCACGGACGGACTCACCCGCACGACGTTCCGGCTCCTGCGGGAGGTGACCGACGGTGGCCGTCGGCGGGTTCAGCCGGACGCTGCCCTCTTCCGGCGGTACGAGGCCGCCGAGGGTCTTCAGCAGGGTCGACTTGCCCGCGCCGTTGACGCCGACGAGACCGATCACTTCGCCCGGGGCGACGACCAGGTCGAGACCGGAGAACAGCAGACGGTCGCCGTGGCCGGCGGCGAGATCCTTGGCAACGAGTGTGGCGCTCATGAGATCGGTAAGTCTACGGGGACCGATTGAACAGCTCGTGGTCCCTCGGAAGAGTGGCAAGTATCCAAGCGATCACGGAACGTGGGTAACCTGGTTGTTCTTCTGGACCCGAACGAACCCCTGAGCATTGAGGTCGGTGACAGCAAATGGCGGATTCCGCCACCCAGGTCCCCGTCGTCCACCAGCAGAAAGGCGGTACCCGTAGGCCGACGTTGAGCAGGCGGCGGGAAGTCAGTCACGCCAGCGCGCGATCCCTGTTGATGACGATCCTCGGCGAATACGTCCTGCCCCGTGACCGGCCCATCTGGACGTCGACGCTGGTCGAGGCGCTGCGCGTGCTCGACATCGAGGAAAAGTCCGCACGCCAGGCGCTCGCCCGTTCCTCCGCCGAGGGCTGGGTCGTCTCCGAACGCGTCGGACGAAGAGTGCGCTGGTCGCTCACTCCACCAGGCAGGCGCCTCTTGACCGAAGGCGCGGAACGGATCTACGCCTTCGGCAACGAGGAGAAGGCATGGGACGGCCGCTGGCTGATGTTGATCGTGTCGGTCCCCGAAGCGAAGCGGGACCTCCGGCACCGGCTGCGCACGCGCCTGACGTGGGCCGGGTTCGGTTCGCCGGTGGCCGGCGTCTGGGTCAGCCCGGATCTCAGCCGCCAGCGGGAGGCCCAGCAGATCGTGCAGGAACTCGGCCTCGACGCGCAGGCGATGTCGTTCACCGCCGCCTATGGCGACGTCGGCGACCAGGAGACGATGGTCGCGCGGTCCTGGGATCTGAGCGAATTGAAGGACCGCTACGAAGACTTCATCGACCGCTTCACCGGTTTGCGGCCTTCAGGTGAACGTGGCGTCCTGCGCGCGCAGACCGAACTCGTCCACGAATGGCGCAGCTTCCCCTTCCTCGATCCGCGTCTTCCGCTAAAACTCCTCCCCGACGGTTGGAGTGGCGTGCGCGCGGCGGACCTCTTCCACCGCAAGCACGTCGAATGGCGACCAGAAGCACAGGCGCAATGGGACGAACTCGCGGACTCCTCCGGCTAGGGTCACGGAAAACGATCTAGCGGAGGGACTTCGTCTTGGCCACCTCGATCCGCCTCGACCGCGAGGGCGACATCGCCGTCCTGACCATCGCTTCGCCGCCGCTGAACCTCTACACCGCGGAACTCCAGCAGGAACTGGGCGAGGCGATCGGCGAACTGGAGGCCACGCCGCCGCGTGCGGCGCTGATCCGGGCCGAGGGGAAGATCGTCAGCGGCGGTGTCGACGTCTCCCTGTTCGACGCCCAGGCGAGCGCGGCCGAAGCGAAGGTGCTCTTCGACGAGATGCTGGCGATCCCCGACCGGATCGCCGCCCTCCCGTTCCCCACCGTGTTCGCCGCCCACGGTCTGTGCCTGACCTGGGCCTTCGAGGTGGCTGTCGCCTGCGACATCATTCTCGCCAGTGAGAAGGCCAAGTTCGGCTTGGTCGAACGCGTCGTCGGCCTGACTCCGACCATGGGTGGCACACAGCGGCTCGCCGCCCGCGCCGGCGTCGGCCGCGCCAAGGAGTTCGTGATGACCGGTGCGGCCTACGACGCCGCGACACTCGAACGCTGGAACGTGGTGAACCGGGTGTTCCCGATCGACGGCTTCGACGAGGCCGTGCGCGCCTTCACGACCGACCTCGCGCAGGGGCCGACAAAGGCGCACGCGGCCACCAAGAAGGTCCTCGAGCACTACGAGCACGGCGGCGTCGCCGAGGCGAACGAGCACATCACGACGATCGCCGCCGGGCTCTTCGACACCGAGGACCTGCGCGGCGCGGTGAAGTCGTTCCTCGCCGACGGCCCGGGCAAGGCGACCTTCACCGGCCGCTGAGCCGGCCCGCACGACCCCGATACCGCAGCGCCGCTTCTCCAGCGGCGCTGCGGTTTTCGTTTCGGCAGGGGTTTCTTCCGGCAGCCGACCGCACGCCGCCCCCACAACGGCGGAGGATTCCACCGAGCGCCCTGGCCTGGTGGTTCATGACCGACGAATCGGTCTAGACCTTTTATCCGCGTCGCGCTACATTCAAGCGTGGTCTAGACCACACGCGCCATTTTTCAGAGCAGGTCAGTCTCGCCGCCTCTTTTGGAGAGAACCGCCATGAGACGCACCGGAAAACGACTACTCAGCGCATTCACCGTGACACTCCTCGCCGCCGGGCTCTTGGTAGCCGCGGGCAATCCGGCACTGGCGGCGGGCCGCCTCCGCGCCGCCTTCACCTTGACCGGAACCAACGGTGAGTACACCGTCACCAACCCCAGCAGCGAAACCGTCGCCGACTGGTCCATCACCTTCACCGTCCCCGCCGGCGTGACCGCCACCAGCGGCTCCAACGGCACGGTTTCCCAAACGGGCAACCAGGTCACCCTCACCCCGGCGTACTACATCAAATCGCTCGCGCCGGGCCGTTCGACCTACCCCTACAGCCCGTCCTTCCGGCTCAGTTCGGCCGTCAACCCGACCACGTGCCGGATCGACGACGCGAACTGCGACGGTTCGGGCGACACACCGCCGTCGGCCCCGGCCAACCTGCGACTCGTGGCGAAGACGACCACGACCGCCGCGCTGGCCTGGAACGCGTCGGCACCGGGCTCGCTGCCCGTCACCGGCTACGACGTCTACCAGGGCACCACGCTGGCAGCCTCGGTCACCGGTACCGAAGCGAGGATCACCGGGCTGACGCCGAACACGGCCTACAGCTTCACCGTCGTCGCCAAGGACCGGAAGGACGCCAAGTCGCCGCCCACCCCGGCGCTCGCGGTGACCACCAACAACCCGGGTGATGACACCCAGGCGCCGACCGCGCCGTCGAACCTCCGCTCGACCGCGGTCACGTCGGGCTCCGTCACGCTGGCGTGGAACGCGTCCACGGACAACACCGGCGTCGTCTCCTACGACGTCTACCGCGGTACGACCCTCGCTACGACGGTGACCGGGACGACCGCGACGGTGAGCGGGCTTTCACCGTCCACTTCGTACTCTTTCACGGTCAAAGCCCGCGACGGGTACGACAACGTCTCCGCGGCGAGCGCGGCCGTCAGCGCTCGCACCGGCGACATCGTGAACGGGTACGCCCGGGTCGGCTACTTCGTCCAGTGGGGCATCTACGGCCGCCAGTTCTTCGTGAAGAACATGGTGACCAACGGATCGGCCGCCAAGCTGACCCATCTGCTGTACGCCTTCGGGAACATCGACCCGGTCAACCACACCTGCCTTTCGGGTGTCACCAAGGGAACGACGTCCAATCCGCAGGACCCGAACCAAGGTGACGGAGCGGGCGACGCGGAAGCCGACTACTCGCGGCCGATGTCCGCCGCCCAGTCCGTCGACGGTGTCGGCGACACCGGCTGGGAAACGCTGCGCGGCAACTTCAACCAGCTGAAGAAGCTCAAAGTCAAGTACCCCAACATGAAGATCCTCATCTCGCTGGGTGGCTGGACCTACTCGAAGTACTTCTCCGACGTCGCGGCCACCGCCGCGTCGCGGCAGAAGTTCGTCGCGTCGTGCATCGACACGTACCTGAAGGGCAACATCAAGGCGTACGGCGGTGCGGGCGGCCCGGGTACGGCCGCGGGCATCTTCGACGGCATCGACATCGACTGGGAATGGCCGGGCAGCCCGGACGGGCACCCCGGGAACCACTGGAGCGCCAACGACAAGACGAACCTGACCGCCCTGCTGGCCGAGTTCCGCACGCAGATGGACGCCTACGGCGCCACCACCGGCAAGCGGTACGAACTGCAGGCGTTCACCCCCGCCGACCCGGCGAAGGTCAAGGGCGGCTGGGAGATCCCGAAGATCTTCGACTACCTCGACGTCGCGAACGTGCAGGGCTACGACTTCCACGGCTCGGGCAGCGACAACTCGTGGGAGCCGAACCGCACCGGCCATCAGGGCAACCTCTACGCCGACGCGGATGATCCGTACAACTTCAAGTTCAGTGTCGAATCAGCGATCAACGCCTACACCGAGGCCGGGGCCAATCCACGGAAACTGACCCTCGGGCTCGCGTTTTACGGGAGAGGCTGGCAAGGGGTCGCGGACGGCGGCAAGAAGGGCGAATGGCAGAGCGCGACAGGAGCCGCGCCCGGCCAGTTCGCCGAGGAAGCAGGTACTCGTGGCTACGCGAATCTCCTGGCCAGTGTCCCCAACTGCGCCGTCCAGCACGACACCGCGGCAGTGGCCACGTCGTGCTACACCGGCAACGGCGGGCAATGGTGGACCTTCGACGACGCCTGGTCCATCCAGCAGAAGGTCGCCTGGCTCAAGACCAGAGGACTGCTCGGAGTCATGGCCTGGGAGATGTCGGGTGACACCGGATCCCTCATGACCACAGTGGACAATTCGCTGAAGTGACGGTTCCCGGGGTGCCGGTGTTCGTCGCCGGCACCCCGGCACCGTTCGTTCAGCCCGCTGAACCGTGCGGGATCCTTTCTTTTCGAGGCGAACAAAGGTCTTGACGCGGCTGGTTCAGACCACGACACTGAATCGCGCGCCGCCGGTGACCTGGCTCACGCCCGCCCGAGGAGAACCATGTCCCTACCGAGGAAACTGCTCGCCCTGACCACCCTCATCCCCTTGGCACTAGGCCTTTTCAGCGCACCCGCCCAGGCCGCGCCCGCCACCTTCACCCATCCCGGCGTGCTGGTCAGCCGCCCGCAACTGGATTTCGTCCGTGCCAAGGTCCAGGCAGGCACGCAACCGTGGAAACAGGCCTACGACTCGATGATGTCGAATTCGTACGTGTCACTGTCCCGGTCACCGAAACCACGCGCCATCGTCGAATGCGGTTCGTATTCGAATCCGAACATCGGCTGTACCGATGAACGGCAAGACGCGATCGCCGCGTATTCCCTTTCGCTGGCCTGGTACATCACGCGCGACGCGAAATACGCGACCAAGGCGATCGAGATCATGGACGCCTGGTCCGCGGTACTGAAAGATCACACGAACAGCAACGCTCCCCTGCAATCCGCATGGTCGGCCTCCTCGTGGCCGCGCGCCGCGGAGATCATCAAGCACACCTACACGAGCTGGCCGAACTCCGGCCGCTTCGGCACCATGCTCCGGAACGTGTACCTGCCCGAGGTGATCAACGGCAGTCACAGCAACGGAAACTGGGAACTCAGCATGACCGAAGCCGCGATCGGCATCGCCGTGTTCCTCGACGACAAGGCGGCCTACGACAAGGCCGTCGCGAAGTTCCGCACCCGCGTCCCCGCCTACCTCTACCTGGCCGGCGACGGCGCGCTCCCGAAGACCGCGCCCGGCAGCGGCCTCGACACCCGCGACAAGATCGTGAAGTACTGGCAAGGCCAGACGACGTTCGTCAACGGCCTCTCCCAGGAGACCTGCCGTGACTTCACCCACACGGGCTACGGCCTCGCCGCCATCGCGAACTTCGCCGAGACCACCCGCATCCAGGGCCAGGACCTCTATCCCGAGATCGCCGACCGCCTCCGCGAAGGCCTCGGCTTCCACGCGAAGTACCAGCTGGGCGCGGCCGTCCCGTCGTGGCTCTGCGGCGGCAACCTGAAGCTCGGCCTCGGCCCGATCACCGAAGTCGGGTACAACCACCTCCACACCCGCCTCGGGCACACCATGAGCAACACCGAGGCCCTCACCCTGCGCCAGCGCCCGGCCGGCACCAACAACCTCTTCGTCTCCTGGCAGACGCTCACCCACGCCGGCAACCCACAGTGACCCCGTGGGGGCCGCCCGAATGCGGCAGGGCGGCCCTCACGGTCCGTTTTCGCAGCTCAGACACACAGTGACCCCTGGTTGCAAGCGCCTGTTCGGGACCCGCTAAAGTACTCACATCGCACTCCACGGAGCGCGGGTCCGGGCTGTGGCGCAGTTTGGTAGCGCACTTGACTGGGGGTCAAGGGGTCGCAGGTTCGAATCCTGTCAGCCCGACCGGAACAAAAAGGGCCCGTGAGCTGGAAAATCCCAGCTCACGGGCCCTTTTGGTGCATCAATTGGTGACAGCATGATCCGCGTTCGGGGGATATCTGGGGCCATGCCTGACTAACTGCCTGACTACGGTTCTCGGATCCTACGGCTGACGATGTCATCCATCGCTGTCGCTGCCTCGACCATCACCGGCCGGATCTGGTGCCGGTAGACCCGTTCGGTGACCGCTGTTCCGCTGTGCCCACACAGACGCGCGATGTCCTCGATCGGCACCTTCGCGTCCGAGAGCAACGACACGAAGCTGTGCCGCATCTCCCGCGGTGTCCACTCCCCCGGCTCCAGCCCAGCGGCCTTGACCACCCGCCGGAACATCCGCAGGACGTTGTGGCGGTCCAACTCCGTACCAACCTCGGACGCGAAGACGAGACCGCGATCAGTCCAGCGCTTGCCCTTTCCAGCGCGGTGCCTCATCTCGGCACGCACCCTCACGTTGGGCTGGCGGATGCGATGCAACCGAAGAGCGACGACGCACCGACGTGGCATCGCCAAGGTGCGACGCGACTTCTTCGTCTTCGTGTCGCCTCCCGCCCGCACCGACCGCCACACGCTGATGGAACGAGGAACAGGAGGCGTCGCGGCGGCATTTCCATTGAGGTCGACGTGGTCCCACGTCAGCGCCCGCAGCTCTTCTGTTCTCGCGCCGATCAGCAGCGACAGCACGATATAGGCGTGTAGCGACGAGTCTTCGGCGGCTTTCAGCACCGCTTCCGCCTGCACCAAGGTCAGGGACTTCGACGGTCGGCCTTCCAGTCCCACCGGGATCTCGCACAGCATCACGACATTTCGCTTCACCTTGTCTCGTGCTTCTGCGCGCTTCACCGATCGATTCAGGATCGAATGCAGCAGGCGCACGGTCCGCGTGCTCACCTTGGTAGCAACGTCGGCGAGCCATTCGTCAACCTCCCCAGCCGACAATTCACGAAGCTTGCGCTTCCCCAGATTCGGGATGATGTGAAGGTTGGCAAGGTTCCGGTAGTTCTTGACTGTCTCAGGGTCTCGGCCTGACAGCCCATACGCCAGCCAGTTACTGACAGCCTCGCCGACCGTGTACGTCGCGGCACCGGTCGGCAAGCCGTCGTCCAGATCGCGGATCAGCTCCTTGAGTTTCTCCTTGGCGTCGGTCTTGTTCTTCGCGCTCGCGGTTTTTACGAGCCGCTTTCCCGCCGGGCTGTACCCAGTCGTGACTTCGACAATCCAGCGTTGGCGTTTCTCCGACCATCGAAGTCCACCGTCGCCACGGCTACGCCGCTTGGCCATGCATTACCTCCGCTTCTTTTTCGAGGAGCGCCACGTATTCACGAATGGCGGAAACAGGGATGAGCCGTGCTCGACCCTGCTTGACCGACCGCAACCGCTTAGCGCGGATCTGCTCGTAGATGGCGGACCGGCCCATGGCAAGCAGGTGCATTGCCTCGGGGATCTTGTAAAGCTGCTTCGCGGGATCGAGCTCGCCTAAGACGGTGAGCGGCGTCTGGGCGTTGCGGCTGACGGTGTCCATATGAGGACCTCTCTGGTGAGTGCTGGAAGCCTTCGACGACGTGTACGCGAGGGGCTACCGGCTACGGTGACGCTGGGTGTGTGCGCCCCGGAGGGGCCCCGCCAATTACGCTAAATACGCTAAATGCCGGTAGAGACACTGTTTCCGCTGGTCAGTGGCGGCGCGGGTGATCTTGGGGGCTGTCCCGCAGAATTCCGCTAAATTCCCGCACAAATGCCTCGCGGCCCGGAGGGTCGTGCCCACTGCTGGTCGGTGGTGACTGTGCGTGGCGATGGGTGGGTGTGCCGACGGAGCCCGTGGTGAGGGGTCTGGGTATTTGTGCGGGATTTGTGCGGGATTCTGCGGGATCCGGTGCCCGGGCGCCTGTAGGCGGTCTGACCTGGGCAAACGTGCCCGGTCGGGGATTTCTGCGTATTTAGCGTAATTAGCGGGGCTTCCGGCGGGCCGGGGTCGGCTCCGTCAGGTGGTGGTGTTGCGGTACATCGGGTGGGTCCAGAAGGTCGGGCTGGGTTTGCGGCCTCGTGTCCCCGGCGGGCGTTCGGGTGGCGAGTCCAGAGCGATGTGGCCGAGTTCGTCGAGGATCTCCAGGCCGACGTCGACGTCGTTGGCTCGGGTGATCAGGCCGCCTCGGACGCCGTCGTAGATCTGCTTTTTGGTGAAGCTGTCGGGGCGGGTGGCGGTGATCCAGGCGAGGAGTTTGGCGGCGGTCTCGAGGTTGGTGTCGCGTCCCATCTGTTCGAAGGTGTGCAGGGCGTGGCTGGCGAAGTAGCGGCCGAGCACCCATGCGTTGGCGACGATGTCGGCGGTGATGTGGGTTGTCCACGGGTTGTGCGGGTGTTCGGCGATGTGCAGGAGGGCGGCGATCCGCGCGGTCTGGCCGTGCAGCTTGCCTGCCCAGTCGGCCATGTGCCGCCAGACTCCACCGGCGGGGTCGAGCTTGGGTTCGATCTCGTCCTGGATCTCTGCCATGAGGTCGTCGGCGGCCGGGGTGAACACGAGTTCGGCGGGGGTGTCGAAGCCGTGCAGGGTGTGGGCGATGGCGTGGAGCTGGGTGTTGTACTCCTTGGTGATCGCGTCGGGGATGGGGTCGGGCCGGGCACGGCGGTGCCCGGACAGCGGGATGGGCCGGGCGTAGAGGATGCGGGCGAGGAACCCGTTGCCGCGCAGCTTCTCCGGGAGTTCGTCGATGACGGTCGGCTGGATGGTCAGCCCCAGCGTCAGGGCCGGGGTGGGGACGTGTTCGTGACGGTCCCCGCGGTCCACTCGGAGCTGGGTTCCGGTGTAGCCCTTGAGGAACACCTCGGCGTTGGGTGCGCCGGAGTAGCGGCCTGCGACGTTCTCGAAGATGGTGCCCTCGTCCGAGAGGACCGCGAGCCGCCCGCCCTGCTGGGCCAGGATCGTGGCGACCTGCTGGACGGTGGCGTCGTCGGCGACCAGCCGGGGTTCGACCGGCACGGTGATCTCCTCGGCCGACAGCGCGGCCTCGACCGCGTCGGCGAGTGCCCGGCCGCGGGCGTCGTCGTCGGTGGTGGCGTCGCCGACGGCGTTGGCGGCGGCCTTCTGGGCTTTCTCGGCCACTCCTTCGGCGGCGTGCAGCGACACCCGCGCCGTCTGGATGGCTTCCTTGGACTCCTGCTGTAGCTGGGCTTCCAGGTCGTAGATCGGCGCGATCATCGCCTTGAACACCGGGGACTTGCGGGCACTCGGTTCCATGACAACGACGGTGTAGAGGTTGACCGGCTCGGCCCACCCGCGCCGTACCGTGACCTCAGCACGCCCGCCGGCCGCGGTGGACAGTGCCGCGAGCGCGAGGCACCCGGGCAGGTCCGTGGGCGTTTGGATGGCTTCGGCGACCGCTTCGACTTGGTCGGCGAGCCACGGCGGGAGTGCCGAGACGGGGAACGCGGGAAGGGTGGCGGACGTGGTGAGCGGCAACGGTGCCTCCCACGTGGTCGGCACGGCGTGCAGCGCGCGGGCGGGCTGAGCCATCGGGGGTTCTCCGTTCGAGCGGTGGTACAGGACGAGCGGTGGTGCCGCCAGGTCAGGTAGCGGGGCGCCATGTCCGGAACCGAACAGGTTCGGTCATTCCTGGGCGCGACGTTTCTGTTCGGCCCGGATTTGGTCGTAGATCGAGGACGGTGTGCCGTGGTGGACGCGTGCCGCTTCGAGGTCCTTGTCGGTGGCGTTGGCGAGGCCCGCCGCTTGGACGCGTCGGAGCGCGGCGGGGTCCTGCACCGGTTGGATGGCGATGATGTGCTGTTGCTCGCCGCCGACGGTGACCGCGGCGGCGTGGGCGTCGTCGGTCAGGGCTTTGCGGTTGGATTCCGGGGCGAGGTGGATGTTGGGGTTGTCGCGCGCCATGTCCCGCAAGGCCTGGGTGACTTCGGTCTGGTCGACGTCGGCGAGGGCGTTGCGGATGTCGACGATTCCGGCCCAGCCGTTGCCGTTCGCGGTCAGTGTGGCCACGGCCGCACGGATGCGGTCCTCGATCGACGGCTCCGGGGCGGCGGCCGGGTCCGGCTGGGGCTGCGTGTCCTCCGGACCGTCCGGCTCGGGCCGAGGCTGCTCGGTTGCGGGCACGGCCGGTTCCACCCGCGCCGGACCGCTTCCGGTGCTGCCGCTGCTGGTGGCGGGCGGCCGGTTTCCCTTGCCGAGAGAGGATCCTCGTCCGCCCATCACCGGTCACCGTCCCAGCGCGACGGGTAGCACCGGATCGGTGTGCCGCCTCGGACCTGCTCGGTTGGTGGCTTGCCGTGGACCAGCACTACGGCGGGTTCCAGGCGGAGCAGCATTTCGGCGTACCCGGCGGCGAAGAGGCTGTGGGCCACGGGGTCGCGCCACACTCCGACGGTGGACACCGCGACCACCGACCGGGGCGGGATCCCGGCGAAGGCGAAGTCGTAGGAGTCCGCTGTGGACCAGCTGACGGTGGGGACGACGGTGACGCCGTGGTGCAGCAGCCACGCCCCGCACCACCGCGACCGGTAGACCTGCCACAGCTGCATCGCCAGCGGCATGTCCCGGTACAGGCTGAAATCCGGGGTCAGCGCCGCACCCACCGCCGCGCACCGGGACAGGCCGCGTTCCGGTTTGGACCAGACGACCTCGAACCGGTAGTCGTCGAGGAAGAAGTGCACCGCCGCACCCGGCCCGGCGGTCGCGGCGGCGCGCCGGTCGGTGTAGGCCACCAACCGGGCAGGTTCGAACGTGGCGCGTGGCAGGGCGGGGATGCCCCACAGGTTGTCCGTGGGCCACAGGGCACGGCAGTTGAGCTTGTCCCAGTTGCCGGGCATCGTCGCCCACCGGTGGCTGGTGCGGGTCCCGCCGCCGAGTTCCGGCGGGGGCGCGTCCGCGAGGTCGTCGGGGCGGTCGAAGTCGTGGGTGGTGATGGTCATCGAGTTGCCTCCCGCTCGTGTCTGTAGGCCGTGACGCGGCCGGTGAGCCAGTTGTGGACGACGAACCTGTGCTGCCCGAAGGCGTCGGCGATCGCGGCGTGCACGGGCAGGTCGTCGGGGTCGGCGAACGTGCAGACCCCGGCCTCTCGGTAGACCTGCACCTCGCCGTCGGGTTGCGGGCGCGCGGAGATCAGCACGGCGGGATGACCGACCCAGACCCCGCGGTGGCGGTCGTGCTCCGTCCTGAACTCCGTGTAGGTGTACTGCCGGTTACCCGGGGCATAGCCCTTCCGCAGGCCCATCGCGACCAGCGCGCCCACGGGCGCCAGCTGGCCGTCGTTGCGCCACGGGCCGTTGCGGACGAAGTCGAACGCCGCGACCTCGCAGTCGTTCTGGTCCGGGACGCCGTGGGTGACGCTGGGATCGCGGACCAGCACCATCCCGCCCGCGACCCGGCCCGTGGTGTGTACGTATCCGGTCAGCGGCACCCCGGTGCGGCCAACCGTCGCGGCGAGCGCGCCCGCGATCTCGTCCACCGCGACGTAGGGCGCCGTCGAGAGAAGCTGTTTCGTCCAGACACCGTCGGCGAACGCCGCCGGGTGATAGGGGCCAAGAGTGCTCATCGAGCAAGGTCCTTTCAGGATTGGGGAACGGTGGTTGCGCCGCGTTCAGGCGGCGGGGTCGAGCGGTTCGCCGGAGAAGGTCTCGATCACGGCCGAGGCGACCACCTCGGACATGGCCGGCGGGAAGGCGTTGCCGTAGCCGCGCACGACCTTGCGTTTGGACTTCGCGACATGTGGCGGGATCTTGAAGCCGGGCGGGAACCCCATCCCGGCGCCGATCTCGTGCGGTTCGAGCATCCGGAATGTGCACTGCTCGACCGGCGGGGTGCCGCCGATGAGGGCGTAGCGGTCGCGGGTGGTGAGTGTCCCGATCGGACGGTCGGTCAACTGAGTGCCGCCGTTGCCGTAGTAGGACATCAGGAACTCGACCTGCTCGGCTTGGGTCGGCGGGCCGACCAGGCCGTGGTGGTTGCCCTCGGCCGACACGGTCGGAATCGGCCCGTCCACCGGGTAGGCGGCGGTGGCGGAGCCACCGTTGCGCTGGATGGAGATGAACGGCGGTACCACCACCGCGGTCTCCCGGCGGCAGGTCTGCGTCCGCATCGGATCCGCCACGGTGGTGGCGGTGCCGACCCCGGCCCGCGCGGCGCACGACACGAGCAGGGGCGGGCACACGAGTGCGTCGTTGTCCCGCGTGGTCCTGGTCGGCAACGGCACATCGACACTGGTGGCCTCAGTGCGCCAGGTGCCTCCGGCCGGGGTGAGCAGGGCGCCGACGTGGCGGGCGAGCCCGGCCTCGATCCGGGCCATCGTGGTGGGCTCGAGCGGGTCCTTGCCGTGGGCGCCGCGCTCGCCGATCCTCGGCCCGGGATCGAGCGACCAGTCGATGATGGACGAGGCGGGCAGCACGCCGGGTTCCACGATCTGGTGGCGGCACGAGCGGTGCGGGCAGCGGTAGACATACTGGCCGTGCTTGATCCCGTAGACGCCCATTTTGGTGCGCGGGTTCTTGAACACCTGCACCGCGGCCACCATCTCGTCACAGGCGCTGCAATACGCCTTGGGACGCAGCCACTTGTCCCAGTCCGGATCCCGGCCGAGCATCTCGTGCCAGTAGGCCAGGACGAACCGGTTGCGGGACTGCGCGACCTTGCCGAGCGTGGGGCCGGTGACGTGCATGGCGTTGAGCGCGATCATGCGGGTGCGGTAGCCCTCGGCCACGATCTCGCCGCGCCAGCGGTTGAACTGGTCCCACTTCACGACCTGCACCACGTTCTCCACCAGGCCGCCAAGCACGGGCTTGCCGCGCCGGTTCATCGCTTGCAGGTAGCGCGGGATCTCCTCCATCAGCGCCCGCGCCCGCGCGGTGTCCGGATTCAGCGCCTTCGGCCCGCGCACCGGATCGAACAACACACCCTGCGTCGACTGGTCGAAGTCCCGCTTCACCCCGCGCGCGTCTGTCCACGGAGGACACGACGGCGTGGAGGCGAAGAAGTCCACACGTGGGAACTTCCCGATGTCCTCCTTCGCGATGTCCCCCTTGTAGTGGTCCATCTCCGGGTGGTTCAGCTCATGCGTGGCGATCGCGTCCGCGTTGTGGTTCGCCGGCAGCACACCCCGGGTGCCGGGCACCCGCAGCACACCGATGGTGTCCCCGCCGAACCCGGCGAACTCGTGGTAGGTGGTCCAGGTCATCGTGCCTCCTTGGATCGGCGGTGCGTGTGGGGACGGAGGTAGGGCGGCAAGGTCAGGTAATGCAGCTCGGTCCAGCCCTCGGTGTGCAGGCGCGGGAGCGCGGCGGTGATGTCGTGGTGCATCCGCCACACCACCGGGTCCGCGACCCGGCGGGCGGTTCCGCAAGCGGGGCAACGCCGTCCGTCGCGGCGGCCGTTCTGCGCGAGCACGCGCAACAGCGGCGGCAGGATCACCAGCCCCACCGTGTGGGCGCGGTAGTCGGCCGCGATGGCGAGCAGCTCGGCGCGGAATCGGGGCAGGAAGCTCGTGACGTCCCAGACGACCGTGCCCCCGCCGGCCAGCACCGCGCGGGTGGTGGCGTGCTCGGCGGCGACGGCGGCGGCGTTGACGGCCGGGTTTCCCGAGCAGCCACAGGGCGAGAGCGCCGCGCGGGTCTCATCCAGCGACACCACCACCGCCCCGGGCGGCGCGTGCCGTCGGCGCCACCTGGTTTTCCCGGCCCCGCACGGGCCGATCGTGACGATCAGAGTTGGACTCACGCGACCTCCCCGGGGCCGTCGCCCTCCTCGCCACCGGCGGTGTCGGCGGGCTCGTAGTCGCGGGCGTCCCACGGGTCGGGGTCGCCGGTGACGGTCAGCAGCTCGCCGGTGTCCCGGTTGCCCGCGACGTCGCCCGGGGCGAGCCCGGGCAGCCGTGATCGCTGGGTGCCACGGTCGATGGCTTCGATCCAGCACACCGCCACGGCGGCGACCTGGACCAGCTCGGCGCGCAGCGCGGCGGGGTCAGCCGTGGCGAGGGCTTCGAAGGTCTCTTCGGTGAGGATGTCGGCGAAGGTCGGTGCGTCGTGGCGGGCGGCCAGATCGGTGCGCCAGCGGGCGAAGTCGGCGGCCTCGGCCACCGTCACGCAGAACCGGACCTGGTTCGCCTCGTCCGGGCCGGTGCCGTCGGCGTGGTCCTGACGGCCCCATTTGGCGTCCTGGCGGCCGCGTTCCTCGGCCACCTCGATCAGCACGGGAAACGTGGCCGGGTCGGCCACGGGGTTGGTGGTCATGGCAACAACTCCCTTTCACGGGAAGGCGGCGCGAACAGAGCAGGGCCGGACACCTGGTGTGGTGTCCGGCCCTGCCCGTCTGTCCGAAGTGGTCAGGCGGCGTTCCCCGCGACCGAGGCGTAGAGGGTCTGGCAGGCCTCGCAGTCGCACAGCTGGCCCATCCCGGTGCCGCGTGTGCCCGGCGAGATGACGGCCGGTTCTTCGACGGTGGGCCCGGTCGGCGTGCCGTCGGACCGCCAGGTCGGGATGACCTCCGGCGGCCCCGCGTTGACCGTCTGGCACGGGCACCCCTCGGTGGTGCAGACGTTCGTGACCGAGCTGTGGAAGAAGTCCAGGTGCCCGCAGGCACAGCGGTGCACGATGGCGGCCATCAGCGTCACACCTCCCAGGTCTGCGGGTAGTGGCAGGCGCAGGCCGGGCAGGTCCAGTGCCCGGGGTCGTGTTCGACCCACCCACCGGCGCGGGCCCGGGCGGCCAGCTGGGCGCGGGTACCGGTAGCGGCGTTGCCGGTCCAGTCGTCGGGGATCCACGTCTCGCCACCGGCGCAGCCGATCGAGGAGCACCGCAGGCCCCACCCGGCGGGCTGGAGATCACGGAGGATGACCGCGTCCGGGTGCAATATCAGCTCGCTGTCCGGGTATTCACAGGCGACCTCGGCCAGCGCGGCGGCGTCCTCGAACGTCTCGAACCCCTCGGCCGAGTCCACGCCGCGGTGCCGGATCCGCCACAGCGGCGGCCGCACCGCCCACGACGTGCGGGCGTACACCAGCGGGCGACCGGCATCCTGCGCGCGGTGCATCGCGAAGTACAGGTCCCCGAACGCGGCTTCGGCGGACGGGTCGGCGTGCAGCTCCTGCATCGGCCGGTCCCAGTCCACTCCGGTGTTTTCCAGCCACAGCACGGCTTCGTGGGTGCGCAGGAACGACGCGGCGGGCGACACCCGACGTCCGGAGGACACGTGGGTCAGCACCCAGGTGCCGGTGTAGCGCAGCACGTCCCCGGCGGCGTGCGGGGTGAGCGCCAGCCCGGGCAGTGGGGTGCGTTCCCCGACCATCGGGGACAGCCCGTTCGAGCGGGCGATGGCCAGTTCGGTGAGCGCGGTCTCGGCCGCGGGGATCGGATAGCCCGGGAACAGGTCGCGACACGCGGCCGCGGTGGGAGGTGGTGCGGTGACGGTCATGGCGAGGAAGTCCTTTCCGTTGTCAGGCGGCGGTACGGGTGGCGATCCAGTTCTCGACCCGGGCCCACGACGCGGTGGCGCGGGCCCGGATCTGGTCCGGGGTCAGCGGTTCGGTGGTGTGCACGGTGCGGCGGCGGGCGAGTTCGGCGTAAGTCGGGCCACCGGCGATCGCCCGCCAGTCCGCTGCCCCGGAGATGGCGTTGGAGGTGGCGCGGGCGGTGGCGCGGCGGTCCCACTCGATCCACTCGGCGAGCAGCTCCGCCACGTGCGGGCTGGAGTTCAGCAGCCGCCAGGCGCCCGCGTCGGCCACCAGCGCCCGATACTCGCGAACCGGCACGGGGACCGCGTCGGTGTCGTTCACGCGGTCTCCTTTCAGCGGCGGGGCCGGATCTGGCAGCAGCGGTGGCAGCAGCGCTGCCGCAACCGGTTGCGCGCCCCGCACGAGCGGCACGCCCACCGCGTCCGGGGCGGAAGACGGGTGCCGGTGGTGCCGTGGGCGGGCAGGCGCAGCGAAACGGGAGAAGTCATGACAGGGCTTCCCTTCACGGTCGGTGATCGGAGATGGCGCGGACGCGAGACCGGGCGAGGACACGACACACCCACCTCGGCGACTACGTTCAGTGACACCCAGGCTGGGCATGAAAGAGTGGGCGACCTCGGCGGGCGGGATGCGCGGCGGATGAGCCGGGGATGAGTCGGCGGATGAGTTTCGCAAAAGCGAATGAGCTAGCGCATTTCGCGGATGAGTTCCCAGGTCAAGGGCGTGATCAGCGGAAATGAACGCGAATGAGCGAAATGAGCGGGACGCGCGTGCCCGTCCGGTCCCGCCCATGACCCCGGTTTCGGGGTGTGAGCGGGCCCGGGCCGGGACTCATTCCGCCGGTGCGGCGTCGCGGCCGGCGAGCGCGTCGGCGACCCGCGCCGGATCGACCGGGAATACACGGTCCGTAGTCGGAACCTTGTAGCCGTACACGGCGAGCAGGTCGGTGACCTGCTGGATCTTCCACCCGCTGTAGTGGTTCCAGCGGGCGGCCAGCGCCGCCGCGACGGCCGCCGCACGCGGGTGCTGCTCGCCTTCGCGCGGGGTCATCTCGGCCAGCACGGTGAGCATGTCGACCAGCGGATCCCGCACCACCACGACCTCGGCCGCGCCGTTCGTGCCGCCGCCACGGGCTTCCAGGGCCCGCTGGGCGATGTTCTTCTGGTCGTTCGGGGACAGGTAGTAGCTGCGCAGGGCGCCGGGTTCGTCCATGAACCCGACCGTGATCAGCGTTCCACAGTCGTTGAGGCTGGTTTTGGTCTTGGGCTTGAGATCCAGCGCGGAAATCCCTTCCTCGTGCGCCTTCTCCCCGAGGACCGCGTTGTTGCGGGCCTTGTTCCCGTTGACCGCCCCGCACGCCCGGTTGGTCGACATCGCCACCAGGTCCCGCGGCAGGCTCTGATCCGACGGGCTGGGGGTGAGAAACGCCAGGTGGACGGCGTATTTCCGGGACGCCATGAACAGGTTGATCACCAGGTTCACGATCCGTTTGCGGTCCTCGGGCTTGTCCTGGCGGAACAGCCGCTGGCACTCCTCCAAGACGACGATCCGGGGCCGCAACCCCGGCTCACGAGCGACGATCTCGCGTCCGGCCTCCAGCACGCTGTTGACGTTGTGCTTTTGCAGCAGGCGGCCGCGCGCGGACAGGTCGTCATACAGCTCTTGCAGGTGATCCAGCGCCGCATTGACGTTGCCTTCACCGGCGCCCGGGGAATAGACGTTCAGGCAGGGCGAGATGGCCTCGTAGTCGTTGTTCTCGGCGAACACGAACACATCCACGTCCACCAGCGGATCCAGGATCGCCCCGTTGAGCAGGGTTTGCATCAGCGTCGACTTGCCCGAACCGGGACTGCCGGCCAGCACGAAGTTCCGTTCGGGCATGTCCGCCACGATCGGTTCCCCGCGCAGGTTCACCCCGACCGGGAAACCCTGCCAGTAGTCGGTGGATCCCTCGTGCAGCAACGGATACGGGTCCACCGGGTCCCGCAGAACCCCGGGATTCAGGCGGAACAGGTCCATCACCGTGGGGTCGTCGGCATCGGCGCGGATGAACAGCTCCATCGGCCTGCACGCGAGGTTGTGCGCGAGCATCTCCTTGGCCTTGTCCACGGACTTCACCGGTGCGCCCTGCGGGAGCCGGATCTTGGTGGACCAGCCCTTTCCGTCGATCATCGGCGGCTGCACCCACGCGTTGTCGGTGTCGCGGTGCGGCCACCCGTCCTTGATGCTGGTGTTGAGCTTGCTGTTGCCAATGTTGGCCAGCGCGTTCACCAGCGCGGACTCGCTCAGCTCCACCCGCAGGTTCTGGGTGGCCTGTTTCCGCAGGTGAACGGGCAGAACCTGGTCCCCGAGCCGGTTCCCGTCGCGCCACCAGCGGGACAGTTTCAGCGGCACCCACACGGTGGGGAACGCCCACCACCAGGTCACCACGACCACCGCGACGGTGTAGAGCAGGGTGAGCGCGTCACGCCAGACGGCGAGGACGTCGTTGGCGTTGAACACCCCGAGCCACCGGCCGTACCCGTTGATCCCGCCCACCAGCACCGACACCACGAACAGCACGCCCAGCACGGCGGCGGTGCGCCACGTGAGCATCCAGATCAGCTCGGCTTTCTTCTGCGCGGCGTCGATCCCGACGTGTCGGCTCTCGTTGTGCTGGCGGGTCAGCGCCTCCACCGCGGCGGTGTCGCCCTTGTCTTTCGCCTCGGCCCGGGCTGCCTTGAGGTCGGTGTGGTCCTTCTCCGCGCGGCGACGTTGCCGGGCGGCTTCGATGCCCTTGCCGATGATCCGGCTGTGCCGGTTCAGGAACCGTCCGAACCGGCCGGTCACGCGCAGCCCGGACCGGGTCCCCGCGGCGACCCGGTGGCCGGCGGCGTGGGCGGCGTCCACGGTCGCCTCGGCCAGCCTCGCCCGGGCCTCATCCGACGGTCCGGCGAGGATCCGGCCGGTGCCGTAGAGCACCCGCGTGCCCCACGTCTCCCGCGTCTCGGCCATGGCCATGTCGGTCCCGGGCTCGACCACCTCTCCGTCGATCGTGGCCGGGTCCGAACCCGGTTCGGGACGGCGGAACGGGACCACCGTCGCCTGCCCTGGACCCGGCCGGTCCGGGGCGGTCCAGGCCGGTCCGGTTGTGGTGTTGTCCCCGGTCCCGTGGGGTGTGATGTCATCGTGCGCCATGTCGGTGATCCCTTCTCGAACCCGCCTCGGGGGTGGTGTGCGAACCCGATGCGGACCGGTTCCGGCCCGGGCGGACACGGGTGTGTCCGGGCGGGCCGGGCCGGACCAGATCGGGGTCAGTCCTGGTCGGTGTGCTGCCGTTCGGCGAGCAGCCGCTTGGCGGCCGGTTTCCCGCACCGCAGCGTCTTCGCGATCCGGTAAATCGAGGCGGTCCCGGGATCGATGTGCCCGGACTCGACCGCCTTGTCGAACCGGGCCCGCAACGCCTCGAAGCGGGTGTCGCGGCCCGTCTTCGCGACCGGCCCGGACCGGCCGCCGCGTTTGGTGGTGCGGGCGGTCCGGTGCGGCGCCGGACGGTCCGGCGTGGCCTCGGCCGTGTCGTCGCGGGCCGGGCCGGGTGACGGTCCGGGGTCGGTCGCGATCCCGCCGCCCGGGCCCGGCTCGGGGTCGGGGTGTCCCGAACCGAGCAGCTTCGCGAGTTCGGCGTCGAGGGCGTCCGGCGGGCCGACGACGTCCAGGTCGGGTTCGACCGGGACCAGGCGGCGTCGGCGGACGTCGAAGGTGCCGGGGACGTAGGTGAGGCGGGCGTTGCCCTCGGCGTCGATCTGCGCGGCGGCGGCCTTGAGCGCCGCGCGGGCCGCCGCATGGGTTTTCGCCGCCCGGGCGGCGGCGAGCTTGTCCGCCGCCCGCTGCGCCTTCGACCGGGGCGGGGTCGCGATCGCCAGCTGGTGCGCGACTACCCCGGCCACCGACACCACGCCCATGATCAGCGCGGCGTCGAAGCCCCGGGACCAGCCGTGGACGGCGTTGGTGAGGAACGCCAGCGTCCCGAACACCCACACCCCGGCCTGGTAACCCCATACCGGCCGGTCCGGGGCCTTGATCCGGGAGATGAGCACCGCGATCGCGAACGCCCACATCCCGAGTTCGGTGATCAGGGGCAGCAGCGCGCCCAGCGGGGAGCGGTAGACGTCTTCGCCGTAGCCGGACATCGCCGGGGCCGCCATCACGAACGACACCAGCGCGATCCCGTAGATCAGCCCGTCCACCACGTGCGCCTTCGCGAACGCGGTGGCCTTGGCCCGCTTGGCTTTGCGTTCACCGCGGCGCTTGTCGCGGATGGCGTCGGCGGTGGCCTTCGCCTCGGCCACCAGCTTCGCGTCCTGCTCGCGGTCGGCGCGGGCCAGCTCGCCGGCCGCCTTCATCCGCGCGATGTCGTTCCCGGTCCGCGCGGCCTCGTCCAGCCGCGCCGCCTCGGCCTTCGCCTGACGGTTCGCCCGGATCTCTTCCTGCCAGCTCATGGTCAACCTCTCTTCGCCGGGGAACACCAGCGGCACACAAGGGCCGACGTGTCCACAGTGGTCAGTGACTGGTTTCTCGTGCCGCGCGCGGAAACCGGGGCGCCGAAACCGTGTTCCAGCCGGTGGTGCGCGGGGTTAGCGGTCGCGGCGGAGATCGATGCCGATCTGCCGGTCCACGACGTCGTCGCCCTCGGCGACGTTGCGCGTGGCCCGGGGCGGGCGCTGGTCGCGGTCCGAGGTCACGTCGTGCTGGGAGCCGACCGTGGCACCGGGGGCGGCATGGTTGACGTTGGTGACCGTGGTCCCGGCCGGTGGGGTGGTCCTGGTGCCCCCGGAACGGTTCACGCGGATGATCCCGGCCCGCTCGTACTTGGTGGTAAGCGCGGTGAGCCGGTCCCCGAGGCCCATCAGGCGGTGCGCGATGCCGCTGGGCCGGTTGGCGCGGGTGTCGTCCTCAGCCGCGCGGCGGATCTGGTCGTCGGTGATGGCCGCCGCGGCGCGAGAGATCTCGTTGAGCGCGGCCCGGTCGGACCCGGACAGCAGCGCGGCCGCCTGGTTGAGCGCGGCGGCGTTGCGCACGATCTCGTCACGCCACCGGGGATGGTGGTGATTCCAGTCCCTGATCTGGGACTGCTGGCCACTGGCCCGAGCCTTTCCCCACCAGGCCGCCAGGTCGCTCGCGGTCATCTTCGGCTCAGCGGCCGGGGCAGGCGTGGCCTGGGGTCGGGCCTGTGCGGACGGTGCCGCCTTACGGCGCGGCGCCCGACGTGGCGCGGGCGCTGTGGCCGGTGCGGGGTTGCCCCGGGACCGCTGACGTAGCTCGGTGGAACAACGCTTCCGCCCGCAGATCCGCAGCTTCGCGTTGGTCTGGAACCGTTCCCTGCACACCACGCACAACGCCCGCGTCGTGCGGGGCGTCGCGGCCTTCCGCACCGGCGCGGCCTTCCGCCTGCTGGTGGTCTTGCGGGTGGTGGCGCGCTTGGGCGTGACCTTGCGCGCGGCGTCCTTCTTGGCGGACTTGGTCTTCTTCTTGAAGAATCCGAACATGGCGGGGTGTCCTTCCTGCCGAGGTGGGATGCGGGTACCGGACCGGGGCAGGTCATTTCGCGCATCCGGTGCGGCTACAAAGCGGGTCAAGGGGTTCCCGGCCGGCCGTGCCGCCGCCGGGAACCCCTGCTGTCACCGCGTCTCGTGCGCCGGGGGTACCGCGGTAACGATCGACGTCACCGGCGGGCAGCCGGGCACGGGTCGCCTTCCTGGAGCCGCGCGAACTCGGCCTTGGTGACGGTGACCGGCACGAGCTCATGCGGCTGAGGAAGGTGCGACGGGGTGACCATGTCGGTGGAGGCGCAGAACGCGGTGTAGGCCGACACGGGCCGGATGGCGGTGTCTCCCGGCGCGCTGAGGTGCTCGATGAACCAGCGCACCGGGGTGGAGGGTGCGGGCCTGGCGGGAACCTCCGTCATGGGGGTGCAACCGGTCAGCAGCCCGGCAGCGACGAGACCGGCGCAGAGGGATCGGCGGAGATTGTGCTGTGCTGTCGCGGAATTCGCGGTGGTCATGGTGGTCGCTCCTCGTGTGTCAGGGGGTGTCGCGGGTGGGCACCGCGGTGACGGTGAGGGTGGTGGTCACCGGCGGGCACGGTGCCCCTCGTGCGGGGCGCGCGTCCGCCGCCGTGTCGCCCTCGCCGGTCGGGGCGGCGGCGGTACTTCGGGTGGGCCGTGGTGTCGGCGCCGGGCACGGCGCCGACGTCGCCGGGGCCGGGGGCCGCACCTGTGGCGGGGTGACGGTGTAGCCGAGCGCGAACAGCATCCACAGGGCGATGAACACGACCAGGCCGATGATGATCCGCACGGGCATCAGCCCCGGTCCGGCCGGGGGGGCGGGCACGCGTCGCCGGGCTGCATCCGCAGGAACTGGTCCTTGGTGATGTCCACCGCGCGCACGTCGTCCTCACCGGGCACGGACGTTCCGGCCGGGACGCAGAACGCGGTGTAGGAGGCGGTGCCGGTGCCCATGTTCTCCTCGCCGTCGAGGTGGTCGACGCGCCACGCCCCGGCCGGCGGGCTGTCCTGTCGTCCGGCGGGCACCGGGGCAGGCGCGGGCGGGCCGGGGTCGCAGCCCGAACCGAGCAGGGTCACCGCGAGCACGAGCGACGCGGCGGTGTGAGTGGTGGCGATGCGCACGGGCATCAGTCCTTTCAGGTCAGCGGTAGAGGAACCGGAACAGCGCCTGTTGCAGGTCGACGTGCTCGGCTCCCCCGGCCAGCGGCGGGTAGCCGTGTGCGGTGAGCACGGCGGCGACGTCGAGCACCAGCCCGAAGGTGAACCGTGGGTCCGACTCCGGTGGGTCGAGCGGGTAGCTCCTCGGGTTCGGTGGCGTGCCGTCCGATGTGGACATCACCGGTCACCCGCATCGGGCGGGGGCGGGGTGTGCGGAACGAACGCCCCGTCCTTCCAGATACCGAGCTTGCGAAGCTGGTTCCAGTAGCGGTTCTCGCCCTTGTGGTGCCACAGTTCCGGCGGCACCGTGCCCAGCCAGCGGCGGATGATCTCCCGCCCCACCCGTTCGGTCAGCTCTCCCGCGTCGTGGTCGCCGAACTCGGCCGGGTTGGCCTGCGCCACGTGCCACGCGAGCGCCAGGCGGTCGTCGGAGTAGCGGGTCAGGTCGGTGTCGTCGAATTCGATCGTGATGGCGTGCGTGGTCATGGTCAGCACTCCTCGAAGGCCGGGTCGGCGATCAGGCCGTCGCCGTCGTCGTCGGTGCCGATGTCCGCGATCACCGTGACGGTGGTCCGGTTGGGTGGCGTGCCGACGGCGTGCAGGTGCAGCCAGCCGTCGTGGTTGACGTGTTCGGGCCAGCGGGTCAGACCGAGGTGGCCGGTCCAGGTGTCGAAGGCGGCGAGGAGGTCGGCGACCGTGCCGGTGTGCGGAACCCGGCCGACCAGCCCGCCGGTGGCGGTGACCAGCCACACCAGGACGGGGAACCCGGCGGTGCGTTCGTCGGCCAGGTACTGCGCCAGGTCCGCGATCGCACGCCGCTGCCACCGGATCCGGTCGGTGTCGGTGACGGGGTTGGTTTTCTTGGCCTCAGCCATTGAGCCTCCACAGTGGACGTTTGGGGGTCCGGGTTCCGGGCGGGCATCTGTGTGCGGCCGCCCGGAACCCGGGAACCATGTGAACAGCGCGAGGAGCTACTTGGCCTTGGCCTTGGACTTGCCGGTGAACACGACCAGCAGGGACACGACGGCGATCAGGCCGAGGAGCAGGGCCGGGGTGAGGCTGTACTCGGCCGGGTTCTTCTGGTGCAGGGAACCGGCGCCCCAGGCGAGCCAGGCGGTGACGGCGGCGATGATGAAGGCGATGAGCTTCATGGGGTTTTCTCCAAGGGTTGGTGTGACACAAGGGATGGAGCCGGGATGCGGGCGCCACGATGCGACCGCGCCCCGTGGAACGGTGGAGCGGTTGAAGCAGTGGAACGCTTGCTACGGCGCAAGAACAGCGCCGGATCAGGTGCCGGAACTCTCCGGCGGGGATCGAGCAGGGTCAGGCGGCGCGGCGGTAGGCGGCGGCCTGGGCCTGCACTTTGTCGACGTACCAGTCGGCGTGGTTGTAGGCGAAGATCGCCTGGTAGGCGTCGCCCCGGGCCAGGCCGGAGTCACACAGGTAGTGCGCGGCCGCCGGGATCGCGTGGTCGGGGTCGTAGAGGTTGCCCCCGAGGCCGGGGTGGCGTTTGCGGACACCGGCGAAGGTGGCGGGCAGGAACTGCATCGGCCCGGCCGCCCCCGCGAAGTTCGCCCCCGAGGACACGCCCGGTGCTTTCAACCTGCCGTGGTTGGTCTCGACCTTCCCGATCGCGGCCAGCAACGCCCAGTCCAGATCAGGGCAGGTCCCGGCCGCCGCCCGGTAGCGGGCCAGGTAGGAGCCCGGGATGTCGGCCACCCCGGGCCCGGCCTCGGCGGCCAGGCCCACGTCATCCTTGAACAGGCCCTCGTCCTTGGTGTAGCCGACGGCGACCGCGGCGATCACGAACAACGCCACGCCCGCGCCGACTTTCCCCAGCAGCGTCATGGAAATTCACCTCCCGTCCTGCGTCTCGAACCGGCATCCGGCGCACGGCGGGGCATGCGGGCGATCATGAGGCGACCTCGTCCCGCTGCACCGCGCCCCGCGCGTCCGGTGTGGCGGGGCTGGTGCGGTGGCGGCGTTGGCGCCACCGGCGGATCCGGCGGGCGAGCCAGCCGACCACCGTGGTGATGAACCGGGCCGAACGGCGGGCCGGGGCCCACTCCCACCCGATCCGCACCGCCAGGCCGATCCCGATCGGCCAGAGCGCCCAGCCCCATCCGGCCCAGACGGCGAGCCCGGCCAGCAGCCCGGCGGCGGCGGCCTCGGGAAGCCACCACCCGACACGGGCGATCGCCCGATCCACCACCGGCCCACTGGGGGCGGTCAGGTCACCGCGGTCACGGTGACGGATCTCGTTGTCTGCCATCGTGTTTCTCCCTTCAGCCGGTCTCGTGCGGGGCCGGGACGTTCCCGGCGAAACTGTGGGTGATCCGGGCGTCCAACCCGGACTGCACCGCCAGCAGCAGCCGGGCGGTGAGCAGCAGCGGCCAACGCAGCAACCCGACGACCAGGAACAGCAGCACCGCCACCGCGAACCCGGCCAGCCGCCACGACCCGTGCTCCTTCGCGATCTCGAACACGCTCATCACGCCACCGCCTCAGACCGTCAGCGGCACGTCGTTGGTGACTGCCCACGACCGCAGCCACGTACGGATGTCGTCCGGCGAGTCGGACCAGCGGGTGGCCGGGTCAGCGTCGAACGCCCGCGCCACCCGCACCGCCAGCTCCTGCGACGACAGCCACACCGGGAACCCGGTGCTGCCCGAGACGCCGTAGCGCAGCGGCGACCAACGGGTGAAGTCGACCCGCACCCCGGCGTCACCGTCGGGCTCGATGACCGGCGTCACCGCCAACGTCGCGTCCAGCGCCACGAACGGGGCCGGGAAGTCCACCGTGGTCCCGTTGTTCAACGTGATGTACAGCTGCCAGGCGCCGACGGCGATGCGACCGCCGGACTGGTCGACATAGTGAGCGGCAAGTTTGATGTAGGACATGGCGAATTCCCTTTCCAGGAACGAACGTTGGGTTGAACGGACGTGCACAGAGGTCAGGCGGCGGCCGGACCTTCGGTGAGACGGGACCACTCGGTGTCCCAGTCGATCTCCTCGCAGCCGGCGGGCACGACCGCGTCGGCGGCGTCCAGGAGTGCTTCGACGGTGCCACGCGGCAGGGCGAGCTCAGCGGTCCCGGACGGGGACGACAGGGTCACGAGCACCGCGTCGAAGGCGCCGCCGGTGTCGGGGCGGATCTGCACGTCCCCGTGCCCGGACGGCTCGTATACACCCGAAGCGAGCAGGTCCCGGGCGAACAGCCACAGCCGCTCACCGACGGCGAAGGTGACCGCCCACGGGTCGGACGGGTCGTAGACCAGGGACACCGGGACCCGGTGCTGTCCATTCAGGACAGCGGTAGCAGGGTAGATCAGCTCCGTCATGCCGCTCACCACCCGTGGATTCGGCAGGCGTCGAAGAGCATGTCGGCGTGGTCGAACGCGAACCTGCCCTGCTGGGCGAGCCGGGTAGCGACGTGCAAGGGCATCCAGGCCGCTGCCGCCGCGTCGTCCCCGGCGACCGGGGCGGGCATGTCCGACAGGACCGCGGTGTAGGCCACCGACACGTACCGGCCTCGAGCGTCCCGGCCCGGCTGGTCGTAGATCCCGACCCGGTGCAGCGGCACCCTCGTCAGGTCCAGGCCGGTTTCCTCGGCGGCTTCCCGGCGGGCCGCCTGCTCCGAGGTCTCCTCGGCATCGACGTGGCCGCCCGGGGCGGCGAGCTTGCCCTTGTGCGGGTCCCAGCCCCGTTCGATCAGCAGCACGTGCAGCAGGCACGTGCGGGACCTGGCGAACAGCAGCACATCGGCGGCGTAGAACACCGGGTCCCGGTCATCGAATTTCGCGGCGATCTTCGCGGCGAGCGAACCAATCAGCGACATCGGGGAAGTCCTTTCCGGACACGGAAGACAGCGGGCAGGAACCGAGCAGAGTCAGGCGGCGCGGACGGTCGCGGCCGGGGTGGTCAGGAGGTCGGTGACGTAGGAGACGAACGAGCGCTGGGCACACGGGTGCACGTGGTCGGTCTGCGGATCGCGCAGGCTCTCGCGCAGCCAGCGCGTCAACCTGGCCACCGACCAGCCCTGGGCGCGGCGCTTCGCGATCGCGGCCACCAGCGTCTCCAGGAACGCCGGCCGGACCTTCGGCGCCCGGGTTGCGGCCCGCACCACCACCGGGCTCAACGGCGCGAGGTTCGACAGCGGCGGCCGGGACTCGTAGCGCCGGTGCGCCTCGGCGCGCCGGGCCTGCTCCTCGGCCAGAATCCGGACCTGCGCGGCAACATCCCGATACACACGAGCCCGGGCCAGCAACCCCGCCTCCGTGGTGCGGCGGACCAGCAGGCGAGCATTCGCCACCAGGTCGCCGACCAGCCGCTCGAACCGGCGAGCCACCGCCGACGCCACCTCACCCACCGCCGCCACGACCACCAGCGGATTCCCCGCGGACTGCGCCGCCTCGTCCTCGGCCAGCGTCCGCAGCTGGGCGGCGACGTCGCCGTAGACCGTCGCCCGGACCGTGGTCACGGACTCCGGAAGACCAGCCGAGGTCAGCACCGCGGCATTGCGGGCCAGCGTGTCGGCCAGCTCGCCGAAACGAGCGGCGATCTCGATGCTCACCGTGTGAGTCATGGGACGTCCTTCCGAGCAAGAGGAACCGGCACAAGGCATGGCGGTGCCCCGGAACGAATACGGAGAATTTCGGGAATATGGCGCGGAAACGCGCCCAGAACAGAAGGTCAGGCAGCAGAAACGGTGCTGGTAGCGAATTCGTCGTGCGTGGCGTGACGCACCTGATCGATCGCCTCGACCAGCCGGATCGCGCTCAACCCGTGCGGGCCACGAACCTCGCCGCGCAGCTGGTCAACGGTGCGGTCCAGCCAATCCAACCGCTCGAACGCAGTCGCCGACGCGGGCGGCATCGTCGCCACCAACCCGCAGAACGCGGCCGGAACGAACAACCGGCTGATGGTCATCACGCTGCCCACCCCCGCACCGTGTTGCTCTCCCCCACGCGGAGCCGCACCACAGATGCCACCTCGGCCGCATCCCCCGCAGCCATAGCAACCTCGTGCGCCAGCAACTCAGCCTCGATCAGCTCCAACTCCCGATCGAACTCCGCAATCTCCGTGTACAGGTCGGCCAGCTCATCGACACCGCCGAACGACACTGCCGTAGCCACATCACCGGCCAAGCCGGTCGTGTCAGCGAAGTAGTCGAAATCCAAATCGACGGCGTCCATCTCGATCTGACGGCGGCTGGTCTTCGGACGTGTGTTGCGCATTTGCTTCTTTCCTCCGGCTCGTTGTTATGTATCAGTACACCTTAAGACGCCTTGCGTCACAATGCGCCGATCGGGTGACTTAAGGTGCCGCAAGGCATCTGTTGATACGCTCGATGTGTGACTAGAAATCCCGCAGAGATGGTCCCGTTTGAACAGATCGCCGATGATCTGCGCACCCGCATCCGGACTGGTCAGCTGGCTCCGGGCGACAAGCTGCCATCCGCTCGCGAACTGGCCACCACGCAAGGTGTAGCGCCGAACACCGCGTCCCGAGCACTTCGGCTCCTGGTCGACGAGGGCTGGGCTACGTCACGAGGACCCGTTGGCACGTTCGTTAGCGACAGCATCCCCGCGGGCGACGAACCACTGACTCTGGCAGCGGTGGCGCAGCAGGTGGCCGAACTGTCCAGGACGGTCGCGGATCTCCAGCGGAAGATAGAAGGCACATGATCGTCAGCTCCGGTTCTCTTCGTTCGCCCCACCGCATTCGGTGGCCTGACACAAGAAAACCGCACCTCAGGGGACGTAACTACCGCACTTCGCAAGATCTTTGGGGACGTCCCCGGGCAGCCAAGCGTCCCCTCAAAACGTCCCAAACGTCCTCAGCCATGAGAGGGTCCTGATCGTGGCAAACGATCGTCTGCGCACCGCCATGCTGGCTGCGAACCTCACCGAGGCGACGCTTGCCGCCAAAGTCGGAAGGGACACGAAGACTGTCGAGCGGTGGATTCGGGACGAAACGCGCATCCCTCACCGCGCAACTCGCTTCAGGGTGACCGCAGTACTACAGACTCGCGAGGAAGATCTATGGCCCGAAGTCGCGGGCAACACGCGGCCAGCTCCGACCGAATCGGAGCTTGTGCATCTGTATCCATCTCGATCCGCCATGACCGGCGCCTCGTGGAACGCTCTACTCTCCAGCGTGGAGACGCAGATGGATGTCTTGGTCTTCTCCGGCGCATTTTTGGTCGAACAGTACGACCTGATTCCCTTAATGCGCAAAAAGGCGGCGCAGGGTGTTCGATTTCGCATTCTCGTCGGCGACGAGACGTCCCCAGCGGTTATTCAGCGCGCCATCGACGAAGGAACGCCAGGCGGTCTCGAAGGACGGATTCAGTTGATGCGCCGATACCTATCCGAGGTTGCAGATCTTGAAGGCATTGAGATTCGCACGCATGGAACCATTTTGTACAACTCGATGTATCGATTTGATGACACGTTGCTCGTGAACGTCCACTCCCATGGCGCCCTCGCTGGCCAAAGTCCAGTGATGCAGTACAAGCGCTTGCCCGATGGACCTATCTGGAAGTACTACATGCGTTCTTTTGAGAACGTATGGTCTAACGGCGTACCTGAGTAGACCGAGTAAGGAGTTTTCACTATGGCTCGCGTCGATTATTTCGATGATCCGAACGCTCCCGCCGCCAACAGCGTGGTCCCGTCAGTTACCGTGGTTGTGCGCGACGACGCCGGACGACTGCTACTGATTCACAAGATTGACAATGACCTTTGGGCCTTACCTGGCGGCGGACACGACGCCGGGGAACGCATCACCGACACCGCAGTGCGTGAGGTCAAAGAAGAGACGGGCGTTGACGTCGAGATCCTCCGCCTAGTTGGCACATACACCGATCCCAGGCACGTTATGGCCTATGACGACGGCGAAGTTCGACAACAGTTTTCCCTGTGCTTCGAGGGGCGCTGGCTTGGAGGAACACCGCGCGAGGACGGCACAGAAACGAAGGCGGCGCGATGGATAGCGCCGGACGAAATGACGCAACTCAACATTCATCCGTCCATGCGCCTACGAATCAACCACGCCCTGGATGAGTCTCGCACCTCGCCGTACCTAGGATGAAGCCGCCGCAATTCGCAGCTCCGCGCGTTCAACAGCTTCCCTGAGAATGGGGGACGCTTTAACCCAGGTCCGATGCACAGGGTCATCCTCTGGATAACGCCGAAGAATTTCGGAAATCCGCTCGTCATAGGAAAGGCGTTCGCCGCCGGGACCGGTTGTAAGGTCGGCCAGCACTAGAGCATCCAACACTGGACTATCAACGAACGGGAACTCTGCCAATTCACTGGACAAGCCTCGCTCCTCAGCTTCGAACCGGGCTCCAGAATGATGGGCGACAAGATTGACGACCGATACAGGCCAGCCATGCGCCCGCAGGAATCGAGCACCATCAAGTGGATGAAATCGCGTGTGACCGATTTGTTCGGAATACCCGATGTCGTGGAGCCAAGCAGCCGCCACAAGGCTCTCCACATCGTCTCCGGAGACAGCGGCCGCGACCTCGCGAGCACGGGCCGCAACAGCTCGAACGTGAGACCATCGACGCCCCAACGGGGCAACGAGCTGTTCGGCGAGCATCTCAGCGCGGTCAACGATCGTCATAGAACTGCACCCTACTGGTCGCATGGGGCCTTCCTTGTACCAGTCGATTGGTGGCCGGCGGCCTGAAAGCGGAGTCGTGGAAGCAGCTGTAAGCCCGGACCAAATTTGCTGGTTAGAGGTGCGGCCCAACTCCCCACCTGCCTGACCAACTGCCTGACGATCACCATGGATGCACCCGAACATCGATGGACGTCAGCGGACATTGCCAGTCAGGCAGCAAACGTCGCCGACCAGGTGTTTTGCGCCTGTCTAGTGCCTGGGGGTCAAGGGGTCGCAGGTTCGAATCCTGTCAGCCCGACCGGAAGACGAAGCCCCTGGCTTGTACCTCAGGTACAAGCCAGGGGCTCTTTCTTGTTCAGTTCAAAACCAGGCCGATAATCTTGAGGTGGTCGCTCTCGCGCTTCCCTCAGCGCTGCAAAGGCAGCCCCAGCGAGACTCCTGCGAGCTCGACGAGCTCGGGCCCGAGGTCAGGGAGGTAGCCATGCGTAACGAGGTCATGCGACAACTGGACGTCCTGGTCGGCTCGTGGCGGACAACGCTGTGCAACGCCTGGTTCCTGGACCCCGCCGACCAGGAGGTGCCTGGCTCAGCGACGGTCGAGTGGCTCGGTGACGCGTTCGTGGTTCTCCGCTGGACCATGGGCGACGGCGACGACAAGGCCGCGAGCGAGATGGTCCTGGTTCTCGGCCGCAGCGACACCCGCGACACCTACACAGCCCTCTACCACGACGAACGAGGGGTTTGCCGGGTCTTCGCCATGACTTTCGACGGCACACGCTGGCAACTGAACCGCCAAGACCCCGACATGCACCAACGCTTCATCGCCGACGTCCGGCCAGACCGGATCGACGCACGCTGGGAAGCGTCCGAAGACCAGGGATCCACCTGGCGCAAGGACTTCGACGTCATCTTCGAACGGATCTAGCAACGCACAGCGCGGAAGCCAAGTAAAGATCGTTTTGCGGGGAGGGATCGCGCCCGGCTACTCAGGTGCTTCCCTCTCAGGCGAGGGTGGCTCCGTAGGCGGCGAGCACAGGCCGTAGCGGCTGGAAGAAGCTGACTTGGCTGTTCCCGCCGGACAGCACTCCGTAGCCGACGCCGCCATAGAACAACGGACCGCCGCTATCACCGCTCTCGATGGGGATGTCGGTCGCGATCGTCCCGACGACCTGCTTGTCCTTGCCGTAGTTCACGGTCTGGTTGAGGCCCAGGACCTTCCCGCACGTCTTCTTCGTCGTCATGCCGCTCTTGCACACCCGTTGCCCCACCTGCGGGATGCCCGCGCGAAGGATCCGCTGGGTGCTGCCATCGTATAAAGTGACTTGGCTGTGCCCGGAGCCGGAAAGGTCCCGGACACGGCCGTAATCGGTCACCGGGAAATGGGTGTCCACGTTAGGGCCGATACCTTGCCAGTCCAACCCGTGTTCGGTGCAGTGCCCGGCCGTGAGGATGTACCGGACGTCCTTGACGAGGATCGCGAACCCCGCTGAACAATAATACGGTTCACGGCCGGGTCCCGGTGAGACGGTGTACATCGCATCACCGCCGTTCACTGCCGGCTGCTGCGCCGCACCGACTGCCGACGGCGCCGCGGAAACGACTGGACAGGCCAACAACGTGGCCATTACCGAGGCGATCAGCACCCCGGCCAGCTTACGACGTGAGCAGCCGAACATGGTCATGTCCTTCCGTCCATAAGAGACTGGATACGTGCGACCAGTCCAATGCCACGCGGACGGCAGCACAATCGGAGTCAGCCTGACGAGTGATCAAAAAGCCGTCGGCCGCCGAGATCCGTGCACGATCACACTCACCCAGGCCTCGAGGTTCCCTGCTCACAGACCGCCAGAGTCTCCCTTCTCCGACACCGCAGGGCCCGAGCGCACGCTCGCGCGAAGGCGTTCACCCTGCCGCCTGAGCGGTGACAGGCGGTGGTGTGTCACGGCGAGATCGAAGGGCAGACTCCCGCCGAGGTCTCGTCTCTACCGGAGTTGTCAGCTCGTTGTCGCCTCGGATTGCCGTAGCGGTATTGCGACGGGGTGACGACGGAGACCCCGAACCGCTCTTCCTCGCCCCCGCAGACACCCAGTCGCGGACGGACCGGTGCCGACCGCTCATGCAGTTGCTGACGCAGAACTTGTTCGTGGACGGCTATCGCGCGCTCCGTGACGACCAGGGAGATGAGCCGCTGGGCTGGTCACACCGCAACCGTAACGGCCTGGCCGCGGTGCACCGCGCGACCCTGAAATACGGCTGGTCTTACACCACCGTCCTTCCCGGTGAAACGGCTCCGGTGATCCGGGGCGTGTCTCCGCGCGACACGACCGCCGCCTGCGCCGATGACGTCCCCTTGGTCGCAGCCGGCCAGCACTGCGTTGCTGCGAACACGCCACGTCCCTGTCTCTGGCACCCGGTCGTCATCGGGCACATAATCGGTGCCAGTGGGGGCATGTCGGCTCCTCGCGGTTTCATCGGCCCGGGAGGACTCCACGATGAAGTTGCCGGACCGCGATCGCACTCCGATACGGTTCGCCGTCCTCACCTCGGTCACCGGCGGTCTCGTTCTCGCCGGGGTTCTCGCGATGATCCGTAGCGACGTGCTGATCGCGAAGGTGCCCGTGTGGACCCTTCTGGTCGCAGGAGTGCTGGCCGCAGCTCCTCTGCTGCGGCGGGTGCCGTCGGCCAGGCGCACACGGCAGGCCTTCCTCGTGACATCGGCGTTCAGGCAGAAGTACTGGGTCGCGGGATTCGTGCAACGCCTGCACCGCACGCTGGACCGCGCCAACATCGATCTGGTGCTCAAAGTGCCAGACCTGGACTACGATTCCGCCGCGCAAGCGCACCACCTGCGCAGGATCCTGGCCGCACACCACCGCTACATCGGCGGAATCATCGTCGCGACCGAAGTACACCGTCTCCGGCCGGACCTCATCGAATTTTGCTCCGAACTGACCCTGCCGGTGGTTTTCACCGACATCGAACCGTTCGACGACGAGGACCACTACCCGGGCAACGCCGCCTTCGTCGGCTACCTCAGTTCGGACCTCGGGACCCTCGCCGGCCGCTGGCTGGTAACCCACCTACGCAAAAACGACAGGCAGCGGCCACACGTGCTGATCGTGGCCAGCAGGCAACATCAGGCCCGGCAAAGCCACTGCGCGGCTGTCCTTCAGACCGAGTTGCCCGGCGTTTCGATCACCATCGACGAGACGTGCGCCTTCCATCGCGCACGCGCCTACGACGCCGTGCTGTCCCACGCGCGCCTGCTCACCTCACGGCACGGTCGTCTGGACGCCGTTTTCTGCACCAACGACGAGATGGCGCTGGGCGCCGTCGACGCCCTCCGAACGATCACCTCCCCTGTCACGACGGACACCGTGGTCATCGGCGTAGACGGAACCACCGAGGCAAGGACCCTGATCGACGCCGGCACGAGCCCCCTTCGAGCCACCGTCGTCCAGGACGCCCACCGCCTCGCAGAAAGTGTTGTCGATGTCTTGGAGAAGATGCACAAGCGCCGCAAGACAACGAAACGCACCATCCTGGATCCCGAGGTCCACGAAACGAAATAAGCATCGCGTCGCATACAGGAGAACGGCAAGCCTGCCTTCCGTCGCCAAATCCGGACGGGCTCGCTGTCAACTCGGTGAGATCCGCCGGGTTTCGACGACCTTGGCGTTGTAGTGGGCACCGTTCACGACCGTAGTCTCGAGAAGTACCTCGAAATGCTTCATCTTTTTCGTTCTGCGGAGAAACTTCCGGTCTCCGAGCTTCTCCGCCGCAGCCAGGGTGCCATGTTCCCAGCACCCCGCCACAATGACGATCTCCGACGTATCCGGAGCCAGCGGGTTCGACGTCCGGATGATCAAGGCATAGTCACTGACCGGATACCCTGACTCGTCGTACCGCGGTGCCAGCACGCGGCCGGTGCGCACATCACGCACCACAGCCGCCCCATGCTCCAGATCCTCGGCGAAACCGTAGGAGACCGCTCCGTTCAGCTTCGCCAACATCGTCCTCGTCACCGCATTCGCCACCGGCCCGCCGATCAGGACCAGATCCGAACTCAGCTCACGCGGCGACAACTGCTTCGACTCCGCGATCCTGCCGGCGAACCCCAGCCTGCGAAGCTGGGCCTCGATGTCCACCAGCGCCCCGATGTCACCCATACCCACCACACCGGCTCTGGCCCACCGCCGATGCAGCTCGAAGTCATGAGCCCCCAGGACGATCAACGGGTGCCGACCACCCAAAGCCCGCCAGAACCTCCGCGCACGGAGCAGCTTGAGACGTCGTCTCGCAGTCGTCGACAACCAGACCAGCACACCCCCGATGGCGGCGGCGATCAGATTGCTCGAGATATCGGGTAACGCTTGGACCAGCCAACCGCCGACACCTCCAACAGCCAGACCCATACACAACCGCCCCTCGCCAAAGCGCTCCCTCCCCCAGTCGCACACAGCACGCGTACTGTTACCGCCCCAAATAGTCAAAGCACACTGCGCACCCCCGAATGTCGAGGTCCGGCTCCGCGCCGACGTACCAGCACTGCTTCGAACCGCTGACGTGGTCGCGCTGGAGAACCAAGATCTACGCGCTCAGCTCACCCAGCCACACGCCAACGTCATCACCTTCGGGGCGTGCGGTCTGCGAGAGGACGGCGGTCCTCCGGCGACCAATCGCCATCACCACCTATCGCGAAGCCACCACCACAGCCACAACGGGAGCCGGCGACGCGAGGAACGAGCAGCGATCCCAGCTGGATGGTCGCCTACAGCACCGACCCCGTCGTGCTGCTCGACCAACAACCGTCAGTCTGAAGAAAGCTCGCGCGGGTCCACCTCAGGCCGTCACTCCGGGCCAGTCGGCCTCTGCTGGTTTCAGCGCGGGTGAAGAGTCGAGAGTCTGTTGCGAACGCTGTGGAGTTCGCTGCTGGTAACGCCGGCGCTGAGCAAGTACTGCTCGACATCGAAGCCGTCGAGGGTCGTCATGACGGCCTCCTCGACCGTGGTGCCCCGGTCCTCGAGGACACCCTGGATGAACGGCTGTTGGTCGGCGGTTCCCATCGCGGCGTACAGGGCTTTGAGCGCTTCGGCGGACAGGGCGTAGTCCGCGGCGATCGCCTGGGGTTCGACATCGGCCAGCGCGAGCAACAGGAGCGCGATCAGCCCGGTTCGGTCTCGGCCGCCACCGCAGTGGAACAGAACCCCGCCGGGATCTGCGTGGGCGATCGCCGTGATGACGGCAGCGCAACGCTCGGCCTTCCGCTGGAGGAAGACGGGATAGTAGAGCGGGGTGCCGTTGAGCCGCTCACGATTGACGTGCTGCCAGAATTCGAGGTCGTCGATGTCGTCGAGCGGGACCTCGAGCCGGTTGACGCCAGCCGGTGTGGCAGGACCGTCTGAGGCGGGGGCGAATTGTGCCGAGCCCGCCTGTGCCGTCGACGCGGTGTCAGTCGGCCGGATCTCGTCCGCGTTGCGGAGGTCGATGACCGTGCGGACGCCGGCCTCGCGCGCTTGAGCCCAGCCTGTCTCAGTGACGAAACGAAGGTCCGCCGCTCTGAAGAAGGCTCCATAGCTGGTCGTGTCGCCGGACGTGGTGGGCAGTCCGCCGAGGTCCCTGGTGTTGAAGAAGCCTTCCCAGGCCACTCTTCTGCTCGTACTCATCGTCCGGACGCTCTCTCCTCACTGAGGTTGCCGGGCAAGCCGGGTCTCCATGTAGCGACGCACGACACGCAGGTTGGTTCATCGTTGCCCGCGGGTCATTGTCGGCGTGAGCAGGTCGACGATGCGGGCCTGTGCTCGAAGTGTGCGCGTCTGGCTCGCGTCTTGATGGGCGGTGTCGAGGGCCGGCTCAAAGTCCGTCGACCTCACCGAACCAGCCTTGTTCGGTGGCTTCCGGAGCCTGTCGTCGAGGTCGCGCTGCGGATCTCGGTTCCCGCAACGGAACCTTCCACAACGGTGAGCGGACCACCGGGCCGGTCACGAGCGGCGGCGCGCCGTGGACGGGCCCCCGCTCGTGACCGCGGATTCCTGCTCGCACAGACATCACGGGTTCGGGCTGAAGACGCGGTGTTCCGCAGTCGTTTCCCGGCTCTGCCAACGGGTTCGCCATTCACGCGTACGACACCTTGACGTAATTCCGGAACGCGTCGCCAAGTGTCACCCCAGCCGTCCTGTGACGTGTTTCATGACGGTGACTCGCGGGATCCGTTTCCGCTGGCAAGCGCCCGAGCGGGCCCTCGCGTCGCGGGCGAGCGTCTCGGCGGAGTTCGGAAAACCCCAGGTCGGCGCCAAGGTCGAGTTGAGCGAAGGGGGGCGGTGTGGATAATTCGCCCCATGACGAACGCGCCTTCGGATGAGGCTTCCGCGACGTTCAAGGCGTTCTTGAAGACCTACCGCGTTCGCGCCGACCTGACGCAGGAAGAGCTCGCCGAAGGGTCAGGCGTCAGTGTCCGGGCCATCAGCGACATGGAACGGGGCGTCGCGAAGAGCCCGCAGCGCCGGACGATCGAGGCGCTCGCCACGCCCCTGGCCTTGACCGACGAAGAGCTGACCCATCTGCAAAAAATCGCGAAGCAGGGCCGCGTTCAGCCGGCGGCCACCGTCTTGGCCGCGCCCGCCGGGATCTACGACCCGCCTCTCGTCGGCGCGTTGCCCCCTGACCTCGACGATCTCACCGGACGCGAGCGCGACCTCGACGCGTTGCGCGCGCTCACCGACGATCTGAGGGGTGACCACCGGCGGTCGGGGCACGTCGCGGTCCTGAGTGGGCCACCCGGCACCGGCAAGACGAGTCTCGCGGTGAGGACCGCCCACGATCTCGCCGACGACTTCCCCGACGGGCAGCTTTTCCTGAAGCTGCGCGGGATGTCGTCCGAGCCGAACGATCCGGCGGACGTGCTGCATCTGATCCTGAGGTCACTGGGCGTCGACGCCGTCCAGGTCCCCGCCGAGCTGGAGCACCGCGCGAGCCTGTGCCGGTCCTTGCTGAAGGATCGCGCCACCCTGATCGTCCTCGACGACGCGGCCAACGAAGCCCAGGTGCGCCCGCTGCTGGTCGGCGGGCAACGCTGCCTCACCCTGGTCACCAGCCGTCAGATGCTGGTGGGGCTCGAACGGGCGGGCAGGCTCACCCTCGACGTGCTCGAACAGCATGACGCCGTCGCACTCCTGGCGAGCATCGTCGGACCGTCGCGGGTCACGCAGGAACGCGCGGCGGCGATCGAGCTGGTCGAGCTGTGCGGGCGGTTGCCGCTCGCACTCCGCATCGCCGGGAACCGGCTCGCGAGCCGCCCGATCTGGCCGTTGTCGCGTCTCACCGACCAGCTTCGGGATCGAGGCAGGCGCCTGACGACACTCACCGCCGGTGACCTCGACGTCCGCAGCGTCTTCGAATTGTCCTACCGTCAGCTCTCCCCCACGGCCGCCGCGGCCTTTCGACGGCTTTCGCTCGTACCGGCGGCCGATTTCTCCGACGCCGCCGCGATGACACTCATCGAGGCGCCGGAGGAGGACGTGGCCGTCTACCTGGAGGAACTGGTCGACGCGAGCCTGCTGCAGACGTCCCAGGACGTCGGCAGGTACCAGTTCCACGACCTGCTCAGGGTGTTCGCCACGGAACGGCTCGCCCAGGAGGAACCGCCCGAGGCGATCGAGGCGGCGGAGGGCCGTCTCGACCGGTGGCTCGTCCGGACGGCGACGGCCGCGGGGCGCTACTTCCAGCCCTCCGGCGAGCTGACCGCTCCCCCGGTGCCGACCCTGTCCTTCGACGGCCCCGCCGGTGCGGGCCGGTGGCTCGAGGTGGAGACGAAGAACTGGTTCGCCGCCTTGAAGCGGGTCGCCGCCCGTGGCGATCACCGGAAGGTCATCGACCTGGCCGAGGCCATGCACTGGTACTCGGAGATCGGTGGTGCCGCGGCCACCTGGCACGGCGTCTTCGATCTCGCGCTGAAGTCGGCGCTCGCGATCGGCAGCAAGCGTGACGAGGCCGTCCAGCGCAACTACCTGTCCTGGGTGCTGTCCACGCTCATCGGCCGGGTGGACGACGCCGTGCGGATGGCCGAGCAGGCCTTGGACGTCGCGCTGGAGGTGGGCGATCTGCGTGAACAGGGCTGGGCGAAGATCTACCTCCTGACTGCCCGGCTCCGTGGCGGCGATCTGCCGGATTCCCCCGACCTGTTCGATGATCTGGTGGCGTTGTTCGACGCGGCAGGCTATCCGCTCGGGCTTCATCTGGCGCGGTCGAGCCGGGCGACCCACTGGTCCGCGAGCGGCCGGTTCACCGAGGCTGCGGCCGAGTTCGAGACCTGTGTCCACTACTTCCGGCGACCGTGCGATGGCCCTCGCACACTGGTGGACGACACCAACTACGCGTACCTGCTGCTGCGCTCGGCGCAGAACCTGGCCGCGCTCGGCGAACTCGACGACGCGCTCGGCCAAGGCGACGAGGCGCTCGACCTGTTCCGGGCACATGGCGCGACGATGGGCCAGGCCCGTGCGCTCCAAGCCGGCGGCAGGTTCCTGCGACGGCGGGGAGAGCACGCGAACGCGCGCGAGAGACTGTCGGAGGCGCTCGCGTTGTTCGAACGGATCGGGCATCCACAGTCTCAAGTGGACACTCTGTGCGAATTGGCGTCCTTGTCCGACGAGGCGGGCGACCCGGTGTCGGCGCGTGGTGAGCGAGAACGCGCGCTGTCCCTTTGCGACAGACTGGGCAGCGCCGAGGCCACGAAGTTGCGGGAGAGGTTGACCGAGCGCGTCAACGCGTCGTAAGCCCGTTCAAGCGGAAGTGCGGGTGAGTTCCTCCCAGGTGATGTGCCCGAGGAGGACGTCCTGGACGGTGTAGCGGGGCGTGGGCTCGAACTCGGCGATGGTGGCCTGCCTGGCCTGCGGCCGGCCGGCGGCGGCCGCGATCCGGCCGCCCAGTTCGGTCGGGTCCATCTCGCGTAGGTCGTCGCGGGACACGTACACGGCCACCATGTCCTCTTCCGACCGGGCGGGACGACCGGTGAGACCTTGGATTCGTAGCGACACGTCAACTCCTTGGGTTGAGCGGATCTGCGACTCTTGTTCCAGTAAACGGGGCGGGCGCTTCCGCGACCACGCGTAACGACCAGCAGAACGACCGGAGGAAGTCTCTTCCGGTGTCAGGGCTCCGGGTCAGCCCGCGCTCCACACCGGGCGACGGTCGCCGGACGGCGGCTCCAGCACGAAACCGACCGCGCGCTGGACGACGTCCGCCGCCACCGGTCCCGCCACCTGGCCACGCTCCCGGATGTGGCCGAGGAGCCGCGGTTCCGGCGCCAGCCCGTGGCGCTCCAGGTAGTAGGTCACGGTGTCGGTCCAGATCCATTCGCCGTCGGTGACGAAGTTCGTCGGCACGACCGCGGTGCGGTCCGGGTCGACCACGTCGTCCAGCAACGACGGCGTGACCAGGATGGGGGTGCCGCCTGCCAGGTACGCGACGAGTGCCTGGAGTTCCTCCCGGTCCTCGACGCGCGGGTGGTCGGGCGCGAAGCCCGGGCCGGTCTCGGGGTCGACGACGTCGAACACCCTCGCCAGGGTGAACTCCTCCGCTGTGGTCACCGGTTTCCTCCTAGTGAGGGGTGTGCTCTGCCTGATCAGCACATCTCATCCAGGCGGCGGACACCATGCAGGAGCGGCGGCAGAAACGTCCGGCAGTTGTCGCAGTCCGTGAAGGCCTCCTTGAGGGACGCTGGGTCCCTCAAGGAGGCCTTCACGGACCACTGACCGGCACTTGCCACTCACGACCCACGACCGGCTACCGCCGCCGAGACGGGAAACGTCCGGCAGTTGTCCCCAATGCGACATTGGGGACAGCGGCTCTCGTCAGGCGTAGGGCAAGGCGGGGGGCGGGTGAGGGGGTGTGTGGAAAAAGGGACGTTGAGTGTCCCTGTTTCCACACAGCCCCTCTGAACTGGTGGTCACCGGGACTCCTCGTGCGACACAGTGAGGGTCGCGGTCCGGCCTCGGGGCCAGACTGTCCCCAATGTCGCATTGGGGACAACGGCTCTCGGCTCTCGTCAGGCGTCGTCTGGTTCCGGCTCGCCGGACGGCTGTGGCGGGTTCGGCCGCACGGTGATGATCGCGCGGCGGCGGCGTTCCTCCGGGGTCGCTCGCGGGTCTTCCGGGGCTTCGGTGAGGTCGCGTCCCTTCGACTGCGACGACACATGGATCGTCGGTGTGCCTTCGGGGACCGGGCCGGTGTCGGAGGCGACCTGGACGACCTGGTGGTCTTTCTGGAGGCGGGCGAGTTCTTCGCCGATCTCGTGCACCAGCCGGTCCCGGATGGTGTCCGCTCGGTCCTTCCCCTTCTTGATCGCCTGACCGGACGAGCCCCAAGTGCCGTTCCCGTATCCGGTGACCGTCACGAGCGGCATCGGCAGCCGGTTGTCACTCCGCCAGATCGCCGCCCTCGCCACGCGGGTCGCGGCCGATCGCAAGGTCTGCTCGTCGGCCTCACGCGCCTCGGCCGATCCCTCGTCGAACGAGGTGTGGACGGACCAGTCGGTCGCCGAGCCCTGTCCCGCCGAGACAGCTACGGTCAGCATGTTCACCAGGCCCGCCGCGTGCGGGTAGTGATATGCCGCCAGCCGTTCGTGGAACGTGTTGCCCTGTTCCTTTCCGTACATGTAGAAGTTCCAGTTGTCGCGCTCTTTCGGCCAGCTCGCGAGGTTGTACATGGCGCCCTGTGCCTCTTTCCACGCAGGCAGGACGAGCGGGTGCTCGTGCCCGTGGGTGAGCATGAGATCGGCGAGGGTCTTGAACTTCTTGACCGCGTGCAGCCGCAACTCCAGTTTGCCGACGCCGGGGTCCTTGCTCCGCTTCGCCTTTTCCAGTGCGTCGGTCAGATCCGCTTCGATCGTGTCCCACCTGCCGTTGTGGTCACGCAGGGCGTCGATGAGCGCCTGTTCGACCGCGGGGGTCCGGGTCGCGGTGTGCGGCGAGTTCTCCAGCACCATGTTGAACCGGCCGTCCAGGCTCGTGGCGACGACCGCGGCGAAGTGGTAGCCCCAGGGATTCCCGTTGATCGCGATTCCCTTGGCGTAGTCGAGGTCCATCGAGACGACCCCCTCATCGTCGTCGTACGGCATCGAGTTGGCGCAGTAGGCTTCGCCGATCGACGGCCACACGAACTCGTTGACGCCGATCTTCCGCGCCAGCCCGTCCACCGTCGCCCTGCGTGCCGCGTTCGAGGGCCGGTAGCTCATCGCGCCGCCGTACTCGCGACCCGGCCGCGGTGCGCCGGGTCCCCCGCCGGTGGGCCTGGTGTCCTTGGCCACCTGCCCCACGGCCCACCGCGGGTCGACAAGGTCGAGATCCCCCGGCTCGCCGTCCGCCGTCGCCGCCAGCGCCTCGGCCAGCATCCGGGTACCCGTCACCTCGATACCGCTGGTGGAACTGATGTTCGCGATCGCCGCCCGCCCGTCCGCATCCCGGAAGACGGCGGCGTCCGGCAGTCCGCCCAGGATTTCCTGCGCGAGGTCGCGGCAGATTTCTGAAGGCTTGTCCCGGAACTTGACGGACACGCGGTTCAGCCGGTGCTCGACGCCCTCGCGCTCGACGACCAGAACGACGTCGTGCACGACGAGTTCGATGTTGCTGTTGGCCTTCAGAAGCGCGGCGCGCGCGTTCGCGACCACGTCGGGAACAGCGAAGAATTCCTTGCCCTTCGTGGCGCCGATCGCGATCGAAGCGTCCTCGGCGATCGTCAAGGAGAGGTCGTCCGTGCTCACGAGTTCCTGGGCCGGGGCCGAGAAGGGCGCCGACTTGGGAGTCACCTCCGACGTGTACGCGGACGGATAGGTGAAGACCGGTTCATCGCTCGCTCCCTTTTCGATCCGGAACGAGTCCGTCACCACGGGATGCGGCAAGGGTGCGCGAAGGTACGCGACAGAGATGTCGTCACCCTCGATCCGGACCTGGTATCGCCCCGGCTCCCCCGACGCCGCCAAGCCGGTGGAGACGACGATTTCGCCGGCGAGTTCCGTCTGCTCGTCGTACGTCAGATCCGTTCTGGCGAAGACCTCTTCGACGATCATTTCCTGTATCGCGTCCTCCAAAGCTCCGTAACGAAGGTCGTCGAGGTCCTCATCGACGGTCCGCACGCCGGAGATCTCGAGGGAAGGCGCCGGTGAGAACAGGAGCGGCTGCCGACGATGCTGATGGACGACCTCGACCACCTGCTTCACGACCCGGCTCAGCTCGGCCCGTTGCCGGTCGGTCAGGTCTGTCGAACCCGCGGCGAAGTCGACCGTCACCGGGACGGAAAGGTCGTCGTACCACTGGGTCGTCACGTCGTGTCCGAGGCCGTCGTCGGGGGTTTCGGTGGCACCGAACAGATCCGGCCGCTCGGCCGCGAGCTCGCTCCCGATCGCGAAGCCCTCCTCGTCCACCGGTGCCTGGTCGTGTCTCGGCGCTTCCGGCGAATTCCACGCCGGGGCGAGATCGACCGTGATCACCGCGCGACGACGAGCCAGCTCCGGGGTGACGTTTTCCGGCAGCGGCTCGGTTCCCAGTGCGCGGCCACGGGACTCCGGGACGATCTTGATCTCGGCGGCGGCACCCGGTGCCGCCGCCAGCTCGCGGTCGAGGGCCGTGCGCAGAGCCGTCGCGGTCACGTTCGCGCGGGCCTGCCCGGTCCGCATTGCCTGCCCGGCCCCCAGCCTGCCACCGTTGCCGAATCCGACGACCTTCACCGTCGGCAGCGGCAGGCGGCGGCCACGCCGATCGATAGCCGCGTCCGCCACGGATCTCGCGATACGGTCCACAGTGGACAGAGCCGTCGCGGAAAGTTCCTTGCCGCCTTCTTCGAAGAAGATCTCGCCTCCGGAAGTGTCGCCGTCGGCCAGACGCACGGCGCCCGCCAGGTCCGCTTCGGGCACCCCGGTCTCATAACCGGCGGGAAGGTCGTCGGTTCGCCAGGCCGCGTCGTCTTCGACCACGATGTGCGCGCCGACCGGCGTCGCGGCCCCGCCACCGGCGGGCAGGTGCACCCAGGCCCCGCCCGGCTCCACCACCGGCCGCCCCGTCGCGTCCACCCCGACCCGGCCGGCGACCACGAGCTGCCCCGGTCCCGACGCGACCTGGCCGGGAACGAAGTACACCGGACCGTCGGGAGCGACCGCCGCCACGTCGACGCCGTGCGTCCGCAGCTCGGCCAGCACCTTGGCCGCGAACGACGGCAGGCCGCTTCCGGCACCGCACGACGCGAACATCAACGGCTTCGCGCCGTCCCACCGGCCCTCGTCCTTGGCGCGCATCAGCATCGTGGCCACGTCGGCCGGGTCCAGCCGTGCGCTCCCCGCCCCGGAATCGTCGCGGACCGGGACACCGTTCGCGTCGCCGTGCGCCAGGAAGGTGAAGAACCGGTCGTCCACCGGGAATCCGTCCGCCATCCCGGCCAGCCGCGGGTCGTCCGGCCGGATGCCACGGTTCCCGTCGAGCGGAACGGTGCCCCCCGAAACCACCGGGCTCGTTTTCCCCATCAGTACGTCGAACACCGACTGGCCGATGCGGCCGTCCACGGAGACCGACGGCTGGTCCAGCCGGGTCCCGAAAGGCATGGAGTCGGGGATGAACCGCTTGATCGAGCGCGCGGCGGTCGTCACGTCCACGACGCGATATCCGGCGGGCGCCGCGTCGTCGGTCACCACGCCGTTCTGGTCGACGCCCAGGTAGCCCTGGAATTCGCCCGTCTCGTTGACGTCACCCGTGTCCTCGTCGAGTTCGAAGCGCGTCCATCGGCCGTCACCCGTGACGAGTGGCGTGCCGTAGGTGTCGTAGCCGATGCTGCTCGCCACGACGAGGTCGTGGGAGCCGCCGTGCCCGCTCAGGTTCGGGGTCCCCCACACCAGCGTGCCCGCCGCGAACACGGCGGGTGCCCGTCCCGTCGCCAGGTTGACGGCGCGCAGCACGGCAGGAACGTAGTCATCGGGGTTGGGCGCGGCCAGTCCGCAGGACACGAACCGGAGTGCGGTGTCCGGCGGCCACCTGCCCTCGTCGTGCAGGCGGGCCAGCAGCGCGGACATCACCGCCGGGGTGATGGGCCTGCCGAGGAATTCCGGTGTCCCGGAGGGGCCGACATGGGCGACCACGGTGAAGAAGTGGCCGTTCGCCGGAAGACCGCGGACCACGGTTTCCTGCTGCTCCAGCGTGGTCACGTCCGTCGAGGGGTCGGCGAGCCAGATCCCCGAAGCGCCGTCGAGGTGGACCGCGACGTCCAGCATCGAGTCGACGAACCGGGTCAGCTGTTCCGGGGACAGCGGTCCGGCGGGCGCTTCGGCGGCGGGCTGTGCTTCGCCGAGTTCGCCGGAGTCACGCACAGCGGCGTAGCCACGTGCCACTCGTTCGATCCGCCAGAGATCCCGCGGCGGGACCAGGACACCTGGCTCGTTCGACCTGCCGGTGTACAGGCCGTGGTCGTCGTGGATCTGGTTGAGCAGCGGAACGGTCTCCCGCGTTTTCGTCGCATCCGGTCTCGCCGGGCGGATCAGGCGATGCGGCCTCTTGGCGGGGTCACGATCCTGGAAGGTGTAGGCGGTCGGCTCGTTCCGGATCATCTCGTACTGGTCTTCGATGCCAAGGAAGTGGCCGACCTCGTGCGCGAGCGTGCGCCGGGAGGCGTCCAGTGGCCAGGTGTTCTGGCGCGCTCTGCCTGCCGGGGTCACCTTGATGGTGGAATGCGCGTCGTCTTCGGCCGCGGTGAACTCGACCCGCACATGCAGCTGGTCACCGCTCGGCAACCGATGACGGTGGTTGAACACCGCCTCCACACCGCGCCGGGTGTCACGGCGGAGCCCGTCCTGCTCTTCGGGCGAGCCACCTGCCAAGAAGAACCGGATGGTGTACTCCTGCACCCATCGGCCCCGCGCCTTCATCCGCCGCAGGTCGTAGGTGATGACGCTCCGGATCGGTATCAGCGGCTTGCCCGCGTTTTCGTACGACCGCATCGGCAGGTGGGCGCCGAGCCGGTTCACCGTCACGACGTGGGCGTTCGCCCGGAGGTTTTCCCAGTCCCACGGGTGTACCGGATCGCTCAGCTTCGACCACGCGGCGTCCTCGCCGGCCGGGGTGGTGGTGCTGTGCTGCCAGGTCTTCTCGTCGTCCAGTACCCGAAAAGCGGGCTGGACGGCAGGCGTCGTCAGCGACTCGTCGGAGTCCTCGTCCGGTCTGCCGGGCGGAATCCGTTCGCCCGGCGCGGGTGCGCCGTCCGGATCCCAGTCGACGAAGAACTGGACGCTGCCCGCCAGCGGGCGCATCGCGGGATCGTCGGGCTGCGCGAAGGTCAGCGGCTCGGTGACGGCGCCCGGCTGAGTACCCGCGAGGATCCGGCGGACCTCACCCGCCAGCATGTTCGCGATCAGGTCACGCGCGTCCGCGTCCCCGTCGTCCACCACGACCCGCACGACGGGCATCGCGGCGTTCCGCGCGCGCGACCTCGTGACCTGACGAGCCAGCTCCCTCGCGAACTCCGTGGTGTCGCTCTGCTGCTGTGCCGCGTTCGGGCCCGGCGCCAGGTGGTACACGAGTTCCGGCCTGCGCTCGGTCCGCCGCGGTGCCCCGGAGAACAGCGTCGGCGAGGCGGATTTCAGCCGCAAGGGCAACAGCCGGTCGAGTAGGGCGATGTCCTCGGCTTCCAGCGAAAGCGGCCCCTGTCCCTGGACCGTCACCCCGAGCAGTTCCAGCAGCTGCCTGGCGACGTCGTCGCCGGTGAGCCGGCCGGTGAGATGCCGGTCCGCCTGCCACGGGCCGCCGACGTCGCCAACGGTGAAGGTGAATTCCGGCGCCGGAGAGGCGTCGTCGATCTCGAAGCGGAACTGCGACCCGTCCGGCAACAGGTAGCCCGCGTTGAGCAGGGCCTGCGCCGAGGTGATCCGGTCCCACGCGTCGTAGACGTCGGACGGTTGCACCCCGAGCAGCGGCATCAACGTGAGCTTCGCGGTGAACTCGGTGATCCACTGACTGCCGATGTGCACGGAAGCCGGGGGCGGGCCGGGAACCACCTCGTACAGCGGAACCTGGATCCGCCGGACCTCGATCGCCGGGCCCAGCACATCCGGCCCGGTGGACGACGGTTCGCCGAGGGTGAGGGTGCGCAGTTCGGTCGCGAACCGCTCGGCATGATCGACCGGATGCCCCTGAGCGATCAGTTCGTCGCGGGTGGCCAGCCATCGCTGGTGCGCACGCACCCGCGACGGGCTCCCCGGGCCGGCGACGCGCACGGTCTCGACCTGGGCGTTGCCCCGCAGCCACGGATCGGGGACGTCGGCCAAGAACCGCGGATCCGGCCGGTGATCGACGTTCTGCCCCCACCACGTGGTGTGGTCGGCGAGCTCGGCCCGCAGCGCGGCGAGCCTGCCTCGCAGCCGCACGAGCTCGTCGGCGAGCGCCACCGCTCGCGCGTCCGGGGCAGGCGGCGCCACCGGTCCGACGGTGGGCGGAAGGGCGGCCAGCTGCTGCTCCTCCGCGGCGACCGCGGCCCGCCACAGGGTGGTTTCGAGTTCGAAAAGCCTTGCCCTGCGCTCGATCCGGCTCCGTAGCGTGGCGCTCAGCCGTTCCTCCGCGCGCGCGACCAGATCAGCCGCCACTTTCCAAGCGGCGACCGCGTCATCACGGTCCCATTCGCTTTTCAGCCGCACGCGGCTGAAGCGAGGATCAGGGGAAAGCCGTTCGGTCTCCGCGGCCACGACCTGGGACTGCTCTGCCTGCCGCGACCCGGCCATGAACCGGCGCAGGTCCTGGTACGCGAGCCCGAGTTCCGCGCGGCCTGCCGTGATCTCGGTGGTGAGCCGGGCGATGTCGTTCCGCACGGCCTCGACCGTCTCGGCCGTCGGCGGCGCCGGGACCGGGTGCTCGAACGTCCACCCGGCCAGCGTGCGCGACACCCTGGCGAGCTTGATCTCCGTGTCGGTGATGGCCACGTTCAGGTCGACCCTGGTCAGGTACCGGCCGTCGCCGCCGGACACCGCGGCGGCGCGGAACGCCGTCGGGGCGGCGGAGAGGGTGGCTTCCCGCCGGTACTCCCCCAGCAAGGAACGCTCGGTACCGACGGTGACCGTGAGCAGTGCGCGGGCGGCGGCGGGAAGGACGACGTCGTGCCGCACCCCGGAGGCCTGCCTGCCATCGGTGAGTGTCCGGACGAGAGCCGCCAATTCGGGCCGGGCGGCGAGGAAACCCAGCGCGGCGTTCCAGATCAGCTCCGGCCGGGGATGTTTCCCGACGGCTTCCTCGACCAACGTCAGATGCAGGTCACCGGCACGGTCACGCAGTCCGCGCACCAAGGTCTGCACGATCTTCTTGGTCAGCTCCGCGGTGGCGGCCCGATCATGCGGCGTCGCGACGGGCTCGCCGGTCAGCGACTCCGGCAGACCGGCGTCGCTCTTCGTGATACCGGGAATTCCCGGATAATCCGTGATTCCGTTCTGGTAGCCCAGTTTCGTGCTCAGACCGGCGAGCGCGCCGGAACCGATGCGAAGATCGACCGGGTCGCGGCCGCCCTGACCCGCCACGATGCCGATGGCGGACGAGAACTGTTCTCGGGGCGGCTTGCCGTGGTTTTCGCGGATCTCGTCCAGGTAGAGCCGAGCGAACGGGTGCCCCTTCGGCACCACGAACGCCGAATTCCCGTCGGCTTCGTCCGTGATGACACCGAAAGCCGGTTTCGACGCGGCCTGTTCGCCGAAGCTCCATTCGTCGCTGATCCGGTTGCCGCCATCGGTGTAGACACCACCGAACCGGTGGAGAACCTCCATCCGCAGGATGTCACTCGCGGCGGTGTAGCCGACGGCCACCTGCTTGACGGACTCCGCCCGGTAGAGGTCGTGCAGGTGCATCGGCGACTCGGTGGTGAACACTTCGTCCACATTGACCAGACGAATGTCGTTACCCTCGGCCCATTCCAGCATCGCGCGCACGTCGGCGAGCGGGTCGTGGCGACCGTTCGCGGGCGCGGGTGTCGCGCGGGCCGCGTCGAACCGGCCGCGAGGTATGTCGGTCCACAACACCACCCGCCGCTCGCCACCGTGAACCCGGCCTGCCTTGCCGAACTCGGCCAAGAAGCCCGCGTCACGCGGCGGTCCGCCCAGCCGCACCGCGTGCAGGATCGACGGCAGCTCGGTCACCTTCGGCAGCGGCGCGACCGTGCCCGGCGCCCATTCGCCGAGTTCGTCGTCAGGGCGCTCGGTCCGGGTGACTCCGGCCGGATCGTCCGGCAGCCCCGCCGGATCCATGGACCCGGCCGTCGGGGACGGACCCGAGGCCATGTCCAGCCGATCGAAGAACGCGAACGACTTCCCCGCCGCCAAGGCCGAAAAGTCTTGCCCCGCCAGGAAATCCGGCGTAGGTGACGGCGCGAGCAGACCGAAGAGGTCCGGGCCCGGCAGTGCCGAAGCGGCTAGGTCCGCGGCGAGTTCGTCAGCCGACTCGTAATCGGTGTTCTCCTCCTCGACGCCGGTCGACTCGGGCAGCCCACCGTCGTCCACCCCGGCGAACGTGTGGTTCACCGGGACGGCGAAATCGAACGCCACGACCTCGACGCCGGCGGCGGTCGTGTCCGTCATGTCCGCGGCGGCGAGCGCGGTCACGTCGACGGACCGGCGGGTCCGGAACGCCGGTGTGCCACGGCGTTCGAGCAGTCCACGCCGCGGCCCGCCGGTCATCTCCTGTACGACCGTCACGCGGTCGCCGACCGGGTGTGCCGCCAGCAGTTCCGTGATCCGGGCGGCGACCGCGGCGGCCCGTTCCCGGCCGCGACGGCTCGCCGCCGACGGGACCGGATTGTTCCCGGTCCGGCCGACGACCTGGATCTCCAGCGTCCCGCCGAGCAAGGCGCGGCCCACGACGCTGTCGACCAGCCCGCCGAGGTCGCCCTCCGTCGTCGCGGTCAGGGCCGCCGACTCGGGAGCGAACTCGACACGGTGCCTGGCAACGGTTTCCCGTCCGGCCGTGTCTTGGTCGCCTGCTCCGCCGAACACCCGGGGACGTTCCTTCGCCGAGGACGCGTGCCAGCTCTGGTACGCCCTGTCCAGCCGCCGCGGGTCGTTGCCCCAGGCGCGGAGATCGGCGGTCGCCCGCTCGACGCGGTTCCGTGCCGCGCGGAGCGTGCTCTCGGACACCGGGAGACGCTCGCCGTCACGGGAGCTTCCCCCGCCGCCGTCCGCGAGCCGGGCCGCCAACTCCGCGTGCGCGACTTCCGACCGGCCGAGTTCCTGGCGAGCGGCGAGAAGGTTCGCCCACGCCTCGGCCCTCGTCCCCGGGAAGCCGGGAACCGCCGTCCGGGCGGGATCCGGGCCGGGGTGCCCGTTCGCTTCCTCATCGAGGATCTGCCGCCACTGTGCGGCGTCCCGCTTCCATGCCTCGGCGAGGGTGCCGCCGATCGGGGCCGCCGACACGTCCACGGTCCGGCGGGGCGCGGCCGCCATCGTCACCGGCTCGGTGTACTCGTCGCCGGACGACTCCACCGAATGTCCCGGGAAGTTCAGCAGGCCCCAGACGGCGTCCGGCAGCGTGACCGCCCGCGACCCGGCGCCGTCCCGCCGCTGGAACGTGATCGACCGGACCTGGTCCGCCAGTTCCGGGCTGTCGGAGATGAACTTCAGCGCCGCGTGCCATACGAGGCCCGGCTCCGGGTGCTCGTTCACGACGGCTTCGACGGCGTTGAGGTGCAGGTCGCCGTCTCGCTCACGCAGGCCGTCAACGAGGGCACGGACGACGTTCTCGGTCAGCTCGGCGGTCCGCTCCTGTCCGCCCGCGTTGTCGGGGCGTGCCGGTGCGGGGGCGGACGGTGTGGCTTGACCGTCCAGAAAGGACGGATCGGCGAGCAGGACGGCCACCAGCTCGTCCGCCGTGGGGTAGTCGTCATCGGACCCCGTCGGGAAGGCAGGCGCCGTCGGGGTGAGGTCCGCGACCGGCTCGACCTCACTGAGGCGGATCGTCGTCTGACCGTGCCATTCGGCGGCTTTGGTGACCTCGGTGACCAGGTAGGTCAAGCCGGGCGGCAGGACACTCACCTCGGCGCCACCACCGTCGTACCCCGTCACGGCCGGGCCGTCGATGACGAACGTGACGTTGCCCGATCGGCCCCCGGTGACCAGCATCGTCGGCTCGACGATCGTCCCGCCCGGCCGGTACGCGGCCAGCTCGGCGGCCGACCGCCAGGTGGTCACCGTGATCTCGCTCCGCGACGTGGCGTCTTCCCCGGCTCGTCGCCGTGCTCGCACGACCCGGTCGCGGTGCGCGCGGGTGTCGCGGGTCGCGAGGTCCGACGCCAGTTCCGGCGCCTCCCTGATCATCTTCGCCAGCGCGAGCCTGTCTTCGATGCCGTCCCGGTCCGGCCCCGGCCCGATGGGCCCCGCGAAAGGCGGGGCGATACGGGTGGGTGTGGCCTCGACCTGACGCAACTTCACGTGCAGCTCGTCGCCGGCCTCCGCGACCTCGAGCACCTCGAACGCCGTCCCCGGCGGGAGCAGCACCTCGCGTTCACTGGATCGGTTGGACGCCGACGCGATGGAGGCGCCATCGTGGACGAGCGCGCTGACGACGACCTTCCGTTCCGGGAAGAGCCGCTTCCCGCCTTGCATGGCCCGGAAGAAGCTCGGGTCGGCGTACCGCTCGCCGACCTTGAACAGCTCCTTGGCGGCCGCCACCGGCAGGCTCATCACCCGCGTCACCGGTCCGGTGTGGCGAGCGGGGAACCGGGTCACCGCGGACGACAGCAGCCGGGTCAGCGACGCCGCGTACTCTGGGCTTTCCGCGTTCGTCAGGTAGCCGTCGATGGCGCTGTAATGCGTGTGCGAGTAGGCGCGGATGGCGGCCAGTTCCGCCTCGCCCGTCGATGCCAGATGCGGATGTTCCTTCAGGACGGCGGGAACCTGCTTCAGGTACTCGGCCATCTCCGGCCGGGCACGGAACTCCCGCTCGTCTTCGGCCGTGGCGAGGAAACCCGGCTCTCGCTCAGTGCTTCGCGGAGGCGTCGGCGACGGGCGGGGATCGTCGCCGACGAGGGAACGGGTGCGGTCCCAAAGCAGGTGGAGGTTGCGTGGTTCGAGGACGACGTCGGAGGTCGTGACCGGCGCCGCGGTCATCAGCCCCGGCCCGGTGGCGACCCGGCCCGCGCCGTCGACGTGCTGGAAGACGGGAGTGTCCCTGGTACCGCCCAGTGAATCGACGAAGTACTCGTCGTACAGGCCGAGGAAGTGCCCGATCTCGTGCGCGAACTGGACCTCGGTCCCGTCCGACGGCCAGTGCCGCTGGTCGACGGGAGTGCCCGGCCCGGTGACGAAGACTTCGCCGTGCGCGTCTTCGCGGTCGGTGAACTCCACCTCCACCAGCAGTTGCTCGCCGTCAGGGAGCCGGTAACCCTGGTTGAAGTATGTGTCCACAGCGGACTCGACCTTGGCTTTGAAGGCCGCGGTGTCCACTTCGGACCGACCGGGATCGTCCAGCCTCAGCCGGACGGTGTGCAGCCGCACCCGCGTGGGTGGCTCGCCGTCGCGGGCGATCTCGAACCGGCGCAGGTCGTAGCCGATCGTCGCCTGCCACGGCCGTTTCTTCCGGCTCAGCCCACCGTCCTCGGACCGGACACGGACAGCAGGGGTCTGCCGGACGGACTCGAGGACATCCTTGCGGGACACCGGGTTCGTGACGACGTGATCGACAGTGACGGCCGGATCCGCCGTTTGCCACCAGATCCGTCGCGCGTCTTCCCGCGACCACGACCTGCCCGCCGGACGGGGCGCCGGACGTCGCGGTGACCCGCCGACCGCTATCCGCAGCTTCGGATCGGCGGGCACCGGCGCGGCGATCAGCATCGCGACCGCGCCCGACCCGGTGAGCGCCAGTTCGGTCACCGCGTCCAGGTCGGTCGTCCCCAACCGCCGGACGACCGCACGGCGCACCCTGGCCAGGGTCGCCGACGGCGGGACACCGTTCTCGTCCAGTGCCGCCGTCGCGAACGCCGCCGGAAGACCGCCCGCCGCGGTGAACAGCGCGTCGGCCAGCGCTTCCGGGTTGGCCATCAGGTCCTGGAACAGCGGATCGTCGCGCAGGGCCCCGGCCACGGACGGCGGGGTGTCCATCAGGACGAGTTCGACCAGCCTGCGCGGCAACGGGGCGTTCCGGTCGTAGTCGAGACGGTGCCACGGGGAATCCGCGTCGGTGAACGGGTCTCGTCCACTGTGGAGGATCGCGGCGACCTCGGTCAGCATCCGCTGGACTCGTTGTGGTGAAAGCGGTTCCAGGGCCGTGTCACGCGTCGGCACCATCGCGGACAGCAGTACGGCGTCGTTCGCCAGGGCCCGCGCCCGGTGGGCGCGCAGCTTCAGCAACGACTTCTCCGCGGCCGACGCCGCCTCGGCCTGTGCGTCCACCGCCGCGAGCGCGTCGTTCAACCGGATCAGCGAGTCACCGAACCGGGTGCCGGAACCCAACGAGAGGTCGCCCGCGCCCGCCAGCCTGGAGAACTCGGCCAGCGCGGTGTCGAAGTCGTTGCCGGACAAGCGGAAATGCGGCAGGTCGGCGGTGCTCGCGTGGTAGCCCGCCACGATGCTCGCGGCGGGCACCGGGTCGGCGCGACGCGGCGGGGCGGCCGGGGCGGGCGCGGTGGGGAACGGCACGTCGGACGGCCGGGCCGTGATGTGCGCCGAGTGGCGGCGGAGCGTGCGCTCGAGATCGGTCGGCCCCTGGACCCATCGGCCCGCGTTGGGAGCGGGTGCCCCGAAGACGGCCGAGTACACGTCCTGCACGAAAGTCGTGCAGTTGGTGCTCATCAGCTTGTACTGCCGGTCCGAGTGGGCGATCACCCGCTCCAGCCCTCGGATGATGTCGTTCGCGCTCGCCAGGTATTCGGCGCTGTAGGTGGTGGGCTTGTCCCGCGCACGGCCCGCGTAGACCGTGCCCGGTACCGTCGCCCACGGCGGCGAGGGAGGATTCTCGGGCGCGAAGTCGATGAGTGTTTCGCCGCCGAAGGGGTCGTGGATCTCGATCCACGCGTGGCCGGTGTACTGAACGCTCAGGTCTCGATGCCGGGTCTTCACCAGGAACCGGAAGACCGGCCGGTCCGCGTTCAAGAGCCGCATCCGGTCGAGGGCGTCGAGAAGATCGGACGTCATGAGGTACTGCGTGACCGTACGCTGCCGTACCTGTGTGCTCGGCACGCGGCCGTTCAGCCAGCTCTTGACCGTCATTTCGGCCGGGATCGTGCCGTCCACCGGTGGTGTCCGCACGAAACCGAGGGTCGCCGACTCGGCTCTCGTGTCGTCCTGCTGGGACCGGGTCACGATGCGCAGATGACCGAGGTCGACGCCGTGGTCCGCCTCGGCCGCCCGCAGGACGGTGTTCAGCGCGGCCGCCAGGTTCCGCTCCCGGCGCTCGGCCAGAGCGGTGTCCTGCCCGCGCTTCACGACGATCTCGATCCGCGCGCCGGCGGGCGGCGGAGTGCCCAGCTCGTCCACGACCGAACGCGCGAACCTCCGCAGCTCACCGAGGGCGGCACCTTCGACGGCATCAGCGCCGGAGGTGAAGAGAACGTCCGCGTACGGGTCCAGCCGGCCGATGTCGGCCGTCGGCCCGGCGGCTCCGATCATCTCGCGCAGCCGCTTGCCGAGGTCGCCGGGCCCGGTCGCCAGCCAGCCCGCCGACGGGGCGGGCTCGCCGGAGACGCGTTCGACCAGCCCGCGCGCGAAATGCATCGCGTTGAACGAGAGTGTCCGGTGCTCGACCGAGAGATGGCGCAGCGAATGATCCAAGGCATGCACCGCGTCTTCGGCCGAGACCCACACCTCGTAGCTCGCGGCGGCGGTGTGGCCGACGTCCTGGAACCGCACTCCGGTCCGATGGAAGCCGATCGCTTCGTTTCCGTGGCCCGGTAACACGAACTCGACCCAGGCGTGGCCACGGGCACCGACGAGCTGGGCGAGCCTCGGCACCGGGGCACCGGGATCCACCGACAACCGCATCAGGATCGTCCGTACCCGGGCGGTGCCGAGCCGTCGGTGCTCCTCGATACAGGCGACCAGCGGGGACGACGCCCACAGGTCCGCCGGTCCGCCGACCAGCGTCGCCGTCCGGGAAAGCCAGGACGTCACCGTCTCCCCCGGCCGGAACCCGAGTTGCGGGCCGAGGTCATCGGCGGACTCGACGAGTGCCATGGTCACCGTGCGCCGCCGCGCCGCCGGGTCGGCCGAGACCAGCGGCGGGACACTGTTCCGCTCGGCGGCGACGGGGACGACGGTCAAGGGGGCGCGTCCGCCCGGCGAACGGGTGAGCAGCAACCGGAGGATCTCCGCCACCGCGTTCGCCCTGGCGAGTGCCGTGCCGGTACCAGCCGCGTTGCCGTGGCCCGTGAGCCGGATGGAGGGCTGTGCTCCCGGTTCGCGCGCCACGATCGCGTCGGCCGCCGCCGGGGCCCACGCGGCGAACCGCTCGACAGCCGCGCGGGAGGCGTCGTCCAGCGCGCGCGAGCCTTTCTCGAAGCCGACGACGCTTTCGACAACCGGGACAGGCCTGGTCGACGGCCTCGTCTCGGCGTCGCGAGTCGCGAGGAAGTCACCTGTCGGCGTCAGGACGACACGGACGGGACGGCTACCGGCGGGACCGAAATCGGTGTCCTCGCCGTCCTCGCCCAGCACGTGCAGCCGGACGTCCAGCGCTTCGGCGACCTCCTCGGCGGTCGCGTTCCGCAAGGTCACCCCGAGCGCCCTCAGCTCCGCTTGCCGTGTCGGCGAACCCGGCGCGACGGTGACGGCGATGGCCGCCACCAGATTCCCGGTGACCGGCTCGCCGCCGACCGGCACGACCGCTTTCCCCAGCCGGGACAAGACATCCCGCTGCTCGACCGTGAGACCGGTGTGCACCGGCGTGGCGACACGGCGGGTCGCCAGGAAGTCGGCCGAAGACGAAAGGACCACACGCACCGGATCGCCATAGGCGGGGCCGAGGCGGATCGTCGTCCCGCGTTCGGTCAGCACCCGCAACCGGACGTCCAGCGCGAAGGCCACCTCCTTCGGCGTGGCGTGGCGCAGAGACGCTCCGAGGTCCCGCAATTCCTTTTGGCGCGAAGGAGAATCGGGCGCCGTCGTCTGGACGATCGCCTCGACCAGGTTCGACGCGACGGTGTCACCACCGACCTGGACGACCTCACGGCGCTCCCGGGTCAGGGTTTCCCGCTGGACGTCGGTGAGTCCGGGGCCCTGCTCGGTCTCGACGGGTCGCGCGACGCCGGGGAGCGCGTCCTGCCCGGGGTCGGCGAGGCGGGCCCCCGGCCCCAGCTGGCTCCGCAGGACGTGCTGGATCATCCAGGTGTGGCGAGGCAGCAGCTTCGGTGTCACACCGGGTTTGACGACGTCGGCGCCCATGACGCTGACGTCGCCGGTGACGACGCCGGTGGTGCCGTCGTCCTCGCGGCTCAGGAAGACCCGGTCCCGGTCGTGTTCCTCGTCGGCGGCTCCGAGGTAGTGCAGCAGTTCGTGGGCCAGTTCCTCCTGGGTGGCGTCGGATCGCCAGGTGGTCTGGGTCGTGCGTTCGTCGTCACGGACGACCACGTCGTACGCGCGGTACCGGGGCGCGCCGTCGTCGTCGGTGAGCCGGTCGTCGGTGAACTCGACGCGGACGTGCAACTGGTCGCCGTTCGGCAGGCCGTAGCGCTTGTTGACCAGTGCCTCGATGCCGGCGCGGGCCCGCTCGCGCAGCCGCGTGAGCTGTTCGCCGGTGATGCCGGGGCCGGGTACGAGGTTGATCGGCACGGTGAACTCGGTGACGCCGCGGCCGCCGACCTCGAACCGGCTGACGCCGTACCGGATCACCCCGTCGTACCGTTTGCCGTCCTCGGTGAGCAACGTGGTCAGCACGTCGGCGGTCTCGGTCGACACCGCCCGCCTCGGCGTCGTCGCCCGCTTCGGCTCCCACTGCGCCGGGTCGAGCGGATTCGCCACGGTGAACCAGGGCGCGTCGGTGGCCCGGCTGTGCCGCCACGCTTCGTCCTCGGGAGACCGCGGCTGTGCCGCCAGCCGGGTGAACTCGGCGTCCAGCGCGCCCTTCGCCAGCCACCACGCGTCTTGTTTCGTGTCGGCGAAATCGAGCCACGCCGCTTGCAGGACCGCCTGGGACGCGGCCACCTCGTCGGTCGCGGCGGCGCGCTGTTCCTGGGCCTCCGTGACGGCGGCGTCCGCGTCGGCCAGCGTCTGCCGCTGCTCTTGGAGGACGTCCCGGTACAGGTTCCGGCGCAGCTTCGCCTCGGCGCGGTCCCGGGTCAGCCGCTGCACCTCGTCGTACGCCATGAGCCTGGCGTCCAAGCCTTCGGCGAGATCGAGGCGCTGCTTGGCCTCGGCGAGTTCGGACGAGAGCACCTGGAACGTCCGGGCCGCGTCCCGCGCACCACGGGCGAGGTCGTCGAGATCGGTCTCCAGACCGGCCCGCAGTACCTCGGCGGCGTCGTCGGCCGCGGCCACCCTGTCGAGCTGGAGTCGCGCGGCTTCGGCGACGGTTTCGGCCTCCCGCAAGGCTTTCTCGGTCTCGCGGGCGAAACTGTGGTGCCGTTCCTCCAGCGTGCCGGGACGCCGGACCCGTGCCGCGTCGACCGTGCCGCGCCAGTCGATGCCGACACCGAGTTGCTCGACCAGCTGCTCGGCCTGGTAGCGGTGGCGTTCCGCGCCGACCTCGGCGTCCCGCCAGGCCTTCGCCGTCCTGGCGACCCTCGCCTGACGTGACTTCAGCGCGCGCGGCACCTTCTGCCCGGGGAGGTCGGTCAGGTCGGCGATCGGCATCCGCACGTCCGCCGAAGCGGGCACCGACAGGTCCACGACTTCGGTGCGGCCTCCGACCTCGACCACGATCCGGTAGTCCACGTCGAACCGCACCAGCGCGGTGCGGCCGACCGGTTTGTGGTTCGCGATGGCGGACACGGTCGTGCCGTCGACCGTGGCGTCGGCGGGCTCACCCGTCCAGCGCGTCTCCACGCCGCTGACGAGGCCCCCGATGTTGGCCTGTTCGTTGACGGGCGTGACCGAGGGTCCGGCGACGGCCACCTCGCCGATCTCGACCACCTTCCGCTCCGCGGACCGCGCCACGGTCGCGTTCTTCGGGTTCTCCAGGTTGACACCGTCGCTCAGCGCGACCAGGCGAGGTGTGGTGAGCCGCGCGTGCACCTCGACGTTCGCTCGTTTGCCCCGCAGCACGGCCGCTTCGCGCAAGGCCGGCACGGGCAGGCTCGCCGTCGTCATCGACGGCAGGAACGCTTGCAGTACCTGAGGACTCAGCGTCGACCAGAGGGCGTTGATCGTGCCCGTGCCATAGCCGGTGATCCCGCCGTCCGCGCCCGCCGAGGTGAGGATGTCCCGCACGAGTTCGCGCAGCCGCGCGGCGGCGCGCACGGATTCGACCGACGCCATTTCCGGCAGCTTCGCCACGCTGCCCTCTCGCCATTTCCGCAACGCGGCAGGGGAAGCGTCGTCCGGCGATCGCCGGGACGGCCCGGAATCGTTGTCAAGTAACGGCTTCTTCTTATCGGCCGCCGTGTCCGCGGTCAGGTTGTCGGCCAGCAGCCGGACGCCGAGTGTCCGCTCGCCGGTCTTGGCGGACGCCACGGTCTCGCCGTCACGCCGGATCTCGAGGGTGAACTCGATCGGGACGTCGAACCGCGCGGCGGGCCCGGTACCGGTCCGCAGCAGCGTTTCCTGTTTGGAGGTGACCTCGCTGGTGCTGGTCGTCTTGATGGCGCCGACGCCGCCGGTGATCGCGCCGCCGACCGAAGTCACCGTCGCGCCACCGGGATCGCGGAACTTCTCCTGCCCGCCCGCGCGGAACGCGACCGACCACGACGTGGCCGTACCGTCCGTCCGGGTGGTCCGGATCGCGCGCGCGGTGCTGTGCTCGACGGTTCGGCCGTCATTGACGACCTCGCGGAACCTCGGCTCGCCCAGGGTGCGCGCGGTCAGCAGCACCTGATAACCGCTGTCGGTGAACAGTTTCGGCAGATGCGCGTGCAGCGGGATGCCGCCGTCCAGGGCGCTGTCCACCAGCCCCTGCACCCCGTCCGGCGAGACGAGGTCGGTCAGCCTCGCCCAGTTGTTCATCGCGTCGTCCAAGAAGACGCCGGGCAGCAGCGGCACCTTGGCCTCGGCCAGCCGCGCGGACAGCTCCGGCACCAGACCGGACAGGTCGGGCAGCCGCTCGACCGCGCCGAGCCCCAGCGCGCCCGGCTTCCCCGGCGGCAGCGTCAAGGGCGCCGCGAGCCGCTCTTCCCGCACGCGGGCACCCGCCGGCTTGGCGGGCAACAGGCCGTACTCGCGGGCTTGTTCTTCGGTGAGCCACACGAAGGCCGCGCCGGGAAGGTCCACGAACCGGGCGGCGCCCCTGGCGGCGGGGTGCACCACGGCGGTCTGCTGCCGTGACTCCGCGAGCACCGTGAAGGCGATGTCGAACCGCGCCAGCACCCGCGGCGTACCGGCCGCCGTGGTCACGTTGCGGTCGACGGTCGCGGAGATGTCGAGAACGTCGCCCGTGGCGGTCGTCTTCGCCCAGGGTTTGCCGGACACGCCACCGGTGCCGGAGCTGTCGGGATCGCCACTCGGCGCACCGGTCCCCGAGACGCCGACGGTGACCGCGGGGCCGCTGCTCTTGCTCTTGCCACTCTCGAACCGGTAGCCACCCGAGGTGGAGCGTTCCGCGCCCGCGTCGTCGGCCACGCGGACGAAGGTGGGGTTGCTCAGCCGCGCGACGACACCCAGCCTGCCGACGCGGTCGGCCAGCCGCCGCGAATAGACGAGGTCGGTGCTCAGCGCACCGCGCGTGAACGACCGCAACGCCGCCTTGATGTTCTGGTTGCTCAGCATCGCCTGGACGCTGGTCCACGCGTCACTGCCGGGAAGGGTGAGCGCGCGGTCGCCGTCCGAGGCCTCCACCAGCGCGTCCATCGCCGCCGCGCTGACGTGCTCGGTGTACACGATGGTCTCCACGCCGACCCACTCGCTCACCTCGGGCCGCGCGAGTGCCTGGAGGTGACCGTTGATCGACCGCGGCGGGTCGAGCGTTCGCACCTTCGGGGCGCCGGGCGCGAAGCGTGCCGGGTCGGCGGGCAGCGTCACGCTGTCCGACATCGACAGGGTGAAGGTCGCCGGGAGCAGGTACTCGTCCGCTTCATCGGGGGTCGTCCAGATCGACAGGACGTCCGGGACCTGGGTCCCCGGCAGGCCCGGCAGCATCTGCCGGACCATCGCCTGCGAACGGGAGAAACCGGTGATGGAGACGACGAACCGGCCCTTGTGCTCGAAGACCTCCGAGTCCGGGCTGCCGATGTTCAGATAGGTCGATTCGACCACCGGTCCCGCTCCGGTGCGGGTGCCGCCGCCACGGCCGTACTTCACCGCGGCCGTCCCCACCGCCCCGAAGGTGACCCTGCCCTCCGGTCCGGCGGTCCAGCCCTTGTTCGACGCGGAGGACGCGCCCAGCGCCGGACCGGACGTGGTGGCGTTGCGGACCACCCGGCCCTTCGTCCGTCCGACATGCTCGGCCGACTTCGACTCCAGCCGGACCGTGACGGTGACGTAGTCCTGCCGGAAAGCTCCTTGGCGTTTGAGGGTCACCGACACCCCGGCGCCCAGCAAGGCGTCCATCCGGTTGCGCAAGGCCAACGGGGACAACGCGGCCTGCAACCGGTGCTCGTTGGCCAGCATCTCCAGCGTCCGCGCCGCGTTCGCGGGTTTCGCCGGGACACCGCCCTCTTTCCCGCCCCAGCCGGGCAGCAGATCCGCGTACCGGCCCGCTTTCCGGAGCTTGCCGCGGATCTCCGTGAGCACGCGCTCGGCGCCGTCGAACTCGCCCACCCGCACATTGCCCGCCGCGAGCCCCGCCGCCAGATGTGCGGGCGGGAACTTCTTCTCCGACGCCAGCGTGAGCCCGGAACCGGTGCCCTCCGGGACAGGCAGTCCCCGCGCCGCGGCCTCCGCCATCCCCACCCTGGCGTAGACCGCCGCCGTGGTCGTGACTTCCTCGCCGTCCAGGCCTTGCACCACGATCGTCGCATCGAACCGGTAGAGCCCGATGTCCCCCTTGAGCTGGATCCCCGACTTCGCGGTCGAGGACCGGCCGGACACGGCCGTGTCCACGTTCCGGGAGGAGAAACCGGCACCGAGCCCACCCGCGACGCGCGCCCCCGCGACACCCGCCCCGTAGCCGAACGCGACCGAGGCGTCGAACCCGCGCCTGGTGGAGGCCGAAACGGACGAACTGGTGGTCGCGGACTCGTGCAGCCGCAACTGTGTCTCGGTCGTGGGGCCGACGAGTTCGGCCTTGGTCAGCACGGCCCTCATCCGGACCGCGGCCACCCGTCCGCCGTCCGCGCTGAGCAGGGCGGCCGAACCGACCCAGCCTTCCAGCATGGCGCCGAAGTTCTCGCGCAGGCTCGCGGTCCCGAGGAACGCGCGCAACGTGTCACGGCCCGGGGCACCGAACTCGGTGACCGACCCGTGCAGCAGACCGGCGGCCTTGGAGTACACCTCCCCCAGATCGGTGACCGCCTCGGGCACCGGATTCTGGAGTTTGCTCCCGACGTCGGCGTCCAGGTTCTTCGCGGTCAGCCCGGACGGCGGGGTGAGCCGGACCAGATCGTCCGGGACGCGCAGGGTGACCCGGCCCGGAACCTGTTGGGGCCTGCCGATCTCGGTGCCTGCCCGGTCGTGGACGCTGACGGTGAACTCGACGGCCATGGCGACCCGCCGGGAGCCCTCACCGGACCGGATCGCGCGCTGGTCCACAGTGGACATCGCGACGGCCTGCGCCGTACCGGGGGCGGCCAGCGCGGCCTTGCCACCGACGGTGAGATACGGACCGACCGGCGCCTGCACCGTGCCGGTCATCCCGAGGTCGCCGGCGTGGAGGACGGCGAGACTCTCCGCGGTCGATGTGCCGCCCTGGACCGTGAGATCCGCCTTGGTCTTCTCCCGCGGTTCGCTCACCGGCTCGCCGCGAAGGGCGGCACGCACCCGGATCTCGCGCCAGCCCTTGGCCGTGCGGACGGGGAAATGCAGGCCGCTCAGCACGGATTCGAAGTCGTCGCGAACGGCGTTCCCGATCGCGTCGAGCTGATCCGGAGTGGCGCCGGGCATCAGCCTGGCCAGCTCGACGCCGAGTTCGCCGACCCCTTCGACGTCGAGCACCGGCGCGGAACCGATGGCCTGGCCGTCCGCGAGGAACGGCGGCAGGTCCGCGAGTTTCAGGACCTCCTCGGTCTCGGTGATTTGCTCGTTCTCGTTCGTCTGCTCGGTCTCGGTGATCTGCTCGGTCTCGGTGAGTTCGGTGACGATCTCGGCCTGCTCGGTGACGAGCGGTTCCGCCTGTGTTTCGACGGGAGCGTCGTTCGCCGCGATTTCGGCGACCGATTCGGTGGCGACGGCGATCTGCTCCGGCTCGATCGTGGTCGTCTCGGTGGTGGTGGTCGTCTCGGCCTGGACGGGCGCGGCCTGGCTTTCCGTGGAAGTGGTGCGCAGCGGGGATGGGCGAGTGCGCGGGCGTTCCTCGTCCGGCTGAGCCGACTTGGCGTCGGAGGTGGTCCGCACGGTCGCGGGCCCGGTCTTCGACTCGGTCGGCTTGACTTCGGCGGTCGGCTTGACGTCCGTAGTCGTTTTGGCAGCCGAACTCGTCTTGACGTCGGATTTACTGTCCGAAGTGGACTTCGCCTCCGTGGAGGTCTTGGTTTCGGGGGCCGCCTTGGCCTCGGGGGTAGCCGTGGGAGTGGTTCCCGTCGGCACCGTGACGGCGTCCGACCCGCTCTTGGTGTCCAGTGAGAGCCCGGTCGGAACGGTGCCGGACAGGCTCCCGCCGTCGAACATGCTCCCGAACTTCTCCTTGATGGAGGTGACCGCCGCGTCGAGCCCCTTCTCCCCGATCCCTTCGATCTTGTGGCTGACGGCACCACCGACCACACCGCCGACGAACCCCATCCCGAACTCTTCCGCGGACACGGAATCACCGGTGATCCCCGCCATCGCCGCCTGGGTCATCACCCCGGAGACGCCCTCGAAAAGGAAAACGGTGCTGAACTCGAAGGCCTTCGCCGCCAGGTTGCCGCCGAGGCGGTCACCCACGTTGCGGGACAGCACATCCGGCACGTCGTCGGCGAACGTGCGCACGACGTCCTTGCCGAGTTTGTCGCTGAACGGATCGAGCACCCGGTGCAGACTGTCGTTGAACGCCCCTGTTCCGCCGAGGCCGTGTTTGCTCCAGTTGTCCACGAACGTGCGCGCGTAATCGCGGCCGAGTTGCCGGGCCGCGTCGTCGCCGAGGGTCTTGCCGAACGCTTTACCGAAGCGGTCGGCCATCTCATCGCTGAAACCGTTGACCGACCGTTTCGTGAACGCCGACGCCGGATCGCTGAGCTGCCTGCCGGCTCGGTCGGTCAAGGTCCGGCCGACGTCGCGCAGCCAGTTGTCGGGAAGGTCTCCGCCGCCTGGCAGCTTGAGATCCTTGACCAGCTTCATCAGGTCGTCGGTGGCGATCTTGCTGAAGTCCCTGCCCAGCAACCCGGCGATCTTGCGGCCCAGCTTTTCACCGAGTTCGCCGACCGCGCCGCCGAGCACCCCGCCGACCGCGCCCGAGATCAGCGTCTGCGTGGTGGCATCGTCGTCCCACTCGGTACGTTCCTTCTGGAGCCGCTGAACGGCGGCGTCGATGAGCAGCCCGCCGGTGATCCCGATGAACGTCTCGAACACGATCGCCCGCACGAGCATCTTGAACAGGGTGAGCAGATAGCCGCGAGTGAGAGCGTAATGCCAGGTGAGGTTCGCGAGTGACCCTCCGGCGGTGACGGACGCGAGCGCGTATTCCATCGCGATCTCGTAGGCGAGCAGGAAAAGCTGGCCGATCGCGGAATACTTGGCGTACTCGACGTCCAACGCGATCTTGCGGCAGCCGTCGGCGATCCCTTTCGTGCCGGTCGCCAGCTCGTCCATCAGGTTCGGCGAACCGTTGGTGAGCGGCTTCATACTGGCGTCGAACGCCTCACCTGCCTGGGGCATCGACAGTCTCTCGTCGATCCCCCGCTTGACCCGGTGGATCGAATTCGGCAGGTCGGTCAGCTTGCCGGTGAGATCGTCGTACAGCTCCGCCGATTTGCGGAACTTGTGCTGGTTGGCGGCGGGCCACGAGACGCCGAGCACTTCAAGGAGCGTTCGCGCCCACTCCGGCACGTCGCCGAAGTCGCTGCGATCGACCTTGATGGGCACGGACAACCTCCAACCGTTTCACCGGAGCTAACGCACGCCGGCCGCCGGACGGTTCACCGAAGTACATGAAGGCCCCCTTCCTGTACCTAGTGTCCTGCGCCGGAAGTTCGCGCCGTAAATCCGTATCGATATCCGGCCGTTTCGCACCTGGTCCGCGGGTCATGAGGTGAAGATGAGGCTCTTGACCGTCCACAAGGGACGACAGTCAAACAACAGTGTCCGTTATGAGCACTTTGGGTGGGGGTCGTGAGTGGTAAGTGTCGTTAGAACGACACTTACCACTCACGACCCCCACCGAAAACCGCACATTTATCCACAAGCCGGACATATCGCCGCCCGAAAGCGTCCCTCATGGACACTCAAAACGGGGCCGGCTCCCGTGGCCGGTCCGGAACCTCGCCATGAAGGCATCCTGACTAACCTTGAAGTCAGCGAAAGCTCACGGCCTCAGCCGACAGTATCTTCACCGCACTAAACAAGACCACGCCGAATTACCACACGAACTTCCGACTCGGGACACTAGGCGCAAGGAAGGAGGCCTTCATGTAGTGGGGAACGCCGTCGCCAGGGGGAATCGGGTGCCGACCGTCACCGTGCTCACCTGGCCGTGAAAGCGACGGGCCGAGATCAGGCCTGGCACTTGGCCTTCACCATCGCGGCGGCGTGGTGCGCATAGGTCTTGGTCGAGCCCGACCAGTCGCGCCCCCGGTTGAGCAGCTGCACGGCGAGTTTCGCGCCGTTCGCCCGGAAAGTACCGACGTTCACCCATCGGCCGCGGTTGCCGACCTGGTCGATCTGGAATGTCCCGACCGGCGTGGCCTTTTCCACCGCGAACCGGTCGAAGACGCGGTAGACCGACGGGCTGCCACCCACGACGGTGACGTCGCCGCTCGGGATGAACACCGAGACCGCACACGATCCGGTGGTCACCGGGCCGGTGTTGAACGTCCACACGCCGTACGCGCTGGGGTCGTCCTTGTTCGCGTCGCCGGACATCGGGATGGAGACGAACGAGCTGCCGCAGCCGCCGTTGCCGTGGTTCACCCAGCCTGACTTGCCGTCGCTGTACGCCCCGAAACCGACGAACTGGGTACCCCCACCGCAGCCCTTGCCCGCCATACCCTCGTAGACCACCGACTTGGCGGCGGGCGGCGGGACGGGGGGACCTTGCGGCTGGGGTTTGTTCTGCTGCTGCACCGGCGCCGGGCCGCCACCGCCCTGCGGTCCGGGGCCCGCCGGGTTCCCGTCCGCGGGTGGTGCCGCGGGAACCCCGGCCGGAACGCCGTCCTGGCCCACCGGCAGGCCTTCGACCGGCTGGCCGGGCAGCGCGCCCACGGGCAGGCCTCCGGCGTTGTTGTCCGCGGGCGGGGCGGCGAGCCCCGGCACGAACCCGCCACCCGGCGGCAGATCCCGCGCGTAGCCCGCGGCGTTCGGTCCCTCGCCGGGCTGGTCGTCGCCGAGCAGACCGCTGAGCGCCAGCGGCAGGGCGACCAGCACGACACCGGCGACCGCCGCCGCGACGATCACCGGTTTGGGCAAGCGGCCCGGTGCCGACGATGCGACGGCGGCGCCCGCGTCCACCACCGGCGCCGCGGCGCCCGCCGCGGCGGTCTTGGCGGCGACCGGGGTGGTTTCGTTGTCCGCCTTCGCTTCCGGGGCGGCAGGCGTGACCGCCGCCGCGGCGGCGACCGCGACTCCGGTGGACTGTTCTGCGTCCGTGGACATGGTGTTCCCGCTTCCTTTACTGACTCAGGTTCTTGCCGGCAGGACCCGTTCGGCCGCCGGAGTCGATCACGGGCGCTTGGTGCCGCCGCGCACGTTCGCGATGTTCTCGGTCTCCACGTTGCGAAGGTTGAGCGCCATGCCCTTCGTCACGTTGGTCTGGTTCCGGACGACCTCTTTGATCGAAGTGAAGGCTTCTTCGACCTTCTGCGCCGGGCCGAAGAGGTTCTCCTTGATCTCGGCGCCCATGTCGTCGTCACCGCAGGCTTCGAGCAGCAGGGCGAGCCGATCCGCGCCGAGCTCGCAGATCAGGTCCATTTTGGCCGCGATCGACTGGTACCCCTCGCCGATGATCTCCATGGCCCTCGGGTCGGCACTGAAGTTCGACATGGTCTCCCGTCCTCATCCTGTCGTGGTGCCCGTGCCCTGACCGGCCGCCGGGTTGATGCTGTGTCTCGTCGCGGATTCGCCGTCCTGGTTGACGCGCACCTGGGCACCACCCGGCCGCCGGGTCCGGCGCCTTCGCCTGCCCAGCACGCCGGGGGCGACCGTGGGATCGGTGCCCCAGGTCTCCTCGTCCTCGGCGAGCCAGGTCGCCCGCTCACGTTCGCCCTTGTCCTGTCCCGCTCCGCCGGCACCGGCACCGCCCGCCGACGGCGGATAGAACGGCACACCGTTACCCGTTGTCCCTTTAGGACCACCCAAAGTCCCATTAGGACTTACGGCCGAGTTCGGGCCCGTAGCGGGCGGAGCCATCGAGTTCCCGCCCATGGATGTGGTGGGCGGCGAAACACCGACCCGGCCGCCGCCGAGGGAGCCCGGTCCACTGTGGAAGTTCGCCTGCGGGTCGAACTTCGACATCGTCAAGGGCGGCGCATCGGGAGCGCGGAGGGACGGGAGGGGCGGGGGTGTGCCGCGCCGCAACGAATTGAGGTGCCGTTCCATGGCCGTCTCGTTGACGCCGGTCCGCGTCTCCGGGGGCGGGTAAGCCTTGCGCAGGCGATCCTTCTGCTCGAGGTTCCCGCCGTTCCTCGGGCCGACGATCTCACCGTTCGCGGTCACCCGCGAGCCGGGCGGGACGATGATCGGCCTGCCGTCGGCACCCAGCACGGGTTTCCCGTTGGGGCCGATGACGATGCCGTCCCGGCCGACGTACGAACCGGTGGGCACTTTCAGGCTGGTGTTCGGCCCACCGCCACCGATCCGGGTGATCGGCGGCGGGAAGAGCCCGCCAGGGCCGTTCTTGACGTTCGTGTCGGTCCTGATGATCCGAGGAGGCGGGGGTGGCGGCGGCGCGGACGTAGTGGTGGTGATGGGTCCTTTGTCGCCGCCCGAACCGTTTCCTCCATCACCACCGGTCCCGTCACCACCGGTCCCGTCGCCGCCTGAACCGTCGCCTCCGGAGCCACCGGGGGCGAGGTTGAGGTAGGCGGGATCCTTGATCGTCGGCAGTTTCACGGTGGCCAGCTGGTAAGTCGCTGCCAGCAACCCCACCGTGCTGGCTCCCCAGCTGTCCAAGAACGTCAGGTGTTGACGCCAGACCCACTTGGCCGCCTTTTCCAGCTTCTCACGCGGAGCGGTTTCGGTCACCGAGCCGCCGAGGAGGTCGCTCACCGGCCATCCGTCCTTCTCCCTGGTGTACTTGGGAGGAAAGTGGCTGCCGAAATCCGCCACCAGCTCCGGCGACTGCCAGATCGCGCGCACCACGCCGGTCGGCGAGCAGAGCTGCGACCCGGGCCCGGTGACCGCGAACCCCAGCCCGGTGTCGTAGGTGAAACTGTTGTCCCCCTGCCAGAACGCGCGACCGTCGTACAGCATGGTCACGCCGTGCTTCAGGAGTCCCTTCGCATCCCGGAGCGCGGTCCACGAAGTGCGTTCGTGGCTCATCTGTTCCACGAGGTCCCGGCATTTGAAGGCGAGCTTGTCCAGCACCGTCCAAAAAGCACTCGCGCCCGCGCCCTGGAAGTCGTCGCCGCGATGGCCGGTCTTGTTCCGCTCGGTTTCCAGCGGGACGACCTGCGCGGTCAGCCAGTTCGCGACACCCTCCAGTGTGGCCGCCGCCGTTTCGAAGCTGCGCTGGTTGCCGACGGCGTTGAGGTCGCCGTACAGGGAATCCACGATGCTGTTGGCGTTGCCGAAGTACTTCGCCGCCACGTCGTCGAGCTCTTTGGTCGCGTCGGCGACGCCGTACCACGACGTGAAGAACGTCATTCCCTCGGCGTGGATCAAATTCGTCGGCACGTGATTGCTCGGTCCGCGAAGATGGGTACGGGTCTCCCATTTCAGCCAGGTCTGGTTGATGACCTCCTCGCGCGACGGCACGATCGGGCAATGGGGCTCGACACTGAAGATGTTGAGTGCCTGCTCCCACAGCCAGGTCGTCGTGTCCGGCCCGCCAAGGATCAGGGAGCTAGTCACGTCGTCCGCCGAAGACGTCCGACGGCGCCTCGTCCCAGAGCGGAGCGAACGCCTTGTCGACCTCGGTGGTGCCCGTCATGGCCGCACGGAGATCGGCGCGCTGGTCCATGAGCGGGCCGAAGACCTCGACGACCGTGTCCGCCATTTCCCGCCGGGCGCGCTCGAACGCCTCGATCAGGGTCTTGGACAGTTGTTCCGGCGGCATGGAGCGGTACTTCGTGGTGTGGAACTTCAAGCCCACCAAGGAGTTCTTGGCGTCCACGGTCACGGTGACCATGCGGTCCGCGGAGGTCGCCGAAGCCGTCCGCGAGGCGAGGTCGGCCTTCGCCGACTCGATCCGGTCACGCTGATCCTTCAGCGTGACCATAGCCTGGTGAAGTTGATCCTCCAGCCAGTCGGCCATCGTTTCCTCCCTGTCCGTAATTGCGTGAACCACCGGCGCCGCTTCCCGCGACCCGTCTGCCGCGTTTGCGGGCACCCAGCACCGACGGCGGGAGCTTCGGGTCGGTACCCCAGGTCTCCTCGTCTTCGGCCAGCCAGGTGGTCCGGTCACGCTCGCCCTTGTTCTGGTCTCCGCCCGCCCCGCCGCCGGGGCCACCGGCGGTGGGCGGATAGAACGGCACGCCGCCCATCCCGTTCTGTGCGGCCCCGTTCCCTTGCTGATTCTTGATCAGCGAAGGGCCACCCTCGGTCGTCACCGGTTTCTCCGGCGGCGGCGCGGCGTTGGTCTCTGGCCTGCCGCCACCGTTCAACCCGGTCGATCCCAGGTGTGGTGCCGGGCCCGAAGATCCACTGTGGAGGGTCTGCGGACCACTGGAGGACAGCGACAGCGGCGGCGAGTGGGTGCTGTTCAGCAAGGTCGGCATCGACGGCGCGTTGTTGCCCCGCAACGACTTCAGATACTGATCCAGCTCGCTCTGCTTCTTGGTGTCCTGATTGGTCGGCTCCGGCCGGGACAGGCGGTCCTTCTCGGCGAGCTTCTCACCCTTCGGGCCGAGGATCTCGCCGTTCGGGCTCACCGTGGACCCACGAGGCACGACGACCTGCCGCCCGAAGGCGTCGAGAACCGGCTTTTTGTCCGGGCCGCGGACCACGCCGTCCAAACCGACCGAGGATCCGATCGGCACCTTCAGCTGCGTCTCCGGGCTCGGCAGGCCGGGCGGCGGCTTGGGCGGAGGCTTGAACGGGTTGTTGGGATCGTTCGGGTTGTTCTTGTCGAACGGCGGGATCTTTCCGCCGTTCCCCTTGTTGTCCTTGGTGTTCGGGGGCCCGTCCTTGCCTCCGGGAGGCGGCGGCACCTTCGTCTTCGGTGGCCCGGGCGGAGGCGGTGGAGGAGGCGGCGTGGGCGGCGGCTTAGGCCCGTCCTGTCCACCAGTGGGTGGCGGCTTCTTGTGGAGATTGGGCCGGTGCGGCTCGAGGATCGTCGGCAGGAGCAGCTTCGTTTGGCCGTAGACCAGCGGAAGCTGGGTGAGAACGGACAAGGCCACGGGGTCCAGGACCGTCGTGATGTGCTTCGTCCACAACTCCTTGGCCGCGGCCACGATCCCGTCCCAGAAAACCGGGTTCCTGGCGTCCGCGTCGAGGAAGTCGCACCGCGGGTAATGCTCGAATACGGTTGTCTTGTCGTCCTCGGCCTTGTTCTCCTTCAGGTCCTGGGTGAACCGGGGACTGGTCCAGATCGCCGCCAACGCACCCGCCGGCGTGGAAAACTGGTAACCGGGCGCCGACACCTCGCCGAAAAGGCTGATGTCATAGATGGCCGTTTCGGTGGTGGACTGCCATTTGTTATAGGCATGCGTGAGAACGTCGAACGCCCACCGCAGAACGAGTTCCGCTTCGTTGATGCCGACGGTGGCGGCGTCGTCCTTGTCAGCCCTGAATTTGTTCAGTCCCGCAGGCCGGTCCCCCAGCTGATTTACGAGGTCGGTGCACCGGAACATCAAATTGTCCAGGACCTCCCAGAAGGCCCCTGCGCCGGTGCCCTGGAAGTCGTCGCCCTTCTTCCCCACCTTGTCACGCACTTTTCCCAGCGCCGTCGCCTGCTCGGTGAGCAGGGTCTTCGTCCCGTTCAACGCGTCGTACGCCCTGGTGAACGTCCACGGCTGCGCCACCGGGTTGTTGTTGGGAGTACCCACCATGGACGTGAAGAGGGCTGCCATGTTGCCGCAGAAGGTCTCGACGGGTTTCGCGAGCGCTTCGTCGTTGGGGCTGGCCACCGCGAAGTACTGCATCGTGCTCGTATAGGTGACAGCCTCGAACTTCCAGCCCTTGGGCAGCTTGTGGCCGGCACCGTAAAGGCTCGCCCAGACATCCCACTTGAGCCACTGAAGCTTCAGGATGTCGTCGCGGGGAGGAATCTTCATGGACTGGGCCGAACCGGATGTGCAGTCGAAGATGTTGAGGACATCTTCCCACGTCCTGTTCGTTCCTCCGGGAACGAACGCGGTCATCGCGACTCAACTCCCGCCGGTACCGGTGTTGTTGCCCCCACCGGTGTTGTTGCCGCCGCCGGTGGTGCCGCCACCGGGATTGAACGCGAGGATCTCACCGAGCTGACTCATGTCCAGTTCGGTGGACAACTTGATGTTCTCGTCCTCGCCCCGCACCGCCACACCCACCACGTAGGTGATGTTCCTGTTCAGCGCGATGAGCTGATCCTGGATCAGCTTGACCTGGGCGTACAGCGTGGGCCCGGTGCCCTTTCCGGCGAGTTCGTAGGCGTCCATCAGCAACTTGGCGGGCTCCCACGTCTCGACGCCTGCCATCAGCCGTCGTTTCCCGGCGCCACCACCCAAGGTGAGCGCCAGCTCCGCGACATGCGGGTTCGTCTCCAGCCCGGTGACCATCGGCCCGAGGACGTTCTTCTGGAAGTCCTGCAGAAAGCTGACCGTGATCTTGATGTCGCCGCTTTCCGGCTTCTCCGCCACGCCGCTTCTCCTTTCACCAAGAGCGGACCGGAATCAGAGCAGGAACTTCGCGCCGATGTTCTTGTCCGTGCGCTGGTAGTTGTCGTAGGAAAGGGACAGCGTCTGGTGTCCCTTGGTGAAGCGGCCTTCCATGGCGCTGGTCGTGGCGTGCCACTTGCGCTGCAGTTCCGTGTAGTTGGTGGAACCTTGACCGATCCAACTGTCGGTCATCGGCTTGATGGACTTCTCCAGGTCGATCAGCGCGTTGTCGATCGCCTTGCTCAGCCCGACCATCCGCTCGGCCAGGTGCGGAAGGTTTCCGCTGACCGCGAAACCGTCGTGGGATGTGCTCATGGTTGTTTCCTCTCCGGGAATGGGGTCGGTGCGATCAGGTCAGTGCTTTGTAGATGCCGCCGCCGACGCCACCGCCGTCGCCGAACGACGTCAGGGCACCGAGGTTGATGTCCTCTTCGGAGTTGTTCATCTGGATGTCGCTCGCGTTGACCATCTCCTTGATCTCCGTCAGCAGACGGAGAACCTGGAGGTACTCCCCTTCCCAGGTGTCGAGCTGGGTCAGGAAGGTCTGGGACGCCGCGCCCTGCCAGTCCTTCTGCAGATCGGCGCGGACCGCCGCGACCCCACCGTGGATCGTCTTGCACTCGGTTTCGCAGGCCTCGATGGCGGTGATACCGCCCTTCATCCCGCTGTCGCTCTTCTGGAAATTCGACATGTCCGGCTCCTTCCTCGTGATGACGCTCCAGGACAAGGACACCAACACCGGGTGCGGGAGACCATGCGGAACCACCGGCAGAAGTTGTCACGCGGTTCCTCTGGTCAGGAACCGCAGGCGGTGGCCGCGGGCAGCACCGCACCCCCGTCACGGAGCAGTCCCGGGTCCAGCGCGGACCCGGTCGGCAACAGGTTCAGCAGGGCAACCGGGAATCCGTTCGCCCCGGATCCACCCAGGTCCAGTGCCTTGGCACCGGCGGGCGGCACGGGGTACTTCACGCCCGAATCGGTCACCAGGAAGAGCGCGTCCCCCGCCCTTCCCGACGCGGCGGTCGCCTTGACCAGCGCACCGGAACCGGGCCGGACCGCGATCCGGTCGACCCGCACGCACGGCGCGGAAATACCCGGTTGGACGAACGGTGGCCGCCCGGCCGCGGTCAGCACGTCGGCCACCGACACCTGGGTACGCGGCGTGTCGCCGTCCGGGGTGACCAGTGCGCACAGGCCCTGTCCACTGTGGAGTGTCGTGGCCCGCGGCGGTTTCCTCGGCGGCGGTGGCTCCGCCGAGGACAGATGCTCGCTGACCACGCGGCCTGGCAGCTGCCCCACCGCGACGTCGCCGCCGTCGTAGGCGGCGCGGCGGACCTCCGGGTCGACGAGCAGCAGTCGCGCGTCGAGTTCGGAGATCGGTGTGAACCCCGACTTCGTGAGTACGTAATGCTGCGATGGCTCGCCGGACACCGTGTACACCCTGCCGACGCGTGAACCCGTCCCGCCGAGACCGGGGCCCTCGGTACCGATGCCGGGAATCGACGGCGGCCCGAAATCCGGTCCGGCGGGAAACGCGTCCAGCAACGAGGCCGGCGCCTTCACCGGCTGGAGCACCCCGTCGAGCGCGTCGAGCGCGTTCCGGTCCGACGCCACCCGATGGCGTTTACCGCGCCACAGAAGGAAGGTCGCGCCGTCCGGGGCGACGACCACGACCGCCGCGTCGTCACCGAGGGGTTTCGAGGTCCCGCCGCCGACGCGCACCATGGTCGGTCCGGACTGGTCGCGGCCGGTGAGGGCGCACACCTCCCACGGGTCGGAGGCGAGCGAGGGCAGGCCGTCGGGTGCGCCTATGATGCCCAGCGGGTCGCCACGGGGCACATCCCGCAGCGAAGCCTCGGAGACGTGCTTCACCACGAGCTGGTTCCCCGCGACCAGTTTGGCCGACGCGAAGTTCAGCACCGGCAGCAACTTGCCGCCCGCGTAGAGGAACCGCGCCCCGGAGGAATCGGCGACGACCAGCGCGCCTTCCACCCGCCACGACTTGTTCCCGCCCGGTGAGACGAGGCCGAACACCAGCAGGCCGAGGCAGGCGAGGACGGCGATCAGCACGCCGATGACGCTGCCACGATAGGTCCGGTGCAGCGGGCTTTCCGGCGCGTCCGGATCGACGCGCAGCAACGCCGACGACAGCCGGCCCAGCATGAACTTGTGTGCCTGTACCTGATCGGTCTTCGCGTTCACGCCTCAGCCTCCGAGACCGCGCATGAAGGCGAACACGCCGATCAGCCACAACGCCAGCGGCAGCAGCGACAGCGCCGCGAGGCTCTCCACGATGTCCGCGAGCCTGCCCCACTGCGGTACCAGCCTGCGCCCTGGCAGCGTCCATCGCGCCACGATCAGCACGGCGGCCACCACGAACAACCCGGCCACCATCGGCAGCGGATCGGCCGTGTCCTCCCGGATCGCGAGCAGCAGGCGCAGCAGGCCGTACACCCCCGGCACGATCACCGAGAGGCGCTGCCACACACTGCCCAGCGCGCGGCCGTGCACCAGCAGCAGCACACTGAGCACGATGACGAACGTGGTGGCCTGCCACGACCGGTCGTGCACCACGAATTCGAGCGAGACGAGACAGGCCAGGCCGATCGCGGCGAACAACGCCGTGACGAAGGAGTCCGCGATCCGGCCCTTGACGACGACCTCGTCACCGGGGTGCGGGTCGAGCTCCTCCTGCAATTCCTGTGCCGTGGTGGGCAGTCCCGGCAGCCGGAGCCCGGACAGCCGGAAGGCGATCCTCGGCACGAACGCGCCGAGCAGCACCGCGATCACGGCGATGATCGTCGCCGAAACGGCCGCGCTTGCCCCGCCGAGCATCAGCACCAGCCCGCCGGTGGCGCACAACAATCCCAATGTCGCGACCGAGATGAACACCGGTGCGGCACCCGCGACGGCGGCGAGACCGAGCGCGGCCGCCCCCGCGCCCGCCACGCACGCGGCCAGCAGCCGGGCACCGGTCAGCACGGTGCCCTCCGGTCCACTGGGGACGATCGACCCGGCCAGCCCGACGAACGGGATCGCGGCCAGCGCCAGCGCGAGCGCCGACGTGGCGTCACCGAGCGCCCTGGCCGCGGTGGCCGAGCAGACCAGCAGGAAGAGCGCCGCGGCACCGGCGGCCACCAGGGTCGGCCAGGTCGCCGGGGCGGACACCAGCAGCACGAACCCCAGCGCGACGACCGTCAGCGCCGAGCCGAGCATCGTCCAGCGCGTCGCCTGCGGGCTCCACGAGTCCGGACGGGCCCGCGCCTCGGTGGACAGGCCGTCGATGATGTCGTCGAAGTGGACGGTCGGGAGTTGTTCGCGACGTGGCCGCAGATGCAGCGTCTCACCGTCGCGCAACTTCAGCGATTCGATGCTGGATTCCTGATCCAGCGGGGGGTCCCCGAGCCGCTGGAGACCCCAGCCGTCGTGGTCCACCCCCTCTTCGGCCAGATCCTTGCCCGCATGTCCGAGGATCGTCGGCATCAGGTCGATCAAGGGGATGTCCATGGGCACCGCCAGCTCGAAGCAGGCGTCTGGAGCACGGACACGGAGTTTGCACAGCCCTGAAGCGGTCGCCATGGCACAAGCCTTCGTTTCGGCGACCAACGCGCGGCGTCGTGAGTGAACCATCGCGTGGTCGGATTTCGTCACCTCTAGTGGAGCTGCCACCACAGCGCGTCCGAGAGGGAAGGAATCCGGGCTTGAGTGTAATCACATTCCGCAAGGGGCCGCGACGGCCAGGGCCGGAAATGCCCGAAGGCGAGCTGAGTATCCAAGAACCGCCGACCCTGCCCGAAGTCCAGCGCAGTGCCGGCGCGGTCATGATGTACCTGCCGATGGCGCTGTCGTCGACGGCGACCGTGCTGCTGTTCGTCCGGCCGGGTGAGAACGGCGCGTTCAGCTACCTGGCCGCCGGGCTGATGACGGTGTCGTCGATGGCCATGCTGGTCGGCCAGCTCGGCCGCAGCGCGGGCGATCGCAAACAGAAACTCAACGATTCCCGCCGCGACTACCTCCGCTACCTGGCGCAGTCCCGCCGCAAGGTCCGCGAAGTGGTCACGAGCCAACGGGAAGCCCTGATCTGGCGGCACCCCGACCCGCATTCGCTGTGGTCCCTGCCCGGCACGTCGAGGATGTGGGAACGGGACGCGCAGGACGAGGACTTCGGCGAGATCCGCATCGGACGGGGCCCGCAACGCCTCGCGTGGCGGCTGAATCCGTTGTCCACCAAACCGGTGGACGATCTGGAGCCGCTGTCCGCGCACGCGCTGCGCCGCTTCATCCACGCTTACGGGACCGTGGCGGGCCAGCCTGTCGCGGTGTTCCTGCCGTCGTTCGCCAGGATCCTGCTGCGGGTGGCGGACGACACGGACATCGAGCGCATCCGGGCGTTGGCCCGCTCGATGATCGCCCATCTCGCGGTGTTCCACTCCCCCGCGGAACTGCGGATCGTCATCCTCACCTCGGCCGAGCGGCGGGCGGCGTGGGACTGGGTGAAATGGCTGCCGCACAACCTCCACCCCAGCGAGACCGACGGCGCGGGCGAGATCCGGCTGGTGGTGGAATCCACGGCGGAGCTGGAAAACGCGCTGAGCGACGAATTCGCGACCAGGCCGGGATTCGATCCGGAAGCGCTGCCGGACAGCCACGAACCGTGCGTGATGGTGTTCGTGGACGGCGCCGAGGTGCCGCCCACGTCGCGCCTGGCCGGTGACGGCTACCGCAACACGACGGTCGTGGACCTGTCCTCGGGACTGCCGGAAAAGGACGATCCGGAGACGCTGCGGCTGCGGCTCGAAGACGGGATGCTGAAGCTGATCACGGTCGATCAGCAGAACAAGGAGGTCACCGGCGACCTCGGGGAGCCCGACGGGATCGGCGTCAACACCGCGACCGCGCTGGCGATGCGGCTGGCGCCGTACCGGGTCGGCGCCCGGCAGCGGTCGGCCGAACCGATGACCGCCAACTTCGACCTGACGACCATGCTGGGCATCCACGACATCCAGACCCACGACGTGGCGGCGGGCTGGGCGGCGAAACGGCCCGGCGGCAGGCTCCGGGTGCCGCTCGGCATCGGCCCGACCGGGTCGCCGGTCGATCTCGACATCAAGGAATCCGCCCAGTCGGGGATGGGCCCGCACGGCATGCTGATCGGCGCGACCGGTTCCGGGAAGTCGGAGCTGCTGCGCACGCTGGTGCTGGCGCTCGCGCTCACCCATTCCTCGGAGGTCCTGAACTTCGTCCTGGTGGACTTCAAGGGTGGCGCGACCTTCCTCGGTCTCGACGGGCTGCCGCACACCTCCGCGGTGATCACCAACCTCGCCGACGAGGCCGCGCTGGTCGGCCGGATGCGCGAGGCGCTCAACGGGGAACTGGTGCGGCGCCAGGAACTTCTGCGCAAGGCAGGCAACTACAGCTCCGCGCTGGACTACGAACGGGCACGGGCGAACGGGACTCCTCTCGCTCCGCTGCCCACGCTCTTCCTGGTGGTCGACGAGTTCAGTGAGCTGCTTTCGGCACACCGCGACTTCATGGACCTGTTCATCATGATCGGCAGGCTCGGCAGGTCGCTGGGTGTGCATCTGCTGCTCGCCTCGCAGCGCTTGGACGAAAGCCGGATCCATCAGCTGGAATCGCATCTGTCCTACCGGATCGGCCTGCGTACCTTTTCGGCGATGGAAAGCCGTGGCGTACTCGGCGTTCCGGACGCCTATCAGCTGCCGTCCGATCCGGGCAACGGTTTCCTCAAGAGCGGCACCGCGGCGCTGGACCGGTTCAAGGCGGCCTATGTGTCCGGTCCGCACCGGGTGGTGCGCCGGAACGTGGAACAGGCGGTGGTGGCACAGCAGGTCGTGCCGTTCACGTCGAAGGTCGCCGTCCGCGCCGACCCGGTACCCGAACCGGAGCCGGTGCCCGAACCCGAGCCCGAAGGTTCGGTGCCGAGCCTGCTGGAGCTGGCCGTCGACCGGCTGCGCGACAAAGGCCCTGCCGCGCACCAGGTCTGGCTTCCGCCGCTGGACGCGCCCGGCTCGCTGGACGAGCTGCTGCCGCCGCTGGTGGAAACCGCTGAGCATGGTCTCAGCGCCGAGGGCTGGCACGGTCGCGGCACCTTGACCGTGCCGATCGGCCTGATCGACAAACCGTTCGAACAGGCGAGGGACCCGCTGCTGGTGGACCTGGCGGGCAGCGACGGGCACATCGCCATCGTCGGCGCGCCGCAGAGCGGCAAGAGCACCGCCCTGCGCACCTTGATCGCCGCGCTGGCGGTCACCCACACGCCGTCCGAAGTCCAGTTCTACTGCCTCGACTTCGGCGGCGGAACGCTGGCGAGCCTGCGGAAACTCCCCCACGTCGGTGGCGTGACCGGACGGCTGGACGTCGAACGCATCCAGCGCACCATCGGGGAGGTCACCTCGCTGCTGACGCGCCGGGAGCGGTTCTTCACCGACAACGACATCGACTCGATGGCCACCTACCGGCGCAAACGGGCGGCCGGCGAGTTCGCCGACCAGCGGCACGGTGACGTGTTCCTCGTGGTGGACGGCTGGTCCACCATCCGGCAGGACTTCATGGACCTGCTCCCGACGTTCGTCGAGCTGGCCTCGCGCGGCCTCAACTACGGCATCCACCTGATGCTGGCGTCGAGCCGCTGGAGCGAGATCATCAGCGCCGTCCGGGACCTGGTCGGCACCCAGCTCGAACTGCGGCTCGGCGACCCGGTCGATTCGGTGATCAACATGCGCGCCGCGGCGACCGTCCCGAAGATCCCCGGCCGCGGCCTCACCGACAAGGAACTGCACTTCCTCACCTCCCTGCCGTCGATCGACGGCGCGGAGGGCGACGTCGCCGAGCACGTCGAAACGCTGGTGGAGCGGGTTTCCGCGGCCTGGTCCGGCCCGGTGGCTCCCCCGGTCCGGATGCTGCCCCCGGTACTGGACCACGCCGAACTGCCCGCGCCGGACGCGGACGTGCGGCTGGCACTCGGACTGGACGATCAGCGGCTCGAACCGCTGTGGCACGACTTCGAGGACAACCCGCACCTGATGGTCGTCGGGGACGTGGAGTCCGGGAAGACGAACCTGCTCCGGCTCGTGATCGACGGCATCACCCGGCGGTACAGCCCGCAGGAGGCCCGGATCATCACGGTGGACTACCGCCGCGGCCTGTACGACGCCGTGCCGCAGGACTACCAGCTGGGCTACGCGGTGTCCGGCGACTCGGTGCACGAAATGATCGACGGCGTCGCGCGGGCCGTCCAGACCCGCGTCCCCGGCCCCGACATCACACCGGCCCGCCTGCGCCTGCGCGACTGGTGGACCGGACCGCAGGTGTTCGTGGTGATCGACGACTACGACATGGTGGCGTCGTCGTCGAACGCGTTGTTCCAGCAGCTGTTCGATCCACTCGCCCAAGGCAACGCGCTGGGCCTGCACCTGATCGTGGCCCGCGGCGCCAACGGGATCGGGCGCGGCGCCAACGACCCCTTGATGCGGCGTCTCGTGGAGGTCAACACCCCGGTGATGCTGCTGTCCTGCCCGCTTTCGGAAGGCATGGTGTTCGGCGAAGTCAGGCCGCGGGTGCTGATCCCCGGCCGGGCGCAGTACGTCACCCGGCGCGGGACGACCGTCGTGCAGACCGCCCTGTCGCAGCACGAAGCGGCGCTCACCACGAAGTGATCTCGCCTTTCGCCACCGGCCCCCCACGGTGGCGAAAGGCTCGCGGCGGCTACCCCGGCCGCCGAGTCGGAGCCCCGGGTCTCGTCGAGGCCCGGGGCTCCGGCACCAAGGGGACCGAAGAGTTACGTTTCCAAGCACGCGAGTTACGTTTCTGAGCACGTGAGTTACGTTTCTGAGCACGTGAGTTCGGCGAACGGGGTCACCGTGCCGCAACGGTCACTCCACCCCAGGCTCAAGATTCACGAGAGCCAGCCCGCCATCCGCGACGCCGTCCTCTCGGCACGACGACCGCGGCCGCGCCCAGCAGGGCGGCCACCAGCGCGACACCGGCCGCCAGCAGCAGCGCGGCTTGGCGGGTGGGCTCGAGATCCGGGATCGGCGCCACCGCGACCGGTTCGCGTCGCGCGGGCGCGGGGCCGCCACCGGGCGCGGCGACCGAAGTCATCGCCGCGAGCGGATCGATCACGCTGACCCCCGCCTGCGGATACGCGGTGTCCCGCAGGCGCCGGGCGAGGTCGGCCGCCGTCGCCTCCGGCCGGTAGGACCGGATCAGCGCCGCGGCGGCCGCGACATGTGCCGCGGCGAACGCGGGCCCGGCGCCGACGACCTGGCCGCCGCCCGGCCCGGTGCCCACGACCAGGTTTCCCGGTGCGGCAACGGATCCAGGTATCGGGGCGGCCTTTCCGCCGGGTTTCCCGTCCGGTCCGATGGCGGTCACCGGGAGCACGCCGGGCAGAGCCGCCGGGTAGTACGGGCCCGGCGGGACGTCGCGCGCCGACGTGAAGTCCGGACCGGCCGCGGCCACGACGAGCGCGCCCGCCGCCACCGCTCGATCGACGGCCTGGCGCAGCGCCGGGTCGGCCTCGGTGACGGCCACCGCCACGCAGATGATCCGGGCGCCCGCCTCGACCGCGTGGCCGAGCGCGGCCGCGATACTCGCCGCCGTCGCGGCACCGGGTTTGTCCGTACCGCGCACCGCGAGCACGCGGGCGCCGGGCGCGAGTCCGGCGATCTTGCCGTCTTCCCCGGCGGGCGCGGCGATCAGGCTCGCGACGACCGTGCCGTGCCCGACGCAGTCCGTTCCCCCGTCACCGGCGACCTCGGTCCGCAGCGCCGCCGTGTCGACCCCGGTGTCCACCACGGCGACCGTGACGCCCTCGCCGGTGGTGAGCGGCCAGAGCCGGTCCACGCCGAGATAAGGAAGCTGCCACGGCGGTGAAGGGACCTTCTTGCCAGACGAGGCGGTACAGGCTTGGCCTGGCTTCAACGCCTGCGGGATCTGGGGTAGCTCGGTGTCCTGCGCGGCCGCGAGGCCACCGTTCGCCAGAAGGGTGAGTGTCGCGCACGCCACCGCCAGCTGTCGCCTCATCGCCTGAGTCCATCATCCGCCGCCGGGCGCGGCCATGAAGAAGGACCGGCAGTTCCGGCGGGCGGTGAACCCAATGCGGCATCCACTGCGTTGTCCTTGGTGGAGACTCACCGAACGACGAGGGGAGCGCTCGTGTCACGGCACGTGCTCACGGTGGACCGCGATCAGGGATATCGCACCATTTCGGCCGCGCTGCGAGACGCGCGCAACGGCACGGTGATCTCCGTGCTGCCCGGCCGCTACGACGAATCGCTGGTGGTGACGAAGGTGGTCACCATCGCGGCCAGCGACGCGCGCGGCAGCGTGGAGATCGTGTCGCGGCAGGGCAGCGCGGTTCAGCTCGCGGCCGAGGCGGTGAAACTCACCGGTCTCGTACTGCGCGGGCTGAACGCGGAACTGCCCGCGGTCGACGTGGCGCGCGGTCAGGCCGCGGTGGAGGACTGCGAGATCATCGGAGCCGCCTGGACCGCCGTGCTGGCCCGCAATTCGGGCTCGCTCGCGATGCGCGGCTGCCGGGTGACCAATCCCGGCGGCGCGGGGATCGTGGTCACCTCGCCAGCCCCCAGCACGATCGAAGACTGCGTCGTCGAACACGTGCAGACCTCCGCCGTGGTGATCGCCGAACGCGGCAACCCGGTGGTACGGGACTGCACCCTGAGGCACGCCAAGGGCAACGGCGTCTGCGCGAACGGCCAGGCACAGGGCACCGTCCAGCACTGCGACATCTCCGCCACCGGCAGGCCGGGGATCGCGCTCGAAGAGGACAGCGCGACGAAGGTGCTCGACACGACCATCCGGGACACCGCGAGCGGCGTCTTCGTCAGCACACACTCGTCACCGGTGCTCGAAGAGTGCCGCGTCACGAACACCACCGGTGACGGGATCACCGTCGCCGACGGCGCCGATCCGGTGCTGCGCCGATGCCGCACGGCCAAGACCGGCGGCGTCGGGATGCGCGTCACCGGGCGGTCCCGCGGCACTTTCGAGGACTGCGAGGTCGCCGACGCGACCGGTGCGGGCATCCACGTCGACGAGGCGAGCGGCCCGTCGTTCAACCGCACGGCCGTGCGCGGCGGTTCGTCGGTGGGCCTGCTGGTCACCGACGGCGCGACCGCCGAGTTCGACCGGCTGGAGATCCATGACGTCACCGGCCACGGCGTCGTGGTGGAGGCGGCGGCCAACCCGCTCCTGCGCCGGGCGACGCTGAACGGCTGTCGTGGCAACGGTTTCGAGGTCACCGGCAACGGCCGCGGACGGCTGGAGGACTCCGAGGTACGGGACGCAGGTCAGTCCGGGCTCAGTGTCTCCGAAGGCGGAAGCCCTTCCGTCAGCACACTCCGGGTGTTCAATCCCGGTCGGTCCGGTGTCCTGATCGGCCCGGGCGGTGTCGGTTCGTTGCGGGACTGCGAGATCGTCGAAGCGGGCGAAGACGGTGTCTCGGTGCGTGACGGCGGGGAGCTGATGCTGTCCCGGTCCATGATCCGGCGCTCGAAGGGACACGGCATCTGGGTCGGCTCCGGCGCGCGGGCGAAGCTGACCGCCGACGAGGTCAGCGGGAATCGCCGTGACGGCGTGCGGATCGAGTCCTCCGACGCGGTGAGCCTGGTGGACTGCACCACTTCGGACAACACCGGCGGCGGCCTGCGGGTCACCGTGCCCGACGCCCGGCTGTCGGTGGAGAACCTGACCAGCAACGCCAACGGCGCCCCGGACGTCGACGGCAGCACGGCGAGCACGGTGGAGATCGCCGAGACCGGCGAGACAGGCGACCCGGCCCGGCAGTCCACTGAGGACGAAGGCGTCCCGCTGGCGAAACTGGAGGCACTCGTCGGCCTCAGTGGTGTCAAGCACCAGGTGAAGACGCTGGTGAACCTGAACAAGATGGCCAAGAGGCGGGCACAGGCCGGTCTGGTCGCGCCGCCGACCAGCAGGCATCTGATCTTCGCCGGGCCGCCGGGTACCGGAAAGACCACGGTCGCCCGGCTCTACGGCAGCATCCTCGCCGAACTGGGGGTGCTGCGCGACGGTCACCTGGTCGAAGTGGCCAGGGCCGATCTGGTCGCCCAGATCGTCGGCGGCACGGCGATCAAGACGACCGAGACCTTCACCAAGGCGCTGGGCGGCGTGTTGTTCATCGACGAGGCGTACACGCTGTCCGCGCAGAGCAAGGGAAGCGGACCGGATTTCGGCCGGGAGGCGATCGACACCCTTGTCAAGCTGATGGAAGACCACCGGGACGACCTCGTGGTGGTCGCCGCGGGCTACTCGCAGGAGATGAGCTCGTTCCTGCAGTCCAACCCGGGGCTGGCGTCCCGGTTCACCCGCACCATCGAGTTCGAGAACTACAGCACCGACGAACTGGTGACCATCACCGAGCGGATGTGCACGGCCCACCAGTACCAGGTGCCCGAGGACACCAGGAACAGTTTGTCCGTCCACTTCGGACAGATGGAACGCGGTGACGACTTCGGCAACGGGCGGACCGCGCGCAAGGTGTTCGAGGAGATGGTGGACCAGCAGGCGTTCCGCCTCGCGAGCGAACCGGAGGCCGACGACCAGAGCCTGTCGCTCCTGCTTCCGGCCGACGTACCCGGTGGAGCGGTGAACGGCGCACAGGACGGCGACGGCGACGCGCTGACCACGTTGCGGACGAAGCTGGAGTCGATGATCGGCCTGGCAGGGGTCAAGGACGCGATCAACGACCTGGTGAACCTGATCTCCACCGCGCGGGCCCGGCGGCAGGCCGGGCTGCCGGTCCCCTCGATCAGCAACCATCTGGTTTTCGCCGGCGCGCCGGGTACCGGTAAGACCACGGTGGCGAGGCTCTACGGCGAACTGCTCGCCGCGCTGGGAGTGCTGCGCAAAGGCCACCTCGTCGAGGTCGCGCGCGCCGACCTGGTCGGGCGCTACGTCGGGCACACCGCCCATCTGACCAGGGAGGCGTTCGACTCCGCGCGCGGTGGTGTGCTGTTCATCGACGAGGCGTACGCGCTGACTCCCGAGGGCGCCACGGGCGGTGACTTCGGCCAGGAGGCCGTCGACACGCTGGTGAAACTGATGGAAGACCACCGGGACGACACGGTGGTGATCGTCGCGGGCTACTCCGCGGAGATGCGGGCGTTCCTCGCCTCGAACACCGGCCTCGCCTCCCGGTTCTCCCGGCACATCGAGTTCGAGAACTACACCACCGACGACCTGGTCACCATCGTGCACCGGATGGCCACCACGAACGGCTACGAGTGCGCCCCGGAGACCGTCATCGCGCTGCGCAAGCATTTCGCGGGCGTGGTGCGCGACGAGGCGTTCGGCAACGCGCGCTACGCCCGTCAGGTGATGGAGAACATGATGACCCGCCAGGCCGGACGGCTCAGCACGACGGGGACCCCCACCGTCGCGGATCTGCGGTTGCTGACCCCGGCGGATCTCCTCTGATCCGTGGCGCCCGTCCGCTCTCCGAGGGGACGGCCCGCCGTGGCAGGATGACCGTGTGGGTACGACCGCGTTCGGTGACTTCCTCCGCTTCTATCGGCTGCGTATCCCGATGACACAGGAAGAACTCGCCGAGCGGACCGGGATCAGTGTCCGCAGCATCAGCGACATGGAACGCGGGCGGGTCCGCAGCCCGCAGCGGCGCACGGCGGAACTGCTGGTCGACGGGCTCGGCCTGACCGGCATGGAGGCCGAGGACTTCGCGGGCCTCGCCCGCGCGGGGCGCCGGGCGACGGGAACCGCCGACGGCAAGGGCAAGCCCGTCCAGGACAAGGTCGTCCCCGCCGAGCTGCCCCAACTCGTCGCCGCGCTTCCGCCCAGCCTCACCGAGTTGACCGGGCGCGACGCCGAGCAACGCGTGCTGGACGGCGTCGCGGACACGTCCGCTTCGTCGTCCCGGTTGCAGATCGCGGTGATCCACGGGCTGCCGGGCGCGGGCAAGACCGCACTCGCCGTGGACGCCGGGCACCGGCTCGCCCACCGGTTCGGCAACGGCTGCCTGTTCCTCGACCTGCGCGGCATGGATCTCGAACCGCTCACCCCGGAGCGGGCCGTTCACCGGCTGCTGCGCGGGTTCGGGGTGGACGAACGCCAGCTCCCGAACGATCCCGAAGACCGGCTCGCCCTTTACCGCTCGCTCCTGCACGACCGCGAGGTCCTGCTGGTTCTCGACAACGCCGCCAACGAAGCCCAGGTCCGGCCGCTACTGGCCACCAGCCCCGGTTCCATGGTGCTGGTGACGAGCCGGAACACCTTGGCCGGGCTGGACGCGAGGCACCGGATCCCGCTGGGCCTGCTGCCCGACGACGACGCGGTGGAGTTGCTCGGCCTCGTCGTCGGCAGGCGACGGCTGGAGGCGGAACCGGAGGCGGCTCGGCGGCTGGCGAAGCTCTGCGGTGGGGTGCCGCTCGCCCTGCTCATCGCGGGCAACCGCCTGGCCAGCCGGGTCCAGTGGACGATCGCGCATCTCGCCGACCAGCTGGAGAACGAGCGACGGCGGCTGTCCGTGCTCACCGCGGGCGACCTGCAGGTCCGCGCCGCGTTCGAAATCTCCTACCGGCACCTGGCGCCTTCGGTCGCCGGGATCTTCCGGCGGCTGGCGCTGGTGCCCGGTGCGGACACCTCCGTCGAACTCGCCGCGGTCGCCTCCGGGCAACCGGTGGACGAAGTCGAAGCGGCGCTGGAGAAACTCGCCGAGCGCAGTCTTCTCGGCTACAGCGGCACACCCGGCCGCTACACCACCCACGACCTCCTGCGTGTTTACGCCATGGAGCGGCTCGAGACAGACGAGCGGGCCGAGCAGGTGCGGGAAGCCGGGCTCCGGGTGCGGAACTGGCTGCTCACGGTGGCGACGAAGGCGGCGCAGTTCTTCGACCACGACCGGCCGGAGGTGACGGTCGAGATCGACGGGCCCGATCCGGTGCGCGACCGGGAAGCCGCGGCGCGGTGGCTGGTACGGGAGCAGAACCATTGGCGTGGCGCACTGCGGGCCGCCGCGGCACGCGGTGACCATCGTCAAGTACTCGACCTGACACAGGCGATGCACTGGTACTCGGATCTGCGCGGCACCGGCGACCTGTGGCGCGAGGTGTTCGGCATGGGCGCGGCGGCGGCTCAGGCGCTCGGCGACGCCCGCTCGACGGCCGAACAGCTGAACTACGTGGCCTGGGCGCATTACGCACTCTGCGGTCAGCCGCGTGAAGCACTGGAAGCGCAGACACGCGCGCTGGCGGCGGCGCGCGAGGCAGGCGACAGTGTCGTGGAAGCATGGTCGTTGTATTACGGAGCGGCCATCACCCGCAGGCTCGGCTCGCCGGAAGAGGCCACGCGGCGCATCCGGCAGTCCGTGGCTCTGTTCGAGCTGGCCGACTATCCGAACGGCCGCTACCTGGCGCAGTCCATGCTGGGCAGCATGTTGCACTCTCTCGGCGAATTCGACGAAGCCGTGGCCGCGCAACGGCTGAGCGAGGCCTACTACCGGGGTACGGCCACCGCGCCGGGCAACGACGAACTGCTGTCGATGGTGCTGATCCAGCTCGCCGACAGTGTGGCGGCGACCGGCGACGTGGCGACCGCGCTGGACCTGCTGGACGAAGCCGAGTCGCTGGTACGCAGGCACGGCGCGATCTTCGTGGTCGCGCGGGCTCAGGACCTGCGCGGACGGGTGCTCTTCCAGGCGGGCAGACATCGAGAGGCCGAGGAACAACTGCGGTCCGCGCTGGCCGAGTCACGCTGGTCGGAGGACAAGATCGCGATCATGGTCCGGCTGGCGGAGCTGGCCGACCTCGGCGACCGGCCGGAGGAGGCCCGCCAGCACCGGGTCCGTGCCCTGGCCGAATGCGCCCGGTACGAAACCCCGATCGCGCGGAGTATCGCCGGCAAGCTCGCCACCCTGCTCGGGGTCGCCGTCCCCGAATCGGCCTGATCCCGCCGATCACCACCCCGCCGCGGTGACCCCGTGGCAGGCCAGTACCTCGGTCATGGCGATCTTCGCGTGGTGCACCCGCGACTTGACCGTGCCGACCGGCACGCCGATGCTCACCGCCGCGCGCTGGCGGGTGCGGTCCAGCCGGTAGACGTGTTCGAGTGCTTCGCGCTGCATCGGAGTGAGCTGGGCCAGCCCCTCCTCGATGACACACCGCTCGACGACCTCGTCGGCGAAGTCGACGCGGCCTGGCAGCAGATCGAAGTCGTCGTCGCCGAACAAGACCGGCCTGGCGTTGTCCCGGCGGGCCCAGTCGACAATGAGATTGCGAGCGACGGTGAACAACCACCCGCGCACCGAAGTCCCTTTGACGGAAAGGGTTTCACTGTTCCGCCAGGCACGGAACAGGCATTCCTGCACGACGTCCTCGGCCCGGTGCGGGTCGACGGGGAGCAGACGACGGGTGAAGCGCAGCAACGGCTCCCGGTGCTCGGCGTGCAACGCCGCGAGGAACGCGTTGCCGTCGGCCGACGATGGTGCCCGGTCGGCCAACGCGGTCACCTGAGTGCTGCGGTGGCGTGCCACGCTGCTGACCTCCATGCCTTGACGACTCTCTCTGGCGCCTATTCCACCGTCCGGGGCCGGCGGCGACCATGCGGAAGGACCGGCAGAACTGGTCACCGAGCGTTCTTCCGGTCCTCAGCGCGCCGGGCCTGTCCGGCGCGCCGAAGGCGGCAGCGCAGCCCGCACAGCGACCGGCTCCGGAAACGCACCGATTCAGCAGTCGGTCAGTCCAGGTTTCCCGCACGAGTCGGCGGGTAGCCGGGCTTCAGGGCCCAAGACCCGGGAGGAGGTATCCATGCCACGCGAAAGCGACCTGCACTCGCCCGCGAGGACGACGAACTGAAAGCAGAACTGCAAGGGATGACCGCGTCATCCGTGATCGACACACGAGCGTAACCGGCCGAGCGGCTAGCGTGGTCGAACCTTCAGACCTGTGTCTTGCTGTTCCCCTCGCTCAGCCGGGAACACACAAAGTCGACACCACGACCGTCAGTGGAAACTGCCGGGCGCCTGGAGAGCGCACTTCCCAGCGCGCACGGGTTCTGCCCGCGCTCATGGCGGTACGCTGCCGAAAATGACCACGGATGGAGTCCGCCTCGTCACGCCTTGCAGGAGGCTGCAAGTCGTCGCGATATGCACTAGCTGGGGGTAAGGGTGCCGATTGAGGCCGAGGACGACGCGACACGGGCGCCCCGGTCGGACTATTTTCGCGCCTTCGATCTCGGCGCGATCCTGGCCGGTGTGGCATCTGGCGCCGTGGGCGCTTACGCCTACTACAGCGATGTGCTGAGGCCATTGGCGCACAGCTTCACCATCTGGATCGTATTGGTCGTCGCCGTGACCGCCGGCGCACCTCGGTGGCGCGCGGCAGCCCGGGCGGTTGGCGCACTGATCGCGGCCGTTCTGGCTTTCTACTGGGGCAAGGCTCTGGTCTACGGCGTCAAGTATGCGGGCATGCCGTACGAGATCGACGTGTCAACGACGGTGCTGTGGTGCGCCCTGGCGATCGCCGGCGGCCTGATCGCCGGGTTTCTGTTGAGCGTGATCGGGCGATCCGATCTCCGCGGCACGGTTGCGACCGCGGTGGTGGTCGGACTGTTGGTCGCGGACGTTGTTCGGCAGTCCGGCCGCTCAGGCGTAGGCGTCCTGCTGCTCGCCACGGTAGTCGCGATCGGCTTCGTGGGGATTCGGGGGATTCGCTCGCTGCGACAAGGCCTTCAGGTTGCAGCATACGCAATCCCACTGGCAGGCCTCGGTTTCATGATCGTGTCAGCGCCGGACTTCCTCGAAGAAGTCCTGATCAGGTTAAGCCTCTAGCACCTGCCGCATCAGCAGGCGCCCCGTTGACGACGACCACCACCCGCCCGCGGAAGCCTGCCGGAACCCAAGTCACTTGTGGCGATTCGACGCGTATGTCCCCCCAGCGGGTCTGAGTTACAGGTATTCGCAGAGAATCAGCTACGAGCACCCGGCAATCATTCCGGACTACAGGTCGAACTCCCCCGGTGCGAGGCTGCGCGCCAGGCAGAACTCGTTTCCTTCCGGGTCGGCCATCACCACCCAGGACCGACCTTCTCCCTGTCCGACATCCGTCTTGGACGCGCCGAGCGCGAGCAACCGCTCCAGCTCGGTCTGCTGGTCACTGTCGATCGGACAGACCTCGAAGTGCAGCCGGTTCTTGGCGATGGTCTTGGCCTCGGGAACACGGACGAAGACCAGATTCGGCACAGCGGGCCCGGCACGCAACGCGGCCAACCGCTGTTCGTCCGGTTCCTCCGGGTCGGGCCCGATCTCGACCGCGGCGCCGTTCTTGTCCTCATAAACGACGTACCCCAGAACGCCGCACCAGAAATCCGCCAGCCGCCGCGGATCCACGCTGTCGATGGTCGCCCATTCGAACCGACTCGTCATGCACGATGCCTTTCCATTTCGGATATCCGAGGTTCATGCTATTCCTGGACCTCGGTCCGGGGCCGCCAAAGGATGCAGGACTCACTGGTGACGCGGAAACGCTGCGGAACACGGTGGCGTCCGCGAGACAGGCGGCCGACCTGGCCTACCGATTCGCCGATGGCACAGCCTGCGCCGATCTGTTCAGTGAGGCGACGTGGGACCAGTTCACGACCGGGTCGCCAGGAGGTGCCGTGACCGCTCCCAGGCGTCGTCGGCCTTCGTGGGTTCGCCCATCACCTGGTAAGAATCGCCCAGCTCGCGGAAGAGTTCGGGCACCAGGCCCACGCTGGCGGGCCGGTCCCGGCGCACGGTCGCCACGAGCACCGCCAGCGCGCGCTCGAATTCGGCGCTGGGGAAGACGAACCGGACCAGCGCGCCGACCGCCATCGAGCCGGTCGGCTCGGGGCCGCGGTCCTTCGCCAACCGCAGGGCTTCGTCGAGCAGGGATGGGGCGCGCGCGTCGCCTTGGCGGGTGTAGCCGCAAGCGAGGTAGACGAGTGTCATGGCTTGGGTCGCCCGGTGACCGAGCGAGCGGAACAGCGCCAGTGCCCGTTCGAACGCGGCGACCGCGGCATCGGTCTTGTCTTGGGTGCTGAGCACCGAGCCTTCGAGCAGCCAAGCGAAGGCCTCGCTCGGTTCGTCCCTGAGCCGCCGTGCCAATCCCCTAGCTCGGTGCAGGCACGGTGCGACCTCGTCGAGCCGTCCGGCGTCGCGGTGGAGGAGCGCCATCAGGATCAACGCGCTCACGGTGCTCACCCACGCTTCGCCCCGGGCGGCCTTGACCGCCTCTCGCAAGCACTCCATCGCTTCGTCCGATCGTTCGGCGAGCCGGAGTGCGGCGCCGCGCACGGGCTGCGCGTCGGCCCGGCCGCGGCGGTCACCGAGCCCGGCGAACAGCTGGTGCGCCGCGGCCGCGTGCTCGTGCGCCGCCAGATGATCCACCGGAAGGCTGTGCAGAGCGAGTCCGCGCAGCGTCACGGCTTCGCCCAGCCAGTCGCCCGACGCGATGCTCGCTCGCAGCGCGGACGTGTTCGTCTCAGCCCATTCGTCGCGCAGGTTCCGGATGGCGAGGTAGCCGGCGGAGACCTGGGCGGCTTCCCACGCGGGCGCCGGGCAGGCCACCTCGACCAGCACGAGCAGGGAGGCGCGTTCGGCGTCGAACCACGCGATCGGATCGGCGAGCAGTTCCCGGGTGCAGCCGTCCGTCAGCGCGGGCCGGGGCGCGGTCCCGTCGATCAGGTCCAGCACGGGGTGCGGGAGGCGCCGGTTCGCCTCGTCCGCCAGCGCGAGCCAGCAGCCGACCGCCCGGCGCAGGGACTCCGCGCGGTCCGACTCGTCGTCCTCCGCGAACGCGCATTCCCTGGCGAACAACCGGGTGAGGTCGTGGAACCGGTACCGCGCCCGTCCCGTCGTGTCCACATAGGACACTTCGATCAGGTGGACGTCGACAAGCGCTTCGAGTAGTTCTTCCGCCTCCACAGCGGAAACGCCGAGCATCGCGGCGCCCGCCCACGAAGCGAAGTCGGGCACCCCGAGCAGCGCGAAGGTCCGGAACGCGTGCCGCAACCGCGGGGCCAGCGCCTGATAGCTCAGCCGCAGGCTGGCCCGCACGGCCAGATCGCCCGCCACGAGTTCGTCCAGGCGGCGTCGCTCGTCGGAGAGCCGGCGGACGAGCTGCGAAACGCTCAAGCGCGGCCGGGCGACGAGCCTGGCGGCCGCCACCCGGACGGCCAGTGGCAGGTGGCCGCACAGCCCGGCCAGCTCCGCCGCAGCCTCCGGCTCGTCGCCGATCCTGGTGGCCCCGGCGACCTTGGCGAGCAGCCCGACCGCCTGCGCGCGGGTCAGCACGTCCAATCGGAGGTGGTGGGTGCCTTCCAGACCCAGCAAGGAGGTCCGGCTCGTCACCAGCACGACCACCGATCGCGTGCCCGGCAGCAGGGGCCGCACCTGCGCTTCGCTCGCCGCGTCGTCCAGCAGGATGACGAGGCGGCGGCCCGCGAGCAGACTGCGGAACAGCGCCGAGCGTTCCTCCAGCCGGTCCGGTAGGTGCCCGCTCGGCACGCCGAGCGCGGACAGCAGCCCCACCAGCGCCCTGGACGGCTCCAGCGGACCGGGCCGGGCGCCGCCGAGGTTGACGTAAAGCTGACCGTCCGGGTACTCGGCCGCCAGTTCGTGCGCCACCTGAAGCGCCAGCGAGGTCTTGCCGACTCCGCCCTGCCCGGCCAGCGCGGAGATGGACCCGGCGCGCGCGTGCCCGAGCAGCCGGGCGACCTCCGCGTCCCGCCCGGTGAACTCCGCGACGGCCAGTGGCAGCTGCGCGGGTTTCACCGCGCGCAGGGTGACACGGGCGGTTTCCGCGGTCGGCGGGTCCAGTGCCGGATCGGCGCGCAGGATGTCCTGGTGCAACTTCCGGAGCTCACGGGACGGTTCGAGTCCGCTGTGCTGCCCCAGATTCGCCCGCAGACGGCGGTAGACCGACAGGGCGTCGTCGGGGCGGCCGTCGCGATAGAGCGCGAGCATCAGTTGCGCGGCGAGCCGTTGCTGGTGGGGATGCTGCCGTGCCAGCGCGGTCAGCTCGGGCAGTGCCTTGGCGTGCCCGCCGAGGCGCAGGGTCACCTCGGCGTGGTCGAGCCGGGCGCTGAGCCATTCCTGTTCGAGCGACGGCACGAGCCGGTGGCGGATCAGGTCCGAATCGACATCAGCCAGCGGGGCACCCCGCCACAGCCGCAGCGCGTCGGCGAGGATCGATTCCGCCCGGACGTCTTGGCCCGCGCCGAGCGTGCCCGCCCTCGTCACCGCGCTCCGGAACCGATGCAGGTCGACCGCGCCGGGATCGACGTCGAGCAGATAGCCCTGGCCGCGCCGGGTGATGACCGCCTCGCCCGCGACCACCTGGCGGAGCTTCGAGACCGTGACCTGAATCGAGTTGGCCTGCCCGCGCGGCGGCCGCTCACCCCACAGCGCCTCGGCGACCCAGGCGGTCGGCACGACCCTGCCCGCTTCGAGGGCGAGCAGGCCGAGCACACACCGGAGCCGGGCCGCGCCGAGCGGGATCTGACGGCCGTCCTTGATGACTTCCACCGGGCCCAGCACACCGAGTTCCATATCGGTGTCGACTGCGCCCGGCGCCGGTTAGTTCCTCTTGCCACGAAACACTTTGCAGTCGCTACCCGGACAGCCGCCGGGAGACCGCGCTGCCCGGGTCCATCGGCGCGACGGCCTCGGCGACACCGAAGGGGTACCGGACTTCCGGAAACCTCTGGATCAGCGCGTCGGGCGTTTCGTCGGTCCGGAAGGTCGCCGGGTCGAAGTTCCCGCCGGGGAGCAGGTCCAGCGGCTCGGGCAACTTGTCCCCGATGGCCAACTCGGTGAGCTGCCGTAGCTTGGCCGCGAGTTCCCCGTTGGCGTGTTCGATGCCGCGTCGCATCTTGGTGATCTTTTCCATCAGCGATTCGGAGATTTCGAACGCCGAGCCGCCCGCCAGCTGCACCGGATCGGCGGCCAGTTCCGCGATCCCCACGCTCAGCATGTTTCCCGTGGCGCCCGCGGCCCCCGTGGCGCCGACGGCGGCGAGGGTGATCCCCCCGGTGATCGCCGAAGCCGCGGCCAGCCCGAGCATGCCCGTGACCGCCCCGGCCAGGCCCGCCGCCAGGACTTTCAGCCCCACGTTCGCTTTCGTGCTCTGGGAAGCGCAAAACTGCTTGACCGCCTCCTGGAGGGCTTCGGCCAGCCTCTTCAGGTCATCCTTGGCCGCGACGGCGATGTCGTGTGCGGCCACCGCCCCGGCTTCGAGCTGACTGAGATTACTGACCCTGATCCCGATCGCGGTCTTGGCCCGGTCGATGCGCTCCTTGGCGGCGGTGGCGCCGGTGCCGGACCAGTTCTCGAGCTGCTTCGCCGCCAAGTCGAACTCGACGACGTAATCGTTGCCCAGCCGATACCACGTGCGATGCAGGGTTTCGATGAGGTCTTCGAGCTGCCTGACGTCGGTGTCCGACACATCGCGGAACAGCGACGTCACCTCCTGCCGGGCGTCGGGGTGGATACCTCCGTGCCGCATCTTGCCCAACTTGTCCAGGAACTCGAGCTGCTCGACGATCGATCCGAGTGCCTCATGCAGATCCGGGCTGATGTCGGCGGGGTTGAACGGAGGATCCAGGTAGTCATCGAAGAAACTCATCGTTCAGCCCCGCCACTGGTCGGCGGTGCGGTACCGCTCGACCACTTGCCCCAGTGCTTCGGCGAGGTCGATCGTGTGGTCTCCCAGCGTTCTGAGCTGGCTTTCCAACAGCGTCCGGTACTCGTCATAGGCGCGGACGACGCCAACGAAGCCGAGTTCGCGGCCGAAGGCGCTGTCCAGCGCATGGAGCTTGGGCATGGTGTAGTGCCCGTTCCCGTCCGATCGGGGGATGACACTCACCGGCGGTGGTATGTCCGGTACGTCGGCCTCCCCGGTGCCGGACCAGGCGCTCAGGACGATGTTGCCCCCGTCCGCGAGCCTCATGGACGCTTGCTGCAGCTCGGTCAGCTCCACTTCGAAGTCGGGCATGGTCGGCTCCCCCTTGGCTGGTCGGTTGCCGTCAGATTAGGAAGGACTCCTTACCGGCCGCTGATCCGCGGCTGACCGGCCGCCATCGGGAACGGAGAGGACACTCCGAGTGGTCATCGCTCCCGCCACTATTGCGCGAGTCCTCCGAATGGCCGCAGGAGAAAATACGTAGCGTATTTCCGCCTCGGATTAGCGAAAAGGCATTTCCACCTCGATCGAGTGAACTCAACCCGCTCGAACGACCTGGTAAAACGCGACAAAACCGCAGGCAGATTCGTTCCGATCACCTACCGTGCGCATTGATCAACGCACTGCTTTCCTGTTAGAGATGATCGTTCCCGATTCGTCTCCCGTTGCGAATGACTCTGCGCAAGGACAGGCCCCGATGACCGAACTGCAGACCTCTTGCGGTGGCGCACGCCCGCATCCGGTTCGCGCACTTCTCGTACTGGTGCTGGCAATGCTTCCGCTGTCCGGCTGCGGTACCACCGAGGACGTGGGTGGCGGCGCCGCTGCCCCCGTGGCGCCGCCACCCTCGTCGCCCGAGATGCTCGCCTCGCTGCCCGAGGCGAACACCTTCGGCCAGTTGAAATCCGCGCCCACGGACCCGTCGCCCACGCTCCCCGCCGGCGAGGAAGTACTGCATCCCAAGGCGGATGCGATCGTCTACCGGGCCCCCGGCACGGAGCCGATCGCCCGGCTGCCCGAAACCCAGATCGGCTCACCGACCTGGGTCCCGGTGATCGCCAGGCAGGGCGACTGGGCACAGGTACTGCTGCCCGCCCGGCCCAACGGCGCGACCGGCTGGCTGCACGCCACCCCGGAAACCGTGGAATCGGCGCACAACGACTTCCGGGTCACCGTGGACCTCGCCGCATTCCGCCTGGAAATCCTGGAACTGGGCAAGCCGATCGGCTCGTGGACCATCGGCACCGGCAAACCCGAGCACCCCACGCCCACCGGCCGCGCGTTCATTCTCGCCTCGATCAAGGAGAGCGTGAACACCTACAGCCCGATCGTGCTGCCGCTGAGCAGCCATTCCGATTCGCACGAGACCTTCGGTGGCGGGCCCGGCACGGTCGGCCTGCACACCTGGCCGGACGACAGCTTCGTCGGCAAGGCCACCAGCGACGGCTGTATCCGGGTCACCCGCGAGGCACTGGACCGCCTCGTGGAGCTGCCGCTCGGCACCGTCGTGAACATCACCTGAAACCCGATCATGGAGGTAATTTCCTTGTCCCCACGCACAACCAGCGTACTCGCCGTCGCGGCCGCGGCCTGCCTGGCCTTCACCGTCACCCCCGCCGTGGCCGCCCCGGCCGAGTCCGCCTACGCCATCGCCGCGTCCGGTCTGGTCACGATTCCCCGTACGCCTTCGGTTTCCGGCGCGGGCAAGGAGTCGCTCGCGTCAGTGGCGCTGCCGACCTCCGGCCCGTCGCTGGTCAGCGCGAAGGCACTGAACGCCGACGTGAAACCGGGGCACGCCAAGTCCAGCGTCGCCGGTCTCTCGCTGAATCTCGCCACCTTGCCCGCCGGGGCCACTTTGCCCGGGCTGAGCGCCGACGTGATCAAGGCCGAATGCCAAGACGGCAAGGGTTCGGTGTCGATCGCGAACCTGAAGGTCGGCGGCAAGGCGATCAAGCTCGACCAGGTTCCGCCCAACACCACCGTCCCGCTGGCCCCGTTGCTCGAACTGGTGGTGAACAAGCAGACCAAGAACGCCGGCGGCACGCTCACCGTGACCGCGGTATCGGCCAAGTTGCTGGGCCGGACGCAGACGCTGGACATCGCGTCGGCGACCTGCGCCAAATCTCCCGGCGCCACCCCGGAACCGCCGACCGAACCCAGCGGTGACAAGCCTCAGCCCGGCGGCAAGGCTCCCAAGCCCACCCCGGTCCCCGCGCACCTGGACGTCACCGGCTGACCGCCCCGGGCGGGCCGATGAATCGGCGAGCGAACAGGATCGCGCCCGGCTTCGGCCCGTCCGGACTCAGCAGATGTTGCGCCTCCACAGTGAAACCCGCTTCGCGGAGCCAATCGGCCACGCGGGACGGCCGTCGAAGGTACCCGTCCGCCGCCCGCGTGGACTGGTCGCCGTTCCCGCTCGTCTTGTCCTCCGGTTCGTCCCCGACGTGGAAACCCACGGCCACCATCCCGCCCGGCCGCACGATCCGGTGGAACCGCGCGAGCACGCCCGGCACCACCTCGTCCGGGATATGGATCAGCGACCACCACGCGAGCACACCGGCGAGAGAGCCTTCGTCGACCTTGAGGTCGGTCATCGAACCGACCTCGAATCGCACATCGGGGTGTTCTCGGCGAGCGATCTCGATCATCGCGGGCGACAGGTCGATACCGAACGCGTCCACGCCCAGCTCCCGCAGCAGCGCGGCGGTGTGCCCCGGCCCGCAGCCCACATCCGCGACAGGCCCGCCACCGATCGCGCGGACCAGATCGGCGAACAACACCACCCCCGCGCGAACGTGAAGCTTCCTGCCGAGCAGGTCTCGGGTCTCATCGGCGTAGCCGGCCGCGAGAGTGTCGTACGAGTTCCGGGTCTCACTCAACCAGGTCATCAGCGAACCGTAGCTTCTGCGATCGGTCTGTCGACAGTCGTCCAACCACCCACGTGGATGTGCCGTTCAGCGGCCGAAAGGCTCTATTCTGGGAAGGACGCGCCCTGGACCGCGGCCGGCCGGTGATGGTGAAGCTGACTGGATCGGGGTGACCAGAGGTGCCGACCGACGACCCTCCGCGTGAACCAGCGCCGGCAGGACGATGCCCGGCCGAGAGCTCTCGCCAGGACTGGCCCACTCGCCACGGTGGCGGCTACCCGCCGGGCTGGCGAGTCCGTTATCGCCGCCACACGCGCCGAGGCTCTTCCCGTCCGGCTACCTCGGTCGAACAGGCAGGGCGAGTGCGAACCGGAACGGTCGCGGGATGCAGCCTGCGCGACGAGCACACCGGCACCACCTGGGTACCGGTCCGCCCGGACGGCGTCCCCACCGATGCCCCCGCTCGCGTCGTCAGGGCGACGGACATCCTCGACGCCAGCCCACCGATACACCGTCCGGACTGAAACTCGGTGCCGGTGGTCGTGAGTGGCGATTCGTGTTCTGGCGAGCTTCCCCTTGGGTACCTACTGCGTGACCTGTGGCGCTTCTTGCGTGATGCCGGGTTGAAGTACATGAAGGCCCCCCTCCCCTGCTCTTCAGCGCTTCCAACGGCCCGGCGTCGAACTCCTTGTCGTGAAGGGCACCTTTGAGACCTTGAAGGTCTCAAAGGTGCCCTTCACGACATCCCCACGGACCGCGAAAACTCACGCAAGCGCCTGACTGGAGCGGCGTGTGCCGGTTGGGTGAAGCGCAGCATGTTCCCGGAGGGGTCGAGGAAGGCGCAGTCGCGGGCGCCGTGAGGTTGGTCGATGGGTTCTTGCATCACGTCGGCGCCCATGGCCTCGATGTGCTCGAAAGTGGCGTCGCAGTCGTCGGTCACGAAGACCAGGCGACCCAGCAGTCCCTTGGCCATGAGGTCTTCGATCGCCTGCCGGTCGGCCGGTGAGGCTCCCTGGTCCATGTCGGGCAGAGTCAGAGCGATCCGCACGTTCGGCTGGGACGGTGGACTGACGCTCACCGCGAATTCGACGTCCTCGCTTGCCTTGAAGCCGAGCACGTCGCGGTAGAAGCCGAGGGCCTCGTCTAGGTCATGGACGGCGAGCGTGCAGTACGACAGCTTGAGATCCATGCCGGTCACGCTCCTTTCCCTGGACCATCCGGCTCCTGGTCACCGGTGCCGAGAAACACGATGTCGAGGTCACGGAGCCGGTCCGGATCGGCCTGCAGGGCGATACCGGTGATCTTCCCGTCGGTGATGGTGAAACCGAAGACGACCTGCGGCCGGCCTCGATGCGCCCAGACCGCGGCCGGAACGCCGTCGACCAGGGCGAGCCGGGCGGCCTCGGCTCGGCCGGCGAAGACGGCCGCCACCGCGTCGGCGCCGCGGGCCTCGGCGGTCGCGCCCATCCGCACGGCCGCCGGATCGGCCACGAGTACGGCCTCCGAATCGAGCACCGAGAGCAGACCGGCGAAATCCCCGTCCCGGGAGGCGGCGAGGAACGCGGCGACGACCTCCCGCTTCCGGGATCGCGCGGCATCGGATGCCGAGGCCGCTCCTTGTACCCGCCGCCGGGCCCGGCTGGCGAGTTGCCGGGCCGCCGCCGGGGAGCGGTCGATGATGGCGCCGATCTCGCCGAAGGACACGGCGAACATGTCGTGCAGGACGAACGCGAGCCGCTCGGCGGGGGTCAGCGTGTCCAGCACCACCATGAGCGCGACACCGACCGAGTCGGCCAGCAGCGCGTCGTCCTCGGGATCGACCGGGCCGCTCGGGTGTGGCGCGGCAGGCTCGGGCGGCAGCGCCCCGGCCGGCTCTTCACGCCGGGCCTGACGTGCCTCGAGCATGTTGAGGCAGACCCGGGCGACGACCGTGGTCAGCCACCCGCCCGGGTTCTCCACCTGGTCGGTGTCGGCGCGGCTGACCCGCAGCCACGCCTCCTGCACCGCGTCCTCGGCGTCGCCGGGTGAGCGGAGCATCCGGTAGGCCAGCGCCCGCAAGCGGTCCTGGTGCTCGGTGAACCGCTCGCTCAGCCAGTCGTGTTCGGCCATCGGTCACATTCCTCCGTCTCGGTCTGTCATACCGATTGACCGGCGACACCAAGCCGATGTGACAGTACAAAGGAGACAAGGCATGAAAGCGCACGTCAGCTCGATCCTCCTCGCCGTCCAGGACATGGACCGGGCCAAGCAGTTCTACACCGAGGGGCTCGGCTGGAAGGTCAAGGACGACTACGGCGTCTCGGTGTTCTTCGAATCGGACGGAGCCTCGCCCGTCGGTTTCTACCGGCGTGACGGCCTGGCCGAGCAGGTGGGCACCAGCCCGGAAGGCAGCGGCTTCAGCGGGCTCGTCCTCACCTACGTCGTCCGTAGCGAGGCACGGGTCGACGAGATCATCGCGGAAGCCGAGAAGGCCGGCGCCAAGATCCTCAAGCCCGCGGGTGCCCTGCCGTGGGGCGGGTACGGCGGCTCCTTCGCGGATCCGGACGGCTACATCTGGAGTCTCGGCTACAGCGACCAGGGAACGGACCAGCCCTACGCGGAATAGCCGTTCCTGACGACCGGCGCCGAACCACCCCGAGATCACCAGGAGAGAACGTGTCACCGCAGATGAGCGCCATCATGCTCCGCGCCAAGAAGTTCTATGAGGCGGCCGCCGCCAGATGGGGCGGGTACTACGGCTATTTCAGCGACCCGGACGGCTACCTGTGGCAAGTCACCACCGACGCCTCCTGACTCTTCAGTCGCGAAAGGACAGACGGATGACCACCCGAACCTGGCCACGGCACGCGATGACCGGCCTGTACTGGTTCCTGGCCCTTCAGTTCGCCTTGGGCGCCATCACCAAGTACTGGCCGGGCGAAACGTTCTTCGGCCCGCCCTACGCGGCACAGTTCGCCGAATGGGGCTACCCGTCCTGGATGCGGTTCCCGGTCGGGACGCTGGAAGGTCTCGCCGCGATCCTGCTCGTGATCCCGAGCAGACGAACACGCTTCCTCGGCGCCACCACGCTGATGTTCGTCCTCACCGGCGCGGTCACCACCCACATCATCAACCAGGACGGGCCCGCCGAAAGCTGGGCCGCGCCGACACATCTCGTCATCACCGGGATCCTCGCACTGGCCAACTGGCCCCACGACTGGCGAGACCTCCTGCGGGCTCCTGCCTCGCACACGGCCCGAGCACCACATCCGACGAACTAGCGATACCCGTACGTGCTGTGGCAGGCAAGGGGATCAGAAGCCGGGCGGTGGTGGCGACTGAGTGGTTTTAAGCTGCCGCTGACGAGCGAAGTACTCGTTGTTGCGCTTTCGCCAGTACTCCGCCGCCTGGCTCGATTCTTCGCCGCCTGAATCGTCGGCGCGCTGGGGATCGGATCGCCCCGTTGCCCTTTTCCAGAGACGAATCCGGGGTTTCCGGCGGGGCTTGCGCAGAGTCATGGTTCAGTACAGCAGACAGTCGCCCAACGCGTCATCGGCCAGACAGGTCTCGCGGAGCATCGTACGGCGCTCTGCTCGCGGGTTTCAGTGCGTGCGTGCCACGCCCGCCAAGCCGCGGGAACGCGGGGCGTCCTTGTCGGCGCCCGCGACGTCGGGGCGCCACCGAGGCAGCCACACCAGCCCGGGCTCGACCAGCTCCAGGTCTCCGAAGAACTCAGCGATCTGCTCGCGTGAACGCATGATCGCGGCGTGGTTGGTCCGGCGCCCGTACTCCTGCGCCACCCGCTTGCCCGCGTTCTGCGTCTCGACGTCCTCGGGCGCGACGTGAATGTGCGACACGGCCAGGAAGCTGCCCGGCGGCAGCATCGCGCGGTGGAAACCGAGTGCGGCGTGCGGATTCTGCTCGTCGGGCATGAAATGCAGCAGTGCGACCAGAAGCAGCCCGATGGGCTCCCTCCGATCGATCAGGCCGGTGTCCATCACGCGGTCCCACAGCAGGCGCCGGTCGAAGAAATCGGCGTCCAGCGCGGCATGCCGGGCCGGGTCCGCCGTCTCTTCGAGCAGGATCTGGGCGTGCGCTTGCGCGATCGGCTCGTTGTCGATGTAGACCACCCGGCATTCACCCGGCGCCACCTCATCGGCGACCTCGTGCACGTTGCCCTGCGTCGGCAACCCGGATCCGATGTCCACGAACTGCCGGATCCCCTGCCCCACCATGAAACGGACGGCACGACCGAGAAACGCCCGGTTCGCGCGGGCGAAATCCCGGATCTCCGGCAGCACGGCGAGCTGCTTCTCGGCGAAAGCCTGGTCGACGGCGTAGTTGTGCGTCCCGCCGAGCAGGTAGTCGTACACCCGCCCCACCGAAACCTTGTCCACCGACGCGGCCACCCGTGCGGCCTCATCCATGCTCATCCCGATCCCCCAAGACCTTCGCGCAGGCAACGCATCGAAGATGCGCACAGTACCGGTACTCCCTTGCGGTGAACGCGCCGAAACGCGGGAAATACGCCGCTAGCCTCGAAAGCGGAGGTGGGCCGTGGACCATACGACCAACGAGGTCGCGCACGCCGTCGGCGGCTCGGTCATCCAGACCGGGGTCGTGCAGGGCGACATCCACGTCCACGACGTCCGCCCCGCGCCGGTGCCCTATCAGCTTCCCCCGTCGCCCGCGCATTTCAGCGGGCGGACCGGCGAGCTGGACAGGTTGACGGACACCCTGCTCGGCGACATCCACCGGGACAGGCCCGCGCTCGCGGTGCTGACCGGTCCTGGCGGTGTGGGCAAAACGGCTCTCGCCCTGCGTTGGCTGCACCACGCACGCCGGCACTTTCCCGACGGGCAGTTGTACGCGAACCTGTCCGCATATGGTCCGGCCGGACCGATCAGCCCGGTCGAGATCCTCGGCGATCTCCTCCACGGACTGGGAATGCCGCCCTCGGACATCCCGCTCCGGGCAGCGCGGAGAGCCGCGGTGTACCGCTCGCTCACCGCGGGCAGGTCGATCGCCGTGCTGCTCGACGACGCCGCCTCCAGTGAGCAAGTAGCGATGCTGCTGCCCGTTTCGCCGCGGAGCGTGGTCGTGGTGACAAGCCGTCGACGATTGAGCGGACTCGTCGCGCACGGCGGCGCCACGGTGGACGTCGGCGCCCTTTCCCAGGACACGTCGGTGGAGTTGCTCGGCCGCGCGATCGGCCGGGAACGCGTCGCCGCCGAACCGGAATCGGCCCGGGATCTGGCGGAGCTGTGCGGCGGCATACCGATCGCGGTGCACCTCGCCGCGGCCCGGCTGGCGGTCCGGCCGAACTGGCCGCTGGCGAGGGTGGCCAGGGAACTCGCCGATGAACGTTGTCGACTGCGGGCCTTCGTCGGCGAGGACGGGACCTCGTCCGTCGAGATGTGCTTCGACCTCTCCTATCGCGGGCTTCCGACTGGCGCGGCACGCCTCTACCGGCTGCTCGGGCTGTACCCCGGCAGCGATTTCGGCAGTGGGGTCGCGGCGGCGCTCGCCGGGACGTCCGAGGCAGAGGCGGAGCATTCGCTCGGTGTGCTGGCCGACGCGAACATGGTCACGGACAAGGCTTTCGATCGCTACGGCTTTCACGACCTGGGGCGTCTGCACGCTCGGCGCCTGGCGGAACTGCGGGAGCCGGAGGCCGAACGGCAGCGGGCGGTGTGGTCGGCTGTGTCGTACTACCGGGACCGCGCCGCGGCCGCCGACAGTGCGGCGACGCCGCTGCGGCCGCACCACGCTCCCGCGCCGACGGAGTTCGACACGCGGGTATCGGCGCTGGACTGGCTCGAGCGCGAACTGCCGAACCTGATCGCGTGCCTGCGGATCGCGTACTCGCGCGGCTGGTACGAGCTGGTGTGCCGCCTGTACGACGCGCTCTGGGGATTGTTCCTCTATCGCGGGCACTACGACGAGTGGATCGGCGCCGGCGCCCTCGCGGTCGAAGCCGCGACCTTGTCCGGGGACTCCGGTGTCGAGGTACGGATGGTGAACCAGTCCGCTTCGGTCCACCTGCGCGTCGGCGAGCCCGCGGCGGCGCTCGGCCCGTATCGGCGGGCGTTGGCCGTCGCCCGGTCGATTGACGACCGGGCAGGCGAGGCGACCGCGCTGGAAGGGCTGGGTGCCGCCGAGCATGCGTGCGGCCACCTCCCGGAAGCCATCGAGCACTACCGAAGTGCCCTCGAACTCAACGAAGCGCAGGGACGCACCCGTGGGACGGCGCTTCTCCTCTGCTACCTCGGCCACGCGCTGGCCGATCAAGGCGAGTTCGAGGCCGCCGCCGACCACTTCGTGCGCTCGGCGGGGCTTTCCGAGTCGATCGGCGATCTCCATTGCCAGGCGCAGGCGATCGCCGGGCTGGGCGCGGTCCACGCGGCGCGCGGCGCCCCCGGCGAGGCGGTGTCGGCGTTGCGGCGAGGACTGCGGTCGCTCCCGTCTTCGGAGGCCGCCACGCTGCGCGTCCCCGTGCTGGAGAAACTGGCGGAAGTGCTCAGCGCTTCCGGGGATCACGACGGGGCGCGACGGTACTGGACCGAGGCACTCGACGCCTGCACCGCCATGAACGATCCCCGCGCCGAGCGGATCCGGGCCCGGATCCGCTCGGCGTGAGGCCGGTTCACTCGATCGGCTCCGGCAGCAACGCGGGTGACACCGGCACCCGGTGTGCCGGCTGGTCCAGGCCCAGCAACGCATAGCAGGTCTCGCGCAGGATGGTCAGTGCCTGCCCCGGGCGTCCCGTGATGGTCCGCACCACCTCCGCGCGCTTGAGGTCGGTGGGCGGCTTCGCCCGGTACACCTGCGGCGCCAGCGGACGATCGAGACGCAACGGCGCCGCGATCCGCGAAACCAGGTCGGCCGGGCTGCCCGCCCGCACGCCGTCGAGGGAACCAGCGCTCATCAGGGTCGGCAGACCGAGGCCCGCGGCGTACTGGAGCACCGAGCCGAGGTCCCCGACGGCGAGGTCGGCGGCCGCGAGTGCCGCCCGCCAGCCCTCCTCCGGCGGCAGGAGGACGAGCCCGCGCTCACGCGGACCGGACAGCCACGCGAGGACCTGCCGACGGCTGTAGGCATGCCAAACGAACGGATGCAGCACCGCCACCACCAGATGGTCCGGCTGCGGCAGTTCCTCGACCAGCCGGGCGAAAATCGTCGGGTCGGTACCGAACAGCGAGTGTTTCGACCAGGTCGACGAGACGACCACGATCCGCTGCCCCGTGGACGCGCCGAGCGCGTGCCGGTACGCGTCCCGATACGGACGGCCTGCCAGCATCCGGTCGAACGACGGGTCGCCTGCGACGACCGCGCCGGGCAGCGCCTCGGGACAGGTTTCGGCCAGCACGAGCTTTTCGTCGTCGGTCGCGAGCGCCAGGGCGGCCGGGATCACGTCGTCACCGCGCATGAGGTGATCGCGGTGCAGACCGTGCCGCCGGACGTCGCCGTCGTACCCGATCCTGGACCCGAGGCTGCCCACCCCGTGTGGCATCAGGACGACCGGCCCGTCGAGTTCGGCCAGACCCCAGTCGCAGGCCGCCAGCACCAGGTCGAACCGTGTGCTCACGGCCTGCCGCCACGGGATGACCAGGCCGTCGAACCGACGGACGTACTCGCCGATTCCCGCCCAGCGGTATCCGGTTTCCGGAGTCGACAGCATCACCTGGATCCGCATGTCGCTTTCCAGTGCGGGCAAGATGTCCAGCAGCCGTTCGCCTGCCTGGACGTGCGGCACCACGACAAGAATCCGCTTCACACCGGGCAGGCTCATCCAGAAGTCGGCCACGCGGTCGCCTGCCGCGATCACCCGGCCCGTATCCGTCATGCTCGGTGACAGCACTGGTTCAGCACGGGAAGACATCGATTTTCCCCAGGTCCTTCACCATTCGCGCGCCGCCGGTGCCGACGATTTCGACCGCGATGCCGAGACTCGCCTGGGCGTCCTCGTTGTAAACGGGTCCGACTTGCCCGGTCCACCGGGTTCCCTCGGCGGTGCCCTCCATCGGCAAGGAGAACGTGCTCCCGGGGACGGTCACGAGGATCAACGCCGACTTGGCACCGGGCGAGACCGTCACACGAACGGTCGAGGAGGTCGGCTTGCTGCCGCAGGTACCACTGTCTGCGGCCGCAATCTGACGATGCTGAACCCAGGAATCGGTCACGGACAGGGCCGAGTCCCGCACGCCGTTCCCACCGGCGGCCGGAGGTACGGCGGCCGGCGGCGGGACGTTCGTCCGCGTCGCCGAGGCCGGGTCGCCGGTGACCGCTGACGGCGCGCTCGGCTGGTCGATCGGTCCAGGCAGCGGGGGCGGCGGGGGCAGCGGGACCGGCACCTCGACCGGAGTCGAGGGCGCCGCGATGGTCGGCTCCGCGGGCAGGGCTTCCCCCGCATCAGGGTGCGGGAAGAGCGATATCGAGATCACGACCGCCGCGGCTGTGGCCGCGGCGACCTTGTACTTGACCGTGGGGAGGAACCGATCGAGCAGATCTCCGGCCATGGCCAGCCCGGGAACGGCCAAAATGATTCTCATCAGGGCGGTGCGGTCGTCGCAGCGGCGACCGCACCGCTTGCACGCACCGATATGAGACCGGACTTCGCGAAGCAGCTCCGGCGAGTCTTCTTTGCGCTCCGCAAGGCAGCGCGGGATCACACAGCGGTTCGGTCCCTCGCCGGGATCGGTGACGAGCACCGTCACCGTGGCCGCGTCGCGGAGCGCTTTCGCGCCCCGCCTGCGCCGGTTCCTCACCTCGTTCAGCCGCACGCCGGACTGTTCGGCCAGCTGGACTTCCGTGGAGAGCTTGAGCGCCACTTCCAGGTGCAGGACGACGTCCTCGTAGCGGGTCTTGTCCAGGAATCTCCAGACCCGGTCAAGGAACTCCAGCATGTCGAGCCGCAACCGGGTGGCACGGAAGAAGTCGGCGCGCGGATCCGCGCCGTCCTCGATTTCCGTCCACATGTCTTCACGGGACGCCTTTCGCTTCCTCAAGAGGTCCCGTGCCGAATTGATCGCGACCATGCAGAGCCAGGCACGCACGTCCTTGACGTCCTTGCCGGGTGCCTTCTTCATGGCCTTCTCGACGGCCGTTTGGGTCGCGTCCTCGGCATCATGGACGTTCTTCACTATCTTGAAACAAGCGGCGTACATGTCGGGCAGGTACTGATCGATGGCGCAGGCGATACGTTCCCACTTGAGCAGCGGGTCTTCCGGTGGGGTCATGTCGTAGAGACGAGCCGCGTGAGCCATCGACGCGAGCTTTCGGACGACTGTGCCCCTTCGAGTGAAAGGCACCTGCCGGTCCGGTGGATGTGGTCACGAGGTTCTGCACATCCAGTGAGCGAGCGCCGCCTATTGAGGAGCCTTTTCTGCCACCCGAACGTGCTGACCGTGACCGCGGTCCTCAGCGATCTGGCTCGTGCCGAACATTTCCGTGCAAATGCCCCACCTGGATCGCCGTGCCGAAGTCGCCGCCGGTGATGATGTTTGTCGTGCCCGCCGCTCGCGGGGCGTCCGGAGTGACCGGCGCGGGTTCCGCCTCGGCGCCGAAGCCGTGTGTCAGCAAGTCGCCGCTCGGCCTGGGCACATAGAGGTGGACCATGCCCGAGTACTCCTTGACCTGGACCCGCCGGGCCACCAGCAAAGACGAAGGAAGCCGCGCGTATTCCGTCTGCAGCACGTCCTCGAAGACCCGCTGCGACAACGCCACCGCCAAGAACGTCTGCCCGGGATCGGATCGCGCCAGCAGGTCACGCACCTCGGGCGCGTCGAGCAGCCGATGCGTCGTGATCACCGTGCTGCCGACCACGGCCGCGGAGCCGGGATCCCGGACCGGGCCGACGTTCAGGCTCGCCCGCATCCGCAGCCGGACTCGCCGGTCGCCTGCGGGCCACCGGGCGTCCCGTTCCGCCAGCGCCTCCTGGAGCGCGTCGAAGAACCGCATCACCACCGCGGGCAGGTGACGCGTCGCGAAACCGATCCCGAAACCGTCGCCGGTGTCATGCGGGAACAACGCCTCACGCCAGACGTGGCCGAGCCCCGCGCGTTCGAAGGCGAGCGCCAGCACGTCGGGAATGGCGTCCGCGAGCACCGCCTGCCCTCGATCGGAATGACCGCCGAATTCCTTGGTGTCCACGACCAGCACCGCACGGTACGGCGGCAATTCGTCGATGTCCGTCATCGCGCTCCTTTCCCGAATTCAGAGTGCGACGTGGCCGGTGATACCCACGACCGTGTCGCCACCGACCCAGATCTCGCCGTCGGACTGCTCGATGTGCACCCGCCCGCGGCGGTGCAGCTTCGTGCCCTGAGCGGCGACATATGCGGCCGGGGCCACGGCGGCGGGAATGAGCCACTGCGCGATCGCGGCGTTCAGGCTGCCGGTCACCGGGTCCTCCACGAACGTGCCGTCCTCATCGACGAACGCCCGCACCTCGAAGTCGGCCTCGCCGCCCGGCGGGTGCGGGCCGAACACGCCGACGTCCGGATATTCACCGAACGCGGCCGGATCGGGGTCGAGTGCCAGTACCGCCTCGGCGGAGGCGAGTTGCACCGCGACCCACGCCGGCCCGTTCTCCGCCCACCGCGCGGCCAGGATGTCGCCCGGTTCGACCCGCAACGCCGCGGCCAGAACGTCCACCGTCGATGGCGGTACGGGACCACTTCGGCGCAACGGCGGAGCGGCGAAGGCGAGCCGGTCCCCGTCGCGCCGCACCGCGACCAGACCGGCGCCGCACTCCTGTACCAGGCGACCTGCCGTCTTCGGCGTGCCACCGCGCTCCAGCCACGCACGAGCGGACCCGAGCGTCGGGTGGCCCGCGAAGGGCAACTCGCGGCTCGTGGTGAAGATCCGCAGCCGGTAGTCGGCGGCCGGATCGGTCGGCGACAGCAGGAACGTGGTCTCACTCAGGTTCGTCCAGCGAGCGAACGCCGCCATCTGCCCGGTGGTGAGGTCATCGGCATCGTGAACCACCGCGACCGGATTTCCGGACAGGAACTCGTCGGTGAACACATCGACCTGACTGAACGCTCGCATGCCCTCAAAGCTACCGACCGGGCGCGGGGTGTGGTGCGTTCGGCCGGCATTGACTATCCACAAAGGACGCCCCTTGATAGCCAAATGTCTGATTAGTGCCTATATGAGTGGTTCTTGACCAGGGTCGTGAGTGGTAACGAGCGTTCTAACCCTCATTACCACTCACGACCCTCTCTTGAAATCACGCAAATGGCCCAAACCGGGCACCCGCGCCCCCGGGAAGTGTCCTTTGTGGATACCCAAGGAGCGTCGGAGGCTCACTTACGAGTCGCTGCCGCCTCGAACCCGACAGGCCATGTTCGACGGCGTCCATCACTGCATCAGACGCAGCGAAGGGAGCCTTCGCCCCACCGCGTAGCCGGGCGAGCATTCCGACACCGCTCCGCGGCGGGTGTCGAGCTGCTGGAGCCGTTCGAGGAACACCGCCTTGGTGATGTCGCCGGTGTCGACCGTGGTGCCGAAGCCCGCCGGTCGGGTCGGCGTGCCCGGCTTACCGGGACCCGCACCGTCCCCCGGGTCGGCCCGCTGATCCGTCGTGGCGACCGCCGGACGCCGCGTGGCGGTGCCAGCCCTACCTACCGTCCATAATGGACGACACATTCGAGAGTGACCGGCGTCACTATTCGGCGGATTGCGGCAACCTCCGGCACCCGCGAACGCCTTCAAGCTCAGGAAGAACCGATATCGGCACCTGGGGAGCACATGAAGAGACTTTTCGTCATGCTGACCGCGATACTGGCGGTACTCGCGTTGACACCCGCCGCGCCCGCCGGCGCGGCGACCCGCTTCGACCGGGAGCTCCAGTCGCGCATCGCACGCGCCCAGGCGTATGCCGACAGCAGGCCCGGTGACACCGGAATCGTCCTCCGGGACCGGTGGACCGGCGCCGTCTACCGGAGCCAGGCCGCCGGGACCCTCATCTGGGCCTGCTCCACCCCGAAGCTGGCGATGGTCGTCGATCTGTTGCTGCGCAACGATTCCGGGGCCGTCCAGCTGACCGCCGAAGACCGGGACCTGATCCACCGGATGCTCAACTCCAGCGACGACGCCGCCGCGCACACGCTGTGGACCCGGTACGGCGGCGAGGCCGAGTTCGCCAAGCGCTTCCCGTCGTACGGGATGACCGACATGCGGTTCACCGACCAGCACCCGCACCACTGGGGCTGGATCCTGACCACCGCGAACGACCTGGACCGGCTGGTCAACTACGTCCTGACCGAACTCCCCCGCCGGCACCGGGACTACATCGTCCGCGAAATGCGCACTGTCGACGTCAACCAGCAGTGGGGGGTCTGGGGCGCCGGCCCCACCGCGCGCCCCGGCAACAAGAACGGCTGGTCCGACGACAACGACGACGGCTCCTGGATCATGAACTCGGTCGGTTTCGTCGGCCCGCACGAGCGCTACACCCTGTCGCTCATGAACAACACCAAGGTCATCCAGAACGGTTACGAAACCGGCCAGGAGACCACCACGAAGATCAGCGAGATCCTGTTCAAGGGATACTTCAAGGGCTGACCGGGCGCTTGACCCAGACGCTCCACAATGGACCGTCGAGCCCTTCGAATACGGCCTTCGACGACCTCGCGCAAGCCCCGAACGAACCCTTGTTCCCGTGACGAACCACCTGTTTTAGTCGGGACGTCCCGCACACGGCGGGAACTGGTTCTTCCGGAAAGCGAGGCACGATGCGCGGATTCGAAAAGGCGTTACCCCGCAGGATCGGCACGATGGTGAGTGCCGTGGTGGTGGCGGCCGGCATCGCCGTCACCGGCTCCGGCACGGCGTCGGCCGCGGACTATTACTACGAATTGCCGTACCCGGCCGGCGAGGCCTATCAGGTCACGCAGGGACCGGAGGGCACGTACTCCCACGTCGGTCCTTACAACGAATACGCCTGGGACTTCGGTCTCCCGGCCGACTACGAGGTGTCCGCCGCGCAGGGTGGCGAGATCATCTTCTCGAATTGGTCGCCGTACTGGCAGAACGGCATCGAGGTGCTCATCCGGCACTCCAACGGCACCTGCACGCACTACGCGCATCTGAACCGGGCCCTCTACAACGCGGGCACCTGGGTGCCTCAGGGCCGGGTCGTCGGCTGGTCGGGCAGCACCGGGGCGTCCACCGCGCCGCATCTGCACTTCCAGGTGATCGACTGCGGCAGCCGCGTGGGCATCCCCGCCGCCATCCAGGGCTGGACCCCGTCGACCGGCACCTGGCCGGTCAGCGTCAACAACTACGCGTGAGGTCGCGCTGCTCTTTCGTCTCCTACCAGAGGGTGGACGGCCCGGAGACCACCCAGCCGGTGTCGACGGGTTTGACCCAAAAGCCCAACGCCACGTCGATCACCTGCTCGCGATAGGTGATTTCGACATAGAGGTGGCTACCGCTCTCACCCCAGGCGAAACTCCCGAGACCGAGTTCGCCGAGCCACGACATGTCGCGCGCCCACTCATCGGGCACGGGGTCGTCATCGGTGTTCACTCCGACGGAACCGGACCAGAGCGCCTTGAGTACGTGCCGGGCCGAAGTATGGTCGACGAGCTTCTCGGCCACAGGCATTTTTCCCGCCCGCACGAGGCCGAAATAGTGGCGTACGACCGCCTCGACGTCGTTCTCGGCAGGCCGCTCCGTCCAGATCTTCACCGTCGAGACGATAGGGGGACGGACCGGCGCCACCAAGCGATTTCACCGGCCGCGGAAGCGCGCGGCCAGTGCGGCGATCGGTGACCGTCGGGCCCGCACCGGGAGCCGTCCGGAGGTGATGTCCGCCAGCAGGGTCGCGACGGTTTCCCTGGCGCAGGTGCGGTTCGCGCCGATTCCGCCCGAGGGGCCGCGTTTGATCCAGCCGACCACGTAGGCGCCGCTACGGCTGTCGACGCGGCCCGCGGTGTTCGGAATCGTGCCGCGGGCCTCGTCGAACGGCAGGCCGGGCACCGGTGTCCCGCGGTAGCCGACCGCGCGGACGACCTGTCCCGCGGCGATCTCGACCGGCCCGTCCGCACCGGTGACCCGGAGACCGCGCACCTGCGTGTCGCCGACGATCCCGGTGGGAGCGGAGTGGAAGCGCAGGACGATCCGGCGCGAGTCCGCGACCGGCGGCGCGGTCCAGTCGACGGTCTCGCGGCCGAGTTCGCGCAGCAGCGACGCTTTGCCGGTGCCCGCGTCGATCGCGGCCGTGGTGCGCGGGTCCGCGTCGTCGACGACGAGCGGCACCCCGGCCCGCTGTGCCAGCGCGAGCAGTTCCGGGGAGGTGTAGGCGGCGTCCTCCGGCCCGCGCCTGGCGAGCAGGACGACCTCACGGACCTTGCTCGTACGCAACCGTTCCAGCGCGTGCGGGGCGATCGTGGTGCCGGTCAGCGCGGCGGGATCGGCGGTGAGGATCCTGGCGACGTCCAAGGCGACGTTGCCGGTGCCGACCAGCACGACCCGTTCCGCGGAGAGGTCCACGGCGTTCGCGGGTATGTCCGGGTGGCCGTTGTACCAGCCGACGACGGTGGTCGCGGCGATGCTGCCCGGCAGGTCCTCGCCGTCGAGGCCGAGACGGCGTGCGGACGAGGCTCCGACGGCGTAGACCACCGCGTCGTGGCGCTCGGCCAGCTCGTCGACGGTGACGTCGCGACCGACCTCGGTGCCGAGGCGCATCCGCAGCCGCGGGTGCTCGTGGAACCGCGAGAAGGTTTCGCCGATCCGTTTCGTGGCGGGGTGGTCCGGGGCGACGCCGAAGCGGACGAGCCCGCCCGCGACCGGCAAGCGGTCGATCAGGGTGACCCGCGCGTTCGTGTGCAGGAGCAGATCCTCGACGGCGTACATGCCGGCCGGGCCGGTGCCGACGACCGCGACGTCCGGCGGCGCGAAGTCGCTCGGGATGGCCCGGTCGAACGTCGGAGGACTCCAGTGGTGGAAGTTCGGCGCGGGGTCGGCCGCGGGCACGGTCTCGCGGCCGGCGTAGTAGTCCGCGTTGAGCCCCGCGTAGACCTGGAGCGAACCGGTCAGCAGATCGGCGGGGAAGATCGCGTCCACCGGGCAGGCGTCCGCGCAGGCTCCGCAGTCGATGCACGAGGCCGGGTCGACGTAGAGCATCTCCGTGGTGCCGAAGTCGGGCTCGTCCGGGGTCGGGTGGATGCAGTTGACCGGGCAGACCGACACGCAAGTGGCGTCGTTGCAACAGGTCTGGGTGATCGCGAAGGCCATGTCAGATCAGGTTCGCCCGCTTGTAGAACACCAGGGCGGGCCGGGTGAGCAGGCCGCACGAGCCGAGGAACTCCATCAGCCCGGCACAGCTGGACCGCATCATCGACTTGTGGTGCTCATTGGCCTTCGCCTCGCGCAGCGCACGTTCGGCGTCGAGTCCCGCGTTCTTGTAGACGTCGCGATTGATCATGCTGCTGACGATGAAGTACGACGCGATCGCGATGACCAGCGCGTTGATCCGGCGGCGCAGGAAACCCGCGCCCTCCAGCTGTTCCCGCGTCTCCTCACGGGCGAACTTCATATGCCGCGACTCTTCGACGACGTGGATGTTGTTGATGGTCCGAACGAACGGGACCACCCGCTCGTCGCGCATCCAGTCGCGCTGCATCACGTCGAGGACTTCTTCGGCGACGAGGATCGCCGCGTACGCCGCTTCACCGCGGGCCGTCGCCTTGAAGACGCGGCCGAGTTCGACGGCGAGCCTGCGCGGACGGTACGGGGGCGCGCCGAGCTTCTCCGCCCCGCGGGCGAACATGATCGAATGCCGGCATTCGTCCGCGATCTCGGTCAGCGCCCACTGGAACGCCGGGTCGGTCGGGTCCTTGGCGTAGAAATCGCGCAGCACCATCTGCTGCAGGATCATCTCGAACCAGATACCGGTGCTCGCGACCGAGGCGGCTTCCTGGCGCGTGAGCTCCTTCTGCTGCTCCGGAGTCATCTCCGCCCAGTAAGCCGTGCCGTAGAGGGTGCTCCACTCCGGGCTGGCACCGTGGAAATCCTTGTCCAGCGGCGTTTCCCAGTCCACCTCGGTGGCCGGGTCGTAGGACAGCATCGCGGAGGAATCGAGCAACCGCCGCGCGGTCTCGTGGCGGCCCGCACCGGCCGCTTCCGCGGTGCGGGGCACATCGGTGCTGGTCATACGGACCTCCCTGACTAGGCGTTACCGGGGTTCACTGTTACCCAAGGTAACACCTAAATGGCGGCGCCGCGAGAGGGGGATCTCAGGAGCGTGCGCGGCCCCGCCGTCCCGCCAGGGTCAGCGCGATTCCGGCGGCCACCACCACGGCGCCCGCGATCACGTTGCTCAGCCAGGTCGCCGTGGTCAGCTCGGGCATGCCCGGATACTCGAGCGGTACCAGACCACGGCCGCGCGAGATCACCCAGGGCGAAACGAGCACCCAGGCGCCGAGAACCGGAATCACCCACGCCACGGAGCGCAGACCGGCGGAGCGCGCGCAGCCGGTGGCGAACAGCGCGAGCACTATCCCGCTGATCATGTTGGTCGCCGCGATGCTGAAGGTGCCGGTGAACTGGATGACCCACGGCGACAGGATCAAGTACACGCCGGCCAGGAGCACGAGCCCGATCGAGAACCCGGAAGAGCCGATGGCCTCGCCGGCATCCTCTCGTGCGTGCATCACTTCTTGCCCTTTGTCAGATGCGGTGGTCCGGACCGCCATACTCATTCACCTCCGTGTCGGTTCTTTCTCTCAGACCGCGTGCGGGTAGGTTTCCGGCAACTCGCCGCTCGTCCAGCGAGCCGTGGGCTCGAGAGGTTCGAGTGCCCGGGTTTCGTCGATGTGGATGACGGCGTCGAACTGGTCCGCGACACGGCTGTGGAAGTAGTGACTCCGGCGTTCGGTCCGCGGACGGTAGATCACGCCGATCGCCCGTTCCAGCCGTGCCGGCCGCAAGGCCTCGGCTGCTCGTTTCGCGGTGCCGGAATCCGAGGTGAAGGCCAGCATGAATTCGTCTTGCCCGACCTTGTGGAACAGCCCCTCGACGCTGGCGGACAGCGAGGGCCGGACCTGTTTGCGTCGCGCGGGTGCGCCCCAGTCGTCCGCGGCGGTGACGGTGCCGGTGTGGGTGGTGAACCCGATGAGGCGGCAGTCGCCGGGGTGCCGTTCACGGACGAGCTGCCCGAGGTTGATCTCGCCACCGGCGGACATCTCGGTGGCACGGGCGTCGCCGAGATGGGAATTGTGCGCCCAGACCACGATTTTCGCCGGTTCGCCGTGCTGCTTCCCGAGATGCTCGGCGAGGGCGTCCAAGGTGTCGGCCATATGCCGGTCCCGCAGATTCCACGAGGAGATCCGGCCGCCGAACATCGAGCGGTAGTACTGCTCGGCGGCCTGCACCAGCCTGGCGTTGCGCTCGGCGTAGAACTGCTCGTCCGCCGCCACCATGCCGTCCCGGCGGGCGTGGTCGGCCGCGTGCCGCCGCAGGTCGACCAGTTGCTCGAGCACCTCCCGTTCGCACGGCTCACCGGCGCCGAACGCCGCGGCCGCACCATACTTTTCGGCCCCGCCCTCGTGATGGTCGAAGCAGGCGTAGCGCTCGCGCGCCCGGGCCGCGGCGGCCGGATCGACGCCATCGAGGTAGGCGATCACCTCCTCGATCGATCGATGCAGGCTGTACAGATCGAGGCCGTAGAAGCCGGCCCGGTCCCGGTCTTCCCCCGCCCGGTCGTTGTGCTCCCGCAGCCAGCCGACGAAGTCCAGCACCTCGGCGTTACGCCACATCCAGGTCGGGAACCGCGTGAAGCCGCGCAAGGCCTCCTCCGCGGTCTGGTCCTCGCCACCATGGCGCACGTAGCGGTTCACCCGGTAGGCGTCCGGCCAGTCCGCCTCGACGGCGACCGCGTGGAAACCCTTGTCCTCGATGAGCCGGCGGGTCATCGCCGCGCGGGCCGCGTAGAACTCGTGCGTGCCGTGCGACGCCTCGCCGATCAGGACCAGCCGGGCGTCACCGATCAGGTCGGACAACGCCTGATCGGACGGCACGCCGTTGTCCACCGGTATGGCGGCCGCGCGGACGGCCGACACCGGGTCTTCCTTTCGCCGCCCTGCAGAAGGGGAAGACGAGGCGGCGCGCAGCAGGCTACGCACCTCTTCGTCGGTGGTCTGGCCGAAGTCCCGATACGAGGCGCCGACGGCGGAGAACGGTGTCGGCGTCGTCGCGCACACCATCTCGTCGACTTCCCGCCCGACCTCCGCGCAGGTCGACTTGGGTGCGGCGGGAACCGCGACCACCAGCCGCGCCGGGCCCAGTTCACGCAGCGCACGGATCGTGGCGCGCATACTGGCTCCGGTCGCCAGGCCGTCGTCGACCACGAGCACCGTTTTGCCCGCGACCTCGGTCATCGGCCTGCTCCCCCGGTACGCCTGTTCGCGGCGGGCGAGCTCGCGGCTTTCCTCCTCGGCCACCCGTTCGATGTCCTCGGGCCCGACACCGGTGCCACGGACCACGTCGTCGTTGAGGATCATCACCCCGCCGCTGGCGATGGCCCCCATCGCCAGTTCAGGCTGTCCGGGCAGGCCGAGCTTGCGGACGCCGAACACGTCGAGCTTGGCGTTCAAGGCGGCGGCGACCTCGAAAGCGACCGGCACCCCGCCGCGAGGCAAGCCCAGGACGACGACGTCGTCACGGTCGCGATAGTCCGTCAAGAGACCCGCCAGCACCCGGCCGGCATCCCGTCGATCACGAAACACACGCTGTGCCATGGCCTTCGGATAGCCCGGCCCGAACCGGCCCAAACCCGCCGGATTCAGCCGGTGTCGTGCCTGATCGGCCCGGTCATCGTGCGTGCGGTGAGAGGCCCGCGTACGCGGCCAGACGGAGGGCGAGCCCGTCTTCCGCCTCGGCCGCCCCGAGCGGCGGTGGCTCGAGCAGCGCCGTGGCCTCGTCCGAGTACATGCTCTCCGCGAAGGTGGCGACCGCCCGTGGTGACGGCAGCAGTTCGAGACCCTGGTAGCCGACGACGATCAGGTCTTCGCCGCTGCTGGTCTCCACGGCGAAGGCCCACCCGTGCCCTTCGTCCCAGAGCAAAGCGACGTCGCGGTCCGGTCTGCTCGGCAGTCTTCGCTCAAGCGCGATGTACGCGCTCGCGATCGGTTCTAGCTGCACGCAACAGGCGTCTCCGTGCAACCCCAGCGCCTCGATCACCAGGCTCACATACCGGTGCAGCCCCTTCAGGATCACGTCGTCGAATTGCGGTTCCATGCCGATCGCCACCTCGTGCTCGTCCTCGCCGGCACTGCGGCGCCGGCTGCTCGACGCGGCAATGAGGTTCACTCCGCCACGCGGAGGGTTCCACCCGTGCCCGGGGCGAAACGCGGATCGCGAGAAGGCCGGCTCATCCGGCTGGTGGGGGCCGGCCTTCCGTCTTTTGTGGATCCTCACTCCCGGCCGAGCACGATCGTCGGCTCGAGGTCGAAGGCCGGTTCGTCCAAGGCGTCGGACTCGCCGCGGGGTTCCGGCACGATCAGCCGTTCGACCGGCGACTGAGGATCGACCGTCTTCTCTTCGTAGGCGTGCGTCATGGTTCTCAACTCCGTTTGGGCCATATCCGGCTGGTGGGGGCCGGCAGGAGCCGATTACCCGGTGCTCCGGAGATCAATCATCCGCCGGCGACGGCCGGTAGTTCGGGTTCTCCCAGACGAAGGTGACCTTGTTCCCCGCCGGATCGGCGGCCTCCGTCAGCTTGATGAAGTCGTAGTCCTGGATCGGGCCGCACTCCACGCCCTGGGCGGCGAGGGAGCCGACGGTGTCGTCGATGTCCTCGACGACGATGACCACGGCGCTCTTACCCGCGGCCTCCGGCGCGTGGGCGACCTGGATCCCCGCGTTTCCGGCGATCAGCCATTCCGCGACGCCTTCCATGGGCTCGGCGTCGGGCCGCCGCCCGATCCACCGCTCGTACCACGCGACCGCGGCGGAATGGTCCGAGACCGGCAAGACAGCGTAAACATCCTTGAACTTCGGCACGGGCAGTTGTCCTTTCACCGTGAAATGGTCTCGATTCGCTTTCCCCGGCCAACGGCAACCGCGCCCACGACGACCATGCCCGTCATTCCCGCCAGTTGGAGCACGTCGAGGGCGAACGCCGAGCCGTCGGCCGGTGCGCTCAGCCTGCCACCGAGTCCGGCGTAACTGAAGGAGGCCTCCAGGAAAACCGCGGACATCACCGCACTGAGCAGGATCATCGAACGGCCGGGCACGACCGCGACCAGTATCGGCAGCGCCAGGAACAACGAAGGACCCGGGCGGCTCAGATCGAAGTCCTGCGTGGCGCCGAGCCCGATCTCCACGGCCGCCAGCGCGGCCACGGCGGTGATCACGAGCGGGCGGTGCGGATTCCGGGGACTCAGCGGCGGAATCTGTCGTTCGGTCGCCGTCGCCCGGTTGATCACCAACGTGATCACGCCTGCCAGCGCCGAAATCGCCAGTCCGGCGACCATCACCCAGTTTCCCGCCGCCAGCAGTGTGTTCGGCGAGGAGAGCAGACGGCCGAGCATTTCGCCGGTACCCAGGAATATCCACGCCGTCAGGGCGATCGCGGCCAGTGGCGACCAGAACGCCCGGCGGTCCAGCCACAGGATGACCAGCGCCCCGGCGATGTAACCGAGTCCCGCAGGGACGACCTTCACGAATTCGGGGGCCGCGATCCATTGCAGGATCGTGCCCAGTGCGGCGACGGCCTGGCCGCCGATAGTGGCCCACATCGCGGGCCGCACCACTTTTTCGGTCATATCCGCGAGTCTGGTGACGGGGGATCAGCCGCGCGTCGGGCCCGGAGCGGCTTTCCCGCCTACCGCATTCGACGTAGCTCAGGGATCAGCTCACCGATCAGGCGGATGCTCTTCAGCACTTTTTCGTGCGGGATACCGCCGATCTGCTGCAGGCACATCATCCGGTCGATGCCCAGTTCCGCGTAGGCCCGCAGTTTCTTGCGGCAGGTCTCGGGGCTGCCCACGATCAGCGAGTCCTGGGCGCTCAGCACGGTGAAGATCTCGTCGTCCGGCACGTTTTCGCCTTGCAGGATCCGGGCGATCAGGAGATTCGCCTCGGTCGGGGCGTTCTTCGCCTCGCCGCGCAGGAAGTCGCCGGTGAGGCCGCCGCCGCCGGGCGCGGCGACGATCTCCTCCTGCCGGGCGTTCAGGCGCACGAATTCGCTCGCCGCCTCGAAGAAGTTCAGCGCCGTCACCGTGTACCAGGCCGCGGCCGCGGCGGCGCCGTTGCTCATCGCCTCCTCGTCGGTGTCGGCGCAGTGGACGAAGGTGAAGAACCCGACCTGGTCGTTGACGAAAGCCCCGACCGGATCGGTGCAGCGCTCGGCCGCGTCGCGGTAGAGCTTGATCAGCCGTCCCGCACGCTCCAGCGACTCCCACATCGTCGTGCCGAGGACACCGACGCCACGGCGGCCCGCCTCTTCGAAGGACGCCGGACTCGCCGCCGCCTGCCAGAGCGGCGGATGCGGTTTTTGGAGCGGTTTCGGCGAAATCGACACGTCGTCGACGCGATAAGCGTCGTTTTCGCAGGAAAAGCGTTCGGAAGTCCACATGCGCGGGATCATTTCGAAAGCCTGCCGTGTCTGGGCGCGGGCCTCGTCCGGTTCGATGCCGAACAATCGCCATTCGGGAATCGTCGACCGGGTCAGCCCGAGTTCGACCCGGCCTCCGCTGAGATGGTCGAGCGTCGCGGCGCGTTCGGCGACGCGGATCGGATGGTTGAACCGGCCGGGCGCGAGTACCGCGGAATGGCCGAGCCGGATCCGGGTGGTGCGCTGCGAAAGCGCGGCCAGCATCAGCTCGGGCGCGGACGAAAGGCTGAACTCCCCCGCCCCGTGGTGTTCGACCTGCCACCAGCAGTCGTAGCCCAGTTCGTCGGCGAGGACGGCCTGTTCGATCGCCTGGGAGAACCTGAGCCCTTCGTGCCCCTCCGGCCACGGCCGCGGGTTCTGGATCTCGTTGAACAGATCGATCTTCATCCATGGCCTCCGTCTGCCTCAGCTCACCGAGAGATCAGTCAGCGGGTGCGCGCGCCGCGTTACAGAAGTCGCACGTTCGGCGCAACGCGGCCGGAACGGCGCGGAGCCGACCGAGATCCGTTCGTCACCGATACGGGCAAACGGGTTCGGCCGCGCACAATCAGGTGACGAACACCGAAGGCACACTTTCCCGAATGCCGCGTCCCGTCGCGGATTGTCGCGATTCGGCCAGCACATCGGGGACGGTAAATCGCGCATGATCCACTCACAAGAGTGAGCAGCACCCGGCAATGGCGCGTTCCTTTGCGCCGGAAAGGGGAATTGTGAGCACTACTCAAATGGCGGCATTCGACGACGCGGCCTTGTCGTAACGTCGATTCCCATCCACACCACCACGTACCGAATTCCGCGATCCCATGGAGGTTTTCGTGATCCGACGTCCTCTGCGCACCATGACCGTCCTGATCGGCGCCGCGGCAGCCGTCACCGCGTTCACGTCCCCGGCTTCGGCGGCGACCTCGGTGCTGAGCGAAGCGGCGGGCCCGGCCGCATTGGCCGCCGCGCAACAGAAACTCGGCACCTCGCTCGGCGCCGCCTTCGCCGGCTCCTGGCTGGACACCACGACCGGCGAACTGGTCGTCGGCACCACCGACGCGAGCCGGTCGGCCGGGATCCGCGCCGCGGGCGCGATCCCGAAGGTACTCCGGCACAGCGCCGCCGAACTGAAGAAGATCCAGTCCACATTGGACGACAGAACCCGTGGCGTGCCCGATTCGGTCGCCGGCTGGTACGTCGACGCACCCAAGAACGAGGTCGTGGTCAGCGTCGTGGGCGGCGATCCCACAGGCCGGGCATGGGCCGCGTCCGCCGGCGTGCCGGTGCGGGTGGACCAGGTGAAGAGCGCGCCGAGGCCGTTGTGGAGCGTGATCGGCGGGCAGGGTCTCTACTTCAGCGGTGGTGCCTGCTCGGTCGGATTCAACGCCTACGACGACGATGACCATTACGTGATCACCGCGGGCCACTGCACCGAACTCGGTGGCACCGTACGCGGTGTCGACGGCACGATCGGCAGGGTCGAGCGGTCGTCCTTCCCCGGCAACGATTACGGCACGGTCAAGGTGACCCACTCCGACGTCTCGACACCGCCCCGGGTCGACCGCTATGAAGACGGATCCGACGTGCGGATCGAGGGTGCCGACGTGGTCGGCGTGGGCGGCAGGGTCTGCCGGTCCGGGATCACCACCCACTGGCACTGCGGACGGGTCGAAGCGCTGGACCAGACGGTGAACTACGGCGACGGGAACATCGTGCGAGGTCTCACCCAGACCAACGCCTGCGCCGAACCCGGCGACTCCGGCGGCTCGTTCGTCAGCCGTCCGTCCTCGGGTTCCGGCACGAAACTGGTGCAGGCCCAGGGCATGACCTCTGGCGGTTCCGGGAACTGCGACGTGGGCGGCACCACGTTCTTCCAGCCCGTCAAGGAGGTGCTCAACCGCTACGACCTGACGCTCGAAAAGGACTGATCAGCCAAGGGAAGGGGCGGCCGGCTCACCGGCCGCCCCTTTGACCTGTTCGGCGAGTTCACTCACCTCGACGACCAGCGCCTCGATCTCGGCCCAGCGGCGGCGGACCCGCTCGTGATCGGCGACCAGCGTGCCGGAAACCATGCCCAGGAACAGATTCGCGTCCGTCCCGACTTCCGCGAGCCGCAGGAAAGGCCGCCGGTCGTCCTCGGTTCCCGCCCCGTGCGCCGCCGCCCATTCACGGGCACGCATCCCGGCTTCGTGGCAGGCGTCGACGAGGAGGGTCCGGATCTCCTCCGGCCGGTTCCCCGGCCTCGCGGGAGGTTTCCCCATCAGCGGGAAGATGTTCCAAGCCACCGAGAGCAGGCAGTCGGCTACCTCGTCCATCGACTCCACGTCCACCGGGCGAGTGTTCCGGCCCGCGCGTCCTGCCAGGCGCAATGACTCGCGGGAACGGCAGGGTCGACCCGATCGGGTGGGACTCACAGGCCGGGCTTCTTGGCCTGCCAGTACATGAAGGACCCCTTCCTGTACCTAGGCGCAAGGAAGGAGTCCTTCATGTACTGGGGAAGGGGGCCTTCACGCGCCGCCGGTGTGACTGCTGATGCAGGTGAGGCGACCGTGGCGGTTGCCCGGTCCGTGAAGGCCTCTTTGCCTACTCTGAGGGTAGTGAAGGAGGCTTTCGCTACCGTCGGATGTGGTCCCTGGTGACAGTGGGACGGTTGTGGCCTCGGTGGCTGGTCGTGAGGTACATGAAGGGGGCCTTCATGTACCTCCGCAAGGCGAGGGCGGTGTCGCGTCACCCAGCCCGCCGTCTCGCCCGAGACGACACGTTTGCTTACCCCTCAATAGCCGTCCTTGCCACTCACGAGGCTTGGTTCGGCCAGGTCGTCGAGTTCGCGCACGTCGGCCATCCGCAGGCCGGCGATCAGTCCCGACAGTCCTTGGTGGCCTTGAGGCCGGATCGCGAGAATGCCGCTGACGAAGAACAGCAGGTTCGCGAGCGGCTCGAATCCGCTGTTGACCGCCGAAGCCAGGGTGAGCAGCGTGAAGTAGCCGCCGGAACCGGCGAGGAATCGCACCGCCATCCGCCACAGCGCGGGCTTCCCGCCGTCCGGCCCGGCGGGGCGCAGCAACACGACTCGCTGGCCGAAGCTGGCGCCGTTGCCCGCGACGGGGATGACGAACAGCAGGAGCACCGCGGGCAACAGGGTGCCGATCAGTGCCGTGACCACCGTGTCCGGCTCGCCCGCCAGCAGGGTCGTGACGATCCCGGCGGTGGTGCCGAGCAGGATGACCGACACGACGTCGACCGCCATCCCGAGCAGACGGCGGCGCGCGGTGACCGGTCGCGGTGTGCCCGGGGGTGCGGACGGCTCGTTCCCCGGCAGCAGCCGCAGCAACGGGGCCAGCCCGAACCCGACGGCGGCGCCGAGGGTATTGGTCAGCAGATCGTCGACGTCGGCGAGCCGGTACGGGCATTCGAACAGGAACCAGACCCCGGTGAGCTGGGTGCATTCGATGAACAGCGAGACCGCGAACCCGATGGCGACGGTGGCCGCGAAACCGCGCCGGAACAGGTGTCGCACGAACATCCCCAGCGGCACGAACAAGGCGACGTTGAACACCGCCTGCTGCACGGCGGGATTGCGCAGGAACGCCCGGACGCCGGTCCCGGTCTGTTCGCGGCGGATGTCGGCGACGAACTGGAACGGGCGCAGTTGCAGATGACCGGCCGCGTGTTCGGCGCACCACGCCGTCGTCGTCTCCGGGATGGGGAGCAACGTGTACGTCCACAGGGACATGGCGTAGACCAGGAACCCGAACACCAGCAGGACCCGCCAGAGCCCGAGTTCGCCGCGGCGCCGATAGCTCGCGGCGATGTACGGGACGGCCAGGAGGCCCGCGAGCACGAAACCCGCGAACACCGCGATGACCGCGGAGATGGTCGGATCAGTCACTCGCGGAAGCTAACAACGCACGCTCCGGCGCACCCGTCACGCCACCTGGGCGGGTGACGGCGAGGGCTCGCTGATGCGCGAGCGCGGCGATGGCGAACGTCAGGTGGACGACGACCCAGTTGCGGTCTTCGCGGTGCACCCGCTGCAACAGGTCGAGGGTGGCGTCGCCCGGTGTGCGCCCCTGGCGGCAGGCGTCGGTGAACGCCTGGGTCAGATCGTCGACGTTCCTCCGGAACTCCCCGAAGGCATCGGCGGGTTGGGCGTTGGTGCAGAAATCCACGGTCACGTCACTCAGCGTTCCATAGCGCGACGCAAAGTCACGAATTGGCCGAGTGCGAATCACTCACGTGAGGTAGTCGACGGGCGAATCTGTGCTCTGCGTCACGCCGAAGCGAGTCCGGCGGGCACGCGGCGTTCCCGTTCGGCCGCCTTCGCCCGGCGGGTGACCGGGAAGCGCTGGTCGAGTTCCACCAGCAGCGGGGTCGCCGCCATCAGTCCCAGAAGAGCGAGCCCGGCGTAAGCGCCCATGGTCGCGATGATCGTCATTTCGGCCTCCTCGATCCCCGTACCGCCCGTTCCGGCGGCCTGGAACCAGGATCGCCTGCCGACAGAGGGCGGCGGATCGGTCATCCGGCGGGTGCGCCTCGACCGGTCGGCCTTTTCGGCACTGTCCGATCGGCCGATCCGGGACGGCGGTGCAGCAGGTCGAACCGAGACCACATCGCCTCGGCCGCCTCGATGGATTCCCCGGTGCGGACGGGATCGACGGCGGCCAGCTGCGCGACGATGGCCTGCACCAGGCTCATCCCGGCGGTCAGCGACGGGAAGAAGGTCACGCCCTCGGCAGGCACCATCAGCACCTGTTCGACAGCACCCGCCAGCGCGGGGCTGGCCGCGTCGGTGATCGCGAAGGCGCGCGCTCCCCTGGCCTTGGCCTCGTTCGCGGCGAGCACGGTGCTCTCGTAGAGCCGCCAGAAGCTGATCGCGATGAGGACGTCTTCGGAGGAGAGTTTCGCCGTGGCGTTGGCGAGTTCGGCGTCGCCCGCGGTGATCGCGTGGACGTCGTAGCCAGCGAGCCGGGCGTTGTGCGCGAAGGCGATCCCGACCGCCGCGTAACTGCCGTCGGCGATGACGACCGTGCGGCGTGCGGCGGCGACGGCCTGTGCGACGTTGCGGATCTCGTCCTCGGCGAACCGCCGGTTGAGCAGAGCGAGGCTGTCGAGGTCGCGGCGCAGCGACGCCGATCCCGGCGAGTCGACGTCCCGGTGTTCCTCGGCGACCTGTGGCGCGCTCAGCGACGACATGTACCGCGCCCGCAATTCCTGTTGCAGCGCCGGCCAGCCGGCGAAACCCAGCGCCTGCGCCGTGCGGGTGACGGTGGCGACGTTGACCCCGGCGAGCTGGGCGAGCTCGGCCGTCGAGCCGAACGACGCCCGGCGCGGTTGCGAGACCAGCACTTCCAGCACGGCGGCCGCCTTCGGCCGCAGGCCGCGTTCCGGCGTCCGATCCCGAAGCCACGCCTCGAAACCGTCGTCGGTTCCCGTCTCTGTCACGCACGCCCTCCCTCGACCGCGTCACGGTAACGCATCGTGCCCGCCGAACCACTTGCAACAACCATTGCAGTTTTGACGAAACGCAGTATACGTTGTCCGCACTCTCGTCTCCCCTAGTCGCCCGAACCACGGAAGGCGTTCCCCATGACGCTTCTGGCACGACTCGACCGGCTCCCGTTGAGCCGTCCCCACTACCTACTCCTGCTCATCGGCGGGCTCGGTTACACCTTCGACGGCATGGACTCCGCCGTGGTCGCCTTCCTCCTGCCGAGCGCGAAAGCCGAGTGGGGCCTCGACAACGGGCAACTCGGGCTGATCGGGTCGGCGACGCCGTTCGGCTTCCTCTTCGGCGCGATCGCCGCCGGCCTGCTGGGCGACCGCATCGGCCGCAAAAAGGTCATGATGTACGCGCTGGCCTTCTACGCGGTGTTCTCGGTGTTCGCCGCCTTCTCCCCCAACTATGAGGTCTTCCTGGGCGCCCGGGTGCTGGCCGGGGCGGGCGCCGGCGCCGAAAGCGCGATCATCGCGCCGTTCCTGTCGGAATTCGTCCCCGCCAAGCGGCGCGGCTGGTTCGTCGGCGCGCTCGCCGGGTTCTTCTCGTTCGGGTTCGTCATGGCCGCGCTGATCGGCCGGTTCGTCGTCCCGACGGTGCCTGAGGGCTGGCGGGTCGCGCAGCTGATCACCGCGCTGCCGATCGTCATGCTGCTGTGGTGGCGCCGGTCCCTGCCGGAATCACCGAGGTTCCTCCTCGCGAACGGGCGGCACGCCGAGGCGGAGAAGATCGTCGCGAAACTGGAGCGGGACGTCGAAAAGGCGACGGGACAAGAACTTCCGGCCGTGCCGGAGACCGAAGCCCAGCCCGCGACGGAAACCCCCAAGGTCAATCTCCTCAGCGCGCTGAAGTTCCTGTGGAGCCCGGCGATGGCCCGCCGCACCGCGGTGATCTGGACCGTGTGGTTCGTGATCACGTTCTCCTACTACGGCTTCTTCTCCTGGATCCCGACACTGCTCGTCGAGCGCGGGATCACGGTGACCAAGAGCTTCGAGTTCTCCATCATCATCTACCTGGCGCAGATCCCCGGGTACTTCTCCGCCGCGTGGCTGTCGGAACGGCTCGACCGCAAGCACACCATCGCGTTGTACCTCGCGGGTTCGGCGGTGAGCGCCTTCTGGCTGAGCCAGATGGACGCGCCGTGGTCGATCACCCTGGCCGGGGCGGTGCTGTCGTTCTTCCTCAACGGCACCTACGCCGGCGTGTACTCCTACACCCCCGAGGTGTTCCCGACCTGGATCCGCGCCAGCGGCACCGGCCTGTCCAGCGCCTTCGGCCGGGTCGGCAGCATCCTGGCCCCGACGATCATCGGCCTGTCCGCCGCGAGCCTCGGGTTCGCGGGCGTCTTCGGCCTGACCACCGCCGTCCTGGTGGCCGGGGTGGTGGTCGTGGTCGTGTTCGGCCTGTCCACCGCCGGCCGTTCCCTGGAAGAACTGACCGAACACGGCGCGCCCGTGAAAACCGCGAAGGAGATGACGAAGTGACGGTGTCACTGTCCACTGTGGAGGACAAGACCCGGGCCTCGATCGGCGTACGGCTGTTCACCGTGCTGGCCTGGGTGCCCGAACGGCGGGCGCTGCGGCGTGTGCACAGCAGTCATCCGGACGAGTACCCGGTGGGCGGCGAGAAGACCGTCGAGGTGGCCGCGGGCTGGCTGGAGCGGTGCATCACCGGTCAGGAGCCCTACTTCGGACCGGACAGCGCGGCCGTGCGGGAGATCTTCGCCGACCACGAACTCATCGACCGGCTCGGCTGCGGCGCGGTGATCAACGTGCCGGTGGTGGCCGACGGCCGCACCCTCGGCGTCCTCAACATCCTCGACGCCGAAGGCAGCTACGACGAGGATTCCGTCACGATGGCCCGTTCCCTGGCACCGTTGGCGGCCCCGGCCCTGCGCGAACTCCTGGAGGAGACCCGATGACCGGATCGCTGCTGCTGCGCAACGCCCGCCTGCTCGACCCGGTCAAGGGCGAGTACACCGAGGGCGACCTCCGGTGCGCCGACGGCCGGATCGCCGAGATCGGCACGGGTCTCAGCGCCGGTGACGCGCGGACCGAGGATCTGCGCGGCGCGTTCGTGCTGCCCGGTCTCGTCGACGCCCACGTGCACGTCACCGCCTCGACCGCGGACCTGGGGTCGCTGCCCGCCTCGTCGCCGTCCTATGTGGCCGCGCACAGCGCCCGCACGATGAGCCGGATGCTGGACCGGGGCTTCACCACCGTCCGTGACGCCTCCGGCGCCGACTACGGCCTCGCCGACGCGCAGGCCGAGGGCCTGTTCCGCGGTCCGCGCCTGCTGTTCTGCGGACGCGCGCTGAGCCAGACCGGCGGGCACGGCGACAGCCGGACCCGGGGCGCCAACGCCAGCGACGACCATCCGTGCTGCGCCGGTCTCGGCCGGGTCGCCGACGGCGTCGACGCGGTCCGCGCGGCCGCGCGCGACGAACTGCGCAAGGGGGCGCACCACATCAAGGTGATGGCCTCCGGCGGCGTCGCCTCCCCCACCGACCGGATCGACTCGACGCAGTACTCCGCCGAAGAACTGCGCGCGATCGTCGAGGAGGCGGAGGCGGCCAACCGGTACGTCGCCGCGCACGCCTACACCGCCCGCGCGGTGAACCGCGCGCTGGAACTGGGTGTGCGGTCGATCGAGCACGGCAACCTGATCGACGACCTCAGTGTCGAACTGTTCCTCCGGCACGACGCGTACCTCGTGCCGACCCTGGTCACGTACTGGGCGTTGAAGGAGGAAGGTCGCGAGCACGGGCTGCCGGAATCCAGCTGGCGCAAGGTCGACGAGGTCCTCGGCGCGGGTATGGCCGCACTCGAGCGGGCGGCCAGGGGCGGGGTGAAACTGGTGTACGGCAGCGATCTGCTCGGCGGGATGCACCGGCACCAGAATCACGAGTTCCGGTTGCGCGCCGAAGTCCAGTCCACGCTGGAGGTGATCCGCTCCGCGACGTCGACCGCGGCGGATCTGCTGAACCTGACCGGCGAGATCGGCACGCTGGCCCCCGGCGCGCACGCGGATCTGCTGGTCGTGGACCGGGATCCGCTGGAGGACATCGGCGTCCTGGCCGAGCCGGAGAAGTTCCGGCACATCGTGCAGGGCGGGACCGTGGTCTCCCCCTGATGCGTTTCGTCCTCTGCTTGCGATGTCCTTCCGTCGCAAGCAGAGGACGAAACGCGGGTCAGGAGAAGCGCTGCGGGACGTCTCACGGGTTGTCGTCCGGCAGCGGTTCCGGCAGCCGGCCTGGGTGCGCCCAATGTGGCATTGGGGACGGTGAGCGTCCCCAATGCCACATTGGGCGCGCGGTTTCCTTGCCTCTCGCGTAGCCGCGGGTTACAGCACGAAGCCGGCGGGGAACGGGTCGTCCGGGTCGAGCAGGTAGGTGGCGTTGCCGGTGATCCACGCACGCCCGGAGAACTCCGGCACCACGGCGGGCACGCCGCCGACGGTGGTCTCGGCGACCAGTTCGCCGGTGAACGTGGTGCCGATGAACGAGCTGTTCTCGAACGGCGTGTGCAGCGGCAGTTCGCCGCGGGCGTGGAGCTGCGCCATCCGGGCCGAAGTGCCGGTGCCGCAGGGCGACCGGTCGAACCAGCCGGGATGGATCGCCATCGCGTTCCGCGAAGCCCGGGCATCCGACCCCGGAGCGAGGAACTGGACGTGTTTGCAGCCGCCGATCAGCGGGTCGGCCGGATGTTTCGGCGGACGCTGCTCGTTGATCGCCGCCATGATGTCCAGCCCCGCGGCCAGAATGCGATCCTTCTCCGCCCTGGCGAACGGGATGTCCACTTGGGACAGTTCGAGGATGGCGTAGAAGTTGCCGCCGTAGGCAAGGTCGTAACGTACCTCGCCGAGCCCCGGCACCTCGACGACCGCGTCACGTTCGGCGAGGAACGACGCGACATTGCGGAGCTTGACGCGTACGGCGCGGCCGTCCCGGACCTCGACCTCGGCGTGCACGAGCCCGGCCGGGGTGTCCAGGCGTACCACGGTCTTCGGTTCGGTCACCTCGACCATGCCGGTCTCCACCAGCACGGTCGCCACGCCGATCGTGCCGTGCCCGCACATCGGCAGGCAGCCGGACACCTCGATGTACACCACGCCCCAGTCGGCGTCCGGCCTCGACGGCGGTTGCAGGACCGCGCCGCTCATCGCCGAATGGCCGCGCGGCTCGTTCATCAGGAACTGCCGCACGTGGTCCAGATGCGCCATGAAGTACCGGCGGCGTTCGGCCATGGTGTCGCCGGGGATGACGCCGATCCCGCCGGTCACCACCCGGGTCGGCATGCCCTCGGTATGCGAGTCGACGGCGGTGATCGACCGGATCGACCGCACTACGCCACCCCCAGCGAGGCGAGCGCGCGGCGCATGTCGGCGGTGACCTGCTCGCGGTGCTCGTCGGTCAGCGCGCCCCGGGGCGGACGGCACGGACCACCGTAGCGGCCGACGAGGTCCATCCCGAGCTTGATCGCCTGGACGAACTCGGTGCGCGAGTCCCAGCGGAACGCGGCCACCAGCGGTTCGTAGAGCGCCCTGGCCTCCTCGAGTTTGCCGGACCGCGCCAGGTCGAACAGCCGCACCGACTCGACGGGGAACACGTTGGGGAACCCGGCGAACCAGCCGGTCGCGCCCATCAGCAGGCTTTCCAGCACGACGTCGTCGGCACCGCTGATCACGTCAAGGCCCGGTGCCTGCTCGCGGATCTCCAGCACCCGCCGGACGTCACCGGAGAACTCCTTGACCGCGACCACGTTGTCGATCTGCGCGATCTCGGCCAGCAGGGCGGGAGTGAGGTCGACCTTGGTGTCGATGGGGTTGTTGTAGACCATCACCGGCAGCCCGACCGACGCCACCGCCTCGAAATGCGCGAGCACCTCGCCGCGGTTCGCGCGGTACATCGTGGGCGGCAGGCACAGCAGGCCGTCGGCGCCGTCCTCGGCCGCCACCTCGGCCCAGTGCTTGGCCTGATGCGAACCGGGGCCGTGCACGCCGACGACGACGATCCCGTCGTCGCCGACGGTTTCGATCGCGGTGCGGGCGACGCGACGGCGCTCCTCGTCGGTCAGCGAGGAGTACTCGCCGAGGGAGCCGTTCGGGCCGACGCCCCGGCAGCCGTTGTCGACCAGCCATCGGCAGTGCGCGGCGTAGGCGTCGTAGTCCACGGCCAGCCCGGCCGGCGCCGACTCGTCCGCCCGGTACGGGAGAGCGGTCGCGACGACGACGCCACCGAGGTCGGGGGTGCTCATTCAGGTTCTCCTTCGGTTCGGGCGGCCAGCTCGCCCAGCCGGATCGGCTGGGCGATCGGGCGGTGGTGCCGTTCGGTGCCACCGCAGAGTTCGGACACGGTCGGACCGCAGATGCGGCCCTGGCACGGGCCGAGACCGGCCCGGGTGCCGAGTTTCAGTGCGTGCGGTCCGGGACAGGCCGCGTCCCCCGCCGCACGCGTCAGTTCGCCGTACGTGGTTTCCTCGCAACGGCAGACGATCGTGTCCTCGCGCAGCCAGCTTCGCCAGGCCGTGCCGATCGGATGGGCCGTGGCGAGGCGTTCGGCGAAGGTGCGGGCCCGGTCGCGCGCGCGGATCAACCCCGGCGGCGGCTCACCTCCGGCGGCGGCGCATCCCGCCACCGCACCCTCGGCGGCCGCGGTGACCGCGCCGCCGATGCCGGTGATCTCGCCCGCGGCGAAGACACCGTCCACAGTGGTCTGTTGCGCGCCGTCGACCCGGACGAAACCGCCGTCCAGGACGCAGCCCGCGGCGACGGCCAGTTCCGGCTGCGGCGTGAAGCCGTGCCCGACGCAGACCGCGTCGACCTCGTACGTCCGCTCGGTGCCGGGGACGATCGACCAGTCCGCGCGGACCTTCGCGGTCACGACCTCGCGGACGCGATCGGCCCCGCGAGCCTCGATCACGGCCCGGCCCGGCAGGTACGGGACCCGATGACGCGCCAGCGTCGCGGCGTACCGTGCCAGTTCGCCCGCTTTCCCGGCGTGGGCTGCAAGGCGCCATGGGCGGGACGACCATCCTTTCCGGACGGTCGTGAACGGGTTCGCTTCCAGCACCGCGACCACTTCGGCGCCGACGCCCAGCAACGATTCCGCGACCGGCAACAGGAACGGCCCGGCCCCGGCGACGAGGACCCGTTCACCGATCGCGACCCGCTCGCCCTTCGCCAGCGCCTGTGCCGCGCCCGCGGTGTACACGCCGGGCAGTTCCCAGCCGGGGAACGGCAGGGTGCGGTCGTGCGCGCCGGTCGCCAGGATCAGCGCGTCCGGGACGAGGGACAGCCGCCGCCGTCCACCGCCGTCGGCTTGTCCCCGCACGACGTGCACCCGCTTCTCCACCCGGTCGAACGCCCAGACCGTGGACTCGGGCAGCCACTGGCACCGCGGATGCGCGAGCACCCGCCGGCGGCGGTCGAACTCGGCCCGGCCGTGCTGGATCCGGTCCGGACGCCGCGCCGCGTAAGCCTCGGGCAGCATCCGGTGGTACTGGCCGCCGGGAGTGTCCGCCTGGTCCAGCACCGTGACGCGGGCACCGGCCCGCAGCGCGTGCTCGGCCGCCGCGAGCCCGGCGGTGCCGGCGCCGACGATCACCACGTTCACGCGGTCTCCTCCCGGGACTGGGTGCGGATTTCGTCGCCGTCGGCGGCAGGGCGGCGGCACGCGCGGACGTCGGGCACATCGTTGACGGTGAGAAGGCAGTCGAAGCACGCGCCGATCCCGCAGAAGACCCCGCGTGGCGCACCGGACCGTGTGGTCCGCCAAGAAGTCCGGCCGGCGGCGAGCAGGATTCCCGCCACGCTCTGCCCGGCGATCCCGGTGAGGGTCTCGCCGTCGACGGTGATCCGGATCGGGCGGTCGGTGCGGCCCACCGGATCGCGATCGCGCGGCAGCAGCCATCCGCTCATGCGGCCACCTCCGCCAGTACCGCCGGACGGTCCACAGTGAACTCTTCGACGCCCATCGCGGGCTCCGTCCCGGTGAGCAGTTCGCGCAGCAACCGCGCGGTGCCGACGCTCAACCCGATACCGGCGCCCTCGTGCCCGGTGGCGTGCCAGAGGTTCTCCAGCCGCGGATCCTCGCCGAGCACCGGCAGATGGTCGTCCACGTGGGGCCGGAAACCGCCATACGCGCGCATGATGGCGACGTCGGCGAGTGCCGGGAACAGCCGCAGCGCCTTGACCGCGATGGCGCTCAGCACGTCCGGGCGGATCGCGTCGTCGAAATCCACCCGGCGGCGTGACGAGCCGATCAGCACGGTGCCACCCCAGGTCGACTCGACGACGGCGGAGGTCTGCAACTCGCCCGAATCGGCACCGACCGCGCCGACGTAATCGGCGTCGTAGACCTTGTGCCGGACGACACCGGGCATCGGGGTGGTCACCAGCACCTCGCCGCGGCGAGGGCGGACCGCGATCGGGGCGCCGAGGCGCGCCGACACCTGACCGGCCCACGGGCCCGCGGCGTTCACGACGATGTCGGCCTCGATGACCTCGCCTGGCACGCGGACGCCGGTGATCCGTCCGTTGTGGACGGACGCGCCCAGCACCTCGGTGTCGGACCGCAGCCGGGCACCGTGTCGCAGTGCCGAGCCCAGCAGCGCGAGCGCCGCACCGGCGGGCTGGACCTGAGCGTCTTCCGGGTAGCGGAACGCGGCGGTCACCTCACGGGTCAGCGCGGGTTCCGCTTCAGCAAGTTCTTTGGGAGACAACGGTTCCGCGCGGACACCGAGTTGCGACGCGGCGAACGCGGCGAGAGCGCGGGCGCCGTCGTCCGTGGTGGCGACCACGATGCCGCCCTTGGGGTCGTACTCGATCTCCGAAGCGGCACGGGCGTCCTCGTCGGCGATCTCGGCGACCAGCCGGGGCCACAGCGCGATCGAAAGCTTCGCGAGTTCGAGTTCGGCGCCGGGTCCCTTGTCCGAGACGAGGATGTTGCCCTCGCCGTGCGACGTGGTGCCCCCAGCGGGACGGCCGCGATCCACGACCACGACGTCGAAGCCCGCCCGGCTCAGCTCACGGGCACACGCGGCGCCGACGATGCCGTCGCCGAGCACGACCACGCGCGTTCGGTTCATCGACCCTCCAGCGTTCGGTAAAGCGAACGATCGGAGGGTAGGTTCCCGCCAGGAGACGTGTCAACACCTCGGGTGCCGTCAGCCCTTCAGCACCGGATGCGGCCTGCCGTCGAGCCGTTCGTCGGCGCGATATTGCAGCAGCAGCACCGAGTGCACCGGCCCCTCCGAAGCGGTGTAGCAATGCGGCTCGCGGGCGTCGAAGGCGACGTAGTCCCCCGGCCCGACCTCGACGCTGCGGCCCGCCACCTCGACCTGCAGCGAACCCGACTGCACGATGGTGTGCTCGATACCGACATGCCCCTGCGAACGCTGCGGCGCGTCGCCGCGCACCACCTGGTCGTACACCTCGAAGACGCCGTCACCGGTCTCGATCCGCCGCAGTGGCCGGAGATCCACTCCCTCACCGCTGAGCACCTCGACGTCGGCGCCGCGCACCACGGTGAGCGCGCCGCCCGCCCGGTGGTCGAGCAGATCCGAGATCGCCACCTCCAGCACCCTGGACAGGCTGAACACGGTCTCGATGGTCGGATTGCCGCCGCCGGACTCCAGTTGCGACAGCGTCGCCTTGCCGATGCCCGAACGCCGCGAGAGCTCCGACAGCGAGATACCCCTCGCCGCCCTGGCCGCACGCAGGTTGACCGCCAGCATGTCCCGGATCGAGGGCGTCTCGTCCTCCACCGCTTCTCCCCTGCCGTTCGCCAAACCGTACGACCGGATGGGCGAATCGTTCGCTTTGCCGATCGAGTTCGCGGACATCATGACACGCCTCCCGACACCGGGGGCATAGCCGCGACCGATGGGGCGACGCGATGGTGGGCGGCGCCGGCCGCGATGACACTCCATCACCAACCGGTGTGTCACCGTCGACACAGGGTCACGGGCGCACCGCCGTTTCCTTCCAGCGAGGAGATCCCCGTGCAGCTGATCCGCAGATCCGCGAACCGACGACTTCGGGCGTTCGGCGCGGTGCTCATCACGACCCTCGGGCTGACCACGGCCGTGGCCGTCACCCCGGCGACGGCGGCCGCGAGCGCCTGTCTCACCGGCACGCTCGCCTTCGACCATCTCGACGCGGAAGCCGGGACGAGCAAACCCCTGCGCACGCAGGTGGCCCGGAACGCGAACTGGGAACTGTGGGGCCGCACCGGCTCCGGCACGGCGACCCGGCTCACGGCGGGCATCACCGGCGCGTCCGACGGCCGGTTCACCGCCTGCCACACCGGGTCACTCGCCGAGGCGTACGTCCGGTTCCGATCGAGCAGCACCTCGATGTGGCGGGTCGTCAAGGCCGCGAACAACACCACCGACTACACGTTCGACTCGGCACGCCGCACGAACGTCTCCGGCACTCTCGATCTCGGCACGGTGAAGGTGCCTTCGACGCTGCAGCGGGCGTGGAAGGTCGTGGACACGCTCAACGTTCTCTACTGGAAACGCGCCAACCCGTCTTCGTCGTGCTGGACGGCGCGGCAGTCCGACGGACGCTGCGACCAGATCACCTTCGTCTGGGATCCGAAGGTCGCCGACGGCGGCTACTGGGACTACCCGAATACGAACTACGTCTTCCTCGGCGCGACGATGCCGGACTCGAAGCACCTCATCCTCCACGAGGCCGGGCATTGGCTGCAATGGCAGCTCTACGGCCGCGGCTTCCCCGTGGTCGAGGGCTGCAACCCGCACTACATCGAGAAGCACAGCTCGGAATCGTGCGCGTGGACCGAAGGCTTCGCGGACGCTGTCGCCGCCTACGCGCTCGGCGACTACCGCTACGTCTACGACAACGGGAGTTCGTACAGCTTCGAGAACGACGCTTCGACGCCCGGCTGGGACGACGGCGACACCGTGCAGGGCCGGGTCGGCTCGTCGCTGCTGGACCTGTGGGCGCCGGGCGGGCCGGACGGCGGGAACTGGAACCGCACGATCGCGCTGATGACCCGCCACTTCAGCCAGGACTTCCGTGAGTACTTCACCGAGGACCGGCCCGCCGCGGGCCTGTCCACGACCGGCGCCGCCGAGCGGATCCTCGCCGGGCACACCATCTGGTACTGACGGGACACCGGAGGGCCGGAACTCACCCTCCGGTGAGGGGTAAGTCAAATGTGGCGTGACCGAGCCTCTGCGATGAAGAACCCCTTCGCTGGGTCAAGGCAGAAAGGGCGGCCTTCGCGGCGTGGTTCCGGACTGGCCACGAGAGCCGGCCGCGCCTTGAGTGTCCACAAGGGACACATTTGAGCAGTGAAATGTCTGATTAACGGCTAAATATGCGGTTTTCGAGAGGGGTCGTGAGTGGCAATGACGGTTAGAACGCTCATTACCACTCACGACCCCCGCGCAAAGTACCCAAAATGGACACCACTATCCGACCCGCGTCCCTTGTGGACGGTCAAAAGCGTGCCAGACTCCTTGGCGACCTACTCCACCACTGACTCGTCTCATGCCACCTTTGCCTTACCCTCGTCCGTCCTTCAGCTCCTGGCTGCCTGGACCCAGGCGGTGACCTCGTCGGCGGTCGAGGGGAAACCGCCGGAGAGCAGGTCGTACCCCGATCCGGTGATCACGACGTTGTCCTCGATCCGGATGCCGATGCCGCGCAGGTCCGGTGGCACGGTGAGGTCGCCGGCGTGGAAGTACAGACCGGGCTCCACCGCCAGCGCCATCCCCTCGGCGAGGGTGCCCTCCCGGTACGCGGAGGGATGCGCCGCGGCGCAGTCGTGGACGTCCAGCCCGAGGAAGTGGCCGGTACCGCAGACGATGTACCGCCGATGCTGCTGCCCGTCCGGCGACAGCACTTCGTCCACCGACACCGGAAGCAGGCCCCAATCGTGCAGGCCCTCCGCGAGCACCCGCAGTGCAGTCGCCTGGAAGGCGCCGTAGTCCTGACCGGGCCGGACCTCGCCAAGGGCCGCGACGTGCGCCTTGTGCACGAGGTCGTAAACGTCGCGCTGAGTCTTGGTGAACTCGCCGCCGACCGGGAAGGTGCGGGTGATGTCGGCCGTGTACAAGGAATCCAGCTCGACTCCGGCGTCGAGCAGCAGGAGGCTGTCCTCGGTCACCCGCCCGTCGCAGCGCGTCCAGTGCAGGATCGGCGCGTGCGGCCCGGCCGCGACGATCGAGGTGTAGCCGGGTCCGGTGCCCTCGGTGCGGGCACGGCGGTCGAAGGTGCCCTGCAGCCAGCGCTCCCCGCCGCCGCGGACCGCCTCCGGCAGCGCGGCCAGCACGTCGGCGAATCCGAGGGCGGTGGCGTCGACGGCGTCACGCAACTGGCCGATCTCCCAGTCGTCCTTGATCCGGCGCAACTCGGCGAGGACGGTCCGGAGCCGATCACTGTGGCCGAAGCCGAACGCGTCGAGCGCGAGATCGACCCCGGCACCGGTCAGGAAGCTCGGGTACCGCCCACGCAAACCGTGCGGAAGGTCCTCCAGCGGACGGCACTCGATGCCGAGCGCGTCCCCGTACGCCGACGGCCCGGCGGCGGAGCCGACCCACAACGGGCTGGTGTCGGCGTCGCCCACGAAGTCGGGCTCGTCCGGCTCGGCCGGGCGCGGGACGTACAACGTCGCGTGGTGGCTGTCCCCCGCCGGGGTCATCACCAGGATCGCGCCCTCACGCCGGCAGCCGGTGAGCCAGACGAAGTCGCTGTCGGCACGGAAGCCGTGGAAGGTGTCGTTGGACCGCACCACCGCCCGGCCCGCCGCGAGCGCGATCCGCTGACCTGGCAGTTCCGCCGACAGCCTGCCGCGATGGGCCGCGGCCGCCTCGGCGGTGCCCGACGGCAGATCCACGGCGGTGTCGGCAGGCTCCCAGCCTTCGCTGATCCAGTTCCGGAACCCCTTGGCGGCCAGCAGCGCGCGCAGGTCCGGCCGGGTTCGGTCGCCGGTCATCGGCTCCCCCTTCAGGTAGTCGGAGTCTTGGCCGCACCTTCGCACCGCGAACGGCCCGGCCGTAATGACCGGCGGCGATAGACTCCGCCTATGGCCCTGGAGATCCGGCACCTGCGGGCGATCTGCGCCATCGCCGAAGCGGGCAGCCTCTCGCAGGCGGCCGCCGCACTCGGCATGTCCCAGCCGTCGCTGACCTCTCTGCTCCAGCGGCTCGAACGGCAGATCGGCGCGCCGCTGTTCGTCCGCAGCCACACCGGCGTGACCCCGACCCCGGTCGGCGAACAGACACTGCGCCGCGCGCTGACCCTGCTCGTGGAGTTCGACCGGTTCGAGAGCGACCTCCTCGGCGCCCTCGGCGACGGCCTGGTCCGGCTCGGATCGTCCCAAATGGACTGTCTGCCCACCTTCGTCGAGCGGCTGGACGACGCGTTGCCGGGGCTGGACGTCACGGTCCATGTGGAACCTTCCAGTGCGGTGCTGGCGCAGGCGCTGGCCCGCGCGACCCTCGACATCGCCGTCATCGCCATGTCGGACGACCAGGAAGTGCCGCTGGCGAAACACCTGGGACACCGGGTGCTGTTCTCGTGGGTGCCCGTCTTCATCGGCCTTCCCGCCCGGCACCGGCTCGCCGACGGCTTCGAAGTCGATCTGGCCGACCTCGCGGACGAAGCGTGGATCGGCCCGCCCGGCCCCGAGGACGGCTCGCTGACGTCCCTGCGCGCGGCGACGCACCGCGCCGGCTTCACGCCGCGGATCCGCTTCGAATGCCCCAACGGCGGCGGACGGCACCTGATCGCCGCCGGGCAGGCGGTGCAGCTCGTGGAACCCACCGCGCCCGAACTGCCGGGCATGGTCGTCCGGCCGCTCAAGGGCGACCCCATGCGGATGCGGCTGGTGCTGGCGTGGCGCAAGGAACGGCTGACGTGGGACCAGGCGGAGAACGTGTACCGCGCGGTGATGACGTCGTACACGCGGCACGCGATGGCGTCGGCCCCGTTCCGGACTTGGTGGGAGCGGCGGCGGAGCACCCAGTCCTGGGATGGGCTGGTGGACTTCTTCCGGGGCGCCGGGTCGTGAACGTGTCTGATCACGCGACCGGGATGTAACCAGATCACGCCCAGCCGCGATTGACCCCGTACCGGGCGAACGGAGACGGGGGGATGATGGCGCAACGGCTGTGGCTCGGACTGGCGGTCGTCTACACGTGCACCGCCGTGGTCCAGCTCTACCTTCTCGTCGCCACCGGCGCCGTCTGGGCCGGGACACTCACCGCGGTCGGCTTCGTGGCGGCACTCCTGTGCGCGCTCGCCTCGTGGAAGGCCTCGAAACAGGAACGGGACGACACCAGGGAAATCGACTCGCACCGGCCCTAGCGATCGGGATAGGTGGCACCCCAAGGCTCTTCTTCGAGACGGACGCCGTTGGCGACGTACGCGATCGTCCGGTACCAGCCCGCGAGCACGAGCAGCTCCAGGAGTTGCGGGGCCGGGTAGTAGTCGGCGAGCGCGGCCCACGCCGCATCGGAAACCGTTGCCGTGTCGTGGAGTTCGTCGACGGCGCCGATCAGCGCGCGATGCCGCTCGGACCAAGCGGGATGCCCGGCGTCGCCGGAAACGGTGGCTTCGAGCTGATCCGGCGTCAAACCGACCGACGGTGCGTAAACCGCGGCGTGGACACCCCATTCGTAGCGGCATCCGCATCGGGCGGTGACCCTGGCGATGACGATTTCCCGGTCCAGCGCGGGTAATCCCCCGTGCGCGAGCAGGCCCGCACCCAGGACACGCATCCGTGAAGCCAGTTCCGGATGGTGCTGCAGCACCCGGAACAGCGCCAGCGGATCCTGTGTCACGCCGGGCGGCATCCATTTGCGAAGGGCCTGTTCGACGTCCGCCTCGTAGGGCGGGGCGAGTGGTGCGATCCGTGCCATGGCCACCTCGTGTGCTTCGACTTTCGAACCACTATGCTGCTTCGAAAGTCGAAGCGCAAGGGGACGACATGCCCGATCACCCGACCCCGCGGCCCGGGCAGCCGGTCCGCGGCTCCGAAACCGGCCGCCCGCTCATGGCCGCACTCGATCTGCTGGGGCGCCGGTGGACCCTTCGGGTGATCTGGGAACTGCGCCAGGGCGACGTCGGGTTCCGGGAACTCCGGCGGCGCTGCGAACTCATGTCGTCCAGCGTGCTCTCCACGCGGCTCGGCGAGCTCACCGAAGCGCGCATCGTCGAGACCGGCGGGGAGGGTTACCGCCTGACCCCTTTGGGGGAACGGCTCCTCGACGCGTTGCACCCGCTGGAAAAGTGGGGCCGTGCCTGGGAAAAGGCCTTACGCGAATGATCATGCGCGAAGATGAATCCCACTGTTCACCGCCCGTGGTATTGCCAGATAGGGCTGGCGGCGTACCGTGAGAAGTACGTGAGGTTGAGTCCACCAGCCCGCGAGACCGACCCGCATATCCGCGGCCCAGCACTTTCCCGGGGCGACGCGGCGGCGAGTTGACTTGCGCAGCTGTTGTGCAGGCTTGTCCGTTGGCCGTCTCGTCGTCCCCGGTCATCCGGGAGACCAGCATCATGTCCGAACGCATTCCGTCCACCCGTGGCACCCGCGACGGCCCGGTCCTCCGCGCCGTCATCCGTCCTGGCGTTCCCTCACCGCGACCGTCGGACGACGAACTGCTGCGCATCCGGCGGATCCGATGGAGTCAAGACCTGCTCGTCGTCGCCGCGACCGGCGAGGTCGACCTCGCCACCGCCGGAAAACTGGAACGCGCACTGGGCGGCCACCTCCCCGCGACCACGGTGCTCGACCTCACCGAGGTGGGCTTCCTCGGCGTCGCCGGGTTGCGGGTCATCGAGGCAGCCGCGGCGCGCGCCCGGTTCGAACACCGCGCGACCGGGCTCGTCGCCGACACCCGGCCCGTGTTGCGCTTGCTGCAGCTGTTCAGGGTCGACGCCCATATCCCCGTGTACCGGCGCCTCGACCAGGCGATCCGAGAAGTATCGGACCACTGACCGCCGCGACGCTCAGGATCCGGCGAGCGGCAGAAGCGTCGAGAGGCCGGTCTTCGAAGCCAGCCGCCGGATCGTCGGCGACGGCAGGAAACTCAGGTCGACACCCTGGGTGCCGCACCGGTCGTTGATCCTGACCAAGGTCGCCAAACCGCTGGAGTCACAGAAGTTGACCCCTTCGAGGTCGACGACGAGCCTGCCGGGCGCCGGCTCCAGTGCCGCCTCGAACGACTCCTTGAGATCTTCGGAGGTCGTCAGGTCGATCTCCCCCGCCACCGCGATGACGACCTCGGCGCCATCGGGCCTGGCGACGGTCACCGAGAACGGGATCTCCCGGTCGTCGCCGTCTCCGCTCGTCACCGTCATCCACCCCTTATGTCGGAACTCCGCTGTTCTCGAACATATCGGATCGCGACGCCCTCTCGCGCCGCACTCGTGTCCCGATCCCGCCGGTGCCTTAATCTGGTCACTGGATCCGGTGGTCGTGGACCGCGGCGGGCGACGAGGAGAAGCTTCGTGATGCCGATCGACGAGCCGGTGCGCGCCACCACCGGCGAGCTGATCCTCGAGGTCGCCGCCGTCCCCGCGCAGGCTGCCGCGTTGCGGGATCTTCTGGCGAAGTGGGCACTCGACCGTGGTCTTCCGCGGGAACTGGCCGAGGATCTCAAGCTCACCGCCTACGAGGCGATGACGAACGTCGTCCGGCACGCGTACCCGGACGGCACCGACGCCAACGTCATGACGATCACCGCCGCCCATGAGGACAGCCGGCTCAAGATCACCGTCGCCGACGCCGGCCGCTGGCGCGACGGGCGCCGCCCGGACGGCGGACGCGGCTTGCCGATCATCCGCGCCTTCGCGCCGGAGGCCTCGGTGACCAGCACCCCCACCGGGACCATCGTCCGGCTCGCCTGGCCCTGCCCCTCCGCGTGACCGGCCTCAGGCGGGGCCGGCGACTATTCCGTTGACCCAGCTGCCCGGACGCGTGGCGGCGTCCTGACGAAGCACCGGCAGCCAGGACGGCCAGTCCACGCTCAACGCCTCCGTCCGTCCCGGCGGAACGGTCACCAGTTTTGAAGGTGTCCACGAGGCCGAGCCTTGGCTACCGGCCGATCCCGGAGTCCGCGACAGCACGGTGACGGTCGCCGTCGCGGTCGATCCTGGCGGCACCTCGTTACCGCGCACACCGTTGTCCACCCTCGGCAAGTGGTACACCGGTCCGTTCGGGTCGGCCGGACCGACCAGGTCGACCTCGGGCACGCCGTGCAGGCCGCAGGTACGCGGCGAGACGTTCTTGAACATCAACGGAACGTCGTACTGGCCCGTCGCCTCTTCGAGCTGCGTCGGCTCGCCCAAGGACACCGCGAGGTCCGCCGTCGCGCAGCGCGGTGTGGCGGCCTCGGCCGGACCGGCCGCGGTCAGCGCGGCGATCCCCAGAACGGTCACCGCGGCGGCTTGTTTCACCCGGACGTTCATCACATCTCCTCCCGCTCGACGAGCGAACTCACCGGGAAAGATGCCCACGGAGACCGGGGAGATGCCGCTGTTCCCCGGAAACAACCCCGAGGAGTGACACCCGCCTTCAGGACCGCCGGGTCGCGTGCGCGGCCCAGCGGCCGTTGATGCGGTGGACCTCGACGTCGCGTTCGTAACAGGCGGAAAGCCCTTCGCCGGTGAGGACCTCGTCGATCGGCCCCGCCCCGGTGACCTTGCCGCGCCGCACCATCAGGGCGTGCGTGGCCGTCGCCGGGATCTCCTCCAGGTGATGGGTCACGGTGACCGTGGCCAGTTCCGGCTGGGCGAGCGTCAGGTTCTCCAGCGCCATCAGGAGGTCTTCGCGGCCGGGCAGGTCGAGACCGGCGAACGGCTCGTCCAGCAGGAGCAGCAGCGGGTCGGCCATGAGCGCCCTCGCGAGCCGGACCCGGGCGCGTTCACCCTGCGAGCACACCCGGACCGGCCGATCGCGCAGTTCGGTGCAGCCGACCAGTTCGAGCAGTTTCGACGCCCTGTCCCGGATCGCGTCGTCGTAGCGATCCCACAGCGGGAGCACGCTTCCGCTGAACCCGGTGAGCACCACGGTGTGCGCGTCGTGGTTCTCCGCGTCCGGCAGCCGCTGGTTCGCCCCGACGAAGCCGATATGCGTCCGCACGTCACGCAGGTCGACCGCGCCCATGCGGTGGCCGAGCACGACGGCGGTGCCCGCGCTGGGGAACCGCTGGGTGGAGGCCACCGAGAGGATGGTCGACTTCCCGGCCCCGTTGCGGCCGAGGACGACCCAGCGCTGGCCGTACTCCACCCGCCAGCCGACGTCCGACACCAGCGGCACGCGACCGACGTGCACCTCGACCCCGGAAAGCTCCACCGCCGGTCCGTCGAGGTTCGGCTGCACGAAGACGGGTTTGGTCACGCGGTTCATGATCGCAGGACGCGCTGCCCGCGCCCGCCCGGGGTCCGATCATCGGATGACGTCGTAGACCAGCTTCTGGACGCCGTTGGAGTACGCCTCGGTCTCGACGAGCTTGAGGTTCTGCTTGTCCTTGTCGGTGTCGCTGAAGAGCTTCTTGCCCGCGCCGAGCAGCACCGGGAACAGCAGCAGGTGGTAGCGGTCGATCAGCCCGGCGTCGGCGAGGTTCCGGTTCAGTTCCGCGCTGCCGTGGAGGATGATCGGCCCGCCTTCGGTCTCCTTGAGCTTCGCGACGTCGTCGAGCGAGCGGAGGATCGTGGTCTCGCCCCAGTTGCCGACGAGGTCCTCCTCCCGCAGCGTGGTCGACACGACGTACTTCGGCATCGCGTTGTAGCCGGCGAATTCCTCCGTCATGGCGGGCCACACCGGCGCGAACGCCTGGTAACTGACCCGGCCCATCATCATCGCGGTGGCCTCTTCCTGCTCACGGCTCTTGAGTTCGTACGCCGCTTCGTCGAACTCGATGCCGTCGAAGGTCCAGCCGGAGTTGCGGTAGCCCGGCTCCCCGCCGGGCCCCTCGACGACGCCGTCGAGCGAGACGAACGCGGTGGCGATCAGGGTGCGCATCTGGTTTCTCCTTGGTCGTTTCGAACTGCTTTCGACACTGCGTCGACCGGGGAACGACGGATTCGACACCGGGCCGGAAAAAGTTTTCAGGCTTCGGCGTCGCGGACAAGGAGGGCGATCTGGACCCGGTTCTCGACGCCGAGTTTCGCGAGCATGCTGCTGGTGTGGGCCTTCACCGTCGCGACGGTGATGTCCAGCCGCCGCGCGACGTCGGTGTTGGACAGTCCCTCGGCGATGGCGCTCGCGGTCTCGCGTTCGCGGTCGGTCAGCGTGGCCAGCAGGCCGCGGGCGGTCTCGCGGGACGCCCGGCGCGCGTCGGACGAATGCGGCCCGGTGGCCGCGGCGATCAAACGGGCCGTGGCGGCGGGTGAAAGCGCGGGTTCGCCGGTCGCGACCGTCCGGATCGCGGCGAGTATCCGCGGCGGCGGGGTGTCCTTGAGGACGAAGCCGAGCGCGCCGACGCGCAGCGCGCCCAGCACCATCTCGTCCGAGTCGAAGGTGGTCAGCACCAGGACCCGGGGCGGATCCGGGCGGCGGAGGATCTCCTCGGTCGCGCTCAACCCGTCGCGACCCGGCATCCGGACGTCCATCAGGACGACGTCGGGCCGCTGCTCCCCCACCACGGTGATCGCGGTGTCGCCGTCGGCGGCCTCGCCGACCACGACGAGGTCGGGTTCGCCGTCGACGATGAGCCGCAGCGCCATCCGCACCAGGTGTTCGTCGTCGACGAGCACGACCCGCACCCGCTCGCTGTCCATTCACTCGCTCCCTTCGCGGGCCGGCCACGGCAACCGCGCGGTGAGGACGAATCCGCCGCCTGGTTCCGGGTGGTGGTCCAGTTCGCCGCCTGCCAGCCCGACCCGTTCGGAAAGGCCGAGCAAGCCGTATCCCGACGCGGGCGGGCCCGCGATCGCCCGCGCCGCACCGGAATCCCGGACCGTCGCCCGCAGGCCGTCACCCGCTTCCCCCTCGACGGTGACGCGCACTTCGGCACCCGGCGCGTGTTTGCCGGCGTTGGTCAGCCCTTCCTGCACGATCCGGTAGACAGTCCTCGCGATCGAGCCGGGCGGTTCGCCCGACGTCGTGACCGTCAAGGTGACGTCGAGTCCCAGCGCCCGCGCGTCCGCGACGAGCGACGGCAGGTCGGCGAGCGAAGGCTGCGGTGGCTCCAGTTCGTCCGGGCTCGCCCGCAGCACGCCGAGGACGTCACGCAGTTCCTCCAGCGCCTGATGGGAGCCGTCGGCGATCCCGCGGGCCAGCTCCGCGACCTGGTCGGCGGGCAGGTCGGGGCGGTGCCCCAGCACCCCGGCCTGCATGGCGACCAGCGAGACCCGGTGCGCGAGGACGTCGTGCATCTCGCGGGCGATCCGGTGCCGCTCCACGATCCGTGCCTCGGCCGCCCGCGCGGCCTGCTCCCGTTCCGCGCTCTCGACCCGTTCCCGCAGGGAGCGCACCTCCTCCCGGCGCGCGCCGATCGCGGCGCCGACGGCCACCACGATGCCCACCATCAAAGTGGGCAGGATGATCAGCAGCCACAGCGGTCCCGGTGGCTCCCGCTGGGGGTAGATGCCGACCGTCAGCACCGCCGTGACCACGGACAACACCGCCGCCACCGCCGTTTCGGCCGGTCGTCGCCTGGCGGCGAGCGAACAGAGCGCCAGCAACGCCGCGCCGCCCGCCAGCACCGAAACCGTCGAGGCGAGGATGACCGCGGTCGTGATCACGACCGGGAAGCGGCGGCGCCACAGCAGGGCGATCAGGCAGGCCAGCGCGATCAGCGGATCGCCGGTGATCAGCCAGTCGACCCTCGGCCCCGTCGCGCCCACCGGCAGTTGCGACGCCGTGAGGAGCCAGAGCAGCACGCCCAGCCCGGACGCGGCGAGCAGGCGCCATGCCTGCCCCCACGGACGGAGGAGCGGCTGGGGGCCGGCTTCGGTGATCACCGGCCCATCATGGTCGACCCGTCCGCGGCGGCGCAGCCGGACACAGGACGATCCCGGCCCCGACCTCGGTCGCGACCGGGCTCGACTTTGGTCGGACGCGAAGCGCGACGCGCTGCCGATGTGCTCCCGGATCCGTGACGGCGATGCTCGGTCCCGACCGCGAAACAGGAGGTAGGAAGCATGACCAAGGGCGGCTATCTGGGGCTGCGAATCGTCGGGATGGTGGCCGTCGCCGTCTTCGCGCAGGCCGCCATCCGCAGTCTTTTCGATCATTCCGCGACCCAGTTATGGGGCGCGTTCGACTGGGTACCCGGTGACTGGGGCGGACGATTGCTCGTGTTCCTGCTGCTCGTGGCCGCCGGAACGGTCCTGGCGGGCTGGGCGCACGACCGCGGCAAACAAGCTTCCCGCTAGGGAGACGCTTGTCCGCTAGGATCCGCAGCCGGGCGATTCCGTCTACATCGGACGGAATCGCGGGTCTGGTCGATCGCGGGAGAGTGCATGGCGGACGGAGTCGGCTCGCTTTCGGGGTGGCCTGCCGATCCCACCGAAGTGACCAGCTACGTGGGTCGTGACGCCGAGACCGGCGAGGCGAGGCGCCTGCTGGAGACGTCGTCGCTGGTCACGCTGACCGGGCCGGGCGGCGTCGGCAAGACCAGGCTGGCATGGCGGGTCGCCGCGGCCCACAAGGAGGCGACCGCCGACGAGGTCGTCTTCGTTTCGCTCGCCGAGCTGCGGGAACCCGCGTTGCTGGTGCCGACCGTGGCGAACGTCCTCGGCTTCGGCGACCGCTCGGCGAAACCGGCCATCGAGGTGGTCGTCGAGGCACTTCAGGCAAGCCGGTTGCTGCTGGTGCTGGACAACTGTGAGCATCTGGTCGACAGCTGCGCCTGGTTCGCCGACACCGTGGTCCGGTCCTGCCCGCAGGTGACCGTGCTGGCCACGAGCAGGCAATCCCTCGGGGTGGCGGGCGAACGGGTCCTGCCGGTGCCGCCGCTGGCGATACCGGGACAGGGCGACTCCTTCGAACGCGCGATGAACGACGAGTCCGTGCGGCTGTTCGTGGACCGCGCGACCGCCGTCGCGCCGTCGTTCCGGCTCACCGAGGAGGACACCGAGCCGCTGATCCGGCTGTGCCGCAGGCTCGACGGGCTGCCGCTGGCCATCGAACTGGCCGCCGTCCGCGCGCGGGCGTTGTCCCTGCGTCAGCTGGCCGACCGGCTGGACCGGCAGTTCTCCGTGCTCACCAAGGACCGGCGTGGGCGGCCGGAGCGGCACGAAACCATGCGGGCCCTGATCGACTGGAGCCACGACCTGTGCACCGGGCCCGAACGCCTGCTGTGGGCCCGCGCGTCGGTGTTCTCCGGCAGCTTCGACCTCGACGCGGCCGAGCAGGTCTGTTCCGGCGGCGAACTGCCGCGCGAACGGGTACTCGAAGTCGTCGACGGGCTGCTCGACAAGTCCATCCTGCTGCGCGAGGAGTACCCCGGCGGCGTGCGGTACCGCATGCTGGAATCGGTGCGCGAGTACGGCGTCGACAGGCTCAGTGAGACGGGCGGGACGGCGGAGTTCCGGAAACGGCACCGGGACTGGTTCGCCGAACTCGCCTGCCGGTACGCCACCGAATGGCTGGAGACCGATCAGCTCGGCTGGATCGGACGGCTCCGGCGCGAGCACGCGAACCTGCGCGTCGCACTCGACTACTGCACCGGCGATCCGGCGGACGCGGTCGTCGGGCTGCGGATGTTGCGTGACGTCAAGGAGTTCTGGATCGTCCGCGGGCTGAACACCGAGGGCCGGATGTGGGTCCGCCGTCTCGACGAGGTAGCGGCACCGGGTGTCCCGGAGCGGGCGCACGGGCTGTGGCTGTCCGGTTTCCTCGCGGTGGTGCAGGGAGATATGGCCGCCCATCGGTGCATGCTGGACAGGGCGGCCGCCGAAGCCGAGACGAGCGGCGACGAACTCGCGGCCGCGTACGTGCTCCACGTGCGTGCCTACGCCGCGCTGATCGGCGACGACATGTCCGAGGCCGCCCGTCTGTTCGGCATGGCCATCGAGCTGTTCCGAGCACACGGCGACGAAGGTGCGGACCTGTGGGCGAGCTACAACCACGGGCTGGCCGTCTGGCTGAACGGCGACATGGACCGGGGCCGGGCGGTGCTCGCCGAAGCCGTCGAACGCTGCGAGCGGCGAGGCGAGGTCTTCTGGCGGGGCTGGGCACTGTGGTCGCGTGCCGCCGCCGAATACCTCCAAGGTGACCTCGCCGTGGCGAGCCGGTGCTGCGAGCAGATCCTGCGCCTGCACGCCAGGGTGGACGACCGCGTGGTCGTCGGGTTCACGCTCACCGTCATGGCAGGCTGCGCGGCCCGCACCGGACGTCCCAACCGGGCCGCGATCCTCCAGGGCGCCTCGATGAACGTCTGGCGCACGGTGGGCGCCTGGCCGACGCGGTACGAGGCGTTCACCGAACCACTGCGGGCCGACACCGACGCCGTGACCGCGGCACTGGGCTGGGAGGTCTCCGTCAAGGAGTTCACCGACGGCGCCGCGATGCCGATCGGCGACGCCATCGCGTACGCCCTCGAGGAGCGGGCCCCCGAACCGCGGAAACCGGCCGCGCAGGTGCTCACCAAACGCGAGACCGAGATCGCGCACGTCATCGCCGAAGGGCTCACGAACCAGGAGATCGCCGACCGGCTCGGCATCGCGCGGCGCACGGTGGACACCCACATCGACCACATCCTCACCAAACTCGGCTACTCCAACCGCGTCCAGGTCGCCACCTGGGTGACGCGGTCGGCAGGCCCCGCGTGAGCTTCACGCCGCCCTGATCGGGGTGGTCGTCCCTGCCGGTTCGGGCGTGAGCAGCTCCACCCGCAAGGCGATCCGCAGGTCCAGCCGGGCCTGGGGATCGTCGAGCCGGGAGCCGAACAGGACCCGGAGGCGGCGCAGGCGGTTGCGGACCGTCTGCGGGTGGACGCCGAGGTTCTCCGCGATCTCGGGTGCCCCGCCCCGGGCGGCGAGCATGGCGTCGAGGGTTTCGGCGAGTTTGGTGCGTTCGTTCGCGGGCAGATCGGCGATCGGCGCCAGGCTGCGCGTGACGAGCGCGGAGGTGAGCACCTCGTCGGCGAACAGCCAGTGCGTGGTCAGGTGGTCCGACCAGTGCACGAGGGGGCCGTCCTCGATCACCTCGCGGCGGACGAGTTCCAGCGTCCGACGGGCCCAGCGCAGGGACACCGCGGCTTCGGCGGGCGCCACCGCGGGCCCGACCGCCGCCCGCGTCCCCGCCAGTACCCCGCTGATCTCGACGTCGTCGGGCACGAGCAGGTGCGGGTATTCGCCCCCGAGATCTGCCAGCACCTCCGGGCCGAAGGAGGAGCGGACCGCGCCGGGCTCCGCGGCGACGGCCACCACCCTGGCGGGCGGCACCCAGCCCGCCTCGGCCGCGAGGCCCGCCCACTTCGCGGGCGGTCGGCCGCTCAAGAGTTCCTTCAGCAGTTCTTGGCGCAGCTCGGCCACCGAAGGCGTGTGCGCGGCGCGGTAGGCCGAGGTCGACAGCCGGATCAGGACGTCGGCGCACCGGAGCAGGGCCTCCACCCCGCTGTCCATCACGGACGAGCCCGCTCCGGGCTGCCGTGACAGCGACGCCAGCACGGGCAGCGCGGCCCGCCCCGACGAGTGGTACGCCCGGGAGAGCCGCTCCAGATCCTTGCCCGCCGCGTACTCGGCGACACCGACCTGCCGGAAGGCGTCCGCACCGGCGGCGATGCCCAGCGCGGAGTTCATCCTGTCGTGCTCCAGCACGGAGGCGACGAACTCCGTCGCGCGCGCGTCGAACAGCGACGCGTGCTCGGGCAGCGAATGCCGGATCCCGTCGACGACCACGCGGGCGATCACGAGGGCGGCGGAACGGGCTGGGGCATGGGACGCGGTCAGGGTCATCATCGACCTCCGGAGCAGCAGGAATCGTCGGGGCGCCGAGTCTGCTACTCCGGAGTAGCGGGGCACATCGGGTGAATTACGTACTCGCGCCCATCCGGCCTACGCATCACCCGTTCGTGGTGGTCACCGACGGACGACTCGCGCGCGACCACCTCCCGCCGCGAGTCGTCCGCCCAATCACGTGTGTCGTCCGTCTGATCACGTGTGTCGTCCATCCAGTCACGCGAGATCGCCATCCGCGCACCGGCCGAGTCTCACTCGCAAACGGCTCCGTGCGCCGCACTGCGGACGACCTTGGCGTACTTGCCGAGCACTCCGCGCGTGTACGCCGGAGGTTTGGGCGCCCAGCCCTCCCGGCGGGCCTCGATGTCGCCGATCTCGACCTCGAGCGTCCGGTTCGCGACGTCGAGCGTGATCGGGTCGCCGTCGCGCACGAACGCGATCGGCCCGGCGTCGACGGCTTCCGGCGCGATGTGGCCGACGCAGAGGCCGGTCGTGCCGCCGCTGAACCGGCCGTCGGTGATGAGCAGGACGTCCTTCCCGAGCCCGGCGCCCTTGATCGCACCGGTGATGGCGAGCATCTCGCGCATCCCCGGCCCGCCCTTCGGGCCTTCGTACCGGATGACCACGACGTCGCCGGCGACGATCCGGCCTTCGGTGAGCGCGTCGAGGGCGGCGCGTTCGCCGTCGAACACCCGCGCGGTGCCGGTGAACGTCGATTCGTCGAAGCCCGCCGACTTCACGACAGCGCCTTCGGGTGCCAGCGATCCCTTGAGGATGGTCAGCCCGCCGGTCTTGTGGATCGGGCGGTCGAGCGGGCGGATGATCTCGCCGTCGATCCCGGCTGGCGCGATGCCTTCGAGGTTCTCGGCCATGGTCTTGCCGGTCACGGTGAGCACGTCGCCGTGCATGAGCCCGGCGTCGAGCAGCGCCTTCATCACCACGGGGATGCCGCCGACCTTGTCGACGTCGTTCATCACGTACTTCCCGAACGGCTTGAGGTCGCCGAGGTGCGGGACCTTGTCGCCGATGCGGTTGAAGTCGTCGATGCGCAGGTCGACCTCCGCCTCACGCGCGATCGCGAGCAGGTGGAGGACGGCGTTGGTGGAACCACCCAGCGCCATCACGACGGCGATCGCGTTCTCGAACGCCTCCATGGTCATGACCTGCCGCGCGGTGATGCCCTGGCGGAGCATCCCGACGACGGCCTCCCCGGACCGGTGGGCGAACCCGTCACGGCGCCGGTCGACGGCGGGCGGGGCGGCCGATCCGGGCAGCGACATGCCGAGCGCCTCGGCGACCGACGCCATCGTGTTGGCGGTGTACATGCCGCCGCAGGCGCCTTCGCCGGGGCAGATCGCGCGTTCGATCTTGTCCACTTCGGCGCGGGTGATCTTGCCCGCCAGGCAGGCGCCGACGGCCTCGAAGGCGTCGATGATCGTGACGTCCCGGCCGTCGACCTGGCCGGGCATGATCGAGCCGGCGTAGAGGAAGACGGAGGCGAGGTCGAGCCTGGCCGCGGCCATGAGCATGCCCGGCAGCGATTTGTCGCAACCGGCCAGCAGCACGGAGCCGTCGAGCCGCTCGGCCATCATCACCGTCTCGACCGAGTCGGCGATCACCTCGCGGGACACCAGCGAGAAGTGCATTCCCTCGTGTCCCATGGAGATCCCGTCGGACACCGAGATCGTGCCGAACTCCAGCGGGTAGCCGCCCGCCGCGTGCACACCGTTCTTGACGGCCTTGGCCAGCCGGTCGAGCGAGAGATTGCACGGGGTGATCTCGTTCCACGAGGACGCCACCCCGATCTGCGGTTTGGCGAAGTCGTCGTCGCCCATCCCGACCGCGCGGAGCATCCCGCGGGCCGCCGCACGCTCCAGACCGTCGGTCACATCGCGCGAACGAGGTTTCAAATCCGGCTGGTCTTGCGGCATCGGAACACCTTTCTTCGTGGCGGGACACCGGGCACGCTGCCAACCGGACGCGCCCGGCGCAACTCACCGCTCCGCGTTCGGTCCACGATGCTGCGCTCCCCGGTGCAACGCCACCCGCGTGATCGGGTCGCGGGCGAGCCGCACCAGCGTCCGGGCGGAGGCGCGGCCGTCCCGTTCCAGGGTCCGCAGATGTCGGAGCGGCTCGCTACTGACACGTCGTTCCGATACCTTCGAAGGACCCGCACGGACGGAGTCCTGATGTTCACACTCAAGACCGCTCCCGCACGGACCTTGCGGCGCCGGGCTGAGGAGATCGCCAAACCGGTCACCCGCTGGAGCATCGGCCACGCGCTCCCCCGCGTCGCGCTGCGGGCCGCGGCACGCCGGGGCGATCTCCAGGGCAGGCTGTCGGTCGAGGCGAGCGGCGGAGCGGACCTGACCGGACTGTTCGACGAGATCCGCTCGCACGGCGCCATCGCCACCACCCGGGTCGGGCATGTGACCACCCGACATTGGGCGTGCAAGGAGATCCTGACCGACGACGCGTTCAAAACCGTGCGGTTCGTCCCGGACAACCCGCTGCTCAACCGGCTCGTCGCCTGGTCTTCGTCCGGGTTGATCCATCCGATAGAACCGCCGTCGCTGCTCGCGAGCGAACCGCCCGATCACACGCGCTACCGGAAACTGGTCACGCGCGTCTTCACCGCCCGCGCCGTCGAGCAGCTACGGCACCGCACGCAGGCGATCACCGACGAACTGCTCGACGGTCTCGACCCGGCGAACCCCGTCGATCTCATCGAGCAGTACTGCGGTCTCTTGCCGGTCACCGTGATCAGCCAGATCCTCGGGGTCCCGCTCGAGGAACGGGACAAGGTGCTGGCGCTGGGTGGTGCCGCGGCCCCGAGCCTCGACCTCGGCCTGCCGTGGCGGACCTTCCGGACGGTGGAAGCGACCCTGGCCGAGTTCGACTCGTGGCTCACCCTGCATCTGGAGAAGCTGCGGGCGAATCCCGGCGACAACCTGCTCAGCAAGCTCATCGCCGCCCGCGAGGACGGGGTGGGCCTGACCGAACGGGAACTCAAGGCCACCGCGGGACTGGTGCTGGCGGCCGGCTTCGAAACGACCGTCAACCTCCTCGGCAACGGAATCGCCCTGCTCACCCGGAATCCGGGCGAACTCGAGAAGCTGCGGGCCGATCCGGACCTGTGGAGCAACGCCGTCGACGAGATCCTGCGCTACGACCCGCCCGTCCTGCTCACCGGCAGGCTCTGCGCGCGCGACACCGAGATCGGCGGGACACGCGTCGCACGCGGGGCGATCGTCAGCACCGTGCTCGCGGGCGCCAACCGGGACCCGGAGATCTTCGACGACCCGGCCACCTTCGACGTCGAGCGGGCGAACGCGCGCGACCACGTGTCGTTCGGCGCCGGGCGGCATTACTGTCTCGGCGCCTCGCTGGCGAGGATGGAAGGGGAGATCGGGCTGCGGTCGATCTTCGAGCGCTTCCCCGACCTTCGGCTTCTCGACGGGGCACGGCGGCGGCAGACCCGGATCCTGCGCGGATTCGAGACGCTCCCCGCCGCGCTCGCGTGACGGACTCGGCGCCAGTGTCCTTGCCCTCCTGAGTACATGAAGGACCCCTTCCTTGCGCCTGGCGCAAGGAAGGGGTCCTTCATGTACCTCGGCAAGGTGTGAAGGTCGGGTTTCCTCGGCTGAGCCGAGGGAAGGGGCCTTCACGCGCAGCCGCTGTGGCTGCTGGTGCCTGTGGGGCGAACGGGCGGTTATCGAGTCCGTGAAGGCCTCCTTGAGGGACCCAGAGTCACTCAAGGAGGCCTTCACGGACCGAGCCTGGCACCAACCGCAGCCGGAATCACGTAGGTACCTAAGACACCCTTGGCCCTAACTGTCCTCACCACTCACGAGAGGGAGGGTCACCTCACCGGCCGAACGCGCTCATGGCGTGTTCGAACAGGTCGGCCAGCTCGCGCGCGTAGGCCGCCACCTCGGTTTCCGGCCGCGTCATCAGCTCGGCTGGGACAGCCTCCATCGCGGCGATCACCGATACGGCCATCACCCGCGGCGAGAACCGCCGCAGCTCCCCCAGCCGCTGCCCTTCCCGGAACATGTCCTCCAGTTCGGCCAGCGTCTTCGCGTTCTGCGCTTCGAACCAGTTCCGGGCGGCCTCGGCATCCCTTGACGCCGAAGCGATCTGGCCGATCGCGATGATCTCCTTCGGTCGCTCGGCGCAGTAGAAGACGAAGCCTTCGACGAGGGCGCGCAGCGCCCCGGCATAGCTCTCGGCGCCCTCGGCCCGCGCGCTCAGCGCCCGGTCCATCGAGGTGTGCACGGTCAGCATGACCTGCTTCATCAGCTCTTCGCGTTTGGCGAAGTGATACGTGATCAGCCCCGGGCTGATTCCCGCCCGCCGCGCGATCTGCACGAACGACGCCTTCGCGTATCCGATCTCGGCGATGGTCTCGATGGTCGCCGAGACGATCTGCGCGCGCCGCGCCTCCTCGATGAACGAGCGCCGCCCCTGGTCGCCCGGCTCATTTTCTGGTTGCATGAACAGTAGCCTAGTTGAGCAACTAGCGAGGGGAAAGTCATGATCAGTCGCAAGACGTTCTTGAAATCCGTCGCGGGAGCGGTGGCACTCACGGGTCTCGGCGGGGGCATGGCCGAGGCGGCGGGCAGGCCTCGACGGCTGCGGGGCGGGGTCGCCTATGACACCGGAGTCCTGCACGCCGCGGGCGAGCCGCTGAGCCGGATGCACTGGAGCAGGGGGCGGCTGGAGCGCGAGATCCGGGTGATCGCCGAGGAGCTGCGCTGCCCGTCGATCACCGCGTTCGGCACCGACATCGGCAGGCTCGCCGAGACGACGTCCACCGCTCTGCGACAAGGAATGGAGGTGTACGTCCAACCCCGGCTCTACGACCACCCCCAGGACCAGGTTCTCGAGCATCTGGCCGAATCCGCCCGGCGGGCCGAGCGCCTTCGCCACGGCGACGACGTCAAGTTCGTCGCCGGATGCGAGCACTTCCTCTTCACCCCGGGGATCGTGCCGGGCGCGACCTTCCAGGAGCGGATCGCGAACGTGGCCACCATCCCGCCGGAGGAATGGCCGAAGATCATGGACCGGCTGGCCGATTTCCTCGCGCGGGCGGCCGACGTCGCGCGCCGGAACTTCCGGGGCCGGATCACCTACGCCGCGATCGGCGGGATGGAACCGGTCGACTGGAACCTCTTCGACATCGTCGGAATCGACTATTACCCGTACTTCGCGACCGATGCCGAGTACACAAAGGACCTGGCTCAGTATCGGCGATGGAACAAACCGGTGATAGTGCTGGAGTTCGGCTCGTGCACTTTCACCGGTGCCGCACAGGCGGGCGCGATGGGCTGGGACATCGTCGATTACGAACAGGTCCCGCCCAGGATCAAGCCGGGCCATGTACGGAACGAAGGCGAGCAGGCCGACCACCTCGCCCGGCTCTTGCGCGTGTTCGACGCGGCAGGCCTCCAGAGCGCACACGTCTACACCTTCATCGCGCCGAACCTGCCGCATCATCCGTCCCGGCCGGAGTACGACTACGACCTGGCGTCGTACGCCCTCGTGAAGACACTGCGTGAACGGCACCACGACGAGGGGGCGCCGTACCGGTTCGAGCGCAAGCGGTCGTTCGACGCGCTCGCCCGGCACAACCGCGGGCAAGCGGGCATTTTTACCGGACCGGCGACGGAAGCCGGCCAGTAACCTCACGCCGGTGAAGACGGACCGCCGAGGCAAGGAAGCGCCGGAACTGCCCGTCCTCACCGTTATCGGGTGCCTGCTGGGGTTCTTCATGACCGTGCTGGTGCTGATCGGCCCGGGGCTGCTCTGGATCAGCACTCACTTCGAACCCGAGGACGACGACCGCCTGGTGGTCATCGCCATGGGCCTGGTGTTCACGATCGGCGGGCTGGGCACCGTCACCTCGCACCTCTGGCAGAACGCCAAAGCCCGTGAGGTCCACCGCGGGCTCGACCGGAAAGGCGTCCGCGCGAACGCCGAAGTCGTTTCCAGCAAGCGGATCTGGGTCGGCGAGGTGAGCACTCCCGCCGACGACGTCGACCTCGTGGTCACCGGTCCCGGCGTGACTCCGTTCAGTGCGCGAGTGCTCACCGAGGACGTCGGCCGCTACGAAACGGGCACGGTGGTACCCGTCGACGTCGACCCGAGGACCCTCCTGTTCCGCCTCGCCGACTGACCTCGCGAGGTCATTGCCCGGCAGCATCGTATCGCTTATCGTATATGAAATTCACCCCCCGATGCTGCGAGGTGACCTCGTGACCACCGCCACCGCCGACCCGACGACCACCACGGTCGCGCGAGATTTCACCGATTTCCGCACGGTGGTGTCGCAATCCTTCGTGCCGCTGCACGTGACGAGCGAGCACCGCGACCATTTCCGCGGCCGCATCCGCTCCTGCGGCGCCGACGACGTCCAGCTCACCGAGGTGACCGCGTCGGCGCACGTGGTCGAGCGGACGCCGGAGCTCATCGCCAGGGCCGACCGGCATTACTACAAGCTGAGCCTGATCCTGTCCGGGACCGGGCTGCTGGTGCAGGACAACCGCGAGGCGATGCTGCGCCCCGGTGACGTGGCGTTGTACGACACGCACCGGCCGTACACCCTGGCGTTCGAAGAGGATTTCCGCACGCTCGTGGTGATGTTCCCGCAGCGGCTCATCGATCTCCCTCGCGATCTGGTCGGCCAGCTGACCGCGGTGCCGATGTCGGGAAAACGGGGCATGGGCAACGTGGTCGTGCCCTTCCTCGCGCAACTCGGCAGCAACCTCGACCAGCTCGGCGGGCCGGCGGGCGTCCGGCTCGCGCATACGGCGGTCGATCTGCTCGCCACGCTGTTCGCCAGCGAACTCGACCTCGCCCGCTCGACCGCCGGGCCGCACCACGAACTGATGCGCCGCGTGCTCGCCTACATCGACACGAACCTCTCCTCCACCGACCTCGGCCCTGCCCAGATCGCCGCCGAGCACTACATCTCCACCCGGCATCTGCACGGCCTCTTCCACGAACAGGGCACGACCGTTTCGAGCTGGATCCGCACCCGTCGCCTCGAACACTGCCGCCGCGAATTGCTGGACCCCGTGCACACTTCGCGACCCGTCGCGGCCATCGCGGCGAAGTGGGGTTTCGTCGACGCGCCGCATTTCAGCCGGGTGTTCAAGACGGAATTCGGCTGCTCGCCGAGCGAACTGCGCCGCGGCTTGACCGTGAGCGATCGGTTGTTGCCACCCAGCGCGTGACAGCTGGCCCTTCCGGTGCGGTCACCTCGACGATGACCGCATGCCCGAAGCATCAGAGGAACAGTGGCGCACCTATGACGAGTTCGCCGCCGGAATAGCCACCTACCGCCTGCCGAACGCGGACCTGTCGGGACGCGAGCTCACCGTCACCCTCGACGACGGAACGACGCTCGCGCTGTGGTTCGAGGACGCCGAAACCGTCTCCTGCAACGGCATCAAGGATCCGTACGACGCGGTCGCCGTCCGGGAAGACGTTTTCTTCGTCAATCTCCCCCACACCAGCGTGGAAGGTGAAGCGCTCACCGTCGTCTTTTCCACGACGACGCATCGCGCGCTCGCCGTGCGCTCGGTCATCGGCGCCGAGGACGTCGAAGGCGTTCCCCGTGTCTCCCAGACGTTCTGGTCCGGCACGACCGACGCGGGCACGCCGACCGGTGAGGTACCGGGCCCGTCGCGCGACCTGATCGGCAAGCGCAACATCTACCGCTACAGCCCGGAACACCTTTACGAGCACGTGTACGTGTCTTCACAACGCTATGCCTGGCAATGCCTCGAAGGTGTGCAGCGCGGCCACGGGGACATGGACCTGTCGACGGTGTGGAAGTTCCAGGACGGGCTCTACCTGTTCTGCTTCCGCGAATTCCGCATCGCCGTGGCCAGTGTGTGGCTGCACGACCTCGGCTACGCGCTGAAGACCACCGGCGTCTTCCTCGGCCTGACCGGCGACGGCCGGTCGGAACACTCCCGCGGGGGCGGGCACATCTACCCACTCGGCGCCGTCGCCTATCCCGACGCGCAACCGGTTTAAGGAGCCTCAGTGTCCAATTCAGACATCATCGCCGCGCATTACGCCGCGAGCGACCGGGGCGATCTGGCGGGCATGCTGGCCCCGCTCGGTCCCGACACCACCTGGACGGAGGCGGCCGGTTTCCCTTACGCCGGCACCTACACCGGCCCGGAGGAGGTCCGGGACAACGTCTTCGGCGCGATCGCGAAAGACTGGGACGGCTACACCTTCACCCTCGGCGACCTGCTCGACGCCGGTGACACGGTGATCGGCCTCGGGACCTACCAGGGAAAGCACCGCGAGACCGGTCGCTCGTTCACCGCCCGGGTCGCGCACGTGTGGCGGTTCGACGGCGGCAAGGTGGTCTCGTTCGAGCAGATCGTCGACTCGGTGCCCGTCGTGAACGCCATGGGGAACCGGTGAAACCCGCACGGCGACTGGTCGCCCTCGCCGCCGTCGTCCTGCTGGCCACGGCCGGCTGTGCCGGGGCCGAAAGCGGTTCGAGCGGCCCGATCGTGGTCGGTTCGGTCAACGCGCTGAGCGGCGCGGCCACCTTCCCCGAGGCATCCCAGGCCGCGAAGGCGGTCTTCGACGCGGCCAACGCGAGCGGCGGTGTGAACGGCAGACAGATCGAGTACAAGGCTCTCGACGACAAGGGCGACCCGGCGGCCGCGGCCGCCGCGGCCCGCGAGGTCGTCGGCCGCGACGAAGCGGTGGCGCTCGTCGGCTCGTCCAGCCTCATCGAGTGCGAGATCAACAACAAGTACTACGAGCAGCAGAAAATCCTGTCCATGCAGGGCATCGGCGTGGACCCGGCATGCTTCACCAGCCCCAACATCGCCCCGGTCAACGTCGGCCCGTACCACGACATGACGCTGACCCTGCTCTACGGCTCGGAAACGCTGAAGCTGAACGACATCTGCGCGCTGCTGGAGATCGCGGGCAACACGCTGCCGTCATACCAGGCGGCCATCGACGAGTGGTCGGCCATCACCGGCAAGAAGCTCAAGTACCTCGACGCCACGGTGCCCTACGGCGGTTCCGACTACACCTCCTACATCGTCAAGGCCCGCAACGCCGGCTGCAAGGCGATCACGGTGAACCCGGTCGAGCCGGACTCCATCGGGCAGCTCAAGGCCGCCGCCGCGCAGGGCTGGAACGACGTCACGTGGCTGCTGCTGACCAGTGTCTACAGCGAGAACTACGCCAAGGCCATCACCAACGCCGGCGCCGGGGTGTACGTGCCCGCCGAGTTCTACCCGTTCACCGACTCGGCCAGCCCGCAGAACAAGGACTGGCGCGAGCTGATGACCAAGAACAACATCCCGCTGACCTCGTTCAGCCAGGGCGGATACCTGGCGGCGAAGTACTTCCTCGACGTCGTCAAGGGGATCAGCGGGGACATCACGCGTGAGTCGGTGACCAAGGCGCTGCGCGAGATGAAGCCGATCACCGATCCCATGGTCGGCACGCCGTACGTCTTCGGACCCGGCCAGACCCACCACGACAACACCGCGGGCTGGCCGATCAAGCTCGCCTCCGGCACCAACAAATGGGAGCTCGTCGCCGACGACTGGCTGCGGATTCCCAAGAAGTAGGAGGACTCGATGCTGCAGGGAGCGCTGGCCGGCTTGGCCGCCGGCGGGCTGTACGCGGTGCTGGCGGTCTGCCTGACGCTGATGTCGCGCCTGGTGCGGGTGGTGAACTTCGCCCAGTCCGCCACCGGGATGTTCGGCTGTTACGTGGCGGTGTTCCTGTCCGTCCACGCGGGACTGCCGACGTGGCTCGCCACGGTCACGGGGATCCTGCTCGGCGGGCTGCTCAGCGCGCTGCTCGGCTGGATCGTGTCCACCTGGCTCGCCGAGGCGGACACCGGCACCCGCTCGGCGGTCACCGTGGCGGTGCTGCTCCTGCTGATCTCGTTGTCGTTCATCCTGTTCGGCAACAAACCGCAGCCGTTCCACCCGATTCTCGACGGACCGGCGGTCACCGTGGGCGGCGTGGTGATCAGCCAGGTCACCGTGGTCACCGTCGCACTGGCGGTGCTGGTGGCGGTGGCCAGCCGGATCGTGCTGAGCCGGACCTCGGCGGGAGTCCAGCTCAGGGCGCTTTCGGAACGTCCGACGACGGCGGAACTGCTGGGCATCCCGGCGAAACGGCTCAGCGTCGCGGTCTGGGCGGTCACCGGGGTGGTCAGCACGCTGGTCATCTCGATCGTGGCGCCGTCGCAGTCCAACGACGCGACTTCGCTGGCGATGCTGGTGGTCCCCGCGGCCGCGGCGGCCCTGCTCGGCGGATTCCGCCGCCTCGACTTCGCCGTCGCGGGCGGGCTGGGGTTAGGCCTGATCCAGGGTGCCGCCGCGCAGGTCGACGGCCTTTCGGTGGTGCGGTACTTCCTGCCGTTCGCAGTGATCGTCGCGCTGCTGCTCTGGTCGCAGCGCAAGGAGGTGTGGGATGCGGCTCGCTGAACGAGGGATGCCGTTCGTCGTCGCGTTGGTGGCGATCGCGGCGGGCTACGGCCTGAGCGTCGGGCTCGACGGATATTTCGTCTACCTCGGCATGAGCGCCGTCGTCGCCGGGATCTCGCTGCTCGGGCTGGGCGTGGTCACCGGGAGCGCCGGCATGATCTCCCTGTGCCAGCTGACCTTCGGTGCGGTCGGCGCCTGGACGGTGTCCGCGCTGAACAAGGCGGAGGCCCCTGGCGGTTTCCTCACCTGGCTGCTGCTCGGCGGTCTCGCCGCCGGGCTGGTCGGGGTACTCGTCGGGCTCCCGGCGTTGCGGCTGCGCGGGATCAACCTCGCCGTCGTCACGCTGGGGCTCGCCGCCGCGGCCGATCTCGCGCTGGTGCAACTCCAGTTCCCCGGTGTCGCCGGAGGGATATCGGTCGAACGGCCCGACGCCTTCTCCGACGACCGGTCCTACTTCCAGCTCGCCATCGTGGTGCTGGTGCTGTGCTGCCTGGCCGTCTACTTCCTGCGCCGCGGGCGCTGGGGCAGCGCCTGGCAGGCGGTGGCGTTCTCCGAACGCGGCACGGCCGCCGCCGGGACGAGCGTGCGGACGTCGAAACTGACCGCGTTCGCGGTGAGCGCCACCCTCGGCGGGATCAGCGGCGGCCTGCTCACCGGACAGGTCGGGCTCGCCTTCCCGGCGAGTTTCACCGCGATCCAGTCGCTGGCGCTGTACGTGCTGGCGATCATGTCGGGCGCGCATCTGATCGACATGGCCGTGTTCGGCGCGGTGCTGTGGGTCGGCGTTCCCGAACTGCTGAAGCGCTGGGGAATCCCGCAGGACTGGGGTTTCGTGGTGTTCGGCGTACTCGGCGTCCAGGCGCTGGCCAGTGGCGGGAACCTCGGCACCACGGTGCGGAACGTCTGGTACCGGCGGGCCAAGAAGGAACCGGCGAAACTCGACCTCGCCGCCGGGACCGCGGACATCGAGTCCAAGGCGCCTGGCCCGCCGGTGCTCACCGTGCGCGGCCTGAGCGTGAACTTCGGGCACGTCGCCGCTCTGTCCTCAGTGGACATATCGGTGCCGGAACACGGGGTGCTCGGCGTGATCGGGCCGAACGGCGCGGGCAAGTCGACGCTGGTCGACGCGATCAGCGGCTTCCTCCCGAACGCCGAAGGCCAGGTCGAACTCGGCGGCGACCCACTGACCGGGTCGCCGTCGAACCGGGCCCGCGCCGGATTGCGCCGGACGTTCCAGCAGGACCGCGTCCCGCCGGGCCTGACGGTCGGGGCGTACCTCAAGTTCCTGGCCAGGCGACGGCTCACCGCCGATGAGATCGGCGAGGCGCTGGACTTCTTCGGCTGCCCCTCCGCCCGCACTCCACTGTCGCAAGTGGACGTCGGTGCGCGCAGGCTGGTCGAGGTCGTCGGGCATCTGCTGGCGCGGCCGCGTGTCCTGCTCCTCGACGAGCCGGCCGCGGGACTTCCGCACGAGGAACACGTCGCGTTCGGGGAACGGCTGAGGCAGGTTCCCGCCCGGTTCGGGGTGTCGGTGCTGCTGATCGAGCACGACCTCGACCTGGTGCGTTCGGTCTGCGACACGATCACCGTCCTCGACTTCGGCCGTGTCCTTGCCTCCGGCCCGCAGGCCGAAGTGCTCGCGGATCCGGCCGTGCTCAAGGCGTACATGGGTGAAACGGAGCTGTTGTGAACGCTTTGCGGATAGCGGGGCTGACGGTCACCCGCGGTGCCGGGCCGGTGATCTCCGGCGTCGACCTGACCTTGGAACCGGGCCGGATCACCGCGCTCGTCGGCCCCAACGGCGCCGGGAAGACCAGCCTGCTGGAGGCCGTCTCGGGCGTGGTGCCCGCCTCGGCAGGTACTGTCCACATCGGACCGGACGAGATCACGAAGCAGTCGCGCGTCTCCCGCGCGCGGCGGGGTCTGGCACATATCGAACAGGGCCGCGCGGTGTTCGGCGGCCTGACCGTGCTGGAGAACCTGATGCTGACCGCGCGCACCCGCACGCGGGCCGACGAACTGTTCGAACTGTTCCCCGAGCTGGAAAAACGCCGCGACTCACCGGCGGCGCTGCTCAGCGGTGGTGAACAGCAGATGGTGGTGCTGGCCCGCGCTTTCGCCGCGCGGCCGTCGTTCCTGCTGATCGACGAGATGTCACTGGGACTCGCGCCGGTGGTGTTCACGCGGCTGCTGCCGATGGTGACCCGCTTCGCCGAGGAGGGCGCGGCGATCCTGCTCGTCGAGCAGTTCACGCATCTGGCCCTCGGGGTGGCGAGCGACGCGCTGGTGGTGTCTTCGGGGCGCGTCACCTATGCGGGTTCCGCGCAGGGCCTGCTGGACTCCCCCGGCACCCTGCACTCGGCCTACCTCGGCGAATCCTGACCGGTCGGGTCTCCAACGAAATCCTGAAGCGCGTGAAGGCCCCCTTCCCTCGGCTGAGCCGAGGGAAGGGGGCCTTCACGCGCAACAACTACTCATTGAGGGCTTAGGGAGTTGAAAGCCGAGCCTGCCCCCAATGTGGCATCGGGGACGGTCAGCGTCCCCAATGCCACATTGGGGGCATCAGGCCGCGGCGCGAGCCGGCATCGCACGCGACGCTAAGAACCCATGCCCGCCCGTTCGAAGGCCAAAGTCGGCAGATCGACGGCGTGCGCGCCGCCGTCGGCCACGATCACCGCACCGGTGATGTACGACGACTCCGAAGACCCCAGGAACCGCACGATCGACGCGATCTCCTCGGGTTCGGCGGGGCGGCGCAGCGGGACCTCGGCGGTGACCCGCCGGTAACCCTCGGCGTGACCGCCGTCGAAGCCCGCGGCCTCGGCGAACTGGTCCATTTCGCCGTCCGCCATCGGGGTCCGCACCCAGCCGGGGCAGACCGCGTTCGCGCGGACGCCCTTCGGCCCGTAGTCGCGGGCGATCGAGCGTGTCAGGCCGATCAGCGCGTGCTTGGCGACGGTGTAGCCGGCGACGTTGGGCCCGGCGAACAGCCCGGCCAGCGAGGACACGATGACCACCTGACCACCGGTTTCCACCAGTGACGGCAGGGTGGCCCGGCAGAACACGAACGCGCTGGAGAGGTTCGAGCGCAGGGCCAGTTCCCATTCCTCGTCGCCGGTGTCGGTCACCGAAGACAGGCCGTGCCCGCCGGCGTTGGCCACCACGACGTCCAGCCTGCCGAACTCGCCGACGATCTCCGCCGCGGCGTTCTCGGCGGCTTCGCGATCGCTGGCGTCACACGCGATGACGCGCGCGCCGGTTTCGGCGGCCACCTTCTCCAGCGGCTCGCGCCGTCGTCCCAGCACCACCACCTGGGCACCCTCGTCGGCGTACCGGCGGGCCACCGCGGCACCGATACCGGTACCGCCACCCGTGATCGCGACAACCTTCTTCACTTGCGGAGTCCTTTCTAAGCGGGAAAACCGGAACGGGCCGAGACGCCGAAGTCGGCGAGCACGGCCTGGCCGTTGACCGCCCGCGAGCGCGCGGACGCGAGATGGAGCACTTGCCAGGCGACCTCTTCAGGAGCCTGCACCGGGAACGCGGGATCGTCGAGGACATCGCCGAGATCGCCGCGCGCCATCGGGGTGTCGACCACCGAGGGACAGACGCAGTTCACCCGGACGCCGGGAAGATCGACCGCGAGTGCCCTGGTCATCGCGACCACGGCCCCCTTCGAAGCGCAGTACGGCACCATGCCGGGCGCGCTGGTGAACGCCGAGTCGCTGGCCAGCAGGACCACCGAGCCACCCGAAGCGGTGAGCCACGGCGCGGCGTGTTTGACCAGCAGGAACTGGCCGGTGACGTTGACCGCCATGAGGGCGGCGAAGTCCGCCGCCGAGGTTTCGGTGACCGGTGTCCCCACCGGTCCGGAGATCCCTGCGCAGCCGACCACGACGTCGAGTCCGCCGAACCGGTCGGCCACGGCGCCGACAGCGGCGGCCACCGACGGCTCGTCGGTCACGTCGGCCTCGACCGCCAGGAGACCGTCGGCGAGTGTCGGCACGGGTGCCCGGTCGACGGCGCCGACCCGCGCCCCCTCGGCGAGGAAGGCGTCGACGCAGGCAAGGCCGATACCGGACGCCGCGCCGGTCACCAGCACGGCCTTGCCCGCGAGATCCAGTCGCATGGCGCCATCCTCCGGTCCTGGCCACGAACGGGGGTTGGCCATCAGTGCACCCTTCTTGTCCGCGGCCGCACGGCGGCCTTTTCAGCCGGGGACGGACCGGCAAGACTGCGAAGCATGACCAGGCCGCATCCGCTCGACCCGCTGACCGCCGACGAACTCACCGCTGGCCGCGCGATCCTGGCCGGCGAGGGCCTGCTCACCGAGACCACGCGATTCCCGGCCGTGCTGCCTGTGGAGCCGGAGAAGGGCGACGCCGCCCCCGACCGCCGCGTCCAGTACACGCTGCTGGACACCGCGACCGGCCAAGCGCGCGACGTGGTCGTTTCGCTGTCGAAACGCGAAGTGGTCTCCACTGAGGACTGCGGCGAAGGCCAGCCCGCGTACCTCTTCGAGGAGTACGACCTCGCCGCGTCGATCACCAAGGCGTCGCCGGAATGGCAGGCCGCGATGGAGCGGCGCGGTCTCGGTGACCGGATCGGGCAAGCCTTCTGCGCTCCCCTGGCGCCCGGATTCTTCGGCAGGCCCGACGAGACCGGCCGGGTCATCCGCTCGCTGACGTTCCTGCGTGACGACGAATCCGACAGCCCCTGGGCACATCCGGTCGAAGGCTTGATCGTGCACATCGACCTGACCGGGCAGCGCGTCATCCGGGTGGAGGACGAAGGCGACGTGCCCGTCCCGCCGGAGCACGGCCGCTACGACGGTGTCCCGGCCCGCGCCACCCTCAAGCCGATCGAGATCACCCAGCCGGAGGGTCCGAGCTTCACCGTCGACGGCAACGAGGTCACCTGGGAGGGCTGGAAGCTCCGGGTCGGCTTCAACGCCCGCGAGGGTCTGACCCTGCACCAGATCTCGTTCCAGAACCGCTCGGTGCTCCACCGGGCCTCGGTGCCGGAGATGGTGGTGCCCTACGGCGACACCGCGCCCGGCCGGTTCTGGATCAGCTACTTCGACGCGGGCGAGTACCTGCTCGGCAAGAACGGCAACGACCTGCGGCTGGGCTGCGACTGTCTCGGCGTCATCCACTACTTCCCCGCGTTCGTCGCCGACGACCACGGCCACCCGGTCGAGATCCCGCGGGCGATCTGCATGCACGAGGAGGACTACGGGATCCTCTGGAAGCACACGGATCTCGCCGGCCGCGCCGAGGTGCGGCGGTCGCGGCGGCTGGTGATCTCGTCCATCTCCACCATCGGCAACTACGACTACGGCTTCTTCTGGTACCTCTACCTCGACGGCACCGTGGAACTGGAGGCGAAGGCCACCGGCATCGTGTTCGCCGGCGCCGCGCATCCCGGCACGGACCACCCGCACGCCAACGAGATCGCGCCCGGCCTGTTCGCGCCGGTGCACCAGCACCTGTTCTGTGCGCGGCTGGACGTGGCGATCGACGGCGAACGCAACTCGCTCGTCGAGGTCGACGTCGAGCGGGTGCCGATGGGCGATCAGAACCCGTACGGGAACGCCTTCACCTGGAAGGAAACCCCGCTGCGAACCGAGCGGGAAGCACAGCGGCATGCGGATCCGGCCAAGGCACGCGTCTGGGAGATCCGCAGCGCGGAGCGGACCAACCGGCTCGGCTCGGCGACCGCGTACCAGCTCGTGCCGAGGCCGTCCGCGACCCTGATGGCACAGCCGGAGTCGACCGTCCACCAGCGGGCGACGTTCGCCACCCGTCACCTGTGGGCGACGCCGTACCGCGCGGACGAACGGTTCCCGGCGGGCGACCGGCCGAACGCGCATCCTGGCGGAGCGGGTCTCCCCGCCTGGACCGCCGCCGACCGCGATCTCGTCGACACCGATCTCGTGCTGTGGCACGTGTTCGGCCCGACCCACATCCCGCGTCCGGAGGACTGGCCGGTCATGCCGGTCGACTACTCCGGTTTCTCGTTGCGTCCCTACGGCTTCCTGGACCGAAACCCGGCCCTGGACCTGCCTTCCGGCGCCTCCGACGATCACTGTTCCGCCCACGAGCACTAGGACTCATCGATGCCCGAACTGACTTTGTCCGACACTTCCACCTGGCTGCCGTTGGACGGTCTCGCCCCCGGTTTCGACGCGAACAAGGCCCCCACGGTCGGCGACCTGCACGGCCGCACGTTCGAACTCGCCTGTGAAGACGGCAGCACGTTCACCGCGGCCTTCTCCGGCACCCGGATCGAATGGTCCTACCTCGGCACGGGTACCGACCGCTGCGAGACGTTCCTGGTCGACGACGACCTGTACTACGTCCAGTTCCACCCGCAGGCACGGCAGGACGAGGCGTTCACGCTGCTGCTTGACCTGCGCCGCGGCCGTGCCCTCCTGGTGCTGAGCAAGATCGGCGACACCTCGCCCCGTGTCACGCAGGCCTTCGTGGCCGCCACGATCGGCGGCATCGAGCCGACCGGGGAGTCGCTGGCCCCGACCACGTCGCTGGTCGGGCGCCGGGTGCTGTGGGTGTACAGCACCGAGCACGCCTACGAGCACGTGTACCTCAGCCCGCACTGGTACACGTGGCAGTGCCTGGCCGGTCCGGAGCGAGGGCTCGCGGACACCGACGAGAACTCGGTCTACGAGCTGCGGCCGGGTATCTACGTCTTCGCGTGGCGGGAGAAGGTGATCCCGTGCGCGTCGGTGACCGTCGCCGACCACCGTGACGCGAAACGGCTGCGCTCGCACGGTGTCCTTTTCGGACTGGACGCCACCGGGAGCACGCCCACCCACTTCACCTTCGGCGCGCACGGCAAGCTGTTGAGCACCACCGTGCACCCCGAGGCGTACGACCCCGCCGGGAGCTGAGCCTTGACCGCCGACATCGTCCTCACCAACGCCACCGTGTACACAGTGGACGGTGCCAGACCATGGGCATCGTCGCTGGCGATCAAGGACGGCAAGGTGCTGTCCCTGGAGGACATCGAACGCGGGCCGAACACCGAGGTCGTCGATCTCGAAGGCGCTTTCGTGATGCCCGGCCTGGTCGACGTGCACAACCACCACGCCCTCGCCGGCCGCGCGGCCCTGTTCGAACTGAACTTCGGCCTCGACGCCGGACTGGACGACATCCTCGCGGCCGTACACTCGCGGGCCGCCGGGCTCGGGCCGGACGAGTGGGTGGTCGGCGGCGCCTGGGCGTCCACTTTGGTCGGCACCCTTTCACGGTCTTCGGCGCGGCACGCGCTCGACGAGGCCGCCGGCGGACGACCCGTCATGCTTTCCGATGACAGCAGGCACAACCGCTGGGTCAGCAGCCGGGCGCTGGAACTGGCGGGCGTCACCTCGTCGACGCCCGACCCGGCGGGCGGGGAGATCGTCCGCGATCCTTCGACCGGTGAGCCCGTCGGCATTCTGCTCGAGGCGGCGGGCGTCGCCGTCGAGCGGGCGCTCAGCGAGACCCGGACGCTCACCGCGGATCAGCATGTGGCGGCGTCACGGCACGGCATCGGCACCCTGCACTCGTACGGCGTGACCGCGTTCCAGGACGCCGGCGTCTCCTCGGACATCCTGCGCGCGCTGAAATCGCTCGACGACGCGGGCGAACTGCGCGCGTGGGTCGTCTCGTCGCTGCTGATCAACGACCCGATCTTCGGTTTCGACCCGATCGGGGCACCGCTGCTGGAGGTCGCCGGGAAGTACCGGAGCGAGCACCATCGGCCGGACTTCGTGAAGATCTTCCTCGACGGCGTCCCGCCGACCAGGACCGCCGCGTTCCTGGAGCCGTACCTGCCGGACACCGCGCACGGAGCCTGTCACCACGGCGCCACCACCATGCCGGGTGACGAACTCGTGGGCTGGCTGCGTACCGCGGCCGAGGCGGGGCTGTCGGCCAAGGTGCACTGCACCGGGGACGCGTCGGTGCGCGCAACGCTGGACGCCGTCGAGAAGGTGCGTGCCGAGGGCTTCACCGAAGCGCGGTTCCAGGTCGCGCACGGCCAGTTCGTCCACCCCGACGACCTCCCCCGCTTCGCCGCGCTGGGCGTCGCCGCGGACATCTCGCCGTTCCTGTGGGTGCCCGGCGTCATCCCGGCGGCCATCGCCGAGGTGCTCCCCGGCGATCGCGCCGGGCGGATGCAGCCGAACCGGTCGCTGCTGGACGAGGGCGCGCTGGTCGCGGGCGGTTCGGACTGGCCGGTCAGCGAATCGCCGAACGCGTGGGAGGGCATCCACGGCCTCGTCACCCGCCAGGATCCGACCGGCACGTTCCCCGGAGCGCTGTGGCCGGAGCAGGCGATCACCCTGGCCGAAGCGGTCGAGGTCTTCACTCTGGCGGCCGCCCGCGCGATGGGACTGGGTGACGTCACCGGCTCATTGGTGCCCGGGAAGTCGGCGGATTTCGTCGTCCTCGACCGCGATCCGTTCCGAACCGATCCCGCCGCGCTCGTCAAGACAAAGGTGACACAAACGTGGTTCGCCGGGCACCGCGTGTATCACCAGGCCTGATCTCCTACACTGGTAGAAGAACCAGTGCGGGAGGTCTGCCGATGCCGAAGATCATCGACCACGACGAGCGGCGTAGCCACATCGTCGACGTCACCTGGGATTTGATCACCCAGGGCGGGATCGAGGCCGCCACCATGCGCGAGATCGCGGCGGCCGCCGGCTTCGCCAACGGCGCGCTCAAGCTGTACTTCCCGAGCAAGGAAGACATCATCCAGGCCACCTACGAACGCGCGCTCGGCATGATGCGCGAGTACGTGGAACTGGACGAGTTGCGCGGCCTGACCGCGCTCCGCGAGCTGTGCGTCTCGTCGATGCCCATCGACGAGGACCGCATCGCCGCGGGGCGCGTCCTGCTCACCTTCTGGCAGCTTTCGCTGACCAACCCGAAACTGCAGGACAAGTACCTCGAGCACATCCGCTCGTGGCGGGGCCTGCTGCACCGGTACCTCACCGAGGGCCGGGAGGACGGCGACATCGTCACCGAAATCCCCGACGAGCAGCTGGTCGACGAGGTCGTGCTGATCAACGCCGGGGCGAACGTGATGAGCCTGGTCGCCGGGGAGTTCTCGACGATCGCTTTGCAGCGGCAGCACCTCGAGTCGTTCTTCGACCGCCTCACCCGCCCCTGACGCACCCTTTCCCGCATCTGACGCCGCGAGGGCCTCCTTCCCTACCTTCAGAGTAGGGAAGGAGGCCTTCACGGCCAGGTGTCATCCGGCCACAGACACGCGAGTTACGGCCGCACACACGCGAGTTACGGCTCCAGACACGCGAGTGACGGCCGCCTACCCGATGGCGAAACCTCTACGAGGACGTTGCCGCAAGTAGGTGACTAATTGCGGCGGTCGAAGATCCGGGTCAGGAAGCTCGCCACGTGCCGGTGCGAGCGCGGCGAAGCCGGGAGATCGGTGTAGAGACCGTAGAACCCGTGGATCTGCCCCGAGTACCGCGTCAGCTCGACCTGCGGCCCGGCGTCGGTCAGGCGCCGCGCGAACTCCTCCCCCTCGTCCCGCAGGACGTCGTACTCGGCCGTGAGCACCAGCGCCGGCGGGAGCCCCGTCAAATCCGAGGCCCGCAGCGGCAGGAGATACGGGTCGTTCAGCTGAGCCGGATCCGACACGTACTGCTCGAAGAAGAACCGCATCGCCCCGGCGGTCATGCCGAAGCCCTCGGCGAAGTCCACATAGGACCGGAAGCCGTCGTCCGGGTGACCGTAGACCGGGCAGATCAGCACCTGCGCGGCCAGCGGCGGGCCACCCCGGTCGCGGGACATCATCGAGACCACCGTCGACAGGTTGCCGCCGGCGCTCTCCCCGCCGATCGCGATCCGCCCGGCATCGACCGCGGGACCCGCACCACCCGACGCGAGCCATTCGACGACGGCGTAGCAGTCGTCCGGAGCCGCCGGGAACGGATGCTCGGGCGCGAGCCGGTAGTCCACCGCGACCACGGCGACCTTGGCCACGTTGCACACCGTCCGCGACGCGACCTCGTTCTCGTCGATCGAGCCGATCGTCCACCCGCCGCCGTGGATCCAGACGAACACGGGCACCGGAGTGGCCGACTCGGGCAGGTAGATCCGCACGCGCACGCCGGAAGGCAGCACGTGGTCGGCGACCGAGGCGACCTCTTCGACCGACTCCGGACGTCGCCACGAAGCGGCGAACGCGGCTCGCAACTCGGCGGCCGTCGGGGGAACAGCGGGCGCTTCGGGCTGCGGACTGCGGGCGAGCAGCTCCTTGACGGCGGGATCGAGGGTCACGGTCACACCGCTTCCGCGACGAGCACCCGCGGACTGCCCGGCAGCGCCAGCCGGTCGGTGACCCGCCAGCCCGCCCCGTTCAGCCAATCCCGGACCTCGCCCTCCGGGTAGACGACCGTCCCGTCGATCACCAGGTACTCCCCCGCGTGCAGCGCGTCGATCGGGCGCTGGACCGCATCGTCGTCGAGGAAGAAGTCGAGCAGCAGCAAAGTCGCCCCCGGCGCCGCGGCGGCACGGGCGTTGCGCAGGATCTCCGCGTTCTGCTTCGCGTCGAACCGGTGGACGACGTGGTTGACCATCACCAGGTCGAACTCGCCTTCGGGCCGCGCGGTGGGTGTTTCCGCGCCGACGACGGTCGCGCGGTCCGCCAGGCCCGCCTCGGCCGCCGCGGTGGTGACCGACTCGGTGAAGCCCGGGTCGAAGACGAACGTGGTGCGCAGTTCGTCGTTGGCCTTCATGGCTTCGACCGCGAACGCACTTGAGAGCCCGCCCAGGTCCAGCAGCCTCCGGTGGGGGCCGAAATCGAACGCGCCGGCCAGCATCTTGGCGTGCAGGGCGTTATACGTCATGACGCCGGACATGAAGGTGCCCCAGCGCGCGTCGTCCATCTCCAGCTTCCCGGGCTCGCCACTGTCGGCCGTGTGACCGAATTGCAGCCAATGCGGGTAGCTGATCGAGTCCAGGAACGTCAGGAACGGTGCCAGATCGAGGTCTCCGCCGCCGAGGTACGCCGCGGCGTCGGCAGCCAGCGCGTACCGTCCGTCCACACGCGACAGCAGACCGAGTGATGACATGGCGTCACCGAGGATGCGGGTGATCTTCTCCGGTTTGCCGGTCTTCCCCGCCAGTTCCGCGGCCGTCAGCGGCCCGTCGGCGAGTGCGGTGAACAGGCCGATCCGGCTCGCCGCGAAGAGTTGCTTTGCCGCCATGTACCCCACGGCGATGTCCACGATCCGCTCGGGACCGGCAGTCTTGGTCGACCCGCTCACGGGTGCCCTCCTTAAGCTCGTTTCCGCCGAGAGTCTACAGACGTAGACAAAAGAATCCAGTGCAAGTTTTCGCCCACCACCAGGAAAAACCTGCCGGATATCAACTTCCTACATTCGTAGAATATACCCATTGACAGCACCCCCGCCCAGTGTCAACATGCGTAGAACTACCCCCGCCGGAGGCTCGTTCCCCGGCAGTGCGGCCCGCTTCGGGCGGGCTCGGGAAAGGGGATTCATGACCCTGCTCGAATTACGAGAACTGACCGTCGGCGTGATCGCCGACGAAACCGAACGCGAACTGGTCCGCGAACTCTCGTTCGACCTCGAACAAGGCCGGACACTGTGCGTGGTCGGCGAATCCGGCAGCGGTAAAACGGTCACGGCCTTGTCGATCATCCGGTTACTGGAGTTCGTCGCACCGGTGTTCACCCGCGGCGCGATCACCGTCGACGGCGTGGACGTCACGCGGCTTTCCGCCGACGAGATGCGCGCCTACCGCGGCCCGCGGATCGGCATGATCTTCCAGGAGGCGCTGGATTCGCTCAACCCGAGCCAACGGGTCGGCAAGCAGCTGATCGAGGCGTACCGGAAACCCGGTTCCCTGCCACGCCAGGCCGCACGCAAGGGCACGCCGCTGCACCGTGAAGCCGAGGCGAAAGCACGCGGTTTGCTGCAGGAGGTCGGGCTCACCGACACCGACCGGGTGCTTTCCCTGTACCCGCACCAGATGTCGGGCGGGATGCAGCAGCGCGTGATGATCGCATTGGCGCTGATGGCCGACCCGGCCCTCCTGATCGCGGACGAGCCGACCACGGCCTTGGACGTGACCACGCAGGCGGAGATCCTCACCCTGTTCGACCGCGTCCGCCGCGACCACGGCACCGCCTGCGTCTTCATCACGCACGACATGGGGGTGGCCGCGCAGGTCGCCGACCGGATCGCGGTGATGTACCGCGGCGAACTCGTCGAACTCGGGTCCACAGAGGACATTCTGCACGCGCCGAAGCATCCCTACACCAAGGCCTTGCTCGACTGCGTCCCGCAGCTCGGGGTGAGCAGGCGTGACGGGTTCCCCACCATCTCCGAAGCACTGCTCGAAGCCGCGATGAACGGCGAATCGGCGGTCGCGACCGAAACCAGGTCGTTGAGCCGCGCGAAGACCGAAGGCACCGGCGAGGGCACCGCGCTCGTCATCGATTCGGTGTCCAAAGTGTACGGACGACGCGGCCGGTTCTCCCTGAGCCGCGATCCCGAGGTGCACGCGGTCAAGGACGTCTCCTTGGAGATCGCGCCCGGCGAGTTCTTCGGCCTGGTCGGGGAATCCGGTTCGGGCAAGACCACGCTCGGCAGGCTGGTGAGCGCGCTCGAGACGCCCACCAAAGGCACCATCACCTTCGGCGCGCACCGGTGCACGCCGTCCGGGCTCGACGGCGACGAGCGCGCGTTCCGCAGCCGCGCACAGCTCATCTTCCAGGATCCGCAGAGTTCGCTCGATCCCCGGCACACCGCCGCCCGGATCATCGCCGAGCCGTTGCGGGAACTCACCGGCCTCCGCGGCGCCGAGCTGGACCGCCGTGTCACGGAACTGATCGACGAGGTCGGTCTCCCGTCCGACACCGCGAAGAAAATCCCCTCGCAACTCTCCGGCGGGCAGCGGCAGCGTGTCTCGATCGCCCGCGCGATCGCCGCCGAACCCGACCTCATCGTCGCCGACGAGCCCACCTCCGCGCTCGACGTGTCGGTGCAGGGCCAGGTGATGAACCTGCTGCTGGAACTGCGGCGCACCCGCGCGCTCAGTTTCCTGTTCATCACGCACAACCTCAGCCTGGTGCTCTCCGTCGCCGATCGCGTCGGCGTGATGTACCGGGGCGAACTGATCGAAATCGGCGGACCGGACGAGATCCGGCTCCGTGCCCGGCACGAGTACACCCGCCGTCTCCTCGCGGCGAACCCCGAACTGCCCGCCCACCCCCACACTGGAGTGCGGAACCCATGAGACGAACCCTGACCAAGGCCGCGTTCGGCCTGGCGACCGTCCTGCTGATCAGCTCGTGCATGGGAAGCCAGGCGGGCGGTGGGGCCGCCGACGGGCCGCCGAAGCCCGGCGGCAACCTGAACGTCGCCGTGCCCACCGATCCGCAGTCCCTCGACATGGTCGCGAACCCCGGCCAGGTGACCGCGCATATCGGCAACATGATGTACGAGAAGCTGTTCGAGGTCGACAAGGGCTTCACCGCCCGGCCCATGCTGGTCGAGGACTACACCACCAGCCCGGACAGGCTCACCTACACCTTCAAGCTGCGCCAGGGCGTCACCTTCCATGACGGCAACCCGCTGACGTCCGAGGACGTCGTGGCGAGCCTGAAGCGGTGGCAGCAGGTGCACCGCACCGGTCAGCTGGTCACGCCGGACATCGAGGCGATCACGCCGGCCGACCCGGCGACGGTGACCATCAAGCTCAAGCAGCCGCGCTATCCGCTGATCAACGAACTCGCCGGCGCGGGCACGGAGATCTACGAGGCGAAGAACCTCGCCGGCGTCGCGCCGACCGGTTTCGCCCAGGACAAGGCGATCGGGACCGGGCCGTACAAGCTCAAGAGCTGGGACATCGGCCGCGAGCTGGTGCTGGAGCGGTACTCCGGCTACAAGTCCCGGTCCGAAGAGGACTGGGGTGGACAGGCGGGCGCCAAACACGCGTACCTGGACACCGTGACCTACAAGGTGGTCTCCGACCAGGACGCGCTGATCAACGGCCTCCAGACCGGCCAGTGGGACCACATCATGCCCACGAACGACCAGTACGAGCCGCTGCGCAACAACCCGGCCGTGGTCGTGCACAACCTGCCCGGCGGCAACGACAACGTGGTGATCCCGAACTTCAACACCGGTTCGAAGTTCGCCGACCCCCGTGCCCGCGAGGCGCTGAACCTGCTGCTGGACAAGCCCGCGATCAACGCGGCCACCGGCGGCAGCAAGGACCTCACCGTCGAGACCGGCGCGTTCGCCTCGCCGGACAACAAGCAGTTCTATTCGACCGCGGGCGAAGAGGTCTATAAGAAGCACGATCCGGAGAAGGCCAAGCAACTGCTGGCCGAGGTCGGGATCACGGCCGGCGCCACGATCCGGATCGTCACCACGAACTCGTACCCGGAGTTCGGCAAGTGGGCGGTGCTGATCCAGGACAGCCTGTCGAAGATCGGCATCAACACCAAGATCGACACCTTCGACTTCGCGACCATGCTCGGCACGCTGACCAAGGAACCGGGCGGCTGGGACATCACCACGCTGTTCTTCGACTCGGCGCTGACCTCGCCGGCGCAGATGCCCGCGCTCACCCTGGGCACGCTGAACGGTTCGTCCTCTCCCGAGCTTGACGCGCTCATGGCCGAGTTCAACGCCTCGACCACGCCGGAGCAGGCGAAAGCAGTGGTCGACAAGCTGCAGGCGTTCACCTGGAAGCAGCTGTCGGTGATCACCCTGAGCCAGTCGAAGCTGTACGCGGCCTACTCCCCCAAGCTCAAGGGTTACGGCGACTTCTATCGCGTCTTCTGGAACACCTGGCTGGCGTCATGACCGGTCTGCTACTGCGCAGGCTGCGCGATCTGGTGATCATCCTGGTGATCGTCGGGACGATGATGTTCTTCGTCATCCGGCTGATCCCCGGCGACCCGGCGCAGGCCATCCTCGGCCCGACCGCGCGACCGTCCGATGTGGACGCTCTGCGAGAGAGCATGGGATTGAACGGGACGCTTTGGGAGCAGTACTTCAGTTGGGCCGGGAACGTGCTGCAGGGCGACTTCGGCACGTCGATCACCTACCACGCTCCGGTGCTCGGTGTGGTCGCCGACCACATCCTGCCGACGCTGACCCTTGCCGTGCTGTCCACCGTGATCAGCTTCTTCCTCTCGGTCGCGATCACCTCGTGGCAGGCGGTGTCGCCACGCAATCCGGTGGCGCGGGCGCTGGACCGGTTGTCCGCGCTCGGGATGGCGATGCCGGACTTCTGGATCTCGCTGATGCTCGTGCTGGTGTTCTCGGTGACGCTGCGCTGGTTCCCCTCCAGCGGCTACGAGAACCTGTTCACCGATCCCGCGACGGCGGTGCCCGCGCTGGTACTGCCGCTGACCGTGCTGGTCATCGGCCAGACCGCGTTGTTCGTGCTCACCCTGCGGGAAAGCCTGCTCGGCGAACTGCCGTTGGCGTATCTGCGCACCGCGCGGGTGAAGGGGCTGTCGGAGCGGCAGGTCATGACCAAGCATGTCCTGCCGAACGCGCTGATGCCGCTGATCACCCAGCTGGGCAGCAACTTCGCCATGCTGGTCGGCGGCATCGTGATCATCGAGTCCATCTTCGTCGTGCCGGGGCTGGGCCATCTGCTGATGGGCGCGGTGTCCACTCGCGACTTCCCGCTGATCCAGGGTGTGACCCTGTTCGTCGCGGTGCTGTTCGTGCTGGTCAACCTGCTGGTGGACCTGTCGTACGCGCTGCTCGACCCGAAGGTGCGTGTCTCGTGAGCGTGGCACTGGTGGAAAAGACGTCGCCGGTACGCGAAACGCCGCCGTCCGGCCGGGCCGCCAGGGTGTTCCGGCGCAACCGGATGCTGGTGATCACGACCGGGTTGCTGGCGGTGATCGTCCTGGCCGTGATCGTGCTGCCGTTCTTCCTGCCGAGCGTCAGCGCGACCGACCCGGTCAACCGGCTCCTGCCGCCGTCGGCCGCGCATCCCCTCGGCACGGACTCGTTCGGCCGTGACGTGCTCGCCCGGCTGGTCTCCGGCGGGCGGGCGTCGCTCGGGCTGTCCGCGCTGATCACCCTGTGCGCGGCCTTCACCGGCCTGGTGATCGGCCTGATCAGCGGGTTCTTCCGCGCCGCCGACGCGGTGCTGATGCGGGTGATGGACGCCTGGATGTCGTTCCCGGCGATCATCCTCGCGATGGCGCTGGCGATCTCGCTCGGCGCGAGCATCTGGACCGAACTCATCGCGCTGACGGTGATCTTCACGCCGTTCACCGCCCGCGTCATCCGCAGCCGGGTGCTCGGCATCGCCGGGCGTGCCTACATCGGTGCCGCCCGGGTTTCGGGGATGAGCAAGGGGAAGATCCTCGTCGTGCACGTGTTCCCGAACGTGCTGCCGCTGGCGCTGGTGCAGGTGGTGATCCTGTCCGCGGCGGCGATGCTGGTGGACGGGGCGATGAGCTTCCTCGGTCTCGGCATCGCTCCCCCGACCCCGACCTGGGGGAACATGATCGCCGAAGGCCGGTCGTACCTCGTGCAGGCGCCCTGGCTGGTGATCGTGCCCGGCGTGACGATCATGGTGTGCGTGTTCCTGCTGAACCTGATCGGCTCGTCGCTGCGGATCGCCGTCGACGCCCGCGCGCGGACACTGAGCGAGATGCAGCGCCTGCGCACCCGCCGCCCCTCCGGCAACTGAGAAAGGATTCCGTTGTCTGCCACTACTTCCTTGGCCGTGCGCCGCTTCGCCCCCGAGACCGTTTCGGGACCGCCTGTGCTGCTGGTGCACGGATTCGCCTCCGACGGGCACACCGATTGGATCACCACGGGCTGGCCCGCCGCCCTCACCGCCGCGGGCCGCGAAGTGCTCGTGCCCGACCTCCCCGCGCACGGCTCCAGCCCGGCTCCCTCGGGTTCGCTGGGTGCCGCCGCGATCACTTCGGAACTGACCCGGCTGGTCTCGGATCTGTCCGAAGTGGACATTGCCGGGTACTCGCTCGGCGCGCGGCTGGCCTGGGAACTGCCCGCGCAAGCCCCGGTCCGGCGGCTCGTACTCGCCGGCGTGAGCCCGTTCGAACCGTTCGGCGCCGTAGACATCGCGGCCGCGCTGGCGTTCGCCGACGGCGGCAAGGCACCGGCGGATCCGCTCACCGGGATGATCGCGCACATGATCACCGCGCCGGGACGCAATCCCGCCGCGCTCGCGCGGTGCATCGAAGACCTGCGGGCGGAGCCTTTCTCACCGGTTTCCGGTGCGGTGTCCGTGCCGACGCGGTTCGTCGCGGGGGTGGAGGATCCGGTGAGCCAGGGTATCGAGACTTTGGTGGAACTGGTGCCGGGGGCGGATCTCGTGCGAGTGCCCGGGGATCACGGTGGGGCTTTGCGGAGTCCGGAGTTCAAGGCAGCGGTACTGGAGTTCCTCGGCTGAGGTTGCGCCTCGGCGGCACCGGCCGGCGTGTCATGAAAGGGTCGTTCAGGACATCTTTTGTCCTGAACGACCCTTTCATGACACCCGGGAGGCAGGCGGCCCCCGCCGTGTTGCGAAAGTGGCTTTCGCAACGTCTCGCGAGGCACGACCGATGCCATGAAAGGTCCTTTCCTTGCAAATTTTGCAAGGAAAGGACCTTTCATGGCACGCCAAGTAGGGGGTGGCGGCCTCGCGTCGCGAAGGAGCGGCAGGCCTCCGCCGCGTCCCGCACTCCCGCAGCCGCAATGAAGGACGCTTTCATAGCAAATTTTGCTAGGAAAGCGTCCTTCATTGCGGTCCCGAGAGGCGTCAGAAGGTCCCATCGGCGGCGACCGAACGGTCCAGCCAGAGATCCTCCAAAGCCGCCCGCACCTCAGCCCCGTGTGAAGCGGCCAGTGCGACAGCGCCCAGGTTGTCCTCCAACTGAGCCATCCGGCTCACCCCGAACAAAACGTTCGCCACCGGCGCGTACGCCAGGCAGAACGCGACAGCCAGCTGCGAAGGACTCACCCCGAAGTCCCCTGCCACCGCAACAACTCGCGAAGCGGCGGAACGGATCGCGTCCCGGATCCCGCCCGGGTCGGCGCCGATCTTCCGCGACGGAGTCTTGCCGAGCAGCACGCCGCCCTCGAACACGTCCGACGCCTGCAAGGTCAACCGTCCGGCTTCGAAATGCGCGCCGTAGAAAGGACCTTCCGCCATGGACCGCCGCGCGACGCTGTACTTGAGCTGGGCGAAAGCAGGCGCCGGAAGTCCTTCGCGCGAAGCGAAGCCCAGTGCCCGGTCGAGGTCCGCGGCCTGCCAGTTGTTCACGCCCCAGACGTCGAAGCGGCCGAGCCGGATCTGTTCGGCCACCTCGGTGACGATCCGCGGGATGTCCGGGCGCTCGAAGTAGTCGCCGACCACGACGGCTTCCGCGCGGTCGACGCCGACGCGGTCGAACGAGGTCGCGAGCTGCTCGGCGAAACCGGTGTTCGGGTAGTCCCAGAGCCAGAGTTTGCCGCACAGCTGGTATTCGTCGCGGTTGATCCCGGCCGCTCGGACCGCCTCGCCGAAGAGGAGATCCGTGCGTGACTGTTCGGCATGGGGCCCCATGTTGTAGTGGGCCACGTCGAACAGGGTGACCCCGGCGCCGATCGCGTGCCGGAGCAGGCGCACCGCGTCGTCGAAGTCCATGCGGTCCCAGGTGTTCCACGATCCCAGGCCCAGCGCCGAAGTGGCGAAGCCCAGCCCGTTCTGCTTCTCGTGCACGAGATTTCCTTTCGCTGGCAACGGAAACAAGTTTTAGTCTACGATCGTAGAATGAACAAGAGACTCGTAGTGGTGACCGGCGGTGCCAGTGGCATCGGCCGCGGAGTCGCCGAAGCCTTCCAGTCCGCGGGTGACCGTGTGGTCATCGCCGACGTCGACGCCCGCGCGGCCCACGACCTGGCCGGTGAACTCGGCGCGGAGCACGTCGAACTCGATATTTCCGATCCCGGCTCGGTCGACGCGGCGCTGGCGTTGATCACCGAAAAGTTCGGCCCGGTGGAGGTCCTGGTCAACAACGCCGGCCTTGCCGGGGGCGGCGGTCCGTTGGTGGGGCTGGACATCGGCATCTTCGATCTGTGCATGCGGGTGAATTTCCGCGGCACCTTCCTGATGACCCGCGCGGTCGGCGCGCATATGCTGGAAGCCGGCACCCGAGGCGCCATCGTCAACATCACCTCCATCGGCGCCCGGCAGCCGACCCCGGGGCTCGGTCACTACGAGGCCACCAAGGCCGCCGTCGAGGCGCTCACTCGCTCCGCCGCTCTCGAACTGGCACCACACGGCATCCGAGTCAACGCCGTCGCGCCCGGCCCGGTGCTCACCCCGATGACCGCCGGTTTCGCCTCGGACACCGCCGCCCGCGCGGCGTGGGAAGCGAGGATTCCGCTGGGAACCATCGCTTCCGTCGCCGACGTGGTGCCGTCAGTCCTGTTCCTCGCCTCCGCCGACGCCTGCCATCTCACCGGGGTGAGCCTCCAGGTCGACGGCGGGCAACTGCTCACCTGAGTACACGACGCGGCCGCCGGACACGGTGAGTTCGACACCGACGTCCGGCAGGTCCGCGAACGCGACCTCGAGCGGGTCAGCCGCCAGCACACAGAAGTCGGCGACCCGGCCCACGGTCAGCGATCCCTTCCAGCCCGCCGCCCCGTCCTGCCCGGCGGCCGCGACCGTGTAGCAGCGCAGCAACCGTTCCATCAGCTCGGCGTCCATTTCGGACACATTCAGCATGCGCGCGGCCGCGGCGATGTGCACCCGCCAGTCGGGAGTGACCACCGGCGCGTCACTGCTCAAGGTCAGCGGGACACCCGAACTCAGCATGTCCGCCAGCGGCCAGGCGCGAGCACCGACCTCGGCGCCGAGCGCGTCCGACAGCATGCCCCGCATGGCGACCGCGATCGCGGGCTGCGTGGTCAGGCCGATCCCCGCCGACGCCATCCGCGCCAGCTGATCCGCCGTCACCAGATCGCCGTGCACCAGGTGGTCACCGCGGCGAAGCGACCCGAGCGCGGCCTCGATGCTGCGATCCCCGGTGGCATGCACGGCGACCGTCATCCCGGCGTCATGAGCGAGACGGATCATCGCGGCGAGGTTGTCCGCGCGTTCCGGATCGTCGCCGCCGTCGACGAGCAGCGCACCGTGCGAACCGTCGGCGTAGCAGTGATGTGTCCACGCGGAGCGCATCGGCGGGATGCCGTCGGCGAAGACCTTCACGCCGGGCACGGTGAGCCACAACGGATCCGCGACCGGTGACGGCGACGCCAGCCCACGCTCGAAGTCCGCCAGCGAACTGGCACCGTCGAGCAGACCGAAGAGTCGCAACGCGGTGACCCTCGCGCGAAGCAGCCCTTCCGCGGCCAGCGCCGCGTACTCCTCCAGCACCTCGGCACCGAAACATCCCGTCTCCCCCGGGCCGAGACCCGGTTCGGTGTAGCTCGTGACGCCCAGTGACGCGCACAGATCACCCGCGCGCAGGATGGCGGCCCGCCGCTCGGCCGCGGTCCGTACCGTTTTCTCTTCTCCCCCGGTGAATCCGGCGCCACCGATGAGCGTGTCCGGCCACCGGGCGCCGAGCCAGGTCGCGTGGAGGTGCGAATCGTTGATGCCAGGCAAAGTCGTTCTGCCCGCGAGATCGACCACCTCGGTCTCCGGGCCGATGTGGTCCAGTGCGACATCACCGAGGGCGACGATCCGGTCGTCGCGGACGGCCATCGCCCGCACGACCGTGCCCGCCTGGTCGAAGGTGCGGATCGGACCGCCGCGAACCACCAGCGATGCGGGACGAATACGTTGCGACGGCATGGTTTCCTCCAGGATCTGGACTTTTTCTCCTACGACTGTAGACTAAAAAGATGGTCAACAGAACCGAAGCGGCGGTGCTCACCGAACACGGCTCCGCGCTCACCTTGCGGGAACTACCGCTGCCCGAGGAGCCGGAACCGGGCGCCGCGCTGGTCCGGATCACCTGCACCACGCTGTGCGGCACCGACGTGCACCTCTGGTCCGGCCAGATGACCTTCCCCGGCATGCTCCCGATGGTGCTGGGTCACGAAATGGTCGGCGAGGTGGTGGCCGTCGGACCTGGCACCACCGACACCCTCGGCCGCGAGATCGCCGAGGGCGACCGCATCGGCTGGTCCGAGTCGACGTGCGGAAAGTGTTACGGCTGCACGATCCTGCGGGAACCGGTCGCCTGCGAGAAGCGCGGATACGGCTTCCTTCAGCGCTCCGACGTCTTCCCGTACGCGACCGGCGGCCTCGTCCGGTATTGCTACGTGACTCCCGGCGCGGCCAAACTCCTGCTGCCGGACGACGTCAAGGACACCTGGGCCTCGATGTCCGGCTGCGCGGGCAAAACCGTGCTGCGGGCCGTGTCACGTTCGGGTGGGATCCGACCGGGCGCGACGGTCGTGGTCCAAGGTGCGGGCGCGCTGGGTGTGTTCGCCACCGCCGTCGCGCGGATCTCCGGTGCGGGTGACGTGATCACCATCGGAGGACCCGCCGACCGATTGAAGACGGCCGAACGTTTCGGGGCCACCGCGACGATCCCCGTCGACGGCAGCACGGAAGACCGCATCGAGCGGGTCAAGGAACTCACCGGCGGCCGGGGCGCCGACCACGTCTTCGACTTCGCCGGCGGGCCGACCATCGGCGAGGAGGCGGTGGCGTTCGCCGCCCAGCGCGGCACGGTCGCGATCGTCGGTTCCACCGGTCCCGCGCCCTCCCCCGTGGCGCTGGGCACCGTGATGGGCAAGGAACTCACGGTCGTCGGCTCACTCAACGGCGACATCGCCGACTACCACCGCTCGGTGGACTTCTTCCGCACGTTCGCCGACCGGCTGCCGTGGGACGAGCTGTTCAGCGCGCCCGTCGGCCTGTCCGAAGCTTCGAAGTGCGTCGAGTCGATGTCGCGGCTCGGCGAACTCAAGGCCGTCATCGACCCCCGTTTGCCCTAGGAGACCCCATGTCCGTCATCCCCCAGCGCCGGATCGGCCGCGACGGGCCGCTCACCGGCGTGCTCTCGCTCGGCTCCTGGCACACCTACGACCGGATGGACTTCCGCGAGGCGGTGAACCTGGTCCGCACCGCGGTCGATTCCGGGATCACGCTCTTCGACGTCGGCGTGTACGGTTTCCCCGGCGCCACACCGGTCTTCACCGACGTCCTGTTCTCCGCCATGGTCCGCGCGGCCGGGCTCCGCCGCGACGACTACCTGCTTTCGAGCAAGCTGTGGCTGGAGGGCTATCCGGAGCACAACCTCCGCGACCAATTGGACAACGCGCTGTTCCGCGCCGGTGTCGAGCACGCCGATCTGGTTGTGCTGGGCGATCTCCGTCGCGACGACACCGATCTGCACCAACTGGTGCTGGACCTGAACGAGCTCCGCGAGGCCGGGCTCATCCGGCAGTGGGGTGTGAACAACTGGTCCGCCGCCACGATCCAGGCTCTGCACGACTTCGCCGCGGCGGAGAACGTGCCCGGACCCGCCATCGCGCAGCTGAAGTACAGCGTCGCGCGACGGTCCATTCCGGACGGTGAGCCCTTCAAGAAGGTCTTCGGCGACCTCGGGGTCACGCTCCAGTCCTCGGACATCTTCGAAGGCGGGATCCTGCTGGGCAAGAACAGCGGCGCGCGCCAGGTCGGCCGCGACCCAGGTGACATCCGCGAACGCATCGCCGCCTCCGCTCCGGAACTGGCGAAGATCGCGACCGAACTGGACGTCACCCCGGCGCAGCTGTGCCTCGCGTTCACCCTCACCCATCCGGCCAACACGACCACCCTCTTCGGCGCGACGAGCACCGATCAGCTCAAGGACAACCTGGGCGCGGTGGACCTCGTCGAGCGCGTCGGCGCGGGCCTGCTCGGCGAGCTCGTCGAGCCGTATTGGGCCGACCGGGGCGTCGTCGATCCGGAGGGACCGTGACGGCCTTCGACCCCGAACTCACCGCGGCCCTCGAAGGATTGCCGACGGGACCACCGTTGGGCACCGACTCGCTGGCGGGCATCCGGCAGGCGATGGCCGACGGGAACCTGGGTTGTGCCGAGGCGATCGGCGACCGGGATCTCGTCTGGGAAGACCGGCAAGTGCCCGGTACCGGGGTGGTCGTCACCGTCGTCAAGCCGCGGGACGCCCGGGGCGCGCCGGGGTTCTACAACATCCACGGCGGCGGCATGGTGCTGGACGACCGGTTCGCCGACCTGCCCCGGATGGTCGCACTGGTCGAGGAGTTCGGCTTCGCCGCGGTGACCGTGGACTACCGGCTGGCCCCCGAGCACCCGCATCCGGCGCCGCTGGAGGACTGCTACGCGGGCTTGACCTGGATGGTCGAGCATGCGGACGAACTCGGCTTCGACCCCGCCCGTCTGATCGTCGGCGGCGGCAGTGCGGGAGGCGGGCTGAGCGCGGGAATCGCCTTGCTCGCCAGGGATCGCGGCGGGCCGGCGCTCGCCGGTCAGCTGCTGCTGTGCCCGATGATCGACAGCCGCAACAACTCCGCGTCCACAGTGGAATTCGCCGAACGCGGCGTGTGGGGCCGGGCCGCCAACGAGTTCGGCTGGCGATCCCTCCTGAATGGACAGACGTCGCCGTACGCGGTCCCAGCGACCGCCGAGGACCTCACCGGGCTACCGCCCGCCTTCATCGAGGTCGGCGCGGCCGAGATCTTCCGCGACGAGGACGTCGACTACGCGCGGCGCCTCTGGCAGGCGGGTGTGCCCACGGAACTGCACGTCTGGGCGGGCGCGTACCACGGTTTCGACCGGATCGCCCCGGACAGCGAGGTGACCCGGACCGCGCTCGCCGCCCGGGCCTCCTGGCTGCGCCGCACTATCGGCCGAGCATGAACCGGGCGGCCTGCTCGCCGACCAGCACCGCCGGTGCGTTGGTGTTGCCCGTGGTCACCCGCGGCAGCACCGACGCGTCGGCGACCCGGAGTCCACTCAAACCGTGGACGGCGAGCTCCGGGTCGACCACGGATTCGGCGTCGGTGCCCATCCGGCAGGTTCCGACTTGGTGGTGGTAAGTGATCGCGGTCCGCCGGACGTACTCGCGGACGTCGGCGTCCGGTCCCGGATACAGCTCGCGGGCACCCCAGTCCTCCGCCAGCGCGGCCGCCCGGCCGATCTCCCGGCACTGCTCCACCGACGCGACCAGGCTCTCGAAGTCGGCCGGGTCTTCCAGCGCGGCGAGGTCGATCAACGGCTCGTCGAGCGGGCTCGGCCCCGAAAGCCGGAGACTGCCCCGGCTGCGCGGCGTGACCATGCCCGCCATCAGCGAGAACCCGGTCTCCGGGCCGGTCATCCACGACTCGTACATCGGCACGCTGAAATGGATCGGCTGCGTGTCGGGCACCGCCAAGCCGGGACGGCTGCGCCAGAACAGATGAGTCTGGGTCACCGAGCGGCCGGGCGCGGGCGGGTCGACCTGACGGCGGTCTGTCGCGAAGATGACCGGCGAGAGCAGATGGTCGTGCAGATTCTTGCCCACCCCCGGCAGATCCGCCACGACGTCGATGCCGTGCGCGGCCAGTTCGCCCGCCGGACCGACACCGCTGCGCAGCAGGATCGCCGGTGACGCCAGCGCGCCGGCGGCGAGCACGACCTCGTCGGCGAAGACCTTGCGCAGTTCGCCGTCGACCTCGGCCAGCACACCGGTCACCTTGTCGCCCTCGAAGAGCAACCGGTGGACGAGCGCTCCCGTGTGGACGGTCATCCGTTCGGCGGCGGGCTGCCCGTAGGCGAGCCAGGTGTTGAGCCGTTTGCCGTCGCGTGTGGTGACTCGCTGCACCGAGACGCCGTCCAGCTCGTCGCCGTTGTAGTCCGGGTTGAACGGCAGGCCGATCTGCACTGCCGCGTCCACAATGGACTGCTGGATCGGGTGCAACGGCTCGTTCGGCACGACGTCGAGCAGATCCTTCTCGATCCGTTCGAACACCGGGCGCACGTCGTCCCACCGCCAGCCGGGCAGATCCCAGCCGTCGTAGTCCGCCGGGGCGCCGCGCACCCAGATCATCGCGTTGAGCGAATGCGATCCGCCGAGCACCTTGCCGCGCGGCAGATGCAGCCGCCGGTTCGCCGCGTGCGGCTGCGGCACCGTGTAGTGGTCCCAGTCCTCCGGCCCGTGCCACAGCTCCCCCGCCCGCGAGGGATCGTGGATGGCCGGGTTGGTGTCCGGCCCGCCCGCTTCGAGCAGGGTGACCCACGCCCCGGAGTCGGCCAGTCTCCTGGCGACCACCGAACCGGCCGAACCCGCTCCCACCACGATGACGTCCATGTCCTTCACCCTCGCAAGGCGCGGCCCCGTCCGGCGGATTCGGTTCGCTGGCCGACAATCGGCGTGCCCTGGCGGGCAAGACCGGGGACCGCGTGGCGCCCGATACTCGATCACACACCGGTCGAGGAGGAGCTAGCCATGGCCACACGCCTGTTCATCGACGGACAGTGGACCACCGCGGGAGGCGGGTCCCTGCCGACGTACGATCCGGCCACCGGCCAGGTGATCGAGGACGTCGGCACCGCATCGTCCGCCGACGTCGACGCGGCCGTCGGCGCCGCACGGAAAGCCTTGAACGACCCCGCCTGGGCGGGACTGCTGCCGGTCCAGCGGGCCGCGCTGCTGTTCAAACTGGCGTCGCTGGTCGAGGAGCACCACGAGGAGCTGGCCGCGCTCGAGACCCGCGACCAGGGTCAGCCGATCGGCATCTCCCGCCAGGTCAGCGTCACCGGCGCGGCCGAGCATCTGCGGTACTTCGCGGGCTGGGTGACCAAGATCCAGGGCACCACCAACCCGGTGTCCTTCCCGGACACGCTGCACTACACCCGCCGCGAGCCGGTCGGGGTGAACGCGCTGATCACGCCGTGGAACTTCCCGCTGATGATCCTGGTGTGGAAGCTCGCGCCCGCGTTGGCCACCGGCAACACCGTGGTGATCAAGCCCAGCGAGGTCACGCCGCTGACCAGCATCCGGCTGGTGGAACTCGTACACGAGGCCGGGTTCCCGCCGGGGGTGGTCAACCTGGTCACCGGCGACGGTGCGGTGGGCGCGCTCCTGAGCAAGCACAACGACGTCGACCACCTGTCCTACACCGGGTCGACCGCCGTCGGGAAGCTGATCACGGCCGCCAGCGCGGAGTCGAACCTCAAGCGGCTCACCCTCGAACTCGGCGGCAAGGCACCCAGCATCATCGCCGCTGACGCCGACATCGACGCCGCCGTCGCGGGCAACCTCGCGGGTGCGACGCTGAACAGCGGACAGGTCTGTGCCGCGTACACCCGGTTCTTCGTGGACCGCAAACGCGAGCAGGAGTTCGTCGCGAAACTCGCCGCCGGGCTGGAAGGCCTCAAGCTCGGGCCGGGCCTGGACGAGTCCACTCAGCTCGGGCCCCTCGTGTCCGCGAAGCACCGCGAGCACGTGGACTTCCTCGTCTCGACCGGCCGTGAGCAGGGCGCCGATCTGGTCACCGGCGGCCGGCGCATCGACCGCGAAGGCTACTTCTACTCGCCGACGCTGTTCGCCGGAGTGGCCGACGACATGACGATCATGCGCGAAGAGATCTTCGGGCCGGTCCTCGCCGTCACCGCCTACGACGATCAGGACGAATTGCTCGCACGGGCGAACGACACCGAGTACGGGCTCGCGGCCACCGTGTGGACCCGCGACCTCGGCGTCGCGCAGCGGTTCGCTAACGGCATCCGGGCGGGCGCCGTGTTCGTCAACATGCCGCCGATCCCGGACATGGCCGCGCCCTGGGGCGGCTACAAGGCGTCGGGCTGGGGCCGCGAGATGGGGCCATGGGCGATCGACGCCTACACCGAGATCAAGTCAGTCTGGCTGCACTACTCGTGACCGCCGGCGACGCGGTGAACTCGACCGCGATGAGCAAGTCGCAGATCGCCTACCACTGGATCAAAGCGAGGATCGACGACGGCACCTTCTCCCCCGGCTACCGCCTCGTGTTCGGGCAGATCGCGCAGGAACTCGGGGTCAGCACCGTACCCGTGCGCGAGGCGGTCCGGCGGCTGGAAGCCGAGGGGCTGGTGACCTACGAGCACAACGTCGGCGCGCAGGTCGCGATGGCCGACGAACGCGACTACCAGCACACCATGCAGACCCTCGCGCTGGTCGAGGGGTACGCCGCCGCACTGGCGGCGCCGACGTTGCCCGGCAAGGCACTCGACGAGGCCAAGGGACTCAACGCGGAACTGACCGCCTGCCTGGACAACTTCGAGCCGTCGCGCTTCACCGCGCTGAACCGCGACTTCCACCGCGTCCTGTTCGGCACCTGCCCCAATCCCCAGGTGCTCGATCTGGTCAACCGCGGCTGGAACCGGCTGGCCGGGCTGCGCACGTCGACGTTCAGCTTCGTCCCCGGCCGCGCGCACGACTCCGTGCGGGAGCACCAGAACATCCTCGACCTGTTCGATCGGAACGCGCCGGCCGGGGAGATCGAACTGGCCGTGCGGGAACACCGGTTGACCACTTTGGAGACGTTCCTGGCCTGGCGGCATCCCTAGGCCGTCGTAAGTGGTGAGACGGTGGCTGGGTGACGCGACACCGCACTCGCGTGTTCAGACTCCGCACTCTCGAGTGCGGCATCCAGACACGCGAGTCACGCGTTGCCGAAGTACATGAAGGCCCCCTTCCTTGCGTCTAGCGCAAGGAAGGGGGCCTTCATGTACTTCACGACCGGCCGCCGAGGTCACAACCGTCCCACGGTCACCAGGGATCACATCTGACGGTAGCGAAAGCCTCCTTCCCTACCCTCAGAGTAGGCAAAGAGGCCCTCACTACCAGGAGAACGCCTACGCAGAAGCGACACCGGCCCCGCGCCACAACACGTTCGACTTACCCCTCACGACCCCCTCGCGCAACCGCACATACAGCCATCAAGCGGACATCCAACCGGCAAAGTTGTCCTTTATGGACACTCTGGGGCAGAGGCTCACTCCAACCGCTCCGCTTCACCTCTGGCGGCATCCCTAGGTCGGGACGGTCTCGGGCGGCGGGAACGCGTAGAAGCGCACAGAAAGTTCCTTCTCACCCTCCACCGGACGACGACGGCGCCGGCAGTACCGCGTGATCAGCTCGCGGTACTCCACGTCCAGTTCGCGGAACTCCTCCTCGGTCAACCGCGCCGAAGTCCGTTGCGCCGTCGACCACGGGCCGAACTCGTCGCGGTGCTCCGCGGCCCAGGACAGCAAGGCGACCTCGTCCGCGTACTTCGCGTCGAGGAACGCCGCGACCCGTTCCCGATCCGCGCCGTCGTAGTCCTCCGGCCTCGGTTCACGCAGGTCTTGCGGGATCGCGATCCAGTTCCCTTTCCGACCACGGCGAACGAAACCGTTGTCCCGCAAAGTGTTCAGGCATTTGGTGACTTCGGTACGCTCCAGTCCCGTCCGGCGCGCGACCGCCTCCGTATCGCCGGGAAGCTCGCGCGTCACCCGGTGGTATCGCGGGTCCTCCCGCATCGCGATGTCCCGCAACGTGACCGATCGCCGCGGCAGCGCGGTGCTCAACAGCCGCCGCGCGGCGAGGGCCAGCAGCACGGCGACCGGGATCTCGACGAGGACGGCCAGCGCGACGCTGGTCCACCGGTCGGGCGACGTCCAGCCGAGCATGACGTCGAACCACGCGTCGCAGCACAACATCGCGGCCGTGGCGGACAGCAGCGGCACGGCCGCCCGGCGGCGACGCAACCCGAGCCACGCTCCGGCCGCGAAGCAGAGCAGGAGTGCGACGTCGAACCCGACCCAGGCCGCGCGCCACTGGCCGGTGTCGTACCGGTCGGGCAGCGTATGCGCGAGGTAGACGGTCCAGGGCACGAGCAGGACCGCCGCACCGGCGAGCACCGTCAGCAGTATGCGTCGGATCATGATCACGACGGTAGAGGGGGGCGGCGGCAAGGGCATCCGGGCTTTTCCCTTGTCCGGCCTCAGGGTCGCCGCACTAGCCTGAACGGCCGCTACCGGGACGGGCCGGGAGAAAGGTAAATTCCGGAAGCCCGATCCGGGCCTTTACTGGGGGGTACATGAGTCCCGCACTGGATACTTCGCGTCCACTGTCGACTTTCAGATCCCGAGTGGCGGCTCTGGCCGCAGGGATCCTCACGTTTTCGTCGGTCGTGACGGGCTTCGCCGCCGAGGCGGCACCCGCGACGGCCCTCACTTCACCGGCGTCGAGCTTCACCGCCGTCCAGCCGACCCGGTTCCTGGACACCGTCCGCGGCGTCGGGATCCCGGTCGGGCCGGTGGGCGCGCGCACCACGGTCACCGGCAGCGCCGCGAGCCTCGCGCCCGAAGGCACCACCGCGGTCGTGCTGAACCTCTGGGCGGAGGGCCCGACCGCCGACACCGCGGTGACCGTCTTCCCGCACGGCACCGCGCGGCCGGGCTTGCCGAACCTGCTCGTGCAGAACGGCAAGCGACGGTCCAATCAGGTCACCGTGCAGGTGAGCGCCGACCGGAAGCTGGACTTCTACAACGAGTCCGGGTCGACCCACCTCATCGCGAGCATCATGGGTTACTACACGACCGCCCCGGGATCGCGGTACACGCCGGTGAGCGCGTCGCGGCTGCCGATCGACTCGATCGGCCCCAACGCCACGACCCGGCTGAGCTTGACCGGCCAGGTGCCCGCGACGGCCACCGCGGTCACGTTCAGTGTGACGCTGAGCCAGCCCACCGTGGCCACGTATCTCACCGCCTCCCCCGCCGCCACCCCGCGACCGACCATGTCCAGCGTCGCCGCCTATCCGGGCGGCACGGGCTCGAACCTGATCACGGTCAAGATCGGCGCCAACCGCTCGATCGACCTGTACAACCTGGCGGGCACAGTGCGAGTGGAAGCCAACGTGGTCGGCTTCTACGCCAGTGACTACGGTGCGCTCTTCACCCCGGTGACGCCGGAACGGGTTCTCGACAGCCGTAGCGGTCTCGGTGTCTTCGACGGTCAGGCCAAGAGGATCGGCCCGAAAAGTGACCTTTCCTACCGGCTCCAGCCGTCGATTCCTTCCCACGCGCTCGCCTTGGCGTTGAACCTGACCGGGTACTCGGCGACCGAGAACACCGCCATCACCGCCTGGGAGAACCGGTCGAGCAGTGAGCCGCCCGCCAGTGTGCACGTGGCTCCAGGACAGACCATCTCGGTGGCGGTCGCCCCGCTGGTCGAGGCGATCTTCCAGTCGCCGGGCACGGCCGCCGACCTGATGCGCACGACCTACGTCCACAACCGCGCCGGCTCGATCGACGTGACCGCCGACCTGTCCGGCTACTTCACGCTGCCGCCCGCCGACTGCGTGGCGAACTGCGTGACCACTTGGGGTTCCTACTCCTGGGAGCAGGGCGCCGGGACTCCGATGACGATGAAGCCGTTCAGCGGTTTGAGTGATGTCGTCGCGCTCGCCGGATGGGCCGACAGCGGTTACGCGCTGCGTACCGACGGCACCGTCCGGGCCTGGGGCGCCGCCTCGGCAGGACGGCTCGGCAACGGCTGGTGGGCGGGCGCCGCCACCACCTCGCAGTCGCCGGTTCCGGTCGTGGGGCTGACCTCCGTCAAGGCCATCGCGAGCGGCGACACCAGGGGCTACGCCCTGAAGACCGACGGCACCGTGTGGCAGTGGGGCCAGAACGTCAACGCGCCGGTCCAGGTCGCCGGACTGACCGGGGTCACCGCCATCGCGGCGGCGAGGGAAACCGGGTACGCGCTGAAATCCGACGGCACCGTGTGGTCGTGGGGCGGCAACACCCGCGGTGAACTCGGGAACGGCTCCACCTCCGCGAGCTCCGCCACCCCGGTGCGCGTCTCCGGGCTCAGCGGGATCAAGTCGATCGGCGCGGGAACCGGCGCCAGCGGGTACGCCGTCAAAACGGACGGCACGGTCGCGGCCTGGGGTGACAACTCCAAGAGTCAACTGGGGAACGGTGTCGCGTGCACGTCGACCTGTGTTTCGCGGGTCCCGGTGCCGGTGACCGGATTGAGCGGGGCCACCGCCGTGACCGGTAACTGGGCACGCGCCTTCGCCCTGAAATCCGATGGCACCGTGTTCGCCTGGGGTGACAACAGCAGCGGCGGGCTCGGCAACGGCTCGGACTGCTCGGACTGCACGTCGTCGACCCCGGTCCAGGTCCGCGATGTGACCGACGCGAAGGCCATCGGAGCCGGTTATGCCGTACGCGCGGACGGCACCGTCCTGGGCTGGGGCAGCAACCAGGACCTCGGGCTGGGCGGCGCGGTCATGAATTACCCGTACTACACCACGGTTCCGGTGCAGGTCCCCGGTCTGACCGGGGTCAAGGCCATCGCCGGCGGCCTCGCCCTTCATCAGTAGGCGACAGGTGAGCTTGTGCCGCGGCGCTCCCAATGTGGCATTGGGGACACTCACCGTCCCCAATGCCACATTGGGAGCACGAATCACCACTCACGAGGCTTGAGTCTCCTCCCACTAGAGCCTTTACCGTCGCTTCCATGACGATCAAGGTTCTCGACACCTACCCCGCGATGCGGAAGATCCTGCGCGCGCCGCGAGCGGACCGCGCCGCGCTGCTCAAGGCGATGATCGAACCCGCCGCCGGGATGTACCGCTACTTCCCCGGCGACGTGGACGTCGTCGCGATGCACGCGATGAGTTCCGGGTTCCCGCTCGACCGCGACGAGGAACGTTGCCTGGAGGCGATCGAAGCGCTCCACGAAGCGGACGCCTGGAGCCGGATCCAGCGGGCGCTCGACGACGCCCTCACTGCACAGCTCGCGGCGACGCCAGGGCTCACGGTGCCGGACATCACCGTCCTCACCGTGCTGGGTGATCCCGGCGACGCGCACTTCATGGGCCCGAACCTGGGGATGACGGCGAACGGCAGTGTCTCCGGCTACATCCACCTCAATTTCTGGCCGTATCCGGAGAACCTGGCGCGGCTGGAGGCCACGGCTGTCCACGAGCTGAACCACAACCTGCGCTACAGCCCCGGCGGGGTGATCTGGGATCCGGCGACGGTCACCGTCGGCGAGCAGATCGTGTCCGAAGGGCTGGCGGACGCCTTCGCCCGCCAGTTGTACGGCGACGAACTCGGCTACGCCCGCATCGGTGTGCCGCATCTACACGACGACGCCGTGTTCGCGAAGGTCGTCTCCGGGCTGGAAATCACCGGTATGCAGAACTTCGCGGCCTGGGTGCACGGCGACGAGACCGCCGCCCGCTACGGCGGCACTCCTGTCGGCCTGCCGGCCGGTGCGGGGTACGCGGTCGGGAACCGGCTCGTCGACGCTTACCTGGCGGCGACCGGCCGGACCGCCGCGGAAGCCCTGCTAGCGGACCGCCGCGACGTCATCGACACCGCGCTCGCCCAGGTGTCCACGCGAACTTCCGACGCAGGACACTAGGACTCGCGGCGCCTCGACCGGATCGTGAGCACCACCAGCGCGCCACCGAGGAGCAGCAGGAACAGGCCGGAGACCAGCAGTCCCCGGATCTCGCTGCCGGTCGAGGCCAGCGGTCCACTGTCGCTCGGCCCGCCACCCGGGGTGGTCGCTCCCGGCTGGCCCGGTGTGGTCGTGACGGTCACCCCAGGGACCGGCGTCGTGCTCGACGAGCTGCTGGTCGTCGGTGACGTGCTACTCGAGCTCGAAGAGGTAGCGGTGCTGCTCGTCGGACTCGACGACGTGGAGCTGCTGGAGGAACTGCTGCTCGGCGCCGAACTGCTGCTGGACGTGGACGTAGAGGTGGTGCTCGTCTGGCTCGACGAGGTCGGCGTCGTCGAGGTCGCCGTGGTCGAAGTCGGCGCCGTCGAGGTGGAAGTGGGCGAAGTCGACGTGGCCGAGCTGCTGGTCGTCGTGGAACTACTGCTCGTCGTGGTCGAACTGCTCGTCGAAGTCGAACTCGAAGAAGAAGAAGAAGAAGAAGAAGAAGAAGTGGAGCTGCTCGGCGTCGTGGTCGGCGTGCTGACGCATTCGGGCAGGTCGCCGTCGAACGGGTAGGCGTGGAACTCCTGCCCGCCCCCACCGGTCGCCTCGGAGGTGTGCACGAGCGAGCCCGTGGTGAAGAAGCGGCCGTTCATCCCGGACGCGGTGATGGTCGCGGTGCTCCCCGGCTCGCCGATCAGCACGCTCCCCTGGAACTGGGCGCCACCGGCGATCTTCACCCGGGTGGCGTCCGGGAAGTTCCACAGGAGCCGTTCCCGCAGTTTGTTCAGCGGGTCCTGGTCGTTCAAATCTCCGGTGTAGGTGTTGATCGTCCGGGCTGCCCCCACCATGTTGACCAGGATCGTGGCTCCCGCCGGGATGCCTTCGAACTCGATCCCCTGCATGCCGCCGGTGGCGCCGGTCAGGTCGAAGTCCACGGTGAACACCTGCAGCGCGGATTTGCCGTCCCCGGTGAACAGGGTGCGGTATCCCTGGTTGACCGCCGTGCCCGTGGCCGGACGCGGCGTCGTGCCTTCCCGCGCGTAGCACTTGCTGGCCACCCGAAGATCCTCGCGCAGGCCCACATAGGGTTTCACCGCGTCGGGATCCTTTTCGAGTTTGCCGATCACCGTCCCGGTGACGGTTCCCGCGTGCCGGACGACACCGTCCTCGGCGAGCAGCCGCTGGCCGGTCGCGATGCTGACGTTCCCGCCCGTGCTCAGGAAGTCCGCGCCGTCCGGCGGTGGCACGCGTGATCCGACACCGGCGACGCCGACGTTGTAGATGGACGACGCGCCCGCGCGTTTCGCCATGTCGAAATCACCGAGGACGACGACTCGCCCTTCGGCTTCCGCCGCCGCTTCGCGTACCTGGAATTCGCCGCCGACATAGACGTTGATGCCGTTGTCCCGGCCCGCGTAGTCCTTGTTGTTCACCGGCGGGTATTTGTCCGGGCAGGCGGATCCGACGCACGGTCCCAGGCCGCCCGGTAAGGGGGCGGCGACCGCGCCGTCGGTGACCACGAGGGCCGCCACGCACACCGCGGCGGCGGCACCGGCAGAAAGGGAGGCGAACCGCCTTGCACGCATGGGGCGATTCTTGTGCCCTTCGACCGGGTGACCACAACTCGAAACCGGAAATACCCCCGACCGGGCGAGGAAGGTAACCCACCCCATTCGTGGTCGTCCAGTGTTATCCAGACGACGAAATTCCTGGTGGATGGCGGAAACCCTAGAGTCGGGCCGGTGAAGACCGAAGTGGACAGGCGCGTCGGTTCGGTGGAAGTGCTCGCGGGCCTTCTCGTTGTCGTTCTGCTCGTCCGAGGCCCGCTTGACGATGTCCTCGGGACACCGATCGTGCAGACCTGGACGACGGTCTTCGTTTCGATCGTGCTCCAGGCCGTTCCGTTCCTCGCTTTCGGCGTGACCCTTTCCGCGGCGATCGCGGTCTTCGTCCCGCGCGAATTCTTCGCGAAAGTCCTTCCGAAACATCCCGTTCTCGCGGTTCCGGCGGCCGCGGCGAGCGGAATGGTGCTGCCGGGATGCGAATGCGGTTCGGTCCCGGTCGCCGGCGCCTTGGTGCGCAAAGGGGTCACCCCGGCCGCCGCGCTGGCGTTCCTGCTCGCGGCCCCCGCCCTCAATCCGGTCGTACTGGCCGCCACGGCGATCGCGTTCCCCGATCAGCCGTCGATGGTCTTCGCCAGGGCGGCGGCCGGTCTCGCCGCGTCGGTCGTGATGGGCTGGCTGTGGCTCGGCCTCGGCCGGACGGAGTGGATCAAGCTGCCCGAACACGCCCACGGTGACACGCGCTGGCGGGCGTTCGCCGGAGCGGCAGGCCACGACCTGGTGCACGCGGGCGGATTCCTGGTCGTCGGCGCCATGGCCGCCGCGACACTCAACGTCCTGGTCCCCGGCCGCTGGCTCCAGGCCGTCGCGGACAATCCGGTGCTCAGTGTTCTCGCGCTGGCCCTGCTGGCGGTCCTGTTGTCGATCTGCAGCGAGGCGGACGCCTTCGTCGCCGCCTCGCTGACCCAGTTCTCGCTCACCGCCCGGTTGGCGTTCCTGGTGGTCGGGCCGATGGTCGACCTGAAACTGTTCGCCATGCAGGCCGGAACCTTCGGCAGGCGGTTCGCCGTCCGGTTCGCGCCCGCCACGTTCGTGGTCGCCCTCGCCTGCGCGGCCGTGACCGGGGCGGTGCTCTGGTGAACCGGACCGCGGCGACCGTCGTGCTGCTCCTGCTGGGCGCGGCCGTGGTCAAGGTCTGCCTGACCGGCCAATACCTGCGCTATGTGAAGGAAGGGCTCTGGCCGTTCCTGCTCGCCTCGGGCGTCCTGGTCCTGGTCCTGGCGGCGGCGAACCGCCATCGTCATCCGAAGGTGGCCTGGCTGCTCCCGCTTCCGGTCCTCGCGTTGCTGCTGGTCTCCCCGCAACCGCTCGGCAGTTACGCGGCGGGCAACGCGGGCACGGCACTGGCCCGCTCGGACGAGTACCCGCCGCTGCCCGACGGCGACCCGGTGAAGGTGACCGTCCTGGACTACGCCTCGCGCGCGGTGTTCGACGAGGGCCGTTCTCTCGGTTCGAGACGGGTCGCGCTCACCGGCTTCACCGCCGCCGGCCCGGACGGCGGGGCACTGATCGTGCGGATGATCCTGACCTGCTGCGCCGCGGACGGGCGCCCGGTGAAGGTCGTGCTGGACGGGAGCGTCCCGCACGAACCCGACACCTGGATCGAGGTCACCGGAACGTTCCGGCCGGGGTCCGTGGTGGACGCCGTCAACGGCGAACGCATCCCGTTCCTCAAGGTCGGAACCGTCACGCCGGTGGCCGCGCCCGAACGGCCTTACGAATAGCTACGTCCAGCTCCACTGGATCCCGTACTGGCCGGGCTGCGGGTCCAGCGTGATGAACTGGAACGTGCTGGTGTCCCGGTCGAACGTCGCTTCGCAGCGTTCCTCGGGTGGCATCGAACCGCGCGGCCGGAAGAAACCGGCGCACCGCCGCGGCAACCGCTTCGGGTCGAAGGCGATCTGCACCGCGACGTCGCGGGCCGGGCGGTAGAGCGCGATCTGGACGTGCTTTCTGGCTTGCCCCGGCGGAAAGCGCACCCCGAACGCGACGACGGCGAGTTCGCCGGCGGCCAAGGTGCGGTCGAGAGCGAATTCGAAGACGCAGGTGGACGAGGGGACGTCCGCGCGGAACCGCGCCGGACGGCAGCCTTCGGCGAACAGTACGGCCGGTGGCTGCGTGATGCTGGAACACCGGCTCACGAAGACGAATCTCGACGTGCCGTCGTGATCGGCGCGGATCAGCCGCCGGACCCGGACCGATTCCTGGTGCCCGTCGCCGTCCACCCGGTAGGAAAGGTATTGCGAAAGCCGGTTCGGGGTGTCGAGTTCGTCCGGCGTCACGTCCATTTTGGCCAGTGCGCGCGCCACCTCCTCCGGCCGCCGCCACACCTGGTCGTAGGGCAGGGCGGTGTCGGCCCGGATGGTCCAGCGGCCGCGCGGCCGCCGCGGGCCGAGCAGCCCGGTGAGCGTCTCCGGGCGCTGGCCGAGAATGGTTTCCAGCGCGGTCACGGCGGCGAGCGAACTGGCCCGTTCCGGCCGGTTCTCACCATTCTGCCAATAGCTCAGCGCGCTGATGCTGACCGGCGTCTCGTGGTCACGCAAGCGGCGGCTGATCTCGCTGAGACTCAGCCCGCTGCGTTCGATCGCGGCGCGCAGGGCGGCACCGAATTCCGCCGGAGCGAGACTCGTCATGAAGGCGCAGCGTACCGTCCGGAACGCCCGACTTTCGTCGGGTGAACCGGGCTCCGTTCAGAGTTATCCAGCCCCTCGGCGACTTTCCGTTGACGCTCCTCCGGCCGTGATTAGGGTCTGAATCGTCGGAAGAATCCCCCGGAATTCCCGAATCTCACTTCCTCCCGTCGCTGACCGAAGAGGATTTCCCATGCGCTCAACCACAAGCCGATGGCGCCGCCGGACACTCGCCGTCGCGACCTCGACGCTGGCCGTCGGGGCGTTCCTGGTCGCCGCGCAACCGCAAGCAGGCGGAGCCGCGCCACCCGCCGTGCCCGAAGTGGCCGATCAGGTTCCGCAACTGGCCGAGGCGGGTGTCACCGGCGGCCCCGCCTCGGTGTCCGGTGGCGGCGCCGCCATGATGGCCGCCCGGTCCGTCTGTGCGCCCGGAGCGCACTGGCTCCGCGTCCGGTTCACGGAACTTTCGTTGCGCGGCAACGACTCCGTGACACTGACCGGCAGCGGCGCCGGATCGTTCACGCTCACCGCTCAGCACTGGCCGGGCAAGGCCTTCCACACCCGCGCGTTCGAGGGCGACTGCGTACGGGTCTCGGCGGCGCTGGCCGACCCCGCGAGCCGCTTCGCCATCGACGCCTATCAGGCGGGTGACCGGCCGCTCGCCGCGGCGACCACGACCGTCGCGGCGGTCGGCGACGTCTGCGGGTCTTCGTGCAACCAGACCGCGCCGCTGATCGAGAACATGAATCCCCAGGCGCTGATCCTGGCCGGGGACAACGCCTACAGCTCGGGCACGCTGTCCGAATACAAGAACAATTACGACCCCTATTACGGCCAGTTCAAGTCCATTACCTATCCGACGCCGGGCAACCACGAGTACAACACGTCCGGCGCCTCGGGATACTTCGACTACTTCGGCACGCGGGCCGGTGAACGCGGCAAGGGCTACTACAGCTTCGACGTCGGTGACTGGCATTTCGTCGCGCTCAACTCCAACATCACCCGCGGCACCGGTTCGACGCAGGAGACCTGGCTGAAGAACGACCTGGCGGCGAGTACGAAACCTTGTACGGCCGCGTTCTTCCACCACCCGCGGTTCAGCCGGGGCACGCACGGCGACGACTCGTCGGTGACACCGTTCTTCCAGGCGCTGTACAACGCGAAGGCGGACCTGATCGTCGTCGGCCACGACCACAACTACCAGCGGTACGCGCCGTCGCGGCCGGACGGCACACGCGACGATGTGAACGGTGTCCGCGAGTTGCTGATCGGTACCGGCGGCCGGGGTTACTACAACTTCGACCAGTCTTCGGCCGCGGTGCAGGAAGCGGGCAACACCAACACCTTCGGCGTCGGGAAGCTGACGCTGAGCGCGACGGACTACCGCAGCGACTTCGTGCCGGTGTCGGGCCGCACCTTCACCGACACCGCGACCGGCAAATGCAAGAAGGGCGTCTCCTCCCCCGCCTTCTCCGTCGGCACCACGCCCTCGTCGGTGTCGGTGAAACCGGGCGGGACGGCCTCGGTGACGGTGAACGTCGGCAGCACCGGTGGCTTCAGTTCGGCGACCACGCTTTCGGTGTCGGGCCTGCCTTCGGGAGTGACCGGCACGATCTCGCCGTCGTCGGTCACCCCGCCCGCCAACGGCACCGCGTCGGCGACGCTGACCTTGACGGCGACGGAAGCAGCGTCCGGTTCGGCGACGGCAACGGTCACCGGGTCGTCCGGCTCCACGACCCAGACGGCGAAGGTCACGGTGAGCGTGGGCTCGGCGGGCGGTGAGGCGTTCGCCGACGACTTCGAGACTGACAAGGGCTGGCGGCTCAACCCGGCCGGGGCGGACACCGCCACCTCGGGCAAATGGGAACGGGGCGATCCCGAGCAGACAACCTCGACCTACAGCAACCAGATCAAGCAACGCGGCGACACGACCAGCGGCGCGAACTGCCTGGTCACCGGGCGGCTGGCCGGATCGGAGTACGGCGTCAACGACCTCGACGGCGGTGGGTCGTCAATGGCGTCGCCGTCGTTCACCGTGCCGGCTGGCGGGAAGCTGACCTTCTCCTACACCTTCGCGCACGGCGACAACGCGACTTCCGCCGACCACCTGCGGATCCGCGTGCTCGACGGCACCACGCCGACGACGGTGTTCGAGAAGACCGGCTCCGCGACCGAGGTCGCGGGCGCCTGGCAGACCGCGACGGCGGACCTGTCGTCGTTCGCCGGACGGAGTGTGCGGCTGCTGGTCGAAGCCGCCGACGCGAGCACCGCGTCGCTGTGGGAGTCCGCGGTCGACGACATCCGCGTCAGCGCGTAGCCATGTACCTCTCCACCCTCCGTTCCACCGATCCCGCCCGGCCCGCGAGCCGGGCGGGATCGGTGCCCGCCACCGTGATCGGCCTCGGCGTGGTCAGCCTGATCACGGACATGTCCGCCGAGATGGTCACCGCCGTGCTCCCGCTGTACCTCGTCTACGGCCTCGGAGTCGGCTACCTGCAACTGGGCGCGATCGACGGGCTCTACACGGGCGCGACCGCGCTGTTGCGGCTGGCGGGCGGCTACTTCTCCGACCGCCTCGGCCGTCCGAAAGCCGTCGCGCTGGTGGGCTACGGCCTCTCTGCGGCCACCAAACTCGCCTTCCCCGCGGCCGGATCCTCACTCGGCGCGATCGGCCTGGTGATCGGCGCCGATCGCGCGGGCAAGGGCATCCGCACCGCGCCGCGGGACGCGATGATCACCCTCGCCACCCCCGCCGACGGTCTCGGCCGCGCGTTCGGTGTCCATCGCGCGATGGACACGGCGGGCGCGCTGCTCGGGCCGATCGCCGCGTTCGGCCTGCTGACGCTTCTCGCCGGCGACTATCCGGCGGTGTTCGGAGTGAGCTTCTGCCTCGCCGTGATCGCGGTGATCGTGCTGGCCGTGTTCGTCCGCGCCCCCGCCGGGACGGTCGAGCGGTCACGCGTACGACTGCGGGCGGGTTTCGCCCTGCTACGGCAACCCGCGCTCCGCCGCACCTGTCTGGCCGCCGCGCTTCTCGGGATGTGCACGGTCGGCGACATGTTCTTGTTCGTCGGCGTGCAGCAGTCCGCCGGCTTGCCGCCGGGAGCGCTTCCCTTGCTGCCCTTGGCGACGGCGTTGACCTTCATGGCACTGGCCTCACCGATCGGACGGCTCGCCGACCGCGTCGGACGGTGGAAGGTCTTCCTCGGCGGTCACGTCGTGCTGCTCGCCGCGTACGTCGTCCTGGCCGCTTCGGCGAGCGGATGGCCCGTGGCGGCGGTCGTCCTGGCGGCGCACGGGGTGTTCTACGCGTGCACGGACGGCGTCCTGATGGCGCACGCGTCGCCGCTGGTACCGGAGTCCCTGCGGGCCACCGGTCTCGCGATCGTCCAAACAGGACAGGCACTGGCCAGGGCGGCGGGCGCGGTGCTGTTCGGCGCACTCGCGGCGGGGGTGGCGTTGCGGCCCGCGTTCGCGGTGTTCGCCGTGGTGCTGCTGGTGTCGGTACTGGCCGGAACGAGGGTGAAATGAAACGGATGTGGGTGGGCGTCGCGGCCGTGCTGGTCACGGTGGCGGCCGGGGCGGTCTTCGTCGGGCTGCGCACCGGGGACGCGGTGGCGGAACAGCGGCTGGACCTGGCGCACGGCGGCCTGCTGTACGTGGACGACTCGGGCCGGGTCCGGCAGGACGACCGCGTCGGCCCGGCCTGTCAGCGCGTGGACGTCACCGCGGGGACGCTGGCGTGCCTGCGCGCGACGGCGGTGCCCGACCAGGCCGAACTGGTCGTCACGAAACCGGGAGCCGCACCGCGGTCGATCTCCGAATGGGGGCTGCCGTCCCGGGTCCGGGTCTCCCCGTCCGGACGGCTGGTCGGCTGGACGGTGTTCCGCTCCGGTGACTCTTATCTGGGCGGGGTGGGCACCTTCTCCACCACCGCCGGGATCTTCGACCTGGACACCGGAAACCATTACGGCTCCCTGGAGGATTTCGCGCTCACCGTGGACGGAAAGCCGTATCCGGCCGAGGATCTGAACTACTGGGGAGTGACCTTCGCCCGGGACGATCGGACGTTCTACGCCACCGCCAGGTCCGCGGGCGGAACCTGGCTGGTCCGCGGCGATCTCGGTGGCCGCACGCTGACCGCGCTGCGGCGCAACGTCGAATGCCCGTCGCTCTCGCCGGACGGCACCCGCGTCGCCTACAAGTTCCGTACGGGCGACCGGTGGCGGCTGCACGTGCTTTCCCTCGCCGACGGCCGCGACGTCCCGCTCGCCGACCCCGCGCATCTCGAGGACCAGCCGCAGTGGCTGGACGACAGGACCGTCGCCTACGGCCGGGACAAGGCGATCTACGCGGTGCCCGCCGACGGGACCGGCGCGCCGGTGCTCGTCCGCGCGGGCGCCTCCTCCCCCGCGGTGGTGCGGTGATCCCGCGCGACTGCACCCGCACGGGGCTGGCGTTGGCCGCGCTGGCGGCCGTCGTCGTGATGGTTCTGCCCGCACCCGCTCCCGAGGCCAAGGCACCCGCCGTCCCTTCGCTCACCGACGTCTGGCCGGACGCGAGGATCGCCGCGAACGTCGTCACCGGGGCGCCCTACACACCGTTGGCGTTCCTCGATTCCGGGATCTCGGCCGGGGTGCGGCAAGGGGACGACGTCGTCCGGCTCGTGGTGGGAGATCGCGTACTCCGCGAGGTCCCGCCGTCGGGCTCGCCCCGGTTCGTCCTCGCCACTTCCCCGGACGCGCTGGTGTGGCTGGAACTGTCCGACATCACCGGGACGGGGACGCTGTGGCGGGCCGGGCCACACGGTGAGGACCCGGTCCCCGTCACCGCCGACACCGGGCGGGTCGTGCTCCTGGATTCCCAGTACGACCTCGCCGTGCACGACGCCAAGGCCAGCTGGGTGGCCGTGCGGGGCGACGCCACCGAGGTGCGGACGGTGGCGTTGGCCGGCGGCCCGGTGACCCGCGCCCCACTGCCCGGTGACTACGCACTCACCGCGTGGCCCTTCGCGACCGCGGCGGCTGTCGAACAGGCGGGACCGTCGGAACTCGTCGACCTCCGCGACGGCCGCAAGAGGAAGGTCGACGGGCAGAGCGTCGAACTGGTCGACTGCACGCCGTCCTGGTGCCGGGTCCAGGTATTGCGGCAGAGCGGGACCGCACGGCTCGACCTCATGCGGCCCGACGGCTCCGAGCGAAGACGTGTCGGCGGGAAGGGGATCCGGCCCGCGTTCGGTGACGTCGTCGTGCTCGATCGTTACGCGGTCGTGGTCGACGACGACCGCGGCGTCCTCGCCCTCTACGACACGGCCACCGGGCGGCTGGCCGACCTGGCGGCGGAGTTCGGCACCGTGCTGGCGCGTGGGCCGTTCGTGTGGTGGTCGACGGGCGGGAACGACGCTCTCACCTGGCGGGTACTGGACCTGCGGACGCTGCAGGCGTCTGCTTGACTGCTGCCGTGCCGTCCGATCGTGAGACCTCCGTCGAAGCGGAGTTCCTGCGGGTGGTCGGCCGGTTCGCCGGTCCGGCAAGAGGCGCCGGATTGCTGGTGATCAGCGTTTTCGGAGTGCTCGCCACGCCGTCGAGCGCGCTGCCGCTCGCCTTCGGTCTGCTCGCGCTGGCGCTGGTCACCGCCGTCGCCGAGTACCTGGTGGGAAAGACGGGCCGGGGCAGGCCGGTGGCGTTCGCGCTGGCGTTGGTGCGCGCCGCGGCGATCTGCGGCACCCAGTTCCTGACAGCGCCCGAAGCGGGCGAGCTGAACCAATGGGCCCTGAACGTCCTCACCATCACCGCGATCACCCTCCAGTGGGAATGGCCGCCGAAGATCACCGTGCCCGCCCTCGCCTGCCTGCTGGCGATCGAGGTGGTGCCGCTCGGCTTCGAGGGCGGTCTCTCGGTGGTACTGCGTGTGTTGCTCGAGGCCACCCTCGCCAGGGGCGCCTTCCTCCTGCTGTCGCGAACGACGCGTCGGATCGACCATCTCCGTGAGCGCCGTGCCCGGCTGACGCGTGAGGAATCCCTTGCCGTGGAACGACGACTGCGGGAACGGGAGTATCTGGCCGTCCTGCACGACACGGCGGCGGCCACCTTCCTCACAGTCGCCCAGCGCGGGGAAACGGCGGACCCTGCCGAGGTCGCCGGCTACGCCCGCCGCGATCTCGCGATCCTCACCGGCGAATCCGGTCCCGGCAGTGTGGTCGATCTCGAGACCTCGTTGCGCGGCGTGCTCGCGCAAAGCCCGGTGAAGGTCGAGACGCACTGGTCGCCGGTCCCGCCGATCCCGGCGTCGGCCGCGCTCGCCCTGGTGCGGGCCGTGCGTGAGGCGCTGGTGAACGTCGATCGGCACGCGGGTGTCGGCGATGCCCGGCTGACCGTGGAAGACGGAGTCCGGGTGACCGTCCGGGACGAGGGTCGCGGTTTCGATCCGGCGCGGACGCCGGCGCAGCGGCGAGGTGTGCGCGGTTCGCTCGTCGAACGCATGGCCGCGGCCGGCGGCCGGGCCGAGGTGACCTCAGCGCCCGGCGCGGGGACCACGGTGGAACTGGTGTGGCCGCATGAGTGAGACCGCGGACCGGGTCCTCGGCGGCTGCCGGATCGCGGTCCTGCTCGCGACGGCGGTGATCCAGGCCGTGCTGAGCCTGCCCCGGCTCGGCGACACGGCCGGCCGGTCCGCGTTCGTCGCGCTCGCCGTGGTGCTCGTCGTGGCGGCGTGGTGGGTCCTGCGCTGGAAGCCGGTCCCCTGGCCGGTCGCGCTCGCGGGGGCGGTGGTGGTCCTCGCCGCGTCGACGGTCGCCGTCTGGACGCTGCCGCCGGATCAGCTGCTCGGCGGGGACGACTGGGCGTCCGGCCTCGCGGGCTGGCATCTGCTGGTGCTGCTGCTGGACCGCCCCGCACTCGCGATGGGCGCGCTCGTCCTCCAGATGACGCTCACCTTCTCCCGGCAGATCGGTTCGGCGCCCGCCGATCGCGGCGAGATCGGCGGCCTGGTGATCGTCGGGCTCAGCGTGCTCACCTTCCAGGCCGCGACGCTGGCGCTGATCAGGGTCGTCAACCGGCGGGTGGGCGAAGCCGCGGAGGCCTCGGCGGAACGCGACCGGCAGGCCCACCGCAAGGCGCTCGCCGAGGAGCGCGAAGCCGACCAGCGGAGCCGGTTCGCCGGTCAGCTCGGCGCCACCCTGCCACTGCTCGCCGGACTCGCCGACCACACCTTGGACCCGCGCGACGAAGCGGTCCGGCGGCGCTGCGCGCTCGCGGCCACGCAGCTGCGGCGGCTGTTCGCGGAGAACGACGACGTCCCCGATCCGCTGCTGCACGAGGTCTCGGCCTGCGTCGATCTCGCCGAGCGGCGGGGACTGACAGTGACGCTGGCGGTCAGCGGCGAACCGGCGCCGATCCCGACCGGCATCCGCCGCGAACTGACCGGTCCGCTGATGACCGCGCTGGTCGCCGCCCGTTCGCAGGCCAGGGTCAGCGTCCTGCGGACCGATGACGAAATCCGCGTCGCGGCGATCACCGACGGTGAACCCGGTGCGACGGCGAACGGATCGGGCGCCGTCGACGTCGAATGGCACGCACTGGGAGAACGATCGTGGATGGAGGCGAAATGGCGTTCGCGACCGAACTGACCGCGGTGGTCGTCGACGATCATCCGGCCGTGCGGGCCGGAGTCGTGTACTGGCTGTCCTCGGGCAGCCCGCCGGTCACCGTCGTGGCGGAAGGCGAGGACGTGCGGGCCGCCTGGATCGGCGAAGGCGCGCGAGCCGACGTCGTCATCCTCGACCTGCACCTGAACAGCACCACCCCGGCCATCGGCGATCTGCGCCGGCTCATCGAGGCGGGCCGCCGCGTCGTCGTCTACTCGATGCGGGACGACGACGAGACCGTCCTTCAGTGCCTCGAACTCGGCGCGCTCAGCTATCTCACCAAGGCCGAGGGCGCCGAGCACCTCCTCGAAGCCGTGCGCGCGGCGGCGGCCGACCGGTCGTACACACCACCGTCGCTGGCGGGAGCGCTGGCCGGGGACCGCTCCGAGCGGCGCCCCGCCCTCTCCGCGCGCGAGACCGAAGTGCTCATCGAGTGGTTCCAGTCCGAGTCGAAGGACTTCGTCGCGCACCGGCTGGGCATCTCGCCGAACACGGTCAACTCGCATCTCGAGCGGATCCGGGTCAAATACGCCCAGATCGGCCGGGAGGCCCCCACCAAGGCCGCACTGGTCGCGCGCGCCATCCAGGATGGCCTGATCGGCGTAAGCGATTTGTGATCGGTTGTGGTGCGAACGGGCCACACTCGCCACCGCCGGTTGCGGCTACGGTGCGTGACGAGCTCGCCGGTACCGGTTCGGCGGAAGTCCTAGGAGATCCATGAAGTCCGCCCTGATCGCCGCCTGCTGCGTCGCCGCGCTGCTGCTTTCCGCCTGTGGCGAGGAAGCGGCCGGGAAGACCGTCCGAGCCGACGGCACCATGGCGCCGGGCAGCGAGCTGAAGGTCGGCGAACGCGCCGTCGTCCCGTTCAGCGACGCGGGCAAGTCCGGCACGATCGCGATCACCGTCAAGTCGGTCGAGATCGGCCCCAAGGAGGACCTCGCCGGGTTCAAGGACAAGGGCGAGGGCACGCTTCCGGTCTACGTCCGGATGGTGATCGAGAACGTCGGCGGCACGGATCTCGCCGACACTTCGGTGTCTGTGCGCGCGGTGGACGCGAACGGCAAGGGCACGAAGGTGATCATGGCCAGCGGCACCTCGGCCTGCAAGGGCGAGACAGCGCCGGAGAACTTCAGCACACCGGGCGCGACCTATGAGACCTGCGACACAGAAGGCGTCAAGGACGGTGGCGAGGTCGGCGGCGCGTCATTCGGCGGCGACGGTTACCAAGACGACCCCATCACCTGGAAGAAGTGAACGGCACCCCATTAAGCCGAACAGCGTAACCTTTTCGTAACCGTTCGTGGTGCGAATGGCCCACACTGTCTTACTCCCTCATCGACTACGGTGCGTGGCGAGAACGCCGGAGCAGGATTCGGCGGGGAGTCCGAGGAGATCCATGAAGTTCGACCGCATCGCCCTGTCCGCCACCGGCTGCGCCGCCGTGCTGCTGCTTTCCGCCTGCGGCGGTAAAGAGGAGTCGGGCAGCCCCGCTCCCCCCCCGGCGCCCGCGCCGACGTCGGCCGCGGCGTCCTCGCCCGCGACCAGCGGCACCGTCCCGGTCTCGAACGCGGACGCCACCGCGCCCGGCAGCGAACTGAAGGTCGGCGACCGCGCCGTCGTCCCGTTCAAGTACGGCAACGACAAGTCCGGCACCATCGCGATCACCGTCAAGGCGATCGAACTGGGCCCGAAGGAAGACCTCGCCGCGTACGGCGACAAGGCCAAGGGCATGACGCCGGTGTACATCCGGCTGACGGTGGAGAACGTCGGCGGCACGGACCTCACCTACAGCACGGTGCGGCTGCGCGCGGTCGGTCCGAACAACAAGAGCACCGGCGTGATCATCACCGGCGAGACCCCGAACTGCCAGTCCGAGACGGCGAAGAAGGACTTCAAGACCGTCGGCGCGACCTACGACACCTGCGAACTCCAGGCCGTCAGGGACGGCGGCGAGGTCGGCGGCGCGACCTTCAGCGACGGTGACGGGTACAAGGACGACCCGATCGTCTGGAAGAAGTAAGCCCGGTGACCTGACATCTTCTCGACTGTCCACAGGGGACTCTTCCCAGGTAGCAGTGCCTGATTCGGGCGTTTTGTGAAGTGGTCGTGAGTGGTAATGATCGTTCTAACGATCATTACCACTCACGACCACCCTCGAGAACCGCGCATCTAGCCATCAATCAGACATTTCACCGCTCGAAAGTGTCCCTTGTGGACACTCAGGAGCTTGACGCGCGCCTCGAGTAGCTCACGTCCCAGAACCGAACAGCGGTTATGCGACTTTGCCGCTTCCCTCCGCTCGGAGTTGGGAAGGACGCCTTCGCGTACCGGGAAGGTGTGGAGTTCGGCGCAGGACCCCTCCGAAGTGTCATGAAAGGGTCGTTCAGGACGAAAAACGTCCTGAACGACCCTTTCATGACACTTCGGGGCAAGAGCAGCAGACGCGGACTGGCCAGATGAGCGTGAAGGGGCCTTTCACGTACCGGGGTCCCGATCGATGACCGGGGCGCCGCAAGCCCGCCGCATTTAGAGGACTGAATGCGAAGAGCGCCCAGGGGCGCTCAGCCGCCGCACCGCGTTCGCGCAGGCGAGGGATTCCAGCAGCGGAACGGTCCGTTCCCAGCCCAGGCAAGCGTCCGTGATGCTCAGGTCGGGCCGCGGCGGCGTCGACCCGACGTCCTGCCGCCCGTCGGAGAGGTACGACTCGATCATCACCCCGGCCAACGCGTCGTTGCCCGCCGAGATCTGGTCCGCCAGGTCCGCGACGACCACGGGCTGCCGGTTGTGGTCCTTGCCGCTGTTGCCGTGCGAGGCGTCGACGACGAGCCGGTGCGGCAGGCCCGCGGTGGTCAGCGCGTCGAGGGCGTCCGCGACGGCGTGCGCGTGGTGGTTGGGTTTCGGGCCGCCGCGCAGGACGAGATGGGCGTCCGGATTCCCGGCGCTGCGCTGGATCCGCGGGCGTCCGTCGGCCGCGGCGCCGGGGAACACGTGGGGCAGCGCGGCGGCCCGGACCGCGGCGACGGCCGTGTCCAGCCGTCCCGACACGCAGTTCTTCATGCCCATCGGCATCGGCAGCCAGGACGCCAGCTGCCGGTGCGGCTGGCTGGCGACGGTGCGCGCGCCGATCGCGCCCCAGCTGATGGTGTCCGCGAAGTAGGGCGCCAGGAACGGGTCGACGAACTCGTACGCCAGCGGCAGCCCGGTCGCGGCGGCGTCGTCGAGGAACCTCCGTCCGATCCGGACACCGGAGGCGAGATCGCCTTTGCCGTCCAGGCCGGGGTCGGGTACGAGGCCGGTCCAGCCCGCGATCGTCCGCGGTTTCTCCAGGTAGGCGCGCAGGACCACGACGAGATCGTCGGCGAACCGGCGGGACGCCTCGGCGAGCCGGTGCGCGTATTCGAGCGCGCCGCCGGTGTCGTGCACGGAACACGGGCCCACGACGACGAGCAGCCGGGAGTCCCGCCGGGCGAGCACGTTCGCGACGGTTTCGCGGTGCCGGACGATCTCCTCCGGCACGAAGCCGGTCGTGACCACCTCGGCCGGACTGGGCAGCTGGTCAAGCATCCGCATGACCTCTCTTCTTGTCGGGGGCGGCCACCCCGGTCCGGGGCAGCCGCGTCGCACCGGCGACCGCCACGACGGCGAGGCCGAGAACACACCAGAAGGCGTCGGCGAAGGCCGCGGCCAGGTCCGGGCCGCGCGCGGCCAGCCGGGCCTGCAGCACCACGGCCAGTACCGCGGTGCCGATCGAGCCGCCGAGTGTGTTGAGCAGGTTCAGTGCCCCGGCGGCGCGGGGCAGCCGGGCGGGTTCGACCCGGCGGTAGACGATCGTCATCACCGGCGCGCCGATCAGCGCCGCACCGAAACCGCGCAGCAGCAGGGAAACCACGATCACCCAGTCCGGGAGACCCGGGCCGAGCTGGGTGAAGGGTGCGGTGCCGAGGGCGACCAGCCCGATCCCGCTCAGCACCAGCGTGCGTGGGGAGAGCCGGTCGACGAGCCGGTTCACCAGCACCGATCCGGCCGCCGCGCCGATGCCCTGCGGCACCAGCAGCAGTCCGGTGTCCCATGTGGACAGTCCGGCGCCACGCTGGAGGTACAGCGGCAACAGGAACATCGTGCCGAACACCGACGCGCCGAGCAGCACCAGCGCCAGCGCGGCGACCCCGAACGGCGGCTTCGTGAACAACCGCGGATCCAGCAGGGGTGCTTCGGCCCGCAGACCGTGCCGCACGAACGCCGCGAGCATCACGACGCCCGCCGCGACCCCGATCCCGGCGACCACCGGCGAGCCCTGTTCGAACCAGGTGAGCCCGAAGACCAGCACCGCGAGCCCCGGGGAAAGCAGCATCGCGCCCCGGAAATCGAACCGCTCCCCCTTGCCGCCGGGTTCGCCTGCCGGGACCCAGCGCCTCGCCAGTACCACGGCCACCACGCCGACCGGGAGGTTGACGTAGAACAGCCACGGCCAGTCGGCGACGGCGAGGATCGTGCCGCTCGCCAGCGGGCCGAGCACCGGCGACAACAGCGGCACGAGCCCGACGACGCTGATCACGCGGCCGATCCGGTCCGGCCCGGCGGCCCGCGCGAGCAGTGCCTGCCCGATCGGCGGCAGCAGGCCACCCGCGAGTCCTTGCAGGACACGGAAGGCGATGAGCGCGGGCAGCGTCGGCGCCAGCGCGCACAGCAGGGACGCCAGCAGGAACACGACGACGGCGGTGAGCCAGACGCGGCGGCCGCCGAACCGGTCGGCGAGCCAGCCCGACGCCGGCACCGCCGTGACCACGGCCAGCAGGTACGCCGTCGTCACCCATTGGACGCCGGTGACCGGTGCGCCGAACTCGTCGGCGAGGGTGTCGACACCGACCGAGACGATCGTGCTGTCCAAGGTCGCCATGAACGTGCCGAGCACCAGGACGGCCGCCGTGCGCCACAGCGCGGCGTCGATCGGGCGCGCGGTCATCGTTCGCCCACGAACCGGGCGGCGTCGCCGTCCAGCCAGGACGGCAGTTCCCGGAGGAACCCGACGAGGTCGCCTGCCAGCGACCGGGCGTCGGCGTCCCGTGCGTACAGGACGCCTTCCCAGCCGTTCTCGCCGGGAACGACGGTGACGCTCACCGGATGGTGCGTCCGTTCCCTGAACCTCGTCCCGGTGACGGTCAGGCCGGGCGCGGGTTCGCGCAGCTTCGCCGGATCCACCGGGTAGTTCTCGAACACGAGGAGGCTGTCGAACAGCCGCTCGCGGCCGGCGAGCGACGCGAGTTCGGGCAGGCCGATCCGGTGGTGCGCGGCCATCGCCTGTTGCCGTGCCTGCAAATCGGCCAGAGCCTCGGCGACCGTCCCGGTGAACCGAGCACGGACCGGGACGCTGTTCGCCAGCAGGCCGATGATCTCTTCGACACCGTCCACATCGGACGTCCGGTTCGAGGTCATCACCCCGAAACTGACGTCGGAGCGCCCAGCGTGGGCCGCGAGCACGGCCGCCCACGCGCCCTGCAACAGCGTGTTGACGGTGAGCCCGAGCGACGAGCCCAGCCTGGTCAGTTCCGCGACCAGCTGACCGTCCACAGTGAACAGCGCGGGTTCGGCGGATCCACCGGTGCGCGGCAGATGGTCGCCTTCGGGCAGGCCGTCGAGTTCCGCCCGCCATGCCCGGACGTCGGCGGAGTGATCGGCCGCGGCGAGCAGCCGGGTGTACCGGGTCGGCGGAACCGGCTCCGGCAACGGCTTTCCCGCGTACAGCGCGAACAGTTCGCCGAGAATCCGTGGTGCGGACCAGCCGTCGGACAGCAGATGGTGACTGGTCAGCACGAGGGTCTGGCGGCCGGGTCCGTGCCGCAGCACGGTGACCCGCCACAGCGGCCCGCTCACCAAGTCGAAGGGCGCCGCGAGCTCTTCGTCCAGTGCGGCGTCCAATTCGGACACTTCACGGACACGGAACCCGGCCCGCGGTTCGGTGGGAATCACCTGGACCTCGTGCGACGCCGGGAACACCGCACCGAGGTTCGGCTGCCGCCGCACCAGTGCGGCCGCCGCCGCCCGCAGTGCCTCGACGTCGAGGTCACCGGACAACGTGAACGCGGCCTGCACCGGATACGGATCCTCTTCCGCCGCGCGGGATTCACGCAGGATCACCTCCTGCAACGGCGTCAGCGGCAGGACCTCGCCGGTGCCCGGCACGTCGGCGGCGAGTTCGTCCAGTTCGCGGCGGAAATGCTCGCCGAGTACGGCGATCTCGTCCTCGGTGAACAGCGCGGACGGCCAGGTGAAGCGGACACCGAGCGTGCCGCCGTCAGGGACCATCGCGTTCACCGTCAGCGCGTACGGCAGCGGCATCTCCGCGCCGCCGCCGGAACCGAGCGGATCGGCGTCCGGCGGCCGCTGCCACAAGGTCTCCTCGACCGGTGCCTCGGGGAATCGGCCGAGATAGTTCCAGGCGATCTCGGGCCGTGGGCCGCCGACGCCGAGGATCCCGTGCCCGAGGCCGTCTCCCGCCGCGCGCAGATGGTCACGCACGGCCCGCAGCGCGTCCGGCAGCGGTCCGGCGGGCGGGGTGATCCGCGCGGGATGCACGGCGGTGAACCAGCCGGCGGTCTGCGCGAGATCGACCGTGCCCGCGAAGTCCGGCGTGTGCCCCGGCCTCCCGTGACTCTCCACAGCGACGAGCAGATCGGCCCCTGTCCCCCGCCAGGCGGCGACGGCGCGGGCGAGCGCGGTCAGCAGCACGGTGTCCGGGCCGGTGCGGTAGGCCGTGGGCAGTTCGGTGAGCACGGCGCGGGTCGTGTCCTCGCCGATGTCGACCCGGTGATGCCGGGCGGTCGCCACGGTGTCGCGTGCCGGATCGAGCCGGGTGCGGCCGAGCGTGGTCTCCGGCGCGGCGGCGATCCCCCGCCAGTACGGCAATTCGTCCTCTCGATGCGGAGCGGCGGCACGTAGCGACCGCGCCCAGCCGAGGAACGACTGCCCGCGCCGGTGCAGGGTGTTGCCGTGGAAGGCCTGTTCGACGTCGTCGAGCAGTACGCGCCAGGTCACCGCGTCCGCGACCAGGTGGTGCGCCACCAGCAGCAACCGTCCTGGCCGCTTCTCCCCCGCGTCCACGAGCACCGCCCGGAGCAGGGGCCCGGTCCGCGGGTCCATCCGTGCCACGATCTGCTCGACCTGCGCGTCCAGCGCTGCACGCGGATCGCCGGAGACGCGGACGGCGGTGAGCACGTCGGCACCGGTCACGGCGCCGACGTCCGGGACGCGCAACGCGTCCTCGACCAGATGCGCGCGCAGCACGTCGTGACGGGCGAGGACGGCGTCGAGCACCGACCGCCAGCGAGGGACGTCGTCCGCCGAAGGCACGCAGATCTCGGTCCACTGGCAGAAGCCGTCGGCCGCTTTCCCCGCACGCAGCAACAGATCGCGCATGATCGGCGTGAGCGGAGCGTCTCCGACCGCGTGGGCCTCTTCGGCCCGTTCGGGTTCGCCACAGCGAGCGGCGATCCCGGCGACCGTGCCACCTTCGAGGACGTCGCGAGCGGTCAGGTTCAGCCCTTCGCGACGGGCGCGGGAAACCACCCGCAGCGAGGCGATGCTGTCCCCGCCCGCGTCCAGGAAGCCGTCGTCCAGGCCGACGCCGGGGCCGAGCAGATCCCGGACCACCCGCAGCAGCACGGCTTCCGCCGGGGTGGCGGGTTCGCGCCCGCCATCCGACCGGGCTTCCGGCGCGGGCAGCGCGGCCCGGTCCAGCTTGCCGCTCGGACCGAGCGGAAGCCGGTCCAGCGCCACGAACGCGGTCGGCACCATGTACGCGGGCAGCTCCGCGGCGAGGTACTCGCGCAACGCGGCCGGATCCGGTTCGGCGCCGTCCACGGGGACGACGTAGGCGACCAGCCGGTCCTCCCGGACGATCACCGCGGCGGCGCGCACGTCGTCGTGCGCGGTCAGCGCGGTCTCGATCTCGCCGAGTTCGATCCGGAACCCGCGCAGTTTGACCTGGTGGTCGGCGCGGCCGAGGAAGACGATCTGCCCGTCCGGCCGCCAGCGGACCAGGTCGCCGGTGCGGTACATGCGCTCCCCCGGCGACCCGAACGGGTCGGCGACGAACCGTTCCGCGGTCAGCGCGGCCCGGCCGACGTAACCCTGGGCGAGCTTCGGCCCGGCCAGGTACAGCTCGCCGGTGACGTTCGTGCCGACCGGGAGCAGCCCGCCGTCGAGCACGTACGCGCGGACCTCCGGATCCGGACGGCCGATGGGCAGTGGCCCGGGATCGGCCGGGTCGTAATGCCAGGTGACCGAGTTGATGGTGACCTCGGTCGGCCCGTAGGCGTTGAACAGCGCCCGCCGGTTCCCCCAGCGCCGCGCCAGCTCCGGGTCGAGCCGTTCGGCGCCGACGACGAAGAACACGTCCGGGTCGACGGTGGCGTCGTCGGGCATCGCGGAGAGGAACGAAGGCAGCAGGTTGAGCCCGGTGACGCGGTGTTCGGCGGCGTAGGCCAGCAGGTCGTCGCCGGAGATCCGGACCTCCTCCGGCGCGATCACCGAGGTGCCGCCGGACAGCAGCGGCAGCATGAACTGCCAGAAGGCGACGTCGAAACTCGTCGAGGCGAAATGCAGGTACCGTTCGGCGGTCCCGATCCCGACGATGTCCTCCTGCAGCGCGATCAGGCTCGGCACGCCGCGGTGCGGCACCGCCACGCCCTTGGGTTTTCCGGTGGTGCCGGACGTGTAGATGACGTAGGCGAGCGCGTCTTCGCTGAGCCGGACGGCCGGATCGCTGTCCTTTGCAGACAGCTCATCCGAGCTCACGACAGGAAGACCCTCGACGTCCGAAGTGGACACGACGGCGGCGGGCCTGATGTCGTCGAGCATGTACGCGAGCCGGTCGGCCGGGTAGTCCGGATCCATCGGCACGTGCACCGCGCCCGCCTTGATCACGCCGAACAACGCGACCACGAGGTCGACGTCGCGCCGCAGCAGGACCGCGACCGGGTCCTGCGGCTTCACTCCGGCGTCGATCAGCGTGTTCGCGAGCCGGTTGGCGCGGCGGTCCAGTTCGGCGTAGGTCAGGCTCCGGTCGCGGCACACGACGGCTTCGGCGTCCGGGGTCTCGCGGACCCAGCGGCCGAACTCCTCCAGCATGCCGCCGCGTTCGCGCTTCGGCTCCGGGCCTTCGCCGAGACGCAGCATCGCGCGTTCTTCGCCGGCGTCGAGTGCGCGCAGCCGGGCGACCGGCCTGGACGGATCGGTGACGATCTCGGTCAGCACGGCACGCAGCCAGCGGCCGTAGGACTCGGCCTCCTCGCGAGTGAAGGCCTGGGGCTGGTAGCCGAGGCCGACGGTGAACTCGTCGCCGGGCAGCACGATCACCGTGAGCGGGTAATGCGTGGCGTCGGTGATGTCGACCCCGACGAGGTCCAGCCCGGGTGCCAGGGTGGTGCGGGCGCGGCTGGAGAGCGGGAAGTTCTCCATCACCAGCATCGTGTCGAACAGGTCGCCGACGCCGGCCGCGCGCTGGATGTCCGGCAACCCGGCGTGATGGTGATCGGTGAGCCGCACGCTCTCGGTGTGCACACGCTCCAGCACGGTGGCCGCGGTGTCGGCGGCGTCGAAGCGCACCCGCACGGGGATCGTGCTGCCGAGCTGCCCGATCATGCGCTCGACACCGGGGACGTCGGCCGGACGGCCGGAGACCGGGCAGCCGAAGACCACGTCGCGGCGGCCGGTCAGCCTGGCGAGCAGCACACCCCAGGCGGTCTGGAAGACCGTCGTGGGAGTGATCCCGCGATCGCGGGCGAAGGCGCGCAGCCGCTCGCTGTGTTCCCCGCCCAGTTCGACGGTGACGCGGTCCGGACGCTCCACAGTGGACTCGACACTCGCCGGGGCGAGCCGGGTTCCCTCGTCGAGCCCGGCCAGCGCCTCGCGCCAGGCCTCCAGCGCCGCGTCCGAATCGCGTTCGCCGAGCACCCGGTGGTACTCCGAAAGCGGCGGCGCGACCGGGGCGGCCGGGCCGCCGCCGAGTTCGGCGTAGGTGGCCAGCAGCGTGCGGCCGACCAGCGGCATCGACCAGCCGTCGAGCAGCGCGTGGTGGTTGGTGAGCACCAGGCGGTGTTCGTCCGGGCCGAGGGTCAGCAGCAGGAACCGGATCAGCGGCGGGGTCGCCGGGTCGAACGGCCGCGCGAGTTCGGCGCGGCACTCGGGCTCGACCTGCTCCGGCGAGACCTGCGCGAACCGCCAATCCAGGGTGACCTCGGCGGGCACGACCTGGACGACCTCGCCCGCGTCGGTGGTGTGCAGGTGAACGCGCAACGCGGGATGCCGCCTCAGCACCTCCGCCGCGGCCTCCCGCATGCGGGCGGCGTCGAGCGCGCCGCTGAGCAGGGTGACGGCCTGCACCACGTACACGTCGGTGTCTTCGGTGCCGCGCGCCAGGGTGTGGAACGAAAGCCCGGTCTGCAACGGGGTCGCGGGCAGCACGTCCTCGACCCGGCCCAGGCGTTCGAGCGTGTCGATGTCGGCCTGGTCGAGGCCGACCAGCGGCAGATCCGAGGGCGTGAGCCCACCGCCGTCCGGTCCGATCCGCGCCGCGTGCGCGGCCAGGGCTTCCAGCGCGTTCGACCACGCTTCCTGAAGCGCCGCAACACTTTCCTCCGGCAGGACCTCGCCCGCGGCGGTCCATTCGACGGCCAGCCGGGGACGGCCGTCTTCACGGACGAAGCAGTTCAGCGCCAGTACCTGTTCCAGCGACTTGGCGTCCGGTTCGGTGACCGCGAACGGATCTTCTTCAGGCAGCCGCCAGCCGGTGCCGGGCAGCGCGGCGAATCGGCCGAGGTAGTTCAGGACGACGTCCGGCGGTGGGACGGCGGCGAGTTCGTCCCGGGTCAGCGGGTCGAGGTAGCGCAGGACACCGAAGCCGATGCCGTTGTCCGGGACGGCGCGTTTGGCTTCCTTGGCCGCCCGCACCAGCTTTCCGGCCGCGGCGTTGCCCGCGAGCGCGCTGTCGAAGTCCGTGGTCGCCGCCACCGCGGTGGCGGGTACGCGCAACGGATGCTCGGCGGTGAACCAGCCGACGGTGCGCGAGAGGTCCATCCCGTCTTGATCCCGGCCGTGGCCTTCGAGGGATACGGTTTCCGCCTCGACCGGTGCAGCCCGCCACGCTCGAAGGGCGAGCACCAGCGCGGCGAGCAGGACGTCGTCCGGTCCGGCACGGTAGGCCGCGGGCAAGCCGTTGAGCACCGCGTCGGTCTGCTCCGGCGACGCGAGGGTGACCGAACGCCGCGCGGTCGAGACCGTGTCCACGGCCCGGTCGAGCGGCCGGTGGCCGAGACGCGGGCCGTCGAGCGCGCCGCGCCAGTGTTCGAGCTCGTCGCGCCGGGCGCCCGAAGTCCCTTGCTCGGCAAGGTGAAGCGCGTGCCGCCGCCAGGACGTCCCGACCGGTTCGAGCGGTTCACCTCCGCACGCGGCGCGCAGGTCCGGCAGGAGAACCCGCCAGGAGACGCCGTCGATCGCCAGGTGATGGATCACGATGACGAGGTGATCCGGCAGCAACGCGACCCGGAGCACGCCCTTTCGGAGATCAAGGGACTCGGCCAGCTCCGCCGCGACCTCGGCCGGTTCGCCGGTCGTCTCGATGACCACGTCGGACGCCTTCACCACGCCGCGTTCCCGAACCCGCATTTCGTCCTCTAAATGCAGCCGGAGGACGTCGTGGTGGTCAAGGAGCGTTTGCACGCCCTCGATCAGCAGGCCGGGGGGAAGGTCCTCGTCGAGCCGGATCGCGGTCCATTGCGTGTACCCGGCAACGGCCGCGACGTCCGGATGCGGGTCGAGCAGGGCGCGGACGATCGGCGGGGCCGGCACCTCACCGACGGGTTCATCCGGCGGTGCGGCCGGGCCGCCGATCTCCGTGCTCGCCGCGGCCAGCGCTTCGAAGCTGCGGCGGGCCAGCAGGTCACGCGGGCGCAGGTCGAGACCGTGCGCGCGCAGCCTGCTGCTGACGCTGATCGCGGTGATGCTGTCGCCGCCCAGCGCGAAGAAGTCGTCGTCGACGGCGACCTCTTCGACGCCGATCACCTCCGCGATGGTGGCGCACAGCAGCCGTTCGCGTTCGGTGGCCGCGGTCCGGCCCGCCGCCGCACGCGGGGCGGGCAGCGCGACCCGGTCGATCTTCCCGTTGGAGGTCAACGGAAGCGTGTCGAGTACGACCACCGCGGCGGGTACGAGATGCTCGGGCACCCGCCCGGCGAGCTCGGCGCGGACCTCGTCCGGGACGACCTGGCCGACGACGTACCCGACGAGCCTAGGCCCACGCACTGCGGCCGCCGCCGCGCGCACTCCCGGGACAGCCGCCAGCGCGGCCTCGACCTCACCCAGTTCGACGCGGTGGCCGCGCACCTTCACCTGGCCGTCGCGGCGGCCCAGATACTCCAGCCCCCGGCCGGGCACCCAGCGGACGAGGTCTCCGGTGCGGTACATCCGGTCACCGGGAGCGCCGAACGGATCTGCGACGAACCGTTCGGCGGTCGCACCGGGGCGTCCGAGATAGCCGCGCGCCAGATGCGGTCCGGCGAGGTACAGCTCGCCCGGTGAGCCCGCGGGCGCGGGACGCAGCGCGGCGTCGAGCACCCGCACCGCCGTACCGGGGACCGCGGTCCCGATCGTCGGTTCCCCGGTGTCCAACCAGGATCCGGCACCGTCCACAGTGGCCTCGGTCGGGCCGTACATGTTGCGGGCGCGAACACCCGACTCCACGACCCGGTGCCACAGCGCGGGCGGAGTCGCCTCGCCACCGAGGACGAGCAGGGCGGGCGGGTGCGGGCCGTCGAGCAGTCCGGCGTCGACGAGCGGCGCGGCCATCGACGGCGTGGTGTCGACGACGTCGATCCGGTCGCGGGCGAACGCGGCCAGCAGTTCGTCGGCGTCGCGGGCGACGTCGGTGCCGTAGACGTGGAGTTCGTGCCCGAACAGCAGCCACATCAACTGGTCGAGCGCGGAGTCGAAGGCGAATGAGTAGGTGTGCGCGACCCGGAGCCGCCTGCCCGCGGCGCGTTCGGTCTCGGCGACCGTGGTCGCGCGGTGATGACGCAGCAGTGTCGCCAGTCCGCCGACCCGGCCGAGGACGCCCTTGGGACGCCCGGTCGAGCCGGAGGTGAAGATGACGTACGCGAGATGATCCGGGTACCGCGGCACGTCGAGCGGCGAAGAGTCCAGTGTGGACAGATCGGTTTCATCCAGCAGCAAATGCGGCCCGGGCACGATCTCCGCGGCACCAGCGATCGTGAGCACCGCACCCGCTTCGGCGGCGAGCTCCCGCAGCCGCTCGACGGGGTGTGCGAGGTCCAGCGGCAGGAACGCGGCCCCCGCGTCGAGTACGGCCAGCAGGGCGACGACGAGATCCGCCGACCGCGGCAGAGCCAGCGCGACGACATCATCGGGACCAACACCGCGAGCCCGCAAGGCCCGCGCGAGCCGGTGTACGCGCGTGACGAGTTCGCCGGCGGTCAGCCGTTCGTCGCCGAAGACCAGAGCGGTCTGTTCGGGATCGAGCCGGTCCAGAAGTTCAGGTACGCCAAGCAGTTCGCCGTCCGGCGCGGGTGTCGTCCACGCCTCCAGCAACGCGTCCCGCTCCCCCGGCGGAACGAGGTCGGCGCCACCGACGGCCGGGCCGTCCGGTTCGGTCATCGCGGTGATCAGGCAGCGCAGCGCGGTCAGCTTGGCGTCGACGGCGGCCTGGTCGTGGGTCCGCGCGTCGACCTCGAAGCCGAGCAGCAGCCCGCCGTCCGAGGTCGGGAGAACCGACAGGCCCATGTCTTCCGGCGGTCCACCGGCGACGTTGCGCATGGTGCCGCGCGAGCCGGCGAAGTCGAGCTTCAGGTCGAACGCCTTGAGGTTGATGCCGCGGCCGTGCAGCAGCGCCCCGGCACCGGGCAGCTCCTGCGGCAGATCCTCGCCGCGATACCGCTGGTGCGTACGCATCTCCTTCAGCGCGCCCGCGACCCGCGCGGTCAGCTCGGCCGCCGAATCCTCCGGGAGCACCGTGACCCGCAGCGGCAGCACGTTGACCGCCATCGCCGGGGTCCGCAGCGCCGCGCCTTCACGGCACATCAACGGCATCGCGAACACGACGTCGGTCCAGCCGAGCACACGGTGCAGGAAGGCCGCGTAGCAGGCAATCAGGGCGTCGCCCCACGTCGTCCCGGCGCGTTTGCCCAGCTCTCGCAACCGGGCCAGGTCGGAAGCGGGCAGGACCGACCGCGCGGTCACCGTGCTTTCGGGAGGCCCCGACGCGCCACTGCCGTCGTCGATATCCGGCAACGGCGTGAATCGCTCGCGCCAGTACTCCCGGTCCTGCTCGAACCGTTCGCTCTCGCGATAAGAGCGGTCGGCCTCGACGAGATCGGCGAACCGAGCGAACGTCGAGGGCGGCACGTCCTTGCCCAGGACCGAAGCGGTGTAGCGAGCGGCCGTCCGGCGCGCGAGCATCGCCGCGGTGTAGCCGTCGAACACCAGGTGGTGCCCGAGCTGGGTGAACCACACGTGCGACTCGGAAAGCCGCAGCACGAGATGGGCGAACAGCGGCCGGTCCACCATGTCACGGCACGCCTCGGCGACCCGGCTGCGTTCGGCCTCGACCCGTGCGTGCGCCGCGGCCACCGGATCGGCCTCACCGCGCAGATCCACCACCTCGGGCGACGGCACCGCGTCGTCCGACACCACCTGACGTGGCCCGTCCGCCGTCTCGAAGACGCGCAGCCGCAGGCTGTCGGCCTCCTCGGCGGTCGCGCGGATCGCCTCGGTCAGCGCATCGACGTCGACCGGCCGGTCACCGACGATCTCGATCACGTCGCCGACGACGTAGTACGGCGAGTCGGGCTCCAGCCGCTGCGCGGTCCAGATGCCCAGCTGGGCTCCCGTGAGGTTCAGCATGAGGGCACCACCATCGGGGTTCCGGTCACCGGGTCGGGCACGACGACACTGGGGAGATCGAAGACCTCCTTCATCAGCTCGGCGTCGACGATGTCGGCGGGCGCGCCTTCCGCGACGATCCGGCCGTCCCGCAACGCGACGAGGTGATCGGCGTACCGGCAGGCCTGGTTGATGTCGTGCAGGACGGCGATCACCGTGCGGCCCTCGTCGCGCAGGCGCGCCAGCAACCCCAGCAATTGGTACTGGTGCGCGATGTCGAGGAACGAGGTCGGTTCGTCGAGCAGCAGGTACGGCGTCTTCTGCGCCAGCACCAGCGCCACCCACACGCGCTGCCGCTGTCCACCCGAAAGTTCCTGCACCGGCCGGTCGGCAAGACCCGCCACCCCGGCCGCGGTCATCGCGTCGAGCACCGCGCGTTCGTCCTCTTCGGACCACGACGCGAACAGCGACTGATGCGGGAACCGGCCGCGCGCGACCAGCTGCCGGACGCGGACGTCCTCCGGCGCCACCGGATCCTGCGGCAGGAAACCGAGTTCCCGCGCCAATCCCTTGCCGTGGAAGGAACCGACGTCCTTGCCGTCGAGCAGGACCTCGCCTTCGGCCGGCCGCAGCAGCCGGACGAACGCGCGCAGCAGCGTCGACTTGCCGCACGCGTTCGGTCCGACGACGGCGGTGAACGCCCGGTCGGGCACGTCGAGGGTGAGCCGGGTCGACACCACCCGGTCGCCGTAGCGGAGGGTCAGGTCCCGAGCGGTCAAGCGGGCACTCATGTGCGCCGCACCTCCTTGGTGAGCAGCCAGATCAGATAGCCGCCGCCGATCACGGTGCTGATCACACCGACCGGCAGCGCTTCCGGCGCGAGCAGCATTTGGGCGGCGAGGTCGGCGCTGGTCAGCAGCACGGCACCGGTGAGGGCGGCGGGCAGCAGGGAAATACCGGGCGTGCGGGCCAGCCGCCGCCCGATCTGCGGGGCCGCCAGCGCGATGAACGCGATCGGCCCGGCGACGGCGGTGACCGTGGCCGTGCAGCCGACCCCGAGCAGCACCAGTACCAGCCGCAACCGGTCCCAGCGGACGCCGGTGGTGACCGCCAGCGCACCGCCGAGCGCGGCCTGGTGCAGTGCCGGTGCCCGGGTGAACAGCACGGCGAACAGCACCGCGAGCACCGCGAACGGGATCGCGACGTCGTCCCAGCGGGCCCCGTTGAGGGAACCGGCGTTCCAGCCGACGGCCGCGATCGCGATCTCGAGTTCCGCGCGCAGCACGATCCACGAGTTCAACGCGGTCAGCATCGCGTTGATCGCGATCCCGATGACGATCAGGCGTAGCCCGGACAGCCCGCCGCCGAGCGACAACGCGTACACGATCGCCGCCGTGAGCACGCCGCCGACCACCGAACCGACGGTGAGCTGCGTCGACGTCCCCGAAAGCACGGTGATCGCGAACAGCGCTCCGGTGTACGCGCCGGCGTCGAGGCCGATCACGTCCGGGCTGCCGAGCGGGTTGCGGGTGATGTTCTGGAAGATCGCGCCCGCCAGCCCGAGCGCGGCGCCGAACACCAGCCCGGCCAGCACCCGTGGCAGACGCCATTCCCGGATGACCACGCCCGGGCCGCCGCCGGAACCGGTGAGCGCGGCGAACACGCGGGAGGGACTCGCCCACGCCGCGCCGTAGCAGAGCCCGAGCAGCGTCAAACCGGCGATGACCACGATCATCGCCACGAGGAACCAGAGGGTGCGGCGTTCCAGCCGGGCGGAGAACCGCCCGCGCCGCAGGACGAATGTGTTCACAGCGGCGCCGCCCCGTATTTGCGGACGGCCCAGATCAGTACCGGGCCGCCGAGGAACGCGGTCACGATCGCGACCGGGACTTCACCGGTCGGCAGCAGGACCCGGGATCCGACGTCCGCGGCCAGCATCAGGACCGGGCCGAGCAGTGCGGCGAACGCGATCAGCCACGGGATCGACGCGCCCGCCATCCGCCGGGCCAAATGCGGCACGATCAGCCCGACGAACAGGATCGGCCCGGCCAGCGCGGTGGCCGCGCCCGCCATCAGCGTGATCAGCAGCAGGGTGACGGTCCGGACGCGGGCGACGTTCGCGCCGAGCGTATGCGCGACCGTCTCCCCGAGCGCGATCGCGTTCAGCTGACGGCTCACCGCGAACGCGCCCAGCAGGGACAGGCCGATGATGATCAGCGGAACCGTCGTCGGCGACTGTTCCCGGCCCGCCAGCGAACCCACCGACCAGAACCGGTAGACGTCGAAGGTGTCCGGGAACAGCAGCCGCAGGCCGAGGGTGAGGCCCAGCAGCACGGCGCTCAGCGCGGTCCCGGCGAGCACCAGCCGCAGCGGCGACTTGCTGCCGACCGCGTACACCAGCGCCGAAGCGCCGAGCGCGCCCAGCACCGCCAGGCCCAGCTCGGCGGGCGCCGACGCGGCGAGGCCGAACGACGAACCCACCGCGATGGCGAACCCGGCCCCCGCGGTCACGCCGAGCACGCCGGGTTCGGCCAAAGCGTTGCGGGACAAGGCCTGCACGAGCACGCCGCCGACAGCGAGGGCCGCGCCGACGCCGACGGCGAGCACCGCCCTCGGCATCCGGATGTCCAGGACGATCGCCCGGTCACTCGGGTTCCCGTCGCCGAGCAGGGCGCGCACGACCTCGCCGGGGGCGATGGCGTGCGCGCCGATGCCGACGCTCAGCACGGCGACCACGACGAGCCCGAGCAGTGCGGCGCCGGGCAGCGCGGACCGCCCGGTGGTGGTCACTGCTTGAGCAGCGGCGCGAACGCCTGGTCGACAGCGTCCAAAGTGGACGTCGCGGCCCGGTAGGTGGCGGCCTCGGTGTAACGGAACGCGTAGACCTTGCCCGCCTTCACCGCGGGGAGTTCCTTCCACAGCGGCGAGTCGAGGACGTACTTGACCGGCGCCGGCACGGAACCGTCCGGTCCGACCGAGTAGCTGATCGCGTCGGCCTCGGCGAACGCCGTCGGCATCTCTTCGATCGACGGGTACTCGCTGACGTCCTTGGAGCCGCCGCCCTTGACCTTGACCTGGCCGTAGTAGGTGGCGCCGATGTCCTGTGCGGCGTTGGTGCCCCAGGAACCGTTGAACTCGCGCTGGAAGTTGCCCTTGGCGACCTCGCCGTACGCGCCGACGTGGCCCAGCTTCAGCTGCGGCAGCACGGCCTTGTACTTCTCGGCCAGTCCCTTGGCCTTGGTCTCGTACGCGGTCTTGACTGCGTCGAACCCGGCGGCCGCACCGGCGGCGTCGGCCTGCTTGCGGGACAGCTCACGCCACATCGACGGCACCGACGGGCCGATCGCCACGACCGGCGCGATCGCTTCGAGGCGCTTGATGTCGATGTCGGCGAGCACCGGCTTCGGCACGCCGATGACGATGAGGTCGGGATCGGCCTGCGCGATCGCCTCGTAGTTCGTCTCCGCCGCCGTCTCGCCGGCGATCTTCGCCAGTTCGTCGTACTTCTTGCGCTCCTGCTCGTTGAACAGCGGGACACCGCGCTTCCAGCTGGACACCCCGACCAGCGGCGCACCCGCTTCGAGCAGGGCGGGCACGGCGTAACCGGTGGCGATGACCCGCTTCGGCGTGACGGGGATGGTGATCTGGCCGTTGTCGGCGGCGAACACCCGGGTCGGACCGCCGTCCGCCGCCTGCCCGGCGTCGCCGGAACCACAGGCGGTGGCCGCGGTCACGACCGTCAAAGCGAGCGCGAGCGCTCCGGCGAGGCGGCGGGTTCTTGTGGTGCGCATGGGTTTCCTCGTTATTTCAGTGGGGTGGGGATCAGTGTTCGTGGTCGTCGTCGAAGTTGGCGACGCCGAGTTTCCAATAGCCGGTGACGTCGTAGTCGGCCTTGTCGAGCCCGAGGTCGTTCTTCAGCCAGCGACGCAGCGGTTTGATCTGCCCGGCTTCACCGGCGACCCAGGCGTAGAGCCGCTCGCCCGCCGGAACCTCGATCGTCTGTACCGCGCGGGCGAGCATGTCGGTGGTGCCCGGCGCGGCGGCACCCCGGTGCAGCCAGTGCACTTCGACGTCCTCGGGCGCGGACAGCTCGATCTCCTCGGCCGCGCCCGCGACCTCGATGAACGCCCAGCCCGCGGCGGTGCGCGGCAGTTCCTCCAGCCAGCGCGCGATCGCGGGCAGGGCGGTGAGGTCACCGGCGAGCAGGTAGCGGTCGTAGTTGTGCGGCACGATCAGCCCGCCGGGCGGACCCGCGACGTGCACCGGCGTACCCGGCGTGACGGCCTTGGCCCACTCGGCGCCGAGCCCGCCGTCGTGCAGCGCGACGTCGAGGTCGAGTTCTCCGGAGGCCGGGTCGTAGCGGCGGACCGTGTACTCACGCGTCGTCGGGAACGGCTTCGGCCAGCGCAGCATGTCGCCGTTCGGCTCCGGCAGCCTCGGCTCCGGGTCGAACTCCGGGAAGATCAGCTTCACGTGCTCGTCGGGCGAATGCGCCTCGAACCCGGCCGTGCCGGGTCCGCCGAGGGTCACGCGAACCAGTCCGGAGCCGATCATCGCGGTGCGGACGACTTCGGCCGTCCGCACGCGGATCGGGTAGCCCACCTTCTCAGCGTGCTCGCCCACGCGGACCTCGGCGATGCGTTCGAGGTGCCGGTGGCGGTGGTCGGCGCGGCTCACGCGGGGCTCCCGGTGAGAACCCGGGTCCAGTGACCGAGGGTCGGCTGTTCGGCGAGGTCGGCGAACTCCAGGGTGTCGGCTCCCTCGGTGCGCCACTGCTCGACCAGGCCCATGATCCGCATCGAGTCGAGGCCGAGGTCGGTGAGATCGGTGTCCGGCGTCAGCTCGGCCGCGTCGCAGCCGAGCAGTTCGGCGACGTCGGCGTGGATCTTCGCGGTGGTCAGGCTCATTACCGTGCTCCGGCGTGGATCGGGGCCAGCGCGCCGAGCGCGGCGGCCGTGGTGGTCAGTGCGCCGCAGCGCTGGGCGACGTATTCGCAGGCCTGGTCGTGGCGTTCGCGGGAGAAGTCCGCCACCGCGTCACCGACGAGGAACGGCTGGATGTCGCGCATGAACGCCTCGACCGCGGTGGCCTGGCAGCCGATATGCGCGTAGACGCCGGTGATCAGCAGCTGATCGCGACCCGCTTCGGCGAGCTGTTCGGTGAACGTGCTGCGCTGGAACGCGCTGTAGCGCCACTTCGTCAGGACGGTGTCACCCGGTTTCGGGGCGAGTTCGGGCACCACGTCCGCGGCCGCGGGGTCGTCCTCGATGACCGCGCCGATGCCGTCGCCCCAGAACTCGGTGAGCAGACCGCGGTCCTCGGCGGCCTGGTGACCGGGCTGCGCGGTGTAGAACACCGGAACGCCCGCGGCACGGGCGGCCTCGGCCAGCGCGGCGATGTTCGCGACCATCTCCGGGACCGGGGCTCCCTCGTACGGCGCGAGGAAATACCGCTGCGCGTCGTGCACCAGCAGCGCGGCGCGGGCGGGGTCGGGTTTCCAGCCGACCCGTCCGGCGGGCAGTTCGGCTTCCGTCGGCAGGGCGTACGGCTGGATCTTGGGCAGTGACACGTTCACTTCTCCTTCGCCAGGGCGGCCAGCGCCGCCCGCAGCTCACGTTTGCTGGTCTTGCCGACCCCGGTCACCGGGAACTCCGGCACCACCTGGACCAGATCGGGCACCTTGAACGCCGCCACTCCGCGTTCGCGCACGAACCGGCGCAGTTCCGCGGCGCCGGGTTCGGCACCGGCAGCGGGGATGACGTAGGCGCAGGTGCGTTCGCCCAGGTACGGATCCGGCACCGCGACGACGGCGGCGTCGAGCACGCCGGGATGGGCCATCAGGTGGTTCTCGACCTCTTCCGCGGCCACCTTCTCGCCACCGCGGTTGATCTGTTCCTTGGCCCTGCCGACGACTTCGAGGTGTCCCGACGGGTGCTGCCGCACGAGATCACCGGTGCGGTAGAAGCCGTCCTCGGTGAACGCGGTCTTGTTGTGCTCGGCGGCGCGGTAGTAGCCGCGGATCGTGTACGGGCCGCGCGTCAGCAACGCGCCGATCTCGCCCGGCGCGACGACGTCGTCCGAAGTGGACAGTGGATCGTCCGGGTTCACGACGCGGATCTCGTCGTCCGGCGAGATCGGCCGTCCCTGCGTGGCGAGGACGTACTCGTCCGGATCGTCCAGCCGCGTGTAGCAGACCAGCCCTTCGGCCATGCCGAACACCTGTTGCAGACGACAGCCCAGTGCGGGCCCGATCTTCTCCGCCAGCTCGCGCGCGCATTTGGCGCCGCCGACCAGCAGGACGTCCAAAGAGGACAGATCGCGGGTGGTCCGCGCGGCCGCCTGCGCCCACGCGGCGGCCAGCGGCGGCACGAGCCCGGTGATCGTCACGCCCTCGGCCTCGATCAGCCGGAACGCGGTGTCGGCGTCGGGACGCGGCGCGAACACCGTGGCCGCGCCCGCGTGCAGGGCCCCGAGCAGACCGGGCGAGCTGAGCGGGAAGTTGTGCGCCACCGGCAACGCGGCCAGGTACACGCTTTCCGGGCGCAGGCCGCAGATCCGGGCGCTTTCCCGCACGCTGTAGAGGTAGTCGTCGTGCGTGCGCGGAATCAGCTTGGGCAGGCCGGTGCTACCACCGGACAACTGAAGGAACGCGACCCCGGCGGGATCCGGATCCGGCAGAGCGCGCGGAGTCGCCGCTTCGAGCACGGCGAACTCCTCCGTGCCGACGACGAAGACGTTGCGCACCGACGGGATCTCGGCCGCGACCGCGCGCGCCATGGCCGCGTGGTCGAACCGTTCGTGTTCGCCGACGGTCAGGATCGCCGCGGCCTCGCTCTGTTCGGCGAAATGCCGCAGTTCGCTCGCCCGGTGCGCGGGGAGCGCGAACACCGGCAGCGCGCCCGCCCGCCACAGTCCGAAAACGACGGACGCGAACTCCGGAACGTTCGGCAGTTGCACGACGACCCGGTCTCCCGCCTGGATCCCGGCCCCGGCGAACCCGGCGGCGAGCCGGTGTGCCCGCTCGTCGAGTTCGGCGAACGTCCAGCGGGCGGTCTCGCCGATCACGGCCGGACGCTCGGCGTACGCCTCGGCAAGGCTGGTCAGCAGCTTGCCGAAGGTCTGTCCGCGCCAATATCCCGAAGCCCGGTACCGCGCGGCGGTTTCGGGCGGCCAGTGCACGTGATCCGCGTTCACGCCACTCCCTCCAGGCCGAGCGCGCGCAGCATGGTGCCGAACTTCGCGCCGGTCTCGGCGAGTTCGGCTTCCGGATCGGAACCCGCCACCACACCCGCGCCGGCGAACAGCCGCACGGTGCGGTCGCGGACCTCGGCGCAGCGGATGGTGACGACCCATTCGCCGTCACCGTCCTGGTCGGTCCAGCCGACGAGACCCGCGTAATAGCCCCGATCCTCGGGTTCGAGCGCGGCGATGGTGTCGCGGGCGAGCGCTGTCGGCACACCGCAGACGGCGGGTGTCGGATGCAGTGCTTCCGCCAGCCCGAGCGCGGACGAACCGGCGTCGCCCGGGTCCGCGAGCCGTCCGCTGATCCTGGTGGAGAGGTGCCACATCGTGGGCGTGCCGATCACCTCGGGTTCGGCGGGGACGTCGAGGTCGACACAGAACCGGCCCAGCACCTCGGCCACCTGAGCCGCGACGTGGGCGTGTTCGGCACGGTCCTTTTCGGACGCCAGCAGATCGCTGATCCGGCGGGCGTTTTCGGCGTCGTCGGCCACTCGCGGCCGCGATCCGGCCAGCGGGTTGGCCGTCACGATCCGGCCGCGGCGGGAGACCAGCAGTTCCGGGCTCGCGCCGATCAGGGTGCGCGGCGCGGGATCACCCGGCGCGCTGACGTCGACGGCGAAGGCATGGGCGGCCGGGTCCGCGTGGACGAGGCGGGCCAGCAACCGCGGCACGGCGACGGAGTCTCCGCCGGTGACGTCGAGGCAGCGGGCCAGCACGATCTTGCGCAGGTCACCGTCGCGGATCTCGTCCAGCGCCCTGGCGACGGCAGTGGTGTAGACCTCCGGCGCCGGCCGCGGCGTGACCGACCAGTTCCCGCCGAGCGGTGCCACCGGACCACTCTTCTTCGGTGGTCCGGCCCTGCGGACCACCGCGGGCACCACCAGGCTGCTCGGCGCGTCGGGCCGGAACCCGATCGCCCCGGCCACCACCGGTTCGTCCACTCCCGCCACCAAAGCGGCGTCGAGGATCTCGGCGGCGGCACGGGCACGTTTGCCCGGCGCGGCATGGACCGGCGAGTACACCCCGTCGGCGAGAAGCGATCCTCGAGCGGACGAGTAGTAGAACGATCCGGGCAGGTACGCCGCCAGCAGATCTGCCGCCTGGTGGACCGGCCTTGGTCGGGCCGGTGCAGGTGAGGACACGACTGGATTCCCTTTCGCGAATACTACTGACCAGGTCGGCACCCTGTGGTGCCGCGATGCCGTATGCCGGCGCGGAACGCAAGCCCCCGGACGCGCCTTTTCGGTTAGCCTAACCTAATCGTACGGACCCGAAAAGTCTTCGTTGCGTCATCGAGATCACCCGCGGAGCGTGGCGCCGCCGTCGACGTAGAGATTCTGCATCGTGATGTGCCGCGCTCGATCGGAGGCCAAAAACAGGACAGCGTCGGCGATATCGGCGGGTTCGGCTATCCGGCCCAGTGGTATGCCGACACGGTATTGCTCCGGATTTCCCGCGATGACACGGTCCGCGCCGTTCTCGTCCGTCCACAGTAGACGTTGCATCTCGGTGTCGGTCGAGCCCGGCGAGACGATGTTGCAGCGGATGCCGGAACCGGCGAGTTCGAGGCCGAGGCACCGCGTCAGCATCGTCGCCGCGGCCTTCGAGGCGGCGTACGCGGCCATCCCGGCGCGTGGGACACCCGCCGCGTTCGACCCGACCGTCACGAGAACACCGCTCCGGCGAGGCATCATCCGCCGGGAGATCTCGCGTAGGACGGTGAAGACTCCGGTGGAGTTGACCGCGAACGTCGCTGCCCAGTCCTCGTCGCTCGTCTCGCAGACCGACCCCGGCTTCAGCACGCCCGCGACGGACGCCCCGATCCCGATCGGCCCGAGTTCGCGTTCGACCTCGTCGACCACCCGCGCGACGGCCGCGGGATCCCCGACGTCCGCGACGAACGAGGTCACCCCGTCCCGGGAAGGCCCTTCGATCAGATCCACCGCCGCCACGATCGCGCCCGCTCCGACGAGCCCGTCCACGACGGCCGCCCCGATCCCGCGCGCGCCTCCGGTGACGAGCGCGACCTTGCCCTCGATCCCTTCCACGCCACAACCCCCGTTTCCCTATGCTTAGCCTTGCCTAAGCTAGCGGGCGGATCCGGACAAAGCGAGGGACCGACACCGGTGATCCGTGACACTTCCGCCTGGCCGGGACCCGGTAAAAATGCAGTGGTGCGTGCCACTTGTGTCTGCGTTCCGGTCCTGGTTGGTGCAGTCCGTGAAGGCCTCCTTCCCTACCCTGAAGGTAGGGAAGGAGGCCCTCGCTACCCGTGGTCGCCGGGGCGTACCGGCTGCGCGTGAAGGACTCCTCACCGGTACACAAAGGGCGCCGGTACCGACCACCTCACACTCACGACCCACGCGCAGCTAACCGGGCAAAGGACAGGACAGCGGACCGCGCGTGGTTCCTTCGCCCCGCAAGGTGATCTGCGCGCTTCCGCCGAGCGCGTCCCTGGCCGTGCACACGATCTGGTCGACGGCCATCGCCGACAGCCTGGTGACGCCGATCGAGAGGGTCACCGTGACCCCGTTGGGCCCGGCGCTCTGGTCGAGAACCGCGGTGCCGGGCGGGACTTCGGTGGTGTAGTCCCGTTCCCGCTCGCTCTCGTCCGGTCCGGCGGCGAGCAGATCGATGGGGCTCGCGGGCGGCCGTTCCTCGGCGAGTGGGCGCAGCACCCGGACCGGCTGCCCGCCGGACAGGAAGTAGAGCACCGCGCCGTTGGCGGGCCCCGTCGGCGCGGGCGCTCCGGCGATCACGGCACTGGGCCGGACACCACAGCCCGCGACCACCGACGCGATCAGGAGCAGTGCGAACACGATCCGCTTCATTCCGTCACCACCCGGCGAGGCAGGCGCAGGGTGAACACCGCGCCGCCGTCGACGCTGTTGGCCGCGCTCAGGGTGCCGCCGTGCAGACGGGCGTTCTCCCAGGCGATCGCGAGACCGAGTCCGCTGCCGCCGGAGCGCGCCCTGGCCGAATCGGCTTTGTAGAACCGGTCGAACACGTGCGGCAGCACCTCGGGCGCCAGCCCCGGCCCGCGATCCGTGACTTCCAGCGTGATCCACTCCCCCGCTTCGGAAAGTCTCAGTGAGACCGGCTTTTCCCCGTGCCGCAACGCGTTGCCGATCAGGTTCGCCACGATGACGTCCATCCGCCGCGGATCCAGCCCGGCGAAGATCCCGGCGGGCAGGTCTCCTTCCACCTCGCCTGCCCAGCCGCGGATGCGCAGGCTCGCCGCGACCACCTCGGCGACGTCGACCTCCTCCGGTGCGAGGGCCGCGGCCCCGGCGTCGAACCGGGAGACCTCGATGAGGTCGTTCACCAGCCGGGTCAGGTTGTGCGTCTCGTCGATGCTCATCCGCGCCGCACGTCCGGCGTCCCCCGGCAGCCGCGACGCCTCCTGTTCCAGCACGTCCGCGACCGCGGTCATCGCGGCCAGCGGGGTGCGCAGTTCGTGCGAGACGTCCGCGACGAACCGCCGCGCGTCGGCTTCCATCCGCCGCAGCTCGCCGACATGCCGTTCCAGCGATTCGGCCGTCTCGTTGAAAGTCCGCGCCACGCCTGCCAGTTCGTCCGAACCGCGGACACTGATGCGGGCCCGCAGATCGCCGGCGCCCAGCCGTTGCGCCGCGTCGCCCAGTTCCCGCACCGGTCGCAGGACGCCACGCGCGGCCAGCAGTGCCAGTCCGATGGCGAAAACGAGCGCCACCCCGCCGATCAGCCAGGCCCGGGTGGCGAGTTCGTCGATGCTCTGTTCCTCGGGAACCATGCTGCGGGCGATGTAGGCTTCGATCCCCGAGGCCCGCTCCTGTCCCCCGGGCAGCAGCACGGTGAACCTGGTGCCCACCACCAACATCGGCTTGCCCGCGGCGTCGACCCGTTGCCAGGCCACGTTTCCTCCCTGGACCCGGGCACGGAGTTCGGGCGAGATCAGCGCCCGCATCTGCTCGTTCCCGCTCGACTTGTCCGCGTACAGCACCAAGGAACTCAAGTCACGGGCGGACAGTTCGCCGCTGATCCGGCTCAGCGTCCCGTCACCCGGCGGCAGCGGGCCGAGCGGATACAGCGCGGTGGCCTTGTCGACCAGGACACGGGCGGTGGCGTCCTGTGCCTGCTGGAGGATCACGGTGCGGGACTGGACGTAGCCGAACCCGGCGACCGTCGCCGCCGTGATCACGACCAGCAGGCTGAACGCCGTCAGCAGCCGTGTCCGCAGACCCCAAAGCTTCACAGTGGCCCGAAGCGGTAGCCGAACCCGCGGACCGTCTGCACGTACACCGGAGCGGACGAGTCGTCCTCGATCTTCGCGCGCAGCCGCTGCACACAGGCGTCGACGACCCGCGAGTCGCCGAAGTAGCCGTGCTCCCACACACTTTCCAGCAGGTATTGGCGGCTGAGCACCCGGCCCGGCACCTGGGTCAGTTCCAGCAGCAGCCGCAGCTCGGTCGGAGCGAGCGCGACGGGCTCGCCGCCTTTGGTCACCGTGAGCGCGGCACGATCGATGCCGAGGTCGCCGTGGTGCTCGATCCCGGACGGCGCGGGCGCCACGTGCGACGGCTGCCCGCTGCGGCGCAGCACCGCGCGGATCCGCGCCTCCAGCACCTGTGCCCTGGCGGGTTTGACCACGTAGTCGTCCGCGCCGGCGGCGAGCCCGGCCACCACGTCGATGTCCTCGTTGCGCGCGGTGAGCATGATGATCGGCAGGTCACCCGCGGCCCGGATCCGGCGGCAGACCTCGAATCCGTCCAGTCCGGGCAGCATCAGGTCCAGTACGACGATGTCCGGCGGCCGCGACGCGAGCCGCGCGAGGCCCTCCTCGCCGGTGGCCACCGCGTCGACCGCGTGGCCGCGGCCGCCCAGCGCCATGCACAGCCCGTCACGCACGGCTTGGTCGTCCTCGATGAGCAGCACCCTGGGCATGCCGACGACTATCGCAGCGCCGGACGTGATCCGCTCGTCCATGACACGCCATGGTGCCCATCCTGTTTCCACGCAGCGTCCGCGGAATGTCTTCGTTCTGTCACGGCCTGCTCCGTGCGGAACGGTGACATTTTCGTCGGCGTCCGCGCACTTCACCGCGATCGGCCTCGGACAAGCGGCGTCGACTGTGGACGGCATGAAAGAACTCGTGCTCGCGGCCATCACCCGCGTCCTCGCGGTGCTGCTGCTGATCCCGGCGTGGCTGCGGTCCCCCGGCCACGCCCGGCGGCTCGCCTGCGGCTGGGCGCTGTCGCTGCGGTTCCCCGCCGAGAACCTCGCCGGGCTCACCGGCGGCACCCTCGACGCGTTCACCGCCGCCAGGACCGAGGCGTTCTGGCGGCACGGCACGCTGCTCGGCGTCACCTCGGGACATCGTGACGCCGCCGAGCAGCATCGCCTGTTCCTCGCCGAGGCCGGGCGCAAGCGGGTCCTGCCGCCGAAGGATTCCGCGCACGTCCGAGGTACCGCGCTGGACGTCCGGCCGCGCGAAGGCGCGCAGTGGCTGGAGGACCACGGTGCCCGCTTCGCGCTCTACCGGATCTACGACAACGAATGGTGGCATTTCGAGTACCGTCCCGGCGAAGCCCCGCCCGTGCGGCTGCCGCATCCGGGCTGGCGGGCGGGTGTCACCCGGTGACGGTGATCCGCGGGGCCAGCGCCGCCAGGAAGTCGGCCGCGTCGAAGACCTCCCCGGCCGAGACGACCCCGGTCGCCTTGGTCCGCCCGTCGAGCACCCGCTGGACCGCCTCCACCACCAGCGGTGCCGTGATCGCGTAGATGTCCTGGCCCCGCACGGCGATCCGCCGTTCCGCGGCACCGGAGCGCACGACGACGTCGACCAGGAACTCCTGCGAGGACGGGCCGTTCGCTCCCAGCGTGGGCGTCTCGGGTGTCACCACCTCACGAGCCGCGTTCACGGTCATGTACGTGGTCACCTCCGGGATGGCGAGGTGGCTCGGGACGGTGACGACGTCGGCCATCGTGAACTCACCGAGCACGGCGCGGGTCCCGAACGGCGCGGGGAAGTCCCAGTCCAGTTCCGGCAGCGCGTCGTCGCGGTACTCGATCCGGCCACCGGAGAACCGGATCCGCTGACCGCCTCGCCGTTCCCGCGACACCTTGCCCGCCGCGCGGGTCCCTTCGGTCGGGTGCCAGCTGCTCAGCGCGTAGGCGATATGCGCTTCGTCGGCGGACTTCCAGTCGCCCATCGCGGCCGTGACCATCAGGTCGCCGAGACCGCCGAAGAACGCCATCGCCGGGATCACCGTCGCTCCCACGGCACGGTCGCCGAAATGCGCGAAGGTGTCCATGTTCGCTTCGAGTTCCGCCGCCACGTCCAGATACGGGACACCTGCCCGCAACGCCGCTTCGATCACCGGAGCGGCGGTGTCGACGAAGGGCCCGGCTGCGTTGATCACCGCGTCGGCGCCCTTGAACGCGCGGTCGAGCGAAGCCGCGTCGTCGACCGATGCCTGCCGGATGTCGAGATCGGACCAGGGCAGACCGCGCAGTTTGGCCTCGTCACGCCCCACCGCCAGCACGCCGAAACCGCGCTCGCGCAACTCCTCCACCACGAAGCGCCCGGTGTGCCCGTAAGCCCCGAACACCGCGACGTCGTACGTACCCATCAGGGGTTCTCCTGTCCTCGACTGATCCACTGTGGACATCCTGTCGGCGGATCCCGTCCGCCGACAGTGTCCGGAACGCCATCATGCGTACACTTTCGGACATGAGCACGGTCGCCCTCGCCGCCACTGACGGCATGCTGCAGTTCGAGCTGGCCATCGCCCACGAAGTCTTCGGCACGGGCCTGCCAGGATTCGCCAGCTCCTGGTACGAACTCAGCGTCTGCGGATCGAAACCGGTGAAGGTCGGCCGCTTCCTCCTCGAACCGGACCACGGGCTCGGCCATCTCGCGCGCGCCGACACGGTCATCGTTCCCGGCTGGGCCGACATCGACGTCGATCCGCCCGCAGACCTCATCGATGCCGTACGGGCCGCCCACGAAGCGGGCGCACGGGTGGCGTCCCTCTGCACGGGCGCGTTCGTGCTGGCGGCCGCGGGTCTGCTCGACGGCCGCCGCGCCACGACGCATTGGGCGCACACCGACGTCCTCGCCGCCCGCCATCCCTTGGTGGAGGTCGATCCGGACGTCCTCTACGTCGACAACGGCAGCGTGCTCACCTCGGCGGGCAAGGCCGCCGCGATGGACCTGTGCCTGCATCTCGTCCGCTCCGACCACGGTTCGGCGGTCGCGAATACCGTGGCCCGCCGCCTGGTCGTCCCGCCGCACCGCGCGGGCGGGCAGGCCCAGTTCGTCACCGCCCCGGTGCCCGAGCAGGACGACCATCCGCTCGGCGGCCTGCTCCCCTGGATCACCGAACGGCTGGACCGGCCGCTGACCGTCGAGGATCTCGCCCGCCACGCCAACATGAGTTCGCGCAATCTGGCCAGGCATTTCCGGTCGGCGACCGGGACGACCCCGTTGCGCTGGCTGCTGAACCAGCGCATCCGCCGCGCGCAGGAACTCCTGGAGCGCACCGACGACAGCGTCGACCTGATCGCGGAGGCCACCGGGATGGGCACCGCCGCGACACTCCGACGGCATTTCAACCGGACGGTCGGCGTGCCGCCCGACAGCTACCGCCGCACCTTCCGCGCGGCTAACGCAGTCGCGCCGGCGTGAAGGTGACCGGTTCCGATCCCGCGATGCCGTCGATGGCACCGAGGGCGAGCAGATCTTCGGGGCGTGGCTTGAGTTCGCCGGCGAGGGCGGGGATCTCTTCAGGGTCCCGTTTGAGGATCCCGGCAGCCAGTTCCGGGGCGATCACGGTGAAGCAGGCGTCCGGGGTGAGCCAGATCCGGTCCGTCGAACAGAAGGCGAGCGCACCGCCCGAACCGCCCTCACCGATCACCAAGGTCGTAATGGGCACGTTCGCCGCCGCGATCGTGCCGAACAGTTCGGCGATGGCGTTCCCGGCCCCGGCCGTCTCCGCGACCGGATCGGCGGCCGCGCCGGGGGTGTCGACGAGCGTCAGCACCGGAAGCCCCAGCCGGTCGGCGAGCCGGATCAACCGCGTCGCGGTCCGGAAGCCGTCGGGTGTGGTCGCGGTCCCGGTCTGCGCAGCGAAGGCGAACGGCCGCCCGCCACGGCTCCCGATCCCGCAGAGGACGCCACTGTCGACGCCACCCCGGAGGTGGACGCGGGTGGCGAAGTGGTCGTCGAGATAGGCGCCCGCGCGTGGCCGATCCACCGATCGCGCCCGCTGGACGGCGTGCCAGCCGTCCCGTGCGGGATCGAGCTCGCCGAGCGCGCGCGGCAGCTCCGCCGGACGGTCCCCGGAAGCACCGGTCAAGAGGCCGAGCCAGACCTCCAGCCGATCGGCGAGCGCGTCTTCGGTCACCAGTTCGTCGACATACCCTGCCGCGTACTGGTTTTCCGCCGTATACGCGAGATCGTCGGCGTACCGCTCCGGCCGCACCCGGCGGCCCGCGAAGCCCACCTGAGCGCCGCGAACGGCGAGCACGACATCGGCGTCGGCACCGAGGGACGCCCACACCCCGCCGGTGGTGGGATGCCGCGCGACAGCGATGTGCGGCATCCCCTCTTCGCGCAGCAGCGCCAAACCGCGCGCGATTCGTTGCAGCTGCCGCAGGGCGGGCACGCCTTCCTGCATCCGGGTCCCGCCCGTGGACAACAGCGAGACGACGGGCAGACGGTGCGAGCGGGCCTCGTCGAGCGCCCGCTCGATGAGCGCACCGGTCCCGGTCCCGACCGAACCACCGAGGAACCCGAACTCGAAGCGGATCTTCACGACCTCGTGGCCGCCGATCTTCGCGCGTTCGCAGACGACCGCTTCGTCCGTGCCCGTGCGTTCCCTCGCACGTGCCAGGGAGGCTCCGTAACCGTTCCAGCCGAGTGGGTCAGCCATGGAGAGCCCGCTTGAGGACCTTGCCCATCTCGTTGCGGGGCAACGCTTCCAGGTAGTGCACGACGCGCGGCCGTTTGTGCGGTGACAGTAGTCCGGCGACGTGGTCGGCGAGTTCGCCCGCCGACGGCTTGACCTCGGCGGGGACGATCCAGGCCACGATGCGCTCGCCGAGGTCGTCGTCCGGTTCCCCGGTGACGGCCGCTTCGGCCACCCCGGGATGTTCCAGGAGCGCGTTCTCGATCTCGCCCGCGCCGATCTTGTAACCGCCGCTCTTGATCAGGTCGGTGGCGCGGCGGCCCACGATCCGCACGTAACCGTCCGGATCGCGCATCGCCATGTCGCCGGTCTTGAACCAGCCGTCGTGCAACGCGGCTTCCGTGGCGTCCGGCCGGTTCAGGTAGCCGAGGAACAGGTTCGGGCCGCGGACCTCGATCTCGCCGACGGTCTCGCCGGTGAGCGGTTCGCCGGAGTCGCCGACGAGCCTCAGCTCGACACCGGGCACCGGCGGGCCGACCGCACCGGGCCGCCGGTCCCCCGCGGCGCGGACACCGCAGTTCATCAGCGTCTCGGTCATTCCATACCGTTCGACGACCCGCTGGCCGGTCGCGGCGGTGATGCGCTGGTGATCGGTCGCGGGCAACGCCGCGGAACCCGAGACGAGCAGCCGCGCCGCACCCACTCCGGCGGCCAGCGCGGGATCGGCCTCGCAGTCGGCCGCGAGCCGGTGGTACATCGTCGGGACGCCGAAGAGCATCGTGCCCGCGCCGGCGAGTTCCTTCGCGGCCGCTTCACTGGTGAACCGGCCGAGGTGGTGCAGCGAACCGCCCCGTCGCAAGGGGCCGACCACCCCCAGGATCAGGCCGTGCACATGGAACAACGGAAGGGCGTGCACGAGGACGTCGGCGTCGGTCCAGTCCCAGATCTCCGCGAGCGCGTCGAGATTCGACGCCACCGCCCGGCGCGGGAGCAGGACACCCTTCGGCGGCCCGGTGGTCCCGGAGGTGTAGATGACGAATGCCGGGGCCTCCGGGTCCGGTTCGTCACCCTGCCACGGCGTGCCAGAGAGGTCCAGCTCGATCGGAACCCGTTGCAGCGCCTCGAGTTCCGGCGGCAGCACGGCATCCGGCGCGGCCAGCACGAGATCCGGCGCGGCCAGCACGAGATCCGGCGCGCTGTCGGCGACGATATGCGCCAGTTCGCGTGATCCGGCCTTCGGATTGACCGGCACCACCGGGACCCCGGCGGTCAGCGCGGCGACGATCGCGACACAGGTCCGCAGCGTCGGTGTCGCCCACACCGCGACGCGCGTGCGACCGGCCAGCGCGGCGGCGATCGGACCCGCGACGGACGCGAGTTCGCCGTAGGTCAGGGATTCGGCCCCGAACCGCAGGGCGACGCGGTCATTCTTTCCGGCGATCAGCATGGATCTCCTCCTCAGCCCCAGTTGGGCACGACGAACACGAGCCAGGCGATCAGCGGCACGACGGCCACCACGAGCGCCCCGTAGACCAGCAGTTGTTTGAAGAACTTGTCCCGGTCGACGTCCTTCGCGTTGGCGAGGACCAGCGCGCCGTTGGTGGAGAACGGACTGACGTCCACCATCGTCGCCGAGACCGCGAGGGCGGCGATCATGCCGACCGGCCCGATCGTGCCCTGCGCCAGGAACGGGACGGCGAGCGGGATGAGCGCGCCCATCAACCCCACCGACGACGCGAAGGCCGAGACGACGCCGCCGATGTAACACAGCAAAAGCGCCGCGAGCAGCGGGATCCCCACGGTGGTGACCGCGTTGCCGACGTAGTCGATGGTGCCGATCTCCTTCAGCACGGCCACATATGTCAGCACGCCACAGATCAGCAGCACGGTCGGCCAGGTGATCTCGGAGACGGCGGACCGGCTGGTCTTGGGCCACACGACACTCAGCAGCACGGCGACGGTGATGGCGGTCAGACCCGGATCGAGGTCGAACACCAGAGTGCCGACCACGAGCGCGATCAGGCCGGTCAGCGTCACGATCTTGGGGCCGTCCAAGGGAATGCGCTGTTCGTGCGGCAGCGGTTCCTCGTCGGCCTCCGCACCGGCGGCGCCCGCCGTCACCAGCTCGCGGCGCCTCAGCTTGGTCCCGCCGAGGACGACGAACAGGACGCCCGCGATGGCGAGGTTCATGCCGAGGCTCGCGAAGAACAGCACCACGGGGCTGCCCGCGATGTTGTTGCGCTCGACGATCCCGTTGACGATCGAACCGTAGACGCTGATCGGCGAGAACCCGCCGCCCTGCGCGCCGTGCACCACCATCGCGCCCATGAGCAGCGGGCTGATCTTGTACCGGGCGGCGAAACCGAGGGCGATCGGCGCGACGGTCGCGCAGGCCGCCGGGCTCACCGCGCCGATCGCGGTCAGCGCGCCGGTGACCACGAACATCACCCACGGGATCAGCGCGATCCGGCCGCCGACCAGCCGGACGGCCGCCGCCACCAGCCAGTCGGTGGTGCCGTTGGCCCTGGCGATGGCGAACAGGTAGGTGACCCCCACCAGCACCACGAAGATGTCGCCGGGGAATCCGGCGAAGATGCCGTCGGTGTCCAGGCCACCGGCGAGGGTGCCGACGAGGAAAGCGCCGGCGAAGGCGAGCGCCCCCATGTTGATCGAACGGGTCGTGGCGAGGGCGAAGATCACCACGAGGACGAGAATCGAGATCAGCTGGGCGGACATGACCGTCCTCCTTGACGGCGGGAGCCCCTTGGCGAGTGGCCGAGTGGACTAGTGGCTGAGCCACTTTCCCTGTGACGGCGACCACCTGTCAACCCATGAATGGTAAATTGGCTCAGCCACTTGTCCAGTACGAGCGAGGGGGACCGAGTGCCGGAGGCGCTGAGCCGGTTGAACCGGGCGAAGCTCTACGAGCAGGTCATCGAGCGGATCAAGGCGCACGTCGAGGAGTCCGGCCTGCACGCGGGCGACAAGCTCCCCAGCGAACGCGACCTCGCCGAGCGGCTCGGGGTCAGCCGCGCGTCGATCAAGCAGGCGATCGTCGTCCTCGAAGTACAGGGACTGCTCGAGTCCCGCCACGGCGGGGGCACCTACCTGCGCAACGATCACCTCGACGTCGAACCGGTCGACGAACTCGTGGCGCGCCGCAGCCGGCTCCCGGAAGTGCTCGAAGCCCGCGAGGCGATGGAGACCAAGCTCGCGGAACTCGCCGCCCTTCGGCGCTCCGACGCGGATATCGCCGCCATCGACGCGGCGCTGGCGTACATGGCGACCGAGATCGGCGACGGCGGGCACGGCGAAGAAGGCGACCGCCGGTTCCACGAAGCGATCACCGCCGCCGCGAACAACAGTCTCCTCGCCGAGTTCATGCGCTCGATCGACGCGCAGATCGCGGAAAGCCGCAACGAGTCGCTACGGCAGCCCGGCAGGCCGTCCCGCTCGCTGAGCCAGCACCAGAAGATCGCCGACGCCATCCGGAACGGCGATCCGAAGGCGGCGGCGAACGCGATGCGACGGCATGTCCAGACCGTCAGCAAGGTCCGGCTGCTGACCTGGGATCCGCAGGCCGACTAGCGGCTATGAAGGGCTTTGCGCAGCCGCCGCAGCCCTTCGGCGATCGTCTCCGGCGCGTGCGTGGCGAACGAGAGCCGCAACGCCGACCGGTCCGGCTCCCCCACCTGGAACGCCGAGCCGGGCACGAAAGCGACGTCGTGGCGCAACGCTTCGGGAAGCAGCGAATCCGTGTCCGCGCCGCCGGGAAGGGTGACCCAGACGAACATCCCGCCATCCGGGTCGGTCCATGTCGTGCCAGGCGGCGTGATCGCGGGCAGCTCGGCAAGCATCGCGTCGCGGCGCACACGGTAGGTCGCGCACAGTTTCCGCACGTGGGCGTCGAGATCCGCGGCGGCCAGGTACTCGGCCGCCGCCGCCTGATCGACCGTCGAGGTGTGCAGATCGCTGGCCTGCTTGAGGATCGCGACGCGGCGCAGGAGTTCCTTCGGTGCCCGGAGCCAGCCCAGCCGCATCCCCGGGGCTATCACCTTCGAGAAACTGCCGAGGTAGATCGCGCGCTCGGCGAGTTCCGGGCGGGCCGACATCGGTTCTTCGCGTTCGCCGCGATACCGCAGTTCGTGGTACGGATCGTCCTCGACGAGCCAGAACCCGTGGCGCGCGATGACTTCCGCGAGCGCGCGACGCCTGCCGGGACTGATCGTCCGGCCGGAGGGATTCGAGAACGTCGGGACGAGGTACAGCAGCGACGGCCGTTCCCTGGCCGCGATCTCGTCCAGCGCGGCCGGATCGATCCCCTCCGAGTCGCCGGGAACGGGCACGATCCGCGCCTCGGCGAGCTGGAAGCACTGCAACGCGGACAAGTACACCGGTTCTTCCACCAGCACGGTGGCTCCGGGATCGAGCAACGCGGTGCTCAGCAGCTGAAGGCCCTGCTGTGAACCCGTGGTGATCAGCAGATCGTCCACAGTGGTCGCGAGCCCGCGACCGGCCAGCCGCTTCGCGAGCAGCTCGCGCAGCCGCGGATTCCCTTCGGTCGGCGAATACTGCAACGCGGACCTGTCGGCGAGTGCCCGGTCGAAGGCGGCGCGGAGGCCGTCCACATCGAACAGTTCCGGCGCGGGCATGCCGCCGGCGAAGGAGATCACGCCCGGACGGGCGGTGAGCGCGAGCAGATCGCGCACGGGAGAGCTGGTGACGCCGTCCATACGACGGGCGAGGGGAAGAGACATGAAGGCTCCTCGGGAGAAACGTGCGGCTCCAGTGCAGCAGCCGGGGATCTTCCCGCGCGAGCAAGCAACTGCCGCCAGGATATCAGCAGCCCGGCTCCCCTAGGCTCGTCCTCGTGCCTCTCGTGGAAATCACCTACGCGCCCCATCTTCCCGAAGCCAAGCTGCGTGAGCTCGGTTCGGTTCTGCCGCATCTCGTGTCCGTCGCCGTGGAGTGCCCCGAGGAGCCCTACGACGGCGACCTCCAGCCGGGCGACGTGGAACTGCGGTTCCGCACGCCGGGACCGTTCGACCGGTTCGGGCTCGATCTCCTGGTCGAGGTCCGCTCGAAGTGGTTCCCGAGCCGGGCGGACAACCGGCAGGAGCGGGTGGACCTGCTGCGCACGAGCATCGAATCCGCGACCGGCATCGACGACGTCGGCGTGTACCTCTCACTGCCCGTCGCGGCCTGGTCGCAATCGGACTAGCGCTCCCCGAACACGTGCCGCCGGACGAAGGGGCTGCGGAACTTCCCGTCCGGGTCCAGCTCGGTGGCCAGCGCCCGGAAATCGGCCAGCTTCGGGTAGTCCGCGGCGTGGTGGAACAGTTTCCCCCAGTGCGGCCGGACCCCGAAGGGCGCCAAACGTTCCTCCATGACGGGCAACAGCGCGCGGACCGCGTCCTCGTCCGGCTGCCAGGTGAAGTGCAGTGCCAGCCTGTCGCCGCCGTGGAACGGGCTGAGCCACAGGTCGTCCCCCGCGACCGTGCGGATCTCCGAGGTGAGCAGGACGGGCGCCAGCCGGTCCCCGATGCCGCGCATCGCCTCCATCGCCGCGACGGCGTGCCGGATCGGCACGAAGTACTCGGTCTGGAGTTCGTTCCCCACGCTGGGCGTGAAGTCGAGGCGGAAATGCGGGATCCGTTCGTGCCACGGCCCCGGGACCCCGAGCTGCCGCGTGCAGTTGTCCGCCGGGATACCCGCCGCGTGAGCGGGATGCCGCGGCCCGTCCGCCGCCTTCGCGCCGAAGAAGTCCGCGCCCGGCCGCCCCGGCCCCTTGACCCAGACCTGGTCGATCGTCTCGCGCGCCCAGTTCGTGAACAGGCTGACGCTGTAACCCGCGTCCTGGATCTCTTCGAAGTGTTCGTACGCCGACTCCCAGGGCAAGCCGTCGAAGACGTCCTGGCGGAGGTCGAACGACGGCACCAGATCGAGCGTCAGCCGGGTGACCACGCCGAGCGCGCCGAGGCCGACGACCACGCCGTCGTGCCGTGAGTACGTCTTCACCTCACCGTCCGCGGTGACCAGCTCCAAACCGGACACCGCCGACGCGAGACTCTGGTTGAGCCGCCCGGAACCGTGGGTTGCCGTCGCGACGGTGCCCGCCACCGTGCAGTGAGGCAGCGAAGCGAGGTTGGCCAGCGCGAACCCGGCCGCGTGCGCCTGGATGGCGACGTCGCCGTAGCGCGCCGCCGCCGGCACCGTGACCGTCGCCGCGTCACTGTCGAATTCAGCCACCGGGTCGAGCCCGGCGAGATCGATCTGGACACCGCCTGGGAAGTCCGCGATGTCGTTGAAGCAATGCCTGCTGCCCAGTGCCTTGACCGCCGTCGCCCTGGCGACGGCTTCCTGAACCTCTTCGACGGTCCGAGGGCGAAGAATGCGTTCTGCGGTGAAAGTCTGATTCCCCGCCCAGTTCGTCTCGCGCACCGAGCCCCTTTTCCTTACTGCGTCCGGCCCCCGAGCCTACAGCGGCTGACTTCCGCTCAGTGAGAGAATGCCCGGATGGCCGGAAACCTGTCCACGCCGGGCGCCAGCGTCACGTCACGGGCGTTCGCGCTGCTCGGCGCGTTCGACGTCGACCATCGTGAGCTGTCGCTGACCGAACTCGCGGGCCGCGCCGGCCTGCCGCTGCCCACCGCGCACCGGATCGCCCGCGAACTCGTGGGCCTGGGCGCGCTGGAGCGGCGCGAGGATCGGTACGCCATCGGCAGGCGGCTGTGGGACCTCGGCCTGCTCGCGCCCGTCCAGTTCGAACTGCGGCAGGTCGCCGCTCCCTTCCTCCAGGACCTCTACGGCGCGACCGGCGCCACCGTGCACCTCGGCGAGCGGGACGGCGTCCAGGTGCTCTATCTCGACCGGCTCTCCGGGAACGCGTCCGTACCGGTGGTCAGCCGGATCGGCGGACGGCTGCCGCTGCACGCCACCGGCGTCGGGAAGGTGCTGCTGGCCTGGGCTCCGGAGGACGTCCAGCGGCAGGTGCTCGCCTCCCTGACCCGCGTCACGCCGTACACCATCACCCAGCCCGGACGGCTCCGCGAGCAGTTGCGGCGCGTCCGCCGGGAGGGTTTCGCGCAAACCGTCGAGGAGATGAGCCGAGGCGCCTGCTCGGTCGCCGTCCCGATCCGGCCGTCCGGTGGCGAGGTCGTCGCGGCGCTCGGCCTGGTCGTCCCGGATCTGAGCCGCGGCCGGGCGAGGCTGGTTTCCGCACTCCAGGTCGCGGCCGCCGGAATCGGGCGAAGCCTGCCGCTTTCACTGAGTGGAAGCGAACGCTAGGAGTTCGCCCACCCGGCGGCCAGACTCCGGTCATGCGAACCCCAGTCGCCATCGTCGGCGCCGGCCCGGCCGGACTGCTCCTGTCGCATCTTCTCGATCTGGCAGGGGTCGAATCGGTGATCGTGGAGACCCGCTCGCGCGAGTACGTCGAGGCGCGGATCCGGGCGGGTATTCTCGAACAGTCCACAGTGGACCTCCTCCGCGAGACAGGCCTGTCGGACCGGCTCGACCGCGAGGGCGACGAGCACCGCGGCATCTACCTGCAGTGGCCGCGGGAGCGGCACCATCTCGACTTCGTGGACCTGGTCGGGCGAAGCGTCACCGTGTACGGCCAGACCGAGGTGACGAAGGACCTCGGCAAGGCGCGAGCGGCAGCCGGGCAGCAGATTTACTACGAGGTGGCCGACACCGCCGTCCACGACATCGAGACCGACCGGCCCTACCTCACCTTCACCGACGCGGACGGCATACCGCAGAAGCTCGACGCCGACCTCATCGTCGGCTGCGACGGCTCCTTCGGTCCTTGCCGCACCGCGATTCCCGACGCCGCGAAGCAGACTTGGGAGCGCACCTACCCGTATTCGTGGCTCGGTGTCCTCGCCGACGTCGCCCCGTCGACCGACGAGCTCATCTACGCCTGGCATCCCGACGGTTTCGCGATGCACTCCATGCGTTCGGCCACCGTCAGCCGGCTGTACCTGCAAGTGCCCAACGGCACCGACATCGGCACCTGGTCCGACGACCGGATCTGGGAGGCGCTCGCGACCCGGCTCGGCCACGGCCAAGACGGCTGGACCCTCACGCCAGGCCCGGTCACCGACAAGAGCGTGCTGCCCATGCGCAGCTTCGTGCAGCAACCCATGCGGCACGGCCGCCTGTTCCTCGCCGGCGACGCCGCCCATATCGTGCCGCCCACCGGCGCCAAAGGCCTCAACCTCGCCGTCGCCGACGTCGCCCTCCTCGCCCCCGCCCTGGCGACTTTGGTGCGGGACAAGGACTCCACGCTCGCTGACGCCTACTCCGACACCGCACTACGCCGGGTCTGGCGATGCACGCATTTCTCGTGGTGGATGACGACGATGCTGCACCAGTCGGACGATCCGTTCGACCGGCAACTCCAGCTTTCGCAGTTGCAGTGGCTGGCGCGGAGTGAGGCGGGGCGGGCGGGATTGGCGGAGAACTACGCGGGACTGCCGATTGGTTTCTGATTCGGATGAGCGGGTGGCGGGTTCGCGGCTTTCGCCGTTTGGCGGCAACGACCGGCATGGTCGAGCGGTGACCAGTATGGACAGGGCAGCTGTGACCCGATGCGGCGTTACCGGTGAACGGCAACGCCGCACCGGTGAACGCAAGCCGGCCACTCACCGCACCTCGTCGCCGTTTGGCGGCAACGACCAAGACAAGTTGGGAAACTCTGTCTGCAGGCGAGCCTTGATCGGAGCGGCGCGTCGCCATTTCGCGGCAACACCCGATATGGCCGAGCGCTGGCCGCCACTGACAGGGCAACCGCGACCCGGGCGGTCGCTACCGCTGAGCGACAACAACCAAACAAACCACAACCCACGGCCCACCGCCAAGCCCGGCTCGCCCCAACCGTCGCCATCCCGCGGCAACCCCACGCCCACGACCACAAGCCGGCCCCACCCCGTCGCCGTTTCACGGCAACGCCTCAGAACGGCAGGGAATCGGGTCGTGGCTCGTGGAGCGGCGGCGGTGTGCTGGTGTGGGCCTGCCCGGTGGGTGTGGTGACGGTGAGGCTGCCGTCGGGGTCGAGGCGATAGATCCAGCCGGGTTCGTCCTTCAGCCGGTGGTCACGACGGCAGTAGGTGACCAGATCGGCCACGTTCGTTTCGCCCTGGAACTGCCAGGGGATCGAGTGGTCCAGTTCGCAGGTGTGGGCGGCCCGGTCGCAGCCGGGTCTTCGGCACTCGCGATCCCGCACTCGGACGAACTCGGCCGTCGCCGCGTCGGGGCGATATCGCGTTCTGCCCAGGTCTTGGACTTGGCCGCTGAGCGGATCGGTGATGATGCGCCGGAGGACGGTGTCCGGTCCGGTGGCGATGTGACGGCCCAGTCCGGCCGGGATATAGCCGTGTCCGGCCATTTTCACGGGGTCGTCGTTCAAGCCCAGGTACGTGGTGAGATCCATGTACAGGAACACCTCGGCGCGCTCGGAGACGCCACCCTGTCCACCGAGAAGCAGATCGAGCGCGATATCGGCCCGGAGCTGGTCCATCGTCCGCGTATCCCCCTGGTTGCGAAGCGCTCGCGCTTCCCGGTGGATTCGTTGGTACGCCGCGGTGACCTTCTCGACCGGGCCGTCCACCACCTCGATCGACGCGACTCCGGCCTCGCCTTGCGCCATGGACAGGCGGCGGCCTTCCCTGCGCTCGGCCGTCCGTCTTTCGGCACCGGATCGGTCGGCCCTCGTCGCCGCGTAGCTCGCGGCCTTCCTGACCTGATCACTGTTCTTGTCCGGTAACCGCGACTCCAGTGCCGCATCGGCCACCAAGGAGTCCTCGTCGGACAACCATGCCGTCGCTTCGGCCACCTTCTGCGCGGCGAACCCGCTTACCTTTCCGCGGTCCATCAACGACAACGTCCGCGGCAGCCGCGACGTCAACGCCACCCCCGTCGCCACGAGAGAACCGGCGAAAGCGTCCACAAGAGACAGTTCCAGTGCCACTTCCTGCACCACACTCCGCACGCCGCCGCGCACCTTGCTCAACCGCGACAGCGCCCGATACCGCAGCGCCTCGATGCGTGCCAGCGCGACACCGGCTTGCTTCGCGACCAGGAGAGAATCCTTGTCGTCCAACGAATCGATTAACGCATTGATCTCCTCCAAACGTTCGGGATCGGCAATTACCTCGAGAACGGCCTTGAGTTCGGCCCCAGTGGTAGCCACGGAACGAACCTACAACCGGCCACCGACAAAACCGGAGCGAGCCTCAGCGCGCCAGACTGAGCCGTCGTTCCCGATGCGCTGTCATGTACACCGGCGTGTTCACGACCCCGTACCCGCGATACTCGCCGATCCGTTGCACCACCTCGAAAAACACCCGTGAGCCGACCAGTTCGGTGCAGAAGTGCAGGAACTCGCCGGACGCGTCCCGGTCATACAGCACCGAGTTTTCGCGCAGTGCCGACGAAAACGGGAGATCGAACCGCGCATCGAGGTCGTCGTAGTAGTTCCCGGGGATCGAAAGCAGTGGCGCACCCGCCTCCCGCATCGCACGCGCGACGGCGATGGCGTCGTCGCAAGCGAGAGCGATGTGTTGTGGCGACGGCACTCCCGGCGCCCACTCCCCTCGCCGCACCAGGGCGCTGTCCAACGTCAAGCGGACGTCCTGATCTCCGACCGCCCGGCTGCGCACGAGCCCGAACGGCGCCGCGAACTCCGAGACCGGTTCCGGCCGGAGGCCCAGCACCGAACGGTAGAACAGTGTCGCCTCGTCGAAGTGATCGAAGGGCTGGGTCAAGGCGATGTGATCGATGCCGGTGATCCCCAGCCCGGTCGGCGCGGTCCCGGACGGAACGAAGTCGCGCAACCATTCGTCGTTGCCACAGAAGAAGATCTCGGTCCCGTCCGGCGCGGCGACGGCGGACAGGTCCGCCTCGTCCGGGCCGTGTTCGCGGGGCAGCACCGGCGCGAGCAACGTCTCCGCGCGCCGCGCCGATCCGGCCGGGTTCGCGCTGGTCAGGCCGAGTGCGCTGATCGCACCCTCCTCGGTCGCTTCGTTCACCAGCAAGCGCGCCGATCCCTGTTGCCACAACTGGACCGGCTTCGTGCGATGGGTTCCGACGTGGGTGAAGCCGAGTCCCGCGAGCACCGTTCCCGGGACCGCGAGCTCCGCGAAGGCGTGCCCGTCCAGCCGAGGAGCCTCGGGAATCTCAAGGGTGCGAACGGATTCACGCAAAGCCACCAGTGATCGCATGGCGTCGACGGCCGCGGCGCGCGGGTCCGCCTGCCGGAACACGTCGTTGAACACCTCCAGCGAAAGCGGCCCTCGATAACCCGCCGCCAGGACGTGACCGGTGAACGTGGCCAGGTCGAACGCGCCCTGCCCAGGGAAGAGCCGGTGATGCCTGCTCCAGTGCAGCACGTCCATGTCCAGCATCGGCGCGTCGGCCAGCTGCAGGAAGAAGATCTTCTCCCCCGGAATGGTCCGGATCGCGCGGGGATCGCTGCGCCGCGAAAGGATGTGGAAGCTGTCGAGGCAGACCCCCAAGGCCGCGTGATCGGCCCGCCGGACGATCCGCCACGCGTGCTCGTACGTGTTCACGAACCGGCCCCACGCAAGGGCTTCGTAGGCGACACGGATTCCGCGCGACGCGGCCAGCGAAGCCAATTCATACAACTGCGAGGCGGCGAGATCATCGTCGTCGACGGCGTCGGGCGAGACCGACGAACAGACCAGGACGGTGTCCACGCCGAGTTCGGCCATGAGGTCGAACTTCCGTCGTGCCCGGCGAAGGTTCGACCGGAGCACGTCCGGCGGCACCGCCTCGAAATCACGGAAAGGCTGGTAGAGGTCGATCGTGAGGCCGAGATCGGCGCAGAGCCGCCGGATCTCCAAAGGCGACCTCCGTGACGCGATCAGGTCGTTCTCGAAGATCTCGACCCCATCGAAGCCGGCCGCGGCGGCCGCGGCGAGTTTGTCCTCTAGCGTGCCCGACAGGCAGACGGTCGCGATGGCGGTGTCACCGGGCATGGGCGGGTTTCCCTTCCAACGCTTCGAAATGACGGATCATCCGGTCGGCGTCCGGCTCCGCGCCGGTGAAGAGACGGAACGAGTCCGCCGCCTGGAAGACCACCATCCCGCCGCCGTGCAGCGTCCGGCATCCGCGCTCCCGCGCCTGTTTCAGCAGCGTGGTCTCCAGCGGCCGGTACACGATGTCGGCCACCCACATCCCAGGCCGCAGCGACTCGGCGGAAACCGGTGATCCCGGATACGCGGCCATCCCGGTCGGGGTGGCGTGGACGAGGCCGTCGGCGGTCCGAACGTCTTCGAGTGAGCCGGAAAGGGCGCGGTCGTCGCCGAACCGCTTTCGCAGTCCGGCCACCAGGGTCCCGGCGCGCGCGGAGTCGACGTCGTGGACGATCAGCCGTCCGGTTCCCAGCGAAAGCAGGGCATGGGCCACGGCGGCGCCCGCCCCGGCCGCGCCGAGGAGGACGACCGTGTCCATGTCGGCGTCGGGCAGTCCTTGGATGAGGTTGCGGGCGAAACCGGTCGCGTCCGTGTTGTACCCGGTCGCCACCCCTTCGCGGAACACCACCGTGTTCACCGCGCCGAGCGCCGCCGCGTCGGGCGCGATCTCGTCGAGGTACGGCAGCACCTGTTGTTTCACCGGATGGGTGATGTTGAGGCCGTCGAAGCCCGCGGTCCGCGCCGCGGCCAGCACCTCTCCGATCGGCATCTTCAGCACGTCGAGGTCGAGCCGCCGGTAGAGATAGCGCAGCCCGAGTTCGTCGGCTTCCCGTTCGTGCAGCGCCGGGCTCAGTGACGGCCCGATGCCGCTGCCGACCAGGCCGATGAGGTAGCTGGTCACCAAGATCCTCCGTGGATGCCGAGTCGAATTAATGTACGAACTAGTGAGTTCACTGTAGCGCGCACCGGCCGACGCGAGAAGGGCTGCGCTAGAGTGGGGCCTCCACCAGCGGTTCGGAGGGAGTCAGGTGGCCGCACCGTCGTCCGAGGTCGAGCGCCAGCGAGACAAGGAACGCACCCGCGCCGAGATTCTCGCGGTGGCCACCAGAGAGTTCGCCGACAAGGGTTACGCCGGCGCGAGAGTGGACGAGATCGCCGATCGTACGAGCACCACGAAGCGGATGATCTACTACTACTTCGGCGGCAAGGAGCAGCTCTACGTCGCCGCGCTCGAGCGGGCGTACGCGACCATCCGCGCCCTCGAACAGGATCTGGACGTCGACCATCTCGAACCCGAGGACGCGATCCGCCAGCTCGCCGAGCTCACCTTCGACCACCACGAGGCGAACCCGGACTTCATCCGGCTCGTGAGCATCGAGAACATCCATCACGGCGAGCACATCGCGCGGTCCGAAGCCTTGTCGGGTATGGCGAATCCGGCCCTCGACGTGCTCACCCGCATCCTCGACCGCGGCCGGGAAGCAGGCCGGTTCCGCGACGACGTCGACGCGCTCGACGTGCATATGGTGATCAGCTCGTTCTGTGTGTTCCGCCTCGCGAACCGGCACACCTTCTCCGCGATCTTCGGCCGCGACATGCTCGACCCCGCGCGCCGCGCCCACTATCGCCTGATGCTGGGCGACCTGGTGATCGAGTACCTGACGGCCTGAAATCCCCGCTCTTGACAACCGGGGCACCGTCTCGCACGCTGTATTAACTAACTAGATCGTACATTGCTGGATCGTACATTGGAGCGTCGACGTGGCCTCTCCCCCTCCTGTCACGCAAGGCATGCCCCGCAAGGCCGCACTGGCGGCCTGGATCGGCAGCGCACTGGAGTACTACGACTTCTTCATCTACGGAACCGCCGCCGCGCTGGTGTTCAACAAGGTCTTCTTCCCGGCCTCCTCCCCCGCCACCGGAACACTGCTGGCGCTGGCGACCTTCGGCGTCGGCTACCTGGCCCGCCCGGTCGGCGCGTTCGTGCTCGGGCACGTCGGCGACCGCCTCGGCCGCAAGAAGGTCCTGGTGTTCACGCTGTTGCTGATGGGCGCCACGACGTTCCTCGTCGGCTGCCTGCCGACCTACGCCTCCATCGGCGTGCTCGCCCCGATCCTGCTGGTGGTTCTCCGCCTGCTGCAAGGACTTTCGGCCGCCGGCGAACAGGCGGGCGCCAACTCGATGTCGATGGAGCACGCTCCCGCCCACCGGCGCGGGTACTACACGAGCTTCACCCTCAGCGGCACCCAGGCCGGCCAGATCCTCGCCACCGCGGTGTTCCTCCCGATCGCCGCGCTCCCCCAGGAACAGTTGCTCACCTGGGGCTGGCGGATCCCGTTCTGGTGCAGTGCCGTCGTGGTGGTGGTCGGCTTCGTGATCCGCCGCAAGATCGACGAGACCCCGGTGTTCGAACAGAACCGCTCCGACGTCGCCAAACTGCCGGTCGCCGTCCTCTTCCGGACGCACTGGAAGGACGTGCTCCGCGTCGTCGCCGCGGCCACCATCGCCTCCGTCAGCACGATCTTCACCGTCTACGCGCTGAGCTACGCGGTCAACACGGTCGGGCTCGAACGCGGGCCGATTCTGTGGGTCGGCGTACTGGCCAATGTCGTCGCACTGCTCGCGATCCCCTTCCTGGCAGGGCTTTCCGACCGGATCGGCCGCAAACCGGTGTTCATCGCGGGCTGTCTCGCCTGTGCCGTGCTGATCTTTCCGTACCTGTGGTCCATTTCGGACGGTTCGTATCCGCTGATCTTCGCGCTCGGCATTCTGCTGTTCGGTGTCGCCTACAGTGCTGTCAACGGGGTGTGGCCGTCGTTCTACGGTGAGATGTTCAGTGCGAAGGTCCGCCTTTCGGGGATGGCGATCGGCACCCAGATCGGGTTCGCCATCGCCGGGTTCGCCCCCAGCGTGGTGGCCGCGATCGGCTCGGGGAAGGAAGACTGGCTCGGCGTCGCCGTCTTCACCGCCGCGGTCTGCCTGCTCAGTGCCACGGCGGCGCTCACCGCCCGCGAGACGCACCGCGTTCCGACCGAGGACCTCGGGACGGCCGCTCAGAACCCCGGCCAGCCTCGTCGCAGGAAGACGAAAGCGGCGTCCAGTGCCGCGGCGGGATCCGGCTCGGCCCCGGCGAGGTCCGGGACCTCCAGGACATAGCGGGCCAGCAACCGCACGGAGAAATCGTCCTGTCCGGCCTCTTCGGCGATGACCTTCGTGAGCGCGTCCTCGCAGCCCGTCCACAATGTCCTGGCGTAGGCGCGCAGGGCCGGGGTGGCGATCACCAGATCCGCGACCCGGCGCGCCAACGGGCTGGGATCCGGATCAAACGGGCCGCGAGTCGCGAGGAAGCCCCGCAAGGCTTCCAGGATCGAGACGCCCTCGGCGCGTTCGCGCACGGCGGCGGCGATTGCCACCTCGCGTTCCTGCCCGTGGCCGAGGACCAGCGCCTCCTTGCCGCCGGGGAAATGCGCGAACAGCGTGGACACCGCCGTGTCCGCGCTGTCCGCGATCTCCGCGACGGTGACGTTGTCGAAACCCCGTTCCAGGAACAGTTCTCGCGCCGCCTCCGACAGGGCCTGGCGGGTCGCCGCCTTCTTGCGTTCACGCCTGCCCGGCTCGGTCGGTCCCATGCGATCACCTTACATCGAAGTCACTCCGAAATCATAATGACTGTATCTTCGGAGTGACTTCGACTTCGAGGAGCACGTCATGAGTGACTGGGACGTCCACCACCTGCCCCGAGCCGACGGCAAGACCTTCCTGGTCACCGGCGGCAACGCGGGGATCGGCTACTTCGTCGCCGAACAGCTCGCCGGCTCCGGAGCCACCGTTCTCCTCGGCAGCCGGAACGCCGCCAAGGCCGACGCCGCGATGGCCTCGATCCGGTCCCGGGTCCCGGACGCGAGGCTCGGGCATCTGCGGCTCGACCTTTCCGATCTTTCGTCCATCAAGTCCTCTGTGGACACCATGGAGATCGAGCGGCTGGACGCCGTCGTCTGCAACGCGGGCGTCCTCCTGGAGGACCAGCCGAGGCAGGAGACCGCCGATGGCCTCGAACTGACCTTCGCCACCAACCATCTCGGTCATTTCGTGCTGGTGCACCGGCTGTTGCCCTTGCTCGAAGCGGCGGAGGCCGGCCGCGTCGTCACCACGGGCAGTTTCGTGGGCAAGTCCGCGGAACTCGATCTGGACGATCTCCAGAGCAAGCGCGACTACCAGCCCAAACGCACCTATGCGCGCTCGAAGCAGGCACAGATGCTGTTCGCCTTCGAACTCGACAGGCGGCTGCGCGCGGAAGGCAGCACGGTGCTGAGCGTCGTCGACCATCCCGGCGGCGCGCTCGACTCGCTGACCCCGCCCAGGCCGGTGCACGCGTCGCCGGGCGGGCGGAAGTTCCCGGCCGGACTTCTGTTGCAGGGCAAGGAAGCCGGCGCCTGGCCCGCCGTCCGCGCCGTTCTCGATCCCGCCGTGCGCGGCGGCGAGATGTTCGGCCCCCGGGTGTTCGGCCTGCGCGGTGAACCCCGGCGGGAACCGGTGCGTGGCAGGCTGGCCGACACCGCGCTCGCCGCCCGGTTGTGGGCGGCGAGCGCGGAGCTCATTCGGTGACGTCGGCGGCTTCCGGTTCGGACCGGCGGGACCGCAGGCCCAGCACCAGGTCGATCACCAGGAACGCCAGCAGGCTGAGGCCGAACAGCGGCACGAACCAGCCGATCGCGGCGGCGAGGACGAGAAGACCCGCCACCAAGGCGGGCGGGGCCTTTCGCCACTGCCCGCGCGGGATGGGCCGCCCGAAGGTCAGCCCGGTGGCCCGGGCCGGCCTGCGCCGCCACCACATGCGGTAGCCGAGCACGACCAGCGTGACCAGCCCGGCGCCGAGCATGAGCAGCAAGATCTGGTTGGGCCAGCCGAACAGCACGCCCATATGCGCGTCGATCCCCCATCGGGCGAGCTTCGCCATCAGTGGGTAGTCGTCGAACCGCACCTCGCCGAGGATCTGCCCGGTGGTCCCGTCGACCGCGACGGCGTCGACCTGCGTCGGCCAGCCGCGCTCGACTTCCGCCACCTGCCAAGGACCGCCGGGTTTGGCAGGCAGCCCGATCTCCACCGAGGGCGCGTCGATCCCGGCGGCGCGGGCCGAAGCGAGCATCGCGTCCACGCTCTCGGGTTTCGCGGCGGGCGCTTCACCGTGACCCGAGTGCCCGGTGTGCCCGGCGTGTTCGTCGGCGCCGGTCACCTTCAACGCCGGAGTCGCCCAGCCGAGGGATTCACGCAGCGCCGAGACGTTCTCGCCCGCGTACGCCGACCATGTCAGCCCTGTCGCGGAAAGGAACAGTGCGCCGAGCAGCACCCACAGGCCGACAGATCCGTGACGGCGCACCGACTTCCCGCGCGCGGACTCGGCCTTCTCGTTCCGGCGGGCGCGGCGGCGGCTCACCCACAGCACGAGACCGCCCAGCGCGACCACCCACAACCAGGACGCGGCCAGTTCGCTGTACAGCCGACCCGGCTCGCCGAGCAACAGGTTGCGGTGCAACTGGTCGAGCGTGGTCCGGAACGGCAAGGCACCGCTCGAGCCGTACGCGACGAGATCCCCGCGCACCTGCGCGGTGGCGGGGTCGACGAAGATCGCGCGCCGTTCGGACTCGCCGAGCCCGTCTTGGGCGAAGAGCACCCGGGTCGTGTCTCCCGGTTCGGGGGCGGGACGGACGGCGACCAGATCACCGCCGGGGTTCGCCGCCTGGGCCGCTTTGACCTGGTCGGCGAGTGAGACCTGGTTCAGCCCGACGGGTGCCCGGAGCTGATCGGCGTAGATCCAGGACTCCATCTGCGGCGTCGCCGCGTACAGAACGCCGGTGAGCGCGGCGATGAGGACGAACGGGCCGACGAGAACACCGGCGTAGAAGTGGAGGCGGAGGAACAGCCCGCGCCAGCCGGAGGTGCGGGGTGGACTCGTGGTCGGATCGGTTTGCGTTGCCATGGGGGAACTCCTGAGGCGTCGGTGGGGAGGCGTGCGCCTTCGCCGCGCGCCGGGATGGTCACGGCACGCGGGCAGAGCCCTGCCGGGGCATGGGTCTCGGCAGGGTTTCGGGGATCAGGCGAACGACACCGGCGGACCGCGCCGCGAAAGCACGTCTCGCAGGAGCGCCTCGGTCGCGGGGAACTTCACCGTGAGCGGGACGTGGATCCGCAGCGGCGCCGTCGCCGGCCGCGGGGTCAGGCGGCGCGGGAGGACCGAAGCGATCAGCGCCGTGAGCGCGAACAGGACGCGCTCGGCGCCCGCGAGCACCATGGCCACCACAAGGGTCGCGGCGGCGTGCCCGGCCGCCATGGCCAGGCCGTTGCCCGGGGTTTCGGCGTGATGGGAGTGCGACTGCCAGGTCAGGAAGGTCAGGCAGGCGTGCATCGCCACCTGCCCGCCCGCGACCAGGCAGAGAATGGCGAGCGGACCGCGCCGACGGCCGGCGAACGCGTACGCCACCCAGCTCAGCAGGGCGACGAGCAGCACGACCACACCGAGGTCGGGGACTCGCCCGCTGGTCCCGACGTGGGCGCCGGTCGCCAAAGTGCCGGTCAGGACCCCCACGGCCCCGCCGCGGAGGCGCCTGGCCGGGCCTCCGGTCGGGGTCGGCGTGCGCACGGAGGCAGAGTAGAGCGCGACCGGGCCCGCTGTCTCTCCTTGCTATCGTCACCCGGTGTTCCGCAGCCTGTCGTTCGTCCGGCTCTGGACCGGGAACACCGCCTCCGGACTGGCGACGTGGGCTCTGCCGTTCATCCTCGGACTGGCCGTGCTGCAGCGGTCGCTTCCGGCCGTGGACCTCGGCATCGTGCTGGCCGCGCGGACCGCTGGATTCCTCGTGGCGGTCCCGGTGGCCGGGGTACTCGCCGACCGGTACTCACGGCGCGGGGTCGTGCTCTGGGCCGGTCTCATCGCGGGTCTCGCCACTCCCTTGATCGCGGCTGGTATGGGCCGGTCCGTCCTGCTGATGGCCGCCTCGGCCGGCGTCGTCGGCGTCGGGCAGGGCGCTTGCCGCCCGGCGTTCCAGGCGCTGACCGCGGAAGTGATCGCCGAGGACCGGCGTCAGCAGGCCAACGCCGCGATGACGCTCGCCGTCCGGGTCACGACCTTGGTCGCGCCGGGGCTCACCGCACTGCTCTCCCAGTTCGCCTCGACTTCGGCCCTGGTGATCGGGACCGCGGTGCTGTGGCTGGGTGCGGCGCTGATCCCGCCGCGAGGCACGTTCGCGCCCGCCCCGGCGACGACGAAGGTCCGCTTTTTCGGCGAGTTCGCCGACGGCCTCCGCGAAGCTCGGCGTCATCCGTGGTTCCTCGCCGGGCTCGGCGCGCTGACCGCCGTGATCGCGACTGGCTATTCCGCCACCGGTGTCGTGCTGCCGCTGGTCAGCCGCGACCGCTATGACACCGAAGCCGTCCTGGCCGCCGGGCTCACCGCTTACACGATCGGCGCGCTCGCCGGCGCCGTCGTCATCGCGCACTGGCGCCCCAGGCGGCAGGGCTGGGCGGCGCTGATCGGGCTCGGCTGCTACGGCTTCGCGCCACTGAGCCTGCTGTTCCCGGTGCATCCGGCCTTCGTCGTGGCGGCCTACGCCGTCGCCGGGCTGGGCATCGAACTGTTCAACGTCCCGTGGTTCACCGCGACCCAGCGGGAGGTCGAGCCGGGCAAGCTCGCCCGGGTGTCCTCTTTGGACTTCCTGTTCTCCTACGGCTTGGCGCCCGCCGGGCTGGCCCTCATCGCGCCCGCGATCGACCGGTTCGGGGCGGCGCCCGTCTTGGCGGCCTGCGCGGTCGTCTGCTTCGCCGCTCCGGCGGCCGCCGCGCTCGTTCCCTCTTCGCGCGACTTCAGGATCACCGCACCGATCAAGAATGTCTAGGTTTTGCGCTCGCTTGCGGTAAAGTTTCAGCCATGACGCGTCGTCTTGCCGAAGTCGCCCGCAAGGTCGGGGTCAGTGAAGCCACGGTCAGCCGGGTACTCAACGGCCGCTCCGGGGTCTCCGCCGGCACCCGGGCCGCCGTCCTCACCGCGCTGGACGTGATGGGTTACGAACGGCCCACTCAGCTGCGCGGTGATCGCGCCCGCCTGGTCGGGCTGGTCCTTCCCGAACTGCAGAATCCCATCTTCCCCGCCCTCGCCGAGATCATGGGCAACGCACTGGCCCAGCAGGGTTTCACCCCGGTGCTGTGCACCCGGACCGCGGGCGGCGTCTCCGAAGCGGAGTACGTCGAGCTGCTTCTGCAGCAGCAGGTTTCGGGTGTCGTGTTCGCGGGCGGGCTCTACGCCCAGTCCGACGCGGTGCACTCCCACTACCACCATCTCGCCGAACGCCGCCTCCCGACGGTGCTGATCAACGCCGCCGTCGAGCACCTCGGGTTGCCGCAGATCTCGTGCGACGACGCCGTCGCCGTCGAGCAGGTCGTCGGGCATCTGAGCTCGCTCGGGCACGAGAAGATCGGCCTCGTCCTCGGCCCGAGCGACCACGTGCCGTCCCAGCGCAAACTCGAGGCTTTCCGCGCCTACGCGGGGAAACTCGGGCTCCCCGTCCTGGACGAACTCGTCGAACACGGCATGTTCTCCATCGAAGGCGGGCACGCGGCCGCGGCCCGGCTGTACCCGCGCGGCGCGACGGCGGTCTTGTGCGCGAGCGACCTGCTGGCCCTGGGTGCGATCCGCGCCGCCCGGCGGCAGGGACTATCGGTCCCCGATGACATCTCGGTGGTCGGTTACGACGATTCGGCACTGATGAACTGCACCGACCCGCCGCTGACCACGACCCGCCAGCCGATCGAGGCAATGGGCCGCGCCGTGGTGGAACTGCTGGTCAAACGCATAAACGGTGGCGAGGTGGCGGCCGAGGAGCTGCTTTTCGCCCCCGAACTCGTCGTCCGGGGTTCCACCGCCCGCCGCAACTAGTCACCTACTTGCGGGGTCGAGGCGCTTCACCCCAGCCCCCCAGTACATGAAGGACCCCTTCCTTGCGCCTAGGTACAGGGTCCCGGCAAAGTCGAGATCTTGCAGGTCAGGTGGACTATTCCTGCGCTGTCGCGGGGCGCCGGCGGGGCTTCAGTGTCCACAAGGGACACCGCCGGGCGATTGAGTGTCCGATTAGTGCCGCTATGTGCGGTTCTGTCGAGGGTCGTGAGTGGCAATGAGGGTTAGAACAACACAAATCACTCACGACCCCCTCGCAAAACCGTGCAAGTCACCCAAATCGGGCACCTTTGCCTCGCAAAGTGTCCCTTGTGGACGCTTAAAGGCCGGGTGAGGCTCCTTGCGAGAGCCCGCTCCTGCCGGGCCTACCGCGGCACGTTCGCCTTGTCCCGCTCTAGCGGCGGAGCCGACCAGCAGTTATGCGACTTTGCCGGGACCCCTTCCTGGCGCCTACGCACAGGAAGGGGTCCTTTGCGTACTCGGGCAGACAAGGAGCCAGAGGTCGCTTAGGTGCCTACGCGGTTCCGGCTGCGGTTGGTGCCAGGCCCGGTCCGTGAAGGCCCCCTTTACTGCGCCTAGCGCCGTGAAGGGGGCCTTCATGTACTTAAGACACCCCGCACGTGCCGACTGTCGCAAAGTTGCAAGTTCTCATCCAGTTATTGCGTTAATCCGGGGCTTCGTTTTAGAGTGACCGCAATCACGTGACAGCCGTCGCGATCCCGAGACGAGGCTTGAAGATGAGCAGCACTTGGTCCCCCACCGTGCGCCGCCGGATGTTCTGCCTGCTCCTTGCGGGCGGACTGACCCTGGGCGTGGCCGCCTGCGGATCCGGCTCCGGTGAAACCACCGGGGCCGGGGGCAAGGTCAAGATCACCGTCACCGGCCAGCCCCCGACCAGCCAGCCGTTCGAACGCGGCGTGTTCGACGCCGACGTCAAGGAGTTCGAGGAGACCCACCCGGATATAGACATCGAGCCGCACGAGGGGTTCATGGACCCGAAGACGTTCTCCGCCAAACTCGCCGGCGGGCAGCTCGAAGACGTCTACTACGTCTACTTCACCGACCCGGCGCAGATCATCGCGCGCCGTCAGGCCGCCGACATCACCGAAGCGGCCAAGGGCCTGAAGAACTTCGGCGACATCAAGCCGGAGTTGCTGGACAACTTCCGGGGCGCCGACGGCAAGCTCTACGGCCTTCCGACGATGAACTACAGCATGGGCCTGCTCTACAGCCGTCCGCTGTTCCAGAAGGCCGGGCTCGACCCGAACAAGCCGCCGCGGACCTGGGACGAGGTCCGCGAAGCGGCGAGGAAGATCGCCGCACTGGGCAACGGCACCGTCGGATACGCCGACTACAGCAAGAACAACCAGGGCGGCTGGCACCTCACCGGCTGGCTCTACTCCATGGGCAGCGAGGTCGCCCGGAAGGAGGGCGACAAGTGGGTCGCCGCCTTCGACAACGACAAGGCCAAGGCCGCGCTGAACCAGCTGCGCGCCATGCGGTGGGACGACGACTCCATGGGCGCCAAGCAGTTGCTGGAAGCACAGGACGTGCAGCGCATGATGGGCGCGGGCCAGCTCGGCATGTACATGGCCGCGCCGGACAACGTCCCGGTGCTGGTCAAGCAGTTCAACGGCAAGTACGAGGACTACGGCGTCGCCGGGATGCCGGGCGGGCAGGGCACGCTGCTCGGCGGCGAAGGCTACATGATCAACCCCAAGGCCTCCCCGGAGAAGATCAAGGCAGGCCTGGAATGGGTCCGCTGGAAGTACCTCAACCCGGATCGCTTCGAGAAGCACGTCCAGCAGTACGTCGATGGCAAGCAGCCGGTCGGGCTGCCCGCCGAGCCGACCCCTGACGTCTGGCAGGGCGCCGTCCGCGACCAGCAGCTCGCGATCAAAGCCAAGCACGCCAACGTTCCCGCCGAAAACTATCAGTCCTATGTGGACGCCACTTCGCGGATCAAGGGCAGTATCGAGCCGCCGAACGCGCAGCAGGTCTACGCCGTCCTCGACAGTGTGATGCAGGCGGTGCTCACCGATCGGAACGCGAATATCGATCAGCAGCTGTCGTCGGCCGAGTCGAAGGTCAACAGTGTCCTCGCCCAAGTCAAGTAGCGTCCTCGACTGGCCCGCGACAGCGTCGTCGCGGGCCGGTCGGCCGGTCGCGTCCGCGGCCGAACGCCGGCGAAACCGGTTGCGCCGCAAGCTGAAGGAGAACCTCACCGCGTATGGGCTGCTGTGCGCCGCGCTCGTGGTGTTCGCACTGTTCTCCTGGTATCCGATCGTGCGCGGGGTGCTGCTGAGCTTCCAGCAGGTGGACTTCGTCAACCCGCCGGCGTGGGTCGGCTTCGACAACTTCACCCGCCTGTTCGAAGATCCGCTGTTCGGCGTCGCCTGGCGCAACACGGTGCTGTTCACCGGGCTCGCGCTGGTCTTCGGTTTCGTGGTGCCGTTCCTGACCGCGGTCCTGCTCAACGAACTGCGGCACGCCAAGGCGTTCTTCCGGCTCGCGGTCTATCTGCCGGTGATGCTGCCGCCGGTGGTCACCGCGCTGATGTGGAAGTGGTTCTACGACCCGGGTTCCGGCCTGTTCAACTCCGCGCTCGGCGCCGTCGGCCTGCCCGGCGGCCAATGGCTCGACTCGAGTGACACGTCGATGCTGTCGCTGGTGTTCGTCTCCACGTGGGCGAACATGGGCAGCACGACGCTGATCTACCTCGCCGCGCTCGGCACGATCCCCGGCGAGCTCTACGAAGCCGCGGAACTCGACGGCGCCGGGCTGTGGAAGCGCCTGATCCACGTCACGTTGCCGCAGACCAGGTTCGTGCTGCTGGTGCTCCTGTTGCTGCAGGTCGTCGCGACCATGCAGGTGTTCACCGAGCCGTACGTGATGACCGGCGGCGGCCCGGACGACTCCACCGCCACCGTGCTCCTTCTGCTGTACCGCTATGCCTTCGTCTACAACGATTTCGGCTCGGCCAGCGCGTTGAGCCTGTTGCTGTTCGTCGCGCTCGGGGTGTTCTCCGCGTTGTACGTGCGCCTGACCCGGAAGGCGGATCAGTCATGAGGACGCTCGTCTCCCCCAGCACGCTTCGCAGCCCCGGCGGCAAGATCGGCTACGCGGTCATCTTCGGCTGCACCCTGCTTCTGTTCGTCATCGCGTTCCTCTTCCCGCTGTATTGGGTGGTGACGGGGGCGATGAAGTCGCCGCAGGAGCTGGCTCGGACACCGGCGACGCTCGTCCCGACCGAATGGCATCCGGAGACCTTCGCCGACGCGTGGGATCAGCTGAGTCTCGGCAAGTACTTCCTCAACACGATCATCGTCGCCGGGGGCGCCTGGCTGGCCCAGCTGGCCATCGACGTCCCCGCGGCGTTCGCGTTGTCGAAGCTGCGGCCGAAATTCGGCAACGTCGTACTGGGACTCATGCTCGCGACGCTGATGCTTCCGGCCGCGGCACTGCTGGTGCCGACCTACGTGACGATCACCGATCTGCCGCTGCTGCACGTCAACCTGATCAACTCGCCGGCGGCGATCTGGCTGCCCGCCGCCGCGAACGCGTTCAACATCTACCTGCTGAAACGGTTCTTCGACCAGATCCCGGACGAGCTGATCGAGGCCGCGCGGCTCGACGGCGCCGGGCCGGTGCGCACCCTGTGGCGCATCATCCTGCCGATCTCCCGGCCGATCCTGGCCGTGGTGTCGATCCTCGCGGTGGTGGCCGCGTGGAAGGACTTCATCTGGCCGCTACTGGTGTTCCCGGACACCGAGAAGCAGACGCTGTCGGTGATGCTGCAACGAGTGGCCATCGACATGCCGCTGAACGTGCTCGTCGCGGGCATGGTGCTGGCCAGCCTGCCGATGGTGGCGCTGTTCCTGGCGTTCCAGCGGCACATCCTCGCCGGGCTCACCGCAGGCAGTGTCAAAGGCTGAATTCTTCGCCGCATTCGGGGTATCCACGAACGACTGAGGAGGGCACTTCCGTGACCGCATTGGGGCAGACCGCCGGATGGTGGCGGAGCGCGGCGATCTACCAGGTCTACATCCGCAGTTTCGCCGACGGGAACGGCGACGGCGTCGGCGATCTCGCCGGCGTCCGCGCGCGGCTGGACTACCTGGCCGAACTGGGGATCGACGCGATCTGGTTCACCCCGTGGTATCCGTCGCCGATGGACGACGGCGGCTACGACGTCGCCGATTTCCGGGACATCGACCCGCTCTTCGGCACCCTCGCCGAAGCGGAGGACCTGATCGCCGCGGCCCACGCCAAGGGCATCCGCGTGATCATCGACATCGTGCCCAACCACTGCTCCGACGAGCATCGCTGGTTCCAGGAAGCACTCGCGGCGGAGCCGGGATCGCCCGAGCGGCAACGGTTCTGGTTCCGGCCGGGTCGCGGGCCGGACGGCGCCGAGCCGCCGAACAACTGGAAGTCGCGCTTCGGCGGTTCGGCGTGGACACGGGTCCCGGACGGCGAGTGGTACCTGCACCTGTACAGCTCGCGCCAGCCGGACTTCAACTGGGACAACCAGGACATCCGCCAGGATTTCGAGGACGTGCTGCGGTTCTGGTTCGACCGCGGGGTCGACGGCTTCCGCATCGACGTCGCCGACGGGCTGGTGAAGGACCCGCGGCTGCCCGACGTCGATCCCGGTGACGAGACGCCGTTCTCCGATCAGGAGGGGCTGCACGAGATCTACCGGTCGTGGCGCAAGATCGCCGACAGCTACCCCGGCGACCGGGTGCTGGTCGGCGAGATGTGGCTGCCGGATATGTCGCGTGCCGCGCGGTACCTTCGCCGCGACGAACTGCACGCGGCGTTCAACTTCGATTTCCTGGTGTGCCCGTGGGATTCCACGCGGTTCCGGGACGTCGTCCAGCGGACGCTGGTGGCGCACGAGGAGGTCGACGCGCCCGCGGCCTGGGTGCTGTCGAACCACGACGTCACCCGGCATGTGACCCGGTACGGCCGCGACGGCGACACGGGTTTCGCGTTCGCCGATCGGCTGCACGGCACGCCGGTGGACCGCGAGCTCGGCACCCGGCGGGCACGCGCGGCGGCGTTGTTGACCATGGCCCTGCCGGGCGGTCTGTACGTGTACCAGGGGGAAGAGCTCGGCCTGTGGGAGGTCGAGGACATCCCGGACGGACTCCGCCAGGATCCGGTGTGGACCCGCACGAACGGCGCCGACCCCGGCCGTGACGGATGCCGTGTCCCGATCCCCTGGTCCGGCGACGCACCACCGTTCGGCTTCGGCACCGGCGGGACGTGGCTGCCCCAGCCCGCGGAATGGCGCTCCGGTACTGCGGAGGCACAGGCGGCCGACGCCGCGTCGATGCTCGCGCTCTACCGCGCCGGCCTGCGCCTTCGGGACGAACTCCCCGCGCTCGGCCCCGGCGAACTGGAGTGGCTGGAACTGGGCGAAGGTGTACTCGCGTTCACCCGGGAACCGGGGTTCACCTTCGTGCTGAACTTCTCGGACTCGCCGGTGCCGCTGCCGTCGCATCGCGAAGTGCTCATGACCAGCGGCCCGGCCGACGGGGAACTCCCGACGGACACCGCCGTGTGGCTGCGCACCTGATCACCGGCCCTCGCCCGTCGTGCCGGCGCACCGTCGGCACGACGGGCACTTCCTCACACTGTGAGAAGTTCCGGCGTTCCCTTTGCCCTACCCCTCAAAAGTACGGTATTCACGACAGGGAACGCCGCGACGGCTCGAATCGCGCGGCTGGACCCAGCTTCATCCGCTAGCGGCTGAACCATTGCACCGCAACGGATTCATCGGCTGGATCAGCATGGAATCCCGCCATATCACCCCGCGTTCAAGCCGGGTGATATGACCCAAATGGTATGTACCAGTCGAGTGACGCGCCTCGTACGGTCGGGGACGAATCCCCCTCCCCCGCCACTTTCGAGGAAAGCGCCGACATGAACAGAAAGATCTTAGCCGCCACCGCCGCGGCCATTACCGGGGCAGGCTTGGTCACCGCCATCGCCCTCACTCCCAGTGCGAGCGCCGGTCAGCAAGTCACCGCCGGTGACCAGGTCCAGTCCGAAATGCTGGCCGCGATGGCCCGCGACCTGAAGATCAGCCCCGAGCAGGCCAAGCTCCGGATCGCGAGCGAACAGCGTGCCGCGGTCGCCGACAACACGCTGAAGAAGCAACTCGGCACGTCGTACGCCGGATCGTGGCTGGACGGCACCGGGACCGCGCTCACCGTGGCGGTCACCGACGCCGCCCAGGCCGAACTGGTGCGCGCCGCCGGCGCGGCCCCGAAGACCGTCGCCCGCAGTGCCACCGATCTCGACGCCGCGAAGCTGCGGCTGGACGCCAAGTCCGGCAAGGCACCGAACACCGTGCCCGGCTGGTTCACCGACGTCACCACCAACTCGATCGTCGTACTCGCCAACGCCGGCGGGGAAGCCGCCGCGAAGTCGTGGGCGGCCGAGTCCGGTGTGCCGTCCGACCTGGTCCGGGTCGAAGCCAGCACCGAAGACCCGCGCCCGCTGATCGACATCATCGGCGGCAACGCCTACACCTTCGGCTCGGGCCGCTGCTCCATCGGCTTCGCGGTCGAAGGCGGCTTCGTGACGGCCGGACACTGCGGAACGACCGGAACGCGCACCTCGAACCCGAGCGGAAGCGTCGCGGGTTCCAGCTTCCCCGGCAACGACTACGCCTGGGTCCGCGCCGACGCCGGCAACACCCCGCGCGCGCTGGTGAACCGCTACCCCGGCACCGTGCCGGTCGCCGGTTCGACCGAGGCCCCGGTCAACTCCTCGGTGTGCCGCTCCGGCTCCACCACCGGCTGGCGCTGCGGCACCATCCTGCAGAAGAACACCTCGGTCACCTACCCCGAGGGCACCATCACCGGCCTGACCCGCACGAACGCGTGTGCCGAGCCCGGTGACTCCGGCGGTTCGTGGCTCACCGGCGACCAGGCGCAGGGCGTCACCTCCGGTGGCTCCGGGAACTGCACCTCCGGCGGCACGATCTACTTCCAGCCGGTCACGGAGATCCTGAGCGTCTACAACCTGCGCTTGACGGTCACCGGGAACCCGCCGTCCAGCACCACCACGACGCCGACCAGGACCACCACCCCGACCAGCCCGACGACGTCGAACCCGCCGGGTGGCACCTGGGCGCCGAACACCTACTACGGCTCCGGCGCGACCGCCAGCTACGGCGGCAGCAACTACCGGGTGATCCAGCCGCACACCTCCCAGCCCGGCTGGGAGCCGCCGAACGTGCCCGCGCTTTGGGAACTCGCCTGACCTGGACCGCCCCCGGCGAACTCACCTCGCCGGGGGCGGCTCCTTCCCCTGACGACGGCGCGGAGGCGGCGGATCTCGAATCCCTCGTTCCCCGCGCCCGCCGCGGTGACCCCGCGGCGACCAACGAGTTGATGAGCATCGTCCAGCCGGTGGTCGCGAACTACTGCCGGCGCCGGATGGACGGAACCGACGTGCGGGTGATGGCCGCCGAAGACGTCGCGCAGGAAACCTGCCTCGCCGTGCTCACCGCATTGCCCACCGCCCGGATCACCGGCGGTTCCTTCCTCACCGCCGTCCTCGGGATCGCCGCCAGGAAGGTCGCCGCCGCCTTCCGATGGCGAGCACGGGACCGATCGGAGCCCACGTCCGATCCGCCAGACCGCGCGACGCCCGAGCCCAACGAACCCGAGTGGCAAGCCCTCGCCGCCGACGGCCACGAGCGGCTGACTCGGCTGATGAGCACCCTGCCCGATATCCAGCAGGAGATCCTCCGGTTGCGGATCACGGTCGGCATGACCGCGCCCGAGGCGGGCGCGATCCTGCGGGTGAGCCCCGGCCTTGTCCGGGTCGCCCAGCACCGCGCGCTGCACAAACTGCGCACGATCATCGACGAGGACGACCTGTGATCAGCCCCCTGATCGGTCCCGGGGACGGCCATTCCTGGCCCGCGGAGATCGATGTCCGGCATCTGCGCCTTCTCGACGCGATCGCGTCGGCGGGCAGTCTCGCGAAGGCCGCGACCGCGCTCGGGCTCTCGCAGCCCGCGCTGAGCGCGCAACTGCACCGGGTCGAGCGGGCCCTGGAGCGGACGGTGTTCGAACGCGACCGGCACGGCATCCGCCCCACCGCGCTGGGCGAAGTGCTGCTGAAGCACGCGAAACGGGTCTTGGCCGCGGCGGACGACCTCGACCTGGCGATCCGCCGGTTCCACCGCGCACCCCCCGAAAGCCTGCTCCGGATCGGCGCGTTCCCGACCGTCTTCGCCGAGACGTTGAGCGGTGTGGTCGCCGCGGCCACCCCCGGCCGTCCGGTCGAACTGCTCACGATGACCGGCAGGACCGCGTTGTTCACCGCGCTTCTCGACGGCACGGTGGAATTGGCGCTGTACGTGGATCACCCCGGACAGGAGATCGTCCCGCCGGACGGCGTCCACCTGCTTCCCGTCGGAACGGAGCCGGTGTTCGTGATCGTGTCCCCTGACCATCCCGTCGCCGGACGCGGCGAGGTGTCCTTGGCGGAACTCGCCGGATCGGCCTGGCTGACCGCGGCGGACGACGGACTCCGCGATCACCTGACCGATCAATGCGCCCGCGCCGGCCTCGGTGAGATCACCGTGCGGGAAGTGGAACCGACGGCGCTGTGGCAGGCCGTCCGGAACGATCCCCGCGCGGTGGCGCCGGTCCAGTCCCTCGATTCCGGTACCACGATGCCCGGCCCAGTGGTGGCCCTGCGCGGTGTTCCACTGAGGACACGACACCTCCTGCTGTGGCGCGACGGTTCCCCCATCGACGTCGCCACCGTCCGAAGTGGACTGATGCACGCGATCACCGAACCCGCCGCGATCCGCCACCGTCTTCCCGAGTGGGCGGCGGCGAACCCCGGCTGGCTCGGCACCTGATCCGGCTCAGCGTTGAATGCAGTCGAGGCCGAGGCCGAACGCAGTGAGCACGTACTGGCAGATGTGCGTCGCGTGTTCTTCGTCGGTTTCCAGACAAGCCACCGGGACGCCCAGCAGGTCGACGGCGCACGACGCGTAGAACTGATTCGGGTTGCCGGGCACCGGATCCGCGATGGCGGGCGCGGCGGCGACGGCTCCCGCGGAGACCAAGAACGTGACTGCTGCCGCCAGAGCGGCGATACGTGACTTCATCGTTCTCTCCTTTTCTCCTCGATGCCCGCGTATTCCCCGGATCCGGCCGGTTCACCGGGTTGTCACCGGAAAGTGTCACGGTGACTTTGTCCTCCGGGGTATGCGCCTGCGGTGCGGAACCGGTGACTGCTTTGCGCTGGGGTGTCGTCGTTTCGCGGCAATGGACCGGACGGTCAAAGCACAGTCCAACCTCACGCCACCAACGCCCCGGTCTACTGCCGTTCCGCGGCAACGGTGGATGGCCGGGTCGCGAAACCGATGCCGATGCCGTCCCCCGCTCGTCGCCGTTTCGCGGCAACGGAGCAACCAGTCACATCACAAAGCCAGCCTCACACCGCCGCCCAACCGGTTGCCGGTCCCCGGCAACGAACTGAAGCGGCACCGGCCCCACTGCTCTGGCCTGTCGCCATTTTTCGGCAACGGACCGGAGCGGCAATGCCACCAAGCCGGCCACACACCTCTGCCCGGCACCATTGCCGCGAAACGGCAACGGCTCGGGCGCTCACGTCACCGGTCCGGCCTCGCATCACCGCGATGCCCGGCCTGTCGCCGTTTCGCGGCAACGGCGGGTGGCCAGGTCACGAAGCCGATACCCCAGCCTATTGCCATTCAGCGGCGATCAGCCGAGGTGGCCGGGCTCGATGCCGATGCCGGTGCCGGTGCCGCCCCCGCATGTCGCCGTGTCGCGGCAACGAACTGGAACAGCACCGACCTCACCCTGCCGCCACCCCGGCCTGTCGCCATTCTTCGGCAACGGGTCGGAGCGGCAATGCCACCAAGCCGGCCACACACCTCTGTCCGCCCCCATTGCCGCGAAACGGCAACGGCTCGGGCACTCACGTCGCCAACCCGGCATCACAGAACCGATTGCCATTACCCGGCAACGGACCCAATCCCACCACCCAAGCCCATCGCCATTCCCCGGCAACAGACCCAGCCCACCACCCGAGCCATGCACTCACAGAGAGCTCTTCCGCTGGTTGGCAATGAACCGCGCCTTCTTCTGACGGTTCCCGCAAGTGTTCATGTCGCACCATTTGCGGGTGCGGCTTTGGCTGGTGTCGAAGAAGGCGGCTTGACAGGTCGGCGATGCGCACAAGGCCAGCTTTCCGTCGCGTTCGCCTGCGATGATGCTGATCGCGTCGGCGGCGATCACGCTGAGGGCGTCTTCCACCCGGGATGAGCCGAGCTGCCATCGCCGCTCGCCTTCGGGCGTCAGGACAGCCGCGGCCCGGCCCTGAGTGCTGCGGTCGTTGAGGACCTGGACAGCCGAAGCGGGAAGCGCGTCCTGGAGCGCGCCCGCGGTCGCCGCGGCGTGAATCGACTCCCTCAGTTCTCGAGCGAGTTCGAGCTGGGCGTCGGTGCAGGACTCCACGGCGAGGCCGTTCACCGCCAGCCAGTCGACGAGTCGGTGCGGCGTGGGAATGCGCTCCACGGCGTCACCGCGACGCTCCGTCAGAGTCGCGGTGAAGCTGGTAGCGAGCACGTTGCCGAGGCGGAAGTCAGGGAACCCAGCAGGCATGGAACCACCTTAGCCGGTTGCACCCCGACATGAAGACCTGCTAGAACCGTCTTAGGCGGTTCCGCGATGACAGGAGGTCTCATGCCCCGTCCGACCAGCGAGGTACAACCCTTCGAAGCCCGCGCATCCGACGCCGAACTCGACGATCTGCGCGCGCGACTGGCCGCGGCGCGGCTACCGGAGGCCGAGACGGTGGATCGCCGGTGGGGGCAGGGCGTTCCGCTCGCCGACCTCGTCGATGTCGTGGACTACTGGCGCACCGGGTACGACTGGCGCTCTTTCGAGGAGCACCTCGACCGGATCGGTCAGTTCCGCACGACCATCGACGGCCTGGGCATCCACTTCCTGCACCGCCGGTCCACGCGCGCGGATGCCGTTCCCCTCGTCTTGACACACGGCTGGCCGGGCAGCATCGCCGAGTTCGTCGATGTGGTGGACGAGCTGGCGGACCCCGAGAACCCGGACGCGCCGGCGTTCCATGTCGTGGTGCCTTCGCTACCCGGCTTCGGTTACAGCGACAAGCCGGCGACCACCGGCTGGGGCACCGAGAAGATCGCGGCCGCGTGGGTGGAGCTGATGGGAAGGCTCGGCTACGACAGGTTCACCGCCCACGGTGGCGACTGGGGCGGCAATATCACCACGGTTCTCGGCGGCCGGTTCCCGACGCACGTCCTCGGCATCCACACGACGTTCGCGGAGGGGCCGCCCGGGCTGACCACGGACGGGCTGACGGCGATCGAGCGGAAGTGGACCGAGGAAACCCACGATTTCTGGCACCACCGCGCGGCGTACGCGAAGCAGCAGGCGACCCGGCCGCAGACCATCGGTTACTCGCTCGTCGACTCACCGGTCGGGCTTCTCGCCTGGATCCTCGACAAGTTCGCCGAGTGGTCCGACACCGAGGACAGCCCGTTCGAGACGATCTCCCGGGACCGTGTCCTCGACGACGTCACCCTGTATTGGCTGACCCGGACCGGCGCGTCGTCGGCCCGCATCTACTACGAAAGCCACAACTCGCTCGATCCCGAACTCCGGGTCGACGTCCCGGCGGCGATCACCGTCTATCCCCGCGACATCGAGAAGTATCCGCGCCCCTGGGCACGGGAGCGGTACCGCCAGATCGTCCGCTGGAGGTCACCCGAAGCCGGGGGCCATTTCCCGTCGCTGGAAGTGCCCGGGTACTTCGTCAAAGATCTGCAAGAAGGCCTCGCGGCCGTACTGGCTGCCAATCGGCACGCGGTATAGGGCGTTATACAACCTTGGCCGTGAGCCTGTCGACGCAAGATTACGCCAAGCCGAGGAACGCCCCCGCCACCGCCGCGAACTCCTCCGGAGTTCGGAGATGATCGGGTCGATCAGCCGCCAGTCGAACGGCAAGGGCTCGGGCGGTTCCTGCGCGGGAGCCAACGGCTCCAAGGGCAGGCGCTGGGCGAGCAGGACGGCTACCCTGCCGCCCATCGAATGACCCACCAGATCCGATCTCTCGAACTGCGAGCGTCACGCCCGCAAGTGTGCCCGGTCCGGTGCGACGGCGTGCTGAAGCGGCTCCCCGAGGACGAACCGCCGAAGCTCTCGCGTGACGAGCTCGCCCATCCGGGCGCGTTCGGCGCCCAGCGCGCCGGCCAGATGCGGGGTGAGCACCACGTTCGGCAACGTGTACAGCGGCGAGTCCGGCTCGGGCGGTTCGGGCCAGGTGACGTCGAGGATCGCCGTGAGGTCCGGGCGCTCGCGCAGTACCGGGATCACCGAAGGTTCGTCGACGACGGCGCCGCGGGCGGTGTTGATCAGGGTCGCGCCGATGCCCATCCTGGCCACCAGCTCCCCGTTCACCAGTCCTTCGGTCTCCGGGAGCAGCGGCGCGTGCAGGCTGACCACGGGGCACGTGGCGAACAGTTCGTCCAGGCCCACCAGTCGCACGCCCAGTTCGGCGGCGGTCGCCGGGTCGACGACGGGGTCGCTAGCGAGCACGTCCACGTCGAAACCGCGCAAATGTGACGCGACGAGAGCACCGATCTCGCCGAGGCCGAGCAGGCCGACCCTGGACCGGTAGGCGCCCGCGACCCTCGGGTCGGGCGGATAGGCCCGCCGCTCCCGGATCTCGCGGGAGATCCGGTGCACCTGCTTGAGTCCTAAGAGGACCTGGGCCAGGGTGAACTCGGCGACCGGGACGGCGTTCGCGGCCGCGGCGGACACGATCGGCAGCTCGCGCGCCCAGAACTCGGGGGTGGTCAGCGGCCGGACCGATCCGGCGGCGACGAGCACCGCGCGCAGGTCCGGCGCGTGTCCCAAGAGGACGGAGTCCAGCACCGGGGCACCCCAGCCGGACAACAGGATTTCGATGCCTTCCAGTGCCGCCGGATCCTCCGCCAGCCGCTCGCGGGTGAGCGGCTCACGCAGCTCCACCAGCGTGCCGATCTCCTTCAGCACCGCCTCGGGGTAAACGTCGTCGCGGCGGCGTTCCTCCATCACGAGAAGTGCCGTCGGCCGGTGTTGCAGCTCGGTCATCCCTACCTCCGTCGGCGACCATACATCGGATGCTTTCCCCGGTCCACGCGCGGCAAGTCCCACACAAGGGCAAACCGTGCCGATTGAAATTCGTAATCATCGGACCATTGACCTCGGGTCGGGAAAGCGCTTACCGTCCCCTGCGGAGTAGACAGCGTGGTCCACAGTGAACAGGAGATGCGATGCGGAAATCGCGGTGGATCGGCGTGGGACTCACTGTCTCAGCGCTGGTCCTTTCGGGCTGCTCGGCAGGCCCCGCCGGAACGAACGTCGCGCAGGACACCAAGGCGCCCTTGGAACTGTGGACCCGGACGACTCCCGGCGGCGCCGGGGAGCAGGCCACCAAGCGGCTCGCGGAAGCCTTCGAGAAGGCCACGGGGTTCAAGGTGCAGGTCACCGCGATCTTCGACGACTTCGAGACGAAGCTGGCCCAGCGCGCCGCCCAGCGCGACCTGCCGGACATCGTGATGAACGACGTCACGCAGGTCGGCACGCTGAAGAGCCAGGGTCTCGTGCGCGAGATCGAACAGGGCAAGATCAAGCACGCCTCGGAGCTCACCGAGCAGGCGTTGAAGTCCAACCAGACCCCGGACGGCAAGCTGTACGGCCTGCCCTACAGCGCGCAGGCTTCCGCGCTACTGATCCGCAAGGACTGGCGAGAGAAGCTCGGTAAGAGCGTGCCGCAGAGCTGGCCGGAGCTCGTCGACCTCGCCAAGGCGTTCACCACCGGTGACCCCGACGGCAACGGCAAGAACGACACCGCGGGCCTCAACGCGACGCTGTCGACCAAACGGGGCTACGCCTCCTGGTACTTCTCCAACTTCCTGTGGGCCGCGGGCGGCGACTTCATCACCGAGGCCGGGGGCGGCAAGTACAAGCCGTCGATGAGCACACCCGAATCCGTCGCCGCGGTGCAGTGGTTCCGCGACCTCGGCTGCAAGGACAACGTGATCCAGCCCGGTTCGGTCACCATGCCGACCCCGGCGACCAACGAGACCTTCGAAGCGGGCAAGGCCGGGATGTACGTCGTCGGCCCGTATCTGCTGCCGCGTTTCGACAAGGCACTCGGCAAGGACAAGTACGAGGTCGTCCCGATGCCGAAGGGCGCCAAGAACGCCGACGTGCTCGCCGAGGGCCTGTCGATCTACATGATGGCCGGCTCGCCGAACCAGGCCGGGCAGGACGCCTTCGGTGACTTCGCGATCTCGGCCGACGGCCAGAAGATCGGCATGGAGGGCGAATCGGCCTTCATCGTGCAGCTCCCGGTGAACAAGAACATCGACATCAGCCAGGTCCGCCCGGACCCGCGTTGGAAGACCTACGCCGAGATCTACACCAAGTCCGGCCACTACGCGCCGTCCATCCCGAACTGGACGCCCGTCCGCCAGGACACCGCCGACACGGTCAGCGCGCTCATCGCCGACTGCAAGCTCGACACCAAGGCGGAACTGGCGAAACTCGACACCAAGCTCACCGCGACGTTGCAGCAACAGGGGATCAGCGCGTCATGACCGTAGATCACGCCAAGCCGGCGGCCGTCGGCGCGGACCGTCCCGCTGCCAAGCGGACGCCCGCGCCGAAGGCCCGCAGGCGCAGCGACCGCGACGGGAAGTGGTGGACGCCGTGGCTGTTCCTGGCCCCCGCCCTGATCCTGTTCGTGTACTTCAAGTTCATCCCGATGATCACCGCGGTGACGATGTCCTTCCAGGATGTCCAGCCGTACCTCGGCAACCAGTGGGTCGGCGGGCAGAACTACAGCACCGTCCTCGGTGACGAGGCGTTCCACTCAGCCATCTGGCACACCGTGATCATCGCGGTCGGGCAGACGGTCGGGTCGATGGTCATCGGCCTCGCGCTCGCCCTGCTCATGGAGGGTCAGAGCAAACGGCTGAAGTTCCTGCGGTCGGCGGCGTTCCTGCCGGTGGTCGTGCCGATCGCGGTGGTCGCCGAACTCTGGCGGATCATGTACCACCCGACCGAGGACGGGATGCTGAACTCCATCCTCGGCATGGTCGGGCTGGGCCCGTCGGGCTTCATCAACGATCCCGACACGTCGATGATCTCGGTCATCGTCACCGGCATCTGGCGCGGCGCGCCGTACGACATGATGATCTTCCTCGCCGGACTGGCCGGAATCGACAGGGGTCTCTACGAAGCGGCCACTGTGGACGGTGCCTCCCGCTGGCGCAAGATCCTCCACGTGACGCTGCCGGGCCTGCGGTCGGTGTTCTCGATCCTGTTCGTGCTCGCGGCGATCCGCGGCCTGCGGGTGTTCACCGAGGTGTTCCTGCTGACCAACGGCGGGCCGAACGGCTCGACGGAAGTCGCGATGACCCTGATCTACAAACTCGGCCTGGAACAGAACCGGCTGGGCGTCGGCGCGGCGGGCGCGGTCCTGCTGTTCCTCGCGACGCTCGTGCTGACGCTGTTCGTCCAGGTGCTCCGACGGAGGCGAGACGCATGACCGCGGCCAACGATTCGGCACTCGGCCTCGACGCCGTCAAGTCGCCGGGCGGACGGATCCTGAAGTTCGTCCTGTACGCCATCCTGCTCCTGGTGTTCGCCGGGCCGCTGCTGGCGCTGCTGGTCAGCGCGTTCAACAACGTCTCCGATCCGACGGCGCTGAGCGTCGTCCCGTCGAGCCCGACCCTGGACAACTTCGGCATCGCCTTCGACCTCGGCGTCGGGATGTACCTGCTCAACTCGTTCCTGGTGGTCGGCTTCGGCCTGCTGCTGCAGGTCATCGTCTCGGTGCTGGCCGGGTACGCGTTGGCGCGCAAGAAGTTCCGGTTCATGACCTTCGTGCTGGTCGCGATCCTGGCGACGCTGATGCTGCCGGAGGAGATCCTCGCGATCCCGCTGTCGCTGATCCTCTCGGATCTGCCGCTGGTGCACTTCAACCTGATCGGCAGCCTCGTCGGGATGATCGTGCCGCTGGGCGCATGGGCCTTCTCGATCCTGGTGATGACCGAGTTCATGAAGGACGTCCCCCGCGAACTCGAGGAGGCCGCGCGGATCGACGGCGCCGGCGATCTGCGGATCTTCGCGCAGATCATCCTCCCGATGTGCAAGCCCGCGCTCGGCGTGATCGGTGTCTTCGGCTTCACGATGATCTGGGACCAGTACCTGCTGCCCCTGCTCGTGTCGACCGACGCCTCGACCTACACCCTGCCGCTGGCCCTGCGGACACTGCGGATCGACACGAACGTCACGCCGGGCGTGATCATGGCCGCGTCGCTGCTGGCGCTGCTCCCCTCGGTCGCCGCGTTCCTGTTCTTCCAGCGTTCGTTCGTCCGCGGCCTCGCCTCGGGCGCACTCAAGGGCTGACTCACCAAAGACAACAAGGAGCGATCCTGAAGTGAGTTCCACCGCCTGGTTCACCCACGACCGGTTCGGGATGTTCGTCCACTGGGGACTGTATTCGCTGGCCGCCCGGCACGAATGGGTGCAGAACCGCGAAAAGCTGACCGACGAGCAGTACCGCGTCTACTTCGACCATTTCGAGCCGGACAAGTACGACCCGCGTTCCTGGGCACGGGCCGCGAAGGCAGCGGGCATGACCTACGTCGTGCTGACCACCAAGCACCACGACGGTTTCTGCCTGTGGGACAGCGATCTCACCGACTTCAACGTGACGAACACGCCGTATGGCAAGGATCTGCTCGGCCCGTTCGTCGACGCCTGCCGCGAAGAAGGCTTGAAGGTCGGCTTCTACCACTCGCTGATCGACTGGCACCATCCCGCGTTCCCCGTCGACGGCACCCATCCCCGCCGTGACGACGCCGAGTACATCGCGGCACACCAGTACGCCGACATCGCCGAGTACCAGCTCTACCTGCACGGGCAGGTCCGCGAGCTGCTAACCCGCTTCGGCACGATCGACTACCTGTTCTTCGACTTCTCGTACCAGGGCCGCAAGGAATGGTGGGGCGGCAAGGGACCGGACGACTGGGACTCCCCCGGCCTGCTCGCGCTGGTCCGTGAACTCCAGCCCGGCATCCTGGTCAACGACCGCACCGGGATCCCGGGCGACTTCATCACCCCGGAGCAGTACCAGCCGTCGGGTCCGATGACCCGCGACGGCGTCCCGGTGGTGTGGGAGGCGTGCCAGACGCTGAACGGCAGCTGGGGTTACGACCGCGACAACCTCGACTACAAGAGCCCCGAGCTGCTCATCCGGATGCTGGTCGACGGCGTGTCCAAGGACGGGAACCTGCTGCTCAACGTCGGGCCGAACGGCCGGGGCGAGATCGACCCGCGGGCGCTCGAGGTGCTCGGTGAGCTCGGCCGCTGGATGGACCGGCACGAACGCTCGATCCGCGGCTGCGGTCCCGCCGAGTTCACCGCCCCCGCGGACGGCCGCTACACCCAGCGCGGAGACCGGCTGTACCTGCACCTGTTCAGCTGGCCGATGAACCACGTCCACCTGCCAGGGCTCGCCGGGCGCGTGCGCTACGCCCAGCTGCTCGACGACGCCTCGGAAATCCGGCAGGTGCACACGGAGCCCGGGCAGACCGCGCAGAACACCCAGATGGGCGGGCAGCCGGAAGGCACGCTCACCCTCAAGCTCCCCATCCGTAAGCCGGACACCCCGGTTCCGGTGATCGAACTGTTCCTGAGCACAGAGAGCCCCGCCGCCGAAACCCTCCCCACCGATTGAGCACGGAGGCATCATGGATCGCAGAAGGTTCCTCAGCGGCGCCACCCTCGGCGCCGCGCTGATCACCGTCCCCTGGGTCACCGCGGGCACGGCGTCGGCCAAACCGAAGAAGCTGTGCGCCCTGAACGTCAGTTCGCTGACCGAACTGCAGAACGCGATCAATCAGGCGGGCCCCGGCGCGGTCATCACCCTGAACAACGGCACGTACACCGTGCCGACGGGCAAGCCGATCAGCATCAAGGGCAGGCGCGGCACGAAGGACCAGCCGATCAGCATCGTCGCGCAGTCCCGCGGCGGGGTGACGCTCAACGGTGAACAGAGCTTCGTCTTCGACGACTCCACCGGTGTCACGATCAGCGGGTTCAAGTTCCGCCAGAGCACCACGATCGAGATCCCGCCGAACTGTTCGGTGATCCGCCTGACCCGCAACGACTTCCAGCTGGCCGACATCGAAGGCCTGCACTGGGTGATGGTCCGCGCCGACAAGAGCAAGATCGACCGCAACCACTTCCACCACAAGACGACGCTCGGCGTCATGCTCTGCATCGAAGGCGCGGACGAGGACAAGATGGCGGCGGGGGTCGAGGTCTTCCGCAACTACTTCTCCGACCACACCTTCGCCGGCGACAACGGCGGCGAGCCGATCCGGCTCGGCGTCAGCCCGCGCGCGCTCACCACCGCCGGCGCCAAGATCGAGTTCAACCTCTTCGAACGCGCGAACGGCGACCCGGAGGCGATCTCGGTCAAGTCGTCGGGGAACTTCATCCGCAACAACACCATCCGGAACAGCCTGGGCGGCATCGTGCTGCGCCACGGGAACAAGACCGTCGTCGAGTCCAACTTCATCCTCGGCGGCAAGGAAGGCATCCGGATCTACGGCAACGACCACAAGATCGTCAACAACTACATCGCCGGAGTGTCCAGCAACGCGCTGGTCGTCGGCAGCGGCAGCGTTCGGGACCACTTCCCTGGTGAGTCAAAGGAATCACGGCGCGGCAACGACGCGGCGGACCGCGTGCTCATCGCGCACAACACGCTGCTGAACAACAGCGGCACGCTCTCCGGCGAGACCAAACGGACGATCGAACCGCGCGACTGCACGATTTCGGACAACCTCTTCGTCGGCAGCAACGGCGACCTGGTCGCGATGAGCACCACGGGCAACTTCACCTGGTCCGGCAACATCCTGTGGGGTTCGGGCGGGAACGGCAACATCCCGGCGGGCACCTTCCGCCGGATCGACCCGAAGCTCGTGCAGGGCAGCGACGGCGTCTCGCGGCTCGCCGCGGGCAGCCCCGCGATCGACGCGGCAACCCTGGGAGGCGCACCGGTCACGCTGGACATCGACGGCCAGGCTCGCGGCAGCCTGCGCGACGTCGGTGCCGACGAGTACTCGACGGCCGCCATCGCCAACCGGCCGCTCACCCCCGCGGACGTCGGCCCCGGCGCTCCGTAGCGAACCGGGCTCACGCCGGCGTCAGCCCACGCCGGCGTGAGCCCACCGCCAGACCCAGAGGAGGAACCATGCCGCAGCGCGCCGCGGGTTCGGCCACCCTGGCCGACGTCGCCCGTGAGGCGGGTGTGTCGCTCGCGACGGCGTCGAGGGCGCTCAACGGCGGCACCAGACAGGTCAGCGGGACGCTGCGCGAATCTGTACTGCGGGCCGCGGAACGGTTGCAGTACACGGCGAACGTGCCCGCGCAGGCGATGGCCCGCGGCCGCGGCAACGTCGTCGGGCTGCTGGTGCACGACATCGTCGACCCGTACTTCTCCTCGATCGCGTCCGGCGTCATGCGGGTGGCGGCCCGGCACGGGCTGACGGTCACCATCGCGAGCACGGAAAACCATCCGGAGAAGGAACTCGAGTACGTCACGACGTTGCGCGGGCAACGGGCGCGAGCGGTGATCCTCGCCGGGTCGCGTAACGAAGGCGATGCCCTGCAACGGAATCTGACCAAGGAGCTCAAGGCGTTCGAGGCCGTCGACGGTCAGGTCGTGGTGATCGGGCAGCGGAAACTGCCGTTCGACACCGTCATGCTCGAGAACCGCGCCGGAGCGGCGGATCTGGCCGAACAGCTCGTCCTGCTCGGACACCGCGACTTCCTCGTCCTCGCCGGGCCGCCGGGCCTGATGACCTCGCGGGATCGGGTCCTCGGCTTTCGTGACGGGCTCGCCCGGCAAGGCGTCTCACTGTCCGAGAACCACGTGCTGCGCGCGGAATTCACCCGCGACGGTGGCTACGCAGCGATGGTGCGGGCGATCGAAAACGGCTTCCGCGGCTGCGTTTTCGCGGTCAACGACGTGATGGCCGTCGGCGCGATGGCCGCCTGCCGCGACCACGGGCTGCTGGTCCCCGCACACATCGCGATCGCGGGGTTCGACGACATTATTACCTTGCGCGACATCAGGCCTTCGCTGTCGACTGTGCGGGTGCCGATCGAGCGGATGGGCGAACGGGCGCTCGACTTCATTCTCGACACTCGCGCTGACAACCCTCGCGTCCTGGCGATCACCGGTGAGGTCGTGCTGCGCGAAAGTACTCGACCGTTGGAGGGAAAATGATCCGCCCGGGACTGTGTTCGGTGACGCTGCGGCGGCTGGACGCCGACGAGGTCGCGCGCCGTGCCGAGGAGGCGGGGCTGCAGGTGATCGAGTGGGGCGCCGACGTCCACGTGCGCCCCGACGACGACTGGGCGGCCGAGCGTGCGTTCGAAGCCATGGCACGGCACGGGCTGACCTGCGACTCCTACGGCTCCTACTTCCGCGCCACCCCGATGGAGGCCGGGAAGTTCGGCGACATCGCCGCCACCGCGGTCCGGCTCGGCGCCTCGCGGATCCGCGTGTGGGCGGGCAAGGCGGGCTCCGAGGACGTCGACCCCGACGAACGCGCGCAGGTCGTCACCGGTCTCCGCGAGGCCGCCGACGTCGCGAACGACCACGGTCTGGAGGTCGCGCTGGAATTCCACGGCGGGACACTGACCGACACCGCCGAATCGACCGTCCGGCTGCTCGACGAGGTCGGCCGCGACAATCTCGGCACCTACTGGCAACCGCCCCAGGACCTGCCGGACGACCAGGCGCTGGCGGGACTGGAACTGGTGCTCGACCACGTGCGCGCGGTGCACGTCTTCTCGTGGTGGCCCAGCAACGAGCGGCATCCGCTGACCTTCCGGGCGGACCTGTGGACGCGGGCGTTCGGCCTGCTCGCCAAGACCGGTCGGCCGCTCGACGCGCTGCTGGAGTTCGTCCCGGACAACGATCCGGACCTGGTCCCCGGCGAGGCCGACTCCCTGCGGAAACTGATCGAGGTGGGCGCGTGAGGTTCACCGAAGCCGACAGGCTGCTCTTCGCTGGCGACTCCATCACCGACTCCAGCCGCGATCGCACCGATCCCGCGTCGCTGGGCAAGGGTTACGTCCGGCAGATCGCGGACCTCCTCGGCGACGGGCCGGAGGTGATCAACCGGGGCATCAACGGCAACCGGATCTACGACCTCGAAGCCCGATGGACCACCGACGTCCTCGCGGCGCGCCCCACCGTGCTGACGGTGAAGATCGGCATCAACGACACCTGGCGGACCTTCGACCGCGGTCTGCCGAGCCCGATCGACAAGTTCCGCGCCGCCTACACCCGGCTGCTGGCCGACGCGCGGCAGCACCTGCCTGCCGAGTTGTACGTGATCACGCCGTTCCTGCTGCCGGTCGAACCGGAGCAACAGGACTGGGTGGCCGATCTGGCACCTCGGATCGAAGTCGCGCTGGAAGTGGCCACCGAATTCGGCGCGCGGCTGATCCGCGCGGATCTGTTCATGCCGCGCGCCGCGGAGGAGCACGGCGCCGCGACGCTGGCCCCGGACGGCGTCCACCCCAGCCCGCTCGGCCACCGCCTGCTCGCCGAGGCCTGGCTCGCGACGGCCGGTTCGCCGGTCGAGGAGGCCACGCTCCCCTAGCGGATACAGTTGCCTGGTGAACCGGAACGCCATCATCGCCGGTCGTTACCGGCTGGAGCACAAGGTCGGCCGGGGCGCGATGGGCGTGGTGTGGCAGGCGCGGGACGAGCGGCTCGACCGCACGGTCGCGGTCAAACAGCTGCTGCCGGACAACTCGCCGGGTGACGCGCCGTTCCGGTCGATCGTGCGCGCGATGCGGGAGGCCCGGGTCGCCGCGCGGCTCAAGCATCCGCACGCCGTCACCGTCTACGACGTCGTCGAACAGGACGGAACCCCTTATCTGATCATGGAGTTCCTGTCGTCGCGGCCGCTGACGGAACTCCTCGCGGACGACGGCCCGCTTCCCGCGGGCCGGGTGGCGGAACTCGGCGCGCAGATCGCCTCGGCGCTGGCCGCCGCGCACGAGGACGGCATCCTGCACCGGGACGTCACACCCAACAACATCCTGATCACCGAGGACGGGCAAGCGAAGATCGCCGACTTCGGCCTGTCCCACGCCACGGGCGAAGGGACGATGACCGGCGACGGTCTCGTCGTCGGCACACCCGCGTTCCTCTCCCCCGAGGTCGCGGACGGCGAGGAGCCCGGCTTTCCGTCGGACGTGTTCTCCCTCGGCTCCACGCTGTACACCGCGCTGGAAGGCGCGCCGCCGTTCGGCACCGACGGTAACCAGATCGCCCTCCTCAAACGGGTCGCCCGCGGCGAGATCACCGCGCCGCGGTCCACCGGCCCGCTCACGGACGTCCTGCTGCGGATGCTCCGGCGCGATCCACTGGAACGGCCGGACATGGCCGAGGCCGAACGGATGCTCGCCGCCGTCGCCGACGGCCGCCCGGCGATCCTGTCCGGCACCAAACGGCTTCCCGCGCCCACTCGTCGTTCACGCCTGCCGTTCGCCATCGCGGGCGGTGTGGTCGTGGCGGGCGGTGTGCTGGCGGGCGTCCTCCTGTTCGACGGCGATGCGCCCGAGGCTCCGCTGGCGGCACCGATCGCGACCACACCCGCCGCGAAACCGGTATGCGAAGCGCGTTACGAGGTGGCCAATCGCTGGCCCGGTGGCTCGGAGATCCGCGTATCCGTGCGGAACTCCCAGGACACCCGGCTCACCGGCTGGGAGGTCAGCTGGACCCTCCCGCCCGGCACCCGCATCGCCAATCTGTGGAACGGTTCCCTGGCACAGGACGGCGATCGCGTACGGGTGTCCGAAGCCGATTGGAACGCGGTCCTGCCGGTCGGCGGGACGACCACCTTCGGCTTCATCGCGACCACCGGCGAAGACGGCGGGGACACGCCGGTCGCGGAGTGCCGGAGTTCCTGACCGAGGAATGTGACACAACTCACGTCTGATTTGTCCGATTACCGGGGGTCCCCGCACCGGCATGCTGCGAGCGCGAAGCACTCGACAGCAAGGAGAAACGCGTGGACGACCAAGCGAGCACGCCACGATTCCCGATGGCGCGCGCGGCAGGCTGCCCCTTCGACCCGCCACCGGAACTGTCGCGGCTGGCCGAAAAGGACCCGGTCTCCCGGGTGAGGCTCTGGGACGGCGGCACGCCGTGGCTGATCACCCGGTACGAGGACGTGCGCACGGTGCTGGCCGATCCGCGGATCGGCGTCGATGCCACGCAGCCGGGCTTCCCGCACACCAACGCGGTGAGCAAGGCACGCGACACGACGATGAAAACGTTGATGCAGATGGACGCGCCCGAACACACCGGCCAACGACGGCTGCTGACCCCGGAATTCACGATCGAGAAAATGGAGGCCCTGCGACCCCGGGTCCAGCGGATCGTCGACGATCTCCTCGACGCGATGCTCGACGGACCCAAACCGGTGGATCTGGTGACGGCGTTCGCGTTGCCGGTCCCTTCGCTGGTGATCTGCGAACTGCTCGGCGTGCCCTACGCCGACCGCGGCTTCTTCCAAGGGGTGGCGCGCACCCTCGTCATGGACGAGCCCGATCCCGAACGGGCCATGGCCGCCAGTGAGGAGCTGAACGCCTATCTGGAAGAGCTGGTGATCGCGAAGAACGCCGAGCCCGGCGAGGATCTGCTCAGCACCCTGGCCGTCGGGCAGCTCCGGACCGGCGCGATGACCCCGCGCGAGATCGCCACGATGGGCCAGCTTCTTCTGGTGGCCGGGCACGACACCACCGCGGGCATGATCGCGTTGGGCACGGCCGCGCTCCTGGCGAACCCCGATCAGCTCGACCAGGTCCGTGCCGACACCCCTGGCGCGGTGGAGGAACTCCTGCGCTATTTGTCCATCACCCACACCGAAGCGCGCCGCGTCGCGCGGGAGGATCTGGAGATCGGCGGCAGGCTCATCCGCGCCGGCGACGGCATCATCGCGGTGAAGAGCACGGCCAACCGCGACCCGGCCGCCTTTCCGGATCCGGACGCCGTCGATATCCGGCGCAAGGCGCGCCACCATGTCGCCTTCGGCCACGGCAGGCACCTGTGTGTCGGTGCTCCGCTGGCCAGGATGGAACTCCAGGTCGTCTACGGCACGCTGTTCCGGCGCATACCGGCCCTGAAACCGGCCACCCCACTGGAAGAACTGCCGTTCGACGAGAACGCCGTCTTCTACACGGTGCGGGAACTGCCCGTCACCTGGTGAACCGGTGAGCCGCGCCGGTGGATTCCCGCGCGTTCAAGCGCACGGGGACCTCGATCCGGCGCGGCTCGCCGTCGGACGCCTTCCCCTCGATGAGGTCCATCAACGCCGTGGCCGCGCGGCCGCCCACCTCACGGGGATGCACGAACATGCCGGTCACCTGCGGTGAGGTGAGCCGGAGTGATCCGCTGTCGACCGCACTGCAGATCCCGAGCGCGCCGGGCACCGCGAGCCTGCGGCGACGGGCCTCGTGAAGGACGCCGAGGGCGAGGTTCTCCGACGTCGTGAACACGGCGTCGGGGCACACGCGCCGGTCGAGCAGCCTGCCCAGCGCCTCCGCAGTGCCTTCGGTGGTCGGCGGTTCGTCGATCTCGGCCATCACCGGCTCCAGGCCCCGTGCCTCCATCCAGCCCTGGTATCCCGCGACCAGGTCCGCCGCGTAGGAGCGGCGGGTGTCGGTGGTGATCATCGCCGGACGCTCGTAACCGTTGTCCGCCAAGTGATCCAGCATCAACCGCGCGGCCGCGACCAGGTCGTTGTCGACGACGACCGGCACCGGGCACGGCGCCGCCATCGGACGTCCGACGGTCACCAGCGGCCGGTCACGGCACCAGCCGGTCGCGAAGAACGGCTCGTCCCCACGGGGATCCACCAGGATCGCGCCGTCGACGGCGAAGGCGTTCAGCCGGTCGAGGTCGGCTTCCCTCGGCGTCAGAAGCAAGGCGTACGACCGTTTCGACGCCACTTCGGCCGCCCCGTTGAGGACTTCGAGGAAGTAGTCCGAGTTGGGCACGAGCGCGCACGCGCTGCCGGCGTCGACCGAGTTCGCGAGCTGGATCGCCAAGGTGCGGCTGCGCCGGGTGACCAGCTGCTGTGCGTGCACGCTGGCCTGGTAGCCGAGATCGGCCGCCGCCCGCGCGACGCGCTGCCGGGTCTCTTCGGAGATCCGGCCCTGCCCGCTCAGCACATGCGAGACGGTGGTGATCGAGACCCCCGCGGCCGCGGCGACGTCACGGATGGTCGGCGACACTCAGGCCTCCACTGGCGGTCCCCAAACGCGGTTCGGCCGGTCGGTGTCCAGCCGATAGTCGGTGACGTGGGCGTCGCCCAGCCTACGTCCGAGGTCCGCCGCGGCCTCCAGCGGCCGGGCGGGATCGCGCTCCACCTCGCCCCGGCTGTTGCCGACGCCGACCACGATCCCGGCGAGGTCCTGACGCAGGTACCGGGTGAGTTCCTGGAACTGGGCCTCGAGCCCGAGTGTCGCGCCGCGGTAGCTCTCCTCGCAGGAGATCAGCACGGCGGCGCGTTTGTCCATCAGCCCGGGCACGACTTCGGCGGTGTGCGGCGAACTGCCGGAGGTGTAGCAGAAAAGCCGGTCGAAGAAGGACTTCAGCCGACCGGTCATGCCGTACCAGTGCAGTGGTGTCGCGTAGACGATCGCGTCCGCCGGGAGCACGTGGTCGAACAGCAGTCGCTCGTAACCGTCCCCGATACCGCAGGACCGGTCGCTCAGCCGGCAGTCGCGGCAGTCCCCCAGCGGCGACTCGACGAAATCGGAAAGGCGGACGAAGCCGACCGTGTGTCCCGCTTCCTCCGCCCCTTTGGCCAAAGCCTGGGCGAGAGCCCAGGAATTGCCCTCACGACGCGGACTCGAATCGAGCACCAAGACCTTCACGTGGTTCTCCCCGGAGAGACTGCAAAAACGCTTTTGCAGTCTCTCCGGGCGAGGTTTCCGCTGTCAAGCGACCGAGGTCAGGCGACCTTGGCGGCCGCCGCGAGGATGACCTCCGCGACGACGTCCGGCCGCGAGACCGAGACGGCGTGCGAAGCGTCGATCCTGGTGACCTCCGAACCGGCGCGCTCGGACATGAACGCCTGCGCCGCGGCCGGGATCGCGTGGTCCTGCTCGGCGATCAGCGCCCACGACGGCAGGTTCTTCCAGGCAGGCTCGCCGTCGAACGGCGTGGCGAGCGCGCGCTCGGTGACCGGACGCTGGGTGACCGCCATGACGTCGGCGGTCTCCTCGGGGACGTCGGCCGCGAACACGTCCGAGAAGTTCTCGGGCTTGATCGACAGCTCACCCTGGGAAGCCAGGACGTTCGTGGTGTCCGGGCCGAGCTTGCCGCCTTCGAACCGGCCGGACAGCTCGAACACGCTCTCCCCCGCCTCCGGCTGGAAGGCGGCGATGTAGACGAGCGCCTTGACGTTCGGCGCGGTGGTGGCCGCGCGGCTGATCACCACGCCGCCGTAGGAATGCCCGGCCAGCACCACGGGACCGTCCACACCGTTGACGACGTCGGCGACGTAGTCCGCGTCGGACTCGATGCCGCGCAGCGGGTTCGAGGCGGCCAGCACCCGGTAGCCCTGCTCACGCAGCTTCGGGACGACGCCGTTCCAGCTGGACGAGTCGGCGAAAGCACCGTGGACCAGGACGATGGTGGGCTTCTGGTTGGTCATGGTGGCTCCTTCAGTTCAGGGAGAACGATCGGTCTTTCTCCCTGAACCATGCTCGTCCCGATGGCGTTCCGCAACGTGACGAAGGCGACCTGGTGGAATGACCGTTCTTTCTCTAGGGTTGGGGAATGCCGACTGTCGACCGGGACGTACATCCGAAGATCCGGCTGCTCGAGACAGCGTCACGGCTGTTCTACGCCGAGGGCATCCATGCCGTCGGCGTGGAGCGCCTGGTCTCCGAGGCGGCCGTGACCAGGGCGACGTTCTACCGCCACTACCCCACCAAGGACGACCTCGTCGCCGCCTACCTGAGCACCACGAGCGAGAAGATCCGCGCGGGCGTCGACGCGGTGACCAGCGAAAAACCCGCCCGCGAAGCGCTGCTCGCCGCGCTGGGCATCATCGGCGACCGGACGCTCGACGACGACTTCCGCGGCTGCCCGTTCCTCAACGCCGCGGCCGAATACCCCGATCCCGGACATCAGGTCCGTCAGGTCATCGACGACCACCGGGACTGGTTCTTCGGCGTCCTTCGCGACCTGGCACGCGACGCGGGCCACGCCGACCCGGACCACGCCGCCCGCACTCTCGTCCTTCTCCGCGACGGCGCGCTTCACGGCGGCAACCTCGATGACGCCGAGACCGTGCGCGCCACTTTGCACCGAGCCGTGGCCGACCTCGTCCCCTGAGCTTCATCGCGTCTTCTCGACGGTCGTAACAAGTGCTACCTTCGCGGGAGGGGGCCGGACCGAGGAGCGGCGACGATGAGGCTTTCTCCCAGCGCGCACGTCGACCCGTTCTGCCGTGACCGGCTGCCGCCCGCCGAGCAGTGGCCGGAGTTCGTGTTCGACCTGCCGGAACTGCGGTATCCCGACAGGCTGAACGCCGCGACCGCACTGCTCGACGACACCGTGGCGCGCTTCGGTCCGGACCGGCCCTGCCTGCTCTCCCTCGCCGAAACGTGGACATACGGCGAAGTCCTGGCCCGCGCCAACCGCGTCGCCCACGTCCTGGTCACCGATTTCGGGGTGGTTCCCGGAGACCGGGTGCTGTTGCGGGGCACCAACACCCCGTGGCTCGCGGCGGCCTGGCTGGCCGTGCTCAAGGCGGGTGCGGTGGCCGTCACGACCATGCCGATGCTGCGGCGGGCCGAACTCGACAAGATCGCCGGCCGCGCGAAGCCCGCACTCGCCGTTTGCGACGAACGCCTGCTGGACGAACTCCCGGCCGATCTTCCCGTCGTGTCGTACGGAACGGATCTGGCCGCCCGCGCGGAGCGGCATCCGCCCACGTTCACCGACGTCCCGACCGCGGCCGACGACGTCGCCCTGCTGGCCTTCACCTCCGGCACAACGGGATCCCCGAAGGCGACGATGCACTTCCATCGCGACCTGCTCGCGATCGCCGACACGTTCTCCCGGCACATCGTGCGCCCGACGTCCGACGATCTCTTCTGCGGCACGCCACCGCTGGCCTTCACCTTCGGCCTCGGCGGCCTGCTGGTCTTTCCCTTGCGCGCGGGCGCGGCCACGCTTCTGGTCGAACGCGCCACTCCGGCGGAACTCGCCGCCATCGTCGCCGACAAGGGCGCCACGGTCCTCTTCACCGCCCCGACCGCGTATCGCGCGATCCTGAACGCCGGCGACGGACGACTCCTGGCCGGAGTACGCCGGGCCGTCTCCGCCGGCGAATCGCTTCCCGCTCCCGTGGCCGAGCGGTATCGGGACATCGTCGGACGGCCGCTCATCGACGGACTCGGCAGCACCGAAATGCTGCACGTGTTCATCTCCGCCGCCGACGACACCGCACGTCCCGGCGCGACCGGGAAGGTCGTGCCCGGCTACGAAGCGGCCGTTCTCGACATCGACGGCTCACCCGTTCCCGACGGCACTCCCGGGTTCCTGGCGGTGCGAGGCCCCACCGGCTGCCGCTATCTCGAGGACCCGCGCCAGCAGGACTACGTGCGCGACGGCTGGAACATCACCGGCGACACCTACGTCCGCGACGCCGACGGCTACTTCCGGTTCGTCGCCCGCAGCGACGACATGATCATCTCGTCGGGCTACAACATCGCCGCGCCCGAGGTCGAGGAAGTCCTGCTGACCCATCCGGACGTGGACGAATGCGCCGTGATCGGCACGCCGGACCCCGACCGCGGTTCGGTCGTGACGGCGTTCGTCGTGCCGCGTCCCGGCGCCGACCCGGGCACGGACCTGGCGCGGGCGCTGCAGGACCACGCCAAGGCGACCGCGGCGCCGTACAAGTACCCGCGGCGCGTGCGGTTCATCGAGGCGTTGCCGCGTAATGCGAGTGGGAAGTTGCAGCGGTATCTGTTACGGGAGCTGTGATTTCTGTCCACATTGGACTTTCCTGGATTCTTCCCTTTGACACACCTCGTTTGCCTTACCTATCCGTCCTCGATCCGCGTCTTCGTGTGACGACAGGCGTTGCAGTCGATAGTTGGCATGGCTGGCAGCACGTCGTGTCTGCCAGCTTCAGCGTTGTACTTGGATGTCACGGTGGTGGTCGCGTAGGCCGCTGGTGTGGTCGCACGTGTGCGGCTGAGTGGACCCGGCACAGAGCGAGTTCTCGTTTGGCAACCTCCGCGCAAGAGGCGAGGTTTCTTGCATGCCCTTGTCGATCGGCATGGCGCCGCGCGATTGTGAGGAGCCATTTCTTTTGGTGCCGGGATTGTCTGCTCCGCGACCGCCTTCGCTGTCGAACGGCCTTCGCGTGCTTGTCGCGACAGTTCGCGACGGTCGCGTTCGCTGTCGAGAGGAGGTTGCTGATGCGTCAGGTCCGGGGCCGATCGATTCGGCCGAGGAAGCTGGGGACCAGGTCGTCCAGCCGAGTTGGCCGAGCCGGTCGCGAGGTGGCCCGCGTGAGGGAACCTGATGTCTGGAAGGGGCTACGCCCGGTGTTGTGCCTGCCGGCCTTCGCCGCGGCTGCCCTGGAGGACAACGAGGCCCTTGCCGTTGTGGCAAGGGCGCTCATCGCGGTTGGTGACATGATCGTCAACGCTGGTCGGCACAAGCGGTCATAGCACCAGGTCCGGTCGTCGTATGACGGCCGGACCACCACCGCATCCAGGAAACCTTACGCGCGGTCGGCGTGCAAATGGAGACGCAGGATCAGGTCCTGAACCGTAACGAAATATGGTTTCGTTACATCGATTCTTACGTAGCCGGGAGGGGTGGTCTGGTGGGGGACGCTGTCGGCGTTTGCCCGTCGTGCGGAGGTCCGCTTCCCCCGAACTCCGGGAGGGGACGGCCCCGACGGTATTGCTCGGCCGCATGCCGAACGGCGGGTCATCGCGCCCGCGAGCGCGAGGGCAGAATGGCCGAGGCCCGCAGTGCGCGCCGCTGCGTGAACAGCGTGGCCGGGCACGCCTGCCAACGTCCGGCGAAGTTCGTGGTGACCGTGGACGGTCGAGAGGTACGCACCTGCGGCATCTGCCGCGAACTGGTCATGGCGTTTCTGACCAGGCAGGGCGCGACCGCCACGACTGTGGACGTCGAGCCGTTCGATAGGCCGTCCGCGAGGCGCGCGAGTGCTCCCGTCGCACACGACAGCCGGTCCCACGGCCGGATCCTGGTGCTGGAGGACGACGACAATCTGCGCGGGATAGTCGCGCGCGAGCTGCGAGCACGAGGATATGAGGTAACGGAGGAGGGGGATCTGCCTGCCGTGGACGAGCGGGTGCGCACCGACCCGCCGGACCTGCTTCTCCTCGACCGCATCGTCCCCTCCGGAGACTCTCTTAACTGGGTTCGACACGTGCGCGCCTACGGCAACGCGATCCCGGTGGTAATCCTGACCGCGCGCGACTCGCTCGGCGACCGGCTCCAAGGCTTCGAACGCCACGTCGACGACTACATCGTCAAACCGTTCTCCATGCCTGATCTTGCCACCCGAGTGGGCAGAGTGCTGCGCCGATCCCGTCCGGACAGCCCGACCGAGCAGACCTACACCGACAGCTTCGTCCATCTGGACTTCCAGGCAGGCGAACTCCGGGTCAGTGGCATCGCGGTGCCGCTGACCCGGCAGGAATTCCGTTTTCTCGAAGTGCTGGTGCGCAACGCCGGGGCGATCCAGTCAAGGGAGAAAATCGCTCGCGCGCTGTGGGATAAAAAACCGTCATCGATGAGCTCGCTGGACGTTGTGGCCCATCGGCTGCGCCAGAAGCTGAAACCGACGGATCTGGGCGAAAGCCCGATCGTCGCCGCGCGGGGCAGGGGCTACCTGTACCAGGTGCCGGCAACATCTGCCGGACAAGCGACACAGCTGCTCGCCCGACATTCCGGCTACGGCCACGCCGGCCGAGCCCTCGACATTCTCAACGCCCACGAGCGCCAGGAAACGCACTCCGAGATTCCCGACCAAGACTGACCCGCCAGTCGGCCGCATGGCAGGTCCCGTCGACCGAGCACAGCGCACCATGCCAACTATCACCTGTCGTCACACTTCGCCAGATCTCGGGAACAATTCTGGAGCAATTTTCACGTTCGCACGCCTGTTCGAACGCTGGTATTCTTGGGGGGTGTCCAGCCAACGAATCCTCGAACCGCCACAGGAGCTGTGGCGTGCCGGTGCACGCGAACTCGCGCACGGCGTGGTCGAGCGTTTGTCGGTGGCACGACAGGCTTTGGCGGAGGTCGGGCAGTTCCTGACGGAGATAGAGTCCCGCGGTCCGATGGAGTTGTTCGGGCATGGTTCGACCGCGGGCTGGTTCGCCGAAACCGCCCGCATCACCCCCACAGAGGCCCACGACACCGTGAAGCGGGCACTGGCGGTGAACGAAAGCCGAAACCTGGACGGCACCCCCGCCCCCGCTTTCGCCCCCATCGCCGGAGCCGCTGCGGCCGAAGGGGAACTCGGGCACCAGCACCTCGACCCACTCCTGGCGGTACTGAAGAAGATCCCCGCCGACATTTCCGCCGAAGACCGGTCCGGCGCGGAACAGATCCTGGTTAACCTGGCCCGGAATGCCGGCCCCCAGCAGATCATCAACGGTGGCGCGGAACTCTTGGCGCACCTGGACCCCGACGGCAACGAACCCAAAGACGAAGACCTCACACCACCCTCGCGCGAAGTGCACCTGCGGAAACGCGACGACGGCTGGTGGCGGCTCAACGGCCTTCTCGACCCCGAATTCGGCGCCCGGGCCCACGCGCTGTTCGAAACCTGGGGACAACGAAGACCCGTCGACGAAGACGGCAATCGCGACCCCCGCACCCCCCGGCGAACGCCACGGCGACGCCTTGTTCGACGCCCTCCACTACGCCATGACCAACGACAAAGCCCCCACGCTCTCCGGAGACCGCACCACCATCGTGGTCACCATCCCTCTGGAATCCCTGACCTCAGGACTGGGCTCAGCCTGCGTGGACGGGGTCTCGCAGATCACCGCACGCCACGCCCGCATGCTCGCCTGCGACGCGAAAATCATCCCCGCCGTGCTCGGCACCGAGAGCGAACCCCTCGACATCGGCCGCGTGACCCGGTCCGTCAGTCCCGCCCAACGCCGGGCCCTGAACCTCCGCGACCACGGCTGCGCCTTCCCCGGCTGCCACCGACGACCGAAACATTGCGAGGCCCACCATATTCTGCCGTGGGGCCAACTCGGCGACACCGACCTGAACAACCTCTGCCTGCTCTGCCGCTACCACCACATGGTCATCCACGGACAATCCGGCTGGAAAGTACAGATGACAGACGGCCGCCCCGAATTCATCCCACCCCAATACCTCGACCCGCTACAGAAGCCCCGCCGCAACCACCGCTGAACCCCGAGGAGCCCGCCGACCCACACCGGCGACGGGCCCCTCGGCATGCCCGGAGCACGGAGCGATCGACCCGGTGATGCCCCCGCCGTAAGCTGATCGAAGGGCTGTCTCACATCATCTGCATCAGAGCACCTTTCGCGACAAGCTCGCCAACCGCCGCCACACCGCCTGGCTTCAGCGAATCCCGCGACGCCGATTCGCCGCGACCAGCGCGACAATACTGAGCGATGCCGTCGCCAAAAGGTAATAACCAGGCGAAACAGGTGATCCGGTGGCCGCGATCATCGCGGTCGCGATGGTCGGCGTGAACCCGCCGAAGACCCCGACGGTGGCGTTGTAGGCGAACGAAAGTCCCGTCGCCCGGGTGTGCGCCGGGAACACGTCCGCCATCACCGACGGAAGCGCGCCGAAGTAGGTGGCCTTCAGCAGTCCCAGGATCGTCATCGTGATCGTGAGGGTCAGGAACGACGGCGAGGTGGTGACCCATAGGTACAGCGGCACCACGCCGGCCCCGATCACCGCCGCGGCGCCGATCATGATCCTGATGCGGCCGTGCCGGTCGGTGAGCAGCCCGACGATCGGTGTCACGACGGTCAGGATGGCGGCGGTGATCATCAGGGCGACGAACGAAAGCGAGTCGTCCAGGCCGAGGTTCTTGATCGCGAACGTCGGCAGCGACTGAAGGATGAAGTTCAGCGAGGTCGAGACGACCAGCGCTCCACCGGCGATCAGCAGGCCGCCCCAGTGGAAGCGGAAGAGCGTCCGGACCGGCGTGGACTTCGGCTGATCCTCCTTCGCAGCCTCGGGTTCGTCGACGTGGCGCCGGATGTAGTAGCCGACCGGGCCGACGAGCAGCCCGAAGACGAACGGGACTCGCCAGCCCCAGGACGTCATCGCGTCGGCGCTGAGCGAAGCGGTCAGCCCGGCGGCGAACCCGGCTGACATCAAGGTCGCGAAACCCTGGCTGGCGAACTGAAAACTGCCGAGGAAGCCCTTGCGGCGATCGTCCTGTTCGATCAGGAACGACGTGGCCGCCCCGAATTCCCCGCCCGCGGCGAAGCCCTGGATCAGCCGCGCGACGATCACGCCGACCGGCGCGAGGAAACCGATCGTCGCGTAGCTCGGCATCACCGCCAGCAGGAACGTCCCGGCGACCATCAGCCAGATGGTCAGCACCAGCGCCTTCTTGCGGCCGAACCGGTCGGCGTAGGCACCGAGCACGAGACCGCCGAGCGGACGCACGAGGAACGTGATGCCGAAGACCGCGTACGCCTGCACGAGCTGGACGGCGGCGTTCCCGCCAGGGAAGAAAGTCTTGCCGATATAGGCCGCCATGAGCGCGTACACGCCGAGGTCGAACCATTCGAGCGCGTTGCCGATGGTCGCGGCTGCGATCGCGCGCCGCGTGGACGACGGCGTGCGCGGCCTGGCCACCGTCCGCTCGCTCATCATGCCTCCCCGCCGCGCCGTCCGAGCGCGTGGAACAGTGCCGCGGCGAGGACGATTCCTTCACGGGCGATCGGCGCGAGCAGGTGTTCGTCGGGCGCGTGTTGCAGGCATCCGGGATAGGAGTGCGGCAGCCACAGCGTCGGCAGGCCGAGGAGGTCGGTGAACACATGGTTCGGCAGTCCCCCGCCGAAGCTCGGCAGGATCGCCACGCTCTGATCGGAAACCTCGTCGAGGACGCTCTTCGCCCAGCCGACCCACGGGTCGTCGACCGGCGTGCGGCTGGCACGGAAGCTGCCCTCGGCGGTGACGTCGACCATGGAAAACCCTTGTGCAGCAAGGTGTTTCGTAATCGCCTCGCCCACTCCGCCGACATCGGTGCCCGCGACGTAGCGCAGTTGCAGCATCGCCCGTGCTCGGCCGGGGATGGCGTTGACCGGCCGGTCGATGTCCGCGGCGCCGAGCGAGAGGACTTCGAGGGTGTTCCAGCCGTAGAGCCGCTCCGCCGCGGTCAGCCTGGTGTCGCCCCAGCCCGCGTCCAGCGCCGGATCGCCCGGCTTGTTCCCGATCTCGAGTTCGGCGAGCGCCGCACGGACGCTGTCCGGGAGTTCGGGTGGCAGAAGCTCCGGCACCTGGACGCGGCCGTGCCCGTCGACGAGACAGGCGATCGCCCCGGCGAGGGTGGTGGCGGGATTACGCAGCACGCCACCCCAGTTCCCCGAGTGGTAAGCGTCGGGGCGGAGGTCGACGTCGAGGGCGATCCGGACACTGCCTCGCGCGCCGAGGAACAACGTCGGTGTCGCCGCGTCCAGGCGCGGTCCGTCGGACGCGATGAGGACGTCGGCGCTCAGTGCCTCCCGGTGCGCCGAGACGAACTCGTCGAGCCCCGGCGAGCCGATTTCCTCCCCTGTCTCGAACAGGAACTTGAGGTTGAATCCGAGCGAACCCGTCTCGGCGAGGAGCAGCCTGAGCGCGGTCAGATTGATCAGGTGCTGGCCCTTGTTGTCCGCCGAACCGCGGCCGTACCAGCGCTCGCCGTCGGCGGTCAGCGTCCACGGGTCCCGGCCACCGCTCCACCGGCCTTCGTGTCCGTCGACGACGTCCGCGTGGCCGTAACACAGGAGTGTCGGCAGCTCTGGCGACTCGATCCGGGTGCCGATCAGGAACGGGCCGCCGCCGGGATCCGGATTGGGATGGATCGCCACGGAACAGCCGAGCGCGGTGAGTGCCGGGGCCAGCACTTCGTCCAGGTATGCCTTGATGGCAACGCGACCGCTCGGATGATCACTCACGGTCGGATACCGGACGAGCTCGGCGAGTTCGGCGAAGAACGCTCCCGAGTCGACGTGCTCGTGGGCCTTCGCGACCAATTCCGCAGGGATCACCGTGTTGTCTCCCGATTCGCTCGTCGAGTGTCGCAGAGGAGCGTAAGTCGGTTTGCGTATCGGGACCATTGCCGTTTACCGTGCTCCGCGTTCTCATTGCGGCAAACCTGCGGAGACCTGATGCGACTACTGCCGATCGCGTTGACGTACTTCCTCGAAGTCGCCCGCACCGGCTCGGTGTCCGAAGCGGCGACAGAACTGACGGTGGCGCCGTCGGCGATCAGCCGCCAGATCGCCAAACTCGAAGCGGGGCTCGGGGTGCCGCTGTTCGTCCGGCATCCGCGCGGCATGGTGCCGACCGAGGCCGGGACCCGGCTGCTCGACCACGTCCGGCGCAGCGAGGCCGAATCGGCCGTTCTCGTCGACGAGCTCCGCACCGGCCGCGGACTGCACGCCCGGTCCGTCACGGTCGCCTGTTCCGAGGGGTTCGCGCGCCGTGTGGTCCCGCAGGCGATCGCCGCCTTCCGGCGCGAGCACGATGTCACGTTCCACATCGACGTCGTCACCAGGGAGGAAGCGACTCGGCGTGTGCTAGAAGGCGCGGCAGACGTCGCCGTCACGTTCGCGACCGGACCACAGCACGGGGTACGTGTCGAGAGCGCGGTCGTCGTCCCGGTGTACGCGATCGTCCCGCTCGATCATCCGCTGACCAGCCGCGACTCGGTCGAACTCGCCGAACTGTGCCGTCATCCGCTCGCGCTCCCGGCGCCAGGGCAGAGTCTGCGCGACCTGTTCGACATCGCCGCCAGGATCGAGAATCTCGCCGCCCATCCGGTGCTGGAGTGCAACGAACTGAGCCCGAAGTACGAGTTCGTCCGGTGCGGCGGCGGGATCGCGCTCGTCGGCGGGCTGGGTGACATCGAGCAGGACGCGGCCACCGAAGGCGTCGCCTACGTGCTGCTCGACAACGCCGTGTTCCGCAAACGCGAAGCCCAGGTGCAGACCATGGCGGGACGGACCTTGTCCTTGGCGGCCTTGCGGTTCACCGCGCTGCTGACCTCGTTCGTCCGTCCGCCGGTCAGCGGAGCAGCACTCCGGGGTTGAGGATTCCGGCCGGGTCGAGCGCGGACTTGGCGGCGTCGAGCGCGGCGGCGAACGGGTCGGGGCGCTGCCGGTCGTACCAGGGCCGATGGTCGCGGCCGACGGCGTGATGGTGGGTGATCGTGCCGCCATGGGACGCGATCGCCTCGGAGACGGCGGCCTTGATCTCGTCCCACTGCTCGACCGTGCTCCCCCAGCGCCCGGCGGCGTAGATCCCGTAGTAGGGCGCGGGACCGTCGGGGTAGACATGGGTGAAGCGGCAGGTGATGACACCGGCACCGCCGCACACCTCGTCGATCGCGGCGCGTGCGGCCGACGTGATCGCGTCGTGGAACTCCTCGAAGCCGTCCCAGGTGCACGCGGTCTCGAAGGTCTCCACGATGAGCGACCGGCGGGCCAGCGCGTCGCGTTGATAAGGCATGCGCAGGAACGACGATCGCCACGTCGATGCACTGTCCTGGCCGGAGGAATCCTTGCCGCGCCTGGTTTTCACGACTCCGCCGTGGCCCGCGGTCACTTCGAGCGCGCGGTCGAGCCAGGGGTCGACCGGATGATCGGCGGATTCGAACCCGATCAGCAGGAGGCCACCGCCCACACTCGCGCCCGCGTTGATGAAGGCCTCGGCCGGGTCGAGGAGACGGCAATTCGACGGGTGGAGCCCGGACTGCGCGATCGCGCGGGTCGCGGCGACCGCGTCTTCCTGCCGCTCGAAGGCGACCGACGCGGTGACCTGCCAGACCGGGCGGTCCTGCAGACGCATCCACGCTTCGGTGATCACGCCGAGCGTGCCCTCGGAGCCGAGGAACATCCGATCCGGTGAGGGGCCCGCGCCCGAGCCCGGCAGGCGCCGCGACTCGCTGATCCCGGCCGGGGTGACGACACGCAGCGACTCGGTGAGATCGTCGATATGCGTGGCGAGAGTGGCGAAATGCCCGCCCGCGCGAGTGGCGAGCCAGCCGCCGAGCGTCGAATGGGCGAACGACTGCGGGAAATGCCGCAGGGTCAGCCCCAGCGGGCGAAGGCGGTCTTCCAGCGCCGGCCCGAAAATCCCGGCCTGGATCCGGGCCGCGCGGCTGACCGTGTCCACTTCGAGCACGTCACCGAGGCCCGCGAGATCCATCGAGATCGCCGGCCCGTCGAACCTCGGTTCGACCCCGCCGACCACGGAACTGCCGCCACCGTACGGAATCAGCGGAGTGCCGGAGGTCGTGCACCAGTCGAGGAGGTCGACGACGTCCTGCTCGGTACGCGGGCGGGCGACCAGGTCCGGCACGTGGTCGAGCCGTCCGAGCAGGTTGCGGACGACATCGCGGAACGCCTTGCCCCTGGCGTGGGACAACCGGTCGACGGGGAGGCCGCTGCACAACGCGGCGAGCGCCGCGGGCGGACGGATCCGCGATGCCGGGACGTCGAGCGCCGCGGGGTCCGGCGGGGCGTGGTCGGTGAAGTCGTGAGCGGGCAGCACCCCCGAGGTGCGGGCGACCAGCGCGTCGGACTCCTCCCTGGACAGTGCGCCGGTGGTGGTGCCCCAGCCCCACCAGGAACGCTCCTCGGCCGGCATCGATGCCTCCGTTCGATCTGACTCGCCAGTAAGTTACCTATCGGTCAATTATTGTGTCAACGCACCGCGGCAACGAACACCGATAACGTGTGCCGTCGTGGCCCCAGGTCCTCTGATCTACCTCGACGTCGATGGCCCGCTCATCCCCTTCGGACTGGAGACCTCGAGCTACCCCTTGTTCGGACCGTCGCCGCAAGATGGCGACAATCCGCTCCTCGGCAGGCTCGATCCCTCGCATGGCTTGCGCCTGAAAGCCCTTCCCGGCGAACTGATCTGGGCCACGACCTGGCTTCAGGACGCCAACGACTCCCTCGCTCCCAGACTCGGCCTTCCCCACCTGCCGGTGGTGGACCGGCCGGAGCGCCCGTTCGTGTGGATCGACGACGAGCTTTCCGACATCGATCGCGACCGGGTGTCCGGCAACCATCCTGGACCGGCCCTCCTGCACCGGGTCGATCCCCGGCGCGGCTTGACCAGCGCCGACTACCGGACGCTCACCGAGTGGCTGCGGGAATCCCGCCTTCCCTGACACACAGGACAGCTCTTCCACCCAGGACCGATTCGAGGCCTTCGACGCTTTACAACGTTGTATCAACGATGTAAAAACATCCTGACGGTCGACCGTGGCCCGGCTCACACCGGTTCCCCGGGCCACGGCGTCGTGGTTTCACGCCTGCACAAGTCCAGCGGGAGGCGCACCTCCGCCGAGGCGGCCGCCCCCGGAGAAGGGTGTCGAGCAGATGTTGTCAACGTTGTCACCACGCCGCTCCCGAAAGCCGAGACGCTTCCGGAAATCACTGGCCACCGCGGTCGCGGTGGTCTCCGCCCTGGCGATGACGTCGGGAGCCGCGACGGCCGCGGAGAGCGGCTGGAAGATGGGCAAGCCGCGCCTGACCACGCCGTGGACGAACCAGGTGTCGCCCTCGAACGCTTTGCCCGAGTACCCGCGGCCGCAGCTGGCGCGCGAGAACTGGCAGAACCTCAACGGGGTCTGGGAGTTCGCCGGCGCCGCCCCCGGCGAGGTCCCGCCCTTCGGCGAGAAGCTCGCCGAGAAGATCCTGGTCCCCTACCCCACCGAATCGGCGCTTTCCGGGATCCAGCGGCATGAGGACTTCATGTGGTACCGGCGCACGTTCACCGTGCCCAGGAACTGGAACGTCGGCAGGGACAACACCCTCCGGATCAACTTCGGCGCCGTCGACTACAAGGCGAAGGTCTACGTCAACGGCAAGGAGGTGGCCGCGCACCAGGGCGGCTACGGCGCGTTCTCGGCGGACGTGACCTCGGCGCTGAAACCCCAGGGAGAGCAGGAGATCATCGTCGGCGTCGAGGATCGCGCCGACGCGACCTGGCAGCCCGTCGGCAAGCAGCGGCTGGTCCCCGACCGCGGGATCTTCTACGAAGGCGCTTCGGGCATCTGGCAGACGGTGTGGATGGAACCGGTCGCGGCGAAGCACATCGGCACGCTCGGCATGGTCCCCGATCTCAAGTCCTCCACGCTGAAGCTCACCGTCGACACCGGCGGCAACTCCGGGCTGACCGTCGAGGCCGTGGTCCGCGACGGCAGGAAGGTGGTCAGCCGCAGCAAGGCGTCCGCTGCCGGGACGATCTCCCTGCCGGTGCCCAAGGCGAAACTCTGGTCGCCGGATTCGCCGTTCCTCTACGACCTGGACGTCGAGCTCAAGGACGGCCGCCGCACCGTGGACAAGGTTTCGTCCTACTTCGGCATGCGTGAATTCGGCACCGCGAAGGGGGCCGACGGCAAACTCCGGTTCACCCTCAACGGCAAGATCCTCTTCCTGCAGTCCACTTTGGACCAGGGGTACTGGCCGGACGGCATCTACACCGCGCCGACCGACGAGGCGCTGCGCTTCGACCTCGAACAGCACAAGGTCCTCGGCTTCAACACGGTCCGCAAGCACATCAAGACCGAACCCGACCGCTGGTACCACCACGCCGACAAGCTCGGCCTGCTGGTCTGGCAGGACATGCCGTCGATGCGCACCGGCGGGCGTCCGCCGGCCGACGCCCAGCGGCAGTTCCAGGTCGAGCTGAAGGAACTGGTGGAGCAGAAGAAGAACTGGACCTCGATCGTCGGCTACGTGCCGTTCAACGAGGGCTGGGGCGAATGGTCGCGCGAGACCACCGGCGAGATCGCCGACGACGTCAAGGCCCAGGATCCGACCCGTCTGGTCAACGCGCACAGCGGCGTCAACTGCTGCGATTCCCTCGGCGACTCCGGCAAGGGTGACGTCATCGACTGGCACGCCTACCCCGGCCCCGCGAAGCCGATGCCCGACGGCAAGCGGATCTCGATCGACGGTGAACACGGCGGCTACGGCCTCGAAGTCGAGGACCACATGTGGTTCGGCGAAGGCCACGCCTACGAGATGGTGAAGGACCAGGCGACGCTGAACAGCCGTTACGTCCAGAACCAGCGCGACGTGCTCGCTTCGGCGCAGAGCTGCGGCATCAGCGGCTCGATCTACACGCAGATCACCGATGTCGAGCACGAGGTCAACGGTTTCTTCACCTACGACAGGCAGGTGAAGAAGATGGACTTCGCGCAGGTGCGTGCGGTCAACCAGGCGATCATCCGTAACGCCGACGGCAGCGGTTCCGGCGCACCCGACCCAGGCCCCGGCACCCCGGGGCTCGCCGGTGTGCACGCCTACAAGTTCAACGAGGGCACCGGATCCAGTGCGGCGGACTCGGTCGGCGCCGCGCACGCCACGCTGACCAACACGCAGTGGGCAGGCGGTGTCGAAGGCGGCGCGCTGGCCTTCGCGGGCAACGGCCAGGCCGACACCGGGGCGAACCTCGTCCCCACGGCGGGCAGCTATTCGGTCTCGGCGTGGGCGAAGCTGGATGAGGCGAGCGGCGCCTTCCAGACCGTCGTCAGCCAGGACACCGGCCGCGACAGCGCGTTCTTCCTGCAGTACTCCGGGCAGGATCAGCGGTGGGCGATGAGCTTCGTCGGCCTTCGCGCCTTGTCACCGGAAAAGCCGGAAGTCGGCCGCTGGTACCACCTGACCGGGGTCCGCGACGCCAAGGCGGGCACCTTGTCGCTGTACGTCGACGGCCAGAAGGTCGCCTCGCAGAACGCCTGCTCCGCCGCACCGAGCACCGGGCACACCGTGATCGGCCGCGGCCAGTACGGCGGTCAGCAGGTCGACTTCCTGCGTGGCGCCGTGGACGACGTCCGGCTGTACGACCGGCCGCTGTCCGACGCCGAAGTCGCGACGCTCGCGAAGCGCGACTGAGCTCGCTCGCGCGGCGCCGGGGTCACTCCCGGCGCCGCGTGCCCTCCACCCACTCCCGCACGATGTCGCCGAGCACGGGCAACGGCACCTGCCCTTGCCTCAGCACGACGTCGTGGAAATCGCGGATGTCGAAGTCCTCGCCCAGCCGCTCCTCGGCGAAGGCGCGCAGCCGCTGGATCTCCAGCCTGCCCGTCATGTACGACAACGCCTGACCGGGCCATTCGATGTACCGGTCGGTCTCGGACTGCACTTCGACGTCGCTCAGCACGCAGTGCTCGGCGAGGTAGTCCACGCACTGCTGCCGGGTCCAGCCCAGCGCGTGCAGTCCGGTGTCGACGACGAGCCGCGCCGCGCGCAGGGAGTCTTCGGCGACCATGCCCAGGCGCATCACGTCATCGGAGTACAACCCCATCTCGTCGGCGAGCCGTTCGGTGTAGAGCGCCCAGCCCTCGTCGAACGCCGAAAGCGGGACGAGTTTGCGCAGCCGAGGCACTCCGTCGAGCTCGTAGGAAACGCAAGCCTGGAAATGGTGTCCGGGAACGGCTTCATGGAAGGCGACCGACTCGGCGATGAACCGGAACCGCTCGGTCACCCGGTAGGCGTTGGTGGAGTAGACGCCCGGACGGCTGCCGTCGGCCGACGGCGGCATGTAGTACGCCTGCGCGGCGGACGGCCCGTCCGCTTCCGGTACCGCGCGCACGACGCATTCTGCGGACGGCACCCGGCGGAACCAGGCGGGCGCGGCGGCCGTGGCCCGCGCGACCGCTTCCGTCGCGGTCGTGATCATCTCGTCCGCGTCACGCCAGCACAGCGAGGGATCGGTGCGCAGCCGACGCCGGACCTCGACGGGGTCGTCCTCGCCGAACACCGCCGAGCCCAGCCGCCGATACTCGTCGTCCAGCGCCCGGCCGATTTCGAGGCCGGTCTCGTGCAGTTCCTCCGGCGAGATCCCGGTGGTGGTGTGTGTTCTGACCAGACCCGCGTAGCTCTCCTTGCCGCCGTCCAGCCAGCAGAGGCCCGGCCGGTCGTCGGGGCGGCCGCGGCCGGCGATCTCGCTCGCGAGGGTGTCGCGATAGGCGACGAGTGCCGGGCGCACCTTCGCGGTGAACAGCCGTTCCCGGCGCGCCACCCGGTCACCGGTCAGCGGCGGGACGAGCAGCGGATGGGGCTCGGCGGCCAAGAATCGGTCGACGTGGTCGATGGCGCCGCGCACCGCGCGGTCCACCGGCGTCCGGCCCGCCGCGACCCCGGCGCGGTGGCGGTCGGCCAACGCCGCGAAGAACTCCGGGAAAGCGGCCAGCCTGGCCAGGTAGTCCTCCTCGGCCTGCTCTCCCGAGGGCTCGAGTTGCGGGAGCCAGGACAGCACACCTGTTCCCTCGGCCGCCATCTGATCGGCGATGGTGAACTCGAGCTGCCGCGAGTCCAGCCGGGAAAGGAGCGATTCCGCGTGGTGGGTGACGACGCCGAGCGTGATCCGGTCCGGATCCGTGGACCGCGCGGCGTGCCCGGCGATCCGGACGGCCCGTTCCCGCAGCCGGGCGTCACCGGCCTCGGAGACGTCCCGCAACTCGTGATCGTGTCCGGGGATGTTGTCGAAGGTCGCCATCAACGGCATCTCGGTCGCGAGTACGTCGAGGAGTTCGTCGGCCAGCTCCGCCGCTGTCGGCTGATCGCTCATATTCGATGACTACCAGACGGGACCCGCTCCTCGCTGGCGGTTTCTTCGTTTATTCCGGGCCGGTGAACGCCCGGTACAGCGGCCGTAGCAAGGCGGTGACCGACGTTCCGTCCACGGTGGCCTTGAGCGGCGGGACCTCGTCGAGCAGCCCCAGCGGGTCCCCGGCCGCTGGTCGGCGCTTGTTCGTGACGTCCCCGGCCGGGCCCCAGCCGAAGAAGTCGTCCATCACCTCGTCGAGACCGGGCGTCTCGTCGTCCGCCGACGGAGCCGTCACGCGAGCGCCCGCCTGCCGTCCGATCTCTTCGAGCAGCGTCGCGCGGTCGCGCCCGCGGAGGGCGAAGATCGCGAACGGGTCCGCCTCTTCCTCGAGCGCGATGAGCCCCGCGACGAGGTGATCGCACGGGACGCGGGTGCCGGGGCAGGTGCAGTCCAGCGATAGTTCCCACGCCGCCTCGGGGAACAGCGGCACCTGCTCCGCGGCGAAGAAGCGATCGATGCCGTCCGGGATCCGGCCGTCGAGCAGGGCCGTCCTCGTGGCCTCGTCCGCGGCGACGGCGGTGATGACCGCCGTCCACACCTGTTTGCCGAAGGTCGGCAGACCGATACGGACCTCGTAGAACCGTTGCCGCGTCACCCGGACCTGGGCGACGGCGGCGCCGGGCCCGACCGTGAGCGTGTCGACCCGGCAGGGCGGCACAAGTCCTTTGTGGACACCCAGGTCATCAAGCGCCCGGCGGAATCCCTCAGTCATCGGCCGCCTCCCGCCCCAGCGCGAAGACCTCGCGCAGCGAATCGGCGGACAGTTCCGTGAGCCAGTCCTCCCCGTCGGTGACGACGAGATCGGCCAGCGCTTCCTTCTTGGTGATGACGGCGTCGATCCGCTCCTCGATGGTGCCGGGGCAGACGAACTTCCGTACCTGGACGCTGCGCCGCTGACCGATGCGGAAGGCACGGTCGGTGGCCTGCTCCTCCACCGCCGGATTCCACCACCGGTCGAGATGCAGGACGTGGGTGGCGGCGGTGAGCGTCAGCCCCGCTCCCCCGGTCTTCAACGACGCGAGCAGGATCGACGGCCCCTCGCCCGACTGGAAGTGCTCGACGATCGAATCGCGGCGCCGCTGCGACAACCCGCCGTGCAGAAAGGCGATCTTCACGTTCAGCCTGCTCGAAAGATGCGGCACGAGCAGATGTCCGAACTCGGCGAACTGGGTGAAGCACAACGCGCGATCGCCGGAGTCCAGGATCTCCGCCAGGAGTTCTTCGAGGCGGTTGACCTTGCCGGAGCGGTGCCCGATCGGCGAACCGTCGTGCAGCAGATGCGCGGGGTGGTTGCAGATCTGCTTGAGCTTGGTGATCGCGGCGAGGATGTTGCCGCGCCGTTTGACCCCGGCGCTGTCGGCGATCCTGGTCATCATCTCGTCGACGGTCGCGCGGTACAGCGTCACCTGTTCGCGGGTGAGGCGGTATTCCTGGAGGATCTCGATCTTCTCGGGCAGGTCGGCGAGCACGGTGGGATCGGTTTTGAGGCGCCGCAACAGGAACGGCCGGGTCAGCCGGCGCAGCTCGGTGGCCGAGGAAAGGTCGCCCCGGCGTTCGATGGGCACCTCGAACCGCTCGCGGAACTCCTGCCTGCCACCGAGGACGCCGGGGTTGAGCAGATCCGAAAGCGACCACAGGTCGGCGAGCCGGTTCTCCACCGGCGTCCCGGTCAGCGCGATCCGATGCCCGGCGGGAATCCGGCGCAGGGCCTGCGCGGGTCCGGTGTTTTGGTTCTTGACCGCCTGCGCCTCGTCGAGCACGAGCCGGTGCCACCGGATGCCCGCGAGTTCGTCGACGTCGCGGGCGGCGGTCGAGTACGTGGTGACGACGAGGTCCGCCGCCCCGGCGCGCGCCGTCAACCGCGCGCCGTGCTCGCGATCGGCACCGTGATGCAGGTGCACACGCAGCTCCGGCGCGAACTTGGCCGTTTCCCGTTGCCACGTCCCGAGCAACGACATCGGGCAGACGAGCAGCGTCGGCGCCCTGTCGTCCTGTGCCCGCTCGATCGCTTCGAGCGCGAGCAGCTGGACGGTCTTGCCGAGCCCCATGTCGTCGGCGAGGCAGGCCCCGAGCCCGATCGACGCCATGAATGAAAGCCAGGCGACGCCGCGGCTCTGGTAAGGCCGCAGGGTCGCCAGGAACGTGGGCGGCGGCTCGGCCGGTTCGATGGTGCGCTGGACTCGGCCGGCGAGGAAGTCGTCGATCCAGCCGTCGGTCGTGACCTCGGTGACCGGGAGCGGCGTGTCGTCGAAGCCGTGGAGCAGGGCCAGCAGTTCCGCCGGTGTGGGCAGCGGCGGTTTCTCGCGATCCGGCTCGCGACGGAGGTACTCGAGACCGGCGCGAAGCAGTTCGGGGTCCACGCTCACCCACCGGCCGCGCAGCCGCACCAGCGACGACTTCGCGGCGGCGAGCCCGGCGAGTTCCTCGTCGGTCAGCGCGTCCTCCCCGACGGCGAGCGCCCAGCGGTAGGAGGCGAGCTGGTGGCGGCCGAGCCGGTGCACCGCGGCCTGGTCGACGGGCGCGCCGCGGACGGACAGCTTGAGCGCGAGTTTCCGCCTGCCGCCCCAGCTCGCCGGGAGCTGGACGTCGAACCCGGCCGCGACCAGGCGCTCCGCACCGCCGTCGAGGAACTCCACGGTTTCGGCCACGGTGAGGTCGTAGATGCCCGGCTTCTCGGCTTCGACCGCGGGACGGAGCAACGGCAGCACCTCGGCGGCCCGCTCCAGCTCGGCGGCGAAGAGACCTTCGGGGTCGGTGAACTTGGCGCCCGCCTTGCCGGACCAGACGTCCTCGGACGGGAGCAGAAGGCTGGGGTCGGCCGCGGAACGCAGGAGGAAGCGCAGCTGCCACTTGGTCCCGTCGCCGGTCTGGTCGTCCGGATCGTCGGCCGGGCCGTGCAGCGTGGGAACCTCGTCGAGACGGAAGCAGACGGTGCCTTCGGTGAGGTCCGTGTCGCCGACGGCGTCCCAGGCGGCGATGCCCTCGGCGACGATCCCCATCCGTCCGGGCGACTGGCCGATCCGGTCGTCGGCGCTCTTCAGCGCGTGGAGCCACGACCCGAACGGGCCTTCGCGCCCGTCACTTTCCGTGGCGTGTCCGGCGGCGGCCAGCCGGTCGCGGACGGCGGCGTCGACCAGGGTGCGGAGCGCGTCGGTGACGAGCGCCGCCGGATCCGGTCCGGGATGTTCGGCCCGGCCGACCGGCGGGGTGGCCGCGATCAGCGCCCGGACCGCGACCGCGTCGCCGCCGCGGGCCACCGGCCGCCAGGCCGCCCGCGCCACGATCTCGTTCCGCACGAGCGTGGGAAGCACCCGGCCGCGGCGCACCAGGTCGTCCGCCAGCCGCACGACGGCGCGAAGGTGGCGGACGGAGGTGCCGTAGCTGACCGTGTCGGCCAGGTCTCCCAGCTCGGACGGGTCGATCAGGAGCGCCGGCACCGACCAGGGTTCCAGCGTCAGTTCCTGCTGCGGACGACCCCGCACGCCCAGTTCGGGCGACGCGACCGGGCCGCCGCGCCGCGACGGCAGCAGCAGGACGGCCGACGCCGGCTTGCCGGGATGCAGGGCCGTCAGATCCGCGACCGACGCGGCGAACGGATGCGGCCGGGCCGCGCTCGACGGCCGCATCGACGTCGTCGCCGGGCGGTCGCCGTGTTCGCCCCAAAGCAGGATCCCGCGGCCAGGGGACCACAGGCCGTGCACGACGAGTGGCGACATGATCCCCCTTCCGCGGTCTGGTCCTTCCAGCATGCCCGGGACCGATCAGCGTCCGGTCAGCGCGTCGCCGATAGGATCCCTTCGATGGAGGCGACCGGTGTTCTCGACGCGATCGATCCGCGCGAGGCGCTGACCGTTCTCGGCCCTTCCAAGGCCAAGAACCGAGGCGGTGACCTGCCCGAGTCCAGCACTGTCTGGCCGGAGGCGATGCTTCGCGCGCGGGCCGATGTCCTGGCGAGGTCCAAGGTCGACGACGGCGGGTTGCGACCCGCGTGGCTGCGCTACAACGGGAACTTCTACCGGAACGTCGGCGGCGCCTTGGGCGAGGCCGCCGCGTCCGGGCGGACGCTGATCCTCAGCGGCGGCTACGGGCTCCTGCGCGCCGACGAGCCGATCTCGTACTACGACCGGAAACTCAAGCTCGGCGACTGGCCGCCCGGCGTACTCGAAGACGCCGTGCTCGGGGAGGCACGCCGGATCGGGGCGGCGAAGGTCGTCACATTCGTGTCCGCCAGCGCCGACTACGCGAAGTTGATCCGGCGGATCCCTTGGGGTCCCACGGAAATCGGCGGTGTTCTGGTGACCGTCGACTTCCACGGAGGCGGCGCGCAGGTCGAGGTGCCACGGCGGCTGGCGCAGGCTTTCGGCGCGTGGTGGCGCCGGTCGCCGTCGGACTATCCGGCGGGCATGGTCGTGGAGTCGCTCGGCTGACTCACGGCCACCGCGTCTCGGACAGCACACGCGCGGCGCGAAGGAAGGCTTCGCGATCGGCGGCTGAAAGCTCTCCGAGCAGCCGCTCCTCCTGCGCCTGGATCTTCGACTGGGCCGACCTTCGCGCGGCGCGGCCTGCTTCGGTGATCCCCAACAGCCGGACTCGGCGGTCCTTCGGATCCGGCTCACGGGTGATCAGCCCGTCTTCCTGGAGTTTGTCGAGGGTGCCGATGATCCGGGTCTTGTCCGCGCCGACCGCCTTCGCGAGGGCGGCCTGCGTGCGGACGGGCCCGTCGTCGAGCGCGCTCAGCACCACGTAACCCCACATGGTCAACCCGTGCTCGGCCAGCACCGGCGTCTCGGCGTTCATCAGCCGTCGCATCAGCCCGCCGAGCATCGCCGCGAGATCCGGCCTCCCCTGCTCCGCCATGCGCAGACCATACCGACCTGGTTCGCGAAACCGGTTGACGAACTCGTACGCATATGTAGATGATATGCGCATGCCTATTGATGAACTCCGCATCCTCGACGCCATCGTGACCCGAGCCAGCCTGGATCTGGTCACCAAGATCACGCCCGCCGACCTGACCAAGCCGACGCCTTGCAGCGCCTGGACCCTGCACGGCCTGCTGGCGCACATGGCCACCCAGCACCACGGCTTCGCCGCCGCGGCCGATGGCGAAACCGACCTCGGCCACTGGCGCCTACTGCCGCTGGGCGACGACCCTGTGGAGACCTACCGCGCCTCGGTCAACCGAGTGCTGAACGCCTTCGTCCCCCACGACCTCGCCGACCGGAAGTTCGCCCTTCCCGAGTTCTCCACCGAAATCACCTTCACGGCGGAGCAGGCTCTGGGCTTCCATTTCGTCGACTACCTGGTGCACTCCTGGGATGTGGCCAAAACCCTCGGCCTGCCGCTCGAGTTCCAGCGAGAGGTGCTCGACGCCGGCCTGCGGTTCGCCGAATCGATTCCGGACGGGAAGAACCGGAAGGCACCGGGCGCCGCCTTCGCCCCGGCCATCGACGAGAAGGGACCGTCCGACCTGGACACGATCGTCGCCTTGCTCGGCCGTTCGCCGTCGTGGCCGGACACCGCGGTCGCGGCCTGATCGACGAGTGTTCAGCGGCGATCGATGAGCGCTTCGATGCCGTCCAGGATGCGGCCGAGACCGAACTCGATGTCGGCTTCCTCCATGCCTTCTTCGCCGTACGCCTCACCGGAGATCACGGCGGCGACGCGCAGGTAGCCTCGGCCTTCGAGACGCGGCCCCAGGAACGCGCTCAACGCCCGGACCTGATCCGAAGGGCTCGCGTTCACGTCTCGCAGCAGTGAAGCGGTGCTGCGGACCCAGCCGTCGACGAGGACGGCGCAGCCGGTCGCGTCCTGGACGCTCAGGCCCGAGCCTGCCATCCCCTCCAGGAAGTTTTCCAGCCACCCCAGCAGATTCGGCGTACTCGGCGCCCTTCGCACCGGCAGGTCGATCAGCCACGGGTGACGGCGGCAGCGCGCGAGAAGCGCGCGGGCCCAGGCCGTCACCGCGGCGCGCCAGTCACCGGACGACAGTTCCGGCGGCGGCCCCCAAGCCGCTTCGGCGACCAGGACGAGCAGCTCCTCCTTGGAGCTCAGGTACCGGTAAAGCGCGTTCGCGGTGATGCCGAGCCGTTTGGCGATCGACGGCATGGACAGTGCCGCGTAACCCTCCGCGTCGGCCTGCGCGATGGCCGCGTCGACGATCTGCTCGAGGCTGTATCCCGGTTTCGGCCCGCGCCGGGGCGCCGGGGTGTGCCCCCAGGCCAGCGCGGTACCCGGCGGCAGCAACTCGATCTCAACGTCGTCCATCAGGGCATTGTTGCACCCAAAACAGGTAAAGGCATACACTGTTCATGGCATACACAGTTACTTCCTGAGTTGGGGGATCGACCATGACCGAACCGAACAGGCGGAACGTGCTCCGCGGCGCGGCCGCGCTCGCCATCGGAGGAGCCGCCGCGACCTACGGGAGCACCGGGCCCGCGTCCGCCGCGCCCAATCCGGCGAAACCGCGTTACCCGTTCATCGAAGGCGCGTTCGCGCCGGTGAAGGAGGAGGTGACCGCGTTCGACCTGCCGGTCACCGGCCGCATCCCGGACGACCTCCGCGGGCGGTACCTGCGCACCGGGCCGAACGTCCTCGGGCTCGAAGATCCGCGCGCTCACCACTGGATGCTGGGTGAGGGGATGGTGCATGGCGTCCGGCTCCGCGACGGGAAGGCCGAGTGGTACCGCAACCGCTGGGTGCGTTCGTCCGGTGTCGCGGCGAAACTGGGCGAGCGGTACCCGTGGCCGGTGCCCGCCGAGGATTTCGCGCCGAACACGCACGTGATCAGCCACCACGGCCGCATCCTCACCCTGCAGGAGTCCGGCGCCCCGCCGTACGAACTCGACGGCGAGCTGAACACCTTGGGGCCCTTCGATTTCAGCGGTTCGCTGGAGGGCTCCTACACCGCGCACACCAAGTTCGACGCGCGCGCCGACGAACTGCACGCCGTGACCTACCACCCGACCTGGGACCACGTACGGCATCTGATGATCGACCGGACCGGCCGCGTCGTGCGGACCACCCGGATCCCGGTCACCGACAGCCCGATGATGCACGACTTCGGGCTCACGGAGAACTACGTGGTCGTCTTCGACGTACCGGTCACCTTCGATCCGCAGCCGGGCAAGGTCGTGCCCTACAAGTGGAACACGGATCACCCCGCGCGGGTCGGGGTGATGAAACGCGACGGTGGCCCGGTCCGCTGGTTCGGCGTGGATCCGGTGTTCTACTCGCACACGCTCAACGCCTACGACCACGGCTCCACGGTGGTGGTCGACCTGACGACGATGCCGGCGCCATTCGAGGTGGCAGGCAAGCAGGGCTTCGGTGGCCCGTCGGCGTCGGGCCCGCCGGTGCTGGAGCGCTGGACGATCGATCTCGCGCAGGGCCGTGTGCGGCGCCGTGTCCTCGACGACCGGCCACAGGAGTTCCCGCGGGTCAACGAAAGCCTGGTGTCACGACGGCACCGGTACGGCTACTCGGCCTCCCCCGGCGAACTGTTCGACGTCTACCTGGACAAGCCCGCCGACACCTTCGGCAACGCGCTGATCAAACACGACCTGCGGAACGGACGCTCGGAGGTGCACCGCTTCGGGCGGGGCGCCGACGCGAGCGAAGCGGTCTTCGTCCCGTCGTCCCGCAGCAAGACCGAGGACGACGGTTATGCCCTCGCCTACGTCAACAATCCCGACCGCAACGCCTCGGATCTGGTGATCCTTTCGGCACAGGACTTCACCGCGAAACCCTTGGCTCGCATCCATCTGCCGCGGCCGGTGCCACTGGGCTTCCACGGAAGCTGGGTCGCCGACTGACCGATCGGGCGGTCGCCGGATGCCCCGGCGACCGCCCCTCGGGTTCACACCCCGGTGAGTACCTCCTCCAGCGCGGCGGCGGACTCCGGATACCGTTCGAGCAGCGTCAAGCCGGTGGGTGCGGTGCTCCCCCATGGCTCGTCGCAGCCCAGCAGTCCCGCCACGGCGTCGCAGGCCGCCGGGTGCGCGGCCAGCAGCGCGAGCCCGCTCCCGCCCGATTTCCTCGGTAGGGCAAGCGGTTCCCGCTGGTCTTTCCAGGGCGGAACCCATTCATCGAGCGCCGCCAGGCGGCCGGGGAAGATCCGTCCCGCCTCACGCACGAGCAGCGGCACCAGATCCGCGCCCCGGGATCGCAGCGTGGTGATCAACGTCGGCAACCACGGCAGCAGCAACCTGTCCGGGAGCTCGGAGAAGGCGTTCGACACCGCCTCGACGACGAAGTCGGCCAAGCCCGGCGCCGGTTCCAACGCGTGGACGAACCCGCTCAGGTAGCGCGGATAGGCGGGCAGCACCAACGGGTTGGCCAGCAGTCCGGCGCACCGCTCGCGGAGTTCCGCGCGCGAGAGGCGTCCGAGCTGGACCTGCGCCGCCCACAGCAACGCCACCTTCGACGGCTCCTCCGGATGCGATCCGGACATCGCCAGCTCCAGCTGCGTCCGGTCGCAGCCCAGCGACAACGCGAGCGCCTCCATGCTGAACAGGAAGCCCAGCATCGCGGCGACCTGCTCGACACCGGCCTCCTCGTCGGCGAAGGCCGCCGGGAGCAGGGTGCAGTAATGCGCGTACCCCGTCCTGACGAAGTCCTCGATCCACCGGGGCAGCACCGGCTCGCTGGTCCGGTAGTGCGCCAGCAGCCTCCGCACCCGCCGCAGCACTTCCGGCGCGCCGTCGACGGAGCGTTCGGTGGCCAGCACCTCCAGGGCACGCGCGCCCAGCTCCCCCGCAAGCCGGGCGCTGCGCAGGTAGAGCGTCGCGTCCTCGACCGCTCCGAGCACCTTCGCCGCGGTGGCCTGCGGATGGTAGGCGGCACGACGAAGCCGTTGCTCCAGCACCTGTTCGATGCTGACGCCCTCGTAGCCCAGCTCGATGAGGGCCCGCTGGTGGGTGCCCAGCGCCAGATCCCACGACTCCTGGATCGGCCGTTCACCGAGCCGCCGCTCCCCCATGATCGGCCGCGCCGCACCGTGCGGCATCAGGTACCGCAGCATCCACAGCAGATCGGAGCACGGCTCCAGCTCCGGCCTCGAAGCGATGTCGAGCAGCGCCCGCTGCACACCTCGTTGCTGCAGCTTGAGGTTCAGCGGTTCGAGCCTGTCGTGCACGTCGCGTGCCAGCGGCGGCAACGCATCGTAGCCGACCTGGCCGATCCGGTCGCCGCCCATCATGATCTCGACGAGCCGGCGCACGTCGCGCCTGCCGGGCACGACGTCCTTCTCGATACAGGTGACCGCCGCGTCCTGGAAGTCGTACGGCGTCGGCTTGGCCCTGTCACGCAGGCCCGCCAGCAGGATCGAGGTCTCGAACACCGCGATGGCGTCGGCCGTCGAGGACAGGTACCCGTTGCGGCGCGCCGCCCGCACGATCTCGACCGACCAGCCGAGCAGCTCGGCCTCGTCCAGCCGGTCGAGCACCGGAGGCCGTTGCAGGAACCCGGAAAGCTGATCCGACGACGCCGGATCCGGCGTCTGTGCCGGCAGCTCCGCGGCCTTCTTCCGCTTCGGGACGCCCACCTGCCCGTCCAGCTGGAACTGTTTCACCTTGGTGCGCTTGAGGTTCTTCGCCCACTCCGTCGCGGCGATCGACACCGATCCCCCGGCGAGCCCGAACTGCGCCTCTATCGAGGCGTGGCTCGACGGGATCAGCCCATACTGCCAGGTGCTCGCGCTGCGCGGGCTGATCACGAACCCGTCCGTGCCTTCGACACCGAATTCCGCGACCCGGCTGGCCGCGTGGAACGCGCCGCAGATGTAGAGGCAGTCCGCGGGATCCGCACCCGAAGTGGCGAGGTGCTCGCGCATGCGGGTCCACATGTAGCGCTCGCGGTCTTCGTCCACCCGTACGCGCCGGGTGTCGCCGGGCGCGAGACGGCGGAACAGGCTGCCGATCAGGAACATGACCTGGCGGTAGGTGTCGTGGTCGCTGTCGCCGAGCGGCAGCTCGACGTACTGGTGCCACCACTCCGACCAGTGCCGCACCCGCCCGTGCCGCAGGAGGTGTTCCTCGAGTTCGGCGAACCGCGGCCGCAGGTCACCGATCTCGACGCCGACCGCGTCACCGTGCAGCGCGGCCTCTTCCTCCGCGGGCGGCGCGTCCGGATCCGGGACGGGTTCGCCTTCGTTCCACTGGAAGACGTGGTCGGCCGACCGGTCGACGAGGACGAGCTCGACACCCGGGGTGTCGAGGGCATACGCGATCGCCTGGTACTCGGCCGAAGCCTCGGTGATCGGCGCGACAACGGACAAGGGCGCCCACTCGGCGGGGAATCCCTTCACGTCCGTCGCGAAAGCCTGCACCGCCACGGGAAGACGGCAGTTGCGAAGCTCGGTCAGCAACGGCGCCATGTCTTCGCACAGTTCGAGGTACACCACCTTCGGCTGCTTCTCCCGCAACCGCCGGGCCATCGCCACGGCCGAAGCCGGGGAATGGTGGCAGACCGGGAAGATCTCCAAGGGTTCCCGCACCGCGCGGTCGACGTCGTCGACGAGTCCGAGCAGGATGCCCTCCAGGGCGCCGGGCCCGTCGGCGAAGGCGGCCGCGGCCTCCTGCAACTGGCCGCGCAGCGCCTCGAAGGCGCCGCTCACGAGAGGGTGGCGATCGCGTCGCGGCCGCCGTCGAGGAACTCCGGCCAGTCCCCGCCCTCGTCCTTGCTGCGCGGCTCGACGACGCCGTGCAGGTACTTGTTGAGGATCGCCAGGTCTTCCGGCTCACGACGGGCGAGCGAGCCGACCAGCGACGATGCGAGCGTTCGGGCGGTCAGCGCCTGTTCGCCGAAAAAGTTGCTGTGCAGCACCGCGTCTTCGAGCACGCCGATCTGTTCGGCGGTGGACAACGCGGACTCCAGCTTCTCGTCGTCGCTGCCCGCCGACGCCGCCGCGGCGCGCAGGTCACCGAAGCTGCGCAGCAGCACGTCGAGCAGGGTCGGCGGCACGTCCAGCTCGATCTGGTGGCGGCGCAGCAGTTCCTCGGTGCGGAAGCGGACGATCTCCGCCTCGCTCTTCTTGTTCGTCACCACCGGGATGCGGACGAAGTTGAACCGGCGCTTGAGTGCGGAGGACAGGTCGTTGACGCCGCGGTCGCGGCTGTTGGCGGTCGCGATCACGGAGAAGCCGGGTTTGGCGAAGACGATGCCGTCACTGTCCAGTTCCGGTACCGAGATGTACTTCTCGGACAGGATCGAGATCAGCGCGTCCTGCACGTCGCTGGTGGACCGGGTCAGCTCCTCGAACCGGCCGATCGAGCCCGCCTCCATCGCGGTCATGATCGGCGACGGGATCATCGACTCCCGGGACTGGCCTTTGGCGATGACCATGGAGACGTTCCACGAGTACTTGATGTGATCCTCGGTGGTGCCCGCGGTCCCCTGCACGACGAGCGTCGAGTTGCGGGAGATCGCCGCGGCCAGCAGTTCCGCGAGCCAGCTCTTACCGGTGCCGGGGTCGCCGATCAGCAGCAGCGCGCGGTCGGAGGCGAGCGTGACGATGGCTCGTTCGACGATGCTCCGGTCGCCGAACCATTTCTGCGAGATCTCACGGTCGAGGCCGTCGGCACGCTCGGCGCCGAGGACGAACAGGCGCACCATCTTCGGGGACAGGCGCCAGGCGAACGGTTTGGGGCCGTCGTCGATCGACTCGAGCCAGTCCAGCTCTTCGGCGTACTTGAGTTCGGCGGGGGCGCGCAGGACGTCGGACATGTCTTGCCTTTCGGGGAAGTTCAGGAGGTGAGGAAGGTCTTGAGTTCGTGGACGAGCTTGGTGATGTGGCCGGAGATCACCGGCGTGCCGAGATCCTTGAAGCGCTCGCGGAACCAGGGGTTGACGCTGCCCCGGCCGGCGCTGGTGACCGAACCGACCGGGATGAACTTCGCCCCGGACCGGTGGATCGCGGCCATGCTTTCGAAGAGCTGCTCGACGCGGGTCTCGTAGAAGTCGGAGATCCACACCACCACGGTGTTGGCGGGCTCGGCGATCTTCGGCTGGGTCAGCGCCATCGCGACCATGCCGTCGTTGCCGCCGCCGAGATTGGTGCGCAGCAGGGTTTCGAACGGATCGTGCACCCACGGCGTGAGGTCGAGGGCCTGGGTGTCGTAGGCGATCAGGTGAACGTCCACTTTGGGCAGTCCGGCGAAGATCGAGGCCAGTACGGCGCAGTTGACCATCGAGTCCACCATCGAGCCGGACTGGTCGACGACCGCGATGAGCCGCTGCGGGGTGGTCTTCTTCGCGGTCTGCTTGTAGTAAAGGCGATCGACGTAGAGCCGTTCCTCGTCGGGGCTCCAGTTGGTGAGGTTCTTCCAGATGGTGCGATCGAGGTCGAGGTTGCGGAACACGCGCTTCGGCGGGACCGACCGGTCGACCTTGCCCGTCGAGGCCTTCTCGACCTGGGTCCGCAGGACCTCCGCGATCTCGTCGACGTAGCGGCGGATGAGTGACTTGGCGTTGGCCAGCGCCACTCCGGACAGATTGTCCTTGTCCCGCAACAACTGTTCGATGAGGGACATACTCGGGCTCAGCTTCGCCGCGAGCGCGGGATCGGCGAGGACCTCGCGCAGATGCATCCGCTTGACGAGGTCGGCCTCGATGGCACCGAGTTCCGGGCCGATCGACGGGAGCAGCGTGCTCAGGTCGGGAGCCGAGCCCCCGCCGGTACCACCCAGCCCGGTCGGAGCGCCACCGGGACGACCGCCGCGGAGCTCACCGGGGCGGCACCCGAGTGCGCGCTCGAACCAGCCCGCGTCGGCCTGCCAGCTGGACAGCTGCCCGGCCGTCACGGTGGAGGGTGCGGCGGCGAAGACGTTGAGCAGCACCTTCGACACCAGCGCAGCGCGCCGCACCTCCGCGGCCTTGTCCCGGCTGTCTTCGGCTTCGGGGACCATCAGCCCGTCGAACTCGGCGGCCAGTTCCGGATGACGCTGGACGACCGAGTCGACCGCGACGTTCGGATCGAGCAGCGCGGACGGCAGGCCGATGTCCTCGACCACGGCCACACTCGCCGCTTCGAGCGCGGCCTGCTCCTCGGGGTCGAAGAGCCGGGCGAGCAGCCGCCAGTACAGGACCTGGCGGCGGTTGTCCTCGGATTCGCTCATTTCCGCAACAGCCTTCCGGCGCGTTCGCGCAACACGGCCGCGGCGTCGGTGGCCGCCTTCTCGGCTTTCACCCCGGCCTTGTCCGTGGTGCCCCCGGCCCAGGCTCCGGCGTGCACGGCGGTGGTCTTCTTGCGCACCGTGGTCTCCATCGCGAGCGGCTGGAGCCGGAAACCGCCGTCCCACCGGATCAGGCCGATGCACGCACTGGAACTCGCGACAGCTTTCGGTGTCAGCGGACCGGCTGCCGGGATGCGGTCGGTCTCGACGGCGAGGTGATTCCCGGCGAACGTGAACGTGAGCGCGTCTTCGTCGCCCTCGATGCCGTAACCCTCGAGGAAGACGGGGACGGCGATCCGCACCGGATGCCGATCCAGCGGTGCGACCGCCGGCGTGACAGCCTTCGGCAGCGCGACACGCGCGGTGGAGAAAGCGTCCGCGGGCTCACCGAGGCGGGCATGTTCGTCCTGCCAGAGCAGGTCGCCCTCGGCGGTGAGCGGCATCTCGGTGAGGTCCATCGAGCGGCCCTCGCTGATCGCCGTGAGCAGGGAAAGATGCGGGCGCAGCAACTGCCAGATCCCGGCGCCGATGATCGTGTCCGGCTTCGGCACTGTCACGCTGGCACGCACGAGACGCGGCGTGCTGCCGTCCTCGGGCTCGAACACTGCGTGGACCTGGGCTTGGGCGGCCGTCGAGTGCTCCAGCAGATCGACCCCGAGCGGCAGCAGGCGGCCGGTGACCGTGCCGATCGCGGGCGTGGCCACGGGCAAGGTCAGCAGCATCCCGCGCGACCACAGGTCGCCCCAGCGTCGAACCGGAACTCGTTCCAACGCCGCACCAGGACAGGACGCCGCGAGTTCCGCGGCGAAGCCGTCGAGCAGGACAGCCAGCCGACGCAGACTCGGTTCCGCGAGCAGAGCGGAGATCACCTGCGCCGAAGCCGAGATCAAATCGTGGTCGATGCCCTGCCAGCCGGCGCGGGCCAGATCGGACAGCCAGGAACGCGCGGCGGCCGGCAGATTCGGCATGTCCGTCTTGGACACTTGCCGAGTGGACTCCTCTTCCGACGGCCGGCCGGTCGCCTCGGCGAGGCGCGCGAGGACGGCGTCGTGCACGGAACCGAACACGGCGATCCTCGCCGCCGCAAGGGAAACGAAGTGCTCCTCCCCCGCGGCACCCGCTGCCGTCTTCTCGGCTGCCTCGGCGACTCGCGACGCCAACGGCGACCCCGCGACGGCCTCGGCCAGCTCGGTCAAACCGGCGATCTTCTGTGGACGAAGCAACCCGGCGACGAGTACGTCGTCGAAGGCGTCGACAACCGCCAGCGCCTCGTCGAGACCGGCGATGGGGTCGGTGAGCAGATCGGTGCGCATCACACCACCGCCCTGGTCGGCGGGAACCAGTGCAGTTCCGGCGCCGGCGCCGTCGACGCTTCGAATTCCAGATACGCCAAGTGCCGCAAGAACTGGCTGAACACGGACGCGGCGGCGGTGTTGTCGCCCTGCGACGGCCGCGTCGCGCTCATGGTCTGCGAAATGGCCTGCGCGGTCGGCTCCGGAACTTCGACGCGCAAGTACCGTGCGACACGCTCGGCGCCGTACTGAAGAGTGGATTCGTTGAGCAGGGCGAGGATGTGGTTGCAGAACATGCCCCGCGCCCCGCCACAAGGCCGGTTGTTGTTGGTGCTACAGGCAAACTCGTACGTGCTCGCCGCGACCGACGAGACGTACACGCGCCCGATGTCCGATCCACTGGACACCACGCCCTGCACCCGTCCGTCGGCCAGTTCGACGAACGGGACCTTCGCGAGCTTGCGCGGGCGGGCAGGTGGCAACACCCGGGCCGTGCTCGCTCTTTCCCAGTCTGACAACGCATCTTCTCCTTGCGGGGTGCCTCGGTGGGGACTGGGATGAACCTAGCGGGCGGCACCGACAGTTTTGATCACATCCGTTGTTTTGCGAGCTGAACGGCCAGATCGGCGAGGTCCTCGGCGTAGAAGTCGAACCGGTCCGTCGCCACCGGCGGGTCCCCGACAGGCCTCGCGACGTAGGCGGTCCGGAGACCGACACTCTGCGCTCCCCTCAGGTCCCACGCGTGGGTGGCGACCATCAGCAGCCGCTCCGGCGGCGCACCTGAGGCCCCGACGGCCAGTTCGTAGACGGCCGGGTCCGGTTTGTAGGTCTGTGCTTCCTCCGCGGAGAGCGCTAGATGCCACCGGAGGCCGGCGTGGGCATTGATCCGCAGCAGGCTCGTCCGGCCGGCGTTGGAGAGCCCGATCAGCCGGTGATTCTCGGCGAGCCTGGCCAATCCCTCGACGGCGTCGGGCCACGGCGCGAGCTTCGGCACCACGTCCATCTTGGTGGTGACCTGGGCCGCTTCGCGGTCGAGAACGTCACTCGGGGCGTACGGCCTCTCCCCCTCGACGATGCGTCGCTGCTCGGTCTCGACGTGGCCCTGCCACAGCTCGACCAGCTCGTCAGCCTCCGCATCCGGCGCGGCTTGCCGAATGGCCGCGCGAATCCCGGCTGGCTCGTCGACGAGCGTGCCGAGTATGTCGAACACCAAGGCGTCGATCTCCACGGAGAACCTCCCGGTAAGGGTTAAAGTAGCGGTTAACCGCGAACGTACGAGAGGTTGGTAAGGGATGCAAGTAGCATTAGACGATTACGTCTGGGCGGCGGGCATCGCTACCGACCTGGTCAACACCACCGCGGAGGTCTGGCAAGGCGAAGACAAGCTGCCCGACCTGGCATCTCTCGCCGCCTTCGCCGAGCTTCACTCATTGCCCGAGCCCTCCCGGCCCAGTGATCTGCGTGCCGTTCACCGGCTACGCGTCACAGTGCGGGATCTGATCGACCACCCGGACCAGGCGCGCCTCATCACCGGCGCCACCGCGCTCACCACTCCGATCGGTGACGTCACCCTTCTGACTGACAGCGCACGATGGGCCGTCTCGGTCCGGCCTGACGCGACGGCCGCGGACTCCCTGGCCCTAGTCTGCGGCGTCGGAATACTCGGCGTCGTCCAGTCTCTCGGCGTGGAACGGTTCCGCACCTGTGGCGCACCTACGTGCCGAGGTGCGTTCATCGACACAACGCGCCCTGGACGACGTCGCTATTGCATGCCGGGATTATGCGGAAATCGCGTCAACGTGGCCAACCATCGGGCACGAAAGCTTTCTCAAGCTGGATTTTTCGAGGCGCCGTAGGCGAAATGCCGTAACAGCGGTTCACGAATTCGGCCCATCAAAGAATAGTGCCCGCTTCGAAGTATGATGCATGCGAGTGAACTTTCTCGACAGCGGGCGAGCCATGTTGGAAAATCAGATGCGCGCGACACATTACGGTAATCCCTTGTCGCGCTCAGTTCCCTCGCTCCCCTCATTCGGCGAAAAGGAAACCCATGCATGACGATGATGAGCCAGTAGGCCGGGTACTCGGCAGGCGGCAGGCGTTGATTCTCCTCGGCGCCGCCGGCGCGACACTCACTGTCGCCGGATCCGCCACCGCGAGTGCCACCACCCCCAGCGCAGGCACACCCGAGGTCTGCACGCTGGATTGCGTGGTCAAGCCAGAACAAATGGAAGGTCCGTACTTCGTCGACGAACGGCTCAACCGTTCCGATATCCGCAGTGAGCCATCCACCGGACAGCTGGTCGCCGGCACCGCGCTGGCCATCAATTTCACCGTTCAGCAAATTCGCCAGCAAGTGTGCACCCCGCTACCGGGGGCCATGGTCGACCTCTGGCAGTGCGACGCGTTCGGGCTGTATTCCGACATTCCGTCCCAGGGAAGTCGCGGCCGCCGTTTCCTGCGCGGTTACCAGAACACCGACCAATCGGGAGCGGCCAAGTTCACGACCATTCTTCCCGGCTGGTACACGGGACGCACGCTGCATATCCACCTCAAAATACGCACCGTCGGAACCAACGGCCGGCCGTACGAGTTCACCTCGCAGCTCTACTTCACCCCCGAGTTCGGCGCGGCCTATCTGCGGACCGAACCGTACCGGCGGAAAGGTCCGGCCGACACAACCAACAGCCGGGACTCGATCTACCGCAGCGGCGGAGCCCAGATGCTGCTGCGTCCACAGCAGGCCGGAAGCGGCTACACGGCGGACTTCGCGATCGGTCTCGACCTCTCGAACACCCAAGTCGGCCGTCCCGACTAGAGCACAGCACAGGGCCCTCCCCGGCAACCGCCGGGGAGGGCCCCGCTACATCCAGATGTCAGACGCCGGCGATCTGCTGAATCCAGGGCCGGTACCGCGTGATGTTCGTGTACGCGGTCGTGGTCTGCCGGTCACTCGTCGAGGCGACGCCGACCTGACGGCCGGAGGCGAACATCGGGCCGCCCGAGTCGCCGCCGGCGGTGATGCCGTCGCCGCGGCGCGCGCACACCGCGATGCCGCCGTTGTAGTCACGGCAGGAGACCGACGTGACCGAGACGTTGGCGACCTTCAGGTAGCGCGACTGGCAGTTGATCTCCGAGCCGCACTGGCTGGTCGCGCCCCAGCCGTAGACCTGGACGGTCTGCCCGACGGAGACGTTGGCGGTGGTGCCCAGCGGCGAGTACGTGGCGTTCACCGGGGCGGTGAGGCGCACGATCGCGAGGTCCGCGCTCGCGTGGCGGGTGACCGTGGAGCCGGTGGCCATGGTGCCGCCGCTCTGCTGGTCGAGGCTGCCGATCCGGAAGGTGAACGTGCCACTGCTGGCGACGCAGTGCTTCGCGGTCAGGATGTACTGCGGCGCGATGATCGTCGAGGTACAGGTCTGCCTGCCGTTGGCGAAGAGCCTGGCCGCCCAGGGGCCGCTCGACGCGTTCTGGCCGCCGATGATCATCGGCTGGACATCGGAGGACGGTTCCGCGGCGGACGCCACGGGGGCGGTGACGCCGAGCAACGCCGCGAAGGCGGTGCCGGCGATCAGGGCGAAGGAGCGAAGTCGCATGGTTCCGACTCATTTCTGCGACCCGGGTTCGGCCGCGCGATGGGGACGGGTGTGCTGATTCTGGGGCGCGGCAAGAGAAACCTGACACCGACGAAAGTCGTGCAGTGGATACCTATTCCTACGCCGCGGCCACCGCTAAGTGGCCCGCTAGGTACTGGAACGGCCCGCTGGTTACGACGACCGGCGTCCGTCCACTTGAAACGGATGGCGGCATAACCCCAGGGACATAACCTGGCTCCGGGGCTTCCCGAAAACCAGGTCCGCCACCACAATCGGGACCATGACCGCAGCACAGTGGACCCCGACCTACGGCGACCCCTTCGAGCCGGTGCCCTACCGTCCGGCGCGCATGTCCGCGGAAGAATCGCTGGCCACCGCCGCCGATCTGCGCCGCCGCATGGACTCCCGACGCACCGTGCGGATGTTCTCGACCGACCCGGTACCCGAGCAGGTGGTGGTGGACGCCATCGCGGTGGCCTCCACCGCACCCAGTGGCGCACATCAGCAGCCGTGGACCTTCGTGCTCATCAAGGACGCCGCGACCAAACAGCGGATTCGGGAGGCGGCCGAAGAAGAGGAGCGCGTTTCGTACGAGGGCAGGCTCGGCGAGGAATGGCTGTCCGCCTTGCGCCCGCTGGGCACCGACTCCGTGAAGACCCATCTCACCGACGCCCCGTACCTCATCGTGGTCTTCCAGCAGCGCTACTTCCTCGACGAGGACGGCACCAAGCACAAGCACTACTACGTCGACGAGTCGGTGGGCATCGCGGTCGGCATGCTGATCACCGCGTTGCATCTGTCCGGGCTGGCCGCGTTGACGCATACGCCGTCGCCGATGCGGTTCCTCGGCGAGCTGCTCGAACGGCCTCAGAACGAGAAGGCGTTCGCCGTCATCCCGGTCGGCTATCCGGCGGACGACTGCGTGGTGCCGAACCTGGTGCGCAAGTCGATCGACCAGGTGCTGATCCGCCGTTGAGCGCGAGCGTGACCCGGGTGCGTGTGCGCACCCGGGTTGCGCGAAGCGCCCGCAAACAAGCAGTCAAACTGCGCATTAGTGCAGTTTACTGCTCACTTTGACGCATCTCTTGACATATCCGGCGGCGATTGGACAAGGTCTGGGCACCGAAGGCGACACGAAGGAGTGTTCTTCATGGCCGACCTGCCCTCTGTCTCCCGGCGGACACTGTTCGGCGGCGCGCTCGCCACCGGGGCGCTCGCCGCGATCCCGACGAGCGCGACCGCAGCCGAAGAGGCGGAAAGCGCGCCTCGCCGTCCTGGTCAGCGCAGCATGATCGGGGTGCCGTTCGAGCGGCACCAGACCGTCCGGATCGGGATGATCGGTCTCGGCAATCGCGGCATGTCCATGATCGGCGGGTGGAGCGCCGTACCGGGCGCCGCTGTCACCGCCGTCTGCGACATCCGCGCCGAGCGCGCGAAGGCCGCCGCGGACAAGCTCGCCGCCGGCGGACGTCCGCGCCCGGCCGAGTACGGCGGATCCGCCGACGCCTACAAGAAGATGCTCGCCCGCGACGACATCGACCTGGTCTACATCGCCACCCCGTGGGAGTTCCACTACCCGCAGGGCAAGGCCGCGCTGCTGTCCGGCAAGCACGTCGGCGTCGAACTGCCCATCGCCACCGAGCTCGACCAGCTGTGGGACCTCGTCAACACCAGCGAGCAGACCGGCAAACACCTGTTCCTTGCCGAGAACTGCAGTTACGGGCGCAACGAGCTGGCCATCCTCAAGATGGCGCACGAGGGCGTCTTCGGCGAGGTCACCAACGGGCACGGCGGCTATCTGCACGACCTGCGCGCGCTGCTGTTCTCCGACACGTATTACACCGACGCGTGGCGCCGGAAATGGCACACCCGCAGCACCGCGAGCTTCTATCCGATGCACGGCCTCGCGCCGATCGCCGCCTGCATGGACGTCAACCGCGGCGACCGGTTCGCCACGTTGCGTGCCACGGCGACCGAGCCGAAGGGGCTCGCCGACTACCGGAAACGCCATATGCCGCCGGGCCATCCGTCGTGGAAAGAGACCTACGTCAACGGCGACCTGGTGACCTGCCTGATCGAGACCGAGCAGGGGCGGATCATCCGCGCCGAGCACGACGTCAGCTCGCCGCGGCCGTACAGCCGCATCAACAGTCTCGCCGGCAGCCGCGGCATCGTGGAGGACTACCCCGCTCGCATCTACCTGGAGCCCGACCACAGCGGGCACGCGTGGAAGGACTTCGGGCCGTATCGCGAACGCCACGACCACTGGCTGTGGAAGAAGCTCAAGGACGACCCGAACCTCGGCGGGCACGGCGGCATGGACTACGTGCTGCAGTGGCGGATCGTGCAGCAGATGCGTGCCGGGCTGGTGCCGGACATCGACGTCTACGACTCGGCGGCCTGGTGCTCCCCCGTGCCGTTGAGCGTGGTCTCCCTCGCGCGCGGCGGGAAACCGGTCGCGGTGCCGGACTTCACGCGCGGCGGCTGGTCGAAGCCCCGGGCGGGGCTGGACTCGCAGCCTTCGGAGATGCCCGGCTAGGACTTGCGGCTCGTGAGTGGCAAGGCTCCGTGAGGGCCCGTCACGAGGAGTAGCGAGGCACGACGCGGTAGACACGGAGGTCCTTCGGGGTCCCCTTGGCGCGGAAACTCCGGCGCGGGCGCACGATCACCGCGCCGGGGTCCAGCTCGTCGACGACGCTTCCGCTGGCCAGCACCTCGTCGCCGTCGGCGGCGGCCATGATCCTGGCGGCGATGTTCACGTCGACGCCGAGGTAGTCGTTGCCGACGCGGCTCGGGTTGCCGCGGTGGAGCCCCGCGCGCAGATGGGGCAGGTAGCCCTCGGCCTTGATCACGCTCACGGCGGAGCACGTCTCGTACGCGGCCTTCACCGCCTCGCCCGGGTCGGCGAACACGGCCATCACGCCGTCGCCGAGTCCTTTCACGATGCTGCCGCGGTGCCCGGTGACGACCGATTCGGTCACCTCGGCGACCGAACGCAGCAGCTCCAGCACGCGCTCGTCGCCCGCCTGCAACGCCCAGGTCGAGAAGCCGACCAGGTCGGTGAACAGCACCGTGATCCCGTCCGCGGACATCGGCTGCGCGCCGGTCCGGCGGACGGCCTGCCAGGCCTGCACGGCGGCCAGTCCCAGCTCGCGGGTGGCGCTGGGCCGGTCCGCGCCCGCCTCGGTGAGCAGGCGGGCGAGCCGGTCGGACGAACGGCCCGTCGACGGCGCCAGCGGGTCGCCGGGCGTGCCGTCCCCCGGGACGAGCCTGCGGAGGAACCGCGCGCCGCGCACCAGTTCGCCGCGCTGGTCCGTCGCACGCAGGAACCTGCGGGTCCGGCGATGCCACGGCTCGGGTCGTTCGGTCACGATCAAGACCTTAGACCGCGCACGGTACGACCGGGGCACCTGTCACCGGGATGACAAGAATGCGGCACGCATTTCCCCTTTCCGCCTTCGCATGACAATTCATGAACACGCTATTCCACATATGCGTGACAAGATCCACACGTAAAGAAAACGCGAGAGATCTTTTCCTTTCCTCGTTGGTGACTTTCCACCTAGATTCGGCGTCGAGCCCATTCAACGACGAAAGGACCTGACATGACGGAAACCCTCGTACGGAAGGGTGTTCGGCGGTTCTGCGCGGCCGGGATCGCGGCCGCGGTCGCCGGCACGGTCATGTTCGCCGCGGCGGGAACCGCTGCCGCCGTCGAAAAGAATCTCACGTACAAGGGCGGCTTCCCCATCATCGGCGACCAGAAGGTGGCGGTGGTCGTGAAGGCGGAAATCCCGGCGGCGGCGAAGGCCGGGGAGCCGGTTTCGGTGCCGTTCACCCTCGACGTCGACGCCGGTCAGGCCGCGGGCGACGGGCTCCGGCTCGTCGGTGCCAAGAAGCTCTCCGGCACGATCGGCTCGAAGGTGAACATCGCGCTCGGCGAGCAGAAGATCGCGATCCCCATCGAGCTGCCGATCCCCGACACCGAGGTGCCCGCCGAAGGACCGCTGAAGTTCACCGCGCAGGGCAAGGTCGACTTCACCATCCCCGCGGGCACCCCCGCCGGTGAGGCGACCAGCAGCGTGGACGCTGCGGCGACCTCGCATATCGTCACCGACAGCTCCCTCGGCGAGTTCGACGTCCAGCTCGCGCTCGACCCGCCCGACCAGGACGCCGTCCTCGGCAAGACGACCGTCAGCTGAACCCTCGTCTTCCCCCGGCTCGCCGAGCCGGGGGAAGACGCGTCTTGACCTCCAGCGCACTGGAGGTCGCAAGCTGTCGATCATGTGGATTTGCGACAGGTGCGGTATCGAACATCCCGCCACTCCCGAACCTCCCCGCTGCGTTCTCGACCGCGGCGAGGTCGGCATCGAGGAAGCAGGCGACCTCGGCGCGCACACCGGACGCTGGTGGACGCACGAGGAACTGATCTCCGTGCCGCACAGGACCTTGCACCGCGATCACGGCCGTGGTCTGCACAGCATCAAACGGGAACCGAACTTCGCGATCGGGCACTGGTCGTTCATCGCGGTGACCCCGGCGGGCACCCTGCTCTGGGATCCGCCGTCCTGGTTGGACACCGAGGTGCTCGACGTCGTGCGCGGCCTGGTCGACGTCGCCGTGATCGCCACCAGTCATCCGCACATGTTCGGTGCCCAGCTCGGCTGGAGCCGCGCGCTCGGCGGGGTTCCGGTGCTCGTCAACGAACGCAACCGAGAATGGCTGCCCGCCCCCGATCCGGCGTTCGAGTTCTGGGACGAGCACGCGGAACCCTTGCCGGGCCTCGAACTCGTCCGGCTCGGCGGGCATATGCGCGGCAGCGCCGTGGCCAGGACGCCGGACGGCAGCATCCTCGCCGGGGACACGATCTCGGGTGGGCTCGCGCCGGACTGGGTGTCGTTCCAGCGCAACTTCCCCAAGCACGTCCCGCTTTCGGGCGCCGTGGTCCGCCGCATCGTCGACCGGCTCGACGACTTCGCCTACGACCGGCTCTACACCCTCGGCGGCGACACCATCGATCGTGACGCCAAGGCCGTGGTGCGCCGAAGCGCCGAAACCCACATCCGGTGGGTGAACGGCGACTTCGACCACCTCACTTGATCGCGTTCTTTTCCTTATTGCGGAAGGTCAACGCGATGGCCCCCGCCATCGCCATGAAGAACGCGACGGCCCACATCCCGGCGCGGAAGCTCCCGGTCAACCCCTGCAACCAGCCGGTGAGGTAGGGACCGACGAAGCCGGACAGGTTACCGAAGGAGTTGATCAGGCCGATCCCGGCGGCGGCACCGACTCCGGTCAGGAAGGCGTTGGGCAGCTGCCAGAACACCGGGATCGCGGTGAACACGCCGACCGCGCAGACGGTCACCGCGATCATCACCCACAGCGGCGAGCCGAGATACAGCGCGCCGGCGATCGCGACCGCGCCGACGAACGCGGCGATGGCGACGTGCCCCGCCCGTTCGCCGGTGCGGTCCGAATGGCGTGCCCACAGCACCATGGCCACGGCGGCCACCGCGTACGGGATCGCCGTGATGAGCCCGATCTCCACGATGCTGTAGTTCGTCTGGAACTGTTGCTGGAAGCCCTTGATCACCTGCGGCAAGAAGAACGCGAGCACGTACAGGCCGAAGATGATCCCGAAGTAGACGGCGCTCAGCGCGAGCACGCGCGGATCGGTCAACGCCGATCGGGTGCTCACCTCCTTGCCGACCTCACGGGAGTCTTCCGCGTCGATGGCCGACTGCAACGCCGTGCGCTCCCCCGGGGAGAGCCACTTCGCGTCCTTCGGTTTGCTCGGCAGCAGGAAGAACACCGCCACCCCGAGCAGGATCGAAGGCACCCCTTCGGCGAAGAACATGAAGCGCCAGCCGGCGTCGAAGCCGAGGACGCCGTCGCCGTGCTTGATGAGCAGGGACGAAACCGGGCTCCCGATGACCGATGAGAGCGGCACCGCGAGGAAGAACAGCGCGACGATCTTGGCTCGCTGCTTGCGCGGGAACCAATAGGTCAGGTACAGGATGATGCCGGGGAAGAACCCGGCCTCGGCGATCCCGAGCAGCACGCGGACGATGTAGAAGCTGACCTCGCCCTGGATGAACGCGGTGGCCGAGGCGACGATGCCCCAGGTGACCATGATCCGCGCGATCCAGATCCGGGCGCCGACCTTGTGCAGGATGACGTTGCTGGGCACCTCGAAGAAGAAGTACCCGACGAAGAACAGGCCCGCGCCGAGCCCGTAGGCGGCCGAGCTGATGCCGAGGTCGGCGTTCATGGTGAGCGCCGCGAACCCGACGTTGACCCGGTCGAGATAGTTGAGCAGATAGAGCAGCCCGAGTAACGGGACCAGCCGGATCATCGCCTTGCGTACCGCTGACGCGGTGGACACCTCTGCCGTCTGTTCGTCCATCCGCGGGAGTGTAGAGGGCGATCAGAACAGTGGAGGCAAGAACGCACCGAAGTTTCCGCCGGCGGCCCGATCGGCCGGATCCGGATCCACCTGGACCGAGTCCGGGTTCAGCGGGTCGTAGGTGACCTTCACCGTCGAACCCCGGGCAGGGGCCTGCATCGGCGAGGTGATCATCGTCGTGATGACGGTCCGCTCACCGCCGTCCGTGGGGAACCGGACCTGCACGCTGAACCGCGGATTCCCCATCACCCAGACGTTCGTGAACTCGACGCCGAGCACGTGGCCGATCACCTGACGGCCGGTCTGCGCCAGCGCCTGCGCGCGGTCGTCCGCCTCGGCCCTGGTGACGAAAGCCCGTCCCAGCACCATGATCATCACCAGCGCGCTCACCCCGGCCACCGCCGGTACGAGATACGGCTCGTAGTAGACGATCCAATCCACATCGGTCCAGGGGTCGGACGGCAGCCGCTGCCCCACCGACTCTGGCGGCGTCCAGGACGGGATCGCGACGCCACTGCCCAGCGCGATACCGAGGGACGCGGCCAGGCTGCTCGCCCGGAAGCCGACGCCCATCCCGCTGAGCGACATTCCGCCGCCCCACAGCATCGCGAACCCGAGCGACGAAGCCACCGTGATCGAGACGCTGAAGAACAGGACGAGCGAGACCGCCGGACCCGCGTCGGGCCCCCACGCGTCGACGCGGTTCAGCGACATCAGCCGGAAGCCGTCCAGCAGCCCGAGAGCGCCCGACCAGCCGACGGCCGCCCACGCGAGTGTCGTCGGCACGCCGAGCAACCACAGGCGCAGACCCGGGCGGCGGGCCTGCCGGGGATCTCCCGGCAGGCCGAACTCGAAGGACCCGAACATCGCCGTCACCTCTCTGTTTGTGCGTGAACCCGCGGCCGCGATCGACGTCGGCGGGGCGCGGCATGGCATAGCACGTCATGTCGAGCGAACAAGGCGCCCCGCCACCGCGATAGCGGGGCCTTCGGCCGGGCGGGTTCACGCGTATGGTCATTTCTCCGGACCTGCCGCAGCTCCGCCTACCGTCACCTACGCGATCGGCCCGAACACGGCGACCTTCGCCGGGTCGGCGGGGTCGACGCGGGCTTCGTGACGGGTGCCGGGCGCGTACTGCTGGATCGTCGCCAGCGGCGCGATCAGCTGCGACACCGTCCGGTAGGTGGCGCCGTCGGCGCGGGTGACCTCGAGCGTCGCGGTGTACTGCGCCTGCCCGGCGATCTTCCGGCCGGTCGGCTCCAGCTCACGGATCACCAGGGTGGCGGGCTCGCAGGTGTCGTAGAGCCGCCGCAGTTCGGTGCCGTAGGCCTGCAATTCCTGCTGCTGGCGCAACTGCTCGTCCATCGGCAAGGCCAGGAACGCCGCCATGTCCGGGTCGGCGTTGAGGTTCCGGAACGCCTGCGCGGCCAGTTGCGGCGTTGGCAGCTGCGGGGTGATGTCGTGGCCCTGCGCGGCGGCAGCCTGCCGGAACTGTTCCGCGTGGCGGTGGAAGTCCTGCTCCCCACGCGCCATGCCCTGCTGTGTCGCGTCGTTGATCTTGTCGCGGATCTTCTTGAACATCGGGTGCCGCCTTTCGCCGTGTCGTTCGTGCTGGACACAGCTTCGGCGGACCGGCCCGCTACCGAACCCAGGTTTTCCCGTCGTCGGTCGCGTCGAGGCAGGTCAGCGGCGCCCAGAAGACCGGCGAGCCCGCCGGTTCGGGCTTCTCGCGCCAGCGGGCGAGCCGTGACCGCTGCCAGGCGCACAGTTCGGTGACCGGATCCTCGACGGCGAGCGCGGCGTCGACGGCGATGACCAGTTCGGACATCGGGTCCGAACCGGGCACGGCGGCCGAAGTCGGCAAGGCCCAGACCGTGGCGGCGACCAGTCCCGCGCCGGCCGCGACGGCGGCGAGCAGCACACCGAACGGTTCGGCCAGGCCGAAATCGCTCGCGCTGGCGCAGCCGATCAGCGCCACCCGCGCGGGCATACTGTCCATTTCGGACAGTGCGAGGTCGGCCGCGGTGAACGGCCGGTGCGCTCCGATCGGGGCGGCCGTGCCGGGAAGATCGGCCGAACAGGACAGATGGAGCGCGGTCTGCGCGCCGTACTCGTCGCGGACCCGGCTGACGTGTCCCACGAACACCAGCCGCGAACAGGGCCGCGAGAGGAGTTCGGCGAGCAGTCGGCGGTCGGTGTCGGTGCGGCGGACCAGCTCGAGCGCGCGTCCGGCGGCGGGCAGGACCGGGCCTTCGGCGAGCCGCGCGTCCAGATGACGGATCAGCGGCGACGTCGCGTCCTGCTTGCCCAGCACCGAACCCAGCTCGCCGAACGCACTCTGGCCGGGGATACGCGGGTCGAGCAGGTAGACGGGCGGGCCGTCGGCGGCGGGCGGGCGGCGTGGGATCGCGGCCGGGGCGAGCAGTGAGACGTCGGCGACGTCGAGAACGCGCTCGTCACCGTCGAAACAGCTGCCGATCTCGTCGATCTCGAGCACGTGATCGGCCCGGCGGTCGGGCAGGGCGAGCAGTCCCCACGGGACATCGGCGAGGCTCGGGGACGGCTGGATCCGCAGGAGCGGGCGGGTTCCGCCGTCCGCGGCACGCCGGAGCCGTTCGACCAGGTCGGCGGGAAGGAGATTGAGGGCGAGGACGCGGGCAAGGCGTTGTTCGCCGGCGAAGCTGCCGAAGGCGTCTTCGCTCAATGAGCGACGGACGGCGTCTGCCACGCTCTCGCCTTCGCGCGGCGTGGGGGAAGCGGCGTCCAGGCACTGGCGAGCGGTCGCGACCAGGGCGAACTCGATCGGATGGGTGTGAACGGTGTCGAGGTCCTCGGTGGTCCGCCAGGTGAGGAAGGTGTGGCCGGCGTCGGCGTAGCGCAGCAGGAAAGTCTCGCGTCCGCGCTTCGCCGCGGGCCAGGTCTCGACGGTTTCGGCGACCGGACGGGGCAGCTGATATCGCTCCGCGGCGAGGCGGAGCCACGGGTCCAGCTCCATGGGTGAGGAAGGCGACCAGCGCAGCGCGGGTGGCGGGGCGAGCCGCAGCGGAAGCGACGACGTGACGGAACCCAGTGCCGCCAACGGAAGTCCCTCGGCGACCGGGCCGACTTCTAGGGTGGGCAGCGCACCGGTGAGGTCCAGCGAACGGCCCTCGACGCCCGTGTACGCCCCGACGGCGCAGGTGCGCTCGATCAGTTCCGCCGCCAGTCTCGGCTCCTGGAGCCTGGCCAGCAACGCCATCAGCATTTCCGTCGCCGGACCGGCGACGTCGCGCGCCCAGGCCGTGCGTGCCTGCGGCGAGGTGAACTCGAACCGGTATTCCGCCGCCGCGAGGGCCAGCGGGAGCAGCAGATCCAGCACCGAGCGCAGGTCCTCGCCGTGGGCGAAACCGATCGTGGCCGCCACGAAATCCGTGTGGAGGCGGTCCGACCAGTCCCCCGACGTCCGTGCCGACTCCCGGGCGCGGGTCACGTGCTCCCCCGCCGCCGCCCAGTCGCCTTCGGCCATGGCGCAGCGGGCCAGCGCCACGTCGAGCCGCCGCAGGCCCGGAACGTCGGCGTTGGCCGTCCAGATCTTTCCCGCGTGCTCGAACTGTTCCCTGGCCTGCGCGACATCACCCGTGTACAGCAGCAGTGTGCCCAGCGCGTGGCTCGCCTCCGCGACATCGCCGTTCAGGCCCGCCTCCGCGAGTTCGGTGAGGGCGGCGACGATCGCGGCGACCGCTCCGGGAAGGTCGCCGCCGAAAGCCCGGTCGGCCGCCAGCTCGATGCTCGCCCTGGCGGCCAAGGGACGGCCTTCGTGCTGGGCGCTCAGCCGCAGCAGATCCGCGCGCGCGTCGGCGTCTTCGCCACCCGCCTGGCGGACGCGGGCGCGTTCGGCGCGCGCCATCGCCTGCAGCGCTGCCACTTGGTCGCGGACCTCGTCGATCTCCGCGATGGCGTCCAACGCCGTCAGGATCTCCTCGATCGCGGCCCGCGCGCCCGCCATGTCCCCGGCGGCGATCTGGACGCGCACGTCGAAGATCCGCAGTTCCAGCTCGTCCGCGCCGTGTACGTCGAGCAACTCGGGCGGGTACTGTTCCGGCCCTTCTTCCTTGCGCAGCGCCGCCCGGCGCCGTTGCCCGGCGATCAGCTCACGCGCCTTGACGACGTCGCCTTCCTCCGTGCTCAAGGAGATGAGCACGCGCTCGGCGACCTCCCGGGAGCCTTCGATCATCCGGATCTCGGCGTACTGTCCGAAGTGGACGATGGCGGCGGTGCTCACCCTGAAGGCTTGAAGCACGGCCTCGGCGCATTGTCTCGCGTTGCGCAGGTCGCCCGCGGAATAGCAGACGGTGGCCAGATCGCTGACGGCGGCGAGGTCCAGATCCGTCCGGTCCAGCCGTTGCGCGATCTCCCGCATCTTGCCGTACGTCCGGTGCGCGCCGGCGACGTCCCTGGCGACGGCGAGCCGTTTGGCCTTGTCCTGGAGTTTGGCCGCGTCGATGAGCAGCTTCCGGTACTGGCGTTCGGAAAGCGAACACGCAGGCAGTTCACCGTACGGTGCCGGGTCGAGGCCGAAATGCCGCGCGACACAACGACAGTTGTAGCCGTGCGAGGTGGCCGGGCCCAGTTCGGGCGGGAGCGGCCGGTCCGGTGAGTTCCGGGGCGGTGGCATGCCGACGAGCACGTCAGAACTCCTCATCGGCGGAAGCGGCCGCCGCCCGTTCGGCGAGCGTCCTGGCCTCCGGCGGGCGTGCCCGCACGAGCGCGACCACTTCCGCCCGGTCTTCCGCCGTGGTCCCGGCGACGCCCTCGTCCGCCACGCCGACGACGAGGGTGATCTGTCCACTTTGGACGCGGGCGGCGAGCCTGGCCGCGGTCTCGTCCAGGTCGGCTGTGCCGGTGAACCGCCCTGCGCCCAAGGACAACGGCACTTCCGCGAACGGCTCACCCTCGTGGGTCGCGAACGCGGTGATCGCCGCGTCGGCGAACGCGCCCGCGACAACGACTTCGAGCCGGGTGGCGGCCGCGGCGGCGACGATCCGCCACGTCACCGTGTCCTCCGCGGCGTCCAGGATGCCCGGCGGCACTCGTGCCCAGTCGACGCTCGCGCGTCCGCTCGCGAGTACGCCTTCGCCGGGTGCGACCGGATCGGTGCCCGCTGCCAGCGCGTACGCACGTTGGCCAGGGGCCGCCATCTCAAGGCGCGCCGCCGCTTCGGCGCGCACGACGTCGTCCTGGTCGTCGAACCAGGCCGCGAGGCGAGTGCACAATCCCCGGACTTCGCCGGCGACCGGCGCCGCGGCGGCCAGCAGGGCGCCGCCCGCGATCGCCGGGTCGAACAGTTCGGCCGGGGAGGCTTCGAAATCGTCGAGGAGACCTTCGGCCAGGTCTTCCACGTCCACCGTCGCGACCGCCGTTTCGAGGTCCAGCAACGCCGGGTCCAGCGAAGGGATTCCGAGCGACGCGCTGGCGGGCCACCAGCGGCGCAGCCAGAGCAGCAAAGCGAGTCTGCCCAATTCCGGCCTGGCGGCGAGGTCCGCTTGGCCTTGGCCGAGCGCGATGAGACTGGCTTCCGCGCCCGCGAGCCGGGTCAGCCACGGTTCGGCGGCCGCGGCGTCGGTGAGTTCGATGTGCATCGTGGTCGTCCGGCCGTCGAGGAGATCCGCGAGGGCGAAGCGGATGAGGCCGCCGTCGGCCGCGAGTACGGGTGTGTGCACCGGATGCGTCACGACACGGCCTCCAGATCCGGCAGGCGGGCCATGAGCGAGCGGCGCACCTTCGTCCGCAGATCCAGCGAGGTCGAACGGACCACGCCGGTGACGAGGTCGCGTACGTCCGCGGCGTCGGCGGGCAGGTCGCCGCGGACGTCGAAGCCGTGCAGCCGGACCCACAGCCTGCTGAGGAACTGCTTGGCGAACTCGCGAAGGTCGCGCAGGAGTTCGGCGTCGGGCCGCGGGGTGAGCGGCGTGGCTCCGGCCAGAGCTCGGCGGGCGTGCAGGACGTAACCCTCCCGCGCGACCTGGGCATTGAGCTGCCGCGCGAATTCGGGGACACCCGCGGGCGCCGCGCCGTCGAGCGGTCGCAACGCGGGCGCGAGCACGACACCGAGCGCGAAGCAGGCGGCCAACGCGGGCAGGCCGAGCCCGAATCCGGCGGCGACCCTGGCGAGTTCGTCGTCGACGAGGTCGGCGACGGGGGCCCGCTCGTCCGGGGGAAGACGGCGCAAGGTCGCGCGCACCCGCCGTTCGACACTGCGTTCGAGGAGTTCGGCCCCGGTTTCGTCGCGCCGGTTCAGCGGTGGGACGGCGGTGCGTTCCCCGCGTTGCAGCCCGAGGTCCGGAACCGGGAGCCCGGAGATCTCTCGAACGGCTTCGCTCAGGGCGCGGGCCCCTCCCGGCCGTCGCAGGCCGAGCCCGAGGGCGTGACCGGTGGCCGAATCGGCGAGGGCACGCCATGCGGTGTCGGACAGCTCGTCGACGAACGTCCGGAGCGCGGAAATGTCCGGTGATACGGCGGGTTCGGTGTTCCAGCGGCGATGCAGCTCCGCGGTCAGATCCGCCGAATGCCGCGGATCCGCGAGATATGCGGTGAGCTGATCGACGCCCGCCACACCGGCGTCGCCGTGCAGATCCCGCAACGCCGCCGCGGCCGTCGCCGCCGCGTCCGGACCGGGCGTACCGAAACCCGTCGCCAGCTCATAGGCGAGCGGGAAGCAGACGTCCTGGACGTTGCCGGCCGTGATGCGCAGGGCACGGCGCTGGCGTTTGAGGTGGGTGAACCACGCGGCCGTCGCGCGCAACCTGTCCGCGTCGGCCAGCAGCAGTTCCGCCACCTCGGCCGCCGCGACCGGGTCCAGCACGGGACGCCCCAGCCGGGGCCGCGCCGCCGTGCGGATCACCAGCGGGTCGATGATCTTCTTGATCGTCCGGGTCAGCGGTCCGCCGTCGGCCGACGACAGGACCTCGACACCGTCGATGCGCTCCCAGGCTTCAGTGAGGACGGCCGAACGCAGCCGGGGCCCGCCCGATCCCGTCGTCACTCGCCCTCCCCTCATGCAGGCCACAACTCTATCCGAGTGTCGCGCCGGGGTTCGTGAGTAAGGACTGTCAGGCAGCGCGACCGTTCGGACTAACTTTCGTCCGTTCTGTACATACTTTCGTTGACTTCGACCGAAAGTCCTCTTAGGTTCAGCGGCGTCACAGAGGTGCTCCGCCGCCGACCCGAGGAGCGACGATGCTTCCGTCTGTCCGCAAGCGCTTCAACCGGTCCATCGTCGCTTCCTTGGCGCTGGTCACGGCAGTTTCCGGGCTGGTGACAGCCCCGGCCGAAGCGGCCATCCCACCCCAGCAACCGGGAGTCACGCTCCGCACGTACGACCTCCAGCGCGAGATCACCAAACTCTGCACGATCAAATCCGGCCAGACGCCGAACGTCGACAAGCTGATGCCGACGATCAACTGGACCACCACGGCCGACTTCGGGCTCGGTGAACAGTTCGTCTCGGAGGTCATCGGCAACATCGACATCGCCACCGCGGGCCAGTACGAATTCCGGCTCACGAGCGACGACGGGTCGCGGCTCCGGATCGACGGCCAGACGGTGATCAACCACGACGGTCTGCACGGGGCGACACCGGCGACCGGCTCGGTCCAGCTGGGCACGGGGTACCACGCGCTGCGGATCGACCATTTCGACAACCTTCACGACCAGCAGGTCACCCTCGAATGGCGGCCGCCGGGCGCGGCAGGCTTCGCGCTCGTGCCGGCTTCGGTGCTCAGCACCGACGCCGACGTCGTCCGGGTGACTGCGCCGGGACGCAAGGAATGCGAGGGCGCCGCGGACTCGCCGGGTGACGGCCTGCCGCTCAACGGCGTCCACCCCGGTTTCACGCTGACGAACCTGCGCCCCGACGGTTTCCAGCCGCAGGTCACCGGCATGGACTGGCTGCCGGACGGGCGGCTCGCCATCGCCACCTGGGGCGGATCCGACAAGGTCCTCGGCGAGGTCCACCTGCTGAGCAACGTCAGCGGGAACACCGACCCGAGCAAGGTCCGGACGCAGCGCGTCGCCAGCGGGCTCAAGGAACCGATGGGCGTCAAGTACGTCGACGGCAAGCTGTACGTGTCGGAGAAGACGCGGCTCGTCGAACTGAACGACACCAACGGCGACGGCGTGACCGACGACTACCGCACCGTCGCCACCTGGCCGTTCGGCGGCAACTTCCACGAGTTCGCCTTCGGCCTGTTGTACAAGGACGGCTTCTTCTACGCCAACCTTTCCGTGTCCATCAACTACGGCGGCGCCACGACCGATCCGCAGCCCGCGCCGAACCGCGGCACGACGATCAAGGTCGACAAAGCCACCGGTCAGGTCTCCTACATCGCCGGCGGGCTGCGCACGCCGCACGGCATCGGCTGGGGACCGGAAGGCGACGTGTTCGTCACCGACAACCAGGGCGGCTGGCTGCCGGCGAACAAGCTCGTGCGCGTCAAGCAGGACCGCTTCTTCAACCACTACACCAATCCCGCGGGACCGTTCGACTCGAAACCGGTGACCTCGCCGGTGTTGTGGTTGCCGCACAACGAGATCGCGAACTCGCCGAGCAACATGGTCATGTTGTCGCAGGGCCCCTTCGCCGGGCAGATGGTGTACGGCGACGTGACCTACGGCGGGCTCCAGCGTGCCTTCCTGGAGAAGGTCAACGGTGAGTACCAGGGCGCCGTTTTCCGCCTGACGCAAGGACTCGAGTCGGGCGTCAGCCGGATCAGCCTCGGCCCCGACGGCGCGATCTACACCGGCGGCATCGACGGCGGAGGCAACTGGGGCCAGCCCGGCAAACTCGCCTACGGCCTGCAGAAGGTGACACCCAACGGCACGAACGCCTTCGATATCAAGGCGATGCGGGCGGTCGCGGGCGGATTCGAACTCGAGTACACCCAGCCGCTGTCGGCCGAGACCGCGCAGAACCTGGCGGCGAAGTACCAGGCGCAGCAGTGGCGCTACCAGCCCACCTCGGCGTACGGCGGGCCCAAGATCGACGAGAAGACGCTGTCCGTCACGTCCGCGAGCCTTTCGGCCGACCGCAAGAAGGTCACGCTGCAGATGGCGGGGCTGAAGGCCGGGCACGTGGTCCACTTGCGGTCGCCGCGTCCGTTCGCCGCGGAGTCCGGTGCGGCGCTGTGGAGCACCGAGGCGTGGTACACGCTCAACTCGCTGGTCGGTGGCACGCCGGCGAGCACGACCTACGAGGCGGAGCGGGCCGCGCTCAGCGGTGGCGCCGGGACGAACACGAACCACGCGGGTTACACGGGCACCGGTTTCGTGGACGGCTACTGGAACCAGGGCGCCGCGACGACGTTCACCGTCAACGCGCCGAAGACCGGTGCCTACAACGCGGCACTGCGCTACTCGAACGGCCCGGATCCGGCTCCCGGGACCAAATCCGTGACCGTCTACGTCAACGGCACCAAGGTGAAACAGGTCAGGCTCGCCAGTACCGGCAACTGGGACACGTGGAACACGCAACCCGAAACGCTGAACCTGAAAGCCGGAGCGAACACGATCTCCTATCGCTACGACACGGGTGACGCGGGCAACGTCAACCTCGACAGCCTCACCGTCACCGAGTCCCAGCGCATCCAGTTGTTCAAGGGCACCGACCTGAACGCCTGGGAGAAACGCGCGGGCGGCGCCGCGACGTGGCCGGTCTCGGGCGGCGCGATGGAGTCGAACGGCGGGGACATCCGCACGAAACAGCAGTTCGGAGATTTCCGGCTGCACGTCGAGTGGAATGAGCCGAACTATCCGCCCGAGGTCACCGGACAGGCCAGGGGCAACAGCGGCGTCTACCTCCAGGAACGCTACGAACTCCAGGTACTGGAGTCGTTCGGGGACACCACGCTCGCCAACAACGAAGCGGGCTCGATCTATTCGAAGCGGGCGCCCGACCGGAACATGGCGACGGCTCCCGGGACCTGGCAGACCTACGACGTCACCTTCCGGGCCGCGCGGTTCGACGGAGCCGGGAACAAGACCGACAACGCCCGCGTGACCGTGGTCTGGAACGGTGTCGTGGTCCACAACGACGTGGCGATCGACGGCGGCACGGGCGACAACAGCCCGGAGAACGCCGGACCGGGCGCGATCCGGCTCCAGGATCACGGGGATCCCGGCGAGAATCCGCGATTCCGCAACATCTGGATCGAACCCGTCAGTTATTGAGGGCTAAGTCAACCGTGTCGTGGCGTGGGGCCGGTGTCGCTGCCGCGTAGGCGTTCTCCTGGTAGTGAGGGCCTCCTTTCCTACCCTGAGGGTAGGGAAGGAGGCTTTCGCTACCGTCGGATGTGATCCCTGGTGACAGTGGGGCGGTTGTGACCTCGGCGGCCGGTCGTGAAGTACATGAAGGCCCCCTTCCTTGCGCTAGACGCAAGGAAGGGGGCCTTCATGTACTTCGGCAAGGCGTGACTCGCGTGCTTGGGGACGTGACTCGCGAGATCCGGGTCTGAGCACGCGAGTACGTGCCGCGTCACCCAGCCCCCCGCCTCACCCGAGACACGCCACGTTTGCCTTACCCCTCAATAGTCCTTACCGGTCCTGGGCAGGTCAGGCCGTCTCCGCCGCGAGGACTTCACGGGCGACGAGGACGCCGCCGACGAAGCCCATCGGCATCACGATCAGCGCGGCGAACGGGATCAGGCACAGCAGTGACACGGGAAGACCCAGTCCGAGTGCGAGCGCGCGGTGGCGGCGCAACAGCACCCGTCGCTGCTTCAAATCCATCCCGCGCCGGTAGAACGGCACGGCGATCAGTTCCAGCGCCAGGAACCACGCCGTGACCAAGACCAGCAGGACCGGCACGACGGTTTGCCCCACCACCGGGATGAACCCGGCGATCAGGAGCGGGATCGTGAACATCAGCGAACGCAGCACCAGGGACAGCCCGTCTTTCAGGCCCATCACCAGCAACCGCCACCACGAGAGGTCGACAGCGCCCGGCACTCCACCGAGGTCGTCCTCGACCTTCTCCGCGATGTGCTCGTAGAACGGCCCGCCGACGGCGAGGGTGATCGCGGTGAACCCGATCATGGCGATGGCCAGCACCACCCCGAACACCGCGACCCCGACCGCCACCCGGATGGTCGTCTGCCAGCCCGGCGACCAGTCGTCGGCGAACGGGGTCAGCAGCAGCGAGAGATCGTCGATCCAGAACGCCAGCGCGACGATCCCGCCGATCAGCAGCAGTGTGGTCAGGACCGCGGGCAACGCCCCGATCAGGAGCAGCTTCGGCGACCGCGCCAGGATGCCGAGCCCTTGCCCGAACATCCGTAAACCCTTGAAGAAATCCCGCATCGGACCTTTCTACCGTGTCCGGGATGTCCGGTCGTGGCCGCGGTCCTCAAGGCGACCGGAGCCGCTGTCCCGGGTTGAGCAGGTTCCCCGGCGCGTACCGGGCCTTCGCCTCGGCGAGCTTCGGCCATGCGGGTCCGAAGTGCGCGCGCCAGTCCTCTGTGGACATCGGCAGCGCGTTGGTCGGGTAGGCCTTACCGCCCAGGTCCCGTGCCTTCCGGTAGAGGTCCACGTTGAGCTCCAGCAACCGCGCGTTGTGCAGCGGGTCGTCGGGGGAACCGGCGCGCAGCGGGCAGAACAGCCACGAGAACTCGCCCGGGGGCACGCTGAACAGCGGGGTCTTCAACCGGTCGTTCCGCACCGGATAGAGCAGGAGCAGTCCCGTGGCGCCCAGTTCGGGTTCGCCGGTAGCGGCGAGGGTTTCGGCCACGAAGTGCTCGACCGTGTCGTCGGGGAGGAACACGTTCAGCCATGGGTGGGGATGGAACCAGCTTCCCTCCGCCCGTAAGGCCGCCTCGCCGTCGGCCATCCGGTTCAGGAAGTCGAAGTACGTCGTGTCCTCGTCTTCGGACTCGCCGAAGTCGAGCGCGCCCAGCAACGCGTCCTCGTCCGGCGCGGCGGGCGGCGTGTAGTAGGCGACCGCCTCCAGCATGTACTGCCAGCCGTCGTCGACGGGGATCAGCTGGCCTTCCACGTAGTCGAACCGACCATCGCGGACGACGGCGCGCTGATCCGCCAGGAACGCCGGAAGGGAGTCGTAGTAGAGCTTCCACCGCCGGGCCCGCGCCTGGGCCGGGATCAGGCGCAGAGTCGCGCGGGTGATCACCCCGCATTGCCCGAGGCCGCCGAGGACGGCGTCGAACAGGTCCTTGTCGCTGTCGCGTGAGCAGGTCAGCACCTCGCCGGCGCCGGTGACCACTTCCAGTTCCACCACGCTGTCGGTCTGCGTGCCGTGGTGGTGGGCGGCGCCGCCGATCCCGCCGACCACCAGCGTGCCCGCGACGGTCAGCTCGAGATAGTGGTGAGCGCCGGAGGGGTCAGCCCGTGCGGCAGAGTCGTTTCCAGTACCTCACGCCAGCGAGCACCCGCGTCCACGGAAACCAGTTCACCGGTGACCACCCTTCGCGGCGGCAACGAGGTCATGTCCAGCAGGATCCCGCCCTCGACCTGTCCCTGGCCGTACGACGAATGCCCGGCGCCGCGGGCGGCGACCGGCAGCCCGCGCGCGGCGGCGAATCTGAGCACCACGGCCACATCGGTCGCCGAAGCAGGCCTGACCACTAGGCCCGGCCTGGCGTGGACGAGGTTTCCCCAGTCCCGGCTCGCGACGGAAAGGTCCGCTTCTCCGGTGAGGATCTCTCCGGCGATGGCGGGCAGGATCTCGGCGGTCATACCCGCACGCTACCGACCTAGGCGATTTTCACCGACGCGAACCCTGGCCTCCCGCTGCGAGATTGGTGGCGTGACGAACCGAGCGGACACCCTGACGCCGACGCGCCTGGCGCGCGGCACCGTGCTGGCCGCCGCGCCGCTGACCATCATGGCCGCGGCGATCATCGCGCCGAGTCTGCCCGCGATGCGCGAGGTCTTCGCCGGAACGCCCGGCTCCGATCTGCTCGTGCGGCTGGCGCTGACCGTGACCTCGCTCGCGATCGCGATCAGCGCGCCGCTGTCCGGGATCGTCGCCGACCGCGTCGGACGCCGTCCGCTGCTGTTGGCGGGTCTCGGGCTCTACGCGATCTCCGGCACGGCCGGATTCTTCGTGAGCGACCTCCCCCTGTTGCTGGCCACCCGGGCAGGGCTCGGACTCGCCGTCGGCGCGATCATGACCGCGGTCAGCACCCTGATCACCGACTGGTACTCCGGCGAGCGGCGTGCCTCTTTCCTCGGGTTGCAGCAGGCATTCGCGAGTCTGGGCGGAGTCGTCTTCCTTCCGCTGGCGGGGTTGCTGGCCACAGTGGACTGGAAGGCACCGTTCTGGATCTATTCCGCCTCGGCGATCGTGGCCGTCTTCGCGATCGTCTCTCTGCGCGAACCGGCCCGAAGCAGCCTCGCGGCCAGTGCGAGCGAGCGAACGCGACCGCCTGCTCGCATCATCGGCGTGTACGTCCTGGCGCTGGTGGCGACGTTGGTCTTCTACATGGCGCCGACGCAATTGCCGTTCCTGCTGGAAGGATTCGGCAGCGGTCCCGCCGTCATCGGCGCCGTGGTCGCCGGGAGCACGGTGACCGGCGTCGCCGGTGCGCTGGCGTTCCCCCGCCTGCGCGAACGGTTGAGCCCCACGGCGATCACCACGTTCAGCGTCGCGCTCATGGGCGCGGGCTGGCTGGTGATCGGTACGGCGGGCACCGTCGCCCCAGTGGTGGCGGGGCTGCTCGTCGGCGGGCTCGGCGTCGGCCTCGTCGTCCCGAACCTCAACCTGCGCCTGGCCGAGTTCGCCCATCCCGCACAGCGCGGCCGGGTCCTCAGCGGCCTGGTGACCGGGATCTTCCTGGGGCAGTTCCTGTCCCCGCTCGTCGTCCAGCCACTCGTCCAGGGCATCGGCATCTCCGACGCCTTCACCTGGACCGGTGTCGCCATGGGAGCCGGAGCGGCACTCGCCGCTCTTTTCACGAACCGGAACAACGGAAAGGAAGAACGATGATCTACCACGGCAACCGTTTCACCCTGCGGCCCGACGCCGCCCCCCAGCAGGTCGAAGAAGCATTGGAGAGCCTTCGCAATCAAGGCCGGGTCATCCCGTCGGTGATGTCCTTCGTCGTCGGCCGCGATTTCGGCGGCGAGTACGAATGGGGCGCCGTCTTCGTGCTCGAAGACCTCGAAGGCTACTGGGAGTACCTCATCCATCCGGCGCACCGGAACACCGACCAGGTCGGACTTCCGCTGGTCGACAAGTTCGCGTCCTTCGACGTCACCGACGACCCGGATCCGGAAATGGGCGCGAAGATCGCGGAACTGCACCAGCGCCGCTACGACAACGACGCCGAGCTGACCAGGTTGATCACCGATCTCGGTGAATACTCGGGCAGTGCGGCGCCCGGAAAGCACGGGACGGCCGGGGGTTCAGCCACCGTCCGCGAGTGAGCCGCTGCCGCCGGGGCCGGTCACGATCACCCTGCTGCTCACAGCGGTCCCGAACGGGACGATCGTGACCTGCCACGTCTGCGGCGAACCGACCTCGATCGTCGCCATCGCCCTCCGGACCAGGGCCGGGACGCGGTCGGCCGCCAGCTCGCTGAGGTCGAACCGCGGCACCTGGGCGGCCGTCGGCGCGAAGACCACGGTCATCCGCCGATCCTCGACGACCGCGGTGAGCACCCGGGAGACGTCGGCGGCCTGCGCCAGCGCGTCGATCGCCCGGCGCAGTTCCCCCTCCCCCAGCAGGGAACTGTCGACGTTCACGGTCGCGGATCCCGAAGACGACGTGGTCACGCTGGACTCGGTTTCTTCCGCTCGCGCGGGTGCTTCCGGGGTGAAGAGTTCGGCGCGGAACAGGAACAGCACGAGCGCGGCGCCGAGCAGGAACCCGAGGACCGCGAGCGCGCCATGAGCGCAGCCGTCCGGCGGCTCCTGCACCAGGGTGGACTCCGGGGCGGACTCGATCGCGGCCGCGGCCACGCGGCGCTCCCACTCCGGCGACAGCCGCTCCACGATCAGCGCCTTCCACGGCCGTTCCCGCGGGTACTGGACGACGAGGACGTCGCCAGGCCGATAGTTCGGGAGGTCGACCAGGTTGATGCCGTGGCTGACCTTCAAGCGGTACGACGCCTCGCCTTCGGGGGCGACGGTCAGGACGAAGTCGACCGGGATGTCACCTGTCTCGGTGCCTCCTGCCCGGAGGCTTTCGATCTTGGCGAGCGCGATGACCGGGACGGTCGCCGCCTCACGGGCACGGCGCGGCGCCCCGGCGAGGTAGAGCAGGATCCCATAGACGACGGGAAGTCCGACGCCGGTGACGATCAGCGGAACGTACTCGATCATGATGCCGACGACGAACGCGCACAGGGTCGTCCCACTGACGATCCCGGTCAGAAAGCCGCGGACAAGGGCGAGTGGCGTCAAGGTGACTCCAGGTTTTCGGGCGGCGTTCAGTCCGCGGGCAGCCAGTCACTGAGGGCGGGGTGGCGCCGGAGCGCCACGAAGATCTTCTTGTCGTCGGCGGGTGAAGCCGGGTCGAACAACACCTCGGCGCCCGCGATGGTGGTGTCCTTGGTCCGACGAGTCACCCAGTGCCGGACGCCCGCGAGGTCGGCGAACACCACGGTCACGTCCGCGCCCACGACACGGGTGCCGGACTCGTCCCCTCCCAGGCGCAGCTTGACGTCGACGATTTCGGCGGGCACCCGCCGCCCGGACCGCAGCAGCCGTTCCCTGGTGCGCGCCATCTCGGCGTGCTGTCGCGAAAGCCCGACGGTGTACCACAGGGCGAGCAACGTCAGGAGGAGCAGGAACGCGGGCATCCACAGGTCGGCGTAGTACATCAGCCACGCCCAAAACCCCCACTTTTCATCCGTGTGGAAGACGGGGTCGACCGCGGTGCCGACGGCGAGCGGCGGAAGCCACCCTCGCGACGAATCCCAGAGGCCGAGCGTACTGGCCGCGAGGACCAGTACGGCCGGGAACGCCGGCCCCGACTGCCGTCCCTGGTAGCGCCGCACGGCCAGCCCCGCGAGGCCGCCGGCGGCGAAACACCCGAGGAGACCGAAGGTTCCCCAGATCGCGCGGTACGGCGGATCGCCGTCGCCGAGGTCGTCGAAGACGCTGTCGATCGCCATGGTCCGGAACTGCTCCAGGATTTCGCCGAATCCGTCGCCGGTCACGAAACCGCAGACCAGGGTGGCCGCGGAGGCCACGATCGCGCCCACGAGCAGGCGGCGGTCACCTCGCAGGCGCTCGATGCGCTCGTACCGGGCCCGGGCCGGGTCCACTGTGTTCATCACGCTCACCTCCGTTTCGGCTGCGCCCAGCCTCCGCCGAACCGGGTGCTACCGAACCCAGGTTTTGCTTCCTAAGCCTATTAGGCAAGTCCCGAATGGACTATGGTAGAGTCGACGGCATGGCAAGAGCGGGACTGACCACGGAACGGGTGGTCCGAGCGGGCGCGGACATGGCCGACGAGATCGGCTTCGAGCTCGTGACGCCGACAGAGCTCGCGAAGCGGTGCGGCGTCAAGACGGCGAGCCTGTATTCGCACGTCAGGAACGCCCACGAACTGAAGACCGAGATCGCCCTGCTGGCCTTGACGGAACTCGCCGATCTCGCCGCCACCGCGGTGGCGGGCCTGGCGGGCAAGGACGCGTTGATCGCACTGGCGAACGTCCACCGCGACTACGCCCTCGAACATCCCGGCAGGTTCACCGCCGCGAGGTTCCGGCTCGCGCCGGAACAGGCGGCCACCAGCGCCGGCGTCCGGCACGCCGAGCTGATGCGGGCGATCCTGCGCGGTTACGACCTCGCCGAGCCGCATCAGACGCACGCGGTCCGGCTGCTGGGCAGCGTTTTCAGCGGCTACCTCGGCTTGGAGGCCGCCGGAGGCTTCAGCCACAGCACCCCCGGCTCGCAGGAGAGCTGGACCGAGATCCTCGACGCGCTCGACATCCTGCTGCGCGCTTGGCCCCGAACGAAATGACCGGAGAAATGTGTACGACCCCGATCACCGCCGCCCTCGTCCGCGGCGCACTGGACCTCGAGTACACCGAACGCGGCGTACTCCCCCACCGGCTGCCCGCGCGCGCCAGGCAGCAGATCCCCGACGAACAGCTGGCCATGGCCGAATCGCAGCCGTCCGGCGTGCGGCTGATCTTCCGTACCGCGGCGACGGTCGTCGAACTGGACGTCATCGCCACCAAACGGTTCCTCGTCGGCGTGCCACCCCGGCCCGACGGCGTCTACGAACTGCTCGTCGACGGCAGGCTCGCGGGACAGGCGAGCGTGACCGAGGGCGACACGATCAGCGTCGACATGGCCACCGGCGCCAGGACGCACCAGCCAGGGCCTGTGCGCACCCTGCGCTTCACCGGCCTGCCCGCCGACGAGAAGGACGTCGAAATCTGGCTGCCGCACAACGAAACGACCCGGCTGGTCGCCCTGCGCACCGACGCGACCGTCCACAATGCACCGTCGAGCGGCCGCAAGACCTGGCTGCACCACGGCAGTTCCATCAGCCAAGGCTCCAACGCGGCGACCCCGACCGGGATCTGGCCCGCCACGGCCGCGGCTCTCGCCGGCGCGGAGCTGGTCAACCTGGGCTTCGGCGGCAGCGCGCTTCTCGACCCGTTCACCGCCCGCGCCATGCGGGACACCGCCGCGGACCTGATCAGCGTCAAGATCGGCATCAACGTCGTCAACGCCGACCTGATGCGGCTGCGCGCGTTCGGCCCGGCGGTACACGGTTTCCTCGACACCATCCGGGAAGGGCATCCCAGCACGCCGTTGCTGGTCGTCTCGCCGATCCATTGCCCCATCCACGAGCACACCCCCGGGCCCGGCCAGTTCGACCCCGATGGCCTACGGGAAGGAAAAGTGCGGTTCAGGGCCACCGGGGTTCCCGCGGAAACCGCCGCGGGGAAGCTGACGCTCACCGTGATCCGCGGGGAACTCGCCCGGATCGTCAAGGAGCGGAGCGCGACCGATCCGAACCTGCGCTACGTCGACGGCCTGGAACTGTACGGCGAAGCCGACCATGCCGAGCTGCCGTTGCCCGACCGTCTCCATCCGGACGCGGCCACGCACCGGCTCATCGGAGAGCGCTTCGCGAAACACCTCGCCATCGGCGGGTCGTGAGCGTGGGGTCGCCGCGTTTACTGTGCGCGTATACGTCGGTAGTCCCTTCCACGGTACCTATTTTTCTTCCTGTCCAACGAAAGTCGGTACCCGCCCACCGGTGACGCGATCACCATGATCGGCACCGGATCACCGGTGCCGGGCCACCTCGACCGTGCCCGGCTACCCCACTGTGTCCAGTGCGGCCACCCCTCGCGCTGGATCCTCCCTCGCGAAAGTGAGTAACCGGTATGCGCACAAACCCCTTAGCTCGTACCGCCACCACACTGGTGGCCGCGGCCGCGGTCATCGGCTTTCTCGCCCCGTCCACGGCCACCGCCACCACCATCTCGGGCTACTCCCCCACGGTGCAGCACGAAGCCGTCACATCCCTGGCCTCGGAAGCCGGAATCAGCACGGCCGCCGCCGTCGAGTTCCTCCGGACGCAGACGGCCAGCGTGGAAACACTGCAGAAGGTCACCGCGTCGCTCGGCGCCCGTGCCGCCGACGGCTACCTCGACGACGCCGCCAAGCCGGTGGTCAACGTGCTCGACCAGGCCGCCGCGGACCAGGTGACCGCGACCGGGGCCCAGGCCCGCGTGGTCAAGCACTCCAGCGCGGCGCTGGCGGGGGCGCAGAACGCCTTGCAGGCGTTGCCCGCCGTCACGCATACGTCGATCGGCCTCGACCCGAAGACCAACCAGGTCGTGCTGACCATCTCCGACGCGGCGAAGGGCACCGAAGCCCTCGTGAAGGCCGCCGAAGCGCTCGGCGACCGGGTCCGGGTGGAGCGGACCACCGGCGAGATGCACACCGCGATCTACAACGGCGAGGCCATCACCGGCGGCGGCACCCGCTGCTCGGTCGGGTTCAACACCAACCGCGGTGGTCAGAACTACATCCTCGACGCCGGCCACTGCACCCGCGCGGTGTCGCAGTGGAACGTCGGGCCGTCGCAGGGCGCCAGCTTCCCGACCAACGACTACGGCCTGATCCGCAACACCACCGGCAGCGCGCCCGGCGCCGTCACCCTGTGGAACGGCTCCACCCAGCGGATCGCCTCCGCCGGTACCGCCACCGTCGGGCAGCGGATCAGCAAGAGCGGCAGCACCACCCGCCTCACTTCGGGTTCGGTGCAGCGGCTGAACGTCACGGTGAACTACGCCGAAGGCGCGGTGCACCAGCTGATCCAGACCAACGCGCTGGCCAACCCCGGTGACTCCGGCGGCTGCCTCTTCTCCGGCAGTGTCGGGCTCGGCATCACCTCCGGCAAGGGCAGCGGCACCTCGTACTACCAGCCGATCGGTGAGGCGATGAGCGCCTACAGCGTCACGCTCAACCCGTAAGCACGTCGCGAGGCCGGGCGCTGGTCACCGCGACCGGGGCCCGGCCTGTGCGTGGAAATAGTCGACGGTGTGGTCACGAAAGCGCTGGGCGGCAACGGAAAGATAGGTGTCCTCGCGCCACGCGACGCTGAGCACGCGGCGACAGTCGGGATCGTCGACGTCGAGCCAGACCACCGTCGGGCTGGTGACCGACCGCAGCCCCAGGGAGGGCACCAACGCGATGCCGAGGCCCGCGTCGACGAGCTGGAAGAGCACCGCGGCCTCGTCTCCCTCGCAGACGACGTGCAACGCGAGACCGGCCTTCGCGAAAAGACGATCGACGAGCGCACGCTGCCAATAACCGGGCCGCGTGGTGAGAAACGGCTCGCCCTCCAGATCCGCGAGCCCGACGTGACCGCGCCCGGCGAGCCGGTGACCGGCGGGCACGCAGAGCATCACCTTTTCGTCGAGCAGCACGCGACTGTGGATGTCGTCGCCGGGCAGCGGCTGCGACGTGACGCACAGGTCGACGTCGCCGGATCGCAGCTTCTCCGCCATCCCCTCCCCCGACGCCTGGGACAGCCGCACGTCCACCAGCGGATGGCCGGGGACGAAGGTACGCAGCGGTTCGGTGAGCACGAGCAGGCTTTCGGCCGCGACGGTGACCGCGCCGCGTTCCAGCCCGGTGGCATCGTCGAGTTCCTGCCGGGCGTCGTCGAGCTCGGCCAGTGCCCGGTCGACGCGGCGGAGGAACGCGGTGCCGAACCGGTTGAGCCGGATCCGGCGGCCGTGCCGGTCGAACAGCGGCACCCCCAGGTCGTTTTCCAGCCTGGCCAGGGTCCGGCTGAGCGAGGGCTGCGCGACACGCAGCTTCTCGGCGGCGCGGCCGACGTGTTCGAGCCGGGCGACCGTCTGGAAGTACCGGAGCGCCAGAAGATCCACTGCTGATACCTCACCTGTTATGAACAGATAACCGATCTTGTCTTGGACAGCATAAGCCGTGGTCTCCTACGTTCGAGCACGTGAGTGAAACCCTGACCGGCCCGAGCCGGAAGGCGAACGGCACGCTGGTGGTGAACCGGATGCTGGTGACCGCCCACGCCGTCGCGATCATCGGCCAGCCGGTGTTCGCCGGCGGCTATCTCGGCGGCGACTACGACATGCTCTGGCTGCACCGCTGGGGCGCCGACGCGGTGTCCTACCTGGCGTACGCGCAGATCCTGGCGGCGCTGGTCCTGTGGCTGGTGCGCGGACCGCGCTGGTTGTTCTGGGTCAGCCTGCTGCTCGCGCTGGGCGAGACCGGGCAGTATCTCGCCGGGATGAAGGGCGCGCTCGATCTGCACGTCCCGCTCGGCGTCGCACTGGTCACCGGAACCGTGCTGACCACGATCGCCGTCTGGCGGCCGCAGACCTGGTGGGCGAGCCGATGAGCCGCCGTCTTCCCCGCCGGACCTTCCTCGGGCTCGCCGGTGGGGCCGGCGTCCTCGTCGCCGCGGGGATCGCCGCTCCCCGCCTGATCGCACAGGGCGCGCCCGGGACGGGCGAGTTGCTGCGCAGCGCACTCCCACTGCCGGAACCGTTCCGGGTACCGCTGCCGATCCCGCCGATCCTGCGTCCACAAAGGACCGCCGATGCCGATCACTACACGATCACCCAGCGCGCGGCGACGGCCGAGATCCTGCCCGGTGTCCGGACGCCGATCTGGGGCTACGACGGGATCTTCCCTGGTCCGACGATCGAATCGCGGCGGGACAGGACGGTGGTGGCGCACCACCGCAACGAACTCCCCGTCCCGACCGTGGTCCACCTGCACGGCGGGCACACGCCCGCCGAGTCCGACGGCTACCCGACCGATCTCGTCCTGCCGCGGTCCGGCTGGACCGCCGGGCACACCGGGCACGGCATGGTCGACTCGCGCGCCCGGATCTCGAACGGCGAGCGCGACTACGTCTTCCCGCTGCGGCAACGCGCCGCGACCCTGTGGTACCACGACCATCGCATGGACTTCACCGGTCCGGCCGTGTACCGGGGCCTTGCCGGTTTCCATCTGGTCCGCGACGACGAGGAAGACTCGCTGGGGCTCCCGTCCGGGGACCGTGAGCTGCCGCTGATGATCGCCGACCGCGCTTTCGACGAGCACGGCGCCTTCGCGTACCCGTCTCTCGACCGGACGCTGCGGACCACGCCGGGGGTGGAAAGCGCTTATGTGGAAGGCGTTTTCGGCGACGTCATCCTGGTGAACGGCGCACCGTGGCCGGTGCAGGAAGTGGCTGCCGTCAAATACCGCCTGCGTGTCCTCAACGGCTCCAACGCCCGGCGCTACGACCTGGCACTGGACCCGCCGCCACCCGGCGGAGGCGGTTTCGTCCAGATCGGCGGCGACCAGGGCCTCCTCGACGCGCCACGCGAACACGACCACCTTCCCATCGCACCGGCGGAACGGTACGACCTCGTCGTCGACTTCGGCCGGTATCCGGTCGGCACCGAGGTCACCCTGGTGAACCGGCTCGGCACCGGCTCGACCGCCAAGGTCATGCGGTTCGTCGTCGCGCGCCGCGCGGCGGACGACAGCCGGATTCCGGCGAAGCTCAGCGAAATCCCGCCGCTCACTCGTGACCAGGCCACGACCACGCGGGACTTTTCGTTCCGCGCCGGCACCGTCCACGGCCGCGCGGGCTGGGTGATCGGCGGGGAACCGTTCTCGCCGGACCTGATGTCGGCGAGCCCTCGCCTCGGTGACGTCGAGATCTGGCGGTTCGTCGCCGACATCCACCACCCCGTGCATCTGCACCTGGTGGGTTTCCGGATCCTCTCGCGCGGCGGACGTCCGCCGGGGCCGTTCGACGGCGGTATCAAGGACACCGTCGACCTGAGTCCCGGCGAGTCGGTCGAGGTCATCGCCCGCTTCGACGGCTACCGCGGCCGCTACGTCTTCCATTGCCACAACGCCGAACACGAGGACATGGCGATGATGGCGAACTTCGAGGTCGTTTGAGGGTAGCCGGACCCGGTCCGTGAAGGCCTCCTTGAGGGACTCTGGGTCCCTCAAGGAGGCCTTCACGGACTCGGCCACCGCCACGTTCGCCCCACGAGTACCAGCACGCGTGAAGGCCTCCTTCCCTCGGCTCAGCCGAGGAAACTCGACCTTCATGCCTTCCCCAGTACATGATGGCCCCCTTCCTGTACATAGGCGCAAGGAAGGGGGCCTTCATGTACTCGGGAGGGCAAGGACACCGATACCGAGCCGGTCAAGTCACCGGCAGCGTCCCCGAGGCGCGACTGTCCACACGGGACGCCAGTCCGGATCTGGGCGCCCGATTTGGGCGCTTCGCCCAGCTATGAAAGGGGTCGTGAGTGATAAGGAGGGTTAGAACGACCTTTGCCACTCACGACCCCTTGACAGACCCACCCATTTCGTCATCAATCAGACATTCAGTCATCGAAATCTGTCCACAGTGGACACTAGGGGCGCGCCGGACAGGGCAACTGAGCACCTGACCTGCAGCAACCGCCGCCACTTGCGATCGAAAACCCCGTCCAAGTTCAACGTAAGCTACGTGGCATCAGGTTAGAACCATCCTCACCACTCACGAGGCCCGCACCGGGTTGGTCAGTTCGCCCACGCCTTCGATGGCGACGGTCACCACGTCCCCCGGCTTCATCGGCCCGACCCCGGCCGGGCTGCCGGTGAGCACGACGTCGCCGGGGCGCAGGGTGAACCAGCGGGTCACCCAGGCGAGGATCGCGGGCACGCCGAAGATCATCTCCCCGGTGGTGGACCGCTGGACGGTCCGCTCGTTGATCCGCGTGGTCACCTCGAGGTCTCCGCTCCCGATGTCGGTGCTGATCCAGGGGCCGAGCGGCAGCCTGCCCGGTTGGGGCTGAGCGCGGTCCACATCGGACGGTCCAGCGGGGCTCGTGAGTGGCTGCTTCAGCGCTTCCGACGGCCTGGCGTCGAACCCTCATGTCGTGAAGGGCCCCTTTGAGACCTTCATCGTCTCAAAGGGGCCCTTCACGACATCCCTACGGACCGCGACCGCTCACGTGGTGTCTGTGGGGCGAACGTGGCGATTACCGAGATCAACCCGCAGCCGGACAGCTAGCGGGACCGGCGTTCGGCCAGCCAGCGCTCAGAATCGGGAGTGCCGCCGTCGAGCTGATCCACCACCTCGTCGAGGAAGCTGCCGTGCCCGTGATCGGCCAGCGCCTTCAGCACCGCTTCGGGGTCGCCGCCCTCGATGGTCGTGAGCAGTTCGCGATGCCGTTCGACGTTCTGCATCAACGATTCACCACCGCGGCGGGCACTGCGGTTGAGCGCCATGCACAACTGCATCTGCAGGGAAAGCGCGCGATACGCCTCGGTGACGCGTTCGTGCCCGGCCAGCGCGACGATCGACTGGTGGAAGTCGTACTTGCGCTGAGTGAACACACCTTCGTCACCGTCGAGGCCCGCCTGCTCGAAAGCGGCCAGCGCGTCCCGGCAGGCCTGAAGCCGTTCCGGCGAGCGGACCGGGATCCCGATCCGGACGGCGAAAGCTTCGAGCTCTTCGCGCAGGGTGACGATTTCGTAGACGTCGTGGCGGGTCAGGGGACGGACGATGACACCGCGCCGCGGATGGGGTACGACGAGTCCTTCGAAAGCCAGCACCTGCAACGCTTCGCGCAGCGGCGGGCGGGAAACCCCGAGCCGTTCGGTGAGCTTGGCCTCGACCAGACGTGTGCCGGGCGGGAGTTCGCCGGAAAGTATCATCGCGCGCAGCGCCTGGGTCGCCAGGTCGGCCATACTCGGCGGCGCGACGATCCGGCCGTCGTCATAGCGCACGGCACCCATCGAACCCGAAGCCGTCGTCATCGAGACTCCCTCCCTTGCTGTATACGGTATATCAACCGCCTTCCTCGTGCGTGAGCGGTACCTCACGCGAGACCTGCTTGGACTTTTTGTCCAACACTTATACGGTTGGTCTCGTGACCAACGAGCATCCGTACCCGCCGGCCTTCCGCAGCGGCGACCTGGTTTCCGTGTCCGGACGGCTCGGCGTGACCGAGACGGGAGAGCCGGCACCCGGCGGCTTCGACGCCGAATGCCCGCAGGCCTTCGCCAACCTCGACGTCGCGCTGCGTTCGGTGGGCGCGACCAGGGCCGACGTGGTGAAGGTCGTCGTGTACCTGACCGACATCACCGACCGCGACGGCCTCAACCGTGTCTACGAAGAGTTCTTCGCCGAGCCCCGGCCGGCTCGAACCTGTGTCGGCGTCGCGTCCCTGCCCTACGGCGGCAGCGTCGAAGTCGAGGCCCTCGCCCGAGTACGCGATGTCTGAGCAGGACGCGATCCTCGACGCGCTCGCCCCGGTCGCCGACGGCATCGCGGCGACGCTCGGCTCGTTCTGCGAGGTCGTGGTGCACGACTTCCGCCGTCCGGAGCGATCGGTGGTCGCGATCGCGGGCTCGGTCACCGGCCGCGGTGTTGGCGGCTCGATGAGCGAGATCGGCATGGGCCTGCTCGCCCGCGGCGACGACGCCGAAGACCAGCTGAACTACGTCACCCGGACGGCGTCCGGGAAGCTGGTGAAGTCTTCGACCATGCTGTTGCGCGACAGCGGCGGCTCGGTGTTCGGCGCGCTGTGCGTGAACCTCGACGTCACCGCGTTGGGCCAGCTCAAGACCCTGGTCGGTGAACTCGCCGATGTCGGTGCCGCCACCGAAACGCCGACCACCACCTTCGGCGACGACGTCGACGCGGTGGTGGACGCGATCGTCGACGAACACCAGCTCCGGCTGAACAAACCCTGGGCCGCGCTCAGCCGCGAAGAACGGCTCGACCTGTTCCGCAGCCTCCACGCGCGCGGTGTCTTCGCCGTGCGGCGGGCGGTGCCCCAGGTCGCCGCCCGCATCGGGATCTCCCGTGCCTCCGCTTACAACTATCTCGCCGAAATCCGTGATCAAGGAGCATCATGACCGCCCCCGTGACCATCGACGACATCCGTGACGCCGCCGCCCGCCTGGCCGGTGTCGCGCACCGGACCCCGGTCGTGCGTTCCCGGACCCTCGACGACCTCGTCGGCGCCGAGGTCTTCATCAAGTGCGAGAACCTCCAGCGTGTCGGTGCCTTCAAGTTCCGTGGCGCGTACAACGCCGCGTCCCGGCTCTCGCCGGAGCAGCTGGCCAAGGGCATCGCCGCCTACTCCTCTGGCAACCACGCCCAGGCCGTCGCGCTCGCCGCTCGGGAACTCGGGAGCAGCGCGGTCATCCTGATCCCGGAGGACACCCCGCAGTCCAAAAAGGACGCCACCGCGGGCTACGGCGCCGAGATCGTCACCTACGACCGGTACACCGGCGACCGCGTCGCGATCGGTGAAGCGCTGGCGGCCGAACGCGGCCTCGCGCTCATCCCGCCGTACGAACACCCGCACGTCATCGCCGGACAGGGCACGGCGGCGCTGGAACTGCTGGAGGACACCGATTCCCTCGACACCCTCGTCGTCCCCGTCGGCGGTGGCGGCCTGATCGCGGGCAGCTCGACCGCCGCGAAGGCCGTGCGGCCCGGCATCCGGGTCGTCGGCGTCGAACCCGCCGCGGGCGACGACACCAAACGTTCGCTGGACGCCGGGGAGCGCGTGTCGATCCCGGTGCCGCGGACCATCGCCGACGGCCAGGCCGCCGAGATCCCCGGCGAACTGACCTTCTCGATCAACCGGAAGCTCGTCGACGACATCGCGCTGGTCACCGACGACGAGGTCCGCGACGCCATGCGGTTCGCCTTCGAACGGCTGAAGCTCGTCATCGAGCCGAGCGGGGCCACCGGTCTCGCGGCGCTGCTCAGCGGGCGGATTCCCGTTTCCGGCCGGGTCGGGGTGATCATCAGCGGCGGGAACGTCAGCCCGGAACGCTTCGCCGAACTGATCGCGTCCGAGTAACACCCGCAATTCGTCACCTACTCGCGATGGGCGCGCTCAGAGGCCGAGCCCGCCCGCGAGTACCGGCCAGGAGTTGCGAAGAGCGCGCTGCCAGTACGGCCAGCTGTGCGTGCCGTCGCCGTAGTAGTCGACGGTCGCCGGGATTCCCTTGGCCTTCAACCGATCCGTGAAGCTCACCGAGGAGGCCAGTGCCTGGGATTCGAAGATGTCGGACTGGCCCGGCGGATCGAGCGGGCCGGTCTTGCCGTTCCCGCACGAGAGGTAGAGCGCCGTACCGCGCAGGCCGTCGACGTGGTCGAACGGGTTGTTCGCCGTCCAGAGCGGCCGCATTCCCCAGCTGTCGCCCCAGAGTTCGAGGTAGTTGAAGACCCCCGCGCGAGCGAGGATCCCCTGGATGAACAGCGGAGCTCCCTGGTTGAGCGTGTTCGGCACGCCGCTGTAGGACGCCGCCGCGGCGAACATCCCCTTGTGCTTGTAGGAGTACGCGAGCGCGCCGTATCCGCCGATCGACAGTCCGGCGATCACCCGGCGGGTGCCCGCGCGGTAACCGCGTTCGACGATCTGCCGCACTTCGAGGGTGTGGAAGGTGTCCCAGTCCGGCGTGCTCTTGAGCCCGAAGTTCCACCACTTCGTGTACATCCCGGCGGGCCCGCCGGTCGGCATGACCACGAGGGCGTCCTTGTCCGCGGTGAACGCCTTGACGTCGGTGAACTGGTCCCAAGAGCGGTAGTCCACCGGTTCGCAGCAGCCGTGCAGCAAGTACAGCGTCGGCCAGGTGCGCGTGGGTTGCACGGCCCAGCCGGTGGGGACGAGCAGGCGGACCATGCCGGTGGTGCCGAGCGACGGCGAACTGATCTTGAGATCGACGGTCCGCGCGTCCAGCCACGTCTCCTCGACGACCTTCGCGCCGTTGTCGGCGGTGACCGGCGTTGGCGCCGCGCTCGCGGGGATCGAGCTTCCGAGCAGGGCGGCCAAGCACAGCGCCAGCGCACCCCACCGCCACGTTCGCTTCATCGTTTCTCCTCGCTCACAACGGGATGTTTCCGTGTTTCCTGGCCGGGGTGGTCTGCCGTTTCGTCCGGAGCGTGTGCAGGGCCCGCGCCACTCGCAGCCGGGTCTGCGACGGCGTGATGACCTGGTCGACGTAGCCGCGTTCCGCTGCCAGGTACGGATTCGAATGCCGTTCGCGGTACGCCTCGGTGAGCCGCCTTCGTTCGGCGGAGCGCTGTTCCGGCGGCAGCGCGGCCAGTTCGTGCCGGTGCAGCACCCGCACCGCGCCCTCGGCACCCATCACCGCGATCTCCGCGGTGGGCCAGGCCAGATTGACGTCCGCGCCGAGATGCTTCGACCCCATGACCGCGTAGCCGCCGCCGTAGGCCTTGCGGATCACCACGGTCACCATCGGCACGGTCGCCTCGGCGTAGGCGTAGATCAGTTTGGCGCCGCGGCGGATGATCCCGTTCCGTTCCTGCGCCTCGCCGGGAAGGTATCCGGGGACGTCGGCGAGGGTGAGGATCGGGATGCCGAAGGCGTCGCAGAACCGCACGAACCGCGCGGCCTTCTCCGAGGCGTCGATGTCGATCACGCCGGCCTGATGCCGCGGCTGGTTGGCCACGACACCGACGGTGCGGCCCCGCACCCGGCCGAACGCGCAGATCATGTTCGGCGCGAAACCGCTGTGCACCTCCATGAAGTCGCCGTCGTCGACGAGCCGGACGATCACCTCGGTCATGTCGTAGACCTGGTTGAGCGAATCTGGCACCAGCCGGTCGAGTTCGAGGTCGGTGGCGGTGAGTTCGGGATCGGTTTCGTCGGCGTACTCCGGGACGGCGTCGAGGTTGTTGGACGGCAGGTAGCCGAGCAGCGTCTGCACCCAGTCGATCGCGTCCTGTTCGCCGGCCGCCCGGTGGTGGACGTTCCCGGAGACCTCGCTGTTCACCGCGGCGCCGCCGAGCTGCTGGGCGGTGACCCGTTCGCCGCTGACGGCGTGCACGACATCCGGCCCGGTGACGAACATGTGCGCGGTCTCGTCGACCATCACGGTGAAGTCGGTGATCGCCGGCGAGTAGACCGCCCCGCCGGCGCAGGGCCCCATGATCAGCGAGATCTGCGGGATGACGCCGGAAGCCAGCGCGTTACGCCTGCCGAGCTCGGCGTAATAGGCCAGCGAGACGACGCCTTCCTGGATCCGGGCACCGCCGGAGTCGTTGATCCCGACGACGGGGCAGCCCAGCGTCATCGCCAGATCCATCACCTTGAGGACCTTCTCGCCGAAGACTTCGCCCATGCTGCCGCCGAAGACCGTGAAGTCCTGGGAGAACACACAGATCTGCCTGCCGTCGACGGTGCCGTGCCCGGTCACCACGCCGTCGCCGTACGGCCGGTTGGCGTCCATCCCGAACTCGGTGCACCGGTGCCGGGCGAACTGGTCGAGTTCGACGAAGGAACCCGGGTCCAGCAACAGCTCGACGCGTTCGCGCGCGGTCAGCTTGCCCTTGGCGTGCTGCCGGTCGACCGCCCGCTTCTCGGCGATCCGGACGGCTTCGTCCTGGCGGGCGGCGAGATCGGCGATCCGGAACGCCGTGGTCGGCGCGAACGGGGCATCGGTCATGGTCTCGCCGCCCTCGATGCCCCGAGCCGGGCGGAGAGTTCGGCGGCGACCACTTCGACGTGCGGCGGGTCGATCATCGACAGGTGATCGCCGGGCACCCGCACCACTTCCAGATCCGTGCAGAAGACGTCCCAGCCGAGGGCGTCGTCGGTACGCAGATACCGCGGATCGAGGGTGGTGGTCAGCGGATGCGGCTCCTGCGCACGCACCAGGAGCACCGGCCCCGCATAGGGTTCCGGCTGGTAGCGTTCCGCGACCCGGGCGTCCACATAGGACTCGTACTGATGCCGTAGCACGCCCTGCCCCATCTCCGGGACCTGGGCGGCCAGTCTGCTGATCACCAGCCGGATCTGCTCGTCGTCGCCGAGCTGGACGAGGTCCTCGCGCGGGATGTCCAGCGGGACACCGTAGGTCCGTTCGACGTGCTCGGCGAACCGGTCGAACCGGTCCAGCAGGATCTCGTCCGGCGCCTTCCCCTGCGCGGGCAGAGGCAGAATGCTGTCGATCATGAACACGAGATCGACCCGCTCCCCCGCCGCGGTCAGCCGCCGGGCGGTCTCGTAGGCGAGGCAGCCGCCGAACGACCAGCCGCCCAGCCGATACGGGCCCTGCGGCTGGATCTCCCGGATCAGCTCGAGATAGCACTCGGCCTTGTCCTCGACGGTGTCCTCTTCGTCGATCCGTTCGAGCCCGTAGACGGGCCTGCCCCCCGGCAAGAGGCGGACGAGTCCCTCGTACACGCTCGTCGGGCCACCCGCCGGATGGAACAGGAACACCGGATCCGCGCCGCCTTCGCGCAGCGGCCGGACCGGGCAACCCCCGCGTCCCTCGATCCGGTCACGCAGCAGATCGGCCATCGCGGCGATCGTCGGCGTGGCGAAGAGCAGGTCGACGTCCGGCACCGCGCCGAGCTGCCCGGCGAACACCGCGCGCAGTCGCTTCGCCGCCTCATGGTCGCCTCCCGCGGCGAAGAAGTCGTCGTGGACGCCGGGTTCCGCCCCGTCGAGTTCCGCTTGCCAGTGCCGGGCGATCCAGCGTTCGGCCGGATCACGCGGTCCGACGGTCACGGTCGGCCGGGCGGGCCGCGGGCCTCCCTCGCCGAAGCCTGCCTGTTCGGCGAGGTGATCGGCGAGTTCGCCGAGGCTGGCGCCGCGCAACAGCAACGGAATCGGCAGCGGCAGGCCGAAATCGCGTTCCACCACGCCCTTCGCGCGCATGGCGGTGAGGGAGTCCAGGCCGAGCCTGGTGAGCGAGACGTGCCTGTCGATCTCGTCCGCGGCGAGGCCGAGCATCCCGGCGACGAGACCGGCGAGATAGTCGGCCAGCATCTCGCGGGCCGCTTCCGGCAGGACCGCCCGCAGCGCGTCCAATCCGTCCCATGTGGACGGTACGGTATCCGGTTCTTCCTTCGGTACCAGCATCTCGAAGAACGGCCGTCCGGCCAGACGCGGGAACAGGGCGAGTACCGTCCCGGCGTCGACGCGGGCGATGCCGGTCGATCCGCGATCACGGTTCAGCACGGCGTCCATCGCCGCCAGCGCCTCGTCGGTGCCGAGCGGTTCGAGCACCGGGTTGCGGCTCCCGACGGCCGCTCCCGCCTCGCCCCAGGCTCCCCAGCGGATGGTCGCCGCCGGTAACCCGCCTGCCCGGCGCCACTCGACGAGCGCGTCCACCCAGGCGTTCGCGGTCGCGTAGGCGGCCTGTCCCGGCGATCCGAACAACGCCGCCGCCGACGAGTACGTCAGCCACCAGTCGAGTTCGTGTCCGGCCGTGGCCTCGTGCAATCGCCACGCTCCCAGCGCTTTCGCGCGCCAGACAGCCTCGACGGCATCCTCGTCGACGGCGATGGCGGCACCGTCGGCCAGCACACCGGCCGCGTGCAGCACGCCACGCAACGGCATACCGCCTTCGGTGGCGGCCGCGACCAGCGCTTCGGCCGTTCCCGGCTCGGCGATGTCGCCCGTCACCACGCGGACGTCCGCGTCCAGTGCACGCAGGTCCGCCAAGACGGCGGGGTTCGCGCCGCGACGCCCGGAAAGGATGAGCCTGGTCGCGCCGCGCCCGGCCAGCCAGTCCGCCGCGACCAGTCCGAGGCCGCCGAGACCACCGGTGATCACGTAGGCGCCGTCGCGGACAACGGTTTCGTGACCGGCTTCCCCGAGGTCCGGGCGGGCCAGCAGCCGCGTGTACCGGACGCCCTCACGCCAGGCGATCTCGTCGTCCGGCGCGTCCGCGTGGAGCTCCGCCGCCAGCCTGGCGACCCACAGCTGTGCCGGATCCGGCTCGGCATCGAAGTCGACCTGGCTCGCTCGCAGCTCGGGGTGTTCGAAGGCGAGGACACGAACCAGCCCGCGAAGCCAGGCCTGCCCGGGATCACCGCGTTCGCCGGGCTCGATGGCCGAGGCACCGGCGCTGACCAGCCACAATCGTGGTGCGGACGCCGCTTCGGCCAGCTCGGCGACGACGCCGGAGAGCGTTGCGACACTCCGCGCGGCCCGCATCGGGTCGGGCGCGACCGAAGTGGCCACCCGCGCGAGGACGCCCGTCACTTCGCGGGAACGCAGGATCTCCGCCAGCGCGGTCCGATCCCCGAGCGGAACCGACACCAGTTCGTCCCCGGCGAGTCGTTCACGCAACGCCGTCGGCCACGGCGACCCGTCCTCCAGGACGACCCAGCTGTGCGGACCCGGTTTCGCCGCCGGCGGCTCGGCCTGCCGCCAGACCGTCTCGAACAGCAGATCCGCCATCGGCACCGGCAGTGCCGAACGCTGGAACCGGCGGCAGTAGACGTCGCGGAACTCGACCAGGACGACGTCGTCGGCGTCGACCAGCTGGACGCCGCCGACCAGGCCGTCACCGGCCGGGTCGAGTGAATCGAGTACGGCGTCGACCCGGACACCGCGCCGAGGATCTCCAGCGAGGACGATTTCGCCAAGGGTCAGCGGCAGAAAGACACCGTCGGCCTCACGCAGCGCGTCCCCGGCGGCCGCGGCCAGCGCGTGCAGGCAGGCGTCGGCGATCACCGGATGCAGGACGTACGCGGGATGGCCGGCGGGCAGCGTGATCGACGCCGAGGCCCGGCCGGGCGCCGCCAGAACCTCTCGCAGGCCACGGAAAGCGGGACCGTAGCTCTGCCCGGCCGCGGCCAGCACCTGGTAGAGGTCGACCGGCCGGGCGTCGCCACCGACCGGGCCGAACGGCACGACCGCGGTGTTCCCGTCGCGGACGCGGGCGGTCGCGTGCCGGACCCAGCCGCCGTCCGCGGCCCGCGCGTAGACGTCCACTTCGGACGGTCCGGAACCCGTGCTCAGACTGGTCGTCACCTCGGTGTGCGCGACGAGCGGGAGCACACGGTGCAGTTCGAGACCGCTGATGCGCAGGTGCCCACCCGGCCGCAGGACGGTCTTCACCGCCGCGAGCGCCAGTTCCAGGAAACCGGCGGCGGGGAACAGCGGGACCCCCATCGCCGCGTGGTCGGCCAGCCACGGCTGCACCGCTGTCCCGACGTCCGCGTGCCACAGATGTCCACCGCCGGTCGGCTGTTCGATGTGGACACCCAGCAACGGATGCGCGCCACCGGATCCGGGCCGGGAGGCAGGCCGTCGCGGCCAGAACCGTTCGTGCCGCCAGCGTGGTCCGGGCAGCTCGACCGGAAGCGGACGGGGGCCGCCGCCGTCGAGCACCACCGGCAGTCCGAGGGCGTGGAGCCGGGCGAGCGAGGTCAGGAACGCCGTCCGCTCGTCGATCCGGCGGCTCGCCGACGGCAGCGCGAGCGCGCCGGTGCTCTGCTCGATCGCGGCCAGCGCGACCGGATGCGGCGAGATCTCGACGAACACGCCGTACCCGTCCGCGGTCGCCGCCGCCAGCGCCTGGCTGAACCGCACCGGACGGCGCAGATTCGCCGCCCAGTAGTCGATGTCGAACACCGGTGACCACTGTGGATCGTCGAGAACACTGCTGTAACAGGGGATCTCAGCCGGTCGCGGGGAAAGCCCGTCGAGCTCGGCGCGGAACCGGCCGAGGACGGCGTCGACGGCTTCCGAATGGCCGGCACCTCCGACCGGCAACCGCTTCGCCAGCCTGCCGAGGCCCTCCACATGCGACACCAGGGCCTCGACCTGTTCGGCGCCGCCACTGACGGTGCACTGGACCGGCGAGGCGTAAACCGCGACGGTGATCCCGGGGAACTCCGCTTCCAGCTCGGCGAGCTCGGCCGGGGACAGTTCGACCACCGCCATCGCGCCGTCGCCGGACGCGTCGACCTCGGCGAGCAGCCGGGCGCGCGTGGCCATCACGCGCAGGCCGTCGGTGACGTCCAGCGCTCCCGCGACGACGGCGGCCGCGACCTCGCCCATCGAATGTCCGGCCACCGCGGCCGGGACGACGCCGTGCGCACGCCAGAGCGCGGCGAGGGCGAGGTGCATGCCGAACAACGCGAGCTGGGTCGCGGCAAGGTCCGGCAGGTCGCACTCGCCGGAGAAGACCGCGCGCAAGGAAAACCCCGCTTCGGCCAGGAACACCGGGTCGAGCGCCTCCACCTCGGCACGGAACGCGGGTTCGGAGCGCAGCAGTAGGCAGCCCATGCCGGGCCACTGGGAGCCGTAGCCGGAGAAGACGAACACGACGTCGGGAATGGGACCGGCCTCGCCGGCGACGACGTCCCCGCCGTCGCGTCCGGCGGCCAGTTCCCGCAGCGCGGCGGCGGCCCGGTCGCGTTCCCCGGCCACCACCGCGCCGCGGATCGGCAGATGGTCCCGGCTCCTGGCCAGCGTCGCGGCGACCGCGGCGAGCGATACCGCGTGATGGGCGGGGTCTTCGAGCCAGTCGGCCAGATCGGCGGCACGCGCCCGAAGTACCTCGGGCGATCGGGCCGACAGCGCCAGCACCCGCGGGCCCTCGGCGTCCGTCCCGCGAGCGGGGAACGACGCGGCGGGCCACTCTTCGAGGACGACGTGGGCGTTGGTGCCGCCGAACCCGAACGCCGAGACCCCGGCCCGCACGACGTCGGAGTACCGCGGCCAGTCCGTCCCGGCGCCGACCATCCGGAGGCCGAGACCGGCGAAATCGATATGCGGGCTGGGTGCGCGATGATGCGGGGTCGGCGGCAGCCGTCGGTGGACCATCGCGAGGACCACCTTGATGAGCCCGGCCATCCCCGCCGCGCCTTCGAGATGCCCCAGATTTCCCTTCACCGACCCGATCAGGAGTGGTCGGCCGGATTCGCGCCCTGCTCCGAGCACCTCGCCGAGCGCGACGGCCTCGATCGGATCCCCCACCGCCGTCCCGGTCCCGTGTGCCTCCACGTAGTCCACAGAGGACGGTTCGACCCCCGCCGCCGCGTACGCGTCACGCAGCAGGTCGGCCTGCGCGCCGGGGCTGGGCGCGACGAGTCCGTTCGACCGGCCGTCGGAGTTGACCGCGCTGCCGCGGATCACGGCGAGCACCCGGTCCCCCGCGCGGCGAGCGGCCTTCAGCGGCCTGAGCACGATCACGCCGCAGCCTTCACCGCGGGCGATGCCGTCGGCGTCGGCGTCGAACGGTTTGCAATGCCCGTCCGGGGCCAGCACCCCGGCACGCCGGAAGGACGCGGTGACGGCGGGCGAGAGCAGGAGGTTCACTCCGGCGACGAGCGCCGTCCCGCATTCACCGCGGCGCAGGCTCTGCACCGCCTGATGCACCGCCACCAGCGAAGACGAGCACGCGGTGTCGAGGGTGAGGCTGGGCCCGCGCAGGTCGAACAGGTACGAAAGCCGGTTGGCGGCGATGCTCGTCGCGGCCCCGGTGGCGGACCAGACGTCGACGGTGGCGGGATCGGCCATCGTCAGGTGGCCGTACTCGCCGGCCGAGAGCCCGACGAACACACCGGTCCGGGTTCCGCGCAAGGTGGACGGCGGGATCCCGGCGTGTTCCAGCGCCGCCCAGGCGACTTCGAGCAGCATCCGCTGCTGGGGATCCATCGCTTCGGCCTCGCCCGGGGTGATGTCGAAGAACGCGGCGTCGAAACCGGCGATGTCGCCGAGGAATCCGCCACGGCCGAAGTCCTCCTCGAACGCGTCCCAGCGGCCTTCGGGGACGTCGCGGATGCCGTCACGGCCGTCGTCCAGGAGCCGCCAATACCGCTCCGGCGAGTCCGCGCCGCCCGGCAGACGGCAGCCGACACCGACGATCGCGATCGGCTCTCCCTCGCGGGCTTCACCGCTCACGGTCGCGGAGTCCTCCACTGTGGACAGACGCGCGGCGAGAGCGTCGATCGTCGGGTACTGCCACACCAATGTCGGCGGTAGCGGGCGGCCGAGGTACCGGCCCAGCTCCGCCGCCAGCTCCATCGACTCCCGGGAGGAAAGGCCGCTCTCGTGCAGCGGGCGGTCCGGGTCGACCCGAGCCGCGGGCAGCCCGGTCCGCTCCGCCACCCGCGCGACGAGCCAGGCGCGGATCTCCGCGGTCACCCGAGCCGCCGCGCGGTCAGCGAACCGTCCAGAAAGGACTTCCGGCAGAGGGCGCGGCTGATCTTGCCGCTGGAGGTACGCGGAACCTCGCCGGGGGCGAGGAAGACGACGTCGTGCGGCCGCAGACCGTGCGCGGCCGAGACCGCCCTCCGGATCTCCGCGGTCGCCACGGCGATGTCGACGTCAGTGCCCTTGGCCCGTTCCGCCACCACGACCGCCGCTTCGCCGCCTTCGCGCTCGATCGCGAACGCCGCGGCGGAATGCGGCCGGACCGCGGGATGCGTCTCCACGGTCTGTTCGACGTCCTGCGGATAGTGGTTGCGGCCGTCGACGATGACGAGATCCTTGAGCCTGCCGGTCATGAACAGCTCGCCCTCGTAACGCACGCCGAGGTCCCCGGTCGCGAGCCAGCCCGCACCGGACTCCGGATCGATCGGCGGCAGGCCGAAGACACCGTCGGACGCGGCGGGCCGTCCCCAGTAGCCCACACCGACGTTCGGGCCGTTGACCTGGATCTCCCCCACCCGCCCAGGTTCGACGAGCGCGCCGGCGACCAGGTCGGCGATGCGGACCCGTTGCCCCGCCGGAAATCCGCAGGAGACGAGCGTGGTGGACACCACGCCGGGGAGGGCGGGCGTCGCCAGCCCGGCGGCGAGCCGCTCGCGGTCGAAGGCGACCTGGCGCGGGGCCTTGCCCGCTTCGGTGACGGAGACGAGCACGGTGGCCTCGGCCAGCCCGTAGGAGGAGCGATGCACCTCGGGCCGCAGCCCGCAGTCCTCGAAAGCGCCATGGAACTTCGCGATGGTCGCGGGCAGGACCGGCTCGCTACCGTTGATCAACGAGACGACCCGGCTCAGTTCGAGGTAACTCTTCTCGTCCTCGGTCACCCGGGAAGCGCTGTAGGCGTAGGCGAAATTGGGTGCCGCGCTGATCGCGCCGGGACTGGCGGAGAGGGCGCGCAACCAGCGTGACGGCCGTTCGAGGAACGCGAGCGGATCCATCAGGACCGACGCCGCGCCCGCCGCCATCGGCGCGCCGATCCCGAGGATCAGGCCCATGTCGTGGAACAGCGGAAGCCAGCTGACGGTGGACGTCGTCCCCGTTTCGATCGAGTAGGCGTCGCACGCCTGGCGGGCGTTGGTGAGCACGTTGCGGTGGGTCAGCATCACACCCGCCGGCGTCCGCGTGGAACCGGACGTGTACTGCAGGTACGCCAGTCCGTCTGGTTCCGGTCGCGGCCAGGAGCGATCACCGGCCGCGACCGGAGTCGGGGTGTCGACGGCGAGCACGGCGGGGCGCTCGATATCCGTCGAGGAAAGGAAACCGGCGGCGGTGTCGAGCCCGTCGGCGGTGGTGAGCACGACCCGCGGCGCGCAGTCGGCGGCGACGGCGGCCAGCCTGCCCGCATGCCCCGGGAGGTCCGGGGCGAACAGCGGGACCGCCACCAGCCCGGCGCGGATCGCGCCGAGGAAGGCGACGACGTAGTCGACGGACTGCCGCGCCAGGATCGCCGCCCGGTCCCCCGGGGCGGTGAAAGACGTCAGGCGGGTGGCGAGGACGTCGACCCGGTCGTCGAGTTCGCGCCAGGACACGGTGACCGCCCGGCCGTCCGCTCCGGCGCGATGGTCGAGATAGGTCACGGCGACCTCGTCGCCGAGCCGCCACGCCCAGTACCTCAGCAGTGTCGCGAACGACTCGCCGCCGCGCGCGTCGTCCGGCTCGCAGGCGGCGACGACCGATTCCGAAATGGTTTCCATGGCCCCTCGTTTGACGACGTGAGCAGGAGCGGGTGAATTCGGAACGGCACCGTTGCCGAAAGCGGATTCCATTCCGGAGACCGTTCTTTATCTGCCCGGAACTGTATGGATACCGCGGGAAGAGTGTCAATGAAAGGACGGTGAAACGCCGACGGCGATGCCGACGTGCTCACCGGGAAGTGAGAAAGGGGGCACCCGGCTTGTCACTTCGGGACGAACTTCGGCCCGGCCGGGGGTTCAGCAACCTGAGCGCGAGGAGCGCACCGGCCAGTTCCAGCCCCGCCGCCGCCAGCAGGCCCGCCGTGTAACCACTCGCCAGCGCGGACGCGGCGCCCTCGTCGAGCCGGGCCGTGCGGACCACCGCCAGCACGGCCCCGATCAGCGCGACGCCCAGCGCGCTCGACAGTTCACGCGACGCGGTGAGCAGCCCGGACACGGTGCCCGCGTGCCGCTCCGCCACGATTTCCAGCGCGTACGAGGTCAACGGTGTGGTCAGAGCCGATCCGGCACCGATCAGCACCAACCCGGGGATCCGCGGAAGGATTTCCGGCACGTGGTTGACCGCCGCGATCGCCAGCAGTCCCGCGGCCACCGTCGCCAGCCCAGCCGCGACAGTCCGATGTGGACCGAATCGCGGTACGGCCCAAGGCACCAGCGGCGTCGCGGCGACGACCGCCACCGCCACCACTACCAGCGGCAATCCGGCTTGCAACGGCCCTAGCCCGAGGGATTCCTGGTGCAGCAACGGCGTGAAGAAGAAGACGCCCGAAACGCCCAATCCCCACAGCAACTGCACGGTGAGCGCGCCGGCGAAGACCCGCTGACCGGTCAGCTCCACCGGTACCAGCCGCACGCGCGCGCGTCTTTCCCTGAACACGAACCAGATCGCGAAGCCCGTGCCCGCGACGCCGAACACCGCGGACAGCAGCGCTCCACCCTCGCCCAACTCCACCACGGCGGCGGTGATCAGGACCATCCCCGCGGTCACCACCAGCATGGACAGCACGGCAGGCCGCCCGGCCGCCGGATCGCGATCCGCGAGGGCGACCGTACGCGACAGCAGCAGCATCGCCGCCACGAACGGGAGATTGACGAAGAAGATCCAGCCCCAGCCCCAATATTCGCTCAGCACACCGCCGAGCGTCGGACCGAGCGCGAGCGCGGCAGCGAGGCAGGCGGTCCACACCGTCGCCCCGACCGCTCGCCCTCGCGCGTCGAGATTGGTGCGCAGCAGGCTGAGCAGGGCCGGGACCAGGAACGCCGCGGCGGCGCCCTGCAGTACCCGCGCGGAGATGACGAGCCACGCCGTCGTGGCCAGCCCGCCGGCCGCCGCGCCGACCCCGAACGCGATCAGCCCGGCCCGCAGCGTCGCGGCCTGACCCCAGCGGTCCACCACCGTGCCCGCCACCGGGAGCAGTCCGGCGAAGGGGAGCATGTAGCCGATGCTCACCCATTGCAGCGTGGGCAGCTCGAGGCCGAGGTCCCGGGCGATCGACGGCGCGCCCGCCGCGACGATCGTGTTGTCGAGGGTGGTGACGAACGCCCCTAACGCGATCATGAGGAGCGTCGGGCGCATTTTGCCTCCTCGTGAGCGGTAAGGACGGGGCGGATTCATGCGATCGTCGCAACATGCTCCTGTTAGGACAGTAGCTTGTTGAGTCGTTCGGCTGGGGTGTCCCAGTCGAGGGTTTTGCGGGGGCGGCCGTTGAGTTCGGCGGCCACCCTCGCAAGGTCTTCCCGGCTGTGCGTGGCGAGGTTGGCGCCTTTGGGGAAGTACTGGCGGAGCAGGCCGTTGGTGTTCTCGTTCGAGCCTCGTTGCCAGGGTGAGTGCGGGTCGCAGAAGTAGATGTCGAGGTCGGTGGCCAGGGTGATCTGTGCGTGCCTGGCCATTTCGGTGCCCTGGTCCCAGGCCAGTGACCGGCGCAGCTGTGTGGGCAGGGTCTTGATGGTGGCGATCATCTGGTCGGCGACGGTGGCGGCGTCTTTCCCGCCGGGCAGGTGCAGCAGCAGGCAGAACCGGGTCGTGCGTTCGACCAGGGTCCCGATCGCCGAACGGTTGTCCTTGCCCATGATCAAATCGCCTTCCCAATGTCCCGGGACCGCCCGGTCGGCGGCCTCGGCGGGCCGTTCGGAGATCGGGACCATCCCGGCGATCTTGCCCTGGCGGGCCCGGCGCCCATCGGGCATCCGCTGCGGCCGGCGGATCGCCCGCCCGGTCCGCAAGCACCGCGCCAGCTCACGCCGCAGCGCGCCCCGGCCTTGGACGTAGATGGCCTGGTAGATCGTCTCGTGACTCACGTGCATCCTCGGCTGGTCGGGAAAGTCCCGGACCAGCCTGGCAGCGACCTGCTCCGGCGACCACCACGCCCGCAGATCCGCCTGCACTCTGTCCCGTAACACCAGGTCAACGGCCAGCTTCGCCGGTTTCGGCCGTTTCGCCCGCTCCTCGGCCGCGTGCTGGGCCGAGCTGGCCCGATAGCCCTGCCCGGTGCTGTTGCGGTCCAGTTCCCGCCCGATCGTGGAGCGATCCCGCCCCAACCGGCGCGCGATCTCCGCTTTCGGCACCTGCTGGGCCCACAGGATCATGATCTCCTCCCGCTCGCCCAGCGAGAGATAGCGGCCCGACCCAGACTTCGGCGCATTACTGATCACCCCGCCAGCCTCCTCGAACAACCGTCTCCCACTGGCCCGCGACACGCCCACGGCCACCGCCGCCCGCTCCACCGGCAACCCAGCCCGCACCCGATCCCAGAACGCCACCCGCACATCCCGCGGCAACCAACGACGACGTTTCCCAGCCACCACAACACCTCCACATCAGATGTTGCGACGACCACTAGAACTCAAGCGGCTCTCACGGACGCCTGAGCCTTGTGGTCCCTGAAGGACTCCTTCCCCAAGTACATGAAGGACCCCTTCCTTGCGCCTAGTGTCCTGCACCGGAAGTTCGCGCCGTAAATCCGTATCGATATCCGGCCGTTTCGCGCCTGGCCCTGGGGTCACGAGGTGATAGGCAGGTCGTGAGTGGTAAGTGTCGTTCTAACGACACTTACCACTCACGACCCCCGTGACCGGTCCGGAACCTCGCCATGAAGGCCTCCTGGCTCCCTTGAAGTCAGCGAAATGCTCACGGCCTCAGCCGACAGCATCTTCACCGCACGAAACAAGAAACAAGATCCTTCGGCACCACACCGAATACCACACGAACTTCCGACTCGTGACACTAGGCACAGGAAGGGGTCCTTCATGTACTCCGAAGCGCCCACCCCCAGCCAGGAATCCGTGAGGGCCTCCTTCCCTACCCTCAAGGTAGTGAAGGAGGCCCTCACTACCCGCCGATGTGGTCCGTGACTGCGTGGACGGCGCGGTCGACTTTAAGGACACTTACCACCCGTGAGACGCGACCCCATTCTCACGTGACAATTTCCGCCGTCGACCTTGGTGCCCACGCCACAGAAACGCGATTCAAAGCCAGCCTTGGCGCGAAGCCTGTACTCCCAGCTGGAATCGCGTCTGCGCGCCCAGCAATTGCTGCAGGCGGCTGATCCGCCGGAGCACCGTGCGCTCGCTGATGCCGAGTTCGCGTGCGATCGCCTCGTCCGTCAGGCCTCCGCTCAACAGCGCGAGCAGACGGCGAGTGGCGACTGTCGGTTCCTGGGCGGCTTCGGCGTCGTCCGGACCACCCGCCCGCACCGGCACACCCATCCGCCAGAACGATGCGAACAACTCGATCAGGGCGCTCAGCATCATCGACGGATGGATCAGCAGGGCGAGCACGTCACCGGCGTCGGAGTTCGGGACGGCGATCAGCGCCCGCTTGCTGTCGGCGATCACCAGCTTCAAGGGCAGCCTCGGGAACACCCTGGCCTGCTCCCCCAGTGCGATACTCGACTGCACCTGGGCGAATCCGTCATCATCCTGCAGCACGGACGAGTCGTAAACCACGCGGTACGCGATGCCCCGCGCCATCGAACCCGGCTGCACCGTGCTCACCTCGGCCTTCGGGCTCATGTACGACCCGGGGTCCAGGGCGACGATGTCCACGCTCGCCTGCGTCTGCATGGCCTCGAAGGTGGCGATCACCTCGTCGCGGCTGCGCAGCACCTCGACGAAATCCGCGTCCCGGCCGGTCCGCAGGGAGTAGGCGGCGCCGAGTACCTCGGCCGCTTCCCGTGCGCGGACGGCCGCGGCCTCGTGCTGCGCCGCGAACGCCGACAGTGCCGCCCGCGGCGGGCGCACCTCGACCCCGGAGGCGCCCGCCCGGACCAGACCGAACCGCTCCAGCTCCGCCAGCTCGGCGCCGGGCGTGATCGGGCGCCCGTCCAGCAGGGCCCGGTACAGCTGCTCGGCCTCCATCGACAGGCCCCGCGACTCGGCGAGCATGACGCTTCTCCTCCCCCACCCCAGGATCGACAGGCGTGACATCGATGTCACGCCTCGCGGTATCGCTGCTTCCGTTCACTGCTCTTGAGGGGGTCAGCGCCGGAATCGTGCGGCTGGACCAGTAACGAAAGGATCACGGATCCCGGTGGAGGCACGCCGAAGAGGCTCCCGCGAACCGGATCGGGCTCGCGGGAGCCTCTGTTCAGCGCTTTCGGGGACTAGGCGTTGGCGGGCATCCCCTTCTCGTCGGCCGCCGGGGTCGCGGCGCCTTCGAGCAGCTCACGGACGATCTCGTTCGCCTTGCGGACCTGGGGGGTGATCATCTTGATCTTGATCTTCCCGTCGTGCCCGAGGTGACCGCCGACCTCGGCGGTCTTGTCCTCACCCGGCAGGGGCAGCCCCTGGCAGCCGGTGAACTTCTTCTTCGGCGTGAGACCGGTCTGGAAGTAGGCGACGATCGGGTCGTCGACGCAGTCGGTGTTGTACGGGAAGATCCCGTGGCTGCCTTCGTTGTCGACACTGATCATCTTGGCGCCCGGCAGGGCGTTCGCGGTGGCGAGCGCGCCTTCGTACGGCGTGGCCGCGTCGAGTTCGGTCTGCGCGATCAGCAGCTTCGGGAACGTCTTCTCCTCCGGCGCCGGCTTGGCGTTGGTGGTCGGCCAGAACGCGCACAGCGGCGCACCCGAGAGGGCCATGATCGGCGCGATGAACGGCGCGTTCACGGTCAGGTCGGCCTGCCAGTAGTTCCAGTAATGCAGGTTCTGGTTCCACTGGCCGTCCTGGCACCGGATCGCCTCGAACGCCGCGTCCCAGGTCTCGACCTCGGCACCGCCCTGGTAGGAAGCCTTGCGCTCGACCGAGTCCTTCTTCGCGATGGCCTCCAGGGCGTTGCCCTTCGCCTTGTTCAGGAACGCCTTGTTCGCGTCGGTCAGACCGGGCGTGCTCAGTGCCTTCGCGACGACCTGCCCGAGCTTCTCCGCGTCGGTCCCGGTGGGCGCCGGTCCCTTCGCCAGCGCGGCCACCATCGAGGCCGCGGACGGGTACTGGGAGGTGTCGTACATCGCCGGGATGATGAACCACGCGGCGTAGAGCATGCCCGCGAACTCCCGGGTGCCGCCCGCCTTCTCCCAATTGCGGCGAATCTCGAGCGGGTCGGTGCCCGTCTTGTACTTGGCGTCGTTGCGCGCCATGTAGGGCAGCAGTGCTTCCTGGAACTGGCGGTCACGGCTGCGCGGCTGGAGGTCCCAGGTCTTCTCCAGCGTCGAACGGCTCGCGTCGGTCGAGGAGTCGAGCAGGAACCGGTGCGCCTTGCTCGGGAACGTCGTGGCGTACCAGGTGCCCAGCCACGTGCCGTACGAGTAGCCGATGTAGCTGGTCTTCTTCTCCCCGAGCAGCACCCGGATGAAGTCCATGTCGTACGCGGTCTGCTCGGTGGTGATGAACTTCGTCAGCGGGTTCTTCAGGCAGCCTTCGACCTTCGCCCGGCTGATCACGTTCTGATCCGTGCTGTCCGGGACGGTGTAGCTACAGGTCAGCGGAGTGCTCTGACCGACACCGCGGGGATCGAAACCGACGAAGTCGTACTGCGAGGCCAGCACGGGGCTGCGCATCGCCATCGCGGCGCCCCACGGCAGGCCCTCGCCACCGGGGCCGCCCGGGTTGACCAGCGCGATGCCTTGCCTGCCGGTGCCGGGGTAGGCGGTCGCGGTCTTGGAGACACGGACGCCGATCGTGTTGCCGTCCTGCGGGTTGTGCCAGTCGCGCGGCACCTGGATGGTGGCGCAGGCGAGGCCCTTGACCTTCTTCAGTTCGGCTTCCGTCGCCGGCGCGACGGAGGGGAACGAGCACTCGCCCCAGGCCACGGCCTGTTTGGTCAGCGCGCCGGCGAGCGCCGCGGTGTCCGGGTCGGCCTTGGCCGCGGGAGCCGCACCCGCGGCGGGAGCCAGTACCAGGCCCGAGGCCAGGAACGCACCGGCGACCACGGCCACCGTGCCTCTCCGCGTCTTTCTCGTACTACCGATCACCATGATCCCTTTCGACAAGAGCCCCCGACGTCCGTACGTGAAGTAAAGACGGGTGATCAGGTTTCCCACACGGCCCGGAGCTGGCGGATACCCGACATGGCAGGATCTCGACACCGCGCGGCTCCGGCGTAACGCGCGTGATCGCCCTTCAATCACGTGAGTTACGCCCCTGATCACGCGAGTTACGAGTCTGATCACGCGAGTTACGACTTCCCTTCGCGCAGGTGATCCCGCAACGCCCGCGCCACCCGGGCCATCAGCACTTCGGCCTCCGGCTGGATCGCCGCGGGCACCCGAGATGCGGTCAGCGCGGCGATCGCGTACATCCCGCCGTCGGCGTGTTCGACCACCCCGACCTCGTGCCGCAGGTTCAGGACGGTACCCGTCTTCGACGACCATTTCGTGGCGTCGGAGACGAAATCGGGGCTCAGCCGTTGACGCAGCAGGTTGAGTCCCATGAGCTCGCGCACCCGCGCCGCCACCTCTTCGTCCACTTTGGACGGTTTCCACAGCGCTTCGAGCAGGTTCACGAACGCGCGGGCCGAACCGGAGCTCGCGCGCGTGACGTCGAGCTGCGGAACGGGATGGCCTTGCCCGGCGGTGCCCGCGTTGATCGCGAGCGCGTGCGCGAGGTGGACGTCCGTGGGGGCGAACCGTTCGGCGGGGGTGTCGCTGAGGTCCGCGGCCGGATGCCGCGCGGTGATCCCGGAAACGCCCCATTCGCGCGTCATCCTGGTGACCTCGGCCGGCAGCGTCAGCGCGAAGAGCGCGTCCGCCGCGGTCTCGTCGCTGATGGCCATGCTCAGGTAGAGCAGGTCGTCGATCGCCACCCTGGCCGGATGCCGGAACCGGGTCAGCCCGGTCGGTCCCGGCGCGGTGGCCCGCCCGGGCTGGACGTCGATCGGCGCCGAACCGTCCAGTTCGCCCCGGCGGATCCGCTCCAGGGTCGCCGCGGCGAGGGGAATCTTCACCAGCGACGCGCTCGGGAACTCCAGGTCGGGGTCGATGCCGATCTCGTAGCCGGTCCGCAGATCCCGCACCAGGAACGAACCGCGCAGGCCGCCGTCGTCCAGTTCGGCGCGCAGTGTTCCGGTGTTCATGTCGTCTCCTCCGCGCCGAGACATCGGGCGATGTCCGGCCACAATCGTGCCCGGAGCCGCTGCGCGTCCTCGCCGAGCCCCGCCGTGATCTCGAATCCGCGCGCGAGCCGGAGCTCGCCGAGCGGCCGCCAGGCCAAGCCGAGTTCGGCGGACTGAGCCGGCGAGCACAACAACAGATCGTCCGAACCGAACACGGCCGCCGCGGCCGCGGTGAGCGAATCGGCGACGGGCACCTGCGCGGGCCGCAGCCCCACCGAGTCGCGGATCCGGAACAGGCGGTCGCGGATATGCGGCACGTCGTCCTCCGGCTGGATCCAGACCCGGCGTGGCGTGCGGCCGGACCGGCCGACCCGCAGCGTTTCCAGATGCAGGGCGCCCGCCCGTGGCTTCCCTCTGCTCGCCAGGCCGAGCGGCACCTTCCACCCGCCCTCTTCGGCGGGGACGACCGTGAGCGCCGCGCGGACCTCCTGCGTACGCACGAGTTCCGCCCGTTCCCTCGGCGGGGCCTGCCGGAACTCCAGGAAGACGTCGAGCGCTCGCGCCGCCGCGTCGAGTTCGGCGAGCTCGCGGACGGTGCAGGTTTCCGGCATCGCAAGCCGTAGCGGCCGCAGTTTGGCGCGCTGCGCGTCGTGTTCCATGGCGTCGGCCAGTGCCACCAGCCGTTTCGCCGACGGCAGCATGTCCCGGCCGAACGGGGTGAGCCGGGCGCGCCGGGTGGAGCGGTCGAACAGCCGCTCGCCGAAATGCCGTTCCAGCGCGGCGATCCGGCGGCTCGCCACCGGTTGGGGAATGCGGGCGATCGCGGCTCCCGCGGTGAAGGTCCCGGCTTCACTCACGCTCACGAACGCCCGGCAACTGCCGATCAGGTCCACGACCACATACTATGCGGATTTCGCATGAAAGGGGTCATTAGTGTCTTGGACAGCATGACCGGCGCTGGACAGACTGCGGACATCGAACGATCTTGAAAGGAATCACCGTGTCCGTCACTTCTCGCCGCTGGGCCGCCCTGCTGGCGCTCTCGGTCGTGTCACTCGCCTCGTGCTCCACTCCCGCTCCCGCGCAACCGCCCGCCGCCACTCCGGCCGCTTCGGTAGACCGAGCCGAATTCGAACAGCTCGAACGTGCTTTCGCCGCCCGTCTCGGGGTGTACGCGGTGGACACCGCGAACGGCCGCGAGGTCGCCTTCCGCGCCGACGAACGGTTCGCCTACGCCTCGACGCACAAGGTGTTCAGTGCCGGCGGCGTTCTGCAGCGGACGTCGATCGCCGACCTGGACCGCACGGTGACCTACGGCCAAAAGGACGTGGTCGTCAATTCGCCGGTCACGGAGAAGCACGTCGGGACGGGCTTGCCGCTGCGCGCCGTCATGGACGCGACCCTCCGGTACAGCGACAACACCGGCGGCAACCTGCTCTTCCGCGAACTCGGCGGCCCCGAAGGTCTCAACGCGGTGCTGCGCGGCATCGGCGACACCACGAGCCACGCCGACCGGATCGAACCCGAACTCAACGACACCGCGCCCGGCGACCCGCGGGACACCAGCACGCCCCGCGCTCTCGCCGTGAGCCTGCGCGCGTTCGCCCTCGGCGACGCCCTCCCCGAGGACAAACGCAAGATCCTGGTCGACATGATGCGCGCCAGCACCACCGGCGACCAGAACATCCGGGCCGGCGTCCCCGGCTGGCCGGTCGCAGACAAGACCGGTACCGCGTCTTACGGAACGCGCAACGACATCGGCGTCGTGTGGCCGCCGAACCGGGCTCCGATCGTCATCTCGATCCTGACCGACCGGTCCGCCAAGAACGCCAAGATCGACAACAAGCTCCTCGCGCAAGCCACCGCGGCCGTGGTCAAAGCCCTCCCCTGAGCCACCGGACGGCTTGTCCCGCCGGGGCCGACGAGGATCCGTCCGCCCCGGCGGGACTCACCGGCTCAGCGACGGCAGGGGTTGCCCGCCGGATGCGCCGAGGTTCCGTGCACGTCGGCCTGGGACTCCGCGAGCACGATCTTCGCGAGCACGGTGTCCAGTGCGACGGCCTGCTGCTTCACGACGCCGTTCGCCACGGTCTGGCCGTTGAGCTTCAGCGAGCCGATGACCAGTGGAATGGTCAGCGGCGCCGAGCCCACCGTGATCGACTCGCCGTTGATCTTCAGCGAAGCGACGTTCGAACTGCCCGCCAGGACCGGGGCGAGCCCGCCCGCCGACGGCTGACAGGTCGCCGTGGCCTGCGACTGGATCACGCCGAGTTCGACGGTCAGCCCGAGCGTGCTGATCACCGTCTTGTCGATCTTGGCCGACGCCAGCGCGCGATCGCCCGCGGCCGGAGCCGCCGACTGGTCGTCCGGCGTGAGATCGGTCGACGCGGTCAGCACCTTGGTCTCCACCTTGATCAGGCCGGCGTTGAGCGTCGCGGCGGCGACGGTGCTGCTGTCGTCGGCACAAGGCAGGTTCGCCGGGTTGGCCCGCGCCGCGGTCACGCCGAGGACATTCGCCCCGGTACCCGTGCAGGAAAAGACGCCGTCGCGGTCGTCGTCGACGATCGTGCCGACCCCGGTCGCGTCGACGAGGCCGGCGCCCGACGGGGCCGAGAGGTTCACCGTGAACGTCTCGTTCGGCTCGTCGACGGTGTCCGGGTTGACCAGGACCGTCACCGGTCTGGTCGTCTGTCCCGGTGCGAACGTGACAATCCCATTCGCTGCCGCGTAGTCGGCGGGCGCCGTCGCGGTGCCGTTCGCCGTCGCGTACTGGACCGTCACCGGATTCGGGCTGGGACCGCCGAGCAGCGACACCGTGAACGTCGCCGGTACCTGCGCTCCCCCGGAACCTTCGTTGACCGTCACGTCGTCGATGCTCAACCCGAGCACGCGCACGGTCGTGGTCTCGATGTACCCGCGCGAAACACCGTCGACCTGGTAGTCGACGACGCACTGGTAGGTGCCGGGAGCGGCCCCTGCCGACGCCGTGATCGTCTCGGTGAACGTGGCGACGTCGCCGCTGGCCACCTTGACGCTGCCGGGGTCGTTGGTGACCGTGAGCTGCGGGTCGCAGCTGGTCACCTTCGGGGTCACGGTGACCTCGATGGACTTGATGCCGTCCAGGATGGCCTGGGAGACCTGACCGGCCGGGACGTTGTTCAGCAGTACACCGCCCGTGGCCGAGGTGATGGCGGTGGCCTGTCCGGTGGCATCGAGGTTGCCGACGTTGACGGCGACCACGCGGATCTTCGCCGCCTGCAGCGCCGCGATGGTCTGGGCCAGCGTGTGCCCGCCGCTCGGATCGTGCGAGGGCGCGTCACCGAACCAGGCGATGATGCGGGTGCCGTCCGGCCGGAAGGCGACCGCGCCGGAGGCCAGCTGGTAGAGGGCGTTCAGGTTCGCCTCCGGCGTGTCCCCGCCTCCCGACGCCGTCCACTGGTTGATCCCCGCCTGCACCGCGGTCGTGTCCCCGGTGATGCCCTGGTTGACCTTGAACGGCACGGAATCGGTGAAGTCCTTGTACTCGGCGACGCCGAACTGCGCGGTCGGCTGGGCGGCGAGCACGTCGCCGGTGATGGCGCCGGCGTTCGACCGTACGTTGCCGATCGGCCCGCCCATGCTGCCCGTGGTGTCCGCGAGCAGGACGAGGTCGGGATTCGGCGGCACCGCCGAGGTCGTCACGTTCTTGGTCACGGTCGTGCTCTGCCCCGCGTCGAGCGTGAGATCGACCGTGGCCGGGTCGACTCCCGGCGGGGCCGCGGCGGCGACCGCGGTGGACGCGAGCATCGCCGTGACGGCGGTCAGAACGACGAAAAATGGTCTTCGCGACATGGACTTCCCTTTCGAGACCCGGCGGGAGCCGGAATTCCTGTGGGCCTCCTGGAAAGACGGAAAGATCCGCATTTCGTTAGCGCGCGACCCGAACGCTCCATGTCAAGGCGCTCAACGGGCTGTTACCGCGAATCCGGCCTACGTAGACAATGTCCGCGCTACGCCGTCCAGCCGAAACACTCCGGCACCTCTCACTCTTCAGCGTGAGAGGTGCCGAAGCGTTCTCCGTTTTCCGTGATCACCTCGCCAGGGCGAAACCCGAATTCATCCGGTGCTCAGCAGCGAATACTCACCGAATGTCGCAACGCCGGCCGCCGATCGATACCGCGGCGAGACATGGCGCCCGGTCAGTAAACGCACTGGATGACCGCGTCGTCCAGGCGGATGTACTTCGCCGGCCCACCGTTGTTGCCGTAGATCGGCTGGAGGTAGACGGTGCCCACGCCGTTCAGATTGAGATTGTTCAGCGTGATGAGCTGATAGCCCGCCCAGTCGTCGATCCACTTCACCGTGTGGGAGATTTTCCGCCAGCCGACGGGGTCCCAGATCTCGAGGCCGACGTTCGCCCCGCCACCGACCGGGTCGGCGTAAATCGCGGCGGCGCAATTCGATCGGTTCGCCGGGAAACTGGCGAGCGACTTCGGCGTCCTCATCGCCGACCAGCCGTTGTCGGCGAAGAGCCAGCCGTTGTTGTTGCCGGTCCGCGCCACTCCCATGCCGATGTCGAACCAGGAATGCCCGTCACCGCCCTGGATTCCCCGCTCCCAGACGCCATGGGGATTCGATTCGTAACCGTCGGACCATTGCACGATGCCGGCGTGCGCGGTTCCCGCGACACCCAGGAGTGCCATCGAAAACACCGACAGGACGGCGAATATTTTCTTGAACACGAGATTTCCCCCTCTTCGCGTGAATTGAACCCTGACAGAGGACCAGAGTCCGGAACGCGAGCACAAGGTACCTTCGCGCGCACAATCGACTGCCTCGAAGTACCGGCCTAGCGCCTGTTCCATAATGAGGGGTAAGTCAAACGTGGCGTGGCCGGAGTTGGCGGCTGGGGCGGGACCGGCCGAAGAGACGCCTTCCTGACTGTCCATAAGGGACATATCCGAAGAAATCAGTGTCCGAGTTGGGCGAGTTGTGCGGTTTGAGGAGGGGGTCGTGAGTGGGAAAGAGGGTTAGAACGACCTTTGCCACTCACGACCCCCTAACGGAACCGCCCATTTCGTCATTAATCGGACATTCAGTCATCGAAATGTGTCCACAGTGGACGTCAGGGCGTGCCGGCTCCCATCGACCAGGGCGACCGAGCGCTTGACGTGCGGCAACCGTCACCACTTGCGATCAAAACCCTGCCCAAGATCAACTTAAGCTACGTGGTAAAGAGGGCTAGAACACTACTTGCCACTCACGACCCCAGTCCAGAACCACGCTTGGGCGCGAAGACCGCGAACTTGGCTTATGAAACGCGGACCTAGCCGAGATCGACCGGCCGTGTCCGCAGTTTGGCGGCGATGCGGGCCAGCGCCTGCTGATCCTCCGCGGTCAAGGGGTCGAGGACGAGATCCCGCACCGAACGGACGTGCGTGGGCGCCGCCGCGACCACGACTTCGTAGCCGTCGTCCGTGAGCACGGCGAGGGTGTACCGGCCGTCACTCGGGTCAGGTGCCCTCTCCACCCAGCCTCGCTGCTCGAAGCGTTTGACCACATTGGACAGGCGCGAGAGCGAGCCGTTCGCGAGGTAGGCCAGTTCGCTCATCCGCAGCCGTCGCTCCGGGGCCTCGGAAATATGACTGAGGGTCAGATATTCGAACAACGTCAGCCCGGCGTCGTGCTGCAACGGCGACTCCAGCCGCCCCGGCAGCAGGAGGACCAAGGAGACCAGGCCGGTCCAGGCCTCTTTTTCGGCAGGGGTCAGCCACAGTGCTTCGTCCGGGTCCGGGGTGGCCATGGCGGAACCTTACCCAGAACCAGACGACTTCACACTTGAAGTCAAACCGTGCTACGTTGACTTCAAGCGTGAAGTCAACGAGAGGATCCACCATGTCCCAGCCGGAGTTCTTCGCCACTCCCGGATACGGCGACCGGCAACTCGCCGAGATGCGCTACAGCCAGGCGGTGCGCGTCGGCGATCGCATCGAGATCTCGGGACAAGGGGGCTGGGACGACGACTTGCACTTCCCCGCGGACCTGGAGGAGGAAATCGTCCGGGCCTTCGAGAACGTCGAACGGACCCTCGCCACCGCCGGCGCGACCTGGCGCGACGTGATCGCTGTGAACTCGTACCACGTCCCGGAGACACCGGGGTTCATCGGCGAGGTCCACAACCGCGTGATGGTCGAGCAGTTCCGTGCGCGCATGGGCGACCGCGCGCCGATCTGGACGGAGATCGGCGTCCCTGCCCTCGGCGCGCCGAAAATGCGGGTCGAGATCAGGGTCACCGCGATCGCCGGAAGTGCCCGCGTGTGAACGCCGCTCTCCTTGGGTATCCCGAGACTGCACCCATGCTCTTGGCCAAGCTGGGAAACCCGCTAAGGAGACACGCGTGGGTATCACGGGAACACGGCAGGCTTACGAATTCCCCGCCGGTATCGCCCCGCCTTTGGGAAAGGTACGGGCCTGGCTGCGAGAGCAGCTCGGCGAGGTCGGCCACACCACCATCGCGGACACCGAACTGCTGACCACCGAACTGGTCACCAACGCGCACGAACACGCGAACGGCGTCTGCGAACTCAGGGTCTCCCTGCCCTCGAACAGGGACGTCGTCCGCGTGGAAGTCGACGACCACCGTCCGCTCCTGCGGCCGTGCCGCGTGGCCAAACAGGACCCGGCAAGCCCCCGCGGACGCGGGTTGGCGCTGGTCGAGGCGATCAGCACGCAGTGGGGCGTGAAGGCCGGCACCGGGTACAAAACGGTGTGGGCCGAGATCCCGATGCTCTGACGAACCAGATCACCTTCCCTCAATCCTTCGCCTCGACCCGGCCGAGCGGATCCGGCGCCGCGGCCAGCTCCTCGCACGCCACCTGCCAGGCGCTGTCTCCCGGGTAAAGCTCGGAGCGAAGGTACGCCCAAGTGAGGCGCTGCACCGCGGCCACGCGGTCGGGGTTCTCGTCCGTCGTCTCGGCGACGTCGTAGCCGGACACCCCGCCGAGCCCATGCTCCGCGTCGATCAGGGTGAGGAGCGTCTTGCGGCCCGGCGAAAGGAAGTACGGGTCGGTATGCCATTCCGGACCGCGAACCGTCAGATGGGTGGAGGCGTCCTTCTCCCCCGCGACGACGAGCGCGGGCGTCGTCATCGCGGAGAAGTCGGTGCTGAGGAAGAAGGTGTAGTTCTCGGCCACGAATTCGGTGACGGCGTCGCCGCCGCGGCCGGGCGCGGCGAGCAGGACACCGGCAGAGATCCGAGGCTCGGCGAGGTCGACCTCCTCGCCGCTGCGGGGATCGGTGTACCGCGCGCCCAGCAGAAGGCTCGCGGTGTGCCCGCCCATCGAATGCCCGGCCACGGCGATCCTGGCCCGATCCAGCCGCCCTCGCAGAAAGGGGACGACGTCCTCGATCTCGTCGAGCCGGTCGAGGATCCGGATCATGTCCTCGGCCCTGGACCGTTGGTACAGCGGCGCTTCCGGGTCGCCGGACGGCAGGTTCAGTGTCCGCGAGCTCAGATGCGTGGGCTGGATGACGACGAAGCCGTGCGCCGCCCAGTAGTTCACGAGCGGGGCGTAGCCGTTCAGCGACGACAGATGGTTCGACGGGCCTTGGCCGTGCGACAGCAGGATGACCGGCAGTTCGCTTCCGGTCGTCGGCGCGGAGATCCGCAGCCGCAGGTCCACGGCCCGATCCGGCGTCGGAAGGACCACCGGGGCGATCGAGAGGACAGGCGTGGTGCTCATAGTGAGAATTCCCCTTGCGTGACGGCGCCGCGATAAGCGGAGCGCTGTTCCACAAACATACGGAGCAGCGTTCCGCTTTGTCAAACGATCACCCTCTACGCGAGGTACTTCCGCGCCCAGGCGGCGAAGCCGGTGAGCGGGATGCCGAGCTCTCGCGCATATCGCGGCCGCCCCGGCTGGCCGACCACGTTCAGCCACTCGTGCGAAGCGCCCATCGGCGGCATCCCGGCCGCGACCGCCTGCTCCACGATCATGTCCGGGGCAGTCAGCCGCGTGCCCAGCACTTCGGAAAGGACCTCGGCGATCTCCGTCATGGTCAGGAAGTCGCTCGCGAGCTCGAGTTCGACGCCAGAGAACCGCTCGGGTTCGGCGATGGCCGCGGCGGCCGCGATGCCGATGTCGTCGACTGCGGCCAGCGAGAGGGAAGTCGACGGCTTGATGACGCTCACCAGGCCGCCGTCGACCCCGCGCGGGAACAGGAACTTCATGTCGGGCAGGAAGTTCTCCATGAAGAAGCCCGGCTTGAGCAGGGTCCACTGGGGAAAGCCGGCCTCGCGGAGACGGTCCTGGATCGCCGCCTTGGCGCCCAGCGTGGGCTCCATCGAACTCCAGCGCCCTTCGGCCCATCCAACCGCGTCCACGTGCTGACCGGCACCCGAAACCGAGGTGTGCACGAACTGCGGCACTCCGGCCGCTTTCGCGGCTTCGATGAGGTTGACGCCTTGGGTCACTTCCCCGGCGAAGTCGAACCCTTCCGCGCTCACGCCGGGCATCTGCACCGAGAAGACGGCGCGGGCACCCTTGGCCGCCCGGATCACGGAATCGATGTCGTGCAGATCGCCGACGACGAGTTCGGCGCCGAGCGTCTCGACGACCTTCGCCCTGGCCGGGTCACGCACCAGCGCGCGGACGGGAACGCCGGCCGCGAGCAGGGCACGGGCGGTCGCACCACCCTGCCTGCCGGTGGCGCCGGTGACCAAAACGGGTGCTGAGGACATGTTCGCTCCTTCGGACAGCTAAATGGCGGGGCCCGCCACTTATCGTCCGCTACCATATGGCGGGGCCCGCCATTTACGCAAACACCGAGGTGAAGACATGTCCGACGGCCAACGCGCCGACGCACGGCGCAATTACGCGCGCATCCTCGCGGTGGCCGAGGAGGAGGTGGCGGCCCACGGCTCCAGCGCCTCCTTGGAGCAGATCGCGCGCACCGCCAACGTCGGCTCGGCGACCGTGCGCCGCCACTTCCCCACCCGCCGGGCCCTGCTGGAAGCGGTCTCCGCGCAACGGATCGCGGCGCTGTGCGCCCGCGCCGCCGAACTGACCGGCGAGGACGACAGCCGGAAGGCGCTCCTGACCTGGCTCGACGAGGTCGTCACCTACTGTGTCTCCGCCCGTGGCCTGGCGGCCGCACTCGCCTACGACGGCCCGACCCACGAGAACTCCTGTTCCGCCGCCATCGAGGAAGCCGGAAGCCCGCTGCTCCGGCTGGCCGCCCGGGACGGCGTGGTGGCGCCGGAGGTCACCGTCGCGGATCTGATCACGATGATCGTCGGCATCGTCCTGGCCACCGAGCACCACCCGGATCCGGCCGCACAGGCGGACCGGCTGTTCCGGCTGGCCGTGGCGGGGCTGAGCCCCCGGACCTGAAAGAGGCCGGAGCGGTCGCCCGCTCCGGCCTCCGACGACTTTCTTTACCTCGTACCGCGGCGGCCCGACGAGACCACCGCCGGCACCGGTCCGCCGTTGATCACGAACTGCGATCCCGGCTCACGGACGACGTCGCCGTCCGCCGAATTCGTGATCGTCACGTTCGTCAAGGTCGCGCTGCCGCGGGCGCCGCTCATCGCGAGGACGCCTGCCCCGTTGTTCGACTTGTCGATCTTGACGTTGGTGACGGCCGCGGTCACCACTCCGCCACCCGTCTTGAACTGGATGCCGTCGTAGGTCGAGTCGTGGATCTCCGTATCCCGCACCACGACCCCGGGAATGTCCTTGCCCTGCGCGAAGAACGTGATCGCGCCGAATTCCTGCTGCTCGCCCCAGAACACGCCGCCGCAGCGGTACAGGGCGTTGTTCGCGATGAGCGTCTGCCCGGAGAACGGCAGCGGATCGTGATCCGTCGCCAGCATGATGCCCGGATAGTTCATCGTGTCGTGGACGACGTTGTTCTCGATCTTGTTGCCGTAGCCGCCGTAGACCGCGATCCCGTTGGCACGCCACGGAAGCTGGATCGTGTTGTTGGCGAACACGTTGTCGTGCGCGATGTCCTGCGACGGATCCTTCACGTACTGGTTCGCCCACACGGCGAGCGAGTCGTCACCGGTGGTGCGGAACGACGAGTTGAACACCTTCGAGTTCCGGGTGCCGTTGGTGAAGTTGATGCCGTCGGCATAGGTGTTCCGGATCCGCATACCGCTGAACTCGAGGCCGTCGCCCGGCCCCCAGAGCGCCGGGAGGTTGGTGTAGTCCCGGCCGACCCACACACCCACGTTGGCGTGTTCGATCCACACGTTCGAGATCTTCGTGCCGGTGCCGAACCGGCCGTTGAGACCGACGCCGCCTTCAGCGCCGCCGTCGCCGCCGCGGATCCGGCCGGAACCGAAGATGGCGATGTCGGAGATCTGCGTGTTCTTGTCGATGTCGAACCCGAAATTGCCCTCGTGTGGATGGTTGATGCCGCCCGCGTTCTGCGGCTCCGTCAGCGAGTACAGCTGTGAATGCCACATTCCGGCGCCGCGGATCGTCACGTTGGAGATGCCGATCTGGTTGTACTGGCCGCCGCCGTTGGGCACGTTCGGGTCGTCGGTCAGGATCTTCTTCTCCTGCCGCCACTGCCCAGCCGGGATCCAGACGCAGCCGATCACGCCGTTCTGGTCGTCGGTCACCGCGCGCTGGATCGCCGCCGAATCGTCGTTCCCGTCGTTCGGCACCGCGCCGTACTCCGTGATCGGCGTGCAGTTCGCGGGCTTCCCCGACGCCGGGGCGACCTGCTCCAGATCGATGAGATCGACGATGTAGAACGCCGCGTTGTCACCGCTGTCCCGCTGCAGCTTGAACTTCGTGCCCGGCGGATACGACTGCGCCAGCAACGCGTGCGACTCGTCGAACAGCCGCCGTGCGTTGGCCTGCGGGGTGTTGGTCAGGCCTTCGGGATCGTCGGTGCTGCCGTAGAGCCAGCTGTGCTTGGACGACAGCGTCAGTTTCCGCGCGAACGTCCCGTTGACGTACAGGCTGATCGTCGCGTCCTGCCCGCCACCGCCGGGGGCGTCGGGGATGGAGTTGCGCACGACGATGGAGTTCGCCTGGTTCGCCGACGTGAACTCCACGTACTGACCCTGATTCGCCAGCCGCACGGATTTCCGGCCGGAGGACTCGGTCGCGAAGTTCGTGTGGCCGAAGGTGCGCAGCGGATCCGCCACCAGCAGTTCTCCTTGGTACTGCGCGGTTTCCGCCTCGTACTCGACGTACGGGACCGCCGCGCCGCGGCCCACCACGATCGCCCGCGAGAGGGCATTGTTGGCCTCGTTGGTCTCCGTGACCGTGCCGGTCGCGTCGGCCGTCGCGGTCAGGGTCGCGCCTCCGTTGGCGGCGGTCCACGTGCCCGAGATCGCGACGTTCGCGATGGCTCCCGCCTCGATCGCGCCGGTGGCACCGGTCAGCGTGGTGCCGCCGACGGCCAGCCGGGTCACCGAAGCACCCGCGCCGCTCGTGCCGCGGTTATGCACCGCGACGGTGAACGACACCGCCGAACCGGCCGACGGGTTGGGCGGGTTCGAGGTGATGCCGGTGACCTCGAGGTCGGGACCCGGCGACTGCGCGACGACCAGCGGCGTCGGCGAGGTGTAGGTGTTGTCGGTTTCGTTCTGCTCGGGCACCGTGCCTGCCGGGTCGACGGTCGCGGCCACGGTATACGTGCCCTGCGGCCGCGTTCCCGCGTCGACGGTCACCGTGGTGGACGCGCCTGCCGCGAGGGCCCCGACCGCCGCTTCGCCGACGACGGTGCCGCCGAGGGCGGCGTTCACCGTCGTCGCGCCCGCGTTCGCGGTGCCGATGTTCTTCACCGTCGCCGACACGGCGACCTTGCTGGTCTCCGTCGGGTCTGCGGGCGTCCAGCTCGTGCCCGTCACGACCAGGTTCGGATTCGGCGCCGGAGTGCCGATCACCTGGAATTCCGCGACCTGACCGCCTGGCGCACCGGAGTTGGCGAAGAATTGCAAGCGCACGTCCGACACACGTCCGCTGACCGGGAGGACCACCGAATTCTGGTTGGTGGCCGGATCGAAGCGGTGATCCGCCCGCGCCGACAGAGCAGTGAACGCGGTGGCGCCCTGCGCGCGGCCGAGAATCTCGAAGTTCTGCGTCCGCGCGCCCCAGATCGCGTCCGGATTGAGTTTCACCACGACCGAGTCGACGTCCGCGTCGGTCCCGAGCTTCACCGTCAGCGAGTTCGGGTGGCCCGCGGCGGATTCCCAGTACGTCGCGGTGTTGTTGTCGTTGGCGTTGGCGGGAACGAACGAGTGGACCGCCGAGGTGGCCTCGATCGGTTTGCCCGCCGCCAGGTTCGCGCCCGCGCTCGTCCCGGAGCGCACGACGTGGTTGCTGTCGCCGGATTCGTTGCCCGCCGCGTCCTTGGCACGCACGAAATACTCGACCCGCGTCCCGGTGGGCCGTGCTTCGGTGAAGGTGGTGCCGGTGATCGTGGTGACCGGCGTTCCGTCGCGGTAGACGGTGTAGCCGGTGACCCCGACGTTGTCGGCCGAGGCCGCCCAGCTCAGCCGGATCTGCCCGGCGGCGGGCTCGGTCAGCGCGAGGTTCGCGGGCGCGCTCGGCGCCTGCGTGTCACCGGTGTCCGGCCCGTACAGCTCGAACTCCGCGAGCTGCGCGGCCGGCCATCGCGTGTTCGCGGTGACCTGCAGACGCACGTAGCGGGCCGACGCGGTCACCGGGATCGTGACCGTGTTCGAGCCGGGGGTGAACGTGTAGCCGACCGGCGCGGCGAGGTCGGTGAACGCCGCGCCGTCGGTGCTCCCGCGCACGGCCAGCGTCTGTGTCCGGGATTCCCAGCCCGACGGCAGTTTCAGCACGATCCGCGAGAGGGTTTTGGCCGCGCCGAGGTCGGCCTGGATCCACTGCGGGAACGCGTTGTTGGCGGATTCCCAGTAGCTCTCCTGATTTCCGTCGACGGCGTTCGCGACGGGGTACCCGGGCAGCGCGCTGCTCGCCGAAACCGTGCGGGTCAACGGCACCTCGGCGAGCGCGGTGGGCCCTGGTGGGGCGGCGGGATCGGGAGGTGGCCCGCTCGCGGCGGAAGCGAGGGAAAGTCCGGCGACGGAAAGCCCCGTGACCAGGAAACCGGCGATGAGCCGGGACAGGCGCATACGTGTCATGGCGTCTTCTCTTCTTTGAGACGGCGGGGAGGGAGCCAGAGCCGTACGAGCATGCAACAAACCGGGGACAGAATGCAAGAAGTTGACACGTTTCAGAAATTTTGCGACTGCCTGCCTTGTGGGCAGGCCCGGGTAGCTCTTGGGTTTTGACCTTCAGCCCACGACTGTTCACCGATGTTCGGCATATTTCTTATGCGGCACCGGAATGTGAACTGCATATTCCGTCGACTCGGAGTACGGCTGTACACTCAAATCAGGCAATCCGCATGGAGGTCGATTCCTGATGGACGTGACGAAAACCCTGAAGTCCGCGCTCACCGGGACGACAACCGAGTCGAGGTCCGCCGTCCGGGAGCTGCGACGGGAGACCGAGGACCTCGTGGCCCGGCGCGCGGGAAGGACGGCGAACCGGCTGACCGAACTCGGCGAGCGCCTCGCCGATCTGGTCGTGCTCTCCGGAAGCAGGCTCGCCGGACTCGCTGATCGGCACAGCAAGCCCGCGGGCGAGGGCGTGCGCCGGGAAGCGGGCCGGATCGGCGATTCGGTGGAGCGGCTGTCCGTCACGCTTTCGGACCGGGCCATTCTCCTCGCCGAGGAACTACTCGATCCCAAGCCCCGTCGTCGATGACCGCGAGGTCCGTGGCTCGATCGGTGCGCCCAATGTGGCATTGGAGTCGCTGAGCGTCCCCAATGCCACATTGGGCGCACCCGCCTTCCGTGGCGCATCGGTGCCATCGGCACTGTCGTGCCGAAAGCCCATGTCCGGTGCGGCCTTCTCCCGTCTTTAGTCGCTATCGACCGCCGTATCCGCCTGCCTAGCATGGGAAAACCGGTAACGGATCCGGCCGGGCGATCCCTGGTGATCCGCCGCGGCCGTGAACGGATGATCCGCCGCTTTCCCGATTCCCCTGCATTGGAAGGCACTCATGCGTATCCGAGGTCTCCTCACCGCCCTGCTGTGCGCGGCCGGGCTCACGACGGTCGCTCCGGCCGCCGGCGCGGCCCCCATCATCGACGGCGAATACGCCCAGTCCGGCCCGTGGGCGGCCATGATCGAACAGAACGGCCGGCAGTGGTGCTCCGGTTCGATCATCAGCGCCCGCTGGGTGCTCACCGCCGAGCACTGCGTCGACGAGCCCGGCGCCGAATACTCGGTGCGGGTGGGCGATGTCGACCACCAGGCCGGGACGTACGCCGTGGTGACCGACATCTACACGCCCTCCAGCGGCGCCGACATCGCGCTGCTGCGGCTCGACCGCTCGGTGAGCACGACCTATGCGTCCCTTGGTACCTCCGTCGCCGTCGGCGACACCGAATACGTTTATGGCTGGGGTTACAACGAAGACGGTGACCTGCAGCGCTACCTCAAGGTCGCCCGGATGACGGTCACCAGTGTCGGGAATGGACTGATCAAGGCACGCCGGGGCAACGGACTGACCAACGGCGGTGACTCGGGCGGACCGGTTTTCGTCGGCGGCAAGCAGGTCGGCGTGCACATCGCCGGCAACAAGGTGGACAGCTCGACGCACACCGCGATCTCGGCGAACCGCACCTGGATCCGCAACACTTCGGGCATCTAAGCGTGTCCTCGGACGGCCTCGCCGCGCAGCTGATCAGACTCGGCGTCGGCGAGACCGCCGCCCGGATCTACCTCCGGATGCTCGAGTCCGCGCCCGTCACCGCCGAGGGCCTGGACGACGCGGAGACGGTCCGGCCGGCACTGAAAGAGCTGGCCGACGCCGGACTCGCGGTGCCGTCCGGAGTGGACGGGACCGAGTTCCTCCCCGCGAACCCCAGCGAAGCCCTGACGGCGCTGACCACGCGGCGGCAGGCCGAGCTGCACGACGCGCGGCTCGCGGTCCAGACCGCGTATCGCGCGTTCCGCCGGGCGCATTCGGGGATGCCGAACGCGCAGGACCTGCTCGAAGTGGTCACCGGCAACGCCATCATCCCCCGGCTGCGACAGCTCGCGACCACGGTGCGGCATCAGGTGCGCCGTCTCGATTCCCCGCCCTACTTCACCGGCGGCCGCCGGAATCTGCTGGAGGAGGAACAACTGCGGCGCGGGATCACCTACCGCTGTGTCTACAGTGGAGCGTCGTTCGGCGATCCCGGCTATCTCGCCGACAACATCCTGCCGTGCCTGCGGGCGGGCGAACAGGCGCGCCTCCTGCCCGAGCTCCCGGTGAAACTGACGCTCTTCGACGACCGTGCGGCCACCATCGCCCTGACCATCCGCGAGGCCGATCGCAACCAGTCCATCGTCGTCGTGCGCCCGTGCAGCCTCTTCTCCGCGCTGGAGGGACTGTTCGAAACGTCCTGGGCCGCGGCGCTCCCGCTCGACCGGCAAGGACGGACGGCCGAGCAGCCGATCCGGCCGATCGAGCGGCAGCTGCTGATCCTGCTCGCCGCCGGCCTCAAGGACGACGAGATCGCCGCCTCGCTCGGCGTCAGCAGGCGCACCCTGTTCCGCTATCTCGAAACCCTGATGGACCGCGCGGGCGTCTCCAGCAGGTTTCAGCTGGGGGTGTTCGCCGCCCACAACGGCTGGCTCTGACGAGCCGTGCGAGCAGTCCTCACCCGGATGGGGTCACCCGGCTAGCCCATCCCCGCTGCGAAGAACGCGCGGACGGCGGAAGGTGATCTTGAAAGGAGGGCGGCACCATGGGCAATCACCGACAGCATCACCGTCAGCACGACGGTACCGCGTCGCTCCGGATCGCCACCGCCGGTCTGCGGGTGTTCGCGGTCGTCGTCGCGGTCGCGGCCTGCGCCTGGCTCGCGCTCTGGCTCGCGTTCACCCTCTGAGCCCGGCCGGTCCCGGCTCGGTTTCCGGCGGGCTCCCTGGCTCCGTCAACGGACGGTCCGGTCCCGGTTCGGGGAGCCGTTCGGGCACCCCGGGGTCCGGGACCGGCTCTGGCCTGCCTGGGTCCGGCACCGGTTCGGGGATCCCGGGATCGGGAAGCTCGGGATCCGGCGGCATGGGGTCCGGCGGCGCCGGAGGCGCGGTCATTCGAGCAGTCGTCATCGCACTACCTCCTGCTCACGCCACTACCCGATCCGCCCCCGGCCAAAACGGCCCGCTAGCCCGTGTGAGTGACGATCCAGTCCGCGATGACGTCCGCACGCGAGGTCGTCTCGATCCCGGCGTGCGGGCAATTCGGCCCGGTGGCCTCCAGCGAGACCAAGACGCCGCTCTTGCCTCCCGGGACGAAGTACGGCGCGCCCGAGTCGTAAGTGCAGGCGCTGGTCGTGATCGACGGCGCGGCACCGCGGACACCGATCGTCGCCGGGGCCACCGTCGCCACCTGGACGGTGCCTTGCTGCATCCGGGTCGCGGGAGCGGGATTCGTGGCGGTCAAACTGCCCCAGCCCGCCAACGTCAGCTGCTGGCCGACCTTCGGCAGCACCCGGTTCACCGTCAGCGGGGCCACGGTGGTCACCGGAGTGTCCAGTTTGATGAGGGCGACGTCGTTTTCCTTCGCCTGCAACACTTCGGTCGCCTTGCGGGCCACGCCTGATTCGGTCGCTTCGTCGACAAGCCCCAACGTCACCATCGTCGGATACGGCACCTTGCCCGCGACCCGCTTGCGGTGCGCGTCGTGGAAGCAGTGCCCGGTGGTGACGACCCAGCCTGGTGCGATCAGCGCACCCGTGCAGTAACTGTTGTAGGTCGAGCCGTCCGGGCGCGGGATCTTCGTCATCGCGATCTTCGCGACGAACCCGAACTGCCCGAGTGGGACATCGGTGCCGTGGGCGACGTCCGGCGCGGCGAGCGCGGCCGGAGCGGTGGTGATGGTCAGGACAGCAGCGGCCAGCAGGGCGCGCAGACGCAATTTCTTACCCTTCGTCGATGAGGTGATCCGAGGCTAGGACCCACTGCCCGACAAGGGGAATTCCCCGACCAGGTGTCACCCGATGGCACGCCGTGCGATCGGTTCACCGCGGCGGGCGAGCCAGTGGCGATAGGTGAGGCTGCCTTCGGTGTCGGACCGGTAAGCCGACTCGGCCGCGGCGATCAAGGCATCGCTGTTCCCACCGAAAGCACCTTCGACGCTCCAGGCGATCAGATATCGCATCCACAGCGGATCTCCCGCCAGCGCGCGGATCGCGATTCCCGGCGAGGCGGGAAAGGTGACCTGACAAGGGGAAATCGCCCGGCCCGCCGCGATCAGGCGTTGCAGTGGCCGCAGTTCCGTGCTCCGGTGCGCGACCTTCGGCCGGAATCCGGCCCGCGCACAGGCTTCCTCGAAGCATTCCGGCCAGCCTGCCCCGTCGGACGGTCCGAGCACCCACCGTTCCCCGGCCAGATCGGCGAGGTCGATCTCGCGGTGCCCGGCGGCCGGATGGTCCGCGGCGATCGCCACGAACACCGGTTGCGTGGCCAGCGGCCGCGAAACCACACCCGGCGCGGACGGCAGGACGTGCCCGGGATAGTCGGCGACGACGGCGGCGTCGAGCTGTCCGCAGGCCACGAGATCCAGCAGCCGCGACGGCGAGAATTCGGTGGTCACCGAAACCGCTTGCCCCCGGCCGGAATCGCCGAGCCGGTCCGCCAGTTCGACGACCATCGAACCGCCGATCCCACCCAGCGCGACAGGGCGTTCTTCGCCTTCCGCCAGCCAGCGTGCCGCGTCACGGTGCATCGTGTCCGCCGCGGCGAGGACGGCCCGCGCGCGGCCGAGCACGCATTCGCCGAACGCCGTCGGGAAGACGCCGCCCCGCCCGCGGACGAACAGGGTTCCGCCGAACGCGCGCTCGATCCGTTGCACGGCGGCGGTCAGCGCGGGCTGGGTGCTCCCGATCTCGATCGCCGCGCGCGTGATGCTGCCCGCGTCGGCGACGGCGCACACCACGCGCAGGTGACGTAACTCGACGTCCATCACGCGGACCTTATGGCCACTTGGGATGTGCCGGAAGCCGTCGAAAGTCGGGATCGTTTTTCGTACTCCCCCACCCTCCCCGCAAGGAGTACGCATGCGACGCGCCTGTCTCGTGTTCGCGCTGACCGCCACCCTCGCCGCCGCACTCGTTCCCGCGACGGCGTCGGCGGCTCCCCGGTTCACGACGTCGATGGAGGCCTTCGAACCAGGAGGAACCATCACCCGGGTGGACGTCACCCGGCCCGCTTCGGACAGAACCGCCGCGCCGCAGCAGATCGCGAGCGCCGCCGCGGTGACCCCGATCGAAACCAACGGCCCGAGCGAGACCACCTTCGACCTGGTCTTCGTCGGTGACGGCTACACCTCGACCCAGCTGGGCACGTACTCGCAGCACGTCCGCTCCAGCATCGCGGCGCTGTTCGCCATCGAGCCGTACAAGAGCTACCGCAAACAGTTCAACCTCTGGCAGGTCGACGTGGTGTCACCCCAGTCCGGCATCACCAACGACCCGACCCAGGGGATCCGGCGCAACACCGCGCTGGGCTCGTACTTCTGGTGCGGCGGCATCGAACGGTTGTTGTGCGTCAACGAAACCAAGGCGAACCAGTACGCCGCGGCCGCGCCGGACGTCGATCAGGTCATCATGCTGGCGAACACCACGAAGTACGGCGGCGCCGGCGGCGGGGTCGCGACCTCCTCGGGCGGCAACATCCAGGCCAGTCAGATCGTCGCCCACGAACTCGGGCACTCCATCGGCGGGCTCGCCGACGAGTACGACTACGGCACCTGCGATACCCGCGAACCCCGGGAGCCCAACGCTTCCGCGCTCACGGCCGCGCAGATGCGGGACCGCAAAGCCAAGTGGTACACCTGGCTCGGCAAGCCTTCCCCCGACGGCGGCACGGTCGGCGCCTTCGAAGGATCCCGTTACTGCAAGACCGGGATGTACCGCCCCAGCGTGAACTCGCTGATGCGCACGCTCGGGCAGCCCTTCAACCCGCCGAGCACCGAAGCGATGATCGCGGGCTTCCACCGCGAAACCGCTCATCGGCACTGATCCCTCGTCATGGCCTCTTGGCCGGGCCGCCGGCGTGGTCGGCGAGCCCGGTCGCCATGCCCCGCATGAAGCGGCGGAGATACCACCGGAAGATCCACGCGCTCCCCTTACGTTCCGTGCCAACGGATCCGCGTTCCCCCGCCGGGTATTCCGCGCAACTCGACCGAGGCCTGGTAATCGACCATCACCGGGACGTCCACCCCCTCTTGGGCGGCCGGGTCACCATGCGCGGAATTGCGGGGCCGTGATCAGGAATTGCGGTATTCCGAGGGCCGCGATCCGGTGTGCCGCAGGAAAGCGGCCGACAAGGCGCCGGGTGTGGCGAATCCGCATCTTTCCGCGATCCGCGCGATCGGGAGATCGGTGCCGCGCAGCAGTCTTCGCGCCTCCTCGATGCGGAGCCCGCCAAGGAAACGATGCAGTGTCTCGCCGGTCTTCTCTTTGAAGACCCGGATGAAGTGATAGACGCTGAGATGTACGTCCCCGGCGATTTCGGCGACGCTGAGCGGGTCGCCCAGCCGGTCACACATCAACGCGACGGCGGCGCGAACCCGCTCGTCGAGCAACGGATCTCCGCCGGCCACGGACGCCGCCATCGCCTCGTGGTCCACCGCGCGGCCGCCCAGCCGCGCGGCGACCGATTCCACGGGACATGTCGAAACCGGTGTACGGCTGAAGGTCGAATCGCTCGGAATCGAACACCACGGTTTCGAGGCTAGCCGAGCAGCTCCTTCACTCGCGGGATGACCTGCTCGCCGTACAGCCGGATCGAGTTCAGGCGCTGCTCGTGCGGAAGCGCTCCGACGCTGTACTTGAGCTGGAAGCGCGACAGGCCGAGGGTCCGCACCGCCCAGGCGATCTTCTGCGCGACGGTTTCCGGAGAGCCGACGAAGAGTGCACCGCGCGCCCCGGCCATCGCGTCGTAGTCGGCACGGGACATCGGGCCCCAGCCCCGTTCCGCGCCGATCTTGGCGAAAGCGGCCTGGTGATGCGCGAAGTGCTGGGCAACGGCCAATTCGTCGGTCTCGGCGATGTGACCAGGGCTGTGCATCGAGATCGGCAGCTCCTGGTGACCCGCCTCCTTCACCGCACGCCGGTACAGGTCCGCGAGCGGGGTGAACCGCTCCGGCGACCCGCCGATCACGGCCATCACCAGCGGCAGGCCGTACGCGGCCGCGCGGACCACCGACTGCGGGGTGCCGCCGACGCCGACCCAGGCGGGCAGACTGCCCGATTCGGTGACCGGGAACGCCTGCGCGCCTTCCAGCGCGGGGCGGACGGTCCCGGACCAGTCGACCGGCTTCTCCCCCTGCAACTGGGTGAACAGGTCGAGTTTCTCGGCGAAGAGCACCTCGTAGTCGTCCAGCGAATACCCGAACAGCGGGAACGACTCGGTGAACGAACCCCGGCCGAGCGTGACTTCGGCGCGGCCACGGGAAACGGCGTCCAGCGTGGCGAACCGCTCGTACACGCGCACCGGGTCGTCCGAGCTGAGCACCGTGACGGCCGTGCCCAGCCGGAGCCGTTCGGTCTGCCCCGCGATCGCGGCCAGCACGACGTCCGGCGAGGACACCGCCATCTCCGCGCGGTGATGTTCGCCGACGCCGAAGTAGTCCACGCCCACCTGGTCGGCGAGGACGCCTTCGGCCACGACCTGACGGATGGCTTCGGCCTGGCTCACCGGCTGGCCGTCCGCGCCGTTCTCGACGTCGCCGAACGTGTCCAGGCCGAAGGACGGCTCTTGCCGGGTGCCCAGGATCTCGTAACCCATGTCCAACTCCTCAAGTAGTTGAACGCTCAAACGTCGGGTCGGGTGATCGTATTCCGCGCCGGTTCGAGGACTGCCACAGTCTCGTGAGTCGCCGGTGCGCGCATGTCGTCCCTCCGGACACGCGAGTCGTCCGCGATCCCGCGATCAGCCGAGCCGGAATCCAGTAGGTACCGGAGCCACCCTTGCCTCTAACCCGAATCGCCACTCACGACCCACCGCGCCTCCAGGCTCAGGCGCCGGCGATGTCGCGTGCCAGCTGACGGGCTTCGGTCATGGTGAACTTGCCGTTGATCTGGGTTTCGCCGCCGACGATGGCGGACTGGATCATCGGCGCGGTCAGTACGCGGCTCTTCAGCACCATCGCGACCTGCTTGCCGACGTTCCCCGCGGTCCAGTCGGCCCACGTCCGCGCACCCGCGTCGGTGAAGCTGAGCCCGACGAGCGGGCCTCCCGACTCCGTAGCGAGCCTGGCGTTCGCCCGGCTGAGGTCGGCTCCGGTGAGGAACGCCGGGCCGAGCAGGTATTTGGTGCCCTCCACGCGGTCGCAGCTGACCAGCGGGAGCGCCGGATCGTCCCGGCCGTCCAGCGGATCCGGCCCCGCCGAGCAGTCCAGCGCCGCGGCAGCGGCCTGTTGCCCGGCGGGATCGGTGCTCTGCCGGTCGGTCGCCGAACCTGTCGGCGGCCCCGGCGGGAGCTCGGCCAGCACCGGCCGGAACCGCAGCCGCGACCCGTCCTTGATCGTGAAGCTGTCGCCCTCGGGCTCGGCTTGGCCGGAGACCCCGCCTTGACAACCGGCGAGACCGAACAGGACAAGCGCCACTACGACGCGAAGTATTCGCACTGGGTCATTCTGGCGGGTTCAGCGTCCGCGCGGGAGGGTTTCGCCTCGACGCCGACGCTCACCCGGCATGGCCCGGCACTGTCGGAAAATCACCCAGACCGACCTAGCCTTCGTCATCACATTGGGTGTTTGCTTGCTCGCACAACGTCGTTGATCGACGATTTGGGGGCGGCCGATGTCCTTCGGGTGGGTACTTCGACTCTTTCCGGTCATGCTTCTCGTGACCACGGTGGCGGTGGCGGTCCCCGCACCGGCGAGCGCGGCTCCCGCCGCCGAACCACCACTGGCACGGGTATGGCCGACACCCCAGCAGCTGACGCCGCGACCGGGTCAGGTGACCATCCCGCGCACCGTCGTCGAAGTGGTCGGAGCGGGCACCGATCCGTCCGCGCTCGCCGTCGTGGACCAGGTGCTCCGCTCGGCGGGCGCGAGCACGATCGTCAAGATCACCGACAACGACCGGGCGGCCGTCGAGCGGGAACGCGGCAACGGCGGGCTCGTCGTCTTCGTCGGCGGTCCCACCGAAAGCAGGGCGACGGCCCTCGCGCTCGCGGCGCTCCGCGTCGACGGCCCCGAAGGCCTGTCCCCCGGCGGATACGTCCTCGCCGCCGACCGCGGCGTGATCGCGCTGTCCGGTGTGGACACGTCGGGGACGTTCTACGCCGCGCAGTCGTTCCGGCAGCTCTTCGCGTCCGGCAAGAGCCGCGCGTTCGGCATGCGCGACTGGCCGGCGGCCCCGCTGCGCGGCGTGATCGAAGGGTTCTACGGCGCGCCGTGGTCGCACGCCGATCGGCTGGCGCAGCTGGACTTCTACGGCCGCACCAAGCAGAACATGTACGTCTACTCCCCCAAGGACGACCCGTTCCTGCGTGCCCGCTGGCGCGACCAGTACCCGCCGGAACAGCTCGCGCTGCTCTCGCAACTGGTGGCCCGCTCCGCCGCGAACCACGTCGAGTTCACCTACGCCCTCTCCCCCGGCCTTTCCGTGTGCTACTCCTCGGACGCCGACAAGACCGCGCTGGTCACGAAGTTCCAATCCCTGTGGGACATCGGAGTCCGGTCGTTCGCGATCCCGCTCGACGACATCTCCTACACCCGCTGGAACTGCGACGCCGACGCCGCGAAGTTCGGCACCGGCGGCGCGGCCGCGGGCACGGCGCAGTCGTTCCTGCTCAACCGGGTTCAGCAGGACTTCATCGCCACGCATCCCGGGGTCGAGCGGCTCCAGACCGTCCCGACCGAGTACTACGACCTCGCCGACTCCCCGTACAAGACCGCGCTGCGCACTCAACTAGACAAGGCGGTGATCGTCGAGTGGACCGGTGTCGGCGTGATCGCCGGGCAGATCACCGAGAAGCAGGCCCGGCAGGCGAAAGAGGTCTTCGGGCACGACATCCTGATCTGGGACAACTACCCGGTCAACGACTACATCACCGAACGGCTGCTGCTCGGCCCGTACATCGGCCGCGAGCCCGGGGTCGCGAAGTACCTGTCCGGCATCACCGCGAACCCGATGGTGCAGGCGGAGGCGTCCAAGATCGCCGAATTCACCTCGGGTGACTTCCTGTGGAACCCGGATCGCTACGACCCGGACGAATCGTGGCTCGCCGCCATCGCCGACCTCGGCGGCCCCGCCGCGCCGGCGCTGAAGGTGTTCGCGGAGAACAACTATTCGAGTCTGCTCGTCCGCCTCGAAACCGGGAAGCCGGATCTGGATTCCCCGGTGTTGCGCCCCCTGCTCGCCGCTTTCTGGTCCGCACTGGAGAAGAAGGACCCGTGGGACGCGGCGGCGAAACTGGATCGCTATCTCACCGCGATGGCGTCGGATCCCGACGAGCTGCGACGCGGGATGGCGTCGAACCCGAAGTTCCTCGCCGAGGTCGGACCGTGGCTCGACCAGGTCGGCCTCTACGGCCAGGCGGGCGGTCACGCGGTGAAGATGCTGCTGGCACAGTTCGACGGCGATGGCTCGAAGGCGTGGGCGGAGCGCGGGAAACTCGTCGCCGCGCTCCAGCAGGCGCAGGCGATCCGCGTCCCGACCTCGCGCGGGCCGCGTAACCCGAGCACTTGCACGGCGGTCTGCGTTCCGTTCCTCAACAGCGCGCTGGCCACGGCGGACCGCTGGTTCGGCCTGCCGGGGGTCCGGCCGCAGCCGACGACCTCGCTGGGGACCTACACCGACAACGTGCCCGCCCGGATGGTCGACGGTGACCCCGAAACCTACTACTGGAGCGACTGGGCGCCCCGCGTCGGCGCCACCATCGGCGTCGACCTCGGCTCATCGCAACGGGTGTCCCATGTGGACATCCTGATGGGCAAACCGACCAGCCCGGACGACTTCGTCCGCAACGGCGTCCTCGAATACTCCGCCGACGGCACGCGATGGACGACCGTGAAGACGGTCACCGAACCGGTGATCTCGGCTGACCTCCCGGACGGCGCCGAAGCCAGGTTCGTCCGCCTGCGCACGACCGCCCCGCAGTCCTTCTGGGTCGTGGTCCGGGAATTCACCGTGTCCACACCGGACAGCCCGAAGTACACGGTCACCGGCACCCCGGCGGGATCGAATCTGGCCGCCGCCGCGGACAACAACGCCGATTCGCTGTACACGGCGGCGTCGGCGCCGATGCCCGGCGACGCACTCGTGGTCACCTCCGTCACACCGAAACCGTTGGACAAGGTCGTCGTCCTGGCGGCGGAAGCCGGCGCGGGCGCCGACGTCCAGATCGCGGGCCCGGCCGGAGACTGGCGCACGATCGGCAGGATGTCGGGCGGCTACACGGAACTGCCCGCCGAGGGCGTCGTGACCGGCCAAGTCCGGCTCCTCTGGGCCCCGGGAGGCGCGGCGCCGAGGATCGCGGAGGTCGTTCCGAAGTTCTGACTCGAGGATCGAGCCGGGCCAGTCGAGCGTGGAGATCGGCTAGCTCGGGACCGGGAACCTGGATGGTGAAGGGTTCGATGTCAAGCACAGTGCCGAACCTACGGGCGGGTCACGCGGTTTCCCATGCTCGGAATTGGGGTCCGGCGGTCTGGGATGCACAGTTCCCGCGTCGACGTCGTGCCCCCGGTTTCGAGCATTCCGCCGCACCACACCGGGACACCGGCGGCCGGGTTTGACGTTGACGATCCGGCACGCCTCCAGCCCGATGTCCGGTGGGTCGCCGCACGACCGGGGATGAGTTCCTGGTTCCCAATGTCGCATTGGAGACGCTCAGTGTCTCCGATGCGACATTGGGAACATCGGGCAGACCCTAGGCACTCGTCGGCACTAACGCGACCTACCCTGCACTACCCATCTGAACCAGTGCTGCCAGCCTGTAGGCATGCCGAAGGGCCCGTCGCCTGTGGCTGGCGGGCTCCTCCGGGTCAGACGTGGTGGAGGGTGTTGCGTCGGGGTTTTCGGAGTGGATCTCGGTATGGGGGTGGGATGAACTCCGGTAACCCATCGCCCGCCATCCGAACCTGCCAATCGCCGTGGTGGATCAGCCGGTGGTGGAATCCGCAGAGCAGCACCAGATTCCGGAGATCCGTAGGGCCTCCGTCTGCCCAGTGGTGAATATGGTGAGCGTGACAATTCTTGGGCCGCCGATGGCATCCGGGGAACGCGCAGCCGCCATCACGGATGTTCAACGCGCGTCGCTGGCCTGGGGTGACGAACCGTCGCAGCCGTCCCACGTCGAGGGGTTCTCCGGCGGCGCTCATCACGACCGGCAGCATCAGGCAGTCGCAGGCCGCCAGCCGGGCCTCGCGGGCAGTCATCGTCCCGACAAAGTCCAAGCACGCGGTCCCGAGACCGGACTTCAACTCGTCGAGGCCGATCGTGACATGCAGCAGAGTGCGATAGCCACTGGTACCCGGCTGGTCCGGGCACGCGATCGCCAAGTCCAGGATGTCGACCCAGGCATCACCCATGCGTTCGCATTTCAACCGGAGATCGGCCTGGCCGAACTCGTCCACCGGGCGTGGCTGCGCATAAGCCTCGAGCGCGGCGGCGGTGCGGGCACCGGTCTCGTCGTCGAGGAGCCCGGTGAGTTTCCAGAAGCCGTCTTTGCGGCGCTCCAGCGTGATTTCCCGGCGCGGCTGGGCGGGTTCGGGATCTTTCGGTTCGTTCCCGTCCGGATCCAGCCACGCCAGGAGGTTCGCCTCGGCATCCACCAACTGTCGGGGACCGGCGTCGCGGGCGAGGTCGGCGAGAATCTTCTCCGCACTCGCCCGATCCTCAACAGAGGTATCGGCGGGGAGCTTCTTCAAGATCTCCAAGATCTGGTCGATCCGCTCATCCCCGACCAACCCCTCCGCAGCGACAGCAGCCGTAGCCGGTGCGACAGGCGGAACCTCCGTGCCGTCCAACCCGCGGGTGGGGTTCAGGGCGATGGCCCGGTTCACCACCGCACCCGCCTCACTAACCGACAACCCCGCTATATCGGCGAACCAGTTCGCCGTACGACCATAGCCGTACAAGTCTTTGACACCACGAGACTCGATCTCCGCCAAGAACTGACCTAATCCGGCGGTGGCCATCCTGATCACCTGCAAAGACTGCTGCACGCCATGAGCAAGCTCCAGCTTGCCAGCGCGCCACAGTTCCTGCGGCAACTCGGGAAGAAAGGTCTCGGACACCCCTCAAGAATACCGCAAAACAATCGAACAAGCGTTCGTAATTTTAAGCAACAATCAAATCGAACAAACAACACTGAAGGGTGATTCAAGCAGGCCACGACAAGGCTGAGCTCATGATCCTCCGAGCACCCGCATGACATGAGTCCCGGCACGTCGAACTTCGCAGCACACCCTCAAGCCCGCCAAAGAATAAACTTTCGCCGCGGAAACCTCTCCAATGGACCCACCCCCGAGGCGACCCCAAAGCCAGACCTACGAAACCAGCTGCCCCATCAACGACCCGGCATCCTCAGCCAGACTGGTCTCTTCACCGGCGAGATGATGCAGCAGCGCCTGCTGGAACAAGCCGTCGAAAGCCGCATACGCGACCGACCGCGTCACGACCGGCGACGCGTCGGCGAGTTCGGCATAGCGTTCCACGACGCGCCAGATCATCGCTTGCCGCTGCGTGTCGATCTCGAGCACGTCGGTGCGGAACGCGGCCTCGAACAGGCTCTGGTTCCGCAGGTCGTACCAGAGCCGGTGCATCGCGGCGTCGGCCCGCAGCGTGCCCGCCATCGCGGCGCCGAAGCCCTGCTTGAGTTCTTCGGCCGACCGAGCCGCGGCCACGGCCTCGTCGTAGCGGGTGACGCACACTTCTTCGAACTTGCGGACCGCGTAGGTCAGCAGTTCCACCTTGTCGGTGAAGTAGTAGTGCAGCACCCCATGCGAGAAGTTCGATTTCTGGGCGATCTCCCGCAGGCTCGTCCTGGCGTACCCCAGTTCGGACAGCGCTTGCAGCGTCGAGTCCGCCAGTTCCGCCCGGCGCTGGGCGAACTTGTCCACGCTCCGGCGTGCGATCCGCTCGCTCGTCTCGGTCACCACGAGTTCCTGTCCGGTCCGGGAGCCCGCGCCTGCCGCGGGTCCCTCAGTCTAGCGTCGCGGAATTCTTGACGACTGTCCAAGAAAATCTTGACGACTGTCCAAAACAGGCTCAGGATGTGACCCACACCGCAACCGCGGACCGTCTCAAGGAGGAGAAGTCCATGGGTTCGTACGACCTTTCGGGCCGGAAAGCCCTGGTCACGGGTGGAGCGCAGGGCCTGGGAGCCGGGATGGCCGAAGCGCTCGCCCTGGCGGGCGCCTCGGTGGTCATCGGCGACCTCCAGGAGGATCTCGGGCGCGCCACCGCCGACCAGATCAAGCAGAAAGGCGCCAACGCGGGCTTCGTCCGGCTGGACGTCACCGACGAACAGAGCTGGGAGCAGGCGGTCGCCGCGGTCATCGGCGAACTCGGCGGGCTGGACATCGTGGTGAACAACGCCGGCGTCGAGATCACCGGGCTCGTCGCCGATCTGGACCCGGCCGACGTGCGCAAGATGCTCGACGTCAACGTGCTGGGCACCGCGCTCGGCGTGAAGCACGCCTTCCGCGCGATGCGGCCCGGCGGACCCGCGGGCACCGGCGGCGCCGTCGTGAACATCTCTTCGGTCGCCGCGACCATCGCCTTCCCTGGGATCGCGGGCTATTCGGCGACGAAATCGGCGGTCGACCGGCTGACCAGGGTCGCCGCGATGGAGGCCGGGAAACTCGGCTATGGCGTCCGCGTCAACTGCGTCTACCCCGGCCTCGTACCCACCCAGATGGGTAATCAGCTCGCGCAGGACGTCGTCGAGGTCGGCCTGTTCCCCAGCGTCGAAGAGGCCATCGGTGCCGTCATCGCGCAGACCCCGGCCGGACGGCTCGGCGAGGTCGCCGACATGGCCGACGCCGTCGTGTTCCTCGCTTCCGACGCGGCACGTTTCATCACCGGGGCCGGACTTCCGGTCGACGGCGGCATGGGCATGTGACCAGCACTTACCGAAAGGAATCACCATGAGCAGCCCCAAACCCGTCGTGGTCTACGGCGCATCCGGCTACACCGGACGGCTGATCTGCGAGTACCTGCGCGAGTACAACGTCCCGTTCATCGCCGCCGGCCGGGACAAGGCCCGCATCCAGGAAGCGCTCGACCACGTCCCCGGTCTCGACACCATCGACCACGAGGTCGTCGAGGTCTCGCACGACGTCGAAGCGCTCACCGAACTGTTCCGCGACGCCAAGGTCGTCTGCAACACCGTCGGCCCGTTCAGCGAGTACGGCCACGAGGTCGTCGAAGCCTGCCTGCGCACCGGAACGCATTATCTCGACACCACCGGCGAACAGGACTGGCTGATCTCCGCCGAAGACCGCTTTGGCGAGCAGATGGCGGAGAAGGGCCTTCTGCTCTCTCCCGGCATCGCGCAGATGTACACCACCGGCGAGATCGCGGCGAACCTGTGCCTGGAGACCCCCGGACTGGACACTTTGGACATCCTGGTCTTCTGGAAGGGCTATCCCACAGTCGCTTCGACGAAGACCATCCTCGTCAACGCCGCGCTGTCCGCCGCGTACTACCTCGAGCAGAATGAGTACCTGCCCTGGCCCGCGGACGGCGGCCTGCAGGACGTCACCGTGCCCGGCCATCACGAGACCGGCTTGGCCCTGCCCTGGGGCGGCACCTCTCATCCGGTCTGGTTCAAGAACGACGCCCGCGTGGCGAACGTCAAGGCCGTCGGTGGCGTTTTCGACCGCGCGCTCATGCAGGGGGTACCGCAGATCGTCGCGGCCGTTCTCCAACAGGTGAAAGACCTGCCGCTGGACGAAAAGTTGCGTGTACTGGCGGAGCAGGCCGCGGCGGTGCGCGACGAGATGCCGCCGCGGGAGAACCAGCGGCTCAACACGTCGCTCGATTCGGTGCACGCCTCGGGCCCGCTGGGCCGCGCGCACTGCGTCATCCACGGCACCTGCAACTACAAGCAGACCGGGCTGATGCAGGCTTACGGCGCCTACTCGCTGCTGCGACAGCCGCCGAAACGGGTCGGTTTCGCGTCCGGGTGCCAGGCTTTCGGCCACCGCGAACTGCTCGGCGTGCTACGAAGCTTCGGGCTGGTTTCGAAGCCGGTCTTGACCGTCCACGACTGACCGGGAGGACGAGCGCGTGCGACTGACCGACTATCTCGACAAGGGCGCTTCACTCGATCCGGCGGCCCCTTGCCTCACCATGGGCGACACGTCCCTCAGCTACGGCGAAGTGCGGGAACTGTCGTGGCGGGTGGGGCGGGCGCTGGCCCGGTCGGGCGTCAAGCCCGGCGACAAGGTGGCGATCCTGTCCGGGAACGACCCGCTGTCGTTCGGCTGCGTGTTCGGCATCAGCCGGGCCGGCGCCGTGTGGTGCCCGGTCAACCCGCGCAACGAGGCCGCCGAGAACAGGGAACTGCTCGACCTGTTCGACTGCACCTGCCTTCTGGTGCAGGAGTCCTTCGCACCGCTCGTCTCCCGAATGCTTCCGTACCTGCCGAAACTGTTCACTGTGGTCTGTCTTGACGGCTCGATGCCCGGCGCCGTCCCGTTTTCCGACTGGCTCGATGAGGCCGAACCCTGGGAGGAGACCCCGCCCGACGACATGGTCCTGCTCGTCGGCACCGGCGGTACCACCGGCCATCCGAAGGCGGTGATGCTCAGCGGTACCAACGTCGAGACGATGTCGGCGCTCACGCTGATGAGCTATCCGTTCACCGGGCGGCCGCGCTATCTGGCGCTCGCCCCGCTGACGCACGCGGCGGGCGTGCTCTGCTTCCCGGTCCTGACGCTCGGCGGCGAGATCGTCGTGATGCCGTCGCCGGACCTCGGCGAATTCCTCGCACTGATCGAAAGCCGCCGGATCACGCACACCTTCCTGCCGCCGACCCTGATCTACCTCCTGCTCGACAATCCGGCGCTGGACAGGGCTGATCTTTCGTCGCTGCAATGCCTTTGGTACGGCGCCGCGCCGATGTCGGCCACGAAACTCGCCGAAGCGATCACCCGGATCGGCCCGGTCTTCGGGCAGCTGTTCGGCCAAAGCGAAGCGCCCATGATGATCTCCACCCTCTCCCCCGCCGACCACGTCCATCCCGACGGCTCGCTCGCCCTCGAACGGTTCACCTCCGCGGGCAGGCCGACCCCGCTCACCCAGGTCGCGATCATGTCCGAGACGGGCGCGCTGCTGCCGCCCGGCGAACGCGGCGAGATCGTCGTCCGCGGTTCGCTGGTGATGCTCGGCTACTACAAGAATCCGGCCGCGACGGCGGAAGCGAGCGCGCACGGCTGGCATCACACGGGCGACATCGGGTACCTCGACGACGATCACTACCTCTACATCGTCGACCGCGCCAAGGACATGATCATCACCGGCGGCTTCAACGTCTATTCGGCCGAGGTCGAGCAGGCGCTCATGGCTCACGATGCGGTGCAGGACTGTGCCGTGATCGGGCTTCCGCACGAGAAATGGGGTGAGCAGATCACCGCCGTGGTCCAGCTCCACACCGGGAGGACGGCGGCGGCGCAAGAACTCCGTGCCGTGGTCAAGGAGCGGCTGGGCAGCGTCAAGACCCCCAAGGAGATCCTGATCTGGCCGGATCTCCCCCGGTCCAAGATCGGCAAGGTGCTCAAGACCGAGATCCGGAAATCCTTGCTGGACAACGACTAGCGGCGCGCGAGTTCTTCCGCGGTCGGCAACGGCCACTCGTAGCGTTCCTTGGCGATGCGGAGGTGGACCCACGTTTCCGCGGTCACGACGTCGGGCCTGCCGCTGATCTCTTCGAGCGCCCGGTCGAGGTCGCGGGCGGACTGCGCCGCGATGGTGGCGACGACGTCGAACCGGCCGATGGTCCTGGCGAGGAACTCGGTGTCGTCGCGCGCGGCGAGCGCCGCCGTCACGGAGTCGCCCGCGCCCCGCACGTTCAGGCCGATCCCGCAGACCAGGCCGGCGTCCGGGCGGGCCCGGCTGAGTACCGGCGCGATCCGGATGACGTCGTGCTCCACGAGGAAGCGCACGCGGGTGCGGGTGGCCGACGGCGACAGCCCGACGTGTTCGGCGATACGCGCGTAGCTTTCGCGCCCGTCGGCCTGCAACCGCAGCATGATCGCGAGGTCGCGATCGTCGAGCCGCAGCCAGGGCGGCAGCGGACGGCCAGGCATGAACAGGCCCTTGACCACGTCCACGTAGACGAGGGTGTTGACCTGTTCCACCTCCGGCAGGCCGCGGATGTCCGCCACCGTGCGGTAAAGCTCCGGGGAATCGGGCAGCCGCAACTCGGCGACGGTCTGGTACTCCCCGCTCACCGCGGAAACGAACGCCGCGGCGGGCAGCGCCGCGATGGCGTCCGTCGTCGCCTGCGAACGGCCCGACGTGCGGATCGCGAGATGCGCGTACGCGGTCAGGCCGAGGAACTCGGGATGGACCGCCGCGACCACGTTGAGCGAACCGTCGGCCTTCAGCTGCTCCAGCCGCGCCGACACGGCCGACCGTGACACCCCGACGCGATGGGCCAGATCGGCCACGCTCATCCGGCCGTCCGCGCGCAAAGCCGCGACCAACGCGTCGTCCACGGCGGTTTCCCCTCTGCTGAATTTCCGACGGCAGGCGGCACCATATCACCGGCCTTCCAGCCCGAACGACAGCCGAGATTGCGCGTTCTGTCCATGATCGCCGACATATCGATCGTGAACACCGTCCGTATACGACCGATCTGATTGCGCTCGCGGTTTTCGTCGCTTACCTTCGCCCCACTTCACCGTCGAATCCCTGGAGTCCGCGCGATGCGTCTGTTGCCCCTCGATCGTTCAGTCCTCGACGCGAGAGCGACGATCCTGCTTCCCGACGAGCTGGTGACCGTCGATGACGCCACCCAAGGCGCCGAATCGGTGCTCGTGTTCGGCGAGGAGATCGCCGCGGTCGGTTCCGTGGACGAGTGCCGCGCCCGCGCGGCAAGCCTCGGCCGTCCGGAGCCGGAGGTGCGACGTCTGCCGGGCACGCTGCTCCCGGGCTTCATCGATCCGCACGCCCATCCCTTGATGTACGGGCAGATGATGACCTGGGTGGACTGCGGCCCCGAACGAGCGTCGACCATTCCCGAGATCGTCGCGCTGCTGCGCGAAGCAGCCGAGAACACCCCGGCGGGCAGGCCCGTCCGAGGTTACGGCTACGAGCACCGCAACCTCGCCGAGAAACGGCATCCCCGCAAGGAGGAGCTCGACGCGGTCGCCGAAGACCGCGAGGTCTACCTCATGAACGCCAGCGGGCACGGCGGCGTGGTCAACAGCTTCACGTTGCGGCGCAACGGCGTCACGCGTGACACCCCGGATCCCGACGGCGGGGTGTTCTTCCGTGACGAGCACGGCGAACTCACCGGGGAGCTGTCGGACGCGGCGTGCAACATCCTCACCGGCGTCACCGGGGTGAAGGTCGGGCGGCACGGGCCGAACTTCCACCTCGAGGACGAGCCGGAGGAGCACGCGCGGCAGCTGGCCGCCGCGCAGGAGAAGTTCCTCGCCGCGGGCGTGACCGCCATCGGCGACGCCCAGGTCACGCGCCGCGAGTTCGACATGTACCTGCGGCTGGACGAAGCCGGCGAGCTCAAGACGCGTGTCCACATGTACCTGCTGTCGCATCTGCTCGACCAGGCTCTGGAAATGGGGCTGCACGGTGCTTTCGGCACCGCTCGCCTCGCTTTCGCGGGGATCAAGTTCTACGCCGACGGCACGCTCGGCGGCTGGACCGCGTACTTCCCGGACGGCTACGTCGGCGATCCCTGCCGCACTGGGCAGCTTTACCACGACCCGAAGGACTACTCCGCGCTCATCGGCAAGGCGCACGAGGCCGGGCTCCAGACCGCGACCCACGCCCAGTCCCCCGACGCGATCGCGATGGTGCTCGACGCCATCGAGGACGCGCAGCGGCGAAATCCCCGGCCCGACGCCCGTCACCGCATCGAGCATTGCGGGCTGCCGTCCCCGGAGCAGATCAAGCGGATGGCCGCGCTCGGCGTCCACCCGGTCAACCAGCCGCAGCACTACTACAACTGGGGCGAAGGCGTCACCGACGCGGTCGGCACCCCCGGCGAGCGCTTCAACCCGCTCGGCGAGTTCCAGGCGGCAGGCGTGCCGGTCACGCTGAGCTCGGACGCCCCGGTCGCGGAGCCGAACCCGCTCGAAGCCATCCAGACCGCGGTGACCAGGACGACCCGCCGCGGTCACCGGCTCGGCGGCGACGAGCTGCTGATCGACGTCCGGTCGGCCGTCGCCGCCCACACGATCGCCGGGGCCAGGGTGCTCGGCCGTGAGCGCGACCTCGGCTCGATCACCCCCGGTAAACGCGCCGATTTCGTGCTGCTCGGCGAGAATCCCCTCACCTGCGAGCCGGACCGGATCGCCGGTATCCGCGTGCTCGAAACCTGGATCGACGGCGAGGTGGCCCGATGACCGTCCAAACCGACACCCAGTCGCTCCGTCGAGCCCGCCGGGCCGGGCTCGCGGCCTTCGTCGGCACCACCATCGAGTGGTACGACTTTTACATCTACGCCACGGCGGCGAGCCTGGTCTTCGGCACCGTGTTCTTTCCCGCGACCGGCGACCGGCTGACCGGGGTCGCGGCGGCCTTCGCGACCTACGCGGTCGGGTTCTTCGCCCGGCCGCTCGGCGGCATCGTGTTCGGGCACGTCGGTGACCGGGTCGGCCGCAAGACCGCGCTCGTGGTGACCCTGACCATGATGGGCGCGGCGACCTTCCTCGTCGGCTGCCTGCCCGGATACGCCCAGATCGGCACGTGGGCGCCGATCCTGCTCGTGGTGCTCAGGTTCGTGCAGGGGCTCGCCGTCGGCGGCGAGTGGGGCGGTGCCGTGCTCATGGCCGTCGAACACGCGCCGCCGGACAAGAAGACCTTCTACGGCGCCTTCGCGCAGGCGGGGAATCCGGCGGGCGCGCTGCTGGCCACCGGTCTGTTCAGTCTCCTGAGCATCGGCGGCACCGAATGGCTCACCACGTGGGGCTGGCGGATCCCCTTCTTCGCGTCCGTGCTGCTCATCGGCGTCGGCCTCATCGTGCGCCTGAAGGTCGAGGAGTCACCGGTCTTCGAAGAAGCCGCCGAGGAAACCGGCGCGCCGATCCTGTACGCCGTCCGGACGAACTGGAAGCCGATCCTGCTGGGCATCTGCGTGCTGCCCGTCGCGGTCGGCGGCTACTACCTCGTCACCACTTTCGCGACGGCGTACGCGACCGATCCGGCCGTCGGCGTCTCCGAATCGCTGGTGCTCAACGCGCTCACCATCGCCGCGTTCGTCGAACTGGTCGTCAGCTTCGGCGCGGCCTGGCTCGGTGATCGCTTCGGCCGGGTGCGGGTGGTCGTGATCGGCTTGGTCGGCGTCGCCGTGCTCGCGGCTCCGCAGTTCCTGGTGCTCTCGACCAAGAACGCGGCGCTGATCATCGCGGCGTTCGTGGCGATGCGCCTCGCGATGACGGCGACCTACAGTCCGATCGCTGCCATCCTGTCGCAGATGTTCCGCCCGCGGGCGCGGTACACCAGCATCTCGCTGTCCTACCAGCTGGCGGGCGCGCTCTTCGGCGGCCTCTCGCCGTTGGTGTCGACCCTCTTGTTCCAGGCGACGGGCAGTGTCTGGCCGGCGATCGGCCTGCTGATCGGCATGTGCGTGCTCAGCATCGCCTGTGTGCTGGCCGCACCGCAGCACACCGACGACGTCTAACGAATACGCAGACGCCGCATGAGTTTCAGCCCGGACAGCATCCCCTCGACGTACTTCTCGTAGGTCTGGCCGCCGCGGGGACCCATGACCTGCTTCTTGAGCACCGCCACGTTCTTCACGTCGGTGTACTTGAGCAGGCCCTGGTCCCCGTGGCGGGCGCCGACGCCCGAATTCTTGACGCCGCCGGACGGCGTCCCCTTCGCGGCGTACGCGGTGGCGAGGATGTCGTTGATGTTGACGTTGCCGGATTCGATCCGCGCGGCCACGGCGCGGGCGGCGTCGACATTCCCGCCCCAGATCGAGGCGTTGAGGCCGTACTCGGTGTCGTTGGCGAACGCGACGGCCTCGTCGACCGTGCGGTACTTGTGCAGCGCGACAACGGGTCCGAAGGTTTCGGTGACACCGCAGAGCATGTCCTTCGTAACACCTTCGAGGATCGTCGGTTCGAAGAACGCCGGGCCGAGATCGGGCCGCGGCTTTCCTCCACAAAGGACGGTCGCACCCTTCGCGACGGCGTCGTCGACATGCGACTTGACCCGGCTCATGTGATCGACGGAGACGAGAGAGCCCATGTCCGGCCCGAAGTCGTAGGCGGCGCGGACGTCGAGCGCCTTGGTCTTGGCCACGTACGCGTTCTTGAACTCGTCGTACCGGGACTCCGGCAGGTAGATCCGCTCGATGTGCATGCAGATCTGCCCGGTGTTGCCGAAAGCGCCGAAGATCGCGCCCTGCACGGTCTCGGTCAGGTCGGCGTCTTCGAGCACGATCATCGGGTTCTTGCCGCCGAGTTCGAGACAGCAGCCGATGAGGTTGCGGCCCGCCCGTTCGCCGATCACCCGGCCGGTCGCCGTCGAACCGGTGAACATCACGTAGTTCGCCTGGTCGATGAGGGTGGGGCCGACGTCGGGCCCCTCGCCGCACACCACCTGGAACAGGCCCTTCGGCAGCCCGGCCTTCTCCAGCAGCTCGACGCCGTAGAGCGGGGAGAGCGCGGTCTTGTTGTCGGGTTTCAGCACCACCGCGTTCCCGGCCATCAACGCCGGGACGGCGTCGGAAATGCCGGTGGCGAACGGAAAGTTCCACGGCGCGATGATCCCGACCACACCTTTGGGCTGCCGGACTTCGGTCGACGTCGTCAGGAACGGGACCGGTCCGCCGCGTTTGGTCGGCGCCAGCAGTTTGGCCGCCCGCGTGAGGTAATGGCTCATCACCATCGCCGGGTCGCAGGTCTCCTCGATCGCCATCCGCCGGTTCTTGCCGCTCTCGACCTGGATGAGGTCGGTGACGGCCGGCGCGTTGTCGACGAAGAGCGTGTGCGCCCGTTTGAATATCTCCAGCCGCTGCTTGAGCGGCGTCGCGGCCCATTTCTCCTGCGCGGCGCGAGCGGTGGTGAACGCCTGCTCGATGTCGGCGGGTGTCGACTGGGGCAGCTCGACGAGCACGTCACCGGTGTAGACCTCGGTGAGCTTCCAGGTCGCGCCGGACGAGCCCGGCACGCGGGCGACGAGGCGTCGCAGGAACGCGTCGGTCACCGACGCCGGACGGGTGAGCGCGAGCGGTGTGACGGTCATGGCCCTCTTTCCGTCAGTTATCTGAGAGGACGAGCTGCGCGCCCATCTCGCCGATCATGATGGCGGGCGCGTTGGTGTTGCCGCCGGTGATCGACGGCATGATCGAGGCGTCGCAGACCCGCAGGCCGTCGACACCGCGGACCTTCAGGTCGGGACCGACGACCGCGAGCTCGTCGACGCCCATCCGGCAGGTGCCGACGCCGTGGTAGACCGAGGTCGCACGATTCAGGATCGCGTCACGCAACTCCTGGCCCCGCAGCCCCTTGCCCGGGTGGAGTTCTTCCTTGATCGAGCCGTTGAACGCCCCCGAGGCGAAGATCTCGCGGACCATCTCCGAGCCCTCGCCGAGCACTTCGAGGTCGGCCGGGTCGGACAGGTACTGGGGGTCGATGAGCGGTGCCGCCGAGGGATCGGCCGAAGCGAGGCGCAGGGTGCCGCGGCTCTTCGGGTAGATCAGCGTGGTCAGCACGGTGAGCGCGGGCCGTTTGTCGACGTCGTGCCGGATCGGCGCGTCCTGGTTGGGCGTCACGTACGCCCAGGGCAGGAGGTGCAGCTGGAGGTCGGGGACTTCGGCGGCCTGAGAGGTCTTGAGGAAGGCGACCGCCTCGAAGACCGAGTTCGCCAGGAACGTCGTGCCGGGCCGCATCAGTTCGCTGACGAGGCCGCGCGCGAAGTACGGCGGCGTGCCCCTGTTCTTGCTCGACGACGCGCGGAAGGTCAGCGCGTGGAACATGTGGTCGTGCAGGTTGTCGCCGACCGGCAGATCCGCGACGACGTCGATGCCGTGCTCCTTCAGGTGCTCGGCATGGCCGATCCCGGACAACATCAGCAGCTGCGCCGATCCGACGAAGCCACCCGCGAGGATGACCTCCTTGCCCGCGCGCAGCGTGCGCTGTCCCCCGTTCGCGTCGACGACCTCGACGCCGACCGCACGGCCGTTCTCGATGAGCACCTTCTTCGCCAGCACGCCGGACTGGACCTGCAGCGTGGCGGGTGCGAGATGGTGGATGTAGCCGCGCGAGGCGCTGTACCGCAGGCCGTCGGCGGCGTTCTGCTGCATCCGGCTGACGCCCTCTTGGGACTCGGCGTTGTAGTCGTCGAGGATCTCGCAGCCGATCGCCTCCGCGGTCGCCTGGAGGAACTGGAGCGTGCCCTCCTGCGGGGTCTTGTTGCGGGTGACCCGGATCGGCCCGCCCGAGCCCCGGAACTCGGTCTCGCCGTCCTCGAAGTCCTCCATCCGCTTGTACGCGGCGTTGACGCTGTCTGCGTCCCAGCCCTTGTTGCCCTCGGCGGCCCAGGAGTCGAAGTTGGCGCGGTTGCCGCGGACGTAGACCATGCCGTTGATGGAGCTGGATCCGCCGACCACCTTGCCGCGCGGCACCGGCATCCGCCGATCGAGAACGTGTTTCTGCGGGACCGAGTAGTACCCCCAGTCGAACGGCTTCTTCAGCTGGGGCACCGCGTGCATGGGACCGACCAGCCCCGGCTTCTTGACGAGCATCCTGTCGTCGCTCTTCCCCGCCTCGAGCACGATCACGCTGGCACCGGACTCCGCCAGCCTGCCCGCGATCGCAGCTCCCGAGCTGCCCGATCCGACGACCACGTAGTCGGCCTCGTCGCCGCGCGCAGCCCTGTTCGCCATGTCCGCTCCTCGGTCAGCCCACCGTGCAGAACTGTAACCTGTTCTAGTTCTGTCACCGTATAGCGAGACCGGCCGGTTCCGCAACGGGCCGTCGCTCCCGGCCGGTCTCCGAGCTCTCAGCGCAGCGGCTCGAGCACCTTCGCCAGCGGCTCCAGCACGGCGGGGGTGTGCGGCGGCGGCAGGTAGATGATCGCCAGGTCGAGGCCCTTTTCGCCGAGTGCTTCCACATCCGCGGCGACCTTGGCGTAGCCACCGTCCGCGTCAAGGCGGACGTGCGAGGACAAGGTGATCTCGTTCGGATCCCGGCCGATGTCCGCGCAGTGCCGGTGCAGCACCTCGCGCTTGTGCGCGAACTCCTCCGGCGTGCCGCCGACGAAGTTCCAGTGCTGGGCGTACTTCGCGGCCGTGCGCAGGGTCCGCTTCTCGCCGCTGCCGCCGATGCAGATCGGCGGATGCGGCTTCTGCACACCCTTCGGTTCACAGCGGGCGTCGGTCAGCTGATAGTGCTCACCCTGGAACGTGGTGGTCTCCTGGGTCAGCAGGCCGACGAGCACCTCGCAGGCTTCCTCGAACCGGTCGCTGCGTGCCTTGATGGTGCCGAGTTCCATGCCGTACGCGCCGGATTCCTCCTCGTTCCAGCCCGCGCCGACGCCGATCTCCAGCCGTCCGCCGGAAACGATGTCCAGTGTCGCGGCCATGTTCGCGAGAAGCGCGGGGTGCCGGTAGTGGATCCCGCTGACCAAGGTGCCCAGCCGGAGCCGTTTCGTGGCCTGCGCGAGCGCGGTGAGAGTCACCCACCCTTCCAGGCAGGGACCGGTCGAATCCGAGAAAATGGGATAGAAGTGATCGAAGGTCCAGCCCGATTCGAAGAGTTCGATCTCGTCGGCGGCCTGCCAGACGGCGAGCATGTCGGACCAAACGGTGTCCTGCGGCGAAGTCTTGATGGCGAAACGCATGAACTTGATCGTAAACCTGGAGTTCCTCCAGTCGCGCCGATTTGAATTCAGCCCGCGATACCGCGGCGAAGGTACTCGTCAGCGTCCACTCCGGACTCGACGAGCAAGGCCCGAGTGTGTTCCCCCAGCGCCGGGACGTCGCCCATGCACGCCTCGAAATCGTCGAAGGTCACCGGCGGCAGCAGCGCGTCGATCCGGGCGAATTCGGTGCCGACCTTGCGCCAGCGATCACGGGCCCGCAGCTGGGGATGATCGGCGACCTGGCCGACGTCCTTGAGCTGCGCGGCGGGTACCCCGGCCGCGGCGAGCCGATCGTCGAGTTCGCTGTTGGACCACTGCGAAGTCCGGGCGGCGACGGCGGCGTCGCATTCCGCGCGGTGGGCCACGCGCCGCACGTTCGTGGTGAAGCGCGGGTCGTCGGCGAGTTCGGGCGCGCCGAGTACGTCGGTGACGAGGGTGCGCCAGCCGGTGTCGTTCTGGACGCCGATCAGCATCTGGCCGTCGCGGGTGGGAAAGGCGTCGTACGGCGCGATCGAACTGTGGCTCAGGCCCATCCGCTCCGGCTCGGTTCCGGCGTACATCCGGGTGTTGAGCGCGTATCCCATCCATTCGACGGTGGCCTCCAGCATCGAGACCTCGATCGTCGCGCCCTCGCCGGTACGCCAGCGGCGCAGCAACGCCGCCAGCACCGCCTGCGCGCAGTACATGCCGGAAGCGATGTCCGCGGTCGGGATCCCGGTCTTCGCCGGAGCGTCCGGGGTGCCGGTGATCGCGATGAGCCCGGCCTCGGCCTGGACCAGCATGTCGTAGGCCTTGCGCCGCTCCATCGGCCCGCCCGCCCCGAATCCGGACAGGTTCACCACGACCAGCTCGGGATGGTCAGCCCGCAGATCACCGAAACCGAGCCGCTCGGCCGCACCGGGAGCGAGGTTCTGCACGAACACGTCGGCCTTCGCGACCAGCCGCCGGACGACGTCACGGCCTTCGGCGGTCTTGAGGTCGACGGCGAGCGATTCCTTGCCTCGGTTCAGCCACACGAAATGCGCGCCGGTGCCGTGCACGGCGTGGTCGTAGGCACGCGCGAAATCCCCGCCGTCGACACGCTCGACCTTGATCACGCGCGCGCCGAGATCGGCGAGGTTGCGGGTGGCCAGCGGAGCGGCGACAGCCTGTTCGATGGCGACGACCGTGACCCCTTCGAGCGGCCGGGTCATGCTTTCTTCTTCTCGGCCCGCACCAGCCCACCACCGATGATCAGCCGCTGGATCTCACTGGTCCCCTCGTACAACCGCATCAACCGGACGTCCCGGTAGATGCGCTCGACCGGGACCTCGCGCATATAGCCGCTTCCGCCGTGAACCTGCACCGCCAGGTCCGCGGCCTTGCCCGCCATCTCGGTGCAGAACAGCTTCGCCGCGGACGGCGCGATCCGCCGGTCCTCCCCCGTCACATACAACCGGGCGGCCTCCCGAGCGAGCGCCCGGCCGGCGAGCACACCGGTCTGCTGATCCGCGAGCATCGCCTGCACCAGCTGGAAATCCCCGATCGGCGTGCCACCCTGAGTCGCCGTCGCTGCGTACGAGACCGACTCGTCGAGCGCCCGCTGCGCCGCTCCGACCGCCAGCCCCGCCATGTGGATCCGACCGCGGGCCAACGACGTCATCGCCGCCTTGTACCCGACATCCCCGTCCCCGCCGACGAGTGCTTCCGGCCCGACACGCACCTGCGAGAAGGTGACGTCCGCGGTGCGCGAGCCTTCCTGCCCCATCTTCGCGTCCTTCGCGCCGACCGTGATGCCTGGCGCGTCCGCGGGCACCAGGAACACCGCGATGCCCGTGCCCATACGCGCGAAAACCACGAAAAGACCGGCCTCGGTGGCGTTGGTGATGAACTGCTTGCCGCCGTCGATGATCCAGCCGTCACCCTCCGGCTTCGCACTGGTCCGCAGCCCGGCCGGATTCGATCCCGCGCCCGGCTCGGTCAGCGCGAACGACGCGACGACCTCACCCGACGCGATCCCGGGCAGCCACCGCGCCCGCTGTTCCTCCGTCCCGAATCCCACCAGCACCTGTCCGGCGATCCCGTTGTTCGTCCCGAACATCGACCGCAACGCCAAGGAGGTGTAACCGAGCGTCATCGCCACCTCGACGTCCTGCACCAGATCGAGGCCGAGCCCACCCCACTCCTGCGGGATCGCGTACCCGAACAACCCCATCGCCGCCGCCTGCGCCCGCAGATCGGCCGGGATGGCGTCCGTGCTCATGATCTCCAGCTCACGGGGCATCACGCGGGTGCGGACGAAGTCGTCGATCTGGCCGAGGACGGCCGCGAACACGTCGTCGGGGACGTCGGGGTTACCGGTGTACATGCCCCTCACTATCGATCACCGGCGGGAGTACGGTCCACTCCCCCGAGTGGACCTGGCCGTGAGACCTACCGGAAATCTTGATCATCGACTTAACGTCGTCCTATGCGTACACGTACTGCTTTCCTCGCCATGGCCAGTGCCGTCGCCCTGTGTTTCACGATCCCCGCGACGGCCTCCGCTGCTGAAGGTGAATTCACCTATCGCTACTACGACGAACACGAAGAGCTCCAGGTCGGCACCCTGGTGGACCCGCCCAGCGGCGAATGCATCGAAATCCCCGAAATAGCCGACTGGGACGTCGACGCGTTCCGTCCGCGCAACAACACCGACTCGACGGCGGTGGTCTTCCTCGACGACGAATGCAAGAGCGACTCCTACTTTTCGCTCCGCCCCTTCGGTGGCCGCGGTTCGGACAGACTTCTCCTGCGGTCGGTCGTCTTCAGTTAGGCCGAGCGGACCTCGACACTTCACCCCGTGCGGCGAAAGATGAGTCCCGGGGGGTGGTCTTCATGGCCCGACGTGGTCTCGTTTTCCTGGCCCTGTTAACGATCTTTCTGGGGCTGATGGTTCCCCGCGCCACAGCGGATGCCCCCGTCACCAGGTACGAGGGCGAGCTCGAAGGCGCGCGTTATCTGGTGCTGGTGCCGGAAAACTGGAACGGCACGCTCATGCTGTGGAGTCACGGGATGTACTCCCTGGCGTATCCGGAGCCGGAGCGGATCGCGCTGACCTCGCAGCCCACGACCGAGTCTTACCTGCTGGAGCAGGGCTACGCGCTGGCCGCGTCGCAGTACCGGACCGTGCGCGGCTGGTCGATCGAGGAGGCGCTGACCGACCAGATCCGGTTGCACGACTGGTTCGCCCGCACCGTCGGCCCGCCGCGCCGGACCATCGCGGCGGGCGAATCGATCGGGGCGATCACCGCGACCCTGCTCGCCGAGCGGAACCCGCGCCGGTTCGCCGGGTTGATGACCTTCTGCGGCAACCTCGCCGGCGGGGCCGCGCACTGGAACTCCGGGCTCGATCTCGGCTACGCGCTGAACACACTGCTCGACGCGCGACTGGAACTAGTACGGATCACCGACCCCGCGGCCAACGTGAGCCGGTTCACCAACGTGGTGCAGGCCGCCACCGCGAACCCGCAAGTCCAGGCCCGCCTCGCGCTGGCGAACGCGCTGGCCGAGATCCCCGGCTGGTTCGACGCCACCCGCCCCCGTCCGCCGGACGTCGCGGAACAGGTTTTCTGGCAGGGCGTATGGGATCGTTTCTACCGCGCCGGCGCGTTCGGCGTCGACAGGGTCGCGTTGGAACAGCGCGCGGGCGGCAACCCGAGCTGGAACGTGGGTGTCGACTACCGGCGGATCCTGGCGAAGGCAGGCGAGCGGCCGCTGGTGGAACGCGCCTACGCGGAAGCGGGCCTCGATCTCGGCGCCGACCTCGACAAGCTGGCGAAGGCGCCGCGAGTCGCACCCGATCCGGCCGCGGCCGGATACCTGGCGCGCTTCGGACTGCCACTAGGACGCACGCCGTTCCCGGTGCTGACCACGCACACCGTCGCGGACGGCATCGCGCCGGCGGCGCACGAACGCGCCTACGCCGAGCGGGTCGGGCCGGGCGGCGATCTCCGTCAGCTGTTCGTGAACCGGGCCGGACACTGTGTGTTCACCGCGTCCGAGGAGATCACCGCCCTGCGCACGCTGGAGCGGCGGCTGGACCGCGGACACTGGCCGTCGAGCGGGCCTACCGCGCTGAACGCCGAAGCCGCCGGGCTCGCGCCGGAACACCAGACGATCTTCGACGCCGTCGGAGAAGCCCGGGTCACGACCACGCCGGCGTTCGCGTGGCACTCCCCTCCCCCGTATCCGAGGGCGCTGCCGTTCTAGGTTCCGGTGAGGATCGTCAGCCCGTAGGCCGACAGGACGCGGTTGACCGGGAAGAAGTAGGTGGTGCCTCCGCTGGAGCAGTTCCCGCTGCCGCCGACCAGTACTCCCTGTGCCTGCGTCCCGCTGACGAACGGCCCGCCGTTGTCACCCGGCTCGGCGCATACGGAAGTGCGGGTCAAGCCGGTCAGCGTTCCTTCGGGGAAGGTGATCGACACGTTCTTCGCCTGGATGATCCCGCAGTGCCAGCCGGTGGTCGCGCCGTACCGGCACACCGACGAGCCGACCGGCGCTTCGCCCGAACCGGTGATCGTCACCCGGCTGTCGGTGGGCGGGATCGATCCCACCAGCCGCCAGTCGGTCGTGTTGGTCACGCGGATGACGATCGCGCCGGTCGGCGGGACCTGGGCGCCCACGACCACCCCGACCACCCTGCCCGCGCTGCGGATGGTGTCGCCGGGTTTGCCGCAGGAGGAACTCGCGATCAGGTAGCCGGTCTTGCCGGAGACGGCGGCGAATCCCGCCGTGCACCGGGACGAGACGCTGGTCTGCAACACGCTCCCGCCGCCGAGCGGGGCCGGCGCGCTCGCTTGCGCCGTCGGCGGCAGGGCCAGGCAGAAGACCAAGGCGAGGCCGAACAGGAAGTGGAATCGGGGCAGTCTCATGGGACCCTCCGATGGCCGGGGATCCCCTGATCGTAACGAGCGAGGCGCCCCGGCCCATCCGCCGAATCGCGCATTCTCAGCGCCAGCCGAGCTCCGGCGCCACATGCGTGAGAATGCTCTCCAGCACGTGCGCGTTGTACTCGACACCGAGCTGGTTCGGGATGGTCAGCAACAAGGTGTCCGCGGCCTCGATCGCCTCGTCCTCCTTGAGCGCCCGCACCAGCTCATCCGGCTCCGCGGCATACGACCGCCCGAAAATCGCCCTGGTCGTCTCGTCGATCATGCCCACCTGGTCGCGCGAGTTCCGATCGCGGCCGAAGTACGCGCGGTCCAGGTCGTTGGTCAACGCGAAGATACTGCGGCTGACCGACACCCGCGGCTCCCACGCGTGACCGGCCTCCTTCCAGGCTTCGCGGTAGGCCTCGATCTGCTTGCGCTGCTGAACGTGCAGCGGCTCACCCGTCTCGTCGTCCTTGAGCGTGGAACTCTGCAGGTTCATCCCCTGCTCCGCCGCCCACACCGCCGTCGCGTTCGAGCTGGAACCCCACCAGATCCGCTCGCGCAACCCCTCCGAGTACGGCTCGAGCCGCAGCAACCCCGGCGGATTGGGGAACATCGGCCGCGGATTCGGCTGCGCGAACCCCTCGCCGTCGAGCAGCTTGAGGAAGACCTCGATGCGCTGCCGCGCCATGTCCGCGGCGGTCTCCCCCTCCGCGGGCCCGTAACCGAAGTACCGCCACCCGTCGATCACCTGCTCCGGGGATCCCCGGCTGACCCCGAGCTGGAGCCTGCCCCTCGAGATGAGGTCGGCGGCACCCGCCTCCTCGGCCATGTACATCGGGTTCTCGTAGCGCATGTCGATCACGCCCGTCCCGATCTCGATCCTCGAGGTCCGCGCGCCGATCGCCGACAGCAACGGAAACGGACTACCCGCCTGCCGCGCGAAGTGATGCACACGGAAGTAGGCACCGTCCACGCCGAGCTCCTCGGCCGCGACCGCCAAGTCGATCGACTGATGTAGGAAGTCCGCCGCGGACCGGGTCTCGGAGTGCGCACTCGCCGACCAGTGGCCGAACGAGAGGAAACCAATCTTCTTCACAGCACATGTAAGCGCTCCGTGACCGGGTTTGATTCCCCACCGCCCACGACCCTCTGTAACCAGCAGTCACGCTACGCATTTCCGGCTTCCGACCTGGGGACTTACCCGCATTTTCCACCCCTCCAGAGGCACGAAAGCTGTCGGAGGGTAACCGATCATGGTCTCAATGTAGGTCTGCGTGACGATACGGACCCCCCTGATTGAGGCCTCCGAGGCGACGTATACTCTTCTCACATCAGCAAGTCCGAGTGGCGGAATGGCAGACGCGCTAGCTTGAGGTGCTAGTGTCCTTAACGGACGTGGGGGTTCAAGTCCCCCCTCGGACACACTTTCGTGGCATCACTGCTACGTCTAATGTATCGGTGCTTCAACGCACTCCAACACCCTGAACCGGCATTCTGCCGGACCACGCGACGCCTGTGGCGGCGGTGGTGGGCATGACCGGCGCTGTGATTGCCCCGGTCGCTTTCCCGGCTACGCGTTCCCAGGGCGGGCGTGGCCCGATGGCCGCGTCGAACCGGCCGCCGCCGTTACCCACCGTCCCCACGCCGCGCACCGAGACCGCGGTGTACGGAATGGCGGCCGTGGACTGCCGCGGGCGGGTCGCCGACCGCACCGTGTTCGCCGCGCTGGGCTGGGTAGCCGGGACACCGCTGGCCATCAGCGTCACCCACGGAACGCTGGTGATCGGCACCGACCCCTCCGGCGTTTTCGGCATGACCAGCCAGGGACATCTACGCCTTCCCGCACATGTACGGCACTGCTGCGAACTGGGCTCTGGCGATCGCGTGCTGCTCGCCGCCTACCCCGATCGCGAGCTGCTCCTGGTGCACCCACCGATGGTGCTCGACCTGCTGCTCGCCGACTGCCACGCAACGCTGCTGGGTGGTGATCCCGCATGACCGCGGAACATCACCAGGGCGCGTCGGCGGACCGGGCTGCCGATCTTGACGCCGCCAGGCTGCTGTTGGCCCGGATGGGTATCACCGCCGAAGACCTCATCAGCGAGCCGGTCGCCCAGCCGCTGCTGCCGACCTTCGCCGAATACATCCCCGTCGTATCCGACGCAGTCTCTGACGGCACCCGCCGCGTCTACACCTCCTACTGGAACCGGATCCTCGAACACTGGGGGCACCGTCGCCTGGACGAGCCGACACCGTCGCAGATCAAACACCTCGTCGAGCACATCAAGACCAACGTCGTCGCCCGCCGCAACGCCCGCGGTGGGCGCAGCGCGGGCGAACACCTCATCGCCGCCCTGCGCTGCGTGTACCGGCACGCCGAAGACGACGAACTCATCGACTCCGCAAACAACCCGGCCCGTAAAGTCGCCAAACCCCCGCGACTGCCGTCCACGCGCCGCGCGGTCGCGGGCGACAGGCTGGCCGAGATCAACCACACCGCCGCCACCACCGGCAACGACCCAGCCCTCGACACCCTCCTGCTGCGGCTGCATACCGAAACCGCGTGCCGCCGTGGCGGTGCGCTCGCCTTGCGGCCGCAGGATCTCGATCCAGCCCAGTGCTTGATCTTCCTCCGGGAAAAGGGCGAGACGGTTCGCTGGCAGCCAGTCTCACCTACGCTGATGGCGCACCTGCAACAACACGCGCACGACCGGCACGCGCCACGCGACGGGCAACTGCTGCGCTATCGCAACGGGCAACCGATCACCAGCCGTCGCTACGACCACCTCTGGACTCGGCTGGGCAAGCACCTCCCCTGGGTGGCGACCCAGCAAATCTCCACGCACTGGCTGCGCCACACCACCTTGACCTGGGTCGAGCGCAACTTCGGGTATGCCGTGGCCCGTGCCTATGCCGGACATAGCGACCACGGCAGCGATGCCGGAACCACCACAACCTACGTCCGCGCCAGCATCAACGAAGTTGCCGCAGCGTTGGCAGCTCTCACCGACGAACCACACCCCCTCACTTAGCCCGATGTCGTCCAACGAGTGTTGGCCCGAGCAGGGGCAATTCCCCCAGTGATTCGACATGTCGGCATATGTTCCGGTCTTTACGGTGCGCTCGGTACCTGCCCTTTGCTCCAGCCGCCTCCGCGGCACAGAGAGCTGATGCTCCGTGCCGCCATCGGGACGCCTGGCTGTTCTGCGGCCAGTGGGAATTCCCCGTGGCCGGCCAGCACGACCGGGGGGGGGATCCAACGGCGCGCTCGGGCCGTAACCTCGCAAGTTCACGAACAGCGTTCCATCGCGGAACTGATCTTGGACCGATGTGCCCAATAGGTGACCAGGCTGGTCTTGCCTACTCCGCCGGTACCGTCGAGGACGGCGACCGTTCCGTGGGCACTGGCGCCGTTCAACAAACCATCGTCCAGCGCAGGCAACTGCCGCGGCACTGGCGCACCTCTATGCCCAGGGGCAGAAACACCTGCCTGCTCAATACTGCCCGTCTGCCCTGCCGATCCGGCCTCTGACTCGCTGATCATGTTGCTCACGCCGCGCTGATCACCCACGCAGCCAGTCTGGCCTGATCCCACTCACGAGGCGCCCGCGAATCCAGCACCACACTGTTGGAGTATTGGGCCACCAGCAGCTGCCGGTCGGAAACCAATGGGCTGCTCGTGTCGCCCGGCATCCAAGCCGCCAGATGCAGCGGGCCGGGTCAGCTGACTGCGGGCGAAGCGCCCTCTGCCTCAGAGCGGTCACGCCTGCTTGGGTGCAGCGATCAAGTACGGCGGACAGCCAGCATCTGTCGAGCGACCACGTCACACGGAAACCACGACGTCACGTGGTGAAACTTGATTAAGTTGACGCGGAAAGTATATCGCGGCGGTCTAGACGCGACAACCAAGATGTGTATTTCCGCGAGTACGTGGGCGTTGCATGAGCCTTCGCCCAGGGGCGCGGAAAACGACATGAGTGTGGGATCGTGGCGGCATGGGGCACTACTCAACCCTTCACATCGGCCGGGCTCAGGTGTTCTGGGTCAGGGACGGGTACGACTCTGACCTCGTCGCGCTGTTCACCGAGGCCGACCGGCGCCATGAGGATGAAGAGTACGGTTACCGCTCCACAGCCGCCCAGATGCGTGATCGCCTGCAACTCCACGGTTTCACGGCAATGCACGCAAGAAGGGAACTTGACAGCGCCGTCGATGAGTGGCGCAAGGAGGTGGACTCCGGCGATCCAGTTCCGCCTAATTCGGACGAACTAATCGAAACGTACCGAAAGCTTCTCGATGTACCAAAGAACGATTTCGACCTCCCAGCGTGGGGCTCCTACCTCGAAATCCAGGAGCCGTCCGACATCTTCTTCCACCTAGACATTCGGGCACTGCTTCGACTTCTACTCGACATGACGCCGGACAGTACCGAGGTCGTTCTCGACCTCTCCCAACTCATCGGGTGTTGCGTCGAACTGGGCCCCGCAGAGCGTATAGCCACACAGGCCCGCACTGATCAGCGGGCGAACCTCTCAGCCGACGCCCCGCTTATCGTTCTCACCGAGGGAACGACGGACTCCGAACTGTTGTCACTGGCTTTGGAAGTAACACATCCCCATCTCATAGGCATGGTCAACTTTCTCGACTTCGGCGAGCGGAGCCGCCCCGAGGGCGGAGTCGGCGCTCTACGCAACACCGCCAAAGCGTTCGTCGCAGCCAGCGTGGCGAACAGGTTCATCGCTTTGGCGGACAACGACGCGGCGGCCCATGAGGGGCTGGCGGACTTGAAGTCAAGCCCCGACCTGCCAGCGACGTGCAGGATCGTGCACTACCCCGACCTCGAACTGTTGCAGGACTACCCGACCTTGGGGCCATATTCTGCCGAGACAGTGCGTGCGAACGTCAACGGCAGTGCGGGTTCACTGGAGATGTACCTCGGGGTCGACGTGCTCACCAAGGCCGGAGAGCTCGTACCCGTTCAATGGACGAGTTACAAGCCGAAGGTGCACCGATACCAGGGCTCCCTGCTAGACCCCGACAAAAGGCGAGTCCAGGAAGCCTTTCGCGAAAAGGTACGAGATGCCCGTTTGAAGGGACCGGATGGCATGGACTGGACGGGCGTGCGCGCGATCATCGAAGCGATCATCCACGCCTTCGACTAGCCTCACCGCTCACAGGATGGTCGTCAACTTCAACCAGAAGACATAATCAAGGCTATATTTACGTAAAACCAGCGTCGTCAACCTAGAAGTCGCGCTCATGTCCGCGCCGAACGTTCAGCGGCATGAACGGTTCGGATTCGCCCATGCCCCCACCGACCATGGCGGCGAAGGCTGGCCGTAGGGGTCGACCAGCACGATCCGCTGGGTGAACAGCGGCAAGACAGCGTCGAGGGTGATGATGTTGTGGTCGCTGGCCAGCTCGAAGAGTGTGTTCATCACCTCACAGCTGGTGGTGCGGTCTGGGTCGGTCTCGATCAACAGGCCCTCGACCCGGATCTCCAGCAGTCGGTGCTGGGGCAGCATGGTGATGCGGATGTGGATGTGACTGGGAAGTCCGCCACCCTCGCGTACCTCGGCGATGTCGGCGCACAGCTGCATCGCGATCGCCTCCAACCGGTAGCCGCGTTCGATCTCGACCCACGCGCCCCACACAACCTGCAGGCCGCCCGCCAAGCGCGCCCGAACACACCCGCGCTCATCCCCAGGTCCGTCAGTCCCTCTCGACATTGCTGCGCATTCACAGCGCTCCGAGCTCCGGACTGGTCGACCTCGCTGCCTGGGCCCGCGCCGGCGGAGGTCGGTCACTGGGGTCACGCTCTTCCTTGGCTGTGTGCCGGGCCAAGAGCATCACGATCCAGCGACCGCTTGCCGGGCGAGAGCCGACCGTGCGGTGCGCTATGCCAAGGTGGCCGACGTGGTTGCCATCGAAGAACTGCTCCATCGCCGTTCCGACCTGTCGACGTTCGTCGTCCACTTCACCAGGGACGGCGAAGAAGCTTCCGCGCGGGACAATCTCGAAGCGATCCTGCATAGCCAGACCATCGAGGCCCGAACCGTCTATGGAATGGCAAAACGTCTGGCAGAGACGAATCCTGATGTCGCCGATTCGCAGCGGACAGTGTGTTTCACCGAAACCCCGCTTGAACACGCGTGGATGATGTGCCAGGACATCGACAATCGCCAGATCAGGTTCAACGGGTACGGCCTCGCGTTCACGAGGACGTTCACGCGGAAGCGTGGCACGAACCCTGTCTGGTATCTCGACATTACTCCAGGGCACGACTGGCTGACCACGCCCGTCAACGAACTCGTGCAGAAAGCTGTCACCGACGCCACGCCACCTGGGGCGCCGGGGCCTGCGACCGACGAACTCCTCGCATCTCCAATCTTGCGGCTGACGCCCTTCATGGAGCAGATGGGGACGCCCAGTGGGGTGCGAAAGGAGTTCTGGTGGGAACGGGAATGGCGACACGTGGGGCACTTCGGGTTCGCGCCACAGGACATCGTCGTTGTATTCGCTCCCGAAGAAGACCACGATGACTTGCTCCGCACCATCGAATCTTGGGATGAGTACTTTCGCGTTCCCGCGATCGTTGATGCGCGATGGGGTCTGGAGCGCATGATTGCGGCTCTTGCCCGCGTTCGCGACAAAGGCCCCTTTCCCACGTAGCGCCGTCCCGCGGTTCTTCGCCGGGTACTCACACTTCGCCCGCTGGTGGGAACCTGCGCCGGGCGGCGTCGGGCTGTGGGCGGAGCAAGTCCGGCAGGTCCAACCAAGAGTCGATGACCCAGTCCTCGTCGCGGCGCACCAGTGGATCATCGGCCCATAGGTAGCCCCACGGGCCGCACTTGATTAACGCGGTCTTGAACCCTGCCGCCTTCGCAGCCACCACGTCGTTGTCCCTGTGGTCACCCACGTACAGCGTCTGGGCGGGGCCGTCGGGCAGTATCTCCGCCACCCGAGCGAAGAACTCGAGACAGCGACGGTACGTCGACATCAACCGGCGCGCCCCATTCGTGCGTGGCCTCCTGCGTCGCCATCACCGTTGCAGTTTCCCGCCCCGGCTCGTCATCACGAGCCCGACTCGCTGCGCACCCTGGCCGACTCCAGAAAGCCGACGGGTAGCGATTCGCCCGCTTTGCCCGAAGTCGGCCCGGTCCATTGGTGTCAGCGATTAGACCAGCAGCAGGACGATCTGAACCAGAGCGGGACCGAGGCGCTCGGGAGGCGTTGGTGGGGCGCCACCCCACCTGAGCACGCCATTGGTCACGGCCATGTTCACCCGCACGGTTGGCGCTGAAGGTCAGCTTCTCGTCGAAATACCCCGCGGCGGCGCAGCGGATCTATCCGAGTCGCTTCGGCATGGCGCCGAGGCGGCGGTCTCGGCACAGCGTCGCGATAGCACCTTGCTGCTCTTCTAGAGCCATCGATCCATCGGTTTGCGAAGCCCTACGTGCGTAGAAGGAGCCGGAGGCACTCGCCGAGACGCGCTAAGTGATCGACAGTTTGGCTTGCGTCAGATAGTCGGCTAGGTGGTTGCTGAGAGGTTCGATAAGCGGATCCAGTTGCTCGCGAATCGAGGCGACGTCAGCCTCGGACAGGCTCAGGGGTGGCCGACGAAGTCGTGCACTCCAACTCGCTGGATCTGGGAAGGCATCCAGGCGATGCACAAGCGGGGCAAGTTCTACACCTGTTCTCAGGGGAGCCACACCAACTACCCGCAAACTGCAGCCCAGTGTGAAGGTCCTGTGACCGATTGTTACCGGCTCGTCGAGGTCAAGCGCAGAGGTGGTGGCCTTCGCGTACCCGATGATCCTGCCTCGGTCGCGGGTTGGGTTGTTAAAACATCCACGTGCGGTATAGATGAGCACCTCGTCGCCCGCTGAGAGGGCGTCCACCTGACGACGACGAGCTTCAGGAAAGGCCATGCGTCGCTCGCCGAGCACCCACGCTAGCGCCGCAGCGTCGCTGATCACCACGAGGTACGCGCCAGTCACAGGGAGATCCTAGGCGCAGCTCGTACCGCCTGCCATGATCGCGCGGACATGCTCCAAATGGAGCAACCGTTGACAGCCCCTCTGCGCGAGCACCCGCAGTCGCTGCGCTGGTGGGTGTTGATCTCAGCGCGTCGTAGCCCCAATGACAGCTTCCACTGGCCGAACTGGATAAGCTTCGCCGGGTCCCGATCGTCGAAGGAGTCTGCCCTCATGCCCGACCTGCTTGTCGCAGCGGCAGTGTCGGAAGCCGTGGAAAACGCCTCCGCTGTCCGTCCGCTCGGATCACGCGGTTCCCGCGGCAAGGTAGCCGAGGGCGGACCGGCTGAACTGACGCCCACGGCTACAGCGGTACTGGCAGCCATCCCTGCCTGGTGGAAGGCTCAAGCATCCGCTGCCGGACTGACAGGCCGCTGGCTGGACGTTGAGGAGGCCGTGGATGCGAGCCCCCCGGTCGAGGTACCACTTGATCCTCCGTTGGGCGATTCGTGGGGGTCACTGACTCCAGAGCAGGTCGGGGCCGCGTATGTAGAGGCTCTAACCTCCGCCACCAGAGCTCGTCACGGCCGTCACTACACGCCACCAGAGCTGGCGTCCCACCTATGGAACATGGCCCGCAAGTCTCTTGACCTTCCGCCAGCCAATCAGGCTCTCCCTGGTCTGGTTCGCGACCCCGCCTGCGGAGCGGGTGCCCTACTACTCCCTCCGCTGCGTGAGCACCTACACGCTTCCTTCGACGTGGACCCGGCGCTGACTCTCGCTGGGTTGCCGAGCCTGATCAGCGGTGTCGACACCGACCCTGCCGCCATCTGGGTAGCGAACGTCGTGCTTGCGGCCGAGATGCTGCCAACACTCGCGAGAGTTCCCGAGGGTCGTCGGAAACTCTTGCCGGCGCTGACCCAGGTAGGCGATGGCCTCGAGGTTCCTGAGCAGGAAGCTCGTGTAGTCGTGATGAATCCGCCCTATGGACGCGTTCGCCTGTCAACAACGGAACGCGAACGGTATGCCCATGTCCTGTACGGGCACGCTAACCTCTATGGCCTCTTCATGGCTGCGGCAGTCGAATCGCTCGACGCCAAGGGGGTGCTGGCAGCTCTGGTACCGACCAGCTTCACCAGCGGTCGATATTTCTCCAATCTGCGGGCTCACCTCGGACGGAATGCCGCCATGAGTGCGGTGACTTTCGTCGAAGACCGCAGCGGCGTCTTCACTTCTGTACTACAAGAGACGTGCCTTGCCACCTTTGAGAGGCGAAAGAGGCAAAAGACGCGCATTACCAGCATGGGTAGCACAGAAACCACCATCGCAACGGTGAAGATACAAAAGACCCGCGATCCTTGGGTCCTGCCTCGCCGCTCGGATGACGCCCCGATCGCTGCCGCCGCGTCTGCGATGACGGACTCTCTCGCGTCGCTAGGTTGGCGAGCCTCAACCGGCCCTCTTGTGTGGAACCGCCGAACCAACGATCTTCACGCGACGTGGGGTGCCACTCGCTCCCACGTTATTTGGGCAGCTGACCTTGACGGCGGCGAACTGCACCGCGACCCGGCTCGCGATTCGATGCGTTACCTGGCTCTTACCGCCGCCTCTGATCCGAAGGTCATGGTGTTGGACCAGCCAGCCGTGCTAGTGCAACGCACGACCGCTCCCGAACAGTCACGCAGGCTCGTTGCTGCGTACCTGAGCACAGAAGCATTGGAAGCTCGCCACGGTCGAGTGACGGTTGAGAACCACGTCAATGTCCTCCGCCCTACCGTGCCCGATCCCGTACTCACCCCTGAGGCCCTTACCCGCGTGCTAGCAACGAAGACAATGGACCAGGTGGTGCGCAGCATCTCAGGCTCCGTCGCCCTTAGTGCCTATGAGTTGGAATCGATCCCCCTCCCGCGCCCGAACATAGTTCGCACGTGGAACGACTTGGAAGGTACCGCGCTCGAAGCAGCCATCGCTGCTGCCTATCGACCCGAGGGGAGCTGACGTGCGCGAGCCCATTAGCCCCGATGAAGCCGAGCGCCGACTTCAGGTGATCTTTCCCAGGGCCGCCTTCGACTCTGTGCTGTCCTCACCTCTCGCAGGCATGGCAGTTGCCGCCTTCATCCATGTAGATGCGATCTGTAGTTCGAGCGACGACCCTGACATTGTCGAGTGGGCCCGGCCGTCCACGGTCATGTGGATGTCAAGCGAAGCGCTGTCGCGCACCTCTGACGCCGACCGACTCGTCTGGCGTACCGCTGCTGCGAAGGGCAGTAAGCAGGTCGAGGACCTCCACACTCACTGGGGCGTGCCCTTCCAGCCCAAATATAAGGACAACTCACGCGAGACGCTGCGCGATGAAACGTTCCGCAAGTGGCGCGAACATGGCGCACTCCGGATGCGCCCTGGGCTTCCCACGTCCAGCAGTAAGCCTCGATGGGCACTGCTGAATGACTTTGCTGACTTATTCAACCCCAGTCTTACTGACGAAGACTTCGAACAAGCGGCGGATGAGTGGCGCGAGAAACACCTGGACCCCGGCACGCGGCTGCGAGCGATTCACGCGCTTGACACCGAGACGGCCGCGCACGCAGTAACAGTCACTCTGCCGAACAACACAACCCGAACACTAGAGCCAGGTCGCTCCTCGAAGATCATCAAGGGCGTCATCGAAACCTGGGCACCAACTCGGCTCGTGCAACCTGTCGTCCTTACGATCTCCGAGCCCGGCGACAAGGTCCACATTGGCGATGAGCGGACGCTGCGCGCGCTCGGCATCAACATCGATCTCGCCAATGTCCTGCCCGACGCCGTCATCGCCGACATCGGCGCAGATCCGGTTCACTTCTGGATCATTGAAGCCGTCGCGTCTGATGGTCCCGTGTCCGAGGAACGGCGCAGGGCACTACTCGCCTGGGCAGCCCAACAAAACATCAAAGCCGAGCGTTGCTCCTTTCTGACGGCATTTCTCTCTCGCAACCATGCTGCCGCCAAGAAGCGTTTGAAAGACATCGCCTCTGGAACCTGGGCTTGGTTTGCGGATGAGCCCGGCCACGAACTTGCCTGGTACAAGGTGGTACCGACCTCTGACGGCCATTAAAAATCAGAGGACGAAACTACCTGGAAATGCGAACCTTTCAGCATGAGTCGGGATGCGCCCAGTTGGGATGACCTCCGCCGGAGGCTAGTCGCCGAGCGGTTCAGCGCGGCGGGCATCGCAGCTCTGGGTCACGCCATTGACCAGGCCGAACGGATATTAGGAAAGGCGTGGCCAAGCCGACAGTTCGAGCGCAAGGGCTGGTGGCCTGCCGAGTTCAACCTGTTCGCGTTCCATGCCGCGGCTCTTCCACGCTTCCTGGAACTGGTGCTGCAGTTCGAGGCCGCAGCCAATGAGCCGACCTTCGCGACGGTGCTGCGGGGCCTCAAGCGGGGCGTGACCAGCGCTGACTGGCGACACGCCCTCCTACAACTCGAAGTCCACCGAGCCCTCCGAAGCTCCGGGACGGCCATCACCTTCGAGCCCGAAATCAGTGGCAGCCGTAACAAGGCCGACCTCATGATCGCCCCGTCAGAAGGCTCGCCCTTCCTCGTCGAAACCACCTCCCTTGCTCGCGCCGACGTCGACCAGTCATGGGAGGAGTACGAACACAACGTCTGGCAAGCGGTGACCCAACTCGAACTTCGCCACAACGTACGAATCGCGGTGGAGCTGTTCGACCACCGGGACGACACCGAGACCGCCACGTGGCTCGCTGCCATCGAAGCAGCGGCGGTCAGCAGCGAGCACGAAGTCCAGCGTGTTGAGGCGCCGATGGGGCGAGCCGAAGTCCGCCGAGCTGGCTCGCCGACGCCTGAGCGCACGTTTGTCGGTGCCGCGGCAACTCGAGACGGCTGGCATCGCCTCGGCAGAGCTCTCCAAGCCAAGGCCCGTCAAAGTGACGGGCCGTTGCCGGTCTGGTTGCGCGTCGACGCGCTTGACGGCTTCTTCCAGTTCACGGAGTTCGCCACGCTGGATTGGACCGAGCGCGTAGACCGAGTTGCGACGAACCTCCGAGAAGACCTGGCCGGCGCCAGCCACCTGGCCGGTGTCGTCCTTTCGTCTGGCCCTGCCGTAGCGCTCGGCGCAACAGATCCGACGGCCGAGACCCAGACGACTCGCTCGGCAACCGGATGCGGCCTACGACGCCTGATCAGCGCACACACCGTTCGCGAAACGGTCGTTGTCGCACTGCGCGATGATGTGGCCGACCAACGGGAGCTGTGGACGGCGGCGTACGCCGCAGAGTCCGAGTGGCTCCCACGAGACCTCTTCGGCAGGTCACTCCCGGAGCTCCCCGCCTTCCTGGCTGGTTGAAGACCCATGGTCACTCGCTGGAGAGGAACGCGTGCGGTGGGGACGGGTCAGAGCGAGGTCCGGCCAGGGCGGCGGCACGTACCGAGATCACCGATCGATAGGAGGGAATGCCGCTGCCTCTGGCCTCCGAACGATGCCTCGACCTCCGACGGATGACGCGGCTTTTGTGTCCGACAAGCTCCACTCTTCGCCCGGTAGGGTCGTGAAACCGGCAGGCGGTTCAGGCCGAGGCAAGCTGGCAGGAGCTGCTGGAACCTGAGTTGGCTCACGGTGCCGCGCTCGTGAGGCCCGCGTCGCGTTCACCTGCGGTGATGCCCGCAGGTGGGGCTGTTTTCACGCACTAACCGAATGAGTCAACTGGGTCTGGCCGGCCAGCCGTCTGGCGGCCTCAGAGCCGCAGCAGCCCCGCGGCGAGCGACTCACGCAATCCGGCGGGCGGCTCCTGGTAGCCCTCGTCCCACAGCGCACCGGGAAAGCCGCCGGCCGCGAACGCAGTGTTGAGATCGTCGACGAACCAGATCGCGGGCCCCACCTTCCCGTCGATTCCGGGGCCGGGCAGGTCGATGCCGTAGGGCGCGTCGCCGCTGATGTTCGCCTTGTGGAGCTCGTCGGGCGCGTAGTCGAGCTGGAACGGGATGCCGGCGTCCCGGCGCGCGGTGTCGCTGAGGTACTCGGCGTGCTCGGCCTCGTAGTAGGAGCGCGAGCCGCCCCGCTCGGCCCACTCGAGCTGCACTACCAACGGGTCCGCGAGCACGCTGGCCGGCCCCGGCGACAACCGCCGCGACCACACGATCTACTTCCAGTACCGGGCTGACCGGGCCCGCCGCACCCTGCGCGGAATCGACCAGCAGATCACCAAGGCCGAAAACGCGGTCGCAGGCCGGACAGCGGTCAAGCGGAATCGGTACGTGCGCGCCTGACCGGCGCGGTCAAGAGCGTGAACCGGGCCTTGGAGGTCAAGAACCGGGCCCTGGCCGGGATCAAGGGCTACGTCACCAACCTGCCCAACCCCGGCCCCGAGCAGGTCATCGGCGCCTACAGCCGACTGTTACAGGTCGAGAAGTCCTTCCGAATGTCCAAGACCGACCTGGCCGCCCGGCCGATCTACCACCACACCCGCGAATCGATCGAAGCGCACCTGACCATCGTGTTCGCCGCCCTGGCCGTGTCCCGCTGGATCGAGAACACCACCGGCTGGAGCATCAAACGGTTCGTCACCACCGCCCGCCGCTACCGGACGATCACGATCCAGGCCGGCGACCACAGTATCACCGCCGCCGACCCCCTACCCGACGAACTCCGCGCCGCACTCGACGTCATCCACGGCACGCACTAAGGGGTCCTAACAGATTGAGTGGGCTTTGAGTCGGCGCCAGCAGATGATGACGCAGCCGAGGGTGAGGAAGGCTTCGTGGAGGTCGTCGCGGACCTCCCAGCGGATGCGCAGGCGGCGGAACCAGTGCAGCAGGGCGAACGCGCCTTCGACGACCCACCGGTGCACGCCGAGGCCGGAGCCGTGCTCCTCGCCGCGGCGGGCGATGACCGGGGTGATTCCCGCGGCGCGGACCAGGCGACGGTATTTGTCGTGGTCGTAGGCGCGGTCGGCGTAGATCCGTCGTGGCCGTCTGCGGGGCCGTCCACGACGGCCCCGCACCGGCGGGACCGCCTCAATCAACGGCATCAGCTGGGTGACATCATGCCGGTTCCCGCCGGTCAGGGTCGCCGCCAGCGGGATCCCGGTTCCGTCGGTGATCACATGGTGCTTCGACCCGGTGCGGGCTCGATCGACCGGGCTGGGGCCGGTTTTCGGCCCCCTTTTAACGCCCGCACATGCGACCCATCGACCGCCGCCCGTGACCAATCCAGCTGATTCGCCGCGTGCAGCTCCGCCAGCAGCAGCTCGTGCAACTGCTGCCACACCCCGGCCTCGGTCCAGTCCCGCAACCGGCGCCAGCACGTCATACCCGACCCATAACCCAGCTCCTGCGGCAAAAACTCCCACGGAATCGCCGTATAGAGCACAAACATGATCCCGCACAACGCCTTACGATCATCCAACCGCTTACGCCCCGGATGCCGAAACCTGCGCTCCACCCGCGGCAACAACGGCTCAATCCGCTCCCACAGACCGTCATCGACCTCCCACGGACGCCGCTGCCCCACCCAGCCCACCCCTCACAGACGCTCAACGAGACACAGCATCAAACCACACTCGAGATCATTCTGTTAGGACGGGACTGTAAAACGTTCGGTGTAACTCCCGATCATGGAAGTGCACCTGATGACCGAGATGATGTCCGGCGTGGAGAACGCTGAGGACTCGAAGCCCGAGACCGGTTTGGATGGTCTGGATGACCAGCTCGTTGAGCAGCTGGTGAGCCGTGCCAAGGCTGGTGGGTTGAAGCTGACCGGTGAGGGCGGGGTGCTGCAGCAGCTGACCAAGCGGCTGCTGGAGTCCGCGCTCGAGGGCGAGATCACCGATCACCTCGGCTATGACAAGCACGACCCGGCCGGTCGTGGGACCGGTAACTCGCGCAACGGCGCCCGCTCGAAGACCGTGCTGACTGATGTCGGCCCGGTCGAGATCGACGTGCCGCGGGATCGGGACGCCAGCTTCGAGCCCAAGATCGTCGCGAAGCGGCAGAAGCGCCTTGGTGGCGTGGACGAGATGGTGATCTCCTTGGCTGCCAAGGGATTGACGACCGGTGAGATCGCCGCGCACCTGGCCGAGGTTTACGGTGCCGAGGTGTCGCGGCAGACCATTTCCACCATCACCGACAAGGTCATTGAGGGCATGGTCGAGTGGCAGAACCGGCCCCTGGACACGGTCTATCCGGTGATCTTCATCGACGCGATCCACGTGAAGATTCGCGACGGGCAAGTCGCCAACCGGCCGATCTACGTCGCGTTGGCGGTGACCTGCGAGGGCCGCCGGGACATCCTTGGCTTGTGGGCCGGCGATGGGGGCGAGGGCGCCAAGTACTGGCTGCATGTGCTCACCGAACTGAAGAACCGCGGCGTGGCCGACGTGCTCATGGTCGTCTGTGACGGCCTGACCGGGTTGCCGGACGCGATCACCACCGTCTGGCCACAGACAATCACCCAAACCTGCGTTGTTCACTTGCTGCGCAACAGTTTCCGCTATGCCGGCCGTCAGCACTGGGACGCGATCGCCAAGGCCCTCAAGCCGGTCTACACCGCGCCGACCGAGGCCGCCGCGCGGGAACGGTTCGCCGAGTTCGCCGACGCGTGGGGCGCCCGCTATCCGGCCATCGTGCGGTTGTGGGACAACGCCTGGGCCGAGTTCGTGCCGTTCCTGGCGTTCGATCCGGAGATCCGCCGGGTGATCTGCTCCACCAACGCCATCGAGAGCGTCAACGCCCGCATCCGCCGTGCCGTCAAAGCCCGTGGCCACTTCCCGAACGAGCAGGCTGCGCTCAAGTGCGTCTACATGGCGATCATGAGCCTGGACCCGACCGGCACCGGCCGCAAACGCTGGACCATGCGCTGGAAACCCGCCTTGAACGCCTTCGAGATCGCCTTCGACGGCCGCCTCGCCGCCGGACGCAAGTAGTTTCCTTCAACCCGAGTTACACCGTTCGTTTGACAGACCCCGGAACCGCGCCCGTGATCGAGAACGTATTGTTGTGCGTCGGTGTTGATCACGCGGTAGTGCGATCAGGTCGACGTAGAGGGCGCATAAGGGGAATGATGCTGAAGCCCGCGGAGCACGTGCTGACAGATCTCGCGCAACGCTCGAACGTCTCCCTCCATTCGGATTACAGTTTGGTGGGCGCCGTGGCCGCTGCGGCAGCCGACGACGACGAGAGGCGCGTAAAGAAGCGGGCTGAGGAGAACAGCGTTAAGGACGAGGACGAGATCCTGCGGCGAAAGCCCGAACTCCATCCGATACGCGCGTGGGGAGACAATTCCTCTCAGCTGACGCCGTGGAACGTGCTGCATGTACTCGGCCGGGCCATCGCACTGTCGAGACGAGGCGCCGCGCGCGGACTCGCCGAGCACTGGGGCGCGCTGAAATACAGCCAGGCGCTGACCGGCGACACCGGTTCGTTCCTGAAGCTGTCCGCTGAGGGCAAGGAGACGGCGGACTACTACAAGGCCAACCAGTCGAGCGAGCTCGGTGTCGGTTTCGCCCTGGCACTAGCCAGACGAGTCCTGGCGCAGCGACATCCGGATCGCGTCGTCTCCATCGTGCCCGCGGACACGGCGCTACGCGCAGGTTGGGCCTTGACCAGCAGAGACAAAGGACTACGACAGAACTACCGGTACCGCCCGCAGTTCTTCGCCGAGCTGTGGAAGCCGGGAGCGCCTTCGCTAGTACTGCCGATCGCTTGTAAGGGCAACCACAGCAACGCCGCACACTCCCACGCCCAACTCGCGTCTGCATCCGCTCATGTAGAGGCGGTGCACGTCGGACCGTGGAACGAGACTCCCTGCCTGATCTTCAGCACTGAACTGCCCCTGGACGGCCACGTCACCGTGCACGCCCTCTGCGCCAAGGGAAGCGGCGGCTGGCTGGCCAGTCCCAACGCCGAGGGTAGCGGCCTGGATGCCAAGCTGAGCGACGCCAACCATTTCCCCCAAATCCACCTGCCTTCCAACGGTGACGAGGCCCGCACTTCGATCCCCGGCTTCCACGTCACACCGGATCAATACGAGTGGTTCGGGCACGTGCTCGCACGAACGGCGGCGGCCGGACTGACAGCCTTCGCCGGCAACGGCGAAGCGACCGCCCAGTACCTGACCGAGCGCCAAGGACGGAAGCACTTCATCGGATTTACGCACGCGGCCATCGGTAGCGTGCAGGACGCGAACCACAATCTCCTCGGCAATCGCTTCGTCGGGACCGACCACGTCTTCCGGCTGAACGGGACCCGCGTGGAAGCCTTCTCTGGCGTAGAGGCCGCACTATTCGATCTCCTGGCTCACGGACGAGTGACGCAGTACCGCCGCGAGGTCTACGAGCACCGCTCCGCCTGGCCCAGCGATTCCTGGGACCGCTCATGGGGTGGCCCGGTGTCGGTCCACCCGGACGGAACCGTGCTCGCCATACGGTTGCTCCCAGGACATGCCGGTCCAGTATGAGGCCGCAAGGCCGAACCGTGTCATCTTCTTGGTCAGCCCCGGCCTCCGCTTCCTCGAAGGTGATTACTGGACCTTGTCCATTTCCTTTCGCCTAGTCACGACGTAACGCCAGGCAGATCTTCCTGGGTTCCTCTTGTTGTCGGTGATGCCCAGAAATGTGCGCACTGCGTCTCACCCAACGTCGTGCTCCCCCTTGATCAACCGTCCCGATCATCGGAGACGCTCTGGCTGCACTAACAGCTCCGCCCGACATTCATCAAGCAACCGTCGAGCGTTCGCCTAACTGAAGGCGACTTGGCGTGTCCATGCAGCCTGATCCAGCTCCACCACGCACTACATCTCGTGGACGAGCCCCAGCGACAATCCTGATTCGCCGAGGACTTCAGCCGGCGATCAGGTCTCTGATGAACGCCGCGATCGCTACGAACATGCTCACCCCAGCGATGGACATCATCGCCCAGTCGTAACCCGGCCTGTCCGCCCTCGAAGACATGGCGGCCGCACCGCGGACAGCCGAGCTTGGCTGCCGCTCTGGCAAGGCACCACGATCGAAGGTGTCACGCGGCCACATCAAGGTCGGAAGCCCGAGAAAACCTCTACCCCGGACAAGAACAGGAAGCCCGCGCTTGTAGCCGACGTGGAAGTCGCACGTGCCGACGATGCCCCGAACAAGCCAGCGGCACGGCCGGTGCTTGACCGTCTCGACTCTGCAACGGGTCAGGCGAACTACGGTCAAGTAAAGCAGCAAGGCCGCGACTGCGAAAAACAAAGGCTGCCACAGCCGTTCCGAATAGAAATAGTACGACAGGGCCGCGAGAACCACTCCCCAAGCCCTGAACGGAGTCTTGCGACGACGACCTTTTGCCACGGATACCTCCCCACATCGATCGTGGCGTTCACTCGCGTCGGGAAACGACCGCCGCTCGAGTGAGGCAGGTGGCACTATTCGCCTCTCAATACGACACGTGACGTGTCTATGGGCAAATCCTGAGACTGGTGTTACCACCTGTGAAGCATGCGGGTGACAGAAGGTCGATGCGCATCCAGCCGAATTTCAGGCTTGATCGCGCACTACCACCCTCGAATCGGCCGAACGTCTCAACAAGCCGCAGAACGGCTCGAAGTGTTACGGGACGGCCGCCAACCGGTACGACATCGTTGACTGCTGGTACCGGCAGGAGCAAAAGACTGAGCTTCACATCAGCAGACTGCGCATCGCTTCGCTATACCTCAGCAAGGCGTCAGAATCGTCTGACTTCCAGTCGCGGTTCGCAATGTGCCCGTGAACGGAACCGCCCGACTTACGGACACGCATCCGGCCACACGGAAGCCACGATCTACTGCGCCATATCAAGATAGTGCTGGAAGTACAGCCAATCGGTTTCGCCCGCTACAGTAGGCAAAACAGCTTGTCCGATGCCAGTGGATCCCGCGCGCGGTCGAGGTCCGCTAAACTCCGCGCATGACCTCCCAGAAATTGGGAGATCTGCCAAGGATTCGTGATCACGTCCCCCCTCGGACACACTTGCACGGGAAATCTCCCGCACCGCAGAGTAACAACCCGGTCGCTCCAGATCTTTGGAGTGTGCCGGGTTTCTCACACCTGCACTTCGACTACACCGGCGGCCTCGACCTGTTCCCCGGCGCGCAAGGCTTCATCGGCGCCGACGAACTCCGCTACGCACGCACACCACGCACCTCGACGCCGCCATGTTCCGGAAACAAGACCTGCCGGATCGACTGGCTCGAGGTCCCCCGTGGCTACGACCACGACATCTTCGGCGGCGGCAGCGTGACGTTCCTGTCCCTTCCTGGGCACACCCTCGGCACGCTCGGACTGCAAATACGGTTGCCCGACGGCCGTCGAAGGAGACCAGCCTCCGGAAACCGATTGACCCCTTGGCGGCCTGCGGCTGACCAAGCCACCTGACGCTGAGGCGACTTGTCCGTGAACCGCCGCAACGTGATCCGGACGGGAAGTCCTCCTGTCCGACCTCTGAGACGGCGAAGCGGTGACCTCCGTTCCGAAGCACGTCGCTGATGCCCCCGCCGCGGATCACAGGGCCGCGCCGAGTCCCTGGGTGATCCGGTGTGCCGCCTCCGCGACGGCGTGGCCGTGTTCGTCGAACACCGCCTCGGTCATCCGCACGGTCGGGCCGGACACGGACACGGCACCGATCGGGTGGCCGTCCGCGTCCAGGATCGCCGCGCCGACGGCGACGATGCCGTCACTGAGGCCTTCCTGGTTGAGCGACCAGCCACGGGCCCGAATTTCCGCCAGCCGGACACGCAGCGCGTCCGGATCGACGATGGTGCGCCGGGTACGTTCTTCCAGGGCGCCACCCTTGAGGTAGGCGTCGACCTCGAGGTCGGTGCATGCCGCCAGATACGCCTGCCCAGTGGCGGAGGCGTTGAGCGGGATGCGATAGCCCAGCGGCAGGAACGCGCGCAGGGGATGTGCGGTGTCGAGCCGCTCGAGAAGCACCAGTTCCCGGCCATCGGCAGCGGCCAGGTGGATGGTCTCTCCGGTGCCGAGCTGAAGCTCGTGCAGGATCGGCAACGCGCGTTCCCGCAGCCCCCCGGCGTCACGCGCCTGGTTCCCGACCGCGAACGCCCGATACGTCAGCTGCCAGCGGGCGGCGTCGTCGGTGCGGCACCACCCGACCTCCTCGAGCGTCCGCAGAGTCCGCTGCACCGTGCTCTTCGGGAGTCCGACGGTGCGAGCCAGTTCGGACAGGCCGACGGGCTGCGACTCGCCCACCGCCTCCAGCACTTTGATCGCCGAGAGAACGCTGTTCGTCGTCATCCGCTTGACCCTCCTTGCGTGTCCGTCCTACGGTAGCCGCCAGCGGTCCACATAGCGCACCATTGTGCCACACAGTGGACCGATCGGGTGGTGGTACACCAACGGAGGTGCGCACATGACCGTGCAGATCGTGGCGTTGACGATATTCGCGGCCGTGTTCGTGATCGCCGAGATCCGCCGCACGCATATCGGCATCGCGATGTTCGCCGCCGCCGCGGCGATGGGGCTGCTCGCAGGTGTGCCACTCGACGACATCGTCGGCGGCTATCCCATCGACATCCTGATTCTGCTGGTCGGGGTGACGTTCTTCTTCGGGATCGCCAAGTCCAACGGCACGATCGAACAACTCGTCGACCGGGCACTGGTCTTCGCCCGAGGCCGGACCGGAGCGCTGCCCGTGGCCTTCTTCGTCCTCACCGGGCTGATCTCGGCGATGGGTTCCCCGCTCGGCGGCTTGGTGATGGCCCCGATCGGCATGTCGGTGGCACACCGGCGCGGGATCGACCCGATGTTGATGGCGCTCGCGATCGGCACGGGGTTGTCGGCCGGCGGGTTCGCTCCGACTTCCCTGTTCGGCATCGTCACCTGGGGCACCGCCGATTCGGCAGGTATCGAACTCGACCCGCTGGTCCTGTTCGCCGTCGCGATCGGCGTGAACCTGCTCCTGCTCGGGGCGGCCTACCTGATGTTCGCCGTCCGAGGCAAACGGCGCCCCCTGCCCTCGGACGGCAACGAGGCCATCGACATGGCCGAGACCGGTGACCCGGGCAGGATCGCGCCGCTGCGGACAATCCACGTCATCACCGCCTTCGCCGTGCTGGGCCTGCTCGCCGTGGTCGTCGTGCTCGCGGTGCGGGACAGCCGGCCCGATGTCGGCGTGCTCGCCTTCGGGTTCGGCGCGGTCCTCGCGCTGATCGACCCTGAGAGCGGCAGGACGGCGCTCAAGGAGATCGACTGGTCGACCGTGCTGCTGGTGGGCGGAATCATCACCTACGTCGGTGTCCTGCAGAAGATCGGCGCCATCGACCTCCTCGGCGACCTCGCCTCCGGTCCGAGCGCGCCGATCTTCGCCGCACTCGTGATCTGCGCGGTAAGCGGCCTGGTGTCGGCCTTCGCCTCCACGACCGGCATCCTCGCGGCCCTGGTCCCGCTCGCCATCCCCCTTGTTCAGCACGGGGATCTGCCGGGCTGGGCGCTGATCTGCGCGCTGGCCCTCTGTTCCTCCATTGTGGACATTTCCCCCTTCTCGACGGTGGGTGCGGCGCTGGTCGCGACCACCGTCGATCCCGAAGCACGGCCCCGCATGACCGCATTGCTGACCAGATACGGCCTCACCATGGTCGTGGTCGGGCCAGTCGTCCTCGTCGGTGTGCTCGTGTTGCCCGCGATGGCGCTCTGACCACCCCAAGAAAAGAAGCCGGAGATCCCGTTGTTACTCACCTCGCTTGTTTCAGGACAGGACCTTGAGCGCGCCGTCGTCGTCGGGGACGAAGTACTGTCGAGGTCCGAGCTGGTCGATCGGGCCGGCCGGTTCGCGGCCGCGATCCCCGACACTGGACCGATCGCGGTCCTGGCGACGCCGACGATGGACACGGTCGTCGCCGTGACCGGCTGCCTACTCGCCGGTGTACCGGTGGTGCCGGTCCCCCCGGACTCCGGTCCCGCGGAGCTGTCCCACATGATCCGCGACTCGGGTGCGACGGCCTGGTCGGGCGATCTCCCGCAGTGCGTCGATCTGCCGACGATCACTCCCGGCCGAACCCCGATCGCGCCGCGAGCCGTCGCTCCGGAGCGAACTGCGATGCTCGTCTACACCTCCGGGACGACAGGTGCACCGAAGGGCGTCGAGCTGTCCGGCGCCGCGATCGCCGCCGGACTGGATGGCCTGTTCACCGCATGGGACTGGACTCCGGACGACACCGTCGTACACGGTCTGCCACTGTTCCACGTCCATGGCCTCGTTCTGGGTGTGCTCGGCTCGCTGCGGCGAGGATCCCGTGTCGTGCACACGGTGGCCCCGCGGCCCGATCGGTACGCGGCTACCGACGGCACCATGTACTTCGGCGTCCCGACCGTGTGGAACCGGATAGCGCAGGACCCTCGGTCGGCGCATGCCCTGCGCAAGGCCCGGCTGCTGGTATCCGGGAGCGCGCCCTTGCCGTCCCCCTTGTTCGAAGCCATCGCGGAACTGACCGGGCAGTCGCCGGTCGAGCGTTACGGCATGACCGAAACCATGATCACGGTGAGCGCGCGGGCGTCCGGCGAACGGCGCGCCGGCTGGGTCGGACTACCGATTCCCGGTGCCGAGACTCGTTTGATGTCACCTTCGGAGGACGACGCGGGCCCGGTCCCGGACGACGGCCGAACCGTCGGCGCGCTCCAGGTCCGCGGCCCGATGCTGTTCAGCGGCTACCTCGGCCGACCGGACGCCACCGCGGAAGCCTGGACCGATGACGGCTGGTTCCGTACCGGTGACCTGGCCGTACGCGATCCCGGTGGCTTCCACCGGATCGTCGGACGCGAGTCCACCGACCTGATCAAGTCCGGCGGGTACCGCATCGGGGCGGGCGAGATCGAGGCAGCACTGATGGACCACCCCTCGGTCGTCGACGTCGCGGTGGTCGGAGTCCCGGACCCCGACCTCGGCCAGAAGATCATCGCCTTCGTGATCAGTCCCGATCGTGACGGCCAAGTCCTCATCGATCACGTCGCCCACCGCCTGTCCCGGCATAAACGGCCACGCGAGGTCGTGTTCCTCGACGAACTACCGCGCAACCAGATGGGCAAAGTGCTCAAACAGCGGCTGAGCCGGCCAGTATCGCGACGCCGTAGGCAATGAGCAACCGGGCCGGCTGACCGGACTTCCGGGTGATCTGACGGACGTCTTCGCAAATGCTGTGGTGTATGTGCAGCGGTCCGGTCCGTGCGAACCCGGTGAGCCGGCCTCAGCCGCCGCGGTGTGTCGCCGCCGCTTCCCGCGCGATGTCGGCGTAGCGGGGAAAGATGGTTGGCATGGCCTCGCCGTGGTCCCGTTCGTACAGCGCCGCCCAGCATCGGGCGACGAGCTCGCGGGCCTGGGCCCCGGGCCAGGGCCGGGGCAGGAATTGAGGTGGCAGCAGCGGGTCGGGTTCCATAGCGCGGGTGAGTTCGGCCGCCAGTTCGACGGCCGTCGTGACGAGCTCGGCAGAGGAGAGCTCGACGGGACCGGTGAGTCGTTCGAGGCGGGACTCGGCTATGCGGCCGAGGCGGTGATACCGATCCGCGATTTCTCGCTGAGGCCAAAGACGACGGGCGAGTTCGACCGGGTCTCGGGTATCGCCCTTGCGCAGATCCGTTGTGCTCAGAAGGGAAAGCGTGTCCAGGACGCCGAGCCTGCCCGCTGCCTCTTCGACGTAGGGCTCCCAGGCATTGGCGCTGACGTACAGTCCATTTTGGAGGGAAGCGCCGCCGAGGTGTACAAGAGTGTCGCGCAGGGCGTCCCGGGCCTTGCGCGCGGATTCGGGCACCGCGAAGGCGGCCAAATGCCAGACTCCGTCCCAGGGCTCGAGCCCGGCGTCCTGACGGAACGCGTGGCGCAGAAACTCCGCGGTGGGACCGAACGCGTCCGTGGTGTCCGCGGTGGCGTGCAGCAGCGCCTTGCGGCCGCGGCCCTGGTGCGTGAAAGCGCCCTCGGCCACGAGACGTTTGATGCACAGCCGTACCTGCTGGTCGCTCATACCGAGGGTCGCGGCGACGGTGTACAGCTCGTCCGCGTCGACCGTGCCGTCCTCCCGGACGAGCGCGTGCACGAGCATGCGAGTGGGAACCTCGACGTGATCGGTCACTGTGCCGGTGATCCTTTCGGCGCGACGCTGCGGCGCATGGTCGTCACCGCACCGAATCCCAGCAGCCTACGCAGATAGGGCGTGCGGGTGGTTCTTACCGTCGCGAAGCCGAGCCGTTCATACAGGGCCTTGGCACGCGAGTTGGTGTCGATCACGTCCAGCCTGATCTCCCGGCAGCCCCGCTCGGCCGCGATGGCAGCCAATTCCTCGACGAGCAGACTGCCGATACCGTGGCCGCGAAAGCCTGGATCCACGGCGATGCCGGCCACCACGAGCCGCCCTCGTTTCGGGCGGTTTTCGAACAGGGCGAGTAGCGCAAGCCGGTACAGCCCGCGTATCCGCCCATAGGTGCGCAGCACGGCGATGGCCGCCCCCTTGGCGGGTTCCTGGCCGCCGAGCTGATACTCCGCGAAAGCGACCAGCTCTCCTCCGGCGAACGCGCACACCGCGCGATCGGTGTCAAGGCGGGCGGCGAGGAAGGGCACCGCCTTGTCCGGCGGGTTCAGCGCCGGGCCGAGTTTGCGGCCGAAGGCGCCCCAGCACAGCTCGGCCGCCCGCCGCTCGGCTCCGGCGGGAACGCTCCGCCGCAGCGTCACCGGCCCGCTGCCGGTGTCCGTCTCCTCCGCCGCCATGCCATGGCCCCTTTCTCACCGCACCCGCAAAACTATCACTCGACCGCCGGTCGTACATGTAGCGATAGTTTCATGCTACAGTGCGCTAGCTATCGCATACACATCGGTCGTTTCAATTTCGATAGATTGGTGAACGGGTGCGCAGGCGCAAGTGGCTCTGGGTGTCGTTGGTGTCGGTGATGCTGCTGATGGTCGGCGCCGGTGGCTGGATCATCTACCAGAACGATTACGACCTCGCCGAGGAGCGGGTGACGATCACCGGCGGAGCGCAACCACTGAATGGGGTCCTCGCCCGACCGACCGAAGGAAAGGGCCCGCACGGTCTGGTCGTGTTCGTCCACGGGGACGGGCCGACCAACGCCACCCACGACACCTTCTACCGGCCGATCTGGGAGGCGATGGCCAAGGCCGGCTACGCGACCCTGTCGTGGGACAAGCCCGGCATCGACAGTGCGCCCGGCAACTGGCTGAACCAGAGCATGCAGGACCGCGCCGACGAGACCCTCACCGCGATCGCCTGGGCCAAGACCCAGCCTGGCATCGACCCCCAGCGGATCGGCCTGTGGGGCGCCAGCCAGGCGGGCTGGGTCATGCCCAAAGCCGCCCGGCAGTCGCCCGACGTCCGCTTCATCATCGCCGTGGGTCCCGCGATCAACTGGCTCCGGCAAGGGCGCTACGACCTGCTCGCCGGAATGCGAGACCGCAACGCACCAGCCGAAGAGGTCGCCGCCGCGGTGGCCAAAGAGCGACGCGAACCTGCGTGCCCTGCAGGACAGCGAGACCTTCGAGCAGTACCAGGCTGCGGGCGGCGACGTCACCGGCCTGTCCCCGGACCGCTGGGCCTTCAACCGCCGCAACCACACCTCCGACGCGTCCGAAGACCTGGCCGCCGTCCGAGTACCGGTGCTGCTGATCCTCGGCGGGCGCGACATCCACGTCGACAGCGACGACACCGAGGCCGGGTACCGGAAACTCGTTACCGGGCCGGGCCAGCTCAAGGTCAAGTGCTACGCGGACGCCACCCACAACATCGTCCCCAAGGACATCGAGGACTCGGAACTCAAGAGCACATTCCTCGCGATCGCCGCGCCGCGCTCACTGTTCACCGCGGGCTACCTCGACGATCAGCAAAAGTTCCTGACATCGATCGGCAAGCCCTGACAACGCGATGAATCCACCGAAGAAGTCAACACACCGAGGCCCGGTCGAAGAAATCCGCGTCCAGCGCCGCGTGCCGATTCGGGTCCGCGGTCTCCTCCGAGCAGGATCTGCGCGTGGCGCTCGAGCGCTCGGCTCGTTGTCGATGTAGACCACCCGGGCGCCACCTCGTCGGCGGCATAGTTGTGCGTCCCACCGAGCAATGTAGTCATGCACCCGCCCCATGGAGACCTTGTCCACCGACGCACTCAGCCGTGCGGGCTCGTCCATGCTCATCGTTCTCCCCGAGAACGGCCCGATGTCCGGATCGTTCCCTGTACCTGCCTGCCCGGAACGGGGACGGCATCGCCGAGTACGCGGATCAGATCGTGGTGACCACTTCCTTCAGGGACGGTCGTTGACCCAGGCCTTGACCTTGCCCGTCGACCGGTACCGGATGACGAGGTGGCTGTAGTTGACGTAGTTCGGATCGGTCTTCGCGAGGTCCCATGGGCCTGGCCGGTCCGAGACGACGCTTCCGCCGGCGTGGACCGTTCTCCCGTTGGAGCCGGCTCCGGCTGGGGTGTCGTCGACGAGACTGATGCCGTCGAGGGTGACAGTCCGGCCGAAGGCGGTGGAGATCCTCAGGTAGCGGTGCCCGTTGACGGGGACGTGCAGTTCCCCCCACTCGTCCCCCGTGGCCTCACCGACGTCGCTGCTCATGTCTTCGTCCTCTCCGTTCGTGGGGATAGGTAAAGGGTTGGCCGCGTGATGGCGCATCCAGGCGCTGTCGATCCCGACGGGGTCGGGTTTCCTGCCGACGGGCACGCAGACGTCCTTGTGCCCGGCGTAGCGGTCGGTGCCTCGGGACATGTAGCGCAAGACCGCACCGGTCAGCCTCGGGTAGCAGTCCAGCTGCGCCGGTGTCCAGCCGCCCGTTCCGGCGCTTTCCGCTTCGATACCGAGGAATTCGTCGTTGAGGTCGATGAACCCGGCCCAGCGGGAAGCGCCGGCGTGGTAAGCACATCCGGCCGCGATCACGTAGATCGTGCCGCTGCGGCCGAGACCGTAGTTGGCGAGCGGGCCGGCAAGGTCGGAACGGCCGTTGGTGACGATGCCGAGGCTCGGGTAGTCGCCGGGCGCGGCCGCCGAAGTAGCGGTGTGGTGGCCCACGACGCCTTCGACGCGACGCATGCCGCCGTGGCCGCGGTCGCGCCAGCCCGCGATCTCGACGACGGGGTAGCCGGTGCTGCGTGCCGCATCAGCGAGCCAGGGAACGTACATCCGTCAGTCCTCCAGCTCGTCGTAAGCGCCGGCGACCGCTTCGGTGTCCGGCGCGTCCGGAGCGGCGATCCGTCTGGCGAGCGCCGCCCGGGCTTCGGCCACCGTCTTCGGCGGCAGCCTGCCGGAATCCCACCCCTCGGCGTCCCACTCCTGCGGCGTCCGGATCGGAGGCGCGTCCGGGTCGCCGGGAAGGTGGAAGACCGCGCCCTCGAGGAGCTCGGCCGCGCGATCCCAGTCGGATTCCTGCGCGTCGGTGTACGCGAGCCGCTGCAGATCGTCTCGTGGCGATTTCATCCGCGGTTCCTTCTCCTGTCAGAGGGTCGGGAGAAGGCGGATGGTCGGCACCGGTGGCGGACAGCTCGCGACGACGTCCTCGTCCGACGACACAACGCTCATCCTGTTCCCCCCGGTCGATGCGGCTCGAGCTTCTCGATCTCGGCTCGAGGCGTTCGCCTTCCTCCCGAGGAACGGTCCCCTTCGCGAGTTTTCATTCAGCCATTCACGCAGGACCGTTTCGCCGGAGGCGGTTTGCCGCACCGGGTGTCAGCTCTTCGGCTTTTCCCTTGACCGGTGCTTGACTTTCTCATTATCCAGAGGCGCGAGGCCGGTCGCAACGCCTCCTGACCAGCTCCCCCACGGCACAAGTCACGTTCTTTTCAGCACACTCATTCTCAAAGCGTACGGCCACAGGAGAAGGGTTTCTTCGAAATCCAGTGTTCTCCGGGTGGCTTTCTCGGAAAACGGATCCGGGCGGCTCCACAGACCATTGGAAACAACACCGTCGCCGCGATACCGAGTTAATCGTGAACGCAGCCTGAGTAGAACAGACACAGGCATGACAACCCAGATGGTGACGGTCGCGCGACAAGTCCGCTGCGATTGATCGTCGCCGTCGGCTACCGGGAGATCTGTGGCTCCTTGCGGAGGATTCGCCAGCACAGGTAGACGCATACGCCGGCTGCGGGCGCACCGCCGAGCAGCGTGGCGGCAATTCCGAGCGGGATCACCGCTCCGGCCGAGTACAGCGGCACCAGTACTGCCGTGGCGATGGCGAACTTCGCCAGGAACACCGTCGTGCACCAGTAATAGCGCCGCCGCTGCCGGCGATCGCGTCGCCAGGCGAAGCGGTCACCGCGCACTGTGCCCATCACCAATCCGATCACCGGCCATCGCACGAGCATGGATGCCAGGAACAGCACGCCACTGCCCGCTTGCAAGAGGACGACGGTGAGGTAGAAGTCGACCGGCTGTCCAGTACTCCCGGCCAGCAGCGCGGACACTCCGACCACGATCAACCCGATCGCCGGCTGCCAGACCTTGCCGCCGGTGCACAGCCGCACCACGGCCAACACGAGCACGCCGCCGACCGCGACCAGCGCGGCCACCGGCACCCGCCCGGTCAGCAGATATGTGACAAGGAACAGCACTCGCGACACGACGCCTTCGATGACCGTGCGCCAGCCACCGACCGCGCCGAACAACGACAGGGATTTCTGCGTGAGCAGGCTGAGGCTCATGTGCTCGCCTTTACCTCGACGAGCCTGGAACTGTTGCGGCACATCGCCAGGCTGCCCTGCTGACGCCCCGACGCGCCCTCTCCGCCCCCGGCGTCGACCTCGATCAGCTTCATTTCCCACCCCATTCTTCACCGCCTGATGAAGAACACTCTAGGGCGGGTCGCCACAAAACTCCACCAGCCGATGAAGAAAGAGTGTTAGACTGCGGCGGTCATGACAGAACACGACAATCCCCGTCGTCCCGGTCGCTGGCGGTCCGGCGCGGAGAGCAAGCAACGAGTCCTGCAGGTCGCCCGCGAACTGTTCGACCAGAACGGTTACAGCGGCACGACCGTGCGCACGATCGCCGCCGCGGCGGGAGTCGACCCGGCGATGGTGTTCTACTTCTTCGGCACCAAACAGGGCCTGTTCAGCGCCGTGATCGACATGTCCGGAAGCGTCCCGCCCGCCATCGAATCGATCTTCGACGGCGGCCTCGACATTATCGGCGAGCGCATCGTCCGGACGCTCCTGGAGAACCTCGACAAGTCCGACCGCACGCCGCTGGTCATGCTGACCAGGTCGGCGCCCACCGACCCGAGGTCCGAAGCACTGCTGCGCGAATTCATCGACCGGGAGATCACCGGCAGGCTCGCGGCGCTGCTCGACACGCCGGATGCCGCGCTGCGGGCGAGCATGGTCGACGTCCAGATCTTGGGGCTCGCGGTAGCCCGGTACATCGTCCGCATCGAGCCGATCGCCTCGTCATCCATCGACGACCTGGTCGCCATGTTCGGCCCGCTCGTCCAGCATTGCCTGACCGGACAAATAACACCATCGTGAGAATCGGCACGATCCCGGCCCCACCGTCCAGTGAAGATCACCTGACGATGGGTGACCGCACACGCCCGCGCCGGAGCCTCAACCCCGTCCGGAAAAGCCGCGTCCACTCGCATTTTGTCACCCAAACAGGTGTTCCTCGCCGACTCACCATTCGTGGCAAGTGGGTCACCGATTCGTGTCACGCGCCCGCCCACTTGCCGTAGCGAGCGTCGGGTGCGCACGTTGGCTCCTTTCGGTCCCGCTACCGACAGTGTCACCGCTCGCGGAATCGACCCCAGCGCAAAACACGAAAGACTTACATGTTTATCGTAGGAAGATTGACGACCCTCCGCGGGCTCGGGAAATCGTTTTTTGACAAGGTGCCAATGTGGTGAAAATCTTCGATCGCTCCTCGCGAGAGCACAACCGAAACACGAAATCCGAACAAGGAGCCCCTCAATGCAGATGTTCACCCAGCACGTGCACCACGGCCACGACCTGATCACGGGTCTGCTCGCGCACCTGGCTCACGTGCTCGGATGGCTGGTCTGACGCTCTAGGCACAGGGTTTGCCGGGGCCGGTCTGTTGGCGCGGGTCGGCCCCTCCGTGTTCGTGATCCGGTAAAGGGACATATCGTTTCCCTTTACCGGATTTCGGCATTCAGATTCAGCCGTCGGAAACGGCAACGGCCACATCACCAAGGGCCGATCAGCGCCATCTCGAATCCGACTTCCGGCCGGAATTCCGGGCGGACGGTTCGACCAGACGCAACCGCCACCCAGCGCAAGCTCAGCGCGACCCGGCTCCTCATCTTGCACCCGGACAGCCACGCCTACGCTAAAGACCACCTCGACGCCGGCGGCCGGATCGACCAGGGCGCGGCCGCGACTGCTATGACGGGTCCGTAGCCCATGTGCTCTCTAAGCGCACGGTGGCTGGTAGGTGCTCCCTGGAAAATACTGGGTCCATTTTTCCACGGTTTTGTGGGAGAGGCCGTATTCGCAGGCTGTGTGAGCCGCGCTTTCTGTGTCCAGGTTCCAGCGCCACACCGTCGGCTTCTCGCCGAGGCTGATGCCGATCAGGACTCGTCCGTTCGGCTCGAAGGCCAGCGCGCGGAGGTCACCTTCTCGGCCGGAAAGGCCCACCGCAACCGCCCGCCAGCGGCGATTCACTCGATCGTGCTTCTATGGCGTTAGCGGGGACCGGCGGCAGGAGGAGCGATGTAGCGGGCTTGGCCGAAGCCGATGATGAGGTAGCCGACGATGGAGAACAGGAATAGGCCGAAGAATCCGAAGACGCCGCTCTTGCCGAAGGCCTTCGCGACGTCGATCGAGACGATGATCGCGACGACGATGTTGACCACCGGGATGAGCAACAGGATCAGCCACCACCCGGAGCGCCCGGCGACCTTCAGCAAGGTGTAGGCGTTGTAAAACGGGATGATCGCCGCCCAGCCAGGACGCCCGGCCTTGGTGAACACCTTCCACAGCGCGATGATCATGAGCACAGCGAAAACCAGGCCCGAGGCTCCCCAGCCGAATCCGAGATCGGGGGTCGTGACGGACGTCGACGTCTCTTGGTGCACGGAGCTGGTGTCCTTCCGGAAGCGGGCTGGGAGGCCAGTGACACTAGCGCCGACGAGACCTCGGCGCAGCGAAGGAGGCACCCGAGGTAACGGCGTTCACCGACCGGTTGCCCATGCTCTCGTCGCCGTCACTTCTGGAAGGAGACGTCAGGCCGCGGAGCTGGGGCGAGGTCTTCGGCGCGGCGCAAACCCTCCCACGCGCCGAAGCCTCTCACCTGTCTACGGATCCACACACTGTCACAATCGCCATCGAGGAAAGAATGCTCATCAGACGCCACATCCCGACGAAAGTGTGACGGCTCCCCGGCATGATGATCTCGGGCAATGCCTGTGGCGAACAGGCCGCTGGTGTTGGACAGCAGCTGCCGGATCCGCGAGCAACGTCGATTCGCCCTCGCGTCCGACGAACGACGTCAGGCGGGACGGCAACCTGCCCGGTGTGGGACCGGAGCGGTCCGTCGTCCGATCCACCTCTCCGGGCAACACCGCGAGCTGGGCCTCGCGCAACACGGCCGAAGGATCCACGCCGAGTTCGACGGCGAGCCTGCCCCGGATGTCCTCGTACGCGGCGAGCGCCTCGGCCTGGCGGCCCGCAGCCGAAAGCGCGCGCATTCGCAACGCGGCCAGGCGTTCGCGCAAAGGCCGCCCGGCACACGCCGCCTCCAGATCGGGCAGTACCCCGGAGTGCCGGCCCAGTCGCAGTTCCGCTTCGAAGCGGTCTTCTGGCGCGTCGCCGCGACACTGGATCTGCCCATCCTCTTCCTCCAAGGGGAGCGCGACTACCAGGTGACGGCCGACAGCGCCACGAAGAAGAGAGGGGGAACATGACCAGCACACCAGCACGATCGGCGATCACGGTGACCGGGCTGCGCAAGTCGTTCGGAGACGAGCGTGGATCGCCGGGCATGACCTCGCGAAGGAACGGATGCGGTCCGCCGCGCGATCGGGGTCGCCGGCCGAGGGCCGACGGCGGGTCGCCGAACTGCTCGACCGGTTCGATCTCGCGGAGGCAGCCGGGTAGCAGGCCTCGACCTACTCCGGTGGCATGGTGATCCTTTCCCCGGCCAGTTCGCCGGGCTGCACTCGTCGAGGTCGTCGTGCCACTAGACAGGAGCTCCGTCGGTGCACACCGGCGCCGAGCATTCTCGTCACGCGGACACGTACGGGTGCCTTTTCGTATTTGATATTCGTTCGCTGCTCCACTTCTTGTATGAGCCGGTTCACTTTCCACCGACTTTGTTCCGGTGGTTCGGTTTTTTCACCGGGTCGGCCGGGACTCGCTCTTCATTCCTGATTCAGGAGTTCCGCTGATGAATATGAACCTTCGCCGTCTCGCGGCTTCGTCCTTCGCCGTCGGTGCCCTCGCGATGCTGACCATGGCGCCGGCCAGTGCCACCACGTCCACTACGGATCTGGCACCGGCGAACGCCCCTCCCATAAGCTGTGCCAGCGCTATCGCCGCCGCGGTCGACACCGCGAACTCGGCCACCGCCGCCGCGGCCAACGTCGCCGACTCGGCCGCCGCCGCGGCCGCGGCCAAGGCGTTCGCCGAGGGCGTGCTCACCGGGGCACCCGCCGCGATCAACGACGCCGCCGCCAACCTGGGTGCGTTCAGCACCGCTGCCGCCACGGCCGCGGCGGCGAGCGCGGCCGCGCACGCCACGGCCGCAACCGCGACCATCGGTGTCCTCGTCGCCTGCGCCAAGGCGTAGTTTCCCCAGCGCCCGGAACATCGGGCCAGGAGCGGTTTCCTGGCCCGATGTTCCGGGCGCTCGTCATGGACGATGGACGTCACCGGATGAACGCCGCGGTTGACGCAGTCGGTGCCGGGCGAGAAGCGAACAGTACGTGAAGCGAGGCTTGCGCCGCAGCAGTCGGCCCCCGACACCTGGCATCACCGCCCTTCGAGTGCCGGAGCGGGCATGCCTGGGTATCGACGTTCTCTCCGTTGCCCAGGCTGTTCGCTGCGAACGATGAGGCAAGTCGTTGCCATGGCGGTACTGCGACACCTGTTTTACGGTACGACCTCGATGTGCCGGAAACACCGTCCGCCTACGTGTGGGGTGCGGCCGGCCCGGGGGCAGTCCCGTTCCTGACGGGGCGTACCGCCTTGTGCGTGTGGAGTCTCCGCAGCGTTGAAACCAGGTGGTCGATGTCGTCGTGGGTGTTGTAGAGAGCGAAGCTGATACGGACGGTGGCGGGGACATCGAAGCGGTCGCAGACCAGGGCCGCGCAATGGCGGCCGGTTCGCACGGCGATACCGGCCATGTCCAGGCGCTGTCCGACGTATTCGGTTTTCACGGAACCCGCGACGACCCGCCGGCTGCTGTCGCGCGCAGGCCTGAAAGTCCTCCAGGAGCGGACTCTTACCTGCCCCTGGAAATACCCCGATCTGACGACCGCCCTGCGAGGCTTGCTCTCGACCGGTCCGGCCGCGGCCGCGATCCGCCATGCCGGTCGGCAACGAGTCGCGGACACGATCACCGGATCGATCTCGCCTTACCGTCGTGCCGACGGCACATACCTCATGCGTAGCACCTGCTCGATCACCATCGGCACACTCACCTGATCCGACACCGACTCACCTTGCCTCCCAGAAGCCGGAATGCCCCCTCAGATCCCGTCGCCTGCCTCCGCGGATCTGCGTAGCTGTCGCGATCAACACCGAACCCGGAGGCCCTCACCCGTCCAAGATCATCCGACCACGTGTCGCCCGTACCCAGCCTCCGTGGTCGAGTACAACATAGGATAGGGTTCGCTCGATTCCGTAGAACTGGGGGAACAATCATGCGTAAAAGCATTTCAACTGCGGTCGCAACCTCTGCCGCCGTGACGGCCATCGTCCCGACCGCGCCCGCCGCGTCCGCCGAGCCGAACCCGCCCGGCTGCGAAAAGGGTTACTTCTGCGTGTACGACTACTACCCGGGCGGCCCGCTGCTGCTGAAGACCGCGGGCAACTGGTCCGGCTCGGTCGGGGGAGCGCAGTACCTGTTCAACAACGGCTACTACTCCCCCGGCAGCGACCACGTCGACGTGACCTGGATCCTGTCGTCCACCGGGGCGACCCACACCATGTGCCTGCACAACAACCCCGGTCCGGGCTACTACTCCTCGACCATGCACGGCACCGTGATCAACGTCCGCTGGCGCGGCGAGTGCTGATTCCGGGATAGGCGAATCCCCGGCCCCTCAAGGCCGGGGATTTTTTATTCGCCCCTGAGTACCGACAAGACGCCTTCGCAGGCGCGCCGAATATCTCCTTCGGGTTGCGCGCCTTGTGGTCCTTCCGCCGCCCTGCCTGGTTCCCGTGGGGCCAACGGCGGGTGCGACAAGGAATGAGAACAGGGCTGACCAGCGGATTCGCGTCGGCACCTTGGCAGTCGAGACGCGTTTCCCGCTGTAAATTGTCAACGACGGTGGCCACCTCCCATGGCGTGCACGCAGGATGGTTTGGTTTGCCGCCCGCCACCGGGTGTCCACTTGGGACGGTTTCGCCGACGCAAGCCGAGAACGATCATCAGGCCTTCGTCGGCCGGACCACCATCACAGGGCATTCGGTGTGGCGGGTGAGCGCCTGGCTGACCGAGCCGAGCACTTGCCCGGTGAATCCACCCCTGCCGCGGCTGCCGACGACCACGAGCTGAGCCTTGGCACTCCACTCCAGCCGATCCCGTATACAGGACCGAAAGTCCCTATGCGATCGGTGAGCACACATCTGCGAGCAGCGGCCGGGTCCGGTATCCAGGATTCATGCGCATCCTGTCCGAGTCGCGGCTGTCCGCCGTCCTGTCCGCCGCCGTCACCTGTCCGAGGGTCGTGGTCAGCGGCAACTTCGCCACCCCGCATCGCGCGCTGGAGCTGCTGGACAAGGCCGTGGCCGAATACCGGCTGTTCGCGCTCAACGCCCAGCCCGGTGTCCCCGACCGCGAGGGGATGACCCTGGAGACGCCCTTCGTCGGGGCCGGCATGCGCGGCAAGAAGACGCTGCGGTACTTCCCGTCCCGGCTGTCGCTGGTACCGCGCCTGCTCCAGCAGGCCCTGCCACCCGACATCGTGCTGATCCACACGTCCACCCCCGTGGACGGCTGCGTATCGCTGGGCACGGAAGTGAACATCCTGCCCGCCGCGATCGAGGCGGCCCGTGCCCGCGGCGGCCTCGTGATCGCCCAGCTCAACCCGCGGATGCCCTACACCTACGGCGACGGAGTGCTCGCCTGCGACGAAGTGGACTACGCGATCGAGGTCGACGAGCCGCTGGCCTCCCCCGCGCCCCGCCCGATCAGCGAGGTCTCCCAGGAGATCGGCGCCCGTGTCGCCGACCTGGTCCCGGCCGACGCGACGCTGCAACTGGGCATCGGCGCCGTCCCGGACGCGGTACTCGCGGCGCTGACGACGCGCCGTGGCCTCGCCGTGTGGTCGGAGATGTTCAGCGACGGCGTGCTCGGCCTGGAACGTGCGGGCGCACTCGACCCGGACACACCGGTGACCGCGTCGTTCGTGTTCGGCGGCGCGGAACTCTACGACTGGGTGGACCGCAATCCCCGTGTCCGGCTCCTGCGCACCGAGAAGACCAACGACCCCGGACTCATCGCCCGTCAGCAGCGCCTGGTCTCGATCAACAGCGCGCTGCAGATCGACCTGTACGCGCAGGCGAACGCCAGCCGCGTGCACGACGTCATCTACTCCGGGTTCGGCGGGCAGACCGACTTCGTGGTCGGCGCGCTGCACTCCCCCGGCGGCCGGGCGATCATCGCCCTCCCCTCCTGGCACCCCAAAGCCGACGTCTCGACCGTCGTGCCTCGCCTGGCCGGTCCCGTCACGTCCTTCCAGCACAGCTACTTCGTCAGCGAACAAGGCGCGGCCGCCATCTGGGGCCACGACGCCGTCGAACAGGCCGAGCAGATCATCGAGCACGTCGCCCACCCCCGAGCCCGCGACGAACTCCGGGAGGCCGGCCGCCGTCTCGGATTCGCGCTACGGAACGGAAGGAGCAGCAAAGCTACATAGGTAGCCCAGGGGCGGCGCCTCGAGCCCGGTAGGCGCGGCCCATGCCGGTGTGCCGCCGAACACTTCCTGCAGCGACCCGGACGCCGAAGAACTCGTTCGAGTCCAACATGGACAGCCGCTCCGACACTGATCGGGCCCACAGGTGACGGCCGAGAGCGGCGCGGCATCGAAGGCGTCACACGTCTCGACCTGCCGCCGATCGGTCAGGCTGTGATGATAATCATTACCGATAAACTCTGTTGATAACGATTATCGCGTGCAGTTAGGCTCCGGTGTCCTTCCACCACAGACCGATCGGCGTCCCCCATGGTTGTTCGTTCGCGGCCGTCCGCGTCGCCCTCGGGCGTTCGCGACCGGCAGGTGGCACTTGCCCGGTCCCGGCTTCTGCACCGGGGGACGGTCACGGTCCTCGCTGTCGCGATCCTCGCGATGCTGGTCGTATCCGGTTCGGTGGGGACGGTCGAGGTCGGGCTCGCGGACGCGGCGCGGATCGTGGTCGGTCATCTGGTGCCGAACGTGCCGTGGATGTCCGACGGCAGCCTGACCGTGTTGCAGGATCAGGCGGTATGGCAGTTCCGGCTCCCTCGCGCGCTGCTGGCGGGGCTCGCCGGGGCGGGACTGGCGCTGGCCGGGGCGATCATGCAGGTGATCGTGCGCAACCCGCTCGCCGAGCCGTACCTGCTCGGCGTGTCCTCCGGCGCGGGTGTCGGCGCGGTTCTCGTGATCACCTTCGGTTCGGCCGCCGTGGGCGGGCTTCCCCTGGGCGCGGCGGCCTTCGCCGGGGCGTTGGTGGCCAGTGTGTGCGTCGCGCTGGTCGCCCGGCATCGCGGCATCCTGTCGCCGACCAGGATGATCCTTTCCGGTGTCGCCCTCGGTTCCCTGTTCAGCGCGATCACGAGCTATCTGACGCTGACCACCGAGGCGCAGAACGTCTTCAGCGTCCTGTTCTTCTTGCTCGGCAGCGTTTCCGCCGCGTCGATGGCCTCCTTGGCGGTGCCGGCGGTGGCGTTCGCGGCCGCTTGTGTCGTCGTGGGACTGCGGACCAGGGCCATGAACGCGCTGCTGAGCGGCGACGAGTCCGCGACCGCGCTGGGCGTCGACGTGAACCGGCTCCGTGCCGTGCTTCTCGTGACCGCCGCCCTCCTGACCGGGTCGATCGTGTCGGTCAGCGGCGGCATCGGTTTCGTCGGTCTCGTGATCCCGCATGTGGCGCGGATCCTCGTCGGCTCGGACCATCGCCGGATGCTGCCGGTCGCCGTGCTCGGCGGCGCCGTGTTCCTCATGGTCGCCGACCTGCTCTCGCGCACGGTCGCGGCGCCCGGCGAAATACCGATCGGGATCCTCACCGCGGTCGTGGGCGCGCCGTTCTTCCTGTGGCTGATGCGCCGGGACACGGCCACGCGGGCGGGGTTCGGCCGATGAAGGTCCATTTCCACGACGTCAGCGCCACGCTGGGCGGCAACCGGGTGCTGCGGAATGTGGACATCGAGGTCCGGTCCGGCCGTTTCCTCGGGCTCGTGGGCCCGAACGGCAGCGGCAAGTCGACCTTGCTGCGCACGCTCTACCGCGCCGTCGCACCGTCATCGGGCCGGGTGCTGCTGGGCGAGCACGACGTGTGGCGCACCGACCGGCGGACCGTCGCCAGGGCGGTGGCGGTGATGACTCAGGAGACGTCGTCCGAGTTCGACCTGACGGTCCTCGACGTCGTGCTCCTGGGCCGGGTGCCCTTCCAGCGCGGATTCGGCCGAGACACCGAAACCGACCTCGATCTCGCGTGGACCGCGCTCGACCGGGTCGGCGCCACCGACATCGCCGACCGGCCCATCGGACGGCTCTCGGGCGGACAGCGGCAGCGGGTGATGCTGGCCCGCGCGCTGGCGGCGGACTCGCCCGTCCTCGTCCTCGACGAACCGACCAACCACCTCGACATCGCCTTCCAGCTGGAGCTCATGCGGATCGCGGCCGGGCTCGATCGCACCATCGTCGCCGCCCTGCACGACCTCAACCTCGCGGCCACCTACTGCGACGACATCGCGGTGCTCGACGCGGGCGGCGTCGTCGCCACCGGAACACCGGACGAAGCGCTCACCCCACGCGTCGTGGAAGACGTGTTCGGAGTCGCCGTCGACCAGCTCACCCATCCACGCGACGGCAGGCCGGTGCTGGTCTTCGGCAGTCGTGCGGATACCCGTTCACCGCTCAGCACACCCGGAAATGAGAACCATGCGTAAAACCCTGTCCCTTGCCGCGTTCGGTGTCGGCATGTCGCTGGTCGCGGGTTGCGGCTCTTCGGTCACTCCGGCCGCGCCGTCGAACAACGCGAGCACGGCGGTCACCGTCTCCAACTGCGGCCGCGACGTCACCGTCGGCGCCGCACCCCGCGCCGCGGTCGGGCTCAGCCCGTCGCAGACGGAACTGTTGCTGCGGCTGGGTCTCGCGGACTCGCTCGTCGGCCAAGCACAGACCGCCACCGCACCGCTCCCGGAAGACGTGGCCGGACAGGCCGCCGCCATCCCGGTACTGAGCGAGTCGGGACCGCCGAGCCGGGAGAAGCTCCTGTCCGCGAAGCCGGACTTCGTCTTCTCCCCCACCACCTACGAATTCACCGCGGAGAAGGGCTTCGCCAGCCTGGAGCAACTGCGGCAAAGCGGCGTCGCCGCCTATGTCGCCGCGGGCGGCTGCGCCGAACGCCGCATGAATGGCACGGTCGAGGATCTTTTCACCGACCTGGATAACCTCGGCAGGATCTTCGCCGTGCCGGACAAGGCGAAGGCACTGGTCGATCAAGGCCGAGCGGATCTGGCCACCGTGGACAAAGCCATCGCGGGCCGCCCCCAACCCACCGTCGCGCAGGTGTTCCTGGAAGGCACCACCGTCACCGCGATCGGCGCCGGCATCGAGTACGACATCATCCGCAGGGCGGGCGGGAACAACGTGTTCTCACCGAAGGACCCGCAGTTCGCCAAGTTCTTCGCCGCGCAGATCACCCCCGAGGCGCTCGCCGCGAAGAATCCCGACGCGATCGTGTTCGCCGTCAACGGGGCCGCGCAGAAACAGGCGAGCATCGACTACCTCACCCGCACCTTCCCCGCCATGACCGCCGTCCGCGAACAGCGCTTGATCGCGATCGACGCCGCAGACACCTATCCCGGCACCCTCGGGAACATCTCGGTGGTGCGGGAGATCGCGCAACGGCTCCACGCGGACGCGTTCACCCGGTGATCCATCGCAGGCTCCTGCGGCTGGCGGGTGTCGTCCTCGCGCCCGTCCTGCTGCTCGCGGTGCTGTCGATACTCGTGTCGGCCTGCTATGTCGGCGGAGCCGTCCTGACGGCGTCCGTCCTCACCGATCTCACCCGCGGCGGGGACTTCACCACCGTGGCACCCGCGATCGCCGCCTTGACCGGCGTCGTCGGCGTGCGCGCGGTCCTGCTGTGGGCGCGGGAGGTCGCCGCGGCCCGGTTCGGCATCGCCATCCGCACCAGGCTGCGCGGCGAACTTCTGCACCGCATCACCCTGCTGGGACCGGCTTGGACGCGGGGAGAGCGCACGGGGGCGATCACGCACACGGTCGTCGACGGGGTCGAAGCCCTCGACGCCTACTACAGCCGCTATCTGCCGCAACTGCTCGTGACCTGTCTGGTTCCGGCCGCCGTCGCCGGATGGCTGTTCACCGTCTCCGTCCCCGCCGCCGCGATCCTCGCGACGGCGGTCCTGTGCGCCGTGGCGGTCCCCCGCTTCTGGGATGCCCGGCTGCTCCGGACGGGCCGAACCCGGTGGAGCGCCTACGAAAAGCTGGCGGCCGACTATCTGGAGGCGACCCAGTCGATCGGCGTCCTCCGGCTCTTCGGCGCGGGCCGCCGGGCGGGCGAGGCGCTCGCCCACCGCGGTGACCGCCTGCACCGGGTCACGATGGCCCAGCTGCGCGTCTCGCTGGTGGAAGCGGGAGTCAGCGCCTTGGCACTGCACCTCGGCCTCGCGGCCACGGTGGTCGTCGCGTGCGCCGGAGTCGTCGGCGGTCAGGCGCCCGCCGCGTCGGTGTTCCTGTTCTTGTTGTGCGCCAGGGAATGCTTCCGTCCCGTGCTCGACCTGTCCGCCCACTGGCACGTCGGCTACCAAGGGCTGGGCGCGGTCGAGGGCATCGACGAGATCATGACGGCGCGTCCGCAGGTCGCCGACACCGGCACGCGCACCGAACCCGCTCGGCACGGCGCCCGGCTGCGGCTGCGGGAGGTCGGTTACCGGTACCCGAACGGCGCCGGCGTTTCCGGCATCAGCTTCGAATGCGCGCCGGGCAACACGACCGGGATCGTGGGCCCGTCGGGCGCCGGGAAGAGCACGATCGCCCGGCTTGTCGTCCGCGAGGCCGACCCGCAGCAGGGGACGATCGAACTCGACGGAACCCCGATCACCGGGTACACCCTCGCGGCGCTGCGCGCGAGCATCGGCGTCGTCGGCCAGCACACCTATCTTTTCCATGGCACCGTGGAAGAAAACCTCCGGCTCACCCGGCCCGGTGCCACGCACGACGAGATCCGCACCGCCGCCCACGTCGCGGACGCGATCGAGTTCGTCGAGGCACTCCCCCACGGCTTCGCGACGGTCCTCACCGAGAACGGGAACCAGCTGTCCGGCGGCCAGCGGCAACGCCTCGCCATCGCCAGGGCGGTGCTCGCCGCGCCTCCGGTGCTGCTGCTCGACGAAGCGACCTCGGCACTGGACGTCGACACCGAGAAACGCGTTCTCACCCGGCTGGCGGAGCATTGCGAGGGCACCACCCGGGTCGTGATCGCCCACCGCGAGAGCGCCCTGCGCGACGCCGGCGCGATCGTCACGATCGAGTCCGGGCAAGTGGTCCACTCGTGAGCGGGCCACTCCGGCGACTCCTGCCAGTCATCGGCGAGCAACGGGCCACCTTCGTCTGGACGGTCGTGAGCAACGCGGCCGTCCAACTCGGTGCGCTGACGACGACCGTGCTCGGCACGTGGCTCGCCGGGCAGGCCGCGGCGACCAGCACCGCGCCACTGGCCGTCGTCGCGACCGTCCTCTGCGGACTCGCCGTAGTGACCGCGGCGATGACCTGGCGCGAGTCCTGGGTCTCCCACGAGCTGGCCTACCGGCTGATCGGCACCTTGCGTTCCCGGGTGTTCGACCGGCTCCGCGTGAGCCTGCCCGACCGCCGGAAGCCACGCAGGAGCGGCGATCTCGTGTCCGTCGCCTTCGCCGACATCGACCGTCTCGAATGGCTCTACGCCCACACCGCGGCCCAAGCACTCACCTCGGCCATGATGATCGCCGCCACCTCGACCCTGTCGCTCCTCGTCACGCCGTGGCTGCTGCTGGCGTGGGTACCGTTCGTCGTCGTGACCGCGGCGCTGCCGTGGCTGTCCGGCCGAGCGGGAACGCGACAGGGCACCGAACTCACCGAGGCCGCCGCGACCCTCAACGCCGAACTCGTCGACGCCGTCCGTGGACTCGGCGAGCTCAGCAGTGCGGGAGCCCTGCACCGGCGCACCGCCGCCCTGGAAGAACAGACGAGTGCGCTGACCGCCGTGCAAACGAGGATCGGCTCCCGGATCGGTGGGGAACGCGCTGTCACGGACTCGGCTCTGTCGCTCAGCGCGATCGGCGCGCTCGCGGTCTGTGCGGCGAATCTCGACACGATCGACCGCGCGCTCGCACCGGTCGCCATGGTGCTGGCCACCGCGGCACTCGGTCCGATCGCGCAGATTTCGGATCTGCTGCGCAACGTCGGCACGCTGCGCGCCGCCGGTACCAGGATCACCGAAATCCTCGACCGGGCACCGGCGGTCGACGAGCCCCGCGTGCCCCGGCCCCTGCCGCCGCGCGATCGCGCGACCGGACTCGTCTTCGATCACGTGTCCTTCGGTTACCGCGACGACGCTCCACCGGTCCTGCACGACGTGTCGTTCACCGTCCGCCCTGGGGAAAGGGTCGCCCTCACCGGGCCGTCCGGTGCGGGCAAGACCACGTGCGCGCTGCTCGCGACCCGGATGTGGGATCCCGACGCCGGCCGCATCACCCTGGACGGCGTCGACCTCACCGAGCTGACCGACGACGACCTCCGCCGCGCGATCAGCGCCGTTCCCCAGGAACCCGGCCTCCTCACCGGGACGATCACCACCAACATCCGGCTCGGCAACCCCCAAGCCGACGACACCGAAGTCGAACGGGCCGCGCGGCGGGCGGGGATCCTCGACCCGGGAACCGGATTCCCCGCCGGACTCGCCACCGTCGTCGGCGAATCCGGTGACGGACTGTCCGGTGGCCAGCGAGCACGAGTCGCCGTCGCCAGGGCACTGCTGATGAATCCGCGCGTTCTCATCCTCGACGAGGCCACCGCCAACCTCGACCCCGAAGCCGACGAAGCCATCACCGCGGCACTCGCCTCCGCCGGGAACGACATCGGTGTCCTCGTCATCGCCCACCGCCCCGCCACACTGGCCGGCTGTCACCGCAACGTTCGGCTGGACTGAAGGCCGCACGCCCGAACGTCCGTTTCCAGGACCGGCGAATCGCCGAACTCGAAGTACAGCTACTCGGGTCGCGATACAGAGCAAAGCAATCAAGAAAATGACTGTGCAGGACGAAATTGTGGCGACGTGAGCCAGCACGCCCAGGCAAGGGAGGCTCTCACAGTACCTGTATCACCAGGGTCTCCCAGACGTCCAAGACGCCTGTCAACCTGTTCGAGCCGGCTGCACCGGACGCGCGACGGTGTCAGCACATACTTCCACGATAGAACGGACGACGATCAATGGCGGACAACCAGTTCACCACTCACTCAGACCTTTTCGATCTGAGTGGGAAGTACGCACTTGTCACTGGCGGCACCAGGGGCATCGGGATGATGATCGCGCGCGGCCTTCTGCAGGCGGGCGCCCGCGTCGTCGTCAGCTCACGCAAGGCGGACGCGTGCGCGGAGGCACAGCGTCTACTGTCGGAATTCGGCGACGTTCGAGCAATCCCCGCCGACCTGTCCAGGTACGACGAGTGTCAGCGCCTCGCTGATCTGGTCAAGGCCGGCTCGGAACGCCTGGACATCCTCGTCAACAACGCGGGAGCGATGTGGCGTGAGCCGCTGGAGACGTTCCCGGCCGAGGCCTGGGACGCAGTGATCGACCTCAACCTCAAGGCGCCGTTCTGGCTGGTGCAGGCGCTGCTGCCCGCACTGCGCAGGGCGGGCACCGCCGATGATCCCGCGCGGATCATCAACATCGGCAGTATCGCCGCCATCCACGTCGCCGAGGCGCCCAACTACTCGTACGCCAGCAGCAAAGCGGCACTCCATCAACTCACCAGGGTGCTTGCCAGGGAACTGGGCCCACAGCACATCACGGTGAACGCGGTAGCCCCAGGAGTGTTCCCGTCGCGGATGATGGCGGCCACGATCGACGCCATCGGCGACACGATCGCGGCGAAGGCTCCCCTGCGCCGACTCGGCCGCGACGACGACATGGCAGGTGTCGCCGTGTTCCTCGCCAGCCGGGCCGGGTCCTACCTGACGGGCACCATCGTCCCGGTCGACGGCGGCACCGCCACGACCGCATCGGGTACCTAGGCGTCGGCCCCTCGTGAATACCTCCAAGCCGGGTCTCGACGGGGGGTACCAGCAGTACCTCCTTACGCCCGCGGGCAGGGCCTATGGTGAAGGGGTGGTCAAGATCGATCTGCGCACTGAGATCAAGGAGTTCCTGAGCTCGCGTCGCGCGCGGATCACACCAGAGCGGGCCGGGCTGCCCGCCTACGGAGGCAACCGCCGGGTCAAAGGTCTGCGTCGCGAAGAGGTAGCTCTACTGGCCGGGGTATCGGTCGACTACTACGTGCGTATGGAGCGCGGCAGCCTCACCGGCGCCTCCGATGGGGTGCTCGACGCGGTGGCCTCTGCCTTGCAACTTGACGAGGCCGAGCGCGATCACCTCTTCCACCTCGCGCGGCAGTCCAGGGCACCCAGCGGTCCACGCCGGCGGCGACCCGCCGTGACGGTGCGTCCGGCGCTTCAGCAGGTGCTCGACGCCATCACCGATGCGCCGGCGTGGATTTGCAACAGCCGTTATGACGTGCTGGCCGTGAATCACCTTGCCCGGGCGCTGTATTCACCGGTGCTGGCCGACACGCGACGGCCGGCGAACACCGCGCGATTCGTGTATCTGGATCCCGAAGCGGCAAAGACGTTCTTTGTCGACTATGACCGAATCGCCTGCGACGTGGCCGCGAAGCTACGCATGGAAGCAGGCCGCAATCCGCACGACGAGGAGCTGATCGCCCTAGTCGGTGAATTATCGACACGCAGTGAACTATTTCGGCAACGGTGGGCATCTCAGGACGTTCGGCTCCACCGGTCCGGACGCAAGCGCATGCACCATCCGGTAGTGGGCCGGCTCGACCTGGACGTCGAGTCGATGGAGCTGCCTGCCGAACCCGGCCTGGTCCTGACCGTCTACACCGCGCCGGCCGGCACGGCGACCGCGGACGGTCTGGCCCTACTGGCGTCGTGGGCCGCCGGCCAGGCGAGGCCGGCGACCGAGATTCAAGCACTCAGCTGATATTCCGACCTTTCCAGTCCGTCTGAGTCAGCGCTGAACGATCGGCGAGAGCGTCGGGCCCGAGTCGGGAAGGAACACGACTACAACCGTCACCGCCGCCTGGACATGCCGGTCGCCGAGCATCTGGGCGAGTTCACCGCGGGCCTGGACGCGACATGGCGGCAAATGGCGGCCCGCATGGAGGATTCGTACCCGGCCGCGAAGGTCGAGGTCGTCGTCCTGGCCGACGGCGGTCGCGCCCGACTGAGCTGGGTATTCGGGGCGTGACTCTGGGAGCCGTCGCGCTTGAGCGTCCATAAGGGACACTGTCGAGTGATGAAATGTCTGGTTGATGCCTGTATGCGCGGCTTTGCGTGGGGGTCGTGAGTGGTAATGAGCGTTAGAGCGGACCGGTATTTGCTTACCCACACTTGACCAGGGCAAAGGTGAAGCGTCAGCGGCGGCGCGTTCGAGTGTGGAGGATTCGGGACATTGGACGTCCCGAATCCTCCACACTCGGACCACACGACCACCTGGCCTGTACGAGGGTGACGGCTGAGCGCGTGCCGGACGTTGACGATGCAGGAATCGGGACATTGAGTGTCCCAATTCCTCCATCGTCGTGGGGTTCGCCGAGCGGGGAAGATTCGGGACGTTGAACGTCCGGAATCTTCCCCGCTCACCCACATCAGCATCCAGTGGGTAGGCAAATACAGGTCCACCAGAACGCTCATTACCACTCACGACCCCCACGCAAAGTACCCATAACGGACACCGTGGTCCGGCTGACGTCCCTTGTGGACGGCCAAGAGCGCGCTAGGCCTCTGGCGATCCCGCTCCGCCACCGACTCGTTCATGCCACCTTTGCCTTACCTCTCAATAAAGGCTGGCGGGTGCGGCCGTCTGCTGTTACGGTGACGCGTCCGAGTTCGACATGGTGCGAGAGATTGGGAGGTGGGTTGATGATCGCGGTGAAGACCGCTGCCTTGTGCAGCGCCCGGATCATCCTCACGTCCTGGGTTCCGGTCTGATCGATTCCCATCGCCGATAGCGGCGCGAACCACATCGGTTCGCCGCCTCGATGGTTTCGGTGTCTGAGCGGGGCCCCTTTCCCAAGGGTCTCACTATGTATTCATCTCGACCTTCCTCGTCCTCGTTCGATCTGTCCGCGCTCGGTTGGGACGACTCGTTCGCAGCACTGTTCGGAGAGCATGCGGCCGCCGGCCTGGTTCCCGCTCGCGTCGTGCGGGTCGACCGCGGCCGCTGTGACACGCTCACCGCATCGGGTCCCGTCCGCGCGGACAGCGTGGCGGTAGCCTCCCTCGACCCCGCCCATTCCGTGTGCACAGGCGACTGGGCAGCACTGCGTCTGGGCCCGGAGCCGGAACTGGTGGCCCTGCTGCCACGGCGCAGCGCGATCACCCGGGCCTCGTCGGATCGGACCTCCCACCAGCAGGTCTTGGCGGCGAACATCGACTCCGTCGTCATCGCGGTCTCGCTCGCGGAACCGCTGAACGCGGGCCGGGTCGAGCGCCTGCTCGCGCTGGCCTGGGACAGCGGTGCGAAACCGGTCGTCGTACTCACCAAAGCCGACGTCGCCGACGACCCCGGTACGGCCCTGGCCGTCATCTCCGCCCTGGCGCCCGGTGTGGACATCGTCACCACCAGCGCCACGACAGGTGCGGGTCTGGACGTCCTGTCGGAGGTGGTGACCGGGACCGCGGTCCTGCTCGGCCCGTCGGGGGCGGGAAAGTCCACGCTTGCCAATGCTTTACTCGGGCGAGAACACATGGGCACCAACGAAGTCCGGGCCGGCGACGGCAAGGGCAGGCACACCACCGTGCACCGCGAGTTGCTGCCGCTGCCCGGCGGCGGGGTGCTCATCGATACCCCGGGGTTGCGAGGTATCGGCTTGCAGGATGCCGCGGACGGCGTCGAGCGGGTGTTCTCCGAGATCGAGGCCTACGCCCGGGACTGCGCCTTCCGTGATTGCGAACATCGCAGCGAACCCGGCTGCGCCGTACAGGAAGCTGTGGTCGTCGGCATGCTGGATGTGGGCCGACTCGACCGGTACCGAAAGCTGTTGCGCGAAAGTGAGCGGGCAGCGGCCCGGGGGAACGCCCGGGAGTCGAGCAAGCGAAGCAAAACCAAGAAGGCGATCACGCGGGATCTGCGCGCGACCTACCGATTCCGCGACAGCCAGCGCTGACGCCGCGTGTGGCATCACGCATCCGGGGACCTCCCGGCCCGCGCGCCGCTGCCTGCCGCAGCGCTTGCGTCCGCCGGCGTCCTCGCCGAGCAACTCACCATCACGAATTGGAGAAAACCGTTTTGAATTCTCATCCCGGCTGGATCACTCGCGCCGAGACCGACGCTGACATCCCCGCGATCCGCGAGATCAACCTCGCCGCGTTCGACACCGCCGAGGAGGCCGACCTCGTCGATGCGCTACGCACCGACTCGGCGTGGATAGACGGCTTGTCCATCTTCAGCGCCGGACCGGACGGCAAGCCCGTCGGATACGCGCTGCTGACTCGCTGTCATGTCGATGACACCCCGGCGCTATGCCTGGGACCGTGCGCGGTCCTGCCCGCATACCAGAAGACCGGGGCAGGTTCCGCCGCGATCCGTGCCGCTCTCGAGGCCGCCGAGCAGGCGGGTGAGCACTTCGTGATCGTTCTCGGGCATCCGGCCTACTACCCGCGGTTCGGATTCACCCGCGCATCGGAATACGGCATCCGGCTCAGTATCGACGTCCCCGATGAGGCATTGATGGCACTGAGCCTCGACTCTGAGCAGCTGCCCAGCGGCACCGTCCGCTACGCAGCACCGTTCGGCATCTGACCCACTCCGTTCCGCCCTGTCCCGTTGTCCTGGGTCGGCCCGCAGACATGCGGGCCGGCCCAGGCCGCGGGCCGATATCCCCTGCCTCCGAAAGATTCCCGCATGACGCAATCCCACTCCAACCCCGTCATCGACGCCTTTTTCGCCCTCCACCACAACCTGCCCCGGCAAGGTCCCGGATCCGACGAAACCACCCGCCACCTCCTTCGACTGGCCGACCACGGCCGGTCCCGCCCGCGGGTGCTCGACGTGGGTTGCGGGCCAGGGCGGGCCACACTGCTGCTCGCCTCCGAGGCCGACGCACACGTCGTTGCCGTGGATCTGCATCAACCGTTCCTCAAGGAGCTCGCAGACACCGCAGCACAGCAGGATCTGACCGAACGAATCTCGACGGTCAACTGCTCGATGAACCAGCTCCCGTTTCCCGATCACAGCTTCGACATGATCTGGGCCGAAGGCGCGGTCTACAACATCGGCTTCGACACCGCCCTGCGGGCATGGCGTCGGCTGCTGACCCCCAATGGTGTTCTCGTCGTCACCGAGATCGAATGGTCCACCGCCACTCCGGCACCACCGACGAGAGCCTTCTGGGCCAACTCCTACCCGCTGCGGACCACCGAGGAGAACACGGCCGCAGCACAGTCCGCCGGGTATCGGGTGAGCGCCCACTATCCGTTGCCCGAAAGCGACTGGTGGGACGAGTACTACACACCGCTGAGCGAACGCCTCGACGCCGCCGACCCGGCCCGACCGGGCATGGCCGAGGCCATCTCCGCCCAACGAGAAGAGATCACCCTGCGCCGCGAACATGGTGGTGACTACCGATACGCCGGCTACATCCTGCACCCGGCCCAGACCGCGTGACCCTCCTCTCGATCGAGAGGGCAGTTCATCACCAGGGAAGGCAGCATGTCGGAAGTCGATTCGATCCAAGCTCGCCGGACCGCCGTCTCACTTGCCACGAGCCGGTTCGGCCCGGATCATCGGGAGACCCTGAAAGCCAGGAACCTGCTCGGCTTCGCCCTGCACCGCGCCGGCATGCTCGAGGAGGCCGAGCGCGAGTTGCGCACCACCAAGGAAGACCGCGCTCGCGCTCTCGGCCCGGCCGACACGGAAACCCTGTTCGGCCAAAGCCTGCTCGCCTACCTCCTGTTCGACTCCGGCAATTTGCCCGAAGCGGTGACCCAGCAACGAATGCTGGTCGAGGCATCGGCGGCCGCTCTCGGCGAGCGGCATCCGATCACCACCAGTTGCCACAGCAGCCTGGAAACGATTCGAGGAAACTCGTAACCACCTCCGGCACACGCAGTATCTGCACCAGGGCTGGTCATCGCATAGATGGCCAGCTCCTTTTGTTCGTCGCGTAACTCCAGATTCAACCGCTGGTAGAGCAAGTACCGCGAAGCCACGCAGCACTACGTACTCGTCGACGTGCTTGCCAGGCTGTCCGACGCACTGGACGCGAGCGGCGACACGGCCGCGCCGACCACCGAAGGAGCGGCAGTTTGCGCCTTATCGCTTCCCTGGCGTCCATCACGTCCGTACCGTCGCGCACTGGCTGATTCGCCGCATTCAAGGAGAAAGGGAACGTCGTTGAGAAGATTGATGGTCGCACTACTCGGCGTGGCATTGGCGTTGGGCAGCACTCTCCTGGTCACCCCGTCGGCGCAGGCCGCGACGGCACGGAACGGCGTCTGCGAGGACGGCGAGTTCTGCTTGTATTACAACAGCAATCAGCAGGGATCGGTCAGCGATTTCGACGCGTCGGTCGGCAACTACGGCACGGGCGCCGACTGCTATCACTTCCTCGGTGCGGGTGCGGGGAAGGGCCTGTGCGTGAGGAACAACGCGGCCTCGGTGTGGAATCGGAGGGACGCGGTGGTCACCGTGTTCTTCAAGGGTGGCTGGACAGGACCGATCGACTCGTTCACGCACGGCGCCAAAGGCAATTTGACCTCGACGTACAACGAAAACGCCGGGCACCTGCTCGGTCTGGTGGGGAACGACTGGCTCGAAACCGGGCTGTACCACAGCGATTCCGGCCGCATCACCTCCTATTTCGACGGCTACGTGAATACGTCGGGCAGGCACGAGGGGATCGACTTCGCGCGCGGCTTCGGCGTTCCCGTGTACTCGATGACCCAGGGCTCCGTGATCAGGAAGACCGAGGGCAGCAACGGCAGCGGCGGCCTGTCCACGCTGGCGATCTACAACCGGGATCAGGATTTCACCATCATCTACCTGCATCTCAACCCGTCGAACGGGCTCACGGTCGGTGAGTTCGTCAACCGTGGCCAGCAGATCGGCGCCGAGGAGTACCGCGGCGCCGGCGCCACGCACACGCATGTCGAGTACCGGCCGGGCAGGCACGAGAGCGCGTCGGACAGCACCGGTGATCCGGTTCTCGACAACCCGAGCCCGTCGTTGTTCTGGCGGAACCACGGTTACAACATCTGCTGCGGATAGCGTCACCGCCGGTGAACCGGCACTTCTTCGGGGAAGTTTCCGGTTGCCCCTCCCCCGCCGCTTACCGACGCTGATGCGGCATCGGTGACGCGAGTCGCTGAGCGAACGCGGAGGACGCCAGTGACTCAAGGTGTTCACACCATCCTGCTCGACGCCACCCAGGTGCGGCTCTGCGTGTCGGCGCTGCGGGCGAACCTGGGCGGGACCGTGATCCCGGCCGATGAGAGTCCGGTCCGCTTCGGCGAGTTGCTGCGGAGCCACCGGCAAAGCCTCGGCACGACCCAGCGGCTTCTCGCCGCCCGCTCCACCGTCAGCGTCCGAGCGATCAGAGACCTCGAGCACGGCCGGGTCGGCAGGCCCCGCCGCGACACGGTCCGGCTCATCGCGGCCGGGCTCGGCCTGTCCGGCCAGGCTCGCGCCGAGTTCGAACGAGCAGCGGTTTCGTATCGACCGACCACCGGCACGTCAGCGCCGGGAACCCACCGCAAGAGGAGACCCGAATGAAGCATCCGTGGAGAGCGGCGATGGCCGCCACGCTCGCCGCTCTCGTCGCCTTCGCCCTCGGCGCCGTGCCCGCCGGGGCCGACGTGACCCCGCAGGCCGACGATCTGCCACCACTCGCGATCGAGGACTTCAACTACCCGCAGGCCGCACAAATCCAGGCGGAGCGCGGGTTTCTGCTCAAACGCGGCGACGGCCACATCGTACTGCTCGCCACCTGCCCTGCCGACACGACGGATCCGGATCTGCTGCGGATCGCCGAGCGGGGCCAGCCCGGCTCCGGTTACGTGTGCTTCCGCGTCTCCGGGAAGACCGGGCACCTGACCGTCGAGATGCCGTCCGTTTACGGCGTGAGCACCGGGAACTTCACCAGCGACGTCGTGCTGACCCCCGATGACGGCGCGACGAAGAAGACGTACAAGGTGCCGCCGAACAGCTACGCGGGCGTCGGCGAGACCGACCCGGAGGGCACCGGCGGCGAGTACATGCTCCTGGAAATCAAGGTCTCCCGTTGACCGGCCACCGCTTCCAGCATCGTGTGAGGAACTCAGTCATGACAAGACCCACCAGAAGGCTGGCCCTGTTGTCCGGGCTGGCCCTGGCCGCCACCGCGGTGACGACCGCACCCGCGGCGGCCGTCGTCGGAGGCAACGCCGACCACGCGTTCGTGGTGCGGCTGGACATCGGCGGCGGCGCCCGCGCCTGCACGGGCACGCTGGTCGCGCCTGGCTGGGTGCTCACCGCCGCGAGCTGTTTCGCGGCCACCCCCGGCACGAGCCTCCCGCCGTCGGGCACACCTCCCCAGCCCGTCACCGCGACCATCGGCCGCCCCGACCTCACGACCACCGCCGGCGTGGTGCGGACCGTGCTCCGGCTGGTGCCGCACGAGTCGCGGGATCTGATGATGGCCCAGCTCAACCTTTCCGTCCCGGGTGTCACCCCGGTCGCGGTCAGCTCGGCCGCACCGACGGCAGGCGAGCAACTGACACTCCCCGCCTATGGCCGTACCGCCACCGAGTGGGCTCCGCTGCGCCAGCACGCGGGCACCTTCACGGTCGACGGGGTCACCGGTGGGAACCTCGCGCTCACCGGGCAGAACGGCGCCGCCGTATGCGCCGGTGACACCGGTGGTCCCGCGCTCCGCACCACCGGTTCCGGCGTCGAGGTGGCCGCGGTGAACAGCCGCTCCTGGCAAGGCGGCTGTTTCGGCACGCCGTCGACCGAGACCCGGACCGGGGCCGTCGACACCCGCGTCGACGACGTGCGGCCGTGGATCGCGAACGTCGCACTGGGCGTCCACTGGACCGACGCGGCCACGGTCTCCGGTGACAACCAGACCGACTCGGCGGTCGCGACCTCGCGCAACGGCGCGATGACCGCGGTGGTCTGGGAGGACGACCGGCTGGGTACCAATCCCGCCGACACCGTCGGCACGAACGTCTACCTGCGGCTGTACCAGAACGGGCAGCCCAAGTTCACCCGTGCGGTCACCTCGACCGGAGCAGGGAACTGGAAGCACATCCAGCCGGACGTCGCGGTCCGTGACGACGGCACGACCATCGTCACCTACGCGGACGACCACGACGGCAACGGGTATTACGACGTCAAGGTGAAGACGTTCGACTCCACCGCACGCGAGACCGGCGCGACCACGGTCAACGCGAACGCGGCCGGACAGCAGCAGAACCCCCGGATCGCCGCCGACCCGGACGGCACGGGCTTCGCCATCGCCTTCGAAACCTGGAACGGCGCCCCGAAACAGGTGCACCTGGCGTTCTATTCCGCCATCACGCTCAAGAAGTGGGAGAAGATCATCAGCCCGGGCGCCGGTCCCAGCCAGAACCCCGACGTGGCGATGGGCGCGAACGGAAACGCGGTCGTGGTCTGGGAAATGGACACCGGCGGCGGGGTGTTCGCCATCCGCATTCGCGGGTTCGCCCCGGACGGCTCGGAGTCACTGGGATACCGCGCGCCCGGCGGTACCGGGGATCAGCGGGACGCGAGCATCGCCGCCGATTTCGCGGGCAACTTCGTCGTCGGCTGGCAGAACGACAGCGCGGGCAACAGGCAGGTCGCGGTCCGGTCGTACACGGCGGCGGGTACCGGGGGCGCCATCAGCTACGGCCCGAACGGGGCGGAACCGAAGGTCGGCATCGACGGCCAGCGGCGCGCCGTCGTCGCCTGGCGCTACGGCGGCGAGGTGTACGTGCGAGGCGTCAACGCGGACGGCACCACCACCGGCAGACTGCCGACGCTGCGGACCACCACCGTGGCCAACTCCAATCCCGACGTCGAGCCCGCGGTGGCCGTCGATACAGCCGGTGGAATCACGTTGACCTACAGCAAGACGGTCAACACAGCCGGGTTCAACCAGATCCAGTACGGCACCGGCCTGAGCAATTTCGGCTGGTAAGGCTCCGCCTCCACTCTGAAGCAAGCTCCGCTCTGGAAAGGAAATCCGTGATGTCCTCGAACGAATGGTCCAGACGCCAAGCGCTCCGCGTGCTCGGAGGGGCCGCCGCGCTGACCGCACTGCCTGCCGGGTTCGTACTCGCCGGCGCCCGCCCGGCTTTCGCCGAGACCGGCCCGACGGAGACGGGACTGCCGGACACCGCCCGGGGCCGGGCGGTGTGGCAGTACAAGATCGGCGGCAAGGCGGTCCGCCGTGAGGGGAAGAACGCACTGCTCGGTTCGGACGCGGACATCACGGATTTCCTGAACAACCGGCTCCAGCACGCCATCGACGAGGACAACCGGTTCGCCCTCTTCGCCGCGCTGCCGTTCGCGGGCCGCGCGGCCACCACCGGGATCGGCACCGCCCTGTCCGGCGGCAGCACCGCGATGTCGGCCTTCCTGCGGGACGGCTACAACGCCGCGGTCACCGAGGACAAGCGGGTCGAGGTACTGACCATCAAGAACACGGGTGGGGCCGCGGTGCAGCGGGCGGCGACCAACGCACTGAACACCAACACCCTGGCCGCGTTCACCTCGTTCATCGAGACCGGCCAATACCCGGCCCACGACGAGGACGCCAGAATCGTCGTCTTCACCATGCTCAACACCGGGTCACCGCAGGTGAAGCTCTACGCCCAGCGGGCGCTCGACGCCGGTACCCCCGACGCGATCGACTGGTTCCTGCGCACCGGCCAGTACATCGCCCGCGCCCGTGACGAAGAGTCCGCCACCATCCAGCAACTGGTCGGGATCGTCGAACGGGAAGGCCGTATCGCGCAGCGGTGCACCGATCAGGCCGTTGCCCTTTCCAACGCCGCGAAGGAGGCCGCGGCCAAGGCGAAACAGGCCGCACTCGCCGCGCTGGACGAGGCCCGCGCCGCGCAGAACGACGTGCGCCGCTCGGCGAAGGCGGCCAACGCCGCCGCCCGCGCCGCGAAGAACGCGGCCTCCTGCGCGGCCACCGCGATCAGCGCATCCCGTGCCGCCCAGCAGGCCGCGCGCCGCGCCGCGTACGCCGCCCAGGCCGCCGCGCACGCCACCGCCGCGGCGGGCCAGGCGGCCGCTCGCGCGTACAACGCCGCCATTTCCGCGTCCAAGAACGCGAGCGCGGCGTCCGCCGCACGCCAGGCCGCCGCCACCGCCCGCAACGCCGCCGGGCAGGCGCGGAACGCCGCGAAAGCCGCCGAGCAGGCCCGGATCGCCAGCTGGAGCGCGGTCTCGGCAGGGACCTCGGCCGCGGCCGCCGCCACCGACGCGGCTTCGGCGGCGAACGCGTCGGCCGATGCCGCGTCGGCCGCCGGGGTGGCACAGGCCGAAGCCGCGGAAGCCCGGCAGGCCGCGGCCGAGGCCACGGCCGCGGCGGCGCGCGCCAACCGTGCGGCGGCCGCCGCACGGTCGTTCGCCCAGCAGGCCTCATCGGCGGCCGCCGCCGCACGCGACGCCGCGAACAGCGCGGCCGGCCACGCGGATGCCGCGGCAGCCGCCGCGGAGGAGGCCGCCAACCACGCCGGTGAGGCGATCGACTACGCCAACAGGTCCACGGCGGCCGCCCAGCGCGCCGTCACCGCGGCCAACCTGGCCATGGACACGGTCAATCAGGCACGAGCCGTCGAGCAGGCGGCCAGGGACGCCGAGGCCGCCTCGCTGGTCGAGGAGACCGAACTCGGCGTCGAACTCGCCCAGCGGGACGCGCGGGAGGAGGTGGACGAACGGGCCAGGATCGCCCGGCAGCAAACGCAGATCGCCTTGACCGACGAGGCGACCCGCACCTTGATCGCCGACGCCGAAACCGCGATGCGCGCCGGCGACACCGGCCGCGCGGCCACGCTGGGACGGCAGGCCGCGCTCCAGCTGATCACGAACGGGCTCACCAGAAGCTGGACCAAGTCGGCGGCGGAGTTCGCCGTCGCGGGCGGTGACGAGGACGTGCTGGTCTGGCTGAGCGCCGACCGGTTGCTGTCACAGCGGCAGGACGACGCCGAATCCGTCGCCGCCGTGGCCGGTGTGTCGACGATGACGGTGGCCACCGCCGCCGCCAAGGCGCTGGAGGCCGACAATCCCGCGGCGGTCACCGAATTCCTCACGACCGGCGCGATCAACGCCGCGGCGGAGGACAACAGACGGACGATCTTCGCCATTCTCGCCGACAATCCCGGGACCGCGGTGCGTACCGCCGCGGAGGCGGCGCTGAACGACGGATCGGCCGCGGCGTTGCACCGATTCCTCAAGGTGTCCATCGTCGACGCGGCCGCCGAGGACGATCAGGTCGAGGCGTACCGGTTGCTCAACGAGGGCGGCCCGTACACGAAGGCGGCGGCGAAGATCGCACTCGCGGGCACCACGAACATGCGCCGCGGTTTCGTCGCCGGTACCCAGTTCGACACCACCCAACTCGACCACGACTGGGCCACGCACGTCGCCGCGATCCGGGCGGCCATCGCCCACGCGGCCAGGATCGCGTCGGATGCGCTGGCGAACGCCGCCCTCGCGTCCAAAGCCGCCGCCGAGGCCAGGAAAGCCGCCGCCGAAGCGGTCACCTGGGCCAACCGGGCAGCCGGGTACGCGGCGGACGCCCAGCGCTCGGCCACCGAAGCCGCGAACAACGCCGCCGCCGCCGAGCAGTCCGCCGTGGACGCCCGGCGCTCCGCCGACCAGGCGGCGGCCGCGGCCGCCGTCGCGAACAAGGCGCGGCGCTCGGCGAACTCCTCGATGCTGCGCGCGTTCGACTGTGCCGACCGAGCGGTCAGCTTCGCCTACAAAGCCCAGGCCTCCGCGAACAGCGCCCGCGCGTCCGCCATCCAGGCCGGTCGAGACGCCGCGGGGGCGGCGGAGGAGGCGAGCCGCGCACGGCACATCGTCATCCTGGCCGCGGAAGCCGAGGCCGCGCTCGCGGCGCAGAGAGCGGCGAGGGACGACAGCGAGGATCCCAACGCGCACGGCGACTCGTCGATCATCGGGATGTGGCAGAACAACCCTGATCGGCTCCTGGAGGAATCGGCGAAGTTCTTCGACAACCTCTCGGACTGGGCAGGCCTGATCTCCACAGGCGCCAGTCTCGGCGCGATGGTCTTCGCCTTGAACCTGCCACTCGCCGGCACTCTCGCCGTCATCGGCACTGCCGCCAAGATCGTGTCCGTCGCCTCCGGATTCCTCGCGGCGGGAGCGTCCGGCATGCGTTATGGCTGGGAGAGCACGGAGTTCCACACAGCCCTCGGGAAGGCGATGGTGAACACCGTCCTCACGGGAGTCGGCGCGATCAAGATCATCAGCGGTGTCCTGCCGCCAGGCTGGTCGGGCGTCCCGAAGCAACTGATCGAGCGCCATTACGAAAAAATCGGCTCAGTGACGTGGGACGCGTTCGAAGGCACCTTCGGCTGGCTGCACCGCCTCTTCAACCCCTGATCTCAGGTGCCCGGACGGGCCGGGTCCCTCACTCATCGAGGGACCCGGCCCGCAGGGCGTTTTCGATCAATTTCGATCAGAATCGTCGGCGAACCACGACTTTTCGGCGTCACACCCGCTCTAACATCCGGAAAATGGACCGTCGTCCGAGTTCGTTGCTGGGTGAGTCACGGCGGGACGCCGGGCTCACGCAGGAGGAGTTGGCGGAGCGCACCGGGCTGACGGTGCGCAGCATCAGCAACATCGAGCGCGGCCGGGTCGCCCGGCCACGGCGCCATTCGGTGGAGGCGCTGGCGCTGGGGCTGGGGCTCCAGGGCGAGCAGGCGAGCCGGTTCGTGCGGCACTACTGCCCGGACGCGGTGTCGCCCGCGAGAACACCGGTCGCTTCGGTGCCCGCGCAGCTGCCTTCGGGCATCACGTCGTTCATCGGGCGGCAGCGGGAGATCGACGCGCTCGACGCCCTCCGCGGCGAGGAGGACGGCGAGGGTGTCGTCGTGGCAGTGCTGGAAGGCATGGCCGGGGTCGGCAAAACCTCCTTGGCCGTGCAGTGGGCACAGCGGGTCAAACACGACTTCCCCGACGGGCAGTTGTTCGCGAACCTGCGTGGGTACGGTCCGGGTGCGCCCGCCGATCCGGGTGAGGTGCTGCGGTCGTTCCTGCGGGCGCTCGGCGTGCCTGTGGCGGACGTGCCCGCCGACCTCGACGACCGGGCCGCGATGCTGCGCAGTGTGCTGGCCGGCCGGTCGGTGCTCATCGTGCTGGACAACGCCCGCTCGGCGGACCAGGTCCGGCCGCTGTTGCCGGGCAACGCGGGCTGCGCGGTGGTGGTGACGAGCCGCGCGGCACTGCACGGGCTGACGATCAGCGCCGACGCGCACCGGGTGCCGGTGCCACTGCTGACCGAGCAGGAGTCGTTCTCCCTGCTCGACCGGCTGGCCGGCCCCGGGCGGAGGTTCACCGACCGCACCGCGCTCGCCGACATGGTGTCGGGATGCGGCGGTCTGCCACTCGCTCTGCGCATCGTCGGTGAGCGGCTCGCGCACAACCGGAACCTGGCGAACGTGGCGTCCTCGATGCGTCCGGCCGGGGACCGGCTCGCCGCACTGACCACCGAAGAGAAGACCACCTCACTGCCCTCCGTGCTGTCCTGGTCCTACGACGCGCTGCCCGGCGACGTGGCCTCTGGCCTGCGTCTGCTCGGACTCCATCCCGGCCCCCATTGGGATATCGCCGCCGCGACGGCGTTGCTGGGCACGGATCCGCCGGAGACCCACCGGCTTCTCGACGCGCTCGTCGACAGCCATCTGCTGCTCGCGCACCGCGCGGACGGCCGGTTCGAATTCCACGATCTGGTCCGCGACTACGCGCGCAGCCGCGCCGACGAAGAACCGGCGCAGCGGCGATCGGCGGCCCTGCGCCGCCTCGCCGGACACTGTGTGGCCAGGGCGGCCGACGCGGCCGGTTCGCTGACGGCGGGCGACCCCAACCGAAGACCCCTGCTCACCCCGATCACCGAGAACGTCGTGTTCACCGGCGCCGAGGACGCGGCGACCTGGCTGGCGGCGGAACTGCCCACCTTGATCGCCATCGCGGAACAGTCGTCGGCCACCGGCGACACCCACGCCCGCGACCTCTCGACCGTGCTGTGGCAGGCGTTGCGGGTGCACGGTCACTACGGCGCCCTGCGCACACTGCACCGTCTCGCGCTCACCGAGGCACAGCGGGCGGGCGACGCCATCGGCACCCAGCAGGCGCTCGTCGATCTGGCCGCGATCTGCGCCAGGCTCGGCCATTTCGACGAGGCGGTGACGCATCTGACCCGCTGCCTCGACGTCGACGGGAGCCCGGTCGTCACCGGCCGCGCGCTGAACACCCTCGGCACCGTGTACGCGCAGCTGGGCCGATACGCCGACGCGGCGGACCACTTGAGCAGGGCGGTCACGGTTTCCCAGGAGACCGGCGACCGCCTCAACGAGGGACGCTCGCTGTCCAACCTCGGCTTCATCCACGAACGCCGGGGCGAACTGGACGCCGCTCTCGACTGCTATCGGCAGTGCCTGACCATCTCCCAGCGCATCGGTGACCGGCTGAGCGAGGCGATCTCGCTGCACAATCTCGGGGACGTATACCGCGCACTGGGCCGGTGGACGGAAGCCCACGACCACCTCCACCGGTCGCTGACGGTCAGCAGGGCCGAGGGCCACCGGGAGGCCGAAGGATACGCACTGGCCTATCTCGGGCTGGTGCACCTACGGCAGGGCGACGCGACCGCGGCCCGTGTGCATCAGGAGGCAGCGCTCGACATCGCGGTGGCGACCGGCATCCGTCCGCTGGAAACCCTCGTGCACAACGGACTCGCGGACAGCGCGCTGGCGGGCGGCGACCGGTCGGCCGCGCTGGCGCACTACACGCGGGCCGCCGAACTCGCCCGGCTCACCCGCGAACCGCACGAGGAGGCTCGCGCGCTGACCGGCATCGCCGCGACCCACGAAGACGTCGGTGCTCCGGACAAGGCCAGGCCGTACCGCGAACGCGCGCGGTCGCTTTACGACGCGATGGGCATCGCGATGGTGGCTTCGTGACCGGAACTTGCCGTCCGCATTGTTCCGGTCGGAGTTCCTGGACCGGGCGCCGAACCGGAAGTTCAATCTGCCGAGGCCGGCGAAGTCCGGCCGGGTCATGAGGGGGTTCAGCGGGTTGCGGGTAGATCTGGGTGCGTTCGGCCGGGTACACGAGGCGTTCGAGGAGCAGGCGCGAAGGACACCCCACCGCTGTGCGCTCGTCGCGGGTGACGAGCGGCTGAGCTACGCCCGGTTGGACGAGGTCGCGAACACGGTCGCGCACGCCCTGCTCCGCCGTGGGGTTGCACGCGGTGACCTGGTCGGTGTCTGCCTGCGCCGCGGCCGGTGGCTGGTGCCCGCGCTGCTGGGCGTGCTGAAGGCGGGGTGTGCGTATGTCCCGCTGGACCCGTCCGCTCCCCCGGCGCACGGCGCGTCGGTCGTCGCCGACTCCGGGCTGTCGCTGGTGGTGACGGACGAACCGGGTCCGGCCGCGCTCGCGGACGCCGGCGTGCCGGTGCTGGCCGTCGGGGACGTCGCCGCATCGCCCACGACCTCCCCCGGCGTCCCGGGTTCCGGCACGGACCTCGCGTACGTGATCTACACGTCCGGCTCCACCGGCAGGCCGAAAGGTGTCCAGGTCGAGCATCGCAATGTGCTCGCGTTGCTGGCATGGGCGGCCGCGACCTACAGCGACGACGAACTGCGTGGCGTGCTCGGCGCCGCGTCGGTCTGCTTCGACGCGTCCGTCGCCGAGGTGTTCCCGCCGCTGGTGACCGGCGGGAGCCTGGTGCTCGCCGAGAACCTGCTCGCGCTGCCCGGGCTGGCCGCACGGGACGAGGTGACGTTCGTCCAGGGCGTGCCGTCCGTGCTGGCGGTGCTGGCGCGCACACCGCTGCCACGTTCGGTGCGGACCGTCGCGATCGCCGGTGAGGCACTGCATCGGTCGCTCGTCGACCGCCTCTACGCCAACAAGAGCGTGCGGCGGATCGTGAACTGCTACGGCCCGACCGAGGTGACGGTGAACTGCTCGTGCCACGAGGTCGGCCGGGATGGGCTGGACGACCCGCCGATCGGCACACCGCTGCCCGGCGCGGCGTTCTCGGTGCGGGGCACCGATGGTCGCGCGCTCGGCGACGACGAGGTCGGTGAGCTGTGGGTCAGCGGGGCGCTCGTGACCCGCGGATACCTGGGGCAGCCGGAGCTGACCGCCGAGAAGTTCGTGGTCGACTCCCTCGGCGTCCGGCACTACCGCACCGGTGACTTGGTCAGGTGCCGCGACGGCGTGCACCACTTCGTCGGCCGCGCCGACGACCAGGTGAAGGTGCGCGGCTTCCGGATCGAGCCGGGACAGGTCCAAGCTGCGCTTCTCACCCATCCGGCCGTCGGCAACGCCGTGGTGCTCGCGCCTGCCGACGAACACGGGGAGCGCAGGCTCGTCGGGTTCGTCGAACCGGCCGGTGCCGGGCTGTCCGAGCCGGAGCTGCTGCGCTGGCTGCGGTCGCGGCTGCCCGCGCACCTGGTGCCGTCACGGATCGCCGTGCTCGACGCGATCCCGCTCGGCACGACCGGGAAGGCGGACCGGACCGCGCTGGCGGCGTGGGTGTTCGACCGCGGGGACACCGAGTACGCCGCCCCGCGCACCGAGGCCGAGCGGCTGGTCGCCGAGATGGTCGCGGTCGCGTTCGGGCTACCGGGAATCGGTGTGCACGACCGGTTCTCCGAGTCGGGCGGGCACTCCCTCGCCGCGGCGCGTGCGGTCACGCGGCTGCGGGAGAGCACCGGCCGGGTGGTGACGCTGGCGGAATTCCTCTCCGACGGCACGGTGGCGGCGGTCGCCCGGCGGCTCGCGGACGCCCCTGCCGCGGCGCCCTCGGTGGCGCTGGAGGCACACCCGGGCCGGAAGAACTACCCGCTGACCGGCACGCAACGGGATCTGTGGACGCTCGCCCAGCTCGGCTCGACCGGCACCGCGACGACCGTCGCGTGGCGGCTGCGGCTGCGCGGCCGGGTGTCGGTGCCCGCGCTGCGGGCCGCCGCGGACGGGATCGTGGCGCGGCACGAGGTGCTGCGCGGCACGATCGGTGACCACGACGGCGAACCGGTCATGGTGGTGGGCCCGCCGGTGCCGGTTCCGGTGGACGTGCACGACCTGCGCGGGCTCGCGGACGCGGACCGCCGTGCCGGAGAACTGACCGCGGCCGCCGCCCGGCACGCGTTCGACCTCACCCAGGACACGCCGCTCCTGCGGATCACGCTGCTCCGCCTCGCCGACGACGTGGCCGACCTGATCGTCGTGTCCGACCACATCGCCACCGACGGCGCGTCCATCGGCGTGCTCATGGCGGAACTGACCGGTGTGCCCGTGGCTTCCTTCGCGCAGGTCGGTGCGGTGGCGTTGCGAGAACGCGCGCTCGCCGAGGTGCCCGGTGAACGAGACCGGCTGGCCGCGTACTGGTCGGATGCCTTGGCGGGGGCGACCCCGCCGGACGCCCTGTTCGACCGCGTCGTGCACGGCCGTCGGCGTTTCGAAGGGGAGCGGATCAGCACGCCACTGCCCGAGTCGCTGGGGTCGGCGGTGCGTGCGCTCGCCGAATCGACCGGGGTGACGCCGTTCGCGGTGTACCTGTCGGCGCTGGGGGTGCTGGTCGGCGAACTGGTGCGGGGCAAGGACGTGCTGCTGGGAATGGCGGCCGCGCACCGGGACCGGCCCGAGCTCGAACACACCGTCGGGCCGCTGGTCGACGTCCTGCCGGTCCGGTTACGGCTCGGGGCGGACACGTCGTTCCGCGACCTGCTGCGCGCGGCCATGACCACGGCGGCGCAAGCCATCGACCATCGGGGCCTGCCCAGCGGTGAACTCGCCGAGCTGTGGGGCGGCGACCGGCCCGCCGGGGTACCGCTCACGCCGGTGTCGATCGCGGTGCAACCCGACGGCGTCCCGCTGTCGGCGCACGGGCCGGACACGCGGCTTGACCTGTTCGGCGAGCTGCCGACCAGCGGCAGCCACACTCCGCTGACGGTGTTCGTGAACGCCCACGCCGGTGGCGCCGAGCTGGTCGTCGAGCACGACCCGTCGTGGCTCGCCCCCGAGCGCGCCCGCTGGTTCACCCGTTCCCTGCTGCACCTTCTGCATTCCGCGGTGTCCACACCGGACATCGCCCTGTCCGCACTGCCACTGGCGGTGGACGGGGAACTCGGCGAGCTGACGACGTGGGGCACCGGCCCCGCACTGCCCGCCGACGACCCGGGTGGCGTGCCGGACGCGGTGTGGCGCAACGCTTCGAGGACACCGGACGCGGTCGCGGTGTCCGCTGAGGACGGGCAGCTGACGTACGCGGAACTGGTCGGCCACGCCGACCGGATCGCGCGCGTCCTCGCCGCGGCCGGGGTGGCGGCCGGCGACGCGGTCGGGGTGTGCCTGCCGCGCGACGAGTTCCTGCCTGCCGCGTTGCTCGCCGTGTGGCGGGCAGGTGCGGGATATCTGCCGCTCGACACCGAGCAACCCGTCGCGCGACTGGCCCGGCTCACGAGCGAGGCCGGCCTACGGGTCGTGCTCACGCGTGGCGGCGCCCAGCCGGTGGCGTCGGAGATCGCCGACGGTGTGCCTGGCCTGTGCGTGATCAGCGCCGACCGGACCGACGGAGCGCCCTTCGAGCCGGTGCTGCCGGACGGCGACGCGCTCGCCTACGTGCTGTACACCTCGGGGTCGACCGGGCGACCCAAGGGCGTCGAGATCAGCCACGCGAACCTGCACGCGTTCGTCCGGTCCCGGGGGCTCCGCCCCGGCATGACGCGGGACGACGCGATGCTCGCGCTCGCGCCACTCGCCTTCGACGTGTCCGCCGAGGAACTGTGGTGGCCGCTCGTCACCGGCGCGCGCTGCGTCGTCGCCGATCGCGACAGCGCCGTCGACGGCCACCTGCTCGCGCGCCGGATCGCCGAAGACGGCGTCACGATCGTCGACCTCACCCCCACCAGCCTGCGGATGCTGCTCGCCGCGGGCTGGCTGGGTGACCCCGGGCTGCGGCTGCTGCTCGGCGGCGAGGTGCTCGACCCGGACCTCGCCGCGAGGACCCTGCCGCTGGTCCGTGAACTGTGGAACGGCTACGGCCCGACGGAGACCACGGTCGCGGCGACCGCGCACCGGGTCACCGGGGACGACCGGGTCCCGATCGGTTCGCCGACGCCGGGCACCCGGCTGTACGTCATGGACGAGGCGGGCAGGCTCGCTCCGCCCGGCGCGATCGGTGAGCTGTGGATCGGTGGCGCCGGTGTGGCGACCGGCTACCGGGCACGACCCGAACTGTCCGCGTCCGCGTTCGTCGCCGATCCGGTGCGGCCGGGCGAGCGCTGCTACCGCACCGGTGATCTGGTCCGGTGGCGGCCGGACGCGACACTGGAATTCCTCGGCCGCGCCGACGACCAGGTGAAGGTGCGCGGCAACCGGTTCGAGCTCGGCGAGATCGAGTCGGTACTGCGCGGACTGTCCGATGTAGACGATGCCGCGGCGGCGGTGGCCGCGGACGGCGTGGACGCGCACGTGATCGGCTACCTCACCCCCGCGACCGTCGACGCGGCGGCCGTCGAGCGACAGGCGCGACGGCTGCTGCCCGCGTACATGGTGCCGAGCTCGTGGCGCACCCTGGACGCACTCCCCTTGCTGCCCAACGGAAAGCTCGACCGGCGCGCGCTACCGCCGGTGTCCGTCGCCCAACCGGACTCGGCCACGCCGCTGTCGGATGCCGAGGAGGTGGTCGCGCAGGCGTGGCGGGAATGCCTCGAATTCGACGGAGGGATCGGCCCGGACAGCGACTTCTTCGCGCTCGGCGGCCGGTCGCTGGCGGCGACCCGGGTGGTCGGCCTCCTGCACACGCGGCTGAGACGCCGGGTCACCGTCCGCACCTTGTTCGACCACCCGGTGCTCGCCGACTTCACCGCACGGATCGGCGAGGAAGCCGCCTGCGCCGACCGGCCGCTCGTCGCCCGCGCGGACCCGGCCGCACCCGCGCCGCTGTCGTCGGCGCAGCGCATGCTGTGGTTCGCGGCGAAGCTCGACCCGGGCAGCGCCGCCTACAACTCCCCCACCGTGCTGCGGATCCGGGGCACGCTGGACGAGTCGCGCCTGTATCGCGCGATCCGTGCGCTCGCGGCGCGCCATCACGTGCTGCGCAGCCGGTTCACCGAGATCGACGGGGAGCCGGTCGCGCTCCTCGGTCCGGTCGACGCCGTTCCGATGTCCACTGTGGACATCAGGGAGCGGGAGACGGACGCGGCGGTGGCCGCCGAGATCCGGCGGCCGTTCGCGCTGGACGCCGCGCCACCGCTGCGCGTGGTCCTGTTCCGGCTCGCACCGGACCACCACGTGCTGGCCCTCACCTGCCACCACATCGCCACCGACGCGGTCTCGCAACGGCTCCTGTTGTCCGAAATGGACCAGTTCTATCGCACCGAACCCGACGACTGGCCGACACCACCGGCACTCCAGTACGCCGACCACGCCACGGGGGAACGCGAGCAGGACCGGGCCGAGGGGCTCGACTGGTGGGAGCGGCGGCTCGCGGGCCTGCCCGCGCTACGGCTGCCTGCCGACCGTCCCCGCCCCGCCGTCGCCGACTGGACGGCGGACGAAGTCCCGATCCGGCTGTCCTCGGTCGTCACCGGCCGGGTCCACACCATGGCGAACGACGCCGGGACCACCCCGTTCACGATCCTGCTCGCGGCCTGGCAACTGCTTCTCGCGCGGCTGGCCGGGGTACGGGACCTCGCGGTCGCCGTGCCGCACAGTGGCCGCTCCGCCGAACTGGCCGGGATGGTCGGTTTCTTCGTCAACACCGTGGCCGTCCGTGCCGACCTCGGGGCCCGGTCGGGCCTAGAACTCGTGGCCAGGACACGCGACGCGGTACTCGACGCGTTCGCGCACGCCGACGTGCCGTTCGACGAGGTCGTGCGACGGCTCGCGCCCGAGCGGGACTCGGCGAGCACCCCGGTGTGCCAGGTGATGATGAACGTCCTCGACGAGCAGGCGACCGCGACGCTCGGCGACCTGGCCGTGACGGTGCTGCCGCAACCGGTCGCCACCGCGCTGTACGACCTGAACCTGGACCTCGCCCGCACCGGCGACGGCTACACCGGCAGGCTCGTGTTCCGCACCGATCTGTTCGACCAGGCCACGATCGAACGCTGGGCCCGCTGGTACGGCACCCTGCTGGACCGGCTCACTGCCGATCCGGGCGCCGAACTGTCCACACTGGACATCCTGGACGACGCGGAACGCGCCGGGCTGCTCGCCTGGGGGACCGGGAAATCTTTGCCTGCCACGCGAACCGTGGTCGCCGAGGTGCTCGCGCAACGGCCGGACGCGGTGGCGACGTCGTCGCCTGCCGGGCGACTGTCCTATGCGGACCTGGCCACCTGGTCGACACAGGGCGCCCGCGGTCTGCTCGCCGCAGGTGTCGACACCGGTGACGTGGTCGGCGTATGCCTGCCGCGCGACGAATACCTGCCCGCCGGGCTGCTCGCGGTGTGGCGGGCGGGTGGCGCGTACCTGCCACTGGATCCCGGCCATCCCGCGGACCGGATCGCGGCGATCGCCGCCGACGCCGGGGTCCGGGTCGTCGCCGCCCGCGGCCACGCGCTGGACGTGGCCCGCGCCGCGCTGCCGCATCTGACCGTCGTGGACCTCGACGCCCCCGTCGCGGACACCCACGCACTGCGGGAGCCGGACAAGGACGACCTCGCCTACGTCCTTTACACGTCCGGTTCGACCGGCAGGCCGAAGGGCGTCGCGGTCACGCACGGGAACCTCGCCGCGCTGGTCCGCGCCTTCCGCGAAGTCACCGGCGTGCGGCCCGCCGACACGTGGCTTGCGGTGGCGCCGCTCGTGTTCGACACGGCCACCGGCGAGATCTGGACGACGCTGGCCGCGGGCGCGCACTGCGCGATCGCCGACCGCGACTGTGCCGTCGACGGGCACGCGCTGGTACAGCGACTCGTCGCGACCGGCGCGACCCGGTTCAACCCGACCCCGACCACCTTGCGGATGCTCGTCGCCGCCGGACTTCCCGCTCTGCCGGGACTTCACGTGTTCTCCGGCGGTGAAGCCCTCGACGTCGCGCTGGCGCGGCAGCTCACCGCCCGGGTCGCGAGCCTGTGCAACTGCTACGGACCCACGGAGACCACCATCACCGCGACCACTCATCTCGTGACCACCGCCGATCTGGCGGCCGACCGGCCGATACCGATCGGCGGACCGCTCGGCGGCACCCTGCTCACGGTGGTCGACCCGTTCGGTCAGGCCGCGCTTCCCGGCGCGGTCGGCGAGTTGCGCATCGGCGGCGCCGGCGTGGCGCGAGGCTACCGAGACCGCCCGGATCAGACCGCGGCCGCCTTCGGCACCGATCCGTTGCACGGGGGCCGCTCCTACCGCACCGGCGACCTGGTCCGCTGGCGCGCCGACGGCGTGCTGGAGTTCCACGGCCGCGCCGACCACCAGGTGAAGATCCGCGGCAACCGGGTGGAACTCGGCGAGGTGGAGCATGTGCTGCGCACGGTCGCCGGGGTGACCGATGCGGTGGTCGTGGTGCGCACAGGGGAAGGCGAACCACACCTCGTCGGCTACCTCACTCCGTCCACTGTGGACATCGAGGCGGTGGCGGCCGTACTACGCGGACGACTCCCCGACTACGCGGTGCCGCACCGGTGGGTACCGCTCGACACGTTCCCGGCCACGGCGACCGGCAAGGTGGATCGCGCCGCACTGCCCGCCCCCTCGGCACCGGCGCGACCGGACAGCCCGCCGTCATCGGCGGTCGAGGAACTCGTCGCGATGACCTGGGCCGCAGTGCTCGGCCGGGAGCGGGTCGGCGCCCTGGACGACTTCTTCGGCCTCGGCGGGCATTCGCTCGCCGCGACCAAGGTCGTCGGCCGCCTCGGCGAGGCGCTCGGTTTCCCCGTTCCGGTGCGGTGCCTGTTCGACCGGCCGGTGCTGCGGGAGTTCGCGGCGGAGCTGGAACGGATCGCGATGACCGCTCTGGCGGAGGACGACTCCATCGGTGTCCCGACGGGGAGCACGGTATGACCGACTCGCTGGTCACTCCCGCACAGCGGCGCCTGCGTGAGCTGCTCGCCGACCGCGCCACCGCCGCACTGCGTGGCGGAACCCCCGCCGCGGAGCCCGCCATCCCCCGGCTCCCCCGCGACGGATCGCCGGTGCCGCTGTCGCCCGCGCAGGCCAGGCTGTGGTTCCTGGCCCGCTTCGAACCCGGCGGCCACGCCTACAACCTGCCGCTCGTGCTCGAACTGACCGGACCGGCCGACGAGACCGCGCTGCTCGCCGCGGTCCGGGACGTCGCCGACCGCCACGACGTGCTCCGCGGCGTGTACCGGGAGATCGACGGCGAACCGATGCGGTGCGCCGGGCCCGCCGTCCCGGTGTCCACTGTGGACGCCACCGCGGCCGAGCTGGACGCCGCGGTGGCCGCCGAGGCCACCCGTCCGTTCTCGCTCGAGGACATGCCACCGATGCGGGCCGTGCTGTTCCGGGTCACCGCCGACCGGCGGGTGCTGGCGTTGACGTTCCACCACATCGCGATGGACGCCCCGTCGGTCGCCGTCGTGCTCGACGACCTCGCCGCCTGCTATGCGGCTCGCCTCGGCGTCCGCGACCTGCCGCCGCCACCGGCTCTTCAGTACGCGGACCTGGTGGCGTGGAACGGTTCCAGGCCGGACACCGCCGAGGACGGCCTGGACTGGTGGGCCGAGCGGCTCGCCGGGCTCCCTCCGGTGCTGGAGCTGCCGACCGACCGGCCCCGTCCGGCCGTGGCCGGGGACGAGGGTGCCGAGGTCGAGGTCGAAGTGCCTGCCACGCTCACCGCGCGATTGCGGGAGATCGGCCGCACCACCGGCACCACCCCGTTCATGGTGTTCCTGGCGTGCTGGCAGACACTGCTCGCCAGGCTGGCCGGGACGACCGACGTGCCGGTGGGTGTGCCGGAATCCGGACGGCGCCACCCGGACGCCGAACGGGTCGTCGGCTGCTTCGTCGGCACGCTGGTGCTGCGCACCGACCTGGCCGGGGCGACCACCGGCCGGGAACTGCTCGCCGCCGCCCGCGACACGGTGCTCGACGCGTTCGCGCATACGGACGTGGCGTTCGAGCGGATCGTGGAGCGCGTCGCGCCCCGACGCGGGCTCGACGCGGCGCCGGTCTTCCAGGTCATGCTCAACGTGCTCGACGAACCGTCGCGGGCACCCGAGCTGCCCGGTCTGGCCACCCGGATCACCGAACCGCCGGTGCGCAGCGTCAAGTTCGACCTGAACCTCGCGCTGTCCCGGTCCGGCGACGGCTATTCGGGCGGGCTGGCCTACCGCACCGACCTGTTCGACCGCGGCACCGCCGAACGGATCGCCCGCTGGTTCGTCACGCTCGTCGACGGGATCACCGCGGACCTCGACCGGCCCGTGGCCGAGGTGCCCATCGAAGTGGTCACCACCCCGGCGCTGGCGGGCCCGGAGCAGGAGCGGACCGAACTCCGCCCGGTGCACACGCTGATCGAGGACACCGCCGACCGCTGCCCGGACCGGGTCGCCGTGGTCGGCGCGACCGGCACGCTCACCTACCGGCGGCTCGACGAACGCGCCAACCGGATCGCGCACCGGCTGCGGGCGCTCGGAGTCCATGCCGACGAGCCGGTCGGGCTGCTGCTCGAACAGGGCACGGACGTGGCGTGCGCGGTGCTGGGCATCATGAAATCCGGCGGCGCCTACCTGCCGATGGACACCACCTATCCGCAGGCTCGGGTGGCCGCCATCCTCGCCACCGCGGGCGCGCGGATCCTGCTCGCCGAACCCGGCCTCGACATCACCGTTCCCGGGGTCACCGTTCTGACCGTCGACGACGCGGTCGCGGACCAGCCCAGCACCCGGCCGGACGTCCCGGTCGCGGGGCACGACCTGATCCACGTGATCTTCACGTCCGGTTCCACCGGTGCGCCGAAGGGAGTCGCGGTCGAGCACCGCAACGTCGCGCACTACCTGTCGGGCATGCTGCCCCGGCTCGGCGACGTGGCGGGCGCGTCGTTCGCGGTCGTCTCCACCCCGGCCGCCGACTTCGGTCTCACCTGCGTGTACGGCGCGCTCACCACCGGCGGCACCGTCCACCTGGTCGACCGGGACACCGCGATGGACCCTGAGTCCTTCGCCGGGTATCTGGCCGAGCATCCGGTCGACGTACTCAAGTGCGTGCCCAGTCACCTGGAACTCCTTGCCCGGCACGGGGACCTGGCCACCGTGCTGCCGAGGCGGCTGCTGATCCTCGCCGGCGAGGCGTGCCCGTGGTCGCTCGTCGAGCGGGTCGAGGCGGCCCGTCCCGGCCTTCGGGTGCAGAGCCACTACGGGCACACCGAGAGCACGATGATCTCGATGACGTGCGACGTGGCGGCCGTCCCGTCGCACGAGCGCACCGGATACGTGCCGCTCGGCACGCCGCTGCCCGGGGTCGTCGGCCATCTCGTCGACGCGCGCGGCGCGGTCGTGCCCGACGGCATGACCGGCGAGCTGGTGATCGGCGGGCCGCAGATCACCCGCGGCTACCTTGGCGACGACACGCAGACCGCGGCCCGGTTCGTACCCGATCCGCTGGGCGCCGGCGTGCGGTGCTTCCGCAGCGGCGATCTGCTGCGGGTGCGTGCCGACGGCACCGTGCAGTTCCTCGGCCGCGCCGACGACCAGGTGAAGGTGCGCGGGCACCGGGTGGAACTGGGCGAGGTCACCGCCGCCCTCCGCGACGTCGACGGGGTGGCCGACGCCGTGGTGCTTCCCGTCGGCGTCGGCCTCGACCGGCGCCTGGCCGCTTGGCTGGTCGGGCCGGGGCTCGACGTGGCGACCGTGCGGCGGGCGCTGCGTGACCGGCTGCCGGACTACATGGTGCCCGGCTCACTCACGGTCCTGGACCGCTTGCCTCTCAACGCGAACGGCAAGATCGACCGGGCGGCGCTGCCCGACGTCACCGAGCGGGAGCCTGCCACGCGGCGGCCGGTGGCGACCCCGGCCGAGCGGCTCGTGGCGCGGGTCTGGGGCGACGTGCTCGGGATCGACGGCATCGCCGCCGACGACGACTTCTTCGCCGTGGGCGGTCATTCCTTCGCCGCGGTGCGCGTGGCGGGACGGCTGGGCGAGGCGCTGCGCCGCGACGTCGCCGTGCGCACGATGTTCGAGCATCCGGTGCTGGCCGACCTCGCCGCCGCGCTGGCCGCCGACCCTGGCGGCGTGTCCGGCGGCGCGCCCATCCCCGTGCGGCCGGACCCCGAAGCACCTGCGCCGCTGTCGTCCGCGCAGGCACGGCTGTGGTTTCTCGAACTGCTAGGACCGGGGTCTGCCTATCACGCCGATCTCGTGCTGCGGCTGCGCGGGCCGCTGGACGCGGCGGCGATGGCGCTCGCGGTGTGGGACGTAGCCGCCCGGCACACCGTCCTGCGCAGCGTCATCGAAGAGCGGGACGGCACCCCGGTGGCCGTGCCGGTGCCGGCCGACCGCGTGCCAGTGTCCATTGTGGATATCTCGGCCGACCGGGTGGACGCGGCATGCCGGGCGGAGCTGGCGCGGCCGTTCGCGCTCGACCGGGAGCCGCCGCTGCGGGCCTCGCTGTTCCGGATCGCCGCCGATGAGCACGTGCTCGCGCTCACCGTGCACCACATCGCGACCGACAACTGGTCGCGCGGCGTCATCGGCACGGACCTCGCCGACGCGTACGCCGCCCGGCTCGCCGGATCGGCACCGGACGCGGCCCTGCCCGTCCAGTACGCGGACTACGCCGCCTGGCTGGCCGCCCGCGGGCGCGACGAAGACCTGGAGTGGTGGTGCGACCGCCTGTCCGGGCTGCCGCCGCTGCTCGCGTTGCCGACCGACCGGCCCCGTCCGGCGGTGGCCGACTGGTCCGGCGGGCACGTCCGGTTCGCCCTCCCCGCCGCGCTCACCGCACGCGTCCGGGAGGTCGCGGCCGAGGCGGGCGTGACACCGTTCATGGTGCTGCTGGCCTGCTGGCAGGAACTGCTCGGCCGCCGCGCCGGTACCGACGACGTCGCGGTCGGCGTGCCGGAGTCCGGGCGGCATCACCCGGACGCCGAGTCGACGGTGGGCTGTTTCGTGAACACGCTCGTGTTGCGCACGGACCTCGGTGGCGACCCGACCGTGCGGGAGTTGCTCGGCCGGTCACGTGAGACCGTGCTCGGCGCGTTCGCGCACGCCGAGACGCCCCTCGAAGGGATCATCGAGCGGCTGCGGCCGGAGCGGTCCGTGGCCGCGACGCCGATCTTCCAGGTACTGCTGAACGTCCTCGACCAGCCGGCGACGCCGCCCGCCATCCCGGGTGTCGAGGTGACGGCCGTCCGCGACGCGGGCGAGCAGGTGAAGTTCGACCTCAGCATGGTGCTGGTCAACGACGGCGACACTTACCTCGGTGGCCTCGCCTACCGGGCCGACCTCTTCGACGCCGGTACCGCGGAAGGGATCGTCACCGACTTCCAGGCACTCCTGACCGGCTTGCTGTCCAATGTGGACCAGCCGGTCGCCGCGGCCGGTCCGGCCCGCGCCGGGTCCCGCCCGGTCAGCGAGCCCATTCCCGCGCCGGTGAAGAGTTCCCGTGTGCCGGAAACGCCGACCGAGCACCGCGTCGCTCAGGTGTGGGCGCAGGTGCTCGATGTGCCCGAAGTCCGCGCGGAGGACGACTTCTTCGCCCTCGGCGGCCATTCGTTCACCGCGGTCCGCGCGGTCCGGCTGATCGACGAGCGGCTTCGGGTCATCGACCTGTTCCTGCACCCGACCGTCCGCGAACTGGCCGCCCACCTCGACGCCGGGCAGGAGACCGGCGACGGACGCCTGCTGCACCGCCTCTCCCCCGCCCGCGCGGGCACACCGGACGTGACGCTCGTCTGCGTGCCCTACGGCGGTGGCTCGGCCGCGGTGTTCCAGCCACTGGCCACGGAACTCGCCGCCACCACACCGGGCGTCGACCTGCTCGCCGTCGAACTGCCCGGCCACGACGTGGCCCGGCCCGACGAGGCGTTCCGCACCGTCGACGAGGTCGTGGACCTGCTGGCCGAGGAGATCGGCCGGACCGTCACCGGCCCGGTCGCGCTGTACGGGCATTGCGTCGGTTCCGCGGTGGCCACCGCGCTCGCCGCCCGGCTGGAGGCCGACGGCCGCACCGTCGCCGGAGTGGTCGTGGCGGGCAGCTTCCCCTCCGCACGCCTGCCGGGCAAGCTTTCCGCCTGGCTGCAACGCCGATTCCCGCGCGAACGCTGGGTGGCGGACCGGCTCTACCGGGACACGCTGCGGGCCACCGGCGGACTGCTGGACGACATGGACGAGACCGCGAGCGCGGCGATGCTGCGGGCGCTGCGGCACGACGCCGGACAGGCGCAGGCGTGGTTCGGCGGCGCGCTCGACCCGGACGCCGGGCGAACACCGCGGCTCACTGCGCCGATCCTGTGCGTGGTCGGGTCGAGCGACCCGGCGACCGAGCTGTACCAGGAGCGGTACCGCGAGTGGGGCGTGTTCGCCGACCGGGTCGAGCTGGCCGTGCTGCCCAAGGCCGGGCACTACTTCCTGCGTCACCAGGCCGCCGACGTCGCCGCGCTGCTGCGGGACCGGCTGCCCCGCTGGGCCGCCGGTGACCTGCCGCCGGAAGTCGGCGACGTCCCGGTCGCCGCGACCGCGACCCGGCGCGGGCTCCGCGCGTTCTACACCGTGGCGGGTGGCCAAGCCGTGTCGATGATCGGCAACGAACTGAGCGCGTTCGCGCTCGGCGTGTGGGCCTACCAGCTCAGCGGACGCGTCATCGATCTCGCGCTGGTCGTGTTGCTCGCCCGTGTGCCGAGCATGCTGCTGACGCCGGTCGGCGGCGCGCTCGCCGACCGGGTGGACCGCAGGCGGATCATGCTGTGCTGCGATCTGACGAGCGGCGCGGCGATGGCCGCGCTCGCCGTCCTGGTCGCCTTGGGACGGCTCGATCTCGTGGCGGTCTGCGTGATCGTCGGGGTCATGTCGGTGGCGTCGGCGTTCCACCGGCCCGCCTACCTGGCGGCGATCGCCCAGCTGGTGCCGAAGCCGTACTTGCCGCAGGCCAACGCGCTCGCCGACATGGGCGCCGGGCTCGGCACCGTACTCGGGCCGGTCCTCGGCGGTGTCCTCATGGGACTGTCCGGGCTGACCGCGGTCGTCGTGGTCGACGTCGCCACGTTCGCGATCGGGGTGACCACGCTGATGCTGGTGCGGTTCCCGAACCGGATGTTCTTCACGCAGGCCGAACCGTTCACGAGGGCGGTCACCGGCGGGTGGAAGTTCGTGCTGCGCCGCAAACCGCTGCTGGTGATGATCGGCTACTTCGCGGTGGTCAACTACTTCACCGCCGTGATGTGGGTCGGGCTCACCCCGCTGGTCCTGTCGCTCGGCTCGACGGGCGAACTGGGTGTGGTCAGTGCCGTCGGCGGGATCGGCGCCGCGGTCGGCGCACTCGTCGTGGTGACCTGGGGCGGCACCACACGCCGTTCCACCGGCATGATCGCCTTCGTCATCGGCTCCGGGCTCGGGGTGGCGCTGATGGGCGCGTGGCCGTCCGTGTTCGTGGTCGCGGCCGGCCTGTTCGTGCGGCTGGCGTGCATGAGCATCGGCAACGCGCATTGGCTGTCGATCATCCAGACGAAGGTCGGCCAGCAGCTGCAGGGCCGGGTGCTGGCGATCAACGTCATGCTGGCCACCGCCATGCAACCGCTCGGGTTCCTGACCGCGGGACCGCTCGCCGATCGGCTCGGCGGCTTCGCCACGCTGATGGTGGTGTCCGGTGCCGTGCTGGTGGTGTGGGGCGTGCTCGGGCTGCGGTACCGGCCGCTGCGCGACATCGAGGACCTGCTGCCGGACGCGGCGCCACCGGCGGAGATCGACGCCGACCTCGACCGGGTGCAGGCGCTCGCCGACCGGAACCTGGCGCGGTGACACCGATGTCCTCTCTCGTCACCCCGGCCGACCTGCGTTCCGCCGCCGAGCGGATCCGGTACGCCGTGCACCGCACTCCCCTGCTCGGCCCGGTCGGCGACCTGTGGCTCAAACCGGAGCACCGGCAGCGGACCGGTTCGTTCAAGGCACGAGGCGCGCTCAACGCGGTCGCCCGGCTCACCGCGGGCCACGTCCTCGCCCAGTCGTCCGGCAACCACGGGCGTGCGGTGGCCTACGCGGCGGCACTGCACGGCCTGCGCGCCACGGTCGTCCTTCCCGCAACCGCGCCCGCGTTGAAGGTGGACGCGGTACGCGCGCTCGGCGCGCACGTCGTGATCGTGCCACCCGCGCTGCGCGAACGGACCACGGCCGAACTGGCGGCACGGACCGGCGCCACCGTCGTCGGTTCCGCCGACTTCGACGTGATCGCCGGGCACGGCACGGTCGGCGCCGAGATCGTGGCGGATCTGCCGGAGGTGCGCACCGTCCTGGTGCCGGTGTGCAACGGCGGCCTGCTCGCCGGGGTCGCCGCCGCGGTGAAGGCGGTCTCCCCCGGCACCCGTGTCGTCGGGGTCGAGCCGGCGCTGGCCGGGGACGCGGCCGAGTCGCTGCGCCTGGGCAGGCTGGTGCGGTGGCCGGTGGAGCGGACCTACCGCACGATCGCGGACGGGCTGCGCGCGCCGGTGCTCGGCGAGCTGGCGTGGCGGCATATCAGGGTGCTCGTGGACGACATCGTCACCGTCGACGAGGACGGCATCGTCGCCGCGCAGGAGTTCCTGTCCGACCGGTTCGGGGTGCTCGCGGAGCCGAGCGGTGCGGTGGCGACCGCCGCCCACCTGACCGGACGGTGGCGTGGCGCGACCGTGGCGGTCGTATCCGGCGGCAATGTCGCGGCCACGGTTCCGGCGGCCAGGAGAGAGTGGGTGTCCGTTGAGCACGGGTGATTTGAGCGGAGTGCTCGCGACGATCGGCGACACCCCACTGGTCGCGCTGGAGCGGGTCGTGCCGATCGCGGACGTCCAGGTGTTCGCCAAGATGGAGAAGTTCAATCCGGGCGGCAGTGTCAAGGACCGCACCGCGCTGCACATGCTGCGCGGCAAGATCCAGGCCGGTGAGCTGATACCGGGCCGGTCGGTGGTGGTGGAGTCGACCTCCGGCAACCTCGGTGTCGGCCTCGCCCAGCTGTGCGCCTACTTCGGGCTCGAGCTGATCTGCGTGGTCGACACCCGGACGACCGCCCAGACCGTCGCCCTGTTGCGGGCCTACGGCGCGGCGGTGGAAGTCGTGTCCGCGCCGGGCGGCGACCTGCTCGGCGCGCGGATCGCGCGGGTGCGGGAACTGGTGGCGCTGCTGCCGGACGCGTTCTGGCCCAACCAATACGAGAACCCGCTCAACGCGGCCGCGCACGAGCGGACGATGGCCGAGATCGTCACCGCGCTGGACGGACGGGTCGACTACCTGTTCTGCTCGGTCAGCACCGGCGGCACGCTGCGCGGCTGCGCCGACCACATCCGCGACCACGGCCTGGCCACGAAACTGGTCGCGGTCGACGCCGCGGGCAGCGCGATCTTCCACACCCCGACCGAGGACCGGCTGATCCCGGGACACGGTGCCGGGCGGCGGCCGCCCTTGGTGGACGTCGGCGTGGTCAGCGAGATCGTCCATGTGACCGACCTGGAATGCGTGCGTGCCTGCCGGCTGCTGGTGGCGCGTGAAGCGATCCTGGCAGGCGGGTCGTCGGGCGCGACCGTGTCCGCGCTCGGCAAGCTGCGCCACCGCATCCCCGCCGGATCCCGCTGTGTGCTCGTCTTCCCCGACGACGGCAACCGCTACCTCGACACCATCTACTCGGATTCCTGGGTACTCGAGCACTTCGGTGAAGTACCCGAGGTCAAGACCCGGCCGTTGACCGCCGCCCGGTAAGGAGAAACCTTGCGCCACCTCATTTCGCTCGACGATCTCACCGACGAGGACCTGCGTTCCATCGTCGGCAGGGCGACGCGGCTGGCCGACGACCCTCGGCAGGCGGCCACGTCGCTGTCCGGTGAGGTCGTCGGCATCTACTTCAGCAAAACCTCCACACGCACCCGCACGGCGTTCTCCTCGGGCGCACTGCGGCTCGGCGCGCGCGTCATCTCCTACGGGCCGGGCGACCTGCAGATCAACACCGGAGAGTCCATTGAGGACACCGGGCGGGTGCTGTCCACCATGCTCGACGCGCTCGTGGTGCGCACCGCGGGCGATCCGGCGGAACTGCGGGCCATGGCCGACCAGAAGCGGATGTCGGTGATCAACGCCATGACCGCGGACGAGCACCCCACCCAGGCGCTCGCGGATCTCACCACGCTGGTCCGCCGGTTCGGGCGCGTCGACGGGCTTCGGGTGCTGTATCTCGGCGAGGGCAACAACTCCGCGGCCGCGCTCGCGTTGGCGCTCACCCGTTTCCCCGGCACCGAACTGCACCTGCGCACCCCGCCCGGCTACGGCGTCGACCCCGAGGTGCTGGCGCGTGCGCGGTCGCACGCCGCCCGACACAGAGCGTCCGTTGTGGAGCGTCACGACATGGACGACCTGCCCACGTCCGACGTCGTGTACACCACGCGGTGGGAGACGACGGGGACGACCAAACCAGATCCGGACTGGCGCACGGTTTTCGCGCCATTCCAGGTGACGCGGGCGTTGTGGCGGACCAGCCCGGACGCGGTGTTCATGCACGACCTGCCCGCGCACCGCGGCGAGGAGGTCACCGCGGAAGTGCTGGACGGCCGGGACAGCATCGCGTTCGCCCAGGCGGAGAACAAGATGTACAGCGCGATGGCGGCACTGGAATGGTGCCGCGGCAAGGATTCCGCATGAGCGAGCAGTGGTACGACCAGGCGGACACGGGACTGGCTGGCGCGGGCCGGGTGCTCGTACTGTCGCGAGCGGACGTCCGGCGCTGCCTCGCGAGCATCGACCCGGTCGAGGTCGTCCGGCGGACGCTGGCCGACCACGACCGCGGTGAGAGCCTGCTCCCCGCGGAGGCGTACCTGCGGTGGGAGAACTCGCAGGGCGCGTACACCCGGTCGATCGGCATGCCCGGCGCGGTGGGGCCGCACCACGGCATGAAGATCATCAACGCCAGCGTGTCCAATCCGGCGGCGGGCCTGGAACGCGCGGGCGGGCTGGGCCTGTGCTTCGACGCCGAGACCGCCCGGGTCACGTCGATCATGGAGGCGGGCCTGCTGAGCGCGGTGCGGACGGCGGCGGTGAGCGCGGTCGGTGTCGACGTCACGGGTTTCGCCGGCGCCGGTTCGCTCGCGATCGTGGGCTGCGGGGCGCAGGGGCGGATGCATGCGACGCTGCTGGCCCGCAGGTTGCCCGCCCTGCGCACGGTGTCGCTGCACGACCGCGACCCGGCCGTCGCCCATCGCCTCGCGGACCTGCTCTCCCGCGACGGCCTCGAAGTGACCGTGCACAGCAGTGCCCGCGACGCGGTCGCGGCCGGCGAGATCGCGGTCTTCACCACCACCGCCGACGAGGGCTACGTGACCTCGGACTGGGCGCGGCCCGGCGCCCTGCTGGTCAACGTGTCCTTGGGCGACCTCGCGGACGAGACGTTCCTCGACGCCGCGGCACTGTACGTGGACGACCTCGACCTGGTGGCGGACAACCCCCGCCGCCCACTCGGCCGCCTGATGGGCGCCGGGCTGGTCACCCGTCCGTCGGACGGCACGGCGAAGCCGATCGACGCCACCTTGGGCGGGTTGCTCACCGGCCGGTACACCAGCCGCGGCACCGCCCGGCCGCACGTCGTGCTCAACCCGTTCGGCATGGGCGTGCTGGACGTGGCGCTCTACGGCGCCATCGCCGCGCGAGCCCGGCACTGGGGCGTCGGATCGCTCGTCGATCTCGGCTGATGGCCGGGTCGGCGTTTTCGAACAACTTCGATCAAGGTCACCGCACAAGATCACTATGCCGGTCCACGAGTTGCCGATAATGTCTGCCGTGGCCAGGTAATTGGCTGATGGAAAATCACTTACGCGGCCGACCTATCGAATTACCAGAAAGAGATGAACGTTGAAGAAGTGGACGACACGGGTCACGACCGGCCTGGTGGCCGCGGGCATGGTGCTCACCGCGCAGACCGCGCCGGCGGTGGCTGACGAGCAGGCGGACACCACCACGGTCACCGAATCGGGGGTCGACGGCGGCACGGCCGCGGTCGAGCTGACCGAAGAGGCCACGGAGAGCGGCGACGTCACCGCCGCCGACTGCGGCGACTGGCGTCGCGCCTTGGCCGGCTACGGCGAGTGGAAGGTGAGCAAGTACGGCTGTGGCTACATCAGCCCGGATTCGAAGAAGAACCCGCAGCACCGCCGCTACACGTGGAAGATCCCGGCCGGCAGCAACGGCCGGGTCTGCGTCCAGGCGGAGGGCCACTACTGGAGCACCAAGAAGAAGAAGAGCGTCACGACCTGGACGACGGCAGGCTGCGGAACCGGCGGCACCGTTGTCGTGCGCTGGTCGGGCCCGCCGAAGAAGGGCGGCGGTTATCTCGGCCTCGCCTCGACCCCCCGGGTGCGGGCGAAGGTCCAGCCTGGCTTCGGCGGCGCCGCGTACAGCTGGAAGTGAGCCTGCTCGCGCCGGCCTGACCGGCGACCACCACGGATCCGGGACACCACCACTCCCCCTCGATGGTGCCCCGGATCCGTGGTGCGGGGCACCGGCTAGCGCAGGCCGATCTCGGTGAGCAGGTCCTGTGCCTTCCGCCCGTGATCGTCGGCCACGCCACTGTCACCGGTGACGGCGGCGCCTTGTTCGATCCCCTTGTGCGCCCGTGCCTGCTCGTAGCGGTCGCCCAGTTTCTCGGCGACCGCAAGAGCTTCCCGGTGCCTGGCGATCGAACCCGCGGCGTCACCCAGGTCGCCGAGTGCGACGCCGATGCCGTTGAGCGCCTTGATCTCGAACTCGCCCAAGCTGTTCCGGCGCGCGAGGTCCAGTGCCTCGGTCAGGTGCGCCAGAGCGTCGTCGTGCTCACCCAGCCGCGCGAGCAGCACTCCGATGTGGAGCAACGCCTCGGTCTCCGGGAACGGGTAGCCGAACTCGCGTGCGGTGACGAGCGCCCGCCGGAAGTGGTCGAGTGCCTCGGCGAAGTGCCCCTGCTGCTCGTGCACGGTGCCGAGGTTGCCGTAGGTCAGGCATTCCCCGACCCGGTCCCCGACCTCCAGCATGATCGCCAGTGCCTCGTCCAGGTACGTCGCCGCCTTGTCCCAGTCGCCGACGCGCATCGCGCTGTTCCCGAGGTTGCCCAGCGCGCGGCTCTCGCTGGTGCGGTTGCCGGTCGCGCGGTGCACGAGCAACGCCTGCCGGTAGCAGTCCTCGGCCGCGGCGAAGTCGCTGAGCCGGTCGAACGCGTTGCCGAGGTTGTTCAGTGCCCGCGCCCAGCTGGCCCGGTCACCGCCCGCGTCGTACCGCGTGAGCGCCTGCTTGAACTGGTCGATGCTCTCCTGGTAGCGGTTGGACCGCAGATAGACCGCACCGAGGCTCATCCGCGCACTGGCCTGGATCAGTGGGTCGGCGGCGCGGATCGCGATGCCGTGCACGATCTCCGCGTCGGCGAAGTGCAGCGCGTTGTACAGGTACCGGTTCAGGATCGGCGACATCGTGGCCGCGTCCTCGTGTCTGCCCTGCTCTTCGGCCAGTGCGGTGATGCCCACCAGGTTGTGCCGCTCGGCGTCCAGCCACTCCGTCGCCGCCGCGACGTCGCCGAAGCCCGGCGGCGGAACGTCCGAAGTGGACACTTCGGGCCGTCGGTCGCGTTCGTGCGGGGCGTAGCGGTCCATGGCGCGGGAGGCGGCGTGCCGGTAGTAGTCGAACAACCGGCCGAGTGCGGCCCGCCGCGCGGAGGCGGCGTCCACGTCCCGCGCCAGCCCCGCCGCGTAGAGGCGGACGACGTCGTGCAGGCCGAACCGATCCCGGACGCGCCGCTGCACCAGGCTCCCGGCGACCAGTTCGCCAAGAAGTGCCTCCGCCGCGCGCAGATCCACCCCGGCGAGCGCGGCGGCCGCGCGCGTGTCGACGTCGCGGCCGGGATGGATCGCGAGGAGTCGCAGCAGCAGCGCGGCCTCGGCGGGCAGGTCGGCATAAGACAGGCCGATGGCGTTCTCCAGCTCGTCCTCGACCCGCAGGCTGCCCCGGCGTTCCGCGAGCCGGGCGGCGTGGTCGCGCAACGTCCAATCGCGCCGGTTCCGGATCCGGCCCGCCACCACCGTCAACGCGAGCGGCAGATGACCGACCAGCTCGGCGATCCTCGTGGCGGCCTCGGTGTCCTCGGCGATCTCGGCCGCGCCGACCAGCCTGCGCAGCATGTCGAGTGACTCGGTCCCCTGAAACGCCTCCAGGTGCACGATCCGCGCACCGGCCAAGCCGGTCAGGCGCCGTCTGCTGGTGATCAGCACGACGCCGCCCGGCGAGTCCGGCAGCAGCGGGCGCACCTGGTCGGCGTCCGCCGCGTTGTCCAGGACCACGACCGGACGCCGGTCCGCGAGCAGCTGCCGGTACGTCGTCAGCCTGCCCGCGGGACCGAGGCGGTGGATCTCCCCGCCCGGCACCCCGAGCCGCCGGAGGAACTCGTCCAGCACCGCGAGTGGGTCGGCGGGGGCGCGGTCGGCGTCGTAGCCACGCAGGTCCGCCCACAACCGGACCGCGACGCCGTCCCGGTGTACCAACCGGTGCGCGGCACGGACGGCGAGACTGGTCTTGCCGACACCGGCCATACCGTCGATCACCACCACCGGCGAGCACCGCTCGCCGTCCCCGGTGATCGCGGCCAGCTCGGCGTGCCTGCCGACGAACTCCGTGCTGTCCGCGGGCAGCTCACCCGCCACGGTCACCCACGACGAGTCGGCGGTGAGCCCGGCGATCACCTGGCACACCTGCCGCCACCGCGCCACCACCGCCTCGTCGGCGGTGAGCGCACGCACGATGTCCGCGACGAGATCCGCGTCCATTCGCCGTCTGCCCGGCTGCAGGCAGCGGTAGACCGTGTTGAACACCGGCAGATCGGGGTTCCCCGCCGTCCGCCGTGCCCGCACGACCCGTCGGTGCAGCTCCCGGTAGGACACGCCGTGCCGGCCGCGCAGCGTGTTCAGCCGGGCCGCCAGTTCGTCGAACGAACCGGCGCCCAGCGGCTCCGGCATCCGGTCGGGATCCATGATCGAAAAGAGTAGTCCGTTCGGCCGATCGAAAAGGCCCGAACAGGAGAAACCACCGGTCGCCGGATCTCGTCTAAGGTCGGTCAGCATTCGGTCCGGGAGTCACCGCCGGGCGGATCGGTTCGACGTGTCCAGGGGGTTCCCGTGACGGAGGAACAGCCGCCGAGCCCGGTCGGAGCTCGGTCGTACGACGAGCTCTCCCAGCGGCTGCGGCAGGCGTTGGCCTGGGCCGGGTTGACCCACCGCGAACTGCACCGGCGGGTGCGGCGCTTGCGCACCGCCCGGGGGTCGGTCGACCTGCCCGCCTACAACACCGTGTACCGCTGCCTGCTGCCGGGACGCAAGCGGCTGGACGTCGAACTGGTCGTCGACATCGCGGCCGTGCTGCTCGGCATGGACGTCGCGGCGGAATGGCGGCAGGCGCACCGGGTGATCACCGGACACGCCACCGAGGCGGCCGTGATCAGCGTGGCCGATCACCTGCCGGCCGGGGTCGGCGGGTTCGTCGGCAGGCAGGAGCACCTGCGCCAGGTGCTGGAGGCCGGACCGGACGACGCCGGTGTGTGGGCGATCTCCGGAATGGCCGGGGTCGGCAAGACCCGGTTCGCCGGCGAGGTCGCGCGGCTGCTGGCCGAGCGTGGCCGGTTCGCCGACGTGCGGCTGGTGGTGAATCTCCGCGGCTTCGACGCGGATCGGCCCGCCGCGGACCCGGCCGCGGTGCTCGAAGGCTTTCTGCGGCGGCTCGGGGCGTCCGGTAGCGAGATCGGCTGCCTCACCCTCGCCGACCGGAGCGCGCTGTTCCGCCGGCTGCTGGACGGACGGCGCGCGCTGATCCTGCTGGACAACGCGGCGTCGGTCGACCAGGTGCTGCCGTTGCTGCCCGCCCTGCCGACCTGCCTGGTGCTGGTCACCAGCAGGCGCCGCCTCGTCGGGTTGGAGGCGGCGCGGCACGTGACGCTCGACGTGTTCACGCCGGAAGAGTCGGTCGAGCTGCTCCGCGACGGGATCGGCGACGAACGCGTCGACGCGGAGCAGAGCGAAGCGGCCGACATCATCGAACTGGTCGGCCGGCTACCGCTGGCCCTCGCACTGGTGACCCGCCGGTTGGCCGCCTCGGACGAGTGGACGATGGCCGATCACCGGGACCGCCTTGCCGATCTGCGGACCATGCTGCGGCTGGACGACGGGGTCGAAGTCGCGTTGCGCACGTCGTATGACGAGCTGGCCGAACAGGACCGGGTATTGCTCGGCTTGCTCGCCGCCTACCCAGGTCGAGATGTCGACGACCACGCGGCCGCGGCATTGGCGGGCGTCGAAGTCGGCGTCGTCCGACGGCAACTCGACGACCTGGTGGCGGCCAACATGGTCACCGCCCGCGCGTCCCGGTTCGAACTGCACGACCTGGTCCGGGTGTTCGCCGAGAAACGCGTCCGGGAGAACGTCCAAGCCAGGGTGCGCCGGGCCGCGGCGGTCCGGCTGCTCGACTTCCAGCTGGCCACCGCCCGTGCCGCGCTCGTCACCTGTTTCCCCCACGAGGCGGAGCGGTGGGAGGACCTGCCGACACCCGCGGTGCGGGCCCTCGGGTTCGACGGGGCGGACGAGGCGATGGCATGGCTGGACGCCGAGCGGGTCAACCTCGTCGTCGCGTCCGGCTGGGCGCTGAGCGAGGGACGTGACGAGCACGTGACCCGGCTCGCGTGCGTGATGACGAGCTATTTCGAGGCTCGCGTTCACGTGAGTGACGCACTCGCCCTGTTCGGCAACGCCGTCCAGGTCGCGTCCGGTGTCACCCGAGGGCACGTTCTGAACGGGCTGGCCATGACCCAGTGGCAGCGGGGGAAAACCGCCGAGGCACTCGTCGTCCTGGAGGACGCGATCAAGGAGTTCTCCGCCGCCGGCGAATCCGATTACGTCGTCAACCTGTCGGGGAACATAGGCCTGTTGCTGACCAGCCTCGGCGACTATCGCGCCGCGTTACCCTGTTTCCGGCAGGCCATGGAGTTCGCCGTCGCGAGGAACAACGAGTCGTTCCGGGCAAGGCAGTTGTGCAATACCGGCCTCGCCGAGATGCGGCTGGGGAATTACCCCGCCGCCGTCGACGCTTTGTCCCAGGCCCTCGACGTGACCAGGGCGAGCGGTGACCACCTCTGCGAATGCCGGACGCTCGACGGTCTCGGCACCACGTTCTGGCGGATGGGAAAGGACACCGACGCAGGGGCCTGTTACGAACAGGCGCTCGCCGTGGCCAGGCAGACGCACAACCGGGCCGACGAGGGCAAGGTCCTCAACCACCTCGGTGTCCTGCTCGTCGCGGCAGGACGGTTCGACGACGCGTTGGCGCATCACCGGCAGGCCATCGATCTGGCCAAGGAGATCGGGAGCAGAGAAGGACTCCTGGCCGCGAGCAATGACATGGCCGCGACCCTGCTCGCCGGCGGGCGGGCGGCCGACGCAGTGCGTTGCCTGCGGCAGTCGATCGAATCGGCGACCGCGGCGGACAGCCGCTACGAACTGGCCAGAGCCCAAAGTGGACTCGGCGACGCACTGTTCGCCGCCGGCGATCCGGTCACCGCACGGAAACACTGGCAGACCGCGCACGCCGCGTACACCGAGATGGGTGTGCCGGAGGCCTTCGAGGTCCACGAACGTCTCGTGTCGGGTATCTGAGGATCACTCGGCTTTCTTCGCGAAGAGGGGCCCCTTCGAAACGATCAGCCCGATGCCGAAGCCCAGCACCGTGATCCCGAAGAAGCAGAGCAGCATGCCGCCGATCTTCGCCTCGGCGTCCGTGTCCGGGCTGCGCGCCGAGTTCGAAGAACGGGCGATGACAGCGTCCGGATCGGCGATCGCATCGATCCCGACGACGAACAGGGCTACCGCGCCAAGGATCAGGACGATTCCGCGGATGACGCGCCCTACACTACGGCGCGGTGGATCGGCCTGGTGGCCGTGCTCGGTGGCGTTGGACTCCGACATGGCCCGCAAGATATCAGGGGCTGCCCGGTAAAGCCGGTCGGCCGCTCAGCCCTCGGGATGGCGGCGCCCGGGAACGAAGCGCTCGCCGTCGAAGACCATCTCGAGTGGCGGACATGGCGTGCCGGGCCGCCAGCCGGCGCGAAAGGCGTCACGAATGGCGCGGCGGACCTGCGTCTGCGTAGGCAGGAAAGCATGATGGTAGGGGTCGAGAAGCAGAACCTGCCCGTCGGCGCCGTCCTCCTTGACGCGGATCACGCGCGTTGTTCTTTCCCAGTCGGCATCGAGGTGCCAGAGGAACGACTGGCCGTTGCGAAGCGAGACTCGACGAGTGTCCTTCTTCGGCCAGGTCATCGTGATCTCTCCTCGGATGGCCCGATGGGCAGCGCCATCAATGATCCGGTACGTAAAAGGACGTATGCGTCTCTCCACTCGGATGCGGATTGTGGTGGCGGGAGTTCGACTCCGGCTATCCCGCCAGTCGCAGCGAACTCCGTCATGAGGGCGGCCATCAGATCAGCTGCCTCCCGCGTCGTCTCGGACGCGTTCGATGGATCATCGAGACTGAGGCCGAGTACGAGGGCTCCTTCTTCCGTAACGGTGACGATGGCGTCGTAATGCCCGATTGCCCGGAGGTACAGGGAGAAGGCACGTTCGGCCGCGTCATCCCGGCATAACTCCGCCAGCGCGTCAGCGTCACCATGAGCGGGGTCGTGCGAGACAAAAGTCCGAACGAACGCCGGGAATCTCGGGTCACCCGGCTGCTCAACGTCGACGTAGCGATCGATGAAGCGCGACAGCGAGCCGTCCCGGTCGCCGGGCTCCACCCATACGTAGACATCGAATACCGGGGGCACACCAGATGGTACCGCGCTGCCTGGCCGGATCACGTTCATCGACATGAGGGCGCACTTGGCAGGGCGCGTGCCATACGGAACGATGATCCGGTGCTGGTTCAGGTGGAGCGGTTCTCCCGGATTCCCGGCGATGCCGCACTGGTCACTCTGAGGACCTCGGTCGGGACCGTGCCTGCGTCCTGGGGCGGAAACCTGAAGGCGGCAGTGGGCGAGCACCACATCGAGTGGGAACTGGACGAGGACTTCCGGTGGGGGTTCAACTGCTCGCCGGCCGCAGTCGAGGAACCATGCCTTTACCAGACCGAAAGCGGAGTCTTCTGCCGAGGACGGCTCGGCCTCACCGGAATTCAGGCGGCGCAGGCGTTCGCGCACCTGGAGCTGGCGGACGCGGTGATCGACCTCGGCCATATCGACGGCCTGCCTCAAGGGATGGCCGGAGCATGGGTCGAGATCAACCTAAGACCTGAGAAGATCAAAATCCATCCCTACCAGATATGACCTGCCAGCCACTGGCACCAGTCGCTCATCGGCATGACCGCGCTTGCTCGTCTGTCGACCGATTCGCGGCATGAGCGGACGTTGGACCGTTAGGGTGTCGTTGCCGCTCGGCCCGCCGTGGGGCCGGCCGGTACCGTCTCCTGGTATGGACACATCCGCCTTCGCGCTGATCTTCGGTGATGGAGTCGTACGGGCGAAGCTGGACTGGCAACGGGTCGTTGACGAGTGTGTCGTCGAGGAGCGATATAGCCGTTCCCGCAAGGAACTCGGCGAACTGTGCACCGTGTGGTACGCCGATGAGTCCGGACGCGACGCCGGCTACGACCACCAAGGCGCCCGTCCGTTGCGGGTGTCAGAGGTCGCGATCACCGAAGCGTCGTGGCCGCGCGCTCGTGCGTCCATGATCGCTGCGCTGCGAGCGGAGTACACCCGCACGGCCAGGCCCGTGCAGCTGACACTCCCGGGTTACCGAGTCGGTGACGAGGTGGTGCTGCTCGACGGCAACCATCGCGCGGCGGCGGCGTACCTGGCCGACGCCGATACCCGGTTGTTGCTCTACATTCTTTGTGGCCCAACAGATTCCGGGATGTTGCCCGATCTTCGGCACTACTCGCGCTAGGTCGCTTCCTCTTCAGCGCCCCGTTCCACGGCGGGGTACTTGGCCTCCGCCTCGCGCATGGCGAAGTCAAACGCCAGGTTGCGCAGTGCTTCGCCCTGCTCGGTCTTGCGCAGGCGCAGCACGGCGGTCATGATCGCGAGGCTGATGAGCACAGCTCCCGGCAGGGCGATGATCTTGATAGCGACAGGCGTGCCCGACAGCACGGTCGCGTCGAGGGCGACGAGGAGCACGGGCACGATGGTCGACACCAGGATGTTGATCTCTGCCTCGGTGTTGTCGACGCTGAGCGCAGGCGCGCGTCCGCGCAGCCACAGCTTGCTGTAGACGAACAGGTGCAACGACGCGTTCGCCTGGTGCCCGCCGCCCGCGGGCAGGCTGCGATCGAGGGCGTCGTCTCGGCGCTGCTCGTGGGAATCCAGGTGTCGCAGGATCGGGTGCAGCCCGGCGAGACGCTCGGCGAAGTCGTCGCCGAAGGAAACCCGAATCCTGGCCCACGACGCAGGAAGCGTGGGCGCTGCTTTGCGGCGGTCAAACCGCTCCACCAGGGCGGTGAGCTTGAAGCCGACCTCCCTGGCCAGATAGCCGATCACGAAGCTGGCCGCGATGGCCACCAAGACGAGCACGACAATGGCAGCGCCCTTGACGTTGGCCAGCGTGTTCATGATGAACGCGATGTCGGACTGTCCGCGCCTGGCAAGGTGCACGCAGAGTACGAGAAGCTCGGTCACCACTACGGCCCCTGGAAGAAGCACACTGGTCAAGTAGATGGCGGTGTAGAAGCTCATTCTGCTTGGCGCGGACTTGGCGACGAGTCCGCTGACAGGCTCCATGCGGCCCAACTCTAGATCGGCCCGGGCGACCTGGGTAGCCGATCAGGGATTGCTGGTCGAGTTTCTACCTGACAAGACCAAAATCGTCGCTCCCGACGCCGCAGAGGGGAAGGGGCCGGCCCGGAGGCGATAGCAAAGGTCCTTTGCTCCCCGCGCGGTGACCCACACAGTCAGCGACAACCCTGACAGCGAGTGAGCGGTGTGTGGACATAGGGACTTTGAGTGTCCCTATGTCCACACACCCCCGCCCCCGACACCAAAGGTCCCCCGCACCCTTTCCACAGGTCAGCACACCAGGCGATACTCACAGGACAGCGCCTAGTTGCACACCCGAACCGCTACTCATGCCGACAAGGACGCAGACGTGAGGCTCGCCGACCGGGAGCAGGTCGCCCCGGACAGCCGGATGGTCGTACGACGGGGGGTGAACGCGCCGTCGTTACCGACCTTGCTGGTGTAAAGGACCCCGCCCGGAAGGACCAGCGACAGCGAAGTGAGGTGGGTTCTCGGCGTTGAGGTCAGGTCCGCGGAGTCGCCGTCGCCGGTGAAGCTGTAGCGGACGATGCGGTCGGTAGGACTTTCCGGTGGGCATGCCGAAGGGCCCGTCGCCGGTATGGCTGGCGGGCTCCTCGGGGATCAGACGTGGTGGAGGGTATTGCGGCGGGGTTTTCGGAGCGGATCTCGGTATTGGGGCGGGATGAACTCCGGTAACCCATCGCCCGCCATCCGGACTTCCCAGTCGCCGTGATGAATCAGCCGGTGATGAAAACCGCACAGCAACACCAGATTCCGGAGATCCGTAGGCCCTCCGTCTGCCCAATGATGAATATGGTGAGCGTGACAATGCTTCGGCCGCCGATGACACCCAGGGAACGCGCAACCGCCATCCCGGATGTTCAACGCACGCCGCTGGCCAGGAGTGACGAACCGTCTCAACCGCCCCACATCCAAGGGTTCACCGGCCGCACTCATGACAACCGGGAGCATCAGGCAGTCACAGGCCGCGAGCCGGGCCTCGCGCGCGGTCATCGTCCCGACGAAGTCGAGGCACGCGGTGCCGAGACCGGATTTCAGGGCGTCGAGGCCGACGGTGACATGCAGCAGAGTGCGATAGCCACTGGTGCCCGGCTGGTCGGGGCAGGCGATCGCGAGGTCCAGGATGTCGACCCACGCATCACCCATGCGTTCGCATTTCATCCGCAGATCGGCCTGGCCGAACTCGTCGACCGGGCGTGGCGCCGCGTGCGCCTCCAGCGCCGCCGCGGTGCGGGCACCGGTCTCATCGTCGAGCAAACCGGTCAGTTTCCAGTAACCGTCTTTGCGGCGCTCCAGCGTGATTTCCCGGCGCGGCTGAGCGGGTTCAGGATCTTTCGGCTCATTGCCGTCCGGGTCGAGCCACGCGAGCAGGTTCTGCTCGGCGTCGGCGAGCTGGCGGGGTCCGGCGTCGCGGGCGAGGTCGGCGAGGATCTTCTCCGCACTCGCCCGATCCTCAACAGAGGTGTCGGCGGGGAGCTTCTTCAAGATGTCCAGGATCTGGTCGATCCGCTCATCCCCGACAAGCCCCTCGGCAGCGACCGCGGCCGTAGCGGGTGCGACAGGCGGAACCTCGGTGCCGTCCAGAGCGCGGGTGGGGTTCAGGGCGATCGCCCGATTCACCACCGCACCCGCCTCACCAACCGACAATCCCGCAATATCGGCGAACCAGTTGGCCGTGCGGCCATAGCCGTACAAGTCTTTGACACCCCGAGACTCGATCTCCGCCAGGAATTGCCCTAGTCCGGCGGTGGCCATCCTGATCACCTGCAAGGACTGCTGCACGCCATGGGCAAGCTCCAGCTTGCCGGCACGCCACAGTTCCTGCGGCAACTCGGGAAGGAAAGTCTCGGACACCCCACAAGAATACCGCAAAACAATCGAACAAGCGTTCGTAATTTTAAGCAACCGCCGAAGCGACACGTTTACCACTGAAGGGTGATTTGCGACGAGAAGGAGTTCGCACTTGCGTGACCCAGAGCAGGTTCCACAGGCGCTCGACCGTGGCGCGTCCGGTGAACGCGCCAACGGGGTGGTCATGAGTGGCGATTCGGGTTCTATTGAGGGGTAAGGCAAAGGTGTCGGATCGCGGGGATTCGCTCGCGGCCGTGGGGCGACCGTGCCGCGAAAGCCACTTTCGCGACCCCAGCCGTCGCGAAAGTGGCTTTCGCGACGCATCCCGACCACGGGTCTCAGCGACAGCACCGGCGTAGCGAAAGACCCCTCCTCGCTACCGCACCCTGCACCCGACGTTGCGAAAGCCACTTTCGCAACGTTGAACGTTGCCAAAGTGGCTTTCGCAACCTCCCAACCTTGCCCTACCCCCTCAATAACCCGCGTACTTGGACCCCGGACACCCGAATGCGGCATCCCAACACGCGACTTACGTGTCCAAGCACGCGAGTCACGGCTTAGCTCCGCCCACCCCGGGACGAACGGGCTCGCACCACAGACCCAGGAGCGGACGCCTTCACCTCGCCGCAGGCCCCACCCACGACCACGACACCTTTGACTTACCCCTCAATAACCCGAATCGCCACTCACGACCCCGACCGAAAACAGCCGGGTCAGGTCATCGCGACCAGGGTCCGCCGTTTGCCCGTGAACGGCTCGCGTCCGTGCGCCAGCAGCATGTTGTTGATCACCATGATGTCGCCCGGCTGCCACGGGAACGCGTAGCTGACCTCGTCGTAGGTCGCCTTGATCGTGGCCAGGTCCGCCTGCGGGATCGGCGAGCCGTCGGCGAAGAAGGCGTGGCGGGGCAGGTCCTCTTCGGGGTACAGCTCCAGCAGCGCCTCGCTGACCTCCTCCCCCAGGCTCGAGACGTGGAACAGGTTGGCCTGGTTGAACCACACCGTCGCTCCGGTGTGTGGTTCCTCCACAAAGGACGGACGCACGTGCCGCGTGCGCAGGCCCTCGTCGGTCCACTCGTAGGTCTGCCCGTTGGCGGTGCAGTAGTCCTCCACCACCTGGCGGTCGTCGGTCTGGAACGCCTCCTGCCAGGTCAGCCCGAGGCCTTCGCGGAACGCTCGTGCGTAGGTGACGCCGCCCGCGAACCGCTCGCGCAGGTCCGCCGGCAGCAGGCGGTACATCGCGCGGCTGTCGGCGATCGGTGTCGCGCCACCGGTTTCGGCCGCCGTGTCGCACAGGAAGAACAGGCGGGCGGGCCAGTGCGCCGAGTACGAGTTCTCGTTGTGCATCGGGATCGACTCGGCCGCCGGGTACTCCGTCGAGGTGTAGATGTTGCCCGAGACCGCCGATCGCGGCGTCGACCGTTCCGTGTAGGTCAGCAGCGAGCCGCCGATCTCCTCGGTGACCTGGTTGAACACTGCAAGATCGGCGGGCATCCCGCGCAGCAGGATCGCGCCGTGCTCGCGCAGCCGGTCTTGCAGCGCTTCGCGGTGTGCGCGCACCCAGTCCAGGCCCGCGGCCGAATATACGGTGATTTTCGTGTGGTCGTTGCCCTCGATGTGGCCGAGGTTCGCCGCGAGTTCGGCGGTCATGAGTTCTCCAGTTCGAATCGGATCAGTTTGGCGGCCTCGGCGTGCAGCGCGGCGAGGTCTTCGGTGTCGGCGAACCCCGCGGCGAGCACGTTCACCGCGTAGATCTCCTGGTCGTCGGTGAGCAGCTGGCCGGGGCGCACGATCGTGACGACCTCCAGGACCTCGGGCAGGTCGGCGACCTCGTCGGTGCCCTCGACGCGGACCAGCCGCCCGGTGCCCTCGGCGTAGAAGATCAGGTAGCCCACCGGTACCGGCAGGCCCACACCTCGCGTGGGCGGTGGCGTGCCCAGTGCCAGCGACACGGCTTCGGCGATGACGTCGATGCCGGTCGCGAGCTTCAGCAGCACCGGCTGGGCGCCGCCTGCCGGGCGGCCCGCGTTCACCTCGACGATCGTCGCGCCCAGCTCGGCGTCGTCGATCAGCTCCAGGTGAGCGCAGGTGTTGTCCAGGCCCAGGGCGAGCGCGGCGGCCGTCGCCGCCGCGAACAGCCGTTCGGTGTCCTCTTCGGACAGTTCGAGCGGCGGGCAGACCATGCCCAGCTCGAATTTGCGCTCGTCGATCAGCGGCTTTTCCACCACGGCCACCGGTTCCGCGACACCGTCGCGCACGAGGACGTCGACCGCGTACTCCGGGCCGCGCAGCAGCCCTTCCACGAGGAACACCTTCACCGGATCGATCGGCGACGGTCCACGACCGACGAGCCGGTGGTACCGGGCGTCCTCCGACAGCGGCAACCGTTCGGCCAGCAGCCGGTAAGCGGCCGCCAGTTCATCCACTGTGGACACCGTGCGCACGAGGTTGCTCGCGGCGCCGTTCACCGGCTTGATGATCGCCGGGAGCCCGACCGCCGAAGCCACCGATGCCGCCTCGGCGGCCGACGAGATCAGCGCGCAGCGCGGACCCGGCAACCCGGCCGCGGCCAGCGCCCGCCGGACCGCGAACTTGTTGTGCGTCATGGTGAACACCGACGCCGGGCAGCGCGCCACCCCGAGCAGCTCGGCCGCACGGGCGACGCTCGCGATGATCCCCTCAGCGGCGGTCACCACTCCGGCCGGACGCGTGGTCCGCGCCCGGATCGCCTCGGCGACGGCTTCGGCGTCACGGACGTCATCGACGAAAACGAAGCCGTCGACCAACTCCGTCAGCTGTGCCTGTTCGGCCGGTTCCAGGGGCTGGGTGACCAGCTCGGCCCCCAGCCCGGCCGCGCGCACGGCGGCCACGACGTCGGCGATCCACTGCCCGGCGGTCTCCCGGACCACGAAAGCGGTGCTCACACGTCCTCCAATTCCAGCCGGACGAGCTTGCTCGCCTCCGCGTGCAGGGCGGCGAGGTCGTCGTGGTCGGCGAACCCGGCCACGACGAGGTTGACCGCGTAGATCTCCTGTTCGTCGGTGAGCACCTGCCCCGGCGAGACGGTGGTGACGACGTCGATCACCTCGGGCAGCTCGGCGATCTCGTCGAGCCCGCCGATACCGGTCAACCGGCCCGAACCGGCCGCGTAGAGGATCAGCATGCCCAGCGGGATCGGCAGTTTCGCGGGTTCCCGCACCGGCGGCGGAGCGCTCACCGCGAGCGCCGCCAGCTCGGCGAACACGTCGATGCCGGTGCGCAGCTTCGCCAGCAGCGGCATGATCGACCCGGCAGGCCTGCCCGCGTTGACCTCGACGATCGTCGGGCCGCGGTCGGCGTCGTCGATCAGCTCGACGTGGGCGCAGGTGTTGTCGAGACCCAGCGCGCGAACGGCGGCGACCGCCGCGGCGGTGACCAGCTCGGCCCGGTCGGCGGTGAGCCCGGCGGGCGGGCACGACAGCGCCAGCTCGAACTTCCGCTCGTCGATCAGCGGCTTGTCGAGGATTTCGACCGGCTCGGCCACCCCGTCGCGGATCAGCACGTCCACCGCGTACTCCGGACCGGACAGCAATCCTTCGACGAGGAACGTCGCCGAAGGGTCGAGTGTCCCCAGTGGACGGTGATAACGCGGATCCGCGGACTCGGGCAGGCGCGCGGCCAGCAGCTCGTACGCGGCCGCCAGCTCGTCCACAGTGGACACGGTGCGGACGAGGTTGCTGCCCGCCCCGTTGACCGGTTTGACGATCGCCGGGAGCCCGACCGCCGAAGCGACCGACGCCGCCTCGGCGGCCGATGAGATCAGCGTGTGCGCGGGTCCGGGCAGCCCGGCCGCGGCGAGGGCCTCCCGGACGGCGGACTTGTTCGCGCACAAGGCGAACACCGACGCCGGGCAACGCGCCACCCCGAGCAGTTCCGCGGCGCGGGCGGTGCTCGCGATGGCGCCGTCCGAGCCGGTGAAGATACCGGCCAGCGCGCCGCCGTCGATCTCCCGGACCTTCGCCGAGACGGCTTCCGGGTCGTGGACGTCGTCCAGCGCGTCGACGTCGTCCACCACGCCTGCCAGCGCGGCCCGCTCGGCCTCGTCCATCGGCGGGGCGAGCAGCACTATGCGGTGCCCGGACGCCCGCATCGCAGGCGCGACCTCGCCGACCCAGTGCCCGCGGGCCTCCCTGATCAGCACTGCCGTACTCATGCGGCTTCCTTCCCCGCGAGCTTGCGCTCCCGTTCCTGCGCCCCCACCAGATCGTCGGGCAGCGAATCGGGCACCTCGGTGTCGAAGCGGCGCAGCCGCCGCATCGAGAACCCGCCCACGTTGATCAGCAACAGGAGCAGCGCGAAGACGACATAGGCGAGCCCGATACCCCGCGTCTCGCCGGTGCCGAGCACGGCGCCGACCGACCCGGTCAGCGCGCCGCCCGGCGCCAGCAGCGGCGAGAACCAGCCGACGGCCAGCGGCGCCAGCACGGCGAACCCGATCGGCAGCGTCGACCACGTGATCGTCTGGTTGATCGCGAACACCCGGCCGTGGAACCGCTGCGGCACCTTGACCTGCACCAGCGTCGCGTAGATGCCCTGCGACACGGACATCGCGGCGGCCAGGAGGAACACCCCGGCCGCGACGACGATCAGCGACGGCCGGAGGCCCATCACCAGGCTGCCGAGCGCGATGCCGATGTTGCCGACGAGCACGCCGACCATCCGCCGGTGCCGCGGGCCACCCCACAGCGCCATCACGATCCCGCCCGCCACCGCGCCGACGGCCTCGGCCAGCGCCACCTGCGCGACGTCCGTGACCGAGCCGAACGAAAGCACCAGCGGCGAGACCAGCACCAGCGCGGGTGCGAGGAAGACGTTTGCCAGCGCGAAGTACAGCAGCATCGTGCGGAAGCCGCGATGGTTCCACGAGTACCGCAGCCCGCCCGCGATCGCCGTCAGCAGTGGTTCGCGCGGGCGCCAGCCCATCATGTCCGGGAACCGCACCAGCAGCAGGCCCACGATCGCGAACGCGTAGCTCGCCATGTCCAGGATGAGGATGCCGGACAGCTGGATCGTCGCCAGCAGCCCGGCCGCGAGCACCGGCATCAGCAGCTGGGCGAAACCGGTGGACAGTTGCGCGAGACCCATCGCGTGCCCGAGGTACTGCTTCGGCACCAGCTGCGCCACCGACGACTGATAGGCGATTCGCTGGAACGAAGCGGCCACCGACCCGAGCGGGATCAGCACGTAGAACAACCACAGCTGGACGTGCCCGGTGATCAGCAGCAACGCCAATATCAGCTGGATCCCGCCGGCGGCGCTGCTGGCCGCGATCATGATCCGCCGCCGGTCGCCGCGGTCGACCAGTGCGCCCGCCACCGGCAGGACGAGCACGCCGAACAGCAGCGCGAGCGCCCACAGCAGGCCGAGGTCGGCGACCGAACCCGTGCGGGTGTAGAGCCAGATCGGCACCGCGAACGACGTCAGCGCCGAGCCGGTCGAGGACACCAGCTGCCCGATCGTGATCGTGACGAACCGGCCCATACTCGGCCGCACCGCGGGTTTCTCGTCCACTTCCGCTCGGTGGGTCTCGTGCACCGCCCAGGCCGCGTCTTCACCGCGGGCCCGGACGTCGAGTTCGCCGGGATCGTCCAGCACCGGGTGCACTCGCGTGACGATCTCCGCGAGTTCGTCGGCCCGGTAGCGCAGGAAGAAGTGCCCGGCCCGGTCGAGCACCACGAGCGCGGTGGTGTCGGTGAGGAACTCCCATTCCCGGTACCGCTCGGCGTAGTAGTCGGTGACCGGGTCCTCGGAGCCGACCACCGACACGATCGGCGCGCGCAGCTTGGCCACGCGGGCGTCGAGCAGGCCGCTGAAGTACTCCTCGGCGGCGCGGCTGTCGGCGCGCATGTTCGTGATGATCCGGTCGGCCTGCGCCGGGTCGAGGTCGTCGGTGTCGACGCCCATGCCCTTGAGCCAGTTCGAGTAGTACCGGTTGCTGCGCAGCTTCTCCAGCCGGGTGCGCAGCGTGCCCACCGGACCTTTCATGCGGGCGAACGGGAAGATCGCGCCGATGTAGACGACCTCCAGCTCGCGGCCGCGCTCTTCGAGCAGCCGGGCGACGGCGACGGCGAGTGCGTTGCCGACACCGCAGTGACCGTAGATGGCCAGCGGGCCGTCGACGCGGTCGAGGACCTCGTCGGCCAGCCGCTCGACCAGGTCGTCGAAGGGCACGGCCTCTTCGGACAGTCCGACGTCGTGGCCGGGGATGGCGACCGAGTAGAGCGAGTAGCCCTCCGGGAGCGCGTCGGCCAGTGGCTGGTAGACGATCGCGCTGCCGCCGCCGTAGGGGAAGCAGACGTAGGTCAGCGTCCGCTGCTTGGTCGGCTTGGTCAGCTCGTACAGCAGATGGCGCGGCCGGTCGGTGGCGTCACCGTCCATGAAGGACGCCAGCTCGCGGATCGTGCGGTGCTGGAAGAGGTCCATGACGCCGACCTGGCCGGCGCCCGCCTTGCCGATCCGTGCCACCACCTGGGTGGCCAGCATCGAGTGGCCGCCGAGGTCGAAGAAGTCGTCGTCGACGCCCAGTTCGTCCACTTTCAGCACGTCCCGCCAGATTTCGGCCAGCAGGATCTCGACCGGGTTCGACGGCGCGACCAGTTCCTTGGTCGCGTCACGGGACGCGACCGGAGCGGGCAGCGCCTTGCGGTCGAGCTTGCCGTTCGGGGTGAGCGGCAGCTCGTCGAGCGGGACGAACGACGGCGGGACCATGTAGTCCGGGAGGCTCTGCTTGAGCGCCGTCCGCAGCGCGCCGGGCTCGGCGTCGCCGACGACGTACCCGACCAGCCGCTTGTCCCCCGGCGTGTCCTCGCGGACGATCACGGCGGCGTCGCGCACCCCCGGCTGGGCGCGCAAGGTCGTCTCGATCTCCCCCAGCTCGATGCGGAGGCCGCGCAGCTTGACCTGGTGGTCGATCCGGCCGAGGAACGCGATCGTCCCGTCCGGGCGCCAGTGCGCCAGGTCGCCGGTGCGGTACATCCGTCCACTGTGGAACGGGTCGGGCACGAACCGCTCGGCCGTCAGCTCCGGGCGGTTGTGGTACCCCAGGGCGAGGCCGACACCGGCGATGTGGAGTTCACCGGGCACGCCGACCGGGCATGGCCGCCCGGCTGGATCGAGTACGTAGATCCGGATGTTCTGGATCGGCGCCCCGATCGGCACCGACGCGACCTCGGCGAGCGCGGCGGGCGTGCAGTGCCAGGAGGTGACGTCGATGGCGGCTTCGGTCGGGCCGTAGAGGTTGTGCAGCTCGCAGTCCGGCAGCCGCCGGACGAACTCGCGGGCGGCGTCGAGCGGCAGTTCCTCGCCGCTGCACACGACCCGCCGCAGCGCCGTGCAGGTCTCGACGCCTTGCTCGGCAAGGAAAAGCGTGAGCATCGACGGCACGAAGTGCGCGGTGGTGATGCCTTCGGACGCGAGCAGCTCACGCAGGTACGCGGCGTCCTTGTGGCCGCCGGGTTCGGCGGGCACGAGCCGCGCGCCGGTGATCAGCGGCCAGAAGAACTCCCAGACCGACACGTCGAAGCCTGCCGGGGTCTTCTGCAGCACCGAATCGGTGCCGTCGAGGTGGTACGCACGCTGCATCCAGTCGAGCCGGTTGACGATGCCGCGGTGACCGTTGGGCACGCCTTTCGGCTGTCCCGTCGAGCCCGACGTGTAGATGACGTACGCCGGGTCGTCCGGTCCGGCGAGCGGTTCGGGTGGCCCTGCCGTCTCGGCGAGGTCGGCAGGGTCGTCCAGGACGACGACGGTCGCGTCACCCGGCGGCAGCGTTTCGCGCAACGCCGCCTGCGTCACCACGACGGGCGCGGCCGCGTCCCGCAGCATGAACGCCAGCCGGTCGGCCGGATACTCCGGGTCGAGCGGGACGTACGCGCCACCGGCTTTCAGCACGCCGAGGAGCGCGACGACCAGCTCGAACGACCGCTCCGCGAACACACCGGTGAGCACGCCCGGCCCGACGCCGAGGTCACGCAGCCGATGCGCGAGCCGGTTGGCCCGCTCGTCCAGCTCGCGGTAGGTCAGCGACGCCCCGCGGAAGGTGACCGCGGGGGCATCCGGCGTCCGAGTGGCCTGCTCTTCGACAAGCGTGTGCAGCGTCGTCTGCGGAAACTCGGCCGTCGTGGCGTTCCAGCGCTCCAGGACGAGTTCACGCTGCCCGGCGTCGAGGATGTCCAGTTCGGACAGCCGCCGGTCCGGGTCGGCGACGATCGAGCGCAGCAGCGTGACCAGCCGCCCGGCCATCCCGGCGACCGTGTCCGCGGTGAACAGCGCGGTGTTGTGCACGAACTTGCCGATCAGCCCGCGTTCGACCTCGATCGCATGGAACTCGAAGTCGAACCGGGTCGCGGGCAGGTCCATCGGCAGCCAGCGGAAGTCCACTTCGGACTCTCCGGCCGCGCCCATCCGGCCCATCTCGTAGTTCTGCAGCACGAACATCGCCTGGAACACCGGCGAGCGGCTGACGTCGCGGGGCACGCCGAGCGCGTTCACCAGCCGCTCGAACGGGACGTCGGCGTGGTCGAACGCGTCCAGCACATGCCGCCGGGTGCGTTCGAGCAGCTCGGCGAACGACGGGTCGTCCGCGAGCTGGGCACGCAGGGGCAGCATGTTGATGAACATGCCCGCCACACCCTCCAGCTCGGGCAGGCCGCGCCCGGCCGACGACGAGCCGATCGCGAAGTCCTCCTGGCCCGAGTACCGCGCCAGCAGCACCTGATAGGCGGCCAGCAGGGTCATGAAGAGCGTGACGCCGTGCCCGCGGCTCAGCTCGCCGAGGGCGCCGGCGAGCTCACGCTCGACGAAGAACTCGTGGATCGCGCCGTCGAAGCTCTGCTTGGCGGGCCGGGGCCGGTCGGTGGGCAGCTCCAGGGGCTCGACCCCGGTGAGCTGCGCCTTCCAGTGCTCCAGCTGCCGGTCGAGTTCGCCACCGGTGAGCGTGCGGCGCTGCCAGTGCGCGAAGTCGCCGTACCCGATGCTCAGCGCGGGCAGCTCGGCCGTGCCGCCGGTGCTCAGGGCGTGGTACTGCGCGGCGAGGTCACGCAGCAGCAGATCGACCGACCAGCCGTCGCCCACGATGTGGTGCGTGCACAGGACGAGCAGGTGTTCCTCGTCGGAAACCCTGGCCAGGGTCGCCCGTAGCAGCGGACCCGTGGCCAGGTAGAACGTCTCGGCCGCGGCGGCGTCGACGGCGGCACGGGCCGCTTCCTCGCTTCCTGCGTCCACAATGGACAGAACGACCGTGACCGAGGGTTCGATGTGGACGGTCGGCTGACCGTCGTCCCCAGCCGGAAAACGCATCCGCAGCGCCTCGTGCCGCACCGGCAGGGTGTCCAAAGCGGACTGGAGCGCGGCGACGTCGAGCCTGCCGGTCAGCCGGATCGGCACCGGGATGTGGTACGACCCGGTGCCCGGCGCGAACTGCTCCATGAACCAGACGCGTTCCTGCTGATAGGACAGCGGGACGACGGCGTCGGCGGGGCGCGGCGTGATGGTCGCGGCCCGTTCCGTGCGCCGTCGCAGCCGCTGTTCGAGCAGTGCTCGGCGCGCGGCCGCGCTACTGGTTTCGTCGATCGTGGTCATGAGAGCTCGCCTTCGGCCAGCTGACGCTGGACCTCTTCGTCGCTGAGCTGGTCGAGGTCTTCGGCGAGCCGCCGTTCGATCTCGGCGGCGAGCCCGGCGACGGTGGTGAGGGAGAACAGCCCCCGCACCGGGATGTCGACTTCGACCTGTTTGCGGATACGGGACATCGCGCGGATCGCCAGCAGCGAGTTGCCGCCGCGGGCGAAGAAGTCGTCGTGCGCGCCGAGGTCGTCGATGCCGAGCAGCTCGCCGAGCACCTCGGCGACGAGTTCTTCGGCCGCCGTCCGGGGTGCGACGTACGCCGGCGCCTCGCCGGGTTCGGGATCCGGCAGCGCGGCCCGGTCGAGCTTGCCGCTGGCCGCCATCGGCAGCGCGTCGAGCGTCACGAACCGGGTCGGCACGAGGTATTCGGGCAACGTCTTCCGCAGGGCGTCGGCCGCCCCCTCGGTGCTGCCGACGACATAGCCGACGAGCGTGTCGCCGCGGACCGCCACGGCCGCGTCCCGCACCTCCGGCAGTTCGCGCAGCGCCGCTTCGACCTCGCCGGGCTCGATGCGGTAACCGCGCAGCTTCACCTGCTCGTCGACGCGGCCGAGGTAGTCGAGCGTGCCGTCGCGGCGCCAGCGGGCGAGGTCGCCGGTGGCGTACATCCGGTCGTACGGACCTTCGGTGAACTTTTCGGCGGTCAGGTCCGGCAGCCCGAGGTAGCCGCGGGCAAGCTGCGACCCGGCGACGTACAGCTCGCCAGGAACGCCCGGCGGCACCGGCTGGCGCCGCTCGTCGAGGACGTACACACGGGTGCCGGGCACCGGACGGCCGATCCGGACCGGTCCGGACGGCAGCTCGTCCCCGGGTTCGATCCGGTGCACGACGCAGCCGACGGTGGCCTCGGTCGGGCCGTACTCGTTGACGACGAGCGTGCCGGGGTGCCGCTCCCGCCACGGCTGGACGGCCTCGGCGGTCAGCGCTTCACCACCGAGCACCAGCTCACCCGTCGGGAACAGCTCCTCGGCGAGGACGGCGAGGTGCGTCGGGGTCGCCTTGACGAACGTCGGGCGGCCGCCGTCGACCACCGCGCCCCCGGCGGTGAGGGTGCCGAGCAACGTCGTCACGGTGAGGTCGAACGACGACGACGTGTGCAGCAACGCCCGTCCGGCCAGGCCGGGGTACGCCTCACGCGCCCAGGCCAGGTACGTGTCGACGGCCCGGTGCTCGACCTCGACACCCTTGGGCCGCCCGGTCGAGCCCGACGTGTAGATCACGTAGGCGACGTCGCCCGGCCCAGCCGCGGGTTCCGGATCCTCGGTGGCCGCGGCGGACCACTCGGCCGGGTCGTCCAGCGCCAGCGTCTTGGTGTCCAAAGTGGACTCTCCGGCGACCAGTGCGAACGGGACACCCGCGTCGGCGAGGATCAGCGCCTGCCGCGGGGCCGGGTTGTCCGGGTCGAGCGGGACGTAGGCCGCGCCGCTCTTCAGCACCCCGAGCACGCCGGTCAGCAGGTCCGCCGAGTTCGGCACGCACACGCCGACGACAGTGCCGGGACCGGTGCCCAGCTCGCGCAGCCGGTGCGCGACGCGGTTGGCTCGCGTGTTCAGCTCGGCGTAGGTCAGGCGAACCCCGCCGAAGTCGACGGCGGGCGCGTCCGGGGTCCGCCGAACCTGGGCCTCGAACCGAGCGGACACGGTCAGGGTGTCCGAAGTGGACACTTCCGCGGGGTTCCACCCGGTCAGGACCAGCTCACGCTCGGCGTCCGACAACAGTGGCAGGTCCGCGACCGACCGAGCCGGATCGGCCAGCGCCGCGGTCAGCAGCCGCAGGTACCGCTCGGCCACCGCTTCGGCGGTCTCGCGGTCGAACAGGTCGGTGCGGTAGACGAGCCTGCCGTCCACGGCGGTCAGGTCGATCGCGATGTCGTCCTTCGCAGTGGCCGAGCGGACCGGCTCCAGCCCCGAATCGGGCAGGAAGTTGAACCCGAGCTGATACACCGGTTGCACACCGGGATCGCGCTCGGCCACGGCCGCCTCGGCGACCGCCTGGAACGGCACCTGACTGTGGTCGATCGCCTCCAGCAACGTGGTCCGGACCCGGCCGACCAGCTCGGTGAACGCGGGCGCGCCCGCGCAGTCGACCCGCACGGCCATCTGGTTGACGAACATGCCGATCAGGTCGGCCAGCTCGGGCAGGTCGCGGCCGGCGACCGGGACACCGACGACGACGTCGTCCACTCTGGACAGTCGCGACAGGAGTGCCGCGTAACCGGCCAGCAGCACCATGAACGGCGACGCCGAGAGCTCCCGGCCCAGCTCGCCGACCCGGTCGATCAGTCCGTCCGGGAGGGCGAAGTGCACCTGGTCACCGGCGAACGTCAGCTCCGACGGCCGCGGCCGGTCGGTGGGCAGGCCGTGCACCGGCGGCAGCCCGGCGAGCTGCGTCCGCCAGTAGTCCAGCTGTTCACTGGAGGTTTCGAGCTGCCCGCGCTGCCAGGCCGAGTAGTCCGGATACTGGATGGACAGCTCGGGCAGCTTCGGCTCGCGGCCCTCGAACACGGCGTCGCACGCCTCGCCGAGCTCGGACCCCAGCACCAGCACCGAGGCGGCGTCGAACACGGTGTGGTGCACGACGAACGTGAGCACCCACTCGTCGTCGGCCGTACGGCACACCTGGGCCCGCCACGGCGGCGGCGAGTCGAGCGGGATGGCCTCGCGCGAAACATCACCGACGAGTTCGGCGAGCAGGCCACCGCGGGCGTCGGCGGGCAGGTCCCGCAGGTCGTGCACCTCGGGCTCGATCGGCACCTCGGCGTGCACCACCTGCACGAGCGCGCCGCCGTCCATGCGGAACGACGTGCGCAGCGCCTCGTGCCGTCCGACGATGACGCCGAGCGCGGTGCGCCACTGGTCCGCGGTCAGCGGGCGGTCCAGCCGGGCCTGGCAGTGCAGGTTGTACACCGGGGACGCCGGGTCGAGCTGGCCGGACAGCCAGATCCGCTCCTGCCCGAACGAGGCCGGGAACGTCCATTCCTTCGTGTCGCTCATGATTTCCTGTTCTCAGTGTCTGTTGGCGGACTCAAGACCGGTCGGGTCTCGGCTGCCAGTGGCGAGCATGTCGCGAAAGCCACTTTCGGGACGTCAGATGTCGCGAAAGTGGCTTTCGCGACATGGGCAAGGCAAAGGTGGCGCCAGTTCGAGGTGTGTGGAAATAGGGACGTTGAACGTCCCTATTTCCACACACCCCCTTCCGGATCCGGTGGTCACAGGACCTGTCACGCGGGACTGTGTGGATTTCGGGACATCTGACGTCCCGAAATCCACACAGTGAGGGACGCGGCCCGACAGCGGGACCGGTCACCGGCACCGCACCAGAACACGACACGTTTGCCTCACCCGCCATCAGGCTCAGCGCTCGAGCTTGGGGATGGTGGTCCGGGCGGATTCGGCCGGCGCCTCGGCCTTGTCGGCGCGCAGCTCCTCGATCCGCTCGACCAGAGTGGCCACTGTGGACGCTTCGAACAGCGTCTTCATCGCCAGCCGCGTGCCGGTGGCCTTGCGCACCTGGGCGATGAGCTGGATGGCGACCAGCGAGTTGCCGCCGAGGGCGAAGAAGTCGTCGTGGATGCCGATCTTCTCCACGCCGAGCAGCTCGGTCCACTGGCGGGCGATCTCGGCCTCCAGGTCGGTGCGCGGGGCGACGTAGTCGTCCTCCGACACCTTCACCGATGCTTCGTCGGGTTCGTCCAGCTCCTCGACCGTGACCTGGTGCTCGATCAGCTCCCGCACCGGCAGGGTGGTGATCACCACCTGCCCGCCGAGACCGGGGGCCAGCGCCCGGACGAACGCCTCGGCGCCGTCCACCGGCCGGATCCCGGTCGACGTCTTGTCCATAGTGGACACTGCCGACGCCGAAGTCAGGCCGCCGCCGACGGCGTCCTGATCCACCTGCCGCAGCACGAAGTCCTCGATCGTGACGAGCACGCGGCCGGTTTCGTCGCACAGCGAAAGGTCGGCCGCCACCACCTGGTCGCCGCCGGAGTCGCGGTAGCGCAGGTGGCTGCGGAAACTCGCCGGGAGCGCGTCGTGCACGACGATCCGGCCGTAACTCATCGGCAGGTAGGTGCCACTCCCCCGGCCGCGGCCGAACGCGGTCGCGACGTCCAGCAGTGCCGGGTGCAGGCCCCACGCGCCGACGTCGGCCGCCGCCGCGTCGGGAGCCGTGATCGTGGCCAGCTCCTCCTGTGCGCCGATGCGGTGTTCGCGCAGTGCCGCCCAGCGCGGGCCGAAGGTGACCATGCTGGTGCGGCCGGTGCCGAAGCCGTTCCCGTCGTCGATCGGCTCGGTCCGCCCGGTCACCGCTTCGATGTCCACAGTGGACGCCGCTTCGGCCGCGACCCATCCGGCGGAGCCGCGCACGTGGGTCCGGCTCGCGCCGGCGGCGTGGCTGGTCACGGTGAAGTCGTCGCCGTCGAACTCCACGCGGTACTCCGCGGTGGCGCCGTCCGGGACGCCGAACGGCTCCAGGAACGCGACGTCCCGCAGTTCGACGACGTGCCCGTCACCGGGCTTCGGCAGCGCCGCGGCCACCGCCGCGCGGACGGTCTCCAGGTGTCCCGTGCCCGGTACCACCGGCACCCCGGCGATCCGGTGCTCGTCGAGCAGCCAGTGGGTGGCCGCCGAGACGAGCCCGTGCGCGCCGTCCTCGGTGCGCGTGGTGAGCACGGGGTGCTCGACCGGGCCGAGTGCCCGCGACCGGGCGGTGCGGATCGTGGTCGGCGCGGCCACCTCCGCGGCCATGCCGACCTCGTCCCAGCCACCCCAGGCGTGCGACACGAGCCGTGCCCGCCAGCCGTGGTTTCCCCGCGCGTAGGCGTCGAGGAAGTTGTTGGCGGCGCAGTAATCGACCTGCCCGATGCCGCCTGCCACCGCGGTGATCGACGAGCACAGCGCGACGAAGTCCATCGGCAGGTCGGCGAACGCCTCGGCCAGAGCCAGCGTCCCGGCGATCTTCGGGGCCAGCACGGCCTCGGCCGCGGCCCGCTCCTTCACCTCGGCGACGCCGCCGCCGGGCAGCCCGGCGGCGTGCACGATCCCGTCGAGGCCGCCGAACTCGCGCTCGGCCAGCTCACGGACCTCGCGCAGGCGCGCCGCGTCGGTGACGTCGGCGGCGGCGACGTGGACCACCGCGCCCGCGGCCTCCATCCGCCGCACGGCGAGCATCGTGCGCCCGGCGCGGTCGGTGCCGCCGTGCGCGGCGAGGTGCGCGTCCCACTCCGCCCGGGGCGGCAGCCCGGCGCGGGAGAGGAGCACGAGCTTCGCCCGCACCCGGCGGGCGAGGTCTTCGGCGAGCGTGATGCCGATGCCGCCGGTCCCGCCCGTGATCAGGTACCGGCCGCCGTCCCGCAGGACCGGCTCGGCGGTCGCGGGCAGTTCGAGCTGGGTGTAGTCCAGGACCCAGCGACGACCGGAACGCACCGCGACCTCTGCCGCCGCGCCGGCCGGGCGGAACAGCTCGGCGACGGCATCGATGACGTCGATGACATCGATCCGGCGCACCACCGTGCCCGCGACCTCCAGCGGCACCACCCGGGCGATGCCGACGAGGGTCGCGTGCTCCGGGCGGGTCAGGTCGGTGCCGGTGACGTCGGCGGTTCCGGTGCTCACCACGTCGATCCGTACCGGCTCGCCCCAGGCCTGGACGAGGTTGAGCAGGCTGAAGAACCCGTGGTCCTGTGCGGCCATGCCGCGCTCTTCCCCGGCCAGCGTCCAGGCGTGCACGACCCGTTCGGGCCGGGCGGGCAGCGCGGCCACGAGCGCGTCGTAGTCCTCGCGCACCCCGGGCCGGACGGTGAACCCGGTGTCCGTCGCGGCGAACCCGCCGCCGGGTCGCACCTCGGTGACCGTCACACCCGCGTCGCGCAGCAGACCGGGCAGGACGTCGTCGGCCGCGAAGACGAGCGCGTTCGCGAAGGGCTCGCGTCTCAGGTCCGGTTCCGCCTGCCGCCACGCCGGGACCGCGAACCACTCGGACAGGGGCAGCGGACCGCTTCGCCGAGCGGGCTGGGCGGCCGTGATCGGGTCCGGATCGACCCAGTACCGCTTGCGCGCGTACGGGTAACCGGGCAGCGGTACCCGGTGGCCGAACGTCCGCGGCTGGATAGAAGCCCCGTTCGTCCACAGGAGACCGGCCGCGCCATACAGCGTTTCGACGTCGCCGATGCGCTCGGTACGGCCCGGCAGGCTCGGCTGCGGCGCGGGCATGCCCTTCGGCACCTGGCCGCGGGCCAATCCGGACAGCTGATGCCCCGGGCCGCATTCGACGAGCGCCCAGCGGCCGCCGCGGGCGAACAGATTCTTGACGCAGTCGCCGAACCGGACGGCCTGCCGCAGGTGGGAGGCCCAGTAGGCGGGGTCGGTGGCCTGGGCGTCGGTGATCCAGTCGCCGGTGACGTTCGACAGGAACGGCAGCGCGGGCGCCGTGCGAGTGACGGCGGCGACGGCCTCGGTGAACTCGGCGAGGACCGGGTCCATCATCGGCGAGTGGAACGCGTGCGAGGTCACCAGTTCGCGGCACTGCACGCCGCTGGCCTTGAGCGTCGCCGCGAAATCCGCGACCGCGTCCGACGGCCCGGCCACGACGCACGTGCCGGGCCCGTTCACCCCGGCGACCGCGAGGGTGCCCGGCAGCCGCGCGGCGACGCTCTCCTCGTCGAGCTGGACGGCCAGCATCGCCCCGGCGGGCATCGACTGCATCAAGCGGCCGCGCGTGGCGACCAGGCTCAGCGCGTCCGGCAGGGTGAAGACCCCGGCGACGGTGGCGGCGACGTACTCGCCGACCGAGTGACCGATCATCGCCGCGGGCCGCACACCCCAGCTCTGCCACAGCTTCGCCAGCGCGTACTCGACGACGAACAGCGCGGGCTGGGTCACGCGTGTTTCCCGCAGCGCCTGCTCGCCACCGGGCCGGAAGATCAGGTCGCGCAACTCCGGCAGCTCGGATTCGAGCAGCCGCAGGCACTCGTCGACGGCCGCGGCGAACACCGGCTCGGCCTCGTACAGCTCCGCGCCCATCCCGGCGTACTGGGAACCCTGGCCAGGGAACAAGAACGCCACGTTCGTCTCCCCGGCCTGTGCGGACACGAGGCGCCGGGGGTCCCGCAGCCCGTCGACCGCGTCCTCCGCGTCACGGGCGACGACGACCGCGCGGTGCGGGTACTCGGTGCGCCCGGCGGCCAGGGTGTGGGCCACGTCGGCGAGGTCGACGTCGACGTCCCCGGCCAGCCGCTCGGCCAGCCGGTCGACCGCGGCCGAGAGCGCTTCCGCGGTGTTGGCCGACACCCGCAGCAGATGCGCCGGGTGCGGCGTCCGGGACCGCTCGAGAACCGGCGCCTCCTCCAGCACGACGTGCGCGTTGGTACCGCCGACGCCGAACGAGCTGACGCCCGCCCGCCGCGGCGCCGGGCCCGCCTCCCACTTCGTCACCTCGCGCGCCGGATAGAACGGGCTCGCCGGGAAGTCGATACCCGGGTTGGGCTCGTGGTAGTTGATGGTCGGCGGGATCAGCCCGTGTTCCATGACGAGCACGGCCTTGATCAACGAGACCACGCCCGCCGCCTGCGACAGGTGACCGATGTTGGACTTCACCGAGCCGATCGCGCACCAGCCGGTGTCCGCGGCCCCGTTCCCGTACACAGTGGACAGTGCGGTGATCTCCATCGGGTCGCCCAGCGCGGTGCCGGTGCCGTGCGCCTCGACGTAGCCGATGGTGCGCGGATCGACACCGGCCATGCCGACGGCCTGCGCGACCGCCTCCGTCTGCCCGGACACGCTGGGCGCGGAGAAGCCGACCTTGGTGGCGCCGTCGTTGTTGATCGCGTTGCCCAGCACGACACCCCGGATGTGGTCGCCGTCCTCGATCGCCTGCGACAGCCGCTTCACCAGCACGACCCCGGCGCCGCTGCTCCAGACCGTGCCGTTGGCGTCGGCGTCGAACGCGCGCACGTGGCCGTCCGGGGAGGTGAAGCCGTCGACGCCCATGTAGCCGATGCCGTGCGGCATCTCCAGGTTGACCCCGCCGGCCAGCGCCATGTCGCACTCGCCGTTGCGCAGCGCCTCGCAGGCGAGGTGCACCGCGACCAAGGACGTCGAGCAGGCGGTGAACACCGCGAGGCTCGGGCCGCGCAGGTTGAGTTTGTACGACACCGACGTCGTCAGATAGCTCGGCTGGTTGCCGGTCGAGATGCCGATGCCGCCGTGCTGCGAGGCCATGATCCGCTCGTTGCGCAGCAGGTTCTCCGTCAGGTAGCCGGTGCCCCCGGACCCGCCGTAGACGCCGATCGCGCCGCCGAAGCGGGCCGGGTCGTAGCCCGCGTCGGTCAGCGCGGCGTGGCACGACTGGAGGAACAGCCGGTGCTGCGGGTCGGTGATCTCGGCCTCGCGGCTGGTCATGCCGAACAGCTCCGCGTCGAACTCGTCGAAGCCGTCGACCACGGCGGTGGCGTTCACCCAGCTCGGATCGTCCACAGTGGCCTCTTCGGCGCCGCGGGCGATCATCTCCTCGCGGGTGGCGGGCACGATCGATTCGACGCCGTCGACGAGGTTGCGCCAGAACTGCCGCGCGTCACGCGCGCCGGGAACGCGAATGTCGAGTCCGACGATCGCGATCGGTTCGGCTCCGGGATCGCCGGTGCCGATTTCGGGAAGGTGGGTCACGGTGGTGCTCCTATCAGGGGCCGGCCGGGCCGGCGGTGCGACGGGGTCTTCTGGTCTGGGTGCGGCCTCGGCGGGCCGCGACGCGCTCGGCGGCGCGGGCCAGCTCCGGGCCGGCGGCGCCGCCGGAGTGCAGGTGCGCGGCGAGGGCGCGGACGGTGGGGTGGCTGAACAGGTCGACCAACGGGATCCGGCCGGCGACCCGGGCGGTGACCTGGGCGTGCACCCGTGCCAGGGCGAGTGAATTCCCGCCCACGTCGAAGAAGTTGTCGGTGTGCCCGACTTCGGCGACGCCGAGGACGTCGCACCAGGCACGGGCGATCACGGCCTCGGTCACGGCGAGCGCCGCCGGATCCGCGGCCACCGACGGCGGCCGTGCCCTGGCGCGGGTCATCGCGGCGGGCGCGGCGGTGCGGACGCCCGCCCGCGGCAGCTCCGGCACGCTCGTCCCGACCGGCGCGTCCGGCGCCGCGGCCAGCGCGCCGAGCAGCGCGACGTAGTCCTCGGCGAGCCCGGCCATCCGGGCGTGGTCGAACAGGTCCGGGTTGTACAGCAGTTCGACGCCGTCGTCGTGGACGTACACCGTGAGGTCGAACGGCGACCCCGGCTTGTCGACCGGCAGCCACGCCGACCGCACGCCGGGCAGGTCCAGCCCCGGCTCGGTGAAGTTCAGGACGTTGAACATCACCTGCACGAGCGGGGCGTGCGCGGGATCGCGGGGCACGCCGAGCGCCTCGACGAGCCGCTCGTCGGGTGCGGCCGGATGCGCTGTCGCGGCGAGGAGTTCGGCGCCACCGTCGCGGACGTGCGTGGCGAAGTCCGCGGTGTCGTCGGCCCGCAGCCGCACCGGCACGATGTCCACGAAGAACCCCGCGACCTCCTGGTACTCGGCGAGCTGCCGGTCCGCGACGACCGTGGCGACCAGGTGGTCGGTCGCGCCGGTGAGCCGCCGCAGCAACTGGCCGAACGCGGCGAGCAGCACCCCGGCGCGTGTCGTGCCGGTGCGGGCGGCCAGTGCCCGGACCGAGTCGGCCGCACCGTCCGGAAAGGACTGACGCAGGCTCGCGCCCCGGTAGGTCTGCACGGCCGGGCGCGGCCGGTCTCGTGGAATGTCCACTGTGGCCGGTGCACCGGCGAGATGGCTGGTCCACCAGGCGACGTCGACGGCCTCCCGGCGTTCGTCGCGTCCGGCTCGCCACACCGCGTAGTCCGCATAGGACGCCACCGGCGGCGGCAGCGGCTCGCCCCGGTAGGCCGCCGACAGGTCGGCGCACAGCAGGTCCTGCGACCAGCCGTCGAACACCGCGTGATGCAGCGTGAAGCCGAGCACGTGCTCCGTCTCGCCGAGCCGGTAGAGCCGCACGCGCCAGGGAGCCTCGCGGTCGAGGTGCACCGGCGTCGCGGCGTCGGCGGCCAGCCGGGCCCGCAGACCGTCCTCGGTCACCGGCGCCACCGGCAGCGGAACGTCCGACGGCGGCAGGAGATCCGCCAGTGGCGTGCCGTCGACGGCACGGATCCGCCAGCGGAGCACGTCGTGCCGCTCGGCGACCGCGCGCAAGGCGCGGCGCAGCACGTCGACGTCCAGCACGCCCGTCAGCCGGAACGCCATCGCGATGTTGTACGGCGCGGCGTCCGGGGCGAGCTGGTCGAGGAACCACAGCCGCCGCTGCGGCGGGGACAGCGCGGGCGCGTGCCCGGTGGTCAGCCCCGGCCCGGTCAGCGGCGACGCGGCCGCGACCCGCCGGGTGAGCTCATCGAGAGTGCCGCCGGCGAGGACGTCCTCCGTGGCGACGTCCGCGGCCAGCTCCGCCCGCAACGCCGCGACCAGACGCATCGCGGCGATCGAGTTCCCGCCTGCGGCAAGGAAATCCGGCCCCGCGCCGTCGCCGAGCACGCGCCGCCAGATGGCCGCGACCGCGCGTTCGGCCGGGGTGCCGAGCGGGCCGAGATCCTCCCGTTGTCCCGCCAGCGCCGCTTCGGCCAGGTCGCGCAGCGCGGGCCGGTCGATCTTGCCGGTGACCGGGTTGACCGGCAGCCGGTCGAGCACCCGGACGACGGCCGGGCGCATCGCCGCGGTGAGCAGGTCCCGGCCGAGTTCGTCCACATCGGACGGTGCGGACGCCGGTGCCAGGAAGGCCACCAGCCGGGTGCCCGCCTGCCCGGGGACGGCCACCACGGCGGCGGCGTCGACGTCCGGATGAGTCGTGAGCGCGGCCTCCACCTCGCCCAGCCCGATCCGCTGGCCGCGGACCTTCACCTGCCGGTCGGCGCGGCCGGCGAACTCGAGACGGCCGTCGGGCAGCTCGCGGACCAGGTCGCCGGTGCGGTAGAGCCGTTCCCCTGGCGTCATCGGGTCGTCGACGAACTTCGCGGCGGTCAGCTCCGGGCTGCCGAGGTAGCCGAGCGCGAGGCCGGGGCCGCCGATGAGCAGCTCGCCGATCTCGCCGGGCGCGACCGGCCGCAGCTCGGCGTCCACGACGTACGCCCGGTGGTTCGGCGTCGGGCGGCCGAGCGGGAGTGGGTCGGCGGGGAGACCGGTGACCTCGTCGGTGACGACCACGACGGTGGTCTCGGTCGGGCCGTAGGCGTTGAAGAACCGGCGGCCCGGCAGCCAGCGTGCGGCGAGGTCCGCGGGCACCGGCTCGCCACCGCAGGCGATGACACGCCAGCCGGGAACGGCCGCGGGGTCCACCATGGACAGCAGCGTCGGCGTGACGAAGCCCCACTCGACATCGTGCTCGACGAGGAACCGCCGCAGCCGTTCGGGGTCGGCGCGGTCGGCGGCACTGGTGAGCTGGACCGATCCGCCGTGCGCCAGCGGGACGAACACGTCCATGGTGAAGGCGTCGAAGCCGAGTGAGGAGATGCCGAGCGACCGGGCGCCGGGCCGGATCCCGAGGGCGGCGGCGAATCCGGTGACGAACGCGACCACGTTGCGGTGACTGGTCAGCACGCCCTTGGGCCGTCCGGTGGAGCCGGAGGTGTAGAGGAGGTGGACGAGGTCGTCCGGCCCGGCGGGGCAGTCGACGGGCCCGTCCGCGGGCGGGGGCACGTCGAGAGCTTCGATGCCTTCCGTGGCACCGAATTCGGCTTTCGCGTGGTCGCCGACGACAAGGGAGATCCCGGCGTCCGCGGCGATTTCGGCCAGCCGAGTCTTCGGGCCGCCGGGTTCGAGCGGCACGTAGGCGGCCCCGGACAGCAGCACACCCACGACCGTCGAGATCAGCTCCGGCCGCCGGTCGGCGCAGACGCCGACGCGGGTGCCGGGCCCGGCGCCCCGTGCCCGCAGCAGCCGGGCGACGCCGGTCGCCGACGCGACCAGCTCGCGGTAGGTGAGCCGGGCGTCACCTTGCCGGACGGCGACGGCATGCGGGGTGCGCGCGGCCTGGGCGAGGATCAGCCCGGTGAGCGTGGTGTCCGGATAGGACAGTGGCGGGCCGTGGCCACCCACGACGGGCAAGGTGTCGGTCACCGAGGGGTCTCCTGGTCTGAGTGTCTGTGAGGCAGTGGGTCGATCCAGTGCCGCTCCCGTTGGAACGGATAGCCCGGCAACGGGACGCGGCCGGGATCGCCGTCCGCGGCCCATTCGATCTCGCCGCCCGCGGCCCAGCGGGCAGCCAGGTCCCGCTCCGCCCCGGCCGGGCCCTCGACGTGAGTTCCGTTCGCCAGCACCGCATCGAGCGCGGCGACCGCCGACGTGACCGAGTCCGCCACCACGGCGGCCCGGCACGCGAACGCCCGCCGGATCGAAAGCGTGTAGGCCGTGTCCCCGAGGTCCGGAGCGTCCGTGGCGAGCCGGTCGCGCAGCCGGGACACCGCCTCGCGTAACGCCTTCGCGTCACGCGCGGACACCGGCAGCACGAACGGACCGTTCGCCACCTGCCGCGGCGGGTCGGCAGGGGCCTCCTCCACGATGACGTGCACGTTCGTGCCGCCCATGCCGAACGAGCTGACCCCGGCCACCCGCCGCTCGCGGGCGGGCCAGTCGGCGGCCTTCGCCGGGACATACCAGGGGCCGCCCGCCAGGTCGACCTCCGGGTGCGGGGCCGTGAAGTGCAGGTTCGGCGGGATGACGCCGTGCCGCACGGACAACACGGCCTTGATCAGCCCGGCGATACCCGCCGCCGCGTCGAGGTGCCCGATGTTCGTCTTCACCGAGCCCAGCGCACACGTTTCCGGTGGTGTGTCCCCGTAGACGCGGTTGAGCGCGGCCACCTCGATCGCGTCACCGAGCGGCGTGCCGCTGCCGTGGGCTTCGAGCAGCGCGACCTCGTCCGGGGCGACTTCCGCGACGGCCAGCGCCTCGGCCACCGCGGCAGCCTGCCCGGCCGGCCCCGGCACGGCGTAGCCCGCGCGGTCCGGGCCGTCGTTCGTGATCGCCCAGCCGGGCAGCACGGCGTACACGTGGTCGCGGTCGGCGAGTGCGTCCGCCAGCCGCCGCAGCACGACCACCCCGGCGCCGGAGCTGAACCCGGCGCCCGCCGCGGCGACGTCGAACGCGCGGCACCGGCCGTCCGGGGAGGCGAGCCCGCCAGTGCGGTACCGCGGCCACGTCACGCTCGCCCCGCCGGCCAGCGCGACGTCGCACCGGTAGTCCGCGAGGCTCTGCGCGGCCAGCGCCACCGCCGCGAGCGAGCTGGAACACGCGCTCTGCACGGCTACCGCGGGCCCGGTCAGCCCGAGCCGGTAGGCGACCTGGCCGGGCAGGTGGTCGGTGAGCTGGCGGCCGGTCAGCCGCCCTTCCCAGTCGTCGGGGTCGACGTCGCCGGTCACCGCCGGGTTGCCGAACAGGTGGAACAGGAAGTAGCGGTTCACCGAGGCGGCCGTGAACACCCCGACCGGCCCGGTCTCGGCGGCGGGGTCGCGTCCCGCGTCTTCGAGTGCCTGCCACGCCGTTTCGAGGAACAGCCGGTGCTGCGGGTCGGTCCGCGCGGCCTCGTCTGCGGTGAACCCGAAGAACCCGGCGTCGAACTCCTCGACGCCCTCGATGCGGCCACCCGCCCGCACGTACGCCGGGTCGGCACGCAGGCCCGGCCCGACGCCCAGCGCCGCCAGCTCGTCGTCGGCGTAGTCGTGGATCGAGTCGACGCCCGCGCAGAGGTTCCACCAGAACGAGGCGGCGTCCGGCGCGCCGGGGAACCGGCAGGCCAGTCCGACGACGGCGATGAGATCTCCGGCCTGCTCCTCCGCGGTGACCGGCTGCGGAGTGTCCGAAGTGGACTCCGTGAACCAGGCGGCCTGCCCGGCGATCGTCGTGCGCTCGAACAGAGCGAGCAGCGGGACGTCCATCCCGAACTCGTCGGCCAGCCCCGCCTGCACCCGGCCGAGCCGCAGCGAGTCGCCGCCGGCGTCGAAGAACGCCTCGGCGCGCCCGACCCGGTCACGCCCCAGCACCGCACACCAGATCCGGTGCACGCGTTCCTCGGCAGGGGTCAGCCGCTCGGCTGGGACGGTCGCTGCCGCCCGCGGGTCCGGCAGCGCCAGTTCGTCGAGTTTTCCGGTGACGGTCAGCGGAAAACCGTCCAGCACCGCGACGGCCGCGGGGACCGAGTGGCCGGGCAGGACATCCGCCAGCGCGGACCGCAGCACCCGGCCTTCCGGACGTGGGCCGGCCGCGGTCACATACGCGAGCAGGTCGCCGTCGCGCACGATCGCGCGGGCTTCGGCCACGCCGGGTTGTTCGGCGAGGCGGGCCTCGATCTCGGTCAGCTCCACCCGGAAGCCGCGGACCTTGACCTGCCGGTCGAGCCTGCCGAGGCAGACGAGGTTCCCGTCCGGCAGCAGCCGGCCGAGGTCGCCGGTCCGGTAACGACGGCCGCCGTCGGCGGTCACCCCGAACGCCGGGCTCGGCTGGTCGAGGTAGCCGTCGACGAGGTGCCGCCCGCGCACTTCGAGTTCTCCGCTGTCCAGCACGGTGAGCGTGAACCCGGGCAGCGCGCGCCCGATCGGCAGCGGCCCCTCGGCGTCCGGGTCCAGCTCGGCGGCGGTCGTCCGGTAGTGCGCGGCGAACGTCACCTCGGTGGCGCCGTAGCCGTTGACGAACACGCACTCCGCCGCGAACCGGCCGCGGCGGACGTCGGCGTGGGTCGCCTGCTCGCCGCCGAGCAACACGGTCCGCACGGACGGGAGGCCGGTCTCGCCGAGGACGTCGAGCAGATGCCGGTAGACCGTGGGCGTCGAGTGGTAGACGGTCACCTCGTGCCGGGCCAGCTCGCGCGCGGCGTGGGCGAGGCCGTGCGCACGCAGGTCGACCGGCACGAGCGCGGCGCCGGTGAGCAGGGCCGGGTACAGGTCCGGGATCGCCGCGTCGAAGCCGAACGACGCGAGCAGGCTGAGCCGGTCGGCCGCGGTGATGCCGAGCGCGGTGATCTGGTTGTCGACGACGTGCAGGAGGTTGCGGTGGGTCTGCGCGACGGCCTTCGGGCGGCCGGTGGACCCGGACGTGAACAGCACGTACGCCAGGCTGTCCGGATCGAAATCGGGCACCGGGAGCGGCGCGATCTCCGTGCCCGAACGCACGAGCCGCGCGGACCCGGTGCGGCACAAGGACTCCGCCAGCTCGAGGTACTCCGGATCCGCGAGCACGGCGGTCACCCGCGCCGCCGCGAGCTGGTACTCGAGACGCTCGCGGGGGAAGGTCGGGTCCAGCGGGACGTAGGTGCAGCCCGCGGCGAGCGCGCCGAAGATCGCCGCGATCGCATCGCTGCCGTGCCCGGTGACCAGCCCGACCCGCTCCCCCGGCCGGACACCGGCGTCACGCAACCGCAGCGCCCGGCCGCCCGCGAGCCCGGCGAGCCGGGCGTAGGTGAGCCCGGTGCCGTGCTCGAAGACCGCGATCCGGTCGGGCGTTTGCCGGGCGTGCACGTCGAATCGGCTGACACAGCCGGCTGGTGTCATCGGGCGTCGAGCAGTCGCTCCGAGGTTTTTCGGGCGCGCGACAACAACGGCGTGGACTTCATCTTGCTCCCCAGTGAACATTCAGGTGAAGAATTACGCAAGGTTAAGACGACCGGCCGCGCGGAGGAATACGAATTCCGTCGATTTGGTTCGAATGGCCTACTGATCTTGGACCATACGGTGCAGTTTTCCCCGCCTTGCGACCAAATCAGCCACCTGGACGACACTTCCCAACCAACCATCGGCCACCATCGACACTCGATTGACTACGCTTGGTAATGTGTCGGATATTAACCGACACCGTGCCACGAAATACGTTCACAACAGCAACAAGCGAATTCACCGCAATCGATTCAGAAATACGATTCCCGATCGTGCGGGACTTCCTGGGGCTCGACATTCGAAGCGAACTTACGTCCGTCGTAAAGTTATGCTCAGCCTAGGGCGTGTGGCATGGTGCGCGCGGTGCCCGCGGGGCCGACAGTGGGGCGAAGGCTCCCTTCGCCCTACTGCCTGATGCAGCGATGGACGACCTTCGAACCCGGTTGGACGCGGGATCGCAGGTCCGTGAGGGGCCCCTTCCCTACTCTGAGGGTAGGGAAGGAGCCCCTCACGGCATGCTGGGCTGAGCTCGGCCCAGCGTGAGGCAGACCCGCCGCCGCGGGCGGGCAGGAACGCCCCTTGAGCCTCGGCACTACAGCGACAGCGCGTGAAGGCCCCCTTCCCTCGGCTCAGCCGAGGAAACTCGACCTTCACACCTTCCCCAGTACAGGAAGGACCCCTTCATGTACCTCACGCAAGAAGCGCCCATATAGGCGCCAATCGGGCATTTGACCAGCAGAAAGTGTCCTTTGTGGATAGTCAAGGAGAGTGGCCGGGCTCCGTCAGCCCGCCTGGAACCGCGCGCGCTTCCGGCGAGTCCCAGTTGAGAACTGGACGTACAACGACTACAAGGGAACGAATGAAGACCCTACTCAAGAAAGCGACGATCACTGCCGCGGCGAGCACGCTGCTGCTCGGCCTCACTGTGGTGGGCACCGCTTCCGCCGAGGCCGCGGCCATCACCTGCGACACGAAGTCCAGCGGCAAGGACGGCCCCTTCTACCGTGGGAAATCCGCTTCTTACACCTACGACGACCGGTTCAGCAGGAGCCACCCCATCCCCGCGCTGGAAACCAACATCCCCCAGGGCACGGCGACCTGGTCGAACTGGGACGGGTCGTACGACCTGATCCTGGTCACGTCGTACGAATCCGGCCACCGCAGCGCCATCATCATCGGCATCGACGCCAAGACCGGCAAGCAGGTCGGCCAGGCGCTGCTCGCGTACTCGCACGTCGGCGGGATCGCCGTATTCGAGAAGCAGGGCTGGGCGTTCGTGTCGGGCAAGGGTGACACGATCCGCAAGTACTCGCTGGCGAAGCTGAAGGACGCGATCAAGAAGTCGCTGCCCATCGAGCAGGACGGGAAGGCGCAGACCGTCTACGCCTCCTCTTTCCTCACCAGCCACGGCCCGACCAACACCTTGTGGGCGGGAAAGTTCGAGGACGCCAAGCGCGGATCGATGCACTCGTACACCGTCGGCTCCGACGGCAAGCTGGGCTACCGGCCGGGGTCGTGGGAGGTGCCGACGAAGACGCAGGGCCTCGTCGTCACCAAGGACGTGTTCATCTACAGCACGTCGCACGGCAGGAACAACCGCAGCAACATCTACGTGGTCCGGCGCGGCGCCGGCGACAAGGACCTGGACACGGCCAAGAAGCACTGCTTCCGCGCGCCGAGCATGTCCGAGGGACTGACGGTCTACGGCAGCAACGTCTACCTGGCGTTCGAGTCCGGCGCGCACTACTACAGCAAGGCCGCGGACAAGCCGAGGAACATCATCTCGAACCTGCACAAGGCACCGCTGTCCTCTTTGGAGTCACTCGCTCCTCGGTGACATTGTCCACACAGGACTAACGGCTTCGCGAGGGGCCATAAGTGACAAGAGCGGCTGAGGGGTGACCGTCCACAAGGGATGCCGACTGGGCAATAGTGTCCATTTTGAGCACTTTGCGCGGGGGTCGTGAGTGGCAATGAGCGTTCTAACCGCCATTGCCACTCACGACCCCCACCGAAAACCGCACATTTAGCCCCAAATCAGACATTACCTCGCTCGAAGGTGTCCCTTGTGGACGCTCGAGGCCCGGTCCGCCACCATGGCCGGTCCGGAACCTCGTCACGAAGGCCTCCTCCCTAGTCAGCGAGTCCGTTTCTCCGTCTAGCTCGCCTGCTGCTCGGCGATCCAGTCCCGGTACACCGTCACATCGGTCCAGATACCCAGACCGCTGGCGCACTTCGGGTCCGCGTCGCCGTCGCGGCTGGTGGCACCGACCAGTTCCCACTCACCCGGCCTGCCCTTGATCTGCGGCCCGCCTGAGTCGCCGTAGCAGCCCATCGCGTCCGGCGTGTCGGAACCGGTGCAGATCTCCTTGCCCGTGGCCACATTGCGGCATTCCTCCGCCGGCATGACCTTGGTGTCCAGCTCCTGGAGGATCTCCGGCGCCCCGCAGTTCTGGTCGGCGCAGTGCTCACCCCAGCCGAGGATCCGGGTCGCCGTTCCCGCGTCGCCCGCGGCCTCGGCGATCTTGATCGGGTGCTCGGTCACCGGTTTGTCCAACCGCACCAGCGCGATGTCCCCGCCCGGGGGCTTCTGCCTGGCGAAGTCCGGATGCACGATGATCCGGCTGACGCCGGCCTCGGTGCCCCCGCTGTTGTGCTGCCGTGCCCCGATCCTGGCCCTGACCTGCCCCGGCTGCGCTCCCTGTACGCAGTGCGCCGCGGTCACGACCCAGTTCTCGCTGATCAGCGAGCCGCCGCAGAAATGCTTCCCGCCCTCCTGCAGCGACACCATGAACGAATAGTCCTCGGTGGCGTCGTGCCCGCCGATGACGTACGGCGTCGGACCTTCGGCCGCCGCGGCGGCTGCCGGTACCAGCACCGCTCCCACCGCGGCCAAGCCGACCGCCAGGATCCCTGTTTTGCGAAGCATTGTCGCCAACTCCCCGTAGATGACTAATTGCTGACAGTCGTCACGCTATGGGGTGATGATCACGGCTGGATCGGCCTATCGGCCGGGTGTACATCGGCCAAATGGCCGACCCAGCGTGACACCGCGACGCACGATGGGCAAGCGCGGGCAGGCGCCAGCTTTGTCCACTGTAGACAGTGGCTGAGCCGGACGGTCCTCGGTTTGCGACCGGTGACGCACCATTCCGGTGCGTGCGCGGGTGCCACCTGATCGTGTCGGAGGGCACCCCTGGATGGTCCTGCCGCCGCCAAAGCGTTTGCGCAAGGGTCGAGGTATGCGTATTCGATCTTCACGGGGCGTTGTCGCCCTTGCTGTCGCCGGGATGTTGGCAGGTAGCGGGATCGTCGCCGAGACGCCCGCGTCGGCGGCACCGGTCCTTGCCCAAAGCTGGTCCCAGGTGCGTTTTCTGGGTGAGCGCACCATTCCGCAGTATTCGGAGTTCCGGGGTACCACGGTCGGCGGATTGTCCGGGATCGACCACGACAAGCGTACCGGCCAGTGGGTGATGATCAGTGACGATCGGTCGGATCGTCAGGCCGCCCGGTTCTACACCGCGGAGATCGACGTGGACGGCGCGGGCGTGCACGACGTGCGGTTCACCGGGACGAAACCGTTCCTGCGTCCGGATGGGCAGGTGTATCCGCCGTCTTCGGCCGGGGACGGGACGGCGGTCGATCCGGAGGACATCCGGGTGGATCCGTGGACCGGGAAGTACTGGTGGAGCCAGGAAGGCAATCGGCCGCGCGGCACACCCACGCCGACGGATCCGGTGATCCAGCCGTCGCTTCAGCGAGCAGGCCGCGACGGCGCCCATGCGGGTGAGTTGCCGTTGCCGGAGAACTACAAGATCACCACCGGCGAGACGGGGCCGCGGCGCAATCTGGTGCTGGAGGCGATGACCTTCGCCGCCGGTGGCGCGTTGCTGACCAGCGCGGTGGAGTCACCGCTGCTGCAGGACGGGCCGGTTCCCACGCCGGAACGCGGCGGACTGTCCAGGGTCACGGTGCACACGCGCGCCGGCACACCGCTGGCCCAGTACGCCTATCCGCAGGAGCCGTTGTTCGCGGCGCCGAATCCGCCCGGCTCGTTCGCGGACTCCGGGATCCCGGAGATCTTGGCGCACCCTATCGATCCGACCCGATACCTGGTGATCGAACGCGGCTACGCCACCGGACACGGCTACAACGTCAAGCTGTTCGAGATGAGCACTCGGGGTGCCACGGACATCAAGAACGTCGACTCACTGGCGGGCGCCACCGTCACACCGGTCGGCAAGAAGCTGTTGGTGGACTTCCGCGACCTGCCATTGCCGCTGATCGACAACTACGAGGGAATGTCCTGGGGGCCGACCCTGCCCACGGGCGAACGCACCCTTCTCGTGGTCAGCGACGACAACTTCTGGCCCGGTGAGAACACCCGCTTCGTCGCACTCGCCATCCGCTGACCGAGCCGCGATAGATCAACTCGCGTGATCGGACGCCGTACACCCGAGTGGGGTCACCGGCCTCAGCCCGGCAGTGCCACCTTCCCGATGGCGGCGGTGGCCAAGGCGGTCACCCCGTCTTTGACCGGCGCGCCATCGGTCTGGTTGGTGTAGTCGACGTGGTAGACGACATTGCGGTACCGCGCCGTGATCGCCACCGAGTGGCCGCGTTTCCCCTGCTCGACGACCAAGGCCTCATCGGCGTCTTTCACCTTCACCGAAGACCCGTTCCGGACCTGGCGCTTCAGGTGTTCCGTCGCGGCGTCCACGCCGGACTTCGTGCGGGTGGCGCGATAGACGTAGCTGGTGACGATCACGTGCGCCGCCCGGACCTTGTCCTTGAGGAAGGTGTCGGTGTTGCCCCACAGGCAATGCCCCTGCGCCACGGAGTCCGACGTGGTGTCGCCCGAAAGCGCCTTGAATTCGGTCCGTCCGGGGATGTAGGGAGCCACCTCGCTCTTGTCGAAGAGCGCACAACCGATCGGCGCCTTCGCCAGGTCCTGTGAAGCGTCCACCGGCGGTGGCCCGTCCGAGTCGCTTTTCCTGATGAAGAACCAGTATCCGCCGAAGGCCAGCCCGAGCACCATGACGGTGCCCAGTGCCAGCATCGTGATCAGCAGCCCGGTCTTCTTCTTGCGTGGCGGCGGTTGCTGCCCCCAGCCCCCACCCTGCTGAAGATAGGGCTGGTGGTAGTGCTGCCCCGGATACGACCCTGGCGGACCGGGCTGGCTCATCGAACTCCTCGAACGTCTTCCTCGGAGCGACGCGCTCCTGGTCGCGGCGAAGGGCCGCGGGCATTCGGTGCCCCTCAACACCGAATGCCCGCAGCGTCCCCTGCTCCGCCGACGTTAGTCCGGTCGCGGCCCCGGGAATGTCGGGTGAACGCCTTACACCGACGCCTCGCTGAGTTCGGCTAGCGTGATGACACCGTCGTCGAGTGCCCGGGTGACGAGTTCGCTCTTGGTGCGGGCGCCGCGTCCGACGCCCGCGTATTTCACCCGCACCCGGGTGATGTGCGTGTCGACGGTTTTGACGGTGATGTGGAGTTTCGCGGCGACGAGTTCCTTGGAGGAGGCGGCGAACCATGCCCGCAGAACCTCGATTTCCCGTGGGGACAGGCGTGGCCTGCCCGGGGCGTCGTCCGCGGCGAGTGCGCCCGAGAGCGACGGCGCCGTGTAGGCCTGTCCGTCGGCGACCGCCCGGATAGCGGGCACGAGATGCTCCGGGCCTTCACGTTTGGTCAAGTACGCGAGCGCGCCGAGATCGATGCATTTGATCGCGGTGGCGTTGTCCGCGTGCTGCGAGTACACGACCACGCGGCGGCCGCTCTCGACCAGGCGGCGAAGTTCGCCGAAGTCCGGATTGCGAGGCACCAGTTCGAGGTCGAAGATCACCACGTCGGCGTCGGCGCCGGGGCCGGTCCACACATCGCCGAGCCGATCACCGGCGTCGACGAGCCCGATCGGCGGATCCGCCTGCTCACACCAGTACCGTACGCCGGCCGTGATCGCCGCGTGATCGTCCACGATCACCGCCGTGATCAGCTCTCCGTCGGCTGCCATTGGGCCTCCATCCACACTGTTCCGTCACCGTCGAAGATCTCGATCCGCACGTCCGGGGTTCTCGCTGTGGACACGATCGGCTCGGCACAGTCCGCGACCACGTTGACCGACACCAGATCCGCGCTTCCGACCACGGTGACCCGCGCCCAGGAGCCTGCCGTCGCCAATGCGGTCAAAGCGGCGTCGGTGAGGTCTCGCCGGACGGCCAGCGGCGGCACGGGCCAGTGGCCACGCACGTCCAAATCGACCTCGACGCCTTTGCGGTCGGCGATGTCCGCGCAATGCCTCAGCTCATGCAGCAGCGGGTTCTCCACCGTGTCGGTTTCGGCGAACAGCCGGCGCATCCGGGCGGCTTCGATCGCGCACCCCCGCTGTACCAACGGATCCGATGGCGCGAACGAACCGTCCGCCAGTCCTGCCAGCAACGGCACGGTCGTGTCGGCGAGCTCGGCGAATCGCTGCGTGCGACGACTGTGCGCGCCTGCCGCGACGGCCTCCGCGGTGCGCACCCGTTCCAAATCCCGGGTGGCCTTGGCCGCCTGCGCACCGATCCGGCCCAGTACGGCCGCGACCACGGCGACACACAGCGGAAGGCCGAACACCGTCACGGAGCCGGTGGCGAACCGCGCCAGCACCGACCGGCTCACGTCGTGGAACAACAGCAGGTTCGCCAACGCGAGCGACTCGTGCGCCAGCAGGAAGGCCAGCATCGTCCGGAAAGGACGATCGAGCAGGACGACGATGCCGACCCAGTTGGCCGCTCCGAACAACCAGTCCACAGTGGTCGCCGTCTTGCCGTCCGGCAACGTCAGGTACGCCAGCGTGGACGTGGCCAGCACGACGGCGACGGCAGGCCACCGCGACACTCCCCACGGCCGCCGCCGCACGACCAGCACCAGCTCGACGGCCAGCACCGCGGTCAGCGCGGCGAGTGCGGCGAACTGGGCCGACGGCAGGTCGTGGGATCTCAATCCCCGCACCAGACTGGTCAGCCCGAGCACGTCGACCGTCAGGATCGCGACGACCAGCACGGCGATCCGCAGTCCGCGCCTCAGCTGTTCCTGGGTCGCTTCGCCGTCGCTTATGACGACCACTCCAACCGAACCATCGTGCCCGCCCCTTCGGCCGACGTGATCATCGCCGTGCCGCCGACCCGGTCCATCCGGCCGTGCACGGATTCCCGCAGCCCGCGCCGCGACGGCGCACTGTCGCCGGCGTTGAATCCCTTTCCCTCGTCGGAGATTTCGGCGAGTACCGACCGGGTGTCGCCGCGCAGCCGAACCCTGGCCCGGTCGGTCCCCGCATGACGGCGCACGTTGTTGAGCGCCTCCCGGACCGCTCCGGCGATCGCGCCTGCCACGTCGGACGGCAGCGGCAGCCGCGGCGGTACGTCCAGCTCGACGGTGAGGTGGCCGGTGCCGAGATCCGCACCGAGCATCTCGACGAGGTCGGTCTCCGGCGCCGCCCGCCCGTCATGGACGAAACTCAGCCTGGCCAGATCGCGGCGTGCCTGCGGTGCCAGCCACTTCGCGTCCGGGGGAACCTGACCGAGGCCGACCATCAACAAGGTGGTGGCCGCGGTGTCGTGCAGTGAATTCGCGAGTTCACGTTCCTCGGCGCGGACGGCCGCCGCCACGGCGGCCTCCCGCCGCGCCCGTTCGGCCTCGGCCGCCATCCGATCGGCACGTTCGGCGGCGCGGGTGACCAGCACCCAGGCCACCCTGGACATCGCGGCCATCACCGGCACCCACAGCTGCGACGCACTCGGGTCGAGCCCGGCGGCGGAGAAGATGACGAGCATCCCGCCGCCGGTGACCAGCGCCGCGAGGGCACCGGTCAGCGGCGTGGTGTGCCACTGCCAGGTCACGCACGCGAAAATGACCAGGAGCCGGAGCCAGCCGGTGTTGCCGTCCGCCTCGGCGCCGGTCCAGAACACGGTGAGACACAAACCCAGCAGAACCGCCACGTCCACGCCGATCGGTGCCCGCCGCAGCCACCATCCCCGCGCACAGGTCCAGACCACGGCGGCGGCGACCACCGCCACCGTGCCCGCGAACTCCGCGGACGAGCTTCTCAGCAGACCGATCGCCGCGATGGGCGGCAAAGTCGCGACACGTACGGCAACGGCGTAACGGTGCCCGAAACCGTTCAGCAGCCGCCCGGCTTCCCCCGTCACCCGCTACCTCGCCCACCGTCGAACCCGGCATCCCTCGCCCGGGTGACCTTACCGGCCCCAAGGTCAGGCGGTGCCGGTTCTCGAATGACGCCTGCCGGCGCACGGCGTCCGCTCGCGCCGCGGCGATCGTAAGCATGACCGTGGCCGACAGCGCCGACGGCTCGATGGTGCGCGCACGGTCGCCGAAAGTGAGGCCGGTGACCTCGCCCGCCGCGCTCGCGACCCCGGTGACCAGGCCGCCCGGTGAAGTGGCGGTGCCCTCCCCTCGATGGCTTCAATGTCTTGTTGATGCCTGAATGACCGGTTTTGCGTGGGGTCGTGAGTGGCGATGAGCGTTAGAGCCAAGGGTGTCTTAGGTACCTACGTGGTTGAGGCTGCGGTTGATGCCAGGCCCCGGTCCGTGAAGGCCCCCTTCCCTCGGCTCAGCCGAGGAAACTCGACCTTCACACCTCCCCCAGGTACCCAAAGGGTCCCAGCACCTGGAACTCCACCGCGTCCGCCCCTCTGTCAGCCAACGGGCACCAGTCTGTCGCACCCGCCCGACGGCGGCCTGCCCCGGCGCCCTGGTCGACGGGGTTCCGATCCGGCGAGGCACCATCTAGGCCATGACGCGGGACACGGGCGAGCGCTTGCTGTACGAGACGATCTTCCAACGGCGGGACACCAGGGCCGAGTTCACCGGAGCCCCGATCCCGGACGACGTGCTGCATCGCGTGTTGAGCGCGGCTCACGCGGCACCGAGTGTCGGCCTGTCACAACCGTGGGACTTCATCGTCGTGTCCGATATGGACGTTCGCGAGAAGTTCCGGGAGCACGTGCGAACCGAACGGGAGGTGTTCGCGGGCCAGCTGGACGCCGAGCGTGCCCGTACCTTCGCGCGGATCAAGATCGAGGGCATCGTGGAGGCTTCCGCCGGCATCGTGGTCGGCTACGACCCGTCACGCGGGGCACCCGCGGTGCTGGGCAGGCACGCCATCGCCGACGCCGGCCTGTACTCGGTGTGCCTGGCCATCCAAAACCTCTGGCTGGCCGCGACCGCCGAAGGGCTCGGACTCGGCTGGGTCAGCTTCTACCGGGAAGAGTTCCTGGGCGAACTGGTCGGCCTGCCGGAGAACATCCGCCCGGTGGCGTGGTTGTGTGTCGGCCCGGTGCGCGACCTGCCGTCGGTTCCCGATCTGGAGCGGCACGGCTGGCGGGAACGTCTCCCGCTCAGCGCCGTGCTCCACTACGAGCGGTACTCGAACGCCGAGCTCAGGGGTTGATCCGGCCGTACGCGGGCTTCGGCCGCAGGTTCGAGTCGAACAGGCAGGCCGCGCCCTGTCCGGGGAACGTGTCCGGCACCCACGAGTGGCGATCGGTGAAGCCCCAGGTCGTGAACTCCACGCAGCGCGCGACGGCGTGGCAACCGTCCCAGAGCTGTTTGAAGTAACTCGCCTGGGTGTTCAGCTTCGTGGTGTCGGCGGGCATCGGGATGCGGACGTCGGCCTCGGTGATGGCGACGTCGACGTCCAGCGCGGCGAAGCGGGCGAGGTTCGCCTGGTAACCGCCGGGGAAGCCGTACTGCGTCGCGAGGTGCGCCTGGAAACCGACGCCGTCGATCGGCACGCCTTGCTGCTTCAGCGTCCGGACCAGCTTGTACAGGGCATCGCTCTTCGCGTTGAGGCCTTCGGTGTTGTAGTCGTTGATGTACAGCTTGGCCGACGGATCCGCCGCCCGAGCCCACCGGAACGCGTCCGCGACATAGCCGTCGCCCAGTTTCTGCTGGAACACCGAGGAACGGCGGGTGCCGTCGTCGTTGAACATCTCGTTCACGACGTCCCAAGCCCGGATCTTTCCCCGGTAGCGGCCCATTTCGGTGGCTATGTGCCGTTGCGTCACCGACCGCAGTTCGCCGGCGCCGAGGTTGTTCACCCAGCCGGGCAGCTGACTGTGCCAGACGAGCGTGTGCCCGCGCACGGATTTGCCGTTCCGCTGGGCGTAGTCGACGATCGCGTCCGCGCCCGACCAGTTGTACTGACCACGGTTCGCCTCGACCACCCCCCATTTCATCTCGTTCTCCGGGGTGACGTTGTCGAATTCACGGGTGAGCACGGAGCGGTAATCCGCTTCGTTCGCCAGGTGGTTCGCCGCGACGGCGCTGCCGACGTAGCGATTCGTGATGTCCTTCAACGGGCCGGCCGCCGACGCCGGAGGCGCCTGCAAAAGTGCCACTCCCGCCAATACGGCCACCGTTGCCGAGAACGCTTTCATTGTCATCACTCCTGTTCCGGTCGATCGCGAAACTTTCCGAGCGAACTTGAAATCAACCCTTCACCGATCCGGTCAGCCCGCCGACGATGCGCCGTTCGGCGAGCACGAAGAACGCGAGCGCGGGGATCATCGACAGCGCGGTGAACGCGAGCACACGCGCGGTGTCCTGGGAGTACTGGGATTGGAACGTCGCGACGCCGAGCGGCAGCGTGAAGTTCGCGGAGTCGTTGAACACCAGCAAAGGCAGCAGATAGAAGTTCCAGCTGGTCACGAACGCGAGCACGGCGACGGTGGTCAGCGCGGGTGCCGACAGCGGCAGCAGGATCCGCCAGAAGAAACCGAGCCTGCTCGCGCCGTCGAGTACGGCGGCGTCCTCGATCTCACCGGGGATCGCCCGCATGAACGGCCGCAGGATCACGATGGTGACCGGGAGCGAGAACGCCGCTTCCGGGATCGCCACGCCCCAGAAGCTCTCCAGCATCCCCAGCTGACGCAACCAGAGGTACAGCGGCAAGGTCGCCACGCCGAGCGGGAACAACAGGCCGAGCGTGAACAGGGTGTAGAAACCCTCGCGGCCCTTGAAGGTGTAGCGGGACAAGGCATACGCGGCCATCGATCCCAATGCCACGGTCAGCACCGTGGCGATCACCGCGATCAGCGCGCTGTTCCCCAGGAACGTCCAGAACGACGACGAGCCGAGGATCGCCGCGTAGTTGTCCCACACCCACGGGCCGGGCAGGCCGGCAGGCGAGGCGTTGATCTGCGCGGTGGTGCGGAATCCGCCCAGCACCACGAACAGCAGCGGCACCACGGTGATCCCGAGGACGGCGATCGCGGCGACGTAGCCGATCGGCGTCCCGGCGCGGCGCATCAGTCCACCATCCTGGTCAGCGCGCCGTCGGTGTCCCGGCGCAACGCGAACCGCTGGTACAGCAACGCGAACACGAAGCAGATCACGAACAGGATCACCGCGACCGCGCTGCCGAAGCCGAATTCGTAGCGTTTGAACCCGTGGTCGACCAGGTACGTCGCCATCGTCGCCGACGCGTCGGCGGGACCGCCGAGGGTCATGATCCACACCAGGTCGAACAGCTGCAGCGAGCCGATCACCGACAGGAACACCCAGATCCGGATGGTCGGCCCCAGCAGCGGCAGCACCACGTGCCGGGTGGTCTGCCAGGCCGACGCGCCGTCGAGCGCGGCCGCTTCCCGCAGTTCGGCCGGCACGCCCTGGAGCCCGGCGAGCAGCAGGATGATGCCGAAACCGATGTACTTCCAGGTGATCACCGCGAACAGGGTGTAGAGCACGATCCCCGGGTCGGCGAGCCAGTGCTGGACCAGCCCGCCGAGGCCGATACCGCGCAGCATCTGGTCCACGAAACCGTTGGGCTGCAACATCAGCAGCCAGATCACCGCGGTGATCGCCTCCGACAGCACGTAGGGCGCGAACACCAGCGCCCGCAGTACCGCGCGGCCGCGTAGCTTCCGGTTGAGCAGCAACGCGAGCCCGATCGACAGCGGCAGCTGGATCACGAGGGACAGTCCCGCGATGATCAGGTTGTGCCCGATGGCGCCCTGGAACACCGAGCCGGACAGGGCGTCGGCGTAGTTGCCGAGGCCGACGAAATCGTCCAGCGGGCCGAAACCGTTCCACTCGTAGAGGCTGTAGAACGCCGCGATCCCGATCGGGACCAGCACGAACCCGGCGAACAGCACCAGCGCCGGCCCGAGCAGGAACGTCAGTTCCAGCTTCTTACGCGCTCCCGGCGCCCGCACCCGGACAGCGGGTGCGGACGGCCGCGCCGCCGCCCGCATCCGCGTGGCCGTCGCCGTCACTTGTCGCCCGCCGCGGCCTTGTTCACCGCGTCGACGATGCCTTCCGGGGTGCCTTGTCCGGCGAAGAAGTTCGCCACGGCGTCGTTGAGCGCGGCCCCCACCGCGGTCGGGAACGCCTTGTCGAAGTACATCTGCAGGTACGGCGCCTTCTGCCCGTAGTCGAAGACGGTCTTCAGCGACTCGGTCTTGAGGGACTTCGCCGCCGACGCGGTCATCGGCAGCCCGGCACCCTTCGCCGCGAGCTGGTTCTGCACCGGCTCGCTGCCGAGGTACCGCAGGAAGTCCGCGCACGCCTTGGCCGCGCGGGTCGTACAGGAGAAGCCGTCGCCGCCGCCGAGCACCGCGGCGGGATCACCTTGCCCACCGGGGACCGACGGGAACGGGAACCAGCCGACCTTCGAGTCGAGGTCCTTGTCCTCGGTGAGCGACGACATCGTGCCGGGCTCCCAGTCGCCCTGGAGTTCCATCGCCGCCTTGCCGTTGGCCAGCAGCCCGGCCGAACTGCCCGCGCCCTGCTGCGCCGGTGTGCCGGTGAAACCGGGCTGGAACGGCTGGGTCGCCAGGAACGCCTGCAGGTCGCGGCCGGCCTTGGTCCAGCAGGGATCCTCGAGTTTCACCGCTTTCACCGACTGCTTCAGCGTGTCCGCCGAGCAGGCCCGCAGCGCGAAATAGTTCCAGTAGAACGCGTCCGGCCAGCGATCCTTGCCCCCGACCGCGATCGGCGTGAGACCCGCCTGCTTCAGCTTGACGACGGCGGCGTTGAGTTCGTCCATGGTGGATGGCGGCGCGGTGACGCCCGCCTGTGCGAAAAGGTCCTTGCGGTACCAGAAACCGACGAAGTGCTGCTCCCACGGGATCCCGTACTGTTTGCCGTCGACCTGCCAGCTCTCGGCGAGTTTGCCCACCGAGGAGAGCCACTCCCCGGCCGGGCCTGCCAGGTCCGCGACCTTGCCCGAGGTGGCCTGCGACGCCAGCTCACCGCCGCCCCACGACTGGTAGACGTCCGGCGGTTCGTTCGACTGCAGGGCGAGCGGGACCTTGGTGGTGAACTCCTCGTTCTGCAGCGGCTGCCCCTTGATCGTCACCTCGGGATGCGCCTTCTGGTAGTCGGCGACGACCTGGGCCCAGATCGACTTGATCGGGTCGGTGGTGCCGTTGTGCCACCAGGTGAGGGTGACCGGGCCGCTGGGCTCGGCCGCGGGCTCGGTGCCCCCTGAGCAGCCGGCGAGCGCGAGCGGGACGGCCGCCGCCAGCGCGGCGGCGGCGGGGATTCGGCGGTTCGAAAGCATGGTGAGTCCACTCCTGACGACTTCGGCCGAGTAGGACGGGGCGTGACTGCGCCCGGACTGGCGATGAGTTTGCGCGCCTGAAATTCCGATGTCAATCGTTGTCGATAACGTTTTACATGACTAGTCTGACCGTATGCAGCCCAGTTCGAGGGTCACGATCCGTGACGTCGCGGCCCGTGCCGGCGTCTCCGTGGCCACGGTGTCCAAAGTGATCAACGACCGCTACGGCGTCGCCGCCGCGACCCTCGCGAAGGTCCGTGCGGTGATCGACGAACTCGGTTACGAGGCGAGCCTGGTCGCCCAGAGCCTGCGCAACCACAAGACGAACGTGATCGGGATCCTGGTCGCCGACCTCGAACCGTTCTCCACCGAACTGCTCAAGGGTGCGGCGGACGCCATCCGCGGCACCGGCTACGAACTCGTCGTCTACTCGGCAGGCGGCCGGACCGGTGATCCATCGGGCTGGGAAAAGCGTTATCTCTCAAGGCTTTCCGGTACGCTGGTCGACGGCGCGGTGCTGGTCACCCCGGTGGCTTCGCTGGAGGCCGTCCCCGGAACGCCGGTGGTCGCGGTCGATCCGCACACCGGCCCTTCGACGGTGCCCACCATCGATTCCGACAACCTGCGCGGTGGGCAGCTGGCGACCGAGCATCTGCTGGAGCTCGGCCACCGCCGGATCGGCTTCCTCTCCGGACGGCCGGATCTCGAATCGGCCGAGCTGCGCAAAACCGGGTACCTGCGGGCGCTCACCGCCGCCGGTGTCCCGATCGACGAGGACCTGATCCGGCTCGGCGCCTACGATCCGGAGATCTCCGCCCGGTCCGCCCGCGAACTGCTGACCAGCGCGGACCGGCCGACGGCGGTGTTCGCCGCCAACGACATCTCGGCGATCGCGACCGTCGGGGCCGCCGCGGAACTCGGCTTGTCCGTACCGGACGACCTGTCGGTGGTCGGTTTCGACAACGTCCCCGAGTCCGCGCTCTGCACCCCGCCGCTGACCACGGTGGACCAGCCCATCCGCGAGATGGGCCACCGCGCCATCACCCTCCTGATCTCGCTGATCAGCGGGGAACCCGAGAAGGAAACCCACATCACCCTGTCCACGGGTCTCGTGGTGCGCCGCTCGACGCGTGCCCTCGAAACCACGACGAAGGGCGGACGGCCTTGACCACGCAGCCCAGCGCTTCACCCCGGCCCTGGCAGGACACCACCGCGGATCCCGCCGACCGCGTCCGCGCGCTGATGGACCGGATGACCTTGCGGGAGAAGCTCGCCCAGCTGTACGGCGTCTGGGTCGGTATCGACTCCGGCGGCGAGATGGCTCCGCACCAGCACGACTTCGCCGACGCGGAGCTGGACTGGGACGAACTGGTGCGGCACGGCATCGGGCAGCTGACCAGGGTGTACGGCACGCGGCCCGTCGATCCGGTGATCGGCGCGCGCAGCCTGGCGCGCTCTCAGCGGGAGATCGTCGGGAGCAGCCGGTTCGGTATCCCGGCGCTGGTCCACGAGGAGACGCTCACCGGTCTCGCCGCCTGGCAGGCCACGGTCTACCCGTCCCCGCTGTGCTGGGGAGCGAGTTTCGACCCGGATCTCGTGTACCGCATGGGGGCGCGGATCGGCGGTACGATGCGGCGGCTGGGTGTCCACCAAGGACTCGCGCCGGTCCTCGACGTCGCCCGTGACCTGCGCTGGGGCCGGATCGAAGAGACCATCGGCGAGGATCCGCAGCTGGTCGGGACGATCGGCGCCGCCTACGTGGCCGGGCTCGAATCCGCCGGGGTGATCGCGACGCTGAAACATTTCGCCGGCTACTCGGCTTCCCGCGCCGGCCGCAACCTCGCGCCGGTGTCGATCGGCCCCAGGGAACTGGCCGACGTCCTGCTGCCGCCGTTCGAGATGGCGTTGCGCGCGGGTGCCCGATCGGTGATGAACGCCTACATCGACAACGACGGTGTCCCCGCCGCCGCGGATCCGGCGTTGCTCACCGGCCTGCTGCGCGACACCTATGGCTTCGACGGAACCGTGGTCGCGGACTACTTCTCCGTGTCGTTCCTGTACAAACTGCACGGCGTCGCGGCCGATCGCGGTGAGGCCGCCGCGCAGGCGCTGACCGCCGGGATCGACGTGGAACTGCCCACTGTGGACTGTTACGGCGAGCCGCTGCTCGCCGCGGTGGAACAGGGCGCGGTCGATGCCGCCGTCGTCGACCGCGCCCTCGAACGGGTGCTACGGCAGAAATGCGAACTCGGCCTCCTCGACGAGGACTGGGTGCCGGAGGTCCCGGACGAGATCGACCTCGATGATCCGGAATCCCGCGCGCTGGCAAGGGAGATCGCCGAACGCTCGATCGTGCTGCTGCGCAACGACGGCGTCCTCCCGCTCTCCCCCGGCCGCCGGATCGCCGTGGTCGGGCCGCGGGCGCACGATCCCGGCGCGATGCTCGGCTGCTACTCGTTCCCGATGCACGTCGGCGTGCATCATCCGGAAGTACCGTTCGGGTTGGCGGTTCCGACCGTGCTCGACGCGCTCCGCGAGGACCACGACGTCACCTACGCTCTCGGTTGCCCCGTGGTCGGCGGCGAGGACTCGGACATCGCCGAAGCCGTCGCCGCGGCCAAGGAAGCGGAGATCTGCGTCGCCGTCCTCGGCGACCGCGCCGGCCTGTTCGGCGGCGGAACCTCGGGTGAGGGGTGCGACACCTCGAACCTCGAACTGCCGGGACGGCAGGAAGAACTCCTCGAAGCCTTGCTCTCGACCGGGACGCCGGTGGTCCTGGTGCTCCTTTGTGGACGGCCGTACGAACTTTCGCGGCAGGCCGGCCGTCTCGCCGCGATCGTGTGCGGTTTCTACCCCGGGGAAGAGGGCGCGGCCGCGCTCGCCGGTGTCCTCAGTGGACGGATCAACCCTTCCGGCAGGCTCCCCGTCGGCTTCCCCGGCGAGGAAGCGTCCCAGCCGTCGACGTATCTCACGGCGCCGCTGGGGCTGCGCAGCGAGGTCAGCACGGTCGACCCGACACCGCTGTTCCCGTTCGGGCACGGGCTTTCCTACGGCGCCGTCCGCTGGGACGACATCACCGCGCCGGACCCCACGTGGCCGACGGACGGCCACTGCCGGGTGCGGGTGACGCTGAGCAACGACGGCGACCGCACCACGACCGAGGTCGTCCAGATCTACCTGCACGACCCGGTCGCGGAGGTCGCCCGTCCGGTCCAGCAGCTGATCGCGGCGAAGCGGGTCGACCTGGCCCCCGGCGCGACCGAGGTGGTCGAGATCGGCCTGCACGCCGACCTGACCTCCTACACCGGACGGGCGGGCAAGCGGATCGTCGAACCCGGCGACGTCGAACTGCGGATCGGGACGTCGAGTGCCCGGATCGTCGCGGCCGTCCCCCGCACGCTGACCGGTCCTCGCCGGGAGGTCGGCTTCGATCGGGTCATGGCAGCGGATTTCTCCTGAGCCGGGCGGTGGGGTTGGCGGAGGTGTTGCGAAAGCCACTTTCGTAACGTTGAAGGTTGCGAAAGTGGCTTTCGCAACCCCTGCCCTGGCCGGGCACGAGGGTTTAAGCCTGGGGCCGGGTGAGCGGGTCTGCCTCGGCTCGGGAGTACATGAAGGACCCCTTCCTGTACCTAGGCGCAAGGAAGGGGTCCTTCATGTACTGGGCCGGCCCGAAGCACTCACGAGCCGAGCCGAGCCCCACCGGAGAGCTCAGCCGAACAGCTGTACGTGCAGCGAGAACGCGGTCGCGATCTCCGCCTGCGCCCAGAACCGATGGTAGGTGAACGTCGGCGCGGCTCCACCGTCCAGATAGGACTGCACCTTCGGCCACTGCGGGTCGTCCCGGTAGAACGACCGGATGGACAGGAAATCCGCACCCGCGGCGAGGGGGTCGCCGTTGGGCATCGTCCCGGTCCAGCCTTGCGGCAGGTACACACCTTCACCGGTGGCCGGATCGTACTCGTCGTCGAACCGGTTGTAGTCCGTCCGCGTTTCCGGGACCGCGATGCCGATGGAGTCGGTGTGCGCGAGCATCGCGTCGAGGAGTCCTTCGCCGACCGTCCGCGCTTCCGCGTTTCCGGACCTGGCCGCGTAGTTCAGCAGGATCTTCGAGTACGACGCCGCGACGCCGACGTCCTGGCTGTGGTTCAGCACCCGGACCCGCAGGTTCGCGTTGGTCCCCGGTGTGGCCGGGTTCCACGTATCGGGTTTGCCGGTCCATTCCAGGTCGGACGGGATCCGGAACTCCCCGCCGGAGCCGACCGTCGTGTTCGCGATCGCCCACGGTACCCACTTGTCGAGGATGCGTTTCGCCCGTGCGTCACCGGTCAGCTGGTACAGCGCGGCGACCCGCTCCAGGCCCCACGCCTGGAACCCGAACCACCTGTTGGACGGCGGGTCGTGCCAGACGGGCTGCTGGTCGTAGTACATCCCGTAGAACGTCGAGGAGCCCGCGGGCGGGGTGGCGTACTGGCCGTCCCAGCTGTTCGTCGCGCCGCCCGCGATGCCACCGTCGGCGGACTGCAACCATTGCAGGAACTCCAGTTGCCGGTCCAGGCTTTCCGCCCAGTCCGCCGCGCCGGTCGCCGAGACCGGCTTCAGTGCCGGGTCGTTGGCGAGCGCGTGTGCGGCGAGCGGGTTCTGGTAGCCCTGGTGGGCCGCGCCGTCACCGATGCGCCACGCCCAGCCGGCGGACGTGTCCGTCGCGCCACCCCACGCGTAGTACCACGACATGAGGTAGTGCGAGCTGTTCTTGCCGCTGCCCGCCGGGCAGGTGCTCGGGCCGACACAGTCGCCGATCTTCTTGAAGTACTTGTCGAACATGGCGTACCGCAGATAGTCGCCCATCTTCGACGCCTTCTTCACCACACCGGCCACCGCGGCCCCCTTGCCCTGCGCGGTCGCCCACTGGTTGGCGAGGTGCGCCACCTGCACGGCCCGCGCGTCGGCGTCGGGCGCGTTGGTGTACTTCCACTGCTTGGCATAGGTGGCATCTTTGGTGAACAGGTCGAGGAACCCGTTCGGCCCGCCGTGTGCGAAGGTGTCGCAGGAAGGCTGCGGGATGGTCTCCCACACCGACTCGCTGGACCCGCGCTGGTAGGTGTTGATGTACGCGGGCGCGGTGGTGCCGTCACCACAGCGGCCGAAGCCGTAGGTGTTGTCGACGTCCAGCAGCCAATGCATGCCGTAGACGTCCGACGTGCCGTAGGCGGCGCGCAGTTCACCCGCGATCGGGTCGGACCCGACCGGGACGTTGCCGTCAAGCACCGCCGGGTACCGGTCCATCCTCGGATGCTCCGGCGCGTACGTCGCCGGGTCGGCGGCGTTGTACTTGTCGTTGGTGGGCTGGTCGGCGTGCGCCGGGATGATGAACTTCTCCATCGACGCCCACGCCTGGTTGAACGGTGTCCAGTCACCTTCGAGCTGTCCGTACGCGGCTTCAAGCCACAGGTAGTAACTGAACGCCTCGGACGTGGTCTGGTGACCGTGGTCCGGTGCCTCGACCAGCAGCGTCTCCACCGAGTGGTACGGCACGAGCAGGCCGTCGAAATTCCGGAAGTAGCCGCTGTCCGTGTCCTTGATCTTGTGATACTGCGCAAGGAAGGCAGCCCGGTAGTCCGAGGCGGACGCGTCGATCTCCGCCACGTCGAGCGTGGCCGCGGTGAGGCCGGATCCCGTGATGGAGAACGCGGCGGTGGCGAGTGCGCCGCCGTTCGCGGCGGAGGCGATCGTCACCGGTTTCGCCGTGTTCCAGCTGTTCTGGTCGAAAGTGAGCGTCGCGGGCGTGGCCGTGAGATCGGCACTGCCCGTCGTGCGTGCCACGTTCAGCGTGACCGGTCCGGTCGGTGGAGTCGCGAGTTTCACGTCCACGGTGGCCGAGGTCCCCTGCCGGACGCGAACGGTCGACGGGGTGGCGACGACCGACGGCGCCGCCAGCACCCGCACCGCGACCGGCGCGGAAACCGTTGCCGCACCGAGGTTGTCGATCGCCCGCGCGGTGACCGAGTACTCCCCCGCCGTCGCGCCGGTCCACGTGTACTCGAACGGGGCGCTGGTGTCGGCGCCGAGCCGGGTGGTCCCGGCGTAGAACTCCACCGACGACACCGAACCGTCGCTGTCGCTGGCGGACGCGGCGAGTTCGATCGGCGACGGCACGGCGAAGGTCGCGTTGTTCACCGGCTTCGTGAGCCGCACCGCCGGGCCGCTGTTCGGACCCGCGCAAGTGATGCCGTTGACCTTGAAGTCGACCGGCGACCGGTTCGCGGCCCCGCTCTTTCCCGCGTTGAAACCGAATTGCACGGTAGCGCCGGGGTTGATCGCACGCTGCCAGTCCGCGCCGCGGACGCTCACCGCGCCACCGGACTGCGTGTGCGTGCCGTTCCACAGCTGGGTGATCCGCTGTCCGTCGGCGAAGGTCCAGGTCAGATTCCAGTCGGGGATGACGTCGGCGCCTTCGTTGCGGATCGCCACCGTCGCACCGAAACCGCTGTCCCACTCACTGCTGATTTTGTACGTTGTCGTACAGGACACCTCGGCCGCCGCGGCCGTGGGTACGGCACCGGCCGTGACCGCTGCCGCGAGCGCCACGGTGGTGGCCAGCGCCGTACTGGGACGCGCTCTCATCGAGCGCCCCGGTGGTCGTGATCTCACAGGTCCTCCTCGGTTGTGATCCGGCGATTTTCGGAGTAGAGCTGAAAAGCATGAGGCGACTCGCCACCACTTTGCTGATCTCCGCCGGAATACTCGCGGGTTGTTCCGCGCCGGCGCCGAAGGCCACCGCGGGTGCCGAGGCACTCGGCACGCGATTGACCACAATGGACGATCTTGTCGATTGGATCCGTGAGAACGCAGGCGATTGCGCCGACGTTTCCCGCCGGGATCCCGCGGAGCTGCGCACGTTCGTCGGGCCGGACATCGCCGCCCGCTTTCAGCCGCATGTGGCCGAATGGGCCACCTGCCGGGTTTCCCCGGAATTCCCGGTCGTCGGACTCTTCCTGTTCGGCGGCGACGAGCAGCGGCGTTTCCAGGAATCCTGGCATTCGGCGATGGCGGCGGGCCGGATCGCCGACGGCCCGGCCTTCGCCTTCGGTAACGGGTTCGCGATCTCCGCGGGATTTCTCGGTGTCGGCGAGCTGGGACTGTATTACTTCAGATGCGGCTCCCTAGATCCTCGAGTGCATCAGATTCCTGCGGACGTCGCGGGATGCGTGTTCGCCAACCCGGAGCACGGGCACCACTGAGCCGGACGCTACGGGCTGGAGCAGGTGAGTTCCGGCGCGGCGGAACTCACCGTCGCGGTGGCGGTCAGGCCGAACGAACGGGTGTTACCCGCCGCTATCGACCCGTTCCACTCCGCGTTTCGCACGGTGGCGCGAGTGCCGGCACCGTCCATGGCGAGGGTGCCGTTCCAGACGCTCGTGATCGTCTCCCCCGCCGGGACGGTCCAGCCGACCCGCCAGCCGGACAGCGTCGCCGTGCCCGGGTTGGTGACGGTCACTTCCGCTTGGTAGCCGCCGTTCCAGTTGCCGGTCTTCGCCAGCGTGGCCGTGCACGCGCCGTTCGGCGGCTCGCCGGGATCGGGCGGATCGTCGACCACGCCGACCCCGGTGACCTCACCGTTGCCGCCGTCGAACACGACGTCGGAGCAACCGTAGAACGTCTCGGCGCTGTCGGATCGCTTCCACACCGAGTAGATGACGTGCTTGCCCGACTTGGCCGACGGGAAGTTCCCGGTCCACTTGTACTGGCCGTCGACGCTGCCGACGTTGCCGCTCACCTGCGGATGGTCTGCCGTGAGGAAGGGCTGGTCCTCGAGGTCGTCCCAACGCAGTTCGCGGCCGGGGTCGTATCCGTCCTTGGTCACGTACAGGTAGAACCAGCCGGGGTGGGCGGCCCAGGCGTTATAGGAGAAGCCGAACGACGCGCCCGCCGTCAGATGCGTCATCGGCCAGTTCCCGGTGCGGTCGTAGCCCGCGAAACTCGGATTCCCGCCCGAGCAGAGTTTCCCGTCCGGGATGAATCCCTTGGTCCGGCCCGCGCCGTCCGAACGGAGCACGGAGAACCAGTTGTAGAGCGAGTTCTCCCCGCTTTGCCCCACGGCCGCCTTGCAGGCCGAGTTCTTCGGCACGATGTTGCCCTGCGGGGTCAATCCGTCCTGCCAGCAGAAGAAAGTCCTGCTGCCCGGTTTCATCATCGCGCCGTGTGCCGACGCCGGTGGTGCGTTCAGGGTCGCGGTCACGAAGCACGCCGCCATCGTCGTGACGGCGGCCAGGATCGCGGTCATGGCCTTTCCGTATCGCATAGCGCCTTCTTTCCGACCTTGCTGGGAGCGCTCCCAGCGTTGGCACCTTAGCGCGACTCGAATAGCGACGACACAGGCCGAACGAGTGAGAATGGTTTGGTACCAGTGATTTCACCGCGTGCTCTTCCCCGCGACCGGAGATCGGGCTAGATTATGGGAGCGCTCCCAACAGTCGGCCTTCGAAAGGATCACGACGTGGTGATCGACATTTGGCGTGTACTGCTGTCCGCCGGACTCGTCGCGGGTTTCGCGGTCGTTCCGCAAGCGTCGTCCTCGGCCGAGGAGGGGGCCGCCGGGTACGAACGGATCGTGAACGGCGACTTCTCGGCGGGCGGCGGCGAACCTTGGTGGGCGGGCGCGAACACCCGCGCCTCGGTGACCGGCGGGGAATACTGCGTCGATGTCACCGGCGGCACGGCCAACGGGTACGACGCCTTGTCCGGCCAGAACGGCGTGCCGTACGAGGCAGGTCAGTCCTACACGATGAAGTTCGACGCGCGGGCGGTCGTCGAACAGCGGATCTCGGCGGTCGCCGGTGAGTCCGTCGACCCGTACCGGCAGCTCGCGCGCACCGACGTGACCGTCACCCCCGCCAAGCAGACCTTCACCCTGACCTTCCAGTCCACAGTGGACTTCCCGGCGGCAGGCAACGGTCAGTTCGCGTTCTGGTTCGGCGGACAGTCTTTCGACAACACCATCTGCGTCGACAACGTGTCCCTCGTCGGCGGCGTGCTGCCGCCACCGGGAGTGGAACCGGCGGGCCCGCTGCGGGTGAACCAGGTCGGTTACGTACCCGGCCTGCCCAAACAGGCGAGTCTCGCGACCGGGTCTGCCACCCCGCTGACGTGGACGCTGCGGGATGGCGCGGGCACCTCCGTCGCCACCGGCCAGACCACTCCGAAGGGCCACGACGCCGCATCGAACGAGAACGTCCACGTCATCGACTTCTCGTCCTACGACCGGCCGGGCAGCGGCTACACACTGAGCGTCGGCGCCGACGTGAGCCACCCGTTCGACATCTCCGCGAACGCCATGACCGGGCTGCGGTCCGACTCGCTCGCGTTCTTCTACCACCAGCGCAGCGGCACCCCGATCGAAGCCCGGTACGTGGGCGCCGAGTACGCGCGGCCCGCCGGACATGTGAACGTGGCGCCGAACCGAGGGGACGACGACGTACCCTGCCGGGCCGGTCTGGAGTGCGGGTACACCCTCGACGTGCGCGGCGGCTGGTACGACGCCGGCGACCACGGCAAGTACGTGGTGAACGGCGGCATCGCCGCGTGGCAGCTCCAGAACGCCTACGAGCGTGCCGCGCTACTCGGTGACAAGGCGGCGCTCGGCGACGGCACGCTGGCCATTCCCGAGCGGTCGAACGGCGTGCCGGACGTACTCGACGAGGCGCGGTGGGAACTCGAATTCCTGATGAGCATGCAGGTTCCCGACGGGCGACCGCTGGCAGGGATGGCCCACCACAAGATCCACGACGAGCAATGGACCGGCCTGCCCACCCTGCCGCACGAGGACGCCCAGCCGCGCAGGCTGTCCGCGCCGAGCACGGCGGCGACCCTGAACCTCGCTGCGGCGGCGGCACAGGCCTCGCGGCTGTGGGCGCCCTACGACGCCGCCTTCGCGGCCCGTGCGCTTTCAGCCGCGGAGAAGGCGTACGCGGCGGCGAAGGCGCATCCCGGCATGATCGCCGACCCTGCCGACGGCACCGGCGGCGGCTCGTACACCGATCCCACGGTGACCGACGAGTTCTACTGGGCCGCGGCCGAGCTGTACGTGACCACCGGCCGTCACCGCACGGACGTGACGAATTCACCGCTGTTCGGCGGAAAGAGCTTCAACGCGCGCGGATTCGACTGGGGAGCCACCGGTGCGCTCGGTGACGTGTCCTTGGTACTGACACCGCGCGAGGTGCCCACGGCGGCGATCCGGTCCGCGATCGTCACGACCGCGGACGCCCACCTCGCGACCATGGCGTCCGCCGGGCATCCGGCGCCGTACCGGACCGGCGACGGCGGGTACGAGTGGGGATCGAACGGCCTGGTCGCCAACAACGGCATGGTGCTGGGCCTCGCCCACGACCTCACCCGCGCGGCGAAGTACCGGGACGGAGCCTTCGCCACGATGGATTACCTGCTGGGCCGTAACCCGGTCGGCTTCTCGTATGTCTCCGGCTGGGGCGATCGGCCGGTGCGCAACGTGCACCACCGGCACTGGGCGAACCAGCTGGCCCCGTCGCTGCCGACAGCGCCGCCCGGTGTCCTGTCCGGCGGGCCCAACAGCGCGTTGCAGGATCCGGTCGCGCAGCGGCTGCTGCCCGGTTGCGCGCCGCAACGGTGCTGGGTCGACCACATCGAGGCGTACTCGCTCAACGAGGTCACGGTCAACTGGAACTCGGCGTTCGCTTGGCTGTCGAACTGGGTCGCCGAGCATTCCGCCCCGCCGCCGGCCGCGGCGAGCTGCCAGGTGACGTACACGGCCTCGACCTGGCCGACGGGCCTGACCGGGGCACTCACCGTGAAGAACACCGGCGCGACCGCGTGGGACGGCTGGGCCCTGACGTTCGCGTTCGGCGGCGAGGAGCGGATCACGCAGGGATGGAACGCCGCGTGGAGCCAGACCGGCGCGGCCGTCCGGGCGGGCAACGCTTCGTGGAACGCCCGGATCGCCCCGGGTGCGTCGGTGTCGATCGGCTTCAACGCGCACAGCACGGGCACGCACCGGTCGCCGGCGGAGTTCGCGGTCGGCGGCGACCGGTGCGCGCCCTAGCGGCCTGGGTGTGTCAGGTCCGGGGTGTCTGGCCGGGCAGGAGCGTGTCCCCGCAGGACCGCAGATGCGCGACCGAGTTGGCCGCGACGACCTTCTGGGTCTCGGTGGTGACGTAGCGCTGTGCCGCGGCGAGAACCGCGGGGTCGCGCACGAGATCCTTGCGCACCCACACCCCGACGTCACCGAACGCGGACGGGTCACGAGGGCTGCGATAGAGCACCTCGTACTCCTGCCCGAACCGTTCGTCCTGGGCGAAGCCGAGCGTGGTGTCCCAGGTGCCGACGAACGAGATCAGCTCCGGCCGGAGTTCGTCGAAGACGTAGCGGCGCTCTCCGGCGAAATCGGCGGTGCTGAGGTAGTCGGCGATGACACGGTCGGCGAGACCGGCGAGGTCGACCACCTGAAGCCTGCTGACCAGCGCCATCCCGCCGAGGTCGATCACGCCGATCTTCGCCGAGCCGGGCAGCTCGAGGAGATCCGCCACGCCGTTGGTCACCCTGGCGTCGCGCTCGACCACGCTGCAGAACGGCGTCTTCGGGACGGCCTGGTAGCTCTTGCCCTGGGTGTGGAACCCGCTGATCGACGACGCCGTCGCGACGACGAGCGTGGCCGTCAGCAGGATCCGGCCTCGGATACGCGCCTTACGCAGGGTCTCGACGACCGCGATCGCGCCGCCGAGCGCGCCCAGCGCCCAGATCGGGGTCGCGAACCGGAGCTGCCCCATCCAGTCGGCCTGGAGGACGCAGAAGGCGATCACCGACAACGCGAACGGGACCAGGAGCGCGACGACGCCCGCGCGGAGTTCGGACGGCTTCTGCATCACCAGCGCGAGGCAGACGATCGCGACCGCGACCAGCAGCCAGCCCGCGTACTGGAGGACCGTCCCGGCCTTGGCGATGTCCGTGATGGCCGGGAGCGGCTGCGCCTTGGCGATCGCCGTGTTGGGCAGCAGGCGCCCGTACTCGATCCAGCGGAACAGCAGGTAGCCGCCGAAGGGAACGACGAACCCGGCGGCGGACAGCAGCACCGCCCGGATGGCGGGCGACACACCGCCGCGGCGGGTGAACAGCGCGACCACGATCGGGAACGCGGCCGCGTAGACGACCCCGTCCGGACGGCTCAGCCCGGCGAGGGCGGCGAGTGCGCCTGCCGACATGGCGATCTTCGCCGTCAGGAGCGTGCCGGAGTCGACGCCGCACAGGACGACCACGGCGAGAGCGGTGACCATGAGCGCGTAGACCGAGTTCTCCAGACCGGAGAAGCACCAGATGACGAACGAGGGATTGACCGCGAGCGCCGTCCCGGCGATCAGGGTGACCAAGGCGGGCCGGGGCGTCAGGCGCTTCGCCCCGGCGTACACCAGTGCCAGGATGGCCATGCAGCAGAGCAGCGCCAGTCCCTTGGGGAACAGGACGTAATCGGGGACGCCGAAGATCGTGCCGTGGTCGAACAGGCCGAGCAGCTTGCCGAGGGCCAGCAGCGCCATCCACACCGGGTTCGAGAAGCCCTCGACGGGTTCGACGCCAGGCTGGAGCACCGGCCCGAAGCCGTCGGCGAGGTTCCGGGAGTAGGCGAACGTGATGGCCGCGTCATCGATCATCCAGTTGCCGTAGAAGCTCGCGTGGACGGCGATCAGCACCGTGCCGACGATGACCGAGAGGGAGGCTCCCAGCATCCCCCGGCGCGTGGACGCCCGGCCATCGCCTCTCGGTCTGTCCCCGTCGAGGCCCGGATCCGCCACCGACGGCGGATCGGTCAGTTGAACGCCAGACACGTGCTACTCCCCCTGCTTTGTCCGAGAATCCGGCAACGGAGCCACAGACGGCAGCGTCCAGCTCATCCAGCACGGATTGCCCGAGAAACCCCAGTGTTCTCAACAGATGATCCGCCGACGCAACGTCGAGCCGATGATCATCACCCAGAATCAGGATTCTACAGCACGGGAAAACGATCTCTCGCTCCAGCACCGTGAACATCAATTCACGCGTGCGTATTCGGTGTTACTCACGAGCCTGGTGGAAAATCACCGTCCAGCGACCGTGTCACCTCGGTCGATCCCTGGTAGAAACGGTGCCGAACCAAGATCGTCAAGCCTCGGACTCCGAGAAGGGAACGCCATGCCCGAGCCCCGCCGAGCTCACGTCTCCGACCACGGCACGATCGTCGAATGCGTACAGGAATGGTGGGGCGATTCGCGCACTCCCGCTCAGGCTCGCGAGCTTTCGCTTCTGCTTCCCAAACTGTTCCTGCAATTCTTCTCCAGCACGAGCCTGGTCCTGGAGGACGAAACGGGCATCAGGGCATTTCTCGTCGGCTTCCACGCGCCGGACAATGCCACCGAGGCGTACATCCATTTCGTGGGAGTGGATCCGGACCTTCGCGGCCAGGGGACGGCCCGCCGCCTTTATACGACTTTCTTCCAGCGCGCCGCCGAGGCGGGCCGCACGGAAGTCCGTGCGGTCACCTCGCCGGGCAACACCGGATCCATCGCCTTTCACCGGGCCATGGGGTTCACGCTCGAAACCGGCGACCGAGTGGCCGACGGCCTCCCCCTGCACAGCGGCTACGACGGCCCCGGCCAGGACCGGGTGTGCTTCCACCGGAAGCTCACCCGCTGACCACCGATCAGGTCCCCTCGACGACGTGGACCGAGTTGACGCCGATATTGCAGCTGACGTGGTGGTCGATCCGGTACCACTCGTTCTGCGGCGGGTAGTGCCAAATCGTGTCGTACGTTCCGCCGAACGTACAGTCCACCCGCAGCTTCCACTTCGCCGGAATGGGCGCCCAGCAGACTCCCCAGGCCCGATAGCTCGAGTCGTAGCCGGTGTCACAGGTCATCCCGTACACCGGCGTGACGAAGCTCGCCTGGGCGGGCGCGGCGGCCGCGACCATGACGCCGCCCGCCACCGCCGTCGCGGCGACCGCGCCCCCGATCCTCCGAATGCTCTTTCGCATGTTTTCCTCCGTACGGCGAATATGGCCGAATGAGACAAGAAAGGACGATATTGTCCTCGGCACATATTTGACGAGTTCGAAGGGATCGTCTAAGGGACCACGTAAACTGCCTTTTGGGGCGACAGGAACTATCCGTAGATGGAGGCGGCCCATTCCGGGTGGTCGATGAACGGGTTGCGGTTGTGCTGGAACCGGTCGTGGATGACCTGGTTACGGCGCTGCTCGGCGGCGTCGGGCGGGTCCTGGGTGTTCCAGGTCAGCAGGACCGAGAGACGGCCGATGTTGGGTTTGGAGCCGTTGTCGACGGCGTCGTTGGGTTCGAGATCGGCGAAACCGTCGGTGCCGTCGTAACGGACGGCCATGTACAGGATCATGCGGGCCACATCGCCCTTGACCGCGTCCCGCGGCTCGAACGAGTCGTCGTCGGTCGAACTCCCGGGCGCCTCGCCGACCGGCGAGCCGCCGGCGTCGAAGTCCTTGTTCCCGCGGGTGCTGTTGACCGACACGTCCTCCGCGCGCAGGTGGTGCAAATCGGTACCGGGTCCGACGGCTGTGCCGAAGTCGCCGTGCGACTTGGCCCAGACATGCTCGCGGTTCCAGTCGTCGACCTCGCCGCCGTTGGCGGTCTTCGCCTGCGAGCGGCCGCTGTAGAGCAGCACGACGTTCGCCGGGTTGGCCGGGTCCTCATCGGTGGCCCTGATCCCGTCCCACACCTGTTCGTACGTCAGTTTGGTGTTGGTGCTGATGATCCCGTGCAGTGCCGCCTTGAGTTCGGGCCCGGTCTTGCCCAGCGCGTCCTGGTAGTAGTCGTCCGCGGCGGTGGACGGCGACGCGAACGCGATCCCCGCCGCGGCGGCGAGTGCGAGAACGAGAGAGATACGACGGGTTGGCTGCATGGACAAGGTCCTCTCCCCAGAGGCGCCGACCCGGATCGTCGTCTGCTCGGCCACAACCCCGGCAACGCACTAGTCGTCTAGTTGGAAAAATACTGTCATGGATGTCAATAGCCACCACTTCGCCGGTCGACATCCGCGGTCGTCCGCGCGACAATCGTCGTCCTGATCCGGACTCACTGGAGGGCCGCGTGACTGGGCTGGACGAGCAGATCCGCGGCTGGATCGCGGCACCGAAGTTCTGGCACCTCGCCACGGTGAACGGGGACGGCTCACCCCAGGTGTCCGCCATGTGGATCGACCTCGAAGGCGACCACATCGTGTTCAACACCGCCGTCGGCAGGGTGAAGGAAGAGAACCTGCGCCGCGATCCCCGCGTGTCGCTGTCCTGCCTGGACACGGACAACCCCTACGACCGCGTCGTGATCCACGGCCGGGCCGTCGAGTTCGTCGAAGGCGACGAGGCGGATCACTGCATGGACCGGCTGGCGAAGAAGTACGTCGGAACCGACCGGTTCGAATGGCGGATCCCGGGCGAACGGCGGGTCAAGGTGCTCGTCGAGCCGACCCGCGCTCGTCACGTCGTCGGTGTCGAGCCCTTTCGGCCGGGAAGGCTCGAGCCAGGCACACATGCCTGACGTCTAGGTTCGATACCCGGGCGGTGCAACCGGCGGAACGGTCCGCTACGTCCTCGGCGCATGAGATGGATCGCAGCGTGCCTTCTGCTGCTGGTGGCGGGATGTGGCATCGGCAAGGATACGGCGGAGCTGGAGGCATTCGCGGGACTCAAGGGCTCGAGCACCCGGTTGACGGGCCTGCGGCCAGTGGAACTCGGAACGGCCCCTGCTCAGGAGTTCCAGCGAACCCTGGAACGCGCCAAGCTCACGAATCTGGACGAAGTCCGTGGGGCTTTGTCGTTCGTCCCGCCTGCCGACCGGCGCGGTTTCGCCTTCGTCTTGCCGGGATGCGCCGAGGACGGCGCCGAACTGACCGTCGAGCGCGACACGCTCACCGCGGAACTCACCGGCGGCGAGAACGTCAACTGCGCCCAGGCGAACTATTTCCTCGCCGTCTTTTCCGTCGAACGCGACGCGGTGTCGCCGACACCGACGTTGTCGACGACACCGCGCTAGGCCGTGTCCTTCAGCCGCGCTGCGGCTCGGCGATGGGCTCCGGCAGCGTGAGAGCGGTATGGGCCGGTCGCCCGGTTCCCGGCGCCGAGGTGGTCAGGCCACGCAGCCGGCTGTCACGTCGCGCGAGGGCTTCGGCGGTGACCGGGAAGAGCGCCGCGTCGCCCACGCCGACCTGCGCTTGGTTCAGCTCGACGAATCCCCGTGTGTCGTCTTTGTAGGCGGCGAACGCGGCGGTGTGGTCACGATGGACGGCCAGCGCCCTGGCGAGCATGTAGGCACCCACGAGGGCGAGGCTGGAACCCTGCCCGGTCAGGAACGACGGCGCGTAGGCGGCATCGCCGACCAAGGCGATCCGGCCGCCGGACCAGCGCGGCAGGTGGATTTGGCTGACGGTGTCGAAGAACAGGTCGTCCGCGTCGCGCATCGCGGTGACCATGGCCGGGATTTCCCAGCCGTCGCCGTGGAAGGTCGCGGCGACGAGGTCCAGTTGCGCTTGGGGATCGCGGAGTACCTCATACGGTGGCTCGGGGCGAGCGGCGACCAGGAAACCGTGGATCCGCTCGCTGCCCTTGACCGCGTAGAGCGCCGCCCCGCGGCCGGGCACGTTCCAGAGCACACCTTCTCGCGACAGGCCGAACTCGTTGGGCATCGTGAATCCGGCGAAGCAATACCCCAGATAACGGTGATAGCGGTGCTCGGGCCCGAAGACGAGTTCCCTGGTGCGCGAGTGCAGTCCGTCGGCTCCCACGACCAGGTCGAACGCGCGCCGTGTTCCACTGCGGAAGGTGACTTCGACACCGTTCTCGTGTTCTTCGAGCGCTTCGATGGAATCGTCGAACACGTATTCCACGTCGTCGCGGGTGGCTCCGTACAGAATCTCCGCCAGGTCGCCACGCCGTACCTCGACATCGCTCCCCTCGACTCCGCCGACCACCGTCTGCGGATGCACCGACGCCACCTCTCCGCCGGTGGCATCAAGGAAGGTCAGCAAACGCGTCTCGATATGCGCTTCCTGGAGCCGCGGCAGGATCCCCATCCGGCCGGCCACCTCCAGCGCGGTGCCACGGACGTCGATCGGATATCCGCCTCCTCGCAGTCCGCCTGCCTTCTCCACCACCGTCACCGAGAATCCGTACCGCCGCAACCAGAATGCGACGGCCGGTCCGGCGATGCTCGCGCCGGAGACGAGGACCGTTCCTTTTGCCGTGTTCATTTCCGTTCTCCGATTCCGTCAAAGAGACGCCGGTGAGGGCGTTTTATGGTTATGCGGCGACTTTCGCACCAGCAAGACGACGAGTACCGCGGCGATCGCGAAGGCGACGGAAGCGATCGTGATGTAGGTGAAGACACCCGTTCCCGAATTCACGGTTTCGCCGCCGACGGACACGGTGGTCGACTTGAGCACCGCCGCGCCCACGAAATCCAGCACCACCGATCCGATCGCGATGACGACCATGACCAGGCTGGAGACGATGCCCTGCCGTTCGGCGGGCGCCAGGCTGCCCGCCAGGTTGAAGCCGGAGGTTCCGAGCGCGCCGACCGTGAAACCCAGCAGGAAAGCGAAGAACACCGCGACCGGGAACTGGGAGACACCGAGGAACATCCCGATGGTTCCCACGGTCCCGAGTGCGATCCCACCCGCCAGGGTCATCGCCGGCCCGACGCGAGTGGCGAGTGCCCCGGCCACCGGACCGCCGATCATGACGCCGATACCGGGCGCCGCGAGCAGCAGTGCCAGCGTTCCCTGGCCCGCCAGTCCGTATCCGAGCCCCTGCCCCGCCGAGACATCGCTGACCAGCGGGATGAGCTGGAGCATGCTCTGGTACGAACCGGTGCTGAGTACGAGCACGAGCAGGGTGAGCGCCAAAGGCGCGCCGAGGTTCCGGATGTCGATCAGCGAATCGGGCTTCCGGCTCGAGACCAGGAACCACCTGGCCAAGGCCACGACGCCGCCGATCAGGAGGACCATCGGGCCGACGGCGAACCAGCCGAACTCCGAGCCGAGGCTGACATAGCCGAGCACCCCGGCCAGGCCGCCGCCGAGGAGCAGCGCACCTCCGACGTCGATCCGGCCCGGTGTCCTGAGCACGGATTCGGGAATGACGCGGCGCACGCAGATCGCCATCGCGATGGCGACGACGGCCGATACGACGAACAAGATCTGGAAGCCGAACTCCGCGGCCAGTTTCTCGGTGAGGAAACGGGAACCGATGTTGAGCACCGCGGATCCGGAGGTCACGATGCCCACCACGACCATCGCGATCCGGGGCGCGCAGATCTCCCGGACGATCGCGACGGAGAGGAACAGGGCGGCCACGGCCGCCCCTTGCAGCAGGCGTCCGGGCACGAAGACCCAGATATTCGGGGCCACCGCGCAGATGAGCGCGCCGGCGCAACTGAGCAGCAACGTCAGTACGAGCACCTTGCGTTTGCCGTGCACGTCGGCGCTCTTGCCGAGCAGCGGCGCCCACATCACCCCCGCCAGCATCGCGCTGGCGTTGAGCCACGCCGTCTGGTCGGTGCCGAAGTGGTCGAGCATTTCCGGAAGGACGAGCAGCGGCGCCGTGATGGCCGTGTCGACCATGAAGTTGACCAGGACCAGGACGGCCACGAGGCCGATGAGCCGCCT
>NZ_QHKL01000007.1 GCF_003947415.1 Amycolatopsis sp. WAC 01376
GGTCCCTCGATGCCACCAAACCCGGTGACACCACCCCCCGGATCATGGGTTCGACTGGGGGACTAAGTCATGCCGGGCCTGGCGACCGCAGCTCCTCGATCAAGAGCCACGAAGAAGGTAACGGGGGGATTGTGCGTCGCAGAATCCGGAATGCGTCCGACAGCTGGGTCGGTCAGCATTCCGACGTCGACGGAACGAATCGCTACGGTCCGAGTGGTCGCTGCGGCGTTCAGGCCGACCCCGGCCCCGCCTTGACTCATGTCAGCACCCTGACATACAGTTGCCTATGTCAAAAAGCTGACATGAACAGAAGGAGCACGCCTTGCCCGTCACCGGCCCGGACTTCATCTCCCTGCAAGCGCGTGACCTCGCCGCTTCGCAGGCGTTCTACGAGCAGTACCTCGGTCTCGTCCGCTCGCCGGCCGGACCTCCGCACGCCGTCGTGTTCGAGACGAAGCCGATCGCGTTCGCGCTTCGCGAAATCGTTCCCGGCACGGACCTCGCATCGGTCGCGCAGCCCGGAATCGGTGCCGCGATCTGGCTCCACGCCACCGACGTCCAGGCCATTCACGACGCGCTCGTCGCCGACGGGCACACCATCGTTTCCGCGCCGATCGACGGTCCCTTCGGCCGGACGTTCACCTTCGCCGACCCTGACGGCTACCAGATCACCCTCCACGACCGTGGCTGAGGCGAGCACACTTTGGCCGTCACTGGTCGCTAGGGGACTCGGTCCCGCGACGATCCGACCGAACTGAAGCCTCAAGAGTCCACAAGCGTCCCGTCGGTCAACCGCACCCGCCGGTCCACCTTGATCTCGGTCAGGAACCGCTCATCGTGGCTCACGACCACGAAAGCCCCCTGATACGCACCCAGCGCGCTCTCCAACTGCCCGACGCTGACCAGGTCGAGATTGTTCGTCGGCTCGTCCAGCAGGAGCAGTTGAGGCGCGGGTTCGGCGAACAGGACGCAGGCCAGGGTGGCTCGCAGGCGTTCGCCTCCGGAGAGCACGCCGACGGGGAGCCGGGTTCGCGCGCCTCGGAACAGGAAGCGGGCGAGCAAGGTCATCCGTTGCGACTCGGGGAGGCCGGGGGCGAACGTCGCGAAGTTCTCGGCGATGGTCCGGTCGAGGTCCAGAAGGTCCAGCCGCTGGGAGAGATACGCGATCCGGCCCTCGGCTCGTTTCACCACGCCGCCGTCGGGTGAAAGGTCTCCGTTGAGCACACGCAGGAGCGTCGACTTGCCGGTTCCGTTCCCGCCGGTCAGCGCGATCCGTTCGGGGCCGCGGATCGTCAGGTCGACTCCGTCGCCCGCGAAGACGTTCCGGTCGCCGTAGCGGACCTGGATGCGCTCGCCGTGGAACATCGTGCGGCCGGCGGGGACGTTGGTGCCCGGCAGGATGAGCGCGATCTTCTGGTCGTCGCGCAGGGAGCGTTCGGCCTCGTCGAGGCGGTTCTTCGCGTCGTTGACCCGGGCGGCGTGCGTTTCGTTCGCCTTTCCGGCGGATTCCTGGGCGTTGCGTTTCATGGTGCCGGCGAAGATCTTCGGCAGCCCCGCGCTGCCGAGGTTGCGTGCCGCGTTGCCCGCGCGGCGCGCGGCGCGTTCGCGGGCCTGCTGCATCTCCCGTTTCTCGCGTTTGACCTCTTGTTCGGCACTGCGGACGTTGCGTTCGGCGACCTCCTGCTCGGCCTTGACCGCCGCTTCGTACTGGGTGAAATTCCCGCCGTGGTAACGGAGATCGCCGCGGTCGAGTTCGGCGATGCGGTCCATCCGGTCGAGCAGTTCCCGGTCGTGGCTCACCAGCAGCAGGCAACCGGACCAGTCTTCGAGCACCCCGTAGAGCTTGCGTCGGGCGTCGAGGTCGAGGTTGTTGGTCGGTTCGTCCAGCAGCAGGATGTCGGGCCGTTTCAGCAGCTGGGCGGCCAGGCCGAGGGAGATGACCTGCCCGCCGCTCAACGTGCGCAGGCTCCGGTCCAGCGCGAGGCCGTCGAGGCCGAGCCGGTCGAGTTGGGCGCGGGTGCGTTCTTCGATGTCCCAGTCGTTCCCGATGGTGGTGAAGTGCTCTTCGCTCGCGTCGCCGGACTCGATGGCGCTCAGGGCCGCGAGTTGCGGTGCGATCCCGAGTACCTCGGCCACGTTCAGGTCGGCGGTGAGCGGCAGCGACTGCGGCAGATAACCGACGACCCCCTGCGTGGAGACAGTCCCGGAGACCGGCCGCAGCTCGCCGGCGATCAGCTTGAGGAGCGTGCTCTTGCCCGCCCCGTTGGGCGCGACGAGCCCGGTGCGGCCACCGGGAACGCTGAACGACAGGTCGTCGAAGACCGGCGTGTCATCCGGCCAGGCGAAGGAGAGAGCGGACACGACGACGAAGGCGTCTGACATGGAAATGACCTCGTGGAAGACAGCGGGCGCCTCGAAGCAGCACCGCGTGGACATGGCGTGAGGGGACGACGAATCGGCCACGTCGGCGTCAGCGCCGGTGGCCTGGCAACTCCGGCTCACCCGGAGATGTCGTCTACACCTGCCACGTCTCTCTCCATGCTCGTTGATCAGGGCCGCGCCTACGATAACAAGACATGCCGGAGTATGGCCACCGCAATCCCTCGGCGCGGCGTCGGCGAGCGGCGAATTCCGATGCTCATTCGTTTATTCGCCACGATTCCCGGTGATCGGTAATCGTGTGGCCGGAATCATATTCATTGAGTGGTGAAGGCAGGGACTTCTAATGTTCTCGATGGCCATCACCCGATTCCTTGACCCGAGAGGTTTTTCGATGATGTCGAATGGCAGAACCCGAAGACGAATCGCGACCACGGTAACCGCACTGGGGGCGCTCGCCCTGGTCGCTCCACCGGCGCACGCCGCCGAAACCGCAGTTCCCTGCGACTCCGCCGCGTTGGTCCAGGCCATCGCCGATGCCAACGCCACCTCTGAGCCGGACACGCTGTCCCTGGCGGCGAAGTGCGTCTACACGCTCACGTCGGCCGCCGATGCCACCTGGAAAGCCGGGCTTCCCTCCATCCGGGGAAAGCTCACCGTGAACGGTAATCACGCCACCATCGAACGTGCCAAAGACGCACCCCGATTCCGGATCATCTTCAATTGGGGCGATCTGACCCTCAACGAAGTCACAATCGCGGGTGGTCAGGCTCCGGACGGTGTCGGTGCCAGTTCCCCTGGCGTCGGGAATCCGGGCGAGTCCGGCGGCGGTATCAAGAACTGGGGTCCGCTGACCATCACCGACAGCGTCATCAGCGGCAACTCCGCCGGCTCGGGTGCTCCCGGTGCCGCCGCCACCGCCACCACCAGTGCCGGTAGCGGCGGCTACGGAGGTTCCGGCGGTGGGATCTCTTCCTACGGTTCCCCGCAGGTGACGTTGACCATCACCCGTACCTCGATCACCGGCAACGCCTCCGGTTCCGGTGGCCAGGGTGGAAACGGTGTGGCCGCCAAGCCGGGTGGCCAAGGCGGTCCGGCCGGCTTCGGCGCCGGTGTCGACGCGCTCAGCGGCACCGTCCTGCGGCTCACCGACAGCGTCGTCACCGGCAACGGTGCCGGGAGCGGCGGCAAGGGCGGTTCGGGAGGCGCGGAGGGCGGTGGAGCCGGACACGGCGGCAGTGGCGGCACGGCCGGCGGCGTGATGATGTCGACCAGCGGAGGTGTGCTGCTGAATCCGGTCATCACCCGCACCACCATCACCGGCAACCAGGCGGGACGCGGCGGCGATGCCGGCGTCGCGGGGCCGGGCGGGTATTCCGGGATCTCCGGTTACGGAGGTCGAGGCGGCGGAGTCGTCGTGTTCGACGACAGTCTCACGCTCGACGCGGCGACGGTCAGCGACAACGCCGCGGGTGAGCCCGGGACCGGTTCTTACCCTTCTCCGGCTTCCGGGGGCGGCATCCACACGATCAACGCACACGTCGCACTCGTGAACGGGGCCGTGTTGAGCGGTAACCGGCCCGACAACTGCACCTACACCGCGGACGTACCTGGTTGCGTGAACGGGTTCCGGGCCGTCGGGGCCACGGGTCAGGACTGGCGGACCGCCGCGGAACGCGCCGTGGTCTCGGCCGCGCGCTCCCGCGCGTAACCGTCAGGAAAGGGTCGTTCAGGACGAAAAACGTCCTGAACGACCCTTTCCTGACACTCGCCCTCAGCTCAGCCCGTTGAGGCCGATCGCCCGCGCGTACCAGAGCGCGCTTCGCTTCGGCGTCCGTCGCTGCGTCGTGTAGTCGACGTGTACTAGGCCGAAGCGCTTGGCGTACCCCTCGGCCCATTCGAAGTTGTCGAGCAGCGACCAGTAGAAGTACCCACGCAGGTCGACGCCTGCTTCGATCGCCTCGTGCGCGGCACGCAGATGCGAGTCGAGGAAGGCGATCCGGTCGGTGTCCGCGATGTCGCCGCCGATCAGGGCGTCCGGATAGGAGGCGCCGTTTTCGGTGATGTACAACGGGATCGGCCGATACTCGCGATGGACCTGAAGCAGGCATTCGGTCAGCCGCGAAGGCTGGACCTCCCAGCCGGAGTCGGTGCGCGGCGCCGTCTCGTCGGGGACGAAATGGACGTCGGGGGCGCCGAGCCAGCCGGTGTCCGCCGGTTCGCTGCCGGGCCTGGGCGTTCCCGCCACCTGGTAGCCGCGGTAGTAGTTGATGCCCAGCCAATCGATCGGGGCGGCGATGGTCGCGAGATCGCCGTCCCGCAAGAGCTCCTCGATGCCGAGCGGTGCCAGGTCGGTCAGCAGATCCGCCGGGTACGAGCCGCGAAGCACCGGGTCCAGGAACAGCCGGTTTTGCAGGCCGTCGATCCGGCGTGCGGCTTCGACGTCCACAGTGGACGAAGGATCGACGGCCGACACCGGGTACAGGTTCAGCGTGATCCCCGACGACGCCGCCGGGGCATGCCGCCGCAGGACGTCCATCGCGAGCCCGTGCCCGAGCAGCAGATGGTGCGTGGCGGCGACGGCGGCGCGGGGTTCCTGCCTGCCTGGAGCGTGGATCCCGCGCGCGTAACCCAGCATCGCGGCACACCACGGCTCGTTGAGGGTGGACCAGTGCGCCACTCGGTCGCCCAAGCGCGCTACGACCGTTTCGGCGTACTCGGCGAACCGGAAGGCGGTCTCGCGTGAGGCCCAGCCCCCTTCCTCCTCCAGAGCCTGGGGGAGATCCCAGTGATACAGCGTCGCCCAGGGCTCGATCCCGGCTTCGAGTAGCTTGTCGATGAGCCGGTCGTAGAACCCGAGACCGCGGAGGTTCGGTGTCCCGCCGTCGGGCCGGATCCGCGGCCACGACAGGGAGAACCGGTAGGCGCCGAGCCCGAGCCGTCGCATCAGGTCGACGTCTTCGGCGTAGCGGTGGTAGTGATCGGCGCCCGGTTCGCCGGTGTCGCCGCCGACGACGGCGCCGGGGCGGCGGGCGAAGACGTCCCAGATCGAGTCGGTCCGGCCGTCGGCGGCCGTGGCCCCTTCGACCTGGTAGGCCGCGGTGGCGGCGCCCCACACGAATCCGGGCGGGAACAGCAGTGCGGTCTTCGCCCGGACACTGTCGGGATGTGCGGACATGGTCACCCTTTCACGGCACCTTGCATGATCCCGGCCACGATCTGGCGGCCGAGGAGGAGGAAGACGATGAGGATCGGGATGGTGGCCAGGGTGGTCCCGGCCAGCACCAGCGAGTAGTCGACGTAGTAGCCGCTCTGCAGCTTCTCCAGCGCCAGCTGGACGGTGGGGTTTCCGGCGTCCAGCACGACGAGCGGCCAGAGGAAGTCGTTCCACGAGGTCATGAACGTGAACATCGCCAGGATCGCCGCCGCCGGGCGGACCGCGGGCAGGCAGACGTTCCAGAAGATCCGGATCATGCTGCACCCGTCGACCCGCGCCGCTTCGATCAGTTCGTACGGCACGGCGTCCACTGTGTACTGACGCATCCAGAAGACACCGAACGCGGTCACCAGGTTGGGCACGATCACCGCTTGCAGCCCACCCGCCCAGCCGAACTCCGACATCGCCATGAACAGCGGGATGATGCCGAGCTGGGTCGGCACGGCGAGCGTGATGACGATGAACACGAACAGCCCGTTCCGGCCGCGGAACCGCAGTTTGGCGAAGGCGAACCCGGCCAGCGCCGAGAACAGCACCGTGGTGAGGGTGACCGTGCCGGACACGATCAGGCTGTTCGCGAGCGCCTTCCAGAACGGCACCGTGTCGAACACCCTGGCCGCGTTGGCGAAGAAGTTCCCGCCGGGCAGGAAGGGCGGCACCCGCTCGGTGAGCATCCCGCTGTCCCGGCTCGCCACCAGGAACGACCAGTAGAACGGGAAGAGCGAGCCCAGCACGAAGATCGCGAGCACGACGTAGGTCGCCCGGCGGGGTTTGCCGAGCGCCGAGACACTCCGCTTGAGTCCGCTGTGGATGGTGGTCACTTCTTCTTCACCGCCGGGTTCCTGGCGAGCCTGCCGGTGAGGAAGAAGTTCACCAGCGCGATCAGCACGATGATCACGAACAGCACCCACGCGATCGCCGAGGCATAGCCGAGTTCGTAGTTCTCGAAGGCCGTTTGGTACAGGTACAGCGTCACGGTCTGGAACTGGTTGGACGAGCCGCCGTTGTTCGATCCCGGCATGGCGTCGAACAGTTTGGGCTCGGTGAAGATCTGGAGTCCGCCGATCGTCGAGGTGATGGTGACGAAGATCAGCGTCGGCTTCAGCAGGGGCAGCGTGATGCTGAAGAACCGGCGTGCGGCTCCCGCGCCGTCGATGAGGGCGGCCTCGTGCAGTTCCTTCGGGATGGCCTGCATCGCCGCCAGCACGATCAGCGCGTTGTACCCGGTCCAGCGCCAGTTCACCATGATCGCGATCGCGACATGGCTGCTGAACCGGCCTGCCTGCCAGTCGACCGGGTCCAGTCCGATGGTCTGCAACAGGCCGTTGACCAGCCCGTACTTCGGCCCGAACAGGTTCGCGAAGATGATCCCGAGCGCGACCAGGCTGGCGGCGTACGGGAGCAGGACGCCGACGCGCCAGCCGGTCGCCCCGCGGAGCCTGGCGCTCAGCAGCGCCGCCAGGAGCACCGCGATGATCAGCTGCGGAACGCTGGAGAGCAGGAAGATGCTGACGGTGTTCTCGAGCGCGTTCCAGAACTGCGTGTCGGCGAACAGCTCCTTGAAGTTGTCCAGCCCGATGAAAACGGGATTGTCGTCGCCCGCCTCCCAGCTGAACAGCGACACGTACGCCGTGTAGAGCAGCGGGAACAGCCCGACGATCCCGAACACGATGAAGAACGGGGCGATGTAGAGGTACGGCGAGACCTTGACGTCCCAGCGGCTCAGCCGGTGGCGAAGGGTGGGCCGGGGTGACGTGCGCACCCCGGCCTTCCTCCCCTCCGGCGCGATCTTGTCGACGACGGTCATCGGTCAGCGCGTGATCTTCTTCGCGGCGTCGAGCAGTTGCGTCCAGCCTTCGTCCGCGGACTTGCCCTGTTCGACGGCCTGCAGCGCGGGGCTCGACGCGTTCTCCTGGATCTGGCCGTCACCGGGGCCCTTGTACTGCGGCTTGGCGACCTTCTTGGCCTGCTCGGCGAACAGCTGGCCGATCTTGGCGCCACCGAAGTAGGCGTCGGTCTCGTTCAGCAGCGCCGGGTCCTCCAGCGCCTTGACCTGGCTGGGGAAGGTGCCCTTCGCCTGGAACGCCTTGATCTGCTGCTCGGGCGCGGTCAGCCAGGCGGCGAGTTCGGCCGCCTCCTTCGGGTGCTTCGACTGCGTGGGCACGGTCAGATACGAACCGCCCCAGTTCCCGCCGCCGCCGGGGAAGGCCGCGGTGACCGCCCACTTGCCGGCGTTCTCCGGGCCGGAGTGCTCCTCGATCACACCGAGCATCCACGCGGGGCACACCTTCGTGGCGAAGGCGCCCTGTTTGAACCCGGAGTTCCACTCGTTGCTGAACGCGGTCAGCTTGGCCGACTGTCCTTTCGCGACAGCGCCGGTCACCTTGGTCCAGGCGTCCTTGATGCCCTGGTTGGCTTCCACCGCGAGCTTGTCGTCGTTGCCGATGTAGCCGCTGGGGAGCTGGTTGACCATGGCGTTGAAGTTCTGCGCGGCCGAGTCGAACCACGCCTTCCCGCCTGCCTTCGCGACGTACTGGTCGCCCGCGGCGAAGTAGCTGTCCCAGGTGGCGAACAGGGGTTTGACCGCTTCGGGATCGGACGGCAGGCCCGCCGCCTCGAGCATGTCCTTGCGGTAGCACATCGCCAGCGGGCCGATGTCCGTGCCGTAGCCGATGACCTTGCCGTCCTTGGTCTTCGCCGCGTCGTACTTCCAGCCGAGCCAGCGGTCGGGGGAGGCCTCCGCCGGGCCGATCTTGGGCAGGTCGTTGAACTTCGAGCCCTTGTCGAGGACGTTCGACAGATGCCCTTCCTCGACGGCGGTGACGTCGGCGAGGCCGGAACCCGCCGCCAGTTTCGTGATCAGGTCCTGGTGGTACGGCCCGCCCTGGCCGGTCTTGCGGTGGGTGATCTTGATGTTCGGGTGCAGTCGTTCGTACTCGGGAATGAGCGCCTCGTAGCCGAACTCGGTGAACGTCGCCAGCGACAGCTCGACCTTCGCGTTCGGGTCCGACGCCGCGGGCGCCGCGCCGTCGTCACCGCCGCACGCCGCCAGTCCGAACGTCGTCATGGTGATACCCAGTGTCAGCACCAGGCCGTTCCGGATCCTTCTCACGTGTCATACCCCTTGCCGGTGGGAGGGAACGCCGTCGCGTCATGACCAGAAAATGGGAGCGCTCCCAGGATGCGCAGAGTCTGTCGCCAAGGTATGGCCGTGTCAAGGGCTTGTAATGAGAGTGTTTCCATCAGGGGAGCGCTCTCAGTGCGGATGGCCGCCGGACACTAAGCTGTGGGTGTCCGGATGGAGTTGAAGGGTGAAGGTGACGCGGGTGGGGCCTCGACCAGGGGAAGACGGCAGGCCGACGCTGGAAGACGTCGCCGCGTCCGCCGGGGTCAGCCGGTCGACGGCGTCCCGGGCGCTGAACGACGACGGCTACGTCAGCGCGCGCTCCCGCGAGCGGGTGCAGGCCGCGGCCCGCGAACTCGGCTACTCCCCGAACCAGGCGGCCAGATCCCTGGTGACCAGGAGGACCGGCGCGGTCGCGGTCGTGCTGTCGGAGCCGGAGGCGCGGCTGCTCGACGACCCGTACCGCACCGCGGTCATGCGCGCGGGCTACCGCGAACTCGCCGACATCGGCTGCCAGATGGTCTTGATCTTCAGTGACACCCGCGAGGACCTCGACCGCACGGTCCGGTTCCTCGACGGCGGGCACGTCGACGGCGTGCTGGTGTTCGCACCGCACCGCACCGACCCGTTGCCCAAGGCGTTGCGGCAGTTGAGGATCCCGGTGGTGTACGGCGGGCAGGCGGCCGGGCTCAAACGCGGTGTCCACGTCGTCGACTTCGACAACGAGGGCGGCGCGAAGCTGGCTGTCGCGCATCTGGTCGAGGCCGGCCACCGCCGGATCGCCACGATCGCCGGTCCGCAGGACCAGAGCGCGGCGATCGACCGGCTCTCCGGCTGGCGCAAGACCCTGCTCGACGCCGGGCTCGACCCGGGGGACCTGGTCGAGGAGGGCGACTTCACCCTCACCGGTGGCGCGAAGGCGATGTCGAACCTGCTCGCGCGGCGCCCCGACCTCGACGCCGTCTTCGTGGCCAGCGACATGATGGCCCTCGGCGCGCTCCGCACCCTGCATTCCGCCGGACGGCGGATCCCCTCCGACGTCGCCGTCGTCAGCTTCGACGACAACGCGACCTTGGCGCCGGAGATGGACCCGCCGCTGACCTCGGTGCATCAGGACCCGCGCGAGCAGGTCCACGCGATGGTCGAGACCCTGCTGGCGCTGATGGACGACCGCGAGCTCAAGCCCCGGCAGCGGATACTGCCGGTGTCGCTCACTCGTCGCGCTTCGAGCTGAGCCCGCGTCATACCGGGGCGATGCCTTCGAGCGTCGGCACGACCGGGGCGATCCTGCCGTCGCGGGTGAAGGTCAGCTTGTCGATGGTGGTTTCCCGATGCGTGCCGTCCCCGCCGGGGATGGCGAAGCGGTGATAGGCGATGTACCACTCGTCCTTGCCCGGCACCCGCACCATCGACGAGTGCCCGGTGCCCTTGATGCCCAGCTTCGTGTCCTTGGCGAGGATCAGCCCGCGGTCGGTGAACGGGCCGGTGGGGGTGCTCGCGGTGGCGTAGGCGACGCGGTAGTCCTCGCTGCGGGTGTCGTCGATCGACCAGCTCAGGTAGTACGTGCCGTTGCGCTCCACCATGAAGAGCCCCTCGCGGAAACCGCCGAGCCCCGTGATCCGCTGGATCGCGGCGGGGTCGAAGGACACCATGTCGTCGTTCAAGGGCACGACATACGCTTCCCCGTTGCCCCAGTAGAGATACGGCTTCCCCGAGCGATCGATGAAGACGGCCGGGTCGATCGCCTGGCCGCCGCCGGGGTTCTTCGCGATCAGAGGCTTGCCGGAGTCGATGAAAGGACCGGTCGGTGAGTCACCGACCGCGACACCGATCTTGGCTTCGGCGCAGAAGTAGAAGTAGTACTTGCCGTTCCGTTCGGCCATCGTGGGCGCCCACGCGTTCTTGTCCGCCCAGCTCACCCCGGGACCGAGGTCGAGCGCGACGCCGTGGTCCGTCCAGTCGACGAGGTTCTTCGAAGACCATGTCGAGAAGGTCGTGCCGCCCCAGCCGGGGAAGCCGTCAGTGGTCGGATACAAGTAGTACGTGTCACCGATCGCGATGATGTTCGGGTCCGCGTTCAGCCCGGGCAATACCGGCGTCCGGAGCTCGCGGGCTTCGACCGTCCAGACCCGGACCTGTCCGCGCGGTGCGACGACGGTGTACTTCTTGGGGCGGCGAAGGTCGACCGGACGCCCGTCGCCGGGTTTGAGAGTCGCGCCTGGGGCGAGGCCGAACTTCGGATTGAGGGCACGCAGGTCGGTGCCGGGACGGACCGGGAGCACGACCGTGCCCGCGCCCGCATCGATGACGGCCGGCACCTTGAGGGCATCGAGGGTGACCGAGCGGATCAGCGTGCTGTTCGACGGCAGCCCGGCGACCTCGGCGCCGGAGAGCGCGCGGTTGTAGAGCCGGACGTCCTTCATCTTGCCCTTGAACGTCTTGTCGGCCGAGTAGACCGACCGGCCGAGGTAATTGGCCGCGGTGACCCCGCCGCCGAGGTCGGCCGGTCTGATGGTGACCTTGTCGTCGCGTGCCACCTCGGCCCCGTCCAGGTACAGAACGGCACTACCGCCGCCGACGGTGAGCGTGACGTTCTTCCACACCCCGCGGGGGAGACCACCGGCCGAGGCGGCTCCCTGTTCGGTGGTCCAGTCGCCGGTCGCGATCGCGCCCCGGAATCCGCCCGCCTCGGTCCCGCCGGTACCGAAGAGGTAGCCGTCTCCGGCGCCCGAGGGCCCGGTATTGCCGAAACCGTAGAGGAAATACGGCGTCTGCTGGCCGGGGTCGACGAGGACGTCGGCGGACACGGTGGCCGCGGGCGCGCCGTTCAGCAGGTTGTTCGGCAGCTGCACGTGACCGTTGGTCCCGCCGAACTCCAGCGCTCCGCCCGCCCACTTCACGTCACCGGCCAGCGCGCCGTCGTAGCCGTGGCCGGAGCGGTCGGCGGCGGTCGAGCCGGTCTTGCCGTCGAGGGGCCAGTGCGCCACCAGGCCGTTCTTGTCCGCTTTGGCGGGCGCGGGCGCTGCGGTCAGCCGGTCGAGTTCGGCTTGGGTGACCGGCAGGACGGTGCCGTGCCTGGGTGACGCGGGCAGCATCGCCCCTGGCGACATGGTCCACTTCCCGGACGCGAGATCGGTCGTCTCGAACGGGACGTAGCCGCGGCCGCCGTACTCGTCGATGAACAGGTACCATTTGTTCTCCGTGTTGGACTTGAACCCGGTCGGGCCCTCGCCGCGGGACAACCCAGGATCGCCCTTGCCGATGCACTCGGCGACGAAATCGTAGGACGGATCGAGCAGATCGGCCGACTTCTCCGCGGTGATGTACTTGCTGCACGGCGACGACGAGGTGGGATCGCGTTCGTCCTTGGTGAACCGGTAGTAGGTCCCCTTGTCCTGGATGACCGTCGAGTCGATCACGGAGTAACCCGGGTCGATCCACACCTTCGGCTTGCTGAAGCTGACGAAGTCGCGTGTCGTGGCGTAGAGCATCCGGTTGTAGCTGGTGCCGGTGTGCGACGGATCGTTCTCGGCGTACAGCTTCGAAGCCCAGTAGACGACGTAGGTTCCGCGCTTGGCATCCCAGAACGCTTCGGGCGCCCAGGTGTTGCCCGCGGTCGGCGGCGACACCTCGACACTGCGCTGCCGGGACCAGGTGACCAGATCGGTGGACTCCCAGACCATGATCGAGCGGCTGCCCGTACGCTGCGCGGCGTCCCAGCCCCGGCCGTTGTGGATCTTGAGGTCGGTCGCGAGCAGATAGAACTTGTCGCCGTCGGGGGAGCGGAGGATGAACGGATCGCGGACGCCGAGTTCGCCGAGGCTGGATCGGAGCGCCGGCCTGCCGTTGTTGAGTTCGGTCCAGTTCAGCGGATCGTTGCCCTTGCTGGCCGCGGTGTAGATCTGTTCGCCGTCCGGGGTGCCTTCGCCGGTGAAATAGAAGAAGCTGTAGCCGGCGAGGGCTTGCTGCGCCGGTTTCGGGGGAACCGTGGCGGTGAACCGCCGGGTCGCCGTGTCACGTCCGCTCGTGACGGCCGCCGTGAGCGTGACCCTTTTCGTGGGTTGCCCGTCGGGTGGGCGAGTGACCTCTCCGGTCGGGGTGACGACGGCGGGATCCGAGGACTGCCAACGGATCGTGGTGCCGCCGGGCCCGGTGTCCGGAAGGGTGAGGTTCCCCCGGACGTCGTCGAGACCGGGGACGGACAGGGTGTTCGCCGTGTCGCGTGCTCCGTTTGGGACCACTGTGGACGCTGCGGCGGGCACGGTGGCTGTTGCCGTGAGCAGTGCGAGGGAAGTGAGGAGGACGCCGATTCGGCGTGGACGCAAGGGGATCATCGTTGAGTGCTCCCTTGACGGGGAATGTTAACGTTAACATTGTTTTGTGCACGCTGACCGTAGAACGACGGGCTCCGCGCGGTCAAGGGAGCGGATGGAGGCGAGCGGGGAGGATTTGGGACGTTGAACGTCCCAAATCCTCCCCTCTTGACCAACCTGAGCTGAGCAGGTTGGCGACGATGTAGGAATTGGGACACTGAATGTCCCAATTCCCACTCGTCAGCTTCGTGACTCCAACCGCGGTCGACCACCTCGCACGACACCTGACTTCGGGGCTGGCGACCAGGCGCCCGTGACCCGACTGTGACTCGGCGAGACCTTGACCGGGTTCGTGTTATCGCTAACACTTGCGGCACTCGTCACCCGGCGAGGAGCGGCGACAGGAGACAGGCGATGGCACGCGAAAGCAGCGAGGGCGGCAACGCGGCCGTTTCCTCCGTGGGCAAGCAGGCCAGCCTCACCGATGTCGCCGCGCTCGCGGGTGTTTCGCATATGACGGTCTCGCGGGTCATCAACGGCACCGGTCCGGTGCGCGCCGAGACGCGCGTCCGGGTCAACGCCGCCATCGAGCAACTGGACTATCGGCCGAACTCGGTCGCCCGAGCGCTGGTCACCGGCCGGTCGGGCACGCTCGGCGTGGTCGCGTTGGAGGCCAACCTCTACGGCCCGGCCAGCACGCTGAGCGGGATCGAGCACGCTGCTCGCGAGGCGGGTTACGCGACGACCATAACCAGCATCAGCCGTCCCGGCCGGTCGTCCATCACCGATGCGGTGGAGCGGCTGCGGCGCCAGGCCGTCGAAGGCATCGTGGTGATCGCCCCGCATGTCACCGCCGGGCGCGCGCTGGAGGCCGCGCCCAGTGATGTCCCGCTCGTCGCGGTCGGTGGCGGGAAGGAAGCGCCGGTGCCGGTGATCTCGGTGGACCAGTACGACGGCGCCCGCCGGGCGACCGAGCATCTGCTGGGTCTCGGGCACGAGACGGTCTGGCACGTGGCTGGGCCCGAAGACTGGCTGGAGGCGCTCGACCGTGAGCGCGGCTGGCGGGAAACCCTGCAGCGGCACGGCGCGCGGATCCCGCCGGTGGTGCGGGGTGACTGGAGCGCGCGGTCCGGGTATGCGGCGGGGCGGTCCCTCGTCGGCGAAAAGGGACTGAACGCGGTTTTCGTGGCCAACGACCAGATGGCCCTCGGCTTTCTTCGCGCCTGCACCGAGGCCGGCGTGAACGTGCCGGGGGAGATGCGCATCGTCGGTTTCGACGACGTGCCCGAGGCGGCGTACTACACGCCGCCGCTGACGACGGTGCGCCAGGACTTCGTCGAAGTCGGCAGGCGCACGTTCGACCTTCTTCGCCGCCGGATGAACGGTGGCGAAGAACAAGCCCGTGACCTGGTGGTTCCCGAGTTGATCGTGCGGGAGAGTACCGGAATTTCGTGAAGCCGGAACTGCCCTCGCTGGGCTTTCCGGTGGAGTGTTAACGCTAACTCAATTGATCAGTGCGGATCTAGGAGTAGATGTGGCGAGAAAATCGTGGACGGCGATAGTGGCGGCCGGACTGTTCGCGCTCACCGCGTGCGGTGGCGGCGGCGGAGCGGGTGGCGGCGGGGCCATCACCCTCGGTTTCGCGCAGGTCGGCGCGGAAAGCGGCTGGCGGACGGCGAACACCAAGTCGATCCAGGACTCCGCGAAGACGGCCGGGATCGAGCTGAAGTTCTCCGACGCGCAACAGAAGCAGGAGAACCAGATCGCCGCGATCCGGTCCTACATCCAGCAGAAGGTCAAGGTGATCGCCTTCTCGCCGGTCGTGGAGTCCGGCTGGGACACCGTGCTCAAGGAGGCGAAGACGGCGAACATCCCGGTGATCCTGACCGACCGGGCCGTCGACTCGCCGGACAAGACGCTGTACAAGACCTTCCTCGGCTCGGACTTCGTCGCCGAGGGCAAGAAGGCCGGCGAGTGGCTGGCCAAGGAGTTCGGCTCCGCGGCCGGCGACGTCAGCATCGTGGAACTGCAGGGCACCACCGGCTCCGCGCCGGCGAACGACCGCAAGAAGGGCTTCGCCGACGTCATCGCGTCGAACCCGAAGTTCAAGGTCGTCGCGTCGCAGACCGGTGAGTTCACCAGGGCCAAGGGCAAGGAGGTCATGGAAGCCTTCTTGAAGTCCCAGCCCAAGATCGACGTGCTGTACGCGCACAACGACGACATGGCCCTCGGCGCCATCGAAGCGATCGAGGCCGCCGGGAAGGTACCCGGCAAGGACATCAAGATCGTCTCGGTCGACGGCGTCCGCGACGCCCTGCAGGCACTGGCCGACGGCAAGATCAACCACGTCGTCGAATGCAACCCGCTGCTCGGCCCGCAGCTGATGGATCTGGTGAAGAAGGTCGCCGCCGGTGAGCAGGTGCCTCCGCGCATCGAGACCACCGAGACCGAATTCGACCAGGCTGCCGCGAAGGCCGCGCTGCCGCAACGCCAGTACTGACCCCGAATCCGCGTCCACCGAGAACAAGGTCAGCGATGACAGAACCCCCTGCGATGCTGCGGATGAGCCACATCCGGAAGGAATTCCCCGGCGTGGTCGCCCTCGACGACGTCTCCTTCCGGATGTTCCCCGGCGAAGTGCACGCCCTGATGGGTGAGAACGGCGCCGGCAAGTCCACCCTGATCAAGGTGCTCACCGGCGTGCACGGGGTGGACGCGGGCACGATAGAACTCGACGGCTCCCCGGTCGCGTTCAGCGGTCCGGGAGAGGCGCAGCGCTCCGGCGTGAGCACCGTCTACCAGGAAGTGAACCTCTGCCCGAACCTGTCGGTGGCGGAGAACATCTGCCTCGGCAAGGAGCCGCGACGGCGCGGCCGCATCGACTGGCGCGAGATGCGCCGCCGGGCGGCCGCGCTGCTGGCCAGGCTGGACGTCGAAGTGGACGTTTCGGCGGAACTGGGCGGCTGTTCCATCGCGGTGCAGCAACTGGTCGCGATCGCCAGGGCGCTCGACGTCGACGCGCGTGTGCTCGTCCTCGACGAACCGACGTCCAGTTTGGACGCCGGCGAGGTCGAGCAGTTGCTGAACGTGGTGCGGTCGTTGCGGGAGCAGGGGATGGCGATCCTGTTCGTCTCCCATTTCATCGAGCAGGTCTTCGCCGTCGCGGACCGGATGACGGTGCTGCGCAACGGGAAGCTGATCGGGGAGTACCGCACCGAGGAGATCACCCCGGTCGACCTGGTGACCAGGATGATCGGCAAGGAACTCGAGGCCCTCGAAGACATCGAGGACGCGGGGCACAGCCGGTCCGACCTCGCCGGGGCGCCGGTGTTCCTCGAAGCGGAGGACGTCGGCCGCAAGGGCGGTGTCGCGCCGTTCTCGCTCGACATCCGGGCGGGCGAGGTCGTCGGCCTGGCCGGGCTACTCGGCTCCGGTCGCACCGAACTGGCCAGGCTGCTGTTCGGCGCCGATCACGCGGACGGCGGTTCGGTGCGGATCAACGGTGAGCCGGTGTCGCTGAAGAGTCCGCGGACCGGTCTCGACCACCGCATCGCGTTCTGTTCGGAGAACCGCAAGACCGAAGGCCTCGTCGAGGAACTCACCGTGCGCGAGAACATCGTGCTCGCGTTGCAGGCCTCGCGGGGCTGGGCGCGGCCGATCCCGCGACGGCGGCAGGACGAGATCGCCGAGCGCTACATCGAGATGCTCGACATCCGTCCCGCCAACGCGGAAGCGAAGGTCGGAGACCTGAGCGGCGGCAACCAGCAGAAGGTGCTGCTCGCGAGGTGGCTCATCACCGAACCCCGGCTGCTGATCCTCGACGAGCCGACACGCGGGATCGACATCGGCGCCAAGACGGAGATCCAGCGGCTTGTCGCCCGGCTTTCGAGTGAGGGGATGGCCGTCGTGTTCATCTCCGCCGAACTCGAGGAGGTGCTGCGGTTGAGCCACCGGGTCCTCGTGCTGCGCGACCGCGCGGTGGTCGCCGTACTGGACAACGAATCGCTGGCCGCGGACCGCGTCATGGCGACGATGGCGGAAGGAGTCGCACGATGACCAAGCATCGCTTGTTCTGGCCTGTCGCCGCGCTGCTGGCGTTGCTGCTCGGTGACCTCATCGCCCATCCGGCGTTCTTCGCGATCGAACTCCGCGACGGGCACCTTTACGGGAACCTGATCGACATCCTCAAGAACGGCGCCCCGCTGATCCTCATCGCGATCGGCATGACCCTGGTGGTGGCGACGCGGGGGATCGACCTCTCCGTCGGCGCGGTCGTCGCGATCAGCGGCGCGCTCGCCTGCCTGCACATCAGCGGACTCGGCGACCAGAACAGCCTCGGCGGGACGCTGGCCGCGGTCGGGATGGCGCTGGGGCTGGCCCTCGCGCTCGGGGTGTGGAACGGCTGGCTCGTGGCGGTGCTGGGCATCCAGCCGATCATCGCGACGCTGATCCTGATGGTCGCGGGCCGCGGCATCGCCCAGCTGATCACCGGCGGCCAGATCATCACCGTCAATTCGCATCCCTACGAATGGATCGGCAGCGGGTTCACCTTCGGCCTGCCCAGCGCGATCCTCATCGCGCTGGCCGTGTTCGCCATCGCCGCGGTGCTGGTCCGCCGGTCGGCGCTGGGGCTGCTGGTCGAAGCGGTGGGCGGCAACCCGGAGGCAGGCAGGCTCGCCGGGCTCCGGTCGTCCCGGCTGATCTGGCTGACCTACGTCTTCTGCGCGCTCTGCGCCGGTATCGCCGGGCTGATGATCAGCGCGAACGTGCACAGCGCCGACGGCAACAACGCCGGGCAGTTCATCGAACTGGACGCGATCCTCGCCGTCGTCATCGGCGGGACACTGCTCACCGGCGGCCGGTTCTCGCTCACCGGTTCGGTGATCGGCGCGCTGCTCATCCAGACCTTGACGACGACCGTGTACGCGCTCGGCATCGCGCCGCAGGCGATCATGCTGTTCAAGGCCGTGGTCGTGCTGGCGGTCTGCCTGCTGCAGTCGCCGGTGTTCCGCAAAAAGCTCGCCAGGCGGCGAAAAGCGGCGCCCCCGCCAGCCGCCGTCCTGCCGGAGAAGGTGGAGGCCGGGGTATGACGACACTCGACCGCATCAAGGGCTACAGGCCACGGCAGCGGCACCTCCCGATCCTGGCGACGATGGCGATGCTCATCGGCGCCTACCTCTACGGCGCGTCGAGCTACCCGGCGTTCGGCTCCGGACAGGTCGTGCTCGACCTGTTCATCAACAACGCCTTCCTGCTGGTCGTCGCCGTCGGGATGACGTTCGTGATCCTCGCCGGCGGGATCGACCTGTCGGTGGGTTCGGTCGTGGCGCTGTCCACTGTGGTCTCCGCCGACCTGCTGCAGAACCAGGGCTGGCCGGTCTTCGCGGTGATCCCCGCGGTGCTCGCGATCGGCGCGGCGCTGGGCTTCGGGATGGGCGTGCTGATCCAGGTGTTCGAGATCCAGCCGTTCATCGCCACCCTGATCGGGATGTTCTTCGCCAGGGGGCTCTGCTACACGATCAGCACCCAGGCGTACTCGATCGACGACCCGACGGTCGCGAGCCTCGCGCAGACGCAGATCCCGCTCGGTGCGGAACTGCACCTCTCGATCGGCGTGGTCGTCGCGCTGGTCGTGGTCGCCGTCGCCGCGTATGTCCTTTACGGAACCCGGTTCGGCCGGACGGTCTACGCGATCGGCGGGAATCCGAAGTCGGCGCTGCTGATGGGCCTGAACGTCGGCCGCACGCGGATCTCGGTCTACACGCTCAGCGGGTTCTGCTCGGCGCTCGGCGGCCTGCTCCTGGTGCTGTACAAGTCTTCCGGCGATCCGCTCAACGGCGTCGGGCTGGAGCTGACCGCGATCGCGGCCGTCGTCATCGGTGGCACGTTGCTCACCGGCGGCTCCGGCTACGTCCTCGGGACGGTGCTCGGGATCATGGTGCTGGGCATCATCCAGACCCTGATCACCTTCGACGGCACGCTGAACTCCTGGTGGACCTCGATCATCACCGGTGCGCTGCTGTTCGCCTTCATCGTCCTGCAACGCCTCGTCGGCAGGCGGACCACGTAACTCGCGTGATCAGAGGCGTAACTCGCGTGATTGGAGCCGTAACACGCGTGATCCGGGTTTTCGACCAGAAATGTGAACGCTAACAGTGCGGGAGAAGAAGTGAGTACAGGGGAGCCGCTGGTCGTCGGCGTCGACTTCGGGACGCTGTCCGGCCGGGCCGTCGTGGTCCGCGTCCGCGACGGCGCGGAACTGGGCAGCGCGGTTTCGGAGTACCGGAACGGCGTGATCGACCGGATCCTGCCGCGGACCGGGCACGGTCTGCCGCCGGACTGGGCGCTGCAGGTGCCGTCGGACTACGTCGACGTCCTCCGCACCGCCGTGCCGGAAGCCGTCCGCGCCGCCGGCGCGGACCCCGCCGACGTGATCGGCATCGGCACCGACTTCACCGCTTGCACGATGGTGCCGACCACGGCCGACGGCACGCCGCTGTGCGAACTGCCCGAGTTCGCCGGGAATCCGCACGCCTACGTGAAGCTGTGGCGGCACCATTCCGCGCAGCCGCAGGCGGACCGGATCAACGCGCTGGCACGGAAGCGCGGCGAGTCGTGGCTCCCGCGCTACGGCGGGCTGATCTCCTCGGAATGGGAGTTCGCCAAGGCGCTGGAGATCTTCGAAGAGGCGCCCGAGGTCTACGACCGGATGCGGCATTGGGTCGAACTCGCCGACTGGATCGTCTGGCAGCTCACCGGGACCTATGTGCGCAACGCGTGCACCGCCGGGTACAAGGGCATCCTCCAGGACGGCCGCTACCCGAGCGCCGAGTTCCTGAAGGAGCTCGCACACGGGTTTGGGTCCTTTGTGGACGACAAGCTCGTGCATCCGCTGGGCGCTCTCGGCGCCAAGGCGGGAAGCCTGAGCGCCCAAGCGGCGGAATGGACCGGGCTGCCGGAAGGCATCGCGGTCGCCGTCGGCAACGTCGACGCGCATGTCACCGCGCCCGCCGTCCAGGCGGTGGAGCCGGGGCAGATGGTCGCGATAATGGGCACCTCCACCTGTCACGTGATGAACGGCGCCGAACTGCGCGAGGTGCCGGGGATGTGCGGCGTCGTCGACGGCGGGATCGTTTCCGGGCAGTGGGGTTACGAGGCAGGCCAGAGCGGCGTCGGGGACATCTTCGCTTGGTTCGTCGAACACGGCGTCCCGGCGTCCTATGTGGACGATGCGCGGGAGGCGGGGATCTCCGTCCACGAACTGCTCACGCGGCTCGCCGCGACGCAGGAGATCGGCGAGCACGGACTCGTCGCGCTCGACTGGCACAGCGGGAACCGGTCGGTGCTGGTCGACCACGAGCTTTCCGGCGTCGTCGTCGGGCAGACGCTCGCGACCCGCGCCGAGGACACCTACCGCGCGCTGCTGGAAGCGACCGCCTTCGGCACCAGGACGATCATCGAGACATTCGACCGCGCCGGGGTGCCGGTCACCGAACTGATCGTCGCCGGAGGCCTGGTCAAGAACCCGCTGCTGATGCAGATCTACGCCGACGTCACGAATCTGCCGCTTTCGGTGGCCGGTTCGGCGCAGAGTCCCGCGCTGGGCTCGGCGATCCACGCCGCCGTCGCCGCGGGAGCGCATCCGGACGTGCCGGCCGCGGCGCTCGCGATGGGCTCGGTCCGCCGCGCGGTCCACCGCCCGATCGCCGAGAACGTGAAGGCCTACGACGACCTCTACGCCGAGTACGCCGCGCTGCACGACTACTTCGGCCGCGGGACCAACGACGTCATGCATCGGCTCGCCGCCCGCCGCCGTGCCGCCAGGAAAGGACAGCACCGATGAGCCTCGCCGTGGAGATCACGGACACCTTCGAAGAACTGCGGGACACCGTCGCCCGGTTGCACAGTGAACTGACCCGCTACGAGCTGGTCATCTGGACCGCGGGCAACGTGTCGGCGCGTGTCCCCGGGCACGACCTGATGGTGATCAAACCGTCCGGGGTGTCCTACGGCGACCTGACCGCCGACACGATGGTCGTCACCGACCTGTACGGCGAAGTCGTCCACGGCGACCTGGCGCCGTCTTCGGACACGGCCGCGCACGCCTACGTCTACCGGCACATGCCCGAGGTCGGCGGAGTCGTTCACACGCATTCGACGTACGCCACCGCGTGGGCGGCGCGCGGGGAGCCGATCCCTTGCGTGCTCACGATGATCGCCGACGAGTTCGGCGGGGAGATCCCGGTCGGGCCGTTCGCGCTGATCGGCGACGACTCGATCGGCCGGGGCATCGTCGAGACCCTGCGGTCCAGCCGCTCGCCCGCGGTGCTGATGCGCAACCACGGCCCGTTCACCGTCGGCCGCACCGCAAGGGACGCGGTCAAGGCCGCGGTGATGGTCGAGGACGTCGCGAAGACCGTCCACATCGCTTCCGCGCTGGGAACGCCGGAACCACTGTCCGAACAGGACGTGGACCGGCTCTACGCGCGCTACCAGAACGTCTACGGCCAGCAGGGAGAGAAGTGAGCACACAGCGGAAGACCGAGGTCTGGTTCCTCACCGGGAGCCAGGCGCTGTACGGCGAGGAAACCCTCGAACAGGTCGCGGGCCAGTCGTTGCAGATCCAGCGGATGCTGGCCGACACCGGCCGGATCTCGGCCGGGATCGTCGCGAAGCCGGTGCTGACCGAACCGTCGGCGATCCGGCGCGTGATGCTCGAGGCCAACGCGGACGACGCCTGTGTCGGCGTGATCGCGTGGATGCACACGTTCTCGCCGGCGAAGATGTGGATCACCGGCCTCGACGCGCTGCGGAAACCCTTGCTGCATCTGCACACCCAGCTCAACGAGGCACTGCCGTGGCAGTCCATCGACATGGACTTCATGAACCTGAACCAGGCCGCGCACGGCGATCGCGAGTTCGGTTACATCCAGACCCGCCTCGGCGTGCCGCGCAAGACCATCGCCGGGCACGCGGCGGATCCGTCGGTCGCCGACCGGATCGACGCCTGGATCCGGGCGTCGGTCGGCCGCCAGACGATCGGCTCGCTCAAACTCGCCCGGTTCGGTGACAACATGCGCGATGTCGCGGTCACCGACGGGGACAAGGTCGAGGCGGAGCTGAAGTTCGGCGTCTCGGTGAACACCTACGGCGTCAACGAACTCGTCGCGCTGGTCGACGCGGTGCCCGACGCCGAGGTCGACACGCTCGTCGAGGAGTACGCCGACTCGTACGCGCTCGCTCCGGAGTTGACCAAGGCGGGCGAGCGGCACGAGTCGCTGCGCTACGCGGCCCGGATCGAGCAGGGGCTTCGCACGTTCCTGTCGAACGGCGGTTTCGGCGCGTTCACGACGAACTTCGAGGATCTCGGTGGACTGCGGCAGCTCCCGGGTCTCGCGGTGCAGCGCCTGATGGCCGACGGCTACGGCTTCGGCGGCGAGGGGGACTGGAAGACGTCCGCGCTGCTGACCGCGGTGAAGGCGATGGGCCGCGACTCCGAGCGTGGGACGTCGTTCATGGAGGACTACACCTACCACTTCGGTCCCGGTGAACCGAAGATCCTCGGCGCGCACATGCTCGAGGTCTGCCCGAGCATCGCCGCCGCCAAACCTTCGTGCGAGATCCACCCGCTCGGTATCGGCGGCCGCGAGGACCCCGTCCGGCTGGTGTTCGACGCCGCCGCCGGTGACGCCGTCGTGATCGGCCTCGCCGACCTCGGCGACCGATTCCGCCTGGTGGCCAACGAAGTCGAGGTCGTCGCGCCGGACGAGCCGCTGCCGAATCTGCCGGTGGCGCGCGCGGTCTGGAAGCCGGCGCCGTCGCTGGCGACGTCCGCCGAAGCCTGGATCACCGCGGGCGGGCCGCACCACACGGTGCTCACGCAGGCCGTCGGCGCCGAATCGATCCGGGATTTCGCCACCATGCTCGACGTCGAGCTGCTGGTGATCGACCAGGCGACGACACCCGCTTCGATCGCCGACCGGATGCGCTGGAACCAGGCCTATTACCGGCTCGCACAAGGATTCTGATCGGTCCCCACCGGAGAGAAGGAACAATGAAGTTCACGAAACTGGCCACAGTGGCCGTGGCGGTCGGCCTCGGTGCCGCGCTCACGGCCTGCGGTTCGAGTGAGAAATCCGTCGATCAGCAGGCGGCCGCGACCGGTGCCGCCGGCGGCCTCGTCGGCGTCACCATGCCGACCAAATCGTCGGAGCGCTGGATCCACGACGGCGACAACATCAAGGCGGCGCTGGAAAAGCTGGGCTACCAGGTCGATCTGCAGTACGCCGAGGACGACATCCCCACCCAGGTGAACCAGATCGAGAACCAGATCACCAAGGGCGCGAAGCTGCTCGTGATCGCCTCGATCGACGGCACCGCGATCACCACCCAGCTGCAGGAGGCCGCGGACAAGAAGATCCCGGTCATCGCCTATGACCGGCTGATCCGCAACACCCCGAACGTCGACTACTACGCGACCTTCGACAACTTCAAGGTCGGCGTGCAGCAGGCGACGTCGCTGCTCACCGGGCTCAAGGTGCTCAAGGAGGACGGTTCGCCCGGTGAGGGCAAGGGACCGTTCAACGTCGAGCTCTTCGCCGGTTCGCCGGACGACAACAACGCGACGTTCTTCTTCAACGGTGCCATGTCGGTGCTGAAGCCGTACCTCGACAACGGGACGCTGGTCGTCAAGAGCGGCCAGACCGCGTTCAACGTCGCGGCGATCCTGCGCTGGCAGGCCGCGACCGCGCAGCGGCGGATGGAAGACCTGCTGACCAAGACCTACAGCTCCGGCGACAAGGTGCAGGGCGTGCTCTCGCCGTACGACGGGCTCTCCATCGGCATCCTCTCGGCGCTGAAGAGCAACGGCTACGGCACCCCGGGCCAGCCGTACCCCGTGGTCACCGGCCAGGACGCCGAGGTCGCGTCGGTGAAGTCGATCATCGCCGGTGAGCAGTACTCGACGATCTTCAAGGACACCCGCAAACTCGCCGAGACCACGGTCAAGATGGCCGACGCGGTGCTCAAGGGCGGCAAGGCCGAGACCAACAACACCACCGACTACAACAACGGCCAGAAGGTCGTCCCGGCGTTCCTGCTGGAGTCGGTGATCCTCAACAAGGGGAACTACCAGAAGGAACTCATCGACTCGGGCTACTACAAAGCGGAACAGCTGAGGTAGCGACGTGACCGACGAAATCCTTCGGATGCGGGGGATCACCAAGACCTTCCCCGGCGTCAAGGCGCTGCAGGACGTCAACCTGTCGGTGCGCCGGGGAGAGATCCACGCGATCTGCGGCGAGAACGGCGCGGGCAAGTCCACGCTGATGAAGGTGCTCTCGGGCGTCTACGCGCACGGCTCGTACGACGGCGAGATCGTCTTCGACGGCGAGCCGTGCGCGTTCTCCGCGATCCGCGACAGCGAACGCCGCGGCATCGTGATCATCCACCAGGAACTCGCGCTGTGCCGGCAGCTGTCCATCGCGGAGAACATCTTCCTCGGCAACGAGAAGGCACGCGGCGGGCTGATCGACTGGAACCGGACCAACCAGCAGGCGGGCGAGCTCTTGCGACGCGTCGGCCTGCGGGAGAACCCGGTGACGCCGGTGCTCGACATCGGCGTCGGCAAACAGCAGCTGGTCGAGATCGCCAAGGCACTGTCCAAAGAGGTCAAACTGCTGATTCTGGACGAGCCGACGGCGGCGCTGAACGACGACGATTCGGCGCATCTGCTCGAACTGCTGCGCGGCCTCCGCGAGGACGGCGTCACCTGCGTCCTGATCTCGCACAAGCTCAACGAGATCGCCGCGATCGCCGACTCGATCACCATCCTGCGCGACGGCCGGACGATCGAAACACTGGACGCGGCCGCGGTCACCGAGGACCGGATCATCGCCGGGATGGTCGGCCGGAAACTGGAGAACCGCTTCCCGCCGAGGGAACCGCGGATCGGCGACGAGGTCCTCCGGATCGAGGACTGGACCGTGCACAGTCCGACGCAGCACGGCCGCGTCGTCGTGGACGGCGCGAGCCTGACGTTGCGGCGCGGCGAGATCGTCGGGCTGGCGGGACTGATGGGCGCCGGGCGGACCGAACTCGCGATGAGCGTGTTCGGCCGTTCGTACGGCAAGGATATCTCCGGACGGCTGGTCAAGGACGGTAAGGAGATCGAGGTGCGCACGGTCGGCGACGCCGTCGCCAACGGGATCGCGTACGCCACCGAGGACCGCAAACGCTACGGGCTCAACCTCATCGAGGACATTCAGCGCAACATCTCCGGCGCCGCGCTGGGCAAACTCGCCCGGCGTGGCTGGGTGGACGAGAACGAAGAACACCGGGTCGCCGAAGAATTCCGCAAGAGCATGAACATCAAGGCACCGGACGTGCGCAGCGTGACCGGCACGCTCTCCGGCGGCAACCAGCAGAAGGTCGTGCTGTCCAAATGGATCCTCACCGATCCGGACGTGCTGATCCTCGACGAGCCCACCCGCGGCATCGACGTCGGCGCGAAGTACGAGATCTACACGATCATCAACCGGCTCGCCGACGAGGGGAAGGCCGTCCTGGTCATCTCGTCCGAGCTGCCGGAGCTACTCGGTCTGTGCGACCGGATCTACACGTTGTCGGCCGGCCGGATCACCGGCGAGGTCGGCCGGGCCGAGGCCACCCAAGAGGTCCTCATGCGGGCGATGACCAGGGAACAGGAGTAAGACATGAGCACCGCCTCCGCTGACACCGCCACCGGTGTCCCGGAACAGCAGGGAGCCGCGCCGGCCAGGGCACCGCGCCGGATCTCGTTCAACCCGCGCGAGAGCGGCATCTACGTCGCGTTCGCGCTGATCGTCGTGTTGTTCTCGATCCTCACCGGCGGCGCGCTGCTGGAACCGCAGAACATCTCGAACCTGATCGTGCAGAACTCGTACGTGCTGATCCTCGCGATCGGCATGATCCTGATCATCATCGCCGGGCACATCGACCTGTCGGTCGGTTCCGTGGTGGCGCTGACCGGCGCGATCTCGGCCGTGCTGATGGTGAACATGGGCATGGCGTGGCCGCTCGCGCTGCTCATCACCCTGGCGGTCGGCGCGGTGATCGGGGCGTGGCAAGGGTATTGGGTCGCCTACTTCGGCATCCCGGCGTTCATCGTGACGCTGGCCGGGATGCTGATCTTCCGCGCCCTCACCCTGACCGTGCTCGGGAACCAGGGGATCGGGCCGTTCCCGGACGAGGTGCGGACGCTGGCGAACGGGTTCACCGGCGGCTATCTCGGCAACATCGGGCTCGGTCCGCTCGGCGGCGCCGACGTGGTCAGCCTGCTGGTGGGCGTCCTGGCCATCGGCGGCGCGGTCGTCTCGCGATGGCGCAAGCGCACGGCCCGGCTGAACTACCTGCAAGAGGTGGATCCGCTGCCGATGTTCCTGCTGAAGATCGCCGCGGCGGCCGCCGTCGTGCTGTTCGTGGTGGTGCAGCTGGCGCGGTACAAGAACCTGCCGTGGGTGCTGATCCTGCTGTCGGTGCTGGTGATCGGGTACTCGCTGGTCACGACGCGGGCCGTGTTCGGCCGCCACATCTACGCCATCGGCGGGAACCTCCAGGCCGCGACCCTGTCCGGCGTGAAGGTCAAGGCCGTGACGTTCTGGATCTTCGTCAACATGGGCGTGCTCTCCGCGCTCGCCGGGATCATCGTGGCCGGACGGCTCAACCAGGCCGGTCCGACCGCGGGCAACATGTTCGAACTCGACGCGATCGCCGCCGCGTTCATCGGCGGCGCCGCGGTGCAGGGCGGCGTCGGCAAGGTGGTCGGCGCGATCACCGGCGGCCTGATCATGGGCGTGATCAACAACGGCATGTCCCTCATCGGCGCGCCGACCGAGAGCGTGAACCTGGTCAAGGGATTCGTGCTGCTCGCCGCCGTCGCCTACGACATCTGGACCAAACGGCGGGCCCGTACCGCCGCCTGATCTCTCCCGGTTTCCTCGCAACGTCGCGAAAGGAAGTGTTGTGCGCAGCAGGTCAACCCGGATCAGTGTGCTGTCCCTGACCATCGCCGCCGGTGTCCTCGTGCCCGTTCAGACCGCTTCGGGCCAAACACCGACGACCGACTACAGCCTCGCCGTGGAAGCGGCGGGACGTGGTGCCACGATCGACCGTTCGATGTACGGCGTCTTCTTCGAGGACATCAACCGCGCGGCGGACGGCGGGCTGTACGCCGAACTCGTGCAGAACCGCTCCTTCGAGTACGACAAGGCCGACAACGCGTCGTATACGCCGTTGACGTCGTGGGCACCCACGGCGATCGACGGGGGAACCGGCACGGCGACGGTGGCCGACGACGACCGGCGGCTCAACGAACGGAACCGCCGTTATCTCGAGCTCGACCTCGCCCGCGGCGAGTACGGCGTCGCGAATTCCGGCTACAACTCGGGGATCCGGGTCGAGTCGGGCAAGCAGTACGACTTCTCGGTGTTCGCCCGGACCGACCGGGCGGCGGGGACGCCGCTCACGGTGGCCGTCACCGATCCGGCCGGCAAGGCGCTCGCCGATCCGCTGCGGGTCCAGGTCCGCGGCGACGGCTGGGTGCGCTACACCGGCACCGTCCGGGCACGGGAGTCGAGTGCGCTGGGCAGGCTCGCGCTGACCGCGTCCGGCGGCGGGACGCTGCGGCTGGACATGGTGTCGCTGTTCCCGCGCGACACGTACAAGAACCGCCCCAACGGCATGCGGGCCGACCTCGCGGAGAAGATCGCCGCGCTGAAGCCCGGTTTCGTACGCTTCCCCGGCGGCTGCCTCGTCAACACCGGCAGCCACCAGGGCTACGAGGCGCCGAACTGGGAACGGAAGCGTTCGTACCAGTGGAAGGACACCATCGGCCCGGTCGAACAGCGGGCCACGAACGCGAACTTCTGGGGTTACAACCAGTCCTACGGCATCGGCTACTACGAATACTTCCAGTTCTCCGAGGACATCGGCGCGATGCCGCTGCCGGTGGTGCCGGCGCTGGTCACCGGCTGCGGGCAGAACAAGGCGACCGATGACCCGGCGTTGCTGCGGCGGCACATCCAGGACACCCTCGACCTGATCGAGTTCGCCAACGGCCCGGTCACCTCGGCCTGGGGTAAGAAACGGGCCGAGATGGGGCATCCGGCGCCGTTCAACCTGACGCATGTCGGCGTCGGCAACGAGGAGAACCTGCCCGACGAGTACTTCGCCCGCTTCACCGAGTTCCGGAAGGCGATCACGGCGAAATACCCGGGGATCACGGTGATCGGCAACTCGGGACCGGACGACACCGGCACGACGTTCGACCGGCTGTGGGACCTGAACCGGAACGCGAAGGTCTCGATGGTCGACGAGCATTACTACAACAGTCCGCAGTGGTTCCTCCAGAACAACCAGCGCTACGACACCTACGACCGCAACGGCCCCAAGGTCTTCCTCGGCGAGTACGCGTCCTTGGACAACAAGTTCGGCAACGCCTTGGCCGAAGCCGCGTACATGACCGGGCTGGAGCGGAACGCCGACGTCGTCAAGCTCGCGTCGTACGCGCCGTTGCTGGCGAACACCGACTACGTGCAGTGGAAACCGGACATGATCTGGTTCGACAACCAGCGCTCGTGGGGTTCGGCCAGTTACGAGACGCAGAAGCTGTTCATGACCAACGTCGGCGACCACGTGGTTCCGAGCAAGGCCTCCGCCACGCCGGCGACCGTCGCGCCGATCTCGGGTGCGATCGGGCTGTCGACCTGGGCCACGAGCGCGGCCTACGACGACGTCAAGATCACGTCGGCCGACGGTGCGCAGCTGTTCTCGGACGACTTCTCCGGCGACGACTCACGCTGGTCGAAGGTGGCCGGACGGGGATCGTGGGCAGTGTCGAACGGGGCCTACGTCCAGTCCGACCAGGCCGCGGAGAACACCCTCGTGACCGCGGGCGATCCGTCCTGGAGCAACTACGACTTCTCCGTGAAGGCGACCAAGACGGGTGGCAAAGAAGGCTTCCTGGTCGCGTTCGGGGTCAAGGACACCGGCAACAACTACTGGTGGAACCTCGGCGGCTGGAACAACACCGTGTCCGCCGTCGAGAAGACCGAAGGCGGCGGCAAGCAGACTCTGCTCCAGAACGACACCAAGATCGAGACCGGCAGGCAGTACGACCTGCGGGTCGAGGTCCGCGGCCGTCAGGTGACGCTGTTCCTCGACGGGCAGAAGTGGGGCTCGTTCACCGACGACAAGGTCGCCGAACCGTTCCGCCAGGTCGTCACCCGCGACGTCAAGACCGGCGAACTCGTGGTCAAGGTCGTCAACGCCCAGACCTCGGCCGCCCGCACCCGGGTCGATCTCGGCACCCGCGTCCAGCCGGGTTCGACCGCCCGCGTGACGACGTTGCAAGGCTCACCGGACGACGTCAACACCGCTTTCGCCACGCCGATCGCGCCGCGCGAGTCGCGGTTCTCCGGCGTGTCGACCAGCTTCGCCTACACCTTCCCACCGAACTCCGTGACGTTCCTGCGGTTCCCGGCCCGAGTGAGGGGATGACCATGACGATCGACCGTCGTGACCTGTTCAGAGCGGGCGGCGGCTTGCTGGCCGCCACCGCCGTCGGCAGTCTGGCGCCGGGTACGGCCCAGGCCGCCGAGGCCGATCCCGCGTCGTTGACCACCCGGAATCCGCTGGTCGAACAGCGGGCCGACCCGTTCATCACCCGGCCGGTGAACGGGATGTACTACCTGACCGGTTCGGTGCCGGAGTACGACCGCATCGTCGTGCGCGGCGCCGCCACGATCGACGGCCTGGCAACCGCCAGGGAGACGACGATCTGGCGACGGCCGTCGTCCGGGAAGATGGGCGGCCACATCTGGGCGCCGGAACTGCACCGGATCGACGGGCGCTGGTACGTCTACTTCGCCGCGGGCGACTCGGACGACGTGTTCCGCATCCGGACGTACGTGCTGGAGTCCACTTCGGACGATCCTCGAGCGGGCACGTGGGTGCTACGGGGGCAGATGGTGACCAAATGGGACACCTTCACGCTCGACTCGACGACGTTCGAGCATCGCGGCAAACGGTACTTCGCCTGGGCGCAGAGCGAACCCGGGATCGCGACCAACAGCAACGTGTACCTCGCCGAGATGGCCTCGCCGCTGGCGATCAAGGGTGATCCCGTCCGGCTCGCGGTGCCCACGCTGCCGTGGGAGATCCAGGGATTCAAGGTCAACGAGGGGCCGGCGGTGCTCATCCGCAACGGCCGGGTGTTCATGACCTACTCGGCGAGCGCCACCGACGCCCGCTACTGCATGGGGCTGCTCACCGCCGACGAACGTTCGGACCTGCTCGACCCGCGGTCCTGGACGAAGTCGCCGCAGCCGGTGTTCACCACGAACGAGGCGACCCGGCAGTACGGCCCGGGGCACAACTCGTTCACCGTCGCCGAGGACGGGTCCGACGTGCTCGTCTACCACGCCCGCGACTACCGCGACATCACCGGCGACCCGCTGTACGACCCGAACCGGCACACGAGAGTCCAGCGGCTGTACTGGAACGATGACGGGACGCCGAGTTTCGGCGTCCCGGTCGGCAAAGGCGGGCCTTGTGTCCGACTGTCCCCTTTGGACGATCCGGTGTTGTACGTTCGGCACTACGAGTACCGGCTGACGGCGGATGGCAACGTCCGTGAGCTCGCCGACTCGCAGTTCCGGATCGTCGCGGGGTTCCGCGGAGCGGGAACCGTCGCACTGCAATCGGTGAACTTCCCGGACCGCTACGTCCGGGTGGTCGACGCCTCGACCGTGCGGATCGATCCGTACGACGAGAGCGACGCCTACGGCCGGGCGGCGAGTTTCACCCAGGTGCCGGGCCTTGCCGACCGGCTGGCGGTGTCGTTCCGCCTGCCGGGTGAATCCGCCACCTATTTGGCCCACGACAAGGGAAGGATCTTGGTCTTCCGTCCCGGTACCGCGGTGCGGGATCGTCAACGGGTCAGCTTCCGGCTCAGCTGAACTCCCTGGGAGGTTGAACGCAGTGCTGCGAACACGCCCCATCGTCCTGGTCCTGGCGATGCTCGCCGGGACCCTGGTCGCGGCCGGCTCATCGGCCGCGGCCGGCGGAGCACCCGCCGACGTCCAGTCCTACCTCGACGATCCACGGAAGGTCGCCGAAGGCCAGGAGCCACCGCACGCCTACCTGCGTCCCTATGCGGACGTCTCCGCCGCGGCTCGCCGCGATGAACGCAGTCCCTACACACAGTCGCTCGACGGCAAGTGGCGGATCGCGATGGCGGACAACCCGTCGCAGGTCCCGGCGGGATTCCATGAGGACGGTTACGACGCGTCGCGCTGGCGCGAGGTGTCCGTCCCGCACACGTGGCAGACGGACGGTCTGGACCACCCGATCTTCCGCAACATCGCCACCGAGATCCAGCCCGACGACCCGCCGCGCGTCCCGCGTGACGTCAACCCGACCGGCGCCTACGTCCGCGACTTCACCCTGCCCGCGGACTGGACGGAACGCGAGACGTTCCTGCGCTTCGAGGGGGTCACGTCGGCGTACTTCGTCTGGGTGAACGGGCGGTACATCGGCTACGACCAGGGCGGCTACACACCGGCGGAGTTCGACATCTCCTCCGCGCTCCGTCCGGGACCGAACCGGATCGCCGTGCAGGTGCACCGCTGGAGCGCGGGCGCCTACCTGGAGGACGTCGACCAGTGGCGGTACTCGGGCATCTTCCGCTCGGTGACCCTGCATTCGGCGCCGGGGACGTTCATCCAGGACGTGGGACTGACGACCGACCTCGACGCGACCTACACCGACGCCACCCTCAAGGCCGCGGTCGAGGTCGCCACCAAACCCGGCGGGACCACGGGCAAGCACCGGGCCGGGCTGAGCCTGCGCGACGCCGCGGGCAAGGAGGTCGGCACCACGAGCGGGGAGGTCGACGCCGGTGGCAAGACCACGCTGAACCTGCCCGTCCGTAACCCCGCGAAGTGGACCGACGAGACGCCGAACCTGTACACGGCCGTCCTCACGTTGACCGCGCCCGACGGCCGCGTCACGCACATCACGAGCGAGACGGTCGGGTTCCGCGAGATCGAGATCCGCGACAAGCAGTTGCTGGTCAACGGGAAACGGGTGCTGTTCAAGGGCGTCAACCGGGCGGAGAGCGATCCGGATCACGGCAGGCACGTGCCCCGGCGCGCGCAGGAACGCGACGTCGCGCTGATGAAGCAGCTCAACGTCAACGCGGTCCGCACGTCGCACTACCCGTCGGATCCCTATTTCTACGAGCTGGCCGACCGGCACGGGCTCTGGATCGACGACGAGATCGACATCGAGACCCACAACCACGAGAACTGCGCTCAGTACTGCCAGGCGAACGACCCGGCCTGGCGGGACGCGTTCTTCGACCGCATGATCGGCATGGTCGAACGGGACAAGAACCATCCGAGCGTCTTCCTGTGGGACACGGGCAACGAGGCGGGCCTCGGCGCGCATCACTTCGCGCTGGCGGAATGGCTGGACGCGAACGAGCCGACCCGGCCGATCTACCACCAGTCGAACAACCCGGACGGCGACGCACCGTTCGCCGATGTGTGGGGGCCGCGCTATCCGTCCCCGGAGAAGTTCGCCGAGCAGGCGAAGAACACCACCAAACCGCTGATCTTCGGCGAGTACGCCCACGCGATGGGCAACAGCCTCGGGAACTTCCGGGAGTTCTGGGACACGATCCGGGCGAACCCGCAGACCCAGGGCGGGTTCATCTGGGACTGGGCGGAACAGAACATCCGGCAGCGGATCCGGACCACGCCCGATTCGTCGGGCAACGACATCTCGGCGCATCTCAGCGGCAAACCGGATCTGGTCGACGGCCATCGCGGCAAGGCGCTGGCGCTGTCCGGACTGGACGACTTCGTCGAGGTCTACCGCGACCGGAAACTCGACATCACCGGAAAGGCGCTTACGCTGGACGCCTGGGTGAAACCGGGGAAATGGACCGGCGACTTCCGCATCCTCGGCAAGGGCGACCACCAGTACGCGCTCAAGATGAAGACGCAGGACACGCTGGAGTTCTTCATCCACAGTGGAACGTGGCAGGCGGTGCAGGCCAAGGTGCCCGCCGACTTCTACGGCAACTGGCACCGGGTGAGCGGCACCTACGACGGCACGGCCCTGCGGCTCTATCTCGACGGCAAGGAGGTCGGCAGCAAACCGTTCACCGGCGCGATCGACCAGTCTTCGGCGGAGGTCGACGTCGGCCGCGACTTCGAGACGTCGTGGAACGACCCGTCGAACATCGGCTGGATGGGTCGCGGCGCCGTCGACGACGTCCGCATCTACGACAAGCCGCTGTCCGCCGCGGAGCTGTCCGGTGCCGCTCCGGCGGGCGGTGCGGTGCTGGCTTTGGATTTCGACAGCGTCACGGACCAGGGCAGTCACTTGTCCTATGGTTCCAGTCTGTCCGGTGTGGACGGCCTGATCGACTCGGATCGTTCGGCACAGCCGGAGACCGCGCAGATGGCGTGGGCACACCAGCCGCTCCGGTTCGCCTACTCGGGTGGTTCGTTGTCGGTGACCAACGAGCGGCAGTTCAAGGGCACCGACGAGCTGAACCTGCGCTGGCGGATCCAGGAAGGCTCACGGATCGTCGCCCGCGGCGAGCAGCCGTTGCGGGTCGGCGCGGGGGCGACCGGGCGGGTCGCCGTTCCGGTGCCGCCGAATCCCGCGGACCGCGAGCGGTTCCTTACTGTCGAGGCGGTGACGACCCAGGCCGAGCCCATGCTCGCGCGGGGACATGTACTGGCGCACGACCAGTTCTCCCTGGGCGGGAAACGGATCCCCGGTCTGGACCGGAGTCCGCTCGACGGGAAGGCCGTCGGAGTCGTCGAGGACGCGGGTTCGGTGACGGCGTCGGCGGCCGGGGTCACGTACCGGGTGGACAAGACCACCGGCGCGCTGGCGTCCATCCGGCACCAGGGCAAGGAACTGCTGACCGCCGGGCCGGAACTCGACGCGTGGCGGGCACCCATCAGCAACGAGACCTTCGCCTGGGGCAGGGCCGAGGGCGAGGACTGGCGCAAGGCAGGCCTGGACCGGCTGAACACGACGGTCACGGGAGTGCGGGTCGAGAAGGACGGCTCGCGAAGCGTGCGGGTGATCGTCGACAGCCGGGTCGCGGCGCCGGACGTCGCCGGGGCGTGGTTCGACCAGACGATGACCTACACCGTCGACCGGACCGGAACCCTGAGCCTCGGCAACCGGGTGGTGCCGCAGGGGAGCGTGCGCACCCTGCCGTATCTGCCCCGGATCGGCGTCTCACTGGCCGTACCGGATCGATATGACCGGTTCGCCTGGTATGGGCGAAAAGCCGAGAGTTACGTCGACCGCCGGGACGGGACGCCGATCGGCGTGCAGTCGAGCACGGTGGACCAGCAGTACGTCGGGTACCACCGGCCGCAGGACCACGGCAACCACACCGACAGCCGATGGGCGCTGCTCACCGACGGTCGGACCGGTGGCCTGCTGGTCGGGGGAGCGAACGACGTCAGCGTGACACCGTTCGACGACCTCGACCGGGCGGCGTACCCGTTCCAGTTGCAGCGCAACAAGGGCTGGTTCACGCTGCACGCGAGCCACGCGGTGACCGGCGTCGGGGACACGCCCAACCCGGTGCGGGAACGCAGTCAGGTCCAGCCGGACAGCACGTACGAGTACACGCTGTCGCTTCGGCCGTTGACCCAGCAGGAAGCGCGGGCGGGGCTGCCGACCGGGGGCTGACCTTCGGACGTCGCGAAAGCCACTGTCACCTCATCGGGTGTAGTGGCTTTCGTGGCACCGTCGGCGGCGGGCTCATCCCGCTAGGGGAACAACTTGTAATTGAGGACGATATAGCCGGAATCGCCGTCGATCTTGACATCGTTCACGCCGAGCCATCCGGCCGTTCCCTTGGAAGTCCGCAGGCAATGTTGACCACCGGCGAATAGCACCTCGGGTCCGGGAACTTTTCCCTTTCCCTCGGAAACGATCTTCGGGCACTGCGCCTTGGCTTCCTGTTCTGTTCCGTAGTAGTAGAACAGGCCTGATCGATTGGAAGCCAAATAGTTTCCGTCGAAGTGGAGGTCTACGTCGCCATTGGGCCCCGAGGTGGACACCGGGGTGACGCGGGGCTCGTCGAGGTCGGCCCCCATGTCCGCGTCGAGTTTCACCTGCTCGGGAACGGCTTCGGCGGGCTTGTTCCCTTGTTCCCGCGCGCTGGATACCTCTTGCGGCGATGACGCGGATGGCACCTCGGCGCCTTTCGCCGGCTGCGAACCGGTGTTGATGAGTGCCACGACCACCGTGCCCACGAGGCCCACCACCGCGGTTATGACGGCCGCCAAAATCACTCCACGTCGGCTGACAAGCGCCGCTGTCACTGCCGGTTCCGAGGTTTCTGTATTTCTGCCGCGGTCAGTTTTCGACCGGCCGCTATCGTTTTTCGTCACCTGGTCTCCCCTGTCGAAGATGCCGCCGGAGATTACAGCAAGATCGAGAAGGCATACGGGCGACCGTGTTGCCCGCTGATTCGATCAATGGCAATTCTCCGGCGCGGAGTCATCAAGGCCGACGGCGTGCTCGGTTCACCCACAGGAGTATCGAGAGGTAAGGCAAGCGTCCCGGTCGTGAGTGGTAACGAGCGTTCTAACCGTCATTACCACTCACGACCCCCTCTCAAAAACGCGCAATTAGCCTAAATCGGGCACCCGCGTCCCCGAAAGTGTCCTTGTGGATAGTCAAGGAGGGTCAGGGCTCACTCACGAGTCGCTGCCGCCGTCGAACCCGTGTCCAGCCAGGTCCGAAGGCGTCCATCACCGCATCAGACGCAGCGAAGGGAAACCCTTCGCCCCACCGTCGACCCCGCCTGCGAACACGACACGTTTGCCTTACCTCTCAATACAACCTCGGTATCGGAACACGCACGGTCCGCCGCTGTCCGGGTGATGTCGGGCCGGGGTCGCTCTCTTCGCCCGGGGTAGTCGCTAGTCTTGATCTTCGACTGCGAAGGAGACTGAATTCATGGCGGAATGGGCCGATCTGGTCGCGTTCGTACGGCACGAATATCGGGTGGTGAAGGACGAACCGGACGAAGTTCGCATCCGGTTGTCCTACGGCGACGACGACTACGAGGAGCGTGCCCAGACCGTGGTCATCGCGCGGGAGGTCTTCGATCGCCGCGAGGACTGGGTGCAGATCGCGACACCGTTCGCGCGCGTGGACCAGGTCGACCTCGCGAGCGTGCTGACGGAGATCGGCAACACGATCGTCGTCGGCGGATTGGTGGTCATGGGGGAGCACTTGGTGCTGCGCCATTCCCTGCCGTTGGTGAACCTCGACATCAACGAGTTCACCGACCCGCTCGAACTCGTCGCGGGTTCGGCGGAGCTGCTGGAGCAGCAGTTCACCGGACGCGACGACTACTGAGCCGCGTGACCTCGTCGAACGAGGTCACGCGTTCGCATTCCTCTTCGGTGAGCTTGTTGATCGCTGCCCGGTACGCCTGCGCTTGAGCCGTACCGGTCAGTTGTCCCTGGAGAAGGAGCGGGAGTCCGAGTTCGAAACCGCAGCGGGCACGCACTCCGTAGCGGTGCCGGGTGCGGGCGACGGCGGTGGCGACGCGGAGCCCGTGCTCGGTGCCCGGCGGTGTCGCCGGCCGGTCGGTCTCGATGGCCGCGAACCGGAATCCGTTGGCCTGGTCGCATTTCCCGCAGCCGGTGGGCCCCGCGCCGAGTGCGTGGCCGCAATCGCTGCATGTCAACCTGTCGAGGGCCGCGTCGACCACACGCCATTCGAACGCGGAAGTGTCGGCGACGACCAATTCGGCGAGGTCGTTCTCCGCTTCCGTTCCGGCGGTGACACCGTATTCCTGGAGGAAACGGCGCCAGCGGTCCTCGATGCTCGCTTCGACGGCCACCAAGGCCCCGGCGGGGCCGCCGCCGCGCGGAAGAGCGGTCATGGCAAGACCCTAGACCGCGTTCCTCCTGGCTGTCCCGTGGATAAGGTGTGCGATATGGGTTCCTCGAGATGGGGTGGGCTCGCGGCCCTGCTCGCCGGGTTCTTCGTGCTCCTGCTGGATACGACCATCGTCGCGGTGGCGAGCCCGAACATTCAAGCCGAACTGGGCGGGGACGTCGCCGCGTTGTTCTGGGTGACGGCGGGCTACCTGCTCGCGTTTTCGGTTCCGCTGCTGGTCGCCGGCAGGCTGGGAGATCTCTTCGATCCGAAGCGTGTCTACCTTTTCGGCATGGGAGGCTTCGGCGTCGCCTCGGCGCTGTGCGGGCTCGCGCCGTCGATCGGATGGCTCATCGCGTTCCGGATCCTGCAAGGCCTGGCGGCGGCCGCGATGTCACCGCAACCACTCACGTTGATCCGACGGCTCTTCGCCGAAGACGAGAGAGGGCGCGCTTTCGGCATCTGGGGCTCGGTGGCGGCGGCCGCGACCTTGCTCGGCCCCATTCTGGGCGGGCTGTTGACGGCGAGCCTGGATTGGCGCTGGATCTTCTGGGTGAACGTGCCGCTCTGCGCCATCGCCGTGGTCGTGGGCCTTCGCCTGATTCCGGGAAGCCCCGGGAACACCACGCGTTTCGATCTGCTCGGTGCCGCGTTGAGCACGGCCGGTCTCAGCCTTCTCGTGTGGGCCTTGCTGTCCTGGCGCGCGCTTTCACTGCCCGCGACCGTCCTTGCCGTCGCGTTGCTCATCGGTTTCTGGTTCCGAGAACGCGGGCAAGGCGAGGACGCCCTCGTGCCCTTGCGGCTCTATCGCTCGTCCGGGTACTTGTCCGCGAGCCTCGCGATGGCGTCACTCGGCGCGACGGTCCTCGCGATGGCACTGCCCACCATGCTCTACATCCAAGAGATGCGCGGTTTCGGTCCGATGGAAGCCGCGATGGTCCTGGCACCGGACGCCGTCGTCGCGATCCTGTTGTCGCCACCGGCCGGTCGCTGGGTCGACCGGGTGGGCGGGCGGCGGCCGGCGATACTCGGCATGAGCCTGCTGGCGGTGAGTTTGCTGCTCATCGGGCTGGTGGTGGTGTTGAGCCTGAATCCCTGGTGGATCTCGGTCGGCGCCGCGCTTCTGGGTGCTGCCAACGCTCTGGCGTGGTCACCGCTGTCCGCCATCGCGATGGCGTCGGCCGGACCCGATGCCGCGGGCGGCGTCTCGGGACTGTTCAACACGGTTCGTCAGGTGGGCGCGGTGGCCGGGGTGGCGGTGACGGGCGCCATCCTGGCGGGGCTTGAAGCGCGGCCCGTGTTGGCTTTTGGTGTCGTGTTCGGGTTTGTGGGTCTTGTTGCTGCTGGTGGTGTTGCTGCCGCGCTTCGGCTTCCGGAGCGCTCGCGGGTCGTTGCGGCTTGATTCTTTGCAATTAGTCGGCTAATTGCTTCTTTGGGTGGTCGCATTTGGGGTGGAGAGGTTCGGCTCGCCCTGGCCGGACGAGGCCGATGTTCAGCCCGATTACGCGGGCGTTCGATCGTTCCTGACATCATCACCCTTCAGTGTTGCAGGTTCGAATTCATCGTCGCTTAAAATTACGAACGCTTGTTCGATTGTTTTGCGGTATTCTTGAGGGGTGTCCGAGACCTTTCTTTCCGAGTTGCCGCGAGAACTGTGGCGTGCTGGCAAGCTGGAGCTTGCTCATGGCGTGCAGCAGTCCTTGCAGGTGATTCGGATGGCCACCGCCGGACTGGGGCAGTTCTTGGCGGAGATCGAGTCTCGTGGCGTCAAAGACTTGTACGGCTATGGCCGCACGGCCAACTGGTTCGCTGATGTAGCGGGATTGTCGGTCGGTGAGGCGGGTGCGGTGGTGAATCGGGCCATCGCTCTGAATCCCACGCGTGCTCTGGATGGCACGGAGGTTCCGCCTGCCGCACCGGCTACGGCCGCGGTCGCCGCTGAGGGGCTGGTCGGGGATGAGCGGATCGACCAGATCCTGGAGATCTTGAAGAAGCTTCCCGTCGACACCTCTGTTGAGGATCGGGCGAGTGCGGAGAAGATCCTCGCCGACCTCGCCCGCGACGCCGGTCCCCGACAGTTGGTGGATGCCGAGGCGAATCTGTTGGCGTGGCTGGATCCGGACGGGAATGAGGCGAAGGATCCCGAACCCAAGGAACCGCGCCGCGAGATCACCCTGGAGCGCCGCAAGGACGGTTACTGGAAGCTCACCGGCTTGCTCGACGATGAGACGGGTGCCCGCACTGCGGCGGCTTTGGAGGCGCACGCGGCGCCGCGGCCGGTGGACGAATTCGGTCAAGCCGATCTGCGGATGAAATGCGAGCGCATGGGTGATGCGTGGGTCGATATCCTGGACTTGGCGATCGCCTGCCCGGACCAGCCGGGCACCAGTGGCTATCGCACTCTGCTGCATGTCACGATCGGGCTCGACGAGTTGAAGTCCGGTCTCGGGACTGCCTGCTTGGATTTCGTCGGGACGATGACAGCTCGCGAGGCCCGGCTGGCGGCCTGCGACTGTCTGATGCTCCCGGTCGTGATGAGCGCCGCCGGGGAACCTCTCGATGTGGGACGGTTGAGACGGTTCGTCACTCCCGGCCAGCGACGTGCGTTGAACATCCGGGACGGTGGCTGTGCGTTCCCCGGATGCCATCGGCGGCCCAAGAATTGCCACGCACACCATATTCATCACTGGGCAGACGGAGGCCCTACGGACCTCCGGAATCTCGTGCTGCTCTGCGGTTTCCATCACCGGCTGATCCACCACGGTGACTGGGAAGTCCGGATGGCCGCCGATGGGTTACCGGAGTTCATCCCGCCCCAATACCGAGATCCGCTCCGAAAACCCCGCCGCAACACCCTCCACCACGTCTGATCCGAGGAGCCCGCCCGCCAGCCACACCGGCGACGGGCCCCTCGCCATGCCCAGCGAAAGTACGTGAAGGACCCCTTCCTTGCGCCTAAGTACAGGAAGGGGTCCTTCATGTACTCGGGAGCGCGTGAAGGCCCCCTTTCCTCGGCTGAGCCGAGGAAAGGACCCCTTCACGCGTTGCCGGCGCCACTGGGACTTCCCGCATCGTGAGGGGAACTTCGAGGGACCCTGGGTCCCTCAAGGGGTCCTTCACGGAACGACGATCCCGCCTGCAACCGCAAGTAGGCACCTAAATGCGAAGACCCTAAGCCTGATGCCGCCGCGCGAGCGCCTCCGAACCTTGAGCGAGCAGTGACACATCGGCGCCGACCAGCACAAAAGAAGCGCCGGCATCAAGGTAACGCTGAGCCTGCGCGGGATCGAACGCGTTGACCCCCACCGGTTTCCCCTGAGCACGGACGGCCTCGAAGGTGCTCAGCACGGCTGCTGTGACGTCGGGGTGCGTCTGCTTCCCGAGCAAGCCCATCGAGGCGGCAAGATCGGACGGGCCGACGAACACCCTCTCGACGCCGTCGGCAGCGGCGATCTCGGCGGCTGCCGCGCCACCTGCCGTCGACTCGATCTGGACGAACAGGGACGTGAACTCCTCGGCCTTCGCGAGGTAGTCCTCGACCCGGTTCCAGCGCGCCGACCGCGACAAAGCACTGCCGACACCGCGTACGCCACGCGGCGGATAGCGGACGGCCCGCACGACGGCCTCCGCCTCCTCCGCACTGTCGACCATGGGCACCAGCAGGTTCTGCGCGCCCAGGTCGAGCAACTGTTTCAGCGCGACCGCGTCGCCGGACGGGGCGCGCACCATCGGCGTGATGGGATACGCGGCGATCGTCTGCAGCAACGCTTGCACCGTTTCGAGCCCGGCGGGGGAGTGCTCGGTGTCGATGAGCAGCCAGTCGAGCCCGGAGCCCGCGCAGATCTCCGCGACGACCGGGCTTCCCGACGTGACCCACATGCCGATCCGCGGTCGCTCGGTCAGCTGATCCCGGAACGGCGGGTCTAGACGAAGCGGCATGTGATCGCCCCCAGGTCCCGGTAGTCGGCGGTCACGGTGTCGCCGGGGTGTACCCACATCGGCCGCGTGAACGAGCCTGCCAGCACGATGTCGCCCGGATCCAGTTTGTCGCCGTGCTGCGCGAGTTTGTTCGCCAGCCAGGCGACGCCGTTCGCGGGATGGTTCAGCACCGCGGCGGCGACGCCGGATTCCTCGATGGTTTCGTTGCGGTACAACAGCGCCGACACCCACCGCAGGTCGACGGCGTCCACGGCGACCGGGTTGCCGCCGTAGACCATCCCGCCCATGGCGGCGTTGTCGCTGATCGTGTCGACGATGGTCCGTCCCGCCATTTCGATACGCGACGACAGGATCTCCAGCGCGGGCACGACGTACTCGGTCGCGCGCAGCACGTCGAACACCGTGGTGTCCGGTCCGGCGAGGGAATCACGCAGTACGAAGGCCAGCTCGACCTCGATGCGCACGTTCGAGAACCGGCTGTGCTCGATCACGGAACCGTTCTCGAACACCATGTCCGCGAAGATGGCGCCGTAGTCGGGTTCCGTGATCCCGGTGGCGGCCTGCATGACCTTCGATGTGAGCCCGATCTTGCGCCCGACCGGACGGCGCCCCGCCGCGATACCCCGGCGCCGCCATTCGTTCTGCACTGCGTACGAGTCCTCGACGGTCATGTCCGGATAGCGTGCCGTCAGCAGCGGGATCGTCTCCCGGGCCTCCTCCGCGGCCGCCAGTTCGTCGGCGATCGCGGTGATCGTTTCCTGTTCGAGCATGTCCCCGCCTCAGAGCTGGTTGCCGAGTTTGTACTCGCCTTGTTTCCAGGCCGGCAGTTCGCCTTCGTCGTCACCCTTGCGGGTGTAGGAGAAGCCGTCGGCGCCGATGGTGACTTCCAGTTCGGTTTCCTCGGTCCTCGCGGCCACCGGCTGCGGTTTGCCGTCGAGGTCGAGCACGAGGGAGGCATCGGTGTACCAGGACGGGACCACCGGCGTGCCCCACCAGTCGCGTCGCTGGTTGTCGTGCACGTCCCAGGTGACGACCGGGTTGTCGGGATCGCCGGTGTAGTAGTCCTGGGTGTAGATCTCGACGCGGTGCCCGTCCGGGTCGCGCAGGTACAGGTAGAACGCGTTCGAGACGCCGTGTCTGCCGGGGCCGCGTTCGATGTGGTCCGACATCCGCAGTGAGCCGAGTTTGTCGCAAATGGACAGGATGTTGTGCTTCTCGTGCGTGGCGAAGGCGACGTGGTGCATCCGCGGCCCGTCGCCGCCGGTCATCGCGGTGTCGTGCACGGTGGGCTTGCGGCGCATCCAGGCCGCATACGTGACGCCTTGGTCGTCCTGGATGTCTTCGGTGACACGGAAGTTGAGGTCTTCCATGTGCTTGACCGCGAGTGGCACGTCCGGCGTGACCTGGTTGAAGTGGTCGAGCCGGACCAGCGCGCCAGGGACGTGCAGGTCGTAGCGCCAGCTGAGTCTGTCGACGTGCTGGACGTCGTGGAAGAACTCGAGCGGGAAGCCGAGCGGGTCCTGCACCCGCACCGAATCACCGATGCCTTTGGTGAAGCCGTTCTCGTTGCGCTCGACCCGGCAGTCCAGTTCCGTGTAGAACGCGACGGCCTTGTCCAGGTCCTCCGGCGACCGCACCCGGTAGGAGAACGCTGCGACCGCGGCGACCGGACCCTCGCGCAGCACGAGGTTGTGATGGATGAACTCGTCGATCGTGCGGAGGCTGACCGTCGTGTCGTCCTCTTCGGTCACCGTCAGTCCGAGGACGTCGGCGTAGAAGGCGCGCGAACGCGCCAGATCGGTGACGACGAGTTCCATGTACGCGCAGCGCAGGACGTCCGGCGGCGGCGATTTGGGGGTGGGGATCGGCTTCATTGCGTCATCCTTTGTGGACGGGGACCGGGGTCAGCCCTTGCCGAAGGCGGGGTTGTGCACCTCGCCGAGATTGATGTGCACCGCCTGCTGGTCGGTGTAGAAGTCGATCGAGCGGTAACCGCCCTCGTGCCCCAGTCCGGACGCCTTGACCCCGCCGAAGGGGGTGCGCAGGTCACGGACGTTGTTCGAGTTGAGCCACACCATGCCCGCCTCGACGGACTGCGCGAAGTTGTGCGCCCGCTTGAGGTCGTTGGTCCAGACGTAGGCCGCGAGCCCGTATTTCGTGTTGTTCGCGAGCTCCAGCGCCTCTTCCTCGGTGTCGAACGGCGTGATCGCGACGACCGGGCCGAAGATCTCCTCCTGGAAGATCCGGGCGTCCGGTTTGACATCGGCGAACACCGTCGGAGCCACGTAGTTCCCGGTCGGGAAGCCGTCGGGGCGGCCGCCGCCGGCGACCAGCCTGGCCTCGGTCTTCCCGATCTCGATGTACTTCATGACCTTCTCGTAGTGCTCGGGGTGCACGAGCGCGCCGACCTCGGTCTCGGGCTCGCTCGGGTCGCCCACCACGACACGTTCGGCCTGAGCGGCATACCGCTCGACGAACTCGTCGTAGATCGCGCGCTCGACCAGGATCCGGCTGCCCGCCGTGCAGCGTTCGCCGTTGAGGGAGAACACGCCGAAGATCGTCGCGTCGATCGCGGTCTCCAGATCGGCGTCGGCGAAGACGATGGCCGGCGACTTACCACCCAGTTCCATCGACAGTCCTTTGAGGAACGGCGCCGCGTTCCCGAAGATCAGGCTTCCGGTGCGGCTCTCGCCGGTGAACGAGATGAGCGGGACGTCCGGGTGCTTCACCAGCGCGTCGCCCGCGTCCTCGCCGAAGCCGTTGACGAGGTTGAACACGCCCTCCGGCAGCCCGGCCTCCTCGAAGATCTCCGCCCACAGCGACGCGGAGAGCGGGGTGAACTCGGCGGGTTTGAGCACGACGGTGTTGCCGGTCGCCAGCGCGGGGGCGAGTTTCCACGACTCCAGCATGAACGGCGTGTTCCAGGGCGTGATCAGCCCGGCGACGCCGATCGGCTTGCGGTTGACGTAGTTGACCTGGCGGCCGGGCACCTTGTAGGTGTCGTCGGCCTGCGCGACGATCAGATCCGCGAAGAACCGGAAGTTCTCCGCGGCCCGGCGGGCCTGCCCCAGCGCCTGCGAGATCGGCAGCCCCGAGTCGAAACTCTCCAGTGCCGCGAGCCGCTTGTCCCGCGACTCGACGAGATCCGCGATGCGGTTCAGCACGCGCGAACGCTCGCGCGGCAGCAGCTTCGGCCAGGGGCCCTCGGTGAACGCCTTCCGCGCGGCGGCGACGGCGCGATCGATGTCGGCCTTCTTGCCGGCGGCGGCCTGGACGTAGACCTTGTTGGTCACCGGGTCGAGTACGTCGAAAACGGCACCGTCGGCCGAGTCGGTGAGTTCACCGCCGATGTAGTGCCGGATCCGCTCGGGGACGCCGTCCGGGATCGGCCGGGGGGTCGTGGTCAAGTTTTCCTCCTCAGTCAGCGTTTCGCGCGCTCTCGCGCGTCCAAAAAGGCCTGCATGGTGGCCCAGCGGTGATTGCGCGCGGCGAATTCGATGTCGAGCGGGTCGGCTTTCTCGGAGATCAGCCGGAGGATCTGTTCGTGTTCCTCGACCGACCGGTGCGCGCGGTCGGGGACGAACGCGAAGGTCGAGTCGCGCAGTCCGGACAACCGCGTCCAGCCCTGGTGCACGAGCTCGAGGATCTGCGGGTTGGGACAGCATTCGAACAGCAACGAGTGGAACTGCTGGTTCAACGCGGTGAACTCGTGCGCGTCGAAGTGGTCCAGCAGTGCGATCATGCGCTCGTTCACCCGGCGGGCTCGCGCGATGTTCTCTTCGGACAGCTGCGGCGCGGACAGCGCGGTGGCGACCCCTTCGACCACGCCGAGGGTCTGCATCGCGTGGACGTACTCGTTCTGGTCCACCATCGCCACACGCGCGCCGACGTTGCGTTCGAAGGTCACCAGCCGTTCGGCCTCCAGCCGCCGGATCGCCTCGCGCACCGGGACGACGCTCATGTCGAGCGCGCCGGCGATCTCCGCGAGGACGAGCCGGTAGCCGGGTCCGTACTCGTGCCGGGCGATCCGCTCACGCAGCCACTCGTAGGCGAGTTCGGATTTGCTGGTCGTCTTCACTGCTTCTTCTGCCATGCCTCATACCTTTCCCGCCACAACGGGTTCAGCGGGAAGAGCCCCTCGATCGGGCGGCCCTGGCCGACCTGCTCGGCGATCCACGCGTCTTCGTCCTCCTGGACGAGCGTCGCGTCGACGACCTCGTCGGCCAGCGCCGGCGGGATGACGATCACGCCGTCGTCGTCGCCGACGATGATGTCGCCGGGCAGCACGGTGGCACCGCCGCAGGCGACCGCGACGTCGGTGTCCCACGGCACGTGCTTGCGGCCGAGGACCGCCGGATGCGGGCCCTGCGAGAACACCGGGAGCCCGGTCGCGGCGACGGCTTCGAAGTCGCGGACCCCGCCGTCGGTGATCACCCCGGCCGCTCCGAGGTGGCGCGCCCGCAACGCCAGGATGTCCCCGAGCGTCCCGGAACCCTTGTCACCGCGGGCTTCGATGACGATCACCTCGCCGGCGCCGACCGAGTCGAAGAGGCGTTTCTGTGCGTTGTAACCGCCACCGTGGGATTTGAACAGGTCTTCGCGGTTCGGGACGAAACGCAACGTCCTCGCCGTGCCGACGACCTTCGAACCGGGCAGATTGGGGCGCACGCCGTCGATAGCGACGTTGTTCAGCCCGCGTTTGCGCAGCTGGGCGGACAAGCCCGCGACAGGCGCGCGCAGCAGTTTGGCGCGCAGAGCTTCGCTGAGCGCCGGCGTTTCCTGTTCCGGTGACTCCTCTGCGGGAGTACCCCAAGCCTCGGCTCGCTGCTTGTCGTCGACCTCGGGCAGGCTGCCGATGTCGGAAAAGGACCGGATCCCCTGGGTGACGGTGGTGTGCAGCCGTCCGCTGCTGGCGGAAGTACCGGGGACGTCCACTTCGACCACGACGACGTCGCCGGGGGAGACCACCGTCGAACCCGCGGGAGTGCCGGTGAGGATGACGTCGCCCGGTTCGAGCGTGAAGTGCTGGGAGAGGTCGGAAACGAACTGCCGCAACGGGAACAGCAGTCCGGCCGTGGTGTCCTCCTGCACCAGGTCGCCGTTCACCCAGGTGCGGATGCGCAGCGACGAGGGATCGATGTCGCGCGCGTCGATGAGGCCGGGGCCGAGCGGGGTGTAGCCGTCGCCGCCCTTGGACCGGACGTTGGAGCCCTTGTCCGCCGCACGCAGGTCGTAGAGGCCGAAGTCGTTCGCGGCGGTGACCGCGGCGACGTGGTTCCACGCCTTGTCGGGCTTGACCCACCGGGCCGTGGTGCCGATGACCAGCGCGATCTCGCCCTCGAAGGCCAGCAGTTCGGTCCCCGCGGGACGTTCGACCGTGCCGCCTGACGTACCGATCGAACTCGACGGCTTGAAGAAGTACGACGGGTTCGCCGGACGCCGCCCGCGCTGCTCGGCCCGTGACGCGTAGCTGAGATGGACGGCGATGATCTTGCCCGGCCGGGTGGCATGCGGACCGGACGCGCGGCCGGAAGGCGCTGATGCCTCGTAAGTGCCCATGTTCCCCTGAATCCTCGACCCTTGCTTCGTATCTAATAACGTATATGATTCCGTGCCACAGTGGCAAGGCGGCCGACGACAAAGGAGTCCACGTGTCGAACCCAGCACAGGATGAACGCACGCCCGGCCGGACCGCACCGCCGTCTTCCGATCGACGCCGGGTCGCCTTCGCGACCGTCGTCGGCACCACGGTCGAGTGGTACGACTTCTTCGTTTACGCGTCCGCCGCCGGTCTCGTCTTCGGCAAACTGTTCTTCTCCGGCCTCGGCGCGAACAGCACCCTCGTTTCCTTCGCCACGGTGGGCGTGAGCTTCCTGTTCCGCCCGCTCGGCGCCTTTCTCGCCGGGCACTTCGGCGACAAGTACGGCCGTCGCGTGGTCCTGGTGCTCACCCTGATCCTGATGGGCGTCGCGACCACGTTGATCGGCGTGCTCCCGACCTTCGACCAGATCGGTGTGGCCGCGCCGGTGCTGCTGATCCTGCTGCGGATCCTGCAGGGCGTTTCGGCGGGCGGTGAATGGGGCGGCGCCGTCCTGATGGCCGTCGAGCACGCGCCGCCGAAGCGCCGGGGACTTTTCGGTGCGTCGCCGCAGATCGGCGTCCCGCTCGGCCTGCTGCTGGCTTCCGGTGTCCTGGCGCTGACCAGTCTGCTCGTTCCCGGCCAGGCGTTCCTCGACTGGGGCTGGCGGATCCCGTTCCTGCTCAGCGTCGGGCTGATCCTGGTCGGCCACTACGTGCGGCGCCGCGTCGAGGAGAGCCCGGTCTTCCGTGAGATCGCCGAACGCCGCGAGCAGACCCGGACCCCGATCATCCAGCTGTTCCGCAAGCACTCCGTGCTCGTCCTGGTCGCCGCGCTGGTGTTCGCGGGCAACAACGCGGTCGGCTACATGACCACCGGCGGCTACATCCAGAACTACGCGACCAACCCGAAGGGCCCGATCGGCCTCGATCGCGGGCCGGTGCTGTGGGCGGTGACCGCGTCGGCGGCGACCTGGCTGCTCTCGACGTGGGCGGCGGGCGCGGTGTCCGACCGGGTCGGCAGGCGGCGCACGTATGTGCTGGGCTGGATCGCGCAGCTTGCCGGCGTCGCGGCGCTCTTTCCCTTGGTGGACACCGGGAACATCGTGTTGCTGGCGCTCGGGTTGATTATCCTCAGCGTCGGGCTCGGGTTCACCTACGGCCAGCAGGCGGCGTTCTACGCGGAGCTGTTTCCCGCCTCGATCCGGTTCTCCGGCGTTTCGATCTCCTACGCGCTCGGCGCGATCCTTGGTGGCGCTTTCGCGCCGACGATCGCCACCGCCCTGGTCGGCGCGACCGGAACGTCGGTGTCCGTGGCCGTCTACCTGGCCGGGATGACCGTCGTCGGCCTCATCGCCACCTTGCTGCTGCGGGACCGGTCGGGGATCCCGCTCGGACCGGACCATGAGGCCGAGCAGTCGGTGAGCCCGCTCCGATTCGGTAAGTGAGCCCGTCGTCCGTGACGCGGGGGTCGTGAGTGGCAATGTGGACGGAAGGTCTTCGTGACGGGGTTCCGGATCGGCCACGGGAGCCGGCCGTGCCTTGAGTGTCCACAAGGGACGCTTTGGGCGGCGGAAATGCCCGATTAATGCTCGTATGCACGGTTTGGTGCGGGGGTCGTGAGTGGCAATGAGCGTTAGAACGCTCATTGCCACTCACGACCCCGGCGTAAAGTACCCAAAATGGACACCGTCGCCTGGTTTGGTGTCCCTTGTGGATACTTTGAGCAGAGTCCCTCCCGGCCTTCCGTGACGCTCACCCGCCGAGAGCGTCACGGACGGCCTTCGCCGCCGCCTTGAGCCGCTCCGCGAGCTCGGCGGGGGCTCGTGTGCTCGACAGATAGACGACGGCGAGTGCCGCCGGGTTGTGGCCGCGAAGGGGGAGTGGCACCGCCACCGAGCTGAGGTTCTCGATCACTTCGCCATGGCTGTCCGCGTAGCCGCGGGCGGCCACTTCCCGCACTTCCTCGGGCCACTCTTCCGACGGCAGCTGGGAAAGGATCGCGCGGCCGGGGGCGCCCGCGGTGAACGGATGCCGGGACCCCGGGCGCTGCGCGACGGACGCGACGGCGTGCCGGGGTTCCACACTGACCAGGGTCACGCATTCCTCGCGGTCCATCACCGCCACGAAACACGTCATGCCGAGTTCGTTCGCGACCGCGGTCAATTCGGGTAGCGCGGCGGCCTGCAGGTCGTGCTTGATCCCCGCCGCGAGCGCGGCCAGACGTGTGCCGAGTTCGAATTTCCCCGCGGGCTCCCGCGTGAGCAGCCCGTGGTCTTCGAGCGTGCGGATGAGCCGGTACGCGATCGACCGATGGACGCCGAGGCGTTCGGCGATCTGGTCGACGCTGAGCGCTTCTTGGGCGTCGGCAAGGACTTCGAGCACGCGGATGCCGCGGCTGAGCGTCTGGGACGTGCTCGCGGTCTTGCGGGAGTCCGAAACCATCGTATACGATCCATTTCGATACTTGAACTGTCTGTTCGATTATAGAACAGGAATCGACGATGATGTCACGCGAAACCAGCTTTTCGCCGGGTTCGAGCCTCTATCGGCCGCCCGCGCAGTTCTTCCGAGGCTGTCTCGGCCGCTTCGCGACGGGTGTCGCGGTGGTGACCTTCGACGCCGCGACGAAACGGCACGGCCTGACGGTGAACTCCTTCACCGCGGTCTCGATGGATCCGCCGCTCGTGCTCGTCTCGATCCAGCGCACCGTGAAAAGCCACGACTTGCTCGCGGGCCGCCCGTTCGCGGTCAACGTCTTGGGCGCGGAACAGGAGGCGCTCGCGATGAACTTCGCCGGCCGTCCGACGCCCGAAGGCGCGCCGGCGTGGGTCGAAGGCGGGCACGCGCCGCGGCTCGGCGGCGTCCTCGGCTGGTTCGACTGCACGCCGTGGGCGGCCTACGACGGCGGCGACCACACCCTGTTCCTCGGCGAAGTGCAGGAGTTCGACTATCGCTCCGGCGACGCGCTCGGTTTCGTCAACGGGCAGTTCTCGACCATTCACGAATCCGCGCAAGGCCACGAATCCCTGTTCTGACAACGACGTCCACCCCGAGAAGGAGCACGACATGGGAGCCCGTACCGGACAGCAGTACCTCGACAAGCTCAACGGGATGACGCCGGAGTTGTACGTCGACGGCGAGAAGGTGACCTCGAAGGTCGCCGAACACCCGGCGTTCCGCAACAACGCGCTGACCTACGCGAAGCTGTTCGACCTCCAGCACGACCCGGCGCACCGTGACGTCCTGACCTACGAGTCGCCGACCACGGGGGAGCGCGTCGGAACGTCGTTCCTGGTGCCGCGTACCGAAGAAGACCTCAAGCGCCGCCGCGCCGCCTTCTCCGTGTGGGCGCAGTACTCCAACGGTTTCCTCGGCCGCACCGGCGACTACATGAACTCGTCGCTCACCGCGCTGTCGACCGCGAAGAAGTTCTTCTCCCAGGCCGATCCCGTCTTCGGTGAGCGCATCGAGAAGTACTACGAGATGGCGCGCGAGAACGACCTCCTCGCGACGCACACCCTGATTCCGCCGCAGGTCAACCGTTCGGTGTCGGGCAGCCAGCAGGGCGGCGGCAACCTGTCGGCGAAGGTGGTCGAGGAGCGGGAGGACGGCATCGTCGTCCGCGGCGCCCGGATGCTCGCCACCATCGCGCCGATCGCGGACGAACTCCTGGTGTTCCCGTCGACAGTGCTGCGCGGAACCCCCGAGGACGCGCCGTACTCCTACGCTTTCGCCATCCCGAACGACGCGCCAGGGTTGAAGTACTTCTGCCGCGCCGGACTCGACCACGGCCGCTCGCGTTTCGACGAGCCGCTCGCCTCGCGGTTCGAGGAGATGGACGCGGTCGTGGTGTTCGACGACGTCTTCGTCCCGAACGAGCGGGTCTTCCTGCTGGGGCATCCGGAACTGTGCAACGCCTGGTATTCCGAGACCGGCGCTGGCGCGCTCATGACCCACCAGGTCGTCACGCGCACGCTGGCCAAGACCGAGTTCTACCTCGGCCTCGCCAGTGAGATCGCCGCCGCGATCGGCATCGGCGGCTTCCAGCACATCCAGCAGGACCTGTCCGAGCTGATCTCCTACGTCGAGATCGAGAAAGCGGTGCTGCGCGCGGCGGAGGCCGACGGGAAACTGAGCGAGGATGGCGTCTTCCTGCCCAAGTGGGAAGTCCTCAACGCCGCCCGGAACTGGTACCCCACCAAGGTCTCGCCGCGGCTGACCGAGATCATCCGCAAGTTCTCCGCGTCCGGTCTCATGGCGCTGCCGGGTGAAGCGGACTTCGAGGCCGAAGGCCGCCCCGACATCGACACGTACCTCCAGTCGGCCACGCTGCCCGCCAAGGACCGCGCGCGGCTGTTCAAGCTGGCGTTCGACGCGTCGGTCTCGAGCTTCGCCGGGCGTGAGTCGCTGTACGAGTACTTCTTCTTCGGTGACCCGGTGCGGATGGCAGGCGCCCAGGTGAACGCGTACCCGCGGGAGGCGCTGCAGGAACGGGTCCGGGAACTGCTTGCGCGAGACGAGTGACCTGAGCCGAAGGGCGCTTTCCCCGCATGCGACGCGAGGAAAGCGCCCTTCGCTGCGTCTTGGGCCTGGGCCTGGATGGACGTCACCCGTGATTGGATGGCGATCTCGCCCGTAGCCGGATCCGGCGCGAGTTCCGCGCCCAGCCACGCAAGTTCCGCATCCAATCACGCGAGTTCCGCCTTCGATCACGCGTGATCGCCCTCCAGTCACGCGTGTCGTCCGTATGATCACGCGACGCGGGGAAAGCGCCCTTCGCTACGCCGTGGACGAGACACGCCCGGGATCCAAGAACTTGATTCATTCCAGAAAATGGGCCAGACTGCGCTCGTGCCCACGACCCCGGAGTTCGAGCGGATGCTGCGCGGGGCCGCCCTGCGCGTGACGCGTCCGAGGGTGGCCGTGCTGACAGCGGTTCGCGACCACCCGCACGCCGACACCGACTCGATCATCGGTGCCGTGCGTTCCGAGCTGGGAGAGGTCTCTCACCAGGCCATCTACGACGTGTTGCGGGCACTGACCGCCGCGGGTCTCGTCCGGCGGATCCAGCCGTCGGGATCCGTGGCACGCTATGAGTCCCGGGTCGGGGACAACCACCATCACGTCGTGTGCCGATCATGTGGTGCCATCGCCGACGTCGACTGCGCCGTCGGTCCCGCCCCCTGTTTGACCGCGTCGAACGATCAAGGCTTTCTGATCGAAGAGGCCGAGGTCATCTACTGGGGCCGGTGCCCCGACTGTGCGATCGAACCCCGTTCCTGAACCCTGCTAGTTCTTATTCCCGGAAGGATCCCTGTGTCTGACAGCCCGGACGCCGTAGTCGGCGAAATGAACGAAGAGAGTGCGGGCGGCTGCCCCGTCTCGTCGGGCCGCCGCAACCACCCCACCGAAGGCGCGGGCAACCGTGACTGGTGGCCGAACCAGCTCAACCTGAAGATCCTCCGGAAGCATTCCGCCGCTTCCGACCCGATGGACGCCGGGTTCGACTACGCCGCCGAGTTCAAGACCGTCGACCTCGACGAGCTCGCCAAGGACGTCGATGCCGTCCTCACGACTTCGCAGGACTGGTGGCCCGCGGACTTCGGCCACTACGGCGGCTTCATGATCCGCATGGCGTGGCACAGCGCGGGCACGTACCGGATCGAGGACGGCCGCGGCGGCGCCGGCGCGGGCATGCAGCGGTTCGCCCCGCTCAACAGCTGGCCGGACAACGGAAACCTGGACAAGGCCCGCCGTCTGCTCTGGCCGGTCAAGAAGAAGTACGGCCGCAAGATCTCGTGGGCCGACCTGATGATCTTCACCGGCAACCGCGCCCTGGAGACCATGGGCTTCACGACCTTCGGCTTCGCCGGTGGCCGCGCGGACGTGTGGGAGCCGGACGAGGACGTGTACTGGGGTCCCGAGCGCACGTGGCTCGGCGACGAGCGCTACACCGGTGACCGTCAGCTCGAGGGCCCGCTGGCCGCCGTGCAGATGGGTCTCATCTACGTGAACCCGGAAGGCCCGAACGGCAACCCGGACCCGCTGGCCGCCGCCCGCGACATCCGCGAGACCTTCGGCCGTATGGCGATGAACGACGAGGAGACCGTCGCGCTGATCGCCGGCGGGCACACCTTCGGCAAGACCCACGGCGCGGCCGACCCGGACAAGTACGTCGGTGCCGAGCCCGAGGGTGCTTCGATCGAGGAGCAGGGCCTCGGCTGGAAGAACACCTTCGGCAGCGGCAAGGGCCGGGACGCGATCACCAGTGGCCTCGAGGTCACCTGGACGCCGACCCCGACCCAGTGGAGCAACTGGTTCTTCCACAACCTGTTCGAGTACGACTGGGAGCTGACCAAGAGCCCGGCCGGCGCCCACCAGTGGACGCCGAAGGACGGCAAGGCGAAGAACACCGTGCCGGACCCCGAGGACGGCAAGCTCAACCGCGCGCCCGGAATGCTCACGACCGACCTGGCGCTGCGTTTCGACCCGGTCTACGAGCAGATCTCGCGCCGGTTCTACGAGAACCCGGACCAGTTCGCGGACGCCTTCGCCCGCGCCTGGTTCAAGCTGACCCACCGCGACATGGGCCCGGTCCAGCGCTACCTCGGCCCGCTGGTGCCGCAGGAGACGCTGATCTGGCAGGACCCGGTGCCCGCCGTCGACCACGAGCTGATCGACGACGCGGACATCGCCTCCCTCAAGGAGAAGCTGCTCGCTTCGGGGCTGTCGGTCTCGCAGCTGGTCTCCACCGCATGGGCGTCGGCCTCGACCTTCCGCGGCAGCGACAAGCGCGGTGGCGCGAACGGTGCCCGCATCCGTCTCGAGCCGCAGCGTGACTGGGAGGTCAACGACCCGCAGACGCTGGGTCAGGTCCTGCGGACCCTGGAAGGGGTCCAGGAGGCGTTCAACAGCGCCCAGACCGGCGGCAAGAAGGTCTCGCTGGCCGACCTGATCGTGCTCGGTGGCGTCGCCGCCGTCGAGCAGGCCGCCAAGGACGGCGGCGTCGAGGTCGAGGTGCCGTTCACCCCGGGCCGCACCGACGCGACGCCGGAGCAGACCGACGTCGAGTCGTTCGCCCCGTTGGAGCCGACCGTCGACGGCTTCCGCAACTACCGCGGCAAGGGCCACCGTCTCCCGACGGAGTACCTGCTCCTCGACCGCGCGAACCTGCTGAACCTGAACGCGCCCGAGCTGACCGTCCTCGTCGGCGGCCTGCGTGTGCTCGGCGCCAACGCCCAGCAGTCCCCGCACGGCGTGTTCACCCAGAAGGTGGGGTCGCTGACCAACGACTTCTTCGTGAACCTGCTCGACATGGGCGTCCAGTGGACCGCCACGTCCGCTGACGCGGAGACCTTCGAAGGCCGCGACTCCGCGACCGGCGAGGTCAAGTGGACCGGCACCCGTGCCGACCTCGTGTTCGGGTCGAACTCCGAGCTTCGCGCGGTGGCGGAGGTCTACGCCAGCGACGACGCCAAGGAGAAGTTCGTCCGCGACTTCGTGTCGGCGTGGGACAAGGTCATGAACCTCGACCGCTACGACCTGGTCTGAGCCTGACCCGAGCGTCCGGGCCCGTCGCTTCCGCGGCGGGCCCGGACGTTTTCATTGGTGCTGCATATCGGGTTCCGGGTAGTCGCCCGCCTTGCGTTCGAGCGCGGTCGTGAGGAGACCCAGCGCGATCATGCCGAGGCCGAGGCCGAGATGCAGCCAGTTGTCGGCGACGTTGAACGGCAGGAAGTTCCCAGGGCTGCTCTGCGGGATCACCAGTCCGATGATCCACAGGAGCAGATAGATCCCGCCGCCGACCATCAGGAAGACACGGGAAGCGGCGCGTTTGCGAGCGGCCAGTACGCCCACCACGCCGAACAGCAGATGCACCAGGTTGTGCAGGATCGACACGGCGAAGACACCGAACAAGCGGGCTTCGGAATGGTGCCCGGCGAATTTCAGCCCCTCGTAGCCGGTCGTGATGCCTGGGATGAAGCCGAGCACACCGACCGCGAGAAAGGCCACGCCGACGATCAGGGCGGCCACCTGCGGCGGATGCCGTCGGGTGCCGCGTGTCACGCCTTCTTGTTTCATACCGGCCGAGTACCCCGCGTTCTCCGGGGCAATCCTCCCGCCGCGCGTCCGGCCACCGGGTCGGACAGACTGAGCGTCGGGTTTCGGAATGCGAGGAGGATCGGGTGCCGGAACTACTGGCCGCGGGCGGCTGGGGCCTACTGGCCGGGTCGGCGTTGCTGCTCGGCGCGGTGGCGGGCTTCCTGGTCCGGATCCCGGGCAAGGCCGTGGCCGGCGTGATGGCCTTCGGCAGCGGCGTGCTGATCTCCGCCGTCTCGTTCGAGCTGATCGCCGAGGCGCATGAAAAGGGCGGTTTCCTGCCGACCGCGCTCGGCGCTCTCGGCGGTGCGCTGAGCTATACCCTCGCCAACGTCGCTCTCGCCCGGCGAGGCGCCCGCCATCGCAAACGCTCCGGAGGCCAGCAGCCGTCCGAAACCGAGCAAGCGGGCTCCGGGACCGCCATCGCGCTGGGTGCCCTGCTGGACGGCGTCCCCGAATCGATGGTGATCGGCACGAGCCTGCTCGGCGGCGGAAGCGTCAGTGTCGTGACCGTGGCCGCCGTGTTCATCAGCAACGTCCCGGAAGGGCTGTCCAGCGCCGCGGGGATGAAGCGGGCGGGCCGGAGTCCGCGCTACGTTTTCCTCCTGTGGAGCGGTATCGCCGTGATCAGCGGTGTGGCGGCCATGCTCGGCTACGGCGTTCTCGGTGGTGCGTCCGGTGCCACCCTGGCGGTGATCACCGCGATCGCCGGCGGCGCGATCCTCGCCATGATCGCCGACACGATGATCCCCGAGGCCTTCGACGACGCTCAGTTGTGGACCGGGTTGATCACGGTCGCCGGTTTCCTCACCGCGTTCGGCCTTTCGCACGTCGGCGGCTGAGCCAGGGCGGCACCGGACGTCACCGGGTTCAGACGTCGCCCGACGCCAGCAGGGTCAGCAGTTCGGCGTGCCCGGCCTGGGTGATCAGGCTGGCGGCGTCGAAGTAGATGCGCTCGTTGGTGATCCGGTCCTCGTCGAAGAAGAACACCGCGATGATCGGCACCCGGAACGCCTTGCCGGTGGGCGGACGGCCGTAGAACTCGCCGAGGTTCGTACCGAGCAGGTCGAACTCGACGATGACCGACTCGTCGGCGAAGTGGTACCGGACGTTGTCGTGCCGCTGGTCCGGGAAAGCCGTCCGGGTCATGCGGTAGTACGCCATGACCTCTTCGTCGCCGTCGAAGATCTGCCCGGTCGCCATGATCTCGTAGTGCGGATGGCCGTTGAAGGTGCCCAGTGTGCGCTCGAACTCGTGGGCCACCTCGGTGTCCATATGCTCTTCGATGATCTTGTGGCGGCGTTCGCGCAGGTCTTCGCTGATCACTGGTCCTCCGGGTCGTTCCTGGTCGCGATCCGGAGCCTACCGCCCGCGGCCTCGTCGTCGGTTCCATAGAGCAGGCTGCCGCACGAGCGCGAAAGGCAGGTCATGGCCTCGATCTTGTGTCCGGGGAAGTCGCCGATCTTCGCCGGGACGGGGGAGAGGGCGATGGAGCCGTCGGAGCGGAGCACGCCCGCCGCGTACACGGCCGAGTCGAACGGGCCCTCGTCGCCGGGATCGGAGGCGGCCGAGACCAGGACGCGGTCGTCCGCGGTGATCTCGACGTCCGAGGTGTGCCGGACGTCGGTGGCCGGGTACGGGACCCGGAACGGGACCGACTTCGGCTTCTTGAAGGACAGCTTCGAGACGGAGAACTCCGCGGAGTAGAGCGTGGCGGGCCGGGCGTCCTGACCGCGGTCCGCCCAGATCGCGAACAATCGGTCATTCACCTTTTTCAGCGCGAAACCCTCGTAATTGTCGTCCGGGTCGCCTTGGGGGACCTGGAAAGCGCCGAGCACTTTCAGTCGCCGGTCTTTCAGCTTGATGTGGAAGCCTTTTCCATCGCTGGCGAGCGCGATGAATTCGCCGGTCCTTCCCGGCACCCCTTCGGCCGCCTCAAGATCGATCGGGAGTTCACCCGGCCAGTCGATCGAGTCCACCTTGGACACCTTGCCGTGCTCGAGCCGGACCTGGACGGCCCGGTTCTCACCGGGTTTCTTGTTGTCCCGCAAGACGAGCGCGTCGACCCGGTCGCCGTCGCGGGCGAGGACGGCGACGCCGCCGGCGCCGGAGGTCATCCCGGTGCCGATGGATTCCCAGCCGTCGCCCGCGAGTGCCGCGGACGGCAGGAGCAGAGGGATGGCCAACGCCGGAAGAATCGCCAGGGAGGTGAATTTCATGCCGACAAACTAGTTCAGGAACTGGCCGGGAGAAAGGCCGGAATCGATGCACTCCATTCCGGCGCGGATCCGCGCCGGAATGGAGTTGTGGCTCAGCCGCAGGAGAGAGTGCCGGCGCGGAGTGCGTGGCCGCCTTCGTTCCCGTCGTCGGCCCAGACCACCTGCTTGCTCCCCGACGCGCAGGCGCCCGCGATGGCGAAGCCTTCGTTGTTGTAGTCCGGCATCCCGCTCGGACGGTCGTAGGTGGCGGTCACGGCGAACTTGCCCTGCGCGCCGATGGCGAGTGTCGTCGAGGTACCGCCGCAGTTGTCGTCGCAGACCGCCCACAGCTTGCCGGTCGAAGCTTCGTACTCGAGCTCCATGATGGAGTCGAGCCCGCTCGCGAAGCTCGCGACGCGGGTGTACTTCCCGCCCGCCTGGTCGAGCGCGTAGGCGTAGACCATCCCGTTGCTCTCCAGGCCGACGAGGTAAAGGCCGGTGCCGTGACCGGGGTAGCTGCCCGGGTTGTACGGCGCCTTCGTGCGCTCGTCCACGAATCCCTTCGCGGTGAGGGCGCTGTTCGGGACCCACGAGACGGCTTCGAGGCCGTCGTTGGCCGAAACCTTCGGCAGATCCGCGGTCAGATCCCATTCGGCCTTGGCGGTGAGGGTCTTGGCCGAGCCGGAGACGTCGTACCGGAGCACCTTGAGCGCGCTCGTCTTGCTGTTGTCGCCGTCCCGTTCGGTGGCCGCGACCACGCCGTCCGGGGTGGCCACGACCGCTTCGGCGTCCGGATCGCCCTTGCCGCTGCGGTAGCGCAGCGCCTTGCCCGACGACCAGCCGTTGGCGGTGTCCGGCTGCCACTTCGTGCCGTTGCGCACGAGGCGGTACAGCGTGCCGGGCCCGTTCTTGACCGCCCAGAGTACGTCGGGTCCGCCGAAGGACAGGCCGCTCATGTTGCCGCCGAGGACGTTCGAGCCGTCGGCGTTCGCGACGGCGGAAGCGCCCGGCCACGCGCTGCTCGCCGCGGTGCTCGCGGTGGCGGTCGTGGCGGGCAGCACCAGCAGGGCCACGGCGACGGCGGTCACGGCGGCGGGTCGGATCCGACGAGATGATCGGGGCATTCGCGCTCCTTCGGGGCGGACGAAGTGGGTCGCGGCGTGTCGTCACAAGTTAAGTAAGTTTCCTTACGAATACAAGATATCGCCAAGTTCTCACCAAATGAAGCAACGGTGGATTTACAAAAGATGGCTACTTGTCAAACCGGGTGTACATCACCTACAGTTTTGTAAACCAGCCAATGGAGGAGGGTGCGATGAGCGAGATGACGGGCACGATCCCGGCGGGCTCGACCGAACGGTGGACCGACCGCAAGCGATACCTGTGGCTGATCGGCCTGGTCGTCCCCTCGCTCGCGTTCCTCGCCATCGGGCTGCACGCGGCCACCGGCTGGGGTGTGTGGTTCTGGATCGGGCCGATCGTGATCCTGGTGATCGTGCCGCTGATCGACCTGCTGGCCGGGCTGGACCGCGGCAATCCGCCCGACGACGTCATCGATCGGCTGGAGCGGGACCGCTACTACCGGTGGATCACCTTCGCGTTCCTGCCGATCCAGTACGCGGGTTTCGTGGTCGCGTTCTGGCTGATCGCCCGCGGTGACCTGTCCGTCGTGGACAAGATCGGCCTGGCGATCTCGATCGGTTGCATCGGTGGCATCGGCATCAACACCGCGCACGAACTGGGGCACAAGAAGGAAAGCCACGAACGCTGGCTGTCGAAGATCGCGCTGGCACAGAGCTTCTACGGCCACTTCTACATAGAGCACAACCGCGGCCACCACGTCCGCGTGGCGACCCCGGAGGATCCGGCCAGCAGCCGGGTGGGGGAGAGCTTCTACCGGTTCTGGCCGCGCACGGTGTTCGGCTCGCTGAAATCGGCCTGGGGTCTGGAGCGCAAGCGGTACGCCCGGCGCGATCGGCATCCGTTCCGGATCGGCAACGACGTGCTCAACGCCTGGCTGATGTCGGCCGTGCTGTGGGCGGCGATGACCGTGTGGCTGGGCCCGGGAATCCTGCCGTACCTGGTGATCCAGGCCGTGATCGGCTTCTCGCTCCTGGAGGTCGTGAACTACATGGAGCACTACGGCATGCGCCGGCAGAAGGTCGGCCCGCCGAACCGGCGACGCTACGAACGGGTGGATCCCAGTCACAGCTGGAATTCCAACAACATCGCCACGAACGTCCTGCTCTACCACCTGCAACGGCACAGCGACCACCACGCCAACCCGACCCGCCGCTACCAGACGCTGCGCGATTTCGCGGAATCGCCGGTCTTGCCGACGGGTTACGCCGGGATGATCGTGCTGGCACTGGTCCCGCCGGTGTGGCGGCGCGTGATGGATCCGCGCGTGCTCGCGCATTTCGACGGAGACATCTCTCGCGCCAACATCCAGCCGTCGAAACGGGCCAAGATCCTGGCGCGCCACGGAACGCGCGTCACCGCGCCGTCCCGCGTCGTCACCGACACGCACGGCGACGCGACAGACGGCGGGATGTGCCCCGGTTGCGGCTACGTCTACGACGAGAAACTCGGCGACCCGCGGGAAGGCTTCCCCGCCGGAACGCCGTGGTCGGCGATCCCCGATTCGTGGTGCTGCCCGGACTGCGGGGTGCGGGAGAAGGTCGATTTCGTGGCACCGGGAAGGGTCGGAGCATGATGAAGATCGAGGCGGACCGCGCGAAATGCGACGGGCTGGGCATGTGCGAGGCGATGGCGCCCGACTTCTTCGAGGTCGGCGACGACGGCACGGTCGTCGTGCTCGACGAACGGCCGGGTGAAGAATACCGGCAGGACCTGTCGGCCGCCGTCGACGCCTGCCCTGTCCTCGCCCTGAAACTGCGGGACTGATCATGGCGCTGGTCGTCGTGGGAGCCTCACTGGCCGGACTGCGCGCGGTCGAGGCCGCGCGCCGGGACGGGTACCGCGGACGGATCGTGCTGATCGGAGCGGAAGACTACCCACCGTACGACCGGCTCCCGCTGTCGAAAGCGTTCCTCGACGAGGAAGGCCCCGGGCGGATCGAGCCGTTCCACGGTGAGGCCGCGCTGCGCGACGAATTCGGCGTCGAACTGATGCTCGGCGCCCCCGCGGACGGGCTCGACACCACCGCTCGCGAGGTGTCGGTGGCGGGGACGACGGTGCCTTACGACGCGCTGGTGATCGCGACCGGCGCCACCGCGCGGCGGCTGCCCGGAGGCGAGGGAATCGCCGGCGTCCACACGCTGAGGACCGCCGAGGACGCCATGGCGGTCCGGTCCGCGCTCGACCGCGGGGCGCGCACGGTCGTGATCGGGGCCGGTTTCATCGGCTCGGAAGTCGCCGCCGCGGCCAGGAAACGCGGGCTGCCCGCGACGATCGTCGAGGCGCTCGATGTCCCGCTCACCCGATCGGTCGGGGCCGAGGCGGGCGCCGTCTGCGCTTCACTGCACCGAGAAGCGGGTACGGAACTGCGGCTGTCCACGATGGTCACCGGCCTGGAATCCGACGGCGGCGTGGTGACCGGCGTCCGGCTCGCGACCGGCGAGGTGCTGCCCGCGGATCTGGTGGTCGCCGGCATCGGCGTCGTCCCGGCCACCGGCTGGCTCGCCGGGAGCGGCGTCCCGCTGCACGAGCGCGACGGCGGCGTGGTGTGCGATGCCACGCTCGCGACCGGCGCCCCCGGCGTGTACGCCGCCGGAGACGTCGCACACGCCGCGAATCCGTTGTTCGACGGCGAACTGATGCGGTTGGAACACTGGACGAACGCCGCGGAGCAGGGAGCCGCGGCCGCTCGTCACGCGCTCGCCCCGGAGTCGGCGCGTGCGCTGGCGCCGGTGCCGTACTTCTGGTCGGACTGGTACGACCACCGGATCCAATTCGTCGGCACGCCACGCGCGGACGAGGTGGTGACCGCTGTTCCGGCTTCCGGCGGGTTCACCGCGCTGTACCGGCGCGGGGACCGGATCGTCGGCGCGCTGACGATCGACCGGCCGCGCGAGATCATGAAGTACCGGCGCCACATCGCCGGGCGGGCGCCGTGGCCGGAGGCGCTGGCGTTCGCCGCGGAAACGGCGGTCTAGAAGGTGTGTCCTGAACGGAGTTCGACGACCTGGGTGAGGACACGCGCGCGCGTTTCTTTTCGGCCGGAGGCCTCGGATTTGCGCAGGCGGGCCGGCGACGCGGCCAGGGCGAGCCGGCAGCGGATGCCACGGTCCGGCTTCGCGAATCTGAAAGCGCGCCCTGAAAGGCACAGCCTAGAATGACGATCATGAGTGAGGCACCGGTCGCGGGGGGTCCGTACCGTCAACCGATCGTCGCGTCGGCGATCGAGTTGACCGTGCGCTCCGGCTGGTCCTCGGTGACGATGAGCAAACTCGCGGAGATCGTCGGCGTCAGCCGCCAGACCGTCTACAACGAACTCGGCTCGAAGAGCCAGCTGGCCGAAGCGATGATTTCGCACGAACTCGGCCGGTTCCTCATGGTCGTCCGGGACGCTTTCGAACGGCACCCTGACGACCTCGTCGAGGCGATCCACGACGCCGTCCGCGGCGTCCTCGAACTCGCCGACGACAACCTCCTGCTGCGAGCCATCGTCTCGGCCACGCACGGCGCCGACACCGAGTTGCTGCCGCTGCTGACGTCGCGGGCCGGGAGCCTGCTGAGCGAAGCGACCGTCATGTTGCGCGGCCGTGTTCGCGCCTACGGCCCGCCGCTGGATGCGGAGCAGCTGGATGTGGCGATCGACGTCGTGGTCCGCACCGTGCTGAGCCACATCATGCAGCCGTCGGACACTCCGGCGCGTACGGCCGACGCACTGGCTTGGATGGCGTCGCGCGTGCTCGGCGCGACGACGACCCGCTCGCTGCGGCATCCTTCGCGGGGCTAGGGCCGCGGTTTCCGCTGGGCAAACCGGTGTCGTCGAAGCGCTGACCTGAACGCGACGATGGAGGATTTGGGACGTTGAGTGTCCCAAATCCTCCATCGTTGCGTGGTCACACCTTGATCAACGGAAGATCGGGGACACTCAACGTCCCGAATCCTCCGTTGATCAAGGTGTGACCCCTGAATACGGGCGGGTACCGAGTGGGGAAGATCAGGGACGTTCAACGTCCCAAATCCTCCCCACTCGACCCAGGCGACCACCTCACTCGTGAGCGCGCGGAAACTGTCGGTCCCGTATGCGAAGCTCCACCGATGATCGTCGTATTCGATGCCGAACTCTGGGTCTGGGACGCCCGCCGCGAGGAGACCTGGACCTTCGTGAGCCTGCCCGAGGACATCTCCGAGGAGATCCGCGAAATCACCGACGGCCCCCGCCGCGGGTTCGGGGCGGTTCGCGTCCAGGTCGGTATCGGCGGCAGCAAATGGAAGACGTCGATCTTCCCGGACTCCAAACGTGGCGCCTACGTGCTGCCGGTCAAAAAGGCGGTCCGCAAGGCCGAAGGGATCGAGGAGGGAGATGTAGCGAAGGTGACCGTCGAGCTGATCGACCTCTGACCGTCAAAGCAGGCGTTCACCGAGCGAGGTCGTCTGGTAGAGGACGCCGCGGCCGGAGCGTTCCCGGGTGACCAGTCCGCTGTCCCGCAGGACCTTGAGGTGCTGGGAGACAGCGCTTGGTGTCACGCCGAAGGCCCGGGCCAGATCGGTCGTGGTCGCGGGGGAGGACAGCGCCGAAAGGAGAGCGGCCCGCATCCGGCCCAGGAGGCGCACGGTGCCTGCTCCCGGTGATCGGGTTCCGGCTGCCCACAACGCGGCGGTTCCTCGCGCCGGGTAGCGGATCGTGGTCTGGGTCGAGGTGTTGTTCTTGATCAGGACATAGGGCGAGCCGAGGACGACAGGCATCAGCACGAGACCGCCTGGCCCTCGCGTGACTGCCCTGTGCCGATTCCGCCAGCGTTCGCCGGCCAGGGTGACCCGGTCGGAGTGCCAGCGCAGGTCCGGGTGCAGATCCGCGAACAACCGCTCGGCGCCGCCCGCGGTCAGTTGCCGGGCGCGGTATCCGACGTCGGCTTCCAGCGCCGCCCGGATCCGCGGCCAGTGCGGCGCGACGAGGCGGTCGTGGGCTTCGCGCAGTTCCCCGGCGATCTCCCGGAGGCCGGCGGTGGGGTCGTCCGCGAGGGCCGCGGCGGCGTGGGGAAGCTTTTCGCCGAACACCCGGTCGAGACTGGCTCTCACCCGTGCTTCGGGGGTTCGCCGCAGCGCGTCGAGGTCGTTTTCGAGGGAATCTCCCGAGTCCCGCGGAGCGGGGACGAGGAATTCCGGCCAGCTGAGCCTGCCGGTCACGAGCAGCGGCCAGGTCCGCGAAAGAGCGAGAGATTCGCGATCGAGTTCCTCCCGCGCCCACCGGGACCAGGGCTGATTGACCGTGTTCCGGTCGAGTCCGGCGATTTGCAGCAGGCAGGCGACGGTTTCGGACAGCGGCGAGATCGCGAACCGGGTCGCGGCCAGTTCGGCGACGCCGAGTTCGATGGTCATCGGCATCGCCAGAGTATGTAGTCCGGGGCTAAATGGTGTCTCCGGAACGCGGGACGTCGCCACGATCCGATCATGTCCGACTTACCCCGCGTACCGGCGACTGTGGTGGGCCACCGGGATCGACAGTCTCGGCAATGGCGTCTTCGCGGCGGCGCTGCCCTTGCTGGCCGTGACGGTGACCCGCGACCCGAGGGAGGTCGCTCTGGTCTCGGCCGCGACGTACCTGCCGTGGCTTCTGCTATCGCTCATCGCCGGATCGGTCGTCGACAGGGTCGACCTGACCACGCTCATGTGGCGGACGCAGGCACTCCAAGCCCTGATCGTCGGCGTGCTCACGGCACTCGTCGTGGCCGGGGCGATCACTGTGCCGGTGCTCGTTCTTCTCGCGTTCGCGCTGGGTTCGTGCGATGTCTTCTACGACAACGCCGCGCAAACGACGCTTCCGGATCTCGTCCCGGAAGACCTGCTGCACCAGGCGAACGGCAGGCAACAGGTGGCGATGACCGTCGGAAGGCAGTTCCTGGGGCCGCCTCTCGGGAGCCTGTTCTTCGCGCTCGCCTTGCCCTCCCGTTCGCGGTCGACGCCGCATCGTTCGTCATCGCTGCCACACTTCTGGCCAGGCTGCCCGGACGGCGCGGACACGCGGAAAGCGCGAAGGTCCTCGACGGACTTCGCTGGCTGAGGAAACACCGTCTGTTCCGCACACTCGCTTTGCTGCTCGGCATCAACACGTTCTGCGGTCAGCTCGGGAACGCGACACTCGTGTTGTTCGTGACCGACGTGCTGCATCTCGGCGCGGGAGTGTTCGGTCTGCTGCTCGCCGGCGCGGCACTCGGTGGCATCGCGGGTGGCCTGGTGATCGCGCGGCTGGTCGCCCTGCTCGGCGACCTCCGTGCGCTCCTGGTCTCTCTTGCCGTGAACGCCGTCGTCTTCGCCGGTATGGGGTTCAGTCCGAACGTCGCCGTGCTCGGCGGGCTCTTGGCGGTGAGCGGGTTCGTGACGACGATCTGGAACGTCGTCACGGTTAGCGTCCGCCAGCGGTCGGTTCCCGCTTCGCTGCTCGGGCGCGTCAACAGCGTCTACCGGCTTCTCGGCTGGGGGTTGATGCCGCTCGGCGCATTCGCCGGAGGACTCCTCGCGCACAGGTTCGGGCTTCGCGTTCCCTATCCCGTCGCGGGAGCCGTGCGAGGCCTCGTGCTCGTCGTCGCGCTTCCGGTGCTGATTCCGGCGACGCGGGACGCTACTCCTCCGTGAGCTCGGCCAGCTGATCCGCGGCGTCCCGGTTGCCAAGTGCGGCCAGGCGCCGCAGTTCGTCCAGCGCACCCAGTTCGGTCGCCGTTTCGATCAGCTGGTCCGCCGCGTCGCTGCTGCCGGCGTCGGCCAGCCGCCGGAGTTCGTCCAGGTCGCCGCGTTCCCCGGCGTCCTGGATCCGCTCGTCGATGGCGTCCTGCTCTTCGCTCATGTCACCAGGCTACGGGCAGTTCGTAACGACACGAGTCGCGGCGGAGGTTCAGCCGGTCCGGATCGGGACCATGGGACTCGGCTCGGCGACAGCGCTCGTGACTGCCGCGTTCATTCCCGGCCGGTCTTCGCCAGCTTCGACGGCCACCAGATCTTCCGTCCGACGTCCACCGACAGAGCCGGTACCAGCAGCGAGCGCACCAGAAGCGTATCGAGCAGAACGCCGAACGCGACGATGAAAGCCAGCTGTGCCAGGAAAAGGATCGGCAGGACGGCCAACGCGGCGAAGGTCGCGGCGAGGACGACACCCGCGGAGGTGATCACGCCGCCGGTGACGCGCAGGCCGCGCAGCGTCCCGTCCCGGGTGCCGATTCTGCCCGCCTCCTCGCGGACCCTGGTCATCAGGAAGATGTTGTAGTCGATCCCCAGTGCCACAAGGAAGACGAAGCCGAACAGCGGGACGACCGGGTCGGCGCCGGGGAAGTCGAAGACGTGGTTGAACACCAGCGCCGAGACACCCATCGTCGCGGCGAACGACAGCACCACCGTGCCGATCAGCAGCAGCGGCGCGAGCAGCGACCGCAGCAGGAGGGCGAGTACCAGGAAGATCACGACCAGGACGATCGGGATGATCAGCAACCGATCGTGCTCCGAGGTCTCCCTGGTGTCGAGCAGGGTCGCCGTCGGCCCGCCGACCTTGGTGCCGTCGACGGGGTGCACGGCTTCGCGGATCCGTTGGACCGTCGCGACGGCCGCGTCGGAGTCGGGCGGATCGGCCAGTACCGCGTCGATCTTCGCCAGCCCGCCCGCTTCGCCGCTTTGGCGGACGTCCGAGACGCCGGGGACACGCGCCAGCTCGGTCACCGCCTTGGCTTGTCCGGCGGGGGCGATGATCACGGTCGGAGACCCGGAGCCGCCGGGGAAGTAGCGCGAGAGGACTTCCTGTCCTGCCACGGAATCGACCGGCGTGAGGAAGACGTCGGACTGCGCAGTGCCGGAAGCCTTGAGCTGTGGGAGGAACGCGCCGCCTGCGAGGAGGACGACGGTCGTGACGATCCAGATCGTGCGCGGCGCGCGGGAGATCCAGCCCGCGACGCGTCCCCAAAGCCCGCCGGTCTCTTCCTTCGGCGGGGCGACCGCCGGCCGGAAGGGCCAGAAAGCGTTGCGCCCGCACAAGGCAAGGACGGCGGGCAGGAACGTGATGGTCGTCAGGAAGGCCGCGCCGATGCCGATGGCGGCGACCGGGCCGAGTCCCTTGTTGGAGTTCAGGTCGCTGAACAGCAGACAGAGGACGCCGAGGATCACGGTCCCGGCGGAGGCCGCGATCGGCTCGATGGTCGAACGCCAGGCCGTGCGGAGCGCGGTGCGGGCGTCGTCGGTCGTCCTGAGTTCCTCGCGATAGCGGGAGATCATCAGGAGCGCGTAGTCGGTGGCGGCGCCGAAGACGAGGATGAACAGGATGCCCTGGCTCTGCCCGTTCAACGCCAGCACGTCGTGATCCGCGAGCAGGTACACCGCGAGGCTCGCCGTTCCCAGCGCGAACACCGCGGACAGCAGGACGAGCAGGGGCAGCAGCGGGCTTCGGTAGACGATGATCAGGATGAGCGCGACCACCGCGCCCGCGACCAGGAGCAGCAGCCCGTCGATCCCGCCGAACGCCTCCTTGAGATCGGCGACCTGCGCGGCCGGACCGGTCACGAGCACTTTCAGCCCATCCGGGGTGTCACGGGCGAGCGCGTCACGCAGTGCCTCGACCCCGTCCCCGGGGTCGGTCGTGGCGTCGAGGAGCACGACGACCTGCGCACCCGCGTTGCTCTGCGGCGCCGGGACGAGCCGTGCGTTCGACGTCCGGTCGGCGAGGAATCGCTTGTCGCCCTCGGTCAGGCCCGACGGCCGTTCGGCGACGACGATCGCCGGGATGACGGCGGCACTGGAGAACTGCTTCTGGAGTTCACCGACCTCGGTCGCTTCGGCCGAGGCGGGCAGGAAGCTGCTGCTGTCGTTCTCCGTGACCTGGCTCAGCTTGCCGGCGTACGGGCCGCTGAATCCGCCGAAGATCAGCCAGGCCACCGCGATGAGGGCGGGGAGCAGCCAGCGCAGACGTGACCGCGTGCGGGCGGGGTGTTCGACTTCGGAGATCATGAGCGGATGGCTCCCGTGGCGGTACTACTTCGACGAGTGAATAGTTCGACCATCGAAATAGTAGAGTGGTCACCCGGACGGGGCAGCGTGAGGGGAGGTTTCGGACATGACCAAGGGCGCTGAAGACACCGAGGAGGTCACGGACGCCCTGCTCGTCCTCCTGCTGAGGCAGCTGACCGTCGAATCGGACCGGTTCGCCGAGATGTTCGGTGAGGCGCACGGCCTGCACCGGACCGACCTCAACGCGCTCGCGGTGATCATGGACGCGGCCAGGATGGGGGACCCGATGAGCCCCAGCAGGCTCGCGAGCGCGCTGCATCTGAGCGCGTCGGCGACGACGTCGGTGCTGGATCGGCTGGAGCGGGCCGGGCACCTCTACCGGGACCGGAGCGCGACCGACCGTCGCAAGGTCGAATTGCGGATGCACGACAAGGCGCGGGAAACCGGCGCCGAGTTCTTCATGCCCCTCGGCGAGCGCTTCTCCGCCGCATGGAGCGACCTTGGGGACGAGGAGCGGCGGACGGTCGCCCGGTTCCTCCGGAGCAGTATCGCCGCGACCGTGGAGGTGCGGGCACGCCTGGCACCGTGAACACTCGGGGCATGCGATGTGTGGTGCTCGGTGCGACGGGATATGTCGGCGGACGACTGGTGCCGCAACTGCTCGAAACGGGCCACGAGGTCCGCGTGGTGGCTCGCTCGCCGGAGAAGGTCGCCGAAGAGCCGTGGCGTGACCGGGTCGAGGTCGAACGCGGCGACGTCACCGATCCGGCCTCGATCGAGACGGCGCTGGCCGACGGCGAGGTCGTCTACTACCTCGTGCATTCCCTGGCGCAAAAGGACTTCGTCGCGATCGACCGCGAGGCGGCGAAGACGGTCGCCGACGCCGCGAAGAAGGCGGGCGCGCGGCGGCTGGTGTACCTGGGCGGCATCGTGCCGGACGACGAGGAGTTGTCGCCGCATCTGGCTTCCCGCGCCGAAGTCGGCAGGGTCCTGCTGGACTGCGGGGTGCCCGCCGTCGTCCTGCAGGCCGCGGTGATCATCGGCTCGGGTTCGGCGAGTTTCGAGATGCTGCGCTACCTGACCGAACGCCTTCCCGCGATGATCACCCCGCGGTGGGTGCACAACCGCATCCAGCCGATCGCGATCCGGGACGTGCTGCACTACCTCGTGCACGCCGCAGACTTGCCGCCGGAAGCGAACGGCGCGTTCGACATCGGCGGCCCCGACGTCCTGACCTATTTGGACATGATGCGCCGCTACGCCGTCGTCGCGGGTCTGCCGAGGCGGGCCGTCGTGCCCGTTCCGGTGCTGACTCCGTGGCTTTCCGCGCAGTGGGTCAACCTGGTCACGCCCGTGCCGAAGTCGATCGCCGTACCGTTGATCGAGTCGCTGGTGCACGAAGTGGTCTGTCACGACCATGCCATCGCCGAGCACATCCCCGACCCGGAAGCGGGGCTGACCCACTACGAACATGCCGTCGAATTGGCGCTGACCCGGATCCGGAACGCCGACGTGCCGACCCGCTGGTCGGACGCGTCGACCGCGCCGTCGGACCCCCTGCCGAGTGATCCGGAGTGGGCGGGCGGCACGGTCTACGAGGACAAGCGCGAACAGCGGACGGACGCCTCACCGGAAGCGCTGTGGGACGTCATCGAGTCCATCGGCGGGGAACACGGCTGGTACTCGTTCCCGCTGGCCTGGTCGGTCCGCGGCTGGGCGGACCGGCTCGTCGGCGGAGTCGGGTTGCGGCGCGGCAGGCGGGATCCGCGACGGCTGCACCTCGGTGAGGCGCTGGACTGGTGGCGCGTCGAATACCTCGACCGGCCGCGCCTGTTGAGGCTGCGGGCGGAAATGAAGCTCCCGGGCCGTGCCTGGCTCGAACTCGGCGTCGAGTCCGATGAGGACGGTGGGACGATCTACCGGCAGCGGGCGGTGTTCGAGCCGCACGGGCTCGCCGGGCACGCGTACTGGAAGGGGATCGCGCCGTTCCACGGCGTGGTCTTCGGCGGCATGGTCCGCAACATCACCGGCGCCGCGCAGAAAGCGGCCGGTGTGCTCGGAGGCTGAAGGGGACTTTCCCCGCGTGTGGTGAAGGGCGCTTTCGCCAGTTCGCATGCGGTGAAAGCGCCCTTCGCGGCTATGACCGCGGCGGCGCGGTGCTGGACCGGACGACGAGTTCCGTCGGCACGCTGATCGCGCCCGCCGCGGCGCCGTCGGAGATCTCGGCGAGCAACGCGGCGACGGCCCGGTTCCCGACCTCGTCGAACGACTGCCGGACGGTGGTGAGCGGCGGCCAGAAGTGGGCGGCCTCGTCCATGTCGTCGAAGCCGACCACACTCACGTCGCCAGGGACGGACCGGCCCTGTTCGTGCATCGCCCGCAGCAGGCCGAGCGCCATCTGGTCGTTCGCGACGAAGACGGCGGTGACCGCGGGATCGCCCGCCAGCCGGACGCCGTGTTCGTATCCGGACCGCGAAGACCAGTCGCCGGTGAGCGGTGGCGGCACTTCGCGGCCGTCCGCCTCGAGCGTCTCCTGCCACGACTTCCGGCGGCGTTCGGCCGCGTAGGACTCGGGCGGGCCGGCGACGTGCCATACGGTCTCGTGCCCGAGATCGAGCAGATGCCGGGTCGCGGCGATGGCGCCGGACGCCTGATCGAAGTCGACGACCGGGTGGTCACGCCTGCCGCCCGCGTCGATGACGACGACCGGAAGTCCGTGGGGCAGCTCGATTTCGCTCTGGTCCAGCTCGTGCTGCTCGATGAGGATGATGACGCCGTCGACAGCCTGTTCGTCCAGTCTGCTGAAGGCGCCCGACACCTCGCCTTGGGACGGTCTGGTCACCGGCATGAGGATGATCGAGAATCCTTCGCCGGCGGCCGCGGACGCGACCGCGTCGAGGGTGCGGCTGTTGCCGAAGGTCGCGAGTGCCGAGATGATCACGCCGATACTGCGGAACCGGCCGTTGCGCAGCGCGCGGGCCGCGCTGTTGGGCCGATAGCCCACTCGGCGCATCGCCGCGAGCACACGTTCTCGGGTCGCCTCGTCGACGTTCGTCCTGCCGTTCGCGACCCTGGAGACGGTCTGGCCGGACACACCGGCTTCCCTGGCGACGTCGGCCATCGACGGTCCGCGGCCGTTCCTGGACATGTTCACGTCAACACGATAGCCTCCGCCGGTCTGATGTTGACGTAAACATCTCGCGAGCCGCGCTTTCGCTCGGAGAATCCGGAGGGACGATGACGTCCACAGCGGTCGCGCCCGCACCGGCGCCGCCCCGCCGTGCGGGCACCGCGCGACGAGTCCGTCGCAACTGGCGTGGCTGGCTTTTCGTCGCCCCGTTCATGCTGGTGTTCGCGCTGACCTTCCTGGCGCCGATCGTGTACGCGTTCGTCCTGAGTCTCTTCCGCGACCAGGCGTTCTTCGGCGGGACGACCTTCGTCGGGGTGGACAACTACGCGCAGGTGCTCGCCGACCCGAAGTTCTGGGACTCCTTCCAGCGGGTGCTCGTGTTCCTCGCCGTGCAGGTGCCGATCATGCTGGTGCTCGCGCTGATCGCGGCACTGGCCATCGACAGTGCCCGCCTGCACGCGTCCGGCTTCTTCCGGGTCGTGATCTTCCTGCCCTACGCCGTGCCCGCCGTGGTCGCCGCGCTGATGTGGGGTTTCATCTACGGCGACCACTTCGGACTGGCGGCCGACCTGAACCACCTGCTCGGCCGCGACGTGGTGAAACCGTTGTCGGACAACTGGATGCTCGCCTCCATCGGCAACGTCGTCACGTGGGAGTTCGTCGGCTACAACATGCTGATCTTCTACTCCGCGCTGAAGGTGATCCCGAAGGAACAGTTCGAGGCCGCGGCGATCGACGGCGCGGGCGCGTTCCGCACCATCCTGAGCGTGAAGCTGCCCGCGCTGCGCGGGGCGATCGTCATCGCCACGATCTTCTCGATCATCGGCAGCTTCCAGCTCTTCAACGAGCCGAACATCATGCGCACCCTGGCGCCCAACGTGATCGGCACCTTCTATACACCGAACATGTACGCCTACAACCTTTCCTTCGGCGCGCAGCAGTACAACTACTCCGCCACCGTCGCGATCGTGATGGGCGTGATCACCGCGATCATCGCCTACGTCGTGCAGCTGCGCGGTTCCCGGAAGGGGATGTGATGGCCACGTTCTCGGTGACGCGGCCCCGGAAGTCACGCGTCCTCACCGCCGTCATGGCGTTGTACCTGATCTACACGCTCGTGCCGCTGGTGTGGCTGGTGATCAACGCGACCAAGACGCAGTCCGCCCTGTTCACCACCTCGGGACTGTCGTTCGGCGGACCGTTCGCGTTGTTCGAGAACATCGGCGAGACCTTCACCTACGACAACGGGATCTTCCTGCGCTGGCTGGGGAACACGCTGCTCTACGTCGTGGTCGGCGCCGGGGGAGCGACCATCCTCGCCACCGCCGCGGGATACGGGCTGGCCAAGTACCGCTTTCCCGGCCGCCGCGCGGTGTTCGCGGTCGTGCTCGGCGCGGTCGCCGTCCCCGGTACGGCACTCGCGGTGCCGACCTTCCTGATGTTCAGCGAACTCGGTCTCACCAATACGCCGCTGGCGATCATCATCCCGTCGCTCATCAGCCCGTTCGGCCTGTACCTGATCTGGGTGTACGCCTCCGAAGCGATCCCGGACGAGCTGCTGGAGGCGGCGCGGATCGACGGCGCGGGGGAGATCCGGATCTTCCTCACCGTGACGCTGCGCCAGCTCGCGCCCGGGATCGTCACCGTGGCGCTGTTCACCGTGGTGTCCACCTGGAACAACTACTTCCTGCCGTTGATCATGCTCAGCGAACCGAAGTGGTATCCGCTCACCGTCGGGCTCAACCAGTGGAGCGCGCAGGCCTCCGGCGCCGGCGCCCAGCCGGTGTACCACCTGGTGCTGACCGGCTCGCTGCTCACCATCGTCCCGCTCGTCATCGCCTTCCTGCTCATGCAGCGCTACTGGCAGTCCGGCCTGAGCGCGGGCAGCGTCAAGCAATGAACACCGTCCCGAAAGGACACTCGATGTCGCGAATCCGTAGACGCGTCAAGGCCGCCGTCGCCGTCACCTTGGCCGCGGCGCTGGCCGTGGGTTGTTCGTCCGGCGCGGACGGCCCGGCCGCCGGGACACAGGACTCGGTCGACGCCGCGCTCAAAGCGGGCGGCACGATCACCTACTGGAGCTGGACGCCGTCGGCGAAGGACCAGGTCGCCGCGTTCGAGAAGGAGTTCCCGAACGTCAAGGTCGACTACGTCAACGCCGGTACCAACAAGGAGCAGTACACCAAGCTGCAGAACGCGATCAAGGCAGGATCCGGGGCACCGGACGTCGCCCAGATCGAGTACTACGCGCTGCCGCAGTTCGCGCTGACCGAGTCGCTGGCCAATCTCGATCAGTACGGCTTCGGCGCCTTCGAGAAGGACTACGCCCCCTCGACCTGGTCCAGTGTCCGGGTGAATAACGGCCTATACGGCCTGCCGCAGGACTCCGGCCCGATGGCGCTGTTCTACAACAAAGAAGTCTTCGACGCCCACGCTATCGCCGTGCCGAAGACCTGGGACGAGTACGTCGCCGCGGCCAAGAAGCTGCACGCGGCCGACCCCGGCAAGTACCTCACTTCCGACACCGGCGACCCTGGCTTCGCCACCAGCATGATCTGGCAGGCGGGCGGGAAGCCGTTCACCGCCGACGGCCGGAACGTCAAGGTCGACCTGGCGGACGCGGGCACCAAGAAGTGGACCGCCACCTGGAACCAGCTGGTCGAGGGCAAACTGCTCGCCCCGATCAAGGAGTGGTCCGACGACTGGTTCCGTGCGCTCGGCGACGGCACCATCGCCTCGCTGGTCACCGGCGCCTGGATGCCGGGCAACTTCAAGTCCTCGGTTCCCGGCGGCGCCGGCAAGTGGGCGGTGGCGCCGATGCCGACGTACGACGGTCAGCCGGTCACCGCGGAGAACGGCGGCAGCACGCAGTCGGTGCTGAAGCAGAGCGGCAACCTGGCGCTGGCCGCGGCGTTCGTCCGCTGGCTCAACCACGGCAACGGGGTCAAGCCGTTCATCGCCAGCGGCGGCTTCCCGGCGACCACGGCCGATCTGAACTCACCCGCCTTCCTCGACCAGGCCGATCCCTACTTCGGCGGGCAGAAGATCAACCAGGTGCTCAACGACGCGTCGAAGAGCGTCGCGAAGGGCTGGACGTATTTGCCGTACCAGACCTACGCCAACAGCGTCTTCAGTGACACCGTCGGCAAGGCCTACCTCAACGGCACCTCGCTCGACGCCGGACTGAACGCCTGGCAACAGGCGATCGTGGACTACGGCAACCAGCAGGGCTTCACCGTCAGCGCGGGGTGAGGCGTGGGCATCCAGATCGAAGCCGACGTTTCCGAGGTGATCGGTGCGGTGCCGCGACGGCTGTTCGGCTCGTTCGTCGAGCATATGGGCCGTTCCGTCCACACGGGAATCTTCGAGCCGGGACACTCCACTTCGGACGATCGCGGATTCCGAGGCGACGTCCTCGGCCTGGTCCGTGAACTCGGACCGTCGGTCGTTCGCTATCCCGGTGGGAACTTCGTTTCCGCGTACCGCTGGGAGGACGGCGTCGGGCCGGTGGAACGGCGTCCCGTCCGGCTGGATCCCGCGTGGCACAGTGTCGAGTCGAACCGCTTCGGCCTGCACGAATTCGCCGCGTGGGCCGAAGCCGCGGACGTCGAGGTGATGTACGCGGTCAACCTCGGCACCCGCGGTGTCCAGGAGGCCGCCGACGTCCTCGAGTACTGCAACCACCCCGGCGGCACGGAACTGAGCGAACGGCGGCGCGCGAACGGCGCCGACCGGGCGTTCGGGTTCCGGCTCTGGTGTCTCGGCAACGAGATGGACGGGCCGTGGCAGGTCGGGCACAAGACCGCCGAAGAGTACGGCCGCCTCGCCGCCGAGACGGCCCGGCTCATGCGGATGATCGACCCGGATGTCGAACTCGTCGTCGCGGGGAGTTCGAGCCGTGAGATGCCGACGTTCGGGCACTGGGAACGTACCGTCCTGGAGCACACCGCGGCGCTCGTCGACCACCTCTCCCTGCACGCCTACTACCAGGAGCACGACGGCGACGTCGCGAGCTACCTGGCCAGCGCCGCCGCTCTCGACGGCTTCGTCCGCACCACCGCCGGGATCATCGACGACGTCCTCGCGAAAGCCGGACTGGACAAGAAGATCGGCATCAGCGTCGACGAGTGGAACGTCTGGGACCAGCGCCACTGGAACGACGTCGAACAGCACGAACTGGCCGCCGGCGGCTGGCGGGAACACCCCCGGATCATCGAGCAGGACTACACCGTCACCGACGCGGTCGTCGTCGGCTCGCTGCTCGGGTCCCTGCTGCGCAACGTCGACCGCGTCACGATGGCCAACCAGGCGCAACTGGTGAACGTCATCGCGCCGATCCGCACCGAACCCGGCGGTCTGGCGTGGCGGCAGACGACCTTCCACCCGTTCAGCCTGATGTCGTCGCTCGCCAGGGGGAACAGCCTGCGGCTCACGGTGACGGGCGAGACCGTCCACACAGGACTACACGGCCGGGTGGACGTCGTCGACGCCGCGGCGACCTTCGATGAGAACGGTCGTTGTGCGGTGTTCCTCACCAACCGGTCGACCGAGTCCGCCACTGAAGTGCGGTTGCGTGTCCGCGGCGTCCGGCTGGCGCTCGACGGGAGCTGGATCGTCACCGTCCCGGACGGGCACCACCGGCACGTCACGAATTCCGTTCACACAGCACCAGTCCGGCCCGTCCCGTTGCCCGGGGTGACGGCCGAGCACGACCCGGAAGGAACCACCATCACCGCCACGCTTCCGCCCCTTTCCTGGACCGCGCTCCGGCTGGCCACGGTGGTGGTCCGCGATGTCTGAGTTCGGCATCGGGGAGACCGACTTCCTGCTCGACGGTAAGCCGTTCCAGATCATTTCCGGGGCACTGCACTACTTCCGCGTGCACCCGGACCTGTGGGCCGACCGCATCGACAAGGCCCGCCGGATGGGCCTCAACACCATCGAGACCTACGTCGCCTGGAACGCGCACTCGCCGGAACAGGGCGAGTTCGACGTCTCCGGCGGCCTCGACCTCGACCGGTTCCTCCGGCTGATCGCCGAGGCCGGGATGTACGCCATCGTCCGGCCGGGGCCGTACATCTGCGCGGAGTGGGACAACGGCGGCCTGCCGACCTGGCTGCTGCGCGACACCGAACTCCGGGTCCGTGAGTTCGAACCGCGCTATCTCGCCGCCGTCCGCGGCTATCTGGACGACGTGTTCCGCGTCGTCGCGCCGCATCAGATCGATCGCGGCGGGCCCGTCCTGCTCGTCCAGGTCGAGAACGAGTACGGCGCTTTCGGCGGCGACAAGCGTTATCTGGCCGCGCTGACCCACTACACCCGCGCCGCCGGCATCACCGTTCCCCTGACCACGGTGGACCAGCCCACCCACGAGATGCTGGCGAACGGCGGTCTCGACGGGGTGCTCCACCGGACGGCGTCGTTCGGTTCCCAGAGCACCGCGCGGCTGAAGACCCTGCGCGAGCACCAGCCGACCGGTCCCTTGATGTGCAGTGAGTTCTGGAACGGCTGGTTCGACCACTGGGGCGCGCACCACCACACCACGACGGTCGCCGAGTCCGCGGCGGATCTCGACGCGCTGCTCGCGGCGGGCGCCTCGGTCAACCTGTACATGTTCCACGGCGGCACCAACTTCGGGCTCACCAACGGTGCCAACGACAAGGGCGTCTACCAGCCGCTCGTCACCTCCTACGACTACGACGCGCCGCTCGACGAAGCGGGCGACCCGACACCGAAGTACCACGCGTTCCGCGAGGTGATCGCGCGCTACCACAAGGTTCCGGACGCCGTTCCGCCCGAGGCCCGGCCGGCGCCGACGCCGGTCGGGGCGCTGCGGGACCCCGCTTGGCTGCTCGATTCGCCGCGTCGCTGGGGAACCGCGCAGGTGCACGAGAGCCTGCCCACCTTCGACGAACTGACCCCGACCCCGCGTCTGGCGTTCCTCCGGACGACCATCGACTCCGAAGGGCCGAGTGTCCTGACCTTCGGCGAGGTGCGCGACGGGGCGACGGTGTTCTTCGACGGTGACCGTGTCGGCACCCTGCTTCGCGAGCACCGCGACCGCGCGATCCGCTTGCCCCGTGCACGCGGCGAACTCCTGGTGCTGGTGGAAGACCAGGGGAGGGTCAACTACGGGGAGCGGATCGGCGAGGCCAAGGGGATCGTCGGCGGTGCGCGCCTGCACGGTGAACCGCTGACCGGCTGGGAGGTCATCCCGATCGACGTCGCCGCGTTGCCGGATCTCCTTCCGGAGGACTCCGCGGACGAGAGCCCGGCGGGACCGTTGTCCGGTCCGGTGCTGGTCCGGGGCGGCTTCGAACTCGACGAACCCGCGGACCTCTTCCTCGACACGGCGCACTGGGGCAAGGGCCTGGTCTGGATCAACGGCTTCCTGCTCGGCCGGTACTGGCGCCGTGGTCCACAAAGGACGTTGTACGTGCCGCGGCCGGTGGTCCGGCCCGGGACCAACGATCTCGTGGTGCTGGAGCTGGACACGATGCTCGAAACCGAGGTGCGGTTCGTGCCCCGGCCGCTCCTGGGGCACACCGAAGCCTGATCGGCAAACGGATCCGAACGAAGGGCAGTTCACCGATGAGCCGCAGAACCACGTTCCGCCGTCTGTTCACCGTCCTCTGTGTACCGTTGACCGCGGCCGGGCTCACCGTCGCGACGGCCTCGGCGGCCGACGCGGTGACCGTCCGGCCCGATCCCACCTACCGCCATCAGGCCTTCGAGGGCTGGGGCGCCAGCCTCGCGTGGATGGCCGAGGCCACCGGGCGCTATCCGGATCCGATCCGCACGAAACTGGCCGACATGGTGTTCGGCGAGGACGGGCTGAACTTCACCATCGCCCGGTTCAACATCGGCGGCGGCAACGCGCCGGACGTCCCGCCGTATCTGCGTCCGGGCGGCGCCATCCCCGGCTGGTGGAAGGCGCCCGCGGGGACAACCCGCGCGGACAAGGACTGGTGGACCCCGGGCGATCCCGCGGAGTTCGATCCCGCCGCCGACCCGAGCCAACGCTGGTGGGTGGACCGGATCAAGAACCGGGTCACGCGCTGGGAGGCGTTCAGCAACTCGCCGCCGTACTTCCACACGGTGTCGGGGTACGTCTCCGGCGGGTTCAACGCCACCGACGAGCAGCTGCGGACCGAGAAGACGGGCGACTTCACCGCCTACTTGACGAAGGTCGCCAAGACCCTCGAACGCGCGCACGGCATCAAGTTCGCGTCGGTCAACCCGCTGAACGAGCCCAACACGAACTACTGGAAGACCACCTTGGGGCCGGACGGGAATCCGACCGGCGGCAGGCAGGAAGGCGCGCACATCGGGCCGTCGGTCCAGTCGCGGCTGATCCCCGAGATGGCGAAGGCGTTGGCCGCGACCGGTTCACGGGCGATCGTCTCCGCTCCCGACGAGACCAATCCGGACATCTTCGCCGCGGACTGGAACGGCTGGTCGCCCGAAGCACGCGCGGCCGCCGGACGGCTCAACGTGCACACCTACGGCACCGGGAACCGGCCGATCCCGCGGGATCTGGCCAAAGGCGCGGCGAAACCGCTGTGGATGAGCGAGGTCGGCGGGAGCTGGAAGGACGGGCAGGACTTCACGAGTATGGATCCGGGCCTCGGTCTCGCCCGGCAGATCACCGGCGACCTGCGTGAACTGGAGCCGAGCGCGTGGATCGGCTGGCAGCCGATCGAGGACTACAACGCGATGAAGCCGGGCGGCGAGCGGCCGGAGGGGATGAACTGGGGTGAAATCCAGATCCCGTTCGACTGTCCGGCGGACGCGACCTTGGCGAACTGTCCGATCAGGACGAACACGAAGTACCACACGATGCGGAACTTCACCCATTTCATCAAGCCGGGTGACCGCGTGATCGGGGTGAACGACCCGTCCAGCACCGTCGCCATGCGCGGCGAGAACCTGGCGACGGTGGTCCATGTCAACGCGGGGGACACCGAGCGGGACGTCACCCTGGACCTGTCCGGCTTCGCCCGGATCCAGCCCGGTGCGAAGGTGACCCCGGTGGTGACCGACGTCGGTGGCGCGCTCCGGAAGGGCGAAGCGGTGAAGGTGTCAGGCCAGAAGGCGACCTTGCGGGTGCCTGCCCGGTCGGTGACCAGTTTCGTCGTCGACGGTGTCGGTTCGGTCGCCTCCGGGACCGGCCTCGGCTCCGGCAAGGCGTTCTCGTTCACCGGCGTGCAGAGCGGGAAGTCGCTGAGCGCCGAGAACGGTTCGCTCGTGCAGCGCACGACGGACGTCTCCGCCGCAGCCCAGCGTTGGACACTGGCCGATCGCACCGGCCGGTACGGCAACCGGGATCAGTTCACGATCTCGAACGCCGGGACCGGCCAGGTGCTCAGTACGGCCGGTGGCGCGGTGACCCTGGTTCCGGCAGGCACGGACGGACCGGCTTCGCGCTGGACGTTGTCGAGCACCGGTGACGGGACCTGGGCGTTCGTCAACGTCGCGACGGGCAGCCTGCTCGACGTGACCGGCGAATCCCGTGAGGACGGTGCGCGGATCGGGACCTACCAGCCCACCAACGGCCCGAACCAGCGGTGGCAGGCTGTGGCGCGTTAGAAGCTCGTGAGTGGCGATTCGGATTACTGAGCGGTAAGGAAAATGTGGCGTAGCTCAGGCTCCGGTGAAGGTTCTTCGATGGTTTCAGGGTAGGCACGAGGTATTCGGGGCGTGGCTCTGGGAGCCGGTCGCGCTTTGAGTGTCCATAAGGGACACTGTCGAGTGGTGAATATCTGGTTCATGCCTGCATGCGCGGTTTTGCGCGGGGGTCGTGAGTGGTAATGAGCGTTAGAACGCTCATTACCACTCACGACCCCCCGCGCAAAGTGCCCATAACGGACACCGTTGTCTACCTGGCGTCCCTTGTGGACGGTCAAGAGCGCGCTAGGTCCTGGCGATCCCGCTCCGCCGCCGACTCGATCATGCCACCTTTGCCTTACCTCTCAATAGAACCCGAATCGCCAGTCGTGACCACCTGGACCGAACGGCTCCCGGCCGTCCCGAGTACTTGAAGGCCCCCTTCCTTGCGCCAGGCGCAAGGAAGGGGGCCTTCATGGAACTGGACGCACCGCGGCCGTGAGCCGGCGGTACCGCTACCTACAGCGCCGGATACGCGTTCTTCAGGAGTTCCTGGAACTGTGCCGAGTACCAGTGCCCGGAAAGCGGCGCGTCGGGCAGCGCGCCGGAAAGGTTGTTCTGGTTCCGCGGGTTACCGGTGTACGTCGGATCGCACATCCGGTCGAACCCCTTGCCCTCGGTGTTCGGGATCTCCTTGCTGGCACCGTCGGACTCGCCCGGCGGCTTGATCCAGACGTAGGCGTCGATCCCGGCTTCCGGCGCGGCCTTCGGGCGCTCGCCCAGCCCGGCGCCGGACTGGTTGCACCAGTTGCCAAGATGAATGCGGCGATCGGTCCGGCCACCGTTCACGTAGGCGTCGACCGTGGTGGACGGCCCGGCCCCGGTCGGCCGCGCGGTGCCGCCCCAGCCGTTGCGGGAAGTGTCGATGAGCATGCCGACGTCCGCCGAGAACCCGGCCCGGACCGCTTCCTGCCGGAACGCCTGGGCGTAGGAGAGTTCGTCGACGTAGCGGTTCCAGTCGATCCACTTCGACGTCCGCACCGAAGTGCCGCCGACACTGTCGTTCACGGTGAAGTACGGCTCTTTCAGCGCACCGTAGTTGGCGGTGTTGGCGATGAAACCGTGCACGTTGGCCGTCGTGCTCCCGGAGGTCCGTGCGGCCTCGGCCATGAGCGCGGCGGACGGGCCGAGGTTGTCGTCCCAGCCGAGCCAGCCGTGGTGCCCGGCGTCGATGTAGTTGTAGACGTTGGCGACCGGACCGAGTTTCGCCAGCGCGTAGCCGACGCCCTTGACGTAGTTCCCGTTGGCCTTCATGACGTCGCACTGGGGCGTGACCGTCGGGCGGGGCGTCACGTTGGTGACCAGGTTCGGCAGTGAGTCGATTTCGACCACGTTCACGATCCGCAACGTCGAGTATTTCGGATCGGCGACGATCGTGGCGATCGGGTCGATGTACTCGGTCTGGTACCGCGCGAGTTCGTCCGCCTTGAGTTCGCCGTTCGAAGCGAGCGCGGCGCAGTCACGGCCGGGCAGGTTGTAGATCACCAGCTGGACGACCAACGGTTTCCCGGCGGCCTGCCGGAGTGCTTCGTCGAGATGACCGCGCAGGCCTCGGCTCGCGCTCGTGCCCGCGATAGCGGCGATCCGGTCGAGCCAGACGCCGGTCGGCTGGTTCGCGATCCGGGCGCCGCCCGGTTCGGCAGCGGCCTTCGCCGACCAGTCCGGGTTCACGTACACCCCGGCACCGGCATAGGGGTTGTCCACCTTGGGGCCGCCGGGACCCGGCGTGGTGGTCGTGGTGGTGGGCGGGGTCGTGGTGGTGGGGACGGTGGAACCGGTGCAGGTGGTGCCGTTCAAGGTGAAGACCGCGGGTTTCCCGTTGGTGCCGGAGTGGCTTCCGTTGAACCCGGGGGAGACCGTGGCGCCGGTACCGATCGAACCGTTCCACCCCGCGTCCTTGACCGTCACGCGCGTACCTTGCTGGCCGAAGGTCCCGTTCCAGCCCTGCTGCACCCGCTGGTCGCCGGGGAAGTCCCAGCTCAGCGTCCAACCGCCGCTGATCGGGTCGCCGAGATTGGTCACGGTCACGGTCGCCCCGAAACCGGTGTCCCATTGGTTGGTGATCGTGTAGTCGACCTTGCAGCCCGGCGCCGCTTCGGCACTCGAGCCCAGCACCACCGGCACCGCCACCATCGCCAGTACCGCGCTGATGGCCAGTGGTGCCGAAACACCCTTTCTGCGGAATCTCATACGTCGCCTCCTTGCGACCGGAATCCGAACTATGGGAGCGCTCCCATCGAGGACCGTAAAGGGGCGGATCGGTCATGGCAAGGTCGAGGGGTCCGCGGTATGGGATCGCTCCCATAAAGCTACGAAAGAACTGGGCCACCCGGTGGAAGGCTCCGCCTGATGGCCGCGAAGCCTTCACCCGGACAGTGGGTCGGGCTTCGGGAGTTCGGGCCCGGCCGTATGGGATCGTGAGCCGATGAGGATCTTGCTCGTGGAAGACGAGCGGCGGCTGGCCGAATCGCTGCGCGCCGGGCTGAGCGCCGAAGGCTACGCCGTGGACGTCGCGCACAACGGCCGCGACGCGCTTTGGTACGCCGCCGAGCATCCCTACGCCGCGATGATCCTCGACATCATGCTGCCCGGCCTCAACGGCTACCGCGTCTGCCGGAGGCTCCGCGAACGCGGTGACAACACCCCGATCCTCATGCTGACCGCGAAGGACGGGGAGGACGACGAGATCGAGGCGCTGGACACCGGCGCCGACGACTTCCTCCCGAAGCCGTTCTCGTACGGCGTCCTGCTCTCCCGGTTGCGGGCGCTGATCCGGCGCGGGGGAGCGACCCGGCCGGGCACGCTGCGACTCGGCGACCTCGAACTCGACCAGGCCAGTCACAGCTGCCGTCGCGGCGCGGCCGAGATCCCGTTGACCACCAAGGAGTTCGCGCTGCTGGCGTATTTGATGAAACGGCAGGGCGAAGTGGTCACCAAGGCGGAACTGCTGGAGAACCTCTGGGATTTCGCGGCGTCGGCGACCGCGAACCTCGTGGAGGTCCACATGAGCGCGCTGCGGCGCAAGATCGATCTGCCGTTCGGGGTGGAGACGATCCGGACGGTGCGCGGCGCCGGCTACCACGTGGTGGGCTCCGGTGCGTAGGTTCTTGCGGACCACCCGGTTCCGGGTCGCGCTGACCGCTTTCCTGGCGTCGCTCATCGCGCTGTCGGTCGTTTCGGCGTGGCTCGTGTTCGATGCCCAGAACCGCCTCGGGCAAGGCGCCGCGCAGCTGGCCCGGGCGAGGGCGGCCGCGATCGTCCAGTTGTTGAACAACGGTGCGGCACCCGCCGATCTGCATTTGCTCGTGCGGGACTCGATCTACGAGGTGACCACCCAGAGCGGTGAGCGGGTCGCTTCTTGTCCCGGCCTGCGCTCCGGGGCGATCGCGTCGGGCGGAGGCTTCGAGCACGGCGACGACGTCCGTATCCTCGGTCCCGGCGATGTCGACCTCGGCGCGCAGGAATCCGTCGGTTGTGCGCCCGTACTCGGGCAAGACCCCGAGCAGAACGGGCTTCGGCTGCACGTCTCGGCGTTCGCGAGCGGGGACAGCAAGTACCGGGTCTACGGCGCCGCCGTGGTCGACGAATCCGGGCAGGCGGCGCTCGATTCGGTGCGTGTGACGCTGCTGGCCGGTGTTCCGGTGATCGCGCTGCTGATCGGGGCGATCGCGTGGCTGGCGGTCCGCCGCTCGCTGCGACCGGTCGAGGCGATCCGCTCGGAGGTCGCGGAGATCGGCGCGCACGATCTCTCCCGCCGGGTCCCGGCCCCGGACAGTGCCGACGAGATCGCGAAGCTCGCGGAAACGATGAACACGATGCTCGCCCGCCTGGACACCGCGGTCACCCGGCAGAGCCGGTTCACCTCGGACGCGTCGCACGAACTGCGCACACCGCTGGCGTCCCTGCGGACCCAGCTGGAAGTGCTGCTCGCGCATCCGGACCGGCTGGACTGGCGCGACGCCTGCCGGAACGCGCTCCTCGACGTCACCCGGCTGCAAGACCTCGTCGGCGATCTCGTGCTCCTCGGCAAGCTGGACAACGCGGCACCGGAACGGTTCACGCCGGTGCGACTGTCCGAAGTGGTCGAATCCTGTCTGTCGGGGCGGCAGGGTGTGCGCGCGGGGATCGAAGGGGATCCGACGGCCCTCGGTGACCGCGGCAGGCTGGAACGGTTGCTGCGCAACCTGGTGGACAACGCGCAACGCCACACCCGCACCGGCGTCGAAGTGACGGCGTCCACAGTGGACGGTTTCGGGGTGCTGACGGTCACCGACGACGGTCCCGGCATCCCGGCAGCCGACCGCGAGCGAGTGTTCGACCGCTTCGTGCGGTTGGACGACGGACGTGCGCGTGACGACGGTGGCGCCGGACTCGGGCTGGCGATCGTCGCCGAGATCGCCCGAGCGCACGGCGGCACCGTCGAGGTCGCCGACCATGACGGCGGAGCCCGCCTCGTCGTCCGCCTGCCGTTGGCGGAAGCGCGAAGCTGAAGACGTCTTCAGCTTCCTTAAGCTTCCGTTCAGCGTTCAAGCCCGAACCTTCGGGGCATGTTCGCTCCCTCGCGTCACTCCTGGTGGCGGCCGCTCGGCCACGCCGACTACCTGGCCTCGTCGTGGTTCCCCGGCCTCACCGGCGTGCGCGCGCTCGCCGCCGTGGCCGTCGTGTTCTTCCACTACGGCGGTCCCGTCGTCGACCGCCTGCAGGGCTGGATCGCCGTGCAGCTGTTCTTCGTGCTGTCCGGTTTCCTCATCACGACACTGGTATTGAGGGAGGAAGACCGTGACGGCCGGATCTCGCTGCGCGGGTTCTTCGTTCGCCGGGTCTTCCGGATCATGCCGGTGTACTTCCTGCTGCTGGCGATGACCACGCTCGCGGTGATCATCGGCGGCACGTATCAGAGCAGCAGGCTCGCCGACGCCATGCCGTACTACCTCCTCTTCGGCAACGAACTCGTCGACTACAACACGCCCTACCCGACGTCGTGGTCGCTGGGCGTGGAGGAGAAGTTCTACCTGGTGTGGCCCGCGCTGCTGGTGCTCACGTCGTTCGCGCGGAGCGGGAAGACGGCGCTGCGCCTGCTGCTGGGCGCGTCGGTCGTCCTCGGTGTGGTGCTGTTCGCGCTTCCGCTGGCGCCGTCACACACCTGGGCGAGCCTTTCGGTGCACTACTGCTCGCTGGTCATCGGCTGTCTGCTGGCGATGACGCTCCACCATCCGCGCGGGTTCGCCCTCTTCCGGCCGCTGACCAGGCCGGCCGTCGCCACGGCGATCGGGTGCGGGTTCGTCGTCCTGCAGTTCTCCGTCGGCCCGCTGGCGAAGGCACTCGGCGGGCACTGGCAGTTCGTGGTCCCGGTTTACGCGGCGGGCTCGGCCTTGCTGCTCGTGGCCGTCGTTTCGCCTGGTCCGGTCCGGAACCTGCTTTCGAGCAGGCCGATGACCTACGTCGGCGATCGTTCCTACGCGCTCTACCTCGCCCAGACGGGCGCGGCAGGGGTCACGGGCTGGCTGCTGCCCAGCGGGCTCGCCAAGGCCGCGGCGACCACCGGTGTCGCGTTGCTGTTCGCGTGCGCGCTGCGCCGCTGGGTCGAACAGCCCGCCATCGCCTACGGCCGGAAAGTGGCCGAACGCCGCGCGCCCGCCGTGCCTCGGGTGGAGGCCGCGGCGGGCGCGAAGTGAACAGGTCCGGCGTCAGTGATGCGCGGCCACCGCGGTGGTCCCGGCGCTCTTCTTGACGAACAGCGAACCGACGAACGCGGCCAGTCCGACACAACCGGCGACCATGAACGTGATGCGGATGCCCCCGGCGTCGGGGCTGGCCGCCCCGGCCGTGGTCGTGCTCGCCGTGGCCACCGCGATGAACATGGCGGTGCCGAGCGCGCCGGCGAGCTGCTGAAGGGTGGCGAGGATCGCGCTGCCGTGTGAATAGAGGTGCTCGGGCAGCGAACCGAGGGATTCGGTCATCAGCGGGGTCATCATGAGGCCGAGCCCGCCCATCAGGAGGACGTGGATGGCGATGACCGCGACCAGCGGCGATCCCGGGCCGAGCAGGGCGAACAGCCACAGCGAGACCGCCATCGCGGCGGCGCCGGGGATGACCAGGGGCCGGGGGCCGAAGCGGTCGTACAGCGCGCCGACCGGGCGGCCGAGCAGCCCGAGGGCCAGGCCGCCGGGAAGCACCGCGAGCCCGCTGACGAACGTGCTGGTGTGCAGGACGGTCTGCAGGTACAGCGGCAGCAGGATCGCCGCGGCGCCGAGCAGGCACATGAACAGCAGCGCCGTCAGTACCAGCGCGACGACGAAACTGCGGTGGGTGAACGGGCGCAGGTCCAGCAGCGCGCGATCTTCCTTCTGCAGGCGCAACTGGCGCCAGGTGAACACCACGAGTGCCACGGCGCCGACGGCGATCGGCACCCACGGCGGCACCGGCTGATGCCCGCCCGCGGACTCGCCGGACACCGACAGGCCGTACAGGACGCCACCGAAACCGATGGCGGACAGGATCACCGACAGCACGTCCAGCGGCACCTTGCGGGTGTCGCTCTCCAACCTCAGCTGCAGCATGCCGACCACCAGGGCGGCGATCGAGAGCGGCAGCACGATCCAGAACATCCAGCGCCAGCCGAGCGAGGAGAGCACGGCACCGCCGATGGTCGGGCCGATGGCCGGGGCGACCGCGATGACGATCGTGATCGTGCCCATCGTGGCGCCGCGTTTCTCCACCGGCACCAGGCGCATCACCGTGGTCATCAGCAGCGGCAGCATCACCGCGGTACCGCAGGCCTGGATGACGCGGCCGGTCAGCAGGAGCGCGAAGCCCGGGGCGAGCGCGCTGACCAGCGTGCCGGTGCTGAACAGGATCAGCGACGCGAGGAACACCTGGCGCGGGGTGAACCGTTCGAGCAGGAACCCGGTGGTCGGGATGACGACCGCCATGGTGAGCAGGAAGCCGCTCGTCAGCCACTGGACGGTGGTGGTCGGGACCTTGAGGTCGACGGTCAGGTCACGCAGCGCGACGCTCAGGATGGTCTCGTTGAGGATCATCACGAACGCGGAAAGGACCAGGACCCCGATCAGGAGCCCGGCTTTCGCCGGTGCCCTTTCCTGGTCGTGGGCGGTTTCGGGCAGGGTCTCGGTCATCAGTGAAGGGCTCCTGGAAGGGCGCAAGTCCGCGTTGGCCGCCTTCGGCGCCGGCAACGGTGACAGCGAAGGCGAGGCTTGTCTGCCGTCCAGTCTGCCTGGGCCGGTCGGTGCGTGTCACGTCGATTTCCGTAGTGAGTACGGTCACTGCGTCCGAAGACAGCACGAGAGCGGAAGGAATCGCCGTCCCACCAGGATAAAATCGGTCCGTGACCACAGCGATCACGGCGGATCGATGGCAGTCGGTGCGGCGCGCCTATCGGGTGACGGGGGCGCGTTTCGCGGAACTGGTGGCCCGCGTTCCGGATCCGGACGCGATGGTCACCGCGGACTGGACGGCGGCCGACACGGTGGCCCACGTCGCGATGATCGCGAAGATGTACACGTCACTGGCGCACTCGGACAGCACCCCGTTCCTGGACGCCCGCGCGCAGGACCAGCTCGAAAAGACCACTGTGGACACCGTTTCCGTGCTGAACACCTTGGTGTTACGGGATTTTCCCGAACGAGACATCGGCGTGCTGGTGACGGGACTGCTCGCTGATATCGATGAGGTACTGCGGGTGACCGAGGACGCCGATCCGGCGACCCCGCTGGACTGGCTCGGGGACTCGAAGGTGCCGCTGGCGGGAGTCCTCGCGCACCTGGTCAACGAACTGCAGATCCACGGCTGGGACATCGCCAAGGCGCTGAAGCTGCCGTGGACGATGCCACCGGGTGACGCGGCGCTGTTCTTCGACCTCTTCATGGTGGGCGTGCTGACCCACGACACCGGCCACCTTCTCGACACCGACGAACCGCCGCGGGACAGACGGATCGCCGTGGCGTTCCGGTCGGCGTACACGTCCCCGGTCGTGCTGGTGCTGCATCGGGGCCTGGTCACGGTGGAGCGGCCCGGCGGGCCGGTCGACGTGCGGATCTCGTTCGACCCGCCGACGCTGAACCTGATGCTGTTCCACCGGGTCGGCAAGGCGCGTGCCGCACTGACGCGGAAGATCGTCGTGAGTGGTCCGCGGCCGTGGCTGCTGCCCGCCTTCTTGCGGGTGGTCCGGCTGCCGTAGGGCACGTTCACCGGTCCGTGAAGGCCTCCTTGAGGGACCCAGCGTCCCTCAAGGAGGCCTTCACGGACCGACCACCGCACGAGACCTCGCCTAGAGCGTCAGCGACCAGGTGTCGAGCACCCCCGTGTCGCCGGGTCCGTAGTCGGTGACACGGAGCTGCCACTTCCCGCCCGCCGGGGACGACGCGCCGGGCACCGAGAACGTCCGGGCGCCGTTCCACGCGGTACACGCCGGGCCGCCGCTGTACTTGAGCGGATAGGCCTTGCCGTTCGGATCCAGGAGCGTCACCCCGAGGTCCTCGGCGCAGGTGTGCCGGATCGTCACCGAAATCCCGAGCGGCGCCGCGGCCTGCCCGGTGAGGGTCGAGGTGACCGGGCTGAACACCTGCCGGTAGTCCTGGATCGCGAAGTCGGTGCCGTTGCTCAGCGTCCGGCCACCGGTGCCGGGCTGCGTCTTGACCGACACGACCCCGCTCGCCGGCGACACGTTCCCCGCCGCGTCGCGGGCCTTCACGGTGAAACCGTACGAGGTGTCCGGGCTGAGGCCGGTCACGGTGACACTGGTTCCCGTCGCGGACGTCGCCAGTGCCGAACCGTTGTAGACGTCGTAACCGGCGACACCGACATTGTCCGTGGCGGCGTCCCAGGCGAGCGAGACACTGTCCGGCGTCGTGCCGGTGGATCGCGCGTTGCCGGGGGTGCTCGGTGCCGTGGTGTCGCCTCCGCCCGTCACCAGGGTGAGATTCCACTTGGTCAGCGCCTCGATCACCGGCTGGAAGATCGACATGTCCCCGTCGCTGGGGTTCTCCACACACTGCGAAGGGCCACCGTCGTGCAGGCCGACCGCCTTGGTGCCGAGCAGCCAGCCACCGCCCGAGTCGCCACCGAGCGAACAGGCCGTCGTCCAGGTCAGGTCCTCGATGATCAGCCCGCCGCCGTAGTCGACGGCCTTGTGCGTGTACTTCACTTCGCCGCATTTCCACTTCGAGGTGTTGCCGGAATGGCAGACCCGGTCGCCGACCATGGCCTCGGCCGAGCCGGTGACGGTGATGGCAGGCTCGCCCCAGGTGTTGACCGCGGCGGAGAGTTCCCAGCCGGACTGCGTCACCGCGACCACGCCCATGTCGCCTTCGCGGGCGTTGACACTGCGCGTGCCGCCGACGTTCGAAGTGCCGATCCGGTTCTGCTGACTCTGCGCGCCGTAGGCGGCCTGGTCGCGATCGTTCGTGCAGTGCCCGGCGGTGAGGAAGTGCTTGGCGCCGGAGGAATCCGTCGCGCCGAAGCCGACCGAACAGTAAGTCTCGCCACCCGGCCACCACGGGTTCCCGGTCTGGATCGTGCCGGCCTGCTGTCGCGGCGAAGACCCGGTTTCGGTGATCCGTACGCCGAGATCCCGTGCGTGGGAAAGGAAACTCTCGGTTTCGGCGGTCTTGCGGGAGCTGTCGACCGAGACGCCGACTTCGTTGTTCCGGACGTCGGCACCCCAGCCGAACACGCCGGGGACACCGTCGCCGACGAGCGCGCGGACGGCCTTGCCGGTCCGGTCCAGGTCGGCTTTCGTCCGGGAAACCAGCCGCGGTTCGGCACCGGCGGTCCGCGCCGCGTCGGCGTCCGCCGCGTTCGTCACGGCCAAGGTCAGCTTGCCCGTGACCGCGTCGAACCACTGTCCGGCGGACCGGGCACGCAGTCCGGCGGGGAGCGACGCGGCCAGCCGGTGGGCCTCGTCCTGCGCCGCGAGCTGGGCTTTCGCCTGGGACACGGTCAGGCCGAACGCGGCCGCCACGCCGTTCACCTCGGCGTCAGGGTGGACGGGAGCGGGTGGTGAAGCGGCCTGTGCCATCGGGGTGAATCCCGCCGCGGCCAGTGCCATGACACTGAGGCAGGAAAGCATTCTGCGGTGCCGTCGCATGCGCACTCCTCGAATCGAAAAGTAGGTGCGACGACGGTAATTCCTGCACCTCGCGGAATTGTAGGCCCGCGAGTCGTTAACAATTAAGAGTCCCAATCCCACTCGAATCCGAACCTGCCGGGACCGAAATTCAACGCGACGCCGTGCACGGAGTCTGCGCACGGCAGGACTTCCGTCCATTCCGCGGGCTGTCCGTCCTGTTCGGAACAACGGCGGCATCGAGCCGGGAGCGCACCGGGGGAGAATCGGATCTCGAGCACGTACTCCCGTGCGGGCAGCCGGAATTTGCGTTCGTAGTTCGTCGCGTGCGGGAACGGCGCACTGTTCACCAGCGTATGCTCGGTGATGACGGTTTCGCCTTTCGCGAGCGGCCGTTCGAAGAGTAGTTCCATCACGAGAAGTCCGTCTTCGGGCCGGTGCACGCTCCGGCCGGGGTGGCAGCCCCGCAACGAGGTCACCTCGGGCAACGGCCGGTCGTGTTCGTCGATGTGGACGATCACCACCCACCGGTCCGGGCCGTCGGCTTCGGCGCGGAGCACCTGCTGCGACCGGAACGCGAGTTCCTCCCGGCCGGGGCCGACGGAGACGACGTCATGCTGGCTGATCCTCGTCAGCCGCTCGTCCCACCGGGTGTCGACCTCGCTGACGGCCGCGTCGATCCGCGTCCGGTCCGGCCAGTACCGGCCGATCTCCGGCAGTCCGTCGGCGCGGGCGGGCCACCGGCCCCGTGCCCGCGGCGGGCCGAGCAGCGCGGTCAAGCTGCCGGGCGCCACTTCCAGTACCTGTTCGAGGTGGCGGAGTCCGAGTACCGAATCCCGGCGTTCCGGGCGGCTTCGCCCGGACTGCCAATAGCTGAGCGTCGCCGCCGTGATCGAGACGCCACGAGCGCGCAGGTGGTCGCGCAGGCGTTCCAGGCTGAGGCCGCGCGCCCGGATCGCCTCGCGCAGGGCGTCGGCGAAGGGCCCGTCACGGAGCAACCGCTCTGGCCCGGGCCGGGGATCAGCTCCGCCGGACGTCACGCGACGAGCATAGATCCGTACGGCGGCGAAGTGAACGAGTCGAGACCCTGACCAGGCCGTTAACCGTTAACAGGCGCGTCGAACCGGCGTCGTGAGTCTTCGATGTGGCCGAGGAACCGGTGGGTCCAGTCGCACATCCCGTCGACCGTCGCGCGCAGGCCGCGCCCGGCCTCGGTGAGGGTGTAGTCGACGCGCGGCGGGACGGTCGGATGCACCGTCCGCTCGATCAGGCCGTTGCGCTCCAGCATGCGCAGGTTCTGGGTGAGCATCTTGTGGCTGATGCCCTCGATGTCGTTCCGCAGTTCGGTGAACCGCCGGGTGCGGTCGCCGACCGTCTCGATGATCAGGAGCGCCCACTTGTTGGCGACGTCGGAGAAGATCTCCCGCGCCAGCGAGTCCGCCCGCATCAGATCCGCGTCGTCCGTCGTACCGCTGAGCTGCTTGGTCACCATGAGGTTCCCCAGTCACGAAAAAGTGCGTTCTTCCAGGTCGTCGCACACTCTCCTACAGTTCCTGGGTAACCACAAGTGACCACGAGGAGTACTGATGAGCATCACCCTGGTGAACCCCGCGGGACTGCCGGAAATCCCCGCCTACCGGCAGCTGTCGATCGCGACCGGGTCGAAGCTGGTCTTCATCGCGGGGCAGGTCTCCTGGGACGCCGACGGTGCTGTTGTCGGCGAAGGTGACCTCGCCGCTCAAGTCGAACAGTGCTACCTGAACATCGGCACCGCGCTCGCCGCGGCCGGCGCCACCTTCGACGACGTCGCGAAAATGACCGTCTACGTCGTCGACTGGACGCCGGACAAACTCGCGCTGTTCCTCGAAGGCGTGGACAGGGCCGCCGCCGAACTGGGCGGCACCCCGGTCCCGCCGGGCACCCTGATCGGCGTCGCGGCCCTCGACGTGCCCGAACACCTTGTCGAGGTCGAGGCGACCGCGGTCATCGACTGACACTCACCGGCCGCGCGCGGCGCGCCAGATCGGGCTGTCGACGTAGTGGTTGTCGTACTGCTTCGAGGATGCGGCGATCTCCGAGGGGTCGGCTTCGCCGCGCGCGACCCGGTCGAGGAGCCGGTAGTAGTCGAAGCGGGCCATGCCCGGCGTGAAGGTCACCAGAACGTCGGCGTCCGAGCCGTCGGCGGGCCCGAACGCGTGCGGCACCTTGGGCGGAACGGCGAGAAAGTCGCCCTTTTCCAGCGTGTGCAGGGTTTCTTCGACAAGGACCTGGAGTTTTCCTTCGAGCACGAAGAAGAACTCCGTCGCGCGAGTGTGGAAGTGGGCCGGGGTGCCGAAGACGCCGTCCTTCAAGGTCGCGCGGTTCGCGGTGAAGCCCCCGTCGGTGGTGTCCGAGTCGGCCAGCAGCGTGATCTCGCTGCCCGGCGCGTCGCTGACGATCTCGGCGTCGGCGGCCCGGAGGAGGATGGGGTCGAACATGGTGGCGTCTCCTTGGTTTTCCTGTTCAGCAGGCTCGCTGACAGGAACAGCTTCTCGTGGTGCCAGGCCTTGATCAACGCGGAAAGCCGACCCGATCGATAATGTTGAGGTTATCGATCGAGGCGGTACCTACGGCGCGCCGGGATCGCAGGCCCGTGAGGGGCCCCTTCGCTCGGCTCAGCCGAGGAAACTCGACTTTCGCACCTTCCCCAGCACATGAAGGACCCCATCCTTGCGCCTAGTGTCCTGCGCCGGAAGTTCGCGCCGTAAATCCGTATCGATATCCGGCCGTTTCGCGCCTGGTCCGGGGGCATGAGGTGAAGATGAGGCTCTTGACCGTCCACAAGGGACGACAGTCAAACAACAGTGTCCGTTATGAGCACTTTGGGTGGGGGTCGTGAGTGGTAAGTGTCGTTAGAACGACACTTACCACTCACGACCCCCACCGAAAACCGCACATTTATCCACAAGCCGGACATATCGCCGCCCGAAAGCGTCCCTCATGGACACTCAAGACGGGCAGGCTCCCGTGGCTGGTCCGGAACCTCGCCATGAAGGCATCCTGACTACCTTGAAGTCAGCGAAAGCTCACGGCCTCAGCCGACAGTATCTTCACCGCACTAAACAAGACCACGCCGAATTACCACACGAACTTCCGACTCGGGACACTAGGTACAGGAAGGGGGCCTTCATGTACTTCACGCAGGAGGCGCCGCAGGTACCTAAGGGGAGGCCTCAAAACTTAAGGGTGTCACTGCGTAACCTGCCGGTCCTGGTCGTCGATCGTGGGCACTCGTGGCGACGCAGCAGCGGCGGGTCGAAGACCGGCTCTGGGAGCTGATCGAACCCCTGATCCCGTCCCGGCCAGCGCCGCGCGGTCCGGGTGGGCGGCCCCGGATCGATGACCGTGCCGCGCTAGAGGGGATCTTGTTCGTGCTCGACACCGGCTGCCGCTGGCGAGACCTACCCGAGCAGCTCGGATGCGGGTCCGGGCACACCGCGTGGCGGCGGTTACGTGAGTGGCAGGGGAAGTGATCAGCCATCGGTGGGGCCGCCTCTTCAGAGACGTTCGATGCGGTCGGCCTGCGGGCCCCGGTCGCTGTGACGCACCGTGTACCGGACCCGGTCACCCTTCTGCAGCGGCTCCGACCCCATGATCACGGACACGTGGGCGAAGAGATCGTCGCCGCCTGCGTCCGGGGTGATGAAGCCGAAGCCGCGGTCGCTGTCGTAGCGCGCGACGACGCCCTCGCCGCCTCGTACGGGCACGTCCCGCGCCGCCGGCCCTGCGGCCGCGGCAGGTGCCGACCGCCGCGGCGCCGTCTGGGGCTCGGTGCCCCGGACCAGGTGCACGTCGCGGGCCTGCGGGCCCTTGTCTCCACTAGCCACCTCATAGGCGACACGGTCGCCCTCCGCGAGCCACGTCAGCCCCTCGGCCAGGTCCCGGGCGTGAACGAAGACGTCCCCGGCGCCGGAGTCGGGGTTGATGAAGCCGAAGCCCTTGTCCTCGTCGTACCAGGCCACCGTGCCGTCGGCACCGTCCGCGATACCAGCCGCAGCGGGTGAGCCGGCCCCTGCTCCCAGCGGGATCACGTGCCCGGCCTGCGGGCCGCGCTCGCCTTCGACGATCAGGAAGGCCACCCGCTGCCCCTCGGTGACCACGCCGCCGGTCACGATGGCGGAGCTGTGCACGAAGATGTCGGCGCCGCCGCCGTCCGGCGACGCGAAGCCGTACCCCTTGCCCGGCTCGTACCAGTTGACGGTGCCGAGCAGGCCCACGGCGCTGCCGGTGGCCGCATCGGCGGTGACCCGAACACGCAGCGCCTGGGGCCCGCGGTCGTTCTCGCCGACCTCGAACACGACGGCCTGACCCTCGCGGAGCACTTTCGCGCCGCCGTCCCCGACGATCTCGGAGGCGTGCACGAACACGTCCGGCGAGCCGTCCTCGGGGGCGAGGAAGCCGAAACCCCGTTCGGCGTCGAACCAACGGACGGTCCCTTGCGGCATAAAAGGCTCCAGGTCGAGAGGGCGGGCACTGGCCCCCAGTCTCTCTGACAGACCTCCGGTCCGTCGGGCCGGGGCCCACAGGCGGGCGGTGCGGAGCCAGGGGCGGGCCGTTGGTTCACCTAGCGACACGCCGAGTTTTGAGACCAGGTCCAAGAGGAGGCTCGCTAGAACCCGAATCGCCACTCGCGACCGGTCAGGCGGCGAAGACCTGCGAATCGTCGGCGAACGCCTTGAACTCCAGGGCGTTGCCCGCCGGGTCCAGCAGGAACATCGTCCACTGCTCGCCGGTCTGGCCCTCGAAGCGCACGTAGGGCTCGATGACGAACGAGGTGTCCGCCGCGCGCAGCCGGTCCGCCAGTTTCCGGAATTCCGGCACGGTGAGGATCAGGCCGAAGTGGGGGACGGGCACGTCGTGGCCGTCGACGGGGTTGTGGATCTGACGCGGCCGCTCCGGTGCGAGGTGCGTGACGAACTGGTGGCCGTGGAGATTCCAGTCGATCCAGGTGTCGGAGCTGCGGCCTTGTTCGAGGCCGAGGACATCGCCGTAGAAGGTGCGCGCGGCGGCGAGGTCGTCGACAGGCATGGCGAGGTGGAAGCGCGGGATGGGGGAGTCGAGGACGGTCATACCCAGGGGATCCTTTCCGGCGGACGAACACTTGTCGTAATGTTGACATTAGTACAAGGCGCGGCGAGCCGCTACTATCGGCCGTTCCAATGGGAGGGATGAGGATGAGCGAACCCGGCAGGGTGGTGCCGGCGCGTCGCCGCGGGCTGGCGGACGAGGTGGCCGACAGGGTCCGGGACGCCATCTTCGGAGGCGCCTATCCACCTGGCGCGCAGTTGCGTGAGGTCGAGCTTTCGGCGGCACTCGGCGTCAGTCGCGGTCCGGTGCGCGAAGCGCTGCTCAAACTCGAGCGTGAGGGGCTGGTCCGCAGCGAATGGCATCGCGGCGCGATCGTCACCAGGCTGTCCGATGTGGACGTCGCCGAACTCGACAGCCTGCGGTCGGCGCTGGAGCAGCTGGCGGTTCAGCTGGTCGTCGCGAGGGCGTCGGACGCGGACCTGGCCGCGATCGACGACGTCGTCGATCGGATGGACCGGGCGCGCGACGAGCACGAGATGGTCCGCTGCGACATCGACTTCCACGACGCGGTCTACGCGGCCTCCGGGCATCGGCGGCTCGTCGAGGCGTGGCAGGCGATCCGGTCCCAGGTGTACCTGTTCCTGCTGACCCGGATCGGCGTGAACTCCGACGGCTACCTCGCGAGCATCCCGGCCGAGCACCGTCGGCTGGCGTCCGCTCTTCGTGCCCGCGACGGCGAGAAGGCGCTCGAACTGTTCGCCCTCCACCGCAGCGAGGCTTTCGACGTGCTGACGGGGAAGTGACCGTGCTCAACGTTCGCCTGAACGACCTGGCCGTGCAGGCGCTCGGCCCCTCGGTCGCCGCGATACCGCGAGACCGGCTGGCGTCGGGCCTGCGGGAAATGATCGCCGACGGGGTCGTTCTGACCGGTGAAGTGATCACTCTCGGCGGGATTCCCGGCTGGGCCGGGCGGCCGCCGGGAAGGCAGGCCGACCTGACCGGCTGGGAGTGCTTCGTCAGCAACTTCCATCTCGAAGACCATCTGCCGATCGAGGTGGGAAGCCTGCCCGACGGTGAACCGGTGATCTCCGAAGCGGACCAAGTTCTGATGTTGCGGCACGGCCTGGGGTTCGCGCTCGAGATCGCCAGTGCCGCGCCGGTCCCCGTCCGGTGCGTCGTCGGCGCCAATCGCACGAACGGCACCTTCCGGTTCCATCGTGCCCGGCCAGGGGAGACCTGGCTCCACGAGGACCTCGACGCCTATGGTCAGGAGAAGCTGATCACCGTCGATCGCGGCCCCGCGACCCTGGGTGGGACCCCTTGGTGAACCGACGTGGACGAAATGGCGTTCAAGGTCTTGACGGCAAGGTGGGCCAAGGCTTAACTCAAGCCCTGAAATAAGGCGTGTCCCGGGTCACAGGCTCCGGGCGCGGCTTGGCCACTCACCCCGAGGACCATCGATGCGAATCGGAATGATCGCTCCCGCGCTCGTCCTGGCGCTGGCGGCCGCCGCCACGACGGCATGCGGCGGCGGCGACACGTCGTCCAGTGCTTTCAAGGAGCTCGTGTACTGGGCGTCCAACCAGGGCACCAGTCTCGACAACGACAAGGCAGTCCTGCAGCCCGAACTCGACAAGTTCGAGAAGGCCTCCGGGATCAAGGTCAAGCTCGAAGTCGTCCCGTGGACGGATCTGCTCAACCGGATCCTCGCCGCCACCACCTCCGGCAAGGGACCGGACGTGCTCAACATCGGCAACACCTGGTCGGCCTCGTTGCAGGCGACCGGGGCGTTCCTGCCGTTCGACGACGCCGCGCTGGAGAAGGTCGGCGGCAAGGCGCGGTTCCTCGGCCCGTCGCTGGCGGCCACCGGGGCGAGCGGTCAGCCGCCGGTCGGTGTACCGCTCTACGGCCAGGCGTACGGCCTGTATTACAACAAGAAGCTCTTCGCCGAGGCCGGGATCACCAAGCCGCCCGCCACCTGGGAGGAACTGGTCGAGCACGGCAAGAAGCTCACCAAACCCGACAAGGGCCAGTGGGGGCTCTCGCTCCAGGCGGGTCAGGTCACCGAGAACAGCCATCACGCGGCGATCCTCGGCGCTCAGCAGGGCGCGCAGTTCTTCACTCCTGAGGGCAAGCCGCAGCTGGCTTCGGATCCGTCGGTCGCCGCGGTGCAACAGTTCGTCGACCTGATGCAGAAGGACAAGATCGTCAATCCCGCCAACGCCGAGTACGCCGACACCGCCAAATCCCTCAAGGATCTGTCGGACGGCAAAGCCGCGATGTTCATGAACCAGGCCTCCGCGGGTTCGTTCAAGAACATCGGGATGGACATGGCGAACCTCGGTGTCGCGCCGATCCCGCTGCCCGCCGCCGCGCCGCCGAACGGCCGGAAGGTGACCAGCTTCGTCGCGGGCATCAACATGACGGTCTTCAAGAACACCAAGAATCCGGACGCCGCACTGGACTTCGTGAAGTTCATGGTCTCGGCGCAGGAACAGGCGTTGCTCAACAAGACCTACGGTTCGCTTCCGACCGTCCAGGACGCCTACAGCGACGCGGCGTTCCAGACCGAGGACGTCAAGGTCTTCCAGAACGTGCTCGCGAACTCGGCCGAGCCGATGCCGCAGGTTCCGCAGGAGTCCCAGTTCGAGACCCTGATCGGTACCGCGATGAAGGCGATGTTCGCCGACGTCGCCGCGGGCAAGCCCGTGGACGGAGCCAAGATCCGGGACCAGCTGAACCAGGCGGACCAGCAGATCGCGGCCGGTGGTTGATGCCGACCGCGCTCGACAGCGCCCCGGCCGTGAAGGCGGCCGGGGCGCCCGGACCCCATCGCGTCCGGCGCAAACGCCGCCGGGTCGCGCTGCCGTATCTGCTCCTGCTCCCCGCGATCCTGCTCGAACTGCTCGTCCACGTGATCCCGATGATCGCCGGGCTCGTGATGAGCTTCTTCAAGCTGACGCAGTTCTCCATCCGGGACTTCACGTCCGCCCCGGCGGCGGGACTGGACAACTACGAGTTCGTCCTCGACTTCAACTCCGCGGCGGGGAAAGCGCTGCTCGGTTCGTTCTGGATCAGCGTCCTCTACACCGTCCTCTCGGTCGGGTTCTGCTGGCTCTTCGGCACCTCGGCCGCCGTGCTGATGCAGAAGAACTTCCGCGGACGTGGCCTGCTCCGGACGCTGTTCCTGGTGCCGTACGCGCTGCCGATGTACGCCACCGTGATCACCTGGTCGTTCATGTTCCAGAAGGACACCGGCCTGGTGAACGACCTGCTGGGCACGGATTCGTTCTGGCTCATCGGGGACAACAGCTTCTGGTCGCTGGTGGTGGTGTCCGTCTGGCGGAACTGGCCGTTCGCCTTCCTGATCGTGATGGCCGGGCTGCAGAACATCCCCGGCGAACTGTACGAAGCGGCGGCCATCGACGGCGCGGGCTGGTGGCGCCGGTTCCAGGCGATCACCCAGCCGATGCTGCGGCCGGTCAACCAGGTGCTGCTGCTGGTGTTGTTCCTGTGGACCTTCAACGACTTCAATACGCCGTATGTCCTTTTCGGAGCGTCCGCACCGAAGGAGGCGTCGCTGATCTCGATCCACATCTACCAGAGTTCCTTCGTGACCTGGAACTTCGGCCTCGGCTCGGCGATGTCTGTGCTGTTGCTGTTGTTCCTGCTGATCGTCAGCACCGTCTACTTGGGACTGACCGCGCGGAGGAGGAACGCCGTTGTCTGAGCCTCGCTGGGTCCCTTGGGTCCGCCGATTCGTCCTCGGCTTCCTCGCCTTGTTCACCCTCGTGCCGTTGTACGCGATGGTTTCGTCGTCGCTGAAACCGCTCGGGGACGTGCAAGGCAAGTGGGAGTGGCTTCCGACGACGTTGACCATCCAGCCGTTCTTCGACATCTGGGAGACGATCCCGCTCGCCGAGTACTTCGTGAACAGCCTGGTCATCTCCAGTTCGGCGGCGATCCTCTCGGTGGTGATCGCGATCTTCGCTGCCTACGCGTTGAGCCGTTTCCGGTTCCGGGGCAAGAATTTCTTCAAGATGACCGTGCTCTCCACGCAGATGTTCCCCGGCATCCTGTTCCTGCTGCCGTTGTTCCTCATCTTCGTCAACATCGGCAACACCACCGGCATCGTCCTGTACGGCTCGCGGCTCGGGCTGATCATCACCTACCTGACCTTCTCGCTGCCGTTCGCCATCTGGATGCTCGCCGGCTATATCGACTCGATCCCCAAAGAGCTCGACGAGGCCGCGATGGTCGACGGCACCGGGCCGCTCGGCGCGCTGATCCGGGTGGTCATCCCGGCGGCGATGCCGGGCATCGTGGCGGTGGGGATCTACTCGTTCATGACGGCCTGGGGCGAGGTCCTGTTCGCGTCGGTGATGACCGACTCGGGCACGCGGACCCTCGCCGTCGGGCTCCAGGAGTACTCCACCCAGGTCCAGGTGTACTGGAACCAGGTCATGGCCGCGTCCCTGATCGTCTCCGTCCCGGTCGTCGCCGGATTCCTGCTGCTCCAGCGTTATCTCGTCGCCGGGCTCACCGCCGGTGCCGTGAAATGACCCGCCCGTCGCTCCGTACAGAGAGGTCTGCCTTGAATCTGCACCTGCCCGCCGATTTCCTGTGGGGTGCGGCCACCGCCGCGTACCAGGTCGAGGGCGCCCTCGACGCCGACGGCCGCCTCCCGTCCATCTGGGACGACTTCGTCCGGGTCCCGGGTGCCGTCCTGAACGGCGACACCGCCGACGTCGCGTGCGATCACTATCGGCGCTGGCCGGAGGATCTCGCGATCATGAAGGGCCTCGGCCTGGACGCGTACCGCTTCTCGGTCGCTTGGCCGCGGGTGATCCCGGCCGGCCGCGGCGAGGTCAACGCGCTCGGCCTCGATCATTACGACCGGCTGGTCGACGCGTTGCTGGAAGCCGGGATCCGGCCGTTCGTCACGTTGTTCCACTGGGATCTGCCGTCGGCGTTGCAGGCGGACGGCGGCTGGCCCGAGCGCGACACGGCGTACGCCTACGCGGATTACGCGGCGGTCGTGGCGGCTCGGCTGGGTGACCGGGTGAAGGACTGGAACACCGTCAACGAGCCGCTGTGCTCGGCCTGGCTCGGCTATCTCGAAGGCCGGTTCGCCCCCGGGATCAAGGATCTCAAGCAGGCGATCCACGCGTCGCACCATCTTCTGCTCGCGCACGGTCTCGGGGTGCAGGCGATCACCGCGAACGCCGGCCGGCCCGCCAACGTCGGCCTGGTGGTCAACCTCAGCGGGATCGAGCCCGCGTCGGATTCGACCGCGGACGTCGAGGCGGCGGCGCGGATGGACGGTCACGTCAACCGCTGGTGGCTCGACCCGTCGAACGGGCGTGGTTATCCGGCGGACATGATCGAGGTCTACGGCGTCGAACCGCCGGTGCTCGGGGGCGACCTCGAGGTGATCTCGGCCCCGGTCGGTTTCCACGGGCTGAACTACTACTTCCGCCAGATCGTCGAAGACGCCCCGGACGGTCCGGCGCCCCGCGCACGGCAGGTGCCGGTCGAGGGAGCCGCCACCACCGCGATGGGCTGGGAGATCCACGGGCAGGGCCTCGCGGATCTGATCCATCGGCTCGCCAACGAGTACGGCGCCCGCGCCATCTACGTCACCGAGAGCGGGGCCGCCTTCGACGACAAGGTCGCCGATGACGGTTCGATCGACGACGCCGACCGCATCGCCTACCTGGAAGAACATCTCGGCGCCGTGGCGGGCGCGGCCGAAGCGGGCGCGCCGGTGAAGGGGTACTTCGCGTGGTCGTTGCTCGACAACTTCGAATGGGACAGCGGGTTGAGCAAACGGTTCGGGCTCGTCCGGGTCGACTACGACACCCAGGTGCGCACGGTCAAGGCGAGCGGGCACCGATACGCGGAGATCATCGCCGAACACCGCGGCCGCTGACCTGGTTCGTGTGTCATGAAAGGGTCGTTCAGGACGAATTCTGTCCTGAACGACCCTTTCATGACACGGGCGAGGCTGTCGGAACCGGTTCGTGCGGGCGGATGGACCGAGGGGGCCGGATTCGTCGCGAGGTACGAACGGACGTCCGCCGAAACCTCCTAGGGTCGCCATGAAGAGGCGATCCTAGGAGGCGAAGTATGCGGACAGTCTTGCGTGGCGGTCGTGTCATCGACCCGGCGACGGGCTTCGACGGCACGGCGGACGTGCTGGTGACGGACGGGGTGGTCACCGCCGTGGGGGAGGGCCTGCCTTCGGAAGCGGGCGACACGGAGATCGACGTCACCGGGCTCGTCGTCGGACCGGGTTTCATCGACCTGCACAGCCACGTGCACACCATCGCGGGCCAGCGGCTCCAGGCGATGGACGGCGTGACGACCGCGCTCGATCTCGAAGCCGGGCTGATGCCGATCGAGCGGGCCTACGCCGAGGCCGCCGCGGCGGGACGTCCGCTGCACTACGGGTTCTCCGCGTCCTGGGGTGCGGCGCGGGCGCAAGTGCTGGCCGGGATCGAGCCGGACGCGAATATCGACAGCGGGCTGGCTGTCCTCGGAAACCCGGCCTGGCAACGGACTTCGTCGCCGAAGGAACTGGCGGCCTGGCTGTCCCTTGTGGACGGTGAGCTGGCCGCGGGCGCGCTCGGCGTCGGCGTGCTCCTCGGCTACGCGCCCGACACCGACCCCGCCGAGTTCCTCGCGCTGGCCCGCCTGGCCAAGGAGGCGGGCGCACCGACGTACACCCACGTCCGTGAACTGGTCGAGGTGAACCCGGCGACGCCCATCGACGGTTCGGCGGAGATCGCGATCGTCGCGGCCGAGACCGGGGCGGCGATGCACCACTGTCACGTGAACAGCACGTCCGGCCACCAGATCGAGCGTGTGCTCGCGGCGCTCGAAGCGGGCCGCGCGGCCGGTTCGCGGGTGACCGTCGAGGCCTATCCGTACGGGGCGGGCAGCACCGGGATCGGCGCGGCGTTCCTCTCGCCCGAACGGTTGAAGATGAAGGGCCTGTCCCCGTCCAGTGTGATCATGCTGGAGTCGGGGGAGCGCATCGCCGACGAGGGCCGGCTGCTCCAGGTTCGCGCCGAAGACCCTGGCGCGCCGTGCATCCTCGAGTTCCTCGACGAGAGCAGCGCGCACGACCTCGACCTGCTGCGTCAGGCGCTCGCGTTCCCCGACGCCATCGTCGCCAGCGACGCGCTGCCCGTGTACTGGAAGAACGGAACCAGCGAGAGCACCGAATGGCCGTTGCCGCCCGGTGGCGCGACGCATCCGCGCACGTCCGGGACGTATGCGAAGACGCTGCGTTTGATGGTGCGGGAAAGCAAGGCCTGGACCTGGCTGGAGGCGTTCCGGCGCTGCTCCTATCTGCCGGCGCGTGTGCTCGACGAGGTCGCCCCCGGAGCGCTGACCAAGGGCAGGCTCAACGTGGGCGCCGACGCGGACATCGTCGTGATCGACCCGAACACTGTCACCGACGCGGCGACCTACTTCGACTCGACCAGGCCGTCGGTCGGCGTCCGGCACCTGTTCGTCTCTGGGGTCCCGGTCGTCACCGATGGGAACCTGCGCACGGAAGCCTTCCCCGGCAAGCCGCTGCGCGGTGAGCCGCGATGAGCGACCTGCTCGCCGACATCGAAACCCTGGTCCGCTGCGAGTCGCCGTCATCGGATCACGAGGCGGTGGCCCGCAGCGCCGAGGTGGTGGCCGGATTGGGCCGACGGCTCCTCGGCGTGGAGCCGGAGCGGATCGTCGTCGGCGGCGTCACCCATCTGCGCTGGCGTTTCGGCGGCGGACCGTACCGGGTCCTCCTGCTCGGTCACCACGACACGGTGTGGCCGTACGGTTCGCTGGAGACGCATCCGTTTTCCGTCCGGGACGGCGTGTTGCGCGGCCCCGGATGCTTCGACATGAAGGCGGGCGTCGTGATGGCGCTGCACGCCGCCGCGACCGTGCCCGACCGCGACGGACTGTCCATCCTGGTCACCGGCGACGAGGAGATCGGCTCGCCGTCGTCCCGCGCGCTGATCGAAGAGACCGCGGCGGGTTGCGACGCGGCGTTCGTACTGGAGGCTTCCGCCGACGGCGGCGCGTTGAAGTGCCGCCGTAAAGGCGTTTCCCACTACCGGGTCGAGGTGACCGGCCGGGCCGCGCACGCCGGACTCGAACCGGAAAAGGGGGTCAACGCGGGAATCGAGGTCTCCCACCAGATCCTCGCGGTGGCTGCCCTCGCCGACCCCGGATCGGGGACCAGCGTGACACCCACCGTCGTCTCGGCGGGAACGACCGTCAACACCGTTCCCGCCGCCGCGAGTGTGGCCGTCGACGTCCGCGTGTGGGACGAGGCCGAGCAACTCCGCGTCGACAAGGCCATGCGGGACCTCCGTCCGGTACTGGAGAACGCCGTGGTCGGGGTGACCGGCGGGATCAACCGTCCGCCGCTCGAAGCGGGATCGTCGGCGGGATTGTTCGCGCTGGCCCGGGAACTCGCGGACGAACTCGGTCTCGGGGAACTGAGTTCCGCGTCGGTCGGCGGCGCCTCGGACGGCAACTACACCGCGGGGATGGGCGTTCCCACCCTGGACGGCCTCGTCGCCGTCGGCGGCGGGGCACACGCGGATCACGAGCACGTCGTCGTCGCGGAACTGCCGCGGCGCACCGCTTTGCTGGCCGCGCTCGTGGAAAACGTGCTCGCGAAGCGGGGTCCGTCCGGTGCGACGAATCCCGCGGGTGAATCTGGTACGGCACGACGGTGACTCCACCGCCGAGCCGGGAAAGGATCGTCCCGTGACGAATCTTGCGACGAACGCGGAAAGCCTGGTCACCCGGGAGGTGTGCGACGAAGCCGTCGCCGCCGCGCGGGCCGCGGCCGCGGCTTCGGGCGTCGAAATCCGCGAACTCACCGAAATCGCCGATCTGGCCGCGGTGGTCGGCCTGTTCGAGTCGATCTGGCAGACCGCGCCCGGCGCCCGGCCGGTGAGCACGGAACTGCTGCGGGCGATGTCCTCGGCCGGGAACTACGTCGCGGGCGCTTTCGAACACGGCGAACTGCTGGGGGCCTGTTTCGGTTTCTTCGGGAATCCCGGGAAGGCCAGTCTGCACAGCCACATCGCCGGCGTCGCGAAGGCGGGCGTCGGCCGGGGGATCGGCCACGCGCTCAAACTGCACCAGCGCGGCTGGGCGCTGCTCCAGGACGTCTCGGTGATCACCTGGACCTTCGACCCGCTGGTGCGGCGCAACGCCTACTTCAACCTGGGGAAGCTCGGCGCGCGCCCGATCGGGTACCTGCCCGACTTCTACGGTCCGATGGAGGACAGCATCAACGGTTCGGGCGACACCGACCGGTTGATGGTCGGCTGGGAGCTGGCGAGCCCGGCGGTCCGAGCCGCCACTTTCGGTGAACCCGTCCTGATCGACGCGGAAGCGCTGGGAGCGGCGAAGGCGCTGTCGGTCGACTCCGACGGCGGTCCGAGCATCGGTTCCATCGACGCGCCGACCGTCCTCGTCGCCGTCCCGTCCGATATCGAACGGTTGCGCCGCACCGATCCCGGTCGCGGCAACGCGTGGCGTGTCGCCCTGCGCGAAGTCCTCGGCGGACTGATGGCGGACGACGCCAAGGTCGCCGGTTTCGATCGTGCCGGCTGGTACGTGATCTCGAAGGAGCAGTCGTGAAACTCAGCGGTGTGGAACTGCGCCGGGTCCGGATGCCGCTCGTGGCCCCGTTCCGGACGTCGTTCGGAACGCAGGCCGAACGGGAACTGCTGCTCGTCCGCGCGGTGACGCCGGCGGGCGAGGGCTGGGGCGAATGCGTGGCGATGGAGGCGCCGCTCTACTCGTCGGAGTACAACGACGCCGCCGAGCATGTGCTGCGGAATCACCTGATCCCTGCCCTGCTGGCGGCCGACGACCTGACCGCGTACAAGGTGACGCCGTTGCTGGCGAAGTTCAAGGGTCACCGGATGGCGAAAGGGGCGCTGGAGATGGCGGTCCTCGACGCCGAACTCCGCGCGCACGACCGGTCGTTCGCGGCCGAACTGGGGTCCACTCGCGACTCCGTGGCCTGTGGGGTCTCGGTCGGGATCATGGACTCGATCCCGCAGCTGCTCGACGTCGTCGGCGGCTACCTCGACGAGGGCTACGTCCGGATCAAGCTCAAGATCGAACCCGGCTGGGACGTCGAACCGGTCCGCCGGGTGCGGGAACGCTTCGGTGACGACGTGCTGCTCCAGGTCGACGCGAACACCGCGTACACCCTGGGCGACGCGCCCCTGCTCGCCCGGCTCGACCCGTTCGACCTGCTGCTGATCGAGCAGCCGCTCGAAGAAGAGGACGTGCTCGGGCACGCCGAACTGGCGAAACGCATCCGGACGCCCATCTGCCTCGACGAGTCGATCGTCTCCGCCAGGGCGGCGGCGGACGCGATCAAGCTCGGCGCCTGCCAGATCGTCAACATCAAACCGGGCCGCGTCGGCGGCTACCTAGAAGCCCGCCGGGTGCACGATGTCTGCGCGGCGCACGGGATCGCGGTGTGGTGCGGCGGGATGATCGAGACCGGCCTCGGCCGGGCGGCCAACGTCGCGCTCGCCTCGCTGCCCGGTTTCACGCTGCCGGGTGACACCTCGGCGTCCGGCCGGTTCTACCGCACCGACATCACCGAGCCGTTCGTGCTCGAGGCCGGGCATCTGCCGGTGCCGACCGGTCCCGGCCTCGGCGTGACTCCGATTCCCGAGCTGCTGGACGAGGTCACCGTCGAGAAAGCGTGGACCAGTTCGTAGCGTTCTACGAATTCCGGGGTTAGATTTGGTCGGCTCGGACCAATCGGTTCGGCGAGACCGGGTTTAACTTCGGGGGGTGCTGACACCGGTGCCCAGCAAGCCGCATACGAGCCTGGGGCGCGTCCTCGAAGACCTCGGGGACGTGCTCCTGGAGCCGGTCGCGGTCGGCCGTACCACCCGCAGGCAACTCGGCGGGGTGGTCATCCACGATCCGCACGACGAATCCGACATCCCTGGCGGAGCCGTCGTGCTCGGCGTCGGGGTGCGGGAGCACGACGAGGTCGTCCGCCTTTTGCACGACGTGGGTGCGAGAGGTGCGGCGGCGCTCGTCGTCCGGTCTCCCGTCACCCCGGCGCCGGAACTCCGGCGTGCCGCGGAGACGTCCGGCGTCGCCCTGCTCGGGCTGGCGCGCGGCGCGTCCTGGACGCAGCTCGCCGCCATGCTCAGGACCTTGCTCGCCGAAGAGGACGTCGGCGAGGTCTCGCCGCAGACGCTCGGCGGAATGCCGTCGGGTGATCTGTTCGCCCTCGCCAACGCGATCGCCGCGCTCATCGACGCGCCGGTGACCATCGAGGATCGCAACAACCGCATCCTCGCGTTCTCCGGACGCCAGGACGAAGCGGACCCGTCCCGGGTCGAAACGATCCTCGGCAGGCAGGTGCCGGAGCGGTTCGCCCGCAACCTGGAACGGGACGGCATCTTCGAGAAGCTGTACCGCGACCAGGCGCCCGTGTACGTCGACCCGGAACGCTATGACGGCCACGAGATCGTGATCCCCCGCGTGGCGCTCGCCGTCCGCGCGGGTGACGAGGTGCTCGGGTCGATCTGGGCGGCGGTTCGGGAACCGCTCAGTGACGAGCGGACCCAAGCGCTGATAGACGCCGCGAAGCTGGTCGCGTTGCACATGCTCCGGCTGCGCGCGGGCGCCGACGTCGAACGGCGGCTGCGCGCGGATCTCGTGAGCACGGCGCTCGAAGGCGGCGCCGGGGCACCGGAGGCCATCGCCCGGCTTGGCTTGCTCGGTCAGCCGTCGGTCGTGCTCGCCATGGGTCTGCTCGGCTCGCCCGCGCTCGAGGACGATCTCCGTCTGGTCGCGGACCGCCAGCGGGTCGCCGACGCGCTGGCCATGCACCTGAGCGCCGTCCAGCCTCGTTCGGCCGTCGCGCTCGTAGGCGACGTCGCCTACGGCATCGTGCCGATGCCCGGCGGCCACTCCGACTGTCAGGAACGTTCGGTGCGGGTCGCTTCGACGTTCCTGGAACGCACCGGACGCCGTGCGGCGGCCGCGATCGGCGTCGGGCCGCTCGCGCTCGACGCGTCCGGACTCCACGCCTCCCGTGACGGCGCCGACCGGGCGCTGCGCGTGCTGCTCACCAACGGTGGAGCCAAACGCGTCGCGACCGCCGACGACGTCCACGTCGACGCGCTCATGCTGGATCTGGCCGATCTCGCCGCGGCCAGGGGAGACGTCGCGACAGGACCTGTCGCGCGGTTGCTCGCCTACGACGCCCAGCACCAGTCACAACTGGTGCACACCCTGCGTTGCTGGCTGGACGCCTTCGGGGACATCGGCGCCGCGTCCGCCTCGGCCTACGTCCATCCGAACACCTTCCGCTACCGGCTACGGCGGCTCGCCGAAGTCGGCGAGATCGACCTCGACGACGCGGGGGAGCGGTTCGCCGCGATGCTGCAACTGCGGCTGCTGCCCCACGACGCGCGGACCGGGCCGCCCGGCATCGAAGACTGACGTTGGTCTGACCGCCCCGAAACGACGGCCGATGTTCGTGTGATCGCACGAACTCCGTCCGCCGGGCGCGTTTCAGAATGAGTGATCGGCGCCACGCTCGCGCCGTTCTCCTTCTCTCCCACAGTTTCCGCGGAGGCGCCATGACGGCAGTGGTCAACGAGGACACCTGGACAGCGCGGCGGATCAACCGGACGGCGCTCATCACCATGGTGGTGATGGTGTTCGCCTGGGCGGTCGACTACATCGACCGCTTCTCGATCGGGATGGCGCTGCCGATGATCGGCGCCGAATTCGAGCTGAGCAAGACCGAACAGGGCTGGCTCGTAACCGTGTTCGCGCTCGTCTACATGGTCTGCCAGATCCCGGCGGGATTTCTCGCCGATCGGTACGGCTCGCGGGGGCCGATGCTGGTCACGCTGCTGCTCTGGTCGACGTTCACCGCGATGACCGGGATGGCGGGCACCTTCGGCATGCTGCTCGTCGTCCGTGGCCTTTTCGGTGTGTGCCAAGGACTTTTCCCGGCGGCCTCGTTCAAGGCGATCGCCGAACGGACCACCCCCGGCAACCGCGCGACGGTGACCGGCGTGATGCTGTCCGCCGGCGGGATCGGCGCCGGGCTGGCGCCGCTGATCGTCGGCCCGCTGCTGATGGCGATCGGCTGGCGGCACACGTTCTTCTGGATGGCCGGGATCGGCGCGATCATCGGGGTGATCGTGTGGACGATGCTGCCCAAGGCCCTGCCCGAGGAACTCAGCAGTCTTCCGCGCGACGAGGTGAAAACCCCCGAGGTATCCCGCAAACAGGTGCTGAAGTCGCCGGTGATCTGGAAGTTCACCCTGCTGTTCTGCGTCACCAACATGCTCAACTACGGGATGATCACCTGGGTGCCCAGCTACCTGCTGGAGGCGAGGGGTCTGTCGCTGAGCCAGACCGGGGTACTGGCCGCGATCCCGATGCTGGTCAGCATCGGCACGACCATCCTCGGCGGCTGGCTGTTCGACCGGTACTTCCACGACCACGGCCGCTGGTACCTCGGTTCGATCGCGCTGGTGACCGTGGTGCTGCTGACGTTGATGGTGAACGCGGACAGCACGACGGAGTTCACCGTCTACGAGACGCTCGCCCTCGCCGTCTTCGGCATGGCGACGATGGCCGTCTTCGGCCTACCGCTGCGGGTGCTCCCCACCGCGGTCACCGGGATCGGCATGGGAGTGATGAACTTCGGCGGCCAGGTGGCGGGCGCGGTCGCGCCGGTGGCGATGGGCTGGCTCGCCGACACCTTCTCCTACACCGCCGCGTTCGGCTTCCTCATCGGCACCACCTTCCTCACCGCCGTGATGGCGTTCTGGGTGCCGCAGAACCCCGGCCAGTTCTCGTTCGCGCCGGCGAGTCCGAGCGCCGGGTCGTGAGTGGCGATCCGGGACTTTCCCGGCACCTCCCCTCCCGTGTCGCCGACCCCAACGCAACCCTCTCTCTCCAAAGTAGACAGGAGCCCCATGCCCACCGCGTCCGAAGTCATCGAAACGATCAACGACCGTGCGAAAGAGGTCGGCGTCCGGGTCCGGCTGCACGCGGCCGAAGTCGACGGCACCCGGCGGATCGGCGTCGATGAGCACACCCCTGTCGTGACGGCGTCGGTCTTCAAGGTCCCGATCGCGCTGGAGCTGGCGAGGCAGGCCGCCGAGGGCGGGCTCGACCTCGGTGAGCGGATCACCGTCCCACCGGGGCATCCGACACCGAGCCCGTACGGCCTGGCCACCTTCCGGCACGAGATCACGATGTCGTGGTACGACCTCGCGATCCTGATGATCGGGATCAGCGACAACGTCGCGACCGATCTGATCCTCGACCGGGTCGGGAAGGAATCGACGGAAAAGTCGTTGCGGAGGCTCGGTTTCGAGCAGACCACTGTGCCGCAGGACTGCGGGGAGGTGCTCGGCAGCATCGGGGAGGACCTCGGGATCTCCTACGAGGACGACGAAAGGCTGCTGGCGGACCTCCCGATGGAGCGGATCGCCGCGTTGCGCGCACTGCGCCCGGAACACACTTGCGCCACGACCGGCGAAGAGATCACCCGGCTGCTCGGGCTGATCTGGCGGGACGAGGCGGCGTCGCCGGTCGCGTGCGCGGACGTCCGGCGCTGGATGGAACTCCAGGTGTGGCCGCACCGGCTGCGGTCCGGGTTCCCGGACGACGGGATCCGCGTCAGCGGCAAGACCGGGACCCTGCCTTCGGTGCGCAACGAGGTCGGCGTGGTCGAGTACCCGGATGGCGGCCGTTACGCGGTAGGGATTTTCACCGAAGCCGTCGACGGGCGGTCGAGGGTGCCGGAGCGGGACGCGTTCATCGGGTTCGCCGCCGCGCAGGCCGTCGAATGGCTCAGGCTTCCCGAGGCCGGGAGCGAATGATTCGTCCGCCCGGATGAATTTTCCCGCCGCTCTCGTCGTTCCGCACGAACCGGTGACGCCTGTCACCGTCCTAGCATTCCGGGAACCGCCGGACCGCCCTTTCCACGGACAAGAGGTGCGCATGTCGAAACTTTCCGAAATCGAGACCTGGCTCGCGGAGAACTTTTCCGCCCTGCTGGAGCAGCATCAGGTGCCCGGCGCGGCCGTCGCGGTGTTCGCGGGCGGCGAGGTGATCGACCACGCGGCAGGCGTGCTGAACAAGAGCACCGGCGTCGAGTCCACTGTGGACTCCGTCTTCCAGATCGGGTCGATCACCAAGGTGTGGACGACCACCCTGGCGATGCAGCTCGTCGACGAGGGCAGGCTGGACCTCGACAAGCCGGTCCGTGACTACCTTCCCGAGTTCACCCTCGCCGACGGCGACGCGGCGTCGCGGATCACCGTAAGGCAGCTGACCTGCCACACCTCCGGCTTCGAGGGCGACATCTTCACCGACACCGGGCAGGGCGACGACTGCGTCGCCAAGCTCGTGGCCACGCTTTCCGACGTGCCCCAGCTGTTCGGCCCGGGGGAGATGTTCTCCTACAACAACGCCGGCTACTGCGTGCTCGGCAGGATCGTCGAGGTCCTGCGCGGCAAGTCCTACGACGACTGCCTGCGCGACCACCTGTTCGTCCCGCTCGGGCTGACCCACGCCGCGGCCGGACCGTACGACGCGATCCGGTACCGCGCCGCGATCGGTCACGTCCAGCCGTCGCCGGACGAGGAGCCGGTGGCCGCGCCCGTCTGGGCGCTGACGCGCTCGAACGTGCCGGCGGGTTCGCATCTCGCGATGCGCCCGCGCGACCTGCTGACCTTCGTGCGCATGCACCTCAACGAGGGCCGTGCCGACGACGGCACCCAGGTGCTCAAGCCGGAAACCGCGCGCGCCATGTGGGAACGCCAGGTCGAACTGCCCTACCTCGGCCTGATGGGCGGCGCGTGGGGGCTCGGCTGGATGATCTTTGACTGGGACGGCGGCCCGGTGATCGGCCACGACGGCGGCACCATCGGCCAGTCCGCGTTCCTGCGGGTGGTGCCGGGCAGCAATGTCGCGGTGGCGCTGCTGACCAACGGCGGCAAACCGCTGCACCTCTACCGGGACGTCTTCCGGAAGGTGCTGGGCGACCTGGCGGGCGTCGAGGTCCCGCCGCTGCCGGAGCCCAACGCCGCGGAGGCCCCGGCGGATCCGTCGCGTTATGTGGGCGAGTACTCGTCGCAGGTCGCGGACATCGTCGTGAGCCAGGACGAGGACGGTGGCCTGTGGCTGGAACGGACGCCGAAGGGCGTGTTCGCCGACCTCGGTACGGGTCCGGAGAAGAACCGGCTGCTGGGCTACAAGGGTGACACGCTGGTCGCCGAACACGGTGAGCTCGGCCTGCACCTCCCGCACGCCTTCGTCGGCGACGACGGCAACGGACGGGCGCTGTACGTCCACACCGGACGGGCGGACCGGCGGGTGAGCCGGTGACCGGAATCGGCGCCGAGATCGAGGCCGTCTTCGCGAACGCGGGGGCGCGCGGATTCGTGCACGCGCGCGAGGTCGGCGTCCCCGATGGTCCCGAAGTCGGCGTCGGCGCGGACGACCCGGTCGTGCTCGCGTCCGTGTTCAAGATCCCGGTGGCGGTCGCCTTCGCCCGTGAGGTGGCCGCCGGACGGCTCGACGAGACGGAGCGGACCCGCGTCACCGCGCGGTACCGGATCGGCGGGATCGGGACCGCCGGCTGCGCGGACGACGTCGAGATGAGCTGGCGCGACCTCGCGCATTTCATGCTGACGATGAGCGACAACGCCGCGACCGACGTCGTCTACCACCGGGTCGGACAGGAAGCGGTGGACCGGGTCCTGACCGACCTCGGACTCACCCGGACCCGGCTGATCGGCTGCTGTGAGGACCTCTTCGCCTCGGTGATCGCCGACCTCGGCGCGCAACCGGACGACGATCTGGAAGCCGTCTTCGCCGCGGCCACGCCGGAACAGCTCTGGAAGCTTTCGGTACTCGACCCGGAACGCACCACGGCGTCGACCCCGCGCGAGATCACCACGCTGCTCGACGCCATCTGGACCGACCGCGCGGGCGACCCGGCCGCCTGCGAACGCGTGCGGACCATCATGGCCCAGCAGATCTGGCCGCATCGGATCTCGTCCGGTTTCCCGGCCGGGGTGACGATCGCGGCGAAGACCGGGACGCTGCCCGCCGTCCGCAACGAAGCGGGCGTGGTGACCGATGTGGACGGTCGCCGGTACGCCGTCGCGGTGTTCACCCGCGCCGAATCCCTCGCCGACCGCCTGCCCGCGGTCGATTCCGCCATCGGCGAGGCCGCCCGCCTCGCCGTCGCCCACCTCCGCGCGTAGAGCGCGACCCAGTAGGAGAACCGCATGAAGAAAGCCCGGCTCACCGCCGCGATCACGAGCGTGGTGGCCTTGACCGTGAGCGCGTGCGGGGGGACGTCGCAATCCGGACAGGACCGGACCGCGAACCAGAAACCGGTCGAAGGCAAGACCTTCACCATGGCGATCGGCTCCGACCCCGGAGCGCTGGACCCGGCGATGACCGTGCTCGCGGTCGCGCTGGACATCGGCCGCTACCTCTACGACAGCCTGATCAACCTCGACGAGACCGGCAAACCGATCGCGGGGCTCGCCGAGAAATGGGAGGCCGGCACGACCACCGCCTCCTTCACCCTGCGGAACGGGATCACCTGTGACGACGGCACGCCGCTGACCGCGAGCGGCGTGGCGGCGAACATCGGCTTCATCGGCGACCCCGCGAACAAGTCCCCGATGGCCGGACTCGCGATCGCGCCGGGTACCAAGGCGACCGCGGACGACACGGCCAGGACGATCACCGTCACCAGCGGGGCACCGGACGCGTTCCTGCTGCGCAACGTGGGCAGCCTGCCGATCGTCTGCGGCAAGGGCGTCACCGACCGGCAGGCGCTGGCCAAGGGGAAGTACGGCACCGGCATGTACACCATGTCCGAAATCGTGCCGAACGACCACTACACCCTCACCCGGCGGAAGGACTACGCGTGGGGACCGGGGGAGTGGCAGCGTGAGCAGCCGGGACTGCCGGAGAAGGTGGTCTTCCGGGTCATCCAGAACACCACGACCGCCGCGAACCTGCTGCTGTCCGGTGAACTCAACAGCGCCAGGATCACCGGTCAGGACCAGCAGCGCCTGCGTGCCCAGAAGCTGTATCACGGCGAACAGGTCGTGCCGATGGGCGAGATGTTCTTCAACCAGGGTCCCGGTCGCCCGGGGGCCGATCTCGCCGTTCGCCGCGCGCTGGTGCAGGCACTCGACCTGCCCCAGATCGGCAAGGTGCTCACCGGTGGTTCCGGGGCGCCCAGCCAGGGAATGGTCACCACCGAACCCAGGGCGTGCACCGGGGACGCGGTGAGCGGGAAGCTGCCCGCGTTCGACGTCGCCGCCGCCAAGGCGGGTCTCGACGCGGCGGGCTGGAAGCCGGGAGCGGACGGCGTGCGGGTGAAGGACGGCAAACGGCTCGCGCTGACCGCCATCTACGGCACCCAGGTGGGTCCGACGATGGCGCCCTCCGCCGAACTGATGCAGCAGTCGTGGAAGGCAGCCGGTGCGGAGGTCACGCTCAAGGGCCTCGACAGCCCGGGGACCAGTCAGGTGCTGTTCAACACCGGTGAGTGGGACATCTCGCTCGCGCCGGTGACCCTGTTGCTGCCGAGTCAGGCAGTCCCGTTCGTCTCGGGGCCGAAACCGCCCGCCGGCACGAACTTCGCGCATATCGAGAACGAGCGGTACACGGCACAGGCCGCACAGGCGGCTCGGATGCCGGGTGATTCGGGCTGCGCGACCTGGCTCGCCGCGGAGACGGCGCTCATCGAGCGGCTGGACGTCGTGCCCTACGTCAACTCGGTCATCCCGACCTTCGGCAGCAACGCGCGATTCAAGGTCAGTTTCGGCTCGGTCGAGCCGTCGTCGATCCGGATGTACGGCTGATGGCGGTCGCGGTCGCCCCGTCCGGGTTGCGCGGCAGTCCCTGGCTGTCGTTCGCCGTACGTCGCCTCGGCCGGTTCGCGGTCTCACTGTGGGTCTTGATCACCACGGCGTTCCTGATGATCCAGCTGATCCCCGGCGACCCGGTCCGGGCGGCGCTCGGGCTGACCGCGCCGGTCGAGCTGGTGAACGCGCGACGGGCGGCACTCGGCCTCGACGATCCGCTGTGGCTGCAGTACGTCCACTACCTCGGTGGAGTGGTCACCGGTGACTTCGGGACGTCGATGACGAGCGGGCAGCCGGTCTCCGAGGTGATCGGGGACCGGCTGCCCGCCACCCTCCAGCTGGCCTTGCCCGCCTTCGCGGTGGTCATCGCGGTGGCGATCCCGCTGGGCCTCCTGTTCGCCGTGCTGACCCGCGGCGGACGACGACGGGGCGGCGAGCTGGCGTTCACCTCGACGACCGTGCTGCTCGCGGCCATCCCGGAGTTCCTGCTCGCGGTCGCGCTGGTCGCGTTCTTCGCGGTCCGGCTCGGCTGGTTCCCGGTGGCCGGGAGCGACGGGGCGAGTTCGCTCGTGCTCCCGGTGATCGCGCTGGCGCTCGGCCCGGCCTCGGTGCTCTCCCGCATCGTCCGAGTGGAGACACTTTCCGTGCTGGGCCACGACTTCATCCGCACCGCGCGGGCGAAACGGCTACCCGCGCGGCTGGTCTACCTGCGGCACGCGCTGCCGAACGCGCTGACCGCGACGCTGACCATGGGCGGGCTGATGCTGACCGGGATGGTCGCCGGGACGGTGCTGGTGGAGAACGTGTTCGCCTGGCCCGGTCTCGGTTCCACCATCGCCCAGTCGATCCTGCAGAAGGACTATCCGCTGGTGCAGGGCATCGTGCTCGTCTACGGCATCGGGGTCCTGCTGGTGAATCTGACGGTGGACGTGCTGCTGGCCGTACTCGATCCGCGTTCGACGATCCGGGAGAACTAAGTGGTCACCATCGGAAGTCTTCCGGAGGTCTCGACGGCCCAGCTTCCCGCTGGCCGCACGGCCGCAAGGCCCGAGTACAACCCCGGTACGAGCGCCTCGCGGCCGCACGCCCAGCGGAAACCTGGATCCGCCGAATACCCCCGGAGGGCTTCCGATGGCAACCACTGACATGGCGAATCGGCGCGGAGCGAAATGGGCCGCGGCCCTGCGCACCCCGGTGGGCGGGTTCGCGGCGACCCTGCTGCTGGTGGTGATCGCGCTCGCGGTGCTGGCCCCGATCCTGTGGCACGACAACGCCTTCGCGATCGACACGGACGCGATCGGCCAGGGCCCGTCCGCCGCGCATTGGCTGGGCACCGACGATCTCGGCCGCGACATCCTCTTCCGTGTCCTGGTGGCGACCCGGCTTTCGGTACTGCTGGCGCTGCTGGCGACGGTGATCGGGGTGGTGACCGGACTCGTCCTCGGCACCCTGCCTTCGCTGCTGCCCCGGCCGGCCGCCCGGCTGGTCACCTCGGCGGTGAACATCGCGGTCGCGTTCCCCGGGCTGCTGCTGGTGCTGTTCTTCTCGGTCATCTTCGGGGTCGGGACCCACGGCGCCGTGCTGGCGGTCGGTTTCGCGCTGGCCCCGGCGTTCGCGCGGTTGGCGCAGACGTTGTCGGCTTCCGTGGCGGGCCAGGACTTCGTGTCCGCCGCGCGGATCTCCGGCGTCGGGCGGATCCGGTTGCTGGTGCGGCACATCCTGCCCAACATCGGTGAACCGCTGGTGGTGAACGCGACCATCGGCGCGGGTGCCTGCCTGCTGGCGTTCTCCGGGCTGTCGTTCCTCGGCATCGGCGTGCAGGCACCGGATTACGACTGGGGACGGCTGCTCGGCGAAGGGCTCAACGGGATCTACGTCAACCCGGCGGCCGCGCTCGCGCCCGGCGTCGCGGTGGTGCTGGCCGGGCTCGCCTTCAACCTGGTCGGCGAGACCGTGGCAGGCGTGATCGGCGTCCGGACCGGGCTGCGCAAACTCGCGCCACGGCCGGTCTCCCCGGCACGGGAGTCCTTCGAGCGCGACGAAGACGCCGTGCTGGTCGTGGAAAACCTCCAAGTGGCGTTCCCACGTCCCTCGGGCTGGACCGTTCCGGTGCGCGGGGTGAGCTTCACCGTCCGCGCGGGCGAGGCGATCGGCGTCGTCGGTGAGTCGGGTTCCGGGAAGAGCCTGACCGGCCTGGCGGTGTCACGGCTGGTCGAAGCACCGGCCGTGGTCACCGCGGACCGGCTCGAATTCGCCGGGAAACCCCTGCTGACGACGCCGGAACGGGAGTTGCGCGGTCTGCTCGGCACGTCGCTGGCGATGGTGTTCCAGGATCCGATGACCTCCTTCAACCCGACCAGGCGGATCGGCCGCCAGCTGGCCGAGGTCGCCGAACAGCATCAGGGACTCCCACGGGCCAAGGCCTTCGAACGAGCCGTGGACCGGTTGCGCGCGGTGCGGATCCCGGCGGCCGAACGGCGTGCGCGGCAGTATCCGCACGAGTTCTCCGGCGGGATGCGGCAGCGCGCGATGATCGGCATGGGCCTGATGGGCGACCCGAAGCTGATCATCGCCGACGAACCGACCACGGCGCTGGACGTCACGGTGCAGCGGCAGCTGCTGCGGCTGCTGGCGCGCACCAGGACCGAACGGGACACGGCGATCATCCTGATCAGCCACGACATCGCGGTCGTTTCGCAGACGTGCGAGCGGATGCTGGTCATGTACGCGGGCCGGGTGGTCGAGGACCTGCCGTCGGCCGGGACGCCGCGGCATCCGTACACGCGGGCTCTGCTGGCCTCGACGGTCGACCTCGAGACCGATCGTGACACGCCGCTCGCGGTGATCCCCGGCCGACCGCCGGAACCGGATCGCGTGCCCACCGGCTGCGCCTTCGCCGACCGGTGTCCCGCGGTGACCGACCGGTGCCGTCTCGAAGACCCGGTGCTGGAGCGCGTGGAACCCGGGCACCGCGTCGCGTGCTGGCACCCGGCGCCGCTTTCCCGGCCCGCCAAGGAAACCGTGACCGCCGGAGGTGCGGAATGAGTGATCTCGTCTTCGACACGGTGAGCGTGCGATACGGCGGACGGCGTGGACTCACCGCTGTCGACCGGGTGGGGCTGACCGTCCCTTCCGGACAGGTCGTCGGACTCGTCGGCGAATCGGGCTCGGGGAAATCGACGCTGGCCCGTGCCGCCGTCGGGCTCTCGCCGATCAGCGAGGGACGGGTCCTGCTGGGCGGTGTCGACGTCCGGAAGCTGCCCCGGCGTCCTCCGCTGCAGATGGTGTTCCAGGATCCGTATTCCTCTTTGGACCCTCGGATGAGCATCGGGGAGTCGATCACCGAAGCGATTCCGCGTGGCGTGCTCCCCGGTCGCGCCGCGCGCCGGGAAGAGGTGGCCCGGCTGCTGGAGCTGGTGAACCTCGATCCCGAACGCGCGGGCCATTTGCCAGGGCAGCTTTCCGGCGGTCAGCGTCAGCGGGTGGCGCTGGCCCGTGCGCTGGCCGGGCGGCCCGACGTGCTGATCGCCGACGAGATCACCTCCGCGCTCGACGTCTCGGTGCAGGGCGCGGTGCTCAACCTCGTCCGGTCCGTGCAACGGCGGCTGGGCCTGTCGATGCTGTTCATCTCGCACAACCTCGCGGTGATCCGCTATCTCAGCGACATCGTCGCCGTGATGTACCTCGGCCGGATCGTCGAGGTGGGCCCGGCCGAGCAGGTGCTCGGCGATCCGCAGCATCCGTACACGCGCGACCTGCTCGCGGCGGCGCCTTCCGCGCACACGTCGCTGTTCGACACCGGCGCGGACGAGGCGACCGCCGACACCGAGCCCGCCGACCCGCACCACCCGCCGTCCGGATGCCGCTACCACACCCGGTGCCCGGTCGGCCCGCTCGTCCGCGCCGACCGAGAACTCTGTCTCCAGGCGGACCCTGCCGACGACGCGGCACATCGACGTCATTCGGCGGCCTGCCACTTCAGCGAAAACGAGAGCCGCCGGCTCACGATCCCCCGAGGAGCGACCGCATCATGACCCGACGTCTCGGTTTCGACGACCTGTACGGAATCGCCGTCCCCAGCCAGCCCGCGCTCTCACCGGACGGCGACCGGATCGTCTACGTCCTGCGTACCGCGAACCGCGACGAGGACCGGAACGAGCACACGCTCTGGGAGGTCGGCGCGACCGGCGGCGAAGCGCGGCAGCTCACGCGCGGAACCGCCGACCTGGCGCCGATGTGGGCGCCGGACGGCACGCGGATCGCGTTCCTCCGTGCCGAGGACGGTGCGCCGCAGGTGTGGTTCCTGCCGTCGTCGGGCGGGGAGGCCGAACGGATCACCGAACTCCCGCTCGGGGCGGGTGCCCCGGTCTGGAGCCCCGACGGAGCAAAGATCGCGTTCTCGGCCGCGACCGACCTGGCGGGCGGCGTGCCCGCGCCGAACGCCCCGGTGGTGGCGGACCGGCTGGACTTCAAGGCCGACGGCGCCGGGCTGATCAAGACCATCCGCAAGCATCTGCACATCCTCGATGTCGCCACGCGTGAGGTCCGGCAGGTGACCTTCGGCGATTGGCACGCGGGCGACCCCGCCTGGTCACCTGACGGGACGCGGCTGGCCTTCTCGGCCGGACGGGACGCCGACGCGGACCTGACCTTCCGTTCCGGCGCCTATGTTCTCGACGTGACCACGAAGGCCGCCGAACCGCGGCTGATCGGCTCCGGCGAGGGCATGGTGGGAACGGTCACCTGGACCGCGGACGGGAGCGAGCTCCTGGTGGCGGGCCGGGTCGACACCGAAGTCGGCCACATCGGGTTGCTGCGGGTCCCGCTCGACGGCGGCGACCCCGTCGACCTGGCGTCCACTTTGGACCGGAACGTGATGGTCGGCGGCGCCGGCTATCCGGGCGCGCTGCCGAAGCTGACCGCGGACGGCGGGTCCGTGCTGTTCGGTCTCCGCGACCGAGGCTGCACCCATCTGTACCAAGTGGACACCGATGGCGGAAATCCGCGCGCGGTGTTGGCGGGCGCGGATCGCGTCGTGTCCGGAATGGACACCGCGAACGGGAGGATCGTGGTGGCCCTCGCCACGGCCACCTCGTACGGCGAGATCGCCGTCGTCGATCAGGCCACCGGCGCCGTCGACGTGCGGACGAAGCACGGTGCCTCGGTCGCCGAGGTGGAACTGTTCCGCCACGAGGAGCGGGAATTCACCATCGCGGACGGCACCGTCGTCCACGGCTGGCTGCTGCGTGACCCCGCCAGGTCGGAGGCGGCGCCGCTGTTGCTCGACATCCACGGCGGCCCGCACAACGCCTGGAACGGCGCGGCCGACTGGATCCACCTCTACCACCAGGCGCTCGTCGCGCGAGGCTGGGCGGTGCTGCTACTCAACCCTCGCGGCAGCGACGGCTACGGCGAGGATTTCTACACGGGCGCCGTCGGCGGCTGGGGAGTCGCCGACGCCGCCGACTTCCTCGAACCGCTGGACCACCTGGTCGCCGAAGGGATCGCCGACGCCGACCGGCTCGCCGTGGCGGGATACAGCTACGGCGGTTTCATGACCTGCTATCTGACCAGCCGCGACAACCGCTTCGCCGCAGCCGTCTCCGGGGGCGTGGTCAGCGACCTGACCAGCATGGAAGGCACCTCCGACGCCGGGCACTACCTGGCCGTCCGCGAGATCGGCGACCAGCCCGGGGGCTACGCGGAGTTCTCACCGTTCGCCAAGGTCGATCAGGTGCGGACGCCGACCCTGGTCATCCAGGGCGCGGAAGACGAGCGCTGCCCGGTCGGCCAGGCCGAGCAGTGGTTCGGGGCGCTGCGTGCGCGTGGCGTCCCGACCCGGCTGGTGCTGTACCCGGGCGCTTCGCATCTGTTCGTCCTCGACGGCCCGCCCTCGCACCGCGTCGACTTCAACCGGCGCGTCCTCGAATGGGTCGAGCAGTACGCGGCTCCGGCGGACGGGGTGTCGCGCGTGCCGATCGAGGCGGCACACTGGCAGCGGCGGCTGGCCGAACTCGCGCGCAAGTACCGCGTTCCCGGTGCGGCGCTGGGCATCACGCGGATCGGGGACGACGCGGAGACCCATGTTTCCCACGGTGTGCTGAACACGGCGACCGGCGTCGAAGTCACCGAAGACTCGGTGTTCCAGATCGGCTCGGTCTCCAAGGTGTGGACCGCGACCGTGGTGATGCAACTGGTCGACGAAGGACTCCTCGACCTGGACGCGCCGATCGCCGACGTCGTCCCCGAACTGCGGCTGGCCGATCCGGACGTCGCCAAGCAGGTGACCATGCGGCATCTGCTGACGCACACCAGCGGGATCGACGGAGACGTCTTCACCGACACCGGGCGCGGCGACGACACCCTCGAGCGCTACGTCGAGATCCTCGACCAGGCCGCGCAGAACCATCCGCTCGGCGAGACTTTCTCTTACTGCAACTCGGGTTTCGTGCTCATGGGCCGGGTGATCGAGAAGCTCACCGGGCAGACCTGGGACGCGGCGATGCGGGAGAAATTGTTCACCCCGCTCGGCCTCACCCACACCGTGACGCTGCCCGAGGAAGCGCTGATGTTCCGCGCCGCCGTCGGTCACGTCGCCGGTGAGGACGAGGAACCGCGGCCCGCACCGATTTGGGGTCTCCCGAGGAACATGGGCCCGGCGGGTCTGATCACCGCCACCACCAAGGACGTGCTCGGCTTCGCCCGCCTGCACCTGACAGGCGGCCTGACTCCGTCTGGAGAGCGGATCCTGACCACGGCATCCGTCGCCGCGATGGCCGAAAAGCAGGCCGACATCCCCGACAAGCACTCGCTCGGCGACTCGTGGGGTCTCGGCTGGATCCGCGACGACTGGAGCGGACGGCGGGTCATCGGCCACGACGGCAACACGATCGGGCAATCCGCGTTCCTGCGGCTGCTGCCCGATCAAGGGCTCGCCGTCACCCTGCTCACCAACGGCGGCAACACCCGCGACCTGTTCCAGGAGTTGTACCGCGAGATCTTCGCCGAACTCGCCGACGTGGCGATGCCGCGGCCGCTGGAGCCACCCGCGACACCGGTCACCGTCGACGGTTCGCGGCACGTCGGTGTCTACGAACGGGCCGGCGTGGCGATGGAGGTACTGTCCGAAGGGGACGGACTCCGGCTCCGGCAGACCGTCACCGGACCGCTGGCCGAACTCGTGCCGGAGAAGACACAGGAGTTCGACCTCGTCCCGGTGACCGACTCGCTCTACGTCTGCCGTGAGCCGGGCGCGCGGACCTGGATGCCGGTCACCTTCTACACGTTGCCGACCGGGGAGCCGTACCTGCACCACGGAGTGCGTGCGACACCGAAGGTCTAGCTGCGACGCCGTGCCACGTAACGGATGACCAGAAGCACGATGCAGACGACCGAGACGCCTCCCGCGATCATGCGGAGGGTCCAGTCCATCCCCGCGAACTGTCCGATCGAGTTGGCGGCGGCGCTGACGAGGAGGACGAGCCAGAGGGAAGCGGTGACCATCGTGCCGCCGGCGTTTTTGGTGTCGTTCATGGGAAAGACGTTATGGAACGGCGCGGCGGGGGAACAGGGGAGTGACCCCCGTCGCGGGGTGGTGCTGGCGCTACCCCGCGACGCGTTCTGGGTTCCCGATCGCCCCTTACGGCCCCGTGTGGCGGCCAGTCACCTCAAGCCCTCAACGGTCATGTCGCGAAAGCCACTTTGGTGGACCTGTATTTGCCTGCCCACTGGATGCTGATGTGGGTGAGCGGGGAAGATTCCGGACGTTCAACGTCCGGAATCTTCCCCGCTCGGCGAACTCCCTTCGACGATGTAGGAATTGGGACACTCAACGTCCCGATTCCTACATCGTCAACACCCGGCAGACGCTCAGTCGTCACCCTCGCACAGGCCAGGTGGTCGTGTGATCCGAGCGTGGAGATTCGGGACGTTCAACGTCCCGAATCCTCCACACTCGAACGCGCCGCCGCTGACGCTTCACCTTCGCCCTGGTCAAGTGTGGGCAAGCAAATACCAGTCCGCGTACGGGACGCTGGATGTCCCGAAAGTGGCTTTCGCGACATCTTGGCCGGGCGGTCGTGAGTCACCCGGGCCGTCAGGGCCAAGAGGGCGGGCCCGGAACGCCACCTTGAGCCTCAGTGGCACCACCCACCGCGACGACAGCGCGTGAAGGCCCTTTTCCTCGGCTGAGCCGAGGAAACTCGACCTTCACGGAACGACCACCTGACACGAGAGCCTGACGGGCGCTTAGCCCTTCCCGCTCAAGTAGGCCAACACCGCCAGAACCCGCCGATGCCCGCTGTCCTCCGGCAACCCGAGTTTCGCGAAGATGTTCCGGATGTGCTTGTGCACGGCGCCATCGCTCACCACCAGCAGTTCGGCGATGGTCGTGTTGTTGTAGCCCTCCGCCATCAGCCCGAGCACCTCACGCTCGCGCGCGGTCAGCCCTTCGAGGGGATCGGTCGCCCGGCGGTGCGCCATCAGCTGGGTGATCACCTCGGGATCCATCGCCGTCCCGCCCTTGACGATCCGGTCCAGCGCGTCGAGGAACTTCTCGACCTTCCCGACCCGCTCCTTGAGCAGGTACCCGACTGCGCCTTTGCCGTCGGCCAGGAGTTCCGCCGCGTAGCCGGTTTCGACGTGTGCGGACAGCACGAGTACGGGCAGTCCGGGATGCATCTTCCGCGCCTTGACGGCGGCACGGAGACCTTCGTCGGTGTGGGTCGGCGGCAGCCGGACGTCGGTGATCACCGCGTCGGGACGGTCGTTGGTGACCAGTTCGAGGAACTCGTCCACATCGTCCACCGCCGCGGCGACGTCGATGCCGGACGTGTTCAGCAGCAGTACCAGGCCTTCGCGCAGCAGCGCGTCGTCCTCGACGATCACGACCCGCATGGCAACTCCACTTTCAGTACGGTCGGCCCACCGGCGGGGCTGGACAACTGCAAGGTCCCGTCGAACGCCTCGGCGCGTTTGCGGATCCCGGACAGGCCGGAGCCGCCGGATTCGTCGGCGCCGCCGTGGCCGTCGTCGCGGATTTCGATGAACAGGGTGTCGGCGGTGCCGTTGAGGGTGATCCAGGCGTGTTCGGCGCCGGAGTGCTTGGTGATGTTGGTCAGCATCTCGGCGACGACGAAGTAGGCGGCCGCCTCCACCGCGGCGGGGCGGCGGCTGCTGCTCAGAACGTCCACTGTGCACGGAACGGGGCAGCGATCGGCCAGCGCCGTGACGGCGCCGTCGAGACCGCGGTCGGTCAGCAGCGGCGGGTAGATGCTTCGTACGACGCTGCGAAGTTCGGCCAGCGCGCCGGTCGCGGTGTCCTGGGCCTTACCGAGCAACTCCCGTGCCTTCCGGGGATCCTTCTCGAAGATCGAGTCGGCGATCCCGAGCTGCAGCACCACCGCGGCGATTCGCGCCTGCGTCCCGTCGTGCAGATCCCGTTCCAGCCGCCGGAGTTCGGCGCCGTGCGCCTCCAGCGCGGCGGCACGCGACGCGGCCAGTTCGACGACGCGGTCGGTCAGCACGACACCGGGTGCGGGCGCGAGCAGCTTGCGCGCGATGGACGCCTGCCACCGGGCCAAGCGGGGGTACAGGAAGACGAGCGCGATCATGCCGACACCGGTGATCAGGCTGAGGGCGGCCATCGGCCACGACGTCACCATGAAGCCGAGCGAACTCTGCACCCCACCGGGTATCGCCGGCCAGATGAACGCGGTGACCACCTGGCGGACCCCGCCGAGCGGGAAGGCGATGGCGAAGATGCCGATGATGAAACCGGTCGCGGCGTGGAAGGCGAGCCACGCGAGGTCCCGTCGCGAGGCCGGATCGGTCACCGGGTTCTCGGATCGGTACGGCTCGGGGATCGGTTCGTCGAGCAGGCGCGCGGCGCGACGGCGTTCGAAGTTGACCGGGTACCTGATCAGCTTGAGCGCGTGCGGCACCGCCGGGATCCCGACGCCGAACGGGCACATCAGCAGCACGAACAGCATGCCGACGAGAACGAACCAATCGACCATCGAAGAAGCCGCGCCGACCGCCAGGTACCGGATCGCGGACCAGCAGGACCGGAGCCGGGTGATCACCCGGACAGTCTCCCATCCGGGCCCGGGGTTCAGAACGCGGCGTGCCCCAGTGTCAGCACGCCACCGGCCGCCGAGAGGACGAGGACCGACCAGCGGACGGACCGATCGCCGACGCGGCGGCTGAGCGCTCTGCCCAGCAGATCGCCCGCGAGAGCCGAGCCAGCGACCGCGAGGAGCACGCTCACGGGCACCTCCACCCAGCCGAGGCTGGGCAGCGCGACCAGGCCGAGCAGGAAGAAGTAGATCGACAGCGTCCCGCGCGTCTCGTCCGCGCCCCAGCCCGCGCTCGCCCCGTACACCGCCACGGCGGGGCCGGAGAGCCCGGCGACGGAGTTCATCGCCGCGCTCAGCACGCCGGCGCCGATCGCACCCGTCCTCCCTGCCAGCCGTCTGCTGGTGACTCCGCTCGCAAGCACACCGACGGCGAGGACACAGCAACCGCCCGCGGCGAGCAGCAGTGGACGTTCGGGAGCGTTGCGCACCAGGAGCGCGACGACCGGCGTGCACACCACCGCGGGCACGATCAGCCAGGCGACCTGCGCCCATCTGATCGACCGCCGATGCGTGATCGCGACCGCGAGATAGACCGGGAAACCGAGCAGCAGGGTGAGCCGGACGGCATCGAGCGGGCCGAGTGTCAGCGCCAGGAACGGCACGCACATCAGGGAAAGCCCCATCCCGGAGAGGCGCTGGGCGACGACCCCGGCCGCCGCCGCCAGCGAAGTGATGGCCAGGGTTCCCACCCCTCCATGGTGCGGCCCTCGCGGCCGCGCCGGTAGCCGGGGCCTGAAGAGGACCTCATAGTCCGCGGCTATGACCGCGAACTGGACCCGTCGATCGCGCGGATTCTGGCTCTTCTTGCCGTTCCAGTCGTGCCGCACGCTCAGCGTCACTGCCTTTGGAACAGACGGGAGCGTGAGATGAAGATCGGTGTCCCTCGTGAAGTCAAGAACCACGAGTACCGGGTCGCGGTGACGCCTGCGGGCGTACACGAGTTCACTTCGGCCGGGCACGAGGTGTTCGTCGAACGCGGCGCAGGGGAAGGGTCGTCTCTCCGCGACGAGGACTACGCCGCGGCCGGGGCGAAGGTGCTCGACAGCGCCGACGACGTCTGGGCGACCGGTGAGCTGGTGCTCAAGGTCAAGGAGCCGATCGCCGAGGAATACCACCGGCTGCGGCGCGACCAGCTGCTGTTCACCTACCTGCACCTCGCCGCGAGCGAGCCGTGCACGCGGGCGCTGCTGGACGCGGGCACGACGTCGGTGGCGTATGAGACCGTGCAGCTGCCGAACGGTTCGCTGCCCCTGCTGTTCCCGATGAGCGAGGTCGCCGGGCGGCTGGCCCCGCAGGTCGGCGCGCAGACGCTGATGCGCGCCAACGGCGGACGCGGGGTGCTCATCGGCGGCGTCTCCGGGGTGGCCCCGGCGCGGGTGGTCGTCCTTGGGGCCGGTGTCGCGGGGATGAACGCGGTCGCCGGCGCGGCCGGGACCTGGGCCGACGTCGTCCTGTTCGACAAGAACGTCGACAAGCTCCGTGCCGCGGACCGCATGTACCAGGGCCGGATCCGTACCGCCGCGGCCAACGCGTACTCGATCGAAAAGGCCGTGCTCGAAGCGGACCTCGTGGTCGGCGCGGTACTCGTGCCCGGTGCCAAGGCGCCGAGCCTGGTGTCGAACGAGCTGGTGTCCCGGATGAAGCCGGGCAGCGTGCTCGTCGACATCTCCGTCGACCAGGGCGGCTGCTTCGAGGACACACGGCCGACGACGCACGCGGAACCGACGTTCCCGGTGCACAACTCGGTGTTCTACTGCGTGGCCAACATGCCCGGCGCCGTCCCGCACACCTCGACGTACGCGCTGACCAACGTCACGCTGCCCTACGCGCTGGAGCTGGCGAACAACGGCCTCGCCGGGGCCGTCGCGCGGTGCCCGGAGCTGCGTGGCGGGGTCAGCACGGTGGACGGGCGGCTGACGTCCGCACCGGTCGGCGAGGCGCTCGGGATCGGATCGGTCGCGCTCGACGACGTGCTCGGTTAGGTGGTGTCGGCCGGGATCTGGAGCTAGGTTCAGATCCCGGCCGAGTCGCCGTGAGGAGGTGCCGTTGCCGCGAACGTTGATCGAAATCGACCGGACGTCCGCCGAGCCGCTCTACCGGCAGGTGCGACGCGCGATCGAGCACGGCATCGCGATCGGCACGTTCGACCCGGCCCACCGGCTGCCGAGCTCGCGTGAGCTGGCCGCCGAACTGAGCGTTTCCCGCAACACCATCAACCTCGCGTACCAGGAGCTGGTCGCCGAAGGGTTCGTGGAGAGCCGCGAGCGCAGCGGGCTGTTCATCAACGCGGAGATGCGGCCGCACTGCGCGGTACAGGAACGGGGCACCAGCCCGGCCATCGACTGGAGCGCGCGGGTGCGCCGGTATCCGGACGCCGGCGTGCCGCACGTCGAGAAACGCGTGGACTGGCACACCTATCCGTATCCGTTCCTCGCCGGGCAGGTGGACGTCACCGCCTTCCCCGCGCGGTCGTGGACCCGCTGCCTGCGTGACGCGCTGTACCGGCCGCACGTGTTCCCGAGCCTGCAGGACAGCGTCGGCTCCGACGACCCGATGCTGGTCGACCTGATCTGCCGTCAGCTGCTCACCGCGCGGGGGATCGAGGCCGATCCGTCCGAGGTGCTGATCACCGTCGGCTCGCAGCAGGGGCTCGACCTGCTCGGCCGCGCGCTGCTCGGCTCGGACAGCGTCGTGGCGATGGAGAACCCGGGCTACCTCGACGCCCGGCACATCTTCCTGCGCACCGGCGCCGGATTACGCGGCCTCGACGTCGATCAGAGCGGCCTCCGCCCGCCGGAGACGCTCGACGGCGTCGATCTGCTCTACCTCACCCCGAGCCATCACCATCCGACGAACGCGACGTTGAGCATCGGCCGCCGCCGACGGCTGCTCGATCTCGCCGCGAGCGCGGGCACCGTGCTCGTCGAGGACGATTACGACAGCGAATTCCGGTACCACGGCAGCCCCACGCCCGCGCTCAAGGCGCTCGACGGCACCGGGGACGCGATCTACCTCGGCACCTTCTCCAAGTTCCTGTCACCGGGTCTTCGGCTGGGATACCTGGTCGGACCGCGCGAGCTGGTGAAGGAGCTGCGCGAGATCCGGCGGTACGTGCTGCGGCATCCGCCAGGACACCTTCAGCGAGCGCTCGCGTTGCTCATCGACAGCGGCGAGTACCACCGTTCCCTGCGGCGCTACCGCACGAAGCTGATGCGGAAATGGGAGGCGACCGGGGCCGCGGTCGCCGAGCATCTGCCGTGGGCGCAGACGGCGTATCCGCCGGGCGGGGTCAGCCTCTGGATGACCGGACCGTCCGAACTGGACTGCCGGGCGCTGATGGACCGCGCCGAGCGCGACGGCGTCCTGATCGAACGCGGGGACATCTTCTTCGTCGGAGAAAGCCCGCCGCGGAACCACTTCCGGATCGGCTTCGCGGCCGTGCCGTTGCGCGACATCGATCCTGGCATCCGCCTGCTCGGCGAGGCCTGCCGTGATCTCCTCGGCGGCTGAGCGGTAACTGGTACCACCGCACCGGCGCGTTCTGGACCTGTTCAGGCGGCCAGACGTGCCGCACTGTCTGGGGATCCTTCGTGAGCCAGGACACGTCGCCAGGAGGTCCGTGTGGTGGAGTTCGTTCGAGAAGATCCCCGGGGTGCCGCCGATTTCGTCGCGCTCGGTGGCACCGTGCTCACCCTCGACCCGGCGGGGAGACGGGTCCGCGCGCTGGCCGCGAGCGGCGGGCGCGTCATCGCACTGGGGTCCGAACGCGAAGTATCGAAGCTGATCGGGCCGGGAACCACCGTGCTCGATTTGGCCGAGCGCACGGTGATCCCCGGTTTCGTGGAGTCCCACAACCATCCGGCGTTCTTCGGGATGACGCTGGCCGCGCCGGTCGACGCCGGGAGCCCGCCGAACGACACCATCGCCGACATCGTCGGCCGGGTCGCCCAGGCGGCCAAGGACCTCGGACCGGGGGAGTGGATCCGCGGTTTCCGGTACGACGACACGCTGCTCGCGGACGGCCGTCACCCGACGCGCGCGGACCTCGACCGTGTCTCCGGCCGCAATCCCGTGGTCCTGACCCACGTTTCGGGGCACTTCTGCACCGCGAACTCGCTCGCCCTGCGCGAAGTCGGGATCACCGCCGAGACACCGGATCCGCCCGGCGGGCTCATCGTGCGCGATGCCAGGGGCGAGCCGACCGGGGTGCTCGTCGAGACGGCGGCCTTCCTGGTCACGTCCCGGCTGCCCGGCCAGGGCGCCGGCGAACTCGCCGAAGCTCTGCTCCTGGCGGACGAGGAATACCTCGCCAACGGCGTGACCTCCGTGCACGACACCGGCATCGGGCTCATCGGCGGCGCCGCAGAGCTCGAGGCGTACGCGCTGCTGCGGCGGGCCGGGAAACTGCGTGTCCGGGTGCGCGGATACCTGTTCGACGGGCTCCTTCCCGGCCTGGACGAAGGCAGGCCGGAAGCGCCGGACGTCAGGGGCGCGGACGACAAGTTCGCGATGACGGGCGTGAAGATCGTCGCGGACGGGTCGATCCAGGGCAAGACCGGCTGTCTCGCGGAGGGTTACACCTGCGACCCGGACGAGCACGGCATGATGCTGCTCGAACCCGCCGACCTCGGCCGCCGGATCGCCGCGCTAGACGCGGCGGGCTGGCAGGTCGCCGTGCACGGCAACGGCGACGCGGCGATCGACGCGATCATCGACGGCTACTCGCGGCTGGGCTCGCCGCACGGCAGCGGCAGGCGGCATCGGATCGAACACTGCCAGACGGTGCGAGAAGACCAGCTGGACCGGATGGCCGCCCACGACGTCCTCGCGTCGTTCTTCGTCAAACACGTCTACTACTGGGGCGACCGGCATCGTGACGTCTTCCTCGGGCCCGAACGGGCGCGCCGGATCAGCCCGCTGGTTTCGGCCCGCTCGCGGGGAATCCACTTCGGACTGCATTCGGACACGCCGGTGACCCCGGTGCCGCCGCTGGAAGGGATCTGGTGCGCCGTCCGCCGGATCACCAGGCAGGGCAAGGTGCTCGGCCCCGAGCAGGCCGTCGACGTCGACGCCGCGTTGCGCGGCTACACGATCGACGCCGCGTACCTGGCGGGCGAGGAGGACATCAAGGGCAGCCTGGAGATCGGGAAGCTCGCCGATCTCGCGGTGCTGTCCGGCGACCCCACCACGATCGACCCGGACCGGATCCGCGAGCTGACCGTGGACGCCACCGTCAGCGGTGGCGAGGTCGTCTGGCGGCGCGAGACGACGGGAGCACGCCCATGATCCGGAGCTGGCCGAGTGTCCTTATAGGACTTTTCGTCCCCGCTTTCGCCCTGCTGGCCGGAATTCTCCTGCTGTCCGGATCGACGGCATCGGTGTTCGGTATCCCGGTGCTGTTCTTCTGGGTGTTCTGCTGCTGCCCGCTGACCACGCTGTGCCTGTGGATCAGCTGGCGTTTCTTCGACCGTGCCCACTACCCGGAGGACGACTGATGCTGATCGCGATCGTGGCGGTGGTGATGGCGGGTTCGATCGGGCTCGCGGTATGGGCCGGGCGGTCCACCCGTGGCGGCGGGATCTCCGAGTTCCTCGTCGGCGGCCGGTCGTTCCCGGCGTGGCTGGTGTACTTCCTCGCGGTCGGCGAGGTGTACAGCATCGGGACGATGATCGGCTTCCCGAGCGGGATCTACGCGCACGGCGCGAGCTACGGGATCTGGTTCCTCGGCTACATCCTGCTCGCGTACTCGCTGGGCTACTTCCTGGCCCCGCTGGTGTGGCGGGCGGCGAAACGGTACGACGCGATGACCGTGCCGGACGTGTTCGGTCGGCATTTCGGCAGCAGGCGACTCGAGCTGATCACCTGCGTCACGATGCTGATCGCGCTGATCCCGTGGGGGCAGTACCAGTTCATCGGTCTTCAGGTGGTGCTCAGCAATCTGGGACTGCGGCTGGATCCCCTGCAGTGCGTGGTGCTGGCGGGCATCGTGGCGTTCGTCTACATCGCCGTCTCCGGGGTGCGGTCGCCCGCGTTCGTGTCGATCCTCAAGGACGTGTTCATGCTGGTCGGCGTGGTGCTCGTCGGGGTGGCGGTCGTGCTGGCCGCCGGCGGCACCGCCAAGGTCAGCGGACCCGAGGTGCTCAGCGCGGCCCAGACCACCATGGGCGGTTCGGATCTGACGTTCGCGATGACGACGATCCTCTTCCAGAGCGTCGTGTTCTACCTCGGATTCGGTGGCGCGTACGTGTTCCCGGCCCGTTCCGAACGCGCGGTGAAGAGCTCGACCGTGTGGATGCCGATGTACATGCTGATCTACCCGTTCCTGGTGCTGGCCGCCTACTACGGCGTGCGCGCGCATCCGGATCTGGACAACCCGAACACGGTGTTCATGGTTACCGCCAAGGGTTTGCTGCCCGACTGGCTGCTGGGCCTCGTCGCCGCCGGCGCCGCACTGTCGGGCGTCCTCGTGCTCGCCGCGACCGCGCTCACCATCGGCGGGATGGTCTGCCGCAACCTCGCGCCGAACATCCCCGCCGCGGCGCAGCGCCGGTGGACCGTCCTCGCGGTGGCGAGTTTCCTGGTGCTGGCGGCGGTACTGACGCTCGTCGCCTCGACGTTGATGCTCACCATCCTGAACCTGACCTACAACCTGCTGGCCCAGGTCGTCCCCGGCTGGCTCGCGATCCTGTTCGTGCGCCGGGTGCGGACGGCGGCGGTCGCGGCGGGGATGGTCATCGGGGTGATCACCGCGATCGTCCTGTACGTCACCGGCGCGACGTTCGGCGGTGTCAACGCGGGTCTGGTGTCGCTCGGGGTGAACCTGGCCGTGGTGCTGATCTGGAGCCTGATGGCGCCGGACCAGGCTCGGACCCCGGTGGCGCGGTCTTCCGAAAGCGCCCCGGCCGCCGAGGAGGTGCCCTCGCTCAGCCGGTGATGCGGTGGTCCGTGAAGGCCTCCTTCCCTACTTTCAGGGTAGGGAAGGAGGCCCTCACGGACTTTGCTGACTCGCGGCGCCGATGAACGTGCCTACGGGGGTGGCCGCGAGTGGCGATTCGGGTTCCATTGAGGGGTAAGGCGAACGTGTCGTGTCTCGGGTGAGACGGTGGGCTGGGTGACGCGACACCGTACTCGCGTGTTCAGACACACGAGTCACGCCTTACCGAAGTACATGAAGGCCCCCTTCCTTGCGCTAGACGCAGGGAAGGGGGCCTTCATGTACTTCGCGACCGGCCGCCGAAGTCACAGCCGTCCCATTGTCACCAGGGATCACATCCGAAAGTAGCGAAAGCCTCCTTCACTACCGTCAGAGTAGGCAAGGAGGCCCTCACTACCAGGAGAACGCCTACGCAGAAGCGACACCGGCCCCACGCCACGACACGTTCGACATTTCCCTCACTAGAACCACCCTTGCCACTCGCGACCCCGGCAAGTGTCCACCGAGACCAGCGACTAGCTCGACCGGGTCCGCCACGAGCGCAGGGTGAGGCGTCGCGGCGCGGGCTGAGCGGGCTCGGCTGCCTGGCGTCCGTACACCGCCTCCGCGACCGACCGTTTCAGGTCGCGGCACCGCCTGAGGACGTGGGGCGGGAACCCGGTTCCGGCCGGCCGGTCCGGTGCCCCGCCCGCCTCTGCGTCGAACGACGTCCACCCGGAGCCGAGGTCGATCAGGCTGCGGTGCTTGGTCGTGTAGTACCCGCGCGACACGCTGACCGCGAGACCGGTCGCTCCGGCGGCCTGGGCGGCGAGGTGCAGGTGGTAGCGGCTGGAGATCCAGGTCTGGCCGGGCGCCGATGGCAGCCCGTTGCGCCAGATGTCGCGGAACGGGTGGAACTCCGCACCGGCGATCTCGTGTTCCAGCAGTGCCGGAACGGCACGGTCGATCCGGGGGATCCCTTCGACGATCGCGAGTTGTTCGGGATGGACCTCCCACGCCCGCAGCAGACCCAGCACCTGGGCTGCAAGCATCGACGGCTCGAAAGCGCCGATGTCGGATTGGATGCACAGCACGAATTCGCGCGTCTGCGCGGAGGGTGTCGGCTCGGGCGGATCGAGGAAGACGTCGTCGCACGTCCGGACGACTCCGGGGAGTAGTTCGGCCGAAGGGTCGTCGCGCACGTCGACGACGTCGAAGCGGTCGGTGAGGGAGCGGAGAAGGTCCACGGCACCGGGCGGGAACGGGGTCAGCCCCTGTCCGGTCATGGCCGTCCGGGTCCCCGAGCGCCGGGCGGCGGCCGCGGCGCCCGCGATCAGCCCGATATGCCGGGGCCACAGCGCGTTGAGGTAACCGCCGCCGATCAGGTGGATCACGTCGGTCCGGCCGAGCAGGTCGATGCCCGCGTCCCATCGCGGTGCGAGGCCGGGGTCGTTGACCGCCGACTGCACCCAGCCCGCGACCTCCCACGGATCGTCCGACGGCGCTTCACCGCACAGCCGCCACAGGGTGTCCGTGCAACGCAGGCGCGGGTGCAGATCGTTCAGCAGTAGTTGCGCGGGGCCAGGCGAGTGGGTGTCGAGCCAGACGTCGGCCTCCGGATCGGTGCGCGCCAAGTAGCGCAGCCACGTCGCCGCGATCAGCTCGTCGCCGTAGTTGGGAAAACCGCTCGGGCCGATCAGATAGTGACAAGCGCGGACGGGCGGATCGTTCCGCCCGTCCGCGCTTCCGCCGTTGGTCACTGTGCGACGGTGATCTGCGTGTTCAACGCCTGATCGCCCTGCGCCTTCTCGTTGCCGGTCGCTTCGGTCTTGACGCGATCCTTGGCCACGCCCGCTCCTTCGAGCGCGGCGGTGATCGCTTCCGCGCGCTTCTCGGAGAGAGCCTTGGACTTTTCCGCGTCGGGGTAACCCGCGTGGGTGGCGACGGTGATCTTGACGTCGTTGCCCTGCATGGCCTTGGCGATCTCGCCGAGTGCCGTTTTGCTCTTCTCGGACAGTTCGGCGCTTTCGGTGGTGAAGGTGATCGGTGACTGCTGCTGCGCCTGTTGGATCGCCGCCGTCACTTTCTGGGCCGCTTCCCCGCCCGCTTGCCCCGCGTCCCCGGTGCCCGCGCCCGAGGAAGCCGGGGCTCCGGCGCCGGGCGACGACGCGGCGGCCGCGCTTGAAGCGGTTCCATTCGCGCCAGATGCGCCATTCGCACCGTTCTCGCCCTCAGAGCCGCAAGCGGTCACCAGGCCGGCCACGATCGCCACACCCGTTACCGTCCGGACAATTGTCCTGCGCATGAAGTTCAAACTCCCTTTGGCCGTCTCCGCTTTGGCTGACGCCACGGATACGAACACGAAAGGGCTAAAAGCGCCAACCGTGATCGAGTGTGACTGACCTCTATCGTGCCGTGGTCACAGTGTAGTGAAATGACGTCGACCAGGAGACCCCTCGTCGTGACGGACCCGAGTGTCGCATCCGTATGACTGTGAAGGGACGGCAAGTCCACCCAAGTGAGCGACAACGGGTGCACCTCCGTGCCCTGGCCGAGGCTGTTTTCCCTGACTGGGAAGGGGAACTCGCCGACTCACCCAACCGTCGCGTTCAAGTTGCCGCACTCCGCGAATGGACTTTGATGGAGGTACGCGCCGGTCATCGGCGCATTCGAACCAGGTGAGGAGTTCTCGTGGGTATCGACTTCGAAGGAATGAAGGACAAGGTGAGCGGGGAGCACGTCGACAAGGCCGCCGATTTCGCGAAATCGCGATTCGGCGAACACTCCGACAAGATCGACTCGGCCGCCGACAAGGCGAAAGGCTTCCTCGGCGATTCCGGCGGCGAGCAGCAGAACGAAGAGCAGCAGCAGGGCGGCGGCTTCGGTAACGACGCCCCTGGCGCCCAGGCGGGCAGTCAATACGGCGGCGATGAAGGACAGCGCGCCGAGTTCGGCGGGAACAGCGGTGAAGAGGGTGGCTACGGCCGCTGAACCCACCCACGGATCAGGGACGGGAACCGGCGGCGTTCACCCTTGGGAAAACAGCTCGAGAACGTCCCGGAACGGCGCGTACCCGGACGTCACCGAGGTGTCGAGAACCCGGGACCGGCGATAGAACGGGCTGAGGTCGAGCCCGACGCCGACCCCGCGGATCTCGACGGTGTTTTCCTGTAGTAGCACCGTTTCCCGTAGATGCTCGTCCAGATAGTGCGGATCGTTCGCCAGGCTCGTCGCGCTGTCCATGGGGCTGCCGTCGGAGAGGACGAGCAGGATCCGGCGCTCCTCCGTCCGCGCGCGCATCCGGTCGCAGGCCCAGGCCACGGCCTCGCCGTCGATCCCTTCCCGGAACAGATCGGCTTTCAGCAGTGCCGCGAGATCGGGGCGCGCCCGGCGCCACGGGGTTTCGGCGTCCTTGAACACGACGTGAAGTCGTTCGTTGAGCCTGCCGGGATGCCGTGGCCGTCCCGCCCGGATCCACTCCCGCCTCGGCCTGCCGCCGTTCCAGGCGCCGGTGGTGAAGCCGAGGACTTCGCAGGCGGCACCGGCGAGTTCGAGCGAGCGCGCGAAGAGGTCGACCAGTGCGGCGACGGGTTCCGCGTGCGCGGTCATCGAACCCGAGCAGTCGATCAGGAACGTCACGAGCGTGTCCGCCACGGGTTCGATCCGCTCGGTGCGGAAGATGCGGCGTTCGGTGGGCGAACTGATCAGCTGCGCCAGGGTGCGGCCGTCCAGGTGACCTTCCTCCTGCCCGCCGTCCCAGCCGTCACGGGTGGGTACGGCGAGCACCGCCTTGAGGTCGCGCGCCAGCCGCCCCGGGCCGACGCCCTGCCTGCCGACGCGCCGGTCGAGCCGTTCCCGGAGTTCGGTGAGCAGTCCGGGGCGCACCAGGTCCGACGCGCGCCGTTCGCTGTCGTACGCGGTGGTGAAAACCCGGTACGCCGCACCGGATTCACCCAGCGTACGACTGGTTCCGGCGGTCACGGACGAGATCTGATCGCCTTGGCTCGCGTCGAAGTCGATCAGGAGGTTGAAGCGCGGGTCGGTGGGGTCGCCGTCGTCTTCGGCTTCCCGCTCGGTCGCGGTGAGCAGCCCGCCGGCTGTCCGGGCGATCGCCAGCGCGTGTTCGGCGAACGCCTTCTGATCGGTCCGGTGCCGTCGCAGCCCGGCGAGGTCGTGACCCAGCTTCGGCGCCAGCGCGAATCGGGTCGCCTCGATCAGGTCCTCGGTCTCCTCGACCACGGGTTCTCCGGTGATCCGCGACCGGCAGATCTGCGCGACCGTGTACAGCAACAGCCCGCGGGCGGTCTCGGTCAGCCCGGAGCGGTGGAATTCGAGGGACCAGCGGAGGTGGCGAAGGCGAAGGTTCCGCCGCATGCCCGGCAGCTCCGGGGGCGGGAGCGACTCGACGCGGAACTGTTCCAGCAGCTCGAAAATCCCGCGTTCGGCTGGATCGGGAGGGCACAGGCTCCGATGCAGGGCGGCGTCCGAGGCCCTCAGGCGCAACGCCATCCCGTCCGCGATCCCGCGTGAGGACACCAGATCGTCGTCGGTGGAGTGACGCAGATGCGGCGCGTGCAGCGGCAGCGGTTCGCGTCCCCGATGCAGGCGCCGCGCCCGGAAGTGCAGCGTCGGATCGCCGCTGAGCGCCCGGACCGCGGCCGCGCACAGCTCCTCGACCTGGTGGCGGCGCCGGGTTTCCGTCTGCCCGGCCGTCATGCCGAGAGCAGCTGGAGCTCGTCGTCGAAGCAGCGCTGGAAGTACTCCGCCACGAGAGCGCGCTCAGCTTCGTCGCATTTGTTCACGAAGGACAGCCGGAACGCCGTCGCCGGATCGCCGAAGATCTCGATGTTCTCCGCCCAGGTGATCACCGTGCGCGGGGACATCAGCGTGGACAGGTCGCCGGCCTGGAAACCCTTGCGGGTCAAGGCGGCCACCGTGACCAGCGACGCTGCCAGCGGTTCCGGTATGCCGGGAACCCTGGACCGCACGATCGCGATCTCCTCGGCGGCGGGCAGGTAGTTCAGTGACGCGACGATGTTCCAGCGGTCGATCTGCGCGTGGTTCAGCCGCTGCGCGCCGTGGTAGAGCCCGTTGAGGTTGCCGAGCCCGACCGTGTTGGCGGTGGCGAACAACCGGAAGGACGGATGTGGCCGCAGCACCCGGTTCTGGTCGGTGAGGGTGAACTTGCCGTCGCGTTCGAGGACCCGCTGGAGCACGAACATGACGTCCGGGCGGCCCGCGTCGTACTCGTCGAGCACGAGCGCGACCGGCCGCTGCAAAGCCCACGGGAGGATGCCCTCCTGGAATTCGGTGACCTGCTTGCCCTCGCGCAGCACGACGGCGTCGCGGCCGACGAGGTCGAGGCGGTTGAGGTGGCCGTCCAGGTTGACCCGCACACATGGCCAGTTGAGCCGGGCCGCGACCTGCTCGATATGAGTCGACTTCCCGGTGCCGTGCAATCCCTGCACCAGCACGCGGCGGTCGCGGGTGAACCCGGCGAGCAGGGCCAGCGTCACGTCCGGGTTGAAGCGGTACGCCTCGTCGATCTCGGGGACGTGCTCGCCGCGTTCGCGGAACGCGCCGACAACGAGATCCGAATCGATGCCGAAGAGGTCGCGCACCGGGAGCCGAAGCTCGGGGACCATGGAAACTCCTTACGACGTAACACTTTCCGGTTCGGACGCGCCCTCGGCGTCGACGCGGCTGATCGCCTCGGCCGCACGCTGCAACGCCGGGAGCGTCTGGAGCGCTTTGTCCGGTGTCAGCCGCATGACCGGCGCCTGCACCGCGACGCAGAGGTTGGCGCGGCCGGGGACGAGCACCGCGACGCACACCAGGCCGGGGAGGAATTCCTCGTCGTCGAGCGCGAAGCCGTCGCGGCGGATGCGGGTGAACTCGGCCTCGAGCGTGTCGAGGTCGGTGATGGTCTTGTTCGTGTACTGCTTGAGCGGCGCGTGCGCGAGCAGTTTCCGCCGCTGCGACGGGCTCATCTGCGCGAGGATCATCTTGCCGCTGGCCGAACAGTGGATCGGCACGCGTGAGCCGGGCCGGAGGTAGAACCGCAGTGGTTCCGGCGTCTCCACCCGGTCGAGGTACACGATCTCGTTGCCCGACAACGTGGTCACGTTGCAGCTCTCGCCGAGTTCGTCGACGAGGTGGCGCAGGACGGCGTGCCGGGCGCCGTGGTGGGTCGCGTTGAGGAGCAGGTTCTCCGCGAGCCGTCGCAGCCGGTGGCCGGTGCCGTAATGGCGACCGTCGGCCTGGCGGACCAGCAGGCCCGCCCCTTCGAGTTGCTGCAGCATGCGGTGCAGGGTCGGTTTCGGCAGGCCGGTCTCCTCGACGAGGCCCTGCAGGGAGACCAGCTGATCCTTGGCGGCGATCAGCTCGAGCAGGGAGAACAGCCGCATGGTCGGCGTGTCCCCGTTGATCGGATCGGGTTCGCGAAGCAGCTCCATGTTTCGAAAAGTAGCACAGGGCGTCTCGGTTTTCAGAATCTGGCGTTGACGCTCGGCGATCCGCGTCCTATCGTCGGTCGCATCCTGATTTCAGGAACGCCACGTATCGTTTTTTTGTAAATCTGCCTGTCGAAGGAGCGGAACATGACGGAACGGAAGACGGGTGACGGCCGCGTGGTCGTCAGCGGCCGGAAGAAGATGACCCCGTCCGAGGCCTTCGTCGAGACGCTCGTGGCCAACGGCGTCACCGACATCTTCGGCATCATGGGGTCGGCGTTCATGGACGCGATGGACATCTTCGCGCCGGCGGGCATCCGGCTGGTACCGGTCGTGCACGAACAGGGCGCCGGGCATATGGCCGACGGCTACGCCAGGGTGAGCGGCAGGCACGGCGTCGTCATCGGGCAGAACGGCCCCGGCATCAGCAACTGCGTCACCGCGATCGCGGCCGCGTACTGGGCGCACAGCCCGGTCGTCATCGTGACGCCGGAGGCGGGCACCATGGGCACCGGCCTCGGTGGCTTCCAGGAGGCCAACCAGCTGCCGATGTTCCAGGAGTTCACCAAGTACCAGGGGCACGTCAACAACCCGAAGCGGATGGCGGAGTACACCGGCCGCTGCTTCGACCGGGCCCACTCCGAACTCGGCCCGACGCAGCTCAACATCCCGCGCGACTTCTTCTACGGCGAGATCGAGGCCGAGATCCCGGAGCCCGCCAGGCTCGACCGCGGTCCCGGCGGCGAGCGGAGCCTCGACGAGGCTGCCGCGCTGCTGGCCACGGCGGAGTTCCCGGTGATCATCTCCGGCGGCGGCGTCGTGATGGCCGACGGCGTCGAGGAGTGCAAGGCCCTCGCCGAACGCCTCGGCGCGCCGGTGGTGAACAGCTACCTGCACAACGATTCGTTCCCGGCGAGCCACCCGCAATGGTGCGGACCGCTGGGCTACCAGGGTTCGAAGGCCGCGATGAAGCTGATCTCGCAGGCGGACGTCGTGATCGCGCTCGGCTCGCGGCTCGGCCCGTTCGGCACCCTGCCGCAACATGGCATGGACTACTGGCCCAAGGACGCGAAGATCATCCAGATCGACGCGGACCACAAGATGCTCGGCCTGGTCAAGAAGATCACCGTCGGCATCTGCGGCGACGCCAAGGACGCGGCGGTCGCGCTGACCCGGCGTCTTGCGGACCGGACGCTGGCCTGCGACTCCACAAAGGACGCCCGCGCGGCGAAGATCAAGGCGGAGAAGGACGCGTGGGAGGCCGAACTCGACGCATGGACCCACGAGACCGACCCGTTCAGCCTCGACATGATCGCGGAGCAGGAGTCCGAGGAGGGCAACTGGCTGCACCCGCGGGAAGTGTTGCGGGAACTGGAGAAGGCCATGCCGCCGCGGGTGATGGTGTCGACCGACATCGGCAACATCAACTCGGTCGCGAACAGCTACCTGCGCTTCGAGGAGCCGCGCAGCTTCTTCGCCCCGATGAGCTTCGGCAACTGCGGATACGCGCTGCCGACCATCATCGGCGCCAAGGCCGCCGCCCCCGACCGGCCCGCGATCTCCTACGCCGGTGACGGTGCCTGGGGGATGAGCATGGGCGAGATCATGACCGCGGTCCGCCATGACATCCCGGTCACCGCGGTGGTGTTCCACAACCGGCAATGGGGCGCGGAGAAGAAGAACCAGGTCGACTTCTACAACCGCCGGTTCGTCGCGGGCGAGCTGGAAAGCGAGAGCTTCGCGGGCATCGCGAAGGCGATGGGCGCGGAAGGCATCGTCGTGGAGAAGCTCGACGAGGTCGGCCCCGCCCTGCAGCGCGCCGTCGACGCGCAGATGAACGAGGGCAAGACCACCGTCATCGAGATCATGTGCACCCGCGAGCTCGGTGACCCGTTCCGCCGGGACGCGCTGTCCAAGCCCGTGCGCTTCCTGGAGAAGTACAAGGACTACGTGTAGGCCGCGGTTCGCGCGTGAAGGCCCCCTTCCCTCGGCTCAGCCGAGGGAAGGGGGCCTTCACGCGCATACGCGTTTAGTCGGCTGGATGCACGTCGTGTGTGGCGTTTCGGGTTAAGGCAAAGGTGGCGCTGGGTGAGGGGTGTGTGGTTTTTGGGTCATCTGACGTCCCAAAATCCACACGGTGAGGGACAAGGTCGGGCACCGGGACCGCGCTCGAACAGGCTCTCGCCTTCAGCAGGGCCGGAAAGAAACTGGACCCATCGAACGCCGCCGCTCTGGTGCTGGGCCGGTGCCAGCCGGGTTGCGAAAGTCAAGGCACAGACTCGTGTCTCGAAGGAGGTCTCCGGTGGACGTCACCCAGCTGCGAGCGCAGGCCCGCAGGCATCTCGGCCCGCACTTCACCCGCAAGGACACCTGGGCCTCGGATTTCCCGGTGTTCGTACGCGGCGAGGGAAGCTACCTGATCGACACCGAGGGACGCCGCCACCTCGACGGTCTCGCCGGGCTCTTCTGCGTCAACATGGGCCACGGGCGGGCCGACATCGCCAAGGCCGCCGCCGACCAGGTCGGCACGCTCGCCTACGCGAGCAACTGGGGTTCGGCGCACACCCCCGCGATCGAGGCGGCCACGTTGCTGGCCGAACTCGCGCCGGGCGACCTCGGGACGACGTTCTTCGTCAACTCCGGTTCGGAGGCGGTCGAAACCGCGTTGAAGTTCGCCCGTCAGTATCACCGCAGCCAGGGCCGGCCCGAGCGGACGAAGATCATCAGCCGCGACATGGCCTACCACGGCACGACCATCGGCGCGCTCTCGGTGACCGGGCTCGCGAAGATCAAAGAGCCGTTCGGCCCGCTCATGCCCGGCGTCCGGCACGTGCCGAACACGTTGGGGCTGCTGGGTGACTGCGGTCCGGCGGCCGAATTGGACTGTGTCAGGGCGATCGAGCAGGTCATCCTGGAGGAAGGGCCGGAGACCATCGCGGCGCTGTTCGCCGAGCCGGTGCAGAACGGCCGCGGCGCGCTCGTCCCGCCGAAGGGGTACTGGCCCGCTTTGCGTGCGCTGTGCGACAAGTACGGCATCCTGCTCGTGTCGGACGAGGTCATCTGCTCGTTCGGCAGGTTGGGGCACTGGTTCGGGCACGGTCTCACGGGGGTCGTTCCGGACCTGATCACCTTCGCCAAGGGTTCGACGTCGGGGTATGCGCCGCTCGGTGGCGTGATCGTGCGCGAGAAGCTGGTCACCGAGCTGTACGACTCGCCGAAGGGCGGCGTCTTCACCCACGGCGCCACCTGGGGCGGGCATCCGGTCGCGACCGCCGTCGCCGTCGCGAACCTCAGCGCGATGCGGGACGAGAAGGTGCTCGACAACGTGCTCACCGAGGGCCCGGAACTGTTCGGCGCGCTGAACTCGCTGAAGTCGGCGCACCGGTGCGTCAAGGATGTCCGCGGGACCGGGTTCTTCTACGCCATCGAGCTGATGGCCGATCGCGACAGCGGTCGTGAGCTCACCGAGGCCGAATCGCTGAAGGTGCTCCGCGAGGTGCTCCCGGAGGCGTTCCGCCGCACGGGCGTCATTCTCCGCGGCGACGATCGCGGCGCGACCATGCTGATGATCTCGCCGCCGCTCGTCGCCGATCGCGAGGTGCTGACCGAGCTGCTCCACGGCGTCGACGCGATGCTCAACGACGTCGAGAAGGCCGTCCAGCCCTGAACCAGCCCTTTCACCCGGTGGGGGTCGCCGTCTTCCGGCGGCCCCCGCTTCGTATGTGGAGGTACTTCGATGAGCCTGACCACCGAGGCCACGCCGGACGCGACGCTCGGCAGATGGCGGAAGGCGTTGCGTGGCAAGGATCTCCGTGTCGCCCTGCCGGACGGCGATGACGACCGCGCCGTCCGTGCCGCGTTGGCTCTCCGCGCGGAGGGAGTCGTGCGGCCTTTGCTGTTCGGCGACGGGCCGCGTCTCCGTGCCGCCGGCGTCCCGGACGACGTGATCATGGACGTCGCGGATGCCCTTGCCGACGGCCGGACCGCGGATGCGTTGACGTCGGGATTCGCCAGTCGCCCGGAAAAGCTCGTCGCAGCCCGGCGTGATCCGGTGTTCGTGGCGGCCGCCGCCTTGCGGGCGGGCCGGGTGGACGCCTGTGTCGCCGGGGCGACCCGGCCGACCGCCGACGTGTTGCGGGCGGGATTGCGGGTCGTGGGCCTGGCGCCGGGAGTGTCCACTTTGAGCAGTTGCTTCCTGTTGCTGCTGCCGGATGGGCGGCGGCTGACCTTTTCGGACTGTGCGGTGGTGCCTGAGCCGGGGGCGGCGCAGCTGGCGGACATCGCCCTCGCCGCCGCGGCCACCCACCGTGGTCTGACGGGCGAGGATCCCGCGGTCGCGATGCTGTCGTTCAGCACGCAGGGGAGTGCCGACCATCAGCGTGTCGAGGTTGTCCGCGAGGCGACTTCCCTGGTGCGGCAACGGGAACCCAGCCTCCCCGTGGACGGCGAGTTGCAGTTCGACGCCGCGCTGGTGGCCTCCATCGCGGCGGCGAAGGCGCCCGGATCCGCGGTCGCCGGTCGCGCGAACGTCCTGGTGTTCCCGAATCTGGACGCCGGCAACATCGGCTACAAGATCGCCGAACGGCTCGGGGGCGCCGTCGCGCTCGGCCCGATCCTCCAGGGTCTCGCGGCCCCGCTCAACGACCTTTCCCGCGGCTGCTCGGCGTCCGACATCGAGACGCTCGCGCTCCTGACCGCCGCTCAGGCCCTGGGCGTTCCGTGCTAGCCGAGCAGGGCCAGTGCGACGTAGGCGATGGTGCCGACCAGCAGCGTGGAGAGCAGGCCGAGCAGCAGCGCCCGGCCACCGGTGCGGACCAGGGTGCCGATCCGGACCGCGCAGCCCAGCCCGAACAGCGCTCCCGCGAGCAGCAGCGTGCAGATCACCTTGGCGACGTCGAGTGCCACGCCGGGCAGGATCCCGGTGCTCCGCACCACGACCATCGTCAGGAAACCGAGGACGAACAGCGGGACCAGCGGGGTGCGCTTCCCGGCCGCGGACGGGCGGCGGCGGCGTTCGTGCACGCTGACCGCGGCGACCATCGGTGCCAGCAGGACGACGCGGCTGAGCTTCACCACCACGGCGACCGCGACGGCGGCGGTCCCGGCGGGGGTGGCGGCCGCGACCACCTGGGCGACCTCGTGCACGCTCAGCCCGGCCCAGCCGCCGATGCGCAGCGCGTCCATTCCGAGCCAGCCGCCGAGGAGCGGGACGGCCGCGATCGCCAGTCCACCGTAGAAGGTGACCAGGGCGACGGCGGTGGCGACGTCGGAGTCCTCGCGTTCGACGACGCCTTCCATCGCGGCGATGGCCGACGCGCCGCAGATGGAGAACCCGGTCGCGACCAGCATCGCGAGCCCACGCGGAACACCGAGGAGCCTGCCGAGACCGATCGTGCCGAGGAAGGTGAGGCCGACCGTCAGCACGACCGCGAGCAGCGTGCCGGGGCCGAGGGAGAGCACCGCCGGGAGCGCGAGTTGAAGGCCGAGCAGGACGACACCGGCGCGCAGCAGCTTCTTGGTCACCTTCGCGATCGCCTGCCGCGTGCCGTCCGAGAGCACCGGAAGCGAGCCGGCGAGCACCCCGAGCACGACCGCGAGGGTGAGCGCGCTGAGCACGGGAACGGCGGTGCTCAGCAGATACGCGACAGCCACCCCGAGGGCGGTGACGGCCAGACCGGTCAGGTGCGGCTTCGTTCGCCGCGCAGACGTGGTGCTCATGGTGATGAGCGTCGTCCGGCGACGGCGACGCCGGTAGCCGGGAGAACACCGGGTAGGTCATGCAGTTTGGCTATGACAGCACCGGAACTGGACGCCTTGCGCCTGCTCGTACTCGTCGACGAACTGGGCAGCATCGGGCAGGCAGCCGCCACCCTCGGGATCGCGCAGCCGTCGGCGAGCAACCGACTGTCCTCAGTGGAACGACGGCTCGGGCTGGTGCTGGTCGACCGGACCCGCCGCGGTTCCGCGCTCACTCCGGACGGACGTGTGATCGCCGGCTGGGCGTACCGCGTGCTCGCCGAACTCGGCGGACTGCTCGACGGCGCCGAGGCCCTGCGGACCCGGCACGCGGGCGAACTCCGCGTCGCGGCCGGCATGACTCTGGCCGAGCACTTGGTCCCTGGCTGGATCGGCGAGCTCAACCGCGCGAATCCTCGCCTTCACCTCGGCCTCGAGGTCACGAATTCGGATCAGGTCGCCGAACTGGCGCGTGCGGGCAAGGTCGACATCGGCTTCGTCGAGTCACCAGGGACACCGGCCGGGCTCGCGTCACGGAAGGTCGCCGTGGACCACCTCGTGGTAGTCGTCCCCGGCGCGCATCCGTGGGCACGGAAAAGTCGCCCGCTGACCCCTGCGGAGCTGGCGATCACGCCGCTCGTGGTGCGGGAACACGGCTCCGGAACCAGGGAGACCGTCGACGCCGCGTTGCGCAAGGCCGGGGTGGGCCCGGTGAAACCGTTGCTGGAGCTGGGTTCCGCGTCCGCCGTCCGCAACGCCGTTGTCGCGGGCGCCGGGCCCGCGGTGATCAGCGCGCTGGACGTGACGGACCGCGAGCTGGTGCCCGTCGCGGTCGAGGGCGTCGACTTCTCCCGGGTGCTGCACGCGGTGTGGCCCGAAGGACGGCGCCTCACCGGACCGGCAGCGGAACTGCTGGCCTTGGCGGTGCGGCGACCGTCCTGAGTGGTATCTGGACCCCTTTCCCACATCGTAACTGGCACTCGCAAAGGGCCGGACTTGTTCCTACGGTGACCGGAACCACAATGGAGCTCCCAGCGCGACCGCTCCGGCGGTGCGTGCGAGAAGGAGGAGACGTGACTTCAGCGTCGGACCCGGCACAGACCAGCGGCCTGAAACCAGGGCTCAAGCAGCGACATATGAACTTGATCGCCCTCGGCGGCGTCATCGGAGCGGGGCTGTTCGTCGGCAGCGGCGTGGTCATCCAGTCGGCGGGACCGGCCGCGGTGGTCTCGTTCCTCATCGCGGGCCTGATCACCGTGCTCATCATGCGCATGCTCGCGGAGATGACGATCGCCAAACCCGCGCTCGGCTCGTTCTACGTCTACGCCAGAGAAGCGCTCGGCAACCGTGCCGGTTTCGCCGTCGGCTGGATGTACTGGTACTTCTTCGTCATCGTCGTGGCGGTCGAAGCCGTCGCGGGCGGCCGGATCCTGCAGCTGTGGGTACCGGATGTGCCACTGTGGGTGCTCAGTCTCGGCCTGCTCCTGATCCTGACCGGTACCAACATGGTCTCGGCGCGGTCCTACGGCGAGTTCGAGTACTGGTTCTCCTCGATCAAGGTCGTCGCGATCGTCGTGTTCCTGGTCGTCGGCGGCCTGTACCTGTTCGGCTTCTGGCCGGGCGCCCAAGGTGGCGTGACGAACCTGGTCTCCCATGGCGGATTCGCACCACTCGGTATCGGCGCCGTGCTCGCGGCGGTGGTCCCGTGCATCGGTTTCTACACCGGCGCGGAGATCGTCACCATCGCCGCCGCCGAATCCGCGGAGCCGAAGCGGGCGGTCGCGAAGGCCATGCGGTCGATCATCCTGCGGGTGGTGCTGTTCTACGTCGGTTCCGTGTTCATCGTCGTCGCGATCAAGTCCTGGGACGATCCGGCGACCGCGGTCAGCCCGTACGCGGCCGTACTGGAGGTGCTCGGGATCCCGGCGGTGGCGACGATCATGAACGCGATCGTCCTGACGGCGGTGCTGTCCTGCCTGAACTCGGCGCTGTACACCTCGTCGCGGATGCTGTTCGCGCTCACCAGCAAAGGCGACGCCCCGAAGGCGTTCACGCGGCTGTCCCGCAGCGGTGTGCCGAGGCGCGCGATCCTCGCCGGGACGGCCATCGGGTACGTGTCCGTCATCGCCGCCTACACGTCACCGGACCTGATCTTCCAGTTCCTGGTCAACTCCTACGGCGCCGTCGCGCTGTTCGTGTACCTCTCGATCGCGCTCGCGCAGGTGCGGCTCCGCCGGCGCCTGGAACGCGAGGATCCGGAGAAGCTCACGCTCAAGATGTGGCTGTTCCCTTGGCTGAGCTACGCGACCATCGCGCTGATGGGCGGGGTGATCCTGGCGATGGCGCTGCTGCCGTCGACCCGGTCGCAGTTCTGGCTCAGCGCGGTGACGCTCGTGCTGATCCTCCTCGGGTTCGAGATCCGCAGGCGGCGCGGCAAGCCGGTCGCCCAGGTTCCGGCGGCCCCTGTCGATCCGTTGCCCGATGAGTCCAAACGGGACGCTGCCTCGGCCGCCGTCCGGGATTGACAAGCCCCGCAACGGCTGAGTCGCGAAAGCCACTTTCGGGGGACGTCTGATGTCCCCAAAGTGGCTTTCGCGACACGGCGTGGTGGTGCCAGCGCTACCACGAGTCTTCCCTCACGCGGGATCGTTTCCACCCCTTGACGGCCGTAGGTTCAGCCGGGAGAGATCACCACGGTTAAGGGGAAACAATGATTGCAGGGGGCGCGTGCGCCTTGAAGCTGGAATCCGTGAGCAAGGTCTACGGATCCGGTGACGGCGCGGTCACGGCGTTGAACGGGGTGACCGTCGAGGTGCGCAGAGGCACGTTCACCGCGGTGATGGGGCCGTCGGGTTCGGGCAAGAGCACCTTCCTGCACTGCGCGGCAGGGCTGGACAAGCCGAGCTCGGGCCGGGTGCTGCTGGGGGACACGGAGCTGAGCCGGATGCGCGAGAAAGCGCTCACCGAGCTGCGGAGGACCCGCGTCGGGTTCATCTTCCAGGCCTACAACCTGTTGCCGTCGCTGAACGTGCTGCAGAACATCACCCTGCCGACCAGGCTGGCCGGGCAGAAGCCCGACCCGCAATGGCTGCGTCAGATCGTCGAGAGTGTCGGCATCGCGAAGAAGCTCGAACACCGCCCGTCGGAACTGTCCGGCGGCCAGCAGCAGCGGGTGGCGATCGCCCGCGCGCTGATCACCCGGCCCGAGGTCGTCCTCGCCGACGAACCGACCGGAGCGCTGGACACGCGTACCGCGCGCCAGGTGCTCGACCTGCTCCGGTCCATTGTGGACGAAATGGGGCAGACCGTGCTGATGGTCACCCACGACCCGGTGGCGGCGTCGGCCGCGCACGGTGTGCTGTTCCTCGCCGACGGCAAGCTGGCGGGCCACCTCTCGCAGCCGACGCCGGAGCGGGTCGCCGAGCGTATGACCCACCTCGGGGAGTGGTGACGTCATGTGGGATTTGGCATGGCAGACGACGAAGACCCGCCTGAGCGGTTTCATCGGCGCGTTCATCGCGATCCTCTGCGGGACGGCGCTGGTCGCCGGCTGCGGCATCCTGATGGAATCCGGTCTGCGGGCCGGTGTCCCGACCCAGCGGTACGCCGACGCGGCGGTCGTCGTCGGCGGTCAGCAGACGGTCGACCCGCCCGGGGCGGGCCCGCTCGAAAGGAACCAGGTCGCCGAGCAGGCTTCGGTGCCGGTGACGCTCACCGGGGCGATCACCGCGGTGCCAGGGGTCCGCGGTGTGGTGGCGGAGCAGAGCTTCCCGGCCAATGTGGTGACGGCCGACGGCCGGGCGCTGAACGGGCCCGAGGGTGGCCAGTCCTTGGGTCACAACTGGGACGCCGCCGCGCTGGCCCCGTTCTCGCTGCGTGACGGCCACGCGCCCGCCGGCGCCGGCGAAGTGGTCCTGGACGCGGAACTGGCGTCACGGAGCGGCGCGGCGGTCGGCCAGCGGGTGAAGATCGCCATCCGCTCGACCCCGGTGGAGTTCCGGGTCTCCGGTATCGCCGCCCCGAAGTCGGGCGACGGCCTCACCCGGCAGTCCGCGGTGTTCTTCTCGCCGGAGAAGGCCGCCGAACTCGCCGGGACACCCGGTCAGGCGCACGCGATCGGTGTGCTGGCGGATCCGGGCGTCACGCCGGGCGACCTCGCCGACCGGATCCGCGGCGGGGTCGGCACCGACAAGGTGACGGTGACGACCGGGGTCGAGCGCAGCACGGTCGAGTTCCTCGACGTCAGCCAGACCCGGATGCTGCTGATGGCGCTCGCGGGCTCCTTCGGCGGCTTCGCGCTCCTCATCGCGGTGTTCGTCGTGGCCAGCACCCTGGCGCTGGTCATCAACCAGCGGCGCAGGGAGTTCGCGTTGCTGCGGGCGATCGCGGCGACACCACAGCAGATCCGCAAGCTCATCGGCGCCGAGACGATGATCGTCGCGGTGGTCGCCGGGGTGCTGGGCAGCGGCCTCGGCGTGGCGGTCGGGTTCGGGCTGCGGAACGCGTTCGGGGCCGTCGGGGTGATCCCGCAGGACTTCGAGCTGGCGATCAGCCCGATCCCGCTCGTCGCCGCGCTGGCGCTCGGTCTCGGCACGGCGCGCCTGGCCGCATGGTCGGCCTCGCGGCGGCCGTCGTCGATCCGCCCGGTGGAGGCGCTCGGCGAGGCCGCGGTGGAGCGGCGTGAACTCGGGCGCGTGCGCGTCATCATCGGCTGCGCGCTGGTGGTGGCCGGTCTCGGCGGATCGATGGTCCCGATCTTCCTCCGCGGTGACGCGGGGCTCGCGGCTTCCGGGGGTTCGTCGCTGATCATCGTGATCGGGCTGGCCGTGGTCAGCCCGAAGGTGGTCGCCGTCATGACGCGGCTGATCGCGCCGGTGCTCAACCGGATGTCGCGGATCAGCGGCTACCTGGCCGCCGCGAACAGCCAGGCCAACTCGCGCCGCCTCGCCGCCGCGGTGACGCCGGTGATGCTGGCGGTCTCGTTCGCGCTGACGATGTTCTACAGCCAGACCTCCGCGGCCGCCGCGCGGCAGGAGGAGACCGTCGAGTCGACCACCGCGGACCACGTGCTCGCCAGTGGCACGGGCGGGCTCTCGCCGGAGGTCGCCGAGGCAGCGCAGCGGATCCCCGGTGTCGCCGCCGCGACCTCGGTCGTCCGCACCGAGGTGATCAACACGGTGCAGGAACAGGAAAGCGTGCGTGTCGAGCGGTACGCGGCGCAAGGACTGGACGGCGCGCAGATCCGCGGGAACCTCGAACTGGGCGTCGTGTCGGGCAAGATCACCGACCTGACCGGGAACACCGTGGCGATGAGCGAAGCGGAAGCCGGCTGGTACGAGAAGAAGATCGGCGACGAGGTCGAGTTCTACTTCGGTGACGGCGCTCCGGCGAAGCTGCGGCTGGTCGCCACCTACACCCGCGACCAGGCTTTCGGCCGCTACGTGCTGCCCGCGGAGCTGGCAAGGGCGCACACCGGCGACCGGATGGACGATTCGGTGCTGGTGCGGGAGCAGCCCGACGCGGATTCCGCGACCGTGACGGCCGCCCTGAACGACCTCGCGAGCCGCTATCCGGGGCTGGTCGTGACGCCGGGATCGGCGGTGGCCGCGCCCGCCGGCGGGCAGCAGCAGGCCCAGTTCTACGTGAACCTGGTCGCGGTCGGCGTGATCCTCGGCTACGTCGTGATCTCGGTGGCCAACACGCTGGTGATGAGCACGGCGCAGCGCTCGCGGGAGTTCGCGCTCCTGCGGCTGATCGGCACCACGAAGCGGCAGGTCATCCGGATGATGCGGTTCGAAGCACTGGCGACGGTGGGGGTCGCGACACTGCTGGGAACCGTGGTGGCGGGGATTCCCTTGGTCCTGTTGAACCTCGGCCTGCGCGGGACACCGCTGCCGTCCGGAACGGCGACCGTCTTCGGCGGGGTCGTCGCCGGGGCGATCCTGCTCGGCCTGGTCTCGCTCGGCCTCGCCACCCGCGTGACGCTGCGGTCGAAGCCGATCGAGGCGATCGGCCTCCGCGAATAACGGGCCCTCGTCGTCCGGTCAGCCCTCCGCGGCGGGCCGGACGGCGGGGATCTTCCCGCCGCGGAAGGCGTCCACGAACAACCGGTGGTCCTCCCGCGACTGCTCGGCGTAGGCCATCCCGAATTCGGTCAGCGCGCGGACGAACTCGTCCTCGCGGTCGCCGATGACCCCGGCGATGGCCTCTTCGCTCTGGAAGCCGACCAGTGTCTGCTCCGAGTCCGAATCGGACACACAGTGCATCTTCGCGGTGGCCCTGCCGAGATAGTCGAGCACCGGTCCCATCTCCGACGGCTCGGTCAGATCCGACCAGTCCAGGTCGTCGACGTAGGGCGACAATTCCGAGACGACGAATCCGAGCCCGTCGATCTCCGTGTACCCGAGCCAAGGATCGGCGTGCGCCTGCAACGCGCGCTGGGACACGGCGGTGCGGTGCCCCTCGTTGGAGAAGTAGCCGCGGATGCTCTCCTCGGCCACGATCCGGCTCGGCGCCGCCACGTTCCCTTGTTTCATCGACAGGACGACGTCGTTCTCGAGTGCCTGTGTCCGGCCCTCGACGAGGATGTTGTACGCGGGCAGCCCGGCCGAGCCGATGCCGAAACCGGTCCGGCCGACGATGTCCTTGACCCGGTAGGTGATGCTGCCGAACCGCTTGTTCTCCGGGATCGTGTCCAAGTAGGACTCGAAGGCCTTGGTCGCGATCTCGTGTTCGGCCTTCTCCAGCACCCGGACCCCGGGCCCGTGCCGGAACCTGCGGTCGAAGTCCTCCACCATGGTCAGCTCGTCGAGCAGGTCGATCCGCGTCTTGAGGCGCGCCCGGAGCAGGATGTCGTGGAGGACGCCCTCGGTGCTGTCCAGTTCGAGCCGGACGAGTTCGTCACCGGGACGCTCGGCGTACTCCCGGACCTGCTTGACGTAGGCGCGCAGATAGGTGCCGATCAGCATCTCGATGTCGTCGTCGGAGATCGCCTTGCTCCACGCCAGCAGCGCGACACTGGCGGCCAGCCGTTTGAGGTCCCAGGTGAAGCATCCGAGGTACGCCTCGTCGAAATCGTTGACGTCGAACACCAGCGTCCCGGACGAATCCATGTAGCTGCCGAAGTTCTCGGCGTGCAGGTCGCCCTGGATCCACACCCGGCTGGTCTTCTCGTTCGCCCACGGATCGTTCTCGTGCGCCATGTCCGCGTAGAACAGGCACGCCGAACCCCGGTAGAAGGCGAACGGAGCGGCCGCCATCTTGCGGAACTTGCGGCGGAACGCGTCGGCGTCCGCGCGCATGAGGTCTTCGAAGGCCTCCACCAGCACTTCGACGATCCGCGCCTGCCGATCGTCCTCGCCGCGCTCGCGGATCCACTCGACCACACCTGTCATCACGACCTCCAGACGTTTGTCACGGTGCCACAGGTCGGTTCGCCGGGCAGATCAGATCTTGCGGAAACGCGCGTCCAGCAGCGCGAAGGCGCCGAACGCGGCAATCCCGGCAGCGAGCACGAGGAGCATCGGGCCGCCGTACGGCTGGGCGGAGAGGGTCTTCAGCGCGGCGTCGAGGCCGCTCGCCTTGGCCGGGTCGAAGGTGACCGCGGCGACGACCGTCAGCACGCCGATGGTGCCGTACGCGGCGGAGAGCGCGATCCAGCCGATCTGCCCGAGCCGGATCGTCGTGGTCCGGGCGGGCCCGGAGGCGCCGCCGAAGTCGAGCTCCCGAACGAACGTCTTCCGGAATCCGCGCTGGGCGAGGAAAACCGCCACCGCGACGACGGCGACCCCGGCGCAGGCGATCAGAACCTGTCCGTACGACTCCGCGAGGATCCCGGCGACGAAAGACCCTTGCCCGTCGTCGGCGCCCGCGATGGCGATCTTCACCGCGCTGTAGGACACGAGCCCGTACAGCACGACTTCGATCCCGCTGACGATCCGGCGCACCGTCCGCCGCCGCGTCTTCACCTGCCGATGGCCCGTGATCGCCTCGCTGAGCTGCCACAACGCCAGTACGGCCAGCCCGGCCGCGATCAGCCAGAGCAGCCACGCGCCGCCCTCGGCGACCACCATCTGCAGAGCGCCCGCCTTGTCCGCCTTCGCCTTGTCGCCGAGCGCGACCTGTGCCGCGAGCCACGCGACGAGCAGGTGCACGACCGCGTAACAGACGAGCCCGCCTCGGGCGAGCAGGCCGAACGTCTTGCTGTCGCGCATCGGGCGATCCTTGCCGAGCCGTCCGCTTTCCACCAGGTCCGGCCGGAGCAATGTGTCGGGCAGGTCACTCTTGATCTCCACCGAGGTCGAGGGTGAATCCTGGGTTCCACCGACAGTTTCGAGGAGCGAACATGAACGAGGACAAGGGTTTCTACTCGATCATCGAGTACGCCGTGGACGGACCGGAGACCCAGGCGGCGCTGGTGGAGGCCTTCGCCGAGATCCAGGACCGCTGGGTCCGGTTCTACCCGGGTTACGTCTCGGCGCGGTTCCACGCGAGCGTGGACGGGACCCGGGTCGTCAACGTCGTCAGCTGGGCGAGCGAGGCGGACTACCGGCATTTCGAGGAGACCTCGGACACCGCGGGCAGACTCGCGGCCATCCAAGCGGCACTCGACGGCCTGCCCGGCGAGGTCGAGTCACTGGTGACCGCGAATCCGCGCTACCGCGTCGTCCGGGAGACCGGCCCCGGCCCGCGGCGGTAGAGGGCGCGGATCCCGAAGGCGGCGAGCAGCCCGAGGACGGCCAGCCCGATCGGCCGGAACGCGACCGTCCACGGCCAGGCCGGGCCACCGAGCGCGAGGTGTTCGGTCCGGTACTCCAGCGTCCTGGCCGTCCACCGCGTGGTGGCGGTGTCCGTGGTGCGCACCAGGTCTTCGAGCACGGCGTCGAACGGGAACCCGGGCCCGGCGTGCAGATACACCGGTGAGAGCCCGGCGTACCGATCGGCCGCGTGCGTCGCCGCCGCGTCGGCGCCGGGCACGATCAACCGGTCGAAGTCGCCCGCCACCGGCGTGTCGCGCGGGGCGAAGGTCAGTCCGTGCCGGGACCGGATCGGCGCGCCGTCGAGACCGACCGCCGTCGTCTCGACCGCAAGGGACTGGCCGTAGGTGTCGAACACGGCGGCGAGCTCCAGTTCCCGGATCCCGCTGGTCAGCAGGACACCCAGCGTCGGCTTGTCCCAGCGGAAGGCGGTGTTGAACCCGACGACGGTGTCCGCCGCTTCGAAGGTGTTCTGCGTCATCGGCGGGCTGGAGCCGGGGGAGTAATGGGACCAGCCGACGGCTTGGGCTGTCTGCCGCGCGGTTTCGGTGCCGGCGAAGCGCTCGGCGATCCGCAGCGCCCCGTCGATCCCGGAGAGGATCCCGGCCGTGGTCACGATGTTCCCGTCGTCGACGTAGCGGGTGCCGCGAATCCAGTCCACGGCGGGGAATTCGTCGTCGAAGCCGCCGATGCGGAGCCAATGCGCGGTGGCCTTCCGCCCGTCGAGCAGCCCGGCCGAGGCGAGGACGCCCGAACCGTTGCAGACGCTCATGAGCAGCGCGCCCCGCGACGACTGCCGCTTCAGCCAGTCGGTCACCGGTCGCGTGGTCGGCTCGCCGAGGTCCGGCAACGCGGGCACCACCACGACGTCCGGGGCGGCGGGGAGCAGCTTGTCGAGCTCGGCGAAACCGAGGTCGGGGATCAGGTCGAGGCCGCCGGTCAGGGTGACCGGCCTGGCCACCGGCGCGACGGTGTAGACGTTGAACGCGCCGGTCGCAGCCAGGATTTCGTACGGGACGAGCGTGTCGGAGACGACGGCGCCTTCGTTCCCCACGACGACCACCGCGGTGGGTTTGGCGGGATCGTGCGCCCGGCGTACCGGCTGCGGCGAGATCCCGTCGGTTCTCTGTGCGTAGCGGTTTTCGAAACTGGCGCTGAGTGTGACGGCGCCGAGGGTGAGCGGCAGGGCCAACGCGGCGACGGTGAACGCCAGCACGGTCAGCGTGACACGGACGACGGTGCGCATGGTCAGAATCCGTACTCGGCGCGACGGCGGACCATGGCGGCGAGCATCGCGGGCACCATCAGCACGTGCCCGGCCGTCATCAACGTCGACCCGGACACCAGGCCGGTCCAGTAGAACGGCATGAACAGCAGGTACGGCACGTACATCGCGGCCGACATCTCCGCGATCGACGCCCAGCCGTGGCGCCGGATCCGCATCCACAGCGCCATGCCGAGCGACATGTTCGTCGCCATCACCAGCGCACTCGCGGTCACGTTCCCGGCGAGGCCGGGCCACAGGAACGACCAGACCGGTTCGAGGACGATCATCCCCGCCACCATCGCGAGAAGCATCTCCACGGCGTGGCGGGTGAAGTGCAGGATGGCCTGCTTGCGGGTCTTGGGTTCTGTCGTGTGGTTCATTCCGGCTCCCTCGATCGGTGCGACGGGAGCAATGTTCGGCCGCGGCGGGGCACGAGGGCAGGTGCCGGAAGTCATGCGTGAGGTCATGTGACCGGGGTTCAGAACAGGCCGAGTTCCCTCGCGCGCAGGGCGGCCTGGGTCCGGTCCCGCACCTGGAGCTTGGACAGGACACTCGTCACGAGGTTCTTCACCGTTCCCTCGGCGAGGAACAGCGCCTTGGCGATCTCCCGGTTGCTGCGGCCGTCGGCGAGGAGCCGGACCACCTCCAGCTCCCGCTCGGAAAGCGGCGTCATCAATGGCTGGGCCCGCGGTGTCTCGGCGGGTAGCCGCGCCACCCTGGCGACGAGCTTCGCCGCGACCGACGGCTGCAGCACCGACTCGCCCCGTTCGGCCGCGACCAGCGCTTCGACCAGCTGCGTCGACGAGACGTCTTTGAGCAGATAGCCGACGGCGCCCGCTCGGAGCGCGGCGAACACGTCCTCGTCGTCGTCGAAGGTGGTCAGAGCGAGGACACGTACGCCGGGCTGCTCGGCCCGAAGCCGAGCGGTGGCCGCGATCCCGTCCAGCACCGGCATCCGCAGATCCATCAGCGCGACGTCGGGACGGAGTTCGGCGCACAGCCGGACAGCCTGCTCGCCGTCGGCCGCCTCGCCGACGACTTCGATCCCCGGCTGGACTTCCAGCAGGGTCGCCAACGCTTCGCGGAACAACGCCTGGTCGTCGACGATCAGCACGCGGACGCTCATCCCGGCACCTCCACGGTGAGCGTCAGGCCGTGGCCTTCCGCGGAGTCGATCGAAACCCGGCCGCCGAGCCCGGCGACCCGCTCGCGGAGCCCTACGAGCCCGAAACCCTTGTCCGGCGGGGGTTCCCCGGCGATTCCGAGACCGTCGTCGCGGATCTCGAGCCGGACTCGATCGGCCTCGGCGTAGTCGAGCACCACGGTCGCGGCCTTGGCACGCGCGTGCTTGTGCACGTTGGTCAATCCCTCCTGGGCCGCCCGGAACAGCGATTCCTCAACCTCGGCACGGGTTTCCCGCGCCGCGCCCTTGACCTCGAACCCAGTCGGCACGCCGGCCGCGGAAGCCTCGTCCGTCAGTGCCCGCAACACTTCCGCGAGCGGTTCGGAGCGCGGTTCCCGCAGTGCGGAGACCGACCGGCGGACCTCCGCCAGCGCCTCCCGCGACTGGTCCTGTGCTTTGGCGAGCATCCCGTCGACCCGTTCGGTGTCGCCGGTGCCGATCACCGCGCGGGCGGCCTGCAGCATCATCTGCACGACCGTGAGGTGATGACCGAGCCCGTCGTGGATATCGCGCGCGAGCCGGTTGCGTTCCTGGATCGTGGCGAGCTGTTCGGCCTGCGCGGCTTGGTCGCGAAGACGTTCGTGCACCTCGGCCAGCTCCTCCCGCGCCCGCTTCTCCCGAACGACGAGTTCGGTGACCACGGCCGCGAAGATCATGACCGCCAGCGTCCCGAGCCCTTCACGGAGCCCGTCCATCGGCGCCATCGGCAGATGGATCAGCGGGATCAGCACCGCCACCCCGAAAGCCACGGGCAGCGGCAGCAGCAACACGGTGTGGCTGACAAGGACCACGAGAAGCAGGACGGACCCGACGGCGGCGCCCGAAAGCGAGAACAGGGTGAAGCCGAGCGGTAACTGAACGCAGACATACGCGATCGCCCACGCACGTCCGTGCTTCTGGACCCAAGGGAAGCCGATGACCGCGATCGCCGCGTAGACCAGCCCGGCGACGAGCGTCGGGAGCACGAGCGTCTCGTACTTGGCCGAGCCGAGGGGCAACGTCACGTACGCGACGAGGGTCAGCACAGCCAAGGCCCGGTTCACGGACACACAATGCTCGACTGCGCGTAGTCGTCGCAAGCGACTCCCGCAATTAGTCCTCTGGATGCGGTGGTTGCGCGTGCAAGGACCGCATCCAGAGGACCCATTGCGGCAGGGCGGGGGCTGGCGACCTGGCGTGAGCGCCTGGTGAAGTACATGAAGGGGTCCTTCACGGAGCTAGACACCTCCTTGACTGTCCATTCGGGACATTTTCGAGATGGCAATGCCCGATTTAAGGCATTTGCACTGACCCCCACGTGGAACCGCCCACCTTGGCGCAAATCGGGCATTCAGCTGGAGGATAAAGTCCTCTGTGGACACTCGGGCCCCGTCGACCCAAAGCGCCGCGTGCTCAGGCGCCCCGCAATCAGTCACCTGCTTGCGGGGTCAGGTGATCGTGCTGTTCCGGATCTCCAGCGAGAACGGCGTCTGGACGTCTTCCGGTTCGAGGTCGCTCCCGCCCGCGATACGCCGCCGCAGCAGATCGACCGCCGCCCGCGCGATCGCCGCCTTGTCCGGCGCGATCGTCGTGAGCGAGGGCAGGCTGTACGCGCTTTCCTCGTTGTTGTCGAAGCCGACGATCGCCATGTCCGACGGCACCTGGACGCCGCGTTCGGCCGCGGCGCGAAGGGCGCCGATGGCGAGAAGGTCGTTGAAGCAGAAGACGGCGTCGGGCGGTTCCGGCAGCGCGAGGAGATGTGCCATCGCCTCGGCGCCGTTGGCGCGGTGGTAGCGCAGAGCGGGCAGGACGAGTTCCGGAATGGGCGTGAGCCCGGCCTCTTCGAGCGCGGAGTGGTAGCCCTCCAGCCGTTGCGCGGCCGTGTGGCGCTGCGGATGCGCGCCGATCGCGGCGATCCGGCGGCGGCCGAGTGAGATCAGGTGCCGCACGGCGATCCGGGCGGCCTGGACGTTGTCGATGCCGACGTGGTCTATCGGGACGTCGACGACGTGCTCGCCGAGCATCACCAGCGGGACGCCTGGCGCCAGGTCTTCGAAGTCGTTGGTGTGCAAAGCTTCCGGGCTGATGATCGCGCCGTCGATCAGATGCGGTCCCAGCGCGGACAGGGCGTTGCGCTCCCGCTCCCTGGTGCCGAGGGTCTGTTCGATGAGGACGTTCCACTCGTGTTCTTGCGCCGCCTGCAGCACCAGCCCCGCCAGTTCGCCGAAGTACGGGATGCTCAACTCGGGCAGCATCAGCCCGAGGAACCCGGTGCGGCCGCGACGGAGGTTGCGGGCACCGAGGTTGGGCCGGTAGCCGGTCGACGCCAGTGCCTCCTCGACCCGCTTGCGGTTCTCCGGTTTGACGAAGTCGTAGCCGTTGACCACGTTCGACACGGTCTTGACCGAGACGCCCGCCAGCTTGGCGACGTCCTTGAGCGTGGCCACCCTCGCTCCCCTCTGCAGTGCTCCGGCACAGATCCGGCACAGCCTAGCCGCGCGAACGGCGGATTTACAACGTTGTACCAACGATGTAAATCTGGCATCGTCCTAATGAGTGACATGGGTCACCGCAGACCCCTGTGCTCGACTTCCCCGAGGAGCGATCGATGTCCCTGCCCATCCGCCGCACCCTGCTCCTGGTGACCGGCCTCGCGCTCGCGCTGACGGCCTGCACCAGTCGCGAGACCCAGCAATCCGCCCCGTCGGGGGCGGGACCGGCCGCTTCGGCGGCGCCGAACCAGGCCGCGGGGCCGGGATGCGCCCGCGAGAAGGTCGGCTATCCGCAGGTGGACGTGAAGAACGCGGTCATCGGCTTCTCCCAGTCGGAGAAGGAGGCGAATCCGTTCCGCATCGCCGAAACGCAGTCCATCAAGGACGAAGCGACGAAACTCGGTGTCCCGGCCGACAAACTCCTGGTCACCAACGCGCAGAGCGATCTCAACAAACAGGTCAGCGACATCAAGTCGTTGCTGGACCGGGGCGCGCAGCTGCTCATCGTGGCCCCGCTGAACTCCGACGGCCTTCAGCCCGCCCTCGACGCGGCGAAGGCCAAGAAGGTCCCGGTCATCACGATCGACCGCAAGGTGACCTCGCAGCCGTGCTCCGACTACCTGACCTTCATCGGCTCCAACTTCGTCGAGCAGGGCAAGCGCGCGGCGCAGGAGATGGTGAAGGCGACCGGCGGCACCGGCAAGGTCGCGATCCTGCTCGGCGCGTCCGGCAACAACGTGACCACCGACCGCACCAAGGGTTTCAAGGACGAGATCGCCTCGACCACGGGCATCCAGATCGTCGCCGAGCAGACCGGTGAGTTCGACCGGTCCAAGGGGCAGGCCGTCATGGAGCAGCTGATCCAGAGCAACCCCGAGATCACCGCCGTCTACGCCGAGAACGACGAGATGGGCATCGGCGCGGTCACCGCGCTCAAAGCCGCCGGCAAGACGCCGGGCAAGGACGTCAAGATCGTCTCGATCGACGGCACCCGCAACGCGGTCCAGCTCCTCGCCGACGGCAGCTACAACGCGGTGATCGAGTCCAACCCGCGCTTCGGCCCGCTCGCCTTCTCGACGCTGCAGGATTTCGCCGCCGGCAAGGAGATCCCGCCGACCGTGGTGATCTCCGACGACCAGTACGACTCGGCGAACGCGGCGCAGAAGCTCGGGAACGCGTACTGACGATGGAACCGGTTCTCGAGGTCGAAGGCGTGACGAAGACGTTCGCCGGGGTGCGCGCGCTCGACGACGTGTCGTTCGCGCTGCGGCCGGGCGAGGTGCACGCGCTGGTGGGCGAGAACGGCGCCGGCAAATCGACGCTGATCAAGGTGCTCACCGGCGTGCACCGGCCGGACTCCGGCACGATCCACGCGCGGGGCGCGATCTCCACGATCTACCAGGAGGTCAACCTCATCCCGCTGATGAGCGTGGCGAGCAACGTGTTCCTCGGCCGCGAGCCGAGGAAGCGGTTCGGACTGGTGGACTGGGCGCGGATGAACGCCGGCGCGGCGGCGCTGCTGAAGGACTACGGCATCGACGCCGACGTCCGCCGTCCACTCGGGACACTCGGCGTCGGTGCCCAGCAGATGGTCGCGCTGGCCCGTGCGGTGTCGGTCGAGGCCGACGTCGTGATCATGGACGAGCCGACATCTTCGCTGGAACCGCGCGAGGTCGAGACGCTGTTCGAGGTCATCGGCAGACTGCACGAACGCGGGATCGCGATCGTGTACGTCAGTCACCGGATGGACGAGCTTTACCGGATCTGCGACCGCGTCACGGTGCTGCGGGACGGCAAGCGAGTCCACACCGGACCGCTCGCGGACCTGCCGCGGCTGGAATTGGTGTCGATGATGCTCGGCCGCAGTGCCGGTGACATCCGCTCGCACGGCGCGACGGCCTTCGAGGGCGACCACGAGGCGGGCCGGGAACCGGTGCTGCGGGCGGAGAACCTCACCAGCGGCAACCGTCTCGGCGGGGTCTCGGTGGAGATCAAACCCGGCGAGATCGTCGGCCTCGCCGGACTGCTCGGCTCCGGAAGGACCGAGACCGCGCGGGCGATCGTCGGCGATCTGCCGTTGTCCGGCGGCACCGTCCTCGTCGGGGGAAAGCAGGTGCCGCAAGGGAGTGTGGCCGCCGCGATGCGCGCGGGCGTCAGCATGCTCGCCGAGGACCGCAAGACCGAGGGGATCATCCCGCATCTTTCGGTGCGGGAGAACATCGTGCTCGCCGCGTTGCCGAAGCTGTCCCGCTTCGGCATGGTCAGCCGTGCCCGGCAGGACAGGATCGTCGACACGTTCGTGAAACGCCTGCGGATCAAGGTGTCCAGCCCCGAGCAGAAGGTCGCCGAACTCTCCGGCGGCAATCAGCAGAAGGTGCTGCTGGCCCGCTGGCTGTGCACCGAACCGAAAGTGCTGCTGCTCGACGAGCCGACCCGGGGCATCGACGTCGGCGCGAAGGCGGAGGTGCAGGCGCTGATCGACGAACTCGCGAAGGACGGGCTCGCCGTCCTGCTGATCTCGTCGGAGATGGAGGAGCTCCTCGACGGCGCCGACCGGCTGATCGTGCTGAAGGACGGCGCGGTGGTCGGGGAACTGGCGGGGGAGCAGCTGACCCAGGACCACGTGCTGGCCGCGATCGCTTCGGGCGGGGACGCGAATGACTAGTACCCAGCGAAGAACGGAGGAACCGGGGCCCACCATGACGGATACGGCGAAACCGGTGGACCGGACCCGGTTGGCGCGGTGGCTGCAGGAGTACGGCGTGTACGTCGCCGTCGTCGCGCTGGTGCTGTTCAACGTCGCGTTCACGGCGAACTTCCTGACCGTCGGAAACTTCCGCACCCAGCTCATCCAGGCCGCACCGGTGCTGGTGGTCGCGCTCGGGATGGCGCTGGTGATCGGCACCGAGGGCGTCGACCTGTCGGTGGGCGCGGTGATGGCGCTGTCGGCCGCGCTCGTCCCGCTGTACCTCGGCTACGGGACGCTGCCCGCGGTCGCCATCGCCCTTGCGGCCGGGTTGGCGGCGGGAGCGTTCAACGGTGTTCTCGTGGCCAGAGTCGGGATCCAGCCGATCGTGGCGACACTCGCCTTACTGGTCGGGGGACGCGGCCTCGCGCTGGTGCTCGCCGACGGTCAGCTCATCCAGTTGCACGACGAGACGTTCCTCGCGCTCGGCAACGGCGAGGTGCTAGGGATCCCGGTGAGCGTGCTCATCGCGGCTGTCCTGGCGGTGCTGGTGGCGGCGCTGGTCGGGAAGACGGCGTTCGGCAGGCGGCTGGTCGCGATCGGCGGCAACCGGCGGGCCAGTGTGCTCGCCGGGCTGCCGGTCAACCGCGTCCTCATCGGCGTGTACGCGATCTGCGGGCTGCTCGCGGCGCTGGCCGGGGTGCTTTCGACGGCGCGGCTCGGCGCCGGCGATCCCGCGGACGCCGGGTTGCTGATGGAACTGTCCGCGATCACCGCGGTCGTGGTCGGCGGTACCCCGCTGACCGGCGGCCGTGTCCGCATCCTCGGCACGGTGATGGGGGTGCTGCTCATGCAGCTCGTCCGCGCCACGCTCATCAAGCACAACCTGCCGGATTCGACCGCGCAGATGATCCAGGCCGCGATCATCGTCGTCGCGGTGTACGTCGCACGGGAACGGAGCAGCCGATGACCGCGGCGCCCACGATGGCCGCTCAGGACTCCACCCGGCGCGAGCTGATGACCGGAGTGCTGCAGAAACAAGGCGCGGCGATCGCGCTGGTGCTCATGGTCGCCGTCGCGTGGCTGCTGTTCCCGCGCTTCGGCAGCTTGGACAACCTGCGTGACATCGCGTTGCAGAGTTCGTTCCTCGCGATCATCGCGCTCGGCATGACTTTCGTGATCATCACCGGCGGGATCGACCTGTCGGTGGGCTCGGTCTACGCGCTCGGCGGGGTCCTCGCCGCCTACGGGTCGCAATGGGGTTTCCTCGTGGCACTGTTGCTGCCGCTGGCGGTGTGCGGGCTGATCGGGTTGATCAACGGGCTGCTCGTCGCGAAGACCGGGATGGCTCCGTTCATCGTCACACTGGCGTCACTGCTGTTCGCCCGCGGCCTGCTGCTCGCGATCACCAGCGAGGGCGCGACGACGTACAAGATCCCGGAGGGCGAGGCGTTCGTCGAGCTCGGCCGCGGCACGATGTTCGGCTTCGGCTACCCGGTGTTCATCGCGGCCGCGTTGTGCCTGATCGGCGGGCTCGTGCTGCGGCGGACCCGGTTCGGGCAGTCGGTGTTCGCCACCGGCGGCTCGGAGCAGTCCGCGAAGCTGATGGGACTGCCGGTGGCGCGCACCAAGGTCACCGTCTACGTGATGAGCGGCGTCCTTTCCGGGCTCGCGGGCGCGCTCACCGCGGCTTACCTGCAGTCCGGCGTCACGGTGATCGGGGTCGGCCTCGAACTGGACGCGATCTCCGTCGTCGTCATCGGGGGCACCCTCCTGACCGGCGGAATGGGCTCGATTCTCGGAACTGTCATCGGGGTAGGCATCCGAACGGTCATCCAGAACGTAATCAACCAGATAGGAACTCTCGACAGCAACTACCAGTCGGTGGTCAGCGGTGCGTTCCTGCTGGTGGTCGTTGTTCTGCAGCGGTCGCTCGCCCGCACGACCGCCCGGAGATAGGGAGATCGCATGCACCGAAGAACCGCGCGCGTCCTGAGCGTCGTGGCCGGTCTGCTGGCCGCCGCGACGACACTCGTGCCCGTCGCCCAAGCCGCCCCCGTCCCACTTCCCACCCCGTGGACGGATCAGGTCTCGCCGTCGAACGCGCTGCCCGAGTACCCGCGTCCGCAACTGGTGCGCTCCGAATGGCTCAACCTCAACGGGACCTGGGGCTTCACCGGCGCGCCGAATCTGAACTCGCCACCGATCGGCAGGCCGCTGAGCGAGAACGTCCTGGTGCCGTACCCGATCGAGTCGATGCTTTCGGGGATCAAACGGCATGAGGACAACATGTTCTACCGCCGTACGTTCTCCGTTCCGTCCACTTGGGACGGTCGACGGGTGAAGCTCAACTTCGGCGCGGTCACCTGGGAGACCAGGGTCTGGGTCAACGGGACTTCGATCGGAGGCCACACCGGCGGTTTCGACGCGTTCTCGTTCGACATCACCCCGGCGCTCAAGGCGGGGGAGAACGAGATCGTCGTCGGCGTCGCGTCGCCGGTCGACGGCAGCCGGTACCCGGTCGGGAAGCAGCGGAAGACCCCCGGCGGCATCTTCTACACGGCGGCGTCGGGCATCTGGCAGACCGTCTGGCTGGAACCGGTCCGAGCCGAGCACATCACCCGGCTCGACACCACTCCCGACGTGCCCGGTGGTGCGCTCGACCTCGTCGTCCAGGGCACTGCCGGGCAGCAGGCGACCGCGGAAGTCCTTTCGGGCGGTCAAGTGGTCGGTACCGCGAGCGGGGTGGTGGGCTCGCACATCCGGGTCCCCGTGCCGAACGCGCGGTTGTGGTCACCGGACGACCCGTTCCTCTACGACCTGCGCGTGCGGCTGCCGGGAGGCGACGCCGTCACCGGGTACTTCGGGATGCGGTCGCTGGGCAAGGCGATGGTCGGCGGCGTGATGCGGCCGCTGTTGAACGGCAAGTTCGTCTTCCAGCTCGGCACGCTCGACCAGGGATACTGGCCGGACGGCATCTACACCGCGCCGACCGACGAAGCACTGCGGTTCGACCTCGAACGCCAGAAGGCGCTGGGCTTCAACATGGTCCGCAAGCACATCAAGGTCGAACCCGCGCGGTGGTTCTACCACGCCGACCGGCTCGGGCTGATGGTCTGGCAGGACATGCCGTCGCTCGACTCGATCGACGAAGTCCCGAACGGGCACACGAACTTCGAGTCCGAACTACGGCGCATGATCGAGCAGCACAAGAGCATCACCTCGATCGTGCAGTGGGTCCCGTTCAACGAAGGCTGGGGAGAATACGACGCCGGTCGCATCGTGGACCTGGTCCGCTCGATCGACGACACCCGGCTGATCAACCACAACTCCGGATCGAACTGCTGCGTGTCCGATCCGGATCCGGGCAACGGTGACGTGATCGACGACCACGCGTACCAGATGTCGACCGGGACGAGACAGCCGGACGCGCGGCGGATCGCGGTGCTGGGGGAGTACGGCGGCCTCGGCAGACAGGTGGCAGGCCACGAATGGGAGCCGGGCAAGGGTTTCGCGTACGGTGCGCTGTACCCGGACGAGACGTCGCTGACGAACCGGTACGTGGAAATCACCAAGCAGGTCGGGCGGTTCGTGCACGGCCGCGGGCTTTCCGCGTCGGTCTACACCGAGCCGTACGACGTCGAGAACGAGGTCAACGGCTTCTACACCTACGACCGCCGCGTGCTGAAGATGACCGAGGCGCGGGTGCGCGAGATCAACCAGAAGGTGCTCGCCATCGCCAAGGGCACGGAGGTGGGCCGGGGCGAACTCGTGTCGTTGCGGGTCACCACGGCCGGGTACACGGATCGCTATCTGCGGCACCAGGACGATTTCGTCCGGACAGATGTCCTCGGTGAGGGCAGCGCGGACCTGGCCAAGAAGGACGCGACGTTCTGGACCCGGCAAGGGCTGGCCGACGCGTCATGCCTGTCGTTCGAGTCGCGGAACTACCCCGGGCACTTCCTGCGGCATTCGGCTTCGCGGATCCGCAAGGACGCGAACGACGGCTCGGCCCTGTTCGCCGGGGACGCGACCTTCTGCGCGCGGGAAGGCGTCGGCGGCACGGCATTGGAGTCGTTCAACCAGCGTGGCGCGTACCTCCGTCACTATGCCGCGACCGTCTATCTCGCGCGCAGCGGCGGGACGAACCCTTGGGACACGCCGTCGAGCTTCGCGGCGGACACGACGTGGGCCGCTTCGGTCCCACTCTGGCGCAGCGGTGCCGATCTGCCGCTGGACCAGGCGCGATCATTCAAGGTGACCACACCCGGCTACACCGACCGCTTCCTGCGGCACCGTGACGGTCTCGCGCGGACGGACGTGGTGAACGCGTCGAGTCCGGCACTGCTGAAGGCGGACGCGACGTTCGTCGTGCGGCGCGGGCTCGCCGATCCGTCGTGCTACTCGCTGGAGGCGCGCAACTATCCGGGCCAGTTCCTGCGGCACGCGGACTTCCGGGTGCGGCTGGCCGGAAACGACAACACCGACCTGTTCCGGAAGGACGCGACGTTCTGCGCCCAGCCCGGGACCGGTGGCGTCCGGCTGGCGTCGGTCAACGAACTCGGCACGAACATGCGGCACTACGCCGAGTACGTCTACGTCGCGGCCAGCGGCGGTGGGCACCCGTTCGACAACCCGGTGTCGTACGACCAGGACGTGACCTGGGCGGTCTCGGCGGCCTGGGCTCCGTAGCGGGTCTCGTGAGTACATGAAGGACCCCTTCCTTGCGCCTGGCGCAAGGAAGGGGTCCTTCATGTACCTCGGCAAGGTGTGAAGGTCGAGTTTCCTCGGCTGAGCCGAGGGAAGGGGGCCTTCACGCGCAGCCGCTGTGACTGCTGGTACTCGTGGGGCGAAGGTGGCGGTTATCGAGTCCGTGAAGGCCTCCTTGAGGGACCCAGGGTCCCTCAAGGAGGCCTTCACGGACCGAGCCTGGCACCGACCCGCAGCCGGAACCCGCGCAGATACCTAAGACACCCTTGGCTCTGACCGTCCTTGCCACTCACGAGCGCGATGACCACTCCCGGTAACCTTGCTTCCATGACCGGCCCGGAAACACCCGCCTCCTTCAAGCTCGCGTACGTCCCCGGCGTGACGCCCTCGAAGTGGGTCCGGATCTGGAACGAGCGGTCGCCCGGCGTCCCCCTCAAGCTCGTCCAGACGACCGCGGCCGAGGCCGCCGGGCTGGTCCGGGAGCGTGAGGTGGACGCCGTCCTGCTGAGGCTCCCGATCGATCGCGAGGGTCTGCACGCGATCCCGCTCTACACCGAGACGACCGTCGTGGTCGTCCCCAAGGACCACCTGATCGCCGCCGCGGACGAGGTCTCCGTCGACGACATCGCCGACGACGTCGTGCTGCACCCGCTCGACGACACGCTGGACTGGGAGCGGCCGCCGGGGAAACCCGCGCTGGAGCGCCCCGCCACCACGGCGGACGCGATCGAGCTGGTCGCCGCCGGTGTCGGGCTCCTGGTCGTCCCGCAGTCGCTCGCGCGGCTGCACCACCGGCGTGACCTGACCTATCGTCCGATCTCCGGCACGCCCGAATCCGGGATCGCGTTGTCCTGGCCGGACGAAGAGACCTCCGACCTGATGGAACAGTTCATCGGGATCGTGCGCGGCCGGACCGTCAACAGCACTCGGGGGCGGCAGCAGGCCCCGGAAAAGCAGACACCCGAGAAGAAGGCGCCGGCGAAGAGCAAGCGCCCCCAGACCGCCGGCCGGAAGCCGCAGCCTGGGCAGCGCGGGGCTCCCAAGGGCGGGAAGCGCCGCCGCCGGGGCTAGCTCTCGCTGCGGGCGGCCTTGACCCGCGCCTCTTCCTTGCGGACCTCGGCGTGGGTCTCGCGCTCCCGCGTCAGCCAATCCGGGGCGGCGTTCTTGATCTCATCGATCTGCTCGGTGGTGAGGGCCTCGGTGATCCCGCCGCGTGCCAGGCCACTGATGGAGATGCCCAGCTTCGCCGCGATGACCGGACGCGGGTGCGGCCCGTTGCGGCGAAGCTCCCGCAGCCACTCGGGCGGGTCGGCCTGCAGCGCGTTCAGCTCGTCGCGGGAGACGACACCCTCCTGGAACTCCGCCGGGGTGGCCTCCAGGTACACACCCAGCTTCTTCGCCGCTGTCGCGGGCTTCATCGTTTGAGGGGTTTTCTGCGACGTCATTGCCTCAGGGTAACGCCCTGTGATCAGGCGCCCTTCTCGGGCAGCGCGACGATGCCGAGCCCGGCGAGCACTCCGAGCACGGCGACCACGGCGAGGACGATCCAGGCGATCGGATGCCCGAGGTTGAGCGTCCAGTAGGTCCCGACCCGCCGATGCACCAACAGCGCGGGGTCGTTCCGGTTCAGGTAGACCATCCCGGCGGCGTGCCAGTAGCGGTCGTCGTCGCGTTGTTCGTACCGGGTCTCCGGTTCGTCGCCGGTGGGTGACAACCGGTGCCCGGCGTCGCCTGCCCGGACGGAGAAGACGACCCAGGCGATGAAGGCGGCGGCGAGCGGCAGGTAGCCCACGATCGTCGTCGGCACCGTCGTCTCGACGATCCCCCAGAGCTGGAGCGAGACAACGAGCATCGTCGCGTTGACACAGCCCGCGGAGATCAGCAGCAGGCTGAGCACCCCGTGCAGGTACTCCCGGTAGCGCGCCGCCGACGCCGACGGCTGTGCGGCGTCGATTTCGGGCCGGGCCCGTGAGATCGCGATGGTCAGGGGCGGGACCAGCACCACGACCAGGATCTGCGTGAGGACCGTCGAGAAGTTCGTCGTGCCCTCGAACAGGCCGATGACCGCCGTGACGACGGCCAGCACCAGCGCCGGCGCCAGCAGGATCCACTGTGGACGGACGGGATCAGAACGCAGCGAGGTGTCGGCGGTGACCGCCTGCCGTGTCCCGGCGTACCAGCCCTCCTCGCGTTTCGCGGCGACGATCGCACGACTGGCCAGGCCGCCGAGCAGCGAATAGGCCACGACGAGACCGACAAGGACGACCTCGGGTGCGAGCTCGTCGATGAGGACGACGGCGCAGGCGACGACCGCACCCGCGGCGATTCCCCGGTTGTAGCGGCGGCGCGCGAGGAGGATGACGGCCTCTCCGGTGCGCCGGGCCGGGACCCGGACGCCGAAGGGGAGGGTCGGCCGCGCCAGCGCGGGTGCCGAGGCGAAGGCGGCCGCGGTGAACGCGACGAGGGCCAGGTTCAGCCAGAGCGGTCCGGTCATCGCCGGGCGCCAACGGCGAACGAGTCCAGCACGGACCCGCACCGGCTGGTCACTTCGCGCGGGGCCAGGCCCAGAGCGACGGCTTCGGCGAGCAAGGTGCGCAAGCGTTCCTGCCATTCGTCCGCGTAGCCGTCGTCCGCCGGTCCGGAGGACGCGTCCCGCCGGACCACCGCGCCGGTCTTGCGGTTGATGCGGATGAAGCCCTGAGTCCGCAGCAGGTCATAGGCCTTGTTGACGGTGTGGAAGTTGATCCCGAGATCGGCGCCGAGCTGCCGGGTGGAGGGCAGGGCGCTGCCTTCGGCCAGCACGCCGCCGGCGACGGCTTCGACGATCCGGTCGCGGATCTGCTGGTAGATCGGAACCTCGCTGTCGAGGTCGAGAGTCAGCAACACCCCGCAAGGATATCTGCTATACACTTGCTATAACAACTACATCAGATGGCTATGGAGGGAAGGCGGTCACGATGGCGACGATGGACATCACCGAGGGTGGAGTACGGGTGAGGTTCTCGGGCTGGGAGCGGCTGGCCGTATGGCGCGACGAAGTGGTCGTTCCGCGGGCGGCGATCAAGGTCGTCGAGCACGTCGACGCGCCCCTGCGACGGACGCGCGGGGGACGGGTCGGGGCGCTGATCAGCGGCGTACTGAAGGTGGGTTACTGGGGGCTGGGCACAGGGATTCGTCAGCTGGTGTCGGTCCGCAGGGGTGTGCCGGGGCTGCGGATCGAGATCGATCGCGGGGTTGCCGGGCTCTCGTTCGACGAGGTGCTCGTCAGTGTGCCGAACGCGGCGGAGCTCGCCGACGCGCTCGCGCCGAGCAACGCCTAGAGGTAGTCGAAGAACCGGTCCCACCACGACGGCGGCCGGTCCGGGGGATAGAGGGCGTCGAATCCGCTGATCCCGGTGTACTTGGTCCATAACGGGTGTTCGGAGACGGGCAGGTAGCCGAGCGCTTCCAGCTCGTCTTCGACCCGTCTTCGGACCGGTGCCGGGAAGAACTCCCGTTCCTCGTCTTCGTCGTAACTGCCCGGATTCCCCAGTGTCACCGCGACGAGGCCGCCGAAATTGCTGACCGTGACGGTCACCTGGTCCCGCGCGGAGGTCGCGCTCGCCGGGATCGCGATCCTGCCGAGGTGGCTGGCGTCCTGGACGTGGCGATCGACATCGCAGGCGCAGCCGAAACGGTGGTCGAGCCGTTCGGCCAGTCGCTCGAATCGAGCCCGTTCGGCCGGTCCGTCGAAGTCGTGCGGCACCTCCCAGTGGCCGGGTTCGTCCAGCTCTCGCAGCATTGCCCAGGTCTGCTGTTCGTCGAGGGGCATCGTCGCCTCCCGGCCTCGGGTGGTCTAGTCCACTTACCGAACTGACCTTAGCCAGCTACATCACGCGCCGACAATGGTGGGACGAATTCTGGTCCGAAAAATATTCGCGGGAGACGATGGGTAGCGCCAGCGCTACCCGTGATTCGGCAGCCTGCACTCCTGATCTTCGCGTCCGATTCGACCAGGGTCGTAGGCAACGATCCGTTCGAGCAAGGAGTGCGAATGACAGTACGCAAGGGTGTCGTCGTCCTGACGGTGGCGGGGCTGATGGGCGCCGCGTGGACCACGACGGCGGACGCGGCCCCGGCCAAGGGGTCTGAGCTGCAGAAGGGCCTCGACTCGTTGGTGCGCCAGGAGAAATTCCCGGCCGCGCTCGCCTACGTGGCCGACGGAAGGCGTACGGCGTCGCTGGTCGCGGGGTCCTCGCGCATCGATCGCCAGGTCCCGGTGCCCCGCGACGGCATGGTCCGGGCGGGCAGCAACACCAAGACGTTCACGGCGGTCGTGGTCCTGCAACTGGTGGCCGAGGGCAAGGTGGAACTGGACGCGCCGATCGAGCAGTACCTTCCCGGGATCGTGCGCGGTGAGGGCATCGACGCCACCAAGATCACCATCCGGCACCTTCTGCAGCACACCAGCGGGCTACCGAACTACACCGAACACCTCGGGGTGCGGGACTTCGAGAAGATCCAGCACCGGTACTTCCCGAACCACGAACTGCTCGCCGCGGCCTTGAGCCATCCGGCGAAGTTCGCACCCGGCACCAAGTGGGAGTACAGCAACACCGGCTACCTGCTGGCGGGCATGGTGATCGAGAAGGTGACCGGACGTCCGATCCACGAGCAGATCACCGAACGGGTGATCAAGAAGGCGGGTTTGAAGCACACCTACTGGCCGCAGGTCGGCGACCAGACCATTCAGGGACGGCATCCGCAGGGTTACGCGATCGGCAACGCCGCCACCGGCAAGGTGATCGACGCGACCGAAATGGACCCGTCTTGGGGCGGTGCCGCCGGCCAGCTGATCTCGACGCCCAGTGACCTCGGCAAGTTTTTCCGGGTGCTGCTCGAAGGCAGGCTGCTGCCCGCCGCGCAGCTGGCCGAAATGCGGAAGACGGTCGACGCGCCCCTGTCCCCTGGAACGAAATACGGCCTCGGCCTGATGAGCAACCCGCTCAGCTGCGGCGGCGTGTACTGGGGACACGGCGGGGACATCCACGGATTCGAAACCCGCGGTGGGGCCACGGAAGACGGCCGCACCGTCGGGCTCGCGGTGACCGCGATGCCGGGCACCTTCGGCGACGCGGAGAAGGGCGGAAATGCGGTCATGGCCACTGTGGACACCGCGTTCTGCAAGTGACGGGTGCAGGTGGTCGTGAGTGGCGATTCGGGTTCTATTGAGGGGTAAGGCAAACGTGTCGTGTCTCGGGCGAGACGGCAGGCTGGGTGACGCGACACCGCACTCGCGTGCTCAGACCCGGATCTCGCGTGTTTACAGGCGTAACTCGCGTGTTTAGAGACGGAACTCGCGAGTGCGGCATCCAGACACGCGAGTCACGTCCCCAAGCACGCGAGTTACGCCTTGCCGAAGGACATGAAGGCCCCCTTCCTTGCGCCTAGCGCAAGGAAGGGGGCCTTCATGTCCTTCACGACCGGCCGCCGAGGTCACAACCGCCCCACTGTCACCAGGGACCACATCCGACGGTAGCGAAAGCCTCCTTCCCTACTGTCAGAGTAGGAAAGGAGGCCCTCGCTACCAGGAGAACGCCTACGCAGAAGCGACACCGGCCCCACGCCACGCCACCTTTGCCTTTCCCCTCAATAACCCGAATCGTCACTCACGACCATGGACGCGCGTTCCTCGTACGTGTCGATCCGCGCCACTCGGCCGGTAACGTCTCCTGCAGCTCACTGCGATACGGCGCGACGAGGTCTCGGAACGCCTCGCCGTCACCAGTCTTCGCCAAGCTCAGCAGCTCGTCCGCCCCCATGCCCGGTTCCTTTCTCCTGTGGTGTCCCTCGAAAGGATCGGCGGAAAACCGGTTCCCTGCCCGCGTCTCCGGTGGCTACACTCGCCGCGAATCATCCCGGCGAGGAAGGACAGGACCGTGCGTCATCATCACGCCGTCGTCGTCCCCTCGGCCCGCTACGAGGTGATCCTCGTGTCTCCGCGCACCCGGTGCCTGCCGCGCGGCTAGCACCGGCCCGTTGACGAACGCCTGACTTTTTCGCGCGCTCTTCCCGTCGCCCCGCGACGGCGAGGGCGCCAGCCCGCGTTCGCCCGAATCGCGCAGTCCGAGCTCCGGAGATCATTTCGAAAGGCCCGCGCCATGCGCACCGTCCCCCTGTCCGCCGTCCGCAATCTGGGCATCCTCGCCCATGTCGACGCGGGCAAGACCACCCTGACCGAACGGATCCTGTACGTCACCGGCACCACCTACAAACGCGGTGAGGTCCATGACGGCACGACCGTGACCGACTTCGATTCCCAGGAGCGAGACCGTGGCATCACCATTTTCGCCGCCGCCGTCAGCTGCTCGTGGGACGGCCATCTCGTCAACCTGATCGACACCCCCGGTCACGTCGACTTCTCCGACGAGGTCGAACGGTCGCTCCGGGTCCTCGACGGCGCCATCGCGGTGTTCGACGGCGTCGCGGGGGTCGAACCACAGAGCGAATCGGTGTGGCGCCAAGCGGACCGGCACGGCGTACCGCGGATCGCGTTCGTCAACAAACTCGACCGCGCGGGCGCCGACCTGGACGCGGCCGTGGAATCCATCCGGGAGCGGCTGCATCCGCGTCCGCTGGTGGTCCAGCTGCCGATCGGGGCGGAAGACGGTTTCGCGGGCGTCGTCGACCTGCTGCGGATGCGGTCGCTCATTTGGGCCGACGGCGGCGAGACGGCCGAGGAGGGACCGGTTCCGGAGTCCCTTGTGGACGAAGCGAACCGGCGTCGACGGCTGCTCGAAGAGGCCGTGGCGGAACTCCATCCGGCCGCGTTGGACGAGTTCTGCGAGTCGTCCGCGGTTTCGACGGAGACGCTGGTCTCGGCGCTGCGCGAGCTGACCCGCACCGGGGACGGCGTCGTGGTGCTGTGCGGCTCGGCGTACCGCAACCGCGGTGTCGAGCCGTTGCTGGAAGCCGTCGTGGCGTATCTGCCCTCGCCGTCGGATGTCCCGCCGGTCCGGGGTGAGTACGAAGGCACAGCCCACGAACGGCCCGCCGATCCGTCGGCGCCGTTCGCGGCACTGGTGTTCAAGGTGACGTCGACCGCCACCGGGCGGTTGACGTACCTGCGGGTGTATTCGGGCACGATCCGGACTTCGGAGGCGGTGATGGACGTGGGCAGCGGCCGGATCGAGCGTGTCGGCCGCATCCTGCGGGTCCAGGCGGACCGGCACACCAGGGTGGACAGTGCCGTCGCGGGCGACATCGTCGCGGTGGTCGGGCTGAAGACGGCGCGTGCCGGCGCGACATTGTGCACGACGTCGGCACCGCTCCTGCTCGAGCCGCCCGTCGTGGCCGATCCGGTCGTGTCGGTCGCCGTCGAGGCACGCACGGGAACGGACACGGAACGGCTGATGTCGGCGCTGGCGCGACTGGTCGAGGAGGACCCGTCGCTGGTCATCCGGACCGATCGCGAGACCGGCCAGACGCTGCTCTCGGGAATGGGCGAACTGCATTTGGAGGTGGCGGTGGAGAAAATCCGGCGCGACCACGGGCTCGACGTCGGCGTCGGGCGGCCTCGCGTCGCCTACCGCGAGACCGTCGCGCGCGGCGTGTCCGGTTTCGTCTACCGGCACGTCAAACAGGACGGTGGCGCCGGGCAGTTCGCCCACGTCGTCATCGACACGGAACCGTTGGCGGAAGGGGAATTCGAGTTCGAGTCCACTGTGGTCGGTGGCCGGGTGCCGCGGGAATACGTCCGCGCCGTCGAAGCGGGTTGCCGTGACGCGCTGGCGGAAGGCCCGCTCGGCGGGCATCCGGTGACGGGTGTCCGGGTCACGCTGACCGACGGGGCCACCCACTCGAAGGACTCGTCGGAGATGGCGTTCCGGACGGCCGGACGGTTCGCGCTCAGGGAAGCGTTGCGCGCCGGTGCGATGACGTTGCTGGAGCCGGTCGCCGAAGTGACGGTCACCGTGCCCGAAAGCGCCGTTGGTGTGGTGCTCGGCGACCTCGCCGCGCGGCGAGGCCGGGTGCTGGGGTCGGCGGTGCGCGCGGGAACGACCGTGGTCACCGCGACCGTGCCGCTGGCCGAACTGTTCGGCTACGCGACGCGGCTGCGCAGCCGGACCCAGGGCCGGGGCACGTTCACCGCCCGGCCGACCGGCCACGCCCCGGCACCGGAGGGGCAGCCGGTCCGGTAGATCGACGATGGCCCGCCCACGGCACTGTGGGCGGGCCATCGCCCGGACCGCTGTCACCCGGCGATCGGGCGCCGGGCGGCAGCCGTTTTCAGCCGGTCACGCCACCGGCCACGGCGGACGGCAGTTCTGCCGCGGCAACGCGTGCGAACCGTTGATGTACACGCCGTCCGCGATCGTGTCCTCCATGATCGACCGGTGATCGGCCGGCCGGGCCCACTGGTAACACAGGTGCTGGGCGAAATACCCGCCCGGCGCTTCGACGGTGTCGAAGTGGCAGACGCCGTCGGTCTCGATGCAGTAGCGGATGAACGGGATACCGCCGAAGTCGGTGCGGCCGGGCCCGAACGACACGTAGCCGCCGAACGGCGACGGGGCCCCGGTGCCCGGCGGGAGCACCGCGCTGATCCCGCGTCCCGGCGGACCGACGGGCTGCATCGGGTCGGCGAAGATCTTCGCCCTGAACCGCGACTTGTCCACGGCCAGTTTCCCGTCGGCGATGTCGTTCAGCACCAGGTTCGCGACCAGCGCGCCCTGCGAGTAGCCGACGACGGTGAATTCCGCGCCGGGGTTCTCGTCGAAGGAGCTCTGGACGACACGGCGGGCTTCTTCGTGCCCTCGCGCGACGCTCTGGTCCATCGGCGTCTGGTCGCAGTTCGGTGCTCCGGCGGCCCCTGCCGGGTAGTGGACCACCTTCCGGATCCCGCCTCGCAACCAGGCGTCGTTGTAGACGGTCGCGGCTCCATCGCAGGTGCCGCCGATGAGGATGTAGTACCGCGCCTGGTCGGCCTGAGCAACCGGCGCGGTGACGCCGATCAGCCCGGCGGCCAGCGCGGCCGCCGCCAGGACCCCCCTGAGTTTCTTCACATTCATCGTCCCTTCCGTTCGATTACGGTGCGTGTTCGAACGCTAGGGATGCGTCATGAAATTCTGATGAAACGGCCTTCAGCGATGCGACAGCACGTTGACCACGTGACCGCCGGGGTCACGCACGAAGAACCGCCGGACGCCCCACGGTTCGTCGGTCAGTTCGTGCACGATCTCGGCGCCGGACGCCTTCGCCTCCTCGTACGCCGCGTCGACGTCGTCCACCTGGATCGAGACGGCAGGGACGACGGGCGCCGTTTCGTCGTGGGTCATGAGACTCAGCTGCACCTCCGGACGATCCGGATCGGCCAGGGTCACGATCCAGCCGTGATCCATCACCACTTCGAAGCCGAGCACCCGCTCGTAGAAGGCTTTCGCCTGCTCAAGTGACTTGGTCTCGAGGTCGGCCACCACTCTCTTGATCGGCATGCGCCGATAGTGGCACAGCCCTCCGACGGTTTCGGGGGAGCAGGAGCGGCGTCGCGAGCATGAGCGCCCCGGCGATGCCGACCGCGGCACGCGGACCGGTGAACGCGGCGAGCAGCCCCCACAGCGCGGTCAGGGCCGCGGTGGTGAGTTTTCCGGCGATCGACCAGGCGGAAAGCGTGCGCGCCGCGCGGTCGAGGGGCACCATTTCGAGCCTGCTGGTGGCGAGCACGGGATTGAACACGCCGATACAGGTGATCAGGCAGAGTTCGACGACGATGACCAGGATCAACCCCGGAACACCGGGCTGGATGAAGACGAGCCCGACGGGCCAGCAGATCCGCAGCCAACCGGCGACGAAGAGAACCCTGTCCCGGCCATACCGGGTGACCATGGTCCGGGAGAGTCTCGAACCGATCAGCCCGCCGAGGCAGGGCACGGCGAAGGCCACCGCGTACTCCCAAGGCGCGAAACCGAGCTGCCCGAGCATCAGGACGGCCATCAGCGGCGCGGTCGCCATGATCAGGCCGTTGACCACGATCGTGTTGACGAACAAAGGTCGCAGCAACGGATGGGTGAGGATGAACCGCCATCCTTCCCACAGGTCGCGGCCGGTCAGCCGAGGACCCTCCGGGCGCGCTGGTGGCGGTTCCGAACCGCCGACCGCACGGATACCGAGTGCTGAGAGCAGATAGCTGACCGCGTCGGCGGCGATCGTGATCACCGGTCCGAACAGGCCGACGGCGAACCCGCCGAGCGGCGGGCCGAGCACGGTCGCCGTCCAGGTCGTCGATTCGAACCGGGCGTTCGCGACCAGCAGATCTTCCGGCGGCAGCAGGGTTTTCAGGAAAGCCCCACTGGCCGCCAGGAAGGTGATGTCCGCCGCGGCGACGACGACCGACACGGCGAGAAGCTGCCCGAAGCCGAGCAGCCCGAACGCGTACGCCACCGGGACGGTCAGCAACGCCGCGCAGCGGACGAGGTCCATCGCGATCATCACCGGCCGTTTCCGGCGGAACTCGACCCAAGGGCCAAGCGGCAGCGCGACCACGGCGCCGGCGACGAGCCCGGCCGCCGCGAGGAGCGAGACCTCGGTGGTGCCGGCGCCCAGCGCCACGATGGCGATCAGGCTGAACGCGTCGAACGCGAACCTGGTGCCGAAAGCGCTCGCCGCGTACGCCGCCCAAAGCCAGCCGAACCGTCGCCCCAGCGATCTCCCACCCACCGCGAGATCAAAGCAAGCCGGGGTCCCGAAGTCGAACAACGGGTCGTTGGCGGGTCACAACCGGCGGTTGTGCGACCCGCTCAGAGCTCCCCGAGCGCGGTGACCGGCGATTCGACGCAGTCGGCGACGAACCGGAGGAATCCGCCGGCGGTCCCGCCGTCGCACACCCGGTGGTCGAACGCCAGGGTCAGTTCGCAGATCTTCCTCGCCACCAGCGCGCCGTCGACGACCCAGGCACGGTCGATGATCCGGCCGATGCCGAGGATCGCCGCCTCCGGATGGTTGATGATCGCGGCGGAGCCGTCGACGCCGAACACGCCGTAGTTGTTCACTGTGAACGTGCCGCCCGCCGGGCCGGGTTTGCCTTCCCGGGCCTGTGTGGTCCGTTCGCGAATCGCCGCCGAAAGCTCCCTTGTGGACAGTGAACCCGCGTCGCGGACCACCGGGACGACGAGCCCGCGGTCGGTCTGCGCGGCGAAACCGAGGTTGATGTCCCGCAGCTGGACGATCTCGTCGCCTTCGACCCGCGAGTTCAACTCGGGATACTTCCGCAGGCCCGCGACGGCGAACCGGGCGACGAGACCGAGGAGGCTCACCGGGCGGTCCGGTGCCGAAGCGTTGAGCGACTTCCGCGCGGCGACGAGTTCGGTCGCGTCGACGTCGACCCAGACCGTCGCCTCGGGGATCTGGCGTCGCGAGGTCGTCAGCTTGTCGGCGACCGCCTTGCGGACCCCGGTCAGCGGAATCCGCTTCTCGCCGTCCTTCGATTCGGGGACGGTGAGCGCCGCTTCGACGTCGGCGCGCCGGATGATGCCGCCGGGGCCGCTGCCGGTCAGTTTCGTCAGGTCGATCTTGTTGTCGGCGGCCATCTTGCGGACGAACGGCGAGATCACGCCCGGCGTCTTTGAGGGCTTCGCGGGAGTGGTGACGACGGTGCGCGCCCGGCGGCGCCTCGTCGTGGTGGTCGTGCCGTAGCCGATGAGGACGTTGCCGCTGCCTTCGCTCGCCGTCGTCACGCCGGGTTCGGTGAAGCCGGAGCCGATGGTGAGCAGGGGAGCGCCGACCGGCAGCGACTGGCCGGGTTCGCCGTGGAGGCGGGTGACGACACCGGCGAACGGCACCGGCACCTCGACCGCGGCCTTCGCGGTCTCCACTTCGACGACGGGCTGGTCGACGCCGACGGTGTCGCCTTCCGCGACGAGCCAGTTCACGATCGACGCCTCGGTCAGCCCCTCGCCGAGGTCCGGGAGCAGGAAGTCAGGCACCGGCCACCACCGGTTCGTCGTGCCACTGCAACCGGGCGACGGTGTCCAGGATCCGGTCGACGTCCGGAAGCTGATGGCGCTCCAGCTTCGGTGGCGGATAAGGGATGTCGAGTCCGGTTACGCGCAGGACGGGAGCGTGCAGTTGATGGAAACACTGCTCGGTGACCCGGGCGACCACCTCGGCGCCGTAGCCGCCGAAGCCGGCCGCCTCGTGGACGACGACCGCGCGCCCGGTGCGGCGCACCGAAGCGGTGACGGTCTCGTCGTCGAACGGGCTCAGCGACCGGAGGTCGACCACCTCGACGTCCCAGCCCTCGGCGGTCGCCGCCTCCGCGGTCTCCAGTGCGGTGGCGACCATCGGGCCGTACGCGATCAGCGTGACGTCCTTGCCCTCGCGGCGGACGACCGCGCGGTCCATGGCCGCGCCGTCACGGGTGAAGGACACGGGCTCCTTCGACCAGTAGCGGCATTTGGGCTCGAGGAAGATCACCGGGTCCGGTGAGTCGATCGAATCGCGCAGGAGGTCGTAGGCGTCCTGGGGAGTGCCCGGCGTGACGACGCGCAGGCCCGGCGTGTGCGTGTAATAGGCCTCGCTCGAGTCGCAGTGGTGCTCGACGCCGCCGATCCCGCCCGCGTAAGGGATCCGGATGACCATCGGCAGCGACAGCGCGCCGCGGGTCCGGTTGCGCAGTTTCGCGACATGCGAGGTGATCTGCTCGAACGCGGGGTACGCGAAGGCGTCGAACTGCATTTCGACCACCGGACGGAACCCGCCCATCGCCATCCCGACCGCGAAGCCGACGATGCCGGATTCGGCCAGCGGCGTGTCGAAACAGCGTTCCTCGCCGAAGTCGGCGGTGATGCCGTCGGTCACCCTGAACACCCCGCCGAGCGGGCCGACGTCCTCGCCGAAGATCAGCACGCGGTCGTCGTCCTTGATCGCGTCACGCAAGGCGGCGTTGAGGGCTTGTGCCATCGAGATCTCGGTCATCAGGCCTCCAATTCGGCCGCGACCAGCGCGCGCTGGGCGGCCAGTTGGCGGGTCGGAACGGCGTACACGTGCTCGAACAGCGACATCGGATCCGGCTCGACGTCGGCGTTGAGGGTGTCGCGCACCCCGGCGGCGAACGTCTCCGCTTCGGCACGGAATCGGTTGATGTCGTTGTCGGACAACAGGTTCTCGTTGGTCAGATAGGTTTCGAGACGGCGGACCGGGTCGGCCGCACGCCACTTCTCGACCTCGGCCTGGTCGCGATAGCGGGTCGCGTCGTCGGCGTTGGTGTGCGCGTCGATCCGGTAGGTGTGTGCCTCGACCAGGACCGGCCCGAGACCGGACCGCGCGTGCGCGACGGCGTCGGGCAGCACCGAGAGGACCGCGACGGCGTCGTTGCCGTCGACCTGCTCGGAACGCACGCCGTAGCCGACACCCTTGTAGGCCAGCGCGGGGGCGGCGCTCTGCTTCTCGAACGGCACCGAAATCGCGAACCCGTTGTTCTGCACGAAGAACACCACGGGCGCCTTGAACACGGCAGCGAAGTTGAGCGCCTCGTGGAAGTCGCCTTCGCTGGTGGCGCCGTCCCCGATGAGCGCGAACGCGACGCTGTCCTCCCCTCGGCGCTGCATCGCGTGGGCGAGCCCGGCCGCGTGGAGGGTCTGGGTGGCCAGCGGGGTGCACTGCGGAGCGACACGGGTCTTGGCGGGGTCGTAGCCACAATGCGCATCGCCGCGAAGGAGCGTCAGGATCTCGCCCGGTTCGAGCCCGCGGGCGACGAGCGCGACGGAGTCGCGGTAGGTGGGGAAGAGCCAATCCGCGTCGGTGAGGGCCAGCGCGCTCGCGACCTGGCAGGCCTCCTGGCCGGCACTCGACGGGTAGACCGCGAGGCGGCCCTGTTTGGTCAGCGCGGTCGCCTGCGCGTCGAACCGGCGACCGAGCACCATCAGCCGATAGGCCTCGACGAGCCGCTCGGACGGCGGCTCGGAGTAGTGACCGTGCTCGTCGACGCGGGTGCCATCCTCGGCGAGGAACCGCACCGGGACTCCGGACGGCAGCAACGCGGCGGCGGGGGTCTCCCTCGACATGGCGCAGCACCACCTTTCACAGACATATGATGCTGAGATGGTGGATTCCGGAGTCCCAGTGTTCAAGGCCCAGGCGAAATGAGCGACAAACTGTCCTCAGAATCGGTTCAGCCGAGCCAACCGTCCGGTAGTGGCGTGGCTCACGGCCAGGATCCAGGACGTACGGTCCTTGCCCTCGACGACATCGATCGCGCGATCCTGGCCGAGCTGTCCGCCGATGGCAGACTCGCCGTCCGCGCGCTCGCGGAACGACTGCACATCTCGCGCACCAACGCCTACGCGAGGCTGGACCGCCTGATGTCCGAAGGCGTCATCACCGGCTTCGGCGCCCGGATCGACCCGCGGCGCGCCGGACTCGGAACGAGCGCGTACATCCTGATCACCGTCGAGCAGACCTCGTGGCGCACGATGTCGGCCGAAGTGCGGCAGATCCCGTTCGTCGAACATGTTTCGCTCGTCGGCGGCGACTTCGACATCCTGCTGCTGGTTCGGACGCCGGACAACGCGTCGCTGCGGGACGTCGTCCTGGAACGGCTGCAAGCACTGGACGGCGTGCGGTCCACGCGGACCTGGCTGATCTTCGAGGAGCAGTCGGGCGTCGCCCCTCGCGAGTGGTGATCGGCTGCTGTAACGCTCTCCGCCCGCCCGCCGAATACAGGCGGGTTCGACGGCGGAGGGTGGTGCCCCGCGGGCGAGACCGGAGCCGTTGCACCCTGTTGATCGAGGCGCACCGCCGGACAGGCCATTCGGGTGATAACGGTTCGGCATTCGATGTATCTGGTGTGCTCCCCATTGACACCTTCGTGCGATCGCGGCGACTGGGTGGAGGAATGCGGTGACGGTGGAGGACGCGGGTCAGGATTATCTGACGCGGCAGATCGGGGCTCTGCTCGAGGCGATTCGCGAGGAGGGCCCGGTCGGCGAGGGCAGACGCAGTTTCCGGCTCGCCGGACATCTCGCCGCGGAGGGCGGGTTCCACCTCGGCGACATCCTCGCGGCGACGGCGCACTTGCTGGCGGTCCACGCTTGGAACAACGGCTACCTCGGCGCGGCGGAACTGCTGACGCGCCGCATGCGGGACTTCGGTGCCGAGTCCGTGGAGCTGGTGCGGTACCTCGTGAGGCTGGAGACCGGGAGCGAGCAGGGCTGGCTTCCGCGAGACGACCGCGAAGCCCTCATCGACTACGCGCGGCGCGCCCAGCGGCCCGATATCGAGCGGCGGGCGCAGGCGATCGAGCCGTTGCTACCCGGGGTCAGCGGCCCCGAGCATCCTGATCGGATGGCCAGTGAGTCGTGAGATAGTGCTCCGGATCCGCGAGAACGCCTCGGATCACCGAGCCGGCGGCGCCGCGTACGGCGGCTCCCGTTCCGAGTGTCGATCGGATGACGCGCACCGGCGACCAGGCCGTGCTGGGCACGCGGCGCTCCAGTTCGGCGAGGAGTGGCTCACGCAGCCACGGTTCGAGCCGCGCGTAGGTCCCGCCTAGCACCACCGCCGGGACGTCCATCAGGTTGACCACAGTGGACAGTCCGATGCCGAGGTGGCCGGCGGCGGTGGTGACCGCGGAAAGGGCCGCACTGTCGCCGGATTCCAGCGCGGAGACCAGATCGTCGACCGTCTCCGCACCCGCGAGCCGCAGGATTTCCTCCTGGCCTGCCATCCGTTCCAGGCAGCCGTTCGCGCCGCAGGAACACGGCGGGCCGTCGGGTGCCACGGGCAGATGGCCGATCTCGCCGCCCGCGCCGCGCACGCCTTCGAACAGGGCGCGGTCCAGCACGATTCCCGCACCGATCCCGATCTCGCCGGACACGTGGACGAAATCCGGCAGCGCCGAGCCGTGCCAGAGTTCGGCGAGCGCCGCGAAGTTGGCTTCGTTGGCGACGGTGAACGTCTCCCCGAGCCGGTCCGCGAGGTCGACGTCGCGCCATCCCAGGTTGGGGGCCAGCCGCACGAGGCCGGATTCGACCAGGCCGGGAACCGCGATACCGACGCCGCCGATGGGCACCCCCAGCGCGTCCGCCTGCTTCCGTGCCTTGCGCAGGAACGCCGACACGCGCTGGAAAACGCGAGGGGTCCGGTTGTCCGCGTATCGGACCTCCTCCGCCCGGACGGTGCCGTTCAGGTCGACGAGGCAGGACGCCAGGTAGTCGACGCCGATCTCGATGCCGAGCCCGTGCGGGCCGGTGGGGGAGAGTGACACGACGGTGCCGCGCCTGCCGGGGCCCGCCCGGCGCTCCGGCTCGCCTTCGGCCACGAGATCCGCCGCGATCAAGCGGTCGACCACGATCGACACGGTGGCCTTCGTGAGCCCGGTGGCGGCGGCGAGGCCTGCCCGTGAGGTGCCGGGGCCGTCCGCGATCGCGCCGAGGACGAGGGCAGCGTTGTGCTGCCGCACGGTGTGCTGTCCTGCCGGACGCGTGCCGATCATCGCGCGAGTGTATTCGTTCGATGCCTGAACGAAAGCCTTGACCCGCCGGATCACCGTCGATAAGTTCAGGCATCAAACTAATTGGTGGAGGCGAAATGGCTCAGGCACCGACGCGTGAGGACAAGTTCAGCTTCGGGTTGTGGACCGTGGGCTGGCAGGCGAACGACATGTTCGGCCCGGCGAGCCGGGCCCCGCTCGACCCGGTCGAAGCCGTGCACCGTCTTTCGGACCTCGGCGCCTGGGGAATCACCTTCCACGACGACGACCTCATCCCGTTCGGCTCTGCCGACGCGGAGCGCGCGCGGCATCTGAAGCGCTTCCAGGGCGCGCTCGACGAGACCGGTCTCGTCGTCCCGATGGTGACCACGAACCTGTTCAGCCACCCGGTCTTCAAGGACGGCGGCCTGACCAGCAACGATCGCGACGTCCGTCGCTACGCCCTGCGCAAGGTGCTGCGGAACCTCGACCTCGCCGCCGAATTGGGCGCGTCGACGTTCGTGCTCTGGGGTGGTCGTGAAGGCAGCGAGACCGACGCGTCGAAGGACGTCCACGCGGCGTTGGACCGCTACCGCGAGGGCATCGACTTCCTCGCCCAGTACGTCATCGACCAGGGTTACGGCCTCCGGCTCGCGCTCGAACCGAAGCCGAACGAACCTCGCGGCGACATCCTGCTGCCGACCATCGGGCACGCGCTCGCGTTCATCTCCACGCTCGACAACCACGAGATCGTCGGCGTGAACCCCGAGGTCGGGCACGAGCAGATGGCCGGGCTCAACATCGTCCACGGCATCGGGCAGGCCCTGTGGCAGGGCAAGCTGTTCCACATCGACCTCAACGGCCAGCGTGGCCCGCGGTTCGACCAGGACCTCGTGTTCGGCCACGGCGACGTGTTGTCGTCGTTCTTCCTGGTCGACCTGCTGGAGCACGGCGGCTACGACGGGCCGCGCCACTTCGACTACAAGCCGCTGCGCACGGAGAACATGGACGGCGTCTGGGCCAGCGCCGAGGCCAACATGGCCAGCTACCTGCTGTTCGCCGAACGTGCCCGAGCGTTCCGTGCCGATCCCGAGGTGCAGGCCGCGCTCGACGCCGCGCTTGTCCCGGAGCTGGCGACGCCGACCCTCAACGAGGGCGAGACGGCGGCGGATCTGCTGGCGGACCGATCGGCGTTCGAGGATTTCGACCCGGACAAGGCGGCCGAGCGCGGTTACGGTTTTATCCGACTCTCCCAGCTGGCCCTCGAACATCTCACCGGGGCGCGCTAGAACCGGTCGACGTCACCTGGCTAAGCGACTTCCGGTTCGACGCCGAGGAAGGCGGCTCGCAGTCTGCGGATCCGGGCCCAGAACTCGGCCTCCCGGCCGGTCTCGAGAACACCGAGATACCCGCCCGGGACGACGCGGCCGACGAACGGACCGGAAGTCCATACCCGCCAGCCGCCCGTCGCGTCGTCACCCGAGGCGGACGCGGGATCGTCGGTCCCGCGTATCGCCGCGATCGGGCACGACAGCCGTGTCCTGGCCGGCCCGCGGTAGGTGTTCAGCAATTGGAGGTCGCCCAGCAGCAGATCCAGGGCGTACTCCCAGCTTTCGGGCGAATCGCGATAGCCCGCGACAGGGGTGAGCCCGGTGCGGCCGAACACCCGGCCGATGGCGGACGCGCCCGCCTTGGCGGTCTTCTCCGGCGAGCGCCGCTGCGGCGCACACGCGTCCACGACGATCAGCGCGCCCGGGGAGACGCCCAGCCGTTGAGCCGTTTCCAAGGCGACGAAGGCGCCCATTCCGAAACCGATGATCACAGAGCGGGAAAACCAGGCCTTCGGTGTCGCGCCTGCCACGAGAGTGGCGAGTTCGTCGAGGGAGGACGCAGGCGTGTCCGCGAGCCGATCCCCGTGGCCGGGATACTCGACGCCCCAGACGTCCGCGTCCGCCGCCCCGGCAAGCGGACCGAAGGTCTGAAGCGTGCCGCCGGCGGGCGGAAACAGCAGGTGGCCGGGACCGCGACTGTCTGATGTGGACAGTGGAATGAATGCGGCCTTCATGATCCGAAAGATACGCGCCGTTAACCCGAATGGGGTAACGGTTCGGCTTCGACCAAGATCAATTCACCCACCAGGGGGAGCTTTCTTCGAGAAGGCCGCCCGGCTGTGTCGTATCTGGCGCTCCCCGTTCGACGTCTTGTTAAGAGCCGGAAGGAGAAAGCGATGAACACCACGACACTGGCCTCGACCACGCGGCTGAACCCGGTGGGCCGCACCCTGCCGGTTCTGCTGGCGATGGAGGACGACGCGGAGGACGTCGGCCGCCTGGCCCCGGACGACCGCCTGACCTGTCACGTGCACGGCCGCTGGATCCACCAGTGCGTCGCTTCGCCGCTGCACGTCAACCCGATCACCCGGCACCGCTGGTGTCGTTCGTGCGCGACCGCGTTGACCGTTTCCGTCGACGAACTGTCCGGCGACGTCACGATGTCCTGTCCTCGCTGCGGCCACGGCGAAAGCGCCGCCTCGGCCAAGCTGATCGCCGCGTGCCGGGCCAGCCTGGCGGCCGCTCGCCGTCACTCCGGCGCACGGGCCGCCTGACCGGCCCAGTCGAGGACGCGCTCGATGATCCGGTCGCGGTCTTCGGGGCGGAGATAGAGGTAGTGCCCGGCGTCCGGCAGGATTTCGACGTCGGCATGGGGGAGCAGGCTTTCGAGTCTCGCGGCGGCAGCGGCCGAATCGTGTACGGCGCTGCGGCCGCCGAACAGGGCGAGGGTGGGAATTTCGATGGACCGCAGCGCCTCCGCACTGGGGAGGACTTGGAACGGCACCCGCGCGCGGTAGCATCTGATTCCCGCCAGTACCAGTTGGGCGGCGGGCTGGTCGAGGATGTCCTCTCCGGCGGACCACGTCACGAAACGCCGCCACAGGCGGTCGCTGTCGAGTAATGCCGCAGGCAAGCCGTAGCGGAACACTTTCCGGGCGAACGGTGCCGACACGGTGGTCGCGTCCAGCAACGCGATGGACGCGAGCCTGCCGGGTGCGTGGATCGCCTGGTTGGCCGCGTGCCAGCCGCCGGTCGAACCGCCGACGAGATGCACCGAGGACAGCTCCAGGCTCTCGAAAACGTCGTCGAGAGCGCTCGCGCGGTCACGGATGTCCTTGAACGGCGCCTTGTGCACGCTTCGGCCCGCCTCGCCGAGAGTGTCGATCGCGTAGACCGCGTGCCGGTCCGCCAAAGCGGGAAGCAGCTCCGCGAAACAGGCGGAAGTCGCCATTAACCCTGGCAGGAGGGCGATCGGCGAGCCCTCACCGCCGTAGCGGTAGACCCGCGTGCTGCCATGTCGTGTCTCGACGTCGAAGACGCGGGCCGGCTCCGGGCACTCGGCCATGGCACGGTCGTAGGCGGCGAAATAGCGCTGCTCGGCCGCCGGATTTCTGAAACCTCCGATTTTCGTCATGCTCCGGACGTTAGGCAGAGCCGCGTTCCCGGTCTTGAACGAAAGTAAGCTGGCGGAATGGGCGGATGGGGTCTCGTGATACCGCGGCAGGACCTCCTTCGCGCGCCCGGCGAGCGGATCCTCCGGTGGCCGCATCCCAGCCTCGGCGCTCACGTGTCGAGCTACGTCGCGCACGACCTTCCCGACGCGGGCGCGAACTCCTGGCAGGTCACCCCGCTGTCCGTGCTCACCTGGATGATCGACTTCGAAGCCCCGGATCGCGGCCCGGGGATCCCGGATTCGCCCGTACTGGGGCTGCGGGACCGGCCGCTGCGTCTGGAGCAGTCCGGCTCTTCGCGCGGGATCCTCGTCACGCTGACCCCGCTCGGTTCGTACGCGTTGTTCGGGATCCCGTTGCGAGAGTTGACGAACGCGGCGATCGCGGCGTCCGACCTGCTGCCGGCCGAGCTGTTGACCGAACAGCTGGCCGAGGCCCCGGACTGGCCGGAACGCTTCCGGCTGCTGGACGAGTACCTGGCGGCGAGGCTCGCCCACGGTCCCGGACTGGCGGCCCCGGTCCGGTACGCGTGGGACCGGCTGTCCGCCGGGCCGGTCCGCGTCGACGCCCTCGCCGGCGAGATCGGCTGGAGCAGACAGCATCTCAACGCCCGGTTCCGCGAACAGATCGGGCTGAATCCCCGCACCGTCGGGCGGATCGCCCGGCTCAATCGCGTGCTGGCGCTGATGAACCGGGAGTCATCTCTTTCCTGGGCGGAGGTCGCGTATTCGGGCGGCTACAGTGATCAGGCGCATCTCATCCGCGAGTTCCGGGCACTGACCGGATGCAGCCCGACGGAGGCCGGGAAACCAGGGCTGTTCGTGTCGTCAGGACCGCTCTTCCCTCGAAAAGAATGAAAGCACGTGGATTTCCCCGAAACGGCAATCCATACAACGAGCGTTCACCCGATCGGCGGAGGTAGGTTGCGGGCATGACCCTGGTTTCGACGCCCGCCGAGGCTGCCACGCGGATCACCGGACGAGCCGTCGCCGAGCAGAGGAGTCTCTCCAGTGGAGTGACCGAAGTGGTGCTGGACAGCGGCGACACGGTGGTCGTCAAACGGGGTCATGCCCGGACCGCGACGGCCGCGGAGGCGGCGGGGCTGCGTTGGCTGGGTGCGCCCGGCGCCGTGCGCGTGCCCGAGGTCCGCGGTCACGACGGCGAATGGCTGGTCACGGAACTGGTCGGCGGTGGACGGCCGACACATCACGCGGCGGAGCGCCTGGGAAGGGGGCTCGCGGCGTTGCACGCGGCCGGAGCGCCCGCGTTCGGTGCCGCGCCGCCGGACGGGCCGGTCGACGCGTGGATCGGCTTGGCCCCGATGGTGAACACGCCGGGGGAGGACTGGCCGCGGTGGTACGCCGAGCACCGGGTCCTGCCCTATGTCCGCCGTGCGGTCGACGAAGGCACTTTGAACGCTGACGAAACCGCTGTCATCGAGCAAGCCTGCGCCCGGCTCCCGGAGGTCGCCGGTCCGGCCGAACCCCCGGCCCGCCTGCACGGCGATCTGTGGAACGGCAACGTGCTGTGGGGACCCGTCGAGGCCTCGCTCATCGACCCGGCCGCGCACGGCGGCCATCGCGAGACCGATCTGGCCATGCTGCAGTTGTTCGGCTGCCCACTGCTCGACCGGGTGCTGGCCGCCTACCAGGAAATCGCCCCGCTCGCCGACGGCTGGACCGACCGGATCGGCGCGCACCAGCTGTTCCCGCTCCTCGTCCACACCGTCCTTTTCGGACGGTCTTATGCCGGGCAGGCGGTCGCGGCGGCGAAGGCTGTCGGCCGGTAGTGACAGCCGGTCGGCACGTCTCACCTCATTTGTTCGATCGCGCGAGCCGGTCGAGCCATTCGGCGAGCATCGCGTGTTCGGCCGGGGTCAGGACGTCTCCATTTTCCTTCTCCAGCGCGGCTTTGAGCGCGATCGCACGGCTCGGGATGGCTGAATCCTCTTTCGCGCTGTCGGTGGTGATCGCCGCGATCACGTGTTCGCGCGCGGCGATGATCAGGTCCGGATCGCGGTGTCCCGGAGGGCTCGCGAGGAAGGAGAGGATCACGCCCATCCCGGTCGCGTGCACCAGTTGCGCGGCTTGTTCGACCGGGACGCGCAGCCTGCCCGCCTCGGCGATGCGTTCGACGATGCGGCGGAGCATCGCGTCCGCCTCATGGCGTGCTTCGCGGACACGGGGCTCGCCGTACATGAGCAGGTAGAAAGCGGGCTGGTGCAGGCCGAACTCGACGTGCAGGTCCCAGCCTCGCCGGAGGTCGCGGACCGGGTCGTCGGTTTCGCCGAGGGCGTGTTTCCCCTCCAGGTAGCTCTTGAAGCCATACGTCGCGACCGCGTCGAGAAGGCCGTCCTTGTCGCCGAAGGTCCGGTAGAGCGTCGGCGCCTGAACTCCGGCGGCGGCGCTGACCGCACGCGTCGACAACGCGTCCCGCCCGCCTTCCTGCAGGAGTTCCGCCGCCGCGCGGACCAACCGGTCTTTCGTCGTCAACGTCATGTATCGACGATAACACTCATCGAGTAGCAGTGGTTCGGTATCGATGATACGGTGATCTGGTTAGCAACGGAAACACTTGATGGGAGCACGTCATGACACGGGTAGCGATCGTCACCGGCGGGTCGCGGGGCATCGGCAGGCAGAGCGCCGAGCGGCTGGCGTCCGACGGATTCGCGGTCGTCGTCGTATACGGCGGCAACAAGGACGAAGCGCAGGCCGCGGTTGAGGCGATCACCGACCGTGGAGGCCAGGCGATCGCGGCACAGGCCGACGTCGCCGACGAGAAGGCCGTCGCGGCCGTGTTCGACACCGCAGAGAAGGCCTTCGGCGGTGTCGACGTCGTGGTCCACGCCGCGGGCACCATGTACCTCGCGCCGGTGGCGGAACTGGATCTCGACCGCCTGGACAGCTTGCACCGCACCAACATCCGCGGCACCTTCGTGGTCGACCAGCAGGCAGCCCGCCGCGTTCGCGACGGCGGCGCGATCATCAACTTCTCCACGTCGGTGCTCGGTCTCGCCCTCCCGGGGTACGCCGCCTACGCCGCCACGAAGGGCGCGGTCGAGGCGATCACCCTCGTCCTCGCCCGTGAACTGCGCGGCCGCGACATCACCGTGAACGCGGTCGCCCCCGGCCCGACCGCCACGGCACTGTTCCTCGACGGCAAGGACGAGGAGACCATCGCGAGGATGGCGGCGCAGCCCCCACTCGAACGCCTCGGCACCCCTTCCGACATCGCCGAGGTCGTCTCGTTCCTCGCCGGCCCGGCCCGCTGGGTCAACGGCCAGGTGCTCCGTGCCAACGGCGGCATCGTGTGAGCTTCGTGGTTCAGACTACGTCCAGGCGAGGCGCGGCGGCAGCAGACTGAGCCGCGTAGGCGATGGAGTTGGCGTCGTTGAGGTTGTTGACCCGCACGGTTAACGCCGGAACGGCCCGCTTCGTGTACTTGGTGGTGTAGACCGAGAACGTCTTCGTGGCCCGGGAGTAGAAGATGTGCTTGGTCTGGTTCCAGTCGACTTCGAGGAACTGACGACGCACGACTCCGACGAACAGGAAGAGCAATCGGCGGTTCGTGCAGGCGAGCACACCCTGGCCTTCGCCTTGCGCCGCGGTGAGCGCGAGTACCTGTTCTTCGGGCCGGAGGTAACCGGGGAGGAGATTGACCTCCTTCATCGAGCCCACCAGGACTCCGCGAACATTCTGCAACGCGGCCACGATGTCGGGGCGCATCGCCGGGACGGGAGAGGGCTGAACGGCCTGCCGCGGCGGTTCCGCCACTGAAGGTGCTGGAGCGTGGCGCACGGCGGTGTGGAAGGTCCAGCGATATCCGTCCCAGTACCGCAGCAGCGAGTCGTCCAAGGGGTCGGGAAACCATGACGGAGGACGAGGAGGTGCTTGCGGGGGAGCGGGCGGCAGAGGGGGATGACTCATGTGAGGTCGCCGTCCGAGGACAGATCGCCGTCGTCACCTGCGTCGGTGTTCGACGAGACGGCCGACAGAGCGAGCGAGCGTTCGGCGTGCGAAGGGTCGGCTTCGCGGCGGGATGCCCGCCATTCGACGGCGTCCGCGGTGTCCTTGTATTCGAGGATGTGGTCGTCGCCGAGCCCGGTGAGAAGCTCCTTCACCCGCGCCGGCGTGGCGTAGAAGAACTCCCGGCGTGGATTCACCATGTTGACGCGGTCGGTGGCCAGCCGCTGATGCAGGGCGGTTTCGAGGGCGACGGCGTCTTCGGAGAAGAAGAGCCCGTGGACGTCGAACCGGAACGGGACGGAAGCGTCGCCGAGCTCACGGACCCGGTCCATCGGTTCGAGCCGGCGCGTCATGCCGATCTTCACCACGTCGGGCCCGAACGCCCCCACGTTCGAGATGACGTAGACGTAGCCCGCGCGGACGTTGGCGGCCCGCTGCTCGACGCCGGCGATGGCGTCGTCGACGGCGGCCAGCTGCTCCTTCGCACGAGCCCAGCCTTCGGTGTCCCCCTTCGCCTCAAGCCGGGCGAGCACGGTGGCGTAGTGAGTCCGCTCCTTTGCGAGACGCGCTCGCTCCCGCTCGACCTCCTTCATGACCTTGGCCTCTTCGCGGAGCCTGGCACGTTCTTCCCGCGCCGCCTCGCGTTCGACCTCGACCTTCATCAGGTGGTCGGCGGTCAGATCGATCTCCTTGAGCCTGAGCCGGTGGTAGTCGCTGGAGATGGCGATGCGCATCAGGATGCCGAGCTTGCCGATCGTGTCCCGCGTGGTCGTCAGCCGGTTCTTGACGGACTCCACTGTATGCGGCTTGACCACTCGGACCGCGTTGTCGGCTTCGGCGTTGTACGCGCGGAGCATCAACTTGGCCATGTCGCGGCCCAGTTTCTGCCCCTCCTTGACCGATCCGTTGACCGCCCAGTCGACCTGGCAGGTCACGGCGTCGGTCTTCGCGGCGGTTTTGATCTGTGCCCGCAGTTCGGTGAGCGCGTCCTTGTAGGCCAGCGCGTCCTCGAGCGGATGCGCGTACTCGTAGATACCCACCTGCTGCAGCAGCGCCAGTTCACGAGTCTCGACCAGCTGAGCGCGCGAAGAATGCAGCTCGGCCATCACTTGGTGCCGGGTGGCGGACTGCGCGGCGTGCTCCGCCTTGGCTTGCTCGACCGCAGCTTTCAACCGGCGGAGGTCACCCTCCAGTACGGCGGTCTCGGCTCCGCGAAGATGCCCGACCCAACCCCTCAACTCCGCGATCGTCGCGTTGGCCGCCGCGAGCTGCTGGTGAAGAGCGGCGACCTCCGCGCTCTGATTGCTGCCGAACAACGCCACGCTGTTTCCTCCTCGTGTGGCACTGGGCGAACCGCCGGTCAAGATCGCCGGTTCCAGTGCTACTTCCGAATCTTGGCGAGGGCACGCAGCGTTACGTGGTTCGGCGCGAAAGCCGCCGGTTCACTGAACCGGACTAACAGCTTCGAGATACGGCCGACGACCGCTCACGACTCCCGTGGTTCCGTGTCGTCCACCCCGATCCCGCGAAGGTCGTCCGAGGTGAACACCGCGTCCGACCGCTCTCCGAGCAGGATGCCGAGCACCAGGTCCATCGTGTCGACGTAGGACTCCCACAGCTTGTCGCGCAGGTCGAGGCTCCGGCCCATCGACGCGAGTACAGGGCCGTCCTGCCCGGCTCGCTCCAGGACTTTGATGAGCAATCCGCCTTCGAGGAAGCCTGACGACTTGATCTCGAGGTGGTTCCGGGCCGCGCTTGAGAACAGCATGAACAGGGCGGAGCCGTCGGTCCTGCCGGAGATGCCGTCCCAGGTCAGTTCGAGACCGAAGAGCGATTCCAGCCCTTTGAGCAGCCGTTTCCGGTAGGTACCGAGGGCGTCGTTGTAGTCGGATTCGTCATCGCTGAACCCATGCGAGTACTCGGCCTGAGCCGCGAGGTAGGCGAGGACGAACGCGCGGCGGTCGTAGCGTTTGGTCACCGGCGAACCGTAGTGACGAAGCGGGCGGGCCCGCCAACGAAATACGGGCCCGCCCGGTCCTTTATGGACAGAAGGTCAGACGACGGTGCCTTCGGAGTCGTCGTCGGAGTCGGTTTCTTCGATCTTCCACTTCAGCTGGAACTCGACCTCTTCCTCGCCGTCACCGCGTTCGTGCTCGATCGAGAACTGCGCGCGGGCGGGGACGCGGAACCGTTCCCCGGCGATCTGGATGCGGAACGAGGTTTCGGACTCGAGAGCGTCGGCGAGGCGGCGCAGTTTCGCGACGACGTCGGCGGTGGAGTAGACGCGTTCGACGTCTCGGGGAGCGGTTCCGGTCACGGTTTCCTCCAGGGTCCGACACCCTGGCCGGGTGTCCGTGGCGTCATTCAATCGTGTGATCATCGCGTCCGGTCGGCGGGGTCACAGTGACCGGGCGAGGCGGAAGCCGACGTCGTCGACACGGAAGCTCGGGTGACTACGGCGCCGCACCGAAGCCCGGCAGCTCCAGTGCTCGTCGAACCAGCCGCCGCCCCGCAGGACCCGGTATTCGCCGTACACCTCGGCGTCGTAGACGTCCCAGCACCATTCCCAGACATTGCCCAGCATGTCGTGCAGTCCCCACGCGTTGGGTGCCTTCCCGCCGACCTCGTGCACGGACTCCGCCGAATTCTCGCGGTACCAGGCGATCTCGTCGAGTGTTCCGTAGCGAGGGCCGGTCGTGCCCGCGCGGCAGGCGTGTTCCCATTCCGCTTCGGTGGGCAGGCGGTAGCCGTTCGCGGATCGATCCCAGGTCGACGAGTCCAGCTCATAAGCGGGAGTGAGGCCTTCGCGTTCGGACAGGGTGTTGCAGAAACGGAGGGTGTCCGGCCACGAGACCTCGACGAGGGGAAGCCGGCCGGGCTCGCGGGTGACCGGAACCGGCGCGAGCAGGAACGACGCGACATCGACAGCCCAGCTCCGCTGCGTGCGCCGGTCCGAAAGGGTTACCTCGCCTGCCGGCACAGTGATCATCTCCATGGTCCGGCCGATGCTACCCAGGCCGAGGCCGCCGGTACGCCATGATGGGCGGGTGCCCCTGCTCATCGAGCCCGCCCTGCCCGCCGGAACGTTCCGATCGATGCGGCAACCGTGCCTGATCGTCGACGACAGGCTGGTGCTGCGACCTTGGTGCGCTGACGACACGGAGGACGTCGAAGCCGCCTTCGCATGTCCGGCCATCCAGCGCTGGCACGTCCGCCGTGTCGACGGAGCGGACGAGGCCCGCGAGTGGATCGCGGGCTGGGAACAGCGCTGGACGGCCGAGACGGACGCGAGCTGGGCGGTGGTCGACGCGCGCGAAGACCGGCCGGTCGGGCAGGTCGGTCTCCGCGCGCTCTCGCTTTTCGAGGCCTCCGCACAGTTGTCCTACTGGGTTCTCCCTGCCGCCCGCGGCGCGGGGATCGCGGGCCGCGCGGTCGCGGCGTTGACGCGGTGGGCGTTCGAAACCGTCCGGCTGCACCGGTTGTTCCTTCTGCATTCCACCGCGAACGCCGCCTCCTGCCGCGTCGCGGACAAGGCCGGATACCGCCTCGAAGGCACCTTGCGTTCTTCGATGCTGCACGCGGACGGGTGGCACGACGTCCACCTGCACGCGCGGCTCAGGAGCGGATCAGCACCTTCCTTCGCAGGACGAGCGGAAGCGGAACAAGGGCGATCGCCGCGCTGATCCAGATGGCGTGCCGATAGTCCCCGGTCGACTCCGTGACGAGGCCGGCGAGCACCGGTCCCAGGAAAGCGCCGGCGTTGAGCGCGACCGTCGCGAACGAACCACCGAGCGTCGGAGCCTCGGGAGCCACGTGCATCACCCGCGCCACGAGCGCGGAACCACAACCGAACGACAGTCCACCTTGGACGATCGTCACGACGAACAAGGCGACGGGCTGCGCGCCGGTCAGCGCCAGCACCGCCCAGCCCACCGGCAGGACGCACAACGCGAGTACCAGGCCGCGCCGGAGTTCACCGTCGCCCGTGCGGCCCGCCACCGTGACGCCGAGGAACGCGCCGACACCGAAGGCCGCCAGCAACCCGGAAACCGCCCCGGCCGGAAGGCGGGCGACATCCGTCGCGATGACCGCGAGGAACGCGAACGTCGCGAAGGTCGCGCCGTTGACCAGGGCGGCAAGGATCATCGCCTGGCGGACCGGAGGCGTTTTCAGCTCGCGCGCTTCGCGCTTGATCGAGATTTCCCGCGGGCCTGCCGCGTCGGCGGGTGCGGAACGGAACACCAGAACCAGCGCGGGAAGGCATAACGCGGCGACCGCCCAGAACGCGGAACGCCAGCCTGCGAGCTCACCCAGCACGGCTCCGGCAGGTACCCCGGCGACGCACGACAGCGTGATCCCCGCCAACAGGACCGCGGTCGCCCGCGTCTGCTTTCCCTTTGGTGCCAAAGCGATCGCGACAGGCATCGCCACGGCGAGGAATCCCGCGTTGACGACCGCCGCGACGACCCGGGTGCCGAACAGCAGCGGGAAACTCGTCGTCACGGCGCCGACGACGTGCACCACGACGAAGGCGGACAGAAACCCGGCCAAGGCCCGGCGGCGAGGCCAGCGCGCGCTGAGCACGGCCATGGCCGGGGCGCCGACGATCATTCCGACGGCGTAGGCCGAGGTCAGCGCGGCGGCCGCGCCCACCGGGACGGACAGTTCAGCGGCGATTCCCGGCACGAGACCGGAAGCCATGAATTCGGAGGTGCCTTGCGCGAAGACGGCAAGGCCGAGGACATAGACGAACAGGGGCAACGGACGACTCCCAGGAGAAAGTGAGCAGGAGGAAGCCGTGCGCGAGACAGGGAGAAACCCGGCCGGACGCACGGAACAGCGCTCCGGTCACCGGGAAGCGAGAAGGCCGACGCCTAACGGCCGGACACGACGACTCGCCGCCGGTTGACCGGCGGCGAGGTTCTGTCCGACTCAGGGCTCGTCACGGAAGCGCACATTACACACGGTCGCCGGCGGGTCTCAACCCCGTTTACCGGTCACCGCAGAAAACGAGGCCCGTTCCGCGCACCGGAACGCTTTCGTTGCCCACTCGAATGAACCCGAGTAATGCGTTCTGACCTGCGGTTTTCGTGATTGTTTCGGTACTGGGAACCGACCTTCGATTCGGTTAACCTCGACTTCATGATTCCCACAGTTGTCTGGGGTACAGGCAACATCGGCCGCGCCTCCATCCGGGCCGTCGACGCGCATCCGGCGCTGGAACTCACCGGTGTGCTCGTGCACGATCCCGCGAAGGTCGGTCGCGACGCGGCCGCGCTCGCGGGAGTCGACGGCGATTTGGGTGTGGCGGCGACTGATGACGTCGAAGCGGTTCTGGCGGCCGGGCCGCGCGCGGTGGTGTACGCGGCGTCCGGCGACATCCGGCCCGCCGACGCGCTGGCCGACATCGTCCGCGCGATCCGGGCGGGCGCGGTGGTGGTGACTCCCGCGCTCTACGCGCTGTACGACCAGCGCAACGCGCCGGAGGAGCTGCGAGAGCCGATCCTCGCGGCGATCGCGGAAGGCGGCGGTTCGCTGTTCGTCTCCGGCGTGGATCCGGGATGGGGCAACGACATCCTGCCGTTGCTGATCAGCGGGCTCGGCACCACCGTGGACGCGGTCCGCTGCCAGGAGATCTTCGACTACTCCACCTACGACCAGCCGGATTCCGTCCGCTACCTGGTCGGGATGGGGCAGCCGATGGACTATCAGCCGCCGATGCTGGCCCCTTCGGTGCCCACGATGGTGTGGGGCGGGCAGGTGCGGCTGATCGCCCGCGGTCTCGGGGTCGACCTGGACGAGATCCGCGAGACGCTCGACCGCCGTCCGCTCGAGGAAACCGTGACCACGCGGGCGATGGGCGAGTTCGAAGCGGGCACGCAAGGCGCGGTCCGGTTCGAGGTACAGGGGATCGTGGACGGTGAACCCCGCATCGTCATCGAGCACGTCACCCGCATCCACGCGTCATGCGCGCCGGACTGGCCGATGCCGCCCAGCGGCGACGGGGCGCACCGGGTGATCATCGAAGGCCGCCCCAGGATCGAAGTCTCGGTCGAGGCCACCGACGAGGGCGAGAACCGGTCCGCCGGCGGCAACGCGACCGCGGTCGGCAGGCTGGTCGGCGCCATCGACTGGCTCGTGGACGCCAAACCGGGCCTTTACGACGCATTGGACGTCCCCTTGCGACCGGCGACCGGCAAGCTCGGAAGGAGCGCGCGATGATCATCGACATTCCCGAGGGCAAGGACCCGATCGGCTACGTATGGGGCGAGATGGTGCCCGGTATCGGCGTCGCGGCCTCGAATCTGTCCCTGGCGGTCTATTCGCACACCACGCTGGGGCTCCGCGAGTTCGAGGCGGCTCGGCTGCGGATCGCGCAGATCAACGGCTGCGTCTTCTGCCTGGACTGGCGGACCGAACGCGACGGTGTGAAGGTCGAGGAGGAGTTCGCCGACGCGGTGACCGAGTGGCGCACCACCGACGCGTTCGACGAGCGGACCCGGCTGGCCGCCGAATACGCCGAACGCTACGCGCTCGATCATCACGGCATCGACGACGAATTCTGGAAGCGAATGGGCGAGCACTACAGCCAGCAGGAAATCGTCGAACTGAGCATGAGCATCGGTTCCTGGCTCGCATTCGGACGGCTGAATCGCGTTTTGGGAATCGACACCGTCTGCGTTCTGCCGAAGTTCTAGGTCGTTAGTGATTCGGGTCGTTCTTGGGCCGCGTGAAGTATTTGAGGGACCCTTTCCTGTACCTAGGCGCAAGGATGGGGTCCTTCATGTACTGGGGAAGGCCTCGGCGCGGGACTGTGGTGCGGATGGTCGTGAGTGGCGATTCGGGTTAGAGCCAAGGGTGTCTTAGGTACCTACGTGGTTGAGGCTGCGGTTGATGCCAGGTCGCGGTCGTGGGGATGTCGTGAAGGGCCCCTTTGAGACGTTGATCGTCTCAAAGGGGCCCTTCACGACATGAGAGTTCGACGCCGGGGCGTTGGAAGCACTGAAGGAGCCGCCCGCTCATCCTCGCGTCTCGTGAGTGGCGATTCGGGTTAGGCCGACCGTGTTCTAGGTGCCTACGGCGGGTCGATCGGGATCGCAGGTCCGTGAAGGACCCCTTCATGTACTTCAAACCTGGCATCAGGCAAGAAGCGCCACAGGTCACGCAGTAGGTACCTAAGGGGAAGCTCGCCAGAACCCGAATCGCCACTCACGACCGGCCGGGGGTCACAGATCGGTGGCCACGATCTTTTCGATGTTCCGTTCCGCCAGCGCGGTGATGGTGACGAACGGGTTCACCGAGGTGTTGCCTGGGATCAACGCGCCGTCGATCACGTACAGGCCCGGATATCCGTGGAGCCTGCCGTAGTTGTCGGTCGCCTTGCCGAGCACCGCGCCGCCGAGCGGGTGGTAGGTGAGGTGGTCGCCCCAGATCTTGTACAGGCCGAAGAGGTCGGTCCGGTAGATCGTGCCTTCCTTGGAATTGATCTTGTCGAAGATCGTCTTCGCCATGTCGATCGACGGTTGTTTCCAGGCGGTCTGCCAGTTGAGATCGACCTTGTTCGCGCTCGGGTTCCACGAGAACGTGGCCCGGTTGGGGTTCTTCGTGATCGACAGATAGAAAGACGCGTAGGTCTCGATGCCGGTCGGCAGGGGAGCGACCTCGGCGAAGGCGCCGCCCGCGGCCCAGTTGTCGATACCGGCGGTGGGGATGGACGACTGCAGTGCCCCGGTGGCGTCCCACATGTGGTTGGCCCGGCCGCACATGACGTTCCCGTTGTCGCCCCAGCCCTTTCCGACCTCGTTGTGGAGGTTGGGCAGTGCGCCGGTGGCCTTGAGTTTGACCAGGAGTTTGCTCGTGCCGACACTGCCGGCGGCGAAGAACACCTTGTCCGTTGTCACGGACTTGGTCGCGGTCACCGTGCCGCCGGTGTTCAGCTGCTCCATCACCACGGTGTATCCGCCGCCGGACGCGGGCATGACCGAGGTGACGCGGTGCAGTGCCGAGATCGTCACCCGCCCGGTGGCCTTGATCCGCGGGAGATAGGTCTGCTGCAACGATTTCTTGCCCGCGTTGTTGCCGTAGAGGATCTCCCCGGCCAACGCGGATCTCGGAACCGTGCCCGCCTGCTCCTTCTTCATGTAGTCCCAGTCGTAGACGTCCGGGACGAACAGGAACGGGAACCCGGAACGCTGCGCGTGTTTCCGGCCGACCCGCGCGTACTGGTAGCACTCGGCCGTCTCGAACCAATTCGGGTCGATGGTGGCGACGCCGAGGCCCGCGTTGGCGCGTGGGTAGTAGACGCCGTACATCTCGTCGGCGTTGACCGTGGGCAGGACCGCGCCGAAGTTCTCGCGTTTCGGCGTGACGGCCATCCCGCCGTTGACCAGCGAGCCCCCGCCGACGCCGCGGCCCTGGTAGACGGTGATACCGCTGAACTCCTCGGCGTCGAGAATGCCGGTGTGGCGCGGGACGTCCTTGTCCAGCGGGAAGCCGAGGAAGTTGCTCAGCGGCTGCTTCGTCCGCGTGCGCAGCCAGAAGGACCGGTAGTCCGGGGTGGTGGTGTTGGCGAAGATCTTGCCGTCCGTGCCCGGGGTGTCCCATGCCATGCCGAGTTCGACGAGGTGGACGTCGACGCCGGCTTCGGCCAGCCGGAGCGCGGCGACGCAGCCGCCGTAGCCGGACCCGATGACGAGCGCCGGGATGCGAGCGGCGTCGGCGATCGAACTTTTCGCGTAAGCGGTCCCGCCGAGGGCCGCGGCTCCTAAGATAGAACCAGTTCCAGTAATAAAGAGGCGGCGGGATAACTGTCCGGAAGCGCTTCTCCACATGGTTTCGTCGCTCACGTGATCTTCCTCACCGTTGAGGGATTTAGAACAAGTTATACCTGCGGCCATGTCGGGTGGCAATAAAGGTGGGACTTCTTTCCCTGTGCTTGGGCCAGGCAGGCGGGCATCACGACGGCGGATGGGCCACTATGTACTGCTGTGGAGTCCACTCGAGTTGATCGCTGGCTGTGGGCCGTCCGGCTGACCAAGACGCGCCCGGACGCCGCCGCGGCGTGCCGTGGCGGCCATGTCCGCGTGAACGGCAAACCGGCCAAACCCGCGACCACGGTCGTGGCCGGTGACGAGGTCCGCGCGCGGGTCAACGACACGACGCGGATCTTGGAAGTGACCCGGGTGATCCAGAAACGGGTCGGTGCCGCCGACGCCGCGACCTGTTTCCTCGACCGGACGCCCCCGCCGCCACCCGACGCCGCCGTGCCGGTCGCGCGACGGGAGCGGGGTGCGGGACGTCCGACGAAACGGGAACGCCGGGTGCTCGATCGCTTCCGTTCAGGAGACTAGGCACCGCGTTCACATATATGGACGTTATTCACATCCGTTGACGGGTGACAGGGACGTGAACTATAAAGACGGGGTCCGGGTGTACACGCCGCAACACCTTCCGTCAGTCCGTCACGGAGGTTTCGGGTGTCCCGAAAAAGTCCTCTTCGTCGTGCCGTCCTCCCGGCGGTCGCCGCCGTGGTCGCCGTCGCCGCAATCCTGCAGGTACCGCCCGAAGTAGCTGACGCGGCGCCGGGGCCCGGCGCGCTGATCGGCCTCGACCTCGGCGCCGCCAATCGCCGCGCGCCGGTCGCGGGGCTCTACGACTGGTCCAAGGCCGGGTACCGGGGTGGCGCCGCGCTGCCCGGCTCCGGTGAAGTGAACCCGAACGCCACCTGCCAGGTCACCGCGGCGGAACTGGCGAGCCAGTACAACGTCAAGCCCGACGACGGCGCCGACGACACGAACGGGATCCAGGCGGCGATCGACGGGATCAAGAGCGCGTGCTCGCCGTCGGGGAGTTACGCCAAGCTGAGCACGATCACTTTCCCGGCGGGCCGGTTCGATGTCACGCACGAGATCCACGTCGACGCCGACTACCTGATCCTGCGTGGCGCGGGCAAGGACGCCACCAAGTTCGTCTACAAACCCGACGCGAACACCCTCTACGACTCCCTCACCCCGGACGGTTCCGATTGGGACGAGGACGGGATGACCTCCGGCGCGGGCAAGGGCGGCTGGTTGTGGCCGGGCCGCGGGCTGTTCCGCGTCCAGTCCAGGGGAGTGCACACGTCTTACGCGAGCGACCACGCCTCGGCGCCCGCCAACCGCAAGGACATCTTCGAGGGCACGATCAACGTCCATTGGAAGGCCGGGGTGAAGCTGCGGGGCAAGCCGGGTGACACCGCGTTCGCCGCGCGGATGGGGGACAAGGTCGTCCACCTGGCGAGCAGCGGCGCCCTGACCTCGCTCGCCGCCGGGAACCTGGTCAACATCCGGGCGGCCAACTCGCAGAAGTTCTACGAGCAGCAGCAGGCCACCCCGACCACGTTCCCGCTGCTGAACATGCACATGCGCCAGCAGATCTTCACGATCGCGGTGCTCGACACCACGGCACGCACCATCACCCTGGACAAACCGCTCGAGTACGACGTGCCGGTGAACTCCACTTCGGACGGTTCGGCCCCGATCGACGGCGCCACGTACGACTCGAAGGCGGCGCCGCTGGTCGACCCGGTGATCGGCGTCGGTTTCGAGAACCTCGGGTTCACCCAAGAGATGCCTGGCCTGAACCCCGCCGAGGCGAACAACAACTACGGCAACATGGCGCCCGCCGCGGAGATGCACGGGATCGTGTTCAAGTGGGCGGCGAATTCCTGGGTCCGCGGCATCCGCGCGGAGATGACCGGTTCGCATCCGATCGTCACCGAGGAGGCCAAGAACCTCCAGATCGTGGACAACGAACTCAACGGCTCATGGAACAAGGGCAAGGGTGGCAACGGCTACTTCCGCGGCTCGCGGGTCTGGGATTCGCTGTATGCCGGGAACACTTCGACCCTGTTGCGGCACTTCACCTTCCAGTGGTCCGCCTCGGGCAACGTCGTGATCGGCAACTCCTTCGACTCCGACCTGAACCTCCACGGCGGCTGGGAGCGCAACAACCTCTTCGAACTGAACACGGTCAAGGTCCCGTACGCGCACCGTTCGGGGAACTGCCGGGCCAACTGCGGTGAAGAGGGCGGAGGCGGTCCCGACGACTCGAACTGGTTCCCGATCTGGTGGGGCGCGGGCAAGAAGGCCGTCAAATGGTCGGGTGCCACCGGCTACCGCAACGTGTTCTTCAACAACGCCATGACCAAGCAGCTCGCGGACAACGGCCCGTATAACGACTTCTACGCCGACCGGCACCGCATCCATGTCTTCGGCTGGGACGGCACCGCGTACAAGCACCTCGACGTAGGCGGCGCCCCGATCGCCGACTGGGCGAAGAACGAGCAGCGGGACTACACCGGAGGACACGGGGTCGACGCGACCAAGACCGACGCCGCGTCGTCGCTGTTCCTGAAGTCTGTCGACGGGACTCCGCCGTCCTCGACGACGGGTCAGACCTCCACCACGACCACAACCACAACCACGACCAGTCAGACTCCCGGTGCTTGCCTGAACGCGACCTTCACCCGTAAGTCGGTGTGGGACAGCGGGTACGGCGGCGGCTTCACCGTCACCAACAGCTGCTCGGCCGCGGTGGGTTCGTGGGCGGTCGAGTTCGACCTGCCCGCCGGGACGGCGATCACCGGTTCCTGGAGTTCGGTGCTGACCAAGACCGGGCAGCGCTACCGGTTCGGGAACGCGACCCACAACGGAAGCGTCAAACCGGGTGGCACGGCGACGTTCGGCTTCAACGCCGCCGGTCAGGGGCTCCCGGTCGCGTGCACGATCGCCGGAACGAAATGCGGAGGCACGGAATGACGAGGAAACGACTGCTCGCCGCGATCGCGGTCGCGGCGTCGGCGGCGGGCCTGCTCGGCGCCGTCGTCACCGCCGAGGCCGCCGCGCCCAGCCTGTCCGCCGCGTTCACCCAGAGCTCGGTCTGGGACAGCGGATACGGCGGCAAGTACACGCTGACCAACTTGGGGGACGCGAACAGTACACAGTGGACGGTCGAATTCGATCTTCCCGCCGGCACCGCGGTCACCACGTCGTGGAGTTCGGTGCTCACCCGCGCTGGGCAGCACTACAAGGTCACCAACGCCGGCTTCAACGGCACCGTCAAACCCGGCGGGTCGGCGAGCTTCGGCTTCAACACCTCAGGACCGGGCCTCCCGACCGGGTGCACGATCAACGGCAGCCCGTGCGGGGGAGGGGCGCCGACCACCACCACGGCGCCGACCACCACGACCACGAGCAAACCGCCGGCGACCACCACCACGGTGCCGTCGGGTGACGTCGTCGACGTGGGCACCGCGGCCGAGTTGCAGGCCGCGCTGGCCGCCGTGACCCCCGGACAGACCATCCGGCTGGCGGCCGGAACCTACCGGGGTTCGTTCGTCGCCACGAAGCCGGGGACGGCGGCCGCGCCGATCACGGTGACCGGACCGTCGACCGCGGTCCTGATCAACGACGGCCCGTCGGGGGAGGCGCCCTCCTGTCCGGCTCCGACCGCGGGCTGGGACTCCGGGTACGGGTTCTGGCTCTACGGCGCGCCGTACTGGCAGCTCAAGGGCTTCACCGTGCAGGAGTCGAAGAAAGGCATCGTCGCCGACAACTCGCACCACACGGTGATCGAGGGGGTGCGGGTGCACAAGATCGACGAGGAGGCCGTGCACTTCCGTCGTTCCTCGGCCGACAGCGTCATCCGCGACTCGACGATCAGCCACACCGGTCTCGTCCAGGCCGGCTACGGCGAGGGCGTCTACCTCGGCTCGGCGAACTCGAACTGGGCGTGCCACGGGAACTCCGGCGGAGTCGACCGTAGCGACCGGATCCAGGTTCTGAACAATCACATCGGACCGTACGTCGCCGCGGAGGCCATCGATGTCAAGGAGGGCACCGTGGACGGCGTCATCCGGGGCAACACCTTCGACGGCCAAGGGGTTTCCGGGCAGAACTCGGCCGATTCCTGGGTCGACGTCAAGGGATCCGGGTATGTGATCGAGGGCAACACCGGCACCTTCGCCTCGCCGGGGACGTTCGCGAACGGCTACGAGACGCACAACCCCGGCACCACCCCATCGTTCCCGAACGGCTGCGGGAACGTGTGGCGGGACAACAAGTCCGACCTCGGCGGCGTCGGCCAGTACGCCATCAAGATCACCTCGACGTCGAAGTGCTCGGAACGGCCCAACGTCGTCTACGCGTCCAACACCGTGTCGAGGGCGGTCAACGGGCTGACCAACATCCCCGTCACACCCTGACGGACGCCGGTGGCGGGAGCGGCGCGGTTCCCGTCACCGGCCGGTCAGTCCCGGACCGCGGTGATCGCGACGGTGGCGTAGCGCACGGTGAACCGGCCGCCCAGCCCGTCGATCGCCGCTCCGACTTCGGCGAGGATCTCCTGCCGCACAACGGGTTCGACCCAGGTGAGCGAGCCGAACGTCGGGAGCTGGTCGAGCCATTCGTCACGGGTGTATATCCGTTCCCAGTCGTGACGAGTTCGCGTCGGCTCGCCGAATCCGCTTGCTTCGCGCAGGCCGTCGGCGACCTTCGCGATGAGCGGTCCGTACGGGTCCGAAGGCTGCTTCGGCACGGTCTTGAGGTCGATCGGCGAATCCGGCACGAGCCGCCGGTACGCGTCCGCCAAGGCGTCCGCGACCTCGTCCGGCGGTTCGGGCACGTGCCAGAACGCGGCAAAGAGCCCGCCGGGCCGCAGTACTTCGGCGGCCTTGACCGCGCCCGCGACCGGGGCGACCCAGTGCCAGGCCTGCCCGGAGACGAGCAGGTCGAACCGGCGTCCGGCGGGCTCCCATGCCTCGAACGTCGAGACCTCGACGTCGATCCCGCTCCGGCGGGCGAATTCGGCCATCCGCGGGTCCGGTTCGATGGCCAGCACGTGACAGCCCGCCGCCTGGAACTGGCGCGCTTCGATTCCGGTGCCCGCTCCGACGTCGAGGACCTCGCGGCCGGGAGCGGCGCCGACGAAGTGGTCGATGAGTTCCGGGGGATAGGCGGGCCGGGTCCGGTCGTAGCGGTCGACGTCGACCCCGAAGGATTCCGCGGCCCGGCGATAGTGGTGGGGCTCCTGCCCCGAAGGTAGAGTGGGCATGCGCCCACCTTAAGTGGGCACTTGCCCACTCGTCAACGCAAGGAGTCGTATGCCTACCGGGGTAGCCCTGCGCGCCGTCCGCGCGCAGTTGTTCGACGCCGCCGAGCGCGTCCTGCTGCGGGACGGGCCGAGCGGGCTCACCAGCCGGGCCGTCACCACGGAGGCGGACTGTGCGAAAGGCGTGCTGCACCGGCATTTCGACGACTTCGACGCGTTCCTCGCCGAGTTCGTGCTGGACCGGATCGAGAAGCTGGACGAGAAGGGACTCCGAGAGGCCGTCGGTACCGGAACGGTCGTGGACAACCTCACCGCGGCGCTCACGGCGGTGTTCGAGTCGGTCGCGGTCGCGATCGTCCCGCTCGTGATCTTCCGCGACGAGCTTCGCGCCCGATTGCGCCGCGAGTGGCCGGCCGGGGTCCCCGTGCTGACACAGGCCGCCGAGATGATCGCCGGCTACCTCGAGGCGGAGCGCGCGCAGGGCAGGGTCGCCGAGGGCGCCGACGTCGAGACGCTCGCGGCCACGCTCATCGGTGCCGCACATCTGCTCTTCGCCGATCGAACGGGTGCCGCGCCGGAGACGGCGCAGGTGCGGAAGACCGTGGAAGCCGTGATCGGGACTTGACGAAGGCTGAGCCTGGGATGGCCGGTGACATGCGCGCCGGTCCGTGAAGGCCTCCTTGCCTACCCTGAAGGTAGTGAAGGAGCCCCTCGCTACCTTCGGCTCAATAACGAGGGCTAGGCCGGTGTCGCGAAAGCCTTACCGCGCCAAAAGGCGGCGAGTCCTCAATGGACTCGCCGCCTTGCTCAGCGGATCAGGACTGCGCGGCGGTGACGGTGTGCCGCAGCAGCAGCGACGTCGTGACCGGGCCGACGCCGCCGGGGACCGGCGTGATCGAACCCGCGATCCCCTCGACGGCCGCCTGGTCGACGTCGCCGACGAGCCCGCCTTCGGGAGTCGGGTTCGTGCCGACGTCGATCACCACGGCACCGGGCTTGACGTGGTCCGCGCCGACGAAGTGCGCGCGGCCGACGGCCACGACCAGGACGTCCGCGGTCTTGGTGACCGCCGCGAGGTCCTTGGTGCGGGAGTGGCAGACGGTGACCGTCGCGTTCTCGGCGAGCAGCAGGAGCGCGGCGGGCTTGCCGACGACGGTGGAGCGGCCCACGACGGCGACCTGGGCACCGGACAGGGCGACCTGCTCGCGCTTCAGGATCTCCAGCACCGCCGCGGCGGTGGCGGGGGCGTACGTCGCGAGGCCCGCGGTGAGCCTGCCGAGGCTGACCGGGTTGGCGCCGTCGACGTCCTTGCGCGGGTCGATGTGCGCGCCGACGTCGTCGAGCGTCACGCCTTCGGGCAGCGGGGTCTGGCAGATGATGCCGTGGACCGACGGGTCCGCGGACAGCTTGTCGAGTTCGCGGGTGACGTCCTCGCCGGTCGGCTTTTCGAGCTGGACCACCCGGCAGTCGACGCCGACCTTCTTCGCGGCCCGCTCGATCGAGCGCACGTACCAGGCGGTGGCGTCGTCGTCGGTCGGCACGAGCACGGCCAGCGTCGGGGCGGTGCCCGATTCGCGCAGCTTGGCGGCGGTCTCGGTGACCTCGGCGGTGATGGCGGCGGCGATCGCGCGCCCGTCGATCAGCGTCATCGGGCGATCCTCTCGCGAACCTCGGCGACGAGCGCGTCGGCGCGCCCGGCGGCGGGGACGTGCTCGGCGAGCCGGGCTTCGGTCTCCTTGCGCAGCTGCTCGTCCGACATCGACGCGAGGTTGACCTCGACGTTGACCACGGCCGATTCGAGCGCGGATTTGGCGGACGAGGCGGCGACCGCGATGTCGGAGATGACGTTGGTGTTGGCGCCTTCGAGGATCGAGGCGGCGACGTCGACGACCTCGGCGGCGAGGGCGGCGGTGCGCAGCGGGACGTCGGCGGCGCCGACCAGCGCGGCCTGGATCGCGGCCGAGCGGGCCTGCTTCTCCTCGTCGGTGGCCTTCGGGAGCTTGTAGGCCGAGACGACCGCGTCGAAGGCGGCGGCGTCGTCGGCGGCGAGGCCGAGCGCGCGACGGCGGAGGTCTTCGGCCTTGCCCAGCGCCTCGGTCATGGTGGCCTCGTGCTCGGCGTATTTCGGCTTGCCGATGGTCAGGTTGCACACCATGGAGACCAGGGCGGCACCGACCGCGGCGTTCATCGCGGCACCCGCGCCACCACCGGGCGTCGAGGCCTTCGAAGCCAGCTCGTCGAGCCACTGACCGACCGGTTGAGCCTCCACGCGATGTTCCCTTCCCGCTGGTTTTGCCGTCGCGGGGAAGCCTACCCGGGGGTTCCCGGACAGCCCGAAGGCCACCTTCGCGGCGATCGACAGCGGCGAAGGTGGCCTTCGGCCGGCGGGATCAGGACCGCTGGTACTCCTCCCAAGTGAGCTTCGGCGTGACGGCGGGGCCGTCGTCGGAACCGCGGCCGGCGAGGCCGTTGTAGCCGAGGTAGTAGTCACCGGCCTGGTGCTGCGCACCGGAGGACAGGTCCGGATCGGACAGTGCGATGGCGTGGATGTGGTAGGCGAAGCCCTGGGCCGGGGTCCGGACCCAAGCCGCGAAGCCCACCTGACGCAGCTTCCGCGCGACGTCGGTCCGCGTGGCCGAGGACATGCCCTCGACACCGATGTCGAGCGCGCCGCCACCGTCGTGCGTCCCGGCCGAAGCGCCGACGCCGCCGGGGTTGTACGAGCCCTGCGTGATGGTGAGCTGCCTGCCGAGCAGTGCCTCGGCCTTCACCAGCATCGCCTTGGTCCGGGTGTTCATCGTCTTGCCGTGGTAGGTCAGGCGGCTACCCGCCGAGACCACCGCGGTGACGGTGTACCGGCCCTCGCCCAGCTTCTCGAGCGAGGTCTTGCCCGGCAGGCCGGAGGCGTCGATCCCGGTGTAGCCCAGCGACTTCTGGTAGCTGGAGTACCCGTTGATCGTCGAGGTGCCGAAGTGGCCGTCGACGTACTGCTGATCGAGCAATCCCTTGGCGGCCAGCGCCTGCTCCACCAGCAGCACACTGTCCTTGGCGCCAGGGGTCAATGCGCTGTCGGCGCGGCGCGGGTCGATCTGCGCGGCCTTGAGCACCGCTTCCATGCTGGCCGCGGGCAACGCGGTCACGGCCACTTCGGCGCCGGCCGGTGCGGCCACGCCGAAGGAGAGCGCGGTCGCTGTCGCGAGCACGGCTACCTTGGTCAACAATTCCTGCCTCCTGAACGGACTCGGTTGTCCGGCCAGCATGGGCAGCGCGAATACAAGGGCCGTACAAACGCCCTTTGCCTTGTCGCCCGGTCGGGTGTCGCTTCGGCGAAATCGGGGAACGACCTGATAAGACTTCCGGTGGACGCCGAAAGGTCGAGACCCACATGGTGCTACGTACCCCGCCACCCTCAAGGGCTCATCTCAGACTGCTCGCGGCGGCGGACGCGTCCCCGCCGGGCCGTCGGCGGGACCGGTACGGCGAGATCGCCGACCGGCGGCTGGCCGCGATCCTCGCCGCGGAAGACGTGGCGGAGGAACACGGGCTGAGCGCGCACGTCCGGACGACCTGTTACGTCCATCGCGGCTGGGTGCACCAGTGCATCTCCGATCCGATGCACATCCTGGTGGTCACCGGTCATCGATGGTGCCGCCGCTGCGATCGCACGGTGGACGTCGAGGTCGACGAAACCTTTCCGGGCTCGGTCGAACTCTTCTGCGACGGCTGCGGTGTCCCGCCGGACACGGCCGCGAATCGCGAGGTACTCCTGGCCTGCCGGACCAGTCTGGCTGCCATGCACGGCGGGGAAGCCTCGACGCTCTACGTCGTTCCGGACCGCTGAACGGCACCCGATCGCCTCGTCCGATGACGCCGAACGGCCGTGTCCCCGGCGGCCGCGCGGAGCAGTCAGTGGTTTGGACCACCACTGTTACCGAAGCGTGATCTGGACATATCGCACGGACAGCTACTTTGTTGTGGCGCGCAACGAATTGCTTCGCCCGTGGATTTCCAACGCCGGAGGTGTCACGACGTGGATCGGATCTTTGTGCAGCCCCAACGGCGGAAAAGGGTTCGTGGCGCGCTCGCCGCGGCCCTTTCCGCCCTCCTGATCGCCGCCGGTCTCGGCGGTGCCACCGCCGCGGCCGCCGACTACAGCCAGAGTGCCGCGTCCCTGAACGCGAGCCAGGCGCAGTTCTCCTTTACGCCGGCGACGCCCGCGCGCTACGTCGACATCCACTACACCGGCGTTCCCGGCCTGGGCCAGCAGAACGTCCGCATGACCGACAACGGGGGCACGTGGCGGCACACCGTCGGCTCGCTGACTGCGGGCACGGTGCTCGACTACTGGTTCACCTACGAGAAGAACGGGCCGCAGTACGACACCCCGCATTTCGGTTACACCCATGGCGGAAGCGGCACGACCGTCGCTTCGCCGACGTTCGACCCGCCGGGTGGCAGTTACCCGAGCGCCCGCTCGGTGACGTTGTCGTCCGCGACGCCGGGCGCGACCATCCGGTACACAGTGGACGGTTCCACACCGACCGCTTCGTCCACTCCGTACACCGGACCGATCACGGTTTCCGCGTCCTCGACGATCTCCGCGATCGCGGTCAAGCCGGGCTCGGCGAATTCGCCGGTGACGTCGGCGAGCTACACGATCGGATCGACACAGGCGACTTGTCCGACGCAGGCCGAGGTTCCGGATTTCGGCCCGAACGTGCGGATCTTCGACCCCGGCATGTCGGCGGCGTCGATCCAGAGCAGGCTGGACGCGGACTTCACCGCGCAGAAGGACACGCTGACCGCGCAGTTCACCGAGCGCCGGTACGCGCACCTGTTCAAGCCCGGTGTGTACAACGGCATCCACGACAACGTCGGCTACTACACCTCCGTCGCGGGACTCGGGCAGAACCCGGGCGACGTCGTGATCAACGGAGACGTGACCGTCGACGCCTTCAACGAGTCGGACAAGGGGGTGGCGCTGCAGAACTTCTGGCGCTCGGCGGAAAACCTCGCCGTGGTCCCGAGCAGCGGCTCCACTCGCTGGGCCGTCGCGCAGGCCGCGCCGTTCCGCCGCATGGACATCCGCGGCGGGCTCCAGCTCTACCCGGCCAGCTACGGGTTCGCCAGCGGTGGCTACACCGCCGACACCAAGGTCTCCGGGCAGACCGCTTCGATCTCGCAACAGCAGTGGTACACCCGCGACAGCAGCTACGGCAGCTGGGACGGCGGGGTCTGGAACATGGTCTTCTCCGGGACGAACGGTGCTCCCGCCAACACCTTCCCGAATCCGCCGGAGACGACGCTCGCCACCACGCCGGTGTCCCGTGATGTCCCGTATCTCTACTTCGACGGCTCCGGCAAGTACCGGGTCTTCCTGCCTTCGTTGCGCACCAACGCTTCCGGGCCGAGCTGGGCCAACGGCGGCACGCAGGGCAGTTCGCTGCCGATGAGCCAGTTCTACGTCGTGAAGGCGGGGGACACGGCGTCGTCGATCAACACGGCGCTCTCCCAGGGCTGCAACCTGTTCTTCACACCGGGCGTCTACCACCTCAATCAGACGCTCAACGTGACGAAGGCGAACACCGTCGTCCTCGGTGTCGGCTACTCGACGCTGGTGCCCGACAACGGCGTCGAAGCGATGCGGGTCGCCGACGTGGACGGGGTCCGGATCAAGGGGCTGCTGTTCGACGCCGGAACGACCAACTCGCAGTCACTGCTCACGGTCGGCCAGGCGGGCTCGACGGCGAACCACTCGGCCAACCCGACGACGCTGCAGGACGTGTTCTTCCGGATCGGCGGTCAGATCGCGGGGAAGGCGACGAACAGCCTGATCGTCAACAGCCGCGACACCATCATCGACCACATCTGGGCCTGGCGGGCCGACCACGGCAACGCGGGCACCTACGGCTGGACGGTCAACACCGGTGACACCGGGGTGGTCGTCAACGGCGACAACGTGCTCGCGACCGGTCTGTTCGTCGAGCACTACCAGAAGTACCAGGTGATCTGGAACGGCCAGAACGGCAGGACGATCTTCTTCCAGAACGAGATCCCTTACGACGTCCCGGATCAGGCGGGCTGGAAGAGTCCCAACGGGCTCAACGGATACGCCGCCTACAAGGTGGGGGACAACGTGACCACGCACGAGGCGTGGGGCCTTGGCAGCTACTGCTTCTTCAACGACAACCCGTCGGTGAACCTGTATCACGCGTTCGAGGTGCCGAACCGCTCCGGCGTCCGGTTCCACAACATGGTGACGGTCTCACTGAACTACAAGGGGACCATCACCCACGTCATCAACGACACCGGTGCGGTGACACCACCGGGTACGACGCCGAGCAATCTGGTGAGCTACCCGTAACGCTCACCGAGGGCTGAAGGGCGCTTTCCCCGCATGACACGCGGGGAAAGCGCCCTTCACACTTGTGTATAACGCCCTATACCGCTCGGCGATGGGCACCTGCCTCACCTCGCCGCTAGGCTCGAATCCATGACCAGCAGTGATGCCTCCGCCGTCGTCAAAGAACTGCGTGACCTCTTCCGTACCGGAGTAACGAAACCGGTGGACTGGCGCCGAACGCAGCTCATGGGCCTGCGGAAGCTCCTGTCCGAGCGGGCCGACGTCTTCCTCGACGCGCTCTATGCCGATCTGCGCAAGAACACCGCCGAAGCCAAGCGCACGGAGATCGCGCTCGTGCGCAACGAGATCGACCACACGCTGGAGAACCTCGACTCCTGGCTGGCTCCGGAGCCGGCCGAGCTCCCGTATCCGCTGCGGCCGGGGAACGGCCGCGTCGTGCGCGAGCCGCTCGGGGTCGCGTTGATCATCGGGCCGTGGAACTATCCGCTGCAGCTGGTGCTCGCGCCGCTGGTCGGAGCGCTGGCGGCGGGGAACTGCGCGGTCGTGAAGCCGAGCGAGCTGTCCCCGAACACGTCGGCCGCGATCGCCGAGCATCTGCCGGACTACGTCGAAGGCGTCCGCGTCGTCGAGGGCGCGATCCCGGAGACGACGGCGCTGCTGGAGCAGAAGTTCGACACGATCTTCTACACCGGGAACGGGACCGTCGGCCGGATCGTCATGGCCGCGGCGGCGAAGCATCTCACGCCGGTCACGCTGGAGCTGGGCGGGAAGAGCCCGGCGATCGTCGAGCCGGGCGCGGATCTCGCCGTGACCGCGCAGCGGCTGGCGTACGGCAAGTTCGCCAACGCGGGCCAGACCTGCGTCGCGCCCGACTACGTCCTCGCGATCGGCGACACCGGACCGAAGCTGGCCGAGCAGCTGGCGGAGACCGTCGAAGCGATGTTCGGCAAGGACCCCGCCAGCAGCGATTCCTACGGTCGCATCATCTCGACGCGGCATCACGACCGGCTCGCCGCGTTGCTCGACGACGGAACCGCGGTCGTCGGCGGCCAGGCCGACCGCGACGAGAAGTACATCGCGCCCACCGTGCTCACCGGCGTTTCCCCGGACGCCCCGGTGATGCGGGACGAGATCTTCGGCCCGATCCTGCCGATCATCGAGGTGCCCGACGTCGACGCTGCGCTGGCGTTCGTCAACGAACGCGACAAGCCGCTGGCGTTGTACGCCTTCACCGAATCGGATGAGACGAAGCGCAGGATCGAGGCGGAGACGTCGTCGGGTGGCTTGGTCTTCGGCGCGGCGATCATCCATCTCGCGGCGCCGGAGTTGCCCTTCGGCGGGGTGGGGGAGAGCGGGATGGGCCGCTATCACGGCCGCTATTCGATCGACAACTTCAGCCACGTTAAGGCCGTGCTGGACAAGCCCCTCGCGAGCTGATCAGCGGCCCTCGCGGCTGCCTTCGTAGGCCCGTTCGCGGAGCCCGGCGAGCCAGCCGGGCCGCGGCTCCCACCCTCGCGGGGGATGCAGCATCGGATCGAAGGCGGGGCGGGAGGAGTCTGCGTCCACCTCGTGCAGGGTCAGCGTCGCGCAGGGCTTCCGATGCCCGTTCGCGCGGACGGTCTCGACGAGGTAGGTCACCGGCCCTTCCGCCACCAGGCGCCTCAAGGCGTCCAATGACGCTTCGGCGTGCCGCGGCGTCTCCGCGCGGGCCGAAAGCCAGACCAGTTCGCCTTTCGTGCGATAGGGCAGCAAGGTGCTGTAGCGCCCGGTAGTCCAGGCCCGCGACGGCCGCGGCAGTACCCGGCCGACCAGACCGGCACCCGAAGTGGTCAGCGTGAGATCCCCGGGATCACCGTCGGCGGAAGGGATCCGGACCGCCAGCCCCAGCGCGTCGGGCACCCGTCCCGGGAGGCCTGCCCCCTTGGACATGCGCACGGTGACGGCCACCGGCTCGTCCGGCAGGGCGAGGTCATCGCACCTCAGACCGTGAAATTCGCCTTTGAGCAGTAGCCCATCCGGGTGGAAGGCTCTCGCGCCACGCAGGGCCGCGAGGGCGCGGAAGCCTGCCCGGAAAAGCTTGCCGCCCGGCCCGGCCTGCGTTGAGGCGTCCTCAGCCACGATTCCGACCTCCTTGTGACGTGCGTGCTTCGCCGTGACTACCCCGGCCAGGCCGGGTTACACGGGAATTCCCACGAATTCATGAGCTCCGATTCCCCGGTGTGAACGGCTTTCGCCCGGGTACTCGACGCGATGTTCGCACAGTTCCCCAGTCACCTGGATCGGAGGAAATCATGACTGCATCGCCGGCCACGGTTCGGCGGGCTCCGCGCCAGCTCATCGCTCTCGGCGTGGGCGCGGTCTTCCTGCTCGTCGGCATCCTCGGTTTCATCCCCGGCATCACGACGAACTACGAACAGCTGAGCGGCGCCGGCCACGAGTCCGGTGCGTTGCTGCTGGGCGTGTTCCAGGTGTCGATCCTGCACAACATCGTCCACCTGGCGTTCGGCGTCGCGGGCATCGTGCTGGCCCGGACGGTGAGCGGCGCGAAGGCGTTCCTCGTCGGCGGCGGGGTGATCTACCTCGTGCTCTGGCTGTACGGGCTGCTGATCGACCACGGCTCGGCGGCCAATTTCGTGCCGGTCAACAGCGCCGACAACTGGCTGCACCTCGGGCTCGCCGTCGGGATGATCGCACTCGGGCTCATTCCGCTTTCCGGTTCGAAGGCGCCGATCGCCGACTCGCGCTAGCTCTGTTTCTTCCCTGAATTCTTCGGAGGTTGTCAGTGTTCCGTCATACCAAATCGCTCCAATTCGAGGCCAAGCCGGAAAAGCCCGACGCCTTGTACGCCCGCAAGCTGCAGGAACTCATCGGTGGCGCCTACGGTGAAATGACCGTCACCATGCAGTACCTGTTCCAGGGCTGGAATTGCCGCATCGAGGGCAAGTACAAGGATTTGATCATGGATACGGCGACCGAGGAGATCGGTCACGTCGAAATGCTCGCGACGATGGTCGCCCGGCTGCTCGAAGGGGCACCCGCTACGACGGTGGCCGAGGCCGCGAAGGATCCGGCCACCGCGGCGATCCTCGGCGGGATGGATCCCCAGCAGGCGATCATCTCCGGTGGCGGCGCCACGCCGAGCGACAGCCAGGGCTACCCCTGGAACGGCCGCTACGTCGTGGCGTCGGGCAACCTGCTGGCCGATTTCCGGGCGAACGTCGCGGCCGAGGCACAGGGCCGGTTGCAGACGGCCAGGTTGTACAACATGACCGACGACCCGGGTGTGAAGGCGATGCTGCAGTTCAACCTCGCGCGAGACACGGTGCACCAGAAGCAGTGGCTCGCCGCGATCGAGGAACTCAAGGCCGACGGCCTGGAAAGCGACATCGCGCCGACCGCGTTGTTCGACGAGGAGAACCAGGAGCACAACAACACCATTTGGCACCTGTCCGACGGCCCGGACGGTGCGAAGGGTGGCTGGAGCTTCGGCGAGGGCGGGATCGAGTACCTGATGGAGCCCGAGGCCCTCGGCGGACCTGGCACCGCTCCAAAGCCCGACCCGGCGCTCTACGGCACCTACGCGCCGGTCCAGGACGCGATCGGGACGGTCAAGGGCAAGGCCAAGGACGCGAAGAAGAAGGCCACCAAGTCGAGCAAGAGCTAGGAGAATCGATGGAGCCCTTCCCCGGCACTGCCGGGGAAGGGCTCCTCTCTGTGCGGGAGTCAATGGTGGCGTGGTTCCGAACGCCAGACGGGTGCCGTCCGTGTCACGGGTCGTGAGTGGCAAGGACGGTTTCTATTGAGGGGTGAGGTGCTGTGTTCGTGGGTGGGGCTGATGGTGGGGTGAAGGTGCCGAGAGGGGCCGTGAGTGGCGATTCGGGTTAGAACCCAGGGTGTCTTAGGTACCTACGTGGTTGAGGTTGCGGTTGATGCCAGGTCCGGACTCGATCATCGCCACATTCGCCCACAGGCACCAGCAGTCACAGCGGCTGCGCGTGAAGGCCCCCTTCCCTCGGCTCAGCCGAGGAAACTCGACCTTCACACTTCCCCAGTACCTGAAACTCCAGTCGAGTGCTCGCGTGAGTGGTCGCCGTGGTGGGGATGTCGTGAAGGGTCCCTTCTGTAATGGCCGGTTTCTGACCTGCGCAAACGCGCCGGGTGGGTCGGTGACCAGCGAAAACCGTTCCTGTTAGTACCGGTCGCTACTGGCCCTTATCGGTGCTCGTGTGTACCCAGCGCGTACCGGTACACAAGCCGTTGGCCCCCTCCTTTGACCAGGTGGGGGCCTTCTGCTTTGTCGGTCAGGACTTCGCCGTATCCCTTGGCGTACAATGCTCCAGCGGCGGCACCGTAGGTCTTGGCCTGTGCTCCGGTCGCTCCAAGTTGGGCGTTGAGCTTGTTCGTCAACGACTCTTGCGCGATAGCGTCTGAGATGGCGGTACCGATGCCTGCGACCGCGCCGGACACGAGTGCGAATTTCGCGGCCATGCCAGCGACTTTCCCCGCGACATTGCCGAGGGAGACGCCGAAGCCGGACACGGTCTGTTCGCCGTCGTCAAGTTTCTTGGTGAGGTCGGAGACGTCACCCAGGATGGTTACCTTGATCGGCTTAGCCATCGGCGCCCCCCTCACGTCATGACCGGGGTGCGTCGCGTCCCCGGCTCGTGTCCTCCGCCGTGTCGGCGGTTGCGGTCCTTCAGGTCTTTGTCCATTGCGGACACCAGCGCGTTGAACTCCACGAGCCGCAGCGTGTGTAGGTCCGCCTACGTGACGCCGAAGTGCGCCACAAGCCGCGCTTTCGTTACTGCGCGGCGGGCACGGTAGGGTCCGGCTTCCCCGCCGGGCGCTCGACGCGGATCTTCAGGCTTCCGGCCTGCTCGATGGTGAATGCGGGGTCTTCACGACGCTTCACCACGAACGCGAGGGCGTGGAGGAACTTGCCCTTGCAGGAACCGGGCTTGGCCACCGACTCAATGGACGCGTCGATGATCTCTTCGACCGCCTCGATTTCGTCAATGGTCAGTTCGTCGATGTCAATCGAAATGAAGTCGGACAACGATTCTCCAGTCTGTTAAGAGCCGAGAGCCCGCCGGACGAGCCGCGTGATTCGCTCGCGGAAAACTGCGGTGTACTCGGCCTGTTTCTTCCCGGCGGTGCGGAAAAGGAAGGGCTGCGGGCGGATGTGCCGTTTGCGCCATCCGAAGTGAATCGGTCCGGCGTACGGGACCGACGAGCCGCGTCCAGCGCGGACGATGGCCCCCTTGACCCTCGCGGATGGCTTGACTGTGCGAGCCAGCCGGCCCGAACGATGCGGAGCCGCGCGGCTCGCGGGCTGCGCCACCACGTCGGCGGTGTCCTTGTGCGCCTGCGCTAGCTCCTTGCGCAGGTCGGCGTCCTTCGTGCGGCGTATCGCGCTGCGCAGCTCGCGCAGCCCGTCTACCCGGACCTCGAAGTCACGAGCCACGGGAAGATCTCCTTGTGGTGCACACGCCAGGCCGCGAGTGACGTGCCCCACACGGGGTTTGGTATGCTCTGGAACGCGGCGAGTTTGCTGTGGTTGCAAACCTGAAGATGGAATAAGGGCGCGCGGCGGCAGTAGACGTTTCAAGTCGTGCTAAGGATCGAGGGAGAAGTACGCCTTAGCTTGCCCAATGGAAACATTGGTCAGGCTTTGACATGCCCTTGTCTGCCTGACCAGGCAGGCAAGGAGTGCGACGATGGCGATTGGTCCCACCGAGATTGTGGCGATTCTGGCCACCTCCGGTGCAGTAATCGGGGGAATTACCCGGCCCCTCTGCAAGTGGCTGACCGTGCGAACGCTCGCTGCCAAGGCCCGACCGGAAGACCTTCCAAAGATCGCGGAGGCCCTTAACCCCCCAATTCGGTTCAACGATCGGTTGAGTCGTGGGCGTCAGCCCGATGGTTCGGACGACCCGAGTGACGGCGAGTCGGGTGATTAGACCTTCCCCTCGTGGTGTACACACCAAGCCCCTTCGTCGGCCGCGGGGCCTTCAGGTTGTGGTGTGCACACCAAGCAGGGGCGGACTCAGCCGCTGGTCGGAGGGGTCGGAGTCGGCTCTGTGTAGACGAGCTTCAGCGCGTCGGAGGTACCGGGGTCGAGAATCCGGAACGGCAATTCCATGACTGTGACTTCGTCAATGGATGCTTCCGGGGAATCTCCGGTGAACTGAATCGCCGGAGCTTCGATAACGAGAGACGACGGCTTTCCGTCACTCGCCTTCGTCGCACCCGTGTAGGTGATTGGTCGGGAACTCCACGACCGGCAAGCACTCTTCGGCTAACTCCTGCATCGCGACTTCCCACCGGTACGGGTCGCCGGGGACCTCCGCAACGCGGTAAATCCCGCATATATTCCGGATTCTCTGCTTTACCTCACCCAGCGGTGTACGCCAGTGCGGGTCATCCGCCGGGGCTTCCCAGTGCCCGAGTACCTCCGCGTGCAAGTCCGACAGGCGGACACCGACGATGCCGGTTGAATCGCCTTTCCACGCTGCATCAACGAAAGCAACGATTTCGTCGCCGGGCTCAAGCCGCTTATCCGGCCGCGCGAGCGCTTCCCACGCGCCGTGAGGAAGCCACATCGAGCCACCCCGGAGGAACTGATTCAGCCGGTACATGCGGAAATTAGCTTCGGGAGTGCGCTTGCAGCTCGCAGCGAAGTCCGCGTGATTCATGATCTCCCACGACGGATTGCAGCGGCGCCACACGTCGGGGTCGCGGTGGTCGACCGTTTCGCCGGGGTGGACCCCGTACCAGCGGGACCAGAAAGAGGGGTCGTCCTCTTCGCCGGACTCGACCCGGCGGCCGTGCTCGACCATGTCCGCGAACGGCCCGTCAGGCAACGGCCCGGCGGTAGAGATCACCAAGAACAAGGGCTCGTTCCGTTGGGCAGAGCCAAGAGTGAGCGCGTCGAACAAGTCACTGTTCTTCGCCTGCGCGTACTCGTCCATCACGATCATGGACGGGTTCAAACCTTGCTGAAGCCCGGCGTCGGCGGACACGGCCTTGAACCGGCCGCCCGTCGCGTGACAGATGATCTGATCACGTTGGACAGTGCAGATGTCCGACAGAAGCGGGGACATTCGGACCATGCGCGAGGCTTCGGCGAACAGTACCCGGGCCTGGTCGCGGGTGTTGGCGGCGCAGATGACTTCCGGCGCTGCGTCGCGAGTGTCCGCGCATAGGTGGTACAGCGCGAGCGCTGCGGCAAGCTGCGTCTTGCCGTTCTTGCGCGCCACGCCGAGAACCGCCGTCCGGTATCGGCGTCGGCCGTCCGGGGTGAGCCGGTAAATCTCATCGATGACGTCGCGTTGCCACGCGAGCAGACGGAATGGCTGCCCGAGATACGAGCCGCCTAGAGTGAGGTGCTGGACGAATCGGCGTACCCGTCGTGCCTCTGTTTTGGGGGACAACGGTTTCGCCTCCTAATCGTCGTCAGGGCCACCCAAGATGTCGTCCAAAGTCGTCCGGCGCGCAGCGTTCGCGGCGATGCCCAGACGAAGGCGGGCTTCCAGATTCAGCCCGAGAGTTGTTTCTATGGCGCGCATTTCCTTCTCGGTGGACTCGGCGTACCGCAGCGCCGGATGAATCACGGTCTGCCCGGTACTGCCCACTGTCGTAAGCCTGTCGATTTCCACTTCGCGCAGCAGCGCGGCCCGCCGGTCGTGAAGCTCGCAGTAGCGTTCGATCACGAACCGGTCAGTTGCAGGGAGGTAGGCGCCTTCGCCCGCAGCCCACACGGCCCGCCAGATCTCGCGACCGACGTCGCCCAGCTTCGACGGTACGCGCGGCGCACGTCCGACGTGGACAGTTGGCGCGGACGGGGAACCGTTGGCACTGCGCGGGTTTCCGGAGCGATCCTCCGGCCGCTTCGCGTGCGACATGCCGAGTACCTCCGTCCCGTCTTGTGGTGTGCACCTCAACCGGGCACCTCGCCGGCCGCGGGGCCTTCCTTGTGGTGTGCACGCCACGCTGTATGTCGCCGCTAAGATTGATCGGACGAGCAAGCGGATGGGGAGTTATGGACTTGAAAGCACTCTGGCGGGATCTACCGAGTTGGGTTCATGATCTCGATTGGGGAAATGTGCCGTCATGGCTGTCCGCCTTATCGATTGTCGTCGCGGTTGCCGCATTCATGCGCGACAAGCGCAGACACCAACGGCGGCAGGTTGACGAAGTCACAGCCGCAGGTCACGTTCTCTTTGATGCGCCGCGCATTCGCAATAGAGATGACCCCGAGGATTCCGAGTACGATCCGCTGTATGTCTCGCTCTACGTGCAGAATGCCAGCAAGCTTCCTGTGCGCGATGTTGTAGTTAACTACACTGTCCGAGTGCACTGGCGAGACAGGCGCACGCGAAAGTTCTACCGTACACGCTTTACGAGGGTGGCTTGGTATGCGCAGAACGTTGACCCCGATACTACGGTGAAGCCACAAATGTCTGAAATTGAGATAGCGGCACCGCCGAACGAACGCCATAAATTGACACGTGATGCCTCACTGACTATCACACATGTGTACATACGGGACAGTGTTGGCAAAATGTGGGTGTGGTTTCCCGGCTCAGGCCGGTCGGCTATCCCCATGGGAGTCAGAAGCGCTTTTCGGAACCTCGGATCGGGCATCCGTCGGCAAAGTCAGTACTAGGTCAGTAACCGCTGTACCGGGCGCCCGTGCGCCTGCCGACGACTCCGGGCACGTTGCTTCCCGAGCCGTAGCGGCCACGGGCGTAGCGAACTCCCGCAATGATGTTGTCGACGGGGTGGCGGATGTCGCCATAGCCGGGCAACGCCCATCGGTCGAACGTCGGCCGGATCGTTTGGACTAGGCCCACACTCGGCGTTCCGCGTCGGGCGTTGATGTCCCAGGTGTTCACGGCGCACGGGTCGCCGGAGGACTCGGCCGCGATGATGAGCCGCAGCGCATCCCTGTCAGTGATTGGCGGTTCGCCGACGTGCTCCAGCGCGGCGGAAGCTTGCGCAATCCATCGGTCGGGCGCGTCCCTCTTTGCGGGGCCACACGGCGGGTTCGAGTCCTTCGCCGGGGGTTCGGGGTCCGGGCCTGCCCCGGCGGGCTGCGGGCTCGCGGGCACCGAAGGCAAGGCGGGCCGGGCCGGTTCGGCAGGCTGCGACCACACCAGGGCCGGGCGCAGCCGGGGGTTCACGGCGTACACCGTGGAGAACAGGAGAACGGCGACGAGTGCCCCGGCGATCACGCGGTCGGTCGCCGACACGGAGCCGGGCAAGGTGCCTCCGTTCAGAGGTCGGCCGGGGACCGCCGTTGCGGACCGGCGTGTAAGTCCGTCCTTGGCGTCGCCCGGCGGGCGCGGAAGAGTGGGACCGCCCCGAACGGGGAGCACCAGGCCGCGAGAGGGGGCGCGGCCGGGCTCAACCCGCACAGGGCGGTGGTCTACGCAGGCTGCGCGGAAGCGAGCTGCGGGAGGGCTACTCCGACGTTCAGACCCGCCGAACGGTCGCGTCCCGGTTCAAGAACCACATCTTGCCGACGTTCGGTCACCTGCGGGTCTGTGACATCACCCTGTCGCGGGTCATGGAGTGGTGGGCGGAGATGTGCGAGAAGACCAAGCCCAACGGCGAGCGGTACGCGACGAGCACCCTTGAGCTTGCCTACGTCCACTTCGGCTCGTTCCTGCGGACGGCGGTAAAGGGCGCTACCAAGCTGCTCCCCGTGCACCCCTTCGACGGGTGGGACGTGGAGGTGCCCCGGCGTGACAGGCGTGTCCGGAACATCTGGGAGCAAGAGCGGGTGAACACCGTGCTTGCCGCCATGCCGGAGCGGGAACGGCCCATCGGGCTCGTGTCGGCGACGTGCGGGCATCGGCAGGACGAAGCGTTCGCCGTCGCGCTCGAAGACGTGAACCGCTTCCGGAAGGAGATCACCATCCGCCACCAGGTGAAGCGCGTCGGCGGGAAGCTTGTCCTAGCCAAGCCCAAGGGCGGCAAGGTCCGCACGGTCCGCTCGCCGACGTCACCGCGACCGCCATTGCCCAGCACGCGGAGAAGCACGGGACCACGGTTGTCCGGTGCACGTGCTGTAACAAGGACTGGCACGTGGTGTTCACCAACGACAAGGGCGGCCTGATCGACCGCGCCAAGTGGAACCCGGACGTCTGGCACCCCGCGATCCAGGCGGCCGAACTCGCCAAGGGCGGCGCCCACGGGATTCACAACCTGCGCCACTACTACGCGTCCCGGCTCATCGAAGGCGGCCCCGGTCACCGGGGAGCGTCCATGGAACAGGTCCGCGACTACATGGGGCACGCTTCCATCGTCACCACCAGCGAGACGTACGGGCACCTGTTCGAGCAGGCTCACGAGCGCGCTCGCTCATGGATGACCTGTTCTCGGCTGTTGTGTACCCGCTGTGTACCGCCGAAGACCGGTAGCCGTGTTAGCGCAGGTCAGACGGCTACCGGTCTCCGGGGCAACTGAAGGGTCCCTTCACGACATAAGACTTCGACGCCAGGCCGTCTGAAGCACTGAAGCAGCCGGCGGCTCATCCTCACGTCTCGTGAGTGGCGATTCGGGTTAGAGCGAACTGTGCTTTAGGTACCTACGGCGGGAAGCGGGTCGGATCGCAGGTCCGTGAAGGGCTAAGAGAGGCCTCGCCAGAACCCGAATCGCCACACACGACCCCCCGGCACCCACCGCGCCACCTTTGCCCTACCCCCTCAATATGTGCGGGAGTCACTCGGTGGCTTCGGCGACCGCGGCCGCCTCGTCGTCGTCCATCGCCTTGGTGTCGCGCGGTGGGAGGAACGGCTCGTCGTCGGCGGGGCGTCCGGAGGCACGCTCCTTGCCACGGGTGAGTTCCGCGTCCAGCTCGGCGCCGAGGAGGACGGCGATGTTCGAGATCCACAGCCAGATCAGGAACACGATGACCCCGGCGAGCGAACCGTAGACCTTGTTGTACGAGCCGAAATTGCTCACGTAGAAGGCGAATCCCGCGGTGGCGGCTGCCCAGAGCACCACGGCCACGAGCCCGCCGGGCGTGAGCCAGCGGAACTTCGGCTGCCGCACGTTGGGGCTCACCCAGTAGAGCATCGCGAACGCCAGCCCCGCCAGCAGCGCGATCACCGGCCATTTCGCGATGTCCCACACGAGGACACCCGTCGAACCGAGGCCGATCAGGTCACCGAGGTAGCGCGCGACCCCGCCGGTCGCCACCACGCCGGCGGCGCACAAGGCGAGGACGATCAGCACGGCGACGGTGAGCCCGACCCGCAACGGCACGGTCTTCCAGATCGGGCGGCCTTCGGGCATCGAATAGATGACGTTGGACGCACGCATGAACGCGCCGATGTAGCCGGATGCCGACCACAACGCGCCCACGAAGCCGATGATCGCCGCCGTTCCGGCCAGTCCGCCGGATTTGGACAGCTCCTCGATCGCGCCGACCAGGATCTCCCGGCCCTGACCCGGCGCGATCCGGCCGACGTTGTCGACCAGGGTCTGGGTCGCGGACGGCCCGAGCAGGCCGAGGATCGCGGTCAGGACCAGCAACCCGGGGAAGAGCGAGAGGACGCCGTAGTAGGTGAGGGCGGCCGCCCAGTCCAGCATGTTGTCGTGGTTGAACTGGGCGAACGTCCGTTTGAGCACCGCGAACCACGATCGGCGGGACAACTCCGTCGGACCGTCCGGGTTTTCCGTTGTGGCAGCCAAGGGAACCTCCTGAAGGGGATTCCCTCGCTTACCCGGGAGCGCCGGGGCGAAACAGCGATCAGGCCGGCCGAGGCCGCGGCTGTGGTGGAGGCGGGACGGTCTTCGCGAGGACGATGTCCGCCAGCCGGATCGTCACCAGCCCGCGTTTGGTCTCCACCGCGCATTCCGCGTCGTCACGGGAGCGCAGGTAGCCGAGGGCGTCGGTGAACCCGCCTTCGATCCGGTACCGCACGACGATCCTCGTGCCGACCGGGACGTCCGGGAGGGTCACCGGTCCAGGTGCGCGGTGAGCTCGTCGTCGCTCGGCTCGACCAGGTGGGTGCCGTCCGGCCAGACGATGGTGGGGATCCGGCGCTCACCGTTCTGCAGCGCCCGCACGGTTTCCTCGGCGACAGTGTCCGCTTCGACGTCGATGTAGTCGTACTCGACGCCCTTCGCGTCCAGCAGGGCACGGCTGCGTTTGACGTCGGGGCACCAGTCGGCGCCGTACACGGTGAGGTCGCTCATGGCTCACAGCATGCCAGGTCGCGGTCCGGCGGCGTGTTCGGCGAGGGCCGAACGGTCGGCGAGTCCGGTCTTGGCGAGCAGGCTCGCGACGTGCTTCTCGACCGTGCGGGGCGAGATGTGCAGCCGGGCGCCGATGTCCTTGTTACCCATGCGCTCGGCGAGCAGTAGCAGCACCTCGTATTCGCGGACGGTGACGCCGGCCGCGCGCAGCTCACCGGGGACCCGGTCGACACCGGACCGGCGCTGCCGCACGGGTGCGCCGAGCTTGCGGAGCAGGCTCCGGCAGGCGGCCGCGACCGCCTGGATGTCCCTGCCGTGGAAGTACTCCTCGGCCTCGTTGAGCCAGCCCGCCGGATCTCCCCAGCCGTCGGCGGCGGCCGGTTCGGCGATCAGCCGGAGCCCGAGGTGCCGGGCGAGGGGATAGGGCGCCGATGTTTCGAGTGCGGAGGCCACCGACCGTTCGGCCTCCGCCGTGTCACCGCGCCTGCCGTGCTCGACGGCGTGCGCGAATTCGACGAACTGCCGATTCCACCGCATCCCGCTCACGGCGGAGCCCGCCTCCGGGCAGGAAGCACCGCCGAGGGTGTCGACGAGCGTCCTGAGTCCGTGCTGTCCGGCGAGGTGGAACCGGCTCGGCCGCCGGTCCTCCAGCTCGATGACCTGGTCGAGTTCGCGGCGCGCCCGCTCGAAGTCCTCCTCGAGCAGTGAACAGAAGACGCGTGCCAGCCCGATGCTCAGCACCATCTCCTGCGCGTTCTCGCCGCCGCTTTGCCGGAAGTCGTCGAGCGCCCGCTCCATCGCCGGGCGGTCGGCGCGGTGCCCGGCCGACATCGCCCTGGTCATATGCGCGTACTGCAGCAACGCGGTCAACCGGAGCCTGCCGAGTACGGCGAGGTTCTCTTCCAGCAGCGCGTGCGCGGTGTCGAACTCGCAGCGCAGGATCGCGTGCATGGTGCGCACGGAATCGACCGCGCAGTGCAGTGTGATCGACCCGGTCCGCTGGGCGTCCGCGCGGGCGAGCAGCAGGGTCTGCTCGTCGCCGTTCATCAGCACGCGATGCCCGCCGAGCCGGACCAGCGCCTGGGTGCGGAGGTGGTGCAGGTGGTTGTCCTCGGCGGTTCTCCGCGCGAGCTGCATGTACTGCTCGGATTCGGTGAGGTCCCGCGACAGCGCGAGCATGCCGAGCACCTGCAGTGCCTGGCAGACGACGAACGGCTGCTCGGTCTCCTCGGCCACTTTCCACGCCTGACGCGCGAGCCGTTCCGCCGTGCCGGTCCGGCCGGGGACGTCGAGCCAGAGGTTCGCTTCGACGGCGTCGAGCGCGGCCTGCTGAGCGGGCGAGATCGCCGAACCGAGGGGAGCTCGGGCGCGTTCGATCTGGCCGAGGCATTCGTCGTGCCGTCCGGCGATGTAGGCGGCCCAGGCGAGCTGGGTGTGCAGTTTGGCGGCCCGTTCGAGCGTGCCGATCTCGACGAAGCCCGCCGACAGCTCGACGGCGCGGTCGAATTGGCCGGTCTGCCCGAGCGCGTACAGCAGTGTCTCCAGCACCTCGGCCCGATCACCCGCGTCGGCTCCGGCGAGCAGGTCGACGGCTTTGGTGAGCATCGTGACCGCGGAATCCGCGGCGCCGGCGTCGAGGGCGCGGCGACCGGTCTGCGCGAACAGGCGGCCCGCGGCCCGTTCGTCCATCGCGGTCAGCCGGAGCGACGCGACGAGCGCGCACAGATCGCCCGGCAGACCCGGGTACAGCTTCTCGACGGCGTCTGCGGCTTGCCGGGCGAGTGCCGCCTTGCGGGCCGGTGACTGGCGTGCCAGCAACGCTTCCGCGGTCAGCGGATGACGGAAGGCGTACCAGCCCGGCGTCGTCTCGTCGGTGGTCACGAGGTTCGCCGAGACCGCGGCGCTCAGGTGGTTGTGCAGGGTCCGGTCGTTCGTGCCGATCACCGTCTGCACCACCGTCAGCGGGAAGCGGCGGCCGATGATCGCGGCGACCGACAGCAGTTCGCCCGCCTGCTCGCCGAGTTGCTCCATCCGGACGCCGATACTGGTGACCAGGGCGGCGGGTACGCGGGCGCGGAGTTCGCCGATCACCCGCCAGCCGTCCCGTCCCTCGACCAGCAGTCCCTCGTTCACCATGCCGTGGAGCAGTTCCTCGACGATGAACGGCAGGCCGGCGCTGTTGCGCCACAACAGTTCCGTCGCGGGCGACGGCAGTTTGCCCGGCTCGGTCTCCAGGCAGGACGCCGCGAGTGCGCGGGTGTCGGCGAGACCGAGCCTGCCGAGTTCGACGACGGCGCAGCTCATCCGCTGGGCACCGGAGGTCGCGAGGCGGAGGGCGTCGGAGGGCTCGTTGCGGAGCGTGCCGACGAACAGGGTCTGTGCCGCGGGCAGGTTGTCGACGAGGTATTCGAGGATGAACAGCGTTTCGGCGTCGGCGTCCTGGAGGTCGTCGAGGACCAGGAGCGCGCCGCGGTCGCGGCTGGTCACGGCCAGCAGCCGGAACACCGCTTCGGCGAGCACCAGCAGGGAGCCCGATTCCCGCGGCCGGTCACCTTGGCCCCAGTCGGGAACGAGCTGGGCGAGCACCGGGACGAACGGGTCGAGTTCGGCCGCCTCCGGCGGTCCGCCGCCGCGGAAATGCGACAACAGCGCCTGGGTCAGCGGCCGGAACGGGACGAGCGGACCGATCGAACCGGCCCTGCCCTGCAGAACCGGGATGTCGGCGGCGACCGCTCGCGACGTGGCTTCGGTGGCGAGGCGGGACTTGCCGATGCCGCCTTCGCCGACGAGAAAGATCGCGCCGCCGCGGCCCGCGATGGCGCGATCGAGAGCTTCGGAAAGCTCGGTCAGCTCGGCGTCGCGGCCGATCACCCGCGACGAACGGATCCCCACGATCGCGACTATAGCGAGCGGAATCCGCGGTCACGGGGAAAAGCGATCACGAAGGCGGGCGGCGCGAGCCCGCCTTCGTGAGCTTTTGACGGACCTCAGATCCAGCCGCCGGCGAAGACGCTGACGACGGACGGTGAACCGGGGTCCGTGGAAAGGGTGGCGAGCGGGTTGGCGCTCAGCCGCGGCTTGCTGCCCGCCAGCGCGTGGTTGCGCGAGCCGACCTCGAGTGCGCGCGGCAGGTTCACGGCGCCGAGGGCGTCTTCGGTGGCGGGCAGATCTCTTTCGTACATTCGGTTCTTCTCCTCATACTCGGTTTACCGGCGGAACAACGGTGGCCGCGGGATGCGGCCGGTCGGGGCGGAGCAGGAGCGCGGACGGGACCCGGTCGCCGAATCCCAGCCGCAGCAGGCCGTAGCCGATCCCCGCCAGGCCGCTCAGCAGTCCTGGCGAGGGGACCGCGCCGGGGGTCCCGCAGCGGGTACCGCGCTGATCGATGGCGGCGAGCAGATGACCGGTCCGGCGGCGCACCGCGGCGGCGGCGCCAGTGTGCCCGTTCTCCGCAAGCACGCACAACACGTCCAGTACTCCGGACTCGCCGTGGCAGAGGCTGAGATCCTTCAGCGGTGCCCCGTCGGCCAGCCGTTTGATCGTCCGGTCCAGGCCACGGGCGGATCCGGGATCCGGCAGGTGCGCGGCCTGGCCGAGTGCCTCGCCCGCGAGACCTTCGCACCAGCCGCCGGTGCTTTCCGCCCGATCGTCCGCCTTTCCGGGTGGTTCTTCGCCGGAACGGTCGTGTGCCCGGAGGACCCAGTCGATCCCGGCCGGACCGCGGGCGAAACCGGTCTCCTGTGGACGTTCGCGCTCGAGCAGCTGTCCGGTGTAGCGGTCCGCCCGCTTCAGCGCCGTCTCCAGTCCTGTTTGGACATACACCGAGCGCATCGACGCGACCCCGCCCGCCAGGCCCGTCGTGAATCCGGACGGCGTTTCGGGGGTGGCCTCGGGCATCAGATCGACGGCCTGCTCGATGAGGTCGCCCGCGGGAAGGCCGACCAGGGTGCTGAGCCGCGCGATCGTGTACGCGACGCCGCCGAGTCCGAGAAGCCCGCCGCAGCCGGCGGTGGCGGCCAGTCCGGGATCGGCGCGGAGCGCGGCGAAGAGACCGGGGAGCGGGCTGATCGCATACGCGGCCAGATCGCGGTACCGCGCGATCCCGGTCAGCTCGGCGAGCTGGGCGAGGAACAACGCGACCCCGCAATAACCTTCGCCGAGTCCCGCCCCCATCGGCAGGACCGTCCAATAGCGGTCGTCGACGAGTTCGATCCCGAGCCAGTTCGATCGGTGCTCGTCGGAGAAGGCGTTGGCGACGATGTGGTCGGCGATCCCGCACGCGGTGAGCAGCAGGCGTTCCGGGTCGGGCGCCTGGTTCGGCACCGCCGTTTCCGCGGTCTCGCCGCCGCCATGGTGATCGCCGGTCGCCGTGCTGATCGCGAGGGTGGCCGAGATCAGCCATTCCTGGTCGCGCTGATCGAGCGGATCCATGTCGGCGACCTTGGCCAGCACGGTGTCCAGCGACGCCCGGTCGACCACTCCGTCGACGCTGTCACCACGCGAATCCAGCAGTGACGTCGAGCCGGGGTTCGAGGTGAACATCGGCACGTCGCCCGCCCACAGGTCGGCCCGCTCGTGCGGGACCAGCCGGAGCAGTTTCTCCTCGTCCGCCGAGTCCTCTTCGAGCAGGTCGAACGCGTGGTCGCGGTCGGCGGCGTCACGCAGGAGGTCGGGATGGGTGGTCTCGTCGAGCAGGCGGAAGTAGAAGTTCGTCGGCCGGATGAGCACCCGGATGGGATCCTCGGCGCAGCGCCGCAGAAGCTCGGCGAGTTCGTCCCGTCCGGTGGAGATCGCGTCGTAGCCGAGCCGGAACCCGGCCAGCAGTGCCGCGCTGTGCTCGGCGGGGCTGACGTCACGGCCGTCGAGGCGCGGGAGGTTGTTCCCGCCCGCGAGTTCGCCGGGGACCCGGATCAGCCGCATGCGGTCGGTGCCCGGATCGGCCCAATCGATCCGGTCGGTGGGCAGCTTGCCGCCGCGGCCCGCCAGGCCGGAGATGTCGACGGCGCCGTGCTCGCCCGCGAAGAGCTGGGGGAGCAGCAGCGTGCGCTGGACCGACCGTGCCAGCATCGCCGCGGCCGGGTCGCCCTCCGGCGGATCGGGTGGCGACGGCTGCAACAGCGTCTCGATGTCGATCAGCACCGGCTGGTCGCCGCAGGCGATGATGTTCTCGTAGTGGACGTCGGTCGCGTCGAGTGCGTGCAGGAGCGCCAGGAGGATGCCCTGACGGCGGTAGAACCGGTCGACGTCGGCGATGTCGGCGCACGGCCGGTGCTCGACGAACCGGAGCCAGCCGTACCCGGCACGCTGGAGTGCGTCGGCGGTCCGCAGGTGGAGGCCGGGCAGTCGTTTGTTGAGCTGTTCGACGACGTCGGTGAACCGTGCGTGGAGGATCAGCGGGCGGGGTTTGTAGATCACCTTGGCGCCGCTGGAGAAGCGGAGCAGTTTGACCGAACGCCCGCGTGCGTGCGAGTCCCCGATCCCACCCGCGACCTCGACGAGCGTGCCGAGTTCGCCGTCCACGACCGAGCAGGGCAACGCGGCGGCATCGGCCGAGAAGCGGGCCAGTGTTTCGGCGTGGGCTTCGGCGGCGTGGAGGCAGGCCTGGGCGAGGAGCCGGGCCAGTACCGGGTATTCGCTGAACAGCCGGACGAGGCCGGCCGGGGTGGACTGCTGGCGCACGAAGTCCGAGAAGCGCTCTTCGGGTGTCTCGCCCTGAAGGATCCCGGCCTTGCGAGCGCGGTGGAGTTCCAGCACGAGCGTGCGGACCGAGAGCTTGAGCAGATGCTGGTCGAGTTGGGCCGCGAAATCCCGGCGGAGTGCTTCGACGTCGGTGTCCGCGAGATCGTCCGGGATCGCGTCACGAGTGGCGGCGTCGACGAACGACCTGAAGACCCCGGCGAACGCGGCACGCCAGTCACCGACTGGGGGACGCTCCGGCAGAAGCGCGGTGACGGCGTGTTCGGCGAAGTGCGCCCATGCGGGCTTGGTCGTCGCCGCGCGTTCGCGCGGGGTCTGGCCGTGCACCCACCACGTCAGCGGCAGGGACGTCGCCGTGGGCTGGGGCGTCACGGCAGTCATGCTTTCAGTTCGGCGCGGACCGCACATGGGGGCGGCGCACCCACATTCAGCGCACGCACGAAGATGCCCGGAGAGTGACGGCCGGCAGTCACCCGTCGCGCCGGAATATGGGGGCCCTGCACCCATGCGCTGGCCCGGTCCCGGCCGCACGATGGTCGGGTGGAACGGGTCTCGCGGTGGCCGAGGAGAGTGCCGTGAGTGTCCGGGCGCGGGCCGGTTGCTGGGGGTCCGGCCCGCGTCACCCCGAACCTGCGCTCAGTTCCGGCGGAGGATCTTCTTGGCTTCCTTGGCCTTGCGGATGACCGTGTCGAGCACACGGCGCGGCCGGAACCGGTTCGTGGTTTCCTCGGGTTCCGCCGCTTTCGGCTCCTCCGAGGCATCCTCGGGAGCGGGCCGATCCGGAGTGAGCTCCCCGGTGATCGTGCCCTCCTCCGACGGACGCGGCTCCGGCACCGCGGCGACCGGCTGGGTCTCCGGCTCCGGCGGGCTCGCCTGGGCCGGGACAGTGCCGGCATCGGTGAGCGGCTCCGCGACGGCCTGCGTTCCGGCGAGCCCCTGTTGGGATTCCCGAGCGCGAACCCCGCTCGGCCGGGAAGCTCGCCAACGGCGCGGGCCGCGGATCATCTCCGGGGTGACCGCCGGGATCATGAGCGGAGTGTGCGCGGTATCGGCGTTCGGCACCGCCGGCCCTTGGGCGGCGGGATACCGCGCGAAGACGTCCGCGGCCGGAGCTTCGGCCTGGGCACCGGCTCGGTGCCGGATCCGGACGAGTCCGTAAGCCCCCAGCAGGCCGAGCAGGCCGGTCAAACCCCACCACGCCGTCATCGTCGTCCTCGCTTCCCTGGTAGCCGGTCACCGCTGGATGACCGGTGGCCGGTCGTCTAATCCGGAAGACAACCTTGTGGGTGACCTTCGAGGAGACCCGAGTGTGGACGCCCTCGGTGCGGGTACGCAGACGCCGATGATCGTTTGCCACCGAAGGGAAGGATGATCAAATGCGGCACAGGGGAGCGAAAGTCGTCTCCGCGTTCGTGGCCTCCGGCGCCATCGCCCTGACCGGAGCGATTCCGGCGTCCGCGATGCCCGAGCCCGCCGTCGCGACGCAGGCAGGGCAGCAGGCCGACACCGACCCGAACGACGGGAATGACAGGAATGACTCCGACGGGAACAGCGGTCTGTGGGGCCTTCTGGGCTTGGTCGGACTTTTGGGCTTGGCAGGCCTGGCCCGTCGTGGGCCGAAACCGGGCGCGATGAACGGCTACCCGGCCGCGGGTTCCGGGGCACCGCCGGCGAACACCTATCCGCCCGCCGAACCGCGACGGAACCCGCCGGGCGCCTGAGCACTATCGGAGGTCGCTCCTCGGCCCCTTTACCTGGTCGGGTGGGCGCCGCCGTTGACCCCGAAGGTCTGCCCGGTGATGTGCCGGGCACCGGCGGAAGCAAGGAAGTGCACCGTTTCGGCGATGTCGTCGGGAATACCGGCACGTCCGGTACTGGTCGCCTCGATCAACTGCTCGGCCCGCTCGGCGGGGAGCTTGTCCCGGAAGAACTCGGTCTCGCGGATGTAGCCCGGCGCGACCACGTTCGCGGTGATCCCGCGGGCGCCGAGCCGCCGCGCCAGGTCGATGTTCCACGACGCCAGCCCGGCCTTGGCCGCGCCGTACGATCCGGCGCCCTGGTCGGCGGCGATGGACCCGATGTGGATCACCGATCCGCCTTCGGCCAGCCTGCTCTCGACCGCGGTGGTGGTCAGCACCGCGCTGATCAGGTTGGCGTCCAGGTTGGCCCGCCAGCGCGCGAGGACCCCGGCGAGCCCGTCCTGGTCGGGGAGATCGAAGTCGGTGTTGCCGCCGGCGTTGTTGACCAGCACGTCGATCGGCCCGTCCAGTTCGGCCAGCGCTGAGGTCACCTGGTCGGGATCAGTGCTGTCGCAGACGACTGGCCGGACCGACGCGCCCAGTTCGGCCGCGGCCGAGACCAGCGCTTCCTTGCGCCGTCCGGTGATGTGCACGACGGCGTCCGACGCCGCGAACCTCGCCGCCACCGCCTTGCCGATGCCGGTGCCCCCACCTGTGACCAGGATCGTCCGAGTCATTCAGCCTCCTTCGAGGTCGCCGTTCCCACTCACGTTTAGGTCTAAATGATAGGCTGTGAGTCGTGCGGCCGACAACCGCGATGGAGGTCTGGGATGAGTGCAGCGGCCGGAAACGTCCCCACCCCGGACGCCGCGGACGAGATCGAGGCGGCATGGCGGCGCGAGCGGCCCGGTACGTCGACGGAGTCCATCGGCATCGTGACCCGGGTGTGGCAGCTGGCCAAGTTGTTCGGTGAGGACCGCCGCCGCGTCCTCTCCGACTCCGACGTCGATCCGGCCACCTTGGACCTGCTCAGCGTGCTCCGGCGTAGTTCCCCGCCCTACTCGCTGACGACCAGGGAATTGGCCAGGTCGACCCTGGTCACGGCGGGCGCGATCTCCCAGCGGGTGGCCCGAGCGGAACGGGAGGGGCTGGTCGAGCGGCACACCGAACCGCCAGGTCGCAGCGTGTACGTGACACTGACCCCGGCGGGACACGCACTGGTGGAGCAGACCGTCGATCGGGTACTGGAGCGGGAACTCGAACTGGTTTCCGGACTGAGCGACGAGCAGCGGGCCCAGCTCGCCTCACTGCTGCGGGTGCTCCTCGGCGAGGTCCAGAGCCGCTGCGGCGATCACGGCGTCTCCCACGTGGGCGATCTCGGTCAGGCGCGCTGAACCCGATCTCACGAGCTCAGTCGAGCCGTACGGGCGGGCTCCTTGGCCTGAGAGGCGTAGTGGGCGGTGACGATCGCGCCCGACATGGCCAGGATCAGGCCCGCGACCGTGAACGTGGCGAAGCCGTCGCGGACGCGGTCGTCGAGGAAGACCAGGCCGATGATCGAGGACAACGCCGTATTCGTGGTGAACATGATCGCGTTGACCGCCGTCGCCCCGCCCTTCTGCAGGGCGAGGGCGAACGCGACCGCCGCGGCCAGGCCGTTGAGGATCATCGCCCACACGGCCGGTTCCGCCAGAATCGCCCAGCCGGACGACGGCAGGTCCAGGGTGCGTGCGGAGACACCGACCACGCTGAACCCGACCCCCGTCGCGAAGCCGAGCACCTGCGCGGCCCAGGGGCGATCGAAGCGCCGGAAGTACCAGGCGATCGCTCCCACGACCAGCGCCATCGCGGGCAGAACCCAGCGCCACGCCGCCGGAAGCACCTTGGCCGGACCCGGCTGCGCCGACAAGCCCAGCAAGATCAGACCGACCGCTCCGACGCCCAGCGCGGCCCAGCCCGCCGTGGCGAGGCGGGTGCCCATGAACGCGGAAATCGCCGCCGTCACGCCGACGCTGAACGCCAGCACCGACTGGACCAGGAACAACGGCAGCCGTTGCAACGCGGCCGCCGCGCAGGCGAAGCCGACCAGGTCGACGCCGATGCCCGCGAAGTAAACCCATTGGCGCCGCAAGTGCACCAGGTCCAGTGCGCTGCCGCCGTACGCGCCCGCGCGGCGGACACCGATCGACTCCAGCACCGAACCACTACCCGAGGCCACCGCCGCCAGCAGCGCGAGGACGTATCCGACGATCACCCCCGCAGTCTGTCAGCCACGCTTCGGCGCCCTTGCCGGTCACCCGCCGTGGGGTGGGCCTTCACACAAGCGGTCTTCAAGCCGGTCAAGGCACGTGGGTGACCGCGTGAGACTTGCCGAGATGACATGATGCAGCCTTGCTCTCGGCTGCCGAGGAGGTCGTTCGCCCGGCGCGCGGCGGCGATCGTGTGTATCGCCCGGCCGAGGTGCTGAATCCGGTGGCGGAAGCACAGCAAGATCCGTGTCGCGGCCATGCCTGCGAATGGTGACAGTGTCGTGGTGACGAGAGAGGGATCATATGGAGTCTCTGTGGACGACGCTTGGTGCCGTGGCCGTGGTGGTGGTCGTCGTCCTCGTTTTGGTCGCGCTGTTCCTCGTGGTCAAGCTGGTGCGGAAACACCGTCAGGTCCATCAGCCGGGCACGCCGGTGCCGACCAAGGCCGCCTACTGGATTTCCCTCGCCTACACCGTTTTCCCGTTCGACCTGTTGCCCGACCCGGTGTACTTCGACGACATCGTGGTCCTGACCAGCGGGCTGGTCTACGTCAGCAGGTCGCTGACCAAGAAGGCGCGCGACGACCGCCGGGCGAACTGAAACACGGTCGGCCCTGGGCGCGGCCAGAGTGGACCGCCACCCGCCGTCCACCCGATGGTGGCATCCGGTCGGCGGGCTCTGCCAATGGTAGGAATGCCTGGTGACCGAACCGAATTTGATCGAAGCAGCCGCCGAAGAGGCAGTCACGCTCACCAGTGAACTGATCCGCATCGACACGACCAACACGGGTGATCCCGACACGCTGGTCGGTGAACGCGCCGCGGCGGAGTACGTCGCCGAGAAGCTCACCGACGCGGGCTACGAGATCACCTATGTCGAGTCCGGCGGCAAGAACCGCCACAACGTGATCGTCCGGTTGCCGGGCGCCGACCCGTCGCGCGGCGCGCTCCTGATCCACGGTCATCTCGACGCCGTCCCGGCCGACGCCTCGGAGTGGTCGGTCCACCCGTTCTCGGGCGCGATCCAGGACGACTACGTCTGGGGCCGCGGCGCGGTCGATATGAAGGACATGGTCGGCATGGCGCTGGCGCTGGCCCGCCACTACAAGCTCAACGGCATCGTTCCGCCGCGTGACCTCGTCTTCGCGTTCCTCGCCGACGAGGAAGCGGGTGGCAAGTACGGCGCGCAGTGGCTGGTCGAGAACCGGCCCGAGCTGTTCGAGGGCGTCATCGAGGCGATCAGCGAGGTCGGCGGGTTCTCGATCACGCTGAAGGACAACGTCCGCGCGTACCTCATCGAGACGGCCGAAAAGGGCATCCGCTGGATGAAGCTGCGGGTGCGCGGCACCGCCGGCCACGGTTCGATGATCCACCGCGACAACGCCGTCACCAAGCTGTCCGAGGCCGTCGCCAGGCTCGGCAACCACCGCTTCCCGCTGGTGATGACCGACTCCGTGCGCGAGTTCCTCGACGGCGTCACCGAGATCACCGGCTGGGACTTCCCCGAGGACGACATCGAGGGTTCCGTCGCGAAACTCGGCAACATCTCCCGGATGATCGGCGCGACCCTGCGCGACACGGCGAATCCGACGATGCTCACCGCCGGGTACAAGTCGAACGTCATCCCCTCGGTCGCGGAGGCCTCGGTCGACTGCCGGATCCTTCCCGGCCGTCTCGAGGCGTTCAACGCCGAACTGGAGGAGATCCTCGGCCCGGACATCGAGAAGGAATGGATGGAGCTGCCGCCGGTCGAGACGACCTTCGACGGCGCCCTCGTCGATGCGATGACCAACGCGGTCCTCGCCGAAGACCCGGGTGCCCGCACGCTGCCGTACATGCTTTCCGGTGGCACGGACGCGAAGTCGTTCCAGTCGCTCGGTATCCGCAACTTCGGGTTCGCGCCGTTGCAGCTGCCCGCGGACCTCGATTTCTCCGCGCTGTTCCACGGGGTCGACGAGCGTGTCCCGGTCGAGGCGCTGAAGTTCGGCGTGCGCGTGCTCGACCGCTTCCTCCGCTCGGCCTGATGCCCGGTCTGCTGGCCGCCGACGGCACACCCCTGCACTTCGAGCGCTGGGGTGATCCGTCGGCGCCGGTGACCGTGGTGCTCCTCCACGGGTACGCCCTCGACAGGCGGAGCTGGCGCGGCATCGCGCCGGTGCTGGCCGAGGCGTCCGAGTCTTCGGAGGAACCGATCTCGGTGGTGGCCTACGACCAGCGCGGCCACGGCGAATCGGGTGAGGTCCGGGCCGCGTCGGCCACCATGGGGCAGCTCGCCGACGATCTGGCCGAGGTGCTGGAAAAGGTGATTCCCGACGGCCGGGTCGTCCTGGTCGGCCATGACATGGGCGGCCTCGCGATCCTGTCGCTCGCCCAGCGCCATCCGGACGTCTTCGCCGCGCGGGTGGCGGGAATCGGGCTGCTCGCCATGTCCGCGGGCGGGGTCACCCCGGACGCGATCTGGCCGAACGCGCTCGGGAAACTCGGCCGGGACCTGGAGATGGTGTTCGGGTCGAAGCTGATCGGCCTGGTGCGGGAGCATACGAGCAAGGCCGTGACCGCGGGACTGCGATGGTGGCTCTTCGGGGACGACCCGGTGCCCGCCGACGTCGAACTGACCGTGCGGATGATCCGCGGCAACTGGCCGCAGACGGTGTCCGCGTTCCGGCCGGCCTTGGACGCCTATACGCGGGAATCGGCGTTGTCGCAGGTCGGCGCGGTGCCGGTGACCGCGATCGTGGGGGAGCGCGACAGGCTCGTTCCCACGGCGGACGTCGAGGAACTGGCGGGCGCCGTGGAGAACGGGACGTCCGTGGTGCTGCCCGGCGTCGGGCACGTGGTCCCACTCGAGGCGGCTCCGCAGGTGGTGCCGCGCCTGCTCGCCCTCGTGACCGAAGCACGCCGACAAGCTTGACGTTCTTGACAATTTCTCTTTTCGGTGGCACCTTCTTGCCATGTTCTCCGTTGCGGTGATCGAGGACGCGGAAGCGGCCGAAGTGTCGCTGGATCCCGTCCGGGCCCGGCTGCTCGCCGAACTCGCCGAACCGGCGTCGGCCACGATGCTGGCCGCGCGGATCGACCTGCCGAGACAGAAGGTGAACTACCACCTTCGCGCGCTGGAGAAGCACGGGCTGGTCGAGCTCGTCGAGGAACGGCGCAAAGGGAACGTCACCGAGCGCATGATGCGCGCGACGGCGTCTTCGTACGTCATTTCACCGACGGCGCTTTCGGCCGTGCAGCCCGATCCCGCCCAGTCGCCGGACCGGCTGTCCGCACGCTGGCTGCTCGCCGTGGCAGGCAGGCTGGTGCGCGACGTCGGCCTCCTGATCACCGGTTCGACGAAGGCGCGCAAACGGGTCGCGACCTTCGCGATCGACGGCGAGGTGCGGTTCTCGTCGGCCGCGGACAGGGCCGCGTTCGCCGAAGAGCTCACCGTCGCGATCACGAACCTGGTGAGCAAATACCACGACGAAGGCGCCGAACAGGGCCGCGACCACCGGATCGTCGTCGCCGTCCACCCGAGCGTCAAAACCGAGCCCGAGGAGCGCTGAATGGGCCACGAATTCGAGCTCACCGACCGCCTCGAGGTCGACGCGACACCGGAACAGGTCTGGGACGCCATCGCCACCGGGCCGGGGATCACGTCGTGGTTCATGGGCCGCAACGAGGTCGACGGCGGCGTCGGCGGCACCGTGAAGACCGCTTTCGGCGGCTACGAACCCACGTCGGCGATCACGGCGTGGGACCCGCTGGAACGGCTCGTCTACGGCACGGAACCCGGGCCGGACGGGCGATTCGTCGCCTACGAATTCCTCATCGAGGGCCGTTCCGGCGGCAGTACCGTGCTGCGGACCGTGACGAGCGGCTTCCTGCCGGGCGACGACTGGGAAGACGAGTTCGAGGCGATGACCGCCGGCGGTGAGCTGTTCTTCCGCACCCTGGTCGAGTATCTCAACGGCTTCGCGGGCAGGCGGGCGGTGCCGGTCACGGTGTTCGGGCCGGTGATCGGGGACTGGGACAGCGCGTGGCTGACGCTCGGCCGGGAACTGGGCCTTGCCGGGCGGCCGGAAACGGGGGACAAGGTCCGCCTGTCCACCGGCGCGGTGTCCACTGTGGACGGCGAGGTCTATTGCGCGAACGGGCAGACGGTCGGGATCCGGACCGGGGACGCGCTCCTCAGGTTCGTCCGCGGTTTCGCCGGTCCGATGGTCGCGATGCATCACCTGTTCGGCGACGTCGACTCCGCGGAACAGGACGCGCTCTGGGCGGGCTGGCTCGGCCGGGTGTTCAGGTGATGAGGCCGGGCAGGGGAGTGGCGGTGCGCTTGCGGCGCAACCACACCCTCCTGGTCCCATCGGAGTAGAGCCGGACGGTCGAGAGTTCCCATCCGGCGAATTCGGCGTGGATCGACAGCTGCGTCGCCGCCGCCCGCCGGGAAACACCGGGAGGCAGTTGCAGCCGCCGGTACTCCCAATCCCCTTCGACCACCGCCTCGTCCACAACTGTCATGGCGTGATCACCTGGATCCCTTCTCCGATGGCCGAGCCGACGACCACGCGGCCGCTCTGCTCGTCGACGGTGACCGAATCTGGCTGCCGCACGGTGGGGAACCGGTGTTTCTCGATCGGCTCCCCGCCGCGGACGTCGAAGCCGACGACCTCGTTGCGTCCCGTGAGCGTGACCCACACGAGGCCACGCGGGCGGTCGTAGGCGAGGCCGTACGCCCCGCCGGGAACGGGATAGCGCTGGCGCAGCAGCAACGGCGTCGTGGAGAACGCCAGCAGCGCGCCCGCGCGCGCGTCGGTGACGAAAACGCGACCGAGATCGTCGGTGACGGCGTTGGCCGCGCCGTCGCCGGCACGAAGACCCTCGCCGATCTTGCCTTCGGTGAGGTCGACGGCGAACAGGGCGGTGCGCAGTTTGTCGAGCACGACCACGCCGTCGCCGGTGTTCAGCACGTCGTCGGCGCTGTAGATCTGGCCGGTGATGGTCTTCGGGCCCGCGTTCTTCGTCAGTACCTCGACGACCTTGCGGTCGCGGACGGAGACCAGCGTCGCGTCGCCGCCCGCGAGCCCGGCCGACGGCTGCCCCGCGACCGGAACCGTCTCCAGCGCGCCACCGGGCAGGGAGACCTTCGCCAGCAGGCTCTTGCCGGGAACGCTGGCGAGCACCTGGGACCCCGACACCGTGAGCCGCTCCGCGGGACCGGGCAAGGCCACGGTCGTCTTCGGAGCGTCCAGAGCGGCGAGATCGTAGATGCGCAGCGAGGGCGGCTCCGAGACGGCGACGACCAGCGTCTTGCTCGCCTCGTCGGTCGCCAGCGCCTTCACCCCCGGCCCGGCGAACACCGAACCGGCGGGTTTGGTCGTCACCGCGGGGGAGACCGCCGCGGTGACCGCGACGGGGTTCTGCACGATCTGCAAGGTGTCGTTCGGTGTGTCGTCCGTACTACAGGACGAGAGCACCAGGGCACCGGCGAGCGGGATCGCGATCCGGGAAACGGCGGACAGCCGACCCACCTTGGTGCCTCCACCTGCTACTCGTCGGACGGACCTGTCCAGCATCCTCCAGGAACTCCACCACGTCACGTCTGCGTCACCCAACAGTCACCTAATCCAGTATTCGAGACGGCTCACAGGCCGCGTTCCGGGTATCCGACCTCGATCGCGCTGACGTCGTCGAGCGCCGAGCGGATGGCGGGCGGGAGCATGATGTCCTCGGCCGTGAGCGAGCCGGTCAGCTGACCGGTGTCACGGGCCCCGACCACGGGCGCGACCACTCCGGGCCGGTCTCGGACCCAGGCCAGCGCGACGGCCAGCGGCGAGGTCCCGAGGCCGTCGGCGGCCGTCGCGACCGCCTGCACGATCCGGGCCGCGCGTTCGGTCCGGTGATGTTCGACATAGCCCGCGAAAACACTCGAAGCGCCGCGCGAATCGGCGGGGGTGCCGCTGCGGTACTTGCCGGTGAGCACGCCCCGGCCGAGCGGTGCCCACGGCAGGAGCCCGATGCCGTGGTGTTCCGCGGCCGGGACGACCTCGCGATCGACGCCGCGCTCCAGCAGCGAGTACTCGACCTGCGTCGAGACCAGCGGGGCGGCGGCGGAACTGCGGGCGGCGGCGGTCGCCAGCTGCCAGCCGGAGTAGTTGGAGACGCCGACGTAGCGGGCCTTGCCGCTGGTCACGGCGTACTCGAGGGCGCCGAGGGTCTCGTCGACCGGCACGGTGGTGTCCCAGGCGTGCAGCTGCCACAGGTCGATGTGGTCGGTGCCGAGCCGTCGCAGCGAACCTTCGAGCGCGCTCAGCAGGGCACCGCGTGAGGCTCCGCCGCCGAACGGGCCATCGGTGCGGCGGGCGACGGCCTTGGTGGCGAGCACGATGTCGTCACGCGGGACGAGGTCGCCGAGCAGAGCGCCGAGGACGCGTTCGCTCTCGCCCTCGCCGTAGATGTCGGCGGTGTCGACCAGGGTGCCCCCGGCGTCGACGAACGCGACCAGCTGGCTGGCCGCCTCCTCCGAGTCGGTGTCGCCACCCCACGTCATGGTCCCGAGGGCCATCCGCGAGACCCGAAGTCCCGACCGGCCGAGCTGTCGCTTTTCCACGACGGACGAGCCTAGCCGGAAGGCAAGTGGGTGACGCGGAGCAGGTCAGCGTGTCGTGATCGAGTACCACCGTGCGGGTCATCGCCGTGTCAACACCCTGAACGGAGGAGTGACACTCCGATGGATACATTCACGCCGTGCGACTCGGACTGAACTTGGGCTATTGGGGCGCGGGAAACGACGCGGCCAACCTGGCATTGGCGAAGAAAGCGGACGAACTCGGCTACGCGGTCGTCTGGGCCGCGGAGGCGTACGGTTCGGACGCGCCGACGGTGCTGGCGTGGGTGGCGGCGCAGACCTCACGGATCGACGTGGGCAGCGCGGTGCTGCAGATCCCCGCGCGGACACCGGCGATGACCGCGATGACCGCCGCGACCCTGGACACGCTTTCGGGTGGCCGATTCCGCCTCGGCCTCGGCGTTTCCGGCCCGCAGGTGTCCGAAGGCTGGCACGGGGTGAGGTTCGCGTCGCCGCTCGGCCGCACCCGCGAATACGTCGAGATCGTCCGCAAGGCGCTGAGCCGCGACCGGGTCCGCTACGACGGCGACCACTTCCAGCTGCCGCTGCCCGACGGGCCCGGCAAGGCGCTGACCCTGACCGTGCACCCCATGCGCGAAGAGATCCCCGTGTACCTGGCCGCCATCGGCCCGAAGAACCTCGAACTGACCGGCGAGATCGCGAACGGCTGGCTGCCGGTGTTCTACTCGCCCGAGCACGCCGGTGAGCAGCTGAAGCTGATCCAGGCGGGGGCCGACAAGGCCGGGCGCTCGCTCGACGGCTTCGACGTCGCCCCCACCGTCCCGCTCGTGGTCGGGGACGACTGGGAGGCCTGCGCCGACGCGGTCCGCGGCTACGCGGCGCTGTACATCGGCGGGATGGGCAGCCGGGAGAAGAACTTCTACAACCAGCTCGCCTGCCGGATGGGCTTCGAACGCGAAGCGGCCGACGTCCAGCAGAAGTACCTGGGCAAGGACTACGCGGGCGCCATGGCGGCCGTCCCGCTCGAGTTCATCGACGCGACGTCGCTGCTCGGCCCCAAGGAGCGGATCGCCGACCGGATGCGGGCCTTCGCCGAGTCCGGCGTCACGACGCTGACCGTCGCGCCGTCCATGCCGGATCCGGAGGGCTCCGCACGCGCCCTCGAGATCGCGGCCGAAGCGATCGAACTGGCCGGTGTCGCCTGATGGGATGGTTCGAAGCACTGGTCCTCGGTCTCGTCCAGGGCCTCACGGAGTTCCTGCCGATCTCCTCCAGCGCGCACCTGCGGATCACCGCGGCGCTCGCCGGCTGGGACGACCCGGGCGCCGCGTTCACCGCGGTGACCCAGATCGGCACCGAACTCGCGGTCATCCTGTACTTCTCGACCAAGATCGGGAAAATCCTCCGCGCCTGGTTCTTCTCGATCTACAAGAAGGACTGGCGCCGCGACCCCGACGCCCGGCTGGGCTGGCTGATCATCGTCGGCTCGATGCCGATCGTCGTACTGGGCCTGCTGCTGCAGGACGCCATCGACGAAACTTTCCGTGACCTGCGGATCACCGCGACCACGCTGATCGTGTTCGGGCTCATCCTGCTGGTGGCCGATCGCATCGGGAAGCAGCAGCGCACGCTCGACCACCTGACCGTGCCGCACGGCCTCGGCTTCGGGTTCGCGCAGGCGCTGGCGCTGATCCCGGGCGTCTCCCGCTCCGGCGGCACCACCAGCGCCGGGCTGCTGCTCGGCTACACACGCGCGGAGGCGGCGGAGTACTCCTTCCTGCTGGCGCTGCCGGCGGTGTTCGGGTCGGGTCTGTACAAGCTGACCGACATCGGCAAGGACGGCGCCCCGGCTCAGTGGGGGCCGACGATCCTGGCGACGCTGGTCGCGTTCGGCGTCGGCTACATGGTCATCGCCTGGCTGATGTCGTACATCAAGACCAAGAGCTTCGTGCCGTTCGTGATCTACCGGCTCGTGCTCGGTGCCCTGCTGTTCGTGCTGATCTTCACCGGCGTCCTCGACCCCGGCGCGGGGCCGCACCTGTAACCGTCGCGCCGGCTGCGGTGGTTGCCCGGACCGGGCCATCGCCACGTTTGCCCCACGTGCATCAGTGGTCACAGCGGCTGCGCGTGAAGGCCCCTTCCCTCGGCTCAGCCGAGGAAACTCGACCTTCACACCTTGCGGAAGTACATGAAGGACCCCTTCACTGCGCCAGGCGCAAGGAAGGGGGCCTTCATGTACCTCGGGCGGGCAAGGGCACTGGTGCCGAGTCGGTCAAGCGGGCAAAGCAAGGCACGTAGGGTGGGCCACGTGAGTACTGTGATCCTTCTGCGCCACGGCAAGTCCACGGCGAACGGTTCGGGTGTCCTGGCCGGGCGCACGCCCAAGGTCGGCCTGGACGACACGGGCCGGGCACAGGCGGCCGCGCTCGTCGAGCGGCTGGCGCCGGTCCCGCTCGCGGAGCTGGTGGTCTCGCCGATGCTCCGCTGCCGTCAGACGGTCGCGAAGCTGGCCGAGGCACGCGGGATGGACAAGGTCAAAGAGCCCGGCTTGTCCGAAGTGGACTACGGCGAATGGACCGGTCGCGCGCTGAAGGATCTGTTCAAGGAGCCCTTGTGGCGGGTCGTGCAGGCGCATCCGTCGGCCGCGGTCTTTCCCGGCGGCGAAGGGCTCGCCGAGATGCAGGCCCGGTCGGTCGCGGCCGTCCGCGCGCATGACGCCAGGATCACCGCGAAACACGGGGAAGACGCGGTGTGGCTCTTATGCAGTCATGGCGATGTGATCAAGGCGATCCTCGCCGACGCGCTCGGCCAGCATCTCGATTCCTTCCAGCGCATCGTGGTCGATCCGGCGTCGGTTTCGGTCGTCCGGTACACCGAGACTCGTCCGTTCGTGTTGCGCGTCAACGACAACGGCGGCGACCTGGCCGGTATCGCACCACCCGAACCCAAGGCCAAAGCCAAGCGGGGCAAGGGAAAGCGGAGCTCCGACGCGGTGGTGGGCGGTACCACCGGAGCGTGACCACCGCCGTCGGTGGCGTCACGCCACGGACGGCATCCACCGGCCCCTCGCTGCCCGTAAGGTGGCCAGACCAGCAGATTCGACGACCCGGGAGCAACACCGATGATTTCGCAGGACAACCCGTTCGCCGCGCCGAGTGAGCTGCCCTACGCCCTTCCTCCGTTCGACCGGATCGCCGACGAGCACTTCCTTCCCGCCTTCGAAGCGGGCTTGGCCGAGCACGCCGCCGAAATCGACGAGATCGCGAACTCGGCCGAGCCGCCGACCTTCGAGAACACCATCGTCGCGCTCGAGAAGTCCGGCAGGCTGCTGTCCCGCGTGTCCAGCGTCTTCTTCAACCTCGCCGGATCGAACGCGAACGACGAGATCCAGCGCGTGCAGGCCGAGATGGCGCCGCGGCTGGCCGCGCACGCCGACGCCATCAACCTGAACCCGGCGCTGTTCGCCCGGATCAACACCCTGTTCGAGCGCAGGCAGGAACTCGGTCTCGACCCCGAGTCGCTTCGCCTGCTGGAGCGTCACCACACCGACGTGCGTCGCGCCGGCGCAGGGCTTCCCGAGGCCGAGCAGAAGCGCCTGCGTGAGCTGAACGAGCAGCTTTCGACCTTGTCGACCAAGTTCCAGCAGAACCTGCTCAAGGACACCAACGAACTCGCCGTGGTCGTCGACGACGTCGCGGAGCTCGCGGGACTGGGCGAGGCCGAGATCGCCACGGCCGCCGAGACCGCCGGCGAGGAGGGCAAGTACGTCCTCAAGCTGACCCTGCCGACGGCGCAGGCCGCGTTGGCCTCGCTGGAGGACCGCGCCTTGCGCGAGCGGATCTTCACCGCGTCGGTGTCCCGGGGCAACCGGGGCAACGAGTCGGACAACAACGAGATCGTGGCTCAGCTGGTCCGCTTGCGCGCGGAGCGGGCGGCGGTGCTGGGCTTCCCCGACCATGCTTCGTACGTCATCGAAGACGAGACCGCGAAGACCGCCGAGGCCGCGGTGGGCCTGCTCGAACGCCTCGCCCCGGTCGCGGTCGCCAACGCCAAGGCCGAAGCCGAAGAGTTGCAGCGCTACCTCGAAGCCGACATTCCTGGCGCGGTCCTGCGGCCGTGGGACTGGGCGTTCTACGCCGAACGCGTCCGCAAGGACCGGTTCGACGTCGACACCGCGGCGCTGCGCCCGTACTTCGAACTGAACCGGGTGCTCACCGACGGGGTCTTCTTCGCCGCGTCCAAGCTGTACGGCCTGAGCTTCACCGAGCGGGAGGATCTGCCGAAGTACCACCCGGAGGTCCGGATCTTCGAGGTCTTCGACGCGGACGGCACGGAACTCGGCCTGTTCCTGCTCGACTACTACGCCCGCGACTCGAAGCGCGGCGGCGCGTGGATGAACAACTTCGTCGACCAGACGAAGCTCCTGGGCACCAAGACGGTCGTGGTGAACGTGCTCAACGTCGCCAAGCCACCGTCCGGCGAGCCGACCCTGCTGACCTTCGACGAGGTCGACACCGCGTTCCACGAGTTCGGGCACGCACTGCACTCGCTGCTTTCCGGCGTCAAGTACCCGATGTTCTCCGGCACCAACGTGCCGCGTGACTTCGTCGAATACCCGTCGCAGGTCAACGAGATGTGGATGCTGTGGCCCGAGGTGCTGGCCAACTACGCGAAGCACCACGTGACCGGTGAGCCGCTTCCGCAGGAGCAGATCGACAAGCTCTTGGCGTCGCAGCAGTACGGCGAAGGCTTCTCGACCACCGAGTACCTCGCGGCGGCCCTCCTCGACCAGGCGTGGCACGCGCTCGGCACCGAGGACCACGTCGAGGACGTCCAGCGGTTCGAATCCGAGGCGCTGACGAAGGCGGGTGTCGCGCTGGAGGCCGTGCCGCCGCGCTACCGCACCACCTACTTCGCGCATATCTTCAGCGGCGGCTACAGCGCCGGGTACTACTCCTACATCTGGAGTGAGGTCCTCGACGCCGACACCGTCCAGTGGTTCCGCGAGAACGGCGGGCTGACCAGGGAAAACGGTGACCACTTCCGTCGTGAACTGCTCGGCCGGGGCGGCAGCGTCGATCCGATGGCCGCCTTCCGCGCGTTCCGCGGCCGCGACCCGGAGATCGAGCCGCTGCTGAAGCGCCGCGGCCTCGCCGGGGCCTGATCCCTGACGGTTTCCCTGCCCGGACACCCCCAGTGCCCAGGCAGGGAAACCGCGTCAGGCGGCGAGTTCGGCGACGGCTGCGGCCACGTCGTCCACCTCTTGTTCCGTGTTGTAGTAGTGCGGGCTCAGCCGCAGGCACCAGTCGACGTCCTTGTCCCCGAAGTCGAACTGCGCGAACTCGCGATAGCTGAGCGCCGAGTTGATCCGCCGGGCGTCCATCGCCGCCTTGAACGGCACGGCTTCCCAGCTTTTGATCGAGAACGTCACCAGTGCGCCCAGTCGCGGGCCGCGGTCGAGCACCTCGACCCCTGCGATGGCGCCGAGTCCGTCCCGCAGCCTCGCCGCGAGCGCGGGGGTGCGCCGTGAGATCGCCTCCAGGCCGACCGCACGGGCGTACTTCGCGGCCGCGGCGCAGCCGAGCACCGTGGCGTACGGGAACTCCCATTCCTCGAACCGGGAGGCCGAAGCCGCGGGTTCGTACTCGCCGGGCGCGCTCCAGCGGGCGCCGTGCATGTCGATGAACAGCGGCTCGTGCCCTGCTTCGAGGAACCTGTCGGAGACGAACAAGAACCCGGAGCCACGGGGACCGCGCAGGAACTTGCGGCATGTCGAGGTGAGCAGGTCGGCGCCGATCTCCTCCACGTCGATGGGGTACTGACCGACCGACTGACAGGCGTCGACGAGATACAGCAGACCGAGTTCCCGGCAGTGCCGCCCGATCTCGGCGACCGGCTGGACCAGCCCCGAGTTGGTCGGAATGTGCGTGGCGGCGACCAGTTTCGGCTTCTTCGCGCGCATCAGGGCGGCCATGGCCTCGACGTCGACACCGCCTTCCGGCCTGTCCGGCGCGTGCACGACCTCGACGCCGAACCGTTTCCGCAGGGACAGGAACGCGATCTGGTTGGAGATGAAGTCGTTGCGGGTGGTGAGCACGACGTCGCCGGGTTCGAACCGGATCGAGGACAGCGCCGTGGAATAGGCGTGGGTGGCGCTCGCCGCGAAGGCGATGTTGTGCGGCCGCGCGTTGATGAGCGCGGCGATTTCGCGATAGAAGCCGTCGACCTCGGTCGCGCGGGCGGCCGCGGCCTCGTAACCGCCGATCTCGGCTTCGAGATTCAGGTGGTCGAGCATCGCCGCGAGTACCGGCTTCGCCAGCAGTCCGCAGCCCGCGTTGTTGAAATGGACGACCTTGTCGCTGCCCGGTGTGTCGGCGCGCAGTGCCGGAATGTCCAGTAGTGATTCCGTGCGATGTTCAGTAGCACTATCATGTTCCTTCATGTCGGATAGTAGCACTTCCGCACTTGTCCTCCAGTTGCGTTCGCTGATCCGCGCGGCTGCGGCGGGGGACCGGCTGCCCAGTAGTCGCGAGCTCATCGAGCGCTACCGGGTCGGCCCGGTGACGGTCTCGCGCGCGATCGCCCTGCTCGCCGCCGAGGGCGCCGTCGTGACGCGCCCCGGGAGCGGGACGTACGTGGCGACGAAGCCGTCGACGGCGGGCGAACCGCTCGATACGGCATGGCAGACCGTCGCGCTGACCGACCGCAGCGTCGACACCAGATCCCTCACCGGCACCCTCGGCCCACCGCCGGACGGCGCGATCCTCCTCGACGGCGGCTATCCGCACCGGTCGCTGCAGGCGACCCGGTTCCTGAGCGCGGCACTCGCCAGGGCGGGCCGCCGTCCGGACGCCTGGGATCGCGCGCCCGCCGCCGGGCTGACCGCGCTGAGGTCGGTGTTCGCGGGACCGGCCGGTGCGTCTCCGGACGACGTCCTGATCACCGCCGGCGGGCAGAGCGGGCTCTCCATGGCGTTCCGGGCCATCGCGGCGCCAGGAAGCCCGATACTCGTCGAATCACCGACGTACCCGGGAGCACTCGCCGCCGCGCGGGCGGCGGGACTCCGCCCGGTGCCGGTGCCGATCGACGACGACGGGGTCCGCCCGGACCTGCTGGCCGAGGCCTTCGCGATGACCGGAGCCCGGCTCTTCTACTGTCAGCCCACCTTTCACAATCCGACCGGCACCGTGCTCGGCCCCGAACGCCGCACCCCCGTGCTGGAGGTGGCACGGGCGGCGGGCGCTTTCGTACTGGAGGACGACTTCGCCCGGCATCTCTCGCACGGGACCACGGCGCCGCGTCCGCTGATCACCGACGACCGCCACGGCACGGTCGTCCACCTGACGTCGGTGACGAAAGCCGCCGCACCGAGCCTCCGGATCGGCGCGCTGATCGCACGGGGACCGGTCCTCGACCGGATGAAGGCGATCCGGCGGGTCGACGACTTCTTCGTCTCCCGTCCGCTGCAGGAGGCGGCCCTCGAACTGCTCAGCGCGCCATCCTGGGAGCGTCACGTGCGGAAACTGGGTGCGGAATTGCGGGAACGATGCGGAAAAGCCGCCGCGGTACTGGCAGGGGAGTGTCCTGAGTGGACTGTCACGCGGCTTCCCGAGGGAGGGCTGCACCTGTGGGTGCGGCTACCGGCGGGGAGCGACGCGAACGCACTCGCCCGCACCGCGAGAGAGCGAGGTGTCGTGGTCGGGGCAGGGGAGCGGTTCTTCGCGACCGAGCCGTCCGGACCGTTCCTTCGGCTGGGATTCGCCGCCGCTGCCGACATCGCCGAACTCACCGAGGGCATCCGACGACTCAACCAAAGTGTATAACGGCCTATACGGCGCGGCTCAGGCCAAAATCGCTTCCAGCAGCAGAAAAACACCACCGCCGAGGACGACACCAGCGACCATGCCGACCGTGACCTCGGCCTTGGTGTGATCGCCGAGTTCGACGCGGGACCAGCAGACCCAGCCGACACCGAGGAAGACGAGTGCGAGCCAGGGACCGTAGACGCGGATCAGCATCACGGCCGCGCCGGCCGCCACCATCGCGTGCATCGAGATCTTGAACTTCCAGCCGAAGGTGATCGCGAGCGCGGCGACCAGGCAGACGAGTTCGGCGGCCGCGAGCGCGATCATCTCGTGCGGGGCGCCACCGGCGATCAGGACGACGAATCCGGCGGCCAGTGAGCCGATGCAGACCGCGAACGGGACGAGCCGTCCGGCCCGATCGGTGACATGGTGGCTGTCCCACTTACCTTTCCGGGCGCCGCGCACGATCACGGCCATCGGGATCAGCGAGCCGGTGACACCGACGATCAGGCCCCACAGCACCGTCTCGCCGAGGTGCTGACCGGTGACCTTCCAGGCGACGATCAGCGGGAGGCCGAGCACCCAGACCCAGGGGGCGAGCACCTCGGTCGCGACCCGCGCGAGGTGGCGGCGGGTCCCTGGCGCTTCCGTGGACTGGGACGACATGGCGCGTGGTCTCCTCGGGGATCGTGGCCGGAGCGGCTCCTGCCGGACTCGCGTCCGGCAGGAGCGACGATCATCGTCGCAGACCCCGGCGGCCCGCCCGCGCGAGGATGTCGGCGCCCGCCGGGACCGCCTTGATCGCCTCGTCGAAACTCTCCTTGGGCAGCAAGGTGTTCCCGGCCACGGTCACCGTCTCGGGCGGGGTGTCGTAGCCGTCGGGAAGGACGTCCCAGAAGTTGCCGATGAAGGCGACGTTCTCCATCGGCGGGCCCACCTGGAGGACGATCGGGGTGTCGGCTCGGTGGACGATGTTGCCGAGGACGGTGATCCACGCGGCGCCGTAATCGGCGTAGAGGCCGAAGTTGTACGAGGTGAGGACGTCGCGGATCACGTTACCGCGGACCATCGCCCCGCCGGCGAACGACGAGCCCTGCGGTGCCGAGAGGTAGATCCCGCCGCCGTCCATCAGCTTCCCCATGCTGCGTTCGACGAGGTTCGAGATCACCTGGCTGCCACTGGCTCGCTCGCCGCCGGTGATCACGATGCCGTTGTGCGGGACGTCGTGGATCTCGTTGTGGGCCACGGTGGTTTCTTCGGACTCGACGACGAGGACGGCGGGGGAGCCGCGGTACTCGGTGGCGATGTGGTGGACGAGGTTGTCCTCCACGGAGACCCGGGTGCTCGTGTGGACGGCGATCCCGCTCCCCGAGATCTCGTCGAAGACGTTCGCCCGGATCTCGACGTCGATGCCGTCCTCGATCAGGAGTGCCCCCGCGCCGAGCCGGGTGAAGTGATTGCCCTCCAGCGTGACCCGGCGGGCCGAGGTGAGACTGACGTTGGCGGGCAGCTGCACCGGCTCCGCGGGCACGTGGACGTAGCCCACGTCCGCGCCGAGGTCGATCTTCTGGAATTCGCCCCGCTCGTGGCGGGCATTGCCGTGATAGTGCAGGTAGCCGCCGGTTCTGGTGGGGCCGGACCAGGCCGCGTCGGTGAAGGTGAAGCCGCGCAGCACGAGGTCGTGCACGCCCTGTCCGCTGACGAGCGTCTCCAGCGCCGGCGCGACGACTCGGGTCTTGCCGATCTCCTCACCGGGGCGCGGACGGTAGTGGAGGACGTGGCCCGCCGGGCCGGTGCTGACGGCGAAGGTTCCCGGCTCGGTCAGGAAGGCCACGTTGTTCTCGAGTACGGAAGGCGCGGCGAGGCCGTCCCAGGTGCCGTCTCCGCCGGCGCCGTACCACTTGGAGTCGTAGAGGGACTTCGCGTGGTCAAAGGCGGGTTGGGCCATGGTGATCGTGGACGAGGAGGCGTCACCGGAGATCGACGCGACCGCGAGCCTGGCCTCGGACCACGGGTAGACGCCGGGGTACACGAACTCCAGTCCGGACGGGTCCGGCCACGATTGCGGTTCCGTGCTGTCCGTGACGTAACCGGTCGCTGTTTTCGTCACGCTCCCCGGAAGACCGTCCTTGCTGGCCGCTCGTGTGGCGGGGTGGCCGTCGATGGTGAGACGTCGCGGTGCCAGGTCGCCGATGGGTGCCGTCCAGACGCCGTCGTCACCAGCGGTCCAGCCGGTGATCACGCGGCCACCGCTCACTTCGACCTCGGCCTGATCAGGTGTTCCGTAGCCGTGGACCTGGTAGATCACGCGGAACCCGTTCATGCCGGAATCGCCGAGCGCGTCGTCGAAGGCAAGGGGTTCTTCGAGGTGATGGACGCCTGCCGTGAAGGTGACGATGACGTCGCCGGTCATCCCGGCGGTGACGGCGCGGACGGCCTCTTGTGCTGCTTTCGGAGTGGCGAAAGGCTGATCGGCGGTGCCGGACCAGTCGTCTCTGCCGTCGGAGGACACGAAGAACCTGATTTCAGGCATGCTGAAGCGCTCCTGCGAGAGGTTTATGGGATATACTGAGGTTTATCAGCTAAACACGTTCGAGTGATGAGAGTCAAGGAGCAGGCCGGTGGCGGAAGACGACACGCAGCCGGATCCGGAGCGCGCGATCGAGCTGCTGTGGGGCGCCGCCGAGCCGGAGCGGCCCGGCTTGAGTCTCGGCCGGATCGTCGCCGCGGCCGTCGAAGTCGCGGACGCCGAGGGGCTCGCCGCGCTGTCGATGCGCAAGGTCGCGGAACGGTTCGGCACCACCACCATGTCGCTCTACCGGTACGTCCCCGGCAAAGCGGAGCTGGTGGAACTCATGCGTGACGCGGTGTACGGCGAGTTCCCGATGGAGCCCTCGGACGGGCTCGGCTGGCGAGCGGGCCTGGAACGCTGGGCGCGGCGGGCATGGGAGATGCATCGCCGTCATCCGTGGCTGGTGCACAGTGCCGGAACCCGCCGCCTGCCGGGGCCGAACATCATGGCCGGATACGACCACGCGCTCGATGTTGCGTCTCGGACCGGCCTGGCGCCGGCGCAGGTGATCGCGGTGGTGAACCTGGTGGGCGGATTCGTCGAGTCCGTCGCGCGTCAAGCGGGGGAGACCGCCGAACTCCAGCGGCGCACAGGTGTGTCCCATGAGCGCTGGTGGAGCGAGCGCGAGTCCCTCTTTGAGCGCCTGGACGGCTATCCGGCCCTGGACAGGCTGTGGAAGGCCGGGGGAATGGACGTGCCGCTCGACCCCTTCGACTTCGGATTGCAGCGCACCCTCGACGGCGTCCAGACGCTCGTCGACAGCCAGGGGAGTGAGGTAATGCGTGACGAAATTGGGGGAGGGGAGTGCGTCATGTGCGGTAAACCGCTGGACGGGGGAGGGCGGGGCAGGCCGCGGGACTACTGCTCACGGGCTTGCCAGCAGCGCGCTTACCGCAAGCGGCAGGCTCAGCCGGACTGACCTGGTCGTTTTGAAGTGTATAACGACCTATTCAGCGCGACAGCGAGCAAGATCAACTTTAGTCAAATAATAAAACCCGCAAAGAGTGTCGCAGGTTCTGGCTAGGGTTTCCAGGTGATCACTGAGGTCTTGCTGGAGCAGGTTGAGGAGGATGTCCGGACCCCGGTCCTCTTCAAGGGGTTCCTGGAACCCGGAGTGCAGGCGGCTCAGGCGCTGCTCGTATTGGGGAAGGTCGCCCGCACCCGGTTCTGGATGCCACCGTCGATGGTGAACCGGCTCATCGCCGAGTCCGACCCGGTGTTCACCACGGACCGGACGGCACTGCGCGCGGAGGCCTTCTCGCCGTGCTGTGGGGTGTACGCCAGGCTCGATCTGCTCGACGTGGGGAGTCTCGGCGAAGGCTGCACGAACGTCGATCTGTCCGACGCGACGCGAACCGTTCTGGCCGGTGTCGTGGCCCAGGATCCGTTGCATCTGACCATTCGTGGCGACGGAATCCGCCTCCGCACGCTCGACGGGCAGAACGACGAACCCCAGGTGCCACTGCCGGATCGCTGGGTCGCGGGGTTCGCGGAGGTCGCCGCTGTCACGACGGGCGCGGTGAAGAAGGCTGAGCTGGACAAGCCTGCGACGCGGAACTTCCTCCGCCAGCTCCCGGCCACCGTCGGTCGGTCGTGGGCGGTGGCGTCCGGCAGGGTGCTCCGGCTGACGTCGCTGTCAGGCCGAGACTCGATCCCGGCGACCGGGCTGCATCGGCTTCGGGTGATAGAACCGCTGATCCGGTTCGCCCAAGGGCTGACCGTCTACACGCGACCGGGCAGCGAGGTCGCGACCTGGGTGGTCCAGCTGGAGCGAGCGCGGCTCGTCGTCACGCTGTCCCCGGAGCCGTCTCGTGGCTTTTCGGGTGAAGGCGGCTGGCTGAACTCGCTGGCAGCATGCATTGAAGCTCCGGAACCCGTCGCGGGTCGCGCCGGTCACGACGTCGTCGACGGCGCGTGGTTCGCGCGTGCGCTCCCGAGCGGGCATGCGCCGGCGAACGGCCGGCTGGCGAAGGCCCGTGAGCTCGTCGTCGCCGGAGCCGTCCGGTCGCTGCCCGACGGTGGCTACGAGATCAGACGCGCCGGCTCGGTGCAGCGGGTCCGGCTTTCGCCTACCGGGTGCACGTGCGCTTGGTGGGCCAAGCACCAGGAGACCCGGGGGCCGTGTTCGCATGTACTGGCCGCCCGGATGTCAGGGTTTGAGTCGTGACGCCGCTTTTGCCGCCTTCGAACTGCCTTTGAAGCCCGCCAGCCATTCCTTCGTTTCGGCGCCGATCGTGCCCGCACCGCGTTCCACGAGATCTGCGGCGAGTTCCAGCAGTGCGAAGATGCCGCGATGGGAGGGCTCCAGCTTCGGCAGCAACGTGTCCAGTGTGGACAGAACAGCTATCGGGTGCTCGTTCGCGATGATCGAAAGTCGCGGAGCCAGCCGTGTCGTGATGAGGTGCGGGCCGAGTACGGCCAGGGCCGCGCCGAGTGCGCGGGGGCCGAGCAACCGCCGGTCCAGAAGAGTCAGTGCGGCGTCCGTGCCGAGTTGGACGGCGGTGAGGCGTTTCAGCGTGAGGCTGGTGGCGATGAGCACCGTGCCAGGGATGCCCGGGATCGAAGGGCTGTCCAGGAACTGGGGTAGTGCCGACTTCTCAACTGGATAGCCGAATTCGGTGTCGTTGGAGAACAGGGCTTCGGAGACGGCGGCTTCCAGGTGGTCCCGGTCGTAGGGAGAGGAGACCGCTTCGTGGCATTCCGTGAAGCCGAGCCACTCAGGGGCCGGACCGTCGAAGAGCACGCCCAGCCAGGGAGCTTTCTGCGGGATTGTTTCCGGGGACCGTCCGATCGTCAAGGAGCTCAGGCCGTAGCCGTCGGGTCCGGTCCTCGCCGTCCAGGCGAGGGGCGGTCCGGGTTCGCCGCGTAGCGCGGCGGCGGGATCGGCGGATTCGGGGTGCCGGGCCCGCGCGGCGGCGAGGGCGATCCAACCCGTGTCTTCGATGGCCGGGCCGCCGAGGGCGTAGCGGATGGCGTCGGTGTGCGGTCCGGTGAGTGCGGAGGCGAGCGCGAGGGCTTCGGGCCGGGTGTCCGGCGCGAGCCGGAGCAGCGCGTCGGCGACGTCATCCTCGGCCGCGTCGGGGTGTTCGAGCATGCGGGAGACGAAGACGACGGGGTCGAGCCAACCGCCTCGGTGAGTGGCGGCGGAGACGGGGACGGCGGTGCCCTCGAGGAGGGCGGTAATCCGGTGGTGGAGCGGGCGTCGCCAGCCGTCGACCGGTGGCAGGTGGGGCGCGTCGCGCCCGGTGAGTCCGAGGACGAGGGTGGCGATCATCTTCGGCACGGCCGCGCTGTACTTCTGGTCGGCGATCCTGGTGGCGCGTTTCACCAGCGGTTCGAGGGCGTTCTGGAGTTCGCCAACGACGCGGTGGGCGCCGTCTAGGGCGGCCAGGAGGAGATCTGCCTGGTCGGGGTCGGCGAGGAGGGAGGAGAGGGCTTCCGCGACGGCGGCGGGGGTGTCGGGGATTTCGAGCGGGTTGGTGAGCGTCTTGCACTGGTCCCACGGTGGTCGCGTGGGTTCGGGGTATTCGGCGGTCTCGATGACCGGTGTGTCGTCCGGGGTGGTGCCGAGCCGTGCGGTGGCGAGGGCGCGGACGTCGGAGGCTTCGTGGGTGAGTGCCGCTTCGAAGACGTCGTCGGCGAGGCCGGTGAGGTCGGGTCGGCGGTCGGCGACGCGGCCGGCGAGTTTGAGAGCGAGTTTGGCGGTGGCGGCGCCGCGTCCCGCCGCCGCGGAGGGGAGGTGCTGGAGAGCGACTTCGTCGTCGAGCGCGCCTTGTTTGTCCACAAGGGAGAGTGCTTTGACGGCGAAGGAGACCGTGCGTGGGAGGCCGCTACCGCAAAGCCGGGCGTAGTGGTTCTGAGCCGCTGTGCGCTCTTGCGGGGTGGGGGCGAGTGCTTCGTGGAGTGCGGCGTACCACTGGGCGCGGAAGGCGGCGAAGTCGCGGGAGAGGATGTCGAGGGTGAGGTCGAGGAGTCTGGCTCGGTCGACGTCGCCGGTGGCGGTCAGTTCGAGCAGCGCGGTGGACCACTTGTCCTCGTCGCGGACGTACTTGTCGAAGCCCGCGAAGCTGGCGTCGCCGCTGCCTTCGATCGTGAGCAGTTCCCAGAGTTCGGTGAGTGCTTCGGGTTCGATTCGGAGGCGTTCGGCCAGGGGTTTCCCGTGGAAGCGTCCGGCCCAGCGGAACCAGCCCGCGTGGTATTCCGGTGTCCGGATGGGTTCGAGGTCGCCGTCGACGATCATGCGGCGGATGGCTTCCCAGGCGGTGTGGTGACCGATCATGCGAAGGGCGATCGTCTTGCGGTCGGCGAGTGTCCGGTCCTGCAGGACGCGTTCGAGGATCGGGGGTGAGGCGATCCAGAGTTTGCGGAGCAGGGGGTCGCCGGCGGGGAGGACTGCCCAGAGGGCGGTCGCGGCCTGCTGGCCCCTGAGCGGGTTCCGGGCGCCGTAGGTGTTAGGCCGGATCTCGGTGAATTCGCTGCTGTCCTTGAACGCGGCCAGGAGTTCGGGGATGAGGGCTTTCCGCTCGGCTCGGGAGAGGTCGAGGGTCCGGGTGAGGACTTCGGAGGGTTGGCCGGTCAGAAGCGCGTCCAGGTGCACTGGGTCAATTTAGCGGCCTGACGGCTCGTGAGTGGTAATGACGGTTATTGAGGGTAGGGCAAACGTTGCGTGTTCAGACCCGGATCACGCGAGTCACGTCCCAAGCACGCGAGTCACGCCTTGCCGACCGGCCGCCCAGGTCACAGCCGTCCCATTGTCACCAGGGAACCACATCTGAAGGTAGCGAAAGCCTCCTTCCCTACCGTCAGAGTAGGCAAGGAGGCCCTCACTACCAGGAGAACGCGTACGCAGGAGCGACACCGGCCCCGCACCACGACACGTTTGCCCTTCCCCTCGATAACCGTCCTCACCACACACCGGAGCGTTGTCAGGGAACGAGGATCGCCCGGCCCCGGATGCGTCCGGCGTCGAGGTCGTCGAGCGCGGTTTGGAACTCCTCGAGGGGGTAGCGCGCGGTGTGGAGTTTCACGCGGCCTTGTGCGGCGAGGACCATGAGTTCGCAGAGGTCGGTGTAGGAGCCGACGAGGTTGCCGATCAGGTTGATCTCGGTGGAGATGACGTCGATGGTCGGGACGTCGATGTTCTCGCCGTAGCCGACGACGTGGTAGTCGCCCGCGCGGCGGAGCATGGCGAGACCGTCCTTGGTGGCGCCGCCTTCGCCGACGAAGTCGATGACGGTTTCGGCGCCTTCGCCGCCGGTGAGGTCGAGGACCTGGTCGATCTGGGTGCCGTCGGCGATGACGCCGTGGTCGGCGCCGATGGTTTCGGCGAGTTCGAGGGCGTCGGGGTTGCGGTCGACGACGATGAGTTCGGCGGCGGTGAGGGCTTTGAGGACCTGGATGCCGATGTGGCCGAGGCCGCCGGCGCCGATGACGACGCAGCGGTCGCCGGGCCGGAGCCTGCGGGAGGCTTTCGCCGCGGCGTGATACGCGGTGAGGCCCGCGTCGGCGAGGGCGGCGACGTCGGCGGGTTCGAGGGAGTCGTCGATGCGGACGACGCTGCGGGCGGAGGTCTTGAGGTATTCGGCGTAGCCGCCGGCGGTGTCGATGCCGGGGAACTGCGACTGGGCACAGTGGACGTCGTCGCCGGAGCGGCAGGCGCGGCAGAGGCCGCAGGTGATGAGGGGGTGGACGATGACCTTGTCGCCTTCGGCCACGTTCGTCACCGCGCTGCCGACGGCGTGCACCCAGCCGGCGTTTTCGTGGCCGATCGTGTACGGCAGGGTGACGCCGGATTTCTCGGCCCATTGGCCTTCGAGGATGTGGAGGTCGGTGCGGCAGACGCCGGCGCCGCCGATGCGGACGATGACGTCGTAGGGGCCGGTCGGTTCGGGTTCGGCGACCTCGGTCAGCTGGAGCTTTTCGTGGTAACCGATGACCTGGATCGCTTTCACGATGCGTGGACCTCCTGGGTTCGGGGTGTCTGGTCGGCGGCGGATTCCGGGTAGCGGGTGCGGAGCAGGCCGCGGCAGAAGTGGGCGTTGCCGTCGATCGAGATGCGGACGGAGCGGGCGAAGCGCAGCCGTAGTGGGACTTCTTCGCGGGGGTAGGGCTTTCCGTGGTCGTCGACGAGGACCGGCGCTTCCGGTGCGGTGTCGAGGCCGAGTGCGGCTCGCCGGCGCAGGAGTGCGTGGGTGGTGCGATGGTCGGGAAGGTCGCCGAGCGTGATGTCGTGGAGCCTGTCCTCGGTCAGCTCACGGTTTTCGCGCAGGAGCCGGGTGAGGGCGCGTTCCATGGCCGCGGTGCAGGCTTTGCGGCGGAAGGTGAGCCGGAGTTCGTCGAGGTCCTGTTCGGCTTCGTCGCCGAAGGTGCCGCGGTATCCGGCGTCGGCGGCGAGGCCGCGGTTGATGAGGCCGGAATCGTGGTGGTCGTCGAGGACGACGTGGACCCGGGATACGCCGTCGAGCGCGGTGAGGACGTCCTTGGCGTCGGAGGCCATGAGGTAGGCGAAGTTCGGTGAGCAGAACGACGTCGGGAGCCTCAGGTGGACGGTGACTTCGGTTCCGTCGACGGTGAGGGAGCGGACGAAGCCGAGGTCGGTGATGGGTTCGTCGAGTTCGGGGTCGAAGACGGCGTGAAGTGCGGTGTAGGCGTCGTGTTCGCGCATGTCAGGCCACCGAGACGGCTTGGGTTTCGATGCGCCGGACCTGGAGTTCCTCTGGCACCGGGAGGTCGTACATCGCGGCGGCGTTGAGGCCGAGGATCTTGCGTTTCTGGTCGGTGGTCAGTGGCGCGTACTCGGTCATGTCCTCGGGGATCTGGAAGTCGACGAACCGTTCGACCAGCCATTTCGGGGTCCAGAGCGCGTAGTCGCTGGAGAACTGGATGCGGTCTTCGTCGAGCCAGTAGAGGAGTTCGCCGATGATCTGGGCGAAGTAGCGCGGGCGGGTGTGGATGAAGGGCATCGCGACGGCGAGGCCGGCGTGGACGTTGGGTTCCTGGGTGGCGATCCAGCAGAAGTCTTCGAGCCGGGGGAGTCCGCAGTGTTCGACGACGAAGTCGAGGTCGGTGTAGTCGGTGGCGACCTTGTCGACGTCGGCGACGTCGAAGGCGTCGCGGTCGAGAGGGCGGATGGTGGGGCCCTTGTGGATGTGGATGTTGCGGATGCCGAGTTCGAGACACGCTTCCAGGTAGCGGCGGCACCAGGGGTCGTCGAGTTTGTAGCCGCGGGAGTCGTCCCGCCATTCCGCTGTGTAGAGCTTGACGCCTTTGAGGCCGAAGCGTTCGGCGTCGCGGCGGAGCTGGTCGAGGCCTGCTTGTTCGAGGCGTGGGTCGAAGCAGTGGTTGTAGGTGAGTTTGTCCGGGTGCTGCTTGGTGAGGGCGAAGGCCTCTTCGGTCTGTCCGAAGCCGGTTTTGTAGAAGGCGCCGAGGTGGGCGGGCTGGAAGATGGCGTGGTCGACGTAGCCGTCTTCGAAGAGGTCCTTCATCAGGCGTTTACCGCCGTAGTAGAGGTAGTCCTCGTAGGGCCAGAGCTCGGATTCCGGGCTGAGGTTGCGGTGGTAGTCGTAGAAGCAGTCGATGAACTGTTTGCCGTGGATGTTGGCCTGGTTCTCTGGCCGGGCGTCCCAGAGCGCGACGTGCGCGTCCACGATGAAGTAGCTCTCGCCGTCCTTGGTGTACATGGGTTTCCTCCGCGTTCGTGACCGCCGTTGGCACGTTGGGGGTGAACGGTAGGGGTGTCGGCGCAGGTCAGGGAGGCGCTCGGTGTCTCAGTTTGAGACACCGACGGTCCTGTGTGCCGGTGGTCGTGGACGTACGCTTGGCGGAAGTCCGAACGCACTGTGGCGTCCCGGGAGGTCGATGTGGAGAGCGCGAACGCGGTGATCGCGCCGCGGTTGCGGGCGTCTTGGCAGCGCAGCGCCCGGTACGGCGCGCCCGAGGACGAGGTGCGGCCGGTGTTCACGGGTTCGCTGGACACCGGTTCGCTGTTGTACGAGTGCGGCAACGAGGTGCTGCGGGGGTTGCAGGCGACGCTGGCGAACGAGCCGGTCAGCCTGATGATCACCGACAGTGAGGGTCTGGTGCTGAGCAGGCTGTGCACGGACGCGTCGATCGTCCGGTCGTTGGATCGGGTCCACCTGGCGCCGGGGTTCTACTTCGCGGAGAGCAACGCGGGGACGAACGGGCTGGGCTTGGCGCTGGCCGATCGCGCGCCGACGCTGGTGCGGGCGGCGGAGCACTATTGCACGGGTTTGCGGGGGTATACGTGTGCGGCGGTGCCGGTGCTGGATCCGTTGACCGGTGCGCTGGCCGGGAGTGTGAATCTGACGACGTGGTCGGATCAGTCTTCGGAGTTGCTGCTGGCGTTGGCGCAGGCGGCGGCCGGGAACACGGCGGCGTTGATGCTGGCGCGGGCGTCGGGTCGGACTCCGCGGCCGGCGCCGCGTGGTGAGGTGTTCCGGGTGCACTCCGACCGGTTCGATCCGGCTGACGCCCCGAGTCTGTCGCCCGGCTGGTCGGATGCGCTCGATGAGGTGCGTTCGGCGTTGAGCCGCGGGCGGGTGGCCGCTGTCGTCGGTGAGAACGGGGCGGGGAAGACGGCGCTCGCGTCGGCTGCGCGGCGGGCGATGCGGCCGAGGGACCGGGTGCTGAACGCGCGTCCGCCCGCGCCGGACGACGTCGACACGTGGTTGACGTTGTGGACTCCTGAGCTGGTCAAGGACGGGACGTGCGTGATCGTCTCGGGGGTGGACACGCTTCCGGCGTGGGCGGCCGCCGAGTTGGCCGGGTTGTTCGCCGAGGCTCGGCGGGCGGGTGAGCCGCCGCCGTTCGTGCTCACCGCGGCGGACGCCGGTGCGCTTCCGGAGGCGTTTGCCCCGCTGGTGGAGGTCGTGGTCGAGGTGCCGCCGTTGCGGTTCCGGCCGGATGACGTGCTCCCGCTGGCGCATCATTTCGCGCGCCGTGACCGGGGTCGTGAAGTCGTGTTCACTCCGGCCGCGGTGCGGGCGCTGACAGCCTGTGATTGGCCGGAGAACGCCAAGCAGCTGCGCCGGGTGGTGCGGGAGGCGGCGTCACGGTCGGACGTGGTCGACACGCAGCATCTGCCGGCGGAAGTGTTCTCCGGGGTGGGGCATCGGTTGGGCCGGTTGCAGGCGATGGAGCGGGACGAGATCGTGCGTTGTCTCGCCGAGCCGGGGTCCACTGTGGTCGGTGCGGCGGAGAAGCTCGGGATGGGCCGGGCGACGCTGTACCGGAAGATGAACCAGTACGGCATCACGGCGCGGCAGTTCCGGTCCGGGTCGTGAGTGGTGATTCGGGCCAGGCCAAGGGTGTTCTAGGTAGCTGCGGCGGGCGGGTCGGGATCGCGTGTCCGTGAGGGGCTCCTTCCCTACCCTGAGAGTAGGGAAGGGGTCCCTCATCTCATGCCGGACTGCGCTCAGCCCGAGAGAGAGGCTCGCCAGAACCCGCGTCGCCATTTACGACCACCTGGCTTTCACTGGAGTGCGGCGGGCGGGGTCAGGCTCGCAGGTCCGTGAAGGCCTCCTTGAGGGACTCTGGGTCCCTTAAGGAGGCCTTCACGGACTTGGCACGCACGCTTCTAGCCCCCGTAGCCCCACCAGTAACAATGATGGCGCGCGAAGGTTTTCGCCAAGTACATGAAGGGCCCCTTCACGTTCTTCAAGCGAGCAAGGCGCCGGAAAGTGTGGTCCGTGAAGGACTCCTTCCCAAGAGTCTCGCCAGCAGCGTCCCTACCACTCACGACCACCTGGCTCTCACTGGAGTGCGGCGAGCCTGGCGAACCCGTCGGAGCCGTGGCCGGTGTCGATCGCTTGCTGCACTTGGGCTCGGGCGGCGGTGAGGACGCCGTTGTCGAGGTCTTGCGCGCGGATCGCGTCGAGGATGTGGTCCATGGTCGCCGCGGTGGCTTCGAGGGTGCCCGCGTCGCCGGCGTAGTTTTCGGCGGCGACTTGCCCGGCGAGCAAGTCGATCATGTCGGGGAAGAAGCCGAGCAGTGCTTTCGCGTGTGCGGCGATGTCGGTGGCGCCGATGTTCTCCGCTTTGGCGAGCGCGAACATGTGGATCACGCCGCTCATGGAGGTCCAGAGCATGTCCTGCAGGGCCGCGTCGAACGCGGCGGCGCGGCCGGGGGAGTCGCCGACGTATTGGGCGTTCTCGCCGAGTGCGGCCAGCGTGGGGCGGTGTGTTTCGTAGACGTCGGCGGGTCCGCTGAAGAACAGGGCGGCGTCCGGGCCGCCGATGGCGTCGGTGGTCGCCATGATGACGCCGTCGAGGTAGTCGATGCCGTGTTCGGTGGCCCATGTCGCCATCGCGCGGGCTTGCCGTGGTGATCCGCCGCTGAGGTTCACGAGCGTGCGGCCTTTGAGTGCGTCGGCGTCGAGGATCGACTGTGCCACGGCGTAGTCGCGCACGCAGACGAGCACGAGCGGGCTCGCCTCGATCGCTTCCGCCGCGGTGGTGGCGACGGTGGCGTCGAGGCCGTTTTCCTTGCCAGGGGTGCGATTCCAGACGGTGGTGGGGTGGTCGGCGGCGGTGAACGCGGTGGCGAGGGCGTGTCCCATGGGGCCGAGTCCGAGGACGGTCACGGTGGTCATGGCGGCTAAGCTAAACCTTGACATTGACGTGAGAGTCAAGTCTGGAGTGCGGATGCGGATCGGGGAACTCGCGCGGCGGACCGGCGTCAGTGAGCGCGCGCTGCGGTACTACGAGGAGCAGGGTCTGCTCACCCCGGAGCGGCGGCCGAGCGGTTATCGCGTGTACGGGGACGTCGACGTGGCGGCGGTGCGGCGGATCAGGATCCTGCTCGGGGCGGGGCTGAACACCGCGCAGATCCTGGAGATCCTGCCCTGCATCGTCGACGAGGACGGCTGGTTGACCCCGGATTGCCCAGAGCTGGTCGACGCCCTGCGGCAGCAGCGTGACCGGATCGACGCGGCGATCGGCGAGCTGGAGACCACCCGTACGAATCTCGACACGATCATCGGCAGCGAAAAGGCGGCCGCGTCCCGGGGGACACGGCCGCCTTCGTGAAGCGGGTCAGGCTCAGATGAGGCCGAGCTTCTTCACCGCGTCGCGCTCTTCGGCAAGCTCGTTGACCGAAGCATCGATGCGGGCGCGCGAGAAGTCGTCGATCTCCAGGCCCTGGACGATCTTGTACTCGCCGTTCGCGGCGGTGACCGGGAACGAGGAGATCAGGCCCTCCGGGACACCGTAGGAGCCGTCGGACACGACCGCCGCCGAGGTCCAGTCACCCTCGGGGGTGCCGTTGACCCAGGTGTATACGTGGTCGATCGCGGCGGAGGCGGCCGACGCCGCGGAGGACAGGCCACGGGCTTCGATGATCGCCGCGCCGCGCTTGGCGACGGTCGGGATGAAGTCGTCGGCCAGCCACTGCTGGTCGGTGATGACCTCGGTCGCGGGCTTGCCGGACACCTCGGCGTGCGCGATCGACGGGTACTGGGTCGCGGAGTGGTTACCCCAGATCGCGACCTTCTTCAGCTCGGTCACCGGCACGCCCAGCTTCTTCGACAGCTGCGCGAGGGCGCGGTTGTGGTCGAGGCGGGTCATCGCGGTGAAGCGGTCGGCCGGGACGTCGGGCGCGTGCGCCTGGGCGATGAGGGCGTTGGTGTTGGCCGGGTTGCCGACCACGAGGACCTTGATGTCGCTCGCCGCGCCGGCGTTGATGGCCTCACCCTGCGGCTTGAAGATGCCACCGTTGGCCTCGAGCAGGTCGCCGCGCTCCATGCCCTTGGCGCGGGGACGGGCGCCGACCAGCAGGGCGACGTTCGCGCCCTCGAAGGCCTGCTTCGGGTCGTCGAAGATGTCGATGCCCGACAGCAGCGGGAACGCGCCGTCTTCGAGCTCCATCGCGGTGCCCTCAGCCGCCTTGACCGCCTGCGGGATCTCCAGGAGCCGCAGCTTCACCGGGGTGTCCGGGCCGAGAAGCTGACCGGACGCGATGCGGAAGAGCAGCGCGTAGCCGATCTGGCCGGCCGCACCGGTGACGGTGACGTTGACAGGGGCTTGGGTCATTGCGGTTCTCCAGCTTGAGGCGACATCGACTTGTACCGCGATGCTAGTCCTGTCCCGAGTCGCCGTTCGGGTGCGTCCAGTCACTGTTTTCTTGATCGATAACGCTGCCAGGTGATCGGGCCCACGCTCTCCAGGGCGCCGAGGTGGCGGGTGGGCGGCCGCGAGCGCCCGCGCTGTCTCACCGGAATCGTCAACGCCGAATCCGCGAGAGCCTTTTCATATCGTGCGAATCGAATGGTGTTTTCCGGGCCGGGTGGCGTTCTCATATGCTCCGGAAAACGGTTACAGACCATAATGTCATTTCATGAACCGATTGCCGTGCCGAATTGCGTCCGATCGGCGGGCGGCATCGTGAAGATCGTTTCGCTAACATGAGTCCGCCCAGTTCCCCGCCCCCCGTGTGGAAGTTTTCGGGAAGGACCCCATGCTCAATGCAGTGGTTGCCGCCGTATCGCTTTTCTCGTCGATAATAACCCCGAACAGCATGTCACCGCCGCCGGTACCCCCGCCCGACCGGGTCGTCATCGACGTGGTCACCGTCAATGGTTCCGGCTGTCCGCCGGGTTCGTCGGCGGTCGCCGTCGCCAGGGACAACAGCTCCTTCACGGTCACCTACAGCGAATACACCGCCCAGGTCGGCGTCGGCGCGAAGCCGACCGACTTCCGGAAGAACTGCCAGCTGAACCTCAACATCCACATTCCGCAGGGATTCACCTACGGTATCGCCAGTGCCGATTATCGCGGTTTCGCTTCGCTCGAATCCGGCGCCAAAGGGCTCCAGCGGGCGAATTACTACTTCCAGGGAAATTCGCCGACCGCGCAGGTGAGCCACCCCATCACGGGGCCGTTGTCGGACAACTGGCAATTCCGTGACGAGGCCGAAGGTGGCGTCATCATCTACAAGCCGTGCGGTGAGGACCGGAATCTCAACGTGAACACGGAACTGAGGGTCGGCGCGGGTTCGTCGGATCCGAAGAAGACCACCAGTTTCATCACGATGGATTCGACCGACGGCGCGTTCAAGACCACCTACCACTTCTCGTGGAAGACCTGCCCGGCCTCCTGACCGCTCCACCAGGGTGACGGCCTGCTTCCCGGTCCGGAAGAAGGCCGTCCACCCCTGCCCGTTCAGGACCTTGGCCGCTCTGAACGACGACTCCGCAGCTCGTCGCCGCCCTGTCCGGCGGCGGCGAGTCTTCTCGACCCCATTTTCGGCGGTCACCCCTGTGTCCGGTGACCGAATCCGTTTTCGTCCCGATCGGCGGGCGGGCCGGGAAAGAACGTCTCGCTGACCTCGAATCCGCCCAGTTCCGCCGTGTGGAAGCTTTGGGAAGGATCCCATGCTCAACGTGCTGGTCGCTGCCGTGACCCTGTTGTCCTCGGTCGTCACACCGAACGCCTGGGTGCCGCCTCCGTTGCCGTCCGACAAGATCATCATCGACGTCGTGACGGTCAACGGAACCGGCTGCAGACCGGGTACCGCGGCTGTTTCCGTGTCTCCGGACAACACCGCGTTCACGGTCACCTACAGCGAGTACACCGCCCAGGTCGGCGTCGGTGCGAAGCCGACCGATCTGCGCAAGAACTGCCAGCTCAACCTCTATGTCCACGTGCCGCAGGGCTTCACCTACGGCATCGCGGGCACCGACTACCGCGGATTCGCCTCCTTGGCCGCGGGAGCGACCGGGCTGGAGCGAGCCAACTACTACTTCCAGGGCAATTCCCCGACGTCCTTCGTGAACCACGGCCTGAAGGGACCGTTCGAGGACAACTGGCAGTTCACCGACGAGATCGAAGTCGGCGCCATCGTCTACAAACCCTGTGGTGAGGACCGGAACTTCAACATCAACACGGAACTGCGGGCCGCGGTCGGCACTTCCGATCCGAAGAAGACCACCAGCTTCGTCACCATGGACTCGACCGACGGCGCCATCAAGACCACCTACCACTTCTCCTGGAAGTCCTGTCCCAAACCGAAGAACTGATCCCTGACGGCCCTGATCTCTTATGTCGCGAAGGGCACCTTTGAGACCTTCATCGTCTCAAAGGTGCCCTTCACGACATCCCCACGGACCGAGCACCCCTCACGACTTCCCGGACGGCGCCGGATCCGTGGCCTCGACTCCGAACACGCGGCCCAGCGCGATCACCGTCTCGTCGAGATGCCCGAGACTGTTGAGTACCGAACGCGCCTGCGGATCGTCGATCCGGTCGGCCACCGGCGTGCCGTCGTCGCGGATCAGCGTGCCGCGGGCGAGTCCGCCCGGATCGCCCATGGCCTTCCTCAGCACCGAGGTGTTCTCGCGGATTCGCCCGGTGTACAGCAGCAGCCGATCCGCCTCGTTGAGCAGCAGCCCTGGTTGCGAGCGCGCCGCGACGTGGCGGGCGCGGAAGGCGATGGTCTCCACCGTCGTGAGCACATGCCAGCCGTAGTCGCGGCGGCTGCTGAGATTCACCGGATGGGTGAGCGGCTCGATCGTCGTGCGAACCTTGTCCACCGCCCGGTCGAGGTCACGCGACTTCTCGATGACGCTCACGTTCTCGGCACCGGAGAGCAGGCCCGCGGCCTTCTCGACGAACTCGTCCAGTTCCTCCAGCAACGCCGAGACGTCGTCCAGCATCACCGCCCGCGTGCGCACCGGCACGATCACCACCGCCGCCAGCACCCCGGCCGCCGCGCCCACTGCGGTTTCCGCGACCCGGATCCACAGCACCTCGATGCTGAACGTGCCCAACAGGCTGTACAGCAGCCCCAGCATGCTGGTGATGAAGAACGCCATGATCACCTGCGACACCCGCGCCATGTAGACCATGCCGAACACGCACACCAGGATCAGCGCCAGCGTCGCCGGCACACTGCCCGACACGAGCAGCGTCAGCACCAGCCCGCCGACAATCCCGATCAGCGTGCCGCCGAGCCGCCGGACACCCTTGACGAACGTCGCCCCCGCCGTCGACGAGCCGATGAACACTACGAACACCGTCAACACCGCCCAGTACCACCGCTGGCTCGACACCAGCTCACCGCCGAGCACGGCGAGCCCGCCGCCCACCACGGCCTGGATGGCGCTGCGTGTCTGGTTGTCGTAGGCGAACGCCGCCGACTTCCCCTCGTCGGGATCTTCGGGGTCGTCGGCCGTGTCGGAGACGTCGTGCTCGGCGACCCGCTGTGCCCGCACATCGGCCAGCGCGAGTTCGGCGAGCGCGCGGCGGACGCCGTCACCGGGGGCGGCGTGCTCGTCGATCCGGCTGCCTTCCACCAGCATCTTGCTGAACTCTTCGGTCTCGCTGATCAGCGGCAGCTCGCGGGGATCGCGTTCGATCAGCGACCGGAACCGCCGCATCCGCGCGATCAGATCGTCCCGGACGTCCTCGTCGAGATCTTCGGCACAGGTGCGCTGCACGGTGATCGTCAGCCACTGCACCGCCAGTTCGACCTCGATCGCCCGGCGGCGGAGCCGATTCGCCGATTCCGCGCCGGTCACCTCCGGAGCGGTGTCCTCGATGAGCAGCACGGATTCGTGCATCCGGGCGTTCATCCTGCGGAGCCGCTTGCGGGTGCGCTCGCTGCCGCCCACCGCGAGGTGATCCTCGGCCGCCCTCACCACCGCGGCGAGCCTGGCCCGGAACGCCCGCCGGATCCGGAGGAACTCCGCGTCGGTGTCCCTGCGCAGCAGGACGAACCGGACCACCGCGTTGGCCGCGATCCCGATGGTCAGCGCCAGCAGCAGCGCCGGGACCTGCTTCAAATGCGTCTGCAGGAACATCGCGAAGAAGAACAGGAAGAACGACAGCGAGCCCAGCGCGATCCCGCGCGAACCGAACCGTTGGGCGTAAACCGCGACGAAGATCAGCAGCACGAACACGACGCTGTCCAGCGGCGGCACCGCCGATCCCACACTGGCCGCGGTGAGTGACGCCGCACCGAGCAGCAGCCCCAGTACCAGCGTCACCGCCTGCTTCCCGGGGGTCTCGTCGTTGACGGTGAAGGCGGAGGTCATCGCGGCGATCGCGGCGACGAGGGTGACCGTGAGCGGCTGGTGGAACGGCAGGATGGCCAGCACCGCGACGACGATGCTGAGGACGGCCGAGAAGCCGAGCCGGAGCCGGACCAGGCCGGGATCGGAGGCGACCAGACGGTCGGTCGTGGCCTGGGTGATGCGGGTGATCATCGGGCGAGCAGCTCTCCTTGGGCGAGGGTGACCCGGCGGGCGGTGGACGAGGTGACGCGAAGACGGTATCGGGCGTGCCGCGCCGGCTCGGCGAGGGCGAACGGCCGCGTCTGGCGGCGCCATCGGAACGTCTCGCCCTCACGCTGGTCCAGCAGCGTCCAGTGCTCGCCGTCGTCGGATCCCTCCAGTACCCACGAACGCGGATCACCCCGGCGGCTTCCCGAGGTCAGCGTGTACATGACGACGTCGCGAGAAGCGTCGTCGACGGGGAACTCGATGACCGGTTCGCGCCCGGGGAAGGTGATCTCGGTCTTGGTGGTGTCGTCGAACAGCGGTCCGTCGACCGCCGTGATGTCCGTGAGTGGTCGCGGATCGGCGGGTTCGACGGGGGAGCGGCCCCAGTCCGACGGCCGCTCACCCATCGTGAACTCCAGTTTCGCGCCCTCGGCCAGCGCGGAATGCGGGAGCGTGGTGCTCTCGTGTGGCCGTCCGTCGATCGTCAGCCCTTGGACGTACACGGTGTCGTCGGTGTTGCCGGGCGCCTCGACGACCAGGTCCTTCCCGTTCTCGAGGTGGACGGTCGCCTTCGTGAACAGCGGCGCGCCGATCGCGTACTCGGGGCTGCCCATCGCCAGCGGGTAGAACCCGAGCGCGGCGAAGACGTACCAAGCGGACATTTCGCCGTTGTCCTCGTCGCCGGGGTAGCCCTGGCCGAGGTCGCTCCCGACGTAGAGCCGCCGCAGGACCTCCCGCACGATCCGCTGCGTCTTCGAGGGCGCGCCCGCGTGGTGGTAGATCCAGGGAATGTGGTGCGACGGCTGGTTGGAATGCCCGTACTGTCCCATCCGGACGTCGCGCGCTTCGGTCATCTCGTGGATCAGCCCACCGTAGGAACCCGGTTTGCGGCCGGTCTCCGGTGTCGCGAAGAACGTGTCCAGTTTGGACTCAAGCGCTTCGGTCCCGCCGTGCAGCGCCGCGAGGCCGGCGCCGTCGTGGGGCACGGAGAAGGCGGTGTTCCAGGAGTTCGTCTCGGTGAAGTCGCCGCCCCACGCTTCGGGGTCGTAGCCCTCGGCGGCGAAGTGGCGGCTGCCGTCCCGGTTGCGGCCCTGGAAGAACCCGATCAGGTGGTCGAAGTGGTTCGCGTACTGCTGCGAGCGCTGCCGGAAGTACGCGGCGTCGTCGTCATGTCCGAGTGCCTCGGCGAGATTGGCCAGGCCGAAGTCGTTGATACAGCCCTCCAGCGCCCACGACAGTCCCTCGTGGACCGACGTCGGCGTGAACCCGAGGAAGATCGATTCGTGCAGGCCCTTGCGGCCGACGCTCTGCCCGCGCGGCGTCACCGTCGCGTTCTTCAGCGCCGCTTCGTAGGCGGCCTCGACGTCGAATCCGCGCACCCCCTTGAGGTACGCGTCGGCGAACGCCACGTCGGAACTGGTGCCGGTCATGAGGTTGGCGTAGCCGGGGGAGGACCAGCGTGAGATCCAGCCGCCTTCGCGGTACTGCTGGACGAACCCGTCGATCATCCGCCCGCACCGGCTTGGGGTGAGCAGCGCGTACGCGGGCCAGGTGGTGCGGTAGGTGTCCCAGAAGCCGTTGTTGACGTACATCTCGCCGTCCACGACCTTCGCGCCGGTCCGGGTGCGCGTGCTGGGCCAGAGGCGGCGGATGACCGGGCTCGCGTGGCGGACGCCCTTCGGGGTGTCCTCGTGCGCGGAGTTCGGATACAGGAACAGGCGGTAGAGACTGGAGTAGAACGTCGTGCGCTGGTCCTCGGTCGCTCCCTCGATCTCGACCCGGCCCAGCACCTCGGTCCACTGCGCGCGGGCCTGATCGCGCACCTGCTCGAAGGTCGTCCCGGCGGGGATCTCCTGGTCGAGGTTCCGCTTGGCCTGCGCGAGGCTGATCAGCGACGTCGCGATCCGCATCGTCACCTCGCCGGCCGCGAACTCCAGGAACCCGGTCACCGTGCGCCACACCGGGCGCCGGATCCTCCAGCCGTTTTCGGCGCGGACGTCGAACTCGGCGTGGACGAACATCCGCCGCGCCCCGGCCGACAACCTGCTGCGCACCCAGGTGTGGCCGGTGAGGACACCGTTCGCCGGGTCGACCCGCAGACTTCCCCGGTTGCGGGCGTTGTCGAACAGCAGCCAGCCATGGTCACCCGGGAAGGTGAAGCGGAACAGCGCCGCGTGATCCGTCGGGGCGATGTCGGTGGTGATGCCGTTGGCGAACCCGACACCGTAGTGATGCGGCCGGTCGATCTCGTCGTCGTGGGAGAACGCGAGCGCGCGGCGGGCCCGGTCGGACTCGACCGGGCCGATGCCCGGCATCACCTGGAAGGTGTGCCGGTCGCCCATCCACGGACTCGGCTGATGCGACAGCGCGAACGCCTGCAGCGCGGGACGGTTCGCGGCGTCGTTGTGCCGGTGGTAGCTGTAGATCCAGTTGGTGACGCCCGCGTCGGTGACCGGGGTCCAGAAGTTGAAGCCGTGCGGGACCGCGGTCGCCGGGAAGTTGTTGCCCCGCGAGAACTTGTCGCTGGAATGCGTGCCGCGGGTGGTGCGGACGTGGTCGACCGGCTCGCGGATCTCGATCGCGCGGTCGGTGATCCGGACGTCGTCCACCCAGCCCGCGCCCTCGCCGTCCGGTGGTTCGCTGACCAGGACGATCCGGGCGATCCGTCGTCCGGCGAACTCGCCCAGCCTGCGGCGCACGAGGTTCCACTGGTCCACGTACAGCGTCTTGTCCAAGCCCTGCCCGGCGGCGCTGAACCCCGCGGACGTCCCGTCGGCGAACTCGACGTCCAGGGCCACGAAGGTGCCGCGATAGTCGGTCCCGGCCTCGGGGAAGACCACATAGGACAGTTCTGTGTCGCCGGTGACCTCGATGTCCACTTCGAACAGGCTGACGCGCAGCGTGTTCTCGTAGCGGAGGGCGTGCGCGCCGGTGAACCCGACGCCGGTCTTCGCGGTCGGCGACGACCGCGGCCCGGTGCCGACGCGCAAGGCCGGATCCACCGGCTGCGGATCACCCGTTTCGAAGGAGGAGAAGAACCCGGTGATCGTCACCAGGCCACCGTAACTCGCACGCGTGAGCCCGGCTCGGTGTGCCGCGTCCGGAGGACTAAACGCGTGAGGAGAGGAACTCCTCGAAAGTGCCCGTGCCGGTCGCGTTCTCCGGGGTCAGGTTGCCGCCCGCCCGGAACGCCCGCGCCGCCTTGCCCGGCAGCCACAGCGGCACGATCGGCTTCCGGCGCCCCGCCGACCGCTGGTACGCCTCCGCCAGGTCACGGGCGCCGCGCACCTCGGGACCGCCCATATCCGGTACCCGCCCCGACGGCGCACCGGACACCAGCTCGACCAGCCGGTCCGCGACGTCGCCGGTGCTGACCGGCTGGAACCGGAACCCCGACGGCATGAACGTCACCGGCAGCCGCCGCTGCGCCGACGACGCCCGCGCGACGAGCTCGTGGAACTGCGTCGCGCGCAGCACCGTCCACGGCAGACCGGACTTCTCGATCACCTTCTCCGAGGCCAGCTTCTCGTTGTAATAGAAGAACCGGATCACGTCGATGCCGACGATCGAGATGTACACCAGATGCGGGCCGCCCGCGCGCCGCGCCGCCTCGACCAGGTTCCGGGTCACCTGCTCGTCCCCGCGACCCAGCGTCGACGCGCAATGGATGATCGCCGAGACACCATCGACAGCCTCGGCGAGACCGTCACCGGTCTTCAGATCGCACCGTGCCCACTCGTTCGGTTCCTCCGCGGGACGCGGCCGCCGGCTCATGATCCGGACCTGCCGGTCTCCGGCGACCAGCCGCCGCACCACCTCACGGCCGAGGTCGCCGGTACCACCGGTCACCAGAATCGGGTTCGCCACCTTGATCCTCCGTTCACGAGAGCTTCCACCCTCAAGAACCGGCCGGCCATCCGGAACGTGACAGCTGCCGTGACAGGAACGCCAGTTTGTCCGGATTCGCGACCGCGCGGAGCCCCGAGATCCGGCCGTCCACGATCTCGAACCCGAGGATGCCGTACAGGGCGCCGCCTGCCGTCGCGATCACCGCGGGACCGCCGTTGACCTCGCCGATCCTGATCGACACCTGGCCGGCACCGGCGAACATCCCGGCGTACAGCCGCGCGACCTTGGCCGCGCCGTGCACCGGACGCCGGGCCGCGGTGGCCTTGCCGCCGCCGTCGGACCACGCCGTGACATCGGCGGTCAGCAAGCTCTCCAAAGCGGGCAGATCGCCGTCCCGCGCCGCCGACAGGAAGCTCTCGACGAGCTTCTCGAGGTGTCGCGGATTCGACGCCCGTCGCTCGTCCGACCGGTTCAGCGCCCGTCGCGCTCGGCTGTGCAGCTGGCGTGAGTTGACCTCGGACAGGTCGAGGATCTCGCCGATCTCACGATGGCTGTACGCGAAGGCCTCTTTCAACACGAACACCGCCCGCTCGACCGGGCTGAGCTGTTCGAGCAGCACCAGCATCGCCAGCGACACCGAATCCCGCTGCTCCGCCGTCTCCAGCGGACCGAGCACGTCATCCGAGGTCAGGACCGGTTCGGGCAGCCACGGCCCGACATAACGCTCTCGCTGTGCCCTGGCCGAGGTCAGCCGGTTCAGGCAGAGATTGGTGACCACTTTCGCCAGCCACGCCCGCGGCGACGCGATCGACCCGTGGTCGGCGCCCGCCCACTTCGGATAAGCGTCCTGAACGGCGTCTTCCGCCTCCGCCGCCGAACCGAGCAGGCGATACGCGAGACCGAACATGACAGGGCGCAGCCGCTCGAATTCCGTGGCGCTGTCCATCTTCCCCTACGAATCCCGTTCGATCCACTGTGGACGCTCAGCCGCGAGGGTCCCGCTCAGCGGGAATTCCGTACCTGATCGGCGCTGACGTCCACTGTGACTGTATCGGTACGAAGAGAACGTCTGCGTCACCACCAAGAGAGGGGTCTGGAGTGACGTCACGTTCGTCGCGTTCGCGTACCTCGTTGTGCGCCGCGACCGCAATCACAGTATTAGCGCTGGTCACAGCGCCCCAAGCCGGAGCGGCACCGGCACCGGGCGCCGTGCACACCACACCGGACAGATCCGGAAAGGACATCGATGTCCGCGACACGGCGAGAACCAGCCCGCGCGTCCTCGGCGCGCACGACCGGCTCTCGGCGTCACGGGCGAATTCCGTCGCGAAGGCACGCGCGGAACTGGGCAACCAGGCCGTGCTCGACTACGACGAGCTGACCGGCACCCCCCGTGTCCTCGCCCGCACCGACGGGTTCCTCACCGGACCGAGCGGGAAATCACCCCGCGACATCGTGCTGAACTACCTGCGGGAGAAAGAAGGCCTCGTCGGCCTCAGCGCGGGAGACACCGCGAAGCTGAACCTGCGCAAGGACTACGTCGACGTCGAAGGCACCCACCATCTGTCCTTCACCCAGTCCGTCGGCGGGGTTCCGGTGTTCGGCAACGGCTTGAAGGCACACGTGGCCAAGGACGGCAGGCTGATCCAGCTGGACGGGGCGCCCGTGCGCGACCTTCCCGCGTCGCTGAGCGTGGCCACGCTGGCCGCCCCCGCCCCGGACTCCAAAATGGTCGCTTTCCTGACCGGCGACGGGATCCGAACCGCCTGGTACACGCTGGCCGAACCCGCCGTGGACAAGATGTTCCAGGAGGTGACCGACGCCGGCACCGGCAAGCTGCTCTACCGCAAGAACCTGGTGAACCACGCCAACGACGCCAACGACGCTGCCGGTGCCAAAGGCCTCGCCTGGGAAGCCCAGCCGGGCCCGCAGAAGCAGGTCAACCTGACCCAGAAGGGCTGGCTGCCCGCCGACGCCAAGACGCTGGACGGCAACGTCGCGCACGTCGCCGCCGACATCAACGGCGACCTGAAGTTCCAGCCGCAGGAGGAGATCGGGCCGAACACCGACGGCACCTACCGCTACAAGTTCACCGACTTCACCGGCGTCGTCGGCCCGCCGTGCTCGTCGGCGAGGCCGTGCTCCTGGGATCCGAAGACTCCGGGCTCGTGGGCGAAGAACCGCGAACAGAACGCCGTGCAGGCACTGGCCTACGTCGGGAGCTTCCACGACCACCTCGCCTCCTTCCCGATCGGCTTCACCCGCGAGGCCGGCAACTTCGAGAAGCTCGACGGCGACGCCGTCCAGGTCCACACCCTGCTCGGCGCGCAGGAACCGGGCTACTACGACAACGCGTTCATGGGCACCCCGCCGGACGGGCAGCCGCCGACGATGGGGATGTTCCTGTTCCACGACCCCCGGGACCCCACCGACCCGTTCCTCGCGGCGAACTCCGCCGACGACGCCACGATCATCCACCACGAGTACGGCCACGGCCTGTCCAACCGGCTCGTCGTCGACGCGCAGGGCAACTCCACGCTGAACTCCTTCCAGTCCGGGGCGATGGGTGAGGCCTGGAGCGACTGGTACGCCTTCGACTACCTCGTCGGGCGCAACGCGATCAAGGACACCTCGGCGCCCGGTGAACTCCTCGGCGGCGACTACGTGAGCAACGGCGTCCCCCTCGCCCGCACCCAGCCGCTGGACTGCCCGGTCGGCGCCGGTGCACCGCAGTGTCCCGGCACGCCGGGGGCGGGGCCCGGTGGTTACACCTACGGAGACCTCGGCCGGATCATCGGCTTCCCGGAGGTGCACGCCGACGGCGAGATCTGGGCGAGCGCGCTATGGGACCTCCGCTCCGCGCTCGGTGTGCAGCTGACGCGGGCGCTGGTCACCCGCGCGATGGAGCTTTCGCCCGCGTCGCCGTCGTTCCTCGACATGCGGAACTCGATCCTGCAGGCCGACACGGTGATCAACGGCGGCCGCGCGCACGCCGAACTGTGGAAGACCTTCGCCGCGCGCGGCATGGGCTACTTCGCCGCGTCGATCACCGGCGCCGACACCGCACCGGCCGAGGACTTCTCCACCCCGCCGCCCGCCGGCACCCCGACCGGGACCGTGACCGGCAAGGTCACCGAACGCGAAAGCGGTGCCCCGATCGGCGGCGTCGCCGTCCGGTTCAGCGGTCACGACTCCGGATTCGGCGGCTCGCTGTCCGCGGTCACCGACCCCGGCGGCGGCTACACCATTCCCGGAGTGCTCCCCGGTACCTATCCGAAGGTCTACGCCTCCGGAGGCGGCGCCGACAGCGAGACCCGCGCGGTCTCGGTGCGCTCGGGGACCACCAAGGTCGACTGGTCACTGCGGTTCAACTGGGCCTCCACCGACGCGGGTGCCGGTGTCACCGCGTTCAACGGCGAGGACTTCACGCCGTACGGCTGCGGTCCCGGTGACCTGGTGAAGTCGTCGGTGCTCGGCGGTGGCGGCTGGTCGACCGACAAGGTCGTCCGTGCCGACGGCACGGTCGAGACGCGATTCGTCACGATCAAACTCGGCAAACCCGTCAACGTCAGCGCCATCGAGATCGACCCGTCCAACATCTGCGGCGACGACCCGCCCGCCGCGGCCAAGGACGTCACCGTCGAGACCTCGGTGGACGGCACGACGTGGGTGAAGGCGGGCACCGGCGACTTCGAACCCGCCGACCTGAACAAGCTCACCGCGCTCCAGCTCGCGCCGGGCAGCGCGACCGGGGTGCAGTTCGTACGGCTGACCGTTTCGTCCAACCAGCTGTCGTTCTATCCGGGCAGGGTCTGCTCGCCGCAGCCCACGACGGCAGGCTGCCTGTACATGGACGTGCAGAAACTGGCGGTGCGGGGCGCTCCTGCCTGACCGGTTCGCAGTACGTGAGGGCCTCCTTCTTCGCGTCTAGCGCCAGGGTCCCGGCAAAGTCGCATACTCGCCCGGATCTTGACTGTCCATAAGGGACACTTGGTGAGATAAGTGTGCCCGGTTTGGGTGACTTGCACGGTTTCGCGAGGGGTCGTGAGTGATTTTTGTCGTTCTAACCCTCATTACCACTCACGACCCCCTCGCAGAAACGTGCGTAGCGGCATCAATCGGACACCCAATCGCCCGACGGTGTCCCTTGTGGACACTGAAGCCCCGCCAGCGCCCAGAATCAGGCCTGCCCCACTCGGCTCGCCCTTGATCAACGGAAGATCAGGGACACTCAACGTCCCCAACTTTCCGTTGATCAAGGACACGCCCACGAGTGCCGAGTTCCTTACTCTCAGGGTAGGGAAGGAGGCCCTCACGGCTCTGCCTTGACCGGAAGACCTCAGCAGAAGACTTCGTCGAGCAGCTTGAGGAGCGCAGGGTTGGGATCGCCCCCGGTCGGCGCGCTCGTGGCCGAGAGCTCCAGCCGCTTCTTGGTGTCCGGCGTGGTCAGCAGCTGCGAGGAGTAGCCGGGGATGCCGCCGCCGTGGCCCCACACCTTGCTGCCGCACGGCAGGGTTTGCACCTGGAGGCCAAGGCCGTAATCGGGGCTGACCGTGGTGGTCTTGCTGATCTCCCGCTGTTGCGCGGGTTTGAGCAGCTTGCCGCTCGCGAGCGCCACGACGAACGTGTCCAGATCACGGGTGGTGGAGATGATCTCGCCGGCGGCCCACGCGACCGACGGGTTGATCCGGGTGACGTCGTTCGGTTCACCCGCCACGGTTACGTAACCGTGGGCGTGCGGGCCCCTGATCTCGACGTTGTCCCCAGGGACCTCGGTGCCGTCGAGGTGCAACGGCTTCAAGATCCGCTGCTCGACCGCCTTTCCGTACGGCTTGCCGGTCAGCTTCTCCACCAGCAGACCCGCGACCACGTAGTTGGTGTTGGAGTAGCTCCACCGGGTGCCGGGGGCGAAGTCGAGTGGCTTGTCGGTGGCGAGCTTGAGCAGCTGCTCGGGTGCCCAGTGTTTGTAGCGGATCTGCTCGAATTCGTCCGGGTCGAGCGGTAACGCGCTGGTGTAGTTGTAGAGGCCGCTGGTGTGCTGCAGGACCTGGCGGACCGTGATGCGGCCGTCGATCAAACCGGGCAGGTAACGGACGACCGGCGCATCCAGGTCGAGCTTGCCTTCGCCCGCGATCTGCAACAGCACTGTCGACACGAACGTCTTGGTGATGCTGCCGACGCGGAACCGGCCGTTCTCCGGCACCGGGCGATGCGAACCCAGCTCCGCCTTTCCCGAGCGAGCGGTGAACCGCTGCGCGCCGTCGCTCACCCTGGCCTGCACGCCGAGCACTCCGTTCACGGTGATCTGGTCCAGCGCCTCCTGCACGACCTTGCGGTCGGCGCTGGTGTCGGCGAGCGCGGTACCCGTGGTGGCGATCAACCCGGCGACGGTGAGCGCGGCAACGAGCCGGGTTCTCAGCAAAGGCCGCGACGATTTTCTTTGCACCATAAGAAAAAATCTCCCCTGTAAGCGCGGATGCTCTCCCCAGCCGACGCTAGCGTCCGGCGCTCCTTACCCGCAGTAGCGGAAAACACTTCCACTCGAACAGAGCAGCGATGGTAAGATCGCGGTATCGGGGTAGAAACGTGCTGTCCGATCGGCACGCGCATAAACGGTATCGAATGAACCGTCACTCCTTCCCAGTGAAGGAGTTTTTCTTTGCGTACCCACGTTGAAAGCCGGTCCTTGCTCGAAGCCTGGCCGGCGCTGGCCGGGCTCTCGGCCGTGTTCCTGGTCGAGATGCTCGACAACTCGATCCTCAACGTCGCGTTGCCGACCATCGGCCGCGAACTCTCCGCCTCGACCACCACCCTGCAATGGGTGACCGGCGTGTATTCCGTCGTGTTCGGCGGGCTGATGCTGGCGTTCGGTGCGCTGGCCGACCGGATCGGACGGCGCAAGGTCATGCTCGCCGGGCTCGTGCTGCTCGGCGTGGCGAGCCTGGCCACGATGTTCGTCACCGTCGCGTGGCAGCTCATCACCGTCCGGGCCGTCATGGGTGTCGCGGCCGCGATGACGACACCGGGATCGCTCGCCCTCGCGTTCCGCCTGTTCGACGAAGACGTGCTGCGCGTCCGGGCCACCACCCTGATCTCGACCGTGGGCCTGATCGGTCTCGCCGTCGGCCCCACAGCCGGAGGACTGGTGCTCACCGTTGCGCCGTGGCAGGCGCTGCTGCTGGTGAACGTGCCGATCGCCGCGCTCGCGTTCCTCGGCATCCGGGCCGGTATCCCGGCCGACGATCCCGCCGGCCTGCACCGCGATCCGATCGACGTCGCCGGCGCGGCGCTGGGAACCGCGACGATCGTCCTCGCGCTGCTCGCCCCGACGCTCTTCGTCGAAGCGGGCACCGCCTCGGCTCTGCCCTGGGGCGCCACCGTGGCCGCGCTCGCCGCCGCGATCTGCTTCGTCATCCGCGAGAAGACCGCCCGGCATCCCTTGCTCGACCTGAAACTCATCGCCCGCCCGCTCGTGTCCAGCGGCCTGGCCCTCAAAGCCGCGGCGGGGCTGGCGACCGCCGGGCTCGGGTACCTCGTGACACTGCAGCTCCAGTTCGGTCTCGGCTGGGCGCCCGCTCAGGCGGCGCTGGGGATGCTGCCCCAGGTCGTCGTCCTCATCGCCGGCGGCGCTCTCATCACCCCGCTGATCACCCGCGTCGGTCTCGGCAAGGCCGCCTGGCTCAGCGCCGCCGCGGTGGTGTGCGGGCTCGCGGTCTACACGGTGTTCGGCGGACTCGGTTACATCTGGGTCGCCGTCGCGCTCGCCCTCGTGGCAGCGGGAATGCGTGTGGTCGGAGTCGTGGCGGGCACCAACGTCATGCGTGGCCTGCCCCCGAACCGGACCACCATCGGGGCCGCGCTCGTCGATACCTCCAGCGAGGTCACCACCGGGATCGGCATCGCGCTGAGCGGCACCATCCTGGCGGTGGTCTTTCCCGGCGCGTTGACGGCGGCTCAGCAGTCGGCCGACTTCCCGAAGGCGATCACCTGCGGCGGGCTCGCGCTCACCCTGCTGTCCGCGGCCCTCGTCGGCTTCGGCATCCTCCGCGGCCGACGTCCCGAATAGATGTGAAGGCCCCCTTCACGGCGCTAGGCGCAATGAAGGGGGCCTTCACGTACGTACCGGAGGACTACAGCTTCGCGCACTGCCCGGCGGTCGGGCCGCGGACGGTGTTCTGCAGGTCGTAGTCCGTCGGAGCGGGGGAGTTGGCCGCGCACGCCAGAGGTCCGCCGATCGTGCTCGCAGTCAGCACCGGCCCCTTGTTGCCCGTCAACGCCACCGGTCCGCCGATCTCGGTCAGTTCGATCGAGACCGGTCCGGTCGCCCCGGTGATCGACACCGGGCCGTTCACCTTGGTCCGGTCCAGCACGATCTGCGCCGCACCGTTCGCGGTCAGCGGACCGGAGATCGTCCCGCCGCGGACGATCAGGCTCGCGCCCGCCGCCACCGACACCGGACCGGACACCGTCGCACCGTCCACACAGGTCACCCCGTCCCGCACGGTCAGCGGGCCCTTGCGCTCGCCCGTGATCGTCTGCGTGCACGCCGCGTCGGGTTTGCCCAGCACCTCGAACTCCGACAGCGACGCCTCCCCGCCCGTGGTCGCGGTGACCTCGAGCCGGTAGTGGGCGTAGTGCGCCGGGTTCGCGATCTTGAACGCCCTGGTCTGCTGACGCCACGAGAACTTCTGGTCGGTCCGCTGATCCGCGACCGCCCACGTCTTCCCGTCGTAGGAACCCTTCAGCACCCAGCTTTTCGCGTCGCCCGCGCCCTTGCCCGAAGTCAGCGTGTAGAACGAACCCGCCTCGTTCGTCGAGGGCACCTGATACTGGATCGGCGCCTTGACCTTCGCCTCGGTCCGCGACGTGTTGTCGAAGAACGCGGCGTCCCCACCGGAGACCGGCTTGGTCAGATCGTGCACCGGCGTCGGCACCGCGTCGCCCTTGGTGATCGACTTCGGCGCGTCATCCGGGCCGGTACCCCACGACGACGGGTTCGGGCCCATGTCGAAGTCGAGCGTCCCACCGTTCCCGATCGCCGAATGCGCCAGTGACGTCGAGGTCTGCGCCTTGCCGTTCACCTTCAGACCCTGCACGTAGACGTTCTTCGCGCTGTTCTTCGGCGCGTTGACCACGATCTTCTTGCCGCCCGGCAGGTTCACGGTCGCCTTGGTGAACAGCGGCGAGCCGATCGCGTAGTCCGAACTGCCGACCTGCAGCGGGTAGAAGCCCAGCATGCCGAACAGCCACCACGCCGACTGCTCACCGTTGTCCTCATCGCCGCCGTAGCCCTGGCCGAGCTCACTGCCGACGTACAGCCGGGACAGCGCTTCGCGGACCTTCGCCTGCGTCTTCGACGGCTGACCCGCGTAGTCGTACATGTAGAGCGTGTGGTGCGCGGCCTGGTTGGAATGCGCGTACATGCCCATCCGCACATCCCGCGCCTCGGTCATCTCGTGGATGACCCCGGGGTAGGTGCCGAACTTGAGCCCCTGCTCGGGTTTGGCGAAGAACTCGTCCAATTTGGACGCCAGCCCCGCCTTGCCGCCGTAGAGGTTCGCCAGGCCCTGCCCGTCCTGCGGGACCGAGAACCGCATGCCGTACGCGTTGGTCTCGGTGTAGTCGATACCCCAGACCTCCGGGTCGAACTCCTCCTTGCTCCGGGTGAACTTGCCCGCCGCGTCACGGCCCTGGAAGAAGCCGACACTCGGGTCGAACACATTCACGTACTGCGTGGCCCGCTCGGTGAAGTACCCGTAGTTGTCCAGGTACTCCTGCTTGCGCGGGTCGTTCGCCGGAGCCTCGTCGTGGAGCTTCTTCGACATGTTCGCGATCGCGTTGTCGTTGACGTAGCCCTCGATCGCCCACGAGAACCCGTGGTCCGCGGTGTTCGGCGCGTACCCGAGGAACGTGCCCTCGTCGATGCCCTTGCGGCCGACCGCGCCGTTCGGCGGGGTCACCGTGGCGTTCTTGATCGCCGAGTCGTAGGCCGACTGGACGTCGAAACCCTTGACTCCCTTGAGATAAGCGTCCGCGAAGGCAGCGTCCGAACTCGTCCCGGTCATCAGATCCGCGTAGCCGGGGGAGGACCAGCGAGAGATCCAGCCACCGTCGCGGTACTGCTGCACGAAACCGTCCACCAGCTTGCCGGTGGTCTCCGGGCTGAGCAGCGAGTACGCCGACCACACCGTGCGATAGGTGTCCCAGAACCCGTTGTTGACGAAGAACTCGCCGTCGACCAGTTTCGCCCCGGTCTGCGTCGGAGTGTCCTGGCCGGTCTTCGGCGACACCGGGCTCGCGTACTTCTTCACCGGCTTCTCGACCGTGCCGACGTTCTCGAAGCCGGAGTTCGGGTACAGGAACAGGCGGTACAGGTTGGAGTAGAGCGTGATCAGCTGGTCCTTCGACGCGCCCTCGACCTCGATGACCTTGAGCTTCTCGTCCCACGCCTTCTGCACGGTGTCGGCGACCGACTCGAGCGTCGCGTTCGGGGCGAGCTCCTGCTCCATGTTCTTCTTCGCCTGATCGACGCTGATCAGCGAGGTCGCGATCCGCATGTTCACCGTCTTGTCGGCACCCGCGTCGAACTTCAGGTAGCCGAGGACGTTGTCCCGCTTCTGGTCGCCCGAACCGGTCGACAGCTTCGAACCGGCGGTCACCGGCTTGTCGAAGGTGGCGTAGACGAACATCCGGGTCGCACCGGCGGACAGCCCGCTCTTCACGTCGCTGTACCCGGTGATCGCCCGGCCTGCCGGGTCGAGGGTGAGCCCGCCGTTGTTGTTGACGTTGTCGAAGATCAGGTTCGAGTCCGCGCCGGGGAACTTGAAGCGGTACAGCGCCGCGTGATCGGTCGGCGCGACCTCGGTCTTGATCCCGTTCTCGAAGTCGACGCCGTAGTAGTGCGCCCGCGCGGTCTCGTTCGAGTGCTTGAACGGCAGCTTCCGCGCCTCACGGTCGGGGTTCGGCACCCCGGACGCGGTCGAGGGGAGGAACTGGAAGGTCTGCCGGTCCGCCATCCACGGACTCGGCGCGTGGCTCGCGGAGAACGCCTGCAGCGCCGGGAGGTTCTGCTCGTTGTTGCGCGAGTGGTAGGAGTACATCCAGCTCAACGTGCCCGCGTCGGTCGTCGGGATCCAGAAGTTGAACCCGTGCGGCACCGCGGTCGCGGGCATGTTGTTGCCACGCGAGAACGACCCGTTCGACAGCGAGCCACGCGTGGTCAGCACGTTGTCCGACGGGCGAAGGCTCGCCGGCGGCGTCGGCGTCGCCGAGACCTTGATGTCGTCCAGCCAGCCCTGCAGCGAGCCCGGCCCGTCGGCGTTGTCGTAGCCGACCAGGATCCGGTCGACCGTCTTGCCCTTCGCGACCACGCCGATCTGCGAGCGCACCAGGTTCCACTGGTTCGTGTAGAGCACCTTGCTCGCGCCCTGACCCTGCGGCGAGAGCCCGAAGCCGTACTGGTCGACCGCGCCGAGCTGGCTCAGGTACGTGCCGTCGGTGAACGCCAGGTCCACCGCGACGTTCGTGCTCGGATACTTGAGGTCGCCGCGGATGAACTCCGGCTGCACCTTGTACGACAGCTCCGAGGTCGCCGCCACCGGGATGTCGACGTCGAAGATCTTGTTGTACGACCAGCCGTGCCCCTGCGCCTTGTGGCTGCCGGAGTAGCGGAACGCCCGCAGGCCGGTGAAACCGACCCGGTTCTTGCTGGTGTAGCCGCTGCCCGGGCCGCTGTCGGCGAAGCTGCGCATGTTCGGCAGCGCCGGCGGGGCCGGGTCCTCGTTGGCCAGCAGCAGCTCCGAAAGCTGCATGATCGGGCCACCGTTGTTCTTGCTGACGTCGAGCCGGAAGTACTTGTACGCGGCACTCGCGGCCGCGAGGCGGTACTCCTTCGTCTGGAACGGCTCGCTGAACTTCTGCCCGGTCTGCTTGTCCAGCTCGGTCCAGTTCTGGCCGTCGGCGGAACCCTGCAGCGTCCAGTCCTGCGGGTTGCGGTTGTCGAAGTCGTTCGCCGAGGACAGCGCGTACCGCGTGATCGACGTCGGCTCGGACAGCGTGACCTGCGCCCAGCCGGTCGGCGTCCAGGCCAGCCACTTGGTGTCGGTCGAGCCGTCGACGAGGTTCGAGACCCCCTCGTTGGGGGTGTTCTCGCTGTTGGCGGAGGTCTCGGTGACCTTGCCGCGGATGTCACCGGGGATGGTGGTGGCGTTCGCGCCGTCGACACCGAAGGCCTTCGGCTTGCCCGACGGGTCGGTGTCGACGGTGTCGCTCCACGTCGGCTCCGGTTCACCCGGCTCGAACGAGGAGTAGAAGTCCGGTGGGGCCTCTTCGGCCGCGGCTGTGGCGGGGAAGGCTACCAGCCCGGACGCCACGACCGTGGCACTCAGAAGGCTGCAGACCCAGGGTCTGACGCTTCGGGGCATCGTTGCACCAATGCTTTCTCGCAGGGGGACCGGTGACGCCAAGAGAGAAAAACTCGGTTGTGACATCGATGTCAAGACACCCGGACAAACCTGGCCCGAAGTGGACAACCCGGATGTCCGCAAACCTGGTGGACAACGGGCGGGAGCGGGGCCAGGGTGAATGAGCCAACTGAAGCCGATCCGGAAACTGGGGTGGGGAAATGCGGCGGTTGTCCATGCTCGGCGTGGCAGCGCTCATCACGGCAGGCTCGATACTCACGGCTCCGGCGGCCACCGCCGGCGAAACGACCTTCCGCCCGGTGCGCACGTGCGCCGAACTGGTGCGGACCTACGACCTTCCCGGCGCGGTCACGCACGTCAAGACCGCGACCGTGGTGCCGGCGACGGCGACCGAACCGGAGAACTGCGACGTCCGCGGCTACGTCGAACCGGCGGTGCAGTTCCAGCTCCGGCTGCCGACCAAGACCTACGCGGGCCGGTACCTGCAGTTCGGCTGCGGCGGGTTCTGCGGCGTGGTCAACACACCGCCGTTCGCCGACTGCGGCCTCCCGCACGGCGGCGACGTCGCGGTCGCGGCCACCGACGACGGTCACGTCGGCAAGACCCCTTCGGTGGTCGACGACGGCAAGTGGGCCGAGAACGACCAGGCCGCGCGTGACGACTTCGCGTTCCGTGCGCCGCACGTGGTCTCGAAAGCGTCCAAGCGACTGATCACGGCGTTCTACGGCGCTCCGCCGAAGAAGTCCTACTTCACCGGCTGCTCCGACGGCGGCCGCGAGGCGCTCCTGCTGGCACAGCGCTACCCGCACGACTTCGACGGCATCATCGCCGGCGCGCCCGCCGGCTACTGGGGCCCGCTGCTCGGCGTCTACCAGACCTGGCTCGCGAAGGTGAACACCGGCGCCGACGGCAAGCCGATCCTGACCGCCGACAAACTCCCGGCCCTGCACGCCGCCGCACTGTCCACATGCGACAAGTCCGACGGCCTCGGCGACGGCGCCATCGACGACCCGCGCACCTGCCGCTTCGACCCGGCCGCCATCGCCTGCCCGCCGGGCACCGACAACGCGGGCTGCCTCACCGCGGCACAGGTCCAGGCCACCAAGAAGATCTACGCGCCGCCGACCGACGAACGCGGCCGCAAGCTGTACCCGGGCGGCCAGACCGTCGGCTCCGAGCTGTCGTGGTACGGCTGGATCATCCCGTCACCGGAAACCGGCGGCGTCCCCTTCGCGCAGGCGCTCGCCGACAACTACCTGAAGTACATGGCCTACCCGATCGGGACACCGCACTCGTCGGTCGAGAAGTTCGCCTTCACCGCACGCGAATTCGACCGGCTGACCCCGGAAGGCATCCGCTCCAACGCGATGTCGACGGACCTGCGCGAATTCCGCCGTGCGGGCGGGAAACTCGTGATCTGGCACGGCTGGGCCGACCAGGCGATCCCCGCCGCGGGCAGCATCGACTACTACCAGCGGCTCACCCGCGCCAACGGCGGCCCCGCCGCGACGCAGAGCTGGGCGCGGCTGTTCATGGTGCCCGGCCTGTACCACTGCGCGACCGGCGACAAGCTGACCGAATACGACCCGCTGAAGGAACTGGTCTCCTGGGTCGAACGCGGCACCGCGCCGGACCGGACCATCGCCACCGGCCGCGACGCCGACGGCAAGGTCTTCCGCACCCGGCCGGTGTTCCCGTACCCGCTGCAGGCCAAGTACGACGGCACCGGAAGCGTCGACGACGCCGCGAACTTCGTGCCGGTCCCGCCATCGCGGCCTTCACAGGACGTCGTGAACTGGGCCGGGAACGACCTGTACGGGAAGGCGGGTCCTGTCGCTCCCTAGGGGCCCTCGCCACCCGCCTGGCCCCGTGTTCCGTGAAGGCCTCCTTGAGGGACTCTGGGTCCCTCAAGGAGGCCTTCACGGAAAGACCACCTGGCACGACACCGCCCAGTGACCGGTCAGGAAAGGACGCCGTCCAGCAGGCGGACCCGCCGGTCCGCGATCCGGTGCACGTCGTCGTCGTGCGTCGCCACGATGACCGCGGCGCCCTCCTCGGCGCACAGCCGCAACAGCCGAAGCACGCGCGGCGTGCTCCCGGCGTCCAGATGTGCTGTCGGCTCGTCGGTGAGCAGGACCCGCGGCCGTCCGCTGACCGCCCTGGCGAGCGCGACCCGTTGCTGCTGCCCGAACGAGACCTCGAGCGGGTAGCGGTCGCCGAGTTCACCGATCCCGAGTTCCTCCAGCAGCCCCGAAACCCGCGCGTGGATGTCCTTCGCACTGGGTTTGGGGACGTCGGAGCGCAGCCGCAAGGGCAGCGCCACGTTCTCCGCGATCGTCAGTTCGTTCGCGAGGCCGAGTGCCTGCGGCAGGACGGCGCACGTATGCCACGGCGGCGCGCCCGCTATCGGAATGCCGTCCAGCAGGACACTGCCGGAATCGGGCGAGTCGAAGCCGCACAGCAGCGCCAGCAGCGCGCTTTTGCCGGAGCCGGACCGGCCGGAGACGGTGACCAGTTCGCCCGCGGCCACGCGCAGTTCGAGTCCGCGCAGGACTTCGACGTCGCCGCTGGGATGGGGGAACCGGCGGCGTAACCCGACGGCCTCGAGGGCGGGTTCCGCCATCACGGCACGACCTCCCGTTCTTCGACTTTTTCCAGTCTGCCCTTGTGCATCCGGGCGACCCGGCTGCCGAGTTCGATGAGCCGGTCGTCGTGTGAGGCGACGATGACGGCGAAATCCTGGCCCGCCAGGTACTTCAGGGTGTCGAGCACCCGGTCGGCGGACCCTTCGTCCAATTGGGACGTCGGCTCGTCGGCGAGGACGACGGTGGAGCGGCGAGCCAGGGTGCAGCCGAACGCGAGCCGCTGCTGCTGCCCGCCCGACAGTGCCGAGATCCGCCAGCTGCCGGTCCCGCCGAGCCCCAGCTGATCGAGGATGTCGTCGGGCAGGCATTCGGTCCCTGCCGATTCCGCCGCCGCGCGGAGATTGTCGGCGACGCTCAGGTACGCGAGCAGGTTGTCGGTCGGGTTCTGGAACACCAGGCCGAGGTGGTTCCGCCGCAGCGCTCGCCGGTCGCGATGCCGAAGCCTGCCGGTTTCGGTGCCCTGGAAGGAGATCGTGCCCCGCACGGGCTGCTCGAACAGGCCGAGTGTCCGCAGCAGGGTGGACTTGCCGGAGCCGGACGGCCCCGCCAGCACGGTGATCCCGCGCGCGGGGATGTCGATGGTGACGTCGTCGACACCGGTGACGGTGCCCGCCGGCGTCTGGTAGTCGACGCCGATCCCGCGCAGCCGGAAGATGGGTTTCTCAGGCACGGATCAACTCCGCGGTCCGGGCGGTGCGCACCGAGCGCATCGCGATCCAGCCGGCCAGCGCCACGACGAGCACACCGACGGCGAGAACGGTCAAAGCGAGCGGGGTCGGGTCGGGCAGCGCCGACTGCGGCGGGAGGAAGGTCGCCGGATCGAAGCGCGGCACCGAAAGCCCCGCGACCGAGACACCGCAGACGACACCGATGACCACGGCGAGCCCGCTGAGCGCGCCCAGTTCCATCAGATGACTCGCCAGCAGGGCACGCGGCCGCATCCCCATCCGCAGCACCAGCGCCCCGGCCAGCGCGTTCTGGCGCCGGCGGACTTCGACCGCGACCAGCAGCGACACCACCGCCACCACCCCGAGCACGGCACCGAGCAGGGCCATGAACGAGAACGTCCAGGACACGACGTAGAACGGGAGCGCGTCGAGTGCCGACTCACGGGTGACGCGGTTGACCGCCGTCGCCACCCCCACGGAGCTCAGCGCCTCGGTCACCTGGGTCATCGACGAGCTCGACAGCACGCTCCACTTGGGCACGCCGCGCAGCTGCGCGGCGCCGAGCGAATCCCGCGAGATCACGTACCCGGCCTTGGTGCCGATGATCGGGAACATCGGCAGTTCGCCGATCGCCCTGGCATCCCCGAGGCCGGCGGGCAGCGCGGTCTTCCTGGCGGCGTCGCTGCCGATCCTGATCGCCGGCACACCGGCGCCGGCGCTGGACAGGCCGCTCAGCAACCGGTCGACCTCGGCGCCGTCGAGCGGGCCGAGCGTGGCGGCGCGCCGGAACGTTCGCGGGTCCACGACCAGCACGACATTGCCGGTCCCGGTCAGTTCGCCGACGATCGTGGTGGTGTCGCCGACCGAGTCGGGCAGCCGGACCTGGCCGGTGCCGACAACGCTTTCGGTGTCGACCCTGGTCTCTGCCCCGACGAAGATGGCCGACTTCGTTTGCAGCGCCTCTTCCTGGCCGCGGGCGATACCGATCCCGGTCGCCAGTGTCCCGATGGCCAGCGTGCCGATCACGAGGACACCGGTGACCGGCGCGCGGGCGCTGGCGAGCCGCCGGATGGCCAGTTGCAGCGCCGGCCGGGACCACAGCCGCGCGCGATGCGACGCATGCAAAGCGAGCCAGGCCAGCCGTGCGGCGATGAGCCCGACGGTGAGCACGACGAACACCGGATACGTGAGCGCCAGCGGGTCGACCTGGGGGAGCGGGTTGCCGATCCGGGACCCCTTGCTGTAGTCGACCAGCCGGTTCCAGCCGAGCAGGGCGACCGCGGCGGTGAGCAGTTCCCACGGGAAGAACGCCAGGATCTTCACCCGACGGCGTCCTCCCGAGCGGACGCGGCCGAGTTCGAACTCCCGATGGGTGCGGACCGCGATCACCCCGGCGAGCAGCGCGAGCGAGACGAGGAGGATCGCGGCCGCGACGAGTGACCCCCACACCATCGACCCGTCGTCCAGTTCACCTGGTGGTCCGTACACCCCGAGCAACAGCCGGGCGAGGACGCCGCCCGCCACTCCACCGGCGACGATGGGGACCCCGAGTTCGGCGACCGCGAGCAGGCCCAGCGCGCCCGGGCCGCTGCCCCGGGCGGACAGCAACCGCAGCTGCGGGTGCCGCCGCTGGTACCACTGCAACGCGACGGTGCCGATTCCCGCGCAGCCGACCAGGATGCTGATGGCCGCGAGCGGCAGGATCGAGATCAGGACATTCGATTCGGCCTGGTTGCTGATCTCCACCGAACGCTCGAACGGCAGCGAGCCGACGATCGCGTCACCGAGGCCTCGGGCACCCAGATCCGCCTTGACCGAGGCGATGAGGGCTTTCGAACGTTCCTGCAGGTCTTCGGCCTCGCTCACGGTCTTGGGAGGAGCCTCGTAGAACGACAGGTGCAGTGTCTTGATCACCGGGACGCCCAGTGCGCGGACCGTGTCGTCGAAGGTCTTCCCGTCGGTGGCGAACATGACCGAGTCGAGCGGGTCGTTGGCGAGCCTGCTGACGACGGCGTTCCGCTGCTGCGAGCACCACCAGCGCGGCGCCGGGTCGGCGAGGTCGCGGTACAACCCGGTCACCGGGGGCAACGGGGTGCCGCGGATGCTCGGCGTGGTCCCGGTTTTGATCCCTTCGGCCCCGGCCACGACGGTGCCGAGCCAGAATCCGGCGGCAGCCGACCCGTCCGTCAGATTGAGATGGCCGGGCAGAGCCTGATCCCGGTGTGCGAGAACGACCTTGTAGTTCGGGTCGCCGTTGAACTCGGTGCCGGTGAGGTACGGCGTGTACCGGGAGGTGACCGGCGCGGCGAAACCGTGCGCCGGGGCGTTGCGGCGGACCGAGTCGACCACCTGCGGAGCGACCGCGGCGGGGACGTTGTCCTTGCTGAAGACGGGGCCGTAGTAGTCCGGGCACGCGATGCCGGACTGGTACGTCACCGCGGCGCCGCCCGCGGCCGAGGCCTGCAGGATGGCTGCGGTGCCGAGGAAACAGGCAAGTAAGGCGGTCACCGCTGCGATGATCAAAGTCAGAGGACTGGTCAGTGCCGCCCTCGGAGCCGCTCGCCACGGCATTGTCACCCTGGGCCCGCCGGGAGCCCCCCACCTCACCCGCATGGATACGCACGCTACCGGTCGGGGCGCTTTGGCGACAGAAAGAAATCACCGTTTGTTGCTGACGTGAAGTAAGGCCTGGTCCATTGTGGTGATACGGGTGCACGCCTACTGACTGTCCGTCACCAAGTGATCGACCGGTGTCCTCTCGCCCGCCGCGTGCTCCGCCGAGAATGCGGTTTCTCCGAGCGCCGCCATCACGACGCCGGTGATCCGGTCGACGTCGCCACGTTCCCCCTTCGGCAGGGGAGCGCCCACCGATCGCCGCGAAGCCGCCGCGGCACCCAGCAGCCGCGCGGCCGCGTGATACGAGCCGGCTGCCGCCTCCGCCCCGGCCAGACCTTCCAAGCCGAGGGCGATCGCGCGGGGATCCTCGCTGTGCCGGGCGATCGCGAGGCCGTCCAGCTGGAGTCGCTTCGCCTTCGCCGTGTCTCCGCGTTGCTCGGCGATGAACCCGAGCTCGGCGAGGATGAGCGTGCTGCCCGCTTCGGACTCCACGCGGCGATGCCAGTCCAGTATGGACAGCAGCCGCTGTTCGGCCTCCTCGAACAGCCCCTGACGTCGCTCGCCGAGCGCGAGCCCTGTCTCGGCGTAGACCTCGCCGGGTTTGAAACCGTGTTCGACGGCCAACGTCCTGGCCCGCTCGTGGAACTCCTTCGCCCCCTCGAAGTCCCCCGTGAGCAGCGCCGTCCGGCCCAGCCAGGACAGTTTGTAGGCGACCTCCGGCCACAGCTCCAGTTCCTCCGCGCGGCGAAGGCTTTCCCGATGGACACGGGCGGCGTGGTCGTAATTCCCGGCTATCGACGCCAGCACGCCGACGACGAACGACGCTTGAAGCCAGCCCCAGCGTTCGCCGAGCCCGTCGAAGATCGCGGCGCTTTGAGCGGCGATCCGGCCGGCGCCGGTGAGGTCCCCGCCGGCGATCAGGTGGGTTGCCCTGTCGCTGAGCGCGGCCGCGGCGCTCCAGTCTTCACCGATGTCGCGGGCGGTTTCCAGCGCGCCGAGGGTGAGCTTCTCGGCCCGGCACAGGTCGCCGATCGTGGACCACGCGTAGCCGAGGAACCACAGCGTCCGTGCCCGCGCGACGGGATCGGAGATGCCCCACACTGCGTCCTCCGCCGCGCCCTCGGTGCAGGTGCCGTCGAGGACGGCGATGCCGGTGCTCCAGCCCAGAGCCTGCGCGTACTCGTCGCCGGCGTCGATCTCCGTGTCGAGTACCAGGTTCAGCGAACGACGGGCCTCGCTGAGCCGTCCGCGGAGGAACCAGAACCAGGTCGTCGCGTTCACCAGCCGCAACGCGAGCCGGTGTTCTCCCAGCCTCAGCAGCGTTTCCAGGGCACGCCGGGTGTTGGCGCCCTCGGCGTCCAGCCGGTCGAGCCAGCGCCGCTGCTCCTTCCCACGCAGCCCCGTGTCACCGCGTTCGGCGAGTTCGACGTGGAAACGGGCATGCCGCAAGGACAGTTCGTCGAGTTCGCCCGCCCGTTCGGCGTGTTCGGAGGCATACGCCGAAACGGACTCCAGCAGCCGGAACCGCGGTTCGCCGGATCTGCCCGGCCTGCTGACCACGAGCGACCTGTCGACGAGCCGGGACACCAGATCCATGACGTCGGCGGCGGCGATCCCGCCGCCCGCGCAAACCGACTCGGCCGCGTCGAGCCCGCAGCCTTCGGCGTGGACGGCGAGCCTGCGCAGCACGATCTGCTCGGGCTCGCTCAGCAGGCTCCAGCTCCAGTCGATCATCGCGCGGAGCGTCTGCTGGCGGCGCGGCCCGCCCCGCCTGCCCGAGGACAGCAGGCCGAACCGGTCGTCGAGGCGGGCGAGGAGTTCGTGCACGCCGAGCGTCCGCACCCGGGTGGCGGCGAGTTCGAGCGCCAGCGGGATGCCGTCGAGCGTGCGGCAGATCCGGGTGACGACGGCCGCGTTCTCGGCGTCCAGCGCGAACCCCGGAGCGGCCGCCGCGGCACGGGCGGTGAACAGCCGGACCGCGCTCGATTCCCGCACTGCGGCGAAATCCGCGTGCTCGGGCAGTTCGAGCGGCGGCACCGCCCAGACGTTCTCCCCGGGCAGGCCGAGCGGTTCCTGGCTGGTGGCGAGCACACGCAGCCGCGGCGCCGCCGCGAGCAGCCGTTCCACCAGCGCCGCGACCGGTTCGACGACCTGTTCGCAGTTGTCGAGGACGAGCAGGATCTCCTTGTCCCGCAAGGCATCGGCCAGCGACTGCGTGACCGACTTCGCCGACGTGGCCTCCTCGCGGAGGTCCAGCACGGCCGCCAGTACGACGGCGACGAGGTCCTCGGGCGGGCACGTCGGGCACTCGACGTTGTCCAGGCCCGCGAGCTCGACTAGCCAGGTGCCGTCGGCCATCGCGTGCTTCGACGCGGCCTCGATGGCGAGCCTGGTCTTGCCCACGCCGCCGGGACCGGTGAGGGTGACCAGCCGCGTGTCGGTGACGAGCGCGCCGACCTCCTTGACCGCCGTGGTGCGGCCGATCAGTTCGGTGAGTGACTCCGGCAGGTTCCCGCGCACCGGCTCGGCGGCACGGCCGGGTTCGAGATCCGGACTGCGGGTGAGGATCGCCTGGTGCAGGGCCGCGAGGTCCGGCCCCGGTTCGAGACCGGACTCGTCACGCAGACGAGCCCGGAGCTCGGCGTAGGCCTCCAGCGCTTCGCTGTGCCGCCCGGCGGCGTACAAGGCGCGCATCAGCAGGCCGCGGAGCCGCTCGCGCAACGGATGCCGCGAGACCAGGGCCGCCAGTTCCCCGGTGAGGAGGCCGTGCTCGCCGAGCGAAAGCCGGGCTTCGGCTCTGTCCTCTTCCGCGAGCAGCCTTTCCTCCTCCAACCGCTGTGCCGCGGCCACGGCGAAGAGTTCGTCCTCGAATCCGGCGTACGCGGGACCTCGCCACAAGGCCAGCGCGTCCGCCAGCAGCGCGGCCCGCGCGCGCGGATCGACGGAGGCACGGGCGCGGGCGGTGAGCGCGCGGAACCGGTGGACGTCCAGGTCACCGGCCTCGACGGCGAGGACGTACCCGGCCGGTTGATGCGTCACGATCTCCCTGGCACCCGGCTCCGCCCGATCCAGCGTGCGGCGCAGCTGGGACACCTTGGTCTGCAGGGTGTTGCCCGGATTGCCCGGCGGATGCTCACCCCACAGATCGTCCGTCAACGACGACACCGACGCCGCCCTGCCCTCCCGGCTCAGCAGCGCGGCGAGCAGGAGACGGACCTTGGCCTCGGGCACGACGACGGGCTCGCCCGCGGTCGTCCACGCGGCGAGCGGTCCCAGCACTCCGAATCGCACGAAACCGACGTTAGCGCGGACCACCGACAAGACCGTGCGTGGACCCGCAGCGATCCGTGCGCGGGCGGCGTCACGGTGGTCCCATGAGCGAACACGGAAAGACCCCGGTGACGGTACTGGGGCTGGGCGCGATGGGAACCGCGCTCGTAGAGGCACTACTGGCCGCGGGACATCCGGTCACCGCGTGGAACCGGACCGCGAGCCGCGCCGAGGGCGTGGCGGCGAAGGGAGCTTCGGTCGCTTCGACCATCTCGGAGGCTCTCGCGGCGAACGAGATCGTGATCGCCTGCCTGCTCGACTACGACTCGGTGCACGAAGTCCTCGACCCGGTCGCGGCCGAGCTCGCGGGACGGCAGCTGATCAACCTGACCAACGGCACCCCCGGCCAGGCACGCGAAATGGCCGCCTGGGCCGAAGAGCTGGGCGCGGCGTACCTGGACGGCGGGATCATGGCGGTCCCGCCGATGATCGGCACTCCCGCGGCGTTCATCTTCTACAGCGGATCGGGCACCGTCTTCGGCCACGCCCGCACCGCGCTCGACACCTTCGGCGGCGCCAACTACCTCGGCGCCGACCCCGGACTGGCACCACTGCACGACATCGCGCTGCTCAGCGGGATGTACGGGTACTTCATCGGCGTCATCCAGGCGTACGCGCTCGTCGGCTCGGCTGGAGTCAAGGCGCGGGAATTCGCGCCGCTGCTCCGCGGCTGGATCGACGCGATGAGCGGCTTCCTGGAGCGCTCGGCCGAACAGATCGACGACGGCGACTACCTGACCGACGTCGTGTCGAACATCGGGATGCAGGCCGCCGCCTACCCGAACCTGGCGCAGGCGGCGGAGGACCAGGGCATCAGCGCGGAGTTGCTCACGCCGCTCCAGTCGCTGATGGACAAACGAGTCGCCGACGGACACGGCGCCGAAGACCTGATCGGCGTCATCGAACTCCTCAAGAAGTAAAGGAAAACACAATGATCACACTGATCGGGCTCGGCCCGATGGGACAGGCCATGGTCCGGGTACTCCTGGAGAACGGCCACGGAGTGACCGTCTGGAACCGCACGGCCGCCCGCGCGGACGGCGTGGTGGCGGCCGGTGCCGTTCGCGCCGAGACGCCGGCGGACGCGGTGTCGGCATCGGAGCTGGTGCTGCTGAGCCTCACCGACTACGCGGCGATGTACGACATCCTCGGCAAGGCCGAGGACGCCTTGGCTGGCAAGGTGATCGTCAACCTCAGCTCGGACACCCCGGAGAAGACCCGCGAAGCAGCCGACTGGGTCAAGGCCCGGGGCGCGCAGTTCGTCGCGGGTGGCGTCATGGTGCCGGCCCCGCTGGTGGGCAAGGAGGAGGCGTACGTCTTCTACAGCGGCCCCACCGACGTGTTCGAGAAGTATCGGGACATCCTGGCGCTGATCGGACGGGCGGACTTCCTCGGCGAAGACGTCCGGCTGGCACAGCTGTTCTACCAGGCGCAGCTGGACATCTTCCTGAACGCGCTTTCGGCGTTCCTGCACGCGACCGCGCTCATCCGCTCGGCCGGAGTGCCGATCGCGAAGTTCCTCCCGTACGCCAAGGAGAACTACGCGATGATGGACTTCTACCTGGAAGCCGCGGCGGAGCAGGTCGAGAAGGGCGAGCACCCTGGCGACGAGGCCAACGTGACGATGATGGGCGCGTCCGCCGACCACATCGTGCAGGCGAGCCGCGACGCCGGGATCGACGTCGTCCTGCCGGAGGCGATCAAAGCGCACTACGACCGGGCGATCGCCGCGGGACACGGGCGCAGCTCGTGGACCAGCCTTTACGAGGTCATCAAGGAAGGGCGCGAGTAGTCGCCTGACTCACGGCGCGCATTGCCGGTCCGTGAGGGCCTCCTTCCCTACTCTCAAGGTAGGGAAGGAGGCCCTCGCTACCCGCCGTCTCCCGTGATGCCGGGCCCGCGTTCCGTGAAGGCCTCCTTGAGGGACTCTGGGTCCCTCAAGGAGGCCTTCACGGAACGTCCCCAACGTCACCCGGCGCCACGCCCAGTACGTCCAGGAAAGCTTTCGCGGCCGGAGTGACCGTGGAGCGGTTCCAGACGAGGTGCTCGATCCGCGCGGGCGCGTCCCGGACCGGCACGGTGACGACGTCGGTCAGGTTCGGCATGTACTTCGACGGCAGCAGCGCCACACCCAGTCCCTGATGGATGAGCCGCGCCATGAAATCGGCGGCCGTCACCTCGAAGGCCACCTCCCGCGTGATCCCGGCCGCGGCGAAGGCCTGATCCGTCTGGGCCCGTCCCGCCGATCCGGCGGGGAAATCGACGAAGACCTCGGTCGAAAGCCGCTTCAAGTCCACTTCGGACTCGACGGCGAGAGGGTGCCCCGGCGCCACCACGGCGATGAGATCGTCGCGGCCCAGTTCGCAGGTGGCCACGCCTTGGGGCCGGTCGGACACCGGGAGGCCGAGGAACGCGACCTCGATCGCCCCGTCCCTGATCTGCTCCACCAGCTTTTCGCTCGCCCCGACCCGCAGCCCGATCCGGACGTGCGGATACCGGCCGCGGAAGGTGTGCTGCGCCGCCGGGACGTCGACCGCCGCGACGGTCGGGATGACGCCGACGGTGAGCCGTCCGCGGATCTCGCCGACGGCCGCGGCGACCTCCGAACCGGCGCGTTCGGCGGCCTCGAGACATTGCCGGGCGGCGGGCAGGAACGCTTCACCCGCGGCGGTCAGTCGCACTCGGCGGCTCGTGCGCTCGAACAGCCGCGCGCCGAGTTCACGCTCCAGCCGCGCGATCTGGTGACTCAGCGCCGACTGCACGACCAGACAGCGTTCCGCGGCGCGCGTGAAGCTGTTCGTCTCCGCCACCGCCAGGACGTACCGCATCTGCTGAAGCTCCATGTATCCATCTTGAATCACGATGGATCAAGTGACAAACATGTGTTGGACTCATTGATCGCCGGCGCCGAAGCTGAGAAGCGTGAAAACGCTGACGACCACACCCCTCGCCGCCGGTCTCGCCGGTACCGCGCTGACCGCCTTCGCTCCCATGGTCTGGGGAACGACCTACGTGGTCACCACCGAACTCCTTCCGCCAGGGCATCCGCTGTTCGCCGGACTCATGCGCGCCCTGCCCGCGGGACTGATCGCGCTCGCCATCACCCGCACCATCCCGCGCGGCACGTGGTGGCTGAAGGCCGCGGCGCTCGGCGTCCTCAACATCGGGATGTTCTTCCCCTTGCTGTTCGTCGCCGCCGAACGGCTGCCCGGCGGCGTCGCCGCCACCCTCGGCGCCGCCCAGCCGCTCCTCGTCGCGATCCTCGCCGTGGCGGTGCTGCGGCAGAGCCCGTCCGCGTGGCGGTTCGCCTGGGGGATCGTCGGAATCGTCGGTGTCGGCCTGGTCGTGATCGGCCCCGCGGCGGGTTTCGACCTCGTCGGGGTCATCGTCGGACTCGGTGGCGCCGCCACCATGGCGCTCGGCGTGACCCTCACCAAACGATGGGGACGCCCGGCCGACGTCGGGCCGACCGCGTTCGCCTCGTGGCAGCTCACCGCGGGCGGCTTGTTCCTGCTGCCGGTGACCTTCCTGTTCGAAGGCGCACCGCCCGCCATCAACCTGGACGCGGCTCTCGGTTACCTCTGGCTCGGCCTGATCGGCGGCCTGCTCGCCTACGTCCTGTGGTTCCGGGGCATCACGTCCCTGCCGGTCACCTCGGTCGCCGTCCTCGGCCTGCTCTCGCCGATGGTCGCCGCGGTGCTCGGCGCCGCGCTGCTCGGTCAGTCGCTCGGCCCGGTCCAGCTCGCCGGTTTCGCCCTCGCCCTCGCCTCGATCGTGGCAGGCCAGATCACCCCGAAGACCAAGATGGAAGGCATCGTCCGATGAAGATCGCCGTTGTCGGAGCGTCGGGAATGGCAGGCTCCCGAATCGTCGCCGAGGCCGTTTCGCGCGGACACCACGTCACTGCCGTCTTTCGCCGCACTCCACCGGAGCATCCGGACGTCGACGTCGTACACGGCGACGTCACCGACATCCGCCACATGAGCGCGGTTTTCGCGGGAGTCGACGCCGTCGTGGGCGCGACGAGACCCGCGCCCGGCGCGGAAGACACCGTCGCCGCAACGGTCACGGCCCTGCTCGACGCCGCGGCGGGCACGCGTGTGCTGGTCGTCGGCGGCGCCGGACCGTTGCGGTCGCCGTCCGGCGGCCTCGTGATCGACGACCCGGCGTTCGTGCCGCCGGGGTGGCGGACCATCGCCTCGGCCAGCCTGAGCCAGCTCCAGGCCTGCGAGGCCCACGCGGGCGACTGGGTGTACCTCAGTCCGCCCGCGATGCTCGAGCCCGGCGTCCGGACCGGGGCCTATCGGCGGGGCACGACGACCATCGTGACCGCGGAGGACGGTTCGTCCGGGATCTCGGCGGAGGACCTCGCCGTCGCCGTCGTGGACGAACTCGAGAATCCGGGCCGGGACCGGCATTTCACCGTCGGCTACTGAGGCTAGAGCCGCCACTTCAGCTCGGGCGGGTCTCCGGGTGATGGCGTCTCCGGGCTCCGTTCGGCCTCGATCTGGATCTCGATGTTGGTCTTGTGCGAGATCGGGTCCCAGATCTCCTCGATCGGCGCCAGCAGCGACTGGCTGACGCCCGCCCGTCGGGCACGCGCCGCGTACCACGCGAATCCGGCCAGGAAGAGGGGAAGGCTGAGAAACGCGGCCACGGGTGCCAGGAACTCCATGCACCGGACGATACAGTAACGTCGTGTATCCAGAAACGTTCTGTTACTGAATTGGCGGGCGATGACCAGGCTGACACGGGCCGAACAGCAGCGGCGCACCCACGAACACCTGCTGGAGGCCGGTCGGCAGGTCTTCTTGCGACGCGGCTTCCTGGCGGCGACGGTCGAGGAGATCGCGGCCGACGCCGGGTACACCCGCGGCGCCGTCTACAAGCACTTCGGCGGCAAGGAAGGACTGTGGCTGGCGATCATCGAAGCCGGCGCGGAAGGTCACCTCGCGGAGCTGCGGAAAACCCTCGCCCTCGCCACCAGCAGGGACGACGTGATCGCGGCACTGGCTCCTGTCGACGTGGTGGACAAGGATGCCGCCAGATGGAGCGCGGCGGCCGCGGAAGTGCTCGCCGCGACGGCGCAGCAGCCTGAAACCGCCGCCCTCGTCGCCGCCATCCAGCAGCGCCACGACGACGAGGTCGTCGCCCTGCTCGTCGAACACGCGAAGCGGCTCCGCCTCGAACCCGCACTGCCACTCCATGAGGCAGTCGTGATGCTGGGCGCTCTGGGCATCGGGCTCGCCCTGCGTCAGGCGGTCGCGCCTGCCGCCGACCCCGCCGCCATCCTCACCCACGTGCTGGACTCGGTGTTCCCGCCCGAGGCGACGTGAGAAACTCCAGCGCGTGATCGATTCCTTCACCACCGCCGACCTCGTCGACGAACACGGCGACCGGCTGCGCGTCTGCGACACCCAGTTCCGCCAGTTCGGCGGGCACCGGAAGTTCTCGGGCCCGATCCGGACGGTCTCCTGCCACGAGGACAACGGCCTGGTCAAGAAACTGCTGGCCACCCCCGGTGACGGCGGTGTACTGGTGGTCGACGGCGGCGGCTCCCTGCACAGCGCGCTGACCGGCGACATGATCGCGAAGTCCGCCGTGGACAACGGCTGGGCGGGCGTGGTCGTCAACGGCGCGGTCCGCGACAGTGCCGAGCTCGCCGGGCTCCCGCTCGGGGTGAAGGCGCTCGGCACCAACCCGCGCAAGAGTTCCAAGGCGGGCGTCGGCGCTGTCGACGTCCCGGTCGGTTTCGGGGGAGTGACCTTCACTCCCGGCGACACGCTCTACGCCGACGACGACGGCGTCGTGGTCCTTCCCGCCTGAACCGGCTCACACGACGATGACCCGGCGGCCGCGGGTGTGCCCGGCGTGGCTGTCGACGTGGGCCGCCGCGGCATCGGCCAGTGAGTAGGACTTCTCGACCGGGATGTGCAGCTTGCCCCGCGAGATGAGGTCGACGGCTTCGGCCAGCGCGTCCGGCACGCTCCCGGCCACCCCGGAGAACCGGACGCCGAGCTGGGGCGCACTGAGATCGGCGATGGTGAGCACCTTGTCCGGATCCCCGGTCAGCTCGACCAGTTCGGCGATCACGCCCGACCCTGCCAGGTCGAGTGCCGCGTCCACCCGGCCGAGCCGCCGCACCCGCTCCACCCAGCCCTCGCCGTAGGTCGTGGCGACCGCGCCCAGGCCGCGCAGATAGTCCTGGTTCGCGGCGCCTGCCGTGCCGATCACCGCTATGCCGCGCTCGCGGGCGATCTGCAGCACCGCCGAACCGACCCCGCCGGACGCGCCGCTGACCAGCAGCGTCTCGCCCGATCGCACGCCGGCTTCGCGGATGAGGCGCAGTGCGGTCTCGACCACGGAGGGGTATCCGGCGGCCTCTTCGAACGTGAGTCCCCCGGGCATCACGGCCCAGGCCGTCAGCACGGCGAACTCGGCATAGGTGTTCGAGCCCTCGCCGAATACCGAGTCGCCGATCTCGACACCGGCCACGCCATCGCCGACCTCGTCCACCACGCCGGCGGCGTCCAGGCCCACACCGGACGGCAGCACGGTCGGATGGGCGCCGAGCACCTGTCCCTCGCGCACTCGCCAGTCGACAGGGTTCACTCCCGCCGCCCGCACTGCGATGCGCACTTGACCGGGACCCGCGTGCGGATCCTCGGCGTCGACGAGCTGCAGGACTTCCGGACCACCGAACTCGGTGAAGATCACTTTCTTCATGCGGCCGACCGTAGCACTAACAGTTAGTGTTTTGAAACCGTTGTTGTTTTGGATCTGCTAGCGTCTCCGCATGACCGTGCCGACCGGACGTCGTGAGCGCAAGAAGGCCGCGACCCGCCAGAAGATCGCCGACACCGCCCTCCGGCTCTTCTTGGAACGCGGATACGACGCGGTGGGCATCCGCGAGGTGGCCGCGGAGGCGGACGTCGCCGTCACCACGCTCTTCTCCCACTTCGCCTCGAAAGAGGCCCTGGTGTTCGAGCAGGACGCGGACTTCGAGCAAGGCCTTACGCGCGCGGTCACCGAACGGGCGCCGCACGAGCCGCTCATCCCCGCGTTGCGCCGCGAGATCCACGCGATGGTGCGGCATTGCACGGCGGACGGCGCCGCCCCGATCTGGCGCATGATCGACGGATCGCCGGCGCTGCGGGAGTACGAAGACTCGATGCGGCTGCGCCACGCCGAATCGCTGGCGGCGGCCATCGCGGCCGATCCGGACCTGTCCCGGTCGACGACGGCCTGCCGCACGATCGCGCGGTTCGTGATCGACGCCTATTCGATCGGCAGGGAGGCGGCCGACCCCGAGGCCGCGGTGGGCGAGATCTTCCGGATGATCGAAGCGGCCTGGGAAACCGTCAGCCCTTCGGCATGAGGCAAAGTTCCCTGGCCTGTCCCGACTCGAAGTCGTAGACGACGGGGTTGCCGTACTCGTAACCCGGCACGGACGCACAGTCCGAACCGGACCCGGACAAAAGCTGTGCCATCACCGAGTAATTGGCCGTGCTGTCCGAACAGTGGACCCGGACGGCGCTGGCGCTGAACTTGCCGTTGCTGCCGGCGTCCTCGTCAGCCGAGATGCAGTCTCCGGCCTGCGCGGAGAACGGGTCGGGATCGACCTCGGGGACGCTGCCGCCGGGAGCGCTGCCGCTGGGGGCGCTGCCACCGGTGGTGATCGCCACGGTCACCGCGATCGCCCCGCCGGTGACGACGAGCGCCGCGGCCGCGATCCCGGCGATCAGTCCGGTATTCGGGGCCTTCTTCGGCGGCACGACGGGGTACTGCTGCCAGATGGGTGGCTGTTGCTGAGGGTAGGTCACGTCACCATGATCGGCCGCGCCGATGAAATTCCGATGACACGGCTCATTTGCGGGCGACGAGCCGTTCCACCAGCCCGAGTTTGAACCGCTCCCGGTGCTCCACGACCAGGCCGAGACCGCCGATCTTGTCGAGCGGGCGCCGGAGGAAGTGCTCGCCCGCCATCGGCACGGTGACCCGTTCGGCGAGCCACTGCAGACCGCGCACGGCACGCGACGAACTCGCGATGTGGTCGAGCAGGATGAGCCTGCCACCCGGGCGGATGACCCTGGCCATTTCCCGCAGCGCCTTGCCGTCGTCCGGGATGGCGCACAGCCCGAGCGTGCAGACCACGGTGTCGAACGAATCGGCGTCGAAGGGCAGGTCGTGCGCGTCGGCCCACCGCAACGTCACCGGATGGCCGAGGCGTTCGGCGCGGCCGCGGGCGATGGCGAGCATGCCGTCACTGAGGTCGATGCCGGTGAGCGTGACGCCTTCGGGGTAGAGCGGCAGGTTCAGGCCGGTCCCGACGGCGACTTCGAGGACGTCGCCGGTGGCCTGGCCGCAGGCCCACGCGCGGGAATCGCCGAAGAGCTTGCGGTCCAGGAACTGCATCTCCCGGTCGTAGTTCTCGGATTTGCCGTCCCAGTAACGGTTCCATCGTGCGGGCCGGGTCATGACGCTCCTTTCAGCAGCAGTGCTCGCCACGCCAGGCCTCGCGGCCTTCCTTGATCGCGACCGCGGCGATGACGAGCGCGACCAGCGGATCGGCCCAGTACCAGCCGAAGAGGCTGTTGAGCAGCAACCCGACGAGCAGCACACCGGAAAGATAGGTGCAGAGCAAGGTCTGCTTCGAGTCGGCGACAGCGCTCGCGGAGCCGAGCTCGCGCCCGGCGCGACGCTGGGCGTAGGACAGGAAGGGCATCACGAGCAGCGAGATCGCCGCCAGCACGATGCCGACGGGGGAGTGCTCGGCGTGGTCGGCGCCGAACAGGGTGCGTACCGACTCGACGGCGACGTACGCGGCCAGCGCGAAGAACGACACCGCGATGACCTTGAGCGCGGTGCGTTCGCGGGCTTCGGGGTCCTTGCCGGAGAACTGCCAGGCGACGGCCGTGGCGGACGCGACTTCGATGATCGAGTCCAGGCCGAAGCCGATCAGGGCGGTCGAGGAGGCGATGGTGCCCGCGGAGATGGCGACGATCGCCTCGATGACGTTGTAGGTGATCGTCGCGGCGACCAGGAGCCGGACCCGGCGCGACAGCACGACACGACGATCCGGGTCCACTGTGGACTTCGTGGCGCAGCAGCCGTCCGCGCACGAGCTCATCGGAGCACCTGAAGGGCGGCGTCGTCCACACAGGGCTCGGCGGTGTCGACGGCGAGTACGACCTGGACCAGTTCCCGCAGCGCGCGGGCCAGGTGCGCGTCCGCCAGCGAGTAGCGGACCTGCCTGCCTTCGTAGGTGGCCACGACCAGTCCGCAACCCCGCAGACAGGCGAGGTGGTTCGACACGTTCGAGCGGCTCAAGCCGAGCTCGTCGGCCAGCCTGCCGGGATAACTCACTCCGTCGAGCAGGGCGACCAGGATCCGGCAGCGGTTCGGGTCGGCCAGGGCACGGCCGAGCCGGGCGAGCGCGGCGCCCTGGGTCTCACATGTCAGCACGGACACGACAGTACAGCCACCGCTGACATGTCGGCAAGGGGCTGAACCGTGACACGACGGAGTGTCCGGACGCGACCCTCTGTTTTGTCGCTGTCCGTCAAGTCGCCGCCGAACACGGGCGCGGAAGCGACCCGAAAGAGTTCCGCGCGTCCACTCCAACGGCCGCATCGCGGGTACCTCCGGGAGTTCCGGGGCGGCTTCGCATAACACCTCAGAACAATCGATGGACCGATTGCGTGGCGGCTTTAAAGCGTCGGGTGACGGCGGCAAAAGCGTTACTGCGCAATGGGAAAATCGGCATTCGGGTGGCCTTGCCGCATTACCTGAAAGTGCGCTTGTGCGGGAAAAACACCTTGCTATGTTGATCCTGCGGGGCCGCACTTCGGGGTACGACCGGCACGCCGCGACTTGTGGTTCTTGTTTTGTTCGCACGACTATCGAAGGGTGGACCTTGCTGTGACCGTCACCGAATCGGGCACTGCCGCCGAAGGTGTCCAGGGGCCGGAAAATCCGCAGCTGAGTTTGGGCCGGGCCGCCGCGCGCAACCTGGCGACCACGACCAAATCCGTTCCGCAGATGCAGGGAATTTCGTCCCGCTGGCTGCTGAAGATGCTCGAATGGGTGCAGGTGAACGGCGGCGCCTACCGGGTCAACCGGCGGCTCAATTACGCGGTCGGCGACGGGCGGGTGACCTTCTCGAAGGCCGGCAACCAGGTGAGCGTGATCCCGGCGGAATTGGGAGAACTGAAGCCGCTCAAGGGATACGACGACGAAGAGGTACTCGTCGAACTCGCCGGCCGCTTCGAACAGCAGGAGGTGGCGGCAGGCGACGTACTCGTCGAATTCGGCCACCGGGCCGATCGGGTCTTCCTGATCGCGCACGGCAAGATCACCAAGACCGGCCCCGGCCCGTACGGTGACGAGACCGCGCTCGGCGTGGTCAAGGACGGCGACTACTTCGGCGCGCAGGCCCTCGTCGCCGACGACGGCATCTGGGAGTTCACCGCCAAGGCTGCCACCGCCGGCACGGTGCTCACCTTGGCCCGCCAGGACTTCGAGCGCGTACTGGAACAGTCCGAATCGCTGCAGGCCCAGATCGAGCAGGCGACGCAGGATTCCGGGCGCGCCAACGACTTCGGCGAGGCCGAGATCGACATCTCGTCCGGACACGACGGCGAGCCGCTGCTGCCTGGCACGTTCGTCGACTACGAGACCTCGCCGCGCGAATACGAACTGAGCGTCGCCCAGACCGTGCTCCGCGTCCACAGCCGCGTTTCCGACCTCTACAACCAGCCGATGGACCAGACCGAGCAGCAGTTGCGGCTGACCATCGAGGCGCTGCGCGAGCGCCAAGAGTACGAAATGATCAACAACTCGGACTTCGGCCTGCTCCACAACGCCGACTTCACCCAGCGCATCGCGACACGCACCGGTCCGCCCACTCCGGACGACTTCGACGACCTGCTCGCCTTGGTATGGAAGGAACCCGGCTTCTTCCTCGCGCATCCGCGCACGATCGCCGCGTTCAGCCGCGAGTGCAGCAAACGCGGCATCTACCCGACCGGCGCCGATCTCGGCGGGCACAAGGTGCCGTCGTGGCGCGGGGTCCCGATCCTGCCGTGCAACAAGATCCCGGTGAGCCAGACCAGCACCAGTTCCGTGCTGTTGATGCGCACCGGAGAGAAGAGCCAAGGCGTGGTCGGCCTGCGTCAGATCGGCCTGCCGGACGAATACGAGCCCGGGCTGAACGTCCGGTTCATGGGCATCTCGGAGCAGGCGATCATCTCCTACCTGGTCAGCACCTACTACTCCGCCGCCGTGCTCGTACCGGACGCGCTCGCCGTCCTCGAAGCCGCCGAACTCGGCCGCGAAGGATGACCGCCACGACGCCGGAGGCCGACCGGCGGCTCAGTCTCGGCCCCGCCGCCGCGCGGAACCTGGCGACGACCACCAAGACGCGGCCGCAGATGCAGAGCATCACGCCGCGGTGGCTGCTGAGGATGCTGCCCTGGGTCGAAGCGAACGGTGGCACGTACCGGGTCAACCGGCGGCTGACCTACGCCATCGGTGACGGGCGGGTGACCTTCACCAACGTCGGCACCGAGGTACGGGTCGTCCCGCAGGAACTCGCGGAATTGGCGCTGCTGCGCGGTTTCGACGACGAGGACACCCTCACCGCGCTCGCCGACCGGTTCGTGCAGCACGAGTACCGGCCAGGCGAGACCATCGTCAGCCACGGCTCGCCGCTCGATGAGGTCGTGCTGGTCGCGCACGGCAAGGTCGCCAAGGTGGCGCCGGGTGAGTACGGCACCGAAGCCACCATCGGCAGCATGGCCGACGGTGACCACTTCGGTGACGAAATGCTCGCCGGCATCGACCGGAACTGGCCGTTCACCGTCAAAGCCGTCACCCCGGTCATCGTGCTGACCCTGCGCGCCGAAGACTTCGCCGACCTCAACGGCCGGTCCGAGGCGATGCGCCGCCACGTGCAGGACATGCTGGCGCACAAGGGAAAGCCGCAGAACGCCAAGGGCGAGGCCGAGATCGGGATGTCGTCAGGGCACGACGGCGAGCCGATGTTGCCGGGCACGTTCGTCGACTACGAGATCTCGCCACGCGAGTACGACCTGGCCGTCGCGCAGACGGCGCTGCGGGTGCACACGCGGGTGACCGATCTCTACAACGGGCCGATGGACCAGTTCGACGAGCAGCTCCGGCTGACCGTGTCGGCGCTGCGCGAGCGGCAGGAACACGACCTGATCAACAACCGCGAGTTCGGGCTGCTGCACAACGCCGATCTCAAATCACGGTTCCAGACCAGGTCGGGCCCGCCGACACCGGACGACATAGACGAACTCGTCAGCCGTCGCCGCAAGACGAAGTTCTTCCTCGCCCATCCGCGCACGATCGCCGCGTTCGGCAGGGAATGCACGCGCCGCAGCCTGTATCCGGAAGGCACCACGGTCGACGGCAAGGTGGTCAACGCGTGGCGCGGGGTGCCGATCCTGCCCTGCGACAAGATCCCGATCACCGAAAGCGGCACGTCCTCGATCCTCGCCATGCGGACCGGCGTGGAGGACAACGGCGTGATCGGGCTGCACCAGACCGGCCTTCCCGACGAGTACGAGCCGGGTCTGAACGTGCGCTTCGAGGGCATCAACGAACAGGCCGTCGCCAACTACCTGGTCAGCACCTACTACTCCGCCGCCGTGCTCGTTCCCGACGCGCTCGGCGTCCTGGAAAACGTCGAGGTGGCGCGGTGACGCCCCGGTCGGCCACGACAACGAACAACAACGCTTCAGAAAGGACCTCACACGTGACCATCGCCCGTACCCCCGCTCCCGCAAAGGTGCTGCGCACCGAGTACCAGAAGTCGGTGGCGTCGTACTGGAACAAGGAGAAGGACCCGGTCAACCTGCGTCTTGGCGATGTGGACGGGCTCTATCACCACCATTACGGGATCGGCGAGGTCGACTGGTCGGTGCTGGAAGGCCCCGAGAACACCCGTGACGAGCGGATCATCGCCGAAATGCACCGGCTGGAGACCGCGCAGGCGGACGTCCTGCTCGATCACCTCGGCGACGTCAAACCGGACGACCGGCTCCTCGACGCCGGCTGCGGGCGCGGCGGGTCCAGCATCATGGCCAACGCACGGTTCGGCTGCCACGTCGACGGGATCTCGATCTCGGAGAAGCAGGTCGAGTTCGCCAATCACCAGGCGGACATCAGGGGTGTCGCCGACCGGGTGCGCTACCACTTCCGGAACATGCTCGACACCGGCTTCGAAACCGGTTCGCGCAAGGCGATCTGGAACAACGAAAGCACGATGTACGTGGACCTTCACGAGCTCTTCGCCGAGCACGCGCGACAGCTGGAGTTCGGCGGGCGCTACGTCACCATCACCGGCTGCTACAACGACGTGACCGGTGGCCGGTCCAAGGCCGTCGCGCAGATCGACCAGCACTACACCTGCAACATCCATCCGCGCAGCCAGTACTTCAAGGCCATGACGGCCAACGACCTGGTGCCGATCTCGGTGGTGGACCTGACGCCGGACACGATCCCGTACTGGGAACTGCGGGCGAAGTCTTCGGTGGCGACCGGGATCGAGGGCCCGTTCCTGGACGCCTATCGCGAAGGCAGTTTCCACTACCTGCTGATCGCCGCGGACCGCGTCTGATCCCGCGAGACCATCGGAGTAAGCGATGACCGAACAGGGTGCGCTCGCCACACTACTGGCCGGTCCGAGCGGACTGGGCACGTCAGCCGCTCGGCTGGCGGCCCGGCTGACCGCTGTTCCCCCGGTGGCGGTGGAGGAAACTCCGCCGCCACCGGAGGAACCCGCTCTCGACCCGTCGTACGCGTACCGGCCGTGGGGCGACGGGTCCGCGCCGCCGTTGTACTGCCCCGTCACCGAACGCATCAACGATCCGCTCGCCGAGGAGGTCGACAGACGGCTGGTCCTGTGGGCGGGGGAGTGCGGGTTCGGCGAGGAGGAATGCGAGCAGATCGGGAAGGCGGGTTTCGGCAGGCTCGTCATGCTCGCCCACCCGGACTGCGAGGATCCCGACAAACTGCTGATCTCCGCGAGGCTCAACGCCGCCTGGTGGGCGGCCGACGACCTCTACGCCGACGACACCTCGCTCGGTGCCGTACCCGCGGAGCTGCCGCCGAAGCTCGCGCTCGCGATGGCGGCCATGGACCCGGTGCCGTCACTGGGCGAATTCAGCCGCGACCTCGACGAAACGCTGCGAAACGACCGGGTCCTGGTGGCCCTCAACTCGGGGACGGACTTCCTGCGGCAAGCCGGGACCGCCGCACAGGTCAACCGTGTCTGCTATTCGACCTTCGCGATGTTCGTGAGTTGGAGCGCCTACGCGGCATGGCGCCACAGCGGGAAATACCCGCCCGCCTGGGAGTACCTCGCGGCCCGGCAGCACGACAGCTTCTACACGTCGATGACGCTGATCGACGTCCTCGGCGGCTACGAACTGACGTCGAACCTCTACTACGACCCGCGGGTCCGTGAGGCGGCGATCCAAGCGGGCACGGCTGCCGTGCTGGTCAACGACGTGCACTCGGTCGCCAAGGACCTTGAGGACGAGTCGCCGCCCTGTAACGCGGTCCTGCTGATCGCCGACGACCGGAAATGCTCGATCGAAGAGGCCACGGCGATCACCGTCGAACTGCACAACGACGTCGTCCGGGACTTCCAAGCGGCGCACGAGAAGCTGAGCGCCGTGCCTTCCCTTGAACTGCAACGGTTTCTGCGTGGGTTGCGGGGCTGGATGGGCGGCGGTTTCGAATGGCACTCGACGAGTCCGCGGTACCGGACGAAGCCTGCGGGGTGACGAGACTTGACCGGCTCGGTGCCAGTGTCCTTGTCCGCCCGAGTACATGAAGGACCCCTTCCTTGCGCCTGGCGCAGTGAAGGGGTCCTTCATGTACTCGGCAAGGGGTGAAGGTCGAGTTTCCTCGGCTGAGCCGAGGGAAGGGGGCCTTCACGCGCCACTATTGTGGCTGCTGGTGCCTGTGGGGCGAACGTGGCGATGGCCAAGTCCGTGAAGGCCTCCTTGAGGGACCCAGAGTCCCTCAAGGAGGCCTTCACGGACCCGGGCTTGGCACCAACCGCAGCCGGAACCACGTAGGTACCTAAGCCGCCTCTGGCTCTAACCGTCTTTACTACTCACGAGACTTGACCGGCTCGGTGCCAGTGACCTTGCCGCCCGAGTACATGAAGGACCCCTTCCTGTACCTAGGCGCAAGGAAGGGGGCCTTCATGTACTCGGGAAGGTTTCCTCGGCTGAGCCGAGGAAAGGAGTCCTTCACGGACTGCGAGGCCGGTTCTACCGTCCTTGCCAGTCACGAGGCCTTGGCTAAACGACGCCCGCCTCGATCAACTGCTGCCAGATCACGCCCTGGTCCACGACCTCGACTTCGAGCTTTTCGGCCTTCGTCAGTTTGCTCGCTCCGACGTCGGCGCCGGTGATGAGCAGGTCCGTGTTCGCCGAGACCGACGACGCGATGGTCGCGCCCGCCTTTTCACACAACCGCTGGAACGTCGGGCGCGGCACCTTCTCGCCGGAACGGGGGTCGCTGATCGATCCGGTGACCACGACCGTCTTGCCTGCCAGCGGCGCGCCGGCCGCGACGACCGGCGGAAGGTCCTCTTCGCGTACGTCCAGCGAGACGTCGGCCTCCCGCAGCCGCTCGAGTTCGGGGCGCAGCCGGGTGAGGTGCTCGATCAGGGACGCGGCGACCTTCGGGCCGATGTCCTCCACGGCGACGAGACCTTCTTCGCCCGCGTCGGCGACGTCTTCCAGAGAACCGAATCCCGCCCGGCACAGCCGCGCGGCGGTGCCTTCGGAGGCCATCGGGATCGCCAGCCCGATCAGCGCCCGGCGCAGGCCGACGGCGCGGCTCTTGTCGATGGACTCGATCATGCGCGTCGCGGAGATCTCGCCGATGCGGTCGAACTCCAGCAGTGTTTCCTTCGTGAGCCGGTAGAAGTCCGACGGGTGTTCGAGAATCCCGGCCTCGGCGAGCCGCTCGATCCAGACCCCGCCGATCGCGTCGATGTCCGCTGCGGCACGCGACGCCCAGTGGATCAGCCGCCGGACGGTCTGTGCGGGGCAGGCGACGTTGGTGCAGAACAGCTCGCGGCTGTTGCCCTGTTCGGTCAGCGGTTCTTCGCACGACGGGCACACCGACGGCGGCACGATCTCCCGCTCCTCGCCCGTGCGCTTGGTGGCGTCGAGGACGCCCGCCACGAACGGGATCACGTCGCCGGCGCGGCGCACCAGCACGGTGTCGCCGATCTTGATGCCGCGGGCGCGGATGACCTCCTGGTTGGCCAGTGTCGCCCGGGTGACGGTGGTCCCGCCGACGAACACCGGCTCCAGCCACGCGACGGGGGCGATCTTGCCGGTCTTGCCGACATCCCAGACCACGTCGGCGAGCACCGTGGTCTTCTCCTCGGCGGCGAATTTGAACGCCAGCGCGCCGCGCGGTGAGCTGGACCGGGTTCCGGCGGCCGCGTAGGCGTCGCGATCGGCCAGGCGCAGCACGGCACCGTCGAGGTCGTAGTCGAGGTCGTTGCGCTGCTGCTCGATGGTCGTGATGACGGCCTGCGCCGACTCGGCGTCTTCGCAGTGCCGCATGTCGGCGGCGGCGAACCCGAGCGTCCTCAGCGCGCCGTCGAGATCGGTTTCCGCGCTGTCGGGTTCGGTGGAGAGGTCGAAGGCGAAGAACTGGAGTCGCCGCTCGGCGACGGTGGCCGGATCCTTGGCGCGCAGTGTTCCGGCGGCGGCGTTCCGCGGGTTGATCAGCGGTTTGTCCGGGTGGACCTTGTTGTAGGCGGCGAAAGTGGAGCGCAGCATGACGGCCTCGCCGCGGACCTCGACCCGGCCCGGCGCGTCGACCTTGTCCGGGACGCCGTCGGTCAGCGCCCGCACCAGCATGGTCACGTCGTCACCGGTGGTCCCGTCACCTCGGGTGACCGCCCTGGCGAGCCGCCCGTTCTCGTACACCAGGGCCAGCGACAGGCCGTCGAGTTTGGGCATGACGACCACCGACTGCCCAGGGAAGCGGGTGAAGAACGCCGCGACCTGCTCGGGTTTGGTCGCCTTCTCCAGCGACAACATCGGGCGCGAGTGCCGGATGGGCGCGTGCAGGATGGCGGGCGCGCCGACCTGGTCGAGCGGGTTCGGATCCGGGGTCAGCTCGGGGTTGGCCTCGATGAGGCCGCGCAATTCGTCTTCGATCGCGTCGTAGTCGGCGTCGGCCACCTTCGGCGAGCCCCGGTAGTAGGCGTCGCGAAGGACGACGATCTGATCGGCGAGTTCTTGGATGCGGTCCCGAGCGTTCACCGGGCAGAGATTACCCGCGACCACCGACAGAACACCGTCCGAAGAGGACTCGTGTCACGGATTGATGGCGAGGACCAGGAACGAGGCCAGCAGGACCAGGTGCACCCCGCCCTGCAGCCGGGTCGCGCGGCCGGGGACGACGGTGAGCACGCTGACCGCGATCGTCAGCGCCAGCAGCACGATGTGGGTCGCACCGAGGCCCAGCATCAACGGCCCGTCCAGCCAGATCGACGCCAGCGCGATGGTCGGGATGGTGAGCCCGATGCTCGCGATCGCCGAACCGTAGGCGAGGTTGAGGCTGGTCTGCATCCGGTCGCGCCGGGCGGCCCGGGACGCGGCCAGGGTCTCCGGCAGCAGGACCAGCATGGCGATCACGACGCCGACGAACGACTGCGGGAAGCCCGCCGCCCTGACCCCCGCTTCGATCGCCGGTGACTCGACCTTCGCCAGTCCGACGACGGCGACCAGCGCCACTAGCAGCAACCCGAGGCTGGCCAGCGCCGCCTTGGAGGTCGGCGGTTCGGCGTGTTCCTCCTCCTTGACAGAACCCTCGCTGTCGACCGGTAGGAAGAAGTCACGGTGACGCACGGTCTGGGTGAGCACGAAAAGGCCGTAGAGCAGCAGTGAGGCGACAGCGGCGAAGGTCAGCTGCGTGCCGTTGAAGGCCGGGCCGGGAGTGCTGGTGGTGAAGGTCGGCAGCACGAGGCTGACGGTGGCGAGCGTCGCCACGGTGGCGAGCGCACCGCCGCTGCCCTCGGGGTTGAAATGCGTCTCGCCGGTGCGGCGAGCGCCGACCATGAGCGAGATGCCGGCGATGCCGTTCATCGTGATCATGACCGCGGCGAACACGGTGTCACGGGCCAGCGTGCTCGCCTCGGGGCCGCCGGAGGACATCATCGTCACGATCAGCGCGACTTCGATGACCGTGACCGCGATCGCCAGCACCAGCGAGCCGAAGGGTTCGCCGACGCGATGCGCGACCACTTCGGCGTGGTGGACCGCTGCCAGCACGGTCCCGCCGAGCGCCAGCGCGACGACGACCACCGGCACCGGGCCCAGCTCGCGGCCCCAGCTCAGCGCCAGGACGACTATGGCGAGGACCGGCATGACGGTGGTCCAGGACACGGGGAATCGTCTGCGTGAAGCGGCCATGTCGTCACCTTCGCACACTCAGCGTGACATCGCCGTTCCATGGGGGGAGCGGGGTGATGAAGTTCCTAATGGGTGGTGTCGTCTGTGAAAAGCCTGTTCAGGAGACCGCACGCCACATTCACGCCTCATTCACGCTCTGGTCCGGCACGACGCTGCCCGGGATCGTTGATCGGGTGAACCGCCACCGATCCACTTCTCGGGCGCCGGAGGTCCCCGCGCCGATCGAAGGGGTCAAGAAGCAGGATGTGGTCGCGCCATCGTCGCGAAGCGAGCACTTGACGCGACGGAATCCCCATGGACGGGGCGGGCGCTAGCTCGCACCGACTCCACCCAGGACGGTGTCGACGAGCAGATCCGCTGCACGCGGAGCGGCCATGTCCTCCTTCGAGGCGAGCTCAAGACCGTCAGGGGATCCTGACGGTGATCCGCTGGTCGGCGGCCACGATCCGCTGGAGCCGGAATCGGCAGAGGGTGTGGAACATCTCGCCCAGTTCCTCGGGGTCGATACGTCCTTCGAGGTCGCGCTTGCTCGCGTTGAGCACCCGGCTGATCATGGTCGAGGGCACCCGGCCACCGAATTCGCCCGTCAGCCAGACACCGATTTCGCCGATCTCGTCCATGATCGTGCGCTGCGCGGTCATCAGCCGTACCCCTCTGCGTCGGAGTCCCGCCGGGATTGCCCCGGCGACACTCCGACGTGCGACCGAAACCCCCATGACGGGAAACCCGCGAGATTGCTCTGCTCGGTCTAACGCCGGTCGGTTGCACGGAACCGTGCAGCGGGCCCGGGAGATCTCCGGGGAAACCCCGATGTGATCGACATCCGGGTGTGTCAGCCTCGATGGTGACCATTGTGGACAGTCGGAAAGGAGAGTTCACGCGTAGTGGCCCCAGCAAGGGATGAACAAGTCGAGCAGTGGACAGCGGAGTTGACGGCCCTCAGTGAGCTGTATCGGTCAGCGGAGACCGCGGGCTCCACGGAGGCGGTGTCACACGCCGGATGGCACACCGGCGCGCGACTCTGGGCGGGCAGCGCGAACGGGCGGCTGCTGGCCTACAACGATTCGGGCGCCGAGGCGGAGTGCGTCTTCCGGGAGGGAGAGAGCACGCTGTTCAACATCATGAGCAGAGGGTACGGAAGTGACACCGCCGAGCGCGGATTCGCGGTCTGGAGCAGCAGGCCGGGCGTGCTCGGAGCGATCGACGCCGGGGTGAGCCGCCTGGAGGTCGCCGATGCGGACGGCGCCGTCGTCGGAGCCGACATCGTGGCCCATACCTTCGCGGTGGACGTCGACCTGGGGCCGGTGCCCCAGACGGTCGACGAAGTGTTCGCGCCGTGGGAGCCGCCGGAGTTGACGGTCCGGGTGTACGGCGAGGGTGACTCGTTGCGATACGAAGGTCCGTTGCTGACGTCCTGAGAGATCACGTGAAGGCCCCCTTCATCGCGAAGGGGGCCTTCACGTACTCGGAGATCAGCCGTTCGGAGTGGTGATCACCGTGAACTTCGATCCCTGGCTCGCGATCCGCTCGCTGAGATCGGTGGTGATCGTCTCGATCGGTGCGTAGTTGTTCAGCTCACCGGCCTGGCAGGGGCCCGACCGGGACTGCTGGTTGCCGACCAGGATGCCCAGTGCGGCGTGATCAGCCTGGCTGAACAGCGGTCCGCCGCTGTCACCGGGACGGGCGCACAGGTCGGTGTTGATGCCGACGTCCGTGGACAGGACACGACCGCAGCGGGTCCCGACCAGGTAGCCGGCGCCCGCGCCGCTGTCGACGGAATCGGGGTAGTTCACCGCGCTCGACGCGGTCCCCGAGGCGCAGACGACCCAGCCCGCCTTGATGTCGGCGAGTTTGTGCGCGCCGGTGATGTACTCGTCGACCGAGGTGGCCTGCGTGCCGCACGGGGTGTCACCGTTGCTGTCCATGCCGCCGTTGCGGCAGTACTTCAGCACCCGGTTGCGGCCGGTCTGGCCTTCGAGCCAGTTCGTCGCCGCCGCGTCGTTGACGTACGGCAGGGCCGCGTAGTCGTACGGGTACGAGCTCTTCTCGATGCCGTGCTGCTGCAGCACGTCGTTGCCGTTGTGCTGAGTCGGTGTGTTGTTGGTCTTCGTCCGCATGCAGTGTCCCGCGGTCAGCACCCAGCCCTTGCCGGGGAAACCGCCGCCGGTGGACCGCAGGTTGAAGCCGCTGGTGCAGCCGCCCCAGGTGCCGTTGTCCCGCTTCATGTCCAGCCGGATGCCGCCGCGCATCGGGCCGTAACCGGTGCAGTAGAGCGGATGGCAGAAACCCAAGTCAACGTTCGGCGTGGAGAGCGCGTTCGGATTCGCCAGCACGCGTGAGACGACCATGCCGGATTCCGCCGCCGCGGCCGTGCGAGCCGTGTTCACTTCGGCGGTCACGGCGCGCATGGCCGCCTTCTCCTGCGCTACCCAGCCGCGTTCCCACAGTACGACCCGGTTCTCGGACTCGCTCACCGCTGGAAGGTAGACGGCCTCCGGCCCTGCGCCGACCTTCGCGGCGACACGTTCCTTCGCCGCCGTGAGCTGCTGCAACGAGTGTTGGACCCGTTGTGTGCGAACGCCGGAACGGGCGGGCATCGCCCGCAGATACGGTTCGGCGGCCGCGGGCTCGGTCATCGCCACGACCAGCTGCCCCTTGGCCTGGTCGAGCCACATGCCACCGTACTCGGCGCCGCGATCGCGGCGCAGCAGCTCGTCCAGCTTGACGCCGTCGGTCTGCAATTCCAGACGGCGTACCGCCTCCTGCTCGTCGACCTGGTAGTTCTCGACCAGGTATCGCACCGACTCCCGCACCGAAGCGGGGTCGAGTGTGGTGTGGAACGACTGCACGGTGCCTGCCGACGCCGGGCTGCTCAGTGCCGTGGCCGCTGCCAGCACCGAAACGGCCAGGGCCCCCAGTCTTCTAGCTGTCCGCACGAGATCTCCTCACATGTCGGGACTTCGCGATCATTCAACCGGAGGTCGCCGGACAGATGTGGAGAATTTCCGACTATGCCCGAAGCCCCGTGCCGGCGATGCGACCGGCACGGGGCGTGGGTTCGGGCTACAGACTCGGCTCCCGCCGGTGTTTCCCTTGGCGGGCTTTGACGATCCAGGCGCCGAAGAGAGTCAGGAGACCGACGAACGTCCCTGCCGAAGCGCCGATCTCCGGCGTGCTGATCTTGACGACGCCGACGACGATCCCGCCGCCGATCGCCAGCAGGAGACACATCCGCAGCGTCGGCGCCCAGCCGGCGAGAACCGTCATCGCCAGGCAGAGCCAGCTGTCCCTGGTCTGCTCCTTGCGGTGGCGGCCAGGGCTCCTCAGGAGAGGCCGAGCCGCGCGGAGCATTTCCGCGGAGGTGGCGACCCGCCGGGCCGGCTTTTCGACGTGCTCGATGACGACTTTGACCCGTCGGGGCGGACCGTTGTCTGGTGTCTTCGCGTTATCAGGCTGTATGGTCACGGCTGTCCTGTCCTTGTTCTAGCGAGCGGGCGAATGGACATCCGCGTGGCCTCCTGTTACAGCAGGGGGCCACGCGTGCGTTACCGGTTCTTTACCGGTGCGGCTGAGAACATCTTGGCGAAAGCGGACTGTGACCGTTCAGTCGTACAGCGTGTGTCGCGCTGAACGGTATGCACGCGTCGCTCAACGGTCTGGGTGACCCCGAAAACTACTAAAAGTAGCGGGTGACGCCGAATGGCCCAGCGCCGTCGAGAGGCTTCGACGGCCCGGCGACTTGCCTTTCCGGTGTCGAGCCAGGTCACGGCGCGATCGGCCGCCGAGCTGATCTTCGCAGGTGGAGTACCGAATATTCGTCGTTGTGCGCGACGACTTCGCACTATGCAGAATGCTGATCGCAAAAGCGGCTTACGGCCAATTTCAGCCAAACCCGAGCATCCGTGCTCACGGTGGGTTCACTCGATCGGTCGCCCCGCCACCCGTTGTGACCTCACTCGGCTCACCAACAGCGAGTGACTGGTCTGACCGGGTGGTCACCCCTCGGAAAGGATCTGTTCGCGGAGGATGTCGCCGTGCCCGGCGTGCCGCGCGAAATCCTCGATCAAGAGCAAATGGACGAACCGCAGGCTCACGTCGCCGGCGCGGGGATGCGTCTTGATCTCGTCGAGGTCGAAGTCCGCGGCGATCACGCGGGAGCGCGCACTGGCGCGCTCGAACTCGGCGATGACCCCGGCCAGCGTCTCGTGGTCCCCGACGACGAAACTGGCGTCGCCCGGCGTCGTGCCACCGTCACATTCGTTCTCGGGCACGCCGCCGAGGACGTGGTGGAACCAGATCCGTTCGGCGACCGCGGCGTGTTTGAGCAGACCGATCGGCGTGGTCATGGACGCGACGAGCCGCCGTCGGGAGTCGGCTTCCGACAGGCCGCGCACCGCATTGACCAGTTCGGCCCGGTTGCGGTCCAGCATGGCTTCGAGCAGCCGGCGTTCGGCGCCGATGGTGATTCGCGGAAACGACCAGGTCATCGCAGGCTCAACCGAGCAGCAGGAGTGCGTAGTAGGCCAGGAAGTGTTCGACCATGTAGGCACCGCCGGTGGTCTGTGAAAGCGAGGCATGGGTGTGCGCGTGCGTGGTCCCGAGTATGGCGGGGATCCGGCCGTCACCCTCGGGGAGGGTGTGCGCGAGACGCTGCCAGCACCAGGCGCGATGCAGATTGAGGCCGTGCAGGTGGGCGAGCTGCCCGTCGGAAGGATCGGTCACGGTCGCCGGGGTGAAAAGTGACGAGGGCTTCCGCTCGGCGATGCCGGGAAGGAACCTGTCCAGCCATTCGGCGAATTCGGCCGCGGGCAGCAGACGGGACATGAGTTCGGCTTCGGCGAGGGCGGGGGACAGGAAATCGGCTCCGGACGGTTCCCAGGCACCCGGGTAGTCCTGGTCGGATCCGAACCAGCGCCAGGCGGTCTCGACGATGACGTCACGCAGTCGCGAGTCGCCCTGCTCGGCGAGGTGACAGGCGTAGGGCAGGGCGCGGGACAACCCGAACGCGCCGTTGTCGTGCACCCCGTACCGGATCGGGTACGTGGTGCGCGGCAGCCAGCCGAGGTAGCGGGTCACGAAGACCGTGTTCAACTCTTTCAACGCGGCTGACCAGCGTGCGGCATCCGGGTCGTCCCAGGTGGCGGTCTCGAAAGCGAGTTCCAGCAGCGCGGACCAGCCGTACGGACGTTGGGTGGTGCGGTGTTCCTCGGGGGCGAAGAACGCGACCTCACCCGCGAGTGCGTCGATGGTCAGGTGTTCGTTGAGGCATTCGCGGATGTCCTCGGCCGGTACGAGTTCGGCGTGGTGGCGCAGCAGGCGCACGAGCACCCAGAACATTTCCACACAGGAGTGCCAGTCGAAACTGCCGTAGAAGCACGGATGCGACTGGCGCGGGGAAAGGATGGGTACGCCCTCGACGTGCCAGTGGCTCTCGTGGTGCGGGTACTCGCGCACGACATTCGACAGTGCAGTCCCGGCGAACGCGCCGGCATTGGCCTTCAGTAGCCGGTCTCGCTCGACGTCCCATTCGGTCATGGGCCTGCTCCTGGGTCTCGTGAGTGGTAAGTGGCGTTCTAACGACACTTACCACTCACGACCTCCGTTTTTCCGTCAGGTAGAACAAGGGGCATGCTGGGTGCAATCGGGTTCGTGCTGGTCATGCTGGGCGTCATCGTCGTGGTGAGCGCGATCAGCCACCGGATCGGCTTGCCGGATCCGGTGTTGCTGACCGTCGTCGGGCTCGTCTATGCCCTGCTCCCTGGGCCTAATCTGCACTTGGAACCGGAGTTCGTCCTCGACGTCATCCTTCCGCCGTTGCTGTACAACGCCGCGCTCGGTTCGAGTCTGCTGGCGATCCGCAGCAAGTTGCGCTCGGTCGTCAGTCTCTCGGTCTTGTTGGTGCTGGCGACGGCGTTCGCGGTCGGCGGGTTGCTGACCTGGCTCGTCCCGGTGATCCCGCTCGCGGCCGCGATCGCGCTCGGTGCGGCGGTGGCGCCGCCGGATCCGGTGGCGGCGCTGGCCGTCGGTCGCCGGGTCGGGCTGCCCGCGAAGCTGTCGACCCTGATCGAGGGCGAGGGGCTGCTCAACGACGCGACGGCGCTGACGGTCTACAAGATGGCGCTCGCCGTCGCGGTCGGCGGCAGTTTCTCGTTCGGGCTCGCGACCGGCGAATTCGCCTTGGCCACGATCGGTGGCCTGCTGGTCGGTGTGGTCGTGGCGTTCCTGGTGCGGTTGTCCCGCCGCGTCCTGGCGGATCCCCTGTCGGCGAACGCGGTGTCGCTGGCGACGCCGTTCACCGCCTACGTGCTCGGCGAGACCATCCACGGTTCGGGTGTCCTGGCCGTCGTGGTGGCCGGGTTGATCGTCGGACATCAGACGCCCCGCCTCCAGACGGGAGCGAGCAGATTGCAGACGGGCGCGGTGTGGAGCCTGGTCAACTACCTGCTCGAAGGATTCGTCTTCCTGCTCATCGGCCAGCAGTTGCCGGCCGTCATCGCCGGGCTCGGTGGCTACCCGGTCGGCTCGGTGGTCTTGACCGCGGTGGTCACCGTGGGCGCGGTCTTGCTGGTTCGGCCGTTGTGGCTGGTACTGACCCAGCTCTTCCCTCGGCGGCTGCACGCCCGGCTCGGCAGCGCGGACGAAACGGGGGAGGCGGCGGAGCGGGCGCTGACGGGCAAGGAGATCGCGGGGCTGAGCTGGGCGGGCACCCGAGGGGTGATCACGCTCGCGGCCGCGTTCGCGATCCCGGTCGTGACCGCGGACGGCAGTCCGTTCCCCGCGCGCGATCTGCTGCTGTTCTCGGCGTTCCTGGTGGTCTTGGTGACGCTCGTGGGCCAGGGGGTGACTTTCGGGCCGCTCCTGAAGCGGCTCGGCCTGCGCGCCGACGTCCAGGATCAGGCCCGGCTGCGTAACCAGGCACGCAGCGCCGCTGTGGACGCGGCGCTCGCTCGTCTGGACCAGCTCGTCGAAGAGGACGACGTGCCGGACGAGGCGGTGGCGGCGCTGCGCAAGAACCTCCAAAGCCGTCAGCGACGCTACCGGGCGCGGCTGGCCTACCTCGAGGACAACCCGCTCACGCCCCGGGCTCCGGGATACGAGGCGGCCGTCCGCGCCCGGCACAGCATCATCGAGGCGCAGCGGGAAGAACTCCTCCGCTGGCGTGACGCCGGCCGGTTGCCCGACGCCAGCCTGCGGATCCTGCAAACCGAACTCGACCACGAGGAGAACGCGCTGATGCCGTCTTCCGGCAAATCGTGAGAATCGATCTACCATGCAGGGGTGGACGAACGACCGATCACCACGGCGCAGCGCAACTTCCAGCGGGTCGCCGAAGAGCTCGAAAGCATGGGGACCCAGGATCGTTTCACCTACATTTTCCGCTCTCGGTTGTGGAGTTCCTCGTCGGTCTCCGGGCCCGGTTCCGAGTCGGTCCAGACGCGGGAACTGAGCGACCGGCTGCCCGGCCTCCTCGATCGTTTCGGGGTGCGCACCCTGCTCGATCTCCCGTGCGGGGACTACGGCTGGCTCAGTGAAGTGGACCTCGACCTCGACCGGTACATCGGCGCCGACATCGTCCCCGACCTGATCGAGATGAACGCCGCACGGTTCCGCGACGATCCGGTCCACGAGTTCCGGGTGCTCGATCTGACCGGTGATCCGCTGCCGTCGGCCGACCTCGTCCTGTGCCGGGATTGCTTGGTGCACTTGAGTTTCGCCGATATCGAGCGGGCGCTGCGCAACCTCAGGCGAAGCGGCTCCCGGTACTTGCTGACCACGACCTTCACCGAACTGAGCACCAACACCGACATCGCGACGGGCGACTGGCGGCCGCTGAACCTGTGCCGGGAACCGTTCGGGTTCCCGGAGCCGCTGGCCGTGCTGGTCGAAGGGTGTACCGAAGAGGGCGGGTCCTACGCCGACAAGTCCTTGGGATTGTGGGAGATCGCCGCGATCGTGGACTGATCGGCGAGGTGCCTCACCGGAGCGGGAAGTCGGCTCCGTGTTCTTCCTCCGGGCGCGGGCCGCGGATGCGCCGCTCGCTCTCGGAGATGGCCACGTCGTTGATGCTCGCCTCACGACGGCTCATGAGCCCGTGCTCGTCGAACTCCCACAGTTCGTTGCCGTAGCTGCGCCACGACTGACCGGCGTGGTCATGCCATTCGTACTGGAACCGGACGGCGATCCGGTCGTCGGTGAACGCCCAGAGGTTCTTGCGCAGCGCGTAGTCCAGTTCCCGCTCCCACTTCGCGGTCAGGAACGTGACGATCTCCTCGCGGCCGCGGACGAACGTGTCCCGGTTCCGCCAGACGGAGTCCGGCGTGTACGCCGACGCGACCCGGCGGGGATCGCGGGTGTTCCAGCCGTCTTCGGCCGCTTGGACCTTCCTCAGTGCCGTCTCCCGCGTGAACGGCGGGTAGGGCGGGCGATCTTCCGGCATCTTCGGCCTCCTCAGGTTGAGAACGTGCGTTCTCCACGTCTGGCGCCTACGATAGGGAACGACCGTTCTCAACGTCAAGGGAGTCCCGATGCCGGCCGCCGTCACCGACGAGCAGAACCGCGTGGACCGCGAAGCCCTGCTCGACGCCGCAGAGAAACTCTTCTACGAGAACGGCATCCAGGCGGTCGGCATGGACCAGCTCCGCGCTGCGTCCGGCCTTTCGCTGAAGCGGATCTACCGGTTCTTCGAAGCCAAGGACGACCTCGTGGTGGCGATGCTCAAACGTCGTGATCAGCGGTGGCGGGGCAGCTTGGCCGCCCACGTGGAGCGGATCCAGGACCCCCGCGAGCGGGTGCTGTCGATCTTCGACTGGCTCGCCGTCTGGTTCGCCGAACCCGGTTTCCGCGGTTGCGCCTGGATCAACGCTCACGGCGAGGTCGGCCCGACCTCCGATGCGGTCCTTGCCGAGGTGCGAGCACACAAACAGGCGTTCCACGAGCAGATCGAGACCTGGGTGCTGGCCGCGGGGTCGGCCATGGCCGAGCCGGTGTACCTGCTCGCCGAGGGGGCGATCGTGACGGCGGGCATCAGCGGTGACCCGGCTCCGGCCCGGCGGGCGCGTGAGGCCGTCGCGGCGTTGCTCGGGAGCCCCTGATCGCCGATCAAGGCCAGCTGAGCTCGCCTTCGCTGATGTCGGGATGCCGTTCCCGATAAGGCAGTTCACGGTCGTGGACGTAGTTGTCGAGTCGCTCGGCGATCTCGTCGAGGATCTCGGTGACGCTCGCCCAGTCGGACGGGTAGATCCCGTCGCTGGCGTACCACTCCATCACGCAACCGTGGTACTCGCCCGGCCGGAGATCGACGCACAGCAGGCCTCCGTCGATGGCCCGGCCGATGGGGAGAATGGCTGCACAGAAAGGGAATCCGTCCTGTCCGGCCTGCTTGCGGTGCGTTCCTTCGGCGGTGCAGCAGTCCGGGTCGGGATACTGCGACTGCCTGGCGTACTCGTCCTCGGCTCGCGCCACCGACAGAGGAAGGTAGCCCTTCGGAATCAGGTATCCAGCGCCGCGGACGCGCTGGTCGTCGACGCCGTCCATGAGGGCCCACCAGGCGAGCAGTTCGGGTGGGAGTTCGAGGCCGACGCGGTCGCGCAGGCGTTCGACGTGCGCGGCCGGCGCCGGGGGCCGGATCTCCCGCGCGGTGACCGGTGCGTGCTCGGACAACAAGGCCATCATGCGCCGCCACGTCTCTTTCACCGGTGCCCCCTTCGCTCGGCGGACCACCCTAGCGAGAATCGGCGGCCTTCGGCGCGAAAGCGGGTGAGTGGATGCGGGTCGGCAGGCCCCACGCTTCCGCCACGCGCTCCGGGGTCAGCACCGAAGCCGGCGCGCCTTCGCCGACGAGGCGGCCGTCCTGCAGCAGCAGGCAGTGATCGGCCCGGCCCGCCACCTCGAGGTCGTGCGTGACACGCAGGATCGTCGTGCCCTCGGCGAGGGTGGCACGCAGGGCTTCGTCGATCAGGCCGCGGGCGTGCAGATCGAGACCGGCCGATGGCTCGTCGAGCAGCAGCAGTCCGGCTTGCTGGGCCAGCCCCTGCGCCACCAGCGCCCGTTGCCGCTGCCCGCCGGAGAGGGAGCCGATCAACCGGTCCGCGATCGACGTGATCTCCAGCCGCTCCAAGCACTCTCCGACGATCTGACGGTCCACCTTGGACAGTCGCCGCCAGTGACCGCGGTGCGCCCAGCGGCCCATCGTCACGGTGGCGCGCACGGTGATCGGCAGCGATCGTGACACCTCGCTCTGCTGGGTCACATAAGCGACGCGCCCCGGATCCCGCCGGGTCACCGAACCGGTGGTCGGCGGCAGGACACCCGCGACGAGGTTGAGCAGCGACGACTTGCCCGCGCCGTTCGCGCCGGCGATCGCGGTGAGCCGGGCCGACGGCACCAGAGCCGTGATCCCGCGCAGCACTTCGCGGGGCCCGTAGTGCGCGTGCGCGCGGTCGATCGTGAGTGCCGTTGTGTCCGGGGTCATCCCACCCTCTTTCAGATAATGACAATCATTACCACTATAGTGTGACGCGTGGAGTGGTTGTTGATCCCCTTCGAGGTGTCGTTCGTGCAGCGTGCGCTGGTGGCGGGAGTGCTCGTTTCGGCGGTGTGCGCCGTCGTGGGCACCTGGGTGGTGTTGCGCGGCATGGCCTTCATCGGTGACGCGATGTCGCACGGCATGTTGCCCGGCGTGGCGATCGCCTCGCTGACCGGCGTGAACCTGCTGATCGGCGCCGCGATCAGCGCCGGGGTGATGGCGCTCGGCGTCACGGCGCTCGGGCGTTCGCGGCGGCTGTCCGAGGACACCACGATCGGGCTGCTCTTCGTCGGCATGCTCGCGAGCGGCGTGATCATCGTGTCGCACTCGCGGTCGTTCGCGGTGGATCTCACCGGATTCCTGTTCGGCGACGTGCTCGCCGTCGGATCCGGCGACCTGGTTGGCCTCGCGATCACCCTGCTCGTCGTGGGGGTGGTGGCACTGGCGGGACACCGCTCGTTCACGGCGCTCACCTTCGATGTCCGCAAAGCGCACACGCTGGGGCTTCGGCCACGTCTGGCCAACGCGGTGCTGCTCGGGCTGGTCACGTTGACGATCGTCGCGTCATTCCGCGTGGTGGGGACGCTGCTGGTGTTCGGCCTGCTCATCGCACCGGCCGCGGCGGCGCTCTTCTGGTCGCGGCGGATCACCACGATCATGCTCATCGCGGCGTTGCTCGGCGTCGCCGCCACGATCGGCGGCCTGCTCGTGTCCTGGCATTGGGGCACCGCGGCGGGCGCGACCATCGCCGCCGGCGCGGTCCTCCTGTTCTTCCTTTCCGCGTTCCTGTCCTTCGTACGACAGCGATTCCGTTCCCTGACACCGGAGATCGAGTGCTCACGATGAAACTGAAAGCAGTGACGGCGGCCGTCGCGGCGCTGACCCTGGCGGCGTGCGGCGCGGAGCAGCCGAAGGAGGTGACCGCGGAAGTCCCGCACGGCTACGTCGAAGGCGCCGAAGAAGCGGCCGAGGCGCAGTCACGGCTGATCGTCGCCGACCCGGACACCGGCGCGGTCCGCGTCGTGGACCTCATCACCGAGGAAATCCACGAAGTCGGACGAGCCGACGGTGTGCAGGCCGTGACCACTGATGGCCGCTTCGGCTACCTGACCGCTCGCGACGGCACGATCCGGGTGATCGACAGCGGTTCCTGGATGGTCGACCACGGTGACCACGTCCACTACTACCGGGCGAAGGTCCGGGACGTCGGCGTGGCACCGGGCAAACAGCTTTTGGCGGCGTACAGCGATCCCGCCGTTTCCGCACTGTCCTATTCGGACGGTACGACGACGTTGCTCGACCGGGCCGCGCTCGACAAGGGGTCCGTGACCGAGCTGGGGAAGATCACGCGCGAACCGCACGCCGCGACCGCGATCCCTTATGGCGAGCACATCGTCGCCACGGTGGCCGACGCCGGAAAGCCGCTCGGTCGCGGAGTGCGCGTCCATGACCGTCAGGGCAAGGCCGTGGCGGAGATCGATCAGCCGTGCCCTGACCTGCAAGGGCAGGCGGTGACCCGGCGCGGTGTCGTCTTCGGTTGCGCGGACGGCGCTTTGCTCGTGACCGAAAAGGACGGTGCGTTCGCCGGGGTGAAGATCCCGTACCCGCGCAGTGTCACGGCGCAGGAACGCGCCACCGCCTTCTTCCACCGGCCAGGTGGCTCCACGCTCGCGGCGCGGGCGGGGGAGTCCGCCGTCTGGTCGCTGGACGTCGGCCGCCGCAGCTGGCAGTACGTCGAGACGGGACCGGTCGCCGCGGTGAACGCCGTCGGGGAGGGCGGCCCGCTGCTGGTGCTGTCTCGCGACGGAAAGCTGAACTCCTTCGACGGCACCGGAAAGGAGCAGGCGTCGATCCCGCTCCTGGCCCCGGAAGCGACCGCGGCCGGCGTCCCTACGATCCAGGTCGATACGACCCGCGCCTATGTCAACAACCCGCTTTCGGCCGAGGTGTACGAGATCGACTACAACGACAACCTCCGTCGTGCCAGGACCCTGAAGGTCGGCGGCAAGGCGGGTCACATCGTGGAGACCGGCCGATGAGGCGGCGGGCGCTCGCCCTGTTCGCGGTGGCCCTGCTGGCGGCGGCCGGATGCTCCGCCGGCGGCGGAGGCGGCAAGTCGGTCGTCGTCACGACGAACATTCTCGGCGACATCACCCGCGCCATCGTCGGCGATCAGGCCGAAGTGACCGTGTTGATGAAGCCGAACGCCGATCCGCATTCCTTCGGCATCTCCGCACAGCAGGCGGCCCAGGTCGAGCGTGCCGGTCTGATCGTCTACAACGGACTCGGGCTCGAAGAGGGCATGCTGCGCACCGTCCGCACCGCTGAGGAAAACGGTGTGCCGTCGCTGCCGGCCGGGGAGCGGGCGAACCCGATCAGCTACGCCGACAACAAGCCGGACCCCCATTTCTGGACGGATCCGGCACGGGTGCGCGACACGGTGAAGACGATCGCCGACGAGGTCGTCGCCCATGTCGACGGCGTCGACGAAGCGGTGATCCGCGCCAACGCCGAACGCTATCGCGGCGAGATCGAGGCGCTCGACGCGATGATGGCCGGGAAGTTCGGTGGGATTCCGCGCGAACGCCGGAAGCTGGTCACGAATCACCACGTGTTCGGGTACTTGGCCCAGCGGTTCGGCTTCGACGTCGTCGGCGCGGTGATCCCCGGCGGGACCACGCTCGCTTCCCCCAGTTCCTCGGATCTGAAAGCACTCGCCGACACCGTCCGCGCGGCGGGGGTTCCGGTGATCTTCGCCGATTCCTCGCAACCGGACCGGCTCGCGCGGGTGCTGGCCGAGCAAGCCGGGCTGCACGTCCAGGTGGCCCCGTTGTTCTCCGAATCGCTCAGTGAACCAGGCCAGGGCGCGGCCACCTATCTGGAAATGATGCGCGCCAACACCGAATCGATCACCACCGGTTTGACCCGTTCCTGATCGGAACAGACGAAAGGCACAGTGAAATGGCAAGGAAAACCCGATATCTCGCGCTGATGGCGACGACGGCGAGCACCCTCGCGCTCGCCGCCTGCGGGACCGAACAGCCGGCGGCGGAGGCCGGAAAGAGCGCGGCTCCGGCACCGGTGGTCGCCGATCCCGTGGCTGTCACCTATGACGGTGGCATCGTCCTGCTCGACGGGAAGACCTTGAAGGAGGCCAAGAAGCTTCCGCTGGAGGGCTTCAACCGGCTCAACCCCGCCGGGAACGACCGGCACCTGCTGGTCTCGACCTCCACCGGGTTCCGGGTCCTGGACGCAGTCGGTGCCGTGCTGACGGACAACGAGGTGAAGGCGGCCAAGCCGGGACACGTCGTCCGGCACGCGGGCAAGACGGTGCTGTTCGCCGACGGGACCGGCGAGGTGACGGTCTTCGACCCGAAGACGATCGGCGCCGCGGCCTTGCCCGCGCCGAAGCACAAGACGCCGGAAGCGCATCACGGCGTGGCCGTCGAACTCGCGAACGGCGAGCTGGTCACCACCGTCGGGAACAAGGACAAGCGGTCCGGAATCGTGGTGCTGGACAAGGACAAGAAGGAGATCGCGCGCAACGAGCAGTGCCCCGGCGTGCACGGTGAAGCCGCCGCGCGTGGCGAAGCGGTCGTGGTCGGATGCCAGACCGGTGTGCTGATCTACCGCAACGGTGCCATCACCAAGGTGACCAGCCCGGACCCCTACGGACGCATCGGGAACCAGGCGGGCTCGGACGTCTCCCCGATCACCTTGGGCGACTACAAGGTCGACGAAGCGGCCGAGCTCGAACGCCCGACCAGGATTTCCCTGATCGACACCGAGAAGGCGACGCTCAAACACGTCGACATCGGGACCAGCTACACCTTCCGGTCGCTGGCCCGCGGCCCGCAGGGCGCGGTGGTGGTGCTGGGCACCGACGGGCAGATCCACGTGATCGACCCGGTGAGCGGTGCCGTGACGCGGAAGATCGCCGTCCTCGGAACCTGGCAGGAACCGATCGAGTGGCAGCAGCCGCGTCCGGCGATCTTCGTCCGGGGCGGAACCGCCTACGTCACCGATCCCGGCAAGAAGGAGATCCACTCGGTCGACCTCGCCTCGGGCACGAAGACCGCGACCGGCACGATTCCGGGAACGCCGAACGAGGTGAGCGGCGTCCTCGGACACTGACCTCCTGCCTGTGCCGTGAAGGACTCCTTGAGGGACTCTGGGTCCCTCAAGGAGTCCTTCACGGCTGGCTTGGGGTCGTGAGTGGTAAGTGGGGTTCTAGTGAGGGGTAGGGCAAACGTGTCGTGTCTGGGGTGAGATGGTGGGCTGGGTGACGCAATACCGCACTCGTGTGCTCAGACCCGGATCTCGCGTGTTTAGAGACGTAACTCGCGTGTTCAGACTCCGCACTCGCGAGTGCGGCATCCAGACACGCGAGTCACGCCTTCCTTCACGACCGGCCACCGAGGTCACAGCCGCCCCATTGTCACCAGGGACCACATCTGACGGTAGCGAAAGCCTCCTTCACTACCCTCAGAGTAGGCAAGGAGGCCCTCACTACCAGGAGAACGCCCACGCAGGAGCGACACTGGCCCCAAGCCACGACACGTTTGCCTTCCCCTCACCACTCACGACCCTTGCGAAGTCGTGCAGTTGCCCAAATCGGGCATAGCCGTTTTGGTCACTGTCCCTTATGGACAGTCCCGCTCCTGCCGTCAACTCCGGCCCACCCCGCCGGCTCGGTACTGCCACACTCAACCCACTCACGAGACGGTCACCGGCGGATGAGGCCGAGATCGGTCGCGGTGGCGACGGCGGCGGTGCGCGAGTCCACGCCGAGTTTGGTGTAGCTGCGGGCCAGGTGGGATTTCACGGTGCCCTCGGTCAGGTGGAGCCGCTCGGCGATGGCCCGGTTGGACAGGCCGTCGGCGACCAGGACCAGTACTTCGATCTCGCGCAGCGTCAGCGCGGCCGAGGGCGTCCGCATCCGGTTCATCAGCCGGTCGGCCACGGTCGGGGCGAGTGTGGTGCGTCCGGCGGCGGCGGTGCGCACGGCGGCCGCGAGGCTTTCGGGAGGGGCGTCCTTGAGGAGATAACCGGTGGCACCTGCTTCGATCGCCGGCAGCGTGTCGGCGTCGGTGTCGAAGGTGGTGACGATCAGGACGCGAGGTGCGTCCGGTCGCGCGGTGATCACCGCGGTGGCTTCGGCCCCGGTCATGCCGGGGCCGAAGCGCAGGTCCATCAGCACGACGTCGATGTCGCCCTCGGCGGCGCGGGCCACCGCTTCCTCCGCGGTCGCGGCTTCGGCCGTGACGACGAGACCGGGTTCGGTTTCCAGCAAGGCGCGCAATCCTGCCCGGACGATGGGGTGGTCGTCGGCCAGGAGGAGCCGGATCGGGGGCGCGGTCACGGGCGTTCCTCGGATTCGACGGGCAGCCGCACGGACAAGGTCGTGCCGTGGCCGGGGGAGGACTCGACGGTGAGCGTTCCGTCCAGTGCTTCGGTCCGCGTGCGCATCGCGCTGAGTCCGAAGCCGCTGTGCTCCGGGTGGAAGCCGATGCCGTTGTCGACGACCTCGAGGGTGGCGTGTTCCCCGAGGTAGCTCAAGGTGATCTCGGCGGTGGACGCATTGGCGTGCTGGACGGTGTTCGAGAGGGCCGCCTGGCCGATGCGCAGCAACGCGACCTCGTGCGCGGTCGGCAGCGGAACGGGAGCCCCGGCGAGGCGGAAGCGTGCGATGAGCCGGTGCCGGGCGCTCGTGGTGGCGCAGAGTCGTTCCAGCGCGTCGGCCAGTGTGGTGTCGTCGAGCGCGGGAGGGGACAGGGCGACGACGAAGCGGCGGGCTTCGGCGAGGTTGTCCGCGGCCGCTTGACGTGCCTGCTCGACATAGCGGGCGGCGTTCCCGGCAGTGTCGGGAAGCGTTCTTTCGGCGGCCCGCAACAGGAGTTGGATGCTCGACAGCCCTTGGGCGAGGGTGTCGTGGATCTCGTGGGCCAGCCGCTCCCGCTCGGCGAGCACTCCCGCCGCGTGCTGCGCCTCGGCGAGGTCGGCGCGGGTGGCGGTGAGCTCCTCGATCAGGTCGCGGCGATGTTCACTTTCGCGGTACAGCGCCTGGTACCCCCACACGACGGCGACCGCGACGGCGGCGCCGAGTGCCGGCCCGATCGCCGCCGCCGGTGCGAAGGAACCCTGGTGGGCGGCGAACGCGGCGATAGCGGCCAACGCGGTCGCGATCACCGCGACCAGACCTTGACGGCGCGGAAGCAGATGCAACTGCAGGAAGTACAGCGGGAAGGCGAGCCAGACACCGTCGGCGGTCAGCGCCAACAGGACCAGCCACACGACGCCCACGGCGATCAGCCACCACAGGGCAACCTGCCGTGACGTCCTGACGAGGGGCAGGAGCGGCCCGGCCGCGTACACCACACCGCACACCAGCGCCGTCGCGACGACGGCCACCGCGTGGGCCGAGCCGCCGGCCACCGCCCGCGCGGCCGCCAGCGCGAGCAGCGCGACGAACAGCAGGTGCAGACACCAGGTCAGCACCCGGCTGGTCGGGGTCAAAGCAGGCGTGGTGATCACAATGCGTCCAGATTACGGAGCAGGCTCGGCGAGCGCCTCTATCCAAAGGTAGAGGCGGCGTGCCGTCTTCCGACGGACGAAGTGCCATCTCCGGCCAGATGTCCTCGCCGGTCCCGGCGGCGATCGTGGAGAGGTACCCAGCCCACCCGCCGGAGAGGACAGACCGGAACCGTGTTCGTCGCCTGGAGAGACCTGAGATTCGCCAAGGGGCGGTTCGCCCTGATGGGCGCCGTCGTCGTGCTGATCACCCTGCTGGTCGGCCTGTTGTCCGGGCTCACCGCGGGATTGGGCGAGCAGAACATCTCCGCGATCACGGGCTTGCCCGCGGACAAGATCGTCTTCGCCGCTCCCGGTGACGGGCAGAGCCTTTCCTACGCCAACTCCGCCATCAGCGAGACACAACGACAGCGGTGGGCCGAGACCCCGGGCGTCATCGGCGTCGAACCGCTGGGCATCGCCACCACCAAGGCCACCGCGGGGAGCCGCAGCGCCGGGATCTCCGTGTTCGGCGTCCGGACCGGTTCGGCGCTCGCCCCCGACAGCGGGAAGATCGTCGCCGATTCGGTGGTGCTGTCGACGTCCGCCGCCGATGACTTGGGCGTCCGAAGCGGGGACACCATCACCGTGGCCGGACGTCCGCTGACGGTCGGCGCCGTGACCGGGGACGCCTGGTTCAGCCACACCCCGGTGGTGTGGGCGGCCCTCGACGTCTGGGCGAAGACGGCGCCGCCTTCGGGCGGTGAGCCGAGTGCGACGGTGCTCGCGCTGAACACCACCACCGATGCCGATCTCGCGGCCACCGACCGCGCCGCCGGCACCCAGACGGTTTCGAAGAGCGACTCGTTGTCCGCGATCGGCTCCTACACCTCCGAGAACGGTTCGCTGCAACTGATGCGCGGCTTCCTGTTCGCCATCTCCGCCCTCGTGATCGGCGCCTTCTTCACCGTCTGGACCATCCAGCGCAGCGGCGACATCGCCGTTCTCAAGGCGCTGGGGGCGAGTACGGCCTTCCTACTGAAGGACGCGCTCGGCCAGGCTGTCGTACTTCTCGCCGGCGGCACCGCCGTCGGAACCGGGCTGGCCGTCGGCTTGGGGGCGGTCGTCGGCGGCTCCGCCGTGCCGTTCCTGCTGACACCCGCCACCGTTCTCGTCCCGGCCGCCGTGATGATCCTGCTCGGTGCGCTGGGGGCCGCGCTTTCCGTCCGCCGTATCACCTCCGTCGACCCGCTGACCGCACTCGGGAGTGCCCGATGAGCTTGAACCTGACCGGCGTCACCCTCACCTATCCCGACGGCGACTCCCGCCTCACCGCCCTCGACAACGTCACGCTGGACGTCCCCTCCGGCGCGCTCACCGCTGTCGCCGGGCCCTCCGGTTCCGGCAAGTCCAGCCTGCTCGCCGTCGCCGCCACCCTGATCAGCCCGGATAGCGGGACCGTCACGATCGACGACACCGTGACCACGGGCCTGTCCCGCGCCGAACTCACCGAACTCCGCCGCCGCAAGATCGGGATCGTCTTCCAGCAACCGAATCTGCTGCCGTCCCTCACGGCGGCCGAACAAATTCAGGTCATGGCCCGGATCGACGGCCGCTCCCCGGCGGCGGCACGGGGTGTGGCCATGGATCTGCTCGACGCCGTCGGGCTCGCCCCGCAGGCCGGACGGCGCCCGCATCAGCTCTCCGGCGGTCAACGACAGCGGGTGAACATCGCGCGTGCGCTGATGAACGAACCCACCGTGCTGCTGGTCGACGAACCGACGAGTGCCCTCGATCACGACCGTGGCGCCGCGGTCGTCGAGCTGATCACCCGCCTCACCCACGAGCGGGCCACCGCCACCGTCCTGGTCACCCACGACCGGGTCCACCTCGCCGCGGTGGACCGGATCGTCGAAGTCCACGATGGACGGTTGGGAATTCCCTCGACGGCCGTGAACACGTAAAAGGATCCCGCGACTTCCGGAGAGCAGGAAAATTCGTTCCTTGTCACGGTCGCTCTTTCGGATTTCGAAGGCACTGGGAATGCGTCATTCTTTCGGCCCGATTCCATCGAACTCGGCTGTTCGCAGCTATAACATTACGCGATGTCGTCGGGTTATGACCTGCAAGAATGGACGACCGGTTTTTCGTACTTACGGAGGTACCCCTTCAAAGTTTCTCGCACTACTTTCCATTCCTGTCAGCCCGACCGCGCAGGACTGAGCCACGGAAGTCTTCTCTGGCAGCTCTGAGTGAAGAATATTCGTTGCGGGCTGATTGTCCGAATTCGAACCCGGCCGCCGCGGCGATCCACTAAGGAAACTGGTGAATTCTTCTCCGGACCTCGAGCTCAGCTTGGACCTGCCTTTACGGAAGACGCGGAGCGAAGGGCCGGTCATACGAAAATACGGTGGCTCCTCGCTGGCCACGCCGGTAATGGTGAGCGACGTGGCCGCCGAAGTGGCCGCGATCGCCGAAGCGGGGAACCGGTTGGTCCTGGTCGTATCGGCCATGGGGGACACCACCGACAGGCTGATCGACCTGGCCGGGGAGTTCGCCGAGACACCGCATCCTCGGGAACTCGACCAGCTGATGGCGACGGGCGAACAGGTCTCCGCGTCGGTGCTCGCCATGGCGCTGACCGAGCGCGGGGTGCGGGCCGTGTCATTGTCCGGTGACCAGGCGGGGATCGAGGTGACCGGCGAACCCGGGGCCGGGACCATCGTGCGGGTCGACCCAGGCAAGATCCTCACACGGCTGCGTGAAGCGCAGGTCGTCGTGGTCGCCGGTTTCCAGGGGCGGAACGCCGACGGTGAGCTGCTGACCCTGGGCAGGGGCGGTTCCGACACCACCGCGGTGGCGCTCGCGGCCGCGCTCGGCGGTGCCGAATGCGAGATCCGCACCGACGTCCACGGCGTTCGCACGGCCGACCCCAGGATCGTCTCGGACACGCGTCCCGTCCAAGCGATCTCCTACGACACCATGGCCGAGCTCGCCGGGCTCGGGGCTCGCGTGCTGCATCCCAGATCCGTCGAGCTCGCGCGCCGCCACGGGGTGGCGGTGCGGGTGACGCACTCCTCGGATCCCGGCCCTTCCACCGTCGTCACGGCGGAGGAATCGTCGCTGGAAGGCACTCCCCGGGTCATCGGCATCGCACACGAACGCGATGTGCGGCTGGTCAGAGTCGAGGTTTCCGCCGACGGCCCGGATCAGTACGCCCGCGTGCTCACGATGCTCGCGAGATGCGGGGTGAGACCGGACAACCTGAGCTGGCCCGATCCCGGCGAGCTCCGGTTCACCGTCCGAGGTTCCGAGCCCCGCCTGCCGATCGCCGAACTCGCGATGGAGCTGGACGCCCGCGCCTCGGTTTTCGACGAGCTCGGCTCGGTCTCCGTGGTCGGCACCGCGCTGCTGGACCCGCCCGGGTTCCTGCCCGAACTGCTGCGGGTCCTCGCCGACCACCGGGTCACGGTGCCGTCGTTGACGACGTCGCAGTCGCGGCTCACCGCCGTGATCCCCGCCGACGCCGTCGACACGACCGTCCGCGCCCTGCACGACTCGTTCGGCTTGGCGGAGGACAGGACATGAGCCCGTACGGACAGCCGTCGGGCCTGTTCACCGCCGATGGCCTGGTCCTGACCTGCGACGGCCACGAACAGCGGATTCGATGGCAGGCCGGCGATCGGCTCGAGCAGTTGTACGAGCGGCTTTGCGACCGGCTGCGCGCAGAGGGCCTCGGAGATCGCCTCGCGGTGGACGCCGGGGGCACGAAGCTCACCTTCGCCGGACTGGACGAGCGGGCCAATCGTCTCGCCCGCCACCTGCGAGCGCGCGGAGTGCGGCCCGGCGATCGGATCGGGCTGCTCTTCGACGAGCCGGTTCATCCCTACGTCGCGATGCTGGCCGTGCTCAAGGTCAACGCGGCGTACGTGCCCTTGGACGCGGGTTTCCCGGACGACCGACTGGCGTACATCGTCCGCGACGCCGGTGTCCGGCTGGTGGTGTCGATCTCCGGTCTGCGCGACAGGTTCGATCCGGGCAGCGTGGAACTGGTTTGCCTCGACGAGGACGCGGACCGGATCGCCGCCCTTCCGGGTGAGCGGCTCAGCGCGGACGAGAAGGGCGCTCCGGTGGACGAGCTCTGTTACGTCGTCTACACGTCCGGTTCGACCGGGCGGCCGAAAGGCGTGACGATCGACCACGCCTCGATCTGCAACTTCGTCAGTGTCGCGGCCGACGTCTACGGCATCCGGGGCGCCGACCGGATGTACCAGGGCATGACGATCGCGTTCGACTTCTCGGTCGAGGAGATCTGGGTGCCGTTGCTGTGCGGCGCCACGCTCGTGCCGAAACCCGGCGGCGCGGCCCTCGTCGGCCACGACCTTCTCGAATTCCTGCGGGAAAACCGGGTCACCGCGTTGTGCTGCGTTCCGACCCTGCTGGCCAGCCTTGATGAGGATCTGCCTCGGCTGCGGTTTCTCCTGGTGTCCGGTGAAGCGTGCCCCGAAGACCTCGTGCGCCGCTGGTACCGGGCGGGCAGGCGTTTCCTCAACGTCTACGGCCCGACAGAGGCCACGGTCACCGCGACGTGGTCGGTGCTGCGACCGGACCGGCCGGTGACCATCGGGGTGCCGCTGCCCACGTATTCGGTCGTCATCCTCGATCCGGACGAGCCGAGGGCACTGGCCGCGGGCGAACTGGGGGAGATCGGTATCGCCGGGATCGGCCTCGCCGGGGGATACCTGAACCGTCCCGACCTGACCGAGCGGGCGTTCATCCCGGACTTCCTCGGCATCGGGTACAACCCGTCCCGCCGCATCTACCGCACCGGCGATCTCGGCCGGATCACCCCGGACGGGGAGATCGAATATCACGGTCGGGCGGATACCCAGGTGAAGATCCGCGGCTACCGCGTCGAGCTCACCGAGATCGAATCGGTCCTGCTCCAGATCCCCGGGATCGCCCAGGCGGTGGTCGAGACCCACCATCCGGACGCCGGCACGACCGAACTCGTCGCCTATTACAGCCTGCGGCACGACAAAGCGGACATCGATCCCGGGGAGCTACGCCGTCGCCTGGTGGAACTGCTGCCGGGCTACATGGTGCCCGCCTATCTCGAACGACTCGACCACATCCCACTGACACCGGCGGGCAAAGCCGACCGCAAGAATCTCCCGGCACCCAGCAACCCGCGAACAACCGCGAGCGACGTCGGCTACGTGGCACCGGCCACCGAGACCGAGCTCCACCTGGCGGAGGCCTTTGGACGGGTCCTCGGGATCGAGCGGATCTCGGCGACGGGACATTTCTTCGACGACTACGGTGCCGACTCCCTGTTGCTGGCCAAGTTCTGCGCCCTGGTCCGGGAACGCGGCGACGTCGCGCCCTTGTCGGCGAAGGACGTCTACCTCAACCCCACTGTTCGCGGTCTCGCGGAGTCGGTTCCCGCGTCGGCCCAGGTCACGGCCGTTCGCGCCGAGGAGCCACGCCGGGCGTCCACGGCGTCGTATGTCCTCTGTGGAGTGTTCCAGCTTCTGGCCTTCCTCGCCTACGCCGCCGGTTCCGGCTGGATCCTGGACACGGGATTCACTTGGCTCTCCGCCGCGACCGGACTCGTCGACGGCTACGCGCGGGCCGTCGGGCTCGGGCTCGTCGTGTTCGTCGTCCTCTCCGTGGTGCCGATCCTGGCGAAGTGGGCGCTCGTCGGACGGTGGCAGCCGGGGGAGATCCCGCTGTGGAGTCCCGGCTATCTGCGCTTCTGGACGGTCAAGACACTGATCAGGTTCAGCCCGCTGATGCTGTTCACCGGCACTCCGTTGTACTCCTGGTACCTGCGGGCGCTCGGCGCGGACATCGGCAAGGGCGCCGTGATCCTGTCCCGGAACCCGCCGGTCTGCACCGATCTGCTCAGCATCGGCGACGGGGCTGTCATCCGGAAGGACGCCTACTTCTCGTGCTACCGCGCCAGGGCGGGCAGGATCCAGACCGGCCGGGTCACTCTCGGCGACAACGCCTTCGTCGGTGAGATGACCGTGCTCGACATCGGCACGACGCTGGGCGACAACACACAACTGGGCCACTCGTCGTCCTTGAACGCCGGACAGTCCGTCCCCGACGGCGAGAGCTGGCACGGGTCGCCCGCCCGTCCCTCCACCGTGGACTACCGGGCGTTGCCGACCGTGGCACGGGGCAGGCTCAGACCATTCGTTTTCAGCGCCTCCAGCCTGCTGCTCCTGCTGCTGGTGACGCTTCCCATGACACTGGGCGGCGCGGACGTACTCGCCGAGCGACTGTTCACGAAGACGGTGGACTTCACGAGTTGGGCCTTCTATCGCGGCCAGATCGCCGACTCGGCGCTGGTGTACTTCGGGGCACTGTGCGCCGGGCTGGCCGTCGTCCTCACGATTCCGCGTCTGCTCGGCCTGTTCCTCCGGCCGGACCGGGTCTACCCGCTCTACGGGAGGCATTTCGCGATCCAGCGGCTGATCGCGCGGCTGACCAACCTCCGCGCGTTCACCTACCTGTTCGGCGACAGCAGCTACATCGTGCACTACCTGCGCGCGCTGGGATACGACCTGTCGAAGGTCCAGCAGACCGGATCCAACTTCGGAGTCGAGGTCAAGCACGAAACGCCGTTCCTCAGCACGGTCGGCACCGGGACGATGGTCTCGGATGGCCTTTCGCTGCTCAACGCGGACTTCTCCGCCTCGTCGTTCCGGCTGCGCAGGACTTCCGTGGCACCACAGGCGTTCCTGGGCAACGAGATCGCTTATCCACCGGACGCGCGGATCGGCCGGAACTGCCTGCTGGCCACCAAGGTGCTCGTTCCTTTGGACGGGCCGATCAGGGAGAACGTCGGCCTGCTCGGGTCGCCCGCGTTCGAGATCCCCCGGACCGTCCGCCGTGACACCGGTTTCGACCATGTCAGCACCGAGGACGGCCTCCGGGCGAAGAACCGGCACAACACCGTCACCATCTTCGTCTACCTGCTGGTGCATTGGCTCCACCTGCTCGGGGTCCTGCTGATCGGCGCGGCCGCCGGTGCCCTGCACGAGCGGCTCGGTCCACTCGCCATCGGCGCCGGCATCGTGGCGACACTGGTGTTCTCGGTCTCGTTCCTCATGTTGGCGGAACTTGCCGTGCAGGGCTTCCGGGCGATGCGGCCGCGGTTCTGCTCGATCTATGATCCGATCTTCTGGCGGCACGAACGGTTCTGGAAGCTCAGCCCCGCCCGCTACCTCGCGTTGTTCGACGGGACACCGTTCAAACCCTTCCTTCTGCGCTGCCTCGGCGTCCGGATCGGCCACCGTGTCTTCGACGACGGATGCGCGATCCCCGAACGGTCCTTGGTGAGCATCGGCGACGACTGCGTGCTCAATCTGCACACCGTCGTCCAAGGACATTCGCTCGAAGACGGCCTGTTCAAATCCGACTACATCACCATCGGCGCGGGGTGCACGATCGGCACCGGTGCGTTCGTCCACTATGGAGTGACGATGTCGGACGGGGCGATCGCCGAAGCGGACGCGTTCCTGATGAAGGGCACCGCCGCCCCAGCACGAACCCGCTGGCACGCCAATCCGGCTGTCGAGCTCGACACGGCGGAGGAGATCACCGCCGCTAGGGGACTGTCGTGACGCGAGCCCACCTGGTTGGTATTATTATACCGGCAGATGTTAGGGTGCCGGTATAATAATACCAACCGCCACGCGAGGACCTCATGATCGAACTGAAGACGCCCGCCGAGATCGACCGCATGCACGTGACCGGGCGTTTCGTCGCCGAGGTGCTCACCGAGGTCGGCAGCATCGCCGACGTCGGCGTCAACCTGATGGACCTGGAACACCACGTGCGCGGCATGATCCAGCGACGCGGGGCGGAGTCGTGCTACTGGGACTACGCGCCGTCCTTCGGCAAGGGCCCGTTCCGCAACGTCATCTGCCTGGCGGTCAACGACGCCGTCCTGCACGGCCTGCCCCACGACTACACGCTGCGCGACGGAGACGTGCTCACCGCGGACCTCGCCGTGAAGATCGACGGCTGGGCGGCAGACTCGGCGCGCACGGTCATCGTCGGGACGCCCGCCGAGGAGGACCTGCGGATCATCCGCGCCACCGAGGAGGCGTTGGAGGCGGCGATCGAGATGGCGCGTCCCGGCAATCGGCTGGGTGACATCTCCGCGGCCATCTGGGCGGTCGCCCGCGACTACGGCTATCCGGTGAACACCGAGTTCGGCGGCCACGGCATCGGCCGCACCATGCACGAGGAACTCCACATTCCCAACAAGGGCAAAGCGGGCCGCGGCCTGAAGCTCCAGCCGGGACTGACCGTCGCGCTCGAGCCGTGGTTCGCCCGGACGACGGACAAAATCATCTTCGACGACGACGGCTGGACCATCCGTTCGGCCGACGGTTCACGCACAGCCCACTCCGAGCACACGGTGGCCATCACCGAAGACGCACCCTTGGTACTCACCCGGCGCGAGCACGAGACGTCCGTCGCACCTCTGTCCACAAAGGACTCCGAGCACGCCGAGTGATCTTCGGCACGCGCTTTGCCTTTTCGGGCAGAGTCGATGTGCACAACAGGCAGAGTCACGGGCACGAACATCGGTGCCGTCTGCACCATGTACTCGGGCAACGCCTGAACCGGTGTCGACGGCGGTCGTTTCGGCTCATGCTTGAATCAAGTCATGAGTAATCCGTTGGTCGCGCCGGTCAAGGACTCGACGACTGCGGTGTCGGGCGTGCCGTTGCTGGAAGGCGCGCTCGACCTGAAGTCGGCGATCGAGAGCGGGGACTGGGCTTCGGTCGCCATGGGCGCGGTGGGCACCGCGCTGGACGCGCTGACGGCCGTGATGGACCCGTTCGGCGCGGTTCTCGCCGCCGGTGTGGGCTGGTTGATCGAGCATGTGGGCCCGCTGAAGGAGGCTCTCAACGCTCTCACCGGCAACGCGGACGAGATCGCGGCGCAGGCGGAGACCTGGACGAACATCGCCAAGGAACTCGGGACCGTTTCGGTCGAGCTGGTGGATCTGGTCGACAAGGATCTCGGTACCTGGACCGGGGAAGCGGCCGACGCGTACCGAAAACAGGCCAAGAACACCTCCACGCTGATCGAGAGCGCGCAGAAGGGGAGCGAGGGCGCGGGCAGCGGGGTGAAGACGGCCGGGGAGGTCGTCGCCGCGGTCCGGACGCTGGTCCGGGACATCATCGCCGAACTCATCGGACACCTGATCTCCTGGGCGCTGCAGGTGGTGTTCACGCTCGGCATCGGGTTGACGTGGGTGGTGCCGCAGGTGGTGGCGGCGGTGGCGAAGACCGCGTCGAAGATCGCCGGCCTCACCACGAAGCTGGTGAAGGCGCTCAAGGGCCTGGTCCCGCTGTTGAAGAAGGCGGGCGATCTGTTCGACGACGCCGGGAAGGCGTTGAAGAACCTCAAGGGCGGGACGGTCACGCCGTCCGGCAAGCCCAAGGACATCACCGTCAAATCCCCCGAGCCGAAGCCCAAACCCGACGAGGACGGCGGCACCAGCCCCTCCGGCGACCACACCGGCCCATCCGGCGACAAGGGCGGCTCCGGCGGGGACAGGGGTGGTTCGGGCGGCGGGGACCGGAACGGCAACACCGGTCCGGCGGGGGACAACGTCACCCCATCGGGGGCAGGCGGCAGCCGTGGCGGCGGAAGTAACGGAAGTCCGCCCCCGGCCCGAACGGACCCTCCGCCCAAGCAGTCCGCGCCCGATGAGATGAACCTCTGTGGCGACCCGATCGACATCGCCACCGGCGAGGTCGTGATGGTGCAGGACGATCTGTCGCTGGCCGGACCGCTGCCGATCCGGATCCGCCGCACCCATATGTCGAGCTACCGCGCGGGCACCGGCTTCGGCCGCTCCTGGGCGTCGACCGCCGATCTGCGGTTGGAACTCACCGCCGAACACGCCCGGTTCTTTTCCGACGACGGCACGGCGCCGACGTTCCCGTTGCCGGAGCCGGGGCGGCCGACGGAATCGCCGGCCGGGCCTTCGCGAGCGCTACTCGTGGACGAGGCCGGCACTTATCGGCTGGAGACCTGGGATTCCGGGATCACCCTGTACTTCGCGCCGGTCCCGGGTGCGCCGTCACGAGTGCTGCCGCTGACCGCGTTCGAGCTCGGCGAGGACGGGCCGCGGATCGAGGTGGACCACGACGCCGACGGCGCGGGCGTGCGCTGGCGGCATTCCGACGGACGGGTACTGGAGATCGACCGTGCGCGTGGCCGGATCCAGGCCCTGCGGATGACCGATCCGGTGCAGGGTCAGAACGTCGTCGTCATGCGCTACGGCTACGACGACGCGGGCAACCTCACCGAGGTGACCAACTCCTCAGGCCGGGCCCTGCGGTTCGACTACGACCCCGACGGCAGGCTGGCGGAATGGCAGGACCGCAACGGGATCTGGTACCGCTACGTCTACGACGCGGCCGGACGCTGTGTGCGCACGGTCGGGGATCGCGGATTCCTCGACTGCACCTTCGAATACGAGCCGAAACGGACGCGCTACACGGATTCCCTCGGCCACGTCACGGTCTTCGAGCTCGACGCCGCGCATCACGTGGTCCGCGAGACGGATCCGCTCGGCGCGACCACCGTCTTCACCTGGGACGAGCGCGACCGGATGCGGTCGAAGACCGATCCACTCGGCCGGACCACGCGGTTCAGCTACAACGCCGAGGGCGAGATCTCAAAGGTCACCCGGCCCGACGGCAGTGTGGTGCTGGTGAACCGGTCCGAGGACGGCGCGGTCGACGGACTGGTGGCCGACGAGGGCGACCACACCCGTTACCGGGCCTACCCGGACGGCATGGGGCCGGATCCGCGGCAGGATCCGGTCGGCGTTTCCGGCTCGATCAACCTCGACTCCGGCCCGGAATCCGACGACTCCGGGACCGAGGACCACGACCTGTTCGGCAGGCCGCGTTCGGTCCCGCACGGCAGGGGACGGGCCCGGATCGGCTGGACCGTGGAGGGGCTGCGGGCCTGGCGGGTCGGTTCGCTGAGCGAGCGGCAGAGCTGGCGCTACGACAGCGAAGGCAACGAGATCGAACACGTCGACCCGGCGGGGCGCACGACTCGCCGCGAGTACGGCCCGTTCGACATGCTGACCGCGGAGATCGATCCGGCGGGTGGACGCACCCAGTACACCTACGACACCGAGTTGCGGCCGGTCGTGGTGACCAACCCGAACGGGCTGACCTGGACCTATGAATACGATCCCGCGGGCCGTCTCGTCCGGCAGACCGACTTCGACGGCCGGGCGCACACCTACGCCTACGACGCGGCAGGGCAGCTGATCCGGTCCGTCGACCCCGCCGGTCGAGTCACTGAATACGACTACGACCTGATCGGGAACCTGGTCCGGATCCGCACCGACGACACGGAGACCACCTACGCCTACGACGTGGTCGGCGAGCTGGTCCGTGCGGACGACGGCGAGTCCGTGGTGGAGTTCGAACGGGACGACAACGGCCGGACGGTGCGCACGGTCACCGACGGGATGGAAGTGGTCTTCGCGTACGACTCCGCGGAGGGGACGATCAGTCGGCGAACCCCTTCCGGTGCAACGAGTGTGTGGTCCTTCGACAAGGAGGAGCGGCCGAGCGCGCTGTCGACGGCCGAGCACGTCGTCGACTACGCCTACGACGCCGAAGGCCGTCCGATCGAGCGGCGCGTCGACGAGGGCGCCCGGCTGCGGCAGCAGTTCGACGCCGACGACCGGATCATCGGCCAGACTCTCACCGACGCGACAGGCACCGTGCTGCGGCACCGCGAGTTCGCCAGGTCGGCCGACGGCGACCTCACCGCGATCCGCGACGCCGCGGGAGGCGAATCCTTCGGACGTGACGCGGCCGGGCGGATCACCACCCACCTGGTCGACAACGTGCGCGAGGACATCGCCTACGACCGGGCGGGCAAGGTCGTGCAGTGGGCCACCACGACGATGGCTTATCCCGAAGCCGGGCCGCGCACGTACGACCGCAACACGATCACCGGCGCCGGGGTGGTCCGCTACGAGCACGACATGAGCGGACGGCGTACCGCCCGGCGCGAAGGTGACCGGATCTGGCGGTACGAATGGGACGCGCGCAACCGGCTGACCGGGCTCACCACGCCGGACGGCCGCCGCTGGCGGTACCGCTACGACCCGCTCGGCCGCCGCACGGCGAAGGAACTGCTCGCCCCGGACGGCCGGGTCGTCGAGCAGACGCGCTTCGTCTGGGACGGCAACTCGCTGATCGAGCAGGCGCACACCGGCCCCGCGGGTGTCACGGTCACCACCTGGGAACGGCGGCCGGACACCGAGGAACCCGTCACCCAGACCGAACACGGCAACGCGCCGGCCCGGTTCCGCGCTTTCGTGAACGACTCCATCGGGACCCCGACCGACCTGCTCGACCCGCTGGGCACGCCGAGCTGGAGCGGCCGCTGGACGTTGTGGGGCTTGCCGTTGACCGGGTTCCCGGGCACGCCGCTGCGCTTCCCCGGCCAGTACCTCGACGCGGAAAGCGGGCTGCACTACAACCTGCACCGCTACTTCGATCCGGCCACCGCGCGCTACCTCAGCCAGGATCCGCTCGGCCTCCCCGCCGGGCCCGATCCGGCCGGTTACCCGCACGACCCGACCTCGGGTTCGGATCCGCTCGGCCTGGTGTGGTGCGACAAGAAACGCAAGCACGTCGACGGTCCGGACACCAGCGGGACCGGGCACAACGCGGGCAACACCGGTGGCAGCGCGAAACGTCCGCGAACCGAGAACGACAACGCCAATCGCGGCGGCCGCAGCAAGAACCAGGCGGGCACCACCGAAGAGGTCCGGGCCACCTACGACAAGAACTCCACTCGCGGGAAGGACTTCGTCAACACGCCGGACCCCAAGCAGGTCACCGACGTGGACGCGCTGAACAAGAACTCGATCATCCGCAACAAGACGGACCAGAACGGGAAGGTGCACGGGGAGAACAACCTGAGCGAGAAGCTGGTGGAGACCCTGGAGAACACCCCGAAGAGGAACCCCAAGCCGGGCGAGAGCCAGTTCCTCAGCGCCGACGAGAAGTGGATCCGCGGTCACCTCGAGAACGGTGACATGGGCGGGCCTGGCAACTCGGACAACATGATCCCGCTGACCCACACCGCGAACATGAACTACAAGAAGCTCGAATCAAGCCTTCAGACCTACGTCGACCTCAAGAACGCACTGGCGAACCGGGACGCCTCCGACATCGGCATCGACTTCCGGGTCAAGCCCAGCGACGAGGTGAAGTTCCCCAAATCGGACAACGACGTCGAACGCGGCATCCGCGACCACGTCGAGATCAACACCCAGTACACCGGGATCACCCCGGACATCGCCAAACGGCTGATGGACAGCAAGATGGACGTCCCGCTGCCGGATCTGCCCCCGCTGGGGACCAAGTTCGACACCATCAGCGGCAAGTTCACCAAACCCGACGGCACCGAGTGGGTCAAGAACCCGAAGGGCCACGACCTCAGTCAATACCTGTGAGCGCGAGAAGTTTCGGCCGAAAACTCCGAATACGGCCCGTCACCACGGCGGGGCCGTTAGAGTGAACGGTCGCTGTAGTCATCACCCTTGAGGAGCAGTAGTTCATGATCGCCGAGAGCGCGAACCAGCAGAGCGTGACCTTCCCGCAGGAAGCCACGCCGATCTTCGACCTGGTCGCGAAGACGGTGTCGCGCAAGCAGACCGAGGACGAGCACGACTTCGACCGCGAGGCCGGTCTGGCGACCACCGCGTAGTTTCCTGCCGAGAGAACGTCAATCAGACGGCGTGCCCGCGTGGACGCGGAGTTCCGCGGCCGTGCGGCGGGCGTGGGCGAGGCCGTCGAGGATCCATTGCGGGGGCTGCCGGTCGTTGGTCGCGATCCGCTCGTAGGCGGCGACCAGCCGTTCCGCGATCTTCAGCCGGGCGTCCGCGGCCGCCGGTTCAGGCCCCGTTCCGGTGTCGCCCTGCTCGGGCGGGATCGTGACCAGGGCGAGGTGCCCGGTCGAGGACCCGGCGGTGGTGTCGGGATGCGGTTCCGGGACAGACAGCCGCCGGATGCGGAAGGACGTCCGCTCGGTGTTGTCCGGCACACTTTCACGGCGGGAGTCCTGCGAGGGGAAGGGATCCGCCCGGAATCGCGCGACCGCGGGCCCGTAGCGGGTTCGCACGGACTGCGGCGTCTCCCCGTCGAGCCCGTACGCGATCTCCTGCCAGGTCTTTCCGTCGATCCTCGCGGCGACCACCGTGGCCTCGACGATCTGCTGCGTCAACTCGATCAGACCGGAGTGGTCCGACGCGGAGTCCGCCCGGGCGGCGTTCGCGGCCAGGTCGGCGAGTTCCGCCGCGTGCGCGGCGAGGACCAGATGCGCCCGGCTGGCCGCGGCGGGGACGTGACTCACAGGTGTTCTCACCTTCTCTGATGTGCAAATTTGCATAAATGTGCAATTTTCGCGCTGAAGAAACGCGGCCGTGCCCTGATCGGGTGTGGCCGCTGCGGTTCCGCGCGGGGTGCGGTTCAGTGGACCGTGTGGTCGGGCACGATCGAGGTCATCCGGACGGCAGGACCTGCGAGGGAGGGATGCCGATGAACAGGCCCCTGTACCAGGCGAAGGCGGAACTCTTCAAAACGCTGGGCCACCCCGTCCGGATCCGGGTACTCGAACTGCTCAGCGAGCGCGACCATCACGTCTCGGAGTTGCTCGCCGACCTCGGTATCGAGCCTGCCAACCTGTCCCAGCAGCTCGCGGTGCTGCGGCGGGCCGATCTGGTGGTGCCGCACAAGGAGGGCACGGCCGTGTCGTACTCCCTCGCCAGCCCGTCGATCACCGAACTGCTCGCCGTCGCGCGTGGGATTCTGAGCGGGCTCATCACCGGCAGGCTGGAGTTGCTCGACGATCTGCGGAATTCGGCCGATTTTTCCGGCGACGTGAATTCATCGGAAATCGACTGAAAGGAAGCACGTGCGCGGTCGTCATCGATTTTCCTGACCGGCATCGGTGTTGTTCTCGGTCAATTCTGAATTATCCTCGCCGCCGCGGGGGAGCCCGCCATCACCGGCGGCCGCCCTCCTCGTTTCCTCGACCAGGGAGTCGAAGATGGGGGTCCCGCACAGTTCCACATGGTCCTCCGTCAGAACGGTTCTCGTGCCGGGGTCATCTTGCCCCGGAATGGGTTCTTCGATCCAGTTCCGCCAGGCAATGCACTCGATTGAGCTCACCCTCTGGGGTGAGCTATTCGCCGATGCGAAAAGCAAGTGTAGGGCATGGCTCTTTCCGGGCTCGCACGGCATCGCCGGTTTGTGGAAATAATGATTCCGCTTTCCGGCAGTGCGCGGGAAAAGGATTTCTCAGCGGACAGCCGCGCTGCCGGAGAACTCGACCCGGTAGCGGGTCGGCGTGGTGCCCAGCGCGGCGGCGAAGTGCTCGCGAAGACGGGCTGGCGTGCCGAAACCGGACTGCGCGGCGATGGCGTCGATGCCGAACGCGGTCGTTTCGAGAAGGTGCCTGGCCCGCGCGAGGCGTTGCGCGACAAGCCAGTTGTGGACGGTGGTCCCGGTGCGGGCACGGAACGAGCGGGTGAAGGTGCTCCGGCTCATATGCGCACGGGCGGCGAGCCCGTCGATGGTGTGCGGTACGTCCAACTGTGACTGCGCCCAGCTCATCACCTGGGTCAGCGGATCGTTGTCCGGCGCGGGCACGGGAAGCTCGATGAACTGGGCCTGGCCGCCGGGGCGATGCGGCGCGGCGACGATCCGGCGGGCGACGCCGTTCGCGACGACCTGACCGGCCGTGCGGGCGAGCAGGTGAAGACAGGTGTCGATTCCGGCGGTCGCACCCGCGCCGGTCACGACGTCGCCTTCGTCGACGTACAGCTCTTCGGGGCGCAGCTCCACCGCTGGGAAGCGCCTCCTGAACGTTTCGACCCATTTCCAGTGAGTGGTCGCGGCGCGCCCGTCGAGGATACCGGCGTCGGCGAGCGCGAAGACTCCCAAGCAGAGCCCGACGACGAGTGCTCCGCGTTCGTGCGCGGCGCGCAAAGCGGCGGCGACGGGCGAAGGTGTCGGGGCTTCCGGGTCGGACCACCACGGCACGACCACGATGTCGGCCTTCGTGAGCGCGTCGAGGCCCGCGGGCACGTCGATCGCGTAACCGCCGCTCGTGGCGAGACGGCCCGGCTCGACGGCGACGACCGCGATCGGCCACGGCTCCATGTCACCCGTCGGAGCCTCGGGTCCCCACACCAGGGACGGCACGGCGAGGTGGAACGGGCTGATCCCCTCGAACGCCAGGACGGCCACCTGTGGAGCACTCATCGATCTCTCTTCTCGCGGATGTCGGCCGATCTCGACCACAGCCGACCCGAATCCGTATCCCAGTATCGGATCGGGTCAGCCACGATGGTAACCGTACCGACGGAAAGCGAAGGAAACACGATGACCAGCACTACTCTCCGCGAGATCAGCACCCTGCCGACGACTCCCGCGACTCTCTCGGACGCGACGGTGATCCTCGTCGACTACCAGAACACCTACACGCGCGGCGTGATGGAACTCGACGGCTGGGAAGCGGCGCTCGACGAGGCGGCCACCTTGCTGGCGCGCGCCCGTGCCGAGGGCGCGACGGTCATTCACGTCAAGCACGACGGCGGCGAGGGCAGCCCGTACGACCTCCAGCAGGACATCGGCCAGATCCACGAACGGGTCGCCCCCGCTCCGGGCGAGGAGGTCGTGGTGAAGACCGCGCCGAACTCGTTCGTCGGCACCCCGTTGGGAGAACTGGTCGACGCGGCCGGACACCAGAACGTCGTCGTGGCCGGGTTCATGACCCATATGTGTGTCACGTTCACCGCGGAGGGCGCGTTCCTGCGTGGAAACGCCCCGACCGTGGTGGCGGCCGCCTGCGCGACGCGCGCGCTCCCGTCCGCTGTCGGCCCGGTGACCGCCGCGGAGCAGCATCGCTCCGCCCTCGCCACGATCGGTGATCTTTACGCCGTCGTGGTCGGTTCCTCGGCCGACCTCGGCTAGGTCGCGTTTCATAAGTCAAGTTCGCGGTCTTCGCGCCCAAGCGTGGTTCCGGGCTGGCCGACAGGAGTCAGCTGCGCTCTGAGTGTCCACAAGAGTCGTGAGTGGCAAGTAGCGTTCTAACCCTCTTTACCACTCACGACCCCCTCCCCAAACCGCACAACTCGCCCAACTCGGACACTGACACCTCGGAAAATGTCCCTAATGGACAGTCGGGAAGGCGTCTCTTCGGCCAGTCCCGCCCCAGCCGCCAACTCCGGCCACGGCACGTTGACTTACCCCTCAATACGAAACAGGCGCTAGGTCCTGCGAGGCGGGGCACTCCCGTGGATCATGAAGGGCAGTCCCGCCGCCGGAGTATCGAAGGGGTCCTGATGGCCAAGCCCAACGTCGCCGAGCAGTTCGTCCAAGTCCTGGTGCAGGCCGGGGTGGAGCGGATCTACGGCGTGGTCGGAGACAGCCTCAACCCCATCGTCGATGCCATCCGGCGCACCCCGGGCATCGAGTGGGTGCACGTACGGAACGAGGAGGCCGGCGCGTTCGCGGCGGCCGCCGAGGCCCAGCTGACCGGAAAGCTCGCGGTGTGCGCCGGCAGCTGCGGTCCCGGCAACACGCATCTGGTGCAGGGTCTTTACGACGCGCACCGCACCGGTGCCCCGGTTCTCGCGCTCGCCTCGCATATCCCGTCCGCGCAGATCGGGACCGGGTTCTTCCAGGAGACCCATCCTGAACGGTTGTTCGTCGACTGCAGCGGCTACTGCGAGCAGATCAGCAGGCCCGCTCAAATGCCAAGGGTGCTGCGGATCGCCATGCAGCACGCGTTGTCCCGCGGCGAGGTGTCGGTGCTCGTGCTGCTCGGCGACGTCGCGCACCTCGAGGCCGCGGCGCCCACCGGGAGCGGAGTGCCGGTCACCGAACACGGGACGGTCATGCCGCCCGAATCCCAGGTGGCACGGCTCGCCGAGTTGATCAACGAAGCCGAAACCGTCACGGTGTTCGCCGGCGCCGGGGTGCGCGGCGCGCATGCCGAGGTGATGGAACTGGCCGAGACCGTCCAGGCGCCGGTCGGCCACAGCCTGCGCGGCAAGGAGTGGATCCAGTACGACAACCCCTACGACGTCGGAATGAGCGGGCTGCTCGGCTACGGCGCCTGTTACCGGGCGATGCACGGCGCCGATCTGCTGCTCCTGCTGGGCACCGATTTCCCTTACGATTCCTTCCTTCCCCAGGCCCGGACCGTGCAGGTCGACCACGACGCGACCCGGCTCGGCCGCCGCACCCCGCTGGAACTGGCGGTGCATGGCGACGTACGGGAAACGCTGCGAGCAGTGCGGCCGCTCCTGCGACGCAAGACCGATCGGACGTTCCTGGACCGCATGCTGCGTGAGCACTGCAAAACGCTGGAGCAGGTCGTCGACGCCTACACCCGCAACGTCGAACGGCACGTTCCCATCCACCCGGAGTTCGCCGCGGATCTGCTGGACGAACTCGCCGCGGACGACGCGATCTTCACGGTGGACACCGGAATGTGCAATGTGTGGGCGGCCCGGTACCTCACGCCCAACGGGCGGCGCCGGGTCATCGGTTCGTTCCTGCACGGCACCATGGCCAACGCGCTACCGCACGCCATCGGCGCGCAGTTCGCGTACCCGGGACGTCAGGTCGTGTCGATGTCCGGCGACGGCGGGCTCGGCATGCTGCTCGGCGAACTGCTCACCGTGGCCTTGCACGACCTCCCGGTCAAGATCGTGACGTTCAACAACTCCTCGCTGGGCATGGTGAAACTGGAGATGCTGGTCGACGGCCTGCCCGACTATCAGACCGACCACCGCCCGGTCGACTTCGCCGCCATCGCCAGTGGCGCCGGTCTGCGAGCCGAGCGGGTGACCGACCCGACCCGGCTGCGCGCGGCTCTCAAGGAGGCGCTGAGCCACGACGGCCCCGCGCTGGTCGACGTCGTGACCGACCCGAACGCGCTGTCCGTCCCGCCGCACATCACCGCCGGGCAGCTCGGCGGATTCGCGTTGGCCGCGAGCAAGGTCGTCCTCGAAGGCGGGGTCGGCCGGATGATCGACCTTGCCCGCGCGAACCTCCGCAACATCCCTCGGCCCTGAGCGGCGTCAAGAACGGTCGGTGCCCATCCCGCGCCACAGCAGATCGAGGAGGCTCGCGACGTCGCGCCGCCACTCACCGTTCGGGTCGAGGTACAGCAGGCCGCCCAGTCCACGCAGGACGGTCTCGGGCTTCAGATCCGGGCGGACGGTGCCGGCGTCGATATTCGCCTGCAACAGCTTGAAAACCGCGCCGACCATGGCCTCGTAGGCTCCCGCGGGCAGCTCGCCGCGCGAAGCCGTCGCGGCGCGAAGGGCGTCGGCGAGTCCGCGTTTGGTCATCATGTAATGCGCGAGGTGGTCGGTGGTCCACGTCCGGAAAGCCTGCTCTGGCGGGAACTTCTCGAGCAGGCTCGGCACGATGTCGACGAGCTGGCGTACTTCGCGCTGGTAGACCGCCAGGATGAGGGCTTCCGGGGTGGGGAAATGCCGGTACACCGTGCCGACACCGACCTCGGCCTGTTTCGCGATCGCGTTGAACGAGACCTCACCGGAGCCGGCCAGTGACTTCGCCGCGGTGGCGAGGATGCGCTCGTGGTTGCGCCGGGTGTCCGCGCGCCGGGGGTTGACCGATCCCGTCGTCATCTTCCCTCCCGTCCGCCGATCCCGTTCTCCGGTGAAATGTAGCCGAGGAACCCGGGCGACCTGGAGCGACTCCAGGGGGAGCATCGACATTGCCAAGCGGATTGTAATCCGCTAACTTGAAAAACGAAGCGGATGAATATCCGTTTCGGTTCGCGAACAGTCTCCCACCACCTCAACCTACGCCGTCGGGCCCGTGCCCGGACGATCTGCGGAAAGAGATCCAGTGGACATCTCACTCGAAGTCAACGGCAGGACGGAACACCTGAGTCTCGATCCCGGGGTGACCCTGCTGGACGCGCTGCGGGAGCGGCTCGCCGTCACAGGCCCGAAGAAAGGCTGTGACCGGGGGCAGTGCGGCGCCTGCACGGTGCACGTCGGCGGACGGCCGGTGCTGTCCTGCCTCACCTTGGCCGCCACCGTGAAGCAGCCGGTGACCACGGTCGAAGGACTGTCCACAGAGGACCGGCTGCATCCGGTCCAGCAGGCGTTCGTCGACCGGGACGCCCTCCAGTGCGGATTCTGCACGTCGGGGCAGATCATGTCGGCGGTCGCCGCCGTCGAGCAGGACGTCGAGGACGTCCGTGAGTTCATGTCCGGCAACCTCTGCCGGTGCGCGGCGTACCCGAACATCATCGCGGCCGTCGAGCAGGCAAGGAGGGCCGATGCGTCCCTTTGAGCTGCTCGCACCCGAGACCGTCGAGGCCGCGGTCTCCTCGCCCGGCACCTTCCTGGCGGGCGGGACCACTCTCGTCGACCTGATGAAACTCAATGTCCTGACCCCGCAACAGGTCCTGGACATCAACGCGGTGCCGCTGCGGGGTATCGACACCGCCGACGGGCTCCGGTTCGGCGCGCTGGAGCGAATGGGCGACATCGCCGCGCATCCCGGGGTGTATCCGGCGATCTCCCGGGCGCTGCTGCTCAGCGCCTCCCAGCAGATCCGGAACATGGCGAGTATCGGCGGGAACCTCATGCAGCGCACCCGCTGCTCATACTTCCGGGACGTCGCCATGCCGTGCAACCGGCGGGTACCCGGTAGCGGCTGCCCTGCGATCTCGGGCGCCAACCGGATGCACGCGGTGCTGGGCACGAGCGATTCGTGCGTGGCGACCCACGCGAGCGATGTGGCCGTCGCACTGGTCGCCCTCGACGCACGGCTCCGGCTGGTCAGCGCGACGGGCACCCGCACCGTCGAACTGGCTTCCTTCTACCGCCTGCCCGGTGACACCCCGGAGGTGGAGACCGATCTCCAGCCCGGCGAACTGATCGCGGAAGTCGTGGTCCCACAGCTGGATTGGGCGTCGAACTCCACGTACGTCAAGGTCCGGGACAGGCAGTCCTACGAGTTCGCGCTGTGCTCGGCCGCGGTCGCGCTGCGGGTCGAAGGCTCGCGCATCGTCGACGCCCGGGTCGCGGCCGGCGGCGTGGCGACCGTGCCTTGGCGGCTGCCCGCGGTCGAGGAGGCCTTGCGCGGCGCGCCCGCGACGGTCTCGGCCTTCGAAGACGCCGCCGCGCTGGCCGCCGAGGGCGCGCGCCCGTTGGCCTCGAATGATTTCAAGACGTCGTTGCTGCGGCGGACCATCGTCCGCGCACTGCTCGAACTGACCGAGGGGAGCCGCTGATGACCAGCCGGGTGGACGGGCCACTGAAGGTCACCGGCCGGGCCGAGTACGGGGCGGATCACACCTTCCCCGGGCTGGTCCACGGGTACGTCGTGCTCAGCACGATCGCACACGGCGAGATCGACGCGATGGACGTCACGGCGGCGAAAGCTGCTCCGGGCGTGATCGGTGTGTACACGCCGTTCGATCCGCTGGAACTGCGCACCCCGGCCACACAGTTCATGGGTGAGACCTGGGTTCCCTTGCAGGACAAGGAAGTCGCCTACTATGGCCAGCCGATCGGCTTCGTGGTCGCCGAGACCTACGAGCAGGCTCGCGACGCGGCGATGCTGGTCGAGGTCTCCTACCTGCCGAGGCCCGCGCTGACTTCGTTGGAGGACGGCCTGGCTTCCGCGGAAGACGCGCCGTCCGGGAGGGACGGTGGACCATCCACGCTCGCCATCCTCGCTCCCGGCGTCGAGTCCATCGAGGACGCGCTCACCGCGAGCCCGGTGGTCGTCGAAGCCACGTACTCCACCGCGCCCCAGCACCACGCCGCGTTGGAACCGCATTCCGCGGTCGCGGTGTGGGGGCCCGACGGCCTGACGGTCCACAGCGGCAACCAGGGATCCAACCTCCAAGCGGCGGAGCTGGCGATGGCGCTGGGCACGGAGCCGTCCGAGGTGCACGCGGTGAACCCCTTCGTGGGCGGTGCGTTCGGCGGCAAGGGCCGCACGTCCACCCCGGCGTTCCTGGCCGCGGCGGCGGCCAGGGTCCTCGGCAGGCCGGTGAAAGCCGCGCTCAGCCGGGAACAGGTCTTCACCGCGACCGCGGGCCGTGCCGCGACGGTGCAGAAGATCGCGCTCGGCGCGGAACACGACGGCACGCTCAACGCCCTGCGTCACGACTCGTGGTGCAGCACTCCGCTGGACCGGTCGTTCGTCGAGCCGACGTCACACGGCACCTCGCGCGAGTGGTACGCCACCCGGAACCTGGCCATCAGCCAGAAGATCGTGCCGCTGAACATCCCGCCGACCACCTTCATGCGGGCACCGGGCGAGGCGCCGGGGTCTTTCGCGCTGGAGAGCGCGATCGACGAGCTCGCGGTCGCGCTGCGCATGGACCCGATCGAGCTGCGTCAGCGGAACAACTCGACCGCTCCGCCCGGCAAGGATCTGCAGTGGTCGAGCAAACACCTCGACGAATGCTTCCGCATCGGCGCGACGCGGTTCGGCTGGGCGGATCGCGCACCCCAAGGGCGGGCCGACGGAGACTGGCTCGTGGGCATGGGAACGGCCACCGCCATGTTCCCCGCCTTGCGATTCCCGGCGACGGTCGAGATCACCTTGCTGCCCGACGACACGGCCGTCGTCGCGACCAGCGGAGCGGACCCGGGGACGGGCTTGCTGACCGTGCTCTCCCTGGTGGGCGGGGAATCGCTGGACATCCCGCCGGATCGGGTGACGCCGCGGCTCGGTGATTCGAAGCTGCCGCCCGGGGGCATGTCCGGCGGCTCGACGGCCACCGCGAGTGCGGGGACGGCCATCATGATCGCCGCCGCCAAGGCGATCGACGAACTGCTGGCACTGGCGTCGGCCCCCGGCGCACCGTTCGACGGTATGGACGTGTCCTATGCGGACGGCCAGGTGCTGGCCGGAGACCGGACGATGACCTTCGGCGAACTGTTGCGGGCACTGAAGCGCCCCTCGTTGTCGGTGACCGGTTCCTCGGCGCCCGGCGAGGAACTGACCAAGCATTCGTTCAGCTCCTTCGGCGCCCAGTTCTGCGAAGTCCGCGTGCACAAGTGGACGCGCGAGATCCGGGTGTCCCGCATGCTCGGCGTATTCGACTCCGGCCGCATCATCAACCCGGCGGCGGCGCGCAGCCAGATCATCGGAGGCATGATCTGGGGTGTGTCGGCCGCTCTGCACGAGGGGCTGGAAGTCGAGGACAACGGACGCTTCGCCAACGGTGACCTCGCGAGCTACCTGATCCCGGTGAACGCGGACATCCCGGAGGTCGACGTCCACTTCGTCGAGTACCCGGACACGTTGCACAACTCGGTCGGCGCGAAAGGGCTGGGCGAGATCGGCATCGTCGGAATGGCGGCGGCGGTCGCGAACGCCGTCCACAACGCCACCGGGATCCGGGTCCGGCACATTCCCATCCTGATCGAGGATCTCCTCGACGAGTCCTAGGCGGGTGTGGAGATTCGGGACCACACGTGTCCTGAATCTCCACACCCGGGCCTGATCGGGTTCACGTTGCCCGGCCGAGGCATGCTCGAGCGAGCAGGTCGGCGATCGCCCAGTCCTGCATGGCCACCCCGACACTCTTGAAGACCGTCCGGCCGGATCGCTTCGGGACTCCGTCGGTCAGCGCGGTGCCGAGCTCGATGAGGTCGTCCTCGGTGATGGCACCCGCCTCCAGTGCGTGGATGATCTCCCCGGACTCTTCGAGGACGGCGTCGCGTTCGTCGATGACGACGGTCGCTTCGGCGAGCAGCTCGTCCGGGAGTTCTCGCATGGTGGGGCGGAAGGCGCCGATGGCGTTGACGTGGGCGTGGTCCGCCAGCGACAAGTGCGAGAACAACGGCGTGGTGGACGTCGTGGCGCAACAGACGATGTCGGCATCGCGAACCGCCTCGTCGACGTCGGTCTCGACATGGACGGTGTCGAGGTGCAGCTCCTCGCCGAGGACCTTCGCGAGCGCGCGGGCGCGTTCAAGGCCGCGGGCGACGATCCTGAGCTCGGTCAGCGGCCGGACGGCGTGCACGGCGCGGATCTGATCAGCCGCCTGCCCGCCGGCGCCGATGAGGGTGCACGTCTTCGCTTCCGGCGGAGCCAGCAGGTCGGTCGCGACGCCGACGATGGCGCCGGTGCGGATGCGGGTCACCTCGGTGGCGTCGGCGACGAGATGACGGACGTGGGCGAGTTCGCTCCAGACGACCGTCCCGACGATGGCGGGCACGCGCCCGTCGAAATCGAGGCTCAGGGTCTTGATCATCGCCGAGGCGGTCGGGCGGTGGTGCGTGGACATCACGAGGAATCCGCCGTCGCGCAACACGGTCCGCGTCGGCATCTCGAACTCGCCACGGCGCAGTGCGAGAAATCCGTTCCGTACCGCGTCGATCGCGGCGGACATGGACACGGCCGAACGGATCTCCTCGGGGCCGAGGGTGACGACGTCCATGAGTCCTCCTGATTTCCCTCAGCGCAGTACGAAGCCCGGAACCAGGTCGTCGTCGGGGTCCACGACGAACCGGTGGTGGCCGGTGCGGAACGCGCGGCCCGTCACCACGGGCATCACCGCGTTCCGGCCGGCGACTTCGGTCGTGTCCGCGATCCGGGCGGACCAGGTCGAACCGACGATCGACGAATGGACGAGTGCCCGATCCGCCGCCAGCCGCCCGGACGCGTGTAGTGCCGCGACGCGCGAGGCGGTCCCCGAACCACAAGGTGACCTGTCCACCTGCCCGTCGGCGAAGACGGTCACGTTGCGCTGACGGACGTTTCCGTCTTCGTCGTCGCCGAGGTCGTCGAAGAAGATCACGCCGTAGATTCCGCTGAGCCTCGGGTCGAGCGGGTGTTCGGCGTACGCGCTCGTGTTGAGCTCGTTCTTGATTTTCCGCCCCAGGTCGATCAGTTCGGGTAACGAGGCCTTGTCGACGGAGAGACCGAAGTCCGCCGCGGGCACGTGGGCGTACATCGCGCCGCCGAAGGCGATCACGCAAGTGGTGGTGCCGCGCGACGTCTCCACTACGACGTCCTCATGAAGGAGATAGCCGGCAACGCTGACGAAGTCGACCGCGGTGACCTTGGCGCCGGCCGTGGCGACCCGCGCGGTCACCCGTCCGGACGGCACGTCGACGACCACCTCGGTGACGCCGCTGGGGTCGGTGGGCACCAGCCCGGTCTGGACCGCCCAGGTGCCCAGGCACATCGTGCCGTGGCCGCACGCGGCGGAGAAGCCGTCCTTGTGCCAGAAGAGAACGCCGAAATGGGCACCCGGATCGTCCGGTGCCACGACGAAACCGCCGTACATGTCGGCGTGCCCGCGTGGCTCCGAGCAGAGCAGTTGCCGCAATCCGTCGACTTCGGAGTCGGCCGCGGCCGCGACACGCTTTTCGGCGACCGTCGCCCCGGCTGGTTCCGTTGTCTCGGTGACGATCCTGAACGGTTCGCCACCGCAGTGGTAATCCACCGCGTCGATCCCGTCGCTGGTCATGGTGAAGCAACGTAACATGTGACATCGCGGTCGCAACCTGCGCGACGATTTGCTCCACAGGCGACGATTCAGCGTCTCTCTGGAACCGGGCGGGCCGCCAGCAGCAGGGCCAGAAAAGTGATCGCGACGCCGGCGAACGTGGCGGCCGACGGCCACGGTGACTCGGCGACCGCCCCGATCCGGCCGTTCAACGCCGTCTGGATCGCGATCGCGACACCGGCGAGCACGGGCAGCACCGCCAGAGTCAGCGTGCCGGGACCGCTCCAAGCGCCGTACCCGGCCACGGCGACCGCCGCCACACACGCCGCCGCCCCGGCCGTCCGTGCCGTCGTGATCGGGCGCCCACCCCAGAACCGGTCCACGACCAGCCCGCCGAGCGCCGAGCCACCCACGACCGCCACCGTGAACACGGCCACGCCGACAGAGCCGACACTGATTCCCTGAGCGGCCACGAACAACGCGCCGCAGACGCCGCCCGTCAGATGCCACCACCGCAACCGGCCGGCACACACCGCCGCGCACAGCAGACCCAGCCCACGCCGCCCGACGGGGAGCAGCGGAACGGCCACGAGCAGGAGAATCAGCCCGACACACGTCGACGCCAGCGTCGCCGCGATGCCGTCGCCCATGCGCGAACCGAGTTCTCCGTTCAACCGGGCCTGAAGTGCCAGTCCCACACCGGCGACCACCGCCCCCGCCACGGGAACAACACCCCGACCGTGCCCCGCCGATTCCCCACGCCCAGTCACTGGCCGAACGGTGACAGCCCCGGTGGTCGTGCGGAGCGGTGTGCCACGAACGTCACAGACCTTCTCGGCGCCGCTGCGATGACCGTGGTGGTCGGCACGACGGACACGGCCTCGTCATCCGCGATGTCGTTCGTGGAGACGCGGCAAGTGCGTTCTGCGGCGTGTCGTTCCGTGAAGGGCCCCTTGAGGGACTCTGGGTCCCTCAAGGGGCCCTTCACGGAACGGGAAACTCAGCGGCACCAGTCACGACGGGGCGCGTGAAGGGGTCCTTCACGCGCTCCCTAGCTACATGAAGGACCCCTTCCTGTAGCTAGGCGCAAGGAAGGGGTCCTTCATGTACTTCGCGACCGGCCGCCGAGGTCACAGCCGTCCCACTGTCACCAGGGAATCACATCTGACGGTAGCGAAAGCCTCCTTCACTACCGTCAGAGTAGGCAAGGAGGCCTACGCAGCAGCGACACTGGCCCCGCACCACGACACCTTTGGCTTTCCCCTCAACAAGCAAGGGTCGCTAGAACACGCTCCCTTGGCCCAGGGTTGGTAGCGAAGGCGTAGGAACCGCGAGCCCAGCCGGCATCGAACCGTCAGCGGGCGCCCTCCCGATGGCGGCTGTAAGGCTTGGCGTCGAGAAGCGTGACGCCCACGGCTCCGCCGCTCGGCACGCGATACTCCCGCCGGTCGCCCGGTTTCGCGCCGTGGAGTGCGCGGCCGAGCGGAGAATCGGGGGAGTAGACCTCGAGAGCGCCGTGTCCAGCCTCGTCGCGAGTGCCGAGCAGGAAGGTTTCGGTGTCGCCGTCGTCGTACTCGACGGTGAGCACCATGCCGGGCTCGGCGATCCCGTCGTCCGGAGGGTCCTGTCCGACCACGGCGCCGCGCAGCGTGTCCTCGATCTGCCGGATCCGTGCCTGCCGGTGGAGGAGGTGCTCGATCTCGTCGTCGGTGCCGGGGCGCCGCAACGTCGCGAGCTCGCGCACCAGGCGCGCGTGCGCTTCCGGGGTGAGCCAAGGGCCTGACGAGACGATGGTCATGGTGCTGATCGCCTTTCGATCGTTACGTCTGTGAGGGCCGGGCGCGGAAAGGACCCGGCCCCCACAGACCTTCGGTGAGTCCCGCGTCGGTCAGCGGGTCTCTGGCTTGTCGTGCCGCCGCTGGAAGGCGCCCGCGTCGGTGGCGAACCCGATCGCGGCCTTCAGCAGAAGGTCTTTCTCGGTGCGCAGCAGGGCGTTCTCGGCGCGGAGCCGGTCCACTTCGGACTGTTCGGCCGGTGGGGTTTCGTTGTCTGGAAGCATCGTCATCCGAAATCAGCGAAGGGGATCGAAGGGGCGCAGGGCCTCGGGCTGCTTCCCGGTGGTGATGTGCTCGGCCAGGAGGCGTCCGGTGATCGGGCCGTGGGTCAGTCCCCACATCCCGTGCCCGCCCGCGACGTAGAGGCCGGGGGTGCTCGTCGCGCCGATCACGTGCCGCCCGTCGGTGGTGACCGGGCGGGAGCCGACCCATTCGTCGGTGCGCCGGTCCCAGTCCAGGCCGGTGAGGAACGGTCGCGCCGAGGCGATGATCGCGTCGATCCGGGCGGGATCCAGTGGTGCGTCCGGCTTCCGGAACTCCATCGTGCCTGCCACGCGGAGGCCGCCCCGGTACGGCGTGCACGCCACGCGGATGTCCGGCAGGTAGAGCGGCCCTGGTACGGGACGATCGGTCGGCACGGTGAAGGAGTAGCCGCGTCCGGCGCGCACGGGGACCTTGACTCCCCACTTCCGCCCGAGATCTCCCAGCCAGGCCCCGGTCGCCAGCACGACCGCGTTGGCGTTCACCGTCTGGCCCGTCTTCGAGCGCACGCTCAGCGCATGGCGGTGTGCGCGCAGGGACGCGACTTCGAACCGGTGACGGATCGTGCCGCCCCGGCCGACCACCGCTCGTGCCAGCGACTCGACGAACCGGCCCGGGTCGACGTAGCGCTGCCCGTCGATCCGGACACCGGCGCCGAGCCTCGCCGTGGCCTGGGGGAATCGCTCGGCGAGGTCGGCAGCAGTGAGCCGGGTGTAGGAGATGTCCTGTCCGGTCTCGCCGATGCGCCGCAGTTCGGTGATCAGCCCCGAGGCCTCGTCGGTGGTCTCGAACGCCGCCGTGATCGGCGCTTCGATGGTCGGCGCGTCCACCCCGTTCGCGGTGAGGACGTCGAAGGCCTCGAGGCATTCCTCGTTCAGGGGTGAGTTCGCCTCGACAGCGCGAGTCCACGAGCGTCCGGTGCAGTTCGCGGCGAAGCGGGCGAGGAACGACCACAGCCGAGGATCGGGGGACGGCGGAACGTGCAGCGGTGCCTGCCGGTCGAGCAGCGTCCGCAGCCCGTAGCGCAGGACACCGGGTTCGTTGAGGGGGATCGAGAGGCCGGGGGAGAGCCAGCCGGCATTGCCCCACGAAGCGCCGGCCGCGATGCCTTCGCGGTCCAGCACCGTGACGCCGACGCCGCGTTCCTGCAGGAACCACGCGGTCGACAGGCCGACCACGCCGGCGCCGATCACGATCGCCGAACGCGGGCCGCCGTCGATCCGGTCGAGATCGCCCATGAATTCCTCCGCTGCACGAGTGGTGCTGTCGCGGTCAGGATGGCTCGGAAACAGAACGCGGCGATTGTCCGGATCCGACAAACAGGGCGGGCGGCTTTGGCCGGAACGGTCAAGTGCCAGGTTCGGACACGGCCAGCTCGATGATCATCGCCAGCCGTTTCGCGGGCTGGTCGAGCCGGAGTTCGGTCACCTCGGCCATCTTCCGCAGCCGGTAGCGGATCGTGTTGGGGTGCACGTCGAGCCGCTCGGCGGCTTCGGCGAGGTCTCCCTGTGCCTCGAGCCAGGCGCGCAGCGTCGCGACGTAATTGGTGGCGTTCGCGCTGTCGTGCCGTCGCAACTCGGTGATCGGGCCGCGGGCCGGTGCCCGGCCGGACGCGGCGGCGGCTCGCAGCCGTTGCACCAGGATGTCGTCCCAGGCCTCGTCGTAGGCGATCGCGGACTTCGTGCCTGGCCGGACGTCGTGGAGTGCGAGACATTCGTCGGCTTCCCGCCTGCTCGCAGGCAGCTCCACGGACGTCGCTCCGGCTCCGATCCCGGCCAGCATCGTCACCTGGCTGGGCAGTGCCTCACGGATCGAACCGACCCACGCCCTGGCGGCCTCGACGTCGTCCCCTGGCAGGACGGTGTAGACGGTGTTGCTGAACAGAGTGCTGCGCCCCGGCCGTGACCAGCCGAAACCGGTGGTCGCCCGCTCGAACGCGAGCAGGAGCGCGGCGTGGCGTTCGTCGCCGATGTGGGCCTGGAGTGCGATCACGCGGAATCGGCCGGGTGGCAGGCCGAGCCTGCTGAGCACGGCCGCCGCGTCCGGCGTGCCCTCCACCAGCCGGATCACCAGATCGGACTCGACCTGCCGTTCCAGGTCCGCGCTCGCCCGGGAGCGCAGCAGATGCAGGCCGACCGTGCGCGAGCTGTCCCGCAGGACCGCACGCCGGGTGTCGATCAGCGGCCGGTCGCATTCCACCCAGATCGAGCCCAGTGCCTCCCGGCCCGCGCGGACCGCGACGACCATGCGCCCGGTCAGCCCGTGCTCGGGATCGGCTTCGACGAACAGTGGCTCGTCGGACTCGGCGAGATGCCGGAACACGCCGCGCCGCTCGAACAGTTCGCGGACCGGCTCCGGGACCTTCCTGCCCAGGATCGTCTCCAGCCGCGCCCGGTCGGCCTGGTGCTGGCGGCTGGAGTAGGCCAGGACCCGGGAGAGCCGGTCTTCGATGGTCACCGCGCTGCCGAGCGCGTCGGCGAGGCTGTCGGCCAGCGCGAACAGGTCGGTCGGCCCGCGGCCGGACTCGGTCTCGCGACCTTCCAGCACCAGCCCGTAGACCACGCCGGCGAGCTGGCCCCAGGACACGTCCGGCTCCACCAGCAGCACCGCGACACCGCCGCGCTCCGCCCGCTCGGCCGCCTCCGGGTCCGGCGGCGACGATCCGCGGACCAGGACGACCGACGCCCGCGCCGCGGCGGCGAGGTCCACGGCCGTCGTGACGGAGTCCGTGCCGACGGCGAGGTACACGTCCCCGCGCAGGTCACGGGGGTCGGCGGCATCGTGCATCACCACGTCGCGCAAGGCCGCCTCGCGCGATACCGGGCAGCACCACAACCGCGCCCCGTAGCCACCGAGGACGTTCACGAGCCGATCCAGCGTCACCATGGCCGCGACCTTGCCACCAAATGGTGCCGACCACCGGGCGCTCACCCGTTGACTGTGAGTTTAAGAACCTTTTACACTGCGATCGTTAGGAAACTTACTTAACTAATGTCAGGACGACTCCGGCCGACACGACGTCGCCCACCGCCGGTACTCGCCGACTCCGCAACGTCGAGGAGTTCGCATGAAACGGAGAACACCCCTGGCCGGTGTCGCGGTGGCGACCCTGGTCCTGCTGGGGCAGACGCTCATCTCTTCCGGTACCGCCGCGCAGGCGGAATCCCTGCTGTCCGCGGGCAAACCGACCACGACCTCGTCGGTCGAGGGCACTGCCTTCGCCGGTGGCAACGCCGTCGACGGCAACGCCACGACCCGGTGGGCGAGCGAGGAGATGGTGGATCCGCAATGGATCGCCGTCGACCTCGGCGGCACCGCGACCGTCACCAAGGTCAAACTGAACTGGGAAGCCGCGTACGCCAAGACCTACAAGATCCAGGGCTCGGCCGACGGCAAGACCTGGACCGACATCAAGTCGATCGTCGGCGGCGACGGCGCCATCGACGAACACCTCGGCCTCAACGCCTCCGCGCGTCACATCCGTGTCCACGGGACGGCTCGCGGTACGACCTACGGCTATTCGTTGTGGGAGCTCGAAATCTACGGCGACCGCGTCGGCGGCGGTGACACGCAGGCACCGACGGCGCCGACCGGCCTCGCCGCGACGGCCACCACCACCGACAGCGTCACCCTCGGCTGGACGGCGTCCACCGACAACGTCGGGGTCACCGAGTACGAGGTGCTCCGCGACGGGAACGTCGTCGGGACCACGGCGACGACCACCTACACCGACAGCGGGCTGGCGTCCGGAGTGGAATTCGGCTACTCCGTGCGGGCACGAGACGCGGCGGGCAACGTCTCCGCGGCGAGTGCGGCGATCCGGGCCGCGACCAAACCCGGCGGCACCGGACCCATCACCATCGCGCTCGCGGGAGACATCGCCAACCCCGAGCTCTTCTCGACGCATCAGGCGACCGCGAACCTGGTCGCCAAGATGAACCCGCAGTACGTGCTGACCGTTGGCGACAACCAGTACCACAAGGGCACCATTTCCGAGTACCGCGCGCACTACGACAAGACGTGGGGCAAGTTCAAGAGCATCACCAAGCCCACGACGGGCAACCACGAGTGGGACGACCAGCTCAGGGGATACAAGGAGTACTTCGGCGCGATCGCGTACCCGCAGGGCCAGCCGTACTACAGCTACGACATCGGCGACTTCCACTTCGTCGCGATGGACTCGAATCCGATCTACACCGGCGGTGGGTCCGAACAGGTGACCTGGCTGCGCAACGACCTGGCGAAGAACACGAAGTCCTGCGTCATCGGGTACTGGCACCATCCGCGCTTCAACTCGGGAAACTACGGCGACAAGAAGCAGATGGCGCCGCTGTGGAACGAACTGGTCAAAGCGAAGGCGGACGTCGTCTTCGGCGGGCACGACCATCACTACGAGCGGACCAAGCCGCTGGACGTCAACGGGCAGGTCGACGAGGCGAACGGCGTGCGGTCGGTGATCGCCGGCATCGGCGGCGACTACCTCTACACGGATTACAAGACGCACGAACGGGTCGAGAAGATCTTCGCCAAGCACGGCGTGATGAAGCTGGTGCTGAACGGGAAGTCCTACTCCTGGGAGATCCACGACACCGCTGGGAAGGTGCTCGACAAGGCGGGTCCGTACACCTGCCGCTGACGGCCGTGGTCCGGTGCCGTACGCGGCACCGGACCCGGTGTGTTGTCCACGAACACGTAGGTCCATCCAGGAGTACAGGTGAATCGAATGGTGAAGCCGGGCGTCGCCGCGATCGCGGCGATCGTCCTGCTCGCTCAACCCGTGACCGCTTCCGGCGCCACGGCCGGACCGGTGGAATCCCTGCTGTCGGTCGGCAAACGGACCACGACCTCCACCGTCGAAAACGAGAGCTTCAGTGGCGCTCTCGCCGTCGACGGCGACTCGACGACCCGCTGGGCGAGTCTGGAGGGTGATCCACAGTGGATCGCGGTCGACCTCGGCGGCCCCGCGGACATCAGCCGGATCAAGGTCTTCTGGGAATCGGCCCACGCGAAGGATTACCAGGTCCAGGCGTCCGACGACGGCCAGAACTGGCGGGACGTGAGAACCGTCGTGGGCAGTGACGGCAGCCTCGACGAGTTCACCGGCCTGAACACCTCCGCGCGGCACGTCCGGATCTTCGGCACGGCGCGGGCGACCGTTTACGGATACTCGCTGTGGGAGTTGGAGGTCTACGGCGTCCGGACGGGCGACGGTGACATCCAGCCGCCATCGGTGCCGGTCGGGCTCCGGCAGGCGTCGGCCAGCACCGAGAGCATCACGCTCGGCTGGACCGCGTCCACCGACAACGTGGGGGTCACGGAGTACGAAGTCCTGCGCAACGGCAACGTCATCGGCCGGACCGCGACGACGTCCTACACCGACACGTCGCTGGCGTCGGGCTTCGACTTCCAGTACGCGGTGCGGGCACGGGACGCGGCCGGGAACCTGTCCGGGTCGACCGTGCCGGTGAAGGCGGCCACCCGGCCGTCGGCGTCCGACGGCATCGTCATCGCGCTCGCCGGCGACATCGCCAAGCCGGAGCTGCCGTCCGAGCATCAGCGGACGGCGGAGCTGGTGAGCAGGATCAAGCCCCGATACGTGCTGACGGTCGGCGACAACCAATACGTCGACGGGACCATCGAAGAGTTCCGGAATTACTACGACAAGACGTGGGGCAAGTTCAAGCGCATCACCAAACCCACGCCGGGTAACCACGAGTGGAACAACGAGCTGGCGGGGTACAAACAGTACTTCGGGAAGATCGCGATCCCCAAGGGAAAGCCGTACTACAGTTTCGACGTCGGCGCCTTCCATTTCGTCGCGCTCGATTCGGACCCGGTGTACAACGGCGGTGGCGCCGAGCAGGTGGAGTGGCTGCGCAAGGACCTCGCGAAGACCAAGAAGTCCTGCATCGCCGGGTATTGGCACCATCCGCGCTTCAACTCGGGTAATTCCGGAGACGCGAAGAGCATCGCGCCACTGTGGAACGAGCTGGCCAGGGCAAAGGCTGACGTCGTGTTCGCCGGGCACGATCACCATTACGAGCGGACCAAGCCGCTGGATGTGAACGGGCACGTCGACGAGGCCAATGGCGTGCGCTCGGTCATCGCCGGTATCGGTGGCGACAGTCTCTACCTCGATTACAAGGCCCGTGAAGGCGTCGAGAAGATCCTGGGCAAGCACGGCGTGATGAAGCTGGTGCTCAAGGGAAAGACCTATTCCTGGGAGATCATCGGCACCAACGGGGAACTGCTCGACAAGGCGGGCCCGTTCCGCTGCCGGTGACGGGGAAAGGAGACCGGGTGAAGCTCCCGATGAAGTTCGTCGTGGCGCTGGCGGGTGTCGCCGCCCTCGCCGCCGCCTCGGTGGTGTACGTCGTGCAGGCCAAGGCGAACAGCCCTGAACGGCGGACGGCCGACGCGACGGTCGCGGTGGATTCCGCACAGCCGGTCGTACTGGGGGAGCCGGGGCGGCTGCTGTTCCGCAACGGTGCGGCGGGGCCCGGCTACGGGAACGTCGCCTCGGTCCCCGTCTCCGATCCCGGGGGTCCGCGCCGGGTCAGTTCGCTGAGTTGCGAGCGGTTCTACACCGCGGCGGACGGCGGACTGTGCCTGGCGAAGGAACCCACGCCCATGCCCGGCGCGGTCGCCAGGTTCGTCGACACCGCGCTCGCCGAGGTCAAGCGGGTCGACGTCCCCGGCATCCCCAACCGCGCGAAGCTCTCGCCCGCCGGCCGGATGGGAAGCTGGACCACCTTCGTCACCGGTGACTCGTACTCGACGCCCGGCACCTTCTCGACGCGCACGGCCATCATGGATCGCGAACGGAACGAGCTTTCGAGCAATATCGAGGGCATCCCCCTGCGGATCGGGGACGCGGTCCACCGCGGCGAGGACGTCAATTACTGGGGCGTCACGTTCGCCGCCGACCAGCGGACGTTCTACGCCACGGTCGCCACCGGCGGGCGTACCTACCTGGTGCAGGGCGACAACGAGGCATGGAACGCGCGCACGCTGCGGGAGAACGCGGAATGCCCGTCGTTGTCGCCGGACGGGACGAAGCTCGCGTTCAAGAAGCGGGTGGCGGACGGCGACGTCCGGCCATGGCGGGAACACGTGCTGGACCTGGCCACGATGCGGGAGACCCCGCTCGCGGAAACGCGCAGTGTGGACGATCAGGTGGTCTGGCTCGACAACGACACGATCGCCTACGGCCTGCCGCGCGAGAACGGGAAGGAAAGCGACATCTGGTCCGTGCCCGCAGACGGCAGCGGCGCGGCTCGCCTGCTGGTCCCGTTCGCCTCGTCGCCGTCGGTCACCACGGCCGCTCGCTGAGCCGGGTTCAGGCGCTGTCCGGGGCGAATCTGCCATCTTCCCGGTACAGCCAGTACCGGCGCAGCATGCGCAGCACCACCGAAACCTGCAGTGCGGTGATCCCGGGTAAGGGTGCGAGGTCGCGGGTGAGGAAGTCGGCCATCTCGTCCTCGTTGCGGAACACGCCTTGGTGGATGACCGAAGCGGTGCCGGCGACGATCGACACGTACCGCGCCGACGGATGCCGCGCCAGTTCCCCGGCCACGGCCTCGATGGCGCCAGGGGTGATGGTCAGCGCGATGACCGCTTCCAGTTCGTAGCCGAGCTGCGCGGGTTCGACCTCGACCCGCGGCCGGACGATGCCGCGCCGCAGCGTCGACTGGATCAGCCGGTAGGCGGTGGACTGGCTGAGGTCGAGGATCCGGCCCGCTTCGGCCGCGGTGATCCGGCCGTTCCCGGCCAGCAGCCCGATGAGCCGCCGTTCGTCCGGACCCACTTCGTCGGCGTCGAATCCGTCCGGCGTGCCCGGTACCACCTGTTCGCGGGCGAGGATCGCCTGCTGTTCTTCGCTCAGCCGATGCAGCCGCCAGGAGTCGGCCCTGGTCAGCGCCCGCAGCACCAGCTCCGAATGCGTCCCGGCCACACCGGCGACCCCGGGGATGCGCTCGGCGAGCAGTTCGCGTGCTTGAGCGCGGTCCGGGACGTGCACGGCCAGGTAGACGTCCGACCGGCCCGCCGTCTCCGCCGCGAGCTGGACCTCGGGAAACCGTGCGAGCGCCTTCGCCGCCGAGCCGGACGCGCCCGGTTCGGTCGTGACCCAGACGTGCCGCGGGTTCCCGCGAGCCCTTGCCCGCCACTCGACCTGGCCGATCACCCGGAGGATCCGCTGTTCCTCGAGGCGGGTCAGCCGTCGCCCCACCGTGCTGGCCGAAACGTCGAGCGCCTCGGCCAGCGCGGCGACCGACGCGCGTGGGGCGACCTGGAGCGCCGCGATCAGGTCGAGGTCGGGTTCGGTCAGCATGGGTTGAATGTATCAGTCACTGAGTGCTTCCAAGTGACTGATCCGAGCACTTTCACATTCAGACTTGCACTATTCGGTCGTATGAGTCTGTAATGGGCCTCCGATCGCGAAAGGAGCCGCGCCGGTGAGTTCCAGCCAGGCCAGAACCACTTCACGTCCGATGAACTTCCTGCTGCGCGCGCTCGACGGCGTCGAGCGGCTCGGCAACAAGCTGCCGCATCCGTTCTGGCTGTTCGTCCTCCTGAGCGGAGTGCTGGCGCTGGCCAGCTGGGGGCTCAGCGCGGCCGGGGTGTCGGCGGTGAACCCGGCCACGGGCAAGACGGTCGAGGCGAAGAACCTGTTGTCCGCCGAGGGCGTGCGGATGATGGTGACCGACGCGGTCAAGAGCTACACGTCGTTCCCGCCGCTGGGCACGATCCTCGTGGTGATGCTCGGCGTGGCGGTCGCCGAGCGGTCCGGTCTGCTCGCGGCCGTGCTCCGGTCCGGCGTTTCGAAGGTGTCGCCGCGGTGGGTGACGTTCGCGCTGGCGTTCACCGGAATGGTGTCCCACGTCGCCTCCGACGCGGCCTACGTGGTGCTGATCCCGTTGGGAGCCTTGGCTTTCCGCGCGGTGGGGCGCAGCCCGATCCTGGGTATCGTCGTCGCGTTCGTGTCCATCTCCGCCGGTTACGACGCGAGTCCGCTGATCACGCCGACCGACGCCATCCTCTCCGGGCTGACCACGGCGGCGGCGCAGACGATCGATCCGGCCTACTCGGTCACCCCGCTGGCCAACTACTTCTTCTCGCTCGCCTCGTCGGTCGTGCTGGCCGCGGTGATCACGCTCGTGACCGAGAAGGTCCTCGCGCGCCGCGCCGAGGCGATGCCCGTCGACGATGACGCGGAGGAAGACGATCTCGGCTCACTCCGGCTCAGCCGTGAGGAGCGGCGGGGCCTGCTCGCCGCGCTCATCGCGCTGGCCGTCTTCGTGATCGCCTTGGTGCTGGCGGTGCTTCCCGCGTCGTCGCCGTTGCGCGGCAAGGGCGGGAGCATCATCGAGTCACCGCTGCTGACCTCAATCTCGATCTTCCTCGCGCTCGGCTTCCTGGCCGCGGGCTGGGCCTATGGCAAGGTCGCCGGGACGGTGACCAGCAGCCGCGACATCCCGGGGTTCATGGCCCACGGATTCCGCGAGATGGCGCCGATCCTGGTGCTGTTCTTCGCCATCTCCCAGTTCCTGGCCTACTTCAAATGGACCGGCATCGGGGAGATCACCGCGATCAACGGCGCCGGCCTGCTCAAAACCTCCGGCGTCTCCGGACCGGTCATCATGCTGGGCATCCTCGTCGTGGTGACCCTGGTGAACCTGATCGTCACCAGTGGTTCCGCGCAATGGGCGCTGATCGGCCCGGTGTTCGTGCCGATGCTGATGCTGCTGGACATCCCGCCGGAGACCACGCAGGCGCTGTACCGCATCGCGGATTCGTGCACGAACGCGATCACCCCGATGAGCCCGTACTTCGTGATGGCGCTGGGCTTCTTGCAGCGCTACCGCCGTTCGGCCGGTATCGGCACGCTCTTCTCGATGACCGTCCCGCTCGCGTTCTCCCTGCTGGTGGTGTGGACGTTGCTGTTCTTCGTGTTCTGGGTGTTCGGCATCCCGCTCGGCCCCGGTGCCCCCGTTCGCTAGAAAGGATTCTCTTGTCACACACGGATTGGTCCCGGCAGGCACTGCCCGGCATGCTCGACGATCTGCGGACGATCGTCGAACTGGAGACCCACAGCTACGACAAGCCGATGCTGGACAAAGGACTCGACACCATCCGGTCCTGGGTCTTCGACCGCCTCGGCGCGCCCGATACCGAGGCCCGGCACACCGACCTGGTCCGCGGCGACGTGCTCGAACTGAGCTATGCGGGTACGGCGCCGGGAACGGTGCTGCTCCTGAGCCACTACGACACGGTCTGGCCGACCGGGACGCTCGCAGAGTGGCCGTACACCGACGACGACGGCCGCATCTCCGGGCCGGGTGCTTTCGACATGAAACTCGGGCTGGTGCAGTCGGTCTGGGCCCTGCGAGGCCTCCGCGAACTCGGCCTTCCGCATCCGTCGGTGAAGTTCCTCTTCAACGGCGACGAGGAGATCGGCAGCCCCCACTCGCGGCCGTACATCGAAGCGGCGAGTGAGGGCGCGCTCGCCACGCTCGTCTTCGAGGCGTCGCTGGACGGCAAGCTGAAGACCGCGCGCAAGGGGGTCGGCCTGTTCGACGTGACGGTCACCGGCGTCGAGGCTCATGCGGGCCTGGACCCGTACGCGGGAGCGAGCGCGATCCACGCCCTCGCCGAGGTCGTCGGACGGCTCGCCTCGGCGGGCTCGCGCGAACACGGGACCACGGTCAACGTCGGCACCATTTCCGGTGGTACCGGTCGCAACGTCACCGCGGGCAACGCCGTCTGCGGTGTCGACGTCCGCGTCGCCGAACCGTCCGAAATGGACCGGATCGACGAGGTTTTCGCCGGACTGGCCGCCACCGATCCTCGCGTGACCGTCGCGGTCGAAGGGGAGTGGAACCGTCCGCCGATGACGCCGAACGACCCATCGCGGGCCCTGTTCGCGGCGGCGCGGAAGGTGGCCGCCGAAGCGGGCTGGGACCTGGAGGAGACCGCCGTCGGCGGTGCGAGCGACGGTAACTTCGTGTCCGCGCTGGGCCGCCCGGTGCTCGACGGGCTCGGCGCCGTCGGAGGCGGCGCTCACGCGCGCTTCGAACACGTCCTCGCGACGCACATCCCGGAACGGACGGCGCTGGCGATCGGGCTGATCACGGCACTGGCCTGACCGGGTTTCTGTGTCAGGACCCGTATGCCGACCGCTCGCGCGCCGAGCGAGTTGACCACGCGCCGGTGGGTTTCGGTGGCCGCCGAACGTGGTAATCCCGGCGGTGTCAGGCCCGCGCAGTCGCCTTGGGGAGTGACGTCATGACCGTTCCGGTCGTCATCGATTCCGCCGGCGTGGAACTGTCCGGTGACCTGATGGTTCCCGGCGATCCCCGCGGGATCGTGGTGTTCGCGCACGGATCGGGCAGTTCACGGCACAGCAGGCGTAACCGGTCGGTGGCCGAGGTATTGCAGGCCAACGGGTTCGCCACGCTGCTGCTGGACCTGCTGACCGAGGACGAGGAACGCGCCGACCGGTACACCGGCGAGTTGCGCTTCGATATTCCGCTGCTGGCCGACCGGGTGGTCACCGCGGTGGACGAGATCGGACGCCATGAGGTGGTCCGCGGTCTGCCGATCGGGTTGTTCGGTGCCAGTACGGGTGCCGCGGCGGCGTTGATCGCGGCGGCCAGGGAGAAGTCCGTTCGCGCCGTGGTGTCCCGCGGCGGCAGGCCGGATCTGGCGAGCGGGGCTTTGCCCGAAGTGAGGGCGCCGACGCTGCTGATCGTCGGCGGCCTGGATCATCCGGTCCTGGAGCTGAACAGGCTCGCGGCCGGGCAGCTCGTAGCGCCGAACCGTATCGAGACCGTCGCAGGGGCCACCCATTTGTTCGAAGAACCGGGATGTTTGGCGGAGGTGGCCAGGCTGGCGACGGAGTGGTTTGACCGGCACTTGACGATGTGACTCGGGTTTCCCGCGCTGTGTGTGAGTCGTGGCCGGAGTGGGTACCCGGATGGGTTGACGAGGAGCGACCACCACGGGAGCAGCGATGTCAACACCGGAATCCACAGTGGACAAGGGAGCCGTCGTCGTCGGCTATGACGGCTCCGAGCAAGCGCGGAAGGCCGTACGCTGGGCCGCGGGAGAAGCCGCCGCCCGCGGCCGCGGGCTGGTCGTCGTCCATGTCGTCGGGTTCCCGCCCATGGCCGAGGCGGTGCCGGGTGGCGGGGCGTGGCCGCGTCCGGGGTTCCTCGAAGCCGGTCAGGAGACGGCGCAGCGGCACGCGGAAACGCTGCTCGGCGATATCGCGCAGGAATGCCGCCGAACGTGGCCGGATCTGGCCGTCTCGACCCGGTTGCTGTCCGGCCGTGCCCCCGATGCGCTGGCCGATGCCGCGGCGAACGCGGAACTGCTGGTCATCGGGTCGTCCGGGCTCACCGCGCTGCCGAGGCTCCTGGTCGGGTCGACGGCCAACGAACTCCTGCACGACTGCCACCGGCCGATCGTGGTGGTGCGTGACAGCGACGAACCGTCGGCGGGCGAGGAGAGAAAGGTCGTGGTGGGCGTCGACGGATCCGAGACCAGTGTCGAAGCCATCGGTTTCGCCTACGACTTCGCCGCCCGGCACGGCTGCGTGCTGGTGGCCTTGCACGTCTGGTCCGACCTGCCCCTCGAGGCGATGGCGGTCAACCCCACCGAGCACGACAGGGAGATCATCCAGGAACGAGGAAAGCCGCTGCTCGACGAATCGCTGGCAGGCCATCGGGACCAGTACCCGGACGTCCCCGTCCATCGGGTGATCGCGATCGACCGGCCTGCCCATGCGCTTTCAGAGCAGGCCGAGGGGGCCACGCTGCTCGTCGTCGGCAGCCACGGACGTGGCCCGCTACGGCGTGCCCTCCTGGGATCGGTCAGCCGCGCGGTGGTGCACCACGCACCCTGCCCCGTCGCCGTGGTCCGTCACCACAAGGAACGGCGGTAAACCTCGCCCTCTCAAACGGCGTCGCTCAACCAGCGGTTCGCCCGTTGCCAGATGACTCGCGAATCGACGTCATCGGTGCTCCAGGTGGTCGCGCGGGTGGTACCGAGTTCGCGGTACTTACGCATGATCGCCACGTGGGCAGGCAGCCCGACGAAACCACGCAAACCGCCGTGGTCGCGCCACACCGACACCGATCCCAGCCGCCGGCGCAGCGGTTCTGCCCACAGCCACTGGCCGACCGCGCCGGGCAGCCGGGGCCACTCGCGGCTGAGCAGGTACCCCGCCCGGTAGGCGCCCGGCGTGCTCCGAAAGTCGTCGAGTGTCAACGCGGTGACGCTGACCAGCACTTCTCCGGCGAAGTCCGCGGCCTGACCGGGGATCCACTTGACTCTGATCATGCTCGCTCCTCGCATCACCTCAGCCAAAATGACTGCGTGCTGCTTATGATACGCACGTGCGTATCATTGTGTGCTACCCGTTGGCGCGCGGATGAATCCAGCAGGACCGGGTGAACGATCAAGTGCATGCTTCCCGGTGACAGCGACCCGGTGAGGCTGCCGGTCGCGTCGTCGCGTCGACAAAATCGGTTATGAAGTTCAGGCACCGCATCGTGACCCTCGCCGTGGTCACGGCCATGACGCTCACTGCCCCGCCTCCGGCCTTCGCCATCGGCACGCCGCGGCTGCTCATCGGCCAGGATTTCCCGGACCCCGACATCGTCAAGACCGATGCCGGCTACTTCGCCTTCTCCACGAGCACCGGCGCGGTGAAAGTGCCCTACGCGCGGGCTCCGGCGCCGGAAGGTCCTTGGCGAGTGGAAGGCGACGCTCTCGCGGCCGTGCCGAAGTGGGCCAAACCGGACGGCGGGTTCTGGGCTCCCGACGTGACCCGGCTTTCCGACGGCACGTTCCTGCTCTACTTCTCGGCGGCGGTGGCTCCCGGTGGGGAGATGTGCATCGGCGTCGCGACCGCGTCGAAGGCCGAAGGGCCGTACACGCCTGTCGGGGACGGCCCACTGATCTGCGTTCCCGGCGACGGCGGCGACATCGACCCGCAGACCTTTGTGGACTCCGACGGCTCGCGGTACCTGCTCTACAAAAGCGACGGCGCGGCGGTCGGGCCCCCGGCCGCGATCTGGTCGCAGAAACTGCTCGCCGACGGACGGACTCCGACCGGCCCGCGCGTCGAGCTTCTCCGTGCCGATCTCACCTCGGAAAAGGGGGTGGTCGAGGCACCGTCGGTGGTGAAGACACCGAGCCGGTACCTGCTGTTCTACTCCGCCGACACGTTCCAGAGCTCCGGCTATCACACCGGCTACGCCTCGGCGCCCTCGCTGAGCGGACCGTTCGTGAAGGCCGATGCGCAGTTCCTCTCGACCGATCTGCTCGGCGGCAAGGTCGACGCACCGGGCGGGGCCGACGTCGTCGACGGCCATATCCACTTCCACGGCTGGCTCGCCGGCGGCCGCACCGCCCGCGGGATGTACCAGCTGCCCATCGGCTTCCCGAACGACGTTCCCCAGCTCGGCTGATCGGCGAGCCGGGGGTTTCGTCGCCTGTGTCCGGGTACCCGGGCGGCATGACCGCCTTACCGCCCAACCCGGAACCCGAGAAGACCCCCGACCTCGAACCGGGAGGCGGTGTGTCGCCGGGTGACACACCGCCCGACTCGGCTCAGACGTCCGGGCTCTCACATCCGCAGCCGATGCCGTCCAAGGCGATGCCCATCGCCTGGCTGGTGCTCATCGGCATTCTTGTCGTGCTGGCGACCGGTTTCGTCATCGCGCTGGGGCTGGGCTGGCTCAAGCTGGGCTGATCGAGGTCAGCGCAAAGCGCGGTCGAGGAAGTCTCGGATGAGCTCGGTGATTTCCGGGCCGTGCGTCTCCAGGGCGAAGTGTCCGGCGTCGAGAAGGTGCAATTCGGCGTCGGGCAGGTCGCGAAGGAAGGCGCGGGCACCGTCGGCACCGAAGATCTCGTCGTGCTCGCCCCAGGTGATGAGCGTCGGCGGGCGGTGCTCGCGGAAGTACCGCTGGACGGCCGGGTAGACGTCGAGATTGAACTGGTAGTCCCAGAACAGCTGCAGTTGCACCTCTTTATTGCCGGGGCGGTCGAGCAGGGCCTGGTCAAGGGTCCAGGTGTCCGGGGTGAGCCGGTCCAGCCGGTCGGCGGGGACGCCGTGGGTGTACTGCCAACGGGTCGCCGCGGGCTCCAGGAGTTCGCGTACGGCTGCTTCGTGGGTTTCGCGGTCCTTGGCGTGCGCGAACAGAACATCCCAAAACGGTGTGAAGCCGTCGACGTAGGCGTTGCCGGATTGCACCAGCAGCGCGCTGACCCGCTCCGGATGCCGGCTCGCGATGCGGAGCCCGATGGGCGCCCCGTAGTCCTGGATGTAAAGGGCGAAGCGGTCCAAACCGAGTCCGTCGAGGAGCCCGATCGTGATCGCGGTCAGGTTCTCGAACGAGTAGTCGAACCGGTCGACGGGCGGGGCGTCGGAGTGGCCGAACCCGATGTGGTCGGGGGCGATGACGTGGTAGCGGTCGGCCAATGCGGGGATCAGCTCGCGGAACATGTGCGACGACGTGGGAAAACCGTGCAACAACACCACGGTCGGCGCCGTGGGGTCACCGGCTTCTCGGTAGAACACGCTGCGGCCGTCGACGGTCGCGGTGCGGTGGAACACCTCTCCGGATCTGGCGGGACGGGTGGCTTCGGACATGGAGATACTCCTTGAGCTTGATCTAACCTTCTAATGTCTTGAGAACGGTTAGAGACAAGCATGCGGGAACCTAACCTGTCAAGCGATCGACGAAGGGTAGGATGCCGGTGTGCTGCAACGTCCTCTGTCCGGCGAGCCCATCGCTTTGGACCTGCTGAACACCACGTGGCCTGATCGTGGTGTTCAGCAGGACGTCTTCGACGAACCCGGAGGGATCGGTGCCTGGCTGGCCGAATGGGGTCTTCCGGATCAGCCAGGCGCGGAGGAGCCGCTACGTCACACGCGTTCCGTCCTGCGTGAGCTGCTCGAAAGGCCCGGCGATCCCGCCGAACGCGCGCTGAACGCGGTGCTGGAGCGAGGGCGGTTGCGGCCGGAACTGCGGCAGGGCGGCCCCGAAGAGGTGATCGAGGTCGAGGACCCGTCCTGGCGCCCCGCGTGGCTCGCGGCCTACGGCTACTTGACTCTGCTGCGCGCGCGCCCGGAACGGATCAAGCGGTGTTCGGCGTATCCGGTGTGCACGCTGTACTTCGACGACACGACCCGTAACGGCACCAGGCGGTGGTGCTCCATGGAGACCTGCGGCAACCGGGCGAAAGCCGCTCGTCACTATCGCCGCGAACGTTCGGCTTAGGCGCTACTCAGCGACTCGCGTTGCCGTGCCATCAGGGTGCCGATCGCGACGAGCACGGCGCCCAGCACCAGGAAGCCGAGGTCGTAGGCCGTCTGGTGGGCACCCGGGCGGACATGGTGGACGCCGAGGATCAGGTGGTCGACCGTGCCTTCGACGAGGTTGAACACACCCCAGCCCGCGAGCGCGCCGCCCCAGAGGACGGGGCCGGGCAACCGATTCCCGCGGTTGAGCAGGACGACGCCGAGGACGACGAAGATCAAGCACAACAAGTGGAACAGGCCGTCGCCGACCATGTTCAGGTGGAGGTCTTCCGGAGTGTCTGGCGGGTACCAGCTCGACAGCATGTGATGCCACCCGAGGATCTGGTGAGCGACGATGCCGTCGACGAAACCGCCGAAGCCCGATCCGAGCAAGAGCGAGGACGCAGGGAGTCTCATGCGGGCACGGTTAGCCTGGCTGCCGTGGGTCAAACACCCGATTCCGAATCGGCATGGATCGTGGTGATGCGCAGCGAGGCCTCGGCGGCGTCGAGCGTCCGGGCGCATTCGCCGATCGAGTCGGCGACCGCGGTGACGTAGGCGACGCGGCCCCAGACGGTGCCTTTGGGCGGCGGGGAAACCACGGCGCCGGGCTCGGCGATGGTGACCGCCTTGTCCACTGTGGACGGAAGCGTCGCCGGGTCGAAGTGGATCGAGGCGATGGTGGTGTCGTCCCGGTCGACGTAGCAGAAGCGGATACCCGCCACCCGCCGCCGGGTGGGACGCACGTCGAGGTCGTGACCGCAGGCCGCCGCGGCGGCGAGGGCGCCGGGGTCGATGCCGGTCGCCAGCTTGCCGAGACAGGGGATCAGGTCGCCGCCGAGCCTGCCGTTGACCTCGATGAGTTTCGGGCCCGTCCCGGTCAGCATGTACTCGGTGTGCGTCCACCCGTCCCGGAAGTCCAGCGCGGTGTGAGTGTCCTGCAGGAGCGCGGTGAACGCGGGGTCGGCGAGCAGCGGATCGTTCGCGTCCACGTAATGGCCGACCTCTTCGGCGTAGGGCGGGAAGCCGACCACCTTGCGGGCCAGGAAGAGCGGTGTCACCTTCCCGTCCTGCACGACCGAGTCGACGCTGATCTCCTCGCCGGTCACGCATTGCTCGACCAGGACCGGGTGATCACTGGCGTAGACGACCGGGTCGGGTGCCTTGGTGTCGCGGGTGAAGGCGAACATCTCGCGCAGCCGCTCGGGATCGTCGACCCGGACCACACCGAGACTGGCGCCGAGACCACGGGGTTTGAGGATGGCCGGGTACCCCACCTGTTCCGCCGCGGCCAGTGCCTGGGCAAGGGTGCGGACCTTGACCGAACGGGGCTGTGGCACGCCGGCCTCGGCCAGCGCGGCGCGGGTCTGCGCCTTGTCCCGCAGCCGCCAGATCATCGCCGGGTCGCCGCACCGCAGCCCGAGCGCCTCCGCGACGTGGGCGGTGGCGTGGATACGTCCTTCATCCCAGCAGAGCACGCCATCGATCGGCTCGGCCTGGTTCACCCGGAGGGCCTCGCGGGCCATCGCGGGACCGTCGATGGTGCTGGGCAGCACGGACCAGCCGGTGAGGTACTCCCGTTCCCATTGTGGTTCGGCGGTGTGGAACAGGTGGACCCGGTACCGGGTGCTGATCGACCGCAGCAGGTACTCCCGGAACACCTGCCAGCCGGTCGCGATCAGCAGCAGCCGCGGTCGCGTTTCACTGGACATGGAACCTCTTCTCCCGTACGCGTTCCTCGTCCGTGACGGCGATCCGCCGCACCGCGTAGCGCAGTGTCGGCGGCGCCATCAGCGAAGTCACGATCGCCACCAGCACGATGATCGTGTAGGTGGCGGTGCTCAGTACGCCGAGCCGCAGCCCGACGATCGCGACGATCACCTGGATCACGCCGCGTGCGTTGAGACCACTGCCGAGCGCCAGCCCCTCCCAGTGACTCAGCCTTCCCGCCCTGGCACCGAGATAGGCGCCGGTGAACTTGCCGACGACCGCGATGACCAGCACCAGCACGGCCGACCCGAGCACCGCGGGATCGCGAAGCGCGGTGAGGTCCATCCGCAGCCCGGCGGTGGCGAAGTAGATCGGGGTGAGCACCGCCAGCACGATCGTGCGCAACGGCGCCAGCCGCGCGAGATCGATGTGCCGGGACGAGCCGATGAGGATTCCGCACAGCAGCGTGCCCAGTACCGGTTCCATGCCCACAGCGTGGGTGCCCGCGGCGGCCAGCAGGAGCAGGACCACGACCGTGGCGATGCCGGGACCCGGCTCGGAGGAACGGGCCGCCAGCCGCAACGACGCGTTGACCAGCGGACGTCCGACGACGACCGTGAGCACCAGTACCACCAGCAGACCGCCGACCAACAGCGCCACCTGGCCGGCGACCAGCCCGGTGACGGCCAGCGCGGACACCACCGAGAGCAACAGCCAGCCGATGATGTCGTCCACGGCCGCCGCGCTCACGATCAACTGGCCGATGTCGCGGTGCAGCAGCCGCATCTCCAGCAGGGTCTTCGCGATCACCGGGATCGCGCTCACACCCATCGCGACACCCATGAACAACGCGAACACCGCGCGGTCGATCCCCGCCGGGACCAGTGAATCGGGCAGCGCGAAGCCGAGCCCGATGCCGAGGCCCAGCGGCACCAGCAGGCCGCCCGCGCTGGTCCAGGCCGCGGGTTTGCCCTTGCGTCGCACCAGCTTCAGATCCATGTGCAGACCGGTGATCCCCACAAGCAGCAGCACGCCGAGCTGCCCCACGGCGTCGAGCAGGTTGAGCTGCGCGGCCTCGGGCGGCAGCAACCAGGCCGAGAGGCCGGGGGCCAGATGACTCAGCACCGACGGTCCGATGAGGACACCGGCGGTCAGTTCGCCCACCACCGCCGGCATCTTGAGCCGGAGCGCGAGCCGTCCGAGGGCGAGCGCGAGTCCGAGCAGCAGTCCCAGCTGGAGCAGGAACAGCAGCATGGAGTGCGCGCCGATGGGGGCGACGGGGCTAGGCATCGACGTAGTACCAGTTCTCCGGGCTGATCATGCCGAACGGGTTGACCGGCTCGAAGCCGCGCAGGTTGCCTGCCACCTCGAACAACCGGATCGGGAAGTTGGGGTTGAAGACGACCGGCACCTGCTCGGCGATGTAGTCCTGGTACTCGTACAGGACTTCCGGGTCGTCGGTGGTGACCGTGCGCTCGATCAGCTCGTCGGCCACCGGGTCGTGGTAGTGGCCGAAGTTGCCGCCCGCGTCCGTCCTGAACAGGACCTCGCCGGTCGGGTGGTGGTAGACCCAGCCACCGTTCCAGCAGCACATCTCCCACTGGCAAGGGGTTTCGTCGGTCGGGTAACAGGGCGCGTCCTCGGCGACCAGTATCGAACCGTAGACCTCCTGCAGCCGCAGTTCGATCCCCGCCGCGGCGGCGTCATGCCGGTATTGCGTCATCAGCCGGGTCAGTGCCGGCCGCCCTTCGACGTAACGGAGCAGGAAGCTCAGCTTGGTGCCGCGCGGGATCCCGTCGCCCGCCCGCTCCGGATCGACGCATACCGCCGGGGTGACGCTGGTGTCCCAGCCGTGTTCGGACAGCAGTTCCCTGGCCCGGTCGGGATCGAACGGCAGCGGCCATGCCCCGCCCCGCTGCGGCGGTGACACCAGATCGGTGACCGGGAGCATGGGCATCGGGCCGTTCTGCCGGTAGGCGTAGCCCTGGTAGATGTCCCGGACCGCGGAATCCTGGTCGAGGGTGCACTGCAATGCCTGCCGGATGTAGGTCTGGGCGAACATCTTGCCGACCACGGTGGGATTGTTGAAGTTCAGGCTGGTGTACCGGATGCAGTACGCCACCTGCGGCACCATCGTGTAGCGCCCGGCCAGCGGGTTCACCCCGCCCTTGGTCGGATCGTCGGTGTGACCGGTCGCGAAGCTGAGCGGCAGGTAGCCCACCTGGACCGCGTCCTCACCGTCCGGCCCGTTCTCCAGCCGGCGGTACTCCTCCTCGTCGGAGGAGAAGGGGATCTGCCGGAACTCGTCGAGACGCGGTTTGTTGGGACCGGAGTAGTGCTCGTTGGGCACGAACGTCACCACTCCGTCCAAGGTGTAGCTCTTCAACCGCCAAGCTCCGCTCACGACACTCCATATAGGACTGTCGGCCCAACGGGTGCGGTGTTCGTTGCTCTCGTCGATGATGTCGCCCTGTTCCGCCATCAGGTAGTCGTAGACCGCCTCGACCTCGGCGAGATCGCCGGAGGCGTTGGCCGGGCCCTCCGCGGTGCGGTCCCACGCCTTCGGCAGCGGAATGATCAGGCTGAGCTGGTTCATCAGTACCCAGCGCCGGGAGTAGACCTTGTCGAAGGTGAAGTAACAGGTGTCTTCGGACAACTTGCCGTACTCGGTGCAGTTGTCGGGGAAGTAGCCGGGGGTGTACTCGCCGTACCGGTCGCCCTTGACCTTGAGCAGGTTCACCCAGAACAACACGTTGTCGGCGCACAGAGTCTCGCCATTGGACCACTTCCACGGCTTGATCTTGACCGTGACGGTCAGCCCGTCCTCGCTCCACACGGGCGGCTCGCCGATGCTCGTGGCGTAGTCGACCTCGGGTGTGCCGTCGCTGCCGAAGAAGTACAGGGTGCGGTACATCAGGGCCTGGAACTCCAGGACGTTGCGCATGCCCATGCGTTCCGCCGGGGTGAACGGGAAGATCACCGCCGGCGGGAAGCCCGGCGCGCAGGCCCAGGTGACCGTGCCGCCGCGACGCGGCGTCTCGACTCGAGTCTCGGCTTTCGCGGTGGTCCGGGTCATCGCCATCACCGGATCTCTTGGAGGCGGGAGACTCCGACGGACTGGTGCGGGCCGTAGCGCTGCCACACCTCGTCGAGCTGGATCCGGCCGTCGTCGAGTATCCGCGGGACGCTGGTGCAGTGACCGGAGATCACCTCGCCGCTCTCCAGGACCATGCAGTACGCGAAGTCGAGTTTGCCGTCAGGGCCACAGGTTCCGGTCAGCGAGCCGCGCCGGGCTCTGCCGCCCGTGAACTCACCCCAGATCAGGTCGCCGTTCTGCCGGTAGACCGCGACCCGGTCACCGCCGGTGTCGTCACCGGTGTCGTCGACGGCGACCGGACGGAACCGCCGTCCTTCGTAGTTGATCATGGCGCTCCTTTGTGGAGGGAGGGTTGAAGGTGGGGGATCGGTGCAGGTGGTCGTGAGTGGTTCTGGACTGGCCGATAGGGGCCGACCGTGCCCAGAGTGTCCACAAGGGACAGTTTATGGCGGATGAATGCCCGTTTGATGCCTTATGTGCGGTTTTTGATTGGGGTCGTGAGTGGTAAGTGGGGTTCTAACGCTCTTTATCACTCACGACCCCCTCGCTAAACCGTGCACATTGTCCAAATCGGGCGTAGTATTCGCGAAAAGTGTCCTTTATGGATAGTAGGAAAGGTGTCTCTTCGGCGAGCCCGACTTTTCCGCCAACTCCGGCACACCACTCACGACCCGCGCATGACCGGGGGCCGAAGGCTCCCATCCCCGCATCAGACACAGTGAAGGGAGCCTTCACCCCACCCGCGAACACGCCACACTTTCCCTGCCTCTCAAGAGAACCCGAAACGCCACTCACGACTCACGGAGCTCCAGCGCGCAGCATTTCGCCGCACCACCGGCCTTCAGCAGTTCGGACAGGTCGACACTGATCGGCTCGAAGCCTGCCGCCCGCAGGCTCTCGGCGAGGTGGACGGCCGCTTGGGGGAGCAGCACGTGCTTGCCATCGGAGACGGCGTTGAGGCCGAAGACCTCGGCGTCGGCCCGGTCCGCCCGGATCGCGGTCGGGTACAGCTCGCGAAGCAGGGCTTGGCTGTCCGGCGAGAACGCGCCGGGGTAGTACATGATCTCTTCGTGGTCGAGTACCGCCAACGCCGTGTCCAGGTGGTAGAAGTACGGGTCGACCAGGCGCAAGGTGACCACCGGCACGCCGAAATGGTCGGCGGCCTCGGCGTGCGCGCGCTCGTCGGTGCGAAAGCCCGTGCCTGCCAGGATCCGGGCGCCGGTGGGCAGCATGTCGCCTTCGCCCTCGTTGACGAACCGGGCGCGCCGGACCGGGTAGCCGTGCTCTGCGAACCAGGCCTGATAGGCAGGCGCCTCGCCGAACCGTTGCGGATGCCGGTACCGGGCGGCCAGCACCTGACCGCCGAGCACGGTGGCCGCGTTCGCGGCGAACACCATGTCGGGCAGGCCGGGCCGCGGCGGCACCACGTCGACCTGGTGGCCGAGCGCGATCAGCCGGGCGCGCAGCCGGTCCCACTGCAGGATCGCCAGTGCCGTGTCGGTCGGTTTGTCCGGCTCCATCCACGGGTTGATCGAGTAGCTGACCTCGAAATGGTCGGGCGGGCACATCAGGAACCGCCGGGGGCTGGCCACTCTCATCGGTCACGCTCCAAGGTGACGGTGATCTTGTCCGCCAGTTCGGTCATCAGCTCGTAAGCGTCCTCTTTGGACGTCCCGGTGGTGCCGAGGAAGCCGAAGATGGTGTTGCCGTCGGGCGGCCTGAGGATGACGTCGCCGGGGCGGGCGGTGATCTGCAGCAGGAAGACCCGGTCCGATTCGCTGACCTCTGGCGGCACTTCGATGTGCTCGACCACACCGCCGTCGCAGATCAGGCACATCGCGGTGATGTGTGTCCCGGTCGGCCAGTAGTGGCGGACGGGCGGCTTGACTCCTCGGCCGACGTCGACCACGGCGCGGATCGGATCGTGGTCCGCGGTGAGCCGGGCGATGGTGTCCAGCCCGCCGCCGCCGACCCTGGCCGCGATCTCGAGCAGATGTGGTTTGCCGTCGTGGTAGCGCACTTCGGCGTGCATCGCGCTGCGCCGCAGCCCTTGCGCGCGGGCGGCCGCCTTGACCACGTGGTGCACCCTGGCCAGTTCTTCGGCCGGCAGGGAGGTCGGCGCGTGGTGCACGTCGTCGTCGAAACTCCGGCCCTCCGCGGTGATCCGGTCGACCACCGAACCGAGGTAGAGCTCGTCGTCCCAGGCGAGCGCCTCCATCAGGTACTCCGGCCCGTCCAAAAAGGACTCGACGAGCAGCCCGATCGGACCGAGGTCGACGTCGTCGGCCTCGGCGTTGATCCAGAACATGTTCCGAAGTCCTTCGCTGGCCGTGGTGAAGTCACGGGCCAGCTCCTCCGGGCCGTCCACTCGGTACACCAGGTGACTGCCGGCACCCAGGGTGGGTTTGAGGATGACCGGGTAGCCGAATTCGGTGGCCGCCGCGAGCGCGTCGTCCAGTTCGGTGACGAACCGGAAGGCGGGAATCGGCACCCCCGCCCGTTCGTACGCCTGGCGCATCAGCAGCTTGTTGCGGCTGTTGCGGGCGCCGTCGACCCCGATGCCCGGCAGGCCGAGGGCTTCGGCCACCGAGGCGACCGCGATCACCGCCGCCTCGGAAAAGGTGATCACCCCGTCGAAGTGCTCGGTGGCATGCCATTCCTCGGCGCAGGCGATCATCTCGTCGATCTTCTTCGAGCCGACCAGCCGGTAGTGGTCGGACGGCCAGAAGTCGGCAGTCCCCTCACCGTTCATCACGTACAGGTCGACGCCGAACGCCTGCACCTGCCGATAGCGGGAGTGGTAGTAGGTCAGGTACTGACGGGTCTCGATGGTCAGCAGCTTCATGGCTCGCCTCCTCGGGCAGCCTGGGGAGTCGGAACACGGGAACGGAAGCGGGTGGTTCGGCGGTGAGGGACAGGTCGACCCCGTCCTTGCCCGCCGCCTCGGCCGCGTCGATCAGGATCGGGGCGGCGCCCGCGAGCAACGTGCGGGTCTCGAGCACCAGATCACCCGGGGTGATCGCCGAGCAGCAGGCGAGGCCGCGCAGCCGGTCAAGCTGGGTGAGCACCGTCTCGGCGGCCCGGTTCATGCTGTAGCCGGGCAAGTCGTAACAGCCGCGGAACCGCGCCAGCATGGCCGCGGCGCGCCGCTGTCCGGCGGGGGACACCGGCAGCGTGCCGGAGAGCCCGTGCAGCGCCGACGACATCGCATCCGCCAGCGCGTTCCACGGCGCGCCGAGCCGCCGGTACCCCGTGTCGCGCAAGCCTTCCCGGCTGAAGTCGGTGCGCGCCTGCTCCGGTGCGGTATGCGCCAGATGGAACCGGACCAGGTCGCGCGGGACCTCGGCGAGCAGCTCGGCCGTCCGGATCAGATGGCCGCGGCTGGTGGAGAACTTCTCCCCGGCCAGGTTGTAGAACTCGTTGCAGACGTTGGCCGACGGTGTGACGTACCGGTCGCCGTGGGCCAGCAGGAACACGAGATCCATCAGGCCCCAGTGGTAGACGTTGTCGTAACCGTGGAAGTAGACGACGTCGGCGTCGTGTTCGGCGCGCCAGTGCTCGTCCACCGGCACCGTGGTGTCGCCGGCCGACCACCAGGTGCTGTACATGACCGCGGGCATCGCCTCGATCCACGGGTACAACATCTGGCCGGGTGTCTCCGGGAACGGCGCGGGAACGCCCCATCCGGCCGGGATCGTCACGGGGATCTCCGGCAGCGGCCCGGCCAGCAGCTCGCCGATCAGCTGCGCCGCGTGCGGGCGCCACCGTCCCGTCCGCGCGACGTAGTAGGCGGTGAGCCGCTCCCGGTACTCCTCCATCGGCAGCACCAGGATCTCCGTGTCCCGGTAGGACACCGGGTCGTCCGGGTCCATTGTGGAGCGTGGATCGAGCAGCTCGTCGTAGTTGTTCGGGTGCCCGCAGGCCTCGCAGACCCCGCCGCTGCTGACGGCAAGGCAGACCGGACAGGTGCCGGTGACCAACCCGTCGAACAGGTACGTGCCGGACCGCGTCGCGACCGGCAGCCGCACCGTACGTTTCCGGAACCGGCCCGCCTCGTACAGGACGGTGACGAAGTCGAGCACCGTGCGCCGGTACACCTCGTCGATCGGCGGGAGACCGGCCATCGAGATACCCATCGCGGAAAGCGAACGTCCGATCGCCGCGGTGGAGCCGGCGCACAGCTCCCGCGGGGTGGTGCCCGATCGCCGGGCGGTGGACACCACGTAGCTCTGGCTGTCGTCGGTGCAGGTCGTGTAGATCACCGAGGCGCCGGTGGCCCGCAGGTACCGGGCGTACACGTCGCCCGCCAGGTACGGCCCGGCCAGATGTCCGATGTGCAGGTCGCCGTTGGGCGTCGGGGTCGCGGCGACCACGATGGTCGTGGACATCTACACGCCGGCCTCGTCGCGGGTGGCGAACCGCCCGGCCATCTCCCTGTCCCACCAGACCGCGTACATCCGGAACTCCTCGGTGCCGGTGTTCACCACCTGGTGACGCGACCCCGGCGGGAAATGCACGATGTCACCCGCGGCGAACGGCACCCGGCGTCCGTCGCAGACGATCTCCGCGGCCCCGGCCATGGCCACCCAGATCTCGTACTCGTGGTGGCTGTGCGCGCCGGACTCCGCGCCCGGCGCCACCACGCACCATGAGCCCTCGAATGGTGCGTTCAGCTCCGGCCACGGCAGCAGCCGGGTGGCGGCCAGACCGTTGTCCGGCTTGAGGTTCGCGGGATCGAGCCTTCGGATCTCCATCATGGTCACTGCGCTCCTTGGGTGGCGGCGAGCGGGCGGGCGGCGGCTTCGGTGATGGCGGGCAACCGCGGCGCCCGGCGCTCGGCGAGCTCGTCGCTGACGATCTCCGCCGCCCGCGCGGCCAGCACGCTGAGCAGGGAGTCGGCGATGCCGTGGGTGGCCTCGTTCACCCCTTGCAGGTGACAGGTCCCGCTGAACGACGGCGGCAGGCCCATCCGGTAGCTGCGGTTGACGGTGATCTCGTCGATCCCGACGGCGGAGGCCATGTCGTTGACGATCCGCGGCATCCGCTTGGTGAAACCGGTACCGAGCAGCACCACGTCACAGCGTTGCGTGGAGCGATGGCCGGATTTGCGGTCGACGAGGGTGAGCACGATCTCGCGGCCGTCCATCTCGGCCTCGGCCACGTCGACCATCGGGATCATCTCGATGCGTTCGGTCCCGGTGAGCCGTTCGATGTACATCTGCCGGTACAGGGTGTCGAGCATGTCCGTGGTGAGACCGGCGTAGTTGGTCCGGTGCATCTCGCGCAGCAGCTGCGCCCTGGCCTCCGGCAGCGCCGAGTGGAACTCGTCCACAAAGGACGGGTAGAACAACTCGTTGGTGAACTTGCTGGTCTCGTAGGCGTTGAGGCCGATCGAGCGCATCACCATCGTGCACTGGGTCCCGGGGAACGTCTGGTGTGCCGTCCAGAGCATCTCGGCCGCGCTCTGCGCCCCGCCGACGACCACGATCCGGCGTGTCTGCTCGGGGTCGATCTCGCCGATCCGGGCCGCGAACTCGGTGCTGTGGATCATCAGCTCGCGCGGGATGGCCGCGAAGGTCTCCGGGATGTACGGGTCCCGCCCGGCCGCGACCACCAGGTGACGGCACACCACGGCACTGCCGTCGGCCATCTGGACCAGCCACTCGCCGGTCCCGTCCGCGATACCGAACGGCCGGACCGAAACGCAGCGCCGTCCGTAGTCGATCCGCACGTTCGGCAGGGATCTCGCGACCCAGCCCAGATAGCCGGAGATCTCCATCCGGTACGGCGTGAAGCTGCCGAGGTTGATGAACTGGTCCAAGCGGCCGACGGAGTGCAGGTAGTTGACGAAACTGAAGGGGCTCCGCGGGTTGCGCTGGGTCACCAGGTCCTTGAGGAAGGAGACCTGGCTCTGCGTCCACGGGATCAACATGCCGCGCTGCCAGACCACGTCGTCCTGCTGCTCGACGATGAGCGTTTCCTTGGCGAGCTCGGACTTCGCGAGCTCCTCGACGGCGACGGCGAGCGCGAGGCCCGACGGGCCCGCTCCGATCGCCAGCAACTCTACTTCTTGAAATCGCACCGCAAATCCTCCCCGGCTATTCGCGCCGACCGGCGCCCGTGTTGGTCGTCGCGGCGACCGCGACGAGGTCGATCAGGGCCGTCACCGTGTGCGCGGCGTGGTAGCTGCGCAGATCGAGCGTTACCGACAGCCTGCTTTCCAGCTGGGAAAGGACTTCCAGCGACGAGAGGCTGTCCCAGCCGTGGGTGGCGAGCACCGGGCGGGCCCGCAGGTCGCCGTCCGGTTTGTTCAGCACTTCGCTCAGCGTGTTCAGCACGACGGACGCCGTGTCATCCATGTCGGTCATCACTCGTCTCCGGGTAGGCGATCCAGGTGGGCAGACAACTCGGCGCGGTGGCGGGCACCACGGTGTACAGGCCGTCCTCGTCGGACGGGGTGAAGCCGGCCTTCTCCCAGAAGCCGTCCGCCACCTTGTTGCGTCCGGTCGGCACGTAACGGCCTGCCAGTGCGGTGGCCCCGGCGTCGCGAGCCCGTCGCACGATCCAGTCCGTGATCGCGAACTCGATGCCCCGGCCGAACACCCGGCAGCTCAGCACCAGGTTCAGTACCCGCCAGACCCGTCCTCGGCATTCGATCCACGCGGCGCCGACGATCCCCTCGTCGCCGAACCGGTCCGAGACCGCGAACGAGGCGACGAGCCGGTCCGGATCGGCGCACATCGCGGTCGTGGCGCCTTCGTCGAACCGGTGCCCGGTCAGGTTGAACTGGTTGGTGCGGGCGGAAAGCTGGGCGACCCGGCCCACCTCGAAGGTGGTGACCGGATGCGCGGTCACCCGCGTCCGCAACGCCTGCAGGTAGTCCTCCGACGAGGCGAATCCGGTGGAGAAGCCGGTGCGCAACGCGCGCGAGCGGTACAGCGCCGGACGCTTCAGGTCGGTGCCGGTGAGTTCCGGCACGTCGAACCAGCCGGGCCGTAGCAGCGCGCGGACCAGGTGGGCCGGGTCGCCGTCGGCAGCCACCAGCGCGACGTCGGGCAGTTCGGCGGCCACGTGCCCGCGTTCGAACGGGGAGTCGTCCATGAAGACGAACGCGTTCGCGGCCAGGTTGAGCGTCTCGGCGGCTTGCCGCAGGTTCTCCGCCTTCGCCGACCAGTTCACCGCGCGGACCGCGAAGTCCTGCGGGCGCAGCAGTATTTCCGGATGACCGATCAGCACCTCGTCGACCGCGCCGCCGTCGTTCTTGCTGGCCAGTACGAGGACGACCCCTTGCTCGTGCAGCCGTCGCACGGCCCGCTGCAGGTCCTGGTAGCAGTTCCCCGGGTACAACCCGCCGAGTTGCAGCCCGGCCTCGCCCGCTTCGCCGAGCACGCCACCCCACAGCGTGTTGTCCAGATCGACCGCGAGCACCTTGCGGGACAGGCCCGACCTGGCCGCGACCACCCTGGCGAGCTGCCGCGCCAGCGCGAGCAGCGCGCCGTCGGTGTACGGCAGGTCCGCGTACCGGTGCAGTCGCTCGTCCCTGGCCGCGACCGCGAGGTCGGCGAGTTCACCGGCCAGGTCCACCACCGTGATCCGGCCGTCGTCCTCCGCCAGGCCGAGAAGGTCCGCGTTGAGCCGGTGCCAGGCCCGGCCGATCGCGGCCCGTGCCCGCCAGCTGATCACCGAATCCCGCAGTTCGGCGGGCATCGGCACGGTGTGCAGGACGAACGCGCCCGGTGTGCGCCGCAGGCAGGCGAGGATCAGTCCTCGCAGCTCGGCGAACCGGGCCGCCAGGTGTTCGGTCAGGCCCGCCGTGTCGACGGCGCTCCACTCACGGGGCACGAAGTACCGCTCGTCCAGCAGACAGGTGACGACGTCGGGGGAGCCGTCGATCTCGCCCGCGGCCAGTGACAGCTCGAACGCGCCGTAGTCACCGAGGAGAAGGGTGGGCCGGGTGCCGGTGGCGACCAGTGCGGCGCGCAGCAGATGCTCGAACGGGCCGATCGTGCAGGTTGCCAGCACGGCCACCCGGACCGGTCGCAGGTCCGGCCCGGCCGACGGGAGATCGGCGAGGATGCGGCCCGCCCGGCGGACCGTCGCCGGATCCTCGACCTCCCCGAGCCGTTGTCGTAAGCCCGGCGAAGGCGTCGAGTGGGTGGCCATCGCGGCGCGCAGGCTGCCGAGCAATTCCGTGAAATCGTTCATCGACCCCTGCCTAGACTCGGAAAATCGTGCAATACCAGCGCATACCGATGGAGATTCCGGCCAGCGCGACGAGATCCCCCGAATTCAGTTCGCCGCGGTCGAGGTACGTCCCGAGCGCGACCAACTGATCCGCCGCTCCCATATGGCCGTGGTCGCTCGCCAGCTCGTGGTTCGTCATGGCCAGTGGGAAATCGATCAGACCTGCGACATCGGCGATGCCGTCCGGGTCGTTGATGTAGATGAACCGGGCGAGATCTTCGCGCCGTACATCTGCCCGGCGGCAGGCCCGCTCGACCACTTCGACGACTCGCGCGTTGAGCTGTTCGCCGAACTTCTGGAGCTGCCGGGGGTCTTTCCGGAAATGGGCCTGTACGCGTTCGGTCCCACTCAGCGCTGTCGCACTCGACCACCCGGGTGGGGGTATCGGCGTGACGCTGCCGCCGATATCGGTGCGGAACCAGTCGCAGAAGTCGGAATCCGTGAACTGCTCGGTGGCCAGCCAGGTGGTGCGGTCGTGCCCTCGTCGCAGCACCACGGCGACCGCGCCGTCGCTGTGCACGGCGTTGTTGACGTTCATCCGGTTGCGATGGAATTCGCTGACCCGGTTGACGGCGGTGAACAGCACCGTGTCGAGCTCCGGCTGCAACGCCAGCTGCCCGGCGACGGCGCCGAGTCCGGTCACCCCGCAGGCACAGCCTTCGGTCAGCAGCATCGTCTGCCGCTCCCGGATCTTCAGCTCCCTGGCGAGTGCGGCGGAGGAGTCCCAATACGGGTACTCCGCCAGTTCAGAATTGGCCAGCACCACCAGATCGACATCCGCGGGGTCCATCGCGACCCTGTCCAGCGCGGCACGGGACGCCTCCGCCGCCAGCGCGGTCGAGGTCACCCCGTCCGCGGCACGATGGAAGTTCCGATAACCCCAGCGGACGACACGTTCCGGGTCCGCGACATAAGTGCCGGCGACGTGTTCGACGTCCTGGTCTTCACCGAAGGCGTAACCGAAGCCGGCGATACCGAATTCGGCGAGCGGTGCTGCCATTTCTTCTCCTCTTGCCGAATCCGGTCGGCGACAGTTTTCCGCGTGAATCATGAACCGATGTCGATGGCGGCTTGATTCGAATCGATCGGACGCGGGCTGCTTTCGGCGATGACGGTCACTCGTCGAGTCCGGTCCGAGGGAATTCGCGAACAGTTCTCGGCCCCCATGGCGTGCTGCGTCGGAATACTGCCGCACACTTCGCCCTTCGACAACCGCTCGTCGTTCAACTGAGTTCCGATGCTCGGTTGAACACGTTGTCGTATTCACGGGCGGGCTACGACTTCTGTGAGCCGACTCGCTGTTCCAGTTGGTGCGCGAACTCGATCCACTCGTTGGCGCACCGGCGAGCCAGTGCGGCGAGGACGTACACGCTGTGCGGGGGGACCGTGTCGACCAGTTCACGCCACTCCTCCTCGGCGATCACCCGGTGGACGAGCCAGCGCAGCGTCCGGGTACCGGTCTGGGCGAAGCGCAGGGACGGATCACGCTCGAGGTTCCGAAGGACCGCGTTGCGCTCCGTCGTCGAGAGACGTTCGGTGTGGTCGTGAGCGGGCTGGCTGGTCTCGCGGCGTTCGGTGTGGCCGTCCCGGACGGCGCGTGGCCGTCGCGGTGGCACCGGGTCCTCGCCACGCTGGATCCGCTCGCGCACGTCACGAACGGTGGCCGGGGCGATACCCGCCGCGCGTGCGATCGAGCGCAGTGACGCGTCCGGAAAGGCCGCGATCAGCCGGCTCGCGACGCGACGTCCGTCGGTGCTGTCCAGCGGGCGGACCTTCCCGTCGCGGCCGAGTCGTGCCGTTCCTTGCGGAAGCCCGTCGATCCGGCCGCGGACCGTGGCGACGGTGCGGGGTCCGAGTCCGGCGGCCGCGGCGATGGCGCGATCCGACCAGTCGGGGTGGGAGATGACGATGCGGGCGACCGCGGCCTCGCGGTCCGCGTAGGACAACGGCAGGCCGTGCGCGACGTTGGCCTTGACCGCCAGTACGAACGCGTCTTCCTCACTGCCGTCGAAGAAGACCACGTCGATGGTGTTCTGGCCGCGCAGGCGGGCCGCGCCGAGCCGGTGCATCCCGTCGATGATCCGCATGGTCGAGCGGTGGACCAGGATCGGCGGCAGCGCGCGATCCGGTTCGGCCAGCACCCGGATGTGCTCGGCGTCCTCACCGATCAACCGCGGCGAGTCCGCCGGCCGCAACGCGGCCAACGGAACGGCGCTGGTGACCTGACCCGCCTTCGGATACTCGGTCGACGGTTCGTCCGGTTCTTTCGAATCAGCCGAATACCCCTGGCTGGCGCCGTGGTCAGCTTGCCCGGTCAATGGGCACCCCCGTCGGGTTGTGGATGGCAAACCTGCGACTTACCCTGAATGAGTCCTGGCGCCCGCCCCGATTACCGACTATCCACTCTTCACTGTTTTCGGGCGTCCTCGCCTCAGACCTGAATTACGATTTATGCGGCAGCACGAGGATGCAAAACCGTCGCCGACCGCGTCCCCCATTAAAATGTCCCCATTGAACCAGGCGTCGTTCAACTCATGAACTGCGTCATCACTGTTGCCCTCCCCGTCTCCTGGTCAGAGGGTAGGTCGTCGATCGACCACTAACTAGGTGTTCAAGCGAGTTCCAGTGCGCCAAGGGGCCGCCGGCGGAACCATCGGGCGGTCCGCGCTGCCCGTTCAACTGCTTCACAGGACGCGGTTGAGCATCGAATGCGCTATTCGGCGGCTCGGAAGATTGTCCGACCGGCGGCCGCCTGAGCTGTTCGGCGGCGGCGATACAGCTATTTGGAGGGTCGTGGAAATGCCCAGTCTCACGCAGGCCGAAGCGCAGGGGCGCGGCGCATTGCTGCGGGTACGTTCGTATCGGGTCGATCTCGATCTGACACTGGGGGACGAGATATTCCGATCGACGACGAGAATCGTTTTCGACGCGCGTTCCGGAGCTGACGGCACATTCCTCGACGTGCGCCCCCGCGCGCTGCGCTCGGTGACCCTCAACGGGCGTGGACTGGACGTCGCCGCGCTCGAGGACGGACGGCTCACGCTCACCGGCCTCGCCGGCGAGAACGAGATCGTCGTGGTCGCCGACATGGCCTACTCACGGGAGTGCGAAGGCCTGCATCGGTACACCGATCCCGCGGACGGCCGGGTCTACCTGTACGCCTTCGTGTTCATCGACAACGCGCCCCGGATCTTCGCCTGCTTCGACCAGCCGGATCTCAAGGCGCCGTTCACCTTCACCGTCACCGTTCCCGACGAGGACTGGCAGGTGCTCGGCAACGCACCGGCGACCAGGCTCGGCGCGGGACGCTGGCGACTCGCCGAGACCGCGCCACTGGCGACCTACCTCACCACGCTGGCGGCCGGTCCGTACGAGTCCTTCCACTCCGAGCACGACGGAGTGCCGCTGGGCCTGCACTGCCGGGCCTCGTTGGCCGACGGGCTCAAGGACGACATCGACGAGGTCTTCGAGATCACCGGGCAATGCCTCGACGAGTACGGGCGGATGTTCGGTGTGCCTTATCCGTTCGGCAAGTTCGACCAGGTCTTCGTCCCGGAGTTCAGCGTGCTCTCGCTCGATCACCCCGGTTGCGTGCTGCTGCGCGAGCTGTACCTGTTCGGCTCCGCCGTGCCGGCGAGCGAACGGGAGACCAGGGCCGTGGTCATCGCGCACGGCCTGTCCCTGATGTGGCTCGCCGGACTGGTCACCAACACCTGGTGGGACGACCTCTGGCTCGGTCAGGCCTTCGCCGACTACATGGCCCACCGGGTCACCAGCGACGTGACGAGGTTCTCCGGGCCGTTGACCACGTTCGCCGTGCGGCGCAAGGCCCAGGCCTACGTCGCCGACCAGCGGCCGTCGACCCATCCGGTGAGCCTCGCCGGGCCGGACGTGCGGACGGTGTTGCTCGAACTGGACCGGATCTCCTATTTCAAGGGCTCTTCGGTGCTGCGGCAGCTGGCCGCCCGCGTCGGCACCCCGGCCTTGCGCGAGGGCCTGCGCGTCTACTTCACCCGCCACGCGTACGGCACGGCGACGTTCTCCGACTTCCTCGCCGCGTTGAGCGAGGCCACCGGAACCGATCTGACCGAATGGGCCCGGGTGTGGTTCTCCACCTGCGATGTCAGCACGGTGACCCCGGAGATCACGGTGACCGACGGGGTGATCACGGCGGCCGCCGTGCGCCAGGACGTCCCGGCCGGCCACCCGGTGCCGCGGCCGCACACACTGGATGTGGGCTGCTACGGCGACGAGTCCACGACGGTGCGGGTCGCGATAGACGGCCCCCGGACCGAGCTGCCGCAGCTGGTCGGCTGTCCGGCGCCGAAGTTCGTGCTGCTCAACGATGGCGACCTGACCTATGCGAAGATCCGCTTCGACGACCTTTCCCGCGCCGCGCTGCCCGAGTTCCTTCCCCGGTTGTCCCCGGTCAACCGCGCCATGGTGTGGTGCGCGCTGCTACTGGCGGTGCAGGACGGCGCCTACCCGGCCGCCGACCACCTCGACCTGGTGACCGGGATGCTCGCCGTGGAGCCGGAACCGTCCATCGTCGTCGAGGTGCTCGAACAGGCCCGCGTCGACGTCGCCGACCGCTTTCTTCACCCGGCGTTGCGGCCCTCCGCGCTCGCCGCCATCGCCGGTGCGATTCGCGACCGCATGGCGGAGGTCTCGCCATCCGACGAGATCTGGCTGTGCCTGTGCCGGGGGCTCATCGAGTTCAGCGCCGACACCGTCGAGCTTCGCGGCTGGCTGGACGGCACCCGGCTGCCCGCCGGGCTCGTGCTCGACGCGGATCTGGCCTGGCGGACCAGGTACCGGCTCGCCGTGCTCGGCGGGCTTTCCGAGGACGAGATCGCCGCGGCGCACCGGGCGGATCCCAGCACCCGGGGCGAGCAGTTCGCGGCGAAATGCCGTGCGGCCAGGCCGGATCCGGCGGCCAAGAGCGCGGCATGGGAGGCGATCACCGGCGACACCGAGGTTTCGAGCTACGGCCTTTGGGCCCTGGCCGAGGGATTCTGGCAACCGGAGCAGGCAGAGCTGACCGCGGAGTACGTCCCGCGGTTCTTCGCCGAGATGCCCGCGGCCGCCAGGCTGCATGGTGACCTCGTGCTGGACGTGCTGGTGCGGTTCCTTTACCCGCGTTACGCCGCCTCGCCCGAGACCCTGCGGTTGGCCGATGAGCTGCTGTCCCGTGCCGACGTCGAGCTCCCGCTGCGCAGACGGGTCGCGGACTTCACCGACGACCTGCGCCGGGCGGTGGCCGCCCGGTCCGACGCCTCCGATTGAGTCGCGGTGCGCGTGGGAATCGCCGGCGGCGGCGTCGCGGGCACGATGCTCGCCTGGCGGCTACTGCGGTCGGTGCCGGGGCTCGCGGTCGACCTGTACACCACCCGGTCGGCCGACGGCGACGCGACCAGTGCGTCCGGCGGTCTGGTCCGTGGTTTCGAGCGGGCGGTGCCGGAGTGCCTGCTGGCCGCGCGCAGTCTCGCGGAACTGCGCGAAGACCCCGCGTTGCGGACTGCGTCGGACTACCGGGAGGTCGGAGCGGTGTACCTACTGCCCGCCGGAGCCGAGGTGACCGAGCCGCTCCGGGTGCTCGAAGAGGTGCTGCCCGGCTCGGCGACCTTGCTCACCGGCCCCGAGCTGGCAGGCCGGTATCCGTTCCGCGACCTGCCCATCGGGATGACCGCGGTCGTCGAACGGCACGCGGGTTACCTGTCGCCCGCCGGGTTGCGGGCCGCCGCGCTGGGCTGGCTCACCGACCGCGGCGCGACCGTCCGGCGGCTCCCGGTGACCACCGTGGGTCCGGGCCCGGCCCTGCGGCTGGCCGACGGCACGACCGCGGGATATGACGCGGTCGTGCTCGCCGCCGGCCCGTGGACGCCCGTGTTGCTGGCGGCGAGCGGGCTGCCCACCGGCGGGATGCGCGTCAAACAGATCCAGTACACCGTGTACGAGGGGCGGCCCGCCCGGCTGGGCGCGTTCGTCCGGGAGGACACCGGCATGTGGGGCCGCCCGGCGGGTGACGCGGGATTCCTGCTCGGCCTGCCGAGCGATCGCTGGGACGTCGACCCCTCCTGTCCGCGGCCGGACGCCGCGCTCGCCGAGCGGGTCGCGGACGAGGCCCGCCGCCTGCTGGGCCATCCACCGGCCGGCCACGGTCCACATCGGACCACCGCGTCGTCCGACTGCTATCACGACCCGCCGGGCCTCGAACTACGCGAGACAGGCCCGGGGGTTTTCACCTTCACCGGCGGGTCGGGCGGCGCCGCCAAGATCGTGGTCGCGGCGAGCCGGGTGGCGGCGGCCGCCTTGGTGCGATGACCGGGCTTCGCCTGTCCGTGAAGGCCTCCTTCCCTACTTTCAGGGTAAGGGTCCCGGCAAAGTCGCATAATCGCTGTTCGGTTCTGGGTCGTGTGCTACTCGAGGTCAAGCCCCTGAGTGTCCACAAGGGACAGTTTCGAGCGGTGAAATGTCTGATTGATGGCTAGATGCACGGTTCTCGATGGGGGTCGTGAGTGGCAATGATCGTTAGAACGATCATTGCCACTCACGACCCCTTCGCAAAACGCCCGAATCAGGCATTGTTACCTGGAAAGGGTCCCCTGTGGACAGTCGAGGAGGTGTCAGGCCGGTGTGATGAGCCCCCACTCGTCACCAGGACTCGAATGGGGAACGAGGCCCTCATGGGCTTCCGGCGGGAAGGTGCCGAGCCCGCGAGTACTGGACCAGCTCCAGCAGCAGTCCGGCGGGCCTGGCCAGGTAAGTGAAGGCGACCAGCATTCCCGGCCGGGCACCGGCGCAGGGCTCGCGGTCGACCATCGTGAATCCGGCTTCGCGCAACCGGATCAGCTCCGGCTCGAGGTCGTCCACTTCGATGGCGATGTGATGCAGTCCGGGCCCGAAGCGGGTGAGGTGGCCGTCGAGCGCCGAGCCGGGGCCTGCCGGGGAGACCAGTTCGATCAGGGGTTGCCCCTCTCGCCCCGCCGGCTGCCAGAACTCGCACGCCACGCGATATCCGGCGGCGATTCCACTGTCCAGTTTGGACATCCCGAGCGTGGTCATGGCGGGGCCGAGTGCCGAGGGTTCTCCGGTCACGAGTCCGATGTGGTCGATTCCGAGCAGCATGGCCCGAGCGTAACGCCACGGCGTTCGATTTCACGCGCGGTTGACCGGCTCCTTTTCCGTCGGCCGCGCCGTACGATCCGATTCATGACGACCAAGGACCTGAAGGAAGCCGAATTGAGGACGGCCGTCGAACGGGAAATGTCCCGTGCGCGTGCCGATCTGGAAAATCTGGTCCGCATTCCCGGTATCGCCTTTCCCGAATTCGATCACGCGCAGGTGGACCGTTCCGCGGAGGCGGTGGCGGCCTTGGTGCGTGGCTGCGGGCTGGACACCGAGATCGTCCGTGCCGGTGGCCGTCCGGCCGTCATCGGCCGCAGGCCCGCGCCGCCCGGCGCGCCGACCGTGCTGCTGTACGCGCACCATGACGTCCAGCCACCGGGAGACGAAGCGTTGTGGGACAGCGACCCGTTCGAGCCGGAGGAGCGCGATGGCCGGCTCTACGGACGCGGCGCGGCGGACGACAAGGCCGGGCTGATGGCGCATGTCGTGGCGTTGCGGGCACTCGGCGACGCTCTGCCGATCGGGGTGGTGGTGTTCGTCGAAGGCGAGGAGGAGTACGGCTCGGCTTCGCTCTCCGACCTGCTCCGGCTGCATCACGACAAGCTGCGCTCCGACCTGATCGTGATCACCGATTCGGCCAACTGGGACATCGGCGTTCCCGCGCTGACCACCTCGTTACGCGGAATCGTCAACTGTGTGGCCGAGGTGCGCACCCTGCACGCCGCCGTCCACAGTGGAATGTTCGGGGGAGCGGTCCCGGACGCGTTGACCGCGCTCGTCCGGTTGCTGGCGACGCTGCACGATGAAGCGGGCGACGTCGCGGTGGAAGGGCTCGTGGCCGGCCGCGAGTCCACACTGGAGCTTTCGGCCGATCGGGTGCGCGCCGAGGCGGGGATGGTCGACGGCGTCCGGTTCACCGGCACCGGTTCGATGGCGGACCGGTTGTGGACCAAGCCGTCGCTGTCGGTTCTCGGTATCGACGCGCCGTCGGTTCTCGAGTCGGGCAATGCGCTGGTTCCGGTGGCGCGGGCGAAGATCAGCGCCCGGCTGGCCCCCGGTGACGATCCGGTCAAGGCCTTCGCCGCGCTCCGTGACCACCTCGAGGCCTACTGTCCTTGGGGTGCCGCGATCTCGGTCGACCTGGACGGTGGTGGCGCACCGTGCGTCATCGACACCACCGGGCCGCACTACGAAACGGCCCGGTCGGCGATCCGCGCCGCATGGGACGGGGTCGCGCCGGTGGAGATCGGAGTCGGCGGCTCGATCCCGGCCGTCTCGACGTTCCAGGCGGAGTTCCCGGACGCCGAGATCGTGGTGACCGGCGTCGAGGATCCGCATACCCGGGCACACGGCCCGAACGAGAGCCTGCACCTCGGCGAGTTCGCCCGGGTCTGCCTCGCCGAGGCGCTCCTGCTGAACGGGGCGGCCCGCCCTATCGGATGAGGCGGCCGAGTTCGGCCGGATCCGCCGCGAAGACCGAGGTGTCATAGTCCTCGATCATCGCGGTGACCGGGCCGTCGTACTCCGCCAGCCATTCGTCCGTGGCGTAGACCGACTGGGATCGCTCGACCCGTTCCTGCTCGGAAGAAAAGGCGCGCAGCAGGAAATAGCCGTTTTCGTTGTTCAGGGACGGACCGTGCGCCAGGACCGTGATACCCAGCCGCCGCATCAACGGAATGGTGCCCTCGCGGCTTATGCGATCGAATTCCTCCCGGCTGCCCGGCTTTACCTTGAACAGTCGAATCTCCAGCAACCATGGTTTAGCGTTATCCATCCTGCACCTCACCCTCGGTATTCGCCGAAGGGTGAGTAGAGCACCGGAGAATGGTGGACGTCAATTAACGGCGAATCGAACGCGTCACCGGTCAGGTTCCGGTTCCTCGGCCCGCTCGAATTCTTCGACGGCGGGCAGTGGGTCTCGATCGGTGCCCCGAAGCAACGGGCCCTGCTGGCCGTCCTGCTGATCAACGCCAACCGCGCGGTGTCGGCGGATCAGCTCATGGCGGAGCTGTGGGGCGAGCGGCCGCCGCCGAGCGCCGCCGGCCTGCTGGCCGGGTACGTCTGGGGGTTGCGCAACGGCCTCGGCGATCCGGGAGGGCGGATGCTGAGCACCAGGGCACCCGGTTACCGGCTCGTGCTTCCGGCCGGCGCGACCGATGTCGACGAATACGAGGGGCTGGTCGTGGCGGGCCGGAAGAGCCTTGCCGAGGGCGACCTGTCCTCGGCGGTCGCGGCGCTGACCGAAGGGCTCGGGATGTGGCGCGGGACGCCGATGGCGGATGTGGCGATGGTCCCCTCCGTCCTCGCCGAGTCCGCGCGGCTCGAGGAGGCGCGCGTGGCGGTGGTCGAGGCGCGGATCGAGGCCGAGATCGGGCTCGGCGGGCACGAGGCGCTGCTGCCCGAACTGAAGCTGATGGTCTCGCAGTTCCCGCTGCGCGAGCGGCTGCACGCACATCTGATGGTCGCGCTCTACAGGTCCGGGCAACAGGCCGAGGCCCTTGGCGCGTACCGGGATTTGCGCAGGCTGCTGGTCGACGAACTCGGTGTCGAGCCGAGCAAACCGTTGCGGGAGCTGCAGGGCCGGATTCTGCGGGACGACCCGCTGCTGCTGGAAGCACCGCGCGGCACCACGACCGCGGCCCCGCGGCTCGCCGTGCCGCGAACCCTGCCTCCCGACGTGCCCGCCTTCATCGGCCGGGAACACGAGCTGGCGTGGATCACCGCCCGGCTGACCGGCGGAGAGCAGCGCTGCGCCGTGCACGGCATGGCGGGCGTCGGCAAGACCGCCTTGGCGGTACACGCCGCCCATCGGGTGGCCGGGTCCTTTCCGGACGGTCAGGTGCATCTAAATCTCGGGGCGTCCGCGACGCACGGCCCGACGCCGCCGGTCGACGCGATCGGACGGCTGCTCGCGGCACTGGGCGTACCGGCCGCGGACATCCCACCGGACGAGGAGAGAGCCGCCGCACTGCTGCGCTCTGCCTTGGCCGACCGTCGGGTGATCATCGTGCTCGACGATGTCGCCGACTCCGAACAGATCCGGCGGCTGCTGCCCGCCGCGCCGGGCTGCGCGGTGATCCTGACGAGCCGCCCGGCCTCCACCGCGGTGGACGGATCGGGCCTGCTTCGGCTCGGCAGGCTCCCGACGACGGCCGCGACGGCACTGCTCCGTCGCTACGCCGGGGCTCCCCGGGTGGACACCGACCTCGCCGCCACCGTCCGGCTCGCCGAATTCTGCGACCATTTGCCGCTCGCTCTGCGCATCGCCGCCACGAGGCTCGCGCGGCGTCCGGAATGGACGATCGGCGAGTTCGCCGCGCGGCTGGCCGATCCGGTGCGCCGGCTGGACGCGCTGACCTGCGACGGGCTCAGCGTCCGTGACGGCTTGCGGGCAGGTGTCCGGTTGCTGCGCCGCGTCGCCGATCCGTTCGCGACGTGCGCCCTCGGCCAGCTCGGAGTGCTGGACCTGCCGGTGGTCTCGACAGCCGCGCTCGCGGCCGCGCTCGACATCCCCGTCGTTTTGGCCGAATCGGCGGCCGAACGGCTGGTCGACGCCGGGCTCATCGAGACGGTGCGGATGGACCGGTACCGGGTTCCGGGGCTGGTGCGGCTGTTCGCCACCGACGAGTACGTCACGGCCGACGAGGAGCGCACGTCGACGCACCGCATCGTCGGGTACTACGAGGGCGCGGTGCGTGACCAGCTTTCCCGGCTCGCGGCGAACCGCGGCGCCGGGCTCGCGTGGTATCGCGAGGAATGCCTGACGTTGCGCGCGCTCGCCGCCCGGGCGCCGGGTACCGAGCTGCCAAGGCTGGTCAATCGGCTGTCCTCCGCGTTGCGGTGACGATCAGCGCAGCATCGACCGGTCGGTGGGGGTCAGCAGCAGCCGCTCGACGGAGTCCGGCAGGCGGGGCTGCACGTCGTCACGCCACTCGGGGAGTCCGGCCAGCCGCTCGGTGTGCTCGGCGTAGGCGTCCTGCCCGGGGAACGAGGTGAGTACGACGAGGACGTGCTCGCCCGTGCGGACCGGCAGCCCCTTGAAGTCGTTCTCCGCGTATTCCGTCCGCAGCAAGGCAAGCGGAGTCGCTCCGGCCTTCTCCAGCAGCGGAAGAACGGTTTCGTCGAAGAACCGGACGTCCTGCTCCTCCGGTGGCGACGGCAGGTGGTAGATCGTGGCCGTGACCAACGACGAGGCGGGCGCGTCCCGCATCGCGGGGTCGAGGCCGGCCAACGCTCCCTGCCGGACCGGCCGCAGCAGCAGGACGTCGTCCGAGTCGATCATGGTGGCGTTGGCCGCCGCCGCGTTCGCCTTCCACGCCGGACCGGTGTAGAAGCTCGTCAGGGCCTGAAGCCTGGCCGGCATTCCGGGGAAGCTTCGCAGCCACACGAAATGATCCGGGCGGTCGAGATCCCGGAACTGCCCCAGGACGCGCATCCCGGTGGCTTCCTGGGTCTCGACGAACTCCCGGTCGAACAGCTCGATCAGCACCTCGCGCTGTCCCGGGTGAAGCGTGTACTGCCGTAGCTCGACAACGTCCGTCACGCGAAGAACCCTAAGGCATCCGACAGATCAAGTCTCCATCAGTTTGTCGAGGGTGATGGGGAGGTCGCGGACGCGGCGGCCGGTGGCGTGGTGGACGGCGTTGCCGATGGCGGCGGCGATACCGACGGTGCCCAGCTCGCCGATCCCGCGGACGCCGAGTGGGTTGAAGACGGTGTCGGGGTGGTTGAGGAAGCGAACGTCGATCGGTGGGACGTCGGTGCCGACCGGAAGGGCGTAGTCGGCGAGGTTCGCGTTGGCGATGCGGCCGGTGTCCGGCTCGACGTGCGTGTTCTCCAGGAGGGCCTGGCCGATGCCGAAGATCACGCCACCGGTGATCTGGCCGCGCGCGGTCTTCTCGTTGACGATGGCACCGGCGTCGATGACCGTCGTCACGCGGCGCAGGCGGGGTTCTCCGGTCCACCGGTTGACCGCGATTTCGCAGAAGTGCGCGCCGAACGAGGTGAAGGCGAACCGCTCGCGCTCAGGCCCCAGCGCCGTGGTCTCCGTCGCGTCGATCCCGGCGAGATTGACGACGCCGAGCAGGGTGCCGAACGCGATCCGCCGCCTTGGCCCCACGACGTCACCACGTTCATAGCGGACCTGATCCCGGCTCAGACCGTGGAAGGGGGAGCGTTCGTGTGTCACGGCGAGTTCGAGAAGCGCGCGCGTCGCGGCCAGGGCCGCCGCGTGGACGGCCGGCGCGGAGCTCGCCGTACCCGCGGAGGCGAACGCGCCGGGGTTGTCGGCCAGCGCGGAATCGCCGAGAGCGGAACGGACGCGGCCCACCGGGATGCCGAGCGCGTCGGCACCGACCATCGCCAGCACCGTCCACATCCCGGTGCCCAGATCCGACGTCGCGGTGGACACCACCGCGGTGCCGTCGGCCTGGAGCCGGACCTTTCCCGTGGTGCGGTACCGCGAAGCCGGATAGGCCGCGGTCGCCATTCCGGTGCCGACCAGCCATTCGCCGTCGACGACCGACCTGGGCACCGCGGCACGCCGGGACCAGCCGAACGCCTCGGCGCCGACGCGGTAGCACTCGTCGAGATGCTTGCCGGACCAAGGCACCCCGCGACCCGGGTAGGTGGTGGCGTAGTTGCGCATGCGTAACTCGACCGGGTCGAGGCCGAGGCGTACCGCCAGTTCGTCCATGGCGGTTTCCAGCGCGAACGAGCCTGCTTCCGGCCCGGGTGCCCGCATCGGTGTCTGGGGCGGGACGTCCAGCGTCACCAGACGTTGTCCGACATGGATGTTGGGCGAGGCGTAGAAGTACCGCGAAGTGGTGTGCGGCGCCGCCTCGTAAAGGAAACCGTCGCCGCCGCTCGACAGACTGGCGTAGGCGTCGTGCTTGACGGCGGCGAGGCGCCCGCCGCGGTCGGCGCCGAGGGAGACCGTCTGGGACATCGCCGAGCGGTGACCGGTGACGCCGAAGGTCTGCTCCCTGGTGAGCACGATCCGCACCGGGCGGCCGAGTGCCTTGGCCGCGGCCGCGGCGAGCACGGGGTGCCCCCAGGTGAGGATCTTGTTGCCGAATCCGCCGCCGACGTGCGGGCTGAGCAGGTGTACCCGGGAGGGATCCACGCCGATCGTGGCCGCGATCGTCCCGGCGAACAGCTGCGGAGCCTGTGCTCCGCTGTAAAGGGTGAGGTAGCCGTCGCGCCACACCGCGATGGCGGCGTGCGGCTCCATGGCGCTGTGGTACTCGATGGGCTGCGTGTAGGTGGCGGTGACGACCACCGGGCTCGCGCCGAGGGCTTCGTCGATGGACGCGACGCCGTCGGCGAGCAGGTCGAGCTGCGCCGGTTCGCCGTTGACGTCGTCCGGCAGGGTGGCGCCGGGCATCCCGTCTCGCAACGACGTCCGTGCCGGGACGGCGGCGTAGTCGATGCGGACCAGGGCGGCGGCGTCGCGGGCTTGCTCGAAGGTTTCGGCGACCACCAGCCCGACGATCTGCCCGTGGTGGCGAACCTGGTCGTCCTGCAGCGGAAGCCAGTTGTAGCCGATGCCGGATTCGGCGCCGCCGAACAGCGGCAGCGGGTTCGCGTGACTGTAGACGGCGAGCACACCAGGGGAGCGACGCGCGGCGGTCGCGTCGACGGCACGGATCGTGCCGCGCCCCACCGTGCTGAGCAGCAGGTAGCCGTTGACGAGGCCATCGACCGGGTAATCGGCGGAGTACCGGGCGGTTCCGGTGACCTTGAGCCGTCCTTCGACACGGGAGAGTGAGGTCATGTCCGGTCCGCCAGCTTCATCAGGGCACGGGTGATGGTGCGTCGCAGCAGCGGCACCTTGAACCCGTTGTGGGCCAACGGCCGGGCTCCTTCGGTGGCCAGCGCGGCGGCCTTCTCGACGACGTCGAGCCGCAGTGGCTTGCCGCGCAAGGCGTCCTCCACCGCGGCCAAGCGCCATGGCCGGGTGCCGACCCCGCCCGCCGCGAGCCGCACGTCACGTACGACACCGCCGCGGACCAGTACCGCCGCCGCTGCCGAGGCGAGCGCGAACTCGTAGGAGGACCTGTCCCGCACTTTCACGTAGGTCGACCGGTTCGCCCACCCGAGCAGGGGCACCGTCACCTCGGTCACCAGCTCACCCGGTCGTAGGTCGTTCTCGAGGTGCGGGGTGGTGCCCGGCAGCCGGTAGAACTCGGCGAGCCGGACGTCTCGCGAACCGTCCCGGCCGGTCAGCCGCACCGAGGCGTCCAGCGCCACGAGGGCCACCGCTAGATCGCTCGGATGGGTGGACACACAGGAGTCACTGGTCCCCAGGACGGCGTGCGCACGGTTGACGCCTTTGATCGCCGGGCAACCGGTGCCGGGCGTCCGCTTGTTGCACGGCGTCGAGGTGTCGCGGAAGTAGCCGCATCTGCTGCGTTGCAACAGATTCCCGCCGATGCTGGCCATATTCCGCAGCTGCGGCGACGCGCCGGCGAGCAGCGCCTCGGAGAGCATCGGATACCTCGAAGTCACCAGTGGATGCACGGCCGCGTCGCTCATCCGCTCCAAGGCCGCGATGTGCAGGCGATGCCGATCCGTCCACACGCCGGTCAGCGGCAACCGGTTGATGTCCACCACCCGGCTCGGCGTCAGCACTTCGAGCTTCATCAGGTCCACCAGCGTCGTGCCGCCCGCCAGGTAGGCCGAGTCCGGCGCGGCGGCGCGGTCGAGCGCCTCGGCCACGTTGTGCGTGATCGCGAAGTCGTACGGCCGCATCAGTCCGCCGCTCCCGCGGCCCGGACCGCGTCGACGATGCCGTCGTACGCGCCGCAGCGGCAGATGTTGCCGGACATGAGCTCCCGGACCTGCTCGGCCGAGCGAGGACGCCCTTCCCGGAGCACGGCGACCGCCGACATGATCTGGCCGGAAGTGCAGAAACCACACTGGAAACCGTCGTGCTCGAGGAACGCCTGCTGCACGGGATGCAGCTCGCCGCCCCGCGCCAGTCCCTCGATGGTGGTGACCCGCCTTCCGGTCACGGAGCCCGCCAAGGTCAGACAGGACAGCACCCGCCGTCCATCGACGTGCACTGTGCACGCTCCGCACTGACCGCGGTCGCAACCCTTCTTCGTGCCGGTCAGCCGCAATTCGTCGCGCACCGCGTCGAGCAACGTCACCCGTGGATCCAGCCGCAGCCGCTCCACGCGCTCGTTGACCCGCAACTCCACGTCGACGAGGCCGCTTCCCCCGGCGGCCGCCGTCTCCGGATCGGCGAGCTGCCCGCCGACCGCCAGCACCGCCGACGCCGTCGCGGTCCGCCCCAGAAAGCCGCGACGGGAAATTCTGCCCTCGTTCGAGTCGTCCATGCTCTGATCGGTCTGCACTGAACCTCCAGTAACCTCTCGGTGGCCGAGTCTCACGGATCTCGTCCGGTTCCGATATCGCTCAGCTGAACAGCGGTCTCGGGTAGAGTTCGCGCCATGCTCGAGCTCAGGCCCAATTGCGAATGCTGCGATCGAGATTTGCCGCCCTCGGCGGACGCGCGCATCTGCACCTTCGAGTGCACCTTCTGCCCTGCGTGCACCGAAGGGCGCTTCGGCGGCGTCTGCCCCAATTGCGGTGGTGAGCTCGTGCACCGGCCCGTCCGGCCCGAGGCCCTGCTCGAACGCCACCCGCCCTCGGCGCTGCGAGTGGTCAACCCGCACGCGGCCTGTTCACCGGCGGGGTAATTCCGCGCTCGGTGAGTGCTGGCTCGCTCAAGTGTCATGAAAGGGTCGTTCAGGACGTTTTTCGTCCTGAACGACCCTTTCATGACATGCGGTGCGGCGCGCATTCCCTCGCGGCCTGGGTCCATGCTCGCGTCGCGAAAGTGGCTTTCGCGACCCGCGACCACGGCCGCCCTACTTGTGGCCGACGCGAACCCGCATCGACGTACCGCTCTGCGACAGCACCCGGATCGTCGTTCCGGTCGCCGGGAGGATCACTCCGGCGTTCGGCTGGTCGGGGAACAGGAAAGTCCCGGTGTCGTCGAACAGCGGCACGGCGTTCCGCCCGCGGACGTAGCTGGGTTTTCCGTTGACGTGCAGGGTGAACGAGTCCGCTTTGCGGAGCGAGAACGGCATGTCGTAACCGGCGATCCTGGACCGCCAAGGCGCGCCTTCGATGTTGTAGATCGGCGCGGGATGCGCGTCGATCGGGAGGATCAGCCCGGAGCCGAGGTGCTCACTGGTGTTGTTGTCCATTTCGGACGTGTTCCAGTAGGACACCACCAAGCCGGTCTGATACGGGAAATGCTCGACGAAAGCGGGTCTGTCGGGGAATCCGAAGTTGTAGGGGCCCGTGCGCAGATATCGGCCGTAGGACTCGTAGGTGCGGTTCGACGCGAGGTAGAAGTTGTCGAACAGGCGGGTCTCGGTGGCGGCCGCCGTCCGGAAACCGTCGAGCGCCCAGCCGTTCGCGCCGTTCTCCGCTCCGTCGGTCAGCAACGGCGCGCCGTCCGCGGTGATCGTGATGTCGTCGGCGAAGAACCCGCTCCGCGCCAAAGCGCCGTCGGTCCGATACTGGAATCGGAGCAGGGCTTTCTCGCCCGCGATCGAGTCGAGCGGCACGTTGACGTCGATCCAGTTCCCTCCCGTGGTGCTCGACAGTGCCGGTAGCCCGCTGAAGTCCCGCTGGAACGGCGCGCCGGCGGCGAGGCCGTCCACCGCGGTCCACGTGACGCCGTCGTCGGTCGAGACCTGCGTGTAGAGGAAGTCGAAGTCCGGCTGGATGTCGTAGCGGGCTTTGAGTGTCAGTGACGCCGAGGTCTTGCCGGTCAGGTCGAGTGGGCGGGTCATCGTGGTGGACAGGTTGTTGCCCCTGGTACTCCACCACTGGTTCGGACCGGCGAACGGCTGTCCATGGTGGAACGTCTTCGGCTTGTCCGGCAGCACGACCACGACCGCTTGGGCCTTCGCCGAGTTGTATTCGTGCGGGCCGAGGTCGAGGGTGCGGGTCTGACCTGCCACCACGACCTCGTAGTCCAGCCAGCCGAGCTGCAGCTTGGACCACGCGTCCAGGTCGTTGATGCGGGTGCCGATGACCTCGCCGGGCCCGGACACGCGCTGCTGCGCCATCGGCGACCACCAGCTCACGTTGTTCGCGCCACCGTTGGTGTCGTACAGGTCGGGCAGGCCGAGGTCGTGCGCGAACTCGCGGCAGAACACGCTGATACCGCCGTTCTCCGGCTGGACGGTGTAGTTGCCGACCCAGATACCGCTGTCACCGATCTGGGTGCCGCCTCGCGGGTTGCCGTCCGGACCGGCGGTGGTGTTGGCGAACGCGTAAGCGCTGTGGCTGTAGATCGCGTCCTCGCCGCGGACGGGATCCGCGTCGGCCTGGTCGGCGCCGGAATGCACGATCTGGAAGTGGTCGAGGTAGCCGTCCGGCTCGTTGAAGTCGCCGTCGCGGTCGAAGTCGTCGCGATCCCAGACGTCGAACGTCGCGAGCTGCGCACGGATCTGCGCCGGTGTCCGGCCGGCGGCGAGTTCCCCGCCGTACCAGGCGTTGACGGCGTCGGTCACCAGGTCGAAGGAGTTGGCGCAGACGACGCCTGCGCACGGGAAACCGTTCGACCGCCCGTAGCGGGCCTCGTTGAACGGCACCGTGGTCCAGTCGGTGACCATACCCTCGACCGAGTACCTGCCTGAGGACTGCTTCCGGTAATAGGCGGCCAGTGAGTCGGCGCCGGGAGCGGTGGAGAAATACAGCTCCTGGTAATGGCGGCGATCGTAGTCTGGCTGCCAGATGGTGGTGTTGTTCGTTCGCCGGTCAGGCTCGGGGATCTGATTGTGCCGCGGACCGTCGAAGCGGACCGGGCCCGGGATGGCCGGATCGGTGTCGACGTCGGGGTAGGACGGATGCCGCTGGTCGCCGAACTCGGCGAGTACGACGAAGATCCGGTCGGTCGATTCCCTGGCCAGCTCGACGTACTCGTCGACGGGACCACCCGTCCTGACCACGGTGCTCGCGCCGCGTCGCTCGGCGACTTCCTTGCCCTTCAGCACGTCCGCGATCGCCTGCTGCCGCAGCTTCCTGCGTTTCACGTCGTCGGGGCCGGGCAGATCATCACCGCCGCGGGCTTCGGCGGCGGCCGCGGGTGCCGCGATCGCGGCCGGAGCGCCCGCCGTCGAACCGGCGACCAGGGTGGAGACGCACAGGGCGGCACAAAGTCTTCGTAACAAAGGAGATCCCCTCTCGAACTGACTCGTGAGTGGCGATTCGTGTGCTGACCCTGACTACCACTCACGACCACCCCGACCAACCGGCCTCCGGAGCCGTAACCGCTCAAGCGAGAGAACACCTTGCGCCACAAGACATTCCCGTGAACGATCGGCTCCCTCGTTCAACTGGTTCCGGAGCGGCAGTTGAGCGCTCGAAGGCGCCGTTCGATTCCAAGGAGACTGACATGACCGAGAGCGGTCGCCGCTGGCGGATCCTCGTGGACCAGGACCGCTGCATAGGTTCCGGGGTGTGCGTGGGAGACCTTCCGCACCGGTTCCGGATCGTCGACGACAGGTCACAGCCGGTCGACGTCGAGATCGGTGCCGACGAGGAGGTGCTCGCCGCGGCCGACTCCTGTCCACGGGAAGCGATCCGCGTCGTGGACGTGGCGACCGGTGAGGTACTGGCGCCCCTCGAATGACCGTGGCTCGACCAAGACACCGTGTCCGGTCCGCCGGACGCGTGGAGGATGTTGATGCAAAGCCGTCGAACGACGAAGGTCGAAAGGCTCTCGGCCGACTTCGTCCAGGATTCCTACACGTTGTACGCGCGGTTGCGGGAAGCGGGCCCGCCCCGGGAAGTGCTGATGCCACACGGCATCAAGGTGTGGATGGTGACCCGCTACCGCGACGCCCGCGCCCTGCTCGCCGATCCGCGGATCAGCAAGGACGGACGGCGGGTCAACGAGCTGTTCGCCCGGCACGCCGAGTCGCCGGACAAGACCCCCGCGGCGGTCGACGACGAGCTGGCCGCGCACATGCTCAACAGCGATCCGCCGAACCATGTCCGATTGCGAAGACTGGTCGGCAAGGCTTTCACCGAACGCCGGGTGAAGCTCCTGCGGCCGCGGATCGAGGAGATCACCGAGGAACTGCTCGACCGGATGGCCGGCGCGCGCGAGGCGGAACTGATCGAGGATCTGGCCGCCCCGCTGACCATCACGGTCCTCGCCGAACTGCTCGGCGTGCCGCCCGAGAATCGCGAGGTCTTCCGTGCGTGGACGAACACGCTCGTCGGGGCGAACCACACGCCGGAAGAGGTCGCCACGGCTTCGGCGGCGGTGGCCAGGTTCACCGAGGACCTGATCGACGCGAAACTCGCCGATCCCGGCGACGACATGTTCAGCGCGCTGGTACTGGCCACCGAGGAAGGGGACAGGCTCAGCAAGGACGAGCTGGTGGCGATGGTCTTCCTGCTCGTGGTGGCCGGGCACGACACCACGTTGAGCATGCTCGGCAACGGGGTGTACACCCTGCTCCGCCATCCGGACCAGCTCGCCAGGCTACGGGCGGATCCGGCGTTGCTTCCCGCCGCGGTCGAGGAACTGCTGCGGTACGAGGGTCCGGTCGGCCTGGCGACGTTCCGCTTCACCACCGAGGACATCGCACTGGACGGCGTGACCATTCCCGCCGGCGAGATCGTGGTGGTGGCACTGGGTTCGGCGAACCGCGACGCGGAGAAGTTCGAGCACGCGGACAGCCTGGACATCACCCGCGGGCTCGGCAGTCACCTCGCCTTCGGTCATGGCATCCACTACTGCGCGGGCGCACCGCTGGGCCGTCTGCAGGTGGAGATCGGCATCGGCGGGTTGCTGGAACGGTTCCCGGACCTCGCGCTGGCGGCGGAACCGGAGCAGCTCCGGTGGAAGACCAGCACGATCATGCACGGCCTTGTCTCACTGCCGGTCTCCCTGCACGGCTAGCGCGCGTTTCATAAGCCAAGTTCGCGGTCTTCACGCCCAAGCATGGCTCTGGACTGGCCGACAGGACCTGAGTGTCCACAAGAGACGCATTCCAGCGACGAAATGTCTACTTTGCGGCATATGCCCGTTTAGGCAAAGGGGGTCGTGAGTGGCAAGTAGCGTTCTAACCCTCTTTACCACTCACGACCCCCTCGCCCAACTCGGACACTGACACCTCGAAAAGTGTCCCCCGTGTCCTGTGAGTATCGCCTGGGGTGCTGACCTGCGGAAAGGGAGCGGGGGCCTTTGGTGTCGCGTTCCCGGCGGGCGGGTGTGTGGATTTTGGTGCGTTGGATGACCAGAAATCCACACGGTCACCGGGAGGGGGCCGCGAACGCAAGACCGCCCCGCGGCGAAGGCCCGACAAGCCCTCGCCGCGGGGCATCGGCGTCTTCGACGGGCGCGGATGCCTCCTGATCGCGTGATACCGTTTCGGCATGGGCGAATTCGATTTCCTCGTAGGCTCGTGGAATGTCCTCAACCGCCGTCTGACAAAGCGGCTGGCCGGTAGCGACGATTGGGTGGAATTCACGGCACCCGCGAAGAGTTGGAGCCTTTTCGAAGGAAACGCGAATGTCGACGAAATCGTTTTTCCCGACGGTGTGCGGGGACTGACCCTGCGGTTGTTCGACCCAGTGGCCCGGAAGTGGTCGCTGAACTGGTCGAGCAGCGACGTCGGGCGACTCTTCCCGCCTGTCATCGGCGAGTTCACCGACGGGCGCGGCGTCTTCTACGGCGAGGACACCGAGGGTGAAACGCCGGTGCGGGTCCGGTTCATCTGGTCGGACGTCACCGAGAATTCGGCCCGCTGGGAACAGGCCTTCTCGATCGACGATGGTGAGAGCTGGGAGGTCAACTGGATCATGACCTTCACCCGTTCCTGACGATCATATTTCCGCGAGCGGCGATCCACGGTGCGCAATCGTCGCCGCGTGACCGAACCGGCCGCGGTCTGCTTCTCTGGCCCGCATGCAGCAACGCATCGAAGCCTCCCAACTGATTCCCGGACGCGGCACGCCGATCATCGACGGTGTCGTGATCGTCGAGGGCGACCGGATCCGCTACGCCGGTCCGCGTGACGGGGCGCCGGCCACACCCGGCGCCGACGTCACCCGCGGGCATACCGTGATGCCCGGAATGTGGGACTGTCACGGGCATTTCATGGGCCTGCGCAGTGCGGACCTGCACGATCTGATGCACGAGCCGATCGCCTTGCGGTCGGCTCGGTGCGTGTCGGACCTGCGGGCCTGCCTCGACTCGGGCTTCACCTCCATCCGCGAGGTCGGCGGTCTCGGCATCCACTTGGTCCGCGCGGTCGCCGAGGGCACCATCGAGGGACCGACGATCTACAGCGCGGGCACGGCCTTGTCGACCACCGGTGGACACGGCGACGTGCACGGCTTCCCTGTCCCGTGGATCAACGACTTCGGCCACCTCGGCGGCGAGTTGAGGCTTGCCGACGGGCCCGCCGAGTGCGCGCGGGCCGCCCGTGAACAGCTGCGCAACAACGCGAAGCTGATCAAGGTGTTCGCCTCCGGCGGGGTTCTGTCCGAAGTGGACCATCCGCACCATCAGCAGTTCACCGACGCCGAACTGGCCGCGATCGTCGAGGTGGCGGGACAGGCCGAGCGGGTGGTCGCGGCGCACTGTCACGGCAAGGCGGGCATCATGGCCGCGCTGAAGGCGGGTGTGCACACCATCGAGCACGGCACCTATCTCGACGAGGAAGCCGCCGCGGCGATGCGCGAGACCGGCGCGATCCTGGTCCCCACCCGCACGATCATGCACCTGCTGCTCACCAGCGATCTGCTTCCCGCCTACGCCAAGCGAAAGCTGGAAGAGGTGGCCGGGCGGCATCTCGACGCGATCGCCTTGGCCCGCGAGGCGGGCGTCACCATCGCGCTGGGCACCGACCTCGCCATGACCGGCCCCGACCGGCCCACCCAATGGGGGAAGGGCGGCATCGAGCTTTCGCTGATGGTGAAGAGCGGTGCCACCCCGCTGGAGGCGATCGAGATGGCCACGGCCACCGCACCCGCCACCCTCGGACCGCAGGCGCCGCGCTCCGGACAGCTGCTGGCCGGCTACGACGCGGACGTGCTCCTGCTGGACGCGGATCCGGTGCTGGACATCGACGTCCTCGCCGATCCGGCCCACGTGACCGACGTCTGGAAGTCCGGCCGTCAGGTGAAGTGAAGGCAACAACGGTAGTAGAACCCGAGTACATCGAGACAACAACCGCGGCGGCGATGGTCTCGGTGACGAAGCCCCGGCTCCATGGAGAAATGCCCATGAGTGACACGATTGTCGATTTCGACGCCATCATCACGCGATATGCGACCTTCACCTTCGACGACTCGACGCCCTTGCTCGACGCGGGGCTGGAATCGCTGGCCTTGCTGCGTCTCGCGGTCGACGTGGCGGGTGACGACGACGCCGAGATCGACGCCACCCGGCTGGTCGATCTGCACACGGTCGCCGATCTGAAGCGCTGGCTGGCCGATCTGGCCGCGGTCGGCCAGGACGGGGGCGCGCGATGACGACCCGCAGACTCTTCGACTGGTTCGACGATTCGGTGGCGGTTCACGGTTCCTCGACGGCGATCGAGGTCGCCGGGCTCACGTTGACCTACGACGAACTGCGGGCCGCCGTCGAGCGGATGGCGGTGCGCCTGGTGTCGGCTGCGGGCAGACGACCGGAGCGGGTCGGCCTGCTGACCTCGCGCAGCCTCGCGAGCTACGTGGGCTACCTGGCGATCCAGCGGGTCGGCGCGGCCGTGGTGCCGCTCAACCAGGGTGCGCCGGTCGCGAGGAACCTGGCGATCACCAAGGACGCCGGCCTGGATGTGACGATCGTCGACGACACGTCCGCCAAGCAGTTGCCGGAGTACCCGCGGCAGTCGGGCATCCCGATCGTCGACCTGACCGGTGACCGGTGGCGTGGCCTGCTGGACGGCGACGAGCCGCTGCCCGAGATCGGTTCCGGCGACGGGGACGTCGCCTACATCATCTACACCTCCGGCTCGACGGGGAGCCCGAAAGGTGTGCCGGTGACGCACGAATGTGTGTCCTCGTTGCTGGAGGACAACATCCGCCGGTTCGGCTTCACCGACGACTGCCGGGTTTCGCAGACCTTCGAGCTCTTCTTCGACGGTTCGATCGTCGAGCTCTTCGCCACCTGGGGGACCGGCGCGACGTTGTGCGTCCCGCAGCACAGCGAAGTGTTCGCGCCGGTGCGCTTCGTCAACGAGAAGCGGCTCACGCACTGGCTTTCGGTGCCGTCGATCATCTCGTTCGCACGCAGGCTGCGGGCCCTCGCCCCGGGCAGTATGCCGAACCTGCGCCGGGGGATGTTCGGCGGCGAACCGCTGAACCTCGAACAGGTCGAGGTGTGGCGGGCCGCCGCCCCCAACGCGACCATCCACAACTGTTACGGGCCGACGGAACTGACCGTCATCTGCACCGGATACGAGGTGCCCGCCGCGCGCGCCGACTGGCCGGTCACCTCGAACCGTTCCATGCCGATCGGTGAGCTCTTCCCGCATCTGGACTATGTGCTGCTCGACGAGGAGCTCCGGGAATGCGAGGACGGCGAGCTGTGCGTGCGCGGCCCGCAGCGCTTCCCCGGCTACCTGGACTCCGACGACAACGCCGGGCGCTTCCTTGCCTTCGACGGCGAGCAGGGCACGGTCTACGACGGTGCCGAGCCGCTGACCCCCGGGCACTGGTATCGCACCGGCGACCGGGTGCGCCGCGAGAGCGGTGAGCTGGTCCATCTCGGCCGTGTCGACGACCAGATCAAGGTCCGGGGCAACCGGGTCGAACTGGGCGAGATCGAGTCGGCGCTGCGACGGCATCCGTCGATCGCCGAGGTGGTCGTGGTGGCGCTCACCGCCGCCGACGGCGAGGTGGACCTGCACGCCGTCTACGCGGGCGATCCCGTGGACGAGAAGGAGTTCGTCCGCCTGCTCGAGGACCTCCCGGTCTACATGCGCCCGAGGGGTTACCACCAGCGCGACAGCATCCCGTTGGCCGCCAACGGGAAGGTCGATCGCAAAGGGTTGACCGAAGAGATCCTGCCGATCGTCCGCTGAACACCGGAAAGGAATTCCCGTTGAACGCTCCCGTCGCGACGGACACCGGCATGTTCCCGGCCAGTGCCCTCATGGAGATGCTGTGGTGGATCCATCAGAGGGCCAGGAACAAGTCCGTCTACAACCAGACCTGGCCGCTGAAAGCCGACCGGCCGCTGGACTTCGACGCCCTGCGGGTCGCCTGGCAGGCCGTGGTGGACCGCTACGAGGCGATGCGTGCGAGCCTGCACCACCGTGACGGCGCGATCATGGTGTCCATTGTGGACCATGTCGACGTCGAACCGCAGTGGATCGCGATCGAGGATCCCGGCTCCGTGCCGGTGGAGCCCCTGCTCAGGTCGATCGCGGGGGAGATCCAGGAGCGGCCGCTCGCGCTGGACGTCGCGCCGGCGGCACGGCTGGTGGCGGTGACCGTCGGAGATCAGTACGAGTTGCTGGTCACCGTCCACCACGCCCTCGTCGACGGATGGGGGATGCAGCTGCTGATGGACGACTTCGCCAAGGCGTACGCGGCGGCTGTCGCGGGTGAGGAGCCGGATTTCGGTGCCGAGCCCCCGGTGTCGTTCCGGGAGCACATCCTCGCCTCGAACGCGGCCCGCACCGACGGCCGCTGGGACGCGAGCCTGAAGTACTGGCGAGAGAAGCTCGACGGCGCGGTGACCACGACCCTGGTCGCCGACCGGCACACCTACACCGGTACCGGCAACAAGGGCGGGATGGTGCGGTTCGTCTTCAGCAAGGAGGCCGTCGACGGCATCGGCGAACTCGCGAAGCGGTACTTCACCACACCGTTCAGCGTGCTGTTCGCCGCGTTCCAGACGGTGCTCGCCCGTGGCGGCGCCGGACCGGAGGTGTGCACGGGCCTGGTCAGCGCCAACCGTATGACGCCACAGGACCAGGCGCTGGTCGGGTATCTGGCCAACGTCCTGGTGACCAGGACCGTCATCGAGGACGGCGACTCGTTCGGCACGGTGGTCGAGCGGGTCCGTGACGGCATGTGGGACAGCCTCGCCCATCAGACCGTGCCGTTCTCCCTGGTGTACGGCGCGCTCACCGAATCGGCGCAGGCCAGGCTGCGGGACGCGATCCCGCTCCTGGTCACCTGGTACGGATCGATCGGTGTCGGGCTGCGCCTCGGCGACGTCTCGCTGAAGCTGCAACGAGCGCCGAACCGAGCCGCGCGCACCGACCTCGGGTTCGGGGTGTTCGACTTCGAGGGCGAGTACGTCGTCGAGTCCGAGTACAACGTCGGCCGGTTCGACCACTCGACGGCGCGGCGCCTGTTCCAGGACATCGACCGGGTCCTCGCGGAGGGTGGACTCGATCCGGAGCTGCCGGTGGGCACCATCGAGGTCGGATCCAGGACCGCGCCCGCCTATCTGGAACACACCATCACGACGGCCGAACCGGACACCACGGAGATGCCTGAGTCCGCGGCGCTCGACCAGGTCCGCAGGGTCTGGACGGAGGTGCTCGGCACTCCACCGGCCGGAGCGGACGAAGACTTTTTCGCCACCGGCGGCCGGTCGCTCAAGGTCGTGCAGTTCGCGTCGGCCATCGAGTCCGAAAGCGGCGTGACGCTGGACATCACCGGGTGGCTCACCGAGCCGACCCCGCGGCGGGCGGCCGAGCAGCTCGACGGCGGCCCCGGCGCCGACGACGGCAGCACTCTGGTCGTCCTGCGGGAAGGCGGTGGCCCGCATCTGCATCTGCTGCCCGGCGCGGGCGGCAGCGTGCGGGACTATCACGAGCTGGTGGCCGAACTTCCGCCGGACTGGCTGGTCACGGCGTCGCAGGAGCGCACGCCGCTGGACTCGATACCGGCGATGGCGGCGAGGTTCCGCGCCGATCTCGATGCCGAGGACCTGCACCCTGATCTGCTCGGTGGCTGGTCGATGGGCGGGCAGATCGCGTTCGAGATGGCGGCGACCGGTCGGGGCGCCCCGCCGCCGGTGGTGCTGCTCGACTCGACACCTCCGGTCCGGCACGGCATCGCCCCCGAGGTGCGGGACGCCGTGGTGTACGAGGTCTTCTCCGAGAACATGGCCGCGACGTTCGGCGCGACCCTCGACGGCACGCCTGCCCGGACCACGCCGGGGGATCCCGAGCTGGCGATGCGGGTGCTGGCCGCCCGGCTGGCCACGGCGAGCGGGCAACCGGTGTCGGTGCCGATGCTCCTCGAGCGCTGGACGACGTTCAACCGGCACACCGACGCGGTCGGCTCGTACCTCAACGAACGGCCGCTCGCGGTTCCCGCGCTGCTCGTCCGGGCGGAGCTGGCCGAGCACCAGGTGGAGCAGTGGACGACGCAGTTCACCGCACCGCCGCGCCTGATCCGGGTCGAGGCCGACCACTACGGCATCCTCCGGGCCCCGGTGATCGCGGAGATCGCCGTCGAAATCGTGCGACTCCGTGCCACCGCAACACAATCAGTGTGACCTTGGAGGAGCTGTGTCCGAGCGACCCTCGACCGTTCCCGCCGTCGCGACCGAGCCCCGGCCGTCGCAGCGGCGCAACGAGTGGCTGCTGATCTCGTTCACCGGGACGACCAACACCGCGGACGCCGTGATGCGGGTGGCGCTTCCGTTGCTGGCCACCACGGTCACCGATTCACCGGCGTTGATCGCCGCGGTGGCGATCATGCTGACCCTGCCGTGGCTGGTGACCGCACTGCACATCGGCGTGCTCGTGGACCGCAAAAACCGGCGCTCGCTGATGGTGGGGGCCGAATTCGCCAGGATGGCCGCGATGGCGGTGATGCTCACCGCGGTCGCGGCGGGCTTCGTCAACCTGCCGCTGATCCTCGCCGTGGCCCTGGTACTGGGTGTCGCCGAGGTGGTCGCGCAGCTGTCCGCGATGTCGATCATCCCGACGGTGACGCCGAAGAGCCGATGGCAGTCGCTGAACGCGCGGCTCACCGCGACCGAATACGTCACGTTCAGTTTCGTGGGCGCGCCGATCGGCGGATTCCTCGTCGCCGCCGGATTCGCCGTGGCGCTGGGCGCGAGCGGCGCGGTGTACCTGTTCGGCGCGGTGCTGCTGACCATGCTGGCCGGCGACTTCGCGGTGAAGCAGGCCAAGGAGCGCCGTCCGGCAAGGGTGGAGATCCGCGAAGGTCTGTCGTTCCTGTGGCAGCACCGGTTGCTGCGGACGATGGCCGCGCTGATCACGGGCATGGCGGGCTGCTGGGCCGCGTGGTACGCGCTCATCCCGGCGTACGCGGTCGGCGGGCCGCTCGGTCTCACGCCCGCGCAGTACGGATTCCTGCTGACCAGCCTCGGCGCCGGTGGAGTGCTCGGCACGGTCCTGGTCGGCCCGGTCAACCGGTTGATCGGCAGACGCTGGGCGATGTTCGTCGACATCATCGGCACGGTGCTGATGGTCGGGGTGCCCGCGGTGGTGCCCGGCACGCCCGCCAGTGTCTGGCCGGTCGGTGTCGCCGCGTTCTTCGCGGGCGTCGGCGGGACGATGTGGACGGTGAACTCCCGCGTGATCAGCCAGTCTCTGGTGCCCAACGAGCTGCTGGGCCGGTTCAGCGCGGCGAGCAGGCTGCTGTCCTGGGGCATGCTCCCGGTGTCGGCGGCGATCGCGGGCGGTCTCGCGGAGCTGTTCGGCTTTCAGGTCGCGTTCGGGGTCTTCGCGGTCGTCTGCCTGCTGATGATCTACCCCTTCCTGAGGGTGATCACGGCCGCCGCGATCGCCGAGGTCGACTCCCCGGCCGGGGAAAGTGGCGGCAAGTGATCGATCCACAAGGGACGATGTACGGCTGGTTCCTCGACACCGTCCGGAGATGCCCTGACGCGACGGCCATCGAGGTCCGTGAGGACGCGCTGAGTTACAGCGAGCTCCGGCTGCTCGTGGACAGGCTGGCGGCCGGGCTGGTGCGGGCGGCGGGCAGGCGCCCGCACGCGGTCGGGCTGCTGGCCGCCCGCAGCCTCGCCACCTACGCCGGTTATCTCGCGGCACTACGACTCGGTTCGGTCGTCGTCCCGCTCAACCCGAAGTTCCCGGCCGACCGCAACCGGACGATCTGCGCGGCGGCCGGGGTGGACGTGGTCGTGGTCGACGAGGCGGACGCGTCGGAGGTGGTGGACGGCACGGGCGCCGTCGCGCTGCCCCTGCTCGGCGATTGGCCCGAGCGGCTGCCCGAGCCGTGGAACCCGTCCTACGACGGCGATCCCGACGCCGTGGCGTACCTGCTGTTCACGTCCGGCTCGACCGGAACCCCCAAGGGCGTGCCGATCCGGCACCGCAACGTGGCCGGCTACCTGGCGCACTGCGTCGAGCGTTACGCGGTCGCGCCCGGCTGCCGGCTCTCCCAGACCTTCGACCTGACCTTCGACCCCTCGGTGTTCGACCTGTTCGTCGCGTGGAGTACCGGCGCGACCCTGGTGGTGCCCTCCGACGCGGAGGTGCTCACCCCGGCCCGGTTCGTCACCGGCAAGCGGATCACCCACTGGTACTCGGTGCCGTCCGTGGTCTCACTCGCCGGTCGGCTGCGCGGGCTGCGCCCCGGCGCGATGCCGGAGCTGCGCTGGAGCGTTTTCGCCGGCGAGCAGCTGACCGTGGAGCAGGCAAGGGCCTGGGCCGCCGCGGCACCGAACAGCGTGCTGGAGAACGCCTACGGTCCCACCGAGCTCACCGTCACGGTCACCGCGTACCGGCTGCCCGCCGATCCCGGGTCGTGGCCGGACACCTCGAACGGCACCGTGCCGATCGGCCGGGTGCACGACGCGCTCGACGCGGTGCTGGTCACCGAGGACGGCCGCGCGGGCGAGGACGGCGAGTTGTGCGTCCGCGGCGGACAGCGCTTCGACGGCTACCTCGACCCCGCCGACGACCACGGCCGGTTCTTCCGCGGCGAAACGTCGTTCGTCGTGGCCGACGGCGCGCCGCGGGACGGCGATTGGTACCGCACCGGAGACCGGGTCCGGCGGGAACACGGCGAACTCGTCCACATCGGACGGTTGGACGATCAGGTCAAGATCCGCGGTTACCGTATCGAACTGGGCGAGATCGAGGCCGTGCTGCGGAAGCATCCGGGAGTGCGGGACGCCGTGGTGATCGCCGTTCCGGCGCGCGGGCAGACCGTGCTGCATGCGCTGCACACCGGCGACCCGGTCGACGCGGGCGAGCTGACCGCCGCCGTCGCTCGCCGTCTCCCCGAGTACATGGTCCCGGCCGCGGTGCACCACGTCGATGTCCTGCCCGTCAACGCGAGCGGCAAGATCGACCGTCGCCGCCTCGCCGCGGAGGTGACCGACGCCGCGCGGTGACCTCCGCGTTTCGGCACCTGATTGCGTTCTTTGCCCTGCTCGTTACCCGCTCGGAAGTCCGTGAGGGCCTCCTTCACTACCTTCAGGGTCGGTAAGGAGGCCCTCACGACCTTGTGCTGAGCTGCGCTGGTGCTTGGGGACGTAACTCGCGTGTTGGGAGGCGGTCCGTCTCTGATCACGCGAGTTACGTCCCTGGGCACGCTCGTCGCGCGAAGGTCGCGCACAGCGAGTCGATGTCCTGCAACGCCTGAGGGGTCAGGTCTTCGTCGCCGAGTACCACCGCCAGCCGTGTCTCGACCCGTTCGATGATGTCGACCAGCCCGAAGGAGTTGTAGTTGGGGAGCTCGCGCAACGTGGTGGCTGCGCGCACGGTGGGCTCGTCGATCCTCAGCACGTCCTGGATCGCGGCGAACACCGCGGCGCGGGCGGTGTGCCGGGCGGCGAGCCGGGCCGCGATGGCGACGTCTTCGTGGAGCAGGAGGCCGAGGTCATCGAGCACGGCGGTGCCGGGGGCACCAGTACGGGATCGGCGCGAGGCCACATAGCTTTTCGAGGCGAGGGTGAGCCAAGCCTTGGCGTGCTCGTCGACCTCGGGGCTCGGCCGGTCGTGCCGGGCGAGCCAGGCACCGTGAAGCAGGCGCGAGCGGCCCAGCAGCCAGATGTCGAGTACCAGGCCGTCGCTGTGGTCCGCCGCGAGATAGGCGTCGATGGCGGGGACGGCGTCGGCCATCGCCCTGGCGTTGACCGCGAGGACGTCGGGCTGCTCGGCGACCGGTTCGGCGGTGAACCGCAAGGCGGTGGCCGTGGGCAGCATGGCGTCCAGTTCGCCGGGGGAGAGCCGCCACACGCCAGGACGGCACGGACCCCACGGCGTCTCGTCGTGATAGGCGTCGACCACCGTGTCCGATGTGGACAGAAGGAACGTGTGCTCGGTGTGGCGGCGGCCGGCATACGGCGTCCACGTCAGGCCGTGCGCGTCGGCGATCACGTACAGCGGGCCGGTTTCGTCGGCCAGCGCCCGCAGCCGGGCGCCGTCGATCCCGTCCCAGCGTCGCTCCACCCGCAGGCCCAGCGTCTCGTGCGCGGCGGCCAGCCGGTAGGGCAATGAGGCGGCCACCCTCGGCCCCGGCTCGAGATCGAACCGCAGCGGGGCGCCGAGCGACAGGTGCGCGCCCGCCTCGCCGTGCCGGTCGGCCAGCACGGCGAGGTTGGCCTGCAGGCAGTCCAGCGCGTCCGCCCGCACCGTCTCCAGCAGCGGCGACCAGAGCCGGTCGTACGTCTCGGCCAGGGAGGTCACGATTCCCGCTCCAGGCCGAGGAACGCGTCGACCTCACCGGTGAGCCGGTCCAGGTGCCGCGGTTCGAACACGTCGTAGTGGCCCGCGTCCAGGGTCGCGGTCCGCAGGTCCGGCGCGAGCTCACACCACCGTCGCAGCGCGACGGTCCGGCCGGAGATGCCGTCGTCGGCGTCCCGGCACATCAGCAGCAGCGCCCGCCCGGGATACTCGCGTTCGGCGGCATACCCGGCGAGCGCGTGCGCCTGTGCCCGGAAGGTGCGCTCCACCCTGGCGACGGTGTGTTCGTCCGGCCGGGGACCGAGGCCGCCCACGATGAGCTTCCTGATCCGTTCGTCGTCCTCGGCCGAGGCGTGGCGGGGCAGCGGCGAACTGTCCACGATCACCAGATCCGGCCGCGCCCCCCGATCGGCCAGCCGCACGCACATCTCCCAGCCGACGGTGCCGCCCAGCGACCAGCCGAACACCAGCGCCGGGGAGCGGTCGCCGAGCGCCGACAGGGCGGACTCGGCCATCGCCGCGATGCTGTCCTCCGGCGGTTCCCCGGGTACCAGCCCGGCCGCGCGCACGGCGTAGACGCTGTAGTGACGGCCGAGGTGGGAAGCCAGTCGCAAGTACGGGTTCAGCCCGCCGCCCGCGCCGGGCAGCATCACGCATACCGGTCGATCCTTGCGGCGTACCAGGGTGACCAGCCTGCTCGGCGGCTCTTCGCGTACGGGCTCGTTCATTGCCGGACCAGCGCTGCCAGCGTCGCCACGGTCGGCGAGCGGAAGAACTCGACCAGCTGCACGGCCACTCCGTACCGCTCCTGCACCTGGCCCACGACGGTGAAGATGTTCAGCGAGTGCGCGCCGTACTCCAGCACCGGGCGGTCCCGCTCGACCTGGGGTACGCCGAGCACCTCGGCCCAGATGTCTGCCAGCTCCCGCTCGAGGTCGTCGGCGTACTCGGCGGCGGGTGCGGGCTCCACCGCTCGCTGGGCGCTGAGCTGTTCGGCCAGCGCCACCAGCGCGGCCCGGTCGGTCTTGCCGCTGCGGGAAGTCGGTACGGACTCGATGTCGACGATCTCCACCGGTGCCATGTACGACGGCAGCCGCTCGGTGAGCGCGGCCCGGACCTGTTCGTGGTCCGGCGCGGCGCCGGGCTCGGGCAGTAGGAAGAGCAACGGGCGTCGATCGATCCCGTCACCGCGCACCGCGGCCACCGCCTGACGCACGTCGGGCAACCCGGTCGCCACGGCTTCCAGCTCGCCGAGCTCCACCCGATAGCCGCGGATCTTGACCTGGGTGTCATTCCTGCCGAGGAAGATCAGCGCACCGTTTTCGTCGCGCACCACGTGATCGCCGGTGTGGTAGGCCGTCTCGCCCGGGGTGAAACCGTCGGGCAGGAACCGTTCGGCGGTGCGCTCCGGGTCGTTGACGTAACCCTCCGCGGGCGAGTGACCGCCGAGCAGCAGCTCGCCGGGGACCCCCGCCGGCGCGAGATGACCGGTTTCGTCGACGACGTACGCGGTCACGTTCGGCAGCGGCAAGCCGATCGGGACGTGGCGTGACCACGACGGGTCGGCCGCGGTCAGCCGCCAGGTGGTCGCGGCGTTGGTCTCGGTCGGCCCGTAATGGTTGACCAGTGTGCACTGTGGATGGTCGGTGAAGAACGCGCGGATCTCCTCGTCCACCAGCAATTGCTCGCCCGACACGCACAGGTATCGCAGCGACGGCAGGTGCGTCCGCACGGACTGCACGAACGGGCGCAGCGCCGCCACCGGAAGGTAGAGATGGGTCACCTCGGTGTCGGCGACCCGGCGCACCAGCTCGGGGAAGTCGCGCCGGTCGGCGGGCTCCCGCGACACGACGGTCGCCCCGGCCAGCAGCGTGGGCAGGATCTCCTGGAACGACACGTCGAAACCGGCGGGCGCGTACTGCAGGAACCGGCTGTCCGCGGTCATGTCCAGCGCGGAGATCTGCCAGGCGGCGAGATTGAGCAGCGGCCGGTGGCCCATGAGCACGCCCTTGGGCAGCCCGGTCGAGCCGGACGTGAACATCACGTAGACCGGAGAGTCCGCCGTCGCGACTGCCGCGCTTTCCACATCGGACTCGAATGCGGCGGCCGGAGCGACTTCGACCCCGTGCAGGGTGACACCGGAGCCGATCACCACCCGGCAGCGGGACTGCCGCACCATGTACGACAACCGGTCGGCGGGCAGGCTCGACTCCAGCGGCAGGTAGGTCGCGCCACGCCGCAGGATCGCCAGTATCGACGTGACGGTCTCGCTGAGGGAGTCCAGCCGCAGCCCGACGACGTCTCCCTGGCCGACCCCGCGATCGGCGAGCCCGGAGGCGATGCGCTCGGCGGTACGGGAAAGCTCGGCGTAGGTGAGCGTGCGGCCGGGTTCGGTGACCGCGACGGCGTCCGGAGTCCGGCGCGCGGTCTCGGCGAACCACTCGTACAGGGTCGGCGACGGCACCTGCGCCGGATACCCGTCATGGCGCCTGCTTCGCACGGCCGAGGCGTCGTCGAACAGTTCGGCGAGGGTGAGCGTGCCGTCGGCCACCGTCCGGCGCAGCGCGGTCCGCATCGAGTTCAGCAGCCCGTCGGCGACCGCGGGCGGGATCAGCTCGCTGTCGTACTCCAGTTCGAGCAGCCACCGGCCGTCGACCAGGGTGGCACCCAGCCACAGGTCGAACTTGGCGGTGCCGTTGCCCGGCTCGTACGCGCCGACCACCGCGCCGGTCCCGGTCGCCGGGTCGAACGTGTCCTGCATGGCGAGCATGCAGGAGAACAGGGGGTTGCGGTCGCTCGGCCGGTCCGGCTGCACCTGTGCCACCAGCTGGTTGAACGGGACGTCCACCGCGGAGCGGCAGTGGTCCACCGCGGCGCGGACGGTCTTGTCGAGGTGTTCGTCGACGGTGCGCGTCCAGTCCACGTCGACGGTGACGGGCAACGTGTTGACGAAGAATCCGCACAGGTCGTACGAGCCGATCGTGCGCCGCGCGGTGAACGGGCTGCCGATCAGCACCCGCGTCACGCCGCCGTGCCGCGCCAGCACCGTGCCGTACACCGCGGAGAACACCACGAACGGGCTGACCCCGAGCCGTTTACAGGTGGCCTGGAACCGCTCTGACTCGGTTTCGCCGAGGGTCCACGAGATCCGCTGTCCGGCGAACTCCGTCCGGTGTGGACGGTCGGGTCGCGGGTACAGCACGAGCGGCGGGACTTCGCGCAGCCGTTCGGCCCAGGTGGTGACCTGTTCGGCCGTCCGCGCCGAACCCGCGGCCCGGTTCTGCGCGTTGAGTTCCTTCACCAGCGCGGCTTCCCGGCTCACCCGCAGCGTTTCCACGTCCATCGGGCCCGCCAGGGCGCGGTCGAGGTCGCGCACGATCGGGCCCATGGAAACCCCGTCGCCGACCAGATGGTGGCCGCAGATCAGGATCGCCGCGGCACTGTCGTCGGTGGCGCGCACGAAACCGAACCGGTGCACCGGTCCGGTCGTCAGATCGAACGGCGCGCGGCCGATGTCCCTGCCCAGCGCGGCGAGTGTGGCGGCGTATTCGGCGGGCGGCACGGAGATCGACTCCAGTGGCAACTCGTCCGCGGTGGGCGGAGGCCGCAGCACGGCGTGCATCTCCGGATGCAGCCGGAACACCTGGCGCAGCGCCGGCTGAACGGTGACCAGGGCGACCAGCGCCCGGGTCACCGTCTCGGCCAGCGGGCCGGCGCATTTGGCCGGATCGAGGTCGAATTGGATGACCTGGTTGTAGATCTGCTTCGTCGGCACCAGGCTGTCCACCACCAGCAGTCCCTTCTGGGACTCGGTGAGGTGGAGTGTCGCCGTGTCGGCCAGCCGGAGTTCTGCTGTCATGCCGAGAGCGTCGCCGGATCCGATGTACCGCCGATGTTCCGGCGATGCAACCGTGCGGAACACCGGCGGCGTATCGCGAGCACATCGGCAGTACATCGACGGCGGTGAGCATCTGCCGCATGTCGACCAACAGCTTGCCCGTCACCGCGCCGCCGACCGAGGACCTGGCGCCGCAGGGGGGCCGGGTGGTGCTCAAGATAGGCACGTCCTCGCTGCTCACGGACGGCAGGCTGGACGCGGTCAAACTCGACAGGCTGTGCGAGATCGTCCACAGAGGACTCATCGCGGGCCTGCACCCGGTGCTGCTCGCTTCCGGGGCCATCGCGATCGGCCGCGGCAGGCATCCCGCGCTGGCCGTGGACGATCCGGCGGCGTTGCAGGTGTCCGCCGCGCTCGGCCAATCTCGGCTGTACTCGGCCGTCGAGGCCGCGTTCGCCGAACGCGGCGTGCAGACCGGGCAGCTGCTGCTCACCCCGCCCGACCTGGTCGAGGACGAGCGGAGCGGAGGTGTCGGGCACACCTTGCACACCATGCTGGCGCTGGGCATGGTGCCGGTGGTCAACGAGAACGACGCGCTCGGCGTGCGCAACAACGACGTGCTCGCCGCGCTGCTCGGCGGCTACCTCCAGGCCGAGCTGCTGCTGTTGCTGACCAACGTGCCCGGTCTCTACGACAGCAACCCGAAGCTGGCCCCCGGCGCCCGGCACATCGAGGAGGTGCCGGTGCTGACGGCCGAGACCGAACGGCAGGCCGGCGGCGCGATCGGAGACGGCGGCACCGGCGGCATGGTGATGAAGCTCGGCGCGTGCTGGATCGCCACGTTCAGCGGGGTTCGCACGGTCATCGCGGAGAGCGCGGATCCCGACGTGCTGGTCGCCGCGCACTGTGGCCGTCCCGCGGGCACGGTGTTCCACCCGCGCGCGGTCACCGGCGCGACTCCCGGCATCGGAACGCTCTGGCGCGCGTTCCGGACCCCGCCGGTCGGGGCGTTGCACTGCACCCCGGCGGGCCGGGAGGTCGTCGTCCGCGGTGAAACCGTGTGCCACCACCACGTCGCCGCCGTCCACGGCACCGTCGCGCCCGGCGACGTGGTCGACATCTGTGACCAGCACGGGCGGCCGCTCGCCCGTGGCCCGCTGAGCCGCGCCGTCGAGCCCGGCCGCCCGCCGACCGCACCCGTTGTCGACGGTGGCGACTACGTACCGATCATGGAGGATCTGCCATGTCAGTGACCGACGTCTGCCGCGCCGCGGCCGAGGCGTGGACCGAGATCAAAGGGCTGACCACCGCGCGCAAGAACGCGCTGCTGCTGGACATGGCCGTCGCGATCGAGGAGCACCGGGACCGGATCGTCACGGCCAACGAGACGGACGTGGCCGCCGCCCGCGACAACGGCGTCTCGGCCACGCTGGTCGATCGCTTGACCCTGACCGAGCGGCGGATGGCGGGTCTGGTCTCGGCCATCCGGACCATCGCCGACCTGCCCGATCCGGTCGGCCAGGTGGTCGAGGGCTGGACAAGGCCCAACGGCCTGCTGATCGAGCGGGTCCGCGAGCCGATCGGGGTGGTCGCGGTGATCTACGAGGCACGGCCCAACGTCACCGCCGAAGTCGCCGCGCTCTGCCTGAAGTCGGGCAACTGCGCCGTACTGCGTGGCTCCTCGATGGCCATGGCGACGAACACGGCGATCATGGCCGCGCTGGACAGCGCGATCGCCCGGCACGCCGACGTGCCAGCCGGTGCGGTCCAGCTCGTCACCGACCCGTCTCATGACGCCGCTCGGGAACTGATGCGCGCCAAGGAGTTCGTCGACCTGCTGGTGCCACGCGGTGGGCCGGAGCTGATCGAGTCCGTCGAGCGCAACGCCACCGTTCCCACGGTGATCGACGGCGCGGGCAACTGCCACGTCTACATCGACCGGTCGGCGGACCTGGAGATGGCCACGGCGGTCACGGTCAATGCCAAGACCTCCCGGCCCAGCGTGTGCAACGCCATGGAAACCCTGCTGGTGCACGAGGAACTCGCCCGGGACTGGCTGCCCGACGTACTCGACGAGCTGTCGGCCGCGGGTGTGGAGATCCGCGGCGACGCGACCGTCCGCGAGGTCTGGCCCAAGGCGGTGGCCGCGCGCGAGGAGGACTGGGGCACCGAGTACCTCGACCTGGTGCTGGCCGTGCGGGTGGTGCCGGACGTGGGTGCGGCGATCGCGCATATCGACCGGTGGGGCACCTCCAACGCCGAGGCGATCGTCGCACGGGACATCGACGTGGCCCGCCGATTCGCCCGCGAGGTGGACTCCGGCAGCGTGTTCGTGAACACCTCGACCCGTTACTCCGACGGCGGCGAGTTCGGCTACGGCGTCGAGATCGGCGTGTCCACGCAGAAACTGCATATCCGCGGTCCGATCGGGCTGACCGCGCTGACCACCGTGAAGAACGTCGTCTGGGGTACCGGACAGACGAGGATCGTGTAGGGGAGCGAGTCCAGTGTCCACTGTCCGAACCGCGTCGCCGATCCGTCCGTCGTCCCTTGTGGACAATGCGGCGCAGGCGCTGTCCATCAAGTACAACAACCTGGTCTACGAGCTGAGCGCGGCCGGGCAGGACATCATCACGCTCTCGCTCGGCGAGGCGTTCTTCGACCTGCCGCTGCCCCGGTTCGACGACCTGGCCGGGCACGGCCTGCATCACTACTCGCACTCCCGTGGGCTGCCGGAGCTGCGGCAGCGGCTGGCCGGATACTGGGCCGGCTTCGACCTCCCGGTCGACCCGGACACCGAGATCGTCGTCACCGCCGGCTCGAAGGTGGCGATCTACATGGTGTTGCTGGCGCTGCTCGAGCCGGGGGACGAGGTGATCGTCCCGGAGCCGTTCTGGCTGAGCTACCCCGAGCAGGTGCGGCTCTGCCGCGGCGTTCCGGTGCTGGTGCCGCACGACGTGAGCGTGTTCGACTTCGGCCGTTACGTCACGCCGCGCACCAGGGCCATCGTGATCAACAACCCGAACAACCCGTCCGGCCGGGTGCACACCGACGCCGAGCTGGAGTTCGTGCACGATCTGGCGGACGCGCGGGGCCTGGTGGTGATCGCCGACGAGGCGTACCACGAGTTCGTGCCGGCGGAGACCCCGTTCCGGGCATGCGGCTCGTTCGACCCGGAGCTGCGGCACACCGTCACGGTCAACTCGATGTCCAAGAACTACGGGGTTTCCGGCTGGCGGATCGGCTACGTCATCGCGCATCGCACGCTGATCGACCAGGTGCTGAAGATCAACCAGCACCTGATCACCTGCGCGCCGACGATCCTGTCCTGGTATCTCGCCGAACACTTCGACGACATCCTGGACATCACCCGTCCGCAGATCCGCCGCGTCGTGGATCTGCGCCGCGAGGTCGCGGGCCAGCTCGCGGACATCGGCATCGAAACCCTGCCCGGCTCGGCGACGTTCTACCTCTTCGCTTCCCTCGGCAGGTCCACTTTGGACTCGATGGAGTTCGCCACCCGGCTGCTGCGGGAAAGCGCGGTCAGCGTGGTGGCGGGCATCGCCTACGGTGAGTCGTGCGACCGGCACATCCGCATCTCCGTGGGCACGGAGTCGCCGTACCGGGTGGCACGGGGCATCGCCGAGATCCGGAACCTGATCGACGCCACGAGCTGACCAGCGCGGGACAGGGGCGTTCGAAGCTCGCACCCGAGCTCTTGGGTCCAGTAGGAGACGCCGCCTTCCGGAACAAGGCCTCGGCTCGCGTCGCGTCGTAGAATCTTCGAACACGCCCCCACGCAGCTGCGCTCGCGGGCTCCACTGCTCCAACTACGGGTGGCAAATCACCGCGAGCGTCTGCGGGAGCTGAAGCCCGATGTAGCAGACCGTGCAGACCTTCAGGGCGAACCCGAGGCCCGAATGGGCCCTCGGCGTTTGCCGATCAGCCTGCGGTCTCCGTCGTCGAGCAAGAAGAACCGCTCCACGCTCCAGGTGACTTATTGAGGGGTAAGGCAAATGTGTCGTGGCGCGGGGGCAGTGTCGCTTCTGCGGGGGCGTTCTCCTGGTAGTGAGGGCCTCTTTGCCTACTCTGACAGTAGTGAAGGAGGCTTTCGCTACCGTGGGATGTGATCCCTGGTGACAGTGGGACGGCTGTGACCTTGGCGGCCGGTCGTGAATCGTGACTCGCGTGCCTGGATGCCGCACCCGGGTGTGCGGAGTCTGAACACGCGAGATCCGGGTCTGAGCACGCGTGTGCGGTGTCGCGTCACCCAGCCCGACTTTGCGGCTACCCTTTGTAAAAGCGGATAAAGGGACCAGGTGAGGAGATCGAATGGCTCTGTCGGACGCGGTCGTGGAGACAAGGCTGCCTGCGAAGGATCTTGATCGCGCGAGGGTCTGGTATGCGGAGAAGCTCGGTTTGGAAGCCGTTGACGAACGCCCCGGCGGTCTGCGCTATCGCTGCGGACCGACGGTGTTCTGCCTGTTCGCTTCCAGGGGTGCCTCCGAGGGTTCTTTCACTCAGTTGGCGTTCGAGGTCGACGATATCGAGGCGGAGGTCGCCGAGTTGCGCGCGCGGGGTGTCGAATTCGAGGAGTACGATTTTCCGGGCTTCCGCACGGTAAACGGGATCATCGACCTCGACGACAACTATCCGAGCCGAGGGGCGGGAGAACGGGGAGCGTTCTTTCGCGACAGCGAGGGCAACATGCTCTCGCTCGGCCAGCCCGTCGGAGCCTCGACGCCGGCATCGGCGGTACCGGCGCTGCGGGGCACGAGTGTCCTGCTCGGCAGTGCCGATCCCTTGTCACTGCGTGGTTTCTACGAGCGCGTGTTCGGGCGTGAACCGGTCGAAGGCTGGCTCCAGCTGGGCAGTATCGGTCTGCTCGTAGACGGCCGGGACGATGTGGCCACCCGGACCACGGAGCCCGGCCGAGTCCTGCTCACCTTCGATACCGACGACGCGAAGACGTTGGCGGACCGGCTTCGGGCGGCAGGTGCGCCGGTGGTCAGTGAGCTGGAGGAACGGGAGGACGGCCTGTTCTGCACGTTCGAAGATCCGGACGGGAACTACGTTCAGGTAATCCAGCTGAACGAGAGCTATTTCGCGCGGATCGGCGCCAGAGAAATCTGACCGCATTCGAAAGCTGTTTTTCCGGCTGCCGACGCCGGCATGGCAATTCCGCCATGCCGGCGTCGGGGAATGTGGCCGAATTGCCCTTCCAGGTTGCCGACAGCGTGGTCGGGAGGGGAAGCGCGAAGCCCAAGGCAACAACGAAGGTGTCGCCGTCCGAGACGGACTGATGTGCTGTTGACGCGTTGATCGGCGGCACTCTCGGCGGAAGGAACTTCATGCCAGGCGACGGGGTGAGCGAAGACGAGCAGACGATGATCCTGGAGGCGTTCGCCGACACGATCCTGCCTGGAGCGAAGCGGTCACCCGGCGACCGGGCGATCGCCGGAGTGTCAGCGACACCGGGTGCGGTGGCCGCGGGAGCGCTGACGCTGCTGTGCACACCTGCCACCGGGGTGACCGCGGGCCTGGAGTTCCTCGTACCGGCCCTCAACCGCCATGCGGAGGAACATGCCGTCGCGAACGGCTGGACGCTCGACGAGACCGTCCCGGCGTTTGTCGCGCTCGACTTCGAGCAGCGTTGCTCACTGGTGCTGGACTTGACAGCCCCTGGTAACCCCGAAAGGGACGGCTGGGTGGCGCTCGCGTTGTTCTGCAACATGGCCTACGACAGCGCCGCGCATCTGCCGACGGCTGAAGCGGTGGCGTCGGGGCATCCCGGTCTGCGGGCGATGGGGTGGGCCGCACCCGACATGGACGGGCTCTGGCGGTTCCACGACTACTCCTACCGGCGCGCGGTCGCCGACCTCCATCCGGGTACCGATCGATCCGGGAACCCGGCATGAGCGTCGAGGAAGAGACCGATGTGGTGGTCGTGGGAAGCGGTTTCGGTGGAGCGATCCCCGCATACCACCTCGCCGCCGGCGGGGCCAGGGTCGTGGTACTCGAACGTGGTCCTTGGCTGGACAGCGACGATTTCGAGCATGACTTCCTGCTCGGCTCGTCCTACACCCGGATCTTCGACTTCGTCGTGGGCGACGGGATGAGCGTGCTCGGCGGCAACTGTGTCGGCGGCGGCAGCGTCGTGTATTTCGCGGCGATGCCGCGCGCGCCGCGGTTCGTCTTCGAGAGGCAGGGCTCGCTTGCACGCAGGCTGTGGCCGTCGGACGTCACCCGGGACTCCCTGGAACCGTGGTACGACCGTGTCGCCGAGGCACTGCCGGTCACCACACAGACGTGGAACGACGTTTCCTACGCGGGTGGTCTGTGGGGCGCCGCCTGTCGGCACGCCGGACGCACGGCGAACCCCACACCGGTCGCCATCGACACCGGCACCTGCACCAACTGCAACTGGATGATGGCGGGCTGCCGGTTCGACGCGAAGCGGAGCCTGCTGACCAACTACCTGCCCGCCGCGGTCGCGCACGGAGCCGAGATCCGTCCCCTGCACGAGGTCCAGAAGCTGGTCCGCGACGGCGACCGCTTCCGGGTGCACTACGACCTCGTCGACGGCGAGGACTACCGGGTGCATCCGGAGCGTGGGGTCATCACGGCCAAACTCGTGGTGCTGGCCGCGGGGGCGGGTGCGACACCCGTGATCCTTCAGCGTTCCGAGGCGGCGCTCGGTGGTCTGCCGTCCGCGGTGGGCCGGTATTTTTCCGGCAACGGCGAGAGGTTGAACACCGCTGTCATCGACGAGGATCGGGTTCGGGAGGTTCTCGGGCTGAGCCGGGACGCGGAGACCGCGTACCGGGCCAACCAGATCGGCAAGGGACCGACAGTCGCCGCTTGGGACCGGCTGGACGCGGAACGACCGGAGTTCACCCGCTACTCGTTGGAGCAGCTGTACTTCCCGCCCGGGCTCGGCACCATCCTCGCCCAGGTTCCCGGTGCGCGGTCGCCGACCTGGTTCGGCCTGCACAAAAAGGAGATGCTCGAACGCTGGCAGTCCTGGCTCACGATCTTCCTGATGACCGAGGACGACAATGAGGGCGTTTTCGGTGCACCTCCCGAAACCGGTAACGCGTACCGGATCTCCCAGCAGATGCTCGGACGCGGAAGCCTGCGCTACGAGCCGACGGCGAACACCAAACGTGGCTGGGACCTTGCCGACGCCGACGTCAAGAACATCCTGGAACGGGACGGTCTGGCGAAGGTGGCGCCTTGGACCAACGACGTCGTCGGCGCCTACACCGTCCATCCGTTGGCTTCCTGCCGCCTGGGTGACGACCCGGAGACGTCGGCCCTGACCTCGGGGCACGAGCTCAGGGGGCAACCGGGCATCTTCGTCACCGACGGTTCGGCGGTTCCCGCCGCGCTGACGGTCAACCCGGCGATGACCATCGCCGCGCTGGCCGAGCGGGCCGTGCCGGGGCTGGTCGACGCCGCACGGGCACGGGATATCCCCGTCACCTACGGCGCGCCGCTGCCCGGCTGAATCACCTCATCGAAGAAGGGGGATCCGATGCGTCATGCCCTTGGCAGGGTTGTCAGTCGTCGGGCACTGGGCGGGCTCCGGCACGTCCGCGTCGTCAGGGAGGATTCGGCAAGCGGTTTGACGGCACGGGTGTACGCGCAGGCGCGGCAGGACCTCGGCATGGTGGCGCCGCCGCTCGCGCTGCATTCCGGCCAGCCGAAACTGCTGGCGGCGTGCTGGACGATGCTGCGGGAAACGCTGGTGGTGCCTGGCGAGTCCGGTCGTGCGGTCAAGGAGGCTGTCGCCGCGGCGGTCTCTTCGGCGAACGGCTGCCCGTACTGCGTCGAGGTGCACGAGTCCGTCCTGAATGGACTGAAGGATGCCTCGCCGAGCGTCGCCGCGGCTACAGCCTGGGGACGTACCTGCGTCGATGCCTCGACCGTCGCACCGCTGCCGGCGCCCAACCGGCAGACCGGGGAAGTCGTCGGGGTCGCAGTGACGTTCGGCTACCTCAATCGGATGGCGAACATCTTCCTCCCTTCTTCGCCGGTACCCGCGCAAACCCCTGGCGCGGCCCGGAAATACGTGCGCGGGACGCTGGGGTGGATGCTCCGCGGCACAGTCGGCGACGTGACGGCGGGCCGGTCTGTCGACTTGCTTCCCCCGGCCCGTCCGACAGCGGACGTCCTGTCCTGGGCCGGCGGAGCGCGCGAGGTGTCCGACGCGTTCGCACGGGCCTCGGCGGAGATCGAGCGAGCGGCTGATCCGGCGGTGCCGCCCGCGGTACGCGCCGCGGTACGGGAAGTACTCGAAGGCTGGACAGGCGGGCCACCTGGGCCGGGTCGCGGCTGGATGGACCCCGTCGTCGCCGAGCTGCCACCGGCCGATCGCGCCGCCGGGAAGCTGGCCCTGCTCACGGCACTCGCGTCATACCGGATCGACGACGACGTGGTCGAGGAGTACCGGCGGGACGCTCCCGGGGACGAGGCCTTGCTGAGCCTCACCTCCTGGGTCGCACTGACGGCGGCCCGACGCACCGGGGAATGGATGACCGCCACGAGCCCGGAGGGATCGCGGGAATGACCGAGATACCGAAGAACGCCGGCCCGATCATCAAGGGACTCATCGCGGACGCCGCCGAGTTCGATGAGCTCGTAGCCGGGCTGCCCGAACAGAGTTGGTTGCTGCCGACGCCGGCGCCCGGCTGGACGATCCGGGACCAGGTCGCGCACGTGTCGTTCGTCTTCCGGCTCGCCGGACTCGCCGCCGCGGACGCCGCGGCGTTCCAGGCGGCGACCGCGAAGCTCGACGGGGGCTTCTCCGCGACGGTGAACGCCGCCCTCGCCGACTATGCCGGACACACCGTCGAGGAGTTGTCCGCCCGGTGGCGGTCCGAACGGGACACCGCGATCCGCGCACTGACGACGGTTCCACCCGGCCGGACCGTGCCGTGGCTGGTCGACCCGCTGCCGCCGGACGTACTCGCCTGTGCGGGGATGATGGAGCTTTTCGGCCACGGGCAGGACATCGCCGACACCCTCGGTATCCGGCGGCGGCGGACCGACCGGCTCCGGTATCTGGCCGGATTCGGTGTGCGTACCTGGGAGTTCGGCTACCGGGCACGCGGGCTGACGCCGCCGGAGTCCGGATTCCACTTCGAGCTGATCGCCCCGTCCGGCGCGGTATGGGAGTTCGGTCCCGACGAGACCGACCAGCGGATCACCGGCCCCGCGGAGGACTTCTGCCTCCTGGTCACGAGGCGCCGACACCGGGACGACCTGGAACTGGTCGCCTCCGGCGCCGACGCGGACCACTGGCTCGACATCGCACAGGCCTACCGCGGGCCGGCCGGACCAGGACGCGAGCCCGGTCAGTTCAGCGGCCGTCCGAGTTGAGCCGGGACCACCAGAGGAGTGCGGACAGGATGAGTGGGGAAAGAATCTCGATAGTGGGCATCGGCCTGACCTATCCCGACGCCGGTTCGCCCACCGAGTTCTGGGAGAACGTCCTGGGTGGCAGGCGGGCGTTCCGCGAGATCCCGCCGGAACGGCTCGACCCGGACGACTACTGGGCCGCCGATCCCGCCGCGCCGGACCGCCACTACGCCCGCCGAGCGGCCGTGTTGCGTGACTTCGAGTTCGACCGCGTGCGATACCGGGTCGCCGGCAGCACCTTCCGCTCGACCGATCTGACCCACTGGCTCGCACTCGACGTGGCGGCACGGGCACTGGAGGACGCAGGCTTCCCCGGCGGGGCAGGCCTGCCCAGGTCCACGACCGGCGTGATACTGGGCAACAGTCTCACCGGGGAGTTCTCCCGTGCGAACGTGCTTCGGCTGCGATGGCCCTACGTACGCCGCACGGTGGCCGCGGCGCTGTCGGCCGACGGCTGGGACGGCGGTGCCGTCGCCACGTTCCTGCACAAGCTCGAAGCCGGCTACAAGGCGCCGTTCCCGGAGATCGACGAGGACTCCCTCGCGGGAGGACTGGCCAACACCATCGCCGGACGGATCTGCAATCACTTCGACCTGGCAGGCGGCGGTTTCGTCGTCGACGGGGCGTGCTCGTCGTCCTTGCTGTCCGTTGCGACCGCTGCGAACGCGCTTGCCGTCGGAGACCTCGACGTCGCGCTCGTCGGTGGCGTCGACCTGTCCATCGACCCGTTCGAGGTGATCGGCTTCGCCAAGACCGGCGCGCTGGCCACCGGCGAAATGGTCGTCTACGACCGGGGCTCGAACGGGTTCTGGCCTGGCGAGGGCTGCGGGATCGTCGTGCTGATGCGTGAACGCGACGCGGTCGCGGAGGGACGGCGGATCTACGCCTCGCTCACCGGGTGGGGTGTCTCCTCGGACGGTAAAGGCGGGCTCACCCGGCCCGAAGCGGCCGGTCATCGGCTCGCGCTTTCCCGGGCCTACGAACGTGCCGGCTACGGAACCGAGACGGTGTCCCTCTTCGAAGGGCATGGCACCGGTACCGCCGTCGGTGACGCGACGGAGATCGAGGTCCTCTCCGGTGCCCACCGCGCGGCCGGTCCGGCCACCCGGCCGGCGGCGCTCGGCACGATCAAGGGCAACATCGGGCATACGAAGGCCGCGGCCGGCGTCGCCGGGTTGATCAAGGCCTCGCTGGCCGTCCACCACCAGGTGATCCCTCCGGCGACCGGGCATCGCGATCCGCATCCGTTGCTGCTGGAGGCTGAAGCCGGCGTGTATGTACCGGTCGAAGCCCGGCCCTGGCCGGAGAACGTCCCCATGCGCGCAGGCGTGTCGGCGATGGGGTTCGGAGGCATCAACTCGCACGTCACCCTCGAACAGGGACCGGGCGTGCACTGGCGCGGTGAGGTCGACGAACGCACCCGTGCCATGGTGGACGGCAGGCAGGACGCCGAGCTACTGCTGTTCGACGCCGACGACCAAGCCGAGCTGCGCACCCGCGTGGACCGGTTGGCCGCCCAGGCCACGCGTTGGGCGGAGGGTGAACTCGCCGACGTCGCGGGCACCCTTGCCGCCGGTCTGTCCGGACGTCGCCTGCGGGCCGCCGTCGTCGCGAGCGGACCTCAGGACGCCGCGCGAGCGCTGGCCCGGCTGCGTGACCGGCTCGACGACCGGCGCAGGGTGATCGAGGACGACGTCTTCCTCGACGACGGAACGCGCGCGCCGCGCATCGCGTATCTGTTCCCCGGCCAGGGGTCCGGGAGGGGCGGCAGGGGAGCCATCGTCCGGCGGTTCGCGTCGGCCCGGCGAATCATGGCGGACGCGGCGCTGCCCGAGAACGGCGACCAGGTGGCCACCGAGGTGGCGCAACCTCGCATCGTCGCCGGTTCGCTGGCGACGATGGAGGTGTTGCGCGAGCTCGGAATCGAGGCCGAGGTCGCTGCGGGGCACAGTCTCGGCGAATTGACCGCGTTGTCTTGGGGCGGCTCGGTAGGGGCGCGGACGGTCCTCGACCTCGCCACCCTGCGGGGCAGGGTGATGGCCGACGCGAGCGAAGGTGACGGAGCGATGGCTGGCCTGGCGACCACACCCGACCGCACCGAACGGCTCATGGCGGGATCGGGCACGGTCATCGCCGGTTACAACGGACCTGAGCAGACGGTCGTCTCCGGTCCTTCGGCGGGGGTGGCGCTGGTCTGCGCCCGTGCCCGCGCCGCAGGGGTGACGGCGATTGCCATCAGGGTCTCGCACGCGTTCCACTCGCCCGCTGTCGAGCCGGCGGCCCGAGCGCTGGCCCGGCAGCTCGCCGAGGTGCGGTTCGGGAAGCTCGACCGGCCGGTCGTCTCTACCGTCACCGGCGAGTACCTGTCCGCCGACACCGACTTGCGTGTGCTGCTGCGGGACCAGGTGGTGCTGCCGGTGCGGTTCGACGAAGCCGCGCGTAAGGCCGTCGCCGGTTGCGATCTCGTGGTCGAGGTCGGTCCAGGGCAGGTCCTCACCGGACTCGTGAAACAGATCGCGCCGGAGACGCCGGTGCTGCCGACGGATTCGGACGGCCGGTCGCTCGCGCCACTGCTGCGGGTGATCGGTGCGGCATACGTGCTCGGCGCACCGGTCGAGGTACCCGCCCTGTTCACGGGCCGCGTGGTTCGGCCGTTCCCGCTCGACCGGGATCCGGTGTTCCTGGCGAGCCCGTGCGAGCAGGCGCCATCGATCGACATCGAGCCGGTGGTGCCGGGCCTCCCGCCCTCATCGGCGGTGCCGTCCGACGGCGAAGCCAGCCAGGGCGGCACGCTGGACGTGCTGCGGAAGCTCGCCGCCGAACGCGTCGAGCTTCCGCTGGAGATCGTGACCGCCGAAACACATCCGCTGGACGACCTCCATCTGAGTTCCATCACCGTCGGGCAGCTCGTCAACGACGTCACGCGATCGCTGGGCCGCCCGCCGCTGGACGGCGTTCCCGGTGTCGCCACCGCCAGGCTGGGCGAGCTCGCGGAGCTGATCGACGACCTCGCGGCGACCGACGCCGACGGGCACGGTCGGCAGGCGGACGAGGTGGCCGGCGTCGGCCCGTGGGTACGGGCGTTCGAGGTGCGTCACGTCGAGGCTCCTCGCCCCGACACCGTCAGTCATGGTCGCGGCCCTGGCGGCTGGACGGTTTTCGCCTCCTCGGACAGTCCACTGGCGGAGCCCCTGCGCGCGGCCCTGGTCGCCGCGCAGCTTGGTGACGGCGTCCTGCTGTGCCTTCCCGCCGCCGGCGGGGTACAGGTCGACCTGTACCTCGCCGCCGCGAAGGCGGTGCTCGCCGCGGAAACGACCCGGTTCGTCGTTGTGCAGCATGGTCGGGGTGCGGCTGGGCTGGCGAAGTGCCTCCACTTGGAACAACCCGCCAGCCCGACCACGATCGTCGAACTTCCCGATGTCATGCCGCCAGGAAGCGAGACAGTGGCCACGGTGGTGGCCGAAGTGGCTTCGACCACCGGGTTCACCGAAGTGCGGTACGACACCGACGGCACCCGCACGGTTCCGGTGCTGTCCGGCGTCGCCGGCGCCGGTTCGGCGAACCCGCCTCTGGGACCGGGCGACGTCCTGCTCGTGACCGGGGGCGGAAAGGGCATCACCGCGGAATGCGCGTTGGCCATGGCGAAAGACCACGAGGTGGCCTTGGCGATCGTGGGGCGAGGTGACCCCGCGACCGACCCCGAGCTGTCCGGGAATCTGCGGCGGATGGCCATCGCCGGCGTCCGGTGCCACTACGAACGCGCCGACGTCACCTCGCCGGAGCAGGTCCACCAGGCGATCCGGCGGCTGACCACCGAACTGGGCGAGATCACGGGACTGCTGCACGGCGCCGGGCGCAACGAACCGGTGATGCTGACCGGGCTCACCGCGGAACGGTTCCGCGCGACTCTGGGGCCGAAGGTCGACGGGCTTTGTGCGGTGCTCGGCGTACTCGATCCTGGCAAGCTGAAGCTGCTGGTCACGTTCGGCAGCGTCATCGGCAGAGCCGGCCTGCGCGGCGAGGCGCATTACGCGACGGCGAACGACTGGCTGACCGGGCTGGCGCTGGACTTCGGCCGCGAACATCCTCAGGTCAGGGTCCTCGCGCTGGAGTGGTCGGTGTGGTCCGGCGGGGGAATGGGGGAGAAGCTCGGCGTCATCGAGGCGCTCAAACGCGACGGTATCGCGCCGATCTCCGTCGACGACGGCATCGAGGCGTTCCGGCGGCTGCTGGTCGATCCGGTCCCGCGGTCCGCGCTGGTCGTCACCGGCCGCGCGGGCGGGCTGCCGACGCTCGGCTTCGAACAAGCCGAACCTCCGTTGCGGCGGTTCACCGATCGGGTACTCGTGCACTACCCGACGGTCGAACTGGTCACCGAGGCGACGCTCGGACCGGACAGTGATCCCTACCTCGACGACCACCTGCTCGACGGGAACAGGTTGTTCCCCGCGGTACTCGGGATGGAGGCGATGACTCAGGTCGCCGCCGCGTTGACCGGTTCGGCCGGGCCGCCTTGCCTGGAGGACGTGGAGTTCGTTCGTCCCATCGTGGTCGGTACCAGCGGCACGACCACCGTCCGCATCGCCGCGCTCGCCCGCGACTCGTCCACTGTGGACGTCTCGATCCGGTCGGAGGACACAGGCTTCAAGACGGACCACTTCCGGGCCCGGCTGCGCTTTCCCCGGCCGGACCTGCCGCGAGTACGGGGCGAAGAGACCGGTCTGCCACCTGTTCCGGTGGACCCCGCCGATCTCTACGGTGGGGTCTTGTTCCAGGGCGAGCGGTTCCGGCGGCTGACGCGTTATCGCAAGGTGGCGGCACGGCACGCGGTGGCGGAGGTCGCCGCCGGGCAGGTGTCGAACTGGTTCGGCTCGTTCCTGCCACAGGAACTGGTACTGGCCGATCCCGGCACCCGCGACGTCATGATGCACGCGATCCAGTGCTGCGTACCCGACGCGACCCTGTTGCCACAGGGAATCGACCGGCTTTGGCTGTCCACACGCGGAGCGCAAGAATCCGGGCACGTGGTGTTGGACGCGCGGGAACGGTCACAAGACGGGGACACCTACGCCTACGACCTCGACGTGTACGGCGAAACTGGCGTACTCGTCGAGCGCTGGGTGGGGTTACGGCTGCGTGCCGTCCGGAGGGGAGACGGCGCGCGCCCGTGGGTGCCGTCACTGCTCGGGCCGTATCTGGAACGCAGCGTCGAGCGGCTGCTCGGCCCTGGCCGGGTAATCGTCGTCGAACCGGACGACGGCTCCGGCGACGATTCCGTCACCGCCCGCCGCGCGCGGACAACCCTCGCGGCGAGCCGGGCGCTGGGCCACGAGGTGGAGGTCACCCATCGGCCGGACGGTAAGCCCGAGGTCCTCGGGACCGGACTGTCGGCTTCCCATGGGGCGGGACTGACCCTGGTGGTCACCGGGGCTCCGCGCCTCGGCTGCGATGTCCAGCAGGTGGCCGAACGGTCTGAACAGGAGTGGGCGAACTTGCTCGGCGACGGGCTTCTGGAGCTGGGGCGCCGGCTCGCGAGTGAAGGTGGCGAGTCCGCCGGGGTGGCGGGTACTCGACTGTGGAGCGCCCTGGAATGCCTGCGCAAGGCGGGTATGACGACCTCGGAGCTCGTTGTCGACGCGGTTCACGCCGACGGCTGGACGACGTTGTCCGCAGGCGATGTCCGCATCGCGACCTGGGTCACCGAAGTGGCAGGCGCCCGGGAAAGGGCCGTGTTCGCGGTACTGGCGGGGAGGTGAGGCGGAAGTGACGGACTACTACGAGATCCGGCACACGGTCGGTTTCGAGGAGACGAACCTGGTCGGCAACGTCTACTACGTGAACTACTTGCGTTGGCAGGGGCGATGTCGGGAGATGTTCCTCAAGGAGCGCGCCCCGTCCGTCCTCGGAGAACTGCGGGCGGACCTCAAGTTGTTCACCCTCAAGGTCGAATGCGAGTTCCTCGCGGAGATCACCGCCTTCGACGAGCTGTCCGTGCGGATGCGGCTCGAAGAGCTGACCCGGACCCAGATCGAGTTCAGCTTCGACTACGTCGCGCTACGGCCGGACGGAGAACTTCTCGTCGCCCGCGGCCGCCAGCGAATCGCCTGCATGCGGGGACCCAACACCGCGACCGTGCCCGCCCAAGTGCCCGACGCGCTGCGTCGGGCACTCGCTCCGTATTCCGCGAGGCGTGGGTGACGGACGAGGTGCCGCCCCGCTCGCTGCGTGAGCTGACCGCGGAGAACGCGGAGCTGAAACGCGCGATCGTGGCCGGTGATCGTGCGGCCGTCCGGCGCCAGCGCGACCTCGGCAAGCACCTCGCGCGCGAACGGCTGGCCATGCTGCTCGACGAGGACTCGTTCACCGAACTCGAAATCCACCGCCGTCACCAGAGCCAGGGGCCGAAGCTCGACGAGAGACGGCCGTTCACCGACGGCGTGATCATCGGTTCCGGCACCATCGAAGGGCGGCGGGTCTTCGTATACGCCCAGGACTTCACCGTTTTCGGCGGATCGCTCGGAGCGGCTCACGCGGCCAAGATCCAGAAAGTGCTCGACCTCGCGACGAAGACCGGAAGCCCGATCATCGGACTGGTCGACAGCGGGGGCGCACGAATCCAGGAGGGCGTGCAGGCACTCGACGGGTACGGCGGGATCTTCCGCCGACAGGTCGCGGCGTCCGGCATGATCCCGCAGATCAGTGTCGTGCTCGGGCCGTCGGCCGGAGGCGCGGCCTATTCGCCCGCACTGGCCGACTTCACCTTCATGGTGCGCGATACCGCCCGCCTCTACCTCACCGGACCGGACGTGGTCGAAGCGGTGAGCGGTGAACGGGTCAGTCACGAGGAGCTCGGCGGCGCCACGGTCCACGGTGAACGTTCCGGAGTCGCCACGGTCGTGCACGCCGACGAGGGCGACTGCCTTGCCGACGTCCGCTACCTGGTGTCGCTGTTGCCGTCCAACAACATGGAACCCGCACCGGTGACGGCCGTCCGCGGCGCGTCCCGTGACATGCGGCCCCGGTTGGCCGAGATCGTGCCTGCCGAGCCGAATCGGCCCTACGACATGAAGGCGGTGATCGGCGAACTCGTCGACGACGGCGAGTTCTTCGAGGTGCACGAGGATTGGGCGCGCAACGTGGTGTGCGCGCTCGCCCGCGTGGATGGCGAAGTCGTCGGAGTGGTGGGGAACCAGCCGATGGTGCTGGCCGGCGTGCTGGACCGGCGGGCGGCGCAGAAGGCGGCCCGGTTCGTCCGGTTCTGTGACGCGTTCGGGATCCCGCTGGTCACCCTGGTGGACGTGCCGGGGTTCCTGCCCGGCACCGAACAGGAACACGAGGGTGTCATCCGGCACGGCGCGCAATTGCTCTACGCCTACTGCGAGGCGACGGTACCGAGGATCCAGGTCGTGCTGCGCAAAGCCTACGGCGGTGCCTACATCGTCATGGACTCCCGGTCGGTGGGCTCCGATCTTTCCCTGGCCTGGCCGACCAACCAGATCGCCGTGATGGGCGCGGAAGCCGCGGTGAACGTCCTGTACGCCAAGGAGAAACCGGCCGGTGATCCGGACCGTGCCCGGCTGCTGGCCGAGGACTACGCCGAGCGGTTCTTGCATTCGCGCTACGCCGCCGAACGCGGCCTGGTCGACGACATCATCGATCCGGCGACGACCAGGGCCTCGATCGCGCGTGGCCTGGTGATGCTGCGCGGCAAACGCGAACCGCGGCCCCGGCGCAAACACGGCAACATACCGCTGTGACCCACACGGCCGCGGCTCAGACCGGGTGCACCGTCATCGACAACCCGCCCCGCACACGCAGCGAAAGCATCGGCTCCGGGACGATCCGGGAGCCGGGGAGCGTCGACAGCCGTAGCTCCCTGGCGATCATCGCCACCACGAAGACCGACTCGAGGACACCGAGGGAGTTGCCGACGCAGAAGCGCGGGCCCGCACCGAACGGGAGGTAGGAATAGCGTGGCCGTCCGCTCGCCCCCTGTGACGCGAAACGCTCCGGGGCGAACCGGTCGGGCTCCGGCCAGAACTCGGGATGCCGGTGCAGCGTGTAGGTGCAGACCACGACATCCGAGCCGGCGGGCACCGAGTACCCGGCCACCTCGTCGTCGTCCACCGCGATCCTCGGCAGCAGCCAAACCGGTGGATAGAGCCGGAGGACCTCTTCGACGACCATGGACGTGTACGTCAGCCGGTGCAGGTCCTCGTACTCCGGTGGACGGTCGCCGAGTACGTCGACGGCCTCCTGGTGTATCCGGTCCGCGACTTCGGGATGCCGGTCGAGCAGCGTCATGGTCCAGCTCAAGGTGCTGGCCGTCGTCTCGTGCCCGGCCAGCAGCAGCGTGATCAGCTCGTCACGGGCCTGCCGCAGACCGGGCTCACCGTCGGCGGAGGCGACCAATCCGCTCAGCACGTCGTCCGCACCGGGCGCTGGTGCGGACCGTCGCCGGGCGATCAGCTCGTCGGCCACCTGGCGCAGTTCGCGGCGGGAACGCCGGAACCGCCGGTGGATCGGCAGCGGCAGCCACCCGGGCACCAGCCCCAGTGTCACCGCCTCGAACATCGCCTGGTCCTGAACGGACTCGAACGAGTGCCGGATCGAACCGAACGCGCCAAGATCCGCGTCGAGCAGGGATCTGCCCAGCACCCCGAGGGTCAGCCGGGCCATCTCGCCGACCAGGTCCACCGGCCCATGGCCGTGTCTGGCGAGCAACCGGTCGACCAGCGCCCTGCCCTCCTCGGCGACGACCGCGGCCTGCAGCGCGATCCGTTTCGTCGAGAACGCCGGTGCGACGGTCCGGCGCTGCTTGCTCCACAGTTCGCCGTCGCTGGTCAGCAAGCCGTCGCCGAGTGTCCTCCGGGCCTCCGCGAGGCCGATTCCCTTGTGGTAGTTGGTGTTGTTGTCGGCGAGGACATGCTTGACGTGATCCGGATGGTTGAAGACATAGAGCGCCTTCGGGCCGATGGCGATCCTCACCGCGTCACCGTAGGCCGACGTCGCCGACCCGATCAGCCCCAGCCGGTCTGTGAACAACTGCCTGAGGAGTCGTGGTGTTGCCGTCCACGGCGGTCCCGGTGGACGGCGGGCGCTCGTCACGTTCGCGCGCCTTCGGTCGCGATCGGAGGCTTGACGACCCCGGCGCCGTGATGTCCCGGCCGTCGTACGGCGAGTTCGGCGGCGCGCTGCTCGGCCGCCTTGTGGACCAGGTGCAACGACCACAGGAACAGACCGCGGATCAGGCAGACCGCGGTCGTCGCGAAGAACAGTCCGTAGGCGATGTGCGAAATCATGAAGAACCCGTAAAGCAGCGCGACGCCGGCGCCGAACGCCACCTGCGCCCCGGGACTGGACGGCGAGGTGCCAGGGTCGGTGACCATGTAGTTGGTGAACAGGACGAACGCGACCCCGGTCATCATTCCGAGCGCCGCCGAGATCGAGGTGTCGAACAGCCATCCGCGGACGACGGCTTGCAGGACGAACACCACGAGCCAGGCGCCGATGAGCCACATCCGGCCGGTCAGCTTCGCGTTGAGCATCGTGCCCGAAGTCAGGATGACGGCGACGATCAGCCAGCCGATCCAGCTGTCCACCCGCTCGGTGAAGTGGTAGGGCGGCGAGATGCTGGCCCAGGGGAACAGCAGGAGGATGACCGAGATGCCGAGGTTGGACGGATTCATGTAATGCCGGAGACGGCCTCGTACCGGTGCCCGCAGTACCCACTTCGCGCTGACCGCGACGAAGACGCCGAACATCATCACGAGGACCTGGTCGTTGACATAGGTCAGCATGTTCAGCGCGAGCCCGGTGATGTGGGCGGGATAGAGGAACTCCAGCAGACCCTTGCCCCCGTTGCCGAGGAACCGCGGAGCGCGCCGGTCGATCCGGGCGGAGACGAGTTCGAGGGCGATCTCGGTGGCGTACGCGGTGAGCAGGGCGATCAGCGGCCATGACCAGGGCTGCTCGAATCCGAGCACGGTGTAGCCGAGGATGTTGAAGACGGTGATCGAGATGGCGAAGCGGCGCAGTGCGACGATCACCTTGGGATCGTGCCGTGGGACGGCGGACTGTTTCTCGGTCGTGTCCGTCATCGGATCACTTCTCCTTCGCCTGCGAACCGAGTTCGATTGTGTGGGTGCCCGGACCGAGCCGTAGGTCCGTCTTCCGTACCTGCCCGGACCGGTCGCGCCACTGAAGCGTCACGGCGACCGGCTCGGCGCCGGTCCCGCCGAGTCCGATGTGGACGTCGTGGCTGCGCTTGCCGGAGTGCCCGCTGCCGCCGTCGACACGGCCGATCAGGCGCCGCCCGTCAGCGGTCGTGACGGTGACCTGGGCGCCGATCACCGGTGAGCCCGCCGACGGCGGGGCGGCAGAGGTCGCGGACGGTTCGTGGTGGAGCCGGAGACGCAGGAACGCGTTGGTGGCGGGACCGGTGTTGCGATAGAAGACCGGCGCGTCCCACTGCCGGGCGATGGCAAGGTCGAGCCTGCCGTCGCCGTCGGCGTCACCGGTGGCGATCCCGCGGGTGGGTACCGGAACCGCGAGTCCCAACCGGTCCGCGATGTCGGTGTACCGGCCGTCAGCTCCCTTCGCGAAGAACCGCAGAGCCTGGTCGCCCGCGAGGTCGTCACCGCTGCGGACGTTGGGCCACCAGTAGGGGTTGTCCAGCAACGCGTCGTTGGCGGTGGCGAGCTCCTGCAGCTGCGGCCACCGGTTCACCCCGCCTTTGACGAACCCGGTCGCCTGCGCGATGGCGGGCACGCCACTGTTGTCGAAGTCGTCGATCTTCGTGTCCCAGCCCCAGCCCGTCCACGCCGTTCCGGCCTGCGCACTGCGGTCGTCGTAGGGGGCTTCACCGGCGCTCAGCCGCGCGCGGAGGTCCTCTTTGTCCTTCGCCGTCGCCATGAACTGGAAGTTGCTCTCCTGGATGCCGAACGACGTGGTGATGTTGCTGACGAACGCGTCGTTCAGGCCGTTGCCGTCGAGGTCACCGAAGTCGACCCCCATGCCTTTGAACGAGTCGTCGCCGAGGCGTTTGGACTTCGGCACGCCGGGTGTCCTTGGCCCGCTCACCGAGCTGAACGCGAAGTGTCCCGGCGTGGATCGGTTGTACAGCAGTCGATCCGGCCCGAAGTCGTTGGCGACGTACAGTTCGGGCAGCAGATCGCCGTCGAGGTCGGTCGCGCTCGACGCCAGCGTCCAGCCGTTGCGTGCTTCCTCGGGAAAGACGTCACGGGGGGCCTTCTCGTACCGCGCGGACGGCGACGCGCCGGACGTGGCGCCGGTCCAGCGGAACAGCAGTTTGTCCCCGCCGTTACCAGCGTGGGACATCGATCGGTTCATCTCGACACCGCCGTCGGCGGCCCCGTCGAGAACCGGGCTGTCGGGAAAATAGTTCCCGATGAACAGGTCGTCGTGTCCGTCACCGTCGAAGTCGCCGACCGTGGCGGAATTGGTGTTCCACTGTGGACCGGCGTACCGGCCGCTCGTGGAGTTCGGGCCCGGCACCAGTTCGGTGGCGCGGTAGGTTCTCGCCGACAGCGTCGGCGTCTCGGACGCGGCGAGGTACAGGATCGCCGTGCGTCCCCAGTAGTAGGCGAGCAGATCCATCCTGCCGTCTTCGTTGAAGTCCGCGGGCACACAACCCATCGGGGCCATCACATCGTTCATCGGCAAGGCGGACGGGTCCAGCGCGAACGGCGCGTACCGGTCGCCGCTCGCGCCCGGCGTCGGTGTCACGATGACCTGATCGGACCTCGGGTCCACGAGGCACAGGTCGTTGGCCAGTCCATCGCCGTCGAGGTCGTTCATCGCGACGGCGGCGCCGACCGAGGAGATCCACGCGCGGATGTGTTCGTAGTCCTTGTTGACCGTGCGGATGTTCTGCTGTCGTGGCGCCGCGGGGAGCGCGATCGACATCGGGGTGAAGGCGTACCTGGCCGCGAGGCGGTCACCTTCCGCCGCGTCGGTGGAGGGCAGCCGTACGACGAGGTAACCGAGCACCATCAGGACGACCGCGATGATGCCGGGGAGCTGCCGCCGAACCCGGCTTGGTTCCGTAGTCACGTTTCAAGACCTTCCCGTGAGGACGAACTCGTCGGCGATACGCCGTCGCCAGACCTCGAAAGCAGGCACGCCGTCGTGCGTGCCGGTGTCGATGGGTCTGGTCCGGCGGCAGACCTCGGCCGCCTCCTCGGGCGTCCTGCCGCAGAACACCTCGGTGGCGAGGCCGGTGTGCGGGACATGCAACCCGGCACTCAGCCGTGCCTCGGCCGCGAAGGCGCTGCCCTGTGCGACATCGGGCTGGTGTTTCCCGGCTCGTTCGAAGAACAGGCGGAGTTCCTCTGTGGACACGCCGCCGGCATAGGTGGCTGCCAGGCCCGCTCCGCTGTACAGGTCGGCGTGCCTGCTGCCTGGATAGGCGTCGATCAGCCGCCCGGCGACCTCGGGGTCGGTGCCCGCGACGAACCAGAGCGCCCGGCCGATTCCCTGGTCGATCACCCGCTGCGCGTAGGACAGGGGAGCGTCAGGCCAGGCGAACCGGTTTTCCCGGTACTGCTCGTGGACGTACTCGCGGGTGTGGAAGTACGCCTGGTGGAAGCCGTAGCCGTCAAGGAGGAGCCAGCGCAGGAGCGGGTCGAGTGCCTCGATCGATGGCCAGCGCAGGCGCGGGAGCCGGGCCAAGGCCCAGCCGACGCCGATGTAGGCCATGTAGAGATGCTCCGTGCCGCGTCCCGCCAAGAACCTGGTCACCCGGCGTCCACGCGGCGGCAGCGCGTCCAGCACGGCGAAACCCATCGCCGCGCCTTCGTAGGCGAAGCCCCGGAAACGTTCCGGAACGGTTTGGAGCCGATCTTCGGCGGCGGTGGTCGACCTCGCCTCGACCGCGGTCCCATAGCCGTCGAGAAAGGTGGAGCCGATTGTTTCGAGCAGTTCTTTGCTGGTTTCGTTCTTTACCTCGAAACCACGTACCGCCATGGTCGACTGCGCGCTGTCCGGGGTGAGTATGCGACGCCTCAGCGTTCGCCAATGGCTGCTCAAAACGGCTCGCTCCTCGGCTTGTTGTTTCAGGATTGACCGTAAACGATCGTCGCAGTACCGCAGCCGGGTTTTCTATGTCCGCCGATGCTCTGTGTGGTGCCTTTCCGGACCGTACAGGCGGTTTCGGCGAACTTTCCGCGGATACGTTTTCGCCACAGTTCGTACGCCGGGGAACTCCCGTCGTCCTCGGAGGAGACCGCGGTCCGCATCGCGAGTTCGACGGCTTCGGTGGAGGGCGGCCCGGACAGCTCGGCGCCGGTCTCGGTGGTGTGTGACGGCAGGTACCCGGCCATGGCCCCTGCGCTGGTGGCGAAGACCGAACCGAGCGCCAGCGAAGGCGCATGCCCGGCCGCGAGTTCGCGGAGTGCCGCGGCGTCGGCAACGGAGCAACCGCTCGCGAACGTCGCGGCGAGCCCGACACCGCTCCACAGGTCGGCGTGCCGGGACTCGGCGAACCGGTTCACGGCCGCGGCGGTGTTCGACACGTCTCCGTTGTGGATGAACCAGAGCGCCCGGCCGAGCCCCTGGTCGAACGCGCGAGGGAAATAGGGCGGACAGCCCTGCCACGGATAGGCCGTGACGGACTCCTGCCGGTCGACCCACCGTCGCGTGTGGAAGTAGGCGAGATCGAGGCCGTAGCCGTCCACAGCGAGCCGTCTCATCGTGGGGTGGAACGGGCCGGGAGCGAGGTCGGGCAGCACTTTCTTCCACAGCGGCCGGGGAAGCCGTGCCATCGCGAACCCGATGCCGATGTACGCGAGAAGGAGATGCGGCTGCCCGGGCCCACCGCGTCGAGGATCGTGAACGCCATCGTCGCGCCCTCATAGGCGAAGCCCCGCAACTCCTGGTCCACCAGCGCCGCCCGGCGAACGTCACGTCGGCGAGCTTCGGCGTGAACAGGAGCCTCCGTACGGAACCGGTGAAGGTGGGCCCGGTGCTGATCGGCAGGGGCCTCAGTGCCCGCCGGTGATCTGTCCGTCGGGGGCGAGCCGGGACAGGACCTCGGTCACGGCACCCGTCGTCCGTGCCGCCTGCTCCTCGTCGAGCACGAGCGGCGGGGAGAGCACGATGGTGTTGCCGTAATCGCGGACCACCACCTGATGCGCCTCACGGATCTCGGCGGCCACCTCGGCAGCCATGATCGGCTCCCGGGTGACCCGGTCGGAGACCAGCTCGATGCCGGCGGTCGCACCCTCGATCCGCACGTCACCGACGACAGGCAGGTCCGCCGCGGCCGCCAGCCCGTCGCGGAACCAGTCGCCGATCCGAGTCGCGTTGACCAACAGGCCTTCCCGCTGGATCAGGTCGAGGTTGGCGAGTCCGACGGCGCAGGCGACGGCGTGGCCGAAGTACGTGTGCCCGTGGAAGAAACCGTCGCCTCCGGTCAGTGCGTCGGCGATCCGGTCGCCGAGCAGCACCGCGCCGAGCGGGACATAGCCGCTGGTGAGTCCCTTGGCCGTGACGACGAGGTCAGGCCGCATCCCGCGCCGTTCCGAGTCGAACCAGCTTCCGGTGCGGCCGAACGCGGTGACCACCTCGTCGGCGATGAGCAGGATCCGGTGTTCGTCGAGGACCTCGCGCACCCGCGGCCAGTAGTCCGGCGGCGGGGTGATCACGCCGCCGCCCGCCATGACGGGCTCCCCGATCATCGCGGCGATCCGATGCGCACCGATACGCTCGATCGTCTGCCGCAGCTCGGCGACGAGGAAGTCCGTCGGGTCCTGGCCGTCGTAGAACTCGGCGCGGTACGGATGCGGCGGCGTGAGCTTCTCCACGTGCGGGAGGTTCGGGCCGACGGCGTGCTGCATACCGTCGAAGCCGGTCGCCGTGCCGCTGCCGTAGGTGGCGCCGTGGTACCCCATCCTCCGGGCGAGGAGCCAAGTGCGTTCCGGCTCGCCTCGCCGGTGGTGATAGAGCCGCGCGGCCTTGATCGCGGTGTCGACGCCCTCCGAGCCGCCGTTGGTGAAGAAGACCCGGTCGAGGCCGGCGGGAGCCAGCTCGGCCAGGCGAGCGGCCAGCAGGATGGACTTGTCGTTGGAGTACACATCGAAGCTCGTGAAGTACTCCAGCCGCGCGAGCTGCTCCGCGGCGGCGTCCGCGATCTCCCGGCGACCGTGGCCGACCTGGCACAGCCAGTTCGCGCCTCCGGTCGCGTCGAGCAGCTCGGTGCCGCGCGCGTCCCAGACGAGACAGCCTTCGCCGCGCACGATCACGTGTCGTTCGGAGCGGGAGTCGCGCTGGTGCGGATGGATGAGGTGACGCCGGTCGAGTGCCTCGAGCGCGTCCGCTGTCATCCGCGCCGTTCCGGTTGGGCTGGAAATCGTCACTGCATACTCCGATCTTCGTCGTGGAACTGCGAATGCGCGGATTCCGCTGACCTTCCGGGGCACCGTCGACGTTAGCAATCCGGCGGCGGCCCACCAGCTCGCAGAATGCTTCGTCATCCGGCACAGCACGTTCGCACACGGAATTCCGCCACGGTCCGCCTTAGCGTGACTGCGAGCAGGGGAACCGGAACGCGGTGTCCCTTCCCGACCGGAGTCGAGGCGAGAACAATGCGTCCTTTTCAGATCGCTGTTGCCCAAGACGAGCTCGACGAAATGGGACGCAGGATCGCGGATACGAGGTGGCCCTCCGAAATCGCGGACGTCGGCTGGGAGCGCGGGGTCCCGCTGGACTATCTCCGAGATCTCGCCGATTACTGGCGAACCGGGTTCGACTGGCGTGCCGTGGAGCGGCGGCTGAACGAGTTCGACCAGTACGTCACGACCATCGACGGCGCCCAGGTCCACTTCCTCCACGTGCGCTCACCCGAAACCGACGCGCTTCCACTGGTGCTCACCCACGGCTGGCCGGGTTCGGTCGCCGAGTTCGCGGAGGTGATCCCGCGGCTGACCGATCCCCGCGCATACGGTGGTGAGGCCGCGGACGCGTTCCACGTGGTCGTGCCATCCATCCCCGGCTTCGGGTTCTCGGGCCGCACCGAGGACGCCGGTTGGAACGCCCGCAGGGTGGCGGGGGCATGGGCCGAGCTCATGCGCGAGCTCGGCTACGACCGGTACGGCGCGCACGGGGGTGACGCCGGTTCGGTGATCTCCCTCGAATTGGGCAAGCTGCGGTCCGTGGATCCGGTGGGTATCCACCTGACCATGCTGCTGACCTTTCCCTCGGGTGCCCCCGGCGAGCTGGCCGATCTGTCCGCTGTGGACAGGGAACGGCTCGGTAGGCTGAAGCGGTTCGACGAGGAACTGTCCGGGTACATGAAGTTGCAGTCCACCAAGCCGCAGACCCTGGCCTACGCACTGACCGACTCACCGGTGGGGCAGCTGGCTTGGATCGCGGAGCGGTACCACGACTGGACCGGCGAACAGCCGCTCGATCCGGACATCCTGCTCACCGCCGCCACGATCTACTGGCTGACGGCGACGGCGGGCTCTTCGGCACACCACTACTACGAGAGTGCCGCCGACCTGCGCGGCGTCGGCCAGGAGAGTGCGCTGATTACCACACCGGTAGGCGTCGCGGTGTTCGGCGAAGACATCCTGCCCCCGATCCGTCGCCTCGCCGAACGGGACCTGCCCACGATCGTCCACTGGTCGGAGTTCGAACGAGGCGGGCACTTCCCGGCACTCGAGCAGCCGGACGAGTTCGTCGCCGACGTTCGCCGCTTCTTCTCCCGCCTACGCTGAGTTCGCCGCCTACGGGTGTAGGGGTTCCTCCGCAGGCAGCGGTTCCCGGCCGCGGATCAGATCCGCGGCCTTCTCCGCGATGGCGATGGTGGGCGCGTTGGTGTTGCCGCGCACGAGCCGCGGCATCACCGAGGCGTCCACAACGCGCAGGCCGTCCACTCCTCGCACGCGTAGTCCGGCGTCGAGTACCGTGCCCATCGCACAGGTTCCGGCGGGGTGGAACAGCGTCTGGGTGTGCCGGCGGGCATGGTCGCGCAGGTCGTCGTCGTAGTCGGACTCCGGAGGGTCGAGCAGTCTCGTGGTGTACCTGCGCAGCGCCGATCCACGGGCGATCGCCAGCCCGGCCCGCAGGCCCGCCACCGCGACGTCGAGGTCTTCGGGCTCGGCGTAGTAGTCGTGGATGATGCGCGGTTTGGCGGTCGGATCCGGTGACACGATGCGGACGCTGCCGCGGCTGCGCGGCGCGAGAACGCAGGCACCGTAGGACAGCGCGTGCCCGGTCGGCGCTTCGAGCCCGCCCGCGAGGAACATCATCGGTGCCGCGTGGAACTGGACGTCCGGTGCGGCCAAGCCGTCGCGTGTCCGGATGAACCCGCCCGCCTCGGGACCGTTGGACGTCAACGGCCCCGTCCCGGAGCGTTCGAACTCCGCCACGTGACGCGGCTCGGCGGTGACCAGCAGGCTGACCGGTTCGGTATGCGCGAAGTTCAGGTTCACCTGGGGATGGTCCTGCAGGTTCGCCCCCACCTCCGGCTGGTCGACCAGCACGCCGATACCCAGTCCGGTGAGAAGATCGGCGGGCCCGACCCCGGACAGCATGAGCAACTGGGGTGAGTTGTAGGCACCCGCTGAGAGGATCACCTCTCGTTCGGCCCGAAAGGACACCCGCTGGCCGAACCGCTCACCTTCCACGCCACACGCTCTCCCGTTCTCGAGCACCACGCGGTGCACCTGAAGGTCGGTCAGCACGGTGAGATTGGAACGTTCCGACACGGGGCGCAGAAATCCGGCGGCGGTACTGCAGCGGCGGCCTTCGCGTTGGGTCACCTGGTAATGGCCGAACCCGTCCTGCTCGGCACCGTTGAAGTCCGTGTTGGCCGCGTACCCGGTTTCCGTGGCCGCCTCGACGAACGCGGTCGTCATGGGATTGCGTGACCTGCTCTCGGACACGGCCAGCGGACCACCCGTTCCGTGGTAGGCGCCGGCGCCGCGTTCGTTGTCCTCCGACCGCTTGAAATAGGGCAGGAGTTCGGAGTAGCTCCAGCCCGGCTGCCGCCAGCCGTCATAGTCGGAGCGGTGTCCGCGGATATAGACCATCGCGTTCATCGAACTCGTCCCGCCGAGTACCCGCCCGCGGGGCAGGTAGATCCGACGGTTGCCGCAGTGCCGCTCGTCGTGGCTGTCGTAGTCCCAGTCGAGGGCGGTACGGAAGAGTTTCCCGAAGGCGTACGGGGTATGGATGTTCTCGTTCGTGTCGGCAGGCCCGGCCTCCAGCAGGCAGACCTCGACGCCGGGGTCCTCACTCAACCGGTTCGCCAGGACGCAGCCCGCCGAACCGGCGCCGACGATCACGTAGTCGTACAAGATCCCTCCAGGCGTTGGTGTTCGTCATCCGAAGCACAGGAACCCGTCCGGACCGTCCGAAGTGGACGGACCAGGCGGCAGTGTGACGGTGCGGGGCAGCGGTCCGGGGGACCAGGTCCCCGGCACGGTGCGCGAGGTGGCGGTGCTGACCGCCGCGTCCGCGGGAAGTGCCTCCGGCGCGTACGGCTCGATGACCTGCAGCTGCCCCCAGTCGGTGGTGGGACGGCCGCGCAGGTAGGTGGTGAGCGTCCGCCGTCCGCCGACGACGTCGAGCCAGCCGGCCGGACCACCCTTTTCCGCGCACGACCACCCGGAGTACCGGAAGGTGGCGTCGCCGTCGATCCGAAAGCGCGGCAGCCTGCCGATCCCGCGCCGCGGTCCGATGACGTCGAGGCACGGGAAGGGGAACGCGGCGGGCCAGTCGATGTACGTGGGCGCGTCCGCGACGACTTCGGTCAACGTGCGTACCCGAGGGACTCTCGGTACACCGTTCGCCCCGGAACCGGAGGTGGTCAGGAACCGGATCCGGTCCGCCCCGACGGCGTCGCCATCGACGGGTACCCGTACTTCGGGGATGCCCGCCGCGACAGAGCGCCGGGTGACACTCGGCCCATTGGGACTCCGGTGACCGAACTCCACGGAGAGGTCGCCGATGTTCCCGGCCGCGATCGGCAGGACGACTGGGAGTTCACCGCTCGACGCCGTGGCGGGCAGCGCGTACCACGGCGTTCCCGCCAGCTCACCATCCACGGGAGTCAGGCTTCCGGTAGACGGATCGGTTTCGACGAGGACGTCGTCGGCCAGACCGCATCCGCCCCTGCCGACGAGGCGTTCGAAGTTGTCCGCCCCAGGGCTGTAACTGTCGTGCTGCCGACCGATCGCGACACCGGCCGAGGTGAAGTGGGCCAGCACCATGGTGGTGGTGACGAGCACGGCCGGCGCCGTCCGGGAACGGGTGCGGGCGGCCGAGGGACTGCCCCGAAGGTGTTCGACGACCACGACGGCGGCGGCTGCGCAGGCCAGGATCACGGCGACGGTCCGCAGCGGGATCGGGCCCACCGCCGGTGCGCCGTCTGTGAACGGGAAACCCCAGCCCGACACGTACCAGGCGGTGTTCGGCCCGGACAGCGCCAGCGCGGCAGCCAGCAAGACCGCGGTGGCGACCAGAGCGGCGTCGCGACGGGTCCGAGTCACCGGGGGAACCCACGTCCTGGTCATCGCGGCGGCGAGCAGGGGGCCGGCGAGGGCGAGGATTCCGAACTGGTGCGAGATCTTGGTCGGGGCCAGCGCGAGAACGGCGAAGGTACCGACCGTGAGACCCAGCAATCTGCGCAACGGCGCCGTCGCCAAGCCGGCGAGCCGACGGCGCCGGATCAGCAGCACCGCGCACACCACGAGCGAGACGATCGTGAGCAAGACCGGCAGCCGGTAAGCGATGGAACCGGCCACGGAGTCGCTGAGCAGGTCGGCGTAGCGCAGATGATCCTCGTACCAGCCGAATGCCGGGCCGAGGTCGAAATGCAGCCGGGTGGCGTCGGCGAGCGAACGCCAGCTCTGGTCCCAGAACACCACGGTGCCGATCACGGTCGCCGCGGCGGCGATCGGCGGAGCGACCGCCACGAACCCGTGCACCCGCACTCGTTCCCGCACCAGACGCAGCAACGGACGGGCTCCGACCAGGAAGGGCAGTGTGGCGAGCAGGCCGGTGGGGCTCGCCGCCAGCGCCGGTCCCGCGCACAACGCGGCGAGAGCGACCGGAAGGGGCCTGCGGGTGGCGATGGCGCGCTCGACCGCCCCGTAGACCAGCGCGGTGAAGAACAAGATCACCGGCTCGGCACGCAAGCCGTCGTTGTACGGCAGCCAGAACGCCAGGAACATGGCCGCGCAGGCCCACCGCGATGCTCCGCCTCGCGTCCGCGCACCCAGCCGCGGCAGCAGGAGGTGATCGATGACCAGCCAGGTCCCGACGCCCATGATGAGTGACGGCAGCCGGAGTACCGGACCTGCCTCGGACAGCCGCGTCAGAAGGGCGTAGCCCTCGTAGAACCAGCCGAAGAACGAGTCCGGTGCGCCGAACCATCGGTAGAAGTTGGGCAGGTAGCCCGCGTTCACGCGATCGCGCACCATGGTCAGGATGTAGCCGTCGTCGGGGGTATGCGTCCCGATCACCCACCACGCCGTCAGCGCCGCCGTGACAACGAGGTCGGATTTCCCCGGGCGCCGCCTGTGGCGGGACGGACGGTGTCCCCGGCCGTCGATTCCTCGCAGGGCGAGGACCGCACCGCCGGTCAGGGTGATCGCGAGCGCGATCGCGATGAGCTTCATCGGTGACGGGCTCGTGTCGAACCGGTTGTCCACCTCCGCGCGAACGGACAGGCCCCGGACGACGTCCTGTGCGCCGTCGATGTCGGAGTAGATCCCGGTCAGCTGAGGACGGTGGTCACCGGAGGCGACCGCGACCGGCGAACCGCCGATCGAGGTAAGCGTCGCGGCAGCGGTCGCGGTGACAGTGATGTCGCAGTCGCCGCCGGGCAGCGGCACGAACGTCTGGGGCTCGCCTCGCGGCCGCACGATCAAGAGGCCGCTGTCGACGCTCAGTGCGAGTCCGGCGATGGCGCCGAAAGGCGAGGCCGGTGGCGTGGTGGACAGCAAAGTGCCGGGGCCGCTCATCCGGCTGTCCAAGGCTCTCGCCGTGGCACAGCCGATCGTGGCGTCCAGCCGCGTCGGGGAGTAGCTCGTCAACGGGGCGTTCACCGCGCGCGTGCCGTGCGCGGTCGGCCACGTCACCGTGGTCGTTGCCTGGGAAACCGGGAGGAACGGGACGGTCAGGGTGACCAGGACCGCCAGCAGACCGGTCGACCCGGCGACGCGGTATCGCGCACCCCGCCGGGTGACCTGTCCGGCGGCGGGCATTCCGTGGTCACCTCTCCTCGACGACGGCGATCACGTTGCCGTCCGGGTCGGTGAACCAGGCGATGTCCGGCCCCCGGCCCCGGAAGATCCCCTTCTCGTCGGTACGAGGTTTGGTGTAGCGCTCGAAGACGACGCCCCGTGCGGTCAGCTCGTCCACCGCCTCGTCGACGTCGCTGACCGGCAGGTACAGCGCCGTGTAGGTGGCGGGCCGGTGGTCCGGCTTGCGGTAGATGAGCACCTTGTGCCCGCCGGGGAGGTGGACGTGCAGCTGGCCGAACTTCTTCGTCACTTCGAACCCGAGTGTCCCGCCGTAGAACTGCTGGGCCTTCTGCAGGTCGTTCACCGACATCCCGCTGAACGCCTGTTTCGTGGTGGGCATGGACATCTCTCCTCGGTGCTCGGTGGATCCGAAAGTGCTGCTGTAAAGGGGCTGTTCGTCCCCGACGGCGTCACGTCAGGGCGTGATCACCGCCCGGAACCGGACCGTGCTCGAAGCAACCCGGTCGACCGCGTGGCTGATCTCGTTGAGCTGGAAGGTCTCCACCTGCGGGACCACCGCCCTCGATGCCGCGAGGTCGAGTGCTTCGCTCAGCAGGTGAAGACCGTTGTGCGTGGCCCCGATCAGCTTGTGGCGCTGGGCGAAGAACGGTGGCCACAGATTCGGCGGGATCGTCAAGCCGCCTGCCGGGTCGATGCCGGCGAGCACCATCCGGCCGTCGGCGCGCAGCCCGTGCAGGCAGTCCGTGGCCGCGGCATACGAGGTTCCCGTCACCAGGACGATGTCGGCTCCTCCCACGTCGCGCAGCTCTTGACCGTCGGCGACCACGATGTCGGCGCCGAGTGCCCTGGCGAGATCGTGCTTGTCCGGTGACCGGGTGACCGCGATGGTCTCCGCGCCGGACGCCTTGGCGAACTGGAGGGCGAGGTGCCCGACTCCGCCAATGCCGAGCACGGCGACGCGGTCGTGCGGACGCGGCTCGGCCGCCCGGAAGGCACTCCAGGCCGTGTAACCGGCGCAGAGAATGGGCGCGGCGAGTTCGTCGGGCAGACCGTCCGGGATGAGCACGGTCGCCTCCGCCGCCGCCACCAGGTACTGCGCCTGACCGCCGGGGACGGTGAACCCGGTCATCGAAGGGGCGGCGCAGTTCAGCGCCGCCTGCCCGCCCACCGGCCGATGAGACCGGCAGTGTGCACAGCGCCCGCAGGTGGCTTGGACCCAGGTGACACCGACGCGGTCACCGGTCCGCCTACTGGTCACGCCCGCGCCGACCTCGACGACGACGCCCGCCACCTCATGGCCGGGGATCGCCGGATCCGTGGCGGGAAAGGGGATGGCGCCGCTAGTGGCCAGGATGTCGTTGTAGCAGATCCCGCAGGCGCGGACCTCCACCAGTACCTCGCCGGGCCCCGGCGCCGGTGTCGGCACGTCACGCACTTCCCACTTCTCGTTCACGCCGGGAATGACCGCTGCTCGCACGAGGTCTCCTAGAGGTAGCGCGTGTTCGGTTCGAGCCCGCACAGCACCCGGCCGTACAGTTCGAGGTTCGTGTCCGGGTGCATGAGGGCGTGCTGGTTGATGGCATGGACGTCGCGTGCCATCCGCTGGATGGGCACCGAGAGGTAGATCGACGAGCCTCCGCTGGCGGAGTCGAGGATGTCGACCGCCTCCTTGGCCAGCAGGCAGGCCTGGCCCATGTCGGCGCGGGCGCGGACGCGCTCGTCGGGTGACCACGGTTCGTCAGCGGCGCTCTTGTGATCGACCACTGCCGCCAACCGGTGGACATGGAACTCCGCGGCGTCGATCTTGAGCGCGGCCTGGGCGACCTGCCGGTGCGTGAGCGGTGCTTCGCGCTGGCTGCTGTAGTTCGTGTAGGTGATCCCGCGGCCGGGCAGCCGGAGGAGGAAGTGCTCCATGGCCGATTTGGCAAGGCCGAGGACAGTGCCGGCCGACGAGACCGACGCCGTCGGCAGCAACGGCGCGCGAAAGATCGGGGACGTGGCGTTGAGCTTGGATCCGTATTGCTCCACCAGCGCGGCGGCGAGGGGAAGCACCCTGGTGTAGGGCACGTGCACGTCTTGCGCGACCGTCGTGACGCTGCCACTCGCGCCGAGCCCGCTGGTGTGCCAGTCGTCGACGATGGTCAGGTCCGACAGCGGAACCATGGCCATGACCGGCTGTTGTGCGCCGTCGGGGGTCGGCGACATCGCGATGGCGACCTGCCATCGGGCGTGCAGGGCGCCGCTGATGAAGCTCCACTTGCCGTTCAGCAGCAGCCCGCCGTCGACAGGTACCGCCGTCCCGGTGGGACTGAGCGTGCCGCAGACACGGACGTCTCCGTCCGCGAAGACCTCGTCCTGTGTCTCGTCAGGGAAGAGGCCTGCCATCCACGTCGTGATCCAGGAGACGGCGGTGACCCACGACGCCGAACCGTCCCCGCGGCCGAGTTCCGTGGCGACGTCGACCATCGTGCGGGCGTCGCATTCCCAGCCCCCGTAGCGGGCGGGGACCCGCATGCGGTACACGCCGGCGTCGGTGAGCGCGTCTATGACCGCATCGGACAGACGCCGGTCCTGCTCGGCGGACGTCGCCTGTTCCCTCAGCAGCGGTACCAGGTTCGCGGCCCGTTCGACGAGCTGCGTGGTCGTCGGCCTGTGGATGGTGTCCACTCTGTCCTCCCTGGATGGTCGGGGCCCTCGGCCCATCGGGCTCATCGTGCTCCGTCGCGGCGAAGAGTTAGACCTCGCGGAATGCCCTTTCGGAAACTGCTCTCTCATAAGGAATCTCGATTCCGCGCAGCGCAACAAGCGAGGTGGTGACCCGATCCGGTGGATGTGACGATGCGATGGTGCCGGGCGCGGGCAAAGATCAGCCGCCGATCAGGGGAGCATTCATGTCCGAAAGCGACGAACAGTCCACTGTGGCCAGTGCCGCCGTCCTGCCGGAACCGGAACGGATGGCGGCGCAAAGCAGCATCCAGCGCGTCGTCGACGCGTGGGCCGCGCACGACGCGCAGGCATTCGCCGAGGCGTTCACTCCCGACGGGAGCATGATCCTGCCCGGTGTCTACGTGCACGGACGCGCTCAAATCCGGTTCTTCATGGCGAGCGCGTTCGCCGTTCCCTACTTCGGTACCCGGGTGACCGGGGCGCCGATCGAGGTGAAGGTGTTGTCCCCCAACGTCGTGGTCTTCGTCAACAACGGAGGAGTGCTCGCACCGGGCGACCGGAAGGTGACATCGGAGCGAGCCATTCGCGCGACCTGGGTGGTCGTCAAACACGACGGACGGTGGCAGATCGCCGTCTACCAGAACTGTGCTGCCGGAACCGCGTGAACCAAGCACGAGAAGGAGAGCGCCATGGGCGATCGAGTGGGACGGCGAGCGGTGGTGCTGGGCGCGAGTATGGCGGGGCTGGTCACCGCACGGGTCCTCGCCGAGGAGTACGAGCGGGTGACGATCATCGACCGGGACGAGGTGACCGAGGTCGAGGACGCGCGCCGCGGTGTACCGCAGGGTGCGCACGCCCACGCGCTCCTGGCGAAGGGACAGCAGACCTTGGAGGCGTTGTTCCCCGGGATGACCGAAGAACTGCGCGCCGACGGCATCCCGATGGTCGACATGGGCGAGATGCATTGGTTCTTCGAGGGCAGGACGTGGCGGCCCGCGACGACGGGGCTCGTCGTGGCGTCGGTGGCGAGGCCGTTTCTCGAGCGCTGGGTCCGGGCCAGGGTCGCCGCGCTGCCGGAGGTCGAGTTCGTCGAACGGTGCGACGTCGTCGGCGTCCGGACGACCCCGGACGGCGGACGGATCACCGGTGCCCGCGTGCGACGGCATGGCGCCGCTTCGGACGAGGAAGTGCTGGAGGCGGACCTCACGGTGGACTGCACCGGCCGCGGCTCCAGGATGCCGGTATGGCTCGAGGAACTCGGGTACGCAAGGCCGGAACAAGAGCAGGTGAAGATCGGGCTCTCCTACACCACCTGCGAGTTCGACTTGCCTGACCGGCCATTGACCGGGAGCCTCTCGCTGATTCCGCTGGCGACGCCGGGCAGTCCACGTGGCGCGTTCTTCGGCAGAGTGGGCGGGGACCGGCACATCCTGTCCCTGACCGGAATGGTGGGCGACTGTCCGGACCCCGGTCTGGAAGGCTTCTTGGCCTATACGCGTTCGTTGCCGGTACCGGCCATCCACGACGCCGTCGGCACGACCCCGCCGGTCGCCGAGCCGGTCACGATCCGTTTTCCCGCCAGCGTCCGTCGCCGGTACGAGCGGTTGAGCCGCTTTCCCGCAGGGGTACTGGTACTGGGCGATGCCGTGTGCAGCTTCAATCCGGTGTACGGCCAGGGGATGACGGTCGCCGCGCTGGAGGCCGTCGTGTTGCGTGATCAGTTGCGCAAGGGACGGGTACCGGAAGCGGGCCGGTTCTTCCGGCGTATCGCGGAGGTCATCGACGCGCCGTGGGCGATGGCGGCCGGGGGCGACCTCAGTTGGCCCGAGGTGGAAGGCAAGCGCACCGCCCAGGTGCGGATGATGAACGCCTACATGGGCAAGCTTCAGACGGCCGCGACCACGGATGGGCGGATCACCCACGCGTTCATGCGAGTGGCGGGCCTGATCGAGCCGCCGACCGCGTTGATGCGCCCCTCGGTGGTCGCTCGCGTGGTGCGGGGCTCACTGCGGCGTTCCGGCCGTGCTCCCGGTACCCGGTCGACCGAACAAACCGGCGCGAAGGCATTCTGAAGCGGAACTCCCGTGCCGAAGGCCAGGATCACACGGATCCCCGGCCTTCGGCACGGGAGTCAGCCGGCATCGTGCTGGGATGTCGCGGGGACACGGTCGAGTATGGCCAGCAACGCGGGGGGGTCGGCGATGCGCCTCGGGCGCAGGTGCACGTCGATCCGCTGGACACTGCCGGGGTGGACGGTGAACGGGCCGTGCACCCCGATCGACGGCACGCCGGCCATGCTGTCGGCGGAAGTCTCCATCGTCGCGCAACGGGCGAGCAGGTACCACGTTCCGGCCGGCACCTGTTCGAGAATGAAAGGGCCCGGTCGCGAGAGAATGGCGCACCCGGCGGGGCTTCCTTCTGGCAGGGGATCAGGGAACAGTCCGACGAACGCCGGACCGATCGTATCCGTCCGGGGCGACAGCAGACGTCCGCAGACCACGGCGGTCTGCTTGCGTGGAGCGGGGCCGTGCCTGCCGAATCGCAACCCCGTCCGGCAGGGCAGGCCGCCGTATTGGCGGTAGACACTGGGCGGCAGACCGACACAACTGGTGAAGCGGTTACCGAACGTGCCGACGCTGGCATAGCCGACCCGGTGGCTGATCTCCATTGTGGTGAGGTCGGTCGACATGAGCAGTTGCTTGGCGTGCTCCAGTCTCAGCGCCGAGAGAAACCGGCCCGGTGAGATTCCCGTGATTCTGTGAAACATTCTTGAGAAGTGGAACTTGCTGTACATCGCGGCGTCGGCCATGTCGCCGATAGTGATCTTTTCGGAAAGTCTCTGTTGCATGAGTAAAATAGCACGATTTATACCCTGTTCGATTTCCTGTTCCACCAACGTCCCTCCTCCGAAGATGGTTTATCCGCATACTTCAAGCCGAATGCGAGGCTTTGGCGGTGCGCGTATTCCGGCTGCTGCGGGCACGCGGAGACCACGTCCGAGGCCCGTCGAGCCCGGCTGCGAACCGATCAATGACGCTCCGTCACGGTGTTCTAAACGGCCGCGGAAGCTGCCCGCCGGACCTGAGGGCATGTCGCCCACATGTTCGACGGGTGGTCACTGTTTTCGCCATGGTTCCCCCCAGAGAATCGCACCTTGATCACACAGTACCGTCCGTCGTAGGGGGCTTTAGCTTCATGTGCTTAGGTAAGCAACGTCGAAGGGCGGTGGCGGTCCGTGAAAGCAGTAGGCCATTTAGCGAGTGGTACATGTGAGTGACCGCAGCCGTTTGGCATCACCCATCTTTCGTAACAGTCGCACCGCGCGAATTCCGAACCAGACACGGATTCGTTATCCGGCAGGACGTCCGGCTCCGCCCGGTGTCAGTCCGGCACGCCGTAGGTGATTCCGGCGGTCTGCAGCAGCGCCAGTCGAAGTTCGGTATAGGTCCGGCCCAGCACGCGGAGGGTCTCCGCGGCCGTCTTGGTGTCACCTGTCACGAGCGGGAATTGGAGCGAACCGATCAAGCGCGCCTGGCGCTCCATGACGCGGGCCGCGGCGGTGCAGCCGATCGAGCCGAACAGGACGGCCGCGTCCGACAGCCGCATCGCCCCGCCGCTGATCTGGTACTCCACCAGGTACTTGTGCTGCATGCGGCCCAGTCCCGACTCGACCATCTCGGCCAGTCGCTCCGCGCTGGCGGCGGAGTCCGGCCCGTCGAGAAGCTCGATCGCCCGGGGAATGGATTCGCGCAGCGCCGAGACGAGGTCGACCTCGCGCTCCCTGCGGAAGTTCGTGCGGGTGGTGTAGGGCTGCACCGGGTAGCCGACCGTGTCTGCGGCCCACGCGGTCAGGAACGCCTCGGTCGGCACGGTTGCGAACGGGTACCCGTGAGGATCGTGCATGAGGATCAAATCGCCCTCGACGCCGAAGACCACCACGTGGTGGTCGGCCCCGATGGGCTGCCCGAGCCCGGGGTGATGGGGAAGCAGTCCCATCTCGACCGGGCCGGCGAGAACCGGATGCGCCGGGGTCGCGTGCCGCAGGATGCTCATCGCTTCGTCGCGCGAGCCCCCCTGTTGGTCGAAGGTCCATCCGAGGAGCTCGAGTGAGGTGCGAATGCCGTCCGGCGGGAGCCAGTCCTTGGCGCAGAAAAAAGGAAGGTCCTGTTCGACCATTCCCGCGCTTTGAATACTCAGCCCGAACGGCGATCCGCCCAGTACCTCCAGTGCCGCGGTCCCGGGACTGTGCGGCTGGATCATCATCGTCAACGCGTCAGAGGCGCAGTATGGTCCGTTTCCGTGATACTTAACCACCATGGAAGGAGTGTGGCTGGATTCTCATTGTCATTAGCCATTCGTATTTGCGCTTGTCTGAGCAATACCGGAGTGAGATGGCTCGGCGGCGATCACGCCGGGGATAGTGTCGGCTGGGATAAGGACCTACCGGCCACTGCCCGCTTGGGCGGACGAAAGGCCGGAAGTCGCCTGCCGAAAACCGACATCAGGGCCCGGCGGCGGTCCTACGGTCCCACTTGGCGCGTGGGCGAGGAATGGGGGAGAGGACATGCCAGACCCGGTCATTGTGGTTATCGATCGAGTCCCGGCGTTCGGGGCCGGCCTGGAGGCGATACTCGCCGGCGATGGATTCGAGGTGGCGACCCCGGTGCGGCCGTCAGCGTGGTTGCGCCGACGCGAGGTCGCGGCCGCGGTGGTCACGCTGCGCGGGCACGAGGACGTCGATCGGCTGCAGGAGCTGAGCGAAGAGTTCACCAGTCTCGTGCTTGTGGCGGTCCTCTCCTCCTCGGCGCACTCGGTGTACGCCACCGCGCTGCGGTCCGGTGCGCACGCGGCGGTCAGCTGGGATTCCGCGCCCGGCGACATCCTCGCGGTGGTCCGTGCCGCGATGGCGGGCCGGACGGTCCTGCCCACTCCGACCGCACGTGCGCTCGCGAAGTCGGCGCAGGACCGGCCACAGGGCACCGGCCTGCGACCACAGGAGGTCCAGTGGCTTCGCGTGCTCGCCGGCGGTGGCTCGGTCGTGCAATTGGCCCGTGTCGAGGGGTATTCGCAGCGGGAGGTCTTCCGCCGGTTGTCGACGGTGTACCGCCGGATGGGCGCCCGCAACCGGCAGGAGGCGATCGCGCTCGCCGGCCAATGGGGGCTACTGGCCCCGGCCTCTCGGTAATTGCGCAATGTGGACAGCCAACCGATTGTCCGGATGGTAAGTGCTTGACCGACCGTCGCTGATCTGGTTAGCGTCGGTGGCAGGTCCGGTTCCGGACTTGCTCGCACCATTCTCACACAGATATCCCACCGCCGGATTCATGCCGAATTCCGGCTGTCCCTCTTCCTTGTCAATCGGAGGTACTAGATCATGTCTTCGCAGAGAACCGGTGTTGTCCGAAAGATCGCACTGATCATCGCCACCGGTTCCGGTGTCGCAGTACTCGGCGCCCTTCCGGCCGCCGCGGCGGCTCCCGGCGCCACCGTGACGCCGTCGTCTGGTCTGCAGAACGGCCAGTCCGTCACGGCGGCGGGCACCGGTTTCCCCGCAGGGGAACAGATCGGCGTCATGCAATGCGGTCCGGGCGACTGGCCGGCGGTCAGCTGTGACTTCGCCGACCGGGTGATCGTGACCGCGAACGCCGGTGGCGGGTTCACCACGCCGGTCACCGTGCGCGCCTCTTACGATGGCGTCGATCCGGTCGAGGGCAAACCCGCGGGCACGGTCGACTGCACGGCGGTCGCTTGCTCGTTGCGCTTCGGAAGTATCACCAACGGTTCCGTCTTCGCGAACCCGGTAATCCTGGGCTTCGGCGCTTAGGTCCGGGTCTCTCGATTCGCTGAGTGCGGGGTCGTGACTGGCGTACGTGCCGTGCCGGAAGTACAGGAAGGGCCCCTTGCTTGCGCTAGGCGCAAGCAAGGGGCCCTTCCTGTACTTGAGAATAGTGATCAGACGGCCCGCGGACATTCGGTCAGGGCAGGGAGGCGCACCTTCGCACCTTACCCGTGCCACTCGCGCTCGATAGCTTGGAACCAACAGAAGATCATGACTCTTCTCGATTACCGGGGTGACGCCGTTGCATGCGATTGTCTTGGTGGGCGGCAAGGGATCCCGCTTGCTCCCGTACACCAGAACCCGGCCGAAGGCGTTGCTCGAACTGGGCGGCCACAGCGTGCTGGAGATCATCCTGCGCCGACTCCGCGCGTTCGGGTTCGACCGGGTGACCCTGTGCGTCTCACATCTGGGCGAGCAGATCCGCGCCGAGATCGGGGACGGTGCGCGACTGGGCCTGTCCGTCGACTACAGCGTCGACGAGCGGCCGCTCGGCACTGCCGCTCCGCTCCGGCTGACGCTGGGATGGACCGGTCCTGCCGTCGTCATGAACGGCGACATCCTGACCACTCTCGACTTCGCGGACCTGCACCGTGCGCACGAACGCACCGGCAGCGTGCTCACGGTCGCCTTCCTGCGCCGCCGGTTCACGGCGGGCGTCGGACTGGTGCGCCTCGAAGAGGATCGCGTCATCGAAGTCATGGAGAAGCCGACTTTCGGCCTGAACGTGTCATCGGGGATCTACGTCGTCAGCCCGTCGGCCCTGGACCATATCCCGGAAGGGCCCGCGGATATGCCCACGCTGATCAACAACCTGATCGGCCACGGCGAGCCCGTACACGGCTACGGCTTCGCCGGGTCGTGGCACGACATCGGCACGCCGGCGCGGTATGAGGAGGCGAAGAAGGCCTTTCAGTCCGAACCCCGCCGCTACCTCGAGCCCGGCCCCCCGGGGGCTACCGAGCACGTCGCGGTGGACGAACTCGCCGCTGTGCGGGACATCGGCCTTCTCGTCGACGGCGGGGGTCACCAGCGGAAGGAGGCACGAGCGTGACGAGTCTCCCGGACGTTCTTGTGGTGTTCGGCGGCTACGGACGGGACTTCGCCGGCGCCGAGCGGATGGCGTGGCGGACGCTGGAGCGGCTGGCCCGGCCCGGTCGACGGGTAGCGGTGCTCACCGACAGCGTCGGCGCGACCGGTGAGCACCGCCCACGGGCTGTGCCGGTGTTCGGCAGTGAAGCCGACTTGCGCCGCGCGTTACCGGGGTGGCGGCCGTCGGTGGTGCATGCCTTCGACCTCGCCCTGCCCGCCTGGGTGGAGGCGGCCGCGGAGCTGGCGGACCGCTATCGGGCCACGTTCGCACTCACGCCCGCGTCGGCCGTCCAGGTGTGGCCCGAGCCTGAAACCGGGGCGGCGCTGTGCCGCCGGGCGGACGTCCTGTTCACCCTCAACGAAACCGAGAACACCGTCCTCACCGGATACGGAGTGCCGCCGTGGCGGATCCGGGCGATCCCGCACGCCGCCGATCTCGTCGGCACCCCGGACGCGAGCGGCTTCCGGCGCCGGTACGGAGTGGACGGTCGGATGGTGCTCTTCGCCGGACGGCGTACTGCCTCCAAGGGGTATCGGCGCCTGCTGGCCGCGACCGGGCCGGTGTGGGAACGCCTGCCGGACACGTGGTTCGCCTTCATCGGCCCGAACGCCGACGCCGACGCCGAAGCGGCGTTCCTTGCCAACGCAGCACCTCGGCTGCTCGATCTCGGCATGGTGGACGAGCAGACGAAGCACGACGCACTGGCGGCCTGCGACCTGCTGTGCCTCCCCACCGTGGCCGATGTCTTCCCACTGGTGTTCGTCGAGGCGTGGACCTGCGGCAGACCGGTGGTGAGCGGCGACTTCCCTGGGGTGGATGACGTGCTCCGGCCCGGTGTGGACGGTCTGGTCGCCGGACCGGGGCCGTCCGGTCTGGCCACGACCCTGATCGACGCCCTACGCGACGAGAAGGGGCTCGCGGCCATGGGACAAGCCGCACTGCTGCGGGCCAGCCGCGAGTTCGGCTGGGACAAGGTAGCGGCCGCGGTCGAGGACGGCTACGGATCGGCGATCGGGAGGACCGGATGAACGACATGCCGCCGCCGTGGCGGGTTACCTTGGCGGACAACACGATCGGCGAACCGGAGATCGAGGCTGTCACCGCCGTGCTGCGCTCCCGCTGGCTCTCCGCCGGCGCGGTGACCCGCGAGTTCGAACACGACTTCGCCGAGCGGCTCGGTGTCCCCGACGCCGTGGCGGTCAGCAGCGGGACAGCGGCACTGCACCTCGCGGTCCTCGGCCTGGGGCTGGGACCCGGTGACGAGATCGTGCTGCCCGCGCTGAGTTTCGTCGCGGCCGCGGCGGTCGCCACACTCCACGGCGCGACACCGGTTTTCGCCGACGTGCGCTCCGAGGCCGACCTCACCGTCGACCCTGCCGACGTGGCTGCTCTGCTCACGGACCACACGAAGGCGGTCGTCGCGATGCACTACGGCGGTTACTCCGCCGATCTCGCCGCGCTGCGGGAGATCACCGCGCAGCGTGGTATCCGGTTGATCGAGGACGCGGCGCACGCTCCCGTCGTCCGTACCGGCGACCGGATGCTCGGTACGGTGGGCGACGTGGGTTGTTTCAGCTTCTTCGCCACCAAGAACGTCACCACCGGCGAGGGTGGGATGGTGGTGGCGGCCGACCGATCGGTACTCGATGAGATCAGGCTGCTGCGCTCACACCACTTGACCCGGTCGACCTGGCAGCGCGCGCAGACCGGGCAAGCCGACTACGACGTCGACGGCGTCGGGCTCAACTACCGTCCCACCGAGATCTCCTCGGCGCTCGGCCGGATCCAGCTCGGACGGCTCGACCGGGATCGAGCACGCCGCCGGGAGCTGGTGGCGGTCTACCGCGACCGGTTGCGGAGGATCCCGGGTCTGGTGATCCCATTCGACGGACGCGACGACGACAGCGCTCACCACCTGATGGCGGTCCTGCTACCGCCGGGCAGCTCGCGGGACGACGTACGGGACACCCTGTCCGCGGCCCGGATCCAGACGTCGGTGCACTACCCGCCGACCCACCGGTTCACCCGCTACCGCTCCGTGGCGAGCAGGGCGTTGCCGATCACCGAGAGGATCGCACCTCGTCTGCTCTCACTTCCCTTGCACAGCCGCATGTCCGACGCTGACGTCGAACTCGTCGCCGACGTGCTGGACACCGCCCTGCCCCGGCCGCGGTGAAACCGTCCATGTCAGCCGCGTAGGTGCAGGACTCTCGGGTGGGTGTACTCCACCAGACCCCAGTAGCCGTACTCGACGCCCATCCCCGACTGCCGGACGCCGCCGAAGGGCACATCCGGCCGGAGGTCACCATGGGTGTTGACCCAGACTGTTCCACAGTCGAGCCCGGCGGCGACCAGGCGCGCGGTCTCTTGGTCGCCCCATACCGAACCGCCGAGGCCGAACTTCGTCGCGTTGGCCCTGTCGACGGCTTCGTCCACTGAGGAGTAGGCGATGACCGGGAGCACGGGACCGAATTGTTCGTCTTTCTCGAGCCGGGTGCCCGGCGGCAGGTTCGTCACGATCGTCGGCGGATAGAAATGGCCGGGGCGATCGAGGGCGACGCCACCGGTGACGATCTCGGCGCCCCCGTGGGCCGCCTCGGTCACGAAGCCGTGCAATCTGGTCAGCTGGGGTTCGCTCACCACCGGGCCGAGGTCGGTCGCTGGGTCGGCTCCCGCCCCGATCACGGTAGCTTTCGCTTGTGTGGCAAAGGCTTCGATGAACGCCGGCCGATCGGGGGCTGGGACGTAGACTCTTTTCACCGCGGCGCAGAACTGGCCGCTGTTGGTCATGGCGCTCGCGTAGAGCCGCTCGGCGGTCGTGGCGATGTCGGCTCCGGGAAGCACGATCGCGGCGTCGTTGCCACCCAGTTCCAGCACGACCCTGGCGAGCCGGGCGGCGGCGGAACGCGCGATCGCCGTACCGGTCTCGACCGAGCCGGTGAAGGAGATCAACCGGACGTCCGGGTGCTCGCACAGGGCGGCACCCAGTCGACCCCCGCCGGTCACCGCCGCACAGACACCCCGCGGCAGCACCTCGGAGAGCAGCTCCGCCATCCGCGTGGTCGCCAGCGGTGTCAGCGGGGACGGTTTGAGCACCACCGTGTTCCCGGCCAGCAGCGCGGGGGCCAGTTTCGTCACCGCCAGGATGAGCGGGAAGTTCGACGGCGCGATCGCGGCGACCACCCCGTGCGGAACGTGCTCGACGGTGATCCGGCTTCCCCCATCGGCGACTGTTTCCGGTTCGAGTGAGAGTGCGGCGGTGTGGTCGAACCAGCCTGCCGCGAGGTCGACCTCGACGTAGGCCGATCGCAAGGGTTTGCCCTGTTCCCTGGTGAGGAGGGTGGCCAGTTCCTCCCGGCAGGCCGCGATCGACGCACCACAGTCCCGCAGGGCGGCCCGGCGGGAATCCGACGGACTTCGCGCCCAATGCGGTTGGGCGGCCGAGGCGGCGGTGACGACCCCGCCGAGTTCCGACGGCGAGGTCGCCGCGATCTCGGCGAAGACGGAACCGGTCGCGGGATCCTCCACGGCGATCAGGTCGGTGGCGGCACCGCGCCCCGGTTGAAACGTCATCGACCGCTCCCGCCACTCGACTGCACCGGCCGTTTCCAGCCTGACCGGGAACTCCGCGATCGGGAAGGTGCCCTTGTGACCTGCCTGGCCGGCCAGGTGTTTCGCGCGCTCCAGGGCCGCTTGTCCAGCGTCCGTCCTGTTGCGACCGTGAACCGACGGTGTTCGTGGATCGCTCGTCCTCGCGGAGGTGACGCGTTGGTGCTCAAGGCATACACGGCGGCGGTGATGTCGATGATGGCCGCGGCTCACCCGGACGTCGGCGGCACCGTCACCGACGCCGCACAGGCGCGCCGCATCCACGCCGAAGCCCGGTTCCCGCCCGGCCCGTCCGTCGCGTCCGTCGAGGACGTCGACCTCGACGGCGGTCTCTCGGTACGCGTCTACCGGCCGCGAGATCCCGGCACCGGAGGTGACCTGCCGGTGGTCGCGTACTTCCACGGAGGCGGGTTCGTGCTGTGCGACCTCGACACCCACGACGGCGTGTGCCGGATGATCGCGGCGAGGACACCGGCCGTCGTGATCGCGGTGCACTACCGGCGCGCTCCCGAGCATCCGTTCCCCGCCGCGGTCGAGGACGCCTACCGCGCGGTGCGCTGGGCGTCGGAGAACGCGGCGGCCTACGGCGCCGCTCCGGACCGGCTCGCAGTCGCGGGAGACAGCGCGGGCGGCACTCTCGCCACCGTCGCCTGCCTGATGGCGCGGGACCAGGGCGGACCGTCCATTCGCTTCCAGCTGCTCGTCTACCCGGTGACCGACTGCTTCGCACCGAGGACCGAGCATGCCAGGGGATTTCACCTGACGCGCCGCCAGATGACCTGGTTCATCGAGCAGTACCTCGCCGACCCCGCCGACGGAGAACAGCCCTACGCGTCACCGCTGCGTGCCCCAGACCTGAGCGGCCTGCCGCCGACGCTGGTCCTGACCGTCGAGCACGACCCCCTGCGCGCCGAGGGCGAAGCCTACGCGCGACGACTGGCCGACGCCGCCGTCCCGGTCACCCTGCACCGGGTCGACGGCTTGTTCCACGGCGTGTTCGGGCTCTCGGGGCTCTTGCCCGAGGCAGGCGAACTGGAACACCGGGCGGTCTCCGCGCTGAGAGACAACACACGCTCGACCACGACGAGAAGGGGATGAGATGCACGATCAGGCGATCGACCTGGTGCCGGCCATCGGCAGGGTGATGGGCGAGGTGTTGACCCGTGAACCACTGGACGGCGGCGACGACTTCTTCGCCTGCGGAGGCGATTCCGTCCGGGCGGTGGAGGTGCTCCAGCGGCTGGCTTCGGAACACGGTCCGGCCGGAGAGGAGGCGTCGGACATCTTCCAGGCCCAGTTGCTGCTCGCGATCTTCGACGACGCCTCGCCCGCGGCGCTGGCGTCGGTGATCACGTCCTATGTGGACTGAAAGGGCGGCGACGCCGGTACGCGCGGTGCTGCGGGCGAGGCTGAAATGGAACCGGGAGCGGGTGCCGGACCGGACCGCCTTGCGGGTCGCCACCGCGACCGGCTGGGACCACACCACCTGGGCGGAACTCGACCACGCGGTCGCCCAGGTCGAGCGACGCGCGACCGGGCTTCCCGGCGGGCCGGTCGTCGTGGTGGCCAACGGCGACGCCGACAGCGTCGCCACGCTGTTCGGCCTGATGACGTCGGGAGTGGACGTCGTGGTGCTGGAATCGCAGTCGTCCACAGTGGACGACCCTCGTTCGGTGGTGCACCGGATCGGCGCGTCCACTGTGGTCGGTGTACCGGAGCGGCCACACCGGGCCTGGCGTGCGGAGGCGGCACCGCCGGGCACCGCCGGGTTCGGCGCACCGGACGGCGAGGTGTTGCAGCTGACGTCCGGGTCGACCGGTGAACCGAAGCTGGCCCGCCAGCCGCTTCGCAACGTGTTGTCAGGTGCGTTGACCTACCGGCGGACCTTCGAGCTGACCGCGGACGACTCAGTCGTCGTCGCCGTCCCCGTCGCGCATTCGTTCGGTCTGATCGGCGGACTACTCGCGTCCTTGGTGTCCGGGGCGGATGTGTGGACGTTGCCCCGGTTCACCGTTCGCAGGGTGGTCGAGGCGCTCGACGGTGGTGCCACGGCACTGCTGGCCACGCCGCTGGCCTACCGATTGCTGATCCCGGCGCTGCCCGCGGCGGAGCGTGCGCTGAGAGTGGCGTTGTCGTCCGGCGCACCGCTCACCGACGAGCTGGCGAACGGTGCGCGACGCCGTCTGGGATGTCCCGTGCGCCAGGTTTACGGCAGTACCGAGACGGGATTGATCACCTGCCATCCGGCGTCGGCGACGGTGTGGCCCGCCGGTTCGGTGGGCACCGCGCCGCCGGGAACGGAACTGCTGGTCGACGACGCGGGAAGGGTGCTGGTGCGAACTCCGACCCTGTACGAGGGCTACGCGGGCACGACCGGCCCGGTCCGCCTCGAAGACGGCTTCTACGACACCGGTGACACGGGCCGCATCGAGGACGGCCACCTGTTCCTCACCGGTCGCAAGACGACGTTCGTCAACGTGGGCGGGAGAAAGGTCAACCCACGACGGATCGAACGATTCCTCGGTGGGACGCCCGGTGTGCGGGATGTCGCGGTCTACGGCGACACCGACGACAGGACCGGTGAGCAACGCCTGCACGCCGCGGTGGTGCTCGCGCCGGGCACGACCAAGGGGGACGTGTTGGCGTCCTGCCGCGAACTCGGATTGCTGCCTTACGAGACACCCCACCGCCTGGTTGTGCTGGAGCGCGTACCGCGGACGGCGATGGGGAAGGTCGACGCGCGGCGACTACGGGAGGCGCTCGGCGCCGTCCGCGACGACGAGAGCGAGGGAGTCACATGAATCATCCAGGAGCCTCTCCGGGCAGCGGCCCGATCGCCGTGATCGGCTTGGGGTACGTCGGACTGCCACTGGCACTGTCGTTCGCGCGACAGGGCAGGACGGTGGTCGGGGTGGAGTCGGACCCCGAGGTCAGATCGTCGCTGGCCGCCGGCCGTCCGCGGTTCCACGAGGCAGGGGTGGCCGAGCTGCTGAGGGAACAGCTGGGGGAGCGGTTCACGGTCGCGGCGCAGACGCCGTCATGGCCGGACGCGGTGGTGATCTGCGTCGGCACCGCCGTGGACCCGGAGACGAAGCGGCCGAATCTGGCCCATCTGCGGGCCGCCGTCGACGACATCGCGCCACGGGTGGACGACGACACACTGGTGGTCGTCCGCAGCACCGTGCCGGTGGGCACCACTCGGAAGCTGGTGCGTGCCCGGCTGCGGGACCGGGGTGTCGATCCGCTGCTCGCGTTCTGCCCGGAACGCACGATCCAGGGGCGCGCGATGGCGGAGCTGACAGAACTGCCCCAGGTCATCGGCGCGATCGACGAGCGGTCCCTCGCCAGGGCGAAGGAGTTGTACGCGCCGGTCGCTCCGGATCAGGTTCCGGTGTCCAGCCCGGAAGCCGCAGAGCTGGTGAAGCTCGTCTGCAACGCGCATACCGATCTCATCTACGGTTTCGGCAACGAGGTCGCATTGATCGCGGAGGCACTCGGGGTCGACGCCAGTGAGGTCATCGCGTCGGCGAACCTGCGGTATCCGCGGCCGGATCTGTGTCGTCCGGGATATGTCGGAGGCAGCTGCCTGACCAAGGATCCGTACCTGCTGGCGCATTCGGCCGAGGAGGCCGGTTACCACCCGCCGATGGTCGCCGCCGCCCGTGAGGTGAACGAGCGGGTCCCGCGGGCGGCGGTGCAGCACGTGCTCGCGGCGCTGGCCACGGCGGGGCGTCCGGTCAACGACGCGAAAGTCCTGGTGTGCGGCGTCGCCTACAAGGGCCACCCGGAGACCGACGATGTGCGTGGTTCGGCCGCGATCGATGTCGTCCGGCTGCTCGGGGGCCGGGTGGCGGAGCTGGCGGGCCACGACTACGTGGTCGGTGCCGAGCCGACCGCGCGGATCGGCCTCACCCCCGCGTCACTCGACGACGGGATGGCCGACGCCGACGCCCTGCTGGTCCTGGTCGACCACCCTCGCTACGCGCGGGAGATCACCGCCGAAGCGGTACGGGCGCGGATGCGTCCGTCCGCCACCGTCGTCGACATTTGGGGCGTGCTCGAAGACGAGCTCGGCGCTCTTCCGGACGTGGACTACCGGAGGCTGGGCAATGGGCGCTGAACGGGTCATGATCACCGGCGGCGCCGGGTTCGTCGGGCTGCACCTGGCCCGGCACCTCGTCCGCGGGGGCAGCGAAGTCACCCTCGTGGACGACTTCTCCCGTGGACGGCAGGACGAGGACTTCCGCGAACTCGGCGAGCACGTCGCGCTGATCGAGCACGACCTCCGGGAACCGTTGCCGTTCGACCCGCCCGACGACGGATTCGACGCCGTCTACCACCTCGCGGCGGTCGTCGGGGTGGCCAGGGTCAGCCAGAACGCGGCATTGGTGCTCGACGTCAACCTCCGCTCGGCGCTGAACGTACTGGAGTGGTGTCACCGGTACCCGCCGGGAGCGTTGTTCCTCAGCTCCACCAGTGAGGTCGCCGACGGCGCCGCCGGCCTCGGCCTGACGGCGTACCCGACGAAGGAGGACGGACCGTTCGCACTCGCTGCTCCCGCCGCCCCGCGCGCTTCGTACGCGCTGAGCAAGGTGGTCGCGGAATCCCTGTTCCGGCAGAGCGGTCTGTCGCGCGTGCGGATCGGGCGGTACCACAACATCTACGGCCCGCGGATGGGAGACGAGCACGTGATCCCCCAGTTCGTCGCACGTGCGCTCGGGAGGCTCGATCCGTTCCCCGTCTACGGCGGTACACAGGCCCGCGCGTTCTGCTACATCGAGGACGCGATCGACGCGACCGTCGCGCTCACCCGGCTCCCTGATGCCGACCCGATGGTCGTGAACATCGGGAACGACCGGGAGGAGATCCGGATCGACCGGCTCGCCGACAAGGTCGTCACGCTCGCCGGTTACCGGCCGGCACTCGACATTCACCCGGCACCGGCAGGGTCGCCCGAGCGGCGGCTGCCCGACCTCGGAAGGCTGCGCGACGCCGTGGGATACCGGCCGCGGGTGAGCCTGGACGAAGGGTTGCGCCGCACCTTCGAGTGGTACCTCGCCGAGCGCACCCGGACCGAGCCATGACCGGCTTCACCGTGCGTGCGGGCCGGTTGCTGCGCGACGGCGAGGACTTCGTCCCGGTCGGGGTCAACTATCACCCCTCGGTGGCGGGCTGTCGCATTTGGACGGACTGGGATCCGCACGCGCTGCGGTCCGACTTCGTCCGGATGGCCGCGGACGGCTTCGACACCGTGCGCCTGTTCGTTTTCTGGCGCGACTTCGAGCCAGAGCCCGGCGTTTACCGCGACGAGTCGTTCGAACGGCTGCGTGACGCGGTGCGGTTCGCCGGAGAAGCGGGGCTGGTGTGCGTGCTGTCCCTGCTGACGATCTGGATGAACGGGCAGCGGCTGGATCTGCCGTGGCGGCGGGGCAGGGATCTCTGGCTGGACAAGGGCATGCTCGAACGGCAGGTCGAGTTCGCGAACCGGGTCGCCGGGTCACTGCGCGGCCTTGGCAACGTGCTCGCCGTCGACCTCGGCGACGAGGTGTCCAACGTCGAGCCCGCCGCGGCCGCGGCACTGTCCCGCGCGGATGTCGCCGGGTGGCACTTGCTCCTGGCATCGACGTTGCGACGTGAACTGCCAGGCGTGCTGGTGACTCAGGCCAACGACGCCACGGGTGTTTTCGGCGGCTCGCCGTTCGGAGTGGACAACGCGGGGGGCCTGGATCTCATCGCTGTCCACGGATTCCCTACCTGGGCGCCAGGATCCATCGAGTCGACCATGTCGTACAAGGCGACGTCGCTGGTGCCCTTCCTCGCGCGGTTCGCGGGGGCGTACGGCCTGCCTTACGTCGACGAACTGGGTGGTTACGGGGTGAGCGACGAGGTCGCGGCCCGGTACCTCGGCGCGGCCGCGGCGGCGGCGCTCGCCAACGGCGCCGCCGGGCTCGCCGTGTGGTGCTGGCAGGATCTCACCTCGGCCACCGAGCCCTACGACCAGCGCCCTGGCGAGCGCCACACCGGGCTGCGCCGGATCGACGGCAGCCCGAAGCCCGCGCTCGCCCGGCTGAGCCGGGTAGCGGCGTCGGCGGCGGAGCTGGCGGGCTTCTCTCGTGGAGGTACCGCGTCCATCGCGCTGTACCTCCCGGAGGCCGTCCGCGCCGGACAGGGCTCATATCTGGACCCGGATTCGGGAACCGTCGCGTCGTTCTACGCGTACCTCCTGCTCAAACGCGCGCATCTCGACTTCGACGTCGTCTCCGGTCCGATCGACGGCTACCGGCTGGTGGTGTGTCCGTCCGTGACGAGGGTCGGCGCGGTGGACATCGAGCGGCTCGGTGCGTGCCTCGCCGACGGCGGCAGTGTCTATTACTCGCTGGGTGACCATCTGCACGGTTTCCCCGGCGACGCGGTGGCCGGCGTGCGGCTTCAGGACTTCCGCCGGTGCGCGGACGGGCGGGAGTCGTTGCGCTGGGGCACGGGTGAGTGGGCGCTGGACTGGGAGAAGGAGACTGCCTCGGACGTCGTGCCGACCACGGCCGACCCGGTCGGGTTCTACGGAGACGGCAGCCCCGCGGTGTTCGTCAACGCCGTCGGGCCGGGACGGATGCTGTTCTGTGGCGCGCCGGTGGAACGGCAGCTCGACCGGCCGGGACGTCTCGATGCCTGGGGAGGTGAGCGGTTCTACCGTCGGATCGCCGAGTTCGCCGGTGTCCTCCCTGACGTCGACTGCACGCTGCCGGAGGTGGAGGTGGTGCCCGCCAGAGCCGATCCAGGCGGGGCCGCGCTGGTCGTCAACCACGGCGCCGAACCGGCGCGAGTGGTCCTGAGCTGGCGGACGGGCGCCACGGCGGAGGTGGAGTTGGAACCGAAGGACTGGCGGATCGTCCCGGCCGGAACGGGGATGTCCGGATGAGGGGCGTGGTGTACCACGGGCCGGGAGACGTCCGGGTGGAACCGGACCTGCCGATGCCGACGGTGCGAGGACCGCGGGACGCGGTCGTCCGGGTCACCAGGACGGCGATCTGCGGTACCGACCTGCACCCGTACCGAGGTGAGATTCCGGGGTTCGAGTCCGGCACGGTACTTGGTCACGAGTTCACCGGCACGCTGGTCGACGCCGGAGCGGAGGTCTCTTTACATGCGGGGCAAAGGGTCGTCGCCTCCGACATTGTCGCATGTGGACGGTGCGAACGGTGCGCGCGTGGCGAGCATTACCAGTGTGAACTGGTGACCCTGTTCGGCTACTCGACCGTGGTCGGTACCGCCCTGCCCGGCGGCCAGGCGGAGTACGTGCGTGTCCCGTACGCGGACGTCGTCCTGGCAGCCGTACCCGACGATCTCACCGACGAGGAAGCATTGTTCGCCGGTGACATCCTGTCCACGGGATACGCCGCGATCCAGGCCACCGCGATGCTGCCGGGACAGGTCGTCGCGGTGGTGGGCGGCGGGCCGGTCGGGCTGTGCGCGGCCATGTGCGCCATCGCCGCCGGCGCCGCGCGGGTCGTCGTGACCGACCTCGACCAGGAACGCCGGGAACGCGCGAACCGGCTCGGGTTCACCGCGTCGTCGCCAGCCGGACTCAGCGCGGCGCTCGCTCGCGCAGGTGCGCCGGATGGCGCACCTGCGGTGGTCGAAGCGGTCGGGACCGATGCCGCGCTGGCCGCGGCCGTGCGCGCCGCCCGCCCGTGCGCCACGATCGCCATCGTGGGCGCGCACCACGCACCGGATCTGCCATTCCCCGCAGGCACGGCCTTCGCCAGGGAACTCACGGTGAGATTCGTTGTCGGCGACCCGATCCGACACCGGGACCAGGTGTTGGCGCTCGTCCGGGCGGACCGGCTCGACCCGGCCGCGCTCGTGTCGCACCGCATGCCGCTTTCCGCCGCCGCCGAGGCCTATCGCCTGTTCGACCGGCGCGAGGCCTTCAAGGTGGTTCTCGACGCCTCCGGATGAGGACACCCGATCAGCGGTAGCCGTTCGTACCGCTCAGTGGCCCGCCCGTTCGCGCATTACCGAGGTCGGCGGGGGTCTGGGAACGTGAGGACATCAGCAAGCGAGGAGGACGGATGACGGCGTTGGCGGCGGTATCGGTGCATCTGCCGGAGGAGGTCACATCGATCACCCCGTACCTCGCCGATGTAGGCCTCAGCCCGGCGCAAATCAAGCTGTACCACAGGTTCTACGGATTCTCCCGGCTGCGGCTCGCACCGTCGGAGTCGATCACCGAGCTGATGCTCGCCGCGGCGAAAGGGCTCGACGCGTTGCGCGGCAGGGAGAACCACGTGCGGTACCTCGTGCAGGCCAAGACGATTCAACTCGCCGCGCCCTATCCCCGCAACCCGTTGCACGAAGTTCGCGAGGCGCTCGGTCTCGACCACGCGATCGCCTTCTCCCTCACCCAACACGCCTGCGCGTCCGGACTGCTCGCCGTCGACCTCTGCGGCAAGCTCCTCGCCGCGGACGGCGACCCGGATGCGCTGGCGCTGATCCTGTTGGGGGAAAAGGCGTTCACGCCTTCGGCGCAGCTGATCGCGGACTCCGCGATCATGGGCGAAGGTATGGCGGCCGTCCTGGTCACCGCGAGCGGCGAGCGGGACCGGTTGATCGGTTACGCGACCAGGACCCACGGCGAATACCACACCGGTCCCTTTCTTTCTCCGGAACTGATGGCGACCTTCGATCGGCTCTACGCCCCCGCGCTCGCGGAGGTGATCCTCGCGGCGGTGGGCAGGGCAGGACTGGAAATGTCCGATGTGGACCTCGTGCTGCCGCACAACGTCAACCAGATGTCGTGGCTCCGGGTGGCGAAGTCGATCGGTCTGCCGAGGGACCGGATCCTGCTGGACAACCTGCCCGAGCTGGGGCACTGCTTCTGCGCCGACTCGTTCATCAACTACCGGACGGCGATCGAAGGCGGACGTCTCCACCGGGGAGCCCACTACGTGATGACGTCGGTCGGTCTCGGAGCGACCTTCGCCGCGATGGTCTTCCGGCATTGAGCCACGAGGACGACCGACTGCACCACCCACCCAGAGAAGAACGGCAGGCTGGAGGCAACAACCATGGAGTCGCACAGCGTCGAACGCGGCAAGATCGTCGAAACGGCCATCGGTCTGCTGGCGACCATGAGCCGGCGGGAGCCGGCGACCATGTCCGAGGAGACGCGCCTGTTCGAGGAACTCGGCCTGGACTCGGTCAACACACTGGAACTGCTGATGCAGCTCGAGGAGCTGCTGGACTTCCAATTCGACGCCGAAACGCTGGAGCAGCGGTATCTGGAAACCGTCGGCTCCCTGGCCACCTACGTGGCCAAGCAGGCGAGTGTGTGACCGATGTACCTGGCGACTTCACCGGCGGTGGCGACGATCGCACCGGAGGCCGGCAGACAAGTGCCGTTGCGGCTGGAGCGGGCCGCGAGCCGCGTCTTCGGCGAGGGCCGCCCCTACGATCCGGGCCTGATCCAGTACTTCGCCGATCTGGCAGCGCTGTACGGCCTGCGGCATCGGGACGACTACTTCACCCGCGTCCGCCGCAACACCTTCACCGACATGATCGGCGGTGTGCTGGCGGATCTGGCACCACTGGACGAGCCGTTCGACCTCGTCGTGCTCGCGCACAGTACGCCCGACGCCGAACCGGGCTGGCCCGCGTGCTTCGCCGCCGACGCGCTGCCTGGCGACCCGCTGATGCTGGCGGTGTCGGATCAGGGTGCCGCGGCCGCTTTCACCGCGCTCCGGATCGTGGCCGACTACGCGACCGCGGACGGGTTCAATCGCGCGCTTGTGCTGATCCTGGACCAGACCACCTTGATGGACGACGATCAGCCTGCCCCGCGCGAAGTGAGGCCCACTCACGACGCCGTGGTCGCACTGGTGCTGAGCCGTCATGCGAACGGCGGCTGCCCGGCGATCCGTTGCCAGGCCGACCTCGGGCGCGATGAGGCGATCGCGTCGGTGACCGAACTGCTGGCAGGCAGCCGGCCCGCGGCACTCGTGGCGGGACCCGCGGTCGGCGTCGAACGGCCAGGCGTCGATCTGGTGGTGGCCGAACCCGGCAGACCGTGCACGGGCGTCTGGGCCGCACTGGTCGATCGGCTCGGCGACTGGGACGCGGGACGCCGGGTGGTGCTGGCCGAATACGACCCGGCACTGCGCTATCTGGGAACCTGCTCGATCGAGACACCCCCGCGAGCGATCGCCCTGCGGTGGGCGCGCTGCCGGGCGGTGACGCGGGGCGAGAGCCTCGGCGCTGGATTCGACGTGCTGCTGGAGTCGTTCCCGGGCGGGCCCCCGGCGGGGCCGGGTGGGCATGTCCTCGTCCGGCGAGGGGAAGGCGAACCGCCCGAGGACGACCTGCCCGCGACGTCAAGGGAATTGCTCGCCGCCGAGGGCCTCGCCGTCGGAGAGCGCGATCCCCGCCCGGCCGTCGACGACGCGACGTGGTTGACCGGACTCGCCTGGCTGCGGCTGGGGGCGTCCGAACAGCTCACCGACCGGTGCGTCGCGTACCTGGGGGAGCGTGCCAGCGGCGAAGGCAGCCTTCTCGACCGGCAGCTGGTCGCCGGTCAACTGGCGGACGCCCTGATCGAGCAGTTCGAAATCGAGGCCGTACTCGGTGCGCCCGGCCTCGATCGCCCGACCCTGCGCCGGGTGCACCGCCGGATCACCGACGCAGACCGCCTCCTGTCGCGGCTGCTGGCGGCGAGCGGCTTCCTCAGCGACGGGCCGGGGCGGGTGGCCTACGTGTCCCAGCTGATCGCCGATGTCTGGCTCGGCACGGAGAGCACCGGGGAACGCGGATGACCGAACTGGATGACCGTCTGCTCGCGCTGCGAACGCATGCCCGTGGTTGGGCGGGCGATCTGCGTGCCGTCGCCCTGCGGCTCGAACGCGAGCCCGACCGGATCGTGGAGTCGCTCGGCCTGCCCGCGATGGACCACGTCGGATTGTTCCAGAGCCCGCCGCGGTTCCGTCCCGCGCCACTGGTCATCGGGTCGCACCGGTTCACCGGGGACAGCCTGCTGGAGCAGGTGGTGCTCGTCGAGGAACTGGCCTGCGGTGATCTCGGGGCGCTGATGGCGGCGCCCGGCGCGCCGATGGCGGGACCGCTGGTCGCGCTGCTGGGTGACGAACAGCAGCAGGAGAGCTTCTTCGGCAGGCTGGCGTCCCGGCCGACCTGGACGTTCTTCGCGCTCACCGAACCGGGTGGCGGTTCGGCGGCCACCAGTCTCGAAACCCGTCTGCGCCGTGACGGCGACGGCTATCTGCTCGACGGCGTGAAGAAGTACATCGGCAACGCTTGCCGCGCCGGGGTCGGCGTGGTCTTCGCCCGGTCGGATCCGGGCCCGCTCGGCATCCGCGCGGTGCTCGTCGACGCCGAAGACGCGGGGTACACCCCGACCGCGTTGCCGACCCTCGGGTTATGCGCGGCGGGGCTGAGCGAACTCACGCTGCGCTCCGTCCGGCTGCCGTCGGAGCGTCTGCTCGGACGGCAGCTCTCGGCGGTCCGTCGCGGCACGCTGGGCTGGACCCGGACGTTCGACCGGCTCCGTCCCGTGGTCGCGGCGATGGGGATCGGTGTGGCGCGGGCCGCCCACGACTACGTGCGGGCGCACCGCCGGGTCCTGCGGGGCGACGAGCGCACTCGCTGGGAAGAGCTCGGGCTGCGGATCGACGCGGCGCGACGGCTCGTGCGGCACGCGGCCGTCACCGTCGACGCGAATCCGGCGCAGGGCCACCTGGCCTCGGCGGCGAAAGTGCGCTCCACCCGGCTGGCCGAGGACGTGACCCTCGCGGCGCTCGGATTCTTCGGTCCCGGCGCCCGGCTCGACCACCCGTTGCTCGACAAGTTCGCCAGGGACGCGCGCGGCGTCGAGTTCATGGAGGGCTCGGGCGACGTGCAGAAGCTCGCCGTCCACCATCAGCTCACCCGAGGGAGGACCTCATGACTCAGCCGAACAAGCACGGCGGCCCAGGAGAGGCGGCCCCACCCATGCCATCCGGTCCGGGCGGTGGGCCGCCGGATCCGGCGGGTGGCCCGCCTCCCGGTGCTGGCCCGCCGCCGTGGGCGGTGCCGGGGCCGGACCGCCGTTCGATCCGCGCCGCGCTCGCGCGGCTGGCCGTTCCCATGGTGCTGGCCGAGGTCATCGGTCTGCTGGTGGTGGTCGGCGTCCAGGCGTTGCTGGGCAGGATGGACGGGGACGCGCTCTACGTGCGTGCGCTGTACATGCCCGTGGCGAGCCTGTTCCTCGCGTTGTTCATCGCGTTCGACATCAGCAATCAGGTCGCCGCGGCCATCAACCGCGGCAGGGGACGGCCTCAGGACGTGGTGCCGATGGCGCTGAGTTTCAGCCGGATGTGGCTGGCGTTCATCTCGGTTCTCATCGTCGTGCTGGCGCTCGTCGCGCCGTTGCTCGCCGACGCGCTGCTGGTGCCGCCGTCGTCCCACGACCACTTCGTTTCCTTCGTCCGTTGGATGGCGCTGGCCGAGCTGACCTACGTCGGCGTGGTCCTCTGCGCGTCCAGCCTGCGCGGGTTCGGCCACGCGCGGCACAGCGCGGCGGTGATGCTGGTGGGAGCGGGTGTCCAGTTCGGCGGGGTGTGGGCGCTGGGCATCGGCGCCGGAATGGGCGCGAGCAGTGTTCCGCTGTCGATCGCGCTGTCGTCGGTCGTCGGACTGACGCTCGGCCTGTTCTTCCTGCGCCGCACCGGTCTATGGCGGCCGGGGCAGCCGAAACCGTGGCAACCGGACGCCGTCCGGCATCTGCGGCAGGTCGGTCTGCCGGTGGCGACCACCCAGGTCATCCTGTTCGGCTCCAACCTCGTGCTGCTGCGGGTGCTCGGGGTTTTCGATCCTACGGTGGTCTCGGCCTACTCCGGTGCGTCGAGCCTGCAGATCCTGGTACTGATGCCCGGTATCGTCCTTGGCTCGGCGACGGCCATCGTGCTCAACCAGCAACGGGGGGCAGGCAAGGCCGAGCGGCTCCCTGGAACGCTCCGCGCCGGCCTGGAGATCGCGATCGGGACCTACGTCGTGCTCGGCGTCGCGGTGTGGGCGGCGAGCGGACCGCTGGGTTCGCTGATGTCCGACGTGCCCGAGGTGTCCCACCAGACCGCGCTGTACCTCGGCACGATCGGGCTGACCTATGTCCTGCAGGGGCCGGTCCTGTCCTCGCTGAACATCATGGAACAGATCGGTTCCGGGCTGGTCGCGGTGCTGTTGAACATCTTCTATTACGTCGTCATCGTGGTCGCCAGTGCGCTGGTCGTGGCCGCGGTACACGACCCGGTCGCCTTCTACCGCACGGTGGCGTTGGCCAACCTGGCGGGAGTCACCGTCGTAGTGGCGGCGGTGGTCGTGGTCCGCAGGGTGAGCCGGATCGAGTCGGGGCAGCCCTGACGTGCGGTTTGGCACGGTCGCGCCGTCGCGGGCGGCGGACCGCTGCCGCACATTTGGCATGGCCGGCCAGTGATTCTGCCGGGCCGGGCGCTGGAACCCGCTGCTATCAATGAGAAGCGGCGTTGTTCCGGCCGCAGCGGCACGAGCCGCGACGAGGGGAAGGGGCACAGCCATGACGCATACCGTTCCGGTCGCCGAGGACGCCGGCATGTTCAGCATCGCACTCCTGTCCGGCAACGAGGTCCTGCGGCACGGGCTGGAAATCGTGTTGAGGTCCGTACCCGGTGTCGGGACGGTTCACCGGTGCGGCAGCCGGGAGGACATCGACGGGCTGGCCGCGCTGCCGGTACTGGACTTCGTCATCGTCGCCTCGGCCGACGCGCGGTGGCTGGACAGCGTCGCGGGCGCGTTCGCCGCGAAGACGAAGATCCTCGTGGTGATCGACGAGATGTCGGTCACCGGTCCGGTTCTGCCCACCTCGGTTCCGGTGGACGGCTTCCTGTCCCAGCAGGACCTGTCCGCCGAGACACTCGGCGACGGCCTGCGCCGGTGCGCGCTCGGCGAACTGCCGATGCCTTCGCGGCTCGCACGGGAGTTGCTGTTCAGGGCGGACGACCCCACCTCGCGTCAGCGGATGCGAGCGGTGAAGCTGACCAGCCGTGAGACCGAAGCGCTCTCCCTGCTGGTGAAGGGGCTGAGCAACAAGCAGATCGCCCGGCGCCTGACCATCTCGAGCCACGGCGCGAAACGGCTCGTGGGCAGCATCATGTTGAAGCTCGACTCGCCGAACCGGACGACCGCCGCGGTCAACGCCATCAAAGCCGGCCTTCTCGACGATCACTGACGGGACGTAGGACCATGACCGCTGACCTGTCCGGCGAGCGCGAATCCTTCGCCGAAGTCGCCAAGACAGCACTGTGGACAGCCGCCGCGCGGGCACGGGAGAGCCGTCGCCACGACAGACTCTTCGACGATCCGTTCGCGGCGACGCTCGCCGGCCAGGAAGGCGTCACCCTGCTGTCCCACTTCCACCCGTCGCACGCGGCCGACGACGGCAACCCATTCCTGGCGATCCGCACCCGCTGGTTCGACGAGTTTCTTCTCCGGTCGGCCAGGCCGGGGTGCCAGGTCGTAGGTCTCGGCGCGGGTCTGGACACCAGGGCGTACCGGCTGGACTGGCCCGAAACGGCCGTCGTGTTCGAAGTGGACCAGGCGGACTTGCTGTCCTACAAGGAATCCCGCCTGTCGATGATCGGCGCGGAACCTCGCTGCGAGTGTCGCCGGGTGTCGGTGAACCTCACCGACGACTGGGTTGGCGCTTTGTCCGACAACGGTTTCGATCCGGCCCGGCCGACGATCTGGTTCGCCGAGGGGCTGCTGTTCTACCTCCCCGAGTCGCTGGCCAGGAACGTGGTCGCGCGCACCGCCGAGCTGTCCGCACCCGGCAGTCTGTTCACGGCCGACCTCATCGGCACCGGAATCTTCCGCTTCCCTTACCTGAAGCCGTTTCTGGGGAAACTGGAGGCGGCGGGCAGCCCGTGGCGCTTCGGCACAGACCGGCCCGGCGGGTTCGTACAGAACTGCGGCTGGCTGGTTGACAAGGTCGTCGAACCGGGTGCTCCGGCAGCCGATTACGGGCGGTGGCCCGCCTCCGTGGCGCCGGAGACGCTGCGCGACTTGCCCCGTAGCTACCTCGTCGAGGCGGCTGTCTAGACCGTGTCTCCCCGTTCAGCGCCCGGCACTGTTCCCAATGTCGCATTTGAGACACTCAGTGTCCCCGAGGAGGCATTGGGGACATCAAGCCTGTAGGTCAGCCACTTCGCCTTCACCTGAGAGTGAAGACCCTGGCCGGACCGTCCACCTGGCCCCCCGGTCGTAGATGCAGCTCACCGCGAGCGGGAAACAGGACCACCGTGGCCACCGTGTGCTCGTGACGGATGTCGCCGTTCGCGGCGACGTGCACCGGCGGCACCGACAGCAGCGCGAAGTGCTCCGCGGCGCTCGCGTTCGCGCGCAGTCCGGCGAGGCCCGCGACGCAAGCTTCGAGCCGCCGTACCGAAGAGCGGCGAGCGAACCGGTTCACCTCGTCCTGAGCCGTCAAATCCGGGTGCAGGATGTGGTTCGTATGCGCGAAAACCGGTGCGGAGACGGTCCGTAGCCGGCCGTCCACCAGCTCGACCCATGCCGCGCGGGACCGGTCGCAGAGCACGAGGTTGCGTGAACTGGCCAGTGGCAGGGTCTGAAGCAGCTCGACGCCCTCCTTCACGTCACGAGCGTGGTCGAGGAGGTACCGGACCGCGAGATAGGGCGGTACTCCCGGTTTCCAGGTCCCTCCCACGATCAGATTGATGCCGATCGCCAGCCCGGCGTCGTTCAGGCCGAGATAGCCGAGCTGACCACCGAAGCTGAGCACGAGGGCGCGGCCGGGCGAACCGTCGCGCACCACCTCGAGGACGGCGATCTGGTCTGCGAGATCGCCGTTGAGATCGACCGTCTGCGCCAGTACCGGGGTGCCGTGCCCCACCCGCGCGTAGGCGGTGCAGTCGCCGTGAGCGGGCACCCGACGGTAGCCCAGTATCTCACGCCGTGCCTGCAGCAGTACCGCCTCCCGACGGCTCAGGCCCGCCCCTTCCGCCAATCCGTCGATCTCGTCGGCAAGCTCCGGCACCGCGGCGGCGATCGCTGTCCGGTAGGCGTCGATCGTGGGACCGAGCGTGGCCAGCGACACGGGCCGCCACAGTATCCGGTTGAGACGGCAGAGATCATCGTCGAGGAAAGCCCGCAAAGCGGCCGCGCGAGCCGTTCCATGCGCGCGTCCCCGGGTACGGGCATCGCCCTCGACGCGGACGAACGGGACGTCCGGTACGCGGGTCATCCGGGAGTGATCTTCGGCTGCCGTTCGAGCTGTTCCTTGATCCGCGGCCACTCGGCGCGCAGGACGCTGAAGAACACGGCGTCCCGGCGTCGTCCTCCGGGCATCGGGTTGAAGCTGCGCAGCGTGCCTTCTTCGCGGGCACCGATGTTGCGCAGCGCGCTACGTGCCTGCTCGTTGAGCCGGTCGGTTTTGAACTCGACCCGTTCCGCCCCCAGCCGTTCGAAGGCGTGTTGGAGCAGCAAGTACTTCGCCCACCGGTTCATCCCCTTGCCGCGGAAATCCCGGCCGAGCCACGACCACCCGATCTCCATCCTGCCGTCGCGTTCGGCCAGATTGCCGTAGCTCATGCTGCCCGCGACGCGACCGTCACGTTTGTCGAAAACCAGGTAAACGACCCGCGTGCCGTCGGTGTGGTCGGCGAGCGTGGCGTCGAAGAAGGCTTCGAAGTCGGCGTCGGTCTCGACGCGTGAGACGAAGAAGCGCCAGATGTCCGGGTCCATCGCGATGGACCGCACCGCGGCCCGGTCCTCGGCCACGATCGGCCGCAGGAGTACGTACTCGTTGTCCAGGGTCGTAGCCGCGAGTTCCAGCCAGCTCATGCCGTTCCTTTCGGGTCCGCCGAGTTCGTTCCGCTCATGGTGCCCTGGTAACGCCCGTTCTGTCGTTCACCTCGTTCTCGTGAGCGGCGAGGATCGCGGCACGTCTCGGTTTGAGCTGCGCGGTCAGCTGGCCGTTCGCCACACTGAACCGCTCGCGCGCGAGCACGATCTTGGCGATCCGTTCATCCCGTTCGACCGTGGCGTTCGTCCGCGTCACCCAGTCCGTGATCGCGTCGAGGTCGGGCGGACGGCCGACGGCCGAAACCACGGCGACCAGGTAAGTCCGGAAGGGGCAGAAGATGACGCACTCGTCGACCGCGGGGCATTCCCGCAGCCGTTCCTCGATGGGCCGCACGACGATCTTGCGGGCGTTGTCGAGCACGATGACGTCGTCGGCGCGGCCGCGGATGTAAAGGAAACCGTCGCCGTCGAAATAGCCGAGGTCACCGGTGCGGACGGTGCCGTCGGTGCCGAACACCTCCTCCGAGGCGCCGGGCGGTCCGTACTCGTACCTTGTGTTCACCGGGTGGTCACCGCGGACGCTGATCACCCCTTCGGCGTCGATCAGGACCTCCTTGCCGGGCACGACCTTTCCGACACTGCCGATCCGCCAGGCCCCGGGGTGGTTCTTGGTGACGATGCAGGTCTCGTTCAAGCCGTAGCCCTCGAAGATGGGCAGGCCCACGTCGCTGAAGAAGCGCAAGGTCGCCGGGCTGGCGGGGGCGGAGCCGGTCCACAGATACCGGATTCGGGGGCCGAAGAACCGTTGCGCGGCGATGGGGAGCGCCGCGGCGGGGTCTGCGGGCGAGATCCTGGCCGCCAGCGACTCGATCCGGCGCCGCATCACCTCGTAGAAGGCCGGGATTCCCATGACCACGCTCGGCGCGGCGCGCCGTAGCGTGGCGAACGCCGCGTTGTGCGTGCTGATCGTGACGTCGTGGCCGTGCAGCAGAGCCGAGTAGATCCAGTACCGTTGCTGAAGCAAGGACAGCGGCAGGAAGACGAACAGGTGGTCGCCCGGTCCGTGGGAGAACAGCTGCTGAACCGCGCGCAGCGAGCTTTCGATGCTGCCTACCGTCGCGGCCAGTCCCTTCGGCTCGCCGGTGCTGCCCGAGGTGAACTTGATCGTCGTCACGTCGCCGGGCCGGTGGCTCACGGGTGCCGGTGTGGTCCCGGCGTCCATCCATCGGCGTACCTCGGCCATGTCGTGGACACCGAGCGCGTCCACCGGTGTGTCGGTGAACAGCAGACGCAGGCTGTAGCGCGGGAGAAGCGCGGGATCAACCCTGAACTTCTCCGGTTCCAGTCCCGCGGTGACGACACCGAGCCGGAGCGCGGCGAGGTCCAGCAGCACCCATTCGAGGCTGTTGCTCCCGTGGATGCCAATGCGGTCTCCTCGGACGACACCGAGTTCGGCCAGTCTGCCGGCCACGTGTCCGGCCAGCTCCTGAAGCCGGCTGAGATCAAGCGATTCCGACCCGCCGAAGCGGGTGAAGGTGATGTGACGATCGCTGCGGGGGCGGTCGGTGGCGAGGTGGTCCAGCAGTGACTCGCTCACTCGTCCGCCTCCTCGACGAAGAACACGCGCCCGGCGAGGTCGACGCGGGCCCCGGGAGAGAGCAGTTCCACGGCCGACGGCCAGCGTTCCGGCGGCGTCAGCCCCAGTGCGCCTGCCAGACGATGGGCGAAGCGGGGCATCACCGGCGCGGCGCAACCGGCGAGCAACCGCGCGGCCGCCAGTTCGAGCGCGATCGCGGTACGGGCCTGATCGCTCCAGCCCGGCAGTCGGATGCCGGGTTCCTCTCGTCCGGCGAACGCGCGGGCGTCCTGAACCAGCGCGGTCAGGCCACGGGCGGCCTGGTTGAGGGAGAAGCCGTCCGGGCCGAGACTGCCGGTCAGTGCCCGGAGCCTGTTCTCCAGATCGGCGAGGAAGGCCGTGTGCTCGGGTGTCCAGGTACCGGTGTCCGGAGCGTGGCCGCCGTACCGCTCGTCGACCCGGGCACCGAGGTCGCGCAGCCAGCTCTGCCACTGTCCGATGAGGACGGTGCTCCGCACGGCCTCGAACTTGCTCTGGCTGAAGCTGGTCCGCCGCCCTTCGGGACGGGTCGAGGCGAGGAAGTATCGCACTGCGTCGACGCTTTCAGCGGAGAGGATCTCCTTCCCCCAGATCGCATGACGCCTGCTGGTCGAGAACTTGTCCTTCTCCAGCAAGTAGAACTCGTTGACGTGGTAGTCGATGTCGGGGCGCCACTCGGGAAACGCGAGCCGGTAGAGCGTGGGGTACAGCACCGCGTGGTAGAAGCTGTTGTCGAAGCCGAAGAAGTGGACGATCTTCCAGTCATGCCGTGGCTGATCCCACCGCCAGTTCTTCGCCGAACGGCGTCCCAGCGCTTCGATTCCGTACAGGAAACCGTAGGCCATCTCCGGCCAGGCCCAGATGACCTGCTCACCGATGTCCGGCGCGGCAGGTGACACACCCCAGCCGGTGGGATGGGTCAGGCTGACATCGAGCCTGGGGCGGGCGAAGAGGCGGTCGGCCAGTTCACGCAACCGTGCCGGAACCCGGCCGAGCGCGTGGTGGTCCGCGACCGTCGCTCGGAAGTCGTGCAGAGGCAGGGAATGCCGGACCATCTCCGCCCGTCGCGGCGGTTCCGGGGACAGTGCCGACCGTGGCTGCAGCAAATCGACGCACGCGTTGGGCTCACCGCACTCCTCGCACAGGTTCCCCCCGGTCGGCTGCCCGCAAGCGGGGCACGTGCCGCTGACGTCCCCTTCGTGCAGGTACTCACCGGTAGCACCGTCGAACAGCGCGGTTCCGGGCGTCGGGCGGACCTCGCCCGACGCCGTGAGCCGGGAGAAGAACTCGCGCAGCCCCTCCGCATACCGCGGCGCGGTACGCGGGACAGTGAACTGATCCGGTTCGATGTCCATCAGCGCCAGCGTCTCGCGGATCTCCGCGCTGAACCGCGCGGCGGTGGTGGCGGGTAGCTCGCCGGCTTCGCGAGCGTACGCCGCGACGTAGCTCTGGAAATCGTCGCTGCCGGTGAGATGCCATGCGTCCGCACCGTTCATCCGCTGGAACCGGACGTAGACGTCGGCACCGAGGTACGGGCCGGAAAGATGCCCGAGGTGCAGGTCACCGTTGGGGGTGGGCGGAGTGGAGAACACCAGTAGCGGTCGCCGCCGAAGCCTCGTCGGTGATCCCGCCGCGAGGGACGCGCGTGCGAAATCCCGCCAGTACACGTCCGCGAAGACGAGGTCGGTTTCGCCGGTGTTCTCCACGATGTGCGTCTCGAAGGGCTCGAACAAGGCAACGGTCCCCGGCCCGATGGAATGGTTGACTCCGTTCACGACCAGCTCGCCAGAGCCTTCGAGCACGACGAACATCTCGATCTCGTCGTGCTGGTGTGGGGCGGAGCTGGTGCCGGGGCGTACCCGTGCCCATCCGGCGCCGACGGCGCTCCAGTCGATCACACTCATGTCGATACCGAACGCCGGATGCAGTTCGGCGTCGGAGTACTTGTCAAGAATCACCACAGGCTCCTCGAACCGACGGGGACTTCCAGAAGATCGGCGGTCTCTCGGGCGATAGCCGGGGCCAGTCGGTAGCCCGAGCCGTTCGCGGCGCCGGCGAACACCACGCGACCGGTGTCGTCAAGGGTGCGAATCTGCGGCTCGCCGTTGTCGCTGTAGGCGTCGCAGAACACCCTGCCCGACCTGAGGGCGGCTCCGGGCAGATAGCGGTTCAGCACGGTCTCCGCCTCGCGTCTGTGCCCGGCCGAGAGGCCCTCCGGCGGCGCGTCGGGATCGACATCCCATTCCGGGCAGGTATAGCTGAACAACCAGTGCGCCCGGCGGGGCAGCGGGAGCAGGAAGGCGTCCTCCCGGTCGAACACCACGAGACTGTGCCGCCGGGAGACCGGCCGGTCCAGATGCAGGGCGACCACCCGTTTCACCCTGGCGCCCACCGTGGGTACGAGGGTTCGCCAAGCCGGGTCGCCGAGCCAGGGGCCCGGACAGAGCACGACTCGGCCCGCCGTCAGGGTGTCGCCGCTTGCCAGCCGCAGCGCGACATGGGTCGAGCAGGGTTCCACGCCGGTGACTCGCACTCCTTCGCCGATGCCGACCTGTGGCCGCAGGGATCGGGCCAGGAGCTGGGCGAGGGCGGGTACATCGGTGTGGTGGCAACCCCGGCATCGCCACACTGTGGCGCCCGACGGAAGGGTCACTGACCGGCCCGGGACAGCGTCGACCCTGCCCAGTTCCGCCCCGGCGAGGTAACCGGCCGGAGGCGTGGCGCCGGAGGACACCACGTAGGCGTCGACCGAGCGGATGGGGGAACCCGGTAGCTCCACGCGGAGCCGCCGGTAGTAGTCCTGGCTGTATTCGGTCATCGCCTGGACGCGCGGTGTCGCCCCGCGCGGGAAGTGCACACCGGCGGACCGCCGCGTGGCACCGGATCCGATGGCGTCGCGGTCGAGCACCACCACCGTGGAACTCGGCTGCCTCGTCACGATCTCCCTCGCGACGAGGCAGCCGACGATTCCGCCGCCCACCACCGCGACGTCGACGGTACCGTGCATCGTCAGGTCCTCTCCTGGCCGTCGACCGGCCGCTGGGCGGACCACTCGAGGAACGACGGGAGCTGGTCATCGGAGTCGACCTCGCGCAACCGGTCGATGATGCGTCGGCAGCGCCACGCGAGCAGGCTCAGGTTCGGGTCGGCGAGCCCGCGCTGCTGCCGAGTCGCGTTCTGCACGAAGATGTTCCGGTCCCTCGGTCCGTCCCATCGGACGGCGAAGCTGCGGTCGATGCGGTATTCCTCGTTCTCCCGTTCCAGCCGGCTTTCCAGCGGTGTCAGGAAGTCCATCCGGGAGGGCCGGTAGCCGGTCGCCCAGACCACGACGTCCGCCCGCACGCGTTCGAGCGTTCCGGCGTGGGCGTTGTGACGGCAGGTCAGCTCCCACTCGCCGGGCCTCCCGGCGACGTCGACCACTTCCCGGTTCGGGTACAGCGACACCAGGCCCTCGTGTCCGTAGACGAACCGGTGCAGATAGAACTGCTGATACAGCTGGCGCAGGGTCGACATCGAGATGCCGTCGCTGGAGAGGACCTGGCGGCGGTTGAACTCCGCCCGCGTCGCGGGGTCCAACCCGGCGAAGTAGTCCGAATGGCAAGGCATGTAGTAGTCGTTGGTGAACGGCGAGTCGTCCAGCGGGAGGTAGTTCGGCCGCCGCGACAGCCAGGTCACGTTGGCGACCGGGCGTTCGACGCGGCTGATCAGATCGAGTACCGCTTCCGCCCCGGACTGCCCGCCGCCGACGACGGCGACCCGCTTGCCGCTGAGGTCACCCGCGGTGGTGAGGAAATCGCTGACGTGGAACTGGGTCTCGCCGAGTTTGCCGGTGGTGCAGGCGGGCAGCCACGGGCGCTGTCCGATACCGACGGCGATGTTCTCCGCCGTGAACGTCCGATGGTCGGTCCGTATCCGGAACAGGCCGTCGAACTCGACCGACCGCACTCGTTCACCGAAAAGCAGGTTCTTGTTCCGCTTGCTCGCCCATTCCAGATAGTTGCGGTACTCCTGCCGTGGAATGGCGTCGAACTGAGCGTTGGCGAAGTGGTAGATGCGGCCCTGGTCGTGCAGGTACGCCAGGAACGAGAACTCGTTGGTCGGGTCGGCGAGGGTGACGAGATCCTTGAGGAGCGACACCTGCAGCGTGGCGCCGTGGAACAGTTGCCCCTCATGCCAGCCGAACTCAGGCTCGCGTTCGAGGAACAGATTCGAGATGTCGGGACGGCCGTGCAGCAGCGAGGCGAGGCTCAGATTGGCCGGGCCGATGCCGATCCCGACACACCGGTACCGGATCTGCTCCCGGTTTCGTCCGGTGGCCACCGCCAAACGGTTCGTCTCGGGTGCCGCCACTGTTATCCACCTTCGGCGTGAATCGCTGTTGTCCACACAGGACCCGGCTCGGTCAGTGCTTTCAGTGTTCAGCAGCGCGAAAGCGGGCGGCAGATCCACATTGTGGTATGCCTGTTTTTCCGGAGGGGCTCAGCCGACGGGGATGGCGACGTCGCACACCTGGTCGTCCGGCTCGGCCGAGGCGAAGTCGGCGAAGTACACCTCGCGAGGGGCGCCGGTCATGTTCAGCTCCCGCTGGGAGATCCAGTGCGTGACGAGGTCGTAGGCGGACAGGATCTGCGGGAACTCCACCTGGGCGCGACGCAGGCGCAGGTACGCCTCGCGGTGCGCGGGCTCGGGACGGACGGCGAACTTGGCGGCGGGTGTCACGTCGAGGGAGATCGGCACGCAGACCTCGACCGGCCCGTCACTGTCCTCGGAGACGTCGCCGTAGTAGACGGCGAACGGGTGGCCGGCGGGTCCGCCGAGAGCCGCGGCGGCCTTGTGCAGTCTGCCGAACGCGCCGCCGAGCCAGCAGGAGAGTGTGTCGACGGTCGTATGCCGCTGTTCGGTCAGGACCTGCTGTGGCAGCACGTCTCGTACGGCGACCGCGGTGGTGTCGGGTGTGTCCCCGCGCATCGTGCCGAGCAGGTGACTGACGAGTTCGCGACGGACGGACATGTCGCGTTCGATCGTCTGCCAGTACCGCGTGATCATCTCGGCAGCGTGCGGCGACGGTGCCGAGATGATCTCCGCGATGGTGGAGAGGGGGATGTCCAAGCGCCGCAGCGTGCCCACGAGCCTCGCGGTTTCCAACTGGCTTTCCTCGTACCACCGATAGCCGGTCTGCGCGTCGACATGCCTCGGTGTGAGCAGGCCGAGCCGGTCGTACAGGCGCAGCGCCTTCAGCGACAAGCGTGATCGGCGTGCGAACACGCCGATCTTCAGCAGGGCGTCCACGCCATCGAGCGTAGTACAGGTGAGCGGACGGACGCGGTCATCGAATGGGGAAGGCGATGTCACAGACGTCTTCGTCGTCGGCGGCGGCCATAAGATCGGTGAAGTACACCTCGCGGGGCGCGTCGGAGATGGTATATCCCTGCTTCGCGACCCACTGTGCCACCGTGGCGAACGCGTTCGCGATCTCCGAGGGGTTGGTGAACTGGTGTTTCTTCAGCCGCAGATACGCCTCGCGGTGTGCCGGCTCGACCCGGGTCGCCAGGTCGCCTGCCTCATCCGGGGCGACGGGACCGCAGACCTCGACGGGGATCTCCGGCGTCTCGTCGGTGAACTGGCCGTGGTAGACGACGAACCAGTGCCCGGTCAGCCCGTTCATCGCCTGGGCGATGCCGAACTGCCGGTCCATCGCCTCGGTGAGCCACTCTTTCACGTCGGGCGCCGCGACGGTCCGCTGCTCGGTGAGCACGAACTGCTCGGGTACGTCGCGCTCGAGAATCTCGGTCATGGGGGCCTCTCCCTGTCTGCGCGGACGCTGTTCGCCCGGTCAGGGGCGACACTGATGCCTGCCCCAAGGGCAGGGTCAAGAACGCGCGGCCGGTTCACCCGATGGTGACGCAGCGCTGCGCACGGACGAAGGTGGTGGGCTCGACCTTTCGGCGGCACGCTGATCTGCGACGGCACCGGAGACGGGAGACCAGGTGGCCAGCGACGAGAGAGTGCCGGCGCGGCATCCCGCCGCATCGGCTGGAACCCCGCTGCGAGACGTGCTTGCCGAGTTCGCGACCAGTGTCACGGTGCTGACGGTCGCCGGTGAGCGACCGCACGGGATGACCGCCAACTCGGTCACGTCGGTGTCCCTCGACCCGCCGCTGGTGTTGTGCTGCGTCGCCCGCACTGCGCGGATGCACGACGCGATCGCTTCGACCGGCAGGCTGGGCGTGTCGGTGCTCGGCCGAGGGCAGGAACAGCTGGCCAGGCACTTCGCCGACAAGCGTCGCCCTGAGGGTGCGGCTCAGTTCGACCGGGTCGACTGGCGCCCTGGCCCGTACACCGGGGCGCCGTTGTTGAGCGGCGCTCTGGCCTGGCTGGAATGCGAGGTGGCCGAGACCTACGAGGGTGGCGATCACTCGATCTTCCTCAGCCGTGTTCTCGACGCGAACCGCCGCGACCGGCGCCTGCCCGGTCTGGTGTTCTTCCGCAGCGCTTTCCACCGCGCCGTAGCGGATCAGGATGCTTTGACGCGACCGTAGCGCAGTTCCAGTTCGCCGGTGGCGAGACCGTCCTGGACGTGGTGGAGGAGTGTGCCGAGACCCGAGTCGTCCAGGTCGTCGGCCTTCTTGAAGCGGACACAGTTCTGGCCGAGGCTGACCTTGCCGAGTTTGCCCGCGTAGTCCTCGACGAGGTATCGGTCGTTCCGCACGGCGGCGACGTAAAGACTGAGGTAGTTCTTCTGCAGTGCCAGTCCGATGACCGGCCAATCGATGGGGTCGGAAGAGGACTTGACCTGATATTGGAACTTCCCGTAGCCGATCAGGCTCATTCCCATCCCGGGCTTTCCCGCGCCGGTGCCGCCGAAGAACTCCCGTTTCAGCTCCGGCGCCGCGTCCCGGACGATGCGGTCAACCGCCCGAAGGTCTGCTTCCCTGGCGGGATCCGCGGCGAAATATTCGTTGAGATTGGACGCTGCCACTGTGAACATGGCGGCCAAGCGTACTCGCGATATCGACCGGCCGAGTGAGGAATCACGCGCAAGTACATCTTTGGAGGAATATCGCGGTTCGCCCGGCCCGGCCGTGAACCAGAAGGATTTGCGGATTTCGCATCATCGACGGTCGAGTCTTGCGATCGCGGTACCACTTCGGCCGGTCGAATACTGAAGACCGCGCCGGCGCGCAGCATTTCCAGGCTGCCGGTCAGCGACTTCAAGAACGGCTTGGCGAACGGTCGCGATGGTCTCGCTCAGGCCGTCCCTGAAGGAAGTCAGCCGCGTCACGACCGACGGGAGTTTTGCCCGCTCGGCGGCCAGTTCCGCGCCGATACCGTTACCGCCGTTACGCCTGAATGCGAACTGGATGCCGACGGCGGGCGGACTCGTACTGTCCGGCAGCGTGCGAAAGTGCGGCCCAGGGCGGCTCAGTGTCCTATCTCTGGGCCGCTCCCGGACCGCTTCAGGACCAGTCGCATCCGGTCCCTAACCGGTATTGACCAGTTTTCCGAACTGATCAGCGCGGCTGGTCACGCCACCAGCGCTGGCCGGCTTCAGGCAGCGTCGAGATCGGGTCGTAGTACGGGTACTTGCGCTGCAAGGCCTCGGGGTCTTCGTGTTCGATCCCGGTCCGGTAGTTCTTGGTCCAGTACGAGATCCCGAGCTCGCGGTCGTACTCCGCCAGCTGGTGGACCCACCGCTTCCCGACATAAGGCACGTCGCAGACGATGCGCGGAGTGGCGTAGCCCGGCAGATACCCCATGATCGCGTGCTGGAGTTCCTGTGCCTCGTGCACGGAGACCCGCCAGTGCTCGGCGTTGGGGATCATGTCGCACATGTAGAAGTAGTACGGCAGGATGTTCGCCTCGCCTTGGAGCGCGAAGCACAGGTCGAGCAGTTCGGCCGGGGTCGCGTTGACGCCCTTCATCAGCACGCCCTGGTTGCGCACGTCGCGGACGCCGACATCGAGCGCGGTCCTGGCGGCTTCCGCGACCAGCGGGGTCACCGACTGGGCGTGGTTGACGTGGGTGTGGATCGCGAGGTTGACGCCGCGGCGCTGCGCGGTGCCGGCGACGCGCTCGAGGCCTTCGACGACCTTCGGCTGGATCCAGTGCTGCGGCAGGGCGGCGAGCGCCTTGGTGGCGAGCCGGATGTCGCGGACGGTGTCGATGTCCATCAGCCGCATCAGGAACGACTCCAGCTGCGGCCACGGCACGTTGGCGACGTCACCGCCGGAGACCACGACGTCACGCACGCCGGGGGTCTTCTTCAGGTAGTCGATCATCGCGTCCTGGCGGTCGACCGGTTTGAGCGAGAGCTTGTGCTTCTCGACCTGCTCGGTGGAGTTGCCGACGAGGTCCATCCGGGTGCAGTGCCCGCAGTACTGAGGGCAGGTGGAGATCATCTCGGCGAGGACCTTGGTGGGGTAACGGTGCGTCAGCCCCTCCACGACCCACATCTCCGCCTCGTGCAGCGAGTCCCGTTCGGAGTGCGGGTGGCTCGGCCACTCGGTGTCACGGTCGCTGCGCACCGGGAGCATGTAGCGGCGGATCGGGTCGGCGTACCAGGCCTCGGTCACCTTCGCCGGGTCGGTGCCCGCGTTGGGCGCCGTGGTGTTGATCATCTGCGGCGGCAGCAGCATCGACATCGTGGCCATCTCGCGCTGGTCGGCGAGCATGTCCTCGTAGAAGCGCTCCTCGAGCAGGTCACCCATGAGGGCGCGCAGTTGCTTGGCGTTGCGGATGCAGTGCACCCGCTGCCACTGCGCGTCACGCCACTCTGCCTCGGTCACGTCGTGCCAGCCGGGGAAGCGGCGCCAGTCGGGTTCGATCAGCTCGACTCGGGTGTAGTCGTAGGGCTGATCGTAGGCGGCCACCGGCGAGGTCGGTTGCTGGATCGCAGTCACTTGTGCTCCTCGTCGTCGGAAACGCGTGAAATTATCCTGTCACATCGTTCGGAAGACGTAAATATTCCTGTCCTGCGTGGTGTGTCGAAATCATGCCGACCCGCCGGTCGCGTGGTCGTCCGGACGCTGCAAACTCGGGAGGGTGACGAACGCGCGAACCACACTCCTGCTCGGCGGACGCATCTACAGCCCCTCGGCTCCCGACGCCACGGCCATGGCGATCACCGACGGCACCGTCGTCTGGGTGGGACAGGACGGACCGGCCAAGGCACTGCATCCCGACGCCGAGGTGGTCGGCCTCGACGGCGCCTTCGTCGCCCCGGCCTTCGTCGACGCGCACGTCCACGCAACCGCGACCGGCCTGCACCTCACCGGGCTGAACCTCGCGGGGATCCGCGGTGCCGGTGAACTGCTGGCCGCGGTCCGCGACGCCGTCCGGCCCGGTCAGGTCCTGGTCGCGCACGGATGGGACGAATCCCGCTGGACCGACGGCAGGCTGCCCAGCCGCGCGGAGATCGACGAGGCGTCGAACGGGACTCCGGTGTACCTCAGCCGGGTCGACGTCCATTCCGCGCTCGTCTCCAGCGCACTTGTCGCGCTCGCCTCCGGCGTGCACGAGGCGCCGGGCTGGTCTGCCGATGGGCCTCTGACCCGCGAAGCCCACCATCTCGTGCGTGCCGCGATGCGCGAGGCGATCACGCCGGAGCAGCGCCGTGAGGCCCAGCGCGCTTTCCTTGCCGAAGTGGCCGCACGGGGAGTCGTCAGCGTCCACGAATGTGCGGGCCCGGACATCTCCGGCGCCGAAGACCTCACCGACCTGCTCGCGCTCGCCTCCGGACCGGGACTGCCGGAGGTCGTCGGCTACTGGGGTGAACGCGGCGGGGTCGACAACGCCCGCGCACTCGGTGCCAGGGGCGTCGCGGGCGACCTGTTCGTCGACGGCGCGCTCGGCTCCCGCACCGCCGCCCTGCACGAGCCGTACGCCGACGCACCCGGTACCTCCGGGACGCTTTACCTCGACGCCCCCGCCATCGCCGAACACATCAGCGCCTGCACCGAAGCCGAGCTCCAGGCCGGTTTCCACGTCATCGGCGACGCCGCGGTCGCCGAGGTCGTCGAAGGATTCCGGCTCGCGGAGAAGACCGTCGGCCGCCGAGCGCTGGCCGCCAGGCACCACCGGCTCGAACACGTCGAGATGATCGACGTCGACCAGGCGAAGGCGCTCGCGGACTGGGGTGTGGTCGCCTCTGTCCAACCGCAGTTCGACGCCGAATGGGGCGGCACCCACGGCATGTACACCGACCGTCTCGGCGCGGAACGGGCCGCGAAGCTCAATCCCTTCGCCGCGATGGCCGCCGAAGGGCTCCTGCTCGCGTTCGGCTCCGACGCCCCCGTCACGCCGGTCGACCCGTGGGCCACGGTCCGCGCCGGGACCTATCACCGCACAGCGGGCTCGGGTTTGTCCGCTCGCGCGTCCTTCACCGCCCACACCCGTGCGGGGCACCGCGCCGCCGGGGTCAACGACGGCGTCACCGGCAGCCTGGTCCCGGGTGCTCCCGCGCACTACGCGATCTGGGACGCCGAGGACCTGGTCGTCGCGACCCCGGACTCGCGAGTGCAGCGCTGGTCGACCGATCCGCGGGCGGGTGTTCCGCCGTTGCCGAACCTGGCGGAGGGGGCGACACTGCCCCGGTGCCTGCGCACGGTCCGCGACGGGCAGGTCATCCACGATCTGTTCACCCGGACGGCCTAGGGTTCAGGAGTGTCCACAACCGTGACCGATCCGGATCCCGAAGCGGCGCCCCGGAAGCGGTTCTCCCGCGCCTGGCTGCTGCGTTTCCTCGTCGCCGCGGCGTCGGGTTTCACCTTGTACCTGAGTTTCGCGCCGCGTCCGCTGTGGTGGCTCGCGCCGCTGGCGTTCACCGGCTTCGCGTTGGTGGTGCACGGACGCCGGTTCCGTGGCGCGTTCGGCTACGCGTTCGTGTTCGGGGTGGCGTTCTTCCTGCCGTTGCTGACGTGGCTGCTGGATTTCCTCGGTCCTGGCTTCGGGCCGTGGCCGTGGCTCGGGCTGGCGATGGCGCTTGCGGTGTATCTCGGCTTCGGCGGGGCTTTCGCCACCGTGGTGTGGCGGCTGCCGCTCGGGCCGTTGTGGGCCGCGCTGGTGATCATCGCGCTGGAGACACCGCGGACCTGGTTCCCCTTCGGCGGCTTCCCCTGGGGCCGCGTCGCTTTCAGCCAGCCCGAGGGCGCCTTCGTCTCGCTGGCCTCGATCGGCGGCGCTCCGCTGGTCGGGCTCGCCGTCGTGCTGACCGGTTTCGGGCTCGCGGCGCTGTGCCTGCGACTGAAGGGCGCGGATCCGCGACGTTCCCTGGTGGCCGCGTCGGCGCTGATCTTGGTGCCGGTGGTGGCGGGGCTCGCGGTGTGGCCGACGATCGGCACCGAGGCGCAGGACGGCGAACTCACCGTCGCCACGGTGCAGGGCAATGCGCCCGACATCGGCCTGGCGCTGGAAGGCCGCCGCGACGAACTCCGGGACAACCACCTCGCCGAGAGCGCCCGGCTGCTCGAAAAGCTCAAGGCGACCAACACGAATGTCGATCTGCTGGTCTGGCCGGAGACCGCGATGGCCATGCGCACCGGTGACGCCGGCGTCGACCAGATGGTCCGCGACTACGGCACGCAGGCGATCATCGGCGCGCTGGTCCGGCTGCCCGACGGGAGCGCGCAGAACTCCGCGCTCGTCTGGGATCCGGCCACCGGCCCGGGCCAGCGCTACGCCAAACAGCAACTCGTCCCGTTCGGCGAGTACGTCCCGGCCCGTGAGCTCGCGAAGCTGGTGACACCGTTCGTCGACAGCGTGGCGAACATGACACCGGGTGATGGCGCCAACGCCGCCCTGTCCGTCGCGGGCACGAAGGTCGGCGTCTTCATCTGTTACGAAACGGCGTTCGACTACCCGGCTCGTGAGTCGGTGGCCGATGGCGCGGAGCTGCTCGTCGTGCCGACCAACAACGCTTGGTACGGGCCGGGGGAGATGAGCTACCAGCAGCTGGCGATGTCGCGGCTGCGGGCGGTCGAACATGGGCGCGCGGTGATCGTTTCCGCCACCAGCGGAGTGAGCGCGATTGTCGCTCCCGACGGTTCGATCACGGCCTCTACCAGCCTGTTCACCGCAGACTCCCTGGTGGGGCGCGTGCCGTTGAGGCAGCAGACTACGCTGTCGGATCGACTCGGTGTGACGACGGAGTACGGGCTGCTGGCTCTGGCGATCGCCGGGGTTACCGGCGGGTACGTGCTCCGTTTCCGCACCCGGCGCGCGAGCGCCGCCAAGGCAACGAGGGAAGCGGCGGGCTGACCCGCCGGAACACGGAGGAAAAGCGGATGGCGCAGGCGCCGCGGGGGGCCCAGGGAATCGACCCGGTGCTGGTGGTGGTCCCGACGTACAACGAGCGGGAGAACATCGGGCCGATCCTGGAACGTCTGCTCGAAGCACTCCCGGACGTGCACGCCCTCGTCGTCGACGACGGCAGCCCGGACGGGACCGGCGATGTGGCCGATGAGCTCGCGAAGGCCGACGAGCGGATCCAGGTCATGCACCGGACCGAGAAGGCCGGGCTGGGCGCCGCGTACGTCGCCGGGTTCCGCTGGGGTCTCGCCCGTGACTACGCCACCATCGTCGAGATGGACGCCGACGGCTCGCACGCGCCGGAAGATCTGCCCCGGGTGCTCGCTGCCCTCGAGGACGCGGACCTGTCCATCGGCTCCCGCTACGTTCCCGGCGGCAGCACGGTGAACTGGCCGTTCCGGCGCAAGGCGCTGTCCTGGGTGGCGAACTTCTACGCGAAGGTCGCGCTCGGCATGAAGATCAACGACATCACCGCCGGCTTCCGCGCGTACCGCCGCACGGTGCTGGAGAAGCTCGCGCTCGACGAGATCGCCTCGCGCGGCTACTGCTTCCAGATCGACCTGGCGTTCCGGACGAAGCTGGCCGGGTTCGAGGTCGTCGAGGTGCCGATCACCTTCACCGAGCGTGAGGTCGGTCAGTCGAAGATGAGCGGTTCGGTCGTGCGCGAGGCGATCCTCCTGGTCGGTTTGTGGGGGATCAAGCGTCGCTGGCAGCAGCTTCGCGGCCTGGTCAAGAAGGGCTGACCCCCAGCACGCTCACCCCGAGCCTCCCCAGCTCCTTCACCGTCGGTTCGTCCGGCGCCGCGTCGGTGATCACGCCCGCGACGTCGGAGAGGGGAAGCACGGTGAACGGCGAGGCCGCGCCGATCTTCTCCGAACTGGCCAGCACATAGGTGTCGGCTGCCCGTTTGGCGAGGGTGCGTTTCATCGCGGCCTCGTCCGAGTCGCCGGTGGTGAGCCCGGTCTCCGGGTGCACGCCGGTGACGCCGAGGAAGAACAGATCGGCGTTGACGTTCATCGCCGCTTCCGCCGCGGTCGCTCCGCAGGTGACAGCCGAGTGTTTGAAGAGCCGTCCGCCGATCAGGAACACCTCGACCTTCGGATGCGTGACGAGCGCGGCCGCGACCGTGGGGCTGTGGGTGACGATCGTCGCTTCGAGGTCGACGGGGAGCGCCTTCGCCAGCGCGAGCGCGGTGGTCCCGCCGTCGAGGATGACGGTCGATCCCAGGCGGATCAACGCTGCTGCACGTTTTGCGATCCGTTCCTTGCCCGCGACGCTGACCGCCATACGGGTCGCGTAGTCCGCGGTGGCGGGGGAGACCGGCAAGGCACCGCCGTAGACCCGCTGGCAGAGTCCGGCGTCGGCGAGTTCTCGCAGGTCCCGGCGGATACTGTCCTCTGATATGCCGAGTTCGGCGGCAAGGTCCTTGGCCACGATCCGGCCTTCGGTCTTCAAGCGTTCGAGCAGCAGGTCTCGGCGTTGCGCAGCCAACATGTGCACGTTCCTCCTTGTTCTTGCCGATTGTTGCACATTAGGCTCCGGTTCATGAGCAAACCTCTGATGATCCTCATCGCCGGTCCGTTCCGCTCCGGCACCGGCGACGACCCCGAACTCCTCGCCCGCAACCTCGCCCGGCTCGAAGAGGCCGCGTGGCCGATCTTCCGCAGCGGGCACGTGCCGATGATCGGCGAGTGGGTCGCGCTCCCGGTGCTGCGCGGCGCGGGCGGGAAGACCGTCGCGGACCCGATCGCCAAGGAGGTCATGTACCCGACGGCCGACAGGCTCCTGCACCACTGCGACGCCGTCCTGCGCCTGCCTGGGGAATCCACCGGCGCCGACCAGGACGTCGCCATCGCGCTCTCCCGCGGGCTGGCGGTGTATCACCGTGTCGAGGACATCCCGGGCTACCAAGCCGCATAATGCGTAACTCGACCGCGTGTGACGTTTCTGGGGGAAGGTGAGCCGTGACCGGGAAGGTCTGCGGAATGTGCGGAGGCCCGCTGCCATCGAAGGCGGGTTCGCGCGGGCGCGTGGCCGTCTACTGCTCGGCCGCGTGCCGCCAGCGGGCCTACCGGTCACGGCACGACCCCGCCCCCGACGTGGAAGCCCTCATCGCCGAGGTCGGCCACGTCGCGAACCGGCTGGCACCTCAGCCGCCGGAGGCGTTCCTCACCGATCTCACCTCGCTCACCTCCGACGTCGGAAGGCTGCGACGCATCGCTCAACTGGCGTTGCGGGCCGAAGACGAAAACGTCACGCAGGCGCCCGTGACGGAAACCGTGGACGAGGTCGCCTTCGCCGGGAGGATCGAGCAGCACCAACGAGAGTTGCGCGTGCACTGCTACCGCATGGTCGGGTCCTACGACGACGCGGAGGATCTGGTCCAGGAGACGTTCCTACGCGCCTGGCGCGGCCGCGAAGGCTTCGAAGGCCGGTCGAGTTTCCGTGCCTGGCTCTACCGCATCGCCACCAACACCTGCCTGGATTTCCTGCGGCGCAACAAACGGGTCCCGCGCCCGTACGACCCGCTGCCCGGCGTCGACCAGCAAGGCGAACCGCCCCAGTTCCTGCCCTGGCTGCAACCCTTCCCGGACAGCCAGCTGGTCTCGGCGGAGGCCGAACCCGACGAGATCGCGGAGACCAGGGAAACGATGGAGCTGGTCTTCCTCGCCGCCATCCAGCATCTCCCGCCGAAACAGCGGGCCGTGGTGATCCTCAACGACGTCCTCGGCTGGAAGGCCGCGGAGACCGCCGACCTGCTGGAAACCACCGTCGCGTCGGTCACCAGCGCACTCCAGCGCGCCCGCCCCACCCTGCGCGAACGCCTTCCGGAACGCCGCACCGACTGGGCACGGACCGTCCAGCCGACCGAGGAGGAGCAAACGATCCTGCGGCGCTACATGGCCGCCGCCACCGGCAGCGGCGACAGCCGGGTCATGGCCGAGCTGCTGAGGGAGGACGTGCTGGTCACGATGCCGCCGAACCCGCTGTGGTTCTCCGGCCGCGACGTCTTCCTCGGCTTCGTCGCCGAGTCCTTCGACCCCGCGTCACCGACGTACTTCGGCGAATGGAAGCACCTTCCTGCCATCGCCAATCGCCTTCCCGCCGCGGCGGGCTACGTCCGGCGGCCGGGCACCCGGATCTACCGCGCACAGGTGCTCGACGTGCTGCGGATCGAGGACGGGAAGGTCGCGGAGATCACCGCTTTCGAACCGCATTTGTTCCCCGCGTTCGGGTTGCCGCTGACGATCACCTGAGGACCGATGAGATCCACGCCCCTTCCGCGTCTCAACGGTCGAACCCGATCAAGCGGAAGGAACACCCTCATGAGCCTCCAGAACAAGAACGCGGTCATCTACGGCGCCGGCGGATCGATCGGCGGCGGTGTCGCCAAGGAGTTCGCCGCGCGCGGCGCCCGTGTCTTCCTCACCGGCCGCCACGAACCGGCGCTGACGAAGGTCGCCGACGAGATCAAGGAGACCGGGGGACTGGCCGAAGTCGCCGTCGTCGACGCCATGGACGAGACCGCGGTCGATGCGCACGCCGCGTCCGTCGTCGCGGAGGCCGGCAGCCTCGACATCTCCCTCAACCTCGTCCCGCGCGGCGACGTCCAGGGCAGCCCGCTCGTGGAGATGTCGGTCGAGGACTTCGTCCGCCCGATCACCACGGGCGTCACGACCAACTTCATCACCGCCCGAGCGGCCGCCCGGCACATGATCACGCAGGGCTCCGGCGCGATCCTCGCCCTCGACAGCGGCTCCGCCCAAGGCAGCCCGATGATGGGCGCGACCGGTTCGATCGACGCCGCGCTCGACACCTACATCCGCAATCTCGCCGTCGAGATCGGGCCGCACGGTGTCCGCGCGCTCGGCATCTGGGTCGCGGGGATCCCGGAGACCTTCACCCCCGAGAAGCTCTCCGCGGTGAACAACCAGCTGCCCGCGAGCCCGGAGATGGTGGAGAACGTCCTCAACGGGCTCAAGGAGGCCCGGATGACCAAACGTTCACCGCGTCTCGCCGAGGTCGCCCGCACGCTGGCGTTCCTCGCCTCCGACGACGCGATGGGGATCACCGGCACCTTCGTCAACGTGACCAGCATGTTCCCCAGCTGACCGGAGTTCCGCGAGCACAGCCCTGATCGCGGGGCTGGCCTCGGCGCTGCGGCGCCACGCCGCGTGCACCTCGCGCGTCGGCGGGCGCCGCAACGGCCGGGCGAGCAGCCCTTCGCTCAAGGGCGGGCGCGCCAGGCGCGGGATCAGCGCGACGACTTCACCCGAGGCGACCAGTGACAGCTGCGTGGAGAAGTCGTCGACCAGATGCCGCACGTCGGGCTCCCCGGTCAGCCCGGCGAACAGGCGCCGGAACCACTGGTGGCAGACCGTGCCGGGCGGGCTGGTCACCCACGTGTACCCGGCAAGGTCGGCTCCGTCCAGTGGGGGCTCGGCGCGTGCGAGCGGATGGGTCTCGGCCATGACGACGTCACCGAGATCGGTGTGCACCAGCCGTCGGGACAGGGCGGGGGACAGCGGGACGGGCAGGCCGTCGGCGTCGTGGAGGAGCGCGAGATCAGCCGTCCCGGCCTCGACCGAATGCAGGGCCTGGTCGGGATCCTGCTCGGTGATGTGCAGCCGGAGATCGGGGTGCCGCGACAAGAGCCGCGGCTGGACGGGGGCGAGCAGCCCGCGGATACCCGTCGAGAACGCGGCCACCCGCAAGACGCCGCGAGGCGCGCCCTCCGCCACCGACTGGGCGGCCTCGGCACAGCGCTCGAGCGCCTGGAACACCTCCAGGGAGGAGTCGACGACAGCCTGCCCCGCCGGAGTGAGCACGACTCCGCGTCCAGCCGGAGCGAGAACGGGCATCCCGATCTGGCGCTCCAGCCGCTTGATCTGCTGCGACACCGCCGACGCGGTGAAGCCCAGTTCGTCCGCCGCTCGCGCCAACGTCCCCAGCGCGGCCACCGACCGCAGCGCCCGCAGGGCCCCGACCTCGATCATGAAGCCAGGCTACGCAATACCGGTCATAAAGCATCGCTGGACCGCAGGTATCGGTGTCGACAGGATCGATTCCATGACCGAATCGCTCTTCGGCTCCAACCTCGTCGCCATGGTCACCCCGATGGAACCCGGCGGCGCGCTCAGCGAACCCGGCCTCACCGGCCTGGTCGGCCACCTGCTCGCCACCGGCTGCGACGGCATCGTCGTCGGCGGGACCACCGGCGAAGCACCCACCCTCACCGACACCGAAGCCACCCGGCTCGTCCACACCGTGGCGACCCTCGCCGGAAACCGGGCACGCGTGATCGCCGGCGTCGGCACCTACGACACCACCGCCTGCATCCGCCGCGCGAAGGAAGCCGAGGCGGCCGGAGCCGACGCGCTCCTGCTCGTCTGCCCCTACTACTCCAAACCGACACAGGCCGGAATCGTGGCGCACTGCCGAACGGTGGCCGACGCCACCGACCTGCCCGTGATGCTCTACGACGTACCGGCCCGCACCGGAACCGCCCTGGAGGCGGCCACCCTGATCGAACTCGCCCGCCATCCCCGGATCCGGGCCGTGAAGGACGCCAAAGGCGACCTGTTCGAAGCGATGTCCGTCATGGCACGCAGCCCGCTGGCCTACTACTGCGGCATCGACGAACTCAACCTGCCCTACCTCGCCGCCGGAGCCACCGGCCTGGTCAGCGTCGTGGGCAACGTCGCCGCCGACCGCAACGCCGAACTCATCGGCGCCGTACGCGGGGGAGACCTCGACACCGCGCGGGCACTCAACGACGCGCTGCTTCCCTTGGCGGACGTGATCATGCGTACTTCGCAAGGAGCGATCATGGCCAAGGCGGCACTGGCCGACCTCGGCGTCATCCCGCACGCCACGGTCCGGCTCCCGCTGCTCGAATCACCGCCCGAGCACCTGCGGCGGCTTCGCGAGGCCGCTGGTCAAGCGGGGGTTGAGGTGGTGCCCGATTTGGGTGTTTTGCGAGGGGGTCGTGAGTGGCAATGAGGGTTAGAACGACCTTTGCCACTCACGACCCTTTGACAAAACCGCCCATTTCGTTACCAATCGGACATTCAGTCATCGAAACGTGTCCACACTGGACACAGGGGCGCGCCGGCTCCCGTCGGCCAGGGCAGCGGAGCGTGCTGCTGAGGTCGGGGTGCGTTCCGGCGACTTCCCTCACAGCGTCGAAACGTCCTGAACGACCCTTTCCTGACATCCCCCAGACGCGGCGAAGCCCCCGCGGAGGGAGGTCGCGGGGGCTTCGCCGATTCGTGGTGGGGCTAGCTACTTGTGCCGTGCGTCAGGCGGACCGGGTGGTCCTGCGTCCCTTCAGCTCGGCGAGACGTTCGTTGAGCAGATCTTCGAGCTCCGGGATCGAACGACGCTCCAGGAGCATGTCCCAGTGCGTCCTCGGGGGCTTGACCTTCTTCTGCTCCGGCTGCCCGCCGTCCACGATCTCGGACTCGCTGCCGTGCAGCCTGCACTCCCACACCGAGGGGATCTCGGCGTCGTCGGAGAAGGGCACCTCGAACTCGTGGTTCTTGGGGCAGGCGTAGCGCACGGTGCGGCGGGGCGCGAGGTCGTGGTTGCGGTCGGTCTCGTAGCTGACCGCTCCCAGCCGGCTTCCACGGAGAACACGGTCGGCCATGATGGGGGTCCTTTCAGTCAGCTCCGGGTGGAGCCAGGGTGATGCTCACCCTATGCAACGACAATGAGGGCCAGAGGATTCCCTGAACAGCATGTCCTTGCTCACGATGAGCTGTGTCACCCGGTGGCAACAGCTTCTCCTAGTAGGAGTGGTTTCGCGCTCTGGCGTGACGTCAATACGGCCATCTTGGTGCGGATATCCCCCAGATGGGCTAGTAGTACGCCTGTCACGTCAACCGTAACTGACCGTGTTGGGCCGAGGTCGGCCCCAGGTCGCCCAGTCGAAAGTGCCGACGGCACAATACCTGATAACGGACCGTGTTCGGTTCGCCCTCAGACGGTGATGCCGATGAAGTTTCAACGACCAACTGCTCGGTATCCGCCACCACGACGGTGTCCCCGGCCCGCAACACCTCGCCGTCGGACACCCTCGCGTTGAACCGCCCCGTCTGCCCGCACCAGCACAGCACCTCGACCTGAACGGGCTGCAACTCGTCCGCCAGCTCGAACAACCGCGCCGCCCCCGGGAACAACATGCTCCGGAAATCCGTCGCGATCCCGAAGCAGTACACGTCGATCTGGACGTCATCGGCCAGTTCAGCCAGCTGATCCACCTGATCGGGCGACAAGAACTGCGCCTCGTCGACGATCAAGTAGTCCACGTGCCGGCCAGCCGCCCACTGCTCACGCACCAGCAACCGCAGATCGGTCTCGTTCCCGACCTCGATCGCCTTGCGCGTCAACCCGATCCGGCTGGTGATCTGCGGTTCACCGGACCGGTCGTGGCGCACCAGCACCATCCCGCGACGACCCTGCCGCGCGTGGTTGTGGTCGATCTGCAACGCCAGCGTCGACTTCCCGCAGTCCATCGGCCCGTAACAGAACTTCAACTTCCCGACGACCGGCACACCCCGCCGTGAACCCGCCACCGGCACCGACGACAACGCGTCCGTGGGATCCGGGCCACTCTCCTTCAGTACGGTCACGACGCTCGACCCTATCGGCACGCTCCGCCGTCACAGCACCGCCGGTGGCCGGTTGCCCGCCGCCTCGATCGCACGGCGCACCGGCACCAGCCACACGAACACGAAACCGAGCACGAAGAAGATCACCAAAGCGATGATCGCCCACCGGAACGAACCGGTGATCTGCCCGACCGCGGCGAACAACAGGGGACCGAGCCACGACGTCCCGCGCTCACCCACCACGTACAGCGAAAAGTACTGCGCGTCCTTCCCCTCGGGGATCATCTGCCCGAACAACGACCGCGACAACGCGTTCGTTCCACCGAGCACCAGCCCGATCCCGACCGCCACCGCGTAGAACTGCAACGGCTGACCGGCCTCGATGAAGAACGCGAAGCACAACACGACCACCCAGGCCACCAGACTGCCCAGGATCGTCTTCTTCGCCCCGATCCGCGCCGCGATCGCACCGTGGATCATCGCCCCGGCGTACGCCAGGAACTGGATCACCAGGATCGTGACGATCAGCACCTGCGTGCTGTACTTCAGCTCGTCCTTGCCGTACTGCGCCGACACCGCCACCACCGTCGTGATCCCGTCGGTGAAGACCAGGTAGCTGCCGAGGAACGCCAGCGTCAGGGGATAGGCCCGCGCCTCCCTGATCGTCTGCTTCAGCTCCTTGAACCCGGCCGTCAGCACCGACAGCCCCCGCTCCGCGGACTTCGGCACATGAGTCCGGGGGAGTGCGCGCACCGCGGGGACCGTGAACACCGCCCACCAGATCCCCGACGTCAGGAAGCAGATCTGGATCGCCAGATGTTCGCTCACCCCGAAGAAGTCATGCCCCATGAAGAACCCCAGCTGCAGCGCCAGCGCCAGACCGCCGCCGAGATACCCGAACGCCCACCCCTTAGACGACACCGCGTCCCGCTCATCCGGCTCCGCGATGTCCACCAGGAACGAGTAATAGACGACCAGCGCACCGCCGTAACCGATGTTGGCCAGGATGAACGTCCAGACCCCGACCTCCCAGTTCGTCCCCGAGATGAAGAACATCAGCGCCGACGCCACCGCGCCAAGGAACGCGAACCCGCCGAGGATCCGCCGCTTGTGCCTGCTCCGGTCCGCGATCGCGCCGGCGATCGGCAGCACCAGCACCTGCGTCACCGTCGCGATCGACAGCAGATAGCCCCACAGCGAGCCCGCCGGGAAATACAGCCCGAACAACGAGACGTCGCAGTTCTGCAGCGTGCTCGAAGCTCCACTCGAATCGGTGCACGCCCTGTCCCCGTTAAGGGTGAAATTCGCCTTGGCGTCCGCGGACGCGATTTCGCTCAAATAGAGCGCTCCGAAGACGGTGATGACCGACGAATAGAACGGCGAATTGGCCCAGTCGTAGAGGTACCAAGCCCGCCACACCCGCTTGCGTTCACGGGTCACGGCCACCGTCATGCACTGCTCCTGAAGTCGAGAACGTCGAGGTCAGCGGGAGACTACTGGTCATCGAGCCCACCTGTCCGGCACAAGCCGGGACCGTGTTCGTTTCGACGCGAGACGAACCCTTCCCGGCAACCTCCACGACCATCGTCGGCGTGTCGCTGCCACGATCCTTGTGTGTTTCATGTGAGGCTGGAGTGCGAGCTGTGACTCTTGTGAAGCATGTGTCCTGTACTTACTGTTCCGCTCATGAGGACCCATCGCCTTCGCACAGCACACCGCGTAGTGGCGAGAACGCTCCTGCTCGCCCTCGCCGTCACGGGCCTGCAGATCGCCACCACCGGATCAGCCGCCGCGGACCCCCACGGCTCCCACTGGGCCAAGCTCCGCATGTGTGAATCGAGCGGCCGCTACAACATCAACACCGGCAACGGCTACTACGGCGCCTACCAGTTCGACCTGCCCACCTGGCGCAGCGTCGGCGGCCAAGGACGCCCCGACCAGGCCAGCCCCCGCGAACAGGACTACCGGGCCCTCTACCTGTACCGCATGCGCGGCTGGCAACCCTGGGAATGCGCCGGCAAACTCGGCTTCCGCAACGACGGCGACGGCCGCAGCAAACGCGTCCCGTCCTATGACGACTCCGCCTACATCGGCGGGGGAGGACAGCCCGCCCCGCCGCCTCCGCCCAAACCGAAGCCGACCCCGCCCGCTCCGCCCGGCGGCCCCCAACCCGCCTGGCCCGGCGTCGTCTACGCCTACGGAGACTGCGCCGCCCCGCTCAAGCAGTTCCAGCTCCGCATGAACGCCTTCGGCTACGGCTTCACCGGCACAGGCTGCTACTACGACAAAACCCGCGAAGCCGTCCTCGCCCTCCAGCGAGCCAACGGCATCAACGACTCGGGCCGCCTCGGACCCAAGACCTGGGACGCCGCCTGGAACGGCAAACCACCACGATGACCCCGCGTTTGGTCCTCTAAATGCGCTTGTCCGCGCATTTAGAGGACCAAACGCGGATCAGGAGGGCCAAGCGCCGCGTTCCCGAAGCACCTCACGCAGCAGATCCGGCCGGTCCGTCACGATCCCGTGCACCCCCAAATCCAGCAGCAGCCGCATCTCCGCCGGATCGTCCACCGTCCACGTGTGCACCTCGAAACCCCCACGCGTCGCCTGCCGCAGGAACGCCCGGTCCACCACCTTCAACCGCCCCTGCCGCACCGGCACCTGCGCCATCGCACCCCGCGACAACGCCCGCAGCGAGACCAGCGGCAAAAACCCGTTCGCCCACATCACCGCCACCGAACGCGGCCCCATCGCCGTCACCAGCTTCGGCCCCGCCAACCTCCGGATCCGCGCGAGCCGCGCGTCGGAGAACGACGCGGCCGCGACCCGCTCGTAGGCACCGGTCCGCTCGATCGCCCGTACGAAGGGCGCCACCGCCTCGTTCGACTTCACGTCGATATTGAACCGCGCCTCCGGCAACTCCTCGAGGACGTCCTCCAGCCGCGACAACGGCACGCGACCGCCGACCTTGACGTTCCGCAACTGCGCCCACGTCTGCCGGGAGATCAACCCCGCGCCATCGGTCGTCCGGTCCAGCGCGGCATCGTGATGCACGACCACCACACCGTCCGACGTCGCGTGCACATCCGTCTCGAGATAGCGATACCCCTCATTCACCGCCTGCTGGAACGCCGGCAGCGAGTTCTCCAGTCCGTCCAGGTCACCGAGATGCCAGCCCCGATGGGCGAAGGCACGCGGGAGCGGATCGGCGAGGTACGGAAACAAGGTCGGCACCCCACTAGTGTGCACTTCGGCCGTGGCCTCGGCATGATCGTCGGATGGCCAGCTAGGGTCTGATCCGTGAGGGAAGTCGCCGAACACCCGAAGACGTCCGCCGAAGAGGTGTCCGAGCTACGTCGCGCGGGAGCACCCAAACACTGCGGATGGTGCGGCCGACGGCTCGAACAAGGCGGCAACGTCGGCAGGCGCCGCCGCTACTGCGGGCAATCCTGCCGCCAGCGGGCCTACGAACGCCGCACCGCCCTCCAGCGCAGCGGTCTCCCCGAAGACGCCGTCGTCCTCTCCGACACCGAGATCGCCACCCTGCAGGACAGGCTCTTCCAACTACGCTGCGCCGCCGAAGACATCGTCACCGCGGCCGACGACGGCGCGTCCGTCGCCGAACTCCGCGGCCTCGCCGGCGAAATCGCCCAGGCCGCCAAAGACCTCGAACAGCTCCGCTGAGCTACACGATCCCGTCCAACGCCCGGTACGTCCGGTTGCTCGCGGCCGCCGCTCGCTGCTCACGACCGGTCGCCTCGATGTAGTTCTGGCTGGTCGCCAGGCTCGCGTGCCCCAGCAGCGCCATGATCTCCGACGCGGTCGCGCCGTCCTCGGCCAGCCGGGTGGCGAAGGTGTGCCGCAACGCGTGGAGATTCGCCCCGACCGGCACACGGTCGTGCAGGCCCGCCCACCGATAGCACGACTTGACCAGGTACTCGAGCGCGCCGCGGCCGATCGGCTCGCCGGCACGATCCCGGAGGAGGGGAGTGGAGGGCCCGAACCGCTGCTGCGGGAAGCGGCGGCGGCACGAAGCCAGGTACTCCTCGATGATCTTCTCCATGATCGGCTGCACCGGGATCGACCGGTCACGGCTGCCCTTACCGGTGACGTGCAACCGCATCTCGCCCTGACGACCGACCAGCGACCGCGCGGTCAGCGCCCGCATCTCCGCGGCACGCAGCCCGGCGACCAGCCCGAGCGCGATCACCAGCACGTCCCGCTCCGGCCACGGATCCCTCGTGCGGCGCGAACCGTCGGCGGCGGCCGCGAGCAACTGCTCCGGGGTTTCCTCGCCCCGCAACGGTTTCGGCGTCAACGGAGGTGCCTTCGGACGCGCGACCGCGCCCATGGGATTGCCCGCGAGCAGCCCGTCGGACACACAGAAGGTGAGGAACTGGTTCCAGGTCGACCACGCACGCAGCACCGAACTCTTCGCGTGAGTGTCCGCGAAGGCACCGAAGGCGTTGCGGAGCGCCTGAGCGGTGAGCATCTCGACGGTGAGTTCGTCGGGGGAGCGGCCGAGCTCGTGGAGCAGAAGAGCGGTGATGCCGGCGAGGTCGCGGCGGTAGGCGTCGGTGGTGTGAGGAGAATCCTTACGGGGACGACGTGCGGCGAAAAAGGCTTGCTGTGCCTCGGAAACCCTCATGAGCATCTTGTACCGCATGGCACCGACAGTCTTACACTGGGTTATATTCCGTTTCATGCATAATAGTGATTATGCATGAAACGGAGTGACGGGTCCGGAAGCCCCTCGCGGGGGATCTCGGTTCGCTCGCCGCTCCCTGGCGTCCCGCTCGGGACTTCCGCGGCCGGTTTCCGTCCGAAGTTCCTGTCGTGACACTTGGAGCTTCGGAGACCTCGACATGACCGCCGGGATGGCCAGATTGGCGAGATGAGCCCAGGTGGCGCCTCCATTGATCAACATCGACCCGAGACGTCCGAATTGATTCGTCACAGTGACGTATTGAGGCCGGGTGATCGGGCATCCGTTTTGCGTCCCCGGGGGTGCTCCGGGTCGCCTCGGAGGATCAAGGGCCACCTGGGTTCAGGGAGAGCCGAAGGGAGCCGTGCCCGCATCCGACGCGGCGAAGGGCCCTTTGCTACATGACATGTAGCAAAGGGCCCTTTCGGCTCCCGCCAGAGACCCCTCTCGACCCTTGTTCTCCAGGTCAGCCAAAGTGCCGATAATGTACATTATGTCAAGTAACTGCCGTCTGGCTGTCCGGAACCGCTAGCCCACCCCTGTCCTACGGCTTTACCGCGCACCCCACCACTGAGGTCGTCGCCCAGTCCGACCGAGCTTCGCCTTCGCGCTCGGCGGGCCACCAGTTCACCCGCAAGCGCCCTGAACTCGCTGCGCAACCCTGGATCCGCCGCGCCCCGACCTGTAAAGACCGCTCATCCTTCGGTGTTGTCACCGGCGACCCGTAAGTCTAGACTTACCGTTCGTGGAGACTTACCGAGTCACGGATGCCGCGTGGAACGCGTTCGGGGATCCGAGTCGGCGCGCGATCATCGAGTGCCTGGCCGAGCGGCCACGGTCCGTCCGTGAACTCGCCGACCAGCTCCCGATCAGCCGACCAGCGGTGTCCCAGCATCTCAAGGCCCTCAAAGGCGCAGGGTTGGTCACCGACCGCCCCGCCGGCACCAAGCGCATCTACCAGCTCAATGCGGCCACCATGGGCGCGTTACGCGATCAGCTCGACACTTTTTGGAGCCGCGCGCTGGCCGGCTACAAGGACGTCGTCGAACAACCCGAAGGAGATCAGCGATGACCCAGGCAACGAGCACGGTGGTCCGCAAGGAGGTCGTCGTGAACGCCCCGATCGAACGGGCCTTCACCGTTTTCACCGAGCGATTCGGCGACTTCAAGCCGCCCGAGCACAATCTGCTTCAGGTCGAGATCGTCGAGACGGTGTTCGAGCCCCACGTCGGTGGTCACATCTTCGACCGCGGGGTGGACGGCAGCGAGTGCCGCTGGGCCCGGATACTCGCCTACGATCCCCCGCGTCGCGTCGTCTTCAGCTGGGACATCAGCCCCCAATGGCAGATTGAATGCGACCCTGAGCACACAAGCGAGGTCGAGGTCCGCTTCATCGCCGAAGCCGCGCAGCGTACGCGCCTGGAGCTCGAACACCGCAAGCTGGATCGCCACGGACCGAGCTGGAAAGCCGTCAGTGACGGCGTCGGAGGCGACGCGGGCTGGCCGCTGTACCTCGCTCGCTACGCCCAGCTGCTGACCGGGAGCCGCTGATGGCGGCGTCGAGCACTGTCGGCGACACGATGCAGCCACCACGGGAACTGTTGCAGCGCAGGAGTGATGCGCTCGAACTGCTGCGTTCGGAAACCGCCGCGTGGTTGGCCACGGGCGATGCCGACGGTCCACACCTCGTCCCGCTCCTGTTCCACCACAACGGCGAGGTGCTCACGTTCGCGACCTTCGCGAACAGCCGGACGGTGACCAACGTGGCCGCCACCGCACGAGCACGAGCGGCCATCGGTCATCCCTACGACGTGGTCATGATCGACGGCACGATGAAAGTCATCGAACCCGACGCGATTGATCCGGCCGTCGCCGATGCGTTCGCTTCACTGCTGCGGGGCGGTCCTGACCCGCGGCATACACCCGGATTCGTCTACCTCCAGCTCACCCCGACCCGGTTGCAAGCATGGCGCTCCTTCGCCGAGCTCGGCGACAGAACCCTGATGCAGTCCGGTCAGTGGCTAGTCTGACCGCAAGGCGATCCGCTCTGGTAGACGAGACTGGTGACCACGCGTTCGCCTTGGCAGCCTGACGTCTACCTCGACCTAGCCCGCCGTGCTTGTTTCGTCTGCGAACTACTCGCCGGCAATCCCGACTATCCCCACCACATCGCCCACCGCGACGACCATGCCGTCGTCTTCGCCAGTCGTTTCCCGTCGGTGCTCGGGCACTTCCTCGTCGCTCCGGTCGAGCACCGAGAACACGTCGTCGCCGACTTCACCACCGACGAATACCTTGCCCTCCAGGCGGTCGTGCACCGCGCGGGCAGCGCACTCGCCGACCTGCTTCCCACTGAACGCCTCTATGTCCTGTCCCTCGGCAGCCAGCAAGCCAACCGGCACGTCCACTGGCATCTCGCTCCCCTGCCACCCGGCGTGCCCTACGACCAGCAGCAGACCGCCGTCTTCGAGCCGGGCCGCGGCTACCTCGACGTCCCCGACGACGAACTAGCCGAGCTTGCCCGTCGCCTCGGCGAACAGATGGCCATCTGACGCGCGTCGGTGTGGTTTGATGCCTCATGATTCCTACCGAAGCCGACCTTGCGGACGCGTTGACCACGGCCGCTCGTGCGGCGGTCACGGACCTGTTCCGTGACAACCCCGGCCACTCGTTCTACTACGTCACGCTGACCACGCCCGGCGAGGCGTTTGGTCCGGCGCTGTCGGCGTGGTCGCGTGAGGCGCTGGCACGGCGAGCGGACGCCGACGACGTCCGCTACTCCTACGCCGATTCGCCGTTTTCGATTGTGGGCGAGGAATACCTGAAGCCGGTCCGCGAGATGTTCGCTGCCCGGCCGGAGGTGTTCGACATCGCCGACGACGATGCGTCCGAAGCGGAGTTCGATCTCCGGCTTCGCGCGATGGAGACAGCGCTGCGCAGGTTGGATGATGAAGGGCTGTTCGGTGTCGGTGTGGCTCGAGCGGACGTGCTGGTTTTGGTCGAGGTCGTTCCTGACGACGAGGAAAACGTGGCCAGGGCTCGTCGGCTCAACCCGCCTGGTCCGGTGTTGGACGCTTGGCTGGCCTACTGGGCGCTTGCCTGATCACCAGTGTGAATACCTGACACAGGATGTCGTGTATCCGGTGGAATGCTCGCGGTTCAAACCGTCGCTGTTCACCTACACGAAGGACGTTCGAATTCAGATGGGGTCTCGACTCAATCCGTACATCAGGTACAACGGGAACGCGCGGCAGGCGATGGAGTTCTACCGGGAGGTACTCGGCGGCAAGCTGGAGATCGGCACGATCGCGGATTTCGGTGCGCCGGGCTCGCCCCATGCCGACAAGGTCATGCACGCGCAGCTCGACACCCCGCACGGATACACGCTGATGGCTTGTGACGTTGATGGTCAGGTCGAGGACGTGTCCCACTCCCCTGGCAACAACGTCGCGGTCTACCTCGGTGGCGACGGCGAACTCCGTGGCCATTTCGAGAAGTTGTCCGTCGGCGGCACCGTGACCATGCCTCTGGAGAAGCAGGTATGGGGTGACGAGGCCGGCGCGCTCGTGGACAAGTTCGGGATCAGCTGGATGGTCAACATCAGTCTGCGGCCGACCTGATCGATGGCCGTCCGGTGCTATTCCGCCTCGCGTGGCCCCAGCCGTCGGGTGATCCGGTCGAACAACTCCCCTAACGGCTCGCCGAGGTCCCGGCCGAAGTCGGTCAGTCCGTAGGTGACCTGGGGTGGTGTCGTGGGCTCGACCTTCCGCCAGATCAGGCCGTCTTGAACGAGTGCGCGCAGGGATTGGGCGAGCATCTTCTCGCTGATCCCCCGGATGCTTTCGCGTAGCTCGTAGAACCTGAGGTCGTTGGCCTGCAAGGAGATCAGTACCCAGATCCCCCATCGGCTGGTCACGTGGTCGACCACCTCGCGTGCCGGGCAGTCGGTGTGAAACACCTCATACCGCAGCTTGGTGTCGGCCGGTGTGAACTGCACGCCTCCTGTCATGGCAGGAGCTTACCTCAAGGTATGCCCTTACCAAAAGTAAGCCACTCTCCTAGCGTCGTGATCACAACAAGATCGGATGAAGGAGCTGTTCATGATCGTGGTGACCGGGGCTACGGGAAACATCGGCCGGCCGTTGACTCAGGCGTTGGTCGAAGCGGGTCAGCAGGTGACGGCGGTGTCGCGGCACACCGCCGAGGCACCGCCGGGCGGTCGGCATGTGGTGGCGGACCTTGCCGAACCTGCCGGGCTCGAGCAAGCGCTGGATGGGGCGAAGTCCTTGTTCCTGCTGCTTTCCGGCGACTTGCATGCCGCCGAGGCCAACCCTGCCGACATCGTCGGCCAGGCGGCGGCCGCCGGAGTTCGCAGGGTTGTCCTGCTCTCTTCGCAGGGTGTGGCGACCAGACCATTCGGTACGACGCGGATCGCGATGCGCGAACTGGAGGACGTGGTGCGGGACTCCGGTTTGGACTGGGCGATCTTGCGGCCGGGTGGTTTCGCCTCCAACGCCTTGTGGTGGGCGGAGTCGGTCCGTTCGCATCAGGTGGTCGCCGCGCCGTTCGGTGACACGGGGCTGCCGATCATCGACCCGGCGGATATCGCGGAGGTCGCCGCCGCTTGTCTGGTGGATGACCGGCATCTCGGTGGCGTGTACGAATTGACCGGCCCGGAGGTGATCTCGCCGCGCGAGCAGGCGGAGGTCCTCGCCGGCGCTCTGGGCAAGCCGGTGCGGTTTCAGGAGCTCACCCGTGAAGAGGCCAAGGCGGGTATGGCCCGGAGCATGCCGGCGGAGCTCGCGGACGACACGCTGGACATCATCGGTTCCCCGAGTGCGGCCGAGCTGCGGGTGAGCCCGGACGTGCGACGGGTGCTCGGCCGTGATCCGCGGTCGTTCGCCGACTGGACCACCCGGAACATCGCCGCGTTCCGCTGATGGCGTCGCGCTAAGGTCGTCCCCGGAAAGCCGAATCTGGGGGTTACCGCGATGTCCGAGAGCACCGCTGTGCGTGTCGATCCGTCCAACGAGCGGATGTTGAAGGCGTGGGACGGTGATGACGGCTCGCTCTGGGCGAAGCGCGCGCAACGGTTCAACGACGGCGTCGCCGCTTATCGCGACACGTTCTTCGCCGCGGCCGGTATCGGCCCTGCTGACAACGTTCTCGACGTCGGCTGCGGTGCGGGTCAGACGACGCGGGACGCGGCGCGGCTGGCGACTGCCGGCTCGGCGCTGGGTGTGGACCTCTCCAGTGAGATGCTCGGCGTCGCTCGCCGGCTCGCCGTGGAGGAAGGTCTTGCCAACGTTGCTTTCGAGCAGGTGGACGCGCAGGTCCATCCGTTCGCCGATGCGGGTTTCGATGTGGTGATCAGCAGGCATGGATCGATGTTCTTCGGTTCTCCTCTGGCCGCGTTCTCGAATCTGGCGAGGGCGACCCGGCCTGGTGGCCGTCTGGTCCTGCTGACGTGGCAGCCGTTCCGGCTCAACGAATGGATCACCACGTTCCGGACGATCTTCGCGGCCGGCGGTGAGGTGCCGTCTTCGGATCTCGCGCTCAGCGACCCCGTCGAGATCGGAAGGTTGCTGGCCTCCGCCGGGTACGCCGACGTGCGGTGCACCGCGGTGAACAAGCCGATGTACTTCGGTGAGGACGTCGATGACGCCGCCGAGTTCATCGTCGAGCAGCACGGCGGGCGGTTGACCGACCTGGATGAGACGACGCGCGCGGGAGCCGTCGAGGCGTTGCGGGCCGATCTCGCCGAGCACCAGGCCGACCGAGGCGTTTTCTACGGCTCGGCGGCCTGGCTCGTCGAGGCTCGGCGACCTTGACCTACTGCTTGCGGGCGATCAGGTAGGCCTGTGGGGTGCTCTCGAATTCCTCGGACGGTTCGCGGACGAGGGTGGAGAGCAGGCTGAACCCGGCCTCCCTCAGCTGCTCGGCGATCTTCTCCGGTGCCAGCCGGTACGCGTCACAGGAGATGTCGTGCCCGTACGCGTGCTCGATGTGGCGGATTTCGTCGCCTACCTGGAAGGCGACCAGCAGGTGGCCGCCGGTGGCGAGGATCCGGTGGAAGTCGGCGAAGATCTCCGGCAGGCGCTCCCGTGGTGTGTGGATGATCGAGTACCAGGCGACGACACCGGCCAGTGCACCGTCCTCAAAGGACAAACCGGGCATCTCCCCGGTCTGGAAGTCCAGGTGCGGATACGACTTCCGGGCGACGGCGACCATTTCCGGGGAGAGGTCGACGCCGTGGATGTCGAGGCCCAGTTCGTGGAGGTGCTGGGTGATGCGGCCGGGGCCGCAGCCGATTTCGGCGACGCGTCCGCCGCCGTCGGCCTTGACGAGTTCGGCGTACGCGCCGAGTACGGCGCGATCCCAGGTGGATCCGGCGAGGTGGTCGCGGAGGAGTTCGGCGTAGTCGGCCGCGACCGTGTCGTAGGCGGTGCGGGTGGTGTGGAGGTAGTCGGTCACGGCGGCGACCCTATCGCTTCGCCCCGACAACAATCGTCGCGTACAGCTCGTCGTCGGTGATCACCTCGGGGGTCAATCCGTTGTGCGCCATGGCTTCCGCGGTGTGCGTGGCCTGGCTTTCGCCGGTTTCGATCAGCAGGTGCCCGCCTGGTGCGAGCCATTGTGGAGCTTCGGCGGCGACGCGGCGGTGGACGTCGACGCCGTCGTGCCCGCCGTCGAGTGCGACGCGGGGTTCGTGGTCGCGGGCTTCGGGTGGCATCAAAGCGATGGCGTCGGTGGGGACGTATGGGGCGTTGACGACCAAGATTCCGACGCGGCCTCGTAGCGACGCGGGCAGCGGTGTGTAGAGGTCGCCTTCGAAGACCTCTCCCCCGGCTTCGGCGATGTTGGTGCGGGCGCAGCGGACGGCGGCGGGTTCGATGTCGGCCGCGTAGAGGCGGATTTCGCCGAGTTCGGCGGCGATGGCGGCGCCGAGTGCGCCGGTGCCGCAGCAGAGGTCGAGGACGACCGCTCCTGGTCCGGCGAGGGTGACGGCGTGGCGGACGAGGAGTTCGGATCGTTGGCGTGGCACGAAGACGCCGGGTTCGACGGCGATGCGGAGGCCGTGGAATCCGGCCCAGCCGAGGATGACTTCGAGTGGTTCGCCGTCGACGCGGCGTTGGACCATGGTGTCGAGTTCGGCCGGGGTGCGGGCCTCTTCGGTGAGGAGGCGGGCTTCGTCTTCGGCGAAGACGCATCCGGCTTTCCGAAGCTTCTCGATGACGGTCACTTGTCGCGCAGTCTGGTGAGGATGCCGTCGAGGGCGTGCCGGACGGTGTCGGGGACGCCGTTGGTGCGCAGGTCGGTGAGGAATTGCTCGTTGAGCCCGCCGGGGGTCATGTGTTTGCCGGTGAGAGTTTCGAGGTCGCCGCTCTGCTGGAGCAGCGAGTGGCCGAGCTGGCCGAAGATGTGGCTGGTGAAGGCGGTCGCCGTGGTGTCCTCGATGCCCTGGTCGGTCATCCAGGCGGCGATGGTGCCGAGGTAGTCGAGGTGAGCGGCGAAGGTGGCCGTGGCGCCGCTGAAGACGTCGAGGTCCTTCTCCGCCGCGGGGACGACACTGCCACCGATGCTGTCGAAGAGCGCCCGTGCCCGGGGGTTGTCGGGGTACATCGCGGTGAGGCTTTGGCGGCGGGCGGCCGGGGGTAGCGGGATGCTCCGGACGACTTCGCCCGCGGGGGCGGCCCAGTCGCGCAGCCGGTCGAGGGGGACGCCGGCGAGTGCGCTGATCAGGACATGGCCGGGCTGGAAGGTGAGGTCTCGGAGGACTTGTTCGGCGATCGGCGGGCGTACGGCGAGGACGATCGTCGTGGCGCTGTCGACGACGTCTTGGTTGCTGTCGCGGACTTCGACGTTGGCGAAGCGGGCCGAGAGTTCTTGGCCGACGCTGCGGCTGCGGGGTGAGAGGAAGATCGAAGGCGGGTCGGCGATGTCTTTGCTGAGGCCTTCGACGATGGCGGCGGTGATCTCGCCCGCGCCGATGAATCCGTAGTCCATGGTCAGGCTCCCTTGTGACCGTCGACGCGTTCGCGGATGAGGTCGGCGTGGCCGTTGTGGCGGGCGTACTCGCCGATCATGTGGACGTAGAGCATGCGGAGCGAGAACGGGTTCCCGCCGACGTCGAAGGTGTCGTCGAGGGAGCCTTCGGCGGCGGCTTCGTCGGCCAGGCGGATCTCGTCGAGGAGGATGTCGTACGCCTCTTCGGCTTTGGCGGCGTCGAGGGCTTCGAAGTCGTGGTCCTTGCCGAGGGCGGGGTCGTAGAGGGGTTCGATGTCCTGTGCGGCGTAGCGCAGGCGGAACCAGATGCGTTCGACCTTGGCGAGGTGGCGGATGAGGCCGAGGAGGGTGAGGTTGGACGGCGGGACCGACGCCGTGGCGAGTTGTTCTCCGGTGAGGCCGGCGAGTTTGTGGAGGAAGGTGCCGCGGTGCCAGGCCAGCAGGGAGGGCAGGAGGACTCGCTCGTCGGCGGCGGTGTCGCCGGACGGACGGGTGACCTCGGGGGCGGTCCATGTCATAGCGGCGATCATGCCATCGGGTGACGTGGGGTTCGTGGCGCGCCTGCTGAGGTGAGCGGCGTCACGTGGAGGTCGCTGAATCCTTTTGCGAGGGTCGCGGCTCTTGTAGGGGCCGGGACAAGCTCGGCGCGGGAGGAGGTTGTCGTGGAGGCCGAGTGGCCGAGGGAGTCCTTGATCGTGGCGGCACAGGGTGGGGACGAGTCCGCCATCGCCGCCTTGGTCTCGGGTTCCCATCCGCATGTGCAGCGTTTCGCGCGGTCGTTGTGCGCTTCGCCGGAGGATGCGGAGGATTCGGCGCAGGAGGCGCTGATCATCCTGTATCGCAAGATCGGCACGCTGCGGGCCACCGGTGCGCTCGCGTCGTGGATGTACCGGATCGTGCGCAACGAGTGTCTCCGCCGGGCTCGCCGGGCGTTGCGCGGTGACGATCTGGCGGGTTCCGTCGCGATGGTCTCGGCGGAGGACGACGCGTTGGATCGGCTGGAGGCGCAGCGGGTGGCCGCGGCGATCGCCGGGTTGCCCGCCGATCAGCGTCGCGTCCTGATCATGCGGGACATCCAGGGCCATCCGGGCCGGGCGGTCGCGGACGCGCTCGGGTTGAGCACGGCCGCGATGAAGTCCCGGCTGCACCGTGCGCGGGCGACGGTCCGTTCGGTTCTCGACAACCCCGTTTCCTGACCTTCTTTGAGGAGTTTTCATGCTCGAAATCGGTTCTGTGGCCCCTGACCTCGCCTTGGAGGACACCACCGGGCAGGTTGTCCGGCTTTCGGAGTTCCGCGGCAAGGAGAACGTGCTGCTGTACTTCATGCGCTCGACCACTTGTCCGGTGTGCAACGGCCATGTGAAGGACCTCGTGGGGCGGGCCGCCGACTTCGCGGCCGCCGATGTGCGTGTCTTGATCGCCGTCCCGGAGGGTCGGGAGGAGGCCAAGGCGTGGCGGGCGAAGCGGGGGTTGTCGCTGCGGGTGGTCACCGGCCGGGGTGCCACACCGCATGAGGCCTTCGGGCTGTCGAAGAAGATGCTGCAGCAGTCGGGCAGCGTGCTGATCGACCGGGACGGCAAGGTTCGTCATGCGCATGCGGCGACGATGCCCATCAGCGCTTATGACAAGAAGGGCATCGCCAAGGCCGTCGACGAGCTGGCCAAGGTACATTGACTGAAGGTGTGAATCGGTGCTTCACTTCTTGAGTGCCGTATCGCCGTACACCGAAGGTCCAGGAGCGACTGGACGCCCAGCGCGACGCCGTCCTCGCCGCCGCCATGGAGCAGCTGGCCGAGCGTGGGTACGCGGGCTGCTCCGTGTCGGCGGTCGCGGAACGGGCGGGGGTGGCGGTCGGCAGCGTGTACCGCCACTTCCCCACCAAGGCCGCGCTGGTCGTGGAGTTGTTCCGGAAGGTCGTCACGCGTGAGGTCGAGGCCGTGCGCGCGGTGTCGGAGCGGCCCGGCACACCGGCGGAGCGGGTCGTGGCGGTTTTCGACACCTTCGCGAGCCGCGCGCTGAAGACGCCGCGGATGGCGTACGCGCTGCTGGCCGAGCCTGTCGACGCGCCGATCGAGGCCGAGCGGCTGGTGTTCCGGCGCGCGTTCCGCGATGTGGTGGCCCAGCACGTCGCCGATGGCGTCCGGTCCGGGGTGCTCCCGGCTCAGGACGCGGAGGTCACCGCGGCGGCGCTCGTCGGGGCGGCGGCCGAGGTGCTGATCGGCCCGTTGACCACCGGCAGTGCGGACGAGGTGTCCGGGCTGCGCACATTCGTCCTGCGTTCTTTGGGAGGTTCCGATGCCGGTCACTCATGAGGTCACCAACCAGGTGCCGCCGCTGGCGGAGTACGACGTCGCCGCGGATCCGGCTCTGCTGGAGGGTTTGGAGCGGGCGGGCGCCGGCTGGGCGGTGGCGGAGGTGCACGCCCTCGGCAGGCTGGCCGGGAGCGAGCAGGCCCAGGAGTGGGGCAGGCTGGTCAACGAGAACGAGCCGGTGCTGCGGACGCACGACCGGGTCGGGAACCGGATCGACGAGGTCGAGTTCCATCCGTACTGGCACGAGTTGATGGACGTCGCGGTGTCCTACGGGCTGCACGCGGCCCCGTGGCGGGATTCCCGGCCGGGTGCGCACGCGGCGCGGGCGGCGAAGATGTACGTCTGGGGTCAGGTCGACGCGGGGCATACGTGCCCGATTTCGATGACGTACGCGGCAGTTCCGGCGTTGCGGTTCAATCCTGAGCTGTCCGAGCGGTACGAGCCGTTGCTGGCGTCGACGGAGTACGACTTCGGGCTGCGTGAGCCGAGCACGAAACGCGGGCTGATCGCCGGGATGTCGATGACGGAGAAGCAGGGCGGTTCGGACGTCCGGGCGAACACGACGACGGCGCGGCCACTGGGTGACGGCAGCTATGTGATCGTCGGGCACAAGTGGTTCACCTCGGCGCCGATGTCGGACATGTTCCTGACGCTGGCCCAGGCACCGGGCGGGCTGTCGTGTTTCCTTCTCCCCCGCATCCTGCCGGACGGCTCGCGCAACGGGATCCGCTTGCAGCGACTGAAGGACAAGCTGGGCAACCGATCGAACGCGTCATCGGAGATCGAGTACGACGACGCGATCGGCTGGCTGGTCGGCGAGGAGGGCCGCGGCGTGCGCACCATCATCGAGATGGTGAACAACACCCGGCTGGACTGCGCGGTCGGGAGCGCGTCAGGGATGCGCTACGGCGCCGTGCGGGCCATCCACCACGCGCGTCATCGTCAAGCGTTCGGGGCGAACCTGGTTGATCAGCCGCTGATGGGCAACGTGCTGGCGGACCTCGTCGTGGAGTCCGAGGCGGCGACGACGGTCGGGATGCGGCTGGCGGCCGCGACCGACCGGCCGGACGACGAGCAGGAGCAGGCGTTCCGCAGGCTGGGGCTGGCGGTGACGAAGTACTGGGTGTGCAAACGCGGTCCGTCGCATGCGGTGGAGGCGTTGGAATGCCTGGGCGGGAACGGGTACGTCGAGGAATCGGGGATGCCGCGGCTCTACCGCGAGGCTCCGCTCATGTCGATCTGGGAGGGGTCGGGCAACGTCGCGGCGCTGGACACGTTGCGGGCGATGGCGAAGCAGCCGGAATCGGTGGCGGCGTACTTCGCGGAGGTCGAGCAGGCCTCCGGCGCCGACGCGCGGCTGGACGACGCGGTGGGCAGGCTGCGCAAGGAGCTGTCCGACCTGTCGGACATCGAGTACCGGGCGCGGCGGCTGGTCGAGTCGATGGCGTTGATCCTTCAGGGGTCGCTGCTGGTGCGGCACGGGACGCCGGCGGTGGCCGACGCGTTCTGCGCCTCGCGGCTGGGCGGCGACTGGGGTGTCGCGTTCGGGACACTTCCGTCCGGAGTGGACACCAAGGCGATCATCGCCCGCGCCGAGGTCTGAGCGGCTGAGAGCGGAGAGGTCCGTGAGGGCCTCCTTCCCTACCCTGACGGTAGGGAAGGAGGCCCTCACGGACTGGGGAAGGGGCCCTTCACACGCCACTGATATGGCTGCTGGTGCCTGTGGGGCGAACGTGGCGGTCATCAAGTCCGTGAAGGCCTCCTTGAGGGACTCTGGGTCCCTCAAGGAGGCCTTCACGGACCGGGCTTGGCATCAACCCGCAGCCGGAGCCTTCACTACTCGCCGAGGTTCCGGACTCTCGGTGCCCGCATGACCACGTGCTGCACCGGTCCGGTCGGTTCGGCCGGTCGGACCGGCGCCGAGCACTGCGAACAGCCGCAGGATTGCGGAATTCGGGTGCATCCATACGCTCGCTCGTCGGCTACGTTCGCAGGTCATGGTCGATCGCCGAAGATGCCTGTTCCTGGTCCCCGTGGTGCTGCTCGCCTCCGGTTGCGCGACGGCCGAGCCGACGCCGATCTTCGCCGCGGCGAGTTCGAACCCTCCCGCCGGGAGCGGGCCGATGATGGAGGCGGCGGCTCCGTCCGGCACGCCGTTCGTCGCGGCGGACGGGCGGGAGCTGAAGGCCTGCTCCGACGGGGAGTGCGAGGTCCTGGTGAAGACCGGTGACCAGATCCCCAACGACGGCGGCGCCGGTCCGCTTTCGGTCGCGGTCCAGGCCGGAAAAGTGGGTCTGGCCCCCGCATCCGGCGGGATGGGCGGGGCGGTGTCCGGACCCGCGGGGATGGTCCATCAGATCAACCGTCAGGTGATCGCCGTCGTCGCGGTGCAGGGTGGCGAGGGGATCATCCGGCTCAGCAAGAGGTGACGGGCTCTTCGAGCGCGCGACGAAGGGCGGCCGCACGCTCGGCATCGTGATGCTCGACGACGGTCAGGTAGTGCCGAACCAGGGCCTGCCGAGACCGTTCGAGTTCCGTCAAGCCGACCGACGTCGCCCGGCCGGCACTCAACGCCGCCAGCGCATGGGCGGGCAAGCGGTCGACCTCACGGCCATGCCAGGGATTCAAGCCGTACCGCAGGCACAACAAGGTGATGATCTGGTCGCGAAGCTCGTCGAGCATCATGACGGCTTGCCACGATCGCCCGCGGGCGATCGCCGAGCGGGCGTGGATCGCATAGAGCCAGGCCATACCGATCGTCTGCGCACTGCTGGGACCTGGCGAACTCGTCGGCTCGTTGGCCCGGCCGAAGACGAGCCGGAAGCCGTCCTCGGTGGCGCGGAACTGATCGCGGGGCCAGAACGACAGGTCCACCTGCAGCGACGAGTCGAGCAGGAACACCCGATAGCGCACGCCCTCGCGCGAGATCACGTCGAGAGTGTCGGCGACCCCGAACCTGTCGTCGAGCAATCGAGTCCACCGCGCGACGACCGCGGGCTCGTCCACGTCGTCGGCGAGCTGGAGGACGAGATCGAGGTCCGACCAGCGATCCTCGACGCCGCGAGCGGTCGATCCGACAAGAGCGGCGCCGACGATGTCCACGTCACGGCGGGCCGCGGCGATGAGTTCGTCACGCACTCGGGCGCGTTCCTCGACGTCGAACACCAGTCCTCCTGTACCTACTAGTATGTACGGCATGCATGCGATGCAGTACGAAATCACCCTCCCAGCCGACTACGACATGGGCATCATCCGCGAGCGCGTCGCCACGCGCGGGCATTTGCTGGACGACTTCGACGGCCTCGGGCTGAAGGTCTACGGGATCCGTGAACGCGGCGTCGACGGCTCGACGCTGAACCAGTACTCGCCGTTCTACCTGTGGCACGACGAGGCCGGGATGAACGCGTTCTTGTTCGGCGGCCCGTTCAGCGGCATCGTCGAATCGTTCGGGCGTCCCGCCGTGCAGCACTGGACGGTGCTCGGCTTCGAGGAGGGGGCCGCGTTCGGCGATCCTCCGGTCGCGGCGGGAAAGCACGTCGTGACGATCCCCGCGGAGACCGACCCGGTCGCCTTCCTCGGCGAGGCTCTCGACGGGCTTCGCGAGCATCTACGCCAGGACGGCGCCCATTCGGGCGCGCTGGCCGTCGATCCGCGGACCTGGCAGGTGGTCCGCTACAGCCTGTGGGCCGGCGAGGCTCCGGAGTCGGACGAAGTCCGGTACCGGATCCTCCACCTGTCCTCGCCGCAGCTGGCCGAGCTGCGGCGAGGACGGCAGTGGGATCAGCCGAGCAGTGCGGCGAACAACGCGCCCGGATCGGCTTCGGGCGGACCGGCGGGCCACTGATCCCGGTACGGGTACCAGAGCCCGTCCTTGCCCAGCCGCACCTGCACCCCGGTCCCGTGGACGCTGCAGTGGTTGCGTTCGACGTCCAGGCTCTGGCCGGGATCGTCCACCACCTCGGTGAACGCGGCCCGCGCGCGGCCCATCGCCTGCGACGGCGGTGTCCACGCGGTCTCCAGCACCTCGAGCCCGGCCCGGCCGCCGTTCCGCCAGGCGAGCACGGCGCGGTCGAAGTCCTCACCGTTCTCGGCCGGACGCAGCCTGTCGGCGACCTCCGGACGAGTGGCGGCGAGGCGGACGGCGTCCTGTTTGCGGGTGAGCTTCGGCTGTGACGTCAGCAGCGCACCAGCCGCCTGTCCCGCGTTGGCGACCAGCAGGGCGAAGGTCTCCGACGGGATATCGGGCGCGCCGGGCACGGTCGGGCCACCAGCGGGAACGAACGCGCCGAGGTCCGGCAATGGTCCTGGCTCGTCGGCGTAGGCCCGCTCGGCCGGGACGCCGTCGTCTCCCGTGCGCACGAACCGGGGCGCGTTGCGGCGCTGGAGCTCGTCGAGCAGTTCCCGCTCCCCCTTGCCGCGCATCAGCAGCAGCACGAAGGGATCCGCGTCGAGCAGCCACGATGCCTGGAACGACAGCGCCGCGGCATGGCGGCACGGCAGCTCCCAGCCGGGGCAGTCGCAGTCCGGTTCCAGGTCGCCGATGCCGGGCAGCAGATGCACCCCGGCGTCGTCGGCGGCCTCGACGAGGTCGTGCGGCATGTCCCGGTCCAGCAGCGCGGCGAGATGCCCGGCACGGGAGGCGACCCGATCGAGGAACCGGTCCCATTCGTCCTCGGTCAGTTCCGCGAGGCGGACCTCGGTGCGGTACTGGCCTTCCTGGTCGTCGACCACGGCGGCGATCCGGCCGGGGCTGACCGTGATCGGGCCGACCCGGCCCCCCGCGGCGTACTTACGGCCCTGTTTGAGCTGCCGCAGGTCCAGCGCGGTGTCCTCCATCGCGTTGATCCACGCGCGGCCCCACCACGAGCGGGCGAACTGGCCGTGGCCGCCCTGCCGCCCGAAGGCGGGGAAGCCGCGGACGCGATCGTCGGGCGTACTCATCGGCGACTCCTCAGCTCGACCAGATCGGCCAGTTCCGCGTCGGTCAGTTCGGTCAGGGCGGCCTCGCCGCCGGCGAGCACCGCGTCGGCGAGCGCGCGTTTCTCCCGCAGCATCGCCGCGATCCGGTCCTCGACCGTGCCCTCGGCGATGAGCCGGTGCACCTGCACCGGCCTGGTCTGCCCGATCCGGTACGCGCGGTCGGTCGCCTGATCCTCCACCGCGGGATTCCACCAGCGGTCGTAGTGCACGACGTGATCGGCGCGGGTGAGGTTGAGCCCGGTCCCCGCCGCCTTGAGCGACAGCAGGAACACCGGCACCTCACCGGCCTGGAACCGGCGCACGAGATCCTCGCGTTTGGGCACCGGCGTGCCGCCGTGCAGCAGCTGCGTGCCGATCCCGCGCTGCGCGAGATGACGTTCCAGCAGCCGCGCCATCGCCACGTACTGCGTGAACACCAGCACCGCGCCGTCCTCGGCGAGGATCGTGCCCAGCAGCTCGTCGAGCAGTTCGAGCTTGCCCGACCGGCCGTCCAGCACCGCGTCCGACGGTTCCTTGAGGTACTGCGCGGGGTGGTTGCAGATCTGCTTGAGCCCGGTGAGCAGCTTGACGATCCGGCCGCGGCGCGCGATGCCCTCGCTGCCGGCGATGTCGGCCATCAGTTCGCGCACCGTGGCCTCGTACAGGGCCGCCTGCTCGGCCGTGAGCGTCACCGGCCGGTCGGTCTCGGTCTTGGCAGGCAGTTCCGGCGCGATCCCCGGATCCGATTTGCGGCGACGCAACAGGAACGGGCGGACGAGCCGGGACAGTCGTTCCGCGGCGTCGGGGTCCTTTCCGGACTCGACCGGTTTCGCCCACACACGACGGAAATCGGCCATGGTGCCGAGCAGCCCCGGCGTCGTCCAGTCCAGGATCGCCCACAGCTCGGAGAGGTTGTTCTCGACCGGTGTGCCCGTCAGCGCCACCCGCGCCGACGACGTCAGCGTCCGCAACGCCTTCGCCGTGCCGGAGCGGTGATTCTTGACGTGCTGGGCCTCGTCGGCGACCAGCAATCCCCACTGGACACCGCCAAGGGGTTCCGGGTCGACGCGCAGGGTGCCGTAGGTCGTGAGCACGAAGCCGTTCCCGAGTTCGTCGAGCGAGCGTTCGGTGCCGTGGAACCGGCGCACCGGGACGCCGGGGGCGAACCGGGTGATCTCGCGTTCCCAGTTCCCCAGCAGAGAGGCCGGGCAGACGACCAGGGTCGGGCCGTCCGCGCGATGCAGGTGGAGCGAGATCAGCGTGATCGTCTTGCCGAGCCCCATGTCGTCGGCGAGACAGCCGCCGAGCCCGATCGACGTCATCGCGGTGAGCCACTGCAGGCCGCGCATCTGGTAGTCCCGCAGGGTCGCGGCCAGGCCTCGCGGCGGTGCCTGCGGTTCGGGCGGGGCGAGCAGCCGCTCCCGCAACGCGGCGAGCCAGCCGTCGGTGAGGACGTCCACGCGTTCACCGTCGACCTCGGCCGTCCCGCTCAAGGCGGCGCCGAGCGCGTCGATCGGTGTCAGCGGTTTCAGGGCACGGTCCCGTGCCTTCGCCGCCAGCGCCGGATCGACCAGCACCCACTGATCACGCAGCCGCACGACGGGACGGTGCGCCTCGGCCAGCGCGTCCATCTCGGCCGCGGTGAGCGGCGCGCCACCGAGCGCGAGCTGCCAGTCGAACTGCAGCAGCGTGCCCCCGGCGAAGAAGGACGGCAGGTCGTCCGGCGGCGCCGCACCGCCGCCGACGACGGCCTTCGCGCTCAGATCGCGGACGAGACCGGCGGGCCAGTGCACCTCGATACCCGCCGTGGCCAGCAGGGGCGCGGCCGTGGTGAGCAGCTCGGTGATGTCGGTGTCGCCGAGCACGACCTCATCGGGCACCGCGGCGCCGAGCAGAGGTTCCAGCGGTGGCCACAGTTGTGCGGCGCGGCGCAGAGCCAACATGACGTCGATCCGCGCTCGCGGGCCGAACCGGTCGTCACCCGACCAGAGCGCGGCGGCATCGATCAGGACGCCGGGGTCGGCGAGGCTGTGCACCTGGACGACCCCGCTGAAGCGGCCGCTCGTGAAGTCGTCGCCCGGTGCCTCGATCCGCACCGAGACCCGGACCCCGGAGTCCAGCCCGGCCGCGACCTCGGCCGCCCAGTCCCGCAGCTGCGGAAGGCGGTGCGAGGGTGCGGCGGCGAACGCCTTGACGCCCGCCGCCTGCGCGGCCGCGGGCGTGCGGGGAAGGGTGTCGGCCACGGCGTCGAGGAACGCGCGCAGCAACGGATATCGCGCGGGGAGCAGGTTTCCCTCGCCCGGGATCGCTCGTGCCCGGGCCGGCATCGCTTCGGACAGCTCGCGCAGCCAGGCGGCGTCGGCGGGTTCCAGCGGGCCCGCGCGCCAGGCGTCCACATCGGACTCCGTGAGCCCGGGAAGCAGCCTGCCCGCCTCGGCGAGCTTCAACGCCGCCGTGGCCGCCGTGCTCCAAAAGCGCGCGGAGGGATCGTCGCTCTCACGAAGCCGCAGCAGCGCGGGGAGCGCCTCGGCCATCGGGAGCCGTACGCACGGCACCGTGACGATCTCGGGGAGGGCGACTGTCACCTCCCCGGCCCCCGGCGTGCTCCCGTCGGCGTTCCAGAAGACGAATCCGCTGGTCCGAGGGGGATTCTTCGGTTCGAAAACAACACTGCCGAAACCGTCGTGAGACGCCACTCAACCCCAATCTCTGTACGGTGTACAGTTCAGGATAACACAACTCTGTACACCGTAGAGAGAACGTGATGACAGACGCGGACCACACCGGCACGGGCGATCCACGGCGGACCATCGAACTGCTCTGGGGTGTGCGCGAGAAACCCCGTCGCGGCCCCAAACCGAAGCTCACCGTCGACGAGATCGTCACCACCGCGATCGAACTGGCCGACACCGAGGGCATCACCGCGCTGTCGGTGCGCCGGGGCGCGGAGAGGCTCGGCGTCTCCCCCATGACGATCTACACCTACATCCCCGGCCGCGCCGAACTGCTCGACCTGATGATCGACCGGGTCCACGGCGAACTGACCGATCCGCCGGAGAGCCACGACTGGCGGGTCACGATGACGATCCTCGCCGAAGACGCCTGGGAGCTGTACCACCGGCATCCGTGGATGCTCCAGCTCACCACCGGCCGTCTCCCCCTCGGCCCGCACACCTTCGCCAAACACGAACGCGAACTCAAGGCCGTCGACGCGATCGGGCTCACCGACCTGGAGATGGACGCCGTGGTGGCGATGGTCAACGGATTCGTCCAGGGCATCGCGCGCGGTTCGGTCGAATCGGCGAGTCTCGTGCGGCGATCCGGGCTGACCGACATGGAGTGGTGGACGGCCAGCGCGCCCGTACTGGCGGAGATCCCCGAAGCCGACGCCGGGCTTTTCCCGCTCGCGGCGCGAATCGGGCAGGCGGCTGGGGAGACGCACGGTGCGGCGAGCGCGCCGCTGCACACCTTCCGGTTCGGGCTGGCGCGGATCCTGGACGGGGTCGAGCAGCTGGTGAACGGCGGCTCCGGCACCTCGGGGTGAGGGTACCTACGGCGGGTGGGTCGGGATCGCAGGTCCGTGAGGGGCCCCTTCCCTACCCTGAGAGTAGGGAAGGAGGCCCTCACGGCATGCCCTGCTGAGCTCGACCCGGGCCGAGGCTGCGGGGCGGGAGCACCACCTTGAGCCTCGGCTCAGCCGAGGAAACTCGACCTTCACCCCTTCCCGAGTACATGAAGGACCCCATCCTTGCGCCCAGGTACAGGAAGGACCCCTTCATGTACCTCAAACCAGGCATCACGCAAGAAGCGCCGCAGGTACCTGACTGGCGACCCCGCACTCACGACCCTGAGCGCAAGAAGCTTACTTGCCGCGTCGTCGCAATGACCGGTACAGCAGCCACAGCCCCAGCGCGACCGGGGTCAGGACCGCGGTGAACAGGATTCCCGCGAACATCCCGTAGCCGTGCGGATCGGAGGACACGCCGGCGGCGCTGAGCACCGCGCGGCCGACGAGCAGCACGATCACCGCGGCGACGCAGGCGAACGCGCCGAGCACGAAGCGTCGGAGCACCGTCCGCGATGTACTTTCCTGAGTGCCCATGTTCACAACGTCACTTCGGGTCGGGAGTACAGACGGTCAGGAACGACTTTCCGTTCTCACGTTGGACGTCGGCCGCGTCCAACCAGCCGCTCCGGCCGAACAGATAGCTCCCGGATGGTTTCTGAGCCGACTCGCGCAGCACCTGGGCGACGTCGGCCTTGGCGCCGTTCGCTTTCGGGCCGTCGACGGCGACGCTGACCGAGCCCGCCTTGGTCCAGTCGTACCCCGCGGGCAGCGGCGTCCGCACCTGGAGCGGGCCACCGGTGTCCGGGACAGATTCCCCGGCGGTTTTCAGCAGGTCCAGGTGCTCGACCCGCACTCCCGGCCGCGGCGCGGCCCACACCTGTTCCGTGCTCGCCTGGGTGCCGGAGTCGAACGTCAGCCTCAGGCCGGTGACCCCCTCGCACGGGGTGCCCGTCCACAGTTTCAGGACGCCGTCCTCCACGCGGAACCCGGCCTCCGGCGGCAGTGACGGCGCGAACTGTGCCTTGGTGTCGCACGCCGCGGTCACCGCCAGCACGAGCATGGCGGCGCAGGCGACGCGCGAACCCCTAGTGATATCCGCCATCGGTGAGTCCCGCGTCTTCCTCGGTTTCATTGCCGCCGGTGACCTTCTCCCACGCGTAGGAGGCGAGGAAGCCGGCATAGCCTTCGCGCGCCCATTGCTGGGAGTGACGCTCCTCGTGGTGCAGCAACCGGTCCAAGTCGAGCGAACCCCGGGACGCGCCGTTGTCGCCCTCGTACCAGGCGTGACCCGACTTCGCGACCTCTCGGAGTTGCTGCGCCGGATCCTTCGGGTCGTCGATGTTCAGCATGAACGTGTCACCCCAGGCGGTTCCGCCTTGCTGACTGAACTGGTCCTGGATGAGGTTCCCGCCGAGGCCCATCATCATGCCGTTCGGAGTGGTCGCCAGCCGTCCGCCGTTGCCGTGCACGAAGCCCACGTCGTCGTCGTAGCTCCAGGAGTTCTCCCGTTGCCGATCGGTGATCCGCCGCAGTTCCTCGGATCCGTACGGGGTCGGCGCGAAGTCGGTCTTCTCGCCTTCGGTGCCGTAGTCGGTGCCCGCGTTCATGATGTAGGTCATCCGGACCGCCTTGGCGGCGTCGTCCCCGCTGATGTCGGTCGGCATCAGGAAGTACGACTTGAAGGTCCCGTCGCCGTCCTCGTCCTCGCGGATCTCTTCCATGCCGTCGAGGACCTTGAAGTCCTCGGGCGTGATGTCGTGTTCGTCGGCGATCTTCTTGATGGTGTCGATCGAGACGCCCCGGCGTACGGCGTTCTCGAGCCACTGCCGGTAGTGGCCGGACGCGGGCGGCCCGCTCAGCAGACCTGCTTCGCGCAGGGACTGCTCCATCTCGACCACTTTGGCGTCGATCTCCCCGCCCTTTTTGGCGCCGGCCAGGGTGGTCGCTCCGTGGTCACTGATCTCGCCGTCCTGCGCGAGCCGCATCACCCTGGCGAGGGCGGCGTCGATGTTGTTCGCCGCCGTGAGGATCGCCTTGGTTTCCTGCTCCAGCTGCTTCTTGATGGTTTCGCGGTGCCGTCGGGCTTCGGCGTACTCTTCGGCCTCGAACCGGGACTTCGGCGGCGGGTCGGCGGGTTTGTCGTCCACCATCGCGCCGTCGGCGGCGATCCGGAACTGGTAGGTGGCGGCGAGGGAGTCGTTGTTGGCGACCCTGGTCTTGAGCGCGGCCACCTCGTCCGACGCGTTCTGCAGGGCGTTTTCGACGGCGGAGAGTCCCGCGATCAGGATCTCGGCCTTGTTCCGCGTATCGCCCAGCGAACCGCATGCGCGCTCACCGGCGGGGCCGTGCCAATCGGGCAGTTTCCTGGCGTCGTCGAGTTCGTCCTGCAAGCCGATGAGTTTGTCCCGCCGCCCACTCAGGTTGGTGGCCGTCGCCTCGAGCGCATCTGCGTCCCATTTGCGGACGTCGTCGTAGCCGACCGTCATCTCCCGAAAGCCTCCTCCGCGGACTTCTCGTTCTCGGAGTACGTGTTCGCGGCCGTCGTGATCGATTCGCCCCAGCGGTCGATCTCGCCGGCCCATCCCTTCGCGCGCTCGGTGAACGTCGACGCCAGCGTGGGCGCGTTCTTCGCGGCCTCGCCGCCCGGCAATGCCGTCGCGATCGCGTCCAGGCCGCTGCCCGGTTCCACGGCTCTGGCCTGGTCCGCGGCGGATCCCGCCGCCTTGGCCGCGGTCCGCAGCTGACCGATCTCGACCTCGTATCCGCTCACAGCCCGTGGCCCCCAACCCTGGATAGGTAGTGGGACTCTACTTGAGCTCGGAAGCCTCCACAGGCAATTCGCGCGAAGGAGTAGCCGCTTCGTCGACGACCGGAGGCCGGGCGAGCTCGGCCAGCTGACGGACGACGTCGTCGTACCGCGTCTGATCCGCGGCGGCACGGGCCTGTGCGCGTTCCAGTTCCTCGGCCAGCGCCGTCGCCCGGGCTTCGGCGAGGCTGCGGGCCGTGTGCTCCTGAGCGAGCTCGGCGCGGACGCGGTCCAGATCTCCACGCAAAGCAGCGGATTCCTCGCGTGCGGCAGCACAGTCCTTTTCGGACACCGTCGCCCTGGCCTTCGCCTCGTCGAGCCGGTCCAGCAAGGATTCGAGTTCGGCCACCGCCCGCGCCAGCGCCGTGTCCCGCTCGCCGAGCTCGGCCGTCAGCCGGGTTTTCTCCGCCCGGACGGCCGCGAAGTCCTGGCGCAGCGTCCGGAGATCGGAGACCAGCGCGTCACGGGCGCGTTCGGCCGCCACGGTCGCGGCTTCCGCGGCGCCCCGGGCGCGTTCGTGGGCGGCGACCTCGGTCCACGAACGCTGGCGGGTCTCCTCCGCGTCCTTCAGTGCCTGTTCGGCGGCGCGTTCCGCTTTGGCCTTGGCCATCTTGTCGTCCCGGGACGCGGCCAGCGCGGTCGCGCGCGCCGTGTCGGCCTTCGCCGCCGCCTGCTGCGCGTCTTCGGCCTCGCGGCGGGCCGTGGCCGCGTCGGTTTCGGCTTCGGTGACCCGCCCCAGGGCTGCCTCAGCGGCGTTGTCGAACCGCGAGCGCATCGCGTCCAGCAGTTCCACGAGCGACGCCGCGGCAGGGGTGAACTCGTCGGCGATCCGGCGGACCTCGAGCAGCGGGTCGGCCACGCTCGCCACCGCGGCCGCCCGCCGGGCACGCGACGCGGCGTCGGCGTGCGTCTTACTGCAGTAGGCGGAGGGCCTGCCGCCCTTGCGTTTCCCTTCGGCGTCCACCGCGGGCGGGGGCAGAGGATTCTCGCAGCCTTCCAGCGCGCACAGCCGGACCTCGTCGGCGTCCGTATCGATCACCGCAGCAGGGTAGCGCTGCCCCGCCGGGCGGGAAGCGAGGCAACGCCGGGAAAACCGTTGGTCCCGCCGATTAGGGTCGACCACATGCGTGTCTTGTTCACCTTCGTCGGCGGCAACGGTCACTTTCGGCCGCTCCTGCCGATCGCCCGCGCGCTCGCCGACGCGGGCCACACGATCGCGTTCACCGGCGAGCCTTTGATGGTCCCGATCGTCGAGGCGGCCGGTTTCACCGCGTTCCCGTCGGGCCCGAACTTCGGCAGCGACGGCTCCCGCCGCCCGTTGCTCCCCGTCGACAGGGACCGTGAGGACGCCGACCTGCGCGACGGTTTCGTCCGCCGCGCCGCACCCCTGCGTGCAGCCGACGTCCTGGCGCTCAGCGCGGACTGGGCACCGGATCTGCTCGTCTGCGACGAAGCCGATCACGGTGCGATGATCGCCGCGGAGAAGCTCGGTCTCCCGCACGCGACCGTCCTGATCATGGCGGCGGGCGTCCTCATCCGCCCCGATCTGGTCGACGACGCGCTCAACGAGGTCCGGGCCGCCCACGGGCTTTCCCCGCAGCGGAACCTCGAAATGGCCTATCGCCATCTCGTGCTCTCACCGTTCCCCGCGAGCTTCCGCGATCCCCGGTTCCCGCTCCCCCCGACCGCACAGCCCTTCCACAGTCCCGTTCCCGGTCGTGGTCCGGCGCCGGACTGGCACGTCGAGGGCCGCCCGGCGCTCTACTTCACCCTCGGCACGATCTTCAACACCGAATCCGGTGACCTGTTCGCCCGGGCGCTGGCCGGGCTGCGGGAGGTCGAGGCGACGTGTGTGGTGACTGTCGGGAACCTCATCGATCCCGCCGAATTCGGCCGCCAGCCGGAGCACATCCACCTCGCGAAGTACCTGCCGCAGGACGACGTCCTCCCGTACTGCGACGCGGCGCTCACCCACGGCGGCTCGGGCAGCCTGCTGGGCGCGATCACCCACGGGCTCCCGATGGTGGTGCTGCCGATGGGCGCCGACCAGCCCCACAACGCCGACCGTGTCACCGAACTCGGGCTCGGCACGGTCCTCGACGTCATCGCCGCGACGCCGGCGGACATCCGAGACGCCGTGACCACGGTGCTGCGGGAACCGTCCTATCGGGACACGGCCACGCGGTTGCGGGACGAGGTCACCGCGTACCCGCCGCCGGAGAAGGTCGTTCCGCTGCTGGAAGGGCTGCTCCGGTGACCACCGACCTCGGCGCCGCGATCACCCGGGCGTTCCGTGATGAGTCGGGACAGGTGATCGCCACCCTGATCCGGGTCACCGGCGACTGGGATCTGGCCGAGGAATGTGTCCAGGAGGCGTTCGCGCTCGCGTTGCGCACCTGGCCCCGCGACGGTGTCCCGGCGAAACCCGGCGCCTGGCTGACCACGGCGGCGCGTAACCGGGCCACGGACCGGATCCGGCGAGAGGCGGTCGGCGCGGAGAAACTGCGGGAAGCCGCCGAACTGAACGAACCTTCGGAGCCGGAACGGGACGAGAGCGGTGTCCACGACGACAGACTCCGGCTGATCTTCACCTGCTGCCACCCCGCGCTGCCGATGGAGGGCCAGGTCGCGCTCGCGTTGCGGACCCTGGCCGGGCTCACCACCGCCGAGATCGCCCGCGCCTTCCTCGTCTCCGAGACGACGATGTCGCAGCGCCTGGTCCGGGTGAAACGGAAGATCCGCACCGCGGGCATCCCGTACCGGGTCCCGCCCGCGGAGCTGCTGCCCGAACGGACGGCCGCGGTGCTGGGGATGCTGTACCTGCTGTTCAACGAGGGCTACTCGGCCAGCGCCGGCACCGATCTGCTGCGGCCCGACCTGTCCGCGGAGGCGATCCGGCTCGCCCGGCTCCTCGCCGGTCTGATGCCCGGCGAGCCGGAAGTCCTCGGCCTGCTGGCCTTGCTGCTCCTGCACGATGCCCGCCGGGCCACGCGGGTCGACGATGACGGCACCCTCGTCTCGCTCGAAGACCAGGACCGCGGCCGCTGGAACTCGGCAGAGATCGCCGAGGGCACCGAATTGCTGGAAACCGCGCTCCGCCGCGGCATCCCGGGGCAGTATCAGATCCAGGCCGCCATCGCCGCCTGTCACGCGACGGCGGCTAGCGCTTCCGACACCGACTGGGCGCAGATCGCGGGCCTCTACCGGGAGCTGACGCGGTTCGTGCCCTCGCCGGTCGTCGAGCTGAACCGGGCGGTGGCCGTCGCGATGGCCGAAGGGCCGGAGGCCGGCCTCGAATTGGTCGAGAAGCTCACCGGCAGTCTCCCTGGTTACCACCTGCTTCCCGCGACCCGTGCGGATCTGCTCCGGCGTCTCGACCGGTTCGGGGAGGCCGCCGTCGCCTACCGCGAGGCGCTCGCGCTCGCCGCCACCGACGCCGAGCGCGCCTACCTCTCGGGGAAACTCGCCGAAATCTCCTGACTCCGGGTGTCTGTCCCCGTCGTCGCCGTTCGTCGGTGAGGTGACAAGTCCCGAAAGAGGAAGGGGCCACCTCATGGCCGTTCTCGACGTCCCCGGCGCCCGGCTCCACCACACCGTCACCGGCAGCGGCCCCGCGCTGCTGTGCATTCCCGGTGGCGCCGCGGATTCCGCCATGTTCGCGCCGATCGCCGTCCTGCTCGCGGAGCACTACACGGTGATCACCTACGACCCGCGGGGAATCTCCCGCAGCACCCTCGACGACCCCGGCGAGGAGCAGCGGATCGAGGTCCACACCGACGACGCGCTGCGCCTGCTCGACAGCGTGAGCGAGGAACCGGCGGTGATCTTCGCGTCCAGCGGCGGTTGCATGCAGGCGTTCGAGCTCGTCACCCGCCATCCCGGTCGGGTGCGGACGCTCGTGGCGCACGAACCGCCGCTGACGAGCCTGCTGGCCGAGCAGCCAGGCGTCACTCCCGACGAGCTGCTGCACATCCACCGCGAGCACGGCATCGAGGCGGCGATGGGGAAGTTCATGGCCGATGCCGGTTTCGAGGTGGGCGGAGAGGTTCTCCCGCCGGAGATGCGGAAGAACATGGAGTTCTTCGTCGTGCACCTGATGAAGATGGTCGGAGACTTCACCCCGGACTACGCGGCGCTGAAGGCGTCGGGGACCCGGATCGTCGTCGGTGTCGGCAAGGAATCGGCCGGGCAGCCCGCACACGAGGCCGCGGTGCTCGCCGCCGGCCGTCTCGGGGTGGAACCGGCCTACTTCCCCGGTGACCACGGTGGTTTCGCCGCCGAGGCCGCCGCGTTCGCTCCGCTGCTCCGGGAAGCTCTCGACGCCTGACCGGATGTCAGGAAAGGGTCGTTCAAGACGTTTTTCGTCCTGAACGACCCTTTCCTGACATGCCTCAGGCGCGGACGTGCACGATCAGCCCGCCGACCAGAGCACCGAAGCCACCGATCGCGGCCAAGGTCCGGACCAGGTTCCAGCGTTCCCAGACACCCTCGAATTTGGCCCGCAACGCCTCGAAGTCGGTGTTGTCGCCGTCGAAACCGGCTTCGAGCGCGTTGTTCAGCGGCACGTTGACCGCCATGGTGACGATCAGCATCACCAGCAGCAGGACGAATCCCGCGATGATCCATGGCAGCGCGGACCGCAGTTCCGACCGGAAGTGCAGCACCGCCGCCACCGCGGCGAGCAGCGGCGCACCGCCGAAACTCAACGCGAACCAGCCGTTGAGGATCGCGACGTTGATCTCCCGCATCCCGGTCACGTACGTCCGGGCGTCGGCCCGCGCCAGCCCCGGCATGACCGAGCACGTGTAGGCGTAGAACAAGCCCGCGATCAACCCCGCCGTGATGACGGCCGCGATCAGGACGATCTCGCTCAGCGTCGCCATTCCTGTCGCCTCCCTTCCGATTCCCGCTCGTCTCATCGATTCCAGATCCCGGTGGCCGCGGCTTTCGCTGCGTAGTCGGAGAAGTCCCTCGCGGGCCTGCCCAGCACCTTCTCGACATCACCGGTGAGTGACTCGTTGCGGCCGTCGAGGACTCGGGTGAACAGGTCGGTCAGGCCCTCGATCTCCTCCTCCGGCACGCCCTGTTCGGCCGCTCCCGCGGCGAACTCCGCGGCGGAAACCGGAATGTACTGGACCTCTCGCCCCGAAGCCTTGCCGATTTCCGCCGCCGCGTCCGCGAAACCCAGCAACCGGGGCCCGGTCAGCTCGTACACCTGGCCGCTGTGCCCGTCGTTGGTCAGCGCCGCCACGACGACGTCGACGATGTCCTCGACGTCGATGAACGGTTCGGTCACCTGGCCCGCCGGGAGCACGATCTCGCCGGCGAGCACCGGTTCCAGCAGGAAGTGCTCGCTGAAGTTCTGTGCGAACCAGCTGGACCGCACGACCGTCCACTCGGCACCGGAGTCGCGCACACCCTGTTCGCTGACCACGGCTTCCTCTTCGCCGCGGCCGGACAGCAGGACCAGCCGCCGGACGCCGTGGTCCACGGCCAGCTTCGAGAAGTCGCGAATCGCCTCGGCGGCACCTGGGAAGGCGAGGTCGGGGTAGTAGGTGAGGTACGCCGCGCCGATTCCGGTGACCGCGGCGGTCCAGGTCGATCGGTCGTCCCAGTCGAAGGTCGGCCGCGAGGCCTTCCGGACCTCGGTCCCCCGCTCGGTCAGCTGCTGCGCGACGCGGCTCCCGGTCTTGCCGGTAGCGCCGAGGACCAGGACCGTCTCGTTGTTCTTCGTCTCTGTCATGCCCTTAGTCAAGCGGCTCAGGATGAGACGGAACATAGTTCAAAGGCTCTATTCCATGTTTCATCGTCTACACTTCTCGGCATGGATCCCCTTGCCGGTCTGCTCGACGGTCCTCGTGCGCGCGGCGCTTTCCTGCTGAAGTCGGTCATGACCCCGCCGTGGTCGCTGCGCGTCGAGGACGAGGCGCCGCTGACGGTGATGGCGCAGGTTCGCGGCGAGTCCTGGGTCGTTCCCGATCACGGCGACGCCGTCCGCCTCGGCACCGGCGACATCGCCATCGCCCGTGGCCCGGACCCGTATCTCGTCGCGGACGACCCGGCGACGCCGCCGCAGGCGATGATCCTGCCGGGACAGGAATGCCTGACCCCGGGCGGACAGCACCTCACCGGGCTGTCCGATCTCGGCGTCCGCACCTGGGGCAGCGACCCGGACGGTCCTGTCGTGCTGCTCACCGGCACCTATCCGCTGGAAGGCGAGATCAGCAAACGGCTCCTCAACGCGCTGCCGTCCTTGCTGGTCGTGCGGGACGAGGAATGGGACAACCCGCTCGTGCCGCTGCTCGCCGGGGAGATCGTCAAGGACACGCCCGGTCAGGAAGCCGTCCTGGACCGGGTGCTCGATCTGCTCCTGGTCGCCGCGCTGCGGACCTGGTTCGACCGGCCCGGCGCCGAAGCGCCCGCCTGGTACCGCGCGCACAGCGATCCCGTCGTCGGGCGTGCGCTGAAACTGTTGCAGCACAAGCCTTCCGAACCGTGGACAGTGGCGAGTCTCGCCGCCGACACCGGGGTGTCGCGGGCCGCGTTCGCCCGCCGGTTCACCGCCGCCGTGGGCGAACCGCCGATGACCTACCTCGCGAGCTGGCGGATCGCGCTCGCCGCCGATCTCCTGCGCCAGCACCCCGACGTCACGATCGGCGCGGTCGCCCGGCAGGTCGGCTATGGCAGTTCGTTCGCGCTCAGCACCGCGTTCAAACGCGAACACGGGGTGAGCCCGCAGAGTTACCGCACCGGGGCCGCGTAGCGTTCGACCAGTTCCGCGCCGATCCGCGCGAGTTCCTCCTGGACCGACGGCGGGCCCAGCACTTCGATCATCGAGCCCCAGCCCGCGAGCTGCTGGGCGATCATCCACGCCACCGGCGCCGACACCGTCACCCGCACGCGCCCGTCGTCGAGCGTCTCCTCGACGCGGGCCTGCCGTCCGAAGTGGTCCTGGAGTATCGGCAGATGCCGCTCGGCGATGAGCACGATCGCGTCCAGCCCTGAACGCCGTTCCTCGACCCGGTCGACGATTTGCTCCCATGCCTGGGAAAGCTCGAAGTCGTCCGGCCGCGCGGCGGGCAGGTCGCTGACCTCGGCGTCGGAGATGCGGTCGACGCGGAAGGTGCGCTGGCCCTTCTCGGTGCCGGCGATGAGGTACCAGATGTCGTCCTTGTCCACGAGCCCCCACGGATCGACGACCCGCTCGACTGGCTCCGCACCTTTTTTCGCGTAGCCGAACCGGACTTTGCGGCGCCGGACGATCCCGGCCTGCAGCACGGTGAGCAGTTCGGGCCGTTCCTTCTCGCGCTCACCCCACCGAGACGGGTCGATGACGACCGCGTCCGCGGCCGCCTGCGCGTCGGCGCGGAAGGTGTCAGGCAGGGCCCGGACCAGCTTCCGCAGCGCGGATTTGACCTCGGGCGAGATCGACGCGGCCGGACCGGCGAGCAGGAACAACGCCTGCGCCTCCGACGCGGACAGTCCACTGAGGTCGGTCCGCGCGCCGCCGATCAGCGACCAGCCGCCGCCCCGGCCGGGTTGCGGATACACCGGCACGCCCGCCGCGGACAGCGCTTCGAGGTCACGCCGGGCGGTGGCGACCGAGATTTCGAGCTCGTCCGCCAGTTCGGAAGCCGTGACGCGGCCACGGGCCTGCATCAGCAGGAGGGTGGCCACCAGGCGATCGGCACGCATGGGCCCAGTCTCGCAGGCAAACCGCTCAACGGGTGAGCACTTTGGCTCGGGCGCTTGACCTTCACATTGATGTCAACCCCTACGGTCTTTCCACCGACCCGAAGGAGAAGACATGGCAGGCGCAGTGGTCATTGGCGCGGGACCGGGTATCGGCCGGTCTGTCGCCCTCCGATTCGCGAGGGAAGGGCTACCGGTCACCCTCATCGCCCGCACCACGGAGACCCTCACCGCACTGGCCGCCGAGATCGGCACCGCGCTGGCACTCACCGCCGACGTCACCAACGAGAAGGCCCTCAAGACTGCGCTCGACACCTCTGTGCGCGAGCACGGCGTGCCCGACGTCGTGGTCTACAACGCCGCGATCATCCAGGCCGACGCTCCCGGAGAGCTGTCCGTCGAACGGCACCTCGCGGCGTGGTCGGTCAACGTCGTCGGCGCGATCACCGCCGCCGCCCATATCGTGCCGGGGATGGCCGAGCGCGGTTCGGGCACGATCATCGTGACCGGTGGGATGCCCGAAGCCGTACCCGCCTACACGAGCCTCTCGCTGGGCAAAGCAGGCGTGAGGGCGCTGGTTTCCCTGCTGGACACGCAGTTCGGCCCGTCCGGGGTGCATGTCGCCACGGTCACCATCGCCGGCCCGGTCGCGAAAGGCACACCCTTCGACCCCGACGACATCGCCGAGCACTACTGGCGGCTGCACACCCAGCCCCGAGCGGAGTGGACGCGGGAGATCGTCCACAAAGGATAGAGAACTCACCAGTGCGCGGGGTGGGAGAGAGACGCCGGCAGCTTCGTCGTCGCGTCGCCCTTCGCCGCGTCCAGTTGGGACTGGATGAGGAAGAGGGTGTCGCGGAAGTCCGCGCCTCGGATGTCGGCGTCGCGAAGGTCCGCCCCGGTGACGTCGGCCTGCCGAAGATCGGCTTCCCGCAGGTCCGCGCCGATCAGGTACGCCCCGCGCAGCAGCGCGCCACGCAGGTTCGCGCCCTTGAGCTTCGCACCGATGAGGTCGGCACCGCGCCGGTCCTTCTTCTTGCCCGGAACCTCGGCGCGGGCCAGTTCGCTCGCGCGCACCAGCAGCCCGTTCACCGCGCCCCGATGCGTCTGGACGTCGAGCGTCCGCAGCACCCCGGGCGCCTCCAGCGTCATCCGCTCCGTCCGGTCGATCATCCCGGCCAGGTCGTCACGGATCGGCGCGGACGTCGGCAGGGAGGCCGCCTCGGTGAGGTAGTAGAGCAGTTCCTGCAGATCCCGCACGACCGGGAAGACCGCGAACATCGTCCTCGCCGTCTTCGGCGCTTTCCGCCAGTCCTCGCCGTCGAAGGTGACCTGGGAGACCTTCTGACCCGCGCCGAAGCAGTCGTAGACCGTGCAGCCGGTGAAGCCCTTCGTGCGGAGCTTGTCGTGGATGCCGCACCGGGAATCCTCACGCAGGTTCGGACACGCCTGCCCCGCCGGTTTGGTGATCGCGAAGTCGGCCGACGCCGCGAAGGCCGGGACGACACAGCACAGGCCGAAGCAGTTCTCGCAGTCGGCTCGCAGGCTGGAAAGGGCTGGCACGGTGGTTCGGACTCCAGATACTCGGCAGGGTGTTCCATCCAGGGTACGGCGGGGCCGAGATGCACTTTCCGTGCAGGGCACCCGCCGCAAATGGCCGCCAGACGAAGGTGGGGCACTGCCCCGTTCAGTCGATATCGGGGCTGTCAAACGCTCAATAACCTCGATCTTCGTGGGCTTCGGCAGGTGCCGTCCCATGCGGTCGAGCTGGACCGTTTCCGCCGCTGTGGTCTTGACCGGCCGGTCCCCTGCGAACGACAGGACGAACATGCGAGAGACGAGACAAGCGCGTTGGCTGTCCCGTGCCGGAATGGCGAGCGCGGTCGCGGTGGCGATCAGCGTGACCGCCGCGCCCGCGCAAGCCGCCGAAGGACAGATCCTCGCCGCCGGATCCGCCGAAGCGATCCCGAACAGCTACATCGTCACCCTCAAGGACACCGGCGTCGTGGGCGCGCTGGCGAACCGCTTCGGCGCGAAGGTGGAGCAGGTCTACAGCAGCTCGCTCAACGGTTTCTCCGCGACACTGTCGGAGCGGCAGGCCAAGCGGCTCGCCGCCGACCCCTCGGTCGCGTCCGTCGAGCAGAACCAGGTCGTCCGCGCGCACGCGACCCAGACCAACCCGCCGTCCTGGGGTCTCGACCGCGTCGACCAGCGCAACCTCCCGCTCGACAAGAAATACAGCTACACCAGCACCGGCGCGGGCGTGAACGTCTACGTCATCGACACCGGCGTGCGGATCAGCCACCAGACCTTCGGCGGCCGCGCCCGCAACGGCTACGACTTCGTCGACAACGACGCCGTCGCGCAGGACGGCAACGGTCACGGCACCCACGTCGCCGGCACCATCGCCGGTGCGCAGTACGGCATCGCCAAGGCCGCCAGGGTCTACGGCGTCCGCGTGCTCAACAACTCCGGCAGCGGCACCACCGCCGGCGTCATCGCGGGCATCGACTGGGTCACCAAGAACCACGTCAAACCCGCCGCGGCCAACATGAGCCTCGGTGGCGGCGCCTCCACCACCCTCGACGACGCCGTCCGCCGGTCGATCGCCGCGGGCGTCACCTACGGCGTGGCCGCCGGGAATTCGAACTCGGACGCCTCGGGCTTCTCCCCCGCCCGCGTGACCCAGGCCATCACCGTCGGCTCGGCCACCAACACCGACGCGCGCGCCAACTCCTCCAACTACGGCAGCCTGGTGGACATCTTCGCGCCGGGTACCGGCATCACGTCGTCGTGGCACACCAGCGACACCGCGACCAACACGATCAGCGGCACTTCGATGGCGACTCCGCACGTGGTCGGCGTCGCGGCCCGCTTCCTGCAGAACAACAAGACCGCCACTCCCGCGCAGGTGGCGACCGCGCTGATCAACGCGGCGACTCCCGGCAAGGTGACCAACCCGGGCTCCGGTTCGCCGAACCGGCTCCTGTACTGGGCGCCGACCGCCTGATCACACGGCGGGTGAGCCGGTATCGCGTGTCGTGAAGGGCCCCTTTGAGACGTTGAAGGTCTCAAAGGGGCCCTTCACGACATCAGAGCTCGACGCCGGCCCACCGAAAGCATCGGAGGTGCCTGCGGTTTCGCGTGCCGAGGTGTTTCGCTACAGCACCTTGCGGATACTGGGCACCACGGCCGCGAGACCGGCGGCGTTCGGGTGCAGCGGGGCGAAGCTGTTGTTCACCACCGAAGGGATGAGCCCTTCGATCCATTTGACGCCGATCGGCTGGCACGCGTCGTGACCGATGCTCGGCGTCCGGATGTCGACGTACTTGGCGCCGTGCGCGGCGGACTGCTCGGCCATCCGCGCGTTGAGCCGGTCGATGTTGGCCTGGATGTAGTCGGCGTCCTGCGGCAGCACCGGGACCAGCGGCCAGCAGCCACCGGATTTTATCCCGGTCGGGTAGCCGACCATGACGATCTCGGCCCGCGGCGCGCGCTGGCGGATCTGCTCGATGACCGTGCCGTAGGTCGCGGCGAAGGCGTCGATCTTGGTCGCGTACTTGTCCACCCCGCCCGTGGTGTTGGCGGCTTTGCACGAGGCGCCCACCGGGAGCAGGTTCACGCACGACGTCGCGAGCCCGACGAGCCCGATGTCGTTGCCGCCGATCCCGACGGTCACCAGTGTCGTGTCGGCCGAAAGCGCGTCGTACTGCGGCGGGTTGGTGCCGGAGATGATGCCCTTCTGCGGGTTGGTGAAATGGGAGGTGGTCGCGGCGCCGCAGGTGACGTCACGGAGTTCGTCGACGTCGATCTGTTTCGCCAGCAGACCGGCGTAGTTGATCGCGGACCGGGCGCAGGTGAGCAGATCGGACTGCGGCAGGACCACGGAGCCCGCCGAGAACGAGTCGCCCATCGCGACGTACACCTGGCGTTCCGCCGCGGCGAGTGCCGGTGTCCCGATTCCGACGAGGGTCAGTGCGGTGCCCGCCACCGCGGCGATCCGGGCGAGTCTTCCCCAGCGCGTACGTGTCACTGCCGCCTCCTGCATGCGTCGTCGAATGCTGCGGCTCAGCGTCCGCTGAACAGGGGAAGACCACTAGAACGGAGGCGCGCGTTCCTGATCGGAGTTTTGTAGGTTCCCTCTATGACGAAGGCGTCGGCACAGCCATGGCGCAGGCTCGACGCCTCGGTGCTGACCCGGCTGGAGCCGGACACCGCCGCGATCGCGTCCGCCGCGATGGATCAGGTCCGCGCCGGGCTGCGCACCCCACTGGACGACCGGACGGCGGCGAACCTCCAAGTCACCCTCGACGTCGCCCTGCACGCCTTCTTCAGCGAGATCGGCCATCCCGACATCACCACCGACCGCCAGGTCTACCGGGCGCAGGGCCGGGCCCAGCACACCGCCGGCCGCAGCCTCGAGGAGATGCTCGGTTTCTACCAGTCGGCGGCGCTGGGGGTCTGGCGGCAGCTCACCTCGGCGGCACCGGCCGTGGACCTGCCGACCCAGGCGATCGTCGAACTCGGCGAGGCGCTTTTCGCCTTCATCGCGGAACTCTCGGCCGCGGCCGCCGACGGGTACGCCGAAGCGCGGTCACAGGCGGCGCGGGCCGGGCAGGCGCGGCGGGACCGGCTTCTCGGCCTCCTCCTCGCCGAACCGGCCGCCGCCAGGGACGTGCTCGACGACGCCGCGAGCCAGGCCGCGTGGATACTGCCCAGCCGTCTCGTCGTCGCCGTCACCAGCGCCGATGCCGCCCCGCAGCTGCTGGACCGGATGCCGGGACGGGTGCTGATCGGCCGTCACCACGACCTGACCGCCGTGGTCATGCCCGCCGACCGGCTCGAGTGGTATCTCGGCCGGTTGCGGGACCTGCTCGGCGAAGACCAGGCCGGGGTGGGGCCGGTCGTGCCGCTTCACTCGGCCGCGCTCAGCGCCCGCCGGGCGAGCGCGCTGTGGCGGCTGACCCGCACCGCGGCCTTCGGCGGCGACCCCCTCGTCCACACCACCGATCACCGCATCGACCTGCTGCTGACCGCCGATCCCGAACTCGCCGCCGAGTTCTCGAAGGAGATCCTCGCCCCGCTGGCCGGTCTGCCCGAACCGGCGAGGCAACGGCTCACCGCGACTCTCGCGGCGTGGCTCGCGCGGCCGGATCAGCCCCAGGCGATCGGTGTCGAACTGCACGTCCACGTCCAGACCGTCCGATATCGCATCCGGCAGTTGCGGACGCTGTTCGGCGGCACGATCGACGATCCGGCGGGCCGGTTCGCGCTGGCGATCGCACTGAGGATCGATCCACTGGTATCGAGGGAACCTACAAAGCGCTCAGAGCGGGGCGTCCATCCGCTGCGTCCCGACGACCGATAGCAGCCGCAACGCGTTCTCCGACGGCGTGCCCGGATCGGCGGTGTAGATCAGGACCTGCTGATCGCGGTCGCTGATGTCGAGGACGTCGCAGTTCACGCTGACCGGGCCCACCACCGGATGCCGGAAGGTCTTGCACAGGGTCGGCACGGCACAGACGTCGTGCGCGGCCCACAACCGGGCGAATTCCTCGCTGCCGTCGAGGAGTTCCCGGATCAGCCCGGTGACCTCGGGATCGCCGGGGTAGCGGCCGGCGGTGGCCCGGAGATTCCGGACCGCGCTCGCCGAGAACTCGTCGGCGTCGGACACCCCGTACAGCCGTCTTCCCTCCGGGCGGGGCCCGAGGAACGCGCGGCGCAGAAGGTTGCGGTCACGCCGTGGCAGGGCGGAGAAGTCCTCCATCAGGGCCGCGGCGAGGTCGTTCCAGGCGAGTACGTCGTAGGTCGCCGAGAGCACGATCGCCGCCGCCTGCGGAAGACGGTGCAACAGCGCGAGAATGCTCGGCCGGACCTCCCGGGATGGGCCGGGCGGTGGCCCCGGCGGCGCGCCCGCCAGGTGGTGCAGGTGATCGCGTTCCGCGTCCGACAGCCGTAGCGCCCTGGTCAGCCCGGCCAGCACCTCACGAGACGGCCGGGGACCGCGGGCCTGCTCCAGCCGCGTGTAGTACTCGGTGGAGATGAACGCCAGCTGCGCCACCTCTTCGCGACGCAGGCCCGGCGTGCGGCGGCGCGGCCCGGCGGGAAGGCCGACGTCGGCGGGGGCGATCCGCTCGCGTCTGCTGCGCAGGAAGTCCGCCAGTTGTCCTCTGTCCACCACTCCAGTGTGGACGATGCCGGTACGCGAGCCAGGTACCGCCGATGCCTGGATAGCCGCCGAGAGCGGGTGAAGTCTCGATGCCATGACCACGACGACAACTTTTTCGGGCCTGCTGGACGGCAAGGTCGCCTTCGTCACCGGCGCCGGCCGCGGTATCGGTGCCGCCGCCGCGCGGCTGTTCGCCAGGGAAGGCGCACGGGTCGTGCTCGCCGCCCGCACCGAGTCCCAGCTCAAGGACGTAGCCGAGGAGATCCGCGCGGAAGGCGGCGTCGCGGACCACGTGGTGTGCGACCTCGGCGACGCCTCCAGCGTCCGCGCGGCCGTCGACCGCGCCGTGGAACTGCACGGCAGGCTCGACGTCGCCTTCAACAACGGCGCGACGAACGTGCCGCCCGGCCCGATGGACCAGGTCACCGAAGCCGACTTCGACCGCATCTACGCGGTCAACCTCAAGGGCCCGTGGCTGGCGATGGTCGCCGAGATCGAGGCGATCCGGGCCACCGCGAAGACCGGGGCCATCGTCAACAACACCAGTGTCGGCAGCCTGATGGCCAACCCGGAGCTCCCCGCGTACGGCGCGATGAAACGCGGCGTCAACAGCCTGACCGCCTCGGCTGCCGCCACCTACGGCCCGGAGGGGATCCGGATCAACGCCGTCGCACCCGGCACGACGATGACCGAGATGTTCAACGAGTGGGTCGAGAGCTCGCCGGGCATCCTCGACCGGCTCAACGCGAGCACTCCGCTGGGCCGGGTGGCCGAACCCGAGGAGATCGCCCAGGCCGCGGCGTGGCTGCTGAGTGACCGCGCCTCCTACGTGACCGGCACGGTCCTGCGGGTGGACGGCGGCATGCTGTCCTGAGCGGTGGCGGGGTGGGTGATGCGCGGGAACCGGTGTCCGCCTGGCGGCGTCTGAACGCGCACGACCCACCCTGACCAGGGGTTGCCCGAGGAGAAGCCGATGCCGTTCCTGGATCCCGAACCGCTCTACGCCAAGCTCACTTCGGGCGACGCGGCAGGCATCGCCGAGGTCGGCGCCACCATCGCCGACGCGAAGAAGTCGTTGCAGACCGTCGCGGACGGGATCTCCGACGGCGCTCTGCGAGCGGCGAGGTCCTGGCGCGGTACGGCGTCGGCGGAGTTCGTCGGCAAGGCGAAGGAGTCCTCGCGAAACCTCGCCGAGGTGTACGCCCAGCTCAGCACCGCGGAGGCGGCTGTCAAAGGCGCCGCGCAGGCGTACTCCGCGCTGCGAAACTCGGCGGAGACGGCCATCGCGCCGTGGCGGAAGCTCGGCCTGAGCGATCTCCTCGAAGCACCGGAGATCGCGATGAAAACCGTCCACGCTCTGACGGCCGCGCAGCAGACCTACGAAGGCAAGCTGAACGCGCTGGCGGCCACGACCGGCGACGGCTGGGACAGCGACGGCAACGCCGACATCAGCGGCGTCAATCCCGGGCAGCCGTGGACCTCCCAGGGATTGGCCTACGACGGCAAGAACCTGCTCGTCGGCTCGTACCACGACGGCGACGGGGATGGGTCCGGCGACACCCCGCTCGGTCCGCGGCTGACGCCGAGCAGGCTGACCTACGTCGACTACGAGACGGGCAAGGAAGCGGGGAACGTCTATCTCGACGGCAACGGCGAGGTAGACGCGCCCACGCATACCGGCGGCGTCGCGACGGACGGCGAACACGTCTGGGTGTCGTCCAACGAACACGTGTACGTCTACGACAAGGCCGAACTCGACGCCGCACAGGACAGCGGCAAACCGGTCAACGCCATCGACGTGGTTCCGACGCCCGCACACAGCTATGTCACCTACGCCCAAGGCAAGCTCTTCGTGGGCGACTACAAGAACAACAAGCTCTACGAAATCCCCGTCGGCAAGAACGGCTCACCCGAGCCGGACAAGGCCGGAGAGCCGATCGAGACACCGAACAACGTCCAGGGTGTCGTGGTGCGCGACGACGAGTTCATCTTCTCCTCCTCCGACGGGCACAGCGGCAAGTTCTACAAACAGGACCGGACGCCGGAGTGGTACGACTTCAACGATCGCGAAGAGATCGAACTGAAGGGCGGCGAGCCGGGCAACGACGACGGCTACGACTCGCACGGTGTCGAGGAAGCCGTCGAAATCGACGGTGAGATCGTGCTGGCACACGAATCCGGCGCCTACGGCTACCAGAAGAACCCGGGCGAGAAGTGGGACGAGCCCGAGCTGACGAGGATCTCCCTGGACGAGCTGGGCCTCGACCCGGACGGCGCCGTCTCCCCCGGCGAGGCCGGGTACGAAACCGACCCCGACTCGCTGGTCGGCGCCGCGGGAGTCCTGGACGGGGCGACGTCCACCTTGAGCGGCGCGGCCGGCGCCGTGTCGCGGCTGCAACTGGTGTCGCGTCTGCTCGGCGAGGTTCCCGCCGCAGCCACCTTCAGCGACACGATGACCAAGCACCTCACCACGGCCGGCGATCGGCTGACGGCGGGCGTGGAAACTGTCGGCGGTATCGCGGACAGCCTGGTCACCGGCGCCGACACGTACCGGCGCGTCGAAGACGGGATCACTGAGGGGCTGGACAAGCTCGGCAAAGTCCTTCCCTGACCCGGCCGAGATCAGGGGCGCTTCGCGAGCGCGTAGGCGAGTGCCGGGACGAACTCGCCGGCACGACTGGTGGAAGCCTCTCCGCACGGTCCGTCGAAGACGCCTGGAGTGGTTAGCCAGAGCAGGTGCAGCTTGTCTCGCTCGGGCCTCAGGACCTGGTTCTGTCCCACACGGGCGTCGGCCGGATTGCAGTCCCCGGCGGTCGGTGCTCCGCCGCGGCTGCTGTCGGCCACCATGAAGTAGTCGTTCCTGCCTGTGGCGGCCAGTAGGTGGTTCCGGATCGCGTTCGCGGCCGCGGTGGTCTCATCGGCGTAACCACGAACGTTGACCGCGAATCCGTCCACGTCCCGCCCCGCCGAGGCGATCTTCTCCGCGGCGGCCGCCGGTGAGGGCGAATCGGAGACATCGAGCAGGACGATGGTCCGAGCGAGCGCGCCGAGGATCTTCGCGACCGCGGTCGAACACCCCTCGGCCATTCGGATCACCACCAAGGCGGGCGCCTCCCCGATACCGGCCGCGATCCCGTCGAGCCACGCGCGGTGGCCCGTCCCGCACGCTTCCGCCTGCTTCGGGTCGACCAGGAGGATCGGCATCGTGCTGGTGGCGGCAGCCTGGGCGACGGTCTGTTTCACCTGGTCTGGTGCGCGAACGAGCTGTGCGGCCGGACGTGAGGCGATCCGGTCGCGAATGACGTCGGCCTCGGGCCCGGGCGGTGCCGAACGCGCCCAGACAGCGGGCGGGTCGATCGCATTCCCCTCCGGCCCCGCACGCCGAGACAAGGGCAAGCAGACAACGAGCGCCAACTGACGGCCGCGGCACCCGCCGACGTTGTCCTTCCCCATCGTCCTCATCTTTCACTCGTATTCACGGGATCGCTAGTCCGTTTTGCCCGTTTGCGCGATACGCGTATCTAGTTTCGCGCTTGCTCGGCGCGAAACCGAGATCAGGTAGAGGCACCGTGATAATGCCCCTTATGACTGAGTACCTGGAAAGTGGGATCGAATGACGGCTCGAACAGGCCGCGGGGAGGGCGACGGAGGCCGATCGGAAGACACCAGGAGGGACGAGTTGGGCGCTCTGCGGCCAACTGAGCGCGTTTTGCCTGGTCAGCGCCACCTTTTCGGCAGAGCGAAAAGGTCTGGAGCCGTGTTCCCCTGGCCCATACGTTCGGGCGGACGGATAACCGACCGTTTCGAGGGGACATCATGAGGAACTTGCTTCGGAAAACTTTGCTCGTACTGCCGGGCGTCGCCGCGGCGACACTGCTCGGCGCCGGCGGCGTGGCGGGGGCCGCGCCCGCGGGCGCGCAGACCGAGCCGGTCCAGACGATGAGCTGCAGCCATTCGCATTCGAACAAGGACAGCGGCGAGGGCAGGGCGAAGACGGACCTGCGCTACCGGACCGGTCCGCACACCAGCTGTGCCGCGCCGGGACAGGTCAGCAAGGGCACGTTGATCTACTACCACTGCTGGACGGCCGGCGGTGAGGCCGGTGGGAAACACACTTGGACGTGGGGGCGTATCGCGGGCACGCAGACCGCGGGCTGGTTCGCCGACGCGTATCTCAGCGACGGCGGCGCCACGAAACAGTGTTGAGCTGAGAAACACGACGTGGCCTGTCCGGTGAGCCGGACAGGCCACGTCCTGTCATACGGCTTCGAGAACGAAGAACAGGAAGCCTATGAACGCGGTCTTGCCCGCGAGTTCCTCGGGAAAACGCTCGTGAGCGCCGGGTGCCGGGTAGGGCTCGCTGACGACGGTCGTGCGGAATCCTGCCGCGGTGAAGGCGTCGGTCATCGCGTGCAGTGGCCGGTGCCAGAACGTCAGCACGGCTTTCTGACCGCTGAAGGTGTACTCCTCGGACCACTGGACGGTCTCGAAGTAGTCGGCTTCAGGGTGGACCAGTTTGAAGATGGTGGGGTGGTTGACGGCCATGATCAACCGGCCGCCGGGCTTCAGCACGCGCCGGATCTCGGCCAGCGGCGCGGCCCAGTCTTCCAGGTAATGCAGCACCAGAGCGGCGATGACGTCGTCGAACGCGGCGTCGGGATACGGAAGCGGGCTACCCGCGTCGGCGACCTGAAGAGCAGCGTCCGCGCCCAGCCGCTTTCGGGCCAGCTCGACCATTTTCGCGCTGGAGTCGAAGCCTGCCACGATCGCGCCCCGGTCGCGCAGTGCCTCGAACAGCGGGCCCGCTCCACAGCCCGCGTCGAGAATTCGCCTGCCTGCCACGTCTCCGGCCAGCTCCAGGATCGCCGGCCGCGTGTAGTAGGCGTTCATGAGACTGGTCTCGTTCTCGGCCGCATACGCTTCGGCGAAGGCGTCGTAGTCGGTTTCCGCGAGGCTTTCGGGACTGATCGGCATATGGCCCAATATGGCACAAGCGGGGTTATCGGAATTCGAAAAGGCGCAGCGCCGATCCGATGTCCCCAATGTCGCATTAGGGACGCTGAGCGTCTCCAATGCGACATTGGGAACCCGATGACTTCCAGCAGCACGTCAGATTCGCGTTACCAACGCAGGTGCCGGGCGCCGTCTAGGTCAGCGCGCTACCGAGAAGCGGCAGCAGGCGTTCCCAGTGGCGCTTCGATCCGGCCGGGTCATAAGCGTCGGTGTCGGACATGGTGAAGCCGTGGACGGTGCCGGGATAGATCTCGCAGCTGTAGCCGACACCGGCGGCGTCGAACGCGTGGCTGATCTCGGTGATGGCTTCGGGTGTCATGTCGTTCTCGGCGAGGCCGAGGTGGACTTGCGCGGTGAGATTCGGGATCTGCCGGTGCGCACTGTCGGGTTGGTCGGTGACCAGGGCGCCGGGATGGAATCCGGCGACGGCGGCGACCTTGTCCGGGTGGGCTGTCGCGGTGCGCATCGCGAGGACGGCACCCATGCAGTAGCCGATCGTGGCGACCGGTCCGGCGCTCACCTCGGACTGGGCGGTGAGGAAGCCGACGTAGGCGCCGGCGTCGCTCAGGGCGCGTTCGGCGGTGTGCGCCTCGATGAGGGGCATGATCTGCCCGAAGAGCGCCGGCCGGTCTTCGGCGGTGATCCGCTCGGGAAGGTCGAACACCGGCGCCGGGCGGTGCCGGTAGAAGACGTTGGGCACGAGCACGTAGTAGCCGTGCCCGGCCAATTCGCGGGCCATGTCCCAGAGGACTGGTCGTGGACCGAAGGCGTCCGGGTACAGGAGGACGCCCGGATGCGTTCCGCCTTCGTCCGGGAAGACGGCGAAAGCGTCGGAGTGACCGTCCGGGGTGGGGATGCTGAGTGTGGTGGCGGAAATGGCGATGCTCCCTTTTCTTGTCTGCATGCCCCTTCGAACGTAGCCACGTTTTCGATCACGCGCCGCCACACCGGCGATGGCTCACCGCAGCCGATCGGCCAGACCGGCGGAGGTGAACGCGGCCACCAGGTCTTCGCGGTCTTCGGTGAAGTGGCCCCAGCTGTCGATGTGCACGGGGACGACCGTGCGGGCACCGAGGATCCGCGTCGCCTCCGCGGCCAGTGCGCTGTCGAGGACGAGCAGGGCGCCGTCGAAGACCGGCTTCAGTCGCGGGGCACCGGCGAAGAGCACGGCGGTGTCGACCGGGCCGAACCGGTCGGCGACCTGCCGGACGACGTCGAGTGAGGCGTTGTCGCCGCTGACGTAGACCGTCGGCAGGCCTTGGCCGGTGAGCACGAAGCCGACGACGTCGCCGGTGATCTTTTCCGCGCCTTCCGGTCCGTGGAGCGCGGGCGCGGCGGTCACGGTCACGGATCCGAGTTCGACGGTCTCCCAGGTCTCCAGCCCTTTCGCGGTGCCGCCCAGCCTGCCCGCGCCGCTGGGCGTGGTGAGGGTCAGCGACACGTCGGCCAAGAACTCACGGCCGGAATTGTCGAGGTTGTCGGGATGTTCGTCGTGGGAGAGCAGGACGGCGTCGACGTGGCCGAGGTCCGCGGGTTTCACCGAGGCCGGGGCGGTCTTGGTGAGACCGGGCCTCCCGTCGGGCCTCGCGTAGTCGCCGGGCTCGTCGAAGGTCGGGTCGGTCAGGAACCGCAGGCCGCCGTACTCGATCAGCGCGGTCGGCCCGCCGATGACCTGGACGGAGAGCTGTTCGCTGATCTGGGTCATCTTCCACCTCACGGATAGGTATTGTTCTTTCCGTGAGTGACCTTAGCCAGCTCTCACGGAAGAGTGCAACTACTTCCGTGAGGATTCCTCATGGTTGAACCCAGCGCCTACCATGAGAACGTGGACGACACCGCTGCCCTTCCCCCTGCTCCGGGCGCCGAGCAGTACGTCGCGCTGGCACTCGCCAACACCACCATCGCGCGGCCCGGCGGCCAGTTCACCGACTACCTCGGCACTCCGGCCGCCGCGACGGACTGGCTGGCCGCGCACGGGCTCGCCCCGGTCGACGCCGGTCTGCGGGAGATGTGCGCGGGCCTGGTCCGGTCGTTGCGTGAACAGGTCCGGGTGCTGCTCGCGGCGAGGTCCTGCGCGGATCCGGCTCCGCAAAGCGCCCTCGACGCCGTCAACGACGCGCTGAGCAAGGCCCCGACCGCGGAACTTCTGCGCTGGGACCCCGTCCGGGGGTTGCACCGTACGGCGTCGCATCCGGTCACCCAGATCGTCGAGCACGCGTTGGCGACGCTCGCCGCCAACGCCGCGGACCTGCTGACCGGGCCGGACGCCGAGCGGATCGCCGCCTGCGGGTCGCCGCCGTGCACCCGGTTCTTCTTGCGCAATGGACGGCGTCAGTGGTGTTCCGTGCGCTGTGGCGACAGGGCCCGCGCCGCCCGCGCCTACGCCAGGCGCTCGCAGCCGACCGGGGTCGCGTAGTCACCGGGCGGCAACGCGGGACGGCTGCGATGCTGCCGGAAACCGAGCAACGTCGTCCCGATGCCGAGTACGGCGTAGGCGATCAGCCAGCCGGTGAACTCGGCGGGAGGTCCGTCGCCGAGAAGCGGGTCGTACAGGACGACCACCGCGTAGACGCCGGGTATCGCGTACTGGCTGTCCATGACACGCAGCTCGGTGTCGACGGCCATCGAAGCCCTGTCTTCGGCGTGGACGGGCCGCCGCAGTGTGCTGAGGAGGATCACCGAGCAGCACAGGGCGGCCCAGCCGAGCGCGAGGAGCCAGCCCGTCGCGTATGCCTTCGCCTTCGCCGGGGTGCTCAGGTAGACCGCGAGGGCGAGAGCGACGCCGCCGCCGAAAGTGATCACGAACGAGGACGCGTACCAGCCGCCGAGGATCCCGAGGACCGGCGGGCGTCGCCCGGACCGTCGATCCATCACCGGCAGCGGGCCCAGCTCCCGCTCACGGTGCACGTACGACCACCAGAAAGCGACCTGCAGGGCGCCACCGACGAAGCAGAGGTAGACACTGCTCGGCGCCTCACCGTCACGAAAGTCGACGAACCCGTAGACGATGCCGAGCAGGACACCCACCGCCACCGCGACGGCGAGCCAGCGGAACCGGCCGGGAACAGTCCGGCTCAGGCGGGGGCCGACCCGGGCGGCGAGCAGCCTCGACGGTGTCACCACCTCGACACCGCGTTTCGCCAGCCACCTCCTGGTCACCGCGATCTCTTCGAAGCTGAGTGCGCCCTTCGCCACTGTTCCCCCTAGCTCGTCTGCCGGGTTCACGCCCGGCGCCGCGCGATGGTTGCCTCAACGGTAGGACGCGAACCGTTCCAGCAAAGGCTTCGGGGAGTCTTCGGCGAAGCACAGGACAAGGCTTTCGGCGGATTCGGCCGCGGAGGCCTCGCTGCGCGGGAACAGCGCCGTCTCGTACGCGCTGAGAGCGGCTTCGGCGTCGCCGGGGTGAGCTGCGAGGGCCAGGCCGAGTTCGGCGCCGTCGAGCATCGCGAGGTTGGCGCCTTCGCCGGCGAACGGCGACATCAGGTGGGCGGCGTCCCCGAGAAGGGTGACGCCGGGGACGCGGTCCCAGCGGTGGCCGACGGGCAGCGCGTGGATCGGCCGTGGGGTCAGTGCGCCGTCCGCGTCGGTGATCAGCGCTCGCAGGCCCGCGTCCCAGCCGTCGAAGTGGTCCAGCACGGCGGCTTTCGCGGAGGCGGTGTCGCTGAAGTCGACAGTGGAGATCCAGTCCTCGTCGGTCTTCACCGCGACGTAGACGTGCAGGCTGCCGGTGGTGTCGTGATGCGCCAGGAATCCTTTGGCCTCGCCGAGTGCGAAGAACATGCCGCTTCCGACGAGCGCGGCGCTCGCGGGGTGGCGGTTCTCGGCGTCGTTCAGGTGCACTTCGACGAAGGAAACGCCCTCATAAGCCGGCTCGGCGGCCGAGACCAGGGGGCGGACCTTGGACCACGCGCCGTCGGCGCCGATCAGCAGATCCGTGGTGAACGTGGTGCCGTCGGCCAGGATGACCTCGTGTCCGCCGTTGTCGTGCGCGCGTGCGCCGGTGATCTTGGCGCCCCAGCGCACGGTGCCTTCGGGCAGGGATCCGAGGAGCAAGTCGCGCAGGTCGCCGCGGGCGACTTCGGGGCGTCCGCCGTCGCCGTCGTCGGTCTCCTCGCGGTGCACGACCGCGTGCCGGTCGAGGATGCGCAGGGCCTCGCCACCGGGATGCACGAGCGCGCGGAATTCGTCGTGGAGTCCGGCGGCCCGGAGCGCCGACTGCCCGGATTCGACGTGGATGTCGAGCATTCCGCCCTGTGCCCGTGCGGACGGCGACGCGTCCAGGTCGAAGACCGCGGACTCGATGCCGTTGACGTGCAGGACGCGGGCGAGGGTGAGGCCGCCGAGGCCGCCGAGGATGATCGCGATGGGGTGATGTGTGGTCATGTCGGGTTCCTTTCGGTTGGCAGGCCGGTGTGCGTGATTCCGGTGATCAGCACCCGCAATCCCCACGACATCCGCTGTCCGGGCCGCCCGGTGAGCAGGTCGGCCGCGTGCGCCGCGATCTGGGGATGGGTGGTCTCGTCGGCGTCCCGCACGGCACGGGCCAGCGCGTCCCAGTCGTCCGGTGAGTCCTCCTCGGCGTGCTCGGCCGCGGTCGCCGTCGCGTGCTGGAGGAGGATGTCGATCCCCCACGCGCGCCGCTCGGCCGGCACGTCGCCCTCGGCGAGGAGGGCGAGCAGGTTCTCGACCAGGCCGAGGTAGTTCTCGCCGCTCGGGCGGGCCACCAGTGCGGACAGGGCGAGGCCGGGGTACTCGAGCAGGGTCGAGATGTAGCCGGTGAGCAGCTGTTCGAGCCGGTCGCGCCAGTCGCCTTCGGGCGGCGGCGGGGCGATCGTGCCGAGGAGTTCGTCCAGGATCGCCGCGTGCAGCTCGGCGGTGTTGCGGACGTAGACGTAGAGCGAGGCCGCGCCGGTGTCGAGCTCCTGCGCCAGGCGGCGCATCGTGACCTTCCGCAGGCCTTCCTCCCGCAGGATCGCGACCGCGGCGGCGACGATGCCGTCACGGGTCAGCGCGGGTTTGGCCGGTCGTTCCCGGCGGCTCTTCTGGGGTGCCATGCGTCCACTATACCGAACATGTTCGTAACGAACATGTTCGGTCCGGGCCGCGGCGAACCTGACTGCTTCCAACGGGGGGGGTTTGTCCGTCCACTCCGGACTGAAATGACGAAAGCAGGGAGAACAACACTCCCTGCCACTTCTAACGTATAGCGCACCCGGGGGCTTGCGGCAAGACCCCTGTCGTGCCGCAGAATCTCCCGCCGGACACCACGAGCTCGACAATCGGGGGAACTCTTGATCGACGTGATCATCGCGGGCGGCGGACCGACCGGCATGATGCTGGGCGCCGAACTGCGACTGCACGGCGTCCATGTGGTCGTCGTGGAGAAGGACGCGGAGCAGACCAAGGTCGTGCGCTCCATGGGCCTGCACGCACGCAGCATCGAGGTGATGGACCAGCGGGGCCTGCTGGAGCGCTTCCTCGAACACGGCACGAAGTACCCGGTCGGCGGCTCCTTCGCGGGCATCCTGAAACCGGCGCCGCCGCTGGACAGCGCCCACGCCTACATCCTCGGCATTCCGCAGACCGTCACCGACCGCCTGCTGACCGAGCACGCCATCGAGGTGGGCGTCGACCTGCGGCGCGGCCGGGAACTGGTCGGCCTGAGCCAGGACGAGGACGGCGTCGACGTCGAGCTCTCCGACGGGACCACACTGCGCTCGCGCTACCTCGTCGGCTGCGACGGCGGCCGCAGCACGGTGCGCAAGCTGCTCGGCATCGACTTCCCCGGCGAGCCCGCCACCGCCGAGACGCTGCTGGGCGAGATGGAACTGACCGAGGACTGGGAAACGGTGCTCGCCGTGATGACCGAGGTCCGCAAGACCCAGTTGCGGTTCGGTCTCTCCCCCATCGGCGACGGGGTGTACCGGGTGGGAGTGCCCGCCGAAGGACTGGCCGAGGATCCCCGGATCCCACCGACCTTCGACGAGGTCAAACGACAGCTCAAAGCCGTCGCCGGCAGCGACTTCGGCGTGCACTCGCCGCGCTGGCTCTCCCGCTTCGGCGACGCCACCCGGCTGGCCGAACGCTACCGGGCAGGGCGGGCGTTCCTCGCGGGCGACGCGGCGCACATCCACCCGCCGGTCGGCGGGCAGGGGCTCAACCTCGGTGTCCAGGACGCCTTCAACCTCGGCTGGAAACTGGCCGCCGCGGTCAACGGCTGGGCCCCGGAAGACCTGCTGGACACCTATCACACCGAACGGCACCCGGTGGCCGCCGCGGTGCTGGACAACACCCGCGCACAGATGCAGCTGATGTCGCTCGATCCGGGTTCCCAGGCCGTCCGAAAGCTGCTGACGGAACTGATGGATTTCGAGGACGTGAGCCTGTTCCTGACCGAGAAGATCACCGCGACCGCGATCCGCTACGACTTCGGCGAAGGGCACGAGCTGCTCGGCCGCCGGATGCGGGATCTGGACCTCGAGCAGGGACATCTCTACGGGCTGACCCGCAGCGGTCGCGGCCTGCTGCTCGACCAGACCGGCGCGCTCTCGGTGCGGGACTGGACGGACCGGGTCGACCACGTCGTCGACGTCAGCGAGGAACTCGAGGTACCGGCGGTGCTGCTGCGGCCGGACGGGCACGTGGCGTGGGCGGGCGAAGACCAGGAAGAGCTGCTCACTGCCTTGCGCCGGTGGTTCGGCGAAGGGCTTTAGCGACGTCCGCGGGGCCCGTGCCCGGTCACGGGCCCTGCGGCCCCCGATAACGCAACGTCTGGTTGTAGACGATGTTGGTGTTCGTGCTCCCGAACAGCGCGAGCTCGTTGACGATCTCCTCCAGCCGTCCCATCGACGGCGCCGCGATCTTCAGCGAATAGCAGTCGTCACCGGTCGTGCGGAGGCATTCGAGGATCTCGGTCCGCTCCGCCAGGAGCTTGTGCAACGGCGCGTGCTTGCTGCCCGGATACTTCAGCCGCACCACCGCGAGCACCACATACCCGGCCTTCTCCAGGTCGACCTCGGCGCGATAGCCGGTGATCACCCCGGCCGACTCCAGCCGCTTCACCCGCTCCGTCGTCGCCGACGCGCTCAAGCTGACCCGCTTCCCCAGCTCGGTGAGCGGAAGCCGCCCGTCGTTCTGGAGCTCCACGAGGATCGCCCAGTCGGTCGCGTCGAGAGTCTCGGCCATCGGGGCAGAATACCGGCAGATCCACGGCGGAAGTGCCCGTACGCCGGGAAAGATCTCTTCCCGGGTTACTCGCCCCGCCGATAGCCTTGACCTGTGCGAATAGGTGTCAACGTCCCGAATTTCGGACCGGGGACCGACCCCGGGATCCTCCGCGGCTGGGCCACCACGGTCGAAGGCCTCGGCTACGACCTGCTCATGGTGTCCGATCACGTCGCCATCACCCCCGACGTCGCCGAGCAGTATCCGGCGCCGTTCTACGAACCGTTCACGACGCTGTCCTGGCTCGCCGGCGTGACGAACGAAATCCGGCTGGGCACCACCGTGCTCATCGTCCCGTACCGGCATCCGCTACTGATCGCCCGCATGGCCGCGAACCTGAACCAGCTCAGCGGCGGACGGCTCGTGCTCGGCGTCGCGTCCGGCTGGGCCCGTCAGGAGTTCGAAGCGCTCGACGTCCCGTTCGAGAAACGAGGACGGCTGACCGACGGCCATCTCGACGCCGTCCGGAAAGCCTGGGCCGACGACGCCGACTACCGCGCCGGCGACATCCCGATCTGGGTCGGCGGCAACAGCGACGCCGGGATCCGCCGCGCCGTCCGGGTCGGAGACGCCTGGCATCCGCTGCGGGCCACCCTCCCCTGGCTCACCGAAGCCCTCACCAGGGTCAAGACCATCGCCGACGCGCAGAACCGGCCCGTCCCCGCGTTCACCCCGCGGATCCTGCTGAACATCACCGGCCGTCCGGTCACCGGACCCGGCCGCCTCGCCGGGGAAGGCACGATCGAGCAGATCGTCGACGACCTCGACCGGCTACGCCACCTCGGCGCCGAGACGGTCGTCCTCGACCCGTTCTCCGGTGACCCCGAGGAGACACTCCGCCCGGAAGCCGCCTGGCAGGCGCTGGCGACCGTGGCCGCACACTGGGAACTGGGCCGCTACCGAACCGAACAGGACCGACCATGACCGAAGAAGACGAGAAGTTCCTCCGCCGCGCCATCGAACTGGCCGCGAAATCCCGCACGGACGGCGACCCGCCCTTCGGCTCGCTCCTCGTCGGCCCCGACGGCACGGTGCTCGCCGAGGACCACAACACCTCGGTGTCGCAATCGGACATCAGCCTGCACCCGGAGCTGAAACTCGCCGTCTGGGCCGCGCGCGAACTCGACCCCGTCGTCGCCGCGGAGACCACGATGTACACCAGTTGCCAGCCGTGCGGGATGTGCCAGGGCGCCATCGAACGCTCCGGCCTCGGCCGGGTCGTGTTCGCCCTTTCCGGCGACCAGGTCAACGCACTCAAGCCGCCGCACGCCGCGCCGCCCGTCCGGCTCGAAGGCCCGGCGTTGTACGACGAGGCCCGCGTCCCCGTGGCGGGCTACTACACCTGAGCGGCGGCAAATCGGAATTCCGGCGGGGCCAGAATCGGCCCCATCACCGGATTCCCTTTCCGCAGCTCGATTTTCGCGGCAGGCTCTTCTCCGAACCCGGGATCCAGTCCGCGACCGCACCCAGCGTGGCGGCACGGGCCTCGAAAGGCTCGGTCGTGCTCGCGAACATTCAGACTCAGTAATCCATGTAGTAGATCACCCAGCCCGACTCCTTACTGCGAATGCCGCGCAGCATCGAACGCGTGAAGAAACGAACGGCCTTCATTGGCGGAACGAGACGGGTCGCCGACGACGGCCTAGGATGATCACGATGTCCGCCGAACTCGTGCCCTCCGCGCCGGAAGCACCGACGGCCCGGCTGCCGGAGACCAGGGCCGAGAACCGGCGGCAAATCCTCGCCGAAGCCGTCGCGCTGCTTCCCGCGCTCCCGCCCGCCGACCCGCTCGACCGGTACGCGATCCGGCACATCACCACGCTCTGGCTCGAGACCGACAAGACCGACCACACCCGCCGCGCCTACTACGCCGACCTCTCCGCCTGGCTCGGCTGGTGCGCTCGCACCGGGCTCGACCCGCTGACGGCCCGCCGCGCCGACGTCGACGCCTGGAAGAACACCCTCACCGTCACCGGCAGGGACGGCCTGCCCCGGCCGGCCGCCGACTCCACCGTCGCGCGCACCCTCGCCGGCATCTCCAGCTGGTACCGGTACCTGCAGTCCAACGACATCGCCGACCGCAACCCGGTCTCCGCGGTCAACCGGCCCAAAACCGGCAAGACCCCGCCGCTACCGGCCCTCGGCGGCGAGTCGACGGCGAAACTGCTGAACCACATGGAGAACCGGGCTCGCACCAACGACACCGAAGCGTCCTGGCGCGACGCCGCCGTCGTCGCGATCCTGTTCTACACCGGCCTGCGTGTCTCCGGCCTGACCACCGCGACCGTGCGCGACCTGGACACCGACGCCGGGCACACGATCCTGCGCTACACCGCCAAGGGCGGCCACCGCGACTTCGTCCCGCTCGTCCCCGCCGCCCTGCATCCGCTGCACCGCTACCTCGACCTGCGCGCCGCCCGCGCCGGAGTCCGTCCCGACGAACTGACCGGGCCACTGCTCGCGACCATGCCCCACCTCTACGACAGCACCAAACCCGGCGGAAAACCGTTGGCGCAACGGGACGTCTGGTTCCTCCTGCGGGCACAGGCCCGTGCCGCCGGACTCGCCGAAGCGAACACCATCTCCCCGCACACCGCGCGGCGCACCACCGGCACCCTGCTGCTGGCCAACGACGTCCCGGTGCAGAAGGTCCAGGACCTGCTGGGCCACGCCGACATCCGCACCACCCGCGACCGCTACGACGCGCACCGGCACAAGCTGGAGACCTCCCCCGTGCACGCGCTCGCGCAGTTGCTCGCCGACGCGCGCCACCGTCAGAGCTGAGCCTGCCCCAGCTGGGACTTCGTCGCCCCGATCACGACACCGTCGACCCGCGTGAGCCAGCTCCCGCACAGACACCGGACGTACTCCAGCCTGCCCTGGGACACCCTCTGGGTGTTCCGCACGCTTCCCGGCAGTTCCGCCAGCGGCCACCCGCACCGCGGGCACATGTTCGCTTCCATACCCCGATCGTGCTGTAATGATTCAATGCACTTCAACCCTTACGGCGGAGCGGCGGCGCAGATCGCCGCCGAACTGGTCAATCTCGGCGACGCCGCCGGACCAGCCACCCTCACCGCGATCTTCAAAGACCGCATGACCGTCCCCGCCGTCCAGGAACACGAATCGACCGAGATCATCACCTGGACCCAGCGACTCCGGCACGTCTTCGAAGCCGACCCGGCCACACGCGTCGACCTGGTCAACGCACTGCTCCACGACTCCGCGTCCAAGCCCTACATCTCCACCCACGACGGCAAAGCCCCCCACCTGCACTACGTCGACGCGCACGCCGGCACCGTCTCCCGGGTCCGGGCCTACACCGCGGGCGGGCTCGCGCACCTCGTCTGCGACGCCCCGGATCGCTTCGGCGTCTGCTCACGCGAAGGCTGCGAAACCGTCTACGTCGACGTCTCCCGCAACGGCCGGCGCCGCTTCTGCTCGACCCGCTGCGGCACCAGGGTCCACGTCGCCGACCACCGCACCCGGCAGGCCGGCTAGACGCCCGGTGCGAGAGTTCGGTCTAGATCGCGTACCTCCAGGCCGTCAGGGCATGCGCCGAGAACCACGCGCCCAGGACCACCCACGACGCCGCGGCCGCCACCGCCGTCACCGTCCGCCGCTTCGACAACCCGATCGCGATCGGGATCAGCACCGGGAAAGCAGGCAGGATGAACCGGATCTTCGCGTCCGGCAGCCCCCGCGTCCCGATCGCCAGCAACAGCACCCCGACGCCGTACAGCGTCAACGGCCACGGCACCCGGATCAACGCCGCCACAACGGCCAACGCCACCGCACCCAGCAGCAACAACACCGTCAACGTGCTGAACACCGACTCGTCCCCGGTCAACCGCGCCAGCACCGAATCCGCCGTCTCCGCCCCGAAATCGAACTCGGTGTTCCAGCCCCGCAACTCGATGTCCTGCCAGCCGGTCCAACTACCCGTCCGGTACGCGACGAACCCCAGGTACCCCGCCACCCCCAACGGCGCGACCACCGCACCCGCCAACGCCCACCAGCGCTTCTCCGTGCGCCGGAAGACCGCGATCAACGCCGCCACGACGACCACCGCGACCAGCACCACCGCCGTCGACCGGGACAACCCGGCCCCGAAAGCGCACAACCCGGCCAGCATCCAGCGCCGCTCCAGCACCCCCACCAGCGCCCACACCGCGAACGCGCAGAAAACCGCCTCCGTGTAAGCCATCGAGAACACGATCGCCATCGGCGCCCCGGCCCACAACGCCACCAGCAGCAACCCGGTCCGGTCACCCCGATCCGGCGACACCGCCCGCCCGATCCGGATCAGCCCGCACGCCAGCACGAGACCAGCGATCACCGACACCGTCAGCGCCGCGGTCACAACGTCGGGCCCGAGCCACATCACCGCGCCGACGAGCTTCGGATACAGCGGGAAGAACGCCATCGGCGCGTCCGAATACGGCTGCCTCGCCGCGTCCAGGGTCCCCGGCAGATCCGCGTACCCGTGCACCGCCAGCCGCAGGTACCACTGACCGTCCCACGCGGTCAGCCGATCGGTCAGCGTCGCCCCGCGCCGGGAGGCCAGCAGATCCAGCAACTGGACACTCGCCGTGCGGATCACCAGATACAGCGCGATCGCCCTCGGGTAAGGCGACCAGGCCAGTCTGTCGAGGACTCTCTCGAACACACGCGCCGGACGCCCCTGCCGGGGCGCCGTCTCGGGAACGGCGGGTTGATCAAGGTCGTCGACTTCTCGAAGCACGATCAGAGTGTCCACAATGTGAGGTCATTTCGCCGTTCGATCCCGAAGATTCACAGCTCGAAAGCAGGTGGGGAAGGCCACAAACCAGGCTTGTGAGCCCACCTCGATCTTGTGTTTCCCAGCCCCCGCCCACGGCTCCTACGGTCGGAACCATGAGCGAACAGAACCTCAACGACACGGTCGCGATCATCGCCGGCGGCGCGAAGAACCTCGGTGGACTCCTCTCCACCACCCTCGCCGAGGCCGGCGCCAAGGTCGTCGTCCACTACCACGGCGACACCTCCGCGGCCGACGCCGAGAAGACCGTCGAAGCCGTCCGCGGCACCGGCTCCGAAGCCATCGCCGTCCAAGGCGACCTGACCAGGGTCGCCGACGTCCGCCGCCTCTTCGACACCGCGATCGACAACTTCGGCCGCGCCGACATCGCGGTCAACACCACCGGCATGGTCCTGCGCAAACCGATCCTCGAAACCACCGAGGAGGAGTACGACCGCATGTTCGCGGTCAACGCGAAAGCCGCCTACTTCTTCATCCAGGAAGCCGGACGGCGTCTTTCCGACAACGGCAAGATCATCAGCCTCGGCACCTCACTGCTGGCGGCCTTCACCGACGGCTACTCCACCTACGCCGGCGGCAAAGCCCCACTGGAGCACTTCACCAGGGCGGCCGCCAAAGAGTTCGCCGACCGCGGCATCTCGGTCAACGTCGTCGCCCCCGGCCCGATGGACACCCCGTTCTTCTACCCGCAGGAAACGCCCGAACGGGTCGAGTTCCACAAGTCTCAGGCCATGGGTGGACGCCTCACGAAGATCGAGGACATCGTGCCGATCATCCGGTTCCTTGCCACCGACGGCGGCTGGTTCACCGGCCAGACGATGTTCCCGAACGGCGGCTACACCACCCGCTGACCCCTACGCTGACCGAGACGCCGCAGACCGAACACGAAGGGGAACCCCGGGGTGGGCCTGGACCTGTACAAGCTGAACCACCTCATCGCCGTCGCGGAAGAAGGCAGCTTCACCCGCGCGGCGACCCGGCTGCACCTGAGCCAGCAGGCGCTGTCGACCTCGGTGCGCACGCTCGAGCGGGAAGTCGGCGTCCCCCTGCTCGAGCGGAGCGCCACCGGCGTCACCGTCCTCCCCGCCGGACAGGCACTCATCGCCGACGCCCACCTCCTGCACGGCATCGCCGACTCCGCCGTCCAGCGCGCCCGGCGCATCGGCAGGAGCGAACCGGAACGACTCCGCGTCGGCCACACCCCCGCGGTCACCGGCGACGAGGTCACCGCCCTGCTCCGGAAGCACCAGCCCGACCCCGGGCTGATCATCGACGTCAACCAGCGCTATCCCGACGAACTCGTCGCGCAACTACTCGGCGGACAACTCGATCTCGGCCTCGGCCGCGCCCTGACCCTCGCGCACGGCCTCGTCGGCACCACCCTGATCCGGCAGCCGCTCAACGTCGCCGTCGCGGCCGGCCACCGCCTCGCCGGACGCGACGACCTCCAGCTGAGCGACCTCGCCGACGAGGAGATCACCGTCTGGGGACATCCCGGCCGCTCCGGGTACACCGATCTGCTCGTCAATCTCTGCCGTGACGCGGGATTCGAGCCACGCGTGCGCCGCAACCCCATCCAGGGAACACCACCGGTCACCGCCGTACTCGACACCGACGGCGTCGCCTTCGTGACCGCGGCGCCCGGACCGGCGGCCGGCGGCGCGGTGTGTGTCCTGCGGCTGGAACCGGCGGTACACGTCCCGCTTCAGGCCCTTTGGCCCCAGCACGGCACTTCCGACGCTCGCCAAGCCTTTCTCGCGTCTGCCCAGGGTTTCTCCTGAGGCGCACGGGCCTCTGAAGGACTAGGTACCTACTGCGTGACCTGTGGCGCTTCTTGCGTGATGCCGGGTTGAAGTACATGAAGGCCCCCTTCCTGTACCTAGGCGCAAGGAAGGGGTCCTTCATGTACTTGGGGAAGGCCTTCACGGACCGCGGGCCCGCGATCAGCCGAAGCCAGCGGTCAGCAGGTACCGAGGGTCACCCTCAAGAGAGTCCGAATCGCCACTCACGAGGCCTCGCCGGTTCGCCGATCGTGGTGATCCAGCAGCTTCGACAGCAACTCGCTGAACTGCTTCCGCTCGCCGGGTGACAGCGGTTCCAGCAGTTCGTCCTGGCGCTCGGCCAGCTGTTTCTCCAGCCTCCGCAACTGCCGCTTCCCCGCGGTGGTCAGCGAGATGACGTTGCGCCGCCGATCGGCGGGGTCCGGGGCACGCTCGACCAGTTCGCGTTCGGCGAGTTCGTTGATCGTCGCGACCATCTCGCTGACGTGGATCCCACTGCGGCGACCCAGCGTCGCCTGACTGGCGGGCCCGTACTCCTCCAGCGTCGCCAGTACGCGGTAGTGGTAGCCACGGGCGTCGACGGCGGAGAACCCGTCGGTCACCAGGCGATGGGCGTGGTTCGCGGTCTGCGTGAGCAGCCAGCTGGGCAGACCGCGCCATCGGGCAGGCGGCTCTCCGGACGAGTTCTCCATGTGACGAGTCTAACCAATCGTTGGGAGCCCGAACGATTACGGTATCGTTCGGAGACCAAACGTTAGTCGCCTAAACGTTTAGGCAACCACTGGGAGCAAAAGACCATGATCAAACCCTTCCGCATCGACATCCCCCAGGCCGACCTCGACGATCTCCACGACCGCCTGTCCCGCACCCGCTGGCCCAACGAGATCACCGACGCCGGCTCGGACTACGGCTTTCCGCTGGCCCGCCTCAAGGAACTGGCCGAGCACTGGCGCACCGGTTACGACTGGCGCGCACACGAAGCCGCGCTCAACGAGCTTCCACACTTCACCACCGAGATCGAAGGCCAGAACATCCACTTCGTCCACGTCCGGTCCGCGAACCCGGACGCCCTCGCGCTGATCCTCACCCACGGCTGGCCCGGTTCGTTCCTGGAGTTCCTCGACGTGATCGAGCCGCTGTCACGCGACTTCCACCTGGTCATCCCGTCCATCCCCGGCTACGGATTCTCCGGCCCGACCCACGAACGCGGCTGGGACCTCACCCGGATCGCGCGAGCTTGGGCCGAGCTGATGCACAGGCTCGGATACGAGCACTACGGCGCACAGGGTGGCGACTTCGGCTCGGGCATCTCGATCGCACTCGGCACGGTGGCCCCCGAACAGGTCGTCGGCGTACACGTCAACTACCTGCCGACCCGGCCGGACGCCGGTGTCGAACTGTCCGAAAAGGACGAAGCCCGGCTGGACAAGGTCCGGCGGCTGATGGCGAACCGGCCGCCGTATCAGGCCCTGCAGGCCGCGACCCCGCAGACCATCGGCTACGCGCTGACGGATTCGCCGGTCGGCCAGCTGGCCTGGATCGCCGAGCGTTTCGCGCAGTGGACCGATCCCCGCTCGCCGGTCAGCGACGACCGGATGCTCACCGACATCTCCCTGTACTGGCTGACCGCGACCGCGGCCTCCTCCGCGCGACTGCACCACGAGGCCGCGCGCGGCACCGAGCCGTGCCCGGTCCCACTCGGCGTGGCGGTGTTCCCGCACGACATCACGCAGTCGGTGCGACCACTGGCCGAGCGGCTGTACGACATCAGGCACTGGTCGGAGTTCGAGCGCGGCGGGCACTTCGCCGCGATGGAGGCGCCGGACCTCCTGGCCGACGACATCCGGACTTTCTTCCTCGGGCTGTCCACGTCTTAGCAGTGTTTTCCGATAACACTGATGATTTTTTGAAGCCAGCCCCAGCGTATAGGGCGTTATACACTTGAAGAAAGGTCAGCGAACGGTCGGGAGTTCCGCCGCCTCGACCGACTTCCGGTCTTCCAGGACGCGCTGCTTGGCGTTCTCGATGTGCCGGCGCATCCGAGCGGCCGCCTCGTCGGGCTCCCCCGCCACCAAGGCGTCGTACACGGCGCGATGCTCCTCCGCCGCCAGCCCGGGCGCTCCCCTGGCGGACCCGAGCTTCGCGAAGAACCGGAACCGCTGCACCTGTCCCCCGAGTGACCGGTATGCCTTCTCCAGGAACGGATTGTCCGCCTGGGCGGCGATGAGCAGGTGGAATCGTTCGTCGATGGTCCAGTACGCGCTGAAGGCCGCGGTGTCCGGCGAGGTGGCCGCCCGCGCGAGGTCGTCGACGCTCTCCAGGACCTCTTCGAGGAACTCGGGCGTCGTCCGGCGGGCGGCCTCGTAGGCGAGCGCGGGTTCGAGGACCAGCCGCGCGTCCATCAGCTTCACCAGCTCGAACTCGGTGAGCAGCGGGGCGACCCGGTAGCCCTTGAGCGCCTCGCGGCGGACGAGCCCGGTGTGTTCCAGCCGCGCCAGCGCTTCCCGCAGCGGCGTCTGACTGACGTCGAGTTCCCGTGACAGCGCACCGATGTTGACCGGCTCGCCCGCGGACCATCGGCCGTCGGTGAACTGCCCCAGCAGTACCTCGTACATCCGGTCGGCGAGCGGCTGTCGTCCGGACCTCCGCGGGGAAGTCATAGGTCCCTCCTTAGTCGCATCACGATATCCCGCGCGCCGGATCGGTTCGATCTTGCCTAGCTATAGTATTGACACGAATCCTATAGTATTTCCATCAGGCAGCTTCGAACAGGAGAAACGAACCGGATGACCATGCGCGTACTCGTGACGACCTCGTATCTGAAGCCCGGCGGCGAGGTCGACAAGCTGCTCTCGGACGCGGGTTCCGACACCGTCTTCACCACCCCCGCGCAACGCGAAGCCACCGGCACTCCCCTGGCCGACCTCGTCCGTGAGGCCGACGGGATCGTCGCGGGCACCGACGCCTTCCCCGCCGCCGTCATCGAGGCCGCGCCCAGGCTCAAGGTGTTCGGCCGCTGCGGTGTCGGCTACGACAACATCGACCTCGACGCGGCGACCCGCCACGGCGTGGCCGTCACCTACACCCCGGGCGCGAACCGCCGCTCCGTCGCCGAACACGTCCTGGCCCTCATGCTCAACTGCGCACGGCTGATCCCGCAGAACATCGCGAGCGTCCGGGAAGGTCGCTGGGAGCAGCGCAGCGGACGGGAACTCGACGGCGCCGTGCTCGGCCTGATCGGGCTGGGTTCGATCGGCAAGACCGTGGCCCGGCTGGGGCTGGCGCTCGGGATGCGGGTCGTCGCCCACGATCCGTACCCGGACCGGGACTTCCTGGCGGAGACCGGCGTCGAAGCCCGCACCTTCGACGAAGTACTGGCGGAAGCCGACTTCCTCAGCCTGCACATCTTCCTCGACGACTCCACCCGTCACCTGATCGACGCGTCCGCGCTGCGAAAGGTGAAACCCGGGGCTTTCCTGATCAACACGGCACGCGGAGAAGTGGTGGACGAGGAAGCCCTCGCCGACGCGCTGGAGAACGGCGCGCTGGCGGGCGCGGCCCTGGACGTGCTCACGGAGGAGCCCTTGCCACTCGACAGCAGGCTGCGCAGGCTCGACAACGTCCTGGTCACCGCGCATATCGGCGCGGCGACGGAACAGGCAAGGTCCCGCTCCAGCCTGATGGCCGCCCAGCAGGTGATCGACGTCCTGCGGGGACGCACTCCCGGCAACCTCGTCAACCCCGGATACCGCCGATGATCCTCCACAATGGACTCCGGCTCGACGCCAACCTCAAGTGGCTGTTCACGGAACTCCCCTTCGAACAGCGCTTCGACGCGGCCGCGGCCGCCGGTTTCACCGCCGTCGAGTACGCCTCGCCGTACGCCTTCCCCGCCGCCACGCTCGCCCGCCGCCTCGCCGACGCGGGACTGACCCAGATCCTCATCAACTCCCCCACCGGCGAACCCGGCTCTCCCGAACGGCTCGGTTACGCGTGCCTGCCCGGCCGTGCGGCCGAATTCCGCGCAGGAGTGGAACTCGGCCTCGAGTACGCCGTGGCACTGGGCAGCACCTTCCTGCACCTGCCCGCCGGGATCCGGCCCGCCGGCGTCTCCCGTGACCGTGCCTTCGCGCAGTACGTCGCGAACATCGCCTGGGCGGCGGATCAGGCTCGCGGCAGCGGCGTCCGGCTACTGCTGGAGGCACAGAACAAACAGGACGCGCCGGGCTTCGCCCTCGACGACCAGGCACACGCGGCAGCGGTGACCGACGCGATCGACGAACCCCACGTGTCTCTGCTCTTCGACGTCTACCACGCCTCCATCGACGAGAAGGACGTCGTCACGGCGCTACGGGAATTCCTGCCCCGCGCCGCCCACCTGCAGATCGCCGACTCACCCGGCCGGGGCGAACCCGGTACCGGCGGCATTCCCTGGGCCGACGTCTTCGACACCCTGAACTCCGAGGGCTACGACGGCTGGATCGGCTGCGAGTACAAGCCCGCCACCAGCACCGAAGCAGGTCTGAGCTGGATCGAGGAGCACGTCCGATGAGCCCGCGTATCGCATTGATCAGCGCCACACCGGCCGCGATCCCGCCGGCGGTGAACGCGCTGGCGACCGGATTCCCGCGGGCCCAGCCTTGGAACATCCTCGACGACCGGCTGCTGGCCGACGTCGGGGAAGACGGCCGCACGTCCGCTTTGGACGGCCGGATGCGCCGCCTCATCGACTACGCGGTCGCCGGCGGCGCCGACGGCGTGCTGCTCACGTGCTCGCTCTACGGCGAGGTCACGAAGCAGGTCGACGCGCCGGTCCCGCTTCTCGCGCCCGACGAAGCGGCCTTCGACGACGCGCTTTCCAGCGGTCACACCCGGATCCTTGTGGTCGCCTCGCTGGCCTCGGCGCTGAGCGACTCCACGGCACGTTTCGAGCAGGCGGCACGCGACAAGGGGATCACCGTCGAGGTCGGCGGAGTGCTCGCGCCGGACAGGCTCGTCGAAACGTGCCGGGCGCGAGCCGTCGGATGGGATCTCGTCCTGCTCGCCCAGTACTCCCTCGCCCCCGCCGCGGATGAGCTGTCAGCCGCACTCGGCGTACCCGTCGTGTCCGGGCCTCGCAGCGCCGCGGCGAGGCTGAAGGCGGTGATCGGCGAATGACCGGCACGCTCGGCGCGATCGCCGACGACTTCACCGGCGCGACCGACGTCGCCGCGGCCTTCCGCCGGGGCGGACTACGCACCCTGCTGTTCTTCGGCGTACCACCCGAAGACGAGGCGACACCACCGCACGACGCGATCGTGATCGCCCTGAAGAGCCGCGCGATCCCGGCAGGCGAAGCGGTTGCGGCGTCCTTGGAAGCGGTGCGGTGGCTGCGAAACCGGCAGGCGGAGCAGATCTACTTCAAGTACTGCTCCACTTTCGACTCGACGCCGCGCGGCAACATCGGCCCGGTGCTCGACGCGCTGTCGCAGGCGTCGCCGCCCGGCGGCGTCGTGATGACGCCGAGTTCACCGGAGCACGGCCGCACGCAGTACCAGGGCCATCTCTTCGTCGGCGACACCCTGCTCGCGGAGTCGCCCATGCGCGACCATCCCGCGACCCCGATGACGGACTCGCATCTACCCCGGTTGCTGCGGGCGCAGACCGACACCCCGGTCGCCCTGATCACGCACGACGTCGTCCGGCGCGGGGAAACCGCCGTGCGCGCGGCGATCCAGAGCGAGACCGGCTACGTGCTCGTCGACGCGCTCACCGAAGACGATCTGCGGCTGCTGGGCCGGGTCGCGGTGAACTCACCCCTCGTCGCGGGAGCGGCAGGTCTCGCGGCCGGACTCGCGGCCGCACGGGCCTCCACCGCGCCTCCGGTCACCGAGGCGCCCACCCCGACCGGCCCGGCCGCCGTCCTGTCCGGAAGCTGCTCGGCACGAACGCTCGAACAGGTCGCCGTCATGACGAGTCTCGGCCGCCCCGCGTACCGGCTCGACCCGGTGACGACACCGGATCCGGACGCCCTCGCGGCCGAAGCACTCGCCTGGTACGACTCCCTGACCGCACCCGGACCGCTCGTCTACTCGTCGTCGAGTCCGGCGGATCTCAAGCGCACCCAACAGGAACTGGGCGTGGCGAGATCCGCTGAAATCCTGGAGAAGGCGACCGGGCTCATCGCCGTCGGGCTCGTCCAACGCGGGGTGCGCCGGCTCGTGGCGGCCGGCGGCGAGACCTCCGGCGCGATCGTCACCGCACTCGACGTCCACGGCGGCGTCATCGGGGCGGAAGCCGCGCCCGGCGTGCCGTGGATCCACCCCGTGGGCGACGACCGGCCCGCGCTGCTGCTCAAGTCCGGCAACTTCGGCGATCCGGACCTCCTCGCGACGGCGTCCGGCTCATGAGTGCCGACCGGCTCCACCGCGAACGCGTCATCGCCGCGGCGCGATCCCTCTACGACCGGGGCCTCACCCACGGCCGCACAGGCAACATCTCCGTGCGCCACGGCGAGCAGATCCTCGTCACGCCCACCGGGGCCTGCCTCGGCACGGTGCGACCGGGAGATCTGTCCGTCGTCGACGCCGACGGAAACCACCTCGCCGGACCGCCGCCGTCGAAGGAAGCCTTCTTCCACGCGACCGTGCTCCGGCAGCGTCCTTCCGACAACGCGGTCGTGCACACCCACTCGCCCCATTCCGCCGCCGTCTCGTGCCTGGACGGTCTCGACCCGGACGACGCCATCCCGCCGCTGACCGCGTACTTCGCGATGCGGGTCGGCCGCCTCCCGCTGCTCCCCTTCCACCCGCCGGGCGACCCCGGCGTCGCCGAGCCGATCGCTCGCGCCGCCGTCGACCATCCGGCTCTGCTGCTCGCCAACCACGGCCCGGTCGTCGCCGGGACGAACCTCGACACCGCCTTGGACACGCTCGAAGAACTCGAGCACACCGCGGAGATCTTCCTGCTCCTGCGAGGCCGTCCGGCCCGGCCGCTGACCGACCGTCAGCGCGACGCCCTCCACTCCCCACCCGCCCGAAGGGACACCCCGTGATCACCCTCTTCACCGCCCTCTCCGTCAAGAAGGCGCTCGACGACGTGTTGCTGCACGCGTTCACGAAGAAGCACGGCGTCGACGTCGACGTCACCTACGACCCCACCACCATCCTGGTCGAGAAGATCAAGGAGGGCGCCGAACCCGACGTCGTGATCGCCGTCTCCGGCGCCTTCGCCGAGCTGGAGGCGCTCGGCGCGGTCACCGCCGAATCCCGCGTCGTACTGGCGAAAAGCGGGATCGGCATCGCGACCGCGCCGGAACTCGACGACCCCGGCATCGGCACGGTGGACGCCCTTCGCACGGCCCTCACCTCCGCGCGATCCGTCGCGTACTCCCGCAGCGGCGCGAGCGGCATCTACTTCGCCCGGCTCCTCGAAGACCTGGGCATCGCCGAGGAAGTGAACGCTCGGGCCACCATCGTGGAGAAGGGATTCACCGCGCTCGCCGTGACCGACGGTCGCGCCGATCTCGCGGTCCAGCAGCTCAGTGAGCTGAAGTTCGTCCCGCAGGCCCGCATCGTCGGACCGCTTCCGGACGAGGCCCAGCACTACAGCGAACTCTCGGCCGCACTCGGCCCTGCGGCCTCTGCCGAAGCCGCGGACCTGCTGCGGTTCCTCGCGAGCCCCGAGGCGATGACCGCTTACCACGACGCAGGCCTCGTCACGGGTGACACATCCCGGGTCCGCGCGTGAACGCGATCCTGGCGCTGGTCGCGTTCATCGCCGCCATCGTCGTGTGGAACGCGATCTTCAAACGCAACATCGGCGAGGCGATGGTCGTCGGTTTCCTGGTCACCGCCGCCTTCGCGGGCACGGACTTCTTCGCCGTCGCCTGGGAAAGCCTCCTCGACGGCCTCAAGTCCGAGATCACCTTCGCCGCGCTGGCGTTCGTCTTCGTCAGCGAACTGCTCACCAGGACCGGCCTGGTGCAACGGATGGTCGACATCCTCAGCTCGTTCCTCGGCCGCCGCCGAGGTGGCTCGGCCTACGCGGCGACCGTCGCTTCCGGACTGTTCGGCGCGGTCGCCCACAACGGCGCCGCGATCGTCGCCACGGTCGGGTCGATCACGATCCCCTGGATGAAACGGTCCAAGGCCAGCGGCGAGACCGCCGCGCTGGTGCTGTCCGGAAACGCCGGTGTCGGCGCCACTTTCCCCTTCAGCGGCGCGTTCTTCATCCTCCTCGCCGCCCCGACCGTGCTGCCGGTGCTCAGCGCGGGCGACATCGTCCCGACGATCTTCGTCACCGGCGTGTGGATGGTGGGGATGCGGCTGATCATGGCCTACGTCATCGTGAAACGCCGTGGCGTGCAAGCGATGGAACCGCAGGACATCCATCCGCTGCGGGCGTCGTTCAAGGTCGGCTGGCCGTCACTGGTCGTCCTCGGCTCGATCGCCGTCCCGATCCTGCTCACCGCCCCGCCGACCGCGGACTTCGTCTCGGCTCGCATCGGCATCGACGCCCCGGACGCGATCCCGCTGCTCATCTGGCTGCCGATCGTCATGCTGCTGGTCGGCCTGCTCGTCGAACGGAAACTGCTGCCGAAGGGGCGGGCGCAGTGGTGGGATCTCTTCGGCGCCGTCGGACCCAAGCTCGGCCTGGTCGGCGTCACGATGATCTCGGCGTTCGCCGCGTCGAACGTGCTGAAGACACTCGGCCTGGACGATCAGCTCAAGCCCTACCTGGAAGGGCTCACCGGCGTCTCCCCGCTGGTGGCCGCCATCGTGGTCGGCGTCGTCATCGTGCTCGTCGCCGGACCGCTCAACACGACGTCCACGGTCGCCGCCGTGGGCCCGGTGGCGTTCGCCGCGCTGACCGCCGCCGGCATCCCGCCGCACGTCGCCTTCGCCGCGATCCTCGTGTGGGCCTCTTCGGAGGGATGCTCACCACCGGGCGCCGCCCCGCTGTACGTCGCGGCGGGTATCGCCGAGATCAACCCGGTCCGGATCTTCATCCCGGTCGTCCTCTACTACCTGTTGCCCACCCTGCTGTTCGGCGTCCTCATGGCCGTCGGGCTGCTGTGGCTCCCTGGAGCGTGATCACCGTGTATCGGATCCTGCTGGCCGCGACCCGCGTCTGTCTCTTCGCGTTCCTCGTCGGCGGCTTCGTGGTCGTCGCCGGGCAAACCCTCGGCATCGTCGTCGGTTCCGGCCCGATCGTGACGGCCTTCGGCACCGATGTCGCCGACAGTGTCTGCGTTGTCGCCGGCATCGCGGGCATCCTGGCGTTTCTTCTGTTCTATACGCGCGAAGGGCGCGAAAACGCTCCGAATACAGACGAATGATGCGCGTCACCCCGACGTATATAGCGTTATACGTCGGGGTAGGCGAGCGAGTCCCGCGAGGAGAAGGCAGATCAGGTAGGCGTTGCCGATCAAGGCCTCCGCGAGGTTCCAGTCGCGCTCCGCTCCCCCGCCGCCCGGGACCACGGCGACCGTCCATCCGGTGAACAGGACGGCGACCATCAGCGCCACCCCGCGGCGTCCCCTGGCGGCGAGGAGGCCGATCGCGGGCACCACCCACACCCAGTGGTGAGTCCACGAGATCGGGCTGATCAGCAGGGAGCATCCCGCCGTGACCAGCACCGCGGCTCGGTCGTCACCCGCTCGGTGGAGGCGGTGCACGAGCCACATCGACACCGCCGCGAACGCCACGCCGGACAGCACGATCAACAGCGTGGCCGTCCGTCCTTCCTGGCCGGTCCGCGCGACGAATCCCTGCCACGACTGGTTTCCCACCCAGCCCTTCATCTCGGTGAAATGGTCGTTGAAGATCGCCGAAGTCCAGAAGCGAACGGAGTCGGCAGGCAGGACGACCATCGCGAACGCCGTCGCGCCGACAAAGGCCGCCAGCGCGCGTGCCGCGTCGGCGGTACGCCGCACCACCAGGAGATGGACGATGAAGATCAGCGGGATCAGTTTGACGGCCGCGACGATCCCGATCGTGATCCCGCGCCAGCGTGAATCACGCAGGAGGAGCAGGTCCGTCACCACGGCGGCCATCAGGACGAGGTTGACCTGGCCGAGGCCAATGGTCTGCCACACCGGCTGAAGCGCGAAGGCGCCGAGCAGCAGAAGCGGCAGGTGGGCCCGGTCGGCGAACGGGCGGAGCGCGAAGTAGAGCGACGGCGCGGCCGCCAGTGCCAGCAGGCCCCAGCACAGCTGGGTGGGCAACGCGGTCAGCGAGGTGAACAGGAGCGCGGCGAACGGCGGATAGGTGAACGGCAGCTCCGGCGCCCATTCGGGGAGCGCCCGCAAGGGTGAATAGAGGCTTTCCCCTTCCACCACGGCGAACCCGCCTGCCCGGTACACCGCCGAATCGATGCCGAGCGGCAGCTCCGAGATCCACCAGCCGAGCGCCACCAGGGCGCATACGGTCATCGCTCCGCCGACGACGATCAGCGCCGGGGCGGCGCGTCGCCCTCTTGACCACTCCATGGGGAAACGATCTCCGGAACCACGCCGGGAAACATCGCCCCGGGGAACCGTCTTGGCGCCGCTACCCCGGTACTCGCTTTCGTGCCTACCCCTACCCCGGTATCAGGGCATGGCTCCCGGCACGACGAGCCCCGCCTCGTACGCGACCATGACCGCTTGCGCGCGATCACGCACTCCGAGTTTGGCGAAAACCCTGCTGACGTGGGACTTCGCCGTCTGTTCCGCGATCACCAGCGCTTCGGCGATCTCCGTGTTGGAGAGGCCGCGGGCGACCAGCCGGAGCACTTCAGTCTCACGTGCGGTCAGCTCGGCCACGAGGGTGTGACCCGCGTGCGCCGAGGCGTGGGTGCGGGTGAATTCGCCGATCAAGCGCCTGGTGATCGCCGGCGCGAACAGCGCGTTACCCGCGGACACCACCCTGACCGCGGTGACCAGGTCGTCCAGCGGGGAGTCCTTCAGCAGGAAGCCGCTGGCACCCGCCCGCAGCCCGCCGAACACGTATTCGTCGATGTCGAAGGTGGTGAGGATCAGCACGCGGACCTCTTGCCGCCCCGCCACGATCCGCCGGGTCGCCTCGATCCCGTCGAGTTCGGGCATGCGCACGTCCATCAGCACGACGTCCGGTTCGAGTTCGGCGCACAATGCGACGGCGGTGGTCCCGTCCGCGGCCTCCCCCACCACCCGCAGGTCGGGCTGCGCGTCGAGCACCGCGCGGAAACTCTGCCTGACCATGGTCTGGTCGTCGGCGATGACCACCGAGATCACGGTTGCGGATGCCCCTCACGATCGAGCGGAACGGTCAGCGCGACGAGGAAACCGCCGTCCGGCCGCTCCCCCGCCTCAAGATCAGCCGCGAGCATAGCGGCCCGCTCCCGCATGCCGACCAAACCGTGTCCGCTGCCGGTCTGATCCGTCCTCTTCGGACCGTCGCCGGGCCCGTTCTCGATGAGCAGCCGGACGGAACCCGGTCCGGCCGTGAGTTCGACCGAGATGGGCGCTCCGGGAGCGTGCTGGATCGCGTTGCTGAGGGCTTCCTGCACGATCCGGAACACCGACAACGCGACGCCGACCGGGACGGCGTCGAGATCACCCCGCAGGTGGAGCTCGCACGCGGTGCCGGCGGCCTTCACCCCTTCCACGAGTTCGACCACCTTGCCCAGCCCCGGCTGCGGCGAAGTCGGCAGAGCGTGATCCTCGGACCGGAGCACGCCGAGCAACCTGCGCAGCTCGGTCAGCCCTTCACGAGCGGTTCCGGCGAGGTCGGCGAACTCCTGCCAGATCTCGGCTTCGCGGCCGGCGTTGGCCGGATCGGCGAACCGGAACCGCGCCGAGTCCGCGCGCACCGCGAGTACGGACATATGGTGCGCGACCACGTCATGCAGTTCCCGCGCGATACCGGCCCGTTCTTCCAGCAGTGCCGCCCGGGCCTCCTCGGCGAGCCTGCGTTCCTGTTGTGCCACGCGTTCCTCTTCGGCCAGCCTGCGCTGCCGGACCGTGTTGCCGAGGAAGAACGCGATCCCGCCCAGCAGGACGAGCAGCGCCGCGTCACGCCAATCACCCAGGAAGGGCGTGGCGGCACCGAACGAGATCAGCCCCGCCCAGGTCAGTTCCGCCTGATCGTTGCTCTCCCCCACCAGGTAGAAGACGAGCGCCGCCGTGAGCGCGAAGCCCGGCGCCCACGGCCAGCCCCAGGTGGCGGCGATGCCGGGCAAGGTCAGCGGGGTGCTCACGACGCCGACGATCAGCGTGCGCCACCCCCACAGCGGCGAACGCACCGCGAGCAGGCAGGGCAGCACGGTGATGAGCACGTTGAACGTCTTCACGGGCGGCGACACCGAGACGGTCGAGAACGTGACGAAACCCGCCCAGAGTCCGCATCCGACGATCGCCAGCGTGCGCAGCCAGCGCAACCCCGCCGAACGCTTCGGCGGGGCGTCGGTTCCGGCGAATGCCGTGTAGCGCAGGGCATCCCACCACGCCCGCAGGCGCTGTCGGGTGATCATCAGACGTCACCCTACCTTCGGATCGCCTCATGGCACTGAGTGCCAGAACCGGCTACGGCTCGTTCAAGGCGGCGTTCACCTTGGCGATGACGGTGTGCAGCGGTGCCGCCGTGGTCAGTACGGCCACCACCGTCTTTTCGGCGCCGTCCGCCGCGGCGGGTTCGGCCCTGAACGCGTCGATGACCAGCGCGAAGGCCTCCGCCGCGCTGGCCGCGATGTCGTCCTGCCCGCCACTGCGCAGCCAGCGCCGGAGCACGTGGTTGTTGGCGGCCGCGATCGCCGCCGCGGCCACGGCCGCCCGCAGGCTCGCCGTCTCGTCGCCCTGCTCCGTGAACCGCGCCCGCAGGTAGCGGGCGAGCACCCGCTGGTAGCGGTCGACGGTCGCGACCTCCTTGTCCCGCAACGAAGGCACCGTCCGCGTCAGGGTGAACCGCTTGAGCGAGACGTCGAGTTCCGCGGCATAGGAGTCGAGGACAAGGCCGACGGCGTCGCAGGCCACCTCCACCGGGTCGCGGCCGGGATCCGCGGCGGCGAACGTCTCCTCCATCTCGGCCACGATCTCGTCGTGGTTCGCGAAGAGCACGTCGTCCTTGGCGTCGAAGTACCGGAAGAACGTCCGGCGGCCCACCCCGGCGGCGGCCGCGATCTCGTCCACCGTGGTGGCCTCGTAGCCCTTGGCCACGAACAGGTCCACGGCCGAGGCGGCGAGCGCGCGACGCAGCCTGCGACGGCCCGCGGGGGTCGCCCCGGCCCTGGTCACCGGCGCTCGGCGCGGCGAATCGGTCATAGCGGGACGGTAGCAGCCACTTGCTAGTGGCACTGAGTGCCGTTAGGCTGACGATGATCCCGGGGCCATCGTGTCCCTCCTCCGTCCGGAAGGCGCCGACGATGTCGCTGGACCACCAAGTGCTTCCGATCGAGTCCCGCTCGTCAGTGGAGTCGATCCGCCCCCGGGGCGACGCCTTCTACAGCCGCCTCTTCGGCTGGTCGCTGAAATGGCGTGGCACGCAGCCGTTCCTGGTGCTCGAGAACGGGATCTGCGCGGTGACCCTGCCCAAGATCAACGGCGCCCAGGTCCTCACCCGGCTCGCCGAGACCGGCTGCGAGGGCCCCGCCATGGCGGTGCTGACCCAGCAAGGCCCGCGTGTGGCCATCCTCGCGGAATCCGACGGGCTGATCCCGCCCCGGATCTCCCTGCCACCGCATGTCGAGGTGCTCGCCTGGGGGTCACTGCTCCCCTTGCCCGTCGACTCGGGCCGCGCCGAAGCCCACGCGGAATGGCTCTCGGCACCTGATCCCCGGCAGCGCTGGCTTCCGAGCCTGGACGCCGTCCTCGCGGGCGTCCGGCCGAGGTAGCGCTCGCGGCTCATGCCGCCACCGAGGCCTGAGCCGAGACAAGCAGAGCTCCACCGTCCGATTCGGACAGAGTGATCTCGAGCGTCGCGCCTTCGGCCAACGGAGGAAGGTCGCTGAGGGTCACGCGGCCGATCAGCCGGTGCCCGCGGCGCGCGTTCATCACACCGGGGCGCCGGACCTCGATCCCCGACCGCTGCCACACGCGGACACTGCCCGCTGTCGCCGTCCGGCCGCGCCACAGGCTTGCACACCAGGCCGCGAGCGCGGCCCCCGCCGTGTTGCACAGCACGTCGTCCAGCGATCCGACCCGGCCGGCGCCCTGCCAGACCTGAAGACACTCGATCGACACGGACGCCACGAACGCCGACAGGACGACCCGCGGCACCGGCCTCGCCCACTCGAAGCGCACCGGCATCAGCACCGCTAGCGGCGTCAGCAGGAAAACGTTGCCCGCCAACTGGAACAGGGCGGGGTCCGGATGATCACCGAAGACGGGCAGGACGTCCGCCAGCAGGTGAAGACTCACCGGGGAACCGCGTCCCGTCGTCGGCGCCGGCACGAAGACGACCAGGAGCACCGCGAAAAGCGAAGCCAGCAAAGCGAAATCCAGCGCGATCACGAACGGGCGACGCCGCTTCCCGCGAAGGCGCGCCCCGATTTCGGCGACTCCCGCACCGGCCGCGGCGGCGAGCAGCGACCACGGTGCGGCGCCGGAGAATGCCTGCCACCACCATCCCATGCACTCCCCTTTCGCCGATGATCGTCTTCGGCGAGGGTGGCAGGATCGTGAAGGTCAGACAAGAACCCGGGCTATTGTCGGTGAATAACTACCATATGCGTTGATAGTGCACCGGATTCGTTTGTCACGGCCGTGCGGTCAGCGCGGGGCCGATCCACCGGCGGACGAGGGTACGCAACTGCTCGTCGGTGTGGGCCGGCGTGGACGGGTACTGCAGGAACGAGAGGAACAGCCGCATCAGCATTTCGGCGAGCCCCTCGAAGTCCTCGTCGGTCGTGACGCCCACCGCGGCCCAGTCGACGGGCACGTTCCGGAGGATCCGCGCGCCGAGCGCGAAGGACTGCGAAGAAGTGACCGCGACGGTGAAGACGTCGGCCTCACCCGCTTTCAAGAGCAGTCCGAGGTACGGCTCGTCGGGGACCGCGCGGACGCCGAAGACCACGGATTCCACCGCGACCTCGGCGGCACTGCCGAACGAGGCCAGATGCCGTTCCATCCGCCCGGCGAACTCCTCGACCCGGTCCAGCGCGACCGCGCTGAGGATGTCGGCGAGGCTCGGGAAGTAGCGGTAGACGGTCTGCCGGGTCACGCCCGCTTCGGCGGCGACGTCGGAGAGGCTGGTCTTGGCGAGACCGACCCGGTCGATGCAGGCCGTCGCCGCGTCGACGATCCGGCGGCGAGCCTCGCGCTCGGTTCCGGGCGGGTTGCCCCGCCATCCGTGGTGCCCCATACGTCCCATCTTCCCCGAACGGAGAATCTCAGACGGTGGCAGGTGCCCCGCGGCGCACGCGGTACAGCGCGGCCAGCAGCAGACCGGCGGCCACGAAGCAGGCCAGTGTGTACAGACCGTTCCCGACCGGGGTGCCGTCTTCGGTGACGCCGTTCTCCGCGGACAGGTAGCCCGGCAAGGCGCCGAGCCAGAACACGGCCATACCGCCCAGGTAGACGGCGGGATAGAACCGGGTGAAGGCGGTCAACGGCTCGCCGGGACCCCGGTGCCGGACGAAGATCCAGATACCCGCGAACCACAGCAACGCCAGCTCGACGCCGAGCACCCAGGCCTGCGCGGTCACGTTCCCGCTGAAGACGCTCGACGGGAGACCGGCGATCGCCATACTCGGCGGCGTGAGGACACCGGCCACGGCGATGCGTGCCGCGAGCGACCACCCGCGTCGCGAACCGCCTGCCAGCCGCACCACCAGATAGGTCATGGCGCCCATCGAAACGGAGGCGAAAAGCAGCATGCTGTTCATGGGAACCGAATCCAGCGCGGGGTGGTTGACGATCCGGTTGTTCCCGTTCCAGGCCCACCATGTCAGCTGCGGGCCGAGGTGATCGAAGACCTCGTAGAACACCTGACAGGCGAAGGCGACCGCCACCGATCCGATCAGCGCGCCCCTGGCGCGGAAGATCCCGAGGGAGCGGACGAGTTCGTAGGCGAGCTGGCTGATCATCGGATAGAACGCCACGATGTACAGCGGCAGCCGGTCCCACATGAACTGAACGGTGAACCGGTTGTGAGCGAAGATGAAGCCGTACTGCCGCTCGAGCCCGAACCACTCCGGGAAGTACAGCGGCGGTTCGATGACGAAGAGGTAGACCAGGGAAGCGCACCAGAGCGCCAGGTTGGTCGAATCACCCTGACGGTGACGGCGAATCGCGTGCACCAACGCGAACACAGCGCCGCCGAGGACGAGCAGTTCCAGCAGCGGCATCGTCCAGTGGGCCGCCGCCCACGGTGGGCGGATCGACAGCCAGGGGGAAACGTCGTGGCAGTCGAAGCCGAGTCCGCGGGTGACGGCTTCCGCGTCCGGCCCGCATACGGCGTTCATCGGGAGACGGCGGGCTCGGTGGCGCCTTCCGGCGAGTAGTCCGTGACCGGTGGCTCGGCCCGGGCGTCGAAGTCGAAGGGAACCCGGTGCCGTCCGAGCGCGGCCCGGATCCGGTAGCGCACGAGCCCCGCGAGCACGCGCGGGTTCGTCATCATGTCCTTCAAGGACTCGTCGAGGTTGAACACCTTCGCGAAGTGCTCGTCGACCACGTCGTCCTCGCGGGCGGCGCCGACGATGAGCCTGAACGCCGGGCCGGACACCGCCTCGAGCAGGCGGCGCTTCCACTCCCCCGCCTTTTCCGTGCCCACCGCGCAGGCGTAACCCTGATCCCTCGCCATCGCCAGGCTCCACGGCACGTTGAGCAGCTTTCGTTGCGCGGCAAGGAAACGCGCGGAGAACTGCGGGTCGAGGCGGCCGGCGCGCGCGAGGTGCTCGCGCAGCAGCAGCGCCGAACCGGCGGCCGAACTGATGCCTTGCGCGTAGAACGGGTTGAACGCGCAGATCGAGTCGCCGACGAACGCGAGGCGTTCCGGCGGGGTGCGGAGCCGGTCGTAACGGCGCCACTTGTTGCCCGTCGAGCGGGTCAGATGCACCTCGGACGTCGGGGTGGACCGCTCCATCGCGGCCGCGAACAAGGGCGCCCGCACCCGGCGGGCCGACTCGACGAACGCCTCCGTGGTGCGCGGCATTTCGAGCCCCCACGAGCCCATGCACGCGATGACGCGGTTGCCTTCGATCGGGAAGAAGTTCACCAGGAACTCGTGCTCGGCCGGATGCGTGCCCTTGTCGGGGGTCGGCATGATCACCAGATGCCGCCACCACCAGGACGGGGGCCGGTCCTCGGGTGAGGGCAGGTCGTACCAGCGCGAGGTGTAGGTGACCTTGGCGTCGAGGGTCCGCACTTCGGGTTCGGGCCAGCCCGCCGCCGCCAGCCAGGCGCTGACCGAGGAACCGCGGCCCATCGCGTCCACCACGAAGTCGGCGTCGACGTGCTCCTCACCGTCGCGGGTGGCGAACCCGACCCCGGTGACGGCACCCGCCCGCGTGGCCAATCCGTTGACGGCCACGCCTTCGCGGATCACGACGTTCGACAAGGCCCGGACCTTGTCGCGCAGCACGCGTTCGATGAGGATCCGCGAGCCGTAGATCATCGTCATCGCGCTGCGTTTCCGCGCCGACCAGCCCTTCCCGTCGAGATAGGCGGCGTCCATGGACGGCATCAGATGCAGTCCGCCAGCGGCGATGAGGTCGTCTTCGAATCCGGGGAACAGCTCGCCGATCGCGCGACGGCCGGAGTTCAGCAGGAAATGCGGATGTTTGCTCTGCGGTACCCCGCGCCGATGTTCGGCCTCGGCCGGAAGCTCGTCGCGTTCGAGCACCAGCACCTCGTCGAAGTACGGGGCGAGCGCGCCCGCGGTGCAGAGGCCGGCGGCGCTGCCACCGAGGACGACGGCGGTCTTGCCCAGTCGCATGCGGACCAACTCCCAGCGTCATTCATACACATTGACAACGCATGTATGAATGTATGAACGACGCTGGAAGCTGTCAAGGAGGGACCCGGGGAAGAAGACAGAGCAGGTGCCCGGTCGTGAGTGATTGGGAGGATTAGAGCCAAGGGCGACTTAGGTAGCCGAAGGTCAAACGTGTCTTGTCGGCGGAGTGTCCAAGGACCGGGGGCCGCTGGGTGGTCGTGAGTGTTATGTGTCGTTCTAACGACCCGAAACACTCACGACCACCCAGCGGCCGTGTCGCGAAAGCCACTTTCGGGACGGTAGGCGTCGCGAAAGTGGCTTTCGCGACACGGCTTGGCATCACGCCACCTTTGCCTTACCTCTCAGTAGTACTACGCGGATTCCGGCTGCGGTTGGTGCCGGGCCCGGCCCGGCACGTTCGCCCCACAGGCACCAGCAGCCACAACAGTGGCGCGTGAAGGCCCCCTTAACTCGGCTCAGCCGAGGAAACTCGACCTTCACACCTTGCCGAGGTACATGAAGGACCCCTTCCTGTACCTAGGCGCAAGGAAGGGGTCCTTCATGTACTCAGGCGGCAAGGACACCGAAACGAACCGCTGATCTGACCTCAGAGGAGCTTTCGCAGCACTTCCCGCAGCGCGGTGAGGGCGGCCTCGGGCTGGTCCCAGAAGACCATGTGCCCGGCTTCCGGGATCTCGACGAGTCCGGCCGAAGGGTTGCACTCGGCGGCTTCGGCCACACCGGCGGCGGTGACGACCGGGCTCTCGCCGCCGTACAGGAAGAAGGTCGGAGCGGGCACCTCCGGCCAGTCGATGAAGAAGTCCTCCGATTCGAAACCGGCGTGGGTGGCGGCGATCGCGTCACGGGAACACGACGACAGCCAGCGGGCACGCAACTCCTGTTCCCGGCGCGGCCAGCGTGGCCAGGACCGGGCCACCTCGTCGGCGTCGGTCCCCCGGCGGGCCTGGTCGAGTTGCCCGAGGAAGGCGTCGAGGGTGGTGGGGTACGGCTCCCGGCCGGGCCCGCTCAGCGGAGGGTCGACCAGAACGGTGCCTCGAAGCCGGGAACGGCCGACGGCGGCGGCCCGCGCGGCGATCCGCGCGCCCATGGAGTGCCCGAGCAGGATCGGGTCGCGCAGTTCCAGTCCGGCCACGACCGCGTCGACGTCCGCGGCGTAGCTCGCCAGGTCGTAGCCCGGCGCGTCGTCGGACAGGCCGCGGCCGCGGACGTCGAGTACGAGCGGGCGTACGAGATCGGTGAGTTCCCGCGCCACGAAATCCATCGTGACGGCCGGACTGGTGATCCCGGGCAGCACGAGCACCGGGACACCGTCGGCGGGACCGTAGTCGAGCACGTGCAGCCGGACCGGCCCCGACCGCACCCAGCGGCTGGTCGCGGGAACGGTGCCGAGGTCGGCCAGCGCGGGCTGCCCGAGCGTGCGAAGTGGCGCCTTCCCGAGGTAAGCCGCGGCATCTTCGACGCTGACGACGTCGGCGTACTTGGCATGGAGGTCGAACAGTGCGGCGTCGTGCGGTCCCTGGGCGCGGTCACCGCAGGCTTCCCGGACGACGAGGGTGTTGAATCCGGACTGGACGGCGTCGACGGCGGTCGCGCGGACGCAGCCCGAGGTGGTGGCGCCGCAAACGACGACGGTGTCCGCGCCCAGGCTCGTGAGGAGAGCGGCCAGCGCGGTTCCGTGGAACGCCGAGGCCCCCTTCTTCAAGACGAAATGGTCGCCTTCGCGCTTTTCGAGCCGAGGGTCGAGGGCGATCGCTTCGCTTCCTTCACGGAGGGCTCGCATCCCGGGTGCTTTCCGGAGCCAGGCGATGGCGTCGCCGTCCGCCTCGGCGGGCGTGTAACTGATCGCCGTGTAGATCACCGGCACGTCCTGCCGCCGGGCCACGGCCACGAGGGCGGCGGTCGCGGTGACTTCGGCGGTGAGGTCCGCTCCGGACGGGAAGCCGGGTTCGGTGAATCCACGGGTCAGGTCGACCACGACCAGCGCCGGACGGGATCCGCGGGGCACGCTCGCGCCGAAACCGGCTCGGTCGTACACGCTGTCGAGGTGTTCATCGACGGGCACGCTGCAACTCCTTGATCAGTTTGTCCTGAGTGCGGATCCGGCCGAGCAGCCAGCCCTGGAACAGACCGAGCGCCGCGGCCGCCGCGATCGCGCCGTAGCGCTTGACGTTGTCGGGAACCAGCATGGCCAGCCCGTCGAGCGCCTCACCGCCTTGCGCGGGAACGGATTTCGCCACCGGCGCGGGCCCCGCCGCGACAGGCTGCCGCAACTGGTCGGCGAGGTTGCGGGCGAACTGGTCGAGCAGCCGGGTGGACACGGCGCCGATCGCACCCTTGCCGAACTGGGCGAGTTTGCCGCGGATCGACAGGTCGGTGCGCAACTCGATGGTGGCGCCGCCGGGTGCCTCGAGCACGGTCAGCGTGACGTCGGCTTCGGCGTCGCCGTTGCCGTGGGCGTCCGCTCCCCTGGCCAGCAGCCGCAGAGTGCGGTCGGCCTCGGTGACGTCGGTGAAGCGCACGGTGCCGGAGTAGGCGGCGGTGATCGGGCCGACCTTGACCTTGACGCGGCCGAGATAGGCGTCGTCCTGCCGCCCGTCGAGGGTCGCGCCCGGGAGACAGCCCGCCACCCGCTCGACGTCGTTGATCAAGGCGAAGACCGCGTCGGGTCCGGCCGGTACGGACAGCTGGTTTTCCAGGATCACGCTGTCGCCTCCTTTTCCTTGGCGTGGCACCGACGGGTCGCGGTCGCCTCGACCGCGTCCACGATCGTCTGGTAACCGGTGCAGCGGCACAGGTTCGCCGACACGGCCTCGCGGATCTCCTCGCGGCCGGCGTCCGGCCGCTGGGCGAGGAATCCTTCGGCCAGCATGAGGAAGCCGGGTGTGCAGAAGCCGCACTGCAGGCCGTGGTGCTCGCTGAAAGACCGTTGCAGGTCGGAGAGTTCGCCGTCGTGGCTCAGTGATTCGACCGTGCGGATCTCGGCGGTTTCCGCTTGTACGGCGAACATCAGGCAGGCCCGCACCGGTTCGCCGTCGACGAGGACGGTGCAGGCGCCGCACACTCCGTGCTCGCAGCCGACGTGGGTGCCGGTGAGCCCGAGGTCGTGGCGCAGGACGTCGAGCAGGGTCTTGCGCGGCTCGACGAGGGTTTCGTGCTCGTCGCCGTTGACGTTCAGGACGATCAGGTGCCGGTCGGTCATGATGGGACGCTCATTTCCTCGGGGATCCGCGTTTCGAGCGCGGCGAGCACGGTCTGCGGATGGACGGGGGTCGTGTCGAGTTCGATCCCCGTATGGCGCAGCGCGTCGTTGATCGCGTTCAGCACGGCGGCAGGCGCGCCGATGGTGCCGCCTTCGCCCGCGCCCTTCGCACCGCTTTCCGTGAAGGCGCAAGGGGTTTCGAGGTGTGTGACGGTGATGTCGGGGATCTCCGTCGCGGTCGGGACGAGGTAGTCGATGAAGCTGGCGGCCGACGGTTCGCCGTTGCCGGCATAGGTGACCTCCTCGAACAGCGCGCCGGCGATGCCCTGCGCGATCCCGCCGCGGCATTGGCCGTCGACGACCTGCGGGTGGATCACCACCCCGCAGTCCTCGACGCACGCGTAGCGCAGGATCTTGATCTGCCCGGTGCCCGGATCGGCCTCGACGACCACGGCGTGGGTGGCGTTCGAGAAAGTCCCGTCGCCGGGCACGTCGAAGCTCGCCGTGGCCGTCAGCGTCGGTTCGACGTCCTTGGGCAGCAGGTGACTGCGCAGGTACGCCACGTCGGCGATCTCCTCGAACGACGCACGCCGCTCCGGGTCGTCGATCTGGACGACGCCGCCGTCGCCGTCGAGACGGACGTTGTCGGGGCTCGTTTCGAGCAGGTGCGCGGCGATCTTGCACAGCAGCTCGCCGAGCTTCCCGGCGGCGAGGGACACCGCCGAGCCGCCGATCGTCACCGAACGGGAAGCGAAGGTCCCCCATCCGTAGGCGATGCGCTCGGTGTCGCCCTGGCGCAGTTTGACCTGGTCGAGGTGCAGCCCCAGCCGGTCGGCCACGATCTGCGCCAGCGTCGTCTCGTGGGACTGGCCGTGGTTCATGGTGCCGCTGGTGACGACGACGGATCCGGTGGTGTCCATGCGGATTTCGGAGATGTCGAAGCCGGGGACCACGGCCATCTTCCGCTTGGCGAAGGCACCCGACCCGTAGCCGGTCCGCTCCGAGAAGCAGCAGTAGCCGATGCCGATGTGCCTTCCCTCGGCGGCGGCACGGTCCCGGGTCTCGTACCAGCCCTCGTCGCGGAGCGTGGCTTCGGCCAGTTCCAGCGACTCGCGATAGGTGCCGGGGTCGTAGGTGATGCCGTTGACGCCGGTGTACGGGAACTGGGTGATCACGTTGCGCCGCCGGATCTCGACGGGGTCGAGGCCGAGTTCCCGTGCGGCGCGTTCCATGACCCGTTCGATCGCCATCACGTACTGCGGACGGCTGACGCCGCGATAGGGCGCCGTCGGTGCCTTGTTGCTGGTGATGGCGCGGGCGCGGACCCGGTACTCGGGCACCTGGTACACGCTCGGCATCTCGGCCGACGCCATCAGCGGCTCGATTCCCGCCGTGAACGGGTAGCAGGAGTACGCACCCATGTCGCAGACGACGTCGACGTCCAGCGCGGTGATGCGGCCGTCTCCGTCGAACGCCGCCAAGGTGCGGTAGCGCTGCTCCCGTGCCAGGAAGCCGGCCGTGAGCGCCTCCCGGCGGTCCTCGATCCACTTCACCGGCCGGTTCAGCCGTCGTGCCACCGCCGCGACCGCGATCTCCTCCCGGCCGACCACGCATTTCTGCCCGAAGCCGCCGCCCATGTCCGGAACGGTGACCCGCACGGTGCGTTCGGGGACCCGCAGCGAGCGGGCCATCGCCGTGCGCACCTGATGCGGCACCTGGGTGCACATCTGCACGAGCAGCTGGTCGTCGTGATCGTCCCAGGACGCGACCACTCCGCGTGTTTCGAGCGGGAGCGCGTTCTGGCGCCCGCTCTTCGTGACGACCTCGACCACGCAACCGCCGTCCGCGCGGGCCGCCTCGAATGCCGCGTCGACACCGGGAGTGTCGAACATGGACACGTCGAGCAGCACGTTGCCCGGCGCCTCCTCGTGCACGAGCGGCGCTCCTTCGGCGAACGCCGACTCCTCCGAGACGATCGCCCCGAGCGCCTCGTAGCCCACGATCGCGGCCTCGACGCCGTCCTCGGCGCTGTACGGGTCACGCGCGATGACCAGTGCCACCGGTTCGCCGGTGAACCGGACCTTCTCCCTGGCGAGGATCGGCATCGCGGTCGGCGAGAACTCCTCGGGCGGGCGGTCGAGCAGCGCGACGATGTCACCGAGCTCGAGATCCGCCGCCGTGTAGGCGGCCACGACACCCTCGACCGCCAGGGTGGCCGACAGGTCGATCGCGGAGATCGTGCCGTGCGCGACCGTCGAGCGGACGAAGGCGGCGTGCAGCATCCCGGTCAGCTGGATGTCGTCGACGAACCGACCCCGGCCGCTCAGGAAACGGGGGTCTTCGCGTCGCGGCACCGAGGCCCCGACCCAGCGACCGTTCCGCCCGTCGAATCGTGGAGTCATCGCGTCGCTCCTTTCTCCCACGCCTGGCCCAAGGCCGTGGTGACGAGGGTTCGCGCCAGCCGTCGGCGGTAGGTGCCGCTCCCCGCCGCGTCATCGGGAGGGTCGATGGCCGCCGCCGCGGCCTCGCCGCACGCGGCGAACAGCTCCGGCCCGGGAACACCTCCGGCGAGCAAGGACTCGGCCTCGGGAACCCGGACGGGCGCCGGGGCCACGCCGCCGAGCACCACGCGTCCGCCGGCCAGCGGAGCACGATCGCCGGGGCCCGCGTCCAAGCTGACCGCGGCGTCGACGATCGCGAAGTCGCCGTGGCGTCGGGCGAACTCGGTCAGCGCGGCCCGGGGCGCCGGACGGGTGAAGCGCACGGCCGTCACCACCTCGTCCGGTTCGACGGCCGTGCTGTAGAAGCCGTGGAACATCTCCCCCGCCGGGATCTCGCGGCGGCCGCCCGGGCCTTCGGCGACGATCACCGCGTCGAGCAGCAGGGCGAGCAGGCACCATTCCGCGGTGGCGTCGCCGTGCACGATGCTGCCCGCCACCGTGCCGCGGGAGCGGATCGGCAGATGCCCCACCCACCGCATGGCGCGGGACAGCACGGCGAAGTCCGGTCCGAGCGCGGCGACCTCCACCGTCCGATGGGTGACCATCGCCCCGATGGTCAGTCCCGAATCCGTATGGCTGAAGGAGTTCAGTGCCGGATCCCGGCGCAGCGGGCCGAGGTCGACCAGAGCCGTCGGCCGGGCGAGCCGGAAGTTCATCATCGGCATCAGGCTCTGTCCACCGGCGATCAGCTTCGGATCCTCGCCCGCCGCGGCGAGCTCGCCGAGCAGGCCGACGGCGTCGGAGACGTCGTGCGCCCGGTGGTAGCGGAACGCGGCGGGCTTCACGGAGCCGGAGCCGAGGTCGTACCGGTCGCGGGCTCCGCCGGGTCGACGATCCGGTCGAGTTCGCGCCCCCGGGTCTCCGGCGCGCCCATCATCATGAACACGACCGCCGCGACCACGAGCAGCCCCAGCACGGTGAAGGTCAGGGGCAAGCCGAGCACCGGCCACAGGACGCTGCCGAACAGCAACGGCGCGAAGCCGGTGATCGCCCGGCTCGACGAAGACGCCCAGCCGAAGCCGGAGGCACGGAGTTCGGTCGGGTAGAGCTCGGAGACGTAGGCGTACATCACCGGGATCACCACCAAGGCGAACAGGCCGAACGCGCCGATCGCCACCACCGCCGCCGCCGGAGTGTCCAGCAGCAGCGAGAACACGACCAGTGACAGCGCCGTCACCGGCCCGGCGACCATGATGATCCGTTTGCGGCCGACCTTGTCGACGAGGAGCACGGCGATCGCGACGCCGACGATGCCGGTCGCGTTCATGAGCGCGGTCGAGGCGAAGGCGGCGATCTCCCCGAATCCCTGTGCCCGCAGGATGGACGGCATCCAGCTGAGCGCGGCGTAGTACACCAGCATGACGGTGATGAACAACGACCACGCGACACCGGTGATCCGCGGGTTGAACGCCCACACCCGGCGAAGCTGATCGAACGCCGCAGCGAGCGCGCCACCGCGGGTGTCCTCCACCACCGCGGGCGGGATCGAGTACGGCTCAGGCGCCGCTCCCGTACGGCGGACGAGATCGTCGATGACGGTGCGTGCCTCCGCCTCGCGTCCCTTGCGCACCAGGTACAGCGGTGATTCCGGGATACCGCGCCGCACCCAGAACAGCAGCAGCGCGGGCAGGATCATCAGCACCAGCATCCAGCGCCAGTTCCCGGAAACCGGGACCAGCAAGGTCGCGGTGACGGCGGCCAGCGTGGTGCCGATCGGCCACCAGCCGTCCATTGCCGAAAGCACCCGGCCGCGATGCCGTCGTGGAGAGAACTCGCTGACGATCGCGTAGTCCACCGGGATGCATCCGCCGAGCCCGATACCCGCCAGGAAACGCAGCAGCAGGAACGACTCCACGTTCGGCGAGAGCGCGCCGAGCACGGAGAACAGCGCGAACAGCAGGAGCGTCACGCTGAACGCCCGCTTCCGGCCGATGCGGTCCGCCACCGTGCCCCAGATGACCGCGCCGACGGCCATGCCGATCAGATTGGCCGTCGCCACCAGCCCTTTCTGGCCTGCCGACAACCCGAATTCCGCCCCGACCAGCGGGGTGAGAAATCCGTTCAACGCCACATCCCAGGCGTCGAACATGTAGCCGAGGCCGCCGATGAGGAAGATCTTTCCTTGCACGCTCCAACGCCAGGGCAGGTCCTGGACGATCTGATCTCCAGTGCGCATGAATGGCTCCGTCACGCCGGCCAGTCCGCTCCTCAGCGGGCGAACTGGTAATGGATGGACTCGGTGTCGGGATCGGTGAGCGGGCTGCCGTTCCACAGCCAGTCGTAGGAAACGTCGGATTCGCCGTCGAACCGGCGCAGCTTCTCGTCCCGCTCGCGCTGCTCGGGACCGTCGGGCAGGTGGTAGAAGTCCATGTTCTGCAGTGACGCGTCCTGCACCATGCCCGCATGCTTGGCGCGCCGGTCCACGTACCGCATCAGGGCGCCGTCGATCCCGTCGCGGGTGACCCGCCCGAGCTCCTCGGCGAGCACCGCGGCGTCCTCCATGGCCTGGGACGCGCCTTGTGCCTGATAGGGCAGCATCGCGTGGCAGGCGTCGCCGAGCAGGGCGATCCGGCCGTCGACCCAGACGGGATCACGGCGACGACGGTACATCGCCCACACCGAGACGTCCTCGTCCTTCGCCTTGGCCAGCATGGCCGGGACCCGGTCGTCCCAGTCGCGGTATTCGGCGGCGAGTTCGGCGGCGGTGGCCGGACCGCTCCAGTCCCTGGCGACCGACTCGGTGCACGGCACGATCGCGACCACGTTGAGGTACTGGCCGCCGCGGATCATGTAGTGCACCAGGTGCTTGTTCGGGCCGTACCAGATCGTGGAGTGGTAGCGGTCGACCAGGAACCGGGTAGTGGGGTCCTGTGCGATCAGGTCTCCGGAGATCAGGGCGCGATAGGCCATCTCGCCGGAGAACTCCAGGGTGTCGTCGAATCCGGCGAGATCACGGACCGCCGACCGGATGCCGTCGGCGCCGATCACCACGTCGCCGGCGAACCGTCGCCCGTCCGCGGTGATCACCGCGGGGCGCTCCGGCTCGGTGCGGTCCAGGTCGGTCACCCGCGCGCCGGTCGCCACCCGCACCACCGGACCGGGGACGTCCGGATCCAGGCAGGCGTCCAGCAGGACTCCGTGCAGATCGGCGCGGTGGTAGTGCCAGTACGGCGCGCCGTACTGGTCGATCACGCGCCCACCGAGCGGCAGCTGGGCGATGATGCTCCCGTCGGCCCAGCGACGGCGGACCTGGTCCTGCGGCTCGGTCCGCACCCGTTCCAGCCGGGCACGCAGGCCGAGCCCGATGAGGATCCGGCTCGCGTTCGGCGCGGTCTGGATCCCCGCGCCGATCTCACCGAGTGCCGGCGCCGCCTCGACCACGGTGACCCGAAGTCCTCGCTGCCGCAGGGACAGCGCGGCGCACAGCCCGCCGAGGCCGCCGCCGACGACGATGACCTCAAACGACTGACTCGCGGCCATGCCCGCCTCCCGTCTTCGTCAATTCCCCGGCGCCGCTGAGCAACCGCCCGGCGCCCGGCACCCGGGGCTCGACCCCGAGTTCGGACAGGATCCGGAACGTCGTGGCGGTCGCCGCCGACAGGACCGGGATCCCGATTTCGTCCTCCACCGGCTGGATCGCGGACAGCGACGGCATCTGGACACAGGCCGAGAGCACCAGCGCGTCCACATCGGACAGGTTCAGCCTCCGGTGGTGCTCCCGCAACCCGGCCGGATCCAGCCGTGCCACGGCGAGGTTGTCCGACACCTCGAGCGACAGCGCGTCGGCCACTTCGATGCCCGCGTCCTCGATGTAGTCCACCACCGCCTGGGTGAGCGGCTTCAGATACGGCGTGATGATCGCGACCTTGCGGGCACCCAGCGCACGGATACCCGACAGCAGCGCACCGGCGCTGGACACGACCGGCGCGTCGGAGCCCTCGTCGCGCAGCACGCGCTCGATGTCGGCCTCGGCGGTGCAGTGGTAGCCGGGCCCCTGGGCCATGATCGCCACCAGGCACGCGGTGGCCACCACGTCCGGCCGGGCGTCGGCCAGCTCGGCGGCCGCCCGGCCCGCCTGCGCGTTCATCGCCCGCAGCTGTTCCGGTTCGACGTGCTTCATCCTGGCCCGCGCGGAATGGAAGACGAACCGGTCCCCCGGTTCGGCCTCTTCCCTGGCACGCAGCATCCTCGGCAGCTCGGTCTCCATCGTGAGATTCGAGCTGGGGACGATCATCCCGATGTGGTGGTCGCTCATCGACGACCCGCCGGGCGCATCTCGGAAACGGTCAGCTCACCGTTGTCGACGATCAGTTCGTCGTCCAGGTACAGGGAATTGCCGCGCATCGGGATGTCGAAGTGGCAAGGGGTGTCGTTCGGGCCGCCGAGCTCGTTGTTGGGGCCGATGGAGAACATCACGTTGCCGTAGAAGCTGCGCAGTTCCATACCCATTCCGCCGGGGAACTGGGTCAGCCCGTGCCAGTGCGCACGCTCGTCGAGCCCCCAGCCGACGTGGCTCATACCGTAGCCGCGGGGGTCTTCGAAGCTTTCGATGTAGGACCGCAGCAGGTCGGCGTCCAGCCCGGTCGATCCGGCGCCGCCGCGGATGTCCCGGATGAAACCCTGCTCGATGGTGATTTCCACCGGCGTCTGTACGTAGGTGTTGAACGGCAGCAAGACATCCCCCGGCGACAGCACGATCTTCCCGTCGACGCCGTCGTCGGCGCCGCCGGTGAACACGAACGCCGCCGGCCAGTGGTCCCAGCGACCGGGGGTGTCGGTGTAGCCGTACTCGGACAGCGTCGGGTAAACGCCCAGCTGATAGGTGACATCGGTGCCCGCCGGACTGGTGATCCGCATGGTGCCCGCCTTGGCGAGCAGCTCGGCGCCGATCTCCACCCGCTCCCGCAGTTCCTTCGTCGGCATGAGCCGGGCCAGCAGCTCGGGCGGCTCGACCGCGGTGAGGATGCGGGTGCCCGCGTCCTGGATGGCGAACTGTTCCTTGCTGAACAACAGGAACGTGCAGTCGACCACCATGTCCACGCTCTTGAGCGCCTCGACCGCGAGCGGGATGTTCCCGAGGCCCGAATCCCCCACGGCCCAGGCGCCCGCGGCGCTGACCGGCGAAGGCAACCGCATGTGGTAGGCCGAGGCGCCCAGCTGCTGGGCGGCCCACAGGAAAGCGTCGGCGTACTCCGCCCGCTCACCGCCGCGGGTCAGCACCACCACGGTCTCACCCTCGTGCACCCCCGAGAAAGTCAGCTGGCGCAGGCAGATGTCGTTGAACAGGTTCTGATCCATCGTTGACCACCTCCACATTAATCCGAGCACGTATTATCCGGATGCGCAAGAGTTGCGCCTGGATTCGTGCTCCCGCAACGCATTGGGCCCAGCACTCATCCGAACACGTACTATCCGGATACGCAAGGGCTCGCGGAGGACAGACTTCGTCGAGGGATGGCCGTGAGCGACCGTCCGGACACGTAGGATTACCCGGGGGCCCGGACAGCGGGTGAAACAGACGAGGGAGAACGACGATGGGTGAACCGGCGCGTACGGGCCGGCGCAGGGAAGACACGCCGGCCGTCACTCCCGCGCCACCCTCCGACCTGCTGGCGGCCCCCGGCTACGGCGCCCGCCGGCTGCACCAGGCGTACCTCGCCGCGTGGAACCGGCACGTGGATCCGGTCCTGACCGGTCCGCAGTTCGCGGTCTTGTCCGCGGTCCGCGCCTACCCCGGGAGCGACCAGAGCTCACTGGCGGGCGCCGTCGCGCTCGACACCTCGACGATGGCCGATCTGTGCCGCAGGCTCGAGCGGCGGGGCCTCATCCAGCGCGTCGAATCCCCGCACGACGCGCGCCGCAAACTGCTCTCGCTCACCGACGAGGGCAAGTCGGTCTTGAGTCAAGTCAACCGCCGCGCCCGAAGGCTCGACAAGGCGCTCCTCGACGGCGACGGCACCGACGGCGACATCGACATGGCCGCGCTGCTCAACACCCTCGGGGCCCACTGGGAACGGATCGCGTCGGTCGACAAGCTGCGCTGACCCGGCCCAGCGCCGTGAGGGCCTCCTTCCCTACCTTCAAGGTAGGCAAGGAGGCCCTCACGGCGCTGCCCGTTGACGTCACACGCGTGCTTGGAGCCGGATGACAGCCGGCGCGAGAGTTCGCCCTCCAATCACGCGAGTTACGTTTCTGATCACGCGAGTTCACCTTCTACCGAGCGGTAAGAAGCGTGGCGTGATGGCAAGGCGTGTCAGATGTTCCGAAAGCGGCTTTCGCGACACGGGTGCTGGGTGGTCGTGAGTGTTTCGGGTCGTTAGAACGACACATAACACTCACGACCCCCACGCGAAATCGAACATATAGGCATCAAATGGACATTCAGCCGTCGGGAAGCGTCCTTTGTGGAGACTCGGGTGACTCCTTCCACCTTGAAGCCAACGAAGAAGTCCTTCAGCGCAGAGGCTCGGTCACGCCGCCTTTGCCGTTCGCCCTCTGATCACGCGTGTCCGGCGGCTCAGCAACCCGCCGGTGAGCACGGTGGACGGCGGGGCGGGTTGCCGTCGATGACGTCCTGTTGCCGGTCAGCGTGGACGGCCGCGGCCCGCGCGCCGAGCACGGCGACGTCCAGGGTGCAGGACTCCAGCCAAAGGGGCCTCAGGACGCCGGCCTGACGGCAGATGGTCTCGGACTGGACGCGGACCGAGTAAGCGAGGTTGCTCGCGAAGAACGGTGCCGTCGGGTTACCCGGGGCCACCTGTGCGCAGGGCCGGAGCAGGGACGCGGTGGACGCGACCCGCCAGCTGTTGCCGAACGTGTAGAGATCTGCGAACGCGATCGGGGCGCGGAACCGCGTGCCGTCCTTGGCCTCCAGCAGCGTGGGGCTGTCGTCCGGGTTGCCGAGCAGACCACGCACCCTCGTCGGCCAGGTGCCGAGGGCGACCGCCAAGTCCGTATAGCCGGTGTTCGCGGTGACGTGGATGCTGTTCCCGGCCTTGTCCCTCACCGTGTACACGTTCGCGGCGCGTTTGATGTCCACCCCGGCCGGCAGCGACAGGGATCCGCCGGACACCAGCTCGGTCGGCTGGCCGTCCACCACCAGGCGCGTTCCGTCGCACAGCGCGACCTGTGTGGTGCCCATCCTCGTCGCGACCGATCGGTTGACCGAGGTGTTCGGCCACGACGGAGCACCGGACACCTTGCGGGTCTGCACCTCGAACTCACTGCCCACCTGTGCCTCGACGAAGTCGCCCGAAGCCTGGAAGTCATAGGCCAGCCCGGCGAACGTGACTTCGTGGGTGTCACCGATGGCCACGGCCGAGGCACATGGTGCCTCCGCGCCGAGCACTCCTGGGGCGAGTTTCTTCTGACGGAAGACCACCGCGGGCTTGGTTCCGGTCGGCAGCGGCGGAGGTGCCACGAACGAGAGGTTGTTGGCCTCCTTGCTGAAGCCGGTGGAGATGCACAGGGGTTTGGCCGTGCCGCCGTATTCGATCTGCGTACGGGTGTTGAACTCGGCATTGCCGTTGAACACGGCGGTGGATTCGTCGTCGAAGCCGTACACGTTGAACTCGACGTCTTTCCACTGCGTCCCGATCACGAGTTCGCGGGCGGCCGCCACGGCGGCGACGCCCCCGTCGACGGTGAACACGGCCGCGTCCTGGGGCCCGTTCGCGCTACCGGTCAGCTTGTACCTCGGCATGCTGCTGGTCACGAGCGGCATGTTCGGTGTGGGCGTCCCGGCGCTCTTTTTATAACAGTTGTCGGCCGGCTTGGCCTGCCAGCCCGCCGGGCATGGCGCGCCGAGCGACCGCAGCCAGTACTTGATGTACAGCTCACCGCCGCTTCCGTTGTTGGCGAATACGAACTGCATCCAGCCCCAGCACTGCGGTTTGCCCGCGCATAGCGGGGTCCTGAATTCGTTGGTGTTGAGCTGAAGTGTGTAGGCGTCCTTCGTCTCCGGCGGCGTGTTGGCCGCGACAGGCGACGTCACACTCGTCACGTTCTTGACCGTGCCGTTGTCGAACGAGCCGGTCGCTTGCTGGACGGCTCCGGCGGGCGTGCGCGCGATGACACCGAAGTCCCCGCCCGCCATCAGCGTCGGGGGTGTGTCCGCTCGCGCCGCCATCGGCAGCAGAATGATCCCGATCGCGGCCATCGCCGCCGTGCGTCTCTTTCCGCGTATTCGCGATAATCGGCTCGTCACCTGATTCCCTTCCATTCGTTTCAGCATTGAGCGAGAAGGCTGTCCTCCCAGGTCCACACACCCGGTTGCTGCTGGACTTCCCCATGCCAGAACCGGAATGTGTACGGAGTCGGGATCAAAGTGCCGACCTGGCTGCGGATCTGACCGACGAGGTGATACGTGGCGATTTTCCCGTTCCTGATCTCCGAGTACGCTCCCGGCGATGTGCAAGCCGGCTGTCCGGCCAACGCCTGCGGCTGCATGCCGACCACCGGGAAGAGCAACGGCGAAGGCGGATCACAGCGGGCACGATCGGCCGCATCGAAGCGGTACTGGCCGTTCACCACCTTCTCGTGCAGCCAGTACACGATCCTGCCCGAGCCGACCGGGCGGGAACCGACCCGCCAATGGGTCGAGTAAGGCGCGACGCTGTCACTGAAGCTGCCGTTGATCGTGCACCGCCAGTTCTGTGCGGCTTGCGCGGGCGCCACTCCCGTCACGATTCCGAGTACGACGACCATCACCGCGACAATGCCGAGTTCGCGTTTCATGGAGCAGCTCCTGGGGTATTCAGCCGAAACGTCGGCCGGGTCTCGCACCGATCCTGCTCCTGGCACCGCCGACCGGGTAAGCTCCGAATTCGCCCATTCGGCCGTGGGTGAGAATGCCCATCGATTCTGCGGCCATGCGGGCTAGTGTGACCGGGCCGGCGAACCAGTAGACTCCCATTTGTGGTCTCGACCGGGGGGTCCAGCACGGGGCACGGCGACCTCGCCGAGATCCTGGGGGCACAGGTCGTCTGGTGGCAGCTCGGTTTCCGGACACGCCGGGCGGTGATCCGGCAGGCGCGCAAGGGAAACCGCTTCCCCGACCCGGAGATCTGGGCCGTCGCGCTGGGTTGGGCACGTCATTGGCTGACCGCGCCACGCTGGTGGCGCCGGGTGCGAATCGCGGGCGCGACCGTCCTCGCGATCTTGTACCTTTTGGCGCTGGCTGGCGAATGGGTGGGAGCGGACCCGTTCGTCGCGTTCAACGGCGCGCTCGTGCTCTGTTTGCCGCCGGCCGCGGCTTGGGCCACCAGGCAAGCACGTGTCGCCAGGATGCTGGTCGCCTTGGCCCCCGGCCCTCGACCGGAGGGGCCATCCACCCGGGCTCTGGCGATCCGCACCTCGGGCCTGCTGCTTTCGGTCGGACTCGCGGCGGGCGTGGTCGTCGTGGCCGTCGCCCACCAGCACCCCGAAGGCCGCTTCTGTCCTCCGTTCGCCGTCGACGCTCCGGTCCGCGATTGGTTGCGGCACAACGACGGTCAAGTCGGGGCTGGATGCCCCGCCGGTGACACTCGCAGTGGCGCCGGCGGCGTGCGCTACACGCCGTGGAACGCGCCGAACCGGGGAGTCAGGTTCGGGCCCGACTACGTGATCTACGGTCCGCGCTCCGACCGTCTCACGGTGATGCCGATGGCCATCTTCACCGTTTGGGCCGCCGAGGGCGGGCCGTCGGGGCGGCTCGGCGAACCGATCGACGAGTCGGCGGATCATTCGGTCTGCTACGTGAATTTCCGCGGCGGCGCGATCGTGCTGCCCGTCGGCGGAACACCACGAATCCACTTTGGACAGCGCCGGTCCGTCGCCCGCGAAGCCGGCGGCTCCTGCGAAGTCCTCGACTGGCCCTGCATCACGAAGGCCTCCGCGGCAGGCACGGGTATCCGGCTGAGCTGGCGATACCAGACCGCCGACGCGTTCAACGTGGCCTGGTGGCGGGAAAACGACCCGACACGGTCACGCGTGGAACGCGAAGTCGCGGGCTACGAACTCACCGTGCCCGGCCTGACCGCGGCGACCACCTATCTGGTGGAGGTCCAAGCATGCGAGAAGCATTTCGTGCGCCGCTCGACCTGCACGAGATTCTCGCCCCCAGTGATCGTCAGAGTGCCGTAGATGCCGGAGGGCCCGAGACATCCGACGCCGATCCTGCTGGTGCTCGCCCTGCGCTGGCTGGCGTTCGGCTGGATGCTGATCGTGGCGTTGATCAGCGGGCAGATCCAGCGGCCCGTCGAAGCGGGGATCGCGCTGCTCGCGACCGGTTGCTGGACGGCCTGGCTTACGGTGGCCGGGATCCGGCGGATGCGGCCGGTGCTCGCGATGGACGTGGCGGTGGCCATCGCCCTGACCGTGGCGTACGGCCACATCCATCCGCCGCACGCGATGCTGACCGAGCACCCGTCCTTCATGGGCGCGTATCCGGCCGCGGCGGTCGCGGCCTGCGGAGCCGTCTACGGACCGCGCGGCGGCTGTACGGCCGGGCTGATCCTCGGGTTGTCCCTGCCGTTCGCCTACGCCGCAAACGAAGTCGCGCTCGACAGGCTTTCCTTCCTCCAGGTGCTGGCCATGATCGGCGGAGGGCTCTCTTACGTCTTGCTCGGCGGCACGATCGGGGCGGCCGCCCGTCAGCTCGACGCGCTGCACGAGCGGGCGAACCGTGCCGGGCTGCGAGCGGCGCGGATGGCCGAGCGGCAGCGGATCGCCGCCCAGATCCACGACGACGTGTTGCAGGAACTCGCCCGGCTGCGCGCGAACATCCGGGAAGCCGGGCCGGCGTGGGCCGCCGTCGCGGAGGGGATCGCCCGGCAGGAGTCGGCCCTGCGGGGCCTGGGCGGCGCGGAACCCGATCCACCGCCGACCGGCGTCGTGTCGCTGCGCGCCCGGCTGGCCGAACTCGCCGAGCGCCACGACGACGTCGCGGTCCGGCTCATCACCGCGGGCCCGTTCCTGCTGCCCGCGGGTATGGCCACCGAGATCTCCGCCGCGGTGGCCGAACTGCTGACCAATGTGGTCAAACACGCGCGGGCGCACCACGTCTGGCTCACCGTGCTGCCCGACGGCGGCGACATCACGGTCACCGTCCGCGACGACGGTGTCGGGTTCCCGCCCGACCAGGACACGAGCGGGCTCGGCCTGCGGCTCTCGGTGAAGGCCAGGGTGCACCGGATGGCGGGTGGCGTCCGCATCCGCAGCAGCCCCGGCCACGGCACCGAGGTGGAGCTACGTATCCCGAAGGGAAAAGACCATGCGTGAGACCCGGATCCGCGTGCTCATCGTGGAGGACCACCCGATCACCCGCGACGGTGTCCGAAATGGACTGGAGCGCGACGGCAGGGCGATCGTGGTGGCCGAAGCGGCCGACGTGCCGACGGCGTGCCGGATGGCCGATCAGGTGCGGCCCGACGTCGCACTGGTCGACCTGAGCCTGCGACCCCACCCCGAAGAACCCACCGGCCGAGGCGTCAGCCTGATCCGCCACCTGCGGCAACGCCGGCCCGAAGTGCGCGTTCTCGTACTCTCCCAGGCGGGCCCGGAGGAGTTGCTGGCCGCGATCCAGGCGGGCGCGCACGGCTGCGTCGGCAAGGCCGCCACCTCCGCCGAGCTGACCGACGCGGTCGCCGCCGTGCTCACCGGGCCGGTGCTCCCCGCCGAACTCGCGGCGCATCTGATCGGCGAGCTGCACCGGGACGCCCGGCCGCTCACCACCCGGGAACGCGATGTGCTGCGCTGCCTCGCGAACGGCTACGACAACCAGGAGATCGCCGCGCAGCTGCGCATCGCCGTGCGTACCGTGAACCGCCATCTGGAGAACATCCGGGACAAGCTCGGCCGGACCCGCCGCTCCGACCTGATCCGCATCGCCCGCGCCCAGCTGCTGCCCTGGAATTCCCGTTGAGGGAAACCCGGCTGGTCACTACGGTCCCTGGCATGACCGCCGAGGAGTTCGTGCCGAGAGGTTTCATCCCGCCGACCTCGCTCGTCACCGACCGGTTCCATCTGGAACCGCTGGGGCCACGGCACAACGCGGCCGACCATGCCGCCTGGATGTCGAGCATCGAGCAGATTCGCGCCACACCCGGCTATCCCGACGGGAACTGGCCGCCGCATGAAGGCATGACCCTCGAGGAGAACCTCGTCGATCTACGCCGTCACGCCGACGACTTCGCACGCCGCACCGGTTTCACCTTCACCGTCCTCAGCCCGGACGACGGGGACGTCATCGGCTGCGTCTACCTGTATCCCACGGCCGCCGAAGAGTGGGACGTCACGGTGCAGTCCTGGGTTCGGTCCGACAAAGCGGAGCTCGACGCGGCACTCGCCGACGCCGTCGCGCGCTGGCTCGCCTCGGAGTGGCCGTGGATGCGCGTGGACCGCTGCGGTCGCTAGACCGCGTTTCATAAGCCAAGTCCGTGTGGTAATTCGGCGTGGTGCCGAAGGCTCTTGTTTCTTGTTTCGTGCGGTGAAGATGCTGCCGGCTGAGGCCGTGAGCACTTCGCTGACTTCAAGGTAGCCAGGAGGCCTTCATGGCGAGGTTCCGGACCGGCCATGGGAGCCGGGTCGTGAGTGGTAAGTGCCGTTAGAACGACACTTACCACTCACGACCTTGCCGTAAGACGATCTTCCAAAGCCCGCAGAGGCCATTCTCGCTACGTTTCGACGCCTCGCTGCCCGAGCAGCAGGCCGCCGACGCTCGCCGCACCGGCGCTGCCGAGCGCGATCCCCCAGCCGACCGGCCCGAGCGGCGTGCAGCCGAAGAACTGGCTGACCCCGGGGGTCTGGACCAGGATCGCCAGCAGTACGGCGGAGCCAAGCCCCGCGGCGAGGACGGTGCCGTCCCGGCCGCCGACGGCCAGCGTCTGCCCGAGCTGGGTGCCGATCAGGGAGACGAGCGCGATCGTGCTCGCCCGCCGTTGCCTGCCGGTCAGCCTCGCGAGCGTCCACGCGACGGACGCCCCGAGTGTCGTGGTCACCGCGCGCGTGGTGATGTCCCGCCGGAGAGCGTTCCCGAGTGACGCGCTGGGCCCCTCACGCAGCAGTTCCGGCACGGTCTCGCCGTCCGGCCTGCTCAACGCGATCGCCAGCGCGGGCGCCAGGTCGGTGAGCAGGTTCATCAGCAGCAACTGGCGAGCGGTGAGCGGTGAGCGTCCGGTGACGATCGAGCCGAGCACGGTGAACGCGATCTCCCCCAGGTTGCCGCCGAGCAGGATGCCGAGTGCCTCACGGACCGACGCCCACATCGCCCGGCCTTCCACCAACGCGGCGACGATCGTCTCGAGCCGGTCGTCGGTCACCACGAGGTCCGCGGCCGCCCTCGCCGCGGCCGTGCCCCGTTGTCCGAGCGCGATCCCGACGTCGGCGAGCCGGATGGCGGGCGCGTCGTTCGCGCCGTCGCCGGTCATCGCGACGACCCGGCCGCCGCGCTGGTATGCCTGGATGATCCGGACCTTCTGCGCCGGGCTGCACCGGGCGATCACGTCGACGTCGGCGAGTTCGCGATCGAGCTCCTCGTCGGCGAGTTCCTCGATCCTCGCGCCGGTGAGCACCTTGGTGTCGCCGTTGCGGCCGGTGATCTCCTCGGAGACGGCCTCGCCGGTGGCCGGATGATCGCCGGTGATCATCACCGTACGCACTCCGGCCTCGCGCAACCGTTCCGCCGCCGGTGCGGCACTGTCACGCACCGGATCCGCCAAGGCGATGAAGCCGAGAAGCCGGAGTTCGTCGACGTCGTCCTCGGAAAGGTCCTTTGTGGACACGGGCTTCTCGGCGACGGCGAGGACGCGGTGCCCGGCGGCGGCCAGGCGGCCCACCCGCTTCTCCAGCCTGCTCCGGACGCCGGACCCCATCGGCCGATCGCCGTGCCGGGTGCACCGGGGAAGGACTGTCTCCGGTGCGCCCTTGACGCACATGAGGTATCGCTTGCCGATCTTCCCGTTCGTCGCGTGGAATCCCCGTGACGGCTCGAACGGGACGGCGCCCGACTTCTCCCAGCCGCCGGCGTCCACGCCCGCGGCGATGCCGCCTTCGAGCACGGCTTGATCCGTATGGTGCGGCAGATCCTCGGGGTTCTCCGCCCGAGGCGTCGCGCGGACGGCCGCCACCAGCACCGCCTGGTGGCTTTTTCGCAGTCGCCGCACCTCTGCCGTGGTCCTGCCGTCGTCGATCCGGCTGACGCTGAGCTTGCCTTCGGTCAGGGTGCCGGTCTTGTCGAAACAGAGGACGTCGACCCGCCCGAGCGCTTCGATGGTGCGCGGATTGCGGACGAGCGCGCCGTGCTCGGCAAGCCTGCGGGCGGCCGCCAGTTGTGCCGCGTTCACCAGGAACGGCAGGCCTTCCGGCACCGACGCGACCGCGAGGTTCACCGCCGCCCCGACACTTTGCCGCAGCGGTACGCCACGGACGAGTCCGGCGCCCGCGACGGCGGCCGCCGAGCCGACCGCGACCGGCAGGGCCTGTTTGGTGAGCGACGCGAGCCGTGCTTCGACACCGGTTTCGGGGGCGGCGCCTCGTGCGGCGGCCATCCCCCGTCCGACCTCGGTCTCGTCCCCGGTCGCCACGACGACGGCGGACACCTTGCCCGCGGCGACCGTGGTGCCTTCGTACAGCATCGATGCCCGCTCGGCGAGTTCGGCGGCCACGACCGGCGCCGGAGTCTTCGACACCGGCAGCGACTCCCCTGTCAGCGACGACTCGTCGAGTTCCGCGCCGGTCGCTTCGAGCACCCGGCAGTCCGCGGGCACGACGTCACCGGATCGCAGCGACACGACGTCACCCCGCACCAGCGCGTCGGCGACGATCTGCCGCTCGGCACCGTCGCGTACGACGGTGGTCACCGTCGCGGACCGTTCGAAGAGCCCGGCCAGCGCGCGATCGGTGTGCACCTGCTGCACGCTGCCGATCAACGCGGACACCCCGACGATCCCGGCGACCAGCGCGGCGTCGACCGGAGAGCCCACCGCGGCCGAAACCGCCGCGCCACCGGCCAGTACCGGGGTGAGCGGGTTGGCGAGCTCGGCCATGAACGCCTTCGCGATGCTCGTGCCGGCGTTGCCTTCGCCGCCCGCACGACCGGCGGGCGCCCGCCGCCGGGCCTCGCGCTCTTCCAGACCACGCGGGCCCGAGCCGAGCCGGTCGAGCACGAGGTCCGCGGGCATCAAATGCCACGGAGGAGCGACGCGGCCTGAGGAAGGCGCCTTCCGCTCGCCGGTGAGCGTCCGGGCACGCCAGATCCCGTCGCCGAAAGCCATGAGCGCCCCGGCGTTCACCGCGCGAAGGCCACTCGCGGCGGGCCTTCGCCGGGCGCCGAGCGCGGTCACGCCCCCGATTCCGCTGGCCGCGGTCGCGAGCATCGTCGAATCCCGGACGACCGCCTTGGCGGCGGTGAGCGCGTCGACGAGCAGGACGGCCGTGCCGATGTCGCGGCCGATCAGCACGTGTGCGCCCCACGGCGGCGGATTCCCGTCCTCGTGCACGCCGACTCCGCAGTCGGACGCCCCCAGCGCCCGGCGATCGTCGGAAACCAGCATGACCACGCGTCCGCACGCCTGGAGTTCGCGAACCGCGTCGAGCACGACGCCGTCGTCGGTCTGGACCACCCGCAGCCCGGCGGCCTTGGCCGCGGAAGCCAACGCGTCCACGTCGGGTGAGACCTCCTGCGCGACGGCGAGCAGCCCGGCAGGCTGCCCGTCACGGACCAGGCCCAGCACCAGATGGGCGCCCTGGTCCAGCATCCGCTGCCGTTCGGGGAATCCTTCGCCGCCGTCCAGGTCTTCGACCGGTCCGAGCGTCCATTGGCCGTCCCGCCGGACCACCTCGGGTTTCTCCGGGTCGAACAGGGCGAAGGCGGCGGCCGTCAGGTCCACCGGGTCGCCACCGGGCAACGGGACCAGATCGCTGAGTACGTTCGCCCCCGCGCCGAGCGCCGTGGTGTCGATGACGATCGTGTCGATGAGGTCGAGCCCCCGCAGCACGGACCGGTCCATCACCAGCGCGCCGCGCCTGGCGAGGACCTGGCCCAGCTGGGCGGCAAAGGCGGCCGCGCCGTTGGAGGGGGCCTTGGGCAACGCGGAAATGCCGACCGCGGCGGCGCGCCTCGGCCCGACGAACGGCAGGGTCGCCGCGGCGGCCGCGGCCCCGGCGGCGATGGACCGGCGCGCGTGCCGGTCGGCCGCGCTTTCCGGTAGCGGCCATGGTCGTTCGCTCACCACCGATTCGGCGCCGGCGTGCTCGCGCTGTCCGACCAGCTTGGACTCGGCCTCGCACCAGGCCCGTTGGTGTGCCTTGGCCTCCCGCCATTGGGTGCCGCGGACCATGATGTCCAGCACCGTTCCCTCGCTGCGGGCCGCGAGACCGTGGACCAGCGCCGCACCGATGGAGGTGGCCGAATCCGCCCGCTCCCGTCCGCGCAGCTTCCGGTCCGCCAAGGCACGCAACCGCGGGTGCAGGTCGACGAGTGACGCCAGCGCCGCGACCTCCGTCGGCAACGGAGCCCACGGCATGATCTTCGAAGCCACCGACAGCATCAGTCCCGCGGCGTCCGCGGCCAGTGTGGACGGCAGCCGGGTCGCCGTGGTGCCGTCCGCCGGATGGTGCAGTTCGTCCTCTTCGACCCGTTCGGCTTCGGAAGCAGGTTCCGCCTCGGCTCGTTCGACCGCGCGGATCAGCTCCAGGCGCCGGGGTCCCGGCTCTCCGACCGCGACGACCACTCGGGACGTCGGCGCGTTCACCTGCGCCCAGCGCACGCCGGGGATCTCCGCCAAGGCTCGTTCCACCCGCCGGGCGACGCGGGCGCCGTCCGGTCCCTTCACGCCGTGCGTCTCGATGTAGAGCCTGCCGGGACACGACCAGACCGCCCGCCGCGGTCCGCGTCCCACGATCCCCTCCAGCGGAAGAAGCGCCAGCCCGGCCAGCCCCCGGGCGACCCGCCCCAGCGTCCGCGACGGTTTGGGGAAGGCGACACCCAGCACGTCCACGGTCTCCAGGTCCGTCCGCCGCATGCGGCATCCTCCTCGCGCTCGGGGCCTTGTGGATCTCCCCGAGTACCCGCGCGGTGGAACGTCGAACCCCCTCACCACCTCAAGAGGTGACGGAGTCGATCAACCGGTTGTACCGGAGCCTCAGCGCGCGTTCGAGGGCGGAGAGGAATCCCGCCACCGTGAGCGTGATCTTCGCCCATTTCGGCAGCACCACCGGCGACGTGAAAGTCCCGGCGTGTTCGGCGACGACGGGGATCTTGGTGACGGCCTCCGCGCCCTGGAGCAGGCCGAAGACGAGCGCGATCAGCAGGATCACGAGCGAGACCGCGCCGATCGCGGCACTGGTCCGGGGGAACCGCCGCCCGAACCTCACCCGCAGTCCTTCCTGCGAACGAGGGTGAGGCCGCAGTGCTCGCTCGCCACCGTGCTCGGGGACGAAGTGCATGCGCTTCAGCCCGACCGCGCTGGTGGCGACTTCGATGACGCCGCCCGGCACGGGGAACGCCGCGGGCAGGTTGGACCGGAAGAGCTGGACGCCGTCCCGGTACAGCGCCGCGGGGCTTTTCCCCTCCGCGTCTTCGTGCTGTTTCCGGGTCTTGGCGTCGGCGAGGTACCGGACGTCGACCGCGTAGACGTGTGCTTCGTGATCGAGGTAGAACAGCGAACGGGAGAAGAGCTGCCACCGGCGGTACTCGGCCAGGGCGGATCCGTCCCCGGACCTGACCCTGGAGAGCTGCCACCGTCGTTTGAGCTTCTTGACCATCATCAGCGAACGTTCCTCCTCCGGCGTGCCCTCGACGTTCCCGTCGTGCCGGCCAGTTCCGCCGGCTCCCGTGTGCTCCAAGACATCCCCCGCAGTGGACACCGTGCCCCAGGGGCACGGTCAAGCGGCTTGACCATGCCCCCGGGGCGCGGCCTCGAATACGTACGTCCTCGGCGACAAGGCCTGCGCGGTGAATACGCGCATCACCGCGATCCGGGAAATACGATTCTCCGACGAAGTCTTTCAACGAAACGCACCGAACCAATACGATGGACGGGCGTGAACCGGATGAAGACGAATCCGTCGGATCATCCTTCCCCAAGGGACCTCGGCGACACAACAGGATCCGGCCTTTGACGTGTCCCGTGCGACGCGTGGGGAATTTGTATCCCCGATCCGCCGTCCGGCCCAAATCCGGCCATCTCCTGCGACGACTTTCCCTCTTGTCACCCGATTGCTGGTCCTCACCCGCGTGGAGAAGCGGGAAGATCCATGCCGGACCGCGACGAAAGAGGAATCGGCGAAAAATGACTACCGAAGTCGCCGCGGCGGTCGGTTCGACGGATCGCCCGAGCGGCCGAACGTGTTCTTGGCGCATGCGGGCGCCGCCGGGACGTCCCGGCCCGGACCGACCGCACGGCCCGGGGCCACTCCGGGCGTCCGTCAAATACCCCAAGGGGAACCATGAACCGCGTCACCACGCTCGTAGTAGACGATCAGCCCCTCATCAGATACGCGCTCAGCAGGCTGTTGCGGGATTCGGCAGGGGTGGGGGCGGTGGCCGAAGCCGCGAGCGAGCCGGAAGCGTTGTCGCAGTGCGAGAAGAGCCACCCCGACATGGTCATCACCGAACTGTCGATCTGGGGCGAGCCCGCCGGGACCGCGATCTGCCGGTTCGTCAAGGAACACTTCGAGCGCGCGGCCGTCCTGGTCTTCGCCGGTGACGCCTCGCCTTCGGCCATCGCCATGGCACTGAACGCGGGTGCGGACAGCTTCGTGCACAAGTCGGCCAGCGGCGGCCAGGTGATGTCGGCGGTACGCTCCACCCTCGCCGGGCAGCGGGTGTGCGTGCAGGCAGGCGAAACCCCGCGGCCGGTCACCGAAGCCGTGCGGTACGCGAGCCTGATGACCAGGCGGGAGGAGGACATCCTCGCGCTGATTCTCTACCGGTGGTCGAACGACGAGATCGCCGAAGAACTGCACCTCGCGACGCAGACGGTGAAGAACTACGTCAGCAGGATCCTGCAGAAACTGGGCTTCGGCAGCAGGCGCGACCTGTTCCGGACACTGCGATTCCGGCCGGGCGGCACCCCGCTGCCACGGCTGGAGACCACTCCGCACGAAGGCGGATTGCACGCCGCGGACCGGCTGGCCGGGTACCGCGGCTAGGACATGGCCTAGGCCGGCCGGGTGGGTGGCGTACCGGAAGTACCGTGGCCGGAGCAGGTTCGGTACCCACCGTCTCCTGCGCCACCGAGATCGTTTTTCTAGCGTTGCAGTCATGACGAAGCCAGGCTTCCCGTTCGTGCTCCTCGCGCTCGCCGGAACCCTCGCCCCGGATACCGTCCGGGCCTCGTCGGTCAAGATCCATGAGGTGCTCGGCGGCCCGGCAGGCTACATCGCCCTGCACAACACCGGCGCCGTCACGCTCGACATCGGCGGTTGGTCCGTTCAGGCGTGCACAGGCGGAGCCGTGCCCATCGAACTGGCCATCATGCCCGCCGGGAGCGAGATCCCCGCCGGTGACCATTTCCTCATCACCGGACAGGGTTTCGGCGGGACCGTGCAGCGGATGGTCGTCGAGGCGATCGTCGGGGACGGCGAGATGCTGCTGGACCGGCGCGGAGCCCGGGTCGACAGCGTCGGATGGGCGCCGTCGTCGCCGTGTCGCGAGAACCAGGCCGCTGTCGCCTGTCCCGGGCTCGCTCAGGCAAGGGACGCCGTCAGCCGCGACACCGACGACAACAAGGCCGACTTCGGCTGCGTACGGCCACTCCCCTGAGATCCGCTCCCCCCGGTTTCGAATCCGTGTGCCCGCATCAGAAAGGTTCGGTCGTGACCCCCCTGTGCGAACTACTCGCCGAACAACGAATCGCGAAAGGCTGGTCGCAGTGCGACCTGGTCGCGAAGTTGCATATCCGCTCCGGCAACGACAGCGTGACGCGAGAGGAGATCTCGCGCTGGGAGCGAGGGAAACGCATCCCCGGCCCGTATTGGCGAGAGCGGCTCAGCGACGTATTGGGCACGCCCAGCCGGGAGCTCGAACTCGCCGCTGCGGTCGCCAGAAGACAACGGCGGAAAATTATCGGCTGACGGGAAAGTACCGGAAAACTGGCCCCTTTCCGGCGGCGCATCGGTTCTCGGATACTTATCTGGTCGCCGCCGGATGAAAGGTTTCCGGTCAGGCGAACAGATTCCCCGAAATCCAGTTGAAAGGAATTTCTCATGCGACGAATTCTGGGTGCTTCGGCGGTATTCGCGATGCTGGCGATGGGTATGGCCGGCGGTGTCGCGAACGCGGCAGGCGAGAGTGAGGGAACCGAGGCCGCGCCGCTCGTCTCGTCCACGGTGGTGGTCAACGAGGTTTCGACCCGCGGCGTGAACGGCCTGCTCGACGAGTACGTCGAGCTGCGCAACGTCTCGAACCAGCCGCAGGACGTGAGCGGCCACGTGATCCGCATCTACTCGCCGTCGAACGTCGTGGTCGACACGATCGTCCTGCCGGCGGGCACGATCCTGCAGCCGAAGGGCAACCCCGGCCAGTACGCCGTGCTGGTCGGACAGAACTTCTCCGGCACCATCGGCGACCAGACGTACGTCATCCCGTTCACGCTGACCGGCACCGAAGGCATCCCGACCCTCGGTGGCGTCTCGGTCCAGAACCTGGCCGGCGCGAAGATCGACGGTGTCGCCTTCAGCAACGCGGTCATGGCCGCACGTGAAGGCCAGGCCGCGACTCCGGAGAGCACCGTCACCGATTCGCTCAACGCGGCGAACACCCGCAACATCCTGAGCACCGACACCGACAACAACCGGCAGGACTTCTCGCTGCAGCTGCGCTCCCCGGGTCTGTAAGGCTTGTAGTACCGACCCGTTTCGCCCGGGCCCGGGCCGCCGTCGGCGGTCCGGGCCCTTCCATGGCGGTATCTCGCCAACGGCGACATACCGCCACCGAGAGTTGTGTTCATCTGAGAACTCCTGCCTCATCCTCTGGGAAATCCCTTTTCGCGGCGGCCGTGACCACGGCCGCTTCGTGATATCCGAGGAGAGTGAGGCTCGATGCTTCCCCGTTCCCCTCACGTGACGAGACGCCCACGGCACCCATCGGCGATTTTGGCGGCCACCGCACTGGTCGCCCTTTCCCCGCTACCGGTGACCGCGACCGCCGCGACCGCCGCCCTGTCCGGACCCGCTCCCGTCGCCGGGCGGCCGGACGTCCATCGCGTCACGTTGCTCACCGGCGACGTGGTGACCTACGAGCGGGACGGTGCCGGACACGGCAGCGCACAGGTCGAACCGGCGGTGCGGCCGGACCGGCCTGCCCCGGCGTTCCAGATCACGACCACGGCCGAAGGTCTGATGGTGTATCCGTCGGACACGCTTCCGTTCGTCGGTAAGGGATTGCTGAGCCGGGACCTGTTCAACGTGACCGCGCTCGTCGGAGACCGGCGTGACGACGCCGCGAGCGCCACGATCCCCGTCATCGTGCGCTACGGCGACCGAATGGGTCTGAACGCGCAGTCGCTGGACGCGAAGGCGAAAGCTCTTCCGCAGACCCAGCGACGCACACCGCTCGTCACGGCCAACGCGGTGGGGGTGCAAGTCAAGAAAGCGGGGACGGGCGAGTTCTGGCGCTCGCTCGTCGCGTTCGACTCAGGCGGAAAACCCGTGCTGAGCCAAGGGATTTCGCAGGTCCGCCTCGACAGGAAGGTCCGGGTGGCGCTGGACAAGAGCACCGGTCAGGTCGGTGCGCCGTCGGCGTGGAGCGGCGGATGGACCGGGAAGGGGACCACGGTCGCGGTGGTGGACACCGGGATCGACGCGAACCATCCCGACCTGGCGGGCAAGACGATCGCCTCGGCGGATTTCAGCGGAGAAGGCGACGCCGTGGACCGCCATGGCCACGGCACCCACTGCGCGTCGATCATCGCCGGCACCGGCGCGGCGTCGGACGGCCGGTACAAGGGCGTGGCGCCGGACGCGAAGCTGCTGGTGGCCAAGGTTTTCGACGCCTCCGGCGAGGGCGACACCGCACAGGTCATGGCCGGGATCGACTGGGCCGTCGCGCAGGGCGCGAAGATCGTGAACCTCAGCCTCGGTGCCGGCGTCAGCGACGGAGCCGACCCGTTGAGCGAGCAGGTCGACACGCTTTCGGCGAAGTCCGGCACGCTGTTCGTGGTCGCGGCCGGGAACTCCGGGCCTGGCGACCGGACCGTCACCACACCGGGGGCCGCGACGTCCGCGCTCACGGTCGGGGCGGTCGGCAGGGACAACTCGATAGCGTGGTTCAGCAGCCGCGGCCCGCGGCTGCGGGACGCCGCCGTCAAGCCGGAGATCACCGCACCGGGCGTCGGGATCGTCGCCGCCCGGGCCGCGGGCACGGCGATGGGCGCGCCGGTGGACGACTCCTACACCGCGTCGTCGGGCACTTCGATGGCGACGCCGCACGTCGCGGGTGCCGCGGCGATCCTGCTGCAGCAGCAACCAGGGCTCACCTGGCGGGACCTGAAGAACACGCTCGTCACCACCGCCAAGGACGTCGGCCTTCGCTGGTATGAGCAGGGATCCGGTCTCCTCGACGTCGCACGTGCGGTGTCGCAGAAGGCCACCGGAACCGCCGTCGCGAGCTTCGGCCGTAACGAGCGGACGATCACCGGCACGGCTCAGGTCGTACGGCAGCTGTCCTATACCAACGCCGGGGACCAGCCGCTGGCACTGAACCTGAAACTGACCGTGCACCCCTGGGACAGCGGCACCCAGCCCGGCACCGCGATGCGCCTGGCGAGACCGAACCTGTCCATCCCGCCGAAGTCCACCACCACCGTCGACCTCGCCGTGGACCCGAGCCAAGGGGTGGCCGGCGTCTACGGCGGCGCGGTCGTGGCCACGACCGCCGACGGGGCCACCACCGTGCGGACGTCCGTGAGCACCTACAACGCGGCCGAGCTGTTCCCGGTGACGATCCGGGTACGGGATTCGGCGGGTGGCCCGGCTCAGCTCGCGTCGGCCCAGCTGATCGACGACGCGGCCGGTGCGGGTAACCGCAATGACCCGTTCCTCGACCAGGTCAGCCAGCAGGTCGGCCTGGTCGACGGGGTCGGCCGGGTGCTCGTGCCCGCCGGACGCTATTCGGCACTCGGCTGGGTGATGGAGCGCGGGCTGGCGGTGCGTCGCTGGTCGGCGATGAGCGCGACACAGGTCTCCGTCCTGGCCCCGGCCGAGATCACGCTGAACGCGGCGAGCGCCGTCCCGGCGGGGCTGGTCACCCCCACACCCACCGACCTGCGGGACCGCACGGTGATGCTGCGGCGCGTGATCCCCGGCGGAGCGGGTGTGAACGGCTACGTCGGCGAAGCCGGGCTGACCGTCGGCGCGGGTTGGGACGTACGCGTGACCCCTGCCGCGGCCACCTCGGCAGGCGCGATTTCGTTGCAGGACAGCGCGACGCTGTCCCAGACCGCGGTCGAAATGCGAGTCGTCGGCGGCGGCTCGCCCGTGCTGAATCCCGCGTACGACGTGCCGACGCTGACGGCGAAGTCACCCGGTGAACGAACGCTGCCGGTCGTGTTCGGCGGTGCGGGTGATCTCGCCGGTCTCGACGTGCGGGGGAAGGCCGTCCTCGTGCGGATCCCGGTCCAAGCCGGGTCGCCGAACCCGGTGGGCGACGTCTCCGCGGGCATCGCGAACGCGGCACGCGCGGTGGCCGCGGCGGGCGGGGCCGCCATGATCCCTTACGCTGGTTCGCCCGGTTCGCTGAGTGTTCCGGGGCTCAGCAGTTCGGTGGTGCCGACCTTGTCCCTCGGCTGGGACGAAGGCGAGGCGCTGCGGACCGCCGGCGCGGTTTCGGTGCGGTTGCTGGTGCGCGCGGCTCCGGACGCGATGTACAACCTCAGCCACCTCGACGCCAACGGTGTGCCGAAGGAGCTCGTCCGGCGTGTCGACCAGAAGTCTTTGGTCGCCACGAAAACCGCCTACCAAGCCGAAAAACCGGGGCTGAGCGCGCATAAGAACTGGTATGCCTTCCCGACCGGGCTGTGGAAGACGCAAGTGGTGCAGGGCACGAAGATCCCGGTGCCGGGCGCGTGGACCGAGTACACCGGTCCGGCGGACGATCGGCTGGTCTGGAAACGGGTGGTCACCCTGTCCGGCACCGACACCGCGGGCCGTCGCGCCGCGCTGTCCATGAACGCGCAGAACATCTACCGCGCGGGCGAGCGGTCGAGGCCGGACGAGAGCTGGTTCCGCGCACCACTGCGCGGCGGGTCGGTCGAACTGCCGTCCGACCATCCAGCTCGCTACCCGGCGACGGCCCGCGGCTGGGCGGTGCTGTGCTCGATGTGCCGCGGCGGCACGGATCCCGACCTCTTCGTCCCCGGGGCACAGTGGATGGACGGCACAAGCGGCGCGGGTTCGGGCGGGCACTACACGAATCCGTACGAGAACGCGCGGTACTTCGCGGCGACCACGGTGCGGTTGTACAAGGACGGGAAAGAGATCCCGCGATCCAATGTGGACGATCCACTCGCCCTTCTCCCGGTGTTCCGGCTCGCGCCGTCTCCCGCCACGTACCGGCTGGACGTGACCGATGTGATGCCCGGCCAGGCACAGGTCGGCGCCCCGAGCGGAGTGCTGTTCCAGAACGCCCCGCGGACCGACACGTCGTGGACGTTCGCCTCGGCGCGGTCCGAGGCCGCGTCACCACTCGGGTTCACCTGTTACGAATCGGGCAACGCGTGTTCCTTCCAGCCGCTCATCCAGCTGGACCACCGGCTGCCGCTGGATCTCGGCGGCCGTGCACCGGCAGGGCGCCCGTTCACCTTCGACGTGTTCGCAGGGTCGCACAGCGGCGCGCGGGGCGGTGGGCCGGTGACGCAGCTGCGGGTCTCGGCGTCGACGGACGGCGGGCGCACCTGGACGGCGGCGAGCGTCCGGCCGAACGGGAACGGGTTGTGGTCGGTGACGGTGTCCCATCCGCGACTCGCGGCGACCGACGGGTTCGTCTGGCTGCGCTCGGACGCACGAGACGGCTCCGGCAACACCGTGACGCAGACGGTCCAGCGGGCCTACGCGCTCACGGACGTGGCGAAGGCGAACCCGCGCCTTCGGTGACGTCGTCCGCACGCGTGGGCCGGGTCACCGGCAAGGTGACCCAGCCCCGGGTGGCGACCTGAAGCCCGGCTTGGAAGCGGGTGGTCGCGCCGAGTGCGGTCATGAGGTCGCGGAGGCGTCGCTGGAACGTCCGGTAGCTCATGCCGAGCTGCTTGGCGATGCTTCGGTCGGGCAGCCCGGTGGTGAGGAGTGCGAGCAGGCGGGCGTCGTCGGACGGCGCGACGTCCGCCTGCTCGACGGAGCCGGGCATGTGCAGCGGAAGCCCGGTCTGCCATAGGAAAGCGAAGACCGCACTGAGCGCGTCGAGCAGCGCGCACGGGTGGATCACCAGTGCCGTGCCGACCTCGGGGAGATCGGAACGCAGCGGCACCAGTCCGAGCCGCCGGTCGACCACGATCATCTTCAGCGGGGCGGCGGTGACCACGCGGGCCTCCTCGCCGAGGGCGAGACCCGCCTCGATGTCGGACGACAGATCGTGCAATTCCAGCGCACTGCGCTCGTAGACCCCGCGGAACCGCACACCCCGGTTGAGAAGGTCACGTTCGGCGGGGTGCAGGACACTCGGCGGTTGCGCGTAAGGCGGCTTGTTGACGAAAGCGACCTCCTGCTCGGCCGAGCGCAGCAGCTGATCGGCCCGGTCGGCGATGAGCGCGTTCCCGTGGACCACCTCGATGAGGTCGACCGGCCGTTCGCCGGCCGTCGCCCGGTACCGCTCGCGCAACCGGTCGGCGACCAGCCGCGCACTCGCGAGTTCCCGCTCCTTCTGCCGGAGCATCGCCTCCAGCGCGATCTCCGGTCGCACCGCCGAATACGCCTTCACCGGACCGGGCAGCCCGGTGAGCAACCCTTTTTCGGTCAGTGAGCGCAGAATCGGGAGCAGCCGCTGCTCGGGCAACCCGGTTCGCCGCCGGATTTCGGCGACGGTCATCGAACCGGTTCCGGCGAACGCGTCGTAGACCTCGACGTCGATTTCACTCAGACCGATGATGTCCAGCAAATTAGCTCCCACCGAGGTCGCTTTCGCCTGACCATACCGCTGGGCTTCGGCAGGCAAAAGGGACCGCGCTGGTCCCGGCGATCAGCCCTCTAGACGCGGATCGACGGTTCCCTCGAGCCACGTGCGCAGAACACCGTTGAACAGTTCCGTGTCCTCCACATTCCAGATGTGGTGCATCCCCGGCGCCACCCGGGAAGATGTCTGTGGAGCGACTCGCGCGATGTCCGACAGGGATCGCCGCACCGCCGCGGAATCCTTCTCCCCCGCGATCGCGAGCAAGGGCCCCCGATAGCGGCCTACTTCCGCGGGCATCCCACCCGCGCACACTTCGGCGACCATCGCGGACTCGGTCTCCCGGCTCACCGAAAGACCGTGCTCGACATACCGCGCGCGTGAGTCCACGGGGAGTCCGAAGACCGCGGCTTGAGCACGCCAGAACCAACGGGTCCGCAGCAAGGCCAGCTGCATCTTGCAGTACAGGCGCAACCCGACACCGGCGGGCACGAGCGGCGCGCTGGTCAGGAACGCCGAACCCACCCGGTCCGGATGCCGCGCCAGCACACGCAACGCCGTGAGGGCTCCGAGGGAAAGCCCGACGAGATCGAAGGGACCGTCGACCCCGTGACCGGACACCCTCGCGACGACGTCGTCCGCCACCGCGTCCAGTCCCGGCCAGTCCTCGCCGACCCGCTCGCCGAAGCCCGGCAGATCCGGAGTGAGCACGGTGCGGTCATCGAACGCGGACAGCTGCGGCTCCCACATCCAGTTCGCGGCGTTGCCGCCGTGCAACAGCACCAAAGGCCGCTTTGTCGCGTCCGTCCCGGCGAAGTGCACTTCGGGGAACGCGCTCACGCGAGCTCCTCCTCGACAGCGTCGAGCCAGGCCAGTTCGACGCGCAGATGTGCGATCCCGTTGTCCAACGTGGACAGTCGCAGCCGGGCCGCACGGTCGGACGCCGACGACTCGGCTCGGGTCCGTTCGAACCGCTCAAGCCGAGCGCGGGTCGCCTCGCGATGTCCCGCCAAGAGTGAGCGGAAGGCGTCGTCGCCGAGGTCCGCGCCGAAGAACACCCGCGCGAGGAACGGGTCGCGCTCGACGTGCCGCTCGGGCTCACTCGCCAGCCACTCGGCGAGAGCCGTCCGCCCCGCGGCGGTGATGTGGTGTTCCTGCCGGTCCGGCGCTCCGGAACCGGCCACCTTCTCGACATCGGCGAGCCCGTCGGTGACGAGCTGGGCGAGGGTGCGATAGATCTGCGCCTTGTCCGCCGCCCAGAAGTGCCCGACCGTCGAGTCGAAATGGCGTTTGAGGTCGTAGCCGGTCATGGGCGCGAGGGCGAGTAACCCCAGGATGAGGCGGGAGAGAACCATGCCATTAGTAGACAGGTCACCTATATGACTTGTCAACTAGTGCAGGGTGCGCCCGGTCCAGCGCGCCCGTCTGGGTAACATCCGGGTATGCCATCACCATTCGAGGAGACCACCTCATGTCCTCCGCGATAAGCAAGCGCTTAGTCAGCCTTGGGGACTCCTTCACCGAGGGTGTCGGCGACGAGGACCCGTCGTCGCCCAACGGCGTCCGCGGCTGGGCAGACCGCGTCGCCGCCACGCTCGCGGCCAACCACCAGGACTTCCGCTACGCCAACCTCGCGATTCGCGGCAAACTCCTCGGGCAGGTCCTCGCCGAGCAGCTCGACCCGGCGCTCGCGCTGAACCCGGACGTCGTGACGCTGTACGCCGGCGGCAACGACCTGATGCGGCCGAAGGTCGACATCGACGCCCTCATCGACGACTACGACATCGCTGTCGGCAAGGTCGTGGCCACGGGTGCGCGGGTCGTCCTCTTCACCGGTGTCGACGGGGTCGAAGACGCGTTGTTCCGCAGGATCCGCGGCCGCGTCGCGATCTACAACGAGCACGTCCGTGGTATCGCCGCGCGGCACGGGGCGCTGCTGGTGGACATGTGGGCGATGCGGCAACTGCGGGACCGGCGGCTGTGGGCACCGGACCGCCTGCACCTGAACTCGTTGGGGCACAACGAGATCGCCATCGCCGTCCTCGACGCGCTCGGCGAACCGCACAAGCTGGCCGCCGCCGAACTCGGACCGCGCCCGCTGCTGAGCCCGCAGGCGCGGCGCACCGAAAACCTCCAGTGGGGCAAGGAGCACGCTGTCCCGTGGATCAAGCGCAGGCTGCGTGGCGAATCGTCGGGCGACGAGCTCGCGCCGAAGCGGCCGGCCATGGACCCTTACGCCTGACGCGGCCGAAGCCCGTCGAAGAGGATGCAGATCGTCCGGGCCCGGAACTCGGGTCCGGCATGCTCCGCCGCCTTCGCCGTTCCGATGATCACCGGGATCAGTTCATCGACGCCGAGATCCTTGCGGACGTCGCCGGTGTCCTGCGCCCGGCTGAGCAGTACGCCGAGCGCGTCCTTCAGGCGGACGCCGATGACCGACCCTGCCGACGGAACGCTGACTCCGGCCGCCGACAGGGCTTCGAAGTAGGCGTTCTTGGCACCCGACATCTCGATCCAGCCGGTCAGGAACCCGAAGAACGCAACGCCCGGGTCGGGTGAGTCGGCGGCCACCGTGGCCTCCGCTTCGTCGGCGAAGCGGTGAAGGCGTGCGAAAAGTACCGCCTCCAGAAGCGCCTCTTTCGTCGGAAAGTGCCGAAACACGGTGCCGACTCCGACGCCTGCTTCGCGGGCGACTTCCTCTGTCGGCGCACTGGTGCCTTTGGCCGTGAAGACGCGCTCCGCAGCCTCCAACACCCGTGTGCGATTACGGCGGGCATCGGCTCGGAGCGGTTTCTCGTCCGTCACAGCGGGGATCCTAGACCCGCTGTCGAGAGCCTGTCCGGCGACTCGGGTCTCGGGATCGACGATGGAGGAATCGGGACGTTCAACGTCCCCAATCCTCCATTGATCAAGCCAAGCTGCTCGCGCCCTGCGGGCTCCGAGTGGGGAAGATTCGGGACGTTGAACGTCCCGAATCTTCCCCACTCACCCGCGCCACCGAGCCGAGGTCAGATTCCAGCAGGTACCGGGCCGCCGGCGAATGCCCTCTAGTCCGCCATCTCGTCCAGCACCCGCGCCAGTGCCTTCGGAACCCCGGTCCGCCAGCCGCCGCCCATGATCCGGCGTGACATCCGCTGGAATTCGTCGTCGGGATCGAAGCCCTCGTGACTGAGGAACAGTCTCGTCCCCCGGCCCTCCGGCGCGAGCCGCCACGTGACCGTCCACTCCGGACCCCAGCTGATGCTCAGCAACCGTTCCGGCTCGACGGCCAGCACCTCGCAGGCGACCGGGCCGCCCTCGAATCCGGCGGCGGGAACGGGGTCCGCGAGCAGTTCGAATCGGTGTCCCACAACGGGTTTGATGTCGTTCGGCATCCGGAGCCAGCGTTCGAGCAGCTGCGGTTCGGTCAACGCGCGCCACACTTTGCGCGGCGGATGCGCCAGGAACTGATCGACATGAATGGCCGTCGGGTCCTCGTCGTTCAGAACTCCTCCTCGTCCAGCAGGTCGCGCAGGTTGCCCAGCTTGCCGCGCCAGTAGCGCTCGTAGGGCGAAAGCCAGTCGGAGACCTCTTGCAGCGGAGCGGCCTCGAGAGAGTAGACGCGGTTGCGCCCCTGCCGCTCTTCCCGGACGAGGCCGGCCTCCCGCAGCACCCGAAGGTGTTCCGACAGGCTGGGCCGCCGCATGTCGAAGCGTTCGGCGATCTCCCCCGCCGCCCGCGGGCCGTCGAGGAGGATGCCCAGCACCTCGCGGCGGGCCGGGTTGGCGAGCGCGGCGAAGACGTCGTCGTTGACCGGCACTAGCGCGGCCAGTTGCCGTAGCCGGACGGTTCGAGCAATCCCATCGCGTTGCCGTCGGGATCCTTCAAGGAGGTCACGCGGCCCCACGGCATCTCCTCCGCGTCGTCGACCTCGATGCCCTGGGCACGAAGCTCGGCGATGTCGGCATCGAGGTCAGCGGTGCTCAACTGGAAATGCACGCGCGTCTCGTGGTCGAGCCCGCCGACAGCGCGGTCGACAAGGACGATGCCGGTCTCCGCCCCCTTGGGGCCGACCATGACGAACGGGCCATGCGGGCCGCTGACGTCGACGATCAGGTCGAACCCGAGCTTGCCGACGTAGAAGTCGCGCGCCTTGGCCTGATCGGCAACCGGAACGGTGAGGAACTGCACGCGGTCGATGTTCATGCCGCCACCATACGTAGGAGATTTCCTACGTGTCAATCCCAGGCCCTTCGACGGAAAGGAACATCTGCGCGCCACGAGAGTCAGGCGTCGCCTTCGGGTCGTCGAACACCCCCGGTCGCCGGATGAAGCCGGTCGCTTCCAGGGCGGACATCAGATCCCAGATCAACTCGTGAGTCGCCACGACCACGCCGACTTCCCGAAGATCCCGCGGCAGCGCGAAAACGATCTTCTCCGCGATCCGCAGGGCGATCTCGTGAACAGGATCGGCGTCCCGTCTCCCGATGATGGGAATCGTCGGCCTCCCGCTGCTTCCTCGACTTCGTTGGTACCCGTCGCACCCTCACGTGGAGAATGAACCGCCCAGAAGACACCATTCCAGCAGGGACGCTCGATACTCAGCTCCGCGGAAGGAAGCAGGCCGTCCTCCCGGAAGCGATTTCCGGCACGATCGCGGCGGCGAGCGGCATGCCTGCAACAGCGCGATCTGAGTGTCCAGCGGATCGTTCCCGCAGTTCCGTGCGACTGACGCCCAGTCGTGCGCGGAAAAGCAGACGGCCGTTGTCGTCCATCCTCACAATGTGATGCGGCGTGCTTCGCGCACCGAGGCAGAAGCAGTGCAGTCCCCATTTCGCCAGGTCATCCGGGTCATCGCCGAAGTCGTCCATGACCGAAGCCTTACCACAACCCCTGCCCTTACAACCTCCACTTAAATAGAGGTCCACGGTTCGTGACCAGGGCCGCAAGAGCTTGAGTTCGCCTATGGACGAGCTTTTAGCGTCTTCGGCATGACCACGGAAAACACCACCCAGTCCCCCCTTCGCCTCGCTGTGATCATCGGCAGCGTCCGGCACGAACGATTCGCCGACGCCATCACGGGCTGGCTCCTGACCGAACTCGCCGCGATCGACGGACTGGAGGTCGACCCCATCGACCTCGCCGACATCGATCTGCCCTTGCAGGGAACGCAACCCGGCGGCACGGAGACGGTGATCAGCGACAGGCTGCGCGCGGCCGACGCCTACCTCGTCGTCACCCCGGAGTACAACCACAGTTTCCCGGCGGCGCTGAAGAACGCGATCGACTGGCACTTCACCGAATGGGCGTACAAACCCGTCGCGTTCGTCGGCTACGGCGCCGGTTCGGGCGGTATCCGCGCGATCGAGCAGCTGCGGCTGATCTTCCCCGAACTGCGGGCCACCACCATCCGCGACGCGGTGCTGCTGAACGCTCCCTGGACCCGCCTGGGCGCGAACGGGTACGAGGGCACCGAAGGCGAGCGCGGCGCGCTGGTCGCGACGATGACCGAACTGGGCTGGTGGGCCCGCACCCTGCGCGCCGGACGCGTCGCGGCTCAGGCGAGTGCGGCATGAACCGCCTGACCGGACAAGAACTCCGCATCGCCGCGGTGATCGCGCTCGGCGGGTTGATGGCCGTTCTCGACACCACGATCGTCGCCGTCGCGCTGCCGCGGTTCATGACGACCTTCTCCGCGTCGCTCACCACGATCCAGTGGATCGTGACCGCGTACGCGCTTGGCATGGTCGCGGCGATGCCGCTGGCGGCGACTCTCGCGCAACGCTGGGGAGCCCGCCGGGTGTACCTGGTCGCGCTGCTCGTGTTCGCGGCAGCGTCCGCGGCCGCCGGAGCCGCCGGCGATCTGGGCTGGCTGATCGCCGCAAGGGCGGTGCAGGGCCTCGCCGGCGGCCTCATCAATCCGCTGGGGATGACCATCGGTTTCGGCGCGGTGTCCCCGGAACGCCGGAGCCGGATGACCACGATCACCGGTCTGCCCTTGCTGATCGGGCCGATCCTCGGCCCGATGCTCGGCGGGCTCCTGCTGGACAGCTTGTCGTGGCGGGCGCTGTTCTTCATCACCGTTCCGCCCGCCCTGCTCGGCGTCGCCGGCGTGCTGCGCTGGGTGCCCGCCGACACCGCGTCGGCGGAACGTGCTCCGATCGATTTCGCCGGCGGCCTGCTGCTCGTCCCCGGCGTGGTCGCGGTGGCGTACGGATTCAGCGAAGAGACGGTCGGCATGGACGTCCGGGCGGCGATCGTCGCCGCCGGACTGGCGCTCATGGCCGTGTTCCTCCGAAGGTCGTGGAGGCATCACGCGCCGCTGCTGAACGTCCGGCTCCTGCGTGACAGGACGTTCGGGCGCAACGCCGCGGTCCTCGTCCTGTACGCCGGGCCGTACTTCGGCTCGATGCTGCTGATGCCCGCCTACATCCAGGTGATGCGCGGCGATTCGGCCATGATCAGCGCGCTGATGATGGTGCCGAGCACGATCGGGATGGGCCTCACCATCCAGTTCGCCGCCCGCGTACTGGAACGCTTCGGCCCGCGGATCGTCGTCGGGACCGGACTGAGTCTCGCGATCATCTCGACCGCCCTGACCATCCTCGTCCTCACACCGGACACGCCTTACACAGTGCTGGCGATCTTGGGAGTGCTCCAAGGGGCGGGCACTGGGGCGATCATGATGCCCACCATCGTGAGCGCGGGCCGGAACCTGCGCGGCCCGGACCTCGCGTCGGGTTCCGCGATCCTTCCCTTGTCCAGCACCATCGCGAGCGCGGTCGGCACGGCGGCGGTGAGCGCGGCGTTCACCGGGCTGATCGCGGCCGCCACCGCCGGGCAGGGTCTCGCCGCGCTGAGCGATCCGTCTGCGGGCTCGGCGCTCACCGGGGAGATCGTCGACGCGTATCGTCTGACACTCGTCGGTGTCCTCGCGGTCATGGTGCTCGCCCTGGTGGTCAGGCTGCGGACCAAACCCACTCCGGCGGCGGAACCCATCACGGTACGGAGCGCAGCATGACAACGCCGACACAATCCCTGGCGGATGCCCGCCTCACCGTCAGCGAGGTCGCGAGCAAGGCCGGGGTCTCGGCCAACGCCGTCCGCTACTACGAGCGTTACCGCGTGATCACCGCCGAACGCACCGCCGGCAACGCGCGCCGGTTCACGATCGACGCCGTCTGCCGGATCCGGCTCGCGGTCGCCGCCCAGCGCGTCGGGCTCAGCCTCGCCGAAAGCGCGGAGATCCTGGCCGAGATCCCGCCGATGTCCTCCGACCTCGGGCAGTGGTCACGCGCCGGGCAACAACTCGTCGACGCCGAGCAGGTCCGCATCGCCGAACTCGCCGCCGTGGTCGACGAGTACCGGACGCTCGACTTCATCAGGAGCTGAACGGTCCGTCCGCCGCGTTCGACCAACGGAATACGGGGCGGTTCTCCAGACCGGGGTAGGCCACGGCCATACCCCGGTCAGGGGACATCGACCACAGCCGCGCGTCAGGCGACGCGGCATGCTCCGCCCAGGACGGCGACCAGGCGGGAACGTAGCGCTCGTAGATGCGGCGGATCCGGCTCACGTCCTTGGCTTCCAGCCTCGCCGACCCGGTCATCCGCACCTGACGGACATCATCCGGCGGGGCGAAGGTCGCGACCATGACAGCGACTTCGCGATTGTCGCGAGCCGCGGCCAGGAACGGGGACGGCGGGCCGTCGGACACCGGGGTGTGGAACCACAGCCTGCCCTCCTCGGCCACGAACCACATCATCGCCAGCGCCGGGTTCCCTCGGCCCGTGGTGGTGGCGACGCTGGCAGGCAGGCGCGGCTCGTCGAGGAAGCCCTGTATCGCGAAAACCGATGAGTCCATGGCGTCACCCTGCAACCTCGACCGGGGTCGAAGTCCAGTGACGATCGGGATTTCGTCGCCCGGGGAACGAGTCCGTGAAGGCCTCCTTACCTACCCTGAAGGTAAGGAAAGAGGGGCGGATTCATGCGGTCGTCGCAACATGCTCTATTTAGGACAGTAGCAGGTTGAGTTTTTCTTGGGGTGTAAGCCAGTCCAGTGTTTTGCGGGGGCGGCCGTTGAGTTCGGCGGCCACTCTCG
>NZ_QHKL01000008.1 GCF_003947415.1 Amycolatopsis sp. WAC 01376
TCCGCGACGCCATCACCGGAAACCCTTGGCTACCAACAAACATCAAAATAGCCTGAACAGTTACGTTGCTTAAAATTACGAACGCTTGTTCGATTGTTTTGCGGTATTCTTGAGGGGTGTCCGAGACCTTCCTTCCCGAGTTGCCGCAGGAACTGTGGCGCGCCGGCAAGCTGGAGCTTGCCCAGGGCGTGCAGCAGTCCTTGCAGGTGATCAGGATGGCCACCGCCGGTCTGGGGCGATTCTTGGCGGAGGTCGAGTCTCGGGGTGTCAAAGACTTGTACGGCTATGGCCGCACGGCGAACTGGTTCGCTGATGTGGCGGGGTTGTCGGTCGGTGAGGCGGGTGCGGTGGTGAATCGGGCGATCGCCCTGAACCCGACCCGCGCGTTGGACGGTACCGAGGTTCCGCCTGTCGCGCCCGCCACCGCCGCTGTCGCCGCGGAGGGGCTGGTCGGGAATGAACGGATCGACCAAATTCTGGAGATTCTGAAGAAGCTCCCGGCCGATACCTCGACTGAGGATCGGGCGAGTGCGGAGAAGATTCTCGCCGACCTCGCCCGCGACGCGGGTCCCCGCCAGCTCGCGGACGCTGAAGCGAACCTGCTCGCCTGGCTCGACCCCGACGGCAACGAGCCGAAAGATCCCGAACCCGCCCAGCCGCGCCGCGAGATCACCCTGGAGCGCCGCAAAGACGGCTACTGGAAACTCACCGGTCTCCTCGACGACGAAACCGGTGCCCGCACCGCGGCGGCGCTGGAGGCGCACGCGGCGCCACGCCCGGTCGACGAGTTCGGCCAAGCCGATCTCCGGATGAAATGCGAACGCATGGGCGACGCCTGGGTCGACATCCTGGACCTCGCGATCGCCTGCCCCGACCAGCCCGGCACCAACGGCTACCGCACCCTCTTGCATGTCACCATCGGACTCGACGCACTGAAATCCGGCCTCGGGACCGCGTGCCTCGACTTCGTCGGGACGATGACCGCCCGCGAGGCCCGGCTCGCGGCCTGCGACTGCCTGATGCTGCCGGTCGTGATGAGCGCCGCTGGTGAGCCCCTCGACGTGGGACGGCTGCGACGGTTCGTCACTCCCGGCCAACGCCGTGCGTTGAACATCCGGGACGGCGGCTGCGCGTTCCCCGGCTGTCATCGGCGGCCCAAGAACTGCCACGCACACCACATTCACCACTGGGCAGACGGAGGCCCCACCGATCTCCGGAATCTCGTGCTGCTCTGCGGTTTCCACCACCGCCTGATCCACCACGGCGACTGGCAAGTCCGCATGGCAGCCGATGGGTTACCGGAATTCATCCCACCCCAATACCGAGATCCACTCCGAAAACCCCGCCGCAACACCCTCCACCACCGCTGACCCCGAGGAGCCCGCCAGCCACACCGGCGACGGGCCCCTCGCCATGCCCAGGGGACAACACCGGGTCAAGGGAGCGTGTTCCGGCGGCCTGCTTGGGTACCCGCGGTGCCCTCATCTCACGACAGAACGCTCGCGAGCGTCCCGAGGGGGCCCACCTTCGCCCGCTCGAAGTACATGAAGGACCCCTTCCTTGCGCCTAGGTACAGGAAGGGGTCCTTCACGTACCAGGGAACGCGTGAAGGACCCCTTCCCTCGGCTCAGCCGAGGAAAGGACCCCTTCACGCGCTCAAGTTCCGACCCGCCGGTGCCACCGAGACTTCCCGTTCCGTAAAGGCCCCCTTGAGGGACCCAGAGTCCCTCAAGGGGCCCTTCACGGAACGACGAACAGGAGCGCCCCGCATGACCGGACCGATCACCCACGACCGTGTGGATTTCTGGTCATCCAACGGCCCACAGTCCTCACCGCAAGAGAACATGAAGACCTCCTCATCCGTCCTTAACGGACGATTCAGGAGCGCGCCACAAGCTGATCACCGTGACCGGCTACAGCTACACAACCCGCCAAGCCCCAAAGCCAGCACCAAGCAAACCCACCCGAGCCTGGCTGATCCCCGCCGCCGCCATACCCGCACTCGGCACCGCGCTGATCCCCGGCGGACCAGGCTGGCACGGCGCGATCGTGCTGGCCGTGTTCACCGCGGCCGTCGGCGCATGGGTACTGACCCGCCTGGACGACACATGGGTCGCCCTGACAGCGGTGGCCGTCCTCGCCGTGATCGGGATCCTGGCGCCCACCGACCTCTTCGCCACGCTCGGCGCGGAGCTGGTGTGGCTGCTGATCGCGGCGTTCGTGCTGGCCGCCGGGTTGACCGGTTCGGGGTTGGTCGACCGGTTCGTGGCTGTGTTGCCGGCGCGGGCGCGGTCGGTGCGGGGGCTGGCGCATCTGTCGACGGTCGCACTGGTCGTTTCGTCACTGCTGGTCCCGTCGACGTCGGGGCGGGTGGCGCTGGCGGTGCCGGTGTTCACGGCGTTGGCGGGCGCGCTCGCCGGGTTGCCGCGGGTGGTCCGGGCGCTGGCGGTGCTGTTCCCGACGGTGGTGCTGTTGTCGGCGGTCTCGACACTCATCGGCGCGGGCGCGCATCTGGTCGCCGATCAGCTCCTGCGTGAAGCGTCCGGTGACGGCATCGGCTTCCTGCGCTGGCTGTTGCTGGGGCTGCCGCTGGCGGTGGTGTCGTCCCACCTCGCGGTCGAGGTCGTGCTGCGACTGTTCACCACCCGTGAGGATCGTCGTGCCCGGTTCGACCTGCGTGCGCTGTTTCCGCCGCGCGGGCCGTGGACGCGGGTGGAGCGGTTCGCGGCGGTCACCGTCGGGGTGGTGCTGGTGCTGTGGTGCACCGAACCGTGGCACGGCCTGCCGCCCGCGCTGGTCGGGCTCGTCGGCGCGTTGGCGATGTGCGTGCCGCCGCATCGGGTCACCACGGGCACGGCGCTGAAGACGGTGCCGTGGTCGTTGCTGCTGTTCACCGCGGCGACGGCCGCGCTGGGCAGTGCGCTGGTGGGGTCGGGGGCGGCGGCGTGGGTGGCGGACGTGGCCTTGAGTCCTGCCAGGAGCGCGCCGCCGTGGCTGGTGCTGACGGTGGTGATCGTGGTGAGCACGGCCGCGCATCTGGCGGTGCAGTCCCGGTCGGCGCGGTCTTCGGTGCTGGTGCCGGTGGTGATCCCGCTGGCGGCGGCCGCCGGTCTCGCCCCGGCCGCGGCGGTGTTCGCCTCGACCGCGGCGGCGGGGTTCTGCCACACCCTCACGTCTTCCGCCAAACCTGTCGCCCTGTTCTCCGACATCGACGGCGTGCCGACCTATTCGTCCCGCGACCTGCTCCGGCTGTCGGGCGTGCTCGCGCCGCTGCACGTGGTCGTCGTCGCCGTCTTCGCCTTGCTCGTCTGGCCTTGCCTTGGCCTTCCGCTCGTGCCGTGAACAACCAGGAGGAAGTCATGCGGATCGTTGTCGCCCCCAGTGGGTTCAAGGAAAGTCTCGGTGCCGAAGCCGCCGCCGACGCCATCGCCGAGGGCGTCCTGCGGGTCGTCCCGTTCGCGGAGATCGACCGCGTCCCGCTGGTGGACGGCGGCGAGGGTTCGGCCGCGGCGCTGGCCGGGAGCACCGGCGGGAAGGTGGTGGACACCGTCGTCACCGGTCCGATCGGGCTGCCGGTGCGCTCCCATTTCGCCATTCTCGGCGACGGGTCGACGGCGGTGGTCGAGATGGCGGCGGCCGCGGGGCTGCGGCTGGTGCCCGTCGACCGTCGCGATCCCGGTCGCACCACCAGCCGCGGTGTCGGCGAGCTGATGATCGCCGCGCTCGACTCCGGTTGTTCCTCGGTGCTCGTCGGCTGCGGTGACTCAGGCGTGTCCGACGGCGGGGCCGGGGCGCTCCAGGCGCTGGGGGCGCGGGTACTCGACCGCGCGGGCCAGGAAGTCGGCCCCGGCGGGGCGGAACTGGCGCGCGTGCGCCATATCGACGTCGCCGGGCTGGATCCCAGACTGGCGGACACCGAACTGCGGCTGGCGGTCAACCCGCACAACGTCCTGTGCGGCCCGCGCGGCGTGGCCAGGGTGTTCGGCCCGCAGAAGGGCGCCACGCCCGAACAGGTGGAGCGGTTGGCGGCGGCGCTGGACAACTGGGCCGAGGTGCTGCGCCGTGATCTCGGCGCCGACGTCGCGCTCGCCCCCGGTTCGGGCGCGTCCGGCGGTCTCGGCGCGGGTTTGCGTGCGGCGCTGGGAGCCCGGCTGCTGCCGCGTTTCGAGGTCCTGCTGGACCACGTCGACCTCGACGCCAGGCTGGCCGCGGCCGATCTCGTGGTCACCGCCGAAGGCACGATCGACGCCCAGACCCCGCACGGGAAGGTGCCCGCCGAGGTGGCCCGCCGGGCCAAGGCGCACGGCAAGCCGGTGATCGCGCTCGCCGGGCGGATCGGCATCGACGCCGACACCACCTACGCCGTCGGCATCGACGCCTTCCAGGCCATCCAGCCCGGCCCGGTGGGTCTGGACGAGGCGATCCTGCGCGGCGCGGAGTTCCTCACCGATGCCGCCGAGCGGATGCTGCGGATCGTGCTCGTCGGCACGCGCCTGTCAGCGCCCGTTATGTGAAGATTCCTTCATCTTGTCCTCATCTTCACCCCATCGACGACCGGGAAGGTGGCTCCATGGCCCGCTCGCCGCGTATCGCCCTCCTCGCCGCCGCCGTGGCGCTCCCGCTCGGTGCGGCGGCGGTCACCTGGGCGTGGCCGGAACCGCCCGCGCCGCGGGCGCCGATCGAGGTGAAACTGAGGGATCACCCGGCACCGGCCCCGCCACCGACCAGCAGTTCCATGCCGTTGGTCGTGCCACCGCCGTCGGCGGTCCCGCCGGGTGACGACCAGGACGACGACGGTGTCGATGGCGACGACTGAACCCCGGCGGCGGCCAAGGATGCGGGCGGTTCCCGCGCGGATCCGGATCATGGGCTGGCTGTTGCTGCTCGTCGCGGTGGTGACGGTGTCGACGACGCTGGTCACCTACAACCTGCTGCTGCGCGAGGTCGACAGCGACGTCAACGCCGCGCTCGAACAGGAGGCCGCCGAGCTGGGCCAGGTGCTGGCCGAGGGGGTCGACCGTGCCACCGGGCAGCCGTTCACGGACGTCCGATCCGCGCTGACGGCGCATCTGCGGCGCCAGTACGTCGACGACGACGAGGTGGTGCTGGCCTGGACGCCGTCGTCCGGGCCGATCCTGCAGGACCGTGAAGAACCGTTCCGGCTGGGTGAGCACCCGGCGGTGCTGGACCCGATCCTCGCCGACCCGGCGCGCAGCGGGACCGCGCGGACACCGGCCGGGGAGATGCGCTGGATCCGCGTCGACGCTTCCGGCACCCGCGACGGCGACAGGGGTTCCTTCGTCGTCGGCTACTTCGTGGACCGCGACCGCGCCGAGATCGCCGCCACCGTGCGGACCCTGCTGTTCGTCGGCCTGCTCGCGCTGGTCCTGGCCGGGGCCGCGGCGTGGCTGGTCGCGGGCCAGATCCTCGCGCCGGTGCGGCTGGTGCGCCGCGCCGCCGCCGAGATCACCGAACACGACCTGACCCGGCGTATCCCGGTGGACGGCCGTGACGACGTGGCCGCGCTCGCCGAACAGTTCAACGCCATGCTCGACCGGCTCGACGTCGCGTTCGCCACGCAGCGGCGTTTCCTCGACGACGCCGGGCACGAACTGCGGACCCCCATCACGATCGTGCTCGGCCATCTCGAACTGCTCGACGAAGACCCGGTCGCGCGGGCCGAGGCGATCCGGTTGTGCGTCGACGAACTGGACCGGATGAACCGCATCGTCGGCGATCTCCTGCTGCTGGCCAAGGCCGAGCAGCCCGATTTCGTCACCATCGCCCCCACCGACGTCACCGAGCTGACCAGCGACCTCTACGCCAAGGTCCGCACCATCGGCGACCGTCGCTGGCGGCTGGAGGCGCTCGGTGAAGGGCAGGTGGCGCTCGACGAGCAGCGGATGACCCAAGCTGTGGTGCAGCTGGCCCAGAACGCCGTCCAGCACACCGAAGACGGCGCGGAGATCCTCATCGGCTCGGCCGTGTCCGAAGACACCGTGTCGTTCTGGGTGGCCGATCACGGTCCCGGGGTGCCACAGGAGGACGCCGAGGCGATCTTCCAGCGGTTCAAACGGGGGCCGTCGGGCGGTCACCGGAGCGGGGCCGGGCTCGGGCTGGCGATCGTCCGCGCCATCGCCGAGGCACAGGACGGCCTGGTCCGGCTGGAATCGGCGCCGGGGCGCGGCGCGCGGTTCACCATCGAAATCCCTGTCCGCACCGTCGAGCCGAGTCAACCGGGAGGCACGCCGTGGCCCGTATCCTGATCGCCGAGGACGAGGAGCGCATCGCCTCGTTCGTCCGCAAAGGACTGATCGCCAACGGATTCACCACCACCGTGGTCGCCGACGGGGAACAGGCCCTCCAGCACGCCCTCGGCGACGGCTACGACCTGCTGGTGCTCGACCTCGGCCTGCCTTCGCGCGACGGCCTGTCCGTGCTGCGCACCCTGCGCGATCACCACAACACCACCCCGGTGGTGATCCTCACCGCACACGATTCGCCGCAGACCACCCTGGCCGGGCTGGAAGGCGGGGCGGACGACTACATGGCGAAACCGTTCCGCTTCGACGAGCTGCTGGCCCGCATCAGGCTCCGGTTGCGCCGCACCGAACTCGTGGCCGAGACCACCGTGCTGCACGCCGGTCCGCTGTCGCTGGATCTGCGCACCCGGCGCGCGGACGTCGACGGCACCGGCGTGGAGCTGACCTCACGCGAGTTCGCCCTCCTGGAGCTGTTCATCCGCCACCAGGGCCAGGTGCTCACCCGCGAGCAGATCCTCTCCCACGTGTGGGGTTACGACTTCGACCCCGGCTCCAACATCGTCGACGTGTACGTCCGCACCCTGCGGCGCAAGATCGGCGCCGGCCACATCCGCACCGCCCGCGGCATGGGGTACGCGTTCGACCCCGGCTACACATCACCTTGACTCCCGCCGGACCGCACCGGAGAGTGAAGTCCGAACCCACGCGTCGGCAGGTGGAGGAACCCGGTGAGAGTCCGGGGCGGTCCCGCCACTGTCACTCCTGAGCCATCAGGGGAAGCCAGGAACTCCGGCCGGCGCGACCGCACGACCCGGGGCGCGGACACCCCGAGTGAGGACTGCTGTGATCCTGCTTCTGTCCACTTCGGACACCGACCTGCTCAGCGCCCGTTCCAGCGAGGCCGAGTACCGGCTGGCGAACCCCGCCCGGCTCGACCTGGCGGAGCTGCCGGCCCTGCTCGAAGGCGCCCCGATCGTCGTCGTCCGGATCCTCGGCTCCGAACGCAGCTGGCAGGAGGGACTGGACACCGTCCGCGCGAGCGGCGCGCACGTGGTGGTCCTCGGTGGTGAGCAGACGCCGGACGCGCAGCTCATGAAGCTGTCCACGGTCCCGGCGGGCACGGCGGCGGAGGCGCACGCGTACCTCGCGCAGGGCGGGCCGGAGAACCTCACCCAGCTGCACCGCTTCCTGAGCGACACGCTCCTTCTGACGGGTGACGGCTTCGAGCCGCCCGCGGTGCAGCCGCTCTGGGGTGTCCTCGAGCGCACGCCCAAGACCACCGAGGGTCCGGTCATCGCGATCCTCTACTACCGGGCGCATCACCTGTCCGGCAACACCGAGTTCGTCCACGCCCTTTCCGACGCCGTCGAGGACGCCGGGGGCCGCGCGCTGCCGATCCACTGCGCGTCCCTGCGCACCCGCGAGCCGGAGATGATGGCCGAGCTGGCCAAGGCCGACGCGCTCCTGGTCACCGTGCTGGCCGCCGGCGGCACCAAGCCGTCCGAGGTCGGCGCGGGCGGGGACGACGAGGCGTGGGACGTCGCCGAGATGGCCGCGCTCGACATCCCGATCCTGCAGGCGTTGTGCCTGACCAGCGACCGCGAGACGTGGTCCGCGAACGACGACGGCCTCTCCCCGCTCGACGCGGGCAACCAGATGGCCGTCCCCGAGTTCGACGGCCGTCTCATCACCGTCCCGTTCTCGTTCAAGGAGATCGACGACGACGGCCTCCCGAAGTACGTGCCGGACGCCGAGCGCGCGTCCCGCGTCGCGAAGATCGCGCTGGCCCACGCCCGGTTGCGCCACACGCCGCCCCCTGAGCGCAAGATCGCGCTGATGCTCTCCGCGTACCCGACGAAGCACTCCCGCGTCGGCAACGCCGTCGGCCTCGACACGCCCGCGTCCGCGATCGAACTGCTGCGCCGCATGCGCGAGCGCGGCTACGACCTGGGTGAGGACCCATTCCCCGGCGTCGAGCCCACCGGCACCGACCAGCCCGACGGCGACGCGCTGATCCACGCGCTCATCGCCGCGGGCGGCCAGGATCCGGAATGGCTCACCGAGGAACAGCTGTCCGGCAACCCGATCCGCGTCCCCGCCGACAAGTACCGCGCGTGGTTCGCCGAGCTGCCCGCGGAACTGCGCGAGGGCATGGAGGAGCATTGGGGCCCTGCGCCCGGTGAGCTCTACGTCGACAACGGCGACATCGTGCTGGCGTCCCTGCAGTCCGGCAACGTCATCCTGATGATCCAGCCGCCGCGAGGCTTCGGCGAGAACCCGGTGGCGATCTACCACAACCCGGACCTCCCGCCGAGCCACCACTACCTGGCCGCGTACCGCTGGCTGGAAGAAGAGTTCGGCGCGCACGCCGTCGTCCACCTCGGGAAACACGGTTCGCTGGAATGGCTTCCCGGCAAGACCGCGGGGCTGTCGGACTCCTGCGCGCCGGACGCCGTCCTCGGCAACCTGCCGCTGATCTACCCGTTCCTGATCAACGACCCCGGCGAGGGCGCGCAGGCGAAACGGCGCGCGCACGCGACGATCGTCGACCACCTGATCCCGCCGATGGCGCGCGCCGAAAGCTACGGCGACATGGCCCGCCTGGAGCAGCTTCTCGACGAGCACGCCAACATCGCCGCGATGGACCCGGCGAAGCTGCCCGCGGTCCGCGCGCAGATCTGGACGCTGATCCAGGCCGCGAAACTGGATCACGACCTCGGTGTCGAGGAACGTCCGCACGACGCCGAGTTCGACGACTTCCTGCTGCACATCGACGGCTGGCTGTGCGAGGTCAAGGACGCGCAGATCCGCGACGGCCTGCACATCCTCGGCGCCGCACCGGAAGGCGAGGCGCGGATCAACCTCGTGCTCGCGATGCTGCGCGCCCAGCAGATGTGGGGCGGCAAACAGGGCGCGGTCCCCGGCCTGCGTTCCGCGTTGGGGCTCAAGGAGAACAGCGACGCTCCACTGTCCGAAGTGGACGCCATCGAGCAGAAAGCCCGGTCGCTCGTCGTGGCGATGGAGGCCAGGGACTGGTCCCCCGCCGCGGTCGCGGAGGTCGTCGCCGACGTGCCGGAGCACCAGGAGGTCGCCCGCGTGCTGACCTTCGCCGCCACCGAGATCGTGCCGCGGCTGGCGGGCACCGGCGCCGAGATCGACGCCGTGCTCCACGCGCTCGACGGCGGCTACATCCCAGCCGGGCCCAGCGGTTCCCCCCTGCGCGGCCTGATCAACGTGCTGCCGACCGGCCGGAACTTCTACACCGTCGACCCGAAGGCCATTCCGAGCCGTCTCGCCTGGGAGACCGGGCAGGCGCTCGCCGACTCGCTTCTCCGCCGCTACAAGGAGGACACGGGCGACTGGCCGCGTTCGGTCGGTCTCTCGGTGTGGGGCACGTCGGCCATGCGCACGTCGGGTGACGACGCGGCGGAAGTCCTTGCCCTGCTGGGTGTCCAGCCGGTCTGGGACGAGGCCTCGCGACGGGTCACCGGGATCGAAGCCATCTCGCTCGCCGAACTCGGCCGCCCGCGGATCGACGTCACCGTGCGGATCAGCGGTTTCTTCCGCGACGCCTTCCCGCATGTGATCAGCCTGATGGACGACGCCGTCCGCCTAGTGGCGAACCTCGACGAACCGGACGAACAGAACTTCGTCCGCGCCCACACCCGCGCGGATCTGGCCGCGCACGGGGACGAACGCCGGGCCACCACGAGGATCTTCGGCTCCAAGCCCGGCGCGTACGGCGCGGGCCTGCTGCCGCTGATGGATTCCGGGAACTGGCGCGACGACAAGGATCTCGCCGAGGTCTACGCGGTCTGGGGCGGCTTCGCCTACGGTCGCGACCTCGACGGCAGGCCCGCGCGCGAGGACATGGAGAACTCGTACAAGCGGATCGTGGTCGCGGCCAAGAACACCGACACCCGCGAGCACGACATCGCCGACTCCGACGACTACTTCCAGTACCACGGCGGGATGATCGCGACGGTCCGCGCGCTCACCGGCACCGCGCCCGCGTCCTACGTCGGCGACAGCACCACCCCGGACGCGGTCCGCACGCGCACCCTCGGCGAGGAGACCGCCCGCGTCTTCCGTGCCCGCGTGGTCAACCCACGCTGGCTGGCGGCGATGCGCAAGCACGGCTACAAGGGCGCTTTCGAGCTGGCGGCGACCGTCGACTACCTCTTCGGTTTCGACGCCACGGCCGGGGTGGTCGGCGACTGGATGTACGAGAAGCTCACCGAGTCCTACGTGCTCGACGAGGTCAACCAGGAGTTCCTGCGCCAGGCGAATCCGTGGGCATTGCGCGGCATCATCGAACGGCTGAACGAGGCGGCCGACCGCGGGCTCTGGGCGGAACCGGACGCCGATCTTTTGGCTCAGCTGCGCGAGGTCTACCTCTCCCTGGAGGGCGACCTCGAATCCTGACGTCACCCGCTGGAGCAGCGCCATGGCACTCCCGGCGGTACCACTGTCGTATGCGCAGAACTTAGCGTGACAAGGGCGGTGGGACGTCAATGATCGGGAGGACAGCGATGATCAAGCGTCTGTTGAAGGTCGTGCTTCGCCACGGTTGCTGCTCGGCGTGCACCGGTCTGGGCTGCGGCTGCTGCGACGCCTGCAAGTAGAAGTTCAGAGGTGGACACCCGGAATGTGGGTGTTCGCGCGGCGGACGCCGGCGGCGAGGGCGGGTACCTCGATCACCCGGCGTCCGGCCGCCTCCAGCGTTTCGGCGCCGACGCAGTCGACGAACACCGACGGCTCGCGCCAGGCGAAAACGATGCGAGGGATGCCGGCGTCGAGGATGAGCTGGGTGCAGCTTCGCGGATGTGACGTCCGCGAGCTGCACGGCTCCAGCGACGTGTACATCGTCGCCTCCGCCAGTCTCGGATCTCCCGGTTCGAGCTTGGCGAGGGCGGCTTCTTCCGCGTGGTTGGCGGGATCGCCGTCGCCCGAGTAACCGGTGGAGATCACTTCGCCGTCGGCGGCGGTGATGACGGCGCCGACACGGAACGTGCGCGGCGGGCAGTTCTCGGCCAGAGCGATGGCCTCGCGCAGACGCAGAATGTCCACTTCGGACGGTTCCGGCGTCGAGTGGTACTCCAGTACGGCGATGTCCCCCAGCCGTGTGCTTTTAACCAGCGTCAGCCCGCGCGGAAAAGCGCCTTCGTCGGCGAAGCGCGGCGCCAGCGGGTCGCCGACGAAGAACGGCGCGATGGCCAGGTGCAGTTCGTCGACCAGGCCTTCGGTGAGAAACTGGGTGTGGATCGCGCCACCGCCTTCGACCATCAGCCGCCGCACGCCGCGCGCGAAGAGATCCGCCAGCATTTCGTGCAGGCCGGACAGTTCGACGACGGTCGCCTTCACTCCCGTGACGACACCGGGCGGGGCGTAGACCAGTTTCTCCGCGTCACCGACGGTGAAGAACTGTGCCGCCGGATCGAGTGACCCACTCCGCGTGAGGGTGACCTTGACCGGCTGCTCCGGACGGCCCGCCGCGACCCGTTCCGCGACGAGCTCCGGCGAACGGATCAACAGGCGCGGATTGTCCGCGCGAACCGTGTTCGCGCCGACGAGGATCGCGTCGGACGCCGCGCGCAGCCCGTCCACCCTGGCCCAGTCCTCGTCGTTGGACAGCACCAGCCGGGTGTCGGTCGCGTCGTCGAGGTAGCCGTCCAGCGAAACCGCGGCGGACAGCAGGACGTGAGGGCGTTCGGTCACGCTCGTCAGTATGCCCCGGCCGGTCGCGGGTCGCCGAGGTGACGGACCTTGTCTCGGGGCGGTTGGCTTGCGTCAGGTGCTCCGTTGCCGGAATTCGGCAATGGCTTGGCGTGGGATCCGGAACGCCCCCTGGTGATCGAGGTCGACGCGCCGGTGCCGTTGCCGGAATTTGGCAACGACTGCCCGCAGGATCCGGGGGACGACCCGGTATCGCGTGATCGGAGTCGACTCAGCGGCGCCGTTACCGCAAAACGGCAACGCCTGCTCGCGTAAGCCAGGGAGCACCCACACAGCGCGATAACGGTCGACACACCGGCGACTATTACCGGCAGAGACACCCTGATTCCAAGGCCAGCGCTCAAGAAGTCCCGTCCTCACACCGTTTACCACTACCGGGCGAACATCGCCAAGCGCGCACATCCCGAATTTCCCTTGCCACCACTGGCATTACCGAATATCGGCGACGGTGATGGCAGTCGCATGATCCAGAACTGTCGGTGGCGGGTTGTAGGTTCATCGGGTGGACACATCCCGAGCCACCGCTGTGGCGATACTCGAAGAAATCACCAGCCCCGACAACCTGAAGGCCATCAATGCCGCCGCGGATTCGTTGGACGACAACGAATCCGTCGCCCTCGCGAAAGCGGCGTCAGCGGGGATCGCCCGGCTGGAGGCGATCCGTTACCGTGCCCTGTCCCAGCTGAACCGGCATCGCGAAGGCGCGCGTAGCGTCACTCAGGAAGTCGCGTTCGCCCTGTCGGTGGGCGACAAGTATGCGGCCGGGCTGGTCGCCGCGGCCGACGCGTTGACCACCAGGCTGCCCCGCACCCTTGGCTTGATGGACAAGGGCCAAGTGGACGGGTTCGGCGCGATGAAAGTCGTGACGGCCACCGCGTGGCTGTCCGACGAGCACGCGCTCGCCGCCGACGCCTTGCTGGAAGACCGATTGCCCGGCAAGAACGCCGACCAGATCCGCAAAGCGGCGAACCACGCGGCGACGACCGTCGATCGTGAGGGCGCGGACAAGCGCTGCGAGCAAGCCCGCGAAGGCCGACGGCTCGTGGTGAGTCAGGGTGAGGCGGGCGTGGCCTCGCTGGAGATCGAGGACGGCCCGGTGGAGAAGGTCACCGCCGCCTACAACCGGATCAACCGGGAGGCCCGCGCGCTCAAGACCGGTGACGAGACTCGCACTTTGGACCAGCTTCGCGCCGACGTCGCCCTCGACCTCCTGTTGGGCGGCAGCGGCGGGAAAAGTGAACGCCCCGAAGTATTCCTTTACATGGACCTCTTCACCTACCTCGGCCTCAACGACGACCCGGCGGAAATGGCCGGACACGGCCACATCCCGGCATCGCTGGCGCGGCATATCGCGAGCGGACCCGACACGGTGCTGCGGCGGATCATCACCGACCCGCTGTCAGGTCAGGTCGCGGACCTCGGCCGGGACCGCTATCGCCCGACGGCCGGTCTTGACGAGTTCGTCCGGGTCCGCGACCGCGAATGCCGAAGACCGGGCTGCCACCGGCCCGCTCAGGCCTGCGATCTCGACCACTCCATCCCGTGGCAGTTCCAGGGGAACACCGACGCCGGCGACCTCATCGACTTCTGCCGCCGCGACCATCGGCTCAAGGACGAACCCGGGTGGATCTACCGGCTGGCACCGGACGGAACCCTGACGATCACCACACCGACCGGCCAGACCTACGACAGCACGCCTCCACCTCTGCACCCACCCCGTGCCGAGGAACCACCGTTCTGACCCTGTTGCCGCGAAACGGCAACCGGCCCCACTTCGCTCAGGTCCCCCTCACGCGTCGAAGTCCACCGTCACCGCGCCGGACACCGGCACCGGCACCGTGAGCCATGGTGAGCACGAAACCGCGCGGACCGCATTCGCGCCCCCTGCGAGACCGCGGCGGACAACAGGCGGCGGACAACAGGCGGCCCGGAGAAAATCGGTCGCACCGAAGCCGACGCTCGGCTAGCCTGTCGCGGTGATCTTCTGAGACGAACCTGCGCCCGTAATCCACCTCCTTCGCAGGGAGTCTCATGTCTTCTTCCTTGACGCTTTCCGACGTCACCTTCACCTGGCCGGACGGTGTTCCGGTGTTCGAGCGCCTTTCGCTCACCATCGGGGCCGGTCGCACCGGTCTGGTCGGCACCAACGGTTCCGGTAAGTCCACGCTGCTCAGGCTGCTCGCCGGCGACCTGCGAGCCACCACAGGCTCCATCACCACACCGGGTGAACTCGGGTACCTGCCCCAGAACCTCGTCCTCGACACCGGCCGCCGCGTCGACGACCTGCTGGGTGTCACCGCGATCCGCACGGCGATCAAGGCCGTCGAGAACGGTGATGACGCCGAGGAGCACTTCGCCACCATCGGCGACAACTGGGACGTCGAGGAGCGCATCCGCGCGATCCTCGGCAGGCTCGGCCTCGACGCCGTCCGCCTGGACCAGCGGGCGGGCGAGCTGTCCGGCGGCGAACTCACGCTGCTCGGGCTGGCCGCTCTGCTCCTGCGCCGTCCCGCCGCGCTGCTGCTCGACGAGCCGACCAACAATCTCGACCTGCGGGCACGCGAACTGGTGCACCGCGAGGTGGAGAGCTGGGGCGGCATCCTGGTGGTGGTCTCGCACGACCGCGAATTGCTGCGGCTGGTCGATCGGATCGCCGAGGTCCGTGAGCGCGAGGTCCCCGTGTACGGCGGCAATCTCGACGACTACGAGCACGCCATCGAAGTCGCGCAGGAAGCCGCGCGGCGACACGTCCGGGCGGCGGAATCCGACGTCAAACGGCAGAAGCGGGAGCTGGTCGAGGCCGGCATCAAACTCGCCCGGCGCGCCCGCTACGGCCAGCAGATGTGGGACCGGAAACGCGAACCCAAGGTGCGGATGCGCAAACGTCAGGAGGACGCGCAGATCGCCGCGGGCAAGTACCGGAATCTGCACACCGACAGGCTGGAGAACGCCGTCGAGACGCTGAAGGCCGCCGAAGAACTGGTGCGCGAGGACGCCGAAATCCGCGTCGAGCTGCCGGAAACGACGGTCCCACGCGGAACGGACGTGCTGCGGATCGACGCCGTGCCCCGGTTCGGCCCTGCGGTGAACCTGCACGTCATGGGACCCGAGCGGATCGCGCTCGTCGGCCCCAACGGTTCGGGCAAGACCACCCTGCTCCGCACGATCACCGGCGAACTCCCGCCGGAGTCGGGTGACGTGGGGCTGTTCGTGCCAGCCAGGCTGCTCCCCCAGCGGATCGACATTCTCGACGAGTCGGTGTCCATTGTGGACAATGTGCGGCTGGTCGCGCCGTCGCTCACGGACAACGAGATCCGCGCGAGGCTGGCGCGGTTCCTGTTCCGTGGCAAGGCGGCCGACCGCGAGGTGGCGTCGCTGTCCGGCGGGGAACGCTTCCGGGCGGCGCTGGCGACCCTGTTGCTGACCGAGCCCACGCCGCGCCTGCTGCTGCTCGACGAGCCGACGAACAACCTCGACCTGGCGAGCGTGCGGCGCCTGACCGAGGCGTTGCTGGCCTACCGGGGCACGCTGATCGTGGCAAGCCACGACCGGCCGTTCCTGAAGGACATCGGCATCACCCGCTGGCTACCTCTCCGCGATTAGTCCTCTGAATGCGGTACTTGCGTGTGCAACTACCGCATTCAGAGGACGAAATGCGGGGGTGGTCAGGCGTCGTAGTCCACGGTGACGGCCGCGGACACCGGCACCGACTGGCAGGTGAGCACGAAACCGGCGTCGACTTCGGCCTTCTCCAGGGCGAAGTTGCGCCGCATGTCCACCTTGCCGTCGCAGATCTTCGCCCGGCAGGTGCCGCATACGCCGCCCTTGCAGGCGAACGGCAGGTCCGGGCGGTACTTCTGCGCACCGTCGAGCAGAGAGGAGCTTCGCGGTAGCGTCATCGTCGTCGACCGGCCGTCGAGGACCAGCGTGACCTCACTGGACGCACCCACGACGGCCGGGTCGATGTGGTGCACCGGCTCCGGCGGAGTGTCCACATAGAACAGTTCCTGGTGGACACGATCTTCGGAGACGTCCAGCGAGCGCAGCAGTTCCTGCGCGCCGGTCACCATCTCGAACGGCCCGCACAGCCACCAGTGCGCGACGTCCTCGACCGGGATCAGCACGGTGCACAGGCGCCGCAGCTTCTCCACATCGAGCCGCCCGGTGAACAGTTCGGCCTCGCGCGGCTCGCGGGAGAGCACGTGGACGAGTTCGAGCCGCGCGGGATGACGGTCTTTCAGGTCCGCGAGGTCGTCGGCGAACATGACGGTGTCCGTCCGGCGGTTGCCGTAGAGCACGGTCACCGTGGCGTCGGAGTCGCTGAGCAGCGAAGACGCGATCGACAGCACCGGCGTGATCCCGGATCCGGCCGCGATCAGCACGTGGTGCCCAGAAACGTTCAGGTCCGGGGTGAAGCTGCCGGTCGGCGGCGCGACTTCGATCTCGTCGCCGGGCTTCACGTCGTGCACGAGCCACGACGAGAACAGTCCGCCCGGAACTTCGCGGACACCGACGCGCGGTGCCGCGCCGGCGGGCGCGCAGATCGAATACGAACGGCGCTCGTCGCGGCCGTCGATCTGGCGGCGCAGGGTCAGCGATTGGCCGGCCTTGAAGCGAAAGGTGTCCGCGAGGTTTTCGGGGACGTCGAAGGTCATCGCGACGGCGTCGTCGCACAAGCGCTGGACGTCGGACACCTTGAGGGTGTGGAAGCCCGTGCGGCGCAGGGTGGCGGTCACGCTAGATCTCCTTGACGTGTTCGAACGGTTCGAGGCAGAACCGGCAGCGGCGCAGGGCTTTGCACGCGGTCGCGCTGAACCGGGACTGCTCTTCGGTGTCCGCCGAGCCGCAGCGCGGGCAGCGCACCGACGACACCGGCGCGCTCAGCGTGAGCGGGATCGGGCCGGTCCGGCGCGGCGCGGCGCCCGGCGGCGCGATGCCCGCTTCGGCCAGCTTCCGCTTGCCGTCCTCGGTGATCCAGTCCGTGGACCAAGCGGGCTGAAGCACCGTGCGGACCTCGACCTCGCCGTAGCCCGCGCCGGTGAGCGCGTGCACGAGGTCGTCGCGCATGGTGTCCATCGCCGGGCAGCCGGTGTAGGTCGGGGTGATCGCGACGACCACCCGACCGCCGGATTCGGACACTTCACGCAGCACGCCGAGGTCGGCGAGGGTGAGCATCGGCAGTTCCGGATCGGTGACCGTGGCCGCCACGGCGTACGCGGTCACCATGTCGCGTCCGGATGTTCCCTGGCGACACTCTGCAGGGTCGCCAGCAGGAAGCCCATCCGTTCGGTGTGCACGCCGTCACGGCCCATCCGGCCGGAAACCCCGGCGATGGCACCGATTTCGGGGCGCTTCAGCTTCGCGACGGCCAGCACCTGGTCGAGGATCGCGTCGAACTCCGGCCGCAGCGACGGCGACTCGACGAACTCGACTTCGTGCGCCGTGAACAACTCGTCGACGTACGGCCAGACCGCGTCCAGGCCCTCCTGCATCCGCGAGTGCGACAGTTCGGTGCCGTCGCCGAGGCGCACGGCCCATTGGGCGGCGTAGTCGCGGTGGTACGCGACTTCCTTGACACCCTTGTCCGCGATGGCCGCGAGCACCGGGTCCACGCTGGTCTGCAACCGCTGCAACAAGGCGAGCCGCCAGATCGAGAACACCAGCAGCCGCGCGATCAGATGCCCGAAGTGCCCGCCGTCGAGTTCGGCGAGCCGGACGTTGCGGTACTCCAGCTCACTCCGGAAGAAGGCGTACGAGTCCTCGGTGCGGTCGCTGCCGTCGGCCTTGCCCGCGCGAGCGAGCAGCAGTCGCGCCTGTCCGAGCAGGTCGAGCGCGATGTTCGCGATCGCGACCTCGTCCTCGAGTTCGGGCGCGTTCGTGCACCACTCCTGCAGCCGGTGCGAAAAGATCAGCGCGTCGTCGCCGAGCATCAGGCAGTACGCGGCCAGCCGCGCACCGTCCACACCGGACGGAACCGTGGTGTCCACACCGGACAGCGGATCCTCGAACCCGGTGCCGAAGGCCCAGCGCGCGTCGTTTTCCTCGGTGATCGCCTCGTAGGCGTTGTCGAAGCTCATGTCAGATGTGCGGAACGTTGTCGGGGATGTCGTAGAACGTCGGGTGCCGGTACACCTTGTCACCGCTGGGCGCGAAGAACGGGTCCTTCTCGTCCGGCGAGGACGCCGTGATGTCCGACGCGCGCACGACCCAGATCGACACGCCCTCGTTGCGGCGGGTGTACAGATCCCGCGCGTGGTGCAGCGCCATGTCGTCGTCGGCGGCGTGCAGCGAACCCACGTGCACGTGGTTCAGGCCGCGCTTGCCCCGGACGAACACCTCGTACAACGGCCAGTCGTGTTTCATCACGAACCCTTCTTCGCTGCGTGCGCCGACGCGGCTTCCCGCACCCACGCGCCGTCTTCCTGTGCCCGGCGCCGATGTGCGATGCGCTGGGCGTTGCAGGGGCCGTTGCCCTTCAACACGTTCTTGAACTCGTCCCAGTCGACGGCGCCGAAGTCGTAGTGCCCGCGCTCGGCGTTCCACTTCAGGTCCGGGTCCGGGAAGGTGACGCCCAGCGCCTCCGCCTGCGGGATGGACATGTCGACAAAACGCTGGCGCAGTTCGTCGTTGGTGTGCCGTTTGACCTTCCACGCCATCGACTGCGCGGTGTTCGGCGAATCGGCGTCGGGCGGGCCGAACATCATCAGCGACGGCCACCACCAGCGGTTCACCGCCTCCTGCACCATTTCCCGCTGCTCGTCCGTGCCGCGCATCATCGTCATCAGCAGCTCGAAGCCCTGCCGCTGGTGGAAGGACTCCTCCTTGCAGATGCGGATCATGGCGCGCGCGTACGGCCCGTACGAGCTGCGGCACAGGGGAACCTGGTTGCAGATCGCCGCGCCGTCGACCAGCCAGCCGATCACGCCGACGTCGGCGAAGGTCAGCGTCGGGTAGTTGAAGATCGACGAGTACTTCTGCTTGCCGTTGATCAGTTTGTCGGTCAGATCCGCGCGGTCGGCGCCGAGCGTGGCCGCCGCGGAGTACAGGTACAGCCCGTGCCCGGCTTCGTCCTGCACCTTCGCGAGCAGGATCGCCTTGCGCCGCAAGGAAGGCGCGCGGGTGATCCAGTTGCCCTCCGGCTGCATGCCGATGATCTCCGAATGCGCGTGCTGCGCGATCTGCCGGATCATCGTCTTGCGGTAGCCCTCGGGCACCCAGTCGCGCGGCTCGATGCGCTGATCACGCGCGATGGTCGCTTCGAAGTGCTGTTCGAGGTCTTCCTCAGGGAGGGTGGCCGTCATGACTGCTCCTTGGCGACCAGGGTGAGCACGTCGTACTTCGCGACCGAGTCGCCGTCCTGGTTGGTGACGTCGGCGTCCCAACGGACTTCGCCGTACTCCTGGTCGATGCGCGGGGTGATCTGCTTGGCGGTCAGGGTCACGGTCAGCGAGTCACCGACCTTGACCGGGGTGAGGAACCGCAGGTTCTCCAGGCCGTAGTTGGCCAGCACCGGACCGGGCTCCGGCGAGACGAACAGGCCGGCGGCGAACGAGACCACGAGGTACCCGTGCGCCACGATCCCGCCGAACAGCGGGTTCGCCGCCGCGGCTTCGGGATCGGTGTGGGCGTAGAAGGTGTCGCCGGTGAACTCGGCGAAGTGGTCGACGTCGGACTGCAGGACCTCGCGCGGCCCGGCGACGACGGAGTCGCCGATCTTCAGCTCCGCCAACGACTTCCGGAACGGGTGGACGTCGCCTTCGGTCCTCGGTGCACCCGCGACCCAGCGACCGGTGACCGTGCTGAGCACCTTCGGGCTGCCCTGGACGGCCGTGCGCTGCATGTGGTGCAGCACGCCGCGGATGCCACCCATCTCCTCGCCACCACCGGCGCCGCCGGGACCGCCGTGCACCAGCTGCGGCATCGGGGAACCGTGGCCGGTGGACTCCTTGGCGTCGTCGGCGTCGAGCACCAGCAGGCGGCCGTGGAACGGCGCGACGCCGAGGACGACCTCGCGCACGAACTCCTGGTCGGCGGAAACGACGGAACCCACGAGGCTGCCACCGCCGCGTGCGGCGAGCTCGATGACCTGCTCGGTGGAGGTGTACGGCAGCAGCGTCGACACCGGGCCGAACGCCTCGACCTCGTGCGGCTCGGAACGCTCCGGGTCCGCCTTCAGCAGTACCGGCGAGATGAACGCGCCGCGTTCGGCGTCCGCGCCGACGACCTCGACCCGCTCCGGGTCGCCGAAGACGACCGTGCCGACGTCCAGCAGCGCCTTGAGCGACCGCCGGACCTCCTCACGCTGCTCCAGGCTCGCGAGCGCGCCCATCCGGACCCCCTCGGCGGTGGGGTTGCCGATGGTGACCTTCGCCAGCCGCGCGCTCGCGGCCTCGGCGACGTCGTCCAGCAGGTCGGCGGGGACGAAGGCGCGGCGGATGGCGGTGCACTTCTGGCCTGCCTTGACCGTCATCTCGGTGGTCAGCTGCTTGACGAAGAGGTCGAACTCGGTCGTGCCGGGTTTGGCGTCCGGACCGAGGATCGACAGGTTCAGCGAGTCGGCCTCGGCGTTGAACCGGACGGAGTTGCGCACGACCGCGGGATGCGCGCGCAGCTTCTGCGCCGTCGACGCGGAGCCGGTGAACGAGACGAGGTCCTGCGCGGTGACGTGGTCGAGCAGGTCGCCGACGCTGCCAGCGACGAACTGCAGCGTGCCCTCGGGCAGGATGCCGGAGTCGATGATGATCTCGACCAGCCGCGCGGTGAGGTACGCGGTCTGACTGGCGGGCTTGACGAGGCTCGGCACCCCGGCGAGGAACGCGGGCGCGAACTTCTCCAGCGGGCCCCAGACCGGGAAGTTGAAGGCGTTGATCTGGACGGCGACCCCGCGCAGCGGCACGGCGATGTGCTGGGCGACGAAGGTGCCGCCCTTGCTCAGCGGCTCGACGTTGCCGTCGACGTAGACGGTGTCGTTCGGCAGCTCGCGCTTGCCCTTGCTGGAGTAGGCGAACAGGACGCCGATGCCGCCGTCGATGTCGACCATCGAGTCGGTCTTGGTCGCGCCGGTGCGCGCGGAGAGCGCGTACAGCTCGTCGCGGTGTTCGCGCAGGTGGGAGGCCAGTGCCTTCAGCAGTGCGGCGCGCTGGTGGAAGGTCAGCTCACGCAGCGCGGGGCCGCCGACGCGGCGGCCATATTCCAGGGCAGCGGCGAAGTCGACGCCCTCGGACGAGACCCGGGCGACCTCCTCACCGGTCGAGGCGTCGTGCAGCGGTACGCCGTCGTTTTCCGCCGTGTGCCATCCGCCGGAGACGTAGCTGCGCAGCAATGCCATGGGGCGACCCTTCATGGTGGGATTAACAGACCGTCCGTTCAGTAATTCACTGTAGCTCGCGTCCCGGGTCTTGCAAACCCCCGGACGGCGGCGGATCCTTGACATCCACCCGGAAGCGCGCCTTTACTTGCGGCACCCTTTAACAACCGTCCATTCGGTCAGTAACAGGTGGTGTGATGACGACCAACGCGGCGCACGCGATGTTCGCCGACGACCTGGCGTCGAGCGCGCTGGGGATCGAGCTGGTCGAGGCCGCCGAAGGGCACGCCGTCGCCACCATGCGGATCACCGAGACGATGGTCAACGGGCACGGCATCGCCCACGGTGGCTACGTCTTCCTGCTGGCCGACACGACGTTCGCCTGCGCCTGCAACAGCCATGGCCCGGTCACTGTCGCCTCGGGCGCGGAGATCTCCTTCGTCGCCGCGGGCAAACTCGGCGACCACCTCATCGCCACCGCCACCGAGCGGACCCGCTACGGCCGCAACGGCATCTACGACGTCACCGTGCACCGGGAGACCCCCGACGGGCCGGAGGTCGTCGCCGAATTCCGCGGCCGCAGCCGCACCATCGAGAAGGCGCCCCAACGATGACTTTCAGCGACGACGCCGAGAACCTGACCATCGACGAACTCCAGGCGCTGCAACTGAAGCGCCTCCGGTGGACGCTGGGGCACGCCTACGACAACGTGCCGTTCTACCAACGGAAGTTCGACGAAGCCGGCGTTCACCCGGACGACTGCAAGGCGCTCGAAGACCTGGCGAAGTTCCCCTTCACCACGAAGCAGGACCTGCGCGACAACTACCCGTTCGGCATGTTCGCCGTGCCGGAAGCGCAGGTCAGCCGCATCCACGCGTCCAGCGGGACCACCGGCAAGCCGACCGTCGTCGGTTACACATCCGAAGACATCGACACCTGGGCGACGGTGATGGCGCGCTCGATCCGCGCGGCGGGCGGGCGTCCTGGCGACAAGGTCCACGTGGCCTACGGATACGGACTGTTCACCGGCGGCCTCGGCGCGCACTACGGCGCCGAGAAACTGGGTTGCACGGTGATCCCGGCGTCCGGCGGCATGACCGCACGCCAGGTGCAGATCATCACCGACTTCAAACCCGAGATCATCATGGTCACGCCGTCGTACATGCTCACGCTGCTCGACGAGTTCGAACGCCAGGGTGTCGACCCGCAGACGAGTTCGCTGAAGGTCGGCATCTTCGGCGCCGAGCCGTGGACCGAACAGATGCGCGCGGAGATCGAGGAACGCGTCGGCATCGACGCCGTCGACATCTACGGCCTGTCCGAGGTGATGGGCCCCGGTGTCGCGCAGGAATGCGTCGAGACGAAGGACGGGCTGCACATCTGGGAGGACCACTTCTTCCCCGAGGTGATCGACCCGTTCACCGAGAAACCCACCGACGCCGAGGGCGAACTGCTGTTCACCTCGCTCACCAAACAGGCGCTGCCGATCATCCGGTACCGCACACGCGACCTCACCCGGCTGCTCCCGGGCACCGCGCGACCGGCGTACCGGCGGATGGAGAAGGTCACCGGGCGCAGCGATGACATGATCATCCTGCGTGGCGTCAACGTCTTCCCCACGCAGATCGAGGAAGTCGTGCTGGTGACCCCCGCGCTCGCGCCGCATTTCCAGCTGATCCGGTCCACGAAGGGCCGGATGGACCACCTGACGGTCCGCGTCGAAGCCCGCCCGGACGCGACCACCGAGCAGCGTGCCGAAGCCGCCGCCCGGCTGATCGCCGGGGTCAAGGACGGGGTCGGCGTGAGCGTCGGCGTCGAGGTCGTCGACCCTGACACCCTCGAACGTTCGCTGGGCAAGATGCGCCGCGTACTCGACGAACGGGACCGCGGTTGAACACCCCCGCCCGCCGGGGGCGCCCCGGCTACGACCTCGAGTCGCTGCTGCAGGTCGCGGTCAAACTGTTCAACGAACGCGGCTACGACGGCACCAGCATGGAAGACCTCTCCCGCAAACTCGGCATCACGAAATCCGCGATCTACCACCACGTGCCGAGCAAAGAGGAACTCCTGCGGCTCGCCGTCGACCGCGCGCTGAACGGTCTGTTCGCCGTCGCCGCCGAGACGGAATCCTTCGAGGGCAAGGCCATCGAGAAGCTGGAACATCTGGTGCGGGGCAGTGTCCTCGTGCTGGTCGAGCAGTTGCCGTTCGTGACGCTGCTGCTGCGGGTGCGCGGCAACACCAAGATCGAGCGCGCGGCGCTGGCGCGGCGGCGGGAATTCGACCGGCTCGTCACGGAACTGGTGAAACAGGCCGAAACCGAAGGCGACGTGCGGCCCGACATCGATCCCGCGGTCACCGCGCGGCTCCTGTACGGCATGGTGAACTCGCTCATCGAGTGGTACCGGCCGCGGCGGGGCTCGGCCGGGACGGAACTGGCGGACGCGGTGTGCAAGATCGCGTTCGACGGCCTTCGGACCCAGTAGGGGCGCGGGTCGTTACTCACCCGCGGCCTTGGGCGGCCGTCGCGCCTGCCAGATCAGCGCGTCGCGCAACTGCTGGATGAGCTGTTCGTCGTCGGCCTCCGACGGATCGACCCCGAGCGGGATCCAACGTTCGCCGACCTCGGCACCGTTCTCGAAACTGGTGATCACGATCCCCGCGTACGAGACGGATTCCGCCCCGCTGTCACCTTGGATCCGGACGTCACGATGCTGCAGCCGCACACTGACCCACCGGCCGGTACGGCAAACCGGCTCGCGTTCGGCACTGGCCATTCGTCCCTACCCATAACGCCCGGTCCCCCCGCCCCGAACGTCGCCGCGAGGGCCCCTGGGGTTACCGGCGGGTTGTTCCGAATGAGTAACGGCAGGCGGTCACGTGAAACGGTTACGCTCGGCCCATGAGCACCGATCCGGAGATCCGGCGGCGCCGCCTCGAACCGGCCGCCCGGCGTGCCGAGATCCTGACCGCGGCCCGGCGGTTGTTCGGCGCGGGCACGTACGCCTCGGTTTCGACCTCGGACATCGCGAAGGCCGCGGGGGTGGCCAGACCGCTGATCAACCACTACTTCGGCGGCAAGCGGGAGCTGTATCTGGAGGTCGTCCGGCAGATGATGATCGTGCCGGCGCCGGTGATCGAGAACCTGCCCGACACGACGGCCGAGGAGCGGCTCGCGATCAGCGTCCGGCATTGGATCGAGGTCGTCGAGCGCAACGAGCAGGCGTGGCTGACGGCGATCGGGCCGGAGGCGGTGGGCCGCGATCCGGAGATCGAGCGGATCATGCGGGAGGCCGACGAGATCGCCGCCGACCGTGTGCTCGCGGCCGCGCTGATGAGCGATGTCACCGAGGGTCGCGAGGAACTGCGCGCGATGATCCGTTCGTACGGCGGGATGCTGCGGGCCGCGTCACGCGAATGGCTGATCCGCGGCACGCTCGGCCGCGAGGAGCTTCGGGTCTTCCTCACCGAGTCGATCCTGCACCTGCTGCGGGTCACCTACCCGGCCGTGCTCGCAACGCGTTCCGCCGGGCGTACGCCGCCGGCGTCATCCCCTTCCAGCGTTTGAACGCGTAGATGAAGCTCGACGCCTCGGCGTAACCCAGCCGCAGCGCGACGTCCTCCACGCTGAGCGCGCCGGTGTCGAGCATTTCCTCCGCCAGTGTCTGACGGACCTCGTCCAGCAGCGCGCGGTAGCCGGTCCCGGCCTCGAACAGCCGCCGTCGCAGCGTGCGCGGGCTGAGCGCGAGCTGCCGCGCGACCTCCTCCATCCCCGCGTCGACGCCGCCGAGCCGCACCAGCCGTTCCCGGACCTGCTGCGCGATCCCGGAGCGTTCCCGTTTCCGCGACACCAGCAGGTCGCATTGCGCGGCGCACACCGCGACCGTCTGGTCGTTGGCCTGCGGCAGCGGTTTGTCGAGGAACAGCGGGTCCAGGGTGGCCAAGTGTGACGGCGCGGAGAACGACGGCGCCAGGCCGAAGGTCCGCACGTATTCGTCCACTGTGGAGGGTCGATCGTGGCGGAAGGCCAAGGAGCGCAGGGAGATGTCCGGCAGGATGTCGCGCATGACGGTGTGGATGGCACCGAGGTCGCGCAGCAGCAGGAAGCGGGCGACGTCGCCCGGTACACGGCTGTCGTCCATGGCCAGCCCGAGCCGCCCGGCCTCGACGGTCACATGCGGGATGCAGAAGGTGAAACTCAGGTCCAGGTATCGCAGGGCGAAGCGCATCGCGTCCCCCAGCGTCGGGCTGCTGATGCACGCGAACCCGAAAATGCCGAACGCGCTCACGCGGTACCGCCTGCTCAACCGCAGCGCGACGTCGTCCCCGGCACCGAGCCCGCGGACCACTGCCCGGACCACCGCGAGCTCCTGCCGCGCGTCGACTTGGCCGTCCACGGGTGCGTACTCGTACGACTCCAGCCCCGTGACGCCGTTCTCGGCGGCGAAGCGCGCCATGAGCACGATGCTCGCCGTGCCGCGCGGGTAGTCCCAGTCCCGGATCACCGGCGGCGGTAGTTCCATGGCCGGGATTATGGATCGCGACGACGATCGGCGCATTGAGGACCGTAACTGTCCTTGATCCTGTTTAGGGTGAGCGGCATGTCCGACACGTTGAGCAGGCGCGCGCTGAACCGCGCCATGCTGGACCGGCAGTTGCTGCTCCGGCGTTCGAAGATGACCGCGCTCGAAGCGGTCGAGCAGCTGGCCGGGTTGCAGGCGCAAGCGCCGAATCCGCCGTACTTCGCGCTGTGGACGCGGCTGCACGGCTTCCGCCAGGAAGAGCTGGCGAACCTGCTGCTGGACAAGAGTGTCGTGCGGATCGCGCTCATGCGCGGCACGGTGCACCTGGTGAAACCGGCGGACGCGCTGGCGTGGCGGCCGATCGTGCAGCCGCTCTACGACCGTTCGATGGACAACACCCAGTTCACCCCGGAGATCAAGGGCCTCGACCACCAGGAGATCGCCCGCACCGCGCGCAAACTGCTCGGCGAGCGGCCGCTGTCGTCCGCCGAACTCGGCGCGGAACTGGCGAAACGCTGGGACAGCGCGGGACCGTCGGCGCTGGTGCACGTCGCGCGGGCGCTGCTGCCGCTGGTGCAGATCCCGCCGCGCGGGGTCTGGGGCAAGTCCGGGCAGCCGACCTATCAGACCACCGGGGACTGGCTGGGCGCCGAGCCGGACGCGACGCCGTCGCCGGAAGCGATGTTCCGGCGCTATCTGGCCGCTTTCGGGCCTGCCAGCGTGCAGGACGCGCAGGCGTGGGCCGGGATCACGAAGCTCGGCGAGGTCGCCGAGCGGCTGCGGCCGGAACTGCGGACGTTCCGCGACGAGAACGGACGCGAACTCTTCGACCTCGAAGACGCCTCACGCCCGGACCCGGACACCCCCGCGCCCGCCAGGCTGCTGGGGCCGTTCGACCAGACCGTCCTGTCCTACGCCGACCGCACCCGCGTGATCAGCGACGAGCACCGCAAGATCGTCATCACGCAGAACGGCCTGGTCAAGGGCACCATCCTGGTCGACGGGTCCGTGAAGGGCTTCTGGGAGATCAAGGCGGCGAAGAAGGCAGCTTCGGTGACGATCACGCCGTTCGAGCGCGTCCCGAAGCGCGATCTGGACGCCCTCGAAAGCTCCGCCCACCGCCTTCTGACCTGGGCCCACCCGAAGGCCGAGTCCCACTCGGTGCATTTCGTCCTCTGAATGCGGTAGTTCGCACCACCAACTTCCGCATTCAGAGGACGAAATGCGGGCAGGGCGTGGCCGAAAATCTCGATTGAGTGGCCGGTCGTGTACTTCCACCAGGGCTGACGGGTGCGTAACTTCGATCGGCATGGGCAAGACGAGCGTGCTGATCGTAGGGACGGGCTTCGGCGGGGTCGGGACGGCGATCGAGCTCAAACGCGCCGGCTTCGACGACTTCACCATCCTGGAGAGCGCCGGTGAACCGGGTGGCGTCTGGCGGGAAAACACGTACCCCGGCGCCGGCTGCGACATCCCGTCGCCGCTGTACTCGTTCTCCTACGAGCCCAATCCCGACTGGCCGAAGCGGTTCTCGCTGCAACCGGACATCCACTCGTACCTCAAACGCGTGGTGCGCCGCTACGGGCTCGAACCGCACATCCGCTTCGACACGCGCGTCACCGCCGCGGCCTTCGACGAGGAGCGCGGGCTTTGGCGGGTGGAGACCGCGGGCGGCGAGACGTTCGAGGCCACCGTGTTCGTCCCCGCCGTCGGCCAGCTCTCGCGGCCGGTCCAGCCGGACATCCCCGGCCAGGAAACCTTTGAGGGCGCCAGTTTCCACTCCGCGCGCTGGGACCACGACGTCGACCTGCGCGGCAAGAAGGTCGCGGTGATCGGCACCGGCGCGAGCGCGATCCAGTTCGTGCCCGAACTCCAGCGCCAGGCGGGTGAACTGACGGTGTTCCAGCGCACCGCGCCCTACATCATGGCCAAACGGGACACCCGCTACCGGCGCTGGCAGCACCGGTTGTTCCGGCATCTGCCCGCCACCCAGCTGCTCGGGAGGCTGCGGATCTTCCTCCTCGCCGAGTACGCGACCTACGCGATGACCAAACATCCCTTGCTGGCCAAGGTCTTCGAACTTCGGACGGCCCAGCTGCGCCGCCGTCACATCAAAGACCGGGCGCTGCGCGAGAAACTCACCCCGGACTATCCGCTGGGCTGCAAGCGGATCCTGTTCACCAACGAGTACCTGCCCGCCCTGGCGCAGCACAACGTCGCCGTGGAGACGCGGCGCATCAGCGCGATCACGCCGTCCGGGGTGCTCACCGAGGACGGCGTCGAACACGAGGCCGACGTCATCGTCTACGGGACCGGTTTCGCGGCGACCGACTTCCTCGGCGAGCTCAAGGTGGAGGGTCTCGGGGGACGGGCGCTGTCCGACGCGTGGAAGGGCGGCGCGCGGGCGTACCTCGGCATGACCGTGCCGGGTTTCCCGAACCTGTTCTGCGTCTACGGGCCCAACACGAACCTCGGCGCCGGCTCCATCATCTACATGATCGAACGGCAGGCCCGCTACATCCGCCAGGCCGTGGAACACCTCACGAAGCCGGAAGTGTCCTATATGGACGTCGTCCCGGAGGTCGAGCAGCGGTACGACAAGGAGATCCAGCGACGGCTCGGGCACAGTGTCTGGACGACCTGCGCCAGCTGGTACCGCCAGGAGAACGGCCGCGTGAGCACGAACTGGCCGGGCCTGGTGACCGAGTACGACCGGCGGACGAAGAAGCTCGACCTCGGCGACTACCGGACGGCGGGAGCCCGATGAACTACGACGTGCTGGTGATCGGCTCCGGCTTCGGCGGCAGCGTGACCGCGTTGCGGCTCACTGAGAAGGGCTATCGCGTCGGCGTGCTGGAGACCGGCCGCCGGTTCGCCGACGACGAGTTCGCGAAGACTTCGTGGCGACTGCGGAAATACCTGTGGGCCCCGAAACTGGGCTGCTACGGCATCCAACGGCTGACCCTGCTGAAGAACACTTTCGTGCTGAGCGGCGCGGGCGTCGGCGGCGGCTCGCTCGTCTACGCGAACACGCTCTACGAACCCCCGGACACCTTCTACGAAGACCCGCAGTGGGCGCACATCACCGATTGGAAGGCCGAACTCGCCCCGCATTACGACCAGGCGAAACGGATGCTGGGCGTGGTGGAGAACCCGCTGGTCACCCCGGCCGACCGCGTACTGCGCGAGGTCGCCGAGGACATGGGCATCGCCGACACCTACCGGCCGACGCCGGTCGGCGTCCACTTCGGCAAGCGCGACGTCGACCCGTTCTTCGGCGGCGAAGGCCCGCTGCGGAAGCCGTGCACGCACTGCGGCGAGTGCATGACCGGCTGCCGGGTCGGCGCGAAGAACACGACCGTCAAGAACTACCTGTACCTGGCGGAAAAGGCGGGCGCGGAGGTCCATCCGCTGACCACCGCGGTTTCGGTCCGGCCGATCGATGGCGGCTACGCGATCGACACCGTCCAAACTGGACGTTGGGTGCGCAAACGCAAGCGGACCTTCACCGCGTCGGAGGTCGTGTTCGCCGCCGCTTCCCTGGGCACGCAACGGCTTCTGCATTCGCTGAAGGACTCCGGCACGCTGCCGGAGCTGTCACCGCGCCTGGGCTTGCTCGCCAGGACGAACTCCGAGGCCGTGCTCGCCGCGCGTTCCCTGCGCAAGGACACGGACTTCACTCGCGGCGTCGCGATCACGTCGTCGATCCATCCCGATGCCGTCACGCACATCGAACCGGTGCGTTACGGCAAGGGCAGCAACTTCATGGGACTGCTGACGACGGTGCTCGTCGACGCCGAGCCGGGCAAGCGCCGGTGGGTGCTGGGCGCGCGGGAACTGTGGCGGAACCGGCGGCAGCTGGTGCGGCTGCACAACCCGCGACGGTGGTCGGAGCGGATGGTCGGGCTGCTGGTGATGCAGACGCTGAACAATTCCGTGACCACGTATACGAAAAGCGGGCTCTTCGGCCGCCGGATGACCACGAAGCAGGGCATCGGTGAGCCGAACCCGGAGTGGATCCCGGCCGGGCACGAGGTCACGCGGCGGGTGGCGGACAAGATCGGCGGGCTGGCGCAGGGCGCCTGGACGGATCTGGCGAACATCCCGATCACCGGGCATTTCATCGGCGGCTGCGCGATCGGCGACAGCGCCGAGACCGGCGTCGTCGATCCGTACCAGCGCGTGCACGGCTATCCCGGGCTGCATATCGCGGACGGCTCGGCGATCTCGGCGAACCTCGGGGTGAACCCGTCGCTGACCATCACCGCGCAGGCGGAACGCGCGATGTCGTTGTGGCCCAACAAAGGCGAGGCAGACCCGCGGCCGCCGCTCGGCTCCCCCTACCGGCGCCTGTCCCCCGTCGCCCCGCTCAAGCCCGTCGTGCCGCCCCACGCCCCCGCCGCCCTGCGCCTGCCCCTCACCCCGCTCTGACCTCATGCATTTAGTCCTCTGGATGCGGTAGTTCGCCCTGCCAACTACCGCATCCAGAGGACTAAATGCGGGGTGTGGAAAGGGCGAGGCACCGTCGCCCGCGCGACGACGGTGCCCCGCCCCGGTCTAGAGGATCATCACGGGAGGCCCGCCAGGCCCGCGCTCACCGTGTTCGACCACGCGTAGCCCTGCGAGGCGTCCCAGTTGATCGACCAGGTCATCGCGCCCCGGATCGTCGGGTACGTCGTCGCCGGCTTGAACGAACCGCAGTTCGTGCCCTTCGCCAGGCAGTTCAGCGCGTTGACCGTGTTGCCGGGCGCCTGGTAGCCGCCACCGGCCGCCGAGCCCGACGCGGGCAGGCCGAGCCCGACCTGGTCGGCCCGCAGACCGCTCTGCAGCTGGATGCAGGCCAGCGCGGTGAGGAAGTCGACCGTGCCCTGCGAGTAGACCTTCTGGTCGCAGCCGAGCATCGTGCCGCTGTTGTAGTACTGCATGTTGACGATCGTCAGGATGTCCTTGACGTTCAGCGCCAGCTTGAAGTACTCGGCCGCCGGGTTCTGCATGTCGATCGTCTGCGGCGCCATGGTGATGACGGTGCCGCCCGCGGCGTGGATGCTGCGCAGCGCCTGCGCCATGTAGGTCGCGTTGACGCCGTTCTCCAGGTCGATGTCGACGCCGTCGAAGCCGTAGGTCGCGATGAGCGACTTCATGCTGTTGGAGAAGTTCGTGGCCGCGGCCGCGGAGTCGACGCGGATCGTGCCCTTCTCGCCGCCGACGGACAAGATGACCTTCTGCCCGCGTGCCTGCGCCGTCTTGATGTCGGCCTTGAACTGCGCGTCGGTGTAGCCGCCGAGCTGGCTCGACAGCCCCGAGTCGAGGGTGAAGGTGACCGCGCCCGGCGTGGCCGTCGCGTCGGCGAAGGACACCGCGATGATGTTGTACTTCGTCGGGACGTCGGCGAGCTTGAGCGCCTTCGCGCCGTTGTAGAAGTTCTGCCAGTAGCCGGTGATCACGTGCTTCGGCAGGTTCCCGGTCGGCGGGGTGCTGGTCGTGGTCGTCGGCGAACTGGTGGTGGTGGTCGTCGTCGTCGGGCTCGTGGACGTCGTCGGCGTGGTCGGGGTCGTGGTCGGCGAGCCGCCGGGACCGTCGAGGTTCACGTCGTCGGCGAAGTACGCGGGCTGGCCGTACCAGCCGTGCAGGTAGATCTGGACGCTCGTGGTGGACGCGCCGGTGGTGAAGCTCAGCGAGAGCTGCGACCAGCTGGCCCCGCCCGGGGTCCAGGTGTTCTTGTCACCCGTGCCGGTGCCGGTGACGCCGAGGTAGGTGTAGCTGCCCTGCACCCACGCCGAAAGCGTGTACGCGGTGTTGGCCTTCACAGCCACGCTCTGCGAGCAGCGGGCGTTGTCCTGACCCGCCGGAGTGGCGCTGAGCGCGCGGGTGCCCGAATGGACCGGCGTGGTGACCACCGCGTTCGCGCCGGTGCAGGTCCAGCCGCTCGTGGTCCCGAGTTCGAAGCCCGGGTTGGTCAGGATGTTGGCGGCCGAGGCACTGCCCGAGACCGCGAAAGTCACCCCCAGGCACACGGCCAGTGACGACAGCAGGGCGAGGAACGCGTGTTTGGGCTTGACTTTCACGGCTGGCCTCCACGAACAGGTGACGTCGGCCACATCAAAATGGACTAGACCAATACAACTGTCAAGGGTTCGGTTAGAGGAGGCCATACGAAAGTCGGCTCGGCACGAGCGGCAGAATGCAGGGTCCGAGAGCACCCGAGGGCGGATTCAGGAGCGTGGGAGTGAGCGTGCAGGGCCTGCAGACAGTCGAGCAGAAGATCGCCGAAGAACTCGGTGTGCGCGAAGGGCAGGTCAAGGCGGCCGTCGACCTGCTGGACGGCGGATCGACCGTGCCGTTCATCGCCCGGTACCGCAAAGAGGTCACCGGGATGCTGGACGACACCCAGCTCCGCACCCTCGAAGAACGCCTCCGCTACCTGCGGGAACTCAACGAGCGCCGGGTCGCGGTCCTGGACTCGATCCGCAGCCAGGGCAAGCTGGACGAGGCGCTCGAAGCGTCGATCATGGCGGCGGACACCAAGTCCCGTCTCGAGGACATCTACCTGCCGTACAAGCCCAAGCGGCGGACGAAGGCGATGATCGCCCGCGAGGCCGGTCTGGAGCCGCTCGCCGACGGGCTGCTGAGCGACCCGAACACCGACCCGCAGGCCGCGGCCGCGGTGTTCGTCGACGCCGACAAGGGAGTCGCCGACGCGCAGGCCGCGCTCGATGGCGCCCGCGCGATCCTCGTGGAACGCTTCGCCGAGGACGCCGACCTGATCGGCGAGCTGCGCGAGAAGATGTGGTCGCAGGGCCGCCTCGCGTCGAAGGTCCGCGACGGCAAGGCCGAAGAGGGCGCGAAGTTCTCCGACTACTTCGAGTTCTCCGAGCCCTACAGCAAGCTCCCCTCGCACCGGATCCTCGCGATGTTCCGCGGCGAGAAGGAAGAGATCCTCGACCTCACCATGGAGTCCGAGGAGCCCTCCGACGAACCGCGTACAGGGCCGACCGACTACGAGACCCGCATCGCGCACAAGTTCGGCATCTCCAACGAAGGCCGCCCCGGCGACAAGTGGCTCGGCGACACCGTCCGCTGGGCGTGGCGCACGAAGATCCTGCTGCACCTGGGCATCGACCTGCGGATGCGGCTGCGCCAGTCGGCCGAGGACGACGCCGTCCGCGTGTTCGCCGCGAACCTGCGCGACCTGCTGCTCGCCGCCCCGGCGGGCACCCGCGCCACGATGGGCCTCGACCCGGGTTTCCGTACCGGCGTCAAGGTCGCCGTCGTCGACGACACCGGCAAGGTCGTCGGCACCCACGTGATCTACCCGCACCAGCCGGCGAACAAATGGGACCAGTCCATCGCCGAACTCGCCGCGCTCTGCGCCCGGCACAAGGTGGACCTGATCTCGATCGGCAACGGCACCGCGTCCCGCGAGACCGACAAACTCGCCGGCGAGCTGATCAAGAAGCACCCGGAACTGAAGCTGACCAAGGCCGTCGTCTCCGAGGCGGGCGCGTCGGTCTACTCGGCGTCGGCGTTCGCGTCGCAGGAACTGCCGGGGATGGACGTCTCGCTGCGCGGCGCGGTCTCCATCGCGCGGCGCCTGCAGGACCCGCTGGCGGAACTGGTGAAGATCGACCCGAAGTCGATCGGCGTCGGGCAGTACCAGCACGATCTGTCGGAGATCTCGCTGTCACGGTCACTCGACGCGGTGGTCGAAGACTGCGTGAACGCCGTCGGCGTGGACGTCAACACCGCGTCGGCGCCGCTGCTGACCCGCGTCTCGGGCATCACGACCACGCTGGCGGAGAACATCGTCGCGCACCGCGACGAGAACGGTCCGTTCAAGACGCGGACCGGGCTCAAGGAGGTCGCGCGGCTCGGCCCCAAGGCCTTCGAACAGTGCGCGGGCTTCCTCCGGATCCCGGACGGCGACGACCCGCTCGACTCGTCCTCGGTGCACCCCGAGGCCTATCCGGTGGTGCGGCGGATCCTGAGCTCGACCGGCACGGACATCCGCGCGCTGATCGGCAACTCGCGGACACTGCAGGCGCTGAAGCCCACGGAGTTCGTCGACGACACCTTCGGCCTCCCGACGGTGACCGACATCCTCGCCGAACTCGAAAAGCCGGGCCGCGACCCGCGTCCGGCGTTCAAGACCGCGACTTTCGCCGAGGGTGTCGAGAAGATCGGCGACCTCAAGCCGGGAATGCGGCTGGAAGGCGTCGTGACGAACGTGGCCGCGTTCGGCGCGTTCATCGACGTCGGCGTGCACCAGGACGGGCTCGCGCATGTCTCGGCGCTGTCGAAGAACTTCGTCAAGGACCCGCGTGAGGTCGTGAAACCCGGCGACATCGTCAAGGTGAAGGTGCTGGAAGTCGACGTGCCGCGCAAGCGGATCTCGCTGACCCTGCGGCTGGACGACGAGCCCGGCCGTCCCGCTCGCGAGCAGGGCGGCGGCGGTGGCGGCGGTCGTGACCGCGGCCAGGGCGGTCAGCGTCAAGGTGGGCAGCGTCAGGGCGGCCAGGGCGGCGGTAACCGAGGCGGGAACCGGGGCGGGAACTCCGGTAGCGGTGGCGGCGGCTCGCTGGCGGACGCCCTCCGCAAGGCCGGCTACGGCAAGTAAGCACTCAGGCGTGCAATGAAAGGACCGTTCCTTGCAAATTTCGCAAGGAACGGTCCTTTCATTGCAGCCGTCGGCTCAGGGGTTCATGGCGTAGGCGCCCGAGAGGTCCCGCACCAGTGACCACACGTGATCGAAGCGCGTCGCGTCGACGACCGGCTTCCGGATCGACGCCAGCGCGAGCGCCTGCTGCGCCTCGGTCGAGGACGACTTCCCGTGCAGATCGATCGCGGTGACGCTGAAGTCCTGCACCAGGATGGCGAAGATCTGGTCGACGACCTCGGTCTCGATGCCGGTGATCTCCGCCTGCTCCAGCACCAGCTGCCCGTAGACGACCAACGTGAACAGTTCGGTCAGCGCGAGGCCGAAGTCGATGTCCTGCTGCTGCGCCTCGTCCGGCGCGGCTTCGGTGAACAGCTTCACCAGCGCCTCGGCCTGCTCGGTGAACCGCGCGACGTTCGGGATCGCGGACGCCTTGGTGTAGGCCTCACGCCAGTCGTGGAACCGCACCTTCGACAGGCCGCGCGCGGGGCCCTGGCGGAACAGGAACTCGTCGTCGGCCGCGTCGGACCGGGTCGGCACCGGCTCGTAGGCCTGCGGCGCGAACAGGTACGCGGGCACGAACTTCGCGATCAGCGCGAGGTTCACCGCCACCGTGCCTTCCAGCTTCGGCAGGCCGTCGATGTCGTTCTTGGACATCGCGAGGTAGGTGTCGGCCTCGAAACCCTTGGCCGCCACCACATCCGCGACCAGGCCGATGACCTTCTGCGCCTCGGTGGTCACCTTCATCTTGGTGATCGGGTTGAACAGCAGGTACCGGCGGTCGTCCGCGTTCGCGCTGCGGAAGTAGTCCACGGCACGGTCGGAGAACAGCTTCATCGCGACGAGCCGCGCGTACGCCTCGACGAATTCCCGGCGCACGTGCGGGAAATCGGTGACCTTCTTCCCGTAGAGCACCCGGTTGTGCGCGTGCGTGATCGCCTCGTACAGCGAGTGCGTCGACATCCCGATGCCGCCGAAGCACAGGTTGAACTTGCCGATGTTGACCGTGTTCAGCGCCGCGGAGAACGCGTCGGCGCCGACGTGCAGAATGTCCTCTTCGGACACCGGGTAGTCGTTGAGCTCGAACTCGGCGACGTACATCTGCGACGGGACGACGTTCTTCACCACACGGTAGTTCGGGTGCTCCGAGTCCGCGTAGAAGAACACGTACTGGTCCGGTCCCTCGACGCCGTCGATGCGGCCGAACACGGACACGGTGCGCGCACAGTTTCCGTTGCCGATGTAGTACTTCGACCCGTTCGCGCGGTAGCCGCCGTCGCCGTCCGGGGTGAGCACGAGGTCCGACGAGTAGATGTCGGCGCCGTGCTCCTTTTCGGACAGTCCGAACGCGGCGACGCCGCCGGCCGCGAGCGAGTCCGCCGCGCGTTTGCGGGCGGCCTCGTTCGCGCTCTGCCACACCGGGCCGAGGCCGAGGATGGTGACCTGCCACGGGTACCAGTAGTTCAGGCCGTAGAAGCCGAGGATTTCCGACAGGGCCGCGACCCGCGCGGTGTCCCAGCGCTTGTCGGGGTTCCCCTCGGCGTTGGCGCCAGGAGTGAGGAACGTCGAGAACAGCCCTTCCTTGCCCGCGAACTCGATGAAGTCCGCGTAGAAGGTCCGGTCGTGGTAGTCCTCGACGAGTTTGCGTTTGCCGCGCTGTTCGAACCATTCGATGGTGGCACGCAGCAGGCGACGCGTCTCCGGGTCGAACTGCCGTGGGTCGTACCCGCCCGGGTTCAGCAACAACGCGGTCGCCTTTTCGCTCATGGTCACTCCTGGTCAGCCGAAGTTACTACCCGGTAACCGTAGCGCGCCGCTTCGCCGTCCGGCCACCGAACTCGATCGAAGTCACCTCCCCGCGGTCATTCCGCAGGAAACGCGCGGTGGGCTTGCGGGTGTCGGCGGCCGGGGCGATCGCGTCGCCGCCCACGAAGACGGCCGCGAACGGCGGCGGCGACGGGAAGTCCTCGATCTCGGCGACCAGCTGGGCCCACAGCGCGCCGTCGCGGTCGCTGACCACGAACGCCAGGTCACCGGTCTGGTAGCGGCCGAGGTACTCGGCGATATCCGGCTGGGGCACCGGCGGCGGGCTCGCGAGCGGAGGCAACCCGACCAGGTTCTCCAGGCACCAGTCGACGATCTTCGCGCCCAGCGCGGAGCCGCCCGCGCTGTTGGTCAGCACCGTGACGGCGAAGTCCTCCTCCGGAATGGTCACGAACTCCGACAGCTGCAGATTGCTCACGTTGCCGCCGTGCCGGACCAGCCGGGCCGCGCCGTGGGTGGTGTGCAGCCAGCTCAGCCCGACCTCTTCGAACCGCAGCGCGGCCTTGCGCTGCGGCGCGCGCATGAGGTCGCGGGTGGCTTCGCTGATCGGCGGCTTGCCCTCGGCCTCGCCGGTCAGGAAGAACCGGGCCCATTTCAGCTGGTCGCCCGCCGTCGACCACAGTCCGCCGCTCGCGCTGTCCGCGCGGGTGAGGCCCACGGTGTGCTCGACCGCCGGTCCGCCGTCGCGCAGCACGTGCCCGACGGCGTGATGGCGCGTGAGCACCTCCCACGGCAGGTAATACGAATCGGTCATGCCCAGCGGTTCGAGCAGCCGCGCGCGGACCACGTCCTCGAAGGGTTCGCCCGCCACCACCTCGACGACCCGGCCTGCCAGCTGGAACCCGGCGTTGCAGTAGGAGAACACCTCGCCGGGCGCGAAGTTCTGCGGCAGGTCACCGAACTTCGCGATCGCGAGGGCCAGCGCGTCGTCACCCCACCCGGTGGTGAAGTCCACGTCGCCGAGGAATCCGGCGGAGTGCGTGAGCAGATGGCGCAGCGTCACCGTCGTCCGCGCCACCGGATCCGCCAAGGGGAGATCGGGAAGGTATTCGACGACCGGCCGGTCCAGGTCCAGCACACCGTCTTCGACCAGGGCCAGCACGGCTGCCGCGGCGAAGGTCTTGCTGGTGGAGCCGATCATGAACAGGGTGCCGGGATCGACCGGAAGCCCGGTGTCCACACTGGACACTCCGGTGGCGAACACCGACTCCTCGCCGCGATGCGTCACCCCCACCACGGCTCCCGGGACCCCCGCCCCGCGCGCCTCCTCTTCGAGCACGCTTCGCAGATCCTGAACGTTCGACACCCGTGTCCCCTTTCGTCCGGTCAGGCCAGCGTTTCACCGCGACGCGGCGTCCGGCTCGTCCGAACCGACGAACATCGGCGGACCGGTGCGGGCGACATCACGTAGCCCCGGAGATCACGACCCAGTACACTGGACAACGCGGTCCGCTCAGTTCTGCCTCGGGCCGCGTTTCGTTGTCGAAGACCACGCGCCGCGGCCCCCCGAGGTCTGCGCCGGGCAGGACAACCCTTTCTATCCTTACGGAGATACCAGGGCGCACCTGTGCCCACACGCTTATGAGCACACCTACCTTCACCGAACTCGGCCTGCCCAAGACCCTCGTGGACTCGCTCGCCGAACAGGGCGTCACCAGCCCGTTCCCCATCCAGGCCGCCACGCTGCCGCATTCGCTGGCGGGCCGTGACGTCCTCGGCCGCGGCCGCACCGGCTCCGGCAAGACCTACGGCTTCGTGCTGCCCGTCCTGGCCCGGCTCGCCGCCGGCCCGACCCGGCGCCGCCCCGGCCGTCCGCGCGCGCTGATCCTGGCGCCGACCCGCGAGCTGGCCACCCAGATCGAGGCGTCGTTCGTGCCGCTGGCCAAGCCGCTCGGCCTCAAGGTCACCACCATCTTCGGCGGCGTCAGCCCCAACCCGCAGATCACCCGCCTGCGTGACGGCGTCGACATCGTCGTCGCCTGCCCCGGCAGGCTCGCCGACCACATGCGTTCGGGCGAGGTGAAGCTCGACAACATCGAGGTCACCGTCCTGGACGAGGCCGACCACATGGCCGACCTCGGCTTCCTGCCCGACGTCCGGCGCATCATGGCCGAGACCCCGGAGCGCGGGCAGCGGCTGCTGTTCTCCGCGACCCTCGACGCGGGCGTCGACGTGCTGGTCAAGCGCTTCATGCACAACCCGGTCACGCACAGCGTCGACTCGGCCCAGTCGCCGGTCTCGACCATGAAGCACCACGTGCTGCACCTGGAGGAGACCCACCGGCTGGCGGTGCTGATCGACCTCACCGCCGCACCCGGCCGCACGCTGGTGTTCACCCGCACGAAGCACCGCGCCAAGCAGCTGACGCGCAAGCTCATGGCCTCCGGTGTGCCGGCGGTCGAACTGCACGGCAACCTCGGGCAGACCGCGCGCACGCGCAACCTGGAGGCGTTCTCCTCCGGCGCGGCGAAGACGCTGGTCGCGACCGACATCGCCGCCCGCGGCATCCACGTCGACGACGTGACGCTGGTCATCCACGCCGACCCGCCCGTCGAGCACAAGGCGTACCTGCACCGGTCCGGCCGGACCGCGCGGGCCGGGGCGTCCGGCACCGTCGTCACGCTGATGACCGACGCGCAGGTCGGCGACGTCCGCGACCTCACCCGCAAGGCAGGCATCAAGCCGACCACGACGCAGCTCGGCCCCGGCCACCCGCTGCTGTCGGAGCTGGCGCCCGGCGAGCGTTCGTTCACCGCGTCGCCGCGTCAGCCGATCGTGGACATGCGGCCGAAGCGCGTCAGCGCCAGCGGCGAAGCCATCCCGGGCAAGGGTGACGACGAAGACCGTCCGGCAGGCGGCCGTGGCCGCGGCAGCCGCGCCGGTCGCGGCCGAGGCCCCTCCGTCGGTGGCAGGGGTGCTTCCGGTGGTGGCTCGCGTCGCGGCGGCGCTGGTGGCTCTTCGGAAGGCCGTACGCGTCAGCCCCGCGCCGAGGGCGACCGCCGTGGCGGCGCTCCCGCCGGCCAGGGCGGCCGTCGCGCGGCCGAGTCCACCGGACGTCGCGAAGGTGCGCCCAAGGCCGGCGGCCAGGGCCGTCGCGGTGCCGCCGACTCCCAGCCGCGCCGGGCTTCCGGTGCGGGCAAGGCCCAGTCCGGTGGCGCTCCGGCCCGCCGGGGCGGTGCCGCCGCGTTCTCCTCGGGCACCCGCGCCGGCTCGCGCCGCTCGCGCTAGCTCGTCCTGACGGCCGCCACGCTGGATCCGGCGGCCGTCACGCGTGATCAGACGGACGACACGCGTGATCAGACGGACGACACTGCGTCGGCAAGCCCGACTCGGCGTGGCGTCCGTCTGATCACGTGAGCCGTCCGTCTGATCACGTGAGCCGGCCGTTCGATCACGCGTTTCGGGCGGCGGTGCGGGCGGCAGCGGCCGCGCGACGCTCTTCGAAGCGGGACGCCTGGGTGTCGAGGGCCTTCAGGAACTGGTCGAGTTCGTCTCGAGCCTTCTCCCCTACCTCGCCGAGCCCTTCGAGCTCGAAGATCTTCCACTGCCGCAGCAACGGCCAGATCACCTCGTCGTGGTGGATCCGCAGGTCGTAGATGCCCGCCTTCGCGATCAGCGCGGCCTTCCGCACGAAGCTCGGGATCACCGCGCCCGGCATCTGGAACTGGACGACCTCGTCGGTGATGGCGCGCATCATCGCGTCGGGTGAAAGCTCCAACGAGGCCTGCACCAGGTTCCGGTAGAAGACCATGTGCAGGTTCTCGTCCATCGCGACTCGCGAGAGCAGCTTCTCGCACATCGGATCCTGCGTGTACTTGCCCGTGTTGCGATGCGAAAGCCGCGTCGCCAGCTCCTGGAACGACACGTACGCGAAGACGTTCAGCAACGCTTTGTCGCCGCTGTCGTACCCGGCCTGCATGGTCTGCATCCGCGCCCGCTCCAGCTCGACCGGGTCCACCGCGCGCGTCACCAGCAGGTAGTCGCGGATGCAGATGCCGTGGCGGCCCTCCTCGGCCGTCCAGCGATGCACCCACGTGCCCCACGCGCCGTCGCGGCCGAACGCCCGCTCGATCTCGCGGTGGTAGCTCGGCAGGTTGTCCTCGGTGAGGAGGTTGACCTCCAGCGAGGTCCGCGCGATGGGCGACACCCGTGACTGCTCGGGATCCCACGGCTCGCCGCCCAGTTCGGCGAAGTTCTTGCCCTCGCTCCACGGCACGTACTCGTGCGGCATCCATTCCTTGGCGACCGAGAGATGCCGGTTGAGGTTTTCCTCGACCGTTCCCTCCAGCTCGAGCATCAGCCGGGTGCTTTCGGGGACCGTCATGCGTTTCGTCCTTCCAGGGTACGGAAAACGCCTACCTACGACACCGTAACTTACGGTGTCGTAGGTTTGCCACCTCCGGAAGGTGAACGCTAAAGCGAGGCCGTCAGCCCCCGTGCACGCAGGACCGAACGCTCCAGTGGGCGGAACAGCACCAGCTCGATGCCGACGCCGACCAGCAAGATCAGGAAGATGGCCGACATCACGGCCTCCATGCTGTTGAACGACGAGCCCTCGTGCAGGTACGCGCCGAGTCCCTTGCCGAGCGCCGGGGACAGCGCGATCAGCTCGGCGGCCATCAGCGAACGCCACGAGAACGCCCAGCCCTGTTTGAGTCCGGCGAGGAAACCGGGCAGCGCGGCGGGCAGCAGGATGTGCCGGGCGGAGGACAGCCTGCTCGCCCCCATCACCTGGCCGACGCGCGGCAGGATCGGCGGGATCTGGTCGATACCGGCGACGAGGCCGTTGGCGATCGAAGGCACCGAACCCAGCAGCACCACGAAGTAGATCGAAGCGTCGTTCAGCCCGAACCACAGGATCGCCGCGGGCACCCAGGCCACCGACGGAAGGCTTTGCAGCCCGGTCAGGAACGGTCCGACCGCGGCACGCACGACCCGGACCTTCGCCACCAGCAGGCCGAGCGGGGTCCCGATGACCACGCCGATCAGGAAGCCGAGCGCGGCCCGGTGCACCGACGTCCAGACGAATTCGAAGATCTCGCCGTCGACGGTGATGCCGACGATTTCGTCCCAGACCGCGAGCGGCGAGGGAAGCATGGCCTCCGGCCAGAACGCGGCGGCCCACAAGGCCTGCCACAGCGCGACCAGCAAGGCCAGGAAGACCAACGGCGGCACGAAGCCGCGCAGGAACCGCTTCCCCCGGCTTTCCCGGCGCTCCCCGGTGGGGGTGTCGAGCGTGTCGAGCCCCGCGCCGACGGCCTCGTCCGCCGCTGATGCCTCTACGTCAGGGCGGTCAAGCCGCGGCATGGGTACTGATCACCTCCCGGAGGTGACCGGTGATCTCCAAGGTCAGCTCTTCGGCGTCGGAGGCCTGGACGTCGCGCCATTCCCGCACGACCCGGCCCGGCCGCGACGAGAGCAGCACGACCCGCTGGCCGAGCCGCACGGCCTCGCGGACGTCGTGGGTCACGAACAGCACCGAAGTGCCGGTGCTGCGGTAGACGCGCAGCAGTTCACCCTGCAGGACGTCGCGGGTGATGGCGTCGAGCGCGGCGAACGGCTCGTCCATCAGCAGCAGCGACTGCTCCGGGTCACCGCCGACGCGCAGGGTCGCGGCCAGCGCCCTGGCGAGCGCGACACGCTGCCGCATCCCGCCGGACAACTCGTGCGGCCGCTTGTCGCCCGCGCCGCCGAGGCGGACGAGTTCGAGCAGTTCGGCCGCCTTTTCGCGACGCTCTGACCGGCTGAAACCGGCGAGGCGCAGCGGCAGTTCCACGTTGCGGGCCGCGGTCAGCCACGGCATCAGCGCGGCCTCCTGGAACATGACCGCCGGCCGGGAGGTCTCGAGGGTGATCGTGCCCGACGTCGGCCGGTCGAGGCCGGCGACCAGGTTCAGCAGCGTGCTCTTGCCGCAGCCGGAGGCGCCGAGGAGACAGACGAACTCGCCGGGGGCGACCGTCAGGTCCATCCCGTCGAGGGCCACGACGGCGCGGCCGGTCGGCCCGAACGCCTTCCGGACCCCGTCGAGCCGCACGGCGACACCGGTGGACAGGCCGGGCTCCAAGGTGGTCGTCATCGCTGATCCCCTTCGGTCACTTCGTCAGCCCCGGCGCGTTCACGCCGGGCTTGCCCTGCTCTTTGAGCACGGCATTGAGCGGGCCGAAATCGGCGAACCCCTTGAGGTCCACCGCGGACTTCACCACGCCCGCGGTCACCGAGTCCTGCGCGAGCTGGGTGAAGGTCGACGCCACCGGGTCGATGCCCAGTTCGATGCCGGAGAACGCGCGGTCGAGGACGGCCTCGTTCAGTGTGCTGCCCGCGAGCGCCTTGAGTTCTCCGTTGACCACCTTCTTCGCCTCGGCGGGGTTGGTCTTCGCCCACTCGATGGCGGCGAGTTCACCCTTGAGGATGGCGGTGACGGTCTCCGGATGCTGCTGCAGGAATTCGCTGCGGACGATCACGACCGTGGTCGGGAACTTGCCTTCCGGCCACAGGGTCTTCTCATCCAGGAGTACCTTCGCGCCCGCGTCCAGCACGAGCCGCGAGGACCACGGCTCCGGCAGCCAGCCGCCGTCGAGTTCGCCCTTCTTGAAGGCGTCGAACGTCTTCGGGTTGTCGAGGTTGGTGACCTTGACTCCCGCCAGCTTCTTCTCGGCGACGAACTTCTTGAGCGCGACGTCCTGGGTGTTCGCCAGCGACGGCGTCGCGATGTTCTTGCCGGCGAGCTGCTCCGGCGTGGCGATCTCCGGCTTCACCACCAGCTGCGCGCCGCCGGTGACCGCGCCGGAGACCAGCTGGATGGCGCCCTTGGACTTGGTGAAGGCGTTGATGGCCGGGCCGGAACCGATGAACGCGATGTCGAGCGAGTCGCCGAGCAGCGCGTTGACCTCTTCGGGACCGGCGTTGAAGGTCTGGGTCGTGAGCTTCGTCGAACCGAGTTCCTTGGCGAAGAAGCCGTTCTTGGCCCCGATCAGCGCGGGCGCGTGCGTCACGTTCGGGAAGTAACCGACACGCACCTCGCCCGCGGGTCCCTGGCTCTTCTGCTCAGCCGGAGCGGCGCCGCTGTCCGCGCGTGAACACCCCGCGATCCCGCCGGCCAAGGTCAAGGCGGCGAAGGCCGCGGCCAGTAAGCGGGCTCTGTGGTGGGTGCGCACGGAAGGTCGCCTTTCGGAGGATACGACTCTGCTCGGGTGGTGGCGCGAGAGTCGCATGTTCACCCACGTGCCTGCATCGCCATCCGAATGACGGGAAAGATGCTGAGAATCCTTGACACCTGGCGGAACTCCTGTTCCACATTTCAGGACCGGTGTAACGGTTCGGGCCGAACGGGCGAATCACGCTTAGTGGTGAAGCGCCCTCGAACCGTCGCGATGGCGGGCGTGCTGACCGCCGGTATCGGCATGGGTGTCGTAGCGACGACGCTCAAGATCGCCGACGGCACGCACACCGTGCTCGACACCACCCTCTCGTCCACGACCGGGTTCCTCTTCCTCCTCGCCGGTGCCGTCGCGCACGTGCGCCGCGCTTCGAACCCCATCGGCCTGCTCATCGCGCTGGCCGGGCTCGCGTTGTTCGCCGAGGACCTGCAGTTCGCCGAGGAGCCGCTCGCGCATACCGCCGGTTTGGCGCTGACCGCCGCGTCCAGTCCGGTGATCGCCCATCTCGTGGTCGTCTTCCCGCACGGGAAGCTCCGGTCCCGCTGGGAACGGGTGCTCGTCCTTTCCGCCTACACCGTGGTCTTCGGGGCGGCGGTGCTCGGCCTGCTGGTCAACGACGATCCGAAGAACCTCGCCGCGGTCGCCGCCTCGACGGAGGCCGAACAGCTGGTCAAACGGCTGCTGGAACTGGTCGGCGCGCTGATCGGCGCCGGGGTGCTGGTCGTGCTGCTCTACCGCTGGCTCGCCGGACGGCTTCCGCAACGGCGGCTGCTCTCCCCCGTCGTCGCGATCGCGGTGATCGGCGCGGTGAGCACCACGGTCGGCAGCGCGCTCGGCTCCGCACATCCGTTCTCCGGACCGCTGCTGGACGTCTACCGGATCTCGTTCTGCCTGTGGCCGCTGACCTTCCTGATCGGGGTGCTGCGGGCGCGGGTCGGCAACGCGGAGATGATCCGGCTCCTGCTGGAACGCGACGGTTCCGGCCTGGCCGCGCTCGTGCAGGACGACGAGGTGTGGAAGGACAGCCGGTCGATCGACGCGCTCAACGGCGCCGCCGGGCTGGTGCTGGACAACCAGCGGCTCGCCGCGGAACTGGAGGAGCGCCTCGTCGAGGTCCAGGCGTCGCGCGCCCGCATCGTGGCCGCCGCCGACGACGAACGGCGACGTCTCGAACGGGACCTGCACGACGGGGCGCAACAACGGCTGGTCAGTGTCGTGCTGCTGCTGAGGATGGCGGAGCGGCGGCTCGGGAGCGACCTCACGCCGCCGGTCGCGGCCCTGCTGACCGGCACCATCGACGAACTCCAGGCCACCATCACCGAACTGCGTGAACTCGCGCGCGGGCTCCGGCCCGCGATCCTCACCGAGGCCGGGCTGATCCCCGCGGTCCGGTCACTGCTGGACCGGGTCCCGCTCGCCGTCGACCTCGCGGGCGCGGACGTGCCGCGGCTCAGCGGCGCCGTCGAGGCGACGGCGTACTTCGTCGTCTCGGAAGCGGTCACCAACGCCTTGAAACACGCGCGGGCACGCGAGGTCCGCGTGGTCATCCGCGTCAAGGAGGACGGCCTGCGGGTGGACGTCCACGACGACGGCACCGGCACGGCCGACATCGACGGCGGCTCCGGGCTGCACGGCCTCCGCGACCGGGTCCGGGCGCTCGGCGGCGAACTGACCGTCGCGAGCGAACCCGGGTCGGGCACCACGGTTTCGGCCGTCATCCCGTTGGACGGCTGACGCGAGTCAGCGCCGTCGTTCGATGAGCGCGGCGAGTCCGTCGAGGATCCGCTGAAGCCCGAACTCGAAACCGTTGTCGGCGGGGGCGTCTTCGATCGACGTCGCCGCTTCGTGCAGCGCCGGGAACATGTCCGGGTTCGCCGCGACGTGCCCGCGCAGGCCGCGGTCGCCTTCCCAGGGCTGGGTCCCGGCGTTGTTCGTCGAATGGGTGTTGCGCAGATGCCCGCTGATCAGGAAGACCGCGTCCATCCGTTCGGCGCCGGTCAGGCCGGTGCCCGCCAGCGCGGCGACGGCGGACTCCGTCCAGCCGATCTCCCGCGGCCCGGTCGCCCGGACGCCGACCGTGGCGTCGGGCAGCCACGGATGCCGCTGCCAGGTCTCGCGCATCCGGACCGTCCATTCTTCGAGCCGGGAGCGCCAGTCTCCGGGCAGCGCGAGGAGGTCCGGCGCGGGGCCGATGGCCAGTTCGGTCATCACCGCGAGCAGTTCCGCCTTGTTCCTGACGTGGCGGTACAGCGCCATTTTCGTCACGTCGAGCTTGCTCGCGACCAGGTGCATGGAGACGCCGGCGATGCCGTCGGCGTCGGCGATCCCGGTCGCGGCGTCGGCGATCCGCTCGATCGTCAGCACCGGGCGAGCAGGTTTCGGCTCGCGCTGGGACAGCCCCCAGAGCAGCTCGGTACTGCCGGCACCGGGGTCCGGGCCGGCTCCCGTCGAGGTCGCCATCGTGCACTCCGCTTTCGGACATTCGGGCTTTCGGACATTCGGGACTTGTCATCCGGTCTCGGATGTGTCTAACGTACACCATGTGTCCGGTGGACACATCGCTCTCCTGGGGACACAAGAGCGTCCGAGAGATACTTCACTGGGAAGGAACAGCGCCATGCGCAAGTTCAAGCTGCAGGTCCAGACCACCGTCGACGGCTACATGGGTGGCCCGGAAGGCGAGATGGACTGGATGACCATGCCGTGGACCGACGACGTCAACGCCTACGTCGGCCCGCTCTGGGACCCGGTCGACTGCATCGTGCTGGGCCGCAACCTCGCCGAAGGGTTCATCCCGGCCTGGCAGTCGGGTATGGAGGGCGAGACGCAGGAGACCATCGACAAGATGAACAACACGCCCAAGGTGGTGATCTCGAACAGCCTCACCGAGTCGCCTTGGGAGAACGCCACCGTGGCAGGCGGGGACCTCACCGAGATCGTGCACAAGCTCAAGGACCAGCCGGGCGGCGACATCATCACCTCGGGCGGCGCCCGGCTCGCGGCGGATCTGATCGCCAAGGGTCTGCTCGACGAGATCCACCTGTTCGTCAACCCGACCGCGATCGGCGCCGGCCTGCCGGTGTTCCCCGCGCTCGGCGGCAATCAGCCGCTGCGGCTGGTGCGGTCCAAGACGTTCGAATCCGGGATCACCGCGCTGCACCTGGAGCCGAAGAGCTCCTGAGCCGGGGAGGGTGTCAGGCCAGCCCGCGGATCGCGCGCGCGGGCGGCCGCACCCCCTGGATCGACGCGACCATCTCCAGCACCTGCCGGGTGCGCCGGACCTCGTGCACCCGGAACACCTGTGCCCCCTCGGCCGCCGCCCATGCCGTCGCGGCGAGGGTCCCGTCGACCCGCTCCGCGAGTTCCACGCCGAGCGTCTCCCCGACGAAGTCCTTATTGGACAGTGCCATCAGCACCGGCCACCCGGTGTCGGCCAGTTCCCGCGCGTGCCGCAGCAGCGCCAGGCTGTGCCACGTGTTCTTGCCGAAGTCGTGGGTCGGGTCGATCAGCACCCCCGCACGCGGGACGCCGAGCGCCACGACCGCCTCGGCGTGCGCCGTCGTCTCCGCGACGACATCCGCGACGATGTCCGGATAGTTCACCCGGAACGGGCGGGTGCGCGGGACGGCGTTCCCGGTGTGCGAGCAGACGTAGCCGGTGCCGAACTCCGCGGCGACCTCGGCCAGTTTCGGATCGGCTCCCGCCCAGGTGTCGTTGATCAGATCCGCGCCCGCCTCCGCCGAACGCCTGCCCACCTCGTGGCGCCAGGTGTCGACGCTGATCACCAGGTCGGGGTGCAGTTCGCGGATCCGCTCGACGAACGGGACCACCCGCCGGATCTCTTCCTCGACGTCGACCTCCGCACCGGGTCCGGCCTTGACCCCGCCGATGTCGACGATGTCGGCGCCGTCGGCCACCGCCTTGGCGACGGCGGCGAGCGCGTCCGGATCCGAGAAGGTCGCACCCTTGTCGTAGAAGGAATCGGGGGTCCGGTTGACGATCGCCATGACCAGGGCGCGGTCCCGGGCGACGCGGCGCCCGCGGAAGGTCAGCTCGTTCACGCACCGATCGTAGGCGAGCGGAGGCCGCCGCGGAGTGTGCCGCCCATCGGGACCGTCCCGGACACCGGGAGCATTCATTGACTCGCCGTCGAACACCCGAGTAGACGTTGTCCCGCAAGGAAGTTCAGCCCGGCGAGTCGCCTCCCCGGTTTCCCGGTGCAGGAAAGGCCTCGAATGTCATCGGATCCTCTTCACCCGGCACGGCTTTCCCGGCGCACGGTACTGGCGGGAACCGCGGGCGCCCTCGGCGCGCTCACCCTGCCCGGCGTGGCCACCGCGGCGCCGGTGGACTGGTCCGGGGCGATCGTCGACTCGACGATGAACCGCTTCACGCCTGCCACCCTCGGCGGCTGGGGCTACACCCGCGGCCTCTACCTCTACGGCCAGTACCTGGTGTACCGGCGCACCCGCGAGAAGTCCTATCTCGACTACATCCTCGCCTGGTACGACCGCTTCGTCACCGAAAACGGGATCTCCAACGGCTTCACCAACCTGGACGCGATGCGCTCCGGGCAGATGTTCCCCTTGCTGTACACCGAAACCGGGCAGGCGAAGTACAAGACGGCGGCGGAGCAGCTGCGCGGCCGGTTCCCGTCCTATCCCCGGACGTCCGACGGCGGGATGTTCCACGCCACGAGCAGGGTCGGACAGCTGTGGGCGGACGGCGTGTACATGGCGCAGCCGTTCCTCGCCCTGTACGGCAAGACCTTCGGCGACGCCGCCTACTGCTACGAAGAGGCGGCGAAGAACGTCAGCGTCTACTTCGACCGGCTCAAGGAGCCCGCCAAGGGCCTGCTCTACCACGCCTACGACGAGGACGGCTCGGAACCGTGGGCTTCGGGCGCCGGGCGGCATTCGAAGTACCACTGGGGCCGCGCGATCGGCTGGCTCGGGATGACGGCGATCGACCTCCTCGAGATCCTGCCCCGCGACCATCCGCGGCGAAAGCGGCTCGTCGACGTCGTCAGGTTCCTCGCGGCGGGCTACACCCGCTGGCAGGACCGGTCCACCGGCCGCTGGTTCCAGGTCGTCGACCGGGGCGGCGACAAGGACAACTGGCTGGAGACGTCGGCTTCGGCGATGTACACCTTCCTGCTCTCCCGAGCGGTGGAGCGCGGCTACGTCGGCGCGGAGTACGGACCCGTGGCGGCGAAGGGCTACCGCGGGGTCCTGTCCCAGGTTTCGACCGGAGCCGGCGGATTGACCGATATCGCAAACATCTCCGAAGGCACTAATGTCGGCGATACCGCGTATTACTACGCACGCAAACGCAATACCAACGATTTCCACGGTCTCGGCGCGTTTCTCATCATGAATGAGCAACTGGGTTTTCCCGGCAGTGCCGGGTATTGACGGGAGGCGCTAACATCGCGTGCTGCGACGCCCACTCCCAGGAGGGACGACCGGATGCGCGAGACGCCGCCCCCGGCTTCTTATACCCGGCTCGAACTCGGTGACACCAGCACGATCCCGATCGGGGTGACGGTTTCCCCGCACGTTTCGCTGGTTTCGATGCTCGTCGAGGTCGTCGGCGGGTACGACCGAGGTATGCCCGCCGCCTGGCGCCGTCAGGTGGGCTCGGCGATCCCCGAACAGGGATACCGCGCGGCGAGCGCACTCGCCCGCCGGGGCACCTCGGTCCAGCCGGATTTCATCGTCCCGATCAGCCCCGGCGAGGACTCTTCCGCCGCCGCCCAGGCGGAAATGCTGCGCGACCTGACGGAAACCGACATCCTGAAAGGCCTCGAAGAGGTTTTCGGCGACCGGTTGCCCGCGCAGTGGCGGCAGGCCGCCGACCATCCGAGACGCTGGGTCGCCTCGCTCGCGGACGCCTTCACCGCGACCAGAGTGGCGACCGAAAACCTCTGGACCAAGGCCCGTCCCCTGCTCGATCGTGAGATCGAACGGATCGGCGTCGCCTCCGTCCGAGGCGGGACAGATGCGGTACTCGGCCTGCTGCGGCCGCATTTCCGGCTCAGCAACGGCTGCCTGCTGCTACCCGACGCGGAACCGGCGCGGTACACCACGCGCGGCCGCAAACTGATCCTCGTCCCGATGGTCGCGGGCGCCCGTTCGGTGGTGTCCAACTTCGACGAAGAGGACGCCATCTGGATCGGCTACCCGCTGCCGGGGCTGGACGGCTTGCTCGAAAGCGGCAGGCCCGAAACCGCCCCCGGCGTCGAAGGGCTCGACCTCGTGGTCGGCGCCCACCGGGCGAAACTGTTGCGGCACTTGGGAAAGCCCGCCCGGATGGGGGAGATCGCGAATCTGCTGTCGTGTGCCGCCAGCACCGCTACCTATCACTGCGAACAGCTCGTTTCGGCCGGGCTGATCCAGCGGCACCGCGAGGGCCAGGTCGTCCTCGTCGTCCGGACACCTCGCGGAGACGCGCTGGTGGACCTGCTGTCCTGACTCACGCGCGGTGGATGAGCCGGTATCGCGGGTCCGTGAAGGACTCCTTGAGGGACCCAGGGTCCCCTCACCCGCCCGGGAACTCAGCGATCCTGGGAATGTCGTGAAGGGCCCCTTTAAGACGATGAAGGTCTCAAAGGGCCCTTCACGACATCAGAGCTCGACGCCGGGCCCATCGGAAGCACTGAAGGAACCGCGGGTCCGTGAGGGCCTCCTTTCCTACCCTCAGAGTAGGGAAGGAGGCCCTCACGGCATGCCGGGCGGAGCTCGGGCCCGAGCCGAGGCTGGGGCGGGCAGGAAGGCCGCGTTGAGCCTCGGCACTACAGCGACAGCGCGTGAAGGACCCGTTCCCTCCGCTCAGCCGAGGAAACTCGACCTTCACACCTTCCCCAGTACATGAAGGACCCCATCCTTGCGCCTATGTACAGGAAGGACCCCTTCATGTACCTCAAGCCAGGCATCACGCACGAAGCGCCACTCACGAGACCCAACGACCAGCCGCCGCCCCCTACACCCGCTGCAGCCCCGGCTTCCCCGCCTCGACGACGTAGGACCGGTCCGCGGCGAGGGTCACCTTCGAGAAGTCGTACTCGCTGGTGTCCGAAACCGTCATGAAGTCGGCCCGCATCTGCGTTTGCGACGCCGTCACCCGGACATAGCCGCGCTTTCCCCGGCAGTACTTGACGTGCGGGTTGTTCGAGAGCCAGGTCGACGACGGGTCGGTCGCGGTGTCGCTGTTGCTCGTGACCGAGGTCGTCACCAGTTCCGAACCGAACACCGGGTCGCTGTGGTTGAAGTAGTCTCGGCGCAGGTCGGCCGCCCAGTGCCGGTGGACGTCGCCGGTCAGCACGATCGGGTTCGGCACCTTGCGGTCCACGATGCCCTTCGCGATCCGGTCGCGGGAGGCCTCGTAGCCCTGCCAGGAGTCGGGGCTCTCGCAGGTCGCCTTGTTGCCGTCGCCGTCACGGGTGGCGAAGAAGACTTGCTGGCCGAGGAAGTCCCACTTCGCCGGATGCGTCTCCAACGCCTTCAGCAGCCAAGCCTCCTGCGTGGTGCCCAGGATGCTGCGCGACGTCGACCGCATGTCGGTGCACGACGGCCCCGCCGAACCGGAGGGGTCGGGCACCTGCGCGTTGCGGTACTGGCGCGTGTCGAGCATGTGGAACCGGGCGAGGTTGCCCCAGCCGAACTGCCGGTACAGCCGGATCGACGCACCGCTCGGCTTGGCGGTGGACCGGATCGGCATGTTCTCGTAGAACGCCTGGAAACCGGCGGCCTTGCGGTCCGCGGTGGCCGGGCTGGCGGTGCCGTTCCAGTTGTTCATCACCTCGTGGTCGTCGAAGACCACGACCCACGGCGCCATCGCGTGCGCGTTCTGCAGGTCGGCGTCGGTCTTGTGCTGGGCGTGCCGGGCGCGGTAGTGGGCCAGCGTCGTCACGTCGTCGGCGAAGGCCAGCCTGCGCGGGTTCAGTTCGGCGGCGGCGCGGCCGGACTTCCGCTCGTACATGTAGTCGCCGAGGAACAGCACCAGTTCCGGGTTGTCGGCGAGCATTCCCTTGTACGAGTGGTACCAGCCCTCCTCCCAGTGCTGGCACGAGGAAAAGGTGTACTTCAGCTGACTGACCGCGGCACCGGCGGCGGGGGCGGTCCGGGTCCGGCCGACCGGTGAGATGTAGCCGCTGGTCTTGAACCGGTAGAAGTACTCGCGGCCCGGCTGGAGGCCGACCGGCTCGATGTGCACGCTGTGCCCGGAGGCGCGGGCCGCGGTCGCGGTGCCGCTCTGGACCACCGAGGAGAACGCCTGGTCGTTCGCGATCTCCCAGTCCACTGTGTACGAAGCGTCCGGCATACCGCCGAAGCCGTCGGGGTTCAGCGGCGCGGGAGCGAGCCGCGTCCACAGCACGACGCTGTCCGGCAGGGGATCACCCGAGGCGACACCGAGCTGGAACGGGTCGTGGATGGCGGGCGCCGCCGCCATCGTTCTGGCGTTCGCCCATGAAGGCAACGTCGACGACAAGGCCGCCGCCGAAACCGCCGCGGCTCCACCGAGGAGTACCGCCCGCCGGTTCACCTGACCCATGAGAATTCAACCTTTCGAAGTGGGGAAAGAACGGGGAGGGATTTCACGCGGCGTAATCGGTGATGCCACCGCTACAGGCTTCGAGGGTCGGATTCGCGGCGGCGTTGGCGACGCAGACCTTGTAATAGACCCACGATCCCTTCGCGACCGGCACGGCCTTGTCGACGTGGGTGCCGTTGCCGCCGGAGGCCCAGACGTAGAACGGGCCGGCGCCACCCTTCAGCCAGTAGGCGACCACGGCGGACTTGCCGTCGGCGTCCTTGTCGTAGACGAGGAAATGAGCATCCGATGAACGGAACTGGCCCTCGCCCGCGCAGACGCCGGTGGAACATTCGGCGCTGCCGGAACCGACCCCGCAGTCGGGCGCGATCCGCTGATCGGAGCCGGTTTGGACATAGCCGTCCGAGATGTAACCACCGAGCGCGGGAACGTAGTCCCACAACGTCGTGGTGCCCAGCGGGCCGGTGACCGAGGTCCCGATCGTCTGGCAGTCGATGGTCACCGTGGCCCCGTTGGCCACCGTGCGCACCGCGGTCGAGGTGGTACTCGGGGCGCGGCGCACGTTCAGCGGATCACCCGCCGTCTTCACGGTCCCGGTGGCCGCGGCCAGTGCGGGAGTGGCTCCGGCGAGGCCCAAGGCGCCCGCCGTCACCAGCACGAGAAAGAAACCGGCGAGCCGCCGGACACTTGAACGCTTCATGGCTTCAGCGTCGACCGGCGTCGTACACATCACGTACAAACCGACGAGGTGTCTGCACATGCATGCGAATGGATCTAGCCAACCATGGCGGGACGGCAATATTATCGGCGGATATGGGGCTCCTGCCGTATTGGCGGTTTAGGTGACTATTCTCGGGTTTCGCGTTCTCGGTCCGCTCGAAGTGGCGGTGGACGGACAGGTGGTGCCGCTCGGCGGCCCCAAACCGCGTCTGCTGCTGGCCGCTCTCCTGCTCCAGCCCAACGTCGTCGTCTCCACCGAGCTGCTGATCGAGGTCCTGTGGCCTTCGTCGGCGCCCCGTTCGGCGGCGGCGAACATCCGCACCTACGTCCATTCACTCCGCAAACGCCTCGCCGACCACGACCCCGAACTCGGGGAGCGCATCGGGAGCCGGGCCTCCGGGTACATCCTCAAGGCGGCACCCGGGGAGATCGACCACATCCGCTTCGGCGAATTGGCGGCCCACGCCCAGTCCGCGCTCGGCCGCGGGGAGGCCGAACCCGCTCTCGACCTGCTGGATCAAGCCGAAGCGCTGTGGCGCGGAGAAGTACTCGAAGGCCTTCCCCACGACCACGGCTGGGGCGCGACCGTGGCCAGGTTGACGGAACTGCGGCTCGCGGTCCAGGAACAGCGGCTGCGCGCCAGGATCGAACTCGGCCGGACCGCCGAGGCCGTCGCCGAACTGCGCGGCCTGGTCACCGAACATCCGCTGCGCGAGGAACTCTGGCAGCAGCTGATCGTCGCGTTGCGGGCCGACGGCCGCACGGCCGACGCGATCGAGGCCTACGAAACGGCCGAGAAGGTGCTGGCCGACGAACTCGGCACGGAACCAGGCCCGCGGCTGAAGGAACTGCGGGCTTCGCTGATCGTGGCGCCGCCCGTGAGCCCGGACGCCGTGGCCGTCGCCCTCCCCCGGCCGATGGCACCGGTCTGCCAGCTGCCGCTCGACCTGCCGGACTTCACCGGCCGCGACGGGGTGGTCGGCGATCTTGTCAGCCTCTTCCATGACCGACGCGAACAGGGGACACCCGCGATCGTGGTGCTTTCGGGCGCGCCGGGGATCGGCAAGTCCTCCGTCGCGATCCGGGTGGCGCACGCGGTCCGCGACGATTTCCCGGACGGTCAGCTGCACGTCGACCTCGCCGGGACGTCGTCCTCGCCCCGGCCTCCGATGACCGTGCTCGCCGAGCTGCTCCGCGCGCTGGGCGTCCCCGACGCGGGGCTGCCGCGCGAGCTTCCCGAACGCGCGGCGTTGCTGCGGTCCCGGCTCACCACCCTGCGGATGTGCGTCGTGCTCGACGACGCCGGCAGCGCGGCGCAGGTCCGGCCGCTGCTGCCCGGCGCGGGCTCCTGCGCGGTCCTGATCACCAGCCGGGTGCGGATGCCGGATCTGGCCGGGGCCACCCCGGTCGACGTCGAACTCCTGCCCGAAGCCGAGGCCGCGACGCTGCTCGAAGGCATCGTCGGCACCGACAGGGTCGCCGCCGAGCCGGATTCCGCGGCCGCGATCCTGCGCCACTGCGGATACCTGCCGTTGGCGATCCGGGTGGCCGGGGCGAAGCTGACCCACCGCCCGGGCTGGACGTTGCGCGTGCTCGCGGACAGACTGCGGGACGAGAGACGAAGATTGGACGAGCTCCGCGTCGGCGATCTCGCCGTCCGGGCCAGTGTCACCCTCAGCTACGACCTCCTGCCGATGTCGGCGGCGACCGCGTTCCGAGGCCTCGGCGGACTCGGCTCGGTCCAGTTCCCCGGCTGGGTGGTCGCGGCCCTGCTCGGCCGCACGCACGGTGAAGACGTCCTCGATGTGCTGGTGGACGCCCATCTGGTCGAGCTCAGCGGCTCGGACGGCACCGGCGAACCCCGCTACCGCCTGCATGACCTGTTGCGGTGCTACGCCCTCGAACTGCGCGCGCAGGACGTCCCGGCGAAAGCGCGCGACGCCACGAAACGGGTGCTGGAGGGCTATCTCGCGCTCGCGGTCGAAGCCGCGGACCGGATGCCGATCCATTTCTTCGGGCTCTACCGGGACGACACCGCCGTCCAGCCCGCCCTCCCGTCGGGGACCGCGCAGCTGATCGAGGATCCGGCCGCGTGGTTCGCCGCCGAACGGCACACCTGCGTCGCCGCCGTCTCGCTGGCCGCCGATCTCGGCCTCGACGCGCTGGCCTGGCGGCTCGCCGCGGCGCTGGCGCCGTACTTCGGCCAGCGCGGGCACCAGGACGACTGGCTGCACACGCACGCCGTCGCGCTGGCGGCCGCGCGCCGGTCCGGCGAGGTCCGCGGCGAGGCGATCATCCAGCGCAACCTCGGACAGATCCAGCTCTACCAGGACAGTTACGCCGAAGCCCTGGTCGCCTTCGAGCAGTCGCAACTGCTGTTCGACAAGATCGGCGACGCGCGGGGCGCGGCGATCGCGCTGGCCGGGCTCGGCACCGTGCTGCGGATCAAGGGCGAGGACACCGTCGCGCTGGAGCATTGCCACGCGGCGCTCGACCAGTTCGCGGCGGCCGGTGATCCGCACGGCGAGGCGGTCGCGCGGATCGCGATCGGCGCGGTGTGGCTGGCGCGGCGCCGGTACCCCGACGCGGAACGCTGGTTCACCGAGGCGCTCGAACAGTCCGCGCGCATCGGCGACCGGCACCGCGAGGCGCACGCGCTGAAGCGGCTCGCGATGCTGCGGCAGCATCAGGGCAACCTCGCGGGCGCGCGGGAGTGGGTCGACCGGGCGATCGCGATCTTCAACGAACTCGGCGACGACCATTGCGTCGGCTACGCGAACCAGAACCTCGGCGAGCTGTACCTGCACAGCGGCGACCTTGCCCACGCGCAACTGCTGCTGGTCAATTCGCTGAGCGTGCACCGGCGCAACGGGGACCGCCGGTCCGAGGCCGAGGTGTCGCAGTTGCTCGGGGAACTGCACGAGGCGCTGAGCCAGCCCGAACGGTCGCGGACGTATTCGGAACGCGCGCTCGCGCTGTGGCGGGAACTCTCCGCGCGGCCACAGGAATCCGCGCTCGCTTCGCGTCTGCAGGAATCGGCGGAAGCCTCTTACGGCGACTCCGCCAGCGCCTGACCTTTTCGCACTTCGGCACCTGATTGCGGATTTCACCCACCGCAACCAGGTGCCGACTTGCGTTTGTATCGATCGTGTACACGGCCCGGCGAAGCTCCCTTCATAGCAACCGAGAGTGCTCGAAGGGAGACCGGAATGGTCCGGACCGTTAAGGCCCGCCGGGTGATGGCGGCCGTGCTGGCTGTGCTGGCATCGGGGGCGGTCACCGCGCTGGCCGCCAGCCCGGCGAACGCGGCGCCCGAAGGAAGCTGGCGCGCCGACTTGTCCACTGTGGACAGCGACGATGTCAACGTCCGCAGCGACGGCGGCGTGCTCAGCCTGGAAAACGCCGCCTGGCACAGAAAACCCGACTCCATCGGCAGCCAGGGTTATCTGCTGCTGGCCGAGCAGAAGCTCGGGAAGCCGGTGAACCGGGTCTCCGCCCAGGTGACCGCCGACGCGCCGAAGGGCACCGAGGTCGAGGTCGCCGTCCGCGGCAAGCTCAACGGCAACGACTGGACCGAATGGACGCCCACCGAGGGCGGCGCCGCCCAGCTGTCCACTTCGGTCTCCACGGTCCAGGTCCGCATCGGACTGCGCACCTTGAACGACGGCGTGACCGCGAAGGTCAGCGACGTCACCCTCCAGGGTGAGCTCGGCCCGCAGGTGAACGCGATCGGCGCGGCCGCCGCCCCGCTGACGTACAGGGTCTACGGCACCCGCGAAGGCCTCGTCGGCGGAACCACCGCCAACGGGCACGTGATCAAGTCCCGCGACCACTTCGTCGCCCTCCCCTCGGGCCGCGGCCTGGCGCCGAAGAACACCGGCAACTACACCGTGCGCATCTGCCGCACCGACAACAGCCGCTGCGAATACGCGCCGGTGTGGGACGTCGGCCCGTGGAACACCAAGGACGACTACTGGAACCCGTCGGCCACCCGTCAGATGTGGAAGAACCTGCCGCAGGGCAAGCCCGAAGCGCAGGCCGCGTACCAGGACGGCTACAACGGCGGCAAGGACGAGTTCGGCCGCAGGGTGGCCAACCCGGCGGGTATCGACCTCGCGGACGGCACCTTCTGGGACGGTCTGAAGATGACCGACAACGGCTGGGTCAACGTCTCCTACCTGTGGACCGGCTCCGGCCCGACCGGTGTCGTCAGCACGGCGGGCGACCCGATGAACGTCCGGGCCTCCGCGAGCACCACCGCGGCGATCAAGGGCCTCGCGGCGAACTACGCGAAGGTCACCATCGAATGCTACGTCGAGGGTGAAACCGTCACCGGCAAGTTCGGCACCAGCAATGTCTGGGACCGGATCGGCCCGGGACACTACATCTCCGACACCTACCTGCAGACCGGATCGGACCTGCCGGTGGCGCCCAAGTGCACGTGATCCACTGAACCCCTCGACGTGAAGGCCCGGCGCACCCCATAGCGCCGGGCCTTCGCCCTTTCGGCCGCCCTTTCGTCCGCGCCGGCGGACCTTGAGCGGGGCCGTGCGCGATCGACACTGTGCGGTAGCCACGACCTGAGGGGGTCCGATGAATCCGTCCGAGACGACCACGTTGCGCCGGAAGCTGTCCGGCGCGGTGGTCACCGCCGCCGATCCGGGTTACGACGCCGCCCGCGCAGTGTGGAACGGGGACATCGACCGCCGTCCGGCGGTGGTCGTCGAATGCGCCACGCGCGAAGACGTCGTCACCGCGTTGGCCTTCGGCCGGGAAAAGGACCTCGAGATCACCGTCCGCGGCGGCGGGCACAGTTTCAGCGGTTCCGCGGTGGCCGACGACGGTGTGCTGATCGACCTCGGCGGGCTGCGCCGGATCACCGTCGACCCGGACACCCGCACCGCGCTGGTCGGCGGCGGCGCCGTCTGGGCCGACGTCGACGAGGCCACGCAGCGGTACGGGCTCGCGACGGTCGGCGGCACGGTGAGCGACACCGGCGTCGGCGGCCTCACCCTCGGCGGTGGTTTCGGCTGGCTGACCGCGAAACACGGGCTCACCATCGACAATCTGCTGTCGGCGGAGGTCGTGACGGCCGACGGCAGGATCCTGCGGGCCTCCGAAGCGGAACATCCGGATCTGTTCTGGGCGCTGCGCGGTGGCGGCGGGAACTTCGGCGTCGTCACGGAATTCGAGTTCCGGTTGCACCGGGTCGGCCTCACCGAGGTCGGAATGTTCTTCTGGACACTGGAGAACGCGGCGGAGGTGCTGCGCTTCGCGAAGGAAGTGATCGCGTCGCTGCCGTCGGGCACCGGTTCCATGCTCGTCGGGCTCACCGCGCCACCCGCGCCATTCGTCCCGCCGGAGCACCATTTCGCGCCGGGTCTCGCGCTGGTCGTCGCCGGCTTCGACGGTCCCGAACGGCAGGCCCCGCTGATCGAACGGATCCGGGGCGGGCTGCCCGCGGCGTTCGAACTGGTCACGCCGATGCCGTACGCGGATCTGCAGAAGCTGCTCGACCCGACGGCACCGCGGGGCATCCTCGCCTACGAGAAGTCGCTCTACGTCGACTCCCTGTCCGAAAAGGTCATCGACCTGATCGCCGCGCGCCTGCCGGAGAAGGCGTCGCCGACGACCGTGATGCCGCTCGTGCCGCTGCAGGACACGTTCTCGACGGTGCACCACGACGCGACCGCGTTCGGCGGACCGCGCACGCCCGGCTTCGTCCTCGGTTTCGCGGCCACCGCCCCGACGCCGGAACTGCTGGCCGCAGACCGCGACTGGGCGCGGGCGCTCTGGGAAGAACTCCTGCCGCATTCCAACAACTACGGCGGCTACCTGAACTTCATGAACGAATACGACGAAGACCGGGTGCGCACGGCGTTCGGCGCGGCGAAGTACGCGCGGCTGGCCGCGATCAAGGCGGTGTACGACCCGGGCAACGTGTTCCGGCACAATGCGAACATCCGTCCCGCTGAGTGACGCGGTTATTCACAACCGTGAATGCTCTTCACAAGTCCGTAATCGTCGTGCGAAACTCCCGTGACGCATTTCCCACTGACGAATGGCGGGCATTGTGAGCGTTTCCCGGCGAACCCTGTTGACCACCGCCGCCAGTGCCGCCGCCGCGGCCACCGCGATCACCCCGGCCGCCACCGCGGCCGAGCAAGAAGCCGTCGGGCTGAAGACTTTCCGCCGGACTGCCGAGTACGCGGTGACCAAACTGCGGACCGTCGCGCCCGGCGTGACGGCCTTTCCGGAGATCACCCGCTTCGAGAAATGGACCTATTCGCAGAACGGTGGCTGGATCGGCGGATTCTGGCCGGGCACTTTGTGGCTCGCCGCGCTCTACAGCGGCGATCCGCAATTCCGCACCCTCGCCATGGCTTCGGCGGAAAAGCTCGCGCCGCGACAGCACGAGACGCGGGACCACGACCTCGGATTCCTGTTCTACCCGTCGTGGGTGACCGGCTGGCGGCTCACCGGCGACGAGAAATGGCGCACCGGCGCGCTCAACGCCGCCGCGTCGCTCATCCAGCGCTACAACGAAAAGGGAAAGTTCATCCGGGCATGGGGCGCACTCGGCACCCCGGGCAACGCCGGGCGGGTCATCGTCGACACGATGATGAACCTGGACCTGCTGACCTTCGCGAGCAAGCAGACCGGCGACCGCAAGTACCTCGACATCGCCGTCTCACACGCGAAGACCACCGAACGGGTTTTCCTGCGCCCGGACGGTTCGACCCCGCACGTGTTCGACTTCGACCCGGCCACGGGCGCCGAGATCGGCCCGAACACCGTGCAGGGCTACAGCCCGACGTCGTGCTGGTCACGCGGTCAGGCGTGGGCGATCTACGGCTTCACCACGATGTACCGGCGCTCCGGCGACCCGCTGTTCCTGCGGACCGCGCAACGCCTGGCCGACTTCGCGCTGCGCGCCCTCACCCCGGACGACGTGCCGGTGTGGGACTACCTCGCGCCGCAGGCTCCGCACGACATCAAGGACTCCTCCGCCGGCGCCGTGATGGCGTGCGGCCTGCTCGACCTCGCGAAGGTCGCGAACCGGCCGCAGTACCGCGAGGCGGCGATCCGGATCCTCACCGCGTTGTGCGACACCTGCCTGACCACGAAATCCACCCGCGCCGACGCGATCATGGCGCGCGGGACGCGCAACCGCCGCGCCGAGGACGGTGTCGAGGTTTCCTTGCCCTACGGCGATTACTACCTGCTGGAGGGCATCCTGCGGGTGCTGATGCCGTCGGAGATCGACAAGGCGATCGACCTGTCGAGCGTCTGACCGGCGGCGGACAGCGGCTCCCCTCGATGGTTGACGATGTAGGAATTGGGACGTTCAGTGTCCCGATTCCTACATCGTCGCGAAGGCGCCGGCCCTGCGCCCACAGAACCCGGCACCCACGGTCACCCAAAGTCACCTCCGTAGGCCGACCCGGTAATCAGGCCAGGTCGATGAACTCACTTCCGTAACCCTTTGCGCTCATCCGGTTGACCGGGGTAACCGGAGACCCTAGTTTCGCCGGAGGTCTCCACCGCGCGCAGAGCGATCGGCTGGGTTCAAGTGGTTCCGTGACTATGGGGTGGAGATGCGAGGGCCGACGAAGACGCTCGTCGTTGCCACTGTGCTCGTTTTGGGCATGGTGTTCGGGCTGGCCGGCTGCACCGGCGAGGAACCGGCGGGGCTGGCGGCCAAGCCGATCCGGATCGCGTTCGTGCCGAAGGTCGCGGGCATCCCGTACTTCGAGGCGATGAACACCGGCGGGCAGGCCGCGGCGAAGCAGCTCGGTGTCGAATGGATCTCGACGGGTCCGGCCACGGTGGACCCCGCGGCGCAGGTTTCGATCGTGCGTGGCCTCGTCGATCAGCAGGTGGACGTCATCGCGATCGCCCCGAACGATCCCAGGGCGATCGCGCCCGCGATCACCGACGCGCGCGCCAAAGGCGTCCATGTGATCACTTCGGACACCGACGCGCCCGGCACCGATCGCGAACTGTTCGTCAACCAGGCGACCCCGGAGGGCATCGGCAAGGCGCTCACCGACGCGCTGATGAAGAAGATGGGGAACGCGGGCAAGTACGCGATCGTCTCCTGTGGCGAGACCGCCGAGAACCTCAACGCGTGGATCGCCGTCCAGCGTGCCTACACCGCTTCGCGGTATCCCGGAGCGCAGCTGGTCGAGACGGTCTACGCGGGCGAGGACAAGGACACCGCCACCGCGCTCGCCAAAGAGCTGATGACCAAGTACCCCGACCTCACCGGTCTGGTCGGCGAGTGCACGACGTCCGCGCCCGGGGTCGCCGAGGCGGTCCGTTCGCAGCAGAAGATCGGCCGCGTCTTCACGGTCGGGGTCGGGACGCCGCAGGCGATCAAGCCGTACCTGCTGGACGGTTCCTCGTCGCTTTCGGTGCTGTGGAACGTCGAATCGCTCGGCTACCTCACCGCTTGGGCGGGTAAGCAGATCGCCGAGGGCAAACCGCTCAGCCCGTCGAACAAGGTCAATCTCGAACTCCCGGCGATCAAGTACGAGGAAGACACGAAGACCGTGCTGCTGGGCGACCCGCTGCTGATCACGCGCGAGAACGTCGACCAGTTCAAGTACTGACTCACCGGCCCCGCCGGACGGCACCCGCCGCCGCGCCACCACCGAGGATCAGCACCAGTGCGGTCAATCCCCACCGCCGTTTCTCCTCCGTGCGGGCGTGCGCATCGGTCTCCGCCGCCTCTTCCTTCCGTTCCCTCGGCGACGCCGAACGAGACGGCTTCGGCACGGCGACGGGCGGCGGGGTCACCTTGGCGGTGGAAGTGGGCGCCGGGCTCGACGAAGGAGTCGGCGTCGGGCTAGGCGTCGGGCTGAGGGAAGGGCTCGGCGACGGAGTCGCGCTGGGAGACGGGGTGCGAGAAGGAGAAGGCGTGGGAGCCGGGGTCGGCGTAGGCGTCGGTGTCGGCTTGGGCGGCTCCGGTTTCGGCGGCTCGGGGAGCTCGACCGCGGTGAGGCAGCCCGCGGCGTCCGAACCCGCCAGCGGCGGTCCCGAACGCACCACGGTCACTTGCCCGCTCCGATCCAGCCGGTAGAGCACGCTGCGCCCGCCGATCCGGTTCGCCGTGGCGTACAGGGCACCGTCGCGGCCGAGCACGACCGAGCCGTAGACGTCGGCAGGCGGGAAACGCGCGTCTTCGGCTTCACGGACCTTGCCGGACGCCGGGTCGATGGTGATCACGGCCCCTTTCCCGCGCCAGGTGGTGGAAATGCCGTAGAGCAGTCCGTTGTGGTACGCGAAGTCGTTGACGTCGTGGGCGAGGGTGATCGGCCGCAGGAACACCGTCTTGATCACCCGCAGGTACCGCTCCCCCGGCGTCAAGTCCACTGTGTACAGTGTCCCGTTCCTGAGCAGGTACCAGGAATTCCCGCCGATCGCGCCGGCGGTCACCCCCGCGACCGGGCTCCATACCGGCAGCCGGTTCCCGGCACGGGTGATCGGGCCGAGGTCCTGGATGTCGCCGTCACGATCGATCGTCACCGCGTGCGCGCCCCGGCTGAGGCCTTCGGCGACACCGAAGACCCGGTCCCGCGTCGCGGAGTAGCCGAGCGCGTTGAGCCGGTAGCCCGAATCGGTCACTCTCGACGTGGCCCCCGAGCCGACGTCGATCCAGCGCAGCTTCGACTTCCCGTGCGACCCGGTCTCCGCCTGCACCACCAGGCAGGACTCGGCGGCGCGCGCGGCCATGGGGGCCAGCAGCGCCGACGCCCCCACGAGCCCCGCGACGGCCACCGTCGCCGCCGTCCGCGTCACACCGTCCACGGTGCGCACCGGCTCAAGAGATCCTCGCCAGCGCGGCGGTGAAGGCGTCGGGCGGGATCCCCACGCCACCACCGAACGGGTTCTGCAGCTGGTAGATCGCGAACAGCAGCAACGTGATCGTGCCGGCCAGCGTCGACACGATCACCAGGTGCGCGGCCAGCCGGGTACCGCCGAACAGGTTGGGCAGCAGCACCGAGATGAGGCTGCCGAGGATCAGGGCGAACCAGACCACGCCGCCGACCTTGCCGCCCTCCACCGCGTTGAGCCGCTCCTGCCGGGCCTCGTAGACCTGCCAGAGCTGGGTGGACGCCTCGGTCTTGCGCTCGCGGAGCCAGTCGTCGTCCGTGGGAGCCTTGTCGATCGCCTTGCGCAGCTGGTCGAGCTGCGTCCAGCCGATGTCGGGGACGGTCTCCTTACCGCCCGCCATCTGCGGCCATTCCTTCTGTTCGACCGTGGCGATGTACTCCGCGCTCAGCTTCCGCACCTCGTCCTTGACCTCGGTCCCCAGTGAATCGGCGGCCCAGACGGTGGCGACCAGGCCGTCCGCCTCGTGGTACGAGCCGTCGCGCGCGGCGCTCGCGGAGTCGAAGAGGGAGATCAAGATGAACGCCACCATGACGGCGTGCAGGCCGCCGACGATGGTGAACACCTGGCCGGCGGCGTCGTTGTTGTCCGGCCGTCCTTCGTCCCAGCCGAACCGGCGGACGAGGTAGCCGACGAATCCCGCCAAGGCCGCCGCGCCGACGACCCAAGCGATGCCGGTCAGGTAAATACCCATTCGACTCCTTCCGTGCGCAGAGTGCTGAAACTAGTTCACGCCGAGACAAGGGGAAAAGGCCGCTTGAATCAATTCATACCGGTGGCGGATGAGCCTAAGTCGATCGTCACCTTCTCGGCCCAATTTCCCGTAATGCGAAACGATTTCCGACACACGCAGGGAAGGGTCGTCATCAGTCGGGGAACGCAGCTTCACGACCGGGTGAGCAGCCACCACGAGACGTCACCGACGTGACCGTATACCGACATTTCCCGTAGCTCCGACACGCAAACGGCCGCCTCGGAACGGCGCGTCCGGACCAGTCCGGCAAACAGGTGAACCTCTCCGCAGACCCGATCGAGTTGTTTGTCCGGGCATTACCGCTTGCTATGTTGACTTTGCACCCACTCCACTCGAATGGGTATCCACGAATTGAGTTGCAGCAGTTCACCTGGTCGACCACCGGTTGTGTCATCCCGTCGACTGCGAGACCGAAAGGGAGTCCGTTGACGACCATCGAGACCCATACCGGTGCCCGGCCCGCCGTCGAAGTGCTGACCTGGAGTCGGAATCTGCTCGACCCGGCACTGCGCGAGGCCGTCGACGGACTGCCCGAATCGATGCGGCTCATCGCCGGCTACCACTTCGGGTGGTGGGACGAGCACGGTCGACCGTCCACTTCGGACGGTGGAAAGGCCTTACGGCCCGCGCTGGCGCTGTTGTCGGCGCAGGCCGTCGGCGGGGACGCCGAGATCGCCGTCCCGGTGGGGGTCGCGGTGGAGATGGTGCACAACTTCTCCCTGCTGCACGACGACGTGATGGACTCCGACACCACCCGGCGGCACCGCCCGACGGCCTGGACCGTTTTCGGTACCGGCGCGGCGATTCTGGCCGGAGACGCCCTGCTGTGCCGCGCCTTCGAGGTGCTGGCCCCGTTCGGGCAGACCGCGCTGCGCGTGCTCAGCACGGCCGTGATCGACCTGCTGGAGGGACAGAGCGCGGATCTGAAGTTCGAGGAACGCGGCGACGTCGACACCGCCGAATGCGTACGCATGGCCGAGGGGAAGACCGGCGCGTTGCTCGGGGCGTCCTGCACGCTCGGCGCGCTCGCCGGGGAAGGGAGGCAGGATCAGGTCGACCGGCTGACCGAGTACGGGAGGGCACTCGGGCTGGCGTTCCAGCACATCGACGATCTCCTCGGGATCTGGGGCGATCCGGCGGTGACCGGGAAACCGGTCCACTCGGATCTCTCCAACCGGAAGAAGTCCCTGCCGGTGGTGGCCGCGCTCCACTCCGGGACGGACGCCGGGCGAGAACTGGATGCCTTGTACCGCAAGGAAAACCTCGACGCCGCGGAATTGCCCCACGCGGCGGAGCTGGTGGAACGGGCGGGCGGCCGGACGTGGAGCCAGGAGCAGGCCGACGCGCTCCTGACCGGCGCGCTGCACCATCTCGCCGTCTCGAATCCGGTGCCCCGCCCAGGCGCCGAACTCGCGGCCCTCGCGAAACTGGTGGTGCGGCGACGATATTGAAGGCGGGCGCGGGAAGGCAGGGGTGGGCCGGGAAGAGCCCATCCCTGTCCCGCCGGGTCAGCGTCCCGGCCGGGTCAGCCCCTGCTCACCGGCGCCGCGGCCGAGGACGACCTCGTCGGTGGCCTTGAGCGCTTCCGCGCCGGCGTTCCCGCCCTGACCCGCGGTCAGGTCGAGCAGCCGGATCGGCGGGCCGAGCTGGACCAGCGTCGGGACGTATTCGGCTTTGTCGACCTTCCAGCGTTCGCCGTCCCGCACGAACCGGAACCGCGCGGCGGCGCCCTGTTCGGTCGACCCCTTCGGCTCCGAATGCCGGGCAACGCTGTTGCCGAGGCCGTAGGCGACCCACTTGCCGTTGATCCGCTCGAAGGGCTGCACGACGTGCGCGTGGTGGCCGATGATCAGGTCGATCGAGTCGTCGTTGAGGAGTTTCTTCGCCAGTGAGCGCTGCTCGGCGGTCGGGTCGTGCTGGTATTCGGTGCCCCAGTGCAGGCTCGCGAGCACGACCTGGGCGCCCGCCTTCCGCGCGGCCTTGGCCTCGGCGATCACGTCTTCGGCGTCGATCTGGTTGACCAGCCAGGGTTTACCGGCGGGCACCTTGATCCCGTTGAACCCGTAGGAGAACGAAATCTGAGCGACCTTGACGCCGTTGACGTCGACGATCAGCGGCTTCTCGGCCTCTTCGGCCGAACGCGCCGAACCGGTGTGCTTGATCCCCGCCTCGTCGAGTTCGTCGAGGGTCCGGGTCGCGCCGTCGACCCCCTGGTCGATCGTGTGGTTGGACGCCGTCGAGCAGTTGTCGTACCCGGTGTCCTTGAGCGCGTCGACGATCTCGGGCGGCGCGCTGAACGACGGGTACCCGCTGTAGGGGCCGCCCTTCGGCGCGAGCGGGGTCTCGAGATGGCAGATGCCGAGGTCGGCCCCGGAGATCAGCGGTTTGATCCCGGCCAGCAACGGCCGGTAGTCGATCTTGCCACCGCCGTCCACCTTGGCCTGATCGGTCAGCGCGGGGTGGATCAGCACGTCACCGGTCGCGACCACGGTGAACGACCCCTCCGGCGCCCGGCTCGACGGCGGCGCCTCGGCTGCGGGCGGCTGTTCCTGCTGGTCAGGCGTGGTACTGCAGGCGGCGAGCAGGACAGCGGCGCCGAGGAGGGCGGTGGTCTGACGGGCGCGGGAGCTGAACATCGATTCCCTCGATCGGGTGACAGTTCTTCCCATCCTGCCTTACGCCGATCGGGTACGACACTCAACCGAAGTCACCGAGGCTGAGCCCCTTACCGCCCCCAATGTGACATTGGGGTCACTCAACGTCCCCAATGTCACATCGGGAGCACCCGCCGGCTCGCAAAGAGGCACTCAGGCGTGAACCGGTCAGACCAAGCAGTCACCGGGTTCGCCCTTGCGCAACGCCGAATCCTCCTGCGGAAAGGTCCGCGCCACCCCCGGCCCGCTGGACCGCGTCTCGAACCGGACGGTCACCCGCCCATGTCCGGCCCCCTGCACCCACCCGGTTCCATACTCCTCGTGCACGACGTCGTCGCCGGGCCGCCAGGTCGACGACACCACGGGAACCGGCGCCGGAGCGGGAGCGCGCGAGACCACGGGCACGTCCGAAGCCGGGACGGTGAGGGTGAACAGCGGATCCTGATGCGGCACCGAAAGCCCGGAGAACGCGACCCCGGCGAGCCGTACTCCGCCGAATTCGGCCGGGTCGATCAGCAGGCGTTCCGCCATGGAGGCGAGCTGGTCGAATTCGTCGGTCGGCGAGGCCATCGTTTCCGAGCGGGTCACCGTGCTGAAGTCGGTGTGCCGCAGTTTCACCACCACCGTCCGCGCGACCCGGTCGGCGTTGACGAGCCGCCGGTGCGCGTGCACGGCGAGGTCGCGGACCTCGCGGCGCAGGCTCACCAGGTCGATCAGGTCCCGGTCGAAGGTCGTCTCCGCGCTGACCTGTTTGAGTTCCGCGCGGTCGGACACCGGCCGGTCGTCGACGCCGGTGGCCAGCCGCCGCAGGTCCCTGCCGACCACGCTGCCCAAAGTGGACACCGCGTCGGCGTCGGAGAGCGCGGTCAGCTGGCCCAGTGTCCGGACGCCGATCGCGCGCAGTTTCCCTTCCGCCACCGGGCCGATCCCCCACAGCACCCTGGTCGGCAGTGGCGCGAGGAAATCGCGTTCGGTGCCTTGGTCGACGACGAGCAGGCCGTCCGGTTTCGCCAGATCCGAGGCGACCTTCGCGACCTGTTTCCCCGACGCCGCCCCGATCGACGCCACCAGGCCGATTTCGGACCGGATGTGCTCCCGCAGGCGCGTACCGAATTCCCGCACCTCGGCCGAGGAAGCCCCGGCGAGTGAAGGCGGTTCCGCGAACGCCTCGTCGAGGGAGATCCGTTCCAGCACCGGCGCGTACTGGGCGACGAGGTCGAACACCTGGGTGCTCAGCAGTTCGTAGAGTTTGAACCGGGGCGGCAGGATGACCCCGGTCGGCGGCAGCAGCCGCCGGGCCTGCGACATCGGCATCGCCGATTTGATCCCGTGTTCGCGCGCCTGGTAACTCGCGCCGGCGACCACGCCGCGCGGGCCCGCACCGCCGACCAGCACGGCACGCCGCGCCAGGGTCGGCCGGGTCAGCTGTTCACAGGAGGCGTAGAACGCGTCCATGTCGAGGTGGATGACCCACCGGTCATGCGCGCCCATCGCCCGGAACCTCGAGAAGACGGTGCAGGGCCTTCGTGTACTCCTCGAACGCGGCCCGGCCCCGGGTGGTCAACTCGACCAGCGTCACCGGTGTGCGGTGTTCGAAGGCCTTGGTGATCTCGACGTAGCCGGCGTCCTCGAGTTTGCGCAGATGCGTCGACAGGTTGCCCGGTGTCATGTCCAGCAGTTGCTGCAGGCGCGGGAAAGTGATGCTGTCGCCCGGCCCGAGGCTCGACAGCGCGACGGTGACCCGCAGCCGCGCCTGCGCGTGGATCACCGGATCGAGCTGGGGCAGCCCGTCTTCGCTCATCGCGCCCGCACCAGGAAGACCAGCGACGCCACCAGGAAGCCACCGCCGCCCGCGACGCTCAGCACGAGGAAGTTGTACGGTCCCCCGGCCAGCACACTCGCCGCACCGCACGCGATGATCCAAACGCCGAGGCCGTACTGCAGTCTGCTCTGCCACAGCATCCCGCCGGCGAGGTACATCAGTCCGGTCAGCATGAGCGCGGTCCCCGACCACAGCAACGGGATCAGCTCGGTGTCGAGGCCGAGACGGATCAGCGCGGTGTTCACCACCGTCAGCCCGCCGAACGCGATCATCCAGCTCCACCCGTACATCGCCCCGACGAGCCGGGACGGCCCGCGCACGCCGCGGCCCGACCGGATGCCGTAGACCGCCGAATACGCCATGGCCCCGACGAAACCGGCGCCGACGATCGCCGCGGCGGCCCACATCGGCAGCAGCGCGGTGGGCGGGGCGGAGACGTAGACGAGCCCGAAACCGAACAGCCACACCAGTCCCCAGACGGCCAGCAGCACCGCGGGATTCGGCCCGATCTCACGCCGGGTCTTCTCCGACTGCGCGGCGATGAGCGCGAGCGACTCCTCGGGCGTCATCGACCGCGCGTCGTCGTCCCGTTCATCCTCCGCCACTTCGGAAAACTAACACGGGTTCACAGTCTCGCCGTGTCGAGCCGGAACCTCGCCATCACCACGAGCGCGGGCACCACCAGCCACGCCGCGAGCACTCCGACCGCGGTCACCGTGCCCGATCCGCCGAGCACCGGCGCGCGGCCGATTTCACCGAGCCAATACGTCGGCATGAGGTGCCCCGCGGTGTTCATCCAGCCGGGCAGGACCTGCAGCGGGATCCACAATCCGCCGAACATGCCGAGCGGCAGCATCAGCGCGCCGGTCACCGCCTGGACGGTGTCGCCCTTGCCGAACAGGCCGATCATCAGGCCCAGCACCGCGAAGGGCAGCGTCCCGAGCCAGAGCGTGCCGAAGATCGTCAGCCACTGCCCGGTTTCGAGCCGGATACCGCGGATCATCCCGGCCGCGAAGATCACCAGCAGCACGGGCAACGCGACGAACATCCCAGCCGACACCTTGACCCCCAGATAGCCCGGCGCTCGCATCGGCGTCAGCCTCAGGGTGCGCTGCCAGCCGTCGGTGCGCTCGGTGGCGACACGGGTGCCGGTGAACAACGCGGCGGTCATGGCGCCGTACGCGGCCATGTTCACCATGGTCACGGTCGCGGTCGAAACCCCGGGAGCGATCTCGCTGGCGCCGAAGATCCCGCCGAACAACAGGAACATCGCCAGTGGCATGCCGATGGTGAACAACGCGAACTGCGGGCTGCGGACGATGCGCTTGATCTCGAGCGCCAGGTAGTTCAGGTTCATTTCAAAGCTCCTTCGGCCGCATCGGCCGTCAGCGCGATGAAGGCTTCTTCCAGTCCCACAGCGGTGATTTCGATGTTCGAGGCGAGCGGGAACTCGCGCAGCAGGCCGCGGATGGCGGCGTCGGAATCGGCGCACCCCAGCTCCGCGTGCCCGGCCCGCAGTACCGCGCGCGACACCCCGGGCAACGCGGCCAGCCCGGCTTCGGTGGCGTCCGGGACGACGGCGCGCAGCACCCGTCCGGCGACCGCGGCCCGGACCTCGCCGACCGGGCCGTCCGCGACGACGCGGCCGTGCCGCATGAGCACGACGCGGTCCGCGTAGTCCTCGGCTTCGGCGAGGTAATGCGTCGCGAAGAGGACCGTCCGGCCCGTCCCGGTGTACTCGCGCATCGACGCCCAGAAGCGGCGGCGCCCGTCGACGTCCATGGCCGCGGTCGGCTCGTCGAGCACCAGCAGGTCCGGATCTCCGACCAGCGCGAGCGCGAACCGCACCCGCTGTTGCTCGCCACCGGAGAGCTTTCCGCAGCGGCGGTTCGCGTATTCGGTGACTCCGGCGCGTTCGAGGACCTCGCGGACAGACAGCGAATTGCGGTGCAGCGAGGCGAACAGGCCGACGAGTTCCGCGACCGTCGCGTCCCTCAGCAGCGTCCCGTTCTGCGCCATCGCGCCGACCATCCCCCGGTCCATCGCCTCGGCCGCGCCGAGCCCGGCGACCCGCACCCGGCCCGAATCCGGCCTGGTCAGCCCCAGCAGCATGTCGATGGTGGTCGATTTGCCCGCGCCGTTCGGCCCGAGCAGCGCCACCACCTCCCCCGGTGCGACCCGCATGCTGACGTCGTCGACGGCCAGGACGTTGCCGAAGCGCTTCACCAGCCCTTCGAGGCTGAACGCGTCCGCCATGACTTTCCCCCTTCGAGCACTCTGAACTACAAAGCTCACTTCCACTTTGTAACACAAAGTCCCCTGTAACGGAAACCCCGGAAGTCCGTGAAGGCCTCCTTGAGGGACTCTGGGTCCCTCAAGGAGGCCTTCACGGACTTGGGCTAGGCGGGTACCGGGAGCGGCAGCGGCGCGCACTCGACGTCGGCCGTCCGCCCCGGTTTGCGTTCGGGCAGCGCCCCGGTCGCCAGGTAGCCGGCGATCCGGTTGTCGACGCACGCGTTGCCGCGCGGGGTGATGGCGTGACTCGTGCCGCCCGGCTCACCGATCAGGCGAGCGCCGGGGAACCGGCTACGCACCTCGAGGCTGCCCTCGTACGGCGTCGCCGCGTCGAGCGTCTCGCCGATCATCAGCACACTCGGCACCTTCGAGCCCTCGACCTTCACCGGCTTGCCCGGCTTCGCGGGCCAGTACAGGCAAGGAGCGTTGTACCAAGCGTTCTGCCAAGTGAAGTACGGCGCCTTCTCATGTGTGCGCCAGTTGTCGCGCTTCCACCGCTGCCAGCTCGGCGGCAACTTCACATCGGTGCACACGACGGCGAGGTAGACGGCGTAACCGTTGTCGTCGCCGCGCCCGCCGAAGCTCTCGAACAAGCCTTTCATCGTCTGCCAGTCGCCCTTGCCGAACTTCGCCAGCGCGTCACCGAGCAGCGTCCAGTTCAGCTGGCGGTACGAAGCCTGCAGGAAGACGTCCAGCAACTCGTCGGGACCGATGTAGCCACCCGCCGGCGCCGCGGCCAGCTTCTTCAGCTGCGCGTCGAAGACCTGCTTCACCGCGGCCTGGGTCTTGCCGAGGTGGTAGACGTCGTCGTGCGAGGCGACCCAGCCGAACCAGATGCCGAGGTTGACGTCGGACGCGAGATCCTGGTTCAGGAAGGCCTGATACCAGACGTTGCGAGGGTCCACAGTGGAATCGAGGACCATGCGGCGGACGTGCCGCGGGAACAGTGTCCCGTAGACCTGGCCGAGGTAGGTGCCGTAGGAGTACCCGTAGAAGTTCAGCTGTTCCGCGCCGAGCGCCTTGCGGATGCTTTCCATGTCCTTGACCGTGTCGGTCGTCTTCATGTTCTCGAGCAGCGCGCGGCTGTTCTTCTCGGCGCACGCGCCGGCGTAGGACTTCGAGCGCCGCAACCAGGTTTCCTCCAGCTGCCGCGTCGTCGGCACGTAGTTCGGCCGGTTGTAGTCCATGTGGTTCGGGATACAGGAAAGCGCGGGTTTGCTGGAGCCGACACCGCGCGGGTCGAAACCGACCCAGTCGTAGGCGTCACCGGCGTGGTTCGGCACGCGCGGCCCGCGAGTCGCGAGCAGCAACCCGGAACCGCCGGGCCCACCCGGGATGGTGAGCATGACGCCTTGGTACCGCGCGTCGGGCGTTTTGTGCTTGATGCGGCTGAGCGCGAGCTGGATCTTCTCGCCGCGCGGCCTCGAATAGTCCAGCGGGACCGGCAGATAGCCGCATTCCGCACCGGCGTTGATCAAGGTCTGGTCGGTACAAGCGCCCCAGGTGATCGTCTCGGCGGGTTGCGCCTCTTCCGCGGCGACGGCGGGCGTGGTCACCGCGACCGTGGCCAACGCCAGCGCGGTGATGAGAACACGTCTCAAGGTTCTCCCCTTCCCTGCGAAGGCGACCCTATCCACGTCCATGACCCGCGATAGCCCTCCGGCGAAGGTCCCTGCAAACGGCGGGTCCCGATCGCGGCAAACCGGGCAACGCGTTAACCGGTTGGGAGGCCACGCGGGGCGCGCTAGGATCTCGATCATGATCTGCCACGTCCGCATGCGCACCGCCTGAGACGGCGTGACCGCAGGGCCGCCCGCGACCGGGTGGCCCCTTTTCCGCGCGCCGTCTGACGTTCCTTCACGAATTCAGACAGGACATCATGCAGAACACGCATATCGCCATGATCGGCAGCACCGCGCCGAGCCACATCTACCCGTCGCTGGCCGTCATCCGTGAGCTGGTCGCCCGCGGGCACCGGGTCAGCTACGCCGTGGGCGAACCGCTCACCGGGCTGATCGAACCGACCGGGGCCGAGGTCGTCCCGCATCCGTCGATCCTCCCGCTCGGCGACCAGTCGGCGTGGCCGGAGGATCCGGCGTCCCAGATGCGGGTCTTCCTCGACGAGGGCATCCAGTCGATGCCGGTGCTCACCGAGATCTACGACCGGAACCGTCCGGATCTGCTGCTGTACGACATCGGCGGGCTTCCGGCTCCGCTGCTCGCCAGGCGCTACGACGTTCCGGCGGTGCAGCTTTCCCCGACCTATGTCGCCTGGGAAGGCTACGAAGAGGACATGGGCGAGATCCTGACCTCGATCCGGACCTCACCGTCCGGAAAGGACTATTTCGCCACTTTCACCCGGTGGCTGAACGAGAACGGCATCGAGGCCGATGCCTGGGACTGGATCTCCCATCCGCCCCAGGTGCTCGCGCTGCTGCCGAAGGCGATGCAGCCGAACGTCGACCGGGTGCCGTCGTCGGTCCGCTTCGTCGGCCCCGCACTGGACCCGGAACGCCTCGCCGACCGGAGCTGGTCGCCGCCGTCGAATGGCAAGAAGGTCCTGCTGATGTCGCTCGGCACGGCGTTCACCGACCAGCTGGACCTGTTCCGCGCTTGCGTGGACGGGTTCCGCGACTCGGACTGGCACGTGGTCATCTCGATCGGCCAGACCGATCCGGCCGCGCTCGGGCCGCTGCCCGAGCACATCGAGGTGCGCCCGTTCGTCCCGCAGCTCGCGGTACTCGAGGCCGCGTCGGCGTTCATCACGCACGCCGGCATGGGCGGCAGCACGGAATCGCTGTGGTACGGCGTGCCGACCGTCGCGATCCCGCTGGCCACCGACGGTTTCGGCAACGCGGCGAAACTGGCGGAGCTGGGCGTCGGTGAGCAGCTCGCGGCCTCCGACGTAACGGCGTCCGTGCTGCGGGCCGCGGTCGAACGGGTCGCCGGGTCGCCCTCGGTCGCTGCGCGTCTTGCCGAGGTCCGGGCCGAGACGCGCGGGAACGGCGGCATCGACCGGGCCGCCGACGCGGTGGAGTCCTTCCTGAAGTAGTGCCCTCGTGAGTGGCTCGATACCGGTGTCCTTGCCCGCCCGAGAGGTGTGAAGGTCGAGTTTCCTCGGCTGAGCCGAGGGAAGGGGGCTTTCACGCGCAGCCGTGTAACTGCTGGTGTCTGTGGGGCGAACGTGGCGATGTCCAAGTCCGTGAAGGCCTCCTTGAGGGACTCTGGGTCCCTCAAGGAGGCCTTCACGGACCGGGCCTGGCATCAACCGCAGCCGGATCCACGTAACCTTTGGCACGACCGGGTAGCCCCGCCGAACGCTATGAACGGACCGTTCCTTGCAAATTTTGCAAGGAACGGTCCGTTCATAGCACGCGCGAGAGCGTCAGGTGCCCCGGATCTCGTTCAGGTAGTTGTAGATCGTGTACCGCGTGACGTCGAGTTCCCCGGCGAGGTGGTCCACCGAGTCCTTGATGAGGAAGAACCCCGCCTCGTCCAGTTCGCGGACCACGGCCGCCTTGTGCCGCTTCTTCATCAGGTCCACCGGGATCCCGGCCTTCGCCACCGCGCGCCCGACCAGGAACCGCTGCAGGCTGTCGACGTCCGGCGGGAAGGTCTCGGGTTCGTGCCCGTTGGCTTTCGGTGAACCGTCGGACAGCCGGTTGACGCACAGGCAGCCGATCGCGACCCCGTCGGCGTCCCGCAGGAACAGCGTCGAGGAGCGGATCGCCCGGCCGTCGGGGCCGTGGGTCTCGTAGTTCGTCAGGTCCTGCGTGGTGCCGCGCCGGACTAGGCCCAGCAGCAGATCCGTCATCGGCCCGCCGACCGTCCGGCCGGTGAGGTCGCCCGCGATGGCGACGATCGAGTCCGGCAGCCTGCTCAGGTCGTGCAGCAGGACCTCGTTCCCCGGTCCCAGCATCGCCGCGAGCGCGTGCACCGCCGGGACGAGCGCGGTGAGCAGGTCGCTCGACGCCACTCCGACCGCGGGAACGCCGGAGAACACGGTGACCGGTTTGTTCAGCCGCTCCAACGCAGTCCGCACCTGTTCCGCCGCACTCGCCGGAGTGGACGCGTGCGGGGACAGCCGGACGTGCTCCGGCCGCACGGTCGCGGCGATCCCGGCGTCCGCCAGCGCGGCCCCGACCTGTTCGGCGGCCTGCCCCTCCCACGTGAACGCGAGGATCCCGGCCCGCCGATCGACGGCCGAAACCACCTCTCCCCCGGCGGATTTCACGACTTCTTCGAGTTCGCCGACGCGTTCGCCGATCCGCGCGGCGATGGCCTCGACGCCCGCCTCTTCGACCAGTTCCAAAGCGGCGGCGAACGCGCCCGACGTGATCGGGCTCAGGTTCGAGATCGACCAGGCGGCCGCGGTCTCGTCGGCCGGATGGATCTCGTCGTCGAACAGTCCCGGGTCACGGGCGCCGGTCCAGCCGGACAGGATCGGTTCCATCCGCTCCAGCGCCCGGTCCGAAAGTACCGCGAAACCGGTGCCCCAGCCCGCCCGCAACCACTTCTGCCCGCCGACGACGAGCACGTCCGCGACCTCCCACGGCGCCTCGGTCACCCCGAAGCCCTGGATCCCGTCGACCACGAGCAGCCGGTCGCCGACCACCTCCCGGATCGCCGCCAGATCGGCGCGATATCCGGTGCGGAAGTCGACCGCGCTCACGCTGACCAGCGACGTCTCCGGTGTCAGCGCCGATTTGACCGCGTCCGCCGTGACGTTCCCGAGCGGCAGCCGCCGCACGGTCAGCCGTCCCGCCTGTTCGGCCCGCGCCCACGGGTAGGTGTTGGCAGGGAACTCCGCCGAAGACACCAGCGCCTCACCGCCTGGAGCGTTGAACGCCGCCTGGAACAGGCCGAGACTGGTGTGCGGCAACAACACCGTGTGGTCGGTGTCGCTGCCGGAAAGCCGTGCGGCGGCGGCCTTGGCCCTGGTCTCCTGCCGCATCAGGTCGTCCACAGTGGACGGACCGGCCTTGGTGGAGGCGTCGAGCAGGCTCGCCGTCGTGTCGAGCACGGCGTGCGACGGCGGGCCGAACCGCGCGAAGTCGAGGTACCCGGCAGGCTCGTCGAACTGCAGCAGGTACCGCGGGGAGATCCGCGTCATGCGAGGACCCGTGCCAGGAACTGCTTGGTCCGCTCGTGCTTCGGGGCGCTCAGGAGCTCCCCCGGCGGCCCGGTCTCGACGACCATGCCGTCGGCCATGAACACCACCTCGTCCGCGGCCTCGGCCGCGAACCCCATCTCATGCGTCACCACGACCATCGTCATCCCCTCCGCGGCCAACGTACCCATCACCGCCAGCACCTCGCCCACGAGTTCCGGGTCGAGCGCCGACGTCGGCTCGTCGAACAGCATCAGCTTCGGTTTCATCGCGAGCGATCGGGCGATCGCGACCCGCTGCTGCTGCCCGCCCGACAGCTGCGCCGGATAGGCGTCGGCCCGGTGCGCGAGGCCGACCCTGTCGAGCAGTTCGAGCGCCTGCTCTTTGGCTTCGCCCACGGGGACACCGAGCACCCGCACCGGCCCCTCGATGACGTTCTGCAGCGCCGTCCGGTGGCCGAACAGGTTGAACCGCTGGAACACCATGCCGATGTCGCGCCGTTGCCTGGCGACCTCGCGTTCCTTCAGCTCGTACAGTTTTCCGTTGCGCAGCCGGAAACCGATCGGTTCGCCGTCGACCCAGACCTGTCCGGCGTCGATCGTCTCCAGATGGTTGACACAGCGCAGGAAGGTGCTCTTCCCCGCGCCCGACGGGCCGAGCAGGCAGACCACCTGTCCTTTGTGGACTTCGAGGTCGATCCCGCCGAGCACCTCGGTGTGGCCGTAGCTCTTGCGGACGCCGACGGCTTTGAGCAGCGGCTCAGACACGTTCACTCCTCACCAGCGGCGCGGTGCGCAACGCCTTGGCCGCACGGGAGAACGCGCTCCGTGACCGGTCTTCGGAATCGAAGGCGCGCTCCAGATAGTGCTGCCCGACCCCGGCGACGGTCACCACGACCATGTACCAGACGGCGGCTGCCAGCAGCGTCTCCATCACCAGCAGGTTGTTGGACGAGATGTTGTTGGCGGCGTGGATCAGTTCGGTCACGCCGATCACCGACGCCATCGACGTCCCCTTGAGCATGTTGATGAAGTCGTTGCCGGTCGGCGGGATGATCACCCGCATCGCCTGCGGCAGCACCACGCGGCGCAGGGTCGCGCCAGGCGACATCCCGATCGACTTCGCCGCCTCGGTCTGTCCACTGTCGACACTGTTCAGCCCCGCGCGGACGATCTCCGCCATGTACGCGCTTTCGTTGAGCGCCAAGCCAAGCAGTGCGGCGGTGAACGCGGTGATCAGCACGTTGGTCTGCTCGTACAGCAGGTGGCCGCCGAACGGCAGCGGGATCGAGATGAACTCGAACACCAGCGCCAGGTTGTACCAGATCAGGATCTGCAGCAGCACCGGAAGCCCGCGGAACAGCCAGATGTAGCCCGCCGCGAACCAGCGCGCCACCGGATTCGCCGAGCGGCGCATCAGCGCGATCACGATCCCGATGACGATCGCCGAACCCTGCGCGATCACCGCGAGCAGCACGGTGTTGAGCAGACCGACCGCCATCACCCGGTACCAGAGGAACTCCGGGACGGAATCCCACTGGATCTGGGCGTTCCCGAGCGCGATCCCGAGCAGGATCAGCAGCGCGAGGATGACGACGGCGCTGACCCAACGACCCCAGTGCCTCAGCCGGACGATCGGCAGCGGCTCGGCTGTCGCCCCCCTAGCTTCCGGCATTGAGCTTCGCCTCCTTGACCGCGCCCTGCTCGACGCCCCAGGCCTGCAGGATCTTGCCGTAACCGCCGTCGGCGATCAGGGACTGCAACGCCTTCTGGACGGACTCGGCCAGCGGCTTGTTCTCCTTGTTGACGCCGATCCCGTACGGCCCGCCGTTGATCGGCTCACCGGGCACGGTCTCGAAGAACTTGCCGTCACCCGCGGTCCGCGAGATGTAGACCGCGCTGGGCAGGTCGTTGAGGATGGCGGCGACCCGGCCGGTGCGGAGCTGGTTCTGGTTCTGGGTGTCGGAATCGGTCGCGGTCACGGTCAGCGCGGGCTTGCCCGCCGTCGTGCACTTGCCGTTCTGCTCTTCGGCGAACTTCTGGTGGCTCGTCCCCTGCACGACCGCGACGTTCTTGCCGCACAACGTGTCCGGGCCGGCGATCCGGTCCGGGTTGCCCTTGCGGACCATGATCGTAATGCCGGAAGAGAAGTAGTCGACGAAATCGATCTGCGCCTGGCGGGTCTTGGTGTCGTTCATCGCGGCCATCGTGAGGTCGACGCGGCCGGACTGGAGACTCGTGATCAGCGAACCGAACGCCATGTCCTGGTGGTGCACGGTGACGCCCAGCTTCTTGCCGATGGCCTTGGCGAGGTCGACCTCGTAGCCGATCGGGGTCTTGCCGTCGGCGGCGTAGAAGTTGTTGGGCGCGGACTGCAGGTTCGAGGCCAGGTGCAGCATTCCGGCCTGCGCGTACTTCGCGGGCAGGGTGCCGGCGACGGCGGCGTCCTTCTGGACGGACTCGATCAACGCGGTCGTGTCGGGGATCGCGGCGGGCGCCCCCGGTGCCGCGGGTTCCTGGCCGCCCGCACCGTCGGGCCCGCCTCCGCAGGCCGCGGTGACGAGCGCGACGACGTCGGTGAGCACGGCCAGGCGCCAGGTTCGGGTCAAGGTGAGCGGCGTCGACGGCATGAAGGACCTCCACGGGCTTCGGATGGTCGCCGACGCTACAACTGGCTGTTGAAGAGGTCAACACGCCGTTGAAATCTTGTCCGGTGGATGTCCGTTTCGCGCGTGACTGCCCCTTCCTGCGGCTGAGCCGAGCCCGCGTGCGCCAGCGCTTCCGTGACAGCAGTGGCTGAAGTGACTCCCGAGGTCACGCCGAAGTCCGTGAGGGCCTCCTTCCCTACCTTGAGAGTCAGAGTCCCGGAGGAGTCGTGTCCACGCTGGCCAGAGGCGCTTGGCGCGAGCCTCCGGGTTCGTTCGGTGTCCCCAATGTGGCATTGGGGACACACCAGGACTCGACCTTGCCCCTCGCGAGTACATGAAGGACCCCTCCCGCACCTAGGTACAGAAGGGGCCCTTCACGGACTTGAATCAAACCGCGATGTAGTTCCCCGAGAGGATGAGCAGGACCTGCACGGTGATGCCGGTGCCGTAGTAGTCCTTGGCGTTCGGCGACCACGTCGTGACCGAGGTCCACAGCTTGTCCAGCCAGGCCTGGCTGCCAGGGTCGTTCATCGCCGCGATGGCGAACGACGCGGTGAAGCAGGGGTGCTGACCCGTCTGCCCCGGGATCTTGGCGCCCGACAACAGGTAGCCGGTGGTGATCTTGGCCGGGTCGCCGCCGGTGTTCTGCTGGATCCAGGTGTTCATCTTCCGGACCTGGCCCTGCGCCGGGCTGCCCGACACGGTGATGCCGTCGACGCCGAGCCGCCACGGGTCGCGGCAGGCGTTGTAGCTGTACTTGTCGTCCTTGCCCTCGAGGAAGTCGAAGGGGGCGGGCTTCGGCGTGGAGTTGGTGTTGACGACGAAGTCCGGGATCAACCCGGTCTTCGGCGCGTACTGCTGCTGAAGCTGGGTGACGGCCTTCTCCTGCCGGGTCCGGACCTGGCCCCAGAACGAGTCCCCGGTGGCCTTCTCGAACGCGCGGAGGTGACCCGGCATCCAGTCGGAGGATCGGGAGCTGTTGATGTACTTGCCGCTGTCGGCCCAGTCCGCCAGCCGCATGAACTTGGTGGTGGGGTGGACCTCGCTACGCTTGATGGCCTTGATGATCCGCAGCGCCTCGGCCTTGTAGTTCACCGAACCGCCGCTGCCCCAGACCTTGTCGGCGAGGAGCAGACCGTAGGCGATTTCGAGGTCCCCGTCGGTCGCCGAGTCGCTGCCGTTGACGCTCGTGCAGCTTTCGTTCTGCTCAGCGGCGTGCAGATCCTTGTCGATCACCGACGGATGCGCCTTCACGAACTTCAGGATGCCGTCGAAGACGGTCCGGGCCTGCGAGTCCTTGTTCCCCATCATCGCCGCGATGGTCATCCCGTAGCCCTGACCCTCGGCCACGAAGGCGTGGTCGGCGTCCGGCGCCTTGACCGCGTAGGTGCCCGTCCCGCACTTCGTGGTGAGGAAGTTCTTCTTCCAGTAGTCGTAGTACTTGGCGAGGGCGGCGTCCTGCGTCGCCTGCGACACCGAGGGACGCAGAACTCCCGGCAGGTAAGGGGTTCCCTGAGTGGTCACCGCGGTGGCGGGGGCGGTCGTGGCGACCAGCCCGGCGGTCAGCGCGGCCGCGGCCAGCACTGTCCGAACGGTCTTTCTCATGGCTCCTCCGGAAACGTCGTTGGTGGCGGCGGCGCGTTCCGAGAGTGACATCCGGGTCGGCCAAAAACAAGAGAGTTAAGAAAGTTTCCTTACTATTACCTCAAAAGACGCCTTCGTGAACGGTGGCCTAGCGTTGACCACATGACGATCGACCTGAGCGCGCGCGGCGAGACCTTCCGGGACTTCTGGACCGAGCGGCACCTCGCCACCCTGACCACCGTCCGGCCGGACGGGACCCCGCATGTCGTCGCGGTCGGGGTCACGGTGGACTTCGACGCCGGGATCGCCCGCGTGATCACGTTCCGCTCGTCCAAGAAGGCCCGCATGGTCAAGGAAGCGGGCGAAAAGGGCATTCCGGTCGCCGCCTGCCAGCTCGACGGACCCCGGTGGTCCACTTTGGAGGGACGCGCGGTGCTGCGCGAAGACCCGGAGTCGGTGCGCGACGCCGAGAACCGCTACGCCGCGCGATACCGGCAGCCCAAGCCGAATCCGGAACGCGTGGTCATCGAGATCACCGTGACCCGCGTCCTCGGCAACGCCTAACCGGCCAGCACCAGCCGGGTGTATTCGTCGAGGATCTCGCCGAGGTCGGTGAATCCCCCCGCCGAGGCCACCTGCTGATACCCGACCAGCATCGCCAGCCCGAGTGAGGTCACGACCTCCGCGCGACGCCGGTCGGGGATCAGCTCGGCCACCACCTTCCCGACCGTCTTGACCCGGGTGTCGTCGACGCGTTTCTGCGCCACGCGAACGGTTTCGTCGTTCGCCGCCCAGGCGCGGATGGCCGCCTCCGCACGATGCCTGAGGCCACGCGTCAGGCTCATCAGCGCGGCGAAGTCCGCCTCGGGCCCGCCGGAACCGAAGTCCAGTTCCCGCAGGATCCGCACCTGCCGCTGCGTCCAGAATTCGAGGAGCGCGCCGACGAAAGCCGGCCAGCCGCCGAAATGGTGGTAGAAGGACCCGCTGGTGACACCCAGGCGTTTGCCGAGCGTGCCGACGTTGAGCCCGGCGAACCCGGACTCGGCGAGGATGTCCAAGGCCGCGTCGAAGTACTTCTCGCGGCTGACGTTCGACGACATCAGACGGCCCTTTCCCGCCCTTCCCAGTACGGGCGCCGCAGGGTGCGTTTGAGGATCTTGCCGGTCGCGTTGCGCGGCAGCGCCTCCACGATTTCGACCGTACGCGGGCATTTGTAGTGCGCCAGCCGTTCCCGGCAGTACTCGACGAGTTCGTCGGCGTCGACCCGCTGCCCGGGGGCGGGCGCGACGACCGCCTTGATCTGTTCTCCCCAGCGCTCGTCGGGGACACCGATGACGGCGACCTCGCCGACCGCGGGATGTTCGGCGATGACCCGCTCGACCTCGGGCGAGTAGACGTTCTCGCCGCCGGTGATGATCATGTCCTTGACCCTGTCTTCGATGAAGACGAAGCCGCCGTCGTCGACCCTGCCGACGTCACCGCTGCGGACCCAGCCGTCGACGATCGTCTCCGCGGTCGCCTCGGGTTTGCCCAGATAGCCCGCCATCGCCTGGTCGGTCCGGAACCACAGCTCGCCAGGAGTCCCGGACTCGGCGTCCTCCAGCGTCGCCGGGTCGACGACCCGCATCTCCACGCCGGTCAGCACCGTGCCCGCCGACGCCAGCCGCTCCGGCCGAGCCGGATCGCGATGCGACTCCGGATCGAGCGCCGTCACCACTCCCGACAGTTCGGTCATGCCGTAGACCTGCACGAACCTGGTGTCCGGCCAGGCCGCGAGCGACTTCCGCAGCAACGGGAGCGGCATCGGCGACGCGCCGTAACCGAGATACTTCAACCGTGAGAACGCGGCGACGGCCTGCTCCCCCGCCTGCCTGATCCCGGCGACCACGGCAGGCACCAGGAACGCGTGCGTGACCCCTTCGGCCAGCGCGCCCAGCAGGGACTTGCCGTCGGGTTCGCGGGTCATCGTCGTCGGCTGCCCGTAGTGGAAACCGATGACGGCGTAACAACTCCCGCCGACGTGGAACAGCGGCATCGCGACCAGGTTGCGGTCGCCTTCCGCCATCGGGAACTGCGCGCCGGCGTTGCGGCTGTGCGCCAGCAGGTTCCGGTGCGTCAGCACGGCGCCCTTGGGGAAACCGGTGGTGCCGCTGGTGTAGATGACCAGCGCGCCGTCGTGTTCGCCGACCTCGGGTGACAGCCCGGCGGGGGCCGCTCCGGTCAGGAAGTCCTCGTACTGGTCGTCTTCTCCTCCCACGACGATCACGCGCTCGACCGACGGCAGCCGATCACGCAGCGCCTCGACGGCGGCCAGCGATTCCGGACCGGCGAAGACGATCCGCGCGCCGCTGTCACCGAGGACGTACGCCAGCTCCTCCGGCGCGAGGCGCCAGTTGACCACCGCGTTCGCCGCCCCGAGCGAGGACGCGCCGAAGGTCACCTCCAGACAGGCGGGCGTGTTCTTGTCGACGAACGCGACCCTGTCTCCCCTGCCGAGCCCGGCGGCCGCGAGCGCGCCGGTGACCCGCCTCGCCCGCTCGTCGAGTTCGGCCCAGGTGAGCCGCCGCCCCTGGTACGAGAGAGCTTCCCGCTCGGGAGCCGTCTTCGCCCAATACGCGAAAAGTTCACCGAGCAGCCGCACATCCGGACGCACGTCTTCGGGCATACCGGACCCCTTTCGCCTGGTCAGAGTCACCATAGAGAGGCCTATGGTGACTCCGGGACCGGCAGGCGTCAAGCCACGAACAGGCTGAGCAGTCCCTCGACCGAACGCACGATCACCCGCGCGGCGGCGCGTTCGGCGTGCGCGGCATCGGGCCGCTCCGCCTCCTGCCGCCAGCGGACGAGCGCGCCTTCCGCGGCCGCGTGGATCTCCGCGGGATCCACGTCGGGTTCGAGACCGAGCCGCTCGGTGGGCGCGAGTCCCTGCGCGCCGAGCAGCCGGACGGCCTCCTCGGCGATCTCCCCGGACAACGCCGTGCGGCCACCGCGGATGCCGGCGATGAGCCGCAGTTCCCGGAAGTCGTGCGCGGCCGCGGCGAACCGCTCCACGCGGGCGGCCAGCCGGTCGCCGTGCGGAAGCGGTTCGGCGGCGAGCAGCCCTTCCAGCCGCACCACCGCCGTACGTGCCTTCAGCGCGTCGGCCCGCGCGACGAAGCACCCCGCGAGCGTGTCCCGCAGGTCACCGAGGCCGCTGCGATGCACGAGTTCCGCCGAAAGTTTCAGCCTGCTCTCGCAGCCGGTGCGGATCAAGGTGATCGCCAAGCGGACTCCGTAGAGGCCGAACCGCGACACCAGGTGTTTCCTCGACTCCGGCGGGACCCCCACCGGGAACGGATCGTCCACAAAGGAATCCACGGACAGCAGATACCGCTCCAGCTCCGGCCGGGAGACCGACGCCAGCGCGCGCAATACCTCGAATTCGTCGTCCCGCAGCGCACGGCCCGCATACCCCAGTTGGCCGGCGACCGCGATGACCCCCTGGAACCCCGCGCAATCCGGGTCCTCGCGCCAAGCCCGGCGTGCCAGCTGTTTCGCGGTGAGCAAGGCGTCGATCCGGCCCGCGCCGACCTCGTCGGCCCTGCCGAGCACCAGCACCGAATTCACCGCCGTCTGCCGCGCGAACGGCGAGCCGCCCACCGGCCGGGTGCCGGCGAGTTCGTCGGGTTCGAGATGACGCACCAAGCGCACCGTCGCGTCGACGTGTTCGGCGGGCGCCGGGGTGTCGAACAGATCGAGTTCACGCAAGGCCCTGGTCGGCCATTCCGCCAGCGCGGAGACCAAAGTGGACTTCCCGGTGCCCGGCGTGCCCGCGAAGCCGACCCGCAGCGGTTCTTCCAGTCGCTCCAGGCATTCCCGCAGCATCGCCACCGCATGCGGCCTGCCACGATAGTGCGCCGCGGCCTCGTTCAGGAGTTCACGGACGTCGGCGGTGTTCATGCCGCCTCCGCGGGAAAGAGTACGTCGGCGGTGTTCATGCCGCCTCCGCGGGAAAGAGTACGTCGGCGGTCACGCCGAAAGCTCCCGGCGCGGCGCGGCGCCACTGCCGAGCGCCCCCGCCTTCCGGTGCAGTGCGGCCAGCCGGTCGATCTCCTTCTTGACCCGTTGGGTGCGCCGGTCCCGTTCGGCGGAGCCCGCGATGATCAGTTCCCGTTGGCGGGTCAGCTCTTCGGCGAGTTCGTCGGACAACGCGACGAAATGGTCGCGCAGGCGCCGCTGAACCTGACGGACCTCGTCCTTGATCTCCTTGCTGAACCTGATGAACACGTCGTCGACGTGGCGCTGCGCCGCGGCCTTCGCCAGCGCCTGGCGTCGCTGCAACCGCATCCCGCCTTCGTCGCGCACACTCTTGGTCGCGAACGCGACACCGGCGCCGAGGGACACCGGGTTGATCAGCGGCAACCCGGCGAGACTGGTGACCAGGCCGAACATCAGCACGCCGCCGTAGGAGCCGCGCAAGCCGGTGAAGAGTTTCTGCCCGATCTTGAACCGCTCGATCTTGGGGGCGCCGACCTCGGGGATCGAGTCCACTCCGGACCCGGTCAGCGGCAGGTCCGGGGCCTGGCCGTAGCGCGGCCCGAAACTCGTGGCGACCGCGTGCGCGATCCACGTCGCCCGGTCGGACACCCAGTTGTAGTTCGTCTCGACGGCTTCGGCGAGGTTTTCTTCCAGCCAGGTCTGGAAATCTGGCCAGATCTGCACCGGATCGCCCTCGTCGAAGGTGCGGTCGATATGGCGCACGATCACCCTGGTCCGCTCGCGCAGATCGTATTCGGCGTCGGAGATCAGGTCGGTGATCTCGTCCGACAACAGGTTCTGCCAGCGGACGTTCTGCCGCCGCAGCTCCTCGGTGCGCCGTTGTGCCTGGTGCAGCAGGGTGACCTGATCGGTCCCGTTGTCCTGGGAGACGGCGTTGAGGCGCGTCTGCAGCGTCTCGACGAGTTCGACCGCCGCCGCCCGCACACTCACCGCGGCGGCGAGCGCGCGGGTGCGTTCGATCGGGCGCGCGGCCTGTTCCCCCACCCAGTTCAGGAGTTCCGGGAAACCGGACCGTCCGTTCAGGCCGGCGTCACCGGCCTTAGCGGCCGCCTGGCGCACCGTCGCTGACACGGGGAAGACGTCGGCGACGACACCGGTCTCGGAGAGCGCGGCGCGATTGCGGGCGGCGAGTTCCCGCCAGTCCGGGCTCACGTCGATCTTGGTCAGTGCCAACACGAGTGCGGGGCACCAGGTCCGGATATGCCTTGCCAGCGCCAGTTCGGCGGGCTGGAGTTCCTGCGTCGCGTCGGAGACGAGGATCACCGCGTGCGCGTCGGCGAGGACGTCGAGGGTGGCGGCCGTGCGCGGTGACCGGGGATCCCCTATCGCCGGGGTGTCCACCAGCACCAGTCCCGTGCCGAGCAGTTCGCGCGGCAGGCCGACTTCGACCCTGCGCAGCGAACCGGGCGGCCGTACCTCGAGTTCCTTGGCGAGGTTCCCGACCGGCACGCTTTCCCTGGCGTGCCCGATCAGCGTCGCAGCGGGGTCCGCGGCGTAACCGATCTCGGTGGGCACGGCGGGCGTGCTCGCGTCCCCGACCGCGCAGACCGGCGCGTTCAGCAGCGCGTTGAGCAGGTAACCCTTGCCCTGCTTGGGAAAACCGACCACCGCGATCCGGGTGCCCGGCGCCTGCTGATCACGTCTGCGCCGGAGGCGTTCGGCCAGGTCGGCGCGACCGTGGGCGGCACAGGCGTCCAAGGTCTCGTTGAGCACGTCGAGCCAGGCTGGGGCTGTCACGGGGATGCAGTGTTCCCTTAACCAAGCGCGGAATCAATGTGGCATGGGCCAACACGAGCGTGCGGGCCCCGCGACCTGGTGCGGTCGCGGGGCCCTGGCACAGAACTGAAAAATATTCGGATCAGCCGATGTGGATGTCGTTGTTCGAACCGATGTCGCCGGTGCCGATGTGCACGTCGTTCAGGTTGCCGATGGTGTGGCCGATGTTGTTGCCGACCTCGGAAACCGTGTCGTGGACCTCGGAGACACCCGCGTGGTTCGCGACGTTGGCGACCTCGTTGGCCACGTTGCCGGACACGTCGCCGTTGTTGTGGGCGATGTTGTTGGCGATGTCACCGTTGCCGTAGTTGTTCGCGATGTCGTGCACCTTGGTGGTGACGTCCGCGACACCCGTCTGCCCGATGACGCTGGTGAGGTCACCGACCGTCGACAGGAAGTCGGGGGTACCGCCCGCGACACCGTCGGCGCGCGGCAGGTCGCCGGCCAGGTCGCCGACGGCCGGAACCGAGTCGACGGCCGGGAGACCGGCGGTGTCCACGGCCGGGACGTCGTGGACCAGGTCGGTCGCGGTGTCGACGGCACCGGTGGCGACGTCACCGGCCTGTGCGGCGGGGGCGGCGTCGAGGCCACGCGAAAGGTCGTCGGTGAGGCCGAAGCTGCCGACGGTGTTCTGCGCGAGCGCGGTCACGCCGGCGGCGGCGTTCGACACGTCGGTCACGTCGGAGACGGCCGGGACGGCGGGCAGGCCCGGGACGTCGACCGGCAGGTCGCCCACCGCGGGGACGGCCGGGAGGCCACCCAGCTCCGGCAGCCCCGGAACGGCGGGGAGACCGGCCTCGGGCAGACCCGGAAGGCTCGGCACGCCGGGGAGGGCGTCGGCACCGGGGACGGCGACCGGCAGGCCGGCGGTCAGCGCGGTGAGCTGGTCGATCGCGCCCTGGACGCCGTCGGCGCACTCGCCGTCGGTGCCGTTGACGGCGTTGGTGACGCCGCCGAAACCGGCCAGGTTGTCGGCGGTGGCAGCGGTGGTTCCGGTGAGGTCGGTGGCGGTGTCGACCGGGACGAAGTCGAGGACCAGCGGGACGACCTCGTGCACGTCGGCGGCGTTGATGTCGCCGAGGCCGGCGTCGGCCAGCACCTGCTGCGGGTCGTTGGCGAACGCCGCACGGGCGGCGGTGTCGTTCAGCAGGTTCAGCGTGAAGTCGTGCAGGGTCTGGACGGAACCCATGAAAGGACTCTCCTGAAGGTCTAGGTCGGTGGGGCAGGCACAGCGGCCGGAGGGCACGGCTGAGCGCAGGTCACCGAAGTTAGTGAGCCGGTGCCACTGGGCACATCGGGGATCACTCCTGGTCGTCGCTCACTCAGCCAATAGGGGATCGGTATGACATCGTTAGGGCGTTAGGGGCTTAACCGAGACGCGTTCGGTTGGGTTTAATGCCAACCCTCACCCAAACGGGTCAAGCCGTTCAGGTGAGTGGCCCTATTTGGTCCTTAGGGGCTGGTCAAGCGAAGGAGGATGCTCGTTGCCCTACGTCCTCGGCATCGATATCGCCTCGACCCGCACCACCGCCGCCACCTGCGTGAACACCGGCGACGGCTGGGGCGTGCCCGAGCCGTCGTGGCTCGGCGCGCGCGGCCAGGAGGCGGCGTCCGCGGTGTTCCTCGACGACGACGGCTACCTGCTCACCGGGGACGCCGCCGTCGAAGCGGGCCGGTCCGCGCCCGCCCGGCTGCTGACCGGGTTCCACGAACGGGTCGGCGACGACGTCCCGGTGATCGTCGGCGGCGAGCGGTTCCCGGCCGAATCCCTCAGCGCGGTCCTGGTGGACGCCGCGGTGGATCAAGCGGCCGAACGCTTCGGCGAGAAGCCGCAGCACATCGTGCTCACCCACCCCGTCGGCTGGGGTTCGTTCCGCCGGGAGCTGCTGCGCCGAGCCTTGGCCGAAGCCGGCTTCCCCCGCGCCGCGCTGGTCGCCGCGCCCATCGCCGCACTCCACGCGTACCTCGCCCCGCAAGGCGACGTCACCGCCGGTGTCTGCGAATTCGGGCCCGACGGCGCGGTGGTCACGATCGCCGCGGCCGGCGTCAACGGCTGGCAGCCGGTCAAAACGGTGGAAGGCGTCGAGCCAGGCGAGGCCGTCGGCAAGGTCTTCGAACTCGCGCACGGCGCGGGGATCCCGCCGCAGGCACTGGCGGGCATCGTGCTCTGTGGCGATGCCCCACCGGTTCCCGGCCGGACACCGTGCCCCGTCTTCGCGTCGAGTGATCCGGTGCTGACGGTGGCGACCGGCGCGGCCAACATCGCCGCGCGACGTGACCTTCCTCAACCCGGCGGCCCGGCGTCGAACGCCGTCGCGACCGTCGAAACCACCCTTCTTCCCCGGGTCGACGTGCCAGGAGAGCTCACCGAGCGGCCCGAACGGCCGCCCGTGGACATCACCCCGTTCCCCTTGCCAGAACGCACCGGGGCGGCGAAACTGCTCAGCCGACGCAAGCCGCTCGTCGCCGGTGCCGCGGTCGCGGTGCTGGCCGCGACGACGCTGCTGCTCACCTTGACCACCCGAGAAGCCACCGCAGACAAGGGTCCCGAAGCCCCTCCCACCACTTCGAGCTCGTGCGCGCCGGTCACCCCCGGCGTGACTTCCTCCCCCGAAGGTCGCTGTTGAACGCACTGCTCGACAAGCCCGGCATCATCCATCCGGGTGCCCGGCGCCTGCTCGACGAGGTGACCGCCGCCCCGGATCTCCCGGTGCGGGTCACCGTCGTCGCCCCCGGCGGGCACGGGAAGACCCATCTGCTCGGCCTGCTCGGACGCCACTTCGACCACGCCGGGGTCGAGGCGGGTGACGTCGACGACGCCGACCAGCTCGGCGACGACGAGATCGCGAAGATCAAGACGCTGGCGGAGGAAACGACGGCACCCGTCGTCCTGGCCTTCCGGCCCGCCGCGCGGACCACCACCTTGCGCGCACTCGCCGATTCCTTCGGCAGGGCGGTGACCTTGGGCGCGTTCGGCGTCGACGACGTCCGGCGGCTCGTCGAGCACGCCGGCGGCGACCCGGCCACGGCCGCGGACGTCCACGCCAGGACCGGTGGTGTGCCGGGGCTGGTGGTGCGGGCGGTCACCGGCAGGCTCGCGGACTTCCGCGGTGAGCTGGAACAGCTCGACGACGACGTCCACCGGTTTCTGATCGCGGCCGAGGCCGGCGCGGGCCGGAATCTCGATCTCCTGGCGGCCCTGCTCAACCGCGATCGCGAAGGGCTGCCCGAAGTCTTCGACAGCGCCAGGGCGACCGGTCTCCTCGGCGAGGACGACGTGCTGCTGCCGATCGCCGCCGAGGCCATCCGCACCTGGGGGTCGCCCGGCCGTCGGCTGACGGTGCTGCAGCGGCTGGTGGAACTCCAGCTGCGCGACGGACTTCCGGTGCTGGACCTCGCCCGATCCCTGCTGGGAACGGGAAGTTCGGGCGCGAGCGCGGCGGCGGCCTTCGAGGCGGCCGCGCGTGAAGCGATGCCCGACGACACGAAACTCGCGGCGCGGTTCTACGAAGCCGCGTCCGAGGCCGGTGGGCGCGGCGCGGCGCTCACCGTCGGCTGGGCGCACGCCGCGGCGCTGGCCGGGGATCTCGACACCGCGCTCCGGATCATCGACGGGATGCTCGGCAGCACCTCGGACAACGATGCCCGGGCCGCGGGCGCCGAAGTGGCGGCGACCGTGCTCGCGCATCGCGGCGAACTGGCGCACAGCGCGGAGCTGTACCAATGGTCCGGCCGGGCGGGCTCGAAGGCGTTCGCCGCGATCGCGTTGCTGGGCACCGGAAAACTCGAAGCCGCCCGCGGCGTGCTGGAAACCCCCGAAGTCCCGACCCTGTTCGCCGGCGCCGCCTCACGGATGGCGCGCGCGATCACCGGTTCGGTCTCCGGCTGCGGCGCCGAAACCCTGTCGGCTCTGCTGGGCGCGGCTTCGATGCTGGAATCGGCGGGGGCGCCGGCACCGCTCCCGGACAGCCCGGCGGCCCTCGCCGCGTTGGTCGGCCTGCATTCCGGCGAACTCGCGCTGGCCGAGTCGGTGTTGAGCCGCGCGGTGAGCGGGCGGATCGGCGGCGACCTGCTCGCGAAACGGCATCGGCTGCTGCTCGGCTGGGTCGCGATGACCGCGGGCGACCTCAAAACGGCCGCCGAGTCTTTGATGCCACCGGACGGCCTCGAAGCGCGCGACGAACTCTTCGCCGCCACCCTGCAACTGGGCCTGGCGCGGCGGTCGAGCGATCTACCCGGCCTGCAACGCTCCTGGGACCGGGCGTATCAGGCTTCGATGCGTCAGCAGCCGGACCTGTATTCCTTGCTGCCGCTGGGAGAACTCGCCATCGCGGCCGCACGGGGCGGCGCGAGCGCCAAACTGGCCGGGCAACTCGAGCGAGCGCACACCGTGCTCGACGCGCTCGACAACCCTCCACTGTGGACAGTCACCTTACGCTGGCACGAACTGCACGCCGCCATCACCGTCGAGGATCACGCGTCGGCCGCGGAACATCTGGCCGCACTCAATGATTTCGCGCCCTGCGGACGCTATCCGGCCGCACTCGCCGCCGCCGCGACCGGCTGGCTCGCGGTCTTGACCGGTACCTTCGACCCCGAAGAGATCACCGCGGCCTCCTCGGAACTGCACGAACTCGGCCTCTGCTGGGACGCTTCCCGCCTGGCGGGCCAAGCGGCGATCCGGACCTCGGACCGCAAGGCGATGGTCCAGCTGCTCGAAGCGGCCCGCCAGTTCCAAGGACGCGCTCCCGAACCCGCCACCACCACCGGGTTGAGCACGTTGAGCGAACGCGAACTGGAGGTCGCCCGGCTGGTCGTCGACGGGCTGACGTACAAACAAGCCGGGAGCAAACTGTTCATCTCAGGCAAGACCGTGGAGCACCACATGGCCCGGATCCGGGGGAAACTCGGGGCCGGGGACCGGCGGGAACTGCTGGCCATGCTGCGGGAGTTGCTTGCGGAGGGCGAGGGCTGAACCGGTCGTTCCGGGGGAGCGTGGCGAGGTAGTCGTCCTCGGCGGCGTAGTTCACCATCGGGGCGAAGTACTCGTGGTCGAACCCCGGCTGCTGGGAGGTGTCCGGGCCCGCACTGGAGACCAGCCAGTCCAGCTCGGCGGTCACGGTGGTGGCGTAGTCGCCGGCCGGCCGGTAGCCCAGTCGCCCGGCGGCGGTCATGTCCAGCCGGATACCCGGTATGCGGTCCCAGTGGTGCAGGCCGAGTCCGGCAGGGGCGTCGTCGTCGAGGAGCACTTCCTCCCACCAATGGCCGAAGTGTCTCGCGATGGTCCGCGAGATGTCGAGGGCGTCGGGTGCGTCCGGGTCGGCGCAGTTGAGGACACGCCTGCCGGGGTTGTTCGCGGCGGTTTCGATCAGAGCCGCGATGTTCCCGGCCGCGCTCGGGTGGTCGACGCCGCGGCCACCGCGGGACAGAAGAAGGACCTCGCGCCGGTCCAGTACGCGTTTGACGAACACCCATTCACCGGGTTTGGCCGCCCCCTCTCCATGGACTTTGGATGGTCGCAGAACGGTGACCGGGTGCCCGCTGTCGAGCAGAACACGTTCCGCGGCGACCTTGTTGGCGCCGTAGCCGTCGCGAGTGCGGTAGTCGAGATCCTCGCGTGGGTCCATGGTCGGCTGTGACTCGCGGATCGGACCGTCGAATTCCGGCGCCGCGGCCGAGTTCACGTGGTTGCCCGCCGCGTCGACGTACACGGCCTTGCTGGAGATCATCACCGTGGACCCCACGTCGTCCAGCAGTGGCAGCAGATCACGGGCGTGCTCGGCGGTGAAGCACAGGCAGTCGACCACCAGATCCGCCCCCGCACCGAGCGCCGCCGCGAGTCCACCGGGTTCCCCGCGGTCCGCGGCGACGAACCGGCCACCCGCGATCGCGACATCCTCGGGCATGCGCGAGGCGTCTCGGCCGACAACCGTCACCTCCCACCCGGCGGCCAGCAACCGGCGTGCGGTGGCGCGACCGATCAGCCCGGTCCCGCCGAGAACGACTGCGCGCGACATCGATCAACGATAACGCCGTCCAGGCTCGCGGGCGGCCACGAATTTTCGTGCACCGCGGAGTTGGTAGACAGGACGGGTGAATGCCTTCTACCACCTGTGCTTCGTCGTTCGAGATATCGGACAGGCGACCGAGGACCTCACACGCACTCTCGGTGTGACCTGGAGGCCAGTCCGTGCGGGAACCCTCGGGGACTGGGACTACAGCATCGTGTTCTCCACTGACGGGCCACCGTTCTTCGAGGTGATCCAAGGACCCGCGGGCAGTCCGTGGGACGCGACCGGCGGTTCCCGCTTCGACCACATCGGCTACTGGTCCAAGGACGTCATGACGGACAAACAGCGCCTGGCGGATCGAGGCGCGCCGATCGAGTTCGACTCCTGCCCCTACGGTCGCTCCTTCACCTACCACCGGCTCGACAGCATCGGGGCCAGGATCGAACTGGTCGATCTCGCGGTCCAGCCGGGATTCCGCGACACCTGGGCCCAAGACACAGCGGTGATGCCGCCACTCGACTTCGACGACCCGGCCGTCGGACCGTGAGGGACTGTTCCGAGATCGAGTGGACGTCAAGGCACGCACGGCGGCAAGAGCGAAGATGCGAACCCTGACTACCGGCGATCCGCCGGGATCTCGTAGATGATCTCCAGCCCGTCCTCGTCGTCCCACTGTTCGCCGACCTTGACGAAGCCGTACTGCGATGCCAGCCGATAAGAGGCCGTATTGCCGGGGCTGATGGTGACCCGGACGGTGCGTACCTGCGGCTCCTGGGCGGCCCGCGCCAGCAACGACTCCAGTGCCGCCCGCGCGTAACCCCGCCGCCGGTGTGCCGGGTCGACGGCGTAGCCGATCTCCACCATCCCCGAGGTGTCGGGAGGCCCGTGGTAACCGGCCGTACCGACGGCCAGTAGATGTCGCCGGTCCCAGATGATGCCGGTGACCCAGGCGGCGCTGCCGGGGTCCGCCGCGACCTGCCTGCCGCGCCTCTGCCACAGCCCACGCCGGTCCGATCCGGTCAGGTAGGCCGTCAGCGGTACCGGGCTGGTCGCGGTCACTCCGGCCAGATCACCGCGAGCGAGCGAGCGAGTCGAACACGGGGCCGGTCAGATGCACGATATGGACCGCCGGCTTCGGCCTGTTCGATGCCGCTGCGTGATGATCGTCCGGCACGGAGACAAACCTGCCACGGAGCCGAGCACGGCGCACCCGATATAACACGACCGCTCATCGGCATGTCTGCGCGCTTCGCGGCACGACAGCACGACCCGGCGAATTCAGCTGGTAGCTGCTCGGACCACGCGCCTGGCGATCTCCGCGTCCAGCGGGCTCATATCCTCACTCACCGGTTCCGATGGCGGCCACCATCGAAAGTCCAGCGCTTCATCGTTGACGGTCATCCGAGGCACGACCTGGAGCCGAACCCGATATACGGCCAGGAGTTCCCGACGCTCCGGCTTCGTGAGATCGAACTCTGCCATGGCGGCGAACGACAGGTCCACGCCGTGGATGCCGGTCTCCTCACCCAGCTCCCGTACCGCGGCCTCGCGCGGGCTCTCACCCGTCTCCCGCATCCCTCCCGGAAGCTCCCACTGCCTCCGCCGGCTATCGAACATCATCAGGACGGCTTCCCCGTGGACAACGACAACCAACGACGCGGGCACCGTCACCCGCTTGACCAGACGCCCCAATTCCTCTTCCGTGACGAAACGAAACTCGATCAAGGCGTTGCCGGCACGATCACAGACCGGAAGTTCGACCATGACGCCATTCCACCGCAATACCGACAGAACGCACACGAGACGAACCGCCCTGCGGCCCGCGCTCGAACGGGTCGTCGATCAGCGAGAACGCGTGCCCACCCTCGCTCTCGAAGATGACGGCGTGAAATGTTCCGCCGCCGGGGTTACCCGCGCCGATCCCGGCCGACGGGCGGGCGACGTGCGCATCCGGTCCGAGTGGACGTTCACTCCTCACGACCGGCCTGCCACGAGGCCGATCAGCTCTCGATGGACGCGGGATCGGAGGCCGCGACAAGTCCTTGAGCGCCGGTGTGGACGGCTTCCCCGGCGAGGTTGGTCACCACGCAACCGGCCACCTGGCACAAAGCGATGCCACTGGTGAAATGGACACTGTCCTTCGGGTGCCCATCGGTGACGTAGGCGGCCCGCCGCCCGGCCGCGACCCAGGCGAGCGCTAGTGTCGTGGAACCACGCGGGGGCGAAAGCGGCCGGTGAACGCGTCGTCCATCAGCATCCGTGCCGCACGGAAGGACACTGCGTTGGGAAACGGCGGGTCGAGGTTGAGATCCACGAGATCGCCGCCCGGCCCAGGCACCAAGGGCTCGTCACGGCCGTCGCGACGGACGAACGCCTCGGCCCCGCCGGTCCAGAACACCTCTCCGGAGAACGGGTCCGCCGACACCGCCGTGGTCACGTCGTCGCCGGCACGCAAGTCGATGTCGACCGCGACCAACTGGGTCCGCACCGCGTAGTTCATCGTGCCGCACAAGGGATCGACCAGCCAGGTCCGCGATCCGGCGTCCTCGTCCGCACCGTACTCCTCACCGACGACCCCGTCGTCCGGCCGCGCCTCCCGCAGAACTCCCCGGATCACGCGCTCCGCGGCGAGATCGGCCTCGGTGGCGAAATCGCCGTCGCTCTTGTCGACCCGTTCGATCGCGCGACCGTACGATCGCCGGATCACCTCGCACGCGGCGTCCGCGGCTCGGATCGCCACCTCCGCGTCAGATTCCAAGGCGACCCGTGGCCGATTCGCACCATTCGGCATACCGGGTCTTCTGTTCCGCAACAGTCACTATCTGGTCGAGCTCCGCATCGGCCAGCGTGTCGACGAGGTCGGCCGCCGAGGTCTTGCTGCCGGTCCGCATTGCGTAGATTCGCATACCACCACCCATATCCCTGCACATCCCGCTCGGATAAGTGTCGTGGCGGGCCCCTTGAACGGCGATCGCCCAGCCCCCGGGTTCCAGCTGACGACGCAACCGGACGAGTGACTCGAACATGTCCATGGCGGTGGCCGTATACCGGTCACGGTCGAGGAACAGTTCGATCCGATAAAGCGGTCGTGGCCCGTCGTAGCCGTCAAGCCAGCCTCGCAGCCGCGCTTGTCGTCGCTCAACTCCTCGCGCCACCAGTACTTCTCGGTCTTCCAGCAGTCTCGGGTAGTCCTCGCTCACTCACCCATTCAAGCAGGCAAGCCGGGCTGTCGGTCACGGTCTGGGTGAACGAAACGCCCGTTCACTCTCCGCGTAAATTCGATCACGCCTTTGCTGGTGGTCGAACATCAGTTCGAGTACGATCAACGCCATGACCACAACTCTCCCTCATAACCCGAAAGCCGCTCGCTTTCTTGACGCCGCGTTCGACGAAGAGGTTTCGCTTCGTCGGACACAGGGACGTCAGGTCCGAGCGTTAGCCGATTTCGCCGTTCGCGGTGGATCACGAAGATCTGTGACCGAGGAGGTCGCCTTGCGCTTCTCGGTCACCCGCAACCACGCGTTCCTGCTCGTCGAGACCTCCTGCGCCCTCGTCGCTCGCCTGCCGAACACGCTGGCGGCGTTGGAGCGTGGCGATATCGACCTGTACAAGGCTTCCAAGGTCATGCAGCTGACGCGGGAAGTGTCGGACGAAGTCGCGGCACAGGTCGACGCCTGGCTGACCAACCGGCTCGCCGATCGTGATCCCGGCGCGATCCGGGGCTCGGTGAGTCACGCCGTGCAGAAATTCGATCCCGACGGCTATCGCGAACGAGCCGCCAAGAAACGCGCGTTGCGGCATATCTCGTTGGAACACAACGACGAGACGATGTCCACGCTCGCCGGCCATCTTCCCACGGAAGTCGCCAGTTCCATTTACGCCTCAATGAGCCGGGCCGCGAGAGACCGGCGGAACAAGGACAAATCCCGGACCCTCGACCAGCATCGCGCCGACATCTTCGCCGAACGCCTGCTGGCCGAGGACGGACATGGCAAGCCGCGTGCGCACATCCATGTCTATGTCGATTTCTTGACACTCGTCGGCGCGCGCAACGCCCCCGCGACACTCGCCGGGTACGGGCCCATCCCCGATTGGCTGGTCCGCGAGATCGCCTCCGACCCCGACTCGACCTGGTCGCGGCTGATCACCGACTCCGCCACAGGCCAACTGGTCGAAGCCGGCGCCGACAAATACCGGTCACCGGCCTCCTTGGCACGGTTGATCATGGCGCGGGATCGCGAGTGCACACAACCGGGCTGTCACCGGCCTGCCGAATTCTCCGAGATCGACCACATCATCTCGTGGGCTCGCGACGGCAAGACCAACCAGTACAACTGCCACATTCACTGCAAAAGCCACAACCTGCTTCGAGAAGAACCCGGTTGGTCGGCCGTGCCCACCGGCGACGGCGGCATGATCATCACCACGCCGAGCGGCCATACTTACGAGACGGCGCCAGAGCCGCTCCACGAGCCACGCCCAGGCCCCGAGGACGACGAACCTCAGGACTGAGCAACGAACTCAGGCTCGTGTCCGCAACGCCTTCAAAGCCGCCCTGACCACTCGTCGCGAAGGATCCTCGACCATCGGCCTCACCGAATCGACCGGAACAGCATCCAGAATCCGCAGTGCCCCAACGGCTTGAGCTCGCACTCTGGCCAAGGGGTGCCTCAGCAACGGGTACAGCAGCTGTCCGTCCTCTTCCCGCCCCGACTCCGCAAGTCCCGCGATGGCCCCCAGGGAAGGGTTCGCACCGGAAACAGCGGACCGGTACCAACCGACGGCGTCGACGCCCGTACGCCGGGCGGCATCCCGTGCGAGCGCACGGATCAGTGTGGAACGGTCGTCCAGCAGACCGGCGATTTCCTCCCAGTGACCGAGGCGCGCGAGTCCGGTCAGTGCGCTGATCCGTACCTCGCCGTGACGGCAGGCGGCCAGCTTGCGCAGGACGTCCACGCGACCGGTCCAGACGGCCTGGCGTGCGACGGCCTCACCGGCTCGTGCGCGGATGCCCTTGTCGGAATTCGTCAGAGCAAGGGGGATCAGCTCGTCGAGTTTGAGGTCGCCCCGCCGGGTCCGGACCTCGAACGCGAACCTCGGCACCGCGAGGTTCACCGAGCACATCAGCTGCTCGAGCACCGCCACCGGGACGTCGTAAGCGGCCGCGTACAGCTGTCGCACGCCGAAGCCGCCGCGGCGACGGCGCCCCAGGTGAAGCATCGTTTCGGCAGCCGGCCGCAGGTAGGTCGCCGGATCATCGTGCAGCAGCCGGATGACACCCGCGCGGGCGACGTCGCGGACCGGAGACGCCCAGTCCGTCATGCGCAAAAGCAGGAACGGAAGTGTCTCCGGGCACGGTTTCGCCAGCAGTCTCGTGACCGCCAGTTCCCGGACCCGACCGTCGCGGTACGAAGCCGCGATCGCGGTGGTCAGCAGTCCAGCCTTGCCGGCCTTGAGTGTCAGGGCGACGTCATCCAGAGCCCGCTCGTACCGCCAGTACTCGTCGAGAGTCGCGATGAGCGCCGGGGTCTCAGCGATCATCTCGAAGGCCGCCGCGATTTCAGCGGCAGCGCCGGACTTGTCGACGCGCACGAGCGCATCGACGAGCACGTCCACACGGTGCCCCCGGCTCTCCAACGTTTCCTGGAGTGCCTCGGCCACGGACTTCTTTCTCCCGAAGATCACCCGGTGATCCTCCCTCATCCCCCGTCCGCCGCGCTCATCCTTTTCGCGGGTAGACGCCCGAACACAAGGCGCGTAGGAACGGAGAATGGCTGAGGAAAGGTCCAGACGAGTTTTCCTGTCCACGTCGGCCGCGCTCTCGGCGGCCACCCTGTCATCAACTGCCCTGTCATCAACTGCTCTGTCATCTACTGCTCTGTCATCAACCGCCGCCACCGAAGAGCTCGACGAACGTGGCCCCGGCGAACGTCTCTCCCCGCAACGACCCGACGCCGAACTCCGGGCCATCCTGCGGGAGATCGACGAACACCGGATCGAGGCCACCGTACGCAGGCTCGCGGCTTTCGGGACGCGGCACACGTTGTCCTCGCAGACCGATCCCGTCCGCGGCATCGGCGCCGCCCGCGACTGGATCTTCGCGGAACTGGCGAAGTCCGCGGAACGGTCGGGCGGCCGGATGAAGGTCGAGTCGCAGTCGTATCTGCAACAGCCCGCTCCGCCCAGGATCCCTGTCGCCACCACGATCACCAATGTCGTCGCCACCTTGCGCGGCTCCACCACCCCCGAGCGGGTCTATGTCGTGTCGGGCCACTACGACTCGCGGTGTTCCGATCCGCTCGACGCGACGAAGGACGCGCCGGGCGCCGACGACGACGCTTCCGGGGTCGCCGTCGCGATGGAGCTCGCCCGGGTGTTCGCCACTCGCCGTCCGGCCGCGACCATCGTGTTCGCGGCGGTCGCGGGTGAGGAACAGGGCCTGTTCGGCGCGCGGCATATGGCCACGCTGTACAAATCGGCGGGCACGAACGTGCAGGCGATGTTCTCCAACGACATCGTCGGCTCGAGCCGTGCGGACGACGGCACGAGGGACCCGCGCACGATCCGGTTGTTCGCCGAAGGGGTGCCGACGTCGGAAACCCCGGCGCAGGCGGACATCCGGCGCGCGGTCGGTGGCGAAAACGACTCGCCGTCCCGTCAGCTGGCCCGGTTCGTGCGCTCGGTCGCGGAGAACGACGCGACCGGCATGGCCGTGCGGGTGATCCACCGGCGCGACCGCTACCTGCGGGGCGGCGACCACATCCCGTTCCTGGAGCAGGGCTATCCGGCCGCGCGGTTCACCGAACCGCACGAGGATTACGCGCACCAGCACCAGGACGTCCGGGTGGAGAACGGCCGGCGGTTCGGCGATCTGCCGGAGTTCTGCGATTTCCCGTTCATCGCCAGGGTCGCGCGGGTCAACGCCGCGACGATGTGGTCGCTGGCGACCGCGCCGGGCACCCCCGAAGACGTCCGGATCCGGACGAACCGGCTGACGAACGACACGGATCTGGTGTGGCGGCCCGGAACAGACCCGGATCTCGCCGGTTACGAGGTCGTGTGGCGGGAGACGACGGCGTCCGACTGGACGCACGCGATCAAGGTCGGCGACACGACCGAGGCTAAAGTGGATCTGTCGAAGGACAACGTGTTCTTCGGTGTGCGCGCGGTCGGGAAGAACGGCCGCCGCGGTCCGGTCGCGTTTCCGACACCTTTGAGCTGATGCCACGATGACGATCACGCCCGACGACCTCGACGCGGCGCTGGCGAGTGTGGTCAGCGGACTGCGTCAGGCGTCGGGCCGTGACTGGCCGTCGGCGCCGGGCACCGGCGAACTGAACGCCTGGCGCACGGCCGAGCATCTCGGCGACTGCCTCATCTCCTACGCGGGACTGCTGATCGCCCGGCCGTCCACGCCGCGTTTCGTCTGCTTCGAAGCCGTCGCCGACCAGGCCGCGACACCGTCGGAACTGCTGGAGTTCGTCACGGTAGGCGGCGGCATCCTCGGCGCCACGCTCCGCACGGCGGACCCGGACGTCCGCGCGTACCACCCGAGCGGACGCGCCGACGTCGAGGGTTTCGCCGGAATGGGCTGTGTCGAGGTCCTGGTCCACGGCGAGGACATGGCCAGGGGCCTCGACGTCACCCTCGACCCGCCACGTGACGTCTGTTCGCGAGTGCTCGCGCGGATGTTCCCGGAGGTGGACACCGCCGGCGTCGATCCCTGGACGGCATTGCTGTGGGCGACGGACCGGGTGGACCTCCCCGGACGCCCCTCCCGCTCCGGCTGGCAGTGGCGCGGCGCACCTTTGGACGACTGACCCGGTGCTGAGGGCACAGCACCGTTCACCGGGCCTTGAACGCCACCACGGCGGCCTGGGCACCGTTCCGCCACGCCACGGCCGCCTCGTCGACCGGCCCGGCCTCCAGAGCCCGCAGGTGCCACTCGGCAGGCGGATGCCATTCGGCCGAAGGTGACTCTCCGAACAGCCGGGTCCTTTCGGCCACCGCCGGGCCGAGCACCGGGTCCTCCGCGACCTGGCTCCACCAAGTGCCCCAGAGGTCTTCGCCGTCATCGACCGCGGACGCCACCGCCTCCCCATCGGGCATGTCGTCCACGTTGGCCACGAATCCGCCCGCCCGCACGAGCCCGCCGAGTTCGGCGTACAGCTCGGTCAACCGGCCGGGCGGCAGGTAGTGCAACGCCATGACCGCCAGAACGGCGTCGTAGCCGGTATCCGGCAGCAGGGCGGTCCAGTCCGGCTCCCGCAGATCGGCCCGGACCACCCGCACCGACGGCGGCAGGGACGAGCCGGCGATCGTCAGCATCACCGGGTCGAGATCGACCAGCGTGACTTCTGCCCCTGGCACGCGTTCGAGCAGGCGGGAGCAGAGGGTGCCCGTGCCGCCTCCCACGTCCAGCACGCGCGGCGCGGGCCCTTCGCACCGCGTCGCGACCAGCTCGATCATCCGCTCGATCGCTTGCGCGCGTCCTGGCTGATATCTCGCCATCAGGCGTTCCCAGCCGTCATTCCAGTCGCCGACAGTCATGTTGGCAATGATAATCGATATCACTTGGTGAGCACTCCGTCACAGCGCACCTGCGGGCAGTACGCGAGGTACGGCCGATCGGCGCAATCTGGCCACTGAAGCGTTTGTCACGGCGGAATCGGGGAACTTTTCCGATATGTCCAGATGGCGAACCACCAGTAGGAGCAACACCGCCGTGCGGGTCATCACCGGCATCGGTGCGGTGTTCGCTTTCATCGAGCTGCTGCACATGGTGATGGTGCTCGCAGGAGCCAACGCGGGCAACGGTTTCTTCATCTTCATCCAGGCGCTGGCCAAACCGCTGGCCTTGTTCTGGCCGGGCCTTTTCCCGGTGAGTGACCCGAATCTCGCGGTCATTCTCGACTACGGCCTGGCCGCCGCGTTCTGGGTGATCCTGGCGGGTGTCATCGCCCGTTTCGCGGCCCGCTGACCCCCTGCGGCGGCGATCGGCGTCCCGTTCGGCGACACTGGTCGGATGAGCGACGGCAGATGGTTCGACCTGAACCCGCTTCCCGAGCTGTTCGGCCTGGCCGCCGCCGGGCGGGCGCTGTTGCCGAATGTGCCCGTGACCCCGGCCGCGGTGCTGAAGACCGTCACCGAACAGCTGGTCGGGCGGCGGCTGACGACCAAGGTGGACGGGCACGACGTCGGCCTCACGCTCACCGAACTCGATTACCAGGCCGACAGCCTCAGCCTGGCCGCCACCGGCCGGATCGGCGACGTCCGCATCGTCGTGGAGGACGTCGACTGGCCGGAGACGCCGCTCGAACGCATCACCGTGCTGGCCTCCAACGTCCGTCTCCGCTCGCTCCCGTCGCCTGCCGCCATCCCCGAACAGGTGCGGATGGCGATCAGGGTTTCGCCCGAAGTACTGCAGGCGCGGGTGGCCGAGGCGCGGCCGGGCATCATCGTGACCCCCGGCGAAGACGGGCATTTCCACGTCCGCTGGGAAAAGCGGCCCCGCTGGGGGCATCTCGCCCTTGAGTCCACTGTGGAAAGCGGCGCCGTCGTCCTCCGGCCGATGTCCGTCCACATCGGACGCCGCCGGTTCGGGCCGCCGTCCCGCCTCAAGCCGATCGTGCTGCCCCTGCCGGAACTCCCGCAAGGGATCCGGCTCACCGCGGTCGAGGCGCACGACGGCCACCTCGTCCTGCACGCGCTGGCGGAGGAGTGGCCGGAAAAGCTGTCCACCATCCCGCTCGGCGACCTGCTGGGCTGGGTGACGACGGCGGTGACCACCCTGACCCTGCCGAGGCTCGGCGGCCGCTGACGACCGCCGAGCCGGACCACCCGGCTAGCTGTGCAGCGATCCTTGCGCGACGCGCACCGCGGGCACGGCAGGCGCCGCGCTTTCCGACTGCGGCGAGGCGGACGACCGCACGAGACCGGCCGACTTCCCGCACACCTTCTTCTTCTCGTCCGAGGTCATCTTCTTGCCGACCGTCCTGGTCTGGCCCACGACACCGGGCGCCGGTCCTTCACCGCTGAAGTTCCAGACATACCACTGATGGTGGCCCCATTTGCGCTTGTCGTACCACATGTCGTACGAGCCGCTGGCCACCCGCATCACCGGTGACCGGTCCAGGCCCGCCCAGTAGCCCGGGTTGACCTCGATCCGCGTCTCGACGCTCTCGCTGGTCTCCCAGCCCCATTCCTGGCCCCACGTGCGCTTGTACGCGACCGACCAGTCGACGAGGAACTCGAAGCCCGCGCTCACGCTGATCTCGTTCGACACCGTGTTCTTCCCGCTGCGGGTGTCGCGTTTGCCGATCACCTGGGTGATCTTGTTGGCGCTGCAGTTGTAGACCGTGTCCACCCGGCCCCAGTCGCCGTAGAAGTCCTGGCCGCGCTGGTCGACGTGGGCGTTGCAGGTCTTGGTGGCGCGGCCGCAGTCCTTGAGCAGTTCGGCGCGGGACGGCCCGCGCGAGTACACCACCGAACTGCCGCGGTCGTTCATGTTCGACCCGTAGTTGCCGCTGTCGTTGGCGTACCACTCCTGGCGTTCGCCCTGGTATTCGGCGTGCTCGTACATCGTGATGTAGCAGTTCTGGAACGTCTGGAACGAGGAGATCTTGTCGTTCCAGTTTCCGAGGAAGCCGACGGTCTGGTTGGTCCCCTCGACGCACGGGGACCCGGTGACGGCGACGCTCGCGCCGCCGAAGTTCGCGTGTTCGTACAGCACGCTGATCACCGTCGCGGAGGCACCGACCTCGCCTGCCGACGCCGCGGCGAGCGATTCGCCGAGGCTGTCGAAGCACCGGATCGCTCCGGTCGCCGTGTCGGCGACGCAGTGATCGTCGCGCTGTTCGGCGTTCGCCGGGGTACCGCCGGCGAGGCACACCACCACCGCGGCCACCACGGCCATCCACTGTCTGTACTTATGCACGCCTGAACTCCCTTGGGAAGACGGAATGCCGGCCATGACGGGACCGACGGTACGCAGTCCACCACAAGGATCCCGGCTTGCCCACGGAGAACGACCGGTGATCGGGACACCTGGAGTTCTTACTGGGCAAGGGTTTCTCTCACTGGGACTAGGCCTGGCCACGCTCCCGCAGATATCGCGTGTGATCGGCCTGTTGGTGGACATCCCCCGCGTAGAACCGTTCCGCGATGCGATGCGCTTCGGTTTCCAGCAGCTCCAGTTGTGTCAGGAGTTCCTCGGACGCGCTGGGCTCGCCGCTCGCGCGCCGTTTGGCGGCGAACCACCACGGCAGGTTGAGGTAGGTCTCCACGGAAAGCGGCAGATCCGTCCGCGCCAGCCGGGTGACGGCGTGCTGGACGTCCGGGTTGGCCGCCCATCGCTCCGGTCGCGAAAGCAGGTCTTCGAGCACCTCGGCGATCCGCCGGACACCGTCCACAGAGGACTCCGGCATCCGTTGTGCCCGCGCGGTCACCTTGTCCACCAGCGAGCCGAGGTCCGCGCGCAGCTGACCGGCCTCGGCCTCGGCGGCCACCGAGACCAGCCGGACCCGTTCCGGCGGCGCGAGCAGGGCGAACACCGCGTACAGCCCGGCGACCACCAGCGGCCACAGCGCGCCGACGACGCCGGTCAGGTGCAGCGCGAGCCCGATCAGCCCGCCGACGCAGCCGGCGAGGTTCTTCGTGGAGCCGAGGTAGCGGATCACTGGTACCCGCGGATTTCCTGGAACACCTTGGGCAGGACGTCGCCGCGCGCGTCGAACACGTTGCCGCCGGTGCGTTTCGCGACCTCGCCGAGTTCGGCGGAGTCGCCTTCGCCGAAGATCACGGTGAACACCGGGATCTGCCGCACCGCCTCCGGCAGCGACGGGAACTTCCGCTGGAAGTCCTCGAAGGTGGCACCGCTCGCGTTCTCCCCGTCGGTCATCAGCACGATCGAGGTGAACCGGTCGGGGTCGCGCGCGACCAAAGGGCCCATGATGTCGTGCGCGCGCTGAAGGCTGTCGTAGATCGCCGTCCCGCCGTTCGCGTCGAGGCCCTCGGCGAAGCGCTTGATCTTGTCCAACGTGGGCTGGGGATCGCCTTCCGGGACGACGAACGTCTCCGGGCTGCCCGGCACGGTGTCGAACGGCAGCATCGTGACCTCTTCGCGGCTGCGGAACCGGCGATACCGGCCGGTCAGCGAACCGTCTGCGCCGGTCAGCCCGATCAGCGCGGTGCGCAGTGACTCGATCCGGTCCCCCGCCATGGAACCGGAGGTGTCGAGCACGTACAGCGTGCGCGACGGACGCCGGATCTTGTCGAAGTAGGCGCCCAGCAACGCGTCGACCGCTTGCTGCGTCGCGGGGAACGGCAGCTCGACGAGGTCCTTTTGGGTGAACTGCTGCCCGAGCTGGACACCGGGAACGACGGGGCGGCGCTGCGTGGTCTCCATGATCTTGCGCTGCGTGTCCGGCGTGCGCAGCCGTTCGGCCAGCTTGCGGTGCGCGTCCCGCGCGTCGGGATTCGCGCTCTGCACCAGGGTCAGCGGGTAATCGGCGGTGACGACGCCGTCGGATGGGTACACCAGCGTCAGCGGTTCGGGGAGCTTCCCGGTCGCGTTCATCGACAGCAGGACGGACTCGTAGTTGATCAGCCCGTCGACCTTCTTGCCGGGATCCTGACCGCTCGCCCGCCGCTGGTAGGCCTCGGAAAGCCAGCCCGACGAGCCCGCGGACATCGCCTGCGCACTGAAGAACTCGGTCAGTTTCGGGGTGACGGCGGCGATCTGCTGCGCGTCGACCGCGTTGCCCGCCCCCGCGAGCGCCGACGCGACCCCGACGAGCGCGGAGAAGCCGGAGTTCGACGCCGACGGATCGGTCATGCCGTAGGTGAAGGCCTTCTTCCCGGCCTGCTCGGCGATCTCGCCCCAGCCCACCGGCCGTCCGGTCCAGCCGAGCCGTTGCGCCGCCGACGCGGACAGGCCGAGCACCACCGGCGAGCTCATGATCTTCACCTGCTCGCCCAGCCGTTTCGCGGCCTCCGGAACCGCCGCCGGATAGCGGTTCGACGAGAACCAGACGGCGTCGTACTGGCCGTCCGCCTTCCCGTTCGCGAGCGTCTCGGTGCCTTCCAGCGTCCCGGTGAACTGGAACTTCACCTTGACCCCGGTCGCCGCCGCTTCCTGCTCCAGCAGCGGCTGCATATCGGCCAGCTCACTGCCCGCGAGCACCCTCAAGGTGCCCGGTTCGGCCTCCCCGAGGCCACGCGTCTCACCTTCGCTCGAATCGCAGGAAACCAGTGACAGCGCGCAAACCGCGCTGACCGCCAAGACCGTCCAGCGTTTCACGATGCCCCCTCGGCCGTCGCCGTCTCGTGAGAGCGGCGCAGATGGTCTTCGGCTCGCCGGATCTCGCCGGACAGCGCCTCCACGGTCGCCGCCATCGTCGAGACGGCCCCCGCCTTGAACTCGTCGATCGCGTCGATGCTGCGGTAGATCCGCTCGAACGACTCGCGGATCGTCGCCACCGCCACCGCCGGATCACTGCCCGCACGCTGGATCTCGGCGCTGCGCAGTTCCAGCATCTCGGCGTTCGCCCGGATCAGCCCGTCGGTGGTGGCCTGCACGGCCTGGACCTCGTCGAGGACGTCGCGCTGCCCGGCGAGCGCGCCGCTCACCAGCAATGCGACCCGCAGTGCGGCGACCGTGGTCGACACCGCCCGCTCGATCCCCCGGATCAGCTCGTCGTTGTTGCGCCGCACCAGATCCAGCGCCAGATAGCCCTGCGCGCTCACCGCGAGCTGGGTCAGCAGATCCTGGTGCCGCTGCCGGATCGGATGCAGTGCGTCCGCCCGCAGCGACTTGGCCCGAACGGGATCGGTGAAGTCGAAGATCCCGGCTTGACGTTCGACGGCGGTGTCGACGGCCTGGGCGAACGCGGCCGCTTCCGAGAGCTTGCCGAGCGTCGCCCACAGCCGCTCGCGCTCGCCCTTGAGCGCGGCGTTGTCCCGCCGCAGGACGTCCTGCCGCGCGCGTAGGTCCAGTACCAGCGCGTTCACCGGCTCGTTGGCCGCGCGGTAGCGGTCGAGCGCCTTCTTCGCGCTGCCCGCGACCGGGATCAGCCCCATCAGTTTGCGGCCGGTGATCGGCAGTTTCGCCGGGTCGATCTCCGCCACGGCCCGCCGGAGCCCGGCGAGGCTGACCGTCGCCTGCTGCTGCGGTGACCCGATTTCCGCCAGTGCCCGCGACGAGCGGTCCAGCAGCGCACCCGCGACGGTCGCCGCCGCCCGCATGTCGGACTCGCCGACCGCGAGCAGTTCGTCCAGCACGCGGGTGAACTCCGGGGACCGGACGTCGAGCGCTTCGAGACGCCGGGCGAAACTCTCGGCGCGCTTCGCGACCTCGGCGTGGACCTCCGGCGCGAGCGTCACCAGACCCGCGGCCCGCTCGGCCGGGATCGCCTCCACCGGTTCGGGTGGAGTGAGCGTGAAATCGTCCATCAGTACTGCTTCTTCACGGCGTCGAGCAGCCGCTCCAGCGTTTCGAACGACGGCGGCTCGACGGCGTCGACCAGATCCGACGGCACCGGCGCCTTGGCCGCGGCGACGACGTCGGCGAACAACCGCGGGTCCCCGGTGCGGAAGCCGAAGGTGGCGGCGAGTTTCCCCAGTTCCGGGTCGGTCGCCAGCAGCCTTCCGACCTGGTCGCCGTTCGGCTTCAACGGGACCAGTGTGTGCTTGGAGTACACCGTCGGCGCCATGTAGAGCAGGCGCATGTCCGGCCGGATCGAGCCGTCCGCGCGGACCAGCCGGTCGACGAACTGCGATTCGTAGATCAGCGCCAGCGGCGTCTTGCCCATCCCCGCGGCGAGATAGTCCTCGAACGGCCCTTCGGTGCTGTTCTGCGTGTAGCCCTGGTCGATGAACAGCTTCGACACGCCGGGCAGCACCTTCGCCTCGGCTTCCGGCGTGCTGACCACGTTGTTGCCGTTGGCGACGAAGGAAACGATCGACAGGTACATCGCCGCCGAGTTCGATTCACGCGGATCCGTGGTCGTGACCAGCACGTTCTTGCGGGCCGGGAACGCGGTGTTGCCGGGGAGCTGGTCCCAGCGCGTGCCCCGCTGCGCGAGTTCGAGGTACTTCGCGACGTCGAGCACCTGGTAGTCCCCGGCGCCCTTGCGCACGATCCCGTTGGCGCTCAAGAGGTTCACGATCGGCTCGAAGGTCGCGACCGCCATCGGCGACTGGAACGGCGTGTGCACGCCGGTCACCTTGTGGTCGCGCTGGATCCGCTGCGCGGCCGGCGACGAGGACGGGAACGCGAACTCGTACTTCCTGAGGTCCATACTCGCGATCTGCCGCGAACCGGCGGTGTCGGCCTCGACCTTCAGCCCGTGCCGGCCGAACGCTTCCGCCACCCGCTTGTCGGAGAAGAAGGCCAGCTTCTCCGATCCGATGACACCACGCACCGTGGTCAGATCGGTCCCCTGCGCGGTGTTCTCATCACCGCCGCGGCCCCAGACGATCACGGCGACCACGGCCAGCAGCAGCACCACTGCCAGGCCGATCGACAGACGACGTTTCATCGGCCCACCCCCTCGTTCACCAGCTCGATCTTTCAGCCCGTTCGACTCTTTTGACGCGCGGGTGAGCCATTTCGAAATGAACGATCGATGAACGAAAGAAGTCGTCAGTTCCTGGCGAACCGTTGGGGTGGAAGGAAAATCAGATCACGGACTGCTCCGAGACCGGCAGGCACACGGTGAAGCGCGTGTCACCCGGCGCCGAATCGACGCGCAGGTCGCCCTGATGCCGTTCGACGACGATGCGCCAGGAGATGTCCAGGCCGAGCCCGGTCCCCTGCCCCACCGGCTTCGTGGTGAAGAACGGTTCGAAGATCCGCTGCCGCACCTCCGCCGGGATCCCGGGACCGGTGTCACCGATCTCGACGTGCACGTGATCGTTCACCCTGGACGTCCGCAGGGTCAGCGTGCCCTCGGTCCCCATGGCGCCGAGCGCGTTGTCGATGATGTTCGTCCACACCTGGTTCAGCTCGCCCGCGTACGCCGGGATCCTCGGCACCGCGTGGTCGTACTCCTTCACGACCCGGATTCCCGGCCCGATCTTCCCGGCGAGCATGACGAGGGTGGAGTCGAGTCCTTCGTGGACGTCGATCCACTGGTGCGGCGCGCGGTCCATCTGGGAGTACTGCTTGGCCTTGCCGACCAGCACCGAGATGCGGGTGGTCGAATCCTCGATCTCACCCATCAGCATCTCGGTCTCGAGCGCGTACGCCAGCCAGCGGACGGCGCCGTCGAGGAAGGTCTCCCCCACCGAATCCAGCAGGCGATCGAGATCGGGCACGGTCAGCCCGGCGCGGACGTAGATGTCGGCGAGGTCCCAGCCCTGGTCGATACCGTGGCCGTCGAACCAGTCGCCGATCTCGTCCTCGCGGTCGGCCTGCTGCATCGCGGACAGCTTCGGCGCCGAGGTGACCTGTTTGACCAGCTGTTCCTGGATTTCGAGCAACTGCTCCAGCAGTGACGGGTCGACGTTCTTCTTCGCCAGCATCGCGAGTTTGTGCCGCATCCCGGCGACCCGCTCCCGCAGCGACGCCGTCGCGGGGACGGCCGCCGCGGCCGGGTTGTTGAGTTCGTGGGTCAACCCGGCGGAAAGCTCGCCGAGCGCCAGCAGCCGCCGCCGCGAACCGATCACGGTGTCGCTGTTGCGCCAGCCGAGGTACATGCCCTCCAGCAGATGTGTCGCCATCGGGAACCAGCGGCGGAACTCGGTGGCGAACTCGGCCGCGGGCAAGGTCAGGAAGGTGAGGTCGCTGACCGCGTGCACCGAAGCGCCGTAGGTGTGTTCGGTCTCCTGGTGCACGAAGAACTGCGTCGCGCCGCAGTAGGCGCCGCGCTGATCGGACCGGATCGTCTCGACCTCGGTGTCGCCGACGAGCCGTGTCATCCGCAACGCGCCGGACAGCAGGAGGTAGAAGCAGGTGGCGGGTTCACCCTCGCGCATGACCGTGGTGCCGCCGCTGTACTGCTCCAGCTTGGCGTGTTCGTCGATCCAGTCCAGCTGTTCGTCGCTGAGGTGCTCGAAGAGGAAGAGCCCGCGCAGTTCCTCCCTTGGCAGAACGCTCATTGCTCCTCCAGGTATCGGTGGACGAGGGTGACCGCCATGGCGCCTTCACCCACGGCCGACGCGACGCGCTTCACCGACGCCGCCCGCACGTCGCCCGCCACGAACACACCGGGGATGGACGACTCCAGGTAGTGCGGGTCGCGGTCCAGCGGCCAGCCCGGCGGCGGACCGCCGTCGGTGAGCAGATCGGGGCCGGTCCGCACGAAACCGTGGTCGTCACGCTGGATCTCCGTGCCGAGCCAGTCGGTGCGCGGCGCGGCGCCGATGAAGATGAAGAGGTGACCGGTGGGCACGGTCTCGGTGGTGGAACCGTTCTCGCACAAGGTCAGCCGTTCGAGATGATCGTCGCCGTGCGCCTCGACCACGGTGGTCCGGGTGCGGACGTGGATGTTCTCGATCCCGGCGATCTGCTCGATCAGGTAGTGCGACATCGACGCTTCGAGCGACTGGCCGCGGACGAGGATGGTGACGTCGGCGGCGTGCTTGGAGAAGAACACCGCCGCCTGGCCCGCCGAGTTCGCGCCGCCGACGATGTAGACGTGCTCGCCCTTGCATTCGGGCGCTTCGGTGGCGGCGGAGCCGTAGTAGACGCCGCGGCCGGCGAGTTCGGCGATCCCGGGAGCCTCCAGCGCCCGATAGGTGACGCCGCTGGCCAGCACCACGGAATGCGCGGCGATCTCGGTCCCGTCGCCGAACATGACCACGCGCGCCGAACCACGTGCTTCGAGGCCGACGACGTCGCGGGCGGTGAGCACCTCGGCGCCGAACTTGAGTGCCTGCCGCCGCGCGCGGTCGGTGAGCTGCGCGCCGGAAACGCCGTCCGGGAAGCCGAGATAGTTCTCGATGCGGGAGCTGGTGCCCGCCTGTCCGCCGGTCGCCTTGCGCTCGACGATGACGGTGCGCAGCCCCTCCGACGCGCCGTACACGGCCGCCCCGAGGCCGGCGGGCCCGCCGCCGATCACGATCAGGTCGTAGAACTCCTGCGCGGGCCGGGTGGACAGGCCGACGGCGTCGGCGAGTTCGGGCCCGGACGGCTGACGCAGCACCGTGCCGTCCGGCGTGACCAGCACCGGGATGTCCTGCGGCGCCGCGTCCGCCGCGTCGAGGATCCGGCGGCCCTCGTCGTCGTCCACCGAGTACCAGCGGTACGGCACGGCGTTGCGCGCCAGGAAATCGCGCAGGTGGAACGACGGCGACGAATACCGGTGGCCGATGAGCTTGATCTCGTCGACCGGCCGCTCCCCCACCGCGCGCCAGGTCTCCACCAGCGCGTCGATGACCGGGTAGAGCTTCTCCTCCGGCGGATCCCACGGCTTGAGGAGGTAATGGTCGACGTCGACGACGTTGATCGCCTGGATCGCGGCGTCGGTGTCGGCGTAGGCGGTCAGCAGCGCGCGGCGGGCGTGCGGGAACAGGTCCATCGCCTTCTCGAGGAAGACGATGCCGTCCATCTGCGGCATCCGGTAGTCGGCGAGGATCGCGGCCACGGCGTCGCCGCGCAGCTTGAGCTCGCGCAACGCTTCGAGGGCGTCGGCACCGGAATCGGCCCGGATGATCCGATAGTCCTTCCCGTACCTTCTGCGCAGGTCGCGGGCGACCGAACGGGACACGGCGGGATCGTCGTCGACGGTCAAGAGGATCGGCTGGCTCACCGGATCAGCCTATTACGTTGGGGCCATGCTGACCGAAGCCGAAGAAGTGATCCACGCCCGTGCCGTCGTCGCGGGCGAGGCGGCCGACGGCGCCGGTCTTCCCGGCACCTTCTCCGCGTGGCGCGAGGACGGGCTGCTCGTGGTCATGGCCACGGCGCCGGAGCTGCGGTTCCTGCGCACGATCTCCGGGATCACCGACGACAACCTGGCGCGGGCCGTCCGGCTCGCCGGGGCGTCGTGCTGGGACGGCGATCCGCCGACGCTGGTGCTGCCGCCGGGTCTCCCCCACGGCACCGGTCTCGTGCCCGCCGGTGTCCGTCCGATCGCGATCCTTCCGCTCGCCGGACTCGCGGCCGAGGACGCGGACGTCGACGACGCACCCGACATCGACGTTTTCCTCCGCATCCTGCTGGAGGGTTACGAAAGCGGCGACGCGGTGACGTCGTTCATCGCCGCCGAGCACGCCGATCCGCGGCTCCGGCGGTCGCTGCTCATCGAGGACGGTGTGCCGATCTCCGCCGCGGCCCTGAGTGCGCACGGACCGGGTGTCCTCCTCGGCGGATCCGCCACGCCACGGGCTCATCGCGGCAAAGGAGCACAGGCGAGGCTGCTCCTCCACGGCCTGACCGCGGCCGCCCGCGAAGGCCGCCGCTTCGCCGTCGCGACCGCTGTGGAAGGTTCGCCGAGCCTGTCGAACCTGCGCCGTGCCGGGGCACGGATCCAGCTGCGACAAGCGTTCAGGCCCGCGTGAGTTTGCGCAGGCGGAAGGCCAGTACCAGCAGCATCACGCCGTACAGCAGGGCGTAGATCCCGACCAGGAGCGCGATCCCGTAGGCACCGGCGATCGGGTTGAACACGATCACGATGCCGGCGATCAGCGAAAGCGCGCCCGCGGCGATGAGGAACGCCTCACCCTCGATCTGCTTGCGCAGCCGGATCGCCGCGACGATCTCGACGATGCCGGTGAAGATCGCCCAGAAACCGACCAGCAGCGCCAGCACGAGCACCGTGATCCCCGGCCAGACCAGGACCAGGACACCGGCGATGATCCCGAAGGCGCCCAGGACTCCGTAGGCGGCGCGATGAGCGGCGTCACCCGGCCGGAAGGCCTGCATCAGGCCGCCGATGCCGTCGATGATCGCGTAGATGCCGTAGATGATCGCGAGGGCGAGGACCGTGGCTCCCGGCCAGATCAACGCGAGGATGCCGAACAGGATGGCGAAACCCCCGCGCAGGGCGGCGAGCGGCCAGGCCAGGCGGGGTTCGACGACGGTGAGACCGACGAGAGGCATTGCCCGAGTATCGGAGCGCCGGGAGGCTCGCGCGCGGCACGCCACTCGTTCGGGGGAGGCCGGTGCGCGCCGCGACCGCCATCCCGGCGCGCACCGGGGTATCAGGGATAAGCGACCAGATTGGCCACCGTCGATCCCGAATTCGCCGGTCCGCCGCGGTCGTTGACGACCCGCGCGATGGTCCCGTTCCCGCCGAGCGAGACGGCGACCATGCTCCGGAACCGGACATTCGCGTTGTCCGGCGCTTCGATCGCGCGATCCGCCACCACACTCGGATCGACGTTGAAGTAGCAGTAGCTGCCGAGCCCGTACGCCTCGTGGGCCGTCACCGAGTTCGCCACCTTGTAGGCCGCGTAACCCCGCGTCGAGCCGTTCATCCAGGCGGCCTGATTCGGTGGGTCGTAAGGCATTTCGTTCTGATAGAAGTACGTCCGGCCGCGCTCGCCATTCCAGATCGTCTGGTACTTCTGATAATGCTCGACGAACAGGCCGTACATCGTGGCGTCGTCACCGTTGACGATCAACCCGGTGTCGGCGGTGTTGGTGTTCCACCCGACCCCGCTGCCGTGGTCGGCACGCCAGATCCACAGATGGTCACCGATGACGTCGTCGCTGTTGACCACCAGGCTGTTCGTGGCCTTGCCGACGCCCGCCCCGCCGACGCGGAAGAACACGTCGTGCAGCGAAGTCGGGTTGGCCGCGTGATCCTGCGCGGAGTTCGCCGGACCGACCTCCATCAACGTGTTCGAGTTCGTCGTACCCGCGTCGATCAGCACGCCGGCGACCTTGACGCCGTCGATGTCGGCCACCGTCATCGCGGTGATGCCGTTGTCCGGGATCAGTGTCGCCAGGCCGAGGCCGAGCACGACGGTGTCCGGCCGGGTGACGCGGAGCGTCTCGGCGAGGTGATAGACACCCGGCGTGATCAGGAGGTCCTTGCCCGCGGCGATGGCGGCGTTGATCTGCGACGCCGTCGTGCCGGGCTTCGCGATGAAGAACCGGCTGATCGGCAGCGACGACCCCGGCTGCCCGGCGCCCCAGGTGATACCGGAAGCGTTGGTGCGCTTGGCGGGCACGAAGACCTGATACGCGCCCGCGTCGTCGACGTACAGGAACGGCTTCTCCCGCACGACCGGGGTCGTGTCCACCGCGGTGTACGGCGGATTGGGGAAACTGGTGGACGGCGCGCCGGCGACGCCGGCGAACACCATGTTCCAGTTGGAGCCGCTCCAGCTCCCGAACTGCGAGTTGCGCGAGATCCACTGCTGCTGCGAGCCCGACCGGACCTGACCGTCGACCTTCACGTCGGACATCCAGCCGCCACTGGACCAGCCGCCGTCGTCGAGCTGCAGATTGCCGCGGACATGCATGCGGCGGTAGGGCGCGGCCTGTGAAACGGCCCAGCGATCCGTGCCGCCTGCCGGGTTCACGGACAGGTTTTCCGCGCCACGCCAGAAGTTCTGCGTCGCGTTACCCTGGAACCAGTCGGCCTCCGCGTGCACCGCGCCGTTGATCGTCACGTTGTCGGGCGAGAGGCCGAGCCCGAGCACCTGCGTGTAGAACCCGACGTTGACGTCGACGTTGTACGAGCCCGGTTTGAACAGCAGCGCCGTCCGGTTCGAGCCGAACTGGCTGGTCTCCTGCCGCGAGAACACGCTGTCGACCTGGGACTGGATCGCCGACTGCGACATACCGGGATCGAAGACGAGCACGTTCGGCCCGAGGTCGGGGTTCGCGGTGCCGGTGACCGGGGTGAGCCGGAAGGACTGGGCGCCGGTGCCGTTGCAGGCGTACTGCTGGAGCTGGATGCTGTCCTGGGTCGACAGGCCCGGGATGTCCAGGCACTTGCCGCTGTTGCGGCTCACGAAGTGATACGCCCCACCGGATTCCTCGACCGGCTGCCACTGCTGGTTGTTTCCTCCGCCGAAGGCCCACAGATGGACCAGCCCGCCGTCGGCCGTCGACACTTCGGCGACGTCCCACACCCGCGCCGGGTCGTTGCGCGTGTTGACCCGGAAGTAGCCACCCGACGTGGGCTGGAACTGCCACTGCTGGGAGAAGGTCCGATTGCAGGCGTACTGCTGGACGACCGTTCCGTTCGCCGATCCGGCGGCCCGCGCGTCCACGCATTTCCCGCCGGTGGTCGTCACCGCGTACCAGGTATCGGGAACGATGGCCGCCTGCGCCGCCGGAGCCACCACGATCAGCGCTCCGACCAGGGAAAACAGGGCTATCAGGGCTGCTTTGGCCCGCATCAGGACCTCCTCCGCGTCATTCGGGCAGGACGAGCTGAGGCGGGAGCCCAGTGGAGACGCGGCGTAGCGGGCGGGGACCTCGGCGTCACGATGGACGAAAACGTAACGGCGGTCACACGCGGAGTCAATACACGCCTAAAAATAAGTTGCAAAGATGCAGGTCAGTACCTGTCCGGCGGTTCCAGGCAGCACAGAGTGACCCCCGCGCGAACGGCCTCGGCGGGCGGTGTAATGTATGGACACACGAGATGCGGAGAACAACCCGCTCCGGGGCTATGGCGCAGCTGGTAGCGCACCTCACTGGCAGTGAGGGGGTCAGGGGTTCGAGTCCCCTTAGCTCCACAGTGACGAAACACCGCCCACCTGGCAGGCTTGCCGAGGTAGGGCGGTTTTTTCGTTCCACCTCACTTTGAGAATTGGCACAGCAAACTTCAGTTACTGTTCAGTAGCTGGAGCAAGGAATGGCTGACCGGGGTGATCACCGAGATCCATGCTCGCTCCCGCGGCACCTACGGCGCACCACGGGTGCACGCCGAACTGCGCCTGGGGATGGGCATCATGGTCAGCCGCAAGACGGTCGCCAAACTCATGCGGGCAGCCGGGCTGGCGGGGATTCCGCGGCGGCAGACCCGCAAGAACCCCAAGATCGAGGTCCGCAGCGAGGACCTGGTCAACCGGAATTTCCTGCGCACCCAAGCAAATCTGCTTTGGGTGTGCGACATCACCGAGCATCCCACTCGGGAAGGGAAGCTTTACCGCTGCGCGGTGCTGGACGCGTTCAGTCGCAAAATCGTGGGCTGGTCCATCGACAACAGCCAGAACACCACGCTCGTCGTGAACGCCCTGGAGATGGCAATCAGCAACCGGAATCCTGATCCTGGCACCGTTTTTCACTCCGACCACGGCGTGCAGTTCACGTCCTGGACCTTCACCAACCGAGTCAAGGCAGCCGGGCTGATGCCCTCGCTCGGAACCGTCGGTGACGGCTACGACAACGACTGACTTGATCTTCCGCTTCAGCGGGGACAACGCGATGTACCTGGGCCGCAACCAAGGGCTGGTCAATGGCCAACCCAGCTTCGCAAACCTCGGCACCCTGTTCAGTCACCGCGGTCGGCCGGATGTATGACCTCCCCGTGCAAGGTGATCCACCACCAGATTGCCGACATAAACCGCTGGTCGGTGGATTCGTGGAGTACAGGGCGGGTCGTGGCAGGTTCCGGCGGTGGTGGCGGTTTGTGTGGTGTTCCAGTCCAGTACGGCCGCTGGTGGTTCGTCGATCTACCAGTCCGGGCGGGGACGTCGTTACCTCTGCGCCCGTCCCGGTGATGGAAACGCTGCCGCGGGCAGGCCGGACGATCACCAGTCCATGTTCATAGCCTGATCCAACCGGTAGTTCAGGTTCACTTGAGGGCATCGGTGTGGTTGCGGGAGGCGGAAGCGGCCCGGCGTCCGCACGGAGGATGCGTTCGTGCAGCTCAAGGACCGGTGCGCTGGGATCGGCGCCGAGCTCCTCGGCCAGTTGCCGTCGCAACCGGTCGTAGTGGCGCAGAGGAAAGGGCTCAGTGTGCACGATTCGTCGATCAGAAGGTGTGTGTTGACTGCCCGGATTGTCGGGGTGGTCTGGTAGATCATGGGCCATGTTCCGCGACTTCAACTTCAAGCTGTTGGTCATCGACAAGCTCATGTACCAGGACAAGCTCATCCAGCCCCGTTTCCAAATCGCCGACATTCTCCACGCCAAGGGCGCCACCGGCGACCTGTGGAAGTACCTGCGCGAACAGGACCTGCTGTACACCGTCCTCGAGGAAGCCCGCCAGTACTTCACCGATTTGGAGATCACCCCAGACCAACTGGCCGCCGTGGACGAACTGATCACTGACGGCGGCTTGGACATCTACCACCAGTGCTCGCCGTTCTGGGACGGCGAGGACGACCTCTTCGACGTCACCTCACTGGACGACCTCGCCCTGCTACCCAACCTCCGCGTGATCCACGACCTCGCCGAGGCCATCATGGCCGTCCCCGGCGCCGAGGACACCCTCAAGGCCCGCGGAATCGCCGTGGATTGACCCCTTTTCATCGTGGGCACGGTTGACCGCCTTCTGCCCGCGTTACAGGTGAGGGCGTGGGGCGTGGCGCTTGAACGGGGGTGCGGAACCATCACGGTCACCCCATCCTTTCGTCGTCGAGCCGCCCCCGGTTAGCGTGACCGGATCGATCATCCACGCTCCCGAAGTCCCCGGCGGAATGACGCGTATCCCTCCTCAGGGGTCGCGCAGCGGTGCCGGCCGAGCACGGCTTCGCCGCGTGCAGGTCCGCTCCGGCGGCGGCGACCTGTCCAGCGGAGTTGTCCTCATGATGAGGCCTTCTTGCGTAGCACGGTCAACGCGATGACCGCGCTGATGGCGGAGACGACGGCGCAGGCGACGCCGATCGCGTTCAGCCCGCTGGTGTACGCCTCCCCGGCGGCGGACAGCAGCCCGGCGGCGGCGTCGCCGGGCAGGGACTGGGCGGTCGTGACGGCGTTCTCCATGCTTTCCGTGGCGGGCCCGCCACCGGGTACCTCGACGACCACGCGGTAGACGGCGGTACCGAGGCTGCCGAACAGGGCGATCCCGAGCGCGGTGCCCAGGTCACCGCCGATGGAGGAGAGGGCCGCGGCGGAGCCGCCCCGCTCCGGTGGGGCGGACCCGACGACCAGGTCGGTGCCGAGCGCGCCGAGGGTGCCGACGCCGACGAAGACGATCACGAAACCGGCGACCAGCAGCGGCATCCCGCCCGGTTCGACGAAGGCGAGCATCAGGTAGCCGAGTACGCCGACGAGCAGCGCCATCCCGAGGACGGTCCCGAGCCGATACCGCTTCGCGACGATCGGGGCCAGTTGCGCGGAGAGGATCGATGCGAGGGCCGCGGGCACCAGCCACAGACCCGCGTCCAGCGGCGAGAGCCCTTCGACCATCTGGAGGAACCCGGTGACGAAGAGGTACGCCCCGCCGGTGCCGATCATCGTGACGACGAGGATCACCAGCGCCGCGGCGAAGGCGGGGATCTTGAACAGGCTCAGGTCCAGCAGCGGATCCGCCAATTTGCGTTGCCGCCACACGAAGACCGCGCCGATGACGATGCCCGCGACGAGCGCGGCGACCGGTGTGGCCGCCCAACCGTGGCGTGCCAGTTCCTTCAACCCGTAGATGGTCAGCAGGATCGACGCCAGCGACAACACGACGCTGACCAGATCGAGCCGTTCGGCGTGGGGGTCCTTGTACTCCGGCAGCACGAGCGGGGCGACGATCAGCAGGATCACCATGACCGGCACGCCGATCAGGAACACCGAGCCCCACCAGAAGAACTCCAGCAGCGCGCCACCGATCACCGGTCCGAGCGCGGTGCCTCCCATGAAGCATCCGGCCCAGACCGCGATGGCGCGGCCGCGCTGGGCCGGGTCGTGGAACAGCGTGCCGATCAGCGCGAGGGTGGACGGCATCAGCGTCGCGGCGGCGATGCCGAGCAGCGCGCGGGTGGCGATGAGCTGCTCGGCGCTGCCGGAGAAGGCGGCCAGCACCGAGGTGACGCCGACGGCCGCGGCACCGATCATCAGCAGCTTGCGGCGGCCGACCCGATCCCCGAGCCTGCCCATGGTGATGAGGAAGCCGGCGATCATGAAGCCGTAGACGTCCATGATCCACAGCGTCTGGGTGCCGGTGGGACGCAATCCCTCGGCGAGATGCGGCAGCGCCAGGTACAGGACGCTCTGGTCGAGGGCGATCAGCAGGGTGGGCAGGGCCAGCGCGGCGAGCCCCAGCCATTCCCGGGTCCCGGCTTTCCGGATGCCGGTTTCCGCGGTGTTCGATGACATGCCCGAACGGTGCACCGGGCCGCTCCCGAGCCGCTCTCGGTTCGCTCTCGGTCCGGGGATAACCTGGCCGTATGCGTTTCGGAGTGCTCGGACCACTCGTGGTGTGGGCGGCCGACGGAGCGACGGTGGCGGTCCCCGGGCGGAAGGTCCGTGCGCTGCTGGCCTGTCTCCTGGCGCACACCGGACGCCCGGTCTCCGCCGACCGGCTCGTCGAGTTCCTGTGGGGCGCCAAGCGGCCGGGTGATCCGTCCGCCGTGCTGCAGACCAAGGTGTGGCAGCTGCGGCGAGCGCTGGAGGACGCCGAGCCGGGCGCGCGCTCCCTGGTGGTGTCGGGCCCGCTCGGCTACGAACTGCGGGGCGGCACGGACGCGGACCACTTCCAAGACCTGCTGACCCGGGCCCGCAAAGCCGTCGAACCACGCGCACGGGCCGTCCTGCTCGCGGACGCGCTGGCCGTCTGGCGCGGGCCCGCGTTCGCCGGCTTCGCCGACGAGGAGTTCGCGCGTGCCGTGGCCGCCCGGTGGGAGGAGCAGCGCCTCACCGCGATCGAGGAAGCCGCCGAGACTCGTGTCGAGCTGGGCGAACACGCGCTGGTGGCCGACGAGCTGGGAGACCTCGTCGCCCTGCATCCGCTGCGGGAACGGTTGCGCGCGGTCCACGTCCGTGCGCTGTACCTGGCCGGACGGCAGAGTGCCGCGCTCGGCAGCTACACCGATCTGCGCACCCGGCTGGTCGAGGAGCTGGGGGTGGACCCCGGCGTCGAACTCACCGCGCTGTACCGGGCGATCCTCACCCAGGATCCGGCGCTGGCCGCCCCTCCCGTCCCCGCGACCACCGTGGCCCGTTCGCCGTCCGCCCTGCCCACCCCGCTGACCGGCCTCGTCGGCCGTGACGAGGCGATCGGGGAACTGGTGCCGCTGCTGGGCGCGCATCGGCTGGTGACGCTGACCGGCCCCGGCGGCGTCGGGAAGACGCGGCTGGCGCTGGCGGCCGCCGCGCGGGGCGGCACGGCGTTTCCCGGCGGCGTCCATCTGGCGGAATTCTCCGCGCTCGATCCGTCGACGAAGCGGACCGAGGTGAACGCGGTGGTCGACGCGGCACTCGGGGTCCGCGACGATGCCGGGAAGTCGTCGCCGTGGGCCGAGCGCGTCGCACACGCCGTGGGTGACCGGGCCACCCTGCTGATCTTGGACAACTGCGAGCACGTCGCCGCTCCCGTCGCGGAACTCGCCGAGCAGTTGCTGAAGGTGGCGCCCGCGCTGCGTTTCCTGGCCACTAGCCAGCTTCCGCTAGGCGTCGCCGGTGAACGGCTCAGTGAAGTGCCTCCGCTGGTACGACCGGCGGCCGAGACGGGCCTGAGCCTTGAGGAAGTACGCGGGTTCAGCGCCGTGGAGCTGTTCGTGGCGCGGGCGTCTGCGGCCGCGCCACGGTTCGTCCTCGACGAAACCACCGTTGACGCCGTCGTCTCCGTTTGCCGCCGCCTCGACGGGCTTCCCCTGGCGTTGGAGATGGCCGCGACCCGGGTCCGGACGATGGGCGTGCATGAGCTGGCCGCCCGGCTGGACGACCGCTTCCGCCTCCTGGTGAGCACGCGGGGCGCCCCGGCACGCCAGCGGACGCTGCGGGCGGTCATCGACTGGACCTGGGAGCTGCTGGGCGAATCGGAGCGGCTGGTGCTGCGGCGCTTGGCCGTGCATGCCGACGGCTGCACGCTCGCCGCGGCCGAGAAGGTCTGTGTGGGGCACGGCGTGGACCGGGCGGAGGTTCTCGACGTCCTCGCCCGGCTGGTGGACTGCTCGCTGGTCGTCCTGATCGACACCCACGACGGCGCCCGGTACCGGATGCTGGAGTCGGTCACCGCCTACTGCCTCGAACGGCTGACTGAAGCCGGTGAGCTCGACGCGCTCCAGCTCAGGCATCGCGCGTACTACACGGAGCTGGCTGAGAGGGCCGAGCCGAGGCTGCGGGGGCACGGGCAGCGCCGGTGGCTTCGCCTGCTGGACGCCGAGGCCGCGAATCTGCGGACCGCGTTGGAAGGCGCCGTACGGGCCGAGGACGCCGGACACGCCCTGCGCCTGGTCAACGCGATGGCCTGGTACTGGTATCTGCGCGGGCGGAACGGCGAGGCCGAGCGGTCGCTGGCGCTGGCGCTGTCGGCCGGCGCCGGCGCGTCGCCCGCGCTGGTGGCCGGCGCCACGGGCCGGCTGGGCGGTATCCGGCTGCTGCTCGGCGGAAGCGCCGACCCGGTCGCGAAATGCCGCGAAGCGCTGCGGCCGTACGAGGAGATCGACGATCCGCTCGGCAAGGCCCACGCCGAATGGTTCCTGGGGTTGAACCTGTTCGCCATCAGCGATGTGTCACCGAGCCGGAAGCTGGCCGAATCGGCGCTGGCGACTTTCCGGTCGCTCGACGACCGGTGGGGCACCGCCGCCGCGCTGAGCAGCCTGGCGTTCTACGCCATGCTTGTGGGGGACTTCGACGCACTGCGGCGCCACGGTGAGCAGAGCCTGGAGCTCTTTCGTGAGCTGGGCGACCAGTGGGGGCAGGTGAAGGCCATGGAGCCGCTGCAGACGCTGGCCGAGTCGACTGGCGACTACGAGCGCGCCGGACGGCTGTGCCGTGAGGGACTGCGCATGGCCGAGGAGCTCGGGCTGTGGACGGAGGTGTCCTTCCGGCTTTCGGGACTGGGACGGATCGCCTTGCTCACCAAGGACTATCCGCGAGCCCGGGAGTTCCACGAGCGCGGGAGGCGGCTCGCCGTCGAACTGTCGAACGTGGTCGGCGAGTTGTTCGCCGAGATCGGGCTCGGGATGGGGGCGCGCCGGGAAGGCGACCTCGACGCCGCGGAGACACACCTGCGGAACGTACTCGACCTGCACCGGAAGATGGCGCACGAAACCGGTCTGCCCGCGTTGATCCTCGCCGAACTGGGCTTCGTCGCCGAGTTGAGGGGCGAGGCGGCTTCCGCGCTGAAGCTCCAGCAGGAAGGCCTGTCCGTCGCCCGCGGAACCGGGGATCCCCGCACGATCGCGCTGGCACTGGAGGGCCTGGCCGGTGCACAGGGACTGGCGGGCCACGCCGGGCAGGCGGCGAGGCTGCTCGGCCAGGCCGAGGCCGCCCGGCGTTCGGTCGGGATGCCCCTGCCCGCCGGTGAACGGGACGACGTCGACCGCATCGCGGCGCGGGCGCGCGACGCCCTGGGCGAAGCCGCGTACGCCGCCGAATTCGCCCAGGGCGCCGACGGTCATTCCTGACGGCTGCAGGCGCGGACGGCCGGCGGCTCAGTACGCCTGGCCGAGGTCCAATCGGGCCAGCTCCCGTCGCGTCCGCACACCGAGTTTCGGGAAAGCCCGGTACAGGTGGTGCTCGACGGTACGCGGACTGAGGAACAGCTGTGCGGCGATCTCGCGGCTCGTACCGCCCTCCGCTGCCAGCCGGACGACCTGGAGTTCTTGTGGGGTGAGACGGTCCAACGGATTCTCGGCGGTGGGTTCGGCAGCCGGGCCGGAGTCGCCCGTGGCCTCTAGCTCGATCGACGCGCGGTCGGCCCATGGTTTCGCGTGCAGCCGCGAGAAGATCTTCAGCGCCGAGCGCAGTGGGACGCGGGCGTCGCTGCGGCGTCTGGCTCGGCGCAGCCATTCACCGTAGAGCAATTCCGTGCGTGCTCGTTCGAAAGGCCGCTCCCCCAGTGCGTGCAGTTCCACTGCTCGCTGGTAATGCGCTTCGTCGTCGCCCAGCATGGCGTGGCAACGCGCCGCCACGGCCTGGGCCCATGGCTGTCCGCCCGCCGTCGCCCACGCTTCGAATCGGCGGAACGCGGGTTCGGCTCTGCCTGGATCTCCCAGGCGTATCGCTGCTTCCAGCTGGTCGGCGGCCGCCGCGATCACCACCGTGGTGTACGCGAGTGGTCCGTGCTGCACGATCTCCATCCGGTCCAAAGTGGACTCATAATGGCCGAGGCCGAGATCGAGCAGTGCGAGTGCGGCTGTGCTCGCCGCCCCGCCGGCGTCCGATGTCGCCTCCGCCAACTCCTGGCAGCGGCGTTCGTCACCCTCGATCGCCGCCATCCGCGCCACCACGGCGTTCAGCTGCGGTAGCCGGCGGTGCGATCCGGTGTCGCGGGAAATCCGTACGGCTTCGGCCACCGACGCGGCGGCGTCCTGGTGCAGTCCCGCCGAAACCTGCGCGCCGGCGAGGTCATGCAATACCTGGGGAAGCAGGCCGATCAGCCCGTCTCGACGGCAGCGAGCCACCTCGGCGGACGCGAGTTCCCTGGCCGTGGCGTCGTCACCGAGGATCATCGCGCTGTAGGTCCGGGCAGGATCGGAACTCGGAGCCCGCGCGACGAACTCCGCCAGTAGAGGCAGTCCGGCGGTGAAGTCGTCGTCCACGAGGAAGGCCATACCTCGTACCAGCGGATCGGTCTCGTTCAGCGCGGCGTTCGCGGAATGGACTGTTTCCCGGTCGCCGGAGAACCAGGCGTACCGCGCACCGGTGCGCACCATCGCCACCGCGTCGGCGGATTCGGCCGACCGGGCGTGCTCGACGAGCAGACGCGCGGCCGCACGCCCGTCTCCCCGTTCGAATTCCACGGCCGCACGCACCTGCGCCATGGCCGCGGCCGCCTTGGTGTCCTCGGTCAGCGGCTCGGCCTGCCGGACGAGTTCGGCGGCCTGCTCCCCGTGCCCGGCGGCGAGCGACAGTGACGCCGCCTTGCTCAAGCGCGCCGCTCGTACACCGGTTTCGACGGTGAGTCGCGCGGCTTGCCGGTACAGCCCGGCGGCCGCGGAGAACGCCGTACGTGCCCGCGCTCGTTCGGCGGAGCCGGCGATCTCGGCGGCGACCCGCTCATCGGGAGCGGTGGCCGCGGCGGCGAGATGCCGGACCCGGCAATCGGCGTCCGAAGTGGACTCGGCGAGCGCCTGATGGACCGCGACCCGGCGCGCGAGCGCGGCACCCTGGTAGGCCGCCGTGCCGATCAGCGGATGCCGGAAGGCGATCGTCGTCCCGGTGACATCCAGGAGTCGCGCGGTCTCGGCCTGTTCCAGATCGGCGAGCCCGACGCCCAACGCCTCGGCGGCACCGAGCAGCGTCGGAAGATGCCCGCGTCCCTCAGCCGCCGCGAGGAGCATCATCAGCCGGGCCCGCGAAGGCAGCGCGCTGATCTGCGCACGGAAGCCCGCCAGCACCCGCTCGCCCACCGGCAGCGGCCCGGCGGCGACGTGGTGTTCCCGTTGCGCGGCGGCGAATTCGAGCAGCGCCAGCGGATTACCCGCCGATTCCGCGAAAATCTGTGACGGCGACGGCGGTGCCAGCCCGTGTTCGGCGAGCAACCGCCCCGCGTCCGCGGCGTCGAGCCTGGCCGGGTGCAGTTCGGGCAGATCCGGGGCGGCGAAACCGGTGTCCCTCGCACCGAACAGCATCGCGACCCGGTCCGCGGCCAGCCGCCGGGCGGCGAACAGCAACGCCTCGGCGGTCGCGCGATCCAGCCACTGCGCGTCGTCGATCAGGCACAGCACCGGGCCGTCGTCGGCGACGTCGGCGAGCAGGGTGAGCACGGCGAGCCCGGTCACGAACCGGTCCTGCCCGCTGGTGCCGCCCGAATCCAGAACCGCGCGCAACGCCTCCGCCTGCGGACCGGGCAGCGTGGCGAGCCGGTCCTGGAGTGGCCACAGCAACTGCACCAGCCCACCGAACGCCAGATCGGCTTCGGCCTCGATCCCGGTCACCGACAGCACCCGCAGCCCGGCGGCGGCCTCGGCCGCCCAGCCCAGGAGCGCGGATTTCCCGATACCCGCCTCGCCACGCACCACCAGCGAGCCGCTGCGGCCGTCGCGAGCCGCCGCGAGCAGCTCGTCGATCGCCGCCTGCTCGCCGGCCCTGCCGTACAGCACACCGGCCTCCGTAACCGCGAGTGAGGTACGTAGGCGAATCCCAGTACCCGATACCGAAACCTTACCGATTCGGCGGACGCTCGCCCGGACCAAGCTTCAGGACATGAACGTGTTGCTGACCCCGCTCACCGCGGGCACCCTGCCCCTGCCGAACCGCCTGGTCATGGCGCCGATGACGCGCAGTCGCGCGAGTGGCGGCCTGGTCACCGGACTGACCGCGGAGTACTACGCGCAGCGCGCCGGAGCCGGACTGATCATCACCGAAGGCACGCAACCCTGCGTCATCGGCCAGGGCTACATCGACACCCCGGGCCTGCACACGCCGGAGCAGGCCGCCGCGTGGCGAGTGGTCACCGACGCCGTGCACTCGCGCGGCGGCCGGATCTTCGTCCAGTTGATGCACTCCGGCCGGATCGGGCACCCGTCCCTCTACCCGGACGGCAGCCGGCCGCTCGCGCCGTCGGCAATCCCGTCGGGCGAAAAGCTGTACACCCCGGACGGTCTGCTCGACCATCCGGAACCGCGGGAGATGACGCTGGCGGACATCGCGCGCGCCATCGACGATTTCGTCGCCTCCGCGCGGCTGGCGATGGAGGCCGGATTCGACGGTGTCGAACTGCACGGCGCCAGCGGCTACTTGATCCACCAGTTTCTCGCCGGCAACACGAACCGGCGCACCGACGCCTACGGTGGCCCGATCGCGAACCGCCTCCGCTTCGCGGTGGAGGTGGCACGGGCGGTCGGCGACGCGATCGGCCCGGAGCGCGTCGGCATCCGGCTGTCACCCGGCTCGACCCTCAACGGCATACGAGAGAGCGACACCGAACTGCTGTATCCCGAACTGATCCGCGCCCTCGTCCCGGCGGGACTGGCTTACGTGCACATCTCGGAATTCGGCACGCGGGACATCACCAAAGTCATCCGCGCGGAGTGGCCGGGCACTCTCATCCTGAACCCGCATCCGGCGGGCGATGCCCCGGCGACCGCGGCCGACGGCGTGGAGGCCCTGCGGGACGACGTCGCCGACGCGATCAGCCTCGGTCAGCTGTGGCTGGCCAACCCGGACCTGCCCGAACGGATCGCCGCCGGCGGCCCGTTCACCGCCGCCGATCCCGCGAGCTTCTACGGCGGCGACCACCGCGGCTACACCGACTATCCCACCTCGGCCGAGGCATGAGCGCGCCGGTGCGCGCCCGGATTTCGGGGCCGTGGCTGGCTTTGCTGGCCGGACCGCTGTCATTCGGCATCGCCGGGCCGTCGCTGATCCTGCCGGAAGCGGCTGCGGCGCTCGGCACCGGAATCGGCGCGGTGACGTGGATCGTGACGGCCTTCGGCTGGGGTATCGCCGTCGGCACCCCGCTGCTCGCCGGCCTGCAGAGCCACCGCGGCGTCCGGACCGCGGTGCTCGCATGCGCCGCCCTGGTACTGGCAGGCGCCGTCGCGGTGACGACCGTTCCGTGGCTGCCGGTACTGATCGCCGGCAGTGCCCTGCAGGGGCTCGGCACCGCCGGTTTCACCACGATGGCCATGACCCTCGCCGGCTCGGCACGCGCGATGGGCCTGGTCACCTCGTCGCTGGCGGTGGTCGGCTCGGCGTCGCCGTTGATCGGTGACCTCGTCGGCGACGCGCTCGGCTGGCGGCTCGCGCTGGCCCTGCCCGCGCTCAGCCTGCTCGCCGTGCCCGCGGCGCTGCGGTCGGCCCCCGGGACGCCTGTCGTGCCGTCCCGGTTCGACGCGGTCGGCGCGCTGCTCCTGACAACGTTGGTCACCGCCTTGGTGTTCGTGCCGCATCACCCGCTGCCCGCGGGTATCGCCGTCGTCGTCATCGCGGTTCTGCTCGCCCGGCACCTGCGATCGCGACCGGCCGGGTTCGTGCCCGCCGCGCTCCTGCGAACGCCGGTCTTCCTGATCGCGGCCGGGCTCGCGTTCGTGCTGGCGGTGGTCAACTTCGGGTTGATGTACGCGCTGCCGCCGCGGTTGACCGGAGAATCCGGCTGGACCAGCGGAGAGGTCGGATTCGCCATCCTGTGGCCGCTGCTGTTCGGCGGGCTGGTGTCCTATGTGGTCATCGCGGTGACGGCGAAGACCCCGTTCCGGGCGGTGACAGTGTTGTTCCCGGTACTCGCCGCTCTCGGCCTGACGCTTGCGGGAGTGGGTGTTTCCCCGGCCACGCTGCTGATCGCGCAAGCATTGGCATCACTCGCGGCGGCTTCGGGACAGGGTGTCTACGCGGTGCGCGCCGGAGACGCCGCCGGTTCTCATCGCACGGCGGGGATGGGCCTGTTCAGCCTCACCTACCTGCTGGGGGCGGCCTTCGGACCCGCCATCGCCGCGCTCCTGTGAAACCCGGGGAAGGGAGCTTTTACCGCTGGGACGCGGGCAAAGCGCCCTTCGTCTCCATGCGCTTTAAGCCTTGCCTGAAAGAATGAAGAGGGCCGCGGTTCTTGCTGGTGGGGTCCTGAGCACCGGCGGCATGCTTCACATGCCGGCTTTCAGTACGTCGATCTCGCAGCCTGGCGCGGCCGGATCGAAGCCGTGCTCGACCAGCCAGCGGATCCCCAGCAGGCTCCGCAACGACCACCACGCGCGGATCACGTCGAGGTCGACATCAACGCCGTAGCCGGCGACGACGTCACCGAGGTGTTCGCTGTGGCCGAGCGTCAAGGTGGCGAGATCGAACAGGGCATCTCCTTGGGCTGCCTCGGTCCAGTCGATCACGCCGGTGATCTCGTCACCGTCGACGAACACGTGGCTGACCTGCAGGTCACCGTGCGTGAACACCGGTGTCCACGGCCGGAGCGCGGCCTCGGCGACCTGGCGGTTCCGCGTGACCAGATCGGCGGGGAGGACGCCGTTCGTGAGGAGCCACTCGCATTCGGCGTCGAGTCGCGATACGAACTCACCGGGGCTTCGGCCGGGCCGGGGTGGCTGCGGCGCGTCATGCAGCCTCCGCACGGCGGCACCCGCCGCGATCCAGGCTGACGGCGACGCCGGCGACGGCTCGCCGAGACGGCCGAGCGCCTTACCGGGAAGGGCGGCGAGCGCGAGCACGGGCGGCTTGCGCCACAGGATCTGCGGAGTCGGGATCGGGGCCAGGGCCATCGCCTCGACCTCGATGTCGGTACGCGTCTGATCGGCGTCGATCTTCAGGAACACGTCGCCGGCGCGCAGGGTCGCGCATTCGTGATGGGCGACGACGACTTCGACGTTCATGTCTGCCATTGTGGCGGGAAGGGCCACCGACGTCGCCGGAGTTTTCGTCCGAGTGTCCACGATGGATTCCAGCGCGTCCGAGTTTGACCCGCGGCCCGCTACGCCGCCTTCGCGCTGCCCCGTACTCCGAACGATGTGCACGGTCGACCGCCAGAAAACTGGAACGTCGCAGGTTGTGCCTGGTGCCCCGGATCCGACGGGCGCGGTCTCACGACCGGGACTGTCACTGCGACGCGACCCATGATCAGGGCGAACGCCATGATCACCAACGGAAACACCAGCACTATCCACATGGAATATGAGGTTCCGGCGGCCCCCGGGTTTCAACCCTGATCGCTTTTGCGAGGTCTCCGCATAGGTCCGTCTGATCGATGGCCGAGTCACTACTCAAGGCGACGAACCAGAAAGGTCAGTCCTTCCGGGCTGCTCGACCGCATCCACGGTTCAGATGACCTCGCAAGGAATTTCGGCTGCGCCGCAACGACCCGAGCCTTTCGGGTCCGCTACTCAGCGTTCGGGTAGGTGCAGCAGATCGAGGAACGCGGTCGCCGCCGGGGTGCGCCCGACACCGCTCCAGATGAGGTACTCGACACGCCTGGGCGCGTCGGTGATCTCGACGGTGGCCAGACCGGTCAGGTGGGGGACGTAGGCCGAGGGCAGCAGCGCGATCGCCAGCCCCTTCCGCACGAGCCGGGCCATCATGAAGTCCGCGGTGGTGACCTCGAACGCGACCTCACGGTTCAGCCCCGCGGCGGCGAACGCCTCGTCCGACTGTGCCCGCGCGGCCGAGTGCGGCGGCAGGTCGATGAAGGTCTCGGTGGAGAGCCGGGCGAGGTCGACGGCTGGTTCGCCCGCCAGCGGGTGGTCCGGGGCGACGACGGCGACCAGCCGGTCCCGGGCAAGTTCACGGGCGTTGACGCCCACCGGTCGCACGCTGGTGGGCAACCCGAGGAAGGCGACCTCGATCCTGCCCTGTCTGACCTGCTCGGTGAGTTCTTCGCTGCCGCCGACGCGGATGTTCAGCTGAACCTGGGGATATCTCTTGCGGAACCGGCTCAGCGCGTCCGGGATGTCGACGGCGGCCACGGTGGGGATGAGGCCGAGAGCGAGCCTCCCGCGCACCTCGCCGGTCACCGCCGCGACGTCGGCGGCCGCCCGCTCCGCGGCGTTGAGGCTCTCGCGGGCCGCGGCCACGAATACCTCCCCCGCCGAGGTGATGCGCACATGGCGACTGGTGCGGTCGAACAGCCGCGCGCCCAGTTCCCGTTCGAGGCCGGCGATCTGGCGGCTCAGCGCCGACTGGACGACCAGGCACTGCTCCGCGGCACGGGTGAAGCTGTTCGTCTCGGCGACGGCGAGGACGTAACGCATCTGCTGAAGCTCCATCGATCAATGCTGGCACGGCATCGCTGGGGTTACAACATTGCGTTGGACTCATCGCTGGAACGCCGCGAGACTCGGATCGTGGCAAGGCCACATCGGGACTTCGGAGGTGAACGGATCATCACGACCGATTACCCCGACCTCAAACTCCTGCCCCGCTCGTGCGGGGACCTTCAGAAGGACACGTATGACCACTGTCAGCACTGAACCGCGCTCACAGTTCCGAGCGTGGCTGGGCGTCGCGGCCATTACCGCGAGCTTGTTCGTCTTCGTCACCACCGAGCTGATGCCCGTCGGGCTGCTCACCCCGCTCAGCGCGGGACTATCCGTCTCCGTCGGCCTCGCGGGCATGATGGTGACGCTGTACGGCATCTCCGCGGGCGTCGGGGTGCCGTTCCTGGTCGCGTGGAGCCGCAAGGTGAACCGTCGCACTCTCCTCGCCACGATGCTGGCAATCATGGCGGTCGGCAACCTCGTCACGGCCGTGTCGCCGAACTTTCCGATCATCCTGGCCGCCCGGCTCGTCACCGGCTTCGCGCACGGCGTTTTCTGGGCGATCGGCGTCGCCATGGCGATGCGGCTCGTCCCCGACAAGAAGGCCGGCAAGGCCGCCGCAGTCGTGCTTTCCGGCATGTCGATCGCCACCGTGGCGGGTATGCCGCTGGGCACGTTCATCGAGAGTCTCACCGACTGGCGCACCACATTCCTCATCTGGAGCGGCCTGAGCATGGCGGTACTCCTCGCCGTGGTGCTCACGCTTCCGTCGCTGCCGTCCCAGAGCGCCGTCCCGGTGCGGGAGGTGTTCGCGCTGCCGTTCCGGAACGGGCGGCTGCGGATCGTGATGACCACCGTCGCGCTTTACGTGCTCGGGCACTTCGGCGCGTACACGTTCATCCGCCCCTTTATGGAGCAGCGCATCGGGGCGTCGGCGGCGTGGGTCACCGGGCTGCTGATCGTCTTCGGGGTCGGTGGCGCGGTCGGCAACTTCGTCGCCGGGCACACGGTCGGCAGGAACATGCGCGCGACGTTCGTCGTCGCCTGCTCCGGGCTCGTCGCCTCGCTGCTGCTGCTCCTGGTGATCGGCGGCAGCCCGGCGGGCCTGGTGGTCGCCATGGTGGCGTGGGGGATATCCTTCGGCGCCGCCAATCTCTGCCAGGTCAACATGATGCTCGCCTCGGCCCCGGACACCTTCGAGGCCGCCATGTCGCTCAACACCATGGGATACAACATCTCGATCGCGCTCGGCGCGCTGCTCGGAGGATTGTTCGCGAGCGGCTTCGGGACCATCGGCGCGGTGTGGTTCGGCGTCGCGTTGACGGTGGCCGCACTGCTGACAGCCTTCGGCTCGCACCGCGATGCCGCGCACACCTGAAGGGGCACCCACGAGACAGGTCTCGCGGCCGGGTTTCCTTGGCGCGGCGATGACGACGTGGATGACAGTCGATGAGGCCGTCTCCGCTTTTACAGGGACTGCCCGCGCCGCTTTCGACGCGGGCCCGAACCAACACCACTTGACCGGAGCCGAGAGATTCATCGTCTCTATCTGGCACGCGCCCATGACATAGCGGCACACCTCAACGCCTACCAGCAACCGCGCCTCTCTCACTAATTTTCCTGGAGCAGTTCTGGAGCACGACATCGGTTACAACAGCGCCCAACAACGATGAACCGCGCTGAACGGAGCACAACTGCTCCAACCGACCAGCGGGTTCTCGATAACCGCAGGTCAGCGCCCTGCACGAACCTGGCAGTGAGGGGGTCAGGGGTTCGAGTCCCCTTAGCTCCACAATACGAAAACCCTCCCGGATCAGCGGAATTCCGCAGGTCGGGGAGGGTTTTCTCGTTTGATGGTGGATCTTCGGTGATCGCCTGAAGATCCACCACAGATCGATTCACGAACCTCGGCTGGAGGATTTCTGGATCAGCAACAGGCGCCCTGCCGCGGGCACGTGGGACTCGCGGTGAAGCGAGACAGGAAACGTCTCAGCTGCTACCGGTTCTCCCCCCTGCTTCCCACCACCGGGATGGGACTGCTCGCAACGATCAGACCCGGGATGACGGTCGGCATCACAGGATGTCGACGAGCATTGATGGCGCCCCATACGCCCGCGATGATCGCCTGCCACGGTTCAGAGGTCCGATAGGCTCCCGCCGACAACGTTGAGGGGGAACTTCGATGTCGAGATCTGTCAGACCCGTGCTGTGGACTTTCGGGACGCTCGCCGTGGGCGGGCTCGTGTTCTGGCTGGTGTTGGCCCTGAACATCCCATACCGAATTACTGCTACGCCGGAGACAACCTCGGCCACCATGTCGGAGACCACACCGGACCCGTCGCTCATGTCGGCTCCTCCGGCGGACATGTCCGCGTGGGTCACCGACATTCGGCCCGGCCCGGACGACCACAGTGCGGTACTGCGCGTCGATCTGCCTGCCTGTGCCGTCGAACCGCACACCCAGATCACCGAAGCTGCCGGCAGGATCGACGCCGGCGTCTTGTTCCAGCCCAGGAACGGCCCGGACTGCAAGCAGGTCCCGACCGACTTCCCGATGAAGACAGCAGCACCAATCGGGAAGCGGCCGGTGCTCGTCAACGCCGGGGACACCTGGGGGCTGACGTCCACCGGCTGGAAGAAATGCGACAAGATCCTCGGTTGCGAACCGCCCACCGACCATTGCGACCAAGCATGGGTGGCGCAGGTGGAGTTCAGCGCAGAGGCCGAGCACCCGGGCACAACACGGGCGTGCGACCAGAACTGGCTGATCCACGACCTGCGGCGGCACAGTGGCCAGGCCCCGGCCCGGGTCGTCTCCCGCTGGGCCGGCAACGGCTGGATGAGCTTCGCCTCGGCGAAGGGCGGCGGCTGCAGCGAAATCCTCGCTGTCGAGCCAGCATTCCCCACCCACCTCTGTCAGAATCTCACCCCTCCCTCGTGAGGACCCGACCCCCGGTTACGGCCGCCATGACCCAAGCCCAGTCCGCGCAACGGCCGAACTTCCCGTGACGCCAACGTGGCGCATCCGCTCATCGGCATGAGCCGACGTCACCTGCTGGAGCCGATAGCCCGGGAGTCACGCGTCAGCGCCGTGAGGTGACCGATCTCCTCTTCGTTGACGCCGTGGCGGGCCATCTGCGGATTACGGCACCGAGTAGCTCTCACCTCAAGGAAGGAATCACTGATGACCGCCAGCCACGCGGAATTCGCGACCGAAGCTCCATTTCGGCGGTGGTGAATGCACGTTCTCGACGACGAGGACATGTCGATCTTGTGTGAGCTGCGTGTTCCGGCATGCCTCACAGCGATTACACCGTGATCAGTCTCAGTTGCCTTGCCACTCCTCAGGGGCCGCTCGACTCTGCGGTTCGGCACCGATGATCAGACCGGCGGGCGAGCGTAGGTGACCGAGTACGGGTTGCCGTGGATGACGAACGGCAGCGTGCCGCCGTTGTCCTGCACGAAGGCGTTGATCCGCCAGGTCCCGCACCCGCTGGCCGGCTGGGTCACCGTCAGCTGCCCGAGTAGCCGCAGGTGGTGCAGATTCCCGCTCACCGCCGCGGTTTCCGAGGGCGTGGCCTGGGCGACGCAGCCGGGCGCGGCTGAGGACGGCGTCGCGACCGTCCGGAACCGCACCATCGCGGTGTTGCCCTTGCCCGGATAGGTGGTGCCGTCCGGGCAGGCGTTGCCACCGTCGCCGTAACAGCTCGTGGCGAAGAGATCGGCGGTGGCGAGGAACCTGGTGGCTCCCGGCAATGGGGTGTAGTCCACCGGGTTCACCTGTTTGCCGGGCGCATCCATCCCGAGGAAGGTGTTCTGCGAGGACCCGAACGTCTGCGCGGAGCCCTCGGGGCCGATGGCTCCGTCGATGTCCCCGATGAAGCCGCTGTACAACTTGGCGGTCTCGCGGCCGGGCCGGCCGGGTTGCCCGGCCGCGTACCCGTTGAGGACGTACGCCCGCAGCAGGCACTCGTAGTTGCCCGTGGTGGCCGGCTTGAACAGCATGCGCACGACGAGCGTGACCCTGCCGCCGCCGTGCAGCAGGTTCTGGCCGCTCCAGATCTGCCCGTGCTGGGTCGCCGTGTTCGGCAGCGTCTTGCCGCCCACCGGCTGGCAGGTGATCTTGTGCCCGATCGCGATGGCGGACACCGCGCCGTCCACTCGGCCGTCGCCGACCTCGATCTCACTGCGCAGGTTGTGCGAAGTGCCCGCGGTGACCGTGCCGAGGACGAGCCGGGCGCGGACCTCGCCTTCGCCGCCGGGTGACTCCACCATCGTCACCGGCGCGGCCTCGGCGATCTTGTCGTAGGCGTGGGCGGTTCCGGCGAGCACCGGGACCAGGAGCAGGGCGCTGAGTGTGGCCAGAAGGATTCGCACGCCTCCCACCATGCCGCAGACGACTAAGCCTTGTACCCGGTTCGGCACGGATCGGGTCAGACCAGGTGACTGCTCGAGGGCAGTGGCGTTCGCGAGGGCGTGACCGTGCTCGGAGAGCCCGGTGATCGCCGCGGCGGTCAGCGCGCGAACCGGAGATGATCATCCGGTTCGCCCCCCCAGCGGGAACCCCACCGTTTGTGTCCGGGAAACGCACTAACGGCGCCGATTTCACGGAGTCTGATCACACACCGCACAACAGCGGGCCTACGTTCAGACGAGAACGGCGCTCAGGTGGGTACTGATGTCGACCGGCTGTTTCGGCCGGTTGCGCACGCCGCTACGTTTCGGATTGGAATCGATCACTCTCCTTCGAAGAACGGCAATACCTCAAGCCGAACACTTTTCGCGAATTGCTTTGATGAGATCCTCGCGCATACCAGCCGGCCCGCTCGCCGGACCGGACGACCGGAGGAACACCACTACTCTTCAGACAAGGAACCCCGATGCCCCGCTACGAATGGGAAGTCACCCACCCCGGAATCGACATGATCCGCGCCGAGAGCCAGCCTGAACGCGACGAGGTGACCACCCACCGAATATATGACAGCTTCGCGTCGGCCTCCGACATCGCCGTCTTCATGGAACACCACGTGTTCGCCGTCTGGGATTTCATGTCCCTGCTGAAAACCCTGCAACGTCAGCTGACCTGCGTGGAGGTGCCCTGGATTCCACAGGGACACCCGACCAGCAGAAGACTCATCAACGACATCGTCCTCGTCGAAGAGAGCGACGAGCTGGAGTCGGGATTCAGCAGCCATTTCGAACTCTACCGAGCCGCCATGACAGAGGTCGGCGCGGATACCAGGGCCATCGACGAGTTCCTCGACGCCCTGCGGACAGGGAAAAGCGTGCCGGACGCCCTGGCCGCCGCCCGCGTACCTCGGCCGTCGGCCGAATTCGTTTCGGCGACCTGGCGGATCATCACCGACACCCCCGTGCACTGCCAAGCCGCGGCGTTCGCCTTCAGCCGCGAAGACCTCATCCCGGAAATGTTCGACAAGGTGATCGCCGCCGACCCGTCGGACGACCGACTCCGGCTGTTGCGCAGCTACCTCGAACGGCATATCGAAGTCGACGCCGACGAGCACACACCGATGGCGATGCAGATGCTCGCCGACCTCTGCGGCGACGACGACGCCAAGTGGGACGAGTGTCTCGGCACCGTCCGCTCGGCGATGCGCGACAGGGCCCGCTTTTGGGACGGCATCGTCTTGGCGATGGATACCGCGCTGGCCGGCGCCCGCTGACGTTCACGCCCGGCCGAACAGGGTGTGCTGGAGCTGCTCGAACGGTGCCGGGGTGACGCTGAACTCCCCGAGGAATGGATTGTCCATCGCGACGATGAGGAAGATCATCATGGCGATGAACACGGCGAACAAGCCGGAAATGACGAGGTGCGGGCCAAGCCGCTCGACGGCGAGCATCGACATGAGGAGCAAATTGATCAGGGCGCCGCCGATGAGCACCCACCACAGCGCGGCCGGCAGGCTGGCCGACACCGCGTTCATCACTTTCCGTCTGGCCTCGACGAACGTGTTGAACTGGGCGTAGGACTCGGCGTGCAGAATCTCCTGGCCGGGCGTGGCCGGTTCGAAGGTGGTCATCGTGCGCTGGATCGAGTCGACCAGGTCCGTCGTCTCGGACGTTGTCTCGCCCCGTTGCTGGTTCGGCCAGGCGACGTTGATGAGGGTGTCGACATAGTTCTCGACGTCACCACGGAGCCGGCTGCGCAACGGCTCCGGGTAGGCGGACACATCCCGGTAGAGCGCGGAGAGCGCGGTGGCTTCGCTGGCGACGCCGGCCTCGGCCTCGGAATAGGTCGTGTAGGTGGCGGCCGCGATGAGCCCGAGCAGCAGGCCGTAGAACAGCCCGGTCCCGGAGAGCACCAGATCCAGCAGCGAATTGCGCTGCTCGCGATCTTCGGCACCGAACAACCGATCCATGACCGGGCGGAGCAGGAAGACCGAACCCCAGCACACGACCAGCGCGACCACGACGAACAAGAGGAACATCCCCCAGTTCGGCAAATCATAGAGCCACGAGAACATGGGTTTCCTTCACCTGAGTAAGAAGGGACCGTGTCAGTGAACCGGTCGCCCGCATGCGACGAAAGTCAGGTGAAGCGATCGTGGGAAGACCGATAGTGATAAGTCACGCTTTCAGGTGGTCATCTACGCCATTTCCTCGTCGTGAAAGAGAAGTGCGCGGCGAATGCCCTGATCAGGCTATGCGTACTCGTTCGGCCTCCTGATAGCTTGGACGACAGCACTTCGCCGTGTCATAAAGGGAGCAAAGGCGCTCGTACCGGCAAAATCCAGCTCAAAGGAGCACTGTCGTGACTACTGCCACTCAGGTACACCAGCGGATCGAACAACGGTTCAAGCTGTACGACAAGAACAACAATGGCGCGATCGAACGTGACGACCTGGAAGCCGAAGCGAATCGAATTATCAAAGCATTCGGCGAAGCCGAGAACACCCCCAAGGCCAGCGCACTCAAGGAGGCCTACAGCGGACTGTGGGAGTACATGTCCCAGCAGACCGGCGCCGGCCCGGACGGCGCGATCACCCTTGAGCAGTTCGAGCAATTCTCCCAGCGGAACATCGTCGCACAGGGCGACGCCGGATTCGCCCGTGTCCTGCGACCGACCATCGAGGCCATCGTGAATCTGGTCGACACCGACGGGGACGGCCAGGTCAATCCTCCGGAGTTCAAACGGTGGCTCAAGGCGATCGGGGTCGACGCGTCTTCGGCCGATGAGGCCTTTGCTCTCCTGGACGTCAACGGCAACGGACAGCTGGACACCGACGAACTCGTCAAGGCCGTGCGCGACTACCACGCGGGCAAGCTGGACGTCCCGCTCCTCGGCAGCCCCCACTGACCGATGGGAATCGCGGCCGGGGGCTGAAGGGAAAGTCCCGTCGGCAGCAGCCGTGGCGCCTGCGCCACCGAGCACGACGTGCAGGCCGCGCTGCGCTGGTGCGCCAAGCACGGGGTGCCGTTCGCGCCCCGCTCGGGTGGCCACAATTACGCCGGCTACTCGACCACGACCGGCAAGTGGGGTTTGACCTGCGACCGGCTCGCCGACGACCGCGTCGTCCTCGCCGACGGGACCGTGGTGCGCGCCGCCGGAGACGAGAACTGTCCGCATGACTCAGTCGACCGTGCTCACCGCATGAGCCCTCGACAACGCGGTCACCACATCCGCACGGGTCAAACCGCAGGCAGCCATGCGGCGAACCGCGAGCGGTAGCGCCCCGGTGAGATGCCGACCTCCTGGGTGAAGGCGGTTCGGAACGTCACCGGCGATCCGTAGCCCACCTCGGACGAGATCCGGTCCACTGTGAGCTCGGTGGCCTCGAGCAGCTCCTTCGCCGCCGCGATTCGTTCCGCGGCGACCCAGCGCATGGGCGTGGTGCCGGCGTCCTGCTCGAACCGTCGGGCGAGGGTGCGGGGCGAGAGGTTCGCCGCTCGACCCAGTTCGGTGAGCGTCAGCGGCAGGCGGAGGTTTTCGCGAAGCCAGCCGCGGAGGTCGTCCAACCAGGCGGCGCGATCCTCCAGCGGCTCGGCGTGTACGTACTGCGCCTGATCGCCGTCACGGTGGGCAGCGATGACGAGGTAGCGGGCCGTGTTGTTCGCGGCGCGTTCCCCGTGGTCGCGCCGGATCAGATGCAGGCACAGATCGAGGCCCGCCGCCGAGCCGGCACTGGTGAAGATGCCGTTGTCCTCCACGTAGATGGCGCGTGCGTCGAGCTCGACGTTGGGATACATCCGCTGCAGCAGTGCGGCGTGCCGCCAGTGAGTGGTGGCCCGGCGCCCGTCGAGCAGGCCGGCCTCGGCGAGCGCGAACGTGCCGGTGCACAGAGCCACCATGCGGGCGCCGCGGTCGGCGGCGCGCCGCAACTCGCGGACCAGCCGGGCGCCGACCGGCCGCCCCGGTGGCACCGCCGGCACCAGCACCGTGTCACCCTCGGCCACGGCGCTCAGCGGTCGTTCCGGGACCAGGCGGGCGCCGGTGTGGGTGCGAACGCCGCGCAGGTCACCGCACAGCGTCACGTCGTAGAGCGGACCGTGGTCGGGATCCCAGCCGTAACCCAGTGCCTCCAGCGGCATGCCGATCTCGAACAGGGTCATGCCGTCGACGAGCGGGATCGTGATCGTCGGACGCGGGAGAACCATGATGGCAAAATCCTAGCACTTTACGTCAATCCTGCCACTGCTGCGAAAGGGCGCCGCTTGCCACTCTTGAGCTATGTACTTCGACGACTCCATCGCACAAGAGATCCCGAAGACCCACGACCCCTCGTCCTCGAACGACGTTCGCGCCCAGCGGCCCATCCGGCGCCTGCTCCGCGCCCTGTGGAGTGGGGCCCGCCAGGTCGCCTGGGGTATCGACGCGTTCTCCAGCGTCCGGCATAGCATCGACGTGCCTCCCGACCACGGTGCCCGCAACCGCCCCCGCCGGTGCCCCGCCACCCGCGAGGGGCCGGTCGACGGCAGGATGCCCTGCGCCTGAGCCTGCGCCTCGAGGAGTACGACCGGCATCTCCGTTTCCAGGGGAACGCTGCCTCGCGACGCTACGTCACCTGTGTCCGCGACGCGAGCAAAGCCTTGTGTCACAACGGGAACGGCACCACTCTCAAACCTCGGAGACCGTCGACCGCCGGCCTGCCGCAACGTCGCCCTCACCCCCTACGCCGGCCAACGACTGCGTTCCCGGCGTGACCTGATCATCCAGCCGACTTCCTCATGTCGATGACCGTGACCGTTTCTCTGGCACCATGGTCTAATATGCAAACGCATCCGGTTGCGTATTCGAAAGGTGGTGGGCCGGATGATGAAGACCCTGGGCAAGATCCTGTTGCTCGCCCTGGCCCTTGCGGTGATGGCGGCCTGGCTGGTCGTCCTCAGGCTGAAGGACGTGGCGGCGCCCGTGCTCGTGGTTTACGGCCTGCTGCTGCTCGGCCTGGTGATCGGGTTGCTGTGGCCCGGCGTATACGGACGGCGCCTCGCGCGTGCCCGCGTCGGGTGGTTCCTCGGCGTGCCGGCGGGGCTGGGCACACTCGGGCTGTACTTCGCGGTCGTCTTCTACATCGCGGACATCCCCGTGCTCCTCGGCCTGGCCGCCGCGGCCTCGCTGGCCGGAGCGATGGTCGCCGGCTCACGCGGACGCCGCGATGTGGCGAAACCGGCCGCCAGTCGCAGCAGGCGAGTGTTCGTGCTGGGCGGCGTCGGTGTCGCGCTGGGCGCCTTGAGCGGGCTGTCGGCCGGCTGGGTCGAACGGCATCGCCAGAACCAGCCGGCGCGGGCCGGGAAGGAGCGGGAAGAGGCGATCCGCGCCCCCGGCGGGCGGCAGCGGATGACCGACGGCGCGGTGCGGGTGTTCCCGCCGCATACCGGCGACACCGTGGTCACCTTCGGCCAGTTCTACGGCGGCCTCGACGGCTGGGAAGGGCCGAACGGCTATCTGCGCACCTTGCTCGACAAGGCGACGATCACCGTGCCGGTCTATGCCTACCTCGTCGATCACCCCCGGCACGGCGTGATGATGATCGACGCCGGGATCCACTGGGAACAGGCACACGACCACGACGGGTACTACAACCACAACGCCATGGTGTCGCGCCTGCTGAGCGACCGCGACGAATACACGATGACCACCGAGCAGGACCTGCGAGTCCGCTTGGCCCGCCTCGGGTACGACGTCAAGGACGTCACGACCGTGTTCCTCACCCACGTCCACGACGACCACGCCGGCGGCCTCCGCCACCTCCCGCAGGCCACGGTGACACTGGATCGGCGCGACTGGGACCACGGCGTGCTGTACCCGTACTCCTTCGACCTGGTCAAGGACAAGCTCACCTTCCCGCGCTTCGACTCGGGCGCGTTCCACGCCTTCCCCGAGAGCCAGGACCACTTCGGAGACGGCAGCGTGATCCTGCTGCCGACACCCGGACACTCACCCGGGCATATGTGCGTACTGCTGCGCATGGACGACGGCAACGCGCTGTTCACCGGCGACACCCTCTACACACTCCCGCATCTCGCCGTCGACCAGGTCCGCCAGATGACGATCGGCGGCACGGACACCGTGCACCAACTCGACGCGGCACGGCGCATCCAGGACCTGCTCACCTCGGCACCGACCACCGTGCCGCTGTTCGCCCACGACAACACGCCCTATCAGCTCGACGCAGTCGAATCCGTTCTCTCACAAGGGATCCCCGGAACAGCAGGAATCAGGAGGCTTCGACGGCACATGAGTACCGTCCTCACCCCCGACTGGCGGCTACGCCCGGGACACAGGCCCCAATTCGTCCCGGAGCAGGCGCGGGTGGAGTTCCGATGACCTCGGCTCGCCGCTCCCGAGGCAGGCCCCGCGACCCCCACGCCGACGAGCTGATCATGAAGACCGCACTGGAGCTGTTCGCGGAACGCGGCGTGGAAGGCGCGAACTTCGAACAGATCGCCAAACGCGCCGGCGTGGCCAAGGTGACCATCTACCGGCGCTGGTCATCGAAGGAGGAACTGCTGACCCAAGCCATCGAGCAAGCCCGCACCCTCGTGCCCGAGGCGGAGATCTGGGCGGCGGCGGACCCGTCGGCGAGGCAGCCTGACGAACGGCTGATGGAGTCCTGGACAGGCACCTTCGGCGACACGCGGTTCCGGGCCGTGCTCGCCCAGCTCATCGGCTCCAGCGTCAGCCACCCCGCTTTGCTGGCCACCTACCGGGAGCAGTACATCGAGCCCCGGCGCCAGGTCATCCTCGCCGCACTCGAACAATCCAAAAAGGACGGACAGCTGGCCGAGGAAGCCGACATCGACTCAGTGATCGACATGGTCGTGGGCGCGGCCATGTACCGCATGCTCATCGACCCCGCCACGGCAGACGACCCCGCCACCACACGCCGCTACCTGGACGACATCGTCCGCCAAGCCAACCGGCTGCTCCAGCCGCACCGCGAGGAACAGACATGACCGGACACATCGACGTCCACACGCACATGATCCCCACCGGCTACGCCCAATGGTTGCGCGACCATGGTGTGCACGCGCCCGGTGGCCGCGAGCTGCCCGAGTGGAGCCCGGACCTGGCGCTGGAGCTGATGGGTCGCCACGGCATCGCCACCGCGATCCTCTCCCTCAGCACTCCGGGCGTGCACCTGGACGACGGTGCCGACGCACCGGCATTGGCGCGCGGCATGAACGAGTTCGGAGCCGAACTGGTCAAGGACCATCCGGGCAGGTTCGGGCTGTTCGCCACGCTCACCCTGCCCGATGTGGACACAGCCCTCGCCGAAGCGGTGTACGCGCTGGACGAACTGTCTGCCGACGGTGTGATCCTGCTGGCCAACAGTCGCGGCCTCTACCTGGGCGAGCCGAGTCTGGACCCGCTCATGACGGTCCTGGACGAACGCTCCGCCGTCGTCCTCGTCCACCCTGCCGATCTGCCCGGTCCGGCCGTGCCCGGGATCCCGCCGTTCGCCGCCGACTTCCTGCTCGACACCACCCGGGCAGCGTTCAACCTGGTGCGCCACAACGTGCCACGACGGTTCCCGGGTATCAGGTTCATCCTCGGCCACGCCGGTGGCTTCGTCCCCTACGCGGCGCATCGCCTCGCCTTGAGCGTCTTCGCCCAGACCGGCCGCGATCTTGACGAAGTGCTTGACGATCTGGCCGGTTTCTTCTTCGACACCGCCATGTCCGCCAGCCCAGCCGCCCTGCCCTCACTGCTCGCCTTCGCCAAACCCGGACACGTGCTCTACGGCAGCGACTGGCCCTTCGCCCCAGAACCCGCCGTCGCCTACTTCACCGCACCGATCCAGGACTCCGAGGACATCGGGCACCACAACGCCCGGACGCTGTTCCCACGCCTCACCCGATCAAGCCGACCACTATGAAGTCAGGTCCACATGGGGAATCGGGCCTTTCGCAGTCCTGATCCCGTTGACGTTTCCGGGTACGGCCTGTTCCTTTGAGCCGGCATCCTTCCAGTCGCCTCGTTGCGGTTGTGCCCGGCGGCTCACGGGTTATCGAGGGGTAAGGCAAAGGTGGCGTGGTCGGTGCCGGGGGTGAAGGCTCCCTTCGAACACGACACGTTTGAGCTTCTTCTCAATATCCCAAGGGAACGGCGATCGGTGAGGTTCGACGGAGTTCGTGGCTGGCCTTTGGAGGATGGGTCAAAGGACCGCGGTTTCGCGGCCGGCGTCGCGGGCCGCTGTCAGGGCTTCGGTGTGGTGACCGGCGGCAAGGTCCTTGAGGTGCTCCATACCAGGGCTGGTGGCGGCGAGCAGATCGCGCACGCGTGGGTCGAGATCGCCCGTCGCAGGCCTGGCACCATGATGTTCCTGGAACGTATGGTCAATGGCCGGCCCGGCCTGGTCGCCCAGCAGGACGGCGTCATCGTGACGGTGTTCGCGTTCGAGGTCGTGAGTGACCGGACCAAGCGCATCTGGGTGGTACGCAACCCCGAGAAGCTCCGCTGCTGGTCACCCCGCTCTCGCACTGGTCGGAATCTGGCCGTTGAACCTCATATCGACCTCGTGGCAGGCCCTCTCCAAAACCAGCGCCACACCAAGCTGTCGACAACAGGCTCGCGCTGGACGGGACACCGGCGCGCTTGGAGTCCCGCTCCTGCCGCCGAGGCGATCACTCAGACGGCCGAAACCGATCGCGGGAGTTCTGTGTCGTCGGAAAAAACCTCACCACCGACGACCCTTTTGCCCTATGGCCTGCACACTCCTCATAGTCGAAAATGAGGCCAATGAACGGAGCGAATGAATACTCATCTCACATATATCAGGATGGTCGACAGTTCATCTTCCCGTCCCCTCGCTCAAGTGGACTGACACCGAGAACCACCCTGCGGGGCGACAGGACGTGATGATCCCAGCGCCCTTTGATCCCACCTTTACCCTGGTCGTCGAACCCTCGACGATCACCGCGATCACCGCGGAGCTGGCAGATCGACTTCGCACGCTGATCGCGCCTTGCCCATACGACGAGCCCTACGAAATACCGAGCGAAACGCCCACCAGAGCGATCAGTGAATTTGCTGAATCTTCTGAATTGGCATCGATGTCCTGCCGGCTTCACTCCGCCGTACAGTTGGCCATCCTCGCCGTTGCCGATTCCCACGCCATCCGCACCGGTGACGATTCGAAAGCGCCACCCAGCCGACGCCGTCAAGCCGTTGTCGAGTCGGTGTTCGATCAGCGCGACCCGGCGCGCCTCTTGCCTTTCGCCGGAGACCCTCGTGTCGTCGCCTGGCAACGGGGAAGCGGCGTGTGCGTCGTAAACCTCAGCTCGCGATTCGTGCCCGTGCGACGCGACTGGGGCACGGTACTCGAGTTCTCCGCTCCAGTGGCGAGTTCTGCGGAGTCGACCCTTCTCGTGCCCTACAGCACAGCCTGGCTGGCGCGAGGCACGCGAAGCAAGACAGCATCCGGAACAGGTGCTGACAGGCCACGGGCCGACCGCAAGGTACTGGCCTGACCGTCGGGGTCGTGCTCCCGATTCGAGGAGTGAGCGCGGTCGATCTCGCTCGGAGGTGGGGTGAAGGCTCCCTTCGCCGCGTCTGATGCCATGAAGGACGCCTTCGACCCATCTTTCAGGCCTAGGGCGCGAGATCGAGGAGGGCGCTCAGCCGCCGCAAGACGTCCAGCTGGGCCGGGTTGTAGAGCTCCACCAAGCCACGCAGGACCATCGGTTCGGAAAGAGCCACCCGTGCCGTCGCTTCCGTCAAGGCCGGCTGAGTTTCGAGCTGATGGCGCGCGACCGGCGCGAGAGCCTCGGCCAGTCGCTGTCTCGTGGCCTCGTCGGCGTCGGCGTCGAGCGCCTCGAACTCCGCTTGCGCGAGAGGACGAGGTGCCGAGTGCAACTCCCGCACCGCGTCCATCGCCTTCGCATCCAGCACCCGCGAGAAGACCATCAGTATCGAACGTTCCACTTCGGACAGGTCGGCGACGTTCCCGTCGAAACCCGGCGGCAGGTCGACAAGGCTGCGGCGGTCCAGGATCAACGCCAGCTCCTTCCGCATCCGCTCCTGCCGTTCGATGCTCGCCTTCAGCTCGGCGTCCAGCGCGCGCAACGTCCGCTCCGCGTTCCCGTCCGACTCCTCCATCGCCTCGATGTCGGCCAGCGGCACCCCCAGATCGACGAGCCGCCGGATCCGCAGCAGCCGGATCAAATGCGTGATGCGGTACCGCTTGTACCCGTTCGCTCCTCGTTCCGGCTCGTCGAGCAGACCGATCCGGTGGTAGTAGCGGACGGTCTTCAGGGTCGTGCCTGCCAGCTCCGCCAGCTCACGTGTACTCCAGGCCATCCCCCGCAGTGCACACCATGCCCCTGGGGCACAGTCAAGGAAGGTCACCGGAAGGCGCCGGCGGCGGACGTCTTCGTTGACCATGCCCCGAGGACACGGTCTCTACTCGAACCGGACGGCGCACGACCGACCACCCGAGGGGAAACCATGCGGAGAGCCTTGACCATCGTCATCGCGGCGGCCTTGCTGGCACCACCAGGACTCGCTCAGGCGGGTGAGCCCGCCCAGGCGTTGCAGTGGGGCGAGTGCCCGGCCGACGTCGCCAAACCCGGCCTTCAGTGCACCACCATCGACGTCGCCCTGGACCACCGGCGCCAGGACGGACAGCAGATCCAAATCACGGTCTCCCGGCTGGCGAGCAAGAATCCCGAGAAGCGCCGGGGTGTGCTGCTGACCAACCCCGGCGGACCGGGCGGCAGCGGACTCGGCTTCCCGGGCGGGCTGGTCGATCTCGGGCTGCCGCAAAGCGTCCTGGACAGCTACGACATCATCGGCTTCGACCCGCGTGGCGTGGGCCGGAGCACCCCGGTCACCTGCGACCTGACGCCGGAACAGCAGAACAGGGGCAACATCCCGCCCTACGCACGGGACGCCGCCGATGTGCTGACACAGGCTCAGAACGCGAAGGCCGTCGCCGAGCAGTGCGCCGAGTCCAAGACGGCGAATCTGCTCCCCTACCTGTCGACCGCGGCCACCGCGCGCGACATGGACCGGATCCGCGAGGCACTGCACGAGGACAAGCTCTCCTTCCTCGGCTATTCCTACGGCACCCATCTCGGGGCGGTCTACACCACGCTGTTCCCCGACCGGAGCGACCGGATCGTGCTCGACAGCAACCTCGTCCCGAGCGGCCTGGACCGGGTGGCCAGCCGGTTGTTCGGCCTCGGAACGGAGAAGCGGTTCCCGGACTTCGCCAAGTTCGCCGCCGCGCGACCTGAATACGACCTAGGCACCACTCCGGAAGAGGTCACCGCGAAGTACTTCGACCTCGCCGCCCGCCTGGACAAGGCACCGGTGCAAGGTTTCGACGGCACCCTGTTCCGGCTGGCGACCTTCGCGTCCCTGTACCGGGACAGCCGGATGCCCGAACTGGCCGCGATCTGGCACGCGCTCGACACGAATCAGCCGCCACCACCGTCGGCCGAGGCGAAGGCTCCGCAGAATCTGGAGAACGCGGTGGCCAGCCACCTTTACGTGCTCTGCAACGACTCCCGCTGGCCGAGGTCGGTGGGCAGCTATCTCCACGACGTCTCCGTGGACCGGAAGCGCTACCCGATGTTCGGCGCGGCCGGGGCCAACATCCGCCCGTGCGCCTTCTGGCGGTCCGAGCCCGCCGAGCCGCCCGTGCGGGTCGGCGACCGGGGCCCGTCGAACGTGCTGCTCGCGCAGAACACCCGCGACCCGGCGACGCCACTGGCCGGCGCCGGGCACATGCGGCGCGCCTTCGGTGACCGGGCCCGGATGGTCACCGCGGACCAGGGCGGCCACGGCGCTTACCTGATCGGCGCGAACAAATGCGCGAACGACACGGTCACCGCGTTCCTGACCACGGGCGAACGGCCGAGGGACGATCGAACCTGCGTGGCGGAACCGGCCTGACCTCCGCCGGTGCCGGGCCGGTCGGCGCCAGGACCGGTGATGAGGTGGGCCACGCGACGTCGTCGATGGCGAGCCACGGCGCGACGGCCACGACCGAGGGGGTGAGCCCCGTGAACGCCTTGACCTCGCGGTGGAGGTGGGATTGGTCGGCGTAGCCGCACTCGGCGGCGACGCCGGCGGCGGTGTGACCGGTCGCGAGGAGGTGGGCGGCGTGGTCGAACCGCACCAGCCGGATGGCGCGTTTGGGGCTGATTCCGAGCTGGGACCGGAAGCGTGACCACAGACGCTTGCGGTCCCAGCCGACCTCGCCTGCCAGGCTGTCGACCTGTATCCGCCCTCGGCTCGTGAGCGTCCGCCGCCAAATGTGGGCGACTCCCGGGTCGACCGGCGTGCGGGCGCGCATCCGTCGGCCCACGACCTCGGCCGCGATCCTGAACCGTTCATCCCAGGACGCGGCGGCACGCAACCGGTCTTCGATCCGCTCGGCGTCGCGACCCCAGACGTCCGCGAGAGGGGCCATCGTCCCGCTGAGATCGGGTGCTGCGTCGAGCACCGCGGCCGCCACGTCCGGCTCGAGCCGGATCTGGAGACATTCGCCCACGCGGCCACCTGCCCGCAGATCGCCGGGCATGAGCCCGATGACGACACTGCCGCGCTCGCGCCGGCCGCGGCTGTCGCAGACCATGCCGTCTCCCTCGCTCAGGTCGATGAGAAGGGTGACGGAGGGGTGCGCGACCATGGCGATGTCCACGGGAGCGGGGAGACGCTGGCGGAACCCGGCCATGCTGATCCCCGGCAGCCGATCCGACCGGCGCGGAACCGCGATGTCCACCGTTTCCCAGCCCGGCGGTCTTCCAGTCGACAGCACACGACCAGTCTAGGGATCGGGGACCATGGGCGGGCTGTCAACGGTCCGGTCCCGCGAGGTCCAGCTCAGCAGTAGTTCGCTGATCGCCTCGGGTGCCTCGAACATGGGGAGGTGTCCGACGCCGGGCAGCAGTTCGATCCGGGCGTTGGCCACCACCTCGTACTGGCGCACCGACGCCGGGTCCCAGCGAGGGTCGGCGGTACCGAAGGCCGCCAGCACCGGAACGGTGAGGGCGGCGAGACGATCGGGCACGCCGCGCTCGGCGATGTACTCGGTGTTGCGGCGCAAGATCGTCCTGAAGGTGCGGTACGAGATCTGCTTGAGATCGGCGACCGCCTCGTCGGGTACGTCCACCGGGCGAGCGGCCGTTGCCCCGATTCCCTTGCGAATCACCGCGTCCGAACGCCTCGGCCAGATCAGCGGGCCGAACGGCGGGCCCAGCAGGATCCGGAGGATCAACGGCTGGGAAAGCAGCGCGCCGGGATGCGGGCCGCAGCTGATCAGCGCGACCGAGCGCACCAGGTCGGGGCGCTGTTCGGCGAGGGCGGTGGCGACGTAGCCGCCACTGGAGTGCCCGACAACGGTGACCGGACCGCGGCCGAGGTCGTCGAGCACCGCCGCTACCGCGCTCGCCTGCGCGGGCACGTCGTACGACCGTGACGGTGGGGACTGACCACAGCCCGGAAGGTCGACCCGGATGACGTGGTGGTGGGAGGCAAGGGCCGGGACCACCGGGCTCCACGAGGCACCCGAAGCCCCCGATCCGTGGACGAGCACCAGCGGCGGCGCCTGCCGCGGACCGTCATGCATCACGTGTATCCCCTGCGAACGCTCAACACCGTTCTCGCTCATGCGAGCGATGGTGCACGGTCGCCGGCCACCGGTCTTGGACAAATGTCGCGTCGTGGGCAACGGGGCTCCGGCCGGTCTCCGCCGGCATCGCGCTACTCGTGTGTTCCGGCGAGGCGGGCTAATACCGCTGCGCGTACCAGGTCGGTGGCTCGCCGAACATGCTCTTGAAGTCGCGGATGAAGTGGCCCTGGTCTGCGTAGCCGAGGTCCGCCGCCAGCGCGGCCCAGTCGATCACCCCGCCGTCGGCCATGCGTGCGGTCACCTCGTGCAGGCGGTAGCGGCGGATCACCCACTTGGGCCCGATGCCGACGTACTCCGCGAACAGCCGTTGCAGCCCCCGCATGCTCAGTCCCAGCTCGTCGGCCAGCCGTTCGACCCTGGTCACGGCTTTGTCCTTGGCGATCAGCTCGACCGCGGCCACCGCCTGGCGCACCCGGCGGTCGTCGTCCGGCAGGTGTTTCAGCAGGAACGCTTCCACGGTCGGCACGTCTAGCGTCGTGGGCAGGTCCGGGCCGAACACCTCGGTCGCCGGAACGACGCGGTCGGTGATCGTCGAGACGGAGGCACCGAGGAACGGGCGGAAGCAGCCCGGCCGGAACGCGACGCCGAAGACGTGGTCGCGGCCCTCGAGGACTTTGATCTGGTAGCCACTGCACACGCCGTTGACGTCCGCGCGGCCACCGCTGAACGACAGGTGCACGTTCGGGTACGGCACGATCTTCTGCCGGTAGGGCTCGGCGTAGTCCCAGCGAGCCTCCCAATACCGCTCCACCCATGGCGCGAGCGCCGGCGACGGCTCGTGGAACGCGTGGCGCTGATGGCTGGTCCACGCACTCCGCAGCTCACGAATGTCCCGCCCCACACAGCAGAGTGTATGTCGCTTTTGTTCACTACCCCTCCGGCTCGCGCCGCCTAGCGTCGCCGCCATGTCACCCATATCCGACACGGCCGAGGCCATGGCCGCGGTCGCCCGTGCCATCACCGACGACCAGCTCGCCGACAAGACTCCGTGCAGGGAGTACGACGTGCGAGCGCTGCTCAACCACCTCCTGTTCTGGGGCCCGTCGCTCGCCGGCGCCGGCCGCAAGGAGTCCGTTCCGCAGCCGGCGGCCGCCGAGTCCGATGTGGACCTGGCGGCAGGCGACTGGCGCGGCCGCCTGCTCGCCCTTCTGGACGACATCACCTCGTCGTGGGCGCCACCGAGCGCCTGGGAAGGCGAGACGACCATGGGCACACCGCACACGCTGCCCGCGCCCGTCATGGGTGACATGGTCGTCGGCGAACTGGCCGTGCACGGCTGGGACCTGGCGGTCGCCACCGGGCAGCGGCTGGAACTTCCCCCCGGCCTGCTGGCGCATCTGCACGACACGGTGCTCGCCGGCGTGGAACAGGGGCGGGAGATGGGCATGTACGGACCGGAAGTCGCGGTGCCCGCCGATGCACCCACCTTGGACCGCATCCTCGGCCTGACCGGCCGCGATCCCGCTTGGACATAGTGAGGGTAAGGCAAACGTGTCGTGTTCGTGGGCAGGGCCGGCGGGTGAGCCGAAGGCTCCCTTCGCCGCGTCTGACGCAGCGAAAGGAGCCTTCAGCCCTGGTCAGGTGCGAGGTGGTCGTGAGTGGCGATTCGGGTTAGAGGCAAGGGTGTCTTAGGTATCTACGTGGGTTCCGGCTGCGGTTGATCCCCAGCCGGGTCCGTGAAGGCCTCCTTCCCTCGGCTCAGCCGAGGAGACTCGACCGTCAGCCGAGGCCTTCGATGATGCGGAAGTCGCGCTCGAAGCCGTCGGGGAGTGCGGCCAGCGCCTTCCGGTAGGCCGCGCTCTCGTATGCGGCGACCGCCTGTTCGAAGCTGTCGAACTCGATCAGGACGACGCGCTCGGCGATTCCGGCTTCGTGTGCGACGACCCGGCCGCCGATGCCGGCGACCACCCGCCCGCCCGCGGCCTTGACGGCCAGACCGGCCAGTCCGTTGTAGGCATCAAGCGTCTCAGGGTCTGTGATGGTGGGATAGACGCTGACCCAGTAGCCCTTGGGCATGGAACCTCCAGTGTTGGAATGCGTGCATCAGGTGGACCACGGGTCCACCTCACGAAGAACAGGCCCCAACAGGTCTCGAAGCTCAGCACCGGGGTGACCGGGATCCGGGATCATCTCGACACCGCTCGCGGTGATCAGCCCGCGGACCTCGGCTGGCCCCCGCCCGAATTCCTCTTCGAGCCAACCGATCACCGATCGGCAGACTTCGGGGTCAGAGGTGCGATGCTCGACCAACCATCGGACGACGTCGGCCATCACGAGATGCGGCAGAACTTCGCCTTCATTGTCGATGAGATGTTCCTCGAGGACAGGGGCCAATCGGCGGTGGGTGTCGATGAGCGCACCGATGGCCGCAACGGTGTACGCACTCATCGGCCCATCTTGGTGCATACACCCTCCTGTCGGTATACGGGTGGCGAGCTCGCCGCCGATCGCCACCGTCGTCGTGCCCTCCTGGTGTACACGGACTTTCGCCGAACTCGAACTGATCACCGAGCCGTCATCGAAGTCGGTACCGTACCGGTGACAACGGTGGACCACGATCATGGTGTTGCGAGGTGCGGGATGTCCGTGTCGGACGAACGGGTTCCAGAGGGTGTCGACGTCCGGGTGCCCAGTGCGGCACGGGTCTACGACTGGCTGCTCGGCGGCAACCACAACTTCGACGCCGACCGCGCCGTCGGGGAAAAGGTCATGGCGGTCCTCCCCTCCGGCCGTCAGGTCGCCGCGTCCAACCGGGCGTTCCTTCGCCGCGCCGTGCGGTACATGGTCGAACAGGGCATCACCCAGTTCCTCGATCTGGGCTCCGGAATACCGACCGTCGGCAACGTGCACGAAATCGCGCAAGACGTGAACCCCGGCTGCCGGGTGGTCTACGTCGACTACGACAAGGTCGCCGTCGCGCACAGCCGCCTCATCCTCGACGGCAACCCGAACGCCACTGTCGTCGACGCAGACCTGTGCCGCCCCGAGACGGTCCTGAACTCCGCGTCGGTGCGGGCTTCGCTGGACTTCGACCGGCCGATCGGGCTGCTCATGGTGGCCGTGTTCCACTTCATCCCGGACAGCCTGCATCCCGCCGAGATCGTCACCCGCTACCGCGACGCCCTGCCTGCCGGCAGCCTGGTCGCGCTGTCGCATCTGACCGCCGACCACGCGCCCCGTGAAATGGCAGCGGTCACCGACGCGATGAAGAACAGCCGGGACCCCATGTACTTCCGCCCCTACGACGAGGTCGTCGCCCTCTTCGACGGACTGGAGCTGATCGATCCCGGTGTGGTGAGCGCGCCACTGTGGCGACCGGAACCAGGCCTCCGCGACATCGAACCGGACGACGTCTACGCCGGCGTCGGACGCAAAATCTGACTTCAAGGCTTCATGCCGGAAAGGAACCCGATCGGGTCAAGCCGCGCGACGGTGCCGCTCGCGATCGCGTTCCAGACCGGTCGGCGCCCTTACAGTTCCGGCCATGTCGGAGGACGAGCGGGCGCGGGCCCGGCGTGTGCTGGCCTTCGCTCTCGACGTGGCGATGCAGATGTTCCGTCAGGGCATCGAGACCGCGGTCGTCGTCCGCACGGTTCGACGGCTGGCGAACGCGGGCGGCATCGAGGAACTGCGGATCTCGGTCGGGGTACGGGCGGTGCATCTGCAGTATTGCCCGAGCGGCGGCGGCGAGCCGGTGGTGCTGCTGGGCAGCATCGAGGCGAACGACACCCGCGACATCGGCCGGATGGGAGACCTGGAAGCGCTCGCGGTCCGTGCCGGGATCGGCGCGATCTCCCCTGACGAGGCCGAGCGTGCGGTCGGCAAGCTCGCCACGGCGGGCCCGACCTGGCCGTGGTACATCAGCTTGCTCGGCGGCTGCCTCCTCGCGGCGATGATCTGCCTGCAGGCGAACGGCACCGTCCTCGCCGCGGTGGTCGCGGCCGCGTTGTTCGTTCTCGCCAACCGCGTCGGCTGGGCGCTCGGCACGATCGGCATCGCCGAGTTCTTCCAGGTCGCGGCCAAGGCGAGCACCGTCCTCGTCATCGCGATCTCGCTGTTGTCGCTCGGCCTGCTCGACGGGCACGAGGCCGCGAGCCTCTCGGCGGCCAACCTCGTGCTGTTGCTGCCGATCCTGTCGCTGGTGTCCCTGGTGGAAGACGCCGTCGGCGACTACCACCTGATGGCCGCCGCGCGTATGGTCACGGTCCTGCTGCTCACCGGCGCGATCGTCACCGGGGTCATGGTCGTGGTGTCGGTGGCCAACGACCTCGACATCCTCGGGGAGGCGGGCCGGGTCCAGCTCGCGGCGTTACCTCTCGCCTTGGTGCCGTTGACGGCGCTGGTCGGTTCGCTGGGCAACGCGATCCTGATGGGGACGCCCGTCCGGTGGTGGCCGCTCGCCTGCGGCGCCGGAGTCGTCACGTCCCTGGTGAACTGGGCAGGCCACTCGATACTCGGCCTGGCCGCTCCGCTGGCGATCTTTCTCGCGACGACGGTGCTCGGCGTCCTGGCAGGCGCGGCCGCGCGGACGGTGAAAGTGCCGACCGCCGTCGTCACCATCCCCGGGCTGACCGGCGCCGTACTGCCGGGACCCGCGATGTACCTGAGCCTGTCACAGGTATTCGCCCAGGTCCCTGGCTCCTGGACCGCCGTGGCCGAAGCGATCGTCTCCACCGCGGCCATCGGCGTCGGCGTCGTACTCGGCCTCCAACTCGCCGCGCTACACCGCGCCGCGAGCCGTACTCCCGAGCTGAACTGAACGAATGGCCTCACGCGGCCAGACAGCGTCAACCCGTCGCCATCACCCGCTGCGACACGCTGTCCGCGTGCACCGGGGCGACGAACACGCTGCGAGGCGGCGCCGGTCTCTCGTCGTCGGGCAGGTCGAGGGCGGCCAAGCCGTCCTGCCACCGCACCCAGTCCTGGACACACAAACCCAGCCAGAACTCGACATCGTCGCAGTTCCGGCGGCGACAAAGGTTTCTGCTGCTGTCGATCGTCATAGACCCATGGAACCCTCCTCCCCCCATTCGCCTCCAGACTACTGCGACGCCCAGGCCACACGCTCGCGACATACCCTGGACGTCGGGAGGCCCTGCCAGATCAGCTCACGGACCGTGACCTCCCAGCCCGACGGCGTACAGTGGGCCCTGTCCCCACCGCCTGCACGACAATGAACGAGACATCGTCCATTCCGGACAGTCGATCTGGGGCCAACGGGAAGAAGGCGCCATGACCGCCGATCGGAAAGACCTCAGCCTGATCGCCGAACGACTCCGTCTCGGCGTCGGTTTCTCGGCCTCCGAACTCGATTGGGTCGCCGAACGACTGGCCGCGCTCGGTTCCAGGCTGCGTTCCTTCCACGAAGGCCAGGTCGATCTCGAAATCAGTGTCAAGGACCGGAACGGCGCGGGGCAGCAGCTCACTCTCGAATGCCGGCTCCATCGCTTTCCCGGCCTGCATCTGGTGGCCGGTTCTTCGGCACCGGATCTGCCGGCCGCGCTCAACGAGGTCCGCGGCGACATGATCCGCCAGGTGGACCACGCGAAGACCCGCACCGAACCGCGCCACAACCGCGCGCTGCGACACGCTCCGACCACTACGTCAGGAGCGTGACCGCGAGGCGTGGGCGAGGATCGCGTCGATGTCGGCAGCGCCGTCGGCGACCTCACGGGACAGGTCCGCCAAGCGCAGGTTGTGGCCCCGGGCATAGCCGCGCAGGGCGGTGAAAGCGTGTTCCATATCCGGATCATGGCTGCGTGCGGACAAGACACCCTTCGCCTGTTCGATGATCACCCGGCTGTTCAGCGCGGACTGGAGTTGCTCGGTGAGGACCTCACCACGGACGATGGCGCGTTGTTGCAGTAGTCCGATCGTGGCGACGTCGGCGAGCGCCTGGCTGAGCGCGGTGCGATCCGCGTCTTCCCGCACGGGTTCGGTGTGGAGCAGCGTGAGGCTGCCGACGACCATCCCGCGCAGCCGCATCGGGACTGCTTCCGCGGCGCGGAATCCGGCCGCGGCCGCCGCGGTCGCGAACTCGGGCCACCGCGCGGCGTCCTCCCGGAGATCGGTGCTGCGCATCGGGTGGCCGTCGCGGACGCAGTCGATACACGGCCCGTCCCCGGTCTGTACCGCCAAGGTTTCCAGCAGCCCGGCCCGTTCGGAGGAGGCCGCGGCCATCCGGAGCCTGCCTTGGACATCGGCCAGTACGACACCGGCGGCGGAGACCTCCATCAGCCGCACACACTGTTCGACGAGTGTGCGCAGGAAGTCCGCGACGTCGAAGTCGTCAACGAGGGTGTCGGCGAGCTCGACGAAAACGCGCGCGAGCAGCCGTTCCCGTCGCATGGCCGCCGAGGTTTCGCCGGACGCGAGTTCTTGCGGTTCTCCTGTCATGTTTTCATTCTCCCGTCTCGAGGACCAGTTCGCGCCGCACGATCCGGCCGCCCACCTCGTTCAGCGACAGATGATGGGCATAGGCGTAGGCGCGGATCCTGATGAGCGCTTCTTGGAAACTCACGTCGAGTTGAACGGTCACGACGCCGGTGGCCTGATGCACCGCGCTGTGCAATTCGCCTTGTCCCAGCAGCATCGCGCCCTGCGCCGTCTCGGCATCGTTCAGCAGCGCCACTGTTCCCGCCTCTGCCAAGGCCAGGGCGCCGGAGAGATGTGGCGCGCTGAGCGGGCCCGGTGTGGTGCGGTAAAGGTCCAGCACGCCCATGCGCGCGGCGCCGACGTGGAGCGGGAACGAGAACACCGCCGCCACACCGAGCTCCACCGCCCCGGGCGCGTAGGCGGGCCATCGGTCGTGCTCGGCGTCGAGATCCGGGACCAGTACCGCCTCGCCCGAAACGAACGCGTCCACGCTCGGTCCCTCACCCACCGTCAGCTGAAGGTCTTCCAGTCGCTTCCCCGCCTCGCCGGTCGAGTGCGCCAGGATCTGGGTGCCGTCGGCCAAGGGGCCGGCCATCACGCTCATCCCGGCGCCGGAGACGGCCAGTTCGGTGACGCACAGTTCGCAGATGCGCCGGACCACGTCGAGGTCACCGTCGGCATCACCGAGAAGGGTGAGAAGCCGTTCGGTCATGGCAGAGCGAGACGGAAGATCTTGCGGACTACCGAGCCGAGTTGTTTCGACAGGGAACCGGTGTTGTAGGGCAGGCCGTGCTTCTCGCAGATCTCCCGCACCTCGGCCGCGATCCGCGGATAACGGCGGGACGGGATGTCCGGGAACAGGTGGTGTTCGATCTGGTGGCTGAGATTCCCGGACAGCAGGTGGAACAGCGGGCTTCCGGTGATGTTCGCGGAGCCGAGCATCTGGCGCAGGTACCACTGCCCCTTGCTCTCGTTCTCGCTCTCCTCTTCGGTGAACACCTCGGCGCCGTCGGGGAAGTGGCCGCAGAAGATGATCGAGAAGGCCCAAAGGTTGCGGACCAGGTTCGCGCTGAGGTTCGCCGCCAGCGTCACCGGGAACAGCGGGCCGGTCAGCGCGGGGAACACCAGGTAATCCTTGCCCGCTTGCCTGCCAACCTTGCGCAGCATCGGGCCGAGCAACGGGCGGACGTCCGCCCACGAACGGCGGCCTTGCACGATCCGGTCCGCTTCGAGGTCGTGCAGCATGATCCCGTATTCGAAGAATACCGCCTGCGCCGCCGCGTAGAGCGGATTGCCGAGGTAGTACGGATTCCATTTCTGATCTTCGGTGATCCGGATGATGCCGTAGCCGACGTCGCGATCCTTGTCGACGATGTTGGTATAGGTGTGGTGCATGAAATTGTGCGAGCGGCGCCACTGGTCACTCGGGCAGACCATGTCCCATTCGAAGGTCCGCGAATTCAGCGTCGGGTCCTTCATCCAGTCGTACTGACCGTGCAGGACGTTGTGCCCGATCTCCATGTTGTCCAAGATCTTCGACAACGACAGCGCGCCGACCCCGGCGATCCACGCCGGCGGGAACCAGCCCGCGAACAGGAGCAGACGGCCCGACAGCTCACTGAGCCGTTGCACCGCGACGACCCGGCGGATGTAGTCGGCGTCGTCCGCGCCGAGATCCGCCACCACACGCTGCCGCAGCGCATCCAGTTCCTTGCCGATGAGCTCCACCTGGGCCTGGTCGAGTTTTCGGATGGTCGTGGTCATGGAGCATCTCCTTGCCGTAGTTCGGGTTTTCGGTCGAGGCCGGGACAGGACACCGAAACCCTTCGCTGCCGGCGACGATGCCGAGCACGATCCAGGTGAGAACGCCCATGGCGACTCCTGGGCAGAGCATGCGCCGCCAGGGTCCGGGGCGAAACCCGATGCACCACGATCCGTTCCGCCGGTTCCGGCCGCTCGATCGGGTGACACCCGCCAGCGTAGACCTCGATCTCGGTGCCCGCCCACCGAGGCGAGACCGATACCTCCGGCCCGAGAAGCCGATCCGGAAACGCCTCTTTACCTCTCGCCACGGGGTAGGCTGCCAAGACAGCGCCGGAGTGCCCAGACACCGCCCTCACGACGATCACCCGTCAACCGGTCGCATCTGTTCGTTCAGCGGTGGCCGGCCAGTCTGGAGCCCCGGATCGTGAAACTCGTAACGCTCGATCCTCGCCGTTCCCCTCGTCCCCGAACGGATGGCACGGCGCACCGTTTCCCACCGTTGGCCGTGACCGTGGAGCGACTCGGCCGGACAACGGTGCTCGTCATGGACGGTGACCTGGACCTGCACACCACACCCACGGCACGCCAAGCGATCGAGTCGGCGTTGAGCCATCGGCCGCGACGGTTGATCGTGGACCTGAGTCTCGTGCGGTTCCTGAACTCCACCGGGCTGGAAGTCCTGCTGGCCGCCCACCGGCAAGCCACCCCGCATACCGACCTCCGGCTGGTCGCCTCCACGCGCGCCGTCTGGCGGCCACTGCGGATCACCCGGCTGCACGAACACCTGGTCATCCACGAGTCACGTTCGGCAGCCATCGCCTCACCTGCCAGCACCGGCGACGATGGCGAATCGGCTACCCATTGCCTATTTCACCAGGCGGGGCCGCGTCAAGAAAAGGCGCGGCGCTCGCGATCTGTTCTCAGGCCACAAGGAGAAGAATGCGGTGGCGCTCTTACAACCTAGGAACTGTACGGCACAACGCGGTGGTCACCGTAGCACTCAAGGCCAAGGCGAACGTGCGCTTGATGACCAAGGATCATTTCGCCGCCTACCAACGACAGCAATTTTACCGAATGCTTGGCGGGGTAGCTGTCACACCCCTCTTCAAGGTGACCATTCCACAAAACGGAGATTGGTACGTCGTGCTGGACGTCGATGGCCTGAACTCGCCATTGCTCCCGGCCGCGGTATCGGTCGCGCGTTGACGGATACCCTTTACAGAGGGCAGCTTGCACGGTTTTCTAGGGGTCGTGAGTGATAAAGAGGGTTAGAACCCAATGCCACGTAGCTTAAGTTGCTCTTGAGCGGCTGCCGGTCTGCTCGATCAAGCCGGACAAGTCATCGGCAGCGGACCCGAGGCGCGACTGTCCACACCGGACGCCAGTCCGGATCCAAGTGCCCGATTTGGGCGCTTTGCGCAGCTACAAGAGGGGGTCGTGAGTGGCAATGAGGGTTAGAACGACCTTTGCCACTCACGACCTCATCAAAAACCGTACATCCAGCCATCAACCGGGCATTCAGTCGTCAGAAAGTGTCCCTTGTGGACACTCGGATAACGGCCGGCTCCCGCAGGCCAGCCCAGAACCACCCGGCCCGACTCCGGGATGCCGCCGCCGGTAATGCTCGGCCGGCAGCCACGCACCTTCGGACTCGTCGAGCTGGAACCATTACGATGATCCCTCGTCGCACAGCGCATCTGGAGGGACGTCCGCCGTGGTCAGTCGGTTGGGCGTTCTCCTCCGCGATGCCCGCCGGCGGGCCGGTCTGACTCAGGAAGAGTTGGCCGACCGGGCGGGTCTCGGGGTGCGAACCATCCGGCGGCTCGAGAACGGCGAGGGGACCGACCCGCGCGTCGGCACCGTGACGTTGCTCGCCGACGCCCTCGGTCTCACCCCGCACGAGCGCGGCGACCTCCTCGCCGCCGCCGATGGCAGGCCACCGGACGAGCCCGTCGAAGCGCCGTCGAGCGACACCGACGACGCGCCCGTGGTCCCGGCCCCCGACCTCGTCCGCACGATCCCCGCGGAGGTCAAAAAAGCGGCGGATCACCTGGCCACGATCATCGCCGTCCGGCTCCGGCGCGAGGAGGAACTGCGCCGCGTGCACGATCCCTTCCCGCTGCCCGTCCGGTGGCGGACCGCGGCCGACCTCGCCGATCACTGGGACAACATCTGCCGCTTTCCGCACGGAATGACCGCGGAACCGCTGGATCTCTCGGGCGAGATCGGCGACATCGCGCGCGTCTACCGCGGTATCCCGTCACGGAAGCTGGTGGTGCTCGGCCACGCGGGCGCGGGCAAGACGGTGCTGACGCTGCGTTTCGTACTCGACGCGCTGGCCGCCCGGGATCCCGGCGGCGTCGTCCCGGTGATCTTCACCATCGGCTCGTGGAACCCGGCGGCCATGCCTTTGCGCACCTGGCTCGTCGAGACGCTTCAGCGCGACCATCCCGGTCTCTCCGCGGGGGCGCCCGGCGGCTCGACGCTCGCGGCGGTGCTGGTCGACACCGGCTTCATCCTGCCCGTGCTCGACGGCTTCGACGAGATCGCCGAGGGCCTGCATCAGCCGGCGCTCGAGGAGCTCAACTCCCTTTCCGGGCCACTGTTGCTGACCAGTCGCGTCGACGAGTACGAGCGCGCTGTCGCCAAGTTCGTCGTGCTGACTTCCGCCGCCGTCGTCGAACTGACCGACCTCACCATCGACGACCTCGCCGGCTATCTGCCCCGGACCGCCCGGCGCGTCGCCTCCGGCAGCGCGGCGACGGCGTGGGACCCGGTCTTGGACGCGTTACGCGCCGCCGAAGCACCGGCCGCGAACCTCGCCGCGGTCCTGCGCACCCCACTCATGGTCGGGCTGGCCCGGACGGTCTACAGCGATGCACGCGACCGCGACCCGGCGATCCTGCTGGACACCGACCGCTTCCCGACGGCGCAGGCTCTCGAAGAGCACCTGCTCGACACGTTCATCCCCACCGTCTACCGCGGGCAGCGGGAGACCACCGGCGACGACGTCCCCCAGCGCTGGGATCTCGAACAGATTCGCCACTGGCTGGGCTTCCTCGCCGACGACCTCGGCCGGCGGGATACCGGCGACCTCGAATGGTGGCGGCTGGGCAGCTCGCTGAGCCGCTGGTCGCGCGTCCTCCTGGTGACGGCTTTCGCGTGGCTGGCCACCTCACTCGTCGTCTGGTTCGTCTTGGCCCCGCTCAACTCGCTCTCCTCCGGCCTTCGGTTCCGGGTGCCCGTCGTCTTCGTCGACGGGCTGGTCAGCGGAGCCGTGATCGCCGTCCCGTTCGGCCTGCTGTATTCGTTCCTGGTGGCCCGCAAGACCGGGTCCCTGGAGCCGACCCGCGTCCGCGTGCGGCTGTTCGGCCGGTCGTCACGACGACCCGGGCTCCGGAGAAAGATCGTCACGAGGTTCGCGGCGGGCGTGGCAGGCGGCCTGCTGGCGGCCATCGCCGTCACCTTCGTCGGCGTCTTCGTGAGAGCGCTTTCGCCGGACCTGGTCGTCATCGACGATCTCGGCCTTCTCCTCCGCCTGATCCTCGTCGACGTCGCCATCTTCGGGCTCGCCTTCGGCCCGGCCTGCGGTGGGCTGCTGGCACTCCTCACCCTTCTGGAGGTGCCCGCCGACCTGACCACCGCCACCAGCCCGGCCGATCTGCTCGCGGCGAACCGCTCGACCGTGCTGCGCGTCGTCGGCTTGTTCGCGCCGGTGCTCGCGATCGCGATCGGCCTCGGCACCTTCGCGGGCGTTGCCGCGTTGGAAGGCATCACGGGCCCGTCCCTGCATCTCTCGCGGTCGTTCAGGGTCAGTGCGCTGCTCGGCCTCACGGCGGGGCTCGCCGCGGGCTTCGCGTACGTGATCACCTTCACCGCGTGGGGCCAGTGGCTGATCTTCAGCCGCTTCCGGCTCCCCCTCCTCCGCAAGCTGCCGTGGGCCATCACCGCGTTCCTCGACGACGCCCACCGGCGAGGGGTGCTGCGCCAGTCCGGCGCCGTCTACCAGTTCCGGCACATCCGGTTGCAGCAGCATCTCGCCAAGGCCTACCGCGACCGGCGTTAGGCCTTTTCCCAGGTCAGTGCCACCGGCCGCAAATGGCCGCTTCTCGACCTTCCGGCTCCGGCACGCCCGCCGCCAGCATGGGTCACCTCGACGAGTGATCGGCCCGGGAGGGGGTTCAGGGGTGGATACCGAAACATCGCCGGCTGGTATCTCCGGGGTGTGGGGCGTGTACTTCGGCAGGCCCGCGCCGCCGGAGGACGGGGTGAACTGGGCGGCCTACAGCCACGAAGAACTGCACCGGATGCTGTGGCAGGACGCCGACATCACGGACGTCAGCACGATCGCCGCCGACTGGTCCGCGCACCGGGCGGCGTTGGTCAACCACGCGGAAGTGCTGCGCGAGCAGCGCGCGGCGTTGCTGGACGGCTGGCAGGGCAGTGGCGCGGAGGAAGCGGCGCGGCGCCTCCTCGTGCTCGCCGACCGGGTGGAGAAGATCGCGGGACTGGCCCACGCGGGCGAGCGGGCCGCGGAACAGGCGGCCGACGCGCTCGCGTGGGCGAGGGCGATGATGCCCGCTCCGCCGGGTGACCCGGTCGTACCGATGACCGACCCGTCGGCGAACTGGGCCGTCGGGTTCAGCTTTTACGCCGGCACCAGCGCGAACGACGTGCAGAAGCAGCGGGCCGTCGACGCGATGCGGACCTACGAGTCGAGCCTGACGAACTCGAGCCGGCTGATCGGCCAGGCGCAGGGCACGATCCCGGCTGCTTCGACCATGCCGGGCAGTGACGGCACCACGGCGAGCGGCTCGGCCTCGCCGTCGGACGGCACCGCCCCGAGCGGTTCGTCGTGGCGGTGCCTTACCGAGACCGGCGGTCTCGGGCAGGGCGCGACGGTCGGGACGTTCACCGGCGCCGGTGTCGCCGCGGGTATCCCCGGGACCGGCGTCTTCGTGAACCCGCTCGCGAACGGTGCGCGGGTGGGGACTGCCGCGCTACCGGTCGCGCCCGGCGCGATGGCGGCGCAGGCGGCCGCCGAATCGGCCGCGAAGCGCACCGGCTCCGTGGGCTATCCGGGGCCGCACGGCTCAGGCACTCGCGACCGGCCCGCCGAGGACGACCACACGAACCAGCTGCCGACGATCGACCATGCGCTCTTCCCGCTCGCGGAACCCGCCAGCGAGGCGGTCATCGGCCTTCCCCGACAGGAGCGGCGATGAGCGACGGGCGAGGAATCGAAGTCGAGCTGGAACTGCTCGACGCGCGCATCACGACGCTGGCCGATCTCGGCGATCTCACCGCCGATCTGGTGGCCACCGCGAGCAGGCTCGCGGAACGGCTGCCGATGCTGGGAACAGCGCCGCCCGCCGTGCATTTGGCGAACCGCTTGCGGGAGGCCGGATCCGGCCTCGCGGGCGAGGTCGCGTCCACGGAACGCGAAGTCAGGGAATACCAGCGGATGCTCGCGGCCGCCAAGCGCAAGTACCAGGAGCACGACGAACAGTCCGGCGACGATCTCAGGGCCGGCGCGAAGTCCGTCGAAACGGGGCGAGGCTCATGACCACCCCGCTCGGCGAACACGGCAGCCGCTTCGAACTCGTGGAGCTGGATCTGCTGGCGACCTATGCGGGGAAACGGCCGCCGTTTCCGTTGCGGGTCCCCTCGGCAGGCAGGCTCGCGGGCGAACGCGAGGCCCTGCTCCGTGCCGCGGGCGGCTCGCTGGCCGAGCGTGGCCTCGCCACGGCGGACGAACCCGTCGGCGTGGCGGCGGATCTGGTGGCCGCACTGCGCGGGTACCACAGCTCGATCGATCTGGTGCTGGCCCGTCAGGGGGCCGTGACCGGTTTCGTGGCGTTGCCCCACGGAGACCACGCGGTCCTGTGCGGCCAGCCGATCGACGGCACGCCGGGCCCGGTCACCGTCACGACGGTCGCGTACGACGCGCTGGCGGACACACTCGCGAGCTTCCTCCCGGAGATGGCGGCCGCACCGGCCATGCCGATCACCTTGCCGCCGGGTGCCGACGGCGACCAAACGGCCGTCGAAGCACTCGCCACCGTGCTGCCTTCGGTGACGGGACGCGGCCAGTTCGGTGTCCTACGCGGGCCTGGCGGCGAGCGACCACTCGAACTGTCCTGGTTGGACGGTCCTGACGGGAGAGTCCGGATCGACCACGACGATCGCGGCTGGGTGAGCGTCAACCCGTTGCGGCACAACGAAATTGTTCGCGTACTACGCGAGGCGGCGGCACTGGCCCGCCAGTGACGACGCGTTCGAAGACACCGGGAAACCAGGAAAGGGGAACACCATGGAACCGGCACAATGGCTCGCCGACTACCGCGGCAGGCTCGAACACGCGGCGGACGGCGCGCGTCAGGCTCAGGAGAGCCTCGAGCAGGCAGGCGCGACGGCACGCTCGCCTCGGGGTGAGGTCACCGTTTCGGTCAACGCGGCAGGCGTGCTCAAGGACATCGCGTTGACGCCGATGGCCCGCAAGCTCGAAGCCGGCGGGCTCGCCGCTCTCATCGTGACCACCGCACGCGAGGCCCAGCGTCTCGCCGGTGAACGGATGGCCGACGTGATGGCCGGGTATCTCGGCGACGGCCCGGCACTCACCCGGCTCACCCGGCACCTCTCACCGGAGGTCGTGCGATGACCGCGGAACCTTCCTACACCGTCGATTCCGACCAGCTGCGCCGGCACGCGGGCAGGCTCGCCGCGCACGCCGATCAGTTGTCGTCCTTCGGCACCTCGCTGCCCGGTGAGCTGACGGCCACGGCCCTCGGCCCGTTCGCGCAGTGCATCACCGCGGGCATCGGTGCCGCGATGAACCGGACGAGGGACGCGTTCGCCCACACCGCGTCGACCATGGACAAGGTCGGTGACGGCCTGCGGCGAGCGGCCGACCTGTATCAGCGCACGGACGAAGACCACGCCGCGCGGCTGAACACAGGCGGCACGTTCGGCGGGGGAACACGATGACGACGGCGGTCGAGGTCGGCACCGCGCTCGCGAACCTCCGCGTCACGCGGGATTCCGTCGGTGGCAAGGAATGGCTGTCCGCGGATCTCAGCGGTGAGACCGCCGTCTCGCTCGACATGCTCGGTTCGACGGCGAGCCCGCTGTCCGCGCTGAGCAGTGCGGGATGCGACTTCCTGACGCCGATGATCTCGTTCCTCGAGGAGCCGCTCGGGCAGCTTCGCGGTGAGCCGGCGTCGGTGTCCGCCCCCTCCGGTGAGCACGAAAGGGTCTCGCGGAGCGCGAACTCCGTCGCCGACGACTACGGCTCCACGGCGGAGAACGAGACGAGCGAGTGGTCCGGCGACGCCGAACAGGACTACACCGCGACGGCCACGAAACTGGTCGACGGGATGAAAGCGGTCGCGGAGTCCGCGGCGACCAACGCGAAAGCGATAGCCGCCGCGGGCGAGGTGGTGGCGCAGGTCGTCGACATCGTCACCCGCCTGATCACCGAGGCTGTCGGAAAGATCGTGCCGATCATGACCAGGGCCATCGCGGCGGCACCCGCGACGTTCGGCGCCAGCATCGCCGAAGCGATCCCGGAGTGCGTGGCGATCGCCGTCGACCACGGCGGCCGGATCGCGGCGAAACTGGGCGAATTGCTCGCCAGCGGCGAGAACCTCGTGAAGTTGCTCGAAGGCGTCGCCGGTGTGCTCGACGTCGTCGAGAAAGGACTCGACGCGATCGGCGAGTCCTCCGGCGCCGAGCCGTCGTCGAAACCCGCTTCCGCACCGGAAACCAAGCCGCGAAACTCCGGCGAAAACTGAGGGAGAAGAGAATGGGAACGAAGACCCAGCGGATCGCGGGTATCGCACTGGCCGTCGCGCTCGCCGCGCCGGTCGCGCCCGCGACGGAGGGCGAGGCCGGCGACCACGCCGCCACCCAAGCCGTACTCGACCGATACCAGCGGAAAGCGGGCCCCGGCGCGGCCGTCCACGCCGGCGACGGGCGAGGCTCGTGGACCCTGTCGAGCGGCTCGGCCACCAGCCCCGGGCAGCGACCCATCACGGCGGACGACCATTTCCGCATCGCCAGCCAGACCAAGACGTTCACCGCGGTCGTGGTGCTCCAGCTGTTCGACGAGGGCGCCGTCGACCTCGACGCTCCCATCGAGCGGTATCTGCCCGGTGTCGTCACCGGGAATTTCGACGGCACCGTCATCACCGTGCGCCGGCTGCTCAACCACACCGCGGGATTCCCCCACGACGCCGCCGGCGCGAAGACCAAGCCCGACGGCACGTACGACCTGGCCGCCCTCGTGCGGGCCGCGATGGACGACAAACCGGTGTCCGCGCCAGGGACCTACCACTATTCCAACGTCGGCTACCAGGTACTCGGCCTGCTGATCGAGAAGCTCACGGGCAAGTACGTCGGCGACGCGATCACCGAGCGGATCATCGAACCGTTCGGACTGGCCGAAACCTCGTTCCCGCCGCCGGGAAAGCGGACGCTCGCCGATCCGTACCTGCCCGGCTACCAGGGTTTCCAGCTCGGCGGCGCCTACTTCTGGGTGGACATGACGACCTCGTTCGAACTGTCACGCTGGAGTTCGGCGGCCGCGATGGAATCCACCTTGGCGGACCTCGCGAAGTTCAGTCGTGCGCTCGGTTCGGGCCAGGTCGTCTCGCCGAAGGCCCTCGCGGAGATGCGCACCGTGGTGCCGTGGACGCCCAACGCGCCCGCCGGATACGGGCTCGGGCAGTTCAGCATCCAGCTGTCCTGCGGCGGCGTGGCCTGGGGGCACGACGGTCTCCTGCCGACCGGGCACGCGTCGCTCACGCTGGCCACCGACGACGGCCGGTTCGCGTCGGTCATGACCAACTCGAACCGGCTCCCGACCGACCCGAGCGCCATCGACGTCGCCAACTCCGCCCTTTGTGAGGGGAATTGAGGGCACGGTACTTTTTCAAGTCCTGATTTGTGGTTCGAATGACCCATGCACTCGGAACAAGGCCCGCGTTACCGTCGAACGGGCAGCAATCCGCGGCAGCAGGTCAAGGCAATACTCGAACCCGAAGGGAACACAATGCCCCGTTTTTCGCGCCTTCCCACGCTGGTCGTGGCAACAGCGCTGGTTCTTTCATCGCAGATGTTCGCCACGGGCGCCGTCGCCGCGGCATCCGGCTACACGAGCATCGATGTCGGACCCGTCAGCATGGCCACCTCGATGGACTGCTGGGGAGAGCGGAAGTCCGTGGGCGACGCGTGGGTCACTCTCGACGGGGATTACGTCACGGTTCGAGACCACTGCGACGACGGAAATCCGGTCATGGCACGGGTACAGATGACGGTCGACGGGACCGATCGGTATTGGATGTGCTACAACCATTCAGGCGCCGGAACCACACAGGTATGTGGTCACGATTGGCCTGAAGGATTTGTCGGATTCAAGACCGTGATCTTCTTCGCGTGGGACGGTATACGCGAATACAAAATGGGGACCCTGCGGCACTGGCGGGATGGATAGTGTCCACAAAGGATTACGCCTGACGGCCGGACATCCACTTGGTGCCTATATGCGCGGTTTCGCTGCTCAGACCGGATCTCGCGTGTTGACACGCGAGTCACGTCCCCAAGCACGCAAGTCACGCCTTACCGAAGTACATGAAGGCCCCCTTCCTTGCGCTAGACGCAAGGAAGGGGGCCTTCATGTACTTCACGACCGGCCGCCGAGGTCACTACCGTCCCACCGTCACCACGGATCACATCTGAAAGTAGCGAAAGCCTCCTTCACTACCATCAGAGTAGGCAAGGAGGCCCTCACTACCAGAAGAACGCCTACGCAGGAGCGCAACCGGGCATCCGCGCCCCGGAAGCGTCCTTTGTGGGTAGTCAAGGAGTGTCGGGAGCTCAACAGCCGTCATACGAGTCATGACCCGCGTCCAACCAGGTCCGAAGGCGCCCATCACCGCATCAGACGCGGCGAAGGGAGCCTTCGCCCCACCACTGGCCTCGCCCAGGAACGCGACACATTTGCCTTAAGGGTCAGCGTCTCCGAGTGTAAGTGTGGCGCGGGGCCGTCGTACGTTTCGCGGTCGTGCGCTTCGCGGTCGTCGTGGTGCGATGAGTCGTGGTCCGGGTCGTCTCCGGCGTCGGCTGCGTCGGCGGCGTCGTCGTGGTGGTCACCGGGGACTGCGGCACGAGCGCTGTCGTCGGGGTCGTCACCGTCGTCGAGGGCGCCACCTTGCCGCTCCCCGACCCGCCCCCGGCGCACGCGCCGAGCAGCGCACCCGCGCCCACGACCAGGCCGAACCACCACATTCGCATGGCCGGACCCTAACAGCCCGCCAGCCGCGGATCCGGCGAACGACGAATCCTGTTCAACTCGGTGAGGGCTGGATCAGACCGAGGCTCGCAGGCGATACAGCTCGGCCAGTGTGGCGCCCTCCGCGCCGATCTCCGCACCTGTGCCCAACCAGGTGGCCGCCTCGTCGTGCGGCAGCTTGCTGATCTCGATCTCCGCGAGACACCGGCCCGGCCGGACCACCGCGGGGTGCAGCCGTGCGACGTTCTCGTTCGTGGTCAGGCAAACCAAGATGTCCAGGCCCTGACCGAGCAATCCGTCGGTCAGGTTGAGCAGCCGGGACAGGGCCTGCCCGGAGTCGCGCTTCGCGTCCGCCCCGACCAGTTCATCGCAATCCTCGAGGATGAGCAGCCGCCATTTCCGCCGGTCCGCTCGCTCCTCGCCGAGCACCACCGAGGTCAGATAGCCCGGATCGGCGAACAGCACCTCGGGGTCCAGGACGTTGTCGACCTGGCACCAGTCCCGCCATTCCTGCGCGAGCGCGCGCACGGTGGTCGTCTTGCCGGTGCCCGCGGGGCCGTGGAGAAGTACCAGCCTGCCCGTGATGTCCTGCGGGCGCACCGCCATGAGCGAGTCGAGCGCGGTCACCGCCGACCGCGGGTAATTATCGCGGATCGCCTGCCACGGCGGCAAGTCCATGGACCTGGGCGCACGTACGCCCGCGCCACCGCACCCCTGGACGTGCCAGAAGCCGACCGGCACGGCCGACTCCCCCGGCGTACCCGTCCGCGCCGTTCGGACCGCGGCCGCGAGCACCTCGTCCGCCAGGTCGCCGGAGGTGGCACATACGCACACCGTCGCGGCACCGGCACGCCTGCGCATCGCCACGAGTGTCCATCCGGGACCGTGGGCGAGGTGTGAACGCCGCCCGTCCAGCTCATACGTCAGATCCGCGCTGACTCCCGGGGGCAGCAGCGTCGCGTCCGGTGAGACCTCGGTGATCTCGGCTGCCCGGGAATGTGGTTTCGACCCGGTGATGAAATGCTCCATCGCCAGCGAGTTCAGCACACCTTCCATCGGCGCGTTGCCACCGAAGAACATCGCTCGGTCAAGGGTTTCGGTCGGTACGGGATGGGATGTTTCCGTTGTCGTCGCTGTCACGAAGCCACGATCCATCCGGTGAGGCGGCCGCACATCAGGGACCGTCCCCCAAATCACCCCTGACAGGGATCATGTGCGGAAGGACGGCCGCCTGTCCGCCACGATCGACGGGATGGTTTTCTCTGGTCTGGAAACGGACGTAACGACAGCCCGGACGAGAGAGAACGAATGACCAGAGACAACAGCCCCGAGATGGTCGCGGAGCTGGATCGCCTCGACCAGGCGGTCAAAGCAGCTCCCGCCGGAGACACGACGGCGCAGATCGCACTGTGGCGCCAGGCGACTTCGCTGGAGCACTGGTTCTTCATCGCGCGCGGCCCGGCCGACCGGCCCCGTCCGTACGCCGTGGCCGCCGAGCAGGGGCCGATGATCTGCCTCTACAGCAGCGCCGAGCGTGCGAACGAAGCCGCCCGCGGCCTCGGCCTCGCCGATCCGGACGGGGGCACGGTGCCCTTGTTCGGCGTGCCGATGCCTGCCGCGATCGATTACGTCGCCTCGTTCGGCGAGGCCGGCGTCTTCGGTGTGACGCTGGACCATCCGCGGATCGGCCACTACATCCCATTGGCGAACCTGGGGCTGCTCAAAGACTGGATCGAAGGGACCGCGCCATGAACGGTGACACTCCGGACAACGGCTTCGTCGAGGTCATCGCGCGTGAGGTGGCGGCCGACCCCGGCAATCTGGCGCTGCGCGAGGACTTCGTCACGCTGCTGTTGGAACAGGACCCGGACCGCGCCGCCACCGAGCTGGCCGCGTTCGAGGCCCGCGGCGGCGATCCGGCGCGGGCCCGGCTGCTGCGCGCCCGGCTGATGGCGGCGCGGATGCGCACTTCGACCCCGGTTCCGGCCCCGGCCGACGAGGACCGTCAGGACAGCGGCGCCGCTGTGCCCGCGTCGCTGTGGGACGCCGAGCGCCCGGCGGTGACGCTGGCCGACGTCGCGGGTCTCGCCGAGGTCAAGCAGCACCTGGACACCGCGTTTCTCGCTCCGCTGCGCAACCCCGAGCTGGCGGCGGCGTTCGGGCAGAAGCCGGGCGGGTCGCTGCTGATGTACGGCCCGCCCGGTTGCGGCAAGACGTTCATCGCCAGGGCGATCGCCGGCGATCTCGGCGCGTCCTTCATCCACGTGACCCTCGCGGACCTGCTCAGCAAGTGGATCGGGGAAAGCGAGAAGGCGATCCAGAGCGTGTTCCGCCATGCCCGCGCGGCGACACCGTGCGTGATCTTCTTCGACGAGTTCGACGCGCTCGGTGGACGGCGTACCTCCGGTGGAGGCGGATCGCACGCGATGCGGATGCTCGTCACTCAGCTTCTGGAGGAGCTCGACGGCATGGCCGGAGCGAACGACGGGGTGTACTTCCTCGCCGCGACGAACCGGCCGTGGGACATCGACTCCGCACTGCGCCGACCGGGCCGGATCGACAAGACCGTGCTGGTGCTGCCACCCGACGCGGTCGCCAGGGCGGCGATCGTCCAGGGCGCCCTTGACGGCAAACCCGCCGACGATGTCGACGTCGTGGCCGTCGCGGCGGCGACCGAGGGGTTCTCCGGTGCCGACCTCGGTCACCTGACGACGACCGTGCTGCAGCAGGCGATGGTCGAGTCGCTGGGCAAGGGCGAGCTGGTACCGGTCACCACCGACGCGCTGCTGGCCGCGGCCGGCGGCATCACCCCGTCCACGACGTCCTGGTTCGACCAGGTGGCTCCGGTCCTGGAATACGGCGTCGACGACGGGACCTTCGACCAGCTCCGGGCATACCGGGTCAAGCGAGGCATGCGATGAGCGCCGACGTGGAGCGCGACCTCGACCTCGCCTGGGAACTCATCGAAGCACAGCCGACGCATCCCAAGATCGCCGAACTGGCGCTGCGGGTGCTCGCGAGCCAGCCGCAACGGAGCAGCGCGTTGATGGTGCTCGGGGATCACCGTGAGGTGTGCGGCGAAGTCGACGAGGCGCGGCGGCTGTTCCTCCAGGTCGCCGCTCTCCGCAACAGCTGGTTCACGATGGCGGCTCGTGCGCTTCGGCAGCTGGAATCGGCGGAGAACAACCATGACGAGGCGCTGCGTTGGGCGCGCACCGTGCTGGGCGAGAACCAGGAGGACTGGGACGACTGGATGCAACTCGGCCATGCCCAGGCAAGCTCCGGGGAGCACGAGGCCGGGTGGCGGCAACTCGACGAGGCGGTGGCCCTGTGCGCGCGGACGACGGCGGACGACCTCCCCAAAGCGCTGCGGAAACGCGCGCAGTACCTGCTGGAAACCTTCGCACCACCCGAACGGTTCGCTCCCGCGGCCGAGGAGGCCATCCGGACGAACGCGCCGGACTCCTGGGTCGGCATGCTGCTCGGCTACGCCTACCTGGCGCAGTACCGGTTCGATGACGCCGAACAACTCGCTCTGCGGCTGCTGCGCGAGGATCCGACCGACGACCTGCTGCGGAGCCTGCTGGGGACCGCTCGGGCCATGCTGCAAATCGTCGAGAAAGCACGCGGCGACGACATCACCCTGGCGGACATCCAAGGCACTGGCGCGCTCGAGATGGCGTGGCAGCAGATGCGCGACCATCGGCTCGGCATCGACCTGCCTTCCGCGCTGGCGGCGCTGGACGCCGTGCTGCCCGCGGACCTGCGCGCCACCCTGCGGCCAGGCGCCGCGGATCTGGCAGGCAAGAAGGTCGGCTCGATGGTGGCGAAGCGGCTGGTGACCTGGCACGACGGCCAGGAGCCCAGCTCCGGTGCCACCTGGGGTACGGCCGAGCCGTTCCGCCTGATGTCGGCGGACGAGATCATCGCCATGGACGCCGAGATCGAGGCCGACCCGGCAGCCCACCCCGGCTGGCCCGAGAACGAGGTCTGGGAACAGGTGATGACCGACGACGCCGGGACCTACCTGGTCGTCGTCGCGTTCGGGGCGCTGGTCCGGCGTCGGCCGGGACAGCCCGACGAGCCCGTCGCCGACTCGATGGCCGACTGGATCTGGGACCGGGTGGCCGGCTTCGGCGGCCGGGACCCGCGACCGGCACCCTGGAAGACCGAGGAACCCTCGGCCCCGGGACGTCGCTGATCGGCGAGATCACGGTCGGCTCTGGCTGCCCTTTTCACCTGAACGCAAAGGTGTTGTAGCGGCCGTGCATGCGATCCAACCTGATCACGCGTCCGAGGGACGGGCGTGATCGACAGGGGAGGAACACTCATGCGGAAGTACGTCACCAAGGCCGCACTCGCGGCCGGGATCGCGGTCGCCGCGCTGCCACTCGGCGTGGCGTCGGCCGGCGCCGCCCCCGCGGCGCCGGAGCCTGCCCAGCAGGTCGGGACCGCCGGGATGAAGTTCTACGACGACTACTGGACGCTGAAATCGTGCAAGACGGTCGGCAACTGGGGTCTGAAGAAGGGCAAGTGGTCCGTGTACGAATGCCAGTTCTCCGGCTGGGACTGGGACCTGTACTACGACAAGTGAGCTCGGACTGACGTGCCGCGCCGGTGCCGCTGGGCCCGGCGCGGCACTGTTCACTGTGCCCGTTCTGCAGACAAGCACGCCCGTTTCATGATTATTTGTGCGCGCACGTGTCACAAGACAGAACTGGGGCTACACAAGTGAAGAAGAAGATCGCGGCCACCGCTGCCGTCATGGGCGCGCTGGCGTCGATGATCGCGTTCGCGCAACCTGCCAGCGCGGGCGTCGACCCGAGGTACTACTACGAGTCCAGCTGGTCGACAGAGGGCGACTGCCGGCTCAACGGCCACTCCGGCCAGCAGAACGGCCGGTGGTCAGCCTACTTCTGCTCCGCGTCGGCGTGGTCGTGGGACCTCTACATCAAGCGGTAGACGGACGGTCCGGTCCTCCCCCGTGATCGCGTGGGAGGACCCCGTTCTGCCGCCGACGCCCGTCCTCGACCGCCACAGCGAGTCCGCGGCCTGCCGAATAGAGTGGTCCGATCCGCTGGTTCGAGCACACCACGAACGGATGGCTGTGGTGACAGATTCAGGACGGCCGGTATCGCCCCGGCTGACGGTCGTCGGCTCCGGTGACACTTCCGGCGGCTCCGCGGGACGGTGGGCGGCCGTCACCGATGGCACGGCCCCGCTCACGGTCGGCGGGATGGCGGCGGGCGGGTTCGGGGTCGAGGCCGCGAAGTCGTTCCTGGCAGGTGAGCCGGCCGGGCGATGGTGGTTCGTGCTGGCCTTCTTCGCCGGGCTCGCCCTGGTCACGCTCGGCCTGTGGGCGAGGAGCCGTCTCCGCCGTCGAGTGCGGGTCGGCATCGTGGTCACCGCGTCGGACGGCAGGCGCGGACAGGCCCGCGCCCGGCAACTGGAGCAGCAGGCGGAGAAGTTCAGCCGGCGCACCTGCACGATCACGCTGAAGACCGGCATCGAGTTGCCCGGCGACGGCGCCCGGGACCGCGAACTGGTCGACGCCCTCGCCGACGAAACGTTGTCCGCCACCACGATGGCCGAACGCCTGAGCCCCGACGCCGTCCGGATCAACCTGATCCCCACCATGCCGCTGCACGTCGCGTTCTGGTTCGGCGCCCGGCTGGGCTACACCCACGCCCGCGAGGTGGTGGTGCACGCCATCCGGCAGGCCGACGGCGCACCGGCGTACTTCCCCGCGACGTCCTTGCGCGCGATCGACTCCGACGTCGAACCGCTGGACGTCGACCGGCTGGAGGCCGTCGACGACGGCGACCCGGACAAGGTCGCCCTCGCGGTGGATCTGCAGGGCCGCGGCGACCAGTTCTTCGACCAGGTGATGGCATCCTGCCGTCGCCACGGTTTCGGCTACCTCCTGCGGATCCGGACCGGGTCACCGGTGCTGACCGAGGACACCGCCACCTTCACCGGGGCGGTGGAGCAGATCTGCCGCGCCTGGCGCGAAGCGCCACTGACCGCCGGCGCCCGGACCGGCGGGCACGCGATCTTCCTCAGCGGGCCGGTCGCGATCGCGGTCGCACTCGGTGCCCGGCTGGCCTCGCCGGAACACGGGCGGTGGACGGCGTTCACCTTCGACGCGACCAGCGGCTCCTACGAGCCGTTTCCCCCTTCGGCCTGATTCCACTTCTTGCGTGATGCCGGGTTGAAGTACACAGGGTCCCGGCAAAGTCGTATAACCGCTGTTCGGTTCAGGGTCGTGAGCTACTCGAGGCACGCGTCAAGCCCCCGAGTGTCCACAAGGGACACTTCCGAGCGGCGAAATGTCTGATTGATGGCTAGATGTGCGGTTCTCGATGGGGGTCGTGAGTGGTAATGATCGTTAGAACGATCATTACCACTCACGACCCCTGCACAACGCCTAAATCAGGCATCGCTATCCGGAAAGTGTCCCCTGTGGACAGTCGAGAAGGTGTCAGGCCACCGTGACGAGCCCCCACCCGTCACCAGAACCCGAATCGTCACTCGCCACCCACTTCACCAGCGGCTATACGACTTTGCCCCTTCCCTACTCTCAGGGTAGGGAGGGAGGCCCTCACGGACCTGCGAGCCCCTTCGACCTGATCGTCAGGACCACATTTTCTCGTTCGAGAGCAGCATCCTGAATCCTCCGTGCATGAACTCGATCCATTGCGGATAGGTCGTGTCGTTGACGAGATCCCACGGCACGAAGGACTCACGCGAGCGTTCGGTCTCGGCGACAGCGCGAAGGTAGGTTCTCACCTTCTTCCGCGTCGCGTTCAGGCTTCGGGAGGAGTAGTGATCGTTGGGAACCCCGTACGCCAGCATTTCCAGCGTCGCCGAGGACACGCCCAGCGACGAGTCCATGGGGACCTTCTGCCCCGGAATGGACGAACGCCTGCTCCCGGCGCCCTGATGCTTCATGCCGACATGGTTCGTCTTCAGGTGCCGGACGAATTGCGTGAACATGCCGTCGGTGCGCATGTCCTTTTCCTTGACCTTCGCGATGTACTTCCGCGGATGGCTGACCTGGAGTTCTCCGTGGCCGTCCCAGAAAATGACGCCCTGGTCCGCCGTGTTCAGGGAAATGGGCGGCGTCTCCAGGAACCGTTGGCAGACCAGCAGATCGGCGTTGACGTGGCCAGGGAAGACCGGCGCCACCTTGAGCACCCGCTGGACCTTGCCCCACGCGACCATCGACGCCAGGCCCGGCGACATCGTCTCGAAGTCGTAACTCAGCGCTCGTGCCACGGTTTCCTTGAACCACAGGAATTCCGGTGTGGGCGCCCGGCCTTTCACCCGTTTGCCGAACCGTGTACCGGGGGCCGGTTCGAAGCCGCCTCGCCACTCGGGCACGATCGGGTGACAAAGTTCGACCACGATGTCGACGTCGCCGTACGGATCGACTTGAGTGCCCTTCACGAAGGATCCGTGCGGGTAGACGTCGAAACCGCAGCCAGTGGGCGCCAGCAGCCCGGTGATCCGATCTCGCAAGAAGACAAAAGTGGCCATTCTGACATCGCCGACCGTCATAACGACGATGCTGGCACATCACCGGACACCCGGCAATGGCACCCGAAGCTCTTCAAAATCCTGTACACGCGCGGGTTTCTTGAGAGTTTCACGACACTCCAAAAAGGACGGTCGAGGCAGGCTGAGTAGTACTACTCGTGCGCAGCGACGGGAACCTGGGCAAGATCGGTGACGTCCGCTCACTGGGGGCGGCGTACACCGAGGAGAATCATGAAACTCCGTCATGCCTTCACCACGTTCGCCGTCGCCGCGGGTCTGATCGGCGCGTTCGCACCCGCCGCGGCGGGCGGCGAGCCGATCGCGAGCATCGACTTCGCCGCCGAGCAGGGTGCTTTCCCGGTCGACGGGAAGAGCGGCCACTGGGTCGACTCGCCCGAGCACGAGGTGATGATCCGCGAGGTCGGCGACGTCCTGCGCGTGGACGCCGACGCCGACAACGGTTTCTACCACTTCAGACTCGACTTCAGCGCCCCGTCCGGCGCGCTCCAGGTCGGCTCGTACGACCACGCGACGGGAGCCCGCATCCTCGCCATCTCCACCGGTTTGGGCTGCTCGGACGACTACTCGACGTTCACGATCAGCCGCATCGAACGCGGCGCCGCGGGACTCACCGCCCTCGACGCCACGTTCGAACAGCGCTGTGCCGGCCCCACCGCACCGGCGCTGCGCGGCGAGGTCCACTACCGGCGTTGAGTTCAGGCCACGTCGGGAACGGGCCCGGTTCCGAGGGGAACCGGGCCGAGCCCGGTGGGTTTCGGCTCACCATCGGCTACAGCTCGACCATATGCTGAACGGCATGAGCAGATTCGCGGAGGTCATCGTGCTGGCGCGCGATGCCGAGGAAGTGATGGGCTCTTGCCCACCTGGAATCCATGCCCTGGCCCGATCCGGCCTCACTTCAGGTCCTCGTCCATGACGAAGACGACGACTGCTTCGGCCTGTGGATGCTCTACGACGGCGAGCTCAAGGAAGTCGAGCTCCCCCGGACCGCCCGCCGCCCAGCCCCCGAGAGCAGCGTCAACGGAACACTCAGCAGAACCGACCGGAGCTGACAAACCGCGGCTTCACCTCGATGGGTTCCCGTCGCCGCTCCAGCCGGGAACCGGGCCCAATTCGGGAACCTTCCACGCGCCGTACATCGATTTGACGAGTTCGACGGTCGCGGGCAGTGCTTTCGCGAGATCGCGGAGCCAGGCCGTGAACGACAGCCGGCTGTCCGCTATCGGCCGGAACCCGCAGAAGGTGGAGAAGGTCGGATCGGCTTCGGCAAGGTCGCCTGCTTTGAAGTAGTGGAACCCATATCCCTGGTGAGTCTGGAAAACGAAGGCGTCCTCGAAGGGCGTGAAGTCTGCCTCGTAGTCGTCGACGACGATCTCCCGGGCGATCTCTTTCACTTCGAGGAGCCACCCGAAATCCCATTCGCCGTCCTGGCTCAGCCAGTACGGGTTCTTTCCGCCGAACTTCAGGAACTCGACGTAGCGTGCGGGCAGGGTGTCCACACCTTGGGCCGACATCAACGCCTCGACCTCTCGGTCGGAACAGCCGCGCACCGTGTTCACGTCGACGTACCCCTGCGCGATCAGTGGCTCGACAATACCTGTCAAAGCGAACATGAGCACCGGGTTCCAGTCAGGGTCATTCGATCCCTCGTGAGTCTACGGCTCACCTGTCACCTGAGTCGCGGTGCTCAGCCACGGGCGACCTCACTGGCGGTGCTGAACTCGTATCCTTGCGCCCGCAGGCCGAGGACGACCGTGTTCAGGTGTTCCAAGGGCAGGAACGGGTGGAAGAAGAAGCTGGCCACGTTGTCGCGGACCACCTTGGACTTGGCGCCGTCGGCGAGCAGGTCCGCGGGCAGCCGGGCCGGATGCTGGTTGAACGGTTCCGGCGCGACGTGGTCGAGGTTCTCGGGTATCACCACCGCGCCGTAGACATCCCGCACCGGGTAAGGGAAGTACTGACCGTATTTGGTCTGGTAGGACACCGTCGAGGTGGAGCCGCAGGCACCGCGCGGGCAGTATCCCGCGAAATAGCTGCCCTGGTCGTAGCGCGCCGCGAAGTGGGAGCTGACTTCCTTGTAGTCCACCGCCGATCCACCGTAATGCGGGAATTCGAACACTTCCGGTTCGGGCAGCCCGACCCGGCGGAACTCGCCGAGCCCGGTGGCGATCCGCCCGCGGAACCATTCCGCGGAATCGCCGGGGACCGGGCCGGTCTCGACGACGTGGTTGTTCTTGTCGACGATCGCCGTGTAGAACTCGTAGTCCGCGGAGCTCGCCCCGCCGTAAGGGTTCGCCATCTCCTCGAACTGGTGGCTGTAACCGTGCATGATCATCGTCGCGCCGCGCCGGATCGCGTAGTGCAGCGCGTCCACCAAGACCGGGCTGTCCACGAGCCGGGCGAAGGTCGGCCTGCCGCCGTTGGCCACACCGTGCGGGTCCGCGTAGTACGGGTAGACCGCGAGCGAAAACGGAATCCCTTGCCCGCCCAGCAGATCGGCGATCCGGCGGATCTGGCCCGCGTCGGTGCGCGGGCCGATGTCCTCGATCCGCACGAGCGCCCGGTGCCGCTCCACGGTTTTCGGAGCGAGCGTGCCGAGCAGGATGTCGGCGGCGGCGAGGTACCGGTCTCCCTCGTTGACGTAGGAGAACGGCGCCTCCGCGAGGTAGGTGAAAGTCCCCGAGCGCACCGCCCACGGCGTGTGCTCGCCGGCCGCCACGCTGTCCGCGAGCACTTCGTTGACCGCCGGGTTGTCCCGCCGTACCAACGGAACCGAGCCGATCTCGGGATTGCGCTCGAGCGACACGCTCTTGTAGCGGACCTCGGTCGGCGACGTCGGCGTGCGGCCCACCGGCGTCCAGCCCCAGCGCGCGGTGATGCCCGGGTCGTGTTCGGCCAGGCGATGAATGTTCTCACCCATCCAGACGACCGGCACCTTCGCGGCGGCCACATCCGCGAGCAACACGGCCGGTAGCGCGGCTTCGCTGATCGAACCGACGTAGACCAGCGCCTGGTATCCGCCGATCTCGCCCGCGCGGTAGTCGGCCGCGGCGCGCATCGTCCAGGCGCCCGCCCGTGAGACCAGGTTCGCGGTCTGCATCGCGTGCGCCTCGGCCATTCCGGCCTCGTCCGCGCCGGCGGGCGGGTTCGGCGCGTCCCGCTCACCGGCGTCGTAGACCACCAGCGTCCGGTGTGCGCGGTTCCCGCCGGGACCAGGGCTGCCGACCTCGCTGGTCATCTCCAGCCGGTCGCCGAGGGAGACCGGGGCGGCCGCGGGCGAAGCGAGTATCGCGCTCGCCGGCCGCGTGTAGACGACCAGCATCACCAATCCGGTCGCGACGACGACGGCCAGCGCCGCGAAGCGCAGTCCGGCGGGTGTGCGCCGGCGCCGGTTTTCCTTGCGGGTCATACCAGCACACCCCCCGCCACCACACGCGAATCCGCGTCGAATTCCTCGACCGGTTCGGCGCTCAGGCCGAGCAGCCTGGCCAGCGCGCGTTCGGTGCGCGACGCGGCCCTTCCATCGCCGAACGGGTTGCCGTTGGTCATCATGGCCGCCCGGGCCCGGCGGTCGGTCAGCAGTTCCGACGCCGTCCGCACGATCAGCTCGCGATCGGTGCCGACCAACCGGGCACAGCCCGCGTGCACCGCTTCCATCCGTTCGGTGACCTCGCGCAACACCAGCACCGGCACGCCGAAGGTGGGTGCCTCCTCCTGGATCCCGCCGGAGTCGGACAAGACCAGCGTGGCGGACGCGAGCACACCGGCCAATTCCTCGTAGCGCAACGGCTCGGTCACCACCACGCGAGGCAGGCCGCCCAGTTCGTCGTCGACCAGCTCTCGGACGGCGGGGTTCGGATGCGCGGGCAGGACCACGTGCACGTCCGCGTGCCGGGCGACCAGTTCGGTGACCGCGCGCAGCACCTGACGCAGCGGTTCGCCCCAGGACTCGCGGCGGTGCGCGGTGACCAGCACCAGCCGCTCGCCGCGGGTGGCCGCCTCCACGGCCGCGGCGACCCGCTCGTCCTGGTAGGCCACCGCCCCGCGGTCGGCGATCGCGCGGATCGCGTCCACCGAAGTGTTGCCGGTGACCACGATCCGCTCGGCGGGAACCTGCTCGCGAAGCAGGTTCTCGGCCGCCGCCGACGTCGGCGGCAGATGCAGAGAAGCGGCTTGGGTGACCAGCCGCCGGTTCAGCTCTTCCGGGAAGGGCGAGGCCAGATCGAACGAGCGCAGGCCCGCCTCCAGATGCACCACCGGGACCCGCCGCCAGAACGCGGCGAGCGTGCCGGCCAGTGTGGTCGTGGTGTCCCCCTGGACCACCACCACCGAGGGCGGTTCACGATCGGCCAGCGCGTCCAGACCGGTGAGCATCTGGCCGAGCAGTTCGGGCTGGCCGCCGTCGCGGCGGTGCAGCGGCAACGTGGCGTCCGCGCGAACGCCGAACGTCTCCAGCGCCTGCCCGACCATCGTCGGATGCTGTCCGGTGGCGACCAGGTACGGCTCCATCCGGCCCCCGGCGGCGAACGCCCCGGCGACCGGCGCCAGTTTGATCGCCTCCGGCCGGGTCCCCATCACGAGCCACACCCGAGGCCGGGTCGCTTCGCTTTCCTGTCGATTCCAAACCATTACTCCCCCAAGGTTCGAATATTCTTTTCAGCGATTCGCGCACTTCGCATGATCGTTTGTGCGAGGCGCTGTGACCGATGCGACGCAGAGTGGTTCTGTCCGGTTCCCGCCGAATTTCCTCACCCGTTCGAGGGAACCGGAGCCTGACTCGTCACGTCGTAGTCCATGGATGCGGGATCGGCCGGGGGGCGCGACGCATCACGCACAATCCTTCACACACAAGGAATTGAGCACGCTGAATCTTGGGGGAGAAATGTCTGTTGTCCGGATCGGGCCGTCGGTCGGCGCGACGGCGACCATGGGGATCGCCGCGGGGGCCGGCGCCTGGCTGCCACTGTCACTCGCCGCATTCGTTCTGTTGCTTTTCGCTACCCGGTCGATTCTCATCCGAATCGCGCCGGAAACGGAAAGGGGGCAGTAGCGAAATGGAAACCAGTTTGTCCGTCGTCGCCACCGTCATGGTCGGCGTGCTGATCTGGTGGCCGCTGCAGAACCTCATCCTGGCGGTGTTCGCCTGGCGGTCCCCGCAACGACCACGCAGTGTGCGCCGGACACCGGATCCGGTGCCGTTCTGGATCGTCATCCCGGCGCTGAACGAGGAACGCGTCATCGCGAACACGGTGCGCAACGCGCTGGCCACCGGAACCCGGTACACGCCGGTCCGTGTCGTCGTCGTGGACGACGCCTCCGACGACGCGACGCCGCATATCCTCGCCGGCATCAGGGATCCGCGGCTGCATGTCCTGCGCCGAGAGTTGCCCATGGCCCGCCAAGGCAAGGGCGAGGGCCTCAACACCGCGTACCGCTACATCCTCGACATCGCCGGCCGGGAAGGCACGATCGAGCAGACCGTCGTCGGGATCGTGGACGGCGACGGCCGCTGCAGCGAAGGGATGCTCGACGAGATCGCCGAGCTGATGGCGGAGAAGTCGGTCGGTGCGGTGCAATGCCGCGTGCGCATCCACAACCGGCACAAAACGCTGGCGCTGCTCCAGGATCTGGAATTCGGCGCCATCGCGGACTCCGCGCAGTCCCTGCGCGACCTGGTCGGCAGCGTCGGGTTGGGCGGCAACGGCCAGTTCACCCGGCTGTCCGTCCTCGCGCGGTTCCACCCTGGCCCGTGGTCGGCCTGCCTGGTCGAGGACCTGGAACTCGGCCTGCGCCTGCACCTGGACGGGATCCGCGTGCGCTACACGAAATCCGCGTGGGTCACCCAGCAAGGGCTGACCGACGTGAAACGCTTGCTGCGCCAGCGAACCCGGTGGGCGCAAGGCAACCTGCAGTGCTTCCGGCACCTTCGCAGGCTGACCACGTCGAGGTTCGTCAGCGGCGTCGGCCTCACCGACTTCCTGATCTACCTGCTTTCGCCCTGGCTGACCGTGCCCATGTCGCTGCTGCTGGTCGGACTGGTCGCGGCGTCCGCCGTGGCGCTGGCGACCGGGAGCACACTGGGCGGGCTGGTGGCCACAGTGGACACTCTGCCGACGTCGGCCGCGATGCTCGTCGGGCTGGCCATGGCGCCGAGTCTGCTCTGGGGATTGGTCTACTGGGCCCGGCTCCGCGACGAGAACATCCTGCGCTGCCTGTTCGCCGGGCTGCTCTACCCGTGGTTCCTGGCGCTGGGCATCATCGCGACGTGGCGTGCGCTGTTCCGGCTGATGTCCGGACGCAACGGCTGGTCCAAGACCGAACGGCTGGCCGAAGACGGCCGGCCCGCGCCGCCGATGCCGGTCCCGATGCCCGCATCCGCGCCGCTCCCGCTACCGCGCCCGGCCGCCCCACCGGTGACGATCGATCCCAGTGTCACCCAGCCGATCCCCGCGGCGGTCCTCGCCGCCGCCGAGCGGACCCGGCCGGTCCCGCATCCGCTGTCCGAAACCGAACCGACGCAACGACTGGAGCGGGTGTGATGGCAGACCGGCACCGGCGCCGCCCGATACGGAACAAGCTCGTTCTCGTCCTGGCGGCCGCCGGGCTGGCCCTCGCCGCGGCCTCCACGATCGACCGCGGCGACTCCGGGAAGGAGGCGTCCACCGGCTGGTACGTGACCGTGTACTACACCGCCGTCGAATCGCACCACGACGAAGATCCGGTGCCGGTCACCGGCTGTCTGGTGATCGACTGCGAACGCGGCGACGACCCTCTCGGCAACTACCCGGAAGACTTCGTGAAGGCCGTCGAAGACGAAGGCACCGGCCGGATCGTCAGCGGCCGTCACGCCGGCCGCTACCTGAACTGGTCCCACGACATCGGTTTCTGGCTGGACAACGCACCCCGCGACAGCCACGGGCGCCCGCTGGAGCCGTTCGTCTCCGCCGCCGCGGATCCGGCCGTCCTCGGCGACGGCCGGCAACTGCGGATCACCGGCTGCGGCACCGCGGAGGACGGCACGGCGATCGACGCGGGAGTCTGCGAAAGGCTGCGTTCCGCCTCCTGGCGGATCATGGACGAATTCACTCCCGGACTCGGCGGCGATCGGCACATCGACGTCTACCTCGGCGAGGAAACCGGGCCGGACTTCACTTCCGACCCGCTGTACTCGTCGCTGCACAACGCCACGCTGGAGCTCGGCAAGACCACTCCGTGACGACGCCCGTCAGGAGCGGTGCCCGGCCTCCGCCATCGCGCGTCGCCGGACCTCCCGCACGACAAGGGAATCCGTGAACGCCGAGGACACGGCGCTCAGCCAGGCGCTTTCGTCCCGCATGCTGGGGTGCGCTTCATCCTGCCCGGACGACGGACGCGGCCAGCTTCGGCCCGCCTCGCGCATCACCAGCGCCGCCGCGAGTTCGGCGGCGGCGCGTGTGGGTTCGTCGACCGGGGCACGCAGCCAGTCCCCGAGGTGCGGCGGAACGTGGGCCCGCAACGCCAGTAGACCGTCACGGATCTCGATCACCCTGCGGTACAGCTTGAATTCGAGGTCGTGGCGTACGGGCAAGGCGATCTGCGGGTGCGCGGCGACGAGTTCCTTCCACAGCGGGGTCACCGCCCGGATCCCTTGCCAGGAACGCAGCAGCCGGAGCGCGCCGTCCCAGGTGGTGAACAGTCCGCCGAGGACCCACAGCACCATCGCGAGAAGTCCGGCGAGGCGGGCGCGTGGCATGAAATCGAGGTCCGCGAGGTCGGTGATCTCCAGCCATAGCGTGGGAAGCCCGGAGAACAGCACCCATACGATGGTCGCGACGGCGGCGCAGACGAGGATCCGCAGACCCGTCCGGAACGTCCCTTGTGGACGGTCGGCGGCGCTGCGGACCAGCGTCCGGGTGAACATCACCAGGCAGGTGACGCCGTACGTCGTGAGGACCACCTGGTAGGCGACGACGCTCGGCCGCCATTGGAACGCGGGCGTGCCCAGTTCGAGCCGATGCGGGAGGATGTCCAGGTAGCACAGGATCATCAGCGCCCAGCACAGCACGATGGGCCAGAACGGCGTCGGCTTCTCCGGGGACCGCGTACTGCGGACCACCTGGACCAGCGCGCGCATCGCGAGCAGTTGCAGCGCGTTGGTGACCAGCCGCGGGAGCAGGTCGTCACCGAGGAACCGGACCGTGGCGTCGGCGGAGAGGGCGAGGCCCGCCGCCATGCTGAGGAAGAACGTGGCCAGATGCACCGGCCCGGCGCGGACCGCCATCAGCCGGGTGAAGCCGATCGACGCCAGCAGCGCGGCGGACAGATAACTGATCATGAACCGAGGGCGTGGCGCAGCCGATCGGATCCCGGCCCGGTGCCCACGGCGCGGCGCATGAGCAACGACGCGACGAGTTCGGCCTCCTTCTCCTGCTCGTGCGCGTACGTCGTGCGGCCGAGGACCCGGCGGACCAGATCCACCGAAAGCGAGGGCGCGACCATCGCGGCGATCGTCTCCGGCCGCACCTCGCCCTCGACGTGCCCGCACAGCAGATGACCGAGTTCGTGCAGCAGGATGTGCCGCTGGTGCAACGGAGAAGTGTCCCGCGTGTAGAAGACGTAGTCGGCCCGGTCGGTGGCCGCGAGCACCCCGCACGGCGCCCCCGGCCGCGCCTCGAGCGGCACCAGTTCGATGGGCCGCCCCCGCATCGCCGCGACCTCGCCGAACAACGTGGTGACGTCGAACGGATCCGGTAGCCGCACGGCGGCCGCGATGCGCTCACATCTGCGCCAGAGCGCACTCTTCCTGCCCAGCATGGCTACTCCCCCTGGTCACGCTTGGACTCGCGCCGCTTGATCGCCTCGACGATGTCGGTCACGGTTCCGAGCCCCTCCTCGGACAGCGTCACCGCACGCAACGCCAGGTTGCGCACGGCGCTGTTGCGCAACGCTCCCAGCAACTCGACCTCTTCGGCAAGCGCCCTCCCCCGTTCGTCGTCGAAGAAGTACGCGGGCGGAACCTGGAAGAACGCCGCGAGCGCCTCCAGGTGCCGCTTGGTCGGGTTGTCCCGGCGGCCCGTCCGCAGTTGCCAGAGGTAGGCGGCGGAAAACGACTCGCCGGTGTTCTCCCGGCAGGCTCGCGCCACCTCCTCGTGGCTGTACTGCTCGCCGTTGGGCCGCCGGACCACCTGGAAGAGGCGGTCGATCCGGTCGGTGAGCGTGGTCGCCCGTGGTTCGGTCATCGTCACCTCCGTAAGCTGAAATGAATGACTTCCGGCTGAGTATTCACCTTAGTTGACAACCACGAAGGTTCTCGCCTACGGTTTCCACGTTAGCTGAGATGAATGACCAAGGGGAGTCGGTCGATTCTGGCTGACGACCCGGAAGGGGGAGTTCCCATGAAGAAGTTGCTGACCGCGGCTGCACTGGCAGTGGCCGCGGTGACCCTGTCGGCGCCGCCGGCGCTGGCCGTGGAGACCGGAGAGTTCCACGCCAGCGGCATCGGCCCCGGCCCAGCAGCCGCCATCACCTCGGCGGAGAAGGTCGCCCGCACCTTCGCCCGCAACACGGGCTGGCTGGACTCGCAGTGCTACGTCCGCGCTTCCGACGTCCGGTCACACACGAGCTACTACAGCGCGACCGTCTGGCTCTTCTGCCAGCGCTGACATCAGGAGGGGAAACCATGAACAGAACGATCGCCCGCGCCACGGGGGCCGCGGTGCTCGCGGGACTCATGACACTCGCGCCGACGGTGGCGAGTGCCGCGAGCGTCCAAGAGACCCGCGCGTTCCTCGGGACGACCGTCGAGAAGACCTCGGCGTCGGCGAAGCGGACGGCGTTGCAGCAGGCCTACGACCACGCCGCCGTCTACGGGTACACACCCGATCAGTGCGTGACCATCCACCTGTACTCGGTGAAGATCAGCTTCGTGATGTACCGGGGCGAAGCCGGGATCCACTGCACGAAGTAAGCGGTCCGTGAAGGCCTCCTTGAGGGACTCTGGGTCCCTCAAGGAGGCCTTCACGGAATTCCAGGCTAGTTTGACCGGATGAGTCTTCTCGACGACGTGGCCGAACGCGACGGCTGGCGGTGCTGGGTCTGCGACGAACCGGTCGACCCGGAGATGTCGGTGAACGACCCGCGGGGTCCCAGTGTCGACAGCCGGACCGCCGACCGGAAGGCCAAGGTCACCGAGCGGCTCGCACACCGCGGCTGCAACACCCGCAAGGGCGCGGTCAAGGTCGTCATCGCCTGGCCGGATCGCCTGCACGTCGTCGAACCCGCGCCGCTGATCACCGTCGCCGGACGGCTGGAACGCAAGGGCGGCCGCGAACTGGTGGCCCGCAGCCCGACCGAACCGGACGCCCGGGAGGCGGCGGATTGGCTGGTCGACCGGTTTTCCCGGCTGCTACCGGGAGTGCCGGTGACCGCGGGTGTCGAGCCCGGCGGCGGCCAGTTCCTCGTCATCCTGAAGCGCGGCTAGAGGTCCGCCTTCAGCTTCACGTTGGCGTCCTTGACCAGCACCATCACGTCCTGATGGAGATCCCACGCGGCCTCGTCGTACCCGGCGAGGCGCAGGTCGGGCGCCTCCAGCGCGCGCTGCACCGCCCAGCCGGGCGAGCTGAGCGAAATGCCGTACCCGTCGTTGCCCGCGTAGTCGGTGTAACCGAAACCGCAGGCCTTGTACGCGGCGAGCATGCGGTCGGTCGCACGCGCGTCCAGCCCGTAATCCTTACCCGCCTCGGCGCGCATCGCCATCCGGCGGCCATGCGTGGTGACCACCGCGACGCCGCCGGGAGCCAGCGCGCGTGAGAAGTAGCGCAGCAGCGGACCCCAGTTCGGGGCATCGAGATGGGTCAGCACCGAACCACACCACAGCAGATCCACCTCGGTGACCTGCTCGATGTCGTCCACATCCGGCGCACCGATCACCGCCCGCGCGCCGAACGCCTCCGCACAGCTTGCCAGCGCCGCCGGGTCCATGTCGCACGCGATCAGCTCGGCCGCCGGGAAAGCGGCACGCAGGGAACGCATCACCCGGCCGTAACCGCATCCGAAATCCAAGAGCCGCCGGGGTTCCGGCCGTCCGGTGACCTCAAGCGCGGCGAGCACCGCACGCAACGCGTCCCTGGACACGCTCAGGTAATGCTCGATGTTGTTGCTCGCGAACATGCTGTCGCCGTCGGCGATCGTCGTGCTCACGCCAGCCATGATCCGCGCGACGGTCTCGTCCAGCGTTTCGCTCATCCGGCAACCGTATTCGACCGTCCGGTCAGGCGGCGAAGACGGTGCGCACGACGGACTCGTCGCCATCGATCTCGACCAGCCCGAGCCCGCGCGCGTCGGCGAGCGTGAGAGCGCCGGCGGAAAGGCCGAGGATGCAGGCGGGTTCGGCGCGGACGGTGGCGTCGAGTTCGCGGCCGTCGTGCGGGCCGATTTCGAAGCCGGCGCGGCTCGCGCGGAGCTGGAAGGTCGAGCCGCCGATCTCGAGGCCGACCGTCACCGAGACGCGGACCTTGACCCGGGAACCGAGCAGGGCGGGGACGGCGAGAGCGAGCCATTCCGGACGGAAGGCGTCGTCGCCGGGGCCGCAGACCATCAGCGGGGCGGACCAGCGGATCAGGCTCTCGATCGGTTCGCGCAGCTCGGCACCCCACGGCGTGAGGGCGTACTCGACCACGCTGCCCGAGCCGGCCAGCCGCCGCTCGACCACGCCCGACGCTTCGAGGTCGCGCAGGCGATCCGCGAGGAGGTTGGTCGCGATGCCGGGAAGGCCGTCGATCAGGTCCCGGTAGCGGGCCGGGCCGAGGAGGAGCTGACGGACGATGAGCAGATTCCACCGATCGCCGACGACCTCGAGAGACCGGGCGAGCCCGCAGTACTGGCCGTAGCCTCGCATCGTAGCTCCCGCTTGTTTTTCTCAAGTGTGCGTGACAAGCTCAAGCTTACCCGAGAAACCCTGAGGGGGCCGCCATGGTCGACACCACCAAGCGCGTGCGACCTGCCTGGGTCGACGACAGCCTGTTCCCGTTCGAGAGCCGTTTCGTCGACATCGACGGGCACACCGTGCACTACGTCGACGAGGGATCCGGGCCCACACTGCTTTTCCTGCACGGGAACCCGACCTGGTCGTTCCTCTGGCGCGACGTGATCCGCGCGCTGCGCGGCGAGTTCCGCTGCGTCGCCCTCGACTACCCCGGCTTCGGGCTGTCGACCGCGAAACCCGGCTACCGGTTCTGGCCCGAGGAACACGCGGACGTGGTCACCGCGTTCATCGACGCGCTCGACCTCAAAGGCGCCACTCTGGTCGGCCAGGACTGGGGCGGCCTGATCGGCCTGGCCGCCGTGCAGCGACGGCCAGGCGTCTTCGATCGGCTGGTGCTCGCCAACACCTGGGCCTGGCCGGTCGACGGCGTCTTCCACTTCGAGGCCTTCTCCCGGCTCCTCGGCGGACCTCCGGCCCGCTTCCTGGTCCGGCGGCTCAACCTCCTCGTCAACGTGTTCGTCCCCACCGGCCACCGGCGCCGGAAGCCGAGCGCCGCCGAAATGACCCATTACCGCCGGGCGCTGAGCACTCCCCAGCGACGCCATGCCTCCGCGGTGCTCCCTGGCCGGGTGCGCGCCAGCCGCGACTTCTTCGCCGAGATCGAAGCCGGTTTCGCGGACATCGCCCACCTCCCGGCACTGATCGTGTGGGGCGACGCCGACATCGCCTTCCGCCCTCAGGAACGCGAACGCCTGGAAGCCACCTTCACCGACCACGAGACCGTGATCGTCGAGGGCGCCGGCACCTACGTGGAATCCGATGCTCCCGAGGAGTTCGTCGCCGCGATACGCCGCTGGACAACGGCGCATCGCGGCACGGACTGAATCCCCCTGGTCTCACTGGGCGTCGAGAGCCCGCCGGAAAGCCCTCAGATCGCCGACGAACAGGTCGGGCTCTTCCAAGGCGGCGAAGTTCCCGCCGCGGTCGTACTCCGCCCAGTGCACCACGTTCGGGAAGTCGCGATCCACGAACTTCCGGATGGACATGAACGGCGCCTTCGGGAACACCGCGACGCCGAGCGGCGCCGAAATCGGCGGATACGTACCGGTGGTCGCGGCGATGGGCAGCTGGTCGACGATTTCGTAGTACAGCTGCGCGGAAGAGCCGCCGGTGCCGGTCAGCCAGTAGATCATCACGTTGGTCAGGATGCGGTCGAGACTCGCGGCGTCCTCCGGCTTGGTCTCCGCGTCCGCCCAGTCCTTGAACTTCTCGATGATCCAGGCCAGCTGGCCGACCGGGGAATCGACCAGCGGGTACGCGATCGTGTTCGGCCGGGTCGCCTGGAGCTTCATGGAACCGGAGAGGACGTCCACGAAGCGGGCGGTCCGGTCCAGCCGAGCCCGGTCGGACGCGCTCAGGCCGACGAGATCGTCCGGATTCCCGCTGGGTTTCGTGACCAGGGTGTTCAGATGGAGACCCGCCACGTGGTCCGGATCCTTCAGCGCCACGAAAAGAGAGACGCCGGAGCCGAAATCTCCGCCTTGCGGCACATAGTGATCGTAGCCGAGGCGCTCCATCAGTACCGCCCACGCCGAAGCGATCCGCTCGATCGTCCAGCCGGGTTCGGCGGGAGGGCCGGAGAAACCGAATCCCGGCATGGCGGGAATCACCAGATCGAACGCGTCGCGCGCATCACCGCCGTGCGCACGCGGATTCGTCAGCGGGCCCACCACGTCGAGGAACTCGACCACCGACCCGGGCCATCCGTGCGTGATCAGCAGCGGAAGCGCGTCGGGTTCTGGCGAACGAACGTGGATGAAGTGGATGTTCGCGCCGTCGATCTCGGTGACGTACTGCGGCAACGTGTTCAGTTCCGCCTCGGCCGAACGCCAGTCGTAGGAGTTCCGCCAATAGTCGACGACCTCCTTGAGATAGGCGGTCGGCACGCCGCGATCCCACCCCACGTCGGGAAGATCCCGCGGCCAGCGGGTCTGGTCGAGGCGACGATCGAGATCGTCGAGCTGCGATTGCGGTATTTCGATGCGAAAGGGTTTCAATGGAGTTCCTCGCGTGTAGTGCCGACGTGGTGACCAGTCGGGACGGAACGGCCTCAGAGATACGTCGTGTTCGGCTCGAGCCCGCACAGATGCCTGCCGAGCAGTTCGATGTTCGTGTTCGGGCTCGTCAAGGCGTGCAACGCGATCGTTTCGATATCCCGATGAATCCGCTGAATCGGCACATCGTTGTAGATCGAACTACCGCCGCTCGCGGTCGAGATGATCCGGATGGACTCCTGTGCCAATTGGGCGACCCGCCCCATTTCGACCCGGGAACGAATGCGTTCGGCTTGCGTCCACGGCTCGTTGCGCGCCGCCTTCGCGTCCACGAAGTCGGCGAACGTCTGCGCCCGCAACCGCGCTTCCTCGGCGAGCAGAGTGGCCTCGCCGACCTGGAGATGCGTGAGCGGCGCGTTCTGCTGCGTTTCGTAATCCGTGTACGTGATCTTCCGCCCGGGAAGCCGGTCCAGGAAATGCTCGATGGCGGCCTCGGCCGCGCCGACACATTGGCCTGCCGTGGCGATGGTGGAGGTGACCAGCATGGGCACCTGATAGATCGACTGGGTGGAATTCGTCTCCGATTTGCATTGCTCGTCGAAGAATTCCATCACCGGACGGACCCGCGCCTGGGGAACGAAAACGTCGTGCGCGCGAACGCTCACACTGCCCGAACCACGCAGGCCGTGAGTGTGCCAGTCGTCGACGACCTCGAAGCTCGACGCCGGCAGGATCGCCATGATCGGACCTTCACCGGCCCCCGCTTCATCGGGTTCGGCGACCACCAGCTTCCAGTGGCTGTGGAGTACCCCGCTGTTGAACCTCCATTCGCCACTGATGACATAGCCGCCGTTCGTCCGCGACGCTTTCCCGCTCGCCGCCAACGTTCCGCAGACCCGCGAGTTCGGAGTCGCGAACACCTCGTCCTGTACCTCGTCCGGATACAACCCGGCGATCCAGTTGATGAGCGACCAGACCGAAACGCAGAAAGCGGCGGAACTGTCACCGCGCGCGATTTCCGCGTGGACGTCGATGAGCGTTCTGGCGTCGCTCTGATATCCACCGTATCGCGTGGGAACGCGCATTTTGAGCAGCCCGGAACGTTCGATCCCCTCGATCACGTCCGCGGGGAGCCGCCGGTTCTCGTCGATCCATTGAGCACGTCCCCTGATGAGAGGGACCAGCTCGGATGCGCGCGCGACCAACTCCTCTCGTGAAGGGGATTGGATATCCAGCACCATCTTGACCTCCGGCGATTCGTTCGCTTGGAGCGCGGTATGACTGGATCCTGTCCGCCGTGAACCCGGGCTGCATCTCCGAGTGTGCCGTCCGGCGCCGCCACAAGATCATCCCGGCCTGCCGCACTACGATCCGTGCTCACGGGAAATACCTCCGCGCCGGGCGATGAGTTCTCCGGTGCCGGCGAGTCTGTATATACGAGACGAAGGGAGACATCGTGCGGAAAGTGATCGTGCAACAGTTCGTGTCCTTGGACGGCGTGGTCCAGGGGCCGGGAACGCCGGACGAAGACCGCGAAGGTGGTTTCGAGGGTGGCGGCTGGACCGCGAAACACGCGGGCAGCCTGCTCAGCGACACCTTTTTCACGTGGACGGCCGACGAGGACGCGCTGTTGCTCGGCCGGAAGACCTACGACATCTTCTACGCGTACTGGCCGACGACCGGCGATCACCCGATCAACAAACGCCTGGAAGCGATGGACAAATACGTCGCGTCACGCAGCGTCAAGTCCGCTGATTGGGTGAACACCACCATGATCGACGGCGACGTGGCCTCCGCGGTCAAAGAGCTCAAAGACGGAACAGGCGGACCGATCTGGGTGTCGGGCTCCGGCAACCTGACCCATACGCTCATGCGGAACGGCCTGGTCGACGAGTACCGGCTGCTCTTCTTCCCGGTGGTCGTGGGATCCGGGAAGCGCCTCTTCGTGGACGGCGCGATCCCCGCCGACTTCGAGCTGGCCTCGTCACGCACGGTCGGCAACGTCATCGTCGCCACCTACGAACGCCGCGACTGACGCCGCCCGTCCGGCGATCGCGACCGGTCACCGCCTGATTCCCGGCACAGCGATCAGTTTGGGCACTCCCGCCTGGTCTGTACTTCTGTCGCCTGCACGCGACTACCGACCATCACGAGCATCGAACAGGAGTGTCTGGCAATGACGAGAACTACAGCTTCGGTGGGCGCAAAGGGGATGCGGCCTTGAATACCTCAACCGTCACCCCGCCCCGTCTCCGGCCGGGATGGGCGCTCGTCGCAGTGGGCATCGGCGTCTTCCTGACGTCACTCGACGTCGTCGTGGTCGCGACCGCGTTGCCGAGTTTGCAGGCCGAACTGGGAGCCAGCCTCTCCGAGCTGGAATGGACCATCAACGGCTATAACCTGGTCTTCGCCTGCCTCGTCCTCACCGGGGCCGCGCTCGGGGATCGCTTCGGGCGCAGGCGGATGTACGTCCTCGGGCTCGGCTTGTTCGCGCTCGCGTCCGTGCTGGCCGCGATGTCGACCTCCATCGACACCCTGATCCTGGCGCGGTTCGCGCAGGGTGCGGCCGCCGCGGTGGCGATGCCGCTGAGCATGAGCCTCCTGGCGGACAACTTCCCGCCGGAGAAGCGCGGTGCCGCCATGGGCATCTGGGGAGCCATCGCCGGTGTCGGCATCGCCGGCGGCCCGGTCGTCGGTGGCTTCATCACCGAGGGGCTGTCCTGGGAATGGATCTTCTGGCTCAACGTTCCCTTCGCGATCATCGCGATGGCTCTCGCCTACGGCGTCCTTCGTGAATCGTACGGCGGGCGACCGAAGCTCGATTTGGGTGGTCTGGCACTGGCGGGCGTCGGCCTCTTCGCGCTGACCTGGGCCGGTGTGCAGGCGCCCACCGTGGGCTGGGGCAGCTGGGAAGTCATCGGCGCGCTGGTCCTCGGCGCCGTGCTCATGGCCGCGTTCGTCAAATGGGAGACCCGGACCAGCCATCCGATGATCCCGTTGGCGTACTTCCGGAACCGTGGTTTCGCCACCGCGAACATCGTCGGTTTCTGTCAGCAGATCTCGGTGATCGGCACCCTGTTCATCCTCGCGCAGCTCATGCAGACCGGACTCGGGCTCGATCCGCTCCAGACAGGTCTGCGTCTCCTCGTGTGGACCGGTATGCCGTTCCTCGTCGCGCCCATCGCGGGCAGCCTTGCCGACAAGTTCGGCACCCGGCCGTTCATGGTCGCCGGCATGCTGCTCCAGACCGCCGGGCTGGCGTGGATGGCGGCCGTCACGGCGCCCGGCATCGGCTACGGGCAACTGATCGGCCCGCTCATCGTGTCCGGCGTCGGTATCTCCATGTGCTTCCCGACGATGACGACGCTCGCGTTGAGTTCCGTTCCCCCCGGCGACACGGGGACCGCGGCCGGGGCCAACAACGCCGTCAAGGAACTGGGCAGCGTCTTCGGTGTCGCCATCCTCGGCGCCGTCTTCGCGATGTACGGCAGTTACGCCAGCCCGGCTTCCGCGATCGACGGCTTCCAAGCGGCGCTTTACGTCGGTGCGATCGGCTCGGTCTTCGGTGCCATCGTCGCGGCGTTCTCCCCCGGGAAGAGGGCCGCCGGTCTGTCCGCGCCCGCCGGCGGCACCGGAACCCCAGATCCGGCTCCCGTCGAAGGCGCGACAGGGCGGTAGGTACCCCTCGATGCCAGGGCCGTGCCGGGAGACCGGCACGGCCCTGGTTTCTCTGTCGTGAGTGGTAATTCGGGTTATTGAGGGGTAAGGCAAACGTGTCGTGTCTCGGGCGAGACGGCAGGCTGGGTGACGCGACACCGCACTCGCGTGCTCAGACCCGGATCTCGCGTGTTTACAGGCGTAACTCGCGTGTTCAGAGACGGAACTCGCGAGTGCGGCATCCAGACACGCGAGTCACGCCTTGCCGAAGTACATGAAGGACCAGCCGCTGAGGTCACAACCGTCCCACTGTCACCAGGGATCACATCCGACGGTAGCGAAAGCCTCCTTCACTACCGTCAGGGAGGCAAAGAGGCTCTTCTCGACTGTCCACAAGAGACGCCGTCCGCGACAGCAGTGCCGGTGTCGTTCCGATGGTCTCGCACCGGAGCAGTGATGAAGGCGGCCCGAGCTTGATCAATGCCGGAACCGGAGCAGCTCGGCGACGATGTAGGAATTGGGACGTTGAACGTCCCAATTCCTACATCGTCAGCCTCCGAACCGGTCCGGAGTAGGCATCAATCCACCCTCACGGGCCGAGTTCCGCCGTCGGCGGGAACCGGGAAACGAAGTCGCAGACCGCGATATGGGTCGGGGTGAGCGAGATGATCGCCCAGTCGTTGTCCCGTTCGACGTGCCCGTCGGCCCAGTCCTTCAGTTTCCTGTCGTCGCCGATCATCCGGCGGGCCATCTCCAGATGCACTTGCGGGATCCCCGAACAGATCTCGATCGAAGTGGTCCCGCGTCCGGTCACGGCGATCGGCGCGTAGTCGACGACCGGCAGGCCGAGTGACGACGAGATCTTCACCCGCGCCTCGGCCGCGGTCGGGCCGGGACCGACGTCCAGGGAGAACGCGGCCTCCGGACGCGCCGCGATGGACTTCACCTTGTAGGCCGCTGCAGGCGACGCGAAGACGAAGGCCGCGCCGTCCCAGAGATAGACGACCGGGATGACTCGGGGACTGCCGTCCAGGCCGGTGTATCCGATCCGCAGCGCGATGGGCATCTCCAGCAACGTCCGTACGACCGGATCGGTCTCCACGAGCCGCACGATGTCGGAGTATTTCATCTAGTACTTCCTCACGGAGTCACGACGCCGGAATCAGGCGCCGATCTCGTCGTTCGGTCTCACCCTGGCATTCGCCCGAGGAACGCGACGAACTTGTCCGTCTCACTCGCCGAAGGCCCCACTTTGACCGGGGGCGCGAAGAAGGGCGACCGATGCGACTCTGGAATGACAGAGTGGCTCAATTCGAGCAGGTCACGAGCCAGCTGTTTCGGAACGTCGAGATTGTGGCCGCAGGCATGCGAAATGTCCCACGCGTGCGCGGCGACCTCGATCGCCCCCACGCTCGCGGCGACGCCACCGTCCAGCGGACGGTCGCCGATGGACAGTGACGGCGAGGATTCCCGCATGCTCACGACGCTCAGCAGACGACTGGCCAGCACCTGTGCCGTGACCGTCGGTCCCGGCTTCGGCGTCGGCGCCGAAACCATCGCCCCCTGCCCTACTTTGAAGAGTTCGACTCCCCCGGTCACGATTCCCTCGTGCAGGTCCGCCATCGATTCGTTGACGTGCCAGAGAAGTTCGCGCAGAGTCCATTCGCTGCACGGCGTGGCCCGCTCGAGATCGACCTCCGCGATATCGGTGAAGACCACGAGCGCATAGACGATCGATCCCTCCAGCAGCCTCGACCCGTCCGCGAACCCCACTCCAGGCACGGGTTTCACGTCCCGCTCGGTCCAGACCGACGGCCGAAGACCTCCGGCAGGTCGAAGAGTTCGAACAGGCCGGGCGACTGGTACGACACGATGTGGTCGATTCCTTCGTTGGTGACCGACACGACGTTGAGTTGATGTGCGCGGTGCACTCCGTCGCTTCCCCGCAGGTACGCCGCGAACGCGGGCTGCCCGTTCGCCGAGGTCCGGACGAGCCGGTTGTCCCCCGCCGCCGAAGGACAGAAGCGATCGATGAAGGACTCCATCGCGTCGCGGCCGGCGATCCACATCGGCAACGGCGGCATTTCCCAGACCGCGTTTTCCGTCATGATCCCGGCCAGCGCGCTGCTGTCCGCGTTTTCGACGGCGGCCACGTATTTGTCCAGCACCGCGCGGCGGGCGGGCACGTCGACGACCTCGTCCTCCGCGGGAGCGGCCTTCTTGACCGTCGCACGGGCTCGCTGCAGCGCGCTGTTCACCGCGGCATGGCTGATTCCCAGCAGGTCCGCGACCTCGGGTGTCTGCCATTTGAGCACGTCACGGAACAACAAGACCGCACACTGCTTCGGTGGCAGCAGCTGCAAAGCGGCCACGAGGGCGAGACGCATGCTGTTGCGCGACGCCGCGACGGTGGCCGGATCCTCCGTCCCCGCCCCGAACACCTTGTCCGGGCTCGGTTCGACCCACCGCACGTGCGGCAGTGGCGCCAGCGCGCTCGGCGCGACGTCCAGCGGAGGATGGCCGAGGCCCGAAGGCAGCGGCCGCCGTCCGCTGCGTTCCAGTTCGGTGAGGCAGACGTTGGTCGCGATCCGGTACAGCCACTGACGCAACGACGAGTGCTGTTCGAGCCCGCCGAAACCGCGCCAAGCCCGCAAGTACGTCTCCTGGACGAGCTCCTCGGCGTCATGGACCGAGCCGAGCATCCGGTAGCAATGCGCCAGCAGCTCACGGCGGAAAGGCGCGGTCACCCGCTCGAAATCCTCCTCGACCAGCACCTGCTGCCTCCCCTCACCTCACCGGCACCCATGCCTCGTCCCCGCCGGCGATTCGACGTCACAACGATACAGACCAGCGGGCCCGCCGAAACTCATCGCTCGCGCCGAAAATCACCCTGTGTGAGCGCCGAACCCGCGGAAACAGGCCCTATCGAGTGGCGCTCGAAAGGCCCACGTCCGCTCCGCGGGCAGGCCGTCCCTTCACCACCCGACGTGCCGTGCGCAGGGCGTCGAGCACGAAGGCCGGCCGCATGAGCGTCTGTGGCGGGTCGACGAGGCCCGCCACCCGGAAGAACGCCGCCGTGAACCTGCCGCCCACCTGCGCGGCGGTATGCAGACGCGCCATGAAGACGTTGCCCATGCGGACCTGCAGATCCCGCTTTCCGACCACTTCCGGGAAGGCGAGGTCGCCGCCCGCGGAAATGCTCCAGGGCACGTCGATGATCGGTTTCAGTTCGCGGAAGAATTCGACCGGCCGCGGCTGTCCCTTCGCGAGATGCTCGGCGAGCGCGACAGCCTCCATGGCGGCCACCGTCATCCCCTGGCCGTAGACCGGGTTGAAGGCGCACACGCCGTCACCGATGACCAGGAAAGCGGCCGGGAACCGGCTCAGCTTGTCGTAGCGCCGTCGAATGCTCGCCGGGACCCGGAACGACGTCGCCTCGCCCACCGGTTTCGCCGTGTGCACCGCGCCGTGGATCTCCGGCGCGGACAGCGATCGCGTGTAGTCGAGGAAGCCGTCGAGTTCACCGGGCGGCCGGTCGCCGATGATCCCGGTCAAGGAGACCAGCGCCTCCCCGTTTCCGAGATTGACGAAGAAGGCGCCCCGGGGATTCGCCGGGCAGGCGACCGGGTTGATCGCCAGATCGTTCCCGAACGGATCTTCGGTCAAGGTGAAATTACGCGAGGTGTAGGTCAGGTCGATCTTGATACTGTCCTCGCTCGGCCGTTCGTAGCCGAACTCCTCCAGCCAGGCGGGAGTCCTGCTGCCCCGGCCCGTCGCATCGACGACCAGGTCCGCGGTGAGGACGTCGTCGGCCTCGGCGGTCGTGCCCGCGACTCGGACGCCCTTCACCCTCGTCTTGTCGTCGGAGACGACCAGACCGCGGATCACCGTGCTCTGGCGGACTTCGACGTTCGGCAGGGCGAAGACCCGGTCACGGATGTAGGCCTCCAGCTGTGGCCGGGTCGCCGACACGCTCAGCAGGCCACAATCCTTCTGTGCCAGCCGGGCGCCGTTGAAATACCACCGCAGGCGGCCGGCCATGTCGCCGATGGGGACGCCGTCGTCCTGCATCTGCGCGAGCAGCCCCGGGAACAGGTCCTCCAGGATCTGCTGGCCCTTGGCGAGCAACGCGTGCGCGTGCGAGCCCTGCGGTATCCCGCGACGGGTACCGGTCACACCGATGATTTCGTCTCGTTCGACGAGGAGAACCGTGCGATATCGCTTGGACAGCACCCGAGCTGTCAGCAGACCGGCGATACCCGCGCCGAGAACGACCGCTCGTTCGCCTAGATGATCGACCACGTGAAGCCTCCGTTTCAGGGACCGCTGCTAGCGATGAGCGACGGCCCATGGGATCTTCATGACAGCTCCTCCCGATCGTGGAGCGGAGCAAGCGGCTTGGGCGCCGCGGACCGGGACGGGCCCGGCGCCGGCCTGCCGAGGCCGTGCTTCAGCACACGCCTCACCATCGACGGCCGCATCAGGGTCTCCGGCGGGTCGATCAGGCCCGCCACCCGCATGAACGCGCCGGCGATCCCGGCGTCCTTGGTCGCGGCGTACTGGAGACGGGACATGTACGCGTTGCCCATCCGCACTTTGAGCGTGCGGCGGCCCTGCACACGCGGGAAGTTCAGGTCGCCGCCCGCCGAGATGTCCCACGGCGCGTCGATCACCTTGGCCAGGTCCGACAGGAACGGTCCGGGCCGCACACCGCCCTTCCGCAGATGTTCGCGCAGGGTCAATGCTTCGATGGAGGCGACGCTCATACCCTGGCCGTAGACCGGGTTGAAGCTGCACAGCGCGTCCCCGATGAGCAGCAGGCCGTCCGGGAAGCGGGAAAGGCTCTCGTAACGGCGCCGGACACTGGCCGGGAAGCCGAAGCTCACCGGCGCGTCCAGGCCTTCGGCGTCATGGACCGCGTCGTAGATGTCCGGCACCGGCAGCGAGCGGACGAATTCGAGGAACGCGCCGGGCTCCGTCGGGGGATGGTCGCCGAGGATGCCGGTCAGCGAAAGGATGCACGTGTCCTTCCCGATCTGCCCGAAGAACGCGCCCCTCGGATGGGCGGGTGAGGCGACCGGGTTGATCGATTGCACGCCGCCGAACCATTCCGGCCGCGTCCGGTAGAGCCGGGTCGTGTAGGCGAGGCCGACTTTGACCTTGTCCTCACGCGGGCGGGCGTAACCGAATTCCTCCAGCCAGGCGGGAGTACGCGAGCCGCGCCCGGTCGCGTCCACGACGAGATCGGCCTGCAGCACCTCCTCCTCGGCGCCCTCTGCGCGCGACCGGACCCGTGCCCCGATCACGCGGTCCCGGCTCGGTGTGGCCAGCAGGCCGAGAATGTCGTGCTTTTCCAGAATCCTGACATTCGGCAATTCGGCGACGCGGGCGCGTAGATACCCTTCCAGGAAGGGACGTGGCGCCGTCACCGAGATCAATCCGGTGCGCGCGGGCCGCAACTCCCGAGCGTCGAAGAACCAGCGCATTTCCCCGAGATCACCGGTCGGCACGCCGTTGGCGCGCAATTCTTCGGTGAAACCGGGGAACAATTCCTCGATGATCAAATGACCGCGAGCGTGCAGGCCGTGTGCGTGCCGGGTGTGCGGAGTTCCCTTGCGTGCCTCGTAAACGCCGGCGATCTCGTCGCGATCGACGATCAGCACCTCGGAAAAGAATTCGGCGAGCACCCGCGCGGCCAAGGTTCCGCCGATGCTGCCACCCAGTACGATCGCCCGTCTCCCGGTCACGTTACTCACGGCGCCAGTCCCCTTTCTCGTGATCAGCTCGGGCAATGCTTTCAGCCGACGGAACGGCGGCGCATCTTTGAGGGTGCGGCGGCAATGGACCGACCATGGCAGTGTCGTGCCCGGTCACGCATCTCTGGTTGTGCGCGGGTGCGCCCGGTTCAACGCGGCACGATCGAAGATGCCCCGGCCCACCCACGATGAAAGCGTCTTGCTCACCGGGGCGGACAGACGGCGGTGAACGCGTTCCGTCCACGCCTTCACGAGGAGGTTTCAGTCTTGTCCACCGAAATTCCCACGCGCGAGCAACTGGTGCGGCGTATCTCCGAGCTGCGTCCGAGTCTCCGAGACAAGGCCGGTTGGGCCGAGGAAAACCGTCGGCTCCACGACGACACGATCGACGCACTGGCAGACGCCGGCGTGTTCAAATTGCGCACACCGAAGCGGTACGGCGGATTCGAGGCGGACACCGCGACACTTCTGGACGTCGCGGCCGAAATGGGCAGGGCGGACGGGTCGACCGCGTGGACCGCGGCGGTGTACTGGATTCCCACCTGGATGGCGTCGCAATTCCCGGACGAGGTCCAGGACGAGGTGTTCTCGACACCCGACGTCCGCGTATGCGGCACGCTCAGCCCGACCGCGATGGCCACCCCCGCCGACGGCGGCGTGGTGATCAACGGCAAATGGGGCTTCATCAGCGGTGCGCATCACGCGCACTGGCAGGAGGTCATCGCCGTGCTGGTCGGCGGTGAGGGCGAGCCCTACCCGATCATGGCACTGGTGCCGATGTCGGATCTGCTGATCGTCGACGACTGGCACACCTCGGGTCTCAAGGGCACCGGCAGTGTCAGCACGGTGGCGAAAGAGGTTTTCGTCCCGCAGGAACGCATCATGCCGCTCCCCGCCATGTTGCAGGGGCAGTACTCGAGCGTGCGGAACGCCGACGCGCCGATCTACCGGGCCCCGCTGCTGCCGGTCGCGTCCGCTTCGTCGGTCGGCAGCGTGCTCGGGATGGGCAACGCCGCCAAGGAGTTCTTCCTCAAACGCCTGCCGAACCGGAAGATCACCTATACGGCATACGAAAGTCAGCGGGAGGCACCGCTGACCCATCTCCAGGTCGCGAGCGCGTCGTTGAAACTGGACGCCGCGGAGTTCCACGGGAAGCGCCTGACGTCACTGGTGGACACCAAGAGCGTCGACGGCACCTCGTGGAAGCTGGAAGAGCGTGCGCAGGCGCGCGCCGACATGGGCGCGGTGTGCGCGCTCGTCAAGGAGGCGGTGGACATCTTCAGCACCGCGAGCGGCGGGTCGTCGATCTACACGGACGTGCTCATGCAGCGCATCCAGCGTGACGTCCAGGCCGTCAACCTGCACGCGCTCATGCACCCCGACACCAACACGGAGCTGTACGGCCGCGTGCTCTGCGGTCTCGAACCCAACACGCTGTACTTCTGATCGCCGAAATCCGGAACAGGGAAGGGAACCCATGGACTCCAGCACCAAGGCGGAGCAGGCCGCGGTCGCCGCGCTCACGCAGAAGGTGATTTCGGCGTGGGCGTACAACGACGCCGATACCTTCGCCGACGTCTTCACCGAGGACGGCACGATGATCCTGCCGGGCCTGTACAAGAAGGGCCGTGAGGAGATCCGCACCTACCTCAAGGAGGCCTTCGCCGACCAGTACAAGGGCACCCAGGTGACCGGTAAGCCGGTCGACATCCGGTTCTTCTCGAGCGAGGTCGGCCTGCTGCTGACCCAGGGCGGGGTACTCGCGCCCGGCGAGTCCGAGGTCTCGGACTCGCAGGCGATCCGCGCGGCGTGGTTCGTGGTGAAGCAGGACGGCGAGTGGAAGCTCGCCGCCTATCAGAACAGCCCAGCCACCCAGCGCCTTCCCGTCCCCGGCACGTCGGTGAACTGACACCACGCCGGTCTTGCGCCCGAACGTCCAGTCAGAGGACGGCGTTCGGGCGCATCGGCGTGGGCGGGTGCCTTCGCCATATGTGCGATTTCGCGTGTCGCCTCCTGCGTACGCGTTCTCCTGGCCGTGAGGGCCTCCTTGCCTACTCTGAAGGTAGGGAAGGAGGCTTTCGCTACCTTCGGATGTGGTCCCTGGTGGCGGTGGGGCGGCTGTGACCTCCGGCGGCCGGTCGTGAAAGTACATGAAGGCCCCCTTCCTTGCGCCTAGTGTCCTGAACCGGGAGTTCGCGCCGTAAATCCGTATCGATATCCGGCCGTTTCGCGCCTGGTCCGGGGGTCATGAGGTGAAGATGAGGCTCTTGACCGTCCACAAGGGACGCCGGGCAGGCACTAGTGTCCATTTTGGGTACATTGCGCGGGGGTCGTGAGTGGTAAGTGTCGTTCTAACGACACTTACCACTCACGACCCCACGGGGCCGGCTCCCGCAGCCGGTCAGGAACCTCGCCATGAAGGCCTCCTGGCTACCTTGAAGTCAGCGAAGTGCTCACGGCCTCAGCCGACAGCATCTTCACCGCACAAAACAAGAACAAGATCCTTCGGCACCACGCCGAATTACCACACGAACTTCCGACTCGGGACACTAGCGCAAGGAAGGGGGCCTTCATGTACTTCGGCAAGGCGAACACGCGTGATTGAAGGCGGAACACGCCGGGTTTCGTGCCCTCAGTGTCGCTTGGGCTTCATGAGCGTGGCCAGGGCGGCACCGGCCACGAGTACACCGGCCAGGACGGCGAGGGCCGTGCGGGCGGCGGACAGGAACGCGTGCTGCCCGAGTTCCCCGGTGGCGCGGTTCTGCAGGATCGCGCCTGCCACGGCCGCCCCGAGCGCACCGCCGACCTGCCGGGCGGTGTTCAGGATCCCGGACGCGGCACCGGAATCCCCGGGGGTGATGTCGCGCATGGCCTCGGTCGTCGCGGGCGCCAGGGTCAGGCCCTGTCCGACGCCGACCGCGATCAGCGGGAGGACGAACACCGCGGCGGTCGACGAGGAGTCCGGCAGGAGCCCGACGCCGAGCACGCCTAGTGCGAAGAGCGCGAGCCCGGATACGAGCAGAGGTTTGCCGCCGATCCGGTCGGTCAGCCTGCCGGCGACCGGAGCGACCGCGCTGAGCGCCAGCGTCCAGGGCAGCGCGCTCAGCCCGGACTCGACGGGGCTCATGCCGAGCAGTGTCTGCGTCTCGAGCACGAACACCAGCAGCAGGCCGTACAACGCGAACGAAGTGATCAGCGTGATCGTGGTCGCGATGCCGAAGTTCCGGTCACGGAACAGCGTGAGCGGCACCAGCGGTTCCGCACGGCGCCGTTCCCACAGCACGAACGTCACGAGCAACACCACCGACGCGGCGAAGATCGCCGGAATGGAGACCGGGCCCGCCACCGTGCCCCAGTCGTGCCGCTCCCCCTCGATCAGCCCGAACACCAACGCGGTCAGGCCGGTGGTGGCGAGCAGCACGCCGACCGGGTCGAACCGGTGTGAGCGTGCGGTACGCGGGGCGGGCACCAGCCGCAGGGTCGCGACGATCGCGATCAGGCCGATCGGCAGGTTGAGGTAGAAGACCGACTGCCAGCCGAACTCGGTGACGAGCAGGCCGCCGAGCGTCGGCCCGCTCACCGACGCCAGACCCGCGACCGCGGTGAAGATCCCGAACGCGGCGCCACGACGTCGTGCCGGGAAGATCGCCGAGATCAACACGAGTGCCTGTGGTACCAGTGCCGCCGCGCCGACCCCCTGCAGAATCCGGAAGACGATCAGCATCCCGGGACTGGTCGACAGTCCACACAGGACAGACGCGACGGTGAACCCGGCCAGCCCTGCGATGAAGACCGTACGCGGGCCGACGAGGTCGCCCAGGCGGCCGAAGACGATCAGCAGCGCCGCGAAGGTCAGCAGATAGCCGTTGAAGATCCACAGGATCTCGTCTATCCCGGCCTCGAGCGCGCGCATCATCACCGGCGCCGCGGTGTTCACGATCGTGGTGTCGAGCAGGATCAGGAAGTTGGCGAGGCACAACACGCCGAGCGCGAGCCAGGGATCGGACCGCGCCCCGGTCCGCGTCAGGTCACCGCGCATCCTGGCCGGTTTTCAGTACACCGATCCTTCGCGCGGCCGCCATACTCGCCCATGACGTCACTTCGACCAGGGCCCTGTCCTCCCGATGGACGCGCCGGAACTCCGCCACGACCGTCTCGTCGACCTGGTAGGAGGCCATCGCGGTGACCAGGGCGAGCCGACCGGCCGCACGTTCGGACGCGGGCAACGCCGTGATCGCCTCCTCGGCCCAGGCGCGGCTCGGCCCGGTCGGCTGTCCATCCCAAGTGGACAGACATGCGCGGACCAGCGCGGCGACTCCTTCGGTGACGCTGTCCCGGGTCGCGGAGTCGATCGCCGCGGCGGCACTGGCGAACGCGGCCGCGATGGCGGGGTTGCCCGCCGCCCACCGCAGATCCGACGGCAGCGGTTCGCGAGGCAACAACTCGAGCGACGTGCCGGGCTCACCCGGTTTGGCCGCCACCGCACCCATGAACCTGCTGAAGAAGGCCTCCGCAGTGCCGCGGGCCGCCGCCGGGATCTCGTCCGGCAGCGGCGAATCGTCGAGGAACACGTTCACCATGCGGTTCAGGTAGTGGAAGCACACCGCGACCCCGACGAGTTCCGCGGTGTGTTCGGCCGGGAACGGGCGGGTTCCCGCCGCCCGGGGCGCCCGCGCCCAGGCCGCGATGTCCATGTCCGCAGGCAGGTCCGTCGAGACGCCGATCCCTCGGACCGCCGCGCCGTGCACCGTCACGCAGTACGGGCAGTCGTTCGACAGCGACACCGCGGTGGCGACGCGTTCCTTCGTCCGGCGATCGACGAGGCCGGACGCGACCAGCGTCTCCCGCAACATCATCCAGCTCCCGGCGAGCGCCGCCGGTGCGGCGGCGTGCAGCGCCACCGGCGGGGCGAGCATGCCGAAGTCGCGCTCGACCTGGCGGTACACGTCCGCCACCAGCCCCGTCGCCCGCCGCGGCGCGACCGGGGTCACATAGCGGATCTGCCTGAGCGAGCGGCGCAACGCGGTTCGCAGCAACCTGGAGGTCATGATCCCTGACTGAACTGTCCTGCTTCGCGCCCTTCGCCCGCGGGCCCGCGGTAGGCCTGTGCGATCTCCAGCCAGTGTGCCGCGTGCTCACCGGTGGCCACGAGGGCGAGGTCGGAGTGGTGACGGCGCCGGGTGACCAGCAGGCAGAAGTCCTCCGCCGGGCCCTCGACGCGCTGGGTGGCGTCCTCCGGCCCGAAACCCCAGTGGGTGCCGGCGGGCGAGACGAGGTCGAACCGGAACTGCTCGGCGGGCGCGGTGAGCCCCCTGGCCAGATAGCCGAAGTCCCACGTCCGCACCGCGAACGCGACCAGATGGCCGAGGCGTTCCGTCCGGGTCCGGCGCACGCCGAGCGCGTCCGCGATGTCCTGGCCGTGGGCGAACATCTCCATCATCCCGGCACTCGCGAGAATGGACGGAGGCAGCGGATTCACCAGCCACGGAACGAAACCGGCGGGATCGACGGCGGCCAGCGCCTTCGACGCCGCGGTGCGCTCGGCCTTCCACCGGTCGAACAGCACGTCGGGAGGATCGGGCAGGAACTGCGACAGCGCGGCGTGGACGTTCGCGTCGAAATCCGGCCCGAGGCTGCCGGCGAGGTTCTTGAACCCCTCCGGATCGGCCGCGGCCAGCCCCGCCATCCGGAAGGTCGCGGCGAGATGCGCCACCTGATGCGCGATCGTCCACCCCGGCGCCGGGGTCGGCGTGGCCCACTGTTCCGGGGTGAGCGACGCGAGCAGCGCGTCGAGCTCATCGCCGTCGGCGTCCAGATCCTGAATGACTTCCCGCAAACCGGCCACGCCGTTCACCTTTCACGCGCATCGACAAGGATTTTCCTCGGACTTAGCTTGGCGGTGCCGCCGGTGCGCTGTCATGTCCCATCGTGCGCCGAACCGGCAGCCGGAATGTCCACAATGGACAAGCGCCCGTCGCGAGTGCTGGCCGGTCCGTGAAGGCCTCCTTGAGGGACTCTGGGTCCCTCAAGGAGGCCTTCACGGACCGGTGAGCGCTCTCAACTCACGGTGGCCGTTACGGGCGCCGTCGTCGTCACCCTGGACGGCAGCGGAGCGCCGTACTCGACCCGCACCCCGCGCTCCCGCGCCGCTTCGACGATCGCGGGAATGGCGCGTTCGGCCAGCGCGGCGATCGTCAAGGCCGGGTTCACGGTGAGCGCGCCGGGGACCGCGGAGCCGTCGGTGACGAAGATCCCGGGGTGGTCGCGCAGTTCATGCCGGTCGTCGAGGGCCGAGGTCGCCGGATCGTCGCCGATGCGGCAGGACGCGAGCGGGTGCACCGTGTAGGCACCGACCACGTCATTGGTCCACGGCATGACCTTGGCCAGCCCGTCGCGCTCCAGGATCGACTTGACCTCGGCGTCGGCCATCGCCCAGCCGCTCAGGGTGTTCGGCGTCGGGTCGTACCGCAGCGAACCGCGGCCCAGCATCTGCTGGGAGATCCGGTACGCGTTGCCGGTCGGCGGCGGCGGGCCGAAGACGCCCTCGTTGTCGTCCTCGGTCATCAGGAAGATGGTCAGCCATGACCGCCACTTACTGAGCATTTCCTTCTTGGCGAGGCCGAACCAGGCCGGGCCGGTGGCGTCGGGCGCCTGGGCGAGGATCGTGCCGAGCCCCGGCGGGAAGTACAACTGTTCCAGGGAGAACCGGGTGTACTCGGGCCGCGAGCCGTCGAGCTTGTCCCAGTTCGCCACCACCGGGCCCTTGCCGATCTGGTTCGCGGCGTAGGCCGGTCCGCCCTCGCGGGACAGGCCGAGCACCTCGCTGACGCGGTCTTCGTCGATGAGCGCGGTGTTGAGCCGCTCGCCGTTCCCGGAGAAGTACCGCCCGACCGCGTGCGGCATCGGCCCGAGCTCGGGCTCGGAGCGTTGCAGGATGACGGGGGTGGCCGCGGCGCCCGTCGCGAGGACGACGATCTTGGCGTCGATCGCGCCGCCGGGTTCCTGGAGCCGGTAGTCCACCTCGTCGACGCGGGTGTAGTGGATCCGGTAGTCACCGTCGTCGTTCCTGGTGATCCGCTGGACCTCGTGGAGCGGGCGAATGTCGGCGCCGTGGCCGACCGCGCCGGGAATGTAGTTGAACAACAGCGACTGCTTGGCGTCGAACCGGCAGCCCGCCATCATCCAGTTGCAGTTGGTGCATTTCGCGGCGTCGATCCCGACCGGGACGGGGTTGGCGGTCCGCCCGGAGTGGTTGCACGCGGCGGCCCACAGCCCGCCGGCGTAGGTGACCTCGCTCCAGCTCTGCTTGCGGACCGGCACCACTTCCGAGACCCGGTCGTACCACGGATCCAGCGTGTCGCGGCTGATGGCCTCGGGCCACATGCGGCGTCCGATACTGCCGTGGCGGTCGAAGACGAACCGCGGCGCCCGCGGCAGCGCGGCGAAGTACACCACACTGCCGCCACCGACACAGTTCCCGCCGAGCACGCTCATCCCGTCGCCTGCCACGAAATCGAACACCCGGGTGTACGACTTGCCGAGCAGGTAGTCGTGGTCGAAATCCTCACCGGAAAGCCAGGGCCCGCGTTCGAGGACGACGACGTTCGCCCCGCCCGCGGCCAGATGGTAGGCGGCGATGGCGCCACCGAATCCGCTGCCGATGACGACGACATCGGTCTTCTCGGTCGCGTTCATGCCAGGCTCCCTGATTCGGTGGTGTCCGGATGCGACTTCGCCAGCACCCTGCCGTACGAATACTTCGGGAACCGCCACAGGCCGTCGGATTCCGGTTCGGCGAAACCCATCGCGAGCAGACCGGGATGTCCTTGTTCGATCGCGTCGGTCGTGCTCATATGCGCGGCGCTGTCGTAGGCCATGTTGCTGAACAGGGCGAGCAGGACCCACCCGTCCTTCTCCGGATGGCCCGGCGTGGTGAGCCGCTCCACCAGCGCGGTCCGGTCGGGGAACGCCAGGGCCACGAACGGCGGGACGGACTCGTCCAGCGTGCGGCCGAGCTCGTGCGCATAGGCCGTCGCGTGCCCGTTGAGCGCGGCCGACAGCGGCCCGAGGCCTTCGGAGACACCCGTGGCATCCCACTCGAGCAGTTCGATGGCACCGGCGGCGACCGCGCCGCCCCCCTCCGACACCCCCGCGATCGCCCGGTCGTCCGGAGCTCGTTTCTCTCCCGGGATGATGGTGTCCGCGAACGCTTCGAGCGTCATCGTCTGAAGCTGGTAATCATCCATTTTCCGATACCCTCGTCATCTGACCGGAGTGCTACGGGGGAATTCACTGTGCCGAGTGGACGGTCATGGGCAGGCCACCGCGAACACGCAGCGACAACATCGGTTCCGCGACGGCCTCGTATCCCGGCCGCTTCTTCAGCCGCAGCTCGCGGCTGATCATCGCGATCACGAACACCGCTTCCATCATGCCGAGATTGCTGCCGACACAGAACCGGGGACCGGCCCCGAAGGGAATGTAGGCATACCGCGGACGGCTGCCGGTGTTCTCCGCGGAGAACCGTTCCGGCGAGAAACGCCCGGGGTCGTCCCAGAACTCCGGATGCCGGTGCAGTGTGTAGGGGCAGACCACCACATCGGCGCCGGCCGGGACCGGGTAGCCGCCGATTTCGTCGGCCTGCTGGGCCTGCCTGGTGAGGATCCACACCGGCGGATAGAGCCGCATGACCTCTTCGACCACCATGGTGGTGTAGGTCAGCCGGTGCAGATCCTCGTAGGCGGGCGGCCGATCGCCGAGCACCTCCACCGCCTCGGCGTGCAGCCGCTCGAAGACCTCCGGATGCCGGTCCACCAGATGGAAGGTCCAGCCCAGCGTGCTCGCCGTCGTCTCGTGGCCCGCGAGCAGCAGCGTGACCAGCTCGTCCCGCATCCGCCGTTTGGCGACCTCCGGCCGCGACTCCTCCTTGGTCGAACCGATCAGCCGCGTCAGCACGTCGTCGCCGTCGACGCGAGGATCGGCCTTGCGTTCGACCACCAGTGCCTCGACGATCCGGTCGAGATCCTTGCGCGCCTTGCGGAACCGCAGCTGCTTGGGCAGCGGGATCCACGTCGGCACCATGCTCAGCGAGACCATCTCGAACATCGCCTGGTCCTGCACCGCCTCGAACGAATGCCCGATCGAGTCGAACGCGCCCAGATCGGCGTCGAGCAGGGAGCGCCCGAGTACGCCGAGGGTGAGCCCCGTCATCTCTTCGACGATGTCGACGGGGCCACCGCCCACGTGCGTTTTGAGCCTGCCGACGAGTTTCGCGGCCTCCTCGGCGACGACACCCGCCTGCGCGGCGATGCGTTTGTGCTGGAACACCGGTTGGATCGTTTTCCGCTGTTTGCGCCACAGCTCGCCCTCGCTGGTCAGCAAACCGTCGCCGAGGGCGCGTTTCGCCTGGACCAGGCCGATTCCCTTGTGGTAGTTGCCACTGTTGTCGGCCAGCACGTGCTTCGCATATTCCGGATGGTTGAAGAAATAGAGCGTCTTCGGCCCGATGGCGATCCGGGATGCGTCCCCATAGGTGCCGGCCGCCGAGGTCATCAGGGCCAGCCGGTCACCGATGAGTTTCCTGAGCAGACCGAACGTCTGGGTACGCGGCGGGCCGGACAGCGACCGGGCCCGCTGCGGCGCGACGGTCATGTCCGCACGACCTTCTTGTCCTCGCCCGTGCCGTCCAGCGTCGCCGGCGGTGCGGGGGTCAGCGAGACCGTCACCTTGCCGTCACCGTTGGTCTCCGGTGTGGCGGCCTCGGCCCGTTGCTTCGCCTCGAACTCCTCGCGGGCCTTGTTGGAGAAGTGCAGGCCCCACAGGAACAAACCGCGGACGAGACAGACGATCGCCGTGGCGAGGAAGATGCCGTACGCGATGTGCGCGACCATCAGGAAGCCGTAGATGATCGCCACGCCCGCACCGAACGCGATCTGTGAAGCCGGTTTCGACGGGCTGGTCCCGGGGTCGGTCACCATGTAGTTGGTGAAGAGGATGAAGGCGACACCGGTCATCATGCCGAGCGCGGCGGGAATGGACGTGTCGAAGAAGATGCCACGGACGATCGCCTGCAACGCGAAGGTGATCACCCACGCGCCGATCAGCCACATCCGGCCGGTGAGCTTCCCGTTGAGCATGGTGCCGCCGAGGATGATGATCCCGGGCACCAGCCAGTCCACGAAGCCCGAGACATGCTCGGTGAAGTGGTACGGCGGCGCGATGTTCACCCACGGGAAGATCAGCAGCAGCACGGCGATGCCGAAGTTCGACGGGTTCATGTAGTGCCGCAGCCTGCCCCGCACCGGGGCACGCAGGACCCACTTCGTGCCGACCGCGACCACCACGCCGAAGATCAGCACCCAGACCTGGTCGTTGACGTAGATCAGCATGTTCATGGCGAGACTGGTGATGTGCGCCGGATAGAGGAATTCCACCATCCCGCGAACGCCCCGGCCCGCGTAGCGCGGTGCCCGGTGGTCGACCCGGGCGGCGAGCGCCTCCAGGCCGATCTCCACGGTGTAACCGGTGGCCAGCGCGATGAACGGCCAGAGCCACGGCTGTTCGAAACCCAGTAGCGCGTAGCCGATGATGTTGAACACCGAGATCGACATCGCGAAGTTGCGCAACGCGATGGTGACCTTGGGGTCGTGCCGCGGAGGTGCCGCGGTGCTCGTCGTGTTGTCAGCCATACCGATCACTTCTCCTTGGCCTGGGCGCCCAGCTGCAGGGTGTGCCAGCCAGGGGTCAACTTCAGGTCCTGCTCGTGGATCTGCCCGCTTCGGTCACGCCACTTCAGGTGGACCTGTACCGGGCCGTCGAGGTCGCCAAGGCCGATGTGCACCTCGTTGCTGCGCTTGCCGGAGTGGCCACCGCCGCCGTCGACGCGGCCGACGAGCTTGCGTCCGTCCGGGGTCGTCACCGTCACCTGGGCACCGACCGCCGGCGTGCCGGGAGCCTGTCCGGTCGCGGCCTCGTGGAACAGGCGCAGCCCGAGGTGGGCGCCGGTGTCCTTGGCGACGTTCTGGTAGAACACCGGCTGGTCCCACTGCCGGGCCACGGCGAAGTCGAGCTTGCCGTCACCGTCGGAGTCACCGGTCGCGATACCGCGGGTGGGCACCGGGACGTCGAGCTTCAACGCCCCGGAGATGTCGCCGTAGGTCCCGTCGGCGCTGCGGGCGTAGAAGGCGAGACGCTGGCTGCCCGCGATGTCGTCGCCGTGGTTCACGTTCGGCCACGCACCGGGGTTGGACAGGATCCCGTCGTTGGCCGTGGCCAGCTCCTGCAGCTGCGGCCACCGGTTCACCTGGCCCTTGACGAAGCCGGTCGCCTGCGCGATCTCCACGGCGCCGTCGTTGTCGAAGTCGCCCGTCTTGACATCCCAGCCCCATCCGGACCACGCGGTGCGCGAAGGACCACTGGTGTCGGCGAACGGCGGCGTTCCCTCGGCGAGCTTGGCCCGCACGTCGGCCTGGTCCTTGGCCGTGTTCATGAACTGGAAGTTGCTCTCCTCGATGCCCCACGAGGAGGTGATGTTGCTGACGAACATGTCGTACAGCCCGTCACCGTCGAGATCGCCGAAGTCGACACCCATACCCTTGAACGAGTCGATGCCGACCTGCTTGGACTTGGGGATGACCGGCGAACGCACGTCCTTGACCAAGGAGAACTTCAGCTTGCCGGGGGTGGACTGGTTGTACAGGAGGTTGTCCGGCCCGAAGTCGTTGGCGAGGTAGAGCTCCGGAAGGCCGTCGCCGTCGAGGTCGTTGGCCGCCGCGCCCAGCTCCCAGCCCTTCGACACGTCGACCGGCAGCGCGTCGTCGATGCGCTGATAGCTCACCGACGGGCTCGCTCCCGTCGTCGCGCCGGTCCAGCGGAAGAAGTAGTCCTCGCCGCCGTTGTAGGCCGCCGACATGGAGTCGTTCATCTCGACACCACCGGACACCCGGTCGTCGAGTACCGGCCCGTGCGGGAAGTAGTTCGTGATGAGGATGTCGCCGTGCCCGTCGCCGTCGAAGTCGTCGAAGGCGACCGCGTTGGTGTTCCACTGTGGACCGTTGTACTCGGCGCCACCGTTGCCGGGGACCAGTTCGGTCGGCGTGAACGCGGCGGGGGTCAGCTTGGTCGCGTCCGGCTCGGCCAGGAAAACGATCGGGGTGCGTCCCCAGTAGTAGACCAGCAGATCGGTCCGGCCGTCTTCGTTGAAGTCGCCCGGCAGGCAGCCCATCGGCGCGATGCGGTCGTTCATCGGCAGCGGGCCCGGTGACAGCGCGAACGGCGCGTACCGGTCCGCCTTCGCGTCCGGCGTCGGGGTGACGACGACCTGGTCGATCCGCGGATCGGTGACGCAGAGATCGTTGGCGAGGCGGTCACCGTCGACGTCGTTCATCGCGATGGCCGCGCCGACCGAAGAGATCCACGCGTCGATATGCTGATAATCCTTGTTGACCTTACGGATCTCCTTTTGCGGGAACCCGCTCGGCATCGCGATCGAAACCGGGGTGAACCCGAATTTCCCGGCGAGATTCGCCGTCTCGGCGGCGGAGGTCGCAGGCTTTTCGGCGACGACGAACATGGCCGCCATCAATACCAGCGCGACGACGCCTGGTAGTTGCTTGCGCAACCAGCCGGCTACAGACTTCACTGACTGACACCTCCAAGAGAGACGAATTCTCCGGCGATACGATCGCGCCACGCTTCGAAAGCGGGCGATTCGCCGTCGACGACTTTGTCAGGTCGGAGGTCCTGGGTGATCTGCGCCGCTTTCTCGGCGGAGAAACCACACAGGATCCGAGTGGCCGTTTCGGTGTGCGGCACGAGCAATCCGGCCCGGATCCGCGCTTCCGCGCCGAACGCGCTGCCCTGTGCGACCTGGGGACGGAATCGGCCCGCCCGGTCCGCGAACACGCGCAGCTCCTGCTCGTCGGCCCCGCCGGCATAGGTCGCGGCGAGCCCGGCCCCGCTGTACAGATCCGCCCTGCGCGACTCGGGGAACTTGCCGATCATCGACGTGACACGCGCGGCGTCGGTACCGCCGACGAACCACATCGCGCGGCCGATCCCCTGGTCGATGGCGTTGGCGGCATAGCCCGCGCGGCCGCCGGGCCACGGGAAATCCCGCTCCTGGTACTGCTCGTGCACGTAGCGCGCGGTGTGGAAATAGGCCTGATGGAACCCGTACCCGTCCAGCACGAGCCAGCGCAGCAGCGGATCGGTGGTCGCGCTCTTCGGCCAGCGGAACCTCGGCAGCCGCGCCATCGCCCAGCCGATTCCGACGTAGATCATGTAGATATGCGGCGCACCCGGACCGGCCAGGAATTTCTCGGTGAGCCCGCTCGGCCCCAAGGGCAGCCTGTCCCGGACGGTGAATCCCATGGCCGCACCCTCGTACGCGAATCCGCGGAATCGGGCCGGTACGGTTTCCAGGTTCTCCGCGGCCTCTTCGACGGTGCGCGCCTCGGCTGCGTACCCGTATCCCGTGAGGAACGTTTTACCGACGTTCTCCAGCATTTCCTGAGCGGCCGGGTTCTTTTTGTGAAAACCGCGAACATCCAGCGATGTCGCCGAAACATTCGGTGTCAAGACCCGGCGTCTTAGTGCGCGCCAACCTGTCGCCAATGTGATCCGCCTCCGTATGTCCTCGTTCGGCGATTCATCCCGAAGAGAGCTTCACAGGTGGGCGGTGGTGCGGGCCACTCCGAATGTGCTCTGGTGCAGCGTTCGGTATGTCCACAATGGACAGTGAGTGGCGGCGAAGAGCCTACGCGACGCACCCTGACCGTCCACAAGAGACAAACCCTGGCGGCCGAATGCCCCATGGATACCCTCGGCCGCAACCAGGCGCGAGGGGCTCGCGCCGCGGCCTGCTGCCCCCAATGTGGCATTGGGGACGGTCAGCGTCCCCAATGCCACATTGGGAGCAGACCCGGTTTCCCGATTCCCCGCGCACGCCGACAGGAGTGACCAGCCTCCCCAGAGCACGCCACGTTTGCCATACCCTCAAGAACCCGAATCGCCACTCACGTCCCCGGTACCGACCTCAGCCGGCGTCGAGCGAAGCGAAATGCGCGCGGATCTTCTGCCGCCACAGCTCATAAGGCGGTTCGGCGGGGCTTCCGCCGTCGTGGACGGCCGTGCCGTCGGCCAGCCGCACGGCCGCGTCGACGGTCAGGTCGCCGAACGCGCGGACGGCCTGCTCACTGTGTTCCGGCACGAAACCGGCGTGGACCCTGGCTTTGGCCGCGAACACCATGCCCAGCGCGAGATCGGGCCGGTAGCGCCCGGCCGCGCGGCGGAGGTCCGCCAACCCGTCCGGCGGGCAACCACCGGCGAAGGTCGCCGCGAGACCGACCCCGCTCCACAGGTCCGGTCCGCGTGCCTCGCCGAAGCGTCCGACAGCCTCGGCGACGGCCTCCGGAACGGCGCCGTTGATGAACCACAGCGCCCGCCCGATCCCCTGGTCGATTGCTCGCGGGAAGTACTCGGGGCAGCCCTGCCACGGGTACGGCTTCGGGATCCGCTGCTCGTCCACCCACTTCCGGGTGTCGAAGTAGGCGCGGTCGAAGCCGTAGCCGTCGACGGCGAGCCAGCTCATCGTCGGGTGGTACGGCGACGAGCTCAGTGCCGGGATCACCTTGCCCCACAACGCCCTCGGCAGCCGGGCCATGGCGAAGCCGATCCCGATGTAGGCGAGGAAGATATGCGGCGCGCCCGGCCCTTCGAGCAGCTCGCGTGTCCGCGTGCCCCGGCCGCCGCGCATGGCGTCCAGCACGGTGCAGGCCATGGTCGCGCCCTCGTAGGCGAAGCCGAGCTGCTCGGGCAGGACCAGTTCGAGCCTGCGCTCCAGCTCCCATTGATCCCTGGCGTCGATCCCCCACTCGAACCCGCAGAGCACCGCCTGCGGGATCGCCTCGAGGGTGCCGGCCGCGGGCGCGGCCGCCGCCGGGAACCCACGTCTGGCGAAGGTCACGTCGCGCAGCTGCGGGGTCAGGACGTACCTGCGAACGGATCCGAGTGCGGTGGGCATGGTCTGCTCCTCAACCCCACGGGGCGACGGGGTACCAGGGGATGATGTCGCGCCGTGCCAGCAGGCGGACATCCCAGTACAGAACGGTGAACACGCCGGCCACGATCAGCGAAACCGCGATCAGCACGGTCAATCTGCTCGGTCTGGCGGCGATCCACCGCCGGAGCCGTCCACCGGCGAAGGTGGCGAGGATCAGGAACAGGATCGCCATGATCACGATGTTCCCGACCGACTGCAGCACGAACGCGGCCGCGCCGTAGAGCGGGTTGTGGCTCTCCGCCGCGTCACGGAACATCTGCCGGAACAAGGCGAACGGCCTGCCGATCAGGAAGCCGCCGATCAGCACTCCCATGAACACCATCGGCGCCTGGGGAAAACGCCGCGAGACACGCGCGAACGGGTCGGGCACCACCTTGAGCGCGGCCAATCCCAGATAGAACATGATCAGGCCGATCAGCCCGAACACCACCAGCGACTGGACACTGCGCGCGGACAAGGCGCCCGGCGCGTTCGGCGACGTCGCGAATTGGGGCATCTTCGTGCCGACGAGGCCGACCACCGCACCGTAGGCGGCCGAGATCGCGATCATCCCGACCGACAGCCAGCCCAACGGTTTCAAGGCCTGCGCGAACCTCGTCCACCTGCTTCCGGTCGAGCCCAGCATGGGCGCCATCGCGCCGAACACCGCGATATTGCACGCGGTGAACGTGCCGGCGATTCCGGAGACCAAGGCGAACATGATCCCCGCGGCGACCCCGGCGATCGGGGTTTCCTTCACGTCGTGCCCGAGCAGCGTGTTGGCCACGTTGTCGCCGATGACCCGGTCGACGAACTCCGCCGACCAGACGACCGTCAGCAGGAATCCGCCGATACAGCTCAGTAAGATGATCAACCATCGCCTGCCGGGAACGTATCCCGGCACGAACGCCGATGACGCGGGCGAGTCGCCTGCCTTCACGGATTTCACGCTTTGCTGCACCATCTGCGTCCCCTCGACCGAGAGCTGTGCCTCGGACAACATAAACGACAATCGCCCCGCGAGGCGCCACCGAAGGGGATGACCGCACATTCCGACAAGATGTTCGGGATCGTGCTCAATACCCGACGTTCGCCGCCCGGCGTCGGCGCGGGCCCGCTTCGTGATCACCGGGGCCACTCCGTCGGACACCAGCGTAACCGCCTGGTCAGCCTACCGGGGTTCGCCGATTCATAACGCTTCCATGGAATTGCACACCGCCCCGATGAATCACGCCGTTATGCCGTTTCGGCTGCTCACAGGCCGACTGACCGCACATTCGAAGATGCCCCGGGAGACGTCAACAGGCAGCCTCGGGTAGCAGGTTGGCGAGTTTATCCTTTCACCGAATAAGTGCCGCATTCGGCGAGTGTATTTCTGTTTATCGACATCATCGGCGGAGGACCCGGAGAATGATGAGCAACACGCGAATAGCAATCGTCGGCATCGGCCTACGCTATCCGGACGCGAGTTCCACCGACGAATTGTGGGACAACGTCCTCGCAGGTCGCCGGGCGTTTCGCCGTCTCCCCGACGAGCGGATGAACCACACCGACTACTTCTCGGCCGACCCGGCCGCGCCGGATCGCTTCTATTCCAGCAAGGCCGCCGTGCTGCGTGATTTCGAGTTCGACCGGGTGAAGTACAAGGTCGCGGGCAGCACGTTCCGGTCGACCGACATGACCCACTGGCTCGCCCTCGACGTCGCGGCACAGGCGCTCGCCGACGCCGATTTCCCTGGCGGTGAAGGACTTCCGAAGCAGTCCACCGGTGTCGTCATCGGCAACAGCCTCACCGGTGAATTCGCCCGTGCCAACCTGATGCGGTTGCGCTGGCCTTACGTGCGCCGGACGGTGGCCGCCGCGCTGGCCGAAAAGGGCTGGGACGACGGCACGGTCGCCGAGTTCCTCCAGACCCTGGAGCCGAAGTACAAGGCGCCGTTCCCGCCGATCGACGAGGACACCCTCGCGGGCGGGCTCGCCAACACCATCGCCGGGCGGATCTGCAACCACTTCGACCTCGCCGGGGGCGGCTACACCGTCGACGGCGCCTGCTCGTCGTCCCTGCTTTCCGTTGTCACAGCGGCGAAATCCCTCATCGAAGGCGATCTGGACGTCGCTCTCGCCGGCGGTGTGGACCTCTCGATCGACCCGTTCGAGGTGATCGGTTTCGCCAAGACCGGCGCGCTGGCCACCGGGGACATGAAGGTGTACGACCGGGACTCCAACGGCTTCTGGCCCGGCGAGGGCTCCGGTGTCGTGGTGCTGATGCGCGAGCAGGACGCGCTCGCCCGCGGCAAGAAGATCTACGCGTCGATCACCGGCTGGGGCGTGTCCTCGGACGGCAAGGGCGGCATCACCCGCCCGGAGGCGAGCGGGCACCGGCTGGCCATTTCCCGCGCGTACCACCGGGCGGGTTACGACGTCGGGTCGGTTTCCTACTTCGAGGGCCACGGCACCGGGACCGCGCTTGGCGACGCCACCGAGATCACCGCGCTGTCCTCCGCCCGCCGTGACGCCGCCCCGGAAGCCCCCAAGGCCGCGCTCAGCTCGGTCAAGGGCAACTTCGGGCACACCAAGGCCGCGGCCGGGGTCGCCGGGCTGATCAAGGCCGCGCTCTCGGTGCACAACCAGGTCATCCCGCCGGGCACCGGCCAGCAGGATCCGCATCCGTTGCTGCTCGAGGACGACGCGACGATGTTCGTCCCCGCCGACGCCGGGCTGTGGCCGCAGGACCAGGAGATCCGTGCCGGTGTCTCGGCCATGGGTTTCGGCGGGATCAACACGCATATCGCGATCGAGCAGGCTCCCGGGGTGCGGCGCCGCACCGAGTTGCCGAACCGCGCCACGAACCTGGTCGGCGGCCGTCAGGACGCCGAGGTGCTGCTGCTGGACGCGGCCGACGCGGACGCGCTGCGCGACAGGATCGCGGGCCTCGAAGAGCTGGTCGCGAAGCTGTCCTACGCCGAACTTTCCGACCTGGCCTTCACTCTCGCCGGATCGCTGTCCGGTCAGCCCATGCGTGCGGCGCTCGTCGCCACCGGGCCGGAGGAAGCCGTCCGCAAACTGGTCAAACTCCGCGCCCTGCTCGGCTCGGGAACGACCAAGATCTTCAACGCCTCCGAAGGCATCTTCGCGGGCTCGGGCGGCAAAGCACCGAAGATCACTTTCCTGTTCCCCGGTCAGGGTTCCGGCCGGGGCGCGGTCGGCGCGATCCGGCGCCGGTTCCCGATCGCCGAGGGCGTCTTCCGTGAGGCCGGCGTGTCCGCCCACGGCGACCAGGTGGCCACCGAGGTCGCACAGCCGCGGATCGTGGCCGGCTCGGTGGCCGCGTTGCGGGTGCTGGACAACCTCGGCATCGAGGCGAACGCGGCCGTCGGGCACAGCCTCGGTGAGCTCACCGCGCTGTCCTGGGGCGGGGCGATGGACGGGACGAAGGTGCTCGAACTCGCGGCGATCCGCGGCAAGGTGATGGCCAGTGCCAGCCGGGGTGGCGGCACGATGGCGAGCCTCGGGACCGACCCGGAGAAGGCGCTGCACCTGGCGAACGGGCTCGGCGTGGTCATCGCCGGCTACAACGGGCCCGACCAGACGGTCGTCTCCGGCGCCGTGGAGGCGGTCGAGCTGGTCTGCAAGAAGGCCGTCGCCGCGGGTGTCAACGCGACCAGGATCAACGTCTCCCACGCGTTCCACTCCCCCTTCGTCACCCCGGCGGCGGGCGCGATGGCCGAGCGGCTCGCCGGGATCGGCTTCCGCCCGCTGACCGGGAACGTCGTGTCCACCGTGACCGGCGACGTCCTCGCCTCGGACACCGACCTGCGTGAGCTGCTACGCGAGCAGGTGCTCGAGCCGGTGCGTTTCCACGCCGCCGCCGCCAAAGCCGTCGAGGGCGCGGATCTCGCGCTCGAGGTCGGGCCCGGCCGGGTCCTCGCCGGACTGCTCACCGGGATCTCCCCGGACACACCGGTGTTGTCGATGGACACCGACAACACGTCGCTGGCTCCGCTGCTGTCCGTGGTCGGTGCCGCGTATGCGGCGGGCGCCTCGATCGACACCACCGTCCTGTACGCCGGACGCGCGGTGAAACCGCTGCCGCCGGAGACCGAGTTCACTTTCCTTGCCAGCCCTTGCGAAACGGCCCCGGAGATCAGTGCGGAGCTGCTCGTCGCCGCCGACGTGCCGAACCCCACGGGCACCGTCACCGAGGCGACGGACACGAAGACCTCCACGCTGGAACTGCTGCGCAGGCTGGCGGCCGAGCGCGTCGAGCTTCCGCTGGAAGCCGTCGGCCCGGACACCCACCCGCTCGACGACCTGCACCTGAGTTCGATCACCGTCGGCCAGATCGTCAACGAGGTCACCCGCGAGCTCGGCAGGCCGCCGCTCACCGCGACGCCGAACTTCGCCACCGCGCGGTTCGGTGAACTGGCCGAGATCATCGACCAGCTCGCGGACACCGCGCACGACGCCGGGCAGCCGTCGGGAGAGGCACCGGGGGTGGCGTCCTGGGTGCGCCCGTTCGCGGTCACCTGGACCGAGCAGCCGCGTGCCGTCGCCGCACCGCACGCCGGCACGGAGACGAGTGACTGGGCGGTGTTCGCCCCCGATGGACACCCGCTCGCGGAGCCGCTGCGGACGGCGCTGGCCACCGCCGGCCTCGGCGAGGGTGTGCTGCTGTGCCTGCCTCCGGACTGCGACGAGCACCAGGTCGGGCTGTTCCTCGACGCCGGCCGCGCCGCGGTGTCCCGGCCGAACGGCACCCGGTTCGTCGTCGTCCAGCAGGGGCTCGGCGCCTCGGGCCTGGCCAAGACACTGCACCTGGAAGACCCGTCGGCGCCCACGACGATCGTCGAGCTCGCTGACGTCGTGCCGGTCGATCCGGACGAGATCCGGCTGGCGGTGACGCGGGTCGTGTCCGAGACCGCGGGCACCGCGGGGTTCGCGGAGGTGCGGTACGCCGCGAACGGCACGCGCTCGGTCCCGGTGCTGCGGCCGATGCCCCGGCTCGCCGCCGAGCCGTCGAACCTCGGCGACACGGACGTCCTGCTCGTGACCGGTGGCGGCAAGGGAATCACCGCGGAAAGCGCCTTGGCCGTCGCCAAGGATTCCGGCGCGAGGCTCGCCCTGCTCGGCCGTGCCGACCCGGCGGAAGACACCGAACTCGCGGCCAACCTGAAGCGGTTCGAAGCCGCCGGGGTGCGGTTCTCCTATCACCGCGCCGACGTCACTTCGGCAGGCCAGGTCGCCGCCGCGGTGACGGCCGCCGAGGCGGAACTGGGCCCGGTGACCGCGGTCCTGCACGGCGCGGGCCGCAACGAGCCGGACTCGCTGTACAGCCTCACCGAGGAGAAGTTCCGCGCGACACTGGCGCCCAAGATCGACGGGCTGCGCGCGGTACTGGCCGCCGTCGATCAGGACCGGATCAAACTGCTCATCACGTTCGGCAGCATCATCGGCCGGGCGGGCCTGCGCGGAGAGGCGCACTACGCCACCGCCAACGACTGGATGAGCGAACTGGCCGTGCGTTTCCAGGCCGAACACCCGCGGGCGCGGGCGATCGCACTGGAGTGGTCGGTCTGGTCCGGCGCGGGCATGGGCGAGCGGCTGGGTGTCGTCGAGGCGCTCGAACGGGACGGCATCACCCCCATCTCCACCGAGAACGGCCTCGCGGTCCTGCGCCAGGTGCTCGGCGACCCGGAACTGGGACCGGTACTGGTGGTGAGCGGGCGTACCGGCGGGCTGCCGACGCTGGCCATGCGACGTCCGGCGCTCCCGCTGCGCCGCTTCCTGGACCGCACTCTCGTGCACTACCCGGGTGTCGAGCTGATCACCGAGGCGGGCCTGTCCGAGAGCAGCGACCCTTACCTGTCGGACCACCTGCTCGACGGTGACCTGCTGTTCCCGGCGGTGATCGGGATGGAGGCGATGACGCAGGCCGCCGTCGCGCTCTCCGGGAACGAGGGACCTCCGGTGCTGGAGAACCTCGAGTTCCTCCGGCCGATCGTGGTGCGACCGGACAGCTCGACCACGATCCGCCTCGCCGCGCTCGCCGTCGACGGGGACACCGTCGACGTGGTGATCCGCAGCGAGGAGACCGGTTTCGGCGCCGACCACTTCCGCGCGACACTGCGCTGGCCGCGCCGGGACCTGTCCGGGGAACCGGCGGCCGTCGCGACCGGGCTGCCCCCGGTGCCGGTGGACCCCGCCGCCGAGCTCTACGGCGGGATCATGTTCCAGGGCAAGCGTTTCCAGCGGCTGCTCGGCTACCGGCGGGCCGGTGCGCGGCACGCCGTGGCCGAGGTCGACGCCCGTCACCAGACCGGCTGGTTCGACACGTTCCTGCCGCAGGAGATGGTGCTCGCCGACCCGGGCACGCGGGACACCGCGATGCACGCGCTGCAATGCTGCGTCCCGGACGCCACCCTGCTGCCCGAGCGGATCGAGCGGATCCACCTCATGCCGCCGGACGACGTGCCCGACTATGTCGTGCTCGACGCGAAGGAGCGTGTGCAGGACGGCGACAGCTACACCTACGACATCGACCTGTTCACGCCGGACGGCTCGCTGCTGGAACGCTGGGAAGGCCTGACGCTGCGGGCGGTCCGCAAGAACAACGGCGCCTGCCCGTGGGTCGCGCCCATGCTGAGCGGATACCTGGAGCGCTCGCTGGAGCGGGTGCTCGGTGGCAGCAGGGCGGTCGTGGTCGAGCCCGACCCCAAGGCCGTGGCCGTTCCCGAACGGCGTGCGCAGACCGCGCTCGCCTTGGGCAGGGCACTGAACAAGCCGGTATCGGTGCGCTACCGGCCCGACGGCAAACCGGAAATCGACGGCGCCGAGGTCTCCGCGGCCCACGGCGCGGGCCTCACGCTCGCGCTGGCGGGCACCGGGCGGATCGGCTGTGACGTCGAGGTGGCGCTCACCCGCTCCGAACGGGACTGGGCCGAACTGCTCGGCGAGCGGCAACTGTCCGTCCTGAGCCTGCTCGGCGACGAGATGTCCGTGGCGGGAACCCGGATCTGGGCCGCGTTGGAATGCCTGCGCAAAGCGGGCGCGACGACACAGGCGCTCACCGTCGACAAGATCCACGCCGACCGGTGGGTGACCCTGTCCGCCGGGGACGCGGTGATCGCCACCTGGGTGACCCGGATCGAGGACCTCCCCGATCCGGTCGTGTTCGCGGTACTGACCGGCAAGGAGGGGCGCTGATGCCCGGCTATTTCGAGATCCGGCACACCGTCGGGTTCGAGGAGACGAACATCGTCGGCAATGTCTACTACGTCAACTACCTGCGCTGGCAGGGACGGTGCCGGGAGATGTTCCTGCGGGATCGCGCGCCGGGTGTGCTGGCCGAACTCCAGGACGACCTGAAGCTGTTCACGCTCAAGGTCGAATGCGAGTTCTACGCCGAGATCACCGCCTTCGACGACCTGTCGGTGCGCATGCGGCTCGAAGAACTGACGCAGACCCAGATCCAGTTCAGTTTCGACTACGTGCACCTCAAGGAAGGCCTCGAACTCGTGGTGGCCAAGGGACGGCAGCGGGTCGCGTGCATGCGCGGCCCCAACGCCGACACTGTCCCGGCCAGGGTGCCCGAAGAACTGCGGGCGGCACTCGCCCCGTACGCCGAATCGCCGTCCGCCGCCCGTGCGGCGCTCATGACCGCCGCGGGAGGATGAACATGACCAGCAACGGGCAGTCCGTGCCGATGTCCACCGCCGGTTTCCGGCAGGCGGCCGATCCGGCGCCGGTCTCGCTGCGCGAGGCGATGGCCCAGTTCGCCACCGGGATCACCGTCGTGACCGCGCCGGGCGAGCGCTGTCACGGGATGACCGCCAACGCGTTCAGCTCGGTGTCGCTCGAGCCGCCGCTGGTGCTGTGCTGCATCAGCCGTACCGCGAGGATGCACGCCGCGATCATGTCGTCGCGCACGTTCGCGGTGTCCATGCTCGGCGCCGATCAGGAGCATCTGGCGCGGTACTTCGCCGACCGGAGCCGCCCGAACGGGGTGGCCCAGTTCGACGCGGTGGACTGGGTGCCGGGCCCGCGCACGGGTGCTCCGCTGCTGTCCGGTTCGCTCGCCTGGCTGGAATGCGAGCTGGCCGAGTCCTATGACGGCGGCGACCATTCCATCTTCCTCGGCCGGGTGCTCGATTCGCGCCGGATCCCCGACCAGAAGGCGCTGGTGTTCTACGCCGGCGCCTTCCATCGGGTGGCCTGACCCGTGAAACGGAGACGTTCGATGCTGGTAAGCGTGACCGGCGCGACCGGATTCCTCGGCTCCCACTCGGTCGCCGCGATCGCCAGGGCAGGCCATTCCCTGCGCCTGCTCGTCCGCGACGAGTCCACTGTGGACAGAGCGTTGGCACCGCTCGGCGTCGACACGAGCGCGATCGAGGTGATCACCGGGGACGTGACCGACGAACGCCGGGTCGCCGCGCTGGTGCGGGGCGCCGACGCCGTGCTGCACGCGGCCGCCGTGTACTCCTTCGACAGCAGGCAACGACGCGTCATGTGGCGCACCAACGAAATCGGCACCCACGTGGTGCTCGATGCCGCACGGCGCGCGGGGGTCGGCCGGATCGTGCACGTGTCCACGGTCGGGGCGATGCTGCCCGCCGCGGCGGGCACGCTGCGGGCGGACACGCCGGTCGGTACCGCACGCGAGCCCTATCTCGCGAGCAAGGCCGCCGCCGAGGAGATCGCGCGGCGTCACCAGAGGGAAGGAGCGCCCGTCGTGATCACCTATCCGTCCGCGCTCATCGGGCCACACGACCCGTATCTCGGCGACCAGAACGCCCGGCTGCGCAACGCTTTACGCGGTCTCATGCCGATCTGGCCCGCCGGCGGTTTCCCGGTGGGAGACGTCCGCGACACGGCGAGTCTGCACGCGCGCCTGATCGACGCCGACATCCTGTCGGGAAACCGGTTCTTCGGCCCCGGCACCTATCTGTCCACCCGGGACTACGTGCGGACCCTGCGCGAGGTGACCGCCAGGGCGCTGCCCGCGCTCTTCCTCCCCGCCAGGGCGATGACACCGGTGGGCCGTCTGACGGGCGCGCTGCAACGCGTGTGGCCGTGGCACATCCCCGCCGAGTACGGCGCGATCTACCTGTGCGGCTGCGCGACCGGGGTGGCGCACGGGGAACCCACCGGGGGCGTGACCGCGCGGCCGGTGGCCGATTCCATGCGCGACACGGTGCGCTGGCTGCACGAACGGGGACTGCTCGCCGACCGGCAGTCCGGCCGGATCGCGAAGGCGGTGGCATGAGTACCGCGGAGTTCGACTTCATCCCCGTGCCCCACCACCGGCCGGATCCGCCGCGCCCGGTCAACGGGCACCGCCGCGACCGGCCCGCGCCCGCCCCCGCACCGCCTCCCGAACGGACGATGAGCCTGCTGCGCGAGCAGCGCGACGCGCTCCACGAGCGGGCGACGGCGGGCAACGCCAAGGGCGTGGACCGGCAGCACGCCCTCGGCAAACGCACCGCACGCGAGCGGCTCGACCTGCTGCTGGACCCCGGCTCCTTCACCGAGATCGAGCTCTACCGGCGTAACCACGCGAGCGGGTTCAGGATCGGCCAGAACCGGCCGCACACCGACGGCGTGATCGCGGGTTCGGGCACCATCGACGGCCGCCGGGTGTTCGTGTACGCCCAGGACTTCACGATCTTCGGCGGATCGCTCGGCGCCGCGCACGCCGCGAAGATCCACAAGGTGATGGATCTCGCCCTGTCGACCGGCTCGCCGATCATCGGGATCAACGACAGCGGCGGCGCACGCATCCAGGAAGGGGTGCTGGCGCTCGACGGCTACGGCGGGATCTTCCGCAGGCATGTGGCCGCCTCGGGGATCGTCCCGCAGATCAACGTGGTGCTCGGGCCGTGTGCCGGCGGGGCGGCCTACTCCCCCGCGCTGGCCGACTTCACGTTCATGGTCCGCGACACCGCGAAGCTCTATCTCACCGGTCCGGACGTGGTCGAAGCGGTGACCGGTGAGCGGGTCAGCCATGACGAGCTCGGCGGCGCCGACGTGCACGGAAAGCGCTCCGGCGTGGCCACCTTCGTCCACGACGACGAGGAGAGCTGCCTGGACGACGTGCGGTATCTGGTGTCGATGCTGCCCGCCAACAACCTCGACCTGCCGCCCCGCGCCGGGCCGCGGGACGCGCGGCACGACAGCCGGCCGCGACTGGCCGAAATCGTGCCCGCCGAACCCAACAAGCCCTACGACATCCGGTCGGTGATCACCGAACTGGTCGACGACGGCGAGTTCCTGGAACTGCACGAGGGCTGGGCGGCCAACATCGTCTGCGCGTTCGCCCGCATCGACGGTGAGGTCGTCGGACTGGTCGGCAACCAGCCATTGGTGCTGGCCGGGGTACTGGACATCGAGGCCGCGCAAAAGGCCGCCCGGTTCGTGCGATTCTGCGACGCGTTCGGGATCCCGCTCGTCACGCTCGTCGACGTCCCGGGCTTCCTGCCGGGCACCGAGCAGGAATACGCCGGGGTGATCCGGCACGGCGCGAAGCTGCTTTACGCCTACTGCGAGGCCACCGTGCCGCGGATCCAGGTCATCCTGCGCAAGGCGTACGGCGGCGCGTACATCGTGATGGACTCGCGGTCCATCGGCACCGACCTGTCACTGGCGTGGCCCACCAACGAAATCGCGGTGATGGGCGCGGAAGGAGCGGTGAACGTCCTGTTCCGCAAGGAACTCGCCGACTCCGCCGACCCGGCGGCACTGCGCGAGACGTTGATGGACGAGTACCTCGACGAACTGGTCCACCCCTATTACGCGGCCGAGCGCGGCCTGGTGGACGACGTCATCGATCCGGCGCGAACCAGGGCAGCCGTCGCCTCGGGGCTGGCGATGCTGAAGGACAAGCAGCGCCAGCCCGCCCGGCGCAAACACGGAAACGTGCCGCTGTAGTTTCGTGGGTGGGGCTGGTGCCGCCTTCGGCCCTGTGCAGGCGCGAGTGGCTCTGGGGTGACGCGGCACCGTACTCGCGTGATCAGACACGTATCTCGCGTGCTTGGAGACGTAACTCGCGTGATCGGACGCCGAACACCCGAGTTACGTCTCCAGACACGCGAGTTACGCGTCCAAGCACGCGAGTCACGACTTCGCTCCGCCCGCCACCCCAGGACGAACGGGCTCGCACCGCAAACCCAGGAGCGAAGGCGTCTTTCACCGCATCGGACGCGGCGAAGTGCCCCTTCACCCCACCGTCGGCCCCAACCCACGACCACGACACCTTTGACCTACCCCTCACTTAAGAGCCACAGAGACAACCCGTGGGCGAAGGCGCGGCGGCGGCGTGCGACCCGTTCGGCACCGAGCCCGCCGCCGCCGGGAACTCGGTGCGCATGCGTTCGCGCGATCCGCCGACGGACCGTGTCGCCTCCTCTTTTCGGTCGCCGGCGCCCACCATCAAACCCACCAGCTGCACCTCGAAACAATGATCGGCGTCCCACGGACTGAGTAGATAATCGCCGAGTTCGAGGGTCACCAGGCCATGGGTGGCGATCCACATCTGATGCGCCACCAGCCCGGCGTCGGCCGGGGAGAAACGCCCGGCGGAAAGGCATCTGCCCACGCACTCGACAACGTTCGACAACGTGTACCGGCCGTGTTGCCGATCCTTCTCGGACAACGAGAAACCGGCGAGCGAGGCACCGCCGAACATCACCGCGTACAGATGCGGATTCGCCAAGGCCGTATACCGGTAGGCGCGACCGAGCAGCGCCATGTCGGCCACCGGATCCGCTGTCTTGCACACACTCGTCATATGTTGCTGAAGCCGGGCGAAGCCCTCGTGGACGATCTCACGGACAAGACCGCGCATGCCGCCGAAATGGGTGTAGACCCCCATTGTCGAACTCCCCGCCGCGGCGGCCACCCGGCGCGTCGACAACGCTCCAGGCCCTTCCTCGGCAAGGAGCCTCGCCCCGATTTCCAGCAACGCCCGCTTCGCCTTCGGGTCCGACTTGCGCGGGCTCATGAAACGGACCTGCCGAATATCGACATCTAATACCCTTCGATGATCGCGGTGAACTGTTCGCAAGATCGTCGAGCGAGCGGCGGGACGAACTCAACTGGCGCGTTCTTGGAGCGCGGCCGTCCGCACGTCGAGCAGGGCGAGCAGCACCGGCGGATCCATCGCCCTGGCGGGCCGCAGGTCCAGGTCCACGTCGATCACCGGAACGTCCTGATGCACGACGAGCGGACCACGCGAACCGACGAACGGCGCGCCGTCCGGACCGATCGAACCGGTCACGGTCTCTTCGGCACCCGGCGCGACGGACTGGGCGAGCAGGTACCAGGTTCCTTCCGGCACGTTCTCGAGCACGAAATCGCCCGGCTCGGACAGCACACTGCAGCTGACCGGGTTGCCCTGCGGAATGGGGTCCCGGAACAGGCCGACGAAGGTCAGTCCACGTTCCCCTTCGCCGCATACCTGCATATCGCCACGAAGAGTCGACGACCGGCTCTCCAATTCCGAACCACGCCGCTGAGCAGGCACCGGCGCGTAACCGCGCAATTGCCGGTACGCGATGGGCGAAACCCCGACGCTCTCCTTGAATCGCGAACTGAAGGTGCCAGGGCTGTTGTAGCCGACCTGGTAACTTATATCCGCGACGGTGAACGCCGTGGAAACGAGCAGCCTCTTCGCTTCCTGGATCCGCATGGCGGACAGGAAACGCGCCGGCGAAACCCCGGTCACCCGTTGAAAGACTCTGGTAAAATGGAATTTGCTGAACATGGCACTCCGCGCCATATCGTCCACTGTCAGGCGCTCGCCAAGATTCTCCTGCATCGAAACGATCACACGCTCGACCACGACTTGCTCTGAGAATTTGTCCATAGCCCCCAGCCCCTGACCCCCTACGTCATGGCAGTCAACATATCAGGCGATAAAGGGGGCGGCAATGCTCACAGTGGGCATATCACACTAAGTACTTAGTCAATAACACACTAACAAACTCCCAACCTCGAAGGGTCGGCCATTCGGCGGCAAGACCGCCGCCGTTCGGCAGAGAGATTGCGCCGATCGAGTGACACTTTCGCGGGTGGTTACCGACAATGAATTCGGCCGTCGAGTTGAGCATAACCGAAGTAGCCCGCTTTAGCGCTCACCACTAGGATAACGTACACCCCTTTGATCAACTCGGTAATATTCCGTTCACAAACCGGTATTCGATGCCCTTTTGGGCATTCAGCGGAACGAACGGGATGCCCGCGCCGCGTGTGAAGTGGCCGGAGAACTTGCCGCCTCGGAAGGTTGCGACGCCGGCCGCGACCTTGCCCGCGCGGACAGGACGAAGCGAACCTACGGGCAACTCTGCGCCGCAATGACACCATGAAGCAACCCCATTCCGGTCCTCACGTCTTCCGGGCAAAGCTTCGAACAAGGACGTGAGAGGGGCACCGAAATGGAATTCACGGCGAAGAAGACGATCAAATTGGCCATCGCGGGCGGAGCGATCGCCGCCACCGCACTTCTTTCCGCGTGCGGCGGGAACGATGTCGCGGGAAACGGTTCTCCGGTGCGAAACGCGGCCGTCGAACAGGTGCCGGACGGCGGCGGACAGGGAGCGGCCGCCGGCGCCGTCGAGTCTTCCAAGGGTGACGTCAACTGCAGCGAGCACGGCGGCCAGGTCGGGGCGCCTGGAAGGCAGAAGATGGACCTGATCGCGGTGGCCGCCACCGACGGCACCATTCCGGGCTGCACCGAGGCGTTCACCGTGATCGCCGAGTACTACGAGAAGCTGCCGCGGGCCGAAGGTCCCGGCGAGCGGGTGCTCGACGTCCGGGGGAAGTGGACCTGCGCCCGCCAGGCGGGCTCGGCCGGCGCGCAGGGCGCGGTGGTCTGCGGCGTACCCAACAGCTCCCTGCAGCTGGAAACCAGGAAGACGCCCGGCGAGCAGCCCCGCAAATTCCCGAACTCCACCCAGCAGGTGCAGTTCACCGGGTACGACGCCACTGTCCAGATGGTCCGCTTCCAGTTGCTCACCTCGGGGGATGAGGGCAAGACCTACCGGCTTCCGCTGCACGAGGGCGCCGAGGTGCTCAGCGCGGCCACACTGTGCCCGGCCGACTCGGCCACGATCGACGACGAGGGTTACGGCAACAAGCCGTGCGGCCAGGACGAGCTGGTCCAGCAGCTCCGGGAAGGCAACCCCGTGCCGGCGCGGATCAGCGTGGACGGCGAAGACCGGATCACCACGGTCAAGGAGATCTACCGTCCCTGACCAGGGGATCGAGGACAGGCGACCGCCCGTTTTCCCACCCAGGCTTGCGCTAGGCTGAACTCAGATGTTCTCATCATCTGAGTTCAGCCTAGCGAACGGAACTGGTCCGCATGCGAGTACTCTTCGCCGGCCTTGCGTCGGCCGGCCATACCTATCCGCTGATCCCGCTCGCCATCGCCGCCAGGGACGCCGGGCACGAAGTGCATTTCGCCGCGGGCGAGCACGTCCATCCGCCGCTGCTCAGGAACGGGCTCCGGCCCTTTCGCCCGGCGGATGCGTTCTACGAGATCTACGCCGAGGACCTCGAACCGGAACTGGCCCGGCTACGGCCCGACCTCGTCGTGCACGAATGGGGATTGCCGGGAGCGGCGATCGCCGCGGAGCGCGCCGGGATCCCCGGCCTCTGGCACGGGTTCGGCCGCATGATCCCCGAGGGAATCGGGCTCCAGCAGCCGACGCGGGCCGGCGGCGCGCCCGACCGGCCACATCTCGACATCTGCCCGCCGTCCTTGCAGGACAAGGGTTTCCTCGCGACGGCCGAACGCGTCGAACTGCGTCCCGTGCCCTATTCCGAGCCGGCACCACGCGTCGAAAGGACCACGCGGCCGCTGATCTACCTGACGCTCGGCACCGCTTTCGGCACGCCGGAAATACTCACCACGGCCATCGAGGGTTTGGCCCCGCTCGGCGGGCAGATCGTGGTCGCCACCGGACGGGTCCGCCCGGAAGAACTCGGCACCGTGCCGGACAACGTCACGGTGCGGGCGTGGATATCGCAAGCGGAACTGTTGCCGCACGTCGACGCGGTCGTGCACCACGGCGGCAGCGGCACGACCCTCGGCGCACTCGCCGTCGGCGTCCCGCAGCTGATCCTCCCCCAGGGAGCCGACCAGTTCGCCAACGCCGAAGCCCTGGTGGCCGCGGGCGCCGCGCTGAGCATCCAGCCCGGTGAACTCGGCACGGAAGCGATCACCGGACACACCCGGAGCCTTCTGCCGCACCACGGAAACACCGGTCATCGCGACGCGGCCCGGGCGATCGCCGCGGAAATCGCCCGGATGCCCTCCCCCGGCGAGGTCGCCCGCGACCTGCCTCAGTGGGCCCGGCCCTCGTGAAGGTCGTGAAGGCTAAATGTGCGGTTCTCGAGGGGGGTCGTGAGTGGTAAGTGTCGTTAGAACGACCATTACCACTCACGACTGTTACCTGAAAAGGCCCAGTCACGTGTGTCGTCCGTCAGATCACGCGAAACCGCCACTCGCGCACAGGCAAGTGGAGATTCAGGACACGGCGCCTCAGAACCCGAAGAGCTCCTGCGGTACTTCGTGCTCGTCCGGCCAGGTCAGCCACGCGACGTCGGTCGGGCCGATGGCGCAGTTGGCCACCCGCCAAGACCGCGCGTCGTCGTCGACGTTCGTTTCGCTCTTCTTCTTGAGCAGGGCGACGTAGACGTCGGACATGACGCCGTCGTCCCGCTTGTTCTCGTAGACGGTGCCGGCGTAGTACGGGCGACCGGCTTCGGTGCCGCGCATCGTCCCCTGCAGGAACACCCAGGGGCCGAGCCGGTCGAGCTGTTCCACGGCCACCCGGACCCGATCGCCGAACTCCTGGTCGAGCCGGGCGGTGGCGGCCTCGAGTACCGCTTCCCGGACCGGGTCGCCGGGATTCAGCGACACCGGAACGGGTCGTGCGGACGGGGTGTACATCAAGCTACCTCCCACTGGCGGGACAGCGACGCGGCCGCATCAGCTTGCCCGGTGAAGCTCTGGCGTTGGTTCGGATCAGGTCGGCGGGGTGAGGATCTTCACGAGGCCGCCACCGCCGCCCATGCTGATCTTCTGCGAACCGTCGGGGTTGACGTTGTTCGAGCCGATGAACTGGCCATCGCCCGCGTACAACACGACGTGCCCGCCGTTGTTCGAGATCACCACGTCGCCCGGTTTCGCTTCGGAGAGCGGCACCGACTTCCAGCCGTCGGCCTCGAGGTTGGCCGACAGACCCGCGACCGAGGCACTGGCCTGCCCCTTGTCGATCAGGCCCGCCGCCTCGAGACAGCCGGAAACGAAGTTCGCGCAGTTGACGTTGTTGGGCACCCACGACTGCATGGCGGGCAGTTCACCACTGCCCTTGAGGTCACCGGCGTTGCGGCCGAGGAACTGCTCGGCGATCTTCGCCGGGTTGTCGCCTCGCGCGTCGATCGGCTTGGCGGGCCTGCCGTCGCCCTGCACTCCGGCGACACCGCCAGCGCCGCCTCCGCCACCACCGCCGCCGCCGTCCCCACCGCCGTAGCTGGGCGCACTGCCCACGTTGGAGTTGACCGGCTTCGCGTTGACGCTCGACGCCGTGGTCTGGCCGTCGTCGGCGGGGATGAGCTCGATGAAACCGCCTTCGATCTCGAGGCCGAGCGGCTTGAGGAGGTCGTCGATCTGCTTCTCGGCGTCGTCCAGCGCTTTCTCGATCTCGTCCTTCTTGCCGTTCGAGTCTTTTTCGTTGAGCTTCCGGAGGCGCTCGATGTCCGTCGCGGCGGCGGCGATGTCGTTGTCGTCTTTCGAGCTGTTCTTCCGGCGGCGGGCCGCGTCGATCAGCTTGCGGTTGTCCGAGTCCTTGTCATTGGCTTCCTGGGCGAGCTGTGCGACCTTCTTCTTGACCTCGTCCAGGATCTCGGAGACCCGCTGGAGGATGTTCTTGGCCGCCTCGGCCTTGTCGCTGACCTTGTAGCTGGCCTTGCCGAGCTTTTCGAGGTGCTCGGCGACGGCGTCGGCGTCCTTGCCCTCCCAGTTGCGCAGGACGTCGTCGCGGAAGACCTTGAGGTCGTCTCCGAGGTCGTTCGCCTTCGTGGCCGCCCCGCCGACCTTCCTCGCCTGGTCGTTGACCGCGCTCGAATTCAGCTTCTGCGCCTGCTGGGCGTGCTTGTCGATGGCGTCCAACGACTTCGGGCGGTCATGCGACGGGTCGTCGAGCGTGCTCGGATTCCGCTCCGCGGTGGTCATCGGTAAATCCCCCTGCTTCCCGTCTCAGTCCGATCAATCCCGCTCGCGGGCGCCGCCGCGGAGGGTGTCGACACCCGCGGCTTCGTCGTTCCGCATCCGCTGGGCGGCGTTGGCCAACGCGTTCGACGCGGCGTCGACGAGCTTCGCGGCGGCCGCCAGCTCGGCGTTCACGCCGCGGTGGAACCCCTTCATGGTGGTCCCCGTGCTGGCCGCGTTCTTCAGGTCGCCGAACGCGCCTCCGGGATCGCCGTCGCCAAGGTCCTTGCCCGTGCCGCTGTAACCGTCCTTGAGCCCGCCGACCTTCTTGGCCAGCGCGGCGATCTGCTCTGGATCGAATCGGCGAGTCATGGATGATCCCTCCAGTCCGGCGCCTGCGCGCGTGCTTGCCTGACCCACACTGCTCTACCCGCGCACCTTATGAGTTCACACCCACCCGTGCGCGTCGTTTCCCGAAACGCGATGACGCCGTTCGTGTACATCGACGCATCCGCCCGCGCGGTGGTTCCCGGAAGATTTCCGCACCCGGTCCACCGCGTGTCGACGACGCCCTCGGCGGGAAGATCTTACCCTCTCGACCCCCGCGGATCACGGGACGGCGAGCCGGGTCCGGCTACGTTCCGCGACCGGGTTCCACCCGGCCGGGTCACCGGAACAACTCGTTTCCCGGATACGGGGACCTTTGCGAGGATGGGCCGCGATGACCACCGATCGGCGCACTCGCGCCCTGAATTCCCTGTACGGACTTGCCCTCGGCGATGCACTGGGTTCCCAGTTCTTCGTCCCCGACAACCGCGACGCCTGGCAACGGCGGCAGCTGCCGCCAGGCCCCTGGCAATGGACCGACGACGCCGAAATGGCGTGTTCCGTTTTCGCCGTCCTGCGGCAGGCCGGCCGAGTCGACCAAGACCGCTTGGCCGCGAGCTTCGCGACACACCACGATTTCGACCGCGGCTACGGGCCGTCCATGAACCGTCTACTCCGCCTCGTCCGTGAGGGTGGCTCGTGGCGTGAGCTGGCCACAGACCTGTTCGACGGACAGGGTTCGTGGGGCAACGGAGCGGCCATGCGGGTCGCGCCGCTCGGGGCTTGGTTCGCCGGCGATCCCGACGAGGCCGGGCGTCAAGCGGCGCTTTCGGCCGAGGTGACCCACACCCATCCGGACGGTGTGGCCGGCGCGATCGCGGTCGCGGTCGCCGCCTCGCTGGCCGCGCCGCCCACCCCGCCGTCACCGGCGGATTTCCTCGACCAGGTCCTGCGACGGGTACCGCCCGGCCGGGTGCGCGACGGTGTCCTGGCCGCCAGGGAGCTGGCGCACGTGCCCTCGTCCGCGACCGCCGCCCACGAGCTGGGCAACGGCAGCCACACCGGCGCCCACGACACGGTGCCGTTCACGCTGTGGGCCGCGGCCCGCCACCTCGACGACTACGAGCAGGCCTTCTGGGCCACGGCGAGCGCCGGTGGCGACGTCGACACCACCTGCGCCATCGTCGGGGGCATCGTCGCCGCGCGCGTCGGCGTCGAGGGTCTGCCGTGGTCTTGGCGAGCCGCTTGCGAATCGCTTCCGGAATGGGCGGGCGCGGAGTCCTAGACCAGGCCGAGTTCGCGTGCCCGGACACCCGCCTGGAAGCGGGATTCGGCGCCCAGCGCGGACATCAGCTCGGCGACCCGGCGCCGGTAGGTCCGCACGCCGAGGCCGAGAGTGCGGGCGGCGGCTTCGTCCTTGACACCACTGCCGAGCAGGTCCAGCACCGCGGGCGCGAGCCGCCGGATCTCGGCGACCTGCGCGTCGTAGACGGCGAGATCGGTCGCCGATCGCCAGGCCGTTTCGAACAGCGACATCACGCCCTGCACGGTTTCCGGCTGAGTGATGACGCTGTAGCCGCGTTGCCCGGCGGTGAGGTCGCCGGCCAGGATCACGACCCTGCCGTCCAGGATGATCGTCTCGTTGACGTCCTCGGTGGAGATGCGGATCCGCGCGCCGAACCGCTCGCTGACCCGCGCCAGCTCCCGCGCGGACGCCGAGTCGAGCAGCAGACCGGCCCGGTAGATCTTGCGGATCCGCACCTCGCCGGACCGGCGCTCGGCGGCCGCGGTGAGCTCGTCCGACCGGCGATCGGCCACCCAGGTCGCGAGGTCGTTGGCGGCGCACGCCAGGTCGGTCACGGTCGAGAACAGGTGCCCGACCCGGCGGAACAGCTCTTCTTCGCCGCGCACGACCGTGACCGAATCGCCCGCCCTCGTGAGGCCGTCACCCGTCCGCATGCCATCGATACTGCCCCAACCGCGCGGCCCGCCGGCAGGTTGTTGCCATTTCCTGACTACCGGCGGGCCCCTCACGACGCTGATGGGTATGACGAACCTTCACGAAAACGCGGGCACCTGGCGGCTCGGCGACCTCACCGTGCACCGCGTCGGCCTCGGCGCGATGCGGTTGACCGGGATGCCGTGGGACGAGAAGCCCAAGAGCCGCGAGGACGCGATCACCGTCCTGCGCCGCGCGATCGAACTCGGTGTCGACCACATCGACACCGCTTCGTTCTACTTCACTGCCCAGCGGTCGGCGAACGAGTTGATCAGCACCGCGCTCCAGCCCTATCCAGGAGACCTCGTGATCACCACGAAGGTCGGCGCGGGCCGCTCGCGCGACGGCGAGTTCTCGTTCGCGCGGCCGGATCAGCTCCGCGGCCAGGTCGAGGAGAACATCCGGCAGCTCGGTCTCGACCACCTCGACGTCGTCAACCTGCGCTGGGGCTCCGGGATGGGCAAGGAGCCCGGATCGGTGGCCGAACACTTCGGCGCGCTGGCCGACCTGCGCGAGGCGGGGCTGATCCGCCACCTCGGCATGTCCAACATCGTGGCGGACCAGCTGACCGAAGCGAGGACGATCGCACCGGTGGTCTGCGTGCAGAACCGCTACAGCCTGGCCGACCGCGAGGACGACGCCCTGGTCGGCCTCTGCGCGGAGCACGGCATCGCGTTCGTGCCGTTCTTCGCCGTCACGACGTCGGTTCCCGGCGCTCCCACGCCCGGCGCCGTTCCGGGCGAGGCCGAGGTCGCGAAGGTCGCGGCGGCACACGACGCGACGCCGGCGCAGATCCGGCTCGCCTGGACCCTGCACCGCGGCGAGCACGTCCTCGCCATCCCGGGCACCGGCGATCCCCGGCATCTGGAGGAGAACGTCGCGGCGGGCGGCATCCGGTTGAGCGACGACGAACTGGCGCTGCTCGACACGGCCGGCCGCGGCGGGCGAGAGTGAGCGGCCGGTCCAGGTGGTCTCGCCTGGCTTGCTGACCTGCGAAAAGAGAGCGGGGGACCTTTGCTATCGCGTTCCCGGCGGGCGGGGTGTGTGAGTGGCGATTCGGGTTAGGGCCAAGGGTGTCTTAGGTACCTACGTGGATTCCGGCTGCGGTTGTTCTCAGGCTCGAGTCCGTGAACGACTGCCGGTCAGACGCTTGCGTGAGTGGTCACGGTCCGTGGGGCTGTCGTGAAGGGCCCCTTTGAGACGTTGAAGGTCTCAAAGGGGCCCTTCACGACATAAGAGCTCGATGCCGTACCGCCGGAAGCACTGAAGCAGCCGCGCGCTCAGCCTCGCCACTCACGACCCGCTGTACCGAGGCATCACCGGCGGACGCGGTGGTCCACGGCGACCCAGTTCGTTTCCCAGGTCGTCCCGCCGTCGGCCGAGAACGCCTGCTCGAATCTCGCCACGTCCGGACCTTGCCGGACGATGAGGAAGCGCACCTTGATCGGCCGGTCGCCGAGCCGGTCGTCGCCGTGGAACTCGCCGACACCGTCGCGGAAGCCGCCGAAGACCGCCGGGGTGAGCAGGCCGTCGCGCATGTTGACGAAGGTCAGGCTCCACCGCTGCGCCTGGGGTTCGTACAGCCGCAGGTTGAGCGCGTCGATGCGGCCGTTCGGCCCCGAGACCGCGAATTCGAGGACGTTCGCCCGCCGGTCCATGAGCGGGCGCACGGTGCTGGTGCCGTCGAACTGGAGCCACTGGTCCGCGGAGCCGGAAAGCGGTTCGGCGAGCACCCGCACCGAGGACCGCCAGGTCCCGATTTCCCAGTCGAACGCTCGCTGCGCATCGGGAACCGAGGCGACCGAAGCGACCGAGGCCGCGGGAGAGACCGCTGTCGCGATCAGGAGGAGAGCCGAAAGGCCCACTGTCAGGATTCGTTTGTATGGCACCGTCATGGTCCGACTATCCGAGCGGAGGACGGCCATGAACAAGAAGGCACCTGCGGGTAACCTTTCGCGTCCCAACCCGCTGCCCGGCTGTCCGATGGCCGCGGCGTTCGCCGCGATCGGCGGGAAATGGAAGCTGACCCTGCTGTACTGGCTCGCCCACGGCGAGTCCCATTTCGCCGGTCTTCGCCGCCGGGGCGCACCGATCACGCCCAAGGTGCTGGCCGAGCAGTTGCGCGAACTCGAGGCCGACGGACTCGTCGAACGCGTGGTCACCGGGCCCGTCCCGGCGCGTGTCATCTACCGGCTCACGCCCTACGGGGCCACGGTCCTGCCCGTGGTCGAGGAGGTCCGGGTCTGGGGCGAGGCGCATCTCCGGCGCACCCGTGGCGACGCCGCGCCGAACACGGCGATGGGGTGCGCCGAGGCGATCAGGTAGTCACTTCGCACCGGCCCGGCGGGCGGCGGTCGCGGTGGCGAGGGTCTGGAAGACCTCCTGGGTGGCGGCGAGGTCGATGCAGGCGTCCGTGATGGACTGGCCGTAGGTGAGCGGCCGGTCGGGGTGCAGGTCCTGGCGGCCCGCCTGGAGATTCGATTCGAGCATGACCCCGACGATGCCGCGCTGGCCGTTCTTGATCTGTTCGGCGATCTGGCCGGCGACGACGGCCTGGCGGAGATGGTCCTTGCGGCTGTTGTCGTGGCTGGCGTCGATCACCACACGGCGCGGCAGGCCCGCGTTCTGCAGGGCGGTGAGCGTCGCGCGGACGGACGCGGGATTGTGGTTCGGCTCGCTGTTGCCGCCGCGCAGGACGACGTGGCAGTCCGGGTTGCCGGCGGTGTGCAGGATGGCGGGCAGCCCGCTGGGGTCGACACCGGGGACGACGTGGCGCGCCTCGGCGGCACGGATCGCGTCGACCGCGACGGTGACATCGCCGTCGCGGCGGTTCTTGAAGCCGACCGGCATGGACAGGCCGCTGGCCAGCATGCGGTGGTTCTGGCTTTCCACCGTGCGGGCGCCGATCGCGCCCCACGAAACGGTGTCGGCGAGATAGGCCGGGATGGTGGTGTCCAGCCATTCGCACGCGGCGGGCAGGCCGCCCTCGGCGAGTTCGAGGAGCAGATCCCTCGCGATGCGCAGGCCGCGGTTGACGTCGCCGGTGCCGTCGAGGTGCGGGTCGTTGATGAGCCCTTTCCAGCCGCCGATCGTGCGGGGTTTTTCGAAGTACACGCGCATGACGATGAGGAGGTCGTTGACGAAGCGGCCGGCGAGGGCGGCGAGGCGGTCGGCGTATTCGAGGGCGGCGGCGGGATCGTGGATGGAACAGGGCCCGGCGATCACGAGCAGCCGGTCGTCCGTGCCGTCGAGGACACGGAGGACGTTTTCCCTGCCTTGCCGCACCGTGTCGGCCGCGGTGGGGCTGAGCGGCAGTTCGTGGTGCAGCAAGGCGGGGGTGACCAGTGGGACCATGCGGTCGATGCGCTGGTTGTCGAGTTCGACCGCGGCGATGGTTGTCATCACAGATATCCAGGATTTCTGCCGTCACCGGGCGGGCGGGAAAGCCGGGATTTCCCGGCCCGGTCGGCGGTCTCGGGTGATTGAAAAGGCAAGCCCGGCATTATTCGAGCGAGAATTCTCTTACCCGGAATCTTCCACCATCCGCCACTCGAAACAATGGTCCAACCCGATTCAGCGACCGGTCCAGATCGGCTCCCGTTTTTCGGCGAAGGCACGGGCTCCTTCGCTCGCGTCGGCGCTGCGCCGTCGGCGTTCTTCCCACTGATAAGAGGTTCTGAACGCCTCTTCGAGCGGGAGGTCGAGCGAGCGCAGCGCGGCCTCCTTGATCGCGCGGACCGAAAGCGGAGCGGCGCGCACGAGGCTGTCCGTCCATTCCGCGACGCACCGATCCAGGTCGGCGAACGGTACGACTTCGTTCACCAGCCCGTGGCGAAGCGCCGTCGCCGCGTCCATTCTGCGCCCGGTCAGCAGATAGCCCATCGCCACCTTCTGCGGAAGCTGGCGCGGCAACCGGAACACGCCGCCCGCACCGGCGATCAGGCCGAGACGGACCTCCGGCAACGCGAAGACCGCGTCCTCGGAGGCGACGACGATGTCGCAGGCGAGCACCAGTTCGAAACCGCCGCCCAGCGCGTAGCCGTGCACCCTGGCGACCACCGGTTTGGACAGCGTGAACCGGTCGGTCAGCCGGGGATGCCCCGGCTGACCACCGCTGCCGAACGTCGAGGCCTCGACGCCTTCCTCGGTCAGCCGCGCACGTTCCTTGAGGTCCTGGCCGACGGAGAAGGCGCGCTCTCCCGCGCCGGTCAGGACCACCGCCCTGATGTCGTCGTCGGCTTCGACGTCGTCCCAGATCCCGGCGAGTTCCGTGTGCATCCGCCGGTCCATCGCGTTCAGCACTTCGGGCCGGTCCATCGTCACGTAGGCGACGTGGTCCTTTTTCTCGTACCGCACCCCGGTTTCACTCATCGCGAGCCCACCGCGAAACCGTCCACCTTGCCGATCACGTCCGCGCCGTAGATGCGCAAAGCCTGCTGCAGCGCGAATTCGGCCAGGTACCGGCGGAATTCCTCCGGCGGTTCCTCGGCGAGGTTCAGCATGCGCCGGTTGGCCACCACGGCTTCCCCGTCGAGCCGCGCCAGCGCGTGGTCGATCGCCTCGTCCATCTCCGCCGGCGGGACGACCTCGTCCACAATGGACTTGGCGTCGGGTTCGCCTGCCTGGAGCCGCCGTCCGCCGAGGATCACCTGCCGGGCCACCCGCGGCCCGGCGATGCGGGAAAGCCGGAAGTTCGACGCGCCGGGGATGATCCCTTCCTTCGCCGCGGGCAGGCTGAGGTACGCGTCGGACGCCGCCAGCACGTGGTCGAAGACCAGGAGGAGCTGCGTCCCGCCGCCGATGGCGAACGAATCGACGGCCGCCATCCACGGCTTGTCGGTCAACCGCGACTGCCACGAGCCGTCCGTGAGCAACCCGCGGAAGATCTTCTGGAGGTAGCCCATTTCCCGCCGCAGAAGGAAATCGACGAGCGGGATGTCGCCGGAGCTGAGCTTCTTGAGGTTGATCCCCGCGCAGAACACCCGGCGCCCCACGTACCGCGGATGACTCATCACCCCGCCCCGCAACAGTCCCACCCGGACGGACGGATCGAGCAGCACCAGGTCGACCGCGGTCTCCATGTCGTCGACCTGCTGGGCGTCCTCGGCGTTCAGGCAGTCGTCACGGCACAGGGTCAGATACGCGACGCCGTCACGGCGTTCCAGCCGGACGGCCTCCAGCTGAAGGACACCGGTCTCGGCGAACTCGGGCAGCAGCCGCAGCGCCCTGGCGGTGGGCCTCAGCATGGCGTCGAGCAGATGCGGACCGGCCTTCGGCGCGCGCAGGATCCCGCGCAGGAAGATGCCCTGGTCGATCTCGCGTCCTTCCTTCTCCGCCTGCGGACGCGATCGCTCGGCCGCCATCTGCTCTTCCGACGGCACCAGACCGGGAAAGGCGAGGGCCGCGGCCCGGACGAGTTCGTCGATGCGCAGGTACCGCGTCCGGCCGGCGGTGAGTTCGTCGTAGATCTCTTCGGCGTGCGCCTCGACGAAGGCCGTGCGCCGGGCACGGACGTCGTCGTCCACCCGGTGGGCCTCCCCCGCCAGGGCCCGGAGATCGAGCCCTGGCGAATCCGTTGTCACGACTTGGCTTCCCGCCGCAAGGCCCGGTCGGCCGCCGCCAGGTGGGAACCGAGCGCCTCCTCGAAGGTGGTCGAGCCCGCTTCGAAGATCAGCTGACGGCGGATCGCCGTTTCGGGTCCGTCCGTGACGCGGGCCAGCTCGGCCAGCGTCTTCGCGGGGTCGTCGGACACCTCGTCGATCAGGTCGAGGGCGAGCGCGCGATCCGCCTCGATCGGAGTGCCGACCAGCACGGCCCGCCGGATGGCGTCCGCGCCGGCCTGCTGGGTGAGCCGGTAGACGCTCATCCCCGGCCAGGCGCCGCCACCCGCCCAGGCGAGCCGCAACCGGGTCCCCGGCTCGGCGATCCGGATGTCGGCGGCGAGCAGCAGATCCAGTGCCATTCCGGCACATTCGCCCGACGCCACCGCGACCGTGAGCCTGCCGAGCCGCTCGAACCGGCGCACGGCCCGCTCCCATTTGGAGACAAGGCCGACCGCCAGCCCTTTCGCCCAGTCGGCGGGCGGGGCGCCCGTGACGTGGATGGCGACCGGTCCCGGTTCACGCTGGTCCTCGGCACGGTCGCAGAGGCCGTCGATCTCCTCGACCGCCGCGGCGGACAGCGGCCGGGAACCGTCGAAGCGCAGCACCGGTTCGCCCTTGATTTCGTTACGCGTCACCATTGAATAAGCGCCATTTCGATTGTGGAGCCAGGCCCCATGGTCATGAGCACGCCGTAGTCCCCCGGGCGGGCGACGTCTTCGTCGGCGAGCCGCTCGAAGGAGAAGAGGAAGGAGCCGCTGGAAAGGTTCCCGTAGTCACGGAGCACACCGGTGGTGTGGCGGACGTCGTGCCGGCTCAGGCCGAGGTTGACGACGACGGCGTCGATCACCTTCTTCCCGCCCGAGTGCACCAGCCAGTGGCCGATGTCGCTGCGGCGCAGGCCCGTCCCGGACAGCAGCCGGTCGATGACGATTTCGGCGTGCGCGCCGACCACGTAAGGAATCTGCGGGTCGAGGAAGAAACTGAACCGGTCCTGGTCACGGTCCCAGTCGTAGCGCATCGCGTCGACGGCGTCGGTGATGATGTAGCTGGCGAACTTCAGGACGCGCGGACCCGGCACGCTTCCGTCGCCGGAAATGAGCGCGAGGGCCGCGGATCCGTCACCGAAAAGGCTGTTGACCACGGCGGTCCGCATGGTGCCGTCGAGGGCGTAGGCGGCGGAACACGCCTCACTGCACAGGACGACGCCGAGTTCGCCCGGATGGGCCGCGGACCAGCCCGAAACCACGTTGAGCGCGTTCAGTCCGGCGTTGCAGCCCATGCCCACGATGTCCGAACGGCTGCAATGCGGGTCGATGCCCAGCTCTCGGATGATCAGCGCGCTCAGCCCGGGGGTCAGGAAACCGGTCGAGGTGACACAGCACAGGTGACGCAGGTCCGAAAGCGTCGCTCCGGCCGACTTCAGGCAGGCTTCCAGCGCCCGGCAGCCCATGTCGACGGCGATCTTCTTGTGCTTGTCGAGAAGGTCACCCTGCGGTTCCGCCGCGCGGGCGCCACCGGGACCCTGCGGCGGCAAGGTGAGGAAACGCCGGTCTATGGCGCTGTTGAGGAAGATCGAGCGGATCTTCGGATCCTCGATGTCGAGGATTTCCAGAAGTTCGGATTGCGAGTAGGACGACGCGGAAACCGCCGTCCCCACACCGGCGAACCGGGTGATCTCGGTGAGTCCGGTGAGGACGGAGAGATCCTCGGCCGGTTCGGTGATGGCAGTCATCGGTACATCCACCCCCATGTTCTGAGCTTGCTACGAAGCAGCTGCTTGAACCGTGCAGCGGGCATTGGTCTCACCTTTCGCGAATCCCAGTGGACATTTCCGAAATTAGGCTTCCGTGATCTCGGCGGTCAACGCGTCCAAGGCCGAAGGGATGAACGGGGATCGGCGTCATCAAAGGATCTGCTCCTGCGGGCTTCTCGCCGGTTGCGTACTCCAGGCCCGTTGTTCGGTCTCACGGACTTGCTCCTCGGCGGTCTGCTCCAGCCTTTTCATGGCGAACCGCAGGATCGGCGGTGCCATCAGCGGTGTGACGATGGCGATGAGGATGACGATCGTGTAGATCTCCACGCCGAGAATGCCCAGCCGCAGGCCGACCGTGGCCACCATGATCCCGATGACTCCGCGCGCGTTCAATCCGGCGCCGAGCGCCAGCCCTTCCCATTTGTTCAGACGGCTGAGCCGCGCACCGGCGTACACGCCGGCGAACTTGCCGATGATGGCCAATGCGAGCACCGCGAGCCCGGTGAGCAGGACGTCCGGGCGGATCAGCGCGGTGAGGTCCATCCGCAATCCGGCCGTGGCGAAGAAGAGCGGCGCGAACACCGACAGGACGACGGTACGCAGGGGAGCGAGCCTGGCCGGGTCCACCTTGCCCGCCGTACCGATCAGGATCCCGCAGATGAAAGCCCCGAAAAGGGCCTCCAGGCCGAGGGCGTGCGTTCCGGCCGAGGCGAGGAGAAGCAGTGCGACGACGGCGCCGACCGTGGTCCAGTCACCGTCGGACTTGCCGGCGAGGTGCAGTACACCCCGCACCAACGGCCTGCCGAGGGTGAGTGCGAACACGACGATGGCGACCAGGTAGGCGAGGGAGAGCAGCACGGTGCCCGCGGTCACGGCCTGGATCGCCATCGCGCTGACGACGGACAGCATCAGCCAGCCGAACACGTCGTCGATCATTCCCGCCGCGAGCGTGAGCTGTCCGACGTTGCGGTGCAACAGGTTCATGTCAATGAGGGTTTTGGCGATGACGGGGATGGCGCTGACGCACAGCGCCACGCCGAGGAACAGCGCGAAGACGGTGAGGTCGGTCCCCTCGGGGATCAGTGCCTTCGGCAGGACGAATCCCGCGCCGATGCCCAGGCCGAGAGGAATGATCAAACCGCCGAAGCCGACTCCGGCGGCGGCACCGAAGCGCCGCCGGACCATGCCCATGTCCATCTGCATGCCGGTGAGACCGACCAGCAGCAGGACACCGATCTGGCCGACGGCGTCGAGAAGGTGGTACTGCTCGGCGACGGCCGGGAACAGCCGTCCGTGCAGTCCCGGTGCGGCCCACGCCAGCAGCGAAGGCCCGAGGATCACCCCGACGAACAGTTCGCCGACGACAGCCGGCATTCCGAACCTTGTGGCCAGCCGCCCGAAAACGAGGGCCAGCAGGAGCAGGAGGCCGGCCTGGAGCAAGAAGATCAGGAGACTGTGGGCGGCGATCGGCGCGATCGGCGCGGGAAGCGAGAGAAGCACCTTACTCCTTCAGGAAAGATTCACCGCGGAGACGCACTGCGGAGGGTCGACATGAGCACCGGCGACGTGGCCTTCGCCGACGGGAAAGCCGGCCGGATCTTCAGCGGCTTCCAGCGACCTTCGTGCGCAACCGCCGGGCCGCGCTCACCGAGTCGCAGCCCGCCAGGCCCAACGCGTTCCGGAGTTCGACGGCGAGCAGGTCGAGCACCTGCCGCGCGCCGTCCTGGCCGTCCGCGGCCAGCCCCCACATGAAGGGCCGTCCGACCAGTATGCCCGAGGCGCCCAGCGCCGCCGCCTTGAGAATGTCGCCGCCGGTCCGGATTCCGCCGTCCAGCAACACTTCGCACCCGCCGGCGACCGCTTCCGCGATCTCCTGCAGCATCTCGATTCCCGGTACGGCACCGTCCAACTGACGGCCTCCGTGGTTGGACACCACGATCCCGGCGGCGCCCGCGTCGACGGCGCGTGTGGCGTCCTCGACCGCGAGGATTCCCTTGAGCACCAACGGAAGGTCCGTATGCCTGCGCACCGCCTCGACGGATTCCCAAGTGGCCGGGGCGAATTCGCGTGCGGTGTGGTCGGCGACGGCCGAAAGTCCTTCGGTACGCCGGTGCGCGGCAGCCCCCGCGTCGAAGTTGGCCGCCGTCACCGTTTCCGGCAGTGCGAAGCCGTTCCGCATGTCCCGCAGCCGCCGCCCCATCCACGGCACGTCCACGGTGAACACGATCGCCTCGCAGCCGGCGTCCTCCGCACGGCGTACGAGCTCCAGTGATCGTTTCTCGTCACGCAGCCAGTACAGCTGGAACCACGGCCGTCCGCCGACGGCCGCGATCTCCTCCAGCGGGACACTGCTCAACGTGCAGATGGTGTACGGCACACCGGCGTCCCGCGCCGCACGTGCCGCCGCGAGCTCACCTTCGGGATGGAACAACCGCTGGTACGCGACCGGCGCGACCGCCACGGGAAGCGCGGCGCGCCTGCCGAGTACCTCGGCCTCGGTGGTACTGCCGGTCAGCTCACGCAACATCCGGGGGATCACGAAGATCCGCTCGAACGCGGTGCGATTGGCCGCCAGCGATACCTCGGCGCCGCTGCCCCCGGCGAGAAAATCCCAGATCTCGCCGGGGAGAACCGCCTTCGCGGCACGTTCGAGGTCGGCCAGGCAGAGGTGGGTCATCGCCGGGCGGGGCCGAGCTTGCTCTGCCCGGTGCGCTCCAGCTCGACGGCTTCGTACAGGGCCTTGATGTTGGAGCTGCCGAAGGTGCCGGCACCCTGGCGCTCGATGATCTCGAAGAAGATCGTCTTACGCGGATGCGTGGAAGCGGTGAAGATCTGGAACAGCTGGCCGCCGTGGTCCTCGTCGGCGAGCAGCTTCGTCTCGCGCAGGTCGTCCAGCGAGTGCGTCTCCAGTTCGATCCGCCCGCCGAGCATGTCGTAGTAGGCGTCCGGCGTCTTCAGGAACTCGACGCCGCGCGAGGAAAGCTCCTTGACCGCGGTGACCGCGTCCGGGCTGGTGAAGGCGATGTGCTGGACGCCCGAACCGTGGTGCTCCTTGATGAAGTCGTCGATCTGGCCGGGGTCGGCGGTCTTGTCGGGCTCGATCAGCGTGAGGGTGACCGCCCCCGACAGGCTCTGCACGACGGTGGAGTTCATCGCCTGGGCACCGACCACGATGTGCTCTTCGAAGATCTGCTTGAACCCGAGGGCACGCTCGTAGAACGCCACCGTGGGGCCGAGATCGCCCGCGTTCAGGCAGACCGCGAAGTGGTCGATCTCCCCCAGCTCCACGCCACCCTTGCCGCGGACGGCTTCCTCGGTGCCGTCGCTCTCGATCAGGGTGTGCACGACGTCGCCGAAACCGCTGACGGTGGCGGTGACGACCGAGTCCCCGCGCTTCTCCGGCTCGCGGACGGGTTCCGCGCCGCCCTTCACCGCGGCCGCGAAGGCGGCGGCCACGTCGGGAGTGCGCAGCGCGATGTCGGCCACCCCTTCGCCGTGGGTCTGCAAGTACGTGGCCCCCGGGTGCCGGTCCGACAGCGGCTCGGTGAGGACGAGCGTGATCGCGGCGTGCCGCAACGTCACGCTACGGTGGTCCTCCGACCGGTCGGTGGTGACGACGGAGAAGTCGTACCGGTCCTTCCAGCCGGTCGCGGCCGCCTCGAGGTCGGCCACGTACATTTCCACATGGTCGATCTCGAAATTCTGCGTGCTTTCCTGAGCAGACAAGACAATCCTCCGTGGAATAGATGTGATCCTCAAGCACAGGATGACGTGAAGCCATTTCCGCATCAACGTTGTCCGCTTGACACTTCCGTCCACATCGGACGGACGGGTCAGCGGCCGGTGAACCGCACCGGGAGTTCCCGGTACCCCTGCACGACGACCGCACGCAGCCAGGCCGGCTCCTTCACCAGCTCCACCCGCGAAACCCGCTCGGCCACCTCCCGCAGCACGACCGCCAGCTCGATCCGCGCGAGCGCGGAGCCGAGACAGTGGTGCATGCCGTGCCCGAAGGCGATGTGCCGGTTGGGTTTCCGCCCCGGCCTGAACGTGTCGGGATCGTCGAAGACGGCGGGATCCCGGTTCGCGGCCGGCAACCACGCGACCACCGGCGTACCCGCCTCCAAGTCGTGGCCGTTGATCGTGACCTCACCGGTGGTCACCCGCAGCACGTGCATCGCGGGCGAGGTCCAGCGCAGCACTTCGTCCACGACGGTGTCGACGTCCGCGCTCCCGTCACGCACCTGGTCCAGCAGCCCTGGCACCGTGGCGAAAGCGTGCACCGCGCCGGTGATCGCATGGCGCGTGGTCTCGTTTCCGCCGATCAACACGTTGTCGCAGTTGAGCAACACGTCGTCGATCGAAAGTTCGCCGTCGGAAAGGAGGGTGCTGACGAGGTCTTCGCCGGGGCTCGCGCGGCGCGCGGTGATCAGCTCGTCGAAATAGACGAGGATCTCGGTATGCGCCTGGCGCGGCGTCATCCCGTCGAACAGCTCGTCCTCGCCGCCGAACGCGTGATTGGTCAGGTCGATGAGCATGCCCTGGTCCTCGACGGGCACACCGAGGATTTCGCAGACGACGGCGGCGGGGATCCGCGGGCCGATCGCGGCGGCGACGTCGCACACCTCACCCTCGAGCACTTGGTCGAGTACTCCGCGCACTTCGGCGCGCACCCGCTCCGAGAGCTTCCGCGCGGACGCCCTCGAAAGCAGTGGCCCGACCAGTTTGCGCAGTTTCCGGTGCTGATCCTGTTCGGACACCACCATCATCTGGCCACCCGAGTTGTCGGGATGGTCGCGGTCGAAGCCGATCATCATCCCGTATTCGGAGGTGAACGGGGCGGACGGGCCGAGCACCGCGGCGCACGCCTGATGCGAGAACACCGACCAGAAGCCGCCGGGGGAGCTACCCGGCTCGCTCCACACCATCGCGTCTTCCGCCGCGTACGCCCGCCACCGGTCGTGCCGGTCCAAAGTCGTGTACAGGTCGGGATTGCCGAGGTCGACGGCTGCCGTCGTCTGCATGAGTGGTCTCCAGGTCAGGTGTGGGCGCCGTCGAGCACCTTGGCGAGCCGTGCCACTGTCGGCGCGTCGAAGAACGCCTGCACCCTCAGCCGGATCTTCAACCGTTCCCGGATCCGGCTCACGAGCCGGGTCGCGAGCAGCGAGTGACCGCCGATTTCGAAGAAGCTGTCTTCCACGCCGACACTGCTGACGCCGAGCACTTCGGCGAACAGTTCGGCAAGGATGATTTCCGTCGGCGTGAGCGGTTCCCGGCCCGCCGCGCGTCCGGCGTGCTCCTCTTCGGGAGTGGGCAGGGCGACCCTGTCGATCTTGCCGTTCGGCGAGACCGGCAGGCTGGGCAGACCGACGACCACGTCGGGCACCAGATATCCGGGCAGTTGCTCGCGAAGCGGCGGCAAGAGCCGATCGGCGGGCACGCGCGTTCCGCCGGTGCCGACGACATAGGCGACGAGCCTGTTCTCGTGTTCGGTCACCACCGCCTGGGCCACGCCGTCCACCGCCAGCAGGGCGGCTTCGACCTCGCCCGGCTCGATCCGGTGACCACGCACCTTCAGCTGGTCGTCGACCCGGCCGACGAAGACGTACTGGCCGTCCGAACGCACCCGCACCCGGTCTCCGGTGCGGTACATGCGCGCACCCGGGCCGCCGAAAGGATCCGGCAGGAAGCGCTCCGCCGTCGCGGCCGCTCTTCGGAGGTAACCGCGGGCGAGGCCGGGGCCCACCGTGTACAGCTCGCCGACGTCCCCGTCCTCGACGGGCTTCAGCCTGTCGTCCAGGACGTAGGTACGGACACCGGTGATCGGCCTGCCGATCGGCGGCGTCTCCTCACCGGTCAGGGGTTCGCTCGCGGTCACCGCGACGGTGGCCTCCGTCGGTCCGTACGCGTTGATCATCACGCGGTCCACGGCCCAGCGTTTCGCGACCGGAGCCGGGCAGGCCTCGCCGGCGACCAGGAGGGTCAGCCCGGCGGGCAGACCACCCGCCTCCTCCAGCGGCGCCAGCGCGGACGGCGGCAGCGTGACATGGGTGATGCGCTGATCCCGCACCAGCCTGCCGAGCGGCTCGCCGGGCACCAGATCCGGCGCGGAAGCCAGCACGAGACAGCCACCGGCCTGCCAGATCGGCCAGAACTCGGCGACCGCGGCGTCGAAGCTGGGGGACGCGAAGGCCAGCAACCTGCTCTCCGGCCCCAGTTTCTGACGGCGCACGTAGTCGTCGGCGAGGTTCGGGATGCCGCGATGCGTGACCAGCACGCCCTTCGGCCGTCCCGTCGAGCCCGAGGTGTAGATGACGTACGCGGGGTGATCCGGGCGCAACGGGCCGTTCCGGTCCTCGTCGGCCAGATTCGGCTCGGCGCGGCCCGGCTCCCGTTCCACGCTCAGCACGACAGGGGCGCCGGTCACGTCCTGACCCGGCAGGGACAACAGGCAGTGCGCCGACGTGTCGTCCAGCATCTGCCGCTTGCGCTCTTCCGGATAGTCCGGGTCGACCGGCACGTACGCGGCGCCCGCCTTGTGCACGGCCAAAACCGCGATGACGAACTCGATCGACCTCGGCATCGCCAGCGCGACGAGCCGCTCCGGGCCGATGCCGTGCGCCACGAGCCGCCGGGCGAGCCGGTTGGCCTCACCGTTCAACTCCGCGTAGGTGAGCGTGGTGGTGTCCATGGCCACCGCCGGACGATCCGGCAGCACGGCTGCGGTCGCCTCGAACAGGGCCGGTGTCGTGGCCGCCGAAAGGACGGTCATGCGGTCTCTCCCAGTGTCTCGCACGATTCGGTGCGGAGGAACCGGATCAGCTCGCGGTTCACCGCTTCCGGGTTCTCGAGGTAGCCGAAATGCCCGCACTCGGGAATCGTGCGGTAAGTCGCGCCGGGGATCGCCGAGGCCAGTTCGAGCCCGGCGGCCGGTGGCGCCACGAGGTCGTGCTCGAACGAGACGACGTGGCAGGGCACCTTGATGGCGCGATAGGCGTCGAGGCGATCCGGCAACGCGCTCAGCAACAACTGCGCCCGGATACCCGGACCACCCCACGACCCCGACGCCGCGAACAGGTCGAGCCAGTCTCCGGCGAGATCGTCGTCGGCGAGCGTCGCGGGCCCCAGGTTGTGCATGGCGCGGACGGCGGCGAGGAATCCCGCCGGCAACTCGATGCCCTGTTCGATCAGCTTCGCCTCACCCTCGGCGAGCTCCCGCTGGACGAGGCTGCTCTTGCCACAGGCCGCCATCAGCACGACCGAATGCAGCAGTTCCGGATGGGCGAGCGCGACCTCTTGCGCGATGTACGAACCCATCGACGTCCCGATCACGCGGCATGGCACCGCGTCGAGAAAGTCGATGAGGGCGGCCACATCCGAGACGAGATCTTCGATGGTGAAGCCGTCCGTGCCGTCGTCGCTCGGCGGAATCCCGCGATTGTCCATGGTGATCACACGAAAACCGGCGGCACGTAACGCGGGTACCTGATGCAGGTCCCACACCGAACTCGGCGCCCCGGTGCCGGTCAGCAGAAGAACGGGCGGGCCGTCACCACAGTCGTTGTAGGACAACCGGATCCCGTTCTCGGTTGTCAGCAGCATGATGCTCCTCCGGAAAAAAGGCTTTGGCGCGGATTCGACCGTACCTGCACAGATCGAGTGTCTGGAGGATTCGGTGCTGGACAGCCCGAACATTCCCGGCGTCCACGGACTTTTCTTGACACCTCAACGGCGTATGGAAATCCTAGTATTCATGGATTCAAACGGTCTGTCCACTCACTTGAACGTGGAAACGCTGCACGGATCGCTCACCGATCCGGCCATCTCGTCGATGAATCTGCTCAACGAGCTGATCGACGAATACCCTGTGGCCATTTCCATGGCGGCAGGCAGGCCGTACGAAGAGTTCTTCGACATCCGGCTCATTCACGAGTACATCGACGCCTATTGTGATCATCTCCGGCGTGACCGGAAAATGGCGGAGTCCGTGGTCACCCGCACGCTCTTCCAATACGGCACCACCAAGGGCGTCATCGCCGATCTCATCGCGCGCAATCTCGCCGAGGACGAGAACATCGACGCCGCCCCCGAATCCGTCGTCGTCACGGTGGGCGCGCAGGAGGCCATGTTCCTCGTCCTCCGCACCCTGCGGGCGGGCGACCGGGACGTCCTGCTCGCCCCCGCCCCCACCTACGTCGGCCTGACCGGGGCGGCGCTGCTCACCGACACCCCGGTGTGGCCGGTCCGCTCCACCGAAAACGGCATCGACCCGGAAGACCTCGTCCTCCAGCTGAAGCACGCCGACGAGCAGGGCAAGCGGGTGCGGGCCTGTTACGTGACCCCGAACTTCGCCAATCCCACCGGCACCAGCATGGATCTGCCGTCGCGCCGCCGTCTCCTCGATGTCGCCGAAACGCACGGGATCCTGCTCCTCGAAGACAACGCGTACGGCCTGTTCGGCTCCGAGCAGCTCCCCTCACTGAAGTCGCTCGACCGGTCGGGATCCGTGGTCTACCTCGGCTCCTTCGCCAAGACCGGCATGCCCGGCGCCCGCGTCGGCTTCGCGGTGGCGGACCAGCGGATGGCCGACGGCGGCCTGTTCGCCGACCAGCTCTCGAAGCTCAAGGGCATGCTCACGGTGAACACCTCCCCCATCGCGCAGGCCGTGATCGCCGGCAAACTCCTGCTCAACGATTTCAGCCTCACCAAGGCGAACGCGCGGGAAATCGCCATCTACCAACGCAATCTCCAGCTCACCCTGAGCGCGCTCGACCGCGAACTCGGCTCGTACGCCGACGTCAGCTGGAACACCCCGACGGGCGGGTTCTTCGTCACCGTCACGGTGCCGTTCGTCGTCGACGACGAATTGCTGGAAATCGCCGCCCGCGACCACGGCGTGCTGTTCACCCCGATGCATCATTTCTACGGCGGAAAGGGCGGCTTCCATCAGCTCCGGCTGTCGATCAGCCTGCTCACACCCGAATTGATCGAACAGGGCGTCGCGCGGCTCGCGGCGCTCATCACGCCGCGGCTCCCCTGAGTGGAATCGTGAGGGGTAAGGCAAACGTGGCGTGTCTCGGGCGAGACGGCGGGCTGGGTGACGCGACACCCGCCCTCGCGTGTTACCGAAGGACATGAAGGCCCCCTTCCTTGCGTCTAACGCAAGGAAGGGGGCCTTCCTGTACTTCACGACCAGCCGCCGAAGTCACAACCGCCCCACCGTCACCAGGGACCACATCCGACGGTAGCGAAAGCCTCCTTCCCTACTGTCAGAGTAGGAAAGGAGGCCCTCACTACCAGGAGAACGCCTACGCAGCAGCGGGCACCGGCCCCACGCCACGCCACCTTTGCCTTTTCCCCTCAATAACCCGAATCGCCACACACGACCCCCTCGGACCTTCTGACGGCTTCCTCAGTGCAGGTAGCGCTCGAGGAAAGCCCGCTCGGAAACGGTGAAGCGCCGCGGCTTGGCGGTGTCCTGGTCGACTGCCGCGATCGTCGAACGGGCCTCGATGTGCACCCCTTCGTCCGAGCGGATCTCCGCGGCCAGTTCGCAACTGGCCCAGCTGACCTTGGTCACCCACGACTCGATCCGCACCGAACGCCGCCCGAACCCGAGCGGCCTGCGGTAGTCGACCTCGTGCCGGACGATCACCATCCCCACCGACGGCAGCCCGCCGCGGTCCTCCCGCAGGGCGCCGGCGTAATCGAGGTAGAGGGCGATCCTCGCGTCTTCCAGGTACTCGACGAAACGGGCGTTGTTGACGTGGCCGTGGGCGTCGATGTCCGCGAAGCGGATCTGGCGGTCATAAGTGTGCCGCCTGGAAGTCTCCCGCACCTCGATCGGACGGCCTTCGGCCGCGAGCTGGGTGACGGCCTCGGTCATCAGGTACCCCCGGATGGTCGTGACGGTCCGGCGACTTGGTTCACCGGATCCGCTCTGTGGTGAGAAGGTGTCGCCGCACGCACCGAGAAGGGAGGATCCGGCACCTGCGCACCCGGATCCTCCCTCTCGGATCGCTCACCTCACGCGGAACCTGACGCCGGTCCGGCGTTGGCGTCGAAGGAGCTGCCGGCGTAGTTCGGATGGATGACGGAGGCGGCATACGTGACGGGTGCGGCCAGCATGGCCGTGACGCCGACGACGAGCCCGGCCTTGACCAGGGCCGCGGGGGCGTTTTCGCGCACCCGCGCCAGGATCAGCAGGGCGAGAGCGACCGTGCCGAGCACGAGCGTGCCCCATTTCGCCCACGGCAGGAAGTTCGGATAGTGGGACCACAGCCAGGCACCCCAGGCCAGTTCGGCCGCGATCGCGATCGGCAGTAGCCAGGCCTGCTTGCCGCCACGCTGGTAGGCCCGCCAGAACATCACGATGCCAAGGGCGGAAAGGGCGGCGATCGCCGGCGCGAGTGAGGCAACGTACGCGGTGTGCGCGACGGCGCTCGCACTGAAGACGAAACCGAAAGTCGCCAGCCACACGCCCCACATCACCAGCCCGCCGCGCACCGGGTCGGTGCGTTCGGCCCGGCGCCACCACCGGAGCCCGCAGATCAGTGACAGCACGGTGAGCGGGAACAGCCAGGCGATCGCGACGCCGAGGTGACCGTCGAACAGTTTGGTCCAGCCCATCGGATCCGGCCTGCTCTCCACCTTGGACACGTCCCCTCCCGGGGGCCCGCCCAGTTGCCCCGCACCGATCGGCGGCAGGCCGTGCGCCTTCGGGCCGACCTTCGGGCGACCGTTCGACCCGGGGCCCTCCTTGGCCTTCGGCCCGACCTTCGGCCCGTTCCTGCCGTTGGCGTCCGCGGCGCCCGGCAGGTCGATGCCCACGCGCCCGAGGCCGTTGTATCCGAACACCATGGCGACGGCGCTGTTGTTCGTGCTCCCACTGACGTACGGCCGGGAACTGGCCGGGGTGAAGGTGTAAAGCGCGACCCACGAGAGCGACACCGCCAGCATCACCACGCCGGCGATCCCCAGATGCCGCAGCCGCAGGCGCCGTCCGATCGGCGCGGTCAGCAGGTAGCCGATCGCCAGCGCGGGCAGGATCATCCACGCCTGCATCATCTTCGCCTGAAAGCCCAGCCCGATCCAGACTCCCGCCCAGACGAGGGACCGAAGCCGCGCCTCGAGGACGGCCCGCTGATACGCGTCGACCGCGAGGACCAGGCACATGGTCAGCAGGCCGTCCTGCATGCTGTGCCCGAACATGGACGCGACGACCGGGGTGAACGCGAAGATACCCGCCGCGAGCAGGCCGGGGACCACGCCTGCCCACCGCCGCACGACCCGGTACATCACCAGCACCGAGATCACGCCCTCGATCACCTGCGGCAGCGCCAGCGACCAGGCGTGGTAGCCGAAGATCTTGGCCGAGATGGCCTGCGGTACGAAAGAACCCGCCAGCTTGTCGAGGGTGTACGTGGCCTCCGCGTCGACGGCGCCGAAGAAGAACGCCTTCCAGCTCCCCGACATGCTCTTGACGGCGTCCGCGTACAGCGGCGCGTAGTCGACGAACGGCAGGCTCGCGGCATAGAGCACCATCGCCGCGAAAGCTATGCCCAGCAACACCGGCCGGGCCCAACGCGGCTGATCGGACGGCGACCGCCAGACCGCCCAACGGTTCGCTCCGCCACCGGGCCCTGGGTCCGGGGACCGCGACGGCAGATAGGTCAGTGTTGCGGACATTCCGATACCTCCGGCGTGATACGGCATCGCGGGTGGCGAATCAGGGACTTCGGTCTCAGCCGAGGGCGGGAGAGGCGGTGGACTTGCCGACGGTCACGACCGGCCAGGTCGTTTCGCCGTATCCGCCATGGGGTGAAGCCTTCCGAGCATGCGTTTCGAGTCGCTCCAGCAGATTCTTGTCCCGCCCGTTCAGCATCGACAGCTGGGACGGGTAGTACTCCACGGACTCGAACTTCCGTACCCGTGCCTCCGGTTCGACGGAGGTGAAATCGGGCGAACCGAGCTGGAATCCCTGCGGCAATTCGACCGCGCCAGGCCGGAATACCGCGTAGGGGAGGTCTTCCCAAAGCCGGACGGGAACGTTCATCTCGGCCGCGGCGAGCAGTGCGGCGTCTCGCGCGGTCTCGTGATCGGGATGGCCACCGATGGCCGCGCACGTGACGAGCAGCGTGGGATCGCCTTCCTCGATGAGCGACTTGATGTCGTCCTTGATCTCGGCGACGAGATCGTGATCCCGCTCCGGCGCCTTCTCGTTGATCGCCAGCTTTTGCCCGCCTTCCACGTGATCCGCCAGCCAGCCGCCATCGGGCAGCTTGCGGTAGATCGTGTCGAGGAACCGGCCGTGCCGGTAGCCCACCTTCAGATGGCCGAGCGCGGCGACGTCCTCCTCCCGGCGATAAAGCGGCGCGTCGTCATCCGGTGAAAGACCCCAGATCGCGTGCATCCGCTCCGCCGCGGGAGAATAGGGAGGAGGCGCGGTACCGGCGAACACCGTGTAGACGGTCACCTTCGCGCCGTCTTGCGCCGCTTGGGTGAGGCAGGCCCCGAAAGACAGGACCGCGTCGTCCAAATGAGGGGAAATCGCCAGTAACCGGGTCGCGCCGGCGTCGGGGAACATGGGGTTCAGTTTGGTGACGGACTCGCCACCCGACAACGGGGAACCCTGGACGGAAGACACCACGTCTTCACCTCTCTCGACCGTGAAACGGCCGTATAGGACGCTTTTACGGAAGCGGAAGATGACCGGCGTACTCGTACCAGTGCCGCCCGGCCTTCAAATGGGCGACCACCGCCCTTTCCAGGGAGGTGCGCTGGGGAAGTTCGTCCAGCGGCTCGCCGTTGTAATGGAACACGAACTCCAGGATCGCGTCGTCCCCAGGCTCGGGATCGCCCTCGATACGCGTCCACGCCCGCCTGAACCGGATGATGTGGGACTCCTCGGAGAGGTATTCCTCCAGCTGCGGATCGAGCAACCACGATGTGCCGGTCAGCACGTCGGCGCCGTGCTCGGGGAAATGCCGGTCGAAGAACGGGCGGGCAAGGCACAGCGAGTCGTAGAAGATGGTGCCTTTCAGCGGTCCGCCCGCTTCGGGGATGTGCAGACCGAGCTCGGGAGTGCCGTCACGGCCGACGGCGAGGCTGAATTGGAGACGGCCGAGCTGGTAGACGATGCCGCTCAGGAAGTAGGCGGTCCACCATTGCGTGTTCATGCCGCCCTCGCCATGCTTGCGGCGATACGTGGCGACCGAATCCCCCAGTTGCGCCAAGGTCTCCCAGGTGACCTTCTCGGGGATTCCCCGGCTCTCGTGGAAGCCGCGCACCGCCGGAACGGTCGCGAGGAAGACGTACACATGGAAGTAACGCCCGGCGGCACCTGTCCCGGACGGCAGGTTCGGCGCACCCCGCCGCTTCACCCGGCAGTCGCCCATGTTCCGGATGATCGCGTGGTGGGTGCGTTCGAGCAGCCACCACAGGGCCGGGTCACGATCCGGCCCTGGAGTGGCCGCCACGATCTCCTCGACGTCGAGCTCCGGCACCCCCAACCGCCGCAAGAGCTCTCGTGCCTCGTCGCCCTGCGGCAGTCGTACCGGCTCGGGAGGCGAGCCGAGCTTCTCGAGGTCCGAGAGCCAGGCCAAACTCCTCTCGTCCTCCATCTTCAGCGCACTGCGTACGGTTTCGGCATCCATCGGCGACCGCCCTCGGTTTTGACGACTCGGTGTGGTTAGGCCGTAACAGCCGGCTTGTTCCGGCTGACCGCCTCGAACAACAGGTTCGCGGCCACGCTCGCCCCGTCGGTACGGACGGTGCCTGCCACCGCCGAAGCCCGCGCCCGGGTCTCCGGGCTCAAGGCCGTCGCGAGCGCGGCCGACAAGGAATCGAAGGTCGGGGCCGGACCGTCGTGTGCCACCCCGACGCCCAGCTCGGCCACCCGGCCCGCGTAATACGGCTGATCGGTCATCTGGGGCACCACGACCTGCGGGACACCGGCCCGGGTGGCCGCGGTCGTCGTGCCCGCGCTGCCCGCGTGGACGACGGCGGCCACCCGGCCGAACAGCACCTGATGGTTCACCTCGCCCACCGCCAGGCAATCCTCCTGGTCGTCGGGAAGAGCCAGGTCCGCCCACCCTCGGGACAAGACCACCCGATGCCCCTGCGCACGAACCACCTCGACCGCCAGCCTGGCGGCGTCGGCGGGTGCCGGCCCACTGCCGAAACCCACGTAGACAGGCGGCGGCCCGGCGCGCAGAAACGCCTCCAGCTCCGACGGCAACGGCCTCGTATCGGGCAAGATCCACGCACCGGTCTGGACAGCCGCGAGATCCGTCGGCTGCAACGGGGCCAGCACCGCGTCCGCGGCGAGCCACGGGTGATCGGTGAACCCGTAATCGAAGATCTTCTCCACCGGCGCCAGCCCGATCGAAGCCCGGCGGCTGTTGAGCGCGTCGCCGAACCGCCGGTAGGCGCTCTGGTTGTTCCTCTCCCAGAGCGCGCGGTTGTCGGTCACGTCCGGTGCGGGCGGTTCACCGAGCGGTGGCGGCGGCGGGTAATACGGCGACGGCAGGTAGATCGGGCAGTAAAACGCGTAGAAATAAGGGATCCCCAGTTTCTCGGCCACCGACCGCACCCCGACCGCGGCGGCCAGCACGCCGGACGCGACCACCGCGTCGCACCCCTCGGCGGCCGCCGGAATCTTGTCGAACTGCAGGGCGATCGCCTCGGCCGAGAGCCGGGGCCCGTCCGCGGGTGTCGGCCGCTTCTTCCCGTGCAGCATCGCTCGCGCCGACTGGCCGACCGGTACCAGCGGCACGCCGACCTCGGCCAGCCGCTCCGCGGAGTCCGGCGGCGCGCACATCCGCACCTCGGCGCCGAGTGCGCGCAACCGCACCGCCAGCGCCACCAGCGGTTCGACATCTCCGCGGCTTCCGGACGTCGACAACAACACGCGCATGAGGTATTCCCCGATTCGTGGGTTCTGGTTCGCGGACCTGCTCGGTGCGGGTTACGCGGAAACGGCGGGCTTGTTCCGGCTGACCGCCTCGAACAACAGGTCCGCGGCCACCGACGTCCCGTCGACGCGGATCGTGCCTGCCACCGCCGAAGCCCGCGCCCGCGTCTCCGGGCTCAAGGCCGTCGCGAGCGCGGCCGACAAGGAATCGAAGGTCGGGGCCGGACCGTCGTGTGCCACCCCGACGCCCAGCTCGGCCACCCGGCCCGCGAAGTACGGCTGGTCGGCCTTCTGGGGCACCACGACCTGCGGGACACCGGCCCGGGTCGCCACGGTCGTCGTGCCCGCGCCGCCATGGTGCACGACGGCGGCCACCCGGCCGAACAGCGCCTGATGGTTCACCTCGCCCACCGCCAGGCAATCCCCCCGATCGTCGGGAAGCGCCAGTCCGGCCCAGCCCCTGGCGAGCACCACCCGGTACCCCTGCGCCCGGACCGCCTCGATGGCCACCGTGGCCACATCGGTGGGCGCGGGCCCGCTACCGAAGCTCACGTAAACCGGGGGCGGGCCGGCGTTCAGGAACGCTTCCAGCTCCTCCGACAACGGCCGCTCGTCGGGCGAGATCCACGCGCCGGTCTGCACGGTGGCGACATCGGGCGGCGCCGGAGCCAGCACCGCGTCCGCGGCGAGCAGGGGTTCCTCGGTGAACCCGTAATCGAAGATCTTCTCCACCGGCGCCAATCCGACCGACGCCCGACGGCTGTTGAGCGGACCGCCGAACAGGTTGTAGGCGCCCTGATTACGCAGGTCCCGGTCCGTCGTCGGCAGATAGTTGGGGCAGTAGAAGGTGTAGAAGTAGGGAATACCCAGCTTTTCGGCCACCGACCGCACACCGACCGCGGCGGACACCAAACCGGTGGCGACCACCGCGTCACATCCCTCGGCGACCGCCGGGATCCGGTCGAACTGCTCGGCGATCGTCGCGTCCGCGAGCTCGGGCGCACCGGGCGCCGGCCCTCCCCCGCGGGCTCCTGCCCGCACCGGCGGGCCGATCCGGGTCAACGGTATGCCGACCTCGGCCATCCGCTCCACGTAGTCCGGCGGCGCGCACATGCGCACGTCGGCACCGCGCTCCCGCAACCGCAACGCCAGTGCCACCAACGGTTCGACATCTCCGCGTGTTCCATTACCGGAAAACAACACACGCATTTCGTATCCTCTGTTCCGTGGGTCCTTTGTCACGCCGGGTGATAGGGCAGCCATTTCATTCCGTCGGGCGAGGTCACCAGGCCGCCGGGGAACAGCGGCAGCTCGGGTTCGGCGTCTTCACCGAGCACCGCCCTCATCTGTTCCTGGCCCGCCTCCTGCATCACCTGCTTGACCACCTGCGACTTGTACAGCGGCACCATGCTGTCCTCGTCGCCACCGGCCATCTGGTCCACGGCCGCGGAGAACTCGGCGCTGCGCTCGACGATCCTGTCCGCCGGCGTCAACGCCGCCTCACCGGACGACACCCCACCGACCAGGTCCACGAACGACTCGATCTCGGTGTGCTGGTTGTTCGTGACCTTCTTCGCCTGCCAGAAGTACGAATCCTCGTTCACGTTCATCTGGTAGAACGAGGTGAGGAACTCGTAGAACACCCCGTACTCGCGCCGATAGCGTGCTTCGAACTCGGTCAAGGCGGTCTTCTCGTCGATGTCGCCGCCGAGAACACTGTTGATCGAGCGGGCCGCGAGCAGCCCGCTGTAAGTCGCCAGATGCACTCCGGAGGAGAACACGGGATCCACAAAGCACGCGGCATCACCGACGAGTATCATTCCAGGCCGCCAGAAAGACGTCTGATGGTACGAGTAATCCTTGCGAACCCGCAGCTCGCCATATTTACCGGACGTCACCCTGCGTGCGTCCGAAAGGTACTCCGAAATCAGCGGGCATTCGGCGATCAAGGCCTTGAGCGCCTTCTCCTGGTCGCCCTGGATCTTCTCCGCGTCCTCCCGGCGCACCACCGCGCCGACACTGGTCAGCGTGTCGCTCAGCGGAATGTACCAGAACCAGCCGCTGTCGAACGCGACACTCAGGATGTTCCCCGAATACGGGGCGGGCAGTCGTTTACCGCCCTCGAAATAGCCGAACAGCGCCAGGCTGCGGAAGAACTCCGAATAATTACGCGTGCCGCCGACTTGGGAGTACAGGCGACTCTTGTTGCCGGAAGCGTCGATCACGAAAGTCGCCGACACTTCACGCTGGTCACCGTCGGGATCGGTATAGCGCAGACCGGTGACCCGCTCACCCTCTTCCAGCACACCGGTGACCGTGCACTCCTCCCGTACCACCACGCCCTTGCGCCGCGCGTTGTTCAGCAGGATCTCGTCGAATCGCGCCCGCTCGACCTGATAGGCGAACGACGTCGGCCCGGTGATCCGCGGGGAAACGGAGAAGTGGAAAGTCCACGGCTCCGGACGAGCGCCCCAACGGAAAGTCCCGCCCCGCTTCACCGGAAAGCCCGCGGCCGCCAGTTCGTCCGTCACGCCGAGCATCCGGCAGATCCCGTGCACGGTGGACGGCAGCAACGATTCACCGATCTGGTACCGCGGAAAGGCCTCCTTCTCCAGCAGCAACACCCGATGCCCCTGCATGGCCACCAGCGAAGCCACCGTCGAACCACCCGGCCCGCCTCCGGCCACCACCACATCGAACTCTTCGACCGACATCTCCCACCATTCCTCTGTCAAATAGCACTTCGCCGGGTGACTACCAGGTGACCGGCAACCGGTCCGGGCAATCGATGAACGCGTTTCGCAGCTTCACTTCCTCGACCGGTACCGCCAGCGCGAGCCCGGGAAAACGCCGCCACAGCGTCCGATAGGCCATGCGCAGCACCGTTCTCGCCACCGCGGCGCCCACGCAGTAATGGATGCCGTGCCCGAACGCGACATCCGAGACAGAAGCACGCTTCGCGTCGAGAACGTTGGGATTCGGCGTCAGCGCTTCATCCCGGTTGGCCATCAAGATCGAGCACAGAACATAATCCCCGGCCTTGATCAGCTTGCCGTCGACGACGACGTCACGGATGGCCATCCGTGGATTCGGCTGCTGCACGGGCGAGAGGTAACGCAGGAGTTCCGCGACCACGCGATCCACATTCTCGGGACCTTCGAAGATCAGGTCTTTCTGTCCGGGGTCGTCCAGCAGTGCGAGCACCCCGAAGCCGATCATCCCCGCGACGGTCTCGACACCACCGAGGAGCAGCGCCGTGCACAGGCCTTTCAGTTCCTCATCCGTGACGTTCTCGCCGTGCTCTCGGACGAGCATGCCGACGAACCCCTCGTCAGGGTCCTTCCGCTGCCGGGTGATGAGGCTGTCCAGATACCGGTTGAACGCCGCGCTGTCGGCCGCCCGCGCCTTGAATCCGCGGCTGATATCGACATTCCGCCTGATCCGCCGGATGAATTCGGCCCGGTCATCACGCGGAATGCCGAGCAGTTCGCACAGCACGCCGCCGCCGACCGGGTCGGCGAACAATCCCTGGAGGTCCGCGTGCGGTCCCTCGGCCTCCATCTCGTCGAGACGATCGTCGATGAGTTCCTGGATCGCGGGTTCCAGCCGCCGGATCCGCCGGACGGTGAACTCGGGTGTCAGCATCCGCCGCAGCCGCGTGTGTTCCGGCGGATCGTAGGTCGAGATCTGCCCGACGAATTGCGGCGCCATGGGGACTTCTTCGCCGTTGGTCGTCCGTTGTGCTTCCGCCTCGGTCAGCCGGGGCCGCGTGGTGAAGTTCTCGTGATCGCCGAGGATCTTCCGGACGACGTCGTAGCCGAGGGCCTGCCAAACGTAGCCCTTGCCGAGCTGGGTGGAGGCGTCCCCGAGTATCCGGACCAGCGATCCCTTCTCCCGCAACGCGAACATGTCCTCGTGCGGATCGCAGTGCGTCCTCATCATGTAGTTCGCGGTCGGCTCCACGGCCGGCGCGACCTCGTCGATTGCGTGCTCCATACCGAGTGGAAGCTCCTTCATTGACCAGGAATTGCGGTCCGTGCCGTTGCCGCGCCGCAATCTTCATCCGTGATCGGGCGGGACGTCCAGCGCCGCCATGGACGCCTCAGGTGGGCGGTGGGTCAAGGGGGTCGTGAGTGGTAAGTGACGTTCTAACGTCACTTACCACTCACGACCACCCTGACCCACGCCTCACCCGCCCTTCCCTCACCACTCGACCATCAGGCTCGTAAGTCCGTAAGCCGGGGTGGTCAGGCGGAACATGGTCTCCTTGGCGGGATCCGCGAGCCTGAGCCCGGGAAAACGCCGCCACAGCAAGGAGAAGACCGTACGCAGTTCGAGGCGGGCCAGCGAAGCGCCGATACAGTGGTGGATCCCGTGCCCGAAGGCCACATGCGGCGCGGGCTGCCGCGTGAGATCGAGCCGGTCCGGATCCGGCACCAGCGCCGGGTCGCGGTTCGCCATGGGGAGCGAGCAGAGAACGGTCTCGCCCTGCTTGATCACCTCGTCCCCGATGACGACGTCCTCCATGGCCGTCCGGGGTGTCGGGGCGTACGGCACCGTCAGGTAGCGGATCAATTCGTCGACCGCCCGTTCCGCCGACTGGTCGTCACCCCGCACCGCGGCGATCTGCTCAGGATGCCGTAGCAGCGCCAGGACCCCCAGTCCGATCATGCCGGAGATGTTGTCGTCGCCGGCGAGCATCACCTGCACGCAGAAGCCTCTCAGCTCCTCGTCGGTGGCATCGTCACCATGTTCGGCGACGACCGCTCCGATCAGCCCTTCGCCGGGTTCTTTCCGGTTCCTGGCGATCATCGCCAGCAGGTAGCGGGAGAACGCCTCGCCGGCGGCCGCCCGCTTCCGTTGACTGCGCGTGGCGTCGAGATGCCCGTGGCACAGGCTCGTGAACATGGCGCGGTCATCCCGGGGAACGCCGATGAGCTCGCACAACACGGCTCCCGGCACCTCGTCGGCGACGAGTTCGATCACGTCGGCCGGCGATCCCGCGTCCTCCATGGCATCGAGCCGTTCCGACACGATCTGTTCGATGTACGGCTCCATGCGCCGCATCTTGCGCAGGGTGAACCCCGGGGTCAGCTTCTGCCGCAACCGGGTGTGTTCGGGAGGGTCGTAGTCCATCAGGTTGCCGACCAGTTCCTTCGGCCGGAAGATGCCCTCCCCGCCGGCCTCGTCCCGCTGATGCCAGCGGCGCCGCGTGCTGAACCGCTTGTGGTCACCCAAAACCTGGCGCACGACCGCGTGGCCCGCAGCCATCCAGGTGGTCTCGGCGTCCGCCCCGGTTCCCACGGTGACCCTCGACAGCGGACCGGCGGCGCGCAGTTCTCCCGCCGGATCGAGATCCTGCCTGCGAATGTGGATCGGGCGCGTGTCGTCACCACTCAAGGGGGAGCTCCTCGAGGTTGAACGGCGCGGGCTTGCCGGGGACGAACCGCAGTTCCTCCTCCGGGACCGCGAGCCGCAGCGCCGGGAACCGGCGCGCCAGTAGCGGCAGCGCGACCCGCAGCTCGAGCCTGGCCAGCGGAGCGCCGACACAGTGGTGGATGCCGTGACCGAAGGCGAGATGCCCCGGGCTGTTGTCCCGGGTGATGTCGAACTTGTCCCCGAGCGCGCGGTTGACCGCCAGCATCGAGCAGGTCAGCACGTCACCGGCGTGGATCTCGTACCCGGCGATGTTCAAGTCGACGAGCGCCGTCCGAGGAGACGGGGCCTCGACGATCGTCGGGTACCGTAGGACTTCTTCGGTCGCGCTGTCCACCAGCTCCGGACGTTCGCGCAGCAGCGACAGCTGGGCGGGGTTCGTCGCGAACAGCAGCACCGCGACCGCCAGCTGGGCGGCCATCTGCTCGACGGCCACGATCAGGATCGCCTCGGCGAGCCCGGACAGTTCCTCGTCGCTGACCTTGTCCCCGTGCTCACGTGCGATGAATCCGATCAGCTCGTCGCCGGGATCGCGGCGTTCGCGGGCCGCGAGCTTTTCGCAGTAGTTGACGACACCGAGGCTCGACTGGACCCGCTGCTTGGGGATCCGGCTCTCCCGGCTGTCCCGGATCATCCGCGACAGATCGGCCTGATCGTCGCGCGGGACACCGAGGAACTCGCAAGCGATGAGCGCCGGGATGGGCCAGCCCGCGTAGCGGACGAAGTCGATCGGCGAGCCCATGCTCTCCAGATCGTCAAGGCCCTCTTCGATGATCTCTTCGACCCGCGGCCGCAACCGCTCGATCCGCCGGACGCTGAACGCCGGGGCCACCGTCCCGCGCAGGCGGGTGTGGTCGGGCGGATCGTAGGCCTGCAGGATCCCCGGCAGATGGGCCCGCTCCGCCTCGTCGTCGACCGGTCGCATCGAACTGAACCGGGTGGCGTCGGCGAGGATCTCGCGCACTTCGTCGTATCCGGTGACCAGCCATTGCCGTCGGCCGTCCAGCCCCGTCTCGGTGTCGTACTCGTGCAGCGGGCCCTTCTGTCGCAACGCGCAGAGCTCCGGCGCCGGATCGAGCCGGATCCGCTGATGCGGTAAGGGAACTACCATGATTCTCCTCGGGCTTTCTGGCGCTACCAGTCGAGCAGCAGGGCTTCCACGTCGAACGGTGGTGGACCGAACTTGAGCTTGCGGTCGGGCTCGGCGAGTCTCAGCTTGGGAAGCCGCCGTGCCAGCGCGGGAATCGCCACCCGGAACACCATCTCCGCCAGCGGCCTGCCGAGGCAGTGGTGGATACCGTGCCCGAACGAGACATGCGGCGACTTTTCCCGGGTGATGTCGAATTCGTCCTCTCGCGCGGGGAAGTTCGCGCGGTTCGCCCCCAGCAGGGAACACGTGACGGTGTCGCCCGCCTTGACGAGGCGGCCACCGATCTCGATGTCCTCCTTCGCGATGCGCGGGTGGAGTTTCTCGTCGGTGGTGAGATACCGGTTCAACTCCTCCAGCCAGTCCGGGATCGTGTCCGGCTTTTCCCGGAGAAGGTCGAACTGCTCCGGGAAATCGACCATCAGCAACGCGCCGGCCGCGAGGAATCGGGCCACCTGATCGCCGCCGGCGCCCATGATGAACGCGGCCACCCCGGCCAGTTCCGCGTCGGTGATCTCGTCACCGTGTTCGCGCACGACGACACCGAACAGGTCGTCGCCGGGATCGCGGCGTACCCGGGCGACCGCCTTGTTCATGTACTGCATGAACTTGTTGCCCGCCGCGTTGCGCCGCTTGTCCGTCCGTTCGGTGCGGCTGGCGTGCAGGGTGCGCGACAGGTCGGCCTGGTCGTCGCGCGGGATGCCCAGGAAGTCGCAGGTCGCCGTGGTGGCGACGGCCCAGCCGAACTGCGGGACGAAATCCACCGGACCGCCCATGTCCTCGATGGTGTCCAAGGCGTCTTCGACGATCCGCTCGACGTGGGGCTCGAACCCCCGCATCCGCCGGATGGCGAACGGCGGCGTCACCAGCCGGCGCAGCCGCGTGTGGTCCGGCGGGTCGTAGTGGGTGAGGAAACCGGGCCAGGCGATACCCGCCGCCGTCCCGCCGTAGATCAGCCGGGCGCTGAACTTGTCCGAGCTGAGGACCTGGCGGACCTCGTCGTATCCGGTGGCGAGCCACGCTGTCCGTCGTTCGCCGTCTTCCTCGGTACCCAGTGCGGAAAGGGGCCCGTCGGCCATCAGCGAGAGGAGCTCCGCCCCCGGATCGAACCGGTCCCTCCGGTGGATTTCCAAGCCCCGGACGACGTTGAGCTCTTCGAACACGGCAGATCCTTTCGTCTCAACGGGTCGTCACGCGCGGCAAGGATGTTTCCGACCGGCCGGACGGGCGTCGAGTTCGTCCAACACTCCGGAGCGAGGTGGGTGGGACGCGCCCGGCTACTCGCACCGGCGCAAGGGTGGGAGGTTGCGAAAGCGGGGCGGGATGCGGCGGGTCGTGAGGGGCCCCTTGCCTACTCTGAGGGTAGGGAAGGGGCCCCTCACGGCATCCCAGGCTGAGCTCGGCCCGGCGTGAGGCAGACTCGCTGCTGCGGGCGGGCAGGAACGCCATGTTGAGCCTCTGCACTACAGCGACAGCGCGCCCAAGTACATGAAGGACCCCATCCTTGCGCCTAGGTACAGCAAGGCCCCCTTCATGTACTTCACGCAAGAAGCACCGCAGGTGCCTAAGAGAAGCCTCGCCGGAACCCGAAACGCCACTCACGACCGCAAGCGGGCGCCGAGCACGTCCAACCGCCCGGATTGAGCGGCTGGACACCTCAGGTTCAGCCGTTGACCTCGGCGATCAGGCTCTTCGGCCGCAGGTCCGTCCAGTTCTCCTCGACGTAGGCGAGGCATTCCTGGCGCGAGGCCTCACCGTGGACGCGGGTCCAGCCGGCGGGCACCTCCGCGAAGGTCGGCCAGAGGGAGTGCTGCCCCTCGTCGTTGACCAGCACGAAAAAGGAACCGTCTTCGTTGTCGAACGGATTGGTCATGATCTTTCCTTTCAGGCGCCCGGCCGCGGCCGGAGCTTCTCGGCGACGATGGATCCAATCTGGACCAACGCCGCGGGTTGCACCATGTCGTAATGGTTGGTCGGGATCTCGTGGTGTTCGATGGCGCCGCTGGTGAAGTCCTTCCAGCCGGCGACGGCTTCCGAAACCGGCAGATGGGCAGGCCTGTCCTCGGAAGCGACGAAAAGCAGGATGTCGCCGTTGAACGGTGAGGCGGTGTGCTGGGGCCCGACCTTCCAAAGGTTTCGCATCACGGCTTCCAGCCGCTCGCGCGCGCCGGGCCCCTGGACCATGCCTCCGGCGAGTTCCAAATCCTGTTCTTTTCGTTTCTGGAGGCCGTCTTCGTCACGCGCGGCCTCTTCGGTCACCGTGCCGGTCGCGTTCCGTCCCATGTAGACGGGATAAGCGTCGAGCAGGGCCAGCAGGCCGAGTTCTTCCCCTTCGGCTTCGAGCATCGCGGCCATCGCCTGTGCGATCCGGCCGCCGAGTGACCAGCCGAGCAGGTGATACGGCCCGGTCGGCTGCACGGCACGGATGTGCGCGAGGTAGTCCGCCGCCATCTCTTCGACACTCTCGGGCAAGCGTTCGGTACGCGCGAGGCCGCGCGCCTGGACGCCGTACACCGGCTGGTTCGCGGGAAGATGCCGCAGCAGCGGCCCGTAGTTCCAGCTCAGTCCGCCACTCGCGTGCACGCAGAACAGCGGCGGGCGGTCGCCGCCTGCCTGCAGCGGCAACAGGATCTCGTAATCGCCGGTCTTCACCGCGGTGCTCGACCGCCGCCGCTCCCCCACCACGATCAGGGTTTTGGCCGCGGTCTTGCGGGCGAGCAGGCCGGTGTTCAGCATCCGGTGTCCCGGCTCGCCGAACGGGCACGGCTCGCCCGACTTGCCCTCGTCGACCGCCGGACCGGTGACGTACAGATCGCCGACGGCGCCCGGGGCGACGGGGCGACGCCGGTCGTCGAGCAGAAGCGCGCCGAGCGGACCCAGTTCCGCGACCACCGAGGGCACCTTCCCGGCCCACCGCGCCGGCGCGATCGCCGGACGGCCGCGTTCGGTGTCGTCGAGGAAGATGTCGAGGTCGCCGATCCGCCGCTGGGGATCCTCCGCGACCTGTTCCAGCACTCGCACCAGCCGCCGGGCGACCGATTCCGCCGTGGCTTCGTCGAACAAGTCGGCGGCGTAGCGAAGGGTGCCTTCGAGACCGTCCTCGTTGTCGTCCTCGTCGAGCCGCTCGGTGAGCTTGAACGCGAGATCCAGCTCCGTGGCCTCCGTCCCGCCGGGTACGACACTGGTGCGCAGCGCGGGCAGTTCCGCCGCGTCCCACGCGCCGATGTCCTCCTCGTCCACCTCCAGGCCCACCTGGAACACGGGGTGGCGGGAGAGCGAGGCGGGCAGGTCCAGCAGTTCGACGATCCGCTCGAAGGGAACGTCCAGATGCTGACGCGCGGCCCGGACCGCCTCCTGCACCCGGGTGACGACCTCGAGGAACGTCGGGTCGCCGGAGAGATCCGTGCGCAGGGCGAAGGGCCGGGCGAACGGCCCGATCATCGGTTCGAGGTCGATGAGGTCCTCGTCCCGTGCCAGCGTCGTGCCGATCACGAGGTCGTGCCCGGCGCCGTATTTGGTCAGCAGCACGGCGAGCGCGGCGTGCACGACGTGGATCGTGTCCGCGCCGAGTCGTTGCACCGCTTCGGTCAGCCGGTTGTACGGCTCGGCGTCCAGCCGCAGCGCGACCGTGCCCGCCTCGCGCGACGGGACCGCGGGCCGCGGCCGGTCGAACGGAAGCACCGTCTCCCCGTCGATCCCGGTGAGGGTGTCCCGCCAGAAGACGACCTGCTCGTTGATCAGGCTGCCCTGGTCGTCCTCGTCCGCGAGGAGCCGCTGTTCCCAGATCGCGTAGTCGGCGAACTGCAGTGCCAGCGGCGCACGTTCCGGGACCCGGCCCGAACGCCGTGCGCCGTACGCGGCAGCCAAGTCGCGGAAGAACACGTCCATCGAGTCGTCGTCGGCCAGGATGCGGTGCACTCGCAGATGCAGCACGTGTTCCTTTTCCGACAGGGCGAAAAGGTCGCAACGCCACGGCACTTCACGGGTGAGGTCGAAGACCGACGCGCGCAGTCCGGCGAGCAGGCCGGGCAGTTCCTCCTCGGTGGCCGGGACCGGGGACAGTTCGATGGCAGCGGGTTCGTGGACGTCCTGCCGGACGCTCTGCGCGTCGCCCGGGAACGTCGTGCGGAGCACCTCGTGCCGGGTCGCGACGTCGCCGAGCGCCGCCGCCAGCGCGGGCACGTCGAGCCTGCCGCGCAACCGCAGCGCGACCGAGATGTGCAGGCCCGCGGTCTCCTCGCCGGGGCTGGCCAGCAGCCACGCGCGGAGCTGCCGTGCGGTGAGCGGGAGCCGCTCCGGCCGCTCGACGGGCTCCAGCGCGGGACGGGACTTCGCGGCGAGCGCCCTGGCGACCCCGGCGGGCGTCGGCGAGGAGAACAGCTGCCGGATGGGCAGATCCACGCCGATCACCTCGCGGATCCGCGCGATGAGCCGCATGGCCAGCGCCGAACTGCCACCGAGGTCGTGGAAGGCGTCGTCGACACCCACGTTGTCGACGCCGAGGATCTCCGAGAACAGTTCGCAGAGGACCTTTTCGGATTCGCTCTCCGGCGCCTTTTCCGACGCGCGGCCCGCGAGATCCGGGGCGGGCAGGGCACGGCGGTCCACCTTGCCGTTGGGCGTGACGGGCAGACCGGGCAACGCGACGACCGCCATGGGAACCATGTACGCGGGCAGCACCAAGCCCATCTGGCGCCGGATCTCCTCCGGCCCCGCGTCCCCGCCGTCGGAGACGAAGTAACCCACCAGCCGCTTTTCCCCCGGCTGGTCCTCGCGCGCCATGACGACGGCCTCGACCACGCCCGGCTGGGCGGCCAGCACGGACTCGACCTCGCCCAGTTCGACGCGGTAGCCGCGGATCTTCACCTGGTCGTCGGCGCGTTCGAGGAACACGACCTCGCCGTCGCGGGTCCAGCGCGCCAGGTCACCGGTGCGGTACATGCGCTCGCCCGGGACGAACGGGCACGCCACGAACCGCTCGGACGTGAGGCCAGGGCTGTCGAGGTATCCGCGTGCCAGCCCCGTGCCCGCGATGTACAGCTCGCCCGCGACCCCGGGTGCGACCGGCCGCAGGAAGGCGTCGAGGAGGTGGATCCGGCGGTTCGTCATGGGGTGACCGATCGGCAGTTCCCGGTCGACCACGTCACCGGGTTCGATCGGGAGCCACGTCGCGCACAGGGTGGTCTCGGTCGGGCCGTAGGTGTTGCGCACCCGCAGGCCGGGCTGGACCCGCCGCAGGTTCTCCACGGACTGCGCGGGAACGATGTCCCCGCCGGTGCCGATTTCGACCAGACCCTCGAAGCACTCCGGCGAGGTTTCCGCCAGGGCGCGGAAAGTACCGGCGGTGAGGTGGACGTAGTTCGCGCCGCGTGCGACGGCCTGCCGCACTCCGGCCGCGTCGAGTACGCCCGGCTCGGTGAGCAGGACGCGAGCGCCCGTCGAGAGCGGCACCCACATCGCGTAGAGCGAAGGGTCGAAGACGTGCGTCGCGTGCATCAGCACGCCGTCGCCGGGGCCGATCTGCCAGCCCTGGTCGCCCGCCAAGCCCGCCACAGCGCCGTGCGGGATCCCCACGCCCTTGGGCAGACCGGTGGAGCCCGACGTGTACATGACGTACGCCAAGTCGTCCGCGCTCGGTCGGAATTCCGTTGCTGTGGCGGCGAAAGCGTCGATGGTGGCCCGCGTCTCCGGGGCGTCGAGGACGATCGCGTCCGCCGGGGCGACGCCGCTGGTGGCCTGGGTGCACAGAACGACCGAGACCTTGGAATCGCCGAGGATGAACGAGATCCGCTCGGCCGGGTACTCGACGTCCACCGGAACGTATGCGGCGCCTGCCTTCCAGATCGCCAGGAACGCGATCAGCAGCTCCGGCGACCGCTCCATCGCCACCCCGACGCGGTCACCGCGGCCGACACCACGGGCGGCGAGGTGCGCCGCCAGCCGATTCGACGCCTGGTCCACCTCGGCATAGGTCAGATCCGCGCCCGCGGCGTCGGTGATCGCCACCGCGTCGGGCGCTTCGACGACCCGCCGCGCGAACAGCTCGACGACGGAGTCTCCCGGCACCGGGCCCGCGGTCGCGTTGAATTCGTCCACCACCAGCGCGCGTTCGGTCTCGCTCAGCAGCGTCAGACGGCCGACGAGGACGTCGGGTTCGGCGACAAGGCGCTCCAGCACGCGGGCCAGCGCGCCGACGACCGAGCCGGCGACCGTCTCGTCGAACAGACCGCGGTCGTAGTCGAGGATCAGCGGCATCTGCTCACCGGGACCGGTGATCAGGGTGAACGGGTAGTGCGACGAGTTGCGCCCGCGCTTGACCGGACGCAGGGTCAGGCCGTCGTGCGCCTGCCCGAGTCCCTTGCGGGGGAAGTTCTCGTAGATGACGAGCGTGTCGAAGACCGCGCCGGGTCCGACGACGGCCTGTACGTCCTGGAGGCCGAGGTGCTGATGGGCCATGAGGGCGGACTGGTCGCGCTGCAGTTCGGCGAACAGGTCGACGGCCCGCCGCGCGCCGTCGAGCCGGACCCGCACCGGCAGGGTGTTGAGCAGCTGGCCGACCATCGACTCCACGCCCGCCAGTTCGGCGGGACGCCCCGAAGCGGTCGCGCCGAACACCACGTCGGTCCGGCCGGCGAGCTGCGAGAGCACGACGGCCCACGCGCCCTGCACGACGGTGTTCAGCGTGAGGTCGTGGCCGCGCGCGAACTTGGCCAACCCGTCCGTCAGTTCCGTGGAGAGCTCGACGATCGTCGTGTCGATTTCCGGCACGCGGCCAGGATCGGCCGGGGCGACCGCGGTGGGCGTGTCCAGCCCGGCGAACTCCTCCCGCCAGGCAGCGCGCGCGATTTCCTTGTCCTGCTTGCCGAGCCAGGCGAGATAGTCCCGATAGGACACTGTGGGCGGCAGCCCGGACGCGTCCCCGCCCGCCGCGTAGATCGCGGTCAGCTCGCGGTGGATGATCGGCATCGACCAGCCGTCGGTCAGCACGTGGTGGAGCGTGTGCACGAGCCGGTGGCGGTCCGGGCCGAGCCGGATCAGGTGCAGCTTCATCAGCGGCGCCACCTCGATCCGGAGCCGCTCGGCCAGCTCGTCCGCGGCCAGCCGGTCGACCTCGCTGTCGAGGATGTCCTCCGGCAGTCCGGTGAGATCCGTTTCGCGCCAAGGAATCCGCGCGTCCCGCGTGATGACCTGCACCATCTGCGCGCCGCTGACGTAACGGAAACAGGCCCGCAGCGCGGCATGCCGGTCGATCAGCGCCTGCCACGTCGCCCTCAGCAACGCGGCGTCCAGCGGGCCGTCGATGCCGTAGACGGTCTGCACGGTGTAGGTGTCGGGCCCCTCGCCGTCGAGGACGGTGTGGTAGAGCATTCCCTCCTGCAGCGGGGAAAGAGGCCAGACGTCCTCCACGCTGGAACGTGGCTTCGCGCGAGTGTCGTCAACGGTCACGATCTGCTCCTTGCTGGGTGGGTGAGTGAACTCGCGTTCGCGTTGGGCGGGTGGGGCGATCTCGCGTGCTTGAGGGCGTAACTCGCGTGATCAGAGACGTAACTCGCGTGATCACGAGAATCCGGCCTCGAGCTGGTCCAGCTGGTCGGCGGAAAGCGCGACGAGCGCGCCCCCGGCGGGCTCCGGTTCCGGGGTGGTCTCGCCTTCGGCCGGGATCTCCTTGACGAGCGTCGCCAGCCGTTCCGGTGTCTTCTCTTCGAACACCTGCCACGGGCTCAGTTCCAGTCCGTTCCGGCGGGCTCGGGCCGACAGCTGCATCGAGGTGATCGAGTCGCCGCCGAGTTCGAAGAAGCTGTCGTCGGCACCCACCCGCTCCAGCCCGAGTACCTCCGCGAACAGTCCGCACAGCTTCGCCTCCAAGGCCGTGCGCGGGTTCCGCCCGGAGGTCATCCCGGCGAAGTCCGGAGCCTGGAGCGCCCGGTGGTCGAGCTTGCCGTTCGGGGTGAGCGGCATCTTCTCCAGCGCCACGAACGCCGCGGGCATCATGTACTCCGGCAGGCGTTCTGCCGCCAGTTCGCGCAACGCGGAAGCCGGCGCGCCACCCCCGGCGGGGGCATCGGCCGAGGGCACGAAGTACGCCACCAGCTGCTTGTCGCCCGGGCCGTCCCGGTGGACGGCGACCGCCACCTGGGCGGCCAGCGGATGTTCCGCCAGCACGGCCTCGATCTCGGCGGGTTCGACCCGGTAGCCGCGCACCTTGACCTGCGCGTCGGCGCGGCCGACGAAGTACAGCCTGCCGTCGGAACCCCAGCGGAACCGGTCGCCGGAGCGGTACATGCGGCCGCCGGGTGAGAACGGGTCGGCGACGAACCGTTCCGAGGTCAGCCCCGGACGTCCGTGGTAACCGCGGGCGAGCCCGACTCCCGCGATGTAGAGCTCGCCCGCCACCCCGGGCGGCACCGGCTGCAGGAAGGCGTCGAGCACGTAGTGCCGCACGTTCCGGATCGGCCCGCCGAGCGGGACGACGTCGTGCCCCGGAGCCAACGGGGCACTCATCGTCGAGCAGATGGTCGTCTCCGTCGGCCCGTAGGCCTGGATCATCCGGCGGCCGGGAGACCAGCGGTCCACGAGCGCGGCGGAGAGGGCCTCGCCGCCGGTCAGCACGGTCCGCAGCGTGCCGGGCAGATCGTCCTCGCTTGCCAGCACACTCGGCGAAACGGTCAGGTGGGTGATACGCGCCCGGCGGATCGCGTCGCCCAACGTCACCCTTGGCGGCATGTTCGCCGAATCGGGCAGCACCAAGGTCGCGCCGGCGAGCAGGGACATGTAGAGCTCGGAGACGATGGCGTCGAATCCGATCGCGGACAACTGCAAGATCCGCGAGGACGAAGTCACGGCCATCCGCTCGATATGCGCGTGGCCAAGGTTGACGAGGCCGGAATGGGGGACCACAACGCCCTTGGGCACTCCGGTCGACCCGGACGTGTAGATGACGTAGGCCGCGTCTTCGGAGGCCACCTGCGGCAGGGCCACGTCCGGCTCGGCGGCGGGCGGTTCGTCCAGCACCAGCACCTTGCCCGCGAACCCGGCAGGCACGACCGCCCGGGTCGCCTCGGTGCACACCAGCACTTCGGGTGCCGAGTTCGCCAGCATGAATTCGACGCGCTCACGGGGATAGTCCGGATCGACCGGTACGAAAGCCCCGCCCGCGAACGTGACGCCCATGAGGGCGACCACCAGTTCGACCGAACGCTCGACCAGTACGCCGACCCGGGTTTCGCGCCGCACGCCCAGCCCCACGAGCACGCGCGCCAGTGTTTCCACCTCGGCGAGCAGCCCGCCGAACGACAGGCTCCGCGCCCCGTCCTCCACGGCCGTCGCGTCCGGTGTCCGCCCGGCCTTGGCACGGAACAGGGCGGGCAGTGTCTCGGCGGCGAGCGCCTCGTCCGTCCGGTTCCATTCCCTCACCACCAGGTGACGCTGCTCCGGACCGATCAGCTCGACGCGCCCCACCGCGATCCGAGGGTCGGCCACGACCTGTTCGAAAGCCCGGACGATCGACGCGAGGATCTCCTCGACCCGCGTCCGGTCGAACACGTCGGGCCGGAAGATGATCTCGCCGTGGACGCCGCCTCCTTCGGACGCGCGGATGGACAGCGGGTAGTGCCCGGTGTCGTCCGGGATTCCGGCGGGTCGCAACGCGAGGACGTCCGGGTCGTCGGACGGCGGCGGCGGGGGCGGGTAGTTCTCGAACACCACGATCGTGTCGAACGCCGCACCCGGACCGACGAGCTGGTTGATCTCGGCCAGCCCGATGTGCTGATGCGACATCGACGCGACCTGACGGTCCTGCAGGTCCGACAGCATGTCGAGGAACGGCTCCGCGCCGATGAGGCGGGCCCGGACCGGCAGCATGTTCATGAACAGGCCGACCGCGGATTCGACGCCGGGGATCTCGGGCGGGCGTCCGGCCACCGTGGTCCCGAAGACCACGTCGTCGCGTCCCGTCAACCGGGCCAGCAGCAGCGCCCAGACCCCTTGGAAGAGGGTGTTCATCGTCACGCCGTGCCCACGGGTGAACTCCACCAGGCGCCGGCTCAGCTCGTCGTCGAGATCGAAACGCACGCGGTCGGGTTCGATGGGCGTGGTGATCGTGTCCGGTGGCACGACGTGGGTCGCTTCGTCGAGCCCGGCGAGCGCGGTCTGCCACGCCTCTCTGGCGGCCGCCTTGTCCTGGCGGGCGAGCCAGGACAGGTACTCCCGGTACGAAGTCGGGGCGGGCAGCGTCCGGCCGTCGCCGCCGGCTTCGTACGCCGCCATCACGTCGCCGAGGAAGACCGGAAGCGACCAGCCGTCGGCCGAGATGTGGTGCGACCTGAGCACGAGCCGGTGCCTTCGTTCGGTGAACCGCACGAGGTGCAGGTGGACCAGCGGTGCTTGGGACAGCTCGAATCGCGCGGAATAGGACTCCGCCTCGATCCGCTCGAACTCCGCCGGCGCCTCGTCTTCCGGCAGGTGGGACAGGTCGGTCTCCTGCCAGGGCAACGCCACCTCGCGGGCGACCGCCTGGACGGCCGTTCCCGACCCGAGCTGGTGGAAGCTCGCCCGCAGGGCGGGATGCCGGTCGAGCAGGGTCTGCCATGACGCCCGGAACCGGGCGACGTCCAACGGGCCGTCGAGAGCGAGCGTCCGCATGCCCGCGTAGACGTCCGGGCCGCGCTCGTCGACCGCGTGGAACAGCAACCCTTCCTGGAGGGGGGAAAGCGGCCAGATGTCGTGCACGTTCGGGACGAGAGCCTCGACCTCCGCCACTTCCTGCCACGTCAGCGTGATGAGCGGGAAGTCCGACGGCGTATGTCCCCCGGCGCTCTCGTCGGTGCCCACGTAGGCGGCGAGGCCGGTCAGCATGTCCAGCCATGCCTGGGCGAGCGACTCCGCGTCGGCCTCCCCGAGCAGCCGCTCCGCCCAGGTCACGGTCAGCGTGAACTCCGGTCCGGCCGCACCGTCGAGGACGACCGCGTCGATCTCGACGGCGTGCCGCAGCGGCAGGTCGTCCTCCGCCGTGCCGCCGATGGTCCCGGCCAGCTGCCAGGGTTCCGCGTCGCCGTCGGGCCGGGGCGAGAACCGGCCGAGGTAGTTGAACCCGATCTCCGGCGACGGCAGCGCCGCCAGTGCCTTCCCGGTCTCGTCGTCGAGATACCGCAGGATCCCGTAGCCGAGCCCGCCGTCGGGTACCGCTCGCACGTTCTCCTTGACCTGCTTCAGCAAACGACCGGCCGCGTCCACTTCGGCGGGGTCGATCCCGGCGGTGTCCAACCTCAGCGGATGGACATCGGTGAACCAGCCGAGCGTCCGCGAAAGGTCCATGTCTTCGAGCGGCTGACGGCCGTGGCCCTCGACGTCCACCACGACAGCGGTGCCACCGCGCCACCGGGTCACTGCCCCTGCCAGCGTCGCCAGCAGGACCTCGTGGACACCGCAGTGGAAGGCCGTGGTGGCCTTCTCGACGAGCACACTCGCGCGGTCCCGAGGCAAGGTCCACGACCGGCGTCCCGAGGTCGCGATGGTGTCGCGCCGGGGGTCGAGCTCGCCGATCCGCGCCTGCGCGCCGTCGAGGATTTCCGTCCACAGCTCGAGTTCCCCGGTCCGCGACGCCGCCTGGCCTGCCAGCGTCCGCGCCCAGCGCCGGAACGAAACCGGCGGCGGATCGAGCACCGGGTTCTCGCAGGCCGCTTGCAGATCCGCCAGCAGGACACGCCACGACACGACGTCGACCGCGAGGTGGTGGGCGGCCAGCACGAGCCGCCCCTCGGATCCTGCAACCACCCAAACGGCCTGGAACATCACGCCCGCGACGGGGTCGAGCCGTCCGGCGGCCTCGTGCGCGTGGCGTTCCGCGATCTCGTCGAGGTCACCGTCTCCGGCCTCGACCCGCTGAAGCAGCGCCGCCGCGTCCACGGTCCCGCGTTCGGCCACGACCAAGCGAGAATCGATCACCCGGCTCCGCAGCAGGTCATGGGTGTCGATCAGCGCGTCCAGACCGGCCGTCAGCGCCTCGATCGACAGATCGCCGGGCACACCCGCGGTCACCCACTGCGCCAGCGCGCCCCGCGCCATCGCACCGGGATCGCGCTCCAGCAACGCCCGCACGACCGGCGTCCACGGCACCTCACCGACGCCGTCGGAGACCTCGGCCTGGCGCACGCCGCGTTCGGCGACCGCCGCGATCCCCGCGGGGGTCTTCTGCTCGAAGACCTGCTTCGCGCCGAAGACGAAGTCCTCGCGCCGGGCGCGGGCGGCCAGCCGCATCGAAAGGATCGAGTCGCCGCCCAGTTCGAAGAAGCTGTCGTCCGCGCCGACCCGGTCCAGGCCGAGGATCTCGGCGAACAGGCCGGTCAGCACCCGCTCGGCCTCGGTCCGCGGCTCGCGACCGGCGGGTTTCCCGGCGAATTCGGGAGCGGGCAGGGCCGCGCGGTCGATCTTTCCGTTGAGCGTCAACGGGAAGGTGTCCAGCACCAGCACCACGGCGGGCACCATGAACTCCGGCAGCCGCTCCGCGAGCCGCGCTCGGACGTCGTCGGATTCCAGTGCCTGTCCCGATTCCGCGGTGACGTACGCGATCAGCCGCTTCTCGCCGGGACGTTCTTCCCGCGCCACCACGACCGCCTGCGCGACGTCGGGCACGTCGGTCAGCGCCGCTTCGATCTCCCCCGGTTCGACGCGGTAGCCGCGGATCTTCACCTGGGAGTCGGCCCGTCCGCCGAACAGCAGCTCGCCGTCGTCCGTCCAGCGCGCGAGGTCTCCGGTGCGATACAGGCGCTCACCGGCCGCGAACGGGCTCGCGACGAACCGCTGCGCAGTCGCACTCGGGGCGCCCAGATAGCCGTGCGCCAGACCGGCACCGGCGAGGTACAGCTCGCCGGTCACGCCCGGTGCCACCGGCTGGAGGAACGCGTCGAGCACGTACGCCTTCCTGCCGGCCAGCGGTCCGCCGATCGGCAGGACACTGCCCGTTTCGGCGCCGGGTTCGAGGACGAGCCAGGTGGCGCACAGGGTGATCTCGGTGGGGCCGTACAGCTGGCGGAAGCGGACGTCCGGGCAGGCGCGGCGCATCCGCTCGACGGAGGCGAGCGGCACCGCGTCCCCGCCGGTCAGGATTTCCCGCAGGCCGGTGAAGGATTCCGGCGCTTCCTCGGCCACCACACGGAAAGTCCCGGCGGTCAGGTGAATGGTGGTGACGCCGCGTTCGACCGCCTCCCGCACCCGCTGCGCGTCGACCGCACCCGGTTCCGCGACCACCACGGTGGCCCCGCTCACCAGCGGCACCCAGATCTCGGCCAGTGACGCGTCGAAAGCGTGGGAAGCGTGCAGCAGCATGCGATCTCCGGGGCCCTGCGACCAACCCGGGTCACCCGCCAGCGCCGCGACACTGCCGTGCGGCACCGCGACCCCCTTGGGCACGCCGGTCGATCCCGACGTGTACATCACGTAGGCCACGTCGTGCACGCCGACAGAGACCAACGGCACCTCGTGCGAAGGCACCGAGTCCATGACCACCGGCTCGACGCGCTCCGGCACCTTGTCACGGCTCGACGCCACGCAGATCGCCAGCGCCGCACCGGAATCGGCCAGCATCCGCTCGATCCGTTCCGCGGGGTAGTCCACGTTCACCGGAACCTGTGCCGCACCGGCCTTCCAGACCGCGAGCAGCGCGACGAGCAGCTCCGCGCCGCGTTCCAGCACGACGCCGACGCGATCACCGCGCCGCACACCCCGCGCGGCCAAGTACCCGGCCAGCCGGTCCGATTCGCGGTCCAGTTCGGCATAGGACAGCGTGCGTTCCCCGTCGACGACGGCCACCGCGTCCGGGGCTTTCCCGGCCTGCCGCCGGAACAGCTCCGGCACCGTGGTCCCGGACGTCGCCTCGCCCGTCGAATTCCAGCGCTCCACCACGGAAGCACGCGCCGATTCGCTCGTCACGCCGAGGCGGCCCACGGGAAGCGACGCCTCCGTCGACACCCGCTCCAGGACCCGCACGATCTGCCTGGCGACCTCGGCCGCCGTTCCCTCGCCGATCCGGTCGGGCCGGTAGGCCACGCGGATCTGCAGGCGCTTCCCGGGGGAAACGCTCATGGTCAGCGGATAACCGGTGCCGGTCCTGGTGACGACCGAGCTGATCGAAACACCGCCGTCGTCGCCGAGACCGGCGGCGTCGTGCGGGTAGTTCTCGACCATCACGATGGTGTCGAAGACCGCGCCCGCCCCTGCCGCCCGCTGCACCCGCGACAGCCCCAGATACTGGTGCTCGGTCAACGCGGACTGCCGGGCTTGCAGATCCTGGAGCATCGTCAGCACCGGCAGATCGCCGTCGAGGCGTACGCGGACCGGGACGGTGTTGATGAACATCCCCACCATCCGTTCCACGTCCGGCACCTCCGCCGGACGACCGGACACGACCGTCCCGAAGACGACGTCCGTCCGGCCCGCCAGCCGCGACAACACCAGCGCCCACGCGCCCTGCACGATCGTGCTCACCGTCAGGCCGTGACCGCGGGCGAAGCCGATGAGGTTCCGTGTCGCCGCCTCGGGCAGCCATTCGGCGTGCTCACCCGGCACGACCATCGTCTTGTCCGCGTCGGCGTCCACCACGGTCGGCTCGTCAGAACCGGCGAGTTCGGCCTGCCACGCCGCCTGGGTCGCCTGCTCGTCCTGGCGGCTCAGCCACGTCAGATAGTCCCGATAGGACGGTGGCCTCGACGGGCCCTGCCCGCCCGCGTACGCGGTCGAGACCTCGCCAAGGACGAGCGGCGTGGACCAGCCGTCGAGGAGAACGTGATGCGACGTCAGCACGAACCGGTGCCGCACCGGGCCGAGCTTGATCAGCATCAGCCGGAGCAGCGGCGCCTTGGTCACGTCGAACCGCTCCGCCTGGTCCTCGGCGAGCAGGCGTTCGATCTCCGCGGCCGCGGCCGGCTCACCGGCTTCCGACAGATCGACCGTGCGCCAAGGGATTTCCGCCTCGGCGGTGACGACCTGCACCGGCTCGCCGGAAGCAGGCTGGTGGAAACTCGTCCGCAGCGAATCGTGCCGGGCGACCACCTGGTTCCACGCTGCCCGCAGCCGTCCCGCGTCAAGCGGCCCGTCGAGGTCGAAGATCCGCTGGCTCTGGTAGACGTCGACGCCGCCATCGGCGACGGCTCGTTCGAACAGCATGCCTTCCTGGAGCGGCGAAAGCGGCCAAATCTCGGTCAGCCCCGGCGTCGCGGCCTCCAGCTCGGTCACGTCCTGCTGTGCCAGCTCGACGAGAGCGAAGTCCGACGGCGTGTGCCCGCCGGCGGCCGGATCGGCGGCGAGGCCGGCCAGCGCCTCCAGCCAGGCTTCGCCGAGACGCTCCACCGTGGCCGGGTCGAGATCCCGGCCGTCGATGGCGAGCCCCAGCCGGGGCCCGTCCGGCGTGTCCTGTACCTCCGCGCCGACCTCGACGGGGTGGGCCAGGATCAGGTCCGGGCCACCGCCGAGCGGCCCTTCGCCCGACGGCTGCCACGCCCGGTCCTTGGCGGAAAGGCTTGTCCTGCCGAGATAGTTGAAGCCGATCTGCGCGGACGGCAACGCGGCCAGCCTGGCGCCGGTGTCGGGGTTGAGGTACCGCAGCAGCCCGTAGCCGAGTCCGTCGCCGGGGACGGCGCGGATCTGTTCCTTGGCGGTCTTCAACAGCTGTCCCGACCCGACCTCGAAGCGGACCGGGTGCACACTCGTGAACCAGCCCACGGTGCGCAGCAGGTCCTCGCCGTCGGCGGCCTCACGGCCGTGGCCTTCGACGTCCACCAGCAGCGCGCCACCGGTCCCGCGCAGCCGCGTCACCGCTCCGGCGAGACCTGCCAGCAGGACGTCTTGGATCCCGCAATGGAAGGCTCCGGGCAGCCGGGTCAGCAGGTCGTTCGCCACGTCGCCGGACAGCGTCGAAGACCACGAATGCTTCTTCCCCGGGCTGAGTTCCACGGCCGGTTCCGCGCCGTCGAGAAGAGCGATCCACTGTTCGGTCTCGGCCACGGTGCGCTCGTCTCGGGCCTGCTCGGCCAGCCTCCGCGCCCACTGCCGGTACGACGTCGTCACGGGTTCGAGAGCGGCGGTGGCGTCTTCGTAGGCCGAGCGCAGATCCGGCAGGATGATTCCCCACGAAACCGCGTCGACGGCCAGGTGATGCGCCACCAGCGCCAACCGGCCCTGCCCGGTTTCCGGGGAGTCGATCCACACCGCGCGCAGCATGGTCCCGGTCGCCGGGTCCAACGTGCCCGTCGCCGTCCGGACCGCACGTTCGGCGGCCTCGTCCAGGTCCCCGGCGACGACCCGCGTCACCAGAGCGGCCGCGTCCACCGCACCCGGCTCGGGCACGATCAGCTGTCCCGATTCCACTCGCGCCCGCAGCAGATCGTGGGTGTCCAGCACGACTTGCAGGGCTTTCACCAGCACGTCCTGGTCGAACTCCGGCGGGGTCACGAGGACCCTGGCCTGCGCGAAGCCGGGTCGCACGGCGTTCTCGCCGAGGGCGAGCATCACCGGCGTCAACGGGATCTCGCCGACCCCGCCGACACTACTGTCCACTGTGGAGGGTGTCGGCCGGTCCTCGTTGGCCAGCGCCGCCAGCCGCTCGGGGGTGCGGTGCTCGAACACCAGCCGCGGCGTCAGGGAAATCCCTTCACGCCGGGCACGGGCGGCCACCTGCATCGACGAGATCGAGTCGCCGCCCAGCTCGAAGAAGCTGTCCTCGACGCCGACCCGTTCCAGCCCGAGCACCTCGGCGAACACTCCGCAAAGGACTCGTTCGTCATCGGTCGACGGCTCGCGGCCGGCCGCCTTCGAGGAGAAGTCCGGTTCGGGCAGCGCCTGGCGGTCCACCTTGCCGTTGACGGTCAGCGGCAACTCGTCCAGCACCAGCATCGCGGCCGGGATCATGAACTCGGGCAGCGTGTCCGCGAGCTGTCCGCGCAGCTGCTCCGCATCGACCTCTTGTCCCGCTTCGGCGACCACGTAACCGATCAGGTGCTCATCACGGGCGAGCACCACGGCCTGCGCGACACCGGGAAGCGCGGCGAGCGCCACCTCGATCTCCCCAGGCTCCACGCGGTAGCCGCGGATCTTCACCTGGTCGTCGGCGCGACCGGCGAACGCCAGCACACCTTCGTCCGTCCAGTACGCCAGGTCCCCGGTCCGGTACATGCGCTCGCCGGGAGCGAAGGGATCGGCCACGAACCGCTCGGCCGTCAGCACCGAACGGCCCAGATAGCCTTGCGCCACACCGGCTCCGGCGACGTACAGCTCGCCGGGCAGCCCCGCGGGCACCGGCCGCAGGAACGCGTCGAGGACGTAGACCCGCCGTCCCGCGAGCGGACGGCCGATCGGCAGCACCGGCCCCATGTCGTCACCGGGTTCGAGCAGCCACCACGTCGCGCACAGCGTGGCCTCGGTGGGCCCGTAGAGATGCCGCACCCGCACGTCCGGGCATGTCCGCCGCACCCGCTCGACCGCGGCGGGCGGCACCGCGTCGCCGCCGGGCAGCACCTCGCGCAGGCCGGAGACCGACTCCGGTGCTTCCTCGGCCAGCACCCGGAAACTCCCGGCCGTCAGGTGAGCGGCCGTGACCCCGGCCGCGACGTGACCGGCCAGCGCCTCGCCGTCCACGACACCCGAGCCGGCGAGCACCAGCCGCGCGCCCGACAGCAGCGGCACCCACATCTCGAACAGGGAGATGTCGAAAGCGTGCGAGGCGTGCATCAGCACTGCGTCGTCCGGACCGACATCCCAGCCCGGTTCGCCGACCAGCGCCGCGACGTTGCCGTGCGACACCGCGACACCCTTCGGCGTGCCGGTCGAGCCCGACGTGTACATCACGTACGCGACATCCTGTGCCGTCGCACCGATCGACAGCCGGGCCGACTCCGCGACCGCCCGCCGGGTCTCCGGATCGTCGAGGACGATCGGTGCGAGACCGCCGTCCAGCACGGCGTCCCGGTGCGCTTCCGTGCACACCACCGCCGCAGGCTCCGCGTCCGCCAGCATGAACTTCACGCGTTCCGCCGGATACGCGGGGTCCAGCGGGATGTACGCCGCGCCCGCCTTCCACACCGCGAGCAGCGTCGCGATCAGATCGGGCGACCGGTCCATCACCACGGCGACCCGGTCGCCGCGCCGGACTCCCTTGCCGTTCAAGTAACCCGCGAGCCGCTCGGCGCGCTCGGCCAGCTCGCCGTACGACAGCGTCTCGTCACCGGCGACGACCGCGACCGCGCTTTCGCTCTGGCGCGAGAACAGATCCGGCGCCAGGACCTCCGGTGCCGGCTCGGCCGAGACACCCCACTGCCCGACCCTTTCGCGCTCGGCCACGCTCGTCACGTCGATGTCGGCGACGGTGAGGTCGTCCGACAGCCGGCGCAGCACACCCGTGAACCGCTCGACGATGGCGAGCGCGGCGGCCTGGTCGTAAAGGTCGGTCAGGTAATCGAGTTTGACGAGCATCGACTCGCCGGGGACGGCGACCAGCGTCAGCGGATAGTGGGCGGCTTCCTGGCCCTGGTTGACGCGAATGCCGAAGGGAGCGGCGGAATCCGGTCCGCCGAGCTCACGGGGGAAGTTCTCGAAGACGATCAAGGTGTCGAAGCCCGCGCCGGGTCCGGCCGCCTGCTGGATGTCCGCCAGCCCGACGAACTGCTCGGGAATCAGCGCCGACTGCCGTTTCTGCAACTCCGCCAGCATCTCGACGACCGGCGCCGCCCCACGCAGCCGCGCGCGCACCGGGACGGTGTTGAGGAACAGCCCCACCATCCCCTCCACGCCGGGGAGATCCGGCGGACGCGCCGAGACGACCGCGCCGAACACGACGTCCGTCCGGCCGGTCAGCTGCGCCAGCACCAGCGCCCACGCACCCTGCACCACCGTGTTCAGCGTCAGGCCGTTACCGCGGGCCAGCTCCTCCAGCGATCGCGTGAGATCCGCGGGAAGTTCGACCGTGACACTCTCGGGGATGCCGGGCGCGCGTCCCGGATCGGCGGGCGCCACCAAGGTCTGCGCCTCTAGGTCCCCCAGTTCCTTTGTCCAGGCCGAAAGCGCCTTGGTCTTGTCCTGGCGGCTCAGCCACGCGAGATATTCGCGGTACGGCGTCACTTCCGGCAGCTCCGCCGCCTCGTACAGCGCCGACAACTCGTCGAACACGATGGGCAGCGACCAGGCGTCCATGATCGCGTGATGGCAGGTGACCACCAGCCGGTGACTGTCGTCCCCGAGCCGGATCAACGTCAGCCGCAGCAACGGCGCCGTCGCGAGGTCGAACCGCTTCGTCCGGTCCTCCTCGGCCAGCTCCCGCACGGCCGCTTCGGTGTCGTCGAGATGGGACAGATCGATCTCGCGCCACGGCAGTTCCACCTGCCGCGCGATGATCTGCACGGTCTCACCCGATTTACGCTGCCGGAAACAAGCCCGCAGCGAAGCGTGGCGCGCCAGCAAGGCCTCCCACGCCGCGCGGAGCCTCGCCGCGTCCACCGGGCCGTCGAGCTCCAGGACCCAGTGTCCAATGTAGACGTCGAGCCCGTCACCGTCGTAGACCGCGTGGAAGACCAGCCCTGCCTGCAACGGCGACAGCGGCCAGATGTCCTCGATCCGCGACTGAGCCATCAATATCTCCCTCGATCAACGAAGTTCTTCGGCGAAACCAAGCTCGGGTTCCCCTGCGCGAAGCCGAGGCGCCGACGTCGAATACGGCATGTCCCCCCGCAGAATCGTCACCCGAAGGGTCTGCACGGACAACATGTCCAACGGGCGGGTTTTTCTGCGGTGAAAGGGACTGCGGCGAGAGGCGTGTGGAAATAGGGACGTTGAGTGTCCCTATTCCCACACACCTCTTACCCAACGTCACCACATCACGGCTCTTTCCTGGTGCGCCTGGCCGAAGACGTCCATCACCGCATCAGACGCAGCGAAGGGAGCCTTCGCCCCACCACTGGGCCCGGACCAAAGGAGCCGCCCCTGCCTAAAGCGTCCACTGTGGACACGTTCGGGGATCGAATGTCCGATTCATGGCGAAATAAGCAATTCTGTCAAGGGGTCGTGAGTGGCAATGGTCGTTCTAACCCTCTTTGCCACTCACGACCACCCGCACCTACACCGAGTCGAACTCGGACTCGAATTCCTCGATCTCGTCCCGTCCCATGTCGACCAGTTCGAAGTCGGCGGCGGGACGGCGGGCCGCGGGGACCTCGTCCGGTTCCTCCCCCAGTTCGACGAACGACGCGAGTCCCGCCGGTGTCCGGTACTCGAACACCTCCCGCGCGCCGAAGGCCATTCCTTCGCGACGGGCCCGCGCCGCCAGCTGCATCGAAGTGATCGAATCGCCGCCCAGCTCGAAGAATCCGTCGTCCGCGCCGACCCGTTCCAGCCCGAGCACGCCGGCGAAGAGCCCGCACAACACCCGCTCGATTTCCGTGACCGGCTCCCGGCCGGAAACGCGTTCACCGAAGTCGGGCGCGGGCAGCGCCTCTCGATCGATCTTCCCGTTCGCCGTCACCGGCCACGCGTCCAGCACGATCACCGCCGCCGGCACCAGGTGATCCGGCAACACCCGGGCGACCTGCTCGCGCAGCCGTCCCGGACGCACCTCCTGATCGGACACGACGTACCCGATCAACCGTCCGTCGCGGGCCACCACCACGGCCTGATCGACGCCCGGCTGATCCGCCAGTACCCCTTCGATCTCCCCCGGTTCCACTCGATAGCCGCGGATCTTGACCTGGTCGTCGGCCCGCCCGGCGAAGACCAGCTCGCCTTCGCCGGTCCGGTACGCCACGTCCCCGGTGCGATACATCCGTTCACCCGGCGCGAACGGATCGGCGACGAACCGCTCCGCCGTCAGCGCCGTACGCCCCAGATAACCCTGCGCCACCCCGGCGCCCGCGATGTACAGGTCGCCCGCGACTCCCGGCGCCGCCGGGCGCAGGAAGACATCGAGTACGTACAGCCGCCGTCCGGGCAGTGGCCGTCCGATGGGCAGCAACGGCCCTGTCCGTTCACCGGGCTCGATCGGTTTCCAGGTCGCGCACAGCGTGGTTTCCGTCGGGCCGTATGTATGCAGGACACGCAGCCGTGGGCAGGATCGCCGGACCCGCTCCACCACGTCGAGCGGCACCACGTCGCCACCGACCGCCACGTCGCGCAGGCCCAGGAAGGATTCCGGCGCCTCCTGCACCAGCGCGCGGAACTGCCCCGCGGTGAAGTTCACCGCGGTGAGACCGTCCGCCACATGGGCGGCCAGCCGCTCCGCGTCGACCACGCCCGGCTCGGTGACGATCACCCGCGCACCCGATACGAGCGGCACCCACACGTCGTACAACGACGCGTCGAAGGTGTGCGGAGCGTGCATCAGCACCGCGCCACCGGCATGGACGCCCCACCCGGGATCCCCGGCCAGCGCCGCCACGCCTCCGTGTGAGATCACCGCGCCCTTCGGGGCGCCGGTCGATCCGGACGTGTACATCACATACGCCGGATCGTCCGCCCCGATCGGGACAACGGAGGTCTCGTGGCCGAGGGCGTCGTCGACGATGATCCGCCGATACCCGGCGGGCACCGCACCCGAGGTCTCCGCTCGGCACATCACCACCGCGACGGCGGAGTCGGCCAGCATGTAGGCCACCCGGTCAGCGGGGTAGCCGGGATCGACGGGGATGAAGGCCGCTCCCGCCTTCCAGACCGCGAGCCAGGCCGCCGGCACCTGCGCCGACCGCTCCAACATCACCCCGACGCGGTCGCCGCGCCGCACGCCCCGCGCCCTCAGCGCCGTCGCCAGCCGGCCGGACCACTCGTCGAGCTCACCGAACGACCAGCTCCGGCCCCCGTCCGTCAACGCCGTCGCGTGCGGCGTCCGTTCCACCTGACGGCGGAACAGGTCCACGGCCGACGGCGCGTCCACCGGGTCGTCCGTTTCGTTCCAGCGCTCGACCACCAGCGCGCGGCCGGCGTCGTCCAGCACGTCCAGCCTGCCGACGGCCGTCCCCGGCTCCGCGATCATCCGCTCCAGCACCAGGGTGAGCCCGTCCAGCGCCGACTTGGCGACGGAATCGGCGACGACGTCCGCGTGATATTGCAGTTCGATTTCGAGGCTCTCGCCCGGCATGACGCCCAGCGTGATCGCGTACGGCGTCGCCTGGTTGAAGTCCCGCAAAGTCAGGCTGAGCTCGGACGACGAGTCAGTCGCCTGGTCGGCGTAGTTCTCGAACACGACGATCGTGTCGAAACCCGCCTCGCCCAGCTTCTGGATCTCCGGCAGGCCGAGATGGTGGTGCGCCATCATCTCGGACTGCCTGCCCTGCAAATCCGTCAGCATCCCGAGAACGGACTGTCCACCGTCCAACCGCACCCGCACGGGCACGGTGTTGATGAACAGCCCCACGGTCTGTTCCGCGCCCGGCAACTCGGCGGGCCGCCCGGAGACGACCGCACCGAACACCACGTCACGGCGGCGTGCCAGCCTCGCCAGCACCAGCGACCACGCCCCTTGGATGAGCGTGTTGAACGTCAGCCCGTGGCCGCGCGCGAAATCGGCCAGCGCGGAGGTGAACTCCGGCGAGTGGCGGACCACTTCGCTCGCGGGCAGGCCCGGGGTCCTGCCGGGGGTTTCGGGCAGTCCGAGCGCCGATCCGTCGGCGCCGTCCAGCTCTACTCGCCACGCAGCCTTGGCGGCCTCCTTGTCCTGCTTCCCCAGCCAGGCCAGGTAGTTCCCGTACGAACCCGGGGGCCGCAGCCGCGTCCCGACGCCGCCCGCCGCGTAGATCTCGAGGAGATCCGCCTCGATGATCGCCCGCGACCATCCGTCGATGAGCAGGTGATGGCTCGTGGTCACCAGGCAGTGTTCGTCCGGGCCGAGCCGGATCAGCACCAGCCGCAGCAGCGGCGGCCGCGTGAGGTCGAACCGCGTGGCGCGTTCCTTCTCCGCGATCACGCTCGCCTCGGCCAGCGCGTCTTCCTCGGAGAGGCCGGACAGATCGCGTTCGGCCCAGGGAAGCTTGACGTCCCGGGGAATGAGCTGGATCGTCTCGCCGTTCTTCCGCCGCTGGAAGCTCGCCCGCAGCGCCGCGTGCCTGCTGACGACGATCTCCCAGGATCTCCGGAAGCGTTCCGTGTCCAGGGGTCCGTCGATGATCTGCGTCTGCTGGATGAGGTGGATGTCCGGCGCCTCGTCGTCCAAGGAGGCGTGATAGAGCATTCCCGCCTGCATGGGTGAGAGCGGCCAGACTTCCGCCAGTGCCGATCCAGAAGAAGTGGTCGAAGTGTTCACGATGCCCGGCCTTCGCTGAGTTCCGCTGCTAGTGCTTCGAAGCTCTCGATCTCGTCCTGGTCCAATTCGAGGAGACCGAAATCGGATGCGGTGTGCCCGCCCGCCGCGGGGTCTTCCGCCTGGGAAGCCAGTCCGGACAACACATCCAGCACTTCGCGGACGAGTCGTTCGATCGCGGCTTCGTCGAACGACTCGTCCGGCCATTCGAGCATGAGGATCAGTTCCGGCCCGTCCGGCAGATCCTGGACGATCGCGTTGACGTCCAGGCCGTGCGGCACCGGCGTGTTCGCGTCCATCGAGCCGCCGATTTCCCCCGCCTGCTGCCAAGCCCGCACGTCGCTCTCGTCACCGGCGACGAACCGGCCGAGGTAGTTGAACCCGATCCGCGCCGACGGCAGCGCCGCCAGGACCGGCTCGGTCTCGCCGTTGAGATAACGCAGCAACCCGTAGCCGAGCCCGTCGCCGGGCACCGCGCGCGACTGTTCCTTGACCACCTTCAGCAACGTCCCGGCCGGCGAAGCACCGGCCACCACACCGGCGAGGTCGATCCCGGAGACGTCGAGGCGCACGGGATGCGTGCTGGTGAACCAGCCGACCGTCCTGGACAGATCCATTCCCTCGACTGGATGACGACCATGGCCTTCCACGTCCACCAATACCGTGTCCCGCTCACCCCATCGGGCCACCGCTCCCGCGAGCCCGGCGAGCAGGACCTCGTGCACCCCGCAGTGGAACACCACCGGGGCCCGCCCGACCAGCACCGACGTCTCGGCCGAAGGCACCACCCACGACCGCGACCGCACCTTCCCCGCCGGTGCCCGCTCAGGCGGTTCCCCTTGGCCGAGGATCGCTTGCCACGCAGGCAGTTCCGCGACTCGTTCGGCGGAGACCGCCCACTCCTCCAGCAGGCCCGCCCACCGGCGGAACGACACGCCCACCGGCTCCAGTTCCGGTTCCCGCCCCGCCGCCACCGCTTCGCACGCCGCTCGCAGGTCGGATGCCAGGACTCGCCACGAAACCCCGTCGACGACGAGGTGGTGCGCCACCACGACCAAGCGGCTCACCCGGTCCGGTCCGGCGTCCAACCACACAATTTGGACGACCACGCCCGCGGCCGGATCCAGCCGTCCGACGGCTTCCCGCGCAGCTTCGCCGGCGGCATCGTCCAGCGAGCCGCCTTCGACCTTCATGCGGGTGAAGGTCCCGGCCGAGCCGCGCTCGCCGACCACCAGCCGTCCGTCGACGACCCGTGCCCGCAGCATGTCGTGCGTGTCCAGCACCGCCGCCAAGCCTGCGCTCAACGTCTCTTCCGTCAGGTCCGCGGGCGCGCCCAGCACCATCCACTGCGCGAAGCGCGGAGCCGCGACACCGTCGCCGAACAGCCGCATCACCGGCGTCAACGCCACTTCGCCGATGCCATCGGTGGCCCTGCCCGGATCCTGCTGGGGAACCAGCGCCACCAGCTGCGCGAGCCGTTCGGGGGTCCGGTGCTCGAACACCTGCCGCGGGCTCAGCGAGAGACCGTCGCGGCGCGCGCGGGAAGCGACCTGCATCGACGAGATCGAATCCCCGCCCAGTTCGAAGAAACTGTCCTCGACGCCGACCCGCGCCAGCCCGAGGACCTCGGCGAACACCTCGCACAGGATCCGCTCGGCGTCGGTGGCGGGCGCCCTTCCGACCGTCTTCGACGAGAAGTCCGGCTCGGGCAACGCCTTCCGGTCGATCTTGCCGTGCGGTGTCAGCGGCAGGACGTCCAGCGCCATCACGGCCGCGGGCACCATGTACGCGGGCATCCGCTCCGCGAGCCCCTTCCGCAGCTCCTCCGGGTCGACGTCACCCGGCGACACGTAGGCCACCAACCGCCCCTCGCGAACGGTCACCGTGGCCTGGGTGACCTGAGGATGGTTGGACAGCGCGAACTCGATCTCACGCGGCTCGACGCGGAACCCGCGGATCTTGACCTGGTCGTCGGCCCGGCCGGCGGACACCAGCTCACCCTGATCCGTCCAGTACGCCAGATCACCCGTCCGGTACATGCGCTCACCGGCGACGAACGGATCGGCGACGAAGCGCTCGGACGTCAGCGCGGCGCGCCCCAAATAGCCCCGCGCCACCCCGATCCCGGCCAGGTACAGCTCACCGACGACCCCGCGCGGCAGCGGGCGCAGGAACGCGTCCAGTAGATAGCCGCGGACACCGGCGATCGGCCCGCCGAACGGGATCACGTCTCCGTGCGGTGCCAGCGGCATGCTCACGGTCGCGCAGATCGTGGTCTCGGTGGGCCCGTAGGCGTTGAGCATCCGGCGGTCGGCCGACAACCGGTCCACCAGGCCCGGCGGGCACAGTTCACCCGCCGCGGTCACCGTTTCGACCCCGTCCGGGAACACATCGACAGTGGCCAGCACGGACGGCGGGGCCTTCACATGCGTGACGTCCCACCGTTCCAGCGTGTCGCTCAGCGAAGCCTGCGGCGGCAGATCCTCGTCCGGCGGCATCACCAGGGTCGCTCCCGAAAGCAACGCCATCATCACCTCGGAGACGATGGTGTCGAAGCCGAGCGCCGCGAACTGCAGGACGCGGGACGACGGTGTCACGGCGAGGCGTTCGATATGCGCCATCGCCAGGTTGCCCAGGCCCGAGTAGGTGACGATGACGCCCTTCGGCGTTCCCGTCGATCCCGACGTGTAGATCACGTACGCCGCGTCACGCATGCCGACACGCGGCAGGACCGCGCTCGGAGCGTCCGCCAGGTCCAGTTCGTCGAGCACGACGACCCGGTCCGCGAACTCCTCCGGCACCGCTCCGCGGGTCTTTCCCTGACACACCACCAGCATCGGATCCGCGCTGCCGAAGATCAGCTTCACGCGCTCGGCCGGATACGCGGGGTCCACCGGGACGAAGACGCCGCCCGCCAGCGACACGCCCAGCATCCCGATCAGCCACCACGCGGACCGCCCGGCCACCAGCCCGACCCGGCGCTCCCGCTCGACCCCGGCCGCCCGCAGGACGGCGCCGAACTTCGTCGCCCGCTCCCACAGTTCCGCGTAGGTCAGGTCGCCCTCGCCGTCGGAGACCGCCACGGCGTCCGGCCGTTCGGCCGCCATCCGCCCGATCAGCGACGGCAGCGGCTCGCCGTCGAGCAACGCGGGTTCCCAGCGCGGCAACGGGATCTCGCCCAGATCGGTCCGCCCGACGAGAGCGGACGGATTCTCGACGACCCCGCCGAGGGCGCCGACGAACCAGTCCAGCATCCCGTCGGCGACGGCTTCGTCGATCTGCCCGCGCCAATAAGCCAGCTGGATCCGGAACCGCTCCCCCGGGATGACACCGACGGTCACCGGGTAGTGGGTTCCTTCGACCGTGCCCAGATACGTGAACCGGTCGGCGAAGTCCCGCGGATAGTTCTCGAACACCAGCAGCGTGTCGAACATCGCGCCGGGTCCGGCCGTCTTCTGGATCTCCGTCAGCCCCAGATGCTGATGCGGCATCAAGGCCACCTGGCGACGCTGGAGCGCGGCGAGCATGTCCACGACCGGTTCCCCGCCGTCCAGCGAGACCCGCACCGGGATCGTGTTCATCATGAGCCCCGGCATCGACTCGACGCCGGGGAGTTCGGCGGGACGGCAGGCGACCGTGGTGCCGAACACCACGTCGGTCCGCCGCGCGAGCCGCGCCAGCACGAGCGCCCACGCGCCCTGCACCACCGTGTTCAGCGTCAGCCCGTGGTCACGGGCGAAATCGGTCAGCCGGGTGTAGAGCTCCGGCGAAAGATGGGTGACGCGGTAGTCGTAGTCCGTCGCGGTGTCCGACTTGGCGACCAGCGCGGGCACGTCGATGTCGGACAGTTCCGCCTGCCAGGCCTCGCGAGCCGAGTCCTTGTCCTGCCTGTCCAACCAAGCCAGATAGTCGCGATACGAGGCGGCCGTCCGGTCCGGGAATCCACCGGCGGTGTACGCCTCCGACACCTCGTTGAGGATCACCGCCACCGACCAGCCGTCGGTGAGGATGTGGTGGTTGACGACCAGCAGCCGGTGCCGGTCTTCGCCGACCCGGATCAGCACGAGCCGGAACAACGGCGCCTTGGCGAGATCGAACCGGTCCCGCTGTTCCTCGGCGGACAGCGCCTTGATGGCCTCTTCGACATCGCTCGCGCCGGTCAGATCGACCTCGCGCCACGGCAGCTCGACGTGTCCGGCGACGGCCTGCACCGCCTTGCCCGACGCGAGCCGGTGGAAGGTGAGCCGAAGCTCGGCGTGCCGGGCGAAGACCGCCTCCCACACCGATCGCAACCTGGCCACGTCCAGCGGACCGGTCAGCTCCACGATCCACTGGGTTTGATAGATGTCGGGACCCTGGTCGTCGAGGGTCGTCTGGAAGAGCAGTCCCGCCTGGAGCGGCGCCAGCGGCCAGACCTCCACGGCGTCCGGGACCGCGGCCGCCAGTTCCGCCTCGTCTTCCGGGGTCAGCTCGATCAGGGGGCCGTCCGCGGGCTCTTCGGCTTGGACGGCGCTCGCCACAGCGGCCAGCCGCGCGGGGGTCTGCTCCCCGAAGATCTGGGCAGGCGTCACCAGCAGGCCGGCTTTGGCCGCACGAGCCGCCACGCGCACCGCGAGGATCGAGTCCCCGCCCAGTTCGAAGAAGCCGTCGTCGACCCCGGCCCGCTCGGTGCCGAGCACCTCGGCGAACAGTCCACAGAGGACACGCTCCGCCTCGGTGGCGGGCTCACGGCCGTCGGCCTTCGCGGTGAAGCCGGGTGCGGGCAACGCCGCCCGGTCCACCTTGCCGTTGCCGGTCAGCGGCAACGCGTCCACCGTCATCACGACGGCCGGGACCAGGTATTCGGGCAGCACCGCCGCGAGCCGCTCGCGAACGAGAGCCGGGTCCACGTCCGCCACCACGTAACCGATCAGGCGGCCGTCGATCGGCACCACGACGGCCTCGTGGACGTCCGGCTGCGCGGTCATCGCGGCTTCGACCTCGCCGGGTTCGATGCGGAACCCGCGGATCTTCACCTGGTCGTCGACGCGGCCCGCGAAGAGCAATTCGCCGTCCGGTGTCCACTTCGCCAGATCGCCGGTCCGGTACATCCGCTTGCCCGGCGCGAACGGATCCGCCACGAATCGCTCCGCCGTCAGCCCCGGGCGGTCGAGATAACCGTCGGCCAGACCGGCACCGGAGAGGTAGAGGTCGCCGACCACATCCGGCGCCACCGGCCGCAGCGTTTCGTCGAGCACCCAGGCCTCGCGGCCGGGAAGCGGACGGCCGATCGGCAGCACCGAAACCGGCTCGTCGTGCGGTTCGAGCACGTGCCACGTGGCGCACAGCGTCGTTTCCGTCGGCCCGTACAGATGCCGGATCCGCGCGCCGGGTGCGGCCTTCCGGACGCGCTCCACCGCGTGCGCGGGCACGAGGTCCCCGCCGGTCAGGATCTCGCGCAGCCCCGCGAACGATTCCGGTGCTTCCTCCGCGACCGCACGGAAACTGCCCGCGGTCAGATGCGCCCGCGTCACCCCGCCCGCGACCGCCTCCCGCAGCCGCCGCGCGTCCACGGGCCCCGGCTCGGCGATCACCACCCGGGCACCGGACACCAGCGGCACCCAGATCTCGCACAGGGACGCGTCGAAGGAATGCGGCGCGTGCATGAGCACCGCGTCGTGGGGTTCCATTCCCCAGCCGGGGTTCCCCACCAGTTCCGCGACGCTCGAATGCGGGACCGCGACACCCTTCGGAGTGCCCGTCGAACCGGACGTATACATCACGTACGCCAGGTCTTCCGGGCTCGCCGGGATGACCGGGGCGCCGACTGTGCTGTCCGCTTCGTCCGTGACGACAAGCGATTCAGTCCCTTCCGGGGCGCGATCGCGCGTCGCGGCCGAGCACACCATCAGCGACGCGCCCGAATCCGCCACCATGAACGCCACGCGCGGCGCGGGATACGAAGCGTCCACCGGTACGTACGCCGCGCCCGCCTTCCAGACGGCGAGCAGCGCCACCAGCAGATCCGCCGAGCGGTCCAGCATGACCGCGACCCGTCCGCCGAGGCCGGCGCCCCGGCCGATCAACCGCGCGGCCAGCCTGCCCGCGAGGTCGTCGAGTTCCCGGTAGGTGAGGATCCGCTCCCCGTCGACCACGGCCACCGCGCCGGGTTCCCGGCCCACCTGCCTGGCGAAGAGAGCCGGCACCGTCGATGCGGCCTGCGCTGCGGAACTCATCGTCATCCCCCACGAACCGCGTGATGCACCGGCTCGGGCTCGTCGTCGAGCCCGGCTCCGTCACTTTCCGGCCGGGCTCCGTTCCGGTCCGGCCTGGCGAACTGCGTGTGGTACAGCTCCGCGTAAAGACCGCCCTCGGCCAGCAATTCCTCGTGTGTACCGCGCTCCCGGACCAGCCCGCCGTCGATCACGAGGATCTGATCGGCCTCACGGATCGTGGAGAGCCGGTGGGCGATCACCAGCGAGGTACGGTCGCGCAGAGCGGTCTTCAGTGCCCGTTGGACAGCGGCCTCCGACTCGGAGTCCAGATGAGCGGTCGCTTCGTCGAGCACGACGATCGCGGGCGCCTTCAGCAGCAAGCGGGCGATGGCCAGTCGTTGCTTTTCCCCACCCGACAAGCGGTAGCCGTGATCGCCGGTGATGGTGTCCAGCCCGCTGGGGAGGGATTTGATCAAGTCCCAGATCTGGGCACCTTCACACGCCGCGATCAACTCGTCCTCGGTCGCGGTGGGGCGAGCGTAGAGCAGGTTCTCCCGGATGGAGTCGTGGAAGAGATAAGTGTCCTGGCTGACCACCCCCACGGTTTCACGGAGCGAATCGAAGGTGAGATCCCGCAGGTCGTGGTCACCGACGCGGACGACACCGGAAGTCGGGTCGTACAGCCGGGACACCAAGTGGGTGAGGGTGCTCTTCCCCGCCCCGGAAGGGCCGACGAGCGCGGTGAGGGTCCCGGCAGGCACGTGGAAGCTGACGCCGCGCAGGACCTCCGCCGTCCTTTGCCCGCCTTCCCGTTCGGCCCGCACGTGCTCCAGCGACGACAGGGAAACCTCGTCCGCGGTGGGATAGCGGAACGACACGTCGTCGAATCGGACGTCCGGTGCCCTGTTCCCGGCGAGCGCGACCGCGTCGGGGCTTTCCTTGATCAGCGGCTTCAGGTCGAGCAGCTCGAAGACCCGGGAAAAGGCCACCACCACGGTCAGCGCGGACTCCTGCATCCCGGACAGCTGGGTGATCGGCCCGAACAGCCGTCCCAGCAGGGTGGCGATGGCGACCAGCGTGCCGAGCTGGAATACCCCGGCGATCACGAGCCCACCGCCGACCCCGTAGACGAGCGCCGTGGCGAGCGAGGCCATCAGCGCCATGATGACGAAAGCCATCCGGCCGTACACCGACAGGCGGACACCGATCCCGCGGATCCGCTCGGCACGGGCTTCGTAATCGGCCTTCTCCTCCGCCGGACGGCCGAAGAGCTTGGAGAGCATCGCCCCCTGAACGTTGAACCGCTCCTGAAGAAGCCCGCCCAGAGAGGAGTTCGCCTCCATCAGCCGCCGGGTGTGCCGCTGGATCAGCCTGCCCCCGTAGACCCAGGGCACGAGGAAGACCGGGATCAGCACCAGTGAGACGAGGGCGACGAGCCACGAAAGGTAGAACATCGAGGCCAGCACCAGCACGATCGTGACCGCGCTGGTCGCCGCCATCAGCACGGAACTGAACGCCTGCTGCGCCATGACCAGTTCCGTGTGCAGCCTGCCGACCAGCACGCCGGTCTGGGTACGGGTGAAGAACGCGATCGGCAGACGCCGGACATGGTCGATCGCCTGAACCCGGAGGTCGTAGGTGACCCCCTGCCCGATCCGCCCGGAAATGTAGCCAGACACCAGTGCCAGCAGCGCGCCTGCCACGGCGAGTCCGGCGGCCAGTGCGGCCATCGAGACCACGGTCCCGAGGTCGTTCTCGAGAATGCCGCCGTCGACCAGTTCCTTCAGCAGCAAGGGGGTCGCGACGATGATCAACGACTCCAGTGCGGCGACGAGGAAGAAGAGCGCCACCTTGCCGATATGCGGCCGGAAGTACGAGAGCACCCTGCGCAGGGTCCCCGGCCGGATCCTGGTCTGCCAAGGGTCGGGGTCGTCATCGCTCTTCTTCACCCCCCCGAAGCGCATCACTACGTCCATCCAGGCACCCCTCTCACACGCGAAGTCGGCGATCTCAATCGTGCTGAATCGTGTCGTTGTCCACGAGTGGGCGCAGGCGAACATCCGCGGCACCGGTTCCCGCACCGTCCACAAGGGACTACCCCGGCGAAACCGGTGTTCCGGGAATCCTGGCGTGGCCGGACACCCCGCGCCGCAGCAGCTCCGTCAGCTCGTCGAGATCACCGGACCGCAGCGCCGTAGCCGCCGTGACGAGTTCCGCCGCGATCCGTTCGAGCACGTCTGCCACCGGCACCGCGTTCCCGGCGAGGATCATCCGCCACAGCAGGGGATTCCCGGCGGCGATGCGGGTCACGTCGCGCAGCCCCTGCCCCGCGAGGCCCAGCGTGACGTCGTCACCGGCGGACAGGCTCGCCGCCACCGCCGAGGCCACCACGTGCGGCGCGTGCGACACCAGCGCCACCGCCGTGTCGTGTTCGCCCGCGCTCACGGTCACCGCCTTCGCCCCGCACATCGACACCAGGTCACGGACGAGCCGCACAGCGTCCGCTTCTGTCTCGCTGCCGGGGCAAAGCGCCCAGGGACGGCCCGAGAAAAGGCAGGCACGGGCCGCGGCCGGGCCGGATCGCTCCCGGCCGGCAAGCGGATGTCCCGGCACATAGGAAGTCTGGTCGCAGCCGAGCCGCACCGCGTCGGCGATCGGGCCCGCCTTGACACTGGCCACGTCGGTGTACGCCCGCGCGACCTCCTGCTTCTGGAGGTCCGCCAGCCGCTCCCCCACGAACTGCGGCGGCACGGCGATCACCGCGAGGTCCACTTTCTCGCCGGTCCACACCGCACCGGCTCCGAGCTCCACAGCCAGCCGGAGGGCGAGCACGTCGACGTCGGTGAGGCGGACCGCCACGCCCTTGTCACGCAGGGCCAGCGCGACCGAGGTGCCGATCAACCCGGTACCGACTACGAGCGCCTTCTCGATGGTCACCACTACTTCTTAAGCCGCGCGACGAGCGCTGTCGAGCGACCGGCCTTGGCACCGCCGAAGCGGACGAAGACTGTCCACTATGGATCACCGGCCCGCCCCGCCTCACCGAAGATCGCGAAAGGGGACTTTCTCCGCCTGACGCACGGAGAAAGTCCCCAACCGCAAGCCGCTCACCGTCGGACGATCACCTGGCGGCCAGATCGGTCGCCCGGCTCTCCAGGTGATCCGCGAAACCCGCCCAGACCCGAGCGTGGTCCCTGGCGAACCCGGCGACCACCCCATACAGATGCGGCGGGACACCGCGCAGGATTCTTTCCCATTCCTGCCCGTCGATGGAATGCATGGCGAGCATGCGCAGCAGGATCCGGCCGACTTCGCTCAGCCGCAGGGCGGGATCGGCCTTGAGCCGCTCCAGCACGGCGATTCGCTCTCGATCAAGGGACTGCCCCAGATCGGATTCGGTCAGGCTCAGTGAATGCGGTTTGGTCCGCAATTTCCTGCTCCCGTCCGGGGTCGGGCTCTCACCGCGCTCCAACCGGCCCCGCACATCGCGAACCGTCTCCGGGGAGATGCCGACCTGTTTGGCGACCTGCCTGAGCGAAAGGCCAGGGTCATTGCGAATGAGGTCGGCCGCGAGTCTTCGCCTCTCCGAACTGTCGACGGGGCGGATACGTCCGTCCCGCCCGATCCTGGCGTCGTTTCCCCCCTCGCCGCCACGCTTGCGCAGGTCCGCCACCGTGCCGGCGGAGATGCCGGTCACCGAGGCCACCCGCCGGTCGGACCATTGCGGATGAGTCCCGATGATCCGGACGGCCGCCCGTTTGCGGTCCGCGAGCGAAAGCGGCAGGCCATGCCGGATATTCGCTTCCACGGCCAAGACGAAGGCGTCGGATTCCGTCCCTTCGATGAACTTTGCCAGAATTTTCGTATCACCGCGAACTCGTGCCGCCGTCAATCGATGCAGGCCATCGACCACCTGCATCGTTGATCGGTGAACAAGAATAGGCGGAAGCTCCCACTCTGCCGACAAGAGCATTTCGACATGCTCCGGATCCTCGCCCGAAGTTCTCGGCGAGTACACGGAAGACAGTCTCGACAGCTCGATTTCGACGACCGGGAGAGCAGATAGGTCAACTCTCGTCGGATCCACCTAGCCCCCATTGAATCTCTTATTCGTCAACTTTCAGACATGACACGGAGCCTCACCGTCCAACCGCTCAACATCGATGGTTGGACATCGCGATCCCGTCCAGCGTCGACTTCGGCGACACGGCGGGCCTCCTCGACGGTGAGGATCCCTCGAACACCACCGGCGGACCCGGATACACGGGCCGCCACGGCCTCCCAGACGACCGGTGGCAGTGTGTCCACAAGACATCCACTCGACGACGTCGATCGGCAAGGCCGCACCCGGGCAGCCCGACAAAGCCGATACCTGCCGCAACGCGAGGTCTCGGGACGTATTTCCGATCTAGCGTTCCCGGCTCCAGCTTAGAACAGCGGTCACCGACCGGAACCCATGACAGCCTCGTGCTCGCGAGACAACGTCGCCCCCCCTCGATCCCCCTCGATCCCCAGTAGTGCGAACCATGTCAGCCCCAGTGAGTCCGCACGAGATCAGCATGGCACGGTCAATCCTTGGCGTGCAATTGACGAATAGTGTGATTTCCGCAGTGCGAGCACCATGCAAGATCAATATTCGAAGTCCGCACTCGGTATTGACTCGGTCGCCCGCCACGGCTACGGCACTCCGGCCCATACCGGCCAAGGGGCCGATAGCTGGGCTGTTCGCGGAAATTGCTACGCCATTCGCGGGACCGCCGCTATTCGTAGGATGATCACAGCACGCGTCGGCCGCGTCCCGTTCTTTGTCACTTGTTCACACGAATGGCGGAGCCTGGCTTCCCGCATGATCGCTGCCGCACTCGCAAGGAAGATACGCTACGTGAGCGAGAATGTGCCGGGCGCACACGCCGATACGGGCTGGAATGAAGCCGATCCCGAGTCACCAGGGAACTCCGGAAAGAAGAATGCCGCGGGCGCCATAGGGCACCCGCGGCATCGTGATCGTCCGGCTCGCGCCGACGGAGGGCGGCGCGAGTCCGGCTACTCGATCGGGAAATCGAAATACGTGTCCGGGTAAGGCTCGTCCTTCAGGCTGTAGTGCCACCACTCGTACTCGTACGCGTTGAAGCCCGAACCCTCCATGACAGCGCGGAGGTGTCCACGGTTCTTCGTCGCTTCTTCCGTGACTCCCGCTGCCCCGTGATGCGAGACGACGTCCATCAGGTCGTGGTCGCCACCCATCTCGGCGAGCTCACCGGTGTCCAGGTGGTACAGCGTCAGATCCACCGTGCTGCCCCGGCTGTGGCCGGACTTGGTGGCCACGTAACCCTGTTCGAACATCTGGGGCCGCTCGATGTTCGGGTAGTGCCTGGACTTCTTCCGGCCGTCTTCGGGCTCTTCCGCCCAGCGCATGAAGCGGTCCACGGCGCGCTGCGGCCGGTAGCCGTCCCAAAGGAGCAGGCCGAAGCCGAGCTCCTCGGCCCGGTCCCGCGCCTTCTCCAGCGCCGCGCAGAACGCACGCGTGCCGGCGATGCGGTTCACCAGGTACCCGTCCACCGGTTTGCCGGTGAAGTTGTCCCACGTGGCGTACTTGGCGTCCCAGCGGATTCCGGAGACGACCTCGTCCACGAAGACGAAATCATCCCTCATCCGGCACGGCCCGCGAGGGTCAGCTTCACCAGCCGGTCGATCACGTCACCGAGCGAGAGGCCGGCGGCGTTCATCATGCGCGGGTAACGGCTGTACGAGGTCAGACCGGGCAGGGTGTTGACCTCGTTGAGCACCACGCTCCCGTCCTCCTTGAGGAACAGGTCCACCCGCGCGAGGCCGCTGCAGCCCAGCGCGCGGTAGATGACCTTCGCGGTCTCCTGGACAAGATCACGCGACTCGTCCGGGATGTCCGCGGGAACGATGAAGCTGGAGTTCTCGGAGCCGGTCTCGGGGCTCTCCTCCTGGTGGATCTTGAAGAAGCCGTGGGTCAGCGCGACCCGGTCGACCTCGCCCGCGAACAGGTCCTCGCCGTCGCCGAGGATCGAGCAGCCGATCTCGCTGCCGACGACGGCCTCTTCGATCAGGACCTTCGCGTCGTACTGGCGCGCCTCCGCCAGCGCGGCGGGCAGCTCTTCCTTCGCGGAGACCTTGCTGACGCCGAACGACGAGCCGGAGCGGGCGGGCTTCACGAAGACCGGGTAGTTCAGCTGGTCCGGGTCGACGTCGTTGTCCGGGGTGACGATGTAGAAGGTCGGCGTCGCGATCCCCGCGCCGCGGACGACGGAATAGGTGAGGGACTTGTCGATGCACATGACCGAGCTCGGGACGTCGCAGCCGACGTAGGGGATGCCGGAGTACTCCAGCAGGCCCTGCACCGCACCGTCTTCGCCGAACTTGCCGTGCAGTACCGGCAGCACCACGTCGAGGGCGATCGTCTCGTACTTGCCCTCGTCCAGGACGAGCAGCCCGTGCGTACCGCGGTCCGGCGACAGCACGGCGGGACGGACGTTCCCGCTCTCCCAATCCTCGGCGGGGCCGTCGCACAGCATCCAGGCACCGCTCTGGGTGATCCCGATGTAGAACGGCTCGTACTTCTCGAGGTCGATGTGCTTCTGGACCTCGCGCGCAGATTTGATGGAGATAGGATGTTCTTCGGAAAGACCGCCGAACAGAATTCCGATTTTCAACCTATCCATGCTACTTCCCGCTTTCGAATTGGAGACAATTGATGATGGAGTTTTCGACGGTGTCGCTCAGTGCGTGGTCCGTGTAATAGGCGGTATGCGGGCTGATGAGCACGTTCGACAGTTTTTCCAACCGCAGCAACGTCTTGCTCTCTATCGCCTTGTTCCGGCAGTCGGCGTAGAAGATGCCTTCCTCTCCTTCAAGGACGTCCAGCGCCGCTCCGCCCAGTTTTCCGCTTTCCAGTGCCGAAATGAGGGCTTCGGTTTCGATCAGCGGGCCACGTCCGGTGTTGATGACGTACGCGCCGTCCTTCATCCGCTCGATGTTCTTCTCGTCGAGGAGATGATAGGTATCCGTGGTGAGCGGCACGTGCAGTGTCACGATGTCGCTCTGCTGCAGCAATTCGTCGAGAGGGACGTACTCGGCCGACGCGGTCAGCACCGTGTCGTAAGCGAGCACCTTGCAGCCGAAACCGCGCAGCCGCTCCAGGACGGCGACCCCGATACGCCCTGTTCCGACCACTCCGACGGTCAGGTCGCGCAGTTCTTTCCCGCGCACCTCGTTCAGCCGGTAGTCGTGGACCTCGGTGCGGCGGATGATGGACTTGGCGTCGCGCACCGCCATCAGCATGAGCATCAGCGTGAAGTCGGCGACACTGTCCGGCGAGTAGGCGACGTTGCCGACGGTGATCCCGACGCTCGCCGCGTACTCCACATCGATGTGGTTGAAGCCGATGCTTCGCGTGGAGATGTATTTCACGCCCGCTTCGCCGAGCGCGAGAAGAATGGAATTCGTGACCTTGGTCTTGTGACCGATGCTGATGCACCTGTTTCCGGAGACCAGCCCGATATTGGCCTCGGATACCGGTTCCTCGACAATGGTCGGCGTTATGCCGAAACGAGGAGCCATCTCCCGGAACAAGGCGGCCTCGTCCTGTCCGCATCCATAAATGGTGATTCCCCTCGCCAACACGGCCGAGGAGGAGGCGGACGCCAGCGATCCGGTGCGGGGGGCAGCTGATCGCGCTGGTTCGCTGTAGGTCATGCCCGACATTGTAGGCAGCGCGATGAGGCGGTCTCTTATGGGGTTTTCGATGGCCCGACAATAAGTTACCAACTGGTAGCGCCGAGTGCACGACTTGTCGTTCACCTGCGCCGCGACCGCTCTATCGCAGATCTTGCCCGCCCGGCACAGGTGCCGAAACCGTCCCGTGACGGATGCCACAGAGCCACTCCGAGACGAGGTCCGCGAGCTCCTCCGGAGCGTCCCTGGCGACGAGGTGACCCGCCGCCGGAACGCGGACGACGGTGACCCGCCGGTTGGCCGCGCGAAGACGGCGCACATCGGCTTCGTCAAGGGGCGATCCCTGCCCGGCGCGCACCACCAGGATAGGCATGTCCAGGGCCCCGGCCGTGGCGAGCAGGGCGGCCCCCGATCCGAGGACGTCCTCCACGAGCCGGGTGTAGCGGCCGGTGAGCCCGTGGAAATCGAGCCACGAGCGCGCCCTGGCCGGTTCGATGTCGGGCACGACATCCACGAGCACGAGCCCGCCCGCCCGCTTCGCGACGGCCGGGTCCGCGAGGGCGGCGATGGCGGCCAGCCCACCGACCGAGGCACCCACGAGGACGATCGGCGCGGGCTGGCTCCGGACCATCTCGGCCACGTCGTCGGCCAGGGCCCGGAGCGTGGTCGCCTGGCCGGAACTGTCCCCGTGACCGCGCAGGTCGAAGGCCACCGACCGGAAGCCCCGCCGGGCCAGCACCGCGGCGACCGGCACCCAGACCTCGCGCCGTTCGCCGCCCGCGTGGAGCAGCAGGACCGTCGGACCGGCGCCGGTCACCGTGCCCCGCAGGGTCACTTCACCCAGGTCAAGATGGATTTCGGTGGTCACGAACCGAGTCATGGCAGCCTCCCCAGTTACCTTGGCCTCTCAAGGTAACGCAGCTACCTTGGCGAATCAAGGTACGATGCCGATCGTGACGACACCCCGAGCACGACGGTCACCCGAGGAGGCCCGGCGACTGATCCTCGACGCCGCGGCTTCGCTGCTCAGCGAGTCCGGCGTCGCCGCCGTCCAGATGCGCGCCGTGGCCGCACGGGTCGGCATGACCGACGCCGGCGTCGCCCACCACTTCGGCAACCGCGAAAAACTGCTCGCCGAACTCCTCCGCCACGGCGGCCGCGGCCTTCGCGACGCACTTCGCGACCTCCTCGCGAGCTGGCTGGACCACGACGCCGACCTGCTCGAGTTCGTCGAGGCCCTCCACGCTCTGTACCGGCACGGCTACGGCGAGCTCGCGGTGGCGCTGCATTCGGCGGGCTGGCGCGACCCAGGCAGCGGAATGCTCGACCCGGTCGTCGACGCCCTCCACCGGCTCCGGCCGCCCGGCAGCCCGCTCGACGACACCCGCCTCGCCGTCGCCGCCCTGCATCAGGCGATGGCCACGGAGACCCTGTACGGAAGCGATTTCCGGCGCAGCGCCGGAATCGCCGGCGCCGCGGCGGACGATTCGGCCGCCCAGGTGCGCTGGTGGGCACGCCAGCTCCACCTCGCGCTCGGCCTCAAGCCCGACGACCAGGCGGACGTGCCCCCCGTTCCCTGAAGGCCCCCTTCACGGAACTATCGGCAGCCCGCCTGACCCGTAACTCGCGTGATCAGAGGCGCGACACGCGTGTCCAGACGGACATCACACGGCGGTCGCTCGCAGGCGAGTTACGCCTCCAAGCACGCGAGTTACGCCTCTAATCACGTATGTGACGTGCGGGATCACGCGAGGCCCAAGTACATGAAGGACCCCTTCACGGCGCTAAGCGCAATGAAGGAGTCCTTCATGTACTTCACAATCCGTTAGCTAGGTCAGCGGAGTCCCTGCGAAATCAGCTCACCAAGACCTTCGACGTCGCCGAGCGCTGCTCGCAGCTCGGCGGCGTACTCTTCGGCCCCGGCGCGCAGACCCCGTTCGAGGACGCCCACGGTGTCGAACGCCTCGAAGTCCCCACCGCTCAACGCGGCGACGGACTCCTTGACGACGGCCCCCAGCAGCAGCTCCGGCGGCACCACCGGCGTTCCCTCCAGCGGCCAGACGAGGTCGTCGAGCACAGCCTGCCCGCCGACCTCGCGGACCAGGCCCGCCGCGGTGATCCCCGGTACCCGGAAGCCCTCCGGCAACACCGCGCGGACGCTCATGTTGCGGGAAAGCCAATGCAGCAGCTGCGCGTTCACCTCCACCTTGACCGGTTTCGGCGTCAACCACAGCGTGAGGTTCACGTAGAACTCGGTGAGGCGGTCGAGCACCTCACCGCCTTTCTCGAAACCCCACAGGTTGAGGTCGAAATAGTGGTGCCAAGTGGCGTCGGCGACGATTCGCCCGACCCCGGCGGCCGCACCGTCGTACACACTGGACACGCCGTAGACCTGCCCGTTGCGTTTGTCGGTGCCGTGCGCGACGATCTCGGGCTTCGGCTGGCCGACGGGCCCCGACGGCCACACGTCCGACGGGAATTGCCCGGGAATGAGCAGCTGCCCCTCGTGCATGTGGTCGGGGAAGACGGTGATCGGTCCCCGTCTGCCCTGGAACAACGGATGCGGTCTGCCGAACCGCTTCCGCAGGATCAGTTCCTGCGGATACGGGTCGAGATCGTTCGGGATCGGGTTGTCGATGTCGCTGCCCCACGGATCCGGCTGGTGGGTGTTGTGGCTGAACTCGATACTCGCGTCCGGCCGGTCGTTCCACACCCGCAGCTCACCCGCGCGCGGGACCCGGTGCCCCAGCGCCCGCCCCAGGTTCAGGTATTCGGGCAGTGACGGATCCGCTCCCGGCGGGCGCGGATTCGAGTGGTCACCGGAGATGAGCACGCCACCACCGGCGTCCATCCAGGCCCGCAGCGCCGCGACCTCCGCGTCCACGAGTTCGTTTTCCGGTTCCCCTGGCATATTGGACTGCAGGAGGCCGAAGAACCACACTTGCTCGTATCCGCCGAGAACCTCGGGAGTGAGTTTCTTGGCGGCGTGCCCGCCTTCGTGCCGATTGATCAAATCGATCTCGAACTCGGCGAAGAAAGGCTGATTCGCCAAGAGCAGATCGCGGACGATCCCCAATGAGAAGCCGCCGTTACCGGTGAATCCGACCAGATCCGTGTAGAACAGGATTCTGATCTTCGGTTTGGCGACCGGACTGACTTGATCGGCGACAATACGTTCGTCGAACATTTTATTTCCCCCTTGCGTGACGCACCATGCCGTCTCCCCGACGGTGCTGTCCCTTCCACGTATACCGGAACTTCCGCCCACGGCGGGGGCACCGGCACGGTGGCTGAGGAATCAGGGGGAATGGCGTTCGAGGGTTACGAATTCGGAGGGCGCCTTGCTGCAAGGATGCGGGGATGGGTTACCGGACCTGGATGCGGTACTTCACACCGTCCGCCGTGCACCGACGGCTGGGCTTGGTGTGCCTCGGCGTCGGGCTTCAGCACGGCGCGCTGCCCGTCGTGGGGCCACGCGTGCTCGACCATTACGTGGCCGTCGTGGTGTCCAAGGGACGCGGGTGGTTCGCCGTCGCGGGCGGGGAACGACAGGAGATCGTCGCGCCCGCGCTGCTGTGGCTCGTTCCCGGGGTCGGGCACCATTACGCGCCCGATCCCGCGCACGGCTGGGAAGAGTGTTTCGTCGATTTCGACGGCAGTGCCGTGGACGCCTACGTGGAACTCGGTTACGTCACGCCGGAGGCTCCGGTGGTGCCGCTGGGCGACGTCGAGGCCGTCCGCGACATCGTGAGCCGGATCGTGCGCTGCGCGCGAGGCGGCAACCCGCTGGCCCAGGTCGACGCGTCCGCGGCCGTGCACCATCTGCTGGTCGCGCTGCGCCGGGCCGCCGCCGGCAGCACACCCAGCGGCGGTTCCCTGCTGGAGGCGCTGGCGCACGACGCGCTGCTGCCGATCAGCGTCGCGGAGATCGCGGCCCGCCGCGGCATGACGCTGCCCGAACTGCGCACGGCCGTGCGCCGCAGCACCGAGACCGGGCTGAAGGACCACCTGCTGACCCTTCGCCTCAATCGCGCGAAGGAACTCTTGGCCACCACGCGGATGCCGGTGCAGGAGGTGGCCCAAGCGATCGGCTACGAGGACGCCGCCTACTTCAGCAGGGTTTTCACCCGCCGGGTCGGGATCTCCCCCGGCCGCTTCCGCGAGTCACGCGTCCAGGCCGTCCCCGGCGGTTGGAGTTCACGCGTTCCCCCTCCCGACGACCCGCCGCTGGTGCCGACGGATTGAGCTTGGACTTCCGCGCGGCCCCGCTTGGACTTTCCGCGCAATAAGTGCATGACCGACGCGTGAAGTTGAGCGAACTCGTTGACTTACGTGCAAGAACGTTCATAACATCGGCGACCGCCCCGCCAACTGTGGTGCGGGTCACCCTTGGGAGAGAGTCATGCGGACCCTGCCTCTTCTCGGCGCCGCGGCCTTGGCCGTGGCGGCGACCACGGTGGTACCGGTGTCGTCCGACGCCGCACCGCCGGACGCGACGTACACCATCACGGTCGACGCCAAGAAGTCGTTCAGCCCGACCACCGACACCCCGGCGAGTACCTATGTCGACAAGGACGGCACGTTCTACTTCCAGCAGGCGGCCGCGCTCTACGGCGCGGACCAGCCGCGCGAATGGGACTTCTACAGCGGACGCGATTTCGACAGCTTCACCAAGAATCCCATCAGCAGCGCGGTGAACCCGGCCAATCCCGCCGACCGCAACGACGACACGACCTGGCGCTGCAACAACAGCCCCACCGGCAAGGAATCCACGGATCCGCCGGCCGGATCGGGTTACTCGCAGCGCAACTTCTGCGATCTCGTCGGCACCTGGGTCGACCCGGACACCGGCGACTGGTACGGCCTGATCCACAACGAGTTCACGCCAGAGCCGTTCGGCGCGTATTCGTTCTCCCATTACGACGCGATCGACATGGCCGTGTCGAAGGACCAGGGGAAGACCTGGGCCATCAAGGACCACGCGATCACCTCGCCCTACAGCACGAAGCGCGGGGACACGGCGGCCTTCCCGCATCAGACGTTCGACTACGGCGACGGCGATCCGCGCCTGTTCGTCGATACCGCTTCCGGCTACTTCTACGTCTACTACGGCTCGCGCATCGTGCCGAAGGCGGGCGCCGGCGGCCCGATGGCCGGGCTGGCGCACGTCGCCCGCGCGCCGATCTCGGGCAAGATGGCGTCCGGCACGTGGCAGAAGTGGTTCAACGGCGGCTGGACCCAGCCCGGCGTCGGCGGCCGCGAGAGCAACATGGTTCCCGTCTCCGCCTCCGGCGACACCGGCTACACACCCGTCGCGGACGACTACGACCCGGCCAACACCGGCAACGTCAGCCAGCAGATCGCCGCGGGACAGCTGCCGCGCAAATCGGATCTGTTCATCATGAACATCGCCTACAACGCGCATCTCGGTCTCTACATCGGCGCGCCGGAGGCCGTGGACAGCGTCGTCCCCCAGCGTTATTACGTGACCGACGATCTGACGACGCAGAAATGGCGGCTGATCGGCGACACCGGGAGCTACACCAACCAATCCTGGTACCGCTGGTTCGTCGACGCCGCGAACAAGACGAATTCGACCATCATCGGCAAGCAGTTCCGGTCGTACTGCGCGGTGGCGTGTTCGAACAACGCGGGTGGCGAGTACACCACCCAGACCATCACGTCGTCCGCACCGGCACCGTCCCCTGTGGACACTTCGCGAAAGTACCGTATCGGCCTCGGCGACGGCCGGGTTCTCGCGCAGGGCACCGGAACCGCGACGACGTCGGTCGCGAGCACGACCGGATCCGACCGTGAAGCCTGGCAATTCTCGTCCGACGGCGACGGCTCGTACCGCGTCACCAACGCCGCCACCGGACAGCTCCTCGGCGTCGACGCCGTGCAGGCGGGCCGGGCGTGGGGCGCGAAACCCACGGTGACCTCGTCCTCGGCGGTCGGGCAGCGGTGGTTCATCATCCCGTCCATTGTGGACAAGGGAACGTTCCGGCTGGTGAACCGCTACAGCGGGCTCGTGCTCGGCCTGTCCGCCAAGACGTCGCGTCTGGCCGAGACCACACCACTGCGCTCGTGGACCGACACCACCGGGAACGCCGTCGGCGGCGGCCGGACCGCGGCCGAGCAGACGCTGAAGTTCACCGACGCGGGCGCCGGCACTCTCGGCGGGATCCACACGGTGGCCGCGGCCGGCAAGAACCTCGACGACCCGGACTCTTCGACGACCGCGGGCACCCCTCTCGTCACGTGGACACCGAACCAGGGCGCCAACCAGAAATGGCTTTTCACCAAGCAGTCCGACGGTTCCTACACGCTGACGAACACGCATTCGAACCTGTGCGCCGACGTCGAAGGCGGCGCCACCACCGCGGGCGCGCGCGTCATCCAGTGGACGTGCACCGGTGGGGCCAATCAGCGCTGGACAGCGGCGAAACAGCCCGACGGAAGTTACAAGATCGCTAGCGTCCGCTCCGGCCTGTTGTTGACGACAGCGTCCACTTCGGACGGTGCCGCCGTCACGCAACGGGCCGACACGGGCTCCGCGCTCCAGTTGTGGAAGATCGGCTGACTCGAGCGGCCCGCTCCGCCGGGGGCGGGCCGCCGGGTTGCGTTTGTGTGGCCCATCACACTCTCACTGCACGTCCTTGATCCGCGACCGTCTCCCTTGATGAGAGCACTTTCGGTGAAGAGTTCACCGGAAGCGTCGGAGGGAGAGCACCATGAACCACAACGGCATCATCCGCACCGCCACCATCACCGGCGTCGCCGCGGCGCTGAGCCTGGCCGCCGTCGTCCCTGCGCTGGCCGGCCCGCAGAGCAGTCCGCTGGCCGCGCGGTCCACCGACCCGGTCAGCACGGTCGCCGATCTCGACGGCGACGGCGAGATCGAGACCGTCACCGCCCAGCTCACCGGCGAGAACGACCAGGTCATCTCCGCCACCGTGCACGGCACCTTCACCTCGATCCACCTCGGCGCCGACAGCTCCGTCCCGCTCGACGCCCCGCGCGTCACCGACCTCAACGGCGACGGCCGCGCCGAACTGATCGTCACCCAGTCCGTCGGCGCCAACACCACCTTCTTCACCGCCCTGCACTACGACGGCCGCAACCTCCGCCAGGTCGTCGGCAACGACAGCAAGCCGCTGTCGGTCGCCGAAGGCGGCGGCGTCGCCGCCCACCTGGGTTACCAGTGCACCCCGCTCGACGGCGGTGGCCGCACCTTCGAGACCGTCGCCGCCGAAGCCGACGACGTCGGCGCCGACCCGCTCACCTACTCGGGCACGCGCACCGTTTACACCCTTCGCGACGGCGCGCTGACCACCCAGAAGACCATTCCGATCACCGCCCGCCCGGTGACCGACCCGGTACTCGGCACCGACGCCGCGAGCTGCGCCCAGACCGGAAGCTGATCACGCGTGAAGGCGCCGACGGGGCAGGCCTGATTCTGGGCGCCAGCGCGGGGGTCGTGAGTGGTAAGTGTCGTTAGAACGTCACTTACCACTCACGACCACCCAGCGGCCGTCAAGAGCCGGGTGAGGCTCCTTGCGGGAGCCCGCTCCTGTCGGCCCCCTTCCCTGCTGAGCCGAGAGAAGGGGGCCTTCACGCGTAAGTACGGCTACGGGGCGTAGGTCAGGCAGTTGGCGGCGTGGTCACCCTCGCCAGGTCCCACCCGGACACTCGATGCGGTGCATTCCAGCGCGGAATTGTGACGACAGTCGGTCCGGGAACAGGCGCCCACCTGAGCGGTCACTCGATCGAGTCCGCCTTTGGTGTTGAGCGGGACGAACGTTCCGCAATCGGCCGATCCGTTGCCGCCGCCGACCGTGATGGCGAAAGCGTGACAGCCGTCGTGGTTGTACGAGCAGCCGCTGACCGTGCATTCGTGGACAGCGGGCATTTCGGTGGTGGTCATAACGACTCCTGTATTTCGTGGTGGTGGTGTCGTTCGGTATGACCAGGGTTACACCGCCCCGTTCCCCCGGCAATTCGGGGAAATTCCTTCACGTCCGATCAGAGGTCGACCTCAAGCCGCGAAGACGCTCGGGAAACACAGCAGTACATGCGTCCCGGTGGCGCGCCGATGTCGTCGCGGTGCTCCGGCCGGCCGCCGACGACGGTGATCTCGCAACTGCCGCAAACCCCTTCGCGGCAGCCGGACTGGATCGGGTACCCCGCGTGGCGCAAAGCGTCCAACATGGACTCTTCGGCCGCGACCGGCACCGTCCGTCCTGATCGGACACAGTGCACCTCGAACGGTTCGTCGGGCGCGAAGTCCTTGGCCGCCGGCCGGAAACGCTCGAGGTGCAGCCGCTGCGCGGGGAACGCCGCTTCGGCCGCGTCGAGCATCGAGGCGGGGCCGCAGCAGTAGACCAGTGCTCGCGGACCGAGCCCGGCCGCCAGTGCGGCGAAATCGGGCCTGCCGTGCTCGGCGGTGAAGCAGAGACTCACCCGATCGCCGTACGTTGCCTTGAGTTCGGCGGCGAACGGCATGGTGGCCGCAGACCTGCCCACGTACACCAGCCTGGCCGAAGGACCCGCCGCCGCCAGCATCGGCAGCATCGGCGTGATACCGATGCCGCCGGCGATGAACAGGTATTCCGGCGCGGGCAGCAACGGGAAGTTGTTGCGCGGCAACGAAACATCGAGTGTGCGGCCCTCGCGCAGGAACAGATGGATGTACTCCGAGCCGCCCCGGCTCAGCCGGTCGTACCGGACGGCGACCCGGTAGCCGCCGAGATCGGCCGGGTCGCCGCACAGCGAATACTGCCGGGTCAGCCAGTTCGGCAGCGCCAGATCGACGTGCGCGCCCGGCTCCCAGGGCGCCAGCGGTCCCTCGGCGCCGCGCAGGACAAGCGAGACGGTGCCCTCGGCGACCGGTTCCACGCGGTCGAGAACGGTCCGTTGCATCAACGAAATCACCTCAGTACAACTGCCGATAGGCGGTTTCGAGCATGGTCTCCAGTACCACCGGATCGACCTCGAGCCCCATCTGTTCGGCGGCCATCTCGCCGGCGGACGGCAACTCGTCCGCCAGTGCCTGGCTCGCGGGATCCCAGAGCCGGGACCGGACCAGCGCGCGGCCGCAGTGGAAGAAGGTCTCCACGACCTCGACGATGATCGCCAGTTCCGCCGGTTTGCCTTCGGTGCGCATCCTGGCGAGGACGTCCGGTTCGTCGGTGGGATAGGCGCGACCGTTGACCCGGAACACTTCCCGCACGCCGGGGACGACGAACATCAACCCGATCCCGTCGTTCTCGGCGAGATTGCGGAACGAGTCGGCGAGCTTGTTGCCCGGCCGGTCGGGGATCGCCAGGGTGCGCTCGTCGAGCACCTTCACGAAACCCGGGTAGTCGCCGCGCGGTGAGCAGTCGGGCAGGCCTGTCGCGTCGGACGTCGCCATCGCCGCGAACGGGGAATGGGCGATGAACCGACGGCCGTGCCGGTCGACGCGGTCGTGGACCTTGGCCTTGATCATGGCCTCGGGTTCGCCGAGCCGGGCGCGCACCTCCTCGGGCGAAAGCCGGCGCGGACGCGTCTCGCTGGCGAGATCACTGACGAGATCACTGCTGGTCATGGCACAATTATGAGCAATTACTCAGCCTGCTCGCTACTCGCTTTCACGCCGCTTCACCGGGAGTGCCATGACGTCGGAGGAACGACGGATCCAGCCACGTAAACGGCCGCGCCAGGTGCGGGCGGAGCTGACCAGGCAGCGCATCCTCACCGCCGCTGCTCACATTTTCGCCGAGTACGGGTACGCCGCGGGGACCACGAACCGGATCGCCGAGCGGGCCCGGATCTCGATCGGCTCGCTGTACCAGTACTACCCGAACAAGGACGCGATCCTGGCCGAGTTGCTGACCCGCCACCTCGACGGCGACCGGGCCACCGAGACGCTCCGCCGGTACAAGCAGTCGCCGGAACCGCTCGAGACCATCGTCCGGGAGTTCGTGCGCACGGTGATCGACAACCATCTCGACGATCCGCGGCTGCTGCAGATCATGCTGGAGCAGGCACCCCGCTCCGGCGAACTGCTGGAACGGGTCACCCGGCTCGAATGGGAGATGATCGGTGACCTGCGGGAACTCCTCGACGGCCATCCCGAAGTCCGCGTACAGGACAAGGACACGGCGGCCAGGCTCGTGGCGTCCACCGTGGAACTGACCGTGCACCAGCTCATCGCCGCGCCCGGTTCCATCGACGTCACCCGGCTCGAGAACGAGCTCGTCGCGATGATCACCGGCTATCTCCGCGCGTGATTTTCCTGGGTTGACCAGGCGAAGAGCGGGTATTCACCCGGTGTGAGCCGAGTAAGGGACAGGATGCGTGGCATCGCCGCCCGGTGGAGGCGGAAAGGGGGGAGTCTCGCCCTGATCTGGACGTTGATCACCCTTGGCCTGGTCACGATGCTGTGGGTGTCGGGTTTCCGCACCTGGCCGGTGTACCTGATGGCGGCGCCGGGCGCCGTCGTTTCGGTGCTGCTGTGGATCGGCGTCGCCCGCACCCGCCGCCGCAAGGTCGTCCAGAAGCAGCCGAGCGGTTGAGCTATTTCGTCGCGCGCATGGCCAGCTGGTCGAACTCGCGATCCGGCAGAGTCCTGTTGAGCTCGAGGAGTTTCTCGGCGAGGTGGCCGACCGCGTAGCGCGTTTCCGGCTTCTCGGCCTCGATCGCGCAACGGATGGCATCGACGACGACGGAGGGGTCTGAGCCGTCACTGAGCCCGGTTTCGCCGTGGCGCGCCATGGCTTCCGTCATCTCCCGGTACGCCCCGCCGCCCGAGTTCTCGCGGAGCTGCGCGGCCGTCTGGTCTTCGAACTCGGTTTTGATGATGCCCGGCTGGATGATCACGACGTCGATGCCGAAGGGCTCGACTTCCATGCGGAGCGTGTCGGAGAAGGCTTCCAGCGCGTGCTTCGACGCGTAGTACCAGGCACCGAACGGCAAAGCGATCTCGCCGCCGATCGACGAGACGTTGACGATCGTGCCGGACCGCTGGGCCCGCATGGCCGGCAGAACGAGCTGGACCAACCTCGCGGGTGCGAGGAGGTTGACTTCGAGCTGATCGCGCGCGCTGTCGAGCGGCACGTCCTCGACGGCACCGTGCAGAACAGTGCCCGCGTTGTTGACCAGGACGTCGATCCGTTGCCGCGCATCGAGAACGGTGTCGACCGCGCGGCGGAGATCGTCCTCGTTCCTGGCGTCCATCTTCAGCGGATGGCCGCCCGCCGCGCGGAGGTCGTCCATCTTCTCTACGCGCCTCGCGGCGCCGTAAACGCTGTGCCCGGCGCGCAGGAGCGCCAGCGCGGTGGCGTGGCCGATCCCTGACGAAGCGCCGGTGACCAGGCATACCTTGGCCGTCATCCCGCGTCCCCCTTTCTTCACTCTCGACGAAACATTAGGACCGCTTTTCGGGCTCCTGCAACACGAGTTCACCGTTTATCGAGGTGGAAGGCATACAATCGATGCAATGACCATGGAGCTGAATGCACCAGGACCGGAGGACGGGTGCCGGGAAACCGCCTGACCCACGACGAGCGCGGGCAGATCGCCTCGGGACTGGCCGCGGGCCTCAGCTACGCCGAAATCGCCCGGCGGCTGGAACGCCCCAAATCGACGGTGATCCGCGAGGTGGCGCGCAACGGCGGCGCCCACGGTTATCGGGCGAGCCAAGCGCAACAGGCGACGCGATGGCGGGCGCGCCGCCGCAAACCCGGCCCGCCGCCCGTCGCCACGCGGACCCCGGAAACGGTGGGAGACTTCGAAACCGAGTTCGCCGAGACGATGGCCGCGACCGGCGTCCCGGCGATGATGGCCAGAGTCCTGGCCTGCCTGTTCACCGCGGACACCGGCGGCAGTACCGCCGCCGAACTGGTCGCCCGGCTGGAGGTCAGCCCCGCGTCGGTGTCCAAGGCCGTCGGCTGGCTCGAACAACGCGGCCTGATCGGCCGCGAACGCGAAGGCAGACGGCAGCGGTACGTCATCGAAGACGACTTCGGCTATCGCGCCTGGCAGGCCAGCCTCGAAGCGATGACCCAATGGGCGGAGGTCACCCGGCGGGGCGCCGGGCTGATCGACGGTCCGGCGGGTGCGCGGCTGGACGCCACCAGCCGGTTCTTCCGGCATCTGCACAAGGACATGAGCGAGGCCGCCGAACACTGGCGGCGGACGAGCCCGCGGTGACGTACCGGACACGGCAGGGCGAGCGGCCGAAGCCGCCCGCCCTGTCCGGAACGCGGTGGGTCACCCGCGCTTGAATTCCTCCCAGGTCACCTTCTTCACCTTGGGACCGTCGTCCTTGGCGTGGCTCGCCAGGCCGTTGAGCCCCTTGAAGTAGTCACCGGCCTGTGCCTGCGCCTGCGGCGACATGTCGGTGTCGCTGATCACGATCCCGTGGATGTGCTCGGCCCAGTTGCCCTGGCTGGGGGTGCGGTGCCACGCGGCGAAGCCGACCTCGCGCAGTGCCTTCACCGCGGCGGTCTTGTTCGAGATGTTGTTCACCGAGATGTCGACGGCGCCCCCGCCGTCGTGCGTGCCACCCGAGGCACCGACGCCGCCGGCGTTGTACGAGCCCTGGGTGACGGTGAACTTGACCCCTGCCTTCTTCTCCGCGGCCGCGATCATGTCGGCGGTGCGCTTGTTCACCGTCTTGCCGTCGAGGCTGGTCTTCGATCCGACGCTGATCGGCGCGGTCACGGTGTAGCGGCCCTTGCCCAGTTCGGTCAGCGAGCCCTTGCCCGGCAGCCCGCTGGCGGCGAGGCCGCTGTGCCCCAGCGACTTCTGGTACTTCTGGTACGCGGTCACCGTCGACGTGCCGAAGTGACCGTCGACCTGCTTCTTGTCGAGAAGGTTCTTCGCGGAGAGCGCCTGCTCGACCGCCTTGACGCTCTCACCGGAACCCGGCGTGATCGACTGGTCGGCCTTGTACGGATCCCACATGGCCGCCTTGACCACGGCCTCCATGTTGACCGACGGCGCGGCCACCGCGGGCTGTGCCACCGTCATCCCCAGCGCGGCTCCGGACAGAGCGGCGAACATCGCGGCGGTTGCCACCTTGCGCATGACTGCTCCTTCACTCGTCGTGCTGCTCCCTGTGAGCGGCTTGTGATCGACACTGGCCCGAGAGCGGTGTCAGCCGGAACCGCCTGTACGGAACGTCTGACGTCAAAAAGCGCAGGTTGACAGCGTTTGACAGGGCCTCGACCAGGCCGATACCGCTGGTCAGCGCGGCGATCCGGATACTCTTCGCGATATAGTCACCTGGCCGCGCAGAGTGACGAAAATCGTTGTCACATCAGACACGATCGCGAGGGGGAGCGTGCCGGAACCGCGAACAGGCGAACGGGCACCGGAGCTGGAAGCGTTCATGGCCGAGCTGCGGAAGCTGCGCACGCGGGCCGGGGAGCCGTCGTTCCGGAAGATGGCCGCGAAGTCCGGCGCGGTGTCCCACGCGACCCTGCACCTCACCGTCACCGGCAAACGGCTCCAGCCGTGGGAGACGGTCCGGGAATTCGTCCGCGCCTGCGACGGTGACGAGGAGGAATGGCACGCCAGATGGAAGGGCGTCCAGCTCGTGCTCGCCGCCGACCGTGAACCGGAGCCCGCTCCGCGATGGCGGTCCAAGCGTGTCCTGATACCGCTCGCCCTCGTCCTCGTCGCCGCGATCGCCGCCGTCGTCGTCATCCTGCTGCCCGGCGGGCAGGACGCGGCCGGACCGCCGCATCCCGGCGACTCGAGCAAGTTCATCGCCGACGTGACCATCCCCGACGACACCGTCGTCAAACCGGGCACCCAGTTCGTGAAGGTGTGGGAGCTCCAGAACACCGGGACGGTGGAGTGGCGGAAGCGATACCTGCGCCGCACCGACCTCCCGGTCGCGCCCGGCACCTGCCGCACCCCGGACCGGATCCCGGTCAACGACACCGCCCCGCAGGGGCACGTGCAGGTGACCGTCACCGTGAGCACCCCGCCGACCGCCCCCGCCGACTGCAAGATCTTCTGGAAGATGGTCGACGAACAGGACCGGGAACTCTTCCCCGCCAACAAACCGATCTACTTCTCCGTACTCGTCCGCTCCTGACCCGGAACTCACGTGATCGCCGCCCAAGCACGCGAGTTACGCCTTCAATCACGCGAGTTACGCCTCCAATCACGTGTGTGACGTGCGGGATCCCGCGTCGCCCAAGTACGTGAAGGGGTCCTTCATGTACCGGCGGCCCGCCTGACTCCGGAACTCGCGTGATCAGAGGCGCGACTCACGTGTTCAGACGGACATCACACGGCGAAAACACCTCGATCGGCCGGGAAAGTGCGCTAGCCGCGGGTTTCCCGGCTGCCTACGCTGAATCGGGCGCACGGGAACCACCAACGCCTCGGGAGTCTCCGATGAGAGCAACGAGAATCGTGTTCTGCGCCTTGTTCGCCGTCGGCGCCACCGTCCTTTCGCCGTCGGCATCGACGGCACGGACCGCGTTCACCCTGTCCAGTACCGCGTTCGCCGACGGCGGCCTCATGCCCAAAGTCCACGAGTGCACCAGCGGCGGCGGGCAGGATCCGGCCAAGAAGAACGAGTCGCCGCCGTTGGCCTGGTCGGGTGCTCCCGCCGCGGCCAAGAGCTACGCGATCGTCATGCGCGACCTCGACAACGCCAACCTCATCCACTGGGTCATCTACGACATCCCGGCGAGCACGGTTTCGCTCCCCCAGAACGTCCAGCACGTCTACCGCCCGCCGGTTCCGGCAGGCTCCAGGCAGGTCTACTACCGCGGGAGCGCGAGCCTCTACGGCTACCAGGGACCGTGTTCACCCTCCACCGTGAACACCTACGAGTTCGTCGTGCACGCCCTCGACCGGGCTTCGCTCACCGGCCTGAACTCCGGTTCGTCGACGCAGACCGCCGCCAGGGTGATCACCGCGGCATCGATCGGTTCGGCGAGGATCACCGGCGAGTCGTAAGTCCCCTGGTCACCCGTGGCAAAATCGGCGCAATGCGGATCGGGATGCTGGGCCCCTTCGAGGTACGCACGGACGACGGCGGCCTCGCCGACGTGCCGGGCGCCCGGCTGCGCGGGTTGCTGATCGCCCTCGCGCTCGAACCGGGGCGGGTGGTTTCGAAAGCGACGCTCGTCGACTGGATCTGGGGTGAACAGCCGCCCGCCGACGCGACGAACGCCTTGCAGCGCTTGGTTTCCCGGCTGCGGAAGGTACTGCCGGAAGGGGCCGTCGACGGCCAGACGGACGGCTACCGGCTGAAGGTGACGCCCGACGACGTCGACGCCGTGCGGTTCGAGCGTCTCGTCGAGAGCGCCCGCGGCGACGAGGAGCCGAAGCGGCTGCGCGAGGCGCTCGACCTGTGGCGCGGCGCGGCCATGCAGGACGTCGGCCTGCAGGAAAGCGGCGCTTTCGACGCCGCGGTCACCCGGCTCGAAGGGCTTCGCCTGACGGCGCTGGAGGACCGGTTCGACGCGGAGCTCGACCTCGGCCACGGCGCGAAACTGGTCACCGAGCTGACGGATCTGGTGGCCGCGCATCCGTTGCGTGAGCGGCTCGTCGCCGCGCTCATGCGGGCTCTCGCGGTGACGGGCCGCGACACCGAGGCTTTGCTCGTTTACCAGCGCACCCGGGAAGCCTTGGCCGACGCGCTGGGCGTCGATCCCTCGCCCGAGCTGTCCGCGGTGCACGTCGCACTCCTGCGGGGTGAGCTGGGACGCCGGGAGGAGAACCGCAAGACCAACGTGCGCGCCGAGCTGACCAGTTTCGTCGGCAAGGACACCGATGTCGCCAAGGTCCGCGAACTCGTCGCCGAGCACCGGCTCACCACGCTGATCGGGCCCGGCGGTTCGGGAAAGACCAGGCTGGCCACGGAAACCGCGCGTACCCTGCTCGGCGACCTGCCGGACGGGGCATGGCTGGTGGAACTCGCGGCCATCGACCCGGGCGGAGATGTCGCTCAAGCGACGCTCGCCGCGCTCGGTCTCCGCGACGCGCTGCTCGGCGACTCGTCGAGCGCCGAACCCGTCGAACGGATCATCGCCGCGATCCGGGAACGCGAAGTCCTGCTGATCCTCGACAACTGCGAGCACGTGATCGAGGCGGCCGCGGCCTTCGCCCATCGAGTGCTCGGGGAATGCCGCCGTCTGCGGATACTGGCGACGAGCCGGGAGCCGCTCGGCATCACCGGTGAGACGTTGTGGCATGTCGTGCCGCTGGCCGTACCGGACCGGCACGCCGGCCCCGGCGAGATCGAGTCCTCCCCCGCCGTCCGGTTGCTGCGGGACAGGGCGAGCGCCGTGCGCAAGGATTTCGTGGCCGACAAAGCCACTTTGGCCACGATGGCGCGGGTTTGCCGGGTGCTGGACGGGATGCCGCTGGCGATCGAACTGGCCGCCGCCAGGCTGCGCACCATGTCCGTCGACCAGCTCGCGAACCGGCTCGACGACCGGTTCCGCCTGCTGACCGGCGGCAGCCGGACCGCGCTGCCCCGGCACCGGACGTTGCGTGCCATGGTCGACTGGAGCTGGGAGCTGCTGAGCGACGCCGAACGGACCGTCCTGTGCCGGCTTTCGGTGTTCTCGGGCGGGGCGAGCCTGGAGGCGGCCGAACAGGTCTGCGTCAGCGAGGCCGTCGAGCAGTACGAAGTCCTGGAGTTGCTCACCGCGCTGACCGAAAAGTCGCTGCTGGTCGCGGCGGGCGACGAAGCGCCGCGCTACCGGATGCTCGGCACGATCAAGGAGTACGCCGCGCAACGGCTCGCCGAGGCCGGCGAAACGATGCTGGCACGCCACGCGCATCTGGCCTGTTTCACCGAGCTCGCCGAGGCCGCGGAGCCGATGCTCCGCCGCGCCGAACAGCTGGAATGGCTCGCCAAACTCAATGCCGAGCACGACAACATCATTTCCGCGATGCGCGGCGCGCTCGCCGCGGGCGAGGCACCGGAGGCGATGCGGCTCGCGGCGGCCTGCGGCTGGTACTGGTGGCTCAGCGGGCACCGCACGGAAGGCATGGAACTGGTCAGTGCGGCCGTCAGGACGCCCGGCGAGGTGTCCGACGACGTCGCGGCCGTGGTCTACGGGCTCGTTTCGCTGTTCGTGAGTTCCGGTTTCGCCGACGAGAACACCGCGGCGAAGTGGATCCACGAGTCGTACCGGCTGGGCATTGGCAGTGAGAACAAGCATCCGCTGCTCGGGCTCGTCGTCCCGCTGGAACGCATGCTGGCCGGGGACGAAGCGCTGTCCGCGTGGGAACCGGTGCTGGAGGACGAAAACGCGTGGGTCCGCGCGCTGGGCAGACTGCACCTCGGCAAGATGCGGATCACGCTCGGCCATCCCGGCCGGGAGGCGGACGAGTATCTCGAGCGGGCGCTCGACGAGTTCCGCGCGCTCGGCGAACGGTTCGGAATCTCGTTCGCCCTGACCGAATTGGCGGATCGCATCGCCACTCGCGGCGAGTTCGCCACCGCTTGCGAGTACTACGAAGAGGCGGTCAAGGTCGTGACCGAGGTCGGTTCGGTCGAGGACCTCATCCGGCTGCGGTCGCGGCAGGCGCAGCTGTACTGGCTGATGGACGACGAGAAGGCCTGCGCGTCCGCCATGGCCGAAGCGCGGCGGTACGCCGAGCAGGTCACGTGGCCGGGGGCGTTGGGCATGATGGCCCTTTCAGAGGCGGAACTCGCCCACTGGCGCGGCGAATCCGAGGAAGCGGCGAAGCAACTCACCTTCGCGATGACCGTGATGGGTGACGAAGCTGGCCTGGGACACGTGCGTGCCATCAGCCACGACCTTCGGGGCTACTTCGCGGACGATCTCGAGAAATCCCGTGCCCACCGGGAAGCGGCTTGGCAGGCGGCGGCCGAGGTGCGGCACGTGCCCCTGATCGCCCACATGATGGTCGGTGTCGCGGATCTGGCCCTGCGCCAGGACGATCCCGAACGGGCAGCGCGGCTGCTCGGGGCGGCCGACGAACTACGCGGACTGCCGGATCGGTCACGTCCGGACGTGGCCCGCATCGAGGAAACGGTGCTGCGCCGCCTCGGCGAAGCGAAATTCGCGGAGACGGCGCAGGAGGGCACCAAGGCGGACTGGAAGCGACTGGTCGAGGTCACGCTCGCTTCTTGAACGTCGAGGACGCCCACAGGTATCCGGCGAGCGCGATCCCGGCGCACCAGCCGAGAGCGAGATACACGTCGCCCGCGGCCGGTGCCCCGTTGAGAAGGCCGCGCAGGGTCTCGATGATCGGCGTGAACGGCTGGTACTCCGCGAACTCCCGGAGCCCGGGGCCCATCTTCTCCGCGGGAACGATGGCGCTGCTGAAGAACGGCAGCATGACCAGCGGCACCGAGGCCATCCCCGCGGTCTCCGGGGATTTCGCCGACAGGCCCAGCGCGTCGGTGAGCCAGGCCGCCGCGAAGCCGAGCAGCACGACGATCCCGACCACGCCCAGCCAGTCGAGGAATCCCGCCGCCGGGGAGAAACCGAGCAGGAAGGCCACGCCGGTGAGCGCCGCGATGGCGATCAGGTTGGTCAGCACGCTGGCGACGACATGCCCGTTCAGCACCGCGCCGCGGGAGACGTCCATGACCTTGAACCGGTTGATGATGCCCTTGGTCATGTCGGAGTTCACCGCCGTCGCGGTCGCGCCGAGCCCGTAGCAGACGGCCAGCAGCATCAATCCCGGTGTCGCGTAGTCGATGTAGTCGACGCCGACGCTGAACGCGTCACCGAACACGTACACGAACATCAGCATCATCACGACCGGCATCAGGATCGCGTTGAACACCGAGGTCGGGTTCCGGACGAGGTGCTTGAAGTTACGGCGCAACATCACCGTCGAGGGGGATTTCACTGCACTGCCTCCGTGTTGTGGCCCGTCAGGGCGAGAAAAACGTCATCGAGATCAGGGGTGTGGACGGAGAACTCTTCGGCGCTGACCGCGTACTCGTCGAGCCGGTCCAGCAGCGAGCGCAGGGATTTCGTCCCGCCGTCGCTGGGGACCCGCAGCGCGAGCGCCTCGTCGTCCCGGGTGGCCCCGGGGAAGATCCGCGCCGCCGCGTCGAGTTCGGCGACGGTGGTGAACCGGAGCCGGACATGCGTGCCGGGCATCTGCCGCTTGAGTTCGCCGGGAGTGCCGTCGGCGACCAGGCGGCCCTGGTCGAGGACCGCGATCCGGTCGGCGAGCTGATCGGCTTCCTCGAGGTACTGGGTGGTGAGGAAGACGGTCACGCCGCCCGCCACCAGCTCGCGGATGATCGACCACATCGTGCGACGGCTGCGCGGGTCCAGCCCCGTGGTGGGCTCGTCGAGGAAGATGATCCGCGGATCGCCGACGAGCGTCATCGCCAGATCCAGTTTCCGGCGCATGCCGCCGGAGTAGGTCGACGCCGGTTTCCGTGCCGATTCCACCAGGTCGAAGCGTTCCAGCAGGTCGCCGACGACCCGCTTGCCGGCGGTGCCCCTGCTCAGGTCCACCATCAGCTGGAGGTTCTCCTGGCCCGTCAGCAGTTCGTCCACCGCGGCGAACTGGCCGGTGACCCCGATCGCCGCGCGCACCGCCTTGGCTTCGGTGACGATGTCGTGGCCGGCGACCTTCGCCGTCCCGCCGTCGGCCTTCATCAAGGTGGTCAGCAGGTTCACCGTCGTCGTCTTCCCCGCCCCATTCGGTCCGAGCAGGGAGAAAATGGTGCCGGCGGGGACCTCAAGGTCTATACCTTCGAGTACGACCTTGTCGCCGAAGGTCTTCCGCAGTCCGGAGACCGCGATCGCTGTGTCGTTCATGGTCACCACTTTGGGCGGCCGCGCTGACACGCCCCCGCCACGCCGCTGACACGGGTGGTGTCAGTGCCGTGTCAGCCCGATGTCAGGCCGCGCGGTGAGAGTGGTCGTCACAACCACCACGAAAGGCGAAGCGATGACTCAGACGGTTCCCATCCCGCAGGGCCTCCCGATGGACCGCGACGCGGGCCCCTTCGACCCACCCAGCGAGATCACCCGGCTGCGCGAGGCCCGCCCGGTGAGTCCCATGGTCTTCCCCGACGGCCACGAGGGCTGGCTCGTCACCGGCTACGACGAGGCCCGGCAGCTGATGGCCGACACCCGGTTCAGCTCGCGCCAGGACATCGGCATCCTCCACGCGCCGTACGAGACCCCGGGGATGCCCACCCCGACCGAGCCCTCCCCGCCGATGCCGGGCATGTTCGTCGCCATGGACCCGCCGGACCACGGCCGGTTGCGCAAGCGGCTCACCGGCGCTTTCACCGTCAAACGGATGAAGCAGCTCGAAGACCACATCGTCGAGATCACCGAACGGCACCTGGACGCGATGGCCGCGCTGGTCCCGCCGGTCGACCTGGTCAAGGAGTTCGCGCTGCCGGTGCCGTCGCTGGTGATCTGCGAACTGCTCGGCGTCCCTTATGAGGACCGGGAGAAGTTCCAGGCCAGCTCGGCCCAGCTCATGGTCAGGGACCAGACGCTGGAAGAGAAGATGGCCGCGTTCATCGGGATGAACACCTTCCTCACCGAACTCGTCACGCGCAAACGCGAGACGCCCGGCGACGACATCCTCTCTGATCTGGGCCGCCACGAAGACCTCACCATCGAGGAGCTCGCGGGAGCCGCTTTCCTACTGCTGCTCGCGGGCCACGAGACCACCGCGAACATGCTGTCGCTGGGTACTTTCGCGCTGCTGGAGCACCCCGAACAGCTGGCCGAACTTCGCGCCGACGCGGAGCTGCTGCCCAGCGCGGTCGAGGAGCTGCTTCGCTATCTGTCCGTCGCCGACATCTTCTTCCGCTACGCCACCGAAGACCTGGAACTCGGCGGCGAAACGATCCGCGCGGGATCGACCGTCATCATCTCGCTGCTGGCCGCCAACCGTGATCCGCGGCGGTTCGAAAACCCCGACGCCTTGGACCTGCACCGCAACGCCCGCGGCCTGTTGTCCTTCGGGCACGGCATCCACCAGTGCCTCGGCCAGCAGCTGGCGCGGATCGAGATGCGCGCGGGCTTCGAGGGATTGCTGCGCCGCTTCCCGACTCTCGCGCTCGCCGTCCCCGCCGGCGAGGTCAAGCTCAAGACCGACATGAACATCTACGGTGTCCACGAGCTGCCGGTCACCTGGGAGTCTTGAGGGTTTGGCTGAGCGTCAAAGCGGTGAGGGCGACGGCGAATCCGGTGAGCTGCCAGCCGGTCAGGGTCTGGCCGAGCACCAGGAAACCGGCGGCCGTGGCGACGAGGGGGTTGGTCAGCGTCAGCAGGGAGACCGACGTCGGGGCGAGGCGGTCGATGCCGCGGAACCACAGCGGATAGGCCACCGCGGTGGTGACGATGCCGATGTAGCCGTAGCCGAGCAGGTTCGCGGTCGTCAGCGAATCCGGGAGACCTTCGAACAGGAGCGTCGCCGGGGCGAGGACGACGCCGCCCAAGGTGAGCTGCCAGCCCGTCATCGCCAGCGGATGCCCGGGCCGGCCCCATTTCTTGGTCAGGAGCAAGGAAACGGCCATGAGCGCGACGGCAGCGAGCATCGCGGCCAGGCCGAGCGGGTCGAGGCGGGCTTCCGCCGAAAGGGTCAGCAGGGCGACACCACCGGCGCCGACGATCGCGGCGAGCACGATCGGCGCCGGTGTCCGGACCCGGAGGATCGGCAGCGCGAGCAACGCCACCAGCAGTGGTTGCAGGGCGCCGAGGGTCGCGGCGACGCCGCCGGGAAGGCGGTACGCGGCAAGGAAGATCAACGGCAGGAAGGCGCCGAAGTTGAGCATCCCGAGCACCGCCGTCTTCCACCACCACGACCCGTGCGGGAGCCGCCGGGTCAGTGCCAGGAGGAGCAGCCCGGCCGGGAGCGCCCGCAGCGCGGCGGCCAGCAGTGGCCGGTCCGGTGGCAGCAGGGTCGCGGTGACGACGTAGACGGTGCCCCAGCTGGCCGGTGCCAGCGCGGCCAGTCCGACGTCCGTGAGCCTCGGTTTCGCGGTTGCCGTCACGGGCCGCTCGACGGTGATCGCCATGATGTCTCCTCACTGATAATCTCAACGTTGAGATAACAACAGCGACTTCTGTCAATGTCAAGTCTCTTAATGTTGAGATGATTGGAGGCGCATCGTGGCCGACGCGGTGGACGCGGTGATCGGGCTTTGGCGACACGAGCGGCCGGACCTCGAAGACAAGCTCTGGCCCGCCGAGGTGATCGGGCGCGTCCAGCGGCTTTCGCGGATCCTCGACCGGAAGCTCAAGGAGTTCAACGCCGCGCACGACCTGGAATCGTGGGAGTTCGACGTGCTCACCACGCTCCGCCGCTCCGGGGACGCCGACGGCCTGACGCCGGGCGCGCTGCTCAAAGCCGCGATGGTCACGTCGGGGGCGATCACGAACCGCATCGACCGCATGGAGACCAAGGGCCTGGTCGAGCGGGTACGCGACAGCGAAGACCGCCGTTCGGTCAAGATCCGGCTGACCGGCAAGGGACGTCAGGTCGTGGACGAGGTTTTCGAGCTCCACCTGGAGAACGAGGCCCGCCTTCTCCCCGAACTGAAACCGGCGCAATGGGCCGAACTGATCGGCGGCCTACGGCTGCTGCTCGAACACTTCGGCGACACGTCACTCGAGTGATTCGAGCGCGGCGGCAACGGCGTCCAGCGCGTCGCCGGGCTCGACGCCGAGTTCCCTTGCGGCGCGGGCGTATTCGTCCGCCGCCGCCTTGAGGAGCGCTGCTTTTTCCGGGCGGTCGGCGCTTTCGGCGACGACCGTCCCCTTGGCACGCGCGGTGTACACCCAGCCGTTCTCTTCCAGCTCCCGGTAGGCCCGCGCCACCGTGCCCGAGGCCAGTGCCAGATCCCTGGCGAGTTGCCGGATGGGCGGCAATCGGGTGCCCGGGGCCAGCGCGCCGGTGGTGATCAAATGGACGAGCTGATCCCGGACCTGCCGCCACGGCGCGATGCCGAGGTCCGTGTCGACGACGACCTTCAACGACACCGGACGACTTCCGCGCGTGAGCGGTGGGCGAGGTGGTACCAGCCGGCGAGCCCGGCGACGACCAAGATCCACGAAACCAGATTCGTCACCTCCGGGATCGCGAGCGTCACCGTGGCGGCGAGCCCGAGCCCCGCGGCCACCCGCGCACTACGGACGCGCAGCGCGCCGTCCGCCGCACTGTCCCCTGTGGACGGTCGGCGCACGGCGAGCAGGATGATCAGCCACGTCACCGCGGAAACGGCCGCGGCCACCCCGAGCAACGTCCACCAGCGATGGACCACGAGCCAGACCACCGCGGCCACGACGATCACCGTGTAAAGGGCCAGCCCCCAGTCGGGAACGAGCCCGCGCACGGCACGCCGTTCCAACCCGGCCTCGCGGCGCGCCCGCTTTTGCGGTCGTTGCGCCAGAACCTCCGCGATCAACGCGCCGATGAGCAGCGTGGCCAGGAAGACAGACGTGCTGTCGCCCCGGATCCCGGCGAGATCGGCCAGCACCGGCAACCCGAGGAACAGCCACGGATACCAGAACCGGCGCCGGCGCAGGTAGCGCACGGCTTCGGCGACTTCGGACGGCGAAGGATCGTCGACACCCCACCGTCGCAGCACCTTCGTTCCCTGCTTTTCGCCCGGCCACAGCAAAACCAGGATCACCAGCCCGAACAGGCCCATGATCAGGGCCACGGCCGGCACGTTGTCGAACGGCACGATCGACCTCCTCGGTCTTGTATCAAGCACACGATACAAGACCGCGCGACCTCCCACCGGATCGGCGTACCAGGCGGGCAGCGAAGGGCTCCCTTCATGCACTCGGGCGACGCGTGATCCCGCACGTCACACACGTGACCGGAAGGCGAACTCGCGTGATTGGGCGGCGAACTCGCCCGCGAGCGGGTGCCGCCGCGTGATGTCCGTCTGGACACGCGAGCCCCGGCCCTGACCACGCGAGTGGGCGAGCCAAGGCGGGACAGGCCTGATTCTGGGCGCAGACGGGGCTTCAGTGTCCACAAGGGACACCGCCGGGCGATTGGGTGTCCGATTGATGCCGCTATGTGCATTTCTGCGGGGGGTCGTGAGTGGCAATGAGGGCTAGAACAACAAAAATCACTCACGACCCCCTCGTGAAACCGTGCAAGTCACCCAAATCGGGCACATCCGTCTCGTAAAGTGTCCCTTGTGGACAGTCAAGAGCCGGGTGAGGCTCCTTGCGTGAGCCCGCTCCTGTCGGGTCCACCACAACACGTCCGCCTTGCCCCGCTATTGCGGCGGAGCCGGACCCTCAGAGTAGGCAAGGAGGCCTTCACGTCCAGCCGAGTGGGGTGACTTCCGCCGCCGACGTCCACGGGCCGCGGCCGCCGGCTTCGGTCAGGGCGCGGAATCGCACATAGCGGGCCCGGGCCGGCCAGAACCGAAGGGTCTTCCGGACCGCGTCGTCGGCGAAAGTGCCGGTGGCGACAGGACTTCCCCACCCAGAACCGTCCGTGCTCAAGTAAATCTCGTAGCCGCCGACACGGCCATGGTCCGAACCGTCCTGGCGCGGCAAGTACGCCAGGCCTGTGACGGTGCGGGTGGCGCCCAGATCGAGGTGCAGTTCGTGCGGCAGCGGGTCTTCCCCGCCGGACCATTTGGTGTGCCAATGGGTGGCGGGATCACCGTCGACGGCGTTCGTGGCGGCACCGGACTCGCCCACGGTCTCCTGGCTGTCGGCCGAGCGAACAGTGGCGGCGAGCGGCCCGGAGCCCATGACCGGGTCGCTGATGGCTTCGGCGCCGGTCTCGGCATGGCCCGCGAAGCGGCGAAGGAAGCCATCCGGCCCCTGAACGGTCAGGTCGTACCAGCCACTCATGCCGCCTTCGGTGCTGAACCAATCCTCGACCGTCGCGCCGGACGCGACCGAGTACGTCCACGGTCCGCCGCCTCGGTTGCCGGTGCGCACAGTGAGCTCGCACGCGGCACCCGCGTTCGTCATCTTCAGGTACACGACGCCGGAACCCTGTCGCAGCACGACTTCCGGATTCGGTTTCCCGCCGGTGGTCGCGGTGACCCGGTTGCCCGCGAACCGCCGCACGAAACCGTTGGGGCCGTGCGCAGTGAGGTCGTACGCGCCGTCCGGGGAACCTACCTGCCAATAGTCCGAGAGCGTCGCGTTCGCGCCGACGGTGTAGCGCCACGGCCCGTCGGTCCGGTGCGCGTTGGCGTACACGTAGAAATGCGCGCCCGCCGCTCCGGTGTTGGCGAAGTCGATCCAGAACCGTTCGGCTGTCACTCGCCCCGAAGCCGCGAGCTGATAAGGCAACGGCCTCGCCGGGCGAACCCCCGTCTCCGACACGGGGAGTTTCTGCACGGAAGGCGGTTGCGGCTGGGTGTTCCACGGCCCGCTCGTCGGCACCGGTTTGGCCAGCGCCGGATAGGTCGCGCTCGGCGCCGTGGTGTCCAGCGCCGACGTCAGATCGCCGCAGACGGCGCGCCGCCACGGCGAGATGTTCGGTTCGGCGACGCCACACCACTGTTCCAGGAACCGCAGCACCGAGGTGTGGTCGAAGACCTCCGAGCACACCTTCCCACCGCGGCTCCACGGCGAGATGACGAACATCGGCACCCGCACGCCCAGCCCGATCGGCTCACCGGAAACGAATTCGTCGGTCGTGGCCACGGAACTCTTGCCCTCCGCGTCGGAGGCGGGCGGCGCGGGCGGCGGCATGTGATCGAAGAAGCCGCCGTCTTCGTCGTAGGTCAGCAGGAACAGCGTCTTGTTCCACACCTCGGGTTTGGAGGCGATCGTGTCGAGGATCGACTTGACCAGATCGGCCCCGGTATTGGGCCCCCACGCGGGATGTTCGGTCTGCGATTCCGGCGCGACGATCCACGACACCGACGGCAGCCTGCCCGCGTCGACATCGGCCTTGAAGGCACTCGGCAACTGCTCAGGCGCGACCCTGGCCAGCCCGCGGTCGTACAGGGTCCGCTCGGCCGCGGTCAGGGTCGCCACGCCGGCGGCCAGCCCGTCGAGCAGCCGGGTCCGTTCGGCGGCCGAAGCCGAATCCAGTGCGTAGTAGAAGTACTCCAGCTTCGGGAAGGCTTTTCCGGCGGAGTCCTTCACCTTCGACAGCGCCTTGCTACCGACGGCCAGGAAGCTGCTGAAATAGTCGAGCGAATTGTCGCCGTAATTGTCCCATTCCTGATACACGCGCCAGCTGCGGCCCGCGGTCTGGAGACGCTCGGCGTAGGTCTTCCAGATGTAGCCGGTGTGCCCGGGGTTCTGCCAGGCGTTGTTGCCGATGGCGCGCGTGGTCCCGTCCGGTTCGAAACCGAGTTTGCCGGTGAACAGGTACATCCGGTTCGGGTTGGTGGGCCCCATTTCCGAGCAGTGGTAGGCATCGCAGACGGTGAAGGCGTCGGCCAGCTCGTGATAGAACCGCAGCGCCGAACGCGTGTGATAGGTCAACGAACGGACACCCTTGGCCGCGCGCCACGCGTCGTGCCGGCCTTTGTTCCACGCCCGATGCCCGCCGGACCAGCTGTGGTCGACGTCGGCCATGAACTGGTCGTCGATCGCATACGGCAGCAAGGTGCCCGCGCCGTCGGGCTGCTGGAACACCGAAGCACCCGAAGGCAGCTTGATCGCGGCCGGATCATTGAAGCCCCGCACGCCGCGCAGCGTCCCCAGATAGTGGTCGAACGACCGGTTCTCCTGCATGAACACCACGACGTGCTCGATGACGTCGAGTCCACCCGTCGGCGCTTCGGCGGCGAGCGCCTCCCGGACGCTCGCCGGGAGCAACGTGAAGGCGGATGCCGCACCAGCGGCCTTCAGCAGGGTACGACGGCGCACGGAGCCCTCCAGGAATTGCGTTGAACCCGTTCGAAGGTGCTCGAAACTGCACCTTTGCTGCGACTATCGAGCAGATAGAAGCATAGGTGCCGGATGGGTTCAAGGGTTCCGCCCCGGGGCTGCATGATCGGAGCAACAGGACGCGACTTTCGGATGGTGCTTCAATCCGTGAAGGCCCCCTTCCCTACCTTCAAGGTAGGCAAGGAGGCCCTCACGGACCCACCACCCGGCTCGGCACCTTTGCCCTATCCCTCAATAGAGCGACCGCCGGCTGACCAAACCTGGCGCGTCGCCTCGCAAGGCGCCCGCATCGGGCAGGATCGGAAACCTCCCCTTCGCGAATGACCCGTGGTGGGGGCCGCCCCCCTTGAGCGGCCCCCACCCGGTTCACCCGGCCGTAACCGGCCGGACGTCATCTCGTGTCGTCACCTGACCGCCGGGACAAGGTCACCAGCGAAAGCACCATGACGACCGGCCAGATCACGGCCACCAACGGGGCGCCCCCGAAAGTGATCGCCGTGACCGAAACCGCCGTCGCGATGAGCCCGCCGACGGGCGACACATAACAAAATCCCAACGGTCCCAGGAAGAGAGCCCACAACAACGCCGCCTTCACCGATTTGGCAGGCGGACGAGGAACCGGGTATCTCCCCGGCCCGAGAACCTCGTGATCGGCGCCCTGATACCACCCGCCGGACATCAGCGGCGGATGCGGCGCGAAGAAGGCCGGTCTTCGGCCGAACGCCTTGGGCGTCCGCGGATTCTCCTCGGCAGGCAGGTGGCGGTGATCCTTCGGCCGCCCCATGACACTTTCGGCACTGCGCATGATGCCCCTCCCCCGTCGCCGGCCCGAGGCCTGGTGAAGTCACCTCTTGCCTGGCACAATTACCGGTTGCGGTTCGAAACTTCCGGGTCTTTCTGCCCACTGACCATGCTGGCGAGTCGGGGGAGCGGCTGATGCGTCAAATGGAACACAGCGCGAAAGAAAACGGCGCGAGTCCGACTTCCGGGGAACCGGTGGGCCAGGATGACCGGTTCCGCCGCGGATGAGCACGGGGGGCTCGGAACCTGGCGACGGCTGACCCCGGCGGAGCAGTCCGCCCTCCGGCGCGCGGGCCACCTGAAAGTGTGGCGGCCGGGCCAGATCCTCGCCCTCCAGGGCAGTCCACCCACGAGTATGTTCGTCGTCCTGCACGGCTGGGTGAAGATCAGCGCCACCAACTACCGCGGCGAGGACGCCCCGCTCGCCGCCCGCGGACCCGCGGAAATCGTGGGCGAGCTGGCCCCGATCAGCGGACTCCCCCGGTCCGCCACGATGTCGGCGATAGACGAGGTGCACACACTCGTCGTGCCGAGGGAGAAGTTCCTCGGCGTGCTGCGCGCACAGCCGCGGATCGCGGAGGAAATGTTCCGTAACGCGGCGATCAGGCTGCAGCAGTCCGACAGGCTCCGTCTCGAGTCCGGCGGACCGGACTTCCCGCAACGCCTCGCCGCGGTCCTCCTGGAACTGGCGCTGCAGCACTCAGTCGACTGGACGGACGGGAAGCAGGTCGATCTTCGCTTCAATCAAGGGGAATTGGCGGGTTTCGCGCGGGTCTCGCGCAGCACCCTGATCCGGGGTCTCGAAGAACTCCGGCGGCTGGGGGTGGTGCGCACCGCGCGCCAGCGCGTCACCATCACCCGCCCTCGCGCACTACGGGAATTGGCCGCCGGACGGCCACCACCTGCGGATGAGGCCTGAGCGAACCCGAAATCTCGGCTATCCTTGTCGAGGTTCAACTCTCGCAACCGTTTCACGGGGTGGAGGGAATCGGCACGATGAGTTCTTTCTCGGCAAGCACCGAACCGGACATCGAATCGGCGTTGATCGATCTCGACGCGGTCTCGTTCTCCGCGTTACGAGACCTGGACGGTGAAGCCTTCCGGCGATCAGCGCGCCATGTCGTCGAACGCACCACCCATGTCCGCGCACGCTACAGAAGCGATAACGGCGGCGCCGGGGGCGGCGAGCGGATCGACTGATGCCGCCATCAGCCGGCTCTCGTCCCGCGTTCCACCGGTTGTCATGGCGAGACTTCGACGCGCTCGCACGTCTCGACGGTGACGAGGACATGGCTCGCCGTCTGCGCCGAGCCGAGCGGAGCCGGCGCAAACTGTTGATCCACTCGTTGCTGACCGAAGCCACGAAGATACCGGATCATTCGGGACCGTTGCCACCGCTGGATTCCGCCTGGGAGCTCCTCGCACGTGCCGAAGCACGAGCACCCCGCTCCGTGAACAGGATGCTCACCAATCCGTACACCGGCAGCTGGGCAGGCTATACGACCCGGCTTCTGCGCAACGGAATCGACGGCGTCGGTCCTTTGTGGATGCACCTGGGGCACGCACACGCGATCGCCGCGGCCGCGGCGATCCGGGCGGAACTCGACTTCGAAACCGTCGTTCCCGCCTGGCACGGGGATGTCATGCTCCCTTCACTCGGCATGGCCAGGTTTCCCGGCGAAGGGACGTTCACTTCGGCTGTCGTGCGCGGCGTGAACGGCCGGTACTCCGTGTCGAGCGCCGACGCGACGGTGCACTTGCCGGACATGCCCGAGGCCGATGCGGACGGCTGGTGGGGAATCCGGCGGGTACGGAGTCAGGTCGGCGCGCACCGGTTCTCGTTACGGCTGGACGACCTCGATCCCTATCGCGGGCTCTACGAACCGATCCCGCCGGAACGGCTGCCAGGCAAGGACTTGGCCGATTGGCAACGGCTCATCGACGAAGCCTGCCGTCTGGTCGCCACCCATCTGCCCGGTTTAGCCCGCGTCATGCCGGTGGGATTGGCGTCACTGGTTCCGAAACCCCAGGTGCTCTTCCGGAATCCGAGCGCGTCGACCGGGGAAGCTTTCGGCAGCGCGGTCCTCGGACTGCCGACCGACGGCGCGTCCCTGGCCGAAACGCTGATCCACGAATTCCAGCACATCGTGCTCGGCGGCCTGTTGCACCTCGTCGAACTGTACGAGCCCGACCCACGGGAGCGGATCTACGTGGCCTGGCGGGATGATCCGCGCCCCTTGAGCGGCGCACTGCAAGGGGTCTACGCCTTTTTCGGGGTCGCGGCCTTCTGGCGCGCACTGGCTGGTGCCGGGCAGAACCCGCGGCGCTCCGAGTTCGAATTCGCGTACTGGCGTGCGCAGACCTGGCGCACCCTGCAGGTGCTGCGCGCGGACGCGACCCTGACCGACGCCGGGCGCCGCTTCCTCGACAACATTGCCGATTGCCTCGGGCCCTGGCAGGACGAGCCCGTATCGGCGGAAGCGAGCGAGCTCGCCACGGCCGTCCGCGGCGATCACCTCGCGGGATGGCGCGCCCGTCACCTACGTCCGGCCCCCGCCGTGGTCGCCGAAGTGGCGGCCGCGTGGCTCAGCGGGAGACCCAGGCCGCCCGCCACCTTCGACGCGACCGACCTTCCCCCGACGCCGGTGCCGGACGGAGGCTGGTCCAACGCCAGAACGGACCTGATCCGGCTCACCGTCGGCGGCGCGGCGCTGCCGACGGACGGACGAGTACCGACGGTGCCCGGCGCCACCGCCGCGGACTACGCATACACCGCAGGTGATCTCCTGCCAGCCGTCCAGGGCTATCGGCGGGAGCTCGCCGCGGATCCGGACCGGCCCACCTCGTTGGTCGGGCTAGGCCTCGCACTGTCCGCACGAGGCCCGCATCCCGCCGCCCGCGCCTTGCTGCACTGTCCCGAACTCGTCCGCGCGGTCCATCGAAGCCTGCGATCCGGTCCCCGGCCGCCGACCGTGGAACAGCTCGCCGCCTGGATCGGGCAACTCGTACCGGGCTGAGTCACATCAGGATCGGGTCGATGTCACAGTTGGCACGGGCACCGCGACCGGCCGCCTGCGTTCCCGGGTGGGCCTCACCCAAGATCCGGCGATACTGCGCCAGGATCGGGTCACGCAACGGTGCGGCTTCTTCCGTCCGGCCGAGCGCGGCGAGATCCAATCCGAGGTTGAAGGACGCCGCCAGGACGGTTGGGTGCTCCTCGCCGAGCACCTGTGTGCCGCGCTCGACCGCGTCTCGTCCCAGCTCGACCACCCTGTCGAGTTCGCCCAGCGCCGACAGATCACTCGCCAGGTTGATCGTGGCGATGATGGCATAGGGATGGTCCGGGCCGATGGTGGCACGGAACTGCTCGAGGGCGCGCTCGTTAAGGACGCGGGCGGCGACGGGGTCGCCCTGCAGCCGCAGGGTCACCGCGAGGTCGGCGTTGGCCGCGAGGGTATGCGGGTGATGCTCGCCAAGACCGCGCCGGTAGCGCTCGAAGGTCTCCTCACCGAGTTTCCTCGCCGCGGCCAGATCACCCGAGTGACGAAGATCGATCGAATGGGCCAGCGCGGAGGCCATCGTCGTTCCGTGGTCGTTGCCATAAGCGAGCCGGAACCTCTTGAGAACTTCTGTGGACAGGCTGAGCGCCCCTGGGTGGTCGCCGTCCTTCCTCCGAGCCACCGCAAGCAGGAGCGAGTTGCCGGCCGAGTCCAGCTGGTCCGCACCGAAGCGGGCGATGAAGTTCTCCGTGAGCCTCTCCTGCTGAATCCGAGCCTGGCCGTATTCGCCCGCCTCGCGCAGGTCCACGTTCCTCGCGCTGTTGGCGCTGAAGGTGCGGACGTGATCGCGGCCGAGGACCTCGATCCGCCGCCGGAGGGTGTCCTGATCCAGTTCCAAGGCCTCACGGTAGGCGCCGCCCAGCCGGAGGCTGATCGCATGCTGATATGCGGCGTAAAGCGTCTCCGGGTCGTCTTCACCGAACATCCGCTTGGCCTTCTGATAGACCTCCTCGCTCAGTTTCGTCGCCGCCGCGAAGTCGCCCTGTGCCCGGAGGTCGATCGTGATGTTGCGCTGGAGAGCGAAGGTCTCCTCGTTCTCTTCACCGGATATCTGAAGGCGTAGCGCGAGAGTGCGCTGGTTGAGTTCCGCGGCATCGGAGTACCGGCCGATCGCCCACAGATAGAGCCCCAGCCTCGACGAGACCTCGAGTGTCTGCGGGTGGGTGGGGCCGAGGACCTTGGTGAACCGCTCCCGCGCTTCGATGCCGAGCCGGGCCGCTTCTTCGTGGTCGCCGTACTCGAACAGGTAGCGCATCAGGTTGATGTGGAGCTGACGCGGCCAGTCGTCGTCGCAGCCCAGGACGTTCGCCGCATAGGCGTGCGGAAGCAATTCCCGGTAGCGCGACCAGTGCCTGCTCGACTCGGGGTCGTTCGGGTCCAGCGCGGCGAGCAACTGATGAGCACCGTGCTGCATTCGCGCGTGGACCTGCCGGGCCATCACGCGATTGCGCAGGACCAGCTGGACAAGGCGGTGCAGCTGCAGGGTGTTGTTGCCGTGGTCGATCTTCGCGAGGCCGTACCGGTTGATGTCGCGGATCGCGCGGGCCAGCTTGATCGGGTCGCGCAACGCGGCATCGAGTTCCGGGGAGATCGACACCCGGTTGACGCCGGTGAGCAGGTCACGCGAAATGGGCTCCGGCGAGAAGAAAGCACAGATGTGGAGGATCTGGTGAGCCGCCGGGTTGCGAGTCTTCAACTCCTCGAACGAAACGTTCCACGCCGCTGCGACGGAAACCTCGTTGTCGGGCGCCGAGGCGGTGTCGAGGATTTCCTCGACCGACTCGTCGAACAGGCGCAAATACTCCTGCACCGGCATACCGGTCACCGCGCGCCAGGCCGCCGCCTGCTCGACGGCCAAGGGCAGGTCGGCGAGCTTCTCGGCGAGTTCCTCGGCGTCGGCCGGGTCGATCTCCGGGCCGCGGCGTCCGAGCAGTTCGACGCTTTCCTCGCGTTTGAACACCGCCAGCTCCAGCGGGCGCGCGATACCCGCCCAATCGGAGTTCCGCGAGGTGATCAGGATTTCGCCGGGCCCGTTGCGCGGAAAGAACGGCAGCACGGTATCCGGGCTTTCCGCGGCGTCGAAGACCAGGAGCCAGCGGCGGAACGGCCGTCCGGTCCGGAGCGCCTCGATGACCGCCGGGACCGCGACACTGGCCTCGGACGCGCCTTGGAGACCGAGGATCCCCGCGAGTTCGGTGAGACCGGCGCGGATCTGAGTGGTGTGTGCGGCGTCGATCCACCAGACGAGGTCGTAATCCTGCAGATGCCGATAGATGTACTCGGCGGCCATCTGGGTCTTCCCGATACCACCGAGACCGTGCAACGCAGACGGGAGCACGGCGGTGGTACCACTGCTCAACCGCTTGGTGAGCTGGTCCAGCAATTCGTCGCGACCGGTGAAGTTCGGGTTGCGCGGGGGGACGTTCCCGAAGACCAGCGGCGGATCATCGGCCTGACGGTCGGGAAACTGCCGGGAGGTTTCCGACGCCGAAGGATGCACCATCCGGGTCGTCGGCTCGTTCGCTTCGGTCTCACTGAGATAAGGCGAGCGTCCCTGTGACACTGACGTTGAGGCAGGTGGACGTTCGACCGTCTCAGGCATTATTGGGCTCACAGTCTTTTTCATTGGTCCAGGTAGGGGTGCGACGACGACTTGGTGTCGTACCGCGTTCTGCAGCCGGTCGGCCCGGGACAGATAGGGTCCGGAAAGGGCGCGCATGAGCGCGCTTTCGAGCTCCACATCGGCCGGGGACTCGCGGGTGAGGTCTGGGTCCGGTGTGCTGTTCGGGTCGGCGATGGCGTCCCGGAGGTGACCGAGCAACCTGATCCGGTCACCGAAATGAGTGGCGGCCACTCGGACGACCTTGGCCGTTTCCGACCGCCGCGCGCCGCTGAGCAGCAATTCCCGGACTGCCTCGGGAAAAGCGAAGACCCCGTCTGTGTCCCAAGTGGACTTGCCCTCCCTGAGTGCGGGAGCGTACATCATCCCCGAAAGTAAAAGTTCGAGGAGGTGCTCCACTCCCGCTTCCGGCACGAACCGCTGTCCCACCAGCTTCGCCACGTCGAGACGGACCGGTACCGCCGCGAGTAACTGTGCCAAGCGTAGCGCCGGCGGCGACGCAACACTGCGGAATCTGTGCACTCTTTCGGCGGGTGACAAAGTTACCGGCCGGTCGGGGGAATCGGACTGGGAGATCCGTTCCGAGGCGAACAGGACCGTTCCTTCGACGACGTCGGCGTTTTCGCCGGTCATCAGTCCGGCCCACCAGCCCAGCGACCGTGGACGCAGTTCGAGCACCGGTACCGGGACGAGGTGATCGGGCACCTCGGAGCCGGGTTCGAGCCAGGCGTCCGCGAGATCGCACACCCAACGACCGTTGGGCGCCAACGCGTTCGGGACTCTCAGCCGGGCCTTGTGGGGGTTCATCCCGCATCGGCCCCACAGCCACTGCGGGAGCAGATGCACGATGCTCACCGGCATCGTCCGTCCCCATCGCGCCAAGATGGGGTACAGCGCGTCCTTCTTCTGCCAGGCGTCCCCGACACCGTCGGTCAGCAGCAATACCGCGCGCCGTCCCGACGAATCGAGGATCTCGTTCGGGTCGCGGGCGGATGCGCCCGGCGTGCCACCGCGAAGAACGAAATCCTCCTCGTTGTCCTTCGCGGTTTCCAACAGCCGGACCTGAATGGTTCGGAAAGCACCCACTTGCCGGAGTACTTCGACAAAGGCGGACACCCGCGGCCGCCACAAGGCCATCGACGGACCGTTGTCGAGGACGAGGGTCAGATCCAGCCAGCGCTCTTTCCGCGACCGGGTGACCGGCCACCACCGTCCGGTCTCCGCGGCCCGGACGGCGGTCGCCACTTCGTCCAGGACCACATTGTTGTGTCGCCGCGAGACCGTCTCCCGTTTCAAGGTTCTCAGCGCGCGGAAGTACGCGAGTGATTCGAGGACCACGACTCCCCCGGGCCCCGTGCCGTCCACCGCGGGTTCGGGCAGCTCACCGGCTACTGCCTCGATCTCGACCAAAGGGGCGGCTTCCTCGTCCGGCACCGGGACGTCGGTGATCCGCGACAACCCGTGCTCGGGAAGTTCCGGGATCTCCCCGCGTTCGGAGAGCGCGTTGCGGATCCGCGTGCGCTCGGGCTCCGGCTCCGGTTCCTCGGGCGGAGCGGATCCGTCGTCGGCTCGCCGAGGTGTGATGGCCGCGGCCAGCCACACGATGTCCGCGACATCGGTCCAGTTCAGGTCCTCGAATTCGACCCGCCTGACCCCCTGGGGCAGACCGGCCTTCCGCTGCTCCGCCACCGAGGCGGAACGCGAGTCGGACACACCGCCCGGCCCGTCCATGTCACCGCACCGTCAGTCGTTGCCAAAGGGCGTCCACCAGCCGCGGCCAAGCCTCCTGATCCGGCTGGTACGCGCCAGACGTCGCCAGATAAACGGCGTCGAGCAGTCTGTCGGTCGGGAGACCACCTTCCGCCTTGCTCCGTTCGGCGAACTCGCGGATGAGCCTGTCCCGGTGTTCTCCGTTCTCACCGACCAGATGACTCGCCACGATCGCCGCGAGCTGGTCGTGATCCGGGTTCTCGATCCGCAACTGCAGACAGCGACGCAGGAACGCCGGCGGGAACTCCCGCTCCCCGTTGCTGGTCATGATGACGACCGGGAAAGCATGGCAAGCGATCCGGCCGTCACGGACCACGGCGGTGCGCTGCGGATCCGCGGTGTGCACGGTGACCTCGGGATGCCGGTTGCGCACGCGGGCCAATTCCTCGATGGAGAATTCGCCGTCCTCGAAGATCGACAGGAGATCGTTGGGCAGGTCCGCTTCGGATTTGTCCAGCTCGTCGATCAGCAGCACCCGCGGCAGTTTGCCGGGAAGGAAGGCGGTGCCCAGCGCACCGAGCCGCACGAAATCACCGATCGGTGGTTCCTCGGCCTCACCACCGCGCTGTGCCTGGCTGGTCGCCGCGGCCTGGACCCGGCCGATCGCGTCATAGCCGTACAGCCCGGAACTCAGCGCGGTATGGCTGGTGATCGCCCAGCGCAGCACCCTGCCGAGCCCCAATTCCCTGGCGATCCGATAGGCGAGGCTCGACTTCCCCGTTCCCGGATTCCCCGTGACCAGCAAGGGACGCCGCAGATAGAGGGCGGCGTTCACCATGTTCAGTTCGCTCGCGTCGACATCTTGCTCCGAAAGCGTGAACGCGGTGCCGAGCCGGCGTTCCGCCTCACCGTCGTCCGGTGGTGGCACGTCGTGCTCCGGTGGCGGATCCCCGCGATACGACCGCCACGGCGGCGGCGCGGGTAGCAATTGCGCGAGATCGATGTCGTGAATGGGCCTTCCGGTGCCCCGATAAATCCACCAATCGGGTGCATCGAGCTGCGACGTCCGGCCGTCCGCTGCCACGTCCTGATCGTTCCCGCTCATCCGCGGCATCCCCTTACAGTCGAGTCGGGGTCAACGGCTGGTCCAGAACGATCACACGTTTCGGGTCGTCCCACATTACCACCAGATCGTGAGCCAGAGAATTCTTGAACGGTACGGCCGCCCCGGAATTCGCCAGTTTGCGGCGATCCGGAAGCTCGTTGAAACCGCTCTCCGCGGCCAATACCCAGTCGAGCAACTCGCGCAGGTTCTCCGGTTCCGCGTCCGGATGCCAGAGCACCACCGGCAGGCCACTGCGGAGGGCGGTCGTCAGTTCGTCCGGCAGCGCACCCCGCTCCGCTTGGGGCGACGGAGGTTTCGCCAATACCAGGCCGACCCAGTGGTCGTCGCTCAGGATCGCGTCGATCGGGTGATCCTCCGCGACTCCGGAATAGTGCAACCGGTCGGCGGCGGGATGCTCCACCATCGAATCCCAGCGATAGTTCCATGCGCGATGCCAATGCTTCGCCCGCATCCTCTCCAACGACCGTATTCCGAGTCGGTACCCGTAGCGCAACGGCTGCGGATGGCCGGTGCCATGTTCCTTCGCCCACCGCTGCACCGGCAAATTGATCAACGTCCTCGGCAGGAGGAATTCCACCGACGCCGACATGCTCTGGCCCGACCAGACACTCTCAGTCTCCAGGATGACGTCATCGACCCTGAACTCGACCTCGTCTATTCCGATTTCCCGCACTCCACCGAGCGACGGCGGCCAGATCTCCGGATCGTCCTGTCTCCAGAACGCGAGAGTGCACCGCGACGGATCGGCGGTGACCGGATCGAGCATGATCATCAAATGCAAAGGGGGGCGTTCCGGAATGGGCTTGCTTGCCCGCTGATGTGCGAGTGCGGGAACGAGTCGCAACGATCGTGCCAGGTCGGCGACCCGGCCCGCGATCTCGGCACCCGGCTCGCCCACCACGTTTTCCGCGAGCAGGCGCAGGAACGCGAGCGCGGGCGGGACGCCGTCCGGGCCGGCGTTGTAGTCGGTCAGCAGGTGAAAGGCGGCCCAGGCGTCGGTGATGCCCTCCAGCCGGGGCAACGCGGCCGCGGGGCCGAGTGCCCTGCTCATCATGACCGGCAGATGCGGTACCTCCATCCGGGTCAAATGCCGGCGCAGGTCCGCCAAATCCTTGCGAGGGATCAATTCCAGAACCGCGTTGTCCAGATCGGCCTTGTCTTCGGCGGCAGCCGTCGCGACGTCACCGTGCAACCGTAAATAAGCCATTCCGGTGAAAGTCTTCACCGAGACGGGTATCGATCGGTACAACTCGGGCAACAGGCCCGGGTCCTTTTCGATGACGTCGGTGAAAAACCGCTCCGACGAGATGAACGCGATCATCCGATCGGATTTCGCGAACGCTTCCTTCGCCAGTGGCGCGTCCAGAATGCGGAACGCGGTGTCGACCGCGTCGCCGACCCACCCTTTCCCGTCGTACAGCACCTCACCGGCGTTGAGGCTCACCCGCAGCCGCATCTGCGCCTGCGGTGTCCGCGTGTGGTTGTACCGGCGGAGGGCGACCGCGAGGCGATCCGGCAGCAGGTCGGGGATCAGGCCTTTGGTCGTTCCTGTCGGAAGCAGGACCAGCACGCCGTCGCCGCGATCTTCATGCGCGCAGGAATCGAAATCGACATTGCTTTCGGCGAAGGCGGTCTTCAGCACTTCGTACATGCCTTGGTGCACGGCGAGTTTGTCGAGGCGGTTCCGGTCCGGGGCGGTGAATCCCACGACGTCCACCACGACGATCGTGCGGTCGAGAGCCTGCGTCGGTCGCGCCATCGGCCCCCTCCCAAGGTCCGCGGCGCCTGCCCACCGGCGCCGACTGCCACATTATCGCGTCGAGCGGCTCCGAGTTGAGTGTCAATTGACAAATTGCAGGTAGCGGGAGTGTGAGTGGCGGGGACGGCCGGCTTCGACCGCCCCCGCCACTCACGAGAAACGATCAGACGCCGGCGATCTGCTGGATCCAGCTGCGGTACCGGGTGATGTTGGTGTACGCGGTGTTGTTCGACCGGTCGCTGGTCGAGGCGACGCCGACCTGGCGGCCGCCGGAGAACATCGGGCCACCGGAGTCCCCGCCGGCGGTGATGCCGTCGACGCGGTTCGCGCAGACCGCGACCCCGCCGTTGTAGTCACTGCAGTTGACCGAGTTCACCCGGACGGTGGCGACCTTCAGGTAACGGGACTGGCAGTTGATCTCCGAACCGCACTGGCTGGTCGCGCCCCAGCCGTAGACCTGGACGTTCTGGCCGACCGCGACGTTGCTCGTGGTGCCGAGCGGCGCGTAGGTGGCGTTGACCGAACTGGTCAGCCGGACGATGGCGAGGTCCGCGCCGGAGTGGCGGGTGATGCTCGCCGCGGTGGCCATGGTGCCGCCGCTCTGCTGGTCGAGGCTGCCGATCCGGAAGGTGTAGCTGCCGCTGCTCGCGACACAGTGCTTGGCGGTGAGGATGTACTGCGGCGCGATGATCGTCGCGCTGCAGTTCTGCTGGCCGTTCACGAACAGCCGGGCCGCCCAGGGGCCGCTCTGCGCGTACTGGCCGCCGATGATCATCGGCTGCACGCCGGAGGGCTCGGCGGCGGTCGCGGCGGGGGTGGTCGAGCCGAGCAGCGCCATGAAGGCGGTGCCTGCCAGCAGGACGAGGGAGCGCAGTCGCATGTTCCGACTCATTTCTGCGGCCGATCCCGGCCACGTCAGTGGGGACGAACGCGCTGATTCTGTGTCGTGCCAAGGGAAGCCAGGAACCGACGAAAGTTCGCGCGGGCTACCTATTTATTTCCATGACGGCTGGAGACGATCTTTGAGTACGCGCCGAAGATCATTAGGTAGTCCGCGCGGCATCACAAATCGCTTGACGCCGCCAGGGAACGCCCATGCACTGTGCTCATGAAGATCCGCTCCACGACCGGCGAGGACCGCGCCGTCTTCGTCGACACCATGTTCACCGCGTTCGCCCGGTTCCCGGAGACCTCCGCCGAGACCTGGTCCGCTCTCGAAATGGACCGCGGCCTGCTCGCCGAGACGGCGGACGGGCGGCCCGTCGGCACGGCCGCCGCGTATTCCTTCGAGCTCACCCTTCCCGGTGAGGTCGTCGTCCCGGTCGCCGGAGTGACCGCCGTCGGCGTCCTGCCCTCGCACCGGCGGCGGGGCGTGCTCAGCGCGATGATGCGGCATCAGCTCGCCGAGTTCCGGGAGCGGGGCGAGTTCCTCTCCGTACTATTGGCGTCGGAGGCGCTGATCTACCGCCGGTTCGGCTACGGACCGGCGACCTACACCCGGCGCATGACGGTGCGACGCCATCAGGCCGCCTTCACCGTCCCCGACGCGGACGGCGGCTCGATCGAGGTGCTGCGCCGCACCGAATGCGGCGAGATGCTGGAAGAGATCTACGACCGGTACCGCCGGGCCCGGCCCGGCGCGCTGTCCCGTCCACCCCACTGGTGGTCCGCGGGGGCCGGACAGCCGCCGATCTCCCGGGCATCGCGGTACATCGCCGTGCACCGCGACGCCGACGGCGTCCCGGACGGCTACGCCTCCTATTTCCTCACCGAGCCCAGCACCTTGACCGTCGACGAGACCATCACCGTCGACGACGACGTGTCCACGGCTTTGGCGCGGTTCGTGCTCGGGCACGACCTGATCACCGAGGTCGTCTTCAAGCACTGCCCTCCCGACCATCCGCTGCGGTGGCAGCTCGAGGACTTCCGCGCCGGTGAAGTCGGCAGCGACATGGACTGGCTCTGGGTACGGCTGCTGGACATCCCTCGCGCCCTCACCGCCCGCGGCTGGTCCACCGACGGTGAACTCGTCCTCGACGTCGACGACCCCGCGCTCGGCGAGCACAGCCGCTACCTGCTCGCCATCCGGGGCGGCGAGGCGGACTGCGTCCCGACGGACGCCGAACCCGACCTGTCCCTGGACGTGAGCGATCTGGGCTCGATCTACCTCGGCGGCACGGTCCCGAGCACGCTCGTGCGGGCCGGGCGCATCAAGGCCCATCGCGCGGACGCGGCGGCGCTCGCCGACGCCCTCTTCCGCACCGAACGATCGCCGCACTGCCTGCACTGGTTCTGATCGCGAGGGGCCCGGTCTCAGAGCGCGGACGTTCGTTGACACCCCGTAGCACCACTGCTCTACTCGGACGCATGGACGACATCCGCTGTACGGCCTGAATCAGTTTCCGCGCTCTCTTTCCGAGAAACACCCGGGAATTCCGGGCGCTCCGCCCTGCCCGGAATTCCCGTTCGCCCTCGCACAGAACGGAATCCAGCATGACCACGACCGAGAACCGGATCCGATCGGCCAGTGAATGGCTGACGGCCGCGAAAGACGTCGCCGACGAACTCGCGGTGAACGCGGCCGAGCGCGACCGGAAGAACGAGACACCGTACGCGGAAGTCCAGCTGCTGAAGGATTCCGGCCTGGTGACGCTGCTCGGTCCTGTCGAGCACGGCGGTGGCGGCCAGAGCTGGGAGACCGCTTATCGCGTGACCCGCGAGGTCGCGCGCGGCGACGGCTCCATCGGCCAATTGCTCGGCTATCACTACCTTTGGGCGTGGGCCGCCCGGCTGGTGGCGACCGACGACCAGATCGCCGCGGTGGAAGAGCTGTACACACGGAACAACTTCTTCTTCGGCGGCGCTGTCAATCCTCGCGATTCCGATCTGAAGATCAGCGAGGAGGGCGACGAGATCGTCTACAACGGACACAAGTCGTTCTCCACCGGCAGCAAGGTTTCCGATTTGACCGTGCTCGAAGGCGTTCTCGAGGGCACCGAGGACCACGTCTTCGCCATCGTTCCGTCCGCACAGGACGGTATCGTCTTCCATGACGACTGGGACAACATCGGCCAGCGGCTCACCGAATCGGGCAGCATCACCATCACCGGCGTGCGTGTCCCGTGGGCAAGCGCGGCGGGTTACGTCGACAAGAAGTTCCGGCCCCTGACCTACAACACGCTCAACGTCCCGGCGATCCAGCTGGTGTTCGCGAACTTCTATCTCGGTATCGCGCAGGGAGCACTGGAAACCGCGCTGGCGTACACACGCGAGCACACCCGCGCATGGCCGTACGGCGGCGACAACAAGGCTTCCGCCAGTGAAGAGTGGTACATCCTCGAAGGCTACGGCGATCTCCAGTCGAAGCTGTGGGCGGCCGAAGCGTTGGTGGACAAGGCCGGAGCGGCGATTTCGGCCGTCCTGCACGCGCCGCGCGAGGAGCTGACGCCCGAGGCACGCGGCGAGGTCGCGGTCCTCATCGCCGCCGCCAAGCAGCGGGTGATCGACACCGGACTGGAGATCGGTACGAAGGTCTTCGAGCTGACCGGCGCCCGCGCGAGCGCCACGAAATTCGGCCTGGACCGGTTCTGGCGGAATCTGCGTACGCATTCTCTCCACGACCCGGTGGCCTACAAACGCCGCGAAGTCGGTGCTTACGCGCTGCTGAACGAACTTCCGGAACCCACCTGGTACACCTGAACCCGGCCGACGCTAGCGCGCGACGGAATAGGTGAGCAACAGCGCACCCGAAGCGAACCGGCGCTCATCGACGAGCGTGAGCGCCGTCTTCGCGTACTCACCGTCGAACAGCCGTGTCCCGCCGCCGAGGAGGACCGGGTTCACGACGAGCCGCACTTCGTCGAGCAGCCCGAGCCGGGCGGCGGACGTCGCGGCCCCTCCCCCGGCGAAGAGCGCGATGTCACCTTCGAGACCGGCGAGCGCCGAAGCGTCTTCGATCAGGTGGGAGTTATGCCAGGTCGTGCTCTGGAGCGTGCGCGACAGGACGTACTTCGGCAGTTCGTGCATCCGGCGCCGCTGCGTGGCCGAGACCTCGTCCCCGGCGGTCGGCCAATAGCCGGCGAGTTCCTCGTAGGCCTTGCGGCCGAAGGCCATGCCGTCGAGCGACTCCAGCAGCTCGTCGATGTGTGCCTGGAACTCGTCGTCGGCGAACCGCCAGTCGATGTCGCCCGCGGCGTCGGCGATGTAGCCGTCGAGCGAAACGTTGACGTGCAGGAAGAGGCGACCCATGTGAACTCCTCGTACGACTTTTTGAACACCTGAACAAGAAGTCAAGGTACACTTCTTGAACGCACTGTCAAGAAGTCGTAGGATGCTGCCATGCCACGCACGGGACGGCCGCGATCCTTCGACGAAGACCAGGTGATCGGCGGAGCGCTCGACGTCTTCTGGCGGCAGGGTTACTCGGCCACGTCGATGCGGGATCTGAAGGAGGAGCTCGGCATCCTGCCAGGAAGCCTGTACGCCGCGTATGGCGACAAGCACGCGCTTTTCCTGCGAGCGCTGGAACGCTACGCGGCCGGCACCGCGAACCAGGCGGACGCTCTCGCCGAAGGCCCGGTTCTCGCACTTCTGCGCGAGCTGCTGCTCAGTGTCCTGGAAGCGGCGCGGGAAACCCCGGGACGCGGGTGCCTGCTGGGCAACACCGCCGCCGAACTGCTACCCGCCGACGAAGCCGCCGGAAAGATCGTCCACAGTGGATTCGAAGCACTGGAAACCGGTATCACGCAAGGACTCGAAGCCGCACAGCGCGCCGGCGAGATCCGCGCGGACGTCGACTGCGGGACGCAGGCACGGCTCCTGCTCGTCGTCATGCAGGGCCTGCACGTGGTGGCCAGGGCGGAGGCGGATCCGCGCCGCCTCACCGACGCGGTCAACGCCGCTCTGGCGCCCTTGACAACGAAGTGACCCCTGGGCAACACCGCTGCCGGTGTTGCCCAGCCGGCCGGATCACTCCTCGAAGCCGTCGCCGCCGTCGAAGGCGTCCTCCATGACTTCGCCGAGGATCATGCCGCCGACCACTCCGGCCGCGGCACCGGCGACCATGCCGCCCATCCCGGGACCACGCCTGCCGTGGTGACCGTGATGTCCGTGGTGGTCGTGATCGTGGCCGTAGTGCTCCTGGTGCCCGCCGAACATGGCGTGCCCGCCGCCGGACTCGGCGACCTTGGCCAGCCAGCCGTCGATGGCCGCGGCCCAGTCGGTGCGCAGAGCCTCCTCGTGCGAGACGTGGAAGCGGCCGAAGGAGTCACCGCCGGAGCGGAACATGCCACCACGCCGGTCGGCTTCCAGCACCACGACGAGGTCGTCGGGGCCGGCGACGAAGGTCAGCTCCACCTGGCTGACGCGGCCGGCGTAGCGCGACGGCGGGAAGAACTCGATCTCCTGGAAGAACCCGAGCTCCTGCCGGACGCCGTGCAGCTGCCCGGCTTCGACGTCGGCGCTGCGGAAGGAGAAGCCCAGCTCGCCGAACGCCTCCAGCACCCGATCCTGCGATTCCAGCGGGCCGACCAGCACCGGGTCGAGGTCGCCCTTGTCCGGCGCGCCGGCGATGACGAGCTCGGTCCGCACTCCGACGACCATGCCCGGCAACTCCCGTCCGCCGACGGCGCTGATCGGCGTCTCCCACGGCAAGGCGAGCTGGAACGGGATGGTGGTCAGCTGCCCCGCCGTCACCTTCACCTTGCGGCCCGCGCTGACCCGCAGGAACTCCGCGGTCCCGGCACGCTCGTGGTCGCCGCGCTCCACCTCGACCCTGGTGACCAGCGAAAGCAGGATCTCCTCGATCTGGGCGTCGCTCGAACCGCCCTGGATGCGGACCTGGCCGGTGATCACCTCGCCGGGAACGGCGTGCGGTGAGTCGAGCACGGTGTCGACGGACGGGCCGCCGACCCCGAAGGCGCTGAGCATCCGTTTGAACATCAGGGATTTCCTCCGCTGGGTACTGGAAAAGGAGTGCCGGAACACTCGACTACTACCGAGATCCGCCGTCGCCCGCCAGGCAAACCGGGTTAAAAAACCCTAAACGGGCGCGACGTCACTACCTTCGCCGGATCGACTGAAGGCTCCCTTCGCCGCGTCTGATGCGACGAAAGGAGCCTTCAGTCCTGGTCAGGCGCGAGGGGGTCGTGAGTGGCGGCGTTCTCCTGGTGGTGAGGGCCTCCTTTCACGCAGGGCGTGACTCGCGTGCTTGGTGACGTAACTCGCGTATCTGGATGCCGCACTCGGTGGTACGGAGTCTGAACACGCGAGATCCGGGTCTGAGCACGCGAGGGCGATGTCGCGTCACCCAGCCCCCCGCCTCACCCGAGACACGACACGTTTGCCTTACCTCTCAATAGAACCCGAATCGCCACTCACGACCCCCGGCACCGACCACGCCACGTTTGCTCCTGTTCGGGGTGAGCCCCCCACCCCCGCGAAAAAGCGGGTGGACCCCGCCGCCGGGGTGTGGGTCCCGGCGGCGGGAGTCCACCCGCGTTTATCTCCCTCCGCAGCGGCTGTCCGTCACTCCGCGCGCCACAACGCGGGTGTGGACGGCGGCTCCCAGCCGGGCTGGGCCGTGTGCGCCTGCAAGCACACATAACCGCGACCGCTGTAGGTGACCCGGGTACCCGCGGAATAGCCGGTTCCTGCGGCCCAGGTCGTCCCGCCGGGCGGGTTGGAGGTCGAAGTCGACGTCGTCGGCGTCGTCTGCGTCGTACTGGTCGGCCGGGTGGTCGACGTCTGCGGCACGTTCAGCACGAAGTCGAACGCGGCCTGCCTGCCGGGAGGCGCGTCCCGCACGGTCATCAGCAGCCGCGGGTCGAAGATCGAGTCGGTGTTGTTGCGCGGCTCGTTGGGGAAGTAGAGCTGCGTGGTCAGCACCGGCCTGCCGGGGGCCTGGACCTTGACGTGGATGTGCCGCGTACGACCGGGGTACAGGCCGGGCACGATCGTGCTCAGCGAGAACGCGCCCTGGTCGTTGGTGAACTGGTGACCGCGGAAGGTGTACCCCACGTTGTCGTAGGCGCCGTTGACGTCGGCCTGCCAGAAGTCCAGCAGCACCCGCGAGATCGGCAGGCACCCGAGACCGAAGACGTAGCCGGAGACGGTGAGCCTCGTCCCTTGTGTGTTCGGCGTGACGAGCGACGTCCGCTGCGGGGAATTCGGCTTGAAGTAAGGACCTTCGGTCTGCGGCGGGGTCGGGTCGTCTCCGTCGTCACAGGCCGGGGTCAGCTCGGGTGCCTGGCCGCTCGCGACGGTGGTGCGCGCGAGCGCGGGGCCGCCGATCAACGCGACCGGGGCGGCGACTCCGGCGGCCAGTGCCGCCTTCAGCACAGTCTTTCGGCTGAGCTTGTTCTCTTCGTCCATACCTGCTCCTCGTGGGGGCTTCGGGAATCACCCTCGACGGTATGGAGAAGATCAGCTGCGGACGATGGACTGACTTGGTCAGTCGTGGTGAATCTCCGGGGCCGCGTCACCGGTCCGGCGATAATCGCCGGGGCTCAGTCCCGTTTCACGCCGGAAGAACCGGCAGAAATACGCGGGATCCGCGAATCCGACCCGGCTCGCGACCTGCCGGACGGTGAGATCCGTGCCGAGCAGGAACCGTTTCGCCTCCCGTGTCCTCGCCTCTCGCATCAGTTGTGCCGCCGTCCGGCCGGTCGCTGTTTTCACCGCGTCGGTCAGATATCCCGGCGTGACGCCGATGCGTTCCGCGAGCGCGCCGACCGACCAGAGCCCGAGGTCGGGCCGCCCGAGCAACCGGGCGAATTCCGTGCCCACCGCCTGAGCCCTGGCCGGCGGACGTGGATCCGCCAGCCCCGGGAGCCGTCCCGCCCGCACGATCAGCACGTGCATCAGGGCTCGCAGCACCGAATCGGTCCCCTGCCCGCCACAACGGAATTCCTCGTCCAATTCCGCGACCAGCCGGGCCGTCTCCTCGGCCGCGCGTTCGTCGAGCCGCCACGGCTGCTGGCTCAGCCGACGCAGGGTTTCGCGATCCGCCGGATGTTCGAGCAGGAAATCGTCGGTGAACAACACGACGAATCCGCTGAGATCGCGGGCATCCCAATGATGTACCTGCCCCGGTGTTATGACCGCCAGTTGTGGTGGCCCCAATTCCCAGCGCGTGAAATCGATGACGTGGTCGCCGGTGCCGCCGGTGACGTGGACTATTTCGTAGAACGTGTGCCGATGCGGGAACGCCGCCCGCGACATCGGCCCGATCGTGTCGAAGGTGCCGACCGTGAACGGCAGGGCGTCCGGCGCGCGGACCTCCAGCCGATGCAGCGGCAATTCCCCCGCCTTCGGTTTCAGGCAGGGCGTCCTGGGCAACACCGTCGTTCCGCGCATGGTCCGGTCCCTTTCACCACACTGGGAATGAAAAGTCTAGACCAATGCGTGGTGCGCTGACTGCCGACGGAAGTCGCTTCTCGCCCGACCGGTACAGTCGAGATCATCGACGCACGTCCGAAGGGTCACCACGCGATGTCTCCCACCAAGTCGCGCGGTCGGGCCCGGTGGTCACTCGGCGCGTTCGCCGCACTGGCACTGGCCTGTGCCGTGGCCTTGGCGACGGCGGGCGATTCCCACAGCGACCTCGAGATCTACCGATTCGGCGTCGACACCCTGTGGAACGGCGGCGACCTCTACGGCGCCTTGCCGCTTTCCGAGGCCGGTATCCCGCTGCTGTTCATCTATCCGCCATTCGCCGCGCTGGTGCTCACGCCGCTGGCGCTGATGCCGTGGACCGGCGCGGTGCTCCTGCTGTTCGCGCTCAGCCTGGGCGCGCTGGGGATCACCTTCTACGCGATCACCCGCACACTGTGGCCGTCCGGGGACCGGCGGAGGGCGATGCTCGTCGCGTCGCTGGCGATCACTCCGGCGCTCTTTCTCGAACCGGTCCGCCAGACGCTCGGCTTCGGCCAGATCAACCTGCTGCTGATGGGCCTCGTCGCGGCCGACTGCCTGCTGGCGCGGGGCCGCTACCGCGGCATCGGCGTCGGTCTCGCCGCCGCCATCAAGCTGACGCCGATGGCGTTCCTGTTGTTCTTCTTGATACGCAAGGACTTCCGCGGCGCGCTGACCGCGATGGGCACCTTCGTGGCCGCCTCGGCCGTCGCGTTCGCGGTTGCTCCGGAGGCCTCCGCGGGCTACTGGTTCGGCGGGCTCGCCGGGGCGTCCGGGATCAGCGGCACCTCGTTCCACACCAACCAGACCCTGCAGGCCGTGCTGGCGCGGTTCGGCGCCGACTCGGCGAAGCCGCTGTGGATCGTGCTCACCTGTGTGCTGCTGGTGCTGGTGACGCTGACCATGTACCGCTCGGCGATCGTGCCGGCGCTGCTGCTGAACGCGACGTTCGCCCTCCTGATCTCGCCGACGTCGTGGTCGCATCACTGGGTGTGGATCGCTCCGGCACTGTTCACCACCGCCGCTTATGTGGTGCTTAAACGCCGTCCGGTGGTCTGGCTCGCCGTCACCGGGGTCGTCGCCGCGATCTTCGTCGCGGCGCCGTTCCGGTACTTCCCCGCGTTCGACCGGCCGGGCCAGACGTGGACGACCGCCCAGCAATGGCTGGGAAACTGCTACGTCCTCGCGGGCCTGGTGTTCGTCGTCGTCTCGGCCGTGCTCGCGCTGCGGAAAGGACCTCGATGCTCGACCTGACCGGCACCACCACCCTCGTCACCGGCGCCAGCGGCGGTATCGGCCGCGGCATCGCCCTGCGTTTCGCGGAAGCCGGCAGCACCGTCGCCGTGCACTACCACCGTGACGAGGCATCCGCGCTCGCCGTCGTCGAGCGCATCCGAAAGGCGGGCGGCATCGCCGAGACCTTCGCCGCCGACCTCACCGACGACGGCGAATGCCACCGTCTCGTGGCCGCCGCCGCGGCCTGGACCGGCCAACTGGACACCCTGGTCAACAACGCCGGCGTGCAGCCTGTCGAACCCCTGCCCGGGATGTCGGCGGAAAGCTGGCGCGCGGTCCTCGACGCGAACCTCACCAGCGCGTTCTCCTGCACGCAAGCCGCGGCCGAAGTGATGAACGGCGGCAGTATCGTCCACATCGCCTCGATCGAAGCGGCCCAGCCCGCGCCGGGACACGCGCACTACAGCAGCGCGAAGGCCGCTTTGGTCATGCACGCCCGCGCCGCCGCACTCGAATACGGCCCGCGCGGCATCCGCGTCAACGCCGTCTCCCCCGGCCTGATCGACCGCCCCGGACTCGGCGACGCCTGGCCGGACGGCGTCCGACGCTGGCACCAGGCCGCGCCGCTGGGCAGACTCGGCACGCCCGACGACGTCGCGAACGCCTGCCTGTTCCTCGCCTCGCCGCTCGCGGCGTGGATCACGGGGCACAACCTGACTGTGGACGGGGGCGTGTCGGCTCGTCCGACATGGTGATCGGGTACGCCCCTATTCCCGCTTTCTCCGAAGCGCCTTCGCGCTCTTAAGCCGCTTCGCTGCTTTCTCCGCACGTGCATTTCGGATTCTTTTCACGCTAGGCCGTTCGTGCTCGCACGCCTGTTCGATTCGGTGTATCGTTGAGGTCGTGGCCAGCAACGACGCAACCCCGACGACGCCCACCGAGTGGTGGCGCGTCGACACCGCGACGCTGCACGCCCGCAAACAAGAACTCGAAATCATCAAACGACAAGCGGATGCGGAACAGAACGCGATCCTCGCGGAAATCAATTCCCGCGGCGTGCGCGGATGCAGCGGCCATTCGACACTGGCGGCGCTGATCTTCGAGGACTTCCACGTGACGGACAAGGAAGCCAGCGCCCGCGCCGACCGCGTCCTCGCCCTCCACTCCCGCCCGGGTATCGGCGGAGACCCCGAACCGCCCCTAGCACCCCTGACGGCCGAAGCCGCCGCGGAGGGCGCGATCGGCGGCTCCCAGATCGACGCCATCATCCGCACCCTCGCCCGCATCCCCTCGACTGTGCCCGAAGAGGACGTGCGAGCCGGGGAGAAGATCCTGGTCGACCTGGCTCGTCACGCGGGGCCGCGGCAGATCGTCCGCGCCGGACGCCGCCTGCTGGACGAACTCGACCCCGACGGCAAAGAACCCCGCAACGAAGACCCCAAAGACACGCGGCCGGAGCTGCGGTTCGTCAAACACCGCGACGGCACCCTCGGCCTCAAGGCCAGGCTTGACCTGGAAACGTATGCCCGGCTGAAGTCGGATCTGGATCCGATGGCCAAACCCCATAAAGCCATCGATGGTGTTCGTGACTCCCGGACTCAGGACGAACGCTACGGCGACGCCTTCACCGACTACGTCCGCCTGAAAACCACCAGCCGCAACCTTCCCGGCCAGGCGGGCGAGGCGACCCACATTTTGGTCACCATGTCCTACGACGACCTCATCCGGGACATCGGCGAAGCTCACCTCGATCTCGTCGGGCCGATCAGCGCCACCGACGCGAGGATCCTCGCCTGCGACGCCCGCGTCCGACCCGGCGTCCTCGGCACCGCAGGCGAACCCTTGGACATCGGCCGCTCCAAACGCACCGTCTCCCTCGCCCAAAAATACGCACTCACCCTCCGAGACGGCGGCTGCGCCTTCCCCGGCTGCGACATGCCCGTACCCCGCTGCACCGCACACCACATCGTCTTCTGGCGCCACCACGGCGAAACGAAGATCGACAACCTCGTACTGCTCTGCACCCGGCACCATCGGCTGATCCATCGCAGCGAATGGAAAGTCCAGATCGCCCAAGACGGACTCCCCGAATTCACCGCCCCCACCTACCTCGACCCCACCGGAACACCAAGGAGAAACACCATGCACCTCAGGATTTAGGCCGATGAGCTTCCCCCGGTTGTCCGGACACCTTGGCGTTGCCCCGGTCTCCGGACCATCGTCTGTGGAGTGTCAGGCGGGTTGTTGTAGTTCGTGGAGTCTCTCATATTCGACTGGGGTGAGGTATCCGAGTTTGGAATGGCGGCGTTGCCGGTTGCGGAAGGTCTCGAGGTACTGGAAGATCTCGTTGGCCAATTCGGTCCGGGTTTTCCATTTCCGGCGGTCGAGGAGTTCGGTCTGCATCTTCGACCAGAACGACTCCATCATCGCGTTGTCGTAGCCGTCACCGACGGTTCCGAGCGAGGGCATCAGCCCGGCTGCCTTGACTCGGTTGGTGAAGGTCCAGGACGTGAACTGCACGCCGTGGTCGGAGTGAAAAACGGTGCCAGGATCAGGATTCCGGTTGCTGATTGCCATCTCCAGGGCGTTCACGACGAGCGTGGTGTTCTGGCTGTTGTCGATGGACCAGCCCACGATTTTGCGACTGAACGCGTCCAGCACCGCGCAGCGGTAAAGCTTCCCTTCCCGAGTGGGATGCTCGGTGATGTCGCACACCCAAAGCAGATTTGCTTGGGTGCGCAGGAAATTCCGGTTGACCAGGTCCTCGCTGCGGACCTCGATCTTGGGGTTCTTGCGGGTCTGCCGCCGCGGAATCCCCGCCAGCCCGGCTGCCCGCATGAGTTTGGCGACCGTCTTGCGGCTGACCATGATGCCCATCCCCAGGCGCAGTTCGGCGTGCACCCGTGGTGCGCCGTAGGTGCCGCGGGAGCGAGCATGGATCTCGGTGATCACCCCGGTCAGCCATTCCCGACGCAGCGCCGCCGGCGAGATCGGCCTCGAGCGCCACTCATAGAAACCGGAATGACTCACCTCCAGCAGCCGGCAGGCCATCTTGACCGGTAGCCCCCGCTCCGCGAGCCGGGCGACTACCGGGAACGCCCTTTTGGGTCGCCCTTCAGCTCCTCGTAGATCTTCGAAGCCTCGCGCAGGACCTCCAGCTCGGTCTCCAGTCGGCGGATCCGTCGCTTCGCCGCCACGAGATCGGCGTGCTCGGTGCTGCTCAGCCCTGGACGTTCACCGTGGTCGATGCGGTCCTGCTTGACCCCGTTGTGCAGGCATGACTCGCTGATCTCGAGCTCACGTACGGTCTCCCTGACCGACTTGCCAGCCCGGACCAGGGCGACCGCCCGAGCCCGGAATTCAGCGGGATAAGCCTTCGGCATGATCGACAGCCGTCCAGACGACAAGCCATCTACTCCACAAACCCGAGTCCGTCATCTGGGGGCAACGCCACCGACCCCTGTGAACCAGCCGCCGAAACGAGCTGTCGAACCTCAGCTACCCGTCCAGAAACCGGGGCGGCTGAACGACACCGAGCCCGCATCCTCGGCCCATCGCGCCAACGAGCAACCGAGCCTCAGCCACCTGTCCGGGAACCGAGCCAACGGCGCCATCATCGGCTTCGGATTTCGGTCCCTCGCCTCAGGTTCGTCACCAGCGCTGTCGACTTTCCCGTGACGGCGGCCGCGAGTGGTCGTTCGAGACCAGGAAGGCGTGCCAGGCGAAGCAAAAACCGGCGCGCCTGGAGCAGGAACGGGTTCGCGGGCAGGAACCATCGGGCGCCTCGGCGGGCGACGTGTTGCTTCTCCTTCACCACCGGGCGGACCAGCTTTTCGTACTGTGCGAAGGCGGCTTCGATCGAGGGTGCTCGGGTGAGTTGTTCGGCAAGGACGAATGCGCCCGCGATCCCGAGCGAAGCGCCTTGGCCGGCGAGAAGGGAGACTGCGTAACAGGAATCGCCGACGAGGACGACCCGGCCGCGGCTCCAGGACGGCATCTCGATCTGCGCGACCTGGTCGTAGTACACCTCGCGAGGAGGCGGGCAGAGATCGAGGGCCTTGGGCACCGCCCAGCCGAGCGAGCCGTAGTTCGCGCGGAGTGCCGCTCGCGCGTCGTCGGGCAGGGCCGGATCCGTCGTGCGGTGCACGGCGAACGCCGCGAGTTTGCCGTCGCGGAGACCGTAGAAGCCCATCTGTCTTCCGATGGTGTCGGTCAGGCAGAACCGCTCCCCCACCTGCGCGCGGATCTCCTCATCCTCGAAGACGAAGGCTGCTGTGTGGAAACCGAGGTAACGCAAGTACCGGCTCTCGTCACCGAAGACGAGCCGTCGCACGGTCGAATGGATTCCGTCGGCCCCGACCAGCAGGTCGGCTTCGAGCGTCTCGCCGTCCGCCAGGGTGATCCGCACGCGGTCACCGAGGTCGTCGACGCCCGCGACGCCGGCGCCGAACCGGACGTCCACTGTGGACGGAAGCTCCGTACGCAGGACGCGTTCCAGGTCGGGACGCATGATGCTGCGGAGCCTGCCTCGCACCGACTTGGCGAACTGGACGTAGTCGATCGCCGCCCGGCGGCGGCCACGTTCGTCCAGCAAACTCGCTTCGTTCACCTGGTATGCCACGTCTTCGACCTGAGGCAGCAGGCCCATCTCCTCGACCGCGTCGAAGCCGGGGCCGAAGAAATCGATCATGTAGCCCTGCTCCCGCGGGCCCGTGGCACGTTCCAGCACCACGACGTCGACGTCCGACGACGCGAGCCGGTGCGCCAGCGCCAGTCCGGTGATCCCGGCACCGCAGATAGCCACCTTCATCGGGGTTCCTCCCTTTCGGTTCAGCCGACCAGTCTGCGCAGGACGGACGGAGAGATGTCGCGGCCGAACTCCGGGCCGAGCGCGCGATGCAGCAGAAGCCCGTCCACCGCGGCGAAAAGCACCGCGGCCGTGTCTTCGGCTTCGGCCACGCCACGTTCCGCCAACCAGCCGCCGAAACGGGTGCGCATACCGGCGAGGAGTTCGCGGATGCCCTCACGCAAGGTGTCGTCGCGGGTCGCGGTGAGGTAGGCCTCGGCGAACAGCAACGACATCGGGTCGGTGCCGGAGTACTCGCCGACCGACGCCAGCAGCGCGTCCACCGCGCCGGCGGGCGTCTCGACGGTTTCCAGTGCCGGTTCGAAGGCGACGGCGACCTCGCGCATCGCCCCCAGTACGGCCTCGATCAGCAAGGCCTGCAGCGAGGGGAAGTGGTAGTGCACGACGCTCGGCGTGACACCCGCGCGGTCGGCCAGGATCCGGGTGCTGACCGCCGACCAGCCGAGTTCGGGCACGAGCGCGACGGCCGCTTCGAGCAACCGCCGCCGCACGGCCTGACCACGTTCCGCCGCCGGGGATCCTGCCATCGTCGCCTCCTAGGGCGTTCGTCCTGTACGAATGCCCTGATCGTATGCCCGGATCCGAGTACAGCGCAAACTCGGTGGTCACAGTGCCGTTCGCGCGACGCGGCAAAAATGACCTCGTCCCGGCTGGGCGCCCTCGCGAGGCTTGCTCTTCCGAACTCATCTTTGGAGGAACCATGGTCTCGAAGCCCCGCGTCGCACTGGGAGCGCTCGTACTGCTCGTGCTGGGGGGCGGGATGATCGCGTTGCTGGTCGCGCTCGAGGCGGACGCCTTCTGGGTCAAGACCCTGCCGGGCGTCGTGATGGTGGGCGCGGCGGTCTTCGCCCAGTCCCTCGGCTTCTTCAACAAGGCGCCGAAGGACTAGACCGGGGCAACCTTCCGGCCCCATGGCGCGTTCTCCCAGCACAGGGAGGAGGCGCCATGGAGATCATCGTGGTGAACGAATTGGGTGTCCGCGCCGTGGTGCTGACCCTTCGCGCCAAGGGATCGGCGCTTCGCTTCCGGTTGTTCCCCATGGTGCACCTCGGAACGCAGGCCTACTTCGATGCGGTCCGGCGACAGGCGAACGACTGTGACGTGGTGGTGGCCGAAGGAGTCGGTGACGCCGGCTCGGTGTCCCGGATGACCGCGAGCTACCGGCTGGCGGCACGGAACAAACGCCTCGGACTCGTGGTGCAGGACCTGAAGGCCGACAGCTTCACCGTGCCGACGATCCGTCCCGACCTCGACGGTCCGGCGTTCTCCGAGGGCTGGCGCCGCGTCCCGCTCGGCGACCGGCTGATGGTGTCGATCCTGGCGCCGGCACTGGGCACGTTCCTGCGGGGCTTCGGCACGCGCGGCATGTTGGCGCGGTTCATGACCGTCGACGACGAAGACGACTCCTGGGCCGATTCCGCCGAGGCCATGCCCGAATTCGACGACCTGATCGTCGGCAGCCGCGACAAACTCCTCGTGGACGCGCTGGCCGGACTGCACGAACAGCGCGGGCACGAACCGGTGACGATCGGCGTGGTCTACGGCGCCGAACACATGCGGGCGGTCGTCCGCGAACTCCGTACCCGGTTCGGCTACGTCGTGCGGGACGCGGAATACGTCACCGTGTTCACCCTCTGACGGGAGTCCTTCAGACGCGCTGAGGCGCGAAGGTCCGGCGGTAGTCCTGCGGGGAGACCCCGACGACCTTGTGGAAATGGTGGCGCAGCAAGGCTCCCGAGCCGAAACCGCAGCGGCGCGCGACCTCGTCGATGCCCATCGTCGTCTCCTCCAGCAGCGACCTCGCGTGCAGGACCCGTTGCGTCGAAAGCCATCGATGCGGGGTGGTGCCCGTCTCGGCGACGAACTTGCGGGCGAAGGTGCGCTCGGACATCCGAGCCCGGCCGGCGAGATCGGCGACGGAGTGGTCGTGGGCGATGGTGTCGAGCATCCAGGTGAGCACCGGCTGGAGGCTGTCGCCGGTGCACTCCGGGATCGGCACCTCGACGAACTGACGTTGCCCGCCCTCGCGCTGCGGCGGCACCACCATGCGCCGGGCGATCGCGGTGGCCGCGGCGGAGCCGAGTTCGCGCCGGACCAGATGCAGGCAGGCGTCGATGCCTGCGGCCGTTCCGGCGCTGGTGATGATGTCGCCGTCGTCGACGAAGAGGACGTCCGGATCCAGCTGCGCCAACGGGAACCGGTTCCGGAACCTGGTGCTGTGCCGCCAGTGGTTCGTGCAGCGCCGCCCGTCGAGCAGGCCGGCGGCGCCCAGCACGAAAGCGCCGGTGCAGACCGAAAGCAGCGTGGCTCCCCGCGCCGAAACCGCGCGAAGTGCTTCGAGGACCGCGGGCGGATACTCGTCACGCACGTCGCAGGCGGGGACGACGACGAGGTCCGCGTCCTCGGTCGCTTCGAGACCGTGTTCCGGGGTCACCTTGACGCCGTGGCCGAGACTGAGTGGCTCTCCCGCGCGCTCCCCGCACACGCGGAAGTCGAGCAGTGGCACTCCGTCATCGGTGCGGTCGTAGCCGAACACCTCGCAGACGACACCGAACTCGAAGGGGGCGAAGTCGTCCATCAGCACCACGGCGACGCTCTTCAGCATGGTCCGAGCATAGCTGGCAGGATCTTGACGCACAACGACAGAACTGCCACTTTTGGCAGGATGTCTCGTGGCGCAAACTTACTGCCATGACCGCAATCATCGTGACCCTCGCCCTGATCGCCCTCGTCACCTACCTCCTGAACCGAAACCACACCCGGCAAGGACGGCCGGACGTCGCCGGTGGCGACCCGCTCACCAGGCCCTTCTGGAGGGGCGGCACCACAGTCTGAAGCCATTTCGAAGGCCACGATGTCGATGACCCGGTGTCACGAGAGACACGTTCCCCGCCGGGGCCGCTGACGAAGCCCGCATCCGCCGAGGTCAAACCGCATATACCGGTTTAAACCACTTCCCCCGCATTTTCTGCCGGTTACCAGTTTTCTGGTTAGGGTGCAGTGGTGCAAACGGGTTAACTCGGGCGGAAGGAGATCGCGCTGTCATCGGCGCGTGGCTGAACATGAGTTCGCAGGACGGTAAACAAGCGGAAGAAGAGGTAGGCGCGGAGACCGCGGCAGACCTCGCCCACGCACCGGATACGACAGGCCCGGGCCATCCGCCCGATGAGCACGTCCCCCTCGACCTCGCCTCCGAACGCCCCGCCAAGACCGACCGGACCGTTTTCGGTGTGGCCGCGGCACTCGCGCTCGCGATCATCGTCTGGGGTGTGCTGGCCCCGGAAAACCTCGCCAGTGTCGCGTCGACTCTGTTGAACGACGCCGTGATCCCGTACGGCGGCTGGGCTTTCGTGCTGACAGCGAGCGGTTTCGTGCTCTTCGCGGTCTGTCTGGCCATAAGCCGCTACGGCCGGATCCCGCTGGGCGGGGACAAGGAACTGCCCGAATTCCGGACGTCGTCGTGGATCGCGATGATGTTCAGTGCCGGCATGGGCATCGGCCTGATGTTCTTCGGGGTGTACGAACCGGTCTCCCACCTCGCGAGCCCGCCTCCGGGCACCGCGGCCCCGAATTCCGACGAAGCCGTCCACACCGCGATGGCGACGACGTTGTTCCACTGGACCGTGCACCCGTGGGCGATCTACGCGGTGGTCGGTCTCGCGATCGCCTACAGCACCTTCCGCAAGGGCCGCACCCAGCTGATCAGTTCGGTGTTCGCGCCGCTGATCGGCAAGCGGCGCACCGAAGGCCCGCTGGGCAAGGCGATCGACATCATGGCGATCTTCGCCACCCTGTTCGGTTCGGCCGCGTCACTCGGCCTCGGCGCGCTGCAGGTCGGTGGCGGGATGGGCGCCGTCGGCTGGATCGACGACCCCGGCAAGGGCCTGCTGGTCGCGATCATCGCGATCCTCACCATCGCGTTCATCGCTTCGGCGGTTTCCGGGGTGGCCAAGGGGATCCAGTGGCTGTCCAACATCAACATGGTGCTCGCCGCGGTGCTCGCGGTGTTCGTGCTGGTGGTCGGGCCGACCGTGCTGATCCTCAACATCGTGCCGGGCGCGATCGGCGACTACTTCCGCGAGCTGGCCGAGATGTCCGGCCGCACCGGGATGACCGGTGGCGCGGAGATGCAGACCTGGCTCGGCGGCTGGACGGTCTTCTACTGGGCCTGGTGGATCTCGTGGACGCCCTTCGTGGGCATGTTCATCGCGCGGATCTCCCGCGGCCGCACCATCCGGCAGTTCATCTTCGGGGTCATCGCGATCCCGAGCATCGTGAGCCTGATCTGGTTCGCGATCTTCGGTGGCGCGGCGATCAGCAGGCAACGGGCCGGGACGGACATCGCGGGCGCGGGCAGTGCCCAGTCGGCGACGTTCGAACTGCTCGAGACCCTGCCGTGGTTCATCCCGATCGCGATTCTGGTGATGATCCTGGTGTCCATCTTCTTCGTCTCCGGTGCCGACGCGGCGTCGGTGGTGATGGGCACCTTGTCGCAGCGCGGAAGCGTGCATCCGAAGAAGACCGTCGTGATCTTCTGGGGCGTGCTGATGGGCGCCGTCGCGGCGGTGATGCTGCTGGTCGGCGGGAACAAGGCGCTGACCGGTCTGCAGAATCTCACCATCCTGATCGCGGTGCCGTTCGTGTTCGTGATGGTCGGGTTGTGCGTGTCGGTCTGGAAGGACCTGCGCAACGACCCGCTGATGAAGCAGGAAGACGCGATGATGTTGTCGCTGAAGGAACTGCACGAGGAACGCACCAACAGCCACGGTGGACGCCGTCGCATCCTCGGGCGGGCGAAGCAGCGCTCCTGAGCTGAATCGTGTGAAGGCCCCCTTCCCTCTGCCGAGCCGAGGGAAGGGGGCCTTCACGCGTGTCAGGCGCGTCCGATGGCCACGAAAGCGCACAGCGCGAGGTAAGCGAGATCCAGCAGCGCGACCATGGGCTCGCGGCGGCGCAGCCGTACGACCACGGCGCCCGCCATGACCAGCGCCAGTCCCAGTGCGGCCAGCGGCACGAGGCCCGGCGCGATGTCGAGCAAGGCCGGGAGGACCAGGCCGACGGCGCCCAGGATCTCGACCAGCCCGATGAACTTCACGGTGCCGGGGCCGAAATCCAGTACCCAGCCCGCGGCCGACCCCACCCCGGCGATCTTTTCCCTTTGCAGGAACAGTTTCCCGATGCCGGACACGAGATACATGACGGCAAGCAGCCAGGCGACGATCCACAGTGCGGTGTCCATCAGTGCCCCGCGAACTGGCCCGGCGTGTAGTCGCCCGCCGGCTGCCGGGTGATCACGTTGAGCCGGTTGAAGGCGTTGATGAGCGCGATCTGGGTCACCAGCGCCACGAGCTGTTCGTCGTCGTAATGCTTGGCGGCGGCCGCCCACGCCTCGTCGGTGACACCGCTGCCGTCGGCGAGACGGCAGCCCTGTTCGGTGAGTTCCAGCGCGGCGCGTTCGGCCTCGGTGAAGACCGTCGCCTCGCGCCAGCACGCGATCAGGTTCAGCCGGGTCGTGGTCTCCCCCGCGTGCGCCGCGTCCTTGGTGTGCATGTCGAGGCAGCCCGAGCAGCCGTTGATCTGGCTGGCCCGGATGTTCACCAGTTCCCTTGTCGCCAAAGGAAGTTCGCTGCCGTCGAGGACCTTCGCAGCCGAAACGAGGTGCTTCACCAGCTTCGGCGCGAGAGCGGTCTTGAGGAATTCGAGCCGTGCCTGCATGGGATTTCTCCTTCTCGTCGGTGTTCACTTACTTCGACGAGGAGGACTCCCGAGAGGTAACACCCATGGCCGCGAGGCGACGCGGGTCACTCACGGACTCGATTTCGACGATGCGGCCGTCGACGATGGTGCAGGACATCACGCCGAGCAGCTTGCCGGTCTTGCTCCACGACACGATCCCCGCCTTGCCGTCGACCAGCGCGGGACGGGTGGTGACGGCGGCGCGCGCCCCGCGTTGGACCCGAGTGGCCACCTCGGCCGCACCGAGCCGCACGACCTCGCCGTGCCTGGTCCGCGAACGCCACGTCACGTCGGGGTCGAGTACCTCGATCAAACCGTCGAAGTCTCCTTCGCGCGCGGCCGCGAGGAACGCCTCGACGACAGCGCGCTGCCGCGGCTCGTCGGCCGGGCGCTGTCCCCGCACCTTCCGGCGGGCCCGGCTGGCGAGCATCTTGGCCGCGTCGGCGGATTTGCCGAGGATGTCGCCGATCTCGGCGAACGGGACCCCGAACAGATCGTGCAGTACGAAGGCCAGCCGCTCGGCCGGGCCGAGGGTGTCGAGTACCACCACCAGCGCCACGCCGACCGATTCGGCGAGCAGCGCGTCCTCTTCCGGCGAGTCCTCGAGTACGAGCAGCTCGGGCGGCTCCTCGTAGGAATCCTCGGGGCGGGTCTTGCGGGAACGCAGGACGTCGATGCAGACGCGGCCGACGACGGTGGTCAGCCAGCCGGACAGGTTGTCGATCGTGTCGGCGTCCTGGCGGGCCAGCCGCAGCCAGGCCTCCTGGACGGCGTCCTCGGCGTCCGCGCGCGAACCGAGCATCCGGTGTGCCACGGCCACCAGACGCCCGCGCTGCTCCTCGAACGCGCTGGCCAGGGCTTCACCGGTCATGTCGATACCTTTCTCGCGCCGAATCCGTCATGGACATGACGGGCGCGACGCGAGAAAGGTAACCGAATCCGGCTCAGACGTCCCGGATGGGCGTCTTCACGGTCTTCTTCATGCCGGGGTTCTTCGTCTCCGGCTTCTTCTGGGGCTCCGGCTCCGCGGTGGAGCCGCCGATGCCGGAGTCGATCGCCGCCGTGACGATCAGGTTCCGCTCGTCGGACGAGATGGTCTCGCCGTCGAGGAGCTCCTGCGTCACGGCTCGCACGTAGGTCACGAACTGGTCGTTCGACGAGTAGTCCGACTCGTCGTCGATCACGTCGTTGATCGTGCAGCCGTTGCCGGTGTCGCGGTTCTCGACCTGGCTGTCCGCCGTGCCGAGGATCACGGTGTCACGGACGTCGGAGTCCGGGCAGGCGTCGGGGCCCGGCGGCGAGCCGACGATGGTGAACGCGCCGCCCTGTTCCGCCGAGACGTTGCCCGCCTTGTCCGAGGCGCGGTACGCAAGCGTGTGCGTGCCGAGCTCGGTCACCTTCACCGGCGCGGTGTAGACGGTCCAGGCCCCACCGTCCAATTTGTACTCGATCTTGTCCACACCGGACCCGGTGTCGGTCGCGGTCAGGTTGATGGTCGCGTCTTCGATGTACGACCAGCTTCCGTCCAGATCACCGCTCACCACCACCGAGACGGCGGGCGCGGTGCTGTCGTCGCCTTCGACGATGGTGAACGTCGCCGTGCCTTCCGCCGAGACGTTGCCCGCCTTGTCGGTGGCGCGGTACTTCACCGTGTGCGCGCCGACGACGGTCAGCGCGAGCGGCGCCGAGTACGTCAGCCACGGGCCACCGTCCAACTGGTACTCGACCTTGCCGACACCCGAACCGGCGTCGGTCGCCGTGAGGGTCACGGTCGCCTTGCCGACGTAGTTCCCGGCGGTGTCCTTGGTCCCGGTCACCTCGGAGGTCACCGTCGGCGCGGTGGTGTCACTGCTGACGATCGTGAAATGCGCCATGCCCTCCGGCGAGGCGTTGCCCGCCTTGTCCGAAGCGCGGTACGAGACCATGTGCATGCCCGGCGCGGAGACCGCGACCGGAGCGGTGTACGCGGCCCACGCGCCTTCGTCCACTTTGTACTCGACCTTGTCGACGCCGGTGCCTGCGTCGGTCGCGGTGAGCTTCACGGTGGCGGTGTCGAGGTAGTTGCCCGCGGTGTCCTTGGTTCCCGTCACCTCGGAAGTCACCGTCGGCGGAGTCGTGTCACCCGGCTGTCCGGTGACGACCGTGAACGACGACATCCCTTCCGGTGAAACGTTTCCTGCCTTGTCCGACGCGCGATAGTGGACCATGTGCGCACCGGCCGCGGAAACCACCACGGGCGCCGTGTACGCGGTCCAGGCACCGCCGTCGAGCTGGTACTCGACCTTGTCCACACCGGACTGGCTGTCCGAAGCGGCCAGGTTCACCGTCGCGGAACCGACGTAGTTCCCGGCGGTGTCCTTGGTTCCGGTGACGTTCGCGGTCACCGTCGGCGGAGTGGTGTCGGCGCCGCCGCCGTCGGTGACGACGAACTCGCCGAACATCTTGCTGTGCCCCTGGATCGTGCAGTAGAACCGGTACTTCCCCGGGGTCAGCGTCACGGTCGCCTGGTGCTCGCCGTTCTTCTCGTCATAAGGGTTGGCGAGGATATTGAGATTGACGTCGTGGTTGTAGCCCGGCGTCGACGTGTCGAACGTCAGCGTGTGCGACATCGTCGAGCCGAGCGCTTCGGTGTTCTTGAACAGGATCGTGGTCTCGCCCGCCACCGCGGTGGCGGGTGCGCTGAGGTAGTGGTCGGTGCTGTCGCCCGCGGTCCATTCCAGGGTCTGGACGGGGGCGGCGACGGCGGGGGCGGAGGAGCTCGGTAACACCAGGCCCAGTATCGCGAGCGCCGCGGCGAGCAACGCCGCGACGAGGGTTCTTGGGGACATCGCAGGGAAACCTTCCGTACAGGGGACACCGGCCGGGCACGCGAGACCCGCGCGCCCGGCCGGCTTTCGCGCTACAGCTGCCGCACCCGGATGTTGCGGAACTCCATCAGGTCGTTGTCACCGTGGTTCTGCAGACCGATGAACCCGCTGACGAACTGCCGGAAGTCGGTCGACGGGTCGCCCGCCCGCGACGAGTTGATCCCCGGCGCGTTCTCGAACTCGTTGATCACGACACCGTTGCGGATGATCGTGTACTTCTGCCCGACGACCTTGACCTCGTACTCGTTCCAGGTCCCCTTCGGCTTCACGCCCGCCTGGTCCAGCGGCCGCGGGTCGAAGTTGTAGATCGACCCGGTCTTCTGCGGTTCGCCGGCGGCCCCGTCGTACAGCTGGACCTCGTGGCCGCAGTAGATCGCGACCCAGGCCTGCGACGTCTTCGCGGAACCGACGGTGCCGCAGCTGCCCGGCGGACGCTGCTCCACCGGCGTGCGCGGATCCGGGAACCGGACGAACACGCCGCTGTTGGCACTGCCTGCCGGCGCGATGTCCTTGAACTGCAGCTTCACCGAGAAGTTGCCGAACTGCCGTGCGGAGTACCACAGCATGCCCAGCCCGCCCGACGGTCGCAGTGACCCGTCCGGCTGGATGGCGAACTGCCCGGACGGCGCCTGCGACCAGTTGCGGAACGATTCGGGCGTGCCGTCGTAGATCGCGTCGTAGCCGGTGACGCCCTTGTTGCCGATGGGCGACGCGGCGGCCGCGGCGTTGATCTTGTCCGACTCGGCCGCGTTCAGCACGCCGAGATCGCCGAGCCGGTCCACGGCCTGGGTGACGTGGTTGACGAAACCGGCGTGGGAGGTCCACGTGCTCTCGTCGTCGATCATGTCGTCGACCGTGCAGCCGCCACCGGCGTTCCGGTTGGTCACCCCGGTGTCGGTGTCGCCGATGGTCACCGTGGCACCGGAATCCGCCACGAGACACCCGATGCTCACCGAGTTCCGTGCGGTCACCGTCTCACCGTTCGCGTAAGTCACGGTCAGCTTGGCGGTGTACAGACCCGTGCGCGGGTAGGTGTGGCGCGGGTCGGGCTGCGTCGAGATCGTGCCGTCGCCGAACTCCCACTTGTAGGAGACGCCGCCGGACTTCGACCCGGTGAAGGCCGCGGTGAGCGGCTTGTTCTGCACCATGGTCGACGCCGCCGCGGCGGACGGGGTGGCCTCGCCGCCGGTGTAGCTGATCTTCAGCAGCTTCTGGTTGTTGGTCAGGGTGAAGAAGCCGCCGCCGTAGTCGAGCACGTACAGCGCGCCGTCCGGCCCGAACTTGGCGTCCATCCACTGGTTCAGCTTGGTGTCGCCACCACCGGTCGGGATGATCTGCCGCACGGTCTCGGCGAACAGCGGCGGATCCTGCTTCGGGACGCCGTTCGGGTCGACGGTGACCGCGATCCGGTTCTGCCCGTTGCTCTGGTCACCGATGAACCACTTGTCGTTCCAGTACGACGGCCACGCCACCCCGCTGTTCGTGTTGACCAGTTCGCGGTGGTACGTCGGCCCGGTCATGACCGCCTGGCCGCCGCCCTTGAGGTAGGGCTGCGTGTAGGTGGCCTCGGCCGCGTTGTACGTCGGGACGGAGCTGTTGGGCCGGTTGGGGAACACCGGTCCGCCGCCGTCCGGCGCGTACCAGATCATGTTCTTCTTGACCGGCGGCAGGTTCACCAGGCCGGTGTTGCGCGGCGAGGTGTTGACCGGGTTGTCGCAGTCGTACCAGCCGGTGAGCACCGCGGCGTCGGTGCTGCTGCGGTCACGGTACGGCTGCTTGTTGCCCATGCAGTACGGCCAGCCGTGGTTGCCGGCCTCGGTGATGATCGTGGCGGTCTCGTACTTGGCCGGGCCGAGTTCCGGGCTCGGCGAGGTCGCGTCCGGGCCGACCCACGCGGCGGTCAGCCAGTTGGTCTTCTTGTCGACTTGCAGACGCGAGATGTTCCGCACGCCCATCACGTAGATCTCGGGCCTGGTCTTGTCACCGGGGTCGTTCGCCTCGGGGAACAGGTTGCCCGCCGGGTTGGTGTAGGTACCGTCGGCCTCGGGGTGGATCCGCAGGATCTTGCCGTTGAGGTCGTTGGTGTTACCGGAGGTACGGCGCGCGTCCTGGAACGAGACGCCCTTGTAGTCCTGGGTCCAGTTGTTGCCGGAGTACCCGTTGGAGCCCTGCGACGAGTTGCTGTCGCCGGAACCGATGTACAGATTTCCGTCCTTGTCGAAGTCCATCCCGCCGCCGGCGTGGCAGCAGCTGTGGACCTGGACGTCCCACGACAGCAGGTCCTTGCGGGTCGCCTGGTCCAGCGTCTGGTTCTTCAGGTCGTAGGTGAACCGCGAGACCGTGCGCTTGCCGATCCGCTTGTCGATGTCGACCGACGCGTGCGGCATCCAGTAGGCGTACATGAAGCCGTTCTCGCTGAACTTCGGGTCCAGCACGAGACCGAGGAGGCCTTCCTCGTTCTTGACCAGTTCGTCGCCGCTGCCGCGGTTGCCCATCACCTTCAGCGTGGTGAGCAGCTTCGGCTTCTTGGTGACCGGGTCCCACTGGTGGATCGTGCCGCAGCCGGCGCCGATCTCGGGGTTGGTCCAGTCGTTCGGCGCGGGCACCGAGTTGCCGGCGCAGGCCGCGCGGCCGATGTAGAAGACCCGGCCGTTCGGCGCGATGGTGAGCCCGTGCGGCTCGCCCATCTGGTCCAGCTGGCCGGTCTGGTTGATCCCGGTCAGGCGTTCGACCTTGTAGTTGGCCGCGATCCCCGCCTTGCAGTCACCGCGCACCATGCCGGTGGTCCACTTCAGCGCGCCGAGGAGGTGGCTGCGGAACTGGGCTTCGCCGTAGCTCGCCTCGGTCCGGCCCATCCCGGTGTAGAAGGAACGTCCGCCGTCGTAGTCACGGCACCACGAGACCGGGTGGAAGGCGCCGTTCGCGCCGACACCGGGCTTGTAGGTCGATTCCTCGACCTGCGCGACCGTGTGCACGGTGCCGACCGGGTTGACCTCCCAGTTGAGCCACCGGTCGGTGCGGACCCACTTCTGCGGCAGTCCGGCGGTGGCCGGGTTCGCCTTGTCTAGGACGTCGACCGTTGCTTCGGCAGGCGGGCTCTCCGGCGGCGGCGGGGTGGTCGAGTTGTCCTTGTACAGCTTGAAATCGGCCAGCTGGATGAGCGGGTCACCCGCGTTGGCGGTGATGTTCAGCCGGTAGTTCGCGTACGCCGTGGTGTTGGCGAAGGTGAACTTGCGGCTCTGGAACGTGTCGGTGAACACCTCGTTGGTCCGGGTGTCCAGATCGGTCCAGGTGGTGCCGTCGTTCGAACCCTGCAGGGTCCAGTTCTTCGGGTTACGACCGGGGAAGTCGTTCGCCGAGACGAGGTCGTAGCTGCTGACGGCGACCGGGGCGGCCATCTTGTAGGCGACCCAGCCGGTCGGCTGGAAGGTCAGCCACTTGGTGTTCTCGTTGTTGTCGGCCAGCTTTTCCTTGGTCTCGTTGGGCGGGTTCTCCGCGCTCGCGGTGACCGAGGCGACCGCCTCCGGCGTGGGACGCGCCCCCACCGGACGGGCACCGATCAACCCGGAGAACCACTGCGAACCGTCCTGGGCCCGCGCGGCGTCCGACAGACCGAGGAAGCCGCCGCCCGCCTTCATGTAGGCCTGCAGCGAGGTTTCCTGGTCGCGGTTCAGCGTGATGCCTTGCGCGGACAGGAAAACGACGCCGCGGTACTTCGCGAGGTTGGCCTGCGTGAACACCGCGGGGTCCGAAGAGGACGAAACGGAGATGCCGTTCGCCTGGCCGAGGCTCGAGATCGCGTCCGTGGCACGCAGGACGGGATCCTTCTGGTCCGCGGCGGTGCCGTGGAAGACCAGGACGTTGATCGGGACGTTCGTCGCGGCTTCGGCGGTCACCGGTGCGATGGCCAGCGGAAGCCCGGAGGTGACGACGGCGCCGACCGCCAGTGCGGCCAGCGAACGTCTGCGGAGCCGACGTTGCGAAAATACTCGTCTCAAGTTCTCGCTCCTTTCAAGACTGGTGGTGGGTATGGGCCGAAGCGCCGGTGGCGTCCGGAGTGGACGTCGGATGCTGGTGTCCCTTGAAGCGGTCGATCGCCTCCTGGGCGCCCGCGGGCATCCCGCCGTCGGCGTTGCGGACCAGGAACACCCCCGACATGCCGTCGTCCGAGTGCTGCTGGACGTGGCAGTGGTACATCCACGCGCCCGGCCCGACGCCGTCACCCGCGATCACCTGGAACCCGAAGGAGTTGCCCGGGTCGAGGGTCTTGTTGTCGAGGATCGGAGCGTTGTCGGTCGCGCTGGTGAGCATGCCGGTGCGGGTGTCCGCCCAGCGGTGCGCGTGCAGGTGGAAGGTGTGCATCAGGTTGCCGTGCCCGATGCAGATGAACTCGACGCGTTCGCCGAGATTCGCCTCGAAGATCGGCGTGTTCGGGGCGACCTGGTGGTTGATCCACATTTCGGTGAACACCACGGTGAACTGCTTGCTGGGCAGCAGATCCCCGCGTTTGCGCACGATCAGGCCGCCGTAGAGACCCTTCATCAGGCCCACGGTGCCGTGGTCGCCGCCGAACGCGTGGTCGTGGTAGTGCCAGTACCCCGCGCTGCCGGGCATCCAGAAACCGTTGGCCGCCTGGTAGGCCGTCCGGGTCTTCCAGGTGTAGGTCTTGGTCTCGTACGGCTTGTTGAAGGAATCGTTGAACGGCGAACCGTCCGACTTGGTGTCGTAGTTGACGCCGTGCGGGTGGATCGAGAGCCGCTGGTCGGTGTTGTTGACCAGCTCGATCACCAGCGTGTCGCCCTCGTAGCACTCCAGGAGCGGCCCGGGGATCGTCGGCTTGCCGGGCTCGAGCCCGTAACCGACCCGGGTCGAACCGGGAACGTAGTCGGCGTAGACGGTGATGTTGCGGGTCATCCCGGCCGCGGCGGCCGGTGCCGAACCGGCGCTCGCGCTCACCACGACCGGGGCGATGACCCCGGCCGCGGTGCCCGCGAGCATCGATCTGCGGGACAGCCCGCGTTTGTTCTTGTCCATTGTGGATTCCCCAGCTAGAAGCGGACGTTACGGAGATAGGTGAATCCGGTCTGGGCGGTGCTCAGGGGATCCGTGGGGTTGTCGTGCTCGACGATGTACTCGGCGAGGTGGGGACGGGTGTGCCGGAAGATCCGAGGGAAGTCGATGACGCCCTTACCGGGATCGACCATCTTCCCGTCCGCGGTCCGGTCCTTGACGTGGTACTGCACCACGCGCGGGCAGTGCTGCCGGTACAGCGAAACCGGGTCCATCCCGCCTTCCACCGCCCAGAACAGGTCGATCTCCAAGTTCACGTAACGCGGGTTCGTGTTCCTGGTGAGCACGTCGTACGGGCGCACGCCGTCGATGGGCGCGAACTCGTGCGCGTGGTTGTGGTAACCGAGTGGAATACCGGCCTGGCGGAACTTCCGTGCCGCCGTGTCCATCCGGACGGCGAACTGCTTCCAGCCGTCGATGGTGTCGAAGTTCGCCCACGGCACGTTGGCGCGGGTGTTCCCGAGGACCTTCGCGTCCGCGATGGTCTTGTCGAGGTCACCGTCGATGCCGGTGTGCGTGGACGTCGCCTTGATGTGGTTCTTGTCCAGCAGACCGCGGAACTCTTCGGCCGAGCGGCCGTAGGTGCCCGCCAGTTCGACCTTCCGGTAGCCGATGTCCGCCAGCGCGGACAGCGTTCCCGGCAGATCGGCCTGCAACGCGGTGCGCAGGGAGTAGAGCTGGATGCTGATCTTCTCCACCGGGACCCGGCCCCGACCGTGGTGGCCGGCTCCCTCAGTGGCCGCAGTGGCGACGCTCGGCAGGGCTACCGCCGCGCCGACCGCGACCGCCGCCGTCGCCGCGCCGCGCAGGAGCGCCCGTCGAGAGTGGAACTGCTCAGCTTCTTCACCGCACATGAAACCGCCCTCACTTCTGGTTGCTGAAAGCCGCGTCGAAGGCCGCCGACGGCTTGTCGAACAGGAGCCCCCGAAGAAAGGTCACGGCTTCCGCCGCGCCCCGGAGCCGGTCCATGCCGGCGTCCTCCCACTCCACCGAGATCGGACCGGCGTAGCCGATCGAATTCAGTGCGCGGAAGCAGTCCTCCCAAGGCACGTCGCCGTGCCCGGTCGAAACGAAGTCCCAGCCGCGTCGGGGATCTCCCCAGGGGAGATGCGAGCCGAGCCGTCCGTTCCGTCCGTCGAACCGCTTCCTGGTGTCCTTGCAGTCCACGTGGTAGATCCGGTCGGCGAAGTCGAGGATGAAGCCGACCGGGTCGAGGTCCTGCCAGATGAAATGCGAAGGATCCCAATTGAGCCCGAATGCCGGACGGTCGCCGACAGCTTCGAGCGCACGTTTCGTGGTCCAGTAGTCGTACGCGATCTCCGACGGGTGGACCTCGTGGGCGAACCGCACGCCCACCTCGTCGAAGACGTCGAGGATCGGGTTCCAGCGGTTCGCGAAGTCGGTGTAGCCGTCGTCGATGACCGCCTGCGACACCGGCGGGAACATCGCGACGTACTTCCAGGTCTTCGAACCGGTGAAGCCGATCACCGTGTCCACACCTAGTTTCGCCGCCGCGCGGGCGGTGTCGGCCATTTCCTTCGCCGCCCGCTGCCGGACGCCTTCCGGTTCACCGTCGCCCCACACCCTGGACGGGATGATGGCCTGGTGGCGTTCGTCGATCGGGTCGTCACAGACGGCCTGGCCGACGAGGTGGTTGGAGATGGCCCACACCTTGAGGCCGTGCTCGGCCAGCAGCTTCAGGCGGCCGGGTACATAGTCCTCTTCGGACAGTGCGCGGTCGACCTCGAAGTGGTCGCCGGAACACGCGATCTCAAGGCCGTCGTAGCCCCATTCGCTCGCGAGCCTGCACACCTCGGTGAACGGGAGATCCGCCCACTGACCGGTGAACAGCGTGATCGGACGGCTCATCAAGACTCCTCGAAGGTGATCGCGTCTACGTCGAACAAGCCGCCGGAACCGCCCTTGAACACGAGGAACAACGGGCCGGTGCCGCCGGGGTCGGTGATGGCGGAGGCCGGGATGTCGGCATAGGTGTCCCAGCCGCCGGTGCTGGCGACGGTGACCGTCTGGACCAGTGGCCCGTCCACCGCGCCCGAGCGGACCTCGATCGTGCCGCCGGCGCCGCCGGAAGAGACCCGGTAGCCGATGCCGCGGACACCCACCAGGTTCACCGGGTCGAATTTGATCCAGTCACCGGCTTCGATGTGGCCGACGCGTTTGCCGCCACTGGCGCCGTCGTGCCCGACGACCTCGATCCCGCTGGACTGGGTGTAGAACTCGGCCTGCTTCAGCTTGGGCTGCAGGAGGGACTCGGCCTCGCCGGTGAGCGCCGGAACGCCGTTGGCGCCGTTGTCGGTGTAGCTGGCGTTGATGACGCCGAAGACGTTGGCGTCCGCGCCGTGGCCCTCGTCGGCGGGTGTGGCGATGGTGCCCTCACAGCCGGTCGCGCGGCTGAGCGGATGCCCGTGTCCCTCGTGGCCGAGGATGTACTCGACGGTGACCTTCGAGCAGTCGATCGGGTTGTCTTCGGCGTCGGTCACCTCGACCTTGAACGGGACCGTGTCCCCGAAGCTGAACACGCTGCCGTTGACCGGCGTCTTCAGCGTGACCACCGGCGCGGTGTTGCCGACGGTGACCACCACGCTCGCCGCCCCGGTCAGCCCGGTGGAGTCGGTGACCGAAAGCTTCGCCGTGTACTGGCCGTTCGCGGCGTAGGTGTGGGAAACCGGAGCCGCCTCGGTGGAGTCGGTGGTGCCGTTGCCGTCGAAGTCCCAGGCGTAGGTCAGTGCCTGGCCGTCAGGGTCGTTCGTCCCGGCCGGGTCGAACTTCACGGTCAGCGGTGCCTGTCCGGACGTCTTGTCCGCCGCCACCTTGACCTCCGGCGTCCGGCGGCCCTTGGTGTAGTCGATGCGGTAGACGGCGGATTCCTTGGAGCCGCCGAAGTACCCGGTGCCATAATCGAGGACGTACATCGCGCCGTCCGGGCCGAACTCGACGTTCATCGGGCGGACGAGGTCCATCGAATCGAAGAACGGCTTGATGGCGCCGCGTTCACCGTTCGGGCCGACGGTGATCTCCTTGATCCAGCTGCGTTCCCATTCGTAGGCGAAGGTCTTGCCGTTGAAGTACTCCGGGAACTTGGTCTGCGACGGGTTCTTCGCGTCGTACTGGTAGACCGGTCCGCCCATCGGCGACTCGGGACCGGTGCCGAACTCGGGAACGGAACCGCCGTCGTAGGGGATCCACGCCTTTTCGACCGGCGGCAGATCGGTCAGCCCGGTGTTGCGCGGGCTGGTGTTCTTCGGTTTGGCGCAGTCGAACGCGGCGCCGGACTGTTTGGTGGCGAAGTCGTAATCGATGAACGGCTGGTTGTCGCCGACGCAATACGGCCAGCCGAAGTTGCCCGGCTTCTTGATCAGGTTGAACTCGACCGTGCCGCCGGGACCGCGCTGGGGGTCGGCCGCCCCCGCGTCGGGGCCGTAGTCGGCGAGGTGGATCCAGCCGGTCTTGCGGTCGACGGCGAACCGGAACGGGTTGCGGAAGCCCATCGCGTAGATCTCGGGCTTGGTCTTGGCCGTGCCGCGCGGGAACAGGTTGCCCTTGGGGACGGTGTACTTACCATTCGCGCCGACCTTGATCCGCAGCACCTTGCCGCGCAGATCGTTGGTGTTGCCGGAGGTGCGCTGCGCGTCGTAGACCGGGTTGCGGTCGGCGCGTTCGTCGATCGGGGTGTAGCCGTCGGAAGAGAACGGGTTGGAATCGTCCCCTGTGGACAGATAGAGGTTGCCCTGTGCGTCGAAGTCGATCTCGCCGCCGGCGTGGCAGCAGATGCCGCGTTCGGCCGGGACCTGGAGGATCTTCTGCTCGCTGGCGAGGTCGAGGTTGTTGTCGGTGGTGAGTTTGAACCGCGAGAGCTGGTTGTAGCCCTTGAAGGGTTCGAAGTCCGCCGGGGTGCCGTTCTGCGGGGCGTCACCGGCCGGGGTGTTCAGCTTGGGCGCGTAGTACAGGTACACCCAGCGGTTCTTCGCGAAGTCCGGGTCGATGGCGACACCCTGGAGGCCGTCCTCGTCGTGGTTGTAGACGGGGATCGTCGCGGCCAGCTTCGTGGTGGCGCCGGAGCTGGTGTACCAGACGCGGCCGTCGCGCGAGGTGTGCAGGACGTCGCGGTTGGGCAGCACGGAAAGCGCGATCGGCTCGCCGGTCTTCTCTTCGCCCTTGGCGAGGGTGATCTGGTCGAAGTCCGCGTCGACCGGGGCTTCCTGGGGCTTGGCGCAGCCCGGCTCGCTCAGCTTGGTGGCGTACTTGATGCCGCCCGCCAAATGCTTGCGGAAGGCGGGTTCGGCGTAGGACTCCTTGGTGTGCCCGCCGCCGGTGTACCAGGAGCGGCCGCCGGAGTTCTCGTGACACCAGGCGATCGGGTGGTCGCCCATGGCGCCGTCACCGGGCTGGTAGCTCTTCTCGTCCAGGCTCGCGAGCACGTGGACGTTGCTGCGCGGGTTCTCGCGGTAGTTGTACCACTCGTCCGTCCGCGGCCAGGTCTCCGGAAGGTCCACAGTGGACACGTGGTCGTGGTCTTCGACCTTGACGTTCGCCTTTTGGATCTGCGGATGGGACTTGAAGTACGCGCCGACCAGCTCGCCGTACCAGGGCCAGTCGTACTCGGTGTCGGAGGCGGCGTGCACGCCCACGTACCCGCCGCCTCCCTTCACGTACCGCTCGAACGCGGCCTGCTGCTCCGCGTTCAGCACGTCACCGGTGGTGGAAAGCCAGACCACCGCGTTGAAGCGCTTGAGGTTCGCGTCGGTGAAGGCCGCCGCGTCCTCGGTGGCCTCGACCCCGAAGTGGTTCTGCGCACCCAGTTCCTTGATCGCCTTGATCCCGTCGGGGATCGAATCGTGCCGGAAGCCCGCGGTCTTGGAGAACACGAGCACCGTGGCCGCTTCATGCGCCGATGCGGTTTGCACCGGTAGCGCGACGCCTGTCAGAGCCGTGACCATCGACGTGACGAGCACGCCTAGTCGTCGTTTCAAGGACATAGCAGTAGCGATCCTTTCGATGAGCGGCGGCGATCAAGGAAGGGGATGCGGGTGGAGCGTCCTTTCGTGAGGTGAGGGGGGAGGGGAGGGAGGGGGGGGAGGGGGGCGGCGGCGGGGAGGGGGGGCGGGGTGGCCGTGAGTGGTAAGTGTCGTTAGAACGTCACTTGCCACTCACGACCCACTGAACCGACACCCCACCGTCACTTGAACCCCTGCAGTGCCAACAACAGTGGATGTACGTCCGTCGCTCCGACGCGACCGGACGGCTGGAAGGCCGGATCGGAGCACAGCAGCACCGGGCCGTCCTCGCCTGCGTCCGGCAGCCGTCCGTGCGAGCCGCGCACCCAGCGCGGATCGGTGGGGACGACGTCCATCGCGTACCGGAGCCCGGCGAACTTCTTCGCCAGGTTGAGCCCGGCCCGCGCCTTGGCGAACTTGTCCTCCGGGTCGAAGAACAGCTCGGCGGGGTCGTAACCCGGTTTGCGGTGGATCTCGACGCCGCGCGCGAAGTCGGGCTTCCGCTCGTCGTCGAGCCAGTAGTAATAGGTGAACCACGAGTCCGGCTCGGCGACCGCGACGAGGTCGCCGGCGCGCTCGTGGTCCAGCCCATAACGAGCCTGTGCTTCGCGGTCGAGCACCTCGTCGACGCCGGTCAGTTCGCCGACGATCGAGCGAACCCGCTCGATATCCGCGGAGTCGCGGACGTAGACGTGCGCGACCTGGTGGTCGGCGACGGCGAACGCGCGCGACGCCCACGGGTCGAGGTACTCCATGCCCGCCTGGGTGTAGACCTCCAGCAGACCCTCACGCCGCAGCGCGCGGTTGATGTCGACCGGCCTGCTGACGTTCGTGATCCCGTACTCGCTGAGCGCGACCACGGTCGCCCCGGCGTTGCGGGCGTCGTCGAGCAGCGGCGCGAGCGCGTTGTCCAGTTCCCGCGCCGCCAACGCGGCCTGCGGCGCGTCGGGGCCGAAGCGCTGCAGGTCGTAGTCCAGATGCGGGACATAGGTCAGCAGCAGGTCGGGGCGCTTCTCCCGCAGGATCTGCCGGGACGCGCCGATCACCCACTTGCTCGACTTGATCGACGCGGTCGGGCCCCAGTACTGGAACAGCGGGAACTCCCCCAGCGCACCGGTCAGCTGATCGTGGAGCTCGGGCGGCCGCACGTACGCGTCCGGCGACTTGCGGCCGTCGGCGTGGTAGATCGGCCGCGGGGTCACCGTGACGTCGGTGCTCATCCCCATCGCGTACCACCAGCAGACGTTCGCCGACGTGTAGCCGGGATGCGCCGCCCGCGCGGTCTCCCACAGCTTTTCGCCGCCGACGAGCCGGTTGTGCTGGCGCCACAGGAAGATCTCGCCCAGCTCGCGGAAGTACCAGCCGTTGCCGACGATCCCGTGCTGCGCGGGCATGAGCCCGGTGAGGAACGTCGACTGCGCGCTGCAGGTGACGGCGGGCAGCACCGTGCCCAGTTCGGCCTGCCAGCCGTCGCGGGCGACGGCGGACAGGTTCGGCATGTCCCGCAACGCCTTCGGGGTCAGCCCGACGACGTCGATGACGACCAAGGGTTTCACGCGGACGCCCCTTCCTTGACGAGGTTCGCCTGCGCCCACTCGAGTTCCGCGGCGATCCCGCCGACGAGGTCGCCCGCGTCCGGGAGCACGCTCCAGGTGTAGGTCTCGACCTCGATATGCGGATCGCCGGTCAGCCCGGCGGCGACGGTGCGCAGGACGTCCGTGGTGGTGGACAGCGGCGCGGCCGGGGCCTGGTGCAGCGGCATGTGGAAGTGCACGCGCCACGGCCGGTCACCCGGCAGGTCGGTCCACGCGTCGGGCAGGTCGTCGGCCTTGCGCACGACACCGTCGGCGCCGAGCTCCCGGACCTGGTGCAGGTAACGCGGTTCGGTGAACGCGGCCAACGCCTCACGAGCTTCGGCGGGATCTTCGACGTGCAACGCGGCGGAAGCCTGCACCTTGACGATGTCCACATCGGACTTCGCGATCGCGGCCAGTGTCTCCGCCGGGTCGGCGAACGAGACCGCGAGGTGGCAGGTGTCCAGGCACAGCCCGACGTACTCCGGGTCGACGCGGCCGGAAAGCCAGCCGAGCGCGTCGGCCACGGTGTCGAGCACACAGCCAGGCTCGGGTTCGACGGCCAGCTTGATCGGCCGGTCACCGATCGCCAGGACGACCTTGGCGAAGGCCTCGGCCGCCCGGCGGTCGTCGTGCTCGGACCACGGCTCGCGCCACGCGAGCGGCAGCGTGGAGATGCTGCCGTACGTGGCATCTTCGGCGAGTAGCTCGGAGAGCACGTTCACGCAGTCGATCGTGTACGCGACCCTGTCGGGATTCGTCCACTCAGGACGGTAGACCGCGTGCTTGACGACGTCGTCGTGAAAACCGCCGTACGGGAACGCGTTCAGCGTGTACACCGAAAGCCCGCGAGCATCGAGTTCCGCGCGGAAACGCTTACGCGCTCCGGCGTCTTCGGCGAGCCCGCGTGCGACCGGCGCGGAGAGCCACAGTCCGACGCCGAGCCGATCGGCGCCCAGCCGCTCACGTACCGGGAGCGCGTATCGCTCCAGCTGTGTGACGATGCCGTCGACGTCCTCGGCGGGATGGACGTTCGTACAGTAGGAGATCATTTGCGAGCACCTCGCAGGACCGAGTTGCCCTCGAACGTCGCTGCCTCGCCGGTGAAACCGGGCAGCGGGTCGAGGGTGAGCCTGCCGCTCAACCCGTAGAAGTCGACCGGGTTCTGCCAGAGCACCTTGTCGACGTCGGCCTCGGTGAAACCACCGTCGAGCATCGCCTGGCCGGTCTTGGCGGTCTTCAGCGGATCGGAGCGGCCCCAGTCGGCGGCCGAGTTGACGATCATGTTGTCCAGCCCGTACTGGCGCAGGATCTCGACCATCCGGTGCTCGTCCATCTTGGTGTCCGGGTAGATGGAGAAGCCCATCCAGGCACCGGAATCCTTGACCAGCTTGACGGTGACCTCGTTGAGGTGGTCGACGACCACGCGTTCCGGCGCGACGCCCGCCTCACGCACGACGTCGAGGGTGCGCTTGGTGCCTTCCAGCTTGTCGCGGTGCGGGGTGTGCACCAGGACGGGGAGGTCGTGCTCCAGCGCCATCGCGAGTTGCAGCGAGAAGACCTCGTCCTCTTCCGTGGTCATCGAGTCGTAGCCGACCTCGCCGACCGCGACCACGCCGTCCTTGGCCAGGTACCTCGGGAGCACCTCGAGCACCTCGCGGCAGCGGGGGTCGTTGGCCTCCTTGGGGTTCAGCGCGATCGTGCAGTGGTGCCGGATGCCGAACTGGGCGGCACGGAACCGTTCCCAGCCGATGAGCGCGTCGAAGTAGTCGGTGTACGAGCCGACGCTGGTGCGCGGCTGCCCCAGCCAGAACGCCGGCTCCACCAGCGCGCGGACACCGACCGCGTACATGGCTTCGTAGTCGTCGGTGGTCCGGGAGGACATGTGGATGTGGGGATCGAAGATGCGCACTGTGCTAGTTCTCCTTGAGGAGTTCGAGGGCGTCGGCGGGAACGTCACGTCCGGCCGCCCTGCGTTCGTCGGCGAAGTCGGCGAGCATGCGCCTCAGCTCGTCGTCCGCGCGGGAAGTGAGATCCGCGACGGCGGCCAGCGGCACACCGACGAAGACGCATTTGAGGACGCCGTGGCGCCAGGTGTGGTCGTCCAGGAACCGGGCGAAGGCACCCATGGCGGCGGCGACCAATCTGATGTCGTTGGCGCGCAAGGCGTCCTCGACCAGTTTGATGCCGGCATCGGTGACTTCGGCGCCCGGCGACTCCAGCGAGTTGAGCGCCCGCAGGACCCCGCGCCGCTCGGCGTCGTCGCCGTAGCGGTAGAGATCGCGCAGTTCCGCGGCCAGCGCGGCGTCGCCGAGGACGTCCGCCAAGACCGTCACGAGCCGGACCCGTGCCCGGTCGTCGACGGTGCCGTGGACCAGGCCCTGCGGATCGCTGTCCGGCCGCAGCGCGGCACGGCCGACCTCGCGGCCGACGGCCGGGAAGATCGAGCCGATCACCGACGGCTTCTCCCGGATCCGGCGTTCCGCCTTGGCCGACCACGTCTGCGGCATCGCCTCGGTGAGCGCCTCGAAAGCCCGCCGCGCGGTGTCCGGCGCCGCGTGGCTGTGCCGGGGCAGTTCGACCGCGGCCAGCCCGGTGTAGCCGATCTCCGCCAGCGCGGCGAGCGTCCCTGGCAGATCCAGGTGCCCGTCGCCGAACTCCAGATGCTCGTGGACCCTCGGCAGCATGTCGTCCAGCTGCACGTTCCACAGCAGCGGACCGGCGAGGCGGACGCACTCGGCCGCGTTCACCGGCTCGACGGCGACGCAGTGCCCGACGTCGAGCGTGACGCCGAACAGCTCCGGCTCGCCGAGTTCCTTGCGCAGGTCCAGGACCTGGCTCAGATGCTGCACGAGGTGCCCGGGTTCGGGTTCCATCGCCAGCCGCACGTTCAGCCGCGCGGCGTGCTCCAGGACCGCCGCGACGCCTTCACGCAGCCGTGACCAGGCGACGTCTGTGTCCACAGTAGACACACCGGACCAGAATGAGACGCAGTCCGCCCCGAGGTCCCCGGCGATCCGCATGGCCCGTTCCAGGAAGTCGATCCGCAGCGCGGGGTCGTCCGACAGCAGGGTCGGCGAGTGCTTGCGCCAGGGGTCGAGCAGGTACCGCGCGCCGGTTTCGATGACGACGCGGTTCAGGCCGAGCGCCGAAAGCCGCGAGGCCACGTGGTCGACCTGCCGCGCCAGATCGTCGGCGAACGGGTCGAGGTGGTCGTGGTCCAGCGTCAGCGCCACCCCGGTGTACCCGAGGTCGGCGATGATCGCGAGCGCGTCGTCGAGGCGGTGGTTGGAGAAGCCGTTGGTGCCGTATCCGAGGGAAAACGTCATGTGGGGCTCACCTTCCGCGACAGCTTGCGGGCGATCGGGAGCGCGGCCGCGACCAGCGCGGCCCCCAGTACCGAGCCCTTGGCCGTGATCGCCGCCTGGAGCGGGACCATGCCGTGGATGCCGGACTTCGTCGCCGAGCGCACTGACTTCGCCGACGGGTCACGGACGGCGTCCGCCTGTGCCCTCCCGACCAGGCCCGCGTAGCCCGAACCGGCCGCCATCGAGGCCGCGCGATGCCAGCCGCCCCGTGCCGGTCCGGTCAATGCCAACGTTGTCGCCGCACAGCTGGTGGCCAGTGCGGCACGAGCCGTGCCCGGTTTCGCGCCGTGCACTTCCCCGGTGGACAACGCGGTGACACCGAGCGTGTGGACGCCGACCGCCGCCGCGGCGGTGAGAGCCTTCTTCGGAGAGTCGCCGGCGCCCAGCAGGACGTCGAGCGTGCGGCAGGCCGCCATCGCCACCGGTCCGGCCGGGGTCGGTTTGAGCACGGTGTCGTAGGCCCACACCGCGCCCGCGAGCGGGACCGCGACCCGCATCGCCCGGCGGCCGCCGCCGAGCGCTGCCAGGCCAAGTCCGGCAGCGGTCAGCGCGGCCCCGGTGGTGAGCGCCGCGCCGGCACTCACCCGCCCGGACGGGATCGGCCGCTCGGGACGCTCCACGGCGTCGAGCTTCCGGTCCGCCCAGTCGTTGAGGGCCATCCCGGCCCAGTAGAAGGCGACCGAGGACAGCGGCAGCAGCAGCCGTCGCCCGGTCATCTTGAGTCCCGCCGCGGCGGATCCGGCGACCGTGTCGCCGAGCACTGTCAGCGCGGCGGGCGCCCGCACGAGTTCCACGTAAGCCTTCACAGCGCGGCCGCCCAGGCGATCAGGCGGGCGGTCTGCTCGGCGAACCGGTGTTCGTCGCTGCCCAGCGGATCCTTGAAGAAGAAGCCGAGTTCGGTCAGCGCGCCGCTCTGGCCGCCGGCGTGCGCGGTGGTGACCAGGCGAGCGAGGTCGAGGATCAGCGGCGCCGCGAGCGCGGAGTCGTAGCCGGTCCAGGTGAACTGCAGGCTCATGCGCGCGCCGAGGAAACCCTCGAACGACACGTGGTCCCACGCGGTCTTGATCTCGCCGAGGTCGGGCACGTTGTCGATGTGCAGCGGCGCGGTGACGTCCTCGCCGAGCAGCGCCGCGAGCCCGCGCGCCTTGGACTCCAGCTTGCTGTTCGCGGTCACCGGGTCGGCCAGGGTCTCGCCGTCGCCGCCGCCGAGCAGGTTGGTGCCCGCCCAGGAGCGGACCTTCAACGCCCGCGCGCTGAACATCGGCGCGAGGACCGTGCGCAGCAGCGTCTCACCGGTCTTGCCGTCGCACCCCGCGTACGGCAGACCTTCCCGTTCGGCGAGCTGCCGCAGCGCGGGCAGGGTGATCCCGGCCGACGGCGTGAACTCGACGTACGGGCTTCCCGCCTTCAGCGCCGCGTAGGCCGACAGGGAACTCGACGGGAGCACGGCCCGCGCCGGGTCCGCCAAGGCCGATTCGAGCGCGTCGAGGTCGTCGTGTTCGGGCAGGTGGGGACAGGGGGCCTCGGTGGAGGACACGTTGACCACGACGACCCGCGCGAGGTCGTGCCGGTCGGCGAAAGCTCGGATGTCCGCCGTCAGCCGGGCGGCCGCGTCGGCCTGGGCACCGGTATGCGCCGCCGGGTGGTAGCCGTCGCGGATCTCGGCATCCACCTCGGCCAGCCCGGACCGGACCGCGGAGAACACCGCGTGCCCGAACACACCGGCGTGCGCCAGCTGCTCGGCCCGCTTCTCCAGCGGCGTGTGCGCGATGTCGTGCCCGCCGAGGACCAGATCGTCCCAGCCCGGCAACGGAACCCCGGCGAACGCGGGCAGATCGGTGACGCAGCCGCCACCGCCCGTCACCCCCGCGCGGAGGGCGAGGAGCCCTACCGCGGCCGTGGTGGCCACAGACCCCCTCGCCCCGATCAACCAGATGCCCGTACGCTCGTGAGCAGGCATTTCTCCACCTTTCCCAAAACCCGAAAACGCCAACTGTGTTCACCATCGGATGGTCGGACGTTTCCGGATCGAACCAAGTCGCAGTGATAGCCGTCATGCGACTTTCGGCTGAATCTCTCGCTCAGTTACTTCCCTTCGTGGTGACGCCGGGCACAGCCGTCCAGCGCGCCTCTTCGGCGGCGCTGCGCTCGACCGCCGCCAAGACCTGCTGAACCCTCAACCCGTCCTCGAAGGACGGTTCGGGATCCGTGCCGTCGCCGATCGCGGTGAGCAGGTCGGCGACCTCGTTGGTGAAGGTGTGCTCGTAGCCGAGGAGATGCCCCGGCGGCCACCAGACCCCGACGTACGGGTGCTCGGGTTCGGTGACCAGGATCCGGCGGAACCCCGCTTCGGTGGCGGGCTGGCCGCCGTCGAAGAAGGACAGTTCGTTCATCGACTCGAAGTCGAACGCGAGGCTCGCCTTCGACCCGTTGATCTCCAGCCGCATCGCGTTCTTGCGGCCCAGCGCGAACCGGGTCGCCTCGAAACTCGCCACCGCGCCGCCGGTGAACCGGCCGAGGAACAACGCGGTGTCGTCGACGGTGACCTGCCCGGTGCCGCCGTCGCCGTCCGGCCGCTCCTTGACGAAGGTGTTGGTCAGCGCCGACACCCCGGTGATCGTCTCGCCGGTGACGAACTGGGCGGCGTCGACGATGTGCGCGCCGAGGTCGCCCAGCGCGCCCGAGCCCGCCTTGTCCTTGTGCAGCCGCCAGGTCATCGGCGCCTGAGCGTCGGACAGCCAGTCCTGCAGATACACCGACCGCACGTGGCGGAGCTCGCCGAGCGCCCCGCTCGCGACCAGTTTCCTGGCGTGCGCGAGCGCGGGCACCCGGCGGTAGTTGAACGCCACCATCGACCGGACGCCGTTCGCCCGCGCCTTCGCCGCCGCCTCGGCCATCGCTTCGGCCTCGGCGAGGGTGTTGGCCAGCGGCTTCTCGCACAGCACGTGCTTGCCGGCCTCGAGCGCGGCGATCGCGATCTCGGCGTGACTGTCGCCCGGCGTGCAGATGTCGACGAGGTCGACGTCGTCACGGGCGATCAGCGCACGCCAGTCCGTCTCGACGTCTTCCCAGCCGAACCGTTCCGCCGCGGCCTTCGTCCGCACCTCGTCACGGCCGCCGAGCACGGCGAGTCTCGGGATCAGCGGTGGCGCGAAGAACCGGTGCACACTGCGCCACGCGTGCGAATGCACCGCACCCATGAACGCGTGGCCCACCATGCCGATCCCGATCGTTTCCTTTGCCGTGCTCATGCCCCTCCTAGATCCGCTTGCGTGTGTCGGGTACGCGGGTTTACGAGTCGAAGCCGACGTCCATGTACTTGTCGACGTTCTCCTTGGTGACCACCGCGGAGTACGTGGTGATCTCGGCGGGGATCTCGTGCTCGGCGAAGTCGCCTGCCCCCTTGCCCTGGCCGAGAAGCCGCGCGAGCGAGATCGCCGAAGACGCCATCGACGGGCTGTAGAGCACGGTCGCCTTCAGCGGCTCGGCGTCGGACTTGATCAGGTTCATCGCGTTCTTCGAACCCGCGCCGCCGACCATCAGGAAGTCCTTGCGGTTGGCGTTGTTGATCGCCGCGATGACGCCGACGCCCTGGTCGTCGTCGTGGTTCCAGAGGGCGTCCAGCTTCGGCGCGGACTGCAGCAGGTTCGAGGTCTGTTGCTCGCCGGACTCCGGGGTGAACTGCGCCGATACCCGCGGCCCGACCTTGAAACCCTGACGCGCCAAGGCGTCCTTGAAACCCTTGCTGCGTTCCTGGGTCAGCGGCAGCGAGTCGATGCCCGCGACCTCGCCGATGACGGGGCTCGCGACGTTCTTCGCCTTCATCTGCTGGGCGATGTAGTTCCCGGCGTTGACGCCCATGCGGTAGTTGTCGCCACCGATCCAGGTGCGGTACGCGAGCGGGGTGTCGAAGACGCGGTCCAGGTTGATCACCTGGATACCGGCGTCCATCGCCTGCTGGCCGACCGCGGTCAGCGCCTTGCCGTCGAACGGCAGGATCACCAGCACGTTGACCTTGGCGTTGATCAGCGTCTCCACCTGGGAGATCTGCTGGTTGACGTCGTTGGTGCCCTCGGTGGCGTTGAGCGTGACCTCACTGAACTTCTGCGCCTGCGCGCGGGCGTTCTTGGTGATGGCCGCCATCCAGCCGTGGTCCGCGGCCGGAGCCGAAAACCCGATTGTCACTGGACTTCCGGGCTGCGAGTTCGCCCCGGCGTTGGCCACGTTGGCCGCGTTGTTCTGCGCCGGCGCCTCGTTCGAGGTGCACGCGGTCAGCAGCGCACCCGCTCCGACGGCCGCGCCTCCCAGCAGGAAACGGCGGCGGTGCAAGGATTGTTCGGTCATGACGACTCTCCATCCACGGTGATCAAGTACTCGTCTTGGATTTCTTCACGGAGCGGAACTGCAGTAGCGCGGCCAGGACGATGATCACGCCCTTGGCGATGTTCTGGATGTCGGTGTCCAGGTTGTTGAGCGTGAAGATGTTGGACAGCACGGTGAAGATCAGCACGCCGATCAGGGTGCCGATGAGCGAGCCGCGGCCGCCGGTGAGCAGCGTGCCGCCGATGACGACCGCCGCGATGGCGTCGAGTTCGTAGAGCATGCCGTTGGTCGAGGCACCCGCGGTGGTGCGGGCGACGACCATCAGCGCGGCGATGCCGCAGCACAGGCCGGCGACGCCGTAGACGAGTGCGGTGTGCCGCTTGACGTTGATACCCGCCAGCCGCGACGCCTCGGCGTTGCCGCCGACGGCGAAGGTGCGGCGGCCGAACGTGGTGCGGTTCAGCAGCACCCAGCCGACCACGAACACCAGCGCGAACATCCAGATCAGCACCGGGATGCCGAGCAAGTCACCGCGGAAGAAGTCCAGGAAACCCGCTTCCGCCACCACCTGCGTGCGGCGGCCGCTGATCCGTTCCGCGAGGCCGCGGGCCGAGACGTACATCGCCAGTGTCGCGATGAACGGCACGATCTTCCCGTAGGAGACCAGGATCCCGTTGATCAGTCCGCAGCCGAGGCCGACCAGGAGTCCACAAAGGATCATCACGAACGGGCCGTAGGACTGGGTGGCCAGCGTGGTCAGCCAGACACTGGAGAGCGCCACGATCGACCCGACCGAGAGGTCGATGCCGCCGGCGATGATCACGAACGTCATCCCGACGCTGACCACCCCGATGGCCGCGGCGAGCCGCAGGATCGTGGAGATGTTGCCGTCAGTGAAGAACTGGTCGGGCCTCGTGACCTGGCCGACGATGCACAGGATGACCAGGACCCCGGCCAGCCCGAGCAGCCGGGTATCGAGCGAGAAGTTTCGCTTTTCTTTAGGTGGTACAGGTTCCACGGCGGGTCCCGTACGCACCGATTCGGCTTGGTCGGTCACGCCGCACTCCCCTCGAGAATCACGTCGAGCACATCCGCCTCTGTCAGCTCCGCAGACGGCTTTTCAGCCAGGACACGTCCTTCACGCAGCACCAGCACCCGGTCGGACAGTCCGAGTACTTCGGGGATCTCACTGCTGACGAGCACGATCGCGACGCCGGTCGCGGCCAGTTCCTCGATCAGCCGGTACAGCTCCGCCCGCGCGCCGACGTCGACCCCGCGGGTCGGCTCGTCCAGCAGCAGGACCCGGCAGCCGCGGACCAGCCAGCGCGCGAGGACCGCCTTCTGCTGGTTGCCGCCGGACAGCGTGCGGATGATGCGGTGCGGGTCGGCGGGCCGGAGATCGAGGCGCCGCAGGCTTTCCCCGGCGTCGTCGAGTTCCCTGCCCCGCTCGGTGAAACCGAACGTCGCGTACTTGCTCAGGCTCGCCAGGGTCACGTTGTGCACCACGGGCAGGTCCAGCAGCAGCCCCTGGCTCTTGCGTTCCTCCGGCGCCAGGCCGATCCCGGCCTTGACCGCCGCGGACACGCTGCCCGGCCGGACCGGTTCGCCGTCGACCGACACCGAACCCGTGTCCTGCTTGCGTGCCCCGAAGATCGTCTCCAGCAGTTCGCTGCGGCCCGAGCCGACGAGGCCCGCGATCCCGACGACCTCACCGGCGTGCACGGTGAAGTTCACGTTCTCGAACTCGCCGACGGTGGTCAGGTTCTCCACCTTGAGGACCTCTTTGTCCGGGTCCACGTGCTCCTGATGGCGCGGGCCGAACACGGTTTCGACCTTGCGGCCCGCCATCAGCGCGACGAGGTCGGCGGTCGGGGTCTCCTTGGCGTCGAGGCCGGTGGCGACGGTCTTGCCGTCCTTGAGCACGGTGACGCGGTGCCCGATCCGGCGCAGTTCTTCGAGCCGGTGGGAGATGTAGATGATCGCGACCCCCTCGGCGGTGAGTTCGCCGACGATGCGGAACAGGTTGTCGACCTCTTCCCCCGCCAGCGCCGCGGTGGGCTCGTCCATCACCAGCAGCTTCGCGTCGTACGCGAGCGCCCGCGCCATCGAGACCAGCTGCTGACCGGCGGCGGAGAGCTTGCCGACCTCGGTCGACGGCGTGATCTCGGGATGCCCGAGCCGGGCCATCAGCTTCGCGGCCTTGTTCCGGGACTCGCTGATCCGCGTGAACCCGAACGACGCGCGCTCGCGGCCGAGGAAGATGTTGTCCGCCACGGAAAGCCCGGGCACCAGGTCGAGTTCCTGGTACATGGTCGCGATGCCGATCTTCAGGGCGGCGACCGGCGAGGCCAGCGTGACCGGCTCGCCCTGCCAGGAGATCTCGCCGCCGTCGGGCCGGTGTGCCCCGGCGAGCGTTTTGATCAGCGTGGACTTGCCCGCGCCGTTCTGGCCGAGCAGACAGTGCACCTCGCCGGCTTCGACGTCGAAATCGACGCCGTCGAGTGCACGCACCCCCGGGAAGGTCTTCACGATCCCCCGGACGGACAACAAAGAATGCAAGGTCATGCCGGAGCCTCCGCTGTGTCTATCGACGAACTCGCGACTACGGGAACTAGCGTCGGGTCGGCGAAAAGCCGTTCGGTGGCAAGGTGCGCGGCGCCGCGCAGCGGGGCGGTGGTGCCCAGCGGCGACGGCTCGACCCGGCAGGCGGGCTCGTGCCCGAGCGGCCGCGCGGACAGTTCGCGGCGCACCGGCTCGACCAGCCATTCGCCCAGTGCGGCGAAGTAACCGCCGAGCACCACGACGTCCGGGTCGAGCACATCGACCACAGTGGACACCGCGATGCCGAGCGCGACCCCGAGTTCCGAGACCGCCGCGACGGCACGCTGGTCACCCCGCTGCACGCGGTGCTTGAGGAGCCCGACCCGGCCGTCGACGCCGAGCGCGGGATCGTGCAGCGGGTCGCCGGGCGAGGCGGCGACGCGCAGGACGGCGTTGAGCCCGGCCTTGGTCTCCAGGCAGCCGACCCGGCCGCATTGGCACTGCTCGCCGGACGGGTCGACGGTGATGTGCCCGACCTCGCCCGCGAAACCCCTGGCACCGCGCAGAAGCGCGCCGCCGGACACGAGCCCGCCGCCGACACCCGTCCCGCCGCTGAGGTAGAAGAGCTCCCGCACGCCTTGCCCGACTCCGGCGACGGCCTCGCCGATCGCACCGAGGTTGGCCTCGTTGTCGACCGCGATGGCGTCGGCCCGCAACCCGAGCCGGGCGGCGAGGAGGTCGGCGATCTCGGCGTCGCGCCAGCGCAGGGTCGGCGCGAACCGCAGCACGGCGGCGGCCGAATCGACCAGTCCCGGCACCGAGACGGTGACCCCGACCGGCTGGTCGTCGAGCAGCACCTGCCTGGCGAGGAAAGCGAGCTCGTCCATGCTCCGGTGCAGCCCGAGCGCGGCGACGTCGGCGGTCTCCGTACGTTCGGCGACGACGCGGCCGTCAAGGTTCGTGACGACGGCGGCGAACCGGTCGGCCTCGACGCTCAGCGCTAGCCCGCAGGCGCTGGCGCCGTTCAGCTCGACCAGCTGGCTGGGCCTGCCGTTGCCGCCGCCCTGGAGTCCGGCGGACCGGACGAGACCGCGATCGGACAGCTCGGTGATCAACCCGGAGACGGCCGCCTTGGTGAGCCCGCAGCGCGCCGCGAGCTGGGTACGCGACAGCGGCCCCGCACGCAACGCCCGCAGGAGCGCGGCGAGGTTCGCCGTGCGTGGGCTGACCGGGTCGAGCTGCCCGGATTCAGTCGCGGCCACACTGCCCCATTTGACGACGCCTCACTTACGAATCGGCCGTAACAAACTTTGTTACTTAGCCAGCGAAAGTAGGGTGGCTTCTGTCACTCGTCAAGGTGACAACAGGACAGAAATGGGGGTCATCACCCGAATAGCCGTCCAGAACCGCGCAGACTTTCGTACTTATCGAGCGAAAGTCTGTACGATCTTGACGTTACTAATCGGAATCAGGTGAGTGCCCAACGTGCCGCCGAGCGGTCACGCAGTGCTCCCGGCGACCCCCACACGCGCGCCATGAACGGTCCGTTCCTTGCAAATTTTGCAAGGAACGGACCGTTCATGGCGCTTCCGATAAAGGCGCCTCAGCTACTGAGCGTGAAGGCCCGGTCCGTAGCGGACCAGGCGGCCCCGATGACGCCCGCGGTGTCGCCGAGCTCGGACAGCACGATCGGCAGGTTCCCGGTCGCGAGCGGCAGCGACCGCCGGTAGACCGAGCTGCGGATCTCGGCGAGCAGCTGATGCCCGAGCTGCGCCACGCCGCCACCGATCACGACCATGCCCGGGTTCACGAAACTCACCAGCGACGCGACCACCTGCCCGAGGCGCCGTCCGCCGTCGCGGATCAGGTTGACCGCGCCGGTCCCGCCGAACGCCGCCGCGCGGCCGACGTCCGCGGCGGTGATCGCGCCGCGGTCGGCGACGACGTCGGCGAGGTACGCCGACCGGCCGCTGCGCGCGAGCGTCAGCCCGTCGCGGGCCAGCGCGGCGCCGCCGAAGTACGCCTCGAGGCAGCCTGTCTCACCGCAGGCGCAGGTCGGCCCGTAGTCGTCGAGCCGGATGTGCCCGATGTCGCCCGCGGTGCCGGCGACGCCGCGGTACACCTTGCCGCCCAGCACGATCCCGCAGCCGATACCGGTACCGATCTTGACGAACACCAGGTCGTCGGTGGAGCGGGCGACGCCGGCGTGCCGTTCCCCGAGGGCCATCGAGTTCACGTCGTTGTCGACGGTGACCGGGCAGCCCAGCAGCCCGCCGAGATGGTCGCGGACGGAAAACCGGTCCCAGCCGGGCATTATCGGCGGCGCGACCGCCATGCCCTCGGCGAAACTCACCGGCCCCGGGAGGCCGATCCCGGCGGCGATCAGCTTGCCCGGCGCCTCTTCACGGATCTTCTCCGCCAATGCGGCGATGCGTTTGAGCACGACGTGCGGCCCCTGCCGGACGTCACAGTCTTCGACGGTGTGCACCAGCACCTCGCACGAAGCGTCGGTGAGCGCGACCCCGACCGACGTCGCGCCGACGTCGACGGAGAGCACGCGCAGGTCGCCCGCCAGCCGCACCAGCGTGGATCGCCTGCCGCCCCGGCTCGCCGACGGACCCGCGGTTTCGACGAGGCCGACCTCGGCGAGCCGCGCGACCTCGGCACCCACCCGGGCACGCGGCAGTTCCAGCCGCTCCCCCAGTTCGACCCGGGACATCGGCCCCTCATCCCGCAGCAGGGTCAGCAACTGGGTCTGGTGCCGGGTTTCGACCATCGGATGCTCCGTGGTGGATGCCGTGCTCATTCAGCCGAGCCTACGGTGTTGTCCACTTCGTGTCCCGAATGCCTGTGGACACCCGGCTTCGCCTGAACATCGCGCGGTAGTCCCGCGGCCGGTGGCCGGTCAGCCTGGCGAAGACCGCGCTGAACGTCCCGGGATCGCGGTAGCCGACATCTGCGGCGATACCGGCGATCGTTCGCTCCGTGGTCTCCAGCAGATGCTTCGCCCGCCGCACCCGCGCCTCCTGGAGGTAGCCGAGCGGAGTTTTGCCGGTCTCGCCCCGAAACCGCCGCAGGAGGGTTCGCGCGCTGACGTGGAACGTCGTGGCGAGCAGTCCGAGGTCGTACCGCTCGTGCAGGTTCTGGTCCAGCCGGCGTTTGACGCCTTGGGAGAACTCCCTGCCGGTGGCGGGCAACAGTTCCGCGTCGACATACGGCGCCTGGCTCGACCGCGCGTCGTCGACGAGGGCGATCCGCGCGGTCGCGCGAGCGACCCGGCCACCGTGGTGTTCACGGATGAGCCCGATGGCGAAGTCGTACATCGCGCTGAACGCGCCCGTCGTGGTCACCCCGCTGTCGGTGACCACGAGTTCGTCCTGGAGGACCTCGGTGCCGGGGCAGCGATCGGCCAGCTGTCCGGCGAAAAGCCACGAGGTCGTCGACCGCCGCCCGTCGAGCAGGCCGGCGTCGGCCAGCAGGAACGCGCCGACGCAGATCGAAACCACCGCGACTCCCGCCTCCGAAGCGGATTTGATGGCTTCGATTTCCGGGCGCAGCGACCTGAGCCGCGTATCGAGGTCGAGTCCCGGCGACAGCTCGAACCCGGGGACGACCAGGACATCGACCGGCCGCACCGGCGAAACCGTGATCACCGCACCGCCGGAGGCGAACACGCGCCGCCTCGGCGACAGGATCGAGACCTCATACGAAGGATCCGCGGCGACATGCGAGGCCATCGTGAGGAGATCGGGAACTCCGAAAACCTCCGAAGCGAAACACCCCGGATAGGCGAGTACTCCGACGCGCTGCGCGGTCACCATGATGGCGAGATTACCCGATGATGTGGCGATCTCGCCCCTGTCCGAACCGGCGGGCGCACCGCACGATGGCGCCATGACCCTCGCGGACTTCTCGAAACGGCTCGTCGAGGTCGACGGCGTCGGCAAAACCGTCTACGTCGCCGGATCCGGGGCGGCGGTGGTGCTGATGCCGGAGATGCCGGGCATCAGCCCGGACGTCGTCCGCTTCGCGCGCTGGATCCGGGACGCGGGTTTCACCGTCTTCCTTCCGTCGCTCTTCGGTGTCGACGGCGCTTTCCCCACCGCCGCGGACGGAGAGAAGGTCGTCCGCCGCGCCTGCGTCAGCGCCGAGTTCCGGGCCTTCGCCGGCGGCGGCACGAGCCCGGTCGTGACCTGGCTGCGCGGGCTGGCGCGGAAGGCGTTCGAGGAGTGCGGCGGGCCGGGCGTCGGCGCGATCGGGCTCTGCTTCACCGGCAACTTCGCCCTCAGCATGACCCTCGAACCGGCCGTCATCGCTCCCGTCGTCAACCATCCTTCGCTGCCGCTGGACGACCCGGCCGGGCTGGAACTCAGCGACGCGGACGCCGCCCGGATACGCGAACGCGTCGAGCGCGACGGGCTGAAGGTGCTCGCCTACCGCTTCGAGAACGACCGATGGTGCACAGGGCAGCGCTTCGCCGCGTACCGGGCACTTCTCGGTGACGCGTTCGACGGTCGCGTCCTCCCGGACGAGGTGGCCAATCCCGAACCGCCGCCGTTCTTCCGTGACGTCGTGGCCTGCCCCCACAGCGTCGTCACCGCCCACCTCGTCGATCAGGAAGGCCATCCCACCGTCCGGGCCAGGGACGAGATCCTGGCCTTTCTCGGCTCGCGTTTAGCCGGCTAAACGCGGGGTCAGGACCAGAGGTAGCGCCGCTCGGGCCGTCCTGTACCGCCGTACTTGAGGGTCACCTCGGCCTTCCCTGTCGCCACGAAGTGCTCCAGGTACCGCCGCGCGCTCACTCGCGCGACGCCGGTCGCCTCCGCGCATTCGCTCGCGGACATCCCGCCGGGCGCGCCTCGCAGCGCGGTCTCCACCAGCCGCGCGGTCTCCGCGGTGAGTCCCTTGGGCAGCACGGGTTTCGCGCTCGGCCGCGAGCCGAAGACCTGGTCGACGTCGGCCTGGCCCGCCTCGGCCAGCCGGTCCAGCCGCTGGTGCAGCGACGCGAAATGCGTGAGCTGATCCCGCAGGGACGCGTACTCGAACGGCTTGATCAGGTAGTGCAGGACGCCGCCCCGCATCGCCTGCCGCACGGTCTCCACGTCGGTCGCGGCGGTGATCAGGATGACGTCGACGTCCTCGGTGGCGCGCAGCTCCCGCAGCACCGAAAGCCCGTCGAGGTCGGGGAGGTAGACGTCCAGCAGCACCAGATCCGGTTTCAGCTCCCGCGCCAGGCGGAGCGCGTCGGCGCCGGTGTGCGCGACCCCGACCACGGCGAACCCCTCCGTGCGCGCGACGTATCCACTGTGGACTTTCGCGACCATGAAATCGTCGTCGACGACGAGGACCCGGATCATCGCGGCAACCTCGCCGTGAACACCGCGCCGCCGGAGTTGTGCACCTCGACGGAACCGCCCCGCCGGACGCACGCCTGCCGGATCAGTGCGAGCCCGAGACCGCGCTGGCCGTGTGCGGCGGCCTTCGTGGTGAAGCCGTGCTCGAACACTTCTTCCGCGATCTCCGGGGCGACCCCCGGTCCGGAATCGCGGACCTCGACCCGCACCTCGTCCTCCTCCTGCCACACGCCGACCTCGATCCAGCCACGCTCACCACCCAGCGCGTCCAACGCGTTGTCGACAAGATTTCCCAGCACTGTCACCAAATCCGTGGAGAGGCCGTCCTCGACACGGTCGAGTTCGCTGTCGGGGGCCATGCGCAGCCCGGCCCCGCGTTCCGCGGCCAGCGACGCCTTCGCGATCAGCAGCGCGGCCACCGCCGGGTCGCCGATCCGCGAGCCGACCTCGGCGCGCCACTCCCCCTGCGCCGAGCTGATCCGGCTGACATAGCCGCGGACCTCTTCGTATTCCCCGAGTTCCAGCAGCCCGGAAATCGTATGCAGCCGGTTGCTGAACTCGTGCGCCTGCGCCCGCAACGTGTCGGTGGCGTGCCTGCTGGCGTCGAGTTCGTCTCGCAGGGTCATCAGGTCGGTGCGGTCCCGCAAGGTGACGACGGCTCCCCGTACGTCGATCGGCATCCGGTTCAGCGTCAGCACCTTCCCTTTCCGCAGCACGATCTGGTCGGCACCGGTCGCGCGGCCGGTGAGCAGGTCGCGGATCCGTTCGTTGAGATCGAGCTCCTCGACCGACCGGCCGACGGCGTCCTCCGGCAACGCCAGCAGTTCGCGGGCCTGATCGTTCGCCAGGGTGATCCGGTGCTGCGGGTCGAGGCCGACGACGCCCTCCTTGATGCCGTGCAGGAGCGCCTCCCGGTTTTCCACCAGTGCGGTGATCTCGTGCGGTTCCAGGCCGAGCGTCTGGTTCTTCACGCGTCGCGCCAGCAGCAGCGAACCGCTCACGCCGATCACCAGCGCGACTCCCAGCACCCGCAGCGCGTTGTCCGGCGAGTCGAGCACGCCGGCGAAGAACCCGGGGGTCTTCGAGCCCACCGCGACCATGCGGACGACCTTGCCGCCCTTTTCGTCGAGCACCGGGACGTGCGCCACGATCGAACCGTCGAGTTCGCCGACCCACGACCGTCCAGAGAGGACAGTGCTCTCCCCGATGTCGAGCGGCGTCCGCACCTGACCCGGATCCGGTGACGCGAGCACATAGCGGTCCGCTCCCGCGATCACCACGAAATCCACCCCGGAGAAGCTCCGCGCGGTCGCCGCGGGCGCGTTCAGTTCGAACGGGCCGTTCTCGAGGTCACCCACGACCCCCTGCGCGGCGACACTCTCCGCGACCGAAAGCGCCCGGCGTCCCTCGGTCGTGCGGAAGTTGTTCCCCGCCTGGACGACGGCCAGCACGCCCACCGCGCACAGTAGGCAGGTCACGACTACGAGTTGCCATACGAGGAGCTGGCGGGCCAAGGAACCCCGAGCACCCATCGCCACCTCCGCGTGACCAAAACGAACACAACAACCATTGGGCCCGCAAGCGGGACATCTCTGTTTACACGAGTGCAACATGTCCAACCACGCGGCAGAGAGGCGGGGATCACAGTGAAGCCCAGTAACTGGTTGGCCATCGCGGCGGCGCTCGTCGCCGTTTTGCTGGTGCCACCGTTGCTCACCCCGGGCAGCGAGGCCGACGAGGGCTCGCAGATCCGGTCGTTGCGGGTGCTCGTGCCCAACGCGCCCGGCGGCGGTTACGACATCACGGCGCGCACGGCGACCAAGGCGATGGAGGACGCGGACCTGCTCGGCAACGCGGAGGTCTTCAATCTCCCCGGCGCCGGCGGCACGGTCGGCCTCGGCCGAACGGTGGCCGAACGCGGCAACGGCAAACTCGTCATGTCCATGGGGCTCGGCGTCGTCGGCAGCGTGTTCACGAACAAGTCGCCGTCTTCGCTGCTCGACACCACGCCGGTGGCGAAGCTGATCGAAGAGTCGGACATCGTCGTGGTCGGCAAGGATTCGCCGTACCAGAACATCGGTCAGCTGATCGAGGCGTGGAAGAAGGATCCCGGCGCGGTCCAGGTCGGCGGCGGTTCGTCGCCGGGCGGACCGGATCACCTGGCGCCGATGCTGATGGCGAAGGCGGTCGGGCTCGCGCCCAAGGCGGTCAACTACGTCCAGTTCGACGGCGGCGGCGAGCTGCTCGCGTCGGTCCTCGGCGGCAAGGTCGCGTTCGGCGTCTCGGGTGTCGGCGAATACCGGGACCAGATCCAGGCGGGCACGCTCCGGGTGCTGGCGGTGACCAGTGAGAAGCGGATCCCCGGCATCGACGCGCCGACGCTTTCGGAGTCCGGTGTGGACGTCAAGTTCACCAACTGGCGCGGCATCGTCGCTCCGCCCGGCATCACCGAGGCGGACCGGGCGAAGCTGGTCGGCCTGTTCGACCGGCTGCAGAAGACGCCGCAGTGGCAGGAAGCCTTGCAGCGCAACGGATGGACCGGGGCGTTCGCCCCCGGGGAGCAGTTCGGTTCGTTTCTCAAAGAGGAGAACACTCGAGTGGCAACGGTGCTGAAAGAGCTGGGTCTGGCATGACGACCACATGGCTGAAGGAGCGCTCCGAACTCGGGGTGAGCGTCGGGCTCGTGGTGCTCGGCGTCCTGGTGCTCACCGACGCGCTGAGCATTCCCACCGACTTCGCCCAGCGCGGTCCCGTGGGACCGAAGGCGGTGCCGATCCTGGTCGGCTCGCTGCTGCTGATCGTCGCCGTGCTGCTGGCGCGCGACGTGCTGCGCGGTGGCAAGGGCGAGGCCGAGGGCGGCGAGGACATCGACCTCACCGCACCCGCCGACCTGCGCACGGTCCTGTTGCTGTGCGGTGCCTTCCTCGCCAACGCGGCGCTGATCGGCCTGGTCGGGTTCCCGATCTCCGGCGCGATCCTGTTCTGGGGCGCGGCGTACGCGCTCGGCAGCCGCAACCTGGTGCGTGACCCGCTGATCGCGGCGGGCCTGTCCGTCGCGACCTTCCTGATCTTCAACAACCTGCTCGGTGTCCCGCTCCCCGGTGGCCCGTTGATGGAGGTGTTCTGATGCTTCAGCAACTCATCGACGGCTTCGGCACCGCGCTGACGCCGACCCATATCGCGATGGCGGCGATCGGGGTCCTGCTGGGCACCGCGATCGGCGTGCTGCCGGGGATCGGGCCGGCCATGGCGGTGGCGCTGCTGCTCCCGGTGACCTATGGCCTGGAGCCCACCGGCGCGTTCATCATGTTCGCCGGCATCTACTACGGCGGGATGTTCGGCGGCTCGACGACGTCGATCCTGCTGAACACGCCGGGTGAGAGCGCGGCGGTGGTCGCAGCCATCGACGGCAACCCGATGGCCCGCAAGGGACGCGGCGCGCAAGCGCTTGCGGCGGCCGCGATCGGGCATTTCATCGGCGGCATCCTCGGCACGATCGCGCTGGTCGTGCTGGCCCCGATGATCGCGAAGCACGCCGTCGACATCGGCGCGCCGGACCTGTTCGCGATCATGGTGCTGGCGTTCATCGCGGTCACCTCGGTGCTCGGCAGCTCCCGGATCCGCGGCGTGGCGTCGCTGCTGATCGGGCTCACCATCGGCCTGGTCGGGCTGGACGAGATGACCGGCCAGCAGCGGCTGACCTTCGGCTCGCTGCATCTGGCCGACGGGATCGACGTCGTCATCGTCGCGGTGGCGCTGTTCGCGGTCGGTGAGTCGCTCTGGGTCGCCGCGCATCTGCGGCGCAACGCGTTCAAGCCGATCCCGGTCGGCAGGCCGTGGCTTTCGCGCGCCGATCTGAAGCGGACGTGGAAGCCGTGGCTGCGCGGGCCGCTCATCGGGTTCCCGTTCGGCGCGGTACCGGCCGGTGGCGCGGAGATCCCGACGTTCCTTTCCTACGTCACGGAAAAGCGGCTCTCGAAGCACAAGGACGAGTTCGGCAAGGGCGCCATCGAAGGCGTCGCGGGTCCGGAAGCGACGGCTTCGGCCTCCGCCGCCGGGACGCTGGTCTCGATGCTGACGCTCGGCCTGCCGACCACCGCGGTCGTCGGCGTGATGCTCGCGGCGTTCCAGCAGTACGGCATCCAGCCGGGTCCGCTGCTGTTCGAGCGGGAGTCTTCGCTGGTGTGGGGCCTGATCGCCTCGCTGTTCGTCGGGCTGACGCTGCTGCTGGTGCTGAACCTGCCGCTGGCACCCCTGTGGGTGAAGCTGCTGCGGATCCCGCGGCCGTACCTCTACGCGGGCATCCTGTTCTTCGCCAGTGTCGGCGCGTACGCGGTCAACGCGGACATCTTCGACCTGCTCGTGATGTTCGTGATCGGCCTGATCGGCTTCGCGATGCGCCGCTACGGCCTCCCGGTGCTGCCGGCGATCATCGGCGTGATCCTCGGCCCGGCCGCCGAACAGCAGATGCGGCGCGCGCTGCAACTGAGCGACGGCAGCCTGAGCGGGTTGTTCAACACCCCGTTCGCGATCGTGGTCTACGTGATCATCCTGGTGATCCTGTTCTTCCCGCTGATCAAGCGTTTCCTGCCTTCCCGTCCCACCGCTCCCGAGACGGAGTCCAAGGACAAGGTCGACGCCTGACCAGTGGGAATCCGGCCCGGCCTCGACTGCCCCGAGGCCGGGCCTTTCCCTCTCCGGTAGGAGGACACTTGTCCGCGCGAGTGATCTTTCCGGCGCCCCACGGCGACACGATCAGTCTCATGAAGATCCTCCACCGGCCCCCGGCCGTCGGCGACACCGAACGGCCGGTTCCCCGCTGGGCGACGCGTCTCGCCTACGCGCTCCCCTGGCTCCTGCTGCCTTCATGCCTGTGGCGACTGCCCTTTGCCGTTCATTTCGAAATGGGGCAGGTCCACGACCGCGAGATGCCGGACTACTGGTTGAGCATCCCGTACGTCCTCACGCTGAGCGTGCTTTCCGAGGCGATCGCGATCCTGGCCATCGGGCTGGTCCGGGGCTGGGGTGAGGTGGTGCCCCGATGGATCCCGTTCCTCGGCGGCAAAGCGGTCCGGCCGATGGCGGCGGTCGTTCCCGCCGTGGCCGGAGGCTTGATCCTCACCGCGCTCTTCAGCTCGATCCCCCTCGGTGGAGACCGTCACCTCACCGTGCTCGGAGTGGTCGAAAGTGTCGGCTACATCAACGAAGGCTGGGAAACGCTGGCGACGATCTGCATCGCGCCGCTCGCGCTCTGGGGGCCGATCACCATCGTGCTGGGGCTCGCTTATCACCACCGCCGGAAGGTAACGAAAGCATAACGGCGAGGTCGCGTTTTGAACCGGGTGTCCGCCGGGGCCGTTTCAGCCAACACGGAGTCAGTGACGTCGGCGGTGCCGGCGCCGCCTCCCCCGGGCTCCGGGCAACGACACCGAACGAGGTGAACAAGTTCATGCCCCGTAACCAAAGAACCGCCGGCCGCCACCGCATGGCACGTCGTACCAAGGTCGCCACCGGCGGCCTCGCGCTCGCCATCGCGGTCGGCGGGATCGTCGTGGTCACCACGACCGGAACCCCCGACGCGGCAAGGGCCGACGGCGCGGACAAGTCTTTCTTCATCGACATCACGAAGGTCCCGCGCGGTACCAACGTCAACCTCGACCTCGCGAAACGAGGCGCACGGGGAACGTTCACCGTGGACTGCGGCCGCAACGAGAACGGCCACTTCAACGGCGACAACTTCATCGCCCAGCCCGGTGTCCGCAATGGAGCCGAGCACCTCCACGACTACGTCGGGAACCTGTCGACCAACGCGGATTCGAACAACAAGAGCCTGCTGCGCGCGGGCACGACCTGCAAGAACGGCGACAAGTCCGCGTACTTCTGGCCGGTCATCCGGATCAACACCGAGGAAGAGGAAGAAAACGAGGCGGCGAACGAGGAGAAACTCGCCGCCGACCGCGCGAACGCGGCCAAGGACGAGGCCGCCGCCCAGGTCGACTGCCCCGACGTCGCCAGCGAACTCGACGAGCTCAGCGAGGTCCCCGACCAGGCCATGCCCGCGGTCGACGAGAACCTCGACAAACTCGACCAGGACTCCGACAACGCGAACAACCAGCTGGCGCAAGGAAAACAAGCGGCCCAGGTGCTCGACGAGCTGAAGAACAAGCGGAAGCCGTCGATCAAGGAGATCGCCGACACCATGCGGCAAGCCGGCAAACCGGTCGCGAAGAACGAAGACCAGCTCGCCGGCTGCGCGGTGAAGCAGAACGGCGAAGGCGGACTCGACAACGGCGGCGAGAACAGCAACGTCAACGCGACGGGCGACGCCGAGAAGAAGAAGTCCGACGGCAAGGCCGCGGACCTGCCCGGCGTCAACGACAACAACGAGATCGGCGACAACGAAGGCGAGATCCAGCGCGCCGAGAAGGTCGACCTGACCTTCACCAGCGGCGGCGCCCGCCGGGTCGTCGCGATGCCGAAGTTCCTGCGCGTGCTCTACGGCGATGCCAAGCAGAGCACCAACGGCCCGGCCAACGCACGGCCGAGCTGGACCTGCACCGGCTTCGAGGACCGGCTCACCGAGCTGTACCCGATCTGCCCGCGAGGCAGCAAGGTCGCCCGCGTCCACGCGTTCCCGAACTGCTGGGACGGCAAGAACACCGACAGCGCCAACCACCGCACGCATATCGTGTTCTCCGACCGGAACGGGAAATGCCCGCGCGGCTTCAAGAACGTGCCGCAGCTGCGGATCACGCTGGTGTACGACATCCCGGCGGACATCCAGGCGGCCGGTCAGTACGCGGTCGACGCTTTCGCGCAGGAGAAGCACAACCCGCGCTCCGACCACGACGACTTCGCGAACGTCATGTCGCAGCGGCTGATGAACCAGCTGGTGAAGTGCATCAACAGCGGTAAACGCTGCAGGCAGTAGGGCGAATCCGCAGGATGTCATGAAAGAGTCGTTCAAGACGTTTTTCGTCCTGAACGACCCTTTCATGACATTTCTCCGCGAGGGGGCGCGGCGGGGATGACCCGCGCCCCCACCCCCCGCGCCGGGGGTCCGGTTCCCGGCCCGGCGTAGGGGTTCCGGGCCGGGAACCGGCGAGCGATACGGCTTTCCCTCCCTGGAAACCGGACCGCCCGGTCTGGGTCAGGCCGTCGTGGACAACCGGCTCACCCGGTCGAACACGAGCGGCACCGCGACAGCGGGGTTCAGTTCGGCGAGGACCGCCTCGGCGTCCAGGCCTGGCAAGTGGATCCACGCGCTGTCCGCGAAATCCGGGGTCGTGACGCTGATCCGGGCACAGCGGGCGGGCGGGACCAGCGCGACCCCGAACGGTTCGACCACGTTGCGCCACACGGATTGCGAGACGATCATCCCGGCGCCGAACTTGTCGCCCGTCGGATCCGAACGGCACCAGTAGCCGACGGCGTCGTTGAAGGTGGAGGCGCACAGCAACCGGGTCAGCGTGATGTACGTGCGGTGGTAACGGTGGTTGTCCGCCATCGGTCCCATGTGGACCGCCACCCGCGCCCGCATCGGGACCCTGGCGTAGCGGTTGCGGGTCCGGAGCAGATGGTCCAGGTGGAACACGACCTCGCAGAGCTGGCCGACGGCGTGGTCCGGATACGCGACCATCAGCCCGTCCCCGGTCTCCCGGAAGTGACGCGCTTCCCCCGGCGCGAGCCCGACCGCGGTGAACGAGCGGGAAACCAGCGTTTCCATCTCGTTCTTCATCGGGTCCAGCAGGTCGTCACTGGCCCTGGACGAACCGACGATGTCGACGGACAGCACGGCGTGGGTGTGCGCGTTGTATTGGCCTGAGGTCAGCACCTGCATCTCTGCGACCCCTCCCCTGATCGGTGAAAACTGGCGGCAGGAAGCAGTGTTCCCACTCCTCACCGGAAGTTCTGTTCGGAACCGAACAAAACGTGACCTCGCGCTGGTCAACGCCAGTGAGCTAAGTCACACCTTTTTCCGTGATCACCCGCAACGCCTCGCGGTCGAGCACGGTGATCGCACGGCGCGAACTGGCCACCACTCCCGCCTTCCGGAGCTTGTCCAGTGCCTGCGCGACCATGGTCCGGCCCATCGGGATGAACTGCGCGAGTTCGTCCTGGCTCAACGGGATCCCGATGCGCCAGCCGGCGGGTGTCCGGATGCCACAGACGTCGACGAGATAGTCCAGCCGCGTCGCGACCCGCGCCACCGCCTGCGGTTTCCAGGACTGCGTCCGCTGCCGCTGGGCGAGCACGAACCGCCGGGCGACGCTGACGAGCACCTCCCGCATCGCCGCCGGATGATCCAGCAGGAACCGGTTGAACTCGCTCGCCGCGATACGCCGGACGTGCACCTCTTCGATGGCGACGACGTCGGCCATCCGGATGCCGCCCGCGATCACCGCGATCTCGCCGTGCAGATCGCCGGGCACCCCGACGTCGAGGATGACCGTCGCACCCATCCGGTCGGCGCTGGTCACCTTCACATAACCGTGCCGCAGCAGCATGACGAAGTCGCCGGGCTCGCCCGAGCGCATCAGCGCCTGTCTGCTCTCGTAGGTCTGCGGGGTGCCCATCTCCAGCAACCGGGCACGGACGGGTTCGTCCAGCCGCTCCAGGAACGGACGTTCTCTCTCTTCGGCGGCCTCCGGGCCCAAACCCACGAAACACCCTCCCAGGCAGTCGTGAACACCTATCGCGGAGAGTAACCGAATCGGCCACCCGATCCGGCGGCGGAACCGTCGTGCGTGGTGAAGATGCCCAGGCGGACCAGTTCCGATCTGATCCACTCGGCCAGCCGGTGCAACGGTCCGTCTTCGGCCTCGACGAAATAGCTGTCCACGATCTGGTGTCGCCTATCGGCGTGCTTCGCCGCATAGAGCAGCGCTGACCGTACCTCCGAAACCTTGAGCGGAGCGACCTTGATTCCCGGAGCGGGCCGCACGGTGCTCTTGGCGGCCATCACCGCCAGTACGGCTTCCTCCAGGCTGAACCGGTGCTCCACCGGTACGACCACATGTTCCACGCCCTCGACAACCCGGCGCCCGATCAACGGCATGCTGTCAGATCAGCATGACGCACGGCCGTAGTCTGTTCGGCACCGAACACTCAACCCGGTTCGGCCGCCTCGATGGCCTCTTCGAGCGTTTCCCGGTACAGCCGCAACCGTTCGACGAGCATCACCGGATCCGGGTTCTCGTCCCGCGCGTGTCGTTCCAGCTTCTCGGTGGTCTGCTTCACCGTCACCCGCAGTTCGACGACTCCGGGCGTGTTCCGGCCCTTCCCGTTCTCCAGTCGCGACACCGCCCGCCGGAAGACGGCCGCGAGCTCGGTCTCGCCCGGCCGCACCTCTTCGATGGCCGTCAGCGCCCGCCCGAGCAGGCTGAAATGGTCGTAGGCGTTGTCGGACGCCGGCGCGCGGACCTCCCTCGGCGGCTTCGATCGCCTGCTGTTCAACACCAAGAACGCGGTCTCGGCCGGAATCAGCACGGCGAGAACGGCGACAGCCCCGAAGAGCCAAGCCGCCGGATGCGGGTAGGTCACCGCGCGGCCGATCAGCCCGGCGATCAGGCTGAGCACCACCGCGACGACGTGGAACGGGCGGTTGTCGTGATCGGCCATGTCAGAAGTTGCTGAAGACGTTGACGAACATCTTGTCGATGCCGTGCGGGTCGACGGCCTGATAGCTGCGGGCCTTGGACTTCTGCGCGATCTCGTCGAGGACCCGGCTGTCCGCCTGCGCGCCGTAGGCCATGGTGAAGATGCGGACGGAGTTGTCCAGCCGCTCGGCGTCGACGTTCTGCAGCACCTGCTCCTTGGTCCCGGCCTCGGTGTTCTCCCCGTCGGTCAGGAAGACGACGGCGTTGATGAGCTTCGGGTCGAACTCGCGGCGCATCTTGTCGTTGGCCGCGATCACGGTCTGGTACAGCGCCGTATCCCCTTTCGGGGTCAGGTTGTCGACGAGGCCGAGCATCGGGCCCCGGACGTTCTTCACCTTGCCGATCGGCATCTTTTCCTCATACCCGTCCGAGAACGTCCACAGCCCCACCTCGTCCTCGGGATGCAGGTACTCGAGCTGTTTGCGGATCGCGGGTTTCAGCAGCGCTATCCGGCTTTCGGAATACGGCTTGTCCTTGCGGTTCTTGTCGAACGGCTCGTTCATGGAGCCGGAAAGGTCCAGCACCAGCAGGATCCGGCCGCGTCGCTGCGTGTACTCCCAGCCGTCCAGCATCTTCTGGATCTGTTCACCGGTGGGCACCCCGATGGGCCGCGGTTCGGCGACCCCTTCGGTGTGCACGCCCTTGGCCAGCTTGTCGTTCCCGCGGCCCTCCGGGTCACGGAAGCCGAGGTCACGGAACCGGTCCTGCTGCGCGGGCTCCCGCAGGAAGTCGTAGAAGTCCTTGGCCGCCGATCGCTGTTCCGGCGACGCCTTGGCGGTGGTGAGGAAGGGATGGTCGATCAGCATCGTCCCCTCGCTCGGGTGCACGGCGACGAGCGGCCGGTTCAGCGGGGCCGGCTCCTTCCCCAGCTGTTTCGGGTTCCCGGTCGGCGCGCCGTGGTTGTAGAGGTAGACCATCTGTTCCTGCATCGCCATCGCGCTGATGTAGGGCGTGGGCTTCTTCTGGTCCTCTTCGTACAGCGTCTTCAGGAAGGCCACCGAATCGTCGCTGTAGTAGGCGACCGAGGCCTCGATCCCGCGGACGAACTGGACGGTTTCCGCCGTGTCGATCTTGCCGTAGTCGCCGCCCGTCGCCGCGAAGTAGGTCGCGATGGTCGCGGCGAGCCCCGAGGTCGACCGGCGCGGATTGTCCTTGCCCAGCGTGAAGTTGCCCCACTTCGCGTTCTCCGGACCGGTGGAGGCCCAGCCACCGTTGCGGTTCACCTCGAGTACGTCCTTCCAGCCGATGCCCTTCGACGGCCAGCCCAGTTCCTTGGCCATCGGTTCCGGCATCGCGATCACCATCGGGCTCGTCGCGAGCGAGGTCTTCGGACCGTTCGCGATCAGGTCCCCTTTGCCGCGCTGGCGCAGCAGGTCGAGCCACAGCGAGGAACTCGGCATCCAGGCCTGCGGTTCGGGTTGCCGCTCGTCGATGTCGTTCCAGCCCTCGGCGATGAGGTCGAGCGTGGCACCCGAGGTCTTCTTGAACGCCTCGACCTTCGCGCACCGCCCGCCGTCGAACGTCCGGCCGGTGTTGTTGTACCGCTCGGCCAGTTCGGCGACCAGGTCGCCCTTCTCCGTGGAGGAACTGACGACCAGCCGGACGCAGTCGGTCCTCGTCGCGTTCGACGGCGCCGTGACCGTGGTCGCGAGCAGGACGATCACGAGCGTCCCGACGAGCGCGCCGAAGACGAGCGAAACCCAGCCTGATCTCCGCATGCGCGCCCCCTAGCCGTTGTAGCGGGCAAGTGTAGCTACAACGTGGTTCCAGGTTCCGGCTCCTCGGTCACGAGATCGCAGGTTTCGAAACTGAAGCGGGCGAGGGTGCCCACCCAATTCCGATAGACCTGTAGATCATCGAAGGATTCGGCGTCTAGCCGCCATTCAGGTGGAAAGGCGCCGGACAACGATTCCCCGGCGGAAAGGGCGGCGAAGGTCGAGCGCGCGGCGTCCGGATCGGCGACCAGCAGGGTCAGCAGGACGAGCACCGCCCGATAGGGACCGCCGACGAACCGCGTCAGTTCCGCGTCGGGAATGCCGATGCGGACCAGCCGGTAGAGATTGACCAGTTTCCGGATCTCGCGCGGCGTGTTCAGCCTTTTCCGCAGCGAATGGACGAAATCTCGTTCTACTTCGGTGAGCCGCAGCCGATCCGGCCGCATGTTGTAGAACGTCGGCGGGGCCGTGTCCTCGACGACGACCTCCGCCGTCTCACCGCGTTCGGGCTTGTTCCCGTCCTCCGGCCATTCTTCGTAATCGGACGGCGCCGGTTCCGATGCTTCGATGGGCATGAGGGTGTCGATCAGCTCGTCCGCCGCGGCTCCCATGGGACGCAGGGCGAACACGATCTGGAAGATCTTGTCGAGGTATTCCGCCTGCCGTGCTTCCCCGGTGCCGAAGAGCTCTTCGTGGTGCTGGTCGAGACAGCGCCGCAACCACCTCGGGTCGACGGCCACCACCACGACGAACGCGGGCAGGGCCAACAGGAGGTGCACCGCGGCGAGCACTTCGATCACCTTCGACGGCGGGCAGCGGTCGAGGTCGTCGATGTAGAGCACGATCCGTTCCAGCGGCGGCTTGCCCGTGCCTCCGGCCAGTTGCCATTCCCGGCGCGCCTCCTCCAGATCGGCGCTCAGCTTCACGAGGTCCTCCCGGACGCGCGCGAAAACCCCTTGGTAGTCCCCGTATCTGCCGGCCTTCGCCTCCTCGATCAGCTCGCCGAGCCGGGTGGCCGCGTCCAGCCGCCGGAGCCGCTCCTCGGTCTCCCGGATTTCGGTCTCGAACCGTTCCGCGCGTTTGTCGACGTCGAACCGCAGTTTGTCCAAAGTGGACTTGACCGGCGCGAGGGCCGACCTGGCGGTGGTGAGCGCCGGGGTCAGCACGGCGCCGAGCGCGACGACGGCGGGCGCCACGGCGAGGATCGTGTTGTGCCACAACGCCCAGCCGGTGATCGTCGCGACGACGCCGAGCACACCGGCGAGCGCGTAGCCCGCGACGGCGAGCCTCCGCCGTCGGCGTTCCGCCCGGTCCACTCCGGACACCAGGAGACGCCAGCGCCAGGTGCGCGGGGAATCCGCCTTGACCGCGCGCAGGCCGGCCAGCCGGGTGCGCAGTTCCTCACGTTCGGCACGGACCTCACCGGCGTCCGCGTGTGTTTCGGGCGCTCCCAAGTTACGGAACAGGTGGTCCACCAGGCCGACCCACAGATGGTCGTCGTGGTACTGCCAGGCGTTGAACCGGATCTGCCGGATCTCGCCGGCGAACACGCTGTTGGCGGCGTCGCCGCGGGACCGGCGGGCCAGTTCGGCCACCCGGTCGCTCACCTGCCGCACGAAACTGGATTTGCCGGAACCCCACGGGCCCAGCAGCGCGACGCACAACGGCGGGCTGGTCTCCCGGTCGGCGATGACCGCGGCGAGGGTGCGTACGTCGTCGTGGAAACCGATCAGGTCGACCGGGCTTTCGACGTCGGGCGTGATCCGCGGCCGGGCCCTGCCCGGTTTGGGTTCGACGAAACCGGTCCCGTCGATCTGGTTGCCGAAGCGGTCCCACACCCGGATGGTGCGGTCGTCCCCGACCGTGACGATCTTCTCGCCGCCCGCGGTGCAGGCGATCGCGCGGACGTTCCCCCGATGTCCCTTGAGGAGCGTGTAGCCCGCCGGGTCGTCGATCTCGCGGACGCGGACCTCGCCGTCGGAACCGCCGGAGAGCACCAGTTTGCCGTCCGGGCTGAAGGCCAGCGCCCGCACCGCACCGCCGTGTCCTGGGAAGACGAGGGCCGGATCGCCCTCGCGCCCCCACAACCGGACCGTCTCGCCCTCGCCGGAGAGCACGTGCCCGCCGTCGGCCGAGATCGCGACCACGTGGACCGCGCCCGCGCCGCCGAACCGGTAGTGGGAAACGACTTCCTTGTCCCAGAGCCGCACGCCGCCGGTGTCGTCCCCGGCGACGACGACCAGGCCGTCCGGGGTCACCGCGACCGATTCGATCTCCGGGTCACCGGTGCGGAACACACGCACCGTCACCCCGTCCAGCCGCCGGACCTCGACGGTGCTTCCCGCGCCGGACACGGCGAATTCGTTCGCCACCGCGACCGCGACGGTCCGCTTGGTGGTCTGGACCTCCGGCGGATGCGCCTCGCCACCGGCGATCCGCCAGCGCCGCACCGTCACCCCATCGCAACCGACCACGTGCTGACCCGAGATACCCACCGCGAGCACGGGCCGATCGTGCCCGCCGAAGGTGAACCGGAGCGCGCCGGTCTCCAGGTCCCAGACCCGCACCGTCCGGTCCGCACCTCCGGTGACCAGGCGATTTCCCTTCACCGCGACGGCGAGGATCGGTTCTTCGTGTCCGGTGAAACGTGCCGTGGTCATAACCGCACAGTCTTCCGGTCGCGTCAAGATCATGGTTAACGACAGGCGACTATCGGCGGGTACCCCGAGCGCCTCGAAAGGGTCAGGGTCGAAACTGCTCCGAAATTCCAGCACGCCTTAAACGCGAGGAGTTCAACGTGCTTCGACGTACCTTCGCCGCGGTGCTCACCGGCGCCGCGCTCTCCATCTCGGTGCTCTCGGCACCCTCCGCCGGTGCCGCCGAGATCATGGCGACCACCCTGACCTACGACGACAGCCAGGCCGCGGAGTTCAAGGACGCGGTGGCGGCAGGCGTCAACGTCTGGAACACCAACGTCACCAACGTCCGCATCGTGAAGGCGACACCGGGGCAGCGGGTCAACATCCGGGTCATCGCCGACAACGGCTGGCCGCGCGCCACGCTCGGTCCGGTCCGCCCCGGCGGCACGGTCACCGTGTGGATGGGCAGGCAGGCCGTCCAGCAGGGCTACCACACGCCCCGCATCGCTTCCCACGAACTCGGGCACAGCCTCGGCCTGCCCGACGTGAAGCCCGGCCCGTGCTCGTCGCTGATGTCCGGCTCGACCGGTGGCGTCAGCTGCACCAGCGTGAACCCCAACGCGCAGGAGAAGGCCAGGGTCCAGCAGCTCTACGCCGGCACCGCCGTGCAGAGCGCCGACGCGGGCAAGGTCCTCGCCGAGGTCGGCTGATCCCCGGGCCAGGGGGTGCCCGCCCGGCACCCCCTGGCCTGTTTTCTCAGTCGTCCGCCGTGATCGCCGCCGCCGGGCACGACTGCGCGGCGTCGCCGATCCCGGCCGGTTCCGGGTCCAGCAACCGGACCCGGCCGTCTTCCTCGTCCTGTCCGAACACCTCCGGCGCGGTCAGGACGCACATTCCGGCGCCCACACACCGTTCCCGGTCCACTTCGATCCTCATCGCGATCAGCCCCAGGCCACCGGGAGCGCGTACACCCCGTAGATGTCGGAGTCCGTCCGCAGCGGGATCTCGTCGGCCGGGACGGCAAGGCGCAGCGCCGGGAACCTGCCGAGCAGCCCGGTGAAGGCGACCTTCATCTGGACTCGCGCGAGCTGCTGGCCGAGACACTGGTGCACCCCGTGCCCGAAAGCGGCGTGCCCGGCGGCGTTGCGGCGGACATCGAGCCGATCGGGGTCCGGGAACTTCAGCGGGTCGCGGTTGGCCGCCGTCGCCGAAAGCGCGACCACCTCACCCGCCTTCACGACCTGGCCGCCGATCTCGACGTCTTCGAGCGCGGTGCGGACGCCCGTATGCGCGATCGTCAGGTAGCGCAGGAGTTCCTCGATCGCGCCTTCGATGCTCTCCGGGTCCTCGCGCAGGACGGCGAGCTGGTCCGGATGCCGCAGCAGCGCGAAAGTCCCCAGTGCCAGCATGTTCGCCGTGGTGTCCAACCCGGCCCCCAGCAAGAGGAACGCGATGCTGGTGAGCTCTTCGTCGGTGAGGTCCGTGGTGACCAGTTCGCCGAGGATGTCGTCGGTCGGCGCGGCCCGTTTGGCCACGATGAGTTCGTAAAGGTAGCCACCCAGCGCGTTGATGGCGGCTTCCTGTTCCTCCATCGACGCGTCCGGCCGGTTCAACGGCGCGACGTTGCGGCGGAAGAACTCGTGGTCGGCGTAGGGGACACCGAGGAGCTCGCAGATCATCAGCGCCGGAATGGGCTGCGCGAAGGCGGGCACCAGATCGGCCGTCGTTCCTTGCCGCTCCATGGCGTCCAGGTGTTCGGTGGTCACCTGCTCGACCCGTTCGGTGAGCTGCCGCATCCGGCGGACGGTGAACTTGCCGGTGAGCAGCTTGCGGTATCGCGCGTGCTCTTCGCCGTCCAGGCTGATGAACATCCCCGGCTGCGCGGGCGGCATCTCCGCCATCGCGGCCGGACCCGGCAGCGGCGTGTGCATCAGCTCCTGCCGGGCGCTGAACCGCGGATCCGCGACGACGGCGCGGACGATCGCGTGGCCCGTCGCGAGCCAGCCTTCGTGCCCGTCGGGGAACGTCAGCCGGACGAGCGGATGCTCGTCGCGCAGCGGCCCGAGCTCGGCGGGCGGGTCGAACGGGCAGCCCTTCGGGCGTTCGAGGGGCAGTTCCGTGAGATGGGGTACCGACGTGGTCATTGCTGTTCCTCCCAGTTTTTACCGCTGCTCAAAGGCTACGTTGCATTTACAGATCGCTCAAAGCTCCGGGATGGCTTTTTGGGCGTATTTGCTGGTAGATTTCGGAAATCGTTGCAACGTTCTTGTCAGTGAATGCAACGCGTCGTTGCAATGATCTGCGAGTGAACGCACAGGAGGTGCCATGCCGGGCGGCAGGCTGACGCAGGAGGATCGCCGTCTGATCGCGACCTGGCTCAAGGACGGCCTCGGTTACGCCGAGATCGCCCGCCGTCTCGGGCGCCCGACGTCGACGATCAGCCGTGAGGTCGCGCGCAACAGCGGCCATTCCGGCTACCGCGCCGAAGAAGCGAACCGCGCGACCGGCGAACGCGCCCGGCGCCGCCGCCAGCACCCCGCCCGCGTCGTCGCGGCCGTCTCGCACGGCTACGGCCGGAACCCGGAAGCCGTGCGCGCCTTCGAAGCCGAGTTCGCCGACATCATGGTGGCCACCGGCCTCCCCCGCATGACGGCACGGGTGCTCGCCTGCCTGTCCGTCAGCGACGACGGCGTTCTCCCCGCGGCCGAACTCGCCCACCGGCTCCAGGTCAGCCCGGCGTCGATCTCGAACGCCGTCGCCTACCTCGAAACGCAAGCGATGCTCCGCCGCGTACGGGACGGACGCCGCGAGCAGTACGTCATCGACGAAGAGATGCCCCAGCGAGTATGGGCCGAAAGCGTCCGCGCGAACCAAGAATGGGTCAAGATCGCCCGCCGCGGCGCCGACGTCCTCGGCATCGCGACACCCGCGGGCACCCGCATGGACGACCTCTCCCGCTTCCACGCACGCATCAACGACGTCATGCTCGACGACCGCGTCGCCCTGTACGCCGCCGACGCCCTGACCGCCCTCGCCGCCCTCCTGCACGCCGGACACGCCCTTTCCGCCACGGCACTTTCGGCTGCCTTGGGGTGGGGCGAGGAACGGGTCTTGGCCGCTTTGCGGGTGGCGGAAGAACAACCGCACATCGCCGGGCCGGTGCGGGTGGTTCGTGCCGGTGGGGAGTATCGCGCGGTTGCGGCGGCGGAACGGTTGACGGGGGCGCAGTTGGCGGCTTTGGGGTCTTGAGTCTGGGTGGCTTGCGGGGCTGGGGTGTCGCCGGTTATCGGCGAACGATGGTTGGTGGTGGGGTGTGCGGTCATCGGCGGTTGCGGTACTGGTGGGTCGGCGTGGTGACTGTTGCCGATTTCCGGCGATGATGGCTGGTGGTGGGGGCGTGCGGGTCGCTGCGACGACCGTTGCCGTTTCTCGGCGGCTGCCGCGGGGCGAGGCGGCTGCCGCGGGGCGCGGCGGCCGCCCGTTGCGATACCGGCGGATCTGCGCGAGGTGGCTGTCGCCGTTTTCTGACAAAGGGGGCTGCTGCGGGGGTGCGGGCACTGACCGTTCCGGTACTGCCGGATCTCGTGTGGCGACTGTCGCCGTTCTCTGGCAAAGGCGGCTGCCGCGAGGTGCGCGGCCACCGACCGTTCCGGTACTGCCGGATCTGCGATGGCCGTTGCCGCTTTCCGGCAAGTGATGCTGTCCGCGACACGCGCGGCCATCGATAACGGCGGTACCGCGGCCGGATGTGGCGGCTGTTGCCGATTTCTGGCAAAGGCGGCTGCCGCGGTGGGCTCGGGCACTGACCGTTCCGGTACCGCCGGATCCCCGCGATGACCGTCGCCGCTTTCCGGCAAAGGCGGCTGCCGCCAGGGTGCGGCCACCGACCGTTCCAGTACTGCCGGATCTCGTGTGGCGACTGTCGCCATTTCCTGGCAAAGGCGGCTACCGCGGGGCGCGGTCACCGACCGTTCCAGTACTGCCGGATCTGCGCGATGACCGTCGCCGCTTTCCGGCAAGTGGCGCTGCCGGCGACACGCGCGGCTACCGATGACGGCGGTACCGCCGGATCCGGATGTGGCAGCTGTCGCCGGTTGCCGTGTGCGGCCACCGACCGTTGCCGCGTTGCCGGATCGCTGCCACGACCGTCGCCGTTTCTCGGCAAAGTGAGGCCGCCGGAGGCGTGCCGACTCACTGACGGTGCGGTCTCACCGCGTCGATGCGGCGTCGCCACTTTCCGGCGATGAGGCTCAGAACGGTGGCGGTTCCTCGGCGGGAGCGGGTTGCGCGCGAGGCGGGTGGAGTGGCGGTGGGGTGCTGTCGTAGCTCTGGCCGGTCGGGGTGGTGACGGTCAGGGTGCCGTCGGACGCGAGGCGGTAGATCCAGCCGGGTTCGTCTTTGAGCCGGTGATCTCGGCGGCAGAGGTCGATCAGGTCACCGGCGTTGGTGGCGCCGCCGAACTGCCACGGCACCGAATGGTCGAGATCGCAGGTCTGTGCGGGGCGGCCGCAGCCGGGTCTTCGGCACTCACGGTCCCGCACCCGGACGAACTCGCCGACGCCCGCTGTCGGCCGGTACCGGTCCCGGCCGAGGTCCAGCACCTGCCCGGACAGCGGGTCGGTGATGATCCGGCGCAGCACGGTGTTCGGCCCGGTCGCGATATGCCGTGCCAGTGCCGCCGGGAGGTGACCGTGTCCGGCCATTTCCGCCGGGTCGTCGTTGAGTCCGAGGTAAGTGAACAAGTCCATGTACAGGAACACTTCCGCACGTTCGCTCGTGCCACCCTGGCCGCCGAGCAGGAGATCGAGCGCGACGTCCGCGCGTAGTTGGTCCAGGGTGCGGGTTTCGTCGCCGGTCTTGAGTTTCTTGGCTTCCCTGTCGATGCGAAGGTAGGCCGCGTTGACTTTCTCGGCGGGCCCGTCCTCGACCTCGATCGACGCCACCCCCGTCTCACCCTGCCGCACGGTGAGACGGCGACCTTCGCGATAGTGCTCGGCACGTTTGTCGGCGCCTTCGCGGTCGACCGTGATCGCCGCATGATTCGCCGCTTTCCTTATCTGGTCGGAATTCCTTCCCGCCAACCGGTCCTCGAGCAGGGCATCCGCAGCCTGAGCGTTCTCGTCCGACAGCCACGCCGTCGCCGCGGCGACCTTCATCGCGCCGAAGCCACTCACTTTTCCTTGGTCCATCAGATTCAAGGTGTGCGGCAGTCGGCTGGTCAACGCGTCGGCGGCAGCGACCATCGCACCGGCATGATTGTCCACAAGGGACAACGCGAAGGCGACTTCCTGCGTGACACCGCCCGAGCCCTCGCGATGTCGATTCAGCTGGGCCAGCGCCCGGAACCGGACCGCCTCAAGCCGGGCGATCCCTTCCGACGCCGCTTGCGCGACAGCGACGGAATCGTTGTCGTCCAACAAACCTATCGAAGCGTTGACCGACTCCAAAGCGCTTGGATCGGTGAGTTTCTCGAGTAGCGCCACAGGCGCGGATCTGTGTGTGTCCACCCGACGACCATACGACCGGCCACCGACAATTCCGGATCATGAAGGCGCTGCGAGGCGTTGCCGATTTTCGGCAATGATGCCGCGGGGAGCACCAGCCGTTCTTCTCGGCGACCGAAGGCCGGGCGACAAGGACGTCGAGTTCGCCCATCGCGTCGTGCATGAGCAGTCGGCCTGGATCATGCGGCGATTGCGACGCATTACCGATTCCGGCGATGAAGCTTAGGTGCACCAAGGGCACCGAGCCCTACATGCCGATAAACATCCACCCCGAGGCACAGCTCCGAATTTTGCAGCCGCTGCAAGGGCGTCGCCGCTTTCCGGCAACGAAACCTCAAGCGAGCTACCAAACCAGTCGGCCGCCGTCACCGAACCCCGGCAACAGCGGCCAACCCAAAACCCAAAAACGCCCTCACATCACATCCCGGACGACCATCCGTTCCGAAGCGCGCTCGATCGCCGCCTCCACCGCACCGACCCGGTCCGCCAGGAGGCCCATCGCGCCGACCGCGCGGCTCATCGGGTCTTCGTCGTCGCCGCCGAGGGCCTGTGCCCGCAAGTACGCCGCCTTCACGGCCGCCCACCGTTGGGCCTCCGAGTCGGTCAGGCGGCCGCGGAGTTCGGCCAGTTTGAGCAGGTTGGCCTCGGCGCCGGAGGTCAGCGTTTGGGCTTCGCCGGCGTAGTGGTCGTCGATCAGCGCTTCGAGTTCGGCGTCGTTCATCGCGGGCACGATCCGGCCGGCGAGCTTGTTCATGTTCCGGTACGAGCCCTGGAGCTGGAAGGGCGGTTCGACCCGGGACGCGTCCGCCTGCGCCGCCGAAGCGATGTAGGCCTGGTTGTTCTTCAGGATTATCCGCTGCACCTTGGTCAGTTTCCGCAGTACGGCGAGGATCTGCTCCAGTTCGGTCGCCGAGTACGCGTGCTTCAGCTGATCCGCCCGCACCGAGCCGTCGCCGCGCGCGAGGCGTACGAGAACGTCCACATCGGACCGTTCGCGGGAGACCAGCGGGGCCAGGACGGTGTTCGCCGTGAGTGAGTTTTCGATGTAGCTCAGCGCGAACAGTTCTTCCTTGCCTGACAACACATCGCCGAGGTTCCACACGTCCGCGCGGTTGGCGAGCATGTCCGGGATCCGGAACCGTTTGCCCTGTTCGGTGTACGGATTACCGGCCATGCAGACCGCGAACCGCTTGCCCCGCAGGTCATAGGTCCGCGTGCGGCCTTCCCACACGCCTTCCATCCGCCGTTGCGCGTCGCACAGCGAGATGAACTTCTGCAGCAGTTCCGGCGAGGTGTGCTGGATGTCGTCCAGATACAACAGTACGTTGTTGCCCTGCTCCAGCGCGAAGGAGATCTTCTCGACCTCTTGCCGCGCGGTCGCGTTGGGCGCGTCCGCCGGATCCACCGACGTGACGTCGTGCCCGAGCGCCGGCCCGTTCACCTTGACGAACACCAGCCCGAGGCGGCTCGCGACGTACTCCATGAGGGTCGTCTTGCCGTAACCGGGCGGCGAGATGAGCAGCAGCAGACCGGATTGGTCGGTACGCCGCGCGTCGCCGGTCGCGCCGAGTTGCTTGGCGAGGTTGTCGCCGATCAACGGCAAGTAGACTTCGTCGAGCAACCTGTTGCGCACGAAGGCACTCATCACCTTCGGTTTGTACTCCGTCAGCCGCAGCCGGTCGCGTTCGGCCGCCACCAGATCGTTGCGCAGCCGTTGGTACGCCCGGAAACCCGGCACCCGGTCACGCCGGAACCGCAGCGTCCTGGCGAGCGTCTCGTCGAGCCGCAGAGTCAGGGATCGGTTGACGATCCGCGGATGCGAGCCGAGCAGACCGTCCACAGTGGCCGAAAGATCCGCCGAGGAATCGTAGCGGGGCAAGTCCGCCAGTTCGATCGCGACGGCCTCCGCCAATTCGTCACCGGGTAGACCGGAAGATTCCACAAAGGACGTCAGCCAGGCTTCGGCGAGCTGGTAGCGGTCGGCGAGGTCTTCGAGGGCACGCAGGTCTTCGGCGAAGCTACGGCGATCGAGCCGGAACTTGTCGAGCAGCGTCCGCGCCCCACCACTGGTGACGAACCCCGGGGACCCGTCGGCCAGTTCCTCGAACAGGTACTCGCCGGCGAGTTCGAGGTCCAGCGTCAGCCCGGACGATGTGGCGAACGCCGTCATCACCTCGGTGAGCTCCCGCGCCAGCGCGTCGATCGCCGTGGTGTGCCCGAACGCTTCCCGCACCCGTGCGAGTGACGCGGCGCGCGTTGTCCACGCGGACTTCGCCGCTTCTTCCGCGCCGAAAGCCCAGAACAGCTGAGCGGACGCCCTCGCCGCGGGCGGATACCGCAGCAGACCGGCCGCGGACCGCAGGCGCAGCAACGCCGACAGGATCGCGGCGGCGTCGTGATCGTGCACGCCACGCGCGTAACCCTCGTCGTAGCGGTCACCGGCGACGCGCCGGACGACCTCCAGCAGGTCGACGTCTTGCAGGTCCGGCTTGTCGGCCAGGATCGACGTCGCCAGGTACTCGGCGCGATAGACCTCGGGCGACTCCGAGACCAGCAGCTGGTCCCAGTACGGCCGCGTCGCTTCGAACGACTCGTCGCGCACGGGCGAGCGGTAGTCGGTCCCGGTGATCGCGAACTTCATCCCACCGTCGTGCGGCACCAGGGTGAGGTCGATGTCCTGCGTGTTGACCGCGAAGGTGTTGCGGCCGAGGCGGATCGTCTCCCCGCCCTCGCCGTAGAGGTCGAGCCTGTCGCGCAGTGCGCGGCCTGCCTCCTGACGGGCGGCCTTGACCCGGCCCTCGAGTTCTTCGGCACGCACCTGGTCGCCGAGGTCGCGCAGTTCGGCGACCACACTGCGCAGCTTCGCGACCATCGGGTCGGAGGCGAAGTAGGTGTTGATCTCGTCGACCGAACCGAGTGTGCCGACCCGCCGGGACACGCTCGCGAGGATCCGCTCGGCCGAGTCGACCAGCCTGTCCGCGCGACGCGCCCGTTCGTCGAGCAGCGCCTGCTTGCGCGAGGAGAACGCCTCGTAGACGTCGGTGCGCTTCTCGCCGAGCGACGCGAGGAAATCGTCGAACTCGCCGAACCGTGATTCGAGGTTTTCCAGCTGCAGCAGCAATCTGCCGAGCTGCTCGTCGCAGCGGTCCGGCGTGTCCGCGACCGCGAGCCCGCCGGTGATCGCCTGCGCGAGCAGCGCGAACTCGGCGGCGAACTCCGCCCGGCCTTCGGTCTCCAGCAGCTCCTTGCGCCGCGCTTCGAGGGTGGCCCGTGCCCGGTTGACCGCGCCGATGACCTCGCCGACGCGTTCGAGGATCTTCGTCCGCACGACGGCGTCCGCGATCTCCAGCCCGCCGACGACGTCGGTGAGAACTTCGAGTCCGCCGGACTGCTCGTCCAGCTGTTCGGCGACCGGGACGGCCTCGGCGACGGTGGAGATCGCGCCCGCGGCCTCGATCAGCCCGTCGACCTCGGCGTGGTAGCTCGTGAACGCGTCCTCGCCCTGCAGGAACCGGACGGCGCGCTGCGCGGCCTCGCCGAATTCCGTGTCGAGGTCGGCGATCAGCTTGTCGACGCGGTCGGTGTCGACATAGCGCAGTTCCCGCACGGTGACGAGATGGCCTCGCGCACGGTGCATCTCGGCGAGCCTGCGCACCCACGCGTCGGCCGCGTTCAGCGCTTCGCCCCGCACCTTCCGCACGAGCGACGCGGTTTCCGCGGCGGCTTCCTCGACGGCGTCGGCCGCCTGCGAAGTGAGCGCGGTGACCGTCTCGAACTCGTCGAGCACCTGTTCCGCGGTGACGCGGACGTCCGACAACGGCGACCGCAGATCGCCGAGTTCGGCCTCCCCGAGCCAGTGGTAGTGGTCGAAGACCCGTGCGCACGCGGCGATCAGTGCCTCGAACACCGCCGCGGACGGCGCCATCTCGCCGACCATCCGGCCGATCGAAAGACAGTCGGAGATCCCGCGGACCAGATCGGCGTTGCCGACCCGCTCCAGCGGCCCGGTCCCGGCCGGCTGCGACGCGGCGTAGGTGTCGGACTGGAACGGCGTCCGCCACACCTGCATCGGGTGCACGCGGCTCGGCTCGTCGGACAGCGCGCGGAACAGCACCATCGTGCCGTCGTCGAACAGCGAGTAGCCGTGGCACGGGATCGGGTTCGAGACCTCTTTGCGGATCACGTTGTACGGCAGGAGAAGCGAGCGTCCGTCGGCCCGCGCGTGGAAGACGTAGAGCACGTCCTCGCCGTTGGGCGAGCGGATCACGCGCTCGAATTCGAGACCGTCCACGGTGGTGTCGAACGTCTTGCTGACACCCGTGTCGAGGTAGTAGCCGCCGGGGAAGATGATCCCGTGGTCCTCGGGCAGCCGCTGGCACGCCTGCCCGATCCCGTCGAGGCGCACGACGTCGCGCGTGCGGGTGTTGAACACCAGGTACCGGTGGACGGTCTCCTTGTACGGCAGCACCCGCAGCAGGACCAGCGGGCCGATCCTGGCGTAGGACACCTCGGCGTCGGCGAGACTCTGCAGCGGCTCGTCGACCGCCTCGGCGTAGACGCCCTCACCGGTTTCGGTGTTGTTCTCGACCTTGATCGTCAGGTTGCCGCCGACGGTCTCGACGAACACCTCGTCCTCGATCGAGATGTGCGGATGCCGCCCGAGAACGTGCTGTTCACGGCTCGTCTCGATCCATTCGAAGTCGTGCGACGGCGGGAAGACGTGGTCGCGTTCGCCCCGGCTGTCCACATAGGACAAGGTGCCGTCCGCGGCGATCCCCCAGCGCAGCACCCGGATGTCCTCGGTCCGCGGACCGATCTGGAACACCGCGAGCAGTTTGCCCTCGACCCGCCGCAGCTGCAGCAGCTTCGCCTGCCGGTAGTAGCGGTACAGCTCGGCGAAGTCGCGGACGAAATGCTCGTCGCGCAACAGTTCCGGCAGCTCTTCGGCGGGCACGTCGTCGAAGCGGAAGGCTTCTTCGTCATGGCTGAAGCCATGCAGCGAGAAGACGTCGTCGACCGTCGTCTCGGGCTTGAGACCGATGAAGACGTTGTAGCCGAACAACATCCGCCCGCCGACCGACACGACGTCCCGCGGCACGCAGTTGTTCGCCGTGCGGATCCGCTCCGTGCCGATCAGCGCGAGCTGCGCGCTGCCGAAGACCCCGAGCCGCGCCTTGTTGAGCTCGTCCGCGCGTTTCGCCAGTTCGGCGGCCTGTGCGGCGAGCCGGGCGCGGAGCACCTCATAGGTGCCCGCGTCCAGCTGCTCCGTTCCTGCCGCCGGTTCGGTCGTCGTCACTGCTTCGCGGGGGCGAGAGTGGCGACAGAGGTCTCAGCTAGGCCGAGCCGCTGCGCCATCGACAGCAGCTCACGCAGCTTGTCGCTGTCCGGGCCGCCCGCCTGCAACTGCTTGGCCAGGAAGGCCGACAGCGTCAGGTTCTTCACGTCCTCCGTGCTCACGGAGCCGACCAGTTTCGTCAGGTCGTCGGTGAAGCTGCCCGAACCGTCGAGCCACGACTTCCCGAGGGTCTGGACGACGTCCGAGTTCTCGACGAAGCCGTCCACGCTCTTGGCGAGCCCGATCGAGCCGATCACCTTCTCGAAGAACATCGTCTCGCCGCCGACGATGTCGATGTCGGCCTTCCCCAGCCCGATGCCGAGGACCGTGGCCTGCGCCTCGGCGACCTCGCGCTGCACGTTGAGCGCGGCGAGCCTGATCTCCTTCTCGGCCTCCAGGCGCAGGCGGTACTCCTCGTGCTGACGGCTGGCGGTGTCGAGCGCGGCCATCGCGGCGGCCTTCTCGGTGAGACCTTCGGCCTCGCCCTTGAGCTTGTCGCGCATCCCGTCGGCGAGCACGATCGCCTTCTCGCGTTCGACGATCGCCTCGGCGCGGCCGACCTTCTCCAGCGCGTCGGCGTCGCGTTCCTTGACCTGCGCGGCGGCGAGACCGCTGGCGGCCTCCTCGGCCTGGATGCCTTCTGCCAGGCGGATCCTCGCGCGGGTGTCCAGTTCGGCGGCCTGCTGGCGCGCTTCGGCCAGCGTCAGTTCCTCGCGGGCCTTGTGCTTCGAGGCCACCTCGGCGGCCTCCGCGGCCTTGATGTCCTTGACGAGGCTTTCCTGCGCCTCCGCCTCGGCCCGGATGATGATGGCCGAGCGCTGACGCTCCGCCTCTTCGACGACGCGGAGCTTCTTGATGTTCTCTTCCTGCTCCGCCACGGTCTTCTCGACCGCGATCCGCTCGCGGATCACCTCGGCGATGGACCGCTTCTCGGTCTCGACTTCCTTGTCCTTGGCGATGCGGGAAAGTTCGGTCTCGCGTTCGCGGCCGATGACCTCGAGCAAGCGGTCCTTCTCGATACGCTCGCTCTCGATGGCGATGACGCGCTCGCGGTTCTTGCCCGCGACCTCGATCTCACGCTGCTGGTTCTGGTGCTGGATGCCGAGCTGCTCGTCGGTGCGCAGCCCCGCGGCCTGCGACTTGAGCCGCTCCTCCGCCTGCACCTTGGCGATCTCGGCCTCTTCGCGGGCCCGCATGGTCTCGACCTCGCGGTTCTGCTTGATCTCCGCGTCGGCCTGGCGCCGCTCCAGTTCGAGGATCGCCTCGCGGGCGTCCACGTTCTGGCGGGTGATCTCTTTTTCCTCGCTGCGGCGGAACTCGTTCGTGCGCACGTGCTCGATCGCGGTCAGCTCGGTGATCTTGCGGATACCCTGCGCGTCGAGGATGTTCGCCGAATCGAGCTGCGCCATCGGCGTCTGCTCGAGGTAGTCGATGGCCGCGTCCTCGAGGCTGTACCCGTTGAGGTCGGTGCCGATGACGCGGATGATCTGGTCGCGGAACTCGTGACGCTTGGTGTAGAGATCCACGAAGTCGAGCTGCTTGCCGACGGTTTTCAACGCCTCGGAGAACTTGGCGTTGAACAGCTCCTGCAGGGTCGCCTCGTCGCTCGCGCGTTCGGTGCCGATGGCCTGCGCGACCTTGATGACGTCCTCGGTGGTCTTGTTGACCCGCACGAAGAACGAGATCCGGATGTCGGCGCGGATGTTGTCCCGGCAGATCAGGCCCTCGCGGCCGGTGCGGGTGATCTCCATCGCCTTGACCGAGGTGTCCATGATCTCGGCCTTGTGCAGCACCGGCAGGACGATCGCGCCGGTGAACGTGACGTCGACCCGGCGGACCTTCGAGATGATCAGCGCCTTACCCTGCGGCACCTTCTTGAACAGCCTGGTGATCGTGAAGAGCAAGACCAGGAGGATGACAACTATCACGGCGATCAGAACGCCGGCCCCCACGCTGATGGCACCCATGGTTTTTCCTTTTCTGCTTCAGATGTCCAAGGACTCGACCCAGAAGAACTCGCCTTCGGAGTCGTAGTCATAGAGAACTACGCGGCTGCCCGCTGTGAGGTTGCCTTGGCCCGCCTGCCGAACGTCCACAATGGCCGTGGACCCGTCGGCGGCGGCGACTTCGGCCTGGCCGAAGTCATGAGTGACCGACGAGGTGCGGATGACCGCGGCCCGGCCGATGAAGTCTCTCCTGCTCGGTTCCTTCGCGGGACCGAACACCCGGCGCAGTGGCACCACGATCACCCTCGTCCCGAGTGTGCCGAGGACGAGCGCGACGGCGACCACGCCTGCCCCGAACCCGATCCTCGATGGTGTCGAAAGCTCAAGGTCATCGAGAAGAACCGTCCCTGCCAGGCTGGCGAACCAGGTGAATGCGATCAGTAGAGAGAGCGAAATGGACAGTGGGACCCCGCCGAAGCCCGCCAGTAGCCCGTCGCCGCCGTCGAACTCGTCGAGATCGAAGGCACCGAGCAGGGCCAGCAGCCAATAGCCGATCACCACGATCAGCAAGAAACTGAAGAGCACGGCCGGAAACCCCAGAGCCGCGGTGACGAACCCGCCCATCGCCGTCGTTCCCTCCCCATTACTCCGGGTCAGGACTATAACCAGCGCGTGACGCCGGGCGGGCCGTTTTCGGCTACGAGTGGGTCACGGTGTGCGGAAGCGTGCGGAGGCCGCGGCGAGCGGACGGTCGCGCGGGTCGTGAGTGGTAAGTGTCGTTCTAACGTCACTTACCACTCACGACCCACCTGACCCACGCCCTCCGCCGCATTTAGTCCTCTACTTGCGGTTCTTTGAACCAGACGGGCGCAGAGGCTGCGGTCGAGGTGGGATTACGCCGACCGGCCGCTCCGAAGCCATCCAGTTGGACCTGTCGCACCACCGGAGCGCGCCCTACTCTCCAGTATTGAGAGTGACACAGGACACACCACGGTCTTGGGAGGCTCCATGGGGTGGCACGTTCGCGAAACGGTCGACGAGGATCGGCGCGAACGGCGAATCCGCCACGTCACCCGATGTCTGAGTTGCACGCTCACCTGCGTCCATTGTGGACTTCCCACGAGATTCTCCGTTCCCGCCGGACATCCCGGCCTCGGCGTGGTCGAGCACCTGCCCGGCGTCACCACCCCCGGTCTCCCCGATCTGGCTCTGCTGCACCGGTTCTGCCGGGACAATCTCGCCGCGGAGCCGGGTATCGCGCTCAGGCGCGCTTATCTCGGCCTGGCGACCGAACTCTTCGAAACGGGGCGGCGGATCCGCCGTCACCACCGGCTCGGCGTGCATCCGCCACGACCGGGCCATCTCGAGGCCTACCGAAAACGGTGGCGAGTGGCCAAAATGCGGTACGCCTGCAAGGCGTGCCGGTACTACACCGGCTCTCACTGAGCCGATTCTCCCCCGGAGGACTCGTGCTCGTTCGTCTCATCCTCGGTCTGCTCATCACCGTCGCCGGTCTCGCCTTCGCCGCCCGCCGCGCGCTCTGGCTCGCCAAACTGATCCGGTCCGGCCAGCCGGACGAAAAACGCTCGGACGTCATGGCCGTCCGCGCGAAAACGCATCTGGCCGAGGTCTTCGGGCAGCGCAAACTGCTGAAGTGGTCCGTCCCCGGGCTCGCGCATCTGTTCACGTTCTGGGGTTTCGTGATCCTCGGCTCCGTCTACGTCGAGGCGTACGGCGCGCTGTTCGACCACGACTTCCACATCCCGCTCATCGGGCACTGGGCGGTTCTGGGGTTCCTCCAGGATTTCATCGCGGTCGCGGTGGTCGCCTCGCTCGCGGTGTTCGCGGTCATCCGGATCCGGCAGGCACCCGAACGGAAAGATCGCGCGTCGCGCTTCTTCGGCTCGCACACCGGCGGCGCCTGGCTGATCCTGTTCATGATCTTCAACGTGATCTGGACGATGTTCCTCTTCCGGGGCGCGTCGGCGGCGGTCGGCGTCTTCCCGTACGAGTCGGGCGCGTGGGTTTCCCTCGGCGTGGGAGAACTCCTGGAGCCGCTCGGCCCCGCGGTCACCGAACCGCTGGAGACCGTCGGGTTGCTGCTGCATATCGGCGTGATGCTCGCGTTCCTGTCGATCGTGCTCTACTCCAAGCACCTGCACATCTTCCTCGCGCCGGTCAACGTGACCGCCAAACGCCTCCCGGACGGGCTCGGCCCGCTGCTGCCGATGGAGTCCGGCGGCAAGCCGATCGACTTCGAGGATCCGGGCGAGGACGACACGTTCGGCCGCGGCAAGATCGAGGACTTCACCTGGAAAGGCATGCTCGACTTCGCCACCTGCACCGAATGCGGCCGCTGCCAGTCGCAGTGCCCGGCGTGGAACACCGGGAAACCCTTGTCCCCCAAGCTGATGATCATGGATCTGCGCGACCACCTCTTCGAGAAGGCGCCGTACATCCTGGACGGCAAGGAAGCGCCCGAAGAACGTCCGCTGGTCGGCACCAAGGAGGACTTCGGCGTCATCGATCCGGACGTCCTCTGGTCCTGCACCACGTGCGGAGCCTGCGTCGAACAGTGCCCTGTCGACATCGAGCACGTCGACCACGTCGTGGACATGCGCCGCTATCAGGTGATGATCGAGTCGGCCTTCCCGAGCGAACTCGGCGTGCTGTTCAAGAACCTCGAAACCAAGGGAAACCCCTGGGGCCAGAACAACTCGGACCGCCTCGCCTGGACGAAGGATCTCGATTTCGAGGTGCCGATCTTCGACGGCGAACTCGCCGAAGACGTCGAGTACGTCTATTGGGTCGGTTGCGCGGGTGCCTTCGACGACCACGCCCGCAAGACCGTCCGCGCCACCGCGGAGCTCCTGCATTTGGCCGGGGTGAAGTACACGATCCTCGGCACCGACGAGTCCTGCACCGGCGACCCGGCGCGCCGCTCCGGCAACGAGTTCCTCTTCCAGATGCTCGCGCAGCAGACGGTCGAGACGCTGAACGCGGTGTTCGAGGGCCGCGAACCGGGTACCCGCAAGATCGTCACCACCTGCCCGCACTGTCTCAACACGCTCGGCCGCGAGTACCCGCAACTGGACGGGCACTACGAGGTCCTGCACCACACGCAACTGCTGAACCGGCTCGTCCGCGCGGGCAAGCTCACCCCGGTCAAACCGGTCGACGCCGGGCCGGTGACCTACCACGACCCGTGTTACCTCGGCCGCCACAACAAGGTCTACGAGCCGCCGCGCGAACTCGTCGGCGCGACCGGCGCCACGCTCAGCGAGATGCCCCGGCACGCCGACCGCTCGCTCTGCTGCGGTGCCGGCGGTGCGCGGATGTGGATGGAGGAGCAGATCGGCAAGCGCATCAACCTCGAACGCGTCGACGAAGCCCTCGGCACGGACGCCGAAACCATCGTCACCGGCTGCCCTTTCTGCCGCGTGATGCTGAACGACGGTCTCGTGCAGCGGCAGAGCGAACAGCGTGGCCAGAACGTCACCGTGCGCGACGTCTCGCAGCTCCTGCTGGAGACCGTGCGAGAGCGGGACCGGACGGCGACGGAGATTTAAGGCACACGAGAGTTGGAAGTTCGGCGCACCGAACTCTAAACTCGCGGCATGGCGAATCTGCGCAAGTCCGTGTGCGCGCTGGCGGCGTCCGCACTCGTCCTGTCCGCTTGCGGCGGTCCCGCCGGAGGAGACGACGACAAGCGGCCCGTCGTGCTGACCACGTTCACGGTCCTGGCGGACATCGCCTCGAACGTCGCGGGCGACAAGCTCAAGGTCGAGTCGATCACCAAACCCGGCGCCGAGATCCACGGCTACGAGCCCACCCCGGACGACATCAAGAAGGCCGCGAAGGCCGACCTGATCCTCGACAACGGGCTGAACCTGGAGGCGTGGTTCGCCCGGTTCGTCAAGGAGAGCGACGCGCCGCACAAGGTGGTCAGCGAGGGTGTCCAGCCCATCGCCATCGGCGAAGACGCCTATCAGGGAAAGCCGAACCCGCACGCGTGGATGTCTCCGACGAATGTGGGTATCTACGTGGACAACATGGTGAAGGCGTTCAGCGAGCTCTCCGCCGGCGACGCCGCCGTGTTCAAGGCCAACGGCGACGCCTACAAGGCGAAACTGAAGGAGGTGCGGGACGAGATGACGAGTGCGCTGAGCGGCCTGCCGCAGAACGAGCGAGCGCTGGTCACCTGCGAAGGCGCCTTCTCCTACCTCGCGCGCGACTCCGGCCTCACCGAGCGGTACATCTGGGCGGTCAACGCCGAACAGCAGGCCACGCCGCAGCAGATCACCCGCGCCATCGAATTCGTCAAGCAGAACAAGGTCCCCGCGGTGTTCTGCGAGTCGACCGTCTCCGACGCCCCGATGCAGCAGGTCGTCTCCGCGACCGGTGCCGCGTTCGGCGGCGTCCTCTACGTCGATTCCCTGTCCGGCCCCGAAGGCCCGGTGCCGACCTACCTCGACCTCATCCGCCACGACTCGAAGACGATCGTCGCCGCGCTCACCGGGGCGAAGCCGTGACGGCCGCGATCCGCGTCGAAGGCGTCACCGTGCACTACGGCGACGTCCTCGCGCTCGACGGTGTCGACGTCACGCTCGAACACGGTCACGTCTGCGGGCTGGTCGGGATGAACGGCTCCGGCAAGTCGACGCTGTTCAAGACCATCATGGGTATGGTCCGGCCGGATACCGGCACGGTCTCGATCGACGGCGGCACCCCCGCCCGCGCGCGCAAGACCGGCGTGATCGGGTACGTGCCGCAGAGCGAGGACGTCGACTGGTCGTTCCCGCTGTCCGTACGGGATGTCGTGATGACCGGCCGCTACGGGCGGCTCGGCTTCACCCGGCGGCCGCGCCGCGCGGACCACGAAGCCGTCGACCACGCGCTGGAGCGGGTCGAACTGACCGAACTCGCCGGACGGCAGATCGGCCAGTTGTCCGGCGGGCAGCGCAAACGCGCGTTCGTCGCGCGCGGCATCGCCCAAGGCGCCCGCGTCCTGCTGCTGGACGAGCCGTTCGCCGGCGTGGACAAGCGATCCGAAGCCACGATCACCCGGCTGCTCAAGGAACTCGCGGCCGACGGCGCCGCCGTCCTGATCTCCACCCACGACCTGCACGCGCTGCCCGGTTTGGCCGACGAGGCGATCCTGCTGATGCGCAAGGTGCTCGCGCACGGCTCCCCCGGCGAGGTGCTCCGGCCCGAAAACCTCGCGCTGGCCTTCGGACTCGATGTCCTGCAACGGGAAGAAGAACCCGCGTGAGTCTCTACGACCTGTTCCTCGAACCGCTGAGCTACGACTTCATGATGCGGGCGCTGGCGTCCACGGTCATCGCGTCCGCCGTCTGCGCGGTGCTCTCCTGCTGGCTGGTGCTGATCGGCTGGTCACTGATGGGCGACGCGGTCTCGCACGCCGTGCTGCCCGGCGTCGTACTCGCGTACGTCCTCGGCGCGCCCTTCGCGCTCGGCGCCGTCGTGTTCGGCTTCCTCGCCGTGGCACTGATCGGCGTCGTCCGGGACACCAGCCGGGTCAAGGAGGACGCCGCGATCGGCATCGTGTTCACCACGTTGTTCGCGCTCGGGCTCGTGCTGATCTCGGTGACGCCGAGCCAGACCGACCTGAACCACATCATCTTCGGCAACCTGCTCGGCGTCGACACCTCGGACCTCATCCAGATCGGCGTCCTCGGCGCCATCACACTCACCCTGCTGGTGCTCAAACGCCGCGATTTCACCTTGTACGCCTTCGATCCCACGCACGCGCACGCCATCGGGCTCAACCCGCGGGTGCTCGGCGCCGCGCTTCTCGGGCTGCTCGCGCTGACCGCGGTCGTGGCACTGCAGGTGGTCGGCGTGATCCTCGTGGTGGCGATGCTGATCATCCCCGGCGCCACGGCGTACCTGCTGACCGACCGGTTCGGCCGCATGCTCGTGATCGCGCCGTCGTTCTCGGTGCTCGCCGCGGTGACCGGGCTGTACCTGAGCTACCACCTCGACACCGCGTCCGGCGGGATGATCGTGCTGGTGCAGGGTGCCGGGTTCACGCTGGTGTACCTGTTCGGGCCGCGGCACGGGATCGTCGGGAAGCGGCTGGCCAAGCGCAGGCGCGAGCTGGCGCGAACGGCGTAACCGGACAATCACCCCGCGCTCTGTGTCTCTCGTGACATGAGTACCGGCCTCGTCTTAGGTTAGGCTCCCCTCATGTCTACGGAAGACGCGCTGCTCACCGGCCATGACCTGGTGCTCGCGCACCAAGAGCGGGCCGTGGTGGACGGCGTGTCGCTGTCGCTGCGCGCCGGCACCGTGACCGCGCTGGTCGGGCCGAACGGGTCCGGCAAGTCGACGCTCCTGCGTTCGCTGGCGCGGCTGCACAAGCCTCGCGAGGGCAGTGTCCGGCTCGGGGGACGCGCCGTCTGGGGCGGGAACGCGTTGTCCGGCAAGGAGTTCGCCCGCCGGGTCACGTTGCTGACCCAGCACCGGCCCACGCCGAGCGGGGTCTCGGTGCGCGACGTCGTCTCCTACGGCCGGTATCCGTACCGGTCGGGCTGGCGCGGGGTCGACGTCGACGGCGCCGCCGCGATCCGCCGCGCGATGGAACTGACCGGCGTGACCCCGATGGCCGAACGCGGCGTCGACGAACTGTCGGGCGGCGAACTGCAGCGGGTCTGGCTCGCGTCCTGTCTCGCCCAGCAGACCTCCGTACTGCTGCTCGACGAGCCCACCAACCATCTCGACCTGCGCTACCAGGTCGAGATCCTCGACGTCGTCCGCGATCTGGCCAACGAAGGCGTCGCGGTCGGCGTGGTACTGCACGATCTCGACCACGCGGCGATCATCGCCGACGAGGTCGTGCTGCTGAGCGAGGGAACCATCGTGGCCACGGGTGACATCGGGCAGGTGCTCAGCTCCGAGCACCTTTCCCGGGCCTACGGCGTCACCGTCCACGTCGCGAACGACCCGGTGACGGGCGCGATCCACTGCAGGCCACTCGGGCGGCATTCGCCCAGGCCCGCCTGAGAAATCCAGGAAGAACCATGCGTTTGCCAACCCCTGCCGTCCTCATCACGGCGACGGCCCTGCTGCTGTCCGCCTGTGGCACCACCGAGAACACCGAGAACACCGCCGTCGCGCCGAGCGAAGCCGCCGCGAGCGGACCGGTCACGGTGACCGACTCGCGCGGCAAGGCCGTCACCCTCAAGGCTCCCGCCAAGCGCGTCGTCGCGCTCGAGTGGGGCGAGGCCGAAATGGTCGCTTCGCTCGGTGTCATGCCGGTCGGTGCCGCGGACGTCGCGGGCTACAACGTGTGGGACAAGGCCGCCCCGCTGACCGCCGAGGTCAAGGACGTCGGCAAGCGCAACGAGCCCAGCGTCGACGCGATCGTCGGGCTGAACCCCGACGTCGTCATCATGGCCGAAGAGCGCGACTCGACGCTGGTGCCGCAGATCGAGAAGTACGTGCCGGTCGTGGTCACCAAGGCCAGCGACGCGAGCCGCAACTTCGACCGGCTGCGCGAGGACTTCAAGCTGATCGCGAAGACTGTCGGCAAAGAGGCCGAGGCGGACAAGCAACTGTCCGAAATGGACGCCAAACTCGCCGAGGGCAAGAAGGCCGTCGAGGCCAAGGGCGCCGCGGGCACCCCGTTCCTGATGGCCGACGGTTACCTCGAAGGCAGCACCGTCAGCATCCGCCCGTTCGGCAAGGGCTCGCTGGTCTCCGACACCGCCGAGGCCGTCGGCCTGAAGAACGCCTGGACCGGCAAGGTCGACCCGCAGTGGGGTCTCGGCCAGACCGACGTCGAGGGCCTGACCGCGCTCACCGACCCGAAGACCGTGCTGTTCTACAGCGCGGCCGAAGAGGACGTCTTCACCACCGGGCTCGCGCAGAACGCCGTCTACCAGCGCCTGCCGTTCGTGGTCTCGAAGAAGATCCACAAGCTGCAGGCCGGAACGTGGACATTCGGCGGGCCGAAGTCGATCATCATGACCGCCGACCAGATCGTGAAGGCAGTCACGACCTGATGCGTGCCCGCACCATCGCGGTGTCGGCGGGACTGGTGGCGCTCATCGTCGTCCTCGCCGGCATCCACCTGACCCAGGGCACCTCGACGTCCGGTCCGCTGGACGTGGTGAAGGCGATCTTCGGCCATGGCGACGCGCAAACCCTCGCGGTACTGGAGGGTTCGCGCGTCCCTCGGCTGCTCGCCGCGTTGCTGCTCGGGGTCGCGCTCGGCGTCGCGGGCGCCGGAATGCAGTCCGTGGCGCGGAATCCGCTCGCCTCGCCCGACACGCTCGCGGTCAACGCGGGCGCGCATTTCGCCGTGGTGGCCATCTCGGCGTTCGGGCTTTCGCTGCCGCTCGTGCCGGTGGGCGGGGCGGCGTTCGCGGGCGGGCTCGCGGCGGCCGTCATCGTGCTGGGCCTGGCGGGCAGCGGTTCGGCGAGTCCGCGGCTGGTGCTCGTGGGCTCGGCGGTGCTGCTGGCGCTGCACTCGGTGACGATCCTGCTGCTGCTCCTGTTCGAGCAGGAGACGAACGGGCTGTTCGCCTGGGGCAGTGGCTCGCTCACCGTTTCCGATCTGCGGGCGACCGCCCAGATGACGCCGATCGTGGTGATCGCCGTGGTGGCGCTCATCGTGATGGGCCGCAAACTCGACGTCCTCGCCCTCGGCGACGACAACGCGACCCTGCTCGGCCTGCGGGTCCGCCGGACCAGGGTCGGCGCGGTCGTGCTGACCGTCGCGCTGACCGCGGCGGCGGTGACCGTGGCCGGGCCGGTCGGCTTCGTCGGGCTGAGCGCGCCGGTGATCACACGGCTGCTGCTGCCGATCGCCAAACACCGCGCGCTACTGCCGGTGTCCGGGCTGGTCGGCGTGGTGACGGTGCTCGGCGCCGACGTCGCTCTGCGGGCGATCATGGGTTCAGCCGACGCCGTGCGGGTGCCGACCGGTGTGGTGACCACGATCGTCGGCGCCGTCGTGATGGTGTGGCTGGCGCGGCGCGGCCGGGGCAGCGGCTCACGTCGTCCGGCTCCGGCAGGAAGGGTCGGGCTCGCCGGATCGACCCGGCGGCTCGTGACCATTTCCGTCGTGCTGGTGGCGTTGCTCGCCGTCATCCCGGTGGCAGGCCTGCTGCTTGGCGACCGGATGGTGCTGCTCGGCGACCTCACGAACTGGGTCACCGGCAACACCGGGACGGCCCTCACTTTCGTGCTGGACCAACGACTTCCGCGGGTGCTGGCCGCGCTGCTGGCCGGCGCGGCGCTGGCGGTGTCGGGCTGCGGGATCCAGTCGGTCAGCCGCAACCCGCTCGCCGAACCCGGGTTGCTCGGCATCACCGCGGGCGCCGGGCTCGGCGCGATCACGCTGATCACCATCGTCCCCGCCGTCGGCGCCTGGTCGATCGCCGGTGCCGCCGGTCTCGGCGCGGCCGTGGTGTTCCTGCTGGTCTACGGGCTGGCTTGGCGTTCGGGGCTCGATTCGGACCGGCTGGTGATCATAGGTATCGCGGTCTGGTCGGCCGGGATGGCGCTGATCAACCTGCTGATCGTGGTCTCCGACCCGTGGAACTCGGCCAAGGCGCTGACCTGGCTTTCGGGGTCGACCTACGGCCGCACGCTGGAACAGGTCGCGCCCGTAGCGCTGGCGCTGCTCGCGCTGACACCGTTGTTGTGGATCAAGCACCGCGAACTGGACCTGCACGCCCTCGACGAGGACACCCCGCGCGTGCTCGGGATGCGAATCGAGCGGTCGCGGCTGATCGTGCTGGGGGCTTCCGGGATCCTGGCGGCCACCGCGGTGTCCGCGATCGGCGTGGTCGTGTTCGTCGGACTGGTCGCGCCGCATCTGGCGCGTTCGCTGGTCGGCGGACGGCACGGCCGGGTGATCCCGGTGGCCGCGGCGCTCGGCGCGCTGCTGGTGAGCGTCGCGGACACCCTCGGGCGGACCGTCATCGCACCCGCCCAGATCCCGGCGGGCCTGGTCATCGCGATGGTCGGGACGCCGTACTTCGTGCTGGTGCTCTGGCGGACCCGGCCCTGATAGTGCGTGAAGGCCCCCTTCCCTCGGCTGAGCCGAGGGAAGGGGGCCTTCACGCGCTAAGAGACGGAACTACAGGGTCTTCTGGAGGTGGGTCGCGAGGAGTTTGGTGAAGCGGGCGGGGTCGCCCAGTTCGCCGCCTTCGGCCAGCAGAGCCATGCCGTAGAGCAGTTCGGCGGTCTCGCCGAGCCCGTCGTTCTCACCCTGCGAGGCGAAGGCGTCCCGCAACCCGGCGACCAGCGGGTGGCCCGGGTTGAGCTCCAGGATCCGCTTGATCTGCGGCATTTCCTGGCCCATCGCGCGGTACATCTTCTCCAGCGTCGGGGTGACGTCGTTCGTGTCGCCGACGATGCAGGCGGGCGACGTCGTCAGCCGCGACGAGAGCCGCACCTCCTTGACCTGCTCGGAGAGGGTCTTCGTGAGCCAGGTCAGCAGTCCGGAGAACTCCTCCTTCTGCTCGTCGGTGGTGTCGGAGTCGAGTTCGACCTCGCCCTTCGCGACCGACTGGAACTGCTTCTCCTCGAAGCCCGGAACCGCGTCGACCCACATCTCGTCGATCGGGTCGGTGAGCACGAGGACCTCGTACCCCTTGGCCCGGAAGGCTTCCAGGTGCGGGGAGTTCTCGATGCTCTGCCGCGACTCGCCGGTCAGGTAGTAGATGTGCTCCTGGCCGTCCTTCATCCGCTCGACGTACTCACGCAGCGACGTCAGCTTCTCCGGATCGTTCGTCGAGGCGAACGAGCAGATGTCGAGGATCGCGGTGCGGTTCTCGTGGTCGTCCAGCAGGCCTTCCTTGACGGCGCGGCCGAACTCCTTCCAGAACGTCTCGTACTTGTAGGGGTTCTCGTCGGCCATCAGGGTCTTGACCGTCGAGAGGACCTTCTTGACCAGACGACGGCGGATCAGCTGGATCTGCCGGTCCTGCTGCAGGATCTCGCGCGACACGTTGAGCGAGAGGTCCTGCGCGTCGACGACGCCCTTCACGAAGCGCAGGTACTCCGGCATCAGCGCTTCGCAGTCGTCCATGATGAAGACGCGCTTCACGTACAGCTGGACGCCGCGTTTGCGCTCCCGCATGAACAGGTCGAGCGGCGCGTGCCCCGGCAGGAACAGCAGCGCCTGGTACTCGAAGGTGCCCTCGGCCTGGAGCCGGATCGTCTCCAGCGGGTCGTTCCAGTCGTGCGCGACGTGCTTGTAGAACTCGTTGTACTCGTCTTCGGTGACGTCGCTGGACGAGCGGGCCCACAGCGCCTTCATCGAGTTGACCGTGACGACCTCTTCGCCCTCGGTCATCCGGATCGGCCAGGTGATGAAGTCCGAGTACTTCTTGACGATCTGCTTGATCTTCGTGGCCGAGGTGTAGTCGAAGAGCTGGTCTTCGGCGTCCTCGGGCTTGAGGTGCAGGACGACCGACGTGCCCTGCGGCAGGTCCGGAGCCGTCTCGATGGTGTACGTGCCTTCGCCCTCGGACTCCCATCGGACGCCTTCGTCCGAACCCGCGCGGCGCGTCAGCAGCGTGACCTTGTCGGCCACCATGAAGCTGGCGTAGAACCCGATGCCGAATTGGCCGATCAGGTCCTGCGAGGCCGCGGAATCCTTGGTCTCCTTCAGTTTCTTCAGGAATTCGGCGGTGCCGGATTTCGCGATCGTGCCGATCAGCGCCACGACGTCGTCCCGGCTCATCCCGATTCCGTTGTCCCGCACGGTCAGCGTGCGGTTTTCGGGGTCGGTCGCGATCTCGATGTGGAGATCGCCGGTTTCCGCCTGGAGGTCCTTGTCGCGGAACGCTTCGAGGCGGAGTTTGTCCAGTGCGTCGGAGGCGTTGGACACCAGTTCCCGCAGGAACGTGTCCTTGTTCGAGTAGATCGAGTGGATCATCAGCTGAAGCAGCTGACGTGCCTCCGACTGGAACTCGAGTGTTTCGGCAGAGGTTGTCACGCGGCGATATTACCGAGCGCGTGGCCGGGTCAAGCCAGCCTCTGCCCTGCCACCTCGATCAGCCCGTCACCGGTGGCCTGTTCGATCGTCGTAATGGCGGAGCGGCCGGCGGTCTCGACGGTGGCGACCACGTTGCCGAAATGCGGTCCCGACGTCTTCCTCCAGTCGAGAGGCAGGGGGTCGACACCGCCCCGCGCCGCCCACCGGCGCGCGAGCGTGGCCAGTGAGGCCGACCAAGTGGCGCTGAACGCGAGCCGGAGCGGCCGCGGCATCGCGTTGTGCACCGGCGAGCAGGTCAGCTGGTACACCGCCGACGTCACCGGCTCGGGGTAGCGCGCCTCGGCGATGTAGGCGTGATGGACGTCGCCGGAGAGCACCGCGATGGTGGCGGGCGGATCCTCCCGGCGCCCCTCGCGCGCGATCATGGCGGCGAGCCTGTCGAACGACGCGCGGAACGACGCCCAGTGTTCGAGGTCGCCCGCCTGCCGGATCTTCTCCGCGAACCTGCCCCGGAGGCCGCCCCGCGCGCAGGCCCGTTCGTTGAGCGACTGGAGATGGGACACGACCGGCGGCAGCAGCCACGGCAGCGACGAGCCGATGAGCAGGTGGTCGCAGGCGTCGGCGGCGTTCTTTTCGATCCAGTCGAACTCGTCGTCGTCCACCATGCACCGGGCGCCGCCCGCCAGGATCCGGCCCGCCCGGCTGTCGATGACCAGCAGCCGCACCTTGCCGAAGTCGCGGCGGTAACTCCATCGCGCGCCCTTGGTGCCGTCGCGGTCGTCGACGGCCTCGTCGGCGAACGCGACGAGCAGCTCGGCGTTGTCGCCACCGGAGGTGAGCGCCTTCTGGAAGGTCGGGTCCTCGGCGAGTTCGGCCGGGCCGAGGTTCCCGAGATGCTGGTAGACCCAGTACGACATGATCGCCCCGCGCAGCCGCTCCCGCCACCACGGCTGCGCGCGCATCTGCTGCCGCCACGTATGCGAGGTGTTCCAGTCGTCCCGGACGTCGTGGTCGTCGAAGATCATCGACGTGGGCACGGTGGAGAGCAGCCAGCGGATCGTCGGCTCGCCCCAGGCTTCGAGATAGAGGTGCGTGTACTCCTCGAAGTCCGTCACCTCGGTCCCTGGCGGCTTCGAGATGTCCCGCCGCCGGGAGAGCCATTCCTGCGTCTCGTCGGTGGTTTCGTCGGCGTAGACCTGATCGCCCAGCATCAGCAACGCCTGGGGCCATTCGGATTCCTCGCCGTCGGCCATCCGGCGGGCGTACGCGACCAGCGCGTCCGGGCCGAAGAGCTCGCCGTCGTGCGGTTTGCGGCAGGAGCCGAACACGAGCCGGACCCGGGACTCGTTCCCGGGCAGGGTCCGGATGCGGCTGGGCGGGAATCCGGAATCCTCCGGCGGCCACACCTTTTCGCCGTCCACGCGCACCTCGTACTCGGTGCTGGTGCCGGGTTCGAGCCCGGTCAGCACGAGCAGGGCGTAGTGGTGACCCCGGATCTCGAACGTCCTCGCGGTCGTGCCGAGGACTTCGACCTCACTCGCGGTGCCGGTCTCGACCCACACCGTCGCCGACGTCTCGTCGACGTGGCGCAGCAACGGTCCCAGGCGCAGGCTCATTCCTGAAACGGTGCCACAGCGAAGCCAAGATCGTGCGTTGAGCGGCGACTCAGCCGAGCCGCGCGAAGATCTCCCGGATCTCGGCCAGCGCCTTTTCCCGTTCGGCGTCGTCGTCTTCGTACCAGCCGTCGGCGGCCCGCTCCTCGACGATCGCCTCGGGGGTGAATTCCTCGCCGAACCGGTAGGGGCCGGCGCAGTAGGCGAACCCCGACTCGCTGAGCGGGTCCAGGCCTTCCCGGCGGCAGTGCTCCAGGAAGCCTTCGGCCTGCGCCCACCGCTCGCCGTCGAACCAGAACACGCCACCGGCGTAGTGGATCGACGCTCCCGACTCCGCGTCGACGAGGTTCAGCGACTCGTAGTTCTCGGGGCGGTTCCGCACCAGCGCGACGAGGCTTTCGGGAACGCCGCCGTAGAGCGCCTCCTGCACCGAGTAGTCCTCCTCGGCGTACAGGTTCAGCTCCGACTCGTGGTCGAAGGTCAGCAGCAGCGCGTGCTTGCCCGGGGTGAAGTACCAGACGGCCGACTGCCCGCCACCGTCGTTCCAGGCGAACCGCTCGGCGCCGTCCACCGCGATCGGCGTGATCTCGGCGATCGCGTCGATCACCGCGGCCCGCCGCCGCACCTCTTCGAGGGATGTCGCACCGAGGGCCGCCCAGATCGCTTCGCTCACCGGCGAAGACTACCGGCCGGCGGGCCCCGTCCAGCCTTCGGGCACGTGGCCGATCCGGATGCGCTGCGGGTGGTCGCCGACCGGGACGGACTTGACCTTCGCGCCGGTCGCGAAGTCGATCGCGGTCACCTGGTCCGACGCGCTTTCCGAGATGACGCAATGCTTTCCGTCACCGCTCACCGTCGCCCAGTACGGCTTCGCGGCTGTCACGAGCTGTGCCTCCCGCAGGCTCGCACGGTCCACAATGGTCGCGTAGTCGTCCATCGTCCCGGCGACGCACAGCTTGTCTCCCGCCGGGCTCATCGACAGCCCGTGGTGACGCGAGTCGTTGACCCAGGTCGTGCGGTCCTCGCTGGTGTCCGGGTTCTTCGGCAGCGTCTTCGACCGCGTGATCCGGTCGGTGGCGACGTCGTATTCGAGCAGGCCGTTGAAGAACGAGACCTGGAAGTACAGCTTCGACTCGTCGGGGGTGAACGCCACCGGCCGGACGGCGTCGGACAGATCGCTGCGCCCGAAGGCGTCCAGACGCTGCCGCATGTCGATCACCTTGACCTGCTGGAAGGTTTTCGCGTCGACCACGGTGAGCTTCCGGTCGCCCTTCGTGAAGTCCTGCCACGGCGCGTCGAGCGCGGTGTTCACCTCGCCGATCGAGCTGTTCCAGAGGTACCGGCCGCCGTCGGTGTAGGTGTTCTCGTGCGGTTTGTCGCCGGTCTTGAACGAGCCGAGCTGCTTGCCGGTCTCGATGTCCAGCACGTGGACGGTGTTCGACGTCGAGGCCGACACCGCGATGCTGCGGCCGTCCGGCGACACCGCCATGTGGTCGGACCGGAAGCCGGACACCGGGAACCGCCAGTTGACGCGGCCGGTGGTGAGGTCGATCGACACGACGTCGGCGAAGCTCGGGCGGGACGCGACGACGGAACGGCCGTCCGGGGTCGTGTAGAGGTCGTCGACGAGCTGGTCGTGCCCCTCGCCGACGCCGTTGCGGATACCGAGGAAGAACGCGAGCTTGATCGGGTTCAGGTAGATCTCGGTGAGCCGCTCCTCCTTGTCCGGCACCATGTTCACGCGCGCGATCTTGGCGTAGTCGCCGGAAGGGCGGATGACGTCCGCGGTCCCCTCCCAGTTGTTGCCCACGAACAGGACCTGTCGCAGGCCGTCGTCCGCCGCGGCGGCGGGCGCCGAGCCCAGCGCTGCGGCGAGGCAGGTCACGAGGACGGTGTTCAGCAACCGGCGTTTCCGCATCGGGCGCACCTTTCGGCGAGGGCCTGTTACCTTTCGGTAGCTCACAGGAAACCAACCGGCCGGACACCCTCGGTAGGGGCCGGTCGCCAAGGACCGCCGGCTTCGTTGTGCACCGGGCACAATCCGCGCGGGAAGGCGGTGGCGATGGCGCACCGGTCGCTCCACGACGTGCTGGCCGCGATGGCGGCCGACGCCGACGTCGTCGACGAGGTGGTCCGCGCCGCCCGCACGGAGTCGCCGGAAGTAGCGCGGTTGCCGGTGGACGAGAACCGGCGGCACGTCGCGATCGTGCTCGCCGCCGGTCTCGCCTCCTTCGACCGGCCGGGTGGGGCCGGGGAGCAGGACTACGCCGCGGCCGCCGTCCTCGGTGCGGACAGGGCCGCGCAAGGTGTGCCGCTCGCCGCGCTGCTGCGCGGGGTACAGGCGGGCCGCAGCCGCGCGGTCGAGATCGCCGTCGAACGCGGCAAGGCGGCAGGCGTTCCGGACGACGTCATGCTGGCGGCGCTGGTGGACTTCGACCGGAACACCCGCGCGCTCGAACGCCAGGTGATCGCCGGCTACCACGAAGCCGAACTCGAACTCTCCCGGACGGTCCACGACAGCCGGGCCCGGTTGCTGCGGCGGCTGCTGAGCGGGGACACGACGCCGCCTTCGGCCGAGGAGGTCGCGAACACCGGGCTGAACCCCGGCGGCCGCTTCCACTGCCTGCTCTCCGACGTCGGCGATCCGTACGAGGCCATGGTCGTCGAGCGACGGCTCGGCGCGACGGGTGGCGTCTTCGGCCTGGTCGAGGGACGGCTGACCGGGCTGGCGCCGCGGCTGCCCACCGCGTCGGCGCTCGGGGACGACGTCCTCATGGTGGTCTCCCCCGCCGTCCCGCTCGCCGAGGTCCGCGCGATGCACGCGCTGTGCGTGATGGCGCTGCCGACTCGCTCCCGCGGTCTGCACGCGGTGGCCGATCTGGCCGTGGAGACCGCGCTCGCCGCCCAGCCGGGGCTCGCCGCGCTGCTCGAAGGCACCCTGCTGAACGCGCTGACGCCAGGCGACCCCTTCCACGAGCAACTCGTCCAAACCGCGCTGGCCTACCTCGACCACGGACGGCGGCTCGACCAGACGGCCGCGGCACTGCACGTCCACGCGAACACCGTCAGGTACCGGCTTTCCCGGCTCGGCGAGATCACCGGGACGTCGCTCGACCCGCCGGAAGACGACGGCGGCACGCATGTGCGGCACACCGTCGGCTGGTGGTGGGCGCTGCGCACGTGGCGCTCGGGCTGAACCGCCGGGGCCCGCCATCCGTGTAACCCGATGAAGGCAGTCCACCCCCGGAAGGAACCCGCCTTGTCGGTTTTCCCGCGTCCCGCGCTGGTCGGCCTGCCCAGCGACCGGACGACAACCCGCGAAATCGCGTCCAGCGCGGCGACGACGCTGTCCGCCGTCCTCGTGCTGTTCGCCCTGCTCGCGCCGAAGGACCTCGATGGGCTGACGCCGGAGGCGTTCGCGCGGCTGCCGGTGGAGGCGCTGCTCGGGGTGGCGGTCGTGCTCATGCTGCGCGACGGCGCGAGGCGGATCGTCGCGGTGTCCGCCGGCGCGGTCCTCGGGGTGTTGACCGTGGTCAAGGCCATCGACATCGGCTTCGGGCTCGCGCTGAACCGGCGGTTCGACCCGGTGTTCGACTGGGGTGTGCTCGGCAACGGCGTCGATCTGCTCGGCACGTCGATCGGCCAGGCGGGCGCGATCGCGTCATTCGCCGGGCTGACGCTGCTGGCCATGGTCGTGATCGTGCTGATGGCGCTCGCCGTCCTGCGGCTGAGCCGGGTGGTCGCCGGGCGGCGCACCACGTCGACCAAGGTGACGGCCGTGCTCAGCGTGCTTTGGATGGTGTGCGCGGTCTCGGGCGCGCAACTCGCCCCGGGGCAGCCGTTCGCGTCGCGCAGCGCGGTCGCCTTCGCCTACGAAGACCTCCGCCAGGTGCGGGCCGGCATCCGCGACCGGGATGCCTTCGCTGAGGAAGTCGCCGTCGACGCCTTCCGGGACACTCCGCCTTCCGGGCTGCTGAACGCGTTGCGCGGTAAGGACGTCCTGTTCACCTTCGTCGAGAGCTACGGGCGGGTGGCCGTCCAGGACTCCGACATCGCGCCGAAGGTGGACGCGGTTCTCGACGCCGGGACCGCGCGGCTGAAGAACGCCGGATACGGCTCGCGCAGCGCCTTCCTGACGTCGCCGACGACGAGCGCGGGAAGCTGGCTGGCGCATTCGACGTTCCAATCCGGCGTCTGGGTCGACAGTCAGCATCGCTACGACGACTTCGTGCAGACGGACCGGTTCACCCTCGGCGGCGCGTTCAAACGCGCGGGCTGGGAGACGGTCGGCGTCGTCCCGGCGCATACCGAGGACTGGCCGGAGGGCAAGATCTACGGCTACGACCGCTACTACGACTCACGCGGCATCGGCTATCGCGGCCCGCCGTTCTCGTACGCCACGATGCCGGACCAGTTCACGCTTTCGGCTTTCCAGCGCGCCGAACGCGCGAGGCCGGACCGGCCGCCGCTGATGGCGGAGATCGATCTGGTCACCAGTCACTGGCCGTGGACGCCGCTCCCCCGGCTGGTCGACTGGACCGCCGTCGGCGACGGGTCGATCTACAATCCCATGCCCTCCCAAGGGAAAACGCCCGAAGAGGTGTTCACCGACCCGGCCAAGGTGCGCGGCGCGTACGGCGACTCGATCGCCTATTCGCTGAACTCGCTCATCTCGTATGTGGAGACGTACGGCGACGACGACCTCGTGCTCGTCTTCCTCGGCGACCACCAGCCGAATCCGATCGTCGCCGGCGCGGGCGCGGATCGCGACGTGCCCATCACCGTGGTCACGCGGGACAAGGCTGTGCTCGACAAGATCACCGGATGGAACTGGCAGGACGGCCTGAACCCGGACCGGAACGCGCCGGTCTGGCGCATGGACGCGTTCCGGGACCGCTTCCTGACCACTTTCGCCCACTGAATTCCCGCATTCAGAGGACTAAATGCGGGTGGCGTCGCGATACCGGTCGGCCAACTCCCGCAAGTAGTCGACCAATTGCGGGGGTTCGGTGACCCGGAACGGGAAGTTGAGCAGTCCTAAGTGGACGGCCATCGTCTCGATGCTGTCCGCTCCGGTGTGCAGCACGCACGTGTTCGCGTCGACGGCCTCGACCGTGCCGACGGCCGGGTTGATCCGCGCGGTCACCTCTTCGGCGGACGCGTGCACGGTGACGTCGGCCCGGTACCGCCAGGCGGCGGACGAGACGCCGCGCCGCACCCGGTCCGTGACGTCCTCGGGCAGCTCACGCGCGGTGAACCGCGGACCCGTCGGAACGCGCGGCGTCAGCCTGTCGACGCGGAAGGTGCGCCAGTCGCCGCGGTCGAGATCCCATGCCACCAGGTACCAGCGGCGGCCCCAGTTCACGAGACGGTACGGCTCGGCCTTCCGGACGCTTTCCGAACCGTCGTGGGCGCGGTAGCCGAACCGCAGCACCTCGCGATCCCGGCAGCAGGCCGTCAGCACGGTGAGGGTCTCGGCGACGACGCGCGGGCCGGGCTCGTCCCTCGGCACCGGGATCGTGTACGCCTGCAAGGCGTTCACGCGGCGCCGCAACCGCGACGGCAGCACCTGTTCGAGTTTCGCGAGCGCGCGCAACGACGTCTCCTCCACGCCCGCGATGGTGCCGCCCGCCGCGGTGCGCAGGCCGATCGCGACCGCGACGGCCTCCTCGTCGTCCAGCAGCAACGGCGGCAGCTCGGCACCCGCGCCGAGCCGGTAGCCGCCGACCGAACCACGGGTCGCGTTCACCGGATAGCCGAGCGCGCGCAGCCGCTCGACGTCGTTGCGGATCGTCCTGGCGCTGACCTCCAGGCGTTCCGCCAGTTCGGTGCCGGTCCAGTCGCGGGGAGTCTGCAAGAGGGAGAGCAAACGGAGTAGTCGTGCCGAAGTTTCCAACATTTCTTCAGGCTGCTCCTCCATTAGGAACAGGATGTTCCTAATGGCACTCTACCTTGGTCTTATGAACGAGAACACGGAGATCAAGCCCTTCCGCATCGACATCCCGCAGGCCGAGCTGGACGACCTGGCCGACCGCCTGGCCCGCGTCCGCTGGGCGAACGAACTGCCCGCCGACCAGGTGACCGACGGGGTGCAGCGCGGACCGGTCACGCCGGGCTGGGAGTACGGCGTGCCGCTGGAGTACGTGCGGCGTCTGGTCGCGTACTGGCGCGAGGGCTACGACTGGCGTGAGTGGGAGGCGAAGCTCAACGAGTACCCGCAGTTCACCACGGTCATCGATGGACAACAGATTCATTTCCTGCACGTCCGCTCGCCGGAGCCGGACGCGACGCCGCTGATCCTCACGCACGGCTGGCCGAACTCGGTCTTCGAATACCTCGAGCTGATCGACCGGCTGACCGACCCGCGCTCGCACGATGGCGATCCGGCCGACGCGTTCCACGTCGTGATCCCGTCGCTGCCCGGGTTCGGCTTCTCCGGCCCGACGCGGGAGAAGGGCTGGAACCGGTACCGCACCGCTCAGGCTTGGGCCGAACTGATGCGCCGTCTCGGCTACGAGCGCTACGGCACGCACGGGAACGACGCCGGTTCGTTCGTCGCCCCCGAGGTCGGCCGCGCCGACGCCGAGCACGTGATCGGCGTCCACGTCACGCAGCTGTTCTCGTTCCCCAGCGGCGATCCGGCGGAGTTCGAAGGCATGACGGAACAGGAACTGGAGTACCTGCAGTTCCTGCAGCACTTCAACGACGACATGTCCGGCTACGCGAAACTCCAGGAGAGCGCTCCGCAGAACCTCGCGCACGCGCTGGCCGACTCGCCGACCGGGCAGCTGGCCTGGAGCGCGCAACTGCTGTCGGGCACGAGCGACGACCACGTGCTCACCAACGCCACCCTGTACTGGCTCACCAACACCGCGGCGTCGGCGGCGCGGTTCTACTACGAGGACAAGCACGCCGAGCACCCCGCCGAGCCGACGACCACGCCGACCGGCCTCGCGAGTTTCGCCTACGACTTCCGGCCGCTGCGGCGCTTCGCCGAGCGGGACCACGCGAACATCGTTTCGTGGCAGGAATTCGACCGCGGCAGCCACTGGGCGACCCAGGACGCGCCGGACCTCCTGCTCGGCGACATCCGGGACTTCTTCCGCAAGCTGGCCTGACCCTCGTGAGCGGTGGGCTAGGACGGTTCCATTGAGGGGAAAGGCAAAGGTGTCGTGGTGCGGGGCCAGTGTCGCTCCTGCGCAGGCGTTCTCCTGGTAGTGAGGGCCTCCTTTCCTACTCTGACAGTAGGGAAGGAGGCTTTCGCTACCGTCAGATGTGGTCCCTGGTGGCAGTGGGACGGTAGTGACCTCGGCGGCCGGTCGTGAAGTACATGAAGGCCTCCTTCCTTGCGCTAGACGCAAGGAAGGAGGCCTTCATGTACTTCGGCAAGGCGTGACTCGCGTGCCTGGATGCCGCACTCGGGAGTGCGGAGCCTGAACACGCGAGTTCCGTCTGTAAACACGCGAAATCCGGGTCTGAGCACGCGAGTGCGGTGTCGCGTCACCCGAGCTCACCGTCTCGCCCGAGCCACGACACGTTTGCCTTACCCCTCAATAACCGTCCTTACCACCCACGAGACGCGGGGTTGAGCGGGCGGCTCCTTCAGCGCTTCCGATGGCCCGGCGCCGAACTCTCATGTCGTGAAGGGCACCTTTGAGACCTTCATCGTCTCAAAGGTGCCCTTCACGACATCCCCACGACCCACTCGGCCTCACTCGGCCATGCGGTGCAGCAGGAAGATCCCGTTGAGCAGGGGGCGGTCGAGCCGCTGCCGGTCGGTGGCCACGTACTCGTCGAGGATGTCGAGGATGCGGTTGTCGAGTTCGGTGGCCTCCTCCGGCGAGAGGTGCAGCGCGAACCGCTCGACCACCCGCACCGAACCCGGACCCGCTTCGCGAAGTTCTTCCTGGAAGGCCTCGATCGGCCCGAAGCGGGTGTCTTCGTCCTCGTCGTTCAGCGGCCCATCGAGCCACCAGCTCTTGCCGACGCTGCGGTAGGGCTTCTCGAGCGCCCCGCTCGCGCCGGTACGCACGGGTGCCTGCTCCAGCAGGCCGGTCTCGGCGAGCTGCCGGACGTGGTAGAGCACCGTGCCGGGATCCTTGCCGAGCCGGTCGGCGAGCTCCTTGTTGGTCAGTTCCCGCTCGCCGCAGAGCCGGAGAATGCGCAGCCGCAGGGGATGCCCGAGCGCTTTCGCCTCACGCGCCGTCGCCTCACGCCGCCGGTCCGCGACCCTCGCGGCGACTTGATCGTCCATGACCGGAGCGTAGCCGACCGATGGAGAAGAGAGACATCGATGGAGTTTTCTCAATCGATGTGCGATTCTCGATCGATGACCTCGCTGGGGAGCGCCTATTGGCGGCTGTGGAGCGCGTCGGGCCTGTCGAATCTCGCCGACGGGATCGTCAAGATCGCGCTCGGCCTGGTGGCCGTCCAGCTCACCCGGTCGCCGGCACTCATCGCGGGGCTGGCGTTCGTGTCGTCCTTGCCGTGGCTGGTGTTCGCCCTGCACGCCGGGGTACTCACCGACCGCGTCGACCGCCGCCGCGCGATGCTCACCGCGAACGTGCTCCGCGCGGGCCTGCTCGCCGCGCTCGCCGTGGCGACCGCTCTGGATCTCGGGTCGATCTGGCTGCTCTACGTGGTCGCGCTCGGACTCGGGCTCGCCGAAACGGTCCACGACACGGCCGCGCAGGCGATCCTCCCTCAGATCGTCGGCCGCGATCGGCTGACGCGCGCCAACAGCCGCCTCTACGCCGCCGAACTCACCGCCAACGAGTTCGCCGGGCCACCGCTGGGTGGTTTCCTTGTCGCCGCAGGCGCCTTCGCTGCCTTCGCGACACCGTCTGCACTTTGGATCGTCGCGGTCTTCGTGCTCTTCTTCGTCCCGGGTTCGTTCCGCGCGGAGCGGACACGCGGCACGAGCGTGCGCGAAGATCTCGTCGAAGGGCTGCGTTTCCTTTGGGAGAACCGGGTTCTCCGGATTCTGGCGATCATGGTCGGCGGGTTCAACTTCGCCACCAGCGCCATGATCACGCTCTTCGTGCTCTACGCGGTGGGTCCGTCTTCGGCGATGGGCCTGACGGCACAGGCCTACGGTTTCCTGCTGGCCACCATCGCCGCCGGCAGTTTCGTGGCGTCGTTCGCGGCGGAGCGGATCGAACGCGCGCTCGGCCGTTCCCGCACCCTGGTCCTCAGTCTGCTCACCGGCGCCGCCCTCGTCGGAATCCCGGCGGTGACCACGAATCCGTACGTGATCGGCGCGGTGTTCTTCCTCGGCGGGGCCGGGGTCGTGGTGTGGAACGTCGTCGTCGTTTCGCTGCGGCAACGGCTCATCCCGGACCACCTGCTCGGCCGGGGCACCAGCGGCCACCGGCTCGTCGCGTGGGGCACCAAACCGCTGGGCGCGGCGGCGGCCGGGCTGCTGGCGGAGGCCTTCGGGCTGCGGCCGGTGTTCGCGGGCGCGGCCGTCGTGATCCTGGCGCTACTGCTGCTCACCCCTCGTGAGCGGTAAGGACGGTGAGAACCAGTGCGCGAGTGGCGGTTTCGCGTGACGGGATGGACGACACGCGAAACCGCCAACCTGGTACAGCCGGCTCGAAGCCGTCAGCCGGGCAGCACCGACCGCACGGCTTCCGGGGTCCGCCCCACCACGGTCGTGCCGTCGTCGGCGGTGATGATCGGCCGCTGGATCAGCTTCGGATGGGTGACCAGTGCGTCGATCCACCGGTCGCGGTCGGCGGGGGTGCGCCCCCAGGTCTTCAGTTCGAGTTCCTTCGCGATCGGCTCCGCGGTGCGGGTGATGTCCCACGGTTCGAGCCCGAGCCTCTTGAGGACGGCCTTCAGTTCCTTCGCCGTCGGCGGCTCATCGAGGTACTTCCGCACCGTGTACTCGGCCCCCGCGTCGTCGAGCATCGACACCGCCGAACGGCATTTGGAGCACGCCGGGTTCACCCAGATCTCCATCCGAGACCGCCTCCCTTCGAAAAGTGCTCAGTCGGTGAGCACTTTGCTTCCGATGATGGTCACAGACGTTACGGCGAAAGGAACCCGGTCATGGACGAGACCACCTTCAGTGCCGCCGGCCCCGCCGAGTGGCGCGCGTGGCTGGCCGAGAACGCAGGCATCGAGAAGGAGGTTTGGCTGGTCATCCGGCACAAGGGCAGCGGCGTCCCCAGCGTCCGGATCGAAGAGGCGATGGAGCAGGCCCTGTGCTTCGGCTGGATCGACGGGCTGCACCGCAAGCACGACGCCACGAGTTCGCGGCTGCGGTTCACGCCGCGCGATCCCCGGAGTTCGTGGAGCCGGGTCAACCGTGAGCGGGCCGCCCGCCTGATCGCCGAGGGGCTGATGACCGAACGCGGTCAGGCGATGATCGACCTTGCCAAGGAGAAGGGTCGCTGGCAGGTCGTGCCGGACGGCGACGGCGTCCCCGAAGACCTGCGTGCCCGGCTCGAAGCCGACGAGGTGGCCCGCACCCATTTCGAGAAGTTCCCGCCGTCGTCGAAAAGGCTGATCCTGGAGTGGATCCTGACCGCGAAGAAGCCGGAAACCCGCGAGCGGCGGATCGCCAGGACCGTCGAACTCGCGGCCGTGAACGTCCGCGCCAATCACCCGGTCCGGTGACTCAGTTGAATTCGCGCCGGGCGACGAGGATGGCGATGTCGTCTTGCGCGGGCGTCGTGCCGACGAGCGCAGCCATCACCCGCGCGCACACCACCCCGGGCTTCTCGGCGGTGACCACGTCGGCGAGCCGCCGCAGGCCGACGTCGATCAGGTGATCCCTGCGCTCCACGAGACCGTCGGTGTAGAAGGCGATCACACCACCGGGCGGCAACTCGAGCTCCACTGTCCGTCGCGGCGGCCCGGTGACGCCGATCGGCGGATCGACCGGGACATCGACGAACGCCGAAGGTCTGCCGGGGGCCGCGAGCACCGGCGGCAGGTGCCCGGCCAGCGAGACCGCGAACTTGTCCCGCGAAGCCGACACCAGCCCGTACACGACGGTGGCCAGCGCGCCCGGCTCGAAATGCTGGACCTTGCGGTCCAATTTGGACAGAACCTCCGCCGGATCGTCCGATTCGAGTGCGTAGGCGCGAAGCGCGCTACGTAGCCGTCCCATGATCACGGCGGCGTTGAGACCGTGCCCGGCGACGTCGCCCATCACGATGCCGAGGCGGTCGCCCGGCAACGAGAACAGGTCGTACCAGTCACCGCCGACCCCGGGCTCGGAACCCGGCACGTACCGCGCGGCGAACTTCATCCCCGAGACGGCGGGCAGCCGCGCCGGCAGCAGGCTCCGCTGGAGCGCCGCCGCGGCCGCCCGGTCGGCGGTGGAGTTCTCGATCCGCAACGCCAGCGCGAGCCGCCCGGCCACCAGCCGCAGCAGTTCGATATCGGTCTCGTCGAAGTCGCGCGGCGTCACGGAACCGACGTGCAGCACGCCGATCAGCTCGTCCTCGGCCAGCATCGGCACCCCGAGCAGGGCGCGCAGCCCGCGTTCCCACAGGAGCGCGTTGACCACGGTGGTCGCGTCGACGTGGTCGAGGATCACCGGACGCCGTTCCGCGGCCACCCGGCCGGCGAAGCCCGCCCCGACGGGGACCCGGACGTCCTGATAGACCTCCTCCTCGATGCCCGAGGCGGCGACGGCGTGCAGCAACTGCGCGTCTGGGTCGTGCCGGAGCACCGTGGCCGTGTCGACGCCGAGGACCTCGCGAACCCGCGCGAGGAGCGTGGCCATCACCTTTTCCTGGTCGAGGTGACCCAAGGTCGTATCGGTGATGGCTTCGAGCACCTGGAGTCGATCGTCGGTCGTCGGGGTCCCGGACATGCGAGGAGCCTATCCAGTCCGATGCCGCAGTGTCGCCCAGCCCGCCGCCAGTTCGTCCAGGTCATCCGCCATTACGGCACTCGGCGGAATGGCGTCGCGCGGGACGCGGCAGGCGAGCGCCGTGCCGAGTCCCGCCATCCGGATGACGGTGTCGATCAGCGCCTCGGGCTCTTCCGGCCAGTCGAATCCCGGCTGCGCGATCAGCAGGCTCACGCAGCCGTGCATCGCCGACCAGAGCCCCATCGCGAGGATTTCCGGTTCGCCGCGGAGGATTCCGGCCCGCACGCAGGCGGCGGTCGCGTCGGCGAGATACCGGAAACACGTGACCGTGCCGGGCGATGAGCCGCCGGAGGGGCGCATCAGGAGCACCCGGTACTGCACCGGATGGTCGAGGGCGAACCGGGCGTACACCCGGGCGCAACGGCTGAGCGCGCGCATGGGATCGGCGACCTCGGCGGCGTGATCGCGCATCCGGTGCCCGAGTTCGTCCCACACCCGGAGGCAGACCGCTTCGAGCAAGGCGTCGCGGCTCGGGAAGTGCGCGTAGACCGACGGTGTGGAAACGCCGGTCCGGCGTGCGACGGCGCGCAGTGTGAGCGCCTCGTCGGTCCCCGCCTCGCCGAGCAGGGCGTCGGCGGCGGACAGGATCTCGCCCCGCAGCTTCTCCCCTTCACCCGGCCGCGCCTTCGTCCGCTTCGCGCCCATGCCGTGATGCTGCCAGCTTTGACTTGACACCGTCAACTTGACGGTGTCAGCTTGGGGCATGGCGCACTTCCAGACCGCGACCGCCCTGCTCCGCCGGGGCGAAGACCCGGTATTCGACACCGAGCTCGATCCACAGTGGACGATCGGGACGAAGCTGCACGGCGGCTACCTGCTCGCCGTGCTCGCCAAGGCCGCCGCCGAGGTCTCCTCGCATCCGCATCTGACCGCGATCAGCGGCTCGTTCTCGGTGGCGCCCGAGCCCGGTCCGGCGGTCGTCGAAGTCGAGGTGCTGCGCGAGGGCCGCGGCCTCACCCAACTGCGTGCGCGGCTGAGCCAGCACGGCGCGCCCTGCACCGAGGCCCTGATCACCCAGGGCGTCCTGACCGACGGCGACGCGTGGTGGTCCGGAGTGGACCCGGTCGAGATCCCGCCGGAGCAGGATTGCCTGCCCGTGCCCGCCGACGGCGGTGGCGGGTTCCGCATCGGCCTGATGGACGTCGTCGAGCAGCGGATCGACCCGGCCTCGGCGGGCTTCGCGGTGGGACAGCCGTCCCGGAAAGGCGTCATCTCGTCCTGGCTGCGGCTCGCCGACGGCACCGACTGGGATCCGGTGAGCCTGCTCGTGGCGCTCGACCCGGTGCCGCCGATCTCCTACGACCTCGGCATCGCGGGCTGGGCGCCGACCGTCCAGTTCACCGCGTACCTGCGCGGGCTGCCGGCACCCGGCCCGGTGCGGGTGCGGATGCGCGCGGGCGCGGTCGGCGGCGACCGGATGGACGAAGTCGCGGAGCTTTGGGACGAAAAGAACAGGTTGATCGGGCAGGCGACCCAAATCGCCGCCGTACGCGTGCCCTGAACCACCCGAAAGCAGGACCATGACGCGACGCCGGGAGTTAAGATCCGGCGTCGACGTCATTGTTCTGGGGGCAGAACCATGGAAGTGGAACCACGCCGCGCGGGCGAGAACGACTCCGCCGGCTCCGACGGGGCCGAGATCACCCGGCTCTGCCGGACGCTGGTGCCGCTGGCGGCGGCGGGCAAATACGCCCAGGCCGCGTCGACCTATCGGTGGGTGACCAGGGCCTCGTCCGGGGCGCCGCTCCGCTACGGCGACCACGCCCTGCGGCTGGAGTTCTGCGCCCTCACCGGCAACGAGCACCTCGGTCTCGATCTTCTGTCGCTTTTGGACGGTGTCGGCGATCATTCGGACGCCGTCGGCAGGCTCGAATTCTTCGCCTCGGCGGCCTTGCTCACCCGCCGGTTGACAGAAACCGGATACGGCGAGATCCGGTTCGTTCTCAACGGCCCGTACGACGGCCTTTCGTTGAGCAGGCTGAACGTGCGAATGCGGGCGGCGGCGTTCGTCGAAGCGGAGGAACTCGACGGACGCGAGCACACGGGGTACTTCACCGCGCACGCCGAAGCGAAGATGGCCGCGAAACCGGTCGCGGAATTCGTCCCGCTCCTGCCTTCCGCGCTCCCCCGGGTCCCGATCCTGCCCCCGCCGGGCCTGTCCGCGGAGGAACTCGTCGTCCGGGCGGAAATCCACAACCACCGGTGCGAACCGGAAGAGGCGCGAGCCTGTCTCGCCGCGATCGAGGACGTCCCGGACGAGCTCGTGCCGCGGCTGACCGAACTGCGCGCGATCTTCTTCCAGGGCGACGACACCGAGGAAAGACTGCGCGAGGCGGCCGCCGGATTCCGGCGACAGGGCGACGAGAACCGGTTCCTGCTCAACCAATGCTGGCTCGGCCTGTGGCTTGTCTTCGACGATCAGGCCGAGACCGGGGTCGCGCTGACGACGGTGGCCGCGGCGCGGTTGCGCGCGGGATCGGACGATCACGCCGCCTGCTGGGGCGAACACTGGCTGGCGCACGTCCTTTCCGGACAGGGCCGCACCGCCGAGGCGTACGAGGCCTTGCGACGGGGAGCCGAGCGGGCTCGGGAAACGGGCGATCCCTTGCTCCACGGCACCCTTCTGTGCCTTGAAGCGTCACTGAGGAATGGTGACGGCGAGGATCCGGTGACCACACTGGAACTCGCGCGGGCGGCGACGGACGCCTTCATCGTCGGGAACGTCGGAGAAAAGGCCGTCGAAGCCGTCGAACAGACCCGGATCGCTTATGAGCGAACAGGATCGCTCGACGAGCTCGACGTCTTCGTGGAGCACCTGCTCGCGACACTGCCCGTCGGCGGCCCGGAACGGTTGCGCGGACATCTCCGCCACCTCCGTGCGCTGTCCCTGATCGGCACCGGCCGGTTCGCCGAAGCCGTCGACGACGCGTACGCGGCCCTCGGTGCCGCCGCGTCGAAAGGCAAGGACACCGCGGAACACTGGTACGTCCTCGTCAGCGCACTGCACGGCGCCGGGCGCTTCGACGAGGTGCTCGACGTCGCACCCCGCGCCATCTCGCTGCTCGCCGGATCACCGGACTGGGACCACCGCTGCCGGTGGATGTACGCCGACACCTACCGCGCGCTCGGCGAATCTTCCCGCGCCTTCAACGAATACGCCGTCCTCGCCGAAATCCTCGAGGCCTCGGGCGACACCGGGCACTCCTACATCTCGGTGAGCATGGCCGCCGCCGAACAACTCGACCTGCTCGGCTACGGCGCGAACGCCGCCGACTTCTACGCACGGGCGGCCGACGCGGCGGTGGCGATCGGCGGCGGCTACGTGGCCGCCACCTGCCGAAACGCGGCGACGCTTTCCCGGCTGCGGTCCGGCGACCTCGACGCGGCGCTGACCGCGCTCGACGTCGCGGAAAACGCCGTCCACGCCGTGAAAACCGAGACCGCACCGGCCAGGGACCATCTCATCGCGCAACTCGACCACGTCGCCGCCCACGTGCTCAGCGCCGCGGGCCGGATCCGGGAAGCCGCCCGCCGCGCGCTGCGCGCCGCCGAAACGTTCCACCGGATAGGCGAAGCGGAGTCCGCCCGCGACGTCGACCTCTTGCTCGAACAGATACTCCTCGGCGAACAAAAGTGACCCGTGCCTGATTCGCAATTAGTCCTCTGAATGCGGCTCTGCGCAGGGCTGGTCCGTGAAGGCGACCAGGGCGCCGGTACCGAGAGGGTCGGGTGGGTCGTGAGTCGCGTTTCGGGTTCTATTGAGGGTAAGTCGAACGTGTCGTGGCGCGGGGCCGGTGTCCGCTTCTGCGTAGGCGTTCTCCTGGTAGTGAGGGCCTCCTTGCCTACTCTGACGGTAGTGAAGGAGGCTTTCGCCACCCGTCAGCTGTGATCTCTGGGGACAGTGGGGCTGCTGTGACCTCGGCGCCGGTCGTGAAGTACATGAAGGCCCCCTTCCTTGCGCTAGACGCAAGGAAGGGGGCCTTCATGTACTTCGGCAAGGCGTGACTCGCGTGCCTGGATTCTGCACTCGGGTGTGCGGAGTCTGAACGCGCGAGTACGGTGCCACGTCACCCAGCCCGCCGTCTCGCCCCAGACACGACACGTTGCCTTACCCATCAATAACCCGAAACGCCACTCACGACCCACCCGACCACCGCAATTAGTCCTCTGAATGCGGCTTGCGGGTCGCCCCGCCCCGGAGAAAGATCCCCGGCATGTCCGGAGGAACCAGCGGTACCCGCGGCCTGCCCCTCGGCTCGATCGTGCTGTGGGTCGTGCGCGTCGCGCTCGCGGCCGAGTTCCTCTACAGCGGCTACCTGCTGTTCGCGGGCGGCCACACCGAACAGACCTTCGCCGAGATCGGGCTCGGGCAGTGGCTCCGGTACGTCACCGGCGTGCTGGAGGTCGGCGGCGCGATCGGCCTGCTCATCCCCCGCTTCGGCGGGCCGGCGGCGTTGCTGCTGGCGGGCGTCATGCTGGGCGCGAGCGTCACGGAGCTGTTCATCCTCACCAACGGCGGCCCGGTCCTCCCGCTGATCCTGCTGATCGTCTCCGCGACGCTGGCGTGGTTCCTGCAAGATCAGACCCGCGCGCTGCTCGGCATCGAGCCGCCCGCCGAGGACGAGGACGACCGCTAGCCCTTCTCGGCGAACGCGCGTCCGTCTTCCTCCGAACGTCGCAACCACCTCCCGCCGAATGCACCGATCACCGGGACGGTCAACGAAAAACCGCATGTCAGCGCGCCTCGCGAGCACTTGACGGCAGCGCCGAAATCCGGTCATCAGCGTGATCACGCACTCACTCAAGGTGAAAGATTGCGGCTCGTTTACAACGAACCGGCCACCTGCTTGACAGTCGGAGTGGTACGTACCACGCTGCCCGCATTGGTCTACACCATTTTGTGGGAGCCCGGCATCGTGGTCGGGCATCGAAAGGACGGCACGAGTGAAGCGCTGGCTCAAGATGACTGCGGGCGCCGCGGCCATCACCCTCGCGACGGCGGGCTGCGCCGGTTCCGGCAGTGGCGACAGCACGAATTCGAGCGCTCCGGCCTCGAACGGCACGCTCACGGTCTGGCTCATGACCGGGACCGCCCCCGAATCTCTGACGAACTCGCTCCACAAGGAATTCGAAGACGCGCACCCCGGCGTCAAGATCAAGTACGAGATCCAGCAGTGGAACGGCATCCAGCAGAAACTGACCACCTCGCTGGCCAGTGACAACCCGCCGGACGTGATCGAACTGGGCAACACCCAGACGCCCGCGTTCGCCAACCAGAACGTGCTCGCCGACCTGAGCTCGAGTGTCGCCGACTTCAACGGCGGCCAGTGGCTCCAGGGCCTCAAGGCTTCGGGCGAGTACGACGGCAAGACCTACGGCGTCCCGTTCTACGCGGCCAACCGTGAGGTCATCTACCGCAAGGACATGTTCGAGCAGGCCGGTGTCACCGCGACGCCGAAGACGCGCGCGGAGTGGCTCGACGCGGTCACCAAGCTCAAGGCCAAGTTCGGCAGCGACCCCGAGTTCCAGGCCGTCTACCACCCCGGCCAGAACTGGTACGAGCTGCTGTCCTACATCTGGGACGAGGGCGGCGACATCGCCCAGGCCAACGGGAAGTCCTTCAAGTCCACCCTGGACACCCCGCAGGCCAAGGCCGGGCTCGAGTTCTACAAGCAGCTCACCGACGCTTCGGGCACCAAGGCGCCGAAGGACGCCGACGAGGCCACCCCGCAGCAGGCCGGTATCTACGGCGCGGGCAAGGTCGCGATGATGATCGGTGTCCCGGGCGAGGTCGACACCGCGGCCAAGACCGACCCGTCGATCAAGGAGAAGTCGGGCGCGTTCCCGATCCCGGGCAAGGCCGCCGGCAAGTCGGCCCCGGTCTTCCTCGGCGGTTCGAACCTGGTCATCCCGGCCAACAGCAAGAACGCGGCCGCGGCCAAGGACTACATCAAGCTGTTCTCCACCCCGAAGTACCAGACCGAGCTGGCCAAGGCCGGTTACGTCCCCGGTACCTCGACCGACGTGTCCGCGCTCGACGCGAACCCGCTCACCAAGGTCATGGCCGAGGCGTCCAAGAACGGCCGCGCCGTGCCGACCAGTCCCAAGTGGGGTGACGTCGAATCGGGCCAGAACCCCATCAAGGACATGCTGACCGCATACCTGACCGGAACGAAATCGCTCGACCAGGCGACCGCCGACGCCAACGCAGCGCTCGACAAGCTCATCGGCGGATGACCACTACCAAAGATGTGACGACGCCGGCGGGGTCCTCCCCGCCGGCTTCGCCGCGCATCAAGCCGCCGAAGTCCAATCGGCGCCTCCGTCTCGGCGAACGGACGGCGCCGTATCTGCTGATCCTCCCCGCGCTGGTCGCGATCCTGGTCCTGCTGGGCTGGCCGACCCTGCAGCTGATCGGGATCAGTTTCCGCAAGCTCGACCTCCGTGAGCTGGTCTCCGGAGAGATGGTCTGGGTCGGGTTCGAGAACTTCTCCGAGATCCTTTCCGACCCCGAATTCTGGGAGATCACCGTCCGCACGCTGGTGTTCACCGCCGCGGTCGTGATCACCACCCTGCTGCTCGCGCTGTTCATGGCGCTGCTGATGCGGCATCTCAACCCGGTCGTCCGGGTGGTCCTGCAGGTCGCGCTGATCCTCGCGTGGGCGACCCCGGTGCTCGCGACGACCACGGTCTTCCAGTGGATCTTCGATCAGCAGTACGGGATCCTGAACAAGACGCTCGCGAAACTCGGCTTCGACGGGTTCATCGGGCATTCCTGGTTCTCCACCGGGCCGAGCACGCTGACCGTCATCGGTCTGCTGGTCGTCTGGCAGGCCGTGCCGTTCGTGGCGTTCACCCTGTACGCCGGGCTTCTCGGCGTCCCGAAGGAGCAGTACGAGGCCGCGGGCATCGACGGCGCGAACGCCTGGCAGGCGTTCTGGGCGGTCAGCTGGCCCGCGATCCGGCCGATCCTGACCATGGTCACGTTCCTGTCGGTCCTGTGGGACTTCAAGCTGTTCGCCCAGGTGTGGGCGATCCGCCAGGGCGGGCCGGACGGCGCCAGCACGACACTGCCGGTCTACATGTACCTCAAGGGCCTCGCGGGCAACCACTTCGGCCTGGCGGCGACCGCCGCGCTGCTGATGATGCTCGTGCTGATCCTGCTCACCGCCCGGTACGTCCAGCTGCTGGTGCGCACGAAGGAGGCCGACCTGTCATGAAGAAGTCCCTGATCCAGCGGATCGGCCTCGGCACGTTCGGGGTGATCGTGGCCCTCCTGTTCGTCTTCCCGACGTACTGGATGGTCACGTCGTCGCTGAAGACGCCGGGCGAGGTCCTGTCACCGAACTACGACCTCATCCCGCTCTCGGTGACGTTCGAAAACTTCATCACGGCGCTGACGAAACCCGGGTTCACCACCTATCTCGCCAACAGCCTGATCGTCACGATCGGCGCGGTGCTGTGCTCGCTCGTCGCGGGCGTACTGGCCGCGGTCACCTTGTCCCGTATGCGCTTCCGCGGGCGCAAGGGTTTCCTGATGCTGGTGCTGGTCGCGCAGCTCGCACCGTTCGAGGCGCTGCTGATCCCGATGTACCTGCTGATGCGGGACGCCGGGTTGCTCAACCAGCTGCCTTCGCTGCTGCTGGTGTACTTCGCGGCGACGCTGCCCTTCACGTGCTGGATGCTTTACGGCTTCGTCAACGGCATCCCGTACGACCTGGAAGAAGCCGCGATGATCGACGGTTGCAGCCGGGCGGGCGCGTTCCGCCGGGTGACGCTGCCGCTGCTCGCGCCGGGACTGGTGACCACGTCGGTGTTCAGCTTCATCACCGCGTGGAACGAGTTCCTGTTCGCGTTCGTGTTCATGCGCGACCAGAGCAAGCAGACGCTGCCGGTGTGGCTTTCGTCGTTCCGGACGGCGTTTTCCGTGGACTGGGGCGGCATCATGGCGGCGTCGGTGATCTACGCCGTGCCCGCGCTGGTGTTCTTCATCCTCGTCCAGCGCAAGCTCGTGTCCAACCTGACCGCAGGCGCAGTGAAGGGATAAGCGTTGTCTTCACCGGAAAAGTTGGCCGGATCCGTTCTCGTGTCGGGCTTCGACGGCACGACCGCACCGGATTGGCTGCGGCGCAAGGTGGCCGAAGGCCTCGGTGGCGCGATCCTGTTCGGCCGCAACGTGGTCGACGACGAGCAGGTGGCCGCGCTCAGCGAGCAGCTGCGGGCGGAACGGCCCGACGTGCTCATCGGCATCGACGAGGAGGGCGGTGACGTCACCCGGCTCGACGTCGCCACCGGCTCGTTCGTCCCGGGACCGCTCGCACTCGGCGCCGCGGACGACGTCGAGCTGACGGCGTCGGTCGCCGCGGCGCTCGGCGAGCGGCTGGCCGCCTGCGGGGTCACGATCAACTTCGCCCCGTGCGCGGATCTGACCCTGGCGGCGGAGGATCCCTCGATCGGGGTCCGGGCGTTCGGTTCGGATCCGGTGAAGGCGTCGCCGCATGTCGCGGCGTACATCACCGGTCTGCAGAAGTACGGCGTCGCCGCGTCGGCCAAGCATTTCCCCGGGCACGGGGCGGCCACCGACGATTCGCATCACGCGTTGCCGGTGCTTCCCCGGACCGAGGCGGAACTGCACGCGATCGAGCTCGTCCCGTTCAAGGCCGCGATCGCGGCAGGCGTGCGCTCGGTGATGACCGGGCACCTCGTCGTGCCCGCGTGGGGTGAACTGCCCGCGACGCTCAACCCGAAGGCGCTCACCGACGTCCTGCGCGGCGAACTCGGCTTCACCGGCGCGGTGATCACCGACGCGCTCGACATGGGTGCCGTCGCGGGCGAACTCGGCAAGACCGAGGGCGTCGGCCGGGCGGCGGTGCGGGCGCTGATCGCCGGCGCCGACGCGCTCTGCCTGGGTGGCGTGTCGTTCGAAGAGGACGAGCTGAACCGGATCGCGGCGGTCATCGCGGCCGCGGTCGAAGCCGGCGAGCTGCCGCTGGAGCGGCTGGCCGAGGCTTCGGAACGGGTCGCCGCGCTCGGCGCTCCCCCGGTGTCGACGCCGATCTCGCCGGTCGACCACCGGCTCGGCCTGGAGGCGGCGCGCAAGGCGCTGCGGATCCAGGGTTCGCCGAAGCTGGCCGGACCGCCGCTGGTGATCGACATCGAGACCGAGCCGATCATCGCGGCGGGCCCGATGCCGTGGGGGCTCGGCTCGCATCTGACCGAACTCGTGCCCGGCACGCGCGCGCTCAAGGTCACCGCGGATGAGATCGCGACCGCGATCGACGCCGTCCACGGTGCCCGCGACCTCGTGATCGTGACGCGCGAGGCGCACCGGCACCCCGAGGTGCGCGAGTTCCTCGACTGGCTCCGGGAGGCAGGCGTGGACTACATCCGGGTCGAGACCGGCGTGCCGGGGCCGGACACCGGCGACGGGCCGCGGATCGACACGTTCAGCGGGTCCTACGTCAGCCTCCGCGCCGCCGCGGAGTACCTGGCCTGACCTGACCCTGTCGCATTTCGTCCTCTGAATGCGGTACTTGCGTATGCATGTACCGCATTCAGAGGACTAATTGCGTTATTCGGTTGCGGTGCGGGAACCGGGGTGTTGTAGTCGCTGAAGATCGGTACCCGGCCCAGGAGATGATCGACTTGGTTTCACGGCTCGGAGTCAGGATCCCGCGCGAACTGCCCGCCGCCCGGCTGAAGAGTCTGGCCCAGCGAGCGGAGCAGGAGGGCCTGGACGAGGTCTGGATCGTCGAGGACTGCTTCTACGCGGGCGGGATCGCCACGGCGTCGGCGGTGCTGGCGTCGACCGAGAAGATCACCCTCGGCATCGGCATCATGCCCGCGGTGGCCAGGAATCCGGCCATCGCGGCGATGGAGATCGCGGCACTGGCGGAGCTGTACCCGGGACGCCTCATCGTCGGGTTCGGGCACGGCGTGCCGAGCTGGATGCGGCAGATCAACGCGTGGCCGAAGTCGGCGCTGGCCGCGTTCGAGGAGACGCTGACGGTCATCCGGCGGTTGCTGGCGGGTGAGCGGGTCTCCTTCGAGGGCAAGCACGTCCGGCTGGACGAAGTCGAGCTGGAGTTCCCGCCCGCGATACCGCCGAAGCTCATCGCCGGCGTCCGCGGCCCGAAGTCCCTCGCCGCCGCGGGGCGGGTGGCCGACGGGACGCTCCTCGCCGAACCGGCGACGCCGGAGTACGTGCGCGCGACCCGGGACGTCATCGGCGTCGAGGGTCATTCGATCGCCGCCTACAACTGGCTGTCCCTCGACGCCGATCCCGAGCGGGCGCGTGAGCGCGCCCGGGCCGACGTCGCTTCCGCGATCGGGCCGAACTCGGGCCCGGCGCTGGAGCCGCTCGACTTCGGCGCCGAGATCCTCGCCGAGGTCAAGGCCGCCACCGACCGGGCAGACCTGGCGCGACGGCTGCGGCCGGAGTGGATCGACAGGCTGAGCATCAGCGGCACGCTCGACCGGTGCGCCGAGCAGATCCGCGCGCTGTACGCGGCCGGGACCGAATCCGTCATCCTGCTCCCCTTGCTCGGCGAGCCGGAGGAGGAGTCCTTCGCCGCCGCGGGCCGGATCGCGTCGGCCCTGCGCGGCTGACCCCACCGCATTTATTGCGAGGAAAGGCGAACGTGGCGTGTTCCCAGGCGAGGTCAGTGGTGGGGCGAAGGCTCCCTTCGCTGCGTCTGATGCGGTGAAGGACGCCTTCGGACCTGGTTCGACGGCGGCAGCGACTCGCGAGTGAGCCCGCGACACTCCTTGACTATCCACAAAGGACGCTTTTCAGAGCGCGGATGCCCGGTTTAGGGTATTTGCGTGATTTCGCGTGGGGGTCGTGAGTGGTAATGAGCGTTAGAACGCTCGTTACCACTCACGACCCCCCACTCAAGACGCGGCCGGCTCCCGTGGTCAGTCCAGAGCTACGCCACGTTCGCCTTACCCCTCAATAGTCCTCTGAATGCGTCCTGGGGTGGACTTCGAGGGCCTTGACGACGGCGACCATGTCCGCGTCGCCGAATCCGAGCCGCGCGGTCTCGGCGTAGAGGGCGCGGGACGCCTCGATCAGCGGCAACGTGAGTCCCGCTTCCCTTGCCGCCGCCGCGATCAGCTCGACATTGGCCAGGACGTTCGCGATCGAGGCCTGCGGCGCGAAGTCCTCCTCGACCAGTTTGGGCGCCTTGACCCGCAGGATCGGACTGGCCAGCTGCCCGGCGCCGAGGACACCGGCGAGCACGCCGAGGTCGAGCCCGTGCGTCCGCGCGAAGTGCACGGTCTCAGCCAGGCTGGTCACGACCGCGGTCAGGTGCACGTTGACCGCCAGCTTCATCAGGAGCCCGTTGGGGACCGGCCCGCACTCCACGGTTTCCCGGCACAACGGCCCGAACAGCTCCCGGATCTCCTCGATCGCCTTCGGGTCACCGGCGAGCATGGCGACCAGTTCACCCGCCTCCGCCGGAACCCGCGAGCCGGAAACCGGCGCCTCCACGTACTTCGCCCCGTCCGCGAGGAGCTCCGACTCGATCGCGCGGGAATGCTCCGGCGCCGTCGTTCCCATGTGGACGATCGTGCGGCCCGCCAGCGCGGGCCCTCCGCGCTCGAGCACCGCGTCGACGGCGGCCGCGTCCTTCAGCATCAGAAACACGACTTCGCACCGCTCGAAGAGTGCTGCCGCGTCGTCGACGGCTTCGGCGCCCGCGGCCACCTGCTCCGCCGCCCGGCCAGGCGTGCGATTCCACACGAGCAACGGGATTCCGGCCCGCGCCAGGTTCACCGCCATCGGCCCACCCATACTGCCCAGCCCGGCGAAACCGACTCTGGAGATGCCCATGGGACCTACTTTGCCCGATGGCGGGCGGCGCCGGGGGCTCAGCCGGTGAATTCGTCGACGCCGAGGGCGAAGTCCCAGTGGCCGACCCCGTTGCGGGCGAGGCCCATCGTGACCACACCCATTCCTTCCAGCCAGTGCGCCATCTTCAGGCCGCCAACGTCCAGCGGGCGCAGCCCGAGGCTCTCGATGAAGGCCGCCACGCCCGTCTTGGCCCGCGCGTCGTCGCCGGCGATGAAGACGTTCGGCCTGCCCTTCTCCAGGACATTGCGGAAGACGGTGTTGAACGCCTTCACCACGCTCGCGCCCGCCGGGGCCACCTTGGCGGCTTCCTGCGCGATCGAGGTCTCCTCGCGGTGGGCCAGTCCGTCGGCCGTGGCGTTGAAGGGGTTGCTGATGTCGACGATGACCTTGCCCGCGAGGGCGTCTCCGTACTCGGCGACGACCGGAACGACACCGTCGGCCAACAGGGCCGTGACAACGATGTCCCCGGCCGGGACGGCGCCCCACTCGCCCGCCGCCGCGCCGCCGCCCAGTGCCTTGGCCAGGTCATCGGCCTTGGCCCGATCCCGTCCCATGACCTCGACGGTGTTGCCGCCCGCGACCGCGAGCGTGCCGATGGTCCGGGCCATGTTCCCCGTACCGATGAGGGTGATGCTGCTCATGAGGTGTGCTCTCTTCTGTTCTCGAGTGGTTCAGACGGCGGTGGTGCCGGCGTCGGCGACCAGTTCCAGGCCGTTGACGTAGCTGGAGTCGTCGGAGGCGAGGAACAGGGCGACGGTGGCGATTTCTTCGGGACGGCCCATCTTTCCGCGGGGAATGAGGGATTCGAACGCGTCCTTGGTCGCCTCGTCGAACAGTTCTTCCTGTTTGGCGGTGGCGACCTGGCCGGGGGTCAGGACGTTCACCCGGATCTTGCGGTCGCGCAGTTCGTTGAGCCAAACGCGGGCCCATGCCTGCTGGACGGCTTTGCTTCCCGCGTAGAGGCTCCAGCCGGGGAAGGCGCCGAGGGAGGCGTTGGATCCGGTCATGAGGATCGAGCCGTTGTCGTTGATCAGCGGCAGTGCCTTCTGCACGGTGAACAGGGTGCCGCGCGCGTTGAGCGAGAAGGCACGGTGGAACTGTTCCTCGGTGATCTCCCCGAGAACGGCGGGTTCACCCATCCCGGCGCTGGCCCACAACACGTCGATCGAGCCCTTTTCCCGTCTGACGGTGTCGTACAAGCGGTCCAGGTCGCCCAGATCGGCCGCGTCACCCTGAACGGCGGTGACGTTGCGGCCGATCAGCTTGACGGCGTCGTCCAGTGCTTCCTGCCGCCGGGCCTGGATGAAGACGTGCGCTCCTTCGTCTACGAACAGTTTGGCGCCTGCCAACGCCATGCCGGTGGATCCGCCGGTGATCACCGCTACCTTGCCATCGAGCTTTCCCACGATCACTCCTTTGAATTAATGGGTAAATGCCGTCAGACGGCGGAGAAGTAATGGCCGTTGTCCAAATCGGCGAGCAGGCCGGGCTGTGTGGGTTCCCACCCGAGAATCCGGCGGGTGGTGAGACTGGACGCAGGATAGTTCTGGGTGACTATGTTCGCGAGGAATCCGAAATATCCCGGCACCATCAGTACATCCGCGGGAATACTCACGGCAGGCAGGCCCAGACGGCGGCCGATGGCCTCGGCGATCTCGCGGAGCGGGATGCCGCCGTCCGCGATCGCGTGCCAATATTCGCCGGCCTGCCCCTTCTCCAGTGCCAGGCGGAACAGGGAGGCGGCATCGCGGATGTGCACGGCGTTCCACAGGTTCGCGCCGTCTCCGGGGTAGCCGACGAAACCCTTCTCCTTCGCGAGCGCGATCAACTGCACGAGGAAACCGGCGCGGTCGGTCGTGCTGTGCGCGATATTGGCGATCCGTACGATCGAAGACCGCACTCCCCGCTCGGCGAGGCCGATCACGGCGGCTTCCACGACGTTGCGAACCCGCAGCGTGCCCTGGTACTCGTCGCCGCCGGGAAGCGCCGGGTCCTCCTCGGTGACCGGACGGCCAAGGTCCCCAGGCGAGCCGATGCTCCCCGCCGCGACCAGAGGCTTTCCGGTTCCCGCGAGTGCCTCCCCGTACGCGAGCATGATCGGGAGTTCAGCGGCGGCCACGGCGTCGATCCCGCCGGACGGAAGCAGGTCCTGCCGGTGCGCGACGTGGATGACACCGTCGGCATCCGCGGCCGCCTCCTTGAGCCCGTCGAGATCCTCGATGTCGCCGCGACGCACCTTCGCGCCGAGCGCGGACACCGCCGCCGCGGCGGTGTCCGACCGGGCCAGGCCGGTGACCTCGTGCCCGGCGGCGATGAGCTCGGGAATGATGTACGAACCGGAATGACCGGTCCCGCCAGTGACGAAAACGCGCATCGGTGTGCCTGCTTTCTGAAGCCGGAAAAGGACGCGATGGACGGCACTGAATTCCTGCTTCGAATTCGTTTTCCGGCCCCATCCGTTACTTATTCAGGTTGCCATTGACCCGACTGGGTGTCCAAGACCGTTTTCGGTCGTGGTGATACCCTGAAGGCATCACCAGACCGGGAGGCGCCATGGATCTGGATCTGCGCAAACTGCGCTACTTCCTCGCCGTCGCCGACCGGTTGCACTTCGGCCGCGCCGCCGAGGAACTGCATATCGCGCAACCGGCGCTCAGCCGCCAGATCCGCGCGCTGGAACAGGATCTCGGCGCCCCGCTGTTCACCAGGGATCGCCACGGCGTGGCGCTGACCGACGCGGGCAGGCAACTGCTGGCCGACGCCGGTCCCCTGCTGGCCTCCGCGCAAGCGGTCCGCCGCCGGGTGACCGTGGCGGCCCGCGGCGGCCTGCGGCTCGCGGTCGGCTTCCGGACCGGCATCCCGGTCATCCCGGCGGCAAGGGCGTTCGAGGCCCGGCATCCGGACGTGGTCTTGGACGTACAGCGGATCGAATGGGACGACCAGGCCCCGATGCTGCTCGACGGCCGCATCGACGTCGGCTTCGTGCGGCTGCCCATCGACGAGACCGGACTGCGCGTGACCCCGCTGTACACCGAGCCGCTCATGGTGGTGCTGCCCGCCGACCACCGGTTGGCAGGCAAGGAAGAGGTCACCGAGGCGGACCTGGCCGGTGAGCCGCTGGTCTGGCATGCCGGCCCGGGCACCCAGCCCACCAGGCGCCCGCACCCCGACTCCGGGCTCCGGGCTCGCGGCGTGGAGGAGAAGCTCGAGCACGTCGCGGCCGGCCGGGGCATCTCGTTCGTGGGGCGTTCGGAGACGGCGTTCTACTCACGACCCGACATCAGCTACGTGCCCATCCCGGAACTCGCGCCAGAACAGGTGTGCCTCGCGATGGCGGCCTCACGCACCTCGCCGCTGGCCGACGACTTCTTCGCCGCGGCGCAAGCGACGGCCGAGATCACGGCGGAATGCGGGAACTACGCCTTGGGCGCGGAGTCGTGAGTGGCGCCAGGCCCCGGGTCCGTGAAGGCCCCCTTCCCTCGGCTCAGCCGAGGAAACTCGACCTTCACCCCTTCCCCAGTACATGAAGGACGGGCAAGGCCACTCACGACCAATCGCACCGGCCGGGCTCAGAAGGGGTGCTCCATCCACACGTTCGCCTCCACGTAGACCCCGCAGTCCCGCTCGACGTTCGCGTGCACCGGCGCGATCCCGCCGGGGATCACGTTGTCGCCGTCGGCGAGTTTGACGCCGGTCCACTCGTGCCAGTCCGCGATCGAACCCGAAATGGTCACCGCGAACGGGCACACCTTGATCATCCGCGCGCCGAGCCGTTCGTGGGTGCGCAGCCAGCGGTCGGCGAACAGCCCGTCCTCGCGGCGCCGGACGGCGTACTCCTCCATCGGGACGTCCGGTTCGTCCTCCTTGCCGATCGGGCGCACGGACACGATCAGCCGTTTCAGTCCCGTCTCGGCCGCGCGCGCCTTGAGTGCCTTCAGCATCGGCGTGGACAGGCCGGTCCCGCGCATTCGGGGCGCCACAACGACTTCGAGTGCGCACAGGGTGTCCGGCGCGCGGCCGTCCATGAGGTCCTGCGCGGCCCACTGGATCGCCTCGTCCCAGCCGTGCGCCGGTAGTTCGCGGCGGTCTTCGGCGGGATAGGTCAGCGGGACGGACAGCGCCCGCGCGATCGGTTCGCCGTCGTCGTCCAGCGCGATCAGGAAGTACCGGGCCCAGTGGCGCAGAAACCGTTCCGGCGTGATCATCTTGCCGCTGAATCCGGCGTAGATGAACTCACCGCCGACGTCGCCGAGGTTCAGCGCGGGATCGAGGAGATCGGGACGGGACGCAAGATCGACGATTCGCATGCCGCCAAGTCAAGCGAGCCGATCATCGGCCCGATAGCTGCTTCCGGGCGATGATCAAGCCAGCTGACGCGGCGTGGCCTGCAACCGGGACAGGACGTCGGTGAGCCTGCCCGCCGCGACGTCCCATTCCTCGAGGACGCTGCTCCGCGCGAGCGCCGACGTCCGCAGCGAATGGCGCAGTTCGGCGTCGAGCGACCAGCGCAGCAACGCCGTCGCGAGCGCCGACGGGTTGTTCGGCGGCACCAGCATGCCGGGGACCCCGCCGCCGGGCGCCGTGCCGAGCGCGTCGTGCGCGCCCGCGGTTTCGGTGGCCACCACGGGGATCCCGCGTGCCAGTGCCTCGGCGACGACCAGTCCGGAGGTACCGCCGCGAGCGGGCAGCACGAGCAGATCGGCGCCGTCGTAGACCAGGTCGAGGTCGTCCGGCGGCCGGATGAGGCTGATCCGGGAGCCGAGCCCGAGCCGCTCGACCGTCCAGCGCAGTTCGTCGACGTAGGCGGGATCGAGGTGCGTCGCCCCGGCGAACACGCATTTGAACGCCAGCTCGTCGATGGTCGAGAGCGCCCGGATGAGCACGTCCTGGCCGTGGCGCGCGGTCATGGGCGCGAGACACAGCAGCCGGGAGACGCCGTCCGCGCCCGCCGCGAGCGGGGCCGCGTCGGTTCCGGGTGTCGCGACGTAGACGCGGGTCGGGTCGAGGTCGTGCCGGTCGATCAGCTGCCGCGCGAGCCACGGCCCGGTGGCGACGATCATGCCCGCCAGCCGCAGGGTTTCCCGTTCGCACGCGTCGAGTTCGGCGGCCTGCGCCGGGTCGAGCGCGGGGTCGTCGGCGAGCGGCCGGTGGACCAGGACGGCCAGCCGCAGCCGCCGGGCGTGCGGGACCACGATCTCCGGGACCCCGCAGGCGACCGTGCCGTCGATCAGGACGACGGTGTCGTCGGGCAACGCGGCGAGCGAACGGGCCAATCTCGACCTGGACAGCGGTCCCGGCATCGGCCATTCGCCGGCGATCGGCAGTTCCAGCAGCGGGAGGCCGGTGGCCGGGAGGTTCTGGCACATGCGGCGGTCGTACTCGCCGCCGGCCTCCTCGACGTCCCCCGGCAGGACGAACACCACCGGCTCCGTGCCACGAACGGTTGAGGTGTACACGGTTTACCTCCAGATGCGGGCGCCTTATCAGGAGACACGGCCGCGGCGCCCGATCGGTTCATAATTCGCGGCGCGAAGTTTTCACCCGTTCACCTTCGCGATCGCGGCCACGAGGTCGTCACGCAGTCCGGCGCCGACCGCGATGGTGGCCGCCGACCGCACCGTGTGATCACCGCCGTCCGCGTCGACCACCACTCCCCCGGCCTCGCGTACCAGCAGGACACCCGCCATCGTGTCCCACGGTTTGTTGGCGAGGATGACGCTCGCGTCGAGTTTGCCGTGCGCGACCCAGGCGAGGTCGATCGCCGCGGAGCCGAGGAACCGGACGCGCTGCACGCGCCCGCCGAGTTCGGCCAGCAAAGCCATCCGGACGCGGTTCTTGACCTCCGCGCCCTCGCCGACCGCGAAGTCGCCGATCGACACGATCGCGTCGGACAGCTCCGTCGCCTTCGAGGCCGTGAGACGTTCTACGCCCGCGTACGCGCCCTGGCCTTCGGCAGCGGTGTAGGTGACATCGAGGAACGGCAGGGAGATCGCCGCGACAGTGCTCTTCAACCCGTCGACGAGGCCGAGCGAAACACCGCACAGCGGGATCCCGCGCGCGAAGTTCGCCGTGCCGTCGACGGGATCGAGCGCCCACCACAGGTTCTCGTCACCTTGGTGCCCGCGCTCCTCGCCGAGGATGCCGATCTCCGGCGTCTCCCGCGTCAGGAAGTCACGGACGGCGTCCTCGACGGCAAGGTCGACGTCGGTCACCATATCGCGATCACCTTTGGCGGCAACGGAAAACGACGTCATCGAGCGGATGATGCCGGTCGCCTTGGCGACGGCTTCGGCGGCGACGGACAACAATGCGGCGTGGTCGGTCATATGGGTACCGTAGCCGGAATGGACCTGTTCCCGACCGCCACGACGGCCGACGAAAGCGCGCGAGGCGCCGACATCGCGGTGCTGCCGATCGGCGCTTTCGAACAGCACGGCGCGCACCTCCCGCTGACCACCGACACGGTGATCGCGACGACGATCGCCGACGCCGTCGCGTCCGCGTACCCGGTGCTGCGGCTCCCGCCGATCACGATCGGCTGCTCGCACGAACACGCGGACTGGCCGGGCACGGTCAGCGTTTCGGCCGCGACGCTGTACGCCGTGGTGAACGACGTCGCCGCCTCGCTGCGGCGATCCGGGGTGCCGAAACTGGTGCTGGTGAACGCGCACGGCGGCAACTACGTCCTGTCCAACGTGGTCCAGGAGTCGACGTCGCCGATGGCGCTCTTCCCCGGTGCCGAGGGCTGGCAGGCGGCGCACGACGCGGCCGGGCTGGAGACGTCGCTGGACAGCGACATGCACGCCGGCGAGCTGGAAACCTCCCTTCTGCTGCACGCCCATCCGTCACTGGTCCGGCCCGGTTTCGCGGAGGCGGACCACCTCGCCGACGACAGGCGGCACCTGCTCACGGTGGGGCTGCGGCCGTATTCGGAGTCCGGCGTGGTGGGGCAGCCTTCGCTGGCGACGGCGGAGAAGGGACGGCTGGTGCTGGAGTCATTGGTGGAGAGCTTCGGGGAGACCCTGGCAGCGCTCGCTTGACCCACCCTCACGTGCTATGAAAGGTCCTTTCCTAGCAAATTTTGCTAGGAAAGGACCTTTCATAGCGCTCCCGCCGCCGGAATCCCTCAGGAGCCCACCGACTCGATCGCGTCCAGATGCGGCAGGAAATGGTGCATCCGTTCCTGTTTCGTCCGCAGGTAGCGCAGGTTCTCGTCGTTCGGCGTGACCAGCAACGGCACCCGCTCGCTGATCACGACCCCGTGCAGCTCCAGCTGGTCGACCTTCGCCGGGTTGTTGGACAGCAGCCGCACCGATCTCACCCCGAGATCGGTCAGGATCTCCGCCGCCGCACGGTAGTCGCGCGCGTCCACGGGCAGCCCGAGCGCGATGTTCGCCTCGACGGTGTCGAGCCCGTCTTCCTGCAACCGCATCGCTTTCAGCTTCGCGAGCAGGCCGATTCCGCGTCCTTCGTGGCCTTGGGCGTACACGAGGACTCCGGCGCCCTCCTCGACGATCGCGCGCAACGCGGCGGCCAGCTGGTCGCCGCATTCGCAGTGCATCGAGCTGAACACGTCTCCGGTGAGGCATTCCGAATGGACCCGCGCCAGCGTGCCGGAGGCCGCGACGTCGCCGTGCACCAGCGCCATCTGCTCGGTTCCGTCGGCGTCCAGGTAACCGTATGCGCGGAAAACGCCGTAACGGGTGGGCAGTCGGGTCTCCACGACCCTCTCGACGGTCATCGCGTTTCTCCTGTCTGTTCGGTGACTCATGACCGAGCGCGCGAGCAGAACGCCCGCACCGGGAAGGCTGGAGACGAGCGCGAGCACGCCGTAGACCACGGCCACGGTGACGCCCTGCGCCGAACCGAGGCCCGCCGCGCCGAACAGCAGCGCGCAAACGCCTTCGCGCGGGCCCCAGCCGCCGATGTTCAGCGGCAGCCCCATCGCGAGCAGGGCGAGGATCAGCAGCGGCAGCAGATCACCGATCGGGGCGGTGATCCCGGCCGCGCGCGCGGCGACGACGAACAGGGCGAGATGCCCGGCAAGGGTGGCGAGCGAAAGCAGGCTCACGCCGGGCCAGGTCTCCTTGGTCAGGAGGCCCAGCCGGACGTCGGCGAGGGTGACGGCGAATCCGCGGCGCCATTTCGATCCACTGTGGATCCACCGCTTTCCCGCCGTCATCCCGGTGGCGACGGCCGCGAGGGCGAGCGCGACGACCGCGATCCCGGCGACCGTGACGGCCCCGTTCATCGGCGGCGGCACCACGGAAGGCGTGCCGAGTACGACGGCGACCGAAGCGCCGATCACCGCGATCTGCCCGGCCGTCCGCTCCAGCACCACCGCGCGGACGCCGCGCGGGACGTCGCCGGACTCGCGGCCGTGCTGCACGGCGCGATTGACGTCGCCGAGCACTCCCGCCGGCAGGACCCCGTTGAGGAACAACGCTCGGTAGTACTCGCCGACGGCGCTCGGCAGCGACAACCGGAGACTGAGCCGTCGCGCGACGAGGCACCACCGCCACGCGCTGAAAACCGTGGTGGCGAAACCGATCCCGAGCGCGGCGGCGACACCGCCGGCGTCGACCTCACGCAGCCCGTCCAGGAACGCGCCCGTGCCCAGCTGCCAGACGAGCACGCCGAGGATGCCGAGCGCGCCGAGGATCCGAAGCCAGGGCCAGAACCGTTTCACGACGGCACCATCAGGAGATCTTCGTGCTGGATCATCGCGTTCAGCTCACCGGCCGCGCATTGCGCGAGCCGCCACCGCAGGTACGTGTCACCGTCCGCCGCCAGCTCCGGCCGCTGCTCGCAGGCGGCGCCGACCCAGCCGGTGAGCCATTCCGCGGTCAGCGCGGCCTGATCCGCCCCGAGCCGCCACGGGCTCGGCGCGCGCCGCACGGTGGCACCGAGCCGTTCGAACACCCCGAAGGCGACGTCCACCGCGTCCGGGCCGAGCAGCCACCGGCCGTCGGTCACCCGGCGCTGGTGCGCGTTGAAGGCGTCGGAGATCTCGATGTCGAACTTGTCCTTGGGTGACAGCACCACCCGGCCCGAAACGCTCAACGTGAACAGGACCGCGCAGCCCGCCTCGACGCACGCCTCCGCCAACCGGGACATCTCCTCGGCGGTGAGCAGATCGAGCAGTGCCGACGCCGCCACGAGCGAGGTCCCGGCGAGGTCCTCCGCGCGTAACTCGGTGATGTCACGCTGTTCGGTGACGACGGTGACTTCGCTTCCGTCCAGCGCGTGCTCCGGACGGCTGGTGCGGGCCAGCGCGTGGGTGAGCAGTTCGGGGTCGCGGTCGTGCAGGATCCAGCGCTGGCGACCGGGCAGGCGCCTGGCCAGCCAGCGGCCGAGCGAACCGGTGCCGCAGCCGAGATCCCGGATGACGACTTCGTCCTGTTCGCGCAAGAACGCCCGGACCGGCTCGATCAACTCGGTCGCGCGGGCCGAGGCGTCCGCGTCTTCACGCAGCCGAAGCCAGCTGGGGGCGTACTTGGTCATGCCGCCGTCCTTTCGTTCAGCAGCACGGCGGCGACACCGCGGGCCGTCTCGTCCCAGCCGGGCAGCGTCTCGCGTCGAAGGCGGGCGGAGGCGCGAAGACGGTCACGCAGATCGGGCTCGGTGAGCCAGCGGCGGAGGGCCGTGGCCAGCGCGTTGACGTCCTCGCCGGGGACGAGAATCCCGGGCACACTGCCGTCGGGCGACCGGCCGAGCGTGTCCGGCAGGGCGTCGACGGCGGTCGCCAGCACGGGAATGCCGTGTGCGAGCGCCTCGGTGACGACCATGCCGTAGGTCTCCGCGCGCGAAGGAAGCACGAGAAGGTCTGCGGCCGCGTACGTCGCTTCGAGCGCTTCGCCGGACCGCGGGCCGGTCAGGGTGAACCGATCGCCGAGGGAGTGTCGCCGCAGGCGTTCGACGTAGCGGGTCTCGCGGCGGATGGCGCCGACGCATTCACAGTTCCACGGGAGATCCTTGAGCGACTTCAACGCGTCCGCGAGCAGGCCTTGGCCCTTGCGAGGCGTCACGTTGGCGACGCAGACCAGCTGCGTCCCGTCCAGGCTCCCGGACGCGACGTCGGCCCTGTCGACCCCGGGCGGCACCGCGTGCACCCGGTGCGGAGCGAGGTCGTGGTGCTCGATCAGCCGTCGCGCCGCCCACTCGCTGGTCGCGACCACGGCCTCGACCGCGCCGAGCGTCTCGGCCTCCAGCCGGTCCAGTTCGGCGGCGAGTGAAGGCGAAAGTCCCGTCTCGTCGGCCAGCGGCAGATGCACCAGCACCGCGATCGACAGCCGTTGCGCCGACGGCACGATCACCTCGGGCACCCCGCAGGCGACCAGCCCGTCGAGCAGGACCGCCGAACCGTCCGGCAGTTCGGCGAGCTTGCGCGCCAGTACCTTGCGCGCCTCGATGTCGGGCCGCGGCCAGTTCCCGGGCACGGCGATCTCGTGGACCTCCACGCCCGCCGCGACGAGGCCGTCGCACAGGCGGCGGTCGTAGACGTTGCCGCCGCTGGGCGCGCTCACGTCGTCGATGTCGTTGGGCAGGACGACGTGAAGGCCACTCACAGCGCACGCTCGTAACTCGCCCACGCGACGTGGGATTCGTGCAATGAGACGACGATCCCCTCGAGCCCGCGGGCGCCCTCGCCGAGCGCGCCCGCGTGGACGCGCTCGGCGAGCCGGTCGGCGACGACCTTGGCGAGGAACTCGGTCGAGGTGTTGATCCCGGCGAATTCGGGCACGTCGTCGAGGTTGCGGTAGTTCAGGGCGGCGAGCACCGCTTTGAGCTCTTCGGTCGCCTTGCCGATGTCGACGACGATGTTGTCGGCGTCCAGCTCCGACCGGCGGAACGTCGCGTCCACCACGAAGGTGGCCCCGTGCAGTTTCTGCGCGGGTCCGAAGACCTCGCCGCGGAAGCTGTGGGCCACCATGACGTGGTCGCGGACGGTGATACTGAACAACGGACCTCCTCCGGTCGTGCCCTTAACGCGTGTCCTCCATCTGATAGGTGACACGGAGGCAGAGCGTTCCTGGTTCATTCGAGGCCAGACGCGGTAAGACGTCCGGTAGTTCATGGAACCGGCATTCCTCGCTGACCAGCACCTTAAAGACGGGGTCCGACAAAATCCGCAAAGCGAGGGCCAGGCGGTCGCCGTAGCTCCGGTTCAGGCGGCGGGACGGCGAGACCATGCCGACCTGGCTGCTGCGGATCGCCAGCCGTCGTGAATGGAAGTTCTCGCCGAGCGGGACGCTGATCCGGCGGTCGCCGTACCAGCTCAGTTCGATGACCTCGCCCTCCGGCGCGAGCAGTTCCAGCGACCGCGCGAGCCCCGCTTCGCTCGCGCTGGCGTGCACGACGAGGTCGCAGTCGCCCAGCGCGTCCTCCGGTGTCGAGAAGTCGACACCGAGCGCCTCGGCGATCTTCGCGCGCTCCGGGTCGATGTCGATCAGCTGCACCCTGGTCGCCGGGAAGCCGGCCAGGAGTTTCGCGACGCTGCTGCCGACCATTCCGGCGCCGACCACGGCGATCCGGTCGCCGAGTTTCGGCGCCGCGTCCCAGACCGCGTTGACCGCGGTCTCGATCGTGCCCGCGAGGATCGCGCGCTCCGGCGGCACCCCGCGCGGCACCGGCGTGACCGCGTCCGCCGGGACGACATAGCGCGTCTGGTGCGGGTACAGGCAGAAGACGACCTGACCGACGAGTTCCGCCGGACCTTGTTCGACCACGCCGACATTGAGGTACCCGTACTTCACGGGCCCCGGGAATTCGCCCTCCTGGAACGGCGCGCGCATGGCCGCGCGTTGACTCGGCGGGACCTCGCCGCGGAAGACGAGCGTCTCGGTGCCGCGGCTTACGCCGGTGCACAAGGTGCGGACCAGCACCTCGCCGTCGCCGACCGGAGGGAGCGTGACCGGCCTGAGCTCACCGCCACCGGAACCACTGAACCAGAAGGCGCGTTCCATCGTGTCCTCTCATGTCGGCCCCTTCGAGGGGGCCATCGTCACCATAACGAGGAGGCCTCGTGATCAACCCCGGAATTTTCCTGGGGGTCCTCGTCCAGCTGGCGCTGCTGGGGACGCTGGACGCCGTCGCCGGGCTGGGCACGCTGGGCTGGCTCGCCGGCGCGGCCTACGGCCTCGCGGTGGGCGGATTCCTGACCTACGGCCTGAACCGGAGCACCGCGCGCTCCCTCGGCCCCGCCGACGCCGTGACCCTGGCACGCTCCGGACTGGTCGGCTGCGTGACCGCGCTCGTCGTCGACACCGCCGGCCGGGAGATCGTCACGATGGTCGTCCTCGCGTCGGTCGCGCTCGCCCTGGACGCCGTCGACGGCCAGGTCGCACGCCGCACCGGGACGGCGTCACCGCTCGGCGCGCGGTTCGACATGGAGGTCGACGCGTATCTGATCCTGATCCTGAGCGTGGTCGTCGCGCAGTCGCTGGGCCCGTGGGTGCTCACGATCGGCGCGATGCGCTACGTCTTCGTCGCCGCGAGCAAGCTGTGGCCGTGGCTGAACTCGCCGCTGCCGCCGAGCTTGGCGCGCAAGACGGTCGCGGCCGTGCAGGGCATCGCGCTGGTCGCGGTGGCTTCGACGATCCTGCCGCTCTGGGCCGGTTTCGTGGTCACGCTGGGCGCGCTGGGGTTGCTGACGTGGTCGTTCGGGCGCGACACGTGGTGGCTGCTGGAGCAGCACTCCTTCGCCGCCGCACCCGCCTGATCACGCGTACTGCGCTTCGCCGTTCCCGATCGACCAGTCGACCGGATCGTTCTCCGTGATCGTGACGAGCACGTTCCGCGGCTCGGTCCCCGCGTACTCCTCGGCGAGTTCCGCGATCCGCCGGTAGAGAGCCTTCTTCTGCTCGTCGGTGCGCCCCCTCCGCATGGCGATCGCGACGAACACGACCCCCTCGTCGCGGCGGATCCCCAGGTAGTCGTCGTATTTCAGGGTGCTCCGGCCGTTGAGGACCTGGAAGCGGTCGTCGGCCGGGATGCCGAGCGTCTCGACCAGCGCGTCGTGGACGGCGTTGCCGAGGGCTTCGAGCTTGTCGGTCCCGATGGCGTCGATACGGACGAAGGGCATGTCAGTTCTCCTTGGTGGCGAGCAGGCCGAGGGCGCCGTCGACGGCTTTCGCGAACACGTCCGGGGAGCCGGCGGCGCGGGCGAGGATGTAGCCGCCCTGCAGCACCGCGACCAGCACGGTCGCCGTCGCGAGCGGGTCGAGTTTGGCATCGAGGTCGCCAGCCGCGCGGCCCTCGTCGAGCAGCTCGGCAAGGCGACCGGTGAGCCAGCCGAAGAACTCCTCGACCGGCTTGCGCAGATCCGCGTCGGCCATCACGTCGGGATCCTGGGCGAGCCTGCCGACCGGGCAGCCCTTGAGCACGTCGCGCTCGCGGCGCAGGTAGACGGTGATGCGCTCGACGACCGTGCCGGGCCCGGAGAACTCGGCCTCCGCCCTGGCGCGCAGGTCCTCGGCGCTGCGGCCGATCGCGGCGAGCGCGAGATCGGACTTGCCCTGGAAGTGGTGGTACATGCTGCCCTGGCCGGCGCCGGACCGCTCCTGGATCGCCTTCGGGCTGGTGCCGACGTACCCGCGCTCCCACAGAAGCTCGCGAGTGCTCTCGATAAGCCGTTCCCTCTTGTCCACCTCCTGACCGTACATACCAGTAGGTACAGAGACAAGGTGGCGCGGCGGGAGCAAGGGACCTTTGCTATCACTTTCGCGAGAACCCGCAGGTCAGCGACCACTTCCCGCAGTTCGTCGACTACCTGCGCGCACCGGTCCGTGAAGGCCTCCTTGAGGGAATCTGGGTCCCCTCAAGGAGGCCTTCACGGACAGCCAGGTCGCCACACGCGCCTCAGTGACCTCACGCTTCACACCCAAAGCGCGTGAAGGCCCCCTTCCCTCGGCTCAGCCGAGGAAACTCGACCTTCACACTTTCCGAGCACCTGAAGGCCCCCATCCTTGCGCCTAAGTCCGTGAGGGCCTCCTTCCCTACCCTCAAAGTAGGGAAGGAGGCCCTCACGGACCGCCAAGTCGCCACACGCGCCCCAATGACCTCACGCTTCACACCCAAAGCGCGTGAAGGCCCTTTCCGAGTACATGAAGGCCCCCTTCCTTGCGCCTAGGTACAGGAAGGACCCCTTCATGTACTTCAAGCCCTACCTAGGCCAAGTCAAGAGCGCGAGTCCTGCCCGAACCGCTCCCACTCCCGGTCCCACGCCGCCGCCCGCGCCCGGTTCAGCAGCTGCCGCGCGAGCAGATACCCCGCCGCCAGCAGCGTCACCGCGATCAGCCACACCCCGACCCCGACACCGATCCCCGTACTGGTCGCGTCGAGCGGCATCACCGGCGGGTCGACCACGGCGTCGGACTCGTCGAGCCACACTGTCACCGAATCGCCCGTCGAAGCGCCGAGGTCGGCGGTCACGCGCGCCTCCCGGAAGCTCCCGTCCGGCAACGCCCAGCGAGCCGCGACCGAAGCCGTCTCGGCGGACGGGATCCCATCGAGGCCGACGCGTGCCGGCGGAGCGTCTTCGAGCAGGAACGCGGTCGTCGAATGACGCGTGGCCGTTTCGAGAGCCGAGCGCGCCATCATGGTCGCGTAGGCCTCCGAGCCTGCCGCGGCGGCCAGCGGCACACCGAGCAGCGCGGTCACGACGCCGCCGACGAGGATCGCCGCCTCGATCCGGTCCCAGCCGCGTGCGAGCGGATTCCGGCCGAGGTGGATCCGGCGCCACAGGAAGATCAGCGACACGACGGCCTCCTTCACCGGTCCCCCACCGACAAGGGTGCGCCGGGAAGAGCCGGAGCGACAGGAGGCTTTGGTCCCGTCAGCGGCGAGGAAGGTTCTCACCGGGGACCACGGAAACGGCGTCCGCCCGGTTCACCGCACGACGTGCTCGTACGCGGACTTCAGGGCGTCCACCGGACCCGGCGGCGCCACCAGCGGTCCTTTCGCCCAATCGCAGCCGAGTTCGTGCAGGACCTCCAGTTGCCGCGCGGTCTCGACCCCTTCGGCGACCACCACGAGGTCGACGGCGTGCGCCATCGCCATGATCCCGGCGACGATCGGCTCGGCGTCGCTCGACCGCCCGAGATCGGCGACGAACGACCGGTCGATCTCGACCACGTTCAGATCGAGGCGGCACAGCTGGGCGAGTGACGAATACCCGGCGCCGAACCGTTCCGCGGTCACCCGCACGCCGGTCTTCCGCAGCGCGTCGACGGCGTCGGCCGCGTCCTTCAACGCCGTCTCGTCGACGTCGAGGCTCAGATCCTGCGGCACCAGGCCCGCGTCTTCCAGGGTTGTCTGAACCACTTGTAGCAACGTGGGATCGCCCAGTTGGCGGACCGACAGGCTCACATTCACATTACAGTGCACACCATGATCGGCACGCCATCGAGAGATCTCGCGGGCGGCCTTGGCGAGGACCTCCGCCCCGATGACCGTCAAAAGATCGCCGTCGTCGGCGATCTCGGCCAATTCCGCCGGATCGATCGGTCCCCGGACCGGGTGATTCCAACAGGACTTCGCCTTCACCGCGACCATGTCGCCGGTCCGCAAATCGACGACCGGCTGATAAACGGTCTCGACCAGGCCGTCCGCGACGGCGTTCCGCAGATCCTGTTCCAAGGCGAAACGGTCTTGCACCCGTTTACGCATGATCGGCGTATAGAACGCATAACGGCCGGGCCCGAATGTCTTGGCCTGATACATCGCCAGATCGGCGTCTTCCAGCAATTCGTCGGCACTGCGGGTATCGCCGGGTTCGGCGATCACTATTCCAATACTCGTATTGATATGCAGTTCGCGGCCGTGCACGGTGAGCGATTCGGCGAGCCGTCGCTGAAGGTGATCGGCCAGCGCCCGCACTTCGGCGGCTTCGGTATAACCGGTGGTGATGACCAGGAACTCGTCCCCGCCGAGCCGTCCGACCAGGTCCGAGGCCCCGGCGGCGGCCCTCAGCCGGTCGCCGGCGATGCGCAGCACCTGGTCGCCGGCGGTATGACCGAGCGAATCGTTGATGATCTTGAACTTGTCGAGATCGATGAACATCACGGTGGTCGTGCGCGCCGGATCGGCGATCGTGCGGCGCAGGCGGTCGAGCGCGAGCGTGCGGTTCGCGAGCCTGGTCAGCGGGTCGTGGGTGGCCTCGTAGGCCAGCCGTTCGCTGATCGCCCGCCGTTCGGTGATGTCGGCGAAGGACGTCAGCACCGAGGGCACGCTCTGGCCCGGCGCCATCAGCGGACCGGAGGTCAGCGAAAGCCACCGGTGCGCGCCGTCGCGCCGCCGGATCTGCAGGACCCGCCCGGTCTCGACCTTCCCGGACCGCCGCACCCGCGCGGACGGCAGGTCGTCGACGGGCACCGGGGCGCCGTATTCGTCGTGCAGCCGCAGCGTCCGGCTCTCCAGGCCGACCAGTGCACCCGCCGGAACACCGGCGATCCGGTGCGCGGCGGAGTTCGCCAGTTCGATCCGCCCGCTGGGGCCGACCAGCAGCACCCCCTCGTCGAGCGTTTCGACGACGGTGGCGAATTCGGCCTCGGCCCGGCGCTGCGCCGTCTCGTCGGCGCACAGCAGCACGTAACCGTCGAACATCTCGGCCGCGGAGACGCGCACCGCGAGTGCTGTGCCGTCGGCGCTGAAATGCGTCGCCTGCACGACTCCGCCCGCGGCGACGACCTGCCGCGGACTCATCGCTGCGCCGACGACCTCGGCCACCGGGGCACCGATGACCTGGTCGAGGTCGTGTCCGTAGACGGCCTCGGCCGCCGGGTTCCAGCTCGTCACCAGGCCGTCGGGCGAGGTCGCGATGATCGCGTCGCTCGCGTGGCCGACCAACGCTGCCTGAAACCGCAGGCCCGACTCGGCCGCCTTCTGCGTGGTCAGGTCGCGCATGATCACCTGGTACGCGGGTTTGCCCTCCCAGGTGGTGAGCACCGCCTGCGATTCGACGGTGACACCGCGGCCTTGAAGGGTCCGCAGCGTCATCTCGGTCGGTTCGCTGAACGATCCGGGCGAGTCCAGCGAACCGATCCGCGCCAGCAGCGCGTCCTGCGAGCCGGCGTCGACCAGATCCGTGATGTGCATCCCGATGATCTCGGTCGACACCTTCGCGCCCACGAAGCGCATGGTGGCCGAGTTCACGAACACGACTTTGCCCCGTTGATGGACGCAGATCCCGTATGGGCTCGCTTCGACCATCGTGAGGTATTGCGTTCCCAATGCGCCGCCGTCGGACTTTTGCTCCAAAAGGCGGTACCCCTTGCCGAGAAAGGCGAGCGCGGGTTCACCGCGGTGATCCCTCTCGGCGGACAACTCGGTCAGCAGACGGACGAGCGACGCGTGCCGCTCGGTTTTTCCCACCGTGCGGGTCGCGGTGCCGTTCGCTGGCGAGGAATCCTGATCCGAGGGCCGGTGGGTGTCGGGAGTCCCACCGTCGAGATCGTCAGGATCCATCTGATCCAAACCCCCTACTCGACTGATGTAGCTTCCGATTAGATCACTAAATCGACGTAGCCGTCCCCCTCGGCCGGCTGATCGGTGCGGCCATTCCACCCCAGCGTTGACAGAATGTAGTTGAAGGGAAACACGTGCGGAGCAAAACAGACATCTGCGGCATCGGCGCCGTAACCGCCTACGGCTGGGGGCGCGAAGCACTGTGGGAGGGCCTCGCCGGCGGCGTCCCCTGCGCCCAATTCACCGACGGCTTCGGGGAAACGCCGGATCTCCCGGGCTGGGTCGCGCACGTCCCCGAGGGCGGCAAAGCGCGGGACGGCAGCCTGCACGCCCGCGCCCTGCTCGCCGCGGCGCGGGAAGCGATCGCGGACGCCGTCGCGCGGGGCTGGTCGCCAGGACGCCGCGTCGGCGTCATCTCCGGCGGCGTCCGCGAGGACCTGCGAACCTGGGACAGGCTCACGGAACTCGGCGAGCAGCTGATGTACCGGCGCGAGTTCATCGGCATGATGCCCTCGACCCCGATCGCCACGCTGATGTCGGAGTTCGGCTTCCACGGCCCCTCGATGGCCACGTCCGCGATGTGCGCGACCGGCAGCGCCGCGGTGCTGACCGCGAAGATGTGGCTGGACGCGGGAATGGCCGACGACGTCGTCGTGGTCACCACCGATCTGTCCGCGACCAGGCCGATGGTGCGCAACTTCGTGCACTGCGGGGTGGCGATCACCGACGTGCCCCCGCTGGAGGCGTGCCGTCCTTTCCAAGAGGGCACAAGGGGTTTCACCTTTTCCGAGGCCGCGGTCGCGGTGGTGCTGACCCAGCGGAAGACCGACGCGTACGCGACCCTGCGGGGCGGCACCATGACCCACGAGGCGCACAACGCGATGGCGCTCGACCCCGATCCGGCGAACGCGATCGCGGCGGTGACCGGGGCACTGGAGAACTCCGGCGCCGCGCCATCGGACGTCCGCTATCTGAACGCGCACGGAACGGGTACGAAACTCTGCCACCGTACGGAATCCCAGATCCTCGAAGCGGTCTTTCCCCGTGAGACCGAGATCTACTCGATCAAACCGCTGACCGGGCACAGCCAGTCGGGCAGCGCGCTGACCGAGATCGCGGCGATCTGCCTCGCGGCGGAACGGGATCTGGTACCGGCGCCGAAACCGGTGGCGGAGGGGCATCCGCAGCTGATGGACGGGCCCTCCCGGCCGGAAAGCGGGCTCACCGTGAAGACGTCGATCGGGATGGGCGGCTACGTCGCGGCTGTCGTTCTGGAGACCAGCTAGCGAGCAATTCGATAACACACGGTCTCAACGTCGTCACGAACCGTCATTTTCCGTGCTCATGTGGTCGATACTCCTCAGTAGCGGAAAGCACTGAGCACGGAGGCGACCATGAGCGCGCGAACGGCGTCCGACAACCTCGTCCACAACTACCTGTTCTTGCGGCGTGCCATAGGTTTCCTCGGGATCGGACTGCCCTTCGTGCTGATCTTCGGGAAGCTGGTCGTCGACGGCGGCGGCCTGCTCAACTCGATCAGTGGTTACTACTACTCGGGAATGCGCGACGTCTGGGTCGGCGTCATGTGCGCCATCGGCGTCTTCCTGTTGTCCTACCGGGGTTACGGCCGTGTCGACGACATCGCCGGGAACATCGCGGCGGTGGCCGCGGTCGGGGTGGCGCTCTTCCCCACCACCCCGTCGAACGGCGACCGCGCGGACGAGATCATCGGCCTCCTGCACCTCGGTTTCGCCGCGGTCTTCTTCCTCACCTTGGCGTTCTTCTGCATCGTGCTGTTCACCAAGTCGGACAAGGAGATCCCCGGCGCCCGCAAACCGGAACGGAACCGGGTCTACGTCGCCTCGGGCGTGATCATGCTGGTGTGCCTGGCGCTGATCGTGCTGTGCGGCCTCGTCTTCGACGCGGAGACCAGGTCCCTGTACCCGGCGCTGTGGCTGGAGTCGGTGGCGATCCTCGCGTTCGGCGTGGCGTGGCTCACCAAGGGCGGGACGCTGCTGCCGGACAAGGCGGCGGTGCCGGGGACGCGGGTGACGGCCTGACCTGTGCCGATCAAGGTAAAGGAACCTTTATCCTCGGCCGGGTCGTTGAGGCCTTATGACCGACCGCATCGCATTCCAGCTCGGCCGCCGCGATCTGCTCGTGGTCGCCGGGATTCCCGGGGCGGGCAAGACCACCCTGCTGTCCCGGGCGGCGACCGGCGCGATACCGGTGCTCGATTCCGACCAGGTCCGCGCGCGCCTGCGCGAACGGCTGCCGGCCGTGCTGCCGTACCGGTGCTACCGGCCGCTGGTCCACCTGTGGCATCGCGCGCGGGTCGTCCGGTTCGCGCTGGCCGACGGCGGCCCGCTCATCGTGCACGAGCCGTCGACCCGCGCGACCACCCGCGGGCTGCTGGCCCTGCTCGGCCTGCTGAGCCGCCGTCCCGTCCGGTTGCTGTGGCTCGACGTCGATCCGGAGGCCGCCCGCGCGGGCCAAGTCTCGCGCGGGCGGGTCATCCGGCGGCACTCGTTCGCCCGCCACGTCAAACGGGCCGAGAAGGTCCGCCGTGAACTGCGTGCCGGCTGGGTCCCGGCAGGCTGGCACGGCGCGCGGATGGTGACCAGGGAGGTCACCGGGGCACTGCGGTTCGTCACCGAGGAGGAGCCTGGAAGAGACCGCTCAGGCGACGTCCTGCTCCTCCGCGTCGAGCGGCCCAAGGCACCCGCGGTCCGCGCGGGCTAGCGGTTCCGGTTCGGGCTCCTCCACGGGGCCGGGACGGTTCGGATGCGGGTTCAACGGCGTCCAGCGAATGCGTACCGGCATCGTCGTTCGTCCTTCCACTCCGCGAAGACCCTCTTGCACTGATACGGACGCGACGAGCGATCGGTTCAGATCCCCACGTAGTTCTCGGCGAAGAAGTCTTGGTGCGCACGGGAAACCCGCAGGCTCTCCAGCCGCGCGTCCCGCAGGGCCCGCTGGAAGACCGCCTCGTCGTCGTAGCCCGCCGGACCGTGCAGGAGATTGATCATCCAGAGCGAGAACTCCTGCGCGCGCCAGATCCGCGGCAGGCAGTCGGCGGAGTACCGCTCGAGTGCCGTCGTGTCGCTCTCGGCATGGGCGTCGATCAACGCGTCCGCGAGGATCTCGGCCTCCATCAGCGCGAGATTCGCGCCTTTCGCCGCGGCGGGACTGATCAGGCTCGCCGCGTCGCCCGCGAGGAACAGCTTTCCCCGCTGGATCGTGTCCATCACCCGCGAAGCCATGTCGACGATCCGGCGTTCGATGATGGCACCCCGTTTGAGCTCGCCGTAGCGATCGGCACGCATCCGCAGGTGCAGTTCGTCCCAGATCCGGTCGTCCGGCCAGTTCTCCGGATCCTCGCCGCGCGGGACTTCGAGGTAGTACCGCGTCACCGTCGACGTCCTCGCCATATGTCCGGCGAATCCGCGTTCGTGAATGGCGTAACCGATCGCGGACATGCTCGGCGGCGCTTCGGCGAGGATCGCGAGCCACGAAATGTCGTGGTCCCGCCGGAAGACCCGCGCGGGCACGGATCTCAGCGAGATACCGCGCCTGCCGTCGCAGCCCGCGATGTACTTGGCACGCAACAGAAGATCATCGGCGATGACCGTCGCGTCCATCCCCGACACCGAGGACGCCTCGGTGCCGAACCTGATCTCCCCGCCGCGGGCGAGGAATTCGACGATCAAGTCCGTGACCAGGAATTGTTGCGGGTAAACGGTGTGCACCTCACCGTTCCCGAGTTCACTGTACTTGAGCTCGAATTCGGCTTGATCATTTCGGAACGCGCAGGCGTCGTGCCGGACCCCGTTCCGGAGCAGCCCACCGGCGAGCCCGTTCTCAGTGAGCACACGGACGCTGTTCGCGGCCAGAAATCCCGCCCTGGCCCGGTTTTCGACATGTTCCCGGCTTTGCCGTTCGAGGATCAGGCAGTCGATTCCGGCCGCCCTCAAAAGATTCCCCAGGACCAGCCCGGCCGGACCCGCCCCCACGATCACTACATCGGCATCGATCTTTCCCACGAAAGCCCCCAGTACCTTCGCCCTCCCCCAGCGCGGTCCAAGGTACACAAAACGGGGTGCTGTCGTCGGCGTTCAGTCCTTATTGGCACGCGAACGTGCCCGGCGTTTCCCTTCGTGCATCGCCACGACTCGCGCGATGGGGATCGTGTGCCCCTGCTCGACGAGATCCGCGGGCAGCGTCTGCGGCGCGGGCATCGACTCGGCCCACGGATCCTTGTCCGCCAGGAGACCGGGCGCCGTGTGGACGGTGAAATCGGCGGGGACCACGTTCTCGAGGTCGTCCCAGGCCACCGGGAACGAAACCGTCAGTCCCGGCCGCAGCCGCGGGCTGTACGCCGCGGCGACCGTGTTACCGCCCGCCCGCGTCGAATCGAGGAACACCTTTCCCTCACGGTCTTCCACGATGTACGCGGTCGTCGCGAGGGACGGGTCGACCTGCTCCGCGCGAGCGGAGAGCGCGCGGGTCGCGGCGGCGACGTCTTCGAAACCTTGCCCCGGCGTCAGCGGGACGAAGATGTGCACTCCCTTGGAACCACTGGTCTTCACCGCCCCGGCGAGGCCGCAGTCGTCGAGCGCCTGGCGCACCAGCCACGCGGCCTTCACGACGTGCGCGAAATCGTCGCCGGCCGGCGGGTCGAGGTCCACTACGAGATGGGTCGGCCCCGCGTCGGCGTCCGTGGTCATCAGCGTCGGGTGGTATTCGACGGCGCGCTGGTTCGCGAACCACAGCAGCGTGCGGCGGTCGTCGCACAGGGCGTACGACACCTGCCGCTTCGACGTCTCCGCCCAGATCTCGGAGCGCTTCACCCAGTCGGGCGTGTATTTGGGCAGATTCTTCTGCATGAACGGGTCCTGGCCGCGCAGGATGCGGATCACCGAAAGCGGCCGGTGTGCCAAAACGGGGAGGATGCGGTCCGCGACGGCGTCCAGGTAGTCCACCAGGTCGCGTTTCGTCGCGCCCTCGAACAACGGCTGATCGAGATTGGTCAGCTTGACCCCGTCGCGTTCGTCATCGCTCATGGGGTGAGCCTGACATAAAAGCCTCGTGAGTGGTAAGGACGGTCAGAACCGCCCTTACCACTCACAAGACCCGGACACCTAGCCGATGTTGGCGTCGATGCAGGCGTAGAACGCGTTCGCCGTGTCGTAGACGTTCCAGCGGGCGAGGATCTTGTGCCGCCCGCTCTGCTGCAGGTTCACGCTGTGGGTGACCGTGGCGCCCGGCTGCGCGCCGTTGTCGTTGAAGCTGGCGACCTTGGCGCCGTCGACGAAGTACTCCCACGTGCTGGTGCGGTGGCGAGCCGTCAGCGTCCACCGGAACGTGGTGGTACGGCCGAGGGAATGCACCTTCCAGCCCTTGCTGTCGTCGTTGAGATCCGCGAAACGGCCGACACCGCCGTTACAGCTCATCAGACCCTTGGGGCCCTCGACGCTTTGCGGTTCCCATTTGATGGAGCCACAGGAAACGGTGTTCTGGGCGCATTGCGCCTGCCTGCTCGCAGGCGAGGAAACGTAGCCGTGCGCGTTGGCGGTGCCCGCCGGGATCGCGACCAGCGCCGCCGGCACCATCGCCGCACCCGCCGCCAGGGTCAAAAGCCGTCGTTTGAAGCTCATGCCTACCCCTTTCCCATCTCTGCACCCACCGCCTGCCCGATCGGGAACGTCCGCGGACTCGAGGTTCCTGGGCCACGGAGGGCGAAAACCACTGAAGGTTGGGACACATCCGCCAAAGCGCTTGAGCAGGCGAACGTGGTCTAGACCATAATTGGTTCAGACGACTCGGTCAAGAGTAACCAACCGGGCACTTGGAGTCGTGAAGATCGAACAGGGGTTGTCAAGCCGGAAGATCAGCCCGCACCCAAACAGACGAACGGTCGCCGGAACGGATCAACGGCGATGGTGTCCGCCAAGGCCGTCGCCGGGCCTGCTCCTTCGGCCAGTCTGCGGTGGTAGTCGTCCATCGCGGCCGCCGCGGCCTCGTCACCGACTCGGCTCAACGGCGCGATCACCGTCCGCGAACCACTCGCGAGCAACGCGCTGGCGAAACCGAGCACCTCGTCGCCGGGCCGGATCCGGTTCAACGCCAGTTCGCACGCCGCGAAGACGACTTGCGACGGCGGCTGCGCGAGCCCGGCCATCTCGTGCGCGAAAAGTGTCCCGTCGGCCAGTTCGAGCCGGGAGAACAAGGCGTTCTCTGGCTCGTGCGCGCCGTGCGCGGCGATGTGCGCGAGTTTCGCGCCGTCCAGTGCGCGCAACACCGACGCCACGGTCGCGTCGGGTCCGGCCAAGGTGTGCGCGGTCCGGTAATGCGTGGCGAGTTTGTCCAGCTCACCCCTGTTCCCGACCAGGCCGGGACCGCGGACGAGGACGACCTTCCGCGCACGCGACACCGTCGAGCGCTCCGCGCCCAGCCACGCCGTCGCCGATGGGGCGACGACGATCGGCCGCGACCGCAGCGCCGGCAGCACTCCCCAGGGAACGGCGAACAACGGTCCGGTCGGCACGACGACCAGGCCCCGGTCACCGAGCAGGTGTTCCAATGGCCGGATCAGCTGGACGTCGAGTCGGTCGGCCTGTTTCCGCGCCGAACCGAGCACCGACTGGACCAGTGGAGCGGGCAGCCGATCCGGCGCGAGGGCGTCGAGATCGACGTTCAGCATGCGTGCGGACTCCGCAGCCCGCTCCGCGGAGCCGAGCCGCACCAGTTCGCATCGCCCCTCGACGACGACCATCGCCACCAGGTCGTCCCCCGAGGACGCGAAACTCACCAGCGCGCGCTCTCCCAGCTCGTCGGCGACCTCGGCGAGCCGCGCGATCGGCCGCGGCCTGCCCCAGCGCCCCGTATGCCAGCCGAGCCGATGCGCCTCACGCAACCGCTCGGCGTGCTTCGCGCGCAACGCCGACGTCGGATACCCGTCGTGCTGCGCCTGGTGGATGGCCTGATCGAGCCCCCGCACCTCACCGACCCGCTCGGCGAGCTCCGGGTCGCTCGCCACAACTGGTTCGTACCGGTAACTTTGCGCGCGCGTCCGCTCGGTCCAGCTGAACAGCCGGGCCGCGTCGGCGCGCTCCAGCACGATCTTGACGGCGAGATCCGCCAGCTCCCTGCCGTGCAACGCCGTCCCGGACACCAGCTCCAGGCCGCCCATCCGGTCGCGGACCCGGTCGAGTTCGGTGAGCCCGGCCCGGATCTCCGCCAGCGCCCTGGTCTTGTCACCCTCGGCCACCGCGAGTTCCGCACGGCAAAGCCTGCGCAACATCCGATAATCGACGGAGGTCAACCGCCCCGGACGCGGAATCCGTTCGAGCAGCTCGGCGGCACGTTTGCGTTTCCCCTTCCGCAGCTCGACCCGGACGGCCAGCATCCGCGCCAGCGCCGCCTGATCGGCCAGGCGCGGCATCGGCATCCCGTTCGCCGCACGCAACGCGCGCGAGGTCAGACTGGGCGGGATTTCGTTGGTGCGCAAGGCATCCTGCACGTCGGCGCGAAGGCCGACGATGGTCGCGTTGGCGACACAGGTCTGACAGCCCCAGCGCAGCGTCCGCCGCCGGGCCGAAGCGGCGTAGGTCCGCGCGAGCTCCAGGTCGTCGGTCATCAGCGCCGCGGACGCGCGGAACAGCTCCACCCCACCCAGATCCCTGGTGATGCTCCGCTGTTCCAGCATCACCGGCAGGATCTCGTCGAGATGGGCCCCGGCCTCCTCGGCGAGGCCCGCCGTCAGCAACGCTTCGGCCCGCTCCCACCTCAGCAGCGACGGAATGTCCAGGTCGAGCGATCGGTAGATCCGCTCGCTCTCGTCGTAGAGCCGCAACGCGGCGGGGACGTTGCCGACGCGGAGTTCCAGCGTGCCCAGCGGGCGGCGGACGTCCGCGGCCTGGACTCGCAGGCCGTTCCGTTCGGCGAGGTCCACGGCGCTGGCGAGGTCTCGCCTGGCCCGGCGGATGTCGCCGAGCCGCGTGTAGGCGAGCCCCCGGGTGGTCAACGTGCCCAGATACGGGTCGAGCAACGCCGCGGGATCCTTTTCCATCGCGAGGATGGCCTCTTTGTGCGCCAGAGAGGAGTCGAAATACGCCGTGCTTTCCTCGTTCCGCCCCACCGCCATGAGCAGGAGTCCGTAATTGTGGTCGAGCTGGCCACGCAATTCCGCGTAAAGGCGGGGCTCGTCCACCGCTTTGAGCAACAGGCGGACGTCGTCCAGTCCGGCGAGGCCGGAGGCCACGCCTCCGCTGGTCTCGGAGCCCACGGTCGCGATACTGGAGGCGAGCCGGATCCGGGTGGCCAGCCAGTCGTGCCGCATCCGTTCGGCGACCGGATGGACCGAATCGAGTAAGGCCATCCCCCGGCGGAGCAGGAGAATGCCTTCGCGCTGACGGGCCGAACACGCGGCATCGATGCCGGCGCGCTGGAGTTCGCGCGCCTTGCGAATGACCTCGCCTTGATCGAGCTGTGTTACCACCACTGTTCTATGACAGCACACTCCGTAGCCGAGAGTCGCCCGCCACCGGTTCGAACCCGGGTGACGGGCGAAACCTCTTCAGCCAGGAGCGCTGGTCAGGGAGTGGGCGGCGGCGTCTGGGCGCATCCGCCCGGGCAGTCCCGGACTCGCTCGTTCTGATGCACGCAGTCCGCGGTGTGCTGATGTTCTCCCTGGTCGGGCTGGGGCTGAGCCGGGTCTAGCGGCTCCTCCTCGCCGATGGGGTCCTTGACGTCGGTAGGCGTCGACATTTGATCTCCTCCCCTGATGATCTTTCTTTGTCGTACCAGGCAGCCCCATTACGGCGGCCCCCTCTGTTCGCAGGCCCTCTTCCTGCGAATGGGGCAATAGTGCCACAACGGAGCAGTGATCGGGAGCTTTTACCTACACTGAGTCATCGGCGGCACCCATAAGAGGGACGCCTGGTTAGCAAGCCTTACGACTTCTGCCGAATGGCCCACCAAGGCTCGCGCCACCTTCCGAACCGGCGACATTTCACTGCGCCATCCGGCCTAAGATCCAAAACTTCTTGTGCCACAAGGGTTTTCGCCCGAGAACGCGGGGAACCCATGGCCCGTCGGGGGTTGACCGGCAGAAATCCGGAGGAGATAACGATGCCCACGTGGTTGGTCATCATCATCGTCATCGCCGCGATCCTGGCGCTGGGAGCGGTGGTCTGGTTCGTCGTCGCGGGACAGCGCAAGCGTCGCTTGCAGGAGACGTTCGGACCCGAATACGACCGGGCCGTCAAGGAACACGAAAACCCGCGAGAAGCGGAACGTGAGCTCTCGTCGCGGGTGAAACGCCATTCGGATCTCGACATCCGCCCGCTGCCCCAGTCCACAAAGGACCGATACGCGCAGGAATGGGCGCTGATCCAGGAACAGTTCGTCGACCGCCCGTCCGGCGCCGTCGTCGAGGCGGACCGGGTACTGGTCTCCTTGATGGCCGAGCGCGGCTACCCGACCGAGGGCTACGACCAGCAGGTCGCGGATCTGTCCGTCCGGCACGCCAACGCGTTGCGGCACTACCGCGCCGGGCACGACACGCTGGAGCGCCATCGGGAATCGGAGATGTCCACAGAGGACATGCGTGAAGCGATGAAGCACTACCGCGAAGTGTTCGAAGATCTGTTGACAGACGCCGGCGAAGGAGCGGAAAGCCATGGAAAGCAGGCCACTGGAAACCGAGGGAACGGAACGGCCCGACGAGGAACGGATCGCTGACGGCCGCGACGGCGACACCGGGCAGGCCTTGAGTACCGAGGACCTGGTGGCCACCGATCTCGGACGCACCGACGATTCCGGAGGCACCACCGAGGACGAGGCGCAGACGTTGTTCGACAACGTCGACGTAGACCGGTTCCGCGAAAGCTGGCAGGACATCCAGACGGCCTTTGTGGACGATCCGCGGCGGGCGGTCAAGGAAGCCGACGAACTCGTCGCCGTCGTGATCCAGAATCTGGCCACGACCTTCGCGGACCACAAGAAGGAACTGGAATCGGCGTGGAGCCAGGGTGAACCGGCCACCGAAGACCTCCGGATCGCGCTGCGGCGTTACCGGTCGTTCTTCAATCAGTTGCTGAGCGCGTAACCCAAAGCTCGTGAGTGGTAAGGACGGTTGGAATCGTCCTTACCACTCACGAGCCTTACGCACCGGTGGTCGACCCGGGCCGCACGATCATCAATACCGTCACCACGACCCAGAGCAGATTGAACATTCCGGTGTACATCGCCACCCGCCCCGCCGTGAGCGGTTCCGAGGGCGGCTCGGCGTCCAGTGCGGCGAGGATCGCGTTCTGCCCCGGCAGGACCAGCAACGCCAGCACCCCGGCGGCCGCGGCGGTGAGCACGATCGACACGATCACCCACAGGTCGCCGAAGACCCGCATGCTGCCCGCCGTCGCCAGCCCGAAGAGCGGCACCGCCACCCCGAAGACGGCGTAAACCCGGCAGATCCGGTTGAGCGCGCGCAGCACCGACAGTCCGGAACCCGGTTCGGCGAAGGCCTTCCGCGCGGCGGCGGGGAACATGCTCGCCGCGACGGTGACCGGACCGACCGCGATGACGGCGGCGAGCACGTGGAGAATCAAGAGGACTTTGGACACGCGACCGAGCCTATGATCGTCAACCCGGCCTCCGATAGCGGTGTTTTCGACGGATATCACAGGATTCCGGCCACGTACTACGTCCGATGACGTACGCCGGATGCCGCCTGGGAACGGATGTGCCGAGGGCCTCCCACGGGACACCATTCGTCACCATGAACCTTCCCGTGGACACCGACGAACTCACGAAACGGTACGGCGAGCAGCTCGCCGTCGACCGGATGAAACTGACCGTCCTGCCCGGCGAGATCTACGGCTTCCTCGGCCCGAACGGTGCGGGCAAGACGACGACGTTGCGGATGCTGCTGGGTCTCGTCCGGCCGACCTCCGGCAGCGTGCGGCTGTTCGGCAGGCCGCCCGGCGATCTGGACGGGGTCGGCGCGCTGATCGAATCGCCCGGCTTCTACCCGTACCTGTCCGGTTCGGACAATCTCAAGGTGCTGGCCCGGTACAGCGGAACGGATCCGCTTCGCGTCGGCGAGGTGCTCGCGATGGTCGACCTGGCCGATCGCGGCAAGGACCGGTACTCGACCTACTCCCTCGGCATGAAGCAGCGGCTGGGTGTCGCGGCGGCACTGCTGAAGGATCCGCGGCTGCTGATCCTCGACGAGCCGACCAACGGGCTGGACCCGGCAGGGATGGCCGACATGCGCGTGTTGATCCGGCGGCTCGGCGCGGAGGGCTGCACCGTGCTGCTGTCGAGTCATCTGCTGGGCGAGGTGCAGCAGATCTGCGACCGGGTCGGCGTCGTCTCGCGCGGACGGCTGGTCGCGGAGAACACCGTCGCCGAACTCCGCGGCGGCACGGTGCTGCACATCGAGACCGACGAGAACCTGCGCGCCGCCGATCTGGTGCGGCGCCGGATCGGCGCGGAGAACGTACGCGCGAGCGGGACAGGGCTCGATCTGACCGTGGACCCGGAACGCGCGTCGTGGCTGAACCGCGAACTCGTCACGGAAGGGATCGCGGTGCGCGAACTGCACGTCCGCGAACGCGAACTGGAACAGGTTTTCTTCGAACTCACCGGAGAGGTGACGGACCATGTGGGGTAGCTGCACCGCCGAGCTGGCGAAACTCGTCCGGCGTCCGGCGAACTGGTTCATGCTGGGGATCGCGGTCGTGCTCGGCCTGACCTTCACCTATCTGCTGCCGCTCGCGGGCGCGGCGGGTTCGTCGAGCGGGGCGCCGGGTACGGATCGCGGGCTGGCCGCGACGGCGCCGTCGAACCTGGTCGGCAACGCGATCGGCGGGCTGCCGGTGTTCCTCGGGGCGATCCTGCTGGTGCTCGGCGTGCTGGCCGTCGGCACCGAATACGGCTGGGGCACGTGGAAGACCGTGCTGACACAAGGACCTTCGCGTCTGACCGTCTACAGTGGAAAGTTGTTCGCGCTGGCCGTCGCGTCGTTGACCGTCGTGCTGACGAGCTTCGCCACCGGCGCGGTCACGAGCGCGCTCATCGCCTCCTCGGAAGGCGAGCCGATGAACTGGCCGTCGTCCGGCGAGATCGTCACCGGGATCGGCGCGGGCTGGCTGATCGCGATGACCTGGGCGGCCCTCGGCGCGGCGCTCGCCATCGCGATGCGCGGGGTGGCGCTGCCGATCGGGCTCGGCCTGGTGTGGCTGCTGGTGGTCCAGAACCTGCTGTTCGGCGTCGCGGCCCCGCTGGTGGACTGGGTCGGCACGCTCCAGCTGGCGTTGCCGGGAGCCAACGCCGGTTCGCTGGCCGCGTCGCTCGGCGCTTCGGGCGCGACGCCGGGGATCGGGGAACTCGTCGGCGTCTCTCAGGCGACGCTGGTGGTGGCCGGCTATCTGGTGGTCTTCGCCGGTCTCGGCGGCTGGCTGCTGCGGCGCCGGGATGTCCTCTGAACGGTCCGTGAAGGCCTCCTTCCCTACCTTGAGGGTAGTGAAGGAGGCTTGGGTTCACGGGGTCGTTGCAACACCGATTGTGGTCGGAGGTTGTGTTGGCGGGTCGTGTGCCGTTGGTGCGGGATGTGCGGGTGGGGTTCTGGGAGGGGATTCGGGCGGGGCGGGCTGTGACGC
>NZ_QHKL01000009.1 GCF_003947415.1 Amycolatopsis sp. WAC 01376
ACTGCGTTCATTACGACCTCGCCAACCCCGAAGAACTCAGCGCCCGCCTGGACGATCTCACCCGCAGGCTGACCGAGCAGACCTGACCACCTCCCCGGTTGACAACAACCATAGGGACACCCCCCCGTGGCCCCACCGCAACTCCGTGGCGCACGGCAAGGCCATGCTCTCGGACCTGCGCGAGTCCGGCGGCATCGAGCAGGACGCCGACGCCGTGCTCCTTGCACGCGGGTACGACGAAATCGGCGACCCAACGGGATGCTCAACCTCAACATCGGGAAGAACCGCTTCGGCCGCATGGGCGAACTCGAACTCGCCTGGCTGCTTTATCTGTCACGGATCGGCTGACCGAAATTGTGAAGAGCGCGAGATTTACCATTCAATCTCTGTTGCTTGCGGTCTACTTCTCTTCGGGTTTCCACCGTTCGGCGGTAGTTGGGGGTGGGCAGCTCTGACTTACTTGGCTATGTCGTTGATTGATAATGTATCAATTCTTAGGGGGAATGATGCAGAACTCACGTTTCGGATTTCGTAGGCGAGTGCTGGTTGGAGTGTTTGCCGCTGGCGCCATGTTCTCGCTCGCTCCGGCCGCGCTTGCCGCACCAAGCGAGGTAAACGCACCGGTCGATGTCAGCGAGGCTCCGGTGAGCGCTGGTGGCCTGCGTATCGCTCAAGAATGCAGCCCTATTCCGGCCCTGAACAACTCACTGGTCTGTGTTAGCACGGGCCCTGGGGTCCCGACTACGGTGTGGTTCGATAATCGTAGTGGTTCGAGGTTCGGACCGTCGCAACTCAAGGTTCACGGGCTCAATACGGGCCTGGTTCGTTTCTCGGAGACCTTCACTGCAGAGCCGGGGACAATCAAAGGAGCCCAATGGTCCGGGTTCGCGAATGATTGTTACTACGGTGCGGTCAAGGTGCCCGGTCGTGACACCTTTTGGCGCACCGCCAAGCCCGCCTGTGTCTAGGGGGCGTGGTTGTCAAGTACGGTGAAGCCATGGAAACCCTGCGGTCAGGTGACTCTGAAGAGGAACCGGGAAGCTCGCATGAGGTGAACGGGATCGACATCGCCGTGGATGGTGGGGCGATGCGACCCGTTGCCTGCCCTCAATGCGGCGCGACGGCTCCGCTGACCGTTTTGGCGGACGCGACACTCGTGTGCTCGGACCAGCACATTTTCACACACGCCGCGATCGTGCCTGAGACGACACCGGCCGCCCTGCGCAGGCTCGGCGCTGTCGGTCCCCCGGCAGTAGAGGAAGAAGGCACTGCGCCATAGGCGGGGCTCCGAGCGCTCGCGAGCGCTGGTGTGGAACTACGAAGAGGCCAGGCAGTCCCGGCATAGTCGGGGCTGCCTGGCTTTACTTATGCCGGGGTCTTCGACGTGGGATCGGCCGGCATCTGCGCGGGCTCCGCGAGGAGACCGGCCTGCCGCAGACCGAAACCGCGCACCGGTCCGGCCTGTCCCTCGAAGCGCCATGCCATACGCCGACCACCCGGAGTATCACGAGAGGTGGCGCTTGTAGCTGCTGCCGAAGCTCGCGTAACGGTCCGCTCATCGGGCACCCCTCGGGGCCTCTCGGAGCAGGTGCTCCGTCCCACGCTTGTCCCATGATCATGGTCGGCCAGCTGGTCTAGAGGAACGTCCCTGAGGTTTCCCCCAGCGGGAAGAGTCAGGGGTTTCCCCGATGGATCAGTGCGGCACTCCGTGTGACCATGGAGTACGTGCAGGAATCCGCCCCCAACGACCTCGCCGGACAGGTGAAGCCGACGATCATCGAGCGCCCGCTGGTGCCCGTCGCCGGCAGCCTGTCCCCGGCACCGTTCGAGCCGCCCAAGATGTACCGCCGCCGCTCCGGCCGCGCCATCGCGGGTGTCGCCGGCGGTCTCGCCGACCACCTCGGCGTCAAGGTGCTCTGGGTCCGGACCGCGTTCGCGTTGCTCGCCGCGCTGAACGGCGTCGGTCTTCTCGCGTACGGCCTGCTGTGGGTTTTCGTCCAGCAGCAATCCGGTGAGGTCGAGCCGGAGAAATCCGCGCCGAAGGACAAGCAGCAGGCTTTCGGCCTGATGGCGCTGGGTGTCGGCCTCGCCGTCGCCAGCGGCACGCTGACCGGCTTCATCAGCGGCTGGGTCGCCATTCCGCTGGCGCTCGCGATGATCGGCGCGGCCGTCGTCTGGCGGGAGGCCGACGAGTCGCAACGACGGCGCTGGCGCCTCGGCGCCAAGGGCGGTGTCGCCACGGCGTTCCTCGGCGGCGGAGGCTGGTCGGCCGCGATCCGCGTGGTCGCCGGCGTCGCGCTGGTGATGGCGGGCATCGGCGTCGTCGTCCTGCAGAGCGGCAGCATCGACCAGGTCAAGTTCGCGCTGGTCGCGGTGATCGCGACGCTGTTCGGGGTGGCCGTGCTGACCGTCCCGTTCTGGCTGCGCCTGGTTCGCGATCTGTCCGACGAGCGCACCGCCCGCATCCGCACCGACGAACGCGCCGAGATCGCCGCGCATCTGCACGACTCGGTCCTCCAGACCCTCGCGCTGATCCAGAAGCAGGCGGATTCGCCGCGTGAGGTCGCCCGGCTCGCGCGCGGTCAGGAACGCGAGCTGCGCGGCTGGCTGTACGGGCCGTCGGGGTACGGCAAGAACAAGAAGACCGAGGAAGAGGCCATCAGCGGTCAGCTGTCCGAAGTACTCGCGGCCGCATGCGGCGAGGTCGAGGACGCGTTCGCGATCTCGGTGCAGCAGGTAGTCGTGGGGGAGGCCACCCTGAACGAGCCGCTGACCGCGCTGGTCCAGGCGGCGCGCGAAGCGATCGTCAACGCCGCCAAGCACGCGGGCGTCGACGAGGTCAGTGTGTACGCCGAGGTCGAGCCGACGGCGGTGACGGTTTTCGTGCGGGACAGGGGCAAGGGGTTCGACCCCGATGTCGTGCCGGGCGATCGGCACGGTCTCGCCGATTCCATCCGGGGGCGGATGGAACGGCACGGGGGCAAGTGCAAACTTCGTACCGCACCGGGTGAAGGAACCGAGGTCCAGCTGGAGATGCCGGTCAAGGCGGGGAAGGGTGCGGCGTGAGGTCGCTATGCTCACGGGACAGGGCGAGCGAGGGAGCATCGTGACGGAGAACCAGCAAACGCGGGAGCCGGTCAAGGTCTTCCTCGTCGACGACCACGCGCTCTTCCGTGCCGGAGTGCGCACCGAACTGGATTCGATCACCGACGACGTCCGCGTGGTCGGGGAGGCGGGCTCGGTGGCCGAGGCGGTCGCGGGCATCGCCCGGACCAAACCGCAGGTCGTCCTGCTCGACGTGCACATGCCCGACGGTGGCGGCGCCGAAGTCCTGCGCCGGATCCGGCCGGAACTGCCGGACGTCGTGTTCCTCGCGCTGTCGGTCTCCGACGCCGCGGAGGACGTGATCGCCGTGATCCGCGCGGGGGCGCGGGGCTACGTCACGAAGACGATCTCGTCGAAGGAGCTCGTGCGGGCCGTCGTGCGGGTCTCGGACGGCGACGCGGTGTTCTCGCCGCGGCTGGCGGGATTCGTGCTCGACGCCTTCGCCGACCGGCCGGGTTCCGCGCCGATCAGCGACCCGGACCTCGACCTGCTGACGCCGCGGGAGCGCGACGTGCTGCGGCTGCTCGCACGCGGGTACGCGTACAAGGAGATCGCGTCGGAGCTGTTCATCTCGGTGAAGACCGTCGAGACGCACGTGTCGAGCGTGCTGCGGAAGACGCAGCTTTCGAACCGGTACGAGCTTTCGCGCTGGGCTTCCGACCGGCGTCTCGTCTAGGTGGCGCCTGTCCTCATCGGCCTGGTGGCCGTGTTCTTCCTCGGTATGGGGCTGCTCGGGCTCGCCGCGCCGGGGCGGCTCATCCGGCCGTTCGGCATCACGCTGGAGTCGGCGACGGCGCGGACCGAGGTGCGCGCGGTGTACGGCGGCTTCGGGGTGGCTGTCGCGGTGCTGCTCGGGTTCGCGGCTTTCGACGTCGGCGGGATCCAGCGGGGTGCCGCGATCGCGGTGGCCGTCGCACTCGTCGGGATGGCCTTCGGGCGGCTGGTCGCGCGGTTCGCGGAACGACCGGAGCGGTTCTATCCGAGCTGGCTCTATTTCTGGGTGGAGCTGGGCATGGCCGCCCTGCTCGTCGTCGCGGTCGTGTCGCCTTTAGCGGGCTAAACGCGATCCGGCGAGCCCCCAGGCCCCGCCGCACCGCATCGCGTTTAGCCCGCTAAACGCAGGTCAGCGGAATTCGTGGGTGACGTCGATCTTCCCCACGATGTGCGTGTTGAACTCGGCGAGGTCCTCGGCCGGGACCCACAGCTCGAGGATGGTCTTCCCGCCGGCCTGCTGGACGGGATACCGCTCGACGAACGAGGCCTCGACCTCGAACCGCGTCACGAAGCCCGCGCCGTCGTATCGCACGTTCCAGTCGCGGGCGATCTTGATCGCGTAGTCCTCGTTCAGCACCGGGTAGAAGATCGGCTGCTCCGGCAGCCGCGGTGGCCACTCGCGCCAGCCCGACTCGCGGACGAGGTCGAGCTCGACGGGCCCGGTCGGGCGCCACAGGGTCGTCGTGTCCGTCATGGCGCGACCTTATCGGCGGAGAGAGGGCGCTCGACCTGCGGAGTGATAGCAAAGGTCCCTTGCTCCTTCGGCCGGAGCCGGGTCAGCGCGACCCCGCCCAGCACGACGACCATCCCGGCGATCACCCGGAAGTTCAGCGACTCGGCCAGGAACACCGCCCCCAGCAGCACCGACACCACGGGCAGCAGGTATCCGACGATCGACGCCGCGACGGCACCCTCGCTCGCGAGGAGCTGGTAGTTCAGCGCGAACGCGATCCCCGTCGATCCGATGCCCAGGATCACGACCGCGACGATCGCGCCGGTGCTCAGGTGCATCGGTTCGAAACCGCCCATCGGCATCGCGAACAGCATGAACCCGGTCGCCAGCAGCATCTGCCCGCCGGCCAGCGCGAGCGGCGAGTCGCCGGTGCCGGTGAGGTACTTGCCCTCGTAGACGAACGCGAACCCATAGCTCGCGGCCGCCGCGAGGCACGCCAGCGCGCCCCAGCTGACCAGGCCGGAGGCCTCCCACGGCGCGAAGATCAGCAGGATGCCGGCGAGGCCGACGACCAGCCCGGCGACCCGCAGCGCGGTCATCTTCGTCCGCGCGCCCATCATCGGCGCGGCCAGCAGCACCCACAGGGGCGTCGTCGAGTTCAGCACCCCGGTGATCCCGGAGTCGACGGTCAGCTCACCCCACGCGAACAGCAGGAACGGCAGCGCGTTGTGGAAGAACGCCGCGACGGCCAGATGTCCCCAGATCCGCCGTCCCGACGGCAGCCGGTCCCGGCCGAGGTAGCAGAGCCCGATCAGCACCGCCGCGCCGAGCGCCACCCGCGCCAGCACGAGCTGCACCGGCGAGAACGCGCCGAGCCCCAGTTTGATCCAGAAGAAACTCGATCCCCACATGAGCGCCAGCGCGCCGATTCTCAGCAGGGTCTTCGTCTCGCCCACCCCAGTCCTCCTTAGTGCCTGGCTCAGCTTCGCCGCGCCGACGCGTAAGGACAAGCGAAAATAACTGCAGGGAGCCTTAAGAAGAACTGTAAGATCGGACCATGCTGGACGTCCGCCGCATGCAGGTCCTCCGAGCCGTGATCAGCAGTGGTTCGATCACCGCCGCCGCCAGGAACCTCGGCTACACACCATCCGCGATCAGCCAGCAGTTGTCCACCCTGGAACGGGAAGCGGGGGTCGAGCTGCTCGAACGCGTCGGCCGCGGCGTGCGCCCGACGCCCGCCGGTTCGCTGCTGTCCGAACACGCGGAAACGCTGAGCACGCAGCTCGCCAAGGCCGAAGCCGCGCTCAGCGAACTGAAGGAAGGCCGCACGGGCAGGCTCGCGATCCGCTACTTCGCCACGGCGGGCGCGTCACTGGTGCCGTTGGCCGTCGCCGCGCTGCGCCGGGACTTCCCGGGCGTGCGCCTGGACCTGAAACTGGTCGAGCCCGACGATTCGATGCCCGAGATCGAGTCGGGCAAGGCCGACGTCGCGATGATCGTGCTCCCCAGCAGCACTCCCCGGGTCAAGGGTGTCGAGTACATCCATCTCCTCGACGACCCGTATCGCGCGATCCTGCCGAAGAACCACCGGCTCGCCCGGAAACGCGTCCTCGATCTCGGCGAACTCGCGGAGGATCCGTGGGTCGGCGTCGACGGTCTCCCCGGCGCCTGCCGAGACATCCTGCTCGACGCCTGCGGCGCGGCCGGATTCGCCCCGAACCACGTCGTCGAATCCGAGGATTACCAGACGGCACAAGGGTTCGTGGCCGCCGGGCTCGGTGTCGCGCTGATCCCGGAGCTCGGCCTCGGCGCCCCGCACCCCGGCGTCGCCATCCGCAAGGTCCGCCGTCCGGATCCGGTCCGGTCCATCCACGCGGCCGTGGCCGCGCACGCCAGGGAACACCCCGCGGTGCGACGGTTCCTCAGCGCGATCCGCGAAGGGGCCGGACAGGTAACCGTGACTGGTCGAGTGGGCACGAAAACCGGCTGAGCTTGAACAGCCGCGTCGGCGGTCGACAACCTGGCAGGGAACCCGCCAGCGAAAGGATCCCGGTGCGCCCCCTGATCGTCCTGCACGGCTCTTGGCACCAGCCCGCCCATTTCGACGACGTCGTCGAACGCCTGCGCCGGGAAGGCGCCGACGTCACCGTCCCCGACCTCGGCGGGCGTCCGATCACCGAAACCACCCGGACCGTCCAGGAACTCGTCGACCGGGCGGCCGAGCCGCCGGTGGTGCTCGCGCACTCCTTCGGCGCGCTCACCGCGAGCGGGCTTCAGGGGGTCTCACACCTGATCTTCCTGGCCGCGATCGTCAGCGAGCCGGGGGAAACCGCTCGGTACTGGGACGAGCGGCTCAAGGAGGAGACCGGCCGCGAACCCGGCCAGGTGCCCTTGACCTTCGACGACGCGGGCCTGACCCACCTCGACCTCGCGGCCGTCCGCGAGGCCATGTACGCCGACTGCACGGACGCGGTCGCCGAGCGCGCCACGGCGTTGCTGCGTCCCGAGCCCGTCACGATCTTCGACGAGTCGCCGGAGGGCGCGGCGTGGAAGGACACCCCGAGCACGTACATCGCCTGCACCGAAGACCGGTCGCTCGCGCCGGAACTGGTGGCTCACTGCGCCGCGCGCTGCGAAACGACGGTGACCTGGCGGGCGAGTCACAGCCCGTATCTCAGCCGTCCGGTGGAATTGGCGACGCTGGTCCGAGAGCGGCTCTAGATCAGGAACAGTTCCGCGAACAGCACACCGATGAGGATCGCCGCCACGACGGCACCCGCGACGATCAGCCACTTCCGGGTGTCGGGCGACTTCGCCGCGGCCGACGCGGCGGGTGCGTACTGCTGCGCCGGCGGCGCGTACTGCGGCTGCGGCGGCTGATACTGCTGCGGCTGGTGCTGGGGGAACTGCGGAACCGGCTGCTGCTGCGGGGTCTGGTTCATCGGCATCGGCATCGAGGCCGGAACCGTCGGCATGGCCGGCGCGGTCGGCGGGATGAACGCCGTCTGCCTGCCCTCGGTGATCGCGCTCAGCGAGCGGACCGTGTCGGCCATCGTCGGCCGCGAATCCGGCTCGGGCCGCAGCATCTTGCGCAGCGCGCCTGCCAGCGGGCCGGCGGTCTGGGGCGGCCGTTCCGAGGATTCGCCGTCCTCACCGAACGGCGGCACCCCCTCGACGGCCGTGTACAGCGTCGCGCCCAGCGAGAACACGTCGGACGCCGAAGTCGCCGGTTCGCCGCGCGCCACCTCGGGCGCCCGGTACGCCGGGCTCGGCCCGCCACCGGTGATCCCGATGTCCGTGAGCTTCACGCCGCCGTCGTCGGCCAGCAGGACCGTGCCCGGTTCGACGGTCCGGTGCACCACCCCGGCCTCGTGCATCGCGCCCAGCGCGCGGCCGAGCACGATGCCGAGCCCGGCGGCCTGTTCCGCGGTCAGCCTGCCGTGCTCGGCGAGGAAGGTCGCCATCCCGCGCGACGGAATGTACTCCATCACCAGCCACACGTCCGCCCCGTCGGGCAGCACGTCGTACACCTTGATGGCGGTCGCGTGCTCGAACTTGGCCGCGTCCTTGCCTTCTTGGATGACGACGGCCTTCGCCTGCTCCGCCCGGTCCGGCGGCAGGCCGACGGGCAGGTACATGCGCTTCATCGCGACCGTGCGCAGCAGACGCGTGTCGAACGCCAGCCACACGATGCCCGCCCGGCCACGCCCGATGGGCTGGTCCAGGCGGTACCGGCCGCCGACGATGGAACCTTCAGAACTCAATGGATCACGTTCCGGCTGGAGGCGGGGTGGTTGTCTGGCTCTGCTGACTGCTCGGAGGAGGCTCCTCGGAAGAAGTCGGCGGCTTCGGTGTGGTCTTCGGGCTCGACTTCGTGCTGGTCGGCCGATCCGGCTCGTCCGTCTGGCTCGCCTTGCTCGACGTCTTCTTCGAGGAGGTCGGCGTCTCCTTGGGCGGCTCGGCCGATTGCGTCTCCGAAGGCGTTTCCGTCGTCTCGGGAGCCGATGACGTCGCCGAAGGGGTCGGTTTCGTCGACGAGTTCCCCACCTGGGCGGGCGTCTCCGGGTTGTTCGGGCTCAGCAGCCAGAAGCCCAGCGCGGCCAGCGCCACGACCACGACACCGCCGATGATCGCGGGTTTCTTCCACGCGCCCGGCTTCTCGTCGTCCTCGTCCACCGGGCTGGTCTGCGCGCGGGTGGGCGGCGGCGGCGGAGGCGGGGTGTCGTAGTCGTCGTCGTAGGGATCGTCGTCGTATTCGCCCGCGGGGATCGGGACGGCGCGGGTGGGCGCCGGGCCGCCGCCGGGGTGGCCGCGTTCGGCGAGCAGCGCCGTCTCGTCGTAGTTGTCGTACCCGTCGTAGTCGCTTTCCGGGTAACCCGACGCGGGCGGCTGGTGATAGTCGTCTTCGTCGTAGTACGAACCCGCCGCGGCCTGCTCGTCGAGGAGCGAGCCCGAGTGACCGGCCGCTTCGCTGTCGAGCGCCTGGGTCGCGCCCGCGCCGGCGAGTGCCCCCGCGACCGGGGCGGCGAGCACGGTCTCGTCCGCGGGACCGCCCAGCGGCGTTTCACCCCGCGCGACAGCATCGAGGAGTTCTTCGCACTCTTCGGCGGTGGGCCGGTGCCGCACCTCCGGGTGCAGCAGCACGGCGAGCACGCTGGCGAGCGGGCCGGACTGACGCGGCGGGATGATCTGCCCGGCCGCGACCGCGTGCAGCAGGCTCAGCGTGTTCTCGCTGAGGCCGAACGGCGGCTGGCCTTCGCAGGCCGCGTAGAGCGTCGAGCCGAGGGAGAAGACGTCGGACTCCGGGCCGGGGTCGCCGCCGATGGCCACCTCGGGCGCCAGGTAGGCGGGGGTTCCGGCGATCATCCCGGTCTTCGTGACCGTGACGTCGTCCTTGGCCCGCGAGATGCCGAAGTCGGTGATCTTCACGGTGCCGTTGGGCGCCAGCAGGATGTTGCCGGGCTTGATGTCCCGGTGCACGATGCCGACCGCGTGCGCCTCGGTCAGCGCCGCCGCGACCTGCGCGCCGATCCGGGCCACCTCCGTCGGCGGCAGCGTCCGCTCCTCCTGCAGCACCTGGGCGAGGCTGGTGGAGTTCAGGTACTCCATGATCAGGCACGGCTGGCCGTTGTCGTCGGTGACGACGTCGAACACCGAGATGGCGTTCGGGTGGTGCAGCCTGGCGGCGATCCGTCCCTCGCGCATCGTCCGCTGGCGGGCGTCTTCGGCGTCGTGAGCCTCAAGACCGGGTTGCAGCAGCAACTGCTTGATCGCCACCGTGCGGCCGAGTACCTCGTCGTGCGCTTGCCACACGGCCCCCATAGCGCCCGTGCCAATCCGCCCGGCGATGCGATATCGACCGGCGACCAGGCGACCCTCGTCGCTCACGCGACCTCCCTTTGGGCTCCGTCTTCACGTCGCGGAGTCGTCCGCGCACGCGGTGCGGCCTTCAGCACGCCACAGCGTTGGAGCGTATGCACATGTAGTGGTCTGTGTGCCGGCTTTTCCGAGACCGACTCGTGACAAGGCTAGGCGCTCACTCTGCGCACACACACGCGGCACACTCTGATCGCACTGGGTGGAGAGCCGTTACACGCGGGGTGTCCGTCACATGTGCTGCGCGGACAACAGCCGCGCGTCGGTGATCAGACCGGTCGTTTCGTCGGCGAATTCCAGCACCTGCGTGACCCGGACCATGCCGCCGTCCGCGTTCCGCATGGTCACCACGGCGAGGATGGTGCCGTCGGCCTGCTCGCGGAGATCCTGGATCTGGATGGCGTCCATGGCGCTCCACGCCTCGACCAGCCTGCCCATTTCGGACTCGGCCAATACCGGCGTGAGCAGCGACATCGCACCGTAGGGATCGGCGTCGACGGTCTGGTAGAACTTCCGGACCGCGTCGAGCTTGCCCTCGGCCGTGGTGACCGCGGCCGGTTTGGAGACCGGCTGCGAACTGGCGCTGCTGGACGTCGAACCCTGCTGCGTGAGCGAACCCGAGGCGGTACCCGAAGACGGCTGCGGCGTCGTGCTGGTGCCCGCGGACGTCGGCGTGTCCTGCTTCCGCTGCGGCTCCGTGGAGTCCGGCACGGCGAGCCCGCCGAGCGCGGCGGCCCCGCTCATCACCTCCGGTGCGGCGGCGCCCGGCGCCGTGCCTTGAGGCTGGCCGCCCGCGAGCACGCCCGCGGTGACGACGGCGCCCGCGACCAGCAGTCCGGCGGCCACCAGCCCGGCCAGCTTTGCCCGCCGGGCGGCGCGGCTTTCCGGCTCGTCCTCTTCGGGCTCGGGCCGCGGCGACGGCTCTTCCCGGGTGCGCGCGGGAACGAACTTCTGCGGCTCGCGGAAGACCTGCTCGAGGTACTCGCGGTCCACACGGGTGTCGTTCAGGATCTCTTCCGGGATGACGTCCTCGACACGTACGGCGTCCTCACGCCGTATGCGCTGTCGATCAAGCACGAAATTCCTCGCTCTGGTCCGGGGCAGGCGCTGGGCCGTTCGGCCGACGCCTCTGGTCCGCGCGGCCGTCTTCTGAACGGTGCGGACCCTGCAGTCGCCAGGTAACCCTGTGCGGACGGTTCGCGGCCAGGCTCTATCGCCGGAATGCCGTCGCCATACGACGAACGGCAGCTTAGGTCACCCACCCGGACCAGGGACGACCGCTCGCCGCACCGCACGTGCAGAGGAACAGGACACCTGCACGTGCGCGGACGATTACATGCCGTCGTCGACGATCTTGTCGTCGTCACCGAAGGTCAGTGTGCGCTGCTCCATGGTCTTCGTGCCGTCTTTGTGGGTGACCTCGACGGTGTTGACCGTGACGCCGCGGCGCTGGTCGATGCTGACCTTCTTCACCTCGAAGTAGGCGACGTCCGCGTAGCGCTCACGGAGGCCCTGCGCGCCTTCTTCGCTCAGGCTTCCCGAGGTCACCGAAGAGGCCTCGTGGGGATCGGTGGTGACGTTGTTGAGGAAGATTTCGGTGTTGTCGCCCATCGTCTCCGCGTCCGGCTGCGACGCGTACCAGGGGGATGTCGTGGTGGTGCGGTCCGCGGGCGTGACCGGCGGCTTCTGCGGCCGGTCGCTCGACGACGGCGCGGGCCGCCCGGACGTGACCGGCCCGCCCGAATCCGGCTGGGATTCGCTGCTGCCGGAGCCGTCGTTGTCCGACGAGGTGCCGGAGTTGGCGGAACTGCGGTCGTCCCTGGTGGAGGAATCGGTCTCCGAGCTCGACGGGTTGCCCGCCGCACCGCCCTGCGGCGGCGTGGCCGGGTTGCCGGCGAGACCTTCCTGCGTCAGCGGGCTGCCGCCGCGGTATCCGGGCCAGCCGCCTTGGCTCTGCTGCTCCGGAAGGGGTTTGCCGACCAGGAACGAACCGGCGAAGAGCAGGCCGACGACGACCAGCGCGGACGCCGCCGCCGCGAACCAGGCGGCCTTGCGCCAGGTCTTGGGCGGGGTCGCCGAGGCGGGCACCGAGCCGAGGTCGAAGGTGCTGAGGCCGTCGACGGGCGGGGCGGGATAGACGCGGACGTCATCGGCGTCACCGTCGATCTCCACCGGTTCGGGACGGCGGGGAGCGGGGGCGGTCAGCGTCACCTTCGTGCGCTGGGCGGCCTTCGCGCGCCGTTCCTCGGCGGAGGGCCGGACCGGTTCGGTGAACGAGACCTCGACGCGGGCCGGGCGTTCCACGGGTACCTCGCGAGCGGGCTGGGGGAGCGGCAGACGGCCGCTCGATGGGGCGTAGCCGGGACTCGGCGCCCTCCTGTTCCGCGGTGGCGGCAGCGGCAGGGAACCGATGGAGGGCGGGGCGAACTCACGCTGGGCGTGATGGCCGTGCCCGCCTGCGCGCTGCCGCCTCGGCGGCACGGGCGGGGTCCAGCTCTCGGTACCGCCCGCCCGGTGGCGGCCCGCGTGCGTGGCGCCGTCCCGTCCTTGGTGTTCCGCCCAGCCGTTCATGTCCGAGCGACCCCCTCGCGGGCCGTCCCTGACGGCGATGTGACACCGGTTAAGCCGAACGGACCAGTGCTTTCACGGGATCCCTCGCTTGCAGACTCCCGGGCACTCTCGTGAGCAAATGCACGCGCATGCGACTGTGGACGCGCGGGGCCATCGCCCCCGCGCGTCATACGGGCATCGCCCGATCCAGACGCAAGGGTCCTCACGGGATCCACACTAAAAGTTCGACACGCGCAAGTCTTCACCCACTCTGCAAGTTGCAGATGTTTCACTCGGTCGGGCGCGGCCGAACGGGCCTTGGTGACGTTACGCAGTGCTATCGGTGCTGGTGGAGCCGCTCAGTTGCCGCTGCGGTACTTCTGCTGGGTCGATTGCAGGGCTTTGGTGGCGGTGATCCCGCTACCCGCTGCAAGCAAAATGGCGATGATGTCGAGCGTCGTTCCCCCACTGGTGAGCAACCAGGCGAAAAGCGAGGCCGCGGTGGTACCCGCTGCGATCGGCCAGCGTGTCTTGACGTACTGGGCGATGGGCGTGCCGCCCGCGCGCTTACCCGCCGCGTTGTTCAGCATGGCGAGGTAACCGAGATGGCCCAATGTCGCCAGGACACCGGCGATCGCGATGATCACGGCGATGAGGTTAATCATGTGTCCAGTTTGCCCTGTCCCGCGTCGTCGTGGCTCGGGGAACACCCTGAGTTTCGCCTCACGGCACGAGATCGTGACGTGAGGCCGTGGTCACGTGCGCGAAACAGACCGTTCCGAGGTTCGTATCACTCACGACCACCTGGACTGAACCGGCGGTTTCGCGTGGCTGGATGGACGACACGCGTGATCAGGCGGACGACGCGTGTGACTGGATGGACGGCACGCGTGCGGGGGCCGGGTTCCGCGCCGAGTCGTCCATCCAGTCACGTGTGTCGTCCATCCAGTCACACGCAACCGACACTCGCGCAGGGCGTTCACAGCCTGCCCTCACCGACTGCCCCGCGAAGGACGCCTTCGCGGCGTGCCATGCGGCGAAGGGCGCTTTCACCACGTGAGACGCGGGGAAAGTCCCCTTCAGCGCCCCAGCCTGCCCCGGCCCAGATTCAGCAGCGCCATCGCCAGCTGCCGTCCCTCCGGCCCGAGTTCCCGGTAGCGCGCCAGCACGTCCATTTCACGGTTGTAGACGATCCTGGTGCCGCCTGCGGCCATCCTGGCCGCACCGATCGTCTTGGAGACTTCGACGCGGCGTTTGACCAGCCGCAGGATCTCGCCGTCGAGCCAGTCGATCTCCTTGCGGAGCTCACCGATCTCTTCGGCCGTGGCGGTGGGTTCTTCGGCGTCCGGCTTCTGTGTGGTGTTCATCGGGACCTTTCTTCGGTCCGGATTCCCTGCTGGCCCCCGGAACAGCGTAAAGCCCCGGGGTCCGTGGACTCCGGGGCTTCGGGTGATGGCATTTCGGCACTATGCGATCACGGGAGCCGGAGTCCGGGTCCCGTAAAAAAATCGCGTCGCGTGCCGCATACCGATCATTATGCCACAGCGAAACCGTCCTCCGGCTTGACGCGGCGGCGTGCTCCGCGGACGCGGGCGTGCACGAGGACGCTCATGGCCAGCCAGAACATCGGCATCGCCGGCCAGAAGAACGGCACCCCCGAAGCCGTCCAGCGGACGATCAAGAGCACCGAAAGCACGACGGCGACCGCGAGGTGGACTCGCACCGCCGGATGCCCGAAGGCGACAGGCCGCCGCTTCGGCACGGGTTTCGGCAGATCGGCCGTGAGCGCGGAGAGTTCGTCTGTGTACTTGGTGGAATACACAGTGCCGAGCCGCTCTTCTACTTCTTCGAGGGTGAGACGGCCTTCGCCGCCGGCGGCCTGGATGAGCGAGACGACCCGCTCCCGGTCGGTGTCGGCGGCCCTGAGCCGGGAGGGAATTCCGTTGGTGTCCATGGCATCCGATCCTCCGCCGCGAACACCGTCCGCGCGTCGGACGGCAGGCGGCAACACCGCCTACGCCCGGCGCTGTAGCGTGGACCGGCGATGAACACCCTCTTCGATCTCCCAGCGGACGGTCCGGCCAAGCCCCGGCACGCGGACCTGCTCGACGACCTGAACCCGGCACAGCGCGAAGCCGTGACCCACGCGGGCTCGCCGCTGCTGGTCGTCGCGGGCGCGGGTTCCGGCAAGACCCGGGTGCTGACCCGCCGGATCGCGTACCTCCTGGCCGAACGGGACGTGCACCCCGGCCAGGTCATGGCGATCACGTTCACCAACAAGGCGGCCGCGGAGATGCGGGAGCGCGTGAGCGACCTCGTCGGCCGCCGCGCGAACGCCATGTGGGTGTCGACGTTCCACTCCATGTGCGTGCGGATCCTGCGGCGTGAGGCCAAAACGCTGGAGATGTCGTCGAGTTTCTCGATCTACGACTCGGACGACACGAAGCGGCTCATCACCCTTGTCGCCCGCGATCTCGACATCGACCCGAAGCGGTACGCGGCGCGCACGCTGGCCGTGCACATCTCGAACCTGAAGAACGAACTGATCGTTCCGGAGACGGCGGTCGCCGACGCGGGCAACGACCTCGAACGCCGCGTCGCCGAGGTCTACGTCGAGTACCAGCGGCGGCTGAACCAGGCCAACGCCTTCGACTTCGACGACCTCATCATGCGGACGGTCGAACTCCTGCAGACGTATCCGGACGTCGCCGAGTACTACCGGCGGCGGTTCCGGCACGTGCTGGTCGACGAGTACCAGGACACGAACCACGCGCAGTACACGCTGATCCGCGAACTGGTCGGCACCGAGGCGAACGAGGCCGGGATCGAGCCCGCCGAACTGTGCGTCGTGGGTGACGCGGACCAGTCGATCTACGCCTTCCGCGGGGCGACGATCCGCAACATCGAGGAATTCGAACGTGACTTCCCGAACGCGCGGACGGTGTTGCTGGAGCAGAACTACCGCTCGACCCAGACGATCCTGAACGCGGCGAACGCGGTCATCGCGCGAAACCCGAACAGGCGCGCGAAGCGGCTGTGGACCGATTCCGGTGACGGCGAGAAGATCGTCGGCTACGTCGCGGACAACGAGCACGACGAAGCGGCGTTCGTCGCGGGCGAGATCGACGCGCTGGCGGACAAGGGCGAAGCGGACTACTCCGACGTCGCGGTCTTCTATCGCACCAACAACCAGTCGCGGGTCTTCGAAGAGATCTTCATCCGCCTCGGCCTGCCGTACAAGGTCGTCGGCGGCGTGCGGTTCTACGAACGGCGCGAGGTCCGCGACATGCTCGCGTACCTGAGGGTGCTGGCGAATCCGGAGGACACGGTCAGCCTGCGGCGGATCCTCAACGTCCCCAAACGCGGCATCGGCGACCGCGCCGAAGCGGTCATCGCGACGTACGCCGAGCGCGAGCGCATCTCGTTCGCGCAGGCGTTGCGCGGCGCCGTCAACGGCGAGGTGCCGACGCTGAACCCGCGCTCCGCCAAGGCGATCACCGGTTTCGTCGAGTTGATGGACGAACTCGGCGAGGTCGTCGAGAGCGGCGCCGAAGTCGCCGACATCCTCGAAGCGGTCCTGGAACGCACGGGCTACCGCGCGGAACTCGAGGAGTCCGACGACCCGCAGGACGCCTCGCGGGTGGAGAACCTGACGGAACTCGTCACCGTCGCGCGGGAATTCACCGAATTCACCGCCGAGGTCGCCGGTCCGGACGGTGAACTCCCCGAACTCGAGGCCGTGGACCCCGGAGTGCCGGAGCCGGGCTCGCTGCCCGCGTTCCTGGAGCGCGTTTCGCTGGTGGCCGACGCGGACTCGATCCCCGCGGCCGACGGTGGCGATGACGGTGACGGGCACGACGCGGGCGTGGTCACGCTGATGACCGTGCACACCGCGAAGGGGCTTGAGTACCCCGTCGTCTTCGGCACGGGCTGGGAAGACGGGATCTTCCCGCATATGCGTGCGCTCGGTGACCCGACGGAACTGGCCGAGGAACGCCGGCTCGCGTACGTCGCGATCACGCGGGCGAGGAAGAGGCTGTACGTCTCCCGTTCGATGGTGCGCTCCGCGTGGGGCCAGCCGCAGATGAACCCGGCTTCGCGGTTCCTCGACGAGCTTCCCGCCGAGCTGGTCGATTGGCGCAGGCTCGCGCCTTCCTCGTCCTCCGGTGGTTTCGGTTCGTCGGGCGGTTCGCCGCGTGCCGCGACGACCTGGGGCAGCCGCGGTGGCGGTGGCGCCTCGCCGTCGAGGTCGGCGGGCACGAGTCCGTTCGGCAAGGGCTGGAAGGAAACCGTCGCGCTCAAACTCGACATCGGCGACCGGGTCAGTCACGACAAGTACGGACTCGGGACCGTCATCGCCTGTGACGGTGTGGGCCCGCGTGCCACGGCGACGATCGACTTCGGCGCCGCGGGCAAGGTCCGGCTGATGCTCATCGGCAGCGTCCCGATGGTCAAACTCTAGCCCCGACCTGCGGTTTCTCCGCCGCGCTCCAAAACTGTCGGACCCCTCCCGTATACCTGTGCCATCGAACACGAGTTCGATGCGCTGGGGTAGGCTGGACGAGCCGGTGTGCCCCGATCAGGAGGAGGGGGCGCACGGTGTGGACGGGGTCTTGTTTGGGGTTCTCTCGAGTGGGGTACTCGAATACCTGCGGGGTGTTGAAGAAGGGGCGGGGCCGGATCGGGGTCCGGAACCGCCGGAAGTGCTCAGGCTGGTCGCGGCCTGGCGCGCGTTACTGCGGACGCACGAACCGGACGGGGCCGGACGGTGTGTCGTATGCGGGCACGCGCGGCGATGGCTGTTCGGGCCGCGGCCAGCCGGGTGCCGAATTCGTTCCCGGGGACTTTTCGCCGGATGGCGGCCGAGCGCACGGCGCCCGGCCGGTCTCTGCACGGTATGGCAGATCGCCGTGGGGTATTTCGTCCGCAAGCTGCCCGACGGCGTCGTGTGAGGGCTTTGAGAGCCCGAAAGACCACATACGCTCCGGGCCGGATGGCCTGCGACGCTTCCCAGTGTCCTTGAAGCCGGCGTTCTTGAAGCCGGTGTCCTCGAAGGGGGAAGCGGAGACCCTGAAGGCGCGCCAGAGCGTCGTTGCCCGGCGCGCCCTTGTCGCGGGCGGTGTCACCGGTGTGGTGAAGGGGAAAGAATTCCGATCAGCCGACGCTCACGCCACGGGCGGCGAGCCACGGGCGCGGGTCGATCTTCTTCGTGCCGTTCTGCCAGACCTCGAAGTGCAGGTGCGGGCCGGTGCTCTGGCCACGGTTGCCGACCTCGGCGATCTCCTCGCCGCACTTGACCTTCTGGCCTTCGCGGACGGAGAACGAGTTCATGTGGCCGTAGACGTGGACGGTGCCGTCGGCGAGCTGGACCTTGACCCAGAGGCCGAAACCGCTGGCGGGGCCCGCTTCGATGACCGTGCCGTCGGAGGCCGCGACGATCGGCGTGCCGATCGGGGCCGCGAGGTCGATGCCGAGGTGGCTCGTACCCCACCGGGCACCGAAGCCCGAGGTGAAGGTGCCCTTGGTCGGCATGCAGGTCTTGGGCCGCTTGGCCTCTTCTTCGGCCTTGCGGGCCGCTTCGGCCTCACGCTTGACGCGGGCCTGGGTGATGCTGTTGTTCTCCGAGAGCTTCTGGGCTTCGGCGGAGGCGTTCGTCGACTGGCTCGTCGGCAGCAGCTCGGGAGCGCCACCACCGGCTCCGCCGCCGAGCGCGAACGAGGCGCTCGCGTCCTGGGTGCTGGCCAGGGGGGTGACGGCGGCGTCGGAGGATTCCGAAACGGACTTCAGGGTCTGCCCGGCAGCGGCGGCCGCGAAGGCGCCGGCAGCGACGGCTGCGACCACGACACGACCGCGAAGGGCCGAGGACGGGGGCGACAGGCGGTGCGAGCCCCGGACGCGAACGACCGCACCATCGAGTGCGTTCTCGAGCGCCGGGGAAGGAGCTTGGCCGCCGGGGGAGCGGTGTGAAGCCAAGACGGGGCCTTCCGTGTTCGGGGAGTCGGATCAAGAGCCCGGGCGGGGGAACCCGGTGAACGACCTCGGGGGTGGTTCGTTCGGTGCTCTCATTCGTGATCTGACTGTAATGGGGACCCCGGGACAGTAACGAAGCGGCACCCCGAACAGCAAGATCTGACGGCGCTCTCGGCCGATCGGGCGACGGCGATGTGGCCGTTGTCCAGTGGGGATTACCCAAAGTTAAACCAGGTTTACTCACAACCGTGTGACTTGCGTTACAAGATCAGAGGGCCGTTCGGGGGTACCGAAGGGCCGGAAAGGGGACAAATGAGGGAAATAAGCGGTTGCCCGACGGTGTTGAAGGAGGTTTACCCGGACTAGGCCGCTTCCACGCCTAGCTCGCGCCTGGTCAGCTCGTCTTCAGCTGTCTTCCGTGGGCTGGCTGAGCGCCGGTGAGACGTGCGGTGCCCCTGCTGCCGGGCCCGGCCGGCCCCGGCTTGCTAGCGTCGCCGTCGATGACTTCGCGCTCACGGCACCCTGGCGGCGACTCCGCCGGGCAAGCCGTCCCCGGTACCGCGTCCGCCGAACTTCTCCGGAGCGAACCGGGCTCCCGCCCGCGAGCGCTCCTGCTGTCGGCGGGGCTGGTGTCGGCCGGTGCGGTCGCGCTGGCCGCCGGCGCGCTGCTGCCCGTCATCCAGGGTGGTTCGCCCGGTTTCACCGCCGGTCCGCTGCTGGTCGTGCTGGCTTTGGCGCCCGCGGTGGCCGTGCTCTACGCGCTGTTCACCGGGCGCGCCGGGCTCGCGGCCGGGCTGGTGCTCGGGCTCACCGCGCTCGCGCCCGGGCGGCTGCTGCTGGACCTGCAGCTGCTCGCGGACGGATCCCTCGCCGCGCGTCCGGAACTGTTCCTCGCGGACAGGCTGACCGCGCCGCGACCGACCGGGCCGGGGCTGTGGCCGCTGGTGGTGGGCCACCTGCTCACGCTCGCCGCCGGGGCGTTCGCCGCCGGGACCGCACGTGACGAGGCGGAACTGGCGGGTGAACTCGACGGACGGCGTCGCTGGCGGCTGCTCGGGCCCGTGCTCGGTGTGGCCGGCGGGATCGGCCTGCTGCTCGCGCCCCTCGGTTCGGGCAACGCGTATCTGCTGGCCAAGAACGCCTTCGAGGGTCCGACGGTCGCGATGGCCGGGTACCTGCTGCTCGCGGCGATGCTTCCGTTGACCGTGCTCGTGGCCGTGAGTTCGCCTTCGGCCGGAGTCGGCAAGGGCGGGTTCGCCGGAGCCGGGCTGGCGTCGCTCGCGGTCGGGGTCCCGGCGGTGGTCGCGGGGCTGGTCGTGGACCGGCTCTCGGTCGCGCCGGGTTCGGTGGTGGTGACCGTCGCGGGGCTGGCGCTGGCCGGGCTGGCCTTTACTCGGTTCGACGTCGCGGAAGCAGGCGATGCCGCCACCGGTGACCTCGCCGGCGAGGCAAGGCTGCCTGGGCTGTTCTGGTGGCGGCTGGCCACCGGCGGCCTGGCACTGCTCGCCGCCGCCGCGGCGGTCGCGGGTGCGCTGGCCCCGGTTCTGAAGGCCAACGGTCCGGCGCCCGTCCCCGAGACGCCGGCGCGCTGGCTGCTGCTCGGCGCCGCCGTCGTGCTCGCCGTACCCGCGCTGTTCGTCTTCGTGCCCCGGCTCTCGGCGTTCGCCAGGGGAGTCGTCGCGGCGACGTGGACGGGGGTCGTCCTCGCGGGCGCGGCCGTGCTGAGCGCGGCCTTGTCCGTGACCGAGGACAAGGCGGTGGACCCGGCGCTGTTCGGGGTCGACCTCCCGGTGCCGTCGCCGGACGAGGTCGGCTTCTCGGCGGGCCCCGGCGTCACGTGGACGTTCGTCGCGCTCGTGCTGGCGGCCGTGGCCGCGCTCGCCGCGGTGGTCACCGGCGTCGTGGAACGCGATGTCGCCGATGACGCCGATGACGCCGCCGATGCCTCGACCGACAGCGGGCTGGACGGTTCGCGGGCGAACGGCGCCGTGCTGACCCCGGTCGTCGCGGCGGCGATCCTGGCGATCGCCGCGTTCGGCACCCCGGTGTTCACCGCGCCGGGCTACACCGCCCCCGGTCTGTGGTCGAACTTCGGCGCGGCGTCGTGGGGTCTGCTCGGCGCGCTCGCGGTCTTGCTCGGCCTGTACGCGCTCGTCGTGCGCTCACGGCCGGTCGCGGCGGCGTCCGCCCTGGCCGGTGCCGCGCTGCTACTCGGGCTGCGCGCGGCGGAACTGCCGCTCGTCGGCTCGGAGTACGACGGTTCGTCGGCGGGGGTCGGGTTCTGGCTCGCCCTGGGCGGCGCGCTCGTCTCCCTCGTCGCGGCCGGGATGGCCGTCGCGGGTGCGCGGCGGACCGGATGACGCGCCGCCTCCTCCGGGTCGTGCTGGCCGAGTTCGATGTCCCGGACGGTTCGGCGGCCGAGGCCGAGCGGGCGCTGCGCGACGACGGGGTGGAGGTCGTCTACGCCGGGCGTCTCGACACCGTCGAACAAATGGTCCGGACGGTCGAACAGGAGGATCCGGACATCCTCGGCGTCCTGCGCGGCGAGAGTGAACCGGAAGGACTCGCCGAAACGCTTCCCGGCGTTCTCCTCTTCGCGGTCGGTAACGGCCCGAGCGGGTTCGACAACGCCTTCGAAAGCCTGGAAGAGGCGGCGATCTGGGTCTCCGGTGTGCGGTCTCACACCGTGGAAACACCGTCTGACCGCGTACGGTGACCGACTTCACCAGGTGCGGAGTGCCCTGCTTCTGCGCAGGTCGCTAACCTCGACTGGTCCGACAGCGCGGTCCGGGAACGGACCACCACAGTGGCGTGTCGTCAGGAGACTGGAGTAGTGGACCTCTACGAATACCAGGCGAGGGATCTCTTCGCCGCCCACGGAGTACCGGTTCTGCCGGGTGCCGTGGCAAACACCCCCGAAGAAGCCAAGGCCACCGCCGAGAAGATCGGCAACCAGGTCGTCATCAAGGCGCAGGTCAAGACCGGCGGCCGCGGCAAGGCCGGCGGCGTCAAGCTGGCCCAGACGCCGGACGAGGCCGCGGAAAAGGCCGAGGCGATCCTCGGTCTCGACATCAAGGGCCACATCACGCGTCGCGTGCTGGTGGCCGAAGCCTCGGACATCGCCGAGGAGTACTACTTCTCCTTCCTGCTGGACCGTGCGAACCGCACCTTCCTCGCGATGGCTTCGGCCGAAGGCGGCGTGGAGATCGAGCAGCTGGCCGTCGAGCGTCCCGAAGCGCTCGCGAAGATCCCGGTCGACGCGATCATCGGTGTCGACAAGGCGAAGGCCGTCGAGATCCTGACCGCGGGCAAGTTCCCGGAGAAGGTCGTCGACGAAGCCGCCGACGTCGTCGTGAAGCTCTGGGAGACCTTCGTCTCCGAGGACGCGACGCTGGTCGAGGTCAACCCGCTGGTCCGTGACCCGCAGGACAAGATCATCGCCCTCGACGGCAAGGTCACCCTCGACGAGAACGCCTCCTTCCGTCAGCCGGGCCACGAGGCACTGGTCGACAAGGACGCGGAGAACCCGCTCGAGGCGAAGGCCAAGGCCAAGGACCTCAACTACGTCAAGCTCGACGGCGAGGTCGGCATCATCGGCAACGGCGCGGGCCTCGTGATGTCCACGCTGGACGTCGTGGCGTACGCGGGCGAGAAGCACGGCGGCGTCAAGCCCGCCAACTTCCTCGACATCGGCGGCGGCGCGTCGGCCGAGGTCATGGCGGCCGGTCTGGACGTCATCCTCAACGACACCGACGTGAAGAGCGTCTTCGTCAACGTCTTCGGTGGCATCACCGCTTGCGACGCGGTCGCGAACGGCATCGTCGAGGCGCTGAAGATCCTGGGTGACGAGGCCACCAAGCCGCTCGTCGTGCGGCTGGACGGCAACAACGTCGTCGAGGGTCGCCAGATCCTCGCCGACGCGAACCACCCGCTGGTCACCGTGGTGGACACAATGGACAACGCGGCCGACAAGGCCGCCGAGCTCGCCGCGGCAGGTGCGTGAGATGTCGATCTTCATCAACGAGAACAGCAAGGTCATCGTCCAGGGGCTCACCGGCTCCGAGGGCATGAAGCACGCGACCAAGATGCTGAAGTCCGGCACGAACATCGTGGGTGGCGTCAACTCCCGCAAGGCCGGTCAGACCGTCTCCATCGAGGGCAAGGACCTCACCGTGTTCGGCACGGTCGAGGAAGCCATCAAGGAGACCGGCGCCGACGTGTCGGTCATCTTCGTGCCGCCGAAGTTCGCCAAGGACGCGGTCATCGAGGCGATCGACGCCGAGATCCCGCTCGCCGTGGTGATCACCGAGGGCATCCCGGTGCACGACTCGGCCTACTTCTGGGCGCACGCGGTCGCGACGGGCAACAAGACCCGCATCATCGGGCCGAACTGCCCCGGCGTGATCAGCCCCGGCAAGTCGAACGCGGGCATCATCCCGGCCGACATCACCGGTGCCGGCCCGATCGGCCTGGTGTCGAAGTCCGGCACGCTGACCTACCAGATGATGTACGAGCTGCGTGACATCGGTTTCTCGACCGGTGTCGGCATCGGCGGCGACCCGATCATCGGAACGACGCACATCGACGCCCTCGAGGCGTTCGAGGCCGACCCCGAGACCAAGGTCATCGTGATGATCGGCGAGATCGGCGGCGACGCCGAAGAGCGTGCCGCGGCCTACATCAAGGACAACGTGACGAAGCCGGTCGTCGGCTACGTCGCGGGCTTCACCGCGCCCGAGGGCAAGACCATGGGCCACGCCGGCGCCATCGTCTCCGGCTCCTCCGGCACGGCCGCCGCCAAGAAGGAGGCCCTCGAGGCCGCCGGTGTCAAGGTCGGGAAGACCCCGAGCGAGACCGCCGTCCTGGCGCGCGAGCTGTACAACAGCCTCTGATTCCTTCGGAGACTGACGCTTTCCCCGGCGGGCCGGGCACCTCACCGGTGCCCGGCCCGCCTCTTTGCGCGCGGATCGCGTTTAGCCCGCTAAAGGCGCTCCGGGCGCGCGTCGCCTTTAGCGGGCTAATCGCGATCCGGCGGCGGGGTCGCCTTTAGCGGGCTAATCGCGATCCGGCGGCCGGGTCGCCTTTAGCCCCCTAATCGCGATCCGGTCGTCGCGGAGGGGTTCCGCACGGAACCTGATCGGGTGTACAGACGTCTCAGAGCCCGAGGCGTGGGGTGACCGCGTGTGCGCTAGCGTTCGAGCATCACAGCCGCCTCGTTTGTCCCGGGAGTCCCGTGCGCCCCGGGGTGCCGGTCGAACGACAGGAGAGCATTCGGATGTCCTATCCCAGCGGTGGGCCCGGCTACCCCCAGCAGGGTGGCGGCCAGCAACCCCCTCAGTCCCACCCCGGCTCGGGAGCCTTTCCGCAGCAGCAGGCGCCGTCACAGGCTCCCCCGCTGAACCTGGCGCTGCTGCTCGCGCTCGCCGTCGCCGTCCTCGGCCTGGTGCAGTTCTTCATCGGTTTCTCCGACGAGGCCGACGCCGCCGGACAGGTCTCGGTCTTCCTCCTGGTCAGCGGTCTGCTCGCGGGTTTGCACGCGTTGCCGCGTGGCCCGAAGACGCTGCCGTTCGCCGCGTTGTTCAGCGTCCTCGGCGCGTTCGGCGCGCTGGACCTGATCATCGGCTACGGGAGCGGTCGCGAGGAGGTCTCGGTCCCCGGCATCCTCACCGTGGTGCTGATCCTCGGCATCCTGCAGATGCTGGTCGCGGTCGCCGCGCTGCTGTTCGAGCACGACGTCATCAAGCTGCCCGCCGCGAAGCCGCAGCAGCAGGCGCAGCAGGCCCCGTACAGCCAGCAGTTCCCGCAGCAGGGCCCGCAGGGTCCGTTCGGCCAGCAGGGTCAGCAGGGCCCGGCCGCCACCCAGGTCCAGCCGTTCCCCGGCGCGGGCCAGCAGGGGCAGCAGCAGGGCGAGCCGTCCGGCCCGTTCTCGCAGCCGGGCGGGTTCCAGCCGCCGGTCACGCAGCCGCCGGGGCAGCAGGCCACGACGTACGCGCCGCAGCAGGGCCAGTTCTTCCAGCAGCCGCCGTCCTCCTCGTCGTCGGAGTCGGGCCAGAACCCGGGCACGCCGCCCGGTGGTTTCGGCAAGCAGAGCTGACCTTCCGAACGCGAAACACCCGCTGTGACTCTCCGTGTCACAGCGGGTGTTTTCGTTTTTCCGGGTTACCCGACCGGGTGGGTTGGGCCACGTGCGCTGTCCGGTGGCGGCGTGCCTCACCCGGACGGCCCAGTCCGGATGTCATGGTGCGGATCATGAAGCTGCTCACCCGCGACGAACGCCCGCCGGGCGAAGAGCCGGTGAGCGACCTCGTCCCCGAGCCGGAGGTGTCCAGGGCGAAGCGGGTTCGTGTGTTGCTCGCCGCGGCCTGCGCACCCCTGCTTTCCTCCTATACCGCCGTCGCGGCCGTCCTCGCCGTGGTGTCGTTCGCCGCCGACCGGTCCCGGTTCTCCGCCACCGGAGCACTGCTCGCCGCCGGCCCGGGCTGGCTCGCTTCGTGGCAGGTGGAACTCGAACTCGGCGGTCATCCGCTCGGCGTGCTGCCGCTGCTGCCGACGCTCGTCGTCGGATGGCTCGCGGCCAGGACGGCCAAGCGCGCCGCCCGTCGCCTCGGCGGACGGACTCCGGCGGACGCCGTCCCGGTGGTGACGGTGATAGCCGGGGCGCACGCGTTGTTCGGTGTGCTCATCGCCCTGATGGCGGGCGGATCGCCGATCGGGGTGAACCCGCTGACCGCGTTCTGCGTGCCGGGGCTCCTCGCCGGACTCGCCGCCGTCGCGGGAATCGCCAGGGTCTGCGGGCTTCCGGCCTCGGTGCGGGACCGGTTCGACCCGGTCGCCGTCCACGGCCTGCGGGCGGGTGCGCTCGGCCTCGCCGCGCTGATCGCCTGTGGCGCGGTGGTGTTCACCGCGGCCACCGCGCTTTCTTGGTCCACTGTGGACAGTCTGTTCGAGCCGGGCTTCGGCGTGAGCCTCGGCATGTTCGTGCTCTCCGCGGCCTATCTGCCGAACGCGGTCGTCGCCGCGCTGTCGTTCACCACCGGACCGGGCTTCTCGATCGGCTCGGTGACCGTCGGCATGTTCGGCTACCAGGAAGGCAAGCTGCCAGGGGTGCCGGTGCTGGCGGGGATCCCGTCGCATCACGCGGTCTGGTGGCCGGCGTTGCTGCTCCTGCCCGCGCTGGTCGGTGCGCTGGTCGGCTGGCGGATCCGCGCGATCGACGAAGACCCGATGCTGCGGATGCGGGCGATCGCCGTCGCGGGCGCACTCGTCGCGTTCGGCTGCGTCATCCTCGGGACCCTGTCCGGCGGAAGGCTCGGCGACGGGCCGTTCGATCCGGTCAGCGTGCCGGTCGGGGTCGCGTCGGTGATCGCGTTCTGCTGGATCGTCGTCCCCGGCGGGTTCGTCGCGTTCTTCGCCGGACCGCACGAGGCTCCCGAACCACCGGGTGAACCCGAAGACATCGCCGAAGTCGAAGAAGAAGCCGTCGAGCCCGAAGACGACGAACTCGCAGAGGAAGCCGAAGCCGAAGAGGCCGAAGAAGCGGCGGAGGACGTCGACGAGACCCCGGCGGAACCCGAGCCCGAAACCGAGCCTGAACCAGAGCCCGAAACCGAGCCCGAGCAGGACGGTGCCGTCGACGACGCTGTGACCGAGTCCACCGACGGGTCCGGCGGCGAAAGCGCCCCCGGCGACGACCGTTAGGGTTGTCGCGACCAGGTGAAGCGCCGTACGCCCGAGTGCGTACCGCCGTGGCAAGGAGCCCGTTCTGGCTAGTCGGTTGGACCTGCCCACTCCGGTGAAGCTCGTCGTCCTCGCGTCCGGTTCCGGCACGCTGCTGCAGGCCGTGCTCGACGCGGTCGAAAAACCGAACTTCCCGGCGAAGGTGGTCGCCGTCGGAGCGGACCGCGCCGGGATCGCGGCGCTCACCCGGGCCGAACACGCGGGCGTGCCGTCGTTCACCGTGCGGATGGCCGACCATCCGGACCGCGCGGCGTGGGACAAGGCGATCACCGAAGCCGTCGCCGCCTACCGGCCGGACCTGGTCGTCTCGGCGGGGTTCATGAAGATCCTCGGCGCCGAATTCCTCGCGCGGTTCCCCGGCCGCGTGATCAACACGCATCCGGCGTTGCTGCCGTCGTTCCCCGGCGCGCACGCCGTGGCCGACGCGCTGGCGATGGCCGTCAAGGTCACCGGGTCGACGGTGCATTTCGTCGACGCCGGAGTCGACACCGGGCCGATCATCGCGCAGGAGCCGGTGATCGTGGAGCCCGACGACGACGAAGACGTCCTGCACGAGCGGATCAAGGCCGTGGAACGCAGGCTCCTGGTGGAAACGATCGAAAAGCTCGGCCGGAGCGGGTGCGCGGTCGAGGGACGAAAGGTGAGGTTTTCGTGAGTACCGCACAGGGACAGCGTCCCGTCCGGCGCGCGCTGATCGGCGTCTCCGACAAGGCAGGCCTGCTCGAACTCGCCACCGGGCTGCACGCGGCCGGTGTCGAGATCGTGTCGACCGGCGGAACGGCGAAGGTCATCGCGAACGCCGGGGTGCCGGTGACGCCGGTCGAGCAGGTCACCGGGTTCCCGGAGTCCCTCGACGGCCGGGTCAAGACGCTGCACCCGCGCGTGCACGCGGGCCTGCTCGCCGACCGCGACCGCCCGGAGCACGTCGAGCAGCTCAAGCAGCTCGACATCGCGCCGTTCGACCTGCTCGTGGTCAACCTGTACCCGTTCACGCAGACCGTCGCCTCGGGCGCGAGCCCGGAGGACTGTGTCGAGAACATCGACATCGGCGGCCCGGCGATGGTGCGTGCCGCGGCGAAGAACCACAACAGCGTCGCCGTCGTGGTCGACCCTTCACGCTACGAGTGGGTGCTGGACCGCGTCGCCGCCGGTGGTTTCGAGCTGGCCGATCGCAAGCGGCTCGCCGCGCAGGCCTACGCGCACACCGCGGCGTATGACACCGCCGTCGCCTCGTGGTTCGCCAACGTCTACGCGCCCGCGGACGACTCCGGCTTCCCGGACTTCACCGGCGCTTCGTGGGAACGCGGCGACGTGCTGCGCTACGGCGAGAACCCGCACCAGAAGGCCGCGCTGTACAAGCACTGGCGGCCGGGCCTCGCGCACGCGGAACAGCTGCACGGCAAGGCCATGTCGTACAACAACTACGTCGACACCGACGCCGCGCGCCGCGCCGCCTACGACTTCGAAGCCCCGGCCGTCGCGATCATCAAGCACGCCAACCCGTGCGGGATCGCCGTCGGTGAGGACATCGCCGAGGCCCACCGGAAGGCGCACGCGTGCGACCCGGTTTCGGCCTACGGCGGGGTGATCGCGACCAACCGGCCGGTGAGCCGCGAGGCCGCCGAGCAGATCTCCGAGGTGTTCACCGAGGTCGTCCTGGCGCCGGACTTCGACGCCGAGGCGCTGGAGATCCTGCAGCGCAAGAAGAACGTGCGGCTGCTGAAGCTGCCCGCGATCACGTCGCCGGATCCGATCGAGTTCCGGCCGATCTCCGGCGGCATGCTGGTGCAGACCGTCGACACGATCGCCGCCGAGGGCGATGACCCGGCGAACTGGACGCTGGCCACCGGCGCGCCCGCCGACGAGCGGACGCTGGCCGACCTCGAGTTCGCGTGGCGTTCGCTGCGCGCGGTGAAGTCGAACGCGATCCTGCTGGCGAACGACGGCGCGACCGTCGGCGTCGGCATGGGCCAGGTCAACCGGGTCGACTCATCGAGGCTCGCGGTCTCGCGTGCGGGCGACCGGGCGAAGGGCTCCGTCGCCGCTTCGGACGCCTTCTTCCCGTTCCCGGACGGGCTCGAAGTCCTGCTCGAGGCCGGCGTCCGCGCCGTCGTCCAGCCGGGCGGCTCGATCCGCGACGCCGAGGTCATCGCCGCCGCCGAGGCCGCCGGGGTCACCCTGTACCTGACCGGCACGCGCCACTTCGCCCACTGACGCCGACTCGCCTTTAGCGGGCTAAACGCGATCCGGTCCCGGACTTGCGTTTAGCCCCCTAATCGCGATCCGCGGGCGTTCCCGGTGCCCGGCCGCGGCCGTCGTGCCATGCTGGCCGCGGATCGCGATTAGCCCGCTAAACGCGATCCGGACGTACGTGAATCGGGAGGGGGAGGATCGGTGCACCAGCCACCGCAGGGGTACGGCCAGGGGCCGGGTTTCGGCCCGCCACCTGGGCAGGGCTACGGACAGCAGCCGGGTTACGGCCCGCCCCAGCCCGGCTACGGCCCGCCTCCCGGTTACGGCCCGCCCGGCTACGGGCAGCCGCCCAAGAAGAAAAAGACCGGGCTGATCGTCGGCCTGATCGTGGGCGGCGTCGTCCTGCTCGGGCTCGGCATCCCCGGCGGGATCTTCGCGTCGGAGTACTACTCGTCGGTCGGCAAGGCGCCGGTCTCGCAGCAGCCGCCCGCCGAGTGCCAGGTCTCCCCGGAGCTCCTGAACAAGACGTTCACCACCAGCTACCAAGGCGTCCGCGAGAACGAGATCAAAGCGGGCAAGACCGTCATCAAGCAGTACGGCTGCTCCTGGCTGCCGCCGGAGAGCGACAACGTCCACGACCGGTCCCTCCAGATCACGGTGTACCGCCACGAGGGGCCGGACGCCGAGAAACGCGCGGCGGAGTCTTCCGTCGGATCGGCCGCGCCGTCCGAACGTCAGCAGCAGGTGCAGGGCATCGGGAAGAAGGCGGTCCTCGTCACCCTGGACACCGACAGCGCCTTCAGTGGCGCCGAGCTGCGGTACTCCCAGGGTGTGTACGTCGTCATCGTCACCTACAAGGGCTGGGACAAGGGGTTCTTCACGAACTCGCCGATCCCGCCGGCGGAGTCCGCCGAAGCGGCGAAGTCCGTCGGCACCGAGATCGCGAAGAAACTGCCCCGTTAGCCGTACAGGCCGTTCAGCCAGGCTGTCCACGCCTTCTCGGCCTTGTCCGCGTCGGCGTCTTCGGCGAACAGGTGGTGCCCGATGCCGACAGGCCAGCCCCAGACGTTCCGGCCGTAGAAGCGGTACAGCGCGTCTTCGGTCCGGACACCGATGAAGGCCGGCGTCAGGTAGTCGACGACGCCTTCGACGCCAGGGACTTCCAGGTACACCCGGTCGCCGACGGCCGTCGCGCCGAGGGCCGCCCGCACGGCCTCGAACGCTTCCGGAGCCTTGGACGCTTCGGGCGCGTCGGTCTTGAAGTACTTCGCCTGGCGTCGGTTGAAGTGCGTCAGGTACTCGCCCAGCGAGTGGTAGTAGAACGACGTGTGCTGCTCGCACGCGTCGTATTCGACGTCCCAGTCGTCGAGGACCGTGGTGTGCTCGTAGCGCAGGTACGTGCCGCCGTCCTTCGGTTCGAGGACGTACTCGAGCGTGTTGAACCAGCCGTTCTCGTCTTCGGCGTAGGTGACGAAGTGCTGTGACGGCTTCCAGACGGTCACCATGCCGCCGTTCGGGGTGAGGCCGGATTCGGCGCCGCCGTCGCGGGGTTCGTACCGGATCGGCCAGAGCCAGCCGCCGCTGCCCGTGGTGATCGCGGCCCAGGTGTCGGCGGGCGTGGTGGGCAGGAAACCCTCGAAGCGGACCTTGGATTCCTTCGTCATGGCTGTTCCTCTCTCGTATGCCTCAAGAGAGCGACGCCTGGCCGGGGGCCGTTTCGACAAACGGATCGCGATTAGCCCGCTAAAGTCGACGTGACTCAGGTCACATTCGAGAGGTGTCGAGGTCTGGGGGGTGGCGGCGTCCCTGGGGGTGTCCGCGAAGGCAGCGACCCGAGGAGAGCGACATGCAGCAGAGCACGATCGACGAGATCCTGAACCGCCCGCTCAGCCAGGAGCTCCTGGCCCGCGACCTGGCCCGGCTGGCCTACACCGCGCTCGACGGCACGCCGCGGTCGATTCCGATCGGCATCCACTGGAACGGTAAGGAGATCGTCCTGTGCACCCCGACGAACGCGCAGAAGTTGCCGGCGCTTCGCCGTAATCCCGCTGTCGCGCTGACGATCGACACCGAATCCCACCCGCCGAAGATCCTGCTCATCCGCGGCACCGTCGAACTGGACTACGTCGACGGCATCCCCGACGAGTACATGCAGTGGAACGGCACCTACGAGATGACGCCCGAGCAGCGGGTCGAGTGGGAGGCGAACGTGCGGTCGCTCTACGACGGCATGGTCCGCGTCGTGGTGACGCCGACCTGGGTCAAGCTCATCGACTTCGAGACCACTCTTCCCTCCGCCGTCGAAGAGCTCCTGCGCCGGCAGACAGCGCGTCAGAGCGCATGAAAGGAACTGTCATGGCCCTCAAGAAACTGGAACACGTCGGCGTCGTCGTCCACGATCTCGAAGCGGCGAAGGCGTTCTTCATCGCACTCGGTCTCGAACTGGAAGGCGAAGCGTCGCTCAAGGGTGACACGGTCGATCGCCTCACCGGGCTGAACGGCGTGCGGACGGACATCGCGGTGCTGCGGCCGCCGGACGGTCACGGAGGGCTGGAGCTGATCAAGTATCGGACGCCTGAGGGCCAGGCCGATTCGCGCCTGCCGATGAACACGCCGGGTATCCGCCATTTCGTGTTCTCGGTGGAGGACATCGACGACGTCCTCGGGCGGCTGCGGCGGCACGGCGGCGAACTGGCGGAGGAGCTTGTACGCCAGGAAGCGTAGGCGAGAAGCCGCGTCTCGACGGATTCCCGCGAAGCCTCGCACTGTCAGCATTTCGCCATGACGTTGACAGGAATCCTGGCCGCCGCGCTGACCGTCACCGGCGCGCCCGCCATCGCCGCGGACGACGTCCGTGTGCACACCGGAGTGCTCGAGGGCGCCCGGTACCGGGTCGAGGTGCCGCCGAACTGGAACGGCAAGTTGTTGCTGTACAACCACGGGATCTATCCGCCGGGCCATGTTCCCGAGGAGATCGAACTCGCCAACCGGGCGGAGGCGAAACCCGTTCTCCTCGGCGAGGGGTACGCGCTGGCCGCGTCGCTCTACAGCAAGCCGATCGGCTTTTCGGCCCGCGAAGCCGTGCACGATCAGACCGCGCTGCTGTCCTGGTTCGACCGCACCATCGGCCGCCCGGCGCAGGTGCTCACCTGGGGCGCCTCCGGCGGCGGGCTCAACTCGGTCCTGCTGGCCGAGCGGCTCCCGCACCGGATCGACGGCACGCTGGCGATGTGCGGTCCCCTCGCGGGCGGTTCCGCGTTGTTCGCCCAGGCACTCGATCTGGGGTTCACGGTCCGGACGCTGCTGGCGCCGGAACTGGAGGTCGTCCGCATCGCCGACCCGGGAGCGAACCTCTCGAAAGCTCGTCAAGTGGTCGCGAAGGCGTTGGAATCACCCGATGGACGGGCGCGGCTCGCCCTCGCCAACGCGTTCGCCGACGTCCCCGGCTGGTCGACGGCACACCGTCCCCGCTCTACCGACGTCGCCGCGCAGATCCGTCAGCAGACGGAGTTCGTCTTGGCGGTCTACGACCAGTTCTCCTGGGGTGCTCACCGGGCCGATGTGGAGACGCAGGCCGGCGGGAACCCGACCGGGAACACCGGAGTGGATTACCGCGACCTGCTCGCCCGGTCCAGTGAACGTGACCTCGTCACCAAGGCCTACCGCGACGCAGGCCTGGATCTCGGCGCCGATCTGGCCGCGCTCGCCACCGCGTCCCGCGTGAAGGCGGACAACGCCGCCGCCCGGTGGCTCGACCGCGTCGGCACGCCGACCGGGCACGGTCACCGGCCCGTCGTCACACTGCACCCGATCGGCGACGGCGTCGCCCCCGAACACGAGCGGACCTATGGCGACCGCGTCGATTCCGGGCGGATCCGGCAGCTGTTCGTGAACCGGGGCGGTCACTGCCAGCACACCGCCGCGGAGGAACTGACGGCGTTGCGTGTGCTGCGGGACCGCGTCGAGAGCGGCCGCTGGCCGTCGACGTCGCCGGAACGGCTGAACGCCGAGGCGAACCGGTTCGGCCCGGAGTTCCGTTTCCTCTATGACTGGCTGCACGGTGAAGGCGGCACCGCCGCGCCTGGTTTCCGGCGGTACCACCCGGCGCCGCTTCCTCGCGTGGCCTGACGGTCCGGTGTCGTGAGTGGCGTTTGGGGTCGTTGAGCCGAAAGTCAAAGGTGTCGTGTCAGGTGGTCGGTCCGTGAAGGCCTCCTTGAGGGACCCTGGATCCCTCAAGGAGGCCTTCACGGACTGGTGAGCGTCTCCACGGCCGACCCGACGCACGTTCTCCTTACCCCTCAAACACCACTCACGAGGCTCTCACTCCCCGTGGTAGCGCAGACCGGTGCGCTTCAGGACGACCCAGCGCTCGCCGGGCCGGTCCGCGACGACCGGATACCACCGCGGAGCGACCGCGGCGGTCAGTTCGTCCCCTCGTTCGATGAGGGAGCTCACCGCGGGTTCCCCCACCACGATGAGCGCGGACCAGTCGACATGCGCCAGCAGGTTGTCCTCGGTGACCCCGAACCGGTCATCCAGCAGGGTGACCAGGTCGTGCCCGGTGTCCGGGCCGGAGTGGACTTCGCCGACCTCGGGCACCTCTTCGACAACGGGCTCGTCGTCATCGAAGTCCTCGTCGTCAAAGTCGTCCTCGTCTTCATCTTCTTCGTCGTCTTCGCGTTCTTCGGACCACACGTAGTGGTCGAGCCTCGAGATGGCGTTGCTCAGGTCGAAGGCCTGCTCGTCGGTCATGCACAGGGTCACGGTGTGCCCTTCGGTCAGCGTGAACGTCAGTTCCGCTTCCGGGTATCCGCTGGTGCCGGGTTCCGCTTCGACCATGCCTGCCACGGTCCCGGCCAGCGCCGTGTCCGCCGGGCTCGTGCCCCAGCCCAGCGACGGCAGGTTCGCGGCCATCTCCAGCACGCAGGTCGCGGCGGTCCAGAACGCGTCCTTGTCCCGGAAGTCCTTGCGGCTGCTGGTCAGGGTCCGTCCGCCGCCCAGCGGCTCGGTGCGGGCGTCGATCTGGCCCCGCCTGGTCCCGTTCTCCCAGATCGCGGTGACCGTGACCTGGTTGGCCAGGCGTTTGCGGTAGTTCTCGATATGGCCCTCCCTGGCGAGTTCCCAGCCGTTCACCGTCTCGGGCCAAGCGTCGTCCACTGCGGGTTTCCTTTCCTGACAAGGGGATTCCCGGTATCGGACGTGACAGGTCCGGTGATCGTTCCCGGTTCGCTTGACAACCGCTGCGCCACCCGGTCTACTGGAGTCATCGAACAAGCGTTCGAAGTGCTGCCTTCCCCGCGGCGTGTCCAGTGCCGTCCACAAAGGACGGTTCAGATGTCGTGGGGAGGCGGGTCCGTTGACAGCGGAGGTGGTCGAGGCACGGGCCTTGCCGTTGGCGAGGCTGGCGGCTTTGCCAGGAGTGAGCACGGCCAGTGGCGTGGCTTCCGCGGCCGAACACGCGAGGACGACGGGAAGGGTGCTCCCGGTGTCCCCGGCGTTGTCCGGTCTGCTGCCCGCCGCGGGGCTCCGGCGCGGGAGCACCGTTTCGGTGCTGGGGTCCACGTCACTGATGCTCACCCTGCTGGCCGCCGCGACCGCCGGCGGTGCGTGGGCGGTCGCGGTCGGCCTGCCCGCGCTCGGGGTGGTCGCCGCCGCGGAACTCGGGGTCGAGGTGGGCAGGCTGGCGCTGGTCCCCCGCCCCGGTGCCGAGTTCCCGGCGGTGACCGCGGCCCTGCTCGACGGCTTCGATCTCGTGGTCGTCGGTCCGGGGCTGGCCCGGCCCGACGTGGCGAGGCGGCTGTCCGCCCGCGCGCGCAACCGTGGTTCGGTCCTGCTTTCGCTGGGGTCCTGGCCCGGTGCGGAGGTCGAGCTGAGCTGCCGTCGTTCGAGCTGGACGGGCTTCGACGGCGGGGGTGCGGGTCATCTGCGCGCCCGTGAGGTCGAGGTGCGGGCCGGTGGCCGGGGTGCGGCCGCCCGGCCGATGTCGGCCTTGCTGCGGTTCACCGGCGAGGGCGAAGTCGAGCGCGCCGACTTCCCCGCGACCAGGTGGGGGACGGCATGAACCCGCCTGTGCGCATGCTGGTGCTGTGGTGCCCGGACTGGCCGGCGGTCGCCGCCGCGGCCGTCGCCGGTGAACCTGTCGGCCGCCCGGCCGCGGTCTTCTCGGCGAACCGCGTGGTCGCGTGCACCGCGGTGGCCAGGGGATACGGGGTCCGCCGCGGGATGCGGCGGCGCGAGGCCCAGTCCTGCTGCCCGGAGCTGGCGGTCTTCGGTGAGGACGACGGCCGTGACGCCCGGCTCTTCGAGTCCGTCGCACGGGCGGTGGAGGAGCTGGCCGTCGGTGTCGAGGTGGTGCGCCCCGGGATCGTCGCGGTTCCGGTCGACGGCGCGGCCGGGTACTTCGGCGGTGAGCACGGCCTCCTGGAACGGCTGGTGGACGAGGTGTCCGTGGCGGCGGGGGTGGAAAGCCAGGTCGGCGTCGCCGACGGCCTGTTCGCCGCGACGCTCGCCGCCCGTCGGTCGACGCTGGTCGAGCCCGGTGGGACGGCGGAGTTCCTGGCTCCGCTGCCCATCCGCGAACTCGACCAGCCCGAGGCCGGCCGGACCGAGCTGGTCACCTTGCTCAAGCAGCTCGGCCTTCGCACGCTGGGCGCCTTCGCGGCGCTCGAAGAAAGCGACGTCTCCGCGCGCTTCGGGACAGAGGGCGTGCTCGCGCACCGGCTGGCACGAGGACGGTCCGAACGTCCGCCGTCGCGCCGCCGTCCGCCGCCGGAGCTCTCGCTGGCGAAGGCGTTCGACCCGCCGATCGACCGGGTCGACGCCGCCGCGTTCGTGGCGAAAGGGCTCGGCGAACGGTTCCACGCCGGGCTCGCCGCGCACGGGCTGGCCTGCACCAGGCTCGGCATCTACGCGACCACCGAGACCGGTGAGCAACTCGGCCGGGTGTGGCGGTGCGCCGAACCGCTGACCCCGCTCGGGGTCGCGGACAGGGTGCGCTGGCAGTTCGAAGGCTGGCTGAAAGCCAAGGACCGCCCCCATTCCGGCATCGTGCGGCTGCGGCTGGAGCCGGAGGAGACCGTCGAAGGACGGTCGCTGCAGCTCGGGTTGTGGCAGGCCGGCGCGTCGGGCGTGCTGCGTCCGTCCACAGAGGACGAAGGCGTGTCCGGTGAGCGGGCAGGCCGGGCGCTGGTGCGGGTGCAGGGCCTGCTCGGCCCGGAGAGCGTCTTCACCGCGGTGCTCGACGGCGGCCGCGATCCCGCCGAGCGGGTCCGGCTGGTGCCGTGGGGCGACAGGCGGGAGAAATCGGCGCAGGCGGAGGCGAACTGGGCCGGGAGGCTCCCGTCGCCTTCCCCGGCCACGGTGTTCGTACCGCCGGTTCCCGCTCAGGTGCTGGACGAGAACGGGCACGCCGTGGAGATCACCGCGCGGCGCCGGGTCAGCGCCGCGCCGTTCCTCGTGAGCTTCGAGGGCGGTGAGCCGCGCGAGGTCCTCGCCTGGGCGGGGCCGTGGTTCGTCGGCGTCCGGGCCGGGGCGGGGCACGCGCGGTCGGGGACCCGGATGCGATTGCAGGTGCTGCTGGCCGACGGGGCCGACGCCGAGGAAGCGGTGCTGCTCCGCTTCGAACATCACAAGAATCCGATGTGGACACTGGAAGGGAAGTACGACTGAACATGGACGAGGAGTACACGCGGCTGGTGCGACGCTGGCTGGAGGAACCGGCCATTCCGGTACAGCGTGCCGAGTTGGACACCGCATGGGCGGCGTGCGTTCCGCGCGCGGAAGTGTTCGTGCCCGCGCCGAGAAGCTCGACCGAGAACCGGTGACCGATGGGCTGGAACAACCCTCCGCGGCCGTGGAAGGACCTCGCCCGCGAGCTCGCCGGCGAGGTCCCGCCCGGTGACGGCGGCGACAGCCCCGCGTGGAGTGCCAAACGTGAGGGCTATCAGCCGCCCGCGGATCTGTCCGGGCTGATCGGTGACGACGACGGGGCCACCGCGCGCCGGGTGCCGTACGCCGAACTGCACTGCCATTCGAACTTCAGCTTCCTCGACGGGGCGAGCCATCCCGAGGAACTGGTGGAGGAGGCCGCGCGGCTGGGCCTGGACGCGATCGCGCTCACCGATCACGACGGCATGTACGGCGTGGTGCGGTTCGCCGAAGCGGCTCGGGAGCTGGGTGTGCACACCGTCTTCGGCACGGAGCTCAGTTTCGGCCTGTCCGGGCCGCAGAACGGGTTCGCCGATCCCGAGGGCGAGCACCTGCTCTTGCTGGCCAAACAACAGGACGGCTACCTGAGCCTGAACCGGGCGATCACCGCCGGTCAGCTGTACGGCTTCGACAGGCAGTCGTTGTCCCCGAAGGAAAGGGCGGAGAAGGGCAGGCCGGTCTACGACCTGCGCGCGGTCGCCGAAGAGGTGCGCGGGAAGTGCGTCGTGCTCACCGGGTGCCGCAAGGGCGCGGTGCGCAAGGCGCTCGTCACCGAAGGTCCCGCGGCGGCCGTCGTGCGGCTGAAGGAACTCATCGACTGCTTCGGCCGCGAAAACGTCTATGTCGAGCTCATCGACCACAGTCTTCCCTTGGACAGCACGCACAACGACCTGTTGAGCGAAATGGCCAAGGAGTTCGGGCTCCCGACGGTGGCGACCACGGCCGCGCATTACGCCCGGCCGGAGCGGGCCCCGCTCGCCGACGCGCTCAGCGCCATCCGCGCCCGGCGGGGCCTGGAGGACATGGAGGGCTGGCTGCCCGCCGCGGGGACGGCGTTCCTGCGCTCGGGGGAGGAGATGGCCGAGATCTTCGCACGGTATCCGGGCGCGGTGCAGGCGGTGCTGCTGCTCGGCCGGGAGTGCGCGTTCGAACTCCACCACATCGAGCCGAAGCTGCCGCCGTTCGTCGTGCCGAAGGGACACACCGAAGCTTCCTACCTTCGGGAGCTCACGTACGAGGGTGCGAAGGAACATGAGAAGAACAAAGACGCCGAGTACCGCGAGAAAGCCCGGAAGCTGATCGAGCACGAACTGGAGGTCATCGAAGAACTGGGTTTTCCCGGCTACTTCCTGATCGTCTGGGACATCGTGCGGTTCTGCCGGGAGAAGGACATCCTCTGCCAGGGCCGGGGATCGGCCGCGAACTCGGCGGTCTGCTACGCGCTCGGCATCACCAAGGTCGACGCCGTGCGCTACGGCCTGCTCTTCGAACGGTTCCTCGCCCCGGATCGCGACGGTTACCCGGATATCGACCTCGACATCGAATCCGACCGCCGTGAGGAGGCGATCCAGTACGTCTACGAGAAATACGGGCGGCTGAACACCGCGCAGGTGGCGAACGTGATCACCTACCGGGCCCGGTCCGCGGTCCGCGACGCGGCGCGGGCGCTGGGGTACTCGCCCGGCCAGCAGGACGCGTGGAGCAAGCAGATCGACCGCTGGGGTGCGTTGCGCGCCACGGAAAAGGACCACGATCACGATATTCCCGAGGAGGTCGTGGAACTCGCCAGCGCGCTCGAAGACTTCCCGCGGCATCTGGGTATCCATTCCGGCGGGATGGTGATCTGCGAGCAGCCGGTGAGCGAGGTCGTCCCGATCGAATGGGCCCGGATGGAGAATCGCAGTGTCGTGCAGTGGGAGAAGGAGGACTGCGCCGCGGCGGGGCTGGTCAAATTCGATCTGCTCGGCCTCGGAATGTTGTCGGCCCTGCATTATATGATCGACCTTGTCCATGACCACAAAGGGGAAGAGGTCGACATCTCCGAATTGGATCTCAAGGATCAGAACGTCTACGAAATGCTCTGCCGCGCCGACGCGATCGGCGTCTTCCAGGTGGAGAGCCGCGCGCAGCTGGCCACCCTGCCTCGCTTGCGTCCCAAGAAGTTCTACGATCTTGCCGTCGAGGTCGCGCTCATCCGGCCCGGCCCGATCCAGGGTGGTTCGGTGCATCCCTACATCCGGCGCAAGAACGGCCAGGAGAAATGGGATTTCGACCATCCGAAGCTGGTCAACGCGCTGGAAAAGACCCTCGGCGTGCCGTTGTTCCAGGAACAGATGATGCAGATCGCCCTCGACGTCGCCGATTTCACCCCGGCGGAGGCGGATCGGCTGCGGCACGCCATGGGGTCCAAACGTTCCGAGCAGAAGATGGAACGGCTCAAACGGCGTTTCCTCGAAGGTGCCGCGAAGAACGACATCGGGGGAGAGCTCGCCGAGAAGATCTTCGGCAAGCTCAAGGCGTTCGCGAACTTCGGTTTCCCCGAGAGTCACGCGCTGAGTTTCGCCTTGCTGGTGTTCGCTAGCGCGTACTTCAAGTACTACCACCCGGACGCGTTCCTGGCGGGTTTGCTGCGCGCGCAGCCGATGGGGTTCTATTCCCCGCAGTCGCTGGTCGCCGACGCGCGGCGGCACGGGGTGCGGGTGCTCGGCCCGGACATCAACGCGAGCCTCCCGCACGCGACGCTGGAACCCTTGCCGGAAGGGGAAAAGCTGCTCGCCGTGCGGGGTGGCCTGTCCACCGTGCGGATGATCGGCGAGAAGCTGGCGAAGAAGATCGTCGAGGAACGGGAACGCGACGGCCCGTTCGCGGACCTGGCCGAGGTCGCCCGGCGGGTACGGCTGACCAAACCGCAGGTCGAGGCGCTGGCGGCGGCAGGCGCGTTCGGTTGTTTCGGCGAGACCAGGCGAAGCGCGCTCTGGGCGGCGGGTGCGGTCGCCGACGAAAGCCTGGAGAAACTGCCTGGGCTCACCACCGGGGTCAAGGCGCCGATGTTGCCCGGCATGGACGAAATCGACGTCGCGGCCGCGGACGTCTGGGCCACCGGGGTGTCGCCGGACAGCTTCCCGACCCAGTTCATCCGGGAGCACCTCGACGAGCTCGGCGTCGTCACGGCGGCGGGCCTGCGCGAGGTCCCGCACGGCACCCGGGTGCTGACCGGGGGCGCGGTGACCCATCGCCAGCGGCCGGCGACCGCGGGCGGCGTCACCTTCCTGAACCTCGAAGACGAGACGGGGATGATCAACATCATCTGCACGATGGGGGTGTGGCAGCGCTATCACCGGGTCGCCCGCGGCAGTCCCGCGCTGCTGATCCGGGGCGTGGTCGAGCGCACCGGCGAGGTGGTGAACGTCCTCGCCGAACAGATCCGGCATCTGCCGCTGCGGATCACCGCCAAGTCCCGTGACTTCCACTGAACCCTCTTGACGATCATCGGAGGGTCATGCTGAAGTTGATCCAGCGTCGCAGTGCACCCGGCAAAGAGACCGTCGCGGGCATGGAGGCGCCGGACCATGGGAAATCATGGAAACCCCTTCTCGGAAGAACGGCCGGTTGACGGCGTTCGGAAATCAACTTGTTCAGGTTCACGACTGGCTGCGTAAAGAGCTGGCCGCGTTGCACGACGACCTCGGGTCGGTCGCGGAGGGGCGTGCCGAGCGGCTGCGCGATCTCCGGGCGCATTGCCTCACCTTCTGCTCGGCACTGACCAGGCATCACACCGGGGAAGACGGCGGCGCTTTCCTTGTACTGGCGGAGAAATTTCCCGAATTGCGGCCGTCGCTCGAAGAGCTCGCGCACGACCACGAGGTCATGACCGGGATCATCGAACGGCTCGAAGAGCTGGTCGCCGGGGTCGGCCCCGGGTCGAGTCAGGACGAGATCCTGCACGTCCAACGGGAACTGGACGGCCTCACGGCGATCATGGAGACGCATTTCCGCTACGAAGAGAAGCGGATCGTCGAGGTGCTCAACTCGCTGGACATGCCCGCGTGGCAGGAGTCGAAGCCGCCTTTCCTCCTGAAATCCCATTAGGACATGATCTGTCCTATACGGGCTCTAGCGTTCTTCTCATCGCACCACGACGACTGAGGAGAACCCGATGAGCAACCCGATCCCCGATGGCTACCACTCGGTCACCCCGTGGATCATCTCGCGCGACACCGCGGGCGTGATCGACTTCTTGAAGCGGGTCTTCGATGCGGAGCCGATCGGTGAACCGGTGTACGTCGAGGGCGGGAAGATCGGGCACGCCGAGGTCCGGATCGGCGACTCGGTCGTCATGCTGTTCGACTCGCGGGACGACTGGGTCGACACCCCGGCGTACCTGCGGCTCTACGTCGAGGACAGCGTGGAGACGCAGCGCCGGGCCGTCGAGGCGGGCGCCGAAGAGGTGACGAGGCAGACCGAACTCTTCTTCGGCGACCGTGTCGGCCGGGTCCGCGACCCGTTCGGCAACCTGTGGTGGATCCAGACCCGGCTGGTCGACCTCGACTACCCGGAGATGGAGCGCCGGATGAACGACCCGAAGTTCATCGAGGCCATGCGCTACGTCTCCGGAACGGAGATCATTCCCAGTCGCTGAAGTCGGTAGGGTGGCGATAGCGACGCGGAGGTGAGCCGGTGGATCGCCACCCACTCCGGGGCAACCCCGGGGAGTACGAAGACAGCGAGACAAGGCGCCCCGCGCGAGCGCGGCATGCTCCGCGTGCGAGTCCGCGCGGATGACAGGAGAAAGAGTCACCTCCGCGTCGCTCCTCGAACCCATGCCGGTCTGGCGATTCCAGGTGGCCCGTTGGGCGACCTTCGACGACTGCGCCGCAGCCCTCGATCTGACGCCCGGCGAACTCTCGTGGTTCGCCGACGCGAAGGGCTGGAACAGGCGTGCGGACGAGCCGGTCCGGCACTACACCTACCGCTGGATCCCGACCGCTTCGGGCGGTGTGCGGCTCATCGAGCGGCCGAAGCCGCGGATCGCCGAACTGCAACGCCGGATCGTGCGGCACGTCGTCGAGGCGCTGCCGGTGCACGAGGCGGCGCACGGGTTCCGGCGCGGACGTTCGGCGATGTCCTGCGCCGCGCCGCACGCCGGGCGGGAAACCGTGGTCAGGATGGACCTCGAAGGGTTCTTCCCGACGGTGTCCGCGCGCCGGATCTCGGCGCTGCTCGGCCTCGCGGGGTATCCGCCCGCCGTGGCGGAGGCGCTGGCGGGCGTGCTCACCACAGCCGTTCCGCCCGATGTCCTCGCCACCGCGCCCGAGGGGCGGCGGGATCCGGCGCGCCTGCGGCTGCTGAACAACCTCGCGGCCACCCATCTGCCGCAGGGCGCGCCGTCGTCGCCTTCGGTCGCGAACGCGGTCACGCACCATCTCGACCGCCGGCTCGACGGTCTCGCGCGTGCACTGGGCGCCGCCTACACGCGGTACGCCGACGATCTGGCGTTCTCCGGGGATTCCCTGCCGCTGCACCGGTTGCTGCCCGGTGTCCGGCGGATCGTGACCGGCGAGGGCTTCCGGCTGCGAGACGACAAGACCTCGGTCGCCGGAGCGCACCAGCGGCAACGTGTCGCGGGCCTGGTGGTCAACAGCGCGCCCGCCGCGACGCGCGCCGACTACGACGCCCTGCGCGCACTGCTGCACAACTGCGTCCGAACCGGCCCGGAGGAGCAGAACCGGACCGCGCATCCGGACTTCCGCGCCCATCTGCTCGGCCGGATCGGCTGGATCGCCGCGTCGTCCCCGGCGCGGGCGGCGAAGCTGCGCGCGATGTTCGGCGGAATCACCTGGCCCTGAGCGGGTATGCGATCCTGGACGAGTGATCGAGACCGCGGAGGACTACCGAGAAGCCGTTCTTTCCGAGCAGTGGTGGGAAAAACGCAGTTTCGTCGGCTGTGATTTCACCGAAGCCGACCTGCGCGGGCTGCGCACCCAGGGCTGCACCTTCGACCAGTGCGACTTCACCAAGGTCGACTTCGAGGGCTCGCGCCACGAGGCGTCGGCGTTCCGGTCGTGCACCTTCGACCGCAGTGTGCTCGCGAGCACGCGGTGGAGCTCCTGTTCGATGCTCGGATCGTCCTTTGTGGACTGCCGATTCCAGAAGGTCGCCTTCACCGAATGCGATCTCTCGCTGGTCTCGCTCAGCAAGGCCCGTCTGTCCAAAGTGGACCTGGGCGGCCTGCGCCTGCGTGAGGCGAACCTGCTCGAAGCGGATCTGACCGGTGCCGACCTGCGAGGTGCGGATCTCACCGGTGCCCGGCTGGCCGGCGCGAAACTCGAAGGCGCCGACCTGCGTGGCGCGCGGCTCGACGCCAACGGGCTGGTGCAGGCGAACCTCGCCGGTGTCCACGTGGACACCGAGACCGCGGTCGCCTACGCCGCCGCACACGGCCTCGTCATCCACTGACCCCGCGTGCTATGAACGGACCGTTCCTTGCAAATTTTGCAAGGAACGGTCCGTTCATAGCGCTTGCGGACTAGTCGATCGGCGGTTCGCCCGGGTCCAGCTCGATGAGGTCACCCTCGGCGAGCAGCTCCTCGATGGACGCCGGCAGCAGATACGCCGAACCGCCACCGGGCTGGTTGAACCACGGGATCGCGACCCCGGCGAGCGCTTCGAGCGGCCGCTGCACGCGGTACACGTGGTACGGCCGGTTCACCCACTCCGGCACGAGCGAGCGCTCCTCGAACGGCGTCCCGGCCGCGTAGGTCAGGTTGCCGTTCGGGCCACCGAAGCGGTCCAGCTCGCTGCCCGCGGGCAGCTCGCGCAGCTCCTTGCCGCGGAACAGCGTCAGCGGCGGCTCGCCGTTGAGCGGCGAGATCGGCCAGTTCTGCTTGGCGTCGGGCGCCCCGGCGGCGTTCGCCGCGACCGGCGGACGGGCCGGTTCCTCGCGCCGCATCGGCGGCGGAGGCGGCGTCACCGGTGGTTCACGCCGCGGCGGCGCGGGCGGCGGGCTCGCCAGCACCGGGTTCGGCCGCGCCGGGGGCGCGGGCGGGACCGGCGCGGGGGCGGGCTCGTCGTCCATGTCGTCGCCGAGCAGCTCCTCGGCCGTCGTGAACGCCGTCTGTTCCTGTGCCGGGATCGACTCCCGCGGCGGCACCGGATGCGAACCGGTCGCGATCTCGGGGGACAGCGTCGCCAGCACGGGCGGCGGCGGAGCCTGCTCCTCGACCGGCCGCTCTTCGACAGCGGGCTGTTCCTCGGGCGGCGGAGCGCCGTTCGGGTTCAGCAGGACCTTGCCGAGCATGAACGCGGCGGCGTCCTCGGCGTCGCCGAACACCGCCGGATTGGCCAGCTTCCCGTCGTACCAGCCGACCCGCCAGCCGCCGCCGTCGACCTGCTCGACACTCCAGCCGTGGTCGGTGGGGGAGCCGATGCGGTAGACGTCCTCGGGCACGTCGAGGTCGTCGAACTTCGCCTGCAGCTCGTTCAGCACCGGCACGGGGTGCTCGGCGCGACGCGGTCGCTCCGGTGCCGCGCGGCGCGGGGCGTCCTCGCGCCGCGGCTCGGGCTCGGGGCGGGACACGGGCACGGGGACCGGCGGCGAGGCGTCGACCTGCGTGACCTCGTTGTCCGACGGCGGGGGTAGGTCCGGCTCCGCGTCGTGCGTGAGGAGGGGCAGTTCAGGACCGGCGTCGGCCTGCTCGACCGGCGTGTAACCGGTGGTCGTCTCCTCCTCGGGCGGCGCGTACGGCTGGTCCTCTTCCTGCCGGGCGTACGCGTCCTGCTCTTCCACGAGGGGCGGCGGCTCGTAGGCGTCGACCTGCGCGGGCCGCGCGTACGTGGTGGCCTCCGGGTCGGCGACCTGCGGTTCCGGCGCGGGTTCGGCACGCTGATGCGACGCCTCGTCCTGCCGTTCCTCGTCGGCGTACGCGTCCTGTTCGGACTCGTGGAACTGCGCCTCGTCGTGCGCGTACGGGTCTTCGTAGCGGCCTTCGTACTGCTGCTCGGCGGCGGCCTCGTGGAAGTCCTGTGCCTGGTAGTCCTGGGTGTCGTAGTCCTCTTCGTACCGCTGGGCCTGCTCGGCCTGATCGGGAACGGTGGACTCGGCGGCGGGGACGGCCGCGGCAGCCGCGACCGGTGCCGCGGCAGCCGCAGCGGCGGCCGACTGGTCCGGGCCCTGCTGATGCGGCGGGACGGGCGGCTGAGCGGGCTGGTTCGGGCCGGGCTGCCCGGGAGCGCCCTGGTTGGCCTGCTGAGGCGGCACGGGGCCGTTCTGCGGCGGTCCCTGCGGAGGCGGGCCCGCGGGCATGCCGTTGGGGCCACCCGGTCCACCCGGGCCGTTGGGGCGCTGTTGCGGGGGCTGATTCCCCCGGGTGAGGTACCCCGCGGCGGCCTGCAGCGTCGGGGCGTCGACCTCGGGCAGCGTGAAATCGTTCTGCCGGACGTGGTCGATCAGGTCGAGTTCCGGTGAGACGCCGTACTCGCGCAGGTAGAAGTTCACGGCGGCGGGCCAGATCCACTGCCCGTCACTGTGGAAGGCGACCGGGACGGTGGCCTCGGGGGTCTGCGCGAGCCTGTCGATGTCGTAGCCGCGTTCGGTGACCACCAGCGGTGCGCGGTCGAGGTACTCGAGCAGCCTGTCCTGCTCCTCGATCTCCAGGTCGGGCCGGTTGATCACCGGACGCCCGGCCGGGCCGATGGTGTCGAAGATGCGGGCGATGCGGAAATGCGGCCCTGGCTGCTCGGGGCCGAGGCCGGACATACGCCGGATCAGCCATTCGGGCACGTTCTCCTCGGAGCGGGGGAACATGCGCAGTTCGTCGGACAGCGCCTGCGGAGGCGGCGCGAGGCGCCACTGGGGCTCGTCGCGGTTGTACTCGAGGTTGTAGCTGGACGGGTGATCCAGCTGGTAACGGGCGTTGAACCAGGTGCCGCGGCCGTCGCGATACATCCCGGCGCGGAGCCTGCCGAACAGCGTCGCGATGTCATGCGTCGCGACCCACTCGTGCGCGGTGCCGTCCTCGGTGATGATCTCGCCGGTCATCTCGTGGTACCTGCCGACGGCTCGGTACTCGGCGGTCACCTTTCGCCAATCGCGCGGCGCGGCCCGCAGCAGGGCGAGGCCGATCTGTTTGACCAGGGTGTCCTGCTCGGTCGCGTTCAGCTGAGTCGTCGGTTGTGCCACGGTCACATTTTGACCGTATCCGCGCTCGCGTGCACCCCGCATGTGGGTTTTGCCGCTATTGACAGTCCAGAAGACGCCCTGACCTGGTGTCGGCTCACTCACCCGGGATACTGACGGCGTGAACCGATCTGCCCGCGAGACCCTGAAGGACGAGGACTGATGGCGGTGGCCGGACAGCGGCGTGACCGTGGGGCACTGCTCCATCACCTGCCGTTCCTGGTGGTGATGCTGGTGGTGGCCGTCGCCGCCCTGCGGATCGGCCAGTACCACTGGCGGCAGGGTGCCGCGCTGATCGGCGCCGCGCTGCTGCTCGCCGGCCTGCTCCGGGCGGCGCTGCCCGAGGCGAAGGCCGGGCTGCTGGCCATCCGGGGCAAGCCGGTCGACGTCCTGACCTACGGCGCGCTCTCCGTCTTGATCCTGTTCATCGCGTTCACGATCACCGGCGGGCCCCTGTCCTGAGTCGGCTCAGGAGGCCATGGCGGGGCTGAGCCGGGCTTCGCGGCGGTCCAGGCTGCCGGACACCACGGCCAGCGAGAGCCCCAGGACGGCCAGCGACGCGCCGACCCAGTTGGGTGCGACCAGGCCGAGGCCACCCGCGATGACCAGGCCGCCGAGGTAGGCGCCGATGGAGTTCGCGATGTTGAACGCCGACTGCACGGCCGCGGAGACCAGCGACGGCGTCCCGCCCGCCTTCTCCATGATCCTGGCCTGCATCATCGGGCCGATCATGAACCCGGCGAGGCCGACGAAGAAGATCGTCACCGCCGCGCCGACCTTGCCGTTCGCGGTGAAGGTGAAGATCGCCAGTACCGAAGCGAGCGCGATCAGCGAGACGTAGAGGCTCGGCATCAGCGCCTTGTCGGCGAGCCTGCCGCCGAGGTAGTTGCCGATCGTCATGCCGACCCCGGCCAGCGAGAGCAGCAGGGTGACGTGCGATGGCGAATAGCCGGTGACGTCGGTCAGCATCGGCGCGATGTAGGACAGGCAGGCGAACACGCCGCCGAGACCGAAGGTGACGATCGCGAGCGCGAGCCACACCTGCGGGCGGCGGAAGGCGCCGAGTTCGCCGCGCAGCGACGGCTCGACCGGTTTGCCCTGGTGGGGGACCAGTTTCGCGATCGCGGCCATGGCGAACAGGCCGATCACGGCCACGACACCGAAGGTCGCGCGCCAGCCGACCTTCTGGCCGAGCAGCGTCCCGAGCGGCACGCCGACGACGTTGGCCAGCGTCAGGCCCATGAACATCATCGAGACGGCCTTCGCGCGTTCGCCCTGCTTGGCCAGGCTGGACGCGACGACCGCGCCGGCGCCGAAGAACGCGCCGTGCGGCAGGCCGGCGAGGAAGCGGAAGGCGACACCGAACTCCTGGTTCGGCGAGAGCGCGAAGAGGGCGTTGCCGAGTGTGAACAGGCCCATCATCGCCAGCAGCATCGTCTTGCGCGGCAGCCGGACCGCGGCGGCGGTGAGCAGCGGGGCGCCGACGACGACACCGAGGGCGTAGCCGGAGATGAGGTAGCCGGCGGACGGGATCGACACGCCGAAATCGGCGGCGGCTTCGGGCAGCACGCCCATCATCACGAATTCGGTGGTCCCGATGCCGAAGGCACCGATGGCGAGCGCGAGCAGCGCGACGGGCACGGCTCTCCTTCCGGGGGTCGTACTTGAGGTAAACGATTACTCGCCCAGCGTCGCGAAGGGAGAGCTGAATCGATTTAGGTCTCGGACACAAAAGAAGACAGCGAGTGCGGCACCGCTGTCCTTCGTCCAGTTCAACCGATCGAGGGGGCCTTTGTCATCCCGGTTTCGGGTGAGGCTGCCCACCCTCAGCGGCGCGCGGCGAGCACTCCCTGGAGCAGTCCGGGGAAGAGCTCGTCGAGATCGTTGCGGCGCAAGGAGTTGTAGCGGGCGGTGCCCTGCTGGCGGCCCATGATGATGCCCGCTTCGCGGAGGGTGCGCAGGTGATGGGTGAGTGTGGACTTGGTCACGGCGACGTCGAAACCGCTGCACGAGATCTCGGTGCCGGATTCGGCCAGCTGGCGGACCATGTCGAGCCGGACCGGGTCCGCGAGCGCGGCGAGGACCGCCTCGATCCGGATCTCGTCCTGTCCGGGATAGACGTACTGGTTGGTCGTCGTGGCCATCCGTCCATAGTACGACGCCTCTCGAACTTTCGGCGAGTTCGTAGTACGGTCACCATCGAACTACGACAACCATCGAACAACGACCCCAAGTCGACTTTCGCGGGCTAACCGCGATCTGGCACCGGCCAGGCGCCCCCGGGTCCGGATCGCCTTTAGCGGGCTAAACGCGATCCGGTGCCGGAGCGGGAGGCGACGGAAAAAGGGGTCTGGAGCTGGGGAGTCATGACCTTCGCACCACCCAGGACCGCGGTGCTGGCGCTCGGCACCTTCGCGGTCGGCACCAGTGGCTACGTAGTCGCCGGGCTGCTGCCCGCGCTGACCGGCGAGCTCGGGGTCTCCGAGACGGCCGCCGCGCAGCTGGTCACCGCCTTCGCCATCGCGTACGCGGTCGGCTCGCCGCTGTTCGCCGCGGTCACGGGCCGCTGGGAACGGCGCACGCTCCTGGTCGCCGCGCTCGTCGTCACGGCCATCGGCAACGCGCTCGCCGCCCTCGCGCCCGGCTACGTGACCCTGCTCCTCGCGCGCGTGGTCACCGCGATCGGCGCGGCGGTCTTCACGCCGGCCGCGAGTGCCGTCGCCGCCGACCTCACCTGGCCGGAACGCCGGGGCCGCGCGGTCGCGCTCGTCTTCGGCGGGCTGACCGTCGCGACGATCCTGGGTGTTCCGCTCGGCAGTGTCCTTTCGCAGAGCGTCGGCTACCAGGCAGTCTTCGCGCTTGTCGCGGTCTTCTCGCTCCTCGGCGCCTTCGCGGTCCGGCTGGTCTTACCCGCGGTCCCGGCGCCGCCACCGGTCCGGCTGGCCGAACGGTTCACCGTCGCGAAGGACCCGCGCGTCCTCGCCATGCTCGGCGCGACCGTGCTCGGCTGCCTCGCCGCGTTCTCCGTCTACACCTTCATCTCGCCGGTCCTGTCCGCCACGGCGGGCGTCCACGGCACGACGGTCAGCCTGCTGCTGTTCGTCTACGGCGCGGGCGGCGCGCTCGGCAACGTCCTCGGCGGCCGCGCGGCCGACCGGTGGGGCGCCAGGGGACCGCTACTGGTCGTGTTCGGCGGGATCACCGTCGTGCTCGCGCTGTTGCCGCTGGTGGCGACCACCGTCGCGGGCGCGGCCGTCGTCCTCTTCCTCTGGGGACTGGCCACCTGGTCGGTCAACCCGCCGATCCAGCACCGGCTGATCGAGCTCTCCCGCCAGAACGCCGGGCTCGTCCTCTCGCTCAACGCGTCCGCGATCTATCTCGGCGTCGGCCTCTCCGGCCTGGTCGGGGGAGCCGTGCTCAGCGGCGGCGGACCCCTCCTGCTGCCCGAGATCGCGGCGATACTGACCGCGATCGGCGCGGTCGTGGTCGTGGCGGGCTGGCGGAGCCGCGTGAAGCAGCCCGCGCTGGCCGAGTGACGCCTATTCGGCGCGAGTCTGGACTTCGCAGTCGGGGCCGGGGAAGACCAGCCCTTCGTGCCCGTCCGCGAACCGGACGAGATACGGCGGAGCACCGTGTTCTCCGCGTACCTCGAGGATTTCACCGTGTCGCTCGGCCGAGCCGACCGTGCGTCCGTGCACGTGGATCTCGTCTCCGACGGTCGCCTGCATGAGAAATCACCTCCGACACTTCAAGGTTAGGAGTGTCGGCGGGGTTCGTACAGGTGCCCGCCACGATCGGTCGAGTGCGAAAGGGAAATCCGCGGGTCCGCCGTGATCGTCGTCGATAGGCTGGCCGGATGACCGACGTACTCGACAAGGTGGCCGGGAAGAGCGGCGAGCTGGTGCTCCGCCGGGCCGGAGAAGATTTCGAGGTCATCGCCAACGGCGTCTTCCTGATGGACACCCGGAACGGTGAATCCGAACGGTTGCTCGTCTCGGTGGCGGCCGATCTGGTGCCGGGCAAGGCACGGATGCTGATCGGCGGCCTCGGTGTCGGCTATTCGCTGCGCGCCGCGCTCGACCACCCCGGTGTCGGCGAGATCGTGGTCGTCGAGCGCGAGCCTGCCGTGATCAAGTGGAACCGCGAGGGCCCGCTCAAAGACGTCCATGGCGACGCGCTGTCCGACGGACGGGTCACCGTCGTCGAGGCCGATCTGGTGAAGTGGTTGCGCCGCACGGAAGAGCGGTTCGACGCGCTGTGCCTCGACATCGACAACGGTCCTGAGTGGACGGTCACCGACGGCAACGCGAAGCTGTATCTGGACGACGGACTCGACATGCTCGCCGCGCGGCTGCGGCCTGGCGGCGTGCTCGGGGTGTGGAGCGCCGAGTCGGTGCCGTCGTTCGCGAAGCGGCTGCGGGCGCGGTTCGGCGAGGTGCGGGAGCTGAAGATCCCGGTGCCGCAAGGAGAACCGGACGTGCTGTGGTTCGCGCGGGTATAGCGGACGCGGTGCGACGTGGTGTGCCGAACGGGTATTTTCACGGCCCACGTCTGGAAGTCGGCACACCGGACGCCGCCGCTGTACCCGGACGCGGTGACCTTGACGCCGGAGGCGACCGTGTCGGAGGTGCTGGCCGGGATCGACACCTCGCCGGGCTGTTCGGTCAAGGACAGCTTCGCCTGCCTGGATCTTTCGCAAGCGGGTTTCGAGGTGCTCTTCGAGGCCACGTGGATCACCCGTACGGCTCAGGTGCCGCTCGAGCCGGGCTGGTCCCGCGTCGACGACCGGTTCGACGATCCGTCCGTCGCGGTGTGGTCCGACGGCGTCTCCGGCGTGACCGCCAACCGGGACGGCGACTTCGCCGGACTGTCCAATTTGTACACTCAAGGCGACCCCGACGACGCGTGGCGCGGCGCGACCGCGGCCGTCGCGGCGAGCTTCCCCGGGTTGCCGATCACCGGCTACGAACGCGGTGACGATCTCGACGCCGCTCTCCGCAACGGCTACACGGCACTAGGGCCGCTGCGCATCTGGCTGAAATGATCGCCGCATGGAGATCACCACCTGGCACCTCGAACAGACCTCGCCGGACGACCTGAGCGCGGCGAAACCGCCTGCCGTCCCGGTGACGGTCACCCGCTCCGAGCTGGTCAGCCCGGAGCTGAACCGCTATCTCTACACCGCCGTCGGCGGCGACTGGTTCTGGATCGACAGGCTCGGCTGGACGTGGACGCGGTGGGCCGAGTGGCTGGACAGGCCGGGCGTCGAGACCTGGGTGGCGTACGCGCAGGGGACGCCGTGCGGCTACTTCGAACTCGACGGCAGCGCAGACGACGAAGTGGAACTCGCGTACTTCGGCCTGACGTCGTCCTTCGTCGGGAAGGGCATCGGCGGGCACTTGCTGACCGTCGCGCTGCGGGAGGCATGGGCGCTCGCGGAGCGCTGGCCGGGCAAGACGGCGACACGCCGCGTCACGGTCCACACCTGCACGACGGACGGCCCGGCCGCGCTCAAGAACTACCAGGCACGCGGCTTCCGGCTGTTCCGCACCGAAGTCGAGCAGGCCGAACCCCCGACCGAGACGCCGGGACCGTGGCCGGGAGCCGCGAAGGGGTCGTGAGTGGCGATTCGGGTTAGAGCCAAGGGTGTCTTAGGTACCTACGTGGTTGAGGCTGCGGTTGATACCAGGTCGCGGTCGTGGGGACATAGGAGTTCGACGCCGGGCCGTTGGAAGCGCTGAAGAGTAGGGAGGGGGCCTTCATGTACTTCAACCCGGCATCACGCAAGAAGCGCCACAGGTCACGCAGTAGGTACCCAAGGGGAAGCTCGCCAGAACGACCATTGCCACTCGCGACCCCCGGCACCGCCATGCCACCTTTGCCTCACCCCTCGCTACTTCGCGGGAGCCTTGGCAGCGGCCTTCGCCGCCTTCTTGAACGCTCGCACCTCGCCGAGGGTTTTGGCGTCCACGACGTCGGCGATCGAACGCCGTGAGCCGCGGTCGCCGTACGAGCCGGTGGCCGCGCGCCAGCCCTTGGGCTGCACGCCGAGCTGCTTACCGAGCAACGCGAGGAAGATCGAGGCCTTCTGGTCGCCGAAGCCGGGCAACGCCTTGAGTCGCTTGAGGACCTCGGGGCCGTCCGGCTTGGGGCGGCCGGCGGTCCAGATCCCGGCGGCGTCGCCGTCGTAGTGTTCGACGACGTGCTCCGCGAGGTCCTTCACCCGCCGGGCCATCGAACCGCCGTAGCGGTGGATCGCGGGCGGGACGACACAGAGCTCGACGAAGGTTTCGGTGTCCATCGCGTGGATCTTCTTGATGTCGAAACCGTCCATCCGGTCCGCGATCTTCTGCGGGCCCCGGAACGCGTGTTCCATCGGGAACTGCTGGTCGAGGAGCATCCCGACGAGCAGGGCGAACGGGTCTTCGGTCAGCAGCCGGTCCGCTTCCTCGTCCCCGACCAGGTGCAATGCGCGCGTCATGCGCCCAGGATCTCACGACCGGGCCGTCGCCCGCGCCCGCATCCGTGCGGATCGACCAGCAGGTCCGCGGCCGCGGTGGTGATGGCGGCCGACACCGCCGCCAGCGCGGGCGAGTCGAGTTTCCACTGCTGCCAGAACAGCGGCACGTCGATCGGGTGATCCGGGTCGAGGCAGGCGAACGTGCCGTCCCGCAGCCGGTCGCCGATCTGCGCGAGCGGCACCATGCCCCAGCCCATCCCGGCCGCGACGGCGTCGAAGAATCCTTCGGACGAGGGAACGTAGTGCCGCAGCGGGCTCGCGATCGTGCCGCGCTCGCGGGCGAAGCGGTCCTGGAGGTCGTCACGACGGTCGAAGACGACGACAGGTGCTTCGGCGAGGTCGAGGTCCGTGCCGAGGGCCGGGCTCACCACGGCCAGATAGCGCATGTGCCCGAGCCGGTGCACCGAACACCCGGCGACCGGATCGGGTGACGACGTCACCGCGGCCATCACCAGTCCCTCCCGCAGCAGGGTCGTGGTGTGGTCCTGATCCTCGCGGTGCAGTTCGAAGCAGATCTTCTGCTCGGGCGGCACCCGGGTGAGCGCCGGCAGGAACCACGTCGCCAGCGAATCGGCGTTCACCGCGATCGGCAGCCGGACCGGTTCGTCGCCCGCGGTCAGGCCGAGTTCGGCCCGGGTGTCGGCCTCCAGCAGCGCCAGCTGACGGCCGAACCGCACCACCGCCTGCCCGGATTCGGTCAGGCGAACCGGTTTCGTGCGGATCAACAGGACCCGGCCGGTGCGCTGTTCGAGGGCCTTGACGCGCTGGCTGATCGCCGACGGCGTCACGTGCAGTGCCGAGGCCGCCGCGTCGAACGTGCCTTCGTCGGCGACGGCCAGCAGCGTGCGGACCAGGTCGAGGGGCAGATCTGTCATCATGAGCGCTAATGTTACGTAAGAATCTTTAGCTGTACTGTTGACGCTGGGATTTCTACTGTGGTCGGCATGGGAGACGTTCTGTTCAGCGCGGTCGCCGGGTTCGGCGCGACCATGGCCCTCATCGTCGCGATCGGCGCGCAGAACGCCTTTGTGCTGCGTCAGGGCATCCGGCGCGAAGCAGTACTCGTCGTGGTGCTGATCTGCATCTTCTCGGACGCCATCCTGGTGAGTCTCGGCGTCGGTGGGGTCGGCGCGCTGGTGGGGACGTCACCTGAAGCGTTGACGATCGTCGCCCTGGTCGGCGGCGCCTTCCTGCTTTGTTACGGCGCTCTCGCGGCCCGTCGCGCGTTCAAGCCGGCGGCGCTGGAAACCGGTGGTCCGGAGACCGGCGGATCGCTGCGCCGCATCGTGCTGACCACGCTGGCGATCACCTGGCTGAATCCGCATGTCTACCTCGACACGCTCCTCCTGCTCGGCGCGATCGCGGCCGGGCACGGCAGCGACCGGTGGGCGTTCGGCGTGGGTGCGGTGTCGGCCAGCGTGCTCTGGTTCCTCGCGCTCGGTTTCGGCGCGCGGCTGCTCAGCGGGTTCTTCCGCAAGCCGTCGTCGTGGCGGGTGCTGGATGGCCTGGTCGCCGCGACGATGATCGCCCTCGGCGTGACGCTGATGGTCAGCGCCTGATCACGGCAGCCGGGCGAGATCTTCGGCGGTCAGCACGAGATCGGCCGCGGCCGCCGAGTCGCGGATCGTCGCCGGCCTGGTCGAGCCGGGGATCGCGACCATCGACGGCGACTTCGCGAGCAGCCAGGCGAGGCACACCTGTTGCGGGCTGACCCCGAGCTCTTCGGCCACGGAAAGGAACTCTCCGCCGATCCCGCGGAGCGGGCCCCACGGCAGATAGGCGAGTCCGAGTTCGGTGCACAGGGCCAGTTCCGGTTCATGCGACAGCTGCGCGGGCGCATGCTCGTTCTGCACCGAAACCAGTGTCTCGCCGAGGATTTCCCGCGCTTCCAGTATCTGCGCACTGGACACATTGGACAGTCCGGCGAGCCGGATCTTGCCTTCGTCGGCCAGCTCCTTGAGCGCGCCGACGGATTCCGCCCATGGCACGTTCTCGTCGGGTTTGTGCAGCTGGTAGAGCCCGATCGCGTCGACGCCGAGCCGTTTCAGCGAGCCTTCGCAGGCGTTCTTGAGGTGCGTGGGGGTCCCGGTGACGGTCCACGAGCCGTCACCGGGACGGCCGCGGCCGCCCTTGGTCGCGACGAGCACCGCGTCCGAGCCGCTGCGGGCTGCCAGCGCTTCGGCGATGAGCACCTCGTTGTGCCCGGTTTCGCTCGCGCGCCAGTGGTAGGAGTCGGCCGTGTCGATCAGCGTGACACCGGCGTCGAGCGCGGCGTGGATCGTGGCGATCGCGCGGTCGCGGTCCGGCCGGCCCTCGATCGACAGCGGCATCGCGCCCAGCCCGATCGCGCTCACCTCGACGTCTCCGATGCCGCGGTAGCGCATGCTCAAGCCGCCTTTCGGGTTTCTTCGACGGCTTCGCCGAGCCAATCGGTGGTGGTGGAGAAGGAGAAACCGAGACCGGTCGCGCGCGAGGTGTCCAGGACGGCGTACCGGTCGAAGGAGAACGGCGAAGCGTCCCGCTCGACGGTCCGGAACCGGGGCTCGGCCGAAATCGCACGGGCGATGTCCACGGCGGAAAGCTCGCCGTGCGAACCGGCGTTGATCGGTCCGGTGAAGTCCGCACACGTGGCCCAGGCCAGGAAGTCCGCGATCTCGCTCTCGTGGATGAACGTCGACGGACGCGGCTCCGCGTGGATTTCGACGGCCTGTCCCGCGTCCAGCAGCTCGACGTAATGCCGGAGCCGCCCGGTGAAATCGCCGCCGCCGAGGACGTGCGCGACCCGCACCGAAGCGAACGACGCGTCCCCGGCCGCGAAGACCGCTTCGGCCTGACGCTTGCCTTCGCCGTACTGCGTTTCGAGGAAATCCGTGTTGTGCCATGGAAGACCGAAGTCGGCAGGGGACCGGGTCACCAGCGATTCGGCCATCGGCGCGTTCGCCCGGATCTGGTCGTAGACCTCGATCGTGGACGTCATCACGTACCGGTCCGCGCGGAGGACACGACGCGAGATGTCCGCCTGGACCGGGGTGTAGCAGACCTGGTCGAGCACGACGTCGAAGGAACGGGAGCCCAATACGGCCTTCAGGCCGGCTTCGTCGTCTCGGTCGGCGATCAGATGGGCGACGCCGGACGGCGCCGGCGCGGAGCCGCGGTTGAGCACGGTGACGTCCAATCCGGCGTCGCGCAGCCGCTCGACCACCCCCCGGCCGAAGTACCGGCTTCCGCCCAGAACGAGCACTCTCTTCATGACGACCAGTGTTACGGTGGCGATCCTGGTGAATGAAGGGGAGAACATGGGCGTATCGGCGGAATCGCTGAAAGATTCACGGCCAAATCGTGATTTCACTGAAAGCTCACTGGACGTGATCGACCGGCGACTCCTTGAACTCCTTCAGGAGGAAGGCCGCATCACCCTGAGCGAACTCGGACGCCGGGTTTCACTGAGCCCCGCCGCCGTCGGCGAACGCGTCAAACGGCTCGAAGCCGACGGCACGATCACGGGCTACGCGGCGCTCGTCTCGCCCGCCGGGATCGGCCTCGGGCTGCGGGCGTTCGTCCGGGTGGCGCCGCACAGCGGGTTCACCGTGCGGCATTCGCGCACCCGGAAGATCATGGACCGCCCGGAGATCCTCGAACTGCACCACGTGGTCGGCGAGGACTGCTGGATCCTCAAGATCGCCGTCCGCGACACCACCCACCTGGAAGACCTCCTCGAAGACCTCTCCACGCTGGGCGCCACGACGACGTCGATCGTCATGTCCAGCCCGATCGAGCGGCGCGTCCTGCTGCCCTTGTGACCCGTCACAAGAGGCGGCGCGTAAGTCTGGTCGTTCTCCCGGTTCGGCTCGCCGGTTTGTGACGCATGATGACTCGCATCACACATACTGACGAGTAACCGGAGGCAGGGATGCGGGCCAGAAGGATCCTCACCACGCTTGTCGCGGCCTTGACGTTCACAATCGCCGTCCCGGCGGTGGCGAGCGCGGCGCCGTCGAGCGGCTGGAACGACTGGTCGTGCAAGCCCAGCGCGAGCCATCCCGAGCCCGTCGTGCTGGCGCACGGCCTCGGCGGCAACGCGACGACCAACTGGTTCCATCACGCGCCGAAACTCAAGGACGCCGGCTATTGCGTCTATTCGCTGACCTACGGCGCCACCGTTCTGGGCGGACAGTTGTTCGGCGGACTCGGCTCCATGCGGAAGAGCGCCGTCGAATTCGGCGCGTTCGTGGACCGGGTGCGAGCGAGCACCGGCGCCGACAAGGTCGACATCGTCGGGCATTCCGAGGGTACGACGATGCCCGCGTACTACCTCAAATTCGAGGGCGGCGCGGAGAAGGTGAAGCATTTCGTCGGGTTCGGCTCGAACTTCAAGGGCACGACGCTGAACGGCCTTTCCGGACTGGCCAGGACCGTCCTTTCGCTGCCCGGCCTCGATCTGCTCGCCGACGGCGTCTGCGGGGCGTGCCGTGAATACCTCGCGCCGTCGGACTTCCTCGACGACCTCGCCCGCGGCGGCGTGAGCGTGCCGGGGCCGACGTACACGAGCATCGTGAGCCGACACGATCGAGTGGTCACGCCGTACACCAGCGGGGTGCTCGGCGAGCCGGGCACGACCGACATCGTGCTGCAGGACCACTGCGGCGCGGACGTTTCCGGGCATCTGAGCCAGGCGATCGACCCGAACGTGACGAGCCTGATCCTCAAGGCGCTCGACCCGGAAGGCGCCCCCGCGCCGAAGTGCGTGCCGTTCTTCGCGCCGCTGTAGGTATCAGGGCCTGGTCGCGTGCACCACGAACACCGACCGGATCCGGTCCGGCGTTGCGACGTCGACGCGTTTCACGGTCACCGCGGTGAAACCCGCTTCAGAGGCCAGTTCCGCCGCCTCGTCCTCGGTTTCCGGCAGCTTCAGGTCGGTGGGGACGATGGCGGCGAACGCCTCCGACGGCCGGAACGCCGACGCGAGCGGCAGGCTGAAAGCCACTCTGCCGCCCGGGCGCAGCACCCGCAGCCAGTCGCGGAGCGCGGCCGCGCCGAGGAAATGCAGCGAAGACGCGCACAGGACGGCGTCCGCGCCTTCGTCCTCCACCGGCGACGGAACCGCCGAGGCGACCTGCCAGGTGATGAGCCTGCCGGGATCGTGCGTCGCCGCCTTCTTCTCGGCCTGGGCGATCATGCCCGGCGAGATGTCGATCGCGAGCACTTCGCCCGGCTCCAGGCGCAGCGCGGCGAACGCGGCCACACCCGTACCGGTCGCGACGTCGAGAACGCGTCCGGGCGCCCTGAGGCCGAGGCCGTCGACGAGCGCGTCGGCGACCAGGCCGTGAAAAGTGTCTTCGTCGTAGTGCGCGGCGATGCCGTCGAACAGCCCGGCCGCGATCTCCTCGCTCACGACGGCGACCTTATCCGGGAGGCGGCGCCTGCCGGCGAAACCCAGGTCGACGCGGTGATACCAGCACAACTCCGAGTCGCCTTCGAGCCAGCACAGCAGGACGTCGACGCCGTCGAGATCGGCCGGGAAGTCGATCAGGAGCGGGGCGAACCCCTTCAGCTCCGCACCCGTCCGCTGGACGGTCGTCATCAGGTCGTCCAACCGGGCCTGCGCGGCCTTCCACTCCGGCATCCCGCCGAGCGTGGTCGCCCGGCCGCCGGGGCGCAGGGACGCGGCGAGTTCGGCCGCGTCGGCGCGAAGACGGACAAGCTCGTCGAGCACGGGACGTAGCCGGGCGAGCTCGGCGCGGGCTTCGGGAACGGTGAACAAACCCATACGCCGATGGTCCCAGCCCGCTCAGCGGCGCCGCCGGGCGACTCTCGACGCGAGGCCCGCGCCGATCAGGAGGAAGCCCGTCGCGAGCAGACCGCCGATGAAGAGCCAGCTCGTGACGCCGTAGGTGACGTCGTTCTGCGGCAGGTACTTCACCAGGCGGAAGCCCCATTCCGGGACGGCGATGGTCGCCACGCCCGGCGCGACGCCCCAGACGAGACCGCCGAGGATCGGGCCGGTCGCCGAGAGCGCGCCGAGCAGCCCGACCGCCAGCAACAGGAGTCCGCCGCCCACGAGCAGGCCGATGCTCAAGACGTCACGCTGGGTGCTGAGCGTGGCCTGGACGAGCATCTGCTGCCGCAGGCCGCCCCAAGACAACAGGCCGAGGGCGACCGGCGTCAGGATCAGACCGCCCGCGCCACTGAGAACGCGACGCACGCCTCGGCCCGCGCGCGGGTCTTCGACGCCCAGGTCGTCGTCGAAGGGCGGCTCGTACGGTTCATACGACTCGACGTCCTCGTACGGCCTCCGCGGGTCTTTCGGTTCCTGCTCGTACTCGCCGTACTCCTGGTAGTCCTCGTCGTCGTACTCCGCGACGTACCGGTGCGATGACATGGGCGGGTCACCTCCCTTAACCGGACTACGGACGTCAGCCCCCTTCGGTTCACTTCGATCTCCGCGGATCGCGTTTAGCCCGCTAAACGCGATTCGGGCGGCGCCGCGCGAGGGTGCCGGCCAGGCCTGCCCCGACGAGCAGGAATCCGCTCGCGAACAGGGCGCCCATCACCAGCCAGGTCACCAGGCCGACGCCGAGTTCGCGGCCGCCGAGGTCGTACATGGTGCTCATGACGCTCGGCCCGCCCAGGAAGGTGGTCAGTCCTGGCACCACTCCCCAGACCAGACCGCCGATCACCGGCCCCAGTCCGGACAGCGCGCCGAGAAGTGCGACGCCGAGCAGCAGAAGGCCGCCGACGATAAGCATGACCAAGCCGAGCGGGTCTTCGCCGACGGTGTAGGCCTGGGCGTACATCCGCTGCAGTCGTGAGCCGCCGTAGATCACCAGGCCGAGAGCGACAGGTGTCAGCAGCACTCCGCCGAGCGCGCTGAGCACGCGCGGCACGGCCCGGCTCGTTTGCCTAGGCTGGGCGCCGTAAGGCTCCGGGGCCTGAGGCTGCTCGTACGGCGGCACAGCGTAGGGGTTGTTCGTCATGGGAGCGCCCTTTCCGGTGGGCCGGCAGAGGAGTTTTGTTCGATGATGTCGCGGCCCGCGCGGTTCCGTGACGGCCGGATGGCCGTCGTCCGACCGGGTGACGTCGGTCACAACGGCCTCGTGGAGACTTGATACCGACCACTACTGGAACCATCCAGGACCGTTAAGCAGTACGCTTGTACCGCTACCGGAGAGACTGAAGAAGAACGCGAAGATCCGCGGAAGGAGCACCGCTGCTCATGGCCAAGATCAAGGTCCAGGGCACCGTCGTCGAGCTCGACGGCGATGAGATGACCCGCATCATTTGGCAGTTCATCAAGGACAGGCTGATCCACCCGTACCTTGACGTGAACCTGGAGTACTACGACCTGGGTATCGAGGAGCGGGATCGCACCGACGACCAGGTCACCGTCGACTCGGCCAACGCGATCAAGAAGCACGGCGTCGGCGTCAAGTGCGCCACGATCACGCCGGACGAGGCGCGCGTCGAAGAGTTCGGCCTCAAGAAGATGTGGCTCTCGCCCAACGGCACGATCCGCAACATCCTCGGCGGCGTGATCTTCCGCGAGCCGATCGTCATCCAGAACATCCCGCGCCTGGTGCCCGGCTGGACCAAGCCGATCATCATCGGCCGTCACGCGCACGGTGACCAGTACAAGGCGACCAACTTCAAGGTCCCCGGTCCCGGCACGCTGACCATCAGCTACACCCCGGACGACGGCTCCGAGCCGATGGAGTTCGAGGTCGCGAAGTTCCCCGAGGGCGGCGGCGTCGCCATGGGCATGTACAACTACCGCAAGTCCATCGAGGACTTCGCGCGCGCCTCGCTGCAGTACGGCCTCGACCGTGAGTACCCGGTCTACATGTCGACCAAGAACACCATCCTGAAGGCCTACGACGGCATGTTCAAGGACGTGTTCGAGGAGATCTACCAGGCCGAGTTCAAGGCCGACTTCGACGCCAAGGGCATCTCCTACGAGCACCGCCTGATCGACGACATGGTCGCCGCGGCGATGAAGTGGGAGGGCGGCTACGTCTGGGCCTGCAAGAACTACGACGGTGACGTCCAGTCCGACACGGTCGCGCAGGGCTTCGGCTCGCTGGGCCTGATGACGTCGGTGCTGCGCACCCCGGACGGCAAGACCGTCGAGGCCGAGGCAGCGCACGGCACGGTGACCCGGCACTACCGCCAGCACCAGCAGGGCAAGCCGACCTCGACCAACCCGATCGCGTCCATCTACGCGTGGACCCGGGGCCTCGAGCACCGCGGCAAGCTGGACTCGAACCCGGAACTGATCGGGTTCGCGAACAAGCTGGAGCAGGTCGTCGTCGAGACCGTCGAGAGCGGCAAGATGACCAAGGACCTCGCGCTGCTGATCAGCAAGGACCAGGCCTTCCAGACCACCGAGGAGTTCCTCGCGACGCTGGACGCCAACCTGGCCAAGAAGATCGCCCAGGGCTGAGTTCTTCAGCCAAGTACGTGAAGGCCCCCTTCCCTCGCCGGAAGGGGGCCTTCGCGCACTTGTGACGGTGGGTAGCACGCCCGCCGACCGGTTGGCGCCTCCGGGTGGTTGGCAATCCGGGATCTGGGCGACCGCCCCGGCTTCTGCCACTCTGGACCGGACAGAAAACGATTCCCTTGTTCGAGGAGTGACCATCATGGCCATCTCGAAACCGGTCTTGTTCATCGGCGGCGGACTGGCGCTCATCGTCGTCGTCGCCATCTCGGGACAGGACAGGGAGTCCAGCGCGTCCAGCCCGACCGGATGCCAGGTCGTGGTGACGGCCGACGTGCTCAACGCACGCGACGCCCCCGGCGGGCAGAAGATCGTCGGCAAGTACGTCAAGGACGCGAAGATCGACGCGCAGCCGGTGGTCGAGAACGGCTTCCGCAAGATCGCCGAGGGCAAATGGGTCTCCGCCGAGTTCGCGCCCCCGGTCGACGCCGCCAAATGCGGCCCGTGACCTGGGGCTTCGCGTTTAGCCCGCTAAAGGCGACAGGTCGGTGACCTGCGGCTTCGCGTTTAGCCCGCTAAAGGCGACAGGCCGGTGACCTGCGGCTTCGCGTTTAGCCCGCTAAAGGCGACTGGGCGCCCTGACCTGGGGGATCGCGATTAGCCCGCTAAACGCAAGTGGGCGCCTTCCTCGGCCGCCAGTACCTCGCCGCTGAACTCCTTCCGCGCTTCGGCGACCGAGACGTCGCGGTCGGAACCCGGCCAGAAGTGGGTCAGCAGCAGTCGCCGGGCACCCGCGCGCTCGGCCCAGTACCCGGCCTCGCCCGCCGTCGACACAAGGCGCGGCGTCTCGTCGGGAGAAGGGCCCTGCAGCGTGGCGTCCGCGATGAGCAGGTCGGCGTCGCGCGCCAGTTCCGCCAGGATCGGGCTCGGCCCGCTGTCCCCGGTGTAGGCGACGGTGAGCCCGGGCGCGGTCAGCCGGACGCCGTGGTTCGGCACATGGTGCGGCAGCAGGAACGTGGTCATCCGGAACGGCCCGACCTCGCGTGGCCGGCCGAGTTCGAACACGTCGAAGATCGTCGTCGGATGCGGTCGCGGTTCCATCGCTTCGAGCCGCCGCACCGTGCCCGGCGTGCAGTGCAGCGGGATCCTCGGTTCGTCCGGCAGCCCATAGGCGCGGGCACGTCCGAGCGCGCTCACGTCGGCGCAGTGATCGGGATGTTCGTGCGTCACCACCACCGCGTCGACCCGGCCGCCAGGGCAGTGTTCGAACAGCCGTGACGCGGCGCCGTAACCGAGGTCGAGTACGACCTTGAAACCCTCGTGGACCAGGAGGAAGCCGGCGCAGGCCCGACCCGGTTCCGGCCAGGCGCCGCAGCTGCCCAGCACGGTCAGCTCGCTCATGCGGGCAGTCTCGCAGAGCGCACGCCGTGCCGGTTCTGTCGGACCCCCCGGGTAGCGTGCGACGAGTGCTGACCGTCTCCACTGTGAATGTCAACGGCCTCCGTGCCGCCGCTAAAAAGGGCTTCGTCGAGTGGCTGGGCTCGACGAAGGCCGACGTCGTCGCCTGCCAGGAGGTCCGGGCCGAGCTCAAGGAGCTTCCGGCCGGTGCCGCCGCGCCCGAAGGCTGGCACGTGGTGCACGCGCCGTCGGTGCAGAAGGGGCGCAACGGCGTCATGCTCTTCAGCCGGGCCGAGCCGGAAGAGGTCCGCATCGGGTTCGGCGAGCCTGAATTCGAGGACAGCGGCCGGTACGCCGAGATCCACCTGCCGAACGTCGTGGTCGCGAGCCTGTACCTGCCCAGCGGCGACGTCGGAACCCCGCGCCAGGACGAGAAGGAACGCTTCATGGCGGCGTTCCTGCCGTACCTCGTCGACCTGCGCGCCAAGGCGGCGGCAGGCGGCCGTGAGGTCGTCGTCGTGGGCGACTGGAACATCGCCTACGACAAGACCGACCTGAAGAACTGGCGCGGCAACCAGAAGAGCTCGGGCTTCCTGCCGGAGGAGCGGGAGTGGCTCGGCCGCGTGTTCACCGAGGCCGGGTATGTCGACGTGCAGCGCAAGCTCGATCCGGAAGGCCCCGGCCCGTACACCTGGTGGTCGTACCGCGGGAAGGCGTTCGACAACGACTCGGGCTGGCGCATCGACTGCCAGATCGCCACCCCCGGCCTTGCCGAGCGGTGTACTTCCGTCGTGGTCGAACGCGCCGAGTCCTACGACCAGCGCTGGTCCGACCACGCGCCGGTGACGGCGACGTACAGGGACTGAGCGGACGGCCGGATCCGTACTTCAAACAGCAGGTGCTGGAGACACGGGAGCTTCTCTATGCAGCGTGACGCTCACGCTTACCTCGGATAATCTGCGCGCGGGAGATCCGGGGGTTGCGATGGAAACGAACGAGGCCAGGCGTATCGAGGCGACGAACGCCGAGCGCTACGCCATGTCCGGCCAGTACGGGTGGGAGTTCAGCCCGGACGCGCCGAACCTCCTGGAGCGGTGGACGGTGCTGCCGTTCAACCAGCGCGGGGACAAGCGGATGGCGTTCGGCGCGCTGAGCGGCGCGTATCAAGGGCTGCGGTTCAGCGTCTTCGACTACCATCGCCGCCCGACGGTCACGAGCGTGCACACGCGGTGGACCAACAAGAAGGTCAACGAGCTCGACACGCTCTCGATCGACACGGTCTGGGTGGTCACGCTTCCCGCGCCGATGCCGAACTTCCAGATCGTGTCGAGTATCGAGTCCGCCTGGGACGTCGAGCAGTACCCCGAGCCCGCCACGGCGGACCGGAAGTTCAACCGCTGGTACAAGCTGATCGACACCGACCCGAACGTCGCGATCGGTGTGCTGACGCCGCAAGTGGCCGCCACGATGCGGTCCTCGAAGTTGCACACCTGGTCGCTCGTCGGCGCGGAATTGGTCTACGTCGAGAATCCGACGTTCGGCCGGACCAAGCCGGACGAGATCCTCGCGACGCTCGGCAAGCTCGCGCAACTGGTGTCGCTGCTGCCGTTCCACCTCGGCGGCGGACAGGCCGCCGCCCCGCCGCCACCACAACCCCAATACCCACCACTACCCCAGTACCCGCAACAGCCGTATCCGCCGCAGAATCCCGGGTATCCGCAGCAGTATCCGCCCCCGCAGCAGTACGGCCAGCCGCCGTATCCGCCGCAGCATCCGGGATATCCGCCGCCGCAATACCCGCCGCCGCAGTACCCGCAACCCGGGTATCCGCCGCCGGGTTATCCGCCGCGCGGCTACTGACGGGCCTTCGCGCTCTCCGTCCACACTGGACTTTCGACGAAGTGGTTGTCGAACTTTTCCTGACTGTCCAAGAGATCCTGGACGGTCGCTTCGCCGTGCCCGACTTTTTCCAGTAGACGGAAGTAGCCGAACCGTTCCACGCCGGGGATGAACACGATCAGTACGTCCGCCGACGAGTCCGCGGCCGCACGGAAAGCGTGTGTGGTCAGTGGTGGGACGACGAGCATGTCGCCCTCGGCAACGGTGACGATCTCTTCTCCCACAAGGACTTCGAGCTTTCCGCCGAGCATGAAGAACATCTCGGAGGAGCCGGTGTGATAGTGCGGCGCCGCTCCATCGGCGCCGACACCCAGCTGTGTTCTCGCGCTGCTCATGACTCCGCCTGTGGTCGAGACATCGGCGAGCAGGGTGACGAGAGTGGGGGCCGCGCCGACGGTCTCGGCTTCGGCGGCGCGGACGAGGACGGGTTCACGGGTTTCCACGCGTTGAGTCATGCCAATGATAGTTCCACCGCTGATAGTTCGCTGTCAAACTATCTCCCGTCGAATAGACTGCGTCCGTGAGTGAAGAGCGAAACGCGGACGCGATCGACGCGGTGGTCGGCGCATGGCGGCGCGAGCGGCCGGAACTGGATTTGACCGCGATCGGGGTCGCCGGGCGCCTCGGCCGGGTGGCGATGCTGACCACGCCGATGGTGGAAGCCGTGTTCGCGAAACACGGCCTGAAGCAGGGGGAGTTCGACGTGCTCGCGGCGCTCAGGCGGTCCGGGAAGCCGTACACGCTGATCCCGTCCGAGCTGTCCGCGACGCTGATGATGTCCAGGGCCGGGATGACCAGCCGCATCGACCGGCTAGAGGCGGCGGGGCTGGTCGAACGGGCGCTGGACCCCGAAGACCGGCGCAGCTTCCGGGTCACGCTCACCGAGCGCGGATTCGAAGTCGTCGACGCCGCGATGACCGAGCACACGGCGAACGTCGCGAAGCTCCTGTCGCCGCTGGGTGAGGACCTCGATGTCCTGGACGCCGCGCTGCGCCGCCTGCTGGTGTCCCTCGACGAGAACTGAAGGGGCCCTTCGCCGCGTCAGATGCGGCGAAAGGCCCCTTCGGTTCCCTGGACGGATCAGCAGTACAGGTTGCTCCCGGGAGTGACGCCGAGGATGCCGGTGAACTGCTGGTACTTGTTCACGCGGCTCTGCACCTGGGCCGGGTTGCCGCCGTTGCACTCGATGCTTCCGTTGATGCTGCGGATGGTCTCACCGAAACCGCGGCTGTTGACCATCGCGTTGTGCGGGGTCATCGTGCCAGGGCCGTTCTGGGTCATCCAGTACCAGATGCCGGTCTTCCAGGCGACCGCCGCGTCGTTCTGCACCAGCCACGGGTTGGTCAGCAACGGCAGGCCCAGCGCGTCGCCGGCGGCCTTGTAGTTGAAGTTCCAGCTCAGCTGGATCGGGCCGCGGCCGTAGTACGCGGCGTTGCCCGCGGGGCAGCCATAGGACTGGCTCGTGTCGCAGTAGTGCGGGTAGTTGGCCTCGTTCTGTTCGACGATGTGGACGAGGCCGCCGGTCTCGTGGCTGACGTTCGCCAGGAAGGCGGCCGCTTCCTGCTTCTTCACGGTGTCGCTGCCCGTGCCGGCGAAGGCCGGGTACGCGCTGAGGGCGGTGACCAAGCCGTTGTAGGTGTAGAAGGGGTTCCGGCTCGGGAACATCTGGTTGAACTGGGCCTCGCTGACCACGAAGCCGGACGGGTTCGGCGGGTTGGTCGTGCCGCCGCCGCAGGCGCCTTGATCGGCCCAGACCTGCGCGCTGCCAGGCGTTTCGTTCTGTGTCCACCACTTCGCGGACCAGTTGTGCCCGTTGTGGGAGGCGGTGTTGCCGCCCCAGTAGACCGAGCTCGCGTTCCACGGCGCCACGCAGTCCGCGGCGGAGGCGGACTGGGCCGGGACGACCACGGCGACCGTGGTGGCGGCGAAGGTGCCGGCGACCGCCGCGAGGATACGTCGAAGAGACATCGGTGGCTCCTTCGTACGAGGGGACCATGCAGGGGAGATTGGTCTATACCTTTTAAGGGGTATGGCCAACAGGTATAGACCATTGCGCACAAGAAACCAACCGGGGAAAGTCGGATCGTGCCTGTTCGGCCCCGTCGCGACAGCCGAATGGCGTAACGCTGTCCGTTTTTGTCAGAAACCGGCTCCGGCGGTGACAACTCTGAGAAGAGGGGTGCTCGAAAGATCCCCCCTGTGAGGGGCTAGTCTCGTGCCCCGAGTTGATCAGAACCCACAGGTCTTGACACGCTCGGTAGTTTTTTGACCAGCAGCCTGGAAATGCGCACTCGTTCGGGTTAGCGTTCCGGTCCGGCAAAGTCACGTCACGGGAGGCACTCCGGTGCGGAACCCAGTTCATCTCCTGATGCGATCGGCCCTGCCCGCGGCCAGGGCCGCGGCGGTCATCGCGATCCCGGTCGCCCTGCTCGTCGCGGGCGCCGGTCCGGCGTCGGCCGCGGAGTCGGCGTCGCGCTCGGAGATGGCGTTCGGTCTTCTCGGCCCGGTCGGCTTGATCGCCGTCGCGCTCGGCATCGTCGGTATGGCCTTCGGTGTGTTCCGTCAGCGCCGGAAGGCGCGCGCGGCCGCCGTCGCCCCCGCTCCCGTCGCCCCGGCCCAGCCCGCCGCCCCGCACGTCTCCGCGATGGCCGAGGCCGTGCTCGCGGACGACGGCCTCACCCGCCAACAGCGCCCCTGACCTGCGCCTTCCCGGTCCAGATCGCGATTAGCCCGCTAAAGGCGACACGCCCCCGGATCGCGTTTAGCCCGCTAAAGGCGCCAGGGCGTCAGGTCGGCCCGGATCGCGATTAGCCCGCTAAACGCAGGTCGGCGGCGGGGCCGGGCGGATCGCGTTTAGCCCGCTAAAGGCGACGCGGCGGATTTCTTGGGTAGGTACACCTAGTCCCGCCCGGATTGTTTAGCCGCCCGCTGATCGCCACCCTCAGGTCCATGACGGTGACGCGGCGTCGCAGCCGGCCCGGTGACCCCTTCCCGCTCGCTCTGGACCGGGCGATCACGGACAGCGGTCTCGGCCTCGACCGGATCCGGCATCGGCTCGCCCGGCAGGGCGTCCGGGTCAGTGTCGCGACCTTGAGCTACTGGCGGACCGGAAGAAGCCGCCCCGAGCGGTGCGACTCCCTGAAGGCGGTCGCGCTGCTGGAGCGGCTGTTCGAACTTCCGCACGGTTCGTTGCTGAACCGGCTGGGCCCGCGTCGCCCCCGGGGACGGTGGGGCGACGCGGGAACCGGATCAGACTCCGGAGTTGGTGCGGATCCAGCTGCGGAAGTAGGGGACGTCCACGTAGATCGACGGCCCGGTCGCGCAGGTGCTGCTGTTGTTCCCGGCGCGGCTGGTGGCGCCGACCAGCTGCCAGACACCGCTGACCTGCTTCACCTGCGGGCCGCCGGAGTCGCCGTAGCAGGCGCCCGAGTTGCCGTTGGGGTTGTTGGTGCAGATCTCGCTGGCGGCCCTGATGCCACTGCACCGGGTGTCGGCGACGATCGAGGTGTTCAGCTCCTGGAGGTTGATCGGAGCGCCACAGCCGCCGCGGACGGGGCAGGTCTGGCCCCAGCCGATGATCCGCGTCGCGGTGCCAACGGCCCCGGACGCGTCGGCGATCGTGACCGGCGCCTGCGACACCGCCGTCGAGAGACGCAGCAGCGCCAGGTCGGCGGTCGGGTGGGCGATGCGCTGGGCCACGCGGGCGACGGTGCCGCCGCTGGTGCGGTTCGTGGTGCCGACGCGTACCTGGTACGGCGTGCCACAGTGGGCCGCGGTGACCACCCAGGTCGAGCTGATCAGTGAGCCACCGCACTGGTGGCCACCGGAGCTCGACTGCTGGGACACCATGAACGAGTAGACCTGCGTCGCGTTTCCGCCGCCGACGATGTTCGGCTGGAAGCCTCCGGTGGGCTCGGCGGCCGCCGCGACGCCGGAAAGCGAGAAGACGGCCGCAGCCGCCATGGCCAAGCCCATCAGTAGGGATCGTGCCTTCATCTGGGTTCTCCTTCGGTGTGGCCGGAAGATCCGGTGCCATGAACGCTAGGAATCGGGCACCGCGCTCAGAACCGTCGGAAGTATGTGGCGTTTAACCGTTTAGACCGTTCGGCCGGGGCGAGGCCGGATGACCCGCCGGGAGGTGGCCTGAGAGAATCCGGGCGTGTCCGACGAACTGAAGCGCCCGCGGGTGCTCTCCGGGATCCAGCCGACCGCCGACTCGTTCCACCTTGGCAACTACCTGGGTGCGCTGCGGCAATGGGTGCGGCTGCAGGACACCCACGACACCTTCTACATGGTCGTCGATCTGCACGCGATCACCGTCGAGCAGGATCCGAAGGTGCTGCGCGACCGCACGCGCCGCTCGGCCGCGCAGCTGCTCGCGCTCGGCGTCGACCCGGCGCGCAGCGCGCTGTTCGTCCAGAGCCAGGTGCCGGAGCACGCCCAGCTGGGGTGGGTGCTGGAGTGCCAGACCGGGTTCGGCGAAGCGAGCCGGATGACGCAGTTCAAGGACAAGGCAGCGAAGCAGGGCACGGATCGCGCCAGCGTCGGCCTGTTCACGTACCCGGTTCTGCAGGCCGCGGACATCCTGCTGTACCAGGCGAACGAGGTCCCCGTCGGCGAGGACCAGCGGCAGCACCTGGAGCTGACGCGCAACCTCGCGCAGCGGTTCAACAACCGCTACGGCAAGACGTTCACCGTGCCGGAGCCGCATATCGTCAAGGACACGGCGAAGATCTACGACCTGCAGGACCCGACCGCGAAGATGAGCAAGTCCTCGTCGACCGGCAACGGCCTCATCGAGTTGCTCGAAGACCCGAAGAAGTCGGCGAAGAAGGTGCGTTCGGCGGTCACCGACACCGGGCGCGAGATCGTCTTCGACACCGAGAACAAGCCGGGCGTCTCGAACCTGCTGACGATCCTTTCCGCGCTGACCGACCAGCCGGTCGCCGAACTCCAGAACTCCTACGAGGGCAAGGGGTACGGCGATCTGAAGAAGGGCGTCGCGGAGGCGTTCGTCGAGTGGGTGACGCCGGTGCAGGAGCGCGTCCAGTCCTACTTGGACGACGTCACCGAGCTCGACAAGGCGTTGGCCCTCGGCGCGCAACGGGCACGGGAAGTCGCTTCGGTGACTTTGCGGAACGTCTACGAGAACATCGGTTTCCTTCCCCCGGCGGGCTAGTTCGCGTTGCGGGCCGCCCTGGGCGTGGTTAGCGTCTACTGGTGGCGAAAGATGACGGCGCGAAGCCGGAAGAGGACAAGCTGTTACCGCGCTTGAGGCGGAAGTACGGCTGGCTCGATCACCTCATCCGGGCGAACGACGCGTTCACCGAGCGCTACGGCAACCACTACGCCGCCGCCATCACCTACTTCAGCGTGCTTTCGGTGATCCCGATCTTGATGGTCGCGTTCGCGATCATCAAGATCGTGCTCGCGGGCGATCAGGTGGTGACGAACCAGCTCGTCGACGGCATCAAGAAGTCGGTCCCGGAGGGGCTCAGCGATCTGGTCGGCAGCATCATCAAGGCGGCGCTGGACTCCGGCGGCGGTATCGGCGTGTTCGGTCTGCTGCTCGCGCTGTACTCCGGCGTCGGCTGGATGTCGAACCTGCGTGACGCGCTGACCGCTCAGTGGGGCCAGGAAAAGCAGAAGCTCCCGCTGGTTTCGACCACCATCAAGGATCTGCTGTCCCTCGTCGGCCTCGGCCTCGCGCTGGTGGTCTCGTTCGGTCTCACCGCGGCCGGCAGCGGCGTCGGGCGGTTCCTGCTCGAACTGGTCGGTCTCGAGAACCAGGGCTGGGCCGTGTTCCTGTTGAAGGTCGCGACGATCGTGCTCGGCCTGCTCGCGAACACCCTGGTCTTCCTGTGGGTCATCGCGAGGCTGCCTCGTGAGCACGTCGCGCTGCGCAGCGCGGTCAAGGGTGCGATCTTCGCCGCGGTCGGGTTCGTCGTGCTCCAGCAGGCCGCGACCCTTTACCTCGGCAGTGTCACGAAATCACCGGCGTTCACGTTGTTCGGCCCGGTGATCGGTCTGCTCGTGTTCGCGAACCTCGTCTCGCGGTTCCTGCTGTTCGTCACCGCGTGGACGGCGACGGCGAAGGAGAACTTGAAGACGGTCATCGAGCCGCCGGCCCCGGTGCTGATCCACCCGCGGGTGACCGTTCAGCAGGGGCCGGGGCTCGGCGCCGTCGGCGGGGCTTTCGCGACCGGCGCGCTCTTGGGCTGGTTCGGCCGCCGAAAGTCCTGAAGTTCCGGCTACTCGCCCGCCATGGCCTTCCGGCGCTGGTGACCGACGACGAACGACGCCACGATGATCAGGAAGACGACCAGCGTGATGATCCAGCCCGTCACCCCGAACGGGTCTTCGGCCGCGGCCGCGGCGCCACTGTTCGAAGCGCCGTCGGCGTTCGGCACGGCGTTGGCCGGATCCGCTTCCACCGCGGCCGCCGGCCGGTATTCGATGCGCCCCACCGATTCGGCCTTGGCCTCGCGCAGCGCGATGCCGTAATCGAGGAGCTTCGCGGCCTGTTCGGTGACCCGCGTCGGGCGTTGCTCGGCGCGAAGCATCACGACCCCGACCCGGTGACCGTTCCGGACCGCGCTGCCGGCGTAGGTGTGGCGCGCGTCGTCGGTGAATCCGGTCTTTCCGCCGGTGAATCCGGGATAGCTACCGAGGAGTTTGTTGTCGTTGTAAATCGTGATGACCGGTTTTCCCGCGGTGGGCGGGATTTCGAAACTCTTCGTCTTGACCACCTTGGCGAATTCGGGGTTCTTCATCGCGTGGTGGAAGATCAGGCTCATGTCGTAGGCGGAGGTCGACATGCCGGGGCCGTCGAGTCCGGACGGTGTCGCGGCCCGGGTGTCCGTGGCGCCGATGCGGGTGGCCAGCGCGTTCATCTTCGCGAGGGTCGCGTCCACGCCGCCGAGCACGGTGGAGAGCGCGTGCGCCGCGTCGTTCCCCGAGTGCATCAGCAGTCCGTGCAGCAGCTGGTCCACTGTGTACTGACCGGCCGCGGCGATGCCCATGCAGGTGCACTCCTGCTCGGCGTCCTCCTTGGTCGGCACGACGACCTTGTTCGGCGGCAGTTCGGTGACCACCACGAGCCCGAGCAGGACCTTGATCAGCGACGCCGGCCGCTGACGGGCGTGCGGGTCCTTCGCGGCGATGACGTCGCCGGTTTCGAGGTCCTGCAGCACCCAGGACGCGGCGGTGCTTCCCTCGGGCGGGTTCAGCGCGCGCTTCGGCAGCACGACCCCGCATTCGGCCATCCGGTCGCCCCCCACCGGGACCGGCGGGACCGGCAACGGCTCCGGCGCGGCCTCCCCGGGGCGCGGTTTCTCGGAGGTGTCGATCGGCGCGGGAGGCGTCGTCTTGTTCGCGCACGGCTGCGCCTGGGCTGGTGGCTTCGGAGCCGCAGTGGCCACCGGCGTCACCGCGAGGGCGAGCACACCGGAAACGAGGACCATGAGCGACCGGGAGATAGCGCTGTGCACCCGAGCAATGTAGCGTCGCCGGGCTCGCTGCATACTCAGGGGCATGCGCATTTCGCGAGGTACTTCGATGTTCCTGCTGGGTTTCGGCGTGTGGTCGTGGATCATCTGGATCACGTTCGCCAAGAATCTCTGGGACAGCGACCGCGCCTGGGCCGCAGACGGCTCGCCGACCGCCTACTTCATCGTGCACGCGGTGCTGACGGTCGTCTCGTTCGTGCTCGGCACCATCATCGGCCTGATCGGTCTGCGCACGCTTCGTGGCGCCAAGTCACGGGACGCGGAAAAGGCTGACGCCTGATCGGGTTTGTCGTCCTTTTGACGGTGGTGGGCCCGGCGTCGGCTCCCTAACGTTCACCTCACCGAATCATGGAGGCTGAATGTCCCGGATCAGACGTCTGCTCGTCCCCGCGCTCGTCGCGGCGGCGGCCGGAAGCGTGTTCGCGGCCCCGTCGGCGAGTGCCGCGCCCGCGCCGCAGTGCGACACCGCGAGCGCGCCGTTCAACTACGTGGTGCTCTACGACCCGCGCACCCCGGAGCGCAAGGTCGACGCCGAGCTGCGCGCCAAATGTGGCGAGAAGGTCGCGTACTACCCGGAGATCGGGGTCGCGGTCGCGACCTCGCGCAACGCCGACTTCCAGGCGAAGATCGGCGTCTTCCGCGCCTACTCGGGCGGCCGTGACGTGGCGTTCCCGCCGGCGGCCTCGGCCAGGTCGACCCGCTCCGCCGTGGTCGACACCAAGGAGAACGAAGAGACCACCAGCGTCGCCGTCGAAGAGGACCTGTCGGCCCAGCAGTGGGACATGCGGGCGATCCAGGCTCCCGAAGCGAACAAGGTCTCCGGTGGCAGCCGCTCGGTGACCGTCGGCGTGCTGGACTCGGGCATCGAGCCCACCCACCCCGGGCTGAAGGACGCTCTGGACCCGAAGACGTCCGCGGGTTGCAACTCCGGCGCGCCCGACACCACTCCCGCCGCCTGGGCCCCGACGAACTCCGACCACGGCACGCACGTCGCCGGGACGATCGCGGGCAAGGACACCGCGCGCGGCTTCACGGGCGTCGCGCCCGGCGTCAAGCTGGCGTCGGTGAAGGTCGTGAACGACGACGGCCTGATCCTTCCCGAGGCCGCGGTGTGCGGGTTCATGTGGGCCGCGAAGCACCGCTTCCCGGTGACGAACAACAGCTACTACATCGACCCGGGCATGTTCTACTGCACGAAGGAGCCGGGCGACGCGGCCGCGTTCGAGGCCGTCCGCCGCGCGGTGACCTACTCGACCGGTCGTGGCGTGCTGAACGTCGCCGCCGCCGGAAACAGCGGCTTCGACCCGGACAAGCAGACCACCGACCCGAACCGCCCCCACCCGATCGACGAGAGCTGCGGCATCCTGCCCAAGGCCATCGACGGCGTCGTCAACGTCTCGGCCATCGGCTACGCGGGCACGAAGTCGTCGTACAGCAACTACGGTGACGACGTTTCGGTCACCGCCCCCGCCGCCGGGCTCGCCCTGCTGCCGCCCGCCGGCCAGGGTGTGGGCTGCCCGCTGTCGACGATCTTCAACGGTGCCTACGGCGCCAAGTGCGGCACGTCGATGGCGTCTCCGCACGCCGCCGGTGTCGCCGCGCTGCTGGCGTCCCGCTACCGCCACGCTCCGCCGCGGCTGCTGACCTGGCTGCTGGAGCACCAGGCCGACGCGGTCGAGTGCGGCACCGCCGCACCGGTCTGTGAAGGCCCGGCGAAGGACAACTCGTACTACGGGCACGGCCGCGTCAACGCTCTGGACGCGGTGAAGTAGATCTTTTCGTTCGCCGGGGCCCGTCCGCGTTTCGCGGGCGGGCCCCGGTCATTCAGTCCCTCGTACGTCAGCGACGAATCCGAAGCGCTGGCCGTTCTGTGGTGCCGTTCCCTTCAACCGCAGGACGGTGTCTCTGCCTTCACGCGAGCGTTCTATCTCTGTCGTGGGCAGAGGCTTCACCTTCAGCGCCGCATCGTCTTTGAAGTTGCGGAAAGTCACCTTGAATTCGAACTCGGCGACCGTAGTGGTGAACGAGGTGTCGAAAGCCTCGGGCCGGAGCCCCTTCATGAGGTCGGCCGAGTATTTCGGCCAATGCCATTCCGCGGTGACCATGTCCCCTTCCTCGACGGTGCGGCCGAGATGGACGTAGACCGTTAGTTTCGGTTCACCTAGTTCGGTGTCCGACCACCTCGAAGTCGTGGGAACGCGTATTCCCGATTGCGGGTCGGAAGCGGTGGCGTGGACGAAGTCATACGTCACCCTTCGCTTCTCGCGGTTGGTGTACTTGGTGGCGCCGTAACAAACCGAGGTGAAGGTGAGGTACCGGAGGTGATGACCAGCCGACTTGGCCATCGTCACTTCTCGGCGAATCCAGGTGTCGCCGTTTTCGTCGATCCATGTGTCCTGCTCCCAGCGGCGAATGCCCACCGGCGTCGTTTTGGGTAAGTCCGGCAGGTAGGAATGAAGAAGCTGCTCAGTTCTGGTCAAGCGATCGCGCAGATTGCGGGTGGCGGAGAACGAAACCAGCGCGGCCGTAACGAACAGGACGGCGGCCGCTGTAGCGAAGGTCGTGCGCAACCAGGCGAGCCCAAGGACCTGGCCGAGTATCCCGATCGTGCTCAAGGCCGCGACCGCGCCTGCGACGACACGGAGGTAGCCGTGGCGGTAGACGAGATCTTCGAGATCTGACAGCAGTGGCAGGAGCCGACGAGACAGGGTTCTGCGCAGTTCGGTCGTCGCTTCCATGGGATCCCCTCGGATGGACCAGCCGATGACCTCTCAGGCTAGCTCGGTCAGGCATTCACCGGGGTTCGGCACTTTCGCAGGATTCGCGATCGGGTCCCACTGGTTACGTTGTGAACACCTTCGACAGTGGGGAGTTCACGATGTCGGTGTTCGGTCGGTTGGTTCCCGTGGTGGTGGGGCTGGCGATGCTCCCGCTTGTCAGTGCGCCCGCGGCGGTCGCGGCTCCGGTGGCGCCCTGCAGCGACGAGCCACGGGAGCTGCCCATCAACGAGTTCACCGACTATCGCGAGATGGTCCGCGAACTCGGCAGGCTCGAGCGCGTGAGCAAGGGGCGGGTGGCCGTCAAGGAGGTCGGGCGGTCCAACCGCGGGCGGGTGATCCACCAGGCGACCGTCGGGACCGGCCCGAAGGTCTTCGTGGTCTCCAGTGAGATCCACGGGAACGAGAAGACCGGCACCGACGCGCTGTTGCGCATCCTCGACTACCTCGGCACGTCGGAATCGCGGGACGCCGAGCGGCTGAGGAAGACCATCACCTTCGTCGCGGTCCCGAAACTGAACCCGGACGGCGCCGAACTCGACCGGCGTGGCAACGACCTGTCGTGGGCAGAAGTCCAGCGGAAGTTCCCGCAACTCAAGGACCGGCCGCCCGCCTGGAACTACCTCAACGACGTCCTCCAGGGCGACGACTACCGGAAACGGCCGGGATTCGACGTCAACCGCGACTTCAACCCGGACCTGAACTACGTCCCGCGCGCGGAGGACTTCCCCGGCGCGCCGGATCAGCCTGGCTGGTTCATCACGCCCGAGGCGCGGGCGCTGCGTTCGGTGTACACCGGGTTGACCGCTCAGCGGGGGAAGGTCCCCGACGTCTACGTCGACCTGCACCACCAGGGCGCGTGCGTCCGGCAGGAAGGCAGCAACCGGCTCCTCGACGTCGGCATCGACTACCCGCCGCTGCCCGACAAGTTCTTCGAGCCTGGCCAGAAGTACGCGAAGTACCGCAATGTGTACACAAAGGACGAATCGCGGCAGCTGGCGATCAGCGCGTTCAACGGGATGACGTCGCGCGGGTTCGTCGGGGCGCGGTATCCGCACGGCGCCGACCGCGACCTGCCGGGGCAGGCACGGTGCTCGTTCGCCTTGAACGGGACTGGAACGGTGCTGTTCGAGGTGCGCGGGCAGACGCAGACGCTGGGGCAGCAGCACCGGGAGCACTTCACGCGTGCCGTGATGGCGGGGCTGTACAACATGTTGCGGGACGTGAGCACGGGCGCTGTCGACTACATCGACCCGGAGGCTTTCGACCTGCTGCCCGGGACCGCAGACTCCTCCGCCGGCCACTCGCTGGACGCGCGCGTGCTTGAGTAGCTCGCTTTCTGTGAAGTACATGATGGCCCCCTTCCTGTACCTAGGCGCAAGGAAGGGGGCCTTCATGTACTTCAGGCTGCTGTCGCCAGGTGGATGTCGGGTCCGGGTCTGGCCACGGCCACGTCGTGCGCGGCAGTGAGGGAAGCGAGGACACCGTCGGGGTCGTCTCGAAGCCGGGAGGGCAGAGTTTGCACGACGACGAGGCCCGCCGCCGCATACCGCGTATTGCGCTCGACGGTTCGTGCATAGTCCGACTTGCGGAAATGAAACTCGAAGGAGTCGATCTCCCAAACGAGACCGACGTCCTTCCACAACGCGTCGGGACGTCCGATGTAGTTGCCTTGCCGGTCATAGATCGCCGCATTCCAGTGGCTCGGTGGTATCGGCATGCGCCGGCTGAGGATCCTGGCGCGCGATTCCGCCATGGACCGGAGATCTACCCAGTTCGCGAGCAGGCGCCTCGGTACAGCGGTACCTCGAAGTGAGCCGTGATCGAGTTCGCGAAGCAGGACCTTCGGAAGGCATCCGCCTTTCTGGACCGCTTCGATCAAAATCGCCTCGACCTGCTCGGCGTCCCCGAGCCGCCGCGCCGCGTCCGTTGTGGCCCGGATCAGCGGGGCAAGGGGAACGCCGTTTCGGACGACAGGGGACGGCAAGTGGATCGTCCGTTCCATCGTCACGAAACCGGTGCTGCGGATCTTCCGATCATGCGGGATCAGCAGATGCAGACCGGTGTCCGAGGGCAACGCGGATGTACGCAGTCCGTGCCGCCGACAGGCTTCGATTCCGGTGAGAACCGCGTCCGCTCCGCCGTGCAGTAGCCCCGCGATCACGAGCTGCTTGCTCGTGGGTTCGTTGTTGTGCAGCAGGATGATGCCCGGCAGTAAGCGTTGCCAGGGGCCGCCGGGCAGGCAGCGGGTGTAGATCGTCCGGCTGCTCATCTCGAGGCTTTCCAGATCGGAGGCCCGGACGACGCCGTTGCGACTCCGTTCGTGCAGCAGTTCGGGATGCTGAGCCCATTTCCCCCTCTTGGTCATGAAGCTCAGCGTGGGCCGGAGCAGCCTGTCCCGCCAGAGCCGATTTGCCGACCTGTGGATAACTGCACCGTTGTGGATAACTCAGCTCCAAGTACATGAAGGCCCCCTTCCTTGCGCCTAGCGCAAGGAAGGGGGCCTTCATGTACTTGGAGCCAGAAGCGTCAGACGCGCTTGAAGAGCAAAGCGCGCTTCACTTCCTGAATGGCCTTCGTCACCTGGATGCCGCGCGGGCAAGCGTCGGTGCAGTTGAACGTCGTCCGGCAGCGCCAGACACCCTCGGAGTCGTTCAGGATGTCGAGCCGCTCTTCGGCGCCTTCGTCACGCGAGTCGAAGATGAACCGGTGCGCGTTGACGATCGCGGCCGGGCCGAAGTACGAGCCGTCGTTCCAGTACACCGGGCACGAGGACGTGCAGCAGGCGCACAGGATGCACTTGGTCGTGTCGTCGAACCGGTCGCGGTCGGCCTGCGACTGGATCCGCTCGCGCGTGGGCTCGTTCCCGTAGGCGATGAGGTACGGCTTCACGGCCTTGTACGCCTCGAAGAACGGGTCCATGTCGACGTAAAGGTCCTTGAGCGTGGTCAGACCCTTGATCGGCGCGATGGTGATGGTGGTCTTCTTGCCACCGGTCTCCAGCAGGTCCTTCATCAGGACCTTGCACGCCAGCCGGTTGATGCCGTTGATCTGCATCGCGTCGGAACCGCAGACGCCGTGCGCGCACGAGCGCCGGAACGAGAACGTCCCGTCGATGTAGTCCTTCACGTAGAAGAGCAGGTTCAGCAGCCGGTCGGTGCGCTGCGCGGGGACGTCGTAGGACTCCCAGTGCGGCTCGGTGTCGACTTCGGGGTTGAACCGGAGGATCTTCAGTGTGACGGTGATCGGCGTGTGGTCGGAGGACACGGCCTCCGACTTCTCGGGGGTGGCCGTGGTCATCAGTACTTCCGCTCCATCGGTTCGTAGCGGGTGAAGGTCACCGGCTTGTAGTCCAGTCGGATGTCCGCGGTCAGCTCGGAACCCTGCTTGTAGGCCATGGTGTGCCGCATGAAGTTCGTGTCGTCACGGTTCGGGTAGTCCTCGCGGGCGTGTCCGCCGCGGGATTCCTTGCGCGCCAGGGCGCCGACGACCAGGACTTCGGCGAGTTCGAGCAGGAAGCCCAGCTCGACGGCCTCGAGGACGTCGGTGTTGTACCGCTTCCCCTTGTCCGACACGGTGATCCGGTTGTACCGCTCCTTCAGCGCCTGCACGTCGGTCAGCGCCTGCTTGAGCGTGTCCTCCGTGCGGTACACCGAGGCGTGCGAGTCCATCGTCCGCTGCAGCTCGGTGCGGATGTCGGCGACGCGCTCGTCACCGTGCTCCGACAGCAGCAGCGACAGCTGGTCCTCGACGACCTTTGTCGGGTTCTCCGGCAGCTCGATGTGCTCGTGCGCCAGCGCGTACTCGGCGGCGGCGATGCCGGCGCGACGGCCGAAGACGTTGATGTCCAGCAGCGAGTTGGTGCCCAGCCGGTTCGAGCCGTGCACGGAAACGCACGCGACCTCGCCCGCGGCGTACAGGCCGGGGATGACGTTCTCGTTGTCCCGCAACGCCTCGCCGTGGATGTTGGTCGGGATGCCGCCCATCACGTAGTGGCAGGTCGGGAACACCGGCACCGGCTCGGTGACCGGGTCGACACCCAGGTACGTCCGCGAGAATTCCATGATGTCCGGGAGTTTCGCGTTCAGCGTCTCTTCCGGGATGTGCGTGACGTCGAGGACGACGTAGTCCTTGTTCGGCCCGCAGCCGCGGCCCTGCAGCACTTCCTGCACCATCGACCGGGCGACGATGTCACGCGGTGCGAGGTCCTTGATGGTGGGGGCGTAGCGCTCCATGAACCGCTCGCCGTCGGCGTTGCGGAGGATGCCGCCCTCACCGCGCACGGCCTCGGAGATGAGGATGCCGAGCCCGGCGAGACCTGTCGGGTGGAACTGGAAGAACTCCATGTCCTCCAGCGGCAGGCCCTTGCGGAAGATGATGCCGAGGCCGTCACCGGTGAGGGTGTGCGCGTTCGACGTCGTCTTGAAGATCTTGCCCGCGCCGCCGGTGGCGAACACGATCGACTTCGCCTGGAAGACGTGCAGCTCGCCGGTCGCCAGCTCGTAGGCGACGACGCCGGAAGCGGCCGGGTTGCCGTCCTCGTCCGGCGTCAGCACCAGGTCGAGCACGTAGAACTCGTTGAAGAACTCGGTGCCGTGCTTGACGCAGTTTTGGTACAGCGTCTGCAGGATCATGTGCCCGGTGCGGTCCGCGGCGTAGCAGGCGCGGCGCACCGCGGCCTTGCCGTGGTCACGGGTGTGCCCGCCGAAGCGGCGCTGGTCGATCTTGCCTTCGGGCGTCCGGTTGAACGGCAGGCCCATCTTCTCGAGGTCGAGGACCGCGTCGATGGCTTCCTTCGCCATGATCTCGGCGGCGTCCTGGTCGACCAGGTAGTCGCCACCCTTGATCGTGTCGAAGGTGTGCCACTCCCAGTTGTCCTCTTCGACGTTCGCCAGCGCGGCGCACATGCCACCCTGGGCGGCGCCGGTGTGCGAACGCGTCGGGTAGAGCTTGGTGAGGACCGCGGTGCGGGCACGCTGGCCGGATTCGATGGCCGCGCGCATGCCGGCGCCACCGGCGCCGACGATCACCACGTCGTACTTGTGGAACTGCATGAGGACTCCGCTTACCTGTGGTGGGGCGTCAGTTGGCCGAGATGCCGGGATCGAAGGTGAAGATCACCATCGTGCCGACGGCGAGGATCAGCACCATCGAGACGTAGAGCACGATCTTCAGCCAGAACCGGGTGCTGTCCTTGCGGGCGTAGTCGTCGATGATCGTGCGCAGCCCGTTGCCGCCGTGGATCTCGGCGAGCCACAGCATCGACAGGTCCCAGAACTGCCAGAACGGCGAGGCCCAGCGGCCGGCGACGAAACCCCAGTTGATGCGGTGCACGCCGCCGTCGAGGATGTTCATGATGAACAGGTGGCCGAGCACCAGCACGACCAGGGCGAGGCCCGAGATGCGCATGAACAGCCAGCTGTAGAGCTCGAAGTTGCTGCGGCGGGCAGCGGGGCGCTTCGGCGATCGCGGCTTGTCGAGTGCGAGAACTTCGGATGCCATGGTCAGTGCCCCCCGAACATAACTTCGACGGTGCGCTTCATCATGAAGAAGGCACCGGGAATCATCACCACGACCCAGATGGCCAGGATGGTCCAGAGCATCGGCTTCTGGAACTTCGGTCCCTTCTCCCAGAAGTCGACCAGCATGACCCGGATGCCGTTGAGCGCGTGGAACAGGACCGCGCCGACGAGGCCGACCTCGAGGAGGTTGACCAGCGGGGTCTTGTAGGTCTCGATGACTTCGTTGTACGTGTCGGGCGACACGCGCACGAGCGCGGTGTCGAGCACGTGCACGAAGAGGAAGAAGAATGTCAGCACGCCGGTGATGCGGTGCAGCACCCAGGACCACATACCGGGGTCGCCCCGGTAGAAGGTCCCTTGCCGGCGTGAGGCACCCGCCCGATCGCTCGCTGCCGCCTCGGTGGCGGTGCTAGCCGTGGTGGACATCGGTGAACGGCCTCCAACGTCATGGCTTGGGCCCGCTGACCGCTGGTTTCCGCGCCTGCCGCCGGGACGTCCACCTGGGGACGGCTCCGGCGACGGTGCCGAGATCATGGTCATCGAGCGTGGATGAAAAGGATGCTAGACCCGCACCTCACGGTGGGCTCACCTCCGGGTTCCTCTGTGTGATGGACCAGACATCGAGGCCCCTGCCCGATCGGGTGACGCGGGCCGGTAACTCACCGGTTCGTCCACTGTGGACGGGAGGGGGTGTCGCGGGGCGCTCTGAACGGTGCGTGACGATCTTGGGTCGTTCTCGCGGCCAGTGGGCCGGGTGCTGCCTGCGATTACTCCGTTGTGGTCACCGTGCGTACTCCGTTCGTCGCGCGTACGACTCATGAGTAAACGTTTGTGTTACGTAGCGTGCCTTTCCTATGGCGGCTAAGCAGCCGTTAGGTACCGTCTCTCGGTCGAACCCGGCACTGTCGCCGGGTCGTTTCTTCGGACCATCCGCTGGATCAGCGGGGAGGGAGACACACGTTGCGTCGCATGCGTGGAACCGCGCTGGCCGCCGCCGCCATGGCCGGTGCTCTGGTACTGGCCGGATGCGCGAAGGATTCAGGTGCGGGGAACAACAACAACGCGGGCTCTGGGGATCAGTCCGCCAGCTGCGTGACGGCGCCGAAGCCGCCCGCCGCGGCGGCCGCCTCGACCAGCACCAGCCAGTCCAGTGAGAAGGTCGACGGCAGCAAGCTGAAGGTCGCGCTGGCCTTCGACGTCGGCGGTCGTGGCGACGCGTCCTTCAACGACTCCGCCGCCGCCGGTACGGACAAGGCGAAGGCCGAACTCGGCGTCACCACGGTCACCGAGAGCACCGCCGCGGCGACCGAAGACGAGGCCGCCAAGTCGCAGCGTCTCGACCAGCTCGCTTCGCAGGGCTTCAGCCCGATCATCGCGGTCGGCTTCGCCTACGCCAACGCTGTCAAGGCTGTCGCGCCGAAGTACCCGAACACGAAGTTCGCGATCGTCGACGAGTCCGTCGAGGCTCCGAACGTCACCTCGCTCGTCTTCGCCGAGGAGCAGGGCTCGTTCCTGGCCGGTGTCGCCGCCGCCTACAAGTCGAAGAAGTGCCACGTCGGCTTCGTCGGTGGCGTGAACACGCCGCTGATCCAGAAGTTCGAGGCCGGCTTCCTCCAGGGTGTGAAGGCCGCTTCGTCCAAGGCCAAGATCGAGGACGAGTACCTCACCCCGGCCGGTGACTTCTCCGGGTTCCAGGACCCGGCGAAGGGCAACGTGAAGGCCGCCGCGCAGATCGCCAAGGGCGCGGATGTGCTCTACCACGCCGCCGGTGCCTCCGGTAAGGGCGTTTTCGAGGCCGCGAAGTCGAACAACGCGCTCGCCATCGGCGTCGACTCCGACCAGTACAACCAGAAGACGGTCGAGGCGTCGAAGGACGTCATCATCACCTCGATGCTCAAGCGCGTCGACGTGGCGGTGTTCGACTACCTGCGCGCGCTCGCGAAGGGCGACCTGACGTCGCTGCCGAAGCGGTTCGACCTCAAGGTCGACGGCATCGGCTACGCCACCTCCGGTGGCAAGGTCGACGACATCAAGGACGTCCTCGAGGGCTACAAGGCGCAGATCGTCTCCGGGGCGATCACCGTCTCGGACAAGCCGCAGAAGTAAGCTCCACCAGGCAGCGGGGCTCGGGAGGGTGACCCCTTCCGAGCCCCAACCTGTTTACCCAGAACTGGATGGCTTTTCCATGAGCGCTCCCCAGGCCGAGGTCACCGACGCCCCCGACCGGGGTGAACCGGCCGTGCAGCTGACCGGGATCACGAAGCGGTTCCCCGGTGTCGTTGCCAACTCCGACGTCAACCTCACCGTCACCAAGGGCGAGGTGCACGCTGTCTGCGGCGAGAACGGCGCGGGCAAATCGACCCTGATGAAGATCCTCTACGGCATGCAGCAGCCGGACGAGGGCGACATCGCGATCAACGGCGAACCGGTGCGGCTGCGCAACCCGCAGGACGCCATCAAGGCCGGGATCGGGATGGTCCACCAGCACTTCATGCTGGCCGACAACCTGACCGTGGGGGAGAACGTCTTCCTCGGCGCGGAGAACCTGCACGGCATCGGCCGCGCGGCCAGGGCGAAACTGGCGGAGCTGGCCGAACGGGTCGGCCTGCACGCCCGGCCGGACGCGCTGCTCGAAGAACTCGGCGTCGCCGACCGCCAGCGCGTGGAGATCGTGAAGGTGCTCTACCGCGGCGCCCGGATCATCATCCTCGACGAGCCCACCGCGGTGCTCGTGCCGCAGGAGGTCGACGCGCTGTTCGAGACCGTCCGCGCGATGAAGGAGGACGGCTTCACCTTCCTCTTCATCTCGCACAAGCTTGACGAGGTGCGCGCGATCGCCGACACGGTCACCGTGATCCGCCGCGGCACCACCGTCGGCACGGCCGATCCGAAGACGATCACCTCACGTCAGCTGGCCGAGATGATGGTCGGCTCAGAGCTCCCCAGCCCGGAGACCCGTGAGTCCACCGTGACCGATCGGCCCGTCCTCCGCCTGGACGACGTCTGCTTGAGCGTCGAGGGTTCCGAGCGGAACGTTCTCGACCACATCTCCTTCACGGTGCACGCGGGCGAGGTGCTCGGGATCGCCGGCGTCGAGGGCAACGGCCAGACCGAACTCGTCGAGACGATCATGGGCATGCGCAAGGGCGGCGGCCGGATCGAACTGACCGAGGTCGACGGCCAGGTCGTCGAACTGCACAAACTGGGGACGCTCGCCCGCCGCGAGGCCGGGATCGGCTACATCGCCGAAGACCGTACGCGGCACAGCCTCCTGCTCACGCAACCCTTGTGGGTCAACCGGATCCTCGGCTACCAGACCCGCGAGCCGGTCGCGAAAGGACAGTTGCTCGACATCGCCGGCGCGCGTGAGGACACCCGCCGCATCGTCGAGCAGTACGACGTCCGCACGCCGGGCATCGACGTCCCGGCCGCCGCGCTTTCCGGTGGTAACCAGCAGAAGCTGATCGTCGGGCGTGAGCTTTCCGGCGATCCGGTGCTGCTGATCGCGTCGCATCCGACGCGTGGTGTCGACGTCGGCGCGCAGGCGCTGATCTGGGAGCAGATCCGCCAGGCCCGTGCGGCCGGGCTCGCCGTGCTCCTGGTTTCGGCCGACCTCGACGAGCTGATCGGGCTTTCCGACACCATTCAGGTCATGCTGCGCGGACGACTGGTCGGCGAGGCCGACCCCGCGACCGTGACCCCGCAGCAACTGGGCTCCGCGATGACGGGTGCCTCCGAAGACTCCGAAGAGGGTGCATCGTGAGTTCCTGGCGTACGAGGCTGCTGCCGCCTCTGCTCGCGATCGTGTTCGCCGTCATCCTGACGGCCATCGCGCTGATCATCTCGGGCGCCGACCCACTCCAGGCCTACGGCACGATGATCGGCCAGCTCTTCAAGGGCTCGACCGCCGTCGACACGGTGAACCTCGCGACGGTCTACTACCTGTCCGGGCTCGCGGTGGCCATCGGCTTCCAGATGAACCTCTTCAACATCGGTGTCGAGGGCCAGTACCGGTTCGCCGCCATCGTCACCGCCATCATCGGCGGGGCACTGCAGCTGCCGCCGGTGATCCACGTGCTGGCGATCCTGGTCGTCGCGGTGGCCAGCGGCATGCTGTACGCGGCCATCCCGGCCGTGCTGAAGGTGACCCGAGGCGTTTCCGAGGTCATCTCGACGATCATGCTGAACGCGATCGTCGGCGGCATCGTGGCGTTCCTGGTCAACGCGGACCAGTTCGGCGTGCAGACCGGCAACAACATCGCCACCCGGCAGATCGACGGCACCGGCCGGATCCCGGGTATCCCGATCCTTTCCGGTGAGCTGTTCGGCTTCGTGTTCATCGCGGCGCTGATCGGCGCGGCCTACTGGTTCATGCTCAACCGGACCCGGTTCGGGTTCGAGCTCAAGGCCTCCGGTGAGTCGACGACGGCGGCGGCCGCCGGTGGTGTCAACGCCAAGAAGATGACGCTGATCGCGATGCTGCTTTCCGGTGGCGTCGCCGGTCTGGTCGCGATGCCGGAACTGCTCGGCCGCGACTTCAGCTACGGCATCACCTCGACCCAGATGTACGGCTTCACCGGTATCGCGGTCGCTCTGCTCGGCCGCAACCACCCGGCGGGCATCGCGCTGGGCGCCCTGCTGTGGGCGTTCCTCGACCGGTCCGCGGTGTCGCTCGAACAGATCAACGTGTCCAAAGAGATCGCCACGATCATGCAGGGCGTGATCGTGCTGTCGGTCGTCATCGCGTACGAGATCGTGCGCCGCGCGGACCTGGCCGCCGAACAGCGTCGCGTCGGTCGCGCGCTGGCGGGCAACGGCCGCAAGGGGTCGAGCGTTTCCGAGGGAGGTGCGGTGTGACCACCGCGGACGTTCTGTCGCCCAACACGGGCGGGACCACCATGCCGGTGAAGCCGCCGAAGCGCCGCGTTCCCGGCTGGCTCAAGGGCGCGATCTGGGGGCTGCTGGCCGTCGGCGTGCTCGCGATCGCGTCGTACGCCACCGGCGTCAACACGCTGACCTCGACCAACACCGCGCACACCGCGCTGAGGCTGGCGCTGCCGATCCTGCTCTGCGCGCTCGGCGGCCTCTGGGCCGAACGCGCGGGCGTGATCAACATCGGCCTCGAAGGCATGATGATCCTCGGCACTTGGGGTGCCGCCTGGGGCGCGTTCTACGGCGGTGTCTGGGCCGGATTGCTCGCGGCGGTGGTGTTCGGCGCGCTCGGCGGATTGCTGCACGCCGTCGCGACCGTGACCTTCAACGTCAACCACATCGTCTCCGGTGTGGCGATCAACCTGCTCGGCCTCGGGGTCGCGAAGTACCTGGCGAACCTGGTGTTCACCCCGCTTTCGGGGAACCCGCGCCAGTCGCCGCCGGTCCCGAAGTTCGACACCTATTCGGCGACGTTCCTCTCCGACTGGCTTTCGGATCTGGAGAAGATGCAGCGTGTCTTCATCTCCGACCTCGCCGGCATCCTCAACGGCCTGGTCACCGAGGTCGCGCCGCTGACGATGATCGCGATCGCGCTGGTCCCGATCAGCTACCTCGTGCTGTGGCGGACGCGATTCGGCCTGCGGCTGCGGTCCTGTGGCGAGAACCCGGTCGCGGCCGAGTCCCTCGGCGTGAAGGTCTACCTGCACAAGTACGTCGCCATGATCATCTCCGGCGGGCTCGCCGGAATGGGTGGCGCGTCGCTCGTGCTGCTCGCCGGCGGTGCGGACTACCTGGAGAACCAGACCAACAACCGCGGGTACATCGGCCTCGCGGCGATGATCTTCGGCAACTGGCGGCCGGGCGGCCTGCTCGGCGGCGCGGCGCTGTTCGGTTACGCGGACGGACTCCAGCTCGCCGGTGGCGGCACCGCGGTGCTCGCGCTGCTGTACGGCGCGGTGATCCTGCTGGCCGTGATCGTGGCGGTGCAGTTGTTCCGCCGCCAGTGGATCGCTTCCGCGCTCGGTGTCGTCGGCGCTGTCGCGCTGTACGCGATCTACTGGACCAACGACGACCTGCCCAGCGACCTCATCCCGTACACCGCGCACTTCGTGACGCTGATCGTGCTGGCGGTGGCTTCGCAGCGGCTGCGGCCGCCCAAGGCGATCGGCGCCACCTATCGGCGAGGTGAGGACTGACATGGCGGAGTACGACTGGGAAGCCTTGCGGGCGCAGGCCGTCGAGGCGGCGAAGTCGGCGTACGCGCCGTACTCGGGCCTGCATGTCGGCGTCGCGGGTGTGGTGGACGACGGCCGGATCGTCGTCGGCTGCAACGTCGAAAACGCTTCGTACGGCTTGGGAATGTGCGCGGAATGCACGATGGCGGGGCAGCTGCGGCTGACCGGCGGCGGCAAACTCGTCGCCGTCGCCTGCCGCAGCGGTGACGGTGACCTCCTGATGCCGTGCGGGCGCTGCCGTCAGATCCTGTTCGAGCACGGCGGCGCGGAGTGCCTTGTGGACACTCCGAGCGGCATCTTGCCGATGTCCGCGGTGCTGCCGGACGCGTTCGGACCGGACGACCTGCCATGAGCGCGTTCGCCGCCGTCGACGTCATCCGCGCGAAGCGGGACGGCGAACGGCTCACCGACGAGCAGATCGACTGGACGATCGACGCGTACACACGCGGCGACATCGCCGAGGAGCAGATGGCCGCGCTCGCGATGGCCATCTTCCTGCGGGGCATGGATTCCGGCGAGATCGCGCGCTGGACCGGCGCGATGATCTCGTCGGGGGAGCGGCTCGACCTGAAGGTCAGCCGTCCGACCATCGACAAGCATTCGACGGGCGGGGTCGGCGACAAGATCACGCTTCCGCTGGCGCCACTCGTCGCGGCCTGCGGGGCGGCCGTGCCGCAGCTGTCCGGACGCGGGCTCGGGCACACCGGCGGGACACTCGACAAACTGGAGTCGATCCCCGGCTGGCGTGCCGCTTTGTCGACATCGGAGATCATCCGGCAGCTCGAGGAGGTCGGCGCGGTGGTCTGCGCGGCCACGTCCGGGCTGGCTCCGGCCGACAAGAAGCTGTACGCGCTGCGGGACGTGACTTCGACGGTGGAGTCGATCCCGCTGATCGCGAGCTCGATCATGAGCAAGAAGATCGCGGAAGGTGCGGCCGGGCTCGTCCTCGATGTGAAGACCGGTTCGGGCGCGTTCATGAAGACGCTTCCGCAGGCGCGTGAACTCGCGCGGACCCTGGTGGAGATCGGGACCGCGCACGGCGTCGCGACGACGGCGCTGATCACGGACATGAACGTGCCGTTGGGCTACGCCGTCGGCAACGCGAGCGTGGTCGCGGAGTCGGTCGAGGTGCTGCGTGGCGGCGGCCCGGCCGACGTCGTCGAGCTGACCGTGGCGTTGGCCAGGGAGATGCTGGCGCTGGCAGGTCTGTCCGATGTGGACCCGGCCGCGGTGCTCGCGTCAGGGAAGGCCTACGAGACTTGGTGCCGGATGATCGCCGCGCAGGGCGGGGATCCGGACGCTCCTTTGCCACGACCTGAGCACGTCCACGTCGTCTCGGCGCCCGCTGATGGGGTTTTGTCGCGTTTGGACGCTTATTCGGTCGGGGTCGCCGCTTGGCGGCTCGGGGCCGGGCGGGCGCGCAAGGAGGATCCGGTGCAGGCCGCGGCCGGCGTGCTGTGCCTGGCGAAGCCGGGCGACAAGGTTTCGGCAGGGCAGCCGCTACTGGAGCTGCACACCGACACGCCGGATGCTGTTCCTTCGGCTCTCGCTGCGCTCGAAGACGCCTACGCCGTCTCCTCGGAGGCCCCGGCCTCCGCTCCGCTCGTCCTGGAGACCGTGTGGCCCTGACCCATCGTTCAGCCCCCTAATCGCGATCCGTGGTCGCCCGCGTTTCGTCCTCTGGTTGCGGTACTTGCACGCGCAAGTACCGCAACCAGAGGACGAAACGCGTAGGCGCGAGCCGGCGGCTTGGGTCCTTGCCAGGAGCGACGCGTCCCCAATGTGGCATTGGAGACGCTCAGCGTCTCCAATGCCACATTGGGGACATCGAGGCCGCTCCACGCCCGGGCCTCGGCGGACGCGCACCCTCGCCGGGTCGGCCCTACCGCAACCAGAGGACGAAATGCGTCAGGCCCCGGCGGATCGCGATTAGGGGGCTAAACGCAGGTCGGCGGCGGATCGCGTTTAGCCCGCTGAACGCAGGTCGGCGGTGCGGGGCGGGCGGATCGCGTTTAGCCCGCTAAACGCAGGTCGGAGCGGAGGCGCGAGCCCGGAGAAGCGTGAAGGCCCCTTCCCTCGGCGGAGCCGGAGGAAGGGGCCTTCACGCGTTAACAGAGCGTCAGTCGGTGGTCTCGTCGGTGCCGTCGGCCTTGGCCTTGGCGTCGGCCGCCTTGGGTGCGCGGCCGTTGCGCGAGCTGCGACGCGGCTGACGCGGGGCGGGCGGCGGCGGGGAGATCTGCTGCACGGCCGGGCCACCGCCGAGCATCAGCTCCGCGAAGGTCGCCATGGCCTCGTCCAGCTGGCCGCCGATGCGGCGCACGGACTCGTCGTTGCTCTTGCGCACCAGCGTGTCGACCGAGTCGGTGTCCGGCTGCTTCGACAGCGTGCTCTCGACCTTCGACAGGCCGGAGCGGATCGAGCCGTCGAGGTCGCCGAGGCGGCCGGTGAAGCCGTCTTCGACCTTGTCGAGGCGCTCGGCCAGGTGGTCGAGGTGCGAGGTGACCTTTTCGAGGCGGTCGCCGAGGCCGTCGAGACGGTCCGAAGCGTCGATCATCTCGCCGGTCTCGGTCAGCGCGGTCTTCAGCGCCTCGGTGTTCGCGGTGAGGCTTTCCTTGGTCGCCTTGTCGAGGTTCTCGACGCGGGTGCGCAGTTCGCGGTCCACGGTGTCGACACGGTCCCGCAGGGTCGACTCGGCCTGCTCGACGCGCTCGCGCACCGGGCCGATCACCGACTGCGGCAGCGCGTCGGTCTTCACGTCCTGCTTGTCGAGGTGCGCGCCGAGTTCGTCGAGACGGCGGTGGATGTTCTGGAGCTTGTCCTCGAGCCCGTCCATTCGGCCCCCGACGCCTTCGAGGCGCGCGGCCATGCCGTCGAGGCGGCCGTCGAGCTGAGCGAACGGCTTCGCCAGCTTGTCGACGATGCTTTCGACGGCGCGGGTCAGTGCGGCGATCGCGGTGTCCTGCGCTTCGAGCCGCGACATGGTCTCGTCGAGACGTTCGGCGAGCACGCTCGTCTCGGTGCGGTCGGGCATCTCCGAGAGCCGCTTGCGCACCGCGCCGAGCGAGTCGACCGGGGCCAGCCGTGCGTAGATGTCGTCGAGCGCGTCGAAGATCTGCTGCTGTTCGCTCTCACGCACTTCGGCCGCGCGCACCAGCATGTTGCGCATCCGGTCGAAGGACGGGGCGGCAATGTGGTTGTCAGTGGTCACTGCGGTGTCCTTCGTGGGCGGGGAAATGGGAGGGACGTGACGTCAAGCTTATCCATTGCGAAATTGCTCTGCGTATGGCCCCCGGGTATCGGACAATGTCGAGCTCTGACCCTGATGGCCGATTCAGCCCGTGATCGACAAAGCCGAGGGTTAACCAGAGCGTACGAGTTACCACCATGTAGGGGAATGACAGGCTGGTTACCGTTACGTATGTCCTCTGAAAGCAGCAGACCAAGCATCCCGGAGGCGGTACTGGCCCGCGCTCCGAAGGTTCTCCTCCACGACCACCTGGACGGCGGATTGCGTCCCGCCACGGTCGCCGAACTCGCCGAACAGACCGGGTACACGGCCTTGCCGACCAGCGATCCCGTCGAACTCGGCCGATGGTTCCGCGACGCCGCCGATTCCGGCTCCCTCGTCTCGTACCTTGAGACGTTCGCGCATACCTGCGGTGTCATGCAGACCGAGGAAGCGCTGGTCAGAGTGGCCGCCGAGGCGGTGGAAGACCTCGCGGCCGACGGCGTCGTCTACGCCGAGGTGCGGTATGCCCCCGAACTCTTCGTCGAACGCGGACTGTCACTCGATGCGGTGGTCGAGGCCATTCAGTCCGGATTCGCCGAAGGTGAACGGAGAGTGGCGGACCGCGGCGGCCGGATCCGCGTCGGGACGTTGCTCTGCGCGATGCGCCAGCACGCCAGGGCGCTCGAGATCGCCGGTCTCGCCGTCCGCTACCGCGACGCGGGCGTGGTCGGGTTCGACATCGCCGGACCGGAAGACGGATTTCCGCCTACCAGAAATCTCGACGCATTCGAGTTTCTGCGGACGAATAATGCGCATTTCACCATTCATGCCGGGGAGGCGTTCGGGCTGCCGTCCATTTGGGAGGCGATTCAGCATTGCGGCGCCGAGCGGCTCGGCCACGGGGTCCGCATCGTCGAGGACATCAAGACCGACAGTGACGGCACGGTCCATTTGGGACGGTTGGCCGCCTACGTCCGCGACCGCCGGATCCCGCTGGAGATCTGCCCCACGTCCAATGTCCAGACTGGAGCGGCGCGCTCGATCGGCGAGCATCCGATCGGCCTGCTCGCCAGGCTGCGGTTCCGGGTCACCGTCAACACCGACAACCGGCTGATGAGCGGCTGCTCGATGACCAGCGAATTCGCGGCGCTGGCCGAGGCGTTCGGCTTCGGGCTCGCCGATCTCGAGTGGTTCACCATCAATGCGATGAAATCCGCGTTCCTCGATTTCGATCAGCGCCTCGACACCATCAACACGGTCATCAAGCCGGGGTATGCCGCCTTGCGGTCGTTAGCATAGACAACTATCGTTCACTATGTAGGAGTTCTTTCCCAAATAGTGAAACGGTGGTCGTGATGACGCAGGTCGTGGACGTGGGGGTCGGCGGAAAACGACGCTGGCTCATCCTCGCGCTCGGCCTCGCCGCGCAGACCGCGAGCTGTTCGTTCCTCTACGGGATCCCGTTCCTGGTGCCGTCCATGCAGCGTGCGGAGGGGTTGACGCTCGCCGAAGCGGGAACCGTGGTCGCGGCGCCGAGTCTTGGCCTGCTGTTCACCTTGATCCTCTGGGGTGCGGCCGCGGACCGTTACGGAGAGCGTTTGGTAATGGCCCTCGGACTCGGCGTCTCGGGGTTACTCCTCGTGTACGCGGCCGTCGGTGACCACTCGCTCGGGATCCTCTTTGGGGTGTTCCTGCTCGCCGGTGCGAGCACCGCGTCAGTGAACGCCGCGAGCGGCCGGGCCGTCCTCGGCTGGTTCGGCCCGGCCGAGCGGGGCCTCGCGATGGGCATCCGCCAGATGGCCCAGCCGCTCGGGGTGGGCGTCGCCGCCTTCGGTCTCCCGCCGCTCGCGGACCGCTGGGGATTCCAGGTCTCGCTCCTGCTGCCCGCGCTGACCGCGATCGCCGTCGCGCTCCTCGTCGCCTGGCTGCTGGTCGATCCGCCGCGTCCGAAGGCCGAAGCGGGCAAACGGGAGAAGCCGCCGTCGCCGTACCGGAAGCCGGCGTTGTGGCGGGTCCACGGCGCGAGCGCGTTGCTCGTCGTCCCGCAGTTCACGGTTTCCGCCTTCACGCCCGTGTACCTGGTGACCATGCACGGCTGGACGGCCGCGTCCGCGGGCTGGTTCGTCGGCGCCGTCCAGATCCTCGGCGCGCTGGGCAGGATCGCGTCGGGCTACTGGTCCGACCGTGCCGGCAGCAGGCTGCGGCCGATGCGGCAGCTGGCGGTCGCGAGTGCCGGGGTGATGCTGCTGGTCGCGCTCGGGGACGCGACGTGGCCGTGGCTGGTGCTGCTCGCGCTCGTGCTGGCCGCGGTGATCACCGTGTCGGACAACGGGCTCGGGTTCACCGCGTCGGCGGAGATGGCCGGGCTCGCGTGGGCCGGGCGGGCGATGGGCACGCAGAACACCGGCCAGAACATCGCCGCGGCACTCACGCCGCCGCTGCTGGGTCTCGTGATCGGTGATTCGCGGTACGCCCTGGCGTTCTGCGTGGCCGCGGTCTTCCCGGTGCTGGCCATCGCGCTGGTGCCCGTCAAAGACGAGAGCCCCCAAACGCAATGAAAGGCCCCTTCATTGCAAAATTTGCAATGAAGGGGCCTTTCATAGCGTCCCGTAGGTGGATCAGACGACCGTGAGCCGGTTCTCGAAGGTCTCGACCAGCTTGCGCCACTCGGACTGCTCGGCGTCGAACGGAGCGCTCGGCTCGAGCCGCGAGGGGTCCGGCCGCAGCACGAACGACACCAGCCAGCCGAGGCTTTCGTTGGAGGCCAGCGCGGTGTCGACGCTGTCGTCTTCGGCCCATTCGGCGGCGTCGGTGATCAGCTCGACCGCCAGCTCCAGCTGGATCGGGTCGATCGCCTCGGGGCCTTCGGCGATGTCGTCGGCGATGCCGTTCAACACGTAGGTGTTCTCGGTGTCGACGTCGATCTCGAGCTCGCCAGCGGTGGCCTTCGTGGCCACCTCGTCCCAAGTGGACACTTGGGAGAGGTCGTTGTCCGCCAGGTCCTTGCCGTCCGCGATCGCGCGGATGAGGGCCTTCTCGGAGGTGAAGACGTCGATCTCGCCTTCGCTGCCGAGGAAGATCGGCTTGTCGTCGAGGTAGCAGCGCAGCGTGTAGTACTCGGCGCCGGAGGTGATGATCTTGATCGGGTCGATGCCGACCTCGCCCCAGAAACCGACGGGCTCGTCGTCTTCCTCGTCCTCGTCGTCAACGTCCACGAGGTCCTCGTCGGCGGCGGCCGCTTCGGCTTCGGCGGACTCCGCGAGGAAGGTCGCGAGCTCCTCCGCCGTCTGCTCCAGCACCTTCTCGTCGACGTCGGGAGCGGTCACCAGACCGTCGATCGCGTCGAGGACGGTGTCCCACTTCTCGGAGACCGCCTGCGACAGGTCCGCCCAGAGACGCTCGCCGTCGCGGCCGGAGAAGGGCAGCGTGCCCTGATCCAGCAGCGAGAAGCTCTCGTGCGCGTCGAGGACTTCGTGGACCTCGTCGAGCTCGCACACGTCCGCGAGCGAACGCACGATGCCGATGATCTCGGCCAGCTCGCCGAGCGTCCACTGGTCCGGCTTCTCGGCGACCAGCTCGGGGACGCCCACCAGGTCGTAGGTGTGGTCGTCGTCGGGGATCAGCTCGGGCACGTTCAGCGCGGGCACGACCTCCCACGCCGGGTGGTCGAGCAGGTCGTGCTGCTCGGAGGTCCGCACGAAGGCCGCGAGATGCGCCGCGTCCGGGAAGGCGTACAGGTCTTCCTCGTCGCCGAGGAAGGCTTCCCACTCCTCGCCGTCTTCCCGCCAGCGCGGCGCCCAGAGGGTGACGACGTCACCCTGAGGCAGGCCGAGTTCGATCGGGATGATGTCCTGTGCCATTCCTAAGCCCTCTCGGATTACCGCCTGTGTGCGCGCGACCGGGTGATGCTTGCCCGATAGGTGCGCGGTAACGCGAAGCCTACGGGTTTCCGGCGGAGGGCGCGATCACCCCTGGGCAAGAAGCGACCAACGGATGGCACGATAGGTCCTCTGATGACACTTACAGACCTCCTGCCTGCGCGTCCCGACCCCGACTCGCTGTTCGAAGCCTTCTCCACCTGGACGGCCGAGCGCGGGCTCGAGCTGTACCCGGCACAGGAAGAGGCCATCATCGAAGTGGTCTCCGGGGCGAACCTGATCCTGTCGACGCCGACGGGCTCGGGAAAGAGCCTGGTCGCCGTCGGGGCGCACTTCACCGCGCTCGCGCACGGCCGCCGCAGCTACTACACGGCGCCGATCAAGGCGCTCGTCTCGGAGAAGTTCTTCCAGCTCATCGAGATCTTCGGCGCGGAGAACGTCGGCATGATGACCGGCGATTCGGCGGTGAACGCCGACGCGCCGATCATCTGCTGCACGGCGGAAATCCTGGCGAACATGGCGTTGCGGTTCGGCGCCGACGCGCCGGTCGGGCAGGTCATCGCGGACGAGTTCCACTTCTATTCGGAGCCGGATCGCGGCTGGGCCTGGCAGGTGCCACTGCTGGAACTGGGAGGCGCGCAGTTCGTGCTGATGTCGGCGACGCTGGGCGACGTCTCGTTCTTCGAGAAGGACCTCACCCGCCGGACGGGCCGTCCGACCGCGGTGGTCACCTCGGTGGAGCGGCCGGTGCCGCTGACCTTCCGCTACGCGCTGACGCCGTTGCACGAGACGATGTCCGAGCTGCTCCACGGCGGTCAGTCCCCGGTGTATGTCGTGCACTTCTCGCAGGCCGCGGCGATCGAACGCGCGCAGACGCTGATGAGCATCAACGTCACCTCGAAGGCGGAGAAGGAGGCCATCGCCGAGATGCTCGGCGGCTTCCGGTTCTCGGCCGGGTTCGGGAAGACGCTGTCGCGGCTGGTCCGGCACGGTATCGGCGTGCACCACGCCGGCATGCTGCCGAAGTACCGGCGCCTGGTCGAGCAGCTCGCGCAAGCCGGGCTGCTGAAGGTGATCTGCGGGACCGACACCCTCGGCGTCGGCATCAACGTACCAATCCGCACAGTGGTCTTCTCGGCCCTGACGAAGTACGACGGCGTGCGGCAGCGGCATCTCAAGGCGCGTGAGTTCCACCAGATCGCCGGACGCGCCGGCCGTGCCGGGTACGACACCGACGGCTACGTCGTCGTACAGGCACCGGACCACGTCGTCGAAAACGCCAAGGCGCTGGAGAAGGCGGGCGACGATCCCAAGAAGAAAAAGAAGATCGTCCGCAAGAAGGCGCCAGAAGGGTTCGTCAACTGGACGGAGAGCACCTTCGACCGGCTGATCGCGGCCGAGCCGGAGCCGCTGACGTCGAGTTTCCAGGTCAGCCACTCGATGCTGCTGAACGTCGTCTCCCGGCCGGGCAACGCGTTCGACTCGATGCGGCATCTGCTGGAGGACAACCATTCCGACCGTCCCGCTCAGCGGAAACTGATCCTGCGCGCGATCGCGATCTACCGCGCGCTGCTCGCGGCGGGCGTCGTCGAACGGCTCGACGAGCCCGACGAGCAGGGCCGCATCGTGCGGCTCACCGTGGACCTGCAGTTCGACTTCGCGCTGAACCAGCCGCTTTCGCCGTTCGCGCTGGCCGCGATCGAACTCCTCGACGTCGAGTCGCCGTCCTATCCGCTCGACGTCGTGTCCATTGTGGAATCCACTGTGGACAATCCGCGTCCGGTGCTGTCGCAGCAGCAGTTCAAGGCGCGCGGCGAGGCCGTCCAGGCGATGAAGGCCGAGGGCATCGAATACGACGAGCGGATGGAACTGCTCGAGAACGTCACGTACCCGAAGCCGCTGGAGGAACTGCTGGAGGCGGCGTATTCCCGCTACCGGCAAGGGCATCCGTGGGTCGAGGACTACGAGCTCAAGCCGAAGTCCGTCGTGCGCGACATGTACGAGCGCGCGATGAACTTCGTGGAGTACATCGGTTTCTACCAGCTCGCCCGGTCGGAAGGGCTGGTGCTGCGGTACCTCACCGACACCTACGACTCGCTGCGCCACACGGTCCCCGACGAGGCCAAGACCGAGGGGTTGCAGGACCTCATCGAATGGCTCGGCGAACTGGTGCGCCAGGTCGACTCCAGCCTCCTGGACGAATGGGAAGCCTTGCGGCACCCCGAAGAGGAGGGCCCCGTTTCGCTGCGGCCGCCGTCCGAGCCGCCCGCGGTCACGCGGAACGAGCGGGCCTTCCGGGTGCTCGTGCGGAACGAGCTGTTCCGCCGTGTGGAGCTGGCGTCGCGGCGGGCCTACGGGACACTCGGCGATCTGGACGCCGCTTCGGGCTGGGACGCCGACGCGTGGGAAGACGCCATCGAGGACTACTTCGACGAGCACGAAACCCTCGGCATCGGGCCGGACGCGCGCGGCCCCAAGCTGCTGATCATCGAGCAGGAGAAGGAGATCTGGCGGGTGCGGCAGATCTTCGACGATCCGGCGGGCGACCACGACTGGGGCATCAGCGCCGAGGTCGACCTGGCGGCTTCGGACGAGGCGGGCTCGGCGGTCATCCGGATCACGGCGGTGGACCAGCTCTGACGCCGACTCGCTCACCCCGTGCTAGGAAAGGACCGTTCCTTGCAAAATTTGCAAGGAACGGTCCTTTCCTAGCACGCGGGTGCGTGAAACGAGGCTTTCACGACCTCGGTGCGGCGAGCAGCCGACGCCGACGCACCAGTTGCACGATCAGCACGATCAGCGACAGCGCGGGCAACGGATAGCCGAGCATCAAGCCCACCGTGATGTCGGCGAGCGGCGCGAGGACAGCGGCGACGAACACCCAGGTCGGCGCCGTCGGCAGCTTCGCGCCGGAGCGGGCCTTGCCCCACGGTTTCGCCACCGAAAGCCACGCCTGGAACGCGAGCGCGCTCGCCATCAGCGCGGTCCCGGCCACCAGCGCCACCGGCGCCGGAGCACCGGTTCGCGCCGCCACCACGGAATCCTGCAAAGCGCCGGACAGCAGGAAGATCCCGGCGTAGAGCTGGACGAGCGTGATCGCGAACTTCGCCAGCACCCACCAATGCCGGGTGAAACCCCAGGCCGTCGCCGCGGCGAGCATGAAGCCGGTGAAGGCCGACGCGTTGGCGAGCGGCGCCAGCAGGAACGAGTCGATCTCGTGCGCCATGGACGTCGCGGCGACGCGGATCGCGCCGTCCTCGCTCGTGCGGCTGATCATCAGGAGGGTGAACAGCGCCAAGGCCTGCCCCATCCAACCCACCGACGTGATGACGTGCAGCCACACGGTCAGCTGCCGCCAAGTCTTCGTCCCCATGCCGCACAGGCTCGCGCGCCCGTCCGGGCCGGCACATCGGGGACGACCCTGAAATCACACCGGAAGGGGCGGGAAGCAGGCCTGGGCGTCGTGGCCGTCGAACCAGAGCCCGACCATGAACGCCATCGTCGCCTCCATGAGCGCCGCCCGGTCGAGGCCGCCGGCGACCAGCGGCGTGCACCCGAGGTCGCGGACCAGTTCGCTCACTTCGCCGACCTTGTCGCCGCAGATCGGTACCGCCAGCGGACGGCCGCCGAACACCGGCGGAGTCATCCGCCAGACGTCCACGTGGCACAGGTTGAACGCCTTGACCACGTGCGCGTCCGGTGCGGCGGCCGCGATCCGGGCGGCCTGGTCGGGGACCGTGAGCGCGGCGCCCGGGCCGACGGCGTTGGTGCAGTCGATCAGCACCTTCCCGGCGAGATCCCCTGCGGTGGCAAGGACTTCCGTCACCGACGCGGCGGGAACGGCGAGCAGGATCACGTCACTGGCGCGCGCGGTCTCCTCCCAGGTTCCCACTCGCGGGGAGATCTTGGTGGCCTTGCCCAGGTCGCGGGCGGCGACCATCACCTCGTGCCCGGCCTTGGCCCACTGGCCGCCGAGCGCCTCCGCCATCCCGCCCGCGCCGAAGATACCGATACGCATTGTGCCGCTCCCTAAGATCGAGTTACCCCATGACCGTAGAAAGCCGTGCGGGTACCGATTGGTTACCGGAGGTCCGATGAACGACGTCTTCCTCGCCGATTGCCGTGCCAGGCTGGCCTTCGACCTGATGGCGAACACGTGGAACCCGGTCGTGCTGTGGGCCCTGCGCGACGGGCCGCTGCGGTCGGCCGAACTGCGGCGACGGCTCGGCGGGATCAGCACGAAGGTGCTCACGGAAACCGTCCGGCGGCTGGAGTTCAACGGTCTGGTCAGCAGGCGCGACTGCGGCCGGACGGCGAAGGTCGAGTATTCGCTGACGGAGCTCGGGGCCACGCTGCTCGCGCCCATCGAAGCCTTCGGGGAGTGGGCGTTCAGGCACGGCGACGAAGTGATGGCGGCTCAGGACGAGGCGACCCGTTTACGCGAACTCGCGTGATTGAGGGCGTAACTCGCGGCTAGGCGGGCGGGCGGGCCGCGGCCAGCTTGAGGAGCGGGACGGCCGCGGCGGCGTCGGTGATCAGCGTCGAGACCATGCCGGAGCGCAGGACGGCGTCGATCGCTTCGGCCTTGGGTTCCGTGTAGCCCAGCGCGATCACTTCGGGGACGGCGAGCAGTTCCTCGGCGCTGATGGCGAGCACGTGGTGGGCAAGCCCGGTGGACATCGGGGTGCCGTCGGCGTCGAACAGGCGCGCGGAAACTTCGGCTGTGGCACCGCGTTTCGCTATGGCGCTGCGCTCGGCTTCGTCGAGAGCGTCGTAGACGGTCGACTCCTCGGGCTTCCACGCGCCGATGCTGACGACGGCCTTGGTCAGGTTTTTGAACTGCCCGAACGTCTCCGCGATCCCGGGCTGCCTGCGCAGCGTCTCGGTGGTGCGGCGGTCGGGGAGGACGAGCGGGCCGAAGATCGGGTACGCCTGCCCGCCGGAGACGGCGGCGACGCGGCTGACCGTCTCCACCGATCGGTCCCGCATGTCCATGCCCGCCTGCACCCCGCACAGTTGCACGACCGGGCACTTCGGCAGCGACTGGATCGCGTCGGTCATCGCGTTCACGGAACGTGCCCAGGAGAGGCCGAGAACGTCGCCGGGAGTGACGATTTCGGACAGGAGCTGAGCCGTGAGCGTGCCGATCTTCCGCCGGGCGACTTCACGGGATTCCGGCTCCGGCGCTCGTTCGAGCACGAGGACGCGGTCCAGTCGGTACGCGGTGCGGATCTCCTCGGACAGCACGAGGTCGACCGGCGCGGGCAGGTGGAACTCGACCTTGACGATGCCGCTTTCCCTGGCTGTGCCGAGCATTCGCGCGACCTTGAACCGGCTGATGCCGAACTCGTCGGCGATTTCGAGCTTCGAGGCCCCCTGCTCGTAGAACCGCCGGGCCACCGCGGCCAGGCGTAGCGACTCCACCAGGCCGAGAGTCTGCTTCTTTGCGCTCATATGAGCACTATAACTCGAAATCCGCACGAAAGGTTGACGTAACTCCAGGGAAAAGTTCACCATGCCTGGACATGCAGTCCGAAGCATAAGCCCGCCCCGCTCCTTTGAGCGGAGAGAAGAGGAGCTGGCATGCGTGCCGCGATCGTGGACAAGCCCGGCGAGATCAGGGTCGGCGAGGTACCCGACCCCAAACCGGGGGATCGCCAGGTCGTCGTCAAGGTGGGTGCCTGCGGGATCTGCGGGACCGACCTCCACATCGCCGACGGGCACTTCCCGCCGACGCCGTATCCGATCGTCCCCGGTCACGAATTCGCCGGCGAGATCGTCGAACTCGGCGCCGACGTGCCGGGCGGCTGGAAGATCGGCGACCGGGTGGCCGTCGACCCGTCGCTGTTCTGCGGCTACTGCAAGCCTTGCCGGTCCGGCCGCGGCAACCTCTGCGAGAACTGGAACGCGACCGGCGACACCGTGAACGGCGCTTTCGCCGAGTACGTCGCCGTTCCCTCCGCGAACTGCTACCGCATGCCGGACACGATGACCTGGGAACAGGGCGCCCTCGTCGAGCCGGTTTCCTGTGCCGTGCACGGTGTGCGCCGGATCGGCGTCGAGGCGGGGGAGCGGTTCCTCGTCGTCGGCGCGGGCACGATGGGGCTGATCATGCAGCAGCTGCTGCAGCGCGCGGGTGCTCACGTCACGGTGGTCGACCGCAACACCTCCCGGCTCGGCCGTGCCATGGACCTCGGCGCGGCCGCGGTCGCGGGTGACGTGAAGGACCTCGACGACGAGAAGTTCGACGCCGCCGCGGACTGCACCGGCGCCGCACCCGCGATCGAAGCCGCTTTCGACTCGCTTCAACGCGGAGGCCGCCTTCTGGTTTTCGGGGTCGCGCCCGCCGAAGCACGCGTCGCGCTTTCGCCGTTCCGGATCTACAACGACGAGATCACCGTCGTCGGCTCGATGGCCGTCATGAACAGCTACGGCGCCGCGCTCGACCTGGTCGCCGACGGCGCCATCGACACCGCCGCACTGCTCACCGACACCTTGCCGCTGGAGCAGTACCCCGACGCGCTCGCCCTCATGCGCAGCGGCGCCGGACTGAAGGTGCAGGTCATACCGGGAGGCGAAAGTGCGTAAAGCAGCCGCTCTGCTCGCGGTTCTCCTGCTCACCCTCACCGGTTGCGCCGGTGCGGGCGCGCTCGGGACCGGCGACCGGACGCTCGTCGTCGCGATCGTCGCGAACCCGCAGATGAAGGACGCCATCGAGCTTTCCGGCGAGTTCGAGAAGGCGAACCCCGGGGTCACCCTCAAATTCGTGTCCCTGCCGGAAAACCAGGCACGCGCGAAGATCACCGCGTCGACGGCCACCGAAGGCGGCGAATTCGACGTCGTCATGATCAGCAACTACGAGGCGCCGCAGTGGGCCGCGAACGGCTGGCTGGAGAACCTCGAACCGCATATCGCGGCGAATCCGTCCTACGACGCGGACGACTTCATCCCGAGCATCAAGGAATCCTTGTCGCACAACGGGTCGCTCTACGCGGTGCCGTTTTACGGCGAGTCGTCCTTCCTGGCCTACCGGAAGGATCTGTTCGAGCAGGCCGGACTCACCATGCCGGCCAAGCCGACCTGGACGCAGATCGCCGGGTTCGCCGCGAAACTCGACGACAAGGCCAAGGGCGTCGCCGGGATCTGCTTGCGCGGCAAACCTGGCTGGGGCGAGAGTCTCGCGCCGTTCACCACGGTCGCCAACACCTTCGGTGCCCAGTGGTTCGACAAGGACTGGAACGCCAAGCTGACCAGCCCCGAATTCAAGGCGGCCGCCGACTTCTACGTGAACCTCGTGCGGAACCACGGCGAGGTCGGCGCGTCGAGCGCGGGCTTCTCCGAATGCGGCACGCGGTACACGCAAGGCCAGGCCGCGATGTGGTACGACGCCACGGTCATGGCGGGTACGAACGAGGACCCGTCGGCGAGCAAGGTGGTCGGGAAATCCGGCTACGCTCCGGCGCCGGTGGAGAAGACGCAGGCGAGCGGCTGGCTCTACACCTGGGCGCTGGCGATCCCGAAGGTGGCGAAAGACAAGGATGCCGCCTTCAAGTTCATGTCCTGGATGACCGACAAGGCCTACGTGCAGCGGGTTGCCCAGGAATACGGCGACTGGAACCGCGTCCCGCCGGGCGTGCGCAAGTCGACCTACGACATTCCCCAGTATCGCGAGGCCGCCAAGGCCTACGCGCAGCCGACACTGGACGGCATCGCGGACGCCGACCAGCGGAAGGCGATGGCGAATCCGGTGCCCTACCCCGGAATCCAGTTCGTCGGCATCCCCGAGTTCCAAGATCTCGGCACCCGCGTGAGCCAGCAACTTTCGGCGGCGATCGCGGGCCAGATCACCGTGGAGGAAGCACTCAAGCAATCGCAGGAGTACGCGCAGACCGTCGGCAAGTCGTATCAGGAGGCGCAGTGATGTCCACGATCTCCGCTCCTGCCCGCCCCGAGCCCGCCCACGCCAAGAAGGCGACGGCTCCGAAGCGCGGCACCGATACGCCGTTCAAACGACGGCTGCCGTTGTTGCCCGCCTTGCTGTTCGTCGTCGCGGTGACGCAGTTGCCGTTCGTGCTGACGGTGTTCTACTCGTTCCAGTCGTGGAACCTGGTGCGGCCGGGCTCGCGGCATTTCGTCGGGCTGCAGAACTACATCGACGTCTTCGCCGATTCGACGTTCCTCGGCGCGCTGCTGAACACCGTGGTGCTGACGGTCGTGTGCGTGTTCTTCTCGCTGCTGCTCGGCCTGGGGCTGGCGATCCTGCTGGACCGCAAGTTCCTCGGCCGAGGCGTGGTCCGCACCTTGTTGATCACGCCGTTCCTGATCCTGCCCGCGGCGGGCGCGCTGCTGTGGAAGACGACGATGTTCGACCCGACCTACGGGTTGCTGCACTTCGTCTTCGGCACCGACGTCGACTGGCTTTCGGAGTTCCCGCTGGCCGCCGTGATGGCGCAGGTCGTCTGGCAGTGGACGCCGTTCATGATGCTGTTGATCCTGGCCGGGTTGCAGAGCCAGCCCAAAGACGTGCTGGAGGCCGCGTCGGTCGACGGCGCCGGCCGCTGGCGGACGTTCACCGCCATCACACTGCCGCATCTGAGCCGGTTCCTGCAGCTGGCGACGCTGCTGGGCGCGATCTACATCGTGAACAGCTTCGACGCGATCTTCCTGATGACACAAGGAGGGCCGGGGACGGCCAGCACGAACCTGCCGTTCTACATCTACCAGCGGGCGTTCCAAGGCTTCGACATCGGGCAGTCGTCCGCGATGGGCGTCATCGTCGTGATCCTGACGATGATCGTCGCGACCTTCGCGCTGCGGCTGATGTTCCGCACGTTCTCGGTACAGGGAGGCGCGAAATGAAAAGCCGTTTCGGGCCGGGCGCGCTGACGGCCGCGACCTGGGTGATCGCGATCCTGTTCGTGTTCCCGCTGCTGTGGATGATCCTCACGGCCTTCAAACAGGAGGCCGACGCCTACACCGATCCGCCGCGACTGTTCTTCACCCCGACGCTCGACCAGTTCGCCGGCGTACTCGAACGCGGTTTCCTGCCGTACCTGTCGAATTCGGCGTTCGTGACCGTCGTTTCGACGCTTTTCGTGCTGCTGCTGGGAATCCCGGCGGCGTACGCGCTGTCGCTGGCGCCGGTGAAGGGGACGAGCAACGCGCTCGGCTTCTTCCTGTCGACGAAGATGCTGCCGATCGTGGCGGCGATCATCCCGCTGTACGTGATCTCGCAGAACACCCGGCTGCTGGACAACGTGTGGGCGCTGATCATCCTCTACACCTCGATGAACCTGCCACTGGCCATCTGGATGATGCGATCGTTCTTCCTGGAGGTGCCGCACGAGATGATCGAGGCGGCCCGGATCGACGGCGCGACGCTGCCGATCCTGCTCCGGAAGGTGATCATGCCGGTGGTCGCGCCCGGGGTGGCCGCGACCGCGCTGATCTGCGTGATCTTCTCGTGGACCGAGTTCTTCTACTCGGTCAACCTCACCGCCGCGCGGGCCGGGACGGTGCCGGTGTTCCTCGTCGGGTTCATCACCAGCGAGGGCCTGTACTGGGCGCAGCTGTCCGCGGCCGCGCTGCTCGCGTCACTGCCGGTGATGATCGTCGGCTGGATCGCGCAGAACCACCTGGTGCGGGGACTGTCGATGGGCGCGGTCAAGTAAGGCCTGGGCCGGGGTGGTCGTGAGTGGTAAGTGACGTTCTAACGACACTTACCACTCACGACGCCCCGCGCCTCATGTACTTCCGCAAGGTGCGAAGGTCGAGTTTCCTCGGCTGAGCCGAGGGAAGGGGGCCTTCACGCGCAGCCGCTGTGACCACTGGTGCGTGGCGATTATCGAGTCCGTGAAGGCCTCCTTGAGGGACCCAGAGTCCCTCAAGGAGGCCTTCACGGAACGAGCCCGGCACCAGCCGCAGCCGGAACCCACGTAGATACCTAAGACACCCTTGGTTCTAACGACACTTACCACTCACGACGCCCCGCGCCTCACGCGAGTGACAGGGCCTGCCCAGGACAAATGTGCACGGCGGTGCGAGCGTTCTCCTCGGCCTCATCGCCTTCGGGCTCGGCGTTCAGCACGATGACGGTCCCGTCGTCCTCGCTCTGGTCGAACAGATCGGGGTCGGTGAGTACGCACTGGCCAGCGCCCACACACTTCCCGGTGTCCGCGATGATCTTCATGGATCCTCCTACCAGGTGACCGGAAGGGCGTGGAGGCCGTAGATCGACGAGTCGTGCTTGAACGGCAGCTCGTCGACCGGAACGGCGATCCGGATGCCCGGAATACGCTTGAACAGCGTATCGAACACGATCTGGAGTTCCATCCGCGCGAGATTCTGGCCGAGGCACTGGTGCACGCCGAACCCGAACGCGACATGGTGCCGCGCGCCGCGTTCGATGTCGAAGGTGTCGGGGTTCTCGAACCCGTCGGGGTCGTGGTTGCCCGCGTTGCTCAGGCCGACGACGCCCTCACCCGCGCGGATGAGCGTGCCGCCGATCTCGACGTCCGCCGTGGCGACCCGTGAAGTGGCCATCTCCGCGATGGTGAAGACCCGCAGGAGTTCTTCGATCGCGGGGAGGGTCTTGTCCGGGTCCGCCTTGACCTTCGCCAGCTGATCCGGGTTCTCCAGCAGGGTCACCGTGCCGAGCGAGATCATGTTCGCCGTGGTTTCGTGCCCGGCGATGAGCAGCAGGAACGCCAGGCTGACGAGTTCGGCGTGGTCGGCCTCGCCCGTTTCCTGCTGCTTCAGGATCTGGCGGCCGAGGAGGTCGTCCTCGGTGGCGTTCGCTTCCTTCTTGGTGACGAGTTCGTCGAGGTAGCTTTCGAGCTGCTCGAAAGCCGACTGCCGTTCTTCGGGTGTGACTTCCCGGTTGAGCATCTTGGAACTGCAGGTCTGGAAGAAATCGTGGTCCGCATAGGGGACACCGAGCAGTTCGCAGATCACCAGCGACGGCACCGGTAAGGAAAGTGCCTGGACGAGATCGGCGGGTTTGGGGCCCGCGAGCAGGGCGTCGATGTGGTCGTCGACGATTTGCTGGATTCGCGGCTGGAGCGCCTTCATCCGTTTGACGGTGAATTCCCCGACCACGTCACGCCGGGCCTGGCTGTGCTCCGGCGGGTCCATCGCGATGAGCGACGGCCGGAACGGCTTGTCCGGCCGCGGGGCTGGCCGCGCGACCATCATCGGGAACGAGGGATTCTGCCGGTCGGAGCTGAAATGCGGGCTGCTCAGCATTTCGCGGATGTCTTCGAGCCGGGTGAGTGCCCAAGCCGTTTGGCCGGACGGCAGACCGACCCGGGAAATCGGGCTTTCCGTGCGAAGCGTTTCGTATTCGGGAGGCGGCGAAAACGGGCATTTCCGGGCCAGCGGCAGGGTCGCGGTGGTTTCCTCGACGTCAGTCATCGGGTTGTCCTTCCCCAGGTGTCGGGTGGGCTCGGGCGATATCGGACAGGGGACCCCAAAACGTATGCGGATGGTTTCATTCCGCTTATGTCACCAAGGTACTCAAGTGGAGACTGGTCGTCCACTCGCGAAGGGGTGGTTTCCCGGGAAGCGTGAAGGGAACGCCCTTACGTGCGAGAATCACGGCCCTGAAGGACCCTTCGAGAGGCGAGGATCATGACTGCCGACCCCGAGACCCGCTTGCGCGCCGACGCGCGCCGGAACCGGGATCAGATCCTGGCCGCCGCGAGAGCCATCTTCGCCGCACAGGGCGCCGAGGTCCCGATGGAGGAGATCGCGCGCTCGGCGGGCGTCGGCGTCGGCACCCTCTATCGGCGATTCCCGGACCGGGACGCGTTGATCCGGGCGGTCGCCGTCGACAACTTCGACAGGGTCCTGAGAGACGCGAAAGCCGCGCGGGATCAGGAATCCTCCGACTGGGACGCTCTGATCCGGCTCCTGCACCAGTCGATGGAGCTTCAGCTGAGCATCCAGCTCGCGATGGTGTCGCCACGCGCGCTGGTGATCCTGAAGAGTGACCCCGCGATCAAGGCCCTGCGTGACGAACTGGTCCTGGTGATGGACGCTTTCGTCCGGGGCGCGCAGGCGGAGGGCAGGCTCCGGACGGACGTCGCCACCGGTGACGTCGCGATCCTGTTCGCGACGTTGCTGCGGCAGATGCCGGGCAAGGGCGAGGAGGTCGCGCGGATGGCGACCCGGCGCTGCATCGGGATCATGATCGACGGCTTACGGGCCGTCGGCGGGAACGAGCCGTTGCCGGGACGGCCGCTGACCGGCGCAGACCTGGACGCGTGAGGCTTCGGGGCGCGGTGCGACCTGTCCCGGATGTCATGAAAGGGTCGTTCAGGACGAAAAACGTCCTGAACGACCCTTTCATGACATTTGCGGGCCGCCCGAACTGCCGCAAACAGGTGCCCAACTGTCCGAACCGGCTGGGCTAGACGCCCAGCGGGTGCCAGACGGTCTTCGCTTCCAGGTACCGCCGCAGCCGCGCGATGTCGGCGTCGGCGGTCCAGTCCGGCTCGACGTCCGGGACGGTCAGGACACGCTTCACGGTGCCCGCGGCATCGCGCGCCAGGTCCGCCCGCGCGGACGGCTCCGCGCCCGTCGGGTCGAGGGCGTTGACGTCCCCGTGCGAGGCCAGCCACGAACCCAGCTCCGACGCGCGGCCGGTCAGGATGTTCGCCACGCCACCAGGCAGGTCGGATGTCGCCAGGACCTCCGAAAGGGTGATCGCGGGCAGCGGCCGGTCCGCGCTGGAGACCACCACGGCCGTCGAACCCGTCGCCAGGACCGGCGCGAGCACGCTCACCAGGCCGAGCAACGACGACTGCTGCGGCGCCAGCACACCCACGACACCCGTCGGTTCCGGGACGGTGAAGGAGAAGTACGGGCCGGCGACGGGGTTGGCCCCGCCGAGCACGGTCGCGATCTTGTCGGTCCAGCCCGCGTACCAGACCCAGCGGTCGATCGAAGCGTCCACAAGGGACTGTGCCTTCTTGGCCGCGATGCCTTCGGACGCGGCGACCTCCGCGACGAACTGCTCGCGGCGCCCTTCCAGCATCTCCGCGACCCGGTACAGCACCTGGCCGCGGTTGTACGCGGTCGCCGCCGACCAGCCGCCGAAAGCCTTGCGGGCGGCGGAAACCGCGTCGCGGACGTCCTTGCGGGACGCGTGCGAGGCGTTCGCCAGGAACTTGCCCTTGCTGTCGGTGACCGGATACACCCGGCCCGACTCCGAACGCGGGAACTTGCCGCCGATGTAGAGCTTGTAGGTCTTCGCCACCGAAATACGGTCAGACATCGAGGTAGGCCTCCAGTCCGGTGCGTCCGCCTTCGCGGCCGAAACCCGACTCCTGGTAGCCGCCGAACGGCGCGGCGGGATCGAAGCGGTTGAACGTGTTGGCCCAGACGACACCGGCGCGGAGCTGGTTCGCCATCCACAGGATGCGCGAGCCCTTCTCGGTCCAGATCCCGGCGGAGAGTCCGTACGGCGTGTTGTTCGCCTTGGTGACGGCCTCGTCCGGCGTGCGGAAGGTCAGCACCGAAAGCACCGGCCCGAAGATCTCCTCGCGGGCGATGCGCATCGACTGCTGCACGTCGGAGAACACCGTGGGAGCGAAGAAGAAACCGCGTTCCGGCACCGGGCACGGGCTGGTCCAGCGCTGCGCGCCCTCGGCGTCGCCGGACTCCACGAGGCCCTTGATCTTCGCGAGCTGCTCGGCGGAGTTGATCGCGCCGATGTCGGTGTTCTTGTCCAGCGGGTCGCCCAGCCGCAGCGTCGAGACGCGGTAGCGGAGCTTTTCGAGCACCTCTTCCGCGATGGACTCCTGCACCAGCAGACGCGAGCCCGCACAGCAGACGTGGCCCTGGTTGAAGAAGATCCCGTTGACGATCCCCTCGACGGCCTGGTCCAGCGGAGCGTCATCGAAGACGACGTTCGCCGCCTTGCCGCCCAGTTCCAGCGTCAGCTTCTTCGCGGTGCCCGCGACCTGGCGCTGGATGGCCTTGCCGACGTCGGTCGATCCGGTGAACGCGACCTTGTCGACGTCGTCGTGGCCCACCAGCGCGGCGCCGATGTCCCCGGCTCCGGGCAGGATGTTGACCACACCCGGCGGGAGTTCGGCCTGCTGGCAGATCTCCGCGAACACCAGCGCGGTCAGCGGCGTGGTCTCCGCCGGCTTGAGCACCACGGTGTTGCCGGTGGCCAGCGCGGGCGCGATCTTCCACGCCAGCATCAGCAGCGGGAAGTTCCACGGGATGACCTGACCCGCGACACCGAGCGGCTTCGGGTTCGGACCGTAGCCCGCGTAGTCGAGCTTGTCGGCCCAGCCCGCGTGGTAGAAGAAGTGCGCGGCGGCCGTCGGCACGTCGGAATCGCGCGATTCCTTGATCGGCTTGCCGTTGTCGAGGCTTTCCAGCACGGCCAGTTCCCGCGACCGCTCCTGGATCAGGCGCGCGATGCGGAACAGGTACTTGGCGCGTTCGGAGCCCGGCATCTTGGACCAGACATTGTTGTACGCCTTGCGTGCGGCCTTCACCGCTGTGTCTACATCGGACACAGACGCGGTGCCGACCTCGGCGAGCACCTCTTCGGTGGCCGGGTTGATCGTCTTGAGCGGCTCACCCGAGCCGTCGACGAATTCGCCGTTCACGAACGGCCGGTAGTGCGGTTTGAGGTTCGCGAGGTCGCGCGATTCGGGCGCGGGCGCGTACTCGAAGATGCCCATGGATCAGTCCACCGTCACGTAGTCGGGACCGCTGTAGTGGCCGTCGGCCTGGGTGCGGCGCTGCAGCAGGAGGTCGTTGAGCAGGCTGGACGCGCCGAACCGGAACAGGTCCGGGGTCAGCCACTGCTCGCCGGCGACCTCGTGCACCGCGACCAGGTACTTGATCGCGTCCTTGGTCGTCCGGATGCCACCGGCGGGTTTGACGCCGCGCAGTTCACCGGTCTGGACGAACCAGTCGCGGACGGCCTGCAGCATCACGTGGGTGACCGGCAGCGTCGCGGCGGGCGAGACCTTGCCGGTGGAGGTCTTGATGAAATCGCCGCCGGCCAGCAGCGCGAGCCAGGACGCGCGGCGGACGTTGTCGTAGGTGGCCAGCTCACCGGTTTCGAGGATGACCTTCAGGTGAGCGCCGCCACAGGCGGCCTTGATGGCCTGGATCTCCTCGAAGACCTCCAGATAGCGGCCTTCCAGGAAGGCGCCGCGATCGATCACCATGTCGATCTCGGCGGCTCCGGCGTCGACGGCGATCTTGGTGTCGGCCAGCTTGATCTCACGGCTCGTGCGGCCGGCCGGGAAGCCGGTGGCGACACTCGCGACGTGGATGCCGGTGCCGCGAAGCGCCTCGACAGCCGTCTCGACCATGTCCGGGTACACGCACACGGCCGCGACCCGCGGGGTGTCCTGGCGTTCCGGATCCGGCCGCATGGCCTTCGCGGCGAGCGCGCGGACCTTGCCCCGGGTGTCGGCGCCTTCGAGGGTCGTCAGGTCGACCATCGAAATGGCGGTGTCGATCGCCCAGAGCTTGGCGGCCTTCTTGATGCTGCGCGTGCCGAGTCCCGCCGCCCGCTGCTCCCCGCCGACCTGGTCGACACCAGGCAGCCCGTGCAGGAACCGGCGCAGGCTCGCCTCGTCGCGAGTCGCGTCCGCCAGCGGCGACGGGGTGGCCGTCGCCGCTGACGAGCTGGTCGTAGCTGTCATACGGGTGAGTGTAGGCGGCCTACAAGCTGGGCACCGGGGCCTGGGCGGCGGCCTTGGCCGGGATCACTGGTGCGCAGAACTCGGAGATCATCGGCAGCTGACGCTTGAGCGCGGCCTCCGGCGACGCGGTGAGGTCGACGGTGGCCAGCGTGGAGATGTTCTTGCCGGATTCGTCACGGAAGCTGAGGGTGGCGAAACCGGGCAGATCGCCGCCGTGGCCCCAGACGGTGACGTCTTCGGCGCAGATACCCGCGCTCTTCAGATTGACCTTCATCAGGCCGAGGCCGTACTCCATGCCGCCGGCGGGGACCGTCTTCTTCATCTGCGCGAGCAGGTCCGCGGGCAGTAGGCGGCCGCCGAGCAGGGCCTCGAAGAAGCGGTTGAGGTCCTTGCCCGAAGACACCATGCCGCCCGCGCCGTAGTAGCGCGAGTAGTTGTAAGTGGTGACGTCGGTGAGGCCGCGCGGCGCGTCGTACAGCTGCTCGTAGCCGCGGGCGGCCGCGCCGATCAGGAACGGGAAGTCGCGGGGGAGCGAGGTGTCGCGCAGGTGCAGCGGCCCGGTGATGCGCTCGGCGAGCGCGCGTTCCAGCGGCTTCCGGGTGGTCTTCTCGACCAGCAGGGCGAGCACGTTGTAGCCGGTGTTGGAGTACGCCCAGCTCGTTCCGGGCTTGAACTGCAATGGCTGCTTCGTCACGCTCAGGTGGATCTGGTCGTCGCTGTCGAAGTGCTCGAAGCGTTCGGTGTCGATCTCCGGCCCCGTCGCCCAGGAATCCTCGGGAGCCAGATCGCGCGGGAGGCCGCTGGTGTGCTGAAGCACCTGGCGGACGGTGATCGGCTCCGGATACGGCAGCAGCCCTGGCAGGTAGCGCTGCACGGGCTCGTCCAGCCCGACGCGCTTTTCGGCCACCAGTTGCAGGACCAAGGTCGCGACGAAGACCTTCGACACACTCGCGATCCGCCAGCGGCCCGACGCGTCCGGCTTGCCCGGCCGCTCGATGTTCGCGACACCGCTGACGCCGCGGAATCCGTCGGAGACGGCGACCATGCCCGGGATGCCCGCGGCGACCGCCGCGTCCATCGCGGCTTGGCGAGGATCGGTCTTCTCAGCGGCCACCGCCGGGAATGCGGTGACGGAAAGCAGTGCGGCACAAGCGATCGCGACGAAACTTCGGCGCATGTGGTGAACCCCCCAGTTCAGGTCAGGCTTCCAGTTCGGGTACGTCCTTTTTACGTGGTTTCCGCTTCACGACGACGCCACCCCAGAACGCCAGGCCGGTGATCTTCACCGTCGGCGCGGTCGGCGGCGCCGGGGGAGTCCCGGCGCGGTCCTCCAGTTCGAAGGCGCCCATGAAGCCGATTCCGGTGACCTCCACGTTGATGTCGTCGGGCACGATGATGTCGATCCCGCCCATGATCGCGACCGCGGTGATCGTCGTGTTCTTCTCGGCGAAGCGCGCGTATCGCAGGTCGATGTCGGTGCCGCCCCAGAACGCGAAACTGTTGTGCTGCGGCGGGACGACCCAGCTGCCCTTGCGCGAGGCGCCGGACATGACGGCGATCGACGCGCCGGAACCCGGATGCCCGCCGATGCGATCGTCGGGCAGGCCGAGCGCGCGCGACGCCGACGGCTGGATCGCCGAACGGGACTGAGGCAGGTCCGCGGTGACCGGCTTGAGATCGCCGACGGTCTTGGCCGCGTACACGATGGTGAGCCGTTCTTCCAGCTCGTTGATGGTGATGCGCCCTTCGGACATCGCCGCGTGCAGCACCTGCGCGACCTGCTCACGGTCGGCGTCGGAGATGCGCATTTGTTCGGGGCCCGGCAGGGCCGGCTCTTCACTCACCTGGAGGAGCCTAGCGCCGACGGGAGGGCCAAGCGTCCATCTTATGGTCGACAGTGGCATCCTCCGTTGATGGGGAACTCGCTACCCGGCGCCGTGGAGCTGCCGGACGGGGTCGAAGTACGCGGACGGGGCCTGGGTCGCCCCTGGCCAGAGGGGCCTTCGCCGGATTTCGGCCTGTATTTGGGCGGCGCGAAGCTGCGCCGGAAGCACGATCACAAAATGGACTGGGAGCGGGCGTGGATCCGCTGGCCCGACTTCCTGCTGCCGACGGACTGGGCGGACGCGCGGCGCCGGATCGTCGATCTGCACACCCGGGCGGCGGCGGGCGAAGCCGTCGAGGTCGCCTGTTACGGCGGAGTCGGGCGGACCGGCACGGTGCTGTCCTGTCTCGCCACCCTTTCCGGGCTGAGCGCCGAAGAGGCGGTGGCGTGGGCGCGGGCCAACCACGACAAGCGTTCGGTGGAGACGCCGTGGCAGCGCCGCTGGGTCGGCTGGTTCGCGCGGCAGGCCTGACGGGCTAAATTGACCGGCATGGATGTGCACGTCGTTGATCACCCGCTGGCCAAGGCCAGGCTCTCCACCATGCGCGACGCGCGCACCGACAGCGCCGCCTTCCGCGCGGCGCTGCACGAACTGACCGTCATGCTGGTCTACGAAGCCACGCGCGACATGCCCGTGCGGATCGAGCGGATCCACACGCCGGTGGCGCGCACCGAGGGTTACGCGCTGGCGAGCCCGCCGCTGCTGGTGCCGGTCCTGCGCGCCGGGCTCGGGATGGCGGATCAGGCGCACAAACTGATCCCGGACGCCCAAATGGGTTTCGTCGGCCTCGCCCGCGACGAAGAAACGCTCAAGCCGACGCCGTACCTCGAGTCGCTGCCCGAATCGCTCGCCGACCGGCCGGTGATGGTGCTCGACCCGATGCTCGCGACCGGCGGCTCGATGGAGTACACGATCCGGCTGCTCACCGACAGGGGCGCCACCGACGTCACCGCGATCTGCGCGCTCGCCGCGCCCGAGGGCATCGAGCATCTGGAGAAGACCGGGCTGCCGCTGCGGGTGGTGACCGCGAGCATCGACGAGCGGCTGAACGATTCCGGCTTCATCGTGCCGGGCCTCGGTGACGCGGGAGACCGGCAGTACGGGGCCGTCTGACCCGTTTCGCAACAACTCCGCCGTTGCCGGTCACTGACAGATGTGACCAGAACAGTGACCGGAACGGTGGGGGTGCCGGTGGACTCACGCGAACCTCCTCCCGACAGGAGCGACACGGAGCTTTGGCAGGCGGCCGCGGGCGGTGACCACGGGGCGTTCACCGAGTTGTTCGAACGCCACGCCCAAGCGGTGTGGAACCACGGCTACCGGCTGACGGGGTCTTGGGCGTCGGCCGAAGACCTGACCTCGACGACGTTTCTCACCGCCTGGCGGCGCCGGGCGGACATCACACTCATCCGCGACAGCGCGTTGCCCTGGCTGTACACCGTCGCGGGAAACCTCGCACGCGGCGAACACCGCAGCGCCGGGCGGCGGCTCCGGCTCGTCCGGCGGCTGCCGGAACCCCGGTCGGTGTCCGACCACGCCGACACCGTCGTCGACCAGCTCGACGGCGAAGACCGCCTTCGGCAAGTGCTCGCCTTGGTCGCGAAGCTGCCGAAATCGCAACGGCAAGCCGTCGAACTCTGCCTGCTCGGCGATCTCTCCTCCGCCGACGCCGCCGAACTGCTCGGCGTCGCCGAGGTGACCGTTCGCGCCCACATCTCGCGGGCCCGTACGCAGCTGCGGGCCGCCCTGGAGGAGAAATGACCGACGACCTCGGCCTGCCCGGCAGGCGCGAACTCCCCCCGGAAGTGCTCGACAACCTGCGGATGTCCCTGCGGGAGGGAATGGGAAAACCCGTGCGGCGGCGCTGGCCGATCGTCGCCGCGGCGGCCGCCGTCGTGCTGGTCCTCGCGGGCGCTCTGATCACGACCGTGCTCATCCGGAAGCCGGACGGACAGGGGCCCGTCGTCGCGAACCCTGACTTCTCCCTCGACCGGCCGAAGGCGGAGGAGGCGATGAACCGGTGCTGGGCCGTCGTCCAGTCCGAGGGAAGGGCCGCGAGCTTCCCGGCGCGGAACGAATGGGTGCCGCGATTCACCGTCGTTTCGCCGCCGGTCACCGTCGTCGCGATGATGGCGGACGGCAACCCCTTCTTCTGCGAGACCACGCTGATGACGGCGACCGTGTCCGATCCGAACGCCGTTCCCGCCTACACCGACGGCGCGCGGACCGCGGCCCTGCTGATGACCAGGGCCGGGACGGTCGCGGGCATCGCCGATCCGGACTGGCCGAAAGTGGAGATGACGGGCCAGAACGAGGCGTCACTGTCCACACGGGACATCCCGGTCTTCCGGCCGGAGAACCTGTTCGTGCACATCGCGCCGATGAAGCCGTCGCGGACCACCTACGCCGTCGGGCCGACCCCCGGAGAGCAATCACGCCCGCTCGGGTATCACGCGCCGTACGCCCTCCGGCCCGCGCCGGAGCCGGCCGCGTCGAGGCTCGACAAACCGGTGTTCCCGGTTCCCGACCGTGCCACGCCCGCGGGTGAGTTCTTCAACACCTGCACGAGAGGAGCGTCCGAAACGGTGTCCGACGAGGACGCCTACCGGATCGGCGCGTACCTCGAAGGCCAGGATGTCGGCGTGGTCGTCGCTCGCCTGGGTGGCCAGGCCATCGTGTGCCAGGGCGGATTCGGGTACGGAGACGGGAAGACCGAGTACTACCGGGTCTTTCCCGACCAGCCGCGGTCCGCGGGGCCCGTGCGCACGTTGCAGGCCGAAACGGTCGGCAGGGTCGACCGCAACGGGAACCCCGTCCCGGTCCGGAACACGTATCTGGGAGTCGTTCCCGACGCCGCGGCGGGCGTGAAGCTCGACTTCGGGACCGGCACGACGATCGACGCGACGGTCGCGGACGGGACTTTCGCGGCCTGGGTGCCGGACGGGGTCAGTCAGGACTACGAGCACGCGCGGGTGGGCATCACCGTCGTGGACGCGGCTGGGGGGCTCCTGTACCAGGGGGCGCTTCCGCTCTACTGACCGGAGCGCGTTTAGCCCGCTAAACGCGACGCGACCCCGGCCGCGTAGGTGGGATGCCGTGAGGGCCTCCTTCCCTACCCTGAAGGTAGGCAAGGAGGCCCTCACGGCATCCCGCAGCAGGGCTCCAGTCCGGCGGCCGGATCGCGTTTAGCGGGCTAAACGCGACGCGCCCTCGCTGGGGAAGGGGCGCGAAAGTCCGTGAAGGCCTCCTTGAGGGACCCAGAGTCCCTCAAGGAGGCCTTCACGGACTGCCGCCCAGACCGGCACGGACGAGTCCGTGCCGGGCCCAAGGGGCGGAGCGCGTTTAGCCCGCTAAACGCAGGTCACCGGCGCAGCCAGCCGGAGGCGTTCGCCCGCAGCGCGGTCTCGTAAGCGGTGCTCACGGTGAACTTCTCCGGCAGGTTCCCGTTCAGCTCCAGCGACACCAGTCCGTGCACGAATCCCCAGCACGCCACGGTGACGACTTCGGGCGGCAGGTCGAGGAAGACGCCGTCGGCGATGGCCTTGCGGATCGTCTCCTCCAGCGGCGCCATCGTGGCGCGAGCCTGCTCGGAGGTCTCTTCCACGGGCTCGAAACCCGGCACCGACTTCGTGAACATGATCGCGTAGAGGTGCGGGTCGGCCAGCGCGCTTTCCCGGTACGCGACGCCGAGCCGCACGAGGTCCTCGATCGGATCGCCGCTCAGGGTGACCCGGGACATCCGACGGCCGAAGCGCCGGAAGCCCTCGGCGAAGAGGGCGCCGACGAGGTCGGTTTTCCCGCCGAAGAGTGAATAGACCGCGGTGGTCGACGTGCCGACGTCGGCGGCCAGTTTGCGGAGGCTGAGTGCCTTCGGGCCGTCGGCCGAGATGAGCTCGCCGGCGCGGTCCAGTAGTTTCAGCCGGAGATTCTCGTCGTGCGTCCTGGGGCGGGGCATGCGCCCAGGGTAACGCAACGCTGTTATCAATCGCTCGTATTCGGAGTTGACCTGGAGCGCACTCCAGGTCGTAGTGTCGTTCGCATGAGCTACTCGATAGCGGAAGCCGCGCGACGTAGCGGACTGTCCATCGACACTCTCCGGTACTACGAGCGCATCAAACTCGTCGAACCCCCGGCGCGGGACGCCGCGGGGCGCCGCGCCTACACCGACGACGACCTCGGGTGGCTGGGGTTCCTGACCAAGCTGCGCCTGACCGGCATGCCCATCAAACGGATGCGGGAGTACGCCTCCCTGCGCCACCACGGGGCGGCCAGCGCGGGCCGGCGCAAGGCGATCCTCGTCGACCAGCGCAAATCGGTCGCCGACCGGATCGCCGAGTTGCAGACCTGCCTCGACATCCTCGACTACAAGATCGACCACTACGACCAGGTGGAGCGCGCGGTGCTCGGCACCGCAGCCACCGTGGAGGGAATTTCAGCGTGATCAGTACCAGGAGGCTCGGCGGCCTGGAGGTCGGGGCGCAGGGGCTCGGCTGCATGGGGATGAGTGCGGCCTACGGCGTCCACGACGACGACACGGAGTCGATCGCCACTGTCCACCGCGCCCTCGAACTGGGCGTGACATTGCTCGACACCGCGAACGTCTACGGCGACGGAGCGAACGAGGAGCTCATCGGCCGCGCGATCGCGGGCAAGCGGGACCAGGTCGTGCTGGCGACCAAGTTCGGCATCGTCTGGGACAAGGACGGCGGGATGTCCGCTCGCGGCGACGCGGCGTACGTCAGGCAGAGCTGCGAAGAGTCGCTTCGACGGCTGAACATCGACCACATCGACCTCTTCTACCAGCACCGGGTCGACGCGAACACGCCGATCGAGGAGACCTGGGGCGCGCTCGCGGAGCTGGTCCAGGAGGGGAAGATCCGCTACGCCGGGATCTCCGAGGCCGGTGCCGAGACCATCCGCCGCGCCCACGCCGTCCACCCGGTGACGGCCCTGCAGAGCGAATGGTCCCTGTGGACTCGCGGTATCGAAGGCGAGATCCTCTCGACGGTTCGCGAGCTGGGCATCGGCGTCGTGCCGTTCTCGCCGCTGGGCCGCGGTTTCCTCACCGGCAGCGTGACGTCGGTGAAGGACCTTCCGGCGGACGACATGCGCCGCGGGCTGCCCCGCTTCGCCGAGGGCAACTTCGAGCGCAACATGGCGATCGTCGAGGCGCTGCGCGCGCTGGCCGAGCAGAAGGGCGTCACCGCCGGACAGCTCGCGCTGGCCTGGGTGCAGGCCCAGGGTGACGACGTCGTGCCGATCCCGGGCACCAAGCGTCGCAAGTATCTCGAAGAGAACGCCGCCGCGGCGGAGCTGGAACTGTCCGAAGTGGACATCGAGGCCATCGAAAAGGCCGCGCCCGCCGAGGCGATCGCCGGTGAGCGTTATCCCGAGCGGCTCGCCCGCGCCGCCGGTAAGTAAAGCTCCCACGAACGCGAAAGAGAAGATCATGACGGGTTCCACCCTGCCCACCCGCAGGCTCGGCACGCTGGAAGTCGGCGCGCAGGGGCTCGGCTGCATGGGCATGAGCGAGTTCTACGGCCAAGGTGACGACGCCGAATCGATCGCGACGATCCACCGCGCGATCGAACTGGGCGTCACCCTGATCGACACCGCCGACATGTACGGCTACGGCCGCAACGAGGAACTGGTCGGCCGCGCGCTGGCGGGCAAGCGGGACCAGGTCGTGCTGGCGACCAAGTTCGGCATCGTGCGTGACGAGGCGGATCCCGCGAAGCGCGGGATCCGGGGCGACGAATTCTATGTGCGCCAACAGGTCGAGGCGTCGCTGCGCCGGTTGAACGTCGATCACATCGACCTCTACTACCAGCACCGCGTCGACCCGGAAGTGCCGATCGAGGAGACCGCGGGCGCGCTGTCGTCGCTGGTCGAACAGGGCAAGATCCGGCACATCGGGTTGTCCGAGGCCGGTCCGGAGACGATCCGGCGGGCGCACGCCGTGCATCCGGTGACGGCCGTGCAGACCGAGTGGTCGCTGTGGTCGCGCGACATCGAGAACGAGGTCGTCCCGGTCTGTCGTGAGCTGGGCATCGGGCTGGTGCCGTATTCCCCGCTGGGCCGCGGTTTCCTCACCGGCCGCTTCAAGTCCAAAGAGGACTTCGCGGACGGTGACTTCCGGCAGACGACGCAGCCGCGCTTCGCCGAAGGCAACCTGGAGCGGAATCTGGCGATGGTCGAGGCGTTGCGCGCACTTGCCGAGCAGAAGGGCGTCACCGCCGGCCAGCTCGCGCTGGCCTGGGTGCAGGCCCAAGGCGAGGACGTCGTGCCGATCCCGGGCACCAAGCGGCGCAAGTACCTCGAGGAGAACGTCGCGTCCGTCGGTTTGAAGCTGACCGCCGACGACGTGGCGGCGATCGAGGAGGCGGTCCCGGCCGACGCGGTCGCGGGGGAGCGTTACCCCGAAGCGGCCATGCGCCTGCTGTCACGCTGAACACGACAAAGCCGGCGCCCCGTCAAAGGTCGCCGGCTTTGCGTTGTCAGAGCAGGGCTCTGTCAGACTAAAGACGTGACCGCCGCGACCACGCCGTCGACGGCGACGGTCTGCTGTTCGCGGGTCGCGAGTCCGCGGACGGTCACGTTCCCGGCGTCCCAGTCCTCCTGGCCGACGATCACCACGGCCCGCGCCCCGGCCTTGTCGGCCCGGGTGAGTTCCTTGCCCAGTTTGCGGAGTTCGACGGGCGTGGACGTGCGCAGACCGGCCTTCCGCAGCCGTCCCGCGACCTCGCGCGAGGCGTCCGTGAGCTCCTCGACCACCGGGATCACCACGACATCGACCTCACTGCGCGGCTTCGGGGTGAGGCCGTGGGTGTCGAGGAAGTCGATCAGCGTGACGTCACCCATGCCGAAGCCGATCCCGGGGATCTGCTGCGACGTGAACAACGAAGCCAGGTCGCTGTACCGGCCGCCGCCGAAGAGGGCGCGGCGGTTCTCCGGCGAGGTGTCGAAGACCTCGAACACGGTCGACGTGTAGTACGCGAGCCCGCGCACGATCATCGGGTCGAACGTGATCAGGTCCGCGGCACCACTGTTCAGCACCTTGACCAGGTTCGAGTTCTCCTTGACCTGGTCCGGCAGCTCGTCGAGCAAAGCCGCGCCGGACGACAGGATCTCGGTCAGCTTCTCGAACTGCTTGTCGGTCAGCCCGATCTCGGCCGCGGTGTCGCTCAGCTTCGTGCGGTCCGACTTCTCCCAGCGGTCCACCAGGGTGAACACCTGCGGGAGCTGCTCCGCGGTCACGCCGACGATGTCGGTGAGCGCCGAAGAGAGCAGGTTCCGGTCGTTGGCCCGCACCTGGAACATGTCCGGGGTCGCCCCGAGCGCGCTCATCATGTCGTGGACGAGCTCGAAGATCTCGATCTCGCAGTTCGCGCTGTCCGAACCGAAGATGTCCGCGTTGATCTGCCAGTGCTCGCGGACCCGGCCACGCTGCGGCCGCTCGTAGCGGTGGCAGTTCGGGTGGCTGTACCAGCGCACCGGGAACTGCAGCGACTTCGCGTTGCCCGCGATCATCCTGGCGACCGACGGCGTCATCTCCGGGCGCAGCGCCAGCCGTTCACCGCCCTTGGTGGTCAGCGTGTACAGCTGCTGGTCCGCGATCTCCTGCCCGGACTTCCGCTCGTAGATCTCGGCGGGTTCGAGGATCGGCCCGTCGTAGCGGAGGAAGCCCCGCAGTTCGAGCACGTCGTAGAGATGACCGAACACCTGCGTCCGGACGGACATCTCGGGGGGCAGGAAGTCGCGGGTCCCCTTGGCGGGGGCTGTCGGCAGGTATTCAGGCACGTCAGCAAGCTTAACGAGCCGTTTCCACCGCTTTTGTCAGGGGAAGGCCACGCCGTACGCGGTGGTCAGGATCGCCGCCCCGAGCAGGACCGCTCCGACGCTGGTGACCCGGCCGCCGAGCTTGCCCTTGCCCGGCGCCAGGTGCAGGAAGAAGCCGCCGGACTGGGCGAGCACACCGAACAGCAGCAGGAAGCAGACGATCCACAGTGCGACGGACGGGAGACCGGTCTGCCCGAGGATCTGCAACGCGACCAGCGCGAGAACCAGCAGGACACCGGCGTGCGCGTGGCCGGCGCGGAACATCCCGCGCTGGTGTTCGGTCAGCTTCCTGTCGCGCAGGACACCCATCAGCGCGTAACCGCCGTACATCACGGTCGGCAGTGAAACGAGCGCGATGACGGTGAAAAGTTTGATCGGGTCTTCCATGAGGAAACGATAACACTGTTTTAAAACACTGTCACCAAAGTCGGCGTCCCACTTTTTTGAGAGGTGAGGCCAACGTGGGGTGGTCGGCGCCGGGGGTCGTGAGTGGCGATCCGGGTTATTGAGGGGAAAAGGCAAAGGTGGCGTGGCGTGGGGCCGGTGCCCGCTGCTGCGTAGGCGTTCTCCTGGTAGTGAGGGCCTCCTTGCCTACTCTGAGGGTAGGGAAGGAGGCTTTCGCTACCGTCGGATGTGATCCCTGGTGACAGTGGGGCGGCTGTGACCTCGACGGCCGGTCGTGAAGTACATGAACGCCCCCTTCCTTGCGCCTAGCGCCAGGGTCCCGGCAAAGTCGCATAACTGCTGGTCGGCTCCGCCGCCAGAGCGGGCCAAGGCGAACGTGTCGTGGTGGACCCGATAGGAGCGGGCTCCCGCAAGGAGCCTCACCCGGCTCTGGACTGTCCACAAGGGACACTGTACGAGACAAAGGTGCCCGATTTGGGCGATTTGCACGGTTTCGCGAGAGGGTCGTGAGTGATTTTTGTTGTTCTAACCCTCATCGCCACTCACGACCCTCCGCAGAAACGTGCACAGCGGCATCAATCGGACACTCAATCGCCCGGCGGTGTCCCTTGTGGACACTGAAGCCCCGCCGGCGCCCAGAATCCGGCCTGCCGACAGTGCAGGAATAGTCACCTGACCTGCAAGATCTCGACTTTGCCGGGACCGCCCAGGCACAGGAAGGGGGGCCTTCATGTACTTCGGCAAGGCGTGACTCGCGCGCTTGAGGACGTGACTCGCGTGTCTGGATGCCGCACTCGGGAGTGTGCGGACTCTGAACACGCGAGTTCCGGCTATGAACACGCCAGTGCGGTGTCGCGTCACCCAGCCCGCCGTCTCGCCCGAGACACGACACGTTTGCCTTACCCCTCAATAACCCGAAACGCCACTCACGACCCCATCGCGCCTGACCTGGGCCCCGAAGGCTCCCTTCGTCGCATCGGACGCGGCGAAAGGAGCCTTCACCTCACCGCCTGCCCCGCCCACGACACCTTGGCCTTCCCCTCAATAAGCCCGTGCGCCGCGTGAGAGGACCAGGCGGACGTTCTGGAGCGCGGAAAGATCGGCGAGCGGATCGCCGTCGACCACCAGGACGTCGGCGCTCAGGCCCGGAGCGAGCCGCCCGGTCACGTCGCCGAGGCCGACACCGGCGGCACTGTCCTCGGTCGCGATCTCCAGGATCCGGCGCCGTCCGAAACCGAGCCATTCATAGAGTTCGAGAGCGCCGACGGGGTCGTCGAAGACCGAACCGGGCAGCCCGGCGTCCGTCCCCGCCAGGAGCGGGACGCCCAGCTCCTCCAGCCAGGACAGCCGGCCGTAGACGGTCTTCGCGAGCTCCTCGCCCATGCGCTCGGCCAGCATCCGCCAGTTGCGGCTGCTCGTCGAACACGCCGCGATGCCCTCGGCCGCCATCCGCTTGGCGACGTTTTCGCGCCTGTCCTGCCGCTGCGGCCCGGTCATCCAGGTGCAGTGCTCGATCGTGCGGACGCCCGCCTCGACCGACGCCTCGATCGCGTCGGCGCCGTGGGCGTGCGCCGCGACCGGAAGCCCGTGGCGCGCCGCGTGCTCGACGATCACACGCAGCGCCTGGACGTCGAACTGCGACTCCCACATGTCCGCGCCTCCCTCGGTGATCTGGCCGCCGCTGGCCATCACCTTGATCACGTCCGCGCCGGCGGCCGCGTTGGCGTCGATCATGGCCAGGATCGCGTCGTCGCCGGTGACCTCGCCGCCGAAGAAATGGCAGTGTCCTTTGAGGACGGTCAACGGCGATCCCGCGGTCAGCAGACGGGGAGCGGCGATCCTTTCAGCTGCCAGCTCCGTCCGGACTCGCGCGCCCAGCGCGTCGCGATCCCCGAGGTCCCGCACCGTCGTGACGCCACTGCGCAGCAGCTGTCCCAAACGGTCTTTGGCGCCTGCGCGCAGCGCTTCGTCTTCGCTCGCCAGGAAGTTCGGCAGCATCTCGCGGGTGGCGTCGAACGCCAGGTGCACGTGGGCGTTGAACAGCCCGGGCAGCAACGTCGCGCCGGGGAAGTCGAGCCGTTCGGCGTCGGGTGCCGCCTGCGGGGCGACTTCGGCGCGAAGACCCGCGGCGAGGATCCGGTCGCCCTCGACGAGAACGGCGCCGTCTTCGAGCGGCGTGCTCGGGCGAGGCAGGATCCGGCTCGCCGTCACCAGCAACTGCGTCATGCTTCGCTCCCAGAGACGGCGGCGGAGAGGGCGAGCAGCGGCCGCACATCGGATTCGATGTCCGCGGCGCCGCCGGGCAGCACGAGTTTCGCCCGCCCGTCGGTCTCCTCGCCCGCGGTCTGCCTGGCGATCGCCGTCTTCAGCGCGGCCGCGGCCGCGCGGGGATCGTCGGCGGCGAGCGCGGTCAGATCGGTTTCCAGATAGGGACTCAGCTGGACGAGCCCGTCCCGGATCTCGATCACGCGGCGGTAGTACCGGCGATGGACGGTGCGCGGACGCCACTGCTCCCACCGTCCCTGAGGAGTGGTCCGCAGCACGATGTTCGGGTAGATCCCGGCCAGCGCGGTCCACAACGGGGTGAGCTCGTCGTGGTGGCGCCGGTGCTGGCGGCGGCGTCGCAGCGCGGCGAACCGCGCGCGGACACCCGGATAGGTGATCCCGGCGAGGAAGAGCACGATCCCGAGGAGCACCAGCGGGACGGCGACGGCGAGCAGAAACGGGATCGACGGCCCGAACGCCCACGCGATCACGATGTACAGCGCGCGGGAGACACTGCCGACCGAAAGGCAGATCAGCCCGGCCGCACTGAGTTTCAGCCCGGTCTTCAGATGGCGGTCCGCGGTGCGGATGTACCGGAAGATCCACCAGGCGCAGGCGGCGAGGCCGTAGATCAGGTAGATCCCGGCGCCAAGATAGAACAGCGCGACCCCGGGCACGTGCACGAGCTTCGGGCTCAGCGCGAGCCCTCGCACCTCCGGTGGCGTGAGAGCCATCGCGACCAGCATCAGCGCGATCGCGCCGGACAGCGGGATCAGCTCGAACAGCACCCGCCCAGGCCGGCGCGGCCCCAGTGCGGACCCGAGGAACACGATCAACAGCGCGCAGACCCCGATGGCGAGCAGGATGTTGTTGACCAGGCGTCCGGTGCCTTTGCCGGTCAGCCCGTCCAGCCAGCCGGAGATCACCTTCTGCTGGGCGAGGAAGGAACCGGCGACACAGACGATCGTGATCGTGATCGCCCAGTTCGGCAGCAGCCGGGGCGCCCGGTACGTCTGGTAGATCCGCCAGGCGAGCGCGGTCGCGAACAGCACCATCGCCACGACGTTGAGAGGGGAGAACAGCGAGTTCACAGCCACCCTTGATGGTCGCCCAGCGCGCCTTGGACACGGCGGACGTCATCGTCGTCGGCGCGACGGGGAATCGTGTAGTTCAAGACCGACGCCCATTCGAGGATGATGGTCGCCACGGTCTCGGCTTCCCATTCGTGCGCCTCATCGTAGGAGGTGCGGCGTAAAGCCCGGTGTACCGCGTCGCTGTCCAAGCCGGTGGCCGGGCCGCGCAGGAAATCGGCGGGTTCGGCGTCGCCGCCGGGATGGTGATCGGCGAGCATATGCCCGAGTTCGTGCAGGATGATGTGGTCCTGATGGGACTTCGTGGTCTCCTGCTGGAAGAAGATGTAATCCGCCGAACCGGTGGCGATCCAGCAGCCGAAGGGGCCGGGCACCTCCAGCGGATACGGCATCAGCCGGATCGGCCTGCCCCGCTGCTCGCCGAGCCGCTCGCAGAGCACGCCGACGTCGAGCGGTGGTTCGATGTCGAGCTTGTTCAGCATCTTGCGGCAGCGTTTGCGGAGTTCCCGTTCCTTCATCGGCTTTCGCCCGGCTGGTCGCGTTCGGCACGTTCGTACCGTTCGACGAGTTCCAGCAGGTCCATGACCTGACGACGGCCTTGCGGGGAGAGCTCCTGCGCGCGCATGGCCATGAGCTTCGCCTCTCCGACGGGTTGCGGTTCCTGATCTTCGAAGAAGTAGGTGATCGGGACCCCGAACAGTCTCGCCAGCGCCTCGACGTAGTGGATCTTCGGATTGACGCGTTTGCCCGTGGCGAGCTGCTGGAGGTACGCGGGCGACATGGTGGGCCCGCCGGCGCGATCGATCGCCGCCGACAGCTCGCGATAGCTGTGCGGGGCGCCTTCGTTCGCGCGCGCCGAATCGATCAGCGCGCTCAGTTTCTGGGCGAAGGTCTGGTACGGCGACATGACCCCCCATCCGTTCCAAGGTCCCGTTCCGTAGTGGGAGTGTAACGCGATTCGACCTGTTCGCAGCTGTTGACAGCCTATGTATGCAGTGGTTTACAGTTGTCAAGCGGTTTCGTACCGTGTCTCGGCCTCTTGCTCCGGAATCCGTGCCCTGGGGGTGCACGGACACCGGAGTGAGAGGCGTTTTTCCGGGCGGGTGCACAAGATCGTGCCGGATGTAGTACGCTGAGGCAGCCAAGGTTGATCGCCATCACGGCGAACCCTTGGCCTAGGCCTGTTGCCGGAGGTCGACCCCCAGGGCTTCCGGTAACAGGCCCCTTACTTTTCCCCCGCGTTTAGTCCTCTGAATGCGGTCGTTCGTATGGCCAACTACCGCATTCAGAGGACTAAACGCGGGGGGAGGGTCAGGGCATGAGGGTGGCGGCCAGGGTGCCGCCCAGCTCGAAACAGGCTTCCAAATCCGCTTTGCCCGGTTCCCCGGTGACGAGCACCGGAGACGCCGCGCTCTCCCAGCCGAGTCCGGTGGTGATGCTCTCGATTCCGCGCACGGTGCCCGAGGTGTCGTTGTTGCCGTGCACGAAGAAGCCGAACGGCCGTCCCCGCGTCGAATCCAGGCACGGGTAATAGACGGTGTCGAAGAAATGCTTCAGCGCGCCGGACATGTAACCGAGATTCGCCGGGGTGCCGAGGAGGTATCCGTCCGCCTCGAGGACGTCGGGCACGGTCGCGCTCAACGCCGCGCGGCGCACCACGTCGACGCCCTCGATGTCCGGATGGTTCGCGCCGGAGAGCGCGGCCTCGAACATCGCCTGCGTCGAGGGCGACGGCGTGTGGTGGACGATCAGCAGCCTCGGCATGGTCAGGCCAGCCGGGACTCGATGTCGGCCCGGAGCGCGGCCAGTCGCGCGTCCGCCGCGGTGTGTGCCTCGGCGAGATCGCCGGACACCGGTTCCTTCACCTGGAGATACGCCTTCAGTTTCGGCTCGGTTCCGGACGGCCTGATGACGACGCGCAGACCTTCGCCGGTCAGGCGAAGGACGTCGGCGTCGGGCAGCAGATCCTCCGTCGTGACGTCGGTGCCGCCGAGCGACGCCGGGGGAGCGGCGCGCAGGCCGGCCATCAGCCGCTCCCGCACCGAGAGATCGGTGACCCGCAGCGAGACCTGATCCGTCACGTGGACCCCGTGCTTCACGGCCAGTTCGTCGAGGACGTCCAGCGGCCCGCGGCCCGCCGCACGCAGGGAAGCGGCCAGTCCCGCGGCGAACACGGCGGCGGAGATGCCGTCCTTGTCGCGCACGAAGCCGGGGTTCACGCAGAGGCCGAGCGCCTCTTCGTAGGCGAACACGAGACCTTCGCCCGCACGGACCAGCCACTTGAACCCGGTCAACGTCTCCGCGTAGCGCGCTCCGAATTCCTTCGCGATCTCGCCGAGCATCGACGACGACACGATCGTCGTGGCGACCAATGGGTCTTCTTTGTCTACAGTGGACAGAACGTGCCAGCCGAGCAGCACGCCTGTTTCGTCGCCGCGCAGCATCCGCCATGAACCGTCCCGCTTGCGCACGCCCAGCGCGCAGCGATCGGCGTCGGGGTCGAGCGCGATCGCCAGATCGGCGTCCACTTCGGACGCCAGCGCCAGCAAAAGGTCCGTCGCGCCCGGTTCCTCCGGATTCGGGAAGGCGACCGTCGGGAAGTCGGGATCCGGCGTGGCCTGCTCGGCCACCACGTGGAGATCGCCGAAACCGGCGCGCTCGAACGCCGCGCGCAGGGTGTCCGCGCCGACGCCGTGCAACGCCGTCGCGGCGACCTTGACCTCGCGCTCCGGGCCGCGCGGCAGAAGCGCGACCTTCGCGAGGTACGCGTCGCGGAGTTCGTCGCCCAGCACCTCGGCGCCCGGCTCTCGCGGCACGCTGATCGCCGGGAGAGCGGCTTCGATGGCCCGCTCGATCTGACCGTCCGACGGCGGCACGATCTGGCCGCCCGACGCGTCGTAAAGCTTGTAACCGTTGTCAGCGGGGGGATTGTGCGACGCGGTGATCTGGATTCCCGCGACCGCGCCGAGTTCCAGTACGGCGAACGCGAGCACCGGCGTCGGCAGCGGACCGGGCAGCACCTTCACCGCGAACCCGGCGGCCGTCAGCACCTCGGCCGCGGCCTTGGCGAAGGCCTCCGAACCGTGCCGCGCGTCGCGGCCGACCACCACGACCCCACCCGGATGTCCTTGCGCGGTCAGCCAGGCCGCGACCCCGGCCGTCGTCCGCGTGACGACCGCGACGTTCATCCCGTTGGGGCCCGCGCGCACCGGACCGCGCAGCCCGGCGGTGCCGAATTCGAGCGGACCGGCCATCCGGTCCGCGAGTTCCTTCGTCGCACCGGGTTCGCCGCCCATCGCGCGCGCGAGGATGTTCTGCAGCTCGACACGGGAATCGTCGTCCGGGTCGTCGGCGATCCAGCGGAACGCCCGATCCCGCAGCCCCGAGGTCAAAGAAGTCGTCACCGAGTCAGCCTACGGGTACGTTGGAGAGGGTGCGATTGATCTTCACTTCTCTGGTGAGTCATGGTCATCTCTATCCCCTACTACCGCTCGCCGTCGCCGCTCGCGACGCCGGGCACGAAGTCGTCTTCGCCACCGGTGACGACCTGCTGACGGTGGTCGAAAAGGCCGGTTTGGCCGTGGAAAGCGCCGGACTCGGCATGCACGAGGCGTTCGCTTCGGTGCTCGGTCCCGACGTCCGGCCCAACGCCTCCGACGGGCCGCCCGAGTCGTTTTACCCCGTGATCGGGCAAGTATTCGGGAATGTACTGCCGCGGCGGTTCGTCGCCGATCTCACGCCGCTGCTGGAGCGGTTCCGGCCGGATCTCGTGGTGTACGAAAGCGGCAACGCCGGGGGCGCCATCGCCGCCCGGCTCGCCGGCGTCCCCGCGATCGGGCACGGTTTCGGCCGGTTTTCGCCGGGTGGGATCACAGACGCCATCCATGGCCGCCTCGAGGAATTCGCCGCGGAAGTCGGTTTCGAGGGCGTGTACCTGCCGTCCTTCGGCGATCCTGTCGTCGACATCTGCCCGGAATCGGTGCAGGAGCCCGATTTCGTGGCGGAGGCGAACAGGATCCCGTTGCGTCCCGTCGGCTGGGCCGAACCAGGAGACCTCCCGGCGGGCGTGATCGGCCGGGACAAGAGCCGTCCGCTGATCTATCTCACCCTCGGGACGGCGTTCGGTGACGAAGACGTGTTGAAGCGGGCCATCGGCGGTCTGGCTCGGCTCGACGCGGACGTCATCGTCGCGGCGGGCCCGTCGGCGGATCCGGCGGGACTGGGCGCGCTCCCCGTCAATGTCCGGGTCGAGGTCTGGGTGCCGCAGGTCGATCTCCTGCCGCACGTCGACCTCGTGGTCCACCACGGTGGCAGCGGGACGACGCTGGGCGCGTTCGGTGCCGGGCTGCCCCAGCTGGTGCTGCCGCAGGGGGCGGATCAGTTCACGAACGCCGAAGCCGTCGTCGCGGCCGGGGTCGGCACGCAGCTGATCGGCGCCGACATCGTCGAGGACGCCATTTTCGAGCAGGCACGGAAGCTGCTCACCGACGAAACGGTCCACGGCGCGGCGCGGAAACTCGCCGACGAGGTCGCCGCGATGCCTTCGCCCGCGGAGGTCGCGCGGCGGCTTCCCGAGTTCGCCGGCTGACACTCATCTCCGGATGTCATGAAAGGGTCGTTCAGGACAAAAGATGTCCTGAACGACCCTTTCATGACACTTCTCAGGCGCGGGCGACGAGTTCCCTGAGCAAGGTGCCCATACGGGTGGCCGACTGGCGGCCCGCTTCGAGGACCTCTTCGTGGTTCAGCGGTTCCCCGGTCATCCCGGCCGCCAGGTTGGTCACCAGCGAAAGCCCGAACACCTCGACCCCGGCGGCGCGGGCGGCGATGGCCTCCAGCACCGTCGACATGCCGACGAGGTCGGCGCCGAGCGTCCGCAGCATGTGGATCTCCGCCGGAGTCTCGAAATGTGGCCCGGTCAGCCCCGCGTAGACGCCTTCTTCCAGCGAAGCGTCGATTTCGCGCGCGATGTCGCGCAGCCGCTTCGAGTAGAGATCCGTCAGGTCGACGAAGTTCGCGCCGACGATCGGCGAACGCGCGGTCAGGTTCAGGTGGTCGGAGATCAGCACCGGCTGTCCGACACGGAAACCCTCGCGCAGGCCGCCGGCGGCGTTGGTCAGCAGCACCGTCCTGGCGCCCACCGCCGCGGCGGTGCGCACGTTGTGCACGACCGGGTCGATGCCCTTGCCCTCGTAGAAATGCGTGCGGCCCAGCAGGATCAGCGCGCGCTTCTCGCCGACGCGGACCGACCGGACGGTTCCCCCGTGCCCGACCGCGCCCGGCGCGACGAATCCGGGCAGTTCGCCCAGCGGGATCTCCGCCTCGGGCTCCCCGATGACGTCCGCCGCCGGGCGCCAGCCCGAACCGAGCACGACGGCGATGTCGTGCTTCTCGACGCCGGTGCGCTCGGCGATGGCGGCGGCCGCCGCGACCTCGTTCTCACTCATGCGACGAGCGTATCCGGACGGTTCTCACGAGCAGGAACGCCACCAGTCCGAACGGGGAAAGGAAGATCGTGAGCGCCAGGATCGGGCCGGTCACCAGCGGATGGATCCGGTGCTCGCGGGATTCGAGGTACATCCAGCGGGCGATGAACAGGTCGAAGGCGATCAGATGGGCCCAGATCGTGGCCGCTCCGTACGGCGTGCCGGTGAACGCGCTGAGCACGTCGAGATCCGGTCTGCTGACCGCCGTCCAGAGTTCGCCGAGATGCGTGAGGGCGAGCACGAAGTACGGGATCAGCGGCAGCAGCGGCGTCCAGGGCGAGGACATGATCCGGCGGGTCCACGACCAGCCCGGCAGGAAGATCATCAGCAGCCAGAACGGCGTCGCGAGCGGGAAGGTCCAGGTGAACAGTGTCTCGACGCTCATCGCAGCGAGTCCTCCAGCTCCCGGTCCCTCGACGGCCGCCCGATCGCGATCAGCCCGCTAAAGGCGACACCCGCCACGAGCAGGGCGAAGGCGGTCAGCGTCTGGGAGTCGGGGGAGACGATCGACTGGCCGCGCAGGGCCTGCCAGGTCAGAAGCGCGAGAAGGCCCGCGTAGCCGACGCCGGCGATCACCACGAGCCGCAGCCTGAGGACGTCGTCGCGAAGCCGCGGGTAGCGCGCGGCCAGGACGCCCAGGGCGAGCGCGAGCAGCGGAAGCGCCTGGAGTCCGTGCAGGCCGACGAAATGCGGGATCCGGAGGTCGCCGCCGACCGTGCTCCAGCCGAGGATCGGCAGGCCGGGGCCGCCGTCGGGGAGGCCGACGGTATGTGCGCCGATCATCGCGGACTGGCCGGTCGCGTCGAGCGCGGCCTGCTGGTCCGGGGTCGGGGGGCCCATCAGTGTCGCCAGCGAGATCCCGATCATGCCGAGGAGCGCGCCGATCCGGGCCGCCCACGCCGTCGCGCGGTCGGGGAGCCGGGTGAACATCACGACGATCGTCAGGACGAGGTTGACCCCCCAGAGCACGGCGATCATCCGGCCCATGACCTGGTAGATCGTGATGTCCAGCGGGGTCGCGTTGTTGAAGTGGCTCGCCCGGACGCGGGCGGCCTGGAAGATCATCAGCACGTACTCGGCCGTGAAGATCACGACGAGCGCGTTCACCAGCCAGTTCGCGGTCCGCCGGAACTTCGGCAGCAGCGAGACGAGCCAGCTCCAAGTGAAGAAGTAGAGGACGGCCGAGACGGCGAATTTGAACGGCTTCGCCCAGAGCGGCGCGCCGTTCAGCGTCCGCTGGTCGATCAGCATGGCGAGCACGCACAGCACGGTGATCACGGCGAAGACCTGGGCCAGGCGATAGGAACCCCGATGCCAGGTGCGGGTTCTCTCGCGAAGATCGGTCAAGATGGTCATGGATCCCTCCAGGAATGGATAGTCAAGCTCTCCGTTATGGGAAGCTAAACTATCCATCCTGAGGAATCTTCAGGGATGACCCTGGAACCGTCCCCGAGATCGGAGCTGGCACGCGTGCGGATGGCCGAACTGAGTGAGAAAACCGGGGTCCCGGTCGCCACGATCAAGTACTACCTGCGCGAAGGGCTGGTCCCGCCGGGCGAACGGACCAGCCCCAACCAGGCGAAGTACGACGACGGGCACGTCCAGCGGATCAAGCTGATCAGGGCGCTGATGGACGTCGGCGGCCTTTCGCTCGCGACCGTCGGCGAGGTGCTCGCCGAGGTCGACACCGGGGAAGCCAGCCCCCACCACGTCCTCGGCATCGCGCAGCAGGGCATCACCACCTCCCCGCAGGTCGTCGACGACGAAGCCAGGGAATGGGCGCTCGCCACGGTCCGTGACCTCACCGAACGCCGCGGCTGGCCATGCAAGTCCGGCGACGACCTGGTCATCCAGGCCCTGGTCGGCGTCCTGTGCACGATCCGCGAGGTCGGGCACGGCTGGTACCTCGACAAACTCGACGACTACGCCGAGATCGCCGACCGGATCGCCGATCTGGATCTGGAAGGGATCGCCGGGATCGAGTCGCTGGAGAAGATCATCGAGATCGCCGTCGTGGAGACCGTTCTCGGCGACAGGCTGCTTTCGGTGCTGCGCAGGCTGGCGCAGCAGCGTGCCTCGAAGGCGTACTTCGCCGGGGTTGCCGGCGACGGGCAGTTCGGTCGAAGGAGCCCGTGACCCCCGCCCGCCGGTCCGGAGCCGGACCGGTGGGCGGGCAGCGATTCAGCCTTGGCCGGGCGTACGGCCGAGGACCAGGGACACGAAGCCCCAGGTGTCCCGGTAGACGCGCAACCACTCGGTCCGGCGAGTGTTCGCCATCGAGAGCGCTTCCGCGCTGTCCGGGTCGGCGGGACGGTCGAGTGCCCACGCGGCCAGCGACCCCCAGCACGCCCATTCGTAGGCGTCCAGTTCGTGGCGGGCACTGACATGGCCGTGGATCGGCGTCCACCCGTCGGCGACCACACGGTCCACCGTGGTGGCCAGGTCGGTGAACTCACCCAGCATTTCGACGGCCTCGGTGGTCGGGGTCCGATCCCAGAAGCCTTCCCCGATCAGGACGCGGCCGCCGGGGGCCAGTTGCTCCCTGGCCGCGGCAAGGGTGGGGAGCAGCCCGCCGAAAGCGTGAGTGGCCCCGACGCTGATCACCAGGTCGAATCGCCGGGCCGAGACGAACTCGGCGGCCTCCTGGTGGTGGAGGACGAGGCGGTCCGCGACGCCGCGATCGTCCGCCGCGTGGCGCGCCTGTGCCAAGGCGTCCTCGGAGACGTCCACGCCTTCGGCGAGCAGGTGCGGCCGCGTGGCCAGGGCGCGCAAAAGCCATTCCGCGCTGCCGCAACCGAGGTCGAGGACGCGCTCGTCGCCCCGGGGAAGCCCTCGGTCGAGGAGTCGATCGACCGAAGCGTCGTCGAGCGGCGACTTGATCGGGTGATCGGTGTGGGCGATACGGGAAATCTGTTCACGGTTCAAGGGTGAAGCCTTTCGATGGCAAAGGCTCACGCGGTGGCCGTCGCTCCGGCTCGACGATCCCGTGGATCAGTATCGATCGGCGAGGTGATGGCGAGGGGCGCTACGGCTCCGTCGTGAGGGGGCGAACGTCGAAATCGGGTTCGACGGCTCCACACTTGTGCGCATGTGCTGCACACCTCCTCATCGACGATGGGCCTGCCCTGTCGCAGCCGGCCGAACCCTAGCCAGCTGGGGAGCGCACACGCAATCTCTTATCCACGGTTGTCCACAATGGACAATTGGGGGGTTCAGCCGTCGACGATGAGGGACAGCGCCACGGGCTCGAAGATCCCCGTCTTCGCGGAGTTCTCCTGCTCGATCGTCGAGGTCACCGAGAGGATCCAGAGGTCCGTGCCCCCGCTGAACAGGTCCATGTACGTCGTGCGGGTGACGGAGTCCCTGTTGCCGGGGGCGCGCTCGGTCGTCCGGTAGGTGTACCGCTGGCTGCCCTCACCCCGGCCGGGAACGGTGGCCGGCCCGCCGATGGGGGCGATCTCCGGATGCTGGCTCTTCAGCCAGCTGAAGTAGGCGGGCGGCGGGCTGTCGGCCAGGAAACCACTCAGCCGCTCGATCCGGATGACCTGGCGGCCGTCGGGCGAGACGTACTGCACGACGGTGCTCGGCACACCCCTGGTGACGTGCGGGGCGACGAACTTCTGCCAGCCCTCCGGGACACCGATGCTGAACCGGCCGCCCTTGAGGCCGTTCACCGTGCTGGCGTCACCCTGCTGCGTGATCAGTTTCGGCGGCGGCTGAGTGACGATGGTGTCGCCTTGCTGCATCTTCTCCGGCGGCCGCAAGTCCTGCCCGCCCGCGGTCCTGGCCAGCACGAACCCGCCGCCCGCGGCCAGCAGGAAGAGCACGATCGACGCGAGCGCCAGCACCACGGTGGCGGCCGGGGACCGGCCCGGCGTGCGAGGCGGCGGCGGGGTGACGGTCGGCATCGGCGCGAGTTCGGCCGGGGGTGCCGGTGCCGCGGCGGGCTGGTTCAGGAACGGCAGCGGACCCGGGTCGGCGGCGAGTTCCGAACTCGTGCCCTCGCCCGGCTTTTCCACCTTGACCGGCTTGATCACCTGGGTGTCGGTCGCGTCCAGATGCGCGGTGGTCTTCTTGCCGTCGGGCGTGTGGAACAGCTCCGCGGGGAAGAGGTCGATGAGTGTCTTGGCCTGCAACGGGTACAGACGGCGCCGCACCTCGCGCAGCGTGATCCGCTTCGACGGCTCCTTCTTCATGAGCGCGCCGATCACGTCGGCCAGCGGACCGGGGCCGGGCTTCGGCACCTTCCCGTTGACGACCTTCCCGACCGTTTCGAGCGGGTCGCCGTCGGCGTCGTAGGGCGGCGAGCCCTCGATGGCGGCGAACAGCGTCGCGCCGAGCCCCCACAGGTCGGCGGCGGGAACGACGGCGCCGCCGGAGGCGACCTCGGGCGCGATGTAGGCGGGGGAGCCCAGCATCATCCCCGTACGGGTCATGGTGGCTTCGGAAACGTTGCGCGCGATGCCGAAGTCGGTGAGCTTGATGCGCCCGTCCCCCGCGACCAGGACGTTCCCCGGTTTGACGTCACGGTGGGTGATCCCGGCGGCGTGCGCGGCTTCGAGCGCCGACGCCACCGCGATGCCGATCGCCGCCGCCTGCTCGACCGTCAGCGCCCCGTGGTCGCGCAGGATGTGCGCGAGGCTGCGCGAGGGCAGCAGCTCCATGACCACGAACGGTTCGTCGTTCTCGCGCGCGACGTCGTGCAGGATGATCACGTTCGGGTGACTCAGGACGGCGATCGCGCGGGCTTCGCGCAGGGTCCGTTCGCGCAGTTCGTCGGCCTGCGAGGCCGGGACGCCGGGCGGGAGGCGGACCTCTTTGACCGCGACCGGACGGTGCAGGAATTCGTCGTAGGCCGACCAGACCGTGCCCATCGACCCTGATCCGATGACCGAGCGCAACCGATATCGCCCGGCGACTACACGCTTCTCGTCGCCGGGACTCTCGCTGGGCTCGGTGGTGTCGGACGGCACGGCCCAATTGTGGCGTATGCCCGCGTGACGGACCTATGCGCCGTGCCCTGTCGGAGTGAACGGGCCGGCCCTCAGGCGCGACTAGCGTCACAGGTAGGTCCAGTTGCGGGCCGTTAGCATCGTTGGTTATGACGGATGTGGCCGAGACGGAGTCAGTGCCGACCCCTGCTGGACACACTGCGCCCGACGAGCCTGAGGCACTGAAGCTCGCGGCGGAGTTCCCGGAAGCGAGCCGGGACCAGTGGCGGGAACTCGTCGCCGGCGTGCTGCGCAAGAGCGGCGCGATCGACGAGTCTTTCGACGGCCTGCCCGAAAGCAAGCTCGTCACCCGGACGTATGACGGCCTCGAGATCCAGCCGCTCTACACGGCCGAGGACACCGTCGAGGGAACGGGTTTCCCCGGCCTTCCGCCGTTCGTGAGAAGTGCGCGGCCCGAGGGCTCGGTGACGACCGGCTGGGACATCCGTGCCCGGTACGCGCGCCGTGACGCGAAGGTCACGAACGCCGCGATCCTCGCCGATCTCGAAGGCGGCGTCAGCTCGATCTGGCTGCGCGCCGGCGCGACCGGTGTCCCCGTCGCCGATCTGGGTGACGCGCTGAACGAGGTGTACGTCGACCTCGCGCCTGTCACCCTCGACGCGGGCGAAGAGTACGAAGCCGCCGCGAACGAGTTGTTCGCTCTCTTCACCGAGCGTGAGATCCCGGCGAGCGCGGTCACCGCGACCCTCGGCGCCGACCCGATCGGGTCGGCCGCGCGCACTGGTTCGCCGCAGCCGCTCGCTCCCGCCGCGGAATTGGCGGCGCGGGTCGCCGTCAGTCACCCGAAGGTGCGGACGATCGTCGCCGACGGCCTGCCGTTCCACGAGGCGGGCGGCTCCGACGCGCAGGAACTCGGCGCGACCATCGCCGCCGGCGTCGCGTACCTGCGGGCGCTGACCGAAGCGGGGCTGGACGTCGACACCGCCGCCGGGCAGCTCGAGTTCCGGCTCGCCGCCACCGCCGACCAGTTCCTCACGATCGCCAAGTTCCGCGCCGCGCGGCGCCTGTGGGCCCGGGTCACCGAAGTGTCCGGTGGCAAGGGGACCGGCATGCGGCAGCACGCGGTCACCTCGCCCGCGATGCTGACCCAGCGCGACCCGTGGGTGAACATGCTGCGCACCACGCTCGCCTGTTTCGGCGCCGGGGTCGGCGGTGCGGACGCGATCACGGTGCTGCCGTTCGACGCCGCGATCGGCCAGCCGGACGCGTTCTCCGCGCGGATCGCGCGCAACACGCACGCCGTCCTGCTGGAGGAGTCCAAACTGGCCGGTGTCATCGATCCGGCCGGCGGCTCCTGGTACGTCGAGAACCTCACCGAAGACCTGGCCAAGGCCGCGTGGCGCGAGTTCACCGCGATCGAGGCGGCGGGCGGTATCGAGGCGGAACTGGCCTCCGGTGCGCTCGCCGAGCGGCTGGCGGAGACCTGGGAGAAGCGGTCGAAGCGGCTCGCGACCCGGCGCGATCCGATCACCGGCGTCAGCGAATTCCCCAACCTGACTGAGAAAACCGTCGTCCGCGACGCCGTCGAAGACCTGCCGGACGGCGGTCTGCCCCGGCACCGGTACGCCGAGGCGTTCGAGGCCCTGCGGGACCGGGCGGACGCGCATCCGAGCCGTCCCCGCGTCTTCCTCGCCACGCCCGGCCCGGTCGCGGCGCACACCGCGCGGGCGAGTTTCGCGGCGAACCTGTTCCAAGCGGGCGGGATCGAGGCGGTGAACCCCGGTGCCCCCAAGGACATCGACGGCGTCATCGCGGAATTCCGGGCCAGCGGAACGAAGATCGCTTGTCTCTGCGGAAGCAACACTTCCTATGCGGAAGAAGCCGACAGTGTCGCGAAAGCCTTGAAGGAAGCGGGCGCCACCTCGGTGCTTCTCGCCGGGAAACCCGGCGACCACCCGGACGTCTCGGGCTACCTCTTCACGGGCTGCGACGCCCTGGAAATCCTGACCGGCACGTTGAACGAGCTCGGAGTGCAGTGATGACCATCCCGAACTTCGCAGGCATCGACCTCGGCGCCCCCGATCCGGCCGACCGTCCTCAATGGACCGAAGCGTTGCACGCCACCACCGGCAAGGGGCCCGACGCGCTCGCGTGGGAGACGCCGGAAGGCATCGGCGTCAAACCGGTCTACACCGCCGACGATCTGTCCGGAGTGGACTTCCTCGGCACGTATCCGGGTATCGCGCCGTATCTGCGCGGCCCGTACCCGACGATGTACGTCAACCAGCCGTGGACCATCCGCCAGTACGCGGGTTTCTCCACCGCCGAGGAGTCGAACGCCTTCTACCGCCGGAACCTCGCTGCCGGGCAGAAGGGTCTCTCGGTCGCCTTCGACCTCGCGACGCACCGCGGTTACGACTCCGATCACCCGCGCGTCGCCGGTGACGTCGGCATGGCGGGTGTCGCGATCGACTCGATCTACGACATGCGCCAGCTCTTCGACGGCATCCCGCTCGACAAGATGAGCGTCTCGATGACGATGAACGGCGCCGTCCTGCCGGTGCTCGCGCTGTACGTGGTCGCGGCCGAGGAACAGGGTGTCACGCCGGACAAACTGGCCGGGACCATCCAGAACGACATCCTCAAGGAGTTCATGGTCCGCAACACCTACATCTACCCGCCGCAGCCGTCGATGCGGATCATTTCGGACATCTTCTCGTTCACCTCGCGGAACATGCCGAAGTACAACTCGATCTCCATCTCCGGCTACCACATGCAGGAGGCCGGGGCGACCGCCGATCTGGAGCTGGCGTACACGCTCGCGGACGGCGTCGAGTACCTCCGATCCGGCGTCGAGGCCGGGCTGGACGTCGACAAGTTCGCGCCGCGCCTGTCCTTCTTCTGGGCGATCGGGATGAACTTCTTCATGGAGGTCGCGAAACTCCGCGCGGCGCGCCTCCTGTGGGCGAAATTGGTGAAGGGCTTCGAACCCAAGAGCGCGAAGTCGCTTTCGCTGCGGACGCACTCGCAGACCTCCGGCTGGTCCCTGACCGCCCAGGACGTTTACAACAACGTCGTCCGCACCTGTGTCGAGGCGATGGCCGCGACCCAGGGACACACGCAGTCGTTGCACACCAACGCCCTCGACGAGGCGCTCGCGCTGCCGACCGACTTCTCCGCCCGCATCGCGCGGAACACGCAGCTGCTGCTGCAACAGGAATCCGGCACCACTCGCGTCATCGACCCGTGGGGCGGCAGCGCGTTCGTCGAGAAGCTGACCTACGACCTCGCGCGCAAGGCCTGGGCCCACATCGCCGAGGTCGAGCAGGCGGGCGGGATGGCGAAGGCGATCGACGCCGGCATCCCCAAGCTGCGCATCGAAGAGGCCGCCGCGCGGACCCAGGCGCGCATCGACTCCGGCCGTCAGCCGGTGATCGGCGTGAACAAGTACCAGGTCACCGACGACGAACAGATCGACGTCCTCAAGGTCGACAACGCCGGTGTGCGCGCGCAGCAGCTGGAGAAACTGCGGCGGCTGCGCGAAGAGCGGGACGAGGACGCCACGCAGGACGCGCTTCGGCGGCTCACCGCCGGCGCCCAGGCCGACGGCAACCTGCTCGCGCTCGCCATCGACGCCGCCAGGGCGAAGGCCACGGTCGGCGAGATCTCCGACTCGCTGGAGCGGATCTGGGGGCGCCACTCCGGCCAGATTCGTACCATCTCCGGTGTGTACCGCGAGGAGGTCGGCAAGGCCGAGAACGTCGAGCAGGCGCGCGAGCTGGTCGAGAAGTTCGCCGAGGAAGAAGGCCGTCGTCCCCGGATCCTGGTCGCGAAGATGGGCCAGGACGGCCACGACCGCGGCCAGAAGGTGATCGCGACCGGCTTCGCCGACATCGGTTTCGACGTCGACGTCGGCCCGCTGTTCTCTACCCCCGGCGAGGTCGCGCGGCAGGCGATCGAGGCGGACGTGCACGTCATCGGCGTTTCGTCGCTGGCGGCGGGGCACCTTTCGCTGGTGCCCGCGCTGCGCGCCGAACTCGCCGAACAGGGCCGCGAGGACATCATCGTCGTGGTCGGCGGCGTCATCCCGCCGCAGGACTACGAAGAGCTGCGCGCGGCTGGTGCGGCGGCGATCTTCGGGCCCGGCACGGTGATCGCGGAAGCGGCGATCGACCTCATCGGACAGCTGACCGCCCAGGAGTCGTGAATCTTGCCGCGCAAGATCGACGTCGGGGCGCTGGCCAAGGGCGTACTCGCGGGTGACCGCGGCCTGCTGTCTCGGGCGATCACGCTCGTCGAATCCAACCGCGAGGACCACCGGGCGCAGGCGCAGGAACTGCTGGTCGAGCTCCTCCCGCACGCGGGCGGCGCGCGGCGCGTCGGCATCACCGGCGTCCCCGGTGTCGGCAAATCGACTTTCATCGACCAGCTCGGCACCGATCTCACGGAGGCCGGGCACAAGGTCGCCGTGCTGGCCGTCGACCCGTCGTCGACGCGGACCGGCGGCTCGATCCTCGGCGACAAGACCCGGATGGCGCGGCTCGCGGTGGACCCGAAGGCGTTCATCCGCCCTTCGCCGACTTCGGGCACGCTCGGCGGTGTCGCCAGGGCGACCCGCGAAACGATCGTGCTGATGGAAGCGGCCGGATACGACATCGTGCTGGTCGAGACCGTCGGCGTCGGGCAGTCCGAGGTGACCGTGGCGAACATGGTCGACCACTTCCTGTTCCTGACCCTCGCCCGCACCGGCGACCAGCTGCAGGGCATCAAGAAGGGCGTCCTCGAACTCGCCGACGTCATCGCGGTCAACAAGGCCGACGGCGACCACGAACGCGACGCGAAACGCGCGGCCCGCGAACTCGCCGGGGCGTTGCGGATGATCTACGGGCGGGACGCCGAGTGGACGCCGCCGGTGCTGACCTGCAGCGCGCTCACCGACGTCGGACTGGACGAGGTGTGGGCCGAAATCGGCCGTCACCGTGACGTTTTGACCGCGTCGGGGGAACTCGACGCCCGGCGACGGCGGCAACAGGTGGACTGGACCTGGTCGATGGTCCGCGAACAGCTGCTCGGCAGGCTCGCCGCGCATCCGGACGTGCGAGCGGTCGTCCCGGACGTCGAACGGGCGGTCCGGGACGGTGAACTGACCCCGACACTGGCCGCGCAACGGATTCTGGAGGCGTTCTCCGGTCCTCCGCGTGGCGGCTGACGCGGGAACCCGGCAGAGTGCAGAATCGGATTCGCGCCACGCCGTCGAAAGGGAGTCATGCCGAAAAGGTCTCGTCTCGGGCAGCTTGCCGGACTCGTCGCCGCCGGGCTGGTCGTCTGCGCGCCTGTCGCGCAGGCCGTGGAGATCCAGGCGCCCGCGCCGGTGATCGCGCAGGCGGCGGCGGTGCACGAGGTGCCGCGCCAGGCACCCCCCGGGCCGGTGCTCGACCCCGCCGAGACCGACAAGGCCAACAGCCAGGAGACCAAGAACAAGATCATCGCGGGCGTCGCCGCGGCCATCTTGCTCGGCCTGGTGATCCTCGGCCGCCGCGCCCGTTCCAAGAAGAAGAAGTCCTGAACCGCGACCGGTAAGTAGAAGGACTCTCCGCTTAGCCCGGGCCGAATTCCCGTAGCCGTTCAACGCAGATCCACTACCGGCCGTCTCCGGCTCGATCACTCGACGAGCGGCTTGTCATCTGCATGGTGCACGATCTATCGCAAATGCGTATCACAGATCGAACGGCACCCAGCGTGCCTTCGGCGACCACTCGTACGGTGGTAGACGAAGGCAACTGTGTTGCGGGAGGAGGTGCGGCGTGACGGTGCTCGATTCACGTCCGGATATTCCAGGCGACCCCGAGGGTCGCGTCGTTGCCCCTATAGAGGCGCCCACCGCGCTGATCTCCGAGGCCGGCGTCAGCATGGCACCTGTGCATGATCTGGGTGCCGGACGCGGCCCTTTCTGGCTTGACGACTGGCTCCGCGCGAACGCCACCGACGTCCTCGCGTGGCGTCGGCACATCCACGCGCACCCGGAACTCTCCCGCCACGAGTTCGCCACGACCGAAATGGTCATGTCCCTGCTCCGCGCGGTCGGGCTCAAGCCATGGGTGCTCCCCACGGGCACCGGCGTGGTCTGCGACATCGGCAGCGGAGACCGCTGCGTCGCACTGCGTGCCGACATGGACGCCTTGCCGCTGACCGAGGCCACCGGCCTCCCGTACGCCTCCAAGACCGAAGGCGCCGCGCATATGTGCGGGCACGACGCGCACACCGCGATCCTGCTGGGCGCGGCGCGGGCACTGGCGGGTGCGCCGGAGCTGCCCGGTCGAGTGCGGCTGATCTTCCAGCCCGCCGAGGAAGTCATGCCCGGCGGCGCGCTGGACATGATCGCCGCCGGCGCAATGGAAGGCGTCGAGCGGATCTACGGGCTGCACTGCGACCCGCGGCTCGAGGTCGGCAAGATCGGTCTGCGCGAAGGTGCGCTGACCTCCGCGGCCGACCTCATCGAGCTGCGGCTCACCTCGCCGGGCGGGCACACCTCGCGGCCGCATCTGACCGCGGACCTGGTGCACGCGCTGGGCACCGTGATCACGTCGCTGCCCGCGGTCCTTTCGCGGCGCGTCGACCCGCGATCCGGGACCGTGCTGGTCTGGGGCGCGGTGCACGCCGGGCAGGCCGCCAACGCGGTCCCGCAGGACGGGGTGCTTCGCGGCACGCTCCGGACGGCGGACCACGAGGTCTGGACGATGCTGGAGCCGCTCGTCGCGTCTTCGGTCGAGTCGCTGCTCGCGCCGACCGGCGTCGGGTTCTCCCTCGATTACCGCCGCGGCGTCCCGCCGGTCGTCTCCGACCCGGAGTCGCACCTGCTGATGCGTGCCGGTGTCGAAGCCGCGCTGGGCGAGGCCGCCGTGGCCGGGACCGAGCAGTCGTCCGGCGGCGAGGACTTCGGCTGGTACCTGGAGCACGTCCAGGGCGCCTTCGCGCGCCTCGGCGTTTGGTCCGGTGAAGGCCCGATGGCCGACATCCACCGCCCGACCTTCGTCCTCGACGAGCGTTCACTCCTGTGCGGTGTCCGCACCCTGGTCCACACCGCCCTGGCCACCCTGGCCTGAGTTACGCCTCCAATCACGCGAGTTACGGCTTCAATCACGCGAGTTCCGTCTCTGGGTACGGGTGTTCGGTCCTATCGGGCCCGAACACCCGTACCCAGAGTTGTCCACAGCCTGGGCGAGTTATCCACAGCCCGGGAAACGTGCCCTTCCCAAGACTGTTCAGATCGCGGATTCTCGAAGATGTGATCAACTGGGGAGGACGACATGGGGTGGTCTCGCGTAGTGAGGCCGACAAGATCTTGGGGCGGCGAGTCGTCGTCGAAGGGTTGGCGCGGGGTGTGCTGGCTCAGCCATGGCGAGGCGTGATCGTCCACGCGGCGGATCTGCTCAAGTTGCCGTGCCTGGCACAGGCGGCACTGCTCGCGGTCGGCCCGCCGTCAGTGCTTTCCGGCGCGACTTCTCTTGCCCTGCATGGGATTTCGGCTGCCGACAGTACGGTCGTCCACCTGACCGTTCCCTACTCGAGACGGGTCCAATCGAGGTCTGGGCTGGTGGTGCACAGGGCCGAATTCCACCCGGCCGACGTGCTCGAACTGGACGGGCTTCCGGTGTTCTCGTTGGACCGCGCGCTGGCCGACCACCTCTGCGACGGCGACAAGCGAACAGCGTTCGCCGCGCTCGAAGAGGCGCTGCACAACCTCGCGCCGGGCCACCGGGGAGTCCTGCATACCAACGTCCGGGACCGCATCCTCGACCGCCGCGACCGGCGAGGTATCCACAGGGCACAGATGCTGCTCGCGCTTGCCACGGGCGAGGCCGAATCGCCGCCGGAGAGCATTCTTCGCTTGATCGTCGTGGAGGCGGGACTCCCGGTCCCGGTCGCCCAGTACGAGGTCGTCACCATCGACGGGCGGAAGCTGTACGTGCTCGACCTGGCGTGGCCTGAGCTGCGTATCGCCCTGGAGTACGACGGCTATGCCGCACATGAGGGCAGGCAGGACTATGACGCGGAGCGGGACGCCAGGATGGCGGCGCGCGGGTGGATCACGATCCGCGCGACAGCGGCCGATCTGCGGGATCCGCGACGGTTGCTGGGGGAGCTACGGGGAGCGTTCGAGCGTCGTACGGCGCGACTCGCGTGATTGGAGACGCGACTCACGTGTTTGAAGGCGTAACTCGCGTGATCGGAGGCGTAACTCGCGGGGTCAGCCGCTGATGCCTTGGCAGGGGCGGGTGCGGAGCGCTTCGACGTAGTCGGCGGGGGCGCCCGCGGCTTCGGCGGCATCGGCCAGCACGCCGAGGTAGCGCGCCGAAGGGAGGCCGCCCTCGTAGCCGTCCAGGACGTACAACCAGGCCAGCACGGACCCTTCCATGGTCTGCACGCGCAGCCGGATCTTGTTGTGGATGCCCAGCTCGCCGCCTTCCCAGCGGTCGAGGCCGTCCTCGTCCAGCGGCGTGACGTCGTACAGCACCACGAAGACCCGGGAGCCCGGGTCTTCGACGATGGTCGCCAGCGCGCCTTCCCAGCCGATGTCCTCGCCGCCGAAGGTCAGTCTCCAGCCCTCCAGCCAGCCAGTGCCGGCCATGGGCGAGTGCGGAGCGCGCTCCAGCATCTGGGCGGGCTCCATATTGGATCCATACGCGGCATACAACGGCACGGCCACAGCCTAGCGACCCGGCGGTCACCCGGCTGGACGCACATGCCGTGTCCGGCCACTCAATCCGCCCAGCGGTCGCCCGCGTACGGTAAACGCAGTCACAGACATCGCAGCGAGGAGGAGACCAGTGACCAAGATCGTGATCATGGGCGGAGGCCCCGCCGGTTACGAAGCGGCACTGGTCGCGGCCCAGCACGGAGCCGACGTCACCATCGTCGAACGTGACGGTCTCGGCGGCGCGTGCGTGCTCTACGACTGTGTCCCGTCGAAGACGTTCATCGCCTCCTCCGGCGCCCTCGCGAACATGCACGACCTCCGCGAGCTCGGCATCAACACCGACATGGCCGACACCAGCGTCGACCTGCCGACCGTCCACGGCCGGGTGAAGGGCCTCGCGCTCGCGCAGTCCGCCGACATCCGCGCTCGCGTCCAGCGCGAGGGCGTCCGCGTCGTCATCGGCCAGGCGCGCTTCGACGACGACGAGGCCGGGCTCGCCGCGCACAAGGTCGCCGTCACCGCTCCCGACGGTTCGACCGAGGTGCTCGACGCCGACGTCGTCCTCATCTCGACCGGCGCCACCCCGCGTGTGCTGCCCGGCGCGGTGCCGGACGGCGAGCGCATCCTCGACTGGCGTCAGCTCTACGACCTGCGCGAGCTGCCCGAGCACCTGGCCGTCATCGGTTCGGGTGTCACCGGCGCCGAATTCGCCTCGGCCTACACCGAGATGGGTGTCAAGGTCACCGTCGTGTCCAGCCGCGACCGCGTGCTCCCGCACGAGGACGCCGACGCCGCCGCAGTGCTCGAAGAGGTCTTCTCGCAGCGCGGCACCACGGTCGTCAAGCAGGCCCGCGCCGACAAGGTCGTGCGCACCGAAAAGGGGGTCGAGATCCACCTCGCCGACGGCCGCGTGATCGAAGCCAGCCACGCGCTGATGACCGTCGGTTCGGTGCCCAACACCACCGACATCGGCTTGGAGAAGGTCGGCATCGAGCCCGGCCCCGGCGGCTTCATCGGCGTCGACCGCGTCTCCCGCACCAGCGCGCCCGGCATCTACGCCGCCGGCGACTGCACCGGGGTGCTCATGCTCGCCTCCGTGGCCAGCATGCAGGGCCGCATCGCGATGTGGCACGCGCTCGGCGAGGGTGTCGCGCCGATCAAGCTCAAGACCGTCGCCGCGAACGTGTTCACCCACCCCGAGATCGCGACCGTCGGCATCAGCCAGCAGGCGATCGACTCGGGTGAGGTGCCCGCCCGCACCATCATGCTCCCGCTCGCGACGAACGCCCGCGCGAAGATGGAAGGCCTGCGACGCGGTTTCGTGAAACTGTTCTGCCGCCCCGCCACCGGCGTGGTCGTCGGTGGGGTGGTCGTGGCGCCGAACGCGAGCGAGCTCATCCTTCCCATCGCGCTCGCCGTCCAGAACCAGCTCACAGTGGAACATCTGGCACTGACATTTTCGGTGTACCCGTCGCTGTCGGGGTCGATCACCGAGGCGGGCCGCCAGCTCATGCGCCACGACGACTTGGACTGATCTCCGCCGTCGAAGCAACCCGCGCGGGGATGTCCGCGTCTAGCGCGTGTCGGTGTTTCGTTGACAGCTAGGGGTTTTTCGTGGTTCGCAGGGTTCTCGCCGGGATGGTGGCGATCGGCGCGGCGGTGCTGGCGGGTTCGTCGGCAGGTTTCGCTCAGCAACCCGAGGCGGATCCCGGTGTCACGGTGCAGCTCAACGACGACACGGCCTACGAGCTCGGACTCGTCAACAAGTACGTGCACGGCGACTCCAACGTGGCGCTGGCCCAATGCCCCGGCGACGGTCTGAAGGCGCCGAAGTCGACGACGTTCGCTTCGCCGGTGCTGGCCATCGGGAAGTACGACTACGGCCCGCTCATCGGGGTCCCGGCGAACATCAGTGCCGAGGTCACCCTCAAGGAGGGCACCGCCCCGGGCAGCTACCCACTGACCGTCAACTGCAACGGAAAGTCTTATACGGCAACGTTTTCCGTTCCTTCCCGGCAGGTGGGCGCGGTGCCCGCCGGTGCCGCCCAGGCCGGCGACGGCAGCATGGCGTCCTGACGCTCCTCATCGCGATGATTTCGTGACCTTGGCGGGCAACCGTCCGGCCGCGCCCGGCGTCTGGCAGTCGTGGGGGTGAACGACGAGCCGGTCCTGGTCTGGGGGCCGGGACCGGTTCCGTCGCTCCCGCGCCGGTTCCGTGAGGGGTGAACATGAAGTCGACGTGGTGGCGAGGACGACGGGCGCCGTTGGTGCTCGCTGCCGTCTTGCTGGCCGTCCTGGCGACGCTGGCGATCGTCCTGTCCGGACCGGGGGAGACCGGGCAGGCCGCTCCGCCGCAGGTCACAGCGCAGGCAGCGACCTCGACGACGCCGCCGAGCGGCGCGCCAGTACCGGAGCCTGCGGGCGAGGCCGTCGCCGAGGGGCTGCCCAAAGTCGATCCGCTCTCGATCGACGTGCCGAAGATCGAGGCGAAGTCCAGTCTGGTCCCGCTGGGGCTCAACGCGGACAACACCGTCGAAGTCCCGCCGATCACCCGGCCGATGCAGGCGGGTTGGTACGTGCACGGGCCGACCCCGGGGGAGGTCGGGCCTTCGGTGATCCTCGGGCACGTGGACGGGAACAAGCAGAAGGGCATCTTCTTCCGGCTGAAGGAGCTGGCGCCCGGTGACAAGGTCTCGATCGCCCGGAAGGACGGCAAGACGGCCGAGTTCGCGGTCACGAAGGTCGAGCGGGTGGCGAAGGACAAGTTCCCCACCGACGCGGTCTACGGCGACACCACCGAGCCGGAGCTGCGGCTCATCACCTGCGGCGGGGTCTTCGACAAGGCGTCGAACAACTATCTCGACAACATCATCGTTTTCGCCCGGTTGATCGCGAGGTGAGTTTCATGATCAGGTCCGCCTTGATGGTGGCGTGCGGCGTGGCCTTGGCCGCCCCTGCCGTCGCGTACGCGCAGGACGACGTCCCGCCGACCACGACTTTCACCCCGCCGCCCATGCAGTACCCGTTCGTCGCCATCTCCCCGTCGAAGTCGACGGCGGGAGAGGACGTCCTGGTCTCGGTCGGCTGCGCGAAGGACGACTTCGGCGAGGTGAAGTCGATGGTGCTGGACCGCATCGGGACCTTCGAGGTGACCTCGGAGGATCCGGTGATCCTCGGCACCGTCGCGCATATCAGCGACAAGGCGAAGCCGGGCTTCTACGCGGTCAAGGCGACTTGCAAGACGACGACGGTGACGATCAACCTCGAAGTCGCGCCGGTCAAGACCCCGGCCCCGACGCTGCCCCCGGCTCCGTCGGCCAAGCCGACGAAGGCGACGCCGCCGAAAGCGGTGCCCGCGGCCGGGCGTCGTCAGGTTTCGAAGATTCCGGTGGGGGCGCCGCAGACCGGCGGCGGTTTCGCGTGATTGAACGGACGACACGCGTGATTGAGCGGACGACATATGTGATTGGGCGGACGACTCATGGCGGGACCCCGCCGCGGTCGTGTCGTCCACTCAGTCACGCGTGTCGTCCGCCGGATCACGCGTGTCGTCCGGTCAGTCACGTGACATCGCCGGTCAAGTCTCGTGAGTGGTGAGGACGGGGTCAGAACCGTCCTCACCACTCACGAGTAGTGAGGATCAGCCCTCGTCGTCGACCCAGTCGAAGGTCTTCGTGACGGCCTTCTTCCAGTTGCGGTACTCGGATTCGCGGCGGGCCTCGTCCATCGACGGGTCCCACTGCTTGTCCTGCGCCCAGTTGTTGCGGATGTCGTCTTCGCTCTCCCAGAAGCCCACCGCGAGACCGGCCGCGTACGCCGCGCCGAGCGCGGTGGTCTCGTTGACCACCGGGCGGATCACCGGCACGCCGAGGATGTCGGCCTGGAACTGCATGAGCAGTTCGTTGACGACCATGCCGCCGTCGACCTTCAGCGACTTCAGCGGGACACCGGAGTCGGCGTTCATCGCGTCGATGACCTCGCGCGACTGGAACGCGGTCGCCTCCAGGACCGCCCGCGCAATGTGGCCCTTGTTGACGAACCGGGTGAGGCCGACGATCGCGCCGCGGGCGTCGGAGCGCCAGTACGGCGCGAAGAGGCCCGAGAACGCCGGCACGAAGTACGCGCCACCGTTGTCCTCGACGGTGCGGGCGTGCTGCTCGACTTCGGCCGCGGAGCCGATCAGGCCGAGGTTGTCGCGCAGCCACTGCACGAGCGAACCGGTGACCGCGATCGATCCTTCGAGCGCGTACACCGTGTCGTTCGAGCCGATCTTGTAGCAGACCGTGGTGAGCAACCCGTTGTCCGACATGACCTTCTCGGTGCCCGTGTTGAGCAGCATGAAGTTGCCGGTGCCGTAGGTGTTCTTCGCTTCACCCGGCGAAAGGCAGGCTTGCCCGAAGGTCGCCGCCTGCTGGTCGCCGAGGATGCCCGAGATCGGGACCCCGGCCAGCGCGCCCTTCTCGCGGACCTTGCCGTAGGTCTCCGAGGACGACCGGATCTCCGGCAGCATCGACAGCGGGACCGTCATCTCTTCGGCGATCCCGGCGTCCCAGGCCAGCGTGTCGAGGTCCATCAGCATGGTCCGCGACGCGTTGGTCGGGTCGGTGACGTGCACGCCGCCGTCGACCCCGCCGGTCATGTTCCACAGCACCCAGGTGTCCATGTTGCCGAAGATGAGGTCACCGGCCTCGGCCTTCGCGCGGGCGCCCTCGACGTTGTCGAGGATCCACTTGATCTTCGGCCCGGAGAAGTAGGTCGCCAGTGGCAGGCCCACCTTCTCGCGGTAACGCTCCTGGCCGCCGCCCAGCGCCCCCAGGTCGCTGACGATCTTGTCCGTGCGGGTGTCCTGCCAGACGATCGCGTTGTACACCGGTTTACCGGTGGTGCGGTCCCAGACCAGCGTGGTCTCGCGCTGGTTGGTGATGCCGACCGCGACGATGTCGCCCGCGACCAGGTCGCCCTTGGCCAGCGCGCCCGCGGCGACGGCTCGTGTGTTCTCCCAGATCTCTTCGGCGTTGTGCTCGACCCAGCCCGCCTTCGGGAAGATCTGCTCGTGTTCCCGCTGGTCGACGGCGACCACCCGCCCGGAGTGGTCGAAGATCATGCAGCGGGTCGACGTGGTGCCCTGGTCGATCGCGGCTACGTACGAAGTCATCGAAGCTCCAGTCTCAGGTCAGGTTGTGGACGGCGAGGAAGAGGAGGGCGGCCAGGGCACCGCCGACCAGCGGGCCGGCGACCGGGATCCAGGAATAGCCCCAGTTCGGGTTGGCCTTGTTCTTGATCGGCAGCAGGAACGCGTACGCGATGCGGGGGCCGAGGTCTCGGGCCGGGTTGATGGCGTAACCGGTCGGGCCACCGAGGGACTGGCCGATGACCAGCACGACGAACGCTACACCCGCGTAGCCGAGCGCGGAGTTGCCGAAGTTCGGCGTGCCGCCTTCCGCCGTGGCGTTGGCGTAAACCGGGCTGAGCAGGATCCACGCGACCAGCACGAAAGTGCCGATGATCTCGGTGACGAGGTTCCATGCCTTGTTCGGGATCTGCGGCGCGGTCGAGAAGATGCCGAGCGTCTCGTCGCGTTGCGGATGGTCGTCGAACTGGAGTTTGTAGGCGGCCCAGCAGAGCACGGCGCCGAGGATCGCGCCGACCATCTGCCCGGCGAAGTAGATCGGGACGTCCGCCCACTTCGTCTTGTCCGCGATGGCGAGGCCCAGTGTCACCGCGGGGTTGAGGTGCGCGCCGCTGGGCGCGGCGATGCTGGCGCCGGCGAAGACCGCGAACGCCCACCCGAAGGTGATCATCACGACGCCACCGTTGTGGCCGTTGTTCTTGCGCAACACGTGGTTGGCGACCACGCCGTTACCCAACAGGATCAGGACCGCCGTTCCCAGCAGCTCCCAGACGAAGATGGCTCCCACACTCACCGCTTGACCTCCACTTTGGACATTCCGCGCAGGGTCGAACACGGTGTGCTACGGCGCCCTTGCCGACCCACGTCCGTGGCACGTTACCGTCGCGTATTTGTTCCTTCCAGGCGTTGTGGGAACCAATCCTTCCAAGATCGACGAGGGTTACGCCACACGTGTCACCCGCATAACGGACCGGTCGCGGCCGATCGTGCGATGCTGGAGCCACAGCGGCACAAGGAGGAATGTCACGTGGCAAGCTCTCAGCGCGAAGCCGAAAACAGCCCCGCCAGGCTGGGACCGCTCAAGCGGGAAGAGTCTTGGCAGCGGCTGGGTGAGGACAAGTTCGACCTCGTCGTCATCGGCGGCGGAGTGGTCGGTGCGGGCACGGCGCTCGACGCCGCCACACGCGGCCTGCGGGTCGCCCTCGTCGAAGCGCGCGACCTCGCGTCGGGGACGTCGAGCCGGTCCAGCAAGCTCTTCCACGGCGGGCTCCGGTACCTCGAACAGCTGGAATTCGGTCTGGTGCGGGAAGCCCTGCGCGAACGCGAACTGATGCTGACGACGATCGCCCCGCATCTGGTGAAGCCGGTCAGCTTCCTGTATCCGCTGACCCACCGGATCTGGGAGCGGCCGTACACCGCGGCCGGCCTGCTGATGTACGACACGATGGGCGGCGCGCGGTCGGTCCCCGGCCAGAAACATCTGAGCCGCGCGGGCGCGCTGCGGATGGTCCCGGCACTGAAGCGGTCCGCGTTGATCGGCGGGATCCGTTACTACGACGCGCAATCCGACGACGCGCGGCACACGATGACCGTCGCCCGCACCGCCGCGCACTACGGCGCCGTGGTGCGCACCTCCACCCAGGTGGTCGGTTTCCTCCGCGAGGCGGACCGTATTTCCGGTGTCCGCGTGCGCGACGTCGAGGACGGCCGCGAGACCGAGATCCACGCCTCCGCGGTGGTCAACTGCACCGGCGTCTGGACCGACGAACTGCAGCGCCTTTCCGGCGGCCGCGGCCGGTTCCGCGTGCGGGCGAGCAAGGGTGTGCACATCGTCGTCCCGCGCGACCGGATCGTCTCGGAATCGGGCATGATCCTGCGCACCGAGAAGTCCGTGCTGTTCGTGATCCCGTGGCGCAACCACTGGATCGTCGGGACCACCGACACCGACTGGAACCTCGATCTCGCGCATCCCGCCGCGACGAAGCACGACATCGACTATCTCCTCGAACACGTCAACACCGTGCTCGCGACCCCGCTGACGCACGACGACATCGAAGGCGTCTACGCGGGGCTCCGGCCTTTGCTGGCAGGGGAAAGCGAAGAGACGTCGAAGCTTTCGCGTGAGCACGCGGTCGCCAGGGTCGCCCCTGGACTGGTCGCGATCGCGGGCGGCAAGTACACGACGTACCGCGTGATGGCGGCCGACGCCGTCGACGCCGCGGCCGTCGACCTTCCCGGCAGGCCGCAGTCGTCCATCACGGACAAGGTGCCGCTGCTGGGCGCCGACGGGTACCACGCGCTGGTGAACCAGGCCGACCATCTGGCGAGCGAGCACGGGCTGCACCCGTACCGCGTCCGGCATCTTCTCGACCGGTACGGCTCGATGGTGCACGAGGTTCTCGCGCTCGGCGAAGGACGGCCGGAGCTGTTGAAGCCGCTGGAGCACGCTCCGGACTACCTCGGCGTCGAGGTAGTCTACGCGGCCAGCCACGAGGGCGCGCTTCACCTGGAAGACGTGCTCGCGCGCCGGACGCGGATTTCGATCGAGTACGCGCACCGCGGTGTCGACTGCGCGGCGCAGGTCGCCACGCTGGTGGGCGAGGTGCTCGGCTGGTCGAAGGACGAGGAGAAGCGCGAGGTCGAGGTGTACAAGGCGCGGGTCGACGCGGAACGGGAGTCCCAGTCGCAGCCGAGCGACGAGGCCGCCGACGCGTTGCGTTCGGCCGCGCCGGAAGCGCGGTCCGGGATCATCGAACCGGTGAGTTGATCCCTGCTGCCGAGTCGTGTGCCACGCGCGCAGAGATCGTTGCCTGATCGGGTGAATCTGGCATAGCGTCGGCCGTCCCGATACGGAAGGCGGCCTTGTGGTGTTTCTCGACTCGTCGACGTGGACGGACCGGATCTTCGCCGGTGGTTCCTGGGTGCCAGGGTCCGGTGGCGTCCGTGACGTCATGGAGCCCGCGACCGGTGCGGTGCTGGGAAGCGTGGGGATCGCCTCGGCGGAGGACGCCGCGAAAGCGGCCGAGACCGCGGCCGAGGCGCAGCGGGCCTGGGCGGCGACACCGCACGTCCAGCGTGCCGCCGTCCTGCGCAAAGCCGCTCGGCTGTGGTCCGAGTACGCCGACGAGATCCGCTGGTGGAACATCCGCGAGGTCGGCGCCGTGCCGGGAGTCGCGGGCTTTTCGCTGCACGTCGCCGAGCAGGAGTGCTACGAGGCGGCGGCCCTGCCCGGCCGTCCGTACGGCGAACTCCTGCCGAGTGAGGAACCGCGGCTTTCGATGGCGCGCCGCGTCCCGGCCGGGGTCGTCGCGGTGATCTCGCCGTTCAACATGCCGATCATCCTCGGCATCCGTTCGGTCGCCCCGGCGCTCGCGCTGGGGAACGCGGTCATCCTCAAGCCGGATCCGCGCACCGCCGTCACCGGTGGCGTGGTCCTCGCGCGGATCTTCGAGGAAGCCGGTCTGCCGCCGGGTGTGCTGCAGATGCTGCCGGGCGGCGCGGACGTCGGCGAGACGCTGGTGACGCATCCGGCGGTGCGGGTCATCTCGTTCACCGGGTCGACCGGTGCCGGGCGCAAGGTCGGCGAACTCGCCGGGAAGCACCTGAAGCGGGCACATCTGGAACTGGGCGGGAACTCGGCGCTCATCGTGCTCGACGACGCGGACGTCGACGAAGCCGCCGGTGTCGCCGCGTTCGGCTCCTTCTTCCACCAGGGCCAGATCTGCATGACCACCGGGCGGCACCTCGTGCACGAGCGACTCTACGACGACTTCGTCGAGCGGCTGGCGGCGAAGGCGGCCGCGTTGCGGGTGGGCGACCCGGCGCTGGACGAGGTCGCGCTCGGGCCGATCATCGACGCCGGACAGCGGGACAAGATCCACGAGCTCGTCGCGTCCAGTGTCGCGGCGGGGGCGCGGGTCGCCGCCGGCGCCGAATACGACGGGCTGTTCTACTCCGCGACGGTGCTCGCCGACGTGCCGCCGACGGCGCCCGCGGTCGCCGAAGAGATCTTCGGCCCGGTCGCGCCGGTCGTGCGGTTCTCCGACGCCGAGGAGGCCATCCGCCTCGCCACGGCGAGCGAATACGGGCTCTCGCTGGGGATCATCACCCGCGACGTCCTCAAAGGACTGGAGCTGGCCGACCGCGTCCCGACCGGGATCGTGCACATCAACGACCAGACCGTCAGCGATGAGGCGAACAGCCCCTTCGGTGGCGTCGCCGCTTCGGGCACCGGAAGCCGTTTCGGCGGCGCGGCGGCGAACATCGAGGCCTTCACCGAGACGCGGTGGGTCACCGTCCGCAACCCGCCGCCCACCTACCCCTTCTGACCGCCCGCGTTTAGTCCTCTGGATGCGGTAGTTCGGATTACCAACGACCGCGTTTAGTCCTCTGAATGCGGTAGTTCGTGTCGCGTACTGCCGCATTCAGAGGACGAAATGCGGCGAGGGTCAGGCGGTGCGGCGCCAGCGGATGAGGCGTTCCCCGGTCGGGGCCGGTTCCAGTTCGGGCCCGACCAGGGTGAACCCGCATTTGCGGGCGACCGAGGCGGAAACCTCGTTCGTCTCCTCGTAGCGGTAACTGACCTCGCGCAGGCCGAGCCCGCCGAAACCGAAGCGCAGGGCCGCGTTGAGCGCGGTGCTCGCGACGCCCTTGCCCCGCGACGCCGCGCGCACCCAGACCGACGCCTCCGCGTACCCGGCGTCGAAATCGAGATCCCGCAGGCCGACCTCGCCCAGCAGCTCGCCGGTCGTCGGCTCGGCCACCGCCCAGGAACAGCGTTCGTCACCGGCCCACTGGGCCGTGCGCAACGCGACGTACTCGGTCGCCTCGTCCAGATCCCGCAAACGGTAGTTCAGGACGTACTTGCGATGCGTCGGGTCGGCGAAGGCCGCGACCAGCGCCGGACGGTCGTCGAGTGCCTTGTCCGCCCGCAGCTGCCGCAGGTAGTACTCGCCCGCGTTGATCTCCACCGGTTCCACCCTTCGAGGGTAACCGGCCCTTCAGCGACGGCGGCTCATGATCAGCGCGACCGCCAGCGGCAGCAGGAAGACCAGGAACGTCCCCCGGGTGAAGAAGAACAGCGCGATCGCGACCGCCGCCGCGATCGGCACGGCGCTGGCCGTCAGCCATTTCGACGGCGGAGCGTCGTTCTTCGCGGACGCCTGCGCCACACCGGGCATCGGCGGCAGGGGGAGCAGCGCGCCGGGCCGGGGCGAGGGCAGGTCCGTGAACAGCGGTTCGAGATCACTCACCATCCGCGCGGCGCTGATCTTCGCCGACCGCGTACCGAACTCGTCGAGGTCCAGTCTGCCGGTGCGGACATGTTCTTCCAGCGCTTCGAGCGCGTCTTGGCGTTCGGCGTCGCTCAGCCGCATGTCCGGTCTCTCGGCACTCACGACCCGAGTCTACGGGCGGATCAGCCGTCCAGTTCCCGCCGACGTTGTTTCCCGAGCTTCTTGTGGGCGTTGTCCCAGCCCTTGCCCCAGATGCCTTCGCCGACGGCGCTGATCCCGATCGGGACGAGGATGAACCACCAGGTGACACCGGTGGTGATGATGAGCGCGATGGAGGCGATGAAGAGGATCGGCAGGAGCGCGCCCATGATCCGTTGCATCGGCGGGATGTCCGCCCACGCAGGTTTCCCCGGTTCGGTCACGGCGGCCTTGGGCGCGTCGAAAAGCGGATGTGGTTCGGGCAGGTCCGCGAAGATCCCGGACAGTTCGCCGCGGGTCTTGGCGGCGGTGACCTGAGCGGACCGCTCGCCGTACTCGTCGATGTCGATCCGGCCCACGCTCATGTGCTCGCCGAGCGCGGTCAGCGCGGACTCACGATCCTGATCACTGATCCGCAGCCGCGGAGACGGAACCTCGCTCACCTTTTCGATGGTAGGCCGAGCGAGGCCCCGTCGACCACGACAAACGTCAGTCTTTCAGCTCGAACAGCTGGGTTCCCTGGGTGACCGCCGCGCCGACCTCGACCGAAAGCCCGGTCACGGTGCCCGCTTTGTGCGCGGTGACCGGGTTCTCCATCTTCATCGCTTCGAGCACGACGACCAGCTCGCCCGCTTCGACCCGCTGGCCCTCTTCGACGGCGATCTTGACGATGGTGCCCTGCATCGGCGCGGTGACCGCGTCGCCGCTCACCGCGGCCTTGGTGCCGCCCGCGCGTTTGCGCGGCTTGGCCTTCACGGCCGTCCCGCCGCCACCGGCGTCGAGCGAGAAACCACCGGGGAGCGACACTTCGAGGCGGCGTCCGCCGACCTCGACGACGACGTTCTGGCGGGGCTGCTCTTCCTCGGCCTCGGCGGCTTCCGGCGCCACGAAGGGTTCGATCCGGTTGTCGAATTCGGTCTCGATCCAGCGGGTGTGCACGCTGAAACCGTTCTCGTCGCCGACGAAGGCCGGGTCGTTCACGATCACCCGGTGGAACGGCAGGACCGTCGCCATTCCGTCGGCGACCATCTCGGCGACCGCGCGGCGGCTGCGCTCGAGCGCGTTCTGCCGGTCCGAGCCGGTGACGATCAGCTTCGCGAGCATCGAGTCGAACTGGCCGCCGATGACGCTGCCGGATTCGACACCCGAGTCGACCCGGACCCCCGGGCCGCTGGGCGCGACGAACTTGGTCACGGTGCCGGGCGCGGGCAGGAACCCGCGGCCGGCGTCCTCGCCGTTGATGCGGAACTCGATCGAGTGGCCGCGCGGTTCCGGGTCCTCGGTGATGCGCAGCTTCTCGCCGCGTGCGATGCGGAACATCTCGCGCACGAGGTCGAGGCCCGTGGTCTCCTCGGACACCGGGTGCTCGACCTGGAGCCGCGTGTTGACCTCGAGGAACGAGATCGTGCCGTCGACCGCGACGAGGTACTCGACGGTCCCGGCGCCGTAGTAACCGGCTTCCTTGCAGATCGCCTTCGCGGACTCGTGGATGCGCTTGCGCTGGTCGTCGGTCAGGTACGGCGCGGGCGCCTCTTCGACCAGCTTCTGGTGGCGGCGCTGCAACGAGCAGTCCCGGGTGCCGACGACGATGGCGTTGCCGTGCTGGTCGGCGAGGACCTGGGCTTCGACGTGGCGCGGCTTGTCCAGGTAGCGCTCGACGAAGCATTCGCCGCGGCCGAAGGCGGAGATCGCCTCACGCGTCGCGGATTCGAAGAGCTCCGGGATCTCCTCGCGGGTGCGGGCGACCTTCAGCCCGCGGCCGCCGCCGCCGAACGCCGCCTTGATCGCGACGGGCAGACCGTGCTCGTCGGCGAAGGCGATGATCTCGTCGGCGTTCGCGACGGGATCCTTCGTACCGGGCACGAGCGGGGCTCCGGCACGCAGCGCGATGTGGCGCGCGGTGACCTTGTCGCCGAGGTCGCGGATGGCCTGCGGGCTCGGGCCGATCCAAGTCAGCCCCGCGTCGATCACCGCCTGCGCGAAATCCGCGTTCTCGGAAAGGAACCCGTAGCCGGGGTGGACGGAGTCCGCGCCCGACCGCTTGGCGGCGTCGAGCAGCTTGTCGAAGACGAGGTAGCTCTCGGCGGCGGTGGTGCCGCCGAGGGCGAAGGCCTCGTCGGCGAGGCGGACATGGGGTGCGTCACGATCCGGATCGGCGTAGACGGCCACGCTGGTCAGCCCGGCGTCCTTCGCCGCCCTGATCACCCGTACCGCGATTTCCCCGCGGTTCGCGATCAGGATCTTGGTCACCGGACCACCTGTGCCGGCCTGCTCGGTCACGCCGTACCTCCTGCGTTCGCACGTCGGGCCGCCCCGATGCGGCTCCGCAGCAGTTTACGGAAATTCCCGCCCCGATTAGTGAGAGCAAGGCCACCCAGTGACCTCTGTTTATACCAGCGGCGACGGGTTCCGGTTCTTTTATCAGGCCCTACACCAGCGCTTCGCGGTGCCGCAGTTCTTCCGGAAGGTCGGAGTCGAGCACGATCAGGTCGTACGGCTGGGCCTGGTGAACCCGCCCGAGGTGCTCGGACTTGACCAGCGCCCACGGCTGATGCGGGCCGCAGCACTCGACAAGGCGCTGCACGGTGCTGAAGGCGATCAATGCCGTCCGGCCGTCCTTGGTCGGGCGAAGTTCGATCTCGGCGCTCGTGAAGTCCTTCGGCTTTTTCGCCGTGGGAAGGAACAGGGCGTTGGGCAGTCCGGGGTTCGTCACGGGAACAACATAGCCGTGCACTCTGCGCTAGATCACTTACGCTCTCGGATATGCGGACTCAGGAAGCGCGGGCGCCGCGATCCGTGCTGTTCACCGCACTGCTGGCGGTGGTGGTGACGGCGGGCGTGATCGTGGCCGTGATCCTGCTCCGCCCGGCCGCACCGATGCCCGCCGGAGACCCCGGCGTGCCTCCTGTTTCCGACGGCGCCCCGACCGCGCCCGGGGCCGACTGCGGCGACTCGGCCTGCCGGGAGATCGGCGCGATGACCGTCGGCGGGCTTCCCGTCGTGCTGCTGGCCGACGACGCGGGGAAGCAGGGTGTGGTCCGGATCGGCGCGGACACGGTGTACCCGCTGATCGTCAACGACCGGGGGGTCACCCTCAAGGGCGATTCTTTGCGCTGCGTCGACGGCGCGACGCCGGTCTGTCTGGTGCGCGGCGAAGTGAGCGGTGGCTCGGTCGGCGAGTTGTTCGTCGCGCGCGGCGGGATCTGGCGGGACACCGGGAAGCCGTACTTCTCCGACGCCGGGACGGTCGCCCTGAACGACGTGACCGCCGACGGGATCGCGGACGTCATCGTCGTGCGGCACGAGTGCCCCGGCGCGCAATCCGGCTCGGCTCGATGCCAGGCGGCGCCGGTGCTCGCCGAGGTCTACGACGTCGCCCGCGGCTCGGTGGGCTGCACGCGGCGGTACACCGCTCCTTCGGAACTGCGGGGGTGGCCGGACGTCCGGCTCACCAAGGCTGACCTGCGGGCCTGCCCCTGAAAGAAAGCAAGGGACCTTTGCTATCACGCCGGAAGTCGGTGAGGGCCTCCTTCCCTACCCTCAAGGTAGTGAAGGAGGCCCTCACCGACTCCTGGTCCCTCAAGGAGACCTTCACGGACTTAAAGAACCTCAAGCACCCGCGGCAGCAGGCTCCTTCGCAGAGGTAGTAGCCGCTTCGCCGTCGGAAGTGGGCGAAGGGTCTGTCGGCGAGTTGAGCACGTCGTCGTCCAGCAGACCTTCGCTGCGCGCGACGACGACCGGCACGACGATCTGGCCCGCGACGTTGGTCGCGGTCCGCATCATGTCCATGATCGGGTTCACCGAGTAGATCAGCGCGATCCCGAGCGCCACCTGCTGCGCGTCGAGTCCGATGAACGCGGTGGTCAGGGTCAGCGCGGTCAGCCAGCCGGTGGTGCCCGCAGTGGCCAGCGCGCCGAGCACGGCGACCACGACGATGCCGGCGTACTGCCAGATGTTCAGCGAAACACCGGACAGGTTCGCGATGAAGATGGCGCCGATCGCGGGGAACACGGCGGCGCAGCCGTCCATCTTCGTGGCGCTGCCCAGCGGAGTCGCGAAGGCGGCGTACGCGGGCTGGACGCCCAGGTTCACGGCGGACTGCCGGGTCAGGGGCAGCGTCGCGCCCGAAGACTGCGAAGCGAACGCGAACTGGATCGCCGTGCCGGCCTTCGAGAAGAACGTCAGCGGGCTGACCTTCGCCACGAACTGCAGCAGGATCGGGTAGACCACGAACAGCACCAGCAAGCAGCCGACGTACACCGCGAGAGTGGTGGACAACAGCGGCCGGAACAGGGCGTCACCGTAGTTCGAGACCGCGGCGCCGATCAGGCCGATGATGCCGATCGGGGCGAGCCGGACGACCCAGCCGAGGTAGCGCTGGATGATCTCGAAAACGCTGGTGGTGAAGTCGACGAACGGCTTGGCCTTGTCGCCGAGGCTGTAGGCCGCGGCGCCGATCAGCACCGCGAGGAACAGCACCTGAAGGGTCTCGCCCTCGGTGAAGGCGGTGAAGAAGTTCTTCGGCAGGAAGCCTTCGACGAAGGCGCTCCAGGAGCCCCAGTTGTCGACGCTCTTGGTGGCCTTGTCGGCGTTCTTCGCGGTCGCGGCGACGCCTTCGCCGAGGCCGCCGCTGCCCGGGTTGAACAGCTTCGCGACGGCGATGCCGATCAGCGACGCGATGAACGAGGTGATCGCGAACCACAGCACGGTCTTGCCGCCCAGCCGAGCGGCCTTCTTGCCGCCGCCGAGGTTGCGCAGGCTGTTGATACCGACCACGATCGCCGTGAAGACCAGCGGGATCACCGCGATCTGCAGCAGCGTCGTGAAGATCGTGCCGATCTGGTCGAGCAGGTCGGTCAGCCAGCTCGCTTCGGTCGTCCTGGCGAGCACGCCGAGCAGGGCGCCCACGACGAGCGAGCCGAGGACCGCCGCCGCGAAGACCTTTGGCCTTGTGTAGGTCCGAATGAAAGACACGGGGCGACTCCGGTGCGTGAAAGTTTCCTGATTTCCCGAACGTGAAGAACGTTCGGCGAGGCAGGACTCTTCCGGATCACCCGATCGTGTGGGAGTCGTCTCAGGATGCGGGATGGGTCCACAGGTCGATGACGCTGACGCCGACCTCGGCCAGCAAGCGCCGGGTCAGCGGCAGGCTGATCCCGATGACGCTTGAGAAATCGCCGTCGATGCCCTCGATGAACCAGCCGCCGAGCCCGTCCAAGGTGAAACCTCCCGCAACCTGAAGCGGTTCGCCGGACGCGATGTAGGCCTCGATCTCTTCTTGCGACGGCGTGCCGAAGCGAACAGTGGTGCCTTCGGTGCCGGAGGCTTCCTTCGTCCTCACGCCGTCCTCGACGCGGATGATCGCGTGGCCGGTGAGAAGTTCCCCGGTTTTGCCCGCCATCGATGCCCATCGCTCGCGCGCGGCCTCCGGCGTGATCGGCTTCCCGACCATCTCGCCGTTGATCGACAGCATCGAATCGCAGCCCACGATGACCATGTCGGTGTGGCCGCCGAGTGCCTCGAAAACCGCTTCCGCCTTCGCGGCCGCGAGCGCGCGGACCAGCTCCTCCGGCGCCGGATCGGTCAGGGACGCGGCGACGGCGTCCTCGTCGACGCCGGAGACGACGACGCTCGGGTCGAAGCCGGCGGAACGCAGGACGCCGAGGCGGGCGGGGGACTGGGAAGCGAGGACGAAACGCACTTGAAGGAAGGTACTCGACCGCCCTCCGTTGCCTGATTGTGACCTGGAACACCCGAACGTGGAGCTAGTTTGTTGTGGCGCGCAACATATGGATTGTTCGAGCTACGGAGGAACCAATGCCGTCCAGCCTCCGCGTCAGAAGATCGCTTCGCACGACGCAAACCACAGTGCTCGCAGGCCTGCTCCTGGCCGGTACGGCCCTCGCGCCGATCGCTTCGGCCGCCCCTGGGCCGGTCTACAAGAATCCCCACGCTTCGACCTCCGCGCGGGTGAACGACCTGCTCAAGCGGATGAGCCTCGACGACAAGATCGGCCAGATGACCCAGGCCGAACGCGGCGCGGTCACCCCCGATCAGGCCGCCGCGCTCAAGCTGGGGTCCTTGCTCTCCGGCGGTGGCTCGGTGCCCGCCAGCAACACGCCGAACGGGTGGGCCGACATGGTCGACTCGTATCAGAAGGCGGCGATTTCGACGCCGCTCGGCATCCCCACGCTTTACGGCGTCGACGCCGTGCACGGCCACAACAACGTCTACGGCGCGACGATCTTCCCGCACAACATCGGCCTCGGCGCGGCCAACAATCCGCGCCTGGTCGAGAAGATCGGCCGTGCGACGGCGCTGGAAGTCGCCGGAACCGGTCCGCAGTGGGACTTTTCGCCGTGCCTGTGCGTCGCCCGTGACGATCGCTGGGGCCGGACCTACGAATCCTTCGGCGAATCCCCGCGCGACGCCATCGCCAACGCGTCGGCCATCACCGGCCTTCAAGGGCGCAGGCTCGGCGAGAAACCGGGATCGGTGCTCGCGACGGCGAAGCACTACGTCGGCGACGGCGGCACGGCGAACGGCGTCGACCAGGGCGACACCGTGATCAGCGAACGCGAACTGCGTCAGATCCACCTGCCGCCGTTCCGCGAGGCGATCGACCGCGGCGTCGGCTCGGTGATGATCTCGTTCTCCAGTTTCCAAGGTGTGCGCATGCACGCCGAGAAGTACCTCATCACCGACGTCCTCAAGAAGGAACTGCGGTTCTCCGGACTGGTGATCTCGGACTACAACGCGATCAACCAGATCGACGGCAAGGAAGGCTTCACCCCCGAAGAGGTGCGGCTCTCGGTCAACGCGGGCATCGACATGTTCATGGTCCCGTGGGACGCGCCGCAGTTCATCGCCTATCTCAAGGCCGAAGTCGAGGCGGGCCGCGTCTCACGCGACCGGATTGACGACGCGAACCGCCGCGTCCTGGCGGAGAAGTTCAAGCTCGGCCTGTTCGAGCGCCCGTACACCGACCGTTCGCTCCAGAAGACGTTCGGCAGCAAGGAACATCGCGACCTGGCCCGGCAGGCCGTCCGCGAATCCCAGGTACTGCTGAAGAACGACGGTGTGCTGCCACTGGCGAAGAAGAACAACAAGATCTTCGTCGCGGGTAAGAACGCGAACGACATCGGCAACCAGGCGGGCGGCTGGACGCTCACCTGGCAAGGGCAGAGCGGCCCGGTGATCCCGGGCACGACCATCCTCGACGGCATCAAGTCGGGGGCGGGGAAGGGAACCACGGTGACCTATGACCGTGCGGGTGACGGAATCGACGGCAGCTACCAGGTCGCCGTCGCCGTGGTGGGCGAAACGCCGTACGCCGAAGGACAGGGAGACCGTCCGAACGGCTTCGGACTCGACGCGGAAGACCTCGCCACGATCGCCAAGCTGAAGAGCACCGGGGTTCCGGTCGTCGTGGTGACCGTCTCCGGGCGTCCGCTCGACATCGCACCGCAACTGCCGCAGTTCGACGGGCTTCTCGCCGCCTGGCTCCCTGGCAGCGAAGGCGCCGGTGTCGCCGATGTCCTTTACGGCGACTACAACCCGACCGGGAAGCTGACGTTCAGCTGGCCGACCAGTGCGGCGCAGGAACCGGTGAACGTCGGTGACGGCAAGAAGGCGCTGTACCCGTACGGCTACGGCCTGCGGTACCGCCGGTAGCTTCCGCCGTCGGCGCGGATGCAATGAAAGGTCCTTTCCTTGCAAATTTTGCAAGGAAAGGACCTTTCATAGCGTGGGCGGCGGACCCACGAGCCGCATTCAGAGGACTAAATGCGGCAAGGGGGTCAGGCAGCGCCGGCGGCGGGTTCCAGGGCGGGGGAGCGAGGCGCCCGCGCAGCCGGGCGGCGCATGGTGAGCGCCGCGAGCACGCCCAGCACCAGCACCGCGGCCGGGAGTAGCAGCGTCACCCGCGCCGCGTCGGTGAGTCCATTGTGGACGGCGTCGAGCGCGAGCCGTTGCGCCTGCTCGGCGACGTCGGAAGGCAGGCCGGGGAACGCCGTCGGCCCGGAAGAACCGAACTCCCCGGTCGATTCCGCGGCCTTCGCGACGCCTTCCGCGAACGGCGCCCGGTACTGTTCCGGCAACGCGCTCGCGGCCGACACCGCCTCGTCGGCGATCGACGCACTGATCCGCGCCTGCAGCAGCACACCGACGGCGGCGCTGCCGAGTACGCCGCCGACCTGGCGGGCGGTGTTGAAGATGCCCGACGCGGTCCCGACGAGCCGCGGTTCGACCGAACTCATCGCCAGGTTGCCCATCGGCGCGAAGATGAACCCGATTCCGAGACCCGCCACCAGCAGTGCCGGGGTGAGCGTCCACGCGTTCGCTCCCGCCCGCGCGATCAGCGCCACCAGGCCCAGCCCCACGGACAGCGCCGCCAGTCCGATGATCAGCAGGAACTTGCCGTTGACCTTGTCCGAAGCGCGGCCGACGAATGGGCCGATCATGCCCGCCAGCAACGACATCGGCGCGAACAGTAACCCGGACATCGTCGGTGATTCGCCGAGCACGGCCTGGATGTAGATCACCAGCGGCAGGAACATGCCGGTCATCGCGAAGCCGACGGTGACCGCGGTCAGCGCCCCGGCCGAGAAGTTGCGGTTCGCGAAGACACCCAGCGGCAGCAGCGGTTCCTTGCGGTTGAACCGTTGCCACAACACGAAAGCGACCAGCAGCGCGACGCCGGCGCCGATGATCTCGAACACGGTGATCGGCCCGAACACTCGGCCCCACTCGTAGTGCTGTCCATTTTGGACGCCGTAGACGACGCAGAACAAGCCGGCGCCGGACAGCAGGATCCCGGGAACGTCGAAGGAATGCGAGTGTTTCGGCTGCCAGTCCGGCACCTTGAGCAACGCCAGTGCGAACGCGACCACTCCGACCGGAAGGTTGACGAAGAAGATCCATTCCCAGCCGAGGTGGTCGACGAGCACACCGCCGAGCAGCGGTCCGGCGATGGCCGCGATGCCGGCGACACCGCTCCAAAGTCCCATCGCGGGGCCGCGTTTCGACGGCGGGAACAGGTGGCTGATGAACGCCAGCGTCTGCGGCGTCATCAAAGCGGCCCCGAGTCCCTGCACCGCGCGGGCCGCGATCAGCATCTCCACCGAACCGGACAGGCCGCACCACAGCGACGCCAGCGTGAACACCACGAGCCCGGCCAGATAGACGCGTTTCGGGCCGAAGCGGTCGCCGAGGCGGCTGGCGAACAGCATGGGCACCGCGTAGGTGAGCAGGTAGACGCTGATCACCCAGACGATCGCGTTCAGCCCGGCGCCGAGTTCGCGCAGCATCGAGGGAATCGCGGTCGAAACGATCGTGGTGTCCAGCAGGATCATGAAGAAACCCAGGCACAGCGCGGAAAGCGCCGCCCACGGGTTAGCTTGTCTTGCGTTCATCGGTGTCGTCCTCGGTGACCAGGTTGAGGTGCGGCGTGCAGTGCTCCTGGAACCCGATGCGACCGGATTCGAGGTCTCCGATCAGTTTCTGGGTCCAGTCGAGCTCGAAGGCGCGCCGCGCGGTGGCATAGGACCAGTCGAGCCAGTAGACCTCGGGGAGCTTGTGCTCCTTGACCAGGTTTTCGAGCACGACCTGATCGGAAGCGATGGCGGCCTGTAGCCGCAGCACGCGGTGTTTGAGCTGGGTGAGCGTCATCTCCGGGCCGAGCTCGTCGATGACGGCGAGCGCGCTGAGGTACTCGGGGTACTCCTCGGCGGGCGTGGCCAGCATGTCCTGCGCCCGGTCGACGAACTCGTCGCGACCGGCCTCCGTCATCGCGTACAGGGTGCGCTCGGGGCGTTTCCCGTCCCGCTGTGTCTCGACGATCTCGACGAAACCGTTCTCCGCCAGGCGGTCCACCGTGTGGTAGAGCGAGCCGGCCTTCACTTTGACGCGCGTGCTGACGTAGCGCTCCTTCATCAGCTGCGCCATCTCGTACGGATGCATGGGCCGCTCGTGAAGGAGTTCGAGCACCGCCATCGCGAGCGGGGTGAGCTTCGCGGCCATGATAGTCCCCTCGGATGATTCCGTACTGATTATTCCGAGTGGACTATATGGCAGGGCGCGACCGGGCTCAAGTACGGGGTTCGCGTGCTTGGAGGCGTAACTCGCGTGTCTGGAGGCGTGACTCGCGTGCTTGGAGGCGGAACTCGCGGGTCAGTTCAGCGGTCTGGGGCCGATTTCGCGTTCGAGGAAGCGGTGGTACTCGATGGCCGCGATCGAGTTCTCCAGCTGTTCGAACGTCGGCGCGGGGAGCGCGCCGTTGAAGACGATGGTCAGGCTTTTACGCGGGATGTTGATGACGTACGGATCGACGTCCAGCTCCGCGCAGTACTCGCGGAGGACGGCCGTCCAGTGGTCCAGGTCCTCGTCCTCACCGAGGTGCTCCCAGCGCGCGACGATCCAGTTGCCGTTGATCAGCTGGCCCGCCATCTCCCGTGGATGGTGGACCATGTACGGCTCGGCGACGTCGTTCATCGGCCAAGGTGGTCGAGGAGCGCGGCGAAGGACTCGGACGGCAGCACCAGGATGGGCCGGGTCTCGTCCGGCATCGCCCACTGTTTGGTGTCCCGGATGCCGACCAGGCCGGGTGCGGCGCCGACCTCGACGCAGGCGTTCTCTTCCCAGTGCGTGTAGGTCGACTTGTGCCAGCCGGTCATGTTCTCGTGCCAGGTGGTCATCGGAGGCCCTTTCCCCAGTGACTGTTTCGGCAAGTAGACGGGTTGCGCGGCAGCAAGGTTGGCGAGATCGGGTGATCTGTGCCCGCTGGTCGGTGAACGGCTTCGGTGATCGCGTTCGGCGCACGAAAGTGGGCCTTCACCGACAGCTGCTTTACTCACGATGCACTCTCGGAGTGCATAGCGCAAAGGGTCTTAGGTCACCGAAGTGGTTCGACCGCGAGCTGTCGGTAGTCGGCCGCGATCCGCGTCAGATGCGAGCAGGCGACGTCGCCATAAGTGGCGTAGCGCTCGACTTCGGCGAAGTTCTTCTCGTAATCGGCGACTTCGCGTTCGTCCGTCACGAGCGCCGTGGCCGTCTGCGTCCCGAGGAGCACCGCGCGCGAGTCGTAGATGTCGAAACCGTGGAGCACGGCGACCGACACCGGCGTGGTCCACGGGATGACGCCGAGCCGCACCCGGCCGCGGCGGGACACCTCGATGAGGTGACCGAGCTGGGCCAGCATGGTCGCCGCGCCGCCCATGTTCCAGCGCAGGGCGCCTTCGGTGAGCACGAAGTGGAACTCGCGGTTCGAGTCGAGGATCCGCTGGCGTTCCAGCCGGGCCTCGACGGTCTGGTCGCGTTCGTCCGACGGCAGGGAATCGTCGAACAGCGCGGTGATGTAGTCGCGGGTCTGGAGCAGGCCGAACACGATGGTCGGCTGGAAACTGCGGATACGCGCGGACGCCGTCTCGATCTTGCCGATGCGCTGCTGCATCCGCCAGGCGCCGCGCTGGAGGACGACGCGGGCGGGGGACGCCTCTTCGCGGAGGTCCCGCGTGATCGCGACCAACGTCCGCCGGACCTTCGCGGGTGCGCGGTACGCCCGGCACAACGCGACGACCTGGTCCTCCGTCGGCATGAACGCGCCGGTTTCGACGCGGGAGACCTTCGACTGACTGAGACCGGTGAGCCTGGCCGCTTCGGTACCGGACAACCCGGCGGCTTTGCGCAGACGGCGCAACTCGGTGGAAAGCTGATCCTGGTTCGTCACGCACGGCTTTCTGAGGGCGGATCCGGTCGGCAGGACTGTCACCATAGTCCGCGGAAACCGGATCCGCGCCGTCAGAAGGTCCGTGTCAGCGAGGAAGCGCCGAAGCCCGCCAAGCGCCTTCGCCGGGGGCGAGCGGGGCCCGCACGAGTGAAGCCTTGTCCGCCCACCACGAATCCCGTTTCGGTGCCGGTTCCGGCGCCCGCGCGCCGGCCGCCGCCGCGACGACGGCGGTCAGCGCGGCGAGTTCGGCGTCGTCCGGATTGCCGCGGACGACCTTCAGCAGCGGGGTTTCGGGCGTGCTCACAGCGGGATGTTCCCGTGCTTCTTGGGCGGCAGGCTTTCCCGCTTGCCTTGGAGCAGCGACAGCGCCTTCGCGATGTGACCGCGGGTGTGCGCGGGCACGATCACCGAGTCGACGTAACCGCGCTCGGCCGCCGCGTACGGGTTCAGGAGTGTGTCCTCGTACTCCTGGATCAGCTCGGCGCGCAGCGCGTCGACGTCCTTGCCGTCGGCGGCGGCCGCGGCGAGGGTCTTGCGGTGCACGATGTTCGCCGCGCCCTGCGCGCCCATGACCGCGACCTGCGCCGTCGGCCACGCCAGGTTGATGTCCGCGCCGAGGTGCTTCGACCCCATGACGTCGTACGCGCCGCCGTACGCCTTGCGGGTGATGACGGTGACGAGCGGGACGGTCGCTTCGGCATAGGCGTAGATCAGCTTCGCGCCGCGGCGGATGATGCCGTTCCACTCCTGGTCGGTGCCGGGCAGGAAGCCGGGGACGTCGACGAAGGTCAGCACCGGGATGTTGAACGCGTCGCAGGTGCGCACGAACCGCGCGGCCTTCTCGGACGCGTCGATGTCGAGGCAGCCGGCGAACTGGGTCGGCTGGTTCGCCACGATGCCGACGCTGCGCCCGTTCACCCGGCCGAAGCCGACCAGGATGTTGGGTGCGAACAGTTCGTGCACCTCGAGGAAGTCGCCGTCGTCGACGACGCGGTTGATGACCTCGTGCATGTCGTACGGCTGGTTCGGCGAATCCGGGATGAGCGTGTCGAGTTCGCGGTCGGACTCGGTCACGTCGTCGAAGAAGCCGCCCGCCGGCGCGTCCGTCTCGAACAGCGGCGCTTCGGACAGGTTGTTCGCGGGGAGGAACGAGAGCAGTTCTTTGACGTAGGCGATCGCGTCCTCGTCGTCGGAACCGAGGTAGTGCGCGACGCCCGAACGGGTGTTGTGCGTGCGCCCGCCACCGAGTTCCTCGAAAGTGACCTCTTCGCCGGTCACGGTCTTCACGACGTCGGGGCCGGTGATGAACATGTGGGAGGTCTTGTCGACCATCACCACGAAGTCGGTCAGCGCGGGGGAGTAGACGTGCCCGCCCGCGTTGGCGCCCATGATCAGCGAGATCTGCGGGATCACGCCGGACGCCTTGACGTTGCGGTTGAAGATCTCGCCGTACAGCCCGAGCGAGACGACGCCTTCCTGGATCCGCGCGCCGCCGCCCTCGTTGATGCCGATGATCGGACGGCCGGTCTTGATCGCCAGGTCCATCACCTTGACGATCTTCTCGCCGTACACCTCGCCGAGTGAACCGCCGAAGACGGTGACGTCCTGGCTGAACACGCACACCGGGCGGCCGTCGACGGTGCCGTAGCCGGTGACGACGCCATCGCCGTACGGCCTGTTCTTCTCCTGGCCGAAGTTCACCGAGCGGTGCTTCGCCAGCTCGTCGAGTTCGACGAACGAGCCTTCGTCCAGCAGCAGGTCGATCCGCTCGCGGGCGGTCTTCTTGCCCTTGGCGTGCTGTTTCTCCACCGCCCTCGCGGAACCCGCGTGCACCGCCTCGTCATACCGGCGGTACAGGTCGGCCAGCTTGCCGGCCGTCGTGTGGATGTCCGGTTCGTCCTCGGGCGGCGTCCCGAGCGGCTCCGTCGCACTGCTCATGAAACCGCAGCCTAGCTACTCGACGGTCACTTCGCGTGTGGCGTAGGCAACGTCCGTCGCTAGATCGAAGCACGCACCAGACCGGACTCGTAGGCCGCGATCACGAGCTGCGCCCGGTCCCGTGCCGCGAGTTTGTGCAGGAGGTGGCCGATATGCGTCTTCACCGTCGCCAGCCCGAGGTGCAGGGACCCGGCGATCTCGTCGTTCGACAGGCCGCGCGCGATCAGGCCAAGGACCTCGCGTTCGCGGGTGGTGATGTTGTCCAGCGACGCCGCGACGCGCTGGCCCGGTTCGGGCAGCCGGGCGAATTCGGCGATGAGCCTTCGCGTGATCGAAGGGGCGAGCAGTCCTTCGCCCGCCGCGACGACCCGGATCGCGGTCAGCAGTTCGGCGGGCGGGGTGTCCTTCAGCAGGAATCCGCTGGCGCCCGCGCGCAGGGCCGAATAGACGTAGGCGTCGAGGTCGAAGGTCGTCAGCATCAGCACGTGGACGCCTTCGGTGGCGGCCGACGCGCAGATCCGCCGGGTCGCTTCGATGCCGTCCAGCTCCGGCATGCGGACGTCCATCAGCACGACGTCGGGGCGTTCCTTCTCGGCCAGTTCCGCCGCCTCCACGCCGTCGCTCGCCTCCCCGACGACTTCGAGGTCCGGCGCGCTGTCGACGAGCACGCGGAAACTGCCGCGCAGCAACGCCTGGTCGTCGGCGATCAGTACGCGGATCATCGTGTCCCCACTTCCTTGGCGGCGTACGGCAGCCGCGCGAACACCCGGAATCCCCCGGCGGGCAGCGGGCCCGCTTCGAAGTCACCACCGTAGACGGCGACGCGTTCGCGCATGCCGATCAAACCGTGCCCGCCGCCGGTCGACGGCGAGCCTTCGCCGCGCCCGTCGTCGACGATTTCGACGCTGACCTCGCCGGGGCCTTCGGTGATCGTGACCCGGCAGGCCGACGGCCCCGCGTGCTTCACGACGTTGGTCACCGCCTCCTGCGTGATGCGGTACACCGAAAGCGCGACACCTTCGGGGAGGTCGTCGACCGCCTCGCCGGTCAGCTCGACGCGCACCCCGGCCTGTCCGGCGCGTTCGGTGAGGGTCCGCAGGTCGGCGAGTTTCGGCGCGGGGCCCAGGGCCGCTTCGGGCGTCCCGTCACCCGAGCGGAGGACGCCGAGCATCCGCCGCAGTTCGACGAGGGTTTCGCGGCTGGTGAGCTCGATGACCCGCAACGCTTCGCGGGCTTCTTCGGGCTGTTCCCGCGCGACGTGGTTGCCGACGGCCGCCTTGACCGCGATCAGGCTCATGCTGTGCGCGACGACGTCGTGCATTTCGCGCGCGATGCGCAGCCGTTCGTCGGAAACCGCCTGATCGGCCTGGGTTTCGGCGAGCTGGGCCAGATTCGCGCGCCGTTGCCGCGTCATCCAGCCCAGCGCCCACGAACCCACCACCCCGCCGCCCGCGAAGGCGGTCGACGCGATCGTGTTCGGCCCGAGCCGCAGGAACTCGAAGATCATGACGACGACCAGGCCGAGCCCCATCGCGATCAGCGAGCGGGCCCGCGGATGTTCCAGCGCCACGGTGTACAGGGCGCACGCGGTGGCCAGGAGCGCGGCCGGGCCCAGCCCGTTGCCGGCGAGCAGAGCCGGGACCAGGCCGGCGAGGCCGAGGCCGTAGGCGACCAGTGGCCGGTGGCGCCGCAGCGCGATCGCGATCCCGCTGGCGGCGACCGTCGCCCAGGCGAGCCACATCGGGATGGCGATGAGGAACGTCCAGGTCCTCGCGGCGAGGTTCCCGCCGACGGCCACGACGAGGACCACCGCGAGGAGCGCGTCGATCGCGTACGCCACCCGCTGCGGGAGCGCCGACGGCTGTTTCATACGGCGAACTTAGCCGGACGGGTGGCGCGTGCGCGTCCGTCCGGCGGAGGTCATCCCCAGGGTGGAGATCAGCCCCCGTGCACCGCCGCGAAGAACTCCTTCAGTTTTTCGCGCCAGCTTCGCAGCGCCTCGGGCACGACATCGTCTTGTCCGTCCGGGACGGTCTGCGTCAGCTCGACCATGGTGCCGTCGAGTTCGGAATGACTGAACTCCCAGCGCACGACGCCGCCACGTGGCAGGGACAGCTCCAGCAGCCGCGGCGGTTCTTCGCGGATGACCGTGCCTGACGCCTTTTCGGGAGTGACCAGCGCCCAGACGTCGTCGAGCGGTTTCCAGATCAGGTCGCGGCGGAAGCGGATCACCTTGCCCTCACCGGTTTCCAGGACTTCGCCGTCGGCGAGCCCGAACTCCTCGATGTAGGCCTCGATGGGGCCGGCCCAGTCCTGCGGCGGCTCGTGGTCCTCGCCGTCGAGCAGGGCGGTGAGCGAGACGAGGCAGCTGTCCCAGCCGGCGGCCGTGCGGCCCGCCGCGATCCTGGCGATGGCGGGTTCACCCCGGCCGAACGTATGGGTGAACAGCAGGCGGCTGCCGTCGCCCTCCGGAGTGATCTCCCAGCGCAGCACATCTTCGTTCCAGCTGAACGCGAACACGCGAGGCTCGTCGGCTTCGAGGACCTCGCCCGCTGTCGGGGTCTCTTCGCCTTCGAAAGTGAACTCGATGGTCCCGCCCGGTCGCAGGTCGACGGCGACCGCCGCGGGGAACCACTTCGCGAGCTCCGACGGTTCGGTGATCGCCCGCCAGACGCGCTCCGGCCGGTGCGCGAGACGGCGTTCGATCCGCAGCGCGGGACGCTCTCCGACGGTTTCCAACCGGGCGCGAGGGTTCACGGTTACCTCCTAATGTGCCTCAAGGGGAATATAACCGTGGAGGAATACTTGGTCAAACGCCGCGCAGGGCGGCGACCGCGTCCTTCAGCTCGGGGTCGGCTTGGGCCTTGTCGAGGGCCGTCGCCAAGACCTCGTGATAGGTCGGTTCGGTTTCGGCGAGCCGTTTCCTGCCTTCCTTGGTGATGCACGAATACACCCCGCGGCGATCGTTCACGCAGGGGTCTCGTTCCGTCAGGCCGGCGTCTTCGAGGCGGACGACCATCCGGCTCACCGAACTCTGGTTGAGCCCGATCGCCTCGGCGAGTTCCTGCATGCGCAGGACACCCCTCTCGGTGGCGGCCAGCTTGCCGAGCGCGCGGAACTCGGAGAGTCCGAGTCCGTGCCGCCTTTGCAGTGCCTTCGCGAGTTCTTGCTCGATGCGCCCGTGCAGCGTGAGGACACGGCCCCATGCCTGTTCGTCGGCGGTCATGGCGACCTCCCTGGATTTGCTTGACACGAGTTTACATGCAGTGACAGCATCTGCTTGCACATACATGTACTTTGAAATCACTTCGGAGGGGATCGCGATGACCGAGGATCGAAGCTTCCTGTTCCTGATCGGGAGCGCCCGCGCGGGCGGTAATACGGAGATCCTGGCGAGGCGGGCGGCGAAGGAACTTCCTCGCGCTGTGAAGCAGCGATGGATCCGGACGGCCGAGCTGCCGTTGGCGCCGTTCGTCGACCGGAAACACGACGGCGAGGACTTCGTCGCGCCCGCCGGGAACGAGCGAGCCCTGTTCGACGCGACCATGGCCGCCACGGATCTGGTGATCGCGTCGCCGGTCTACTGGTACAGCGTGTCGGCGTCGGTGAAGCTGTACTTCGACCATTGGGCGGGCTGGCTGGACCAGCCGGAACTCCGCTTCAAGGAGCAGATGCGCGGTAAGACCTTGTGGGGGGTGAGCGCGCTCGCCGAGCAGCCGGAACAGGCGGAACCCTTGATCGGGACCCTGCGCAAAACCGCCGTATATCTCGGAATGCACTGGGGTGGGCAGTTGACCGGCAACGGGAGCCGCCCTGGCGACGTCCTGCTGGACGAGGGCGCGCTCAAAGCGGCCGAGACCTTCTTCGCCGGGGCGGATCTCGTGCGCGCCTGAGCTTCAGGACGTGTGGACGCCGATGCCGCCCCGGCCGGGAGCGAGGTCGTCGCGCAGGACGAGGTGCTCGTCGTAGTCGCCGCCGTTCTGGGAGCGGAACGGGATCGGGTCGCTGGTGGACAGGGTGTGCAGCCTGTCCCGCAGTGTTTCGGCGGCGACGTCGTACTGCTCGGGCGAAACCCGGTCGGCGCCGCAGACCGTGAGCGGAGGGAGGACGGACATCCCGGCGTACCAAAGGGTTCCGTGCTGCAGCGGGAACAACACGTCGTTGATCTCGCCGTTCACGCCGCGTGGTCCGATGGTGGCTTCCGGCGCGCCCGCGGTCAGCAGGACCATGGCGCGTTTGCCGGCCAGCACCCCTTCGCCATAGCGCGACGTCCGGCCGTCGGGGCGTCGCACGCCGTAAGCGAAACCCTTGACGAAAACGCGATCGAACCAGCCCTTGAGGATGGCGGGCATTCCGTACCACCACAAGGGGAACTGGATGATCACGGTGTCGGCCCACGCCAGTTTCTCGTGCTCGGCACGGATGTCCTCGGCGAGTTCGCCGGTCTCGAAGGCGTTCTTCGACGTCGAGCCGACGACGAGCCGATCTGGGGAAGCGGCCCGGCCGAAGTCGTCGGCGTCGACGACCGCCTTCCACTTCATCGCGTACAGGTCGGATTCCCGGACGTCGGCGCCCTGCGCGCGAAGGGTGCGCACGCCTTCGTCGCGCAGCGAGCCGCCGAGGGAACGGGGTTCCGGATGGGCGAAGATCCACAACACGTTCATGTGTCCACCGTCGCGTGGTCCGGCGGCCGACGCGAGTGGCCCGATGGCCAACATATGCAAGAATCAGGCCATGGGCTTTTTCGGGCATCCCGGCCGTCATCGGGTCGCCGTGCTGGTCCGGCATGGAATGCTGGTGATGGAGCTGGGCATCGTCATCCGGCTCTTCGGCACGGCCAAATCGGCCGACGGCGAGCCGCTCTACGAGGTCGTCACCTGCACGCCGGAACCCGGCCAGATCCGGGCCGACGCCGACGTCACCATCTCGGTCCCGCTCGGCCCGGAAGTGCTGGCCGAGGCCGACACCGTCGTCATCCCGGCCTCGTCCACCGAATACGAACCCTCGGGGCACGACCTCACCGAACCGCTCGCGCGGGCGCTGGAGCTGATCCGGCCGGAGGCGAGGATCGCGTCGATCTGCACGGGTGCCTTCGTACTCGCCGCCGCCGGACTGCTCGACGGCCGGAAGGCGACCACGCACTGGCGTTCGGCGCTGGACTTCCAGGCGAAGTTCCCGAAGGTCGACCTCGACCCCAATGTGCTCTACACGGACGACGGGAACGTCCTGACCGCGGCGGGTGTCGCGTCCGGGATCGACCTCTGCCTGCACATGATCCGGTGCGATCACGGGGCCGCGGTCGCGAACGAGGTCGCGCGCGGCACGGTCGTCTCGCCGCATCGCGAGGGCGGGCAGGCGCAGTTCATCCGGCGTCCGGTGCCGGAGCCGCAGTCCTCGTCGACGGCGGCGGCGCGGGCCTGGGCGCTGGAGAACCTCGACCGGCCGCTGACGCTGCGCGAGCTGGCGGCGAAAGAGGCGATGAGCACGAGGACGTTCACGCGGCGGTTCCGGGACGAGGTCGGGATTTCGGCGCTGCAGTGGCTGACCCAGCAACGGATCGAACGGGCCCGCCAGCTGCTCGAAGAGACCGATCTTCCGGTCGACAAGGTCGCCGCCGAGGCGGGGTTCGGCACGGCCGCGTCGCTGCGCCAGCATCTCCAGGCCGCGTTGGGTGTCTCACCGAGCGCGTACCGGAATACCTTTCGTGAAGCCGTCTAGAAATAGCTGACCGCCTGGTAACTTACCCAGAAATAAGTTCCGGAGGTGGTCAGTGTCAACAGCGAAGGCCCTCAAGCTCGCCGAACGGATCCTGTTCGGCGCCGCCGCGATCGGCACGGTGTACTCCGCCAGGACGGGCAACCGGCGGTTGCAACTGGTGACGAAACCGGCCGCGGTCCCCGTGCTCGCGGCTCGCGTCGCCCGGGCACAAACGCTTACATCAGGGGAGAAGGGGCTGCTCGTCGCCGCCTTGGTCGCGGCAGGCGCGGGCGACCACTTCATGGGCCGGTCGCATGAGGACCGTGAGCTGATCAAGGGCGCGACGTCGTTCGGCGTGATGCAGGTGCTGTATTCCGCGTTCCTGTGGCGCCGCGGCGCACGTCCGCGTGCCGCGACCGCGACGCCCCGGCTCGGGGCGTGGGCTGCGGCCGCCGTCGCGATGACGCTCCCGAAGCCGTCTCCGGTGTCTTCGGTGCTTTCGGTCTACGGAGGCCTGCTGAGCACGACGTCGACCCTCGCGGCCGACCCGGCCTTGGCGCCGAAGGCTCGCGTGTCGGGCGGGATGGTGGTCCCGTCGGGTGACCGCCGGACCTGGATCGCCGCCGGCGCGCTGCTGTTCTCCGCGTCGGACCTGGCGATCCTGATCCGCCGCAACTTCGTCACCAGTGAGCGAGTGCGGGCGAACCTCGAAACCTTCGTGCTGACCTCGTATCTGGCCTCGCAGTGGCTACTCGTCGAAGGCATGACCGCGGAGAAGTAGAAAGTTAAGCAGGTACTTGACTATCGCTCGGCGTGGGCGGATAGTTAAGCATGTGCCTAACCAACAGATGGATCAGGTGTTCAAGGCGTTGTCGGACGGCACGCGCCGCGAAATGATCGAGCGCCTCACCCGGGGGCCCGCCTCGGTGGGGGAGCTCGCGCAGCCGTTGTCGATGTCGTTGCCCGCCGTGATGCAGCACCTCCAGGTGCTCGAAGCCTGCGGGCTGGTCCGGTCGGAAAAGGCAGGTCGCGTCCGCACCTGCCACCTCGAACCGGACGGCCTGCGGATGGCCGAGGACTGGCTCGGCGGGCAGCGCACCGGCTGGGAACACCGGCTCGATCGCCTTGGTGGCTTTCTGAACTCCGATGAAGGGAAACGGTCATGACCGTCAAACACGCCACTTTCACCCTCGAACGCGTCTATCCGGTGTCGCCGGAGCGCGTTTTCGCCGCCTGGTCCGATCCCGCCGCGAAAGCAGGCTGGTTCACCGTGCCGGGCGGTGGGCATTCCTTGGACTTCCGTGTCGGCGGCCAGGAGGTCGCCACCGGTCCTTCCGATGACGGGAAGCGGATGGTCTTCGAAGCGCGCTACGAGGACATCGCCGAGAACGAGCGGATCGTCTACGCGGGCACACTCTCCGCGAACGACGTTCTGGCGACCGTGTCGGTCACGACGGTGCTGCTCGAAGCCGAGGCGGACGGAACCCGGCTGACGCTGATCGAGCAGGGCGCCTTCCTTGACGGGCACGAAGAACCGAGCTGGCGGGAACAGGGAACGGGCGACTGGCTCGACAAACTGGGCAAAACACTGTCGCGATGATTTCCGGCAGGATGGGGACATGCTGACCGCTGAGCTGATCGTCGACAGCCATTTCCCGTCGGAACCCGCGCTTTCCCCCGACGGGAAATGGGTGGCCTACCAGGTCTCGACCATCACGAAAGGTGTCCCCGAGATCTGGCTCGCCGCCGTGGACGGCAGCGAGAAGCCGCGGAAGCTGGCCGAAGGGTCCTCGCCCCGGTGGTCCGCGGATGCCCTCTATTTCCTCCGGGACGGTCGTGTCTGTTCGGGGGACGAGGAGCTGTTCGCCTGGGGGAGTGAGATCACCGGATTCCTGCCGCTGCCCGACCGGATCGTGTTCATCGCCGAAGACGAGACGCCCGCTCCGGCCGTCTGGGTCTGGAGTGAGAGTCTTCGTCCGGCGCGGCTGCGGAGCTTCGATCCTCGGACCGGCGAGATCACGACACTGATCGAAGACCACGTCGTCGACGTCGCCTGCCGCCAGGACGACAAGGCGCTCGCCGTGGTGACGTGGCCGACCCCGGAAGCCGACCCCGGCGGGCTCGAACCCCGGCTTTCCTTGCTGGACCTGGAAACCGGTGAGCGGCACGATCTCGGCCGGGCCGTGTTCGAAGCCTCCAGCCCTGTTTGGTGGCGGGACGAGGGCGGCTGGCACATCGCGTACCTCGGGACTCCGGAACGGGTGGGTGGCCGGGCGGTCTTCGACGTTCCCGTGGGAACTGGGGAACATCGGAACCTGACCGAGGAATCGACCTGCCCGGTCAAGCTCGCGCAGGTCGATTCCGGTGCTCCTCTGGTGCTCGTCGCCGACGGGCTCGACACGGCCCTCCATCGGCTCGGCGGCGGCGAAGTGTCGTTCTGGCGCGGGCAAGCGGACGCGCTGGCCTCGAACGGCGAGATCGTCGTCACCGTGCTGAGTACCGCGTATCGGCCGAAAGATGTCCACTGTGGACCGGTGGGTGGGGCGTTGACGCGAGTCAGCGACACGGCGCCGGAGTTCGCCGGGATTTCGTGGGGCTCCCAGGAACGGTTGTCCTACAAGGCGTCCGACGGCCTCACGTTGGACGGCCTGCTCGTCCTGCCGCCGGGAAAGACTCGCGCCGACGGGCCTTTCTCGCTGGTCACACGGGTTCACGGCGGACCGTACGACCGGCACGCGGACCACTTCATGCTCGGCTGGTTCCCGTCCGCGCAGTGGCTGGCCCTGGCAGGGCACGCCGTCTTCCTGCCGAATCCCCGTGGGGGACAAGGCCATGGGCATGAATTCGCCGCTTCCGTCGCGGGACGGGTAGGCCTGGAGGAATGGAGCGATATCGAGACCGGGATCGATCTCCTCGTCGCCGAAGGAGTGGCCGATCCGGAGCGGCTCGGGATCGTGGGCGGGAGTCACGGCGGATACATGACGGCCTGGGCCGTCGGGCAGACCAGCCGGTTCAAGGCGGCGCTGATGGTCGCCGGGATCTGCGACTGGGGAATGCTCGCCGCGACCGGTGAACTCGGTCCGCTGGTGGAATCCGCGCACAGCGGGAGTATCGGCTGGGAAGGGGCAGGCCCGCACCGGCACGATCAGCTCAGCCCGATCTCCTTCGCGTCGAAGATCGAGACCCCCGTGCTGATCGTGCACGGTGCGGAAGATACGAACGTCCCCTTGTCCCAGGCCGAATTCTTCCACCGCGCGCTACGCCACTTCGGCGTCGAACACGATCTCGTCGTGTATCCCGGCGAAGGGCATTCGCTCCGCGGACGTGATCACCAGCTGGACCTGCTCCGCCGGTCTCGCGAGTGGTTCGCGCGGTTGCTTTAGCTCCAGTCGGTCTGCGGTTCCCCGGGGATGTGCGTGCCGAAAGTCCATTCGTAGCCTTCGAGATCGTCGACGCGGCAGCGGTAGTTGCCCCATTCGGTGTTCTCCGGTTTCCAGACCGAAGTCGCGCCGGCTTCGACGGCGGAAGCGAAGACGGCGTCCACGGCCTCTTGCGTCGGAAGGCTCACGTAGAGGCCGTGGCCGACCGTTTCGCCCTTGCGGGCCGGGCGGTCGTAGGCCTCTTCCGCGCTGAACACGATGATCCCGACGCCGCCGAGCCGCAGCTCCGCGTGCTGGATCAACCCTTTGTCGTCGGCGAACTCCATGGTGGTCTCGAAACCGAAGGCGCGTTCGAGCCAGCGAAGCGCCTTCGGGGCATCGTGGTAGGAGAGGTAGGAATGGAGGGAGGCGAGGCGTTCCGTGGTTTCGGTCATGGGCACAGCCTCGCAACCGATGCGGACAACTACGGTCCTGGATTGCCGGCCATCACCAGAGGAGGCGGAGACCGAGCACGGTGATGAGCGCACTGGACGCCAGCGCGGTCACCAGCCGTCCACGGCGTCCGGTCAACGCCTTGCCGAGCACGGCTCCGCCGCCCGCGAGGAACAGTTGCCAGCTGGCCGAAGCGGCGAACGCCGCGAGCACGAAGACCACGTGCTCCGCGCCGCTCGCCGCGGCCATGTCCTCGCTGCCGAGTACGAGCGCCGCGAAGTAGACGACCGTCGTGGGGTTCAGCAACGTGATCCCGAGCAGGCTCACGTACGCCTTCGCCGGGCCGATCGCGACCGGCTGAGTCACCTCGGTTTTGGCGGAGGCGCGGAAGTTCCGGATCCCGGTGAGTCCGATGTGGACGGCCAGTCCGAGCAGTACCGCCACCGAAACCCAGCGCAACGGTTCGGCGATCGGCTCGATGATCGTGATCAGGCTGCCGCCGCCGAGCACCGCGATCAGGGCGTACAGCCCGTCGGCCGTGGCGACTCCCAAGGCGGCGTACGCGCCGATCTTGAGCCCTGCCCGTGCGGTCAGTACCACCAGATAGGTCGCGACCGCGCCCACGGGGATGGCGATGCCATACCCGGCGAGCAGGCCCGCGACGAGCGCGGCGCTCACGGCAGGACTGGTGTCGGCCTCCGCCAGGACCCGGCCTGCTGCTGCACCCGCACCCGTCGGACGACGGAGGACGGGGACAGGAAGGTGCGGGTCGATGTCATGTGGTGAAGGATGCGAACGGACGGCCCCGCGCGCAACACAATTAACGGCGCAGGACGCTCCGCGGATGTCATGAAAGGGTCGTTCAGGACGTTTTTCGTCCTGAACGACCCTTTCATGACATGACTGACGGCCCCGCCTTGCCCGCTCTAGACGACGGCCTGCTCCAGAACGGCGTCCAGATCGGCAAGCAACTTGGCCTTCGGCCGGGCGCCGACGGTCGTCCAAACCGGACTCCCGTCGCGGAAGAGGATCAGCGTCGGCAAGGACATGACGTGATAATTCCTTGCCGTGAGCGGGTTCTCGTCGGAGTTGAGCTTGCGGATGAGCAGCGCGCCGGCGCGTTCTTCGGCGATCTCCGCGAGCACCGGCGCGATCATGTGGCAGGGCGGGCACCATTGCGCCCAGAAGTCCACCAGGACGGGCTTGTCCTGGTCGAGGACGAGTTCTTGGAAGGTTTCGTCGGTGACGACGGAAAGGGACATTCAGGCCTCCTCGGTTCGCGGCACGACGACGCACGGTCCCGGCGGCGTTTTCAACGCGCCCGCCAGTTTGGTCAGCAGGCTGTCCCGCACGTCGTTGAGCCTGGCAAGACAGGCGTCCACCTCGGCGAGTTTGCGTTGGTAGACCTCGATCGAATCGGCGCACGAGTCGCCGGTCTCGTGCCCGGCGCGCAGGCATTCGACGAACGGCCTGGTGTCCTCGAGACTGAGCCCGACCGCTTGCAGGGTCAGGATCTCGTGCACCAGGCGGTAGTCGTCCTCGTCGTACTCCCGGTAGCCGTTCGACGCGCGCCGTGCGTCGAGAAGCCCTTGTGACTCATAGAAACGCAGCGCGCGCGTGGTGGTTCCGGTGCGCGCGGCGAGCTCGCCGATCCGCATGGTCCGAGCGTAAACCTTGCCCTTGGCGTCAAGGCAAACGTTCAGTCGTCGAGATCGACCCGGATGGTGAGGAGGTCCGTGCCGATCGCCCGCACGGCGGCGCTGTTGAGCCTCGGCAGGGCCTTCAGACGGACGCGGGGGTCGTCGCCGGGGAGCAGGTGCGCCGTGCCGGTGTGCCACCGGCCCTTGAGCCGGACCCGGACGCGCGGATCGGCCTGGATGTTGCGGACGTACTGCGATTTCTCGCCGAACTCGGAGACGATCCAGAACTCGCGGCCCACCCTGCGGCCCCCGATCGGCGTCTGCCGGGGCACCCCGGACTTGCGGCCGGTGGTCTCCAGGACCGGCTGATTCGGCAGGCGGACGAGGATCGGGTTGCCGACGTGGCGCTGGAAGGTCGTGGCCACCCGGTGCTTGATCTCGTGATAGCGGGACATGGCTCCAGGGTGCCCTACGCTCGGCCCATGGTGAACGAGTCCGACGTGGACCTGGGGGACGGGACCACCCTGCACACGTACGACACGGGCGGCGCCGGTCCGGTGGTCTTCTGGCACCACGGCACCCCGAACATCGGCGCCCCGCCCGCCCCGCTGTTCCCGGCCGCCGCGCGGCTCGGACTGAGGTGGGTCTCCTACGACCGGCCCGGTTACGGCGGCTCGTCGCCGCGACCCGGCCGAGACGTCGCGTCGGCGGCGTCGGACGTCGGGAAGGTCGCCGACGCACTGGGGATCGAGCGGTTCGCGGTCTTCGGGCATTCCGGTGGCGGACCGCACGCGTTCGCCTGCGCGGCTCTGCTGCCGGAACGGGTCTCGGCGATGGTCGCCGTCGCGAGCATGGCCCCGTACGACGCCGAAGGGCTGGACTACTTCGCCGGCATGAGTCCAGCAGGAGTGGGCGCTCTGACGGCCGCCTTGGCGGGACGGGAGGCCAAGGAGGACTACGAGGCATCGGCCGAATACGACGCCGAGATGTTCACCCCTTCGGATCACACGGCTCTTGCCGGTGACTGGAAATGGCTCCTCGAGGTCGTCGGCCCCGCGGTCGAGGGCGGCCCCGGCGGACTGATCGACGACGACCTCGCGTACGTCGCGAAGTGGGGCTTCCAGCCGTCCGATGTCACGGCCCCGGTGCTGCTCCTGCACGGCGGCGCGGACCGGATCGCGCCGCCCGCGCACGGCGAGTGGCTGGCCCGGCAGTGCGCCGCGGCCGAGTCGCGCACTTTTCCCGAGGAGGGGCACATTTCGGTTCTTCGCCACGGGGAGGCCGCGCTCGAGTGGCTGGCCGAGCGCCCGTGACTTCGCGTCGGTGCGCGGATGGCGATTTCGCGTGCTTGGACGGACGACACGCGTGATCAGGCGGACGACACGCGTGTTCGGACGGACGACTCGCGGCGGAATCCGGGCGCGCGCGTGTCGTCCATCCAGACACGCGTGTCGTCCGCCTGATCACATGTGTCGTCCGGCGGAACGCCCAAAACACTCACGACCCCACAGCACCGAAGGCGGCGTGCAGCGCCTCTTCGTACTGCTGCCGCGAGAACGTCAGCACACCGATGGCGTCGTAATTCCATTCCCGGTACGTATTGCGAAGACCCGACCAAGTCACCGTCTCGGCGTCGGTCGCGATCTTCACCACCAACGCCCAGCATTCGACGATGCCGCACGAGCACCCCAGCAGCAGGCGTTCGTCGTCTTCGGCGCCGTGCGGAATGTCATCCGGTGCTTCCCCGAGGAGATGCTCGGCGGAACAACCGGTCACGGGACTGTAGTCCCCGGCGAGCAAGGGGGCGGGTTCCGGCGCGAACTCCTCGGCGCGCTCCTGCTGTTCCGCGAGCGCGTCGGGAAGTTCGGCCCGGCGCACCAGTTCCAGGAAGGAGACGCCATCGATCAGCAGCTCGAGCGCGGCTGTCGTTCGCCCCTTGGCCGATCGACTTGTCACGTCGGAGAACCTGCGGAACTCGATCGAACGCATGGGCGCCACGGTAACCGCCGGTGCCGGGGCCAGAGGGTGGTTTGGCCGGTTCAGGCCGCGGGCCGTCCGGCGCCGGTGTAGTCGTCGCCCTTCGAGTGGTAAGTGTGGATCTGGATCGCCTGGCCCTGGGTGGGCGCGTTGATCATCAGGCCGTTCCCGAGGTACAGCCCGACGTGATGGATCCGCGTCGCCGGGTTGCCGTAGAACACGAGATCGCCGAGTTTCGGTTCGCCTGGCACCTGCGGCAGCGCCCGGAACTGGCTGTCCGCGGTCCGCGGGAGCGCGACTCCGGCTTCGTCGTAGGACGCCTTGGTCAGTCCGGAGCAGTCGAAGCCCGCCGCGCCGGCGTCCGGTCCGTTGCCGCCCCACACGTACGGGAGGCCCAGCTGGCCGAGGGCGAACCGCGTCGCCTTCACAGCGGGGCTGGCGGATCGCGCCGGGTCGAGGGACAGGGTCGCGTACAGCTGCGCGTTGCCCAGGACGCGCTGGCGGAACAGTTCGGCCTCGTTGCCCTTGCCGCCCTGGTAGCCGGCGATCGCCTTCCACCAGCCGTTGCCGCCGCCGAGGTCGGCGCCGGAAGCGCACAGTGCGCGGCCGGCGGCGACCGAGGCGGAGTCGGGGTCGGTGAGCGCGGGTTTCGCGATCCCGGGGATCGACGCGCCGTGCTTCTTCCACTGCTGTGCCGTCAGGCCGAGGGGGTTGTCGCCGCCGCGTCCGTGGTTCGAGCTCGCCGCGCCGACCCCGGCCAGGGTGACCCAGGACAGGTGGCAGTTCGGCTGCTCGCCGCGCAGCGCCAGTTCACCGTTCGCGTAGCCGATGAGCGACTTCGCCGGGATGTCGAGCGGCCCGGCCAGTTTCGTCGCCCACTCTTCGAGCGGCCGGACGCCCTTCGGTGTCTCCTGGGCCTTGACCGGCGCGCTGACTTCGAGGACCGACGGACCCGCGCCGCCGCCGACGGTGGCCGGATCCTGTTTGGCGGCCGGGACCGGGACCGGCTGGTTCCCGCCGGCCGGTGCCGGATCGTTGCCGCCGGCGAGCAGCCAGCCCGCCGTCGCGAGCCCCGCGACCAGCGGGAGAGCGACCAGGCCGCGCATCGCCACGCCGTGCGCCCACGACTTCTTCTTGCTGTTTTCGGGCGCGCTCGGGGCGGAATCGGGCTCGGTCACGCCGTCCAGGTTATTGGAGACCACCTCTGCGTAACGAGCGAACGCCTTGCACGTTAGGGGGACTCTCATATTCTGGACGAATGAGTGAGACGGGAGCGCTCGACGCCGGGCGTCTGAGTGCCGCGCTGTCCGGCCGGTACGCCGCGATCCAGGTCGTGGCGAGCACCGGGTCCACCAACGCCGACCTGCGGGAAGCCGCCGCGAAGGGGGCCGAAGACCGCACCGTGCTGATCGCCGAGGAGCAGACGGCCGGCGTCGGCCGCCGCGCCAGGCAGTGGTCCTCGCCGAAGGGATCCGGCCTCTACGTCAGTGTGCTGCTGCGGCCGGACGGGGTTCCGTTCAGCAATTTGGGTTCACTTTCCGTGGTCGCCGGTCTCGCGGTCCGGGAGGTCGCCGCGAGTGTGGGTGTCGACGCCGTCCTCAAGTGGCCGAACGACGTCTTGGCCGGTCCCGGGCGCGCGAAATGCGCGGGCATCCTGGCGGAGGCCGCCGCCGGTGACGAGACCACCGTGGTCCTCGGCATCGGCCTGAACGTGTTGCCGCTCGGCGAGAACGTCCCGGCCGGGCCCGGTGGCCTGCCCGCGACCTCGCTGGCCGAGCAGGGGGCGACGGAGACCGATCGCGCCGAGATCGCCACGCGGCTGCTCACCGGTTTCGACGAGCTCGAACGCCGCTGGCGGCTCGCCGGCGGATCGCTGGCCGAGGCCGGTCTGCTCGGGGACTACCGGCGGCACTGCGCCACGCTCGGCCAGGATGTCGAGGTCCAGCTGCCCGACGGCTCGGCGCTGACCGGCCGTGCCGCCGACATCGATCCCGCCGGCCAGCTCCAGGTCGACGTTCCCGGTGGTGAGCGGTACACGGTGTTCGCCGGCGACGTCGTGCACGTCCGGCCCGCCGGGGCCTGATCCGTGCGTCTCGATTTCCGGCGTCTCCTCTTCCGCCGGGACCGTTCGCCGGTACGGTGAGCTCACCAGCGCCGAACATACTTTTGGGAGCGTCCGCCGTGGCCTATCCGGACGATTTGCTCAGCGAAAACGAGCACGTCGTGGTGCACAGTCACCCGCATTTCAAGATGCTGATCTTCCCGTTCCTCGCGCTGATCGTCACCCTCGGCGTGGGCATCTGGCTGGCCGTGATCGCGAAGGAGGCGACGGCCCCGTGGGACCTGATCTCGGAGATCGCGATCGCCGCGGTCGGGCTCGGTCTCGTCGGATGGCTCTTCCTCGCTCCGTTCGTCCGCTGGCGCACGACGCATTTCATCGTGACCACGGATCGGCTGATCGCCCGTGAAGGTGTGCTCAAGCGGACCGGGATCGACATCCCGTTGTCGCGGATCAACAGCGTCCAGTTCGAGCACGGCCTGCTGGACCGCGTGTTCGGCTGCGGCACGCTGGTGATCGAGTCCGCTTCGGACGAACCGCTGAAGTTCGACGACATCCCCAAGGTCGAGCGCGTGCACACGGTGATCTACCGCGAAGTCAACGACAACCCGTACGACGACTTCGCGCCGCCTGCCGCGGGCGCGCCGCAGCAGACCGAACCCCTGCCGCCGCAAGGGCCCCCGCCGCGCGGAAACCGGCGGCGTTGATGGGCACCCGAGAGCTGGGGCTGCCCGACCGCGTCCCGTCGGCCGCCGCGTTGCCGGAACGGGTGACGATCTGGGAGGTCGGTCCGCGTGACGGCCTCCAGAACGAGAAGGCGATCGTCCCGGTCGAGGTCAAACTCGAATTCCTGGACAAACTCGCCGGTGCCGGGCTGACCACGCTGGAGGCGACCAGTTTCGTGAGCCCGAAATGGGTGCCGCAGCTGGCCGACGCCGAGCAGCTCTTGGCCGGGCTCGAAAAGCGCGAGGGCGTCCGGTATCCGGTGCTCGTCCCGAACGAGCGCGGGCTGGACCGGGCACTGGAAGCCGGGGTCTCGCATATCGCGATCTTCGCCAGCGCCACCGAGACCTTCGCCAAGAAGAACCTCAACTCGACGGTGGACGACCAGTTCGCGATGTTCGAGCCGGTCGTCACCCGGGCGCGGGCCGAAGGTCTCGACGTCCGCGGGTACGTGTCGATGTGCTTCGGCGACCCGTGGGAGGGCGCCGTCCCGGCCTCCCAGGTCGCCGGAGTGGGTAAGCGGCTCCTGGACCTGGGCTGCTCGCAGCTCTCGCTCGGGGACACCATCGGCGTCGCCACCGCGGGCCAGGTCGAGGCGCTGATCGGGCAGTTCGCCGACGTCGGGACCCTGGCCGTCCATTTCCACGACACCTACGGCCAGGCACTCGCGAACACGCTGGCGGCCCTGCGCTGCGGTGTGTCCACTGTGGACTCGTCGGCCGGTGGGCTCGGTGGCTGCCCGTACGCCGAATCGGCCACCGGGAACCTCGCCACCGAAGACCTCGTGTGGATGCTCGACGGTCTCGGCGTCGAAACCGGTGTCGACCTCGACGCGCTGGTGGCGACGAGCAAGTGGATGGCCGGGAAGCTGGGAAGGCCGAGCCCGTCCCGGGTGGTCAACGCGCTCGCCGGATGAGGTTCGCCGAACTCACGGACGAGACCTGTTTTCGCCCTCGTCGAACGCCGCTTGCCCGCGCGGGCCTTGATGCGCTTTCGGGTATCCGCCGACGAGAACGCCGGTCGGCGCTAAGGTCGTAACGCGTCCTGTCCGCTGCCTCCCCCGTCACCGGTGGGGTTCGATTCCTTGGGGGAGGTGCGGTGACCGATCCGAGCGAGGCCGGAACGGGCCCGATCCGGCTGCCCGTCCACTACGACGACGCCCCGACACCACCGCACGGGGCGCGCGCTCCGTACGCGCCTTCGCCGTGGCCGCCCGCGATGGCGCCGTTGCGGGTGCCGTTCCCGCCCCGGCCCGTCGCCCCGCCGCCCATGGGGGCTTTGCGGACCGAACGGGAGAGCGTGATCGCGCTGTTCCTCGTGCACATGTTCCCCATCGGGCATCTGCCGGTCGCGATGGGGAAACCCGCGCGCCAGTTGCCGCTCCCCGAAGGCGGTTCCGGCCCGCAGGATCACCCCGAAGCGGACTTGCTGGACGATCTGGACGCGTTGTCACACGTCAGCAGCGGCTTCCGGCGATCGCCGACGACTCCGGCCGTCGCGCCCCCGCCGGCGTTGACCAGGGGACACGACCCGTGGGGCGGAACGTCCCAAGAGGACTGGACGGCGCGCTTCGCCGGAGAAAACGGTTATCTGTGGCCGCCCGCCGAACTCTTTCCCGAGGGCGGCATCGACCCGGCGACGCCGACGATGCTCGAAGCAGGCACTCATCTCGACCGCTTCGGGGATCAGCACGGCCGGGTGTTCGCCGAGGACGGGACCCTGTTCCCGATGCGCTCGCTGCCGCCAGGCCAGGTCACCACGTACCGGCGTTACCGCGTCGTCCGGCCGCTGCCGGTCTGGCGATCGGTGACCGCCGAATGGTTCGGCCAGCCGGGCGGCGGGGTGCGCTTTCGCACGGTGCTGGGCGCCGATGAACTCGTCACGCTGGGCTACCTGGCGGACGTCACGGGGGAGGTTCGGTGAACACGGGGACGATCCTGCGGTGGCTGGCCGCGTTGGGTGTGCCTGCCGAGGTGGTCTCGGTCGGCGCGGAGACGGACAACGCCTGGTGCCTCATGCGCACCGAGGAAGAAGACGCCGAGCCCGCCTGGGAGGTCTTCTGGCGTGAGCAGGGCAACCGGTACGACTGGGCGCGTTTCACCAGCGAACAGGTCGCCTGCCACTACCTCTTCGGCCGCCTCGCCTGGTCTCAGGTCGCGCGCGGCGCCGTCGGCCTGCTGCCCGGGGCGCAGTGACACGCGCGTTCAGCGCTTCAGGATCGCCAACACCTCGTCGTGGAGCAGGCCGTTCGTCGACAGCGCCGAGCCGTTGTCATAGCGCGCTTCGCCGTCGAGGTCACTGAACCGGCCACCGGCTTCGGTGACCAGTACCTGGGCGGCAGCGACGTCCCACGGGTTCACGATGCATTCCGCGGTGACGTCGAGCGCGCCCTCGGCGACCAGGCAGTGGTGCCAGAAATCGCCGAAAGCGCGGGTTTCCCAGCACGCGTCGGCGAGGTCGAGGTACTTCTCGCGGGAGTGGTACTTCGACCACGAGTTCAGGTCCGTTGTGGACAGATACGCGTCTTCGAGCGACGCGACCTTCGACACCGAGATACGGCGCTCACCGGCGGAGTCGCTCATCCAGGCACCGTCGCCGGCTGCGGCCCACCAGCGGCGGCCGAGCAGCGGCGCGCTGATCATCCCCACCACGGGGGTGCCGTCTTCGACCAGCGCGATCAGCGTCGCCCAGACCGGGACGCCGCGCAGGAAGTTCTTGGTCCCGTCGATCGGGTCGAGCACCCAGGCGCGGCCGGTCGCCGCGGTGCCGCCGCGTTCCTCGCCGAGCACCGCGTCTTCCCGCCGGTCGGTGGCGAGGATCGCGCGGATGGCGTCTTCGACGGCGGTGTCGGCGTCGGTCACCGGCGTCCGGTCGGGTTTGCGCTCCACGGCCAGGTCGAGCGCGCGGAACCGGGCGGTGGTGATGGCGTCGGCGGCGTCGGCCAGCCGGGTGGCGAGTTCCAGATCATTCTCGTAGCCAGGCACGGTCACGATGCTTTCACGCCCGGCAGTCGTAGAGTTGGCCAGGTGAGCATGGTGCTACTCGCCGAGGACGACCCGGCCATCGCCGATCCGCTTTCCCGCGCACTCCAGCGGGAGGGGTATGACGTGCGTGTCGTCGGCGACGGTCCCGCCGCGCTCGATGCGACCGAGAGCGATCGGGTGGACCTGCTGGTCCTCGATCTCGGCCTGCCAGGAATGGACGGGCTCGAGGTGTGCCGCCGCTTGCGCGCCAGCGGCACCGAGGTGCCGGTGCTGATGCTCACCGCGCGCACCGACGAGGTCGATTTCGTGGTCGGGCTCGACGCCGGCGCGGACGACTACGTCGCCAAGCCGTTCCGGCTCGCCGAACTGCTGGCCCGTATCCGGGCGCTGCTCCGCCGCCGGGCCCCCGACGTGCTCGAAGCCGGGGGAGTGCGGATGGACCTCGGTGCCCGGATGGTCACCGTGGACCTGCACGAGGTGCAGCTGGCGAACAAGGAGTTCGAGCTGCTCCGGGTGCTGATGAGCCGCGCCGGGCAGGTGGTCAGCCGCGACGAGATCCTCGCCGAGGTGTGGAACGACCTCGAATCGAAGACCTCGAAGACCCTCGACATGCACATGTCGTGGCTCAGGCGGAAGCTCGCGATCGCGGCCGACGAAGCCGCCGGCCGAGCGGGCAAACCCGGCGGGAACGGCGACGGCGAACGGCGGATCGCCACGGTCCGCGGCGTCGGCTTCCGCTTCAACGCGGAATAGCATGCGCCGTCGCATCCTGCTGGCGATCCTGCTCGCCGTCGCGGTCACCGCGGCGGTGCTGGGCATCCCGCTGGGGATCACCGCCTGGCAGCTGGTCGAGAACCTCAACCGCGAAAACCTCGCTTCGTCGGCCCGCGGGATCGCGGCGACACTGGACAACGAGATCGCCGTCGGCCAGCCGATCAACCTCGACCTGGTCCGGGTCGCCGTTCCGCAGGGCGGTTTGCTGACCGTCCGCGCGCAGGGGCAGATCGAGAAGCGGTACGGCTCCGACCCCGGCTCGGACGTGGTGTCCGAGCGGGCGCCGATCGCGTTGCACGGCGAGGTCGAGCTGGCCGTGCCCGCCGGGCCGATGCGCACCCGCCAGACGCAGGTGACGTTGCTCGTGCTGTTGCTGGTCGTGCTGTCGGTGGGCACCGGAACGGTGGTCGCGACGGTGACCGCGCGAAGGCTCGCGAAACCGCTGAGACACGTCGCGGATCGCGCGGTCAAACTCGGCGGCGGCGACTTCCGGCCGGATCCCAAGCGCTACGGCGTCGGCGAGCTCGACATGGTCGCCGAAGCGCTGGACGCGTCCGGTTCGGCGCTCGCGCAGCTCGTCCAGCGGGAACGCCAGCTCGTCGGCGATGTCTCCCACCAGCTGCGGAGCCGGTTGACCGCGTTGCAGCTGCGGCTCGAACCACTCACCGTCTACCCCGACCAGGACGTCGTCGACGAGGCGAAGGCCGCGCAGGAACAGGCGGACCGGCTCGCCGAGGCCCTCGACGAGCTGCTGGCCGCCGCGCGGGCGGCGCGGGAGGTCGGCGCGGAGCCGGTGAGCCTGCAGGAAGTGCTCCCTGAGGTCTCCGAAGAGTGGCGACAGCTGCTTCGCGCCGAAGGCAGGCATCTGCGGATCCGGGTCACCGACGGGCTGAGAGCGAGGGCGACACCGGGCCGTTTGCGGGAGGTCGTCGGCGTCCTGCTCGACAACGCGCTCCGGCACGGCGCGGGAACGGTCACGCTCGCCGCGCGGCGTGGCGACACCGAGGGCACCGTCGTCATCGAGGTCGCCGACACCGGCTCGGGCGTGCCCGACGAGCTGGCGCCGCACATCTTCGAACGCGGCTTCTCCGGCGGCGGCTCGACCGGCGTCGGGCTCGCGCTCGCCCGCGCGCTCATCGAAGCCGACGGCGGACGGCTGGAGCTGTCGAGCAAGCAACCCGCGGTGTTCAGTCTCTTCCTGAAGGTGCCCCGGCCGGGGGATGTGGCCGAAGTGCGCTGGCCCGCCGAGCGGGTCCCGCGCTAAGACCTCCCCAAGGATCTCCCGATCGGGCAATGCCGCGGAAGCGCGCCGACCTACCGTCGGGGGGTGCGTGCGACGGCGTTCCGGTACCGCCCACCGGTGAGTCCGGTGGCCGCGGCGACCCTGGAGATCGGCAAGGTGGCGATCTCCGTGCGGTTGTCCTTCGACGGCGCGCTGTACGCGTGCCGCAAACCGCCCGGCGTGGTGGAACGGATGGAGGCCGAAGCGCTGGACCTGCTCTCGAAGGGGCTGTTCGTCAGCGGGATCGACACCCCGGTCGCGACCGTCACCGGAGCGGCGGGACACCGGTTCATCCAGGAGAGCGCGGTGTTCCAGCCGCCGGACAGCCGGCTCTACCGGGGCATGTGCGGGGTCGGCGCCAGCCGGAACGGGCTGACGTTGACCGGGATAGTCGGCTATCGCCTCGAAGTCCGCGCGGGGTGGGCCAGCCGGGCGGGTGACTGCGGCCCGCCCGGAACGGCCGCCGAATGGGCCGAACTCTTCGGCGGGCAGCTGGCGTCCATCGGCGGGGTGGTCTTGCGGCGGTCGTCGCTGCTCAGTCTCGGTACTCCGCCGTGACCGTGACGACGAAGGCCGCCCTGGCGGGCAGACCGAGGCTGACCCACAGCCCGGTCGGATCGGTCTCCCCGAGGGCCATCCGCAACGGCTGCTCGCCGACCATGAGGAACTCGGTCCCGAGCAGCGCCCGCAGCGACCGGTCGAGCAGGGTGTGCTCGTCGCGGACCTTGTCCGCCCGCGCCGTGACCAAATAGGACAGTTCGCACCGCTTCGCCCGCACGGCGCCGGTTCCCTGGCCGGCGCCGTGCAGGGCGAAAAGGAACAGATCGACGCTCGACACCCGCGTCTCGGTCTGCCAGGTGGGTTTCGGCGGATCCAGCCGGACCACCGTCCCCTCCGGCAGATGAGGCGCGATGAGCAGGCACAACGCCTCGTCGACCTGGGTGATCACGGGGTCAGATCAATCCCTCACGCAGTGCGTAGGCCACCGCGTGCGAGCGGTTCCGGAGCTGGAACCGGTTGGTCACGTCGTGCAGGATGCTCTTCACCGTGCGCTGCGAGTAGCAGAGCTGGTCGGCGATCTCCTGCGTCGAGAACCCCGACGCGACCAGTTTGAGCACCTCGGTCTCCCGGCTGCTCATGCCACCGAATTGCAGGCCGCGCGGCTGCAGGACCTGGCGTTGCAGCCGCGAGACCCGGTGCAGCAGCCTGCCGAGCAGGTCGGGCGGCAACGCGCCTTCCCCGGCCGCGGCCGCCTTGATCAGCCGGACCAGGACGTCGGCGCCCGCCTCGGAACGGCGGGCGACCGCGCAGACGCCGTGCTCGATGGCGCTGAGGATCTCGTTGTCGTCGACTTCACCCGCGACGAGCACGATGCGGGTGAACCCCTGGTGATGCAGTGCGGACAGCAGTTGCGTCATCGCCTCGTCGAGGCGGTCGGTGACCAGGAGGGCCACCATCGTCGGGTCGGCGGTCTCCCCGTCCACCAGCCAGACATCGTCACGGGAGCGGAGCGTCATGCAGACGCCGTTGTGCAAAATCGGATCGGTGGCGCGGACGACCACGGGCGTCCGGTTCGGTTCGAACATGTGATTCCCATTCCCCTCGAACGGTGCGAGGGTCCCACCCCTCACCCTGCTCACCCTGCCGGGTGAGGTGTCCCGGGCGCATGGGACTCCGGTCCCGACATTGCCCGAAAAGCCGCCCTTATTGGGGTTTTCAAATTCCCAGCCCGGCTTCGCGGGCGCGCACGATGGCTTCGGCGCGGTCGGCGACGTGGAGTTTGCTGAAGACGTTGGAAATATGGTTCCGCACGGTCTTCGGGCTGAGACACAGCGTGCTGGCGATGGCGGTGTTGCTGTGCCCGCCCGCGATGAGCGAAAGGACCTCTCGTTCGCGGACGGTCAGTTCCGGGAACACCGTGTCCGTACTCGGCTGAGTGTGATTGAAGAAGCCGAGAACCCGCGTCGCGATGTCGGGCCCGAAGATCGCTTCGCGCCTCGCGACGGCGTGAACGGCACGAATGATTTCGTCGGGTTCGGCGTCTTTGAGCAGATATCCGCGGGCTCCGGCACGCATCGCGGAGAAAACCGATTCGCTTTCGTCCGCCATCGTCAACATCAGCACCCCGACACCGGGCCGCTCGGCGACGATGTGCCGGGTCGCTTCGGCGCCGCTGATGTCGGGCAGATGCAGATCCATGACCACGACGTCGGGCGCGAGGGCGCTCGCCGCGCTGATCGCGTGCGCGCCGCTCGCGGCCTCGCCGACCACGTCGACTTGCGGCTCGTTGGCGAGCAACGTGCAGACCCCGAACCGGAACAACGGATGGTCGTCGACCACGAGCACGCGAAGGCGTTCGTTCATCTGGTTCCCCCTGTCTCCCCGACGCGGCACGTTAGCGAGAGGGCCGGACGTGGACAACGCGTGGTCCGGACAGCGGACCGCGAGAAATTAAACGCCTGATGAGTGTCGCGTATCGCCGGGGTTCGCCCAACCCATTAACCCTTTCGGCGCAGTGGTGGGTCACAAGTACGCGAAGGGAGTTGCGGGCGGGCGGTAGCAAGGGTCCCTTGCTCTCGCGCCTGCCCCCTCTTGCTCACCGCCGATGCAATGAAAGAGCCTTTCCTTGCAAAATTTGCAAGGAAAGGCTCTTTCATTGCACACGTGGGTCGTGAGGGCCTCCTTCCCTACTCTGAAGGTAGGGAAGGAGGCCTTCACGGACCCTGGGTCCCTCAAGGAGGCCTTCACGGACGCCGGAGCCAGGCGACAGCAAAGGTCCCTTGCTCCCTTTCCGCAGGTCAGGCGAAGGCGGCGGCGTGCTCGCGGGCCCAGTCGGCGAACCTCAGCGGCGCCCGGCCGAGCAGGTCGCGCACGGTGTCGAACACGATCTCCTCGTTCCCGGCGGACTGCCGTTTGAGCTCGAACATCCCGTCGACCGCGGAAGCGGGCCAGCCGTACCCGAGCATTCGGGCTCGAGAATCGGCTTCGGGCTCTTCGACGTACGTCAGCCGCCGCCCGAGCGCGTCGCCGAGGATTTCGACCTGCCGCCGCGTCGTGAGCGCTTCGCCGCCGGTGATCGGGTACGTCCTGCCCGCGTGCCCGTCGCTGGTCAGCACGGTCGCGGCGACTTCGGCGATGTCGCGGGCGTGCACCAGCGCGGACGACGGATCGCCCTCGGGGACGCGGATGACCCCGTCGCCGCGCACGGCGTGCAGCCATGCGAACCGGTTGTCCATGAAGGTGCCGGGGCGCAGGATCGTCCAGCCCGGCCCGGCCTCGCACACTGCCTGTTCGGCCTCGGCGTGCACGAGGGAGATCGGGTCGGTCTGTCCGAAGTGGACTCCGGTGGTGGAGAGTTTGACGATGTGCGCGACATCGGTGGCGGCCTTGAGCACGGTTCGTTCCTGAGTGAGCGGGTCGGAGCCGTGCCCGGAGGTCAGGACGAACACGCGGTCGATGCCGTCGAGCAGTGCCGGGTCGAAGGCGTCGAGATCGCCGGCGGCGACCTCGGCACGCGGGTCGATCCGGGCGCGGGCGGGGTCGCGTGTCAGAGCACGCACGCGGGCGTCCTTGTCCAGCAGCGCGGGAACGAGTTCACGGCCGATTTTGCCGGTGGAACCGAGTACGAGAATCATCGAAAAGACTCCTTCAGTGGTTGCGCCGCAAGGAAACGCGCGGCAGGAAGAGGGAAGCGGCGAGGCCGGCCGCCAACGCGGGGACCATCACCCAGAACACGCCGCCGAGCGCGGACGCGTATCCGGCGGGACTGTCGTCGGTGAACGCGTTCGTGAACACCGCGCCGAAAACGGTCAGCCCGGCCGTGGTGCCGAGTGAACGCAGGAAACCGACGGTCGCCGAAACGGCGCCGAGATCGGTCCGGGCGACATCCTGCTGGGCCGCCATGGAAAGCACCTGCATGTTGAGCCCGGCCGCCGCGCCGAACACGACGAGATAGGCGACGACGAGCGGCAGCGGCGTGGTTTCGTCCATTGTGGACATGGCGAGGGCGGCGGCGAGGCCGAGGGTCATGCTGAGGATCGGCGCCCAGCGATAGGCGCCGGTCTTGGCGATGATCCGGCCCGCGACCATCGACGACGCGGCGACCGCGAGGGTCATGGGCAGCAGCAGGAGCCCGGCTTCCGAAGGTCCGGCGCCGCCTGCGGCCTGCAGGAAGAGCGCCAGATAATTGACCGAACCGAGGAAGACGAACCCGGCCGCGGCACTGGCCAGGACACTCAGGCTGAACATCCTGGCGCGGAACAGCCGGAGCGGGATGACCGGTTCGGCCGCCCGGCGTTCGATGACCAGGAAGGCGACGAGCAGCACGGCGCCGATCGACGCCGAAAGCGGCGTCGCCAGGGTCAGGCCGACGATCGCGCCGGACAGCACGACGATGCCCGCGAAGTCGAACGGCGCGGTTTTGCGGCGTCGTTCCAGTCGCAGGAATCGTGCGACGATGCCGAACGCGACCAGCCCGATCGGCACGTTGATCCCGAAGATCGACCGCCATCCGGCGAGGTCGGTCAGGACGCCGCCGACGACCGGGCCCGCCAGCGAGGAGCCGGCGAAACAGATCGAGAACCAGGCGAAGTAGCGGGCGCCTTCGCGACCCGGGAACAGTTCGCCGATGATCGCGGCGACCGCGACGAACAGGCCGCCGGAGCCGATACCCTGCAGGACACGGGCGGCGATCAGCAGCGGCATCGTCGGCGCGAGCGCGCAGGCCAGGGAGCCGAGGACGAACAACGCGATCGCGACGAGCACGACGCGCTTACGGCCGAAGAGGTCACCGAGTTTTCCGTAGACGGGCGCGCTGACACTGCCCGCCAGCAGGTAGACGGTGGTGACCCAGGCGAACGAGGTCGCGCCGCCGAGTTCGCCGACCATCCGTGGCAGCGCGGTCGCGACGACCTGGGCGTCGAGCATCGCCAGGAACACGGCGGCGAAGAGCCCGACGAGGGCAAGGGTGTTTCGGGCGCGCGGAGGCGCGCCGAGAGCGGTGCTCAAGAAAAGATCCGTTCACTGGAAGAAACGAGGGAACGCGAGGGACGCGGGGCACTGCTCGAAAGCAGCCCCGGATCCCCGCCAAGACGGGAAAAGGCTCAACCGTCATCCGAACCGGATGCGGTCCTCTTCGCGCTTGGCGATCACCCCGAATTCGTCCCGCTCGACCGTACGAACCCGGCCGGCGTCATCAGTGAAGGAACGTTGACATGGATGACCCTAGACAATCACATGTCGTTTGACAAGTACTTAGCGGAGAGGGACGACGTCGTCGTCCGGCTCGTCGCTGTCCCGGCGGCGTTTGCCCAGCTCATCCGGGAAGACCCACTTCTTGAAGCCCCAGAAGCGGAAGAACATCGCCAGGAGCATGCCGATGATCGACCCGCTCGTGAAGTCGGCGAACTCCTGGACGAACCGCGTCACATGCGGCACTTCGAGGTCGAAGATGTAGCGCGACGTGTAGAGCGGGATTAGGTTGACCACCACGGCGATCCCGCTGATCACGAAGAAGAGCGCCGCCTCGTGATGCCGCTCGCGGCCGCCGCGGGTCCGGAAGGACCACTCGCGGTTCAGGATGTACGAGACGATCGTCGCGACGATGATCGCGATCGCCTTCGCCGTGGTCGGCTTCGACTCCAGCACGGTGAGTTTCAGCAGGTACCAGACGCCGTTGTCGACGAGGAACGTCGTGCCGCCCACGATCGCGAACTTCAACAGCTCACGGTGCTTGATCAGCACGGATCGGAACGGCTCGGGCGTCCTCGAAAGGACGGATTCGACCACGGTCACCGGATCAGTCTAATTCGCTTCGCCCGTCGAATGGGCTGGGAGGGGATGGGCAGTGCGTTATATGACGCTTTGGGCGGTTCGGGGAACGGCAAGGCAAAGGTGGCGTGGTCGGTGCCGGGGTCGTGAGTGGCGGCTGCTTCAGTGCTTCCGATGGGGCCGCCGTCGAGCCCTTATGTCGTGAAGGGCCCCTTTGAGACCTTCACCGTCTCAAAGGGGCCCTTCACGACATCCCCAGCCTTTGTCGTTCAGGCGCCCTGACCTGCGGAAAGGGAGCAAGGGACCTTTGCTATCGCGTGACGGTCAGGCAGCGGAGTCGTCGGGAATGTCGGAAATCTCCGGCCCGCCGCCCCGCAGCAGCCGCGGCCGCGCGCCGGCCTCCGGGAAGACCCACTTCTTGAACGACCACCAGCGGAACGCCGTGCCGAGCAGGGTCCCGATGAGCACGCCGCTGACGAAGTCGGCGATCTCCTGGGTCAGCAGCCCGACGTGCGGCTGCTCCAGGTCGAACACGTACCGCGAAACCAGCTGCGGAAGCGCGTTGAGGCCGAGCGCGATCGCGCTGATCAGGAAGAAGAGCGCCGCTTCGTGGGCTCGCTCACGCCCGCCGCGGGTGCGAAAGGACCATTCACGGTTCGCGACGTACGAAAAAACGGTCGCCACCAGCACGCCGATGATCAGCGCGGTCACCGGTTTGTCGGTCAGCACGGTGAACTTCAGGCCGTAGGTGATCGTCATCGTGATGACGAAACTCGCGCCCCCGACCAAGACGAATCGCAGCAATTCGCGATGCTTCCCCCGCATGCGCGCGACGCTACTGGAAAATACGGTCGACCACTCCGTTGGGTCGAGTGGACGGCTTCGTCTTGTCCGGCCGCGGTGGCGCGCTCGTGGTCGTGGTCGGCTCCGCGGGGGCGGGCTGTTGCTTCGCAGGCTCTGAAGGCGTTGCTGACGGCGAAGGCTTCTTCGACGGAGAAGGCCACCCTGGCCGCCCCGGCTTCGTCGTCTCAGGCGTGCCCGAGGGCTTCGAAGTGACCGAAGGCAGCGAAGGCACCGTAGTCGGCGGAAGCAGCGCGTTGTCGTCGCACCAGTGGTGCCAGCAGCCGAAGTAGACCGCGACCGGCTTCGCCTTGGCGACGCCGAGGGTGGCGTTCACCATCACCGGGACGTTCTCCGCCGGGCGGCCCTTCAATCGGACCAGCAGCCCCACCTCACGGCCCGGGGCCAGCGAGCCGCGCGAAGTGCACGACGCGCCTTCGCCGGTCGGGGTGCAGCGGATGCCGTACGCGCTCCAGGAGTTGAGCACGCGGTGGTCGATGGTGATCGTGACCGGCTTCGTCGTCTTGCCGGTGTTCTTCACCCGGATCTTCATCAGCGGATGGTGGTTCCACGGGAACGCCGACAGCCCGTCGCCCTCGGCACTCAGGTCGACGCCGTCCGGCGGGGCGGGCACCTTGACCTTCACCGCGACCGACACCTTGATCTGCGCGCCCGCCGTCACCGAACCGGTCACCACGCTGCCGTCCACGGCCGTTTCGTCCGCGAGCAGCCGGAACGTCAGCACCGCGGACTGTCCGGGTTCGAGACCGGTACCGGTCCGGCAGGTCACCGTGCCGGTGCCGCCGGGGCAGCTGACCGCGATCGGAGCGGGCGCCTGCTGCCGGAAGCCGGTGACGCCCATCGCGCCGCCGCCGGCGGCGGGAACGGCCCGCACACCCTTCGGCAGGTTCAGCGAGACCGCCACGGGCTCGGACTTCGATCCGCCGTCGTTGCGCACGGTGATCGGCAGGTTGGCTTCTTCACCGGGCTGGAGCTGGACACCGCCGGCCGGGGTCGACGCCGTCATCACCGGAGGCGCCGGAATCACCGGCGAGGGCGCGGGCGGCTCGGCGGGTGCCGGGGTCGGCGCCGGGGGTGTGGCCGAAGGCGCCGGAGGCGGCACGGGCTGCGCGGGCGGCACGGGCTGCTGTGCAGGCGGGACGGCCGGGGGCACCACGGGCGGGGCCCCGGGGGTGGGGGCGGGTGCGACGACGGCGGGTGGCGGGACGGCCGCGGCGGCCGGGATCTCCTGCGTGCCGCCACCGGCGGCGAGCGCCACCGCGACCGCGGCGACGATGGCCACGCTCGATCCGGCCACTCCGGCGAACTGGCGCGGTCCGGCCGCGGCCGCACCGGCGGCCCCGCCCGAACTCGAACCCGCGGCGGCGGCCGTCGCGGCCGCGGTGACCGCGCCCGCCTTGCCCGCGCCGGTCGTCGCCAGGTAACCGAGAGCCGCGCCACCGAGCACGATCGGCGCGATGATCCCGCGCAGACCGGTGTTGACGTCGGCCAGTTCCGCGGCCAGCGCGCGGCAGTTCTCGCATTCGTCCAGGTGGCTCTCCACCTGGGCACGTTCGCGTTTGGACAACCCGTCGCGGGTCCACGCGCCGAGCTTGTCCGCGCTCGCGCGGCACCGTTCGGCGGAGTTCTCGGCCAGGTGGACCTGCAGATAAGCCTGCCGCAGACCTTCACGCGCGCGGTAGGCGAGCGCGGAGACACCATTCGCGGTCAGCCCCAGCAGCGGCGCGACCTCGGCGGGCGTCTGCCCCTCGATCTCGGTGTGCCACAGCACCGCCTGCCACCGCTCGGGCAGCCGGGCGAACGCCTTCGCGGCGAGCGTGCGCTCGAGCCCGGCGACGGCGGTGTCGGAGAAGGGGACCGTCAGCGCTTCGCCGACGGCGCCGCCGACGTCGGACATGTCCTCGTTCAGGTCGACGCGCTTGTCCTTGCGCGTCTTGTCGTAGGCGGTGTGCCTGAGCGCGGTCAGCAGGTACGCGCGGAACGCGGCGTCGGGGCCTTTGCCGACGCGCAGCGTGTCCAGCACCTTCGCGAAGGCTTCCGAAACGAGGTCGTCGGCCTCGGAACTGGAGCGGGCGAGCTGGCGGGCGAGATTGTGCGCCGCGCCGGCGTGGCGCTCGTACAGGGTTCCGTAGGACGCGATCTTCCCGTCACGCACCTCGGCGATCAGCTCGGCGTCACTCCTACCGGAGAGATCGGCGGGAACGGTGGACACGGGGCTCCTTCATCTGCTGGTTCGGCGGTCTACTGTCTTAAACGCCCGAACCCGCTCAGTGTGACGGACTGGGCGACGCACGTCACCTCGCGGCCCCGTCGATGACCCGGAGAGCGCAACACCTTCACCCGCACCGGGTTACCGAAGAGTTCGGAAAGATCCTTGGAAAACGCCGTCACGCGCGGCGTGGACCGGCGTCCCCACCGTGAAGCGATCGCAAGATCGAAAAGATCGGAACGGAAAGGGGCGGTGGGCAGTGGACGTACCGGCCACCGGTGCGCCGTCCGGGGGATCCGACGGGCAAACCGCCTGGAACCGGTTCGAACGAGATCGCACGCTCCGCGCACTGCGGGCCCGCTGGCGCACGGCCAGCCTGGCCGCGGGCTGGCGTTTCCCCAGTGACTGGGGCCTCCCCGAGGTCGACGCCGTCTGCGCGGCGGTGATCAAGAACGGCCGGGTCGCTCCCGCCGAGGTGGCGGAGACCGCCCTCGCGGGGCTGGGCCGGGCACGGGCCGCCGCGGGTGCCGGGCTGGCCGAAACGCTCGCGGACCTCGCGGCGTTGCACGCCGTGCTCGCCGATCCGGACGCGGTCGACGGCTTCCTCGAACCGGATGTCGACTCCACACCCTCCCGGCTGCTCCGGGTGACGGCGCTGGCGTGGGCGGACGTCGCGACCGACCAGCTCGTGAACACCGAGGTCACCGAACCGCTCACCGGGCTGCCCACGGCCGCGTACCTGAGGACCCGGTTGAGCGAGCTGTACCGCCAGGCCCGTCGTGACGAACGGCCGGTCGCGGAGGCGCACACGCTGCTCGTGGTGTCGATGGACTTCAGCTCGGTCGCGGGCTGGCCCCGGCTGACCGGGATGATCCTGGTCGCGGACGCCTTGAAGCAGGTGTTCGACGGCGGGGAGAGCGTCGCCTCGATCGGGCCGTCCGTCGCGGGCGTGCTCGTCCCGAAGGACGTGCGGCTCGCTTCGTCCGGCGTCGCGCTGCGAAGGGCACTCAACGAGCGGCTTTCGGTGGACGCCCAGCTGCGGGACACCGGCCGCCCGCAGATCTCGGCCGTCCGGCTCCCGGCGACCTACGATCTGGCGTGCGATCTCCTCGGTAGTCTCGCGCGCTCCTGACGCGGGGTAGCGTAAGACGTTCTCCAGGTCACGGCCGACCCTGTCGACCAGGCACGACCCGGTTCATGATTTCCTGTTTGCGTGACCCGGACTGTTCCCGCCGACGCCAACGGCGACGTTTCGGCGAGCCGCCCGCAGCATCGTCTCTCGCTGCGGAAGTCGCTCGCCCGCTTGTCCGTCCGGCCGAGATCGATTCTGATCCTGTCGGTGATCCCGCTGGTCGCCATCGGTTTCGGTATCTGGGGCTGGCAGCACGAATGGGTGCTGGGCGTGGACAGCGCGGTCTACCGCGCCGGCGCCGAGACGCTGTTGAACGGCGACCCGCTGTACGACGCGAACACGCTTCCGGTGGAACCGTGGTGGGCGTTGTTGCCGTTCACCTACCCGCCGACCGCCGCGCTGCTGTTCATCCCGCTCGCGCTGGTCCCGACGCAGGTCGCCTGGGGGCTCCTGACCGCGGTCTCGCTGCTCGCGCTGGCGCTGTGCGTCCGGATCGCCATCGGCGCGCTGCCGAAGCCCTCGACCGACGGCCCCCGCTGGTGGGCATCGCCCGCCCGCTCGACGATCGCGTTCTTCCTGGTCTTCCTCGGCCTCGAGCCGGTGTGGCGCACGATCTTCCTCGGCCAGATCAACATCATCCTGATGGCGCTGGTCATGCTCGACATCCTCGTCATCGGGGCGAGGGGCAGCCGCTGGGGCGGCGTGCTCGTCGGCGTCGCGGCCGCGGTCAAGCTCACCCCGATCGTGTTCCTGGGGCATCTCTTCATCACCGGCCGCCGGATGGACGCCATCCGCGGGCTCATCACCTTCGTCGTGATGCAGGGCCTGATGTTCCTGATCATCCCGCACGACGCGGCCCGGTACTGGACCTACACGCTGCCCGACACCGGCCGCATCGGCCCGGTGCACTGGGCGGGCAACCAGTCGCTGAACGCGCTGATGAACCGCTTCACCGAGCTCGCGCCCTGGGCGTCGAAAGCGGCGATGGGGATCGGCGCGCTGCTCGCGATCCCCGCGATCTGGCTCGTGCTGCGCTTCCACCGCAAGGGCCAGGCGCTCGCGGCGATGCTCGTGACGGCGTTCTGGATCTTGCTGATCTCGCCGATCTCCTGGACGCATCACTGGGTGTGGGTGGCGCCGCTGGTCGTCCTGCTGGTCTCGCGGCTGCCGAAGACCACGCCCGCCACCGCGTGGAAACGCTGGCTAGGCACCTTCGCGGTGTTCTTCGTCTTCATCAGCTGTGTCCTGCTGATCTTGCCGAACGGCCGGAATGTCGAGCTGCACTGGAAGGTGTGGCAGAACATCCTCGGCAGCGCGTACATCTTCATGCCGCTCGTGCTGGCGCTCGCGCTCGCCGGGCGCTGGTGGTATCTGCGGCGGAAGCGGAGCGACGACGACAAGCATGCTGAAGTCACGGCCGGCGGCTGACCCGCGGGTCGTCGGGGCCACGCTGGCGGGTGTGCTCGCACTGGCGATGCTCGCGCTGGGCGTCGTCGCCTGGCTGGGGAAATGGCACCTCGGCGCGGACAGCGCCGTCTACCGCGCCGGTGCCCTCACGCTGCTGAAGGGTGAACCGCTCTACACCCGCGAGGCGCTGACGACGCTGCCGCCGTGGGTGCTGCTGCCGTTCACCTACACCCCGGCCGCCGCGCCGCTGTTCCTGCCGCTCGCGATCGTCCCCGCCGGGCTGACCTGGGGCGTCGTGGGCGCGCTCTCCCTGGTCTGCCTGAGCGTCGTGATCTCCGTGGTCGCCCGCGCCTGCGGTGCCCCCATCACCCGGTGGTGGGTGCTGCCGCTGGCCACGGCGGGCGCGCTGGCCCTGGAGCCGGTCTGGAAGACGATCTTCCTCGGGCAGATCAACCTCATCCTGATGGCGTTGATCGTCCTCGACGTCCTGGTGCTTTCGGCCCGCGGTTCGCGCTGGGCCGGGGTGCTGATCGGGATCTCGGCCGCGATCAAGCTGACGCCGTTGATCTTCGTGCCGCATCTGCTGTTCACCGGCCGCTGGAAGGACGCGCTGCGGGCGCTCGGCACGTTCGTCGCGCTCGAAGCCGTGATGTTCGCGGTGATCCCCGGCGACGCCGTCCGGTTCTGGACGGAGTCGGCGACCGACCCCAGCCGGGTCGGCTCCGTGCACTGGATCTTCAACCAGTCACTCAACGGACTGGTGAACCGCGCCTCGGAACTCGCGCCGTGGTCGCTGACCGTGGCCATCGCGATCGCCGCCGTCCTCGCCGTACCCGCCGTCTGGCTGGTCGTGCGCCTGCATCGCCGCGGCGATCCCGTCGGCGCGCTGCTGGTGACCGCGTTCTACGGGCTGTTGCTCTCGCCGGTCTCCTGGTCACACCACTGGGTGTGGACGGTGCCGCTGCTCGTCCTGCTCGTCGTCCGCCGATCGTGGGTTCCGGCCGCGGGTGTCGCGGTGCTGTTCGCGAGCGGGGTGATCATGTTCGTGCCCAACGGCGGGGACACCGAGTTCGGCTGGGGCATGGGCTGGTCGCTGCTCGGCAACGTCTACGTCCTCACCGCTGCGATCGCCATCACAGGCCTGGCCGCACGGGAACTGCGACGCGGGTCCGCCCAGGTCGTGGCCGTGGCGGCCAAGTAATCTGCTCCTCGCAGTATGGAATGTGGCCTCAGCGGAAAAGAGAACTTCGGCCAGTGGACAAACGAACCGGTCTTCCGATCGTGGGCATGGTTGGCGGCGGACAGCTGGCCAGGATGACCCACCAGGCGGCGATCTCCCTCGGCCAGTCCCTGCGCGTGCTGGCCGCCGGGGAGAACGAATCCGCCGGCCTCGTCGCGGGTGAGGTCGTGCACGGGCACCACACCGACCTCGAAGCGCTGCGCTCGTTCGCCGCCGGGGTCGACGTGCTGACCTTCGACCACGAGCACGTTCCCGGCGAGCACCTGCTGACGCTCGCGATGGAAGGCGTCACCATCCGGCCCGATCCGGCCGCGTTGTCGATGGCGCAGAACAAGCTCGTCATGCGCGAGATGATGGCCGGACTCGAGATCCCCGGCCCCGCGTTCGCCGAAGTGTCCTCTGTGGACGACGTGATCACCTTCGGCGACAAGCACTCCTGGCCGGTGGTGCTCAAAGCGGCGCAGGGCGGCTACGACGGCCGCGGCGTCTGGATGCTCGACACCGCACAGCACGCCCGCGAGACCGTGCCCGAACTGCTCGACGCCGGAACCCCGCTGCTGGTCGAGGAAAAGGTCGTCATGCGGCGCGAACTGTCCGCGCTCGTCGCCCGGTCGCCGTTCGGGCAGGGTGCGGCGTGGCCGGTGGTGGAAACCGTGCAGTCCGGCGGAATCAACACCGAGGTACTCGCGCCGGCGCCGGGGCTGGGCGTCCAGCGCACACAGGAGGCGCAGGACCTGGCGCTGCGGATCGCCGCGACGCTGAACGTGACCGGGCTGCTCGCTGTCGAGCTCTTCGAGACCGACGAAGGCCTGCTGGTCAACGAACTCGCCATGCGCCCGCACAACTCCGGACACTGGACCCAGGACGGCTCGAAGACGTCGCAGTTCGAGCAGCACCTGCGTGCCGTGCTCGACTATCCGCTCGGCGTGACCGACCTGATCGCCCCGGCCTGCGTGATGGCGAACGTCCTCGGCGCCCCCGAGGCGCCCGAGATGGGGCCGGACGAACGGCTGCACCACCTGTTCGCGCGGTACCCGGACATCCGTGTCCACCTGTACGGCAAGGGCGAGCGTCCCGGCCGCAAACTCGGCCACGTCAACCTCGTCGGCGACCGCATGGAGGAGCTGCGCGACCGCGCGCTGCTCGCCGCGCACTGGCTTTCCCACGCCGTCTGGCTCGACGGCTACGAAATTCACTAGGGAGTAATCGGATATGGCGCCGCAGGTTGGCCTGATCATGGGCAGCGACTCGGACTGGCCGACGATGGAAGCGGCCGGGCAGGCGCTGGCCGAGTTCGGCGTCGAATACGAGGTCGGCGTCTACTCGGCGCACCGCACCCCGCAGCGGATGCTCGACTACGCGACGTCGGCCGCTTCGCGCGGTGTGCGCGTGATCATCGCGGGTGCCGGTGGGGCCGCGCACCTGCCGGGCATGGTCGCGTCGGCGACGGTGCTGCCGGTGATCGGTGTGCCGGTGCCGCTGAAGTACCTCGACGGCATGGACTCGCTGCTCTCGATCGTCCAGATGCCCGCCGGTGTCCCGGTCGCGACGGTCTCCGTCGGCGGCGCACGCAACGCGGGGCTGCTCGCGGTGCGCATCCTCGCCGCGTCCGATGAGGCGCTTCAGGCGAAGATGGCGCGGTTCCAGGCGGATCTGGAACAGCTGGTGCTCGACAAGGACGCCGCACTGCGTAAACGCGTCGAAGGCTGACCGCGTTTCGTCCTCTGAATGCGGTGGTTCGCACTGCCAACTACCGCATTCAGAGGACGAAACGCGTGGCGTCACTCGGCGAGTTGCTTCCGCAGCTCTCGTTTGAGCACCTTCCCGGCGGCCGAAACCGGGATCTGGTCGACGAAGTGGATCGCGCGCAGCCGCTTGTAGGGCAGGACGCGAGCGCCGACGGCTTCCATGAGCTGCTCGGCGGTGACGTTTTCGTCGCTGCGCACCACGAACGCGACCGGCAGCTCGCCGACCTCGGTGTCCGGTTTGCCGACGACGGCCGCCGCGGAGACGCCGGGCAGGGTGATCAGCAGCTCTTCGAGTTCGCGCGGGAAGACGTTGTATCCCTTGTACAGCAGCATGTCCTTCTTGCGATCCACAATGGACAGGTAGCCGTCCTCGTCGAGGATGCCGATGTCGCCGGTGTGCAGCCAGCCGTCGACGAGCGCGGCCGCGGTCTCCTCGGGGCGGTTGCGATAGCCGGTCATCACCTGCGGACCGCGCAGGCACACCTCGCCGCTTTCCCCGGCGGGCAACGAATCTTCGCCGCCTTCGGCCGGGACGATCTTGATCTCGGTGTCGGGTAGCGGAAGGCCGACCGAGCCGACCTTGCGGGTGGCGGAGCGATACGACGGCGCGATGACGGCGCCCATGGTGACCTCGGTGAGGCCGTAGCCCTCGGTGATGATCACCCCGGGGAAGCGATTCTGCAGCGCGCGGATCATCTCGTGGTTCATCGGCGCCGCACCGGAACCGATGGTCAGTACCGAAGACAGGTCGGCCGTGTGAAAATCGGGGCAGGCGAGCAAAGCGGCGAACAGCGCGGGCGCCCCGCCGATGGTGGTGACCCGCAGCAGCTCGGCGTCGGCCACGTACGCGGCCGGGTCGAAGCGGTCGTGCAGGACGACGGTGCCGCCGTCGAGCAGCGGGACGTTGAGCGCGGCGATGGTGCCCATGGCGTGGAACCACGGCGTCAGGTTGAGGGCGATCCCGGTGCCGATCCGGGACGGCCACTCGTCCGGACCGCCGAGCTGGTCGACGATCACTTCTCCCGAGCCGTCGACGGCGGGGACCGCGCCCAGCCGCCAGCAGGAACTCTGCAGGCTGTTGACCACGACGTTCCGGTGCGGCAGGCAGACGCCCTTCGAGCGTCCGGTGGTGCCGCCCGTGTACGCCAGATGGGCGAGGTCGCGGTGGATGTCGATCTCGACGTCCGGCCGCTCGTCGGAGTGACCGGCGTAGAACCGCGTGAACTCGACTTCGTTCTCGCTCACTTCCTCGGGCGGGTGAACGATGATGCTCAGCCGGACCGCCGTCCGGTCACGGACCGCGGCGAGCACGCGTGCGACCGGGCCGACGGTGACGGCGGCGACCGCTCCGGCGTCGGCCAGCTGGAAGGCGAGGTCCTCGGGCGGCAGCAGCGGGTTCGCCGGGCTGAATGTGGCACCCGCGAGCAGCGTGCCGTAATACGCGATCGGGTACGCCAGGCAGTTCGGCAGGTGAAGGGCCACGACGTCCCCGCGGCCGATGCCCTCCGCGCGCAGGGCGTTCGCGAACCGGCAGGCCGCGCTGTACGTCTCGGCGAAGGTGAGGCTCTGGTCTCCGTGGGCGAAGGCGGTTCGGGAGCCCCATCGAGCAGCGGCGCCGGCCAGCACCGAGCCGACCGGGACCTCGGGATATTCGAGCGACCGGGGGAGCGGAGTGAGCTGCATCACTCGAACGTACGGACTTTGCGGTCAAAGACACAAGCGCTCGCGATGTCGCACAATGTGAACGAGCGCTAACATCGGTCGAACTCTCATACGCGTTAGAAGAGGTGACGAAGGTGTCTGACGGCCCGGGTCTTTACCAGCTTGCCGAGGAGCACGAAGAGCTGCGGGCCGCGGTCCGTGCCTTGGCGGAGAAGGAAATCGAGCCGTACGCGGCCGAGGTCGACGAGGACGAGCGCTACCCGATCGAGGCGTACAACGCCCTGGTCAAGTCGGGTTTCAACGCCGTCCACATCGACGAGGCCTACGACGGCCAGGGTGCGGACGCCATCGCGGCCTGCATCGTGATCGAAGAGGTCGCGCGTGTCGACGCGTCGGCGTCGCTGATCCCGGCGGTGAACAAGCTGGGCACGGTGCCGATCATCCTTTCGGCGTCGGAAGACCTCAAGAAGCTGGTGCTGCCCTCGATCGCCTCCGGCGAGGCGTCGGCGTCGTACGCGCTTTCGGAGCGCGAAGCCGGCTCGGACACCGCGTCGATGCGCACCCGCGCGAAGCTCGACGGTGACCACTGGGTGCTCAACGGCACCAAGTGCTGGATCACCAACGCGGGTGAATCGTCCTGGTACACCGTGATGGCGGTGACCGACCCCGAGGCCGAGAAGAAGGCCAACGGCATCTCCGCGTTCGTCGTGCACAAGGACGACCCCGGCTTCACCGTCGGCTCGAAGGAGCGGAAGCTCGGCATCAAGGGCTCGCCGACCCGCGAGATCCACTTCGAGAACTGCACCATCCCGGCCGACCGCATCATCGGCGAGCCCGGCACCGGCCTGAAGACCGCGCTGCGCACCCTCGACCACACCCGCCCGACCATCGGCGCGCAGGCGCTGGGCATCGCGCAGGGCGCACTCGACGCGTCGATCGCGTACGTCAAGGAGCGCAAGCAGTTCGGCAAGTCGATCTCGGAGTTCCAGGGCGTCCAGTTCATGCTGGCCGACATGGGCATCAAGATCGAAGCCGCCCGGAACCTCGTCTACGCCTCCGCCGCGGCGACCGAACGCGGCGACAAGCGCGGCGGCTACATGGCCGCGGCCGCGAAGGCGTACGCGTCGGACATCGCGATGTCGGTGACGACGGACGCAGTGCAGCTCTTCGGAGGCGCGGGCTACACCCGTGACTTCCCGGTCGAGCGCATGATGCGCGACGCGAAGATTACGCAGATCTACGAAGGCACCAACCAGATCCAGCGCATGGTCATGGCGCGCGCCCTGCTCAAGGGCTGATTTCTCAAGTACATGAAGGCCCCCTTCCTTGCGCCTGACGCAAGGAAGGGGGCCTTCATGTACTTCCAGGCTCGCATTCAGGTGACGAAATGCGCAGGTGAGATCGCCCCTCGGTGAGATGCTTCACGGAAGTACGGCGATCATGGCCGCACGGTGTCACTCTCGAAGGATGTTCTGGTTCGCTCCGGTGTCGTGGACACCGCACGACGAGGCCGAGCTGATCGCCGGCTGGCGGTTGTGGCTCGAACTCGGGGATCGCACGTGGCCGTCGGCCGCGTGGGACGGGACGGCGGCCGACGTCGTCAAGCCGCTGCGTGAGCTGGTCGCGGCCTGCGACGACATCGAGACGGGGTACCGCGAGGCCGTCGACGAGCCGTCGGAGGAGTTCATCCGGATCATCCAGTTCCTCGTGTGGACCGTGAGCACGGTGATCGAACTGTGGGCCGACGACGAGGTCCCGCTCGACGCCGAGCGGATAGCGTTGCTGCACGCCGATCTGGCCGGGTTCGCCGAGCAGGCTGAGCGGGTGCTCGAGGTGTTGGCCGTCAGTGGGGGCTGGACGGGTCTTGCCGCGGAGCATCGGCGGACGGATCGCTGAGCGATTCCGGTTTCTCGACCCACGCGAACCGCGAGCCCGCGAGGTGCTCGGTCAACGGGCGGTCCAGCGAGAGCAGGCTCACCGGGGTGCCGTACGGGTCCTCGCCGGGCACGATCTCGTAGCCGGTCTCGAACACCGACTCTTCCTTCTCGTCGGACTCGACGTCGTGCCGCGTGACATCGTTGTCGATCGACCACGTGCCCCCGAGGGTGCGATGGAACTTCAAGACCAGGTCACCCGGCGTCGACCAAGTGAAGCGCGACACCGCGAACTCGGTGCTCCAGCTCGCCCAGTAGAGCCATCCGGAGCCGTCGCGGCGGAACACCAGGTCGACGGTTTCGACGCTGCCCGGATGCAGGATCTCGTCCGACCACCGGCCGGTCAGCCGTTCGTCCGTCACGGTGGGGATTCTGCCGTACGGGGGAGATAACATCCGCGACCTTCCACAGAGGACATGCCGCCGACCGGGTCCGCTTCCTGTCGGGTACCTGTCGATCACGCTCCGGAGGTGCCATCGGAGGCGCCCGGTGCCCTACCGTGATCCGGGTAAGTTGAATATTCACCGACCAGAAAGCTGATACCCGATGTTCGCTCGTTTCAAGGATGTCGCCCTCCTGCTCGGCCGGATCGGTGTCGGTGTGGTCTTCCTCGCACACGGCCTGCAGAAGTGGGAAAACGGGATCGACGGCACCGCGAAGTTCTTCGAGCAGACCGGAATCCCGCTGCCGACGCTCGCGGCGATCTTCGCGATCGCGGTGGAGATCGTGGGCGCGATCTTGTTCATCGTCGGTTTCCTGACGCCGCTGGTCGGCCTCGGCTTCGTCGTGGTCTCCGTCGGCGCCCTGCTTTCGGTGCACCTCGACAACGGCCTCACCGGCCAGGGCGGTTACGAACTCGTCCTCGTCCTGGCGGTCGCCGGGCTCGCGCTCGGCTTCAACGCCGGCAAGCTGTCGCTCGACCACGTGCTCTTCGGACGCAAGCGTGAGGCGAAGCAGCTCCAGGACGCCTGACCCCGGTTGCTATGAAAGGTCCTTTCCTTGCAAAATTTGCAAGGAAAGGACCTTTCATAGCGCGTCAGGAGGGGAGATCCGCGGTCGTCCGCTCGGCTTCGCGCCGGGAAGCGAGTTTGGCCGGATCCGCGTCGGTGACCTGGACCAGATGCGCGCCGGCCGCGAGCGGCGTCAGGAATCCCGACAGAATCCCTTCCTCGCCGGTCCACTCCACAGTGGACAGAACGCGGTCCGCCGCGGACAAGCCCGCCGCCGAAGCGCGGGAACGAGCTTCGGCGAGAACCTCGTCCACAGTGGACGAACCCAGCGCGGGAGTGTCGCCGGGCACGGGGAACAGCGGGCTGAACTGGTCACCCGAAAGCCTGGCTTCGGTCACGTAGTCCACCGCCCCGTCGGGTACGGAACCGGCGGGCAGCCCGAGGCCCATCGGGTGCAGCGAGACGACGGCCGTCGCGTCCGCGTCGGAAGCGCCGCCCGGCGCGACGAACGCCACCCGCGCGCCCGCGGTCTCCGTCACCACCCTGGCGCCGCACCACCAGGCGCCCAGCAGGACACCGGCGGTCTGCCAATGCGACGGCAGCACGACGGCGACCTCGTCTCCCGGTTCGACGTCGAACTCGTCGACCAGCCAGTTCGCCGTTTTGGCGGCCCAGTTCACCGTGGTCGCCACGGACAGTTCGACCCGGCTGCCCTGCTTGTCGTCGTAGTGCGTGATCAGCGGTTTCGCGGGCGACCCGAGCAGGGGCCGCAGCAGCAGTTCGGTGAGGCTCACGCCCCCAACGCTAGTTCACGCAGGGAACGCTCGACGCGGCGAGCAGCGGAGCCGCACCGGGGGCCCCGCCACCACCGCCCCGGCCCACCAGGCCGGACACGAAGGTCCGCACGGCGGCGGGGTCGATCTCGACGATGCTCTGGCCGTCCGCGCTGCGGCCGTTGATGTTCACCACCGGGATGGTCGTGAACGTCAGGTCGCCGGACGCGATCCCCTTCGCCTGCTGCGCGAACTCCAGCAGGTCCAGGCCTTCGTCCAGGACGATCGACCGGCGCACGACGTCCATCAGTCCCGCCATCGTCGACGGGCTGGTCAGCGTGCCTGCCGAGAGCACCTGGTTCAGCGCCGAGGACAGGAACGTCTGCTGCCGCACGATGCGGTCGAGATCGCCGCGCGGCAGGTTCTTCCGCTGCCGCACGAACGAAAGCGCCTCGCCGCCCGACACGGTCTGTTCGCCGCGCCGGAAGTCCGCGCCGGAGTCCTTGTCCTCGGTCGAGTGGTTCAGGCAGACCTTGACGCCGCCCAGCGCCTCGGTCAGCAGGTAGAACCCGAGCAGGTTGACCTCGGCGTAGTGGTCGATGCGGATCTTCGTCAGGTCCTGAACGGTCTGGACCAGCGCCTTGCGGCCTTCCTGATCGGAATCGCGTTCGAGTTTCGCCTGATCGCCTTCGCCGCGATGCGCGTTCGCGTAGTTGGCCTTCGCGGTGCCATACGCCGAGTTGATCTTGCCGAGGCCACGGCCGGGGATGTCGGTCCAGGTGTCGCGCGGGATCGAGACACCGGACGGCTTCCCGCCGTTCTTCGGGATGCGCAGGATGATGATGGTGTCGGTGTTGACGCCCGGCTTCTCCTCGGTGCGCAGTTCCTTGAGCACCCTGAGCGGCAGCGGATTGCCCTGCGCGTCGGTCCGGGCGTCGCTGCCGACGAGGAGAATGTCGTTGGCCCCGTCGTCGGCGGGCGGTGCGGCGGGATCGTCGGCCTTGCTCAGTGCGTTCGTCGTGGGGACGTTGTTCTGCAACTGGTCCTTGGTGACGTACGCGTAACCCGTCGTGCCGAGGGCGAGCAGCGACACGAGGCCGAGCGCGATCCGGCGGGTGATCCGGCCGGCGCGGCGCAGCGGGCGCTCGGGTACGGCGAGCACACCCGAGACCGGTTCGTCTTCGTCTTCGGCCGGGGCGGACGGCTGCGGGAGCGGCGGATTCCGAGGGTACGGCGTCGGAATGAACCGAGGCTTCTCGTCACTCTCGGTGTCCGATTTGGTGTCCTCTTCGGACTTCGGCTCTTCGTTGTCCAACTGCTCAGAACGTTCGTTGACGCCCTTGTCCTCGTCGCCCATCCCTGTTCACCTCCCCTGGCGCTGCCGCTTGTCCGATCGTAGGAGAAGGCTAAGCCACCGTGAGGTCGGCCACGCTCAGTACCCGGACATTAATTGACGCAGGGCACATTGCCCGCGACGATCGGCGTCGTGGTGGGCGCCGCCGGAGCGCTGGCGGGCGGCTGAGCCGGCTTCGAGGGAGTCGACGTCTTCGACGGGGCGGTGGTCGGGGTCGCGCCCTTGAAGTCCTTGCCGAGCAGCACCCGCACCTTGCCGGGCGCGACGTCGCGGTCCGCTTCGGCCGCCACCGCGGTGTCGAAGACCTGCCTGATCAGGGCCAGCGCGGCTTCGTCGCCCGGCGCGTGCCGGATCACCGTCGAGTTGCGGGTGCTGAGCTTGGTGTCGGGCGCGAGTTTGAAACCCTTGCCCTGCAAGAGGTTCCGGGTCTCGGTGGCCATCGTGGGGGAGCCGGATCCGTCGAAGAGTTCGACGGTCACCGCTTCCGCGCCCGGCAGGGTGGGCTGAGTCGAGGTCGGTGCCGTCTCGCCGTCGGCGGTGAGGCGGCTGATTTCGGCCTGCACCTGCGCCGGGTCCACCCGGAGCACGGCGGCGCCGCCGATGGTCGCGTCGCCCTGCGTCGGGATCGTGTGGAACTCGACGTTGCCGCTGGTCAGCCCTCGCATCTGCGCGGCGAACTCCGGCAGATCCCAGCCGGCCGAAAGCACGACCGACTTCTTCACCGCTTCGATCAGGTCCGCGATCTTCGCCGGGTTGATCAGGACGTCGGACGAGAGCACCTTGTTCGCCAGCCCCGACAGGAAGGCCTGCTGCCGCGCGATCCGGTCGAGGTCGCCGTTCTGCAGGTCGTAGCGCTGGCGGACGAACGCGAGCGCCTGGACGCCTTCGACGGTCGACTTCCCGGCGGGCAGGTCCACACCGGACTTCTTCTCCTTGACCGCGTTGTTGAGGCAGACCTCGACGCCGCCGATCGCCTTGGTGATCTCGTAGAAGCTCGACAGGTTCACCTCGGCGTACCGGTCGATCATCTTCGGCTTGCCGATGAACTTCTCCAGCGTCGCGATCAGGTTCTTGCGACCGGCGTCCTTGGCCTTGGCGTCGACGTCCTTGAGATCGGAGTTGCCCTGCTGCTGCAGCGTCTTCGACGTGTCGTTGTAGGCGTACACGTACGCGCTGTTGAGTTTGTGCTTGCCGAAACCGCCGGTGATCTCGACCCACGAGTCGCGGGGGAAGGAGATCGCGACCGCCTTCTTACCGTTCTGGGGGATGTGCACCAGGATCATCGTGTCGGTCTGGCGCTCGCCGTCGGAAACACCGGCGTGCAGCATGTCGAGGACCTCGCGCGGCAGCGGGTTTCCTTGCGCGTCGGTGCGGCTGTCCTGGCCGACGAGCAGGATGTCGATCGCGCCGTCCAGCGGTTTCGCGGGCGGGTGACCGTTGTCCTCGAAGATGTTCGTGGTCGCGAAGCCCTTCGACGGGTCGCCGATGAATTGCCAGCCCCACCAGGTCAGCGCCAGGATCGTGATCGAGACCAGGCTGAACACGACCTTCACCCCACGGCGGGCGAACACCACGACACCGCCGCCACGGCGCGCCGGAATGGGTGGCCCGGGCCACTCGGTCACGTGCGGTCCTCCACGAATCTCCCCAGGGCACCCGCGTGCCTCGCCGGCAACTCTACTGATCCTCGTGTTAGACGTCCGTAGGCTGGTGAAAGGTTGCCCCGGTCGTGACACACTCGGCCGGTCAGGAAGTCGTCAAGGGAGGATCGCGGCATGCGAGTGCTGGTCACCGGGGGTGCCGGGTTCATCGGTTCGCATTACGTCCGGCAGGTGCTGACAGGGGCGTACCCGAGCCTGGCCGACGCCGAGCTGATCGTGCTCGACAAGCTGACCTACGCGGGCAACGAAGCGAACCTGGAGCCGGTGCGCGAGAACCCGCGCTACCGGTTCGAAAAGGGTGACATCTGCGACGCCGCCCTGGTCAGCGAGCTGATGCGGGGCATCGACCTGGTCGTCCACTTCGCCGCCGAGTCCCATGTGGACCGTTCGATCGCCGGCGCGGCCGACTTCGTGCTGACCAACGTGGTCGGCACGCAGACCCTGTTGCAGGCCGCGCTCGAGGCCGAGGTCGGGAAGTTCGTCCACGTGTCCACCGACGAGGTGTACGGCTCGATCGACGAAGGATCCTGGGACGAAGACCGCGCGCTGGAGCCGAATTCGCCGTACTCGGCGTCGAAGGCGTCCTCCGATCTGCTGGCACGTTCCTTCTTCCGTACGCACGGATTACCTGTCTGTGTCACGAGGTGCTCGAACAACTACGGTCCGTACCAATTCCCGGAGAAGGTCATCCCGCTCTTCGTGACCAATCTGCTCGACGGCAAGAAGGTCCCGCTTTACGGCGACGGGCTCAACGTCCGTGACTGGCTGCACGTGGACGATCACTGCCGCGGCATCCAGCTCGTCGCCGACGGCGGCAGGCCGGGCGAGGTCTACAACATCGGCGGTGGCACGGAACTGACGAACCGCGAGCTGACCGAGCGGCTGCTGACCGCGGTCGGCGCCGGCTGGGAGAGCGTCGAGCCGGTCGAGGACCGCAAGGGACACGATCGCCGGTACTCCGTCGACATCACCAAGATCTCGCGGGAGCTCGGTTACGTGCCGCGGAAGTCCTTTGAGGACGGTCTGGCCGACACGGTCGCGTGGTACGGCGGAAACCGAGCGTGGTGGGAGCCGCTGAAGAACCGTGCGGGAGAGTGACGACGTGCTGAGCATTCTCGTACCGGGCGGATCCGGCCAGCTGGGGCAGGACATCGCGGCGCTGGCGGCGGACGCTTCGACGCCGTCGTCATCTGAGTTGAACGTGTGCGACACCGGGCAGGTCGTCGCCGCGGTGACCGAACTGGCAGGCCGGGCGCGGGCGGCCGGGAAGTCGCCGGTGGTGATCAACGCGGCCGCCTACACCGCGGTGGACGCGGCGGAGACCGATGAGGCGCGGGCGTTCGCGGTGAACGCCGACGGCCCCCGGGTGCTCGCCGCGGTGTGCTCGTCGCGCGGAGTGCCGCTCATCCACGTGTCCACGGACTACGTGTTCGCCGGTGACGCGACTTCGCCGTACGAGACCGGTGATCTGCTGGGGCCGCTCAACGCCTACGGCCGGACGAAGGCGGCGGGCGAGGACGCGGTTCTCGGGTCGGGCGCCCGGTCCTGGATCGTGCGGACGTCCTGGGTGTACGGCAAGACCGGGGCGAACTTCGTGAAGACCATGGCGCGCCTGGAAAAGGAACGCGACGAACTGTCCGTAGTGGACGATCAGACCGGTTCGCCGACCTGGTCCCGCGATCTCGCGGCCGGACTGCTGGAACTGGCCGGTCGCGTCGCCGCCGGCGACGGGCCTTCTCAGCGGGTCCTGCACTGCACGGGTGGCGGGTCGACGACGTGGTGCGGATTCGCGCGCGCGATCTTCGCGGAACTCGGCGCGGACCCGGCGCGGGTGAAGCCCTGCACGACGGCGGAGTTTCCGCGTCCCGCGGCGCGTCCGGTGTATGGGGTGCTGTCGAACGCTTCGTGGCGCGAGGCCGGTCTCACGCCGCTTCGGGACTGGTCTGACGCGCTTCGGGCCTACTTCGCCTCCTGACGCCGCTTCGCCTCTGATCACGTGAGTTACGTCTGCGATCACGCGAGTTACGTCTCCAATCACGCGAGTTGCGCGGCCAAGCACGCGAGTTCGCCCTCCCCGCATGGACGGGCACGTGTGCGGATGGGGATCACGCGTGATCAGACGGCGAACTCACGTGATTGAGGAGCGAACACGCGTGATTGAAGGCGTAACTCACGTGATTGGGGGCGGAACACGAGACCAGGTCGCTAGCAGTGCTAGGAAAGCTAGCGATACTAAAGGTCCCTTGCTTCGCTCTGGAGTGACGCGTGGGGCTGTTGTGGTCAGTGTTTCGTGCTGGCCTGGCGGTAGGCGGCGACGGTGAGTTCGGCGCAGGCGCGCCAGGTGAAGTTGGCGACGTGGGCGCGGCGCGCGGCCGAAGTGGCGACGGCGTGCGGGTCGCTGACGGCGATCCGCAGCGCCTCCACGAGCCCGTCGACGTCCTCGTAGGGGACCAGGCTCGCGCAGTTCCCCGCGACCTCGCGCAGCGCCGGGATGTCCGTGCACACCACGGGCACGTCCGACGCCATCGCTTCCAGCACCGGGAGCCCGAAGCCCTCGTCGCGCGACGGCAGCACCAGCGCACTCGCCCCGGCGACGACCCGCCGGAGGTTCACGTCGGACAGGTAGCCCACGTGGCGCGAACGTGAGCCCACCGCGAACGAGCCGGGGCCGACGAATACCAGTTCCGGCAGATCCGGCGCCGCCTCGTGCGCCTGCCGGAGCCAGTGCAGGCCCTTGCGGGGCCCGGGCGCGCCGGCGAAGAGCAAATACTTGTCCGGAAGGCCGAGTTCCTTGCGTCGTTCCTTGTCCGGCGGGCGCGCGGTGAACCAGGCCGGGTTCACGCCGAGCGGGGTGACGATGATCTTGCCGCGGTCCACGTCGAGCCGTTCGGCGACCTGGTCGGCGACGGCGTTGGTGGGCGTGCAGATCGCGCCGCCGAGGCCGGCGCCGCGCCGGACCAGGCGTGGCAGTTCGTGATCGCTCGGCGCGAGTTCTTCGGGAGCGTTCAAAAAGGCCAGATCGTGGATGGTCACCACACCCGCCGCGCGGAACCGGCCGGGCAGCACGAAGTTGGTGCCGTGCACGACATCCGTCGGTCCGGCGAACAGTTCCACCGGCGGCAGCTGCGAACGCAGCCACGCCTTCCGCAGCAACCGCGCCGCCACCGGCATGCCCCGGGCCCGGACGCCGTGCGGGAGCACATGCCGAAGCCGCCGCCAGCCGCGCAACGTGAACGCGACCGCACGAGTGTCCACTTCGGACATCGACGCGAGCTCTTCGGACAGCGCGACCGTGTACCGGCCGATACCCGTCCTGGCACCGAGAAGCGGGGTCCCGTCGAGCAGGACGCGCAAGGGGCGGTCAGCCACGGCCGAGCCTCTGCTTCGCGACCTTGACCACGCGGCCGCCGACGCGCCGCACGAGTTCCTTCGGGCCGCCGTCGGCGAGGTACTCGCGGATCAGGTCGACGTCGCGGCGCAGCATTTCCTTGCCCCGCACCGGTGCGGTGACCACTAGGTCTTCCGAACCGGGCAGCCGGTCCGCGGCGGGCCGCGGGTTCCGGCAGAACTCCACCAACGGCTTCAACGCTTCCGGCCAGGCGTAACGCTGGGCGACCGCGGCCATCCGCTCGACGCAGCCCGCGGCGAATTCTTCGTCGTACAGCGCCTTTTCCAGCGCGTCGGCCAGCGCGTCCACGTCCTCGGCGGGGACGACGACGCCGAGCCGTTCCTTCCGGACCAGGTCCGCGAACGAGTCACCGTCGGTGGTGACGATCGGCAGCCCGGCCCACAGGTAGTCCAGCACCCGGGTGCGGAAGGCGAACGTCGTCTCGACGTGCTCGTAATGCGTGGTGACGCCGCAGTTCGCGTCGAGCAGCCAGTTCTGGCGCTCCTCGTACGGCACCCACTGCTGGTTGAAGAACACGTGCTTGCCGGTGAGCCCGAGCGTGTCGGAAAGCAGCATCGTGCGCGCGCCGATGTCCATCTCGGTGACTTCGGGGTTGGGATGCTTCATCCCGAGGAACACCAGGCGGACGTCGCCGCGGCGCTGCCGCAGCTGCTCGATCGCGCGGACCAGCGTGAGCGGGTCGAACCAGCTGTAAACCCCGCCCGCCCACAGTACGACGTGGTCGGTCTCGCCGATTCCGTCCAAAGTGGACCGGAGGCCGGGGCCGGTGCGGACCGGCGCGTTGGGGGACAGGCCGAACGGGACGATGGAGAGCAGCGACTGGGTGGTCGGGTCCGCGTCGTACAGCCGCGGCGAGAGCCTGCCCATCGCCGCGAGGTGACCCAGCCAGAAGTGCCGCTGGCGCTCCGAGGCGCACAGGAAGAAGTCCCCGCGTTCCAGCTGCGCGTCGAGGACCTTGGTGACCCCGATGAGGTCGAGCGCGCGTTTGTCGTCGGGAACGCCCTTGCCCTGTTCGAGCAGTTCCAGGTGCATCGGGTCGTACAGATCCGCGACCACGATCTTGTGCGCGTACTGCTTCTTGAGCGAGGGCGCGAGTTCCAGCACGTGACCCTGCAGGACGATGATGTCCGCCCAGGCGATCGGGGCCTCGAGCTCGCGCCGGGTCGCCGCGCTGACCCGGAACGGCGCGGGCGGCGGATCGGCGAGCGGATTGACCGTCACCAGGTGGACGTCGTGTTCGGCGGCCAGGGTCGCGGAGATGTTCCACGCGCGGATCGCCGGGCCCGCCATCCGTTCGGTGATCGCGTCGCCGGTGATCACCGCGATCTTCCGGCGCTGCCCGAAGAGCGCGTCGATGCCGAACGTCTCGACCAGGATGTCGTGCGCGGCGAGATAGCGCGGCAGCGGATACGCGGGCTCCAACGCCTTGCGCAGCAAGGGAAGCAGATCGGCGTCGGTGCGGACGCGGGCGGCCTGTTCGACGGCGCGCGACTCGGCCAGCGACGGCAGCAGCTCGACGAACTGGTCGATCGCCAGCACGCCGGCCAATGTCGTCCTCGGCACTTCGACCGGACCGGTTTCGGCCGGGCCGACGCCTTGGGCGAGATCGAGCTGGGTGGCGTCGAGGTCTCCGCGAGCGGTCGCGCGGCGTACGGCCAGCGCCAGCGCCGCGGGCAGCGCGCGCGAGAGTGTCTCGTCGGAAAGGTTCTTGTACAACGCGGCCAAGGCGTTGCGTTCCAGCAGGAACGTCTCGCGCCCGGAGTCCGGAGCGTCCACTGTGGACATCGTGGCGTGATGCTTGTGGTAGGTCAGCGAATCCGGCACGTAGCGCACGCGCCAGCCGCGCAGGTTCAGCCGCCAGCCGAGGTCGACGTCCTCGTAGAACATGAAGAACCGCTCGTCGAACCCGCCGAGTTCGGCGAACACCCCGGCACGGACGAACATCGCCGAACCGGTCGCGAACAGGACGTCCTTGGCGATCTCGTGTTCGGCGGCGGGGACGTCGGCCAGCGGGCTGCCCGCGTGGCGTTTGTAGCCCATGCCGAACCAGGTCAGGCCCGCGTCGACGAAGTCGGTGCCGGTGCCGTCCCAGTCGAGGACCTTGCTGGCCACCGCGGCGACCGTCGGCTGCGCGCGCAGTTCGGCGACGGCCGCGCCCACCCAGCCGGGAGCCGGGCGGGCGTCGTTGTTGAGGAAGGCGAGCACGGTACCTGTCGCGTGCTTCGCGCCCAGGTTGCAGCCGCCCGCGAAGCCGGAGTTCACCGGGGACTCGACGAGCTTGACGCCCGGGGCGGCGGCCTTGATCTCGGCGACGTCGGAGCCGCCGGAGGCGTTGTCGACGCAGATGACTTCGAGGTTCGGGTAATCGTGTTCGGCGAGTGCGCGCAGGCAGGTGACGGTGTCGGCGGCTCCCCGGTAGTTCACCACGATGACCGAGACGACCGGTTGCGTTTCCCCCTGCGCCAAAGCCGTACTCCCTGCTCTCGATTGGGGCAAGCTTAATTGCCCGCCCACGCGTCCCAGACCGCGCCTCGGCCGAGTGTCGCGCGCCGGCCGATGGCCCGCCGCTCGAGCAGTGTGCGCGGCAGGCGGGCGGCGACGGCACCCAGCACCCGGCACCGCAGGCTCGGACGAAAGTTCGGTGCTTTCGGTTTCGCTCGGAAGGGGAGCACCGCGGTCAGGGCGGCGAACTTCAGCAGCTGGCGGAGCGCGACCTCACGCGGAGCACACCGCAGGAGGGTCAGCAGGCGGTTGCGTTCATTCCACAGGTGGAACTGGACCGAACCCGGCCGGGTGCTCGCGCCATGCCGATGGGTGACCTCGGCTTCGGCGCCGACGACGTCCCAGCCCGCCAGCCGGAGCCGCCACGCGGTGTCGGTGTCCTCGTAGTAGCAGAAGTAGGACGCCGGGACGCCGCCGACGGAACGGAGCGCCTCGACGTTCAGCACGGCCGCGCCGCCGCAGAAACCGAAGACCTCTTCGGCGCGTTCCGGCAGGTCGGCGCCGTGGCCGTCGGCGGTCAGGCGGACGCCCGTGGACTGGACGGTGCCGTCGGCCAGCGTCAGCCGGGCGCTCACGGCGGCGGCGAGCGGAGCCTTGGCGAGGGTGTCTTCGCAGGTCGCGAGCCAGTCCGGGGCCGGCGCGGCGTCGTCGTTCAGCCACGCCATCAGCGGGGTGTCCACTTTGTCCAGTGCGGCGGCGATGGCGCCCGCGTAGCCGGTGTTGCGCCGCAGCCGGAGCACCTCGGGCTTCGACGGATGGGCGGCGAGCAGGGCGGCCGTCCCGTCGTCGGAGGCGTTGTCGATGACCAGGGTGCGATGCGGGCGGGACTGCGCGGCGAGGGCGTCGAGGCAGGCGATGATGTGCGCCGCGCCGCGCCAGGTGACCACGACGACGGTGGTGCTGGGCATGCCAGAGAGAATAGAGACCATGCCCGAACTGGTCGTGCTCGCCGAGCAGCTGCTGGCGCCGGTCCCCGGCGGGACAGGCCGCTACACCGGCGAAGTGCTGCGGGCGCTCGCCGAGACCGCGCCGCCGGGCTGGACGGTGTCGAGCGTGGTCGCACGGCATGCCGACATCGAGGCCGCGGTCGTCGAGGGTGTCGAAGGACCACGTGTGCTGCCGATCCCGCCCCGGGCGCTGATCGCCGCTTGGCAGCTGGGCCTGCCGTGGTGGCCGGGTGGTGACGCGGTGCACGCGCCGACGCCGCTCGCGCCCGCCCGCGTGCCGAAGGGGCGGACGCTGTCGGTCGCGGTGCACGACACCGTGCCGTGGACGCATCCCGAGACCTTGACCCCGCGTGGCGTCGCGTGGCACAAGGCGATGATCGCGCGGGCCGCGGCGCGGGCGACCGCGCTGACCGTGCCCACGCGAGCGATTGCGGACGAGCTCACCGGGCTGGTGCCGGTTTCGGCTCCGCTGCACGTGATCCCGCACGGGGTGCGGCCGCCCGCCGCGTTCACCGAGGTCGCGCTGCCCGAGCGCTACGTGGTCGCGATCGGGACGATCGAGCCGCGCAAGGGCATCGACGTGCTGATCGACGCCGCAGGCCGGATCGGGGTGCCGCTGGTGCTGGCCGGTCAGCCGGGCTGGGGCGGGGTCGATCCGGCCGCGCTGGCGCGCGAGCACGGCGCGGACGTCCGGCTGCTGGGGAAGGTGAGCGACGCGGAACTGGCGTTCGCGTTGCGGGGCGCGTCGGTGCTGGCGATGCCGAGCCGGGCGGAGGGTTTCGGGCTGCCGCTGATCGAGGCGATGGCGGCCGGGGTGCCGGTGGTGTATTCGGACGTTCCCGCCCTGGTCGAAGTGGCCGGGGGAGCGGGCGTCACCGTCCCCGTCGGCGAGGCGCAAGCGCTTGCGGATGCCCTTCGCGACGTACTCGACCATCCGGAGCGTGCGGCAGCGCTGCGTGACAGTGGTCTCAGCCGTTCGAGTGAGTTCACCTGGCAGCGTGCCGCTTCGGCCGTTTGGGGCCTCCACCAGCACGATCAGTTTCCCGGTTCCCCACCGCGGAGCCGGTGAGCAGCCGTACCCTCCTAGGGTGACCGATGACCCTCGCGTGCTGATCGACGCGACCGCCGTTCCCGCGGACCGGGGTGGCGTCGGACGTTACGTGGATTCGCTGGTCGCGGCGCTGGACGAGGACGGCGCTCGGATCACCGTCGTCTGCCAGCCGCGGGACGCGGTGCTGTACGACCGGCTGGCGCCCGGCGCGCGGATCGTGCCGACCTCGCCGTCGACTTCGACCAGGACGGCCCGGCTGACCTGGGAGCAGGCGACCCTGCCCCGGCTGGTCCGGCGGCTCGCCGCCGACGTCGTCCACTCGCCGCACTACACGATGCCGCTGGCCAGTCCGGCCGCTTCGGTAGTGACGCTGCACGACGCGACCTTCTTCACCGACGCCGTCCTGCACTCTTCGGTGAAGGCGCGCTTCTTCCGCGCCTGGACCGCGACGGCGCTTCGCCGCGCGACGCTGTGCGTCGTGCCGAGCATCGCGACGGCGGCCGAACTCGAGCGCGTCGGCCAGGTGCGGACAGTGCGCACCTCGGAACTGGAGATCATCCACCACGGCGTCGAACCGGATCGGTTCCATCCGCCCTCACCCGCCGAGATCGAGGCCGCGCGGCAGGCCGTCGGACTGGGGAAGACGCCGTACGTCGCCTTCCTCGGCGCGCTCGAACCGCGCAAGAACGTGCCCGCGCTGATCCGCGGCTTCGCGCACGCCGTGATCGGCAGGCCGAACCCGCCGGCGCTGGTGCTCGCTGGACAACCGGGCTGGGATTCGCAGGTCGAACGCGCCCTCGACGCCGTACCGCATCGGCTGCGCGTGATCCGGGCCGGATACCTGCCGTTCGACACGCTCGCCGGCTTCCTCGGCGGCTCCGATCTGGTCGCGTACCCGAGCCTCGGCGAGGGATTCGGGCTACCGGTGCTGGAGGCGATGGCGTGCGGCGCGGCCGTACTCACGACCCGGCGGCTTTCGCTGCCGGAGGTCGGCGGGGACGCGGTCGCCTACTGCGGGGTCGGCGCCGGAGACGTCGCCGCGGCCATCTCGGAGCTGCTCGACGCTCCCGCGAGGCGGGCCGAGCTGGCCGAAGCCGCGCTTCGGCGGGCGAAGGAGTTCTCGTGGGCGACGACCGCGGAGCGACACCGGGAGGCCTACGCGAAGGCTTGGCACCGGCATGCGCAGCGGCGGGCGAGCTGAGCCTTGCGGATGCTCCCAATGTGGCGTTGGGGGCGCTGAGTGTCCCCAACGCCACATTGGGAGCATCCGCCGGATTCGGAGCTTCGGAGCAGCGGGGGAGCAAGGGACCTTTGCTATCGCCTCGGGGTGGGTGCGGCGCGGTCGCGTTCGGTGACGGGTGGACAATGGCCCCGTGACTGAGCACCCCAGCTACGGCGACGGGATCGCCGTCGTGACCGTGACGTACTTCCCCGGCGAAACCCTCGAGAAGTTCCTCGACACGCTCGAGAAGGCGACGGATCGGGACGTCCAGGTCGTCGTCGCCGACAACGCCTCCACGGACGGCGCCCCGGAGAAGGCCGCCCGCCGGGAGAACGTCAAGCTGCTCAGCATCGGCGAGAACGTCGGCTACGGCACGGCCGCCAACCGGGGGGTCGCGGAACTCGACGACAGCTACGGTTGGGTCGTCGTGGTGAACCCGGACCTCGAATGGGAACCCGGTTCGCTCGACGCGCTGCTTGAGGTGGCCGAGCGCTGGCCGCGCGGTGGCGCGTTCGGGCCGCTCATCCACGACCTCGACGGCACGGTCTACCCGTCGGCCCGGCTGCTGCCGTCGTTCGGCCGCGGGATCGGGCACGCGGCGTTCGGCAAGATCTGGCCGGGTAACCCGTGGACGCGGCAGTACCGGCAGGAGACCGGCACCCCGGTCGAGCGCACGGCGGGCTGGCTTTCCGGGTCCTGCCAGCTGTTGCGCCGCGAGGCCTTCGACTCGGTCGACGGATTCGACACGCGCTACTTCATGTACTTCGAGGACGTCGACCTCGGCGACCGGCTGACCCGCGCTGGCTGGCTGAACGTGTACGCCCCTTCGTCGAGCGTCATGCACATCGGCGGGCATTCGACTTCGCAGGCTTCGGAGAAGATGCTGCGTGTGCACCACGAAAGCGCGTACCGCTACCTCGCGGACCGTCACCGCGGTCTCCTGTGGAAGCCGGTCATGCTCGCGGTGAAAGCCGGTCTCGCGCTGCGGCTCAAGCTCGAAACGCGCCGGAAGTAGCCGTTCCGGCCACCGGAACTCGCGCGACTCCGCTCCCCGCCGTCGTTACCGTCGGTGCATGGACTTCGCCGAACTGGACACCTGGCTGACGGAACGCGCCGGGGAGGATCGCTTCTCCGGGGTCGTGCTGATCCGGCGCGGCGACGAGACGCTGTTCGAACGCGGATACGGCCTGGCCAGCCGCCGCTGGTCGGTGCCGAACACGCCGGACATCCGCTACGACACCGCGTCGATCACCAAGGTCGTCACCGCGATCGCCGCGGTGCGCCTCGCCGACGAGGGACGGCTGGACCTCGATCGCCCGATCGGCGAGATCATCGACCTCGGCGGCACGGCGATCGCGCCCGGTGCGACGACGCGGCACCTGCTCACGCACACGTCCGGGATCGCCGACGACGCCGACGAGGAAGCGGGCGAGAGTTACGAGGCGCTGTGGGTCGACAAACCGGTGTACTCGGTGGTGGACACACGCGACCATTTGCCCAATTTCGCCTACAGGGCACCGAATTTCGCGCCGGGCGAGGGCTGCCGGTACTGCAATTCGGGGTACGTTCTCGCCGGGCTGGTGATCGAGGAGTGCACCGGAAGGCCGTATCGCGACCACGTCCGGGAGACCGTGCTCGACCGCGCGGGGATGACCGATTCGGGCTTCTTCGACCGACGCGATCCGGCGCCTAGGGTCGCCGAAGGCTGGGACCCGATCCTCGACGGCGAGCAGATCACCGGCTGGAAGCAGAACATCTTCAGCTACCCGCCGATCGGGTCACCCGATGGGGGTGCGTACTGCACCGTCGGCGACCTCGTCCGGTTTCTGCGCGCGATCCGCGAAGAACGACTCCTGTCACCGGAGCGCACGAAGGAGTTCCTCACGCCGCAGGTGCTTCACAGCAAAGGCGTCTGGTACGGCTTCGGCCTCGAATTCGTCCTGGAGCCGGACGGCTCGGTGCGGCACTACTACAAGGACGGCGGGAACATCGGCGTCTGCTCGCTCATGCGGCACTATCCGGCCGAGGGGCTGGACGTCGCCATGCTGTCCAACGCCACGTACGGCGGGGGCGCGGCGATCAAGGAGATCGATCGGGTGATCCGGGCCTCCTGAGGCGGGTGCCCGCGCGTGCAATGAAAGGCCCCTTCATTGCAAAATTTGCTATGAAGGGGCCTTTCATTGCACGTGAGAGAGGTCAGATGCCATCCAGACGGCGCGAGAGGTTCGACCGTCCCGAAGGGTTCTGCTTCACCGTCGGCACCAGGCCGCCGACCTCGTTCTCGACGGTCTCCGGCTGCTCGATCAGCGGGCTCTGCACCGGCGCCGCCGGCGGCCGCCGGGTGAGCGGGGTGGTCGCCTGCGGCAGCGGCCTGGTCGGCTGCGTGCCGGGGCGGCGAGGATAAGGCTGCGGCTGAGTCGAACCTTCGCCCCGCGCCGGCGGCAGGTCCAGCCGCGTCGTCGGCTCGGGTCCCGCGAGCGGGTGGTCGTTCTCCGCGATCAGCGAAGCAGGTAGCTGAGTGGTCGTGTCCGGGTCCGATGATCGGTCGATCTCGGCGACCACCGATCGGGGGATCTGCTGGGTGTTCGCGGAGTCCATCGGAGACGTCGCGTTGTCCGGTGTCACGACGAAGGCTCCACGCGCGCTTGCGCGTGCGAGCAAGGCGTCCGCCCGAGCACGGGGGTCCATTCCCCTAGGCCTCCCGACTGACCTGGGGCCCTCTGGGTTCAGGGCCGACTGTGTGATGTCTAGGGTAGGCCCTAGGAGCGGCCGCCGTCAGCAGACCCGCGAACGTCGTCCGACAAAAGTTGGCGGGCCGCCAGGACTCAGGCTTCCATGTCCGAAAGGATCCGGGTGCTGGAGTCCGCCTTGTCCGTGCCGCCGATGCCGTAGAGCAACGCGATGTTGTTGCGGGCCCCGGCCTCGATCTCGTCCGCGGGCAGCTCGTCGACGCTGCGCCTGTCGCCGCCGTTGCAGAACTCGAGCTCCGTGTCGGGGTACGCCGCGCGGATCAGGTCGAACGACTCGTTGATGCCCGGCCCCTGCTCGACGGCGATGTACACGTCGTCGACGATGCGCAGCGCGCGGACGATCCGGGCCCGGATGTCCTCGGTCTGGATCACCCTGCCCTTCTTGAGGACCTGCTGGTGATCGTTGTTGACGATGACGATCAGGTAGCCGGACCGTGCCTGCGCGTCCTCGAACAGGTCGAGATGGCCCTGGTGGAGCGGGTTGAAGTACCCGCTGACGATCGAGGCCTTCGCCGGTCGCTCGGTCATCGTCGGTGTCCTCCATAGGCTTACGGTTTCAGGTGGCCCGCTAACCCTAGCCGAGTGCCGGGTAGTTTCATCGTGTGCTGTTCCGCCCCGGCTTCGAACTGGACCTGGACACGGTCCTCGGTCCGCTGAGCCGTGGGTCACGGTCGCCCAACGTCGTCCGCACCGAGGCCGGGGTCACCTGGCTGGCGGCCAACACCGCGGACGGCGCGGGCACGCTCGCGCTGCTGCGGCGCGCCGACGGCGAGATCGAGGCCGAGGCCTGGGGGCCCGGCGCGGACAGGCTGCTCGACGGCGTCCCGGCGATGCTGGGCGCGCATGACGACGACTCCGAGTTCATCGCGCATCACGACGTCGTCGCGTCGGCGCGGCGCCGGAACCCGGGACTGCGGCTCGGCTCGACCGGCCGGGTGTGGGACGCGCTGGTGCTCGCCGTGCTGGAGCAGAAGGTGACCAGTACGGAGGCGCTGCGGTCGTGGGGTGAGCTGTGCCGCTGGTTCGGCGAGCAGGCGCCGGGGCCGGTGCCGTCGCGGCTGCGTGTGCCGCCGACACCCGTCGCCATCCGATCCATTGTGGACTGGAAATGGCATCGCGCCGGGGTGGACCTGAAACGGCGGACGACGCTGATCGCCGCGGCCCGTGTCGCGACCCGGCTGGAGAAGGCCGTCGAGCTGAAAGGTGTCGAGGGCCGCGCCTGGCTGCGGAAGGTGCCCGGAATCGGCGTGTGGACCGCGGCGGAGATCGCGCAACGCGCCTGGGGCGATCCGGACGCGGTGAGCTTCGGCGACTACAACATCCCGTCGATGGTCGGGCACGCGCTCGTCGGCACGAAACTCGACGACGTCGGGATGTCCGAGGTGCTGGCGCCGTATTCGCCGCAGCGCCAGCGTGCCGTGCGCTACCTGTCGACGGCCGGATTCCGGCGCCCGAGGTTCGGGCCGAAGATCGAGCTCCGCGACTACCGCGCGATGTGATCGCGCCTGCCGGTCAGTTGCCCCAGCCTTGCGGCGGGTAGGGCTGCTGCTGGCTCGGGTACTGCGGCGGCTGCTGCGGGTACTGGTGCGGCGGGTACACCGGGGGCTTCGGCTTGGTGAGTGCCTTCACCAGGAAAAAGATGCCGACGCCGACACCGGCGAGGACCAGAAAGATGATCAACAGCATCAACACGGAGACTCCCATGCGGTGAGGTTAGCCGGTCCACTCCGTGTGACCGGTCGCGCGGAGTGGATCAACCGAGCGCCGCGTCGACGATCGCCTTGGCCTCGTCGCGGCCGAGACCCAGCTTCCTGGTCAGCGCGGCGTAGTCGGCGGCCGCCTGCCTCGCGCGTTCGCGCGTTTCGTCGCCGATGGCGCTGACGAACGTCCCCGCCCGGCCGCGAGTCTCGATCAGGCCCGCTTCTTCCAGTTCGCGGTAGGCCTTGGCGACCGTGTTCGGGGCGATGCCGAGGTCTTCGGCGAGTTTCCGCACGGTCGGGAGTTTCGCCCCGACGGGCAGGGTGCCCTCGTTGATCCGCTCCGCGTAGGCGGTGCGGACCTGCTCGAACGGCGGGACCGAGGAGTTCGGGTCGACCCTGACCATGCGGTTCTCTCCCTGCTGGGGGCTACTGACGGGGCGGGACGACCTGGGTGGCGTCACCGGCGCCACCGGGCACGACCTGCGTCCGGTCACCGCCGCCCGCCGGGGAGACGACCTGCGTCCGGTCGGCGCCCGCGGGTGACACGACCTGCGTCCGGTCGCCGCCGCCTGCGGGCGACACGACCTGGGTGCGGTCGGCGCCGGCGTCCGCCTGCTGTTGGGGGGACACGACCTGCGTGCGGTCCGCGCTGCCGTCGATCGGCGGCCCGGCCTGCGGGGGAGGCGGCGGGAAACCGGGCTGAGCCATGCCGGGCGCGCCGAACGGATTGTGCGCCGGGGCGCCGGGAGGTGGTGCGAAACCCGCGGGGGCGCCGTGCTGCGGCGCGAAGCCTGCGGGCGGCGCGAAACCCGCGGGAGCGGGGGCGGGCGGCGGCGGGAAGCCGGGCGCCTGGCCGTAACCGGGCTGAGGCGGCGGGAAGCCGGGCTGCTGCTGCCAGTTGCCCTGCGGGGCGGGTCCACCGGGCGGCGGGGGCGGCGGGAAGCCCGGAGCCGGGCCGCCACCACCGAAGTTCGGGTTCTGCGGGAACGTCATCGGCGGCTTCTTCGCCTGGTTGACCTTCACGATGATCACCACGACCACGATGATGATGACGATGATCGCCAGGATCAGCAGAAACCAGCCGAAGCCGTCACCGTCTCCGCTGCTGTGGACCCGGACCCGGTCGAGATATGGCGTCAGCGCCGTCAGCATCATTCCCCCTTTAGGACGTCAGCCGACACCCTAACGGCCGGCCGCCACGGGCACGGCGGCTTCCATCAGTTCGGCGAGATCTTCCGACCCTTTCGGCAGGGAATCCACCGGCCACCAACGAAGATCGTCCGATTCGTCGCTTTGGACCGGTTGTGCTCCCCGGGGCGCGCGCACCACGAAACGCACGTCGAAATGCCGCGTCGGCACGCCGAGCGAGCAGGTGATCGGATGGACGTCGAGATGCACCGGGGCCGGCTCGATCACCAGGTCGTCGATGCCGGATTCCTCGCGTGCCTCACGAAGAGCGGCGTCCGCGAGCGTCGCGTCGCCGGGTTCGCAATGCCCGCCGAGCTGCAGCCAGCGCCCGACTCGCGGATGCAGGGTGAGCAGCACGTTTTCCGCGTCGGCGTCGAGAAGGACGGCCGACGCGGTGATGTGCCCGGCCGCGCATTCGCGGCGGCAGACGTCCTCGCGGGCGGCGAGGAAGCCGAGATAGGCCTGGCGCAAGGATTCCTGGGCGGCGTCCGCCGGTCGCCAACCGGACAAAGTGGACACAACGTCGTAGTGCAGGGTCACAGTTCGAGAAGTCCTTCACCGGGTTCGATGGGACCGCGCGCGGGCGGGAGGGCGGCGGGATGACCGATCGCGACCGCGCCGAGCGGTTCCCAGCGCTCGTCCAAGCCGAGCACGTCGCGCACGACGTCCGCCGCGAAGATGGTCGAACCGATCCAGCACGAGCCGAGGTCTTCGGCGGCGAGCGCGACCAGCAGGCCCTGCACGGCCGCGCCACCGGCGACGGTGAACATCGTGTGCTCACAAGCGTTTCGCCGGTCGTCGCGGTAGGTGTGCGCGCCTTCGGCGACGAGGAACGGGATCACGACCTCGGGCGCGTTGTAGAGGATGTCGCCGCGGCTGAGGCGCTTCACGACCTGCTCGGCGGTGAAGTCGTCGCCTTCGAGATCGGCCTGCCAAGACGCCTTCATCGCGTCGAGAAGCTTGCGGCGCAAGCCTTCCTCGCGCAGCCAGACGAACCGGACCGGTTTCGTGTGATGCGGCGCGGGCGCCGTCAGCGCCGTCCCGACCGCGCGGCGCAGCACCTCCGGATCGACCGGTTCGTCGGTGAACGACCGGATCGAACGCCGCGCGAGCACGGCTTCCCGGCGGCCCTGCGCGATGGATTCGTTGGTACCGAGGCGGAACAGGTCCTCCTCGACCGGCCGCAGCAGTTCGCGGGCGGTCGAACCGTCGTCGGTCAGCCGAAGTCCGCGGACGACGGCGACCGGTGTCCCGCCGAGCTTGCCCTTGACCAGATCCGCCGCGGCGGCGAGTTCGTCGGCGATCGCCACCTCGGTGACCGCGAGTTCGTTGCCCTGGCTGTCGACCTCGCCCGCGTACGAGTGCAGCACCCGCAGGCCCGACGCGCCGATCGCGGCGTCGATCTGCCCGACCCGCCACGCCCGCCCCATGGTGTCGGTGACCACGACGGCGACCTCGACGCCCAGCCGTTCACGCAGCCCGTTCCGCAGCGCGAGCGCGGAAGCGTCCGGATCGGACGGCAGCAGCGCGACCTCACCGGAGGCCACGTTCGACGCGTCCACCCCGGAGGCGGCCTGCACGATGCCGAGCTTGTTCTCGGTGATCACCGTCCGGTTGATCCGCGCGATCACGCGGACCGACTCCTCCTCGACCAGCTTGCGCCGGGCGGCGTCGCGCTCCTCCGGGTCGGCGGGGACGCGGATCAGCATGCCCTCGGCCTTGGAGACGATCTTGCTCGTCACGACCAGGACGTCGCCCGACCGCAGCCAGGGAGCCGCCTCGACGATCGCGCCGGTCAGGTCGTCGCCGGGGCGGAACTCCGGCAACCCTTCGACCGGCAGGATCTCGATCTTCGCGGAAGCGTGGTCAGTCAACGGAAACTCCTGCCAGATCGAAAGCCGCACGCACCATGGCCGCCGTGGCGTCCACATCGGACATCAGCAGGGGCACGTCGCGGACGGCGACTCCCGGCACCTCGACGGTTTCGCCCTCGGAGACCAGCCAGCCGTCGAGCACGCCGTCCGGGGATTCCTTGCGGGAACCGTAATGCCGTCCGACGGCCTCGGCCGACGTCTCCACGCCGATCGCGCTCAGGCACGCGTCGGCCATACCGCGCAACGCCTTCCCGCCGATGATCGGCGAGACACCGACGACCTTGGCGCGTGTCTTCCGCAGCGCGTCGCGGATTCCCGGCACACCGAGCGTCGTGCCGACCGAGACCACCGGATTGGACGGCGCGAACAGCACGATGTCGGCACCCGCGATCGCGTCGAGCACACCCGGCGCCGGCTTGGCCTCCTCGGCGCCGACGGCGATGATCGAATGCGCCTTCGGCTCGGCGCGGTACCGCACCCACCACTCCTGGAAGTGGATCGCCTTGCGCTGGTCCGCATCTGTGTCCGAATCGGGGTCGTCGATCACGACATGCGTTTCGACGCGGTCGTCCGACATCGGCAGCAGGCGCACGCCCGGCTGCCAGCGGTCGCACAGCGCCTCGGTGACCTGCGAGAGCGGATAGCCCGCGCGCAGCATCCGCGAACGGATCAAATGCGTCGCGATGTCCTTGTCGCCCAAGCCGAACCAGGTCGGCTCGGCGCCATAGGCGGCGAGCTCCTCCTTGACCGTCCAGGTCTCCCCGGAATGGCCCCAGCCGCGCTCTTCGTCGATCCCCCCGCCGAGCGTGTACATGCAGGTGTCCAGGTCCGGGCAGATGCGCAGACCGTGCATCCACACGTCGTCCCCGGTGTTCACCAGCGCGGTCACCTCATGCGGCGATTCCGGCCCGGAACCGATCGCGGGCAGACCGAGTGCTTGTTTGACCCCCAGCAGGAAGCGGGCCCCGCCCACTCCGCCGACCAAAATGACGACCTTCACGACGGGCGATCCTCGCACGCCCCCGGAGCCGGGGCCCAGTAGCGGTACCTGTGGTGCTCCGTACAGCCCAGGCTTTCGTACAGTTTCAGCGCGCCGGAATTCGCCACCGCGACCTGCAGCACGACGCCGGTGGCGCCCTGAGCGGCCGCCCAGCCGCCCGCCGCGTTCATCATCCCGCGTGCCAGCCCCCGTCGCCGGAACTCGGGCCGTACCTCCAAACGGGCGATGTGCAGCCACTCGTCGACGACGGCCCCGCGGACCGCCCCGGCCGTGACGCCGTCGACCTCCACCACCCCGAAGCCGACCTTGCCGGTGCCGAGGACATGCCGTGGTGCCTCCGCCGGATCCGCGCCGCCCGCGGTCATTTCCCACCATCCGGACGTCGGTTCGTCGAGAACCACCGCTCCCGCCGAGGTCCCGCGCGAGAGCGGCCCGGTCAGCACGCGAACCTCGTGTGCGGGCCGGTGTTCCACATAGTGGACCCAGCCGCAGGCGGCGATGGCGTCTTCGAGCGACGTGTCCTGGATCACCTGAACGACCGGCGGGATGGCATGATCGTGGGCGAAGTCACAGACCGCCCGCAGGGCGTCTGGCAGCGGTTTTCCCGGATCGCCGATGGCCAGGGCACTGTTGGCCCTGGCGGTGAACCCGTCCGCCCAGCGCAGCCTCCAGTCCCCGATCCGGCTCTCCAGCAGGGGAGTCCAAGCCCGGCTACAGGTGAGCTCGAGCATTTCCGCACTGTTCACGGTTAGATTGTGCCAAGGAAGGCAGTGGAGGGACCCCGATGAGCATCGCGCGCAAGGACGACAGGCACAACGAAGACCTGGTCCGCGAGATCTCCGACGGCTTCAACCGGGCATTGGGCACGGAAAAGGCCGTCGAGAAGGACGCGGAAGCGGCGAAGCCCGCCGCGCCGAAGTTCGTCATCACCGGGGACAGCAGGGCCACTCCGCCGCCGCGCCGGAAAGACCGCTGAAAGCCCATACCCGGGGTACGGAATAAGGGTGGCCTAAGCGGGCCGGTCGCGCCCGTGGGCGCGTAATGTCCGTTGCAGACTGGTGAAGCAGAGATAAAGCAGGAGTGCGCAGTGACCTACGTGATCGCCGAGCCCTGCGTCGACGTGCTCGACAAGGCGTGTATCGACGAGTGCCCCGTGGATTGCATCTACGAGGGTGACCGCATGCTGTACATCCACCCGGACGAATGCGTCGACTGCGGTGCCTGCGAGCCGGTCTGCCCCGTCGAGGCGATCTACTACGAGGACGACGTCCCCGACGAGTGGAACGACTACACCAAGGCCAACGTCGACTTCTTCAACGAACTCGGCTCGCCCGGTGGCGCCTCCAAGGTCGGCAAGACCAGCCACGATCCCGCCTTCATCAAGGCTCTTCCCCCGCAGGGCGAATGAGCCGGGTCGCTCTTCCCGATTTCCCCTGGGACTCCCTCGCCGAAGCCAAGGCGAAGGCCCAGGCGCATCCCGGCGGCATCGTCGATCTGTCGATCGGCACGCCGGTGGACCCGGTCCCCGAGAGCATCCGCGCGGCGCTCGCGTCCGTGTCGGAGATCCCGGGGTACCCGACCACGCACGGGATCCCCGAGCTCAGGGCCGCCGCGATCGACGCGCTTTCGCGGCGGCACGGCATCGAAGGCGTCCCCGAGACGGCCGTGCTGCCGACGATCGGTTCGAAGGAACTGGTCGCGTCGCTGCCGCGGCAACTGGGCTTCGGCCCCGGTGACCTCGTCGTCATCCCCGAGGTGGCATACCCGACCTACGAGGTCGGCGTGCTGCTGGCGGGCGCGACTCTGCTGCGTGCGGACAGCACTTTCGCGCTCGGCCCGCAGCGGCCCTCGATGCTGTGGATCAACTCGCCGTCGAATCCGACGGGACGCGTGCTCGGTGTCGATCACCTGCGCAAGGTCGTCGAATGGGCGCGGGAACGCGATGTCGTCGTGGTCTCCGACGAGTGTTATCTGGCGCTGGGCTGGGAAAGCGAGCCCGTGTCGATCCTGCACCCGTCCGTGCACGGCGGCTCCCTCGACGGCCTGCTGGCCGTCCACTCGCTGTCGAAGTCCGCGAACCTCGCGAGCTACCGGGCCGGGTTCGTCACCGGTGACCCGAAGCTCGTCGCCGGGCTGCTCGAGATCCGCAAGCACTCCGGGCTGATCATGCCGCGGCCGGTGCAGGAGGCCATGGTCGCCGCGCTGAAGGACGACGAAGCGCTTGCCGTGCAACGGGAACGCTACGCACGCCGCCGGCTGGTGCTGCGGAAGGCACTGCTGGACAGCGGTTTCGAGATTTCGCACTCCGAGGCGGGGCTGTATCTCTGGTCCACGCGCGGGGAATCCTCGCTTGACACGGTCGACTGGCTCGCCGATCGCGGCATCCTCGCCGCGCCGGGCACGTTCTACGGGCCGACCGGTGGGCGGCACGTGCGGATCGCTTTGACGGCGACGGACGAGCGGATCGACGCGGCTGTGGAGCGGCTCACTTCCTGATCTTGGCGCGGTTTGCGTCCGGTGCGGCGTGCTATGAACGGTCCTTTCCTTGCAAATTTTGCAAGGAAAGGACCGTTCATAGCACGTCGCGACCGGTGAAACCCCGGTAGATGAACCGCGTCAGCGCCTCGACGGCTTCCTCCTCGGAGACCGACGACGGGTCCAGCAGCCACGTGTGCGCGAAGCCGTTGACGAGTTCGCCCATCATCGCGAGCGAGAGCCGTTCCGACGCCGGTAGTTCCATGCCCGCCGCGGTGATGTACCCGAGGTGGCCGAGGAGGTCCTCCGCCTGATCGGCGCCGAAGCGCGCGAAGGTGCGTGCGAAGTCGTCGCTGACCATCGCCGCCTGGCGCAGCGCGAGCATCGTCGCGGCGTTGTCGCGATGGAAGTTCCAGTACTCGCGGACGTGCCAGCGCACGGCGTCCGGGTCGGTGAAGTCGGCTTTGTGCTCCGGCGAGGACGCGTTGACGTCGCTCGCCGCCGCGAGGTCCGCGAGGAGCGCTTCGAGCAGCTCCTCCTTGCTCGCGAAGTGGTTGTAGAACGAGCCCGCCGCGCGTCCGGCTTCCGCGGTGATGTCGGTGATCTTGGTGTTCAGGTACCCCTTCGCCGCGAAGACGCGCTTCGCCGCGTCCTTGAGCGCGGCCTCGGTCTCCGCCGCCTTCTCCTTGCGGCTCGTCGCCGTCATCGGCACCTCCTTGACACGGAAGGCTAGCAACGCCAAACTGAATTTAGATTCACTGAATCATAATTCACTGGAGGCGAAGATGACCGAGGTACTGATCGCGGGAGCCGGGCCGACCGGGCTCACGCTGGCCATCGACCTCGCGCGCCGCGGCATCGGCGTGCGGATCGTGGAGAAGGCCGAGACGTTCTTCGAGGGCTCGCGTGGTGACGGCCTGCAACCGCGCACGCTGGAGGTCTTCGAGGACCTCGGCGTACTGGACGCGGTGCTGGCCGCCGGACAGCCGCCGGTGCCGATGCGGATCCACCTGGGCGGTGAGGTCGTCGGCGAGCGGATGATGGCCGAACCCGGCGACCCCACCCCGGACGTGCCGTACCCGAACGGTCACTTCCTCGGCCAGTCGCGGACCGAAGGGATCCTGCGGGACCGGCTCGCCGAATTCGGCGTCCAGGTCGAGCTCGGCACGCCCCTGCTCGGTTTCGAGCAGGACGCCGACGGTGTGACGGCCGAGCTGCCCGGCGAGCGGGTGCGGGTCGGCTATCTCGTCGGCGCCGATGGCGGCAAGAGCTTCGTGCGCAAGGCGCTCGGGATCGCGTTCGAGGGCACCACCGACGAGTCGATCCGCATGCTGCTGGGTGACGTCCAGGCGGAGGGTCTCGATCGCGCGTACGGGCATTGGTTCGCGAAGCCGGAGGATCCGATGTCGGGGATCGTGCTCACGCCGCTGCCAGGGGTGCCGCACTTCCAGTTCGGCGCGCCGCTGGGCGAGGAAGAGGTCGAGGCGTCACTGGAGACGTTGCAGTCCCGGCTCGACGAGCTGTCCGGGGGCGGCGTCCGATTGCACGATCTCGCCTGGTCGACGGTGTGGCGACCCAACATCCGGCTCGCCGCGCGGTTCCGGGACGGCCGCGTGTTCCTCGCCGGCGACGCGGCGCACGTCCATCCGCCGACCGGTGGCCAGGGCCTCAACACCGGCGTCCAGGACGCGTACAACCTGGGCTGGAAGCTCGCCGACGGTTCACCTGAGCTGCTCGACAGCTACGAGCCCGAGCGGCGCGGGGTCGCCGCGAGAGTGCTGAAGATCAGCACCGAAATCCTCGAGAAGTACAAGAACGGCTCGGAAGACGCGCACGAGCGCGGCGAGAACACGCGTCAGCTCGACATCGGGTATCGCGGCGGCCCGCTCGCACCCGCGGCGACCGGCCGGATCCGGCCCGGTGACCGCGCGCCGGACGCGCCGCTGAAGGACGCGAACGGCAAGTCCGTCCGGCTGTTCGAGCTGCTGCGCGGACCGCAGGCGACCGTGCTGGTGTTCGGGGACGGTCCGGCTCCCGAAGGCGCGCGGCGGATCCTGCCCGCGGGCAGCGCACTGTCCGATGTGGACTTCGAGGACGTCGGCGGGCATGCCTTCGCGGCGTATGAAGCCGAAAACGGGCGGCAGGTGCTGATCCGCCCGGACGGCTATGTCCGCGAAATCACTGCCTGAGCGGCCTCGTCGACCTCCACCCAGACGTCGCGCCACACGGCTCGGACCTCGGCGCGGCGCAGCAGTTCCTTCTCCGCGACCCGGCCCGCGATGAAGGCGAGTTCGGTGTCGGTCGTGTTTAAGGCTCCTCGCATTCGATCGGCGGCGACGCAGGCGTCTTGATGGTCCCCGAGGACGGTCTGGAAGTTCTTCGTGGCCTTGATCAGCCGCTGGATCCGCTCCGCTTGCTTCTTCTTCGCGGCGGGCTTGGCCATCTCGGCGGCGTAGCGGAGTTTCTTGCCGTAGATGCGAAGCGCGTGAAGGTCATCGTCCGGAGGATCGGCGGGAAGCGCCTTCACGGCCTTCGCGAGCTTTCGATGCGGCTTCGCGAGACCGGCGACCAGATCCGCGGAAGTGGACTCGGCGCCGAAAGTGGGTTCTTCAGCGTCGGGCTGCCGGGCGAGACGGCCGATGTCCTGCAACATCGAGGCATACCGCGGGCTGGCGAGCGCACGGGTGAGCCGCCGCTTCGCGCCGCCGCGTTCGGTGACGAACTTCGAGACCAGACGGCGCGCGGCAGGCTGGTCGCGCACCTCGAATTCGGCGACGACCTCGCGGAGATGACCGATCAGGACGTCGTAGTCGCGGACGTCGCCGAGGGACTGGCCGAGCCAGCCGAGTTCGGCGCGCACGGGCTCGGCGTCGGGGCCGACGAGGCGGCCCGAGAGCTTGAGGACGCTCCGCATGCGACGCAGCGCGACCCGCATCTGGTGCAGGTCTTCGGGGTCGGCACCGGATTTGGTGCCCGGTTCGTGCGCGAGGAGCGCGCGGACCTCGACGTCGAGTTTGACCCGGACGTGGGTGGCCGCCGGATCGTCCGGCCCGGCTTGCGCGGGGCGGTCACCGAGCCCGAGCGCGGCCGGTGTGGTCGAAGGGGCGTTCTTGCGCGGCGGGGCCTCGGCTGTCACAAGATGAATTCTAGGTGAACCGGCAAGGTGGTCCAGGCCGTGAGAGAAGCAAGGGACCTTTGCTCTCGCTCTCCGGGGGAGAGTGATAGCAAAGGTCCCTTGCTCTCTTTTGCGCGTGCGCCGTGCCCTCGCCGATGCAATGAAAGGCTCCTTCCTTGCAAATTTGGCAAGGAAGGAGCCTTTCATTGCACGCGTGACCCGGGCTTGCGACACCCAGCCACACCCCAGGGAGACCCGGGCGATAGCAAAGGTCCCTTGCTCTCTTTTCGCAGGTCAGTTGGCGTGCAGGGCCGCGTTCAGCTCGATGCCGACGCCGGTACGCGCGACGACCTCGACGGCGCCGGTCCCGGAGTTCCGCCGGAACACCGCGCCCGAGATGCCGGACAGCTCCAGCGCCTTCACGACCTTGCCCTCGAAGGTGACCTTCGTGCCGGCCGTGACGTAGAGGCCCGCTTCGACCACCGAGTCGTCGCCGAGCGAGATGCCGATGCCGCCGTTCGCGCCGATCAGGCAGCGCTCGCCGATCGAGATGGTCTCCTTGCCGCCGCCGGACAGCGTGCCCATGATCGACGCGCCGCCGCCGACGTCGGAGCCGTCGCCGACCACGACGCCCGCCGAGATCCGGCCTTCCACCATGGAGGCGCCGAGCGTGCCGGCGTTGAAGTTGATGAAGCCCTCGTGCATGACGGTGGTGCCGTTGGCCAGGTGCGCGCCGAGGCGGGCGCGGTCGGCGTCGGCGAGGCGGACGCCGGTCGGCATGACGTAGTCCACCATTCGCGGGAACTTGTCCACGCTGTAGACGGTGACGTTGCCGCGCGACCGCAACCGCAGCCGGGTCGCCTCGAAGCCCTCGACGGGGCACGGCCCGTAGTTGGTCCACACGACGTTCGCCAGCAGGCCGAACATGCCGTCGAGGCTCGCGCCGTGCGGCCGGATCAGGCGGTGCGACAGCAGGTGAAGGCGCAGGTAGACGTCGTGCGTGTCGCCGGGGGCGTCGACGAGGCGGGCGATGGTCGTGCGGACCGCGACGACCTCGACACCGCGGTCGGTGTCCGGGCCGAGCTCGGCGGCGGCGGCCTCGCCGAGGGCCTCGGAGGCCTCTTCGGCGGTCAGCCGCACCGTGCCGGCCTTGCTGTCGGTGCCGTCGATCAGCTTCGGCAGCGGGAACCAGGTGTCCAGCACCGTGCCGTCGGTCGTGACGGTGGCCAGTCCGACGCCGGTGGCGCCGGTCGTTTCGGGATCAGGGGTCTGCTCGCTCACGTCCTGAACGGTAACCCAGTGACCCGTGTCAACCGCCGACGAGGCTCTTCACACTGGTCAGCGCCGTCGCCATGTCGGCGAGTGCCTGGCCGCACGGTCCGCCGGGAGCCGCTTGGTCCTGGCAGTTCGCGGTGCGGAACGCGGCGATCGGGCGATCGAGGACGTCGGCGTGCGACGACAGGTCCGGCCTGCGCTTGCGGACGGTGCCCGCGGCGCTGGAGAGTTCGGTGACGTACTTCTGGCAGCCCTTCGGCGACTCGGTCCCCGGCGCCAGATAGCACTGGTCGGTGGTCAGCGCCTTGAGTTTGATCGGCAGCACGTCCGGCCCGGTGCTCTGGGTCGGCCGGACCTTCACCGGGACTTCGCCCGATCCGCAGCCGCTGAGTACCAGGAGGAGGGCGACCAAGATCGTTCGCATGCGCACTCCTTCACGGTAGCCCCGGGCCCCCGGCGGTACGGTGCGGGCATGCCTTCGCTCGATCTGCACGCCGATCCCGTCGACCTCACCGCCGCGCTGGTGGACATCTTCAGTGTCTCGGAAGAGGAGAAGGTCATCGCGGACACCGTGCAGGCCGCGCTCCAGGCGCAGGCGCCGCATCTCGAGGTGGTCCGCAACGGTGACGCGGTCCTCGCGCGCACGAACCTCGGCCGCCCTTCGCGGGTGTTGCTTGCCGGGCATCTCGACACCGTTCCGGTCAACGACAACATGCCCGTGCGTCGTGAGGGGGCCGGTGACGACGAGATCCTGCACGGTTTGGGCACCGTCGACATGAAGAGCGGCGACGCCGTCTTCCTCCACCTCGCCGCCGCCCTCCGCGAGCCGAGGCACGACATCACCTTCGTGTTCTACGACTGCGAAGAGATCGATGCGGCGAAGAACGGCCTCGGCCGCATCGAGCGCGAGCTGCCCGAGTGGTTGCAGGCCGACCTCGCGATCCTCGGCGAACCGTCGAACGGCGGGATCGAGGGTGGTTGCCAGGGCACGATGCGGATCGAGATCCGCGTCGACGGCGTCCGGGCGCACACCGCGCGCGGCTGGATGGGCGTCAACGCGATCCACGGCCTCGCCGAACCGCTGCGCAGGCTGGCCGAGTACACGCCGAGGGTGGTCGACATCGACGGTTTGACCTATCGCGAAGGCTTGCAGGCCACGAAGATCGGCGGCGGTGTCGCGGGCAACGTCGTACCGGACGCGGCCGTGCTCACGATCAACCACCGGTTCGCGCCCGACCGCTCGTCCGAGGAGGCCGAGGCGCACCTTCGCGACGTCTTCGAGGGCTACGACGTCAAGGTTGTCGACTTGTCGCCAGGTGCCCTGCCCGGTCTGAGCGCCCCGGCGGCGGCCGAACTGGTCGCCGCGGCCGGGGGCAAGGCGGTCGCGAAGCTGGGCTGGACCGACGTCGCGCGCTTCGCGGCTCTCGGGATTCCGGCGGTCAACTTCGGACCGGGCGACCCGACGCTGGCGCACACCCGGCAGGAGAACGTCCGCGCGGGCGAGATCCGGCAGGTGACCGCGGTGCTGCGCGCGTTCCTCAGCTGATCAGGGCGAGCAGCTCGTCGAGCGCCTGCTCCGGGCCGCCATAGGTCAGGTGCGAGATGGCGAACATCGGGGCGACCACCCGGCTCCAGGCGTACAACCGGTCCCCGTCGAGCCCGCAGGCGTCCGCCACCGAATGGCAACGGGCCTCGACGCCTTCGTGCCCGGCGCCGCTCACCACGTAGTCGACGGCGTCGAAGCACGGATCACCCACGCACGCCTTCGGATCGATCGCGATCAGGCCGCGCGAGCCGCTGTCCAAGGCGTTGCCGAGATGCAGATCGCCGTGGAGCAACACGACGCCGGACTGGGTGTCCAGCAACTTCTCGCAGCGCTCGATCGCCAGCTGCCAGGTGTCCGCGCCGATCCTGGCGGCGATGGCCGGTTCGGTGATCCGCTTGCCGATCCGGGCGAAGGACTCCTCGAACCGGCCGCGCAGGCTCCACGGCCAGTCCGCGGGCGGGGCGACGGAATGCAGGGCGGTCAGCAAGTTTCCCCAAAGCCCCGGCAGGGTCGGCAGCGGCAGGTCCTCGGCCGGGGTGCCCGGGCGGATCTCCTCCAGCACCATCGCGCCGGCGTCCGCGTCGGCGGCCAGCACGGCGGGCACCCGGCCCGTCGGCGCGAACACCCCCAGCATTTCGAGCTGTTTGGTCAGCAGCGGGCCATCCGGGCTGAGTTTGAGGACCGCCGGTGTCCCGTCGGTCCATCGGCAGCGCAGCACGACGGACGAGGCGCCGCTGTCGAAGATCTCGCCGGGCACGAAGCCCCATCGGGACGCCAGCCGCTCGACGAGGGCCGGGACACCGGCGAGCCATCCTTCGGCGTCAGCGCCGAATCGGCCCACCAGACGGGTGTTGAGATCTTCCAAGTCCACTTCGGTCACTTCGCGATGTCCTCTTCGGCGCCTAGCAGTAGTAGTCCACGCCGCAGCAGGTCTGCGGCCTCTTCGGTGCGTCCTTGGTCGAGAAGCAGCTCTCCCGCTTTGTCGATCGAAGCGGCCAAGACGCCGCGTGCGTCGCGGAGCGCGGCCACGTCGATGGCGCGCGCGAAGCCCGCTTCGGCTGCTTCGAGGTCTCCGCGGGCCAGAGCCAGCGAGCCTTGCTGGAACGTGAGTGACGCGGAGAGCGGCGAGTCCGCGGGGATGGCTTCGGTCGCTTCGGAGAGTAGCGCGGCGGCGTCGTCGAGACGACCGAGTTCGCGGCAGACGTCGGCCAGTTCCAGGGTGACGGCGTGATCGGGCGCGGCCGCCCTTGACGCGCGAAGGTCCGCGAGCGCGCCTTCGAGGTCGTCGGCACGACGGACCAGAGCCCGTGCAAACAGACACCGGGCCAGCACCGGCCGCAGGGCGCGCTCGTGGAGCAGATCGTGCAGCACCGACACGGCGGCGACGGCGTCGGCCACCCGTCCTTCAGCGAGGTAGGCCTCGGTCAACCGGCGCTGGTGATCGGTGAGTTCGGCCAGGATCTCCTCGCCGCCGCGAGCCAGCCGCAGCGCCTCGCTCGCGTGCTGCGCGGCCTGAGCGGTCTCGCCGAGGCGGGAGTGCCCTTCGGCGAGGTACGCCCGCAGGGTCAGGAGGAGCAGCGGATGCGGATAGCCGTCGAGGCTCGCGTCGAGCGCGGTCCGGAGCAGGTGCATCGCGTGATGCGGCTCGCCCCGGCCGATCAGGACGTTCGCCCGCAGCGCGGCGGCCAGTTCGCGATACGGCGGGATGTCGTCGCCGAGAGCGGCTTCGGCGGCGGCGACCCATCGCGGCTGGGCGTCGCCTTCGGTGAACCGCGCGAGCCACAGCCAGGCGAGCCCGGCCTGGCGAGCACGGCCGATCTTCTCGGCCCGCCGAGCCAGCCGCCGCATCTTCGGAGCCGAGCCGTTCCCCGCGAGGAAGTCCGACGCGGCCGACGCGATGTCCAGATCGAGCCGGACGTCGTCACGCGGCGAGGTCACGCCGAGCAGTTCGCCGGTGTCCACCCCGAGCCGCGCGGCGAAATGACGCAACGCGTCACCGGACGGCGTCCGCGCGCCCGTCTCGACGGACGAAACGTAGGCGGCGGTGTAGTGCGGCTCGGCGAGTTCACGCTGGGTGAGGCCACGTTCGGCGCGCAGCCGCCGCAACCGTCCGCCGACCTCGTCGTCCATGCCCGGGAACGATACGGGCGGGCGCGCCGAAAGGTCACGCACGAGGTCGGGCACCGGCTCGGGCGCGGCAACGAGAAATGTCCCATGCCGATCCCGAGCGGCGAATCGTGAGTTACGCCCTCGATCACGCGAGTTCCGCCTCTGATCACGTGAGTTCGCCGGTTCCGTATGGCGAGCCCGCGTGACCGAACTCGTAACTCGCGTGATCGGACGGCGAACTCGCGTGATTGAAGGCGTAACTCACGTGATCAGACGGACGACACGCGTGATCAGACGGACGACACGAGGGGTCAGCGGCCCTGCAGCGACTTCACGTTCTGCCCGAAGGTCCAGTTTCGCGAACCGTCCCAGTTGAGCGACCAGGTCATCAGGCCCTTGAGTCCTGGGATGCTGCGGTACGCCTGGGAGACCAGGCTCGGCGACATGTAGCCGCCACCGGCGCCCGCCTGCGCGGGCAGGCCCGGAGCCTGCTTGTCATAGGGCACCCGGATCGTCTGGCCCTGGATCACCAGGCCCTTGTCGAGGCAGTTGGTCTGCGCCACGAAGCCCTGAACCGTGCCGGCCTGGTACGAATCGCCGGAGCAGCCGTACATGCTTCCGTTGTAGTACTGCATGTTCAGCCACCACAGCCTGCCGTTGTCCGCGTACTTCTTGATGATCGGCAGGTACGCGCCCCAGATCGAGCCGTAGACGACGCTGCCGCCGGTGACGTACGCGGTCTCGGGCGCCATCGTGAGCCCGAAGTTCGGCGGCATCGCGGCGAGCACGCCGTCGATGATGCGGATGAGGTTCTTCTGCGACGCGGAAAGCGTGGTGATGTTCCCGCTGCCGACGAGGCCGGTTTCGATGTCGATGTCGATTCCGTCGAAGTTGTACTTCTTCAGGATCGGCACGATGGTCGCGATGAATTTGTCCGCCACGGTTGCCGAGTTCAGGTCGATTCCCGCGGTGGCGCCGCCGATCGACATCAGGATCGTCGCGCCCGCGTCCTTGGCGGCGCACATTTCGGCGGGGGTCGCGACCTTCACAGTCGCGTCCATCCCGTCCTCCCATTTGGCCGTTCCGTCGGACAGGATGACCGGAAAGGCGGCGTTGAGCACGTTGTACCCGTTGGCTTTGATGCGGGCGTCGGTGATCGGGATCCAGCCGAGCGGCGGGTGGACGCCGTTCGAAGCGCCGTCCCAGTTCTCCCAATAGCCTTGCAGGACCTTGCCCGCCGGCTTCGATTTGACCGCGCAGACCTCGGCGTCCACCGCGGCCTGTGCCGGGCTCAGGACGACGAGCGTGGTGACGGCGAGTACCGCCGCGCCGGTGATTGCGAGCAGCCGTGAGACGCGACCGAACATACCCAGCTCCCATCTCGAAAGCGGTTTGAACGAACAGGAAGCGGCCGTTCGGCTCAACATAGGTCGCCGCGCACGAGTGGCGCTACCGACGATCGGGTGGTCTAGACCAGATATCGAAAAGTTGTCCGCGAATCCCTCTCACGCACGAAGGCCATCCCACGAGGCCGGGTGTCCTCGTGAGATGGCCTTCGCCATTCGGATGGTCAGACGGTGATGGTCCAGCTGTCGAGCGTGCCGGTGTCCTGCGCGTAGGCGTCGTAAAGCACGAGCGTCCAAGTGCCGGAAGCGGCTTCGTTGGTCACCGGCACCGAGTACGTCCTGGTACCGAGATCGGTGCAGGGCAGGGAACCGGTGGCCTTGACCGAATACGTGCTGCCGTCGGGGGCCTTCAGGCTGATCCGGAGGTCCTCGGAGCAGGTGTGCGTCCCGGTGATCGACACCTTGACCGGCGAGGTCGCCGTACCCGTCGCGCTGGACGTGATCGGGCTGTTGACCGTCGCGTAGTCGTTCAGCGCGAAGTCGGTGCCGTTGGTGAACGTGCGCACGCTGACGTCGCCGACGGTGAGCGTGTACTGCGCGGTGCGGTCCACCGAGGTCCCGTCACCGGTCACCGTGATCGTGCTGGTGCCGTTGGGAGTGCTCGCCGACGTCGCGATGGTGAGTGTCGAGGAACCGCCCGACTGCACCGAAGCGGGGTTGAACGTCGCGGTCGCCCCGGCGGGAAGACCGGCGGCACTCAGCGAAACCGCTTGCGCCGCACCGGAAGTCGTCGTGGTGTTGACCGTGACGGTCGCCGACTGTCCCGCTTGGACGGTGCCGGAGGCAGGCGAAAGGCCGATCGAGAAGTCGGGGCCCGTCGACGTGCCGACGGCGAGCTTCCAGACCGCGTAGCCGATCGCGTCGCCGTTCTTCTCCAGCGGGGTGTCCGGGATGTTGGACAGCGTGTCGCAGGCGCGGTGGTAGCAGCTGTCGAACGCCCTTCCCGCGGTGCCGCCCCATTTCTGTTGCTGCGCGGCGCTCTTCGTGTATCCGGCACCGGTCGCGAGACCGCCGACCGGGATGCCCGCGCTCTTGAACGACGCGTGGTCCGAACGGCCGTCGCCCTCGGTGTCACCCTCGGTCTGGATGCCGATCGTCCTGAAGTACTCGTCGAACACCGCCTTGACCGAAGCGACGTCGTCATAGACGAAGTAGCCCCAGTTGTCGGAGCCGATCATGTCGAAGTTCAGGTAGGTCTTGATCTTCGTGCGCTCGGTCTGCGGCAGGCTGTTGACGTAGAACTTCGAGCCGCGCAGGCCGGACTCCTCGTCGGCCCACCAGCCGAAGCGGACCCGCTTGGCCATGGTGGGGTTCTCGCGGGCCAGGGTCAGCGCGACTTCGAGGATCGAAGCCGAACCCGAGCCGTTGTCGTTGATACCGGGGCCGGCGCTCACGCTGTCGAGGTGCGCGCCGAGCATGATGACCTGGTTGGCGTCACCCTGCGGCCATTCCGCGATGATGTTCTGGTTCGAACCCGCGCAGCTCGTGCAGGACTGCAAGGTGACGTTGTAGCCGGCGTCGCGCAGCTTCTGTGCCACATAGGAAACCGACGCCGGGTAGCCCGGCCGTCCGGACGCGCGGTTGCCGCCGTTCTGGTTGGCGATCGTCTGCAACGCGCTCAGATGCGCCTTGACGTTGGCGAGCGAGATGTCCGGTGCGGCGGCGGCCGTGACCGCCTGCGCGGGCGCCGTGACGACACCCAGTACGGCGGCCATGCCGACGACGGCCGCTCCTAATCGCTTTCCCCACTTCATGCCGGGGTATTCCTTTCTCGGGCGGGCCGTGAAGGCCTCCTTCCCTACTCTCAAGGTAGGCAAGGAGGCCTTCACGGAACGGGGGAGCTAGACGGTGATCGACCAGCTGCTGAGCGTGCCGGTGTCCTGCGCGTAGGCGTCGTAGACCACGAGGGTCCAAGTGCCCGCCGCGACTTCGTTGGTCACGTTGACCGAGTAGTTCCGGGTGCCCAGATCGGTGCAGGGCAGGGAACCGGTGGCCTTGACCGAATACGTGCTGCCGTCGGGGGCCTTCAGGCTGATGCGAAGGTCCTCGGAGCAGGTGTGCGTCCCGGTGACCGTCACCTTGACCGGCGACACCGCGTTGCCGGTCGCGGTCGAGGTGATCGGGCTGTTCACCGTGGCGTAGTCGTTCAGCGCGTAATCGGTGTCGTTGCTGTAGGTGCGCACGTCACCGCCGGTGCCGACGGTCAGCTTGTACTGCGCGGTGCGCGCGCCGCTGGTCCCGGTACCGGTCACCGTGATGGTGCTGGTGCCGTCGGGGGTGCTCGCCGACGTCGCGATGGTGAGCGTCGAGGAGGCGCCGGACTGCACCGAGGCCGGGTCGAACGTCGCGGTCGCGCCCGTGGGGAGGCCGCTCGCGGTCAGCGAAACCGACTGCGCCGCACCGTTGGTGGTCGCGGTGTTCACCGCGACCGTTGCCGACTCGCCCGGCTTGACGGAACCCGCCGCCGGCGTGACGCCGACCGAGAAGTCGTCGCCCTGCGGGGTGCACGAGGCGGGCTCGCCGGTCGCCGCGGTGACGCTGATCGCGTTCCACGCCGCCTTGGTGGTGTTGAACTCGGTGCAGGAACCCGGGTACAGCGCGAGCGCCGCTTCCAGGGTGGCCTTGCGGGCCGCCTTGTGGTTCCAGCTGGAGGTCTTCTTCAGCAGGCCGTTGTAGAAGATCTTGCCTGCCTTCTGGATGCCGATCCCGGTGATCGAGGTGCTGTTGCAGGTCGGGCTGGCGGGCTTGCCCACCGGCGCGGTGCCCTCGGCGAGCAGGTAGAACCAGTGGTTCTGCGGGCCGGCGGCGGCGTGCACCTCGGTGTTCGGGATGGACGACGAGTAGCAGTCGGGGTTGCCGGAGATCCTGCTCGGCTGGTTCATGTAGCGGATCGGCCCGCGGCCGACCAGGTTCACGCCCTCGCCGACGTCGTAGTCGGGGACGTCCTTGGCGTTGTTGGCGTAGTGCTCGGTGATGGCACCGAAGATGTCACCGGTGGACTCGTTGAGGCCGCCGTTCTCGTTGCCGCTGCCCGCGCCGCCCGGCGTGGTCTGGAAGATGGCGTGGCCGTACTCGTGCGCGACGACGTCCATCGGGGTGGCCTGGCGCTGGCTGTCCGACGAGCGACCGTAGGTGGTCGAGGAGCCGTTCCAGTAGGCGTTGGCCTGGTTGAGGCCGACGTAGGCGGGGAAGCCGCCGCCGTTGCCGTTGATGCCGTTGCGGCCGAGCCATTCGCCCAGCATCTTCCACTCGGTCTGGACGCCGAAGAGGGCGTCGACACAGGCGGTTTCCAGGTCGGTGCCGGAGCCGTTGCCCCAGTTGTCGTCCGGTCCGCTGAAGGGCGAGCCGTTCTGGCGGGCACAGCTGATGTTGGTGCGCTGCGGGTCACGCATCGTGTACGTGCCGCCGGAGTTCGTCGTGTCGATCGCGACGTTGCCGACGTAGTAGCTGTTCCCGGCGCCCAGCGTGCCGACCTCGTTCGACGTGGTCTGCGCGGCGGCCGGGAAGTTGGACATCTTGACGTCGTCACGGGTTTCGAGAACCGCGCCGGTGGCGCCGTCCACGAACACGTGCAGGTTGCTCGGGGTGGTCGCCTTGGTCCCGGCGACGACGACCTCGTAGGCGAGCTTGGGCGAGTTCCCCGCCAGCACGACGAGCTTCGGCGCGACGACACTGTCTACTTTGGACAGCTGGCCGCGGGCGACCTCGGCCGCCTTCGCCGCGGTGATCTTGGCCTTGGTGTCGACCGAGATCGCGGCCGTCTCGGCGGCGCTGGTGCCGCGGACGCGTCCGGCGCCGTCGGCGACCACCACCGCGTCCCCGCCGACCACCGGCAGGCCACGGTAGGTTCGTTCGTAAGCGGCGTAGAAGAGTCCGCCGCCACCCGGGGTCAGCCCGACGCGACGGAAGCCTTCCTGTGCCCCCTTCCGCAAGTGGTCCACACCGGCCGCGGCGGCCTGGTCGGCCGCGCTCGCGGCCACGGCGTCGGGGCTCGCGGGTTGAAGGGTGGCGGTGGTCGCGTTCGCCGGGGTCACCGGGAACGTCATGCTCAGGGCAAGGCCGGCGACAGCCGCCAACCCTGTTCTGAGCCCTCGCTGAACGGTCATGGGAAACCTTCCATGGGCAGGACCGGGTACCCGTCAGGCCCTTGGCGCGGCGGGGAATGGGACCGGAGCGGTACACGGCGGGGGACGGGGAGCGTGCCCATTCGGATAACTGGAGTTATCCCGATGGACACGTCCGAGTAAAGGAGGCCGGTCACAAGGGCGTCAATGGGCCGGATGGCCTAGCGGAGCGGGTGAAGATCGACATGCAGGGAATGAAATGCCTGTGTAGTAAGAGTTTTCCCGCCATATGCGATATATGGCGACTTTCGTATGGTTTTCAGCCGGTCGGCCCGGAATCGGACATAGCGGCCGCGCGCACGCCACGCCGATAGGCCTCCGCCGCCTCTTCGATTAATCCGCGAGCGCGCAATGTGTCGCCCAAATGCAGTGAGGTGGCGACGAGCGCGCCACGCAGCTCCGACTTTTCCTGTGCGGTGGCGGCTTCTTCGAGCAACGCGGTCGCCTCCGGCAGATCGCCGCGGGCGCGCGCGATGAGTCCCAGTAGCCGGAGAACCTCCGCCCTGGCTTCGATGTCGGGGGATCGATCCAGAAGCGGCCGGATTCCCTCGGCGAGTTCGGTGGCCTCGTCGAGTTCCCCTTGGCGGCGGCGGACGTCGGCGAGTTCGATGGTCGCGCCGAGTACGCCTTCCCGCGATCCGGCCTTGGCCAAGAGATCGCGTGCAAGTTGCAATTCGGCGTGTGCTTCGTCGAGTTTGCCCAGCCGCCGCCACAGGAAGCCGCGTGCCCAGCGGCTCCGGGCGGCGTCACGGTCGTAGCCGAGGGAAGTGAACAGCCGCAGTGCCCGTGAAAGATCCTTTTCCGCGCGGTCGACCAGGCCGATCTCCTGCCACAGTTGCGCCGCCTGCCGGTGGTACCGCGCGGAGATGTCCTTGCGCCGGGCGGAAGCGAGCGCGCGATGCCCTTCTTCGGCGGCCCGCCGGGCGCGGCGGAGCGCGCCCATTTCGATGAGCGGATGGATCAGCGCGGTCACCAGCGCCAGTTCGGCGTCGGGATCGACGGGTTCCTCGGCACGGAGTGCGGCGAGCGCGGTTTCGACGAGTGCGACCGACGCGCCAAGATCCCCCGACAGCGCGCGGCAGGCGGCAACCCGGTTGACGATCATCGCGCGCAGCCGGGGCGACGCGGTGCCGGCGAGTTCCATGGCGTGGGCGAAACCCTTGTCCGCCAACGGAATGTCATAGCGCTGCCACTGCACTTCGCCGAGATAGAACCGCGCGTGGCACTGGACGTCCGGTAGCCGGTACTCCGCCGCTCGCCGTTCCACGCGGGTGAATTCGCGTTCGGCGGCTTCGAGTCCGCCTTTCTGCAACTCGCGATATGCGGTTTCGAGCGCGTCGGTGAGTTCCTCGGCGGCGCCCGCCGGCCTGCCGAAGCGGAGTTCGTCCGCGGTGAGGCCGAGCCGTCGCGCGAGATGGCTCAGTACGTCGTCCGAAGGCAGGCGCCCGCCCGACTCGACCTTGGCGAGGAAGCCGCGGTCGTAGCGGGGTTCGGCGAGCTCACGCTGAGTCAGCCCGCGTGCCCGGCGCAACCGCCGGATCCGCGCGCCGAGTGGTTCCGCCCCGGACGGCATCGATCCACGGTAGACGATTTCCCGGCGAGGATCCGGCTGAGCTGGACGGATACCCGCCAACAGGGTTCGGATCCGGTGAGTTCCTCCCGGCGAAACGGACATATTGACTGGTGGTGTTCCGGGCGCTAGCGTCCTGCGTCATAAAAAGGAAAGTTTCTTAACTAATTCTGGAGCGGGGCGCCGATGATGGTGAGTTCCTGGTCCCGGGCGGTGGCCGCGGTTTCGGCACTGGTCCTCGGGGGTTTGACGGTTCCGGCGGTTTCGGCCGCGGCGGCGGTACAAGGTGAGGTCCGGGTCGACCAGGTCGGCTACGGCATCACCGAGACCAAGCACGCCTATCTCCTGTCCAGCGCGCCGGGTTCGTTCTCGGTGATCGACGAACGCGGCCGGACCGTCCATCGTGGACGGACCGGTGCCTCGCTCGGCGCGTGGAACGCGAAGTACCCGGCGGTGTACCAGCTCGACCTGTCGAGGGTCTGGCTGCCGGGCAAGTATCGGATCGAGGTCAGCGGCGAGACCAAGGCGACCTCGCCTACGTTCCGGGTGGACACCAAGAACCGGCTCTTCACCCCGCTGGTCCGCGCCACCAACGAGTTCTTCCAGGCGCAGCGCGACGGCGACGACATCATCCCCGGCCGCCTCGACCGCAAACCCTCGCATCTGGCCGACAAACAGGCCACGGTCTACGAATGGCCCGCGTTCGGCGGTGAATTCGGCGACGAGATCACCGAACCGCTGAAGCCGGCAGGCGGGCCGATCGACGTCGAGGGCGGCTGGGTCGACGCGGGCGACTTCGTCAAGTTCACCTCGAACACGGCGTACTCGCTGGCGGAGCTGGGATACGTGCTCCGCGAGGGCCACGACCCGGCGCTGGCCAAGGAGGTCAAGCTCGGCCTCGACTGGCTCGACAAGATGTGGGACGAGAAGAGCAAGACGCTCTACGCCCAGGTGGGAATCGGGACGGGGAGCGACAAGTTCGGCTTCCTCGGCGACCACGACGTCTGGCGGAACCCGCACGACGACGACCCGCTCGACGTGAAACCCGGTGACCCCAAGTACTTCGTCAAGCACCGGCCGGTCTTCCCGGCGAACCCCGGCGGATCCGGGCTCAGCCCGAACCTCGCCGGCCGTGTCGCCGCCGCCTTCGCGCTCGGCGCCCAGGTCGAGGCGAAGCGGAACCCCGCGCTGGCAAGGGAATACCTCGCCGAGGCCTCGTCGGTCTTCGCGCAGGCCAAGACCGAGAACGTCGGCGAACTGGTCACCGCGTTCCCGCACGCGTACTACCCGGAGTCGTCCTGGCGGGACGACATGGAACTCGGCGCGACGCAGCTGGCCCTGGCGGCCAAGGCCCTGCGTGACCCGCGGTCGGCCGACTGGACGCGGCAGGCGGCGCACTGGGCGAAGGCCTACATCGACCTCGAAGAGAAGAGCACGCTCAACCTGTACGACACCAGCGCGCTGGCGCACGCCGAACTGGCGAAGCTCCTGCGGCACGGTGTCCCGGGTGCCGCGCTCGGCCCGAAGGAACTGATCGGCGACCTCCGCCGTCAGCTCGACGAGGGCGTCGCGAGCGCGGCTCAGAGTCCTTTCCGGACCGCCGTCTCGGTGAAGGAATTCGACGCGGCCAGCAAGAGCTTCGGGTTCGCCGCGACCGAGCGGCTGTACGCCGACCTGACCGGTGACCGCCGGTACGCGGCGTTCGGTTCGCAGCAGCGGAACTTCACCCTCGGCGCTAACGCCTGGGGCATCTCGCTGGTCGTCGGCGTCGGCACCACGTACCCGAGGTGCCCGCACCACCAGGCGGCAAACCTCGCCGGCGAGGAGAAACTGCTCTACGGCGCCGTCGTGAACGGCCCCAACGGAGCGGAGAACTTCGAGCACATGGAGCTCCCGCCCGGTTCGAAGGACTGCAGGAAGCCATTCGAAGCCTTCGACACCCCCGAGGCCCGCTACGCCGATGACCTCGCGTCGTGGCCGAGCAACGAGCCCGCCATCGACTTCACCTCGACGGCCATGCTCGCGTTCGCGCTGACCGGACGTTCCTGAGGCGTGATCGCGGGGCCCGCTTTCCGGCGGGCCCCGCGTTCGCGTAGCCGACAACTCCTGTTCGCGGCGATGCCGCCGCTCCGGACGGTGACGACGTCGTAGGCTTGGCGGGGTGAGTGAGACAAGCGAGTTCCCCGACGGCCAGTACCCGGAACGTCCGATCGAGCGCCACAAGGGCCCGGTCGTGCTGCGGCGGGATCGCCGTGACCAGGGCAGCACCACCGACCAGCGCCTGCTGGACTCACGGGGGCCGAGCGACTGGGTGCACACCGACCCGTGGCGCGTGCTGCGGATCCAGGCGGAGTTCGTCGAAGGCTTCGGTGCGCTGGCCGAGGTTCCGCGCGCGGTGACGGTGTTCGGTTCGGCGCGGACCAAACGGGACCACCCGGAATACGAAGTCGGCCGCAAGATCGGCGCCGCACTCGCGACCGCGGGCTTCGCGGTGATGACCGGCGGCGGCCCCGGCGCGATGGAAGCGGTCAACCGCGGCGCCAACGAGGCGGGCGGGTTCTCCGTCGGCCTCGGCATCGAGCTGCCGTTCGAGCAGGGCCTGAACCCGTGGGTCGACCTCGGCGTCAACTTCCGGTACTTCTTCGCGCGGAAGACCATGTTCATCAAGTACTCGCAGGCGTTCATCTGCCTGCCCGGCGGCTTCGGCACGCTCGACGAGCTGTTCGAGGCGCTCACCCTGGTGCAGACGAAGAAGGTCACGAAGTTCCCGGTCGTGCTGTTCGGCAGCGAATACTGGGGCGGCCTGTACGACTGGATCGCCAAGACGCTGCTCGCCGAAGGCAAAATCGGTGAGAAGGACCTCGACCTGCTGCACGTCACCGACGACATCGACGACGCCGTGCGCGTCGTCCAGGAGTCGTACCAGGCATGGGAGGACACCCACTGATGGCGGCGCCGCGCCGGGTTTGCGTCTTCTGCGGCTCTTCCATGGGCTTCGACCCGCGCTATGCCGACGAGGCGCGTGCGCTGGGCACGTTGCTGGCCTCGCGGGGGATCGGGCTGGTCTACGGCGGTGCGTCGGTCGGGACCATGGGCGTCGTCGCGGACGCGGTGCTCGCCGCGGGCGGCGAGGTGATCGGCGTGATCCCGGAAGCACTGGGCAGCGTCGAAATCGCGCACGCCGGCCTGACCGAACTGCACGTCGTCGCCGACATGCACCAGCGGAAGGCGAAGATGGCCGCGCTGTCCGACGGCTTCCTCGCGCTGCCCGGCGGTGCCGGGACGCTGGAGGAGCTGTTCGAGGTCTGGACGTGGGCGCAACTCGGACTGCACGAGAAGCCGATCGGGCTCGTCGACGTCGGCGGGTACTACGCGCCGCTGCTGAAGTTCGCCGACCACATGGTGTCGGAGGGCTTCCTGTCGGCGGGGTACCGGGACATGCTCTCGATCGACTCGGACGCTTCGGTGCTTCTGGACGCCTTCGCGGACTACGTGCCTCCTCCGCGACCCAAGTGGACTAAGTAGGGGTTAGGTGGTGAGTGGCTGGCGTTTCGGGTTCTGGTGGACCTGTATTTGCCTACCCACTGGATGCTGATGTGGGTGAGCGGGGAAGATTCCGGACGTTCAACGTCCCGAATCTTCCACACTCGAACGCGCCGCCGCTGACGCTTCACATTCGCCCTGGTCAAGTGTGGGTAAGCAAATACCGGTCCGCTCTAACCCGAAAAGCCACTCACGACCACCACGACCGGGCTCCTGCTGGCGCTGCTTCGGTCCGTGAAGGGCCCCCTTGAGGGACCCAGAGTCCGTGAGGGCCTCCTTCACTACCTTGAGGGTAGGGAAGGAGGCCCTCACGGCACTCCACCCAGCCGACCGTGCCCGAAATGCGCCAAAAGTCCCTGAAGTCACACTCGCGTGTGCAATGAAAGGCTCTTTCCTTGCAAAATTTGCAAGGAAAGAGCCTTTCATTGCAGTAGCGAGGCAGCGGCGGCGCAGCCGCGAGGCAGGGAGCCCGAGCAGCGGAGGAGCAAGGGACCTTTGCTATCGCCCCGCCCCCCCAACCGTCAGGCAGCGCTCTGATCAGGCCGTTTGTGGTACGAGTCGACGTACTCCTGCCCCGAAAGCTCCAGGATCGTGTACATGATCTCGTCGGTCACCGAGCGCCGGATCGCCGGCGACGAGTCCTGCCCCTCATACCGCGAGAAGTCCAGCGGCGAGCCGTAGGTGACGGTGATCTTCGCCCGCCGCGGGATGCGCTTCCCGGCGGGCTGCAGGTCTTCGGTGCCGGAAAGGGCGACGGGCACGACCTTCGCGCCGGTGGCCAGCGCCAGTGCGGCGACGCCGGTGTGGCCGCGGTGCAGCCGTCCGTCCAGCGAGCGGGTGCCCTCGGGGTAGATCGCGAAAGCGCCGCCCGCGTCGAGCACCTTCCGTGCCGCTTCGAGCGCGGCGAGACCGGCCTGCGCGTTGCCGCGTTCGACCGGGACGTAGCCGAGGCCGCCCAGGAAACCGGCCATCAGTTTGCCCCTGATCCCGCGGCCGGTGAAGTACTCCGCCTTGCCGAGGAACTTGACCTGCCGCATCGCCGTGAAAGTGATCACGCCGGTGTCCAGTGCCGCCCGGTGGTTGGGTGCCAGCAGCACCGGCCCAGTGGCGGGAATGTTCTCCACGCCGCGGATCTCGGGGCGGTACAGCGCCCTGACCAGCGGGCCCAGCACGAATCGGACGAGTAGCGGTAGCAAGGTTCCTCCATCGACAGGGTGTCGGACTCCAGCATGGCACGATCACTACTCATGAGTTGGTTCGAGCGGCGCACCTGGCAGAACCCCGAGTGGACGCTCGACGACATCGTCGCTGCGAAGGGTGACCGGACGGTTTCGGTCGTGCTACCGGCGCTCGACGAAGAGGACACAGTCGCCGAGGTCGTCGGCACGGTCCGGCCCATGCTGGGCACTGTCGTCGACGAGCTGGTGGTGATGGACTCCGGGTCCACCGACGCCACCGCCGAACTCGCCGAGCGCGCCGGCGCGCGGGTGGTGCACCGCGAGGACGTGCTCCCCGAGCTGCCGCCGGTGCCGGGCAAGGGCGAGGTGCTGTGGCGGTCGCTGGCCGCGACGACCGGTGACGTCGTCGTGTTCCTCGACTCCGATCTCGTCGACCCGGATCCGGCGTTCGTGCCCACGCTGCTCGGGCCGCTGCTCTGCGAGGACGGCGTCCACCTGGTCAAGGGGTTCTACCGGCGGCCGCTGCGGCTGGAGAGCAGCGGCGGCGGCCGGGTCACCGAACTGCTGGCGCGACCGGTCCTCTCAGCGCTGCGCCCGTCGCTCTCGGGACTCATCCAGCCCTTGGGTGGCGAGTACGCCGCGACGCGCGAGTTCCTCGAGTCAGTGCCCTTCGCGGCCGGGTACGGCGTCGAGATCGGGCTCATCCTCGACGCCGAAGCGCGCTACGGCCTTGAAGGGCTCGCGCAGGTCAACCTCGGCGTACGCAAGCATCGCAACCGTTCGCTGCTTCAGCTGGGTGTGATGGCACGCCAGATCCTCGGGACGGCGCTCGCGCGCTGCGGCATCAAGTCCGACGATCCGGCCCAGCTCACCCAGTTCGCGCAACTAGGTGACGAATGGCTGCCGGAGGTGGCCGAGGTGTCGGTGAGTGACCGGCCGCCGATGCGCGACCAGCGCGGTTTAACCGAGTCGTAGGACCTCGTCGAACCCGGCCACCTGCGACTCACGATGCGTCACCAGGACGACGGTCCCGCGTGCGGCCGCGAGCACGTTCGCCAGGACGGCGTCGCCGTGCTCCTGGTCCAGCCCTTCGACAGGCTCGTCCAGCACGAGCACCGGTGGCGCGGCCAGCACCGCCCGCGCGAGCACGAGCCGCTGGCGCTGCCCACCTGACAGCGTGTCGCCGTCGGAGCCGACTTCGCGGTCCAGTGGCAGGTCGAAACCCGCCGTCGCGCATGCCGAGAGCAGCTCCGAGTCAGTGGCGCCGGGCTTCGCGAGCAGCAGGTTTTCCCGGACCGTCGTGTGGAAGACGTGCGCGTCCGCGAGCGCGCCGGAGACCACCGTGGGCAGCAGCGCCGGGTCGTACTCGTCGAGTGCCCTTCCGTTCAAAACGGCACGTCCGGACGTCGGCGCCACGGAACCCAGCAGCACGTTCAGCAACGTCGTCTTCCCGGCCCCGCTCGGCCCGACGATGCCGACGCGTTTGCCCGGCGGCAGGTCGAGGTCGACGCCGTCCAGCGCCGGGGCCCTGCCCTCGAAACGAACGCCGACCCCTTCGAGCCGCAGGTGCCCCGGCTCGGGCACCGTGGTTCCGCGTGCGGGCGGCGGTTCGGTCAGCAGTGCGCGCACCCGCGCGGCCGACGCGCGGACCTCGACCCAGCGCTGGGCGGCCGCGGTCAGCGGGAGGACCAGCTCGAACACGGCCAGCGCGCCCAAGGCCAAGGCCGCCGTCTGCGGCGGTGAAACCCCGGCCGTCAGCGCGATCGTGACGCAGGTCAGCAGCTGGACGAGGATCCCGGCCGCGGTCAGCAGGCTGGTGCGGTTGGCAGTCGCCCGGTCCCTCGAAGCGAGGGAGTCGACAGCGGTGTGCGCGGCGTCCACAGTGGACTCATGCACGCCGTAGGCGATCAGCTCGCGTCGCCCGGTGATCAGCTCGACCGACCGTTCGGCGAGGTCGGCGCGTGCCGGGGCGCTCTTCTCCGCGGCCGCGCGGGTGAACCGCACGCACAGCCACGGCAACCCGATCCCCGCCACGGCGAGCCCGAGCGCCAGGACGAGCCCGGCCGCCGGGCTGACGATCAGCGCGATCGCGGTCGACACCGAGCCCACGAACGCGGCGACCCCGGCGGGCAGCAGGCACCGCAGGATCGCGTCCTGCACGGCGTCCACATCGGACACGAGCCGCGTCACGAGATCACCACCGGAATGCCGGGAGACCCGGTGCGGCAGCAACGACGTGTACACGCGGGTCCGCAGGGCGCCGAGATAACGCAGGACGACCTCGTGCCCGGCCAGCCGTTCCGCGTACCGCAATCCGCCGCGCAGCAACGCCAGCGTCCGGACGGCGACGATCGCCACCGTGAGCGACGCCAGCGGCGGCTGTTCGGCCGCCTTCAGCAGCAACCACGCGGCGGTCGCCATCAACGCCAGCCCGGCCAGTTCCGCCCCGGCCCCGATCAACCCGGCACGGACCAGCCGCACAACGTCCTTTGTGGACACACCCCAGACGTTCACACCAGTTCCAATTCTCTTACGGCGCCCTCGTGGACTTCGAGGACGCGGGTGGCCAGCGCGACGATCGCGGGCCGGTGGGCCACGAGCACCGCGGTCCGGCCGGTGAGCAGTTCGCGGGTCGCGCCGAGCACGGCCGCCTCGGTTTCCGCGTCGAGCCTGGCGGTCGGTTCGTCGAGCAGCGCGAGCCCGGCCTCCGTGCGGGCCAGCGCCCTGGCGAGGCCGAGCCGTTGCCGCTGCCCGGCCGAGAGCGGCGCGCCGAGCTCGCCGATCCGCGTCCGATAGCCGTCGGGCAGGCCGCGTACGACCTCGTCGAACGCCGCCGCGCGGGCCGCGGCCTGGACGTCCGGCACCTGGCCCATGGCGATGTTCTCCTCGACGGTCCCGGTGAACAACGTCGGCCGCTGCGGCACCCAAGCCGTCCCGGCCCGCCACCGCGCCGGGTCCAGTTCGCGCAGGTCGACACCGTCGACGAGGACCCTGCCGGAAGTCGGCGTGACGAAGCCCAGCAAAACCGCCAGCAGCGTGCTCTTCCCGGAACCACTGGGCCCGACGAGCGCGACGTGCTCACCCGGCTCGATCGTCATGTCCACTTCGGACAGAACGGTCTCGTCCCCGTACGCGACGCTCACCTTGTCCAACACGATCCGCGGCGCACCGCGGCCGGCCACCCGCGAACCGCCGGCGACGTCCTCCGTGGGGACGGCCAGCGCTTCCCGCAGCGTGGCGAGCCCTTCCGCGCTGGCGTGGAACTTCGCCCCGGCCGCGCGCAGCGGCAGGTACGCCTCCGGGGCGAGCAGCAGCACCAGCACCGCGGTGTGCACGACCATGCCGCCTTCCAGCAGCCGGAAGCCGATCGGCACCGCGACCAGCGCCACCGAAAGCGTCGCCACCAGTTCCAGTACCAGCGCGGACAGGAACGCGACGCGCAACGTGCGCATCGTCGCGTCCGTATGTGCGTCCGCCATCGCCCGCACCGTCTTCGCCTGCGCCTCGGCGCGGCCGAACACCTTGAGCGTGCCGAGTCCGCGCACGACGTCGAGGAAATGCCCGCCCAGCTTGGAAAGCAGCGACCACTGCTTGGCGGTCTTCGCCTTCGTGTGCTGTCCGACCAGGATCGCGAACACCGGGATCAGCGGCAGTGTCGCGAGGATGATCAGCGCCGACGAAAGGTCCGCGGCGAACAGCCGGACGAGCACCGCGACCGGCACGATCGCCGACAGCACCACCGTCGGCAGATAGCCGGTCAGGTAGGCGTCGCTCGCATCGATTCCCTTGGTCACCAGTGTCGCGACCTCGCCGGGGTTCTCCGCCTCCGCACCGAGAAGCCGTTTGCGCAGCCCGGCTTTGACCGTCGCCGCGAACCGGCCGCCGAAGGAACCCTGGACGCCCGCGAGCAGCGCCCGCACCGCGATGGCGGCCACGAGCGTCCAGGTCACACCGCCGCCGGTGAGCAGCGTCGCGAGGCCGTCCGCCTGGACGAGGATCGCCGCGGCGGTCAGCGTGCCGAGGACGGCCAGTACACCGAAATGGCGTCGCAATCCGGGAAGGGGAGGCATCTGGGGCTCCTAGAAGTGCAGCAGCGAACGCTGGTCGACGCGGTCGTCGTTCCGGCGCCAGGTCACCCACTGCACGGCGGCGATCGCCAGCAGCGCGGGCGGCAGGACGACGGTGAGCAGGCCGAGCATCTCGGTGCTGCTGGCCGCTTCCGTCAGGGTCAGTGAGAATCCGCCGTCCACGGAGGACACCAGGGCGTCCGGCAGGCGCAGGGTTCCGACGGCCAGCACCGGCGACGCGGACAGGGTCATCGTGGCGACCAGCGCCGTCTTGTGCCGCCCCGCGCGCAAAGCCGCGTACGCGAAGCCCAAGGCACCGAAGGCCAGCACGATCGCGGGCAGCACGGTCCACGACGCGGTGGTCTCGAAGGCACCCCAGCCGACAGCCACGACCAGGAACGCGAGCGACGGCGCGAGCAGCGCCTTGGCGATCCGGTTCGCGCGGGCAGTGAACTCGGCGGGTGCCCGCACGGCGAGGAAAGCCGCCCCCTGCAAGGCGAACAGCGCGACGAACCCCGCACCCCACAGCAGCGCGTACGGATCGAACGAGGCCAGGACACCGCCGGTCGGTTTCCCGGCCGCGTCGAGCGGGAGCCCGAGGACGAGGTTGCCGAGGAACACGCCCCACGACACCGCCGTCACCCACGCGCCGACGGTGATCGCCAGCGTCCAGGCACCGCGGCCGGCGTCCGGCCGCCTGCTGCGCAACTGCACCGCCGCGGTGAACGTGACAAGGCCGAGCAGCAGGGTGACGACCGGGAGATACGCCCCGGAGAACACTTTTCCTTCCAGATGCGGGAAAGCGCCGAAGAGGACGCCGACCGCGGCCACCAGCCAGACTTCGTTGGCCAGGAAGAACGGGCCGAACGCGCCGAGCACGCGCCGTCGCCCGGCCTCGTCACGGCCGATCCTGCCGAGCAGCATCCCGACGCCGTAGTCGTAGCCCGCCAGCGCGAAATAGCCCGCGGTCAGGAAACCGAGCACACACCACCAGAGGATCACCATCGGTCAGACTCCGCTCAGGACGGGAAGTTCGGTGCGAGGCATGGCCGCCTCTTCGACGGGTTCCGGGCCGCGTTTCGCGACCCGTGACATCAGCACCCAGTCGGCGATCGCCAGCACCAGGAACAACAGCGTGAAAGCGATGAAGGAGAACAGGATCTGGCCGGCCGGGATCGACGCGACGGCGTCGGCGGTGGTCAGCTGCCCGCGGATCAGCCACGGCTGACGGCCGATCTCCCGCACCAGCCAGCCGAGGATCGCCGCGACGAACGGCAGCGGGATGGCCAGCACCATCACGTACAGCAGCGGCCGCACCTTGGTGATCCAGTTCCGGAACAGCAGCAGCGTGCCGAGGATCGAGGCGAGGAAGGCGATGAACCCGATCTGGATCATGAAGCCCAGCGAGACACCGACGAGGGGATCCGCTCCTGCCAGCTTGTCGGGGTGGTACTCCCCGAGCGGGCCGAACTGGGCGAAGCCGAAGCCGATCACCAGCGTGCTGCCGATGAGCGAGGTGAGCACGCCGATCCGCATCGAGCGCCGGAAGAACTCGATCTCCGTGGTGCGCTTGATGAAGTGGTACGCGCTGACGCCGACCACGAAGAAGCCGCCGGTCATCAGCGCCGCGCTCAGCACGTGCGGCAGTGAGGACACGAGTGCCGGGTTGGTGAACAGCGCGCCGAAGTCGTCGAGCTTCAGCACGCCGTTTTCGTTGTGCGTGCCGACCGGGTTCTGCAGGAACGAGTTGGCCACCATGATGAACAGCGCCGAGGCGTAGGCGGTCAGCGTGACCAGCCAGATCAGCGTCAGGTGGACCCATTTGTTCAGCCGCCCCCAGCCGAAGATCCACAGCCCGAGGAAGGTCGATTCGGCGAAGAACGCCACCAGCGTCTCGATGGCCAGCGGGGCGCCGAAGACGTCGCCCGCGACCGCGGACAGGCCGGTCCAGGTGAGTCCGAACTGGAATTCCATCACGATTCCGGTGACGATTCCCAGCGCGTAGTTGATCACGTAAAGCTTGCCCCAGAAGCGAGTCATCCGCGTGAGTTCCGGCTTGCCGCCGAACGCGGAGCGTGTCTGCATCACCGCGACGAGTGTCACGAGCCCCAGTGTGAGCAGCACGAACAGGAAGTGGAACGAGGTCGTCGTCGCGAACTGGAGTCTCGCGATCGGGAGTGCGTCCATGTCGAAGCACTGTATACGTAGGCTGGCTACATGTAGCCACTAAATCTATGAAATCGGGGTGATCTCGGGGACATTCCCTGAGGCCGGTCCGGGAAAGTCCCCGCTACCCTGATATGCGGCGATGTGTAGACTGTCTATCTATGAAGGCCGACAGCCTGCGCGGGCACCTCGACGCGTTGCTCCTCGCCGTCCTCGACGGCCGGAAGCTGCACGGGTACGCCATCATCGAGGCGCTCCAGCTCCGCAGTGACGGTGCGCTCGACCTGCCGACGGGCACCGTGTACCCGGCGCTTCGCCGGTTGGAGCGCGCCGGATACCTCGCCAGCGAATGGGACGTCGTATCCGGCCGCAAACGTCGTACGTACAAGCTCACCCGCTCCGGGCAGAAGGCACTGGCGGCGGAACGAGCGGAGTGGCAGGAGTTCACCACCGTGATCGGTGGTGTCCTCGGGGGGAGCACGGCATGAGCGCGATCGACGGCTACATCGGCGACCTGGGCAGACGGTTGAACGGGCCGGCGAGAGCGAAGGCCGATCTGCTCACCGAGGCCAAGGACGGTCTGATCGACGCCGCCGAGGCGTATCGCGAGGGTGGCGCCGAGGAAGCGGAAGCCGAACGCCGTGCCGTCGCCGACTTCGGCCCGGCCACCGTGATCGCCCGTGATTATCAGGCCGAACTGGCGTTGCGCGGCGACATCGGCACCCTGTGGAAGGTCATCGTCGGTGTCCCGCTGTTCCAGGTGGGCTGGGAGCTGGCGCGGGTCTGGACGTACGGGGACTGGGGCAACGTGGCGGAACCTCCTGGGTGGTACCTGTCCGTCGTCGATCTTTCCGGTGTCTTCGTCGTGGCCTCGCCCGTGATCGGCGCGGCCGCGCTGCTGGGCGCCCGGCGGCTGGGCCGCAGGCTCGACGGCACGCGCCTGGCGCGTTTCGCACGCTGGACCCTAGTCGCCGCGGCGATCGCGAACCTCGTGGCGATGCTCCTGCTCGCGGTCGGCACCGTGGTCCTCGACCCGGCCAGGATGAACATGAGCCTGGCCTGCAACGTCCTCGCGGTCGGCTGGGTGGCGTTCAGTGTCTGGCTGCTCCCGCACGTCTTCCGGTCCCGTCCCTTGCTCGCCGCATGAGCGTCATCGAGGCCTACATCGGCGATCTCGACGGCCGGCTCCGCGGGCCGTCGGCGGCGAAGGCCGACCTGCTCACCGAGGCGAGGGACGGTCTGGTCGACGCGGCCGACGCCTACCTCGCGGGCGGTGTCGACGAGACGGAAGCCGAACGCCGTGCCGTCGCCGATTTCGGCCCTGCCGAGCTGATCGCACGTGACTATCAAGCGGAACTGGGGCTGCGGCGCGACATCCGCGTGCTGTGGGAGCTGATCGCCGGTGTCCCGCTGCTGATCCTCGGCTGGGATCTGGCGCGGGGCTTCGGCGACTGGTCGCGGCTCGGTGCACCGCCTTCCTGGTACCACAGCGCGATCGGCACGGCCGACACGCTGGCGGCGCTGTCCCCGGCCGTCGCGGTCGCCGGGCTGCTCGCGGCACGACTGCTCTCGCGGCGGACGGCCGGTCCGCCGGTCGCCCGCGCGGTCTCGTGGACGCTGGCCGCGGCGGTGGGCTTGAACCTCGTCGCGGTCTTGACGTACGGCGGCGCGACCGGGCTGCTGGAACCGGCCCGCCTGTTCGTCAGCCTGCCGTGCGCGGTCCTGTCCGGAACCTGGATCCTGTTCAGCATGCGGCTCACGGTCGCCGCGAGGAATTTCGGGAGAACCACGGCATGACGGTGATCGAGGCCTACGTCGGTGAGCTGCGCGCCCGGCTCGACGGTCCGGCGTCGGCGAAGCGGGATCTGCTGCGCGAGGCGCGGGACGGGCTCAACGACGCGGCGGACGCGTACCGCGACGGCGGCTGGAGCGAGCACGACGCGCAGCGGCGCGCCGTCGCCGACTTCGGCCCGGTGCACCTCATCGCCCGGGACTACCAGGCCGAACTGGGGATGCACAGCGGCACCCGCACCCTCTGGAAACTGATCCTCGGCGTGCCGCTGATGCAGCTCGCCTGGGAGTTCGCCCGCAAATGGACGTTCGGGGACTGGTCGCAGCTCTCGACGCCGACCCCGGGCTGGTACCTGTACATCGCCCAGTTCGCCCACGGGTCCGTGTTCATCGTGCCGGTGCTGGGGGTGATCGCCCTCGTCTGCATGCGCTGGCTCTCCCGGCGGATGGACGGTGTCCGGCTGGTCAAGACCGCCGGCGTGCTGATCGGCGAGGCCGTCGGGCTGAACCTGCTTTCGGTGGGGATGCTGGTGATCGCGACCGGGGTCATCGACGCGTCGAGGCTGTTCTTGTCCGTGCCGTGCGGGCTGCTGATGTTCCTCTGGGTGGTGGTCAGTGTGCGACTCGCGTTGCTGGCGCGACGATCCTGGCGTTCGTGTGCCACGATCGTGGCGTGACGACCGCCCTGATCTATCTCGTAGTCATGCTGCTGGTGGCCGCCGTGGTGTTTCTGCTGGCCGCCGTGGTGTTCGGCCGGGGCGAGGAGCTGGCCCCGCTGCCGCCCGGCAGCTCGCCGACCAGGCTGCCAGCCGACGACATCACCGCCGAGGACGTCCACGCCGTCCGCTACCAGATGGTGCTGCGCGGCTACAAGATGTCCGAAGTGGACTGGGTGATGCGGCGGCTCGGCGTCGAGATCGAGGACCTGCGGGCCAAGGTGGCCGAACTGCAGGCCGAGCGTGAGGGCGCCAGGTGACGGATGTCGTCGTCTCCGTCGACGTCGCGGTACCGGCCGGGACGGCTTGGCTCGCGCTGACCGACTGGGAACGCCAGGGCGAATGGATGCTCGGCACCGAGGTCAAGGTCGTCGAGGGCAACGGGCGCAGTGTGGGCTCGAAGCTGTCGGCCTTCACCGGCGTCGCCGGCATCGGGTTCACCGACACCATGGAGATCACCAGCTGGGAGCCGCCGCTGCGCTGCGTCGTGCGGCATCTCGGCAAAATCGTGCAGGGCACCGGGGTCTTCCAGGTGATCGAGAAGGGGCCGCATTCGTCGACGTTCGTCTGGGCGGAGCATCTGCGGCCGCCGTTCGGCGTCGTCGGACGGCTCGGCTGGCCGGTCGCGAAACCGGGTTTCGAACTGGGACTGCGGCTGTGCCTGCAGAAATTCGTGAAATACGCGGAGGGGTACCGGGTTGGCTGAGGCGGGTCTGCTGGGCGCGGACGGGATCAAGCGGTGCTCGTGGGGCAATTCGGCCCCGGATTACGTGGTCTACCACGACACCGAATGGGGCGTCCCGCTCCACGGCGACGAGGAGCTCTACGAGCGCCTGTGCCTGGAGTCGTTCCAGTCCGGGCTTTCCTGGATCACGATCCTGCGGAAGCGGGAGTCGTTCCGGAAGGCGTTCAAGAAGTTCAAGCCGAAGAAGGTCGCCGCCTTCACCGACGACGACGTTTCCCGGCTCATGGAAGACGCTTCGATCGTGCGGAACCGGGCCAAGATCCTGGCGGCGATCAACAACGCCAGGGCGATCGAGGAACTCGACGGTTCGCTGGACGACCTCCTGTGGTCGTTCGCGCCCTCGCGGCATAAGCGGCCGCGCACGATGGGCGACGTCCCGGCGACCACCGACGAGTCGAAGGCGATGGCGAAGGAACTCAAGAAGCGCGGCTTCGTTTTCCTGGGGCCGACGACCTGTTACGCGCTTATGCAGGCGACAGGGATGGTCGACGACCACGTGAAGGACTGCTTCCGGGCCGCTTAGATCGCGCGGGCGTGGAGGTCCTCGGCCAGCCGTTGGAGCGTTCGGTAGGTGCCGTCGAACTCGATCACGCCACCGTCACGCAGTTCGATGGTGCATCTCGCGACGTAGGCGAAGGGGACGACGTAGCTGAACCGAAACTCGGTGCCCTGGTAACGCACTGAGCGGACTTCGGCCCACGCGATCGCCTGCCGGACCTTGCGTCCGTAGACCTCCGCGAAACCGCCGGTGAAGACGTAGAGACCTCCGTCGAGACGTTTCCGCGTCAAGGCACACCACCAGAGGAAGAGCGGCGGCCACACGAACAGGGTGATGGCCAGCGCTCCGGTCATGTCGCCTTCGCGGAGCCCGAGCGCGAGAGCGCCCGCTAGTGGCGCGAAGGCGAAGAAGGTCCCGATGGCGCCCGGCCTGCGGCGGTAGCGGCGGACGCAGTCACCGAGGTCGCGCTCGGCGGCTGTCGCCTTGAGGTGGGGCGGGGTCGGGATCACTCCCGGACGCTAGTCGCGGCTGTTCGGTACCGGTCCCGGGCGCGCTATGAAGGACGCTTTCATTGCAAAATTTGCTATGAAAGCGTCCTTCATTGCACGTCGCGAGGGGTTACTTGCCCTGGAAGTCCGGCTTGCGCTTGCCGACGAACGCCTCGACGGCCTCGGTGTGGTCGGCCGTCGCGCCGAGCGCGGTCTGGGCCTCGTCCTCGGCCGCCAGCGCGGTTTCGAGAGACGACTCCGCGGCGACGGACAGGACGTTCTTGATCTTCGCGTACGCGACCGTCGGGCCGGCCGCGAGCTTCGCGGCGACCTTCTGCGCGCGGGCGGCCAGTTCCTCGTCCGGGACGACTTCGCCGACCAGGCCCAGCGTCAGCGCCTCGGCGGAGTCGACGGTGCGCGCCAGCAGCATCAGCTCGGCCGCGCGGCCGAGGCCGATCAGCCGCTGCAGCGTCCACGACGCGCCCGAGTCCGGGCCGAGGCCGACGTTCGCGAACGCCATCAGGAAGTTCGCCGACGTCGCGGCGATCCGGAGGTCGCTCGCATAGGCGAAGGCCGCGCCCGCGCCGGCGGCGGGGCCGTTCACCGCGGCGATGACCGGCTTCGGCATCCCGACGATGGTCTTGACGATCGGGTTGTAGTGCTCCTTGACCGTGTGTAGCGGCGCCGGGTCACCCGCCTGCAGCAGTCCGACGTGCTCCTTCAGGTCCTGCCCGGCGCAGAACGCCTTGCCCGAACCGGTCAGCACGACCGCGCGGACACCGTCGTCGGCCGCCGCCTCGGTCAGGCCCGCCAGCAGCAGTTCCTTGAGTTCGACGGTCAGCGAGTTGTACGCCTGCGGCCGGTTCAGCGTGAAGGTGCGCACGCCATCGGCGTCGGCGGTCAGCAGAACGTCGGATGTGGTCACGGGATCTCCTAGTCGGCGAAACTGCGGTCTGAGAGGAGTCTTTCAGCCTCGCGAGCCGCATACCAGCACCGATACGGCGGCAAAAGATCGGTCCGCGTTCGCGCTCGGCCGCTGATGAGGGACAATGGACAGTAGACCCGGCTGGCTTTGACGAGCGCGACCCGGGCGCGCCGGTTGAGACGGAGGGAGCACGCTATGGCGGCCATGAAGCCCCGGACCGGAGATGGTCCCCTCGAAGTGACTAAGGAGGGGCGGGGCCTCGTGATGCGCGTACCACTCGAAGGTGGTGGGCGCCTCGTCGTCGAACTCTCCGCGGAAGAAGCGAAGGATCTCGGCGCGGCCTTGCAGGAGGTCACCGGCTGAGCCGGACCGCACCACCGTTCAACCACCCGCACCCCGGTCTCCTTTCGGAGGCCGGGGTCGCGGTTCATCTGCGCCCGGAGGTCGCTCACTGTGCGTAACCCGCTACCCCCCGTTCCGGGGAAGCTGCTCGAACTCGAGGTCTCGGATGACCTACGGCGCGGTACGCCGCTGGCCACGCTGATCGCCGCACCGTCCGAAGAGGACGGTGACGCCGGACTCGCGGAGATCGGCGGCGTGCGGCCAACCGGCAAGGCCGGTGACGTGCAGACCGTGCCGACCGGCGGCGTCCGCTGGCTGGCGGGTGTCGGCGACGGTGAGCCGCGGCAGTACCGCAAAGCCGGTGCCGCGCTGGTCCGCGCCGTCACGTCGGCGCTGGAGGACGACGTCAAGGCGGGGCAGAAGGCGTTCCGCGCCTTCGCCGTCGAACTGCCCGAGGACGCGGGTGCCGAGCACATCGAGGAACTCGCCTTCGGGCTGCTGCTCGGCGGATACCGGTTCACCGTGACGGCCGACGAGCCGAAGCCGAGCCTGCGGACCGTGCGCTTGATCACACATCACACCGACGCTTTGGAGCGGGTCCGCGAACTCGCCGCGGCCGCCGCGTTCGCGCGCGACCTGGCGAACACGCCCTCGAACATCAAAACCCCCGCCTGGCTCGCCGACACGGCGGCCCGCGTTTCCGGCGGCATCCCGAACCTGACCGTGACGGCCAGGGACGAGAAGTGGCTGGCGGAGCAGGGCTTCGGCGGCGTCCTCGCCGTCGGCGGCGGCCGGGCCGGGCCGCCGCGGCTGATCGAGCTGGAGTACCGGCCGCGCGGGGCGACGACGCATCTGCTGCTGGTCGGCAAGGGCATCACCTTCGACACCGGCGGCCTTTCGATCAAACCGGCCGACGGCATGCACCTCATGCGCACCGACATGGCCGGCGGCGCGGCGATCATCGCCGCCGTCCGCGCGATCGCCGCGCTGCGCCTGCCGGTCAAGGTGACCGGGCTGGTGCCCGCCGCCGAAAACCACGTTTCCGGTTCGTCGTACCGCCCCGGAGACATCGTCCGGCACTACGGCGGCAAGACGACCGAGGTGGGCAACACCGACGCCGAGGGCCGCATGGTGCTGGCCGACGCGCTCGTCTACGGCATCAAGAAGCACAAACCGGACGCGGTGATCGACGCGGCGACGCTGACCGGCGCCATGAAGGTTTCGCTCGGCGTCCGCACCGGCGGCGTCTTCGCCACCGACGACGCGCTCGCGGAGCGGGTCACGAAGGCGGGCGAGCGGGTCGGCGAGGCGTGGTGGCGGATGCCGCTGCTGGAGGACCTCGCCGAGTCCGTGCAGGGTTCGCTCGGTGACGTCCGGCAGGCGCCCGGCGGTCCCGGCGGCATCGTCGCGGCGCTGTTCCTGCGGGAGTTCGTCGGCGACGTGCCGTGGGCACATCTCGACATCGCCGGACCCGCGCGGGCCGACAAGACCTACGCCGACGTCGTCCCCGGGGCCACCGGTTTCGCGGCGCGGACGCTGGTCGAACTGGTCGCGTCCTACGCCTGACCTGCGGTTACCTGCGGGGCGGTAGCAAGGGACCTTTGCTATCGCCTCGCGGGCGCACCCTGGGCATGGGCTGGGTCGGCGCGTCTCCGGCGTGCGCGGTGAGACGGCGCGCGATCCTGGTCGCCGGGCCTTTCAGGTATCGGAACACGAGCCACGCGGTGACGGAGCCGAGGACGAGTCCGGCGAGCACGTCGTGCGGGTAATGCGCGCCGACGAATACCCGCGAGAAGCCCATCAGCAGGGCGCCTGGGAGCACCCACGGCGCGAGCCGTCGCCAGGCCAGTGCCAGTCCGACGGCGGCCGCCGCGGCGATCGTGGAGTGGTTGCTCGGGAGGGACCAGTCGCCGGTCGGCGGGCATTCGACGAGGGTGACGAGGCCCCGGCAGGGCCGGTCCTCGCGGATCACGCTCTTCGCCGCTTCGCTGATCAGGTACGCGATCGCGGTCGCCGCTGGCGCCAGCAGCGCCACGGCCATCCGGACGGGGGAGCTGCGCGCCCGCCACAACATCCAGGCGAAGAGCGCTGCGAAGGCGAGCAGTCCTGCTTCGGTGAACAGGATTCCTGCTGCCTGAAGCCAGCTCGGGCTCGCGCCCGCCAACTCCACGATGTCGTCGTACATTCACCCGAAGTTAGCGAAAACGCGTCCCGGCCGGAGTGGACGAACGGCAGTGACCGACCCTGACGATCGTCACCAATGCTGTGCGCGGACCCGTTCACGGAACCGCAGCACGGCGGGCGGCAGCACCACGTCGCGACGCCAAGCCAGCCCGATGGTCCGCCCGACCGGCGGCACCAGCGGGACTTCGGCGACGCCCGCCGGGCTGCCGGGTTCGAACCGGGGGAGCAGCGCCACCCCGAGCCCGGCCGCGACCAGCCCGCGGACGGTGTCGGACTCCTGCCCCTCGAAAGCGATCTTCGGCGCGAAGCCGGCCGCGGCGCACAGGTCGTCGGTGATGGTGCGGAGGCCGTAGCCGGTTTCGAGGAGGACGAATTCCTCGTCCTTGAGGTCTTCGATGGCGGCGCTGGGCCGGTCGGCGAGGCGGTGCGACGTCGGAACGGAGAGGAAGATCTCCTGTTCGGCGAGTACGGCGGTGTCGAGCAGCGGGTCGTCCACGGGGGCGGGCGCGAGCAGCGCGAGGTCGAGTTCGCCGCTGGTCAGCCTGTCGACCATGTCCTGACGTGAGCCCTGGACCAGCGTGAACCGGACGCCCGGATGGTCCGCGCGGTAGCCGCGGAGCAGCGTGGGGACCAGCGACCTGCCGAGCAGGTGCAGGAAGCCGAGGACGACGTGCCCGGATTCGGGGTCGACCTCTTCGCGGGCCTGGCGGACTCCGGCGTCGACAGCGGCGAGTGCGCGTTCGGCGGCATCGGCCAGCAACTCGGCGGCACGGGTCAGCCGGATGCCGCGGCCGTCGGGGACCGTCAGTGGCGCGCCGAGGGCCTCGCCGAGTGCCGAGATCCGGCGGCTTACCGTGGGCTGCGGGACACCGAGCAGTTCGGCCGCGCGTGTGACGTTCGTCGTGCGGCGCAGTGCGGTGAGCAACGCGAGCTGGGGGGCTAGCTGGGCGGTCATCCTTTCATTCAGCACGGTATCGATTGTGGCAGATGACCGTATTAGACGTATCGTTTAGCCAGGCTTAGCTTCGGAATCGTGCCTGCCACCGGAACCACCCGCCGCGTGACGATCGCCGTCGCCGCGGCCGGGATCTCGTCGTTCGCGCTGCTCTACGCGCCACAGCCGGTGCTGCCGCAGCTCGCCGAGCAGTACCACCTCGATCCCGGTGGCGCCTCGCTCGCGGTGAGCGTCGCGACCGGCGCGCTCGCGATCGCCGTACTGCCGATCGCGGCGCTCTCCGAGGTCGTGGGACGGCGGCCGGTGATCATCGCCTCGGTGGTCGCGTCGGTGGTGTTCGGCTTGCTGCTGCCGCTGGCGCCCAGCTACCCGGCGCTGCTCGTCCTGCGGGCGCTGCAAGGGGTCGCCATCGCGGGGTTCCCCGGAGTGGCCGCCGCCTATCTCGCGGAACGGCTCGGCAAGGCCGGGCTCGCGGCCGCGGTCGGCGCGATGATCGCCGGGAACACCGTCGGCGGCATGATCGGCAGACTCGCGGCCGGGTTCACCGCCGGGCCGTTCGGCTACCGCGGCGCGCTGCTCGTCGTCGCGGGCATCGGCCTGGTCTGCACGGTGGTCACGGTGCTGGCCCTGCCGCCGGGGGAGCAAGGGACCTTTGCTCTCACTTCGCCGGATCGCCGCAGGTCAGAGCGGCTGCGCGAGCAGGGACGGGCGGTGCTGGCCGGGCTCGGCGCCGCGGTCCGGAAGCCGGTCCTGCTGGTCCAGTACGCGGTCGCGCTGCTGGCGATGGGCTCGTTCGTCGCGCTGTACAACGCCGCCGGATTCCGCCTGACCGGTGAGCCGCTGAACCTCTCTCCCGCGATCGCGTCGCTCGTCTTCCTCGCCTACGCGATGGGCTCGGTCTCGTCGGCGACCGCGGGCAAACTCGTCGGCCGGTTCGGCCGTCGCGGGGCGCTCGCCGGCGCCCTGCTGCTCACGATCGCGGGCGCCGCGCTGACGCTGTCCGACTCGTTGCCGATGGTCGTCGCCGGTTTCGTGGTGCTGACCGGCGCGTTCTTCGCCGCGCACGCCGTCGCCAACGGCTGGGCCGCCGCGGAGGCGCCCGAGAACGCCCGAGGCCAGGTCGGCGGGCTCTACACGCTTTCGTACTACCTGGGCAGCAGCATCGGCGGCGCCGTCGGCGCGACCGTCTACGGCCATGCGGGCTGGACCTGGCTGATCGTGCTCACCGCCGCCTGGCTGGCCATCGCCGCGGTCGCTGTGCTCGCGGTGGTCCCCAAGTCCGTGAAGGCCTCCTTGAGGGACTCAGAGTCCCTCAAGGAGGCCTTCACGGAACAGGCGTTGAGGCGATAGCAAAGGTCCCTTGCTACGCGATCGCGGCGACCAGCAACCCGCCGCCCACCGGCAGCAGCGCCGGAACCAGCCGCTCGTCCTCCCGGAAGGCCCGCGCGACCTCGCGCAGCGCCAGGGTGTCCGGATCGCGTCGTGAGGGATCCGTCACCCTCGTCCCCGAGACGTTGTGGAACGCCAGTATCCCGCCGGGCCGGAGCAACGCGACGGCCTGCTCGTAGCAACTCGGGTACTCGATCGGCGCCGAATCGACGAACACCAGGTCGTAGCCACCGGGGGTGAGCCGGGGGAGGACTTCGAGCGCGCGCCCCAGGATCAGCCGGGTCCGCCCCGGCGGGTAGCCGGCCTCGCGGAACGCCGCCCTCGCCGCCCGGTGGTATTCGGGCTCGATGTCGATCGAGGTGAGGATCCCGTCGTCGACCATGCCGCGGAGCAGGCACAACCCGCTCACCCCGGCCCCGGTCCCGACCTCCACGACGGCCTTCGCCCGCAGCGTCGTGGCGAGAAAACGCAGAGTCGCACCCGCGCCCGCACTCAGCGGACCGCACCCCAGATCGGCCGACCGCGCCCGCGCGGTGGCCAGAACCTCGTCGTCGGGGACGTACCCGTCGACGAGGTCGGCGTCGGCGGCCTCGGCAGGCGACCCCGCATGCGTCCCGGAATTCACACGCGGAGGTTAGCGCTGCCTATCGCCAAAAGAGCGAAGACTCCCTGGTACCGACTTCTCAGCCTCCTCTCAGTCCAGTCTCACTAGAAACATAAGCAGGCCGGACAGACTGGTCCTCGACAACGGGAACACCGTGCTCATCGCCCGCGTTGGGTGGAGTAGTTGGGAGAAGACGCTGATGGAGGTGCCTACTTCCCCGATGCAGGAAACGATGCAGGACCAGCACGCGGACCAGGTCACGCCGGTGACGGTGGACGAGGCCGCATGGACGCCGCCCTCGTGGGACGAGGTCGTGCGTGAGCACGCTGACCGCGTGTACCGGCTGGCATACCGCCTGACCGGTAACGCCCACGACGCCGAGGACCTGACGCAGGAGACCTTCATCCGGGTCTTCCGCTCCCTCGCGTCCTACAAGCCCGGCACGTTCGAGGGCTGGCTGCACCGCATCACCACGAACCTCTTCCTCGACATGGCCCGCCGCCGCTCACGCGTGCGGATGGAAGGCCTCCCCGAGGACACCGACCGCATCGTCGGTGACGACCCGAGCCCGGAGCAGGTCTACTCGGACACCCATCTCGACCCGGACCTGCAGGCCGCGCTCGACGAGTTGCCGCCCGAGTTTCGTGCCGCGGTCGTGCTGTGCGACGTCGAAGGCCTCTCGTACGAGGAGATCGGCGCCACCCTCGGTGTCAAACTCGGCACCGTGCGCAGCCGGATCCACCGCGGCCGCCAGGCGCTTCGCGCTTCTTTGGAGCGTCGTCGCGCCGCGGCGCAGGAGTCTGCGAAGGTGGGGGTATGACCGCACCGCGAGGTTGGGGGCTCCCCGAGTCGCATCTTCTTCCGGACGCCATCGTCGCCTTCGTGGACGGCGAGCTGTCCCTCGGCGCCCAGGACAGGGCTTCGGCGCACCTCGCCCGCTGCCAGGCGTGCGCGGCCGAGGTCTCCGCGCAGCGCCAGGCCGTCAACGCCGTGAAGCAGGCGGGAGCCCCGTCGATGTCGGCGGGTTTCCTGGCCAGCCTGTGCTCCATCCCGCAGAACACCGAACTTCCCGGCACGCCGGACAACCTGGCGATGACCGCCGACGGCCAGCTGGTCGCCATCCAGCGGCCCGACAGGGTCGCCGGCCTTCGTGACACCGGAGTGCTGGGCGGGACCACCCCGTTGGGATCATCGGCGCCACTGGGCCAGTCGCCGAACGTCCTCGGCGGCGGACGTTTCGGCGTCGCCCGGCGGAAGTACGCGCAAGGCGCCGGGGTCGTCGTTTCCGGGCTGGTGCTGAGCGCCCTCGCCCTCGTCGCGACCTCGGGTGACGGCAGCGAAGAACAGCCGAACACCGGCTTCACCCCGCCGCAGGGGGTCAACGCCGGTCTCCTGCCCGCGCAGCTGGGCGGCGGCACCCAACCGGAACCGCCGCGCAGCCCCGCGCCGAGTCCGAGCACGTCGAGCGCGCCCATGCCCGTCTCGGCCCGCTGATCTGCTTCGTCAGGGTTTGACGAAGCAGATCGTCGCGCTCTTGAACTGCGAAGTCCCGTAGCTGGCGTAGGAGATGACCTCCGCGGTGCCTTCCGCACACGGACTGTTCACCACGCTCATCTGCGGGAAGACCTCACTGATCCTCAGCCGCGCCGAGCCGCAGTCCTTCAGCGGCGGCGGCGTCTTGGTCTCGATGTCGTCGAAACACAACCCGACCTTGGCGTTGATCGCCAGGCACAGGGCGACGCCGTCGCCGCGTACCGGCCTCGGGACGGCGTACTTGTAGAAACCGTCCTTGCAGTTCCAATCACCCTTGTCGACGCCGGTGAGGCTCACCGCGTAAGGGGCTTGCGGTGAATCGCACGGCGTCTTGACCGCGTCGGCCTCTTTGCCGGATCCGGTCAGCACGACGCAATCGCCTTCGGTGAGGGCTTTGGCCTGCTTCTCCGGCCCTGCGATGTTGTTCAGCGTGACGATCACGGCGAATCCGCCGACGGCCACGACGAGCGCGAGCACGAGCAGCGTTATCTGAAGCTTCTTGGAATAGCGCTTCTTCTTGGGCGGCTGCTGTGGCCAGCCCTGGTGCTGCGGCCACTGCTGTTGCGGCCATTGCTGCTGCTGAGGGACGTTCTGGGGCGGAAAAGGAGCCCCCGGGTTCTCCGACATGCCCGTTAGACTGCCAGACGTGAGACATGGTTGCCTCAAGTGTCACACTTCTTGGCCGATCCGGGGAATCAACGCGCACTTCACCGTGGTCACGGCAGAATCCAGGACGAGGCTTGGCGTACTCTCGCGTCCGGCCAACCTGATCTCAGCCCCGGGGAATGATGACCGAGCAGCCGAACGCGAATCCGCAGCAGCCTGGTGACCCGGCGGGGGATCGGCTGGCGCCGCGCCCGCTGGCCAGGCCCGCCGTCGATCCGGCGCAGGCGGCCACGTTCGGCAGGCCGCGCGGCGTCGACGGCGCCTTCGACAAGCTGTACCAGCCCGGCACGAACGGGCAGGCCGCGCCGGGTCTGAACCTGGCACCCCCGACGCCGGAATCGCTCGCCGAGGCCTTCCGCCGCCCGCCGGGTGCCGAAGGTGTCGTGCTCGAGCGGCCGCAGGGGACCAACGGCTCCGAGCTGTCCGCGAACGGTTCGGAAGGCCCGCTCTGGACCACGACCTCGGACCCGTGGCGCGACCCCGGCTCGGGTGCGGTGCTCGCCGGACCCGCCGTCCAGCAGGACTCGGAAGAGGACAAGGACGTGAAGCGCCCGCAAGGTGCGCTGCTGAGCCTTCCGGAAGTTCTCTTCGGGCGCCGTGTGCAAACGAAGGCACTCGCGATACTCGCCGCCGTCGCGCTGGTCATCGGTGCCGCCGGCGGGCTGATCGGCTGGTGGTTCGCCGACACCGGCAGCGAACTGACCGGCCAGGCCAGCATCTCCGAAGCCGACGCGGCCAAGGAACGTCCGGCGGGCTCGATCGCCGACATCGCCCACCGGGTGGCGCCCGCCGTGGTGTCGCTCGAGGTGTTCAAGCCCGGCGCCGACGCCGGCCAGCAGGGTTCCGGCGTCGTCATCGACACCCAGGGTTACGTGCTCACGAACGAGCACGTGATCTCCGCCGCGACGGCCGACTCGGCCACCAAGGTCACCGCCGTGTTCTTCGACGGCAGGCGCGTCGAGGCGAAGGTCGTCGGCTCCGACCCCAAAACCGATCTGGCCGTGGTCAAGGTCGACGTCGACAACCTGACCGCGTTGCAGGTCGGGAAGTCGTCCGACCTCGCCGTCGGCGACTCGGTGATCGCCGTCGGTTCGCCGCTGGCGCTGCAGAACTCGGTCACCGCCGGCATCGTGAGCGCGCTCAACCGCCCGGTCACCGCGGGCGGCGACGGCGGCAGCGCGCCGGTGATCTACGAGGCCATCCAGACCGACGCCGCGATCAACCACGGCAACTCGGGCGGCGCGCTCGTCGACGCGACCGGCGCGCTGGTCGGGATCAACTCCGCGATCCGCTCGTCCAGCGCCGAAGGCGGCAGCATCGGCATCGGATTCGCCATCCCGAGCGACTACGCGGTGAAGATCGCGAAAACACTGATCAAGGACGGCAAGGTCGTCCACCCCGACATCGGCATCAACGCTTCGTCCACCGTCGCGGGCTCCAGCACCATGGGCGCGCAGGTCCGCAACGTGGCCCCCGGCGGCCCCGCCGCCTCGGCCGGGATCAAGGAAGGCGACGTCATCACCGAAGTCGGTGGACGGCTCGTGCGCGACTCCGCGGAACTGCTCGTCGCGGTCCGCGCGCGCGAAGTCGGCGAAGTGGTCCCTGTCCGCCTTGTCCGGGATGGGTCTTCGCTTGTGGTTGACGTGAAACTGGCCTCGGACTAGCGAGTTCGGCCGGGGTACCCTGAACGGGGAAGACGCCGAGGCGGAGGTTCACACGGGTGTTCGAGAGTGTCGGCTGGGGCGAGATCCTCATCATCGTCGTCGCGGGTCTTTTCATCCTCGGTCCGGAACGGCTGCCCGAAGCGGCGGCCTGGATGGCGAAGAGTGTCCGCAAGGTCCGGGATTTCGCGACCGGGGCCAAGACGCAACTGCGCGAGGAAATGGGCCCGGAGTTCGATCAGCTGCGCAAGCCGCTGGAGGACCTGCGGGGCCTGCGGAACTTCGACCCGAAGCGGGTCGTCACCCAGCACCTGTTCGACGGTGACACGGATCCGCTGGGGCTCAACAACGTCAACGGCACCAATGGTGCCGCCAACGGTGCTGCGAAGCCCAACGGTCACCCGGCGACGGCTTCGCAGCCGGAGCCGCTGAAGCCGGGTGAGCGCCCGCCGGTCGACCCCGACGCCACCTGACCTCTCACGCACGCTCAAACGCTATGAACGGTCCTTTCCTTGCAAATTTTGCAAGGAAAGGACCGTTCATAGCGTTCGCGGAGGTCACTTGAGCCTCGACTTCGGCGCCCGTCGGAAGCGATAGCAAAGGTCCCTTGCTCCCGGACCACGTGGCGCCACGGGCCCCAGCGGCGACGACTGAAGGCGCACCCTCGCTCAAGCGCAATGAAGGGGCCTTTCATAGCAAATTTTGCTATGAAAGGCCCCTTCATTGCAGCTTCGGGGGTCGCGTGAGCCTCGCCAAGTGTCAGGAAAGGGTCGTTCAGGACGAAAAACGTCCTGAACGACCCTTTCCTGACATCAAGACGACTCGGCTGGCCCCCGCCTCCGCGAAAGCGATACCAAAGGTCCCTTGCTCCCCCCGCCGGAGAAACAGCAGGTCAGCGCCCCGCGGGGGTGACGTTCAGCATCATCCCGGCCAGCCCGCGCGCCCGGACGGTCAGCTTCTTCGCCGCCTCCTTGAGCACGAGCGACGCCGGCGCGTCCGGTTCGGCCAGCACGATCGGTGTGCCCGCGTCGCCGAGAGTGACCACGCGCGGGTCCATCGGGATCTGCCCCAGCAGCGGCACGGTCGAGCCGACCGACTTCGACAGCGAGTCGGCGACGGACTGTCCGCCGCCGGCGCCGAAGATCTCCATCCGGCCGCCGTCGGGCGTTTCGAGCCACGACATGTTCTCGATGACGCCGGCCACCCGCTGCCGCGTCTGCAACGCGATCGCGCCCGCGCGCTCGGCCACTTCGGCGGCCGCCTGCTGCGGGGTGGTGACGACCAGGATCTCCGCGTTCGGGATGAGCTGCGCCACCGAGATCGCGATGTCGCCGGTGCCCGGCGGCAGGTCGAGCAGCAGGATGTCGAGGTCGCCCCAGAACACGTCGGCGAGGAACTGCTGCAGCGCGCGGTGCAGCATCGGCCCGCGCCACACGACGGGCTGGTTGCCCGGGGTGAACATGCCGATCGAGATGACCTTCACGCCGTGCGCCTGCGGCGGCATGATCATGGTGTCGACCTTGGTCGGCTTCTCGTGTGTGCCGAGCATCCGCGGCACCGAGTGGCCGTAGATGTCCGCGTCGACCACGCCGACGGAAAGCCCGCGTTCGGCCATCGCGGCCGCGAGGTTCACCGTCACCGAGGACTTGCCGACGCCGCCCTTACCGGACGCGACGCAGTAGACCCGCGTCATCGAACCCGGCTGCGCGAACGGGATCACCGGTTCCGTGGCGTCACCACGCAGCGATTTTCGCAGTTCCGTACGTTGCTCGTCGTTCATGACGTCGAGCTCGACCTTGACTTCGCTGACGCCGGGGAGCTTCGCGACGGCGTCGGTCGTGTCCTTGGTCAGCGTCGCCTTCAACGGGCAGCCCGCGACCGTCAGGTAGATCCCGACGGTGACCACACCGTCCGAGCCCACCTCCACGCCCTTGACCATGCCGAGGTCGGTGATCGGCTTCTTGATCTCAGGGTCGTACACGGCCTTCAGCGCGGTGCGGACATCGTCGACGCTGGGGAGTTGCTGCGTACTGGTCACCCCACCATGTTACGTACCGGTAGCCGCGCGGTCGGGTTTGGCCTTGCGCGGCTTGGCATCAAGATCCTCACGGAGCCGGTCGAGTTCGCCCCGCAGGAAGTCCCGGGTGGCGACCTCGCCCAGCGCGATCCGCAGCGACGCCAGCTCCCGCGCGAGGTATTCGGTGTCCGCCTTGGTCTGTTCGGCGCGGTTCCGGTCTTCCTCCAGCGAGACGCGGTCGCGGTCGTCCTGGCGGTTCTGCGCCAGCAGGATGAGCGGCGCGGCGTAGGCGGCCTGGGTCGAGAACGCCAGGTTCAGCAGGATGAACGGGTACGGGTCCCAGCGCAGGGAGACCGCGACCAGGTTCAGCACGATCCAGACGATGACGGTCAGCGTCTGCCAGAACAGGTACTTGCCGGTGCCGAGGAACCGCGCGACGCGTTCGGTGAGCCTGCCGAAAGTGTCCGGATCCAGGTTCAGCCGGAACCGGCCTTGGCCACGGGGCTGGTCGAGCCGTCGCCCGGAGGTCAGTTCAGGCACGTTCGGCCTCCTCGCTCTCTTCGGCGGTCTCGCCGGTGATGTCGTGCAGCCCGGTTTCGCGCCAGTCCTCCGGCAGCAGGTGGTCGAGCACGTCGTCGACGGTGACCGCACCGAGCAGGTGGTGCTCGGCGTCCACCACCGGCCCACAGGTGAGGTTGTAGGCGGCGAAGTATCGGGTGACCTCGGACAAGGTCGCGTTCGGCCGTAGCGCGGGCAACTGGGTGTCGACGGCGCTCGCCACCATCTCGGCGGGTGGTTCGCGTAACAGCCGCTGGAAGTGGACGACGCCGACGAAGCGGCCCGTCGGCGTCTCCGTGGGCGGACGGCTGACGAACACCATGCTCGCCAGCGCCACCGGGAGGTCGGCGTTGCGGATGTGCGCGAGCGCCTCCGCGACGGTGGCGTCCGGCGTCAGCACCACCGGTTCGGGGGTCATCAGCCCGCCCGCGGTGTCGGACGAGTACTCCAGCAGCCGTTTCACCGGCGCCGATTCCTCGGGTTCCATGAGTTCCAGGAACCGGTTCTGGTCGGCGGGTGCCAGTTCGGCCAGCAGGTCGGCGGCGTCGTCGGGGTTCATCGCTTCGAGGATGTCGGCGGCCCGTTCCTCGGCGAGGTAGGACATCAGTTCCTTCTGGTCGTCCTCGGGAAGTTCCTCGATGAGGTCGGCGAGATGCTCGTCGTCCATCGCGTCGGCGACCTCGTGCCGCCGTTTCAGCGGCAGATCACGGACCGTGGCGGCGATGTCCGCCGCGCGCATGGTGTCGAACAGCATCAGCAGCTGCGCCGCGCCCTGGGTCTGGCCGGTCAGGTCGGTGAGCCCCAGCCCGGACACCTCCGACCACGGCAGCACCTGCATCGGCGCGCGCCGCCTGCCGAGGCCGAGTCTGCTCGACCGTTCGCGGATCGCGAGTTTCGCGAGCACCCAGTCGCGCGTGCGCGTCGGCTCCATGCCGGCGTCGACGACGGTGACGCGGGTTTGCGAGCCCGCGAGCGTCGCGTACGCGTCGAACAGCTGCCCGACCACCAGCACCTCGTTGGGCCGCTGATGGAAGCGCCGCATGTTCACCGATCCGGTGGCGAGCGTGACCGCGCTGGGCTCGATCGAGGTCACGCGCAACATCGGCACGAACACCCGGCGCCTGGTCGTCAGTTCGACCACGATGCCCAGAATGCGCGGAGGCTGCTGGTCCAGGCGCAGGCCCGCCACCACGTCCCGCACCTTGCCGATCGATTCGCCATCGGGTCCGAAAACCGGCAAACCGGCCAGCTGAGCTGCGAATACCCTGTTCACGGCTGCCATGCCCGAAGGTTATCGGCTCCCGGGGCGGGAGACGATTCGTGTGATCACCGCGATGCCCAGGCGGCGATTCCGGGAACGGCGGCATAGGCCGGATCCTCGGCGAGGGTTTCGGGCGACTCGCCCTCGGCGAGGTCTTCGTGGAGCCAGATCCAGTTCTGCACCGCGCGGACGAGCGTCCACGCGCGCGTGCGTTCGGCGTCCACCTCGGCCGCCGCGGCGAACCACGCGATCTTTTCGTCCATTGTGGACTCGTTCGCCCGGTTCCAGAGGATCGAGATCGCGCCGAACTCGAGATCCCCCGAAAGCGGCTTCGGGTCGATCACCAGCCACGGTTCGCGCGCCCCGGCGAGGACGTTCTCGAAGTGCAGGTCCTCGTTCACCATCAGCTCACCGGCTTCCGGTCCGAGGTTCACACAGACTTCCACGGCCGCGTCGATGTACTTCCGGTCGAACGGTTCGCCCAGTTCGCTCCAGGACTCCGGGAGTTCGGTGACCAGCTCCGCCGCTTCCTCGCGAAGGGAACGCCGCAGCGTTTCGGGAGCGGGGACGGCCAGCCGTCGCGCGATCGCGCCGACCGTCTCGACGGCCTGCCGGATCGGCTCCGTTTCCAGCGACCGGGTGGCGTCGAGCCGTTCCAGGAGCAGCACACCGTCCTCGGGCACGTTGTCGTACATCAGGACCGCGCCCTGACCGGCCCAAGTGGACAGTGCGAGCGGTTCGTCGTCGGATTCCTCGTGCGGCCAGCCGAGTTTGAGGATCGCGGGGGAGCCGTCCGCGCGGCGCACGGGCTGCGCGACGCCGACGAAACCGTGCATGGCCTCGCCGTCGTAGTCGAGCTGCCATTTGGCGGTGTACTTCTCGGCGAGGAACGGCAGCGAATCGAGCCATTCGGCGGCTCCGGGGCCGAGTCCGGCGGCGCGGTCGAGAAATCTGGGCGGGATCTTGAAACCGGTCACGGACCCACCTTGGCAGGTCTGTCCACCGTGTTTCCTCCGTGACCCGCCGGGCGTACCGTGAACAGCGAGAACAACCCCGGGAGCAGCCATGGTGGTGGAGATTCTCAGTGCGGTCGCCGTCGCGGGCGGTGCTTGGCTCGCGGCCAGCCTTCGCGTGGTGAAACAGTACGAACGCGGCCTCGTGTTCCGGTTCGGGCGGGTGCGCGCGAACATCCGGCAGCCGGGGCTCGCGCTGCTGGTGCCGTTCGCGGACAGACTGCAGAAGGTCAACATGCAGATCGTCACGATGCCGGTCCCCGCGCAGGACGGCATCACCCGCGACAACGTCACCGTGCGGGTGGACGCGGTCGTGTACTTCAAGGTGATCGACCCGGTGCTGGCCGCGGTCAACGTGCAGGACTACCGCTCGGCCGTCGGCCAGGTCGCGCAGACCTCGCTGCGGTCCATCATCGGCAAGAGCGACCTGGACGACCTGCTGTCCAACCGCGAACGGCTCAACGAGGGCCTGGAGCTGATGATCGACAGCCCGGCACTGGACTGGGGCATCCACATCGACCGGGTCGAGATCAAGGACGTCGCGCTGCCGGAGTCGATGAAACGCTCGATGTCACGCCAGGCCGAAGCCGAACGGGAACGGCGCGCGCGGGTCATCTCGGCCGACGGGGAACTCCAGGCGTCGTACAAGCTTTCGCAGGCGGCCGCGACCATGGCCGACACCCCGGCGGCGTTGCAGCTGCGGCTGCTGGAGACCGTCGTGCAGGTTTCGGCGGAGAAGAACTCGACGCTGGTCCTGCCGTTCCCGGTGGAGCTGCTGCGCTTCCTCGACGCGAACACGCCGAAGCGGGAGGCTTCCCCTTCGGAAGCCAACGGTCAGGTGGCGCCGTCGCCACGCGAACCGGACGACGTGGAACAGCGCCCGGGCGTCAGCTGAGCGAGATGTCCCCAATGTGGCATTGGGGACACTCAGCGTCTCCAATGCCACATTGGGGACATCGGGCCGGGCCATCGCGCTAATCCAGGTGGCCGTTCATGCCGAGGATGATGAAGGTCCCGCCGAAACCGGCGTACAGCGCGATGACGACGTAAGCGATGATCACCGCCGCGAGCGCCATGCCGCGTCCGCCCGCTTCGCCGCGGTTCGCCTTCGCCAGCCCGATGTGGCCCAGGATCAGGCCGACGATCACGGTCACGCACGAGCAGAGGCCGATGATCGAGCACACCAGTCCGGCGATCGCCATCCCGTTGTCCTGCGATCGCGGGGGCGCCGCCATCGCGTACGGGTTGTACGGCTGCGGCGACGGATACGCGACCGGCAGCGGCGCGGGCGCGTACACCGCGGGAATCGGCGGGCCCGGAGCCGCGAACGGCGGCGGAACGGGCTCGGCGGTCAGCGGGTCGATGGCCTGCCCGTACGTCTCGGCCGGCACCGGAACGGAAGGCGGCTCGGGAGCGGGAACAGGGTCCGGGACAGCGCCCGAAGGCGGTTCGAACGGAGCGGGCGGCTCGAACGGCGCGGGTGGCGTGAAGGGCGCCGGCGGCTGGAACTGCTGCGGTTCCGGGCTCGACACGGTCTCGGACGCCGAAGATGCCGAAGTCGGGTCCGAGAAGGTGTTCGAGTCGGTGTAGGACGACGTCGACGGTGTGTCCTGAGAGTCGGAACTGCTCATCCGGTTGGCCCCCTGGTTCGTGCGGGACACCACCGTATCCGGGGACGGGTCACGACGCGCTCGCGGCTCCGAGCGCGAGTACCGCGACCACGAACCACAGGATGACGGGGATCAGCCACAGCCCGGTGACGACGTACCCGACGATCATCCCGGCCTGCGCCATGCCCTGGCCGCCCGCTTCGCCGCGTTTGGCTTTCGAGAGCGCGATGTGCCCGAAGATGATCCCCAGTATCGCGGGGAAGCACATGACCAGCCCGATCAGCGAGCACACCAGCGACGCCACCGCCATGCCCTGATCCGGCGGCCGCACGTACGCGTAGGGCTGGACGTAGTACTGCTGAGGCGGCGGCTGGTACGGCTGGAGACCGTAGGGCTGCTGCTCGTACGGGTCGTGCGGATTCGTCATGCCGGTCCCCTCGTAGGTCGAGGACCGTATCGCTAACGGAAAGCGCCGTGTTTCGCGGCGATGTTCAACGCGACCGGGATCGCGATCGCGTACAGGATGATGATCAGGTAGCCGACGACGAACGCCGCGAGTGCCATGCCCTTGCCGCCCGCTTCGCCGCGCCGGGCCTTCGCGAAGGCGACGTGGCCCATGACGATCCCGGGGATCACGGACACCAGTCCGATCAGCCCGAAGAGTGAAAAGATCAGCGCGGCCATCGCCAGGCCGGAGTCCTTGCTCCGCGCCGGAGGCTGGTTCGGGAAGGCGTACTGCTGTTGCGGCGGGAATCCGCCAAAGGGCTGCTGAGTCATGTTCGTCCCCCTCGGACTGTGATCGGCTTGTCACTGTAGTGCCATGGTCACGGATGGCGTACGCGTGACTGCGCTCATAGCGAGGTCCCCGCTCAGGCGTCATACTCACCGGTAACCCAGCGCCGGGAGCCCGGTGCGCGCGAATTTAGGAGCAGCGATGGCTCGCCTCGCCCAGACCGCCGGCTTGACCGACGTGCAGTCCGAGATCCTGGCCACGGTCCGCCAGTTCGTGGACAAGGAGGTCATCCCGCGCGCGCAGGAGCTCGAGCATTCCGACACCTATCCCGCCGACATCGTCGAGGGGATGAAGGAGATGGGCCTGTTCGGGCTCACCATCCCGGAGGAGTACGGCGGCCTCGGTGAATCGCTGCTGACCTACGCGCTCGTGGTCGAGGAGATCGCGCGCGGCTGGATGAGCGTCTCCGGTGTGATCAACACGCACTTCATCGTGGCGCACATGATCAAGCAACACGGGACGCCGGAGCAGAAGCAGCACTTCCTGCCACGCATGGCGACCGGTGAGGTCCGCGGCTCGTTCTCGATGTCCGAGCCGGACCTCGGTTCCGACGTCGCCGCGATCAAGACCCGCGCCCGCAGGACCGACGACGGTTACGTCATCGACGGTTCGAAGATGTGGCTGACCAACGGCGGCAGCTCCAACCTGATCGCGCTGCTCGTCAAGACCGACGAGGGCGCCGAGAAGGCCCACCAGAACCTCACCACGTTCCTGGTCGAGAAGCCCGAGGGCTTCGGCGAGGTCGCTCCCGGCCTCACCATCCCCGGCAAAATCGACAAAATGGGCTACAAGGGTGTCGACACCACCGAAGCCGTGTTCGACGGCTTCAAGATCGGCGCGGACAAGGTCCTCGGCGAAGCGCCGGGCAAGGGCTTCGCGTACATGATGGACGGTGTCGAGATCGGCCGCGTGAACGTCGCCGCGCGCGCCTGCGGCATCGCGATCCGCGCGTTCGAACTCGCCGTCGAGTACGCCCAGCAGCGCAAGACCTTCGGCAAGGCGATCGCCGAGCACCAGGCGATCGCGTTCAAACTCGCCGAGATGGCCACCAAGGTCGAGGCCGCGCACCTGATGATGGTCAACGCCGCCCGTCTCAAGGACTCCGGCGAACGCAACGACGTCGAAGCGGGCATGGCCAAGCTCATCGCCAGCGAATACTGCGCCGAGGTCACCCAGGACTCGTTCCGCATCCACGGCGGCTACGGCTACTCCAAGGAATACGAGATCGAGCGCCTCATGCGCGAAGCGCCGTTCCTGCTCATCGGCGAAGGCACCAGCGAGATCCAGAAGACCATCATCAGCCGCGGCCTGCTCCGCGAGTACAAGTCCCGCTCCTGAACGTTCGCGCCTTTCGCCCGTCCTTGAGAGGATGGACAGGGACGGGCGAGAGGTGATTACGTGAGTGCTCCCTTTGGCGGAAGCGGCCGGGCCGCGGGTGGGCTGCCCAGGCTGCCGACACCGCCTTCCGGCTGGCCGATCGGTTCCTACGCGACGTACGGCGAAGCCCAGCAAGCCGTCGGTTTCCTCGCGGAGAAGGAGTTCGGGGTCGCCGACGTGACCATCGTCGGCGTCGACCTGATGCTCGTCGAGCGCGTCGTCGGCAGGCTGAGCTGGGGCCGCGTGCTGGGCACCGGCGCGGTGTCGGGCGCGTGGTTCGGCCTGATCATCGGGCTGCTGCTCGGCATGTTCAACGACCAGGGTTTCGCCTGGCAGCCCATGATCGGCGGCCTCGTGCTCGGCATTCTGGCGTGGACGGTCTTCGCGGCGATCAGCTACAGCATGTCCCGCCGCGACTTCTCCTCCGCGAGCCAGCTGGTCGCCGGCCGCTACGACGTGCTCTGTCAGCCGCGTTCGGCCGAACGCGGCCGCGAGCTCCTCGCCCAGCTCGCGTTGGGCGGCCGGCCCATCCGGTGACATTCGGCGGTACTCGTTCACCTGTTCGTCGTGCGGTCCGCTGAATCGTTACCGATACTGCTTGCGGGCGGTGATCGCCCGGAATAGGTTGCACAACACCAGTCGGGCGGTCGCGTACTCCAGCGTGTCCGCCTGAGCACTAGCACGTCGGGGTGCTGGCGCGCGGGCTTCTTCAACGCGTCCTAGTGCCGCCGCTCCCCAAGCGTGCGCGGGTGAGGAGGCCTCATGGGGAAGAGGATGAGCGCGAGCCGGAGGGGCCGCTCACCAGGCCGCGCCGGCTCGTTATTGGGCGCGACAGCGCTGACGGCCGGTTTACTGGCGGGCTGCGGTTCGGATGCCGGACTCAAGATCAACGTCTACTACGCGCCGGAAGACAACTTCCAGTCCGTTGTGGACGATTGCACCAAGGCCTCTGGCGGACGCTACGAGGTCGTCTACAACAAACTCCCGCGACCGGCCGACGGCCAGCGGGAACAGATGGTCCGGCGCCTGGCCGCCGGGGACGAGTCACTCGACGTACTGGGGTTGGACGTCACCTGGGTCTCCGAGTTCGCCGAGGCGGGCTGGGTCGACGAATGGACAGGTGAAGCCAAGGCGGAGGCGACCGCGGGTGTCCTGCCGGGACCGCTCGAAACCGCCACGTGGAACGGAAAGCTCTACGCGGCGACCAAGAACACCAACGTCCAGCTGCTCTGGTACGACGACCGGCTGACCCCGACACCGCCGAAGACCTGGGACGAGATGATCCAGCAGGCGCAGGCGCTCAAGGCGCAGGGCAAGCCGGCGAACGTCGTGTTCACCGGCGCGCAGTACGAAGGCCTCGTCGTCATCTACAACACGCTCGTCGAATCGGCGGGCGGCAAGATCCTTTCCGACGACGGAAAATCGGTCGTGATGGACGCGGGCGCGGTCAAGGCGCTGGAGATGCTCAAGAAGGTCACCACGGCCGGGATCACCGACCCGTCGCTGACCAACTCGAAGGAGGACGAGGTCCGCCAGGCGTTCCAGCGCGGGAACGCCGCCTTCGAACTGAACTGGCCGTTCGTCTACGCCTCCTACGCCAAGGAGAAGAAGGACGAGCTGAAGCATTTCAAGTGGGCGACCTATCCGCGGCTCGAAGCGGACAAGCCCGCCAAGACCACGATCGGTGGCTACAACCTGGCGGTCAGCTCGACTTCGAAGCACAAGGCCGAGGCCTACGAAGTCGCGCTGTGCCTGCGCAACGAGAAAAACCAGAAGTTCTCCGCGCTCAAGGACGGTGTCCCGCCGACGATCGAGTCGCTCTACACCGACACGGTCCCGCTCGACGCCACCGCGGGCGTCAGCGACGACAACCCGAGCATGGACACGAAGTACCCGATGCGGGAAACGATCCTGGACGCGCTCAAGAACGCGGCGGTGCGCCCGCTGACCCCGGCGTACCAGAACGCCTCGACAGTGTTGTCGAAGGTGCTTTCCCCGCCTTCTGAAATCGATCCGCGGAAGACGGCGGAGAAGCTGAAAGAACAGCTCGCCGACGCGCTCGAGTCGAAGGGAGTGATCCCGTGACCGTGCAGGAAGCCGCCGGTTCGGCGACCGCGAGCAAGCCGGGGAAGAAGAAACCCGCGCTCAGTGAAGGAAAGAAGGCCGAACGCAGACTCGGGCTCTGGCTGTGTGCCCCGGCGGCGTTCGTGATGATCGCCGTCACCGGCTATCCGATCATCTACTCGATCTGGCTTTCGCTGCAGCGCTACGACCTCAGGTTCCCGGCGCAGCAGGAGTTCGTCGGCCTCGACAACTACATTTCGGTGCTGTCCAACGGTTACTGGTGGACGGCGTTCGGGACGACGATGGGCTTGACCATCGTTTCGGTGGTGATCGAGTTCGTCCTCGGCATGGGCCTGGCGCTGATCATGCACCGGACCCTCGTCGGACGGGGCCTCGTGCGGACGGTCGCCCTGATCCCGTACGGCATCGTGACTGTGGTCGCGGCGTTCTCCTGGTACTACGCCTGGACGCCGGACACGGGCTACCTTGCCAACCTGTTCTTCCCGGACAGCGCGCCGCTGACCGAATACTGGCCTTCGCTGGCGATCATCGTGCTGGCCGAGGTGTGGAAGACGACGCCGTTCATGGCGCTGCTGCTGATGGCGGGGCTGGCGCTGGTGCCGGACGACCTGCTGAAGGCCGCGGCGATGGACGGCGCGACCGCTTGGCAGCGGTTCACCAAGGTGATGCTGCCGGTGATGAAACCGGCGATCCTGGTGGCGTTGCTGTTCCGCACCCTGGACGCGTTCCGCATCTTCGACAACATCTTCGTGCTCACCAACGGCGCGCAGGATACGTCGTCGGTGTCGATGCAGACCTACAACAACCTGGTCAAGGGGCTGAACCTCGGGATCGGGTCGACGATGGCGGTGCTGATCTTCATCACGGTGGCGATCATCGCGTTCATCTTCATCAAGGTGTTCGGCACGGCCGCACCCGGCAGTGACAATGGGGGTAAGCGCTGATGGCCATCGGTGGAGCGGTCACTCCCGGCCGCAAGTTCAAGTGGGGCCTCGTCGACATCCTGGTCCTGGTGTTCGCGTTGTTCCCGGTGCTGTGGGTGGTTTCGCTTTCGTTCAAGACCAAGGAGACCTTGGACGACGGGAACTTCATCCCGTCGGAATGGACGTGGCAGAACTACGCGGACATCTTCGAGACCACGGAGTTCATCAGGGCACTGGTGAACTCGATCGGGATCGCGATCATCGCGACGGTGATCGCGGTCGTCCTCGGCACGATGGCGGCGTACGCGATCGCGCGGCTGGACTTCCCCGGCAAGCAGGTGCTGGTCGGGATGTCGCTGCTGATCGCGATGTTCCCGCAGGTGTCGCTGGTGACGCCGCTGTTCAACATCGAACGTGAGCTGGGGTTGTTCGACACCTGGCCGGGGCTGATCCTGCCGTACATCACGTTCGCGCTGCCGCTGTCGATCTACACGCTTTCCGCGTTCTTCCGGGAAATCCCGTGGGAGCTGGAAAAGGCGGCGAAGATGGACGGCGCGACCCCGGCGCAGGCGTTCCGGAAGGTGATCGCGCCACTGGCGGCACCGGGGGTGTTCACCACCGCGATCCTGGTGTTCATCTTCTGCTGGAACGACTTCCTGTTCGCGATCTCGCTGACCTCGACCGAGGCCTCGCGCACGGTCCCGGCGGCGCTGTCGTTCTTCACCGGGTCCTCACAGTTCGAAGACCCGACAGGGACGATCTCCGCGGCCGCCGTGGTGATCACCGTCCCGATCATCCTGTTCGTGTTGTTCTTCCAGCGTCGCATCGTGGCGGGGCTGACGTCCGGTGCGGTGAAGGGCTGACCCATGGCTGAAATCGTTCTCGAAAAAGTGTCCAAGAAGTACCCCGACGGCGCCCTCGCGGTGTCCGAAGTGGACATCACGATCGCCGATGGTGAGTTCATCATCCTGGTTGGTCCGTCCGGCTGCGGGAAGTCCACGACCCTGAACATGGTCGCGGGCCTGGAGGACATCTCCTCCGGCGAACTGCGCATCGATGGCCGGCGTGTCAACGAGAAGGCGCCGAAGGACCGCGACATCGCGATGGTGTTCCAGTCCTACGCGCTGTACCCGCACATGAGCGTGCGGGAGAACATGGCGTTCCCGTTGCGGCTGGCCAAGGTCGACGACCGCACCGTGCGGGCCAAGGTCGAGGAGGCGGCGCAGATCCTCGATCTGACCGGACATCTGGACCGCAAGCCGGCGAACCTGTCCGGCGGGCAGCGGCAGCGCGTCGCGATGGGGCGGGCGATCGTGCGTAACCCCAAGGCGTTCCTGATGGACGAGCCACTGTCCAACCTGGACGCGAAGCTCCGCGGCCAGATGCGGACCTCGGTGTCGAAGATCCAGAAACAGCTGGGCACGACGACGCTCTACGTCACGCACGACCAGACCGAGGCGATGACCCTCGGCGACCGGGTCGTCGTGCTGAGGGCGGGCTACGTGCAGCAGATCGGTTCGCCGCAGTTCCTCTACGACAACCCGGCGAACCTGTTCGTGGCCGGGTTCATCGGCAGCCCGTCGATGAACTTCGTGCCCGCGACGCTGGAGAACGGGACCGCCCGCAGCGCGCTGGGCGACATCCCGCTCACCGACCGGGTGCGGCAGCTGGTCGAGGCCGCGGACGCGCCGGGCGAGGTCATCGTCGGCATCCGGCCGGAGCATTTCGAGGACGCCGCGCTGGTGGACTCCGCCGCCCGTCAGGGTGCGACGTTCACCGCCCACGTCGACGTCCTCGAGTCGATGGGTTCGGAGAAGTTCGCGCACTTCACGGTCGAAGGTGAGGCCGCGTCGTCGTCCGACCTCGCGGATCTCGCCGCGGACAGCGGATCCGCGGACGTTCCCGGTGCCGAGTCGCAGATCGTGGCCCGCCTCTCGGCGGCGTCCTCGGCGGCGGAGAACCAGAACGTGGAGCTCTGGTTCGACGCGGACAAGATCAAGCTGTTCGACGGTGCCAGCGGCAAGAACCTGACCTACACCGAGTAGGCGCCGGAACGCTGTGGGCCAGGTGGGGTCGTGAGTGGCGTTTCGGGTTCTATTGAGGGGTAAGGCAAACGTGTCGTCTCTCGAGTGAGGCGGGGGGCTGGGTGACGCGGCACCGCTCTCGCGTGTTCAGACCCCGCACCACGGAGTGCGGCATCCAGGCACGCGAGTCACGCCTTACCGAAGTACATGAAGGCCCCCTTCCTTGCGCTAGACGCAAGGAAGGGGGCCTTCATGTACTTCACGATCAGCCGCCCCACTGCCACCAGGGACCACATCCGACGGTAGCGAAAGCCTCCTTCACTACCTTCAGGGTAGGCAAGGAGGCCCTCACTGCCAGGAGAACGCCTACGCAGGGACGACGCCGGCCCCGCGCCACGACACGGTTGACTTACCCCTCAATAACCCGAATCGCCACTCACGACCACCTGTACCGAGGCGGCTCCGTCACTTCTTCTCCTTGAGGTCGCTCGCCCGCACGCCGACAAGGAGGACGACCACCGCGAGCAGCACTATCCCGCCGCTGATCTGCAGCCCGAGGGAAAGACTGCCGGTGGAGGACTGGATGAAGCCGAGCAGCGACGGCGACGCGGCGGCGGCGAAGGAACCCATCGAGGTGACGACGGCGATGCCGGTCGCGGCCGCGCGGTCCGACAGATAGATCGACGGGATCGAGTAGAACACCGTCAAGCCCGAATAGTGTGCCGCCGCCAAGACGGCGAGAAGGATGACGACCGCCACCACGTTGCCGTGGGAGAAGGAGATCGCGAACATCGTGAGGGCCGCGACGATCCACGCCGTCGCGGCGTGCCAGCGCCGTTCGAGGGTGCGGTCGGAATGCCGTCCGACGAGCAACATCGCGCCGATGCCGACCAGTGGCGGCACGGCGGAGAACAGGCCGAGGTTCAGCACGTTGCCCACCCCGGCGTCGGCGATGATCCTCGGCGCCCAGAACGAAACGGCGTTGGCCAGGGTGTACGCGCCGCAAGCGCACAGCCCGAGGATCCACACCTTGGGGTCCTTCAGCGCCATGCGAAGCCCGGCGTGGGTCTGCGTACCGCCCTTGCCGCCCTTGAGCCGCTGATCGGCGTCGAGGTCGGCGCGGACCGCGGCCTTCTGCGCGGGAGTGAGCCAGCGAACCTGCTCGGGTTCGTCGGCGAGCCAGAACAACACGACGAGGGCGAGCAGGATCGGCGGGATTCCCTCGATGAGGAACAGCCATTGCCAGTCCGCCAAACCGGCGACGCCGCCGAGGGAGTGCATGATCCCGCCGGAGATCACCGAACCGACGATCCCGGAAACCGGTACCCCGATGAAGAAGATCGCGGTCATGCGGGTCCGGCGGGCGGACGGGAACCAGCGGGACAGGTAGAAGAGTGCCCCGGGGAAGAAGCCCGCCTCGGTGACGCCGAGCAGGAACCTCGCCACGTAGAAGGTGAACTCGTCCTGGATGAACATCGTCGCCACGGTCACGGCACCCCAGGACGCCATGATGCGGACGAGTGACTTGCGGGCTCCGATGCGTGCCATCAACGCGTTGCTCGGCACCTCGAAGAGGATGAACCCGATGAAGAACACCGTCACGCCGAGGCCGTAGACCGCGGGCCCGAAACCGAGATCGCGTTTGAGACCTTCCTGCGCGATTCCGATGTTCGTCCGGTCGATGAAGCTGACGATGTAGCAGATCACGAGCAAGGGCATGATCCGCAGCGCGATCGCGCGGTAAGTGGCGGGACGGTCGACCGACGCGGTGTCCGGCTCGGCGGGCTGGTCGGTGGAGGGACTGGAATCGGCCACGGTGTTCGACTCCCTTGTCGAGGTGCGTGTGCCGCCGCGGGGTGCGGCGACGACGCGTAGCATGCGCTCCAGTGTTGATACTGTCAACAGTTGGATCGTGATCGGTAGGATGCCCGGCATGACCGAACGTCCGGATGGACACGAGCTCGTCCCGATCTCCCGGCTGCTCTCCTACCGACTCTCCCGCACGTCGGCCGCGCTGTCGCGTTCGGCCGCGCTGCGCTATCGCCGGGAGTTCGACGTGAGTCTCGGCGAATGGCGCGCGATCGCCCTCATCGCGGCCGACCCGACGCTCACCTTGAATCGGCTGGCTCGCCGGGCCGGTCTGGACAAAGCCCAGATGAGCCGGGTGGTCGCCAAGCTGGTCGAGCGCGGATTCGTGAGCCGCACGGCGGCCTCGCGCCGCACTTCCCGGCTGGCGTTGACCGAGGACGGTCTCGCCGTTTACCGGGGCCTCATCGTCGCCGCGAACGAACGCGACGCGGCCTTCCTCGGCATTCTGACCTCGGAGGAGACCGAGGTCCTCGAGCGTGCCCTCGACAAACTCGCCGACGCCGCGCTCGCCGTCGAGCAGGAGGAGCGTGAGCGTGACGAGAAACCTTAAGTGTTGACATTATCAACTGTTGGCGAGTAGTTGTGGAGTCACCAGAGGAGGTGACTCGATGACCGACGAGGTCACTGTTTGTGAGTGCTTCGCCAGGGACGGTCTGCAACACGAGCCGGAGTTCGTCCCGACGGCGACGAAGGTCGCCCTGCTGGAAGGTTTCGTCCGCGCGGGATTCACGCGAATCGAGGCGACGAGCTACAGCCATCCGGAGAGGGTCCCCGCGTTCTCGGACGCGAGCGACGTACTCGCCTCGCTCGAGCGGCGGCCGGGAGTCGCGTTCAAGGCGACGTGCCCCAACCCCCGCGCCGTGCTGCGTGCGCTGGACGACCTCGAACGTGGCGCGGGGGCGGAAGAACTGAGCCTGCTGGTCTCCGCCAGCGAGAGCCACACCGAGCGGAATCTGCGCACCACCCGCGCCGCGCAGTGGGAGCGGGTCACGGAGATGGTTCGCTTGGCGGACAAGCGTTTCCGCCTGATCGGCGTGGTGTCGGTCGCGTTCGGCTGCCCGTTCGAAGGTGCCGTGGACCCGGGACGAGTCGTCGAGGACGTCGCCCGGTTCGCCGACCTCGGCGCCGACGCGGTGACCCTGGGCGACACCACCGGCGTGGCGACGCCGAAGAGCGTGACCGCATTGTTCGAGCGGCTCGGCCGGGCCCATCCCGGGCTGCCGCTGATCGCGCACTTCCACAACTCGCGGGGCGCGGGTATCGCCAACGCGGTCGCCGCGCTGGACGCGGGCTGCCGCCACTTCGACAGCGCGATGGGCGGCGTCGGCGGCCACCCGTCGTCGATCGGCTACGGCGCCGGGCTGACCGGGAACGTCTGCACCGAGGACCTCGTCGACCTGTTCCACGCGATGGGTGTCCGAACCGGACTGGACCTCGAAGCGCTCGCCGAGTCGTCCGCCGCCTGCGAGGAAGCCCTCGGCCGTCCGCTGCACAGCATGGTCGCGCGAGCCGGTTTCGCCCGCACACAAGGAGAAAGCCGACGATGACCGTCACCCTGCTCACCGAGGACCGCGGCCGGGTCCGGATCCTCACCCTCGACCGGCCGGCCAAGCTCAACGCACTCGACACCGCCCTCACCCTGGCGCTGAGGGACGCCCTCGACGACGCCGACCGCGATCCCGGTGTCCGCGCCGTCGTCCTGACCGGCAACGGGCGCGGGTTCTGTGCCGGCGCGGATCTTTCCGAGTTCCCCGCCCTCACCCCCGACCAGCCGGACGCCGTGCTCGAACGGGCGGCGCTGACCGCCGGGCTCCAGACCCGGATGCAGCGGATGGGCACCCCGGTGGTCACCGCGGTCCGCGGTGCGGCCGTCGGCGGCGGGGCAGGTCTCGCGATCGGCGCCGACATGGTCGTCGCGGGCGACGATCTGCGCTTCGGCTACCCGGAATTGCGGCACTCTCTCGTCCCGGCCCTGGTGATGACCGGCCTGGTCCGGCATCTGGGCCGCAAGCTCGCGTTCGAGCTGATCAGCACCGGCAGGCTGCTCACCGCGGCCGAGGCCTTCGAACACGGCCTGGTCAACCGGGTCGTCGCTCCCGCGGACGTCCTCACCGCGGCGCTGGAGATCGCCGGGACATGGGCGGCCGTCGAGCCACGGGCCCTGGGCGCGGCCAAGGACCTGTTCTACCGGGTCGGCGATCTGCCGACCGACGCCGCGATGCGCGCCGGTCAGGACGTCAACGCGCTGATGCGGGGGTTCCGCCGGTGACACCGCCACTCGAAGGCATCACCGTGCTCGACTTCTCCCGCGTTCTGGCCGCCCCGATGGCCACGCAGATCCTCGGCGAACTGGGCGCGACGGTGATCAAGGTCGAACGGCCGGGCTCCGGCGACGAGACCCGTGGCTTCGAACCCCGGCTCCCCGCCGGGGAAAGCGCCTACTTCTTCGCCGTCAACCGGGGCAAGCGTTCGGTGACCCTCAATCTGAAGGATCCCCGCGGGCGCGACGTCGCCCGCCGCCTCGCCGCCCGCGCGGATGTCGTGGTGGAGAACTTCCTGCCCGGCACCATGGACGGACTCGGCCTCGGGTACGCGGAGCTGGCGGCGGACAACCCCGGTCTGGTGTACGTGTCCGCCACCGGATTCGGGCAGACCGGTCCGGACAGTGCCCGCAAGGGTTACGACACCGTTTTCCAGGCCCTGTCCGGAATCATGGCGATGACCGGCGAACCGGACGGTCCGCCGGCCAAGACCGGGATCCCGGTGGCGGATCTGACTTCGGGGCTCTGGGTGGTCATCGCCGCGCTCACCGGGCTGGCGGGCCGGGGTGTCACCGGCCGCGGCCGTCACCTGGACGTGTCGATGATGGACGTGCAGCTCAGCCTGCACGCCTTGAACGCCGCGCGGCTGTTCGCCCTCGACGAGGACCCCGCGCCGACCGGCAGCCAGCATCCCGGTCGCGTCCCGTCCGCCGCGTTCCTGGCCGCCGACGGTCGGTGGGTGCACATCAGCTGCAGCGACCAGCACTGGCGTGACCTGTGCCGGGTGCTCCGTCTCGACGACCTCGGCTCCGACCACACCCTTCGGGACAACGCGGGACGAGTCGCGCGGCGGGACCGGGTGATGACCGCGTTGCGCACCGCGATCGCCTGCCGTGACAGCGACAAGCTGGTCGAAGAGCTGCGGGCGGCCGACGTGCCCGTCGGCGAGGTGCGCGGCGTACGCGAGGCACTGGCCGATCCGCACGCGCGGGCGCGCGGCGTCGTCGGCGCCTTCTCGCATCCCACCGAAGGCACGTTCCCCGCGCTCCGCACCCCGTTGCGGGAGACGGGCGCGCCGCCACCGGACACGGCCAGTCCGCCGATGCTGGGCGCCGACACCGACGCCGTGCTCGCGGACGCGGGCCTCGGCACGGACGAGATCGCCGCCCTGCGCGGCGCGGGGGTGATCTGAATGGACGAGCGGATCCGGCTCGAGGTCGCCGGCGGGATCGCTCAGCTGCGGCTGGCCCGCCCGGCCGCGCGCAACGCCGTGGACCTGCCCCTGTGCCTCGAGCTACGCGCGGCTTTCGAGGAGATCGACGCCGACGAGTCGGTCCGCGTCGTCCTGATGTCCGGAGAGGGCCCGGTCTTCTGCGCCGGCGCCGACCTCAAGGAGCGTGTCGGCAAGGACGCGTCGTGGGTGCGCCGCCGTCGCGTGGCCTCGTTCGCCGCCTACGCCGCCATCGAGGCCTGCCGTCGCCCGGTGATCGCGCTGGTGCACGGTGCCGTCGTCGGTTCGGGTGGCGAGATCACCCTGGCCGCGGACTTCGCCATCGCCGCCGAAGGCACCACCTTTCGCTTCCCCGAGCCGCATTGGGGCACGATCGGCGCCACCCAGCGGCTCCCGCGCGCGATCGGACCGCGGCGGGCCAAGGAACTGCTGTTCACCAACCGCCCGCTGGACGCGGCGGAAGCCCGCGAGCTCGGGCTGGTCGTACGGGTGGTCCCGCCGGAGGAGCTGACCGACGTCGGCCTCGAGACGGCGCGGAGCATCGCCAAAGCGCCACCGGGAGCCATCGCGCTGACCAAACGTGCGGTGGATCTCGGCGGCGAAACCGACCTCGCCCGCGGCATCCGCATCGAAATGGCCGCGATCGAACAGAATCTGGACACTGGTGACTGGCGTGCCGGCCTCGACCGCTTCCGCGGCCGCTCCGCCACGCCCGAGGAGACAGAGTGATGGACCTGCGCACCGTTTGCCCGCTCACCGCACACGAGGCGCTGGAGCGCGCCGCGCTGACCGCTCCGGATGTCGAGGCCGTCGTCACCGCCGACGCGCGGATCACCTACGGCGAGCTCGCCGGGGACGTCGTGCGGATCAGGGCCGCGCTGGTGGCGCACGGTGTCGGGCGGGGAGACCGGGTCGGCGTCTGCCTCGGCAACGGGCCGGACTGGGTCGCGCTGTTCGTCGCGATCGGCTCGCTCGGCGCCGTCACCGTGCCGGTCAACACCCGGTGCACCGCGGACGAGGTGCGGTACATGCTGGCCAGGGCGAAGGTCTCCACGCTCTTCGTCGCGGACCGCGTGCTGCGCGTCGACTTCATCGCGATGCTGCGCGAACTGGGCCTCGGCGCCGACGGGCGCTGCGCCACGCTGCCCGACCTGACGTCCGTGGTGGTACTCGGCACGGACGTGCCGGACGGGGTGACTGCGTGGGCGGCGTTCCTCGCCGCGGCGGACGGTGACGTCCCGGCCACCGCGGAACCGGACGACGTCCTGCTCGTGCAGTACACGTCGGGCACCACGTCCCGGCCGAAGGGGGTCCTGCTGACCCACCGCGGCATGAGCGCCAACGCGTACTTTTCGGGCGCCCGGCTCGGTTTCCGCGTCGCCGACCGGTTTCTCAGCGCCCGGCCCTTCTTCCACGTCGCCGGAAGCACGTTGTCGGTGCTCGCCTGCCTCCAGCACGCCGCCACCTTGGTGACCATGGCCAAGTTCGAGGCCGGGGAAGCGTTGCGCCTGCTGGAAAAGGAACGCTGCACGCACTTCTCCGGCAACGACACCATCGCGATGCTCCTGCTCAACCATCCTGACCGCGCCGTGCGGGAACTCCACCTGCGCGGCGCTTGGGTCGCCGCCTCACCGACCGTGATCCGGCGCGTGATCGACGAGCTCGGTGCCCGCGAATGCGTTGCGGGATATGGCCTTTCGGAGGCGTCACCGAACGTCGCGCAGTCGTGCTGGTGGGAAGCGGAGGAGATCAGGGCGTCCGGCGCGATGGCCGTCGAACCCGGGGTGGAGGTCCGGATCCGCGCGCTCGACGGGGATCAGGACTGCGCTCCCGGCATCCCCGGCGCGATCCTCGTCCGCGGCTGGAACGTCATGCGCGGCTATCTCGACGCCCCCGAGCAGACGGCCGCGGCGATCGACGCCGGCGGCTGGCTGTCCACCGGGGACGTCGGCCTGCTCGACCACACCGGCAGGCTCCATTTCACCGGGCGCACGAAGGACATCATCCGCGTCGGCGGGGAAAACGTCGCTCCCGCCGACATCGAGGACGTCCTGCACCGGCATGACGCGGTCCGGCAGGCCGCCGTGGTCGGCGTGCCCGACGAGCGGCTGATCGAGGTCCCCTTCGCGTTCGTCGTGCTCCGCGAGCCCGGCGCGGTCACCGAAGAGGAACTCCTGCGCTGGGCGAAACTTCGGATGGCGGGTTTCAAGGTGCCGCACCATCTGCGGATCGTCGACGGCTTCGAAGGCATCGGCATGACCGCGAGTTCGAAGGTGCGGAAGAACCAGCTCGCGGCACACGCCCGCACCCTGTTGGGGCTTGCCTGATGAGCCGGATCCCGACCGCCGTCACCGCACTGCTGGGCATCGATCTGCCGATCGTGCAGGCGGGGATGTCCTGGGCCTCGTCGTCCTCCGCGCTGCCGCTCGCGGTGAGCAACGCGGGCGGACTCGGTGTCGTCGCCGCCGGGCCGATGCGGCTGCCGGATCTGGCCCGCACCCTCGGCGAGATGGCCGACGGCACCGACTCGCCGTGGGCGGTGAACCTGCCGCTGTACCGGTCGGGTGCCGACGAGGTGATCGAGTTGCTCCTCGCGCGGCGCCCGCCGGTGTTGATCGCCTCGCAAGGCGGTCCGCGGCGCTATCTCGACCGTTTCCACGACATCGGGACGATCTGCCTGCACGTGGTCGCCGGTACCGAGCACGCGCGGAAGGCCGTGGACGCCGGCGTCGACGGGCTCGTCGTGGTCGGCGCCGAGGCCGGGGGACATCCGCCGCCGGGCCTCGTCACGACGTTGGTCCTCACTCGCGCGGTCGCGACCGCGGTGCCGGGCACCCCGATCATCGCGGCCGGAGGACTCGCCGACGGGGCCGGCCTCGCCGCGATGCTCGGCGACGGCGCGGGCGCCGTCCAATTCGGCACGCGATTCCTCGCCAGCGCCGAAGCCACCGTGCATCCCGGATACAAGGATGCCGTGGTCGCGGCCGACATCGGCTCGACCCGCACGGTCGGCCGTGGACTCGGCCTGATCAGGGCGCTGGCCAACGACTTCACCGACCGGATGACCGAACTCGAGGACCGCGCCGCCGATCTCGAACAACGACGCGGCGTGTTCGCGGCTTCGACCCTGCGGGACGCCGCGCTCGACGGCGACCTGACGAACGGCAAGGTCGAAGCGGGGCAAGCGGCGGGGCTGGTGACCGACGTCCTGCCCGCGGCCGTCATCATCCGGCGGATCGTCGACGAGTACCGCGCGGTCGTCGATCAACTGCCCCGAGCCGACGTCACCGATCCGTAGAACCTGTCCACTTCGGACATCCGGATTCCGACCTTCGGCGGTTTACGATCACCGGCCGATCCGGGACCCTCAGCCCGACGCGCGGAATACCGAGACCGAGCGAAAGGGCGCCTGCCTTGCCGAAGAAGCTGACACGCCGTCTCCTGCAGGGCCTGGTCGGAGCGGTCCTCATCACCACGCTCGCCCCGGCCGTCGCCTGGGCCGAACCCCCGCAGGCCTTGCCGGCCAACGCGACCGAAGCCGACAGCAAGTGGCAGCCCGCGTTCGACTACGACACCGACGGCTGCTATCCGACGCCCGCGATCTCGCCGACCGGCGCGGTGGCCACCGGGCTCAAGAACTCCGGGGCCCTCAACGGTCAGTGCCGGGACCGGTCAGACCTCGACAACACCAACTCCTACGCGCGCTCGAAGTGCAACAACGGCTGGTGCGCCCACCTGTACGACCTCTACTTCGAAAAGGATCAGGCCGTCCCGATCATCGACTGCTGCGGGCACCGGCACGACATCGAGCACGTCGTCGTGTGGGTCAACGAGGGCCAAGCGCGGTACGTGTCGACGTCAGCGCACGGCAACTACTCCACTTACGACCGTTCCAAGGTCTCCTGGGAGGGGACCCACCCGAAGATCGTCTATCACAAGGACGGCGCGAGCACCCACTGCTTCCGCATCGCGAGCGCGACCGAACCGCCGGAGAACCACTACAACGCCTGGCAGTACCCGGACCTCGTCAGCTGGGACAGGTTCCCGCCCGGCATCCGGGACACCCTCGTCCGCGCCGATTTCGGCAGCGCGAGCCTGGCGATCAAGGACGGCTCCTTCGAGCACAACCTCGGCAAGGCCAAACCGGCGGGCATCCCCTTCGACCCCAATGCCTGAGGACGGCTCAGTACTCGCTCTCGGGCAGGGCGAGCCACAGCACGAGGTAGACGATGAACTGCGGGCCGGGCAGCAGGCAGGACAGCACGGCGAGCAGGCGGACCTTGCCCGGCGTGGTGCCGAAGCGTTTGGCGAGACCGGCGCAGACGCCGCCGATCATGCGGCCCTGGCGCGGTCGGGTCAGGCGGGCGGCTACGGGGTTCGTCACGGTTTCTTCCCTCTCGGTCGTCACGTTGTGTGAAACCCATTCTCGTCTCGTGACGGCCGGACCGCATCCCACCGCGGAACGAAACGCACCCCTAAGGGCGTGAAATCGCGGTAAGGCATTCACCTGGGAAAACGTGGCGGACCCTGTGTTCTTCGCCCGTAGGGGCTGGTGTTCCGCGATCTTTTGACGATACTGCTCCGGTGCCCTCGAAGAGACTCAGCGCAGTACTCTGCGGCCTGTTCCTCGCCGCGGCCTGTTCCGCCCCGGAACCGGCGGTGGCGCCGTCGACCACGGCGGGTGAGGAGGCCCTGACCGCCTCCGAGGCGCTCGGGGAATACTCGTCGCTCGATTACTGCAGCCTCGTCGACCAGCGGAAAGTGATCGGCGGCGGAAACGCGGTCAAGCCGCCTTTGAGCTCTTTCGAGTCCTGCCGCCTCGAATTCGTCGAAGGCGCCAATCGCTACACCGTGACCACCGGCCCGATCACTTCCGGGCAGGATCCGAACAATCAGCCGTACGAATACGGTGGTCCGCTGCCGGAAGGCGTCAGCGTCCAGCAGTCGACGTTCAACGAGGACACCGCCTGCACGCGGCTGCTGACCTTCGCCGACGGGATCAGGCTGTCCATCGCCGTCACCTCCGACAACACGACCCCGGCCGACCGGACGGCCCGCTGCCGGATCGCCGACGCGACGGTCGGCAGCGCGGCGGGGGTGATCGGCGCGCGCCAGGTCGGGCGGCTGAACCTCGACCAGCGCTCGTGGGGCCGGGTCGCCCCGTGCGCGCCGCTCGACCAGCACGAACTCGACGCCGCCGCCGGCGCGGAGACCAAACCGGCCCCGGCGCTGTCCGGGCACAGCTGCATCCGCGGCAAGGTCAGCTTCTCGCTGTCGGTCGGGGCGGACACCACGCCGGGCGCCACGGAGGCGCTGGGCGGACGGCAGGTCCAGGTCACCACGTCGGGCGCGTTCTGCCAGGTGACCACGCACCGGCCGATTCCTGGCACCCCGGAACGGGTCGAACAGGCGACGCTCTCGGTGGTCGGCGTCGACGGCGCGCCGGAGGACGCCACCTGCGCGGCAGCCCGGGAGGTCGCCGTGGCGGTGTTCCCGAAGCTCCCCTGACGCGCATTCAGAGGACTAAACGCGGTAGTTGCACGCGCAAGGATCGCATTCAGAGGACTAAATGCGGGGTCAGGAGCGCAGTCTGGGCAGCCGGAACGAGCACATCGCCTCGTCCAGCGTCTCGAAGTCCAGCGGCGGATGCGGCAGCGGCGTGGCGCGGCCGGGTTCGGCGCGCAGACCGTCCAGCAGCATGGCGAGGCACCGGCGCCACAGGTCCGGCTGGATACCGTGCGTGAACTCGATGACCGAGCCGATCATCTGGTGCAGGAGCGGTATGTCCGTCGGCACGAAATCGGCGCGGAGGGCACCGGCGGCCTGAGCCCGCTCGACGAGCTGTGTGATCAACGGCACCATGCGGGACTTCGCCTCGGCGACGCGCTCCTGGCCGAAGACGTTCGACAGCATGACTTCACGTAACCCGCGGTCACCGGCGTGCAGTTCGGCCGCGCGCCACGTAAAGCCCGCGAATCCCTCCCAGGGATCTTCGGCGCGAAGCGCTTCTTCGGCGAACTCGCGGATCGTCTCGAACTGGTCGACGAACATGGCCTCGACCAGGTGTTCCTTACTCGGGAAACGGCGATAGACGGTGCCGACGCCGACGCCGGCGTGATGCGCGACGTCGTCGAGCGTCGCTTCGAGCCCGCGTTCGCCGAAGACATCGCGTGCCGCCGCGATGATGCGCTGCCGATTGAGTTCAGCGTCGCGCCGCAGCGGCCGCGCCGGTGCGGCGGGAGCAAGGTCCCGAGCCATTCGTCCAGCTTAACAAACGAAGTAGAGGACACTTCTCCACTTCTTGTGTACCTTGGGCGCGGAAAGGGGAGATACCTACTCCACATAGCTTCTTCGTCACTATCGGTGAGGAAACCGCCCGTATGTCTGACTCATCCACCGCTGTCGCCACGCCGCCGGGGGACGCGGCCGCGCAGCACACCAACCCGCACCACGCCAGGAGATGGCTGATCCTGGTGATGATCGGTCTCGCCCAGCTGATGGTGGTGCTCGACGCCACCGTCGTGAACATCGCGCTCCCGTCGGCGCAGCAGGACCTCGGCTTTTCGAACGACGCCCGCCAGTGGGTCGTCACCGCCTACGCGCTCGCGTTCGGCAGCCTGCTCCTGCTGGGCGGACGGCTCGCGGACCTCTTCGGCCGCAAACGCGCGTTCCTCGTCGGGCTCGCCGGTTTCGCCATCGTGTCGGCGATCGGCGGTGCCGCCACCAGCATCGAAATGCTGCTCGTCGCCCGTGCCGCACAGGGTGTCTTCGGCGCGCTTCTCGCTCCGGCGGCCCTCTCGCTGCTGACCACGACCTTCACCGACCCGAAGGAACGCGGCAAGGCCTTCGGCGTCTTCGGCGCGATCGGTGGTGGCGGCGCGGCGATCGGCCTGCTGCTCGGCGGCGTGCTGACCGAGTACCTCGACTGGCGCTGGTCGATGTACGTCAACATCGTCTTCGCGGTGATCGCGTTCGCCGGTGCGGCCGTGCTGCTGAAGAACTCCGAGACCGACGGCCCGCGCCCGAAGCTCGACATTCCTGGCACGATCACCGCGTCGGCCGGCCTGTTCGCGCTGGTCTACGGCTTCGCGAACGCCGAGCGCGACTCGTGGTCCTCGATCACGGTCTGGGGTTTCCTCGCCGCCGGTGTCGTGCTGCTCGCCGCGTTCGTGGCGATCCAGCAACGTGCCGAACACCCGCTCCTGCCGCTGCGCGTGCTGCTCGACCGCGACCGCGGCGGGTCGTACCTCGCGATGTTCCTGCTCGCCATCGGGATGTTCTCGATCTTCCTGTTCCTCACCTTCTACATTCAGCTGAACCTCGGGTTCACGCCGGTGCAGAGCGGGGTCGCGTTCCTGCCGATGGTGGCCACCCTGATGATCAGCGCGACGTCGGCGACCGCGATCCTGTTGCCGAAGTTCGGCGCGAAACCGTTGGTGTCACTGGGAATGCTGATCGCCGGAGCGGGTCTGTTCTGGCTGGCGGCCATCGACACCACCAGCACGTACGCCAGCGGGGTGCTGTTCCCGCTGATGATCATGGGCGTCGGTATCGGCCTCGCCATGGCGCCCGCGATGAGCGTCGCGACCTTCGGGGTCGACACGCGCGACGCCGGCGTCGCGTCGGCCATGGTCAACACCGCGCAGCAGGTCGGCGGCTCGATCGGGACCGCGCTGCTGAGCACGCTGGCGGGCAACGCCGCGACGTCGTTCACGGTAGGGAAGGTGGCTTCGCCGCAACTCGCGGCCGAAGCGGCTGTGCACAGTTACACGACCGCTTTCGTTTGGGGCGGGTGGATCTTCGTCATCGGTGCGGTGATCTGCGGGCTGCTGCTGCGGTCCGGTGCCCCGGCGAAGGCGCCGGAGGGCGCTTCGGAGGGTGCTCCGGTCGCCGTGCACATGTAGCTCCCGAAACGCTAGGAAAGGACCGTTCCTTGCAAATTTTGCAAGGAACGGTCCTTTCCTAGCGCGCGGAGGGGGCTGAAGGGGACTTTCGCCGCATGGCATGCGAGGAAGGCGTCCTTCACGCACCGCCGGATGTCATGAAAGGGTCGTTCAGGACAAGAAATGTCCTGAACGACCCTTTCATGACACTTGAGGGACCATCAGCGGGACTGTGACCGCACAGCTTCGAAGACCTCGTCGTCCCACCGGTGCGTCCGGATCAGCCGGTACCGCTCGCAAGCCACCCACAGGTACGCCTCGGCGTCGGTCCGGTCGCCGATCAGATCCGCCTGCCGCAGCATCGCCACCACCGGCACGAACTCCTCGTCGAACCATCGCTGCGCGAGCGTCGCGCGGTCCGAGTAGGCGCCTTCGTCCTGCATCAGCCGGAAGCCCCACGCTTCCACGTGCTCGCCGAGCCGCGCGTAGTCCCACGGATCGGTGAACACGACCGAAGCCCGCGCGTGCCCGGACAGCGGGACGCGTTCCAGGAACAGCCGCCGGTAGTCCTTCACGATCAGGTCGCCGCGGTACCGGATCCCGCTGGGGTCCAGTTTGGTCCGTACCTCGGTGACCATCGCCTCTATTGTGGACAGTCGCATCGCGTGCGCCACCGAAACGCGGTGGTGCCCGTCGATGATGAAGTGCAGTTCGCCGACGCGGTACACCTCGATCGGCGGAATCGACTCGCCGCGCCTGGTGGCGAGCGCCAGCCGTTCCCAGCGTTCGCGGACGCGGCCGGACGTCGGGCGGAAGCGGCGGTCGAAGTCGCGGCCGCGGTCGACGCTGCCGACGATCGAATCCAGCCGGATCACCCGCGCCCCGATCTTCCGCTCGCCGAGGTAGCCGAGCGCGTCCACCACCTCGTGGAACGGCAGCATGATGTTGACGTCGTCGGGCTCGCGGCGCAGCCAGGTCGCCAGCCGTGACAGCACCTGACGCCGTCGCGCGCGAAGGAAGTCGTGTTCCGCGTCCGCGCGGGGAAAACCCGTGTCCTTCATGAGAACTCCATGATCCGGTGCCCGACGACGTTGCGTACCGTGGTCCCGCCGACCACCCGGTCCGGCACGGGTTCGCCGTGCGGGTGGATATGCCCGTGCAGCAACCACTTCGGCCGCAGCAACTCGATCGTGCGATGGAGACAGTCGAAGCCGCGGTGCGGCGGATCCTCGCGGTCGCCGCAATGCCGCGGCGGCGCGTGCGTGAGCAGGACGTCGACGTCCCGCCCGTCCCGCCAGCGGCGGAACCGGGCCCGGCGCACCAGTCGCCGTGCACGCCTGGCCTGCTGGCGTTGCGTCCACTGGTTCGGGCCGTCGTTGTAGCGGACCGAACCGCCGAGCCCGGCGAAGCGGAGCCCGCCGACGTCGACGACCCGGCCGTCCGCGATCACCCCGCCCGCCGGACCGGGCCACACCGCGGGGAAACCGTCCTTCATGGACAGTCCGCCGTAGCGCGTGTAGCCGGAAAGGTCCGGGTCGTGGTTTCCCGGGACGAACACGCAGGGCACGTCGAGCGCACCCGCCAGGAACTCGAGGTAGTCGTACGGCAGGTCGCCGGCGCCGATAACGAGGTCGGCCGAGTGGTTGCGGACGGCGGACGTCCACAACCGCTCTTCGACCTCGTCCGCGACGACCAGCGCTTTCATACGCTCCAGCGTAATGCCGGAGGCGCTACTTCGGGCCGTGCGCGAACGCGGGGTCCTTGGCGATGATCGCGATCACGATGCCCAGCCAGACGACGCAGAAGGCCAGTGCCCAGAACTTGAGGTTGGTCAGGATCCTTGGCATGAGGGAACTCCAGAACTGCCGAATGCGGAAGAAGGGTCAGAGCCAGCGGTTCTTCCTGAATATTCGGTAGAGCAGGATGCAGACGCCGAAGATGACCGTCATCGCCACCGGGTAGCCGAAGCGCCAATGCAGTTCCGGCATGTAGTCGAAGTTCATCCCGTAGATGCCGGCGAGCGCCGTCGGGACCGCGATGATCGCCGCCCAGGCGGTGATCTTGCGCATGTCGGTGTTCTGCTGGAGCGTGATCTTCGCCAGTGTCGCGTCGACCAGGGTGGTCAGCAGTTCGTCGAAGTTCGCGACCCGCTCCGCCACGGTCGTCAAGTGGTCGGAGACGTCGCGGAAGTACGAGCGGACCTCGTCCGGGATCAGCCGCGTGTAACCCTCGGCGAGGCGCTGCAGCGGCGTCCCCAGCGGCATGACGGCGCGGCGCAGCTCCAGCACTTCGCGCTTCATGAAGTAGATCTGCTCGGCGCTCACCTTGGACCGCGGCGCGAAGACGTGCGTCTCCATCTCGTCGATGTCCGACTCGATCGCGGTGGTGACGTCGAGGTAGTGGTCGACGACGTGGTCCGCGATCGCGTGCAGCACCGCGGACGGCCCGAGGTCGAGCCGCTCCGGGTCCTGGTCGAGCTCGCGGCGCAGCCTGGCCAGCCCCGAGTGGTTCCCGTGCCGCACGGTGATCACGAAGTCGCGGCCGAGGAACGCCATCAGCTCACCGGTCTCGACGATCTCGTTGGCCGTCGCGGGCGACTCGTGCTCGACGTAGCGGACCGTCTTCAGCACCATGAACAGCGTGTCGTCGTAGCGCTCCAGCTTGGGCCGCTGGTGTGCTTCGAGCGCGTCCTCGACGGCCAGTTCGTGCAGGCCGAAGGTGTCCGCGATGCCCTGGATCTGGACCGCGTCGGGCTCGTGCAGGCCGATCCAGACGAATCCCGCGTGCCGCTTGCGCACCTCTTTGATCGCCTCGGCATGCGTCCAACGGCCCGGCAGGCGCTTGCCCTCCACATACACCGCGCAATCGACGACGTACGCCGAAAGGGGGACGGGCAGCGGGCGTTCGGGGACGCTCTTGGCGCGGCCGTTGCTCCGGCCGCGAAGGCCGCCGAGCGAGGGAATGGCAGGCATGGGATCTCCTGGGCAGACGTCGTGCGTTGATGCGCGAAGACGACGGGCCAAGCGGTCGGGGGGCCGCTCGGCTAGGCCAGCGTTCCCGGTTTCGTCAGCCCTGCCAGGTGGGGATCCGGCGAGACGTGAAGGGGGGAACGCTGCGACTACTAGGAAGCGGACTATCGCCACTGGACATCGGGTTCCTCACCTCCTTCGGCTCGGCGGACGGTTACGCAGTGGTGTGGGTCGCGTTGACGACCCGACACCAATGGTCGAGGGTACTCCTCAACACGAAAGCCTGTCGTTCCAGGCTCACGCCGCGTTACTCGTGCAGGAGGAATGGGTGCAGTTCGGTCGCTATTACGAAGAGTTCGAGGTCGGCGCGGTCTACAAGCACTGGCCGGGCAAAACGGTCACCGAGTACGACGACCACCTGTTCTGCCTCATCACCATGAACCACCACCCGCTGCACCTCGACGCGCACTACGCCGGGGAGACCACCGACTTCGGCAAGAACGTCGTGGTCGGCAACTACGTCTACTCGCTGCTGCTGGGGATGTCGGTGCCGGACGTGTCCGGCAAGGCGATCGCGAACCTCGAGGTCGAATCGCTGAAGCACGTGAAGCCGACCTTCCACGGCGACACCATCTACGGCGAGACCGAGGTGCTGGACAAGACGCCGTCGAAGTCGAAGGACGACCGAGGTGTCGTCTACGTCGAGACCCGCGGCTACAAACAGGACGGCACGATCGTGTGTGTCTTCCGTCGCAAGGTGATGGTGCCGAAGCGGTCCTACGGCGACAGCAGGGGCGGTGAACAGCCCGGCCGCCCCGTCCCGCACGAATAATGGGTGTCACGAACGGGAAGAGGGAGCGCGTCGATGCCCATCGGGCTGGATGAGATCAAGAGCCGCCTGCGGAAGTTCGCGACGGTCGAGGCGGCCGGTGTTTCGCCGCTGTACGAGCACCTGGCGACGAAGGCGTCCGAGGACGACGACGTGGCCGGTCTGCTGACCGACGCCCGCGGCGGTGAAGCCCGCGGAACGCTGCTTTTGGCGACCGCGCACCGGCTCATCCAGGCCGACCCGATCCACCCGCTCTCGCGGTACTACCCGTCCGTCGGCGGTTTCGACGGCGTGGACTCGGAGACGTGGCCGCTGTTCCGCTCGTTCCTGCTGGAGCGGGCGGACAAGGCGCGGGCGATCATCTCCTCGCGGTACACGCAGACCAACGAGGTCCGCCGTGCCGCGCTGCTCTACCCCGCCATGACGACGGCGGCGAAGGAAGCGGGCGGCAAGATCGCGCTGCTCGAGGTCGGATGCAGTGCGGGGCTGCTCCTGGGCCTGGACAAGTACGCCTACCGGTACCAGTGCGACGGCGGCGAACAGCTCACCGCCGGTCCCGCGAAGACCGCGGTCGGCCTGCACTGCGCGCTGGACCTCGCGCCCGCCGCCGTCACGCCGAAGGTGCCGAAGAAGCTGACGATCACCGCCCGCGCCGGCCTCGACCGCGCCCCGGTGGACCTCGCCGACGAAGACGAACTGGCCTGGCTCGAAGCCTGCGTCTGGGCCGATCAGCCGGACCGGATCCGGCTCCTGCGCACGGCCGCGGCGGCTCAGGGCAAGCAGCGGCCGGACCTGATCGCCGGCGACGCAGTCGACGATCTCGCCTCGGCGGCCGCCACCCTGCCCGCCGACGCGCCTCTCGTCGTGCTGACCAGCCACGTGCTCGCGTACCTGGGAGACCGGCGGGCGGACTTCCTCGAGGCGTTGCGGAAACTCGCCGCGGACCGGCCGCTCTGGTGGGTCAGCGAGGAGTTCTACGCCGCCGCGCTGGAGCATTTGGTGCCCGGCCGGGCCGATCTGGCCGAACCAGCGGACCAGGCTGTGCTCGGCCTCGTCCGCTGGGACGCCGGTGTCCCGGACGTGCGTGCGCTGGCCAGGACGGCCCCGCACGGGCAGCGGATGACGTGGCTCCCGGTTTAGCCCTGCCCGGACAGCGGCAGACCCGACTTCCGGGTTTACCCATTCGGCTCTTCGAAGATGTCGGCAAAGCATCGGGAAGGATAATTTTCACCTCCCGCGCCGCTTTATCCCCGCGTCATTCGCCGAATCGGACACGGCAGGTCGTCAAGACGGCGCGACGTCCCCGGTCGGCAGCACTCCCCAGTCGCGCAGAGTGACGAACAGGAGTTCGGCCAACCGGCCCTCTTCGTCGAGTTCGATCAAGGTTCCGGCGTCGATCCACCGGGCGTCGTCGGCGTCGTCCCCTGCACGGAGAGTGCCGCCGTCGACCGCGCAGGCGTAATCGTGGATGTCGTACGGGCCGCGGCGGGCGTTGCCGACGTATGTGCGCGGTATCACGTCGAGCCCGGTCTCTTCGCGCAGCTCCCGGATCACGGCCGCTTCGTCCGTTTCGCCTGGTTCAACCCGTCCGCCGGGAACCGACCACAGTCCACGTCCGGGTTCATTCGCGCGCCGGATCAGCAGAATCCGCCCGAGTTCGTCGTGGACGATGCCGCCGACACAGCGGACGGTGCTGTCCGAAACGGTGTTCATTCCCGAATGGTAGACGCGGGCTTCCTGACAATGGCTGTCCTGTACACGGAGAGTAGCCGTACGGTACACTTCCCCTCGCCGGCTGACCCAAGCGCGGGACTTCCCTCCCGCGCGGGTGGAAGGTGCGGTACAAAATGAATAGTCAGTATCCGCAGTCAGTCACCGTAAGAGACAGGATTGATCGCTGTGAACGCGAAAAAGCTCCTCACTTTCGCAGGAATCGCGTTGGTGCTGTTCTTCGTGATCGCGCAGCCAGGTCAGGCCGCGGGCCTCGTGGGAAACATCATCGGCTTCCTGCGTGACTCGGCCGAATCGGTGATCACCTTCGTCAGCAACGTCTTCAGCTAGCGGGGGAGCGGATACTCTATCGGTATGTTCGCCCCACGCGATCCAGACGAGTATCTTCTCGACACCGAGCGGCGGGTCATCAGGATCCGCCGGCACTGGGCTGTGCTGTTGTGGGAAACCTTCGAGACGGCCGCGTTGCTGGCCGTCTGCGTCCTGGTCTCCTACCTGTTGCCGCCCGCCGCGTGGGTCATCCAGAACATCCTCTGGTATGCCGCGTTGCTCATCATCCTGCGCTTCGCGTACGTGGTGATGGAGTGGTGGGTCGAGCGCCTGGTGGTCACGGACAAGCGGTTCGTGATGACCACCGGTGTCTTCACCACGAAAGTGCTGATGATGCCGATCACCAAGGTCACCGACCTCACCTACGAGCGTTCGGCGTGGGGCCGGATGATGGGGTACGGGACCATGGTGGTCGAGTCCGCCGGTCAGATCCAGGCGCTGAACCGCATCGACTACCTGCCGAAGCCGGAAGAGTTCTACGACACGATTTCCGAGCTCGTGTTCGGCGACAAGCAGAAGCAGGCCGAGCGCTTCTCGATGATCAAGGCGCAGCGTGCGGCACGCGGCAAGAAGAAGGTCGGTTAGCGCAGGTCCCGGAGTCGCTGTGACCTGGCGCATCGTCGATACTGAGCGGCGATGCGCATCGACCTGCACGCCCACTCCACCGCCTCCGACGGTACCGACAGCCCTGCCGGGCTGGTCGCCGCCGCCGCGAAGGCGGGCCTCGACGTCGTCGCGATCACCGATCACGACACCACGGCCGGCTGGGCCCCGGCCGCCGAGGCACTCCCGCCAGGGCTCACCCTGGTGCCCGGCGCCGAGCTGTCCACGATCTCCGTCGACCCGGTGAGCGGACGGCATATCAGCGTCCATCTGCTCGCGTACCTCTTCGACCCGGCGTCGCCCGCGGTCGTCGCCGAGCAGACCCGGCTGCGCTCCGAGCGGCGATGGCGGCTGCGCGTGATGGCCGCGGTGCTGGCCGCCGACGGCCTGCCGGTCGATCCCGACGAGGTCATGTCGCTGCTGCCCGAGGACGGTTCGGCCGGACGGCCCCACCTCGCGCAGGCCCTGGTGCGGGCCGGTGTCGTCTCGTCGGTGAACGAGGCGTTCGGGAGCTACCTCGGAAACGGCAGCGGGTACTTCGTGGCGCGGCAGGACACGCTCGTGGAGGACGCGATCGACATGATCGCGGCGGCGGGCGGGGTCACCGTCATCGCGCATCCCTTCGCGTACACGCGCGGCGCGACCATCACCGTCGACGTGCTCGCCGGGCTGGCGAAGCACGGCCTCACCGGCGTCGAGGTCGACCACCCGAACCACGACGAGGAGACGCGCGTCCGGCTGCACGGGCTGGCGGGGGAGCTGGGGCTCGTGCGCACCGGGTCGAGCGACTATCACGGCACGAACAAGACCATCGATCTCGGCGACGAGACCACCGATCCGCTCGCCTTCGAAGAACTCGTCGCGCGGGCGACCGGCTACGAGGTCGTGACCCGGTGACGATCACGGACTTCTTCGACGCGCGCCTGTTCATGAGCGCGACGATCACGCTGATCGTCATCATGGACCCGCCCGGCACGGTGCCGGTGTTCCTGAGCCTGACCGGCCGGAAATCGGTGGCGTTCCGCGCCAAGGCCGCGCGGCAGGCGGTGCTGGTCTCGTTACTGGTGATCTCGCTGTTCGCCGTTGCGGGACAAGCGATCCTGTCCTACCTCGGCATCGGGATCCCGGCGCTGCAGGGTGCGGGCGGGCTGTTGCTGCTGCTCATCGCGCTGCAACTGCTCACCGGCGAGACCGGCGGCGAGGCCGAGGCGGCGGGCGACGACGTCAACGTCGCGCTCGTGCCGCTCGGGACACCGCTGCTCGCCGGCCCGGGCGCGATCGCAGCGACCATCGTCTTCGTGCGGCAGGCCGACGGGCACGTCGGCGCGTACGTGGCTCTCGCGCTTTCGATCGTGACTGTGCACTTCGTGCTGTACCTGTGCATGCGGTACTCGGGTGTGGTCATCCGGCTGATCAAGGAAAGCGGGATCACGCTGCTGGCGAAGATCGCCGGTCTGCTGCTGGCCGCGATCGCGGTCGAGCTGGTGGCGAACTCGGTGAAGGGCTTCATCGCGGGCACGTGACCGGGCGCCGGTGATAGCAAAGGTCCCTTGCTCTCTCTCGTGCCCGGCCCCTCACCGTGCGTGCAATGAAAGGCTCCTTCCTTGCCAAATTTGCAAGGAAGGAGCCTTTCATTGCACGCGGCGGCCGTGAGGGCCTCCTTCCCTACCCTGAAGGTAGTGAAGGAGGCCCTCACGGACAGGCGCGTAGCTTAAGTTGATCTTGGGCGGGTTTTGATCGCAAGTGGCGACGGTTGCCGCAGGTCAAGCGCTCGCTTGCCCTGGTCGACGGGAGCCGCCGCGCCTCTGGTGTCCACTGTGGACACATTTCGATGACTGAATGTCCGATTGATGACGAAATGGGCGGTTCAGTCAAGGGGTCGTGAGTGGCAAAGGTCGCTCTAACCCTCATTGCCACTCACGACCCCCTCGCGTAGCTGCGCAAAGCGCCTAAATCGGGCACCTGGATCCGGATTAACGTCCTGTGTGGACAGTTGTGCCCCGGGTCCGCTGCCGGTGACTTGTCCGGCTGATCGAGCAGACCGGCGGCCGCTCAAGATCAACTTAAGCGACGTGGCAAGGAGGCCCTCACGGACAGGCACGCTGCTGAGGGCCAAAGCGATAGCAAAGGTCCCTTGCTCCCTTCCTGGGGATCCCCTCGAAAAGTGTCGGTGGGGGTGCGTAGCGTTGCGGGCGGGGTGATCCGATGGAGCAGATTGGTTTCGACTTCGGCGTCGAGGCGCCGCGCAAGCTGACGAAGGTCTCGCCCGCGCGCCTCGCGACGTTCGAAGATTGCCCGCGCCGTTATCGCATGTCGTATCTGGACCGCCCGTCCCCGACACGCATCGGCGCTTGGGCGCACAGCACGCTCGGTGCGGTGGTGCACAACGCTTTGCGGGCGTTGTTCGACCTGCCGGTGATCAAACGCGTGCCGCAGCGGGCGATGGCGCTCGTCGCCGAACACTGGAAGGACGCCGGGTTCGAAGACACCGACCAGGCCGCCCGGTATCGAGCCAGGGCGAAGGCCTGGGTCGCGGAGTACGTCGAGCACAACGACGTCAGCGTCGATCCGGTCGGGCTGGAGCGCTGGGTTTCCGCGCCGGTCACGCTCGAGCCGGGCAGCGGGCCCAGCCTCATCATCGAGGGCCGCGCCGACCGCATCGACCAGCGTGGCCGGGAACTGGTGATCATCGACTACAAGACCGGCCGTCGTGAGCCGGACGAGTACGAGGCGCGCTCTTCGCAGGCCTTGGCGCTGTACGCGGTCGCCGCGGCCCGGACGCTGCGGACGCCGTGCTACCAGGTCGAGCTGCACCACGTGCCCACCGGGACCATCGCGGCCGCCGAGCACACCGAGGAGAGCCTCAAGCGGCATCTCCAACGCGCCGACGAGACCGCCGGGGACCTGCGCCTGGCAACGGATACCCTGGACGCCGGCGGCGACGAGGACGTGTTGTTCCCGGCGCGCCCGGGCCGCCGTTGCTCGTGGTGCGACTTCCGGCCCAGCTGCGCGGCAGGTCAGGAGGCCGGGCCCGCGGCTCAGCCGTGGGAGTTGCTGGCGCCCTAGATTCTCCAGATTCGACGATTGGACAGGCGAGGACGTGTCGTCACCGGACACCGAAGAGCTCGCGACCACACCGCCGCCCGCGGAGCGGAACGCGCCCGCGGCGACCGAAGGCGGCCGGTTCTGGCGCGGGCTGACCGGATCGCTCGCGGCCGGGATGGCCGTGCTGGCGGTGTGCGTGGTCGCGATCGCCACGATCTGCCTGTTCACCGGCGCGCCGGGGCCCGGTCTCCTGATGCTGATCGGCCACCCGGTGGCCGCGGTGCTCGCCTTGCTGGCGCAGCGGGTCGTCGATGGGCGCACTGGCCGCGTCGCGGGCTTCGCGGGTCTTGGCGTCGTGGTGAGTGTGACGGCCGCCCTGAGCCTGTTCTGGTGGAGCTGACCGCGGCAGGAAAGTGCCATGGACCGGCGAACTGGCTCACGTCCCTGCGAAACTATGGCTCACTGGGCACGTCGTAGATGAACACGCTGCCCCGCAGCGAGGATGAAGGGCACCGTCGATGACCTACCCACCCCAGCCAGGACAGCCCGACCAGGGCACTGGCGGGCAGCAGCAGTACCCAGGGCAGCAGCAGCCGGGACAGCAGTATCCAGAGCAGCAGTACCCGCAGCAGCAGTACCCGCAGGGTGGTTACGACCAGAGCGGCGCGTACCCGCAGCAGCAGTACCCCGGCTACGGCCAGCAGCAGTACGGCCAGAACCAGCAGTACGGACAGGGCTTCGGCGGGCCGCCCGCGCCCCCGAAGAACAACAAGACGGCCCTTCTGGTCGGCATCGCCGCCGCTGCCGTTGTCGTGGTCACGCTGGGTATCACGGGGTTCGTTGCTCCCGGGTTCTTCCTCGGTGACGACAAGCCCGGCAAACCGTCCGGCCCGGAAGGCACCGCGCAGGCGATCATCGACGGCATCAACGCCCACGACGGGGCCGCGTTGACGGCGCTCAAGTGCACGAACGCGGAAAAGGACATCGACCAGGTCATCGATCGAGTCAGCCAAGCGTCGGACGCCACGCTCGGCGCGGTCACGAAGGTCTCCGAGACCAAGTACACGGCGGCCGTCACGCTGAGCATCGCAGGGCGACCCGCCACCGCCACCGGCACGCTCGCGAGCGAAGACGGCAAGTGGTGCTGGAAGGAAGTCAGCCGGCTGCGCACCAAGTCCACGACGACGGGCTGACGACGGGGGCGATAGCAAGGGACCTTTGCTATCGCCTGCCGGTCACTTGAGCGCGACCAGGGTCGGACCGCGTTGCTCCAGCAGCACCGGACCGACCGACGAGAGCACCACCGGGCCGGTGTAGCCACGCCTGTCGACACCGACGGTGCGGATGGTGGCGCCGGTCGTCTCGTCGAGCACGGCGAGCCCGCCCTGGATGGGCACGACCAGCTGTTCCCCGAAGGTGACGCCGGGGCCGGCGGAGTTCTTCAGCGTCCAGCGCGGCGTGAGGTCGTCGCGCGAGAACGCCATGGTCTTCGAGCCGGTGAACCAGTAGACGCCCTGCGCGGTCCACGCGGTCGTCATGACGCCGCCCACCGGGTCCTGCGTGATGTCCGCGTCGGGCACGTCGAGCGGGTACGCCGCCTTCTGGAGGCCGTCGCCGCCGTAGATGACCAGCAGTTTCTGTTCGGGCAGCACGATCAGCGCCAGATCGCCGGACATCGCGACGATCTTCGCGTTCTTGCCGGCGAGCACGGTGCTGTAGTCGACCTTCGGGTCGTCGGCCTCGTCGTTGGTCGCGCGGTAGACGGTGAAGCGGTCGGCCGGGTCGCCAGGGCAGCGCTCGATCACGCCGATCTTGCCTGCCGCGGCGGCCACCGTGCCGTAGGTGCAGCCGGTCCTCGGCTGCTTGTTCGGGTTCACGATGGCGGGGACCTGGCCGTATTCCATGCTCTTGACCAGGTCGTCGCGCCAGGTGTTCAGCAGTTTCGTGCCGGTCGTGGTGACGTGCGATCCGTCGACGACCAGCCGGGTCCCGAGTTCGGCGTCGCCGTTGCGCTGCGCCGTGCGGCGCCCGGTGCCGGCGTCGAGCTGGGTGACTTCACTGCAGCCGGTGTCCTTGCGGTACACCGCGTCCACCTTGATCCCGGCGAGCGCGACCGTGCACAGTTCGAGATCGCGGGAATAGCGCCACCGGACGTCACCGGTGTACGGATCCCGGCCGAGTACCTCGCCCTTGTCCGCGGTGACGACGCTGTTGGCCTCGCCGATCGGGACGGGTGTCGACGAACTCGGTGCCTGCCACAGTTCGGTCAGCGAGCCGGGCACTTCCGACGGCGCGGGCGGGAGCCCGGGCGGCATGGTGTTGGCAACCTGCGCGACGGTCGCCGCGTTGTCGCTGTTCACGCCGATGACGACGCCGGTGACGGCGACGACCACCCCGATCGCCGCGGCGAGCATACGATCCCTCGTGCGGTTCCACGGCGAGCGCCGGGCGCGTTTCCCGCCCAGCGGTGGCTCGGTGGCCACCGCCGCGGCGGGTTCGGCGTCCAGCACGTCTTCCGTGCCGATCGCGTTTTCGGCCGTCTGCGGTTCGGCACCGCTCGACGGCTGTTCGGGATCGGCGGGCACGGGCCGCGCCGGTTCGTCGTCCGGCGCGGCGTCCCAGCGTTCGCTCACGTGCCCCTAGCTCCCCACGTCGAGGTCTGAAGCTCTCAGTCTGCCGACGCAGGTGTATCAGAAGTCGCCGAGGGACGGCGACGGCGACGGCGGCGAGCCGGACGCTCGGCGCTGTCGCCTGCCTCCTTCTCGACCGCCGGGCCGCTGACCTCGGGGCTCGGCTTCGCGGCGCCGCGGCTGCGGCGACGGGCCCGCGTGCGGCCCTCCGAAGAGGCTTCGGCCGCTTCGCCCTCGGTGCCTTCCGCCGAAGCGTCCGCGGCCTCGGTCGTGTCGGTCGCGTTCGCGCCGCCACGGGTCCGCTTGCGCGGCGTGCGGTTGCGCTTGCGGGGCGCTTCTTCTTCGTCCTTCGGGCCCTGGCTCGGGCCCTGTCCGCGGCCGCGGCGCTTGCCGCCCAGGTCTTCTTCGACCTCGGCCGAAAGACCGGCGCGGGTCCGCTTCGACAGCGGGAGGCGCCCGGTGGTGCCCTCGGGGATGCCCAGGTCGCTGAACAGGTGCTTCGACGACGAGTACGTCTCGGCGGGCTCGGGCATGTCGAGCCCGAGGAGGTCCGAGATCATCTTCCAGCGCGGCGTTTCGTCCCAGTCGACGAGGGTGATCGCGACACCGGTGCGCCCGGCGCGGCCGGTGCGGCCGATCCGGTGGACGTAGTTCTTCTCGTCCTCCGGCGTCTGGTAGTTGATCACGTGCGTGACGTCGTCGATGTCGATACCGCGGGCGGCGACGTCGGTGGCGACCAGCACGTCGACCTTGCCGGCGCGGAACGCGCGCAGCGCCTGCTCGCGGGCACCCTGGCCCAGGTCACCGTGCACGGCGGCGGCCGCGAAGCCGCGCTCGACGAGCTCGTCGGCGACCTTCTGCGCGGTGCGCTTGGTGCGGGTGAAGATCATCGTCAGGCCACGGCCCTCGGCCTGCAGCGCGCGGGCGATCAGCTCGGGCTTGTCCATCGAGTGCGCCCGGTAGACGAACTGGGTGGTGCGCTCGTGGATCGCGCCGGCGTCGTTCTCCTCGGCGCGGATGTGCGTCGGCTGGGTGAGGAACGTGCGGGCCAGCGTGATGATCGGACCCGGCATGGTCGCCGAGAACAGCATCGTCTGGCGCTTGTCCGGGACCATCCGCAGGATGCGCTCGATGTCGGGCAGGAAGCCCAGGTCGAGCATCTCGTCGGCCTCGTCCAGCACCAGACCGCGGACCTTGCCCAGCACCAGGTGCTTCTGCTCGGCCAGGTCCAGCAGGCGGCCCGGGGTGCCGATGACGACGTCGACGCCGCTGCGGAGCGCCGCGATCTGCGGCTCGTAGGGGCGGCCACCGTAGATGGCCAGTGTGCGGATGCCGAGGTGCTTGCCCGCGCCCTTGAGGTCGTTCGCGACCTGGACGCACAGCTCACGGGTCGGCACGACGACCAGCACCTGCGGGGTGCCGTCGCCGGGGACCTCGACGCGGTGCAGCAGCGGGACACCGAAGCCCAGCGTCTTGCCCATGCCCGTGCGGGCCTGGCCGATCAGGTCGTCGCCGGCCATGGCCAGCGGCAGCGTCAATGCCTGGATGGCGAAGGTGCGCTCGATCCCGGCCTCGCTCAGCGCCTTCACGATCTCCGGCTTGACGCCGAAGGAAGCGAAGGAGGGGGCTTCGGGTTCCACCGGTGCGCCCGCCTGCAGCGGGTGCGACACGTCGAGCGCCGCCGGGCCTGACTCGCTGTGCTCCAGCGCGACGGCCTCCGGAACGCCGGTGGGGTTGTCTTCGGGCGTGTTTTCGTTCGTGGTCAGGGTGCTCGCCTCTCTCGTGACCAGCGCGCACTGCCCTGGTCACCGATCGACACTCGACCACGAAAATTCGCTCGGGCTCCGCGCTACTGGCGCTGAAGCGGCCCTTCGTGGGAATGCCGCAGGATGGCGTGCACGCACATCATTCTTGCGCTGATCGGGGCCGCACCGGCTGTCCTTCAGCCGCAGCAGCGTCCCGATCCGGGACGGATGATCCGTCGTATCCGGCCGCCAGTCTACCTGATCTGCGGTTTTTCGATAGACCCCGCCGCGCCGACGAAGGTGGGATCGGTCTCTTCCCGTCCGGCCGGGTGTGTTCGGCGATACCCTTTCCGCCGTGACGGAGGCAAAGCAGATCAGCGAGGGCGTAGTCGATTTGCTCGGCGTACTCGCCTACGGGGAATTGTCCGCATTCGATCGCCTGGCCGAGGACGCGCGCACCGCGCCGACACTGTCCGGCCGGGCCGCGCTGGCGTCCATGGCGGCCGCCGAGATCGGGCACTACGACCTGCTCACCAAGCACCTCGCGGGGCACGGCGTCGCGATCGAAGACGCCATGAGGCCCTTCGTCGGGCACATCGACGCCTGGCACGCCTCCACGGCGCCGCGCTCCTGGCTCGAGTCACTGGTGAAGGCCTACGTCGGCGACGGGCTCGCGGCGGACCTCTACCGCGAGATGGCCAGCTGGCTCGACCCCGAAACCAAGGATCTGGTGCTCACCGTGCTCGCCGACACGGGACATTCCGCGTTCGCCGAACGCGAAGTCGCGGCCGGGATCGAGGCCGACCCGAAGGCGCGGGACAAACTCGCGCTGTGGGGCCGCCGCCTGCTGGGCGAGGCGTTGACGCAGGCCCAGTACGTCGTCGCCGAGCGGGACGGGCTCGCCGAGCTGATCGTCGAAGGCTCCGGCGACCTTTCGGGAATCGCCGCCCTGTTCCGCCGGTTGCAGCAGGGGCACACCAAACGCATGCAGGTGCTGGGGCTCGGCTGACGTCTCTTCGGCTAGCCTTGGCAGGCCAGTAGTTTCGAACTTTCAAGCGGAGGTCCCACGTGGAGGTCAAGATCGGCATCAAGGACACGCCGCGAGAGCTCGTGGTGTCCAGCAACCAGTCGCCCGACGAGGTCGAGGAACTGGTCGCGAACGCCTTGAGGGCCGGCGACGGGATCTTCCGCCTCGACGACGAGAAGGGCCGTAAGTACATCGTGCCCACCGACCGGATCGCCTACGTCGAGATCGCGCCGTCAGACGTTCGCAAGGTCGGCTTCGCTGTTGGTGGCTAACCCGATCGGGTTGTAGTCGGATGTCACAGTGGCGTCACCGCCGCGTCTCAGCCAGCTCTCAGATTTGATCGTCACGCTAAGGCGGGGACGGCAGGGGGCTAGCCGAGAAATGAGGTGGACGGCGTCACTGTGATGGACCGCGCGCTGGTCGACGGCGTGCGTACAGTTCCCGAACAAGGCAAGCGGGCCGCTGGGCGGCTGACCGGCATCGACGTCGCCCGCGGCCTGGCCGTCCTCGGCATGTACGCGGTGCATGTCGGCCCCGATCCCGCCAAAGGCGGCGTCGGGGTGCTGTTCAAACCGTTCGAAGGCCACTCCGCGGCGTTGTTCGCGGTATTGGCCGGGGTCTCGATCGCGCTGATGTCCGGCGGACGCCGCCCGAAACTGGGCCGCGACCGGACGCGCGTCGCACTCAAGCTGGCGACCCGGGCACCGCTGCTGGTGGCGCTGGGGCTGTGGCTGACCAGCCTCGAAACCGGCTACATGGTGATCCTGGCCTACTACGGAGCCTGTTTCCTCTTCGCGATCCCGTGGCTGCGCGCGGGTGCGAAGGCACTGGCGATCGCGGCGGTCGTCGTCGCCGTGGCGGGCCCGCTGCTCTCGCATCTGATCAGAGCGCAACTGCTTCCCCGTGACCTGCTGTTCTTCGCGCCGGACCTGACCGCGGACGATGTCACGTCGACCGGGCTGCTGAAGGCCGCGACCGTTCTCGTCCTGACCGGGACCTTCCCCGCGTTGACGCTGATGGCGTACGTGTTCGCGGGGATGTCGCTCGGGCGGATGGACCTGACCTCGCGCAGCGTGTGCCGTCGGCTGTTCTTCGGCGGATCGGCGCTCGCGGTGGGCGGTTACCTCGTGTCCTGGCTCGCGACCGGGCCGCTCGGCGGCATGCAGGCCGTCTACCGCTCACTGGAACCGGCCGCCGCGCAGATGGGGATGACGCCGCCGGAATTCCTCCGGCTCCACCACACCTGGATCCACGGCACGCCGCCGACCACCAGCTGGGCCTGGGAACTGCTGCCGACAGGCACCTCGTACACGCCGTTCGACCTGCTGATCTCGATCGGGATCGCGGCGGCGGTGATCGGCGGCTGCCAGCTGCTGATGCCGAAGTTCGAGCGCGTGCTGCGGCCGCTTTCGGATCTGGGCGGGCGGGTGCTGAGCGCGTACGTGCTGCATTTCGTGGCGATCGCGCTGCTGTGGGACGAGAGCGACGGCGACTCGATCTTCAGCGTGCTGCACTTCGTCGAGTTCTCGGTGGTCGCGCTGACCGCGGCCGTGGTGTGGCGGAGGTTCGTCGGGCGCGGGCCGCTGGAATGGGCGATGAACAAGCTGTCGAGCTGGCCGAAGTACCTGGTGCCGCGTGCTCGAGTACCCGCTCAACGGCAGGGCTGACGTTCTCTTGGAGCGCGTGAAGGCCCCCTTCCCTCGGCTCAGCCGAGGGAAGGGGGCCTTCACGCGCGTTGACGCCCGAATCCTCCCCGCTCGGTTGTGCCTGGGTGACTTGATCAAGCTTCAAGACCGGGCGACCTCGTGACGATGTAGGAATCTGGACACTGAACGTCCCAATTCCCACATCGTCAGCCTTCGGGCCGGTCCGCTCCAACTCGAATCGCCACTCACGACCCGCGCCGTTGTCGCCGCTGACCTGCGGAAAGAGAGCAAGGGACCTTTGCTGTCACCTGGCGGCGATAGCAAAGGTCCCTTGCTCACCCGCGGGCTTCCGCCTCAGCGGTCAGGCGTTGAGTTCGTTCAGTTCTTCCAGCGAGGTCGGCACGTGGAAGGGCGGCGTGCTGGTGCCCATGATGCGGTAGCGGTCCCACGGGTCCGGGTCGGAGAGTTCGCCCTTCGCGCTGTATTCGCCCGCGCGGATCTCGACGGCGGTCTTCTTGCCGCCGGCGGCCGCGGACACCTGCTCGTTGGTGGCCACGCGGCCGTACCAGCGGTAGTACCCGTCGATGGGCTGGAAGTAGCCCCGCAGGTCGACCGTCGCGGCGATCTCGGTTCCGTCGATCACGAGGACCGCTTCGCCGGCGTAGCCGTCTTCGTCGTGCTCGCTCATTGCCCCTCCGCCTGCTTTTCCTCGGTCTTCCGCATTTGGACGACCTTGTTCTCTTCGAGCGGCAGATTGGGATCGATGACGATGCCCTGCTGCCGGGAGAGGCCGTCGATCGCGGCCCAGATGATCTGTGTCAGGTATTCGACGACGCTGTCGCGGCCCATCGAGCGCCGGTCCAGCCACCATTCGCCGGTGCTCTGCACCATGCCGACGATGCCGTGCGCCCACGGTTCGGCGGCGCCGGAGTCCATGTTGAACATCCGCATGTAGTCGCCGAGCAGCGCGGTGAGCGCGGTGGCGATCAGTTCCTTGTCCTCGGCGACGACGTCGGATTTGACGACCACCTTCTCCTGGAGGCCGCCGCGGGCGAGCAGGCGGTACAGGTTCGGGTGTTCCTCGATGACGCTGAAGAACGCGTCGAGCGCCATCCGGATCCGGGGGATCGGGGCGAGTTCGGAGTTGATGGCCGGGATCAGCCGCTGGAAGAGGATCTCCGTGCCGCGCTGCCCGAGCGCGACGTACAGATCCGCCTTGTCGTCGAAGTGCCGGTACAGCACGGGTTTCGTGACGCCCGCTTCGGCGGCGACGTCTTCCATGCCGAGGTCCGGTCCGTGCGTGTCGAGCGCCCGGAGGGCCGCTTCGACGAACTCCGCGCGGCGCGCGATCCGGTGTTTGCGCCAGCGGTCGCGACGGGCGTCGCCCGTGTCGGCCTCACCCGCGGTGGGGTGCTTGCTCGACTGCTTGCTGTTGCGCTTGACACGTTCGATCACCCCAGTCATGCTACCAGAGGTAACTGTTACCGCGAGTTACAGATAGGGGTGTGTCGGCAATGACGCGGGCGCTGAAGGAAACAGACCGGGAGAAGACGGCCGAGCGGCTGCTCAAGTCCTCCGCAAACAAGTTCTACGACCCCGACGTCGACATCGACTGGAACGCTCCGCTCGTGGACGGGAAGCACTACATCCCGGCACATCGCTCTTCGCTCTACGGCACCGAGCTGTGGGACTCGCTGTCCGAAGAGCAGCGCATCGAACTCGGCAAGCACGAGGTCGCGAGTGTCGCCACGACAGGACTGTGGTTCGAGATCCTCCTGATGCAGATGCTGCTCAAGGAGGTCTACGAGGAAGACCCCACCAGCTCGCACGCCCAGTACGCGCTGACCGAGATCGCGGACGAATGCCGTCACTCGACGATGTTCGCGCGGATGGCTTCGCGGATCGGCTGCCCGAACTACGGGCCGGTGCCTTGGCTGCGGCGGTTGGCGAAACTGATGCCGACGATCAGCTACGGCCCCGCGCGCTACGGCGCGATCCTCGTCGCCGAAGAGGTCCTCGACCGGCTTCAGCGCGAGCAGATGAACGATCCGGACATCCAGCCGCTGGTGCGCATGGTCAACCGGATCCACGTGCTCGAGGAAGCCCGTCACGTCACCTTCGCCCGCGAAGAGGTCACTCGCGGAATGGCGAAGCTGTCGAAGAAGGAAATCATCTATCAGCAGTTCATCATCGCGCTGATTTCGTACTTCGTGACGCGGGCCTTCATCAACCCGCACGTCTACAAGGCCGTCGGCATCCGGCCGCGTGACGGGGTGGAAGCCGCGATGAACAACCCCAACTGGCAGGAGAGCGTGCGGTGGGCGGGCGAGAAGATCATGCCGTTCCTGCAGGAATCCGGTCTGGTCGGCAAGCCCGGCATGTACTTCTGGCGCAAGTCCTTCCTGCTGCCGGGGAAGCGATGAAGAGCGTCAAGCAGCGCGATGCCGTCTCGTGGGACCCCTCGCGGGAACACCGGTTCGTGACCGGCGACGGCACCGCGCTGCACGTCGAGATGAGCGGTCCGGCCGACTCCGAACTCACGCTGGTACTCGTGCACGGCTGGACCCAGGACCACCGGACCTGGGACGGCGTGGTGTCGCGGCTCGGCGACTCCGTCCGGATCCTTCGCTACGACCTGCGTGGCCACGGCGGCTCCGCGCCGGCGAAACCGGGGACGGCCACGATCGCGACCCTCGCCGACGACCTCGCCGAACTGATCGAGGACCGCGTCCCGAACGGACCGCTCGTGCTCGCCGGGCACTCCATGGGCGGCATGACGATCATGGAACTTTCCCGCAGACATCCCGATCTGGTGGACCGGCGCGTCGCAGGGGTCGCGTTCGTCGCCACATCGTCCGGTGAGATGGACCGGATCACCCTCGGCCTGCCGGGGATCGCGGGCAGCGGCGCGGCGAGGTTCGAACGGAGGCTCGCGAAGCTGCTCGCGAAGAACCGCCGTGACGCCTTGCCGCTGCCGCTGTCGGTGGTGCGGCCCGGCGCGCGACTGCTCGTCTTCGGGCGGCGGCCGCAGCGGGCCGACGTGGACTCGGTCGCCGAACAGTTGCTGTGCGCGCATCCGGCGAGCGTCGCCGGATTCCAGGACGCGATCTCCCGGCACGACTGCCGGGTCACGCTGGCCGCGCTGCAGGGCAAACCGGTGATCGTGCTGGCGGGGGAGCGGGACAGGCTCTGCCCGCCCCCGCACGCCAAGGTCATCGCCGACGCGCTGCCGGAAGCCGAATTCGTGCGCTACCCGGGCGCCGGGCACATGCTGCCGCAGGAACGAACGCAAGAGGTTTCGGACCGCATCGCGGCACTCGTCCGCCGCGCCGCGAGGGTCTGAAAGCGGGAGCAAGGGACCTTTGCTCTCTCTCGCGTGCCCGGCCCCTCACCGCGCGTGCAATGAAAGGCTCCTTCCTTGCAAATTTGCAAGGAAGGAGCCTTTCATTGCACGCGGCGGCCGTGAGGGCCTCCTTCCCTACCCTGAAGGTAGTGAAGGAGGCCCTCACGGACAGACACACTGCTGAGGGCCACAAGCGATAGCAAAGGTCCCTTGCTCTCTTCAGAGGCGCGTGTAGCCGTTCTCCAGGAGGCGGACGCCTGCCTCCCGATAGGCGTCCTGGTCGTCGATGGCGATCGTGGCCAGCCCGTCGACGTAGCGGTTGAACATGCAGAAAGCAGCCGCGATCAGGACGGTGTCGTGGATTTCGACGTCCGTCGCGCCCTCCGCGCGGGCGGCCTTGATCAGCTCTTCGCTCACGGACTTCCCGCTTTCGCGGACTGCGAGCGCGACGTGCAGAAGCGACCGCACCTTCGCCGAGACGGGTGCGCCGTCGATGTCCTTCCAAGCCGCTTCGACGACCGGCATGCCCCCTTCGAGCGCTTCGGCGGCGACGGCGCCGTGACTGCGTGAGCAGAAAGTGCAGTCGTTGCCGCGCGAGACGACCGCGGCGATCAGTTCCCGCTCGCCGACGCTGAGGCTGCTCGGGCCGCGAAGCAGGACCTCGGCGAGTTGCCCGAGCGGTGCCGCCGTCTCCGGCCGGTAGGCGAACAGGGCGGTGATGCCGGGCAGGTTCTCGTCGAGCGCGATGTGGGGCATGGAGACTCCTCGCGGATCGGGACGTGGTCGCTTGATTCATAGCCGAATCGCGGCTCTGCCCGGTGCCGCTGGATGGTCCAAAGCGAGAGCAAAGGTCCCTTGCTCTCGCGGGAGGCGCTAGCGTGATCTCGCAACGCTGCTTTCGACTGGGGAGTTGGAACGATGAAACAGCGCGGATCCATCCTGTCCGTTTTCACCCTCACCCTCGCCGTGGTCCTCGGCGCCGCCCTGCTCACCGGCATCGGCGGCGAAACCACCGAAGCCGGGAGCGACGCGGAGTTCACCGGCGCCGGCCGGGTCGTCATCCGTCACGCCTCGATGGTGCTCACGATGGACCCGAGTCTCGGCGAAGGACCGCTCGGCGCCCTCGCTGACGCCGATGTCGTGCTGGAGGGCACGAAGATCAAAGAGGTCGGCAAAGACCTCGACGCGGGTTCCGCGAAGGTCGTCGACGGCCGCGGCAAGATCGTGCTGCCCGGGTTCGTCGACCTGCACAACCACCTGTGGCAGTCGCTCATCCGAGGCTGCGCGGCCGACAAGGAACTCATCGGCTGGCTCGGCAAATGCGTCATCCCGTTGTACCGCGCCCCGGTGACCGACGCGGACGCGTACGCGGGCACGAAACTCGCCGCGGCAGACGTCGTCTCGACCGGCATCACCACGGTCACCGACTGGTCGCACGCGTTCAACATCGACTTCGCCAAGGGTGGTCTCCGCGCGCTCGGCGAGTCGAAACTGTGGTTTCTCTACTCTTAGAATCTTGCGCTGCAGAACGAGATCCGCCGCGTGAAGCGCGAGGTCATCGATCCGAATCCGTTGGCGCGCTTGCAGATCGGCACGCATCCGTCCACCGGGAACTTCCCGAGCGTCGACGCTTCGGAGAAGCTCGCGCGTGAACTCGGCGTTTCGCTGAACGTGCACCTGCTCGAATCGAAGGCCGACCTGACCGCGGGGCAGATGGACGCGCTCCGGCGGGCGAACGCGCTGCACCCCGGGCTGGTGGCGAACCACGTCATCCAGACCACCGACGCCGACCTCGACGAACTCGCGGCCGCGGGGGTCGGCGTCGCGCACAACCCGCTGTCGAACATGCGGCTCGCGTCGGGGGTGATCCGGCTGCCGGAGATGAAGAAGCGGTCGATGAAGGTCGGGCTCGGCCTCGACGGCGGCACCAACGACACGAGCGACATGTTCAACGTGATGCGCGCGGCCGTCGGCCTCCAGCGGGCGACCAGGACGGATCCGGCGGTCTACCCGACGACGGCGGACGTTCTGCGCATGGCGACGCTCGGCGGCGCGGAAGCGCTGGGGATGGACAAGGAGATCGGGTCGTTGACGCCGGGCAAGCGGGCGGATCTCCAGCTGGTCGACGCCCAGGCGGTCAACTTCGCGCCGAAGGTGGACTGGGTGAATCAGCTGGTCTTCAACACCCAGCCCGCGAACGTCTCGTGGGTGTTCGTCGACGGCCGCGCCCTCAAACGCGAAGGACGCGTTGTCGGGATCGACACCGCGAAGGTCGTCGCCGACGCCCAGCTTGCCGCCGACCGCCTGAAGAAGCTCCTGCCCCAGTGACCCACGCAATTCGTCCTCTGAATGCGGTAGTTGCACGCGCAAGGACCGCATTCAGAGGACGAAACGCGGGTCAGTGCTGCAGCGGGAAGCCACCACCGATGCCTCGCCAGGCGAGGTTGGCGGTGAGGGCGACGGCCTCTTCCTTGCTCATCGACTTGTGGTGCGCCAGCCAGAACCGCGCGCTGACCTGCGAGAGACCCACGAGGCCGACCGCGAGCAGCCGTGCCTTGTCCTCGTCGAGGCCCGCGTCGGCGGTGATGGTCTCGGTGATCGCGTCGACGCTGGCCGACGTCGCCCGGTCCACCGCCTCCTGCACGGCGGGCTCGCCGCGAAGGTCGGACTCGAAGACCATCCGGAACGCGCCCGCGTCGTTGTCGACGAAGTCGAAGAACGCGCCGACGGTCGCCGGCACGCGCTGCTTGTTGTCCGTCGTGGAGTCGAGCGCGTCCTTGACCCGCCGCACCAGTTCGTCGACGTGGCTCTCCAGCAGCGCGATGTAGAGGTCGAGCTTGCCGGGGAAGTGCTGGTAGAGGACCGGCTTGCTGACTCCGGCCTCTTCGGCGATCTCGTCCATCGCGGCGGCGTGGTAACCGTTCGCGGCGAACACCCGCTGAGCGGCGGCCAGCAGCTGGGCGCGGCGTTCCGTTCTGGGCAGGCGGACGCCTCGTGCCTGCAGTCGCGCCATTTCTGTCATCGTTCCTCCAGTTCGAGGCACTCGTCTCCGCCGCGAACGCATCCGCCGTGTTCGAGGCAATCCTTACCGCCGAGAACTCATCAGCGCAGTCGAGCGGGCTCCGCCGGGCGGGGTCACCGCCGCGTGAAGTGATCTCGAGATTACTCGCCGGTACAGCCGGACCGCCAAGGGTCGGGCATCCTTGGTGCTGTGTCTTCTCCAGTTTCCCGTGCCGCCGGGGGCCGCCCGCCGTTGACCCACGTACCGCTGTCGCGCAGGTCGTTGCCGTCGCTGGACCCCGCGCCGCCGCCGTGGCCCGGGGAAACAATAGGTGTCGGCGGGGTGAAATTGCACATCCGCCGTACCCCGGGCGGTCCCGAGACGGCCGTCTACGTCCACGGGCTCGGCGGCTCGTCCACGAATTGGACCGATCTCGCCGCCCTGTTGGCGCCCCAAGCGGCAGGTACTTCGGTCGATCTGCCGGGGTTCGGCTACTCGGAGCCGCCCGACGCTTTCGACTTCAGCCTCGACGCGCACGCCGAGATCGTCGCGAGCCACATCAAGAGCCTCGACGCCGGGCCGGTGCACCTGTTCGGCAACTCGATGGGGGGAGCGGTCGCGCTGCTCGTCGCGGCCCGGCATCCGGAACTGGTGAAGACGCTGACGCTGATCTCGCCGGCGATGCCGGATCTCCGGCCCAGCATGAAGCGGCTGTCCGATCCGCGGATGGCGTTCGCGTATCTGCCGCTGATCGGCCCGCGGGTGCGCCGTCAGCTGGCCGCGCTCGGCCCGCGCGAACGCGCCATGCAGGTCATCAAGCTGTGCTTCGCCGACCCGGGCCGCTTCGCCGAAAGCAGGCTGGACGAGCTCGAGGAGGAGCACAGCGCTCGCGCCGCCTTCGCCTGGGCCGCCCCCGCGCTCGCTCGCAGCACGTTCGGCATCTTCCGGACGTGGTCCGCGCGCGGTCCCGCGTCGTTGTGGGCCGTCGCGCCGAACGTCGCCGCGCCGACACTCGTCGTCTGGGGGCAGCACGACCGGGTGATCTCCGTCCGGCGCGCGGAGCGCACCGCTCGGCTACTTCCGCACGCCCGGTTGCTCGTTCTCCCCCGAACCGGCCACGTGGCGCAGATGGAACGCCCGAATGTCGTAGCGCGGGCCGTTTTGGGCATGTGGGAATCGGTCGAATCGGGCACCTGGTAGCCCATTCGGGTGGGCAGGACACGCCGCGCGAAGCGCCGGTCGCTCACAACATCACAGTTCGGTTATGGCACCCTGGTTCCCGTGGACCGGGTTAAGCAAGGCGCGCAGGGCGAAGGACGGCGGTCTCAGTACTCCGCCTCCGGTCGCCGTCCGCCGCGTACCCAGCCTCGGACCTCCGACGCGCCGCCCACCGGCCAGTACCGGCCGACACCGCCGCCGTCGCAGCGGCTCGACGAGGACCGCTACCGCCCCGGCGGCCGCCGGACCAGCGCCCAGCCGCTCAGCGCGTCGTGGAAGCCGCACGAGCCGGGTGCCGCCAAGTCCAAGACGCGCAAGCGCAAGGGCGGCGTCGGCCACTTCGCCAAGACCTACGGCTGGCGGGTGTACGCGCTGCCGATCCTCGTGGTCATCACCGCGCTGGTCGTGTTCAACACCGCCACCGGCCCGCCCGAGCCGATCGCCACGGACGGGACGAGCGTCGCTTCGGGCGATGGAGCCGACGGTTCCGCCGGCAACGGCGGCGAGCCGGGCGCGGGTGTCGACGGGGGCGGCGACGTCCTCCCGGAGAACCCGGCCAAACCGGTCGATCTCAAGATCCCGACCGCGGACCTGCCCAAGGGCGACCCTTTCACCGAGTCCGGCCAGGGCACCTATCACGTGGTGCCTGGCAAGGGGGAGAAGGTCGGGACGGGACAGCTGTTCACGTACACCGTCGAGGTCGAGGACGGGATCGATCCGGTCAGCTATGGCGGTGACGACAGCTTCGCCGTGATGGTGGAGGGCACGCTGTCCAATGCCAAGAGCTGGACGTGGGACGGCAAGAAGGCGCTCCAGCGGGTCGACGCGAGCTACCCGAACCCCAGCTTCCGGGTGAGTCTCACCACACCGAACACGACGCATCGCGCGGACGTCTGCATGTTCCAGATCACCTACGAGACCTCGTGCTACCGGTCGAGTTTCGACAAGCGCGTGGTGATCAACCTCGCCCGCTGGGTGCGCGGAGCGATGGCGTTCGAGAGCGACATGGTCGGGTATCGCCAGTACGCGATCAACCACGAGGTCGGGCATGCCCTTGGCGGAAAGCACGTGGGCTGCAAGGAGAACGGCGGGATCGCGCCGGTGATGATGCAGCAGACGTTCGGTGTCTCCAACGACTTCGTCGCGCAGCTGAACAATCTTCCCGGCGGTGACCGCGGCAAGGTGCCCGCGGACGGCAAGGTCTGCAAACCCGGCTCCTGGCCGAACCAGACACCCTAGTCCCGCCATCCCATCTGCTGGAATTTCCCAGGATCTGAAACAGGGGAAGTCGTTTCCGCCTGTCGGTGTTGTAGATACTGGGATGCGACCGCGATCCACGCGAGATGGAGGACCCGATGTCAGGCACGCTGCCGCCGCTCGTTGAGCCGGCCGCCGAGCTCACCAAGGAAGAGGTGGCCCGGTACAGCCGTCACCTGATCATCCCGGACGTCGGGATGACCGGGCAGAAGCGGCTGAAGAACGCCAAGGTGCTGGTCATCGGTGCCGGCGGCCTCGGCAGCCCGGCGCTGCTGTACCTGGCCGCGGCCGGGGTCGGCACGCTCGGCATCGTCGACTTCGACGAGGTCGACGAATCGAATCTGCACCGCCAGGTCATCCACGGCCAGTCCGACATCGGCAAGCTCAAGGCGGCGTCCGCGCAGGAGTCGATCGCCGAGATCAACCCGTTCGTCAAGGTGCACCTGCACACCGACCGGCTCGAGTCGTCCAACGCGCTGGAGCTGTTCGAGCAGTACGACCTGATCCTCGACGGCACCGACAACTTCGCGACGCGCTACCTGGTCAACGACGCCGCCGTGCTCACCGGCAAGCCCTACGTGTGGGGCTCGATCTACCGGTTCGAGGGGCAGGCGAGCGTGTTCTGGGAGGACGCGCCGAACGGCAAGGGCCTCAACTACCGCGACCTCTACCCCGAGCCGCCGCCGCCCGGGATGGTGCCGTCGTGCGCCGAGGGCGGGGTGCTGGGCGTGCTGTGCGCGTCGATCGGCTCGATCATGGTGAACGAGGCGATCAAGCTGATCACCGGCATCGGTGAGCCGCTGCTGGGCAGGCTCGTCAGCTACGACGCGCTCGAGATGAAGTACCGCGAGGTCAAGATCCGCAAGGATCCGGAGACTCCGAAGATCACCGAGCTCATCGACTACGAAGCCTTCTGTGGCGTTGTGTCCGACGAAGCAGCTTCGGCCGCTTCGGGGCACACGATCACTCCGGCGGAGCTCAAGGCCAAGTTCGACAACGGCGACAACTTCGCCCTCATCGACGTCCGCGAGCCGCACGAGTACGAGATCGTGAACATCAAGGGCGCGACGCTCATCCCGAAGGACAAGATCCTCTCGGGCGAGGCGCTGTCGGAACTGCCGCAGGACAAGCCGATCGTGCTGCACTGCAAGTCGGGCGCGCGTTCGGCGGAGGCGCTCGCGGCGCTGCACCAGGCCGGGTTCAAGGACGCGACCCACCTCGGTGGCGGCGTGCTGGCCTGGGCGCGGCAGATCGACCAGAGCCTGCCGACTTACTGAGGGTTCTGGCTGGGCCTGGGGTGCGGGTGATAGCAAAGGTCCCTTGCTCTCTTTGGTCCGGCGAGCGCACCCTCTTGCCGCTCATGCAATGAAAGGCTCTTTCCTTGCAAAATTTGCAAGGAAAGAGCCTTTCATTGCACGGCGGCCTTCAGGGACCGGCGGCCCCGCGCGCCCCTGGCCGCAAGGCGATAGCAAAGGTCCCTTGCTCTCTTCTTGGCGATGCCGTGAAGGCCCCTCAGGGTCAGGGGCCCGATTTCTGGCCGCCGGCGGGGCTTCAGTGTCCACAAGGGACACCGCCGGGCGATTGAGTGTCTGATTGATGCCACTATGTACGTTTCTGTGCGAGGTCGTGAGTGGCAATGAGGGTTAGAACAACAAAAATCACTCACGACCCCCTTGTGGAACCGTGCAAGTCGCCCAAATCGGGCACGCTTGTCTTGTAAAGTGTCCCTTGTGGACAGTCGAGCCGGGTGAGGCTCCTGTCGGGTCCACCACGACACGTTCGCCTTGTCCCGCTATGGCGGCGGAGCGACTTTGCCGGGCCCTGACCCTGAAGGTAGTGAAGGAGGCCTTCACGGACCGGACCTGCCCGCGACGAAGATCGCCCGCACGAAGGTCGCGAACCCCGCGACGACGTCCTTCCGGTTCCCATGGGGCGACCTCGGCACGGCGGCGATGATCTCGGCGTCGGTCAGCGGGTGGGTCTTCGCGGCCAGGTCGCGCAGTTCCTCGGGTTTCCAGTTGTGGTTGCCCGCGACGTGCACCGAAAGCGCGCCGCGCCGCTGGATGAACTCGATCCGGTCCGCGTTCCGCCGGAGGAACTCGCCGTCGCCGACTTGGGCGCACGTCGCGTTCGAGAGGCGCCAGCCGGTCTTTGCCGACGTCTCGCAGCTGTCGACGGCGTCGGTCGCGAAGGTCCAGACGGGCGAGATCCACAGTTGGGGCGCGTATTCGACGATCAGCGCTCCGGAGTCTTCGGTCGTTTTGGTCGGGAGCCGCCGGGGACCGAGGTCGGCCGCGAGGGTGCGATCGCGCGGAACACCGGTCACGGCCAGCCGCCGGGTGGCGGTGTCTTCGGGCAGGGCCGCGGGAACGGCGATCCCGCCCGCGATCAGCGCGACCAGGAGGATCCCGGCGACGGCCCGGATCCGGAGGTCGTACGCGAACAGCCCCGCGACGAGCAGCACCGGCAACCCGAGGAACGGCACCGCGAACCAGGGATCGAACGCCTCCGCCACCTCCATCACGAAGATCGCGCCGAAAACGCCCGCAATCCCGGTCGCGAAGGCCCACGCCAACCGGGGCCAGGGTTTCGCGACGGCAGGAAAGGCTTCCGGCGCGGCGAACCCGACGAGGTAGACCACGCCGATCGACACGAGCGGCACCGGCAACGCGAGCCAGGGAGCGTGCAGGAACGCGGCGAGCGGGAGCAGCAGGCCCACGGTGACCGCGCCCAGGGTGCCGAGCAGCCACAGTGAGCCGAGTGCGAGGGCGGTGCGCTGCGCCGTTCGGGGGATCACGGTCGAAGAATGGCAGGTCAGAAGCGATCCTGTCTTGAGTATCGCTACTCAATACCAGCGCGTCTTCTCGTTCGTGGCGCGGAAGACGGGGTAACGTCCCGAGCCGTGCGTGCCACCCTTGAAAGCCCTCCGGAACACGTCTGTTCGGCGTTCGGCGGACGTACCGGTGACGCGGAACCGCTGCCCGGCACCACCGCCTGGCGCTACAACGATCTCGTGCTCAAGCCCGTCGTGGACAAGTCGCGGACGCTGTGGACGGCGCGGGCGCTGGAGGCCATCGACGAGCCGGGGTTGCGGGTCGCGAAGCCCGTTCGGTCCAGCGACGGCCGGTGGGTGGTCGGCGGCTGGTCGGCGAACCGGTTCGTGTCCGGTACGGCCGAGCACCGCTACGACGAGGTCGTGCACGCGGCGGTCAAACTGCATCGGGCGACGGCCGGGTTGCCGCGGCCGGATTTCCTGGGGCGGCGCACCGATCTCGAGGCGCTGGCCGACAAACTCGCCTGGGGCGAGGCGGACATGCCGCTCGACGAGAACAAGGGCGGCCGCTGGTTCGAGGTACTGGCGGGCTCCCGAAGACCGGTCAAACTGCCGGACCAGGTCGTGCACGGGGAGCTTCTCGCGGGCGTGCTGTTCGACGGCGACGCGGCCCCCGGCATCGTCGATTTCGTGCCGTACTACCGGCCCGGTGAATGGGGTGCCGCGATCGTCGCGGTCGACGCGCTGGCCTGGGGCGGCGCCACCATCGATCTTCTCGAACGCTGGGCGCATCTGCCCGAATGGCCCCAGCTTCTCTTGCGGGCGATCCTTTTCCGTCTCGCCGCCAACGCCCTCGACCCGCGGTCGACGCGAGCGGCGCACGACGGGCTCCGCGCCGCCGCCCGCGACGTCAGCGCCGTGTTGTAGGTCCGTGAAGGCCCCGGACCAGGGCCTTCACGGACGGATCATTCGGTGCGCAGGTTCTCCGCCTTCGCCGCCGAGCGCACGGACGGCACCGTCGACGCCGTCACCAGCAGGACCATCACGACCGCCGCCGCGGCGAGCATTCCGACCGCGGACCAGTCGACGTACAGCCCTTCCCAGAACAGCCGCCTGCCCAGCGCGGCGACGGCGATCCCGGTCGCCGTGGCGACCACGATGCCCAACAGCAGCGGAATCCCGTTCTGCCACAACAGGGACCGGACGATCACGCGCACCGGGACACCGGTGGCGGACAGCGCTCCGAGCGCCCGGCGCCGTTCCCGGACCTGTTCCTGGGCGAGCACCAGCAGGCTCACCCCGGCCAGCAGCAGGACCAACAGGGCGCCGCCGAACAGGATGTTCCGCGCGTCGTCGAACATCCGGGCCTCGTCGGAGGCCCGTTGCCCGTTGTAGGACGTCACGGTGACCTGTCCGCTGTACGGCGCCACCGAGTTCCGCACCAGTTCGACGAAGTCCGGATTTCCGGTCGTCCCGCGCAGGCTCACCGTGACCGGCGCGGCGGCCAGGTCGACGCCGGCCACCGCGGCGGGTGTCGCGAGGAAGCTCACCCCGAGCTGCTCGCCGAGCCCCCACGGTTTCACCTCGAGTGGCCGCGGCGTGACCGGAACGGTCCAGGGTCGTTCGCGCTTGTCGTTGTCGACGAGTTGCATCGACTGTCCTTTTTGGATGGACGTGGTATCGGCGTACACGTCACCGTCGCGGCAACCGGCCGCGGTGGTGGCCGCTTCGATCGTGGCGCAGTCGGCGACGGCGAAGGAGGTGAGCGCGTAGCCCGCGCTGCTCGCGCCGACGAGCATCGAGCGCATGCTCTGGAAGTCGGCCGCGCCGGGAACCGCGCGGACGGCGGCCACCGCCCGGTCGGCCACCGGGCCGTCCGCGTGAACGGTGGCCCGGCCTGCGGTCCTGTCCTCGTAACCGGCCGTCAGCACCGCTTGTCCGGTCAGCAGGCTTTGCAACCCGATCGCCCCGGCGAGCACCACACAGAGACCCGCGACCACCCGTGAAGGGGTGCCGCTGTCGTTGCGCAGACGGCGGATCGCGAGCTGGAACGACGGCGGTCCGCCCTTGATCCTGGAGACGACGCGTTCCAGGAGCCACGGCAGCAACGCCGGGATCCCGAGCATCAGCAGGACGGCACCCCCGATCAGCGCGATCCGGCCGAGTTCGCTGGCGACACCCAGATCCGGGGCTATCAGAGCGATTCCGCCGACGATCGGCAGCAACCGCCACCACAACCGGCGCTGCGGCGGAGTGGTCTCGCGGACCACTCCGAGCGGTTCGGCGACCGTGTGCCGTTGGGCCGCCCAAGCCGTCGCGACGGTCAGGGCGGGGACCACCAGCACGATCAACGCCACCAGTGGCCACGGTGGCGTCAGGTCATTCGGGTACACCCCGAAACGGAACACCTGGAAGTCCGCCACCGCGCCGCGGAAGAGCAGGAACAACGCAGTTCCGGCGACCATCCCGGCCACGGCGCCCACGAGGGATTCCGCCGCGGTGATCCGGCGCAGCTGGGTGAGGGACGAGCCTGCCAGCCGTAATGCGGCGAGCCTCCGGTCACGGGACGCACCGCCGAGCCGGGAGACCGTCCCGATGAAGATGAACACCGGCGTGAGCAGGACGAAAAGGCCGACCAGCAGCAGTGAGAGGACTCCCTGTTCGAACGGCTTTTCGTAAGCGGGGTCGGAACCGAACGCGTAGGTCGCGATGCCACCGCTCAGTTCGTCCGTGCCGACGTAGGCGACCAGGTCGTTCGGATTGAGCACGGCTTCCGCATCGATGATCCCGACGGGTTCGCCGGGCAGACGCGGCCGCAGCAGGCCACTGGTGTCGGACGCGACGAGTTCTTCCAGTTTCGGCGAAAGGAAGACCTCACCCGGCGCGGGCAACCGGTCCACGCCCGGCGGGATCGGCGAGGTCGGCCCGGTGGGCTGGAGGTGGACGAGCGCGATCGCCTGGCCACGGAAGTCGGTCTTGGTCGCGCTGTAGTTCAGCGGTGCGACACCCGGGACCGGTTCGTGCCGCGGGGAAGCGGCGTGCACCCGCTGGTCACGGTTCTCCATGACGGTGCCCGCGGAGGCGCCGACCAGGAGGATCGCCACCGCGAGCCCGACGCCGACGGCGCTCAGGACGATCCTGACGATCGAGCCCCGGCCGCCCCCGACGGCCAGCCGGAACCCGAGCAGCAGATCTTCGCGTCCGGTCATCGGGTGACCACCGGTTCGCGGGTCCGGCCGTCTCGCACGATGACCTCCCGGTCGGAGTAGGCGGCCACCCGCGGTTCGTGGGTGACCAGGACGACGGCGGCGTCGGTCTGTTTCGCCGTCTCGGACAGCAGGCGCATGACGAGCTCACCGCTCAGCGAGTCCAGCGCGCCGGTCGGTTCGTCGGCGAAGATCACCGACGGTTCGGTGATCAGCGCCCTTGCCATGGCGACTCGCTGGCTCTCCCCGCCCGAAATCCGGCCTGGCGTGCTGTCGTCCGAGTCGCCGACTTCCAGCCGGTCGAGCCAGTCCCGCGCGATCCGCTCGGCTGGACGGCGTTTCATCCCGCCCAAGCGCAGCGGCAGCGCGACGTTCTCCAGGCAGGTCAGCTCCGGGACGAGCTGCCCGAACTGGAAGACGAAACCGAATTCGGTGCGGCGCAAGGCGCTGCGTTCGGCGTCGGGCATGGTCGCGAGATCGCGCCCGCGGAACAGCACCTGGCCCCCGTCTGGCCGCAGGATGCCGGACAGGCAGTGCAGCAGTGTCGACTTCCCGGATCCCGATGGGCCCATGATCGCGACGATCTCGCCGGCTTCGAGCGTCAGCCCGGCCCCGGCCAGCGCCTGATTCGGGCCGAAGGCCTTGTGCAGGCCGAGCCCGTGTAACAACGGTGTTTCCACTGTGTGGTCCCCAGATCAGCGCGTCAGCTGGCGCGCGAGGTCGTCGAGGCGGGCGGCGGTGAGTTCCAGCCACCGCAGATCCGCTTCCAGATGGAACAGCGCGTGGTCGCAGATCAGCTGGTCGGCGAGGTCGCCGTCGGTCTTGCGGGCGGTGAGCTCGCGCATGGCGCGCAGGTGGGAGCTCCGCTGGGCGTCGAGCAGATCCTGGGCGCCCCGGCCGGACAGGAGTGCGAGCACGACCTTGGTGTAGAGCGTGTTCTGCAGGTAGACCGAGGGATTTTCCGGGCTCTTCAGCCATTCCTCGACGTTGGTGACGCCCGCTTCGGTGATCGCGTACCGCTTCCGGTCCGGTCCGCCGCCCGCTTCGACGCCGTTCTCCTCGACCAGGCCGTTCTTCAAGAGCCGGTTCAGCGTCGAATAGACCTGGCCGTAGTGCAGTTGACGGTCTTGCCGGAACTGCTTGTCGTAGAGCTGTTTGAGGTCGTAACCGTGCTTGGGGCCCGCTTCGAGCAGGCCGAGCAGCGTGTTCCCGATGGACATGAGGGCGACTATACACAGTGTGTATACGCACGGTCTATACACTTCGTTCATAGTCGCAATTCGTCCTCTGCTTGCGGTCGTCGCACGCAAGCAGAGGACGAATCGCGGGGGTGCGGTGACCTCACGGTGTGACGTCCATCGGCGGCGGTCAATGTCAAACGCCTGAAACATTCAGGACTTTCCAGGTAACACGGCCTACCTACCTTCAAGCGCTATCGACGCCTGGAGGAGGTGCCCGTGCCGCTCGCCGCCCCCACCGCGACCGCGGTGGACACGCACTGCCCGTACTGCGCCCTGCAGTGCGGGATGAGCCTCGACGGCGCCCGGGTCGCGCCGCGTGACTTCCCGGTCAACGCCGGCGGCCTGTGCCAGAAGGGCTGGACGTCGGGGGAGCTCCTCACCTCGCCTTCCCGCCTGACGACGCCGCTGATCAGGGTCGACGGCGAACTGCGGCCCGCGTCCTGGCCGCAGGCGCTCGACCTCGTCGCGCGGCGGCTCACCGAGATCCGCGCGGCCAAGGGTGCCGATTCGGTCGCCGTCTTCGGCGGCGGCGGGCTGACCAACGAGAAGGCGTACCTGCTGGGAAAGTTCGCCCGGGTCGCGCTGGGCACCTCGCAGATCGACTACAACGGCCGGTTCTGCATGTCGTCGGCGGCGGCCGCCGGGATCAAGGCGTTCGGCGCCGACCGCGGGATGCCGTTCCCGGTCACGGATCTCGCCGATGCCGACGCGGTCCTGCTCGTCGGCGCGAACCCGGCCGAGACGATGCCGCCGTTCACCCAGCACCTGAGGGGCGCGGACCTGATCGTCGTCGACCCGCGCCGCACCCCGACCGCCGAACTGGCCGGATTGCACCTCGCGCCCGCGCCGGGTACCGACCTCGCGCTCGCCCAGGGGATCCTGCACGCCGTCGTCGCCGACGGGCTGCTCGACCAGTCCTATGTGGACAAGCGGACGTACGGCTTCGAGCAGCTGTGGCGCTCGGTCGCGGCCTGGTGGCCGGAGCGGGTCGAGCAGGTCACCGGGGTCTCCGCCGCGGACCAGCGCCGTGTCGCCGCCAAACTCGCCGCGGCCCGCAACGCCTACATCCTCACCGCGCGCGGCACCGAGCAGCACGCCAACGGCACCGCGATGGTCAACTCCTGGATCAACCTCGCGCTCGCGCTCGGCCTGCCGGGGCGTCAGGGTTCCGGCTTCGGCTGCCTGACCGGGCAGGGCAACGGCCAAGGCGGGCGTGAGCACGGGCAGAAGGCCGACCAGCTGCCCGGCTACCGCAAGATCGACGACCCCGCGGCCCGCGAGTACGTCGCCGGGGTGTGGGGGGTTCCGCCGGAATCCCTGCCGGGGCCGGGACGTTCGGCCGTCGAGTTGCTGGAGGCGCTCGGCACCGAAGACGGACCGAGCGCGTTGATGGTGTTCGGCAGCAACCTGGTCGTTTCCGCGCCCGGTGCGGGGAAGATCCAGGACAAAGTGTCCTCTTTGGACTTCCTGGTGGTCTCGGACCTCGTCCTGTCGGAGACCGCGGCGATGGCCGACGTCGTCCTGCCGGTCACCCAGTGGGCCGAGGAGGACGGCACGATGACCAACCTCGAAGGCCGGATCCTGCTGCGGCGCAAGGCCATCGATCCGCCGTCCGGTGCGAAGACCGATCTCTACGTGCTTTCCGAACTCGCCCGCCGGTTCGGGCAGCCGGACGGACGGTTCCCGGCGGACGCCGAGACCGTCTTCACCGAGCTCCGCCAGGCGTCCAAGGGCGGCGTCGCCGACTACTCGGGCATCACCTACGACCGGCTCCGGGGCGGCGAGGCCCTCTACTGGCCCGTCCCGGCGGAATCGCATCCCGGCACACCGCGGATGTTCCTCGACTCCTTCGCCCATCCGGACGGCCGCGCGCGGTTCGTCCCGGTGGACCACGTCGGCCCGGCCGAGCTGCCCGACGCCGAATTCCCCTTGCAGGCCACCACGGGCCGGGTCCTGCAGCACTACCAGTCCGGGGCACAGACCCGGCTGGTCAAGGAGCTGAACGACGTCGTAGCGGAGGCCTTCGTGGAAGTTCATCCCGACACCGCCGCGAGGGCGGGGCTGGCCGAGGGCGACCTCGCCGTCGTGCGCTCCCGGCGCGGCGAGACCGTCGCGCGGGTCCGTTGCGTGGCGTCGCTGCGCCCCGACCTCGTGTTCCTGCCGTTCCACTTCCCCGGTGCGGGAAGGGCGAACCTGCTGACCAACCCGGCGCTCGACCCGACGAGCCGGATGCCCGAGTTCAAGGTGTGCGCGGTCGCGCTCGCCCCGGCCGAGGCCGTCGCGTGAGCCCCCGGTCGGTGGTCATCGCCGGATACGGGATGGCGGGCGCGCGGCTCGCGGACGAGATCCAGCGCCGCGACCCCGAAGGCGAACGCGTGCGGATCACCGTCGTCGGCGCGGAGGAGCACACCGCCTACAACCGGGTGCTGCTCTCGTCGGTGGTCGCCGGGACCATGCGGCCCGAGGCCGTCCGGCTGCACGACGACGAATGGTCGACCCGCACCCGTGCCGACCTGCGGCGGGGCGTCACCGCGACGTCGATCGACCGCGCGGCCAGGCGGCTGCATCTCGACGACGGGTCCACAGTGGACTACGACGCGCTCGTGCTCGCCACCGGCGCGAACCCGTGGATGCCGCCGGTCGAAGGGCTCGAACCCGGTCCGGACGTCGTCGCTTTCCGCACCCTCGACGACTGCGCCCGCATCCTAGACGCCGCCAAACTGGGCGCGCCGGTCGCGGTGCTCGGCGGCGGGCTACTCGGCCTGGAAGCCGCGCGAGGCCTCGCCGGACGCGGAAACCTCGTCACCGTCGTACATCCGATGCCGCACATCATGGAACGCCAGCTCGACGCGGAATCCGCGCGGGTGCTGACCAGGAAGCTCGAAGAACTCGGCGTCGGCTTCCGGCTCGGCGTCGGGGCCGCGCGCTATGTCAGCGGCGACGGGCTCAAACTCGACGACGGCACGCACGTACCCGCCGATCTCATCGTCGTCTCCACCGGCGTCCGGCCCGAGACGAAACTGGCCGTGGACGCCGGGCTGACCGTCGAGGGCGGCATCGTCGTCGACGATCTGCTGCGCACCAGCGACGGCCGGATCCACGCGATCGGTGACTGCGCGAAGCATCCGGGCGCGTTCGGCGGTCTCGTGCAACCCGCGTGGGAACAGGCCGCCGTCGTCGCGGATCTGGTCACCGGCACGAAATCCGCGGCACGGTATCGCGGCACGCAGGCGGTGACGCGGCTCAAGGCGCGCGGCATCGACCTCACCGCGCTCGGCGAGACGACGACCGGCGCGGACGACCCGGCCGCCGAAGTACTCACCTTCAGCGACCCGGTGGGCTGCCGTTACGGCAAGCTCGTCATCCGTGAAAACCGGGTGGCCGGCGCGATCCTGCTCGGCCTGCCCGACGCGGCCGCCACGATCACGCAACTCTACGACCGGGGCACTCCGGTGCCCGAAGACCGGCTGGCAGTCCTTTTAGGACGCTCCCTTCCGCCCGGTGCGCCGTCCGCGGCGAGCCCGGCCGATCTGCCCGCGTCGGCGGTCATCTGCCGCTGCAACGCGGTGACCAAGGGACGGCTCGTCGAGGCCTGGCGCGCCGGTGCCACCGACGTCCCGGCCCTCGCCGGAGCGACCAGGGCGACCACCGGCTGCGGCGGCTGCAAGGACGCCGTCGGCGGGGTCGCGAAATGGCTGGCCGCCCAGTGAACCCGAACGCATCCACCAAGGAGGACCTCATGCACGCTCGTGGCAAGCGCTGGATCGAGCACTGGGATCCGGAGAACGAGCAGTTCTGGGAGGAGACCGGGAAGAAGATCGCCCGGCGGAACCTCTGGTTCTCCATCCTCGCCGAGCACATCGGCTTCTCCGTCTGGACACTGTGGTCGGTCATGGTCCTGTTCATGGGACCGCAGTACGGCTTCTCGGCCGCGGACAAGTTCCTGCTGGTCTCGACGCCGACGTTGATCGGCGCGTTGATGCGGCCGCTGTACACCTTCGCGGTGGCACGGTTCGGTGGCCGGAACTGGACGATCGTCAGCGCGCTGCTGTTGCTGGCGCCGACGATCCTGGCGGCGATCGCGATGCAACCGGGCACCTCGCTCGGCACCTTCCTGCTGATCGCCGCGCTCGGCGGGGTCGGCGGCGGGAACTTCGCGTCGTCGATGACCAACATCAACGCCTTCTACCCGGAGAAGCACAAGGGCTGGGCGCTCGGGCTCAACGCGGGCGGCGGGAACCTCGGCGTGGCGGCGATCCAGCTGATCGGGCTGCTGGTGATCGGCACCGTCGGCGCGACCGCACCCAGGGTGGTGCTGGCGATCTACATCCCGCTGATCGTGGTCGCGGCGGTCTGCGCGTACTTCTACATGGACAACCTCGCCTCGATGAAGGGCGACACCAAGGCGATGCGCGAGGTCGTCAAGGATCCGCACACCTGGGTGATGTCGTTCCTCTACGTCGGCACGTTCGGTTCGTTCATCGGCTACAGCTTCGCCTTCGGCCTGGTGCTGCAGAACCAGTTCGGCCGCACTCCACTGCAGGCGGCCGCGGTGACGTTCCTCGGCCCGCTGCTCGGCTCGTTCTCGCGTCCGACCGGCGGCTGGCTGGCCGACCGGATCGGCGGCGGCAAGATCACCTTCGTGACGTTCGTCGGCATGGCCGCGGCGACCGTGGTGCTGATCCTGGCGTCGACGTCGAACTCACTGGCGTTGTTCACCGTCGCGTTCATCGTGTTGTTCGTGCTCACCGGCATCGGCAACGGCTCGACGTACAAGATGATCCCGGCGATCTTCCGCGCCAAGGCGAAGGTCGCGATCAGCGAGGGCGCGGACGAGACGCTGGAGATGCTCAAGGCACGCAAGCTTTCCGGGGCGTTGATCGGGTTGGCCGGGGCGATCGGCGCGCTCGGCGGGCTGTTCATCAACCTGGCGTTCCGGCAGTCGTTCGCGGACACGAAGAGCGGGGTGCCGGCGTTCGTCGCCTTCCTGGTCTTCTACGGGTTGTGCTTCGCCGTCACGTGGGCGGTGTACCTGCGCAAACAGCAGTCGGAGGTGACGAGCGTCCGGGGTCTGGCGCTCGCCGGAGCGGAGGTCTGATGCGGAAACTCGTCGTCGCGGGACACGGCATGGTCGCGCACCGGCTCGTGGAAGCGGTGCGCGCGGAGGACAAGACCGGCGAGTGGCAGATCGTCGTCCTCGCCGAGGAGGCGCGGCCCGCATACGACCGTGTCGCCCTGACGTCCTATGTGGACACTTGGGATCCGGCTTCCCTCGCTCTGGACGGAGCGGACTACGCGGAAGACCCGCTGGTCGAGCTGCGGCTCGGTGACGCGGTGGTCTCGGTGGACCGGGACCGCAAGGTCGTCGTCACCGAAGCCGGCTACGAGCAGCCGTACGACGCTCTCGTCCTGGCGACCGGTTCACGGCCGTTCGTCCCGCCGGTGCCGGGACACGATCTTCCGGGCTGCTTCGTCTACCGGACGATCGAGGACCTCGACGCGATCCGGGAAGCCGCTCAGCGGCCCGGGCGCGGACGTCGTTCGGCGGTCGTCATCGGTGGCGGACTCCTGGGGCTGGAAGCCGCGAAGGCGTTGCGGGACATGGGCCTCTCGCCGCACGTCGTCGAGATGGCGCCGCGCCTGATGCCGCTGCAGGTCGACGAGGGCGGCGGCGGCCTGCTCCGGCGGCTGATCACCGACCTCGACGTGACCGTCCACACGGGAACGTCGACCGACGCCATCGAGCCGGACGGCGAGCGCTACATCGCGAAGCTCGGCAACGGTACGGAACTCGACGTCGATCTCGTGGTGTTCTCCGCCGGTATCCGGCCGCGTGACGATCTGGCGCGTTCGTCCGGGCTGGAGGTCGGTGCGCGGGGCGGCATCCTGGTCGACGACACCTGCCGGACGTCGGATCCGGCGGTGTACGCGATCGGCGAATGCGCGGCCGTGGACGGCAAGGTGTACGGCATCGTGGCGCCGGGGTACGCGATGGCGGAGATCGTCGCGGCGCGGTTGACCGGCGGCGAGGGCACGTTCCCCGAGCCGGACATGTCGACGAAGCTCAAGCTCATGGGCGTCGACGTCGCGAGCTTCGGCGACGCGCACGCGGCGACCGAGGGTGCGCTGGAGGTGGCGTTCAACGACGCCGTCGCCGGGACGTACAAGAAGCTCGTCATCTCGGACGACTCGAAGACGTTGCTCGGCGGGGTGCTCGTCGGCGACGCGAGCGAGTTCAACACCCTGCGCGCGATGGTCGGCAGGCCGCTGCCCGCCGAGCCCGGCGCGATCCTCGCCCCCGCCGGTGGCGGGGCGGCGGTCGGTGTCGACGCGCTGCCCGACGCCGCGCAGATCTGTTCCTGCAACGCGGTTTCCAAGGGCGCGATCACGCACGCGATCACCGAAGAGGGCTGCGATTCGGTCGCCAAGATCAAGGGCTGCACCCGCGCCGGGACGGCCTGTGGATCGTGTGTCCCGCTGCTGGGCAAGCTGCTGACGGCTTGCGGTGTCGAGCAGTCGAAGGCGCTGTGCGAGCACTTCCCGCAGTCGCGCGCGGAGCTGTTCCAGATCCTCCAGGCCACGCGGATCACCACGTTCAGCGAGATGATCGACCGCTACGGCACCGGAACCGGCTGCGCCATCTGCAAACCGGCGATCGCGTCCATCCTGGCCACGCTGGGCAACGGGCACATCCTCGCCGGCGAGCAGGCGACGTTGCAGGACACCAACGACAAGTTCCTCGCGAACCTGCAGCGCAACGGGACCTACTCGGTCGTCCCGCGGATCCCCGGCGGCGAGGTCACGCCGGAGAAGCTCATGGTGATCGCGCAGGTGGCGATGGATTTCGGGCTGTACACCAAGATCACCGGCGGACAGCGGATCGACCTGTTCGGTGCCACCGTCGACCAGTTGCCGCTGATCTGGCGGCGGCTCGTCGACGCCGGATTCGAGTCGGGACACGCGTACGGGAAGTCGTTGCGCACGGTGAAGTCGTGCGTCGGTTCGACGTGGTGCCGCTACGGCGTGCAGGACAGTGTGGGGCTGGCGATCGAGCTGGAGCTGCGCTACCGCGGCTTGCGGTCACCGCACAAGCTGAAGTCCGCGGTTTCGGGCTGCGCGCGGGAATGCGCCGAGGCGCGGAGCAAGGACTTCGGCGTCATCGCGACCGACAAGGGCTGGAACCTCTACGTCGGCGGCAACGGCGGCGCGACCCCGCGGCACGCGGATCTGCTCGTGTCCGAAGTGGACACCGAGACACTGATCCGCACGATCGACCGGTTCCTGATGTTCTACGTCCGCACGGCCGACCGCCTGCAGCGCACCGCGCCGTGGGTCGAGGAGATGGAAGGCGGGCTCGACCACCTGCGCGCGGTGATCGTCGACGACAAGCTCGGCATCTGCGAGGACCTCGACGCGGCGATGGCCAAACACGTCGGCGACTACGCCGACGAGTGGCGCGGTGTGCTCGAAGACCCGGAGAAGCTGGCGAAGTTCAGCTCGTTCGTCAACGCGCCGGGCACGCCGGATCCGACGATCTCGTTCCGCACCGAACGCGACCAGAAGGTGCCCGTGCTGCTGGGCATCCCGGAGGTGAAGCAGTGACGACCTCGATCGAGCGCACCTGGACCGCCGTCTGCGCGGCGGGCGCGGTCCCCGAATGGTCCGGTGTCGCCGCCCTGCTCGACGGCGGCGTGCAGGTGGCGATCTTCCGGCTGCCCGGCGACCGGTGGTACGCACTGTCCAATATGGACCCGATCAGCGGCGCGGCGGTGCTTTCGCGGGGGATCGTCGGCGACGCGGGCGGAGTCCCCGTGGTGGCGTCGCCGGTGTACAAGGAACGCTTCGACCTGCGGACCGGCGCATGCCTCGACGCCGAGGGTGTCTCGGTCGAGGCGTACCGGGTGCGGGTCTCCGGGGGAGTGGTGGAGGTGGAATTCTCACCGTGACAGAAGTCCTTCCCCTGGCGGGATTCGTCATCGGGATCACGGCGGCGCGACGGGCTGACGAGCTCGGCGCGCTGTTCGTGCGTAAGGGTGCGACCGTGCGCTACGGTCCGGCCATCCGGATCGTGCCGCTCGCCGACGACACCGAACTGCGGTCGGCGACCATGCGGTTGCTGGAAGACCGCGTCGACGTCGTCGTCGCGACGACCGGGATCGGCTTCCGCGGCTGGGTCGAGGCGGCCGAAGGCTGGGGGCTGGGGGAGGAGTTGCTGGACAGCCTGGGGAATTCGGCGCTGCTCGCACGCGGTCCGAAGGCCAAAGGAGCGATCCGCGCGGCCGGGCTTTCGGAGGACTACTCGCCCAGTTCGGAGAGCAACGCCGAGGTGCTGCGGCACCTGCTCGATTCCGGTGTGGACGGTCAGCGGATCGCGGTGCAGCTGCACGGCGAGCCGCTTCCGTACTTTGTGGACAGTCTACGCGCGGCGGGTGCCGAGGTGATCGAGGTCCCGGTGTATCGCTGGGTCGGCCCGGCCGACCGCGGGCCGCTGGACCGGTTGCTGGACGCCGTCCTCGACGGCTCAGTGGACGCGTTGCCGTTCACCAGCGCGCCCGCCGCCGCGTCACTGCTGGCGGTGGCGAAGCGGACCGGGAAACTGCCGGGAGTCGTGCGGGCACTGGAAAAACGCGTCGTGGTCGCCTGTGTCGGACCGATCACCGCGGCGCCGCTGGCCGCCCTCGGGATCCCGACGGTCCAGCCCGCGCGGTCGCGGATCGGGGCGTTGGCGCGGACGGTGTCCGACGCGCTCGAAGCCCGTTCACCGCGGTTGCGTGCGGGCGGGCGGAGTATCGAACTGCGCGGTCAGGCGGCACTCGTCGACGGGCAGTGGTGCGACATCGCGCCCGCGCCGATGGCGATGCTGCGGGCGCTGGCGGAGTCACCGGGGCGGGTGTTCTCCCGGCGGGAGCTGGTCGCCGCGTTGCCCGACGGCGGCGAGGAGCACGCCGTCGAGACCGCCATCGGCCGCCTGCGGAGCTCTCTGGGGTCACCGAAACTCGTCCAGACGGTGGTGAAACGGGGCTACCGCCTGGCCGTCGACACGTGAGACCCGCGTTTCGTCCTCTGAATGCGGTCCTTGCGCGCGCAACTACCGCATTCAGAGGACGAAACGCGGGAGGTCGGTCAGGCGAAGGTGACGCGGAAGTCGGGGAACTCCCGGGCGGCGGCGACGCGGGCCGCCTCCTCCTCGGCGGCCTTCCGCACGGCCGGACGGAGGGCGTCGAACGGGGTGACGGTGAAGTCGAGCCGTTTCTTGCCGCTCGCCTTGGCCCGCCATACGCCGGCGATCTCGCCGTCGGCCAGCAGCGCGCCGGGACTGCCGAGGATCTTCCAGACTTCTTTCTGCCGCGCCTTGTCCGGCACCAGCACGGCACGGTCGCGCGCCTGGACGAACGGGTCCAGCGGCGGCAGCAGGCGCACCACGTCCGGCTCCGGCGGCTTTTCCAGCAGCGGCACACAGTCTTCCGGCAGGAACGCTTTCTTGCCGCCGACTCGGACCTCGACGAGACCGTCCGGCCACATCGCGTCGACGCCGGTGCGGGTCGTTCCGACGTAGGCGGCGGCGTCACCGGGGGCGGCGGGACCGTTGATCCGCAGATAGCCCTCGACCACGCGTTTGGCCGCCTCGACGTCCGGCGACGTCTTGAGCCGACCCCGCTTTTCCAGTGGTGCCAACGTCGCCGGGGTCGCGCCCGCCTCCAGCCGGACTCCGGCGTGGATCGACGCGACCCGCATCAACTGCTCGTAGATGTGCACGACACCGCAGCCGCGGCAGGCGTACGAAAGGCCTTCGGGGATCAGTTTCGTGACAGCGCCGCTCACCGTGCCCTTGGTCTGCGTACCGGTGACGACCTCGCGGATCGCTTTCGCGGCGGTGAACAGCGCGTCCGTCGCGGACATGGCCGCGTCCTCGACCTGCTTGCGCTGCCAGAGGATCCGCGCCATCGCGTCCTTCTCGTCGAGTGGCACGAGCGCGGCCCGGATCGCGTCGAGCTCCGCGCGACGGTGGAAATGCGGCGCGCCGCGATGCGTCCACGCGAGCACGAAGCGCTCGTCGTCCCAGACCGCGGGCGTGATGTCGCCGTCGATCCGGGCGGCAAGGCCCAGCAGAGCGGTGTCCCGCACGGAATCCTGCAGCCCGAGGTCGAACACGGCCGCCGCGGCCGGATCCCTCTCGTCACGGTGCAGTCCGTGCGCCGCGATCCGGTACGCCAGCACCTGCTCGCGATCGACCTCGAGCACTGGTCCTCCCTAGAGCGCGTATTCGAACGTGTACGACATCGTCGGCTCACCGAGTGCGCCGGTCGTGGTGCCGGTGCCGGTGATCCCGGCGAGTTCACCCGTTCCGGAGCCTTCGACGACCGTGAACGCCGACGAGATGCCCTTCGCGTCGAACCCGGTGTCGTGCTTGATCACGAAGCTTCCCTTGCGCCCGTCCACACTGCCTTCGATCCTTTCGAGACCGGGGGACGTCGTTCCGCCGCCGTCGAAGCCCTCGCCCGCGTAGTACAGCAGGTAGTCGATGACCGCCTCGCCTTCGATCAGCCCGCTGTAGGCGAAGGTGGCGTGCGCGTGTGCCACGCGCGGCCCGCCCTCCGTGCCGCTGACGAGGGCTTCTTCCCAGTTCTTCATGGCGAACGTGTTCATGGGTTCACCCTGTCAGCCATACCTGTCAGATCATGTCAGGTTTTCGGGGATACTGGGGTCATGCGCGCGAGCAGACTCCTGTCGGTCCTCCTCCTGCTGCAGAACCGCGGCCGGATGACGGCCGAGGAGCTGGCGACCGAGCTGGAGGTCTCGGTCCGGACGGTCTACCGCGATGTCGAGGCGCTGTCCGCGGCCGGCGTGCCGGTGTACGCCGATCGCGGGCGCACCGGCGGATATCAGCTCATCGACGGCTATCGCACGCGGCTGACCGGACTGACCGAAGAGGAGGCGCAATCGCTTTCGCTGGCGGGCCTGCCGGGCGCGGCCGCCGAACTGGGGCTGGGCACGGTCCTCGCCGCCGCGCAGCTCAAACTGCACGCGGCCATGCCCGCGGAACTGCGCGCCGGGGCGAGCAAGGTCTCCGACCGGTTCTACCTGGACGTTCCCGGCTGGCATCGCGGGATCGAGAGCCTGCCGCGACTGTCCGAACTGGCCGACGCGGTCTGGCACGCGCGGCGGATCAAGGTCCGGTACGAACGCTGGGGGCAGCGGAAGGTCGATCGCGTCCTCGACCCGCTCGGCCTGATCCTCAAGGCGGGCAACTGGTATCTCGCGGCGCGATGCGACGGGACCGACCGGACCTATCGGGTCTCCCGCATCGAAGAGCTCGACGATCTCGGTGAGACCTTCGAGCGGCCGTCCGACTTCGACCTCGCGCGCTACTGGCAGGAGTGGTCGGAGCAGTTCGAAAAGCGGATGTACTCGCGAGTGGCGGTGGTCCGGCTGAACGAGTTCGCCCGCATACTGGTGCCGTTCTATCTCGGAGCCGTCGGCGCGCGGGCGTTGCGGGAAGCGGACGCCGAGCCGGACGAAAACGGCTGGCTCACGATGGAACTGCCCGTGGAGCCGGGAGAACCGGCCGTCGGTGAACTGCTGCGGTTCGGCGGGAACCTCGAAGTGCTCGAACCGCCGGAGCTGCGCGAGCGGCTGGCGGAGGAGATCAGGAAGATGGGCGCGCGTTATGGCTGACCTGGACGGAATCACGATCGGGATCACCGCCGAGCGGCGGGCCGACGACTTCATCGGCGCGTTGGTGCGGCACGGCGCGACCGTCCTGCACGCGCCCACCATCCGCATCGTCCCGCTGCCCGACGACACCGAACTCCGGGCGGCGACGGACGCCGTGCTGGCCGGACCGGTCGGGTTCACCGCGGTCACCACCGGCGCCGGGTTCCGCGGCTGGCTTTCGGCGGCCGAAGGCTGGGGGCTGCGCGAACCGTTGCTGGAGCGGCTGGCGGCGTCACGGATCTTCGTGCGCGGACCGAAAGCGGCAGGCGCCGTGCGCGGCGAGGGGCTGCGCGAGGAATTCTCCGCGCCAGAGGAGAGCAACGCGGAACTGTTCGAAGGCTTGCGCGACGCCGGGGTCGGCGGCGCACGGGTCGCCGTCCAGCTGCACGGAACCCTGCTGCCCGAACTCACCGGTTCACTGCGGGACGCGGGCGCGGACGTCGTCCAGGCGCAGCCGTACCGCTGGCTTTCGCCCGCCGACGTCGGACCTGTGCACGAACTCGTCGAAAGTGTGCTGTCCGGACGCGTGCACGCGTTGGCCTTCACCTCCGCTCCGGCGGCCACGAACCTGCTCACGCTGGCGGGTTCGCGTCGCGAGGAACTCCTTGCTGCACTGCGAGGTCCGGTGTTGTGCGCATGCGTCGGACCGGTGACCGCGGCGCCGCTGGAAGCCGCCGGGGTGCCGACCGTCCAGCCCGAACGTCAGCGACTCGGCGCGCTCGTCAAACTTCTCGTCGCGGAACTGCGCATTCGGCCGTCTTGACGCGGCTAGCCCGCTTTGCCAGGCTCGACACATCGGACGCGGGGAGGGCGGCGGATGTCCGAGTCTCAATCGGTCACGTTCGTGCGCGCGATGTTGCGAAAGGGCTCCTCGGTCTTGGGCGCGAGCCCCGCCGACGAAGCACCCGACCCCGATTCCGTTCCCGACTGGCGCTACCGGGAAGACTCCGCGGACTCGCTGCTGATGCGCGCCATGCGCTACTCCGCCCTCGGCCCGATCTTCTACCGTGTGGCCGCGTTTCCCAAGGTATACATCGGTTTCCTGGTCGCGAACGGTTCGGCGGGGATCGTCCCGGTGTTGAGCACGACGCTACTGGCGGTGCTGCTCAACGTCTTCGCGGTCTGGTGGGTCGTGAAGGGCCGCGGGATCCGGGCGAAGACGTCCGGACGGCTGATGTACGCGGATCTCGCCGTGGGCGTGGTGCTCACGACGATCGTGGCCGTGGCCGCGCCCACCGAGATCCAGCCGTTCGCCATCGACGTCGCGTGGACGTGGATGGTCGGGACGGTGGCGTTGTGGACGCTGTCGTTCGGGCTGCCCGCCGCTTGCCTGCTGCTGATCGGGGCCCTGCCGTTCCGCGCGTTCCTGACCTGGATCGGCGGACTCCCGATCGACCATCCGCTCGCGGTGAGCCGATCGGTCGGCTGCATGGTCGCGCTCGTCGTGGCGATGGTGACCACGGCCGGGATCCTGATCCTGCTCGGCGTCGGCACCCGGTTCGCGCTGGGCATCGGGATGCGCCGCGGGCAGCGCGCCGAACGCCTGCGGACCCAGCGGGTCATGCACGACTCCGTGCTCCAAACGCTGGAAGCGATGGGCATGGAGGCGCCCGACGACGACTCCGCCGCCGCGCAACGGCTCGCCGAGATGCGTGCCGCGGCCCGGGCGCAGGCCGCCGAACTGCGCCGCGAACTGGCCGGTCCCGACGCGCCGTCGGCACGCGGCCTCGCCGCGGACCTCGCCGAGGTCGCCACCGAAATGGCGCGCGACGGCCTCCGCACCCAACTCGTCGCCGCCGAGACCGAAGAGAACTACCGCCTCTCGCACGCCCGCCGGACCGCCATCCGCGACGCCGTCCGCGAAGCGCTTCGAAACACCGTGAAGCACGCCGGAACGAACCAGGTCGTGCTTCGCGTCGAGGAGTCCGAAGGCGGCGTCGCGGTCATCGCGCGGGATCAGGGGACCGGCTTCAGCATGCTGGACCGGCCGCCGGGGTTCGGGATCAGCCAGTCGATCATGGCGCGGCTGGCGGAGGTCGGCGGGCGGGGGACGATCGATTCGCATCCGGGGCGGGGGACGCGGGTGACACTCTGGGTGCCGCACTGAGCTGTGGCTTGGGCGTGGGGTGCCTGGGGTGACCGGGCCGGTCCGTGAAGGACTCCTTGAGGGACCCAGAGTCCGTGAGGGCCTCCTTCACTACCTTCAGGGTAGGCAAGGAGGCCCTCGCGGCACGTTTCCAGCGACACTGAGGTGGGCCAAAGTGATAGCAAGGGACCCTTGCTATCACTTACGTAGGCAGGCTAAGCAAGCGGTAGCAAAGGTCCCTTGCTCTCTTTCCGCAGGTCAGCGGGTGCGCCCAAGGTGGCATTGGGGACATCCAACGTCCCCAATGCCACATTGGGCGCACCCCCGCCCCGCACTCGAGAGCGCTTAGTCCTCTTCGGTGGCTGGAGTCTCCCCGGCTTCCGCCTGCCGCATCGCTTCCCGCCCGGCGGCCTCTTCGCTCACGCCCTGCCGCCAGTATCCCGTGAAGCAGATCGCCCGCTTGTCCATTCCGCGCTCCCGCACGAGGTGCCGCCGCGTCAGCTTCACCATGTTCGCTTCGCCCGAGATCCACGCGTAAGGCGTCCCGCCCGGCAGTTCGGCCTTCCGCACGGCTTCGAGCACCGCGTCGCCGACAGGGCCGGAGCCCCGCACCACCCAGTGCAGCTCCACCGCCCCCTGCGTTTCGAAGACCTGCCGATCCTCGCGATCACCGATCTCGACGTAGACCACTGCTCGCGTCCCGGCGGGCAGCGCTTCGACGATCGCGCCGATCGCCGGGATCGCGGTCTCGTCGCCGATCAGTAGCTGCCAGGTCGTGTCCGGGGGCACGTCGTAGAGCCCGTGCGGCCCCAGGAAGGCGACTCGGTCACCCTCTGAAGCACGCGACGCCCAAGCCGAGGCGGGGCCTTCGTCGCCGTGCAGCACGAAGTCGATGTCGACCTCCTGCACCGACGGTCGCAGCGCGCGCACGGTGTAGGTGCGCATCGACGGCCGGACGTCGTCGGGCATCGCGAGGTAGGTCCGGTACCAGGACAGCACTTCGTCGCCGCTCAGCGGAGCGGGCAGCACGGGTTCCGCCTGGCCGGGCTGCGGGAAGAACACCTTCAGGTACTGGTCGGGAGCGTGGTCCACCAGCGACGCCCCCGAAAAGGTCACCCTGCTCATATGCGGGGTCAGCCTCCGGACTCCGGTCACCTTCGCCTCGATGTAACTCACTAGGCGAGGCTAACCTAAAAGAGAGCGCCGGGACCAGCGTCGTCGCCGGGATCACGCTGCCACCGGTATTTTCGCAGGTCGACGCGCTGTCCGTCGGCCAGCACGCCCTCCGCGCGCAGCTTCTCCAGCTGCTCGTGGACCAGATGCGGGGCAGGCGTCCCGTCGGCGCGCAGAATGCGGTGCCAAGGCAGGTCCTGGCCGTCCTCGCCGAGGATCCGCCCGACCAGCCGTGGGGACGGGGCCCCCGAAACCGACGCTATATCCCCATAAGTCGCAACCGAGCCGGCGGGCACGCTCGCGATGACCTCGCGCACCCGCTCGTGCAGTTCGTCATCCATGGGACCACTTTGCCGTGCCGCTGCGAGGTTGTGTCGGCGGGGCGTGGTTCCATCGTGGGCGTGAACGGGCGGCGAACAGCGGTAGGAACCGACGCGCGGCTGGTCCGCACGCCGGTCACCGGCACGCCCTCGTTCCAGTGGGATTCCGGCGCCCGGCGCCTGCTGGCCGCCCCGGACGGCTTCCGCCGGGTCCTCGGCGGCCCTGGCACGGGCAAGACGGCCCTGCTGGCGTCGGCGGCTTCGCGGCGTATCGCGGAGGGCGCGGACCCGGAGAGCGTGCTCATCCTGACCACTTCTCGCAAGGCGGCCGAGGTCCTGCGCGCCGACATCACCCATCGGCTCACCACCGATCCGGAAGAGGATCCGCTGCCGCGCACGATCCGTGAGCCGCTCGTGCGCACGGTGCACTCGTACGCGTACGCGCTGTTGCGGATGGAGGCGCAGGCCGACGAACTCCCGCCGCCTCGCCTGCTGGCCGGAGCGGAGCAGGACGTCGTCGTCCGCGATCTGCTCGCCGGCGACATCGAGGCGGGCGCGCTCGACTGGCCAGAGCAGCTGCGGCCCGCGCTGAACGTGCCCGGTTTCGCCGAGGAACTGCGAGACCTCCTGCTCCGCGCCGCCGAACGCGGGCTCGGCCCGGAGGACCTGGTCGAACTCGGCAGGCGGCGCGGCCGCGACGAGTGGATCGCGGCCGGGCGCTTCTGGAGCCAATACGAAGAGGTCACGCTGCTGCAGGGCGCGGGCGGCAACGCACTCGGCGTCGCGAGCGCGCCCGCGCTGGACGCGGCGGAGCTCGTCACTTCCGCGCTGCTCGCGCTGGAGGACGACCCCGAACTGCGCGAACGCGAGCAGCGCCGCGTCCGGCACCTGTTCGTCGACGACGCCCAGCATCTCGACCCGTTGCAGACCCAGCTCATCCGGCTCATCGGGCACGCGGCCGACGAATTCGTCGTCGCGGGTGACCCCGATCAGTCCGTGTTCTCCTTCCGCGGCGCGGATCCCCGGCTGTTCGCCGACGCGGATGAGGACGGCGAACGCACCGTCCTGCTGACCACGGCGCACCGGCTCGCCCCGGTGATCCGCACGGCCGTCACGAAACTCGGTTCCGTGCTGCCCGGCTCGTCGCCGCAGCGCAAACTCGTCGACGCGCCGGACGCCGAGGGTGGCGCGGTCCGCGTCCGGCTGATGCCGACCCCGGCCGCCGAGGCGAGCTGGATCGCCGATCAGCTCCGCCGCGCGCATCTCGTGGACGGCGTGCCGTGGTCGGAGATGGCGGTGCTCGTCCGGTCGCCCGCCCGTACTTTCCTTGTCCTGCAACGCGCTTTGCGGGCGGCCGGGGTGCCGATCGGTTCGGCCACCGAGGAACTGCCGCTCGCGAAACAGCCCGCGGTCCGTCCTCTGCTGGCGATGCTGCGGCTCGCCGCGGATCCGGACCTGCTCGACGTCGACCTCGCCGAGATGCTGTTGTCGTCGCCGCTGGGCGGCGCGGATCCGCTCGCCCTGCGGCGGCTGCGTCGAGGCTTGCGCAGGCTGGAACTCGCCGGCGGCGGGCAACGATCGAGCGACGAGCTGCTGGTGGAAGCCTTACGTACCAACGATGTCCTCACCGGTCTCGCCGATGCCGAGTCGCTGCCGATGCGCCGGGTCGGCGGTTTGCTGCACGCCGCACACCAGGCCGTGGTGCGCGGCGACGGTGTCGAGCAGGTGCTGTGGGATCTGTGGCAGGCCGCCGGTTTGGAGCAGCGCTTACTGCGCTTGGTCGATCGCGGTGGTTCTCTCGGCTCGCAGGCGGATCGGGATCTCGACGCGATCGTCGCCCTCTTCGACGCGGCCGGTCGCTATGTCGACAGATTGCCGAAGGCGAGTGTCGCTTCGTTCGCGGATTATCTGTCCTCGCAGAACATCGCGGGTGACACGCTGGCGCCCGCGGCCATGAAGAGCGACGGCGTCTCGCTGCTGACGGCGCACGCGGCCGCCGGTCGCGAGTGGACGGTCGTGTCCGTCGCCGGTGTGCAGGAGGGCAGCTGGCCGGATCTGCGGCTGCGCGGTTCCGTGCTCGGCGTGGAACGGCTGGTCGACCTCATGTCCGGCGTCGACGACGAAAAGGTGTCCGCCACCGCGCCGATCCTCGCCGAAGAGCGGCGGCTGTTCTACCTCGCCGCGAGCCGCGCGAAGAAGACGTTGCTGGTCAGCGCGGTCGCGGGGGAGGACGAGCAGCCCTCGCGGTTCATCGACGACCTCGAAGAGAACGGCGCGGACGACGGCGGCCTCGATTCGCGGATGAAGCCTGCCGGACGTTCGCTGGTGCTCGCCGAACTCGTCGGTGATCTGCGCGAGGTGGTCTGCGACGAATCGAGCGAGCCCGAAAGGCGGCAGCGGGCGGCGCGTCAGCTCGCCAAATTGGCCGCCGCCGGGGTGCCGGGCGCACATCCGGGCACCTGGTACGGCCTGCTGGAACCCTCCACCGGCGAACCCGTGCACGGGCCGGGCGACCTCATCCGCATCTCACCGTCCACTGTGGAGGTTCTGGTCAAATGCCCGCTGCGGTGGCTGATCGAACGCCACGGCGGTAGCGACCCGGCGCAACTCGCGGCCGTCACGGGAACCCTGGTGCACGGCCTCGCGCAGGCGGTCGCGGGCGGCAGCAGCGACGAGCAGATCCGCGCCGCCCTCGACGAAGCGTGGGTGCGGGTCGACGCGGGAGCGCCGTGGTTCTCGCGCCGCGAGCGGTCGCGGGTCGAGCAGATGCTGCGGAACTTCATCTCCTGGCTGGAATCCAGCCGCAGGGAGCTGATCGAAGCCGGGGTCGAGCAGGACATCGAGGTCGAGCTTCCGGTCGGAGATGACGATGTCCGCGTGCTCCTGCGCGGCCGCGTCGACCGCGTCGAGATGGACAAGGACGGCCGTCCGGTCGTCATCGACATCAAGACCGGCAAGGTCCCGATCTCCGCCGCCGACGCCGAACAGCATCCGCAGCTCGCCGCGTACCAGCTCGCCGTGCTGCTCGGCGCGGTCGAAGGCGGTTCGAAACCCGGTGGCGCGCGGCTGGTCTATGTCGCGAAGTCCAACAACAAGACCGGCTCCACCCAGCGCGAGCAGGCGCCGCTGGATGAGGACGGCGGCAAGCAGTGGCTTGAACTGGTGCGTTCGGCCGCCGGATCCGCTGCGGGCCCGGAGTACGGGGTCACCGAAAACCCGGACTGTGATCGTTGCCCGGCAAGGGGTTGCTGTCCGCTGCGGCCCGAGGGCAGGCAGGTGACCGGGCCATGATCTCCGCACTCCAGCGCCGTCAGGTCGAACCGGGCGAGATCGCTCGCGCGCTCGGCCTGCACAGTCCGACCGACGAGCAGGCCGAGGTCATCGCCGCGCCCATCGAGCCGTCGCTGGTGGTCGCTGGCGCGGGTGCGGGCAAGACCGAGACGATGGCCGCGCGCGTGGTGTGGCTGGTGGCCAACAGCATCGTGCCGCCGGAACGCGTCCTCGGCCTGACCTTCACCCGCAAGGCCGCCCGCCAGCTCGGCGAACGCGTCCGCACCCGGCTGCGCCGCCTCGTCGGATCGGGGCTGCTCGACCGGATCGACCCGACCGGCGACCTGCGCATGACGGTGACGGCAGGCGAGCCGACGGTGCTCACCTATCACGCGTACGCCGGGCGGCTGCTGTCCGAACACGGCCTGCGGCTGCCCGTCCAGCCCGGGGTCCGGCTGCTTTCGGAGACGTCTTCGTGGCAGTTCTCGCATCGCGTGGTGTCCACTTGGGACAATGACCTCGACACCGATCGCGTGCCCGCCACGGTGACGGCGCAGTTGCTGGCACTGGCCGGGGAACTCGGCGAGCATCTGGTCGAGCCCGAACGGCTGGCGCAGTACACGTCCTGGCTGTGCGAGGTCATCGAGAACGCGCCGCGGGCAAAGGGGCAGCGTGCGGCGCTGCCACAGAAACTGGCCGAAGTCATGACTGCGCAACGGTTCCGGCTCGCGCTGCTGCCGCTGGTCGAGGCGTATCACGCGCGGAAGCGAGCCGAGGGCGCGCTCGACTTCGCCGACCAGATGTCCTTGGCCGCGCAGCTCGCCAGCAGCTATCCGGCGGTGGTCGCGGGGGAGCGGGAGCGCTACGGCGCCGTCCTGCTCGACGAGTACCAGGACACCGGGCACGCCCAGCGGATCCTGCTGCGGTCGTTGTTCGGCGGCGTCGAGCATCCCCCGATGCCGGTGACCGCGGTGGGCGACCCGGCGCAGGCCATCTACGGCTGGCGCGGGGCGAGCGCGGCGAACCTGCCCCGGTTCACCACGGACTTCCCGCGCGACAACGGCGAACGGCTCGTCCCGGCGCTGGATTTCGGGCTGCTGACCAGTTTCCGCAACCCACCCGAGGTGCTCGAACTCGCGAACGCGATCTCGGAACCGTTGCGAGAGCGCGGGCTCGGTGTCGCACGGCTGCGTGCGCTGGAGGGCGCGGGGACGGCCGACATCGCCACCGCGCTGCTGCCGGACGTCCGCGCCGAACGCGAGTGGGTGGCCGACGCGGTGGCGAAACGCTGGTTCGAAACCGTGGAGGAGACCGGAAAGCCGCCGACCGCGGCGGTTCTGGTGCGCCGCCGCGCCGACATGGCGCCGATCGCGGCGGAGATGCGGGCACGCGGGCTTCCGGTGGAGGTCGTCGGCCTCGGCGGCCTCCTCGACGAACCCGAGGTCGCGGACCTGGTCAGCACGTTGCGGGTGCTCGCCGATCCGCTCGCGGGCAGTGCCGCCGCCCGGTTGCTGACCGGGGCGCGCTGGCGGATCGCGGCGGCCGACCTCGCGGCGTTGTGGCGCCGCGCGGGCGAACTGTCGTCTCCGGTGCCGCCTTCGGGAAAGTCCGATGTGGACGAACCGGTACTGGTGACCGAACGGGTCGAGCAGGCGGGCCTCGCCGACGCGATCGACGATCCCGGGACGCCGGACCGGTATTCGTCCGAGGGTTACCGGCGGATCCGGAAGATCGGCGCCGAGCTTTCGGCGTTGCGGCGACGGCTCGACCAGTCGCTGCCGGAACTGGTCGCCGACGTGGAACGCACCATGCTGCTCGACGTCGAATCACTGGCCCGCCCGGGGCCGGCCGGACGCGCGCATCTGGACGCTTTCGCCGACGTCGTCACGGATTTCGCCGAGACGTCGCCGACGGCCACTCTTTTGTCCTTTGTGGACTATCTGAACACGGCCGCGCACGCGGAGGACGGGCTCACCCCCGGTGAGGTGGAGGTCGTTCCGGATCGGGTCCAGGTGCTGACCGTGCATTCGGCCAAGGGGCTGGAATGGCGCATCGTCGCGATCCCGCATCTGGTCAAGGAGGTCTTCCCTGGACGGCGGCGTTCGTCGTCGTGGCTGCGGACGTCGACTTCGCTGCCCGCCGCGCTGCGTGGGGACTCGGAGGACCTGCCGGAGCTGCGGATCCCCGAGGGCTCGGACCGCAAGGAAGTGCAGGAAGCGCTGGAGCTGCACGAAGAAGGCTTCATCGCGCGGGAAGCGGACGAGGAGCGGCGGCTCTGCTACGTCGCGCTGACCCGCTCCGAACACACGATGCTGATCTCCGGCCATTGGTGGAACGAGAGCAGCGCGCGGCCGAAGGGGCCTTCGGAGTTCCTGCTCGAAATCGGCGAGGTGATGCGCGGGAGCTCGGTCGGCCGGATCGAGCACTGGGCCGACGAGCCGGAAGCCGACGGGGAGAACCCGCTGGTCGCCGACTCCCGCCGGTCGCGGTGGCCGGTCGACCCGCTGTGGCCGCGGCGCGAAGGCGTCACCAACGGCGTCGATCTGGTCGTCGGCGCGATGGAAGACGCGGAAGAGGAAGAGGAAGAGGACGATCCGGACGGCTGGATCTCCGACACCAAGGTGCTGCTGGAGGAGCGCGCGCGGGCGCAGAACCGCGTTCAGCAGGTCGTCCTGCCGGCGCATCTCTCGGTGAGTCAGCTGGTCGAGCTGTCGGCCGACCCCGCCGCGCTGGCGAAACGGCTGCGGCGACCGCTTCCCGTGCGCCCCAACACTTACGCGCGCCGAGGGACGGCGTTCCACGGCTGGCTGGAGCAGCGGTTCGGCGGCGAGCAACTGCTGGAGATCGACGACCTGCCGGGCGCGGCGGACGTCGACGAAGCGCCAGACTCCGAGCTGGAGGCGTTGCAGACGGCGTTCGAGAAGAGCGAGTGGTCGCACCGGGTGCCGCACGCCGTCGAGGTCCCGTTTTCGGCGGACGTCGTGGGCGTGACACTGCGCGGGCGGATGGACGCCGTATTCGCCGACGCCGACGGCGGATGGACCGTCGTCGACTGGAAGACCGGCGCCGTGCCGGAGAAAGACCGGCTCGCGCCGCTGGCCGTGCAGCTGGCGGCGTACCGGCTGGCGTGGGCGGCACTCAAGAAGGTGCCGGTCGAGAAGGTGCGAGCGGCGTTCCACTACGTGAAACACGACAAGACCGTCCGTCCGGCGGACCTGCTGGACGCCGAAGGCCTGCGGCAACTACTGCGGAGCGTCCCGACGATCTAGCGATTCGTCACCTACTTGCGGTCCTTGCGCGCGCAACTACCGCAAGTAGGTGACGAATTGCGGGGGTCACACGGTGCCCGCACCACCGGCCCGGTCACGACCGAGAGGTGACCGACGTGAGGGGTGTGGATATAGGGACACTCAACGTCCCTATATCCACACACCTCACCTGCAAGCCGCGCATTCAGAGGACGAAATGCGGGACATCGAGCGTCGGCCCGCCGCCGTGACCGTGACTGTGACTGTGTGGATTTCTGGTCATCTAACGCACCAAAATCCACACGGTGCCCGCATCATCGGCCCGCCGCGCAATTCGTCACCTACTTGCGGTCCTTGCGCGTGCAACTACCGCAAGTAGGTGACGAATTGCGGGAGGGGGTCAGGCGCGGTCGCGCACCTTCAGCGCCCAAGTCACCAGCGGGATCTGGAGCGGGACGCGGGCCCAGAACGCCGCCCGCCAGTGCTTCGGCGCCTTTCGGCGGTCGGCGTCGACGGCCATCTTCACGTTCCCCGGCAGGACCACGACGAACAGCAGCGCGGCCGCGAGCCCGCCGAGCCGCCGGGTCTTCGGCGCGGCGATCGCGGCGGCGACGCCCAGCTCGGCCACGCCGGAGCCGTAGGTCCATGCCCGGGGGGAGCCGGGAAGCTGCTTCGGGATGATGGCGTCGAAGGGCTTCGGCTGGGCGAAGTGCAGCACACCGGCCGCGCCGAGCAGGCCGGCGAGGAAATACGCGGGCCGCTGAGACGGCTTGGAATCCGAAGACATGCCCTGAGCTTCGCATACCGCGCTCAACGTGAGGATCTTCGGCTATCCTCCCGACCGTGAGTGACGCGGACCAGGCCGGAGCCTGTGCATGAAGGTTCTCAAGCGCTTCCCGGTCCGGCTGAGCGACCGTCCGGACCACGAGCTCGTCGGCGTGATCCGCATGCCGGAACTGACGGTCAGCCCGCTGCGGTCGATCCTCAAACGGATCATCGGCGCGATGCTCGCCCTGCTCGCGACCGTCCTGATCGTCTACTTCGACCGGGACGGCTACCGCGACGCCAACGGCGACGGGCTCAGCCTGCTCGACAGCCTCTATTACGCGACAGTGTCGCTGTCGACCACGGGGTACGGTGACATCGCGCCCGCGACGTCGTCCGCGCGGCTGGTGAACGTCCTGGTGATCACCCCGCTGCGGGTGCTCTTCCTCATCGTCCTGGTCGGTACCACTCTCGAAGTGCTCACCGAGCGCTCCCGTCAGGCTTTCAAGATCCAAAAGTGGAGGACGAAGGTGCGTGACCACACGGTCGTCGTCGGATTCGGCACGAAGGGCCGGTCGGCGGTCAACGCGCTGCTCGGGGACGAGAACGTCGAACCCGACCACATCGTCGTCGTCGACACCGACCAGCAAGCCCTCGAAGCGGCCACCGCGCTCGGCCTGGTGGTCGTGCACGGTTCGGCCACCCGCGCCGACGTGCTGCGCGTCGCCGGGGTGCAGCGGGCCAAGGCCGTGGTCGTCGCCCCGAACCGGGACGACACCGCGGTGCTGGTCACGCTGACCGCGCGCGAGCTGGCACCGAAGGCGCACATCGTGGCTTCGGTGCGTGAAACGGAGAACGTCCACCTGCTCAAGCAGTCGGGCGCGAACCAGGTCGTGGTGTCGAGCGAGACCGCCGGGCGACTGCTCGGCATGGCGACGTCGACGCCGCTGGTGGTCGACATGGTCGAGGACCTCCTCACCCCCGAGTCCGGTCTCGCGATCGCCGAACGCCCGGTGGAGCCGTCCGAAGAGGGCGGTTCGCCGCGGCATCTGTCGGACATCGTGCTGGGTCTCGTCCGCGACGGCGTCCTCTACCGCGTGGACGCTCCGCAGGCCGACGCCATCGAGCCGGGCGACAAGCTGCTCTACGTCCGGAAGGTGACCTCCGCGGAGACGATCGAGCGGTAGCGGGGGACCTTTGCTATCACGCTGTCAGGACAAAGAGGGCTCCTCCGTCCTACCGCTGGTATCGCGTCCCCCGGCTCCTGTGTTTTGCCGCCGGGTTCTGGAAGCATGGCGTTCGTGCGCAAGCGATCGGACCCCGCCAGAGGGCTCACCCCGGGGTGGAACTCCCTGGCCGTGGCGGCCGGTGCCGGCCTGCTGGTGATCTTTCTGGCCTGGTTCGCCGGGCCGGGGCTGTTCGGCATCACGAACGAGCCCCGGGGGACGACCGTGCGGGCGGAGGTCGTCGAGCCCGCGCCCTGCACGGGCGGCGGCGCGACCGAGAAGGTCAAGTTCGAATTCGGCGGCAAGCCGATGGAGGGTTCGCTCAACGGCTGCGGGCACGGCAAGGGCGAGCGCCTCGAGGTCGTCGTCCCGGACGGGGCTTCGGGCGACGGCGTCTCGGTGCACGCGGCCGACGCGACAGCGGGAGCCAGCGACGCGCGGCGGCCGCTCGGGATGGCGCTGCTGGTGTTCAGCTGCTTCGCCGGCGGGATGTACGTCTACCTGGTGCTACGCGGGCCGCGGAGGCTCGCGACGGCCTGATCCCGCGATCACGCGTGATTGAAGGGCGATCACGCGTGATTGAAGGCGGAACTCACGTGAAGTCAGGAAACGGCGCTTCCCGGGGCCGAGAAGGTGTTGCAGTCGGCGATCCGGTTGTTGCTCGCGCCCGCCCGCCACCAGGACGCGTAATGCGCGTTCGTCCCGTGGTCCTGGCTGCGCGAGGTGTTGTCGCCCCGGGTCTCCTGGTCGTTCCATGCCTTGTTGTACATGTCCCGGCTGACCGTGCCGCCCTGGTCGACGTGCGCGCCGAGGAACATCCCGGAGAAGCACTGCGCCTGGAGTTCCTTGCGCCGTGACATCTCCAGCCCGGCGGGGCTGTTCTGGCCCGCGTCGTAGATCTTCTGCCAGGCGGCGTCCATCAGCCCGGCGACCTCCTGCACGTGATGCCCGTACTCGTGCGCGAAAAGGGCGAGGTAGACGCCGGGGTTGTTGCCGTACTGGTCGGTCTGGAGACCACGGAACGGCACGTAGAGGTTGTTCTCGCAGTAGTACGCCGCCGTCGCGATGCCCACCTGGATCGTGCCGCATTCGGTTTCGAAGCTGGCCCCGGTCGGGAAGTGCAGCGCGGGCGGGGTGAACGGCAGGTCGTAGGCGTCGAGGAACGGTCCCCACGCGTTGTCGAGGCATTTGCCCGCCGCGGTGAAGAACGCCTCGGCGGCCTGCTGGCTGCTCTGCCACTGCGGCAGCGTGCAGACCCGGTTCTGCAGGCCCGCGTTGGGGTCCTGGAGGATCGGGTGGTCGCCGAGTTTGAGGATCTTCTGCGGCCCGCTCGACGACGACGGCGCCCTGGACGGCGACGACGGGAACGGGTTCGTCGAGGACGACGGCGAGGAAGACCCGCTCGGCGGCAACGCGGCCGGGGAAGTCGGGTTCGGCAGGGTCGAATAGCCCGCGTTCGCTACGTGATCGGTGCCGTCACGATTGAGTGAAATGATCGCGACGAGGCCGAGGACCAGTACGGCGACCGCGCCCAGGCAGATGCCGACGATCGCGCCCACGGACCGCCGTCGTGGTGGCGGCGGTGGAAACTGGTGCGGCGCGCCGTGCCACTGGGCAGGAGGCTGGCCGTGCACCGGCGGTGGCTGGACGGCGCCGCGTGGCGGCCACTGGCCGTGGGGCGGTTGCGTCATCAAGTCGGTCCCGGTGGTTCTAGGGGCGAACCGGGGGTACCCGGCCCGATGTTCAGCATAACGAGCTAACGGTGTCCCTTCCCACAGCTCGGCTGCAGAGGGTATCCAGCATGAGGCGAGTGGTCACCCATCAGTGTCGTCACCCCAGCTCTGGCCGGGTGTCGGACCCTCTGGAAGAGTGGGCGTAAGCAACGTGAACGGGTAAGGGGCTGTCGCATGACGGAGACCGGCGGACCGTCCGGGCCGGAAGGTACCGAAACTCCGGGCGAACCGGCACAGCCGAAGGCGGTCGAACCAGCACAGCCGAAGGCGGGCGAACCGGCACAGTCGCAGGCGGACCTGCCGACACCGCCGCGGGGGGAAGTGCCGCCGTCGGCGCCTGAGCAGCAGCAGTGGCAGTCCCCGTCCGGGGCCACGCCGCCGCCGCTGCCGTCCTACCAGGCGCCGCAGCAACAGCAGCAGTATCCGAACTGGAAGGTCGGTCTCGGCAGGCCAGGGGTCATCCCGCTGCGCCCGCTGAACCTCACCGACATCCTCGACGGCGCGGTCACGACCATGCGCCGGTACTGGCGGATGGTCTTCGGCGCCGCCGCCGTGACCGCCGTGCTGACCGCGGCCATCGATCTGATCGGGTACTTCCTGGTCGACACGACCGAGGACCTCGAGCGGCTCCGCGACCTCGGTCCGGCGGCCACCGATCAGGAACTGCTGAACCAGACGCTGGACATGCTCGGCGGATCGTTGGCGGCGAGCTTCGTCAGCCTGATCGCCACGATGATCGGGACCACGCTGCTCACCGGGTTCCTGACCGTCTTGATGGGCAAGGCCGCACTGGGCAAACCGATCGTCTTCAAGGAGGCGGTGAAGGAGGCGGCGGGACGGCTGCTGCCGCTGCTCGGGCTGACCGTGCTCTACACGCTGGCGATCATGGTCGCGGCGATCTTCTGTTTCGTGCCCGCGATCATCCCCTTCACCTTCTGGGCGCTGGCCAGCCCGGCGCTGCTACTGGAACGCGGCACCGTGCGGGAGGCGTTCCGCCGGTCGGCGAAGCTGGTCTCGGGGATGTTCTGGCGGATCTTCGGGATCTTGCTGCTGGCCGCCGTGATCTCGGCGTTCCTGGCGATGATCATCACGATGCCGTTCAGCTTCGGTGCGTTCATGACCCTGTTCACCGATCCCGAGCAGGTGTACATCCCCTCGACCGGTGACCTGATCCTGCAGTCGGTGGGCACGGTGATCGCGCAGACGATCGTCGGCCCGTTCTCCGCGCTGGTGACCGTGATCCTCTACATCGATCAGCGGATGCGCCGTGAGGGCATGGACATCGAACTGGCCCGCGCGGCCGGGATCGCGACGCCGCCTCCGCCGCAGGCATGGTGACGCGTTTCCTCTCCGAGGTCCCGGTCGACATCGACCGGGACACCGCCCGGCTGCGTGCCGCCGAGGAGCTCGCGGGTCAGCCTTATCAGGCCGCGAAGCCGAGCTGGCTGTCCCAGGCGTTCAGCTGGGTGCTCGAAAAGCTGTTCGGCGTCCTCGAAACCGTCGACAGCGCCGTGCCAGGCGGGATCTTCGCCGTGGTGCTGCTGGTCGTCGTGCTGATCGTGGTGGTCGTGGTGATCCGGCTGAAATCCGGTCCCTTGGCGGCGTCGGCCAAGAGCGGCCGTGCCGTGTTCGCCGGGCAGCGCAAGGCTTCCGGCGAACATCGCAAGGCGGCCGAGGAGGCCGCGTCGCGGGGTGACTTCGACGACGCCGTCCGTGAGCTCTTCCGTGCCGTGGTGCGGTCTTTGGAGGAACGGGCGTTGCTGGACGAGAAGTCCGGCCGGACCGCCGACGAGGCCGCCATCGAAGCCGGACGGCTGCTCCCCGACGTCGCCGTGGCCCTGCGCGCCGGCGCCCGGCTGTTCGACGACGTCCACTACGGCGACATCCCGGCCACCGAGGCCGGCTACCGGTCACTGTCCGAATTGGACGAACGTTGCCGTCGCGCGAGGCCCGTCGCCTTGGCGGCCGGATGACCTCGGTTTCGCCCGACGCCCGCCGGATCTGGCGCGGGGTGCGGTTGCCGCTCGCGGTCGTCCTCATGCTCGTGCTGACCGGGACGCTGCTCGTCCTCGTCCAGGGTGAGCAGACCACCGGCGCGCTCGAACCGGGGTCCTACGAGCCCGGTGGCAGCCGTGCGCTGGCGACCTTGCTGGAACGGGAAGGTGTCAAGATCCCGGTCGTGCGCACCGCCGCCGCGGCCAAGGGTGTCGCGCGGGAAGCGACCGTCTTGATCACCCAGCCCGCGTACCTGCCCAAGAACACCTTCGCCGAAATCCGGCGGAGCGCCAAGCATGTCGTGCTGGTGCAGCCGAGTCCTGCCACGGTCGAGGAAATCCTCCCCGGCGTGCGGTCGACCGGTCGGCTCGAAACCGAGACCCGTTCCCCGGACTGCCAGGCCGCGGATCCCGTCGCGGCGGGCAGCGCGACGATGGGCGGCTTGAAGTACACGGCCACGCAGCCGCGAGCGCAGGAATGCTACGGCGGCTCGTATCTCGAAGTGCCCGGTCCGGAAGGGACGGTCACCGTACTCGGCACCCCCGAGCCGCTGACCAACGAATGGCTCGCGAACGAGGGCAACGCGGCGCTCGCGATGCGGTTGCTCGGGAAGCACGAACGGCTGGTCTGGTACCTGCCGACACCGGCGGATCCGTCGCTCGAAGCGGAGAAGAAGCCGCTGTCCGAACTGATCCCGGCGGGCTGGTCGTACGCGGCGTTGCAGGCTGGCATCGCGGTGGTGCTGCTGGCGTTGTGGCGCTCGCGGCGGCTGGGCCAGGTGGTGACCGAACCGATCCCCGTCGTGGTGCGCGCGGCCGAGGCCACCGAGGGACGGGCGAGGTTGTATCGCAAGGCGAAGGCCGCCGCGCACGCCGGGGAGACCCTGCGTGAGGCGGCCCGCGCGCGGCTCCGGCCGTTGCTGGGGCTCACCCGTGACGCGGAACCCGCGGCGCTGGTGGAGTCCGTCGCCGTGCGGACCGGCCGCGCGCCGGCCGAGATCGGCGCGCTGTTGTACGGGGACCCGCCCGCGGATGACGCCGCCCTGGTGCGGCTGGCGGACGGACTCGATGTCGTGGAACGAGAGGTGGAGCGGTCTTGAGTACCGAACAGTCCGAGCAGGGCACTGTGGATGGTGCGGCCGAAGCACGGGCGGCGCTGATCGCCCTGCGGGCCGAGGTCGGGAAGGCCGTGGTGGGCAACGACGCGGCCGTCACCGGGCTCATCATCGCGTTGCTGTGCCGGGGACATGTGCTGCTCGAAGGCGTTCCCGGCGTGGCCAAGACGTTGCTGGTGCGGGCTTTGGCCGCGGCGCTGGAGCTGGAGATGACCCGGGTGCAGTTCACGCCGGACCTCATGCCGGGCGACATCACCGGCTCGATCGTCTACGACGCGCACAGCGGCGAGTTCTCGTTCCGCGAGGGCCCGGTGTTCACGAACCTGTTGCTGGCCGACGAAATCAACCGCACCCCGCCGAAAACGCAGTCTTCGCTGCTGGAGGCGATGGAGGAACGTCAGGTCTCCAGCGACGGCAAGACGCGGCCGCTGCCCGATCCGTTCATCGTCATCGCGACGCAGAACCCGGTCGAATACGAAGGCACGTACCCGTTGCCCGAGGCGCAACTCGACCGCTTCCTCTTGAAGCTGACCATGCCGATGCCGTCCCGTGAGGACGAATTCGGCATCCTTTCCCGGCACGCGCAGGGTTTCGACCCGCGAAACCTCGGCGCGGCGGGGATCACCCCGGTCGCCGGGGTCGCCCAGCTCGACGCCGCCCGCCGCGCGGTCGCCGGGGTCACCGTGCGCCCCGAGGTGCTCGCCTACATCGTGGACGTCTGCCGGGCGACGCGGTCGCTGCCGTCCGTGCGGCTCGGCGTTTCGCCGCGTGGCGCGACCGCGCTGCTCGCCGCGACCAAGGCGTGGGCGTGGCTCGCCGGCCGCGACTACGCCACCCCGGACGACGTCAAAGCCTTGGCACGGCCGTCTTTGCGGCACCGGCTCGATCTGCGGCCGGAGGCCGAACTCGAAGGTGCGACCGCCGACGGTGTGCTGGACCGCGTCCTCGCGTCCGTGCCCGTTCCGCGCTGATGGCCGTCACCGGGCGGCTCGGGCTGCTGGCGCTCCTCGCGGCGCCGGTGGTCGGTTTCCTGCTGCCCTCCTGGGCTGGGATCGGGCTGGCCGCGGCGGTGCTGTTCCTGGTGGTGGCGCTGGATCTCGTGCTCGCCGGAAGTGTGCGGCGGCTGGAATTCGCGCGGTCCGGGGCGACGTCCGTGCGGCTGGGGGAGGCGTGCGAGGTCACGCTGACCGTGGCCAATCCCGGCGGCCGTCCGGTGCGCGCTTGGCTCCGGGACGCCTGGCCGCCCAGCGCCGGCGCGGAAGACAGGCACCGTTTGACTCTGCCGGCGGGCGAACGCCGCGTCGTGACCACCCAGCTCCTGCCCACCAGGCGCGGCGACCGGACGGCGGCCAGGGTCACCGTCCGATCGACAGGCCCGCTGGGGCTCGCCGCACGGCAGGGTTCGCACGACGTGCCGTGGACCGTGCGGGTGCTGCCGCCGTTCCACAGCCGCAAGCATCTGCCGTCGAGGCTGGCGCGGCTGCAACAGCTCGACGGCCGCAACGCGGTGCTGATCCGGGGCCAGGGCACGGAATTCGACTCCCTGCGCGAGTACGTGATCGGCGACGACGTCCGGTCGATCGACTGGCGGGCTTCGGCGCGCGCGTCCGACGTCATGGTGCGGACCTGGCGCCCCGAACGCGACCGGCACGTGGTGCTGGTGCTCGACACCGGCCGCGTTTCGGCGGGCCGGGTCGGGGACGCGCCGCGGCTGGACGCGGCGATGGACGCGGCCCTGCTGCTGGCCGTGCTCGCCGCGCGGGCGGGTGACCGCGTCGACCTCCTCGCCTACGACCGGCAGGTCCACGCCGCGGTCCAGGGTTCGAGCGACTTGTTGCCCGCCTTGGTGAACGCGATGGCCCCGCTCGAATCGTCGCTCGTCGAGACCGACGCGCGCGGGATGATCGCGGAGGTCCTGCGGCGGACGCGGCGGCGCGCGCTGGTCGTCCTGCTGACCGGGCTCGACGCGGCGCCGCTGGAAGAAGGCCTGTTCCCGGTGCTGTCCAAACTGACCTCGCGACACCAGCTGATGATCGCTTCGGTGGCGGATCCGCGGGTCGCCGAGATGGCGGCGGGCCGCGGCGACGCGGAAGCCGTCTACGACGCGGCCGCGGCCGAGCGGGTGCTGGCCGAACGCCGCCAGGTCACCGCGCGGCTGGCACGGCACGGTGTCGAGGTCGTCGACGCCGTCCCGGAGGACCTGCCGCCGCGGCTGGCCGACCGCTATCTCGCGCTGAAGGCGGCCGGACGGCTCTGATGCCGTCCAGGTGCGGTCCGCGACATGAGCACCCGGGGCCGGCCTGAGAAGAGGGCGTCGGGCTGAACCCGATGGAGTGGTGCCGGTTGGCGACGGGTGTCCCGGGCGGTTAGCTCGGAGGGAGATCCGGATCGACACGATTGGGGCACAGGCTTGCGCAGGTTCGTGCTGTTCTTCGCGGTGGTTTCGGTGCTGCTGTCCGGGGTGCCCGCTTCCGCACAACCCGCCGGGACACCGGTCCACCTCGCCGACGGAGGCGGGAACCTCTCCCTGGCCGCGGCCGACGGCAAGCTCGCCCTCGCCGACGCGAAGGACGCCAACGCGCAATGGGTGTACGACAAGGCGGCGCTCTCGTACAAGCATGTCGCGAGTGGACAGTGCCTGGCGGCGATCAGTCCCGTCGACGGCGTCGGCGTCAAACTCGTGGCGTGCGACGGCAAGGACCGTCACCAGCAGTGGCGCCGCAACGCCGGGCTGCCCGGATTGGTGCTCCTGGCGAACGTGGCGACCGCGCGCTGCCTCACCGCGGAGGCGCCGATCGCCGGATCGCGGCTGTATCAGGAAGTCTGTTCACTGCCAGGACTGTCCAACACTTGGGCGGCCGGGGTGCGGACCCTCGCGATCCTGTCGGGGAACGGGCAACGACTGTCCACGAAGACACCCGGTCAGCCGTTCGTGGTGCGCGTGATCGGGGAGAGCGGGCAGCCCGCGGCCGACGTGCCGGTGAACTTCTTCGTCCGCGCCGCGCGGGCGAAGAACGTGCTGGTCTTCGAAGGCGGCGCCGAGACGGCGACGGCGAAGACCGGCGCCGACGGGTCGGCCGCGAGCCCGAAGATCGTCCTGACCGAACCGGGCGAATTCGAGATCCGGTTCGCGGGCAGCGCGAGCCTGGAGGACGGGAACAGCATCACCTTCGAGGGCAGCTGCACCTGCTGAGCGTGGCGCGACGGCCCCTCTTCGCTACCGAACCCTGCTCCCGACGTTGCGACGGGCAGGAAGGTCGTGAGTGGTAAGTGTCGTTCTAACGGCACTTACCACTCACGACCCGGATCCTTCGGCACCACGCCGAACTGCCCCCTTTGCCTTACTAGGCCACCAGAGCGAAACTCGAGTAGTACTCGCCAGACGGATCCCGCGAACCACTCCGGTCGGGGCTGACCTCGGCACCGACCCAGCCCTGGAACGCCCCCGCGTCGTCGATCACCTGCAGCAGCGGGCGAACGTGACTGTTGCCGAGGTAGCAACCGTTGTAGGACAGGCATTCGCACCAGAACTCGTAACTGTTGCGCCGTCCGCCGAAGGCATCGCTCAGGTAGTAGAACCGCCTGTCGCCGGTGTCGATGATCTTCTGCGCGCATGCCTCGTATCCGGCGCCTGGGAGGCAGCAGGAGGTCGGGGCGCAACCGGAGTCGTACTGCACGAAGCCGAGGCACGAGCCGTCGTCGCATTTGTTCCAGCCAGGACCGACACCGAGGGCGCCACTACCGCCTCTGGTCCAGTTGGTGATCGCACGGCGGTTCACCCCTTGCCCTTCGAGCAGGTACGACCGCTGGGTCGCGCGGACCGAACTCATCGGGGCCTTGCTCGTCTGCGCGAGGGAGGCGTTGCTGCCGTAGGCGATGCCGCTGGTGATGGAGTAGTCGTCACTCACCAGTTGCATGCGGCCGAGACCCGGCCGGGGTTCCGAAACCGACCACGTCTCCGCGAGGTTCACGGTCGTCGTGGTGCCGTTGACGGTGCTCTTCGTCCAGGTGATGGCCACCTGCCCGGAGTTCTCGGCATAGGTGCCGGTGAAGTGGCCGTTCGGTTCACCGGTGAAGCCCGGCGCGGTCTTGATCGGGCAGTTGTTGCGGGGATTGGACCCCGGCGCCCAGTCGCCGCAGTAGTAGACGTCGCCGCTGTTGACCGGGGCGGGGAAATCCGCCTGGTTCCAGGTCCAGAAGTTGTGCGCGACGGTGTTGTCGGCCGGGTTGAACACGAGGTAGCCGAGGCGGATGTAGTTGCGGTCGGCGTCGGTGCGGAATCCGCCGACGCTCACCACCCAGTTCTGTTTGCCCGACGGCGCGGATCCGGTCCGGGCCTGGGACGCGCCGACGAGGAGCGTCGAGGCGAGCACGGACAAAACGACGATCGCCAGAACGCGTAACCGTTTTCTCGCCATGGGAGAAGCTAACCAGTTCAGCCGGCTTCAGGTCGAGAATCTCCAGCGTATCGCCAGTCGACGTCACCCACTTCGCCCGCTTTCGCGGCCCGGCGCCCGACCACGAACACGTACAGTAAGAACGCGACCTCGGCGACCACTCCGATGCCGATGCGGGCCCAGGTCGGCAGGCCCGACGGCGTCACGAAACCCTCGATCACGCCGGAGATCAGCAGGACCACGGTCAGCCCCAGCGCCATCACCACGACCGACCGCCCCTGCTCGCCGAGCGCCGCCGTCCGGGACCGGCGCCCCGGGTCGATGACCGTCCAGCCGAGCTTCAGCCCCGTCCCTGCCGCGACGAACACCGCGGTCAGCTCCAGCAGGCCGTGCGGCAGGATCAGGCCGAAGAACACGTCGAGCCGTCCGGCCGAGGACATCAGCGCCGCGCCGATCGCGAGGTTCAGCGAGTTCGCCCAGAGCGCGTAGATCACCGGGAGCCCCAGCACCACGCCGAGGAACAGGCAGGTCGCGGCCACCCACGCGTTGTTCGTCCAGACGCGCGCGGCGAAGGAACCCGCGGGGTCGGACGAGTAATACGTCTCGTACTTCCCGCCCGGCGCCGTCAGGTCCTTGAACTCCTCGGGCGAGGCCAGCGACGCGAGCACCTGCGGATCGCCCGCGATCCATACCGCCGCGATCGCCATCACCGCGATCGACGCCGCCGCCGACGCCAGCCACCAACGCCTGCTCAGGTACAGCGCCGCCGGGAACCGCTGGGTGAAGAACAGCCCGACCTCACGCCAGGCGGGACTGTGCGAGCCGGTGACGGCCGAACGGGCCTTCGCGACCAGACCGGACAGGTGCGCGACGAGCACCGGATCGGGCGCGACCGAGCGGATGATCGAAAGATGCGTCGCGACGCGCTGGTACAGCGTCACCAGCTCGTCGGCGTCCGGGCCGCTGAGTTTCCCGGCGCGGCCGACGAGGTCACGCAGCCGGTTCCATTCGGCCTCATGCGCGGCGACGAACACGTCCACGTCCAACTCGGAGCCCTCCCGGCGATCGTCCTTGGTCGCCCAGCCTATTCGTCACTACGCTTGCCAGGTGGAACAAGAGTCCGAACTCGTCACCGGCGAGGCCGTCGTCCTGGACGTGCGCGCGGCGAAACTGGCCAGCCGCGGGCTCGCCATGATGCTCGACGTCGCCGTCCAGCTGATCGCGCTGGTCGTCGCGATGCTGGTCCTGAGCCAGGTCGCCGCGTTCGGGGACGAGGCGCTGGCACTGACCCTGTTCCTGGTGACCCTCGTGCTGATCATGGTCGGCTACCCGGTGATCTCCGAGACACTGACCCGCGGCCGCACCCTCGGGAAGATGGCGCTCGGCCTGCGGGTGGTCCGCACCGACGGCGGCCCGGTCCGGTTCCGGCACGCGCTGGTCCGCGGGCTCGCCGGCTTCTTCGTCGACTTCTGGGCGCTGGGCATGCTCGGCGTCGTGGCCGTGGTCACGTCGCTGCTGTCACCCAACGGCCGCCGCGTCGGCGACTACCTCGCCGGCACCCTCGTGATCCGGGAACGCATGCCCGCCTCCCGCACGCCGTACGTCGGGATGCCGCCGCAGCTGGCGCACTGGGCTTCGCAGCTGGACCTGACCCGGCTGCCGAACGACCTCGCGCTGGCCGTCCGGCAGTACTTGAGCCGCACGAGCGAGCTTCGCCCCGAAGCGGTCGAAGCCCTCGGGTACGGGCTCGCGCAGCAGGTCGCTTCGGTGATCGGAGCGCCGGTGCCGCCGGGGGTGCCGTCGTGGGCGTACCTGTCGGCGGTGCTGGCGGAGCGGCGGCAGCGGGATCAGGCGAAGCTGCAACCGGCGGTTCAGTACGGGCCGCCGGTGGCGCAGCCCTTCGCGGCGGGACAGTCCTTCGCGCCTGTTGCGCAGCCGGTCGCCCAACCGCAGCCTCCCTCGGAGCCGGTACCGGAGAACCCCTTCACGCCGCCCAGCTGACCTACGCCGAAGTCCGTGAGGGCCTCCTTCCCTACCCTGAGAGTAGGGAAGGAGGCCCTCACGGACTTGCGCCGACTTACCCTGCCGGGCCCCTGCGCCCCCAAGTACATGAAGGCCCCCTTCCTTGCGCTAGACGCAAGGAAGGGGGCCTTCATGTACTACGAAGCCTTTACACGCTGCCGACGGTGCCACAGCGCCAAAAGGTCGCGTTGCAGAAGTCCGTGAAGGCCTCCTTGAGGGACTCTGGGTCCCTCAAGGAGGCCTTCACGGACCGAGCCGGGCGAAACCCGAGCGGGTCAGGAGACGTCGGCCGGCTTGGCAGACCACGTGTTGCACTGGAACAGCCGGTTCTTCTGCGCGCCGTGCTGCCACCACGAGACGGCGTGCGCGTCGGAGCCGTGATCGCGCGGGCCGCCGTTGTGGTCGCCGCGGTCCTGGGTCTGCCAGGCGTCGCGGTACATCGCCTGGTCGACCGAGCCGCCGCGGCCGACGGTCGAGCCCAGGAACGTCCCGGACAGACACTGCGCCGAAAGCTCGTTGCGCCGCGACATCTCCAGGCCCGCCGCCGAGTCGGTGCCCGCTTCGTACCGCGCGTCCCAATAGGCTTTCGAGATACCGGAGAGCGCCTGGATGTGGTGCGCGTACTCGTGGGCGTAGAGGGCCAGATAGACCCCGGGCCGGTTGCCGTACTGAGGGACCTGAAGGCCTTCGTACGGCATGTAAAGCGTCTCGTTCTGCGAGCAGTAGAACGCCGCCACCGAGCCGTTGCTGGCGTCGCCGCAGGGGCTCGACCAGTTCTTGCCGGACGGGTACTTCACGGTCGGGACGCGGAACGGCAGTTTCGTGTAGTTCATGACCTGCTGCCAGACGCTGTCCAGGCAGGGCCGCGCGCTTTCGAAGAACGCCGCGGCCGCTTCCGGGTTGTTCGCCCAGCGCGAGAGGTTGCACGGCTGGTTCGGGAGACCGACTTGGGAATCGAGCCACAGCGGGTTGTCCGCCAGCTTGTAGTGCGGTTGCGGGCCGGACGGGGCACGGCTGGCCGAGGTCTCCCGGGTCGAGCCCGCCGACGTTTCGCGCGAGGCGGTCGAATCGCGGGAACGGGTGCTCGTCGTCGACGTGTCGCTGGACGTGGTCGTCGTGTAGTCCGAAGAGGACGTCGTCGAATAACTGGAGTATCCGACATCCGCGGTGTGCCGCGAGTCGCCGTTCGCGATGGTGACGACCATCAGCAGCCCGCCCATGACCGCCATCACGGCGACGATCGCGACCGCCGCGATCACCCCGCCGTTGGACTTCTTGGCGTGATATCCGCCGTACGGGGTGAACGCGGGCTGAGCGAAACGCGGGCCGTACGGAAGCTGCGGCGGGCCGGCCGCGCCGGGCCGGAACGGGACCGGTGCGCCGATCCGCGGCGGCGGCAGCGGGGCCGCGCCCGGCGGGGGCAGCGGCATCCCGCCGCTCGGCGGACCTTGCCGGAACGGCGGCGGGACCGGAGTCGGCCGGGAGACCGGCGGTTGCCCGGGGCGGCCGGGCGGGACGGGGCCCGGACCACCGCGCGGCGGCAGTGGCCGCGCTCCGGGTGGCGGGAGCGGGCGACCACCTTGCGGTGGCAGCGGACGCGCGCCCGGCGGCGGGAGCGGGCGGCCACCTTGCGGCGGAAGCGGACGCGCTCCGGGTGGTGGCAGCGGGCGGCCACCGTGCGGTGGCGGAGTCGGCCGGCGCCGCGGATCAGGCGCGCCGGGCGGCTGCTGGTTCATCGAGTGGATCCCCCATGCGGTTCGGCAACGCCGTTCGCCCAGGTGGCGGATTCGGCGTTTCGGCGGTCAGCATAGATCGGCTGCCCTAAGGTGTGTGGCTGTGTTGACGAAATGGGGGACGGCGGTCGTGGCCGTCGCGGCGAGCTCGGCCTTGATGGCCCCGCCGTCGGATACGAACGTTCCGGAGGCGCCCGAAGCGGGCCCTTCGCTGACGAACGCGCCGCAGTTGCCGAAGCCGCCGCCGATCGGCGCACGCGGCCAGCTCGGGCTGCTCCAGCCGCCGAGCGGCACGGCCGCGAACGTCTCGGTGAAGGTGGAACGCGACGGTTCGGTGTCGATCACCGAGCAGGTGACCGTCCCGGGTGGACAGCATCTGGTACGCCGGATTCCGTTGAAGGTTCCCGCCGGTGAGGATCAGGACCGCGTCTACGGCGTCCGTGACGTCTCGGTGGAGGGCGCGGGGAAGGCCGAGTCGAACGGCGAGCAGCTGGTCGCCACCTTCGACGGCGGCGCGGCCACCCTCAAGTACAAAGTGGACGGAGCGGTCGCGGACGTCAACGGTGCGCAGCAGGTGCGCTGGCAGGTGGCGAGCGGCTGGGACGGCGAACTGTCCCGCGTGTCCGCGTCGTTCAGCGCGCCGACGCGCGAAACGCCCACAGTGGACTGTTTCGCCGGGCCGCTCGGTTCGGACAGGCAGTGTTCGCTCGCGGAGATCGACCACAGCGGCGTCGTCCGCGTCGAGCAGGACAAACTCGCGGCAGGCGAACGGGTCGACCTCGCCGTCGGACTCCCGGCGGGCACGGTGCCCGCGAACGCGCGGTTCGAACAGATCGCCTCGGTCGGCGGAGCGTTCGCCCTCACCACCGTCGCCGGTCTCGGTTTCGGGGCCCTGGCGCTGTTGCTGATCCTCGGCGCGCTCGCCGTCTGGTTGCTGCGCCGTCGCGACAAGGGCGCGCACACCGCGGGTACCGGTCCGGTCGACGTCCTCATGCGAGACGGTGATCGGGTCTCCTTCGCCTCGCCCGACGGTGTCCTGCCCGGCCAGGTCGGCACGGTCGTCGACGAGACGGTCGACGTCGTGGACGTCAGCGGAACGGTGGTCGACCTCGCGGTCCGCAACTACCTGTGGATCGCCGAGGTGCGCGGCGCGGGCACGGTCGACTGGCAGCTCACCCGCCGCAACGCGCCCGACGAGCACCTCGTCGCCTTCGAACGCGAGATCTACACCGCGCTCCTTCCCGAGGGCACCGATTCCGTGCTGCTGTCGGAACTCCGCGGCCGCGGCACCGTCGACCTCCGCGTCGCCGGCGAGGCGATGTACGCCGACGTCGTGCGCAAGGGCTGGTTCTCCCGCCGTCCGGACAAGGGCAGGAGCAAGCTCACTTGGGCGGGTATCGGCCTGGTCGCGCTCGGTCTCGTGGGCACCGTCGTCCTGACCTTCACGGCGGGGCACGCGCTGCTCGGCGTGGCGGTCTTGCTCGCCGGGATCGCCGCGTTGCTGGGTGCCTCGTGGGTCCCGCCGCGGACCTCGCGCGGCAGGCGGCTGGTCGGCCAGGTGCGCGGCCTGCTCGAGTACCTGCACACCGTCAAGGTCGCCGATATCCCCGTGGCGGACAGGGAATTGGTGTTCTCCCGGTCGCTGCCGTACGCGATCGTGCTCGGCGACACCGAGCACTGGCTCCGCACGTTCGAGGGGCTCGACCCGTCGGCGGACGGTTCGGCCGGGCTGTACTGGTTCGGTGGCCTCGAAGGCGATCGGGATCTGCGCCGGTTCGCCGCGCACCTTCCGTCGTTCCTGTCCGCTTTGGACGGTCTGCTCGCCGAATCCGGGCACCTGCGCTCGCTTCGCCCGGAACCGGTCCCCGCCTGACGTGAAGACTCGCGATTCGTCCTCTGAATGCGGTCCTTGCGCGCGCAACTACCGCATTCAGAGGACTAAATGCGTGGTGTTGGCGCTCGTTCTGCTGGTGCTGAGCGCGGCACCGGCGGGAGCGCAAGGCGAACCGCAGCTGCCTTCGCTGCCCAACAGCGCGGAGATCTCGCTCAAGGTGGAACGCGACGGCGCCCTCTCGGTCGTGGAGGCGGTGTCCGTGCCGAGCGAGGCGACGATGACCCGCCGGATCCCGCTCCGCACGGCGGCCCCGCACAACCGCGACCGGATCATCGGCATCCGCGACGTCGTCATCGAGGGCGCGGGCAACTCCGAGCTGACCGAGGACGAGTTCACCGTCAAGCTCAGGGGCGGCACCTCGATCGTCCGGTACACAGTGGACGGTGCGGTCACCGAAGCGGACGGTCTGGTGCGCGTCGGCTGGCAGGTCGCGGGCGGCTGGGACGCCCGGCTCGAACTCGTGCGGGCGAGCTTCGCCGCGCCGTCCATCCCGAACGCGGTCACCTGCTACGCCGGGCCCGAGGGTTCGCGCGCGCACTGCGGGACCGCCCAGATCGCGCATTCCGGGCTGACCCGGTTCAACCAGCAGAATCTCGCGGCCGGACAGCGGATGGAGATCTCGGTCGAGTTGCCCGGCGGCACCGTCCCGGCGAACGCGCGGCTGGAGCCGTCGAAGACCTTCGCCGGAGCGTTCGTGCTCACCTCTCCGGTCGGCTGGGCTTGGGGCGGCTTCGCGCTCGCGCTGGTCGTGGCCGCCGTGGCGCTGGGCCTGCTGCGAAGGCGCGACAAGCACCCGGGCGACGCGCTCCCGGTCCGGCTGCTCACCGGGAAGGATGACCAGGCCGCGTTCTCGTCACCCGACGGCGTGCTGCCCGGACAGGTCGGGACCGTGCTCACGGGGCGTGCCGACGCCGTCGACCTGGCCGCGACGGTCGTCGACCTCGCGGTCCGGAACTACCTCTGGGTGACCGAGGAGCCCGGCGAGCTGACCGGCTGGCGACTCGTCCGCCGCAATCCGCCGGACGAGCAGCTGACCGCTTACGAACGCGCGGTGTTCGACGTCCTGCTGCCGGACGGACGGGAGTCGGTGTTGCTGTCGGAGCTCCAGTCCGCGCGGGTCGGGATCGAAACGGTGCGGGACTCGTTGGACGACAGCGTCGTCGAACGCCGCTGGTACTCCCGGCTGCCCGGCAGGCTCACCGGCGTCGGCCTGCGCGTCTGCTTCTACGGGCTGTTCCTCACCGTCCTGCCGGCCTTGACCGTCGGCTACGCCCAGCTCGGACTGATCGTCATCGCCGCGGGCGCGGTCCTCGCCGTCGCCGCCCGGTGGCTCCCGGCTCGCACCGGGGCCGGCGTTACACTGCACCGGCGGCTGCTCGGCGTCCGTGACGCGCTGCTGGAGACCAAGGCGGCCGCCGTCCCGAAGCTCGAACGCGAGGTGCTCCTCTCGCGGGCGCTGCCGTACGCGCTCGCTCTCGGCGAACAAGAAAACTGGGTCGCCGGATTCGCCGCACTGAAGGGTCCGCCCAAGATCTACTGGTGTGGCAGGGAAGGCGACGGCGAGACGGACGTCGCGCGGGTGAGCGACTTCACCGCCGCACTCGTGGGAACCTTCGCCGCGACCCGCCAGGGTCGTCGCCTGGAGGCCTGAGTAGCCCGTAGGGTGGTGCGCATGGCCGATCCCGAGCTTGTCCGATTCACCCTCGACAACGGTCTGCGCGTGGTGCTCGCGCCCGACGAGACCGCTCCGGTGGTGGGTGTCAGCGTCCACTACGACGTGGGCTTCCGTTCCGAGCCCGAAGGGCGCACCGGTTTCGCGCACCTCTTCGAGCATTTGATGTTCCAGGGGAGCGAGAGCCTGGAGAAGCTCGCGCATTTCCGGCACGTCCAGTCGAGTGGTGGCAGCTTCAACGGCTCCACCCATCCGGACTACACGGACTACTTCGAGGTCCTCCCCGCCGCGGCTCTCGAGCGCGCCCTGTTCCTCGAAGCGGACAGGATGCGGGCGCCGAAGCTGACGCAGGAGAACCTGGCCAACCAGATCGACGTGGTCAAGGAGGAGATCCGCCTCAACGTGCTGAACCGGCCGTACGGCGGGTTCCCGTGGATCACCCTCCCGCCGGTGCTGTACTCCACGTTCCCCAACGCGCACAACGGTTACGGCGGTTTCGAGGATCTCGAACAGGCCACCCTGGACGACTGCGCGGCGTTCTTCGACACCTACTACTCGCCCGCGAACGCAGTGCTGACCGTCGCCGGTGACTTCACCGTCGAGCAGGCCCGCGAGCTGATCGAGAAGCACTTCGGCGACGTGCCGCACCGGCCCGCGCCCGAGCGTCCCTCGTTCGCCGAGCCCGCCCCCGAGGGCGAGCTGCGCGGCGAGCAGGTGGACCCGCACGCCCCGCTGCCCGCGGTCGGCGTCGGCTACCGCATGCCGGATCCGATCAACGACCTCGACGGCTACCTGGCGAACCTCGTGCTCGCCGGCGTGCTGACCGACGGCGACGGTTCCCGGCTCCAGCAGCGCCTGGTGCACCGCGAGCCGCTGGTCGTCGACATCGGCGCGGGCGCCGGGCTGTTCGGCCCGTTCGAAGCCCGTGACCCGGACACCTTCACCATCACCGCGATCCACCCGCCGGACGTGAGCACCGACCAGGTCCTCACCGCGCTGGACGAGGAACTGGAGAAGCTGGCGGCCACGCCGCCGGGAGACCAGGAGATCAAGAAGGTCACCGCGCGCTGGGCCGCGAGCCTGCACTCCGAGCACGACAAGCTGGTGTCCCGGACGCTCGCGCTCGGCTCTTTCGAGCTGCTGTACGGCGACGCGTCGCTGGTGTACCGGCTCGCCGAGAAGATCTCGGCGGTCACCGGGGAGGCCGTTTCGGCGGCGGCGAAGGCGCTGCGGCCGGACTCGCGCGCCGTGCTCGTCGTCCGCCCGGGTAGTGGATCTTCAAACCAGGAAGGTACCGAGCAGTGAGCGCACCGCACCGCACCGCCGAGGAGATCGGCCGCACGGCCGCCGGGCCGCGGCCGGTCCCGCCGCTGGGGACGCAGCGCGCCGCCGCCGATCTGTCCCATGTGGACACCACGCTGAGCAACGGGCTGCGGGTGCTCGCCGTCCGCAAGCCCACCGTGCCGCTGGTCGAACTGCGGGTGTGGATCCCGTTCGCCGGTGAGGACAAACTGCACCCGGCCACCGCCGAAGTGCTGGCCGAGACCCTGCTGACCGGCACCGCCCGTCGCGACCGCATCGAGATCGACGCCGATCTGGCGCTGATCGGCGGTGACCTGTCCGCAGGTGTCGACCCGGAGCGCTTGGTCCTCATGGGTACCTCGCTGGCCGACGGCCTGCCGACGATGCTCGACGTCCTCGCCGACGCGCTCACCGGTGCCTCGTACGCCGACGCCGAGGTCGAGCGGGAACGCGAGCGGCTCATCGAGCGGATCGCCGTCTCCCGCACGCAGCCCAGGACGATCGCCCGCGAGGCGCTGCAGAAGCACCGCTACGGCGACCACCCCGCGGTGCGGGAGGTCCCGCAGGCCGAAGATGTCGCTGTCGTGACGCCGGAACAGGTTCGCGCGCTGCACCGGGCTTCGGTGCTGCCGCGGGGATCCGTGCTGGTGATCGTCGGCGACATCGACCCCGAGACCGTCATCGGCGACCTGGAGAAGGCGTTCGGCGGCTGGGCCTCGGACCGCTCCGCCGTCCGCCTGCCGCCGCTGCCCGAGCTCACCGGGGGCAACGTCCTGCTGGTGCCGCGGGCCGGTGCCGTGCAGTCGCAGATCCGGCTGTCGGCGCAGACCGTGTCGCGCACGGACCCGCGGTATCCGGCACTGCAGCTGGCGAACCTCGTGTACGGCGGGTACTTCTCGTCGCGGCTGGTCGAGAACATCCGTGAGGACAAGGGTTACACCTACAGCGCGCATTCCGGATTCGAGTTCACGGACCAGACCGCCGTGGTGAACATCGACGCGGACACCGCGACCGACGCCACCGCGGCCGCGCTCATGGAGACCCGGTACGAGCTGGCCAGGCTCGGTCTCGTGCCGCCGACCGCCGACGAGGTCGAGTCGGTGCGGCAGTACGCGATCGGCTCGCTGGTCACCTCCGCGTCGTCGCAGGGCGGGCTCGCCGCACAGCTGGCCGCGCTCGCCGCGACCGGACTGGGCGTCGAGTGGCTCGGCGAGCACCCGGCACGGCTCGCCGCGGTCACCGCCGAAGACGTCGCGAACGCCGCTCTGGAGTTCTTCGCACCCAAGCGGTTCACCGGGGTCGTCGTCGGTGACGCCGACGTCCTCGCGCCGAAGCTGGAGGCGTTGGGCGACGTGACGGTCGGGGAGCCCTCCTGATGGAGACACCGTTCGAGTTGGGTGCGCTCCCGACGCTTTCGCGCTCCACGGCGGACCGTCAGGAATCCTTGCGCACCAACCCGGACAGGCTCGCCGAGCGCTGGCCGAACGCCCGGGTCGTGCTGCTCGACGAGCACGCGCGCACGCCGGTGATCGAGGCTTCCGGCACGCTCGCGACCCGCAAGACGCAGGACGTCGGCACCGAGCCGCCCGTCGACGCGGTGTTCCTCGGGGAGTGGCAGGGCACCGACTACTGGTCGCTGCCCGGCCGCCCCGCCGGGGAGACCGACACCGTCGAAATGGCGGGCAGCTGGGGTGTCGTCGAAGAAGTCCCGCGGCACGAGGGCGAGATCTGGGTCGACCTACGCGGTTACGGCGACCTGCTCGACGACGCGTCGGCAGGGCTGTTCACCACCGCGCAGGCGTTGCAGGCCTGGCGACGGCAGGCGAAGTTCTGCACGCGCTGCGGGAGCCCGACCGAGATCGTCCAGCTGGGCTGGGCGAGCAAGTGCACCGGCTGCGGCCGCGAGGAGTACCCGCGCACCGACCCGGCGGTGATCTGCCTCGTGCACGACGACGCCGGCGTCAACGGCGAGCACGTCCTCCTGGCACGGCAGCCGATCTGGCCGCCGGACCGCTACTCGATCCTCGCCGGTTTCGTCGAGGCGGGAGAGTCGCTCGAAGGCTGTGTCGAGCGGGAGATCCGCGAAGAGGTCGGCGTCGACGTGCGCGATGTGCGTTACCTCGGCAGCCAGCCGTGGCCGTTCCCACGGTCGATCATGCTCGGCTTCACCGCACGGGCCGACATCTCCGCTCCGCTGGTGCCCGCGGAGGACGAGATCGAAGAGGCGTTCTGGGTTTCGCGCGCGGAGGTGCGGGCCGCCTTCGCGAACAGCCAACTGCGGAACGCCGGTGCCGTGCCGACCCCGATCGCCGGTGGTACGCGGCAGCTCGTGCTGCCGGGGAACTCGTCGATCGCGCGCGTGATGCTGGCGGCCTGGGCCGGCGTCTGACCCTGGCGCACGCCGCTCGGCTGGCTTGAGCTCGATCAAGCGGTGGGCCTTCGCGACGATGGAGGATTTGGGACACTGAACGTCCCAAATCCTCCATCGTCAGCCCGCCGGGGCGTCGTGAGCGGCGCCTTCACGTGTCTGGATGGACGACTCCCGCGTGCCGTCCACCTGGTCACGAGTGTCGTCCGTCGGATCACGCGTGTCGTCCACCTGATCACGCGAAACCGCCCGTTGAGGCGTCGCGAGCGGCCATCCGTAGGGCATTACCACTCACGAAGCAGGTCCACCCGCCTGTCCCGAATCGGACACCCTCCGCACCGGTGCGTATACCCGCTGTGCGGAACACCCCAAGCGTTACCTCCCCGTTTCATCGCGCCGTTGACGGCTGTGGTTCGGCTCACTACAGTCCCCGGAAACCGTCTGTAAAGTTTCCTAACGAAGTCGGGAGCGAGCCCAAGTGCGAGCCGGCAGTCCGCGAATGCTGCGCGAGATCAACGATCGCGCGGCCATCGAGGTCCTCCTGAGGGACGGCCCGCTGACGCGCTCGGAGCTCGAAGTCGCGATCGGCCTGTCGAAACCCGCGACGGCGCAGCTGCTCACGCGCCTCGAGCAGGACGACGTCGTCGCCAAGGCGGGCGTGCGCGGTGGGGGCCGCGGGCCGAGGGCGCAGCTCTGGCAGGTCAACGGTGGCGTCGCCTACGTCGCGGCCGTGGACCTGACGCCGCAGCAGGCCGATTTCGTGGTCGCCGACGTCACGGGCGCGGTGCTCGCCGAGTACCAGGTCCCGCTGCCGGTCCACGAGGGCGCGGACGTCGTCGGCACCTTCGGCGCGGCGCTCACCAGCGTCGCGAACAGTGCCGGTCTCGCCGCCACCGATCTCCGCCACGTCGTCATCGGCGCGCAGGGCGCGTTCGACCCGCGCACCGGCCTGCTCTCCTCGGCGCCGCACATCCCCGGCTGGCTCGGTTTCGACGTGCCGAGCAGGCTCAGCCGTGAACTGGGCGTCGAGGTCACCATCGAGAACGACGTCAACCTCGTCGCGATCGTGGAGATGACCGCCGGCCAGGCCGTCGGGCTCGACGACTTCGTGATGATCTGGCTCAGCGACGGCGTCGGTGGCGCGGTGGTGGTCGGCCGCAGGCTGTTGCGCGGCGCGACCGGCGGTGGCGGCGAGATCGACTGGATGCGGGTGCCCGATCCGGTTTCCGTCGCCACGCCGAACGAAAAGCCGCGCGCCGGAGATCGCTTCGGTGACCTCGCCGCCTCCCCGGCCGTCGTCGAGCTGGCCGCCGCGCACGGTATCGAAGCCGAGGACGGCGCGGACGCGGTCACCAAGGCCCGCGAGAACCACAACGAACCCTTCCTCGACGACCTGGCCCGACGCGTCGCGGGTGGCGCGGCCGGTCTCATCGCGGTCGTCGACCCCGAACTCGTCCTCCTTTCCGGTGACACGAGCCGTGCCGGTGGCGACGAATTCGCCGCGCTGGTCGCGAAAAGGCTGCACGAACTGGTCCTGCCCCGCACCCCGGTCGGGGTGGCTTCGGTGCAGGGCAACGCGGTCCGCGCGGGCGCGCTCCAATCGGCGCTCGCCACCGTCCGCAGGGACGTCTTCGGCGTCAACACCCCTTCGCTCCTCGGGCCGAGACGGTCCGGGGCGGGAGAGCCAAATCCGATCGTGGCGATCCCGGATTCACGAACAGAACCACCGTCTCCCGCCCCAACCAACTAGGAGGAGGGTCATGAGTTCCACGACCCAGGTTCGGAGAAGTGGCCGCCGTTGGCGCGGCTCGATAGTGCTCGGCGCGGTCACCGTCGCCGCGCTGGTGTCCGCGTGTTCGGGCGCCGCAAGCGGCCCGAGCGGCGGGTCGGGCGACGCGGCGGCCGCCCCGGCCGCGGACGCGAAGCTCACGCTGACCGTCTACAGCAAGTTCACCGACCGCGAGTACAACGTGGTGACCGCCGGGCTCAACAAGCTCAAGGCGAAGTTCCCGAACATCGAGATCAAGCACGAAGGCCAGCAGGACGACGACAAGATCACCCAGTCCATCCGCGGCGGCAACCCGCCGGACGTGGCGATCTCGTTCTTCACCGACAACCTCGGCGCGTGGTGCTCCACGGGCAGCTTCCAGGATCTGAAGCCCTACATCGACCGCGACAAGATCGATCTGACGCAGATCCCCGACGCGGTCCGCAGCTACACCGAGTACCAGGGCAAGCGGTGCGCCATGCCGCTGCTCGCCGACGTCTACGGCTTCTATTACAACAAGGACATGTTCGCGGCGAAGGGCATCACGTCGCCGCCGAAGACGACCTCGGAACTGTTCGAGGCCACCAAGAAGCTGACCGAGTTCAACCCGGACGGCTCGATCAAGGTCGCCGGGTTCATGCCGTCGATGCCGTTCTACGCCAACTTCGCGCAGTACTGGGCCCCGAACTTCGGTGCCACCTACCTCGGCGCGGACGGCCAGTCGCATCTCGCCGACAGCCCCGAGTGGAAGGCGATGTTCGACTTCCAGAAGCAGCTCGTCGACTTCTACGGCGGTCACGCCAAGGTCGAGCAGTTCAAGGCCGGTCTCGGCGAGGAGTACTCGGCGGACCACGGTTTCCAGCGCGGCAAGCTCGCGATGATGATCGACGGCGAATACCGCACCGCGTTCATCAAGGACCAGACGCCGGACCTGAAGTTCGGCACCGCGGCCCCGCCGGTGCTCGACAGCAAGCCGGATCGCTACGGCGGCGCGTTCACCACGGGCACGATCATCGCGATCCCCAAGGGTGCCAAGAACCCCGGCGCGGCTTGGGAACTGATCAAGCAGGTCACCCTCGACACGGCGACGCTGGTCGAGCTGTCGAACGGGCTGAAGAACGTGCCGAGCACCAAGGCCGCGCTGACCGACCCGAAGCTCGAGGTCACGCCGGAGTTCAAGACGTTCCTCGACCTGTACAACGGCGGAAAGCTGCTGCCGAACCCGTCGACGCCGATCGGCGACGCGCACCTCAAGGCCGTCAACGACTTCGCCGAGAAGTGGCAGGCGGGCAACATCCCCGACATGACCGCGGGGCTCAAACAGGTCGACGCTCAGATCAACGACGAGCTGGCCCAGAAACGCGCCGGCGGCTGATCGCATGACCTCGACCATGGACTCGCACGTGGTCGCTTCCCCTTCCGCGTCCAGCCGGACGCGGAAGGGGAACGCAGCGCGCCGCCGTCGCACAGTCTTCTATTTCATCGCACCGGCGATGCTCGGGTTCCTGATCTTCTTCGGCTACCCGCTGATCGCCACGGTGTACTACTCGCTCACCCGCTACGACCTGATCAACCCGCCGGAATTCGTCGGCTTCGACAACTACATCCGGATGTTCACCAGCGAGCCGCTGGTCGGCACCGCCGCGTACAACACGCTGTGGCTGGTGATCGTCCTGACGTTCTGCCGCGTGGTGTTCGCCCTCGGCACGGCGTCGATCATCTCCCGGCTCAAGTCGGGCGTCGGCCTGGTGCGGACGCTCTGCTACCTGCCGTCGCTGGCCCCGCCCGCCGCGGCGACCCTGGCGTTCGTGTTCCTGTTCAACCCGGAATACGGCCCGGTCAACGCGTTCCTGCGGGCGGTCGGCGTCGACGGCGGCCTGTGGTTCAACGACCCGGCGATGTCGAAGCCCGCGCTGACCCTGCTGGTGATGTGGGGTTCGGGCGAGCTGATGATCATCATCCTGGCCGCGTTGCTCGACGTGCCGCAGGAACAGTACGAAGCCGCCCAGCTCGACGGCGCCGGTCCGGTCCGCCGGTTCTGGCACGTCACACTGCCGTCGATCTCGCCGGTGCTGCTGTTCGGTGTCGTCAACTCGATGATCTTCGCGTTGCAGTTCTTCACACAGGCGATCGTCGCGGGTTCGGCGGCCGCCGGCGCGGCGGACGTCGCGGGTAACACGAGATTCATCGGCGCACCACAGAACTCGACGCTGACCTATCCGGTTTGGCTGTACGTCCAGGGTTTCCGGTATTTCAACATGGGTTACGCGGCGGCGATGGCGGTCCTGCTGTTCATCGTCTCGGCCGGGTTCACCTGGATTCTCGTGCGGCAGCTCCGTAAGTCCCAGCATCAGGAGGAGGGCGGATGACCACACTGGCCGAACCCCGGCACGCCGCCCCGGCGTCCGAACCGCCGAAGGTACGGATGCGGCGTCAATGGGACAAGAAGCTGTACTGGATCGCCACGCACAGCCTGGGGATCGCGATGGGCGTGATCTTCATGTTGCCCATCCTGTTCGTTTTCCTCACCGCGGTGATGTCGAGCGAACAGGCGCTTTCGTCGAACTTCTGGCCGAAGGAATGGCACTTCGAGAACTTCATCGAGGTGTTCGAAAAGGCGCCGCTGTTGCAGTACTTCGGCAACAGCATGCTCTATTCGACGCTGGCCACCTTCGGGGCGCTTGTTTCGGCCATTCCGGCGGCGTACGCGCTTTCGAAGCTGAAGTTCCGCGGGCAGAACCTGTTCTTCATGCTCACCGTGGCCGCGATGATGCTTCCCCCGCAGGTCACCGTCGTGCCGCTGTACGACCTGTGGGTGCGGCTCGGGTTCACCGGGACGCTGGTCCCGCTGATCGTGCCGTACTTCTTCTTCGACGCGTTCTCGATCTTCCTGCTGCGGCAGTTCTTCCTCACCATTCCGAAGGACTACCTGGAAGCGGCGAAGATCGACGGCTGCAACGAGTTCCAGACGATGCTCAAGGTGCTGATCCCGATGGCGAAGCCGGGGATCGCGGCCACCGCGATGTTCTGCTTCCTGTTCACCTGGAACGACTATTTCGGTCCGCTGCTCTACACCGGTGAGACCCGCGACAGCTGGCCGCTTTCGCTGGCGATCGCGTCGTTCCGCGGGATGCACCACGTGGAATGGAACCTCACCATGGCGGCCACCGCGCTGATCATGCTTCCGGTGATCGTGCTGTTCGTATTCGCGCAGAAGTCCTTCGTCAAGGGCGTCACATTCACAGGGGTCAAGGGATGAAACTGGCAGTCGTCGGTGGTGGGTCCACGTACACGCCCGAGCTGATCGACGGGATCGCCGGTCGGCGGTCCACTTTGGACGTCGACGAGATCGTGCTGATCGATCCGGACGCGTACCGGGTGGAGGCGGTCGCTGACTTCAGCAACCGGTTGCTCGACCACGCCGGGCATCCGGCGCGGGTCCGCACCACCGCGAGTCTCGAAGAGGGTGTCGACGGTGCGTCGGCGGTGCTGATCCAGCTGCGGGTCGGCGGGCAGCGCGCGCGGCGCGGGGACGAGACGTTCCCGCACGCCTGCGGCTGTGTCGGGCAGGAGACCACGGGCGCGGGCGGCCTCGCGAAGGCGCTGCGCACCGTGCCGGTCGTGCTCGACATCGCCGACCGGGTGCGGAAGATCGCCGGTGACGACACGTGGATCGTGAACTTCACGAACCCGGTCGGCATCGTCACCCGCGCGCTGCTGAACGAGGGCCACCGCGCCGTCGGGCTGTGCAACGTCGCGATCCACCTCCAGCGCACGTTCGCGCATCTGCTCGGTGCCGGCGTCGACGAGGTCAAACTCGTCCACACCGGACTGAACCACTTGAGCTGGGAACGGAAGGTGCTCGTCAACGGCGAGGACCGGCTGCCGGAACTGCTGGCGGAGCACGCGGAATTCCTCGGCGAGCACGTCACCGCGCCGGTCGAGTGGATGCGGCGGATGAACGTCGTGCCGTCGTATTACCTGAAGTACTACTACGGGCACGACGAGCAGGTCATGAAGCAGCGCACCGAGCGGCCGCGCGCGGACGTCGTCAGCGACGTCGAAGAGGAACTGCTCAAGGTGTACCTCGACCCGGAGGTGGTGACCAAACCGGAGCAGCTGGAAAAGCGGGGCGGCGCCTACTATTCCGAGGCCGCGGTGCAGCTCGTGCACGCGCTCACCTCGGGCGGGCCCGCGGAGGAGCACGTCGTCAACGTCCGCAACGAAGGCACTTTCGACTTCCTGCCGGACGACGCCGTCATCGAGGTTCCGTCCCTTGTGGACGGAAACGGTCCTCGTCCGATCGCGCAACCGCGGGTGGAACAGCGGTTCGCCGGGCTCATCGCCGGGGTCACCGCGTACGAGCACCTCGCGCTGGACGCGGCGATCAAGGGCGGCCGGGACCGGGTGGCCGACGCGTTGCTCGCGCATCCGCTCGTCGGCCAGTACGCCAAGGCCGATCAGCTCGCCGACACGCTGGTGCAGGTCAACCGTGAGTTCCTGCCGTGGGCGGGGGCATGACGGCCGGCTCACGAGACGTCGTCGTCGCGATCGACGGCGGCAACAGCAAGACCGACGTCCTGATCGTCTCGCGGGACGGACGGGTGCTCGGACAGTCGCGAGGGCCGGGCGCCTCCCCGCAGAACATCGGGGTCGACGGCAGCGTCCGCGCGCTGGAGAAGCTGGTACTGGAAGCCCTTCGCGGGGCGGGGCTTCCCGACGAACGTCCTTTCGCGACACATACGTCGGCCTACCTCGCGGGGCTGGATTTCCCGCGGGAGGAGAAGATCCTGCACGCCGCATTGGCCGCACGCGGCTGGAGCGACACGCTGATCGTCGGCAACGACACGCTCGCACTGCTGCGCGCGGGCAGTTCCGACGGGACGGGGGTGGCGGTGGTGTGCGGCGCCGGGATCAACGGCGCCGGTGTCAGCGCCGACGGCCGCGAGCACCGGTTTCCCGCGCTGGGCAAGATCTCCGGCGACTGGGGCGGCGGCTACCGGCTGGGCGAGGAAGCACTGTGGTGGGCCGTCCGCGCCGAGGACGGCCGTGGTCCGGGTACGGCTTTGCAAGCCGCCGTCACCGCGCACTTCGAGACGTCTTCGGTGCTGGAAGTGGTGCAGCGACTGCACTTCGAGGAGCTGCACTCCGACGCGATCCACGGCCTGTGCCCGCTGCTGTTCGCCGTCGCGGCGGACGGCGACGAGGTGGCGCAGGACGTGGTCGACCGGTTCGTCGAAGAGGTCGCCCTGCTGGTCGGGGTCATCCTCCGGCGGCTCGAACTGACCGGGGAAGCACCCGAAGTCATCCTCGGCGGGGGAGTGCTGACCGGGGTCGGCACGCAGGTGATCGCGGAAATCGAGCGGCGGTGCCTGAAGGTGGCGCCGCAGGCTTCGATCCAGGTCGTCGACGTGGCCCCCGTGGTCGGCGCGGCGTTGTTCGCACTGGACACCATCGGTGCCGCGGACTCGGCGAAGGTCGCGCTCAAGGTGGCCACGAAGCGGGTCTGAAGGAAGTAGCGCGTGTCATGAAAGGGTCGTTCAGGACGAATTTTGTCCTGAACGACCCTTTCATGACACTTCCGGACTATCGGCTCAGGAAGCGGCCGGGACGAGCGGCTCGTCCGTCTCCAGCAGCGTCTTGAGGTCCGACAGGATCCACGCCCAGCCGCCACCGGCGTTCTCGCCCGGTCCGGCGTTGACGTCCTCCTGCGAGCCGTCGACCAGCGCGGCCGTCGTCGGCGCGTCGGTGACGTCGTGGGTGACGGTCAGCCGGGTGCCCGCGGTCTTCGTCTCTTCGATCTCATAGGTGAGCTTGGTGTACGGCTCCTTTTCGAAGGACGGGTCCATCAGCAGCTTCCAGGTGATGACCAGTTTGCGCGGTGGGTCGACCTCGAGGACCTCGCCGTCGACCAGGTCGTTCGTGAACCCGGCGTCGATGAAGCCCTTCGTCGGGTGGGTGGCGTGCTTGCCACCCGGCCGCAGGTCGAAGTCGACGAGGCCGGTGTAGCCGTACTTCTGCGACCACTCGGGCTTCGTGATCGCGTCCCAGATCTTCTCCGGGGTGGCCTTGATGTAGACGCGGTAGACCTGGGTCGTGGCGACGGTGGTGTCGGTCATGGGGGTGGCTCCTCGGTTTCGAGTTCGGCTTTGAGGTCGAGCAACACGGTCACGTTGTGTTCCGTGAACTTGTCGATCCACCGGTCGTGGATCTGCCGGATCGGAACCGGGTTGAGGAAATGCCGCTTCTCCCGGCCCTCCTTGCGCGTGACGACAAGTCCGGCTTCTTCCAGCAGTTTCAAGTGCTTCATCACGCCGAACCGGCTCATGTCCACTTCGGACTCGAGTTCGGTCAGCGTGCGGCCGTCACGCGCGAACAGCTGGTCGAGCAGGAACCGGCGAGTCGGATCCGCCAGGGCCTTGAAAACCAGGTCGTCGTCGGGCACGTCAGAAGAATAGGTGACCAAAAGGTCACGTGTCAACCGGTGGTCGCTACAAGAGTGCGCCGAGGGGGAGGATCAGGGCGATCGCGACCACGGAGATGACCGTCTCCATGATCGACCAGCTCTTCAGTGTCTGCCCGACCGAAAGCCCGAAGTACTCCTTGACCAGCCAGAACCCGGCGTCGTTGACGTGGGAGAAGAACAGCGAACCGGCGCCGATCGCCAGCACCAGCAGCGCGCTGTGCGACGGGTCCATCGTCGCCGCGAGCGGGGCCACGATGCCGGCGGCGGACACCGTCGCGACCGTCGCGGAGCCCGTGGCGAGCCTGATCGCGACCGCGACCAGCCAGCCGAGCAGCAGCGGTGACAGGTTCGCACCGGTGGCCAGGCTGGTGATGACGTTGCCGACCCCGGCGTCCACGAGGGTCTGCTTGAACCCGCCGCCCGCGCCGACGATGAGCAGGATGCCCGCGATCGGCGGGAGCGAATCGGCCACCGTGGACGACAGCTTGTCCCGGGTGAAGCCCGCGGACTTGCCGAGGGTGAGCATGCCGAGCAGGACCGCGGCGAGCAGCGCCACCAGCGGGTCGCCGATGAAGTCCAGCACGCGGCGGAGGTGGTTTTCCTTCTCCAGCAGGATGTCCGCGAGTGCTTTGCCCATCATCAGCACGACCGGCAGCAGCACCGTGGACAGCGTCGCGAGGAAGCCGGGCCGCCGTCCGTCCGAAGAGGACGATTCCGGGACGAGCCGGTCCGGCGCGACGGCGTCCGGGACCATCTTCGCGGCCAGCCTGCCGAACAGCGGTCCGGCGATGATCACCGTCGGGATCGCGACGAGCAGGCCGAAGGCCAGAGTGAGGCCGACGTTCGCGTTCAGCGCGCCCGCGGCGGCGAGCGGGCCGGGGTGCGGCGGGACAAGGCCGTGCAGCACCGAAAGCCCGGCGAGCGCGGGGATTCCCAGCAGCAGCAACGGTTTCCCGGTGCGCTTGGCGACCAGCAGGATCACCGGGATCAGCATGACCAGGCCGATCTCGAAGAACATCGGCAGGCCGATCAGTGCGGCGACCAGCGCCATCGCCCACGGCAGCGTGCGATCGCCCGCGCGGCGCAGGATGGTGTCGACGATCTGATCGGCGCCACCGGAATCGGCGAGCAGCTTGCCGAGCATCGCGCCGAGCGCGATCAGCACGCCGACCGAGGCGACGGTGGAACCGACGCCGGAACTGAAGCTCTTGATCAGCTTGTCCACCGGCATGCCCCCGACGAGCCCGAGCACGCCGGAGCCGAGGATGAGGGCCAGGAATGGATGCTGCTTCGCCTTGGTGATCAGGACGACGATCACGGCGATGGCGAGCACCGTCGCGCCGATGAGACGGGTGTCGTGGCCGGTCCAGGCGGCCGCGAGGGTGGTGGTCATGAGCGGTCCTCGAAAGCGGAGAGGGCGGTTTCGACGATTTCTTCCGGCTTTTTCGCGATGTCGGCGACGAGGCCGCGCTCCTCCGGGCGCAGCGGCTCGAGGTCGGCGAGCTGGGAGTCCAAAAGGGACACCGGCATGAAATGGCCGGAGCGGGTCTTCATCCGGTCGGCGAGCAGGTCGCGGTCGCCGTGCAGGTGCAGGAACCAGACGTCGCCGCCGCCGCGCAGGATGTCGCGGTAGCGGAACTTGAGTGCGGAAGACGTCACGACGCCGCCGGAGGACTGGTGGTCGGAGATCCAGGCGGCGATGGCTTCGAGCCAGGGTTGCCGGTCTTCGTCGTTCAGCGGGTGGCCGGAGCTCATCTTGTCGATGTTCGCCTTCGGATGGAACGTGTCCGCTTCGGCGTAGTCGACGCCGAGGCGTTCGGCGAGTGCCGTGCCCACGGTCGTCTTGCCCGAGCCGGAAACGCCCATCACCACGATGACGGTCATCCGTACCTCCCACGTCGTTGTAGCCGGGACGAGTACAGCTCAAAAGTACTACGTAAGCAAGATGAAGTACTACTTAATCGAGTCAGAACGTTAGGGTCGCCTGGTGGGCAACGACAGGCATGCCGAAGTGCTCGACGCGCTCGGCTCCGCGATCGCGAACGGGCGGCTTCCGCCAGGCTCCGTGCTGCGTTCCGAGGAGCTCCAAGAACGGTTCGGCGCGTCCCGAACGGTGGCGCGCGAGGTGGTACGCGTCCTCGAAACGATGTGCCTGACCAGCAGCAAGCGCCGGGTCGGGATGATCGTGCGCGAGCCGCGTGACTGGAACCATTACGACCCGAGACTGCTTCGCTGGCAACTCGACGGATCCGAGCGGAAGACCGCGCTGCGAACCCTCACCGAACTGCGCTCCGGCGTCGAACCGTGCGCCGCCCGGTACGCCGCACTGCGGGCGACACCGGAAGAGGGCGGCCGTCTCCGGGCCTTGGCGAAGCGGCTGGAGGAAACGGCGCACCAGCGGGACCTCGAGACCTTCCTGGGGCACGACGTCGCCTTCCACGATCTGCTGCTTTCCTCGTCGCGGAACCCGATGTTCGCGCAGCTTTCGGCGGTCGTCGCCGAAGTGCTCGCCGGGCGTACCGGCCACGGGCTGATGCCGGAGGAGCCGCAGCCCGAGGCCGTCGCGCTGCACGTCGAGGTCGCGGCGGCCGTCGACGCCGGTGACCCTGACCGGGCCGAACGCGCGATGCGGGACATCGTCATCCAGGCGCGTGACGAGATGGCCGTCCTCCTGGACGGATGATCTTCGAGTAATCTCTGCAGGTCTTCGAGGGATACTGCATGCGGGGGGGCGACGGTGAGCGCGGCGCGCGCGATCGGCTTGGTGTTGGGGGTGGCCGCCGACGGGGCGATCGGGGATCCCCGGTCACGGCGTCCGGTGACGGCGTTCGCCAGGGCGGCTTCGGCGGTGGACGCGAAAGTCCGGTCGAAGCATCCGGCGGTCGGAGTACTTTGGACCGGCGGCCTCGCGGGTTCCGCCGTGCTGGCGGGCGTGCTCGCCGAACGCGCCGGACGGCGCAGCCCCGTCCTGCAGGCGACCACGACCGCGGTGACCACCTGGGCCGTCCTCGGCGCCGCCGGCCTGGCCGCGCACGGCACTTCGCTGGCGCGGGACCTCGAAGAAGGCGAACTCGAAACCGCACGCGGCACACTGTCCACACTGGACCCCCGCGTCGCCGACGACCTCGGCGTCATCGGCCTCTCACGCGCCTCGGTGGAAACGCTCGCCGAGAACACCGCGGACGTCGTCATCGCGCCGCTGGTGTGGGGAGCGCTCGCCGGCGTCCCCGGCCTCCTCGGCTCGCGCGCGATCAGCCTGCTGCGCGGCCTCGGCCGGGGACGACCCGAGCGCTACCGCTGGTTCGTCGCGCGGCTGGACGAAATCGTCCATCTCGTCCCCACCCGGGTCGCGGCCGGGCTGACCGTCCTCGCGGCCCCGGTCGTCGGCGGCTCGGCGGGCGGCGCGTGGCGCGCTTGGCGCCGGGACACGACCGCTCACCCCAGCCCGAACGCGGGCCGCGTCGAGGCCGCCTTCGCCGGGGCGCTCGAGATCCGCGTCGGCGGGCGGACCGTGTACCCGCACGGCGTCGAGGAACTGCCGGTGCTCGGCATCGGCCGCAACCCGGACGCCGGACACGTGACGCGCGCGGTGGAGCTCTCGCGGGTGGTCGGCTGGCTGGGCGCGATCAGCTCGGTGGTGCTGGCCGGTCTCGTCGGGCTTCGGCGACGGCGGCGCTGACCTGCGGTTACGGCGGCCGGGGGAGCAAGGGACCTTTGCTATCGCGCTGCCGCTGACCTGCGGAAAGGGAGCAAGGGACCTTTGCTATCGCGGGGTGACCGTGTGGATTTTGGGACGTCAGATGTCCCGAAATCCACACAGTCACGGTGAGCCGGTCCGGCTTCGTCGCGCCGCGGCGAGCAAGGGACCTTTGCTATCGCTCTCGCCGCGCCAGCTGCGCCCGCGCCCGCGCGTCCATCGGGCCGTCGCGCCGCGCCAGCTCCGCGTCGATCCGCGACCGGTCGGCCGGCTGCTTGTTGCCGCCGAACTTGAACTTCGCCCGAACGCCGGTCACGGTCAGCTCGACCCCGCGGATGCCGGGGAGCAGCCGCTTGTCCGGCGCCTCGGTGGCGCTCACCGCGACCCGCTCCCCTGATGGCTCGAAGTGCGCGAGCTGCCGGTCCAGCAGCGCGGCCTTCTCCGCCGCGTCGTCGATCAGCCGGACGTCGCATTCGAGCTGGACGGACGCGTAATACGACGTCGGCACGCCGTGCGGCGGGTCGGTGGGGGTGTTCCAGCCGGAGCGGATGTAGGTGTGGTCGTCGATCACCGACAGCAGCGCGCGCGGGTGTTCCTCCAGCAGCGGCCAGACCGGGTTCGGCCGCGCGAGGTGCAGCAGGACCGTCCGGTCGCCGTCGAAGACGAAGTGAACCGGGTTGGCGATCGGCAGGTCACGGCCCGCGCCTCCGGCGATCAGCTGGCCGAAGTCGTGTGCGGAGAGCCAGGCCTGCCATTCGGCGTCGTCGTGGGCGGCGTCCCACGGGTGAATCAGCATGATCGCATCCGAACACGCTAAATGGACCGGTAAAAGGGCCATTTTCGCGTCAGATCAGGTGGCCACTTCGGAGCGTTCGTCCTCGGCCAGCATCTCCGCGACACTCTTGCGCCGCTGCGGCCGGTCCGTGGCCAGTACGCCACCCGGCTTCAGCTCGCGGACGGTGAAGTACAGCCAGCCCATCAACGCCATGGCCCCGAAAGCAATCCACTGGAGCGCGTAGGAGAAGAACGGTCCGGCGTCGGTCTGCGGCAGCGGCAGGGCGCCCAGCACGCCGGGCTGGTTCACGTCGAGCTGGAAGTACCCCGGCCGGATGTCCAGCTTCGCGGCCCTCGCGACGACCTGGGAATCGACGACGTAGCTCTGCAGCTTCCCGCCCGTCGACTCGTCGGCGAACGCGTCGCGGTTCTTGCCGTCCCTCTCGTCATGACGTGCCCGCGTGACGATGTCGACCGTGCCGGTGGGAGGCGGGGAGAAGGGGAGCGCGCGCGATTTGTCGTCGAGCCGGACGTACCCGCGGTCCACCAGCACGATCGTGCCCTCGACAGTGCGGAACGGCGTCAGGACCTCGTAGGCCGCTTCGCCCTGTACGGAGCGCAGACGGGCCACGACCTCGCCCTCGGGAAGGTACGTGCCCTTCATCGCGACCAGATGCCATTCGGTGCGCTGATCAGGGGCCGCGCCGTGGGGAAGCAGCTGGTCCAGCGACCGCGGCTGCCCGGAGAACGACTCCCGCAGCGCCGCGTTCTGGTGCTCGCGTTCGGTGTTGCGGGAGAACTGCCACGGCGCGAGCAGGGTGAAGCAGGTGATGGCGAAGGTGAACACCACCAACGTCAACGCCAGCCACCCAGGCTTCAGCAGGAACTTCAACCGCACCCCACCACGGTAAGCGGTCCGCCTCAGGCGTGTGCGCGCACCCAGTCGAGCAGGCCGGGAACGGACCGCTCGATCATGCCGAGGACGTCCTCGAAACCGTCGTCCTCGCCGTAGTACGGGTCCGGGACCTCGGCGCCTTCGGGCGCGGACGGATCGAATTCGCGCAGCAGGCGGACCTTCTCCTGGTCCGCGACCTTGCGCCGGAGGAACGACAGGTGACTCTCGTCCGCCGCGAGCAGCAGATCGGCGGCAAGATGCCCGCGGTCGACCTCGGCCGCGACGTGACCGGTCGGGTAACCGTGTTCGGCCAGCTTCGCGCGCGCCCGCTTGTCCGCGGCCTCGCCCACATGCCAGCCACCGGTGCCCGCGCTGGACACCTGCACGAGGTGATCGAGACCGGCTTCTTCGGCCTTCGCGCGGAAGACGAGCTCGGCCATCGGGGAACGGCAGATGTTGCCGGAACAGACGAAGACGATGTGCAGCACCCGATCAGTGTGAAGGCCGACGGAGATCGACCGCTCACCGGCTCCGAACGGCTACCGGGCGCGCGAAGCTGGAAAGCCGGGACGAAGCGGGAGTAGACCTCCTGGAGAGAAACACGCAGGAAGGTCGCGTATGAGCGCACCAACACCCATCGTCGAGTCCGCGGCAACCGGGCTCCGCTGGTATCGCATCACCGTCACGCATCCGCACCCCTACGAGGTCGGGCGGATCCTGTCGGAGCACCACTTCGTCCAGGCGAGATCGCCGAAAGAAGCGATGACCAGGATGCCGTTGCACCTCCGGTCGAGCGCGTCCGTCGCGCCGTACCAGGTCGGCCACACCGAAGTCCCCGATCACCCGACGAAGGCCTACCGGGCGATGCTGTGGACGGGCCGAGTGATGCGCGCGGCCGGGCGCTGGGCGATCAACAAGGACGCGAAGGCGCTGGACTGACCCGGAGGCGATAGCAAAGGTCCTTTGCTTCGTCGGCGGCCGCGGCACCCCGCTGTGACGTCGCCTTCTGTCGGCAAGGCAACTGGCCGCACGAAGTCAGGCGGGGTCATCAGGCCCGCTTCGCGAGCGGGGAAGATTTGGGACACTCAACGTCCCAAATCTTCCCCGCTCGCCCGGCCGTAGACGTCAGGCGCTCTCTTTCCGCAGGTCAGCAGCCAGGCGATAGCAAAGGTCCCTTGCTCTCTTGCGCGGTGACCGTGTGGATTTTGGGTCATCCAACGCACCAAAATCCACACGGTCGGTCAGCACCATTACGCGGAGTACAGGGTGTGTGGAAATAGGGACACTCAACGTCCCTATTTCCACACACCCAGCCCGCCGGGAACGCGACACCAAAGGTCCCTCGCTCCCTTTCCGCAGGTCAGCGGCAGCGCGATAGCAAAGGTCCCCTGCTCCCGCCGCGACGAAGGGCGCGACCAAGGCCGCGACGAAGGACGCGATCAAGCGCGCGAGCAGGCCGACCGCACCGACTCCCCGAGCGCGACCGAGTGCAGCCGGTCCAGGCCGCGCCGCGCGTCGACCAGCCGCACCGTGACCGCGAGCCGCAGGTCGCACGACCGCCGCGTCCGCGCGTCCCGGGTCGAGCCGAGTTCGGTGAGCAGGCCCGCGTTGAGCCGGTCGATCACCGGCCGCACCTCGGTCGCCAGGTCGGGTCGTCCGGGCGGCCGCGTGCCGGGGTGTTCGGTCCACCGCGCGTACAGGCCGCGCTGCACGACCTTGTTCGCCTCGATCTGGTCGCGGAAGAACCGCACCACGCCGTCCGCGTCGAGACCGAGGCCGGGCGCCTTCGCGGCCATCGAGTCGAGGATCTGCTGTTCGCGCACCGGATCGTCGATCGGCGACGGCGTGCCGAACTTCGCGGCGGCGACCTTGTCGGCGATCTGCACGCGCTGAGCGGCGAGGTCGGTCAGCTTCCAGAGTCCCGGAGACGCCGACGCCGGCGCGGGTATCACCACGAGAAGCAACAAAGCGGCACAGAGCACCCGAAGTCGCATGCCCGGAAACGCTACATGCGAAAATCGCCGGGTGCCCGCGCTAGCCGAAGTCATCGCCGCCCTCGAGCAGGCGTACCCGCCCGAACTCGCCGAATCGTGGGACGCCGTCGGTCTCGTCTGCGGTGACCCTGCCGAGAACGTGGACAAGGTGCTGTTCTGCGTCGACCCGGTCGACGAGACCGTCGAAGAGGCCATCGAAGGCGGCGCGCAGCTGATCGTCGCGCATCACCCGCTGCTGTTGCGCGGCGTCCACGGCGTCCCGGCCGACAGCACCAAGGGGCGCCTCGTGCACCGTCTCATCCGTGCGGGTGTCGCGCTCTACTGCGCGCACACCAACGCCGATTCCGCGTCACCCGGCGTCTCCGACGCGCTCGCCGACGCCATCGGCCTGACCGTCCTCGGCCCGCTCGACCCCCGCGAGGACGGTGTCACCGGCATCGGCCGCATCGGTGAACTGCCCGCGCCCGAACCGTTTTCCGTCTTCGTCGAACGCGTCGCGAACGCCTTGCCGCGCACGGAACCCGGCGTCTACGGCGCGGGCGACCCGGCTCGCCCGATCCGCCGCGTCGCCGTTTCCGGCGGTTCCGGCGACAGCTATCTCAAGCGAGCCACCGCCGCCGGTGTCGACGCGTACGTCACCGCGGATCTCCGGCATCATCCCGCCGGCGAGCACCTCGCCGAGATCGCCGACGTCCCCGCCCTGGTCGGCGTCACACACTGGGCGAGCGAGTGGCCGTGGTGCGAGCAAGCCTCGGCCGTCGTCCGGGCCGCCTTAGCGGGTAACGTCGATGTTCACGTCTCCACGAGGTGCACCGACCCGTGGACGCTACGGGCCACCCGAACCGCGCACTAAGAATCCAAGGAGCACTGTGAAGGCCGACCCCGCCGTCCAGCGAAAGCTGCTCGAACTCGCGAAGGTGGACGCCGAACTCTCGCGTACCGCCCACCGCCGCCGCACCCTGCCGGAGATCGCCGAGATCGACGCGGGTGAGAAGACGGTGCGCGAACGACGTGACGCGCTGGTCTCGGTCCAGACCGCGGCGTCCGACCTCGACCGCGAGATCGCCCGGCAGGAGAAGGAGATCGAGTCGGTGCGCGCTCGCGGCGACCGCGACCGCAAGCTCCTCGAATCCGGTTCCGTCGCGGCGAAGCAGATGACCGACATCGAGCACGAGCTGAACAGCCTCAACCGGCGCCAGTCCGCGCTCGAGGACGACCTGCTCGAACTGATGGAGCGGCGCGAGGCGCTCGAGCTCGACGCCCAGCGCACCAGCGCGGAGGTCGCGAAGGCCGAGAACGAGGTCGCCGAAGCCATCCGCCGTCGTGACGAGCAGTTCGCCGACTTCGACACCACGACGGCGCGCCGTGACGAGGACCGCGCCAAGCTCCTGCCGCGGTTCCCGGAAGACCTGCTGAAGCTCTACGAGCGGATCCGGGCCCAGAAGGGCATCGGCGCGTCGCTGCTGCGGTCCCGCCGATGCGGTGCCTGCCAGCTCGACATCGACCGCCGCGAGATCGGCGAGATCAAGGCCGCCCCCGAAGACAACGTCATCCAGTGCGAGAACTGCGGCGCCATCCTGGTGCGCACCCTGGAGTCCGGCCTGTGACCGACCACGTACTCGTCGAGGCCGACGGTGGCTCGCGGGGCAACCCCGGCCCCGCCGGATACGGCGCGGTCGTCAAGGACGCGGCCACCGGCGAGGTGCTCGCCGAACGCAAGGCGTACGTCGGCATCGCGACCAACAACGTCGCCGAGTACTCCGGCCTGATCGCCGGGCTCGCCGCGGCCGCCGAGCTCGGAGCGTCCACAGTGGACGTCCGGATGGACTCGAAGCTCGTGGTGGAACAGATGTCCGGGCGCTGGAAGGTCAAGCACCCGTCGATGCAGCCGCTGAACGCCGAGGCCAAGGAGTTGGCCGCCGGGTTTTCCCGCGTGCGTTACGAGTGGATTCCCCGCGCGGAGAACTCCCACGCGGATGGGCTCGCGAACGAAGCCATGGACGCCGGCCGTGAGACCGAGAAGCGGCCGGAAGCACCGAAGACCGTGAAGCAGGACAGGGTCAGCCCGGTCGGCTGGACCGGCGCGACCGGGACGCCGACCAAGCTGCTCCTCGTGCGGCACGGCCAGACGGCGATGTCGGTCGAGAAGCGCTACTCCGGCCGCGGCGACGTGCCCCTCACCGAACACGGCAAACAGCAGGCGGCCGCCGCCGCGAAACGCCTCGGCGCGATGGAGGGCCTGGTCGTCGACGGCGAGGCCGCGCCGATCATCGCCTCGCCGCTGATCCGCACCCAGCAGACCGCGCAGGCGATCGCGGACGCGCTCGGCGGCCGGGTCGAGACCCACCCGGGGCTGATCGAGACCGACTTCGGTGACTGGGAAGGCCTCACCTTCACAGAGGCGATGGAGCGCGACCCCGAGTTCCAGACCAGCTGGCTGTCCGACACCTCGATCGCGGCGCCGGGCGGCGAAAGCTTCGACGGCGTGCACCGGCGGGTCCGCAAGGCTCGCGACGAACTGATCGCGAAGTACGGCGGGCGGACGCTCGTGCTGGTCAGTCATGTCACGCCGATCAAGGCCCTGCTGCGGATGGGCCTGGACGCCGGGCCGTCGCTGCTGTTCCGCCTGCATCTGGACCTGGCGTCGCTCTCGATCGTCGAGTTCTACCCGGACGGCAACGCGTCGGTACGGTTGGTGAACGACATCTCGCATCTTTCCTGATCGGGAAGGTGTGGCGCGGATCACGCCTGGATATGACGTGTCGTAGGCGGCCAATGGGGTATTGGCTACAGTTTCGGCGACGGCACGTGAGCGAAAAGGCAAAGACGGGGACATGACGGCGAGCGCACTCAGCGAAGCTTCCGAACAAGACGTGCCCGACCCGGCGGAGACGCCGGCCCGTCGTGGCCTGGCCGCCCGTATCGCGCCGTACCTGGCGGTGCTCGCCGGTGTCGCGGCCCTGGCCTGGCACGCCACTCTCTACGGCCACTGGATCGTCGACGACGCGGCCATCACCTTCTCCTACGCGCGCAGCTTCGCCGACGGGCTCGGCCCGGTGTTGCAGCAAGGGCAGCCGTCGGTCGAGGGCTGGTCGAACTCGACGTGGCTGGTGGCGCTGGTGCTCGGCAAGCTCGTCGGCGTCTTCGACAGCGGCATGCTGTTCGGCGTTCCCGACTACGTCCTGTTCCCGAAGCTGCTGGGGCTCCTGTTCACCGCCGGGACGCTGGCCGCGTGCCACATCGTGGCGAAGCAGGTCTTCGCGCGCTTCGCTTGGCTGGTGACGCTGGTCGTCGGGCTGACGCTGGCCGCGATCCCGTCGTTCGTCATCTGGACGATCTCCGGGCTGGAGAACTCCCTGTTCGGGATGGCCGTCGCCTGGCTCGCCGCGCTGCTGTTCGTGGCCGTGCGCAAGGACACCGTGCTCACCGCGAAGGTCGCCATCTGGTCCGGGGTGCTGGTCGCGTTCGCCGCGCTGACCCGCCCCGAAGGCCTGATCTACGGCGGTGCGTACCCGCTCGTCGTCCTGTTCCAGCTGCGGAAGCCGCTGCTGGGGCAGAGCGTCAAACTGGTCGTGGTGTCGGTGGTCGCGTTCGCGATCCCGTTCGGGGCGTACCTGGCCTGGCGGATCACGGAATTCGGCAGGCTGCTGGCGAACCCGTCCATCGCGAAGGGCCAGGGCTTGCCCGGGCTTTCGGCGCTGAAGCAGCCCTTCGAACTGGTCGGCTACGCGGGTGTCGCCGGGACGATCCTGCTGGCGCTGACCATCGGATACGCGCTGATCCGCGCGGAGTGGCGGCGCGGCCTGATCGCGCTGCTGGTGCCGCTGGCGCTGGGCATCATCGCGTACGGCGTGATGGTCCCGGACTGGATGGGCCAGCACCGGTTCGCGACCCCGATCTGGATCCTCGCCGTGCTGGCGGGAACGCTGGCCGCCGGCGAACTGCTGCGCCGGTCGCGTGCCGTGCTGCGGACCGTCGTGGTGCTCGTGCTGGTCGCCGCCGCGATCCCGTCCGGGATGGGCTTCGCGTCGGCGTCGAAGAAGTTCCAAGAGGTCCCGACGGTGCCCGCGTGCCTCATCGCCGACCGCTTCGGCCGCGGCTTCAACACCATGGCCGACATCCTCGGCCTCCAGCAGGCGTCGCTGCTGCTGCCCGACCTCGGCGGCTCGTCGATGACCAGCCGCCTGCACCTGGTCGACATGGCCGGGCTGGTCGAGGCGGACGTCGCGGACTTCCTCAAGAACGGCGACCTGCCCGGGCTGCGCGACTACGTGTTCGAGAAGGTCAAGCCGACCTTCATCCACTCGTGGGGCCCGTGGGCCGCGGGCAACGGCATCACCGTCGACCCGCGGATCGACCGCGACTACGAGCCGATCTTCGTGTATCCGGGCAGCGGGCCGCGCAACGGTGACTTCGTGCGCAAGGACGCCGTCTCCAGCCCCGAGAAGCTGAAGGCCGTCCAGGAGTACGCCGCGAAGACCCTGCCGGACGTCGAGGCGGCGCGCTTCGGCGGCCCGCTCAAGGACTGCGGCCCGACCATGCACCCCGGCCAGACCGTCTACCTGCCGTAAACCCCCTGCGTTTAGTCCTCTGAATGCGGTAGTTGCCCCGCGCAACGACCGCATCCAGAGGACTGAACGCGTCAGGGGGCGGAAGTGACCAAGGGTTCGGGGGTGGCGGCGCCTCGTTCCAGGTCCGCTTCCTTCGCCCGGATCACCGGCAGCACGTGCTTCCCGAAGTGCTCGACGTCCTCCAGGTAGTGCAGGAAGCCGAGCAGCAGCAGGTTCGCCCCGCGCTTCTTGTACTCGATGGCCCGGTCCGCGATCTGCTCCGGCGTGCCGATCAGCCCGGTGCGGAAGCCGTCGTTGTACTGCACCAGATCCTTGAACTCCGAGTCGGCCCACATCCCCTTCTTGTCCGAAGTGGAGCCTCCCGCCTGCTTGACGGCGTTGCGGAAGCCCTCGACGGCGTCCGAGTTCGCCTTCTCGACGATCTCGCGCAGCACGGCCTTCGCCTCGCTCTCGGTCTCTCGCGCGATCAGGAAGCCGTTGAGCCCGAAGCGGACGGCGTGGTCGTTCTGGGCCGCGTAACCGCGGACCTCCTCGACCTGCTCGCTGAAACCGTCGAAGTCCTTGCCGTTGCTGAAGTACCAGTCGGACACCCGGCCCGCGAGCTTCCGCGCCGCGGTGGAGTTGCCGCCCTGGAAGATCTCCGGATGCGGACGGCCGACCGGTTTGGGTTTGATGTCGAAATCGTGGATCCGGTAGAAATCGCCGGCGAATTCGGCGTGGTCGCTCGTCCAGAGTTCCTTCAGTACGCGAATGAACTCTTCGGAACGACGGTATCGTTCGTCGTGTTCCAGCCATGGTTCACCGAGGTTCGTGAATTCGTCCTTGAACCAGCCGCTGACCACGTTGACCGCCGCGCGACCGCCGGAGATCACGTCCGCGCTGGCGATGAACTTCGCGAGCACCCCGGGATGCCACAGTCCGGGGTGGATCGCCGCGATCACCTTCAGCCGCTGCGTCGCGAGCAGCAGCGCGAGGCTGAATCCGGTCGATTCGTGCTGGTAGGCGGCACCGTAGCTGGCCGTGTAGCGGACCTGGCTCAGCGCGTATTCGAACCCGCTGTTCTCCGCGAGGACGGCGAGATCCCGGTTGTACTCGTATCCCCAGTCGGTGCGCTGCTCGATGTCGCTCGTGACCAGACCGCCGCTCACATTGGGGACCCAATAGGCGAATTTGAGTGGTTCGGATTCGATTCCCGGCATGTCGCGGAGTGAACCCGCCGCCCCCGGAAACCGTCAATCACCGTCCACGCGCTGGGAACGGCCGAGCGCGGAACACAATTCCGGTCGTCCGGTGATCTCCAGTTTGCGGTACGCCCCGGACAAATGGAGTTCGACGGTGCGGCGGGTCAGGTGCAGCGCCTCGGCGATCTCCCGGTTGGTGAGACCCTGTGCGGCCATCAGCGCGACGCGGTATTCCTGTTTGGTGAGACCGTGTTCGTTGTCCTTCGCCGTCGCGAGGCTCGTTCGCGCGCTCCGCAGCGCCTCGGAGGCCCGCGTCTCAAGCGGCCGGGCTCCGCAATGCTTGCTCGACCGCACAGCCAGCCGCAGTGTGCCGACCGCCTTCTCGGCCTGCCCGTGCCGGGCCTGCAGCACGCCGAGTTCGGTCAGGGCCTCGGCCAGCGCCAGCTTCGCCGTCGACCCGCCGAGGACGTCGACGGCCTTGGTGAGCAGGCGTTCCGCCTCCTCGCCGAGACCGTCGTCGCGGACGAGGCCTGCCGTGGTCAGCGCGCCGCCGAGGATCCGCGGCGCTCCCCAGCGTTCCGCGGCGTCGAGGTCCTCCTCGGCGAGCCTGGCCGCCGCGTCGGTGCGCCCGAGCGCCAGCGCGGTGCGGGCGGCGTGCGCCCGCCAGGGAGCGAATCCGGGGAAGCGCATGCCGTGGTGTTCGAGACGGCGGCCGCAGCCGCGCAGGTCTTCGTAGCCGAGTTCGGGCTCGCCGGTGGCGGCCCGGAGCCTGCCGCGGGCGTAGAGCAGGTAGTTGTGCGTGAAAAGTGCTTGGGTGGCCCCGAAATCCAGCTTGTCCAGCACCGCGTTCGCGACGTCGTGGCGGCCGAGGTCGACCGAGACCTCGATCAGTCTCGCCGCGCACAGCACCGCGATCGGGCAATGACCGGTGACGCCGCGTTCGTCGAACTGCCGCACCAGGGATTCGTAGTGGACACTCGCCCGCTCCAGATCGCCGCCCGCTTGCAGGGCGATCCCGCGCGCGAGCGTGGCGAGCGCCCCCTTCGGCACGTGGAAGTCCCAAGGCAGGCGTTGGGTGTCGAGCACCTGGCAGAGCCGGTCGGTGAGCGCGGGCTCGTCGGCCAGCGCGGCCGTCGCGAGCGTGAAGAAGTAGGGCTGTTCGAACAGTTCGGGTTGTTCGCCGGACAGCGCCTCCCCGAAATGCCGCACGGCGTTCGCCGAGGACTTCCCGCTCCGCACCGTGTCGAGCGCGAGCAACCCCGATCGGCTCTGTCGCGCGGCGGGATCGTTCAGCGGTGCCCACTGCCGCTCGAAGTCGCGGAAGTCCGGCGGCGGCCCGAGCCTGCTGCCCGCTTCGGCGAGATAGGTCATGCACAGCAACGGCCAGACGGCGTCGGGCCCGCCCGCGTCGAGCCGCGCGGCGAACTGCCCGGCGGAGTTGATCGCCAGTCGCGCGTCCGGGCCGCAGCACAGCGAAAGGATCATGGCCGTCGCGACGAACGCGGCGGTCTCGCGGTCGTCGATGTGATCGACGGCTTCGCGGACGCGGGCGGGCGCGAGGTCCGGGTCGCAGTGGAACTCCGCGTGCGCGAGCTGGAGCAGGACCGCCATCCGCTTGCGTTCGCTGAGCCGTTCTTCCAAGGCCCGCGACAGGAACCGGACCGCCAGTCCCGGGTCGCCCTCGACCACCGAATGCCGCGCGGCCAGCCGCAGCACGTCCACCGCCCAAGGGATCCTGATCGCGGTCGCCTCCAGAAGGTGCGCGCCGACCCGCTCCGGCGCGGCACCCGAGTCGTGCAGGAGCCTGGCCGCTCGCGACTGGCTGACCGCCCTGGTGGCGAGCGGCATGTCGGCGAGCACCGAATTGCGGACGAACCGGTAGGACAGCGCGGGCCGGTGACTGTTGGTCAGCAGATGCACGCGCACCATCGTGTCGATGGCCTCCAGCGCGGTGCTCTCGTCGACCCCGGCGAGCCGCGCCAGCAGGTCGAAGCTCGCGTCCTCGCCGAGGATCGCGACGGCTTCGAGCATCTTCGGCGCGGCGGTGTACTCGTGCATGCGCACCCGCAGCACCTCGCCGATCATCGCCGAGCCCGCGGTGTCCAGTTCCATCCCGGGGACCAGGCGGCGCCGCAGCGCGCTGAGCAGGAACGGGTTGCCGCCGGTGAGCTCGCGGCATTCCTCGGCGAACCGTCCGGGGGAGACGCGGAGGAACTCGGCGACGTGTCCCGCGCCCAGCCCGCGCAGCCGGATCGTCGCCGGCGTGCACCCGGACATCTCGAGCAGGGCGACCTCGCCGGTTTGCAGATGCCCGATCAGCGAGGTCAGCACGACCATCACCGGCAACTGCTCGACGCGATGCCGGATGTAGGCGAGACAGCGCATCGACCACGGATCGGCGAGGTGGATGTTGTCGATGCCGAGGAAGACCGGTCCCTGTTCGGCGGCGTGGCGGACGGTGCGGAAGAAGGCGTCGAGCGCCTCCGTCTGTTCCTGTTCGTTCCGGGGACGGCGGTCCGGCAGGATCTCGGCCGCGTGCGGCGTGCGCGGCCGCGGCGATCCGGGTTCGGCGGGCGCGTGGGTGAGCGCTTCGAGGAGCTGGCGGCCGACACCGCCGCTCAGATGCGTCTCCAGCCGGGACGCGGTCGCGATCGCGACGGTGAAGCCCGCCGCTTTCGCGAGTTCACCGGCGGCTGTCAGCACCGACGATTTGCCCATGCCGAACTCTCCGACCACCACCGCGCTGACCGCGCGGCCGTGCAGGGCGGCCCGGAACAGCCCGGTGATCGTGTCGAGTTCGCTGTCTCGACCCAGTAACCCGGCGGCTCGGCGCTTCGGTACCGAAGGCCCGCCGAAGGGGCTCTCGGGATTTACTTCGGTATGCACCGTAGAGACCTTCGTGTCGGCTTGCGGCAGACTACTTCAACGTAAGCGGTATCGGGAGTAATCGCTGGTCGTCGAGGGGAGCAGGGGTCAAGATGTCCGCATCCGACGAGACCCGCCGGGCCGACCGTTGCGACGACATCAGGGCCGCGACGACGCACGCCAGGAAGACCACGACGAGGTTGGCCGCGATCATCGACAGCCGTCCGCGGCACCGCGTGGCGACGGGGGACAGGTAGCTCAGATCGGCCCTCGCCAGCGCGACTTCCACCGACGTGAATTCCGCGACCTGCCTGCCGCAGCGCCCGCAGCCCTTCAAATGCTTTTCGAAGGCGTACGCCTCGGCCTGATCGAGCACACCGAGTACGTACGCCGCCACATCGGTGTGTTTCACCTTTCGCTTCCTCATCGCGAACCCAGTTCTCCTAACGACCGTCGCAATGTCCTCATGGCCGCGTACAGGCGTGATTTTACCGTTCCCTCCGGGATTCCCAATATCACCGCCGCCTCCCGGACGGTATGCCCGGTCAGATACGTCTCGTAGATGACGGCCTGGTATTTGCTGTCCAGATATCGTAGCGCTTCGGAAATGACGAGTGCGGACAGTGACTGCTCGGTCCGGTCCGCTATTTCGGCGTTTTCGGAACTGTCCAGCTCCACCTCCTGTGGTCGCGCCCGCCGGTTTCGCCAGCCGTCGATCACGATCCGCTTGGCGACCGTGAGCAGCCAGCCGCGCAGCATTCCCGGCTCACGGTTCAACGTGTCGGAATGCTGCCATGCACGGATCAGTGTTTCCTGGACGACGTCCTCCGTCCATTGTTGATCATGGCCCGTCAGGTACAGCACCTGGTTGAACAGAGTCTCCCGGAAATCCTTGTACAGCAACGAAATCAGCTCATCGGAAAGCTCGTTCGGCCGGCGGTCGCCGCCGACCCGGCAATCTCTGCCCACTGCTTCCATAAAGTTCGCTACCTCCCCAACGGTGGAGGATTTCACAGGTTCGTACACCGTAGCGCAGACTATCGCCGTGAGCCATGTGCAGTAGTGGTCTGTTCACTATTAGTCGGCCGGTACGTATGTCAGTGGGAAACGGTTCTAAATGTGTCGTGTGATGCACATCACACTGGACCCGAGTGCCGAGATCGAACCGGCCGCTCCGGTTCGCCGTACTTCCAGTGAGGCACTTCCATGACGGGGACGGGTGAAATGATCTATCGACTGCTCGGAGTGGTGATCGCCTGCTTGGCGATATGGGTGGGAACGCCCGCCCGTGCCTTCGCGGAAATCGACGCCCATGACCGGGAACTGCTCGTACGAGTACGCCAAGCCGGTTTGTGGGAAGGCCCGGTCAGCCGTCAGGCGGAACAGCGCGGGAACGGGCAGCGGGTGCGGGAGGTCGGCCGCAAACTCGCCGAGGACCACGACCGTCTCGACGCGCAGGTCCGCACACTCGCTTCGAAGGTCCGCGTCGAACTCCCCGCCGAGCCCACCGAAGAACAGCGCTCCTGGATCGGCGAGATCACCGCGGCGGGCGGCGCCGACTTCGACCGCCTCTACGTCAATCGCGCCCGCGCCGCGCACGGGAGCATTTTCGGGCTCGCCTCCCAGGTCCGTGCCGCCACCCGCGACGACGCGATGCGTTCGTTCGCGCAGACCGCCGTCGACACCGTCATGCGGCATATGACCCTGCTCGAAAGCACCGGTATCGCCGAGACCACGTCGCTGATGGTCGTGCCCACCGGCGGCAACGAACTCGACGGCGGCGACATCGCGCTCGGCGTGCTCATGGCGGGAATCGCCGGCGGCGCGACCTTCGGGCTCGTCCGGGTGCTCGGCTCATCGGGCAGGCGCGCATGACGGCCTCGCTCCTGGCGGTCATCCCGGCCCCGTCGCCGCACGACAGCGGGGTGCGGGACATCGCCGCGCTTTCGGGCCGGTTCGCCTACGTGACGATGTGCCTGACGCTGGCGTGGGGCGTGCTGAGCGCCACCGGCTGGATCAGGCGCGTCACCGGCCACGAGGCACTGCGCGGCGGTCACGTCGTCCTCGCGACGTTCAGCCTCGCCACCGGTGTCGTCCACGGTCTGTCCTATCTCTTCCTCGACGACGACTCGTTCGACCTCTTCGCGCTGCTGATCCCGTTCGCCGGCGGCGGCGTCGCGCGGCACGCGGCGGGCGTCGTCGGGCTGGAACTGTTCATCGCCGTCTCGGTCACCGCCGCGCTGGGGCGCCGGGCGAACGGTCGCGGCGGGCAGCGGTTCCACCAGGCCGGCTACTTCGCGGTCGGGCTGCTGGCGATCCATTCCTGGCTCGGCGCGTCCGCGAACGGGAATCTCGCGGCCGTGTGGCTCGGCGGGATCACCGTGCTCACCCCCGCCGTCGTGCTCACCGTGCTTCGCGTGCTCCCGCCGCGGACGCTGGTCCGGCTGGGACTGCTCGAAGGCGAGACCGGCCGGGCCGAACGGGTCCGGATCTCCGTCGACGACAAGAAATGCCACCGCTACGCCATCTGTCAGGCCGAAGCTCCGCAGGTCTTCCAGTTACAGGGCGACGGTCAGCTGCGCTACCTCCGGAAACCCGGTGCCAAACAGGTGCCGCTGGTCCAGGCCGCGGCCCGAGCCTGTCCGATGCGCGCGATCCGACTGCAAGGGGCGGGACAATGAGCGAACGGATAGTCGTGATCGGCGGCGGGCTCGCCGGGCTGCGGTGCGCGGAACGGTTGCGGGAACTGCGGTTCGACGGCGAACTGGTCATCGTCGGCAACGAGCCCGAGCTGCCGTATCACCGGCCGGCGTTGTCCAAGCAGCTGCTGACCGGCGCCACCGGACCGGCGGAGATGATGCTCGCGCGGCCCGACGAGATCGACGCCGAATGGCGGTTCAACACCCCGGCGACGCATTTGCAGCCCGGCCGCCAGATCGTCCACCTGCCCGGGGCGGAGGAACTTCCGTACGACGGGCTCGTCATCGCCAGTGGCGTCGAACCGCGGCGGCTTTCCGGTGTCCCGCACGGACATCCGCGGGTGGTCGTCGTCCGGACACTCGCCGACGCCGCGGAACTGCGCGACAACCTCGCCGCCGACAACGGGCCCGTCGCGGTGCTGGGCAGCGGGTTCATCGGCTGCGAGGTCGCCGCGAGCCTGCGCGAGATCGGCCGCGAGGTCACCATCATCGGCCGGTCGGCGACCCTGCTCGGCGAGGTCGTCGGCAGGCACATCGGGCAGAAGCTTTCGGCGCTGCACCGGTCGCGGGGCGTGCGGCTGGCGCTGGGCGCGTCCATCGACGACTGGCAGACCACGGCGAACGGCCTGCGGCTGCACTCGTCCGACGGCTGGGTCCTGGACGTCTCGTGTGTCGTCGTGGCCGTCGGGACCGTGCCCTCGATCTCGTGGCTGCGCGGCTCGAAGCTGCCGCTCGACGACGGCGTCGTCTGCTCGCCCACGTGTCATGTGCTGGGGATGAGCAACATCGTCGCCGCCGGCGATGTCGCGCAATGGCCGAACCTGCGGTTCGACGAGACGCCGAGACGGGTCGAACACTGGCTCAACGCCGTCGAGATGGGCCGGGCGGCCGCCGAGAACCTCCTCGCCGGACCGCAGGCTTCGCGGCCCTTCGCGCCGGTGCCGCGGTTCTGGTCCGAACAGCACGGCATGCGCATCCAAGCGGGCGGCATCCCGAAGCTGGGCACCGACACCGTCGCGCTCGCCTCGCCCGTCAGTGGCGAAAGGCCCGTGACCGGCTTCGTCCGCAAGGGACGCCTCGTCGGCGTCGTCGGCCTCGACAGCCCATCCGGCGTCCTCCACTGGACCAACGAGATCGCGGAGCAGAACCCCGTCGACCCGCAGGAAGAAACGGAGACGCCCGATGCGCCGATCACGGTTGACCATGCTCGTCGTCATCGCGGCGCTCGTCGTGGGCGCCGCGATGTGGTGGCAGGCGGCTGATCCCGTGTCGCGGACAGCGAGCGCCCCGGTGACCGAAGCCCTCCCCAGCCCGCGTGTCCCGTCGCCCGGCACCGCGCGGCCCAGTTCCCCCGCGGACACTCCGTCCGGCACACGGCTCACCGCCGTCTACATGACACGGATGGGTCAGGCCATCCTCGACGAGACCGGCGCCGTCCTCTTCCGCTACGAACGCGACAACCCGCACAAGGCCCGCTCGGCCTGCCTCGGGGACTGCGCCGTCGTATGGACCCCCATCACTACCACCGGCAAGCCGCTGGTGACCGGCATCGACCCGGCCCTCGTCGACACCATCAAACGTCCCGAAGGCGCCGAACAGGTGACCTTGGCGGGCAGGCCCCTCTACAAGTTCGCCAACGCGCGCCCCGGCGAATGGACCGGACAGGGCACCGACCACCTCTGGTTCGTCGTCAAACCCGACGGGCAACGCAACCTGAACTGCCTCCCCGCGCCCGTGCAGTAAGATTCGCCGACGGACGAGTCGGCGGGGCGGCCGCGAGCCGGGAGACCGGTTCGAGGAAAGTCCGGACTCCACAGGGCAGGGTGGTTGTTAACGGCAACCCGGGGCGACCCGCGGGACAGTGCCACAGAAAACAGACCGCCTCCGTTCGCTTCGCGGGCGGAGGTAAGGGTGAAACGGTGGTGTAAGAGACCACCAGCGTCCTGGGTGACCAGGACGGCTAGGTAAACCCCACCCGGAGCAAGGTCAAGAGGGAGCCGCGAGGCTCCTGCGCAGGCGATCGAGGGCTGCCCGCCCGAGCCTGCGGGTAGGCCGCTCGAGCCCGTCGGCGACGGCGGGCCTAGATGGATGGCCGCCACTCGCTCAGCCGCAAGGCGAGGCGAGGACAGGATCCGGCTTACACGCCGGCTCGTCCGTTCTACCTGTCGTTGGTGGTGATGCCCCCAAAGTGGCATTGGGGGCACCCCTCTCGCCCCTGCCTCGACCCGGCGCCTCTCAGGTCACCACTCACGAGGGTGGTTTCGCAGGTACTGCTCCTCGGTGCGGCTGTGCAGCGGGAACTTGAAAATCGACCCGTCCGGCCAGGTGATGGTGCGGCCGCGGAAGCCGATCTCGGGCGCCTGCGGTTTCCGGGCCTGCCAGATGATCTCCGGTGGCGGCGCGTCGGCAGGGTCTCGGTCCGTCGATCCGGTGTCCACCACCGCGATTCCCGAAGGCGAGCACACCAGCCATGGCCCGCTCGCCTTCCGGAGCCGGTCGGTCAGCTCGAGCACCATCGCGTTCGCCGGGCCTTTCACCTGGCTCTCCGGTCGCACGGAACGGCCTGAACCGGCCGCCGAATTGTGCGCCAGATAAAGGACGTAGCCCACCGCCGTGCCGATCCCGCGCAGGATGTTCCAGAAGAACCGCCGGATCAGCCGTTCGCCTTTGACCGTGCCGTCGAGACGTCTGCCAGGAACGTCGTGCCGCAGCTTGTCGCCACCGAGGCGCAGCACCATGACCGGCTCGTGCCACTGGGCGGTCATCAGCTCCTCGACCCGTTCGCGGAATCCGGGACGAACGGAGACCTCTTCCCTCTTGGCCTCCAGCCGTTCTTCGTGCGCGAAGATCTTTTCGGCTGCTCGCCGCCGGGTCTCGGTGGGCGCCGTCGCGGCGAGTTCGCCCGGGGTGGCGGCTAGATGTCGAGATTCTTGCGGGTCTCCTCCGGGCTCTTGTCCCCGCCGATCTCGCTCTTGTCGAACCACGGCTCGTCCCCTTCCGGCGTCACGGCTTCCTTGCCCTCGGTGAAGGCGCCCTTCCCCGCTCCGATGCCTGCCTTGACGCCCGCACCGGCCACCAGCGGGCGTACCCCGACCGAGGTACCGAACATCGTCGTGAGCACCCGGTTGCTCGGCTGGAAGCCCTGCGCCACCGCGCCGAACCCGAACTTGGTTTCCCCTGGCATCACGCCGACCCGCAGCTTCCGGGTGAACACTTCCACCTTGCCCGCGAATTTCTTCAGGAACTCCATGAAGGTATCGAGCAGTTTGCCGAACTTGCCGAGGTAACGGGTCACCTTCTGCATCACGCTGACCGCCTTGGCGATGGACGCGGTCATCGCGGCGGCGACCGAGCCGCCGAAGCTGATCACCGACGCGGCCAGCGCGGGCAGCCAGAGGGTGATCAGCCAGGAGATCAGCTCGGTGATGATCCCCTTGATCAGCTCCTCAATGACCACCATGACCATCGACCACATCTGCAGCACTTCGGCCACCGATCCGGCGGCCGAGCCGACGCCGCGGATACCGGAGGAGAAGTCGCCCAGCGCTTCCTTCGCCGCCGCGCCGGCGTCGTCCACCCACTCGGCGAGAGCCGTGTCACCGGTCTTCTCGAAGTCCTCGGCGAGCGCGACGAAGCCCTGCGCGATCGTGACGAAGTTTTCGGACGCGTGCCCGATGGCCGGGCCGTCCCCGGTGACCTGGTGCAACGCGTCCTGCAGCGGCTGGACCAGCTCGAGCAGCATGTTCAGCCCGTGGCTGACCAGCCAGCCGATCGGGTCCATGGCGAAGGTGACCATGTCCGCGGCGGCCGCGCCGACGAACGCCGCCCCGTCTCCGACCAGCGCGCCACCCGCGGACGCCAGTTCGCCAGGGCTGTCCGCCTGGGCCGCCTGCTGGGCGTGCCCGGCGATCGACTTGCCCGACTTGTAGATCGTGCCCGCCACGGGCACGTGTCCCATCGCGCGATCGAGGTTCGCGCTCATGCTCTCGTCGTACGCCTGGACGTTGAGCCCGTCGGCGATGCTCGACTTCTCCTCGGTCATGACCCCTACTTTCCGAGCGTTTCGTCGATGGTCGCCTCGTGCTTGCCGAACTCGACCTTTCCGGCTTCCTCGATGCCCCGGTACATCTCGGAGGCCTTGTTCAGCTTGCCGACGAACCCGTCCACGCCGTCCTTCAAGTCGTCCAGCAGCGAACGGAGTTCGCCGAGGCGGTCGGTGTAGCCCTGTTTGGCCCAGATCCCGACGACTCCCCACGCCTCGTCGGTCACGTCGGCGGCGTCGATCTTGGCGCCGAATTTCTCCGCTTCCTGCTCGTAATAGGGGAGCTGCTGGGCGTAGGCGGCGATCGCCGCGATATTCGTCTCGATTCCCTTTGACATCGTGGGAGTCCCTCGGTCGGTTCGGTCAGCTGCGGCGGAGGAAGGAGCCGCCGTCGTCGAAATAGTCGTCGTCGTCCCGCGGGGCGGGGCGGCGCGCCGGCCGGGATGGCTGTTGCTGTTGTGCCTGCGACGCCGGTTCTTCCTCGGCGGTTCCGAACGCCTCTTCCTGAGCCTGGCGAACCTGCTCCGAGGTGTTGACGCCGAACGTGTCACCGAAAGCGTCGTCCACGATTCCGGCCTGCTGCTGGACGGCCCCGGCGACGGCCTTGCGCAGGGTGCTCATGAGCAACGAGGACAGCTGGCCCGCTTCGAGGTGCATGGCGCCCGCGGTGAGCCGGATGTCGGTGACGGTTCCGGCGGCCCCGGCGACCACCGTGACCTCGCCCGACGGAGAGGTCGCGGTGGTCTCGACCTGCGCGATCCGCTCCTGCATGTCGCCGACCTCGGCGAAGCGCGTCTCGGCCTGGCGCACCTTGGCCTGGAAGTTCTCGAACTGGGCGATCAGTTGTTCCATCTGGGCGGACATCGTCGCTCCCCGTACGCTGTGGTGATCCGTGGTTCATGGTGATTCGTGGTCTGGAGTATGACGCAGGCGAGCGGGTTCGGTTCCGCCTCGCCCCCGGCCGGTGGTAGCAAAGGTCCCTTGCTCACCTTCGTGATGACTGTGTGGATTTCGGGTCACCCAACGCAACAAAATCCACACGGTCACCACGCGGAGTAGCGGGTGTGTGGAAATAGGGACACTCAACGTCCCTATTTCCACACACCCCGGCTTCAAGTGGTAGCAAAGGTCCCTTGCTCCCGCCGCAGCCAAGGCGGGGCCCTTCGGACGCTGCACCCCCTGACTACTTGTCGGTAGGGTGCTCCCATGGGTGAAGCGAGTCGGGTCACGGGACGGTTCCGCGGGACGTTCGATGTACTGCATTCCCTTACCTACTTCGCCCCCGAGACGGAAGCCGCGCTCACCGGCGCGGGCCTCCGGCCGGGGCGCATGACCTATTTCGCGGGCCGCGCGGCGCCCATGGGCGCGGTGAGTTCCGCCGTGGTCGCGGCCACCTTCTACAACTTCAACCCCGAGCTGGTCGCCCGCTACATCCCGCGCGCGTGGACGCTGGCCGGCCCGGACAGGATCATCGAGGCCCGCTTCGAGGCCGTCGACGCGGCGTTGACCAGGCTGCTCGGCAAGGAGACTCTCGGTTCCGAAGAGGTCGCCGAGGCGGCCGAGCTGGCTCGCGAGGCGACCGGGGGCTGCCAGGTCGACGGCAGGCCGCTGTACGCCGGGCACGCGGGCCTCGACTGGCCGAGCGAGCCGCATCTCGTACTCTGGCACGCCATCACCCTGTTGCGTGAGCATCGCGGTGACGCCCACATCGCCGCGCTGGTCGTCAACGGTCTCGACGGGCTCGCCGCCCTCGTCACGCACACCGCCACCGGCAAGGGTTTCCTGCCCGCCGCCGCCAAGGCGTCCCGCGGCTGGAGCGACGAGCAGTGGGACGGCGCGGCCGCCAAGCTCCGCGAACAGGGAATCCTGGACGCCGACGGCGGTCTGACCGAAGCCGGGAACGATCTTCGCGAGCGGCTCGAAGTCGCGACGAATGAAGCGTCGGCGGGGCCTTGGGAGCATCTCGGCGAGGAGAAGACCGAGCGTCTTCACGAGCTGTGCGGGCCTTTGAGCCGCAAGGCCGTCGAAGCCGGCGCTTTTCCCGCGAATGTGTTCTCTACCGGCCGATAATCACGCTATGTAGCGAAAATGCCCTCCTGGTTTTCGCTTTGGGTAACGGAAGTGTGACTTTCGCTTGATCGGCACTCATGATTTTTGTCGAATGCGTGTTCACCCTGCGGACTCGGGAGAAGCCACCGAACGAGTCATGTCACACTGGTCGAGGCCCGATTCTCCGCGACCGACCCGTACTCACAGTGAGCAAGATGCCTCGCAACCGAGTGAGGCCGTCAGCACACTGCGAAATACGGGTGGCCGGGGTTAAACCAGACGACCCTTGCAACGATGATGGAGACCGAGGATGGTCGTGGTGCTGTGCCTCGCTCTGTGTTCAGTGGACAAATCGATATCTACAGAGCGCGCTTTGACCACTACGCCTCGTGACGCCATGATGTTCGAAGCACCACCGAGCCAGAACCGCGCGAACCCCCTCTCCGCGCACCGGGAGTAATGCGATGATGACCATGACCACCCTCGACACGCTGGCCGCCGGCGAGCTCGGCACCGGCAACGTCCGCACCTGGCTGATCGACAACATCATCCCCCTGGTGCTGCTGGCCGTCGCGCTCCTCCTGCTGTGGCTGGGCGGTGGCAAGGGAGACAACGCCGGTGTCATGCGCCGACTCGCCGGTGTCGTGATCGCGCTGGCGATCATCGGCCTCGCGGTGAGTGGCGCCGGAGTCAACGTGGGCCAGTGGATCGCCGGCCTCTTCACGGGCTGAGGCAGGGCTCGCGTTGCGTATCCGCACCGATGACGAGGTTTACCGGGTCGATGCCGTGTGGCTCGGCCCGCCGAAAGCGACTTTTCCCTGGAGAGCCCGCTACGTCGCGTGGCTCGTCGGTATCCCGGTCTTCCTGCTCGTGCTCACCGTCGAACGGTGGGCGGGCTGGAGCTTCGGGTTCTTCTCGACCGCCTGGGCCTTCGTCGCCACAATCGTGATCACCAGATTGATCACGTCCAAGATCAGTCACGAGCGCCCACTCGGCGCCGTGGCCGGGATGGCGGCGAAAGAGCTCAACACCCCTAGAGAACGGACCACGGGCACGGGGGGCGCCGCCAGCGCGTCCCGCGTCCGGGTACGGGCGACGCGCCCGCTACCGAAGCAGCGCAGGAGACGGCAGTACCAGCAGCACGGCTACGGCGGCGGCGCCGGAGCTCAGGGAACACCACGAGCGCGTCGGAGCCGCCCTGCGGCTCGGGCCGGGAGGTAGTCGTTGTTCGGTCGCGGCGGAAGCCGAGGAAAACGTGATCGAGATCTGCAGCAAGGGGCCTGGAACCCGCCCCAGCAGGTCCGCTCCGCGCAGCCCAAGAAGGCCGGCAAGGGAAGGCGGCTGCCCGGCGAGGCGGCCATACCCACCTATACCCCGTCCATCGCCGCGCGAAGCATCGACGGGCACCTGTTACGCACCGGTTATGAGGTCTACGCCTGGTATCGGCTGGCGCCGCAGCGCTGGTCGTTCCGGTCGGATTCGCAGCGCCGCGACCTGATCGCGGCCATCGCCGGGCAGTACGCGGAGCTTCAGGGCCGCTGGCTGCACCTGCGTGTGACCAACCGGCCGTACCCGATCCGCATGTGGGCCGAGGCCCACGTGCACAACGCGGTCGGCCGTCCCCAGGACGTGCAGGGCTCGTTGTCCTTCGACGATTACCTCATCGGCGAGCAGCAGCAGCTGATGGGCCGCTCGATGGCGGAAAAAGAGGTTTATCTCGGCGTCCAGGTGCAGACCAGGCGGATGATCGACCGCGCGGTCGAGAGCGCCGCCCCGGTGCTGCGCAAGATCCTGCCCGAGGCCGTCGACGCCGAGCTGGCCGCGCTCGACTCCGAGGTCGAGCACCTCGACCAGGTGATCGGCTCGGCCGGACTCGAAGGCCGTCCGGTGCACGCCGAGGAGATGTCCTGGCTGATGCACCGCTCGTGCTCGCTGGGCCTGCCCGCGCCGCGCAACATGCCCGCGGTCCCCGGCGCCGCCTGGGAGCCCGAGGATCTCGCCAGTTTCACCGACGCGGCGGATTTCCACGCCGAGCCGTACGCGCCGACGGTCACCGTCCGCGGCCGCACCGGGTCGAACGCCGGGGTCTCGCGGCATCTCGCCGTCCTCACCGTCGGCCAGATGCACGGTCTCCAGATCCCCGAGGTCGACGACCCGTGGATCCAGCACGCGGACCGGCTGCCCGCCGCGGTCGAGGTGTCCGCGCGGATCTACGTCCGGCGGCCCGAAGAGGTCGCCGGTGAGCTGCAGCGCCAGATGAACAAGGTGCGTTCGCAGGTCAAGCACTACACCGACGAGCACGAGCTGGAGCCGCCGCAGTCGCTGGCGCGTCAGGCGGGCCGGGTGCTGGAGATCGACGACGAGATGACGTCGGGCTTCACCGCGCTGGCCACCCGGGTGCGTTCGTGGTGGCGGCTCGCGGTGTCCGGGCCGACGGAGCGGGACGCGCTGCGCCTGGCCCAGCAGCTCCTCGACCTCTACAAGCCGAAGATCGCCGTCGAACATCCCGAAGCCCAGTACGCGCTGGCCAGGGAGTTCATCCCCGGCGAGCCGCTGGCTTCGGCGGCGTACATGCGGCGCGGTTCGGTCGTGTGGGCGGCGTCGTCGGTGCCGACGGCGACGGCCGAGGTGGGCGACCGCCGCGGCATCCTGCTCGGCGAGACAGTGACCGCGACGCGGCGTCCGGTGGCCTGGGACCCGTGGATGGCGCAGGAGATCCGCGACGGCTCCGGCCTGACCGCGATGGTCGCCGGTCTCGGTGGCGGTAAGTCGTTCCTCGGCGGCGGCATCGTCTACAAGACGCTCCGCGCGGGCGCGCACTGGACGATCCTCGACCCGTCGGGCCCGCTGTCGCGCCTGTGCGACCTGCCAGAGCTGCGGCCGTACGCGCGGAACATCAACCTGCTCAACGCGCAGCCCGGCATCCTCAACCCGTACCGGGTGGTCGCCGAGCCGCAGATCGAGCACTTCATGGACGAGGAAGACCCCGAGCGTTCGTGGCGGCGGGAGAAGGCCCTCGCGGGTGCGACGCGCCGCCGTCTCGTGCTCGACGTCCTCAGCGGTGTCCTGCCGTACGAGGTCTCGCGGATGGCGCAGACCCGGATCGTGCTGCTGCGCGCCGTCCGCGCGGTCGGCGGCCGGTTCGAAGCCGACCCCGGCCAGGTCATCGACGCGTTGCGCCGGGACTCCAGCGAGCACCACGAGCACGCCGCCGTCGTCGCGGACTTCCTCGACGAGATGCGCGAGCGGATGGCACTGCTCATCCCGGAGACCGACGCGGACCCGTACGCCGAGACCCGCGACGACCGGATGACCGTGCTGACCATGGCGGGGCTGACCCTGCCCAAGGACGGCGTCCCGCGCGAGTACTGGACGGACGCGGAATCGCTCGGCGTCGAGATGCTGAACCTCGCCGCGTGGCTGACGCAGCGGTCGGTGTACGAGAAGCCGAAGGAACTGCGCAAGGGCGTCTGGATCGACGAGGCGTTCTTCCTCTCCGAGGTCCCGACCGGTCGCGTGCTGATGAACCGCTTCGCCCGTGACTCGCGTAAGTGGAACGTCCGCGTGCTGCTGTCTTCGCAGATCCCCGCGGACTTCCTGAAGATCCAGGGTTTCGTGGCGCTGCTGGACTCGGTGTTCGTCGGGCGTCTCGACGACGACGACGCCCAGGCCGACGCGCTGCGCCTGCTGAAGGTCCCGGTCGGCGTCGGCTACGAGCAGGTCGTCGCGGCGCTGGGCCGCCGTCCCGGCTCGTCCCGCGATCTCCAGCGGGACGTCGAGCCCCGGCAGTTCATCTTCGGTGACGGCGCCGGCGGCGTGGAGCGGATCCGCGTCGACTTCTCCGGCCCGCACCTGGAGCACCTGCGCCGGGTCATGGACACCACCCCGGGTTCGCCCGACGCCAAGCCGTCGAGGCCGGGCAACGAACTCGCCGTCCCGGAGGAGAAGCAGTTCGTGGCCGCTCCGCCGGAGGAAGACGATTTCGAACTCGAAGAGGATCTCGAACTCGCGGCCGAACTCGAGGTCGGGCTGACCGAGGAGCAACTGCTCGGCGCTCCGGACCCGCTGGCGGCCGAGACCGGGGAAGTGCAGGGCGCCGTCCAGAACGGACACATCACGAGCGGGGAAAAGGGCGAGCAGCACGCGCGCGCCGGCAAGGGCGGCACCGGCAGGGATGCCGCATGAACACGGTGATCACGCTGGCGTGCGTGCTCGCGTTCGCCGCCGGCTGGCACGCGCTGCGCCGCCGCCTCAAAGAGGGGCCGCGGCCCGGCAAGACCAGACCCAGCCGCCGCGCGACGATGTTCGTCGTCATGCTGATCCTTGGCCTCCAAGCGGTGGCGACCGCTCCGGCGGCTTCGGCCGCCGCCTGTGGTGAGGCACCGAACCCGGAACGGCCCGGCGCCGGCATGGTCGGCGCGCTCGACCCGCCCGCGACAGCGCGCGGTGAAGGCGGCAGCCCGTACAACGTCTACGGGTACGCGGGGCACGTCTGGGACACGTTCGAAACCGACTGCGGCCCGCTGGCCGGGATCACCTCGCCGAACTCGACGATCGACACCTGGGCCGGCAACCAGCTGTTCAACATCGGCAAGAACCTCGTCGGTGCCACGAACTCGCTGCACTACACCGTCTTGCAGGGCAGCCTGCTCAGCCCGCTGTACAACGCCGTCAAGGCCGGGGCCGAGAAGGTCTACAACAACATCTACGCCCAGTTGTTCGGCCTTGCCGCGCTGATCATGTCCATCATGTTGTTCCGCAACATCTGGCGCGGCGATCTCGCGGCGGTCAGCAAACGGGCGCTGTACGGGCTCGCCGCGGTCTGGCTGGCGGCATCTTCGTTGGCGCTGCTGCGTTTCCTCGATCCGATCGACAACGCGATCGTGCAGACCACCACCAACATCCAGGCCGGCTTCATCGACGAGCCCAAGACGCCGCCGCCGACCCAGGCACCGCCGCCCTCGGCGCAACCGTGCCAGGCGACCCCGGAGGCCGTCGCGGCTCGCCAGCCATGGGACCGGGTCCCGACCGAACTGCACTGCCGGGTCGTCTACGACAACTGGCTCCGCGGGGAGTTCGGCAGCCCGGACTCGCCGCAGGCCATCCAGTACGGCCCGGCCCTCCTGGACGCGCGTGCCTTCACCTGGGGCCAGATCCAGCAGGGCGGCGACGCCGACACCGCGCTGGTCGACTCCAAGAAAGCGGCGTTCAAGGACATCTCCACCAAACTCGGCCCGGCGACCGGCTATTTCACGGGTGAGGACGGCAGCCGCGTCGGCGCCGGTTTCCTTTCCCTCGGCCAGGGCATCTTCTACTCGCTGTTCCAGCTGCTGGCCAAGGCCACGGTGCTGCTCGCGCAGGTGCTGATCAGGATCTTCGTCCTGACGGCTCCGCTGATCGGGCTGATCGCGCTGCTCCAGCCGCAGATCATGCAGCGCATCCTCAAGGTCGTCGGCGCGGTCGCCTTCAACCTCATGGTGCTTTCCGTGCTGGCAGGCGTGCACACGCTCCTGCTCGAGGCGATCTTCACCGCGGGGAACTCGCTTTCCCTGCTGACGAAGATGGCGCTCGCGGGCATCATCACCGTGTTGCTGTTCATGATCGGCCGCCCCGTGCGGCGGCTGTGGCAGATGGTCGAGATGTCCGTCGGCATGGTCGGCGGCGCGGTGCCCTCGCCACGCGGCGGCCTCTTTTCCCGCTTCCGCAAGAAGAACAACGAACCGACCCCGCAGGACGCGTTCTGGCAGAACGTCCGCGACACCGACGATGTGGTCGACGGCGACCTCCGCGGTCCCGTGGGCGCGACGGTCGGCGGCGGCCGGTTCCGGCCCGAAGCGACGATCTTCGCCAGCTCCCAACGGCTCGACAACGGCTCCGGCGCGATCCGGCCCGCCGCGGCCTGGTCGGGAGCGCCGTGGCCCGGCGCTGTCGGCGGCGGTGGCGGCACGGCCGCGCTTCCCGCCGGTGGCGGCGGAGGCGTTCCGGTGTTCGGCCAGTACAACCCGTCCGCGGGCAATCCGGGCGACTCCATGTTCACCTCGGGTGGGCGGAGCCCTGTCCAGGTACCGAGCCGCCGGGTCGACACGTCGCCGGTCGCCGACCGGCGCTGGAGCGACGAACCGGAGCCGGTCGTGGTGCCGTCGCGGATGAACTCCGCGGGCGGCGGCTACGCCACGCCAGACCACTCGGGCACCGTGCCGGTGCAACCGGGACCGTCGACGCCGCGTCCGCGCCGCGTCGACCCGGAAGTCGTCGCGGGCAAGCCGGTCTACGTGCTGTACCGGCCTTCGCGCGGGCTCGAGGTACGCGAGGAAGTCCGCGACACAGACCACGCTGTGGGTCGGTGACCCATGCCGATCCGGACCAACCGCGGGCGCACCGCGGTCTACCGCAGACTGTGGGGCTGGCCGCTGCGCTCGCCCCGCCACCTCATCGGCACGCTGGTGATCCTCGCGGTGGTGTTCACCGCACTGGGCATCCTGCTGCCGAAGGCCATCGGAAAACCGGGACAGACGGCCACCGGGCCGGGTGCTTCGGCGACCGCCACCTCGCGTCCCGGCGTCGCGGCGCCGGTGACCGTGACGTCGACGCTGCCGCCGAGGATCACCACCCAGGCGCCGCCGTCTTCCGCGCCGGTCGACCAGGACGGGGTCCGGGTCGCCAAGGAGTGGGTGACGGCATGGGCGAACCATCCCGACGGCACGACGACCGAGCAGTGGCTGAACGGACTGAAGCCGTACACCACCGAGGAATACCTTGCCGGGGAACTGACGACGGTGGATCCCGCGAACATCACCGCGACCAGGGTCTCCGGGGAGCCGCAGGTCGCGTCCTCGCTCGCCGGATCGATGGAGGTCGACGTCCCGACGGACGGGCCCAAGGTCCGGGTCACCGTCGTCAAGACGAACCCGGGGTGGCGGGTCACCAAGTTCACGCAAGCGGGCTGACCCGATGAAGATCGGGATCATCGTCGGCGTGCTGATCGCCGCGGTCTTCGCGGCGGTGATCACCACGAGCAAGGTCACCGAGGTGGTGACCGACCACATGGAGGCCCAGGCGGGCGGCGTCGTCAAGACCTCTTGCGACGCGTCGATCGGGCCGACCCTGCCAGGCCAGGCCGATCGCGGTTCTTCGGACGTGAACAAACTCGACGAAGAACAGAAGGGGATCGTCGCGCTGATCATCTCGATCGGCAAGCAGCGGACGCTGTCCCCGCGGGCGTGGCAGGTGGCGATCCAGGCCGGGATGACCGAGTCCAAGCTGCGCAACCTGACCTACGGCGACCGCGACTCGCTCGGCATCTTCCAGATGCGGCCGTCGATGGGCTGGGGCACCGTCGCGCAGGTCACCGACCCGCCGTACCAGGTCAACAAGTTCTACGACGTGCTGCTCGCGGTGCCGGACTGGGAGAACATGCGTCCCGGTGACGCCGCGCAGCGGGTGGAGCGGTCCGGCTTCCCCGACCGGTATCACAACTGGGAGCCGATGGCGGCCCTCCTCGTGCAGAACGAGGGCCAGATCGTCGACGTCGTCGGCTGCGGTTCGAGCGTCGGCAGCGTGGTTCCGCCGAGCCAGGCGGCCGCGCAGGCCATCAAGTTCGCGCTCGCCGAGCAGGGCAAGCCGTACGTCTGGGGCGCCACCGGGCCGAACAGCTACGACTGTTCCGGGCTGATGCTGCGGGCGTACGAGTCGGCCGGGATCATCATCCCGCGTGTTTCGCGGGACCAGTACAAGGGCGGCGCGATGCTGCCGGTCCGCCAGGCACAGCCCGGCGACCTGCTGTTCCTCGCCACCGTCCCGTCGAACCCGGCGACCATCCACCACGTGATGATGTACCTGGGCGACGGCAAGATCGTCGAGGCGCAGCAGACCGGGGTGCCGGTGCACATCCGGGACTTCTCCTTCGACGAGGCCGAAGTGGTCGCGCAGGCGGTCCGTCCTGGCGTTTAGCATGGTGAAAGCGTGGTATCGCGATCGCGGGACCATCGGATTCACCCGAAGTGGCGGCCTGTCCACCGGCAAGCGGCCGCACACTGGCAGAGGATGAAGAACGTGGCACGGAAATTCGGAAGGCGAGGCAAGCCCGCGGCGGCCAATGGTCCGGAGGTCGATCCCCGCGATCTTTTCGGTACCGCCCAACCCGCGCGGCACGCCGCCCGGCCGGCGTCGAGCACGCCGTTGGCCGATCACCTGAACCAAGGCTGGCCGGGCGTCGACCCCGGTTACGTCGTGCTGCCGCGTTCACTGGCCGAGGGGATGTCGCTGCCATGGCAGCAGCAGATGGCCGCCCTGCTGGCTCAGTTCCATCACGAGAACGCCCGCCTCGCCTGGCCGATCTACCGTGTCGTCCCGTCGCGCTACGAAAAGCTCGTCGACCTCGACGAGGAACAACTGGCGGAGGCCGGCTACCTGGTCGAGATGGACACCGAAGGCGAGATGATCTACCGCGAGCGCAGCGGCCGGAAGATCGAAGACCCGGAGAACACCACCGTGCTCGTCTCGTGCCTCGACCCGATCCCGAAGCCCGCGCAGCGACAGGCGCCTCCGCCGCCTTCGCAGGCCGCGCCGCCCGCGACCACGCAACCGCCGCGCGCCCCGGCGCCGATGAACATCGGACCCGCGCCGGTGTGGCGCACGGTCACCCCGAGCGTGCCTCCCGCTCCGCCTGTTCCTCCTGCTTCGGCTGGTCCGCCTGCTCCGGCTGGTGGGTCTGTGCCTCCCGCTCCTCCTGCTTCGGCTGGTGGGTCGGCGTTGCAGGGCGGCCAAGCGGTACCTCCGGCTCAGCCCGCTGCCCCCGCTGGGCCTCCGGCACCCCCGCCTGCCTCGCCTCCGGCTCTGCCTCAGCCCACTCGAATGCAGCCTCCGGCGACGAACCAGGCTCCGCCTCCGCCGATGACCGCACCTCCGGCCACTCCGGAAGCGCAGTCCGCCGCGCCGTCCCAAGCCGAACCGGAGCCGCCTGCCACGACTCCGCCGTCGTCCGCGATCGCTCCTCCTCTGCCGCAGCCCGCGTCCCCCGCTTCGCCGCCGCCGGAACCCGCGACCCCGCCGCGCGGCGTCCCGATGAACCGCGGCTGGTTCGACGAGCTCGCCGAGAACGCGCCGGAAAGCTCGAAGGTGGCCCAGTCCGAGGGCGCCGAGTTCGGCCCGACCGGTGATCCGACGGAGATCCCGTACCGCTATCGCAAGTGATGACAGGACGTCCGGGTGATGTCACGCTTGTCGTATGTCAAGCGACCCGAACCCGGATCAGGGCTGGTACTTCAACACCAAAACGAACCAGGTCGAGCACCTGGAACGAGGCCGGAGCGTCGACCTCCTGGGCCCGTACCCGGACGAGGCGACGGCCAGGCGCGCCCTGGACATCGCCAGGGAACGCACCCGGCAGGCCGACGCCGAGGACGCCAAATGGAACGGTGACTGAGCGCCTGCGGTCACCCTCGTGAGTGGTCAGGACGGTCAGGGCCAAGGGGAAGGGGCCCTTCACGGCATGCCGGGCTGAGCTCAGTCCGTGCCGAGGCTGGGGGTAGGCAGAAAATGGGAGCCGGCCCCGTCTCGAGTGTCCATAAGGGACACTTGCGGGCGGCGATATGTCCGGCTTGTGGATAAATGTGCGGTTTTCGGTGGGGGTCGTGAGTGGTAAGTGTCGTTAGAACGACACTTACCACTCACGACCTCCGCGCAATGTACCCAAAATGGACACTAGTGCCTGCCCGGCGTTCCTCGTGGACGGTCAAGAGCCTCATCGTCACCTCGTGGCCCCGGGGCCAGGGGCGAAACGGCCGGATATCGATACGGATTTACGGCGCGAAACTCCGGTGCAGGACACTAGGTACAGGAAGGGGTCCTTCATGTACTTCGAACCAGGCATCACGCAAGAAGCGCCGCAGGTACCTAAGAGAAGCCTCGCCAGAACCGTCCTAACCACTCACGAGAACTTCAGTGGAGATGTCGCAGCAGGCCGACGATGAAGGATTCGGGACACTCAACGTCCCAAATCCTTCATCGTCGGCCACCCTCGTCCGTGCCCGTGATCAGGCGAGAGAGCAAGGGACCTTTGCTAACGTTGCTTAGCGTATGCAACCAAGCGATAGCAAAGGTCCCTTGCTCCCGTCCCCGCTAACCAGCAGGTCAGGCGTCTTGTCGTGCCAAAACCGGCCCCAGCACGAACTCCGGGTCCACCTGCGCCGTGAGGTCTTCCCCGGCCCGCCCGCTGCCCCACGCCCGCGCGTTGCGGAGGTGGAACTCGACGCCCTGCCGCTGGTAGCGCGCCCAGTCGCGCTGTTCGCCGTCGACGGTCGCGAGCATCGAGTCCAGCGTCCGGAGGTTGTGCGGCTCGAGTTCGCCGATGGGGCGCGCGCGGCCGCGTTCGGCGGCGCGGACGTGCCGCGAGTTCTCCATCCAGCCCAGCAGGGCGTCGCCGACCTCTTCGCGCAGGAACTCGATGTCCTCGTCCTCGGTGACCTTGTTGCCCACGACGACCAGCCGCACGCCGAAGTCGCGCGCGTAGTCGGCGTATTGCCGGTACACGCCGACGCTGCGAACGGTCGGTTCGCACACCAGGAAGGTCACGTCGAATCGCGTGAACAGGCCGGACGCGAACGCGTCGGCGCCGGCGGTCATGTCCATGACCACGTATTCACCGGCGTCGTCGATCATGTGGTTCAGCAGCAGTTCCGCCGCGCCGACCTTCGAGTGGTAGCACGCGACGCCGAGGTCGTCCTCGTCGAACTGTCCGGTGACGCCGAGCCGCACCCCGCCGAACTCGCGGAAGCACGCCTGGAAGATCGGGTTGTCCTCGAACGGCCGGACCAGCCGTGACCCGCGCCCCGGCGGGGTCGTCTTGATCATCGAGGCCGCGTCGGCGATCCGCGGGTTGTCGCCGCGCAGGTAATCCTTGATCAGGCCCATGTTGTCGCCCAGCGTCGGCCACGCGATGGCCTCTTCCTCACTCGCGCCGAGCGCGACGGCGAGGTGCTGGTTGATGTCCGCGTCGATCGCCAGTACCGGTTTCCCGCCGCCGGCCAGGTACGCGGTGAACAGCGACGCCAGCGTGGTCTTCCCGCTGCCGCCCTTCCCGACGAACGCGATCTTCACGCCACGGACCTTCCTGTCGTTTTGAAAAGGGTATCGGTTTTCATTTCGGTCCGTAACGTACACCCGACCGGCCCGCACCCGAACGGGCGATCAATGGCGCCGGATCGGGATAGGGTTGTGTGGTGCCTCCACTCGTGATCAGGACACACGCGGCAGGAGGGGACTTCGGTCACCTTCGAGCCGAGTTCTCGCTGCCGGAGTCGTTCGGGCCCGATGTGCTCGCCGAGGCGGAGGCGGCGGTCGTCGACCCGCTCGAATCAGCGGGGGAACGCGAGGACGCCACCGGTCTGCCCTTCGTCACCATCGATCCGCCCGGTTCCAAGGACCTCGACCAGGCGGTGCTGATCGAGCGCGCCGAGGGCGGCGGGTTCCGCGTCCACTACGCGATCGCCGATCTGGCCGCCTTCATCCCGCCGGGTGGTGCGCTCGACAAGGAGGCGCGCCGCCGCGGGCAGACGCTCTACCTGCCCGACGGAAACGTCCCGCTGCACCCGCCGGTGCTGTCCGAGGGCGCGGCGAGCCTGCTGCCGGGGGAGACCCGGCCGGCGGTGCTGTGGACCATCGACGTCGACGCGGGCGGCGAGCCGACGGCGACCAACGTCCGCCGGGCGCTCGTCCGGTCCACCGAACAGTTCGATTACGAGACCGTCCAGGCCTCGATCGACGCGGGCGATCCGCATCCGTCGGTCGCCGCACTGCCGGAGCTGGGTCGCCTTCGCCGCGAGCTCGCGATCCGGCGCGGCGCGGTCGAACTGCAGTTGCCGGAGCAGGAGATCAGCGGCGATCCCGACGGCGGCTGGGCGCTGATCCAGCGGCCACGCAACGACGTCGACGCGTGGAACGCCGAGATCTCGCTGCTCACCGGCATGGCCGCGGCCAAGATCATGATCGGCGCCGGGATCGGGGTCCTGCGCACGCTGCCCCAGCCCGACGCCGAAGCGATCGAATGGCTGCGCCGGTCCGCGCAGGCGCTGAACATCGACTGGCCCGAGGGCAAGAGCGTGTCGGAGTTCCTGGCCGCGCTCGACCCCGGCCAGCCCGCCTCCATGGCACTTTTCGCCGACACCACAAGGCTTTTGCGCGGCGCCGGGTACACCGCGTTCGACGGCGAATTGCCCGCTTTGACCACGCACGCCGGGATCGGCGGCGCGTACGCCCATGTCACCGCGCCGATCCGGCGGCTGGTCGACCGGTTCGCCACCGAGATCTGCCTCGCCGTGAGCGCCGGCCGCGAAGTGCCCGCGTGGGTCCGCGCGGCGCTTTCGGAGGTGCCGGAACAGATGACCGCGTCCGACACACTGGCGGCGAAGGTCGAACGTGCCTGCATCGATCAGGTCGAGGCGTGGGTCATGGTCGAGCACATCGGCGAGGAGTTCGACGCGATCGTGCTGCGCGCCGACGAGACCAAGTCGGAGATCCTGATCGAGAATCCGCCGGTGATGGGCAAATGCGCGGGCGCGAAGCCGCCAGAAGGCGAGCGGATCAGGGTCCGGCTCACGGCGGTGGACGTCGACAAGCGGAAACTGTCCTTCGAGCGCGCATGATCGACGATCTCGGCGAAGTGGTCCCGCTGCGTGAACCGGCGTCGCGGGTGGTGTCGCTCGTGCCGTCGCTGACCGAGGCCGTCGAGGTGAGCGCGCCGGGAAGGCTCGCGGGCGCCACGGACTACTGCACCCATCCGGTCGATCTGGACGTCCCGAGGGTGGGTGGTTCGAAGTACCCGAACGTGGACAAGGTGCTCGAACTCGAGCCGGATCTGGTGCTGGCCAACTCCGAGGAGAACCGGCCGGAAGACGTGGAACGCTTACGTGCCAACGGGATTCCGGTCTGGGTGATGGAGGCGTCGGCGACCGTGCCCAGTGCGCTCGCCTCGATCCGGCGGATCCTCACGCAGGCCTACGACCTCGCCGAGCCGGATTGGCTGGTCGAGGCCGAAGAGATCTGGCGGGAGACCCTGCCGGAGCGGTTCCGGGCGGTCGTGCCGGTCTGGCGGAAGCCGTGGATCGTGCTCGGCAGGGACACCTTCGGCGGCGACGTCCTGCATCGCGTCGGAATCGGCAACGTCTACGCGGACGACGAAGAGCGCTACCCGCGCCCCAAGCTCGACGAGCTCCAAGCGCGCTTCGCGGCCGGAGACGCGAACCTGCTCGTACTGCCCGACGAGCCCTACGAGTTCACTGCGGACGACGGCCCCGAAGCGTTCCCCGGCGCGAAGCACGTCCTGGTCTCCGGGCGCTATCTGACCTGGTACGGCCCTTCGCTCGTCGAAGCCCACTCCCACCTGACGCGTTTAGTCCTCTGAATGCGGTAGTTCGCGACGCGAACCAGCGCATCCAGAGGACTAAACGCGGGTGGTCAGAGGGTCAGGCCGGTCAGGACGGTGACGCGTTCCTCGGTGAAGTCCGCCATCGCCGACGCGGGGCCCTCGCGGCCGACGCCGGAGTCCTTCACGCCGCCGTAGGGCATCTGGTCGGCGCGGAAGCTCGGCACGTCGCCGACGAGCACACCGCCGACACGCAGCTTCGCGGACACGTCGAACGCCGTCGGCAGGTCGCGCGTGAACACGCCCGCCTGAAGGCCGAAGCGCGAGTCGTTGATCCGGCGCACCCCGTCCTCCACCGACTCGACCCGCGTGATCGACACGACCGGCCCGAAGACCTCGTCGGCCATCACCGACGCGTCCTCCGGCACGTTCGCGAGCACCGTCGGCTCGACGGTCGCGCCGTCGCGCTTCCCGCCGGTCAGCAGTTCCCCGCCGGCGTCGACGGCCGCGGCGATCCACGACTCCACCCGGGAAGCGGCCGCGGTGTTGATCAGCGGCCCGACGTCCACGCCGTCCGTCCGCGGGTTGCCGGTCCCGAGCGCGCGCACCTGCTCCAGCACCTTTGCCCGGAGCTCGTCGTAGACGTCGGCGTGCGCGTACACGCGCTGCACCGAGATGCACGACTGGCCCGCCTGGTACATCGCGAACGTCGCGATCCGCTGCGCCGCGAAGTCCAGATCCGTCCAATCAGGACAGACGAGCACCGCCGCGTTGCCGCCGAGTTCGAGCGCGACGTGCTTGCGCGGCACGCTGTCGCGGATGCCCCAGCCCACCGGCACGGAACCGGTGAACGACACGACCGGCAGTCGCGGATCGGCCACCAGGCGAGCCGATTCCTCGTTGCTGACAGGGAGAATCGACCAGCTTCCGGCGGGCAGATCGGTCTCGGCGAGGATCTCGCCGAGCAGCAACGCGGTCAGCGGTGTCGCGGGCGCGGGCTTGAGCACGATCGGCGCGCCGACCGCGATCGCCGGAGCGACCTTGTGCGCCACCAGGTTCAGCGGGAAGTTGAACGGCGTGATGCCCAGCACCGGCCCCTTCGGCACGCGGCGGACCAGCGCGAGCCGTCCGGTGCCGCCCGGGTCGGTGTCGAGCCGCTGCAGGTCACCGGAGAACCGGCGGGCCTCCTCGGCGGCCCAGCGGAACGTCGACGCCGCACGCCCGACCTCGCCGCGCGCCCACTTCAGCGGCTTGCCCGACTCGGCGGTGATCAGCTGCGCGAGCTCTTCGGACCGCTCACCCAAAACTCGGGACACGTGGTCCAACGCGCCCGCCCGGACATGCGCGGGCAGCGTCGCGAATTCGTCGGAGACGTCGTGCGCCGCCTGCACGGCGGTCTCGATGTCCGAAGTGGACGGAACGTGATGCGACCCGGCCTCGCTCCCGTCGAAGGAGTGACGGACGACGACGGTCTCGCCGTTGGTGACCGGCTTTCCGGCTACCCAGAACGGGAATGTAGTCACTTCGAAGCCTCCGTGCGGACAGCGTGCTCGAGGACGGACAGTCCCTCGTCGAGCAGTTCGGTGGACAGGGACAGCGGCGGCAGCAGGCGGACGACGTTGCCGTAGGTGCCGCAGGTGAGGACGACGACGCCTGCCTGGTGGCAGGCCTGCGCGATCCGCTTGGTCAGGTCGGCGTCGGGTTCGGTGGTGCCCGGCTTCACGAACTCGGCGGCCAGCATCGCGCCGCGGCCGCGGACGTCGCCGATCACGCCGGTCTCCTCGGCCAGCGCGCGCAGCCGCGGCAGCACCGTGTCCTCGATGCGCTTCGCCGAAGCCGCGAGGTTCTCCTGGCGCATGACCTCGATCGAGCCGAGCGCCGCGGCGCACGCGATCGGGTTGCCGCCGTAGGTGCCGCCGAGCCCGCCCGGCGGGACGGCGTCGAGCAGTTCCGCGCGACCGGTGACGGCGGCGAGCGGCAGCCCGCCCGCGATGCCCTTGGCGGTGGCGATCAGATCGGGCACGACGTCCTCATGCGTGGACGCGAACCACTCGCCGGTGCGGCAGAAGCCGGTCTGCACCTCGTCGGCGACGAACACGACGCCGTTTTCGGTGCACCAGCGCGAAAGCGCGGGCAGGAACCCGGGGGCGGGCTCGATGAAGCCACCTTCACCCTGCACCGGCTCCAGCACGACGGCCGCGACCTGGTCGCCGCCGATCTGCTTCTCGATGCGGTCGATGGCGATGCGCGCCGCTTCGGGACCGGACAGCCCGTCGCGGTACGGGTACGAGCCGGGTACGCGGTAGACCTCGGGCGCGAACGGGCCGAAACCGTGCTTGTAGGGGATGGACTTCGCGGTCAGCGCCATCGTGAGGTTGGTGCGGCCGTGGTAGGCGTGGTCGAACACGACGACGGCCTGGCGCCCGGTCGCGGCGCGGGCGATCTTCACCGCGTTCTCGACGGCCTCGGCGCCGGAGTTGAACAGCACCGAACGCTTCTCGTGGGTGCCCGGCGTCAGCTTGTCGAGCGCCTCGCACACCTCGACGTAACCCTCGTACGGCGTGACCATGAAACACGTGTGCGTGAACCGGCCGACCTGCTCGCGGACGCGGTCCACGACGGCGGGGGCGGCGTGGCCGACGTTGGTCACCGCGATGCCGGAGCCGAAGTCGATCAGGACGTTGCCGTCGGCGTCGGTGAGCAGGCCGCCCTCGGCGGAGGTGACGTAGACGGGCAGCACCGAACTCACGCCCGCGGCGACGACGGCGGCACGTCGCTCCTGCAGGGCGCGCGAGGCGGGGCCGGGGATCTCGGTGCGCAGCCTGCGCTGCGTTTCGGTGGTGACGGTCACGGCCAGACTCCTGCGGACGCGAGGGACGGGGTCGCCCTCCAGGATGGGAGCCCGCGCGGCCCGCGTCAGCTCGACATCTTGTCTATATCGAGGCGTAGAGTTGGACAACATGGCACTGACCCTCGCCGCACTGGTGGCCGAACGTTCGCTCGGCCTGCGTGTGCGTGCGGCGGAGGCCGGGCTCGACCGGCCGATCGGCTGGGTCCACCCCACCGAACTGACCGATCCGCAGGCCTTCCTCGAAGGCGGCGAACTGCTGCTGACCACCGGCCTCGCGCTCGATGAGACCACGTCGCCCGGCTACGTCCGGCGGCTCGTCGACGCCGGCGTGGCGGGGCTCGGTTTCGGCGTCGGCCTCAGCCACGAAAGCATCCCTCAGTCCCTTGTGGACAGCGCCGAAGAGGTCGGGCTCCCGGTGCTCGAAGTGCCGAGGAAGACGCCGTTCATCGCGATCACGCGCGCGGTCTCCCGCGCGGTCGCCGCCGACGAGTACGCCTCGTTCGTGCGCACCGGCAAGGGGCAGCAGGAGCTGACCAGGACGGCCGTCGGCAAGGGTGGTCCCGGCGGGGTGGTGCGCAAACTGGCGAAACTGGTCGACGGCTGGGTGCTCCTGCTCGACTCTTCGGGCGCGGTCACCGAAGCTTCGCCTTCCGCGCGACCCTTCGCTGACGAACTCCAGGACGACTTCGCGCGGCTGCGTGCGGGCACGCTGGTGACGGTGGCGGGGGAGTACGAGGTCGTGCTGCAGACGCTCGACACCCGTGCCCGGGGCGTGCTCGCCGTCGGCACCCACGAGTCGCTCGATGCCGCGGGGCAGCACATCGTCAACACCGCGGTCTCCTTGCTTTCCCTTGCCCTGGAACAGAATCGCGAGCACGTCGGTGCCTTGCGACGGCTGAGGTCGGGGACGATCGACCTGCTCGCCGCCGGGCACACCGAGCTCGCCACGCGCACGATGAAGTCACTCTGGGGCGGTGTCCCGGAAGCGCCGTGGTCCGTGCTGGCCGTCGCCGGTCCCGCAGGGGCGCGCCGGTCGCTCGCCGACACGCTCGACGCCGAAGTGTCCGGGGAGTCGGTGTTCTTCGGCGAGTCCGGGGCGTTCGTGGTCGCGCTCGGCGACGCGGAAACCGTCACCCGGCTGGTGTCCCGGACCGGCGGACTGCACGCCGGACTGTCCGAACCGGTGTCCATAGTGGACTTCCCGGCCGGGCTCCGGCAGGCGAAGCAGGCGGCGGAAGCGGCGAAGGCCGAGCGCTCCCCGCTGGTCCGGTTCGCCGATCATGCCGGGCGCGGTTTCCTGGAGATGGTGGATTCCCAAGCGGCACAAGCCTTCGCGGACAGCCTGCTGGCGCCGCTGCGGCAGCATGACGAAACCGGCCGGGGCGAACTGGTCGCCTCACTGACCTGCTGGCTGGAACACCACGGTCACTGGGATCTGGCGTCCGCGCGGCTCGGCGTGCACCGGCACACCTTGCGCAACCGCATGCGCAAGGTCGCCGAACTGACCGGCCGCGATCTCGATTCCCCTGGTGTGCGCGCCGAATTCTGGCTCGCGCTGCAGGTCAGCGCTCGGACCTGACCAGGGCGATCGGCGAATCCCCGCAGCGCCGCAGCCGCGTTCCGTTCTCCGTCGTGGCCGGCTCCGCGCCGGCGGACCACCAGGCCGGGACGTCGACGTCGCGCACCAGGGAACCGGTCGCCTGCCGCGCGTTGTTCGACACGATCACCCGGCCTTGGGCGTTGACCAGTGCCGCGCGGCCGCCGAGCGCGCGCAGTTTCGGTTGCAGCAGGCGCTCGACCTCGCGCACGTAGATGTCCGCGCCGACGACCCCCGCGAACTCTCCGCCGCGCTGGACGGGAACCGTGAAGGTCAGCGTGTATTCGTCGGTGCAGAGGTAATCGACGTACGGGCCGTTGATGTGGCGGCGGCCGGTGTCACGCGGGACGGTGAACCACGACTGCCGGGTGTAGTCGAGGAAGTGTTCGCTGTCCGGATCGAGGCTGATGACCAGTTGCGCCGGCTCGGCGTCGCCGGTCTCGGTCCACCATTCGAAGGCGAATTCCTGATCGGTCAGCGCGTTCGGCGCGCTGATGAACCCGGCACCGACGACGAGGCCGCCGAGGACGTCGAAGACCTGCGGCCGGAGGCGGGTCAGGTCTTCGGCGGTGGCATCGGCGGATCCGGCCAGGAGCCCTTCGGCGCCGGCCAGTACCGGCTTCAGTCGGCCGAAGACGTCCTCGACCAGGGTGGATACCTGTTCCACGACCTCGGAACCGGCGGACGGTGTGTCGTTCACGATGCTCACCTCGGATGCGCGGATGCCGCAGCTTAAGGGGCCAGAAGGTCTAAATGCACGTCCGCCAGCCGGTCTATCGCTTCGAGGATGTGCTCCTCGGTGAGCTTCCTGGCCAGCTCGCCGTCTCCCTGCGCGATGGCGGCGGCGATCGCGCGGTGTTCGGCGTAGGCGTTCTCGCGGGTTCCGTGTGGCTCGAGTGGGAGCCACAGCAATCCGCCTCGTTCGCTCTGCAACTGCACTTCTTCTCTGGTCAGCCGCGGCGATTGGGCGGCCGCGGCGACTTCGAGATGGAACTGGCGCTCGGCGCGCGATGCCTCCGCGCCGGTGGCGGTGCGGATGTCCTCGGTCGCCAGTTCGAGCCGCTCGATGTCCTCGGGCGAACTCCGCTCGGCGGCGAGTTTGGCCGCGGCGCCCGCGATGGCGAGATAGTGATCGCCGACGTCACGGAGTTCGGACAGCGAAACCGTGCGAAGGCGCTCTCGCCACGAAGCGGCCGAAGGGTTGGCAGGCGTCTTCACGAAGCTTCCGCCGCCTCGGCCGCGTCGCGTCTCCACGAGCCCCTGCTGCCGCAAGGCCACGAGCGCTTCGCGAACCGTCACAGTGGAGACGCCGAACTGCGAGGCCAGCTCGGCTTCGCTCGGCAGCTGCTCCGAGTCGGCCAGCAGCCCGAGAGTGATGGCGTCGACCAGTCGCGCGGTGACCGCTTCCGCCCGGCCGATCTGGTCGAGCGGCGCGAACATCGCTGATCGCGCGCTGTGCGACATCCCCTTACGCATGGTGGCCCTTCGCCCGTACCGCTACCCGATGGAAGCAATCTTGCCCCATCGTCTTGTCATTTAACATCTGGACTTATATGTTTTAGCTCCCGCGCCGCCCCACAAGGGAGCAAGGGACCTTTGCTATCGCCTCACGCCCCCAGGCCCAGTAGCCAGGAGCTCTCGTGCAGCAGTTGAAGCACTTCATCGGCGGTGAGTACAGCGGATCCGCGTCGGGCAAGGTCGCCGACATCTTCGATCCCGTCACCGGCCGCCCGTATTGCACCGCCGCCGTCGCCGGCCCCGAAGACGTCGACCGCGCGCTCGAGGTCGCGGCCGCCGCCTTCGAAACCTGGCGCGGCACCACGCCCGCGCAGCGCCAGCTCGCGCTGCTGAAGATCGCCGACGCCGTCGAAGCACGCGCGGACGGCCTCGTACTCGTCGAATCGGCGAACACCGGCAAGCCGGTCGCGCTCACCGCGGCCGAGGAACTGCCGATGATCGTCGACCAGTTGCGGTTCTTCGCGGGGGCCGCGCGTGTCCTCGAAGGACGGTCGGCGGGCGAGTACATGGAAGGGCATACCTCTTTCGTCCGCCGAGAGCCGATCGGCGTGTGCGCGCAGGTTACGCCGTGGAACTACCCGCTCCTCATGGCGGTCTGGAAGATCGCCCCCGCGCTCGCCGCGGGCAACACCGTGGTGCTCAAACCGGCCGACACGACACCCGCGTCGACCCTGCTCCTCGCCGAGATCTGCGCCGAATTCCTGCCGCCCGGCGTGCTCAACGTGATCTGCGGCGACCGGGACACCGGGCGCGCGCTCGTCGAGCACGAGATCCCCGCGATGGTGTCCATCACCGGCTCCGTCCGCGCCGGGATCGAAGTTGCCGCTTCGGCCGCGAAGGACGTGAAGCGCGTACACCTCGAGCTCGGCGGTAAAGCGCCCGTAGTGGTCTTCGCCGACGCTGACATCGAAGCGGCCGCAGAGGGCATCGCCGCCGCTGGGTACTTCAACGCGGGTCAGGACTGCACCGCGGCGACACGCGTCCTGGTCGCCGACGAGGTCCACGACGCTTTCGTCGCGGCGCTCACCCGGCAGGCGCGGGCGACGACCACCGGCAAACCCGACGACACTTCGGTCACCTACGGGCCGCTCAACAACGCCGCCCAGCTCGACCGGGTCGCCGGGTTCGTCGACCGGCTGCCCGCGCACGCGACGGTCCACTGTGGAGGTGAGCGGCATGGGGACGAGGGTTACTTCTACGAACCGACGGTGATCTCCGGCGTCCGGCAGGACGACGAGATCAGCCAGACGGAGGTCTTCGGCCCGGTCATCACCGTGCAGCGCTTCGAGACCGAAGCCGAAGCGCTCGCCGCGGCCAACGGCGTCGACTACGCGCTCGCGTCGTCGGTGTGGACCACCGACCACCAGCGGGCGATGCGGCTGGCCGGAAAGCTCGACTTCGGCTGCGTGTGGATCAACACGCATATCCCGCTGGTCGCCGAAATGCCGCACGGCGGCTTCAAGAAGTCCGGCTACGGCAAGGACCTCTCGCTCTACGGCCTCGAGGACTACACCCGCGTCAAGCACGTGATGAGCGCGCTGTGACGACCACCGAAAGGCACGCCATGCCTCATCAAGCGCCAACGACCGCCGCGGGGGAGCAAGGGACCTTTGCTATCACTTCCGCAGGTGGAGGCGACGTTCCGGCCATCCGGCTGCGCGGGCTGCGCAAGGAGTTCGGCCAGGTCCACGCGGTCGACGGCGTCGACCTCGACATCCCGCCCGGCGAGTTCTTCTCGATGCTCGGCCCGTCCGGCTCCGGCAAGACGACCGTGCTCCGCATGATCGCCGGCTTCGAACTGCCGACCGCGGGCAAGATCGAACTGCACGGCCGCGACGTCAGCCGCCTCGCGCCCTTCGACCGCGACGTCAACACCGTCTTCCAGGACTACGCGCTCTTCCCGCACATGACCGTGCAGCAGAACGTCGAGTACGGCCTTCGGGTGAAGCGCGTCCCCCGCGCGGAGCGGCGTCAACGCGCGAAGGAGGCTCTCGACACCGTCCGGCTCGGCGAGTTCGGCGAGCGCAAACCCGACCAGCTCTCCGGCGGCCAGCGTCAGCGCGTCGCGCTCGCCAGGGCACTGGTCAACCGGCCGAAGGTGCTCCTGCTCGACGAACCACTCGGCGCCCTCGACCTGAAACTGCGCCACACCATGCAGACCGAGCTGAAACAGATCCAGCGCGACGTCGGCATCACCTTCATCTTCGTCACCCACGACCAGGACGAGGCGTTGACGATGAGCGACCGCATCGCGGTGTTCAACGCCGGCCGCATCGAACAGGTCGGCTCACCGGTCGAGGTCTACGAGCGGCCCGCGTCGCCGTTCGTCGCCGGCTTCGTCGGCACCTCGAACCTGCTCAGCGGCGGCGGCGCCGAGAACATCATCGGCAAACCCGGTGTGTTCAGCATCCGCCCCGAAAAGATCCGCATCGACGCCGATCTCTCGAAATCCGCGGACGTCGGCGAGACCAGCGCCACCGGCACCGTCACCAACACCGTCTACGCCGGCGCGACCGTGCGCTACGAGGTCACCCTCGACGCCGGCGGCCAGCTCTCCGTGGTCCGGCAGAACACCGCCGAACCCGCGGACTTCGAGGGCGGCCGCGTCCGCCTGAGCTGGCGGCACGAACACAGCTTCCGTGTCCCCGAAGCCGGTTGATTCTCCCCAGCACCGAAAGGTTGTTCAATGAAGAACAGGAAACTCGCGCTCGCCGGCCTGCTCGGCGCCGGCCTGCTCGTGGCCGCCTGCGGAACGTCCGGATCCAGTTCCACCGCGGCCGCGCCCGGCGGGCAGGGCTTCACCCCGCCGAAGCTCGACGCGCTCGCGCAGCTCGGCCAGCCGGAAGGCCAGGTCAACGTGCTGGCCTGGCCCGGCTACGCGGAGAACGGCTCCAACGACCCGGCCGTCGACTGGGTCACCGGCTTCGAGAAGGAGACCGGCTGCAAGGTCAACGTCAAGGCGTTCGGCACCTCCGACGAGGCCGTGAGCCTGATGAAGACCGGACAGTACGACGTCATCTCCGCCTCCGGTGACGCTTCGCTGCGGCTCATCGCGTCCGGAGACGTCGAACCGGTGAACACCGCGCTCGTGCCGAACTACGCCGACGTCTTCGACTTCCTCAAGAACCGCCCGTGGAACAGCGTCAACAACGTCTCCTACGGCGTGCCGCACGGCTGGGGCGCGAACCTGCTCACCTGGCGCACCGACAAGGTGAACCCGGCGCCGACGTCGTGGTCCGTCATGTTCGACGCGAACAGCCCGTACAAGGGCAAGATCACCGCCTACGACTCGCCGATCTACATCGCCGACGCCGCGCTGTACCTGCAGACGCACAAACCCGAACTCGGTATCAAGAACCCGTACGCCTTGGACGACAAGCAGTTCCAGGCCGCCGTCGACCTGCTCAAGCAGCAGCGCCCGATGGTCGCGGAGTACTGGTCGGACTACCTGAAGGAAAGCCAGGCGCTCAAGAGCGGCGACGCCGTCGTCGGCACCGCATGGCAGGTGACGGTGAACCTGACCAAGAGCGAGGGCGCGCCGGTCGAATCCGTGCTGCCGTCCGAAGGCGCGACCGGCTGGTCGGACACCTGGATGGTGTCGGCGAAGTCGCCGCACAAGACCTGCTCCTACAAGTGGCTGAACCACATCGTCAGCCCGAAGGCCAACGCGCAGGTGGCCGAGTACTTCGGTGAATCGCCGTCGAACCCCAAGGCGTGCGCTGAAACCAAGAACAAGGCGCACTGCGAGACCTTCCACGCCGGTGACGCCGCGTACGCAGCGAAGATCGCCTACTGGACGACGCCGATCACGCAGTGCCTCGACGGCCGCACCGACGTCAAGTGCAAGGACTACGGCGAGTGGACCCGCGCCTGGACCGAGATCAAGGGCTGACCTCCCGAACTCCGGGAGTGGTCGGTGGTGCCCCCCAACGCCGGCCGCTCCCGGTCCCACTTCTAGGTGGAGATGATGACGACCACCCTCGATTCGCCGCGGCGGAAGACCTCCGCCTTCCTGTACCGCAAACCCAGGCTGCGACTGGGAATCCTGCTCTCCGCGCCGATGCTGTGGCTCGGCCTCGCCTACCTCGGCGCGCTGGGCGCGTTGTTCGTGACCGCGTTCTGGAGCACCGACGTCTTCACCGGCCAGGTCGTGACCGAGTGGTCGCTGAACAACTTCGTCACCCTCTTCAGTGACGCGGTGTACCGCACGATCACCCTCCGGACGGTCGGGATCGCCGCGCTGGTCACCGTGGTGACCGCGATCATCGCCTTCCCGATGGCGTTCTACATGGCCAAATTCGCCTCGCCGAGGGCGCGACGGCTCCTGGTGATCGCCGTCATGACGCCGCTGTGGGCGAGCTACCTGGTGAAGGCCTACGCGTGGCGGACCATGTTGTCCGGCAACGGTGTCCTGCACTGGCTGCTGAACCCCTTCGGCCTCGACACCCCCGGCTACGGCGTGCTCGCGACCGTGATCACTCTTTCGTACCTGTGGCTGCCGTACATGATCCTGCCGATCTACGCGGGCCTGGAACGGCTGCCGAACTCCCTGGTGGACGCTTCCGGCGATCTCGGCGCCCGGCCGTTCCGGACCTTCCGTTCGGTGGTGCTGCCGGTGACGTTCCCGGCCGTGGTCGCCGGCTCGATCTTCACGTTCTCGTTGTCGCTGGGCGACTACATCGCGGTGAAGATCGTCGGCGGCACGTCGCAGATGCTCGGCAACGTCGTCTACGACAACATCGGCGCGGCCAACAACCTGCCGTTCGCGGCGACCGTCGCGACCGTACCCGTGGTGATCATGCTCGCCTACCTCGCCGCCGTGCGCCGCACGGGCGCGCTGGACAACCTGTAGGAGCGCGCGATGCGGCTTTCCCGGACGACCAAATACCTGCTGCTGTCGGCGCTCGTGCTCGGCCTCGCGGTGATCTACTTCCCACTGCTGGTGGTCCTGCTCAACTCCTTCAACGCGGACACCACCTTCGGCTGGCCGCCGTCGAGCTTCACCCTCGAATGGTGGGGACGGGCCGCGGAGAACCAGGGCGCGCTGAACGCGTTGTGGACGAGTGTCCGAGCCGGACTCGCGGCCACCGCGATCGCCTTGGTGCTAGGCACAATGGCGGCCTTCGCGCTGCAGAAGTACCGCTTCTTCGGCCGCAACCAGGTGTCGCTGCTGATCATCCTGCCGATCGCGCTGCCCGGCATCGTCACCGGTATCGCGCTGAACAACGCCTTCCGCACGATCCTCGGCATCGACCTCGGCCTGTTCACCGCGATCGTCGCGCACGCGACGTTCTGCATCGTGGTGGTGTTCAACAACGTCGTCGCGCGCCTGCGGCGAATGGGCGGCAACCTCGAAGAGGCGTCGATGGACCTCGGCGCCGACGGCCTCACGACGTTCCGCCTGGTGACCTTCCCGATGCTGCGGTCGGCCCTCCTGGCAGGCGGCCTGCTGGCCTTCGCGCTGTCGTTCGACGAAATCATCGTCACGACGTTCACCCTCGGCACCGGACTGGAAACCCTGCCGATCTGGATCCTCAACAACCTGTTCCGGCCCAACCAGGCACCGATCGTCAACGTCGTTGCGGCGGTCCTGATCCTGGCCTCGACAGTCCCGGTCTATCTGGCGCAACGGCTTTCCGGCGACACGACCTCCGGCGGACGGCTGTAGACAGCGAAACGCCGGTGCGGCCTTTGCGGGCCGCACCGGCGTTTTCGAATTCACTCAGTACCGACGGTCCACCACCGCGCCGGTCGCGGCCGTGAAGACGACGTAGCCGTTCTGGAAGTCACTGCGCTTGCCGCCGGGAACGTCGTACTCGCCACTGGTCGGGAAACCGAGATACGAGGTCTCCCAGCCGAGTTGCCGCCAGCGATTGCGGATCGCGCCTCGGACATCGAAAGCACTGCTGGTGCCGAACCGCCAGTAGATCGAGTGTTCCTCGTTCCCCTTGCGGAAATGGTTGTACTTCCCGGTGCCGTTCGGCGTCCAGGTCTCGTCGGTGGTCGGGTAGCCGAGCCCGTTTTCCCAGCCGACGGCGGCCCAGCGTTCACGGATCCAGCCGTGGACCTCATAGGCACCCGTCGACGGCGTCCAGTAGACCGAACCGCCCTGACTGAAATGGTTGTACCTGCCCACCCCGTCCGGGGTACCGGTCTCGTCCGTGGTGGGGTAGCCGAAGTGTCTCTCCCAACCGAGAGCCTTCCACTTCTCCCGGATCGACCCCAAGACGAAATGCGCCCCGGTCTGCGCCGACCAGTAGATCGACGAGTTGACGAAGTGGCTGTACCGGCCGACTCCGTCCGGTGTCGCCGCCAGGTCGGTGGTCGGATGGCCGAGCACACCGGCTTCCGCTCCGGTCTCGAGCCACTTCTCCCGAACTGGCCCGTAGATCGCCGCCGCGCCGGAGGCCGCTGTCCAGTAGATCGTCCCGGCACCGGTCGTCGGTCCGCCTTCGAAGTGGCTGAAGCGGCCGTCACCCACTTTGCCAGGGAACTCGTCCACGCTCGGGGCTCCCAAGAAGGCATGTGCGCCCAGCGCGACGTATTTCTCGTGGATCCGGCCATGGACCGCGGTCACGTGGGTCCGCCAAGTCCAATACAGGCGGCCGTTGGCGTAGGCCTGCCAGTGGCCGGGGCTTTCGATGACTTCCCGTCCCACACGCGCACCCAATGTCGTACGCAACGCGGGCTCTTCCGCATAGCGTTTTTCGATGGGTGACAGGTAGTCCGCGCGGAGCGTGAGATCCCCGGCGGGCATCAGGATCTCCCGGTGTGTATTGGTGCCGAAGCTGTCCGCCCACCGGTGGAACGTGGCGCCGTCGAGAGCGGTGTATGGCGCCGAGAGCTTCAGCGGGGATCCGGCGGTCGCCAAGCGGTTCGCGCTCCGGCCCGGCTCGACGGTGATCTGGGCCGGGTGCGAGCCGACGACCATGAGACGGGCAAGGCGTGGCTGGGCGACATATCGTGCCTTGGCCACGACGTTGCGGCCGTTCGTCACGGTCCCGGTGAGTACGAGGCTGCTGTCGGTCTCCACTGGGAAGTCCAGCTTCAGAGTCGATCCCGTGCCGGTGCGCACCAAGGTGGTCGTACAGCTGTTGTTCGTGGGGCAACGTCGTTGTTCCGCCCTCCAGGCGACGGTGATCGGCCCGTCGACGGGATCGTCCGATTCCGCCGAGATCGCGACCGTGTCCCTCGACGAGTACACCGTGCCCTGAACCGGCGGGAGCAGCGTGATCGTCGGACCCGCCATATCGGGCGTGATCGTCTGGCTCGAACTCGCCACGACGCCGTGGACGTCTTTCACGGTCAGGGTGGCGGTGGTCACGTTCTCGGACCCGTAGGTGTGCTCTGAAGTGCGCCCGCTGCCGGTCGTGCCGTCACCGAAATCCCACTGGTAGGTGAGATGGTCGTAGTCCGGGTCCGTCGACATGCCCGCGTCGAACGAGACCGTTCGAGTCGCGGGATCGATGGTCGCGGTGAAGTTCGCGACCGGGGCCTTGTTGGCGGGACCGTAGCTGAACCGTCGCAGCGCCGAGCTTTCGGCGTCGGCCACCACGATGTCTCCGTTGGGAGCTGTCGTGATCGAGACGGGGCTCCCGAGCGCGGATGCGAAGACGGTGGCTGGGTTCACCGTCTCCGCCGAACTGCCGGAGCTGAACGTCGACAAGGTCCCCGCGCCCTTGTCGGCCACGAAGTGGCTTTCGCGGTAAGTCTCGGGGTAAGACTCCCCGCTGTAGCTGACCGCGCCGCTGCCACCCTGGCCGATCTCGAACTTCGGCGCGGTGTTCATCACGCCGGCGCACTCAGGCAGCTCCTGGTAGCCGGCCGTCTTGGCGGTCCCTTCCCAGCAAGGCCATTTCGAACTCTGACCGGGGAGTGCGATGTTCACCTCGTGCCGTACCGTCCGGCCGGTGTCCGTGACGACCACTCCGCCTCGCGGATCGAGCGCGAGGCGCGGGTCGCGCAGACCGCTGAGATAGTTGCGGCTTCGCCAGGACGCGCGCTCGGTGGAGTCGTAGAACGGGTTGTCCACGACGCCGAGCCCGCTCGGGTCCACCCGCAGAATCTTCCCGGTCGGCTGATTCGGGTCGAGCGCGTGCAGCGCGAACCTGTCGACGGTGTCGTCGGTCGCGTTGTCGCCGACGGCGATCCAGAGGGCGCTGCCGGTCGGATCCACCGCGAGATCCTGGATTCCCCTGCTGTCGGAGTTCGCGGCGAATTCGAGGACCACCGATTCGTCGGTGAGCGCGGTGGGCGCCTCATCCCCTTGCGCGTGCCATTTGCTGACGCGGAGAACACGGTCGCCGGTGCCGGTCGTCAGCGCTCGCGCTGTGTAGATCGTCCGGCTGGTGCGGTAATCCGGGGCCACCGCGATGCTCGTCAAGCCGAGTGAGCCCCCGGAGTAGACGGGGATCGAAGCGACTTCTTGTGGCTGCCCACCATTCGGCGTCCAGTGCACGGAGCCCCGTTTGCCGGTGGTGAGGACGCCGCCGTCCGGCAGATAGGCAGCGTCGGTGAGTTCACCTGCCGGCTGCCCGGACGGCATGTCGGTCAATACGAACCCAGACGGCAGTACTGGCGCAGCCGAGGCGACAGGCGCCGTGACGGCCGTGACGCCGAGAGCGGTCAAGACGGTCGTCGCGGCGGCGATGGATCTTCGAATACGCATCGAACCTGCTTCCTTCAGGCGAAGAGAGCTCCGGTTGGTGTGATCGCGCGCAGGCCGAAGTAGGTGTGTCGCGGCCACAGCATGGTGCTGCGCGACGATCAAGACACCTGGATCCCCCCAAGAACGATGATCAAGGGGAACGCTATTGGTCTGAACCCGGCTTGTCATCGGCCATTTGCATGCCAAAGCCAGCTTCGTCGAAGGAATCCGTCACTTACCCGTAGCGCGGCCAGGGTCCCCGGGTCCGTCACGGCGTGCCCGGCCGCTTCCACGTTCCGCGGTTCGGTGGTGACGGATGCGCGTTCGCATGCGAGCAAGCGGTCGTGGTCCGAGATGTGGCGGGTCTGCGACCTGACCGTCGACAGCGACCTCGCGTCCTAAAGGCTGAGAAAGCCGAGGGTGCGGCTGAAATCCGAGGAAGCGTGTTCGAAGGGGTGAAGGTGAGTCAGCTACCGAGGGAAATGATGTGAGCAGGCGGCATCTCCGCGTAAATCGACTCGGATTCGCCGAGTACGAAGACATGCTTGAGCTCTCCCGTAGCGTGGACATCTCAGGACTGGCAGGGGTTTTGGATTCAATCGTGGAGCTCGTCTTCTCGGAGGAAACCGAATTCGTTGATTCACTGACAGATGGGGCTCAAGCGGATTTTGTTGTCCCTTTGGGAATGTCCGCGAAGATGCTGTCGGGCGGAGAGTATTCGGCGATGGAGTTCATCTCGGCGGCTGGCACTGTGAGATATTGCGCCGAACCGCATATGGCAGAGTTCCCGGACGAACTCGTGCAGATGTTGTCTCGATTGCCTGGATAACGAGGGCGAAGGAAAGGCCCCGCCACGCTGCCCTGGCAGACGACGTCGGCTCAGGCGTCTTGATCAAACCGACCGGAAAGAGTCCGTCGCTTCACGTAACGCCGCCAGCATTCCCGGATCCGTCACCGCGTGCCCCGCCGCCTCCACCAGCTCCAGCTTCGAGTCCGGCCAAGCCCGGTGCAGCTCGTAAGCCGTCGCCGGCGGACACACCGCGTCGTACCGCCCCTGCACGATGACACCCGGGATCCCCGACAGCTTCCCGGCCTCCCGGATCAGCTGCCCATCCTCAAGCCACGCGCCATGGCAGAAGTAGTGCAACGCGAGCCGCGCGAAGGTGACCGCGAAGTCCGGCGACGCGTACTGGTTGTGGAAGGCCGGATCCGGGCGCAGACAGACGATCGCGCCTTCCCACGTGCTCCAGGCGATGGCGGCACGCTCCCGGATCGCCTGATCGGGGTGATAGACGAGTTCGCGGTACGCCGACAGCGGGTCGTCGCGGCGGTCTTCGGGGATCGGCGCGAGGAAGGCTTCCCACTCGCGGGGGAAGAGGTTCGCGGCGCCGCCGTTGTAAATCCAGTCGAGTTCGCTGCCGCGGACGGTGAAAACGCCGCGCAGGATGATCTCGCTGACGCGGCTCGGGTGGGTTTCGGCGTAGGCGAGGGCGAGGGTCGCGCCCCACGAGCCGCCGAAGAGCTGCCACTGGTCGAGATTCAGCCGTTCGCGCAGTTTTTCCATGTCCGAGACGAGGTGCCAGAGGGTGTTGACCGACAGGTCGACGTCCGGCTTGCCGATATGCGGCGTGCTGCGGCCGGCACCGCGCTGGTCGAACAGGATGATCCGGTAGGCCTCGGGGTCGAAATGCCGCCGGGCCATGGAGGAGATGCCGCTACCAGGGCCTCCGTGCAGGACGACCACGGGTTTGCCGTCCGGGTTCCCGGCTTCTTGGCAGTAGATCCGGTGCCCGTCGCCGACGTCGAGCATGCCCTCGGCGCGCACATGGATCGGCGGGTACAGGTCATCCATAAGGACACTCTGCCTGAATCGGCGAGTGTCCGAAGGGTGGGGGCCCGCCCCCGCCGCCGGGCTGAGCGGGCCCCCGGTCTTCGGTCGCGTCAGCAGCCCGCCGTGGCGGCCACGTTCGCGAATCCCTTCCCGGCTCCGGTCACCTTGTTGCTCGCGCAGACCTTGTTCCCCGTCGCGGCCTTCACGAGATAGAAGCCGTACGCGTAGGAGGACTGCACGTCCGCGGTATTGCCGGAGAAGGTGTTGCCGCGGCCCCAGCCGTCCAGCTGGACATGGACCTCGAAGCCGCCGTAGGTCGCGTCGTGCACGAAGACCTTGCTGCCCCTGTTGTCCGCGACCACGTAGTTGTTGCCCTTCATGTCCACCCAGCTGTCGGCGAAGTGCTCGCCGCTCTGCCCGGTCCCGTCGAAGACGTTGCCGCGCAGTTCGCCGCCGGTGGTGCCTTCCTTGATGTCGATCGACTCGGCCCGCACGTTCGGGCCGATCTTGTTGTTCAGCGCCTTGTTGCGGTCGCTCCGGTCGGGCGTCCCGCCCGGCCAGTTGCCCTTCGCGGAACCGAAGTAGATGCCTTCGCCGTAGCCCGCGTACTCGCGGCCGGTGTCGGTCACCTCGGAGTTCTTCACGACGTTGTCGGTGCTCGTGTACTGGAAATGGATGCCTTCGTGGCCGACGCCGGTGACCTTGATGCCGTCGACGACGGTGTTCTTGACGCCCGTCGCCATCAGGCCCTTCTGGCCACCGGTGAGGGTGAAGCCGGTCAGGTTCCAGTAGCTGCCGGTGAGTTCGAGCGTGCGTCCCGCCGAGGCCTTGATGACCGCGCTTCGCGGCCCCTTCAGCGTGATGCGGCTGCTGGAAGTCCCGCTCTTCGCCGCCTTGAAATTGCCCGCGAAGGTCGTGTCGGCCGCGAGTTCGATGACGGTGCCCGGAGTGACCGAAGCAAGCGCCGCCGTCAGCTGCTCCGAAGTCCCTACGCGGACCGTCGCGGCCTGTGCGGGGTACGCCGCCAGCGTCGACAGCAAGGCGGCACCGGTCGCAATGGCCAGAACCCGCTCACGAACACGCATCCGTGGTCCTCCTCGTCGAGGGATCGAAGCTCGGTCGTGGCGGCGACGGGCTAGACGTTAAGCCTCTTTACGAATGTGCGTCAAGGACATGATTGAAGTTCATATACGTGAACGACTAAAGGAGGGTCGTCGTGCACGGCCCACCCCAAAAGAGAGCAAGGGACCTTTGCTATCGCGCCCGCTTAGCGGGCGGGGTGTGTGGATATAGGGACGTTGAGTGTCCCTATATCCACACATCCTGTACTCCGCGTAACGGTGCTGACGGACTGTGTGGATTTTGGTGCGTTAGATGACTCAAAATCCACACAGTCGCCGCCGAGGAGAGCAAGGGACCTTTGCTATCGCCCTCCTCGACGGGAGTGATAGCAAAGGTCCCTTGCTCTCTTTTTGCAGGTCAGAGGCAGGTCAGTCGTGGAACGAGTGCTCCGGAGCGGGGAACTCGCCTCGCCGGACGTCCTCCGCGAACGCGGACGCGGCCCCGGCCAGCACGCCGGCGAGGTCCGCGTACTTCTTCACGAAGCGAGGGGTCTTGCCGCGCCGAAGCCCGGCCATGTCCTGCCAGACGAGCACCTGCGCGTCGCAGTCTGGCCCGGCGCCGATGCCGACGGTCGGGATCTTCAGTTCGTGCGTGATCCGCTTCGCCGCTTCGGCGGGCACCATCTCCATGACGACCGCGAAGGCCCCGGCCTCCTCCAGTGCCAGCGCGTCGGCGAGCAGCGCTTCGGCTGCTTCGCCGCGTCCCTGGACCCGGTAGCCGCCCAGATTGTGTTCACTCTGCGGGGTGAATCCGATATGTCCCATGACGGGGACACCGGCCGACGTCAGTGCCTCGACGTGCGGAGCGAATTTCCGCCCGCCTTCGAGTTTCACCGCGTGCGCGCGGCCTTCCTTCATGAACCGCACCGACGTCTCCAGCGCCTGCTGCGGCGAAAGCTGGTACGAGCCGAACGGCAGATCGGCGACGACCAGCGCCCGCTTCACCGACCGGGTCACCGCGCGGACCAGCGGAAGCAGTTCCTCCACGGTCACCGGAAGCGAAGTGTCGTAACCGAAGACGTTGTTCGCCGCGGAATCCCCGACCAACAACACGGGAATGCCCACTTCGTCGAACAGCGCAGCGGTGTACATGTCGTAGGCGGTGAGCATCGGCCAGGTTTCGCCGCGCTCCTTCATGTCGCGAAGGTGATGTACGCGGACTTTCTTCCCAGATGCGGGCTGGGGCGCCGCGCCGGTCCCGTACGGGGCGGCGAGCTCGCCGGAATCCTTTTCGGTGGCAGACATCCTTGTCGACCGTCCTTCCCTCGAGGCCTCGAAGAGGTCCCCGGGTCGTGGAGCTGAACAGGCCAAGCGTGACATGCGGATATGACCGTCCCAAGGCCCTGCGACCAGCTTCACACCACGGCGTCACGCCTGCGGATGAGGAAATTCAGACCAGAGGATGATGATCGTTGACAACCACACAGGGTTGTGTGACGTCAAGTAGTACAGCTGTCGATCACCTGTGTGTAGCGCGAAGGGCCAGAATGGGAAACCCAGTGAGCCGAGTCTCGCCGTGGAAGGCGAGGGCCGGCGGAATCGTCGCCACCCTCGTGCAGCTCGCGGCCGTGTTCTCGGTGATCCTCCTGCTCGCCGGTGGAGTGAAAGGGCCGGTGCTCAAGACGGGTGACGTCGCCTTCTCGGCACTGAGCATCCCGACGAACGCGAGTCTCGTGATCGTTTTGCTGCTCGTCGTCCTCGGCGCCGCGCTCCGCCGCCGCAAACGCGCCGCGCTCTACACACTGCTGTTGTTCCAGGTCGGCGGTCTGGCGGTGACGCTGGCCTTCCAGGCCGCTCTGCTGTGGTGGCCCGAGCTGCTGAAACTGGGGCCGTGGCAGGTCCGGCACATTCCGCACCAGGTGTGGGTGCTGGCCATCGCCGACCTGATCTCGATCGGCATGATCGTTTTCCTCTGGATTCTGCGTCCCGCGTTCCCCGCCAGGCTCGCGCCGGGCGCTTGGCGCGACGGCTTCACGGTGCTTTTCGGCGGTTTGGCCGCGGTCATTCTCGTCGGCTGGGGCTTGAGCGAGGCCTTTCCCGGCCGGCTCGCCGACACCTGGGCACGGTTCGCCTGGGTCGTCAACCACACGACCGGTGAGAACATCCAGCTGCGCCGGGTCGGCATCGGCGAAGGACCGGCTTGGCTCGACCTCGTGCTCGACCTCAGCGCGACGGCCGTCGCGACGGCGGCGTTGTACACGCTGTTCCGCGGGGTGCGTAGCCGTCGCTTGAGGACGGACGAGGAAGAACTGCGCGTACGTCGCCTTCTGGCCGAACACGGCGAAGACGACTCTCTGGGCTATTTCGCCACTAGGCGCGAGAAGAGTGTCGTCTTCTCGCCCAACGGCCGCGCCGCCGTGGCCTATCGCGTGCTCGCGGGCACCAGTGTCGCGAGCGCGGATCCCATCGGTGATCCCGACGCCTGGCCCGACGCGGTCCGCGCCTGGCTGAACGAGGCGCGAACCTACGGCTGGACTCCCGGCGTGCTCGGCGCGAGCGAACGCGGCGCGAAGGTCTATGCCGACGCGGGCCTGCGCGCGCTGGAAATCGGTGACGAAGCGGTCCTCGACGTGCGTGACTTCAGCCTCGCCGGGCCGGAACGCCGCTCGGTCCGCCAAGCGGTCAAACGGATCGAACGGGCCGGATACACCACGAAAGTCCGGCGCCACAGCGAAATCCCGGCCGACGAAATGGCGAGGCTGTTGCTGCAGGCGCAGCAGTGGCGGGGTGCGGAGACCGAACGCGGGTTCTCGATGGCGCTCGGCAGGCTCGGAGATCCGAGCGACGGCCGCAGCGTGATGGTGGAGGCGTACGACGCCAAGGGCGAGCTTCGCGGCATGCTGTCCTTCGTGCCTTGGGGCCGTCGCGGCCTTTCCCTTGATCTGATGCGGCGTGACCGCGACGCCGAAAACGGGCTCAACGAGTACATGGTCGCCGAGGTCGTGGCGGCCAGTTCGCACCTTGGCGCACAACGGATTTCGCTGAACTTCGCGATGTTCCGCGCGGTCTTCTCCGAGGGCGAGCGGATCGGCGCTGGCCCGGTGCTGCGCGCCTGGCGCGGCGTGCTCAGCATGGCGTCGCGGTTCTTCCAGCTGGAATCGCTCTACCGGTCCAACGCCAAGTACGGTCCGGAGTGGGAGCCGCGATTCCTGTGCTACTCCTCGGCTCGACGGCTGCCGCGGGTCGGCATCGTCGCCGGCGCGCTCGAAGGATTCGTCCCCACCGGACGGTCGGCACGGGCGTTGAAACTGGAGACGGTCACCGATGAATTCGTCGCCGAGGTTCACCGCATCGAAGCGAACGCGGCCACTCCCGCGCCGAAACAGGTGCGGCGGCCCGACCAGGTTCGCGTGCGGATGGCGAAACTGGATCGCTTGCGGGAAGCCGGGATCGACCCCTATCCGGTCGGTTTCGCCCGGGAGGATCTGCTCGGTGACGTCGTCTCGAAGTTCGGTGATCTGAGCCCGGACAGCAACACCGGCCACCGGGTCCGCGTCGCGGGACGGGTGCTCGCGCTGCGCAACCTCGGCGGGCTCTGCTTCGCGCGGGTCAAGGACTTCAGCGGCGAAATCCAGCTCATGCTCGACGCCTCCGTGCTCGACCTCGGCGGCTGGCGGCGGGGCGTCGACCTCGGCGACCACGTCGGCGTGAGCGGGCAGGTCGTGACGTCGCGGCGCGGGGAACTCTCGGTGCTCGTCGACGAGTGGACCGTCACGGCGAAGAGTCTGCATCCCTTGCCGGACAAGCGAAAGGGCCTCACCGACCCGGAGACGCGGGTGCGGCAGCGTTACCTCGACCTCGCGGTGAACCCGGATTCGACGGCGATGCTGCGGATGCGCTCGACCGTGGTGCGCGCGGTGCGGGAACGGCTGCACCAGGGTGACTATCTCGAAGTCGAGACGCCGATGCTGCAGACCGTGCACGGTGGCGCCAACGCCCGCCCGTTCATCACGCATATCAACGCCTACGACATGCGGATGTACCTGCGGATCGCCCCCGAGCTCTATCTGAAGCGGCTGTGCGTGGCCGGGGTCGAGCGCGTTTTCGAGCTCAACCGGAACTTCCGCAACGAAGGCGTCGACGCGACGCACAACCCCGAATTCACCATGCTGGAGGCGTACCAGGCGTACGCCGACTACAACACGATGCGGACCCTGACACGGGAACTCGTACAGTGCGCCGCGGAAGCCGCGTACGGCGCGCAGGTCGTTCGCCGTCCGGGGCCGGACGGGACGGTCGTCGAGTACGACATCTCCGGTGACTGGCCGGTGATCCCGGTCCACGAAGCCGTTTCGGCGGCGCTCGGGGAGAAGATCGACGCGGGCACCTCGGTCGCCGAACTCCAGCGGTTCTGCCGCGCGGCGGGAGTGCCGGTGAACGAGGACGCCGGGCACGGCGATCTCGTGCTGAAGGCGCACGAGCATCTGGTCGAAGGCGCGACCGTATTGCCGACGTTCTACACCGACTACCCGACCGACGTCTCGCCGCTGACCCGGCAACATCGCGTCGATCCGCGACTGGCCGAGCGCTGGGACCTGATCGCGTTCGGCTCCGAGGTCGGCACCGCCTACACCGAGCTGACCGACCCGCTCGAGCAGCGGCGACGGCTGGAGGCCCAGTCGCTGCGTGCGGCGAGCGGGGACGTCGAGGCGATGGAACTGGACGAGGACTTCCTGCTCGCGCTCGAACACGGCATGCCGCCGACCGGCGGGCTCGGCATCGGCGTCGACCGGCTGCTGATGATGCTGACCGGGGCGTCGATCCGGCAGACAGTGCTGTTCCCGTTCGTCCGCCCGCAGGGCTAGCGGGGGAGCAAGGGACCTTTGCTATCGCTTCTCTCGACGTCGAGAGAAGCGATAGCAAAGGTCCCTTGCTCTCTTCCGGGCCGAATCGCCGCAAGAAGCCGGTGCCGGATGCCATGATCCCCTTCCCGACGGAAGGAGCCACCATGGCTGGAAACGTTCCCCCGGTCGCCGACGAGCGCGAAGGTCTCCTCGCCTACCTCGAGCAGCAGCGCCACGTCCTGCGGATCGCGGCGCACGGACTCACCGAAGAACAGGCCAGAGCCGTCCCGACCAAAAGCTCACTGAGCGTCGGCGGCCTGATCAAGCACACCGCGACCGTCGAAGACGGCTGGATCGACATCCTTCTCCAGAAGCCTTCGAAGCCGATGGACGAGACGATGAAGGAGTACGAAGCGGGCTACGTGATGACCCCGGACGAGACGGTCGAAAGCGTCCTCGCGCGCTACGACGAGGTCGCCCGCCGCACCGCGGACGTCATCGCCGGTATCGCCGACCTCGGCCAGCCGGTCCCGGTGCCGAAGGGCGTGCCCTGGTACCCGCAGGACGTCGACGCGTGGTCGGTCCGCTGGGTGCTGCTCCACCTCATCGAGGAGACCGCGCGGCACGCCGGGCACGCAGACATCATCCGCGAACACATCGACGGCGCGACGGCGATCCCGCTGATGGCCGCCGCGGAAGGCTGGCCGGAGACGCCCTGGCTCAAGCCCTGGTCGCCTGCCCAAAGCGACTAGAACCCCAAGCGACTAGAACCCCAAGCGACTAGAACCCCAAGCGACTAGAACAACGTCGGTTCGTCCGCCAAAGCGCCTTCGATGACCAGCATCCGGCGCTTGGTGGCGACCCCGCCGCGCGCGGAGAACCCGCCGTCCTTGCCGCCGGCGGCGAGCACGCGGTGGCACGGCACGATGATCGGGAACGGGTTCCGGCCCATCGCCTGCCCCACGGCCTGTGCCCCGCCGGGCATGCCGAGGATGTTCGCGATGTCGCCGTACGTCAGCGTCTTGCCCGCGGGGATCGTGCGGATGAACTCGTACACCTTGTGGTGGAAGTCCGGTACTCCTTCGTAATCGAGGTCGACACCGGTGAGATCCGTGCGCTTGCCGTCCATCAACGAGACGATCCCGTCGATCGCGTGCTGGACCTCGCCCGGCGGCGTGGATTCGGCCGCTTCGGGAAGGCGCGTGGTCAGTCGCGCCCTCGTCTTCTCTTCACTGCCCTCGGGAAGCTGGACCGCGACGACCCCGCGTTCGCTCCACGCGATGCCGCAGTCGCCGATCGCGGTGCCGAACACGGAGTAGCCCGGTGCCGTCATATGCCCAGGGTACGAGACCGGTCCGACAGTTTTCGGGTTCACCACCATGCCGCGGTGCCGCCAGAGCGTCGGCTGCGGTAGGAGTATGGGCATGAGCGACCTCGTGCTTGATCACCTCGTGTACGCCGGGCCGGACCTCGAAGAGGCCGTCGCGCGCGTCGCCGAGCTGACCGGCGTCACGCCTGTACGCGGCGGAAGGCATATCGGTTTCGGTACGGCCAACTACCTGGCCGATCTGGGGGCCGGTGCCTATCTCGAGGTGGTCGGCCCCGACCCGGATCAGCCCGAGCACATCGGGCCGCGCCCGTTCGGCGTCGACGAGCTGACCGCGCCCGCCCTGGTCACCTGGGCCGCACGTGTCGAAGGTATCGACGAGGCGATCGCCGAAGCACGCGAACGCGGCTACGACCCGGGCGAAGCGTCCGAGATGTCGCGGACCACCGATGACGGCGAACTGCTGACCTGGCGGCTCACCGGCGCGGGCGGTCTCGGCGGACTCGCGCCGTTCCTCATCGACTGGGGGAGCACCCCGCATCCGACGACACGGGGCCTTCCGTCCATTCCGCTGCTCATGGTCACCGGTGTCCACCCCGAGCCTGCCGCGGTCGAAGCCGCGGTCCGCGCACTCGGGATGGACATGCTCGTCCGGCGTGACACGAAGCCCGGCCTGGTGGCAGTGCTGACGAACTCAGCCGGGAAGCAGGTCGCGCTGAGCTGAGCGGGTCACGACAGTGCCCTCGCGCCAGCCGTTGGTCATCGGAAGCCGCCGGTCCCGCCCGAACGCCTTGAACGTGATCTTGGTGCCCGGCGGGTACTGGCGGCGCTTGTATTCGGCCTTGTCGACCATCCGCACTACGCGGTCGATGGTCTCCGGCTCGAAGCCCGCGTCGACCAGGTCGACGTAACCGCGGTCGCCCTCGATGTAGTCGTCGAGGATGTCGTCGAGCATCAGGTAGTCGGGCAGCGAGTCGCTGTCCAGCTGGCCCGGCCGCAGCTCGGCCGACGGCGGTTTGGTGATCGAGTTCTCCGGGATCGGCGGGGTTTCGCCGTTCTTCTCGGCTTCCGCGTTGCGCCACTTGGCCAGATGCCAGACGTGGGTCTTGAACAGGTCCTTGATCGGCGCGAAGGCCCCGACGGCATCGCCGTAGATCGTCGAGTAGCCGACGGCGAGTTCGGTCTTGTTGCCGGTGGCAAGCACCAAATGACCGTCCTGATTGGACAGTGCCATCAGCAGCATGCCGCGGACACGGGCCTGGATGTTCTCTTCGGCGAGGCCGGTCAGCTGAAGCTGCTCGACATAGACCTTGACCATGTCCGCGATCGGCTCGACGCGGTAGTGCGCGCCGATGCGCCGGGCGAGGTCCTCGGCGTCGCCCTTCGAGTGCTCCGAGGAGTACTCCGAAGGCATCGAAACGCCGTAGACGTTGTCGCCGCCCAGCGCGTCGGCGGCCAGCGCCGCCACGACCGCCGAGTCGATGCCGCCGGAGAAGCCGAACGTCACCGACGAGAAGCCGTTCTTGTGCACGTAGTCGCGCAGGCCGACGACGAGCGCGTGCCACACCTCGGCTTCGTCCGACAGCGGCTCGCTGATCGCGGACTCGTTGCGCGCGCTGTACGCCGGAACCGGGTCCTCGCTGAGCACGCGACGCTTGACCCGGAGGCCTTCGAACTCGCCCTCGGCGGTGTGTCCACCCGACTCGAGGTCCGTGTCGACGACGAGCAGGTGCTCGACGAACTGCGGCGCGCGCGCCAGCAACCGGCCGTCCGCGCCGACCACGATCGAGTCGCCGTCGAAGACGAGGTCGTCCTGCCCGCCGATCTGGTTCGTGTACACCAGCGGCGCGCCGGCCTCGGCCGCGCGGCGGGCGATGAGCGGCAGGCGGATGTCGTCCTTCGCGCGCTCGTAAGGCGAAGCGTTGGGCGCGACCACGAGGTCCACGCCGGCCTTGCCCAGCGCCGAGATCGGGCCGCCGTCCTGCCAGACGTCCTCGCAGATCACCATGCCGACGTCGACGCCGTGGAAGCGGACGACTTCGAGATCGTGGCCCGGCTTGAACCAGCGGTGCTCGTCGAAGACGCCGTAGTTGGGCAAGTGGTGCTTGAACTGGCGGGCGACCACCTCGCCGCGGTACAGCGCGGCCGCCGCGTCGCGCGGGCCGGTCTCGTCCAGGTCGAGGTATCCGACGTAGGTGAGCACCTCGCCGCATCCGGCTTCTTCGAGCCGCTTGGCGAGCGCTTCGACCATCTGCTTCGAGGCAGAGGCGAACGTCGGGCGGAGGGAGAGGTCCTCGACGGGGTAGCCGGTGAGGGACATCTCCGGGAAGACGACGACGTGGGCGCCTGCTTCGGCGGCTTTGCGAGTCCACTCGACGGTGAGCTCGGCGTTGCCTTCGAGGTCCCCGACGGTGGTGTTGACCTGGGCCAGTGCGATGCGCAGTTGCGGCATGCCGACATTCTCACCCACCGGCGTCCGCGGGGACGACTGGATGTGCCGAATCGCCCACCTGGGGACGGCCGGGCGAAAAGAGAGCGGGGGACCTTTGCTATCGCTCTCCGAAAGAGAGTGATAGCAAAGGTCCCCCGCTCCCTGCTCAGGACCGCGCGCTACTTCCGCTTGATCATGCTCCGCACCTTCTTGATGGTCTGCTCGAAGTCGGAGTCGAACGGGTTGTCGTGCACCAGGTAGGTCCACGTCGTGTTCGCCCGCCGCACTCCCGCGTCACCGAGGTCGATCCCGTTCTCGGTGATCTCGGCCTCTTCGAGCGTCTTCGCCGCCCGCTCGGCCGCCTCCGGGATGATCTTGTGGAACTCGGGGATCGCCGCGCGGTGGAACTCGTCGATCGGCGTCTCCCGCGCCAACGCCCGCAGGTGGATGCTCTCCCGCACGTCCGTCAGGAACGCCAGGTGGTCCGACCACAGCTGGTCGATGTGGAACAGCAGCACTTCCCGGCAGAGCTGGTGGACACGGGCCTCGTCGTCGACGGCCTCCGAAAGCTCCTTGAACTTCTCCGGGTGCGCCTTCTCCAGCATCTCCGCCGCGTGCGCGGTCCGCAGCACCTTGTCCCGGTGCTCGAGCAGCTCGCCGCGCTGCCGCTCGATCAGCCGCGTGTAGCGCCAGGTGTTCCGGTGGATCTCCAGGTCGACACCCTCGGCGACACGCTGCGCGTGGTTGATCTGCCGCAGCGCCGCCGGGTCGACGATCTCGCCGCTGCCCACGTCGGAGCTGATGCCCTCGGGGATGTCCGGCGCGTTCGACAGCACGAGTTCGTCGTTCAGGCTGGCGAAGAACACCGCGCTGCCCGGGTCGCCCTGCCGTCCGGACCGGCCGCGCAGCTGACCGTCCAGCCTGCTCGACGGGTACCGGGCGGTGCCGATCACGTGCAGGCCGCCCAGTTCGACGACCTCGTCGCGGCCGTCACCGTCTTTGCCACCCAGCCGGATGTCGGTACCGCGACCGGCCATCTGGGTCGAGACGGTGACCGCGCCCTTCTTGCCGGCGTCGGCGATGATCTCGGCTTCCTCGGCGTCGTTGCGCGCGTTGAGCACGACGCATTCGAGGTCGGCCTTCGCCAGCTTCTCGGCCAGCTCTTCGGATTCGGCGACGTCCTGGGTGCCGACGAGGATCGGCCGCCCGGACTCGTGCACCCGCCGGATCTCCTCCTCGATCGCGCGCAGCTTCTGCGACGGCGACCCGAAGATCCGGTCCTCCTGGTCTTCGCGGATGTTCGGCGTGTTCGGCGGGATGACCGCGACCTCGAGCTTGTAGAACTCGCGCAGCTGCTCGGCGACCGCGACCGCGGTACCGGTCATCCCCGCGACCTCGGGATACCGCGCGAGCAGCGCCTGCACGGTGATCGAGTCGAGGATCTCGCCCCGGTCGGTCGCCTTGACCTGCTCTTTCGCCTCGACGGCGGCCTGGAGACCGTCCGGCCAGCGCTGCAGTTCGGCTACGCGGCCGCGCGCGGCGTTGATCAGCTGCACCTTGCCGTCGCGCACGAGGTAGTCGACGTCGCGGGTGAGCAGCGCGTGCGCGTGCAGCGCCACGTTCACCGCGGGCAGCCTGTCCGAGCCCGTCTCGTCGTAGAGGTTGATGTCGTCGCCGAGGGCCTTCTCGACCACCGACGCGCCCGCCTTGGTCAGCCAGGCGTTGCGGCCGTCGGCGTCGGTCTCGTAGTGCAGCCCGAGCCGCAGCCGCCGCACGATGTTCGCGACCTCTTCGTCGGCGTCGGTGTGGTCGATCGACCCCGCCATCACCAATGGCACGCGGGCCTCGTCGACCAGCACGGAGTCCGCTTCGTCGACGATCGCCACCTCGGGCTCGCGCTGGACCAGGTCCTCTTCGCGGGTCACCAGGCGGTCGCGCAGTACGTCGAAGCCGATCTCGCTGACGGCGCCGTACGTGACTTCCTTCGCGTACGCCTCGCGGCGCTCGTCGCGGGAGTGAGCGGGCTCGATCCAGCCGACGGAAACGCCGAGCAGGTCGTAGATCGGTCCCATCCATTCCGCGTCACGACGGGCGAGGTAATCGTTCACCGTGACGACGTGGACGTGCTTACCGCGCAGGGCGTACCCGGCGCCGGCCAGCGCACCGGCCAGCGTCTTGCCCTCACCGGTCTCCATCTGCACGATATGCCCGCTGAGCAGGCCCATCGTGCCCAGCAGCTGGACGTCGAAGGCACGCTCGCCGAGGGCCCGCCGCGCGGCCTCACGACCGAGCGCGCAGACCTCGACCAGCTGGTCGTTGCCGAAGGAAGCGGCGTCGCGAAGCTTGCCGGCCCGCTCTGTCAGCTCCTCGTCGGAGAGCTTCTCCAACTCGGGCTCGAGCTTCTCGATGGCCGGCAGCAGCGCTTCGTAGCGGGTCAGCTCGACGCTGCCCGGCCGCTGGATGATCCGGCGCAGCTTCTTGCCCACCCGGCTGATCAGTGCTGCCACCCCTGTGCTCCCGTCTGCTCTTCTGCCGTCCGCACTCGTATCACCAACGCGGTGGTGGTGCGGCCGAGTTCCACGGCCGATGGCACGATCCAACCGTGTCCACTCATGTCAGCGCCAGGTCCCGTGCCCGTCGATTCGCCGCGATCACGCTGTCCGGCCTGCTCGCCGTCACTTTCGCCGCGTGCTCGTCGGGAGAGGGTAGAACTCAGCCGCCGCCTCCGGCCACCGAGTCGCACGCTCCGACCGGACCGGTGCCCGCGGGACTCGAGAAGTTCTACGGGCAGAGTCTGACCTGGGCCGACTGTGCACCCTACGCGACATCCGATGACGCAAAAGCGGCGTTTCGAGTGAAGGACGCACAATGTGCCCGGCTGACCGTCCCGCTCGACTACGCGAAACCTGAAGGCGACTCGATCACGCTCGGTCTCTTGCGCCGGAAGGCACTGGAAACCGACGAAAGGATTGGGGCGCTCGTGGTCAATCCCGGCGGCCCCGGCGCTTCCGGGATGGCGGCCGCGGCCGGTCTCGCCTCCCGGACGTCGACGAACGCGCTGGGCAAACGCTTCGACATCGTCGGTTTCGACCCGCGCGGCATCGGCGCGAGCCAGCCGCAGATCCGCTGCCTGACCGACACCGAACGCGACGCGGACCGGGCGGACGACAGCGAGACGGACGGGTCACCCGAGGGAGTGAAAAAGCAGGAGACCGAGTCCCAGTACTTCGCGGCCAAGTGCGCCGAGCGGACCGAACACGGCCCCTCGATGCTCGCGAACGTGGGCACCCGTGACGTCGTCAAGGACATGGACGTCCTGCGTTCGGTCCTCGGAGATCCGAAACTGAGCTACCTCGGCTACTCCTACGGGACGCGGATCGGATCCGCCTACGCGGAGGCGTTCCCGGCGAACGTCCGCGCGCTGGTGCTCGACGGGGCCGTCGACCCGGAGCAGGACGCGGTGGAGTCGCTCGTCGCGCAGGGTCAGGGCTTCGGCAAGGCGTTCGGAGAGTTTTCGAACTGGTGCGCCGCGCGTGAGGACTGCGCGCTGGGGCGCGACGCCGCCGGCGTGACGAAGGCGTTCCAGGACCTGGTGCGGCCGCTGATCGACTTCCCGGTGCCGGTCAGCGACGGCCGGAAACTGTCGTACGAGGACGCGACGACAGGGGTGATACAGGCCCTCTACCAGGAAGATCTCTGGGAACCGCTGAACACCGCGCTCAACGACCTGAAGCGCCAGCGCGGTGACAGCCTGGAGAAACTGGCCGATCTCTACAACGAACGCGGCGCCGACGGCCGCTACGGGACGACGCAGGACGCGTTCGTCGCGATCAGGTGCGTGGACGACCCGCGGGTCACCGATCCGGCGAAGCTCCTCGATGCGCAGAAGCGATACGCGCAGGCGGCGCCGTTCCTCGACGACGGCAAACCGGACGGTTCCGCGCGCGATGCCTGCGCCTTCTGGCCCGTGCCGAACACCTCGGAGCCGCACCTGCCCAACGTCGAAGGCCTGCCGAAGACGCTGGTCATCTCGACCACGAACGACCCGGCGACCCCGTATCAGGCGGGCGTCAACCTCGCGAAAGCGATCAAGGGAGCTTTGCTGACGTTCGAGGGCAACCAGCACACGGTGTTCCTCCAGGGCGTCTCGTGCGTCGACAAGATCGGCATCGATTACCTGGTGGACGGCGCCCTGCCGGACGAAGGCACCCGCTGCACCGCCAAGTAACGAGTTCGGCGCGAAGGCCCCTGACCGGCCGGGACGCTGCGAAGATCGCGAGATGAGCCTTCGCCGCGTTCCGGCCGTGCTCGTTGTCGCCGTGCTGGTCGCTTCCTGCACGACGCAGCAGCCGCAGCCCGTGCCGACGGCGTCTCCGACGACCACCGTGTCACCGACTCCGGACCCGAAGGCGCTTGAGAAGTTCACCCGGCAGGAGCTGGTGTGGGGAGCGTGCGCGTCTTTCGCGGACAAGGCGTTCGACTGCGCGAAGCTCACCGTGCCACTCGACTACCTGAAGCCGGATGGCGAGACGATCTCGATCGGCGTTCTCCGGCACAAGACGAAGGAGGTCGAAAGGCGGATCGGCTCCCTCGTACTCAATCCCGGCGGTCCCGGTGGATCAGGCGTCTCCGCTGCCGCGCGGATCGCGAAGTCCCGGCCGGCGGCGGCGCTCGCCGAGCGATTCGACATCGTCGGATTCGATCCGCGCGGTGTCGGGACCAGCGATCCGAAGCTCGTCTGCCTCACCGACGCCGAACGCGACGCGGACCGCGCCGAGGACTCCGAAAGCGACTCGACGCCCGACGGGATCGCGAAGCAACTCGCCGACGCCAGGACGTACGCCGCGAAGTGTGCCGAGCGCACGAAGCACGGTAAAGAGCTGCTCGCCAACATCGGGACCAGGGACGTCGTCCGCGACCTCGACGTCCTGCGCTCGGCTCTCGGCGACGAGAAGCTCACCTACCTGGGCTTTTCGTACGGCACGCAGATCGGGACCGCCTATGCCGAGGCCTACCCGGACAAGGTGCGGGCGCTGCTCCTCGACGGTGCGGTGGATCCCGAACTCGACACCGCCGAATCGCTGGTCACCCAGATGGCGGGCTTCCAGAACACGTTCGCCGAATTCGGCAAGTGGTGCGTCGCTCGCGAGGACTGCGCGCTCGGCCGTGACGCGAATGCGGTGACGAAGGTCTTCCAGGACCTGGTCCGGCCGCTGACCACCGACCCGGTGCCCGCGGGGCCCCGCAAGCTCTCCTTCGAGGACGCCATCACCGGGACCAGCGCCGCGTTGTACTCGGCCGACGCGTGGAAGTTCCTCAACGACGGGCTCGCCGAGCTGAACCGGGGGAGCGGCAAAACCCTGGTCGCGCTCGCCGACAACTACTACGGCCGCGAGACGGACGGCCGGTACACCGGGATCCTCGACGTGTACTTCGCGGTGCGCTGCGTCGACAGCACACGGATCGCCGACAGGCGCGTCATCGAGGGCGCCCACCAGCGGATGCTCCAGGGCGCGCCGTTCCTCGCAGGCGGCACCCCGGACATGAGTGAACTCGACATCTGTTCGGTGTGGCCGGTGCCCGCCACCTCCGAGGTCCACAAGCCGGACATCGACGGCCTGCCGCGGCCGCTGGTCATTTCGACCACCGACGACCCAGCGACCCCGTACGCGTCCGGCGTGAACCTGGCCCGAGACCTCAAGGGAGCTTTGCTGACGTTCGAGGGCGCGCAGCACACCGTCTTCCTCGACGGCAACGAGTGCGTCGACAGCGCCGGCTTCGCGTACTTGATCGACGGCGAACTACCCGCTCCCGACGCCCGCTGCTCCTAGCGGGGGAGCAAGGGACCTTTGCTATCGCCCGCCCCCGATGACCACCGCGTTATGCCTGGTCAACGCCAACTCCAACATCACCGCGAACTCCTCCGGCTTCGTCGGCGGCACCTGCAGCCACACCCGCACCAGCCGCCGCGGCTCGTCCCGCGAAATCCACAGCTTCACGAACACGTCCGACTTGATCTCCGGCACGATCCCGCCGATCACCGCGGCCGGCACCTTCGCGGCGATCCGGAACGAATCGGTGTCCTGCACCCGCTCCCACCGCTCGCCTCGCAGGTCGGTCGCCCCGGTCAGCAGCCGCCGAAGCCCGCCTTCAGCCCCGAGCATCGCTTCAGGCGTGTACGGCGCCGAAGCCGGAAGCACCCGCTCTCCGCCAGGCCCACTGAGCGTGATCTCCGAGCCGGACAGCCGGTACTCGACCTTCCTCCGTCCGGAGTCGTCCTGCAGGTCGGCATTACCGGCCGCGCCACCCTCGAGGCTGACCTCGCCGTCGAGCCCGCGCACCGGCAGCCCGGTGACGACACCGTTCACTCCGAGCGTGAACCGCACGCTGCGCAACGAGACGAGGGAGTCGGCCGCCGCGCTCACGTAGTCCTGGGCAGGCGGCAACGGGGGTGACCCCGCGCAGCCGCCGATGAGCCCGATGGTGAGCAGCAGCGCCGGCACGAGGTGACGGCAGCGCATGGCCAGAGCCTATGGCCTTGGCCCGAATCTTTCGCACAGTGTCCTTCCAGCCGCTTCCGCCGGGGCCCGCCGCCGATGACGCTGTACCCGTGCAACCTGAGACCCGGCTCCACCGCGCGTGGTTCGTCGCCGCCGCCGCTTTCATCGCCCTGCTCGCCGCCGCCGGTTTCCGCGCGGCCCCCGGCGTGCTCATCGACCCGCTTCACAACGAGTTCGGCTGGTCGCGCGCGACGATCGCGTCGGCCGTCTCTGTGAACCTCGTGCTCTACGGCCTCTTCTCGCCCTTCGCGGCAGCTCTCATGGAGCGCTTCGGCATGCGACGCGTCGCCTCGACGGCGCTGTGCGTCGTCGCGATCGGCGCGGGCGGCACGGTGTTCATGAATGCGAGCTGGCAGCTCATCCTCTGCTGGGGTGTCCTGGTCGGCGTCGGCACCGGCTCGATGGCGATGAGTTTCGCCGCGACGGTCGCCGCCCGCTGGTTCGTCCGCAGCCGCGGCGTCGTCACCGGGGTCCTCACCGCGGCGGGCGCCACCGGCCAGCTGATCTTCCTCCCGATCGTGGCCAACCTCGCCGTCGACGAAGGCTGGCGCACGGCGTCGCTCGTCATCGCCATCGCCGCGCTGGCCGTCGTCCCCGTCGTCCTTCTGGTGGTTCGCGATCACCCGTCCGACGTCGGAATGACCGCTTACGGCGCGAAGCCCGGCGAAGACGCCCCTGTCGCCCGCACGGGTGGTTCCGTCCGCCGCGCGCTCTCGGTGCTCGGCTCGGCAGCACGCACGAGGACGTTCTGGCTGCTCGCCGTCGGCTTCGCGATCTGCGGAGCCACGACGAACGGCCTGGTCAGTACCCATTTCGTGCCCGCAGCGCACGACCACGGCATGCCGCAGACGACGGCTGCCGGGCTGCTCGCCCTCGTCGGGATCTTCGACGTCGCGGGCACTATCGCCTCCGGCTGGCTCACCGACCGGGTGGACCCGCGGATCCTGCTCGGCGTCTACTACGCCCTTCGCGGCGTTTCGCTCGCCCTGCTCCCGCAGTTGTTGAGCGGAACGGTGGAACCGAGCATGTGGGCGTTCATCGTCTTCTACGGACTCGACTGGGTGGCGACGGTCCCGCCCACCGTCGCGCTCTGCGTCCGGCAATACGGCGCCGCCGGGCCGATCGTGTTCGGCTGGGTCTTCGCCAGCCACCAGCTCGGCGCTGGTCTGGCGGCTTTCGGCGCCGGCGCGATCCGCGATTCGTCGGGCAGCTACGCGCTCGCCTGGTACATCGCGGCAGGCCTCGCCGTGCTCGCTTCGGTCGCTTCGCTGGCGATCACCAAGGCCGCGAAACCCGAACCGGTCCTCGTGGGGTGATCCACCACTTCCGGTCGATCGGCGCGTCGCGAAACATGTCGTTAACACGTTCTCGTTAGGGTGCGGCCATGGATCGCCAGCAGGAGTTCGTGCTCCGTACCTTGGAAGAGCGCGACATCCGTTTCGTCAGGCTCTGGTTCACGGATGTGCTGGGGTTCCTCAAGTCCGTCGCGGTGGCGCCGGCCGAACTCGAGGGCGCCTTCAGCGAAGGGATCGGCTTCGACGGATCGGCCATCGAAGGGTTCGCGCGTGTCTACGAATCCGACATGGTCGCGAAGCCCGACCCGGCCACGTTCCAAGTCCTGCCCTGGGAGACCCCGGACGGCGGCCCGTACTCGGCGCGCATGTTCTGCGACATCGCGATGCCGGACGGCTCCCCGTCCTGGGCGGACCCCCGGCACGTTCTGCGCAGGCAGCTCTCGAAGGCGGCCGAAGCGGGTTTCACCTGCTACGTCCATCCCGAAATCGAGTTCTTCCTGCTCGCGAGCCTGCCGGACGACGGCAGTGAACCCGAGCCCGCGGACAACGGCGGCTACTTCGACCAGGCAAGCCACGCGACGGCCACGCACTTCCGCCGCCACGCCATCGAGACGCTCGAAGCGATGGGGATCTCGGTCGAGTTCAGCCACCACGAGGGTGCGCCCGGTCAGCAGGAGATCGATCTCCGGTACGCCGACGCGCTGACCATGGCCGACAACGTGATGACCTTCCGGTACGTCGTCAAGGAGGTCGCGCTCACCCAAGGTGTCCGCGCGACGTTCATGCCGAAGCCGTTCACCAACCAGCCGGGCTCCGGGATGCACACCCACGTGAGCCTGTTCGAGGGTGACCGCAACGCCTTCTACGACGCCGAAGACCCGTACGAGTTGTCAGCGACGGGTAAAGCTTTCGTGGCGGGGCTGTTGCACCACGCGAAGGAGATCTCGGCGGTCACCAACCAATGGGTGAACTCCTACAAACGGCTGATCAGTGGAAGTGAAGCACCGACGACCGTCTCCTGGGGCCGCGCGAACCGCTCCGCACTGGTCAGGGTGCCGATGTACTCGCCCGGCAAGGCGTCGTCACGCCGCGTGGAGATCCGCACGCTGGACTCCGCGTGCAACCCCTACCTGGCGTACTCGGTCATCCTGGCCGCCGGTCTCAAGGGCATCGAGAAGGGTTACGAGCTCCCTCCGCCCGCCGAGGACAACATCTGGCAGCTCTCGGACGCCGAGCGTCGCGCGGCCGGATACGCCCAGCTCCCGCAGAACCTCGGCGAGGCGCTGTCCGAGATGGAGAAATCGGAACTTCTGCCCGAAGCGCTCGGAGAGCACGTTTACGACTTCTTCCTGCGCAACAAACGTGTTGAATGGGATAACTACCGCAGCGCGGTGACCCCGTACGAGCTGCGGACCCTGCTTCCGGTTCTCTAGACGAAGGAGACCTGATGGTGCGGCGACCGGTGTTCAGAGTTCTGACGACCTTGGTCGCCGCGACCATCGCGGCAACAGCCGCGCCGGCGGCCTCCGCCACCGGTAAACCTCTCGATCTCGACGCCGCCGACATCCCCGCGCTCCAGACGCGGATGTCCTCCGGACGGTTGACCGCAGTAGGTCTGACCTCGGCCTATCTCGATCGCATCCGCAAGGTCGACCGGAAGGTGAACGCGGTCATCGCGGTCAATCCGGCCGCGATCGCGCAAGCCGCGGAGAGTGACTTCCGGCGTCGCGCCGGCAAGACGCGAGGGCCGTTGGACGGCATCCCGGTCCTGGTGAAGGACAACGTCGACACCCGCTCGATGCAAACGACCGCCGGTTCACGCGCTCTGCGCAGCAAGCCCGCGAAGGACGCAACCCTGCTCCGCCGTCTGCGTGACGCGGGCGCGGTGGTCCTCGGCAAGGCGAACCTCTCCGAATGGGCGAACTTCCGCGCCGCCAAACCCACTTCCGGATGGTCCGGCGTCGGCGGGCAGACGAACAACCCGTACGTGCTGGACCGCAACCCGTGTGGGTCCTCCGCCGGATCCGCCGCCGGCGTCGCCGCGTCACTCGCCCAGGTCGCGATCGGCAGCGAGACCGACGGCTCGATCGTCTGCCCGGCCGGGATGACCTCGACCGTGGGGCACAAACCGAGTCTCGGCCTGGTCAGCCGCACCGGCGTGGTGCCGATCTCGGCCGAACAGGACACCGCCGGTCCGATGGCAAGGCACGTCGTCGACGTCGCGCTGACGCTGTCCGCACTCCAGGGGCGCGACCCGAGCGACCCGGCCACCGGCGCGTACCCGTCGAACCAGCCGACCGATTACGCCGCGCACCTCCGGCCCGGCGTGCTGAAGGGCTCCCGGATCGGGCTCTGGCGTCTGCCAGTCCTCGGCCCGGACGTCGACGCCGTGCTGACGCGAACCAAGAACTCGCTGGTCAAGGCAGGCGCCGAGGTCGTCGAGGTGACGCCGCCGTACCAGGCGAGGCTCGGTGAACTGGAGTTCCCGGCCCTGCTCACCGAGTTCCACCGGGACATCGACCGCTACCTGGCCACGCGCCCCGAAGGCCCGCGCGACCTCGCCGCGCTGATCGAATACAACCGCTCCGACCCGCTGGAGCAGACCTGCTTCGCCGGGCAGGAACTCTTCGAACAGGCACTCGCCGCGCCCGGCCCGTCCGACCCCGGCTACCTGGCGATGCGCCGTGAGCTCACCGACCTGGCGAAACGCTCGATCGACGAGACCCTCGCCAAGTACCGCCTGGACGCGATCGCCGCGCCCACGAACCCGCCCGCCTGGAAGACCGACTGCAAGACCGGCGACAACGACGTGATCCCGTCGTCGACGCCGGCCGCCGTCTCGGGCTACCCGGCGGTGACCGTGCCCGCCGGTTTCGTCGGCGAGCTCCCGGTGGGTGTCTCGTTCATGGCGGGGCAGTGGACGGACGCCCGAGTGCTCGCCTACGCGGCCGACTTCGAACGTGTCGCACCCGCCCGCAAACCGCCCCGCTACCTGAAGACCGTCGGATGAGAGTGGTTCACGCCGGCTGACCTGCGGCGATGTCGTTAAGTGACCCCCCTGTTTTCAGGGGGTTCCGGGGCATGTAATCTTCTCTTCGTCGCCAGGAACACCGGGCCGCCGGGGCCGAAAGCCCCGAGGCAAGGAACCAGGGCCGAGCGGGTTGACACCGCGAACCGGACCAGGTAATGTTCAGCGTCGGCCCACGAGCGGCCGCCGACCCCCTACGGCTAACAGCGTAGGATCCGGCATGCTCGACCAAAAGCTTGTGAATATCGCTTTGAAACAAAGCGTGTTGCTTGAGAACTCAACAGTGTGCTAGTGAACTAAGCCAGTAGAGCTTATGTATTTGAACCTCGTTTGAGGTTCCTTTGAGAGCAAGAAAATTTGCCTCGATTGAATTCGAAGACATTGTTGGA
>NZ_QHKL01000010.1 GCF_003947415.1 Amycolatopsis sp. WAC 01376
GCCCGTTCGACGTCGCCCGGATCGCGCTGCCGCTGCTGGTGTACTTCGCGATCATGTGGGTCGGCGGCTATCTGCTGGGCAAGGCTTCGGGTCTGTCGTACGAGCGCACCACGACACTGGCGTTCACCGCCGCGGGCAACAACTTCGAGCTCGCGATCGCCGTCGCCATCGGCGTCTTCGGCGTGACGTCGGGGCAGGCGCTCGCCAGGTTGGTCGGCCCGCTGATCGAGGTGCCGGTCCTGGTCGCCTTGGTCTACGTGAGTCTCTGGCTGCGCAAGCGCTGGACCGCGAAAGGGCCCGCGGAGTGACCGGCGCAGCGCGGGTAGTGGTCATCGGCGGGGGCCAGGCCGGTCTCGCCGCGGGCTACTACCTGCGCCGCGCCGGACTGGACTTCGTCATCCTCGACGCGCAGGCCCAGCCGGGCGGCGCGTGGCTTCACGGCTGGGACTCGCTGCGCCTGTTCTCCCCGGCGCGGCACAGCTCGTTGCCGGGGTGGCCGATGCCGCCCTATCCGGGGCTCGGGTATCCGACCGCCGAGCACGTTGTCGACTACCTGACCGAATACGAGAAACGCTACGAACTCCCGATCCGCCGAGGCGAGACGGTGACCGGAGTATCCCGCGGCGGCCACGGATTCCAGGTGAGCACCGACGTCGGGGACTGGGCGGCGGAGGCGGTCATCAGCGCCACCGGAACCTGGTGGCGTCCCTTTCTTCCGCTGATGCCGGGCGGGTTCACCGGTCGTCAGTTGCACACGGTGGATTACCGGGGTCCGGAGGAGTTCGCGGGCCAGGACGTCGTGGTGGTCGGCGGCGGCAACTCCGGCGCGCAGATCGCCGCCGACCTCGCGGGCACGGCGAACCTGACCTGGGTCACCCGCCGTCCACCGCGCTACCTGCCCGACCACATCGACGGCAAGGCCCTCTTCGACGTCGCCACCCGGCGCCGCCAAGCGCTGGAGACCGGGCAGGCCGACACCGCCGGAGTCGCCGGGCTGGGCGACATCGTCGCCGTCCCGCCCGTTCGCGAGGCCCGCGACGCGGGGCTGCTGCGGCCGCGTGAGATGTTCGCGCGACTCGACCCTGACGGTCCTGTGTGGACGGACGGCACCCGTCAGCGCGCCGACGCGGTCATCTGGTGCACCGGATTCCGTCCCGCGCTGAGCCATCTCGCGCCGTTGCGGTTGCGTACCACTCGCGGCCGCATCCCCACCGAAGGCACCCGTGCCGTGGCCGAGCCCCGGCTGCACTTTCTCGGCTACGGCGACTGGACCGGCCCGGCGTCGGCCACGATCATCGGTGTCGGCATGACCGCGCGGGCCGCGGTCGCCGATATCAATGCCGCGCTGGACGCCGACGGCGGGTGACCTGTCAGCCGGCGCCTGCGGCGATCGTCTTCAGCTGGTCGGCCAGTGCTGGTGAGCCGTAGGTCTTCATTACCTCCGCGCGTGCCGGGCAGACGGCCAGATCGGGGCACACCAATGGAATCACTGCTTTCAGCGTCGTGGCCAGGTGGCCATACGGAAGTGCGCCGAGGATCTGCTTGACCCCGAACACCGCCGTGGAGCTCAGCACGTCGGCGAGGAACCGCGGAAACCGCAGCCGGAGAAGCCCGTCACGGATCGGGGTCTGGGTGAGTTTGGCGTAGGTGCCCGGTTCGAGCCCGGTCGCCAGCTCGGTGAGGCGGAGGCAGAGGAAGTGGCCTTTGCGGCGGGTCTTGTACAGCCACGGGAGGTTGTCGAGCGTGCGGTCGGCGACCCGGACGTAGAAGCCGTCCTGATCGAACACGTAGGCCACGGCGTCGTCGGCGACCTGTGTCCGGAAACGACCCAGCTCCGCCTTGGCTCGTTGGCGACGCTCGACTTTCGGGGCGGGCTTCGGCGCGACGATTCGCGGCGGCTGAGGAGCGCGTGTGGGACTCGGCGGCGTGTGCCGGACCGCCGACGGTGGCGATGTCCAGCTTGGCCGGTGGACCGGAGCTCGCGTCTGAGCGGATCGGGGCGAGGAGCTGCGAGCAGACCGTCTGCAGTCCTCGCCGCGCTGGGAGCCGTAGCGATGGGCCCGTCCGCATGACGAGCACGCGTACTGATTGCGGGGAAGTCTTCGGTGGCCTGCCACCTCTTCCACGCTAGGAACATGATCGCCGCTGGTCACTCGGCTGTTCCGGTCCTGGGAGCGGCGGGAATCTCACCCCTCGCGTTGTAATTCGTCCTTGTGAGGCAACGCGGTTAACCCTCGTGAGTGGACCGCCAGCTGAAGCACTGTCGCCATGACGAGCCGGGTCGCCGCGACGAGGGTTTCGGTTTCTACGCGGTCCGCGGTTTCGGCGGGGGTTTGGTAGCCGGGCATTCCCATCCCGATCCCGATCGCGGGCAGCCCGGCGGCGGCGTAGCGGCGGTTGTCCGACGGCATGGCCCCGGCCCGCAACGGCACCCCGGTTTCCCGGCCGGCTTGGTCGAGCGCGGCCAGCAGGTCGTGCGCGGGTCCGCCTGCTTCGACCGCGGCGCCGTCGCCGAGCTGGGCGGCGCCGTCGACGTTGATTACGTAGGTGCCTGGCCGCACGCCGGGTGCGTGGTGCGCGGACCCGCGCGCCCCGGCTTCCTCGCCGTCGAGGAGGCTCACTGCCAGGCCGACGTTGTCCGGCAGGAGCGGCGTGAGCAGGCGTACGGCTTCGAGGACGACGGCGACCCCGGAGGCGTTGTCCGCGGCGGCGGGCAGCCGCTGCTCCGGGTCGTCGCCCACGCCATCGAAGTGCGCGGTCAACAGCACACCCGCAGATCCGGCGGCGGGTTCGCGGAGAACACCGTGCACGTTCGACCCGATGACGTCGACAGTTCGTAGTGGCATCGAGGCGGTCACCGTGCCCGATCCCGCACGAGTCATCTCTTCGTGGAGTTCGGCGCGGACGGCGATCACCGGCAGAGCGCCCACCGGTGGCCCGGCGATCATCTTCGGCATCCAACCCGCGGCGTCGATCCCGCGCGGCACCAGCAACCCCGCGGCGCCCTCGGTCAGTGCTCGCGCCGAAACTCCCAGGTCCGGCGCGAGCACCCACTTGTCCCGCCACGCATCGGACTCCGCGAGCGCGAGCTCGCCCGTGTGGGGCCCGGGCACGCCCGCCGATACGAGGTGCTCGGCGAAGTCGCGCCGATGCACCCATCGCCGAGGTGCCGAGTCCGCGCTCCACGAGAACTCGGGCGTGCGATACAGCTCCCGCACACCCGCCACAGGGAACTCGTCGGTGGTGACCGACGCGCCGATCGTCCGCAGCTGCCCGGCGAGCCAGCGACCGGCCGCGCGGCCGCCGGGTGTCCCCACCCGACGGCCCGCGAACCGGTCGTCGGCCAACGCGGCGACCGTGGAAGTCAACCGCGAGCCGGACACCGTCGCGGTCATGAACAGCAACCGGCGCCACTGGCCACCGCGTCGGCCTTCGCGGCCGGGTCGCAGCAGGATCCTGCGGCGGTCGCCGCTTCGGCGGTTCCGCAGCAGGTGCTCGTGGCCGTCGTCGTGCCGGCGGTGCCGCAACAGCCGCTCGAGGCCGGCGGGGTGAAGGCCTCGGCCGGGTTACCGGCGAAACCGCCGGCAGTTTCGTTGCTCATCACAGAACTCCTTGTGGTGTCGAGGGGTGTCAGAAGCGCGTGGACAGCTGCAGTGCCCGGTCGCGGGCGGTGTCGAGCAGGTTGTCGGCGCGGCACTGGCCGGTGCATACCTGCACGCACGTATCGCAGAACTCGACGGTCGGCGTGCTGGTGAACAGGCGGCGGAGGAGCTTGATCATCGGAAACCCTATCTAGACGGTTATCGAAACAGTGGCGTCAGTTTGCTCCTGGCTTAGATGGATGTCAATATAGATGGGTGTCGAAGTCAGAATCGGGTCTGAAGCTGCTTCCGGTGATCGAGCAGGGCTGCTGCGCGCCGCTCTCGGCCGAGCCGTTGAACTCCGAGCAGTCGGTGGACTTGGCCAAGGCGTTCAAGGCGCTGGGTGATCCGGTGCGGCTGCGGTTGCTGTCGCTGATCACGTCCGCGCAGGGGGAGAGCTGCGTGTGTGATCTGACCGCCGCGTTCGACCTGACCGGGCCGACGATCTCCCATCACCTGAAGGTCCTGCGCGAGGCGGGCCTGGTCGGCAGCGAGCGCCGCGGCACTTGGGTGTACTACTGGCCGCGCACCGAGACGCTGAGTCAGCTGTCCGGCTTGCTGTCCACGCCGGGGTTTGCGTCAGTATCCTGACCATCATCTCCTGGAGAGGCTGCGGACTCCGCGGCCTCGGTGATCATCGCGCGCAGCTCTTCAATGAACTCGGACGGTTGTCCCTGGTCGCCCCAGAGTGTCATTGTCCTCGTGTCCCACAGCCGGCCGTCCATGGTCGGCGGGGTGAGCATGACCCCAAGCGTGCAGTGCTCCCAGTCCCCGATCGCGGTGCTGTAGTCGTGATGCAGCACCTGTAGTCGGAACATCAGCGCGTATCGTGCTTCATCCGAGAGCTTCGAGGCCACCACGAACATCATCGGCGCGAACTCCCCAGGATTCGGGATGACCGTGCGGCTATGCACAAGCGTCCCCTGCCTGGTGGTCAACGTGGCCGACTCCACGAATTTGATCAAGGTGTGGCCGAGCTCGGTCCGGTGCTCAATCGGCAGGCCGTCCAACTCGGCGAGCAGGAGCAACAAGTCCGCTTGGCGCTCCTCCGGGATCGGTGTCTCCGCCACGTCTTCCATGATCATTCGCAGCATGACATGCGCCGCGTGCTCGTCGTGACCGGCAGGCTCCAGTGGCGCACGTGCGGTCGAGATCGTTTCGGTCGGTTTCGCTGCTACCAACGGTGCGATGGCCGGATGTACTGGATCGGGTGTGGCTTCGATGTCGGCCACGGCGTATTCGTGATAGCGGCGTGGCTCGTCGCCGAGTTCGACGGCGTCGCCGCCGGCCGCCCGCATGAGGTACGCCAGCACCGCGCGGGTGGAGCGAAGGTGGTCGAACAGGAACTCCCAGTCTCGCCGGAGGATCACGATCGCGGGGACGGCGGTCGGTGCCGGGGGAGGCAGGTAGCCGCGGGGCGGATCCGCGTGGTCGATCACTACGACCGTCAGCCACTCGTAGTCCTCGCCGACCACCTGGATGGTCCGCCCTCGCGCGTTGGTCATCGCCGCGGCGGCGAGTTTGGTCCGGCTCTTGGACTGAATAACCGCTGCCTGGCTGCCGACCAGGAGCAGCCCGTCACCGAGTTCTCGCACTCCCGAACCCGTACGTTGTTGCTCGGGCCGGAACACGAAGTCCGGCAACCCCCACGTCGCTGCGGCGTCCCGGACAGCGTCCTCGGCCGCGTACCCCCTGCGTCGCGGCGTCCGGCAGCGGGGAGGCGTCCGGGATACGCCGGATCGCGGTCCCTGCCGCGGTCTCGATCACCAGTGTGAGCGGCTTACGCACGGATCGCCTCCTCGCTAGGTGCCAGCGGGTCGCATTATGTGCGAGCCGCTGGCGCCAGGCGCGTCACCGCGCCGAAGCGGGTTGGCAACACGCTGTTCGCGGCGACGAGACGCTGCCCGGAAGGCGTTTAGCCACGTAGTGGGCGTCGCGTCCGACGCCGCGCAGGGTGGCGGAGGCGAAGCTGCGCTGCCATTCCAGTCCGACGTAGGCCAACCCGGGGTGGGTGGTGGACAGGCCGCGATCATGCAGTGGCCTGTCATCGGAGGCCAGTGCCCCGAGCTTGTCCAGATAGGACAGTCCGGGTCGGAAGCCGGTGGCGAGCAGGATGGTGTCGACGCGTTCACGGGTTCCGTCCGGCCAGACCACGGTGTCGCCGTCGAGGGTGGTGAACATGCGCCGCTGGTCCGGCTTTCCGTTGAGGATCGCGGCCTTGTAGATGCCAGGATCGTTCACCGCAGTGGTCGGCGGGCTCTTCAGCAGATGTCCGATCGGCAGGTGGTCGAACCCGACGGCGGCGGACCAGAAATGCACGTCCTTCCCGAACGGCCGTTGCGGCGCGAACTTCACCGGTGCCCGGTTGGCGAGGGTGACGTGGGCGTGGCCGGCGAGTTCGGCCGCGATCTGAACGGCCGAGTTGCCCGCGCCGACGACGATGACGCGTTGCCCGGCGAAGGGCGCCGGGTTTCGATATTCGCCACTGTGCACGACGTTCCCGGTGAAGGTGTCCAAACCGGACAGGGCCGGGCGGTAGGGGCGGGAGAAGCCGCCGGACGCGGCGATGACGATCGGTGCGGTCAGCGCGGTCTCTCCCGCGACGTGCACGGTGAACACGCCGTCGTCGTGGGTCACGGAGTCGACGTGATGGCCGGTGCGGATCTCGGTGCCGAGGCAGTCGGCGTAGCGGCGCAGGTAGTCGACGACCTCGTCTCGGTGCGGGTAGTGCTCGGGGGCCCCGGGGAAGGGCAGGCCGGGGAGGCTGCTGTAGCGGGCGGGGGAGAAGAGGGTCAGCGAGTCGTAGTACCGGGGCCAGGACCCGACCGGTTCGGCGCCGGCCTCGAGGATCACTGGCTTCAAGCCCTTGCTGCGCAGGGCTTGGGCGGCGGCGAGACCGGCCTGGCCGCCGCCGACGATGATCACGTCGTGGTCGTTCATGAGTTCCTTCCAGGATTAGGTGTCGCCGCGAGGGCGAGGACCGCGGCGGCCACGGTGACCGCCGCGAGCGCGAGGAAGGTCGGCGAGTAGCCGCCGATGCCGCTCGCGATGGCCGCGCCCGCCCAAGGGGCGAGGGCGACAGTGATGGTCAAGGGTGCTTGCAGGAGGGCGTTGAGCCGTCCGTAGTGGGTGGTTCCCCAGCGGTCGGCCACCGCGGTGGCTTGCAGGAGCGTGAAAACCCCGCGGGCCATCCCGGCCACGACCGCGGCGACGATCAGCCCGGCCGTGGTGGTGAGCAGACCCAGCACGGCCGTGGTCGCGGCGGCGGCGAGGAACACGATCGCGGTCCGGGTCCGGACCGTCGTCAGCCGGGTGAGTGTGGTGTAGCCGAGCCGTCCCAGTACCTGGCCGGCGCCGCCGAGGCCGAGGGCGATCGCCGCCGTCGTGCTGTCGACGCCGCGTTCGGTGAGCAGCGGCACGAGGTTGATCACTCCGGCGTAGACGGCGAACGCCGCCAGGCTGAACGCGATCACCAAGCCCCGGAACGGAATCCCGCGTGCGATCCGCGCCGGGTCACTCTGCTCCGGATGCGTGCTCTCCGGTGGCTCAGCCGGCGGCCACGGCCCGCGCAAACCCCACAGGTGTGCCGGGATGGTGACGACGGCCAGCACCACCGCGAGGACGAGGTAGGTCTCCCGCCAATCCAGGCGCGCGGTGAGCAGCGCCGTCAGCGGCGCGAACACCGTGCTCGCCAAGCCAGCGGCCAGGGTGAGCACGGTCAGCGCGAACACCCGCCGCGGCCCGTACCAGCGGGTCAGCGCCGAGAACGCGGGCGGATACAGCACCGCACCCATCGCGACCCCGGCCACCAGCCACGCCACGGTGAACCACACCAGGTTCTGCGCCAGCGCGACCGCGACCACCGCAGGGACCGCCAGTACCGACCCCGCTGCCATGACCGATCGCGGTCCACGCCGATCCAGCCATCGTCCGACCGGGATCCCGGCCAGCGCGGCGACGACCTGCCCGGCCGAGAACGCCGCCATCACCCAGGCTGTCGACCAGCCCGTCGTCTGGCTGATTTCCGGCGCCAGCACGGGAAAGGCGTAGAAGAGGATGCCCCAGCTGGTGATCTCGGTGACGCAGAGAACGGCCAGCACGCGGCGCAACCCGGACGCGGTCAACCCGGGCGCCGCCGCGGCTGTCGCGATCGGCATAGCCGTCAGCGCACCGCGGCCGACGGTGCGGACAGGGTGAGGACTTCCGGCTCCGGTGTCGCGCAGCAGCCACCGGCGGCCGGTGCGTCGTCCGGCTCGTCGAACAGGCCGGCGCCGCCGCAGACTCCGGTCTCGGCCATCCGCAATTCGACTCGCGCGGCCGCCTCGTGGTCTCCGGCCAGCTGGGCGGCGATGCTGCGCACCTGCTCGTAGCCGGTCATCGCCAGGAAGGTCGGCGCCCGGCCGTAGCTTTTCATCCCGGCCAGGTAGAAGTCCTTCTCCGGATGCGCGAGTTCCTTGGCGCCGTGCGGATACACGGTTCCGCACGAGTGGACGTTCGGGTCGATCAGCGGCGCGAGCGCGACCGGTGCCTGCAACGTCGGGTCCAGCTCGAGCCGGATCTCCGACAGCCAGGTCAGGTCGGGCCGGAAACCGGACAAGGTGACGACCTCGTCGACCTGCTCGATCCGTTGTCCGGTGGAGGAGAGCAGAGTCAGCCGTCCGTCGGTATCGCGTTCGACCGCCTCGGTGCGGAACCCGGTCACCACCGTGATCAGTCCGGATTCCACCGCTTCCTGGGCGCGCAGGCCGAGAGCGCCCCGTGCGGGAAGCTGATCGGCCTCGCCGCCGCCGAAGGTGTTGCCGACCGCGCCGCGGCGCAGCACCCAGCTGATCCGCGCCTCCGGCGAGTCCTTCGCGAGGCCGGACAAGGCGACCAGCGCGGTGAGCGCCGAATGCCCGCTGCCCGCGACCACCACGTGCTTGCCCGCATATCGCGCTCGCACCGCTTCGTCGCCCAGATTCGGGACCCGGTAAGTGATCCGGTCCGCCGCCGCACGCTCTCCGGCGGCGGGAAGTCCTTCGCCGCCGAGCGGGTTGGGCGTCGACCACGTGCCGGACGCGTCGATCACTGCCCGTGCCGCGATCCGCTCCTCCGTCCCGTCGGCGGCGCGGACGTGCACGGTGAACGGCTCGTCCTCGCGGCCGCTGTCGACGACCCGGTCCCGTCCCCGGCGGGCGACGCCGACGACCTCGGCGTCGAAGCGCACCCGGTCGCCGAGCTCCGCGGCGAGCGGGCGCAAATACAGATCGGCCCAGTCCGAGCCCGTCGGATATGCCTCGCCGTCGGGCCGGGTCCAGCCTGCCGTCTCCAGGAGCCGACCGGCTGCGGGGGCGACGAGTTCGGACCACGGCGAGAACAACCGCACGTGATTCCACTCGGCCACGTCGGCGCCCGCCTGCGCGCCACGCTCCAGCACCAGCGGCTCAAAACCCCGCTCTACCAGTTCGGCGGCCGCAGCCAGCCCCACCGGGCCCGCTCCGATCACCACGACAGGCAGCTCGTTCATCCCCATGCACCTTTCATCGATCCATCTCGATTGAGTCGATGCGAGGGACTGTATCGACCGGAGTCGATTGACGCAACCATCGATTCTGGTCGATACTGGGTGGCATGACGACGGTTGTGCCTCTTCCCCTCGCCGGTCTCTTGCCTGAGCGCGAAGCCGCGACCTATGCCGGGTGGTTCGCCTGTCTCGCTGAGCCGATGCGGGTGAAGCTGCTGCACGCGGTCGCGACCTCGCCTCGCGGCCTGACCGTCGGCGCGCTCACCGAAATCCTCGGGAGCAGCCAGTCCACCTGCTCCCACCACGTCCGGAAGCTGGCTGACGTGGGTTTCGTTCACTTGCGGAAAGAGGGCACGGCCACGGTCGTGACGATCAATCAGGCCTGCTGCAGCGGGCTCCCGCACGCGGCCGACGCTGTCATGGGCATGCTCGCGCCACGTCCGTGCTGCCCGGACAACGTGCCCGACGACGTCTCCGTCCGCGCCCTGGAAGCCGGCGATTGGGCCGCGGTTCGCCGGATCTACGGCGAAGGCATCGCGACCGGCATCGCCACCTTCGAGACCGAAGTGCCCAGCCGCAAAGCGCTCGACGCGAAATGGCTACCCGGGCATCGGTGGGTCGCCGAGATCGACGGCGAGGTCGCCGGCTGGACCGCCGCTACCCCCGTCTCGGAGCGCGAGTGCTACCAGGGACTCGCCGAGACATCGGTCTACGTCGGCGAAAGCCATCGCGGCCGCGGCGTCGGGAAGGCTCTGCTCTTCAAGCAGGTCACCGAAGCCGACGTCGCCGGGCTCTGGACTTTGCAGACCTCGATCTTCACCGACAACCGCGCCGGCATCGCCCTGCACCACAGCGCCGGATACCGCACCGTCGGCATCCGCGAACGCATCGCCCGACGCGACGGTGTCTGGCACGACACCGTCTTCCTCGAACGTCGCAGCCCCGTCAACTAGCCCCCAAAGGTCGGAACGTGCTGGATCAAGGCCGAAGCGATTTCGTGCGCCACGTCGACGTCATACCCTGCGGGCGTGCCCGATCCGGCAGGTACGCGGAGCGTGGAGTTGCCGCCGAGTATCGCGGTCTTCTACGAAGAACTGATCGACAGCCACAGCTTCCCGTTCGTGCTCTGCAGCGCTGAGGGCGCGCCGCTGCGGCGATCGAACTTCCGCAACCGCTACTGGCGCCCGGTCTGGGATGGCAGTGACGCTGAACACACGCGGTCTGCGGAAGTGATGCAGCCGATCCTGCCAACCTTCACCTTCCACGAGGGACGGCACAGCCACAGCACCTGGCTCGCGGAGGACGGCACCCCCGAAGTCGCCCGGCGAGCGCGGCTCGGGCAGAAGATGAAAGGCATCGCGCGGGTCTACGACCACGTGACCCCGCTGATGCGCCGTCAGATCCTGCAAGCGCTTGAAACCCGCTGGATCGGCTCGTTGGTCGCGCTCACGCCGAGTGAGCGGACGAAGCTGGGGGAGTGGTTCCCGCACCTGCACGCCACCTTCCGTGACGGGCAGTTGGAGACGGCTCCGAAGGCCATCGCCATTTCATCGCCATTGAACGACTGAAGCCCCGCCCCTCCGAGGAGGAGCAGGGCTTCTGACCTGCGAAAAAAGATGGTGCGCGATACTGGGATTGAACCAGTGACCTCTTCCGTGTCAGGGAAGCGCTCTCCCGCTGAGCTAATCGCGCGAGGTGGAGACGGGATTCGAACCCGTGTACACGGCTTTGCAGGCCGTTGCCTCGCCTCTCGGCCACTCCACCGTGTCAGGCCCGAGAGGGCCTTCCGAGCGGATGACGGGATTCGAACCCGCGACCCTCACCTTGGCAAGGTGATGCGCTACCAGCTGCGCTACATCCGCACATCCTCGGTCTGGATGGGAGGTCAGATCCTCGCGGTTCTGTCTCTCACCCCGTCGCCGTGGTGTGTGTGAACACTATCGAACCCCGAAATCGCCCCTGCAACCGGGGTGCCACTTGCTGTTCGCAAGCCCGTCATCAGGCCAGATCGTTGGGGATCAGGTGGGTAAGGGCGTCATCGACGTCGACCCACAGGTGCTCGTTGCCCGGGAGTACGACGTCGTAGGTCCGGTCGAGGAAGTCGGCCAGCTCCTGAGCGGACGCCTCGAACATGGCGTGCCCGGAGGGCGAGTTCAGTTCGATGAGGACGGACTCGGGGTCTTCGACGGAGGGGCGGATGCGTACGTCGCCGTCGCCCGCGTCGGCAAGGAGGCCGTCCGCGAGGAGGTCGCGCGCGTAGACCCACTCGACCCAGCCGGCGCGGCCGGTGCGGAAGGCGGCCACGACCGCGTAGGGGTCGCGAGTGTCGTATCGCAGTTCCACCTTGACAGGGACCGCGGGCGTCCGCGGCGCCAGGAGGTCGAACACCGCCGTCGAGCGGAGCGTCACGTGATCGTTGCGCATCGTCCTACCCTTCGTCTCCTTCCCGGCCCGGTCGAACCGAGTGGCGATGATGTGACGCATCGGCCGGCTGATCGGAACGCGGTTTTGCCGCAGATCACCCGGACGGGGTCATCGGACCCCGGGTCCATGCTCCGTCACCCCATCATCACCCGCGCGACGCGCAGCCATCCATGCGCCCTGCAGGCAGTCCACATGTACATACTGCGCGGTTTAGTCGTCACGCGATAGCACCGTCGCATGAATGTCGAAACGCGTCGCGGGCGCCCCCCGGCCGTGACAACCCCGGCTAGCTCGTGGTTGTTCGCTCCGTATTTGCTGGTGAGCGGAGTGTGGTCGGCGGGAACCACCCGTTTGCAGGCCCCCTAAAGTCTTGGGGTAGAGTCTGCCGGACACCGCGAGCGGGCGATTAGCTCAGCGGGAGAGCGCTTCGTTCACACCGAAGAGGTCACTGGTTCGATCCCAGTATCGCCCACCGGATGAAGGCCCTGGACCATCGGTCCGGGGCCTTGATTCATTTCCGGGGACCGTCGGCGGTGAGCCGTCCGGAGGCATTCGATCCCCAGGTCGGACGCGGGTTATGTGGGGACGGTACTTCTGCCGTCGCGGAGATCGCGGACGGCACGGCTGAATCCGTCGGGTGCGGCGAGGGTCGCGGTGGGCCGCCGGTTCGAAGATCGACGAAGCCCGACTGTCCGGCCGGTGTGGACACTCGTCTAGAACCTCGTGTCACATCGCGAAAGTGTCGCATCGTCCGGCTATTGAGACATCTTTGTGATCCTCGGCACGAAGTGGCCGTCGAAAGGTCCAGACCATGTGGAAAGTGACGTGGGGCATGGTCGGCGGGCTCACCCGTCCGGCTCCGGCGGAGGGGTCGCCGTGATGCTGACGTGATGTGACGAAACGCCACTCCGGTGACCGATTGACAAGGTAGGTCCGTGCGCGGTGAACCTGACCGGCCCGCCGTGATCCTCCGGGCCCGTGAAATCCACAATGGACCGGCCGGAGATCGACTTCCCGAGACCGTCCACTTTGGAGTTTTCCGGGCTGCTCGGCCGATCGGGGACGCGATGCTCCAAGTGGCCGTGAAGACCGGGAATTCGTGACTACTTTGAGTAGTTGTTCGGCGGATACGGTCTATTACGCATCGTCACCATCTTGTTATCAACAGGGCATTCATTTGCCGGATGCTCGCGCAGGGTGTGGCTGGAAATCCTTGTAACGATGGCCGGAGAGTGGCCGATACCTTGGCGTGTGTCGCCCCATCGGACGCTGAAGGATCTTGAGAATCGATCACTCTTCGAAATCGCTCTCATTTACTCAGCGTGTTGATCCGGCGTTCGGGAATTCCCTCTCCGGGAGGTCTGATGGAAGAGTCGGTGCGGCCGTCGTCCACCGTCAACGGGACGCCGCAGCACATCGACCTCCAGTCGATCCCGTCCGCCCCTCGACGGGGTGCGGGCGATGTCGCCGCGGTCGACACCACGTCGGCGCGGCCGCCGTACGCGGCTTGGGAATCGCGCTACCGCGCCTGGGTCATCGGTAGTGACGTTTTCACCGCGTTCGTGCTCATCGTGATGAGCGCCTTCTTGATCGATCGATCGGATCCGCACGACATGCACGCGCTCGGCACCGCCGTGGCGTTCCTTTTCGGCCTGTCGGTCTGCCGTGCGTGGAGTCCGCGCGTGCTGGGCGAAGGCGCGGAGGAGTACCGGACGCTGGGCCGGGGACTGGTGACCACCGCCGTCCTCGTCGCGCTGGGCGGCCTGCTCTTCGGCGCACTCGCCGTGCAGCCCTGGGTCTTCATCATCGTCCCGATGATCTCGGTCGTCATGTTCCTGCAGCGGTACGCGCTGAGACAGGTGCTGCACCGGCGAAGACGGCTCGGTGAATGCCTGCTGCCGGTGCTCGCGGCGGGAAGTCCGGACACGGTCGCCGATCTGATCACCCGCACCAAGGCCGACCCCCATGTCGGCTGGCGGGTCGAAGCCGTGTGCACGTACTCCGGTGCCGGCGCGGAGCGGGGGAGCGGCGAGGTGGAAGGCGTCCCGGTCGTCGGGAAGCTCGACGACCTGGCAAGTCACGTCCGCCGCGGCGGCTATCGGGTGGTCGCCGTGACCGCCGATCAGCACTGGAACCCGAAACGCCTGCAGCGGCTCGCCTGGGACCTCGAAGGAACGTCCGCCGAGATGGTGGTCGCGCCGGTGCTGATGGAGGTCGCCGGCCCCCGGCTGAACGTCTCCGGTGTGCTCGGCATGCCGCTGCTGCGGGTCACCGCGCCGATGTTCACCGGCGGCCGCCGTCTGGTCAAGGAAGCACTCGACCGGTTCGGCTCCGCCCTGCTCCTCACTCTCGTTTCCCCGCTGCTGCTGGTGATCGCGGTCGCGATCAAACTCGACGACCGCGGGCCGGTGATCTACCGGCAGCGGCGTGTCGGCCGGGACGGCCACACCTTCACGATGCTGAAGTTCCGCACGATGGTCACGAACGCCGACAAGCTCAAGCAGGATCTCCAGGCGGACAACGAAGGCGCGGGCCCACTGTTCAAGATGCGCAAGGATCCGCGGATCACGCGGGTCGGCGGCCTGCTTCGCCGGTACTCGCTCGACGAGCTGCCGCAGTTGTTCAACGTCGTGGGCGGGCGGATGTCGCTCGTCGGACCACGGCCGCCTCTGCCGGAGGAGACCGCGAAGTACGCCCCCGACGCGCGCCGTCGTCTCCTGGTCAAGCCGGGGCTGACCGGGCTCTGGCAGGTCAGTGGCCGCAGCGACCTCAGCTGGGCCGAGAGCATCCGTCTCGACCTGCGTTACGTCGAGGACTGGTCTCTCGCCCTCGACCTGGTGATCCTCTGGAAGACCTTCCGTGCCGTGGTGCAGGGGCGAGGAGCCTACTGACGCGTTCCTGTGACCGGAACCACACGAAGCGATAGTTGAACGAGAAATAGTTCAGCGCTCAACTAGGTTGGGACGGGTACAGGATGCGTACGGAAGGAAGATCCACCCATGACCACCAGCGTTGAGCCGACCGAAGCCTTGAATCTCCCGCAGGACGTTCAGGACCTGTTGTTCCGCGAGGCCCGCACCGCGAACAACTTCAGCGACGAGCCGGTGACCGACGAGCAGATCCGCGCGATCTACGAGCTGGTCAAATGGGCGCCGACGTCGATGAACAACCAGCCGCTGCGCGCGCTGGTGATCCGCACCGAAGAGGGCAAGAAGCGCCTCGCCCCGCTGATGTCCGAGGGCAACCGCGCCAAGACCGAGGCCGCGCCCGTGACCGTCGTGCTGGCCGCCGACACCGAGTTCCACGAGAACCTGCCGCGCACCTTCCCGCACTTCCCTGGCGCCAAGGACCTGTTCGCCGACGAGGCGGGCCGTATCGAGACCGCCAAGCTCAACGCGTTGCTGCAGGTCGGCTACTTCATCATCGGCGTCCGCGCCGCCGGGCTGGCCGCCGGCCCGATGACCGGCTTCGACGCCGAGGGCATCGACAAGGAGTTCTTCGCGGACAAGCCGTGGAAGTCCCTCGTCGTGATCAACGTCGGCAAGCCGGGCGACAACCCCTGGTTCGACCGCCTGCCGCGGCTGGACTTCGACGAGGTCGTCGAGACCGTCTGACCTCGTCCCGCGATACGCGAAGGCCTTCTTCCGATGGGAAGGAGGCCTTCGTGCTGTTAGGGGTAATGCGCGTGAGCCGCGCCGCGCCTGACGACTAACATCACGGGAACCATCCGCTATACCGCGAGGAGTCCATCGTGTCCCAGCCGTCGTCAGTAGCAGCCGCAACCGCCCCGCGCGTGGTGGTACCGGCGGGCACTACGGCGGGCACCGCGGTCCGCGAAGCCGGGCTGCCGACCAAGGGGCCGGACACGATCGTCGTCGTGCGTGACGCCGAGGGGAATCTCCGCGATCTGTCCTGGGCGCCGGAGTCCGAGGTCGAGGTCGAGGCCGTCGCCGCCCACACCGAGGACGGCCGCAGCGTCATCCGTCACTCGGCCGCCCACGTGCTCGCCCAGGCAGTGCAGCAGCAGTTCCCGCAGGCCAAGCTCGGCATCGGGCCGCCGGTCAAGGACGGCTTCTACTACGACTTCGCCGTCGACACCCCGTTCACCCCGGAAGACCTGCAGGCGCTCGAAAAGCGCATGAAGCAGATCGTGAAGGGCGCGCAGCAGTTCTCCCGCCGCGTCTTCGATTCGGTCGACGAGGCCAAGAAGGAACTGGCCGACGAGCCGTTCAAGCTGGAGCTCGTCGACATCAAGTCCGATGTGGACACCAGCGAGGTGATGGAGGTCGGTGGCGGCGAGCTGACCATCTACGACAACCTCGACCCGCGCACCAAGGAGCGCGTGTGGAGCGACCTCTGCCGCGGCCCGCACGTGCCGACCACCAAGTTCATCCCGGCGTTCAAGCTCACCCGCGTCGCCGCCGCGTACTGGCGCGGTGACGACAAGAACCCGCAGCTGCAGCGGATCTACGGCACCGCTTGGGAATCCGCCGAGGCGCAGGACGTCTACCTGGAGCGCCTCGCCGAGGCCGAGCGGCGCGACCACCGCAAGCTCGGGGTCGAGCTGGACCTGTTCTCCTTCCCCGACGAGATCGGTTCGGGGCTGCCGGTGTTCCACCCCAAGGGCGGGATCATCCGGCAGGAGATGGAGAACTACTCGCGCCAGCGGCATGTCGAGGCCGGGTACGACTTCGTCTACTCGCCGCACATCACCAAGGGCGCGCTCTTCGAGACCTCCGGTCACCTCGACTGGTACCGCGACGGCATGTATCCGGCGATGCACCTCGACGCCGAGCACAACGAGGACGGTTCGGTCCGCAAGCCCGGCCAGGACTACTACCTCAAGCCGATGAACTGCCCGTTCCACGACCTGATCTTCCGGTCCCGCGGACGTTCCTACCGGGAACTGCCGCTGCGGATGTTCGAGTTCGGCTCCGTGTACCGCTACGAGAAGTCCGGCGTGATCCACGGCCTGACCCGCGTGCGCGGGATGACGCAGGACGACGCGCACATCTTCTGCACCCTGGAGCAGGTCCCCGGTGAGCTGAAGTCCCTTTTGGACTTCGTGCTGAACCTGTTGCGCGACTACGGTCTCGACGATTTCTACCTCGAACTGTCCACTCGGAACGAAGAGAAGTACATCGGGTCCGAAGAGGTCTGGGCCGAGGCGACCGAGGTGCTGCGCACCGCCGCCGTGGACTCCGGCCTGGAGCTCGTGCCGGACCCGGGCGGCGCCGCGTTCTACGGGCCGAAGATCTCCGTGCAGGCGAAGGACGCGCTGGGCCGTACCTGGCAGATGTCGACCATCCAGCTGGACTTCATGCTGCCCGAGAAGTTCGAGCTCGAGTACACCTCGGCCGACGGCAGCCGTCAGCGTCCGGTGATGATCCACCGCGCGCTGTTCGGTTCGATCGAGCGGTTCTTCGGTGTGCTGACCGAGCACTACGCGGGCGCGTTCCCGGCGTGGCTTTCGCCCGTCCAGGTGGTCGGCATCCCGATCACCGAGGGCCAGGTCGAGCATCTGCGCGGCGTCGAGAAGGCATTGCGCGCCAAGGGGATCCGGGTCAACGTCGACGCGAGCGACGACCGGATGCAGAAGAAGATCCGCACCCACACCACGCAGAAGGTGCCCTTCATGCTCCTGGCGGGCGCGAAGGACGTCGAGGCGGGCGCGGTGTCGTTCCGGTTCCGCGACGGTGGCCAGATCAACAGTGTCCCGGTGGCCGACGCCGTCGAGGCGATCGCCGGCTGGGTCCAGCGCCGTGAGAACTCCTCGCCGACCGTGGCGGGCTTGGAGGCGGTCCTCCGGTGACGGGCCCCGATGGCCCTGAAGTCGTCGGACAGGACGGTGTGGGGGTCCAGGACGCGTTGCAGCGCCTGTGGACCCCGCATCGGCTCGCCTACGTGCAAGGGTCGAAGAAACCCGACGAGGGCTGCCCGTTCTGCCGTCTCCCCGAGAAGAGTGACGAGGACGCGCTGATCCTCGCGCGCGGGAAAACGGTGTACGCGGTGCTGAACCTGTACCCGTACAACCCCGGCCACCTGATGGCCGTGCCGTACCGCCACGTCGCGGACTACACGGACCTGACGGCGGAAGAGACCGTCGAGGTGGCGGAGTTCACCCAGCGCGCGATGCGGGTGATCCGCGAGGTGTCCTCGGCGCACGGGTTCAACATCGGGATGAACCAGGGCGTGATCGCCGGCGCGGGAATCGCCGCGCATCTGCACCAGCACGTGGTGCCGAGGTGGGGCGGAGACGCGAACTTCATGCCGGTGATCGGGCATACGAAGGTGCTGCCGCAGTTGCTGGGGGAGACACGGCAGCTGCTGGCGGATGCTTGGTGACCGCTCCCGTCCGAATGCAATGAAAGGTCCTTTCCTTGCAAAATTTGCAAGGAAAGGACCTTTCATTGCGCGCGCTGGTTGCCCCGGCACCCGTAAGCCGGAAGTCGCTCAGGCGTTGAGCGCGGCCTGAAGCTCGATGTCGATCTTGACCTTCTCGGACAGGAAGGCGTTGCCCTCCGGGCCGATGCCGAAGTCGCGGCGGTTCACGGTGGTGCTGGCCGAGACGCCGAGGGTGGTGGCGTTGTCGTTGGCCGGGTTGGTGCCGATACCGTTGAACTCGGCCTCGAGCGAGACCGGGACGGTCTTGCCGCGCCAGGTGAGCTCGCCGTCGATGACGTAGTCGCCGCCGTCCTCGCGGATGCCGGTCGAGCGGAAGGTGACGACCGGGTGCTCGTCGACGTGGAAGAAGTCCTCGGACTTGAGGTGCGTGTCACGCCCGTCGACACCGCTGGCGACCGAAGAGGCGTCGATCTCGACGGTGACCGAGGAGTCGAGGATGTTGTCGGCGGTGACGACCTCGCCGGTGAAGGCGGTGAAGTTGCCGCGGGACTTCGCCAGGCCGAGGTGCTTCACGGTGTAGGCGATGTCGGAGTGGGCGGTGTCGATCGTCCACTTGCCGGTGACGTAGCCGGGGATCTCGGTGGTGGTCATGAAAGTCGATCTCCAAAAGTCTGGGTGCGGCTGTGGTGAACCCTCATCTGGTTGAGCGCTCAACAGTGACTGTAGCGCAATTTGGTTGAGCGTTCAACCAGGGGTAGAATGGGTGGCATGTCCGAACCCCGATGGCTCTCCGACGAGGAGCAAAAAGTCTGGCGCGACTTCTCCGCGGCCACGCGGATGCTGCAAGCGCATCTGGAGGGCCAGCTCCAGCACGAGGCGGGCATGCCCCACACCTACTACGAAGTGCTCGTGGCCCTGTCCGAGGCGCCGGAAAGGCGGCTGCGGATGAGCGAGCTCGCCGACGCGCGCAAGGCGTCGCGCAGCAGGCTTTCGCACGCGGTCGCGCGGCTCGAGGCCAATGGCTGGGTGCGCCGTGAGTCCTGCCCCACCGACAAACGCGGCTCCTGGGCGGTGCTCACCCCCGCCGGTTTCGCCGCGCTGGAGGAGGCCGCGCCAGGGCACGTCGAGGCCGTCCGCGAGAGCCTCTTCGACCCGCTGACCCCCGAACAGGTGAAGGCGCTCGGCGAGATCAGCGCCGCCGTGCTGGAGCGGTTGTCGCCGAAATGTGCCGCCGCCGAGGCGGAACTGGCGCTGCGGGAAGGGACGCTCGCGGATCTCGAGGAGCCTGCCGAACTGGCCAAAGCGGACTGACCGGGAGCCGCTCCAGGGCGGGCACGACGACGGGCGCCGGTGCGGGTGGATAGGCTTCGGGCGGCCACCCGACCCTGCTGCTTAGGTGCACCTGAAGAACCGATGCTCAACATTTTCGCGCGCGCCTCCGTTTCCCGCGTCACCGACCCCATGGGGAAGGTGCTCGTGCGTGCCGGGCTGACCCCGAACGCGATGACCGTCATCGGCACGGCCGGGGCGGTGCTGTGCGCGCTCGCGTTCTTTCCCAACGACATGCTGCTGTGGGGCACCTTCACCGTCTGGGGCTTCGCGATGCTGGACCTGCTCGACGGCGCGATGGCCCGCGCCCGCGGGTACGGCACGGCGTTCGGGGCCGTCCTCGACGCGACCTGCGACAGGCTGGTCGACGGCGCGTTGTTCGCCGCGATTGCCTGGTGGTGCTTCGTCCACGACGACAACCGCCCGGCCGCCGCGGCCGCGTTGATCTGCCTGGTGCTCGCGCAGGTCATCTCGTACGTCAAGGCCCGTGCCGAGGCTTCCGGGCTGGAGGCCGACGGCGGGCTCGTCGAACGCGCGGAACGCCTGATCATCGCCCTCGTGGGAACCGGACTGCACGGTCTGGGCGTTCCGTACACCGTGGACATCACACTCTGGCTGCTCGCGGTGCTTTCGGTGATCACCCTGCTGCAGCGGACGGCCGCGGTGGCCAAGGCGGCGAGGGCCGCCAAGGCGGCCGGGCCACCCGCCGCGGAGGGTGGGGCATGAGCGGGTTCTCCCAGCGGCTCAGTGACTTCGGCTACGCGGCGGGCTGGCGGCTCGCGCGCTTGCTGCCGGAGTCCGCAGGCGCGGTGACCTTCGGGCTGGGCGCCGACCTCGCGGTCCGGCGGGACGGCGGTGGCGTCCGCCAGCTGCGGCGCAATCTCGCCAGGGTGGTGCCGCAGGCCGACGGCGTCGAACTCGACGAACTGACCCGCCGCGCGATGCGTTCGTACGCGCGCTACTGGCACGAGATGTTCCGGCTGCCTTCGATGGACCACAAGGAGGTCAGCCGCAAGGTCGCCCAGTCGATCACCGGCGTGGAGAACCTCGACGCCGCCCTCGCCGAGGGCAACGGCGCGGTGATGGCGCTGCCGCACAGCGGGAACTGGGACGCGGCGGGCGTCTGGCTCGCGGACTACCTCGGCGGTTTCACCACGGTCGCGGAGCGGCTGAAGCCCGAGTCGCTGTACCAGCGGTTCGTCTCCTATCGGGAATCGCTCGGTTTCGAGATCGTGCCGCTGACCGGTGACAGCTCCGCGATGCGCGTACTGCTCAAGCGGTTACGCGAGAACAAGGCGATCTGCCTGGTGGGCGACCGGGACCTGACGAATTCCGGCGTACCCGTCAAGTTCTTCGGCGAGCAGACCCGGATGCCCGGCGGGCCTGCCAGGCTGGCCGCCACCACCGGCGCCGCACTGATCCCGGCGGGCTGCTGGTTCACCGAGGACGGCTGGCAGATCCGGTTGCATCCGCGGATCCGGGTCACGAACCGGTCCGAGGTCCCGGCGGCCACCCAGGCGCTGGCGGACATCTTCGCCGGGGACATCGCCGCGCATCCGGCAGACTGGCACATGATGCAGAAGTTCTGGCTCTCCGATTTCGAAGCCGGGGAACAGGCCGAGCTCGGCGAAGCGAGTTGAGCCGATGGCTCAGGCGCGGGTCATGAAGATCGGGATCGTCTGCCCCTACTCGTTCGACGTGCCGGGTGGAGTGCAGGGGCACGTCATCGATCTCGCGAAGGCGCTGCTGGCGCGCGGGCACCAGGTCTCGGTCCTCGCTCCGGCCGACGAAGACTCCGACGTCCCGGATTTCGTCGTCCCCGCGGGAAAGGCGCTCGGCATCCCGTACAACGGCTCGGTCGCGCGATTGCAGTTCGGCCCGGTGTCCTACTCCAGGGTGCGGCGGTGGATCCGCGACGGCGACTTCGACGTCCTGCACCTGCACGAGCCCGCCGCGCCGAGTCTTTCCCTGCTGGCGCTGAAGGTCGCGGACGGCCCGATCGTGGCGACCTTCCACACCGCGACGACCCGTTCGCGCACACTGGCGGCGTTCCAGCCGGTGCTGCGCCCGCTGCTGGAGAAGATCACCGCGCGGATCGCGGTGTCGGCGCTGGCGCGCCGGGTCCAGGTCGAGCACGCCGGCGGGGACGCGGTCGAGGTGCCCAACGGCGTGGACGTCGACTTCTTCTCCCGGGCGCTTCCGCTGGACGGCTATCCGCGTGCGGGCGGCACGGTCGGGTTCGTCGGGCGGTACACCGAGTCCCGCAAGGGGATGGGTGTGCTGCTGGAGGCGTTGCGGATGCTGCTGCCGGAGTTCGAGGAGCTGCGATTGCTGGTCGTCGGCCGCGGTGACGCCGATCAGCTCCGGCGCGAGGCAGGGCCGGAGCTCGCGCCGCATATCGACCTTCTCGGTCAGGTCGACGACGAGACGAAAGCGCGGGCACTGCGCAGCGTCGACGTCTACTGCGCCCCGAACACGGGCGGCGAGAGTTTCGGGATGATCCTCACCGAGGCGATGGCGGCGGGAACCCCGGTGCTGGCCAGCGGCCTGGATTCGTTCCGCCGGGTGCTCGACGACGGCAAGGCCGGGATGCTGACCGAGACCGGCGACGCGGCGGCACTGGCCGACGGATTGCGTGAGCTGCTCGGAGACCCGGCTCGCCGGGTGTCGCTGGCGGCGGCCGCGGGGGAGCGGGTCGCGATGTTCGACTGGTCCGTGGTCACCACGCAGGTGCTTCGCGTATACGAGACGGCGATCGCCGCCGATCCCCGCCGGGTCGGCGCGGGCGAACGCGAGTTCAGCCGATGACGACCTGGGTGTGGATCGGCGGTCTGGTGGCCGCGATCGTGGTGCTGGGCGGGCTTTTCCTGCTCGCGACGGCGAACAGGCTGGACCGGCTGCACGTCCGCACGGACGCGGGCTGGGCGGCGCTCGACGCGGCCCTCGCGCGGCGTGCCGTCGTCGCCAGGGCGGCCGCCGCGATCCTGGGCGACGAGGAGCTGCGCGCGTTGGCCGAACGTGCCGAGCGGGCGCGCAGGCAAGATCGCGAAGCCGAGGAAAGCGAACTGACGCTGCGGCTGGCGCGGGTCGACCGCGCGACCCTGCCGCCGCCGCTGGCCGAGGAGCTGACCGACGCCGAACACCGCGTCGTCATCGCGCGGCGCGTGCACAACGACGCCGTCCGGGACACCCTGCATCTGCGGCGGCGGCGGAAGGTCCGGTACTTCGGTCTCGCCGGGACGGCCCGGCTTCCGGAATACTTCGAGATCGCCGAGCCCGATCTGTAGGAGGACGAACCCATGAGCGAGCGGTTGCTGGTGGCTGTGTTCGCGACGCCGGTGGCGTCCTTCCTTCTGCGCTACGGCGAGGATCTCGGCTATCGGGCGGTGCTGTTCGACCCGGACGGCGCCCGCGTGACGGACGTCGAGAACGGCTTGGAGGCCGTCACGACGGTGCCGGAACTCGGCACGGACGCCGACGTCGTCGTCACCGACCACGACCGGCCCGAACTCGGCGACGTGCTCAAGGCCGTGCTGGACCGCCCCACCCGGTGGGTCGGGGTACTCGGCAATCCGCGCCACGCCGGCCCGCACGTCGCCGCGCTCCAGGCACAGGACGTCCCGGACCGGGAGATCGCCCGTGTCCATCGCCCGGTCGGGCTGAACATCGGCTCACGCACGCCGCCCGAGATCGCCATCGCGACCCTGGCCGGTCTGCTGGCCGACCGGAACGGCCGTCCCGGCGGCTTCGACTTCTCGGCACCCCGCGTTTAGTCCTCTGAATGCGCTCCATGCACACGCAAGTACCGCATTCAGAGGACTAAACGCGGCTTCACCCCGTCACCGCTCCCTCCGGCATCGGCTCGAACCGGGCGTGCCTGCGGGTGAACGTCGCCGTGCCCGATGTCAGTGAACGCAGGTCGATGGCGTAGCGCAGGAGCTTGACCGCGGGCACCTCGGCGCGGATGACCGTGCGGCCGCCTTCACCCGATTCGGTACCGAGGACGCGGCCGCGCCGGGACGAGAGGTCGCCCAGGACGGTGCCCAGGTGCTCGTCCGGCAGCCGCACGGCCACCTCTTCGAGCGGTTCGAGCAGCGCGATCTTGGCCGCCGCGGCTGCCTCCTTGAGGGCCAGCGCGCCCGCCGTCTGGAACGCGGCGTCCGACGAGTCGACGCTGTGCGCCTTGCCGTCGACGAGGGTCACCCGGATGTCGATCAGCGGATGGTCGTCGACGATCCCTCGCTGTGCCTGGGCACGGACCCCCTTCTCGACACTCGGGATGAACTGGTGGGGCACCGAGCCGCCGACGACCTTGTCCACGAACTCGAAGCCCGAACCCCTCGGCAGCGGCTGGACTTCGATGTCGCAGACGGCGAACTGCCCGTGGCCGCCGGACTGTTTGACGTGCCGTCCGTGCCCGCGGCCCGGTCCGGCGAAGGTCGACCGCAGGCTGATGCGGACGGGCTCGGTGTCCACGTCGGCGCCTCCCGCGCGCAGCCGCGACAGCACCACGTCGGCGTGCGCCTCGCCCATGCACCACAGCACGAGCTGGTTGGTCTCGGCGTTGCGGTCCAGCCGCAGCGTCGGGTCGCCCGCGACGAGCCGGGAAAGGTTGCGCGCCAAGGTGTCCTCGTCGCTGCGTGTCTTCGCGACGACGGCGACCGGCAGCAGCGGTTCCGGCATCGCCCACGGTTTCATGATCAGCGGGTCTTCCGGCGAGGAGACGGTGTCGCCCGTTTCCGCCGAGCCGACCTTGGTGAGCGCGCAGAGGTCGCCGGCGACGCAGTACGGGACCTCACGCAGGTTCGCCCCGAGCGGCGAGTACAGATGCGCGACCCGTTCGTCGGCGTCGTGATCCTCGTGGCCGCGTTCGGCGAGACCGTGGCCGGAGACGTGCACCGGCCGTTCGGGTCGAAGCGTCCCGGAGAACACCCGCACCAGCGACACCCTGCCGACGTAGGAGTCGACAGCGGTCCGGACCACCTCGGCGGCCAGCGGGCCGTCGGGATCGGCGCGGAGACCGGCGTGCGGTTCGCCGGTGGGCGAGGTGACCTCCGGCGGGACGTGCTCCAGCGGGGACGGGAAGGCGCGCACGATCCCGTCGAGGACCTCGGCGAGCCCGACCCCGGTCGTCGCGCACACCGGGATCACCGGATGGAAGGAGCCTCGGGCGACGGCTGTTTCGAGGTCGGCGATCAGCGTGTCCTCGGAGATCTCCTCGCCGGAGAGGTAGCGGTCCATCAGGGACTCGTCCTCGCTCTCGGCGATGACCCCTTCGATCAGTTCGTTGCGGGCCTCGGTCATCCGGGCGAGATCGGCCTCGTCCGGCTCGCCGACCTCGGGTGGGAAGCCGTTCGAATAGTCGAAGTAGCGGCGCGTGATGAGTCCGACGAGCCCATCGCGAGCGGGGAGGTACAGCGGCAGGACTCCGGCGCCGAAGGCCTCCTGGCAAGCGGCGATCTCGCCTTCGGGATCGGCGCGATGATGGTCGAGCCGCGAGACGACCACCGCCCTCGGCATCCCGACGGCCGCGCACTCCTCCCAGACCGCGACCGTGGCCGCGTCGACGCCTTCCGCCGCGCAGACCACGAACAGCGCCGCGTCGGCGGCGCGGAGCCCGGCCCGCAGTTCGCCGACGAAATCGGCGTACCCGGGGGTGTCGATGAGGTTGATCTTGTGGCCCTGGTGCAGCACCGGCGCGACCGAAAGGCCGACCGACCGCTGCTGCCGGACCGCGGCGGGGTCGTGATCGCATACGGTGGTGCCCTCCACGACCGAGCCTGCCCGCGTCACCGTGCCGGAGGCGGCGAGCAGCGCTTCGGCGAGTGTCGTCTTGCCTGATCCCGAGGGGCCGACCAGGACGACGTTGCGTACTTTCGCCGGGTCGTCCACAGCGACGGCGGCCCCGGAGTCTCCGTTCTTGCTCTGTTTGTCGGCCATGCCGATCTCCTCACCACACGATGCCGCGTACAGGTGTGTCCTCGATCACACACCCGCGACGGCCGTCGCGGCAAGGCGACCGGCGAGGGACCCCCCGAATGTCGAAGCGCCGTTATGCTCGATGGCGGACACCCGGAGGCGGATCCGACGGTGGGGGATGAGCGATGGAGCTCGACAGACGAACGGTGTTACGGCTGGCAGGCGCGGTTCCGGTGCTCGCGGCGGCGCCCGCGGCGATCCCGGAGGGCGGTGGTCCGTGGGAACGGCTGAGGTCCCGGCTGACGGGTGAGCTGTTCCGGCCCGGCGACCCCGGTTATGACGAAGTGAGGCTCGGGTTCTTCAGCCTCTACGACCACCGGCTGCCCGCCGGTGTCGCGGTCTGCGCGACCGAGGACGACGTGCGGAATTGCGTCGATTTCGCGGCCAGACAGCGGATCCCGATCGCGGCCCGCTCGGGCGGGCACAGTTACGCCGGCTATTCCGTTGTGGACAGAGGGCTCGTCGTCGACCTGTCCCGGCTGAACACGGTCGAGATCCTGCCCGGCGGCCGGGCGGCGATCGGCGCGGGCGCGCGGCTCGGCCAGGTGTACGAGGCGCTGGCGGCGGCGGGCCGCGCACTGCCCGCCGGCAGCTGCCCTCAGGTCGGCATCGCGGGCCTGACCCTCGGCGGCGGAATCGGCGTGCTGGCCCGCAAGTACGGGCTGACCTGCGACAACGTGGAATCGGTTCGCTTCGTCGGCGCCGACGGGAAAGCGAGTCTGGTGTCGGCGGAGACCGCGCCGGACCTGCTGTGGGCGTTGCGCGGCGGCGGTGGCGGCAACTTCGGCATCGTCACGTCGTTCACCTTCCGCACGGCGGCGGCCAGGACGTTGACGAACTTCAACCTGATCTTCCCGCCCGCCGCGCTGGCCGCGCTGGTCGCGGCCTGGCAGGAATGGCAGCCCACGATGCCGGACGAACTGTGGTCCGGAATGGGCCTCGGCGCGACGGTGGCGAACTGTGGTGGCTGCTTCGTGGGCTCAGCCGCGCAGGTGAACCCGCTCCTGGACGATCTGATCCGTCGCGTCGGCACTCAGCCGACCGAACGCGAGGTGACCGAACAGGGCCATTTGGCCACGATGCGCGCCTTCGCGCAGGAGGCCGCCTTCCCCGCCGCTGTCGCACAGCGCGGCGAGTATGTGGCCACGTCGAGGATGCTGACCCATCCGGTGCCCGACCCCGGCGCGCTGGCGTCGTTGCTGACGAGCGATCCGAAGTTGTATTCGATCGTGGACGCGTACGGGGGCGCGATCGCGCGGGTGCCGTCGAGCGAGTCGTGCTTCCCGTACCGGTCGGCGCTGGGGAGCATCCAGATCACCCGTGGCCTGGATGGCGGCGAGGCGTACGCGCGCCGGTCGATCGGCCTGGTCCGGGACGAACTCGGCCGGGAGTACGGGCGGGCCGGGTACGTCAACTACATCGATCCGGAGATGCCGGACTGGGCGAAGGCGTACTACGGCGACAGCCTCCCGCGACTGCGCCGGGTGGCCCGGAAGTACGACCCGGACGGCCTCTTCGCCTTCACCCAAGGCCTGGCCCGCTAGGCCTCCTTTCGCATTTGGTCCTCTGGATGCGGTCCTTGCACGCGCAACTACCGCATTCAGAGGACCAAATGCGGGCCAGATCACCCAGTGGACTGCTGAAATCGCCGCGAACTGGCCTGCTTCAGAGGTCCAAAAGCGGCCTACTCTCGAAGGCGTCACCCCACCTCGTGCGCTTTCCGAAAGGTCCAGCAGTGTCTGACGACTCCACGAACACGGCCACCACCTCGCTCACCGGCACAGGCCGGGTCAAGCGCGGGATGGCGGAGATGCTCAAGGGCGGTGTGATCATGGACGTGGTCACCGCCGAGCAGGCGAAGATCGCCGACGACGCCGGCGCCGTCGCCGTGATGGCGCTCGAGCGGGTCCCCGCGGACATCCGCGCGCAGGGCGGTGTGGCCCGGATGAGCGACCCGGACCTGATCGACGGCATCATCGAGGCCGTTTCGATCCCCGTCATGGCGAAGGCCCGCATCGGCCACTTCGTCGAGGCTCAGCTGCTTCAGTCGCTCGGCGTCGACTACATCGACGAGTCCGAGGTGCTGACCCCGGCCGACTACGAGAACCACATCGACAAGTGGGCCTTCACCGTGCCCTTCGTCTGTGGTGCGACCAACCTCGGCGAGGCGTTGCGCCGCATCAACGAGGGCGCGGCGATGATCCGCTCCAAGGGCGAGGCCGGCACCGGCGACGTCTCGAACGCGACCACGCACATGCGCAAGATCCGCGCGGAGCTGCGCCGCCTTTCCTCGCTGCCCGAGGACGAGCTTTACGTTGCGGCGAAGGAACTCCAGGCCCCGTACGACCTCGTCAAGGAGGTCGCGGCGAAGGGCAAGCTCCCCGTGGTGCTGTTCACCGCGGGCGGCATCGCGACCCCTGCCGACGCCGCGATGATGATGCAGCTCGGTGCCGAAGGCGTGTTCGTCGGCTCCGGCATCTTCAAGTCCGGCAACCCGGCGCAGCGCGCCGAGGCGATCGTCAAGGCCACCACCTTCTACGACGACCCGGACGTCATCGCGAAGGTTTCGCGCGGCCTCGGTGAAGCGATGGTCGGCATCAACGTCGACGACGTGCCCGAGCCCCACCGGCTGTCCGAGCGCGGCTGGTAACAGCCGGTCGATCGCCAAGAGGCCCTGTGGACGTCGGTTCACGGGGCCTCTTGTGTTCCAGAATGCCGCCGGTCCCGTTTCTGGCGTCGTTGCTCGGGAAGGCCCGCACGCCCGCGACCGGCCCAGCTCGTCATCATCGCCTACGAGTCCGGGCTGGTCGGCACCGACAGGGCTGAGCGGTCACGGTCATCGGCGGGCGGGCGCCCGAGTGCGTAATAGGCCCAGCCCGCGGCGCTCCACCGCTGAGCGTCCAGGGTGTTGCGGCCGTCGATGACCTGGCGTGTGGCGACCACGGCGCCGACCACCGCCGGATCGAGTTCCTGGAACTCCCGCCATTCGGTGAGGTGCAGTAGCACGTCGGCACCGGTCGCCGCCTCGACCGCGGAGTTCGCGTAGTTCAGGTTCGGGAAGTTCTTGCACGCGTTGTCGGCCGCCTTCGGGTCGTAGACGGTCACCTCGGCGCCCTGGAGCTGGATGGACGCGGCGACACTGAGTGCGGGTGAATCGCGGATGTCGTCCGAGCCGGGCTTGAACGCCGCACCCCAGACGGCCACTCGCTTGCCGCGGAAGGAACCGCCGCACCGCTCGCGCGTGAGGTCGACCATCCGGCGCCGACGGCGGAGATTGATGGCATCCACCTCGCGGAGGAAACCCAGCGTGTGCCCGACGCCGAGCTCGCCGGCCCTGAACTGGAAGGCGCGGAGATCCTTGGGCAGGCAGCCGCCGCCGAAACCGAGGCCGGGCAGAAGATACTGCTCGCCGATGCGCGGATCGTGCGCGAGCGCGCGGGCGAGGTGGGTGACATCGGCGCCGGTGGCCTCGCAGACCTCGGCCATGGCGTTGATGAACGAGATCTTGGTGGCCAGGAACGCGTTGGCGGACACCTTGACCAGTTCCGCCGTGGGCAGATCGGTGACCACCAGCGGCACACCGCGGGCGAGCGGGATCCGGTACACCTCGCGCAGAAGGGATTCGGCTCGTGGGGAACTCACCCCGAACACCAGCCGGGCCGGGCTGAGTGTGTCGCCGATGGCGAAGCCCTCGCGCAGGAATTCCGGATTCCAGGCCAGCTCGACGCGCGCGCCGGCCGGCGCGCGCCGGTTCAGGCTGACGGCGAGCCGCTCCGCTGTCCCGACCGGGACCGTCGATTTCCCGACCACCAGACCCGGCCCGCGCAGAGTGGGGGCCAGCCGGTGAATCGCTTCTTCGAGAAAATGGAGATCGGCCGCCCTGTCGGTCTTCTTCTCCGGCGTTCCGACGCAGAGGAAATGTACGGTAAGTGCGCCGCCTGCGAATTTTTCGATCTCCCCGTACGAGGAGGTGAATCGCAGTCGGCCGGATTTCAGATGTCTTCGGACAAGACGTTCGAGGCCCGGCTCGTAGAACGGCGGAGTTCCGGCGGAGAGTGCGGAAATCTTTTCCGGATCGGTGTCCATGCCGAGTACTTCGTACCCCATTTCAGCCATACAAGCTGCGTGTGTGGCACCCAGATAGCCGGTCCCGAGAACGGTGATTCGCATGGCTGGGATCCCCTCGGTGGCACGGGCTGCCAGTCCGATACTGCGTCGTCCCGCTCGGCAAGGTCAAGTGTGAATCGGCTGATAAGCGGCCCTTTTTCATAGGTCCACACAGTTTCCATACAGGCCCCATAAATGTCCCACAGAGAGCCGTCGGTGAGCTGCCCCCGCCGCGGGGAGGCTTTACGATCCGGTGTTGTGCCTGACGATGAAGCAGTGGATTTGAGTCTCCCGGAAGGCCTGTTGCCCGTCGACGGGCGATTCGGATGCGGCCCGGCAAAGGTGCGGCCCGAGCAACTGGACGCGCTCGCCTCGCGCGGCGCGGACTTCCTCGGGACCTCGTACCGCCGTGGCGCGGTGCGCGCGTTGCTCGGGCGGGTTCGCGCCGGGCTGCGGGAGCTGTTCGAGCTGCCCGCGGACTACCAGGTGGTGCTCGGCAATGGTGGGGGCACGGCCTTCTGGAACATCGCCACCCACGGCCTCATCCGGAACCGGGCCCAGCACCTGTCCTTCGGTGAGTTCTCCGGCCGTTTCACCGCGGTCGACCGGAGCACGCCGTGGCTGGCCGAGCCTTCGGTGATCGAGAGTCCACCCGGAACCCACCCGGAGCCGCGCGCGGAGCCGGAAGTCGATGCCTACGCGCTGACGCAGAACGAGACCTCGACCGGCGTGGCCATGCCGATCCACCGGGTACCCGGTGCCGATGTCGATTCCCTGGTGCTGGTCGACGGAACCAGTGCGGCTGGGGGCATGCTCGTGCGGCCGGAGGCGTTCGACGTCTACTACTTCGCACCACAGAAGTGCTTCGGTGCCGACGGGGGCCTGTGGATCGCGCTGATGTCACCGGCGGCGGTGGCCCGCGCCGAGGAGATCGCGGCCGGCGGCCGATATATTCCGGAGTTCTTCAGCCTGCCGGCCGCCATCGACCACTCGGCTCGTGACCTCACGTTCAACACCCCGTCGGTGGCGTCGCTGTTCCTGTTGAGCGAGCAGATCGACTGGCTGCTCGGCCTCGGCGGGCTGAGCGGCGCCGCGGCCAAGGCGGCGAAAACGGCCGCGCTGGTCTATGGCTGGGCCGAGGATTCGCCTTACGCGGCACCGTTCGTCGCCGAACCGGAACAGCGATCGCCAGTGGTCGCGACGATCGAGTTCGCCGAGCACATCGACGCTGCGCACATGGTCGCCGGGCTGCGGGCGCACGGCATTCTCGACCTGGAGCCCCATCGCAGTTTCGGCCGGAACCAGATCCGCATGGGCATGTTCCCGGCGATCGAGACCGCCGACGCCGAAGCGCTGTTGTCCTGTATCGACCATGCCGTCGCACAGCTCGGCCGACCGGCCGGGCGGGGAAGGAGGTCCAATGCCTGATGCACCTACGGTGGTGGTGGTCGGTGCTGGGATCGTCGGCGCGTCCATCGCCCACAGCCTTGTCCAGCGGGGTTGGTCGGTCACCGTCGTCGAACAATACACACCGGGACATGTGCGGGGCTCCAGCCACGACACCTCCCGGGTGCTCCGGTTGTCCTACGGCGGAGGCCGTGACATCGACGTCTGGTACACCCGCCAGGCCTGGCGGGCCCGGCAGTTGTGGCAGGAAATCGGGGTGGAGGAAGGAATCGAGCTCTTCCACAACGTGGGCGTCGTCTGGTTCGCCAGAGGAGAGGCCGAATTCGAGGAACAGAGTGCTCGCAGTCTCGAGGCGCTGGGCCTCCCGGTCGAGCGGCTGGCCCCCGAGGCGGCCCGCGACTTCTTCCCCGACGTGCGCTGCGACGACCTCGAATTCGTGTTGCACGAACCGAGCAGTGGCGTGTTGCGGGCTCGGCTGGGCGTCCTGACCCTGATGCGCCGTGCTTTGCGGGCGGGTGCCAGGTTACGCATCGCCAAGGCCCGGCCGGACGCGAAAGGCAGGGCCATCGTGGACGGCAAGGTGCTGCCCGCCGATCAGACGATCTGGGCTTGCGGTCCGTGGCTGGGACGCTGGTTCCCGCATCTGGCGGAGATCGAATCCGTCCGGCAGAACGTCTTCTACTTCGGCGTGGAACCGCACTGGCGGACGCCCGGCCTCCCGGTGTGGGTCGACGGCGGCGCATACGGGGCCGGGGACATCGACGACAGCGGCTTCAAAGTCGGCGGGGCGCTTGGCGCCGCTCCGGTCATCGATCCCGATCTCGCCGACCGCCCTCCCGATCCGGAGGCCGAGCAAGCCGCCCGCTGGGCGCTCGCCCACCGGTTTCCCGCGCTGGCCGGCGCCCCGCTGGTGTCGCGGCACGTCTGCCAATACGAGCTGACCGCCGATCAGCATTTCCTGCTCGCGCCGGTGCCGGAATCGGTTGGCGGCTGGCTGGCAGGCGGGGGCGGGCACGCGTTCAAGTTCGGTCCCGCGTTCGGGGAGTACACCGCTGACCTGATCGAGGGCGGCGAGCAGCCACTGCCCGAGTTCGGGCTGGGACCGCGGGAGAAGTACCAGAGCAAGGAGAGCACGACCCCGGGACAACTGGCTCGCCAGCATCGCTGAGTTTCCGGATCGGTAGCCAACGACAAAGGAGAGAACATGTTGTACGAAGCCGAACGGCAGCTGCTCGTGGAAAGCATCAACGACATGGCCCGCTGGGGGATGATCGAGACTACCGGCGGTGGCCTGAGCGTCCGGGCCGACAACGGCGACATCATCGTCACCGCCACCGGTTCGGCGTTCGCACGCTGGAAGGTCACACCGCGCGACATGACGGTGATCTCGGCGACCGGCGAACTGAGGGAGCGCACCGGGGGAGTGGCGCCGGTGGGCGCGCTGATCCACATGGCCGCCTACGAGATGTTCCCCGACTGCCGCGCGATCGTGCACGCGCACAGTGCCTATGTGCTCGCGTTCGCCTCACTGGGCATGGGCATTCCCTCCTGTGTCAACCAGCTGGACACCCTGGGCGAGGTGCCCTGCCTGATCGCCGACGACACCGCGGTCAAGGGCGGGGTGCTCAGCGGTGAGTCGGACCGGCCCGAGGTCAAGCTGCCCGACGGCATCGCCCAGCGGCCGGAGATCGCGGCTGTCGACACCTACCAGCTCATCCCGCAGCTGAAGCAGAAACTGGGCCCGCGGGCGGACGAACTCAAGCGCCACGGCCTGGCGTGCGTACTCTATCGCCATGGTGCCTTCACTTTCGCCCGTGGACTGACCGAGGCGGTGGAGAACCTGGCCAGGGTGGAGATGAGCGCACGGACGGCTGTCTTCCAGGCGATCCTGCGCGGCGGTCTGGCCGGGATCGAGCCCAACCTGTTGTTCCCGAAGGCGGGGCTGGCCGTCGAACAGCAGCTCGCGGATGTCTGACGGTTCCGCCGAAAGCGCTTACTACGCGCAGCTCGCCCGGACCAGGGGCGCCGCCGGGGCGGTGCAGCTCGACGGCACCGGCCGGGTGCTCCTGGTCCGGCCCGGGTACAAGCCGGTCTGGGACCTGCCTGGAGGTGTGATCGAAGCCGGCGAGTCCCCGCTGGCCGCGTGCACTCGCGAGGTGCGGGAGGAACTCGGCATCACACCGGTGCTCGAGCGGCTGGTCGGGGTGGTGTGGTTCCCGTCCCGGCCTCGCCGCGCGGCGTCGAACCTGTTCGTGTTCGCGGGGCGTCTGCCCGAGACCGCTCAGGCGGCCATCGAACCCGACCCCGGCGAGATCGCCGAATTCGGCTTCTTCCCGGTGTCAGCACTACCGGAGGTGGAACCGCACACCGAACGCCGGGTTCGCTCGTGCGTCGAGGGATATCTCGGTGGAGGAACGGTGTACTACGAGGAATCGGCGAAACCGGCGTGGTACGGCGGTTCCGGGGAGGGGCCGGGATGACCCCGCGCGAACCGGTCGAAACCGTACTGCTGGATGCCGGGGGAGTGCTGATCATGCCGGCCGCCGAAGCCGTGATCGCGATCCTGCGGACCGGAGGTGTGCAGGCCGACGTGGGTGTGATCGACCGCGCTCACTACGCGGCCACCGCGGCGAACGACGCGTTCCCGCCGCGGAATCGCCTGGTGTACCTGAACGCCTTCGCCCGGGCGTGCGGGGTCGAGGAAGACCGAGTCGAGCGGGTGGTCGTCGAACTCGCCATCGCCATCGACGGTCCGAAATGGACGCGCGAGCTTGCTGGAGCCGCGAAGTCGTTGCGCGCACTGAGTTCCTTGCCGGTCGCACTCGGCGTGGTCTCCAACTCGGTCGGGGTGGTGGCCGAACAGTTGCGCCAGGCCGGTATCTGCCAGGTGGGGCCGGGAACCGGGACCCCGGTGTCCCTGGTGATCGACTCCGCGCTGGTCGGCGTCGCCAAACCGGATCCCGGGATCTTCCACCTCGCGCTGCGGGAACTGGACGCCGAACCCGAGCGGACGGTCTACGTCGGGGACACCGCCCGTATCGACGTGGACGGCGCGCTCGCCGCCGGGATCCGGCCCCTGCACCTCGATCCGCATCGTGACTGCCCCGATCCACCAGGGCGACACGAACATCTGCGCAGCCTCGGCGACCTGGCCGCGTGGGTGCACGCTCATGGACGATGACCCAGGCCGCCTCACGATCCGCCGGCCGCCGAACCGCTGGGTGCTGCTGTCGGTGAGCCTGATCGCCTGGGCGGTCGGCGCCACCGCGGTGTTCCAGCTCTCGCTGGTGCTGCCCGCTTTGCGTGCGGAGACAGGGATGTCGCTGGCGCTGGCCGGAGCACTGGTCGGGGTCGCCAACGGCGGACTGACCGTGGCCATGCTGGGTTGGGGTCTGTTCGCCGACCGCTTCGGCGAACGGTGCGCGATGTCGTGCGGCCTGTCCCTCTGCGCCCTGCTCCTGTGCGTGGCCGCTGCCACCGATGGTGTCGCGGCCCTGTTCGCTGTCTTCGCCCTCGTCGGGGCGACCGCGAGCTCGGTGTACGCACCGAGCGGGCAGGCGGTGGTGCGGCGGTTTCCCGTTCGACAGCGCGCTTTGGCTCTCGGACTCACCCAGACCGCGACACCGCTCAGTTCGGCGCTGGCCGCGGCGATCGTGCCGGGTGTCGCGGCCGCTTACGGCTTGTCCGTCGTCTGGCTCGGGATGGCCGGGCTCTGCCTGCTGACCGCGCTGGTGGTGTTCCTGTTCTGCGGACAGCCGCGGGCGGACGGGGCCCCGGTCGTTACAGCGTCCGGCTATACCGGGCCGGTACCGTGGCGACGGATCTACGGGGCCTGCGCGTTGCTGATCCTGCCCCAGTCCGCGCTGCTCACGTTCAGCGTCAGTTACCTCGTCGATGATCGAGGCTGGAGCCCGGTACAGGCGGGGTGGCTGCTCAGCGGGGCGCTCCTGCTCACCGTGCTCACCCGGCCGCTGGCCGGTTACCTCGCGGACCGTCTCGGGACCCCGCTCGGCTTGATGCGGATCTTCGCCTTCGGTAACGCGGTCGTGCTGTCGCTCGTCGTGATCGGTGCGGTGACCAGGACCTGGCTGGGCACGGTGATGGTGCTCGCCGCCTGTGTCTCGACGATCACCGGTTACGGGCTGGCCTCCACGGCGGTCGCCGGATTCGCCGCGCGAGCCCGGTTGGGGCGTGCGCTGGGAGTGCAGCACACACTGCAGAGCCTGGTGACCACCGCCGGTCCGGTGGTGCTGAGCGCGGTCATCGGCAAAGCCGGGTATGCGGGGGCGTTCGCGGTCATCGCGGTCGCTCCTCTCGCCGGTGGGGCGCTGTTGCCGGTGATGGCCGAACGGCCCGGTCAGTCCCGGCAGCAGTGCTCGAGCACTTCGGTGGAGGGTGCGCCGGCGAGGATGGCCTGGTGGACGCGGCGAAGATAGGCGGAGGGTTCCACGCCGGTCTGCGAGACCAGGTTCCGCCGCGCGTCCAGGTACGCGCCGAGGGCCTCGCCTTTGCGCCCGGACCGGTACAACGCGAACATGTACTGCGACCAAGTGAGTTCCGAGATCGGGGAAGCCGCGATCAGTTCGCGGAGTTCACCCACCACTTCCTTGTGCTGCCCCAGCCGCAGCCGGGCCTGGACGAGATCGTTCAGCACGTCGGCCCGGCGTCCCTCCAGCGCGGTGATCGGTGCGATCAGCGCGGGGGTGACACGGACGTCTTCGAGCGGTCTTCCGCGCCACAGATCCAATGCGCTGCTCAGGCATTCGGCGGCGAGTTCATGGTCGGACCGGCGTAGTGCGGCCCGCCCCTGCGTCGCGAGCCGTTCGAAGACGGACAGATCGAGTTCGTCGGCGCGCACGCGCAACAGGTATCCGGGCATCCTGGTGATCAGACGGTCTCGCCCGGCGTCGCCGGCGGTGTCGAGCAGCCGACGAACACCGGCGACATAGCTGTAGACGTTCGCGACCGCGGAGCGCGGAGCCGGGCCGTCCCACAGCATCGCGGTGAGCCGGTTCACCGACACGATGTGGTTGGCATTGAGCAGAAGTATGCTCAACAGCGCTCGTTGCTTCGGCGTGCCGAGGCCGCTCATCCGGCTTGCCGGGCCAGCTTCAACGGGACCCAGAACACGGAAATCCATTCGTCATGCCTCCCCCATTGCCCGAAGATCAAGTGACGTGAGTGCATTCGCAGGTGTCGGGTCGCGAAAATGACACTTTAGGCCAGAGTGTCACAAGTTTGGAGTTCATGCAACGCGATCGAACGGCCGATTTCATGCGAATGGGCCTTGACTGCGGGCTGTGTCGACGCTATCTCTGCCGTGGCCTTGCCGAGTAAGCCAGGATTAGTTCCGGAATGCTTTTCCGGCATGTCCGGAATGGCGTAGGATGGCTGTCGGGGATTTATCGCCGAGTCTTTTCGTGGAGGGCGGGGTCGTGAACTTCACCGATGACGAACTCCTGCGAATCCGGCCGGAGCGGATGGCATCCGCTTATATGGAATACCGGCGATCCGGTTACGAGTTCATCTATCGCGCGGCCTTGGAGAATGGTGTGCTCGACGAGCTCGGCACACCGCGGACCGTGGCGCAATTTGTGGTCCGGCATGGAGTTGCGCCGGGCAAGGCGGTGGTCGCCGAGTTGCTTCTCGAAGCGCTGAACAGGTGCGGAGCGGTTCGCCGAGTCGGTAATCGGCCTTCGCGCTTCAGTGCGGTGACCGATTACGTGCCGCCACGATCGATTGACAATGAGCTGATCCGGCTGGCCACCGGGAAATCGAGTTACCGGGAGCTCGGGTACAGCGGGAGTTTCGGCCGTGTGGTGGCGTCTCTGACCCATGAGGAAAAGCATGCGTTGTCGGGTTTCGATGCCTCGAACGCCGATCTCTGGGATCAGGGAATGCTACTCCCGTACTATAGGTACGCTCGAATGTGTGCGGTGCGCACACTGGTTTCCGCGGGTTCCGATTTACTTGATCTGGCTTCCGGAACCGGATTGGGGCTGCTTGAACTCGCGCGTCATACGACCGGCGGTGGCCAGGGTCGGTTCGTCGGCGTGGAGGTCAGCCCGGACTTCGTCCGAGTCTCGGCCGAACGCACCGCCGATGCTCCCCGGACTCGCATTGTCCAGGGGGATCTGGAACAACCACTCGCCCTTCCCGGTGCGCAGTGCTTCGACGGTGCGATGCTGGTCGGCGCTTATCACTATCTGCGGGACGCGACGCCGATGTGGCAGAGTATGGCGCGGCTGGTGAGAACAGGCGGTGTGGTGTGCTTGGCAATGGCGTACTTCCGCACCGGAAGCTATGACCAGGAACTGGTCGATCTGCGTTACGCGCAAAGGAACCCGGTCGCACACCCCCGTACCCGTGCGCAGGTGATCGCCGAGGCGGGGGAGGCGGGTTTCGTACTGGAGCGCGAGTTCTGGTTCGGCTGCTTCGGCTGGCTCGCTTTCCGCGCTACTGCCGATCAGCGCGGATCGGAAGGCGCGGACAGGACCTCGCAGCCGAATTCCAGATAGGCCACGCGCCCGGCGTCGTGCGCCCGGCGGCAGACCTCGATCCGCCGGGCGATATGCGGTGCCATCAGCTCCCGGAACCTGAGCCTGTCGACGAACTGGCAGGCCGACAGCTCGTCGGCCGGGAGCCTGATCGCGGGGATCATCTCGTCCGGGATCCGGCCGGCGAAGACGAACACGTTCGAATCGTCCCGGCCGGAGCGCGGCGGTATCCAGTCGACCCCGGCAAGCGGACCGAGCACCGGGGCGATGCCGAGTTCCTCGCGCAGTTCCCGCACGCACGCCGCGAGCGGCGACTCGCCCTCCTCGATCACCCCTCCCGGCAAGCCCCACCCCGGTTTATAGGTGGGTTTGACGATGAGAATGCGTTCGCGATCGTCGAAGAGCATTCCCGCGGACGCGCCCCTGGTGCCCGGTCGCGCGCTCAGCGGCTGTTCCCCGAATACAGGCTTTCCGACCAGGTTGAGCCAGGGTGGTGCAGTGCGTCGGGTTTGATCCCGCTGATCCCGCCGTGCAGGGTGGCCTGGAACAACGCGGTCCGGGCGCTGACCTCAATCCGCGTGAGGTTCTCGACGGCCTCGTCGAGGTGGCGGGCGAAGACGAAGACGCCGTGCCGGTAGACCACGAAGCCGAGGCCGTGCTTGTCCAGCTCGTCGGCGCGGGAGCCGAAGTGTTCCAGCATCTGGGGGTTCACTGTGAGAAGGTAGCCCGCGATCACGTCCGGGCGCGATCCCATGCATTCGGCGACATCGATGGTGACCCGTCCGGCGAGCACATCCTCCTTGACGGCGGGGTCGTCCGAGGTGAAGCAGGGTACCTCGCCCATCGTGTCGAGCTTGTTCGTGCAGGAGGGCACGCCGAGACCGAGCGAGGCGAACGCCAGGCTGTACGGTGCGTGGGAGTGCACGATCGCGTTGCAGTTCGGGAATTCCCGGTAGATCGCCATATGCAGTGGCGCGTCCGGGGGCGCCAGATCCGTGGCGCGCTCGACGATCGAACCCTCGGGCCCGTAGACCATCAGGTTGCGGGCGGTGATGTCCCACCGCACGAACGCGGAGCTCGCGGTGGTGCTCACGATGTTCCCGGAGCCGGCGCGGACGCTGACCGAACCACCGGCCGGATCCAGCGTCCCCCAACGCGTCATGTCGCTGACGGCCCGGATGATGTGGTGGCGTTCGGCTTCGTGACCCATTCTGGCGATCCTTTCGATCTATGCCGTCCGGTCGGGTACCGACAGCGGCGAGGGGTTCCGGTTCCACGCGCGAACTTCTCGCGCGAGCCGGGCATAAGCGAGGAAGCAACGGGTCTGGGAGAACGATCGGGCGTTGAGCCGGGCACGGCTGCCCATGGCGTCGAGACGGCTCGCGGGCCACCTCGCGGCCTCGGCCAGCGCGAAGGCGAGGCCGCCGGGATCGTCGGCGGAGTAGACGAGGCCGGTGATCCCAGGTATCACCAGTTCGGTGCTGCCCCCGCGATCCGGCACGATCTGCGGGATGCCGGCGCCGCCCGCTTCGAGCACCGAACGGCCGAAACCTTCGATGTCGCAGGCCGAGACGAGGACATCAGTACCGGCTTGCCACCGATTACCCGGTACATGGCCAGGGAATCGGATGTCCCGGCCGGGGTAGAGCTCGGCTGCCAACCGCCGGAGATCCGGTAACGCCGTACCGGTCCCGTAGATGTTGAGCTGTGCGTGCGCGGCGAGTTCGTCGGGCAGGCGCGCGAAGGCGTGGATCACCCGGTCGATCAGTTTCCACGGCTCGGTTCGGGCGACCACCGAGAATCTGCGTGGCAGCGGTGGCTTCCGGGGCTCCCGGTACAAATCGAGGTGGACGGCGTTGTGGATGGTGACCGCGTTGACCGGGCGGGAAGACAGCTCTCGGATGCTTCTCGTGGCGGCCCGGCTGACACCTACCCAGCAGTCGGCCCGGGAGAGGATGTCCCAGTGGAGTTCGCCGGGCAGACGGGGAACCAGCCGCCGTACTCGGGGGTCGACGGTTCGCAGACGCTGGTCCGCGACGAGGATTCCCCGCAGAACCGAAATGACCGGTACGCCGAAGAAATCCGCCGCCGCGATATCGACCATCGCTGTCCGATGCGCTCCGATGAGCACCGTTCCGGCGGAATCCTCACCGAGTTCGGCGACCAGTGCCTGTTCGTAGGCGTCGTAGTCGGTGACGTGCCGTACGCGAACACCCGGTGGATCAGGCGTGGGGACGCCGTCGTTGCCCCACCAGATGACGACGACCTCGATCCCGAGCAGTTCGCGAAGGCCCCGCGCCAGTTCGAACGTCGACCGCTCGGCGCCTCCGGACGCCGTTGTCAGCCACGTCAGTACCACGCGCCGGAAGAGCGCCTGGCTTGCTGGTGTTCGCGGTATCCATCGACTGGCCATTGGGTGAACTCTGCCAACCGGGCCTACAGGGAGGCCACCGGAACGCCACAAAGATCCTACAACTCGGCGGGATCAGAATCGTCTACTGTGGACCGGTACGGATCGACCTCAGGGGTGAGCCGTAAAGCCTGGCGAAGCGCCTGATCGCTCTGTATGCGCGACAGTCTGCGAAAGCTCGACGGCCCGGCGCTCCTCGATGAGCGCCGGGCCGTCCCGCCGAGATATCAAGAAGTGGGACCGTTCCTGGTCAGCACGGTTCCTTGCGCCGCGGCACTGAGTGTCGTGGTCCCGTCGTCGCCGATCACGTGGAGATCGCAGCGGCAGGTGGCCTGCCGTCGGCCGCTGTGCAGGACCCGCGCCTCCGCCACGAGCCGGATTCCTTTCGCCGGCCGCAGATAGTTGATGCTGAAGCCGCCGGTGAGGACATCCGGGCCGAGCGTGGTCCCTGCCGCGAAGGTGATCGCGTTGTCCGCGGCATAGGCGAGTACGCCGCCGTGGAGATAGCCGTTCTGCTGCAACAGGTCTTCGCGGATGTCGAGTTCCAGGATCGCGGCGCCGTTTCCGAACGAGACCACCCGGGCCCCGAGCAGGACGCTGAACGGCTGCGAGGCGAGGCGCTTCCGGGCATCTTCGAGGGTCAGTGCGGTCATCAGAGCCACGCTTTCAGATCGGCCAAATCCACCATGGGCATTCCCCAGCGCAGCGCCGCGACTTCGAGGTCGGCGCTGCCTGCCATCGTTCCGTCGGGGTTCATCACTTCGCAGCACACGCCGATCGGCGGGAGGCCGGCGGCGGCGCACAACGCGACTGTCGCCTCCGTGTGCCCGGACCGCTCGGCGAGCAGACCCGGCCGGGCGGCGAGCGGGAACACGTGTCCGGGCCGCAGGAAGTCCTTGGCCGTCGCATCCGGATCGGCCAGCTTCCGCACGGTGGCGGCACGTTCGGCGGCGGATACGCCGGTGCCCGTTCCCGTGGCGAGGTCGACCGGTATCGACCACGCCGTTCCCTGCCGGTCGCCTTCCCCGGGCATCGGCGCGATTTCGAGTCGCCGCAGCACTTCCGGCGCGCACGGCACCGCCGGGAAGCCGCAGACCTGCGTCAGCAGGAAGGTGAACGACTCCGGACGGAGCCGGGCGCCGGCGAAGATCACATCGCCCTCGCCCTCGGTTTCCGGGTCCCACACGACGACACCGCCACCGGCGGCGAGTTGGCGCACCACCTTCTCCACACCGGCGCGTCCATCGACGTGACCGGCCCACGGCAACCGGGGCAGCGCCTTTCCCACGGTCGAAGGCGGCGCCTTCTCCACCAACCGGCCGACCAGGTCGAGTTCCAGGTTCACCCGGTCTCCGGTCGCCAGATCGCCGAGTGTGGTGGCCGAGCGGGTCATCGGGAGCAGCACGACCGAAATCCGGTCACGCAGGACCTCGGCGATGGTCACGCTGACACCGTCGAGGGCGATCGGGGTCTTCGCGAGCAGCCTGTCCAGCAGACGCTGCGGCGGCCGGAGCCAGATCCGGCGGGAGCCGCCTTCGTCGTCGATCCGGATCACCTTGCCGACGGCGTCGACGTAACCCTGCACCAGATGGCCGTCCAGCGGATCACCGACCTGAAGCGGCGTCTCGATGTTGACGGCGTCTCCGGCCGCGAGCGCGTCGAACGTCGACCGGCGCCGGGTTTCCGCGGAGAGCGCCGCCTCGAGGACGCCGTCGACCGGCCGTACGGTGAGCCGTACCCCGTTGACGCACGCCGATCCGCCGTCGTGGACGCGGTCCGCGCTTTTCGGCGCCCGCACACGCAGCACGTCGCCCTTGATCTCTTCGACGGTACCCAGCTCGCCGATTCGCCCAGTGAACATCGATCAACACCCCGTCATGACAGCCGTACCCCGGAGAGTCCGGCGACGGCCGGACACAGGGAACGCGGGGTTTCACCGCCTGGCCCCGGAATCACACCGGGTCGTTCCACCCCCTCGGCGGAACCGGCCGACTGTACGGCCACACCGTGGAATCGCACCACGAGTCGATCATAGCCAGATCGAGGGTCGCCTTCGAGGGAAACGCGAGGGCGACGTGGGCCGCCGCGGAAGTTTCCGCCGGATCCGCGACTCCTTTCCACCCGTCGGCCGGTCTTTACTCCTGACCCCGCTTTGGGCGAACCGATCCGGCCTGCCGAGAGGAACCTCATGACCAGCAGCAACGCCAATTCCGCGAACGACGAAAGTGCCGTGCGGGCGGTACTCGACGGGATCTACGCGGCTTGGGCGGGCAACGACGCCGACGCCTTCGTCGCGGCCTACGCCGACGATGCGACAGCCACCATGCCGGGGGGATTCCTGGGGAGCAAGCAGGCGATCCACACCACCATGGCCGCGGGCTTCGCCGGACCGCTCAAAGGTTCGCGCGGGGTCGTGGACGTGCGGAACGTCCGTTTCGTCGGCTCGGACACCGCGGTGGTGAACGCGACGAGCGCCACGGTCATGGCAGGCGATGCCGAGCCGCCCGCCGGCCAGTGGGCCATGGACACCTGGACGTTGTCACGGGCGGATGGACCCTGGCGTGTCGACGCCTATCACACCTGCCCGACCGCGGCGAACTGAAGCCGCACCCAGGACCGGCGAAAGAATCGAGAAATCGTGCCTGTCAAGTTCAGCATTTTCCTGCCCACCGGTTTCGGCCGGGAACTGGCGCACATTCCGGATCCCGTGGACGCCTTCGAAACCGTGAGCCAGGTGGCTCGCGCCGGAGACCGACTCGGTTACGAGACCCTTTGGATCGTGGATCACCTGCACACCATTCCACCGTCCCAGGCGATGTTCTTCGAGTGCTGGACCAGCCTCGCGGCATTGGCGCGCGACACCGAACGCATTCGCATCGGCCAGATGGTGACCGGCAACAACTACCGTAATCCCGCGCTTCAGGCGAAGATGGCGTCCACCGTCGATGTGCTGTCGCACGGCAGGTTCACCTTCGGCATCGGCGCCGGGTGGTACGAGTCCGACTACCACGCTTACGGGTACGAGTATTCGGAAGCACCGGAGCGCCTTCGCCAGTTGCGCGAAGCCGTCCAGATCATCCTTTCGCTGTGGACCGAGGACGAAACGACGATCGAGGGCAAGTACTACCAGGTCGACAGTGCCATCAACCAGCCGAAGGGGGTTCAGCGGCCGCACGTTCCGATGCTGATCGGCGGAGCGGGGGAGAAGGTCACGCTGAAACTGGTGGCGCAGTACGGTGACGTCTGCAACGTGATCGAAAGCCCGGCCGGCTTGGCGCACAAGTACGGAGTTCTCAAGAGGCATTGTGAAGACGCGGGGAGAGATTACGACTCCATTCTCCGGACGACCACTTCGATCTGCATCCTGGCCGACACTGATGAAGAGGCACGGGCTCTCGTGCCGGGTGGCACCGAGGCGATCTATCCCGGCGACGTCGGGGAATACGGTCTGATCGGAAGTATCGACACGATCCATCGGCGCATCGCCGACTACGAGGCAGCCGGTGTCCAGGAGATCGCGATCAGTTTCCTCGAATCCACCGATCTCGATGTCCTCCAGCGATTCGCCGAAGAATTCATCCACTGACCGGTCGATCCGGTGGGCCACCGCCCACCGGATCGACCGGCCCAGTGCCGAGTATGGTCGAGCCGCTCTGTTTCGCGGCCTGCCGGAGGGTCCGTATGGGAGAAGCAACGCCGGACGACGGGGAATTCGTCCGGGCCACCGAGGGATTCCGGCGGGAGCTGCTCGCGCACTGCTATCGCCTGCTGGGTTCGGTGGACGACGCCGAGGACCTCGTCCAGGAGACCTACCTCCGCGCGTGGCGCGGGTATGAACGGTTCGAGGGGAGGTCGTCGGTCCGGGTCTGGCTCTACCGGATCGCGACGAACGTCTGCCTGACCGCGCTCGGGCATCGAAACCGGCGGGTGCTGCCGTCCGGTCTGGGACGACCCGCCGACGACCCATCGGCCCCGCCGAGCATCGCCGGACCCGAGGTCCGCTGGCTACAGCCGATGCCGGATGCCTTGGTGCGGCCGGAAAACGACGATCCCGCGGCGACGGTCGCGGTCCGCGACAGCATCCGGCTCGCGCTCATCGCCTGCCTGCAGTATCTGCCCGCCCGGCAGCGCGCGGTCCTGATCCTCCGTGACGTGCTGGCGTTCTCCGCCACGGAAGTCGCCGACATGCTCGACACCACCACGGCTGCGGTCAAGAGCACCCTTCGCCGCGCCCGGGCCAAGGTCGAAGAGATTTCACCGGCGGCGGAACGGGTCGTCCCGCCCGCGGACCGGGAACTCCGCGCCCTGCTGGGGCGGTACATCGCGGCTTTCGAGAACTCCGACGCGGCGGCTCTGGAAAGCCTGCTGCGGCAGGACGCCACGCTGGAGATGACGCCGGCGAAGACCTGGTTCTCCGGCAAGGCGACCTGCGTTCCCTACCTCACGAAGTACGCGCTCTTCTCGCCTGGAGACTGGCAGATGGTCCCTACGAGCGCCAACGGGCAGCCCGCTGTCGTGGCGTACCTCCGTGGTGAGGACGGTGCCCATCACGCGTTCGCGATCGCGGTCCTGACCCTGGCCGTCGACGGCATCGCCAGGATCACGCTGTTCGGGGAACCCGGGATGGCCGCGAAATTCGGCAGGCCTCAGGTTCGCCCGGTGTCCGACCGGTAAGGACCATCGCCCCGGTCGTCCTGTGCAGGGGCGGGTTTGACGTGCGGGAAGCGTGTCCCTAATCTTGCGTAACCATGAGGGTGGTTACGCTGGGATCCACCCCGTGGACGGAAAGGGCAGGAGACCCGTATGAGCACCGCAGGTCAGCCGTACAAGGTGGCGATCGTCGTCGATGAGGGCTTGCCGTCGGGCTTGGCCGCGAACACCGCGGCCGTGCTGGCCCTGAGCATCGGCAGGCAGGTCGAGACGATCATCGGACCCGTGATCAAGGACGGTGACGGAAGCGCGCACGCCGGAATCACCACGATCCCGATCCCCATCCTCACCGCGGCCGCGGACAAGGTGCGGGAGATCAGGAACGACGCCTGCACAAGGGATGTCGAACTGCTCGTCGTGGATTTCACCGACTGCGCGCAGAAAACCCGGAACTACGCCGACTACGGCACTCTCCTGGAAGCGGCGACGGGCAGTGAGATCAACTACCTCGGAGTGGCGCTGTACGGGCCGAAAAAGGCAGTGCAGCGGCTCACCGGGAGTCTGCCGCTGCTGCGCTGACGCGGTCGCCGTTGACAGCCCTCCGCGGCGACCTTAGCCTGAAAGCGTAACCACCAGGGTAGTCACTAGTATCGACGCGGGGGGCCGGGTTGACCAGGATCAAGCAGGGCAACGAATTACCGAATCTCGCACCTGGCGCGCAGGCCACGGAGCCCGCTCCCTACGGCCCGGTGGTCTGCGTGGTCCTCGCGGCCGCGGTGCTGAGCAGCTCCTACACGCTGACCAAGGTCGCGCTGCGCGACGTGCCTCCGCTGACCATCGGCTTGATCCGGTTCGCGCTCGCCGCATTGGTGCTGGCGGTGTGGGTCCACGTCATTCGCCGGTACCCTCGGCCGTCCGGCGCGGACCTGCGAAGGCTCGCGATCGGCGGACTGCTCGGCATCACGTGCTACTTCGCCATCGAGAACATCGGGGTGCAGTTGGCGACGGCCGCCGACGCGGCCTTGCTGGTCGCCGCGTACCCGGCGATCACCGCCTTTCTGGAATTGGTGATCTACCGCCAGCGGACCCAGGTGAGCGGTCTCATCGGCATCGCGTTCGCCATCGTCGGGGTCTGCTTCGTGGTCGGTTACGCCCCTTCCGCGGGCGGGAGCCGATTGATCGGCGACATCTTGCTCGTGGTGAGCGGAGTCGTGTGGGCGCTGTACAACTTCGTCACCCGGACCGTCGCCAATCGGTATCCCACCCCCGTGGTGCTCTACTACCAGTCGGCCGCCGGGGCGGTCGCGTTCGTGCCACTGGCCCTGATCGAGGCGGACCAGTGGCGTATGCCGGAGCATCCGGCGGCGACCGTGGGTTCGCTCGCGGCCCTCACCGTCCTGTGCTCGATCGCCGGGCTCGGCCTGTATGCCAAGGCGTTGCAACGATTGCGCCCCAGCACCGCGGTGAACCTGCTCAATCTGGTCCCGATCTTCGGGCTGCTCATCGCGGTCGTCACGCTCGGGGAGTCGGTGACCCCGTTGCAGTTGGCCGGCGGGATCGTCGTGGTCATCGGCGTCACCATCACCACCCGCTACGAGCACCGGAAGTCCGGCCGCCGGACTGGGTCGTGACCTGGGATTCTCGATCGACAAAGGAGATCAGGCGCTTCGCCCCTTCCACGATCCGGTCTTCCGACGTGGTGAGGGACAGTCTGAGATAACCCCTTCCCGCCGGTCCGAAGGCGGAGCCCGGCGCGACCGCCACCCCGTGCCGATCGAGCAAGCGCGACGCGAATTCACGGTCGTCCACGCCAGTGGCGGTGATGTCGATCCAGGCGTAGAAGGCCCCCGCGGGTACGGCAGGCCGGGAATCGGTGTGGCCGAACACGCCGAGCAGGGCGTCCCGGCGGTTCCGATAGGCCTCACGCATCTCGGCGACCTGGTCCTGCGGCCCGGTCAAGGCGCTGAGCGCCGCCCATTGCGCCGGTTCGCTCACGCAGGCGAGCAAGGACTCCTGGCACTTGGAGACGACTTCGGCGGCGTCGGCCGGAACCGCGAGGTACCCGACACGCCAGCCGGGCATCGCGTAGGTCTTGGAAAAGCTGTAGGCCGAAATGACCCGGTCCTGCGCCACCGCGGCGGCACTGGTGAAGGTGTCGTCGAAGGTGAGTTCGTCGTAGCACTCGTCGGAGATGACCCAGAGACCGTGGTCGCGGGCGAAGTCCAGCAGTTCGCGCATCCGCGTCCGGCCCACCACCGCGCCGGTGGGGTTCGACGGCGAGTTCAGCAGCAGCACCTTGGTTTCCGGTGTGACGAGCTGTTCCAGTCGCCGCACGGAAGGGGTGAATCCCGCGTCGGCGTCCAGTGGGTAACGCTCGGGACGGAGCCGGAGCAGCCGGGCCATCGTGAGGTAGTTGGGCCAAGCCGGATCGGGAAGCAGCACCCCGTCCCCTGGCCGGGTCACCGCGAGCAGAGCCGCGAATATGCCCTGGCTCGCGCCCTGTGTCACCACGACCTGGTCAGCATCGACTCGGTACCCGTTGCGCGCCACTATTTTCTCGGCGAGAGCCGCGCGGAGGTCCGGGAGCCCCGCGCTGGGCAGGTAGTGGGTGCGGCCCGACCGTGCCGCGGTGTGCGCCGCGTCGACCACGTGAGCCGGCGTCGGAAAGTCCGGATCTCCGATGTCGAGCCGGATGGCGTGCGCATGCCGGGCGGCCAGAGCCGCGATTTCCCGGATACCGGAATTCGGTAACGCGCTGGCGGCCTCATTCAACTCGGCCATCATGATTCCCCCTTGGTTAGTCAGGTCGGGCACGGCGACTGCTCGCGGAAAAGGACCAGGCGCGTCCGAGGACAATTTCGGTAAGGTGATCGATACGCCCCGGCGCGGGCGGCAATGCCACGCTGATTCGAAGTTGTAGCCCATTTCCGGCGCCGGGTCAAAGCGTTGACTTCCGGATCATCACTGCTAGCATCGGGCACAGTAACCATGAGGGTGGTTACTGATCTTGGTCCGGTCGAGCCGGGCCCTAGGGGGTATTGGCATGGGGAGCCAGCATGAGCGTGTCCAGGATCGGCTCAGACCCGAGACGGTCGGCAAATCGGTTCGGGAACTGGTCGTCCGTTCCTCGGAAGCCCGGCCTGATGACGTGATCGCGACACTGGGACCGGCGGGGACCAGCAGTGAGGCGGCGGGCTGGCATTTGGCGGGCCGTCTCGGCATCGCGCGGGATATGGGGGCGGTCGAGCTCTTCCCGTCTTACGAAGAAGCCTGGGCCGCGGTGAAAGAGGGGCGGGCGAGCAGATTGCTCGTCGCCAACGCGTACCAGGGCGTCAGCGAGTTCTACATGGACCGGGTACTGGGTCTCGAGCGGGCGTTCGTCTTCGACACGCCGTTGTACGGACTGGCTTCGCGGCAGGATCGCCCGTTGCCCTTGACCTGCCAGATCAGTACCCATCCGGCGCCCGTCGCGCTGATCCGGCAGTTGCTTCCACCCGGCTACGAAGTGGCAGAAGTGGATTACGCGTTGTCCACCAGCGCGGCCGCGGAACGTGCCGCGAACGGCGAAGTGGACCTCGCCTTGACCACGAGACCTGCCGCGCAGCGGCACGGACTCCGTTTCATCTCACGGACCAGGACCATTCGAATGCTGTGGTCCGTCTTCACCCGACTGCCTCCCGGTGACCGGATTTCATCGCAGTAGGCAGAACAAATCGCAATCGGCATACTCGAACGTCAATCGCCGTGAAACGGTGAGCTGGCTTCGGCATGCCCGATTTATCGATTCTTTCGTCCAAGGAGATCAGTTGTGGGCAGTATGATGCTGGAATCCGTTCAGCTCATTCACGGCGGACGGTTCAGACGGGGGTCTTCGCTCTCACCGGACGAGCAGCCGGTCGCCGAGATCGAACTCAGTCCGTTCCACCTCGACACTTATCCGGTGCTCAACCGCCAGTTCGCCGAATTCATCGAGGACGGCGGATACCGGCAGGCGCAGCTCTGGACGCCGGCGGGATGGTCGTGGCTGGAGTCGACCGGGGCGACCCGGCCGAACTACTGGGACGACCCGCTCTGGTCGGCGCCCGAGGTGCCGGTCACGGGGGTGAGCTGGTGGGAGGCACTGGCGTACGCCCGCTGGGCGGGCAAGACGCTGCCCACCGAAGCCCAATGGGAGTACGCCTGCAAGGGCACCGCGGGGAACACGTACCCGTGGGGCGAGGACGAACCGGACCTGACCCTGGCGAACTTCGCGCCGGACTGCGACCCGGTGGAGCGCCGGCCGACCAGTCCCGATCACTTCCCGCGCAACGTCTCCGCGTTCGGTTGCCACGACATGGCCGGGAACTTCGCCGAATGGTGCCTGGACAACTATGCGATGGCGTATCGCACCTCGGGGAAGGATCCGTTGTACCGCACGATGGAAGAGGACGACCACGTGGCACGGGGTGGCTGCGGGCTGCACGACGCCGACTACCTCCGAAGTTCGGCACGAGACCACTACCACCCAGGGCTCCGGGACAACCTGATCGGCTTCCGGTGTGCCCGCCCCGTGGACGGAGCGGACTCGTGAACGCACCCACTCCCACCAAACGAGGACGTAAACCCAGCTCACTCCGCTACTACCAGGACGGCCCACCGGAGCGGGTCGACCTCGACGCCTGGCGCCTGGAGGTCGCCGCTCCCGGCGGAATCCTCAGGCGGCTGACCCACAGTGATCTCCAGCCGGTGGCAAGGGTGGAGGAGTCCCGCCGGTACGTCTGCGTGTGCAACTGGAGCGTGCGGGAAGACTGGGGTGGCGTCCTGCTCGAAGACGTGTTGCGGCTTGCCGGCTGGCAGGGCACGGGTGAAGGCCTGTACCTCCGGCAGCGGAGCATCGGCACGCCGGAGAAGGGCGTGTACGAATCGACCATCCCGCTCGGTGACGCGATCGCCAGGCGTGCGCTGCTGATCGACCGCGTCAACGGCGGAGAACTGCCCCTCGAACGCGGCTACCCGCTACGGCTCATCGATTTCGGCCTCTACGGGTACAAGAGCGTCAAGGGACTGAGCGGACTCGAGATCACCACCGAGTTCGAGTTCGGCGAATGGGAGCGAAAAGCCGGTTACGAACTGGACGGGCAGATCCGCCCCAAGCGGTACCGCTTCTGCGATCTCGGCAAGCACCACTTCATCGATCGACCCGGCGAAGTGACCGAGCTGTGAACGGAGAGCCCATGGCCGAAAGCCCGGGTGTCGTGCTCGCCGAGCGCGATGGGGAACATCCGTGGATCGACTGGACCGCCACCGCCTGGTTCGAGGCCGGTGACGCGGCCGCCCCCTCGCCTGCCGGGCCGCGCGCCCGGCTCGCGGAGGCGTGTTCCCGGCCGGCGGCGCAGCAACCGCGCTGGGCGGACGAATCGGCGCGCCGCCGAGTGTGCGGAGTACTGGAAAGCGTTCCGCCCATCGTGGTCCGGCCGGAGGTCGACCGGCTCCGGAGCCTGCTGTCCGAGGTCGCCCGCGGCCGGGCGTTCCTGCTGCAGGGCGGTGATTGCGCGGAGACCTTCGCCACGAACACCGAGTCCCACATCCGGGCCAACGTGCGGCTGCTGGTGCAGATGGCACTGGTGCTCACCCACGGTGCGAGCGTGCCGGTGGTGAAGGTCGGCCGAATGGCAGGCCAGTACGGCAAACCGCGCTCGAAGGACATCGACGGGCAGGGCCTGCCGGTGTACCGAGGCGACATCGTGAACTCCGCGGTCGCTTCGGCGTCGCTGCGGGTGGCGGATCCCCAACGGATGCTCGGGGCCTACGCGAATTCGGTGACCACGATGAATCTCGTGCGGGGACTCGCCGGTGGCGGGCTCGCCGACCTGCACGGGGTACACCGGTGGAACATGAACTTCGTGCGCGGATCGGTGGCAGGCGAGCGGTTCGAAGCGCTGGCCGCCGAGATCCAGCGCAGCCTGCGGTTCATGGACTCCTGCGGCGTGGCCGCCACTCCGTTGCACACCACGGAGATCTTCGCCAGCCACGAGGCGCTGGTGCTGGACTACGAGCGCGCACTGGTTCGATGGGAGCAAGACGAGAATCCGGCCTCCCGGCTGTACGACCTGTCCGGGCACTTCCTGTGGGTCGGCGAGCGCACCCGTCAGCTGGACGGCGCCCATCTCGCGTTCGCGGAACTGCTCGCGAATCCGGTCGGGGTGAAGCTCGGTCCGGAGGCCACGGGACGGCAAGCCGTCGAGTACGCCCGGCGGCTGGATCCTCATCGTGAGGCGGGCAAGCTCACCTTCATCACCCGGATGGGCAACGATCGGGTGCGGACGGTGCTGCCCGCGATCGTGGAGGCGGTCACGGCCGCCGGGCACGAGGTGGTCTGGCAGTGCGACCCCATGCACGGCAACACACACGAAGCGAGCACGGGGTACAAGACCCGGCACTTCGACCGCATCGTGGACGAGGTCCAAGGCTTCTTCGAGGTGCACGGGGACCTCGGCACTCACGCGGGCGGTGTCCACCTGGAACTGACGGGGGAAGACGTGACCGAATGCGTCGGTGGTGGACAGAACATCTCCGACGCGGACCTGCCGACCCGGTACGAGACCGCCTGCGACCCGCGGCTGAACACCGAACAGTCGCTGGAACTGGCCTTTCTGATCTCCGAAATGCTTCGGGGGTGAACGCCTATTCGCCGGGTCCCTCCGGGCGTTGCTCGCCCGCGCCGAACTTCTCCCGGAGCACGCTGAGCCCCGGGCCGTAGGCGGCCTCCAGCACGTCGCCGTGCGACGCGAGCACTTCCAGCTTGTAGAGGTCGTGGCGGATCAGCTCGGTGACCGGGACCACCAGGCCGGGGTGGGTGGTCCAGGCCGCCCGGCTGAGCCCGGCACTGGACACGTTGCCTGCGATGACCTCGCGGTTGTCGACGCTGACCACGAGCCAACGTCCGCCGAGGCCCTTGGTGACCTCGTCGGTGAGCGGGTGCGGGTAGACCCTGGCGAAGGGGTACTCGGGGTCACCGTAGGCGACCGCGGTGACCTCCACACCGCGGCCGACCGCGGCCTTCAGTTCACGCCGCAGCTCCCCGGCGTCAGGCGCCCAGATCTCCAGCAGGATCTTGTGTGCGGCGCCCTGCACGAGCTGGCGGGCGCGGGCGACGATCTCCTCACGCCCCTGGATGTCCCAGATCACCGCGTTGGTGTCCTGCTGCTCGGCGTAGTCGTTCATCGCGGCCTCGGCGAGGTCCAGGCCGGCCAGCATCTCCTCGCGTGCCCGGTCGATAAGCTCCTTCGGCGGCACCGGGCCGTACTGCCTGGGCTCGCCGTGGGTGACGTGCACGGCGCCCTTGTGCTCCAGGGAGTCGAGTACCTCGTACACCTTCGCTCTGGGCACCCCCGACCGTTTCGCGACGCCGTAACCGGAGGAAGGTGACTCCTCCAGCAAGGCGAGATAGGCGCGGGATTCCCACTCGGTGAGGCCGAGCACCTTCATCTGCGCCGCGGTCGGGGTCATGTTCTTCTTCACGGGGAGCAGAATTGCGCCGGTCGGGTGACCCTGTCAATCCGGCGTCCCGTGGTGCCACCTCGCGCGCTACGAGGTTCTGCCTGTGCTAACGACGGTCTTGCCGAGGCTCCGCCGTCGAGCAGCGCGCCGGCGCTTATAGGCTTCGGGTATGAGCCAGTCGATCCAGTTCGCCGACCGCAACTTCAAGCTCGCGGTCGTCCAAGAGCTGATGTACAACCAGGACCTTCTGCCGAAGTTCACCCTGCGGGAGTACGCCGCCGAGCAGGGCTTCACCTACGACGCCGGGAGCGTCGAAGCGGTACCTGAGGCACTGGCCTACTTCGACGCGCTCGAGGTCCCCGTCGAGCTCGCGGAGAAGATCACCGAGATCGAGATGGACGGTGGCAACGACATCTACCTCGAGATCGCGCCGAACTGGGACGGCGAGGACGCCCTGTTCGACGTCGACGAGTTCGCCGACCTGCGGCACTTCCCCAACCTGAAGTCGATGACACTGCTGTACACGGGCAACGAGGAAGCACTTGAGACGCTGCGTGCCCGCGGTATCGAGGCGGACTGGCTCTGACCCGGGCCACCGGCAGGTCGAACGTGTCTTGTCTGGTGGAGTGTCCGAGGACCGGGGGCCGCTGGGTGGTCGTGAGTGTTATGTGTCGTTCTAACGACCCGAAACACTCACGACCCCCCCGCACCGACCACGCCACCTTGCCTAGACCTCACGCCAGCGCGCTGTCGGCATCGCGGGCACCCGGTGACCGCGGTGGCCGGTCATCTCCTCGTTCGCGAACAGAGCGTTGAGCACCGCCTCTTCGGTCGCCTGCACCACGGCCTCGAAGAACGGGTCGAGCCTGCCCCACGGGACGAACCGCAGGCTTTCGTACTCGGCCTGCTCCGTTCGCGGGAACCGGCTGGTGAGCGCCCCCGGATTCGCCGTGCTGAACGCGAGGAAGAGGTCACCGGAGAAGTGCGAGCCGGTGGTGCCGGTGCGGGCAAGGCCGAGCGGGACGCGGCGGGCGAGCGAGGTGCACTGACCGGGCAGCAGGGGAGCGTCGGTGCCCACGAGCACGATCACCGATCCCGCGCCGGAGGGTGCCGCCCAGTCCTCCTCCATCGGGTTGTCGGCGCCGAGTTCCGCTCCGACGTGTTCGCCCGCGACGGTGAGCTCGCGACGTGAGCCGAAGTTGGCCTGCACCAACGCGCCCACGGTGTACTCGTCGTCCCCATAGGACACGAGGCGGGAGGCCGTTCCGGTGCCGCCCTTGAAGCCGTAACAGGTCATCCCGGTGCCGCCGCCGACGGATCCTTCGCCGACCGGACCCGCTTGCGCGGCGTCGATCGCCGCGACGGCGTGTCCACTGTGGATTGTCGGGGCGGTGGTGTCGTTCAGGTAGCCGTCCCAGGTTTCGGCGATCACCGGCAGCAGCCATTCGGCGGCCACGTCGGGCCGCTCGCGCACCACCCAGTCGATCACGCCGCGGTGGCAAGGGCCGACGGCGTGCGTGGAGGTGATCAGCACCGGCAGGGTCAGCGACCCGGTCTCGGCCAGCCACGCGGTACCGGTCATCTCACCGTTGCCGTTGAGCGCGTACGTCCCCGCCGCGCACGGCACGGCGAAATCCTCGCGACCGCGCGGCAGGACGGCGGTGACGCCGGTCCGCACGGACTCGCCCTCGACGAGCGTCGTGAAGCCGATCTCGACGCCGGGGACGTCGGTGAGCGCGTTGTGCTCACCGGTCCGGCCGGGCAGCGGGACACCCAGGTCACGGGCGCGGGTCATGGACGGTCCTCCAAGGGGTTCGAGGTGGCTGTGCGGGCATAGGAGAGCAACATCGCTTCGGCGGTCGCGGTTTCCAGCGTCGGCACGGCCTGGGTGAGGTGCAGGCCGTAGCCGTCCTCCAGCGCGACCAGGTTCCGCGCGATCGACACCGCGTCCGCGGTCAGGGTGAACTCGCCGGTGGCGGCGCCCGCTTCGAGGATGCCGGTGTAGATCCGGACCTGTTGTTCGTAGAGCGTGATGTGCCGGGCGGCGTACACGGGATCGCGGCGGGCGATCGTGCCGAGTTCGTAGAGCAGTACGCAGAGTTCGTCGTCGGGGCCGGTGGGCAGTCCGCTGCGGATCATCGCCAGCAGGCGCCCGGACGGGGTCGCCTTCGTGCCCGCGGCCAGTTCCCGCGCCGAACAGAACCGCGCCACCGCCTCCCGCTGCACCTCTTGGAGCAGGTCGGCGAGGGTGGGGAAGTAGTACAGGACCGAACCCGACGACAGGCCCGCGCCCTCGGCGACGTCCCTCAGCCGCAGGTTCAGCACGCCGCGTTCGAGGACGGCCCGTCTGGCCACCTCGATCAGTTCGGCACGTCGCTCCGTCGCCTTGCTCGGTCTCGCCATGCGTTCATTCTTCGAATCTTGTTCGAAAAACGCAAGGGTCGAGCGCGATCAGCTCTTGACGTCACACGGTGCAGGGCCTTTGATGCGTGCTCAACAGTTCTTCGAAGGAGATTCAAGGAACCCACCTTGTAGGAGGTCGGCCGTGTCCACTCCCGCCCTGCGCCGCGGTCTGCGCACTCTCGGCACGCTGCTCATCACACTCTCCGCGATCAGCCCCGCTTCGTCGGTCTTCATCATCGCGCCGGGGGTGATCTCCGGGGCCGGCACGGGTGCCTTCTACAGCTTCGTGGCCGCTGCGGTCGTCGGGGTGCTCATGGCCTTCGTCTACGCGGAACTCGCGTCGGCGTTCCCGCTGGCAGGCGGCGAGTACGCGATCGTCACCCGCACTCTTGGCAGGCTGCCGGGCTTCGCCGTACTCGGCCTGATGATCATCACGCAGGTGCTCATCGTCGCGGTGATCGCGCTCGGCGTCGGCACCTATCTCGGCGTGCTCATGCCCGGCGTGCCCGGTCCGGTGATCGCCGCCGTGACCTGTGTGGTCGCGGCCGTCGTCGGGGTGTTCGACATCAAGCTGAACGCCTGGGTCACCGGGATCTTCCTGGCGATCGAAATCATCGCGTTGATCGTGGTCAGCGCGCTCGGGCTGTTCAACCCGGCGCGGTCGTTCAGCGAGCTGCTCGCGCATCCGGTCGCCTCCGACGGGAGCCCGGCGACGCTCGCGGCCATCGCGATCGCCACCTCGGTCGCGATCTTCGCCTACAACGGCTACGGCTCGGCGGTGTACTTCGGCGAGGAGACGCAGGACGCCTCGCGCGGGATCGCCCGCGCGATCCTGTTGGCGCTCGGCATCACGGTGCTCGCGGAACTGATCCCGGTGACCGCGGTCCTGCTCGGCGCGCCGGATCTGAACGCGCTGTTCGCCTCGGAGAACATGCTGTCCTACTTCATCGATTCGCGCGGTGGCGGCACGCTCGACACGGTGCTCGGTCTTGCCGTCGCGCTCGCGATCGTCAACGCGGTGCTGGCGATCGTGCTGATCAGTTCGCGGATGCTGTTCAGCAGCGGCCGCGACCGGGCGTGGCCGTCGCCGGTCAACCGGGCGCTGGCCGCGGTGCACCCGAAGTTCGGGACGCCGTGGGTGGCCACCGTCGGCACCGGACTGGTCGCCGCGCTGCTCTGCTTCGTCGACCCGAAACTGCTGCTGGTGGTGACGAGCACGTCGATCGTGGCGGTTTACGCGGCGCTCTGCCTCGGGGCGATCGTCGGCAGGCGCACCGGAGCCACCGCGCACGCCAAGTACCGGATGCCGTGGTTCCCGGTCGCGCCGGTGCTGGCGCTGGCCGTGCTGGTGTTCGTCGTCTACCAGAACCTGCTCGACCCGGCGGTGGGACGGCCGAGCCTGATCGTCACCGCCTGTGTCGCCCTGCTTTCGATCGCGTACTACGTCCTGGTGCTGCGGCGGAAGGGCGGCTGGAAGCTGGCCGAAGTCACCGACGAGAAGACTGAGGAGCCTGCTTGATCAGGTGTACTCCGCGATCTCCACTCCGTACGTGCCCGGTTCGAGCGCCTCGAAGATGTGCGGGATGTCGCCGGGGTAGCAGATGTAGTCGCCGGGCAGCAGTTCGACCGGATCGTCCTGCGGCCCGACCCTTGCCCGCCCGGCGCTGAGGATCATGTGCTCGACGATGCCGCTCATATGCGGATCCGAAAGCCGCGGCTTCCCCGGCTCGGCGCGAATCAGGTAGACGTCGCGCCGGGCTCCGGGCGGGCAGGAGCTGAGCAGCGTGCACGCGTAATCGGCGTGTTCGGCGAACACCGTCGGCCCGCTGCCCGAGCGGATGACCTGCACGCGGGGGCGTTCGGGCTCGACCACCCGGGAGAACGGGACGTCGAGCGCGACGCACAACGCCCAGATCGTCTCGACGCTCGGGTTCCCGGCCCCGGACTCCAGCTGGGAGAGCGTGGACTTGGCGATGCCGGCGCGTTTGGCGACCTCGGTGAGGGACAGCCCGGTGCGGGCGCGCTCCCGGCGCAGGGACGTGGCGATGACGTCCAGTGGGGCGCCGTCGGAAGCGGTCGGGGACATGCGTTCGCTCCATCGGTCGTTGCGTTCGCCTTGACGAACACGGCTGCGTTCGTTCATTGTATGACGCTATGCGTTCGATATGGCGAACAACCACTCGTGTCCTGGGGCGCGATCTTCTCCGTGACATCGGGCTGGTCTGCCTCGCCGACACCATTGTCGGCATCTCCTACGGTGCGATCGCGGTGGGCTCCGGCTTCCCGATCTGGGCGCCGATGCTCCTTTCGGTACTGGTCTTCGCGGGCGCCTCGCAGTTCATGTTCGTCGGAATCATCGCCGCCGGCGGCAGTCCGGTGGCGGCCGTCGCGGCGGGCCTGCTCGCCAACGCGCGGCATCTGCCGTTCGGCTTCGCGATCGGCGACGTCCTTGGCAAGCGGTGGTCGTCGAGGATCGTCGGCAGCCACCTGATGATCGACGAATCGGTCGCGTTCGCGCTGGCCCAGCGCGACGAAGAGCGGCGCCGGGCGGCGTACTGGGTGTGCGGGATCGGGCTGTTCGTGTGCTGGAACGCTGGTGTCCTCGCCGGGGCGTTCGCCGGGACCGCGATCAGCGACACCGACGCCTTCGGTCTCGACGCGGCCTTCCCGGCGGTCCTGCTCGCGCTGGTCCTGCCGTCGTTGCGCGACCGCGCCACCCGGCTGCCGGTGTTCCTCGGCGTGGCCGTCGCGCTGGCCACGACGCCGTTCCTGCCCGCCGGGCTGCCGGTGCTGCTCGCGCTGGTCGGCGTGCTGGCCGGAGTGGCCGCGAAGGAACCCGCCGAACGCGAACCCGAGGGAGTGCACTGATGGACCCGCTGGACCTGATCATCGCCGGCGGCGTGCTCGCCGCCGGGACTTTCGCCTTCCGGTTCGCCGGGCCGGTGCTGAAGGCGCGGTTCACCGTGTCGCCCAAGGCCGAGAAACTGATGGCGCGTTCGGCCGTCGTACTGCTGGCCGCGCTGGTCGCGGTCGCCGCGCTCACCGAAGGGCACGAGTTCGCCGGATACGCCCGGCCCGCCGGGGTCCTGGTCGGCGGCGTGCTCGCCTGGCGCAAGGCGCCGTTCGCGCTGGTCGTCGTGGCGGCCGCCGCGACCGCCGCCCTGCTGCGGCTGGCCGGGGTCCCCTGACCTGGCCGTTCCCCGGGACGCCTAAGCTAGGGGGAACGTCTTTCGGGAGGTCGGGTGGCGATCGCGACGGGGGCACGGCCGGTTGTCGGCGTGCTCGCACTGCAGGGCGACGTGCGTGAGCACGCCGCGATGGTGGAGCGCGCCGGCGCGCGGGCGCTGCCGGTCCGCCGCGCGAGCGAACTGTCCGAAGTGGACGGTCTGGTGCTGCCGGGTGGCGAATCGACCACCATGTCGAGGCTGCTGGAGACCTTCGAACTGCTGGAGCCGCTGCGCGAGCGCATCGCGGACGGCATGCCGGCGTTCGGCTCCTGTGCCGGAATGATCCTGCTCGCCCGCCAGGCCCTCGACGGACGGCCTGACCAGCGGCAACTCGGCGGACTCGACGTCGTCGTCCGGCGTAACGCGTTCGGGCGGCAGGTGGACTCCTTCGAAGCCGACCTCGACTTCACCGGCGTCGAAGGCGGACCGGTGCACGCTGTGTTCATCCGCGCCCCGTGGGTCGAAAAGGCGGGCGACGGAGTCGAGGTACTCGCCAGTGTCCCCGAAATGCCGGGCTCGGACGACGCGGCCGCTAGGATCGTCGCGGTCCGGCAGGGGGCGGTACTCGCCACGTCGTTCCACCCCGAACTCACCGGGGACGAACGCGTGCACAGGCTGTTCGTCGACCTCGTGCGGCAGGCTTAGGCAAACTGACACTGTGCTCAGCGGCGGGCACAGGAGTAGATGGAGGAGAGATGAGCGGCCACTCCAAGTGGGCCACCACGAAGCACAAGAAGGCCAACCTGGACGCGAAGCGCGGCAAGCTCTTCGCCCGGTTGATCAAGAACATCGAGGTGGCTGGACGGACCGGCGGTGGCGACCCGGATGGCAACCCGACGCTCTACGACGCCATCCAGAAGGCCAAGAAGAACTCGGTCCCGCAGGACAACATCGAGCGCGCGCGCAAGCGTGGTGCCGGTGAAGAAGCGGGCGGCGCCGACTGGCAGACCATCACCTACGAAGGCTACGGCCCGAACGGTGTGGCCGTGCTGATCGAATGCCTCACCGACAACAAGAACCGCGCCGCCATGGAGGTCCGGACCGCGCTCACCCGGAACAACGGCTCGCTCGCCGACCCGGGTTCGGTCTCCTACATGTTCAACCGCAAGGGCGTCGTGATCATGCCCAAGGGTGAGGCTTCCGAGGACGACGTCCTCATGGCCGTGCTCGACGCGGGCGCGGAAGAGGTGAACGACCTCGACGAGAATTTCGAGATCGTCGCCGAGGCCACCGACCTCGTCCCGGTCCGGAAAGCCTTGCAGGAAGCCGGTTTCGAGTACGAGTCCGCGGATCTCACGTTCCTGCCGTCGGTCAGCGTCCCGCTGGACGTCGAAGGCGCGAAGAAGGTCTTCAAGCTCATCGACGCGCTCGAGGATTGCGACGACGTGCAGAACGTCTACGCGAACTTCGATGTGTCCGATGAGGTCATGGCCGAGGTCGGCTGATCGTTTTTCCAGTCGTACCGCGGAAAATCGGTCCCGGGACTAGGTGCGAGCGCTCGCGTGGGGCAGAATGTCGCGCGTGACGACCTCTGAAGCCGATGCCCTCACCGCCGAAGAAGCCGAACTCCTCCAGTGGATCGAGTCGCAGGCGAAGGCGAGAGGGAACGCGGTCATCGCGGTCGAGGGCGACGAGGAGGAAGCGGCCTTCTGCTTCACCGCGTGCGCCTGGGCGTTGCACAACGTCGCGGAAGCGGTCGTGATCGGACTGCCCGAGCACATGGGGCCGGTCCTGCTCGACGCCTACGTCGACCGTGCGGCCGCCGGTGAGATCTTCGAGGTCGGCAGGCGCTACGACGATTTCTTCGAGGGCGCGCCGGTGGTCTTCGAACGGGTCGCGAAGGGGCACTATCCCGAGTACTTCGGGAGCGCGTTCCTGATCTACCCGGACGGGGACTTCCCGGCGCTGCAAATGATCGTCGCCACGCCGGACGGGCACTTCCCGTGGCATCCGGACGCGCCGGAGGGTTTCGCGCGGTACCAGCCGGTGCTGACCGAATCCGGTGACCCGGAGAGCTGGACGCCGGGCGTCGACGGTCCCTGAGGTTCTGCTGAGCGTGCTATGAAAGGTCCTTTCCTTGCAAATTTTGCAAGGAAAGGACCTTTCATAGCGTTTGAGACCGCCCGCCCGCCGCAACTAGAGGACTAAATGCGGCTCACTCCAGCCAAGGTGCCAGGTCCTCCGCCGCCTCTGGCCACTCCGCCGCCAAAGCGGCGGCGGCCCGGAACTCCACGCAGTCGTCCGTATAAGGCGGCACCACCACGGTCCCCACCAAGCTCCACTCACCGGTACTCACCGACGCCTGCCAGACCCCGGCGGGCACCGCCACCTGCGGCCGCTGACCGGCCGAGACGTCCGGGCCCAGCACCGGCCGCGAGATCCGCCCGTCCGGGAACAGCAGCAGCATCCGCACCGGCGCGCCGGCGTGGTGGGCGTAGATCTCCAGCCGGTCAAGGCGGTGCGGCGCAGACGTTTCCGGCGGCGCCAGCAGGTAGTAGATCGCCGAAGCGGTCTCGTCGCGCCAGCTCTGCGCCCAGCGGCCGCCCTCCACGGGAAGCGGTTCCAGACCCAGATGAATGGTGAACTCGTCGAGGCTCGGCATGTCCTCATCTTGCCCGGAGCGATCCCCGGGTAGCCTCAGGCTCGAACGGATGTTCGCCGGAAGTGCGGAGGAAACGCGTGCGGGTACTCGGGGTCGACCCCGGTCTGACCAGGTGCGGGCTCGGAGTGGTCGACGGCGGCACGGGCCGCACCGTCCGCGCCGTGGCCGTCGACGTCGTGCGCACCCCGCCGGACGCCGATCTCGCCGTGCGCCTGCTGGGGATCTCCGACGCCGCCGAGCGGTGGATGGATCGCTACAAGCCCGACGCCATCGCGGTGGAACGCGTTTTCGCGCAGCACAACGTGCGCACCGCGATGGGCACCGCGCAGGCGGGCGGGGTCGTCGCGCTCGCCGCGGCCAAGCGGGGGGTGCCGGTCGTGTTCCACACCCCGAGTGAGGTCAAGGCCGCCGTCACCGGCTCCGGCCGCGCGGACAAGGCGCAGGTCACCGGTATGGTCATGCGGTTGCTCGGCCTCGAGGTCAAACCGCATCCGGCGGACGCCGCGGACGCGCTCGCGCTCGCCATCTGCCATCTGTGGCGCGAACCGATGCGGGTCCGGCTCGCCGAAGCCGAGGCCAGGGCCGCCGAGATCGCCAAGAACCACAAGGCCAGGCTCGCCGCCGCGGCACAGCGCGCCAAAAAACACGAAGCCAAAACGCAGGGAGCGGCTCGATGATCTCCTCGGTACGCGGTGAAATTCTCTCCATCGGTCTCGACCACGTCGTGATCGAGGTCGGGGGAGTGGGCTTCGCCGTGCAGGCCACCCCCGCCACTCTCGCGACGCTTCGCCGCGGCGAGGAGGCGATGCTGCACACCGCGCTCGTGGTCCGCGAGGATTCCTTGACGCTGTTCGGTTTCGCCGACGCCGACGCCCGCGAGCTGTTCGGCCTCCTGCAGACGGTCTCCGGAATCGGGCCGCGCCTCGCCCTCGCGACGCTGGCCGTCCTCGATCCCGACAAACTGCGGTCCGCACTGGTCGAAGGCAACATCACCGTGCTCACCCAGGTGCCCGGCATCGGCCGCAAGGGCGCGGAGCGGCTCACCCTCGAACTGCGCGACAAGGTCACCGCGCTCGCCGGCCCGACCGACGGCACACCGGCGGTGGTCGCACCCGGCGCGCTGCGGGGCGAGGTCGTCGAAGCGCTCGCGGGCCTCGGCTTCCCGGCCAAACAGGCCGAACTGGCCGTCGACAAGGTGCTCGGCGAAGGCGAAGGCCACACGACGGCTTCCGTGTTGCGCGCCGCGTTGGCGGGCCTCGGGCGGAAGCGGTAGCAGAGCCACATGGACTATGAAGCCGTGACGGATTTCGACGCCGACGACGAGACGCTCTCGGCGCTGCCGCAGACCGGCGAACGCGAGGTCGAGACCACGCTGCGCCCCCGCAAACTGGACGAGTTCGTCGGCCAGCCGCGGGTGCGCGAACAGCTCGAACTCGTACTGGAAAGCGCGCGCCGCCGGGGTGTCCCGCCGGATCACGTCCTGCTCTCCGGCCCGCCGGGACTGGGCAAGACGAGTATGGCGATGATCGTCGCCGCCGAACTCAACGCCGCCATCCGGATCACCTCCGGACCGGCGCTGGAACGCGCGGGCGACCTGGCCGCGATGCTGTCCAACCTGGCGCCCGGTGACGTCCTGTTCATCGACGAGATCCACCGGATCGCCCGGCCCGCCGAGGAAATGCTGTACCTCGCGATGGAGGACTTCCGCGTCGACGTCGTCGTCGGCAAGGGGCCAGGCGCCACCAGCATCCCGCTGGAGATCGCGCCGTTCACGCTGGTCGGGGCCACGACGCGGTCCGGTTCGCTGACCGGCCCGCTGCGTGACCGGTTCGGTTTCACCGGTCAGATGGAGTTCTACAGCGACAGCGAACTGGAGCTGGTCGCCCGTCGCGCCGCCACGATCCTCGACATCGACATCGACCGGGACGGCTGCGAGGAGATCGCCCGCCGGTCCCGGGGCACACCCCGGATCGCCAACCGGCTCCTGCGCCGGGTGCGCGACTACGCCGAGGTCCGGGCCGACGGCAAGGTCACGCGCAAGATCGCGCGTGCCGCGCTGGAGGTCTACGACGTCGACGAACTCGGCCTCGACAGGCTCGACCGCGCGGTGCTCACCGCGCTGGTCCGCTCCTTCGGCGGCGGCCCGGTCGGCGTGTCCACGCTGGCCGTCGCGGTGGGGGAAGAACCGACCACCGTCGAAGAGGTGTGTGAGCCTTACCTGGTCCGCGCCGGTATGCTCGCCCGCACTCCTCGCGGCCGGGTCGCCACAGCGGCCGCCTGGGAGCACCTCGGCCTGCCGGCCCCGGCCGGTGCCACCCGTGGCGAGCAGGGCGGACCGAGCCTGTTCGACCAGGACTGACCGGACCGTTCACGCGGCCCGAGGCCCGCGGTGACGACGGGTGGTGGTGGAGTTTCCGCTGGCACCTGGCACACTCGGAGAGAGCACACCCCGCCAAATCGGACAAAACAAGCGCACCGCGCGGCGTCCGCTCGAAATGGAGAATCATGAACCAGTTATTGCTGCCGCTGCTCCTGATGCTCGTTGTGGCGATTCCGCTCGTCATGGGCACCCGTAAGCAGAAGAAGGCGGCGGCAGCGCAGCAGGAGCTGCTCTCGAGCCTGGCTCCCGGTGACCGGGTGATGACCACCTCCGGTCTCTACGCGTCTGTCGCCGACGCTTCCGCCGACACCACGATCGACCTCGAGATCGCTCCCGGTGTCGTGACGACCTGGCTGCGTCAGGCCGTCCGCGAGAAGGTCGCACCGGTCGTCGAGACTGACGTAGACGACGCCGACACGATTGACGACGAGGCCGTCGTCGAGGAGCCGGTCGTCGAGTCGAAGGACGACGAGCGCGTCGAGGAGAAGTCCGGCGCGCAGATCGCTCCTCCGCTGGAGCACGGCAAGAAGTAGAGGTTGTAAGGCCATCCCCGACACCAGACTTTCGTAGGTGCGGGGCCAACGCCGGGCTCACGCAGCACCGAGTAGTGTCTCGGTGCTGCGTGCGTGTCCGTCGTCATAGTCGTGCCCGTTCACCGGGCATCGTCATCGAGGCAGGTTCGCGGTACCACCGGACTCCCGTCCGGTGTGTGAACAGCCAAGTCCATTGGGGAACACCCAGTCCGTTCGAGGAGACCGAAGCACAGTGGCCGCACCGGCCGGGCATCTCCGCCCGGGACGCTATCTCGCCTTCTTCGCCCTGATCCTGGTGGCGCTGTACGCCCTGGTGTTCTTCACCGGTAGCGGAAAGCCGACGCCGAAGCTCGGCATCGACCTGCAAGGCGGCACGAGGGTTACGCTGACCGCCCGCAACCCCGACGGCGGCGACCCTCCGCGGGAGTCCCTCGAACAGGCCCGCTCGATCATCGAGCGCCGGGTCAACGGTATCGGCGTCAGCGGCACCGAGGTCGTCCTCGACGGCAGCAACGTCGTGATCACCGTCCCCGGCGAGCAGGGCGACCAGGCCAAGGCCCTTGGCAAGACCGCGAAGCTGGGCTTCCGGAAGGTCGTGACGTCGCAGCCGGTGACCCCGGTTCCGCAGCCGTCGGCCCCGCCCGCTTCGGGCACGCCGTCTTCGGCCTCGCCGACGACGTCGGGCGCCCCCGGCGCGAGCGCTCCACCGAGCAGCCCGGCCAACGGCGGCGGTGGCGCGGTCGGCGCGCCGCGGCAGCAGCCGGACGAGAACGCGGACGAGAAGACCAAGAGGGAGATCGAGGAAGCCCGGAACCTCCGGCAGAACCCCGATCTGCTGTCGACGGACCAGGCGAAGCAGGCCGCGGCCGCCGAGAAGGCCTTCGCGGCGCTCAACTGCGACCCCAAGGTGTCGGACCCGCTGGTCGGCAACGACCTCACCGACAAGCCACTGGTCGCCTGCGGTGACAAGAACACGATGAAGTACCTGCTGGAGCCGGAGTTCCTTCCCGGAACGCAGATCTCCGACGCCTCCTCGGCCTACGACACCCAGAACTCCCAGTGGGTCGTCAACCTGAACTTCAAGAGCGAGGGTTCCCAGATCTGGGGCGACTTCACCTCGAAGAACACCCAGAAGCAGGCGGCGTTCGTCCTCGACACGCAGGTCGTCTCCGCGCCGACCATCCAGTCCGCGATCCTCGGCGGTCAGACGCAGATCACCGGCCGGTTCAGCCAGACCGAGGCGAAGGACCTGGCGGATGTGCTGAAGTACGGTTCGCTGCCGCTGTCGTTCGAGTCCTCGGACGCGACCACGGTGTCCGCGACGCTGGGTCTCGCGTCGCTGCAGGCGGGCCTCATCGCCGGCGGTATCGGCCTGCTGGCCGTGTTCATCTACTGCATGTTCTATTACCGGCTGCTCGGCCTGCTGACGATTCTGTCGCTCGGCTTGTCGTTCGCGATCGTGTACGGGGTCCTGGTGCTGCTGGGGCGGTGGATCGGGTACACCCTCGACCTCGCCGGCGTGGCGGGCCTGATCATCGCGATCGGTATCACCGCGGACTCGTTCGTCATCTACTTCGAACGATTGAAGGACGAGATCCGCGAAGGCAGAACCTTCCGATCCGCGGTACCGCGCGGCTGGTCCCGTGCCCAGCGCACGATTCTCGCGGCGGACGCGGTCAGCTTCCTCGCCGCGGCGGTCCTCTACCTGCTGGCCGTCGGTGACGTGAAGGGCTTCGCGTTCACTCTCGGCATGTCGACGGTGCTCGACCTCGTCGTGGTCTACCTCGTGACGCATCCGCTGGTCGCGATGGTCTCCCGGTCGAAGTCGAAGTTCCTGTCCAACCCCAAGAATCTCGGCCTCGGCGCCGTGCAGCAGCTGGGCTCGGAGCGCAAGGCGGCCCGTCCCGCCACCGGTCGCCCGAACGTCAAGGAGGCGTGACCGTGGTCGACGAGAAGAACACCACCGAGACCAAACGCGAGAGCGTCTTCCACCGGATGTACGTGGGCAGCGGCGTGTTCAACGTCGTCGGCGTCCGCAAGCGCTGGTACCTCTTCTTCGGCGCGCTGGTGCTGGTGTGCATCGCGTCGATGGGGGTCAAGGGCTTCAACTTCGGCATCGACTTCGAAGGCGGCACCCAGATCCAGCTGCCCGCCAACGGCAAGAGCGGGCAGATCACCGAAGAGCGGGCCAAGGAGGTCTTCGCCTCCTCGCTTGGCAAGCCCGCCGACGAGGCGCAGAAGGTCGGCAGCGGCGTCTCGTCGACCATCCAGCTCCGTTCGGACACCTTGGACGCGGCCGAGGTCGCCAAGGTGAAGCAGGCCCTGTTCCAGGAACTGGGGCCGATCGGGACCTCCGGCCAGCCGAGTGTCCAGGCGATCAGTGACAGCGCGGTGAGCGCGTCCTGGGGCGGGGAGATCTCCCGGCAGGCGCTGATCGCGCTCGCGGTCTTCCTGCTGGCGGTGACGCTGTTCCTGGCGTTGTACTTCGACCCCCGGATGGCGGCCGCGGCACTGGTCACCCTGCTGAACGACATCGTGGTGACGGCGGGTGTGTACTCGCTGATCGGTTTCGAGGTCACGCCGGCGACGGTGATCGGTCTGCTGACGATCCTCGGGTTCTCGCTGTACGACACGGTGGTGGTGTTCGACAAGGTCCGCGAGAACACGCGTGGCCTGCTCGGCCTGACCCGCCGGACCTACGCGGAAGCGGCGAACCTGGCGTTGAACCAGACGCTGATGCGTTCGTTCAACACCTCGTTGATCGCGGCGCTGCCGATCCTCGGCTTGCTGGTGATCGGCTACCTCCTGCTCGGCTCCGGCACCCTGCAGGAGCTCGCGCTCGTGCAGCTCACCGGCACCGTGGTCGGCGTGCTGTCGTCGGTCGCGCTGGCGACCCCGCTGCTGGTCGACTTCAAGATGCGTGACCCGAAGTACCGGCAGCAGGCCGATCGGGTCGCGTCGCGACGCGCGAACCAGGCCCGCAAGGCCGCCGCGGAGCGCGACGACGACTTCGATCCGGCCGACGAGGACTCGCTGGCCGCCGAACTCCGCAAGGAGAGGGCGTACGCCGCCGCGGCGAGCGTGCCCGCCCGGAACCAGAAGGCCCACAAGGGCCGCCCGTCGGGCAAGCGGAAGAAGTAATCCCGGCCGTCAAACGCTAGGAAAGGTCCTTTCATTGCAAAATTTGCAATGAAAGGACCTTTCCTAGCGTTCAGGGACCGGAAGCACGACTGGAGAGCAGGAAGCACATGGAGCTGGACAAGGCACTCGACCTGATCGCCGACGTGCCGGACTTCCCGGAACCCGGCGTGCTGTTCCGGGACCTGAGTCCGCTGTTCGCCGACGCGGCGGGCTTCAAGGCGGTCACCGACGCGCTGGCCGCCACCGTCGATCCCGACGTCGACCTGCTGGCAGGAGTCGAAGCGCGCGGGTTCCTGCTCGCCGCCGCCGTCGGTTACTCCCGCGGTCTCGGCGTGGCGTTGATCCGCAAACCCGGCAAGCTGCCCAGGGTCGCGGGCCGGGTCGATTACACGCTGGAGTACGGCACCGCGACCGTCGAGCTCCCCGAAGGCGTCGTCGCGCCTGGTCAGCGTGTCGCGGTCCTCGACGACGTGCTCGCCACCGGTGGCACGGTCGCGGCCACCTGCAAACTGCTGGAAGACGCGAAAGCGCAGGTCACCGGCGTGTCGGTGGTCATGGAACTCGCCGGGCTCGGCGGTCGTTCCGTGCTTGAAGGGCGTCGTGTGGAGGCCCTCCGGGTGTGTTGAGCGGGCGTCCTCAGTGTGCCGCTAGGAGGAGCGGCTACGCTTGACGTCCGAAGGCCGCACGAAGCGCAGGAGGTGCGGGTGAGCCAAGAGCTCGATGCCGCGGTGTCCTCGAAGGACGGCACCGAGCAGAACGGTGCGACGCGACAGGGGGCCGCGCCGACACCGTCCGCGACGCGCCGTGTCCGTGCCCGTCTCGCCCGCCGGATCACCGCCCAGCGCGCCGCGCCGGTCAAGCAGGTACTCGAGCCGCTCGCCGTCATCCACCGCGAACTGCATCCGAACGCCGACCTCGCACAGCTCCAGCGCGCCTACGACGTCGCCGAAGAGCTCCACCGGGAGCAGCGGCGCAAGTCCGGCGACCCGTACATCACGCATCCGCTCGCGGTCGCGACCATTCTCGCCGAACTCGGCATGGACACCACGACGCTGGTCGCCGCGCTGCTGCACGACACCGTCGAGGACACCGGCTATTCGCTGGAGAGCCTGAAAGCGGACTTCGGTGAGAAGGTCGGCGAGCTCGTCGACGGCGTCACTAAACTGGACAAGGTCAAGCTCGGCACGGCGGCCGAGGCCGAGACCATCCGCAAGATGGTCATCGCGATGGCGCGGGACCCGCGCGTGCTGGTCATCAAGCTGGCCGACCGGCTGCACAACATGCGCACGATGCGCTTCCTGCCGCCCGAGAAGCAGGCCCGCAAGGCGCGCGAGACCCTCGAGGTCCTCGCCCCGCTGGCGCACCGGCTCGGTATGGCGACGGTCAAATGGGAGCTGGAGGACCTGGCGTTCGCCATCCTGCAGCCGAAGAAGTACGACGAGATCGTCCGGCTGGTCGCCGATCGCGCGCCCTCGCGGGACACGTACCTGCGCTCGGTGATCACCGAGCTGACCGGCAACCTCGAAGGCTCGCGGATCACCGCCAAGGTCGAGGGCAGGCCGAAGCACTACTACTCGATCCACCAGAAGATGATCGTCCGCGGCCGCGACCTCGACGACATCCACGACCTGGTGGGCGTGCGGATCCTGGTCGAGGACGTCCGTGACTGCTACGCCGCGATGGGTGTCGTCCACGCACTGTGGCAGCCGGTCCCCGGCCGGTTCAAGGACTACATCGCGCAGCCGCGGTTCGGCGTCTACCAGTCGTTGCACACCACGGTGATCGGGCCGGACGGCAAACCGCTGGAAGTCCAGATCCGCACCTACGAGATGCACCGCACCGCCGAGTACGGCATCGCCGCGCACTGGCGGTACAAGGAGACCAAGGGCACCCACAACGGGAATGCCGTGGACGTCGACGAGATGGCGTGGATGCGCCAGCTCCTCGACTGGCAGCGTGAGGCCGCGGACCCAGGCGACTTCCTGGAGTCGCTCCGCTACGAGCTCGCCTCGCGCGAGATCTTCGTGTTCACGCCCAAGGGTGACGTGATCACGCTGCCGGTCGATTCGACGCCGGTCGACTTCGCCTACGCCGTGCACACCGAGGTCGGGCATCGCTGTATCGGCGCCCGCGTCAACGGCAGGCTCGTCGCGCTCGAGCGCAAGCTGGAGAACGGCGAGGTCATCGAGATCTTCACCTCGAAGGCCGAGACGGCGGGGCCGAGCCGCGACTGGCTGCAGTTCGCCGGTTCGCCCAAGGCCCGCGCGAAGATCCGGCAGTGGTTCGCCAAGGAACGCCGCGACGAGGCGATCGAAGGCGGCAAGGAGGCCATCACCAAGGAGGTCCGCAAGGTCGGCCTCCCGATCCAGCGGCTGGTCTCCGCCGAGTCGATGGGCGCGGTCGCCACCGAACTCCGGCACCCCGACATCAGTTCGCTGTACGCCGCCGTCGGCGAGGGCCACACCAGCGCGAAGCACGTCGTGCAACGCCTGGTCGCGCTCATCGGCGGGGTCGACGAGGCGGAGGAGGAGCTCGCCGAGCGCGCGACCCCGTCCACCGTCACCCGCCGCCGCGGCTCGAACGACGTCGGTGTCGTGGTGAAGGGCGCCAGCGACGTCTGGGCCAAACTCGCCCGCTGCTGCACGCCGGTGCCAGGCGACGAGATCCTCGGTTTCGTCACGCGTGGCGGCGGTGTCAGCGTCCACCGGACCGACTGCACCAACGCCGACGACCTGACAGCGCAGCCCGAACGGCTGGTCGAGGTCGAGTGGGCGCCGTCGGCCTCGTCGGTGTTCCTCGTCGCGATCCAGGTCGAGGCGCTGGACCGGCACCGTCTGCTCTCGGACGTCACCAAGGTGCTTGCGGACGAGAAGGTCAACATCCTGTCCGCGTCGGTGACGACGTCTCGCGACAGGGTCGCGGTCAGCCGGTTCTCGTTCGAGATGGGCGACCCGAAGCACCTCGGCCACGTGCTGAAGGTGGTCCGGGGCGTCGAGGGCGTTTACGACGTGTATCGGGTCACTTCGGCTTCGTGACCACCGGTGGGCCCCGGATAGGGTTCAGGACATGACTGACGGGTTCGAGTTCACTCGCGACGGCGAGGTCGCGCGGCTGACGTTCACCAGGCCGGAGAAGATGAACGCGATCACCTACGGGATGTGGGCGGCGATCCCGGACGTGGTGGCGCGGGTGGAGGCGGACCCGGCGATCAAGGTCCTCGTGCTGACCGGCGCGGGTGCGCATTTCTCGGCGGGCGCGGACATCAGCGAGTTCCGTGACCTGCGGTCCACCGCCGAGGCGGCCGAGACCTACGACAAGGCCGTCGACGGTGCCGTGGCGGCGCTGACCGCGTCGCGGAAGCCGACGGTGGCGATGATCCAGGGGAACTGCATCGGCGGCGGTTGTCAGCTCTCGGTCGCCTGCGACTTCCGTTTCGCCGCCGAGGGTGCACGGTTCGGCATCACGCCGGCGAAGCTCGGGATCGTCTACCACTTCGACTCGACACGGCAGCTGGTCTCGTTGGTCGGCCCCGCGAACGCGAAGTACTTCCTGCTCTCGGGTGAGCTCGTCGACGCGCGGCGGGCACGGGAGATCGGGCTGCTCAACGACGTCTTCCCTGCCGGTGAGCTGGAGGCCTCGACGGCGAAGTTCGTCGAGACGCTGGCTTCGCGTTCTCAGGCGTCGGTGCGCGGGATGAACCGCATCATCGAGAAGATCGTTGCCGGGCAAGAGGAATCCGACGCCGAAGTGGACGAGATCCGGCTCGGTGCCCTGCACGGCGAGGACTACGCCGAGGGTGTGGCCGCGTTCCTGGCGCGGAGGCCGCCGAAGTTCACCTACCGCTGAGGCCCGTTGGTCGTACTGCGTAGCCGGCCGGTCACCGCTCGACGAATGAGCGTCCGTTCGGCGGGAACCGGGCGAGGCAAACGGCATAATCACGGATTCCGATGGAGTAGTTCTCGTCGCCGTGCCGCTTTGCTTTCACTCGGCGTGCTCGATTGAATTCGAGCCGTTCGGAGGCGGTGTCCGCTGTTGACGAGGTGAATTCGGGCCGTTATTCTCGCCGAGATGGGAAAACTGGGGAAGTAAAGCGGCCGGCGTGCCTCGGCGCGTCTCTGCGGGGAAACGTTATTTCTTTTTCTGTCCATGGTCGAACTTTCGGCTTCAGTGGTCGTTTTCACGGTGCGACCGTGTCTTTTGTGCGCTCATCAGCGTCAACCGCACTGATTCACGTAGCGCCCGACCGGCTCCGGAAAACGATCAGGGGATTCGATGTTCGTTCGTCGCGGCCGGAAAACCGGTTCTGGGGATGCCGCGCTTTTGGCGTTTCTCGTGGCGTATTCGGTGTCGTCGTTCGGTACCTTTCTCAACCTGATTGCGCTGGCCTTGTTCACGCTGGAAGTGACCGGCGGGCCGCTCGGCCTCGGTGCGGTGATGGCGGTGCGCATCGGCGCCGGTTTCCTGTTCGGTGTGCCGGCGGGACGGCTCGCCACGCGGTATGAGCGAAGGCGGCTGATGGTCGTCGCGGATCTCGCGCAGGCGGCGGCGATGGTCGTGCTCGGCGTCGCCGGGCAGGCGGTCGGGCTGGGCGGGCTGCTCGTGGCCGCCGCCGTACTGGGTGCGGGCAACACGGTGTTCTCGGTGTCGCTGCGGACCAGTGTGCCCTCGATGGTGGGGCAGGACCGGCGGGTACGGACGAACGGGCGGCTGGTCGCGGGGCGATCGCTGGGGACGGTGCTGGGCTACGCGGCGGCGCCCGTCGTGGTCATGGCGGGCGGATTCGAGGCCGCGTTTCTGATCAACGCCGCGTCGTTCCTGGTGTCCGCGGCGGTATTGTGGCTGCTTCCCTTGAACACCAACAGTTCCGACCGAGAGAAAGCGGTCGTGCCGACCGACGGCCCCCGGGCGCGGGTGACGGCCGGACTGTCGTCGGTCGTCCTCGGCCTGGTGCTCATCCGAGGCTCCGACGCCTTCGGTTCCGCGTCGCACAACGTGGCCCTGCCGGTACACGCGGGCGCGGAGTGGCCGGGCGCGCCGTACGCGTTCATGAGCTGGTTCTGGACGGCTTGGGCCGTCGGCACCATCGCGGTGCAGTGGGTCGTCCGCCGGACGGACCACGGCAGGGTGGCGTGGCTCGGCGAACGCGCGTTCGCCGCCGGGACCGTGCTGATGTCGGTGGCGTTCGTGGTCGCGTTCACCGGCCTGCCGATCCCGGTGCTGGTGGTGGTCCTGTTCGTCGCGGGCCTCGCCGACGGGCTCACCGAGGTCGCGTATCTGAGCAGATTGCAGGCCGCGCCGGAAGCGGAACGCGCGCGGTTGTTCGGCCTGTCGGCCAGCGCGGAGACGGCAGGGTTCGCCACCGGGATGGCCACCTGCGGCCTGCTGCTCGAGGTCGCGCCTCCGCCGGTCGTCGTCGCGGCCTACCACGCCCTCCCGGTCCTCGTGGTCGGGATCGTCCTGCTGCGCCTTCGGAGCCGCCGGTCGGGGGCCGTCGGCGTGGTGCCCAGTGTCGCGAAAGCAGCGAAGAAAGGATCGTGATGGGGGAAGCGTTGGTTCACGGGGGACCGCTCGAACTGGGGGCGGGCGAGCGAGTGGGTCTCGCTCAAGCGCTGCGGAACGCCGCGGCAGGCGCGCCCGATCGAGCGGTGGTGACGCTGGACGCGGCGGGAAAGCCGGATCGCTGTCCCTACCCGGAACTCCTGGCCAAGGCGAGCGCGGTGCGGGCCCGGCTGCGGGACCTCGGAGCAGGCCCCGGCGATCCGATCGTCCTGTCCGGTCTGCCGCTCGCCGAGTTCTTCCCGGCCTTCTGGGGATGTGTACTCGGTGGTGCGCTGCCGGTGCCGATGGCGGGCGCGGCGGAGGACGACGCGTCGCGGCGGCGGCTGAAGCATGTGGCCGAGCTGCTGGGTGATCCCCTGGTGCTCGTCGACGGCACGGTTCCGGGCTTGTCCGGTTTGCGGCTCGCGCGGGTGTCGACCGAGCCGATGAGCGCACTGCCCGAACTCGGCCTTCACTCACCGGCGCCGGACGATCCGGCGCTGGTGATGCTTTCCTCCGGCAGTACCGGCGCCGCCAAGGCGATCCCGCTGACACATCGCGGCCTGATGGAGTTCGCGGCCGGGTCCCGCGAGGCGCTCGGCCTGCGGCCGGAGGACACCACGCTGAACTGGCTTCCGGTGGACCACAGCGGTGCCTTGCTCCTCTATCACGTGCTTGAGGTCTACGCCGGTGTGACGAACGTGCATGTGCCGACCGAGCTGGTACTGGGCAGGCCGAGCCGCTGGCTGGATCTGCTCGCCGAGTACCGGGTCGCGCACAGCTGGTCGCCGACGTTCGGGTTCGCGCAGGTCGCCGCCGAGCTGGCCGAGGACACCCGCGACCGGGATCTGTCCTCGGTCCGCACCCTGGTTTGCGGCGGCGAGCAGATCCAGCTGCCGGTGATGTCGCGCTTTCTCGACCGGACCGCCCGGTTCGGCATCGAGGAGAGCCGGATCCGGCCGGTGTGGGGGATGACGGAGACGGTCACCGCGATCACCTTCGGCAGTCTCGGTACCCCGGACAGCGTGCACCGGGTGCTGAAGTCGAGCCTCGACGGCGAACTGCGCGAAGCCCCCGAATCCGCGGAGGAGCACGAGTGCAGCACGTTCGTGGCGGTCGGTTCCCCCGCGCCCGGGGCGAGTGTGCGGGTGGTGGACGACCGCGGCGAACTGCTGCGCGAGCGTGAGATCGGCAGGCTGCAGGTGCGCTCCGCCCGCGTCACCCCCGGATACCTGCACGCCGAGGAGGCGAATCGCGCCGCATTCCCGGCGCCGGGGTGGCTGGACACCGGTGACCTCGCCTTCTTGGCGAACGGTCAGGTCGTGCTCACCGGCAGGGCCAAGGATCTGATCATCCTCAATGGACAGAACCATTTCTGCCACGAGATCGAGGAAGTCGTGTGCGCCGCGAGCGGCGCCCAGGCAGGCGAGGTGGCCGCCGTGGGCCTGCCCAACGCCGAGTCCGGTACCGAGGACCTGGTCATCCTGATCGCGGCGCGCGCGGCCGGATTCGACGCGGTCGCGAAGGCGGTGCGGGAAGCGGTCTTCGGCCGATTACGTCTGACCGTGGCGAAAGTCGTCCCGGTCGCACCCGACGAGTTCCCGCGCACCGGCGGCGGCAAGGTCCAGCGCGCCGAACTGCGGCGACGGCTGCTCGCCGGGGAACTCGGGCGGGGCACCGGCGACGTCCGCGCCACCGTCCTCGCGGCGGTCCGGGAGGTGCTGGGCCAGGACGTCGATCCGCGTACGCCGTTCTACGAGGCGGGGATGACCTCGGTGACCGTGGTCAGGCTGACCACGACGCTGACCACGCTGCTCGGCCGGGAGGTGCGGCCGACCCTGGCGTTCGAGTACCCGAGCCCAGCCCAGCTCGCCGATCACCTGTCGGGACCGGGCCGGGTGAAGGAGCCCTCCGTGGTGGCCACCCCGGCGCACGACGACCGGATCGCGATCATCGGTGTCGCCGTGCGGGTGCCCGGTGCGACGGACCTCGACGGATTCTGGGCCGACCTCCGCGACGGCGTATCCCGGGTGCGGACCTTCGACGGCGGGGGACCGGGGGTGGTCCCGGTCGCCGGCGCGCTCGACGACGTCGACTCGTTCGACGCGGACTTCTTCGGGATGAGCCCGCACGAGGCGGCACTGACCGCGCCCGCGCACCGCCTGTTCCTGGAGTGCTGTCACGAGGCGCTCGAATCGGGCGGCTACGCGGCGGCGGACGCGGGGACCAGGATCGGCGTGTTCGCCGGGACGGGTATGCAGCTTTACGGCCACCAACGGCACGTCGCTCAAGACGCGCGTCCACCCGCCCCGGACGAGCTGACCGCGATGCAGACGGCGATGGGAACGGAGCCCGATTTCCTGGCGGGCCGGGTGGCGCACCGGCTGGGGCTCTCGGGGCCCGCGGTCGGGGTGCAGACGGCGTGTTCGACCGGGCTGGTCGCGCTGCACCTCGCCGGGCAGGCACTGCTCACCGGGGACGCCGACCTGGCCTTGGCCGGGGCGGCGGCCGTCCATCTCCCGCAGGATTCGGGCTACCGGCCGTACCCGGGCGGGATCCTTTCGCCGACCGGTGCCTGCCGGGCGTTCGACGCCGGCGCGGACGGCACGGTCGGCGGCAACGGGGTGATCGCGGTCCTGCTGAAACGGCTCGACCGGGCGATCGCCGACCGTGACACCGTGCACGCGGTGATCCTGGGGTCGGCGGTGAACAACGACGCGGGCCGCACCGCGGGGTTCGCGACGCCGAGCGTGTCCGGGCAGGCCGACGTCGTCCGGCTGGCACTGGCACGCGCCCGGGTGGCGGCGTCGTCCGTCACCTACGTGGAGGCGCACGGCACCGGTACCGCGCTCGGCGACCCGGTCGAGTTCGAGGCGCTCAGCCAGGCCTACGCGGAGGACGGCCACACCGGGTTCTGCGCACTGGGCTCGGTCAAGCCCGGCATCGGCCATCTGGATACCTGCGCCGGTCTCGCCGGCCTGGTCAAGACGGTGCTGATGCTGAAGCACGGAGAACTGGTGCCGACCCTGAACCTGAACCGGCCCAACCCGGAACTCCGGCTGGCAGGCAGCCCGTTCGTGCTGGCGACGGAGCACACGCCTTGGATCACCGACGGACCGCGGCGGGCCGGGGTCAGCGCGCTGGGCGTCGGGGGCACGAACGTCCACGTGATCCTGGAACAGGCCCCGATGCTCCCGCCGGCACCGGCGGCGCGGGGACCGGTGCTGCTGCCCGTGTCGGCCGCCGACGCCGAGGGGCTGTCCGCGCTCACCGGGGCCCTGCGAGATCATCTGCGCGCGCACCCGGAGCTGCGGGCGCCGGACGTGGCGGCCAGCATGGCGCTCGGCAGGCCGCATCGGTCGCACCGGCTCGCCGTGGTCGGGGGTGACACCGCCGAACTGGCGGCCGAGCTCGGCACGATCGGCGAGGAATCCTTTGAGCCGCACCAGTTCGGGACGCTCGCGTTCGCCTTCTCCGGACAGGGCGCGGCGTACCGGGGGATGGCCGCACGGCTTCGGGACACTTTCCCCGTCTTCCGCGAAACGCTGGACGAGTTGCTGGGACTCGCCGAGGAATTCGGGACCGCCGGTGTGGCCGACGCTCTGCTCGGCACGCCGGATCCGGCCGCCGTACTGTCCACTGTGGAGGGACAGCCCGCGTTGTTCTGTCATCAGTTCGCGCTGGCGCGGCTTTGGCTGTCGTGGGGTGTGCGGCCGGATTTCGTGGTCGGGCACAGTTTGGGGGAGTACGCGGCGCTCGCCGTGGCCGGCGGGATCGACGTGGCCGACGGGCTGCGGCTGACCTGCTTGCGCGGCAGGCTGATGCAGGGGACCGAGGCGGGCGGCATGATCGCGGTCCGCGTCTCGCCGGAGCGGGGCGGACGGCTCGCCGTCGCGACCGGGACGGAGATCGCGGTGGTCAACGGCGACCAGTCCTGCGTGCTGTCCGGGCCGTCGGCGGCGATCGCGGCCGCGGAGACCCTGCTCGACCGGGAAAACCTCTCCTGGCAAAGGCTTCCGGTGGACCGGGCCTTCCATTCGGCACTGCTCGAACCCGTTCTCGACGAATTCGAACGCGCGGCCGAAGCGGTGCGGTTCGGCCCGTTGCGGATGCCGTTCGCGAGCAACCTGGGCGGGGTGATCCCGGCCGGTGCCTCGGTCGACGCACGCTACCTGCGGAGGCAGATCCGTGAGACGGCACGGTTCGACGAGTCGCTGCGAGCGCTCGAACGCGCGGAGTGCGGGGCCTACCTGGAGATCGGGCCGCGTGAGGTCCTCGGCTCGATGGGACGCGCCGCCCTCCCACACCGGTACTGGCAGCCGTCCGTGGGCTCCCCGCCCGACGATGAGTGCGCCGCGATGCTGCGCGCGGCGACCGCGCTGTACCGGCGCGGCGCGGACCTGGATTGGGCGGAGCTGGCGCCCGCCGGCGGCCGCGTCCCGTTGCCCGGGTACCCGTACCGACGGGTCCGCTTCGCGCGGCCGTCGGCTCCCGCCCCGTCCGACGCCGGGCAGGTGAGCTCGGGGGCGGTCCTCGCCGAGGTCCGGCGGCTCGCCGCCGACCGGCTCGGCACCGACGACCTGCCCGAGGACACGTCGTTCGTGGCGGGTGGTGCCGATTCACTGGCCCTGATGGGGCTGGCCCGCGAACTGGAGCGTGCCTTCGGCGTGCGGATCGGGATCCGGGAGCTGCTCTCCGAAGCGGGTACTCCGGCGAAAGTGGCCGAGTTGATCGAGCGAAGCGGCGGAGCGCCTCCCACCTCCGGTGAAAGCGAGCCGGAGCCCGGCACACCGGTCGAAGACGTGTCTCTTCACGGTTTGATGGACCGGCAGCTGAAGCTCGCCGAGACCATGATGCGCCAGATGACGGAGCTGATGCACCGGCAGCTCGACGTGGCACGCGGCGGGACCCCGGACACCGTGGTGTCCGCGCCGAAGCCGGTCGAGCACCCGGTCCGTCCGGCGGCGATGCCCGTCGTGCCGCCCCCGGAACCGGCGACTCCCGGGGCAGGCTGCGCGTTCAGCCTCTACTTCTTCGGCGACTATCCCGATCGGGATCAGCAGGACAAGTACCGGCTGATCATGGCCGCCGCACGGTTCGCCGACGAGCACGATTTCCATGCGCTTTGGTTGCCGGAGCGGCATTTCGACTCCTTCGGCGCGCTCTTCCCGAACCCATCGGTGCTGGCCGCCGCGCTGGCCGCCCGAACCGAGCGGATCCGGCTGCACGCCGGGTCGGTCGTGCTTCCGCTGCACCATCCGGTCCGGGTCGCCGAAGAATGGTCCGTTGTGGACAACCTGTCTTCGGGCCGCGTCGGGCTGTGCGTGGCGAGTGGCTGGCACACCAGGGATTTCGCGCTGGCACCGGAGAACTTCGGCAACCATCGCGACCTGATGTACGAGGGGCTGGACACCGTGCGCCGGCTCTGGGCGGGGGAGGAGATCGCCCTCGTCGCGGGCGACGGCGCGCCCACCACGGTCCGCCTGCATCCGGCACCCATCCAGCGGCGCCCGCCGATGTTCATCGCCGTGGTCGGAAACCCGGACAGCTACCGCCGGGCCGCCGCGGCCGATCTCGGCGTGGTCACCAATCTGATGACCCAGGACGTTTCCGCGCTGGCCGGCAACATCGCGCTCTATCGGCGCACGCGCGCGGAACACGGGCTCGATCCGGGCTCGGGACGGGTCGTGGTGCTGGTGCACACCTTCCTCGGCGCGGACCACGAACGCGCGCGGCAGCAGGCGTTCCGGCCGTTCTGCGACTACCTGCGCTCGTCGCTTTCGCTGCTCGGCCAGGTCGGGGACAGCCTGGGGCTGAACATCGACCTGGACGGCGCGACCGATGAGGACATCGAGTTCATGCTCGGCGACGCGTACGAACGCTACTGCGGATCCCGTGCCCTGATCGGCAGTCCCGAGCGATGCGCACCGGTGGTGGACGCGCTCGTGGCGGCGGGGGCCGACGAGATCGCCGCCTTCGTGGATTTCGGTGTCCCGCCGGACCAGGTGCTCGACGCGTTGCCTCTGCTCGACGGCCTGCGCCGTCGCTACCAGTCGTCCGGCCTCGAGCCCTCACCCGCGCAACGGCGCATCTGGTTCCTGGAAAGGATGTTCCCCGGCACCGGTGCCTACCACGAGCCCAAGGCGATCCGGCTGGACGGACGGCTGGACGAAGTGGCGCTGCGGGAGTCGGTGTCGCGCGTGGTTTCGGCGCATCCCGCCTTGCGCACCGTCTTCCACGAGCGGGACGGCGTACCGCGGAAATCCGTGCTGCCGTCGATGACCGTCGAGTGCCCGCTGATCGACCTGTCCGGGCGCACCGAAACCGAAGCCCTCGCCGAAATCCGAGCCAGGTTCGCCCGGACCCGGCTCGCGCTCGACACCGGGCCGCTGGTCGCCTTCGCGCTGGTCCGGCTCGCCGAGGACCGCCATCTGTTCTGTCTGGTAGCCCACCACATCGTCTTCGACTCGGCGTCGACCGCGGTGTTCCTGCGTGATCTCGCCGCGCACTACCGCGCTTGGCCGGGTCTGCCCGCCATCCGGACCGGACCGGGACCGGAGATCGAGGTCGAGAGCGGGGATCCCGACGAGGATCTCGCGTTCTGGCGCGACGAACTGGGCGGGCTGCCCGAACTCGCGCTGCCGACCGACCGGCCGCGGCCACCGGTGCCGTCCCGGCGGGGAGCCGCACTGAGCGACGAGCTGGCGGCCGGTCTCGGCGAACCGCTGCGCGCCGTCGCGGCCGCCTGCGGCAGCACCGTGTTCATGGCGGTGCTCGGCGCGATCGGCGCCGTGCTTGCCCGGTACGGCGGGCAGCAGGACTTCGCGGTCGGCACGGTCGTCAGCAGCAGGCCGGACTCCGCGAGGGACGCGATCGGCCTCTTCCTCGACACGGTCCCGGTCCGCCTCGATCTGTCCGGCGACCCCACCTTCGCGGAGTTGACCCAGCGCGTCAGAGACCGCACCACCCGGGCGTACGAGCATCGGACCGTCCCGTTCGACGAACTGGTCGGCCTGCTGAATCCCGATCGCGCCGCGAACCGCAATCCCCTGTTCGACGTGCTGATCGAATTCGAAAACGCGGTGGACGAGCCGTTCGCGCCGCCGCTGACGGCCACCGCGCTGGACATGGCCCGCGACGAGGTTCCGTTCGACCTCGCCTTCTATCTGACGGCGCACGGTGACGGGTTGCGCTGCCTGGTCGAGTACAGCACCGACCTGTTCGACGAAGCGACCATCGCCCGGGCGCTGAATCTGCTGAAACAGGTTCTGCGCCAAGCGATCACGAAGCCGTCGGCACGGCTTTCCGAGCTCACGACGCCGACCGGGGAAGACGTGGTGCTGCTCGACCGGTGGCAGCACGGCGCGCCGGAACGGACGGCGGGGTGTCTGCACACCGCGGTCGAGCGGCAGGTCGCCAGTACGCCCGACGCCACGGCGCTGATCGGCGACGACGGTGAGCTGAGCTACCGCGAACTGGACCTTCTCGCCGAGTCGATCGGGCGTCTGCTGGTCGGTCTCGGCGTCACCCGCGGGCAGATCGTGGCGGTCTCCCTGCCGCGCGGCCCCCAGCTGATCGCCGCGCTTTACGGTGTCCTCAAGAGCGGCGCGGCGTATCTGCCGCTGGATCCGCGGCTGCCACCGCAACGGTGCCGGTTCATGCTGCGCGACAGCGGTGCGGTGCTCGTGCTGACGACGAAGGCGGTGCTCGTCGCGCAGCCCGCGCTGGGGGAGTTCCCGGTGCGTCTCGCGGAAGAGATCGTGCCGGACCCGAAGGCGCCGGAGCTGCCCGAAGTGCGGCCGGATTGGCCCGCGTACTGCATGTACACCTCGGGATCCACCGGAACCCCGAAGGGCGTTCTCGTCTCGCATCGCGGTCCGGCCAACGTCATCGCCTGGCAACGTGATCAGCATCCGCCGATGCGCACCCTGCAATGGACGTCGCCGAGTTTCGACATCAGCGTGCAGGAGATCTTCTCCACCTTGGCCGCCGGCGGGGCGCTGGTGCTGCTCGACGACGAGCGGCACAAGGACCGCGACGCTGTCGCCGAGGTGATCGAAAGGCACCGCGTGGAGCGGATCCTGATGCCGTTCACCCCGCTGAAGCATCTGGTCGAACCCGGCCTCACCGCGCCCTCGATACGCTTGATCCTGTGCTGCGGGGAGCCGCTCGTGCTCACTCCGGCACTGCGCCGCTTCCTCGCGGAGCATCCCGATTGCGCGCTGCACAACCAGTACGGTCCGACCGAGGCTTCGCTCATCGCCACGGATCACCCGGTGGATCCGCACGGTGAGCCCCGGCCACCGATCGGGGTCCCGATCGACGGCGTGCGGCTGCTCCTGCTCGACCAGACCGGCCACCCGGTCCCGCTCGGCGCCATCGGCGAGATCCATCTCGGCGGGGCCGGGCTCGCCGAGGGCTATCTCGGCAGACCGGAGGAAACCGCCGCGGCGTTCGTCGAAGCCAGGCCCGGTGAACGGTGGTATCGCACGGGCGACCTCGGCCGGTGGCGCGGCGACGGAACCCTGGAATTCCTCGGCAGACTCGACGACCAGGTGAAGATCCGCGGCAACCGGGTCGAACCCGGTGAGACACAGCGGGTGCTGGCCGGGTTGGACGAGGTGGCGGACGCGGCCGTCGTCATCCGCCGGGATCACCATGGCGACGCGGAACTCGCCGGTTACGTCGTGTTCGCCGGCCAGTCCGCACCGGATCCGTGGGCGCGGATCACCGAAGCGCTCGCCGAAGAGCTGCCCTCGTACCTGATCCCGACCCGCTGGGTCGTGCTCGACCGGCTGCCGACGACCACCAGCGGCAAGCTGGACCGCTCCGCTCTGCCCGAGCCGACGTCGACAGCAATGGACGTGGACGACGCTCTGCCGTCCACGGACACCGAGCGTCGCCTGCACTCGCTCTGGTGCGCCGAACTCGGCCTGAGCGAGGTGGCTGTCGATCGGTCCTTCTTCGCTGTGGGCGGGCATTCGCTCGCGGTGGTCAGACTGGCGGGCCGGATCACCGAGGAATTCGGGATACCGGTCTCGGTCACGGAGTTCTTCCGCGCGCCGACGATCCGCGCGATGGCCGCGCGACTGGGCGGCCTGCCCGAACCCGCCGTCACCCGGACCGTGCCGTTGACGTCACTGCAACGCAGGCTCTGGAGACGCCAGGCGGAGAACCCGCAGCCGCAGGTGTACAACGTCGGGTATCGCGTGGACCTGCGGGGTGAGCTGGACCCGCCGGCGCTGCACCGCGCTCTCGACCGGCTGGTGGCCAGGCACGACGCCTTGCGCGGTCGTGTCGCGTTGTCCGGTGACGGGCCGCGGATCGACGTGCTGGCCCCGTTCAAGTTCGATCTGCCGGTGGAGCATCTGGGTACTGACGACGCGGTCGGCGACTGGTGCGGCGCAGTCGTCGCGGAACCCTTCGTGCTCACCGAGGCACCACTGCTGCGTGCCCGGCTCGGCCGGATCGCCGTCGATCGCTGGGTGCTGGTGCTCGTCCTGCATCACCTGGTCTGTGACGGCTGGTCCATGAACATCCTGTGGCACGAGCTTTCCGAGCTGTATGCCGCCGAGATCGGCACGACGTCCACGCCACTGCCCGAACCCGAGGCGCAGCACTCGGACTACGCACGCTGGCAGACCGGGCACGACCACGCGGCCGACGTCCGCTATTGGCGAAGCGAACTCGCGGACGCCGACCTGCGCTGGCGGCTTCCGTACGACCGGAAACCGCCTGCCCGGCCCAGCGGGAAGGGCGATCTGCATCAGGTGTACCTCGCTCCCGAACGGCTTCGCCGCGTCGACGGGGTGGCCGCCGCCGCCGGCACGACGCGGTCCGTGCTCCTCGCGAGCGTGTTCCTGCTGTGGGCGCGAGAGACCTGCGGTCAACAGGACCTCGTCCTCGCCGTTTCCAGCGCCCGCCGGACTCGCCGGGAACACGAGCGGACGGTCGGCATGATCGGCGAGGCCGTGCCCTTGCGAGTCCGACTTGGGGAAACCGCGGAACTACCCGACGTCATGGCGGCGGTGGCGGAGAAGCTGTTCGCCTCGCTCGATCATCAGGAACTTCCGCTCGACGAGACGATCGCGCTCGCCGGGCAAGGCGTCGATCGGTATCCCGCCGTGTTGTTCACCGCTGTCACGACCCCGCCGTCGGAGCTGAACCTGCCTGGTTTGTCGGCGACCGTGCACGATTCGCCGGTGGCGGGCTGCGCCAGAACAGAGCTTTACGTCGTGTTCGCCGAAGACGGCGGCGGGCTGAGAATCAGCTTTGAATATTCGACGGATTTGTTCGACGCGGCCACCATCGGCCGCTTCGCCCAAGACGTCCTGCGAATGCTGGAGTGCTGCTCCGAATGAGGGGTAAGGCCCTAACCGAACGCGCCCGCCAGGTCTTCCGACCGGGCGGGCGCGCCGTTGAGCTCCAGCTTGACGTCAGGCGTTGACCGTGACGCCGGTGAACTTGACCTCGGTGTTGGGCGGGCCGGTGCCGTCGCCGTTGCCTGCCTGCGCGTTCGCGCCGGCCTTGGCGACCTTGTCGAGCACCTTCAGGCCTTCGTCGGAGATGCTGCCGAAGACCGAGTACTCGGCGGGCAGTTCGGCCTCGCCGTAGACCATGAAGAACTGGCTGCCACCGGAGTTCGGCTGCTGCGTCTTCGCCATCGCGAGGATGCCGCGGCCGTACTTGATCTCCTTGAACGCCTCGTCCGGCATGGTGTAGCCCGGGCCGCCCATGCCGCTGGCCTCGGGGTCACCGCACTGCAGCATCTGCAGGCCGGTGGTGCCGAGCCGGTGGCACTTGGTGTCGTTGAAGTAGCCCTGCTGGGAAAGGCTGATGAAGCTCTGCACGGCGCACGGGGCGAGCGCCCGGTCCAACGTCAGCGGGATGTCGCCCGCGGTGCTCTTCAGCACGACGTTCACCGTGCCGTTCGAAGAGACGTCCTTGCCTTCCGGCTTGTTCACCTTCTTCGACGCCGGCTTGGCGGAGTCGTCCTTGTAATCACAGGCCACCGGGTTCGCCAGCGGCGTCGGCCGCTTCGGCATCGGAGCGCGCTCCGTGGGGATGGTGACCTCGGGGGTCGGAGGAGCCGAGCTCGGGGAAGCGTCGGAGGCGGCATCGTCACCACTGCTACTGCTGACGATCCACCACACCGCGCCCGCCACGATGGCGACGACACCGACGACCGCCACCGAGCCGACGATCCTGCGCCGCTTGGCCTGTTCGGCCCGTCGCACGATCTGTCGCTCGAGCTTGCGCTTCGCGGCTTCGCGGCGCTGCTGGTTGGTCGGCACCCGCCCTCCCGGTTTCCACTCGATGTTCACACGTCTGAGGTGGGAGGAGTCTATGGGCACAGGCTGTGAGACCCCTGTACAGGGGCCGCTACGCTTACTTGATCGTGATCAGGGCCATCCTGTCACCTGTTCGGCGGAAGATCTGAGGAGGCGTTTCGTGCTGGTTGTCGGTTTTCCGGCAGGCCCCCTCGAAGCCAACTGCTACCTGCTCGCCCCGGACGGCGGCGGTGAATGCGTGATCGTCGATCCCGGCGAGGACGTCGTCGAGCCACTCGAAGCCGCGCTTTCCGCGCACGGCCTGACGCCGGTCGCGATGCTCGCCACCCACGGCCACCCTGATCACGTCGCTTCGGCGGCCGAGGTCGGCGCGCGCCACGGGATACCTCTCTATCTGCACGAGGCGGACCGGCCACTGCTCGGTCAGGACGCCGGGGAACGGAAGGACGGGATCGTGCCACTCGTCGATGGCCCGCTCAGGCTGGCCGGACTGGAGATCACGGTGTCCCGCACACCGGGTCACACCGCCGGTTCGGTGGTCTTCGGGCTGACCTCAGCCGAGGGCGGCCGTATCGCGCTCACCGGGGACAGCCTGTTCGCCGGTTCGATCGGCCGGTCTTCCGGCGACGGCGACGAACTCGTGCGGTCCCTCGGCGCCAAGGTGATGACGCTGCCCGACGACACCGTCGTCCTGCCGGGGCACGGTCCGGCCACCACGATCGGGCAGGAGCGGGCGGGCAACCCGTTCCTGGCCGGGACGGGCGCGTGATGGCGGAGCCGACCGGAACCCCGGAGACCCCCGAACGTCTCCCGCTGTTCCACGACGACCCGAAACTGCGTCGCAGGCGCGGCTGCTCCAGCATCGCCGGCGTCGTGATCTTCGCGGCCGCGTTCGGCGGGATCGCCGGACTGATCGGCGGTGAGATCGCCGGGCTCGTGGTCGCAGGCGTGATCGCGGTGCCGCTGCTCTACGTCATGTTCTACAACCTGCGCCGCCGAGTCTGGCTCGAAGGCGAAACGCTCATCGTGCGGACCTGGGGTGTGCGGCGGATCGATCTGACCGCGGCCGAACGCATCGACCTGGTGATCAGCGACGTGCGCGGCACCCGGACGGTCAGCCTGCTGGTCAACGCGGGCAAACGCCGCAAGGTCGCGAAGGTCGACATGGCCGTGTACTCCGGCGCGGGTGGCCGCGAGCTGGGCATCCTGCAACTGCGCAAGCTGGCGAACGCGCTGCTGAACAACACCGAGGCGAACGGCCTGGTGTTCTCGGAACTGCTGGTAGCGCAACTGAAGTCGGAGGCGCGCGGGGACGCGGCGGCGGAACGGCCGCTCTACCGGCTCGCCTCGGCGGCGCCCAGCGGGAAGTACATCCAGCGGTTCACGATGGAAGCGGTCAGCCGGTTCGTGGCGACCTTGGACTGAACCGTGTGGCGCCGAGTGTCATGAAAGGGTCGTTCAGGACGAAAAATGTCCTGAACGACCCTTTCATGACACTTGCTCAGGGCGGGCCCTCGCGGTCTCCAGCTTCTCCAGCCGTGTCTTGATCTCTTCCAGCTGGTAGACGATCTCCGGCAGTTCGCCCGCGGCGAAGGTCGCCAGCCGTTCGGAGTGCTTGAGCGTCGCCCGCACGTCGTCGAGTGCGGCGGCGATCTTGGGGACCGCCTCGACGGCTTCCAGCGTCGAGACGAGGACGCGCCGCGCCACGGCGGTCAGCTGTCTCGGGACGGCGAACGCGGCGTCGAAAACGTCGAACATGGCCCCTCCGATCACGCGGCGAACCTCGGGTGCGGCCTCTTCGTACCCGACTCCGGCCCGTGATCACGCGGTGGGCTCGCGCTTTGAGGCGCCTGTGACTACAGGGACTCTTGTGGCTCCCGCGAGGCGATCAGCGCGGCCAGCACGGTGGTGACCGGGACCGCCGCGACGATGCCGACGCTTCCGGCAAGTGTCCGCACGATCTCCTGCGCGATGTTCTCCGCGCCGAGGATCGAGCCGAGTCCGACGCCGGAAAGCGAGGTGTACAGCAGCACCGGCAGCGCCGCCCCCGCGTACGCCATCACGAGGGTGTTGACCGCCGAGCCGACGTGGTCACGCCCGATCCGCAGGCCCGCGCCGTACAGCTCACGCCAGCCGAGCGACGGGTTCGCCCGCCGGAGTTCCCACACCGCGCTCGTCTGCGTCACGGTGACGTCGTCCAGCACACCGAGCGCGCCGATCACGACGCCCGCCAGCAGCAGCCCCCGGGCGTCGATCCCGTGCCCGAGCGAGCCGATCAGCTGCGAGGTGCTGTCGTCCAGCCCGGTCAGCGACGCCGCGGCCGAGAAGATCGCCGACAGGACACCGATCAGGACCAGGCTCACCAAGGTGCCCAGCACCGCCACCGAGGTTCTCGCGGACAGCCCGTGTGTCAGATACAGCGCGACGAACATGATCGCGCCGGCGCCCGCGATCGCCACCAGCAGCGGACTTTCCCCGGCGAGGATCGACGGCAGCACGAAGAGCGCCAGCACCAGGAAGCTCAGCCCGAGCGCGATCAGCGCGGCGAGCCCCTGCCAGCGGCCCAGCACGATCACCGCGAGCGCGAACAACCCGGCGAGCAGCAGCAACGGGGTACCCCGCTGGAAGTCGACGATCTGGAACGACGCGGGGTTCGCGACGTCGCCGCCGTTGTAGGACAGCACCACCTTGTCGCCGGCGGCGAACCGCGGCGTGCTCGGCTCGATCGGCAGCGTCAGCTTCAGCGACTTTCCGGTCCCGGGGCCATCGGTCATCGTCAGTTCGCTGGTGAGACACGGTTTCGCGTCCGGCGGCGGTTCGCCGACCTGGACCTGTCCCTCGGCGAGACACGGGCCGGTGATCGTCCCGGTGACCGTGGCGTTCACCGGGACTCCCTGGGGGAAGGCGCTTTTCGCCGGATCCTTGCCCCACGGGTAGAGCAGGACCATGCCGGCGACGGTCGCGACGGCGAGCGGGATCAGCAGCCACATCAGCAGCAGCCGGACCCGGCGCGACGCGGGCGCCGCCGGTCCGTGGCCGTGCGCGTGCCCGTGGCCGGCCTGTTCGGGCTTCGGTTCGGCGGCGCGGCGTCTGCCCGGTTCGGCCTGCCGCGGCCGCTGTGCCGGGGGACGGGGGCGTCGCGCGCCCTCGGGGCGCGGCGAACGGGACGTTCCGGGCGAACGATCGGACGGGGCGTCCGTAACCCGGCGAATCGGGCCGGTGTCGTCGTCGGAGAGGTCGCGGCGGTTCACCCGCATATCCTCCACAGTGCGCGCCGCGTGCCGCACACGGCCTAGCCGAACGCCTGCCGAAGGTGGACACGGCGATAGGCCGACGGCGGGGTGTCGAAGTGATCGAGGAACGCCTGGCGAAGTGTCTCGGTGGAGCCGAACCCGCATCGCCTCGCGATCGAGGTCAGCGGAAGTTCGGTCCCGCACAACAGTTTCGCCGCGTTCTCGGTCCTCGCCGCGCGTACGTACCTGCTGGGCGTGGTGCTGAGGTGCGCGTCGAACAACCTGGTCAGCTGCCGGGTGCTGATCCCGGCCCGTTCGGCGAGGACGGTGGTGCCGAGATCGCCCGCGAGGTGCTCGGCGACGTACGCGGTGATGTCGCGGACCAGCCGGTTTTCGGGCGGCGGGCCGGACAGGAACATGCTCACCTGCGCCTGGTTCCCCGGCCGTTGCAGGTAGGTCACCAGCATGCGGGCGACCTCCCTGGCGACGCTCGGGCCGTGGTCCTCCTCGACGAACGCGAGCGTGAGGTCGATCCCGCTGGTCACCCCGGCTGCCGTGTAGACGTTGCCGTCGCGCACGTACAGCGGCACCGGATCCACGTTCACCTGCGGGTAGCTCACCGCCAGCCGATTCGCGAATCGCCAGTGGGTGGTGGCGCGGCGTCCGTTGAGCAGCCCGCAAGCGGCGAGCACGGTCGCGCCGGTGCACACCGAGGCGACGCGACGGGTGTCCTGCGCGAGCCTGCGGATGTGGGAGACCATCCTCGGATCCGCGGCGGCGGTCTCGTGCCCGGTGCCGCCCGCGACGATCAGCGTGTCCAGTTCGCCGGTCACCTGGTCGAGCCGGTGCTGTGCCTGCAACGTCAGCCCGGACTCGCAGCGGATGCCGCGGCCGTCGACGCTGGCGAGCATGATCTCGTATCCCGGCTTGCCCCCGAGTTTGGTGGCGGCGTCCAGAACATCCGCCGGACCGGCGATGTCGAGCATCTCCGCATTGCTGTAGCCGACGATCAACACTCGTCTGGGTGAACCCGGCATGATCGAACGCTAGCAGTAACGCCCGGCCGCCGGACGTTGTTCGCAGGAATCCGGACATCCGGCCCACCACGGCCCCGCGTCTGCGCCACGGTTGTCCCATGACAGACGACAAGAAGACGATCGCGTTCGTGGTGTATCCGGGGATGACCCCGCTCGACCTGGTCGGGCCGCTGACCGTGCTGGACGGGATGGCGAGCACGACGCAGGAGTATCGGACGGTCGTGGTCGGTGAGACGAAGGAGCCGGTCACCACCGATAACCCGCTGAAGCTCGTGGCGACCCACACCTACGACGAGGTGCCGTCGCCGTACGCGCTGGTCGTGCCCGGCGGTGCCGCACCGACGCTGAAAGCGCTCGCCGACGAGAAGCTGATCGGCTACCTGCGGAAAGCCGGGGCGAACGCGGAACTCGTGACCTCGGTGTGCACGGGGTCGCTGCTGCTGGGGCAGGCCGGGCTGCTGGAGGGGCGTCGCGCCGCGACGCACTGGATGTTCCGTGAACTGCTGGGCGCGTTCGGGGCGGAACCGGTCGCCGAACGCTGGGTCGAGGACGGGAACGTGATCACCGCCGCCGGGGTGTCGGCGGGGATCGACCTCGCACTGCACCTGGTCGAGCGGCTCGTCGGGGCCGAGATCGCGCGGACGCTCCAGTTCGTCATCGAATACGACCCGGAGCCGCCGCAGGGCCCGCTCGACTGGTCGAAGCGGCCGTACGGGGACCTCAAGCCGCTGCTGGAGCACACGGTGAACGAGGCACTCGCGGACGAACCCGCCCTGCGAGACCGGCTCCTCGCGCACACGGGGAAGTAAGGGGGACGGCCATCCGGGTGAGAAATCGTCGATACGGGCATAGCACCGGGTTACATTCTGGTCATCCGTACAGGTGATAGGTGGCTCGTGAAGTTCCAGGTGCTCGGCCCGCTCGCGGCCTCGGTCCCGCTGCCGTCGGCGGCTCAGCCCCGCCGGGTACTCGCCGTGCTCCTGACCCGGCCGAACGAGTTCGTCCACCGGGACACCCTCGTGGACGAACTCTGGCCGCAGGGACCGCCGTCGAGTGCCGCCGCGGTCGTGCAGATGGCGGTTTCCAAGCTGCGCAAGGCATTGTCACCCGGCGTGCCGTCGGACGACGTCCGGCAGCGGCTGCGGTCCGGCCAGGGCGGCTACCGGCTGACGGTGTCGGAAGGGGAGCTGGACGTCACCGGCTTCTCCGAGCTGACCGCCGCGGCCGCGCGGGCGACCGGTGACGAGCGCGGGGTACTGCTCGAACGGGCGCTCGGACTGTGGCGTGGCCGGGCTTTCGCCGACGTTCCGGCCGGCCCGCTGGTGGAGGCGCACCGGCTGTGGCTGGAGGATCAGCGGAGTTCGGTGCTGGGCAAACTCGTCGAGCTGGAGCTGGCGGCCGGTGACCACAAGGCCGTCGCCGACCGCTTGGGACCCGAGCTGGCCGTCCGGCCCGCCGACGAACGCCTCGCCGGGTGGCTGGCCGAGGCGTTGCACGGGCTCGGGCGGCGGGACGCGGCGCTGGCCGTCCTCGACCGGTGCCGTCACGCGCTGTGGGAGCACGCCGGTGTCTCGCCGGGGGAGGAGCTGCTCGCGGTCCACCGCCGGATCGCCGGAACCGGATGGTCGGCAGGCGGTGCGCCATGCCGTTTACCGCCTGCGACGCCGGATTTCACCGGCAGGGCGACGGAATTGGCGGACGTGGTCCGTGCGCTGCGAAGTCCCGCGCCGGTCGTGCTGCACGGGGCGGCGGGAGCGGGGAAGAGCACGCTGGCCGTCCAAGCCGCGTGGCGGGTGCGCAAGCGGTTCCCCGACGGGCAGCTCGTCGCCGACCTGCGGGAGACCGGTGACGTGCTCGCCGGGCTCCTTCGCGCGCTCGGCCTTGCGGAAGCGGAACTGCCCGCAGACCGGGCCGGACTGATTTCGTTGTGGCAGAGCCACACCGCGGACCGGCGGCTGCTGGTGATCCTCGAGAACTGCCGGTCCGAGGCCGAGGTGCGGCCGCTGCTGCCGAACGGTCCCGGCTGCGCGACGATCGTCACGACGCGGCGGCGGCTGGCCGGGCTCGTCGGTGCCAGACCGGTCGAGGTCGGCGCGCTGTCCTACCCGGAAGCGCGGACGCTGCTCGGCGCCATCGCCGGAGAGACCCGGTTGTCCGCCGAACCCGACGCCGTCCGCCGGGTGGTGGCCTGCTGTGACGGCCTCGCGCTGGCGGTGCGGGCGGCGGGGATGAAGCTGCTGTTGCGGCCGAGGGTGAGCGTCGCCGAGTTCGCGACCCGCCTGGAGAACGAGCGCCTGCGCCTCGACGAACTCTCCGCCGGCGACCTGGCCGTCCGCCCGGTGCTCGCCGAAGCTCTTGCCGAGCTTTCGCCACGGCAGCGGAATTCCTTGCGGTTGCTCGGTTTCCCAGGTGCCACCGAGATCGCCGACTGGTTCGCGGCGGCCATGCTCGGCCGTTCGTCGGACGAGACGGCCGAGTTGCTCGACGAACTGGTGGACGACCACTTGCTCCACGTCGGGCCCGACCGATCCGGCGTCCTTCGGTACCGGCTGCCGGATCTCGTCCGGCTCACGCTCCGGGAACCGCCCGATCCGGCGGCCCTCAACCGGGCGCTGACGGTCATGGCGGCGCTGGCTGAACACGCTTCCGCCGCACTCGGCGACGGATACCCGCCGTCTCGACGGGGTGATGCTCCCGCGGCGGCCTCGGATCGCGTCGCGGCCGATCCGATCGGCTGGCGTGTCGCGGAATCCGCGAATCTGGCGCTCGCCGTCCGGACCGCGAAGAGCCACGGCTGGACCGAGCTGACCGCGCGGCTGTCCGACGCCTACAGCGATCTCGTCGGACCGCGCAAGGGCGGGTCTCCGGCCTGGGTCGGGTTCGGCATCGTGCGCGATCGCCTCGATCTCCCCGCGGAGGCGCGGAAACTGCTGAAACTCGGGCATGCCCACGCCGACGCGGGGGACCTGGCCCGGGCGAGGACCTGCTTCTCGCTGGCCGAGGCGAGATTCCGCGCCGCGGGTGACCAGCCGGGCACCGGGGCCGCGCTCGTCGCGCTCGCCGACGTCGACGCGGACTCCGGCCGGGCCGGTTCGGCGGTCCACGCCCTGCGGGAGGCGATGGACCTGTTGCGGGACTGCGGTGATCTCGCCGGGCAGGCGATGGCGTCGGCCCAGTTCGGCTCGCTGTGGGACGACCTCGGCGACTTCCGCCGGGCGAAGGAATGCTTCGAAGCGAGCCTGCTCCTTTCGCTCCATTGCGAGGACGGGCGGCAACACGACCGGTCCGCCAAACGGTACGCCGACGTACTGCGACGGAACGGTCGCTTGGACGAGGCCGGTGAGCTGCTGACGAGCGCCCTGCTCGGCACCCGTAGCTCGCGCGAACGCCACTGGGAGGCGCACGTCCTCCGTAGTTTCGGGGATCTCCACGCGAAAACCGGCGACGCGGGGGAGAGCGAACGATGTCTTTCGCGGTCACTGGAGCTGTTCGAGGACGTCGGGCACCGGCACGCCGTCGCCTACACGCATCGCAGCTTCGGTGAATCGCTGCGTCTGGCGGGTGAGCATGGCCGGGCCGCCGAGCATCTTGGCCTCGCGATGAGTACGTTCCGCGAGCTCGGAGACCGGCGCGGCGGCGGTTATGCCTTGCTGAGCTTCGGGCGTCTGCGGGCCGACGAAGGCGTCGCGACCGAAGCCGCCGAAGGGCTCCGCACCGCGGCGGGGCTGTTCCGGGAGCTGGGCTTCCCGGTGTGGGAGCTGCGTGCGCTCCGGGACCTTTCCGCCGTGGACAGGAGCGGGCGCCAGCGGGATCGGGCTCGTGAAGCCTTGACGAAGATCCGCTCGAGGGTGACTCCCGCATAGCCCGGCGAAGGAGTACCGGCGACGGCGTTTGGCGAAGTTATGGCGACGGCGTGTTGACTGCGGCTCAGGCGAGCGGACTTCGCGCCGTCCCGAAATCGCGGGACTGGGGGTGGCGGCGCGTACTCGTGGCCGGGTGACGCCTTCCGAGGGCTGGAGGCGTCACCCGGTTCGACGGCTAGCCGCCGCTGACGTGCAGGATCACGTCCGCGTCGCCGAGAATCCCTTGGTCGAGCGGGAAGTAGCCCTGCCGCGGAGTGGGATCGGTCCGGACGCTCGCGGGCGGGACGTCGGAGGCGGGGAGCAGGCCCCAAGCCGTGGTGACGTGTTTCTGAAGGAAGCCCTCGTAGGTGTCGGGCTCCGGCTCTTGAAGCGCTATGGCCTCGCATCGGCCGAGGCTGGTCGCGACGAAGGTGTAGCGATCGCCGAGCAGCGGCGCCACCAGCGCACCGGCGGGGAACCAGTGCGTCTCCGTCCCGGCCACGCGCATCGTGCTCGACTGACGGCGCAGGTGGAGATTGTGGGCGAAGACCAGCGTCCTGCCGCGAACGGCTTCGGCTGCGCGGATGTCCAGCAGATTCCGCGCCATGATGGCGTCCCTGGTGGCGACAAGGGGCATGTACCGCTCGTGCGGCTCGAGCGGTTCGGCGCACTGCCGGTGGTAGCGCAGCAGATCGATGCCTGCCATGAGGTGGACCTCAGCCCGCGACCAGTCGCTCGTCACCGGCTCCGGTTTCCGGGAGCGGAGCGCGTCGAGCAGGCCGGCCGCGATCGCTCGCAGCCGGTAGGCGTCGGCTGTGGCGCCGGGCGACGAAGCCGCGTCCATGACGGCTTCGGTGCGGCTCCAGCGCTCGTCGTCACCGGCCGGGCCCGCGATGTCCACGTCGAGCTCCAGGAAGTCGCGGGCGTATTCGAGATAGCGCCGCGGGCTGGGCGCGGACGTGTTCTCGGTCTGGGTGTCGAAGCCGTGGAACGAAAGCCGCTCCTCGGGAGGCCGGTTTTCGTTGTACTCGCGCATCCACGCGATCAGTCGCCTGTTCGCCTCCACGCCACCGAAGACGTGTGTGAAGCCTTCGCTCATCGCCAGGTCGAGGGATCCGGTGCCGTCCCGGACGAAGTCGTTCGCGACGAGCGCGGCCACGCGATCCGTTTCGAGGGCGATCGACCGGAAACCGCGGTCGAGGAGCTGGGCGAACAGCTCGTTGCGGACGTCGGCGAAGACCGGGGTCGCGTGCGTCGGCTCGCCCAGGGCGAGCAGGTCACAGGAAGGGGTCACGAAGTCTCGGATGTCTTGACTCATGAGGTTCAAGCGTATCGTTGATCCTTCGGTTGAAACTTTGGTCGCTTGTGGCCAGGTGAGGTCTGGCAAAGCCTCAAATCAGTCTTCAGGTGGGCACGATGACCTCGTGATGCTGGTGCGCGGATGGCGGTTTCGCGTGACTGGACGGACGACACACGTGCTTGGAGGGACGACACGCGTGTTCGGGTGGACGACTCGTGGCGGAGCGCCGGGCTGCGGTCGTGTCGTCCGTCCAGTCACGCGTGTCGTCCGCCGGATCACGTGTGTCGTCCGCTCAGTCACGTGACATCGCCAGTGCTGGACCTCGTGAGTGGTAAGGACGGTCAGGGTCAAGGGTGCCTTACGTGCCTACGTGGTTTCGGCTGCGGTTGATGCTGGGCCCCGGCCCGTGAAGGCCTCCTTCCCTCGGCTCAGCCGAGGAAACTCGACCTTTACACCTTCCGCAGATACGTGAAGGTCTCCAGCCAGGCGCTCACGTGAGTTCTCGCGGTCGTGGGGATGTCGTGAAGGGCACCTTTGAGACCTTCATCGTCTCAAAGGTGCCCTTCGAGACATAAGAGCTGGCCGCGACCCGTCACTGTGCCACCTCGCTCCTGGCGTCACCCGCCGTGATGCGCACAGGCGACAGTGATCGCCTGCCGTGCCGCAACAAATCCACTTCCGAATAACTCGCGCTCATTTCCTTCTTCCGCTATAAACTTAAAGAACCCTTCGCACGCGAAGGCGCTTCGCTTGCGAAGTGGCGCTTCGCGCAAATGCGCGAGCGCAAGTTATCAGCAGTTGAGGTGAATTACCGCGTGGCAATCACCGCGCGGCCGGAGTTCGGCCCTACTTTGGCCCGCATGGTTGAGAAGGATTCGACGGCGCGGACCCGGGAACTGGGCCACCGCATGAGGGCGTTCCGGCAGCGCAGGCACTTCAGCGGAGCCGACGTCAGCCGCCGTAACGGCTGGTTGCAGAGCAAGGTCACGAGGTGGGAACAAGGGCTGCGCGAGCTGTCCGTGGTGGACGCGGCGCTGTATCTCGCGACCTGCGGCGAGGCGGAGCCCGAACGTGACCTGCTGCTGGAATTGACGCAGCCCGGCGGAGACCTGTACTGGGTGCGGCCGTACTTCGACGAGCTCGTCGACCCGATGAAATCCCTGGCTATCCAAGAGAATCTCGCGCACACGCTGGTGCGCTACGAGTCGTTGACCCTTCCCGGGCTGTTGCAGACCGAGCCGTACGCCCGCACCGCCTTCGAGCTGATCGGCAACCGCGACCAGGCACAGCTGGACACGGTCGTGAGCGCGCGGATGGACCGGCAGCGGTTGCTGCAGCGCGACCGGCCGCCGAAGTGCCGGTTCTACGTCCACGAGCGCGCGCTGCGGTCGGTCATCGGCGGTCCCCGGATCATGCACGAGCAACTGCTCCACCTCGTCCTGTCGGCGAACCTGCCCTATTGCTCCATTCGTATCGTCCCCGAACGCAACGAGGTGAGCAGAACGATCGAGAATTCTTTCACCATCATGGAATTCGCGGAACATCCGGCGGTGGTGTACACGGATTCCTACGCGGCCGGAGTGTTCGTCGACGATCGGGTGGCGGTCGAGGCGTATTATTCACTCGTCGCCCGCCTGGAAAGCGATTCCTTGACCGAGGAGCGGTCACGGCAGCTGCTCGCCGAATGGGCGGACCGGTACGACCGGATGGAGGAGTGACCCTGGCGAGGTTTCCCTCGGCGGCTTCCTGGGGTAATCCTTCCTGTAGCCGAGGAGAAGGAGTTCGTGGTGTCGAAGACGCAGGGTGGTGCCCCGGTCGCCGAGGCGGAGATCGAGCGGAAGTACGACTTGGCGGCCGACAGGCCCATCCCGCGGCTGGTCCCGGTCGGTCCGGTGACGAACCAGGCCGATCCGAGGGTCGACCTCCTCGACGCCACGTACTTCGACACTCCCGACTTCCGGCTCGCGCAGGCGGGTATCACGCTGCGGCGCAGGCTCGGCGGAAGCGACGAGGGCTGGCACCTGAAGCTCCCCGTCGGTGAGGACAGGCGCGAGGAACTCCGCCTCCCGCTGTCCGGCAAGCCGGACAAGGTGCCCGGCGCGCTGGCGAGACTGGTCCGGGCGCACACCCTCGGCGCCAAACTCGTCCAAGCCGCGCATCTGCGCACCGAGCGCACGTCGTACGCCTTGCTCGACGTCGAGGGCCGCGAGCTGGCGACGTTGACCGACGACGTCGTCACCGGCGAGGCCGGCGGGGACAAGGCGCACCTCGACCGCTGGCGGGAGATCGAGATCGAACTCTCGCCCGGCGCCGATCCCGCCGTGCTCGACAGTCTCGACCAGGCTGTCGTGAGCGCGGGCGCGGAGCGGTCGAGGTGGCCGTCGAAGCTTCGGCGGCTGACCGACGAGCTCGTGCCTTCGGCGCGGGGAGCATCCGGGTCGGTGCTGGTGGATTATCTCGCCGAGCAGCTGGATGTGCTGCGACGCAACGACATCGGGGTTCGCCGGGATGTGGGGGACGCGGTGCACAAGATGCGGGTCGCGAGCAGGCGGCTGCGCAGCGGCTTGAGAACCTTTGGCCGCTCGTTCGACGCCGACGTCGTGAACGGGCTCGCCGCCGAACTCCGCTGGCTCGGCGGCGAACTCGGGCCGGCGAGGGACACCGAGGTGATGGCCGCACGCCTGCACGACGAGGTCAAGGCACTCCCGGCCGAATTGGTGCTTGGCAACGTCGAGCAGCTGATGACCAGGCACTTCGCGCGCGAGGCCGAAGAATCGAAGGCGCGCGCCATCCGGGCGCTCGACAGCAAGCGATACACGGATTTGTTGCGAGCGCTGGAAAAGCTCGTCGGCAAACCGCGGAAAATCAAGGAAGGCAAGAAGGAACTACGCAAGGCGGTCGCCCGTACGGACCGGAAGTTGCGCAGGGCCGTCGCCGCGGCGAGTGAGCTCGAAAGCGGCGCGGAGCAGGACGCCGCTTTGCACGAGGTGCGCAAGAAGGCGAAGCGCGCCCGGTACGCGGCGGACGCGGTCCGGCCGGTGTCCGGCAAGAAGCTTCGAAAATGGCGAAAGAACGTCAAGGCGGTGCAAAGCACGCTCGGTACGCATCACGATCTCGTGGTCACCCGGGAGACCCTGCGGCTTCTCGGTCTCCGCGCCTACGCCGAGAACGAAAACGCTTTCACCTATGGCCTCCTGCACGGACGTTCCGTCGCCTCCGCCGAGGCCGAGCGTCGGCGCTTCGCCGGAGAATGGCAAGAGGCGAGCAAAGGTTCTCGCCCGAAATGGCTCAAATGAGGTAGCCCGGGTTGACCTCTCGGCCTCGCTGAGTACGTTCGAGGGAACTTGGTGGTCTGGAGAGAGGCGCCCCCAATGTTGCCTGGCCAGCGCGTTCCCGGCGAACAATCGCCCCTGGCCGTGACCACCCGCCGCCGGAAAGACGGCGTCGTCGTCCTCACCGCGGTGGGGGAGATCGACGCGGCCACCGTCGGGCGGTTCCGTACCGAACTCACCGGTGCGTGTGTCACGGGAAAGCAGGTGATCCTGGACCTCTCCAGGGTCGGTTTCCTCAGTTGTGCGGGGCTGCATGTGCTCGAAGAGGCCAACGCGGTGGCGCCCCGGTTCTCGGTGATCGTGAAGACCCCTTTGGTGTCACGGATCCTGGACGTCAGCGGGGTCGGAGCCGATCTCGACGTCCGACGTGACGTGGAGGATTTGCAGGACATGGTCTAGGCCCCGTCGAGTTCGACCTCTTCGGCGCTGACGTCCGGCAGCAGACCACGCCAACGCGGATTGCGCAGGCAGCCGGAGTCGGTCCAGCCGCCGAAGACGACCTCGCCGACGACGGTCGGGCGGGACCAGCGCGCGTCCCGTGCCTGTTTGTCCGGGACGGAGCGGAACGGGGATGTCTTGCGCTCCAACCGGATCAGCCGCCGGGAAAGCTCTTCCAGTTCGTCGGCCGCGAAGCCGACGCCGACGTTTCCGATGTACCGCAAGCCATCCTCGTGCGGGACGCCGAGCAGCAACGAACTGAACGTGCCCGCCCGGCTGCCGCCACCCGGCCGCCAGCCGCCGAGCACCACCTGCTGGACCCTGGCCCCGGTGATGGAAAGCCATTCCCCGGTACGCCTTCCCGGGTGATACGCGGAGTCGGCCCGTTTGGCCACGATGCCGGCCAGCCCGTGTTCGCGGGCCGCTCGCGCGACCGCGCCACCGTCTCCGAGGTAATACCGGGTGACCTGCCAATGCGGTCCGGCGAGCCCGAGTTCGCCGAGGAGTTCCCGCCGTTGGACATAAGGCGACTCGACGCAGGAACGGCCTTCCAGATGCAGCAGATCGTTCACCAGGTAGAACGCCGGATAGCGCGAGGTGAGCCGTTTCGCGGAAGCCTTCGTCGCACGCGCGCGGTGCCCGAGCCCGTCCGGACTCGGCTTCCCGCCGTCGAAGACGACGATTTCCCCGTCGAGAAAGGCTTCCGTGGTACCGAGTTGCTCGCCGAGCCCGCGGAATTCGGGGTACAGACCGGTGACGTCGTCGCCTGAATCGTCGTACGCGGTGATCCGGCCCCCGGTCACGCGGATCAGGGTGCGGCGTCCGGACCAGTCGAACTCGTAGGCCCATTTCGCGTCTTCGGCGGTCGACGGGAGACGGCCCGGTCTGGTCAGCATCGGGGCGAGGAAAGAAGGGAGTTCCGCGCGGCCGGGATCGGCGGGGTCGAGCCGTTTGAGCAGCCAGCCGCGATCCTTGCCGTCCTTCTTCACATTGAGGAAGAGGTATTTCCCGCGTGCCCGTTCGCCGTGGAAGACGACCTCGACCTTGTGGTCGTTGAAGTGCAGTGTTTCGTATCGGCCGGTGTCCCAGATCGTCATGGTGCCACCGCCGTATTCGCCGGCGGGTATCTCACCTTCGAAGGTCAGGTATTCCATCGGGTGGTCTTCGGTGTGCACGGCGAGGCGTTCGAGATCGGGCGACATCGGCAGGCCTTTCGGCACCGCCCACGAGACCAGTACCCCGTCCCGTTCGAGCCGGATGTCCCAATGCAGGCTGCTCGCATGGTGTTCCTGGATGACGAAGAGATCGTCGGTCCCGGTCTTCCCATCGCGATCGGGGAGGGGTTCGGGTGTCCGCCCCGGTCTGCGCTTACGACGGTAATCGCCGAGTTTCTCCGCCATGGTCGGCCAGCGCACCCCTTTCCGGGTCGGGTCACGCAAGCCTAGCGCCGTTCACGGTCTCACCGTGCGATGAAGGCCCCTTTTCCTGCGGTGAAAGCAGGAAAAGGGGCCTTCGTACCGATTTGGCTCAGTCGGTTTCGGCCAGCGCCTCCGCGAACTGCGCGGCGTAGAGCCGCGAGTACGCGCCCCCGGTGCGCAGCAGCGTTTCGTGATCGCCCTGTTCGACGATCGAGCCGTTCTCCATCACCAGGATGACGTCCGCGTCGCGGATGGTGGAGAGCCGGTGCGCGATGACGAAACTCGTCCGCCCCTCGCGCAGCGAATTCATCGCACGCTGGATCAGCACCTCGGTGCGGGTGTCGACCGAGCTGGTGGCCTCGTCGAGGATGAGGATCGCGGGTTTCGCCAGGAACGCCCGCGCGACGGTGATCAGCTGTTTCTCGCCCGTGCTGACCGTGCCGCCCTCGTCGTCGATCACCGTGTCGTAGCCGTCCGGAAGGGTGCGGACGAACCGGTCGACGTGGGTCGCCTTGGCCGCCGCCACGATCTCCTCCTGCGTGGCGCCCGCGGAACCGTAGGCGATGTTCTCGGCGATGGTGCCGCCGAACAGCCACGCGTCCTGCAGCACCATGCCGGTCTTGGCCCGCAGGTCCTCGCGGTCCATCCCGGCGATGTCGACGCCGTCGAGGGTGATGCGGCCGCCGTCGAGTTCGTAGAACCGCATGAGCAGGTTGACCAGCGTGGTCTTCCCCGCACCGGTCGGGCCGACGATGGCCACGGTGTGCCCCGGTTCGACGGTGAGCGACAGGTCTTCGATGAGCGGCGTGTCCTCGGTGTAGCGGAACGACACGTGCTCGAACTCGACCTGGCCCCGGAGCTTCTCCACCCGCGCGGGTTCGGCGGGCTCGGGCTCCTGCTCGTCCGCGTCGAGCAACGCGAAGACCCGCTCCGCGGACGCGATGCCGGACTGCAGCAGGTTCGCCATGCTGGCGATCTGCGTGACCGGCTGGCTGAACTGCCGCGAGTACTGGATGAACGCCTGGACGTCGCCGAGCGACAGGGTTCCGGACGCCACCCGCAGTGCGCCGATCACGGCCACCAGCACGTAGCTCAGGTTGCCGATGAACATCATCGCGGGCTGGATGGTGCCCGAGATGAACTGCGCCTTGAAGCTCGCGCCGTAGAGCGTGTCGTTGTGCTCGCGGAAGACCTCTTCGGCCTCCTCGCGACGGCCGAACACCTTGACCAGCGAGTGCCCGGTGTACATCTCTTCGATATGCGCGTTGAGCCGTCCGGTGGTGGACCACTGCTTGACGAACTGCGGCTGCGCCTTCTTGCCGATCTTGGCCGCGACGAACACCGAAGCCGGTACCGAAAGCAGCGCGACCAGTGCCAGCAGCGGCGAGATGACGAACATCATCGCGAGCACACCGACGACCATCAGCAGCGACGACACGATCTGCCCGAGGGTTTGCTGCAGGGACATCGCGAGGTTGTCGATGTCGTTGGTCGCCCGGCTCAGCACCTCGCCGCGCGGCTGGCGGTCGAAGTAGCTCAGCGGAAGCCTGGCGAACTTTTCCTCGATCCGCTCCCGCAGGTCGAACACCGCCCGCTGGACCAGGGTGGTGGTCAGCCGCGCCTGCAGCAGCGAGAAGAACGACGCCACGATGTAGAGCAGCAGCACCCACATCAGGACCTGGCCGACGGCGTCGAGGTCGATGCGCTGACCCGGGACGAAGTCGATTCCCGAGAACATGTCGGCGAGGGTGTTGTTCCCTTCCGCCCGCAGCCCGGCGATGACCTGGTCCTTGCTCAGCCCCTGCGGCATGTCCTTGGCGACGACTCCCGCGAAGATGAGGTCCGTCGCCATGCCGAGGATCTTCGGGCCGATGACGTTCAGCGCGACGCTGACGATGCCGAACGTCAGGATGCCGTACAGCATGGCGCGCTGCGGTTGCAGCAGGCGCAGCAGCCGTTTCAGCGATCCCTTGAAGTCCAAGGCCTTCTCGGCGGGCTGCCCGCCCATGAAGGCGGCGGGGCCACGGCCGGCACCCCCGGCGGGGCCGGGGCCCCGTGCCGCGCTCGCGCGCTCGCCGACCGGTTTCGCCGCCGTGTCCGAAGAGGACACTGTGGACTCTGTTGACTCGGGCGCGCTCATCAGGCGGCCTCCTGCTCGGTCAGCTGGGACAGCACGATCTCCCGATAGGTTTCGTTGTCGTCCATGAGTTCGGTGTGCGTTCCGCTGCCGACGACGCGGCCTTCGTCGAGCACGACGATGCGGTCGGCTTGGCGGATCGTGCTGACCCGCTGCGCGACGATGACCACGGTGGCTTCGGCGGTCTCGGCCACCAGCGCCCGCCGCAACGCGGCGTCGGTCGCGTAGTCGAGCGCGGAGAAGGAGTCGTCGAAGAGGTAGATCTCGGGGCGCCGCACCAGCATCCGCGCGATCGCGAGCCGCTGCCGCTGCCCGCCCGAGACGTTGGTCCCGCCCTGGGAGATGGGGGAGTTCAGCCCCTCGGGCATCCGTTCGACGAAGTCCTTGCCCTGGGCCACCTCCAGCGCGTGCCAGAGTTCGTCGTCGGTGGCGTCGGGTTTGCCGTAACGAAGGTTGCTCGCGACCGTCCCGGCGAACAGGTACGGCTTCTGCGGCACCAGCCCGACGGCGTCGGACAGCACGGTCTGATCCAGTTCTCGGACGTCGACGTCGTCGACGCGCACCGAGCCGTCGGTGGCGTCCATCAGCCGGGGGATCAGGTTGAGCAGCGTGGTCTTCCCGCTGCCGGTGCTGCCGATGATCGCGGTGGTCTCACCGGGCCTGGCCAGCAGCGAGATCCCTTGCAGTACCGGCTTTTCCGCGCCGGGGTAGCGGAATTCCACCTCGGACAGTTCGAGTCGTCCGTGTACTTCGCCGGGGCTGATCGGGTTCGCCGGGAGGACGACGCTGGTGTGCGTGTCGAGCACCTCGGTGATGCGCTCGGCACTGACCTCGGCACGCGGCACCATCATGAACATGAAGGTGGCCATCATGACCGCCATCAGGATTTGCATCAGGTACGACAGGAACGCGGTGAGCGCGCCGATCTGCATGCTGCCGTCGTCGATGCGAAGCCCGCCGAACCACAGCACGGCGACGCTGGAGGCGTTCATCACGAACATGACGATGGGGAACATCAGGGCCATGAGCCTGCCGACGACCAGCGAGACGTCCAGCAGCTCGGTGTTGGCCTTGGTGAACCGCCGCCGCTCGTGGGTGTCCTTGACGAAGGCGCGGATCACGCGGATGCCCATGATCTGCTCGCGCAGGATCTGGTTGATCTTGTCGATGCGCTCCTGCATCAACCGGAACGCAGACCGCATCTTCGCGATGATGATCCCGACCGAGATGCCGAGGATCGGCACCGCGAGCACGAGCAGCCACGAGAGGGTGACGTCCTGGTTCAGCGCCATGATGATGCCGCCGAAGCACATGATCGGCGCTGACACCATCAGGGTGAACGTCATCAACGTCAGCAGCTGCACCTGCTGGACGTCGTTGGTGGTGCGGGTGATCAGCGAGGGCGTCCCGAACTGGCCGACCTCACGGGCGGAGAAGTCCTGTACCCGGTGGAAGATCGCGCCGCGGATGTCGCGGCCGACCGCCATCGCGGTGCGGGCGCCGTAGTAGACCGCGCCGATCGAGCAGGCGATCTGCACCAGCGATACCAGCAGCATGACGCCGCCGACGCCGAGGATGTAGTCGATGTCGCCCTTGACGACGCCGTCGTCGATGATGTCGGCGTTCAGCGTCGGCAGGTAGAGCCCGGCGAGGGTCTGGACGAACTGCAGCAGCACGATCAGCCAGAGGTCTCGCCGGTACGGGCGCAGGTGAACGCGCAACAGCTTGGTCAGCACTACGGTTTCTCCCCCAGGGGTGGGTAGGGTGTCACTTCTGCTTCGGGTTCGGGCCGGTGAGCGAGGGGACGCCCGCCGAGGCTTCGCGCAGGAGGACGCCGAGTGTCTCCAGGAACGGCCTGGCGCCCTCGTCGACCAACCAGCTGAAGAACGCCGTCTTCACCGCGGACTCCACGATCGCCGCCATGAGCCGCGCGTTCAACGCGTTTTCCGCGCCCGCACCCGCACGTTCGAGGATGGCGTCCGCCAGCACTTGCTCGACCTTGGCGTGCGCCTTGAGGAACTCGCCCTGCACCGACGGGTGCAAGAGCAGCGACCGCGCCAGCTCGACCGAGCCACGATTCGGTTCTCCCAGGCTGCCGTAGGCTTCCAGCGTCGCGGTGCAGACCGCCTCCCACAGTGTCTCTCCCGCGGGCCGCTCGCGCAGCGCCTCCCGCAGGAGTTCCTGCCGTTCGACGATGAACGAGCAGATCGCCTCCTCCTTGCTGGAGAAGTAGTTGTTGAACGTGCGTGGCGAGACTCCGACGGCGGTGGCGATGTCCTCGACGCGAACCTGTTCGACGCCCTTTTCCATGGCGAGCCTGAGTGCCGCCTCGCTCATGGCGCGATGGGCCGCGCGCTTCTTGCGTTCGCGCAGCCCCAAGGGCGCGGGCGGATCGAGGGGCATGCGACCAGCCTAAAGGAAAACTTGCGCGGCACGCAAATTTATGCGCAATCCGCATTTTTCGGACATCCCCCGTGTCGTGGAACACGCAAGATGCAGCCGAATGGCCTAGCGCGCCGCGCTCACCAGCCGTAACGCGTTCGTGACCACGTCACTGCCAGCGGTTGAACAGGAACCGAGTGTGGACACGGATAGTGACTTCTGCTTGCATGGCCGTCGTTGTGCTGGGGAGTGCGACACGGGTCCGGGTATGCGAAGAGAAAGAAGTGGAAGCACATGGTGACGCGGGCTCGAGGCTTGCTTGACCGCTCACGGGTTCTTCTGGACCGTTCCAGGGTCGCCGCGGCGCAGTTCCTCGCCGCACCGCCCAGGCACGCTCCGTCGGCTCCGCCGGTCGAACCGGCGGTGGAACAGCGGCCCGCCGTGGACGCGCCGGAGGCCGGTGCGCTCGCGGGCGTCTGCTCCAATGTCGCGCTGCGCGACCTCAACCTGCTCGACCAGCTGCTGGCCCAGCTGGAGACGATGGAGGCGGGGGAGGAGAACTCCGACCGTCTCGCCGAGCTCTACCGGCTCGATCACCTCGCGACCCGGTTGCGGCGCAACGCCGAGAACCTGCGCGTGCTCGCCGGCCGGGACGCCGACGACACGACCGCCGGGATCTCGTCCGTGCTCGACGTGATGCGGGCCGCGATGTCGTCGATCGACCACTACTCGCGGATCACGATCGGCCGCGTCGTTTCGCTCGGTGTCGTCGGCTTCGCCGCCGAAGACGTCAGCCGGATCCTCGCGGAACTGTTCGACAACGCGGCGAACCAGTCTTCGCCGAGTTCGCCGGTCAGCGTCAGTGCGCATCTCACCGAACAGGGGAGTGTGCTGATCCGCATCGAGGACGAGGGCATCGGCATGCCGCCCGACCGCCTCGCGGCGCTGAACGAGCGGTTGGCGGCAGGCCAGGTGCTCGACGACGATTCCGTGCGGCATATGGGACTCGCCGTCGTCGGCAGGCTCGCCGACCGGCACGAGATCACCGTCAAACTCGACCGCCGCACCCCGCACGGCACGGTCGCGACCGTGCTGCTGCCGGTCCCGGTGGTCTCGGAACTGGCCGAGAAGCAGTGGTCCGGTTCGCAGACCGTCGTGCTGCCGCAGACCAGGATCACCAATGGGGCACCCGTTGGCACCCCGGTCGCGACGCCGTCCGGGCTGCCGAGGCGCCGCCCCGCCCCCGCCCCCGCGGCGGAACCGGAACAACGGAAGCCCAGCCCGCGTCCGCGCACGGCCTTCGAGCCGCCCGCCGACGGCGGCACCACGGCCAGCGGCCTTCCGCGCCGCGTTTCCCGCAGTATCAGGACTTTGCCCGACGAACCGGCCCCGCCGACCACTCCGCCCGCCGACGCGGCGGACGGGCACGAGGCGCTGCTGGCCGACCTCGATGCCTTCAGCGACGGCGAGCGTGCCGCTCTCGACGACCGGCACGAGCGTGAGACCGGAGGAAACACCCAGTGACCGCCCAGGACGCGACCACGGATTTCACGTGGCTGCTCGACGACTTCGTGCGCAAGGTGCACGGCGCCAGTCACGCGCTGATCATGTCCGTCGACGGTTTCCCTTTGACCGCTTCGGAATCGGTGTCCAGCGACGACGCCGAACAGCTCGCCGCCATCGCGAGCGGCCTGCTCAGCCTCGCGGGCAACAGCGCCGCCTTGTTCGGCAAGGGCAACTGCGAGCAGATCATCATCCGGCTCACCCGCGGCTACTTCCTGTTCATGGGGATCGGCGCCGAGGCCGGGCTCGCGGTGCTCACCGAGCCGGACTGCGACATGAAGGTCGTCGCCTACGAGATGACCCAGTTCATCACCAACGCCGGTCACGCCCTCACCCCCGAGGTGCGAGCGGGACTCCGGCAGGTCCTGACCGCCCGACGGCCGCAGGCCTGAGAATCCGGAGAAGGAAGGGATGACCGTGTCCACCGACCAATCTCCGGACCGGCCCGTCAAGATGCGCAGCCGCAGAATCCGGCCGTACGCGCTGACCGGCGGCCGGACCAAGAGCAGCCAGCTGCTGCTCGTGGAGACCCTGATCTCGGTCCCGCGCTACGACCCGTCGCTGGCCGAGGCCCTGATGCCCGAATCGCGCGCGCTGTACGAGCGCGCCCGCGACCGCTCTTCGATCGCCGAGCTTTCGGTGGGACTTGATCTGCCACTGGGCGTGGTCCGGGTGCTCATCGGCGACCTCGCCACCCAGGGCGCCGTCTTCGTGCACCCGACGGCCCACGCCTACAACCACGATACGAACGTGCTCGAGAGGATCCTCGATGGACTCAAGCGCCTCCCGGTCTGACACAGGCGGAGCGGCGGAGCCTTCGGGTCGTTGGCCGCATGAGTACCCAGTTCGAACCCGCCCCGGCCGGCAGGCCCCGCTTTCGGGGTGTCAGGGCGCCATTCAGGAAGGGCGTGAGTAGGTCGTGAAAGAGCGCCCTGGCGACGCGAATGCGGTCGCGGGTTCCGAATCGAACACAGATCTCTTGGCGATCTCCGCCAAGATCGTGGTCGCCGGTGGATTCGGCGTGGGCAAGACGACGTTCGTCGGCTCCGTCTCCGAGGTCCCGCCACTGAGCAACGAGGCATGGATGACCGAGGCCGGCGCCGGGGTCGACGAGCTGGTGCCGCCCGGGACCAAATCCACCACCACGGTCGCGATGGACTTCGGCCGGATCACCCTGCGTGAAGACCTGCTCCTGTACCTGTTCGGCACGCCGGGCCAGGCCCGGTTCTGGTTCCTCTGGGACGACCTCTCGCGCGGCGCGCTCGGCGCCGTCGTGCTGGTCGACACCAGCCGGATCGACCAGTCGTTCGCCGCGATCAACTACTTCGAGAACGACTCCGAGCTGCCGTTCGTCGTCGCGGTCAACCAGTTCGAGGGCATGCCGGTGCACGATCTCGACGAGGTCCGCGACGCGCTGGCGCTGTCCCCGGACATCCCGCTGGTCACCTGCGACGCCCGCGATCCGAAGTCCGCGGTCGCGACGTTGCAGGAACTCGTGTCGCACACGCTGTCTCTCGCGGTGGTCTCCGGGCCGGGTCGCGAGTTCGCTTCACTCAGCTGAACGGTTCTGGGAGGAACGTCGAGGATGCGCAAGGTTCTGATCGTCGGTGCCGGGCAGTCGGGGTTGCAGCTGGCTTTGAGTCTGCTGTCCCACGACTACGACGTCACGGTGATGTCGGCGCGGACACCGGACGAGATCCGGTCCGGCAAGGTGATGTCGACCCAGTGCATGTTCCACTCCGCCCTGCAACACGAGCGGGACCACAAGCTGAACCTGTGGGAGGACGAGACCGTCAAGGTCGAGGGGCTCGGCGTCTCGATCGCCGGACCGGACTCCAGCCGCGTGCTGGACTGGTTCGGGCCGTTGGAGCACTACGCGCAGTCGGTGGACCAGCGGGTGAAGATGGCGGCCTGGCTGGAGCTGGTGGAGGACCGCGGCGGCAAGGTCGTCATCCACGGCGTCACCACCTCGGATCTGGCGCCGCTGGCGAAGCTGTACGACCTGGTCGTCATCGCGGCGGGCAAGGGTGAGCTGGTCCAGCTGTTCGACCGGATCCCGGAGCGGTCGCCGTACACCGAACCGCAGCGCGCGCTCTCGCTGGCGTACGTGCACGGCGTCGAGCGACGGCCCGAGCATCCGGACAAGGCGGCGGTGCGGTTCAACATCATCCCCGGCGTGGGTGAGCTGTTCATGATCCCCGCGTACACGCTGAGCGGGAACTGCGACATCCTGTTCTTCGAGGGTGTCCCCGGCGGCCCGCTCGACTGCTGGGACGACCGGCCCTCGCCACAGCAGCATCTCGACCGGATCCTGTCGCTGATGAAGCAGTTCCTCCCGTGGGAGTACGAGCGCTCGAGGAACGCCGTGCTGACCGACGCGAAGGCGACGCTGGCCGGCGGGTACACGCCGGTCGTGCGGAACGCGGTCGGCAAGCTGGACTCGGGGACCGCGGTGCTCGGCATGGCCGACGTCGTGGTGGCCAACGACCCGATCACCGGCCAGGGTTCCAACAACGCGAGCCACTGCGCGGCGTCCTATCTGGACTCGATCCTCGATCGCGGGGACAAGCCGTTCGACGAGGAGTGGATGGCCGCGGCGTTCGAGAAGTACTGGGAGTACGCCCAGCACGTGACGATCTGGACGAACGCGATGCTGCAGCCGCCGCCCCCGCACGTGCTCCAGATCATCGGCGCGGCGGGGGAGAAGCCCGCCGTGGCGAAGCGGTTCGCGAACGGGTTCTCCGATCCGACCGATTTCCAGCACTGGTTCCTCGATCCCGCGAAAGCGGAGAAGTACCTGGCCGAGGCCTGATTCCGGAGCCGCGATGGTCCCGCGATCGGGTTCGCGGGACTGTCGCGTTGCGCCGTTTCGGGCTACCGTGGTCACCGTGCGTGAGTACGGTCGGTGACGGCGGTGGAGGTGCGGCGCGATGCGTTCGATGTGGAAGGGCTCAGTGTCCTTCGGGCTGGTGAGCATCCCGATCCAGCTCTACGCGGCCACCGAGAACAAGAACGTCTCGTTGCGCCAGGTGCACGAGTCCGACGGCGGCCGCATCCAGTACAAGCGGTTCTGCACGATCGACGGCGAGGAAGTGCCCTACGCCGAGATCGCCAAGGGCTACGAACTGCCCGACGGCGAGATGGTCGTGCTCACCGACGAGGACATGTCGGAACTGCCGCTGGCTTCGTCGCGGGCGATCGACGTCCTCGAGTTCGTGCCGCTGGAGTCCATCGACCCGATCCAGTTCGACAAGACGTACTACCTCGAACCGCAGAAGAACGCCGTCAAACCGTACGTGGTCCTGCGTGACGCGCTGCAGAAGGCGAGCCATGTGGCGGTGGCGAAGGTCGCCATCCGGCAGCGGGAGACACTCGCGATCCTGCGGGTCCACAGCGACGTCCTGACGATGACGACGATGTTGTGGCCCGACGAGGTCCGCGTCCCGGATTTCGGGTTCCTGCACGACGATCCGCCGCAGGTGCGGCCGCAGGAGCTGACGATGGCGGGTTCGCTGATCGACTCGCTCTCGGAGCCGGTGTTCGAGCAGGAGAAGTACGCCGATTCCTACCGCGAGGCCCTGGAGGCCATGATCGAGGCCAAGGCCGCGGGGAACGAGACCACGAAGCCGAAGGCCGTGGGCGCGAAGGCCGACGTCGTCGACCTCATGGAGGCCTTGCAGGCCAGCGTTAGCGAGGCGAAGAAGAGCAGGAAGCCTTCGACGGCCAAGAAGGCCACCGCGGCGAAGAAGCCCGCGTCCGGCAAGCGAACCCCGAAGAGCGCCTAGGTTTTTGGCAATAGAGTCTCGGGAGTGGTAGGGACGATCTTGACCGGCGATGTCACGTGACTGACCGGACGACATGCGTGATCCGGCGGACGACACGCGTGACTGGATGGACGACACGACCGCAGCCCGGGTTCAACCACGAGCCGTCCGTCCAATCACGCGTGTCGTCCCTTCCAACACGTGTGTCGTCCGTTCAGTCACGCGAAACCGCCACCCCCCCCCGCACCGGCAGTAGGCACCTGAGCCACCCTGGATGGTTCTGACCGTCTTTGCCACTCGCGAGCCGCCGAACGGTGCCTGGCCCTCGATGACCGAAATCGTCCATTGTGGACTTGTGCCCGTCGTCACCCCGCCGGGCCTCGCGACACGCCGCGCCGTATGTCAGGATCTGTCGCCCCTCGGTGGTAGTAAGGCAATCGAGGAGAACTTTTCCGAAGCGATCTTCGACCTGATCGCGGGAGGCGGCATGAACATGGAGTGCGCGTTCTGCGCCGGCGGACTCGACCACTGCCACGGAACCCTGGTGGTCCACCTCGACGGTGGTTTCACCGAATGCAGCGAGGACGGCTGCGTCGATTACGACTTCGCCCGGCACACGCTGACGATCGACTGCTTCGACGTCGACGGCGGCTGCACCTGCGCCGAGGTGGAGGCCCAGCTGCTGCTGCGGGCTTCTTGACCGGCGGCCAATACACCAGTCCGGCCCGATTCGGGTGATCACGACCGATTGCCACTCGAAGGTGTGGGCGTTCGTGTACATCGTGGCCGGGAATGTGTTAACTATGACGGGGTCCTCCGGCTCTCCCTCCCCCTCGGAGCCGGGGGACCCCTTCATGTCACGGTGCTTCCTTCGCGGTGTCGTGGATCGGAGCGCCGTCACAGGCGCGCACCGCCTCCCAGACTCGTTCTCCATCCGCGTAGTCCTGCGCGGGAAGGGCACCCAGCGGACCGAGGACGTCATCGCCCGCTCCGGCCGCCGCGGCGGCCCTCAGGAGTTCGTCGCGTCCACACGGGTAGGTCGCCTCCGTCAAGTACGGGCGAGGGTCCGTTCCTGCCATCGGCTCTGCCTCCTTCTCGTCGTGCGCAGCGGATACCCGGCGAGCGGTGAACGAAAACAGACCGGGCACCCGGCGTGAGGGGGAACGCCGGGTGCCCGATCTGTTTCAGCGCCGGTACCGGGGGCTCGGTACCGGTTCGGTCCGGTGCTCAGTACCAGTGGGCGCGACCGCCGATGGCCTTCCCGGTGTTCCCGAGAACGGCCAGGATGATGCCGATGACCGCGAGCGCGATCCCGATCGAGTACAGAACCGGGATGCTGGCGATGACACCGACGACAATCAGGATGACGCCGAGAATGATCACGGGAACACCTTCTCCTTCGTAGTCGCCCGGCCTGAGTGCTGCCGGGGTGGGGCTACTCAAGGAATTCCCGCTCCACTCCAGGAGAAAACAGGTCCATCCGGCCGAAGTTTTCACGCATTCGGCCTAGTGGCCTCGGCGTTGATGCCGGGCCCGGTCCGTGAAGGCCTCCTTGAGGGACCCAGAGTCCCTCAAGGAGGCCTTCACGGACTTGCGATCGCCACTCAGAAGGCGGAGTGCCTCAGTATCGGTAGTGGTCCAGCTTGTACGGACCCTCGACGTCCACGCCGATGTACTCGGCCTGGCGCTTGGTCAGCTTCGTCAGCCGGACACCCAGCGCGTCGAGGTGCAGACGGGCCACCTTCTCGTCGAGGTGCTTCGGCAGCACGTGGACGTCGGTGGCGTACTCGCCCTGCTTCGTGAACAGCTCGATCTGCGCGATCGTCTGGTTGGTGAAGGAGTTCGACATCACGAAGCTCGGGTGGCCGGTGGCGTTCCCGAGGTTCATCAGCCTGCCCTCGGACAGCACGATGATCGAGTGCTTCTCACGGCCGTCGGTCGCGGGGAAGACCCACTCGTGCACCTGCGGCTTGATCTCGATCTTCTCGATCCCGGGGATCTTCGCGAGCCCGGCCATGTCGATCTCGTTGTCGAAGTGGCCGACGTTCGCGACGATCGCGTTGTGCTTCATCTTGGCCATCTGGTCGGCCATGATGATGTCGAAGTTCCCGGTGGTGGTGATGAAGATGTCGCCGCGCTCGACGACGTCGTCGAGTTCCACGACGTCGAGGCCCTCCATCGCCGCCTGCAGTGCGCAGATCGGGTCGATCTCGGTGACGACCACGCGGGCGCCCTGGCCGCGCAGCGATTCCACCGCGCCCTTGCCGACGTCTCCGTAGCCGCAGATGACCGCGACCTTGCCCGCGATCATCACGTCGGTGCCGCGGTTGAGACCGTCGATGAGCGAGTGGCGGATGCCGTACTTGTTGTCGAACTTCGACTTCGTCACCGAGTCGTTCACGTTCATCGCCGGGAAGAGCAGCTCGCCTTCCTTGGCGAGCTTGTAGAGCCGCTTGACGCCGTTGGTGGTCTCCTCGGTGACTCCGCGGACCTCCTTGGCGATGCGGGTGAACCGGCCGGTGTCGCGGCCGAGGCTCTCGCGCAGGGTCTCCAGTACGAGGTGGTACTCCTCGGGGTCTTCCTCCGTCGGCTGCGGAACGGCGCCGGCGGCCTCGAACTCGACACCCTTGTGGATCAGCATGGTGGCGTCGCCGCCGTCGTCCAGGATCATGTTCGGGAGACGGCCGTCGCCGAAGTCGAAGAGCTGGTCGGTGCACCACCAGTACTCGGCGAGCGTCTCACCCTTCCACGCGAACACCGACGAACCCGACGGCTTGTCGGCCGTGCCCTCCCGGCCGACGACGACGGCCGCGGCGGCCTCGTCCTGCGTGGAGAAGATGTTGCACGACACCCAGCCCACCTCGGCGCCGAGCGCGACGAGCGTCTCGATCAGCACGGCGGTCTGGACGGTCATGTGCAGCGAACCCGCGACCCGCGCGCCCTTCAGCGGCTGCGAATCGGCGTATTCGCGGCGCAGCGCCATCAAGCCGGGCATTTCGACCTCGGCGAGGCGCAGCTGCTTGCGGCCGGCCTCGGCGAGCGAGAGATCGGCGACGGCGAATTCGATCCCGTTGACCTTGGACAGGGTAGGGCTCACAGGTTCTCCAATCATCAAGGAAGGCAGGGTGGAGCGGTCCTTCTCGCCGGTGACGGGAAGGACGGTGTCAGTGCGGGGGTTCAGCGCACGGCCTCGACGACGAAGGCCGGAAAAGGGTTTCGACGCAAAGAAAGGCACCTCCGCAGTGGGAGGCGCCCTTACGTCTGTCGCGGCGGGCCGAGCGTGGCGGAAGAATTCCGTCGCAGCGCCTCTCGGCCCGGAACCCAGAATGGCAAAACGCCGCGAGCGCTGTCAAGGCGACGCGGGCGTGGCGAATTCGGCGCGGACGCCCAGCAGACGGACCGGCCTGCCGAGGTCGAACATGCCGAGAACGGCCAGTGCCGCCTTCTCGATCTCGGCGGGATCCGAGGTCGGGGCGGGCAGGGTCACGCTGTGTGCATGGGTGTGGAACGGTGCGAACCGGACCTTGACCGCGATCCGCGCGGCGGGCCTGCCTTCGTCGGCGACGTCCTGTGAGACGCGTTTCGCCAGCGCGACGACCTCCGCGGCCATGATCCCGGGATCGGTGAGGTTCTGCTGGAACGTCGTCTCACGGCTGCGGGATCGCGCCACGTACGGCGTCGCGGTGACCTCGGCATCGCCGATCCCGCCGGCGAGGAGCCGGTACCACGGGCCGAGCTTCGGGCCGAACCGTGCGGCGAGGTCCGCCGGATCGGCGCCCGCGAGTTCCAGCACGGTGCGATAGCCGGCCTCGGCGAGCTTCTTCGTGGTCTTGGCGCCGATGCCCCACAGCGCGTCCGTCGGCCGCTCGGCCATGACGCCCCACCAGTTCTCCTGGACGAGACGGAAGATCCCGGCCGGTTTGGCGAAGCCGGTGGCGAGTTTGGCGCGCAGCTTGTTGTCGCCGATACCGACCGAGCAGGACAGCCCGGTCTTCTCGGCCACCTCTCGCCGGATGTCGGCGGCGAGCGCTTCGGGATCGTCCGTCGTGGCGCCGAGGAAGGCTTCGTCCCAGCCGAAAACCTCGACGATCACCGGGAATTCCCGCAGCGTCGCCATCACCCGATCGGACACTTCTTGGTAGGCGGGCGCGTCCGTCGCCAGGAAGATCGCGTCCGGGCAGCGTTTCGCGGCGGTTCGCAACGGCATCCCGGACCGGATCCCGAATTCCCGCGCTTCGTACGACGCCGTCGCCACCACGGCCCGTTCGGCCGGATCACCCGTGCCGCCGACGACCACGGGTTTGCCGCGCAGCTCGGGCCGCCGGGCGACCTCGACCGCCGCGATGAACTGGTCGAGGTCGACGTGAAGTACCCAGCGCACCCACTCCCGGACGGCCATGAAGCGAGCTTAGGCCGCGTTCTGTGTGTCCGCGCTAGGAGCGTTCGGCGACCTCGTCGCGCATCCGCTGCTCGTTCTCCTGCAGCTCCGGCGTGAAGTTCTCGCCGAAATCCTCGGCTTCCAGGATCTTGCGGATCTCGAGCACGATGTCACCGTGCGGGGGAGTGGGACAGCGCTGCGCCCACTCGATCGCTTCGGCGCGCGAAGGGACGTCGACGATCCAGTAACCGCCGACGAGTTCCTTGGCCTCGGTGAACGGGCCGTCGGTGACGGTGGTCCCGGCCGCGTTGATCGTGACTCGCGCGCCCTTCGAGCTCTCCTGCAGGCCTTCGCCGCCCACCAGCACCCCGGCGTCGAGCATGTCCTGGTTGAACTTCGCCATGGCGGTCAACGCTTCCATCGGCGGCATCTTCCCGGCTTCGGAATCCTCGTCCGCCTTGATGATGATCATGAACCGCATGCGTCTTCCTCCCAGTGAACCGGACGTATCGCCCGGAACCCTACCGGTGAGCGGGAAGACGATCAGTCGCGACCGAACCGGGACAGATGCACGATCACCGCGGCGGTCACGGTGATCATCCCGGTCAGCAACAGGGCCGGGCTGTTCACCACGACGCCCAGCAGCATCAGCAGGCCGGCGGTGAGGTCGAGACCCAGGAGGACGGCCAGCCGGATCAGCGGAGGCCGGGCGGGCCTGCCGGAGCGGAGCCGAGCGGCCAACGCCGGCTCGGTGAGCTCGAACCAGCGCTCGATCTTTTCCAGCTCTTGCCGATCGTGATGGCTCAGCATCGGGCTTCTCCTTCGGCGCGCCTCGGCCGTCGACACCCACGGAATACCCAGGAGCAGGGCCGGATAAGCATCGAATTTCCCCGGATTTCGTATAACGGCCTATACGGCTTGGCGACCGTCGGTCTCCACGAGTGGATTTGTTGCGCCATTAGGGGTTTGGGCACATCGAAAGATCGTCAAAGAGGAGAGGGCTCGGTAGCTTCTGAGCTTGTGGCCAGGGCGGCCGCGTTGCTCAATCTGGGAGGACACGAGCGATGATCATTCCCACCGAACCGATCGGCAGTATTCCCCGTCCGGCTTACCTCATCGAAGCGTTCGGTGAGCACGCGGCGGGACGACTCGACGCCGACGGGCTCGGCGAGTTGCAGGAAAAGGCCCTCCTGGACACCGTCAAGCGACTGGAGGAGACCGGTTCCCCGGTCATCACCGACGGAGAGCAGGGCAAGCCGAGCTTCGCCACGTATCCCTTGGCGGGCCTCACTTCGCTGGCTCCGGACGGCGTCGTCATCCCCTTCGCTGACGGGCACACCCGGCAGCTTCCGCGGCTCACCGCCGGACCGTTCCGTTATCAGACCTACGCCGACTCCTATCTGCGCGAGGTCAAGAAACACACGACCAGGCCGGTGAAGCAGGCGGTGATCGCGGCTTCGGCGGTCAGTCTCGTCTATCCCGGTGAGGAATTGGCCGGATATGGCAGGGATCAGTTCATCGCCGACCTGGTGAACGAAGCCGAAACCGATATCCGCCGCAGTCTCGACGCGGGTGCCGACAGCGTTCAGATCGACTTCACCGAAGGCCGGTTGTCGCTGAAGCTCGACCCTTCCGGTGGACTCTTGCAGTCCTTTGTGGACCTGAACAACGCGGTGCTGGACCGCTTCTCCGAGGAGGAGCGGAAGAAGATCGGTGTGCACACCTGTCCCGGTGGAGACCAGGACTCGGCGCACAGCCTCGACGTCGACTACGCCGGCCTGCTCCCGACGCTGTTCCAGCTGAAGGTGGGCAACGTCTACGTCCAGCTGGCGAGTGAGGCGGAACCCGAGCGGGCGCTGAAGGTGATCGCCGAGCACTCCCGGCCCGAGCAGCGGATCTTCGTCGGCGTGACCGATCCGATCGATCCGCGCGTCGAAACCGCCGAGGAGGTCCGGGACAGGGTTCTCCAGGCCGCGGGGTACATCTCGCCGGGCCGGCTGGGCACCTGTGACGACTGCGGCTTCTCGCCGTTCGCCGACGACGTCTCGACGTCGCGGGAGACCGCGTTCGCCAAGATCGCCGCCCGCGTCGAAGGTACGCGTCTCGCCGCCGAATCCCTCTGACGTCGTGTGATGGGTGCCTTCGTCAGTTCTGGACCGCGACCCGGATCCCGAGTCCGACCAGGAAGGTGCCCATCACCGCGTCCATCGTCCGCCGCACCCGGCCGGAGCTGAAGAACCTCCGCAGCGAACCGACCAGCGTCGCCAGGACGAAGGTCCACACGACGGCCACGGTGGTGGCCAGCACGGCCAGCTGCAGGGTCTGTGCGGTCGAGGCCGAATGCGGGAGGAACTGGGGGATGAGCGCGAGGAAGAACATCGCGACCTTCGGGTTGAACAGGTTGGTGAGCAGCCCCTGCCGGAACGCCTCCTTGGGCACGACGACGGGCGCCACCCTGTCCTTGAGCTCGCTGTAGTCGCCGCGGCGCACCGCCAGCCACGCCTTGACGCCGAGGAAGATCAGGTACCCGGCGCCGATCAGTTTCACCACGGTGAAGGCGATCGCCGACGCGGTGAGGATCGCCGCGACCCCGAGCGCGATCGCGACCACCCAGACGAAGACGCCGAGCGCGATGCCGAGTCCGGCGGCGATCCCGGCCTTGCGCCCGCCGAGGATCGCGCTGCGGGTCACCACCAGGAAATCCGGTCCCGGTGCCATCGCGCCGAGCAGGCAGATCAAGACGAACGAGAGTGCGGTGGCCCCGGGGATCATCTTCCGATGCTATCCGGATCGTCGATGCCCCTGGCCATCACGGCTCCCGCGAGATCGACGCCGTCGGGCGTCGTCACCGTCACCCGTTCGACTTCGGTGAAGCCGAACGACAGGTACAGCGGGACACCGGGCAGGGTCGCCGTCAACGTCAGCGAGGTGAATCCCTCGGCCTTCGCCGCGACACGACAGGACTCGAGGATCGCGCGTCCGAGCCCACGCCGGGTCCAATCACCGCGGACGAACATCGCGCGTACCCGCGCCGGTTCGGTGGCCGGATCGAGCCGACGGTCGTCGTCCGCCGTATCGCCGGCGCCGGCGTGCGTCTTGTTGCGCCTGCTCCAGCCTCCGCAGGCGACGATCTCGCCGTCCGCCTCGTGCACGAAGTACGTGCCGTCCTCGAGCAACCGCGGATCGAGGCGCGCGACGTGCTCGGCCGCGCTCGCCGTCTGCCGCTCGTCGTAGAACCGGGGGAACAACTCCAGCACCGAGGCCCGCATCAGCGCCGCGATGGCGGGCGCGTCAGCGAGGGTGGCTGCCCGCTGGGGCGGCGTGTCCGTCGTCATGTCGCGGAAGATAACGAACGACGGCGGCTCCGCCTATCGGATAATCCCGTGGTGATCACCGACGACGGCGTTGAGCTGTGGACCTCGGCGACCGGCCGGGGCGAACCGATCCTGTGCTGCCACGGCGGCCCCGGCCTGTGGGACATGTTCGGCACACTGGATCTCGGTCCGCGATTCCGGCTGATCCGCTGGGATCAGCGCGGTGCCGGGCGCTCGGAACCGCGTGGCCCGTACACACTCGAACGGATGGTCGCCGACGTCGACGTCGTCCGGGAGTGGCACGGCCTCGACCGGATCCCGGTGCTCGGTCATTCGTGGGGCGCGCATCTCGGTCTCCTCTACGCGCTCGCGCATCCGGAGCGGGTGAGCGCGCTCGTTTACGTGTCGGGCGTCGGCCTCGGTCACGAATGGCACGCGGAGTTCCAGCGGAAGGTGGGAAAGCAGCCACGCGGGAAGGGCCGCGAAAGCGCGGTGCGGCAATGGACGGCCGATTTCGTGACCGACGGCGAGCGCCATGCCGAAGCGATGGCGACTCCCTGGTTCCCGGTCAACTACGAGGCGAACGCGGCCCTCAGCGAGGAGATGCGGGCGATGCCGGAAGCGGAGCTCGTTTCGGCCTGCCGGTCGCTGCGGGTGCCGGCACTGATCGTGGACGGGATGGCGGACAACCGGCCCCGGTGGGCCGTCGACTCGCTGGAAGAAGCCCTGCCGTCGGTGACACGGGTGCGCTTCGAGGGGGTCGGGCACGTGCCGTGGCTGGAGGCGCCGGACGAGTTCCGGGCCGCTGTGACCGGCTTCCTGGGTGATCGCGGGCGCGAGTGGCAATGAGGGTTCTGGCGAGGCTTCTCTTAGGTACCTACTGCGTGACCTGTGGCGCCTCTTGCGTGAAGTACATGAAGGACCCCTTCCTGTACCTGGGCGCAAGGATGGGGTCCTTCATGTACTTGGGCTGGCGCGAAGGTCGAGTTTCCTCGGCTGAGCCGAGGGAAGGGGGCCTTCACGCGCTGTCGCTGTAGCGCTGAGACTCAAGATGGCGTTCCTGCCCGCCACCTCGGAACGGGCTCAGCTCAGCGCGGCATGCCGTGAGGGCCTCCTTCCCTACCCTCAGAGTAGGGAAGGAGGCCCTCACGGACCCGCGATCCCGACCCACCCGCCGAAGGCACCTGGAACACGGTTGAGGGTCAGGCCTTGGTGATCGGCTGCTGCAACTCGGTGACCCACTTGTCCCCGTCCTCCGGGCACTCGAGATAGAACTCCCGTGCCGGGCCGCTCGCGCGGTAGCCGTGCGCGTCGACCCACTTCGCCAGCACCTGGTAGCTGGAGAGCATGGTCTCCATCGAGCCACGGTGCAGGATCGTCGCCGCGCTTTCCACTTCGGCGAGGCTCACCGTCGAGAATCCTTCGGTGCGGTCGGTTTCGGCCGAGATGGTGACGGCGGCGTGGATCAGCACGCGTTCGCCGTCGGCGTCGTCCTCGTAGTAGGCGATGAGCGGTCCCGACGGCGTGATCGGGCCGAGCGCTCCGAACAGCTCCTTGTACAACCGCCCGACGACGGGGCCGATCTCTTCGTTCACGTATCCGCTCGCCGTCCCGGTCAGTTCGGCGACGCGCACCGCGGGAAGGCTTTTGACGACGACGTCTTCGGAAGGCATGGTTCCCTCGCTTTCGATCGACCGGAGCCGCGCTTCGATGGCCTTGAGCCGCGCCTCGTCCGCCTCCATGGCCGCTTCGAGTTCGGCGCGGCGCAGCCGCAGCATCCCGTGCAATTCGTCCGTGCCGATCTCCGCTTCGAGGATTTCCTGCACCTTGGTGAGGGTGAAGCCGAGATCCTTGAGCGCGATCACCCGGTTGAGCCGGGCCAGCTGCTCGCCGGTGTAGGACCGGTAGCCGCTGAACGGGTCGACGTGGGCGGGGCGCAGCAGCCCGATGGCGTCGTAGTGACGCAGCATCCGGACGGTCACCCGGCCGTGCTTGGCGAAGTCTCCGATACTGAACATGACGCCTCCCACCAGACAGCCTGACACGGTGTCAGAGTCAATCGGTCACCGCACGAGCCGGAAGAACGCCCGCACCTCGTCGGTGAACACGCCGGGTTGTTCGAAGGCCGCGAAGTGGCCTCCGCGATCGAGTTCGTTCCAGTATCGGATGTCGGTGAACCGGCGTTCCGCCCAGCGGCGGGACGGGCGCGGGGTCTCGCGCGGGAAGATCGAACAGCCCGTCGGCACGGTGATCGTGTCCACAGTGGACTCGGCGAACCAGCTCGACACCTCGGCGAAGCTCTCCCAGTACAGCCGGGCGGACGAAGCGCCGGTGCCGGTGAGCCAGTAGAGCGTGATGTCGTCGAGCATCGCGTCCCGGGTCAATGCGTTCTCCGGATGGCCGCCGCAGTCCGTCCACGCCTGGAACTTCTCGACGATCCACGCGCACAGCGCGACCGGGGAGTCCGCCAGCGCGTAACCGATCGTCTGCGGCCTGGTCGCCTGCTGGATCGCGTAACCCGAACCGTCCGCCTTGGCCCTTTCGAGGTCTTCGAGCGATTTCCGCTCGGACTCGGACAGGCCGTCGAACGTCGCCGGGTCCGGCGCCGCCAGCGGTGGGTTGAGGTGGATCCCGGCCAGCCGCGCGGGAGCGGTCCGGCCCATGAGCGTGGTGATGCTGGTGCCCCAATCGCCGCCCTGGGCGCCGTAGCGCTCGTAGCCAAGGCCGTCCATGAGGCGGATCCACGCGTCGGCGATGCGCTGGATCGACCAGCCCGCCCGCGCGGGTTTGTCGCTGAAGCCGTACCCGGGCAAGGAAGGGACGACGACGTGGAAGGCGTCCGCCGCGTCACCGCCGTGGGCGACCGGATCGGTGAGGGGACCGAGTACGTCGAGGAACTCGAAGACCGAACCAGGCCAGCCATGGGTGAGGATCAGCGGCAACGCCCCGGGATGCGGGGAGCGGGCGTGCAGGTAGTGGATGCCGAGCCCGTCGATCTCGGCCCGGAACTGGGGGATCGCGTTGAGCCGGGATTCCGCGGCACGCCAGTCGTAGTGCCCGGCCCAGTACGAGCACAGTTCACGCAGGTAGGCGGCAGGAACGCCTTGCGACCAGTCGTCGACGGTCTCGTCGTCGGGCCAGCGGGCACGGCGGAGCCGATCTCGGAGGTCTTCGAGATCGGCCTCCGGGATCCGGACTTGGAACGGCGTGCTGTCCATGCCGGCTGACGCTAACGAGGGGGTCCGACAATTCGTGGACTTCCGGCGGCCCGAGTGCTATAACCAGACTACATACTGTATACAATCTGCCGTGAGCGGGGTGGGACCCATGCCCGATCCTCGAATCCTGCGAGACCACTACGGCCGCCGGTATCGCGTCGGCGAGAGCGACGTGGACCTGGTCGGCAGATCCCGGGCGTGGATGCTGTGGCTCAGCTGGACGGCGATGTTCGCCGCCGGGATCCAGCAATACGGCTTCGGCGTCGTCGCGCCGGTCCTGATGGACACCTACGGCTGGACGTTCCCCGAAGTGATCGCCTCCTTCGCGCTCTGGACGGTGTGCCAGGCGTGCGCGGTGTACCCGGTCGCCCGGTTGCGCGAGCGCGGGATGTTTCCGCCCGCGGTCGCGGTGATCGCCGGCGGGGTGCTCTGTGCCACCGGGATGTTCACCTTGGGGCACGCCAACAACCTTGCCGCGATGTTCGTCGGCTACTCGGTACTCGGCGGGATCGGGACGGGCGTCGTCTACGCGACCTGCGTCGGCACGGTGATGAACTGGTTCCCCGATCGCGTCCCGGCACGGGTGGGCGCGGTCAGCGGCGCTTTCGCGTACGGCAGCGTGCTTTTCGTGCTGGGGGCCGGGTTTTGGCTCTCGGAAGGCAATCGCCGTCCGCTCTTGGACGCGGTCGCGGTGGCCGTGCTCATGATGATCGCGGGCACCGCGGTCCTGTTGCGCGATCCGCCGCCCCGCTGGTGGCCGGAACGGCCGGATCCGCGTACGTGGGCGGCCGACAAGGTGCGCAACCGCGGGGTCGCGGTGAACCGGCCCGCCCTGCGCGAGTACCGGCCGGGGGAGGTGCTCCGCTGTCCGACCGCGGTGGCGATGTACCTCATCGTCGTACTGGCCGCCGCGGTCCTGCTCTTCGATGTCGCCTATCTCGCGACTTTCGTGGCCGCGCAAGGAGGCGGTCCGGAACTCGCCACCGTCGCGCTCGCGGTGCTCGCCGGGGTGACCGGTGCCGGACGGGTCCTGCTCGGCGGACTGTCCGACCGGCTCGGCAGGCGCCGGATCCTGCGACTGGCGCTGGCCACGGGCGGGATCGCCCAGTTCGTCCTGCTCTACTCGGGTGATCACGCGGTGGGGCTCGTCGTGGGTGCCGCGCTGGCGGGGCTCGGGAACGGGAGTTGCTACTCGCTGCTGGTGTCACTGGTCCGCGACTACTTCGGCGAGGAGTCGGCACTGCAGAACTTCGGGGTGCTGTACAGCGCCAAGGCGGTCGGGGCGTTGCTCGGAGTCGGTCTGGCCGCGTTCGTCGTGTCCACGCACGGGTACCTCGGCGCGTTCGCGGTGGCGGGCGCGCTCAGCGTTCTCGGCGCACTGCTCGGCGGGCGGCTTTCCCAGCCGGGACGGCCGAAGTCGCTGTTGCCGGCGATCCGCTGATGGGCCGTGTGACGAGCAGGCGGCGGGTGATCCGCGTCGTCGAAGGCGTGCCGGGTGCCCGTCCGGACACGCTGACCGTCGAAGAGCCGCTGGAGATCCGCGTCGGCGGGAAACCGTTGACGATCACGATGCGCACCCCCGGGCACGACTTCGACCTCGCCGCCGGATTCCTTGTCGGCGAAGGGGTTTCGCGGTCCGCGAAGGATATCCACTCGATCCGTTATTGCGCGGGCGCGACCACCCACGGCTCCAACACCTACAACGTGCTGGACGTCGTCCTAGCGGAAGGCGTCGCCCCGCCCGATGCCTCCCTGGAGCGGAACTTCTACACCACGTCGTCGTGCGGGTTGTGCGGGAAGGCGAGCCTCGACGCAGTGCGGACCACCGCGACCTGGCCGGTGGACGGCGACGATCTGTCGATCACACCGTCCACAGTGGCCGAACTGCCGGATCGGCTCCGGACGGCACAGCTGGTCTTCGACCGCACGGGCGGGCTCCACGCGGCCGGGTTATTCAGCGCAGACGGGGAGCTGTTGTGCCTGCGGGAGGACGTCGGCAGGCACAACGCCGTCGACAAGGTGGTCGGCTGGGCGGCGCGTGACGGGAGGCTGCCGTTGTCCGGGACTGTCCTGATGGTCAGCGGACGGGCGTCGTTCGAACTGGTGCAGAAGGCGGTGATGGCCGGGATCCCGCTGCTGGCCGCGGTTTCCGCGCCGTCGTCACTGGCGGTGGACCTCGCCGCGGAGATGGGCCTGACCCTGGTGGGGTTCCTGCGGGGCACTTCCATGAACGTGTACACCCGCCCGGACCGCCTCGGCGTGTCCTGAAGGTCCCCTTTGAGACGTTGAAGGTCTCAAAGGGGACCTTCAGGACATCAAGCGCCGATGGCGACCTTTCCCTCGATGGGAGAGGAAACCTGCTAGCGGCCCTGGACACCGGAGCGTTCGAAGAGTAACTATATGGCTACCTCATACGGTATGCAATCTACAGTCTGCCGCGACCAGGGGCTTCGAGCAGAGGACGCGCGGACGGAGCAGATCCGGAAACGAGCGCACGGATCAGAGAGGTCCGGCGTGCGAGAAAGAGGAGTTGAACGATGGCGCCAACGACCGGCACCGCTGCGGGGGACACCGCGACGAAGGCCACCACCAACGGTTCCGAACCCGCCCCGGACCTGATCTCCGGCGGCCACCTGGTGGCCAAGGCGCTCAAGGCGGAGGGCGTCGACACGATCTTCACGTTGTGCGGCGGGCATATCATCGACATCTACGACGGCTGCGTCGACGAGGGCATCGCGGTCATCGACGTCCGGCACGAGCAGGTCGCGGCGCACGCGGCCGACGGCTACGCGCGGATCACCGGCCGTCCCGGCTGCGCGGTCGTCACCGCGGGACCGGGCACGACGGACGCCGTCACCGGGGTCGCGAACGCCCTGCGCGCGGAGAGCCCGATGCTGCTGATCGGCGGGCAAGGGGCGTTGACCCAGCACAAGATGGGCTCACTGCAGGATCTGCCGCACGTCGACATGATGGCGCCGATCACCAAGTTCTCCGCCACCGTCCCGGACACCGCGCGGGTGGCGGACCTGGTCTCGATGGCCTTCCGCGAGTGCTACCACGGCGCGCCCGGACCGTCCTTTTTGGAGATTCCCCGCGACGTCCTCGACGCGAAGGTCCCGGTGGACAAGGCGCGGGTTCCCTCTGCGGGCCGGTACCGGGCGTCCACCCGCAACGCCGGCGACCCGGCCGACATCGAGAAACTCGCGGATCTCCTCGTCCACTCGAAGAAGCCCGCCATCCTGCTGGGCAGCCAGGTGTGGACGACCCGCGCCAGCGGACCGGCGGCCGAACTGGTGCGCGGGCTGAACATCCCGGCGTACATGAACGGTGCCGGGCGCGGCACACTGCCGCCCGGCGACCCGCACCACTTCCAGCTCTCGCGCCGGTACGCGTTCGACAACGCCGACGTGATCGTCATCGTCGGCACCCCGTTCGACTTCCGCATGGGCTACGGCAAGCGGCTCTCGCCGGACGCGACCGTCGTGCAGATCGACCTCGACTACCGCACCGTCGGGAAGAACCGGGACGTCGACCTCGGCATCGTCGGCGACGCGGGTCAGGTGCTCGCCGCGGTCGCGGACGCGGCCACCGGCCGGGTCGGCAACGGTGCCGTCGCGCGCAAGGTCTGGCTCGAGGAACTGCAGGACGTCGAGACCAAAGCGAAGCAGAAGCGCTTGCCGTTCCAGCATTCCGACGCGAACCCCATCCACCCGTACCGGCTGGTGCACGAGATCAACGAGTTCCTCACCGAGGATTCGCTCTACATCGGCGACGGCGGCGACATCGTGACCTTCTCCGGGCAGGTCGTCCAGCCGAAGGCGCCGGGGCACTGGATGGATCCCGGCCCGCTCGGGACGCTCGGCGTCGGCATCCCGTTCGTCCTCGCCGCGAAGCACGCGCGGCCGGAGAAAGAAGTCGTCGCCCTCTTCGGCGATGGCGCGTTCAGCCTGACCGGCTGGGACTTCGAGACCCTGGTGCGCTTCAACCTGCCGTTCGTCGGGATCGTCGGCAACAACTCCTCGATGAACCAGATCCGCTACGGCCAGGCGGCGAAGTACGGCCTCGGCCGGGAACGCGTCGGCAACACGCTCGGCGACGTGCCCTACGACGAGTTCGCCCGGATGCTCGGCGGGTACGGCGAGGCGGTGCGCGACCCCGCGGACATCGGCCCGGCGCTGCTGCGCGCCCGCGAGTCCGGAAAGCCGTCGCTGATCAACGTTTGGATCGACCCGGACGTCTACGCGCCCGGAACCATGAACCAGACCATGTACAAGTAGCCGGGAGGGATCACCGATGGCAAAGGCACTCGACGGCGTCCGCGTCCTCGACATGACGCATGTCCAATCAGGACCTTCGTCCACGCAGATCCTGGCCTGGCTCGGCGCGGACGTGATCAAGCTGGAGACACCCGGCCGCGGCGACATCACCCGTGGCCAGCTCCGGGACCTCCCCGGGGTGGACAGTCTCTACTTCACGATGCTCAACGCCAACAAACGCAGCATCACCCTGAACATGAAAAGTGAGCAGGGCAAACAGGTCTTCGAGCAACTCGTGTCCAGTGTGGACGTCCTGGTCGAGAACTTCGGGCCCGGAGTGGTCGACCGTTTCGGCTATCCCTGGGAACGGCTGGCCGAGCTGAATCCGAAGCTGGTCTACGCCTCCATCAAGGGTTTCGGCCCCGGGCGGTACGCGGATTTCAAGGCCTACGAGGTCATCGCACAGGCGATGGGCGGTGCGATGAGCACCACCGGTTTCGAGGATGGCCCGCCCACCGCGACCGGCGCGCAGATCGGGGACTCGGGCACCGGGATCCACCTGGTCGCCGCGATACTGGCCGCGCTGTACCAGCGGACGAACACCGGCCGCGGGCAGCGGGTCCAGGTCGCGATGCAGGACGCCGTGCTGAACCTGTGCCGCGTCAAGCTCCGCGACCAGCAACGCCTGGCGCACGGCCCGCTCGACGAATACCCGAACGACGTCTTCGGCGACGAGGTCCCGCGTTCGGGCAACGCGTCCGGGGGTGGGCAGCCCGGCTGGGCGGTGAAATGCGCGCCGGGCGGACCGAACGACTACATCTACGTGATCATCCAGCCGGTCGGCTGGGCGCCGATCACCCGGCTGATCGGGAAACCCGAACTCGCCGAGGATCCGGACTGGTCCACCCCGGAAGCCAGGCTGTCCAAATTGGACAAGGCATTCGGGATGATCGAGGAGTGGACCGAGAAGCACACCAAATGGGAGGTGATGGAGGCGCTCAACGCCCACAACATCCCCTGCGGTCCGATTCTGTCCACCAGGGAGCTCGCGGAGGACGCCACATTGGCCGAACTGGGCTCCGTCGTCGAAGTCGAGCATCCCGAACGAGGTGCCTTCAAAACCGTGGGCTGCCCGCTGAAGCTGTCGGATTCGCCGGTCGAGGTCGAACGCTCGCCCCTGCTCGGTGAGCACAACGCCGAGGTCTTCGGCGAACTCGGCTACGGCGAGGACGACCTGGACCGGCTGCGCGCGGCCGGCGTGATCTGAGGGAGAACTTCATGGCAGACAAAGAGATCGTCGAGAAGATCCTCGAGAAGGTCGCCGCCGAGGAACGGGCCTCGCTCACCGCTCCGGAAGGGCGCCAGGTGTGCGAGGCGTACGGGATCCCCACCCCGGAGGAACGGCTGGCGGCCACCGCCGAGGAAGCCGTCGCGCAGGCGCAGGAGATCGGCCTCCCGGTGGTGCTGAAGATCGTTTCGCCGGACATCCTGCACAAGACCGAGGCCGGCGGCGTACTGGTCGGCCTGGCGACCGCGGACGCGGTGGCGGACGGCTTCCGGTCCATCGTCGCCAACGCCAAGGCGTATGACGCCGGCGCCGAGATCACCGGTGTCCAGGTGCAGCAGCTGCTCAGCGGCGGGCAAGAGGTGATCATCGGCGCCACCACGGACGCCACGTTCGGCAAGATCGTCGCGTTCGGACTCGGCGGGGTACTGGTCGAGGTGCTCAAGGACGTCACGTTCCGGCTCGCCCCGCTCGACCGTGACCAGGCGTTCTCGATGATCGACGGCATCGCGGCCGCCGAGATCCTGCGCGGGGTCCGCGGTGCGGAGCCGGTGAGCAGGGACGCGCTGGCCGACGTGCTCACCCGCGTCGGCACCCTGGTCACCGACTTCCCGCAACTGGCCGAGGTCGACCTCAACCCGGTGCTGGCCACTCCCGGTGGCGCCATCGCCGTCGACGTCCGGATCCTGGTGGATCCCGAAGCGGCGCGGGAGCCCGTGCGGTTCAGCCAGGAGGAGATCCTGGCGTCGATGACCCGGATCATGAAACCGGCTTCGATCGCCGTCATCGGCGCGTCCGCCGAGGCGGGCAAGATCGGCAACTCGGTGATGAAGAACCTCGTCGACGGCGGATTCGCGGGGGAGATCCATCCCATCAACCCCAAGGCCGCCGAGATCCTCGACCGCAAGGCCTACGCGAGCATCTCCGACGTGCCGGGCGACGTCGACGTCGCGGTGTTCGCCATTCCCGCCAAATTCGTGCCCGCCGCGCTGGAGGAAGTGGGCCGGAAAGGCGTGGCCGGGGCGATCCTGATCCCGTCCGGCTTCGGCGAGACGGGGAACATCGAACTGCAGGACGAGGTCGTCGCGATCGCGCGGAAGCACGGCGTCCGGATCCTCGGCCCGAACATCTACGGCTACTACTACACGCCGGAGAATCTGTCGGCGACGTTCTGCACGCCGTACGACGTCAAGGGCGGGGTCGCGCTGTCGTCGCAGAGCGGCGGCATCGGGATGGCCATCCTCGGGTTCAGCCGGTCGGCGAAAATGGGCGTCTCGTCGATCGTCGGGGTCGGCAACAAGGCCGATATCGACGAGGACGATCTGCTCACCTTCTTCGAACAAGATGAAAACACCGAGCTGATCGCGATGCATCTCGAAGATCTCAAAGACGGACGATCGTTCGCGGAAACGGCGAAACGGGTTTCGGCGCGGAAACCGGTCGTCGTGCTCAAAGCGGGCCGCACCTCCCAAGGCGCGAAAGCGGCCAGCTCGCACACCGGCGCACTCGCCGGCGACGACAAGGTCTATGACGACATCCTGCGCCAGAGCGGCATCATCCGGGCGCCCGGGCTGAACGATCTTCTCGAGTATGCGCGCGGCATCCCGCTGCTCCCGACGCCCAAGGGCGAGAACGTCGTCATCATCACCGGCGCGGGTGGTTCCGGTGTCCTGCTTTCCGACGCCTGCGTGGACAACGGGCTGAACCTGATGGAGATCCCGCCCGATCTCGACGCGTCGTTCCGGGAATTCATCCCGCCGTTCGGCGCGGCGGGCAATCCGGTGGACATAACCGGCGGCGAACCACCTGCCACCTACCGGAACACGATCGCGCTCGGTTTGGCGGACGAGCGAATCCATGCCTTGATCCTCGGCTATTGGCATACTATCGTCACCCCGCCGATGATCTTCGCGGAACTCGTTTCGGAAGTCGTATCCGAATATCGCGCGAAAGGGATCCACAAGCCCGTCGTCGCCTCGCTGGCAGGCGATGTCGAGGTCGAAGAGGCCAGCAGTTTTCTGTACGAGCACGGTGTCGTGGCTTATCCGTACACGACGGAGAAGCCGGTGGCCGTGCTCGGCGCGAAGTATCGCTGGGCCCGTTCAGCGGGACTGCTCGGCTGATTTCCGGCCCAAAACCGACCCAAGGAGAATGACAATGACGTCATCGACCGCGGCTCAACCACCCGGAGCGTACAAGGAAGTAATCGATTCGAACGGCCGGATCTATCGCATCGGCGAAACCGATCGAGACATCATGGGCCGTCCACGATGGACGATGGTGATCCTGCCCTGGGTCGCCATGATGGCCATCAGCTCCTCGGAATACGCGTTCACGTCGGCGGAGGAGACGCTCGCCGGCGCGCACGGATGGCACGGGGCGACCATCTTCTGGTTGCTCGGGGTCTGGGTGTTCTTCCAGGCGATCGTCGCCTTCCCCGCCGGGAAGATGCGGGAGAACGGGACGCTGTCCGCCAAAGCGGCGATGCTGCTGGGCGCGGCAGGCACCCTCTTGTCCTATCTGGCCCTCGCCTACGCGCCCAGCGAGATCTGGGCGTACCTGGGCTTCGGGTTCTTCGGCGGTGGCGGGGCCGGTCTGGTCTACGCGACCTGCGTGAACATGGTGGGGAAGTGGTATCCGGAGCGCAGGGGCGGGAAGACCGGGTTCGTCAACGGCGGCTTCGCCTACGGTTCGGTGCCCTTCATCTTCATCTTCACGTCCTATATGGACCTTTCCAACTTTTCGGGCGTCCTGCTCGTGGTCGGCCTCTTCCTGGCGGCGGTCGTCGGGGTCAGCGGTTTCTTCTTCCAGGACCCGCCGAAGAACTGGTGGCCGTCGCAGGTGGACCCGTTGAAGGTGTCCGACGATCCGCGGATCCGCCGTTCCCTGCAGAAGAACCCGCCGGCGGTCCGGCAGTACACGCCGAAGGAGGCGCTCAGGACCGGGATGCTGCCGCTGATGTGGTTCTGCCTGCTGTGCACGGCAGGGGTGAACATCTTCGGTATCGCGATGCAGGTGCCGTTCGGCAACGAGATGGGGTTCGCGGGCGGGATCGTCGCGCTGGCGATGAGCCTGAAAGCGATCATCAACGGCACCGGCCGCGGTGTGATCGGCTGGATCTCCGACCGCTACGGGCGACGGCAGACGTTGTTCATGGTCTGCGTCGTGCTCGGCCTCGCGCAGTTCGCGGTGTACCTGTCCGGCTCGATCGGCAGCATGCCGCTGTTCCTGCTCGCCTCGATGATCTCCGGTTTCGGCGGCGGCGCGATCTTCCCGCTGTTCGCGGCGATGACGGCGGACTTCTACGGCGAGAACAACAACGCCAGCAACTACGGCCTGGTGTACAGCTCGAAGCTGATCTCGGGCCTGGTCGGCTCCGGCGTCGGGGCGATGGTCGTGGTCGCTTGGGGTTACGGCGGCGCGTTCTTCCTCGCGGGCGCGACGAGTCTGTTCGCGGCCGCGCTCAGTCTGCTGCTGCGTCAGCCCGGGCGATCGCGCACGCGGACTCCGCGGCGTGAGCAGGAACTGAAGCCGGCCTAGCGCGCGTTTCATAAGCCAAGTTCGCGGTCTTCGCGCCCAAGCATGGCTCTGGACTGGCCGACAGGACCTGAGTGTCCACAGGAGACGCTTTCCAGCGACGAAATGGTGTCGTGAGTGGCAAGTAGCGTTCTAACCCTCTTTACCACTCACGACCTCCTCCCCAAACCGCGCAACTCGCCCAACTCGGACACTGACACCTCGGAAAATGTCCCTTATGGACAGTCGGAAAGGCGTCTCCCCGGCCGGCCCCGCTCCAGCCGCCAACTCTGGCCATGCCGCGTTTGCCTTACCCCTTAATATGAAACGCGCGCTAGTCCTCCTTCGGCCGTTCGTGGAAGGCCTGCCGGGTGCGCTCGGTGTGCTGGTTCATGATCTTTTCGGCGGCGACGGCGTCACCGGCGGCGATGGCCTTGATCAGCTCCTCGTGTTCCTGCCAGGCGTCGTGGCTGCGAGGACGGGCGATCGGCGTGTAGTACCAGCGGACCCGGCGATCGACCATGCCGATCATCTCGCCGAGAACGGTGTTGCCGGACAGTTCGGTGATGAACGCGTGGAGCGCGGCGTTGGCCGCGACGAGGCCTTCGGTGTCGTCTGCGGCCAACGCCTCCAGCCCGGTCTTCTGCAGTTCCCACAACCGCTCGACGTCCTCGTCGCCTGCCCTGTCGGCGGCGAGACGGGCGGAGTGTGCCTCCAGCACGGTGCGCACGCTCAGCAGTTGATCGGCTTCCTCGTCGGTGGGCATGTGCACGAAGGCGCCCTGTGCGGGACGGAGGTCGACCCAGCCTTCGCTCTGCAGACGCTGCAATGCCTCACGGACCGGCTGCCTGCTGACGCCCAGGTACTCGGCGAGGTCCGCCTCGACCAGGTGCTGGCCGGGTTCGAGGGTCCGGTTGATGATCAGCTCCGCGAGCGCGTCGTACACGACCTGGCGCAGAGGAGCCGGCCGCTCGACGCGTTTGGCCGTCGCCGGGTTGAGCGTGCCCTTCGTCCGGCGGCCGGTGGGGCCGCGGTCGGGAAGGGGTGAAACGGGCTGACTCACAGGACCTCCGGATGACTCGTCCGGTCCAGGATACAGGTTTTGGTATGCAAAATCCCGACAATCTCCCTTGATCGCGCATTTCGTCCTCTAAATGCGGCTGGTCGCAAGGCGCAACTCGCGTGATTGGGGGCGTAACTCGCGTGATTGAAGGCGTAACACGCCGGGCCCGGATCGCTTCAGCGTGTTACGGCTCTAAACACGCGAGTTACGCCTTGAAGCACGTGAGTTACGGCTTGAAGCACGTGGACGTGCGGCGCATTTAGAGGACTAAGTGCGACAAGGGGTAGCCTGGCGACTATCTACAGGATACTGTATGCAATCTGGTCCTCGGGTGAGCAGGAGGCACGTCATGAAGGTCGCTGTTCTGGGCGCGGGGGCGATCGGCGCGTACGCCGGGGCCGCGCTGCACCGAGGCGGGGCGGAGGTCCACCTCATCGCGAGACGGGCGCACGGCGACGCGATGCGCGCGCACGGCGTGCGGGTGCTCAGCCCGCGCGGGAACTTCACCGCCCGGCCCCACGTCACCGACGATCCCGCGGAGGTCGGTCCGGTGGACTTCGTCTTCCTCGGCCTGAAGGCGAATTCGTACGCCTCGTGCGGACCGCTGATCGCGCCGTTGCTGGGCGAGGACACCGCGATCGTGGCCGCGCAGAACGGGATCCCGTGGTGGTACTTCCACGGTCTCACCGGACATCCGCTCGAGAACCGCCGTATCGAGACGGTCGACCCCGGTGGCGCGGTGAGCGAGGTCCTCGAACTGCGCCGCGCGATCGGCTGCGTCGTCTACTGCTCGACGGTGATCGAGGAGCCCGGCGTGATCCGGCATCTCGAAGGGACCCGCTTCGCTTTGGGCGAGCCGAAAGGCGGCGTTTCGTCCCGGTGCGCGGCGCTCGCCGACGCGATGATCGCGGGCGGGTTGAAGGCGCCGGTCGAACTCGACCTGCGCGACGAAATCTGGGTCAAGCTCATGGGCAACGTCGCCTTCAACCCGCTCAGCGCGCTGACCAGGGCGACCATGGTCCAGATCTGCGAGCATCCGGAAACCCGCGAGCTCGTCGCCGCGATGATGAACGAGACCCTCGCGATCGCCCGTGCCGCCGGCGGTGACCCGAAGGTGTCGGTCGAGAAACGCATCGACGGTGCCTGGCGCGTCGGCCACCACAAGACGTCGATGCTGCAGGACCTCGAAGCGGGCAAGCCGCTGGAGATCGACGCGATCATCGGCGCCGTCGTCGAGCTCTCGGAGCTGACCGGCGTGCCCGCCCCGGCGCTGCGGCACGTCCACGCGGCGATCGGCCTGCTCGACCAGACCGCGAACGCCGTTCCCGTCGGAGCGCACTGAATCGGAGGGACCCGATGAAGCGCAAGAACACCGAACCGTACGTCCGCCTCACTCAGCCACTGGTCCGCGACTCGGGTGAGCTGCGCCCGGCGAGCTGGGAGGAGGCGCTGGAGCGCGCCGCCGCCGGGTTCCGGCGCACGCTCGAAACCAAGGGACCCGAGGCCTTCGGCATGTTTTCCTGTGCCAGGGCGACCAACGAGATGAACTACGTGGCGCAGAAGTTCACGCGCTCGGTGATCGGCACGAACAACGTCGACTCGTGCAACCGCACCTGTCACGCGCCGAGTGTCGCCGGGCTGGCGCGGGTGTTCGACAGCGGCGGCGGGACGTCGTCGTATCAGGAGATCGAGGACGCCGACGTCATCGTCGTCTGGGGTGGCAATCCGCGTGAGGCGCACCCGATCTTCTTCCAGCACGTGCTCAAGGCTGTCCATCGCGGCGCCAAGCTGTTCGTCATCGACCCGCGCCGGACCAGCACCGCGAGCTGGGCGCACCGGCAGCTCCAGCTGCACGTCGGCACGGACATCCCGCTGGCGCACGCGGTCGCCCGCGAGATCATCCACTCCGGACTGGCCAACACCGGCTTCATCGAACGTGCCACCGAGGGGTTCGCCGAGTTCGCGGCCTCGGTCGAGCCTTGGACACTCGAGGTCGCCGAGGAGGTCACCGGTGTCCCGGCCGAGCTGATCCGCGAACTCGCGCACACCTACGCCCGCGCGGATCGAGGTCAGCTCTCGTGGACGCTCGGGATCACCGAGCACCACAACGGCACCGACAACGTGCTGTCCCTGATCAATCTCGCGCTCTTGGCCGGTCACGTCGGCCGGTACGGGGCCGGGTTGAACCCGTTGCGCGGGCAGAACAACGTCCAGGGCGGCGGCGACATGGGCGCGATCCCGGACCGGCTGCCCGGCTTCCAGAACGTCCTCGACGCGGACGTCCGGGCGAAGTTCGACGCGGCGTGGGGCTCGGACATCCCACCGCGCAAGGGGCTCAACCTCACGCAGATGCTCGACGTGATGGAGCGCGGCGAGCTGACCTGCGTCTACATCATCGGGGAGAACCCGGTGCAGTCGGAAGCGGACTGCGAGCACACGATCAAAAGATTGTCCAATGTGGACCAACTAGTGGTGCAGGACATCTTCCTCACCAAGACCGCGCAGCTGGCCGACGTCGTGCTCCCGGCCTCGGCGGCCTGGTGCGAATCCGACGGCACCTTCACCAACAGTGAACGCCGGGTGCAGCGCGTCCGCAAGGCACTCGAACCGCCGGAGGGCGCACGCGACGACATCCAGTTGCTGTGCGAACTGGCCCGGCGTCTCGGTCACGACTGGAACTACCAGGGTGGCGAGGACGTCTGGAACGAGCTCCGGACGCTGTCGCCGATGCACGCCGGCATGAGTTACGCGCGGCTGGAGGAACTCGGCGGCATCCAGTGGCCCTGCTATCGCGAGGACGAACTCGAGCCGACCTTCCTGCACGGGCGCCTCTGGGAAGAAGACCCGGCGAAACGCGGCCGTCCGGCGCCGTTCACCGTGATCGCGCACAGCCCGCCGGTGGATCTGCTCACCGAGGACTTCCCGATCCGGCTGACCACAGGCAGGCGGCTGGATTCTTACAACACCGGCGTCCAATCCGGCGGTTTCCCGTCGCCGCTGCGTCGCGGGGAGACACTCGACCTGTGCCTGGCCGACGCCGTCGAACTCGCCGTCGTCGAGGACGAGGTCGTGCGGATCTCCTCCCGCCGCGGCGCGATCGAGGCGCCGGTCCGGATCGACGAAGGACTGCGTCCGGGGCTGGCGTTCATGACCTTCCACTTCCCGGACGAGATCGACGTCAACGTCATCACCATCGAGGCGACCTGTCCGATCGCGGGGACGGCCGAGTACAAGGCCGCCGCGATCCGGGTCGAGAAGCTGCCCGCCACCGTGTGAGGAGTCCGGAATGGACCTGCGCTTCCTGAACGCCGAACCGACGGACGCCGAGCGGGCGGCGGTCGACGCGCTCGGAGCCGGAGGCCGCGATCAGCTGCTTCCCGCGTTGCACGCAGTGAACGACCGGATCGGCTGGATCAGCCAGGGAGCGCTGAACCACATCTGCCGCCGGCTGAACGTCCCGCCGGCCGAGGCGTATGGTGTCGCCAGCTTCTACGCGCTGTTCTCGCTCAAGGAACGGCCGCCGCGCGTCGTCCACGTGTGCACGGACCTGGCGTGCCGGGTCAACGGCGCGGAGGCGTTGTGCGACGCGCTGAGCGAGACCGCCGGCGCCGCCGGGTTCACCTGGCACCGCAGCCCGTGCCTCGGTGTCTGCGAACGCGCCCCCGCGGCGCTGGCCTTCGAGGCGGGTGATCCCGCCGAAGAACGGTTGCTCGCCCCTGCGTCCACTAGCGACGTCGTCCGCGCCGCGGCCGGCATGTCCGAAGTGGACGAATCACCGGTTTCCGTTCCGCAGCAAGGAGAGCCGGGGCTACGGCTGTTGCGCCGAGTAGGCGTCGTCGATCCGGAGAGTTTGGACGCCTATCGCGCGTCCGGTGGCTACGCGGCGTTGAGGAACGCGCTGCTGCTCGGTCCGGCCGGGGTCATCCGCGAAGTGACCGACTCGGGACTGATGGGCCGCGGCGGGGCGGCGTTCCCGACCGGCCGGAAGTGGGACGCCACCGCGAGGCAACCGGTGCGAACCCGGTACCTCGTCTGCAACGCCGACGAGAGCGAACCTGGCACGTTCAAGGATCGCGTGCTGATCGAGGGGGACCCGTTCGCGCTCGTCGAGGCGATGACGATCGCCGCTTTCGCCATCGGGGCGCAGAAGGGATACGTCTACCTTCGCGGTGAGTACCCGCGCGCGCTGAAGGTGCTGCGCAACGCCATCGATGTCGCTCGCGAACGAGGGTTCCTTGGCGAGGACATCATGGGGCGCCGAGGTTTCTCGTTCGACATCGAGATCAGGCGGGGAGCGGGCGCGTACATCTGCGGCGAGGAAACGGCGATCTTCAACTCGATCGAAGGCTTCCGCGGCGAGCCGAGGACCAAACCGCCGTTCCCGGTGGAGAAGGGGTTGTTCGGCAAGCCGACGGTGGTGAACAACGTCGAGACCCTGGTCAACGTCCCGCTGATCCTCACCGAGGGCGGCGAGGTCTACCGCCGCATCGGGACCGAGCGCTCGTCCGGGCCGAAACTGTTCTGCCTGTCCGGCAACGTCCGGCGTCCCGGCGTGTACGAGGTGCCGTTCGGGACGACGCTGGGCGAACTGCTCGACCTGGCCGGGGGAGTGCCGGATGGCCGGGAACTCCGGGCGATCCTGCTCGGCGGTGCGGCGGGTGGTTTCATGCGCCCGGACGAGACCAGCCTGCCGTTGACCATGGAGGACGCCCGCGCGGCAGGCACCACCCTCGGTTCGGGTGTCGTGCTGATGCTGGACGATCAGGCCGACCTCGGCGGGTTCCTGCTGCGGATCGCGGCCTTCTTCCGGGACGAATCGTGCGGGCAGTGTGTGCCGTGCCGGATCGGGACCGTGCGGCAAGAAGAGGCGCTGCACCGGATCGTCGGCGGTCGCGGCCTGAGTACCGGCGGGGACGATCTCGTGCTCCTGCGCGAAGTCGGCCAGGTGATGCGGGATTCGTCCATCTGCGGACTGGGCCAGACCGCGTGGAACGCCATCGAGTCGGCGATCGACCGGCTGGGCGCGCTGGAGGAGCGGTCATGACCATCGTCGAAATTGGACTTCCGCGACGGCTCGTCGAGTTCACTGTGGACGGTGCGGCCGTTCGTGTCCCCGAAGGATCGACGATTCTCGACGCTTGTGCCGCGGCGGGCAAGACCGTCCCGACGCTCTGTTACGGCGACACCCTCGAACCGGCGAACGCCTGCCGGGTCTGCATGGTGGAGGTCGAGGGTTCGCGCACACTCGTGCCGTCGTGCTCCCGCAAGGCGGAACCGGGCATGGTGGTGCGGACCGAGACCGATCGGACGCGGCTCAGCCGCAAGGTGGTGCTCGAACTCCTCGCTTCGGCGACGGATCTGTCCACCACACCCGACGTCGCGGGCTGGATGGCCGAAAGCGGTGCGGAACCCGAGCGTTTCGGGCCGCCCGCACCGCCTGCGGACGACCGGGACGAGCGGCGTCCGGGGGAACACGAGATCCCGGACGGGATGACGGCGGCGACGGTGCGCCAGCCGGTCAAAGTGGACAACGAGCTCTACGTCCGCGACTACGGGAAATGCATCCAGTGCTACAAGTGCGTCGACGCGTGCGGCGAGCAGTGGCAGAACACTTTCGCCATCACCATGGCGGGGCGGGGTTTCGACGCGCGGATCTCGACGGAGTTCGCGAACCCGCTCCCGGACAGCGCGTGTGTCTACTGTGGAAACTGTATCGAGGTCTGCCCGACCGGTGCGCTGAGCTTCAAACGCGAGCACGACAAACGCGAGGACGGCACCTGGGACGAGTCCAGGCAGACCGCGACGACCACCGTCTGCACCTTCTGCGGCGTCGGCTGCAACCTCACCCTGCACGTCCAGGACAACGAGATCGTCAAGGTCACCTCTCCGCACGAGAGTTCGGTGACCCACGGGAACCTCTGCATCAAGGGCCGCTTCGGCTGGCAGCACGTCCAGAACCGCTGACGGTCGAGTGGGTCGTGAGTGGGGATTCGGGTTCTATTGAGGGGTAAGGCAAACGTGGCGTGTCTTGGGCGAGACGGTGGGCTGGGTGACGCGACACCGTGCTCGCGTGCCCAGACCCGGATCTCGCGTGTTCAGAGACGTAACTCGCGTGTTCAGGCTCCGCACTCGCGAGTGCGGCGTCCAGGCACGCGAGTCACGCGTTGCCGAAGTACATGAAGGCCCCCTTCCTTGCGCTAGGCGCAAGGAAGGGGGCCTTCATGTACTTCACGACCGGCCGCCGAGGCCGCAGCCGCCCCACTGTCACCAGGGACCACATCCGACGGTAGCGAAAGCCTCCTTCCCTACCCTCAGAGTAGGCAAAGAGGCCCTCACTACCAGGAGAACCTGCGCCTCGCTGCCCACTTCTCCCTCTCTGTGCTTCCTGCCGCCCGTTGACCGAGGACAGGTCAGCGGGCTATTCTCGATATACGAAAGAAAGTTTCCGCATAGCGAAATTGCAGAGGTTTCGATGGTTGATCTTGCCGGTTCGCGTCATGCGCTGCCGTACGTGCTGAACCTGTCGCTGGTCTTCACCGAGTTGCCGCTGCTCGACCGTGCGGAGGCGGCGCGCGCGGCGGGCTTCACCGCTGTCGAGTACTGGTGGCCGTTCGAGACGGCGATGCCGGACGCCGCCGAGGTCGACGCGTTCGTGGCGTCGGTCGAGCGGGCGGGCGTCGCGGTGACCGGGCTGAACTTCTTCCCCGGCGACATGGCGGGCGGCGATCGCGGCCTGGTCACCTGGACCGGACGCGAGGACGAGTTCGCGCACAGCGTCGCTTCCGCCATCGACCTCGGTGAGCGGCTCGGCTGCCGCCGGTTCAACGCGCTCTACGGCAACCGGATCGACGGCGCGGACCCGGCAGGGCAGGACAAGCTCGGCCTGTCGAATCTGGCGCTCGCGTCGGACGCGGCCGCGCGGATCGACGCGGAGATCGTCCTGGAACCGTTGTCGGGGGCGGAGAAGTACCCGCTCAAGACCGCGGACGACGTGCTGAAGGTGCTCGACGAACTCGGGCGGGACAACGTGAAGCTGCTGGCCGACCTGTACCACCTGGCGGTCAACGGTGACGACCTCGACACGGTCACGACCGTCCACACCGGACGGATCGGCCATGTGCAGATCGCCGATGCCCCAGGGCGGCACCAGCCGGGGACCGGAACGCTGGACATCGAGGGATACCTGGAAAAGCTGCAGGCGGCGGGTTACCGCGGGCAGGTCGGCGTGGAGTACAAACCCGACGGGCCGAGCGCGGGTTCGCTGTCGTGGCTGCCTTTCGAACGAAGGGGACTGGCATGACCAAGCTGGGATTCATCGGCCTGGGGATCATGGGCGGGCCGATGGCGGGACATCTCGTCGCCGCCGGCCACGAGGTGAGCGGATTCGACACGAACGCCGACGCGCTCGCGAGGCTGGAAGCCGCGGGCGGCTGGGCCGCGAACGGGGTGACGGACGCAGTGTCCGGCGCGGAAGTCGTCATCACCATGCTGCCGAACCACCCGCAGGTCGAGGCCGTCGTGCTCGCGGCGGGCGGGGTGCTGGAATCGGCGAAGCCGGGCACCTTGCTCATCGACATGAGCACGATCCGGCCGGAGACCTCCATCGAGGTGGCCGAGCGGGCGGGCGAACGGGAGATCCGCGTGCTGGACGCACCCGTTTCCGGTGGCCAGGCCGGTGCCGAACAGGCCTCACTGTCCATCATGGTCGGTGGCGACGACGCGGACTTCGCCACCGCGCTCCCGATCCTGGAGTCGGTCGGCAAGACGATCGTCCATGTCGGACCGCACGGCGCGGGCCAGGTCGTCAAGGCGGCGAACCAGCTGGTGGTCGGCGGGACGTACGGACTGATCGCCGAAGCCATCGTGCTGCTCGAGGCCTCGGGTGTCGACGCCGGCGTCGGGCTGGACGTCCTCGCGGGCGGGCTGGCGGGCAGCCGGATCCTCGAACTCAAGCGGAAGTCCATGGTGGCGCGGGAATTCGCGCCGGGTTTCCGGATCGACCTGCACCACAAGGACATGGGCATCGCGCTCGCCGCCGCCAGGCAGGCCGAGGTCGCGTTGCCGCTCACCGGGCTGGTCGCCCAGCGCGTCGCCGCCGGACGGGCGATGGGGCACGGCTCGCTCGATCACTCCGCCCTGCTCAAGGTCGTCGAAACGCTGTCCGGCGCGGAAAACAAGGAGTGACGCATGCCAAGAATCCCCGCCATGCAGGCCGTCGTCGACGTCCTGGTCAGTGAAGGCGTCGACACCGCGTTCGGCTGCCCCGGTGCCGCGATCCTCCCGCTGTATCACGCGATGCAGGACAGCGGCATCGAGCATCTGATCGTGCGCCACGAAGAGGGCGCGACCCATATGGCCGACGGCTGGGCACGGACCACCGGCAACGTCGGCGTCGCGATCGGCACTTCGGGCCCCGCCGGGACGAACATGATCACCGGGCTCTACACCGCGCAGGCCGACTCGATCCCGATCCTGTGCATCACCGGACAGGCCGACTCGCGGAAGCTGCACACCGAGGCGTTCCAGGCCGTCGACATCGTCGAGATCGCCAAACCGGTGACGAAGTGGGCCGTGCAGGTCAAGGAGGCGGCTCAGCTGCCGTGGGTGTTCCGCGAGGCGTTCCGGATCGCGCGGTCCGGCCGTCCCGGCCCGGTGCTGATCGATCTGCCGATCGACGTCCAGCGGCAGGAGATCGAATGGGACTCCAGCATCGATTCGCCGCTGCCGGTCACGAAGGCGACGCCGTCGCCGGCCAGGGTCGAGCGAGCGCTCGACCTCCTGCTGGCCGCCGAACGGCCGCTGATCCTCGCGGGCGGAGGCGTGGTGCTCGGCGACGCGAGCGACCGGCTGTGGACCGCGGCCGAACTGCTCGGCGTCCCGGTCGGCGTGACGTTGATGGGCAAGGGGACCTTCCCCGAGGACCACGAACTGTTCGCCGGTATGGCGGGCATCCAGACCTCGCAGCGGTGGGCGAACGCGGCCTTCCTCGAAGCGGATCTGGTGCTGGCGCTGGGAGCGCGGTTCGGCGACCGGCACACCGGTGACCTCGACGTCTACCGGGGCGACCGGAAGTTCATCCACGTGGACATCGAGCCGACGCAGCTGGGCAAGGTGTTCGGGCCGGACCTCGGCATCGTGTCGGATACGGGTGCTTTCCTGGACGCGCTGATCGCGGCGGCGTCGAAACGTGCTCTGGCGCGGGATCGCGCGTGGCCGCGACGGATCGGCGAACTCAAGGAGAGCCTGCCGCGCCGCGAGGACTTCGAGGACACGCCGATCAAGGCGCCCCGGGTGTTCAAGGAGATCAACGAGTTCTACGGCGAGGACGCCTACTTCGTCACCGCGATCGGGCTGTACCAGATCTGGTCCGGTCAGTTCCAGCGCGCGCACAAGCCGCGGCACTACCAGGTGTGCGGCCAGGCCGGTCCGCTCGGCTGGGAGATCCCGGCGGCGATCGGTGTCAAGAAGGCGAAACCGGAGGCCGAAGTCGTCGGCGTCGTCGGGGACTACTCGTTCCAGTTCCTGGTGGAGGAGCTGGCGGTGGCCGCGCAGTACGACGTCGGGTTCGTGCTGATCATGCTGAACAACGAGTACCTCGGGCTCATCCGGCAGGCCGAGACCGGCTACGAGATGAACTTCGAGGTCGACATCCACTACGACAAGATCGGCACGGACAACGTGAAGGTCATGGAGGCCTACGGCTGCTCCGGCACCCGCGTCACCGAGCCGGGCGAGATCCGGACGTCGCTGGAGTGGGCGCGCAAGGAGGCCGAGCGGACGTCGCGGCCGGTGCTGGTGGAGATCATGATCGAACGCGAAGGGAACGCCGCGATGGGCAAGGCACTCGACAGCGTCGTCGAGTTCGAGCCGATCGCGGGCTGAACGACGGTGTCCCGGCACGCCTGAAGCCGCCGGGACACCGTCAGTTCGTCAGGCCTTGCCCTGATCGTTGCTCAGCCACTTCTCCGGCCGGACGCGGACCAGCACGGAGTTGTCGCTGAGCGCGCCGTCGACGTACTTCGTGCCCTCGTCGCCGGGCAGGTAGCGCTGCGCGATCTTCAGCGCCTGCTCCCTGGTCGGCGGCGTGTCGTTCGCGATGACCGGACCCTCGGCCGTCACGTACTTGTACGGCAGCGTCTCCGACTGGGCGACCAGGCTGAGCCTGCCCGCCTTCTTGATCGCCTTGTCCTTGACCGAACCGACGTCCATCCAGATCAGGAGTTCCCCGCCGGGCTCGTAGTCGTACCAGACCGGTACGGCCAGCGGCGCCCGTCCTTCCCGCTCCACGGCCAAGACCCCGATGTGGACCTCGCTCAGGAAGGCTTCCCGTTCCTCGGCGGTCATGACGAAAGACGACATCCGTGTCTCGCTTCTCTCGGTTGATGATCTACGAGAAGCGACAACGCGTGCGGGCTTCAGGACATTCCGGGCACCCCGCCCCGCAATTCGTCACCTACTTGCGTCCTGGCAAGTAGGTGACGAATTGCGGGTGGTCACGGGGCCGGGGTGGTGGTGCTGGTCGGGCTCGTCTCGCCGGTGTCCCCGGCCGGGGTCGAGGCCGGCGGCGGGGTGGTCGTGGTGCTGGACGGCGGAGGCGTCGAGGACGGAGGCGTCGAAGACGGCGGAGTGCTCGAAGGCGGTGTCGACGAGGGAGGCGTCGACGAAGGCGGCGTGCTGCTCGGCTTCGAGGGCGAACTGCTGCTCGGCGGCGTGGTGCTGCTCGGCGGCTGCGATGTGCCGGGCAGCGGGGTCGGCGGCGTGGTCGTACCGGGCGCGGGAGTGCCGGGCAGGGGCGGCACCGGGACCTGGCCGCCCGGCGTGCCGGCGGCGACGTCCTGGGAATCGGGGGCGCCGACGGGGACCTGGCTGTCCGGCATCGTCGCGACGCCACCGCGGTAGGCCACCGCCCAGCGGATCACGGTGTCCACATAGGACAGTGAGTGGTTGTAGCGGTACACGGCCACGCGCTGGGTCTGCTCGGACGTCAGGTCGACGCCGCCGGAGCAGAGGTAGCGGCCCGAGCCCAGCGTCGCGTCGTAGATGTTGTTCGGGTTCGACTCGCCGTCACCGTTGCCGTCGGAGGCGTAGCCCTTCCACGTCGACGGGATGAACTGTGTCGGGCCGACAGCGCGGTCCCACACCGTGTCGCCGTCGTACTTGCCGCCGTCGGTGTCGGGGATCGCGGCGAAGGGCCCGGCGCCATTGAGCTGTGGGCCTCGAATGGGTTCGAGGGTGTCGCCCTTGGCGTCGACGTAGCCGCCGCGCGCGTGGTTCGATTCGATGCGGCCGATGCTGGCGATCAGCGCCCAGTCGATGTGGCAGCCGGGCAGTTCCTTCGCGAGGATGTCGGCCGCGTTCTTGTACGCCTTCATCATGCTGGCGGGGATGCCGAGCGCGCCCGACGGCGCGAACGAGCCGCCGACGTTGCCGGTGCCGCCGGGGACGATCAGCGGATCCGGGTTGGGCGGCTCGGGGAGGCTGCCGTCGACGGCGATCTCCGGGACCGTGCCCGCCGGCGGCTGCCAGGCCGCGGCCTGGTTCTGCGGTACCGATGGTTTCGGCGCGGCGATCGGGGTGTCGGGACCCGCCGACGCGGTGACCGCGGGCAGGACGGCGAGTGCGCCACCGGCGAGCGCGAAGGCCGTCCGGTGCCGGGCGGACAGCCTGTCCGTCTGTCGAGGGCGGTGCTTCGGCATGTTTTCTCCCGCTAGGTCGACTCCGGGCAAAACTATCCGATACAACCGAATTTCGGGGACGACGCAACGAAAAACCCGCGAACCTGTCGAGTTTTCGTCCGCCCGGCACAAGACCTTCGTAGTGAAGTTGTCAATTTCACGCTGAGTTCACCGAAACGTCAGCAGAATCGTCGGTCGCTTCGAGGGCATGGTCTGAACCGCGTGCAAAGAAGTCTTTGCACAATCTCCTTTGCACGGCTACCTTGGTGTCATGACCGGTCCGCCGCCCCCCGAAGAGATCGCCGACGCCGCCGTGCTGAAGGCGGTGATGCACCCGTTGCGCCGCCGCATCATGGAGGCGTTGGGCCGCGGACCCGCGACGGCGACGAAGCTGGCCAAGGAACTGGGGGAGAGTTCGGGCGCGACCAGCTATCACCTGCGGGAACTGGCGAAGTACGACTTCGTCGAGGAGGCGCCGGAACTCGCGCACGGCAAGGAGCGCTGGTGGCGTGCCCGGCAACGTGACATCCGCTGGCCCCGGCACAGCGAGCAGAACGACGAGATGCGTGCGGTGTTCGACGAGGCGCAGCGCGCCGCGTTCACCGAGGACCTCGAGCAGATGGCGCGGTTCCTCGATCGTCGCGGTGAGCTGGGCGAATGGGGTGACGCGCTGGTGTTCTCGCGCGGCTCGGTCCACGTGAACCTCGAAGAGCTCAAGCAGTTCTGGGAGGAGTACCTGGACCTGCTGCGCCGCTATTGGCGGCCTGAACCCGGCCCTGGCGCGCGCAAGGTGTTCGTGCGCTGGACGGCGTTCCCGGATCCCGACGGGGAGGTGCAGGAAGGGAAGTGAAAACCGGTGGGAGAGCGGCCACTCGGCCACCGGAAACGCGTCACCACGCCGGACGGCGTGTCTTCACGAACTACTCCACATGCAAAGGGGGAGCAGCATGCTGCTCTGGAAAAGAATCGCGGCCGTCGGCGCCGCGGCGAGCCTGCTCGCGGCGGGGACCGCGACGGCCGCGCAACCGCCGGACGGGGTATCCCGGGCGGACGCCACGATCCGCTATACCGAGTACGGCATTCCGCACATCGTCGCGAACGACTGGGTGAACCTGGGCTTCGGGCAGGGGTACGCGGCGGCCAAGGACAACCTCTGCGCGATCGCGGACGTCGCGATCACGACCCGGGCGGAGCGGTCTCGCTGGCTCGGCCCGGACACGCCGCCGACGAGCGGGGTGAGCCAGGCGAGTTCGAACCTCGCGAGCGACCTGTACTTCCAAGGTCTGAACGAAAGCGGCGTGCTCGAGCGGCTGCTGTCGGAGCCCGCGCCTCGCGGGCCGTACCGCGAGGTCCGCGAGCTGATCCGCGGTTACGCCGAGGGGGTCAACAAGTACCTGCGCACCGGCGAGATCACCGACCCGGCCTGCCGGGGCGCCGGCTGGCTGAAGCCGATCACCGAACTGGACGTGTACCGGCACAGCCACGCGGTCGGCATGATCTTCGGCCAGGGCGGGGTCGCGGATTCGATCACCGCGTCGCTGCCTGGTGCACCGCCGGCGGGCGCCGGTACCGAGCAGATGCTCGGGGAGACCGGGATCGGCAGCAACGCGATCGCGATCGGCTCGGCCGCGTCGGCGAACGGCCGCGGTGTCTCGCTGGCCAACCCGCATCTGCCATGGCAGCTGAGCGGGACCAGGCTGTGGCAGTCGCAGCTGAGCCTGCCCGGCAAACTCAACGTCAGCGGCGCCGGAATCCCCGGTATCCCGATGATGTGGCTGGGACACAACGAAACCGCCGCCTGGAGCGGCACCGCCACCGACACGACCCGCACGTACACGCTGTTCGAACTGAAGCTCGTACCCGGATCGCCGACGACCTACCTGGTCGACGGAAAGCCCGAGAAGATGCGGCGGGCCGACGTGAGTGTCCTGTCCCATAAGGCGGACGGGACCTTGGAACGTGTCGTGCGTCCACAGTGGACGACGAGGTACGGCCCGGTGACGACCCGGCTCGGGCAGCGGGAACTGCCGTGGACGGCGTCGAGCGCTTTCGCGATCGCGGACGCGAACGCCGGGAACCTCGGCATGACGAACTCGATGTTCGCGATCGCCCGCGGCCGGACGGCGGGGGAGATGATCGGCGCGGTCCGCGAGACGCAAGGGCTGCCGTGGATGAACATCCTCGCCACCGACGATCGCGGCCGGGTGGAGTACAGCCAGATCCACGGGGTCCCGCACGTCACCGACGAGAAGGCCTCGCGCTGCAACACCCCGCTTGGCAAGGAACTGTTCGACGCCGACGGGGTCGCGGTGCTCGACGGTTCCAGGACGGCCTGCGCGTGGGGCCGCGACCGTGACGCGTTGAGGCCGGGCGTCTTCGGCCCGTCCAGCCTGCCGAACCTGAGCCGCGCCGACTACCTGGCGAACTCGAACGACAGTTACTGGCTGTTCAACCCCGCCGAGCCGAAGACCGGCTTCCCCAGGATCGTGGGACCGGTTCGCAACGAACAGAACATGCGGACCCGTGGCGGTTTCGTCGAGATCGCCGATCAGCTGAAAAAGGGCGGCTTCACGGGGCAAGCGATGCGGGACCTGATGTTCTCGCACCGGGATCACGCCGCCGAACTCGTACGGGCCGACGTCGTCGCGATGTGCCGCACGATGCCGGGAACGGACGCCGCGTGCGCCGCGCTGGCGGGCTGGGACGGCCGCTCCGACGCGGACAGCCCGGGCGCGCTGCTGTTCGACCGGTTCTGGTCCACTGTGGATCGCCTGGGGCCGTCGATCTGGAAGGTCCCGTTCGACGTCAAGGATCCGGTCCACACGCCCAACACCCTCGACACGGGGAACGCCGCGATCCGCAAGGCGCTCACCGACGCCGTCGCGGAGCTGAACGCGGCGAAGATCCCGCTCGACGCACGGTATGGCGACAACCACTACGTCGTCCGCGAAGGCCGGAAGATCCCGCTGGGCGGCGGAACCGCCGGACGTGGCGTCTACGACTCCCTTGGCGGGCCATGGGATCCGGCCCGCGGGTACACCGAGTTCACGCACGGCGGGACGTACCTGCACGTCGTGGCGTTCAACGGCACCGGTTGCCCGGACACGACGACGCTGCTGACCTACTCGCAGTCCGCGAACCCGAAGTCCGCGCACCACAGCGACCAGACGGAGCTGTACTCGCGCAAGCAATGGGTCACCGAACGGTACTGCGAGAAGGACATTCTCGCGTCGCCGTCGCTCGACGTGGTCCGGGTGAGCAGGCGATGATCGGCGCGCTGCTCGCGGCCGCCGTCGTGGTGGTCTCCTCACCGGTGCCCGCCGCCGCTCCGGACGGCGACGTCTCGTTCACCAGCCACGGCGTCACCTTGCACGGGACGGTGGTCGCTCCGCAGGGAGGCGGTCTCGCACCGGGCATCGTCATGGTGCACGGCTCCGGCGAACACGACCGGGACGACTACCGCACCGAGGCGGAAGCCTTCGCCAAGGCGGGGATCGCGACCCTGATCTACGACAAGCGGACCGAAGGTTATTCGCTGTTCGAGAGGAACTACTCGGTCCTCGCCGACGACGCGCTCGCCGCGATGCAAGCGCTGCGCTCGCGTCCGGGCGTGGATCCCGCCCGTGTCGGGGTGTGGGGTTTGAGCGAGGGTGGCTGGGTCGCGCCGTTGGCGGCGTCGAAGTCGAAGGACGTCGCTTTCGTGGTCACTGTCGGCGCGAATGGGGTTTCGCCCGATCGCCAGCAGTCTTGGGCGTTCGAGACTTACCTGCGACGCGGCGGGGTCACCGGCTCGATGGTGGACATGGTGGCGTCGACGAACATGCGGACCCTCGCGGGCGCCGGCGCGTTCCCGGAGGCCGGATACGACCCGGTGCCGGTGCTGGAAAAGGTGCGGCAGCCGGTGCTCGGCCTGTGGGGCGAACTGGATCGGCTCACCCCGCCCGGCGAGGCCGTCCGGATCTTCCGGGAAACACTGGAACGGGCGGGGAACCGGCAGTACACGCTGAAGGTGTTCCCGCAGGCCCAGCACGGGCTCCGGCGGACCACGGACGGTTTCGACAAGCTCGACGGCTTCGCGCCCGGCTACCTCGACCTCGTCGGGGCCTGGGTGAACGGAGTGAGGAACGAGCCGTCCGCCGACCCGCCGCCACCGCAGGCGAGCCAGAGTGTCGCGCTGGCACCGCTCGCCTGGTACGAGACGCCGTGGGTGCAGATCGGGGTGTGGGCACTGGCGTTGCTGGCGTTCGCCGCGTACCCGGTGACGGCGTTGTTCCGCCGTCGCAAGGAAGTCCCGCTCGCCAGGCCCGCACGCTGGCTGGCGTCGACCGGCTTGCTCGCCACGGCGGGTTTCCTCGCCTACTACATCGCGCTGACGACGGGCGCCGCGATGGCACCCGGTCCGGTCCTTTTCGGACGGACACTGCCCTGGCTCACCTTGCAGCTGGCCGCGATCGGTGTCGTCATCGCCGGTGTGGTGACGGCGGTTTCGTGGTGGCGGAAGAAGGAACGCGGGGGAGTCCGGGTCGGCCTGCTGCTGGCCGGAGCGGTGCTGTTCGTCCCGTGGGCGGTCCACTGGGGACTGCTGGTGCCGTGAGGTAACGGAGCCTGGGTGCCGGGCGGCCACCCGGCACCCAGGCGAACGGAAGCCGCGTCACCACGCCCGAGGGCGTGTCTTCACGAACGGACCTCCGGGTCAGAAGATACTCAGGACTTCGGGGTGACGGCGAACCGGCGCAGTTGCAGTGCCGGGTTCTTGGCCCGTACCTCGGCGATCCGGTCGGCGGAGAGCTCCCCGGCCGCGGTTCCCGTGCGTTCGCCGAGCGAGGCGACGACGACGCCCATCGGGTCGACGATCATGCTGTGCCCCGAGCCGGTGGGTGCGGCCTGTCCCGCCGCGACGAGGTAGATCGTGTTTTCGATCGCCCGCGCCCGGACCAGCGTGGTCCAGTGGTCCTCTTTGAGCGGGCCGGGCATCCACTCCGCGGGCAGCAGCACCGCGTCGGCGCCGGCGTCGACCAGACGGCGGGTGACCTCCGGGAACCTCAGGTCGTAGCAGGTCTGGAGGCCGAACGTGATCCCGTCGACCGCGAACGTCTCCGGGGCTTCGATGTCACCGGGCCGGACGAGTTCCGATTCGCGGAAGCCGAAGGCGTCGTACAGGTGGATTTTGCGGTAGAGCGCGGCGATCGCTCCGTCGGGACCGGCCGCGACCAGCGTGTTCGAGATCCGCTCGCCATCGGGGAGCGCTTCGTTGATGCCCGCGACGACGGTGATCTGCCGGTCCTTCGCGAGACCGCGCAGCTCGGTGACGAACAGCCCGTCGAGTTCTTCGGCCGAGGTCACGAATTCGCGGCTCATCGTCGGTACGGTGAACAGCGAGTACTCGGGCAGCACGATCACCCGCGCGCCGCGGTCGGCCGCTTCGCCGACGAGGGAGGAGACGCGCGCGAGGTTGGCCTCTTTGTCGTTGCCGGGCGCGAACTGCGCCACCGCGACGTGCACCATGGGACCCCTTCCAATAAGTGGAACTCTTGTATACATGATGGATACTTGGCTGGTCCAGGTGTAGGCTCAGTCGCGGAAAGTAACGGCATAGAGGGGAAACGAGATGACTGTGACCGCCGAAGGGGGCGGCCCGGCGCGCGAGCGGGTCTACACGTGGCTGCGCGACGGAATCATCTCGGGCAAGCTGGAAGGCGGCCGTTTCCTCGACGAAATGTGGGTTTCCGGCGTGGTCGGCGTGTCAAGGACGCCGGTGCGCGAGGCGTTCCACCGGCTGGCGGCCGAGCGGTTCATCAGCCTCCTGCCGCGCAAAGGCGCTCAGGTGCGCACGGTCACCGCCAGGGAACTGGAAGAGGTCTACCAGAGCAGGCGGCTGATCGAAGGGCACGCCATCGCGGCGCTCTGCGCGAACCGGGCAGGCGCTCCCGTCGAACTGCCCGAACTCATCGAAGCGATGGCGAGCGCCGGTGCCGAACGCGACTGGTTCGCCGTTTCGGGATTCGACCGCCGATTCCACCGGGCCATCGTGAACGCGGCGGGCAACACCGTCCTGGCCGAGCTCTACGACACCCTGCGTTCGCGGCAGCAGCGGGTCACGGTCCGCGCGCTGGAGGCACGCCCGGAACGGCTGACGGTGATCAACGAGGAACACCGGGCGCTGGTCGCCGCTCTGGACGACCACGACGCGAAAGAGGCGTCACGGTTGCTGGAGGAGCATTTGCGGCCGGTGTCCGAAGTGATGTCAGTGCTGCCTCAGGAAGGTTGACCCGGCTGATCGTGCGTCGCGCAGTGGATCCCGCCGCCGCCCGAGGCGATGGCCGAGATCTTCACCGGCACGATCTCGCGGCCGGGTAACCGCTCGCCCAGGACCCGTCGCGCGCGTTCGTCCGCCGTGGCGTCGCCGAACTCCGGCACGAAAACCGACTTGTTCGCGACGTAGAAATTGGCATACGAGATCACGCTGTCTTCGCCGTAGCCCTCGACTTTTTCCGGATCCGGCTGGACGAGATCGATCACCGTGAAGGGTCTGCCGTCGGCATCGGCGGTACTCGCGAGCACCGACCTCGCCTGATCGGCCGCGCGGGACCACGAATCGGGCGGGGAGCCGGGCGCCGCCTTGTCCATGAGGACGACGCCGGGCGCGGTGAACCGGGCCAGGCAATCGACATGGGCATCGGTGATGTCCTCGCCGCGGACGCCCGCGAACCAGATGACCTTCCGGACGCCGAGCACCTTCTTCAGTTCGTCTTCTATCTCCTGGCGGCTCCTGCCCTTGTTGCGGTTGTCGTTGACCAGTGAGCTTTCGGTGACCATCAGCGTGCCGGCGCCGTCGGTCTCGAAAGAACCGCCCTCGGCGGTGATCCAGGTTCCGCTGCGGGCCAGGCCGTACTCGCCCAAGACGGACCTCGCGACGGCGTTGTCTTTGTCGTGCGGCTTCTGTTTGCCGCCCCAGCCGTTGAAGTTGAAGTCGACCCCTGCGACCTTGCCCGCCTCTTCCACGAACACCGGGACGGTGTCGCGTGCCCACAGGTCGTCGACCGGGATCGGGACGACCTCGACGGTGTCGCCGCACGCCCGCTGCGCGGAGCCGGCGTGCTCGGGCCGGGCGAGCAGCACCACCGGTTCGAAGCCGGCGATCGCTTTGGCGAGGCCGGCGATCTCCTCGCGGACGGCGGGCAGATCCTCCGCCCAGATGGACTTCGACGCGGGCCAGGAGAGATAGGTGCGCGTGTGGCTTTCCCATTCGGCGCCGAGCCTGCGGCCCGCCGTCGGCGCGGCGGGGGTTCCTGCCGGATCCGCACACGCCCCGCTTCCGGCGGCGACGGCGCCGGCCGCTGTCATCGCGCGCAGAACCGTGCGGCGGGGAAGGGACGAATCGAACACTTTGCACTCCTTGGGCGGGCCGGTTGTGACACTCTAGCATCCTGACTGAAAATTCAGTCAGGATGCGCTAGAGTGAGACCTGTGTTCGAACGTCAGCAGAAGATCCTGGAAGCGGCCGTGCGAGTGATCGCGCGCAGCGGTGTGCGGGGCCTGCGGGTCGAGAAGATCGCGGCCGAGGCCGGGATCTCGACGTCGCTCATCTACTACCACTTCACCAACCGGGCCGGGCTGCTCCGGAAGACACTGGAGTTCGTCAGCGATCGCGCCGCGGCGTACACCGAAGAGGCCGCGGCGGAGGCGGCGGATCCGCGCGCCGAGTTGGAACTGATGTTGTTCGGTGAGCTTCAGGACACGCAGGCGGTGAAGGAGAACAGCACCGCCTGGGGCGAACTGCGGGCCAGCGCGGTCTTCACCCCCGAACTGCGCGAACCGCTGGCGGAGTCGACCCGGATCTGGGTGGCCGAGGTCGCCGAGGTGATCAGCCGCGTCCATGACACCGGCGCCGAGGCCGAAGACGCCGCGGAACGGCTGACCAGCCTGGTCGAAGGACTCAGCGAGCGGTGGCTTTCTGGTTCGATGGAGCTGGACAGGGCGCGGGGTCTCCTGCGGGACGCGATCGCGCTGGAACTGGACAGGGTGGGGGCCTGATGGGACTCGAGAAGGTCGTCGGCGTCATGCGTGACAACCTCACCGTCCGGCGCGTCTACGGCGAGCCCGTGGAGAAGGACGGCGTCGTGATCATCCCGGCCGCGAACGTCGTCGGCGGCGGAGGGGGCGGGCACGGGGCCGAACAGGGCAAGGAAGGCGAGGGCGGCGGTTTCCTGCTCGCTGCGCGACCCGTCGGCGCTTATGTGCTCAAAAACGGTGACGTGCGCTGGGTCCCGGCGGTGGACGTGACCTTCCTCGGCGCGGTGTTCGCCGTCATGGTCGCGACGATCCACCGGGCTCGGCGCCGGTGATACCGGTGAGGATGAGATCGATCCCGGTGAGGAACTGCTCCCGATCGTCGTGCTCGCGCACCTCGTCGGCGATCGACCGCAGGAACGGGAATTCGGCGGGATCGAGCTCTTCCCACGCGTTCGCCGCGGCGCGGAGGAATTCCGCGCGGTCCACGCCGGGCCCGAGCACCTCGGAGTTCGCGGTGTTCTGGCCCGCGGCGCCGAAGATGTAGTGCACCAGCGCCGAGGTCGCCGTGAACCAGGTGGCTTCGGGGGCGCCCAGCGCGCTGACCCGCCTGCCGATGCCTTCGAAGATCCGCGGCGTCACCGACCCCCACGGGCTGCGCGAGAGCTGGGCGGTGAGTTGCGGGGGCAGCCAAGGATGCCGGTCGATCGCGTCGAACAGGCCGAGCGCGATCGCACGGATCTCTCGCAGGGGCGAGCCCGTGGCCTCGACGGTCAGCGCGGCGCCGACGACGGACGCGGTCGCGGCGTCGAGTAGCGCGCCCTTGTTCGGCACATGCCAGTAGATCGCTCCCGGGCCGGTGGAGAGGCGTTCGGTCAGCGTCCGGAAGGTCAGCCCGCGCTCGCCGGCCGCGTCGAGCAGTTCGACGGCGGCTTCGACGATGCGCTCGCGGGACAGTGCCTCCGCGCGTGTCCTTGCCATGCCGTCATCCTGGCAGAGCGCCGTTCCGGATCGAGCGGACGCGGATGTGGGGCGCCAGGGAGCCGGTATCGCAGGTCCGTGAAGGACTCCTTGAGGGACCCAGGGTCCCCCAAAGTTCCCCTCACCCGCCCCGGGACCGCCCTCCAGCCTCGGTGACCCCACCAGCCACGACGATGCCGCGTGAAGGCCCCCTTCCCTCGGCTCAGCCGAGGAAACTCGACCTTCACACCTTCCCCATGTACGTGAAGAACTCCGGGCAGACGCTCACGTGAGTTTTCGCGGTCGTGGGGATGTCGTGAAGGGCCCTTTGAGACGTTGAAGGTCTCAAAGGGGCCCTTCACGACATCAGAGTTCGACGTTCACCACCAGCCGAGGCGAAGAGGCGCGAGCAGGCGGCTTTCGGGTTAGTTTGCCTGTATGGCGAAAAGCGCGGCGGTGGAGATCGAGGTCGGCGACCGGACGGTGCGCGTCTCCAACCCGGATCGCGTCTATTTCCCGGCGCGGGGTGAGACGAAGCTCGACCTCGTCCGGTACTACCTCGCGGTCGGTGACGGGATCGTACGGGCGCTGCGGGAACGGCCGTGCATGCTGCACCGGTTCCCGTCCGGGGTTTCGGGGGAGAAGGTCCACCAGAAACGGGTCCCGAACGGTGCCCCGGACTGGCTCCAGACCGTCCGCGTCGACTTCCCCTCCGGCAGGCACGCCTACGAACTGTGCGTCACGCATCCCGCCGACGTCATCTGGGCGGTGCAGATGTCGACCGTCGAGTTCCACCCGTGGAACTCCCGCCGCGCCGACACCGAACGCCCGGACGAGTGGCGGATCGACCTCGATCCGATGCCCGACTGCCCGTTCTCGACCGTGCGGAAGGTCGCCGGCACCGTCCGCGAGATCCTGGACGAACTCGGCATCACCGGCTGGCCGAAGACCTCCGGCGGACACGGCCTGCACGTCTACGTCCGGATCGAACCGCGGTGGGGTTTCCAGGAGGTCCGCCGGGCGGCGCTCGCCTTCGCCCGCGAGGTCGAGCGCCGGATGCCCGACGAGGTCACCACCACCTGGTGGCGCAAGGACCGGGACCCGGCGAAGCTGTTCGTGGACTACAACCAGAACGCCAGGGACCACACCATCGCGAGCGCCTACTCGGTCCGCGGCGTGCCCGAAGCCGTCGTCTCGACCCCGATCAGGTGGGACGAGATCGACGACGTCGAGCCGCGCGAGTTCACCATCGCCACCGTGCCCGCGCGCTTCGCCGAACTCGGCGACCTGCACGCGGGCATCGACGACACGGCGTACTCGCTCGACACCCTGCTCGAGTGGGCCGATCGCGACGGGCTCGAAGCCGAGGATTAGCGCAACTCCGCACTCGCGTGATCAGAGGCGTAACTCACGTGATCAGAGGCGTAACTCGCGTGATCAGGGGCGTCACTTGCCGACGTACTCCGCCAGGTGCTCGCCGGTGAGCGTCGAAGCGGCCGCGACGAGATCGGACGGTGTGCCCTCGAAGACGATCTTGCCGCCGTCGTGGCCGGCACCCGGGCCGAGGTCGATGATCCAGTCGGCGTGCGCCATGACCGCTTGGTGGTGCTCGATCACGATCACGGATTTGCCCGCGTCGACGAGCCGGTCGAGCAGGCCGAGCAGGTTCTCGACGTCGGCGAGGTGCAGACCGGTGGTCGGCTCGTCGAGGACGTAGACGCCGCCCTTGTCGCCCATGTGCGTCGCGAGCTTCAGCCGCTGCCGTTCACCGCCGGAGAGCGTGGTGAGCGGCTGGCCGAGGCTGAGGTAGCCGAGCCCGACGTCGTCGAGCCTGCTGAGGATCGCGTGTGCGGCCGGGATGCGCCCTTCGCCCTCGCCGAAGAACTTCACGGCCTCGGACACCGGCATTTCGAGTGCCTCGCTGATGTTCTTGCCGCCGAAGGTGTACTCCAGCACCGACGCCTGGAACCGCTTGCCCTCGCACTCCTCGCAAGTGGTCGCGGTACCGGCCATGATGCCGAGGTCGGTGTAGATGACGCCCGCGCCGTTGCAGGTCGGGCAGGCGCCCTCGGAGTTGGCGCTGAACAGCGCGGGCTTCACGCCGTTGGCCTTGGCGAAGGCCTTGCGGATCGGTTCGAGCAGGCCGGTGTAGGTGGCCGGGTTGCTCCGCCGCGAGCCGCGGATGGGCGTCTGGTCGACCGAGACCACGCCTTCGGCGGCGGGGATCGAGCCGTGGATCAGCGAACTCTTGCCGGAGCCCGCGACACCGGTGACGACGCAGAGGACGCCGAGCGGGACGTCGACGTCCACGTTCCGGAGGTTGTGCCGGTCGGCGCCGCGGATCTCCAGTTTGCCGGTGGGTTCGCGGACGCTGTCCTTGAGCGCCGCCCGGTCGTCGAGGTGCCTGCCGGTGATGGTGTCGCTGGCGCGCAGGCCTTCGAGGGTGCCCTCGAAGCAGATCGTCCCGCCCGCGGTGCCCGCGCCGGGGCCGAGGTCGACGACGTGGTCGGCGATGGCGATCGTCTCCGGCTTGTGCTCGACGACCAGCACCGTGTTCCCCTTGTCGCGCAGCTGCTGGAGCAGGTTGTTCATCCGCTGGATGTCGTGCGGGTGCAGCCCGATGGTGGGTTCGTCGAAGACGTAGGTGACGTCGGTGAGCGACGAGCCGAGGTGCCGGATCATCTTCGTGCGCTGCGCCTCACCACCCGAAAGCGTGCCGGACGGCCGGTCGAGGGAGAGGTAGCCGAGGCCGATGTCGACGAAGGAGTCGAGCGTGTGCTGAAGCTTCTCCAGCAGCGGCGCGACCGATGGTTCCTTGAGCCCGCGGACCCAGCCGGCGAGGTCGCTGATCTGCATCCTGCAGGCGTCGGCGATGTTGATCCGCTTGATCTTCGAAGACCGCGCGAGCTCGCTGAGACGGCTCCCGTCGCATTCGGGGCAGACGGCGAACGTGACCGCCCGGTCCACGAAGGTGCGGATATGCGGCTGCATCGCCTCGCGGTCCTTGGCCAGGAACGACTTCTGGATCGTGGGGATCAGCCCCGAGTAGGTCAGGTTGATGCCCTCGATCTTGAGCTTGACCGGTTCCTTGTAGAGCAAATCGTCCAGCTGCCGCTTGGTGTACTTCTTGATCGGCTTGTCGGGGTCGAAGAAACCGCAGCCGCGGAGGATGCGGCCGTACCAGCCGTCCATGGAGAACCCGGGGATCGTCAGCGCGTTCTCGTTGAGGGATTTGGTGTCGTCGTACAGGGCGGTGAGGTCGATGTCGTTGACCTTGCCCCGGCCTTCGCAGCGGGCGCACATCCCGCCGGTGATGCTGAATTCGCGGCGTTCCTTCGTGGTCCGTCCGGCCTTCTCGACGGTCACGGCGCCCGCGCCGGAGATCGAGGCGACGTTGAAGGAGAACGCCTGCGGCGAGCCGATATGCGGTTTGCCGATCCGGCTGAAGAGGATGCGCAGCATCGCGTAGGCGTCGGTGGCGGTGCCGACCGTGGAGCGGGGGTCGGAGCCCATCCGCTGCTGGTCGACGATGATCGCGGTGGTCAGGCCGTCGAGCACGTCGACCTCCGGCCTGGCCAGCGTCGGCATGAAGCCCTGCACGAAGGTGCTGTACGTCTCGTTGATCAGCCGCTGCGACTCGGCCGCGATCGTGTCGAAGACCAGTGAGCTCTTGCCGGACCCGGAGACACCGGTGAACACCGTCAGTCGTCGCTTCGGCAGCTCGACGGCGACGTTCTTGAGGTTGTTCTCGTTCGCGCCGAGTACCCGGATCAGGTCGTGGCTGTCGGCGGGGTGTTCCTCGGGCGGCTGCGGCTTGGTGGTCTTGCGCATCGTCTCTCCATCCTCGCGTGGGCCGCGTGTACGTTCCGTCAGCCTCACCGGCTCGATCTAACCAGCTCCGAGCCGTTCGTCCTCATCGGTGATCACGCTAGGTGAACGCGGGCCGCCGCCGCTTCTCGATTCCTGATCGGTCTCCGCGCCCCTGTTCAGACGCTCCAGCCCTCGCTCTTGGTCGCCTTCAGGTAGTCCTCGACCGGCGGCCCGACCGGCCTGCCCTCGTACTGCGTCGAGAGCACCACCGACGACCGGATCTCGCCGTGTTTGCCCAGCCGTTCGAAGAGACCTTCGAGATGTTCGAGCGACACGGCCCGCACCTTCAGCATGGTGCAGCGGTCGCCGCTGAGCCGGTGCAGTTCGACCACCTCGGGGTAGTCGTCGGATTTGCTGGTGCGCAGCAGACAGCTGCCGAGAGAGCAGCGCATTTCGACGAACGCCTGGAGGTCGTACCCGGCACGGCGCGCGTCGACCTGGGCGCGGTACCCGGTGATGACACCCGCCTCCTCCAGCCGCCGGACCCGTTCGGCGACCGCCGGGGCGGAGAGGTTCACACGGCGGCCCAGTTCCTTGAACGAGAGCCGCCCGTCGCTCTGGAGCGTTTCGACGAGCCGCCAGTCGAGGTCGTCCAGCGCTCTTTCCGATCGTAAGGTCATCGCGCCCGGATTCCTTTCATGATGCGCCTCGCACCCCCGCGAGGCCTTCGACAGCCTATTCGCCGAGGGGCCAGGAATCCCTAGATTCGAATCATGAAACCGATGTTCGCGCTCTTCATGGGTGTCGCCTGTCTCAGCACCGCGGTCGTCGGCCTGTCCACCACGGCGGCGTTGATCGTGGTCGAGCACGCCGGTGCCGCCTGGAGCGGGCTGCCGAACGCGGTGCTGGTGCTCGGTTCCGCCGCGGGTTCGCTGTCTTCGGGATTCCTGGCCGCTCGCTACGGCAGGCGCTTCGTCCTGGTGCTGATGTACGGGGCCGCGGTGGCGGGGGCGCTGATCTCGTTCGCCGGCGTGCTCGGCGGGTCCGTGCTCGCGCTGGTGGCCGGGATGCCCTTGATCGGCTTCGGCAACAGCGGGGCCCAGCTCTCGCGGTACACGGCCGCGGATCTGTCGCCCGAGCACCGCAAGGGGTTCGCACTGTCCACAATGGTCTGGGCGGGGACCGTCGGCGCGGTGGCGGGGCCCGCCTTGATCGCGCCGGCCGCGGCGAAGGCCGAAGCCGCCGAACTGCCCGCGCTGTCCGGTCCGATCGCGGCCGCGTCGAGGGTCGTGGCCATCGCGGTGCTCGCCGTCGCCACCCTGCCGCGTGGGCTCGCCGCCCCGGAGGAGGGCGTGCCGAGGCGGGAGCGGATGTCCGTGCGGAATCCGGTGATCCTCGGTCCGCTCGTGGCGATGGTCGGCGCGCAGCTGGCCATGGTGGCGGTGATGACGATGACCCCGGTCCAGCTGCACCAGCACGGTCAGGGGCTCGACGTCGTCGGCTGGGTGCTGAGCGCCCATCTGATCGGGATGTTCGCGCTGGCACCGTTGTCCGGCTGGATCGCCGACCGGTGGGGCGGCCGCGCGGCCATCTTCGGCGGGATCGGCACGCTCACCGTCGCGGCGGTCACCGCGATCGGCGCCCCCGATTCGCATCACGTGGGAATCCCGTTCGCGATGTTCCTGCTCGGCTACGGCTGGAACCTGGTGTTCGTCGGCGGCAGCAGCATGCTCAGCCGCGATCTCCCGCCCGCGCAGCGGACGAGGGCGCAGGGCACGGTCGACGCCTTCGTCTGGGGGACGTCCGCCGCGGCGAGTCTGCTCGCCGGGCAGCTGTTCGGCCTGGGCGGATACGTTCTGGTCGCCGTCGCGGGCGGCCTGTGCGCGCTCGCCCCGCTCGTGGTGATCGGCCGCCGGGCGGCCGCGCCGGAACCCGTTGAAAAGGCCGGGCTCAGCTGATCTGCGAAACCCGGGCCCTGCCGTCATACTGCTTCACTCCGACACGAACCGAACCCGTGATGACGCAGATCACGTGGGTGACCGATTCGGAGGGTCCTAGGGTGAAAGCAGACAAGGTGCGGGAGATCGGGGGTGCACGATGAGCGAGTTCGCGGTGAATCTGCGAGACCGGGTACGGCAGGCGAGGGAAGACGTCCAGATCGCCAAGCAGGCCTCGGACGAGGACAGGGCTTCGGCCGTCGGCGCCGACCTGGCCAACCTGGAGCGACTGGCCGCCGAGCACGGGGTGGAACTGCCTGAGCAGACCTCCGGTGACATCCGGGCGTGACCCCGGGTTCCGTGCCGGTGATCGGCCTTTGACACCCTGGGGCGTGTGACCGAAAGCCTGAACCGGATCCGTGCCTTCCTGGCGGATCGCGAACCGCCGACACCCTGCCTGGTGGTGGACACCGACCTGGTCGCGGAGCGGGCGGCCGCGGTCGCGGCGGTCTTCCCGGACGCGCTGATCCGGTACGCGGTCAAGGCGAATCCCACGCCAGGGGTCCTGGACGCGGTGCTGTCGGCCGGTGCGGGATTCGACGTGGCCGGGACGGCGGAGATCGGGCTGTGCCTGTCCCGTGGCGCGCGAGCGGCGGAACTGGCCTACGGCAACACGATCAAGAAGCCGGCGGACATCGCGTTCGCGTACGAACGCGGAGTCCGTGAATTCACCACGGACTCCGCCGGGGATCTGGCGAATCTGGCCGAGCACGCGCCCGGTTCGCTGGTCTCGGTCCGTTTGCTGACCGGCGGCCCGGATTCGGTGACGCCGTTCGGCCACAAGTTCGGCTGTGAACCGGAGGTGGCCGCGGCGCTGCTCCGCCAGGCCGTGGAAGCAGGGCTGCGGCCGGGAATCGCGTTCCACGTCGGTTCGCAGCAGCCGGATCCGGCCGCCTGGGAGATCGGGATCGCGACCGCGGCCAAGGTCGCCGCCGACGCCGGCGTCGGCCTGGAGCGGCTCAACATCGGCGGCGGGTTCGCCACCGAGCACCGGGAACCCGTGCCTTCACTGACGGACTACGCGGGCGTGATCCACGCCGCTCTCGAGGCGCATCTGCCGGAGCCGGAGCTGCTGCTGGAGCCGGGCCGCGTGATCGTCGCCGACGCCGGGCTCATCAGGACCGAAGTCGTGCTGGTGACCACCCGTGCCGCCGCCGACGAACGCCGCTGGGTCTACCTCGACGTCGGCAGGTACAACGGAATGGCGGAGTGCGAGAACGAAGCCGTCGCGTATCGGCTGGAGCCCGTCGGCGTTAAGGGTCCGGAAGGGCCGGTGGTCCTCGCGGGGCCGACCTGCGATGGTGACGACGTGCTGTACCAGCGGACGCCGTGCGCGCTGCCGAGGTCGTTGAAGGCGGGTGACCGGTTGGACATCCCGGGCACCGGGGCGTACACCGCCAGCTACTCGTCCGTCGCCTTCAACGGAATCGAGCCGTTGCGCACCTATTGTGTGGGGAGGTTCGCCGATGCCGGCTGAAGTACCGCTCGTCGGCCGGTTCGCCGGTCGCCACGTGCTCGCGGAGTTCGAGGGGATCGAGCCGTCGCTGCTCGACGACGCCTCGCTGCTGAAGAAGACCCTCGCCGACGCGGTGACCGAGGCGGGGGCGACGGTCTGCGAAGTCGTGTCGCATTCCTTCGCCCCGCAAGGGGTCACCGTGCTCGCGCTGCTGGCCGAATCGCACGCCTCCGTGCACACCTACCCGGAGATCGGCTCGGTGTTCGTGGACGTGTTCACCTGCGGGGACCGGGCGGATCCGGAGCGCGCGGTCGCGCTGCTGGCGAAGCTGCTCGGCGCCGGCACCGTCCGGATGTCCACTGTGGAACGAGGAGAGAACTGATGGCGCAACGAGTGATCGTCGAGCCGATGGGCGCGGGGCTCACCCGGAACTGGGACGTCGACGAGGTCCTGTTCGAAGGCCGTACCGCGTTCCAGTCCGTCCTCATCGGACGGACCGCGCAGGGGATCTCCCTCTTCTGCGACGACGAACGGCAGAGCACCGAACTGAGCCAGCTCGTCTACCACGAGGCGCTGATGGTCCCGTCGCTGCTGCTCGCCGAACGCGTCGAGCGGGTGCTGATCATCGGCTCCAGCGAAGGGGTCGCCTCCCAGCTCGCAGTCGCCGCCGGAGCAGAGGTGGTCGATCACGTCGACATCGACGCCGAAGCGGTGCGGGTCTGCGCTGAGCACCTTCCGTACGGTTACACCCTCGACGAGCTGGCCCGTGCCGAGCGCGGGGAGGGGAAGGTCCGCGTCCACTACCGCGACGGCTGGGAGTTCCTCGCCGAAGCCCAGGAGCGCGGCGACACCTACGACGTCGTCGTGATCGATCTGCCGGACGAGAACGACGATCCGGAGGCGCAGCACAACCGGCTGTACGGTGCCGACTTCCTGGCCCGGTGCACGGCACTGCTCTCCGACGGGGGAGTGGTCGGCTGCCAGGCGGGCTGCCCGACGCTGTGGCGCAATCAGACGCTGATCGCGTCGTGGCGCCGGTTCACCGAGTCGTTCGGGACCGTTCTCTACTACGGTTCGGACGAGCACGAGTGGGCCTTCCTGAGCGGCCGGGCCGACGTGCTCGACGATCCCGAGGCCCTCGTCGCGGAGCGGATCGGCAAGGCGGGGATCGGGGAGTCCACTATGGACGAAGACGCGCTGCGGGCGAACACGGTGCCGCCCTTCTCCCTGCGGCGTCGCTGAGACTTCTCGCCGGGATGAGGCGGCCCGCCGTGTCGCGAAGCCACTTTCGCGACGCCTGGGGTCCCGAAAGTGGCTTTCGCGACGTCCAGCGGATCCGTTCCCCTTACGCCGGCTGTCGAATCCGGACGACACGCGTGATCGGGCGGACGACACGCGTGACTGGAGGGACGACACGACGCCCGCAGCCGGATTCCGTCGTGTCGGCCACCTGATCACGCGTGTCGTCCGCCCAGTCACGCGTGTCGTCCGTCTGGACACGAGTGTCGTCTACCAGCGGAGCTTGAAGTGAAGTGACGGGCGACCGCTGGTAGGGCCGTTGGTCACCGGAACCGGGGACTTGTCCTCCACGATGCGCGACCGTGCGGCCCTAGGGCGCGAGAGCGTCATCGGAAAGGCTTCACGCACAGGAAAGGGTGCGGTGAGGTCATGGCGCGTTTGGGAAGCCTTCTCGGGAAGGGCCGGTCGGTGCGGCCGAGTCTGCTTCCGTTGCTGGACTTGAGGTCCGCGGCGTTGACGTTGCGGTCCGGGCACGGGCTGGCCCCGACGGGGTCGGGGAGTGTCTGCTTCGTCGCGGAAGGCCGTCCTGGGCCGGGGACGGACGCGGAGATCGTCGCCGGTCTCGCCGGGGACACCGTCCGCCGCAACGTGGTCATCCACGACGCGCACGGGCGGACGATCGTGCGCTGCTGGCGGGAGAACGGCGACCTCGGCTGGCTGCTCGACGACCTCGCCGACGTCAACGAGAGCCTGGCGCAGGCAGGGTTCGCGACCTGGTTGCTGCATACGACGGTCGACTTCGCCGAGTTGGGGGACATGCGGCATCCGAGGCTGACCATGGTCTACCGCCGGGAACGCGGCACCTTCTACCCGTACGCCCCGCGTGGGCCCCGCGGCCGGGACAGGGCGACGGAACTGAGGATCCGCTCGTCGCTGACCCGGATCGTGCCGATGGAGCCGGACATCGGCCGGTGGCACCCGGTGTGACGGGTGCCGGTCAGCCGGGTGCGCCGCCGAGCCAGCCGCGCAGCCGTTGGACGCGCCGGTCCCGTGGGTTCCATCGGGACCGCTTGACGAAGGCCGCGCCGTCGAAATGCCGGATGGCGGTCAGGACCTCGTCGAGCAGCGAGGCGTGCGTCTCGGTTTTCGCCACGACTCTCGGCGCCCGCTCGCACTCGGCGGCGATCGATGCCCGGCGGGCGATGGCGTGCGTGCCGGGACGGCGGCGGGTTTCGCAGATCCTCGTGGTCACGTCCCGGTCCCCTTTCCCTCGCCCCCGATCCGGTGGGCGTCACCTTCGACGATGAGGCACCGGGTGCCGTTCCGGTCACCGCCGAAGGTCGTGCCATCGAAGGCACAAAGACCTCTCTCGGTCGCCGGCCGGGTACGGCGGGTCACGGGTCGGCTTCGAAACGCCGAGTGGGGCGGAGACGGTGGGAGAATGCCCGCCGGCGTCTCGCCTCCATTTCCGGGAATCGGCGAGATCACGATCGACGGAGAAGGTGTATGCCGAACCCGACGTTCCCGCAGCCCGAGTCCCCGGCCGCGGCCCCGATCCGGGTGCTGCTCGTCGAGGACCACAAGATGGTGGCCGAAGCGCTGGGCGCGGCCTTCGAGGAATTCCCGCAGATCGACCTGGTGGCGTCGGTGGAGTCACTGGCGGGCGGGATGATCGCGGCGGAGAAGCACCTGCCCGACATCGTCCTGCTCGATCGGCGGCTGCCGGACGGCGACGGGATCGAGGCGATCGCCCGATTCCGCGCGATCTCGCCGTCGAGCAGGGTGCTCGTGCTGACCGGTGACGCGAACAGTGCCATCGTCGCCAGGATCCTGGAGGTCGGCGGGGCCGGGCTGTTGCTGAAATCCGGTCTCCTCGACGAATTGGTCACGGCGATCCGCACCGTCGCGGCGGGCGACGTGGTCATCGACCCGGAACTGCTCAGCGGCGCCTTGGCCATGCTGGCAGGGAGCACCGGCAGGCTCGGGCCGTTGCTGACCCTGCGGGAGCGGCAGGTGCTCTGCCTGATCGCGGAAGGCGCGGGAACCGATCGGATCGCCGAGGAGCTGCGGCTGGCCAGGAATACCGTGCGGAATCACGTGCAGCGGATCCTGGTGAAGACCGGCACCCATTCGAAACTCGAAGCGGTGGCCCATGCCCGCAAGAATGGCCTCCTCGAACGGCCGTAGCGGGGAGAGGTATCCGGGTGCCAAGCTGCACTATGGCCATGCTGCCATCGAAACGAACACCTGATCACCGCGGCGCTGTGCTGTTCGAGTTGTTCATGCACAGCGTCGTCGACTACGCCATTTACCTGCTGGACGTCGATGGTCGCGTGATCAGCTGGAATCCGGGGGCGCAACGGATCAAGGGGTATTCGGAGGACGAGATCCTCGGCCGCCATTTCTCCGTTTTCTACCCCGAGGACGACGTCGCCGCCGGTAAACCCACCTCCGAGCTGCTGATCGCCACTGAGCTGGGGAGTCATGAGGACGAGGGATGGCGCGTCCGCCGCGGCGGTGAACGATTCTGGGCCAACACCGTGATCACCGCGTTGCGGGATGAAGAGGGCCGCCTCGCCGGTTTCGGCAAAGTGACCCGTGATCTCACCGAACGCCGGAAATCGCAGGAGGACAAAGCCGAGCGGCGACAGGCGTTCGCGCATTTGGTCCGGGCGCAAGAAACCGAACGCCGTCGTATCGCGTGGGATGTTCACGACGATTCCATCCAGTCGATGATCGCGGTGAGCATGCGGTTGCAGATGCTCGCCGCGCAACGGCGGGATTCCGCATTGAGGCAACTCGACGAAGCGATCCAAGGGGCGATCCGGCGGTTGCGGATCCTCGTGGCCCAATTGCGCCCACCCGCGCTCAACGACGACGACCTGGTCGCATCCGTCCGCGACTATCTCGACGAGGTCGTCGCCGGCTGGGGGCTCGACTGCACGCTGCGGCACGATCTGCCGGTCCAGCCGCCGCCCGACCTCGTCGTCACGGTCTTCCGGATCCTTCAGGAGGCGTTGGTGAACGTGCGGAAACACGCGAACGCCACCGCCGTCGTGGTTTCGCTGACGGGACAGGACGGCGGTCTGCTGGCCAAGGTCGTCGACAACGGAGACGGGATGAAGCCGGACGTCGAGAGTGCCCACGAAGTGTTGTCGGGTGAGCACATCGGAATGGCGTCGATGCGTGAACGTGCGGAAGCGGCGCAAGGATGGTTCCGGATTTCCAGCAGGCCCGGCGAAGGGACGTCGGTGGTCTTCTGGATTCCGCTGGGCCCGGCCGGACCCGTGCGGAGATGACGGCCGCCCCCCTGGATCCGCGGGGAGCCGGAACGAAGGAGGCACCTCGATGCCGGAACCGGTGGCCAAGCGCGGGCCTAGAGACGCGGCGCGGGTGGGCGGGGCGATCGACGACGAGGGTCTGCAGCGGTTGCTGGAGGGGCTGAAAGCCGTTCGCGACGGCGATTTCAGCACCAGGCTGCCGCAGGTGGACGACGTCCTGATGAACGAGATGGCGGTCGTCTTCAACGGGATGGTCGACCAGCTGGCGCTGTTCACCTCCGAGGTCACCCGAGTCGCCCGCGAGGTGGGGACCGACGGGAAGCTCGGCGGGCAGGCGGCGGTGCCTTCGGTCTCGGGGACCTGGAAGGACCTCACCGATTCGGTGAACGCGATGGCGGGCAACCTCACCGGACAGGTCCGCGACATCGCCGAGGTCGCGACCGCGGTGGCGAAAGGTGATCTGTCCCAGAAGATCACCGTCGACGTCAAGGGCGAGATGCTCGAGCTGAAGAACACGATCAACACGATGGTGGATCAGTTGTCGTCGTTCGCCGATGAGGTCACGCGCGTGGCGCGCGAGGTTGGCAGCGAAGGGCGGCTGGGCGGGCAGGCGGAAGTCCCCGGTGTGGCGGGGACGTGGCGGGATCTGACGACGTCGGTGAACTTCATGGCGGGCAACCTGACCGACCAGGTGCGCTCGATCGCCGAGGTCACCACGGCGGTGGCGAAGGGTGACTTGTCGCAGAAGATCACGGTGGACGCTCGGGGCGAGATCCTGGAGTTGAAGAACACGATCAACACGATGGTGGATCAGTTGTCGTCGTTCGCCGATGAGGTCACGCGGGTCGCGCGCGAGGTCGGTACCGAAGGCGCGCTGGGCGGGCAGGCCCAGGTGCCCGGTGTGGCGGGGACGTGGCGGGATCTGACGACGTCGGTGAACTTCATGGCCGGCAACCTCACCGCGCAGGTGCGTTCCATCGCCCAGGTGGCCACGGCGGTGGCGAAGGGTGACTTGTCGCAGAAGATCACGGTGGACGCTCGGGGCGAGATCCTGGAGTTGAAGAACACGATCAACACGATGGTGGATCAGCTGTCCTCGTTCGCCGATGAAGTCACGCGCGTGGCACGCGAGGTCGGCACGGAAGGACGGCTGGGCGGTCAGGCGGACGTCAAGGGTGTTTCGGGGACGTGGAAGGGCCTGACCGAGTCCGTGAACGTCATGGCCGACAACCTGACCGATCAGGTCCGCTCGATCGCCGAGGTCACCACGGCGGTGGCGAAGGGCGACCTGTCGCAGAAGATCCGCGTCGACGCGCGCGGCGAGATCCTGGAACTCAAGGACACCATCAACACGATGGTCGGCCAGTTGTCGTCGTTCGCCGACGAGGTCACCCGGGTCGCCCGCGAGGTGGGCACCGAGGGACGGCTGGGCGGTCAGGCGGACGTCAAGGGTGTGTCGGGGACGTGGAAGAGCTTGACCGAGTCGGTCAACGTCATGGCGGACAACCTGACCGATCAGGTGCGCTCCATCGCCCAGGTCGCGACCGCGGTCGCCAGGGGCGACCTGTCCCAGAAGATCACCGTCGAGGCCAAGGGCGAGGTCGCCGCGCTGGCACAGACGATCAACACGATGGTCGACACACTGTCCGCCTTCGCGGACGAGGTCACCCGCGTGGCGCGGGAGGTCGGCACCGAGGGCATCCTCGGCGGGCAGGCCAGGGTGCCGAACGTCGCCGGCACCTGGAAGGACCTCACCGACAACGTCAACTCGATGGCGAACAACCTCACCGGACAGGTCCGCAACATCGCCCAGGTGACCACCGCGGTCGCGCAGGGCGACCTCTCCCGCAAGATCGACGTCGACGCGCGCGGCGAGATCCTGGAGCTCAAGACCACCATCAACACGATGGTCGACCAGCTTTCCGCCTTCGCCGCGGAGGTCACGCGGGTCGCCCGCGAAGTCGGCAGTGAGGGACGGCTCGGTGGCCAGGCGGAGGTCGAAGGTGTTTCGGGCACCTGGAAGCGGCTGACGGAGAACGTCAACGAGCTGGCCGGGAACCTGACCCGCCAGGTCCGGGCGATCGCCGAGGTCACCAGCGCGGTGGCCACCGGCGACCTCACCCGGTCCATCTCCGTCGAGGCCCAGGGCGAGGTCGCGGAGCTGAAGGACAACATCAACGCGATGGTCCAGTCGCTGCGCGAGACCACGCGGGCCAACGAGGAACAGGACTGGCTCAACACCAACCTCGCCCGGATCTCGGGCCTGATGCAGGGCCACCGGGATCTGCGGGTGGTGGCCACGCTGATCATGAACGAGCTGACCCCGTTGGTCGGCGCGCAGCACGGGACGTTGTTCCTCACCGAGATCGGCGAACATGGCACCCGGCTGCGGCTGATCACCAGCTACGGGCACAGCGAGGATCCGGACACGCCGTCGGGTTTCGCGATGGGGCAGTCGCTGATCGGGCAGGCCGCGCAGACCAAGAAACCGATCGTGGTCGACCGGACACCGCCGGGTTTCGTGAAGATCTCGTCGAGCCTCGGCTCCGCCCCGCCGGTCACCCTGATCGTGCTGCCGATCGTCTTCGAGGACCAGGTGCTCGGCGTCATCGAACTCGCGTCGTTCGGTGAGTTCACCGCCGTCCGCAAGGATTTCCTCGAACAGCTGATGGAGACCATCGGCGTCAACGTCAACACGATCATCGCCAACGCGCGGACCGATTCCCTGCTGGAGGAATCCCAGCGGCTCGCACAGGAACTGCAGGCCCGCTCGGAGGAACTCCAGGCGCAGCAGGCGAAACTCCAGGTGTCGAACGCCGAACTGGAGGAGAAGGCCGAACTGCTCGCCCGGCAGAACCGCGACATCGAGGTGAAGAACTTCGAGATCGAGCAGGCACGCCAGGAGATCGAGGAACGCGCGCAGCAGCTCGCGCTGGCGTCGAAGTACAAGTCGGAGTTCCTGGCCAACATGTCGCACGAACTCCGGACGCCGTTGACCAGTCTGTTGATCCTCGCCGGAGTCCTGTCTCAGAACTCGACCCAGAACCTGACGCCGAAACAGGTCGAGTTCGCCAAGGTCATCCAGTCCGCGGGCACCGATCTGTTGCAGCTGATCAACGACATCCTCGACCTGTCGAAGGTCGAGGCGGGCAAGATGGACATCCACCACGAGCCGTTCCCGCTGCGTCAGTTGCTGGACTACGTCGGCACGACGTTCCGTCCGCTGACCGCGGAGAAAGGGCTCGACTTCCAGGTCACCGTGGAACCCAACGTGCCGGAACTGCTGTTCACCGACGAGCAGCGACTGCGGCAGGTCCTGCGGAACCTGCTGTCGAACGCGGTCAAGTTCACCGAAGACGGCCGCGTCGAACTGCGGGTCAAACTGGTCGACACGATCGTTTCGCCGTCAGGCCCGCTCCCGCACGAATCGCTGGTGGCCTTCAGCGTCATCGACACCGGGATCGGGATCGCCGAGGAAAACCTCGAATCGATCTTCGGCGCCTTCCAGCAGGCCGACGGCACCACCAGCCGCAAGTACGGCGGCACCGGGCTCGGCCTGTCGATCAGCCGTGAGGTCGCCTACCTGCTCGGCGGCGAGATCCGGGCGGACAGCGCGCTGGGAACGGGCAGCACGTTCACCCTCTACCTGCCGGTCGCGAGGTTCGCCATGGCAGCCGGTTCCGAAGATGCCACGGCGTCCACAGTGGACACCGGCGGCGCGGAACAACGGGTACTGGTGGTGGAGACCGAGCAGAACAGCCTGCTGACCCTGCTCGCCCGCGGTGTCGCGGCCGACGTCGCGGACAGTCACGGTTCGGTCCAGGTCAAGGCGGTGTCCGATCCGGCGGAAGCGTTCGAGGAGCTGAAGCGCGACAGCTACCGCTGCGTCGTGCTCGACACCAGCATCCCCGGGACGAGCGCGTTGACGTTCCTCAAACGGCTCGCCGAGGGCCCGGATCCGGTCGAAGTCCCCGTGCTGGCGTACGCGACCCGCAAGCTCAGCGCCGCGCAGGAACGGTTGCTGCACGGGCACGCGCGGGTGCATCCGGTCGAACTGCTGCCGTCGCTGGACATGCTGCGGGAGCGCATCATGCTGCACATCTCGGCGAGCGAACTCGAAGGCATCCTGCCGCTGATGCACCAGCCCGAGGTGAGCCCGGAGGAGACGGCTCAGGCCACCGAACCGCCCGCCGGACCACCTCGGCTGCGGGGGCGCAAGGTCCTGCTCGTCGACGACGACGCCCGCAACGTGTTCGCGATCTCCGGGATGCTCGAACTGCACGGCCTCTCGGTGGTGCACGCGCCCAACGGCCGCAAAGGCATCGAGGAATTGCTGGCCGACGACGGCATCGACCTGATCCTGATGGACGTGATGATGCCGGAGATGGACGGCCACGCGACGACGGCCGCGATCCGCGAGATGCCGAGGTTCGCCGGCCTGCCGATCATCACGGTGACCGCGAAGGCGATGGAAGGGGATCGCGAGAAGAGCCTCGCCGCCGGGGCGAGCGACTACGTCACCAAACCCGTGAACGCGGAGGAACTGCTGACCTGTATGGAACGCTGGCTCGCGGACTGAGCCCGAGCTCAGGCCGTGTCGGCGCTGTTCGCGCAGAGGCGGCGGATGGCCGCGACGATCTCGGTGTTGGGGCTGCCCTTCACGAGGTACTCGGTGACGCCCGCGGAGGCCATCTGGGCGATGGACCGGGTGTCACTGTGCGCGGAGAACGCCATCAGCCGAGTGCGGGGCACCCTCCGCCGGATCTCCCGCGCCATCCACGCGCCGCCGCCACCGGGGATCCGGACGTCCAGCACGGCGACCTCCGGGGTCAGCAGTTCCGCGAGCGCGACCGCTTCACCGGCGTCCAGCGCGATGGCGACCACCTCGATGTCCGGTTCGGATTCCAGGAGCGCGCGCAACGCGTCGCCGATCACCGGGTTGTCGTCCGCGACGAGCACCCGAAGTCTGGGGGGCGGCGTTCGGTTCATCACCCAGTCCGTGCCCGCGCGATCTGCGGCTCCGGTGGTGGTCGCGGGCCCCCCGCCGAACTTGGCGTGACTCAGCAAGACACTCGGCGATCGCCTTCGCTCGACTGGCCGACGAGCGTCTTGGCGACGTCGTGGATCTTCATGTTGTTGTTGCGGCAGAACGAGCGAAGCATTTCGAACGCCGCATCGATGTCTATCTGGTAACGCTCGGCGAGGATTCCCTTCGCCTGTTCGATGGGAAGCCGGTGATCCAGCGCGTACTGGAGTTGCTCGGCGCGGGCCCGGTAGAAGCGGATGCGGTCGCGCATGGCCACGACGTCGTCGGCCGGGTCGGGAGAGCCGGCCGGCGTGGCCGTCGAAAGCATGGTCTCGGACATGAAGTGATCGTCGCAGCGGCCTGACCGCCCCGGGAAGAACAGAACGTCCTGACTCGAATGATGCAAATGAACCTGGTCCGGACGGCGGCAGCCACCCGAACGGGCGCCGAACAAGGCCCTTTGGCCTGTCGCAGTGACCGGCCGTGCGCCGTACGCTCTCATCCGAGGAGGGGAAACCGTGGAGGTCGGAATGCTCCGGGTGTTTCTGGTCGACGATCACGAGGTGGTCCGCCGAGGCGTCGCGGACATGCTCGAGGAGGATCCGGGCCTGTGCGTTGTCGGCCAGGCCGCCACGTTTTCCCAGGCGCTGGCGAGGATCCCGGCGTTGCGGCCGGATGTAGCGGTACTCGACGTGCGGCTGCCGGACGGCAACGGTGTCGAACTCGCGCGGGAACTGCGCTCCAAGATGCCCGAACTGAAATGCCTGATGCTCACCTCCTACACCGACGAGCAGGCGATGCTGGACGCGATCATGGCCGGCGCGAGCGGTTACGTCATCAAGGACATCCGGGGGATGGATCTGGTGGCGGCGGTCAAGGAGGTCGGCCTCGGCCGGTCGTTGCTGGACACGCGGGCCGCCGCGACGCTGATGGCGAAGTTCCGTGACGACGCCGCCAAGAAGGGGCCGCTCGCCGGGCTTTCCGATCAGGAGCGCACGTTGCTGGAACTGATCGGTGAGGGACTGACCAACCGGCAGATCGCCGAGCGGATGTTCCTCGCGGAAAAGACCGTGAAGAACTACGTGTCGCGGTTGCTGACGAAACTGGGGATGCAGCGGCGCACCCAGGCGGCCGTGCTGGCCACCGAACTGCGGCGGCAGTGACGGCGTGCCTCAAGCGGAGATGAGCGTGTCGAGCAGGACGTCCTCCAGCGGGCGGCGCGGTGTCCACGGCAACGGTGAGCCGTAGCCGACGCGCAGCAGCACCTGAGGCCACACCCCACAGCCGAGAAGGCGCCGGAGTTCGGCACGGGCCTCGCGGACCATGGTCGGCGGCGAGATGAACGACGCGTCGAGTCCGGCGCCGGTCGCGGTGAGCAGAACCCGTTGCAGTGCTTGACCGGCCTGGAGCCGGTCGATCCGTTCGTCGGTCAGCGACCCGATCATCACCACGAGCGGAGCGTGCCGCGTGCCGCTGTCCGCTTCGCCGAATTCGTCGAGGATCCAGCCTTCGTCGGCGGGAGCGCCTTCGGTCGCGTAGGCCGGCACCCCGTCGCGAGTGCCCGCGGCCAGTCCGGTCCAGCGGCCGAGTTCGGCGAGGAACGCGGGGTCGGCGAGCTGCGTCCGGCGGGCGCGTTCGGTGAGGTCACGCAGGCGACGGCACTGTTCGGCGTCGAGGCGCGACAGCCAGGCGTGCTCGAGTTCGGTGGCGTGCCGGAGGACGGCGAGCGTGGCTTCCGGGGTGGCACAGGACAGGAAGGGTCGCCGGTTGGTCCGGCGGCGCGGGATCGCGTGGGCGAGCCGCGAGACCTTCGGATCCGGCGTGCGTTCGGCGAGCGGACGGACGACGGCCAGCAGATCGGGATCGGTGCGGCTCGGCACGAGGGTCGTCGCGGGGTGGAAACCCGAGGCGTGGATCGCCGTCCTGAGGGTGAACAGGGCGGCGCCGCAGGAGAGGACGAGTTCACGACCGTCCGGATCCGTGACCGGGAGGATCCGGCGCGGATCGGCGTGGAGTTCGATCCCGGTGCCGGTGCAGCGGAAAAGCCACGGCTGGGTGTTGTGCGTCGACGGCGCCAGCGTGGCCGACCGGAGCACGGAATTCACCTGTTCGGAGTTCAAGCGCCCGACCCCGGTGACTTGTATGGTCATGGTTTCTCCCGCCGCCGTGCCACGGGTAATGCGGTTGTCTCGATGAGACGGTCCCCGTCCGCGGTGCGGGGCCGAAAGAGGAGAAAGTCACCACGGCCGCGACTCGTCCCGATCTTCGGAGGCGCAGCAGGATGTCGGCTCATGACCGGCTCGGCGGAAGCGACGACCGGGTCACCGGCGCGCTTTCCCAGCTGCGGGTCCGTGAAGTGCTGGGGGACCTCCAAGAGCGCATCGAACGGCTCATCGGCACCCGCGACAAGATGGACGGCCTGCTCGAAGCGGTGCTCGCGGTCGCTTCGGGGCTGGAGCTGGACAAGACGCTGCGCCGGATCGTGCGGGCGGCGATCGATCTCGGTGAAGCCACCTACGGCGCGCTCGGGGTGATCGCGGACGACGGTTCGCTCTCCGAATTCGTCTATCTCGGCATCGACGGTGAGACGGAACAACAGATCGGGCATCTCCCGAAAGGGCACGGGCTGCTGGGTTTCGTCATCGACGAGGCGAAACCGGTGCGGCTGGCCGACATCTCGCGGCATCCCGCCTCGGTCGGGTTCCCGCCGCGCCATCCGCCGATGCGGTCGTTCCTCGGCGTGCCGATCCGGGTGCGCGACGAGGTGTTCGGGAATCTGTACCTCACCGAAAAACGCGGGGAGGGGTTCACCGACGACGACGAGGTGGTCGTCCAGGCGCTCGCCGCCGCGGCGGGTATCGCGATCGAGAACGCCCACCTCTACGAGCGGGCGCGGATCCGCCAGCAGTGGCAGGCCGCCACCAGCGAGGTCACCACGGAACTGCTCGGCGGCACCGATCCCGTCGACGCGCTCAACCTGATCGCCGGGCGGGCACTGGAACTGACCGGTTCCGACCTGACTCTGCTGGCATTACCCGGTTCCGGTGGGCTCGACGTCGGCAAGGACGAGGCCGACGAACTCACCATCGCGGTGTGCGCGGGCGCGCGGGCGGCGGAACTGACCGGGGCGCGGATCAGCGTCGCCGACTCGGTGCCGGGGGCGGTCTACCGCGACCGGACCCCGCGCAGCGTCCCGGAATTGGCACTCGGTCCCGAGGGCGAGTTCGGCCTCGGCCCGACGCTCGTGGTGCCGCTCCGGGCGCGAGAACGCACGTCCGGAGTGCTGATGGCGGTGCGGAATCCGGGCGCGGTCCCGTTCGAGCTCGCCCAGCTGCCGGTGGTGGCCTCGTTCGCCGACCAGGCCGCGCTCGCGCTCCAGCTGGCGGCGCGGCAGCGCACGGCGAGGGAACTCGACGTGCTCGCCGACCGGGACCGGATCGCCAGGGAACTGCACGACCACGTCATCCAGCGGCTGTTCGCGGTCGGTCTCGCCATGCAGAGCACCCACCGCCGGGCGGACACCCCGGAACTGCGGCGGCGGATCGGCGACAGCATCGACCAGATGCACGAGATCGTGCACGAGATCCGCACGGCGATCTTCGATCTCCACGGCGGCGAGGCGGGGCAGCAAGGAGTCCGGCTGCGGCACCGGCTCTACGACTCGATCGCCGAACTCACCGACGAAACCCCGATCCACCCGACGATCAGCCTGTCCGGGCCGCTCGACTCGATCCCCCTCCCATTCGCCGAACACGTCGAGGCGGTGGTGCGGGAGACGGTCGGCAACGTCGTCCGGCACGCGCGGGCGAGCGGGGTTTCGGTGAGCGTCGCCGTGAAGGACGACGTCCTGCGGATCGTGGTCACCGACGACGGAACCGGGACCGCCGGCGAGCCAGGGGGACTGCGCGACCGCGCGGAAAAGGCGGGCGGGACGTTCCATGCGGAGACCCGGGACGAGGGCGGCACCAGGGTCGAGTGGTCCGCCCCCTTGCGCTGACCCCGGTCAGTTCGCCGACTGCGCGGTGAGGATCCCGTCGACTTCGATCGAGCGGGCGACGTCGGAGGCGACGGTCTCGAGCAATTCCGCGGTGAGGTCCGAAAGTGCCCGCGTCACCGCGAGATAGGCACCGATCTGGGAGGCGGAACCGTTTCTCAGCCCGGCCTCCGCGAGTCCGACACCGACGAACTCACCCCCGTCTTCGAGACGGAGCAACGCCTCCGCGCGCACTCGGTACGGCTCGTGCTGCAGGGACACGTCGATCGTCCAGTTGTCCGTCATCGTCGGCTCCGTTCCGGTCATCGAGGCTCTCACCGCCGCCGTTCGTGGCACAGGGTCCTCAGTCCTCGCTCTCCGGGGAATCGGGGGCGAAAGTCCTCGGAATTCGTGACCGGCGGCCGCTGCGGTCGCCGGGTACCCCGGCCGAAGGTGGATCAATCCCCAGTTTCCCGCGGAGACCACCATGACGATCCCGTTACCCACACCCGTCGACCAGGCGGTGGCGGCCGCCGTCCGCGCGCCGTCCCCGCTCAACACCCAGCCGTGGCGGTTCGTCGTCGACGGGGACCGGATCGAGGTGCGGCTCGACCGCGCCAGGGTGCTCCGGATCGCCGACCCGGACGCCCGCGAGGCACGGCTTTCGTGCGGCGCGGCGATGTTCAACCTGATCGTTTCGTTGCGTTCCAACGGCAAGACCCTCTCGGTCCGGGTCGTACCGGAACCAGGGGAGCCGGATCTGCTCGCCGAACTCGTGGTCGGCGGCGACCGGTTTTCCTCACCGGAGGAACGGAAACTGGCCGAAGCCGTCTTCCGTCGTCACACGAACCGCCGTCCGTTCCTCGACCGGCCGGTTCCCGTCTGGGCTCGGACGACGTTGCGCGCGTCCGCGCTGGTGGAAGGCGGGCTGCTGGAACTGTTCGGCCGGGGCGACCGGGCGAACGCGGTCGCGCGGGTGCTGCACCGGGCCGAGGCCGTACAGGCGCGCAACGGCGCGTTCCAGGCGGAGATCGCGCTGTGGACCCGGCGGGCGGCCAACGCCCCGGACGGTGTCCCGGCACCGGCTGGACCACCGTCGCCGCACGGCATTCCCGCGCAGGAGTCGTTCTTCGCCGCCGAGCCCGAAGGCGGTGAGCCGGTGCTCGGCGCGGTCCTGACCGCGGGCGGCGGCCTCGCCGCGGACCTGCGGGCCGGAATGGTGCTGCAGCGGGTGCTGCTGACCGCGACGGCCGCCGGCCTCGCGACGTCGTTCGTCGGCAGGCCGTTCGAAACCCCGGAGACCCGGGTCGCGATGGACCGGGTCTTCGCCGATCTCGGCCGTCCGCACACCGTGCTGCGGTTCGGATACGGCCGCCCGGTGCCGATGACGGGACGCCGTCAGGTCGGCGAAGTGCTGCTCCGGCGGACGGAGGCGGCCCTCTGATCCCGGGTCATCTCGTCGACACCCACGTTTCCGATCATCGCCACCCGGCCGTCATCCGCAGCGGGTTCGGTCTCCGTATGAAGATCATGCGGAAATCCTTGGTGGCGCTGGCCATCGCGGGCCTTTCGGTCGCGGCGTCCGCGACGACGGTGGCGGACGCGGGCGGGCGCGATCGCGGTTCGATCGTCATCACCGAGCAGGCGTCCAAACGGATCCTGGTGCTGCCCGCCGACCGGACGTCCTGGCAGAACCGGAAGCCGAGCTGGGCGTGGGCGCCGAACGCCGCCAACGGGCTGGCGGACCTCGCGGGCTCGTGGAGCAACCCGAGCGACGCGAAACTCGCCGAACGCAACGGCGAGAAGTACCTGCTGACGTCGGCGTCGGGTGGTTTCGCGGCGGTCGTGCCGTATCCGGCGGGCGACCGGGCGTACTGGGCGGCGAACGTCGGCGGGCCCGCCAACCCGCACAGCATCGAACTGCTGCCGGACGGGAACGTCGCGGTGGCGGCCAGCACCGGTGGCTGGGTGCGGGTCTACACCGCTTCCCAGGGGCAGCGCTCGACGACCTACGCCGAATATCGGCTGGTGGGGGCACACGGCATGGTCTGGGACGCCGGCCGGAACGTGTTGTGGGCCTTGGGCACCGACGCGCTCGTCGCGTTGAGCGTCGGCGGGACTCCCGCGGCGCCGGTGCTCACCGAGCAGCGGTCCGTGCCGGTGCCGAGCAAGGGCGGGCACGACCTCCAGCCGGTTCCGCATCGGCCGGATCTGCTGTGGGTGACCACGGAAGCGGGCGTGTACCAGTTCTCGAAGACGAGCGGCGGGTTCACCCAGCGCTACGCGGGCGCGCGCGAGATCGACCGGCCGCATGTGAAGAGTGTGTCGACGAACCCCCGGACCGGGCAGATCCTGACGGCCTCGGTGCAGGACGGTCATCTGTGCACGTGGTGCACGGACACCGTCCGGCTGGCCTTTCCACGCGCCGAGCTGGCGCTGCACGGCGCGTGGATCTACAAGGCCCGCTGGTGGATCGGTTGAGCTGAACTTCCGTGTCGGTACCGGCCGTTCGGGGGGCTGCCCGGCCGGTACCGACACACCAGAGAAGAGGGACCCTCGTCGCGAGAATGACGGCTGGCCGCGTCTTTCACCTGACCGAGTGAATCGTGCGGTTCAGCGCGCGGCGTTGACCCGTCCGGGGTATCGGCTCAGCCGAGGAAGGTCAGTAGCTCGCCGATGACCGCCCGCGGTCGCTCCTCCGCGACGAAGTGCCCGGAACCGGCGATCTTCCGCACCCGGACGTCGGCCGCCTTCGACGGCAGGACCGCGGCGAGGTAGTCGTAGTTGAACTCCGAGCCCAGCCCCAGCATCGGGGCGGCGATCTTCGCGTAGGCCTTCTGGTCCTCGATGTCCTGGCCGAACGCCTGGTACCAGCCGTTCCCCGCGCGGATCGCGTCCGGGCGGTCGTACGCGGCGGCGTAGATGGCCCGGTCCCGAGCGGCGATCGAGGCCGGATCGGCCGCGAGATGGTCGAACATCCAGTCGACGAGAAAGCGTGACCGGCCGGCCAACAGCTGTTCGGGCAGCGTCGCGACCTGGTTGAAGGCGAACCACCAGACGTTCACCGGCTGCCCGGGCGGGGCCAGCATCGGGAGCTGGTACAGGCTTTCGTCGGGATGCGAGACGTCCATGAGCGTGACGGTCTTCGTCGCTTCGGGGTGGTTGGCGGCGAAGGCGAACGCGACCATGGCGCCGATGTCGTGTCCGGCGATATGCGCCTGCCGATGGCCCAGCGTGCGCAGGAGTCCGAAGATGTCGCGGGCCATCGTCTTCTTGTCGTACCCGCCTTGGGGCTTGCCCGAGCCGCCCATGCCCCGCAGGTCGACGGCGATCACGCGGTACCGCTTCGCCAGCTCCGGCATGATCGCGCGGTACTGCCACCACGTCTCCGGCCAGCCCGGCAGCAGGATCAGCGGCTCGCCCCGGCCACCGGCGACGTAGTGCAACCGGACCCCGTCGACCTGGGCGTATTCGCTGCGGAACCCGCCGGGGAGGGACCGGGCGAGCGCCGCGTCGTTCGGGGCGCCGGACTGGCCGGCCTCGGCGACACCACCCGAGGCCACGAGCGCGGCCGCGGCCCCCGCGCCGAGGGTGAGCATGGACCGGCGGTTGAGGAAGGAACGGCTGTCTTCGGTCATGTCTCGATCGTGGCCGGGCCGAGATGCCGACCGTGAGTGGTGTTCTCGCCAACCAGGGTCCGTTTTGAGACAGCTCTGTCAGGACAGGATGGGTTCGGGCACGCCCAGCCTGGTCCCGAACGTCTCCCGGTAGGACACCGGCGTGACCCCGACCTGTCGCCGGAAATGCGGCCGAAGCGCGGCGGACGAGGAGAACCCGCAGTACCTGGCGATCTCGTCGACCGGGAGATCGGTGGATTCGAGCAACTGCTGGGCGCGGATGACGCGCTGGTGAGTGAGCCAAGTGCCGGGCGCGGCACCGGTGATCTCCCGGAACCGGCGATCGTAGTTGCGCCTGCTCATATGCGCCCGCCTGGCGAGTTCGTCGACCGGGAGCGCCGTGTCCAGCCGGGTCAGCGCCCAGGCCATCGTCTCCGACACCGGGTCGCCCTCGTCGAGTTCCGGCATCGGCGACTCGATGTACTGAGCCTGTCCGCCAGGCCGGTGCGGCGGGACGACCATGCCCTTCGCCAGCCGGTTCGCGACCTCCGCGCCGCACCATGAACGGATCAGGTGCAGGCCGAGGTCCATCCCCGCCGCACCACCGCCCGCGGTCAGGATGTCGCCGTCGTCGATGTAGAGCACCGATTCGTCGAGGAGGACGGCCGGGAACCGGGCCGCGAGCAGCGGCGCCATCGCCCAGTGCGTGGTCGCGGGGCGTCCGTCGAGCAGCCCGGCCGCGGCCAGCACGAAGGCGCCGCTGCACAATCCGGCCACCCGGGCGCCCCGGTCGTGTGCCGCGCGGAGCGCCTCCAGCGCGGCTGCCGGCGGATCCTCCATCGGCGACCGCCAGTTCGGGACCAGCACCAGGTCCGCGTCCCGGACCGCGCCGAGGTCTTCGGGGACCGGCACGGTCAAGCCGCCGCCTCGCAGCGCGGTCCCCGGTTCGCCGCCGACGACCTTGAGTTCGAGGTCGGGCAGCTCCCCGAAGGCCGAAGCCATCTCGAACACGCCGAACGCGAAGGACATCGCGCCGAGCGACGCCCCGTTGAAGACCACCACGGCCAGCCGTCTCATGGGCCGATTCTAGGGACTTTCGAGTGGTGGTGACGGTCGTTGCTCGTGAGTGGCGGTTTCGCGTGACTGGATGGACGACACGTGTGTCGGGATGGACGACACGCGTGACTGGGCGGACGGCGGCCCGCGGCGGAACCTGCCCGTGCGCGTGTCGTCCGTCCAGACACGTGAGTCGTCCGTCGGATCACACGTGCCGTCCACTCGATCACGCGAAACCGCCAGTTCGGTCCAGCTGGTCGTGAGTGGTGATTCGGGTTAGAACCGTCGGGGGCCCCGCTGCCGCCGCCGTCCTGAGTCAGGGGAGCAGACCGGCTCGCCGCGCGTGCGTGACGGCTTGCAACCGGGAAGTCGCGTCGAGTTTGCGCATCGCGTCCCGCAGGTAGCTCTTGACGGTTTCCGCGGTCAGGCCCAGCCGGTGCGCGATCTCGCCGTTGGTCAGGCCGAGCGCGACGAGCGCGACGGCGTCCAGTTCCCGTGGTGCCAGGCGCACCGCCGGGGGAGCGGCGCCGGCGAGGCTGCCGCAGACCGCGTCGAGACGGTCGCGGAGAGTGCTGTCGGCGATCTGGCCGGAGAGTGCCCGGAGTTCGCCGTAGACCTCGCGCAGCCGTTCACGCGGCGCGGCCTCCTCGTGGTGCTCGGCCAGCGGCTTCGCCTCGGCGAGCCGCCTCTCGATCTCGTCCTCGACGGCCAGGGTCTGTTCGAGGTCGCGCGCGGCGTGCAAGGCGGCGGTGATCGTCCGGTCGGAAAGGACGGCCTCGTCGCGCAGGCCGCCGTAGAGCACGGCGCGGACGCGGCGGCGCACCACGACCGGGATCGCGACCACCGAGTGGATGCCCTCGTCGCGGACCGGCTCGTCGTAGTCGTGACTGATCGTGGTGGCGCTGTGATAGCCATTGGCGACGACCGGCCGGGTCAGCGCGAGCGCCTTGCCGCCGAGCCCGCAGCCCGCGCGGACGGACAGGCCGTTCAGCGCGGTGCCCCGGTTGCCGAGGAACGCGGTCAGCCGCATCCGGGGTGAGGCGCCGGTGATTCCGGCGAAGCCGACCGGCAGTCCGGTGTCGCGGCGCAGGTCCGAGACCGCGCCGAGGAGCTGGGCATCGTCGACCGGCATCGGCTCACCCTCCTCGGTGATCCCCCTCGATCGGGGGTGGTGGACGGATCGAGCCCGCCCGCACGATTTCCGGAACTGTACGCCTTCGGAAAGTCCCGGGAGAAACGATGACCGAAGCTCACGTCCGGCGGTTGCTCGAGGTCTACGGCGACGAGCGGGCGAGCGCCGCCGCCCTGCTGTGCGACCGGCATCCGGCGGAGGCGGTCGCGTTCACCGTGGTCGAACCGGATCTGGCGGCCCACGATCTCACCTACGGCGAGCTGCGCGAGCGGTCGGAACGGTTCGCTGGGGCACTGCGCGACCTCGGTGTCGGGCCTGGGGACCGCGTCGCGACCCTGATGGGCAAGTCGGCGGAACTGGTCGTGGCGCTGCTCGCGATCTGGCGGCTGGGCGCGGTGCACGTTCCGCTGTTCACCGCTTTCGCGCCGCCCGCGATCGCGCTGCGCATCACCGGCAACGGCACGAAGGTCGTCATCGCCGACTCCGGTCAGCGCTCGAAACTGACGCCGTCCTCGGATCTGCCCGCCGACCCCGAGCGCCGGATCGTGGTCGTCGGCGCCGGTGACGACGGCGATCTGTCGTTCGATGAGCTGCTGGCCGATGCCGCCCCGCTGCCGGGCGCCGCGGTGACCGGCGGGGACGGGATCCTGGTCGAGCTGTTCACCTCCGGGACCACGGGAACCCCCAAGGCCGTCCCGATTCCCCTCCGCGCGCTCGCGGGTTTCCAGGCGTACCAGGACTTCGCGCTCGACGTCCGCGCCGACGACGTCTTCTGGAACGCCGCCGATCCGGGCTGGGCCTACGGTCTGTACTACGCGATCATGACGCCGATGGCGACCGGCAGGCGGAGCCTGTTGCTGCACGCGGGTTTCTCCGCCGAGCTGACGTGGGCGGTGCTGGCGAAGTTCGGTGTCACCAACTTCGCCGCCGCGCCGACCGTGTACCGCGCCCTGCGCAACGCGGACGCGCCGGTGCCGGAAGGACTCCGCCTCCGGCACTGCTCGTCGGCGGGCGAACCGTTGACCCCGGACGTCCTGGAGTGGGCGTCGTCGAAGCTGGGCGTCGGCGTCCATGACCACTATGGACAGACGGAACTCGGCATGGTGGTGGGCAACGCCTGGCATCCGGACCTGCGCGCCGAGGTCCGGCCGGGCTCGATGGGCCGGGTCCTGCCAGGTTTCGCCGTGGAGGTGCTCCGCGAGGACGCCGACGTGATCGCGGAGCCGGGGGAGCGCGGCCGTGTCGCCCTGGACCTTCCCGCGAGCCCGCTCCTGTGGTTCCGGGGCTACCGTGACGCACCCGAGCGCACCGCCGCCCGGTTCAGCCCCGATGGTCGCTGGTACTACACCGGCGACGTCGCCGCCAAGGACGCCGACGGGTACCTGACCTTCGCCTCGCGGGACGACGACGTCATCCTGATGGCGGGCTACCGGATCGGCCCGTTCGACGTGGAAAGCGTGCTGCAGCAGCATTCCGCCGTGGCCGAGTCCGCCGTCGTCGGCGTCCCGGACGCGCTGCGGGGCGAGGTGATCGTCGCGTACGTGGTGGTCCGGGACGGTGCCTCCGCCGACACCGCGCTGGCGACCGAGCTACAGCAACTGGTGAAGACCAGGTTCGCCGCCCACGCCTATCCGCGTGAAGTGCACTTCGTCCCGGAGCTGCCCAAGACGCCCAGCGGGAAGATCCAGCGGTTCCTCTTGCGGAAACGGCACTCAGGCGCGGAACGCGTCTGAGTGCCGTCCACAAAGGACGTTACTGGTCGATCGGCCAGGTCTCGTCTCGCAGCAGCCGCTTGAGCACCTTCCCGGTCGCGTTCCGGGGCAGCTCCTCCACGAAGTACACGTCCCGAGGCACGGCGAAGCGCGCCAGCCGGTGGTGGATGTACGCGCGGACGTCGTCCGCGCTCATCCGGGCGCCGCGTTTCGGGACGATGTACGCCGCGAACCGTTGCCCGAACTCGCGATCCGGCACGCCGATCACGGCCGCTTCGTGGACGCCGGGCAGCGCGACTATCGCCTCCTCGACCGGGCGAGGCGACACGTTCTCGCCGCCGGACACGATCATCTCGTCCGCCCGGCCGGTGACGAAAAGGCGGCCGGAGGCGTCCTGGTAGCCGACGTCGCCGGTCGCCATCAGTTCTTCCGCGCGCGGCACGCTGGCGCCGTCGGTGTAGCCCTCGAAGAGCATGTCGTTGCCGACGAAGATCTGTCCCTCCCAGCCCGGCGGGACACGGTTGTGGTCGTCGTCGAGGATGGCGACGCGGGTACCGGGCGGGCAGCGGCCCGCGGTGGTCGGCGCGGCGCGGAGGTCTTCGGGCGTGGCGATACTGGCCCACGAAACCTCTGTGGAGCCGTAGAAGTTGTAGAGCACGTCGCCGAAGGTGTCCATGAACTCGGTGACGATCGTGCCCGGCAGCGCGGATCCGCTGCTGGCCACGATCCGCAGCGACGAGAGGTCGTAGCGGCTGCGGACCCGTTCGGGCAGGTCGAGGATGCGCTGCAACATGATGGGGACGGCGAACAGCACACCGCAGCGATGTTCGGCGATGGTCCTCAGTATCTCTTCGGCGTCGAACCGGCGGATCAGCGAAAGCGAAGCGCGGACGGCCATCCCGATCTGCATCCCGGCGAGCCCCCAGCTGTGGAACAGCGGCGCGGCCACCACGAAGCGGTCTCCGGAGTGGAGCGGGATCCGGTCCAGCATGGCGGCCGAGGTCGCGAGTCCTTTGGGCGTCGGACGGCGTGCGCCTTTGGGGGTTCCCGAGGTGCCCGACGTGAGGACGACCAGCCTGCCGATCCGGTCCACCGGTTTGAGTTTGGTGGCGGGCACCCCGGCGATCAGCTGGTCGATCGTCGGATAACCGTTCTCGGTTTCCGGCCAGGTGGACAGCCGCAGGAAATCGCCGGGGATGTCGGCGATGATCCGCGAGAACTCGTCGTCGGCGAGGACCGCGACCGGTTCGTGCAGCCCGATGACGTCCGCGACCGCGCCGGCGGAAAGGCCGGTGTTGAGCAGGATCGCGTCGGCGCCGAGTTTGCTGCACGCGATCAGCGACTCGACCATCGCGGCGTGGTTGCGGCACAGCAAGGCGATCCGGTCGCGGGAGCGGACCCCGCGCGCGGCCAGCGCGTTCGCGAGCTGGTTGCTGCGGTCGGCCGTCTGTTTGAACGTCCGGACGTTGCGTTCGTCGTGCAGCGCGACTTCCTCGGGTACCCGGGCGGCGTTGGCGGTGTAGCCGCCGGCGACGGTGGCGCCCCACTGCGACAGCGAGGTGAGCTGCCGGGCGATCTTGTCCGGCCGCGCGGCCGCGAGCACCCCGGCCTTGATCAGCGTGCTGGCCGTGTGCAGCGTGGTGGCCTTGGTGTGCGCCGGTTCCTCTTGGGGTGACGCCGCCCGGCCGGAAAGGTGCAGATCGATCCGCCGGGTCAGCGCGCGGACGGTGCGCTTGAACGACGCGGCGGACACCAGATGCGAATGCGGCGCCGGAAGCATCAGCTGCGCGCTGAGTTCGGTGCCGCCTTCGGGAGTCTGCCTCAGCTCGACCGAGACCCAGTTGCCGTCGTTCTCGACGCCGCACCAGACGACGTGCTCGCCCGGCCGCCAGACCCTGGCCTCGATGTCACCGACGACGAGCGTGCCCTGCCGTGGTTCCAGCCGGACGAGGCATTTCGGGCCGCGTCCGCGTTCGGCGGGCCGCTGGATCTCGCACCAGCTGATCTCCGCGACGAACCTCGAGTAGGACTCGGGATCGCCGATCACTTCCCAAACCTGGCCGGGGGAATGCCCGAGAATCGAGCTCGCCTGGACCACATCGTCTCGCATGCGATTCGCCTCACCACGCGCGTTCGGGTGTTGACCGGGCCGCTGCCGGCGCCTCCTTCGTCTTCAAGTTCGGCGAACCTACCAGCAATCGGCCGAACGCAATACTCCGAACGACCGCGGATTCCCGTCCGGCCAAGGGAGCCACCTCGCAAAGGGTATGTGCCGCGGCGGTGTGAAGCCGTCCGCCGTCGGTGTTGATCGCGACGTCCGATTCACGCCAGCCTCCGGCGCGCGAGGCGGCGAAGCTGACGAACGTGACAGTTACTACCTCGGCGGCCGAGGCCGCGCACACCCGTATCGAGCCCGGAATCCTCTACTTCGGCACCCCGGTGGTGCTTCTCTCGACGGTCGACCAGGCGGGTGCCCCGAACCTGGCTCCGATGTCGTCGGCGTTCTGGCTCGGGTGGCGGGGCATGCTCGGACTCGGCGCGAAATCCAAGACGGCGCAGAATCTCATGCGCAACCGTGAATGTGTTCTGAATCTCCCTTCCGACGCGCTGGCGGCCGCCGTCGACAGGTTGGCGCTGACCACCGGCTCGGATCCCGTCCCGGCCCGCAAGCGCGAGCGCGGATACCGGTACGAAGCGGACAAGTTCGGCCGCGCCGGGCTCACCCCGGTCGCCTCGGAGACGGTCCGGCCGCCGCGCGTCGCGGAATGCCCGGTGACGATGGAGGCCGTCGTCGAGGCCGTCCATCCTCTCGCCGAGGGCGACCCGAAACAACGCGGCGGCGTCCTCGTGTTCGAGGTCCGCGTGCAGCGCGTCCACGTCCACGACGACGTGCGGATGCCGGGCACCGAAGACCGGATCGACCCCGACCGCTGGCGGCCGCTGATCATGAGCTTCCAGAAGCTCTACGGACTCGGTCCGCAGGTTCACCCGTCGACGCTCGCCGAAATCCCCGAGCGGCTCTACCGGGGGCCCGACATCGAACGGTCGCGGGATCAGTCGTCGCGGGCGAACGAGAACCGGTTCACCAACGGCAACCAGCGCTGATAGGACACGGCCAGGTCCGGCCACGAACCGCCGCCAAGGCCGCGTTCGAGCTTCGGCCGCAGTTCGTGGTCGTTCATGGACCGCACGATTTCGAGGGCGCTGTCTTCGGGACCCGTTCCGTCGAGGTTCGCGAACCACGAGACGGCCTCCGGATGCCCGACGTGGATCGCGAGCAGGACCAGCACCGCGCGGAACGGTGCCTCGCGGTCGCCCTCGGAGAGGAACTCCGCCAGGTCCTCTCCGGCGAACCGTGCCCGCAGCAGGCGGTACAGGTTCAGTAGCCGTTTCGCGGCGCGCGGGGACCGGACGAGCGGCGCCAACGTCGGCAGGAAGTCCAGTTCCGCCGTCGAGATCACCAGTCGAGGAGGGCGTAGATCTATTGTGGACTGTTCGGATGACGGTCGCGGTGCTTCCGCGCGAGGAGGGGAATCGGCGGCGACCGGAGAGCGATCACCGGTGGCCTGATCCGGTTCGGCGGGCGTGGGCGACGGCGAGACATCCTGGACCTCGGTGTCGGCGAGCCCGCGCACGAGCCCCGCGAACGCTGGGTCGTCCATGGGGGACAACGTGAACGGCACTTGGAAGATCTTCTCGAGGTAGTTCTCGGCGAAGGTTTCCGGATCGTCGCCGAGCATCTCCTCGTAATGCTGCTCGACGGCCTTCTTGAGCCAGCGGGAGTCGACACCGACCACGACGACGAACACCGGCAGCGCCAGCAGGAGATGAATGGCTTCGAGGACCTGGACGACGACCTTGGGCGGGCAGCGGTCGAGGTCGTCGATGTAGAGCACGGTCCGTTCGATCTTGCCGGAACCGTGGGGCACCTCGGCGAGCATGGTCGCGAAGGTCTCGAGATCCTTGCGCAGCAACGAAACCACGCCAAGGTGTTCGACGTAGTCCGAGACCCGGGACTCGGCGAACGACACCAGGTCCAGCCCGGGCGCGAGTTCGGTGACGGCCTTTTCGAGCCTATCGGACTCGGCGTCCAGTTCCGCCAGCCGCCGCTCGGTCTCCTCGTCCTCTTCGGACGGGCCGCCGAGTTTGCCGAGCGCCTGGTGGATCCGGTCCGCGCTCGCACGCATCCGCAGGACGACGGTCAGCGCGGAACTCACCACCGTGAGCCCGCCGAGCACGCCGGACACCTGCGACCGGCCGACGAGCAACGTGACCACCAGGACCGTCACCAAACCGCCGATGAGGACCAGCAGCGGCACCGGATCCTGCCGCAGCCGTCGCCAGAATTCGGCGACGTCCGACCGCAGTCCGCCGGTTTCCTGCGCCAGCCGTTCGAGATCCTCGGCGGTCGGCTGGTCGACGCCGATCCTGGACGCGATCCACGCCTTGTCCGCCTCGGTGAGGCTGTCGAACACCGCGCGGACGTACTCGCGCGGTTTCCGTCGCCTTCGCTTCGCTTGTTTCTGCTGGGCCGTCAAGGTTCTGCGTTCGAGCCGGACGGCGCTGAGCCTGCCGAGAAGCGTCTTCTCGGTCTTGCGGCGTTCCGCGAGCAGATCGGCCTGGCGTTGCAGATCGTTCTCGGCGCCACTCGCGGCGAGGTTGTCGAAGATGTGCGTGGCGAGACTGGCCAGGAGGTTCGCCTCGCTGTAGTGCCAAGCGTTGAAGCTGATCTGACGGACACTCGAACAGTAGGACGACACGGACTTCCCGTGCGTCCCGGCCTCGGTTTCCGCCGTCCGCGCGGAATCGGCGAGCTCGCGGACGCGCGATTGCATCTGGCGCATGAAGAAGCTCTTGCCCGAACCCCAGCTGCCGAACAGGCCGATCGACAGGGGAGGGGTGATCATCCGGGAGACCACCAGGTCGGCGAGCATGCGAACGTCGGTGCCGATGCCGAGGCGGTCGACGCCGTCGTCGGTGTCGGGCCGGTAGTCGGCGACGTGGGCGGCGAAAGGATCTAGTTCATTGTAGATCGCGGCAAGGAGCCCTGAAGCTCCACTGCGAGTGAAGTTAGTTACGCGGTACAAAGGGACCTGTCGCGCGAGAAAAGGCGGAAGTTCTGTGGGAGGCCCCAGCGGCAGCTGGACTGCCAACAATCGCTGGGGGTCCACCCTCAGGACAACTGCGGCTTCTGGTTGAAGTGAACTCAACCTGGAGCTGCTGTATTGAGTGCTCTCGATTGCAGCCTTATAGGCTGGCGAAGAGACGATTATGATGAGGTCTGCCTTGGCCATCTCGTCGTCTAGCCATGTCGACCAGTCGATTCGCTGGTCACGATCCTGTGGCTCTAGGCGGACGTCTAGGCCAGCTTCGGTCTGTAGGAACGCTGCGAACTCACGCACCTTAGCCTTGTGTGTCGGCGACTCATCTGCGTAGCTGATGAAGATGCGACGCACCCTGGCGCTGTCCAATTCGCGGTCCCCTCCCAAGGCCGAACGGGAGGGCAGTCTAGAGGGCGGCCGCTCAGCTGTGGGTGAAACCCCGCCTCCGCTCGGTCACCGATCGCTACCTTCGATCTCATGACTGGGGAACGGCTCGACGGCAGGTACGCGAAGCTCTGGGCGGCGAGCACGACGTCGGCGTTGGGCAGCGGCCTCGCGACGGTGGCGGCGCCGTTGCTGATCGCCTCCCGCACCAGCGAACCGCTCGTCGTCTCGGGCGGGTTCGCGATGGCGTGGTTACCTTGGCTGCTTTTCTCCCTGCCGGGCGGGGTGCTGGTCGACCGGGTGGACCGGCGAAAACTGATGATCACCCTCGACTGGATCCGTGTTCCCGCGGTCGCGCTGCTCGCGGTCGCGATCACGACCGGCAACGTGAGCATCGCCTTGCTGTACGCCGTTCTCTTCGTGATCAACGCGGGCGAGGTCGTGTTCCGGACGGCGAGCGGGGCGATGCTGCCCTCGATCGTCCCGAAAGCGTTGCTGGAGCGGGCGAACGGGCGGCTCTACGCCGGGACGACCTTGACCCACGGCATGCTTTCCGGTCCGCTGAGCGGATTCCTGTTCGGTGCCGCGGCGAGCATCCCGTTCTACGTCAACGCCGGCACGTACGCGGTCAGCGCCCTGCTGCTGGGCCTGATCGCGGGCGCCTACCGGCCGCGGCCCGGTGACGACACCGGCGAGCCGGTCGCGCGCCGGTCGATGCGATCGGAGGTGGCCGAGGGGTTCCGCTGGCTCGCCGGTCAGCGTCTGCTGCGGACCATGATCGGCTTGATCGGGATGCTGAACCTGACGCTCGTCGCGGCCACCTCGGTGCTGGTTCTGCTCGCGAAGGAGCGGCTCCAGCTGGGCTCCGTCGGCTACGGCCTGCTCTTCACCTGCATCGCGGTGGGCGGGCTACTCGGCTCGATCGCCGGGGACCGGCTGATCGCGTGGTGCACACCGACCTGGACGTTGCGGATCGGCCTGCTGATCGAAGCCGGGACCCATCTGGTGCTCGCGACGAGTACGAGCGCACCGGTCGTCGGGGTGACGTTGTTCCTCTTCGGGGTACACGGCGCCCTGTGGGGAATCGTCGGCAGTTCCCTGCGTCAGCGGCTCACTCCGCCCGAGATGCTGGGCCGGGTCGGCAGCACGAGCCTGTTCATCATCGCGGGAGGCAACTGCGTCGGCGCGCTGCTCGGCGGCGCGGTGGCGTCGAAGTTCGGGCTGACGACGCCGTACTGGGCCGGTTTCGTGGTGGCGGTGATCGTTTCCGCGCTCACCTGGCGGGTGTTCGACCGCAAGGTCGTCTCCGCGGCCTACGCGCAAGAGCCTGCTGTCAGCCGTTGATCCCGGTGAGCGCGAAGAACTCCTGACGCGAACGGGCGTCTTCGCGCAGCGTGCCGAGCAGGGTGGAGGTGACGGTGCTCGAACCGACGGCCTGCACACCGCGCAGGGTCATGCACGAGTGCTCGGCCTCGATCACCACGCCGACGCCACGTGGCTCGAGTTGCTCGTCGAGCCAGTCGGCGACCTGCTTCGTGAGCCGTTCCTGAACCTGGGGGCGGCAGGCGAAATGCTCGACGATCCTCGCCAGTTTCGACAGGCCGAGAATCCGGTCGCCCGGCAGGTAGCCGACGTGCGCGACCCCGACGAACGGCAGCAGATGGTGCTCGCAGACGGATCGGACCGGAATCCCCCTGGCAAGGACGAGTTCGTCGTAGTTCTCGTCGTTGGGGAACGTCGTGAGGTCGAACGGCCGCGGGGTGAACAGCTCGGCGTACGCGCGCGCCATCCGGCCCGGGGTGCCGCGGAGGCTCTCGGAGTCCAGGGAGATACCCAGCGCGGTGAGGAGATCGGCGGCCGCGGCCTCGGCGGCCACCAGGTCCGGCCCCGGCCCGGTTTCGTGGACGACGCGCAAGGCGGGAGTGGACATTAGGCCTCCTAGGCTGACCGCGATCCCCAGTGTATTTAACCAAGACTTTTGGGTGTTTTTCCACCCGTCGGCTCATCGTACATGGTAGATCCGCAGTGCAGGATGTTCCGCCGGTTGAGATAGGCGATATCGTGGTGTACGTGACAGTGCCAGACCCGGACGGCCTCGATGCCCCCGCCATCGCCGCGGTGGCGGCACTCGACGACGACCTCCGCCGCGGTATGTACGCCTACGCCCGGCGCGCGCGGCGTCCCGTCACGCGGGACGAGGCGGCGGCCGCGGTCGGCATCTCGCGCAAGCTCGCCGCCTTCCATCTCGACAAGCTCGTGGCGGCGGGCCTGCTCAGATTCGGCTTCGCGGCGGGCCCGATGGTGAAGGTGGGGCGCAGGCCCAAGGTCTACGAACCCGTCGACGAGACCATCCAGGTGCAGCTTCCCGCCCGGCGTCACGAGGTCCTGGCCGGCATCCTCGCCGAGGCCGTGCTCGCCGAAGGGTCCGGTGAGACCGCGCGGGATGCCGTGCGACGGGTCGCGGGGGAGCGCGGTTTCGCGGCGGGCGAGGAGGAACGCGCGCGGACCCGGCCCGGCAGGCTCGGCGTGGAACGCGCGCTCACCGTGGCCGAGGGGATGCTTCGCCGCTACGGCTTCGAGCCGAGCCGGGACAGCACGACCTGCGTCCGGCTGCGGAATTGCCCGTTCCATCCGCTGGCCGCGGAGGCCCCGGACCTCGTTTGCGGGATCAACCAGGCCTTCCTGGCCGGTTTCCTGAACGGCGTGCGCGCCGGGAACGTGGAAGCGGCCCTCGTTCCCGGCGCGGCCGAGTGCTGTGTGGAACTACGGCAGGCCCGGTAGACCGATCAGGCGGCGCCGGCGATCTGCCGGGTGGCGACGTTGAGCCGGTTCCAGGTGTTGATGGCGGCGATGGAGAGGACGAGGCTCGAAAGCTGGGTTTCGTCGTAGTGACGAGCGGCCTCGTTCCAGACCTCGTCGTCGACCGGGTCGGCCCGGTCCGCGATGCGGGTGAGGGCCTCGGCCAGCGCGAGCGCCGCACGTTCGGCGTCGGTGAAGTAGGCCGTGTCGCGCCACGCGGCCACGGTGAAGATCCGCTCGTCGGACTCGCCCGCCTTGCGCAGTTCCTTGGTGTGCATCTCCAGGCAGCCGCTGCATCCGTTGATCTGGCTCGCGCGGACGTGCATGAGGTAGTGCGTGGTCTTCGGGACGCCGGTGTCGCCGGTCGACTCCGCCAGCGCGATCAAGGCCTTCAGGGTGGCGGGATTCGCCAGTGCGGGGTTGGGGATCCGGGTTTCCATGATGTTCTCCTCCAGGGTTTCCGTCTTGCTTTCACCGCACTGACGGATGCCGGGAAGGAGATGTGACCGGAGTGCTGAAGTCCTAGGCGGTCGCGGCCACCGACGCCCGGTCGCGGAGTGAGACGTGCAGCTTGAAGCCCTCCGGTTTCAGGGTCAGCAGCTCCTGCACCTTCAACCGGTACGACGGGTCGCCGCGCAGGTCGTACCGGCTCAGCAGCATGCCGAGGACCAGCGTCGCCTCGTGCAGGGCGAACTGCCGTCCGATACAGGCCCGCTCGCCGGTGCCGAACGGCTTGTAGACATGCGCCGGACGGGCCCGGTTGCGCTCCGGGGAGAAGCGGTCCGGATCGAACGACTCGGGATCGTCGCCCCAGACGGGATCGCGGTGCAGCGACGGGATGAGGACCAGCGCCCACTGCCCCTTCCGCATCGGGTACTCGCCGCCGACGACGGTGTCCACTTGGGCTTGGCGGGCGAACGCGGGTGCGGTCGGCCAGAGCCGCAACGCCTCGTCGAGCACCCGCCGGACGTAGCGGAGCTTGGCGACCTCTTCGTAGGAGGGATCGGGATTCTCGCCCCAGACCTTGTCCACTTCGGACTGGGCGCGGGCGAGGACGTCCGGGTTCCTGGCGAGGTAGTACAGCGCGAACGACAGCGCGCCCGACGTGGTTTCGTGCCCGGCCACGAGGAAGGTGATGATCTGGTGCCGGATGTTGTCCTCGTCGAGAGCGGCGCCGGTGCTCGGCTGCGTGGTGTTCAGCATGAGCCCGAGGAGGTCGTCGGTGCTCGTGTCGCCCCGGCGCGCCTCGACGACCTCGGCGACGACGGAGTGGAGGAACGCGAGGTCGGCTTCGTTGCGCCGGTTCGCCTTGCGGCTGAGGAGCGGGCCGATGACCGGCGGCTGGAGCGCCATCCGCTGCGCGTGCCGCAGTGTGCGGACCATCGCGGCGACGAACGGATGCGGTTCCGCGCGTTCGAACGACGAGAAGCTGTAGCCGAATCCCGTCCGGCCGATGGTCTCCAGCGTCAGCTTGGTCATGTCGTCCGCGACGTCGACCTCGCCGCCCGTGTCCCACGCGTCCAGCAGTTCGCGGGTGATCGCCAGCATCGCCGGGTGATAGCGCTGCATGGCGTTGCGGCTGAACGCGGGCGCGAGGATCTCGTGCGCGCGCCGCCAGTTCGGCTCTTCGTTGTGCGCGGTGAACAGCCCGTCACCGCCGAGCGGGCGCAGGTTCGAGATCGCGGGCGTGACGTGTTTCGCGAACCGCTTCTCGTCGGAGAGATCGGCGACCATCTTCGCGCCGTGGACGAACACGATGCCGCGGCCGAACACCTTGCGCTCGAAGACGGGGCCCAGCTCGGCGGCGTGCCGCATCGAATCCTGGACCGGCGTCTTCGGCGAGACGCCGAGCACGTCACCGATCAGCGGGATCCGGCGCGGGGGATGGGGGAGAGCGGTGGCCATCGAGCCCCTCCAGGTGAGCACTGTTGAATCGACATCCAATAGCGAGCGTGGCCTGCTACTGAACCCGTGTCAAGTAGCTACGATGCCCGAATGGCGCCGAGTACTTCCGGGAAGCCCCGCAGCAGGCTGAGCACCGCCGAGCGGCGGGAACAGCTGCTGCGGATCGGCGCCCGCCTGTTCGCGGAGCGGCCGTACGACGACGTGTGGATCGAGCAGGTCGCGGACATCGCCGAGGTGTCCCGAGGGCTTCTCTACCACTACTTCCCGACGAAACGGGACTTCGTCACCGAGGTCATCAGGGCCGAGGGCGAACGGCTGCTCAAGATGACCGAGTCCGACCGCACGCTGCCGGTCGAGGAGCAGTTGACGGCCGGGCTCGACGCGTACCTCCGCTACGTCGAAGCCAACGAGGACGGCTACCGGGCACTGCACTCGGGCACGTCCATCGCCGTCGACGGCGTCCGTGAGGTGCTGGACAACAACTTCGCCGAACAAGGGCGCCGGATCCTCGATGTCCTGTGCCCGGACAGCGAGCCGCCGGAGACCCTGCGGGTGCTCGTCCGCGGCTGGCTGGCCTTCGTCGTCGCGGTCTGCCTCGACTGGCTCAAGTACCGGCGGCTGACCCGGGACCAGACGCGGGATCTGTGCGCGAAGGCGCTGCTCGACATCGTCGACCTGCCAACATGACCTCGGCGCGCTCCTCGATCAGCTTCATCCGCGCGAGCCGTTCGCCGTCGTCGTTGTGCGCCGCGGATCTGGTGACCTGCCCGGCCCACTTCCGGTAGAACATGCCGCAGGTCGCGATGAAGTAGCCGTCGGAGCACGCGTTGGCGGCGAGGATCAGCCCGGTGTCCTCGGACGCGGGCAGCGCCATCCAGCCGCCCAGCTCCAGCAGCAGGTCGCGACGGATGCACAACGTCCCGGCCACCACCGAAGACACGTAGCCGTTGCGCTGCCAGTACCGGAGGATCGCGCCGCGTTCGATCGGCCCCTCGTCCGGATCGCTGTCGACGCCCGCCGTCGTCCCGTCCGGTAGGAGGTCGAGCACCCGGCAGGTCGTCCAGCCGATCGCCGGATCCTCGAGTGCCGCGATGTCGCGCGCGAGCGCGCCCGGCGCCAGGAGGTCGTCCGCATCGAGTGCCTTGATCAGCGCCCCGGACGCGCGAGACAACGCCATCATCCGCGCTACCCCGGGTCCGCCCCGGCGGCCCGAGCCGGGCAGCACTCGCTCGTCGGCGGGGAGGCCGCCGTCGAGCAGACCGGTCTCGCCGTCCTCCTGCACCAGCCATTCCCAGGTCCAGCCCGGCGGGAGTTCCTGCGCGGCGAGGGATTCGTACGCCTCGGTCAGGTACGGCAAACTCGGTGGGTGGACCGGGGTGAGGACGCTGATGACCGGCATGCTCACTCCGGGCGGCGAGCGGTGATCAGGAGGTGTTCCTCCGGCGGTGTCCCCGGCTCGTCCGCCGTGAAGACTTCCGAGTGGGTTGCGGTGACCTCCAGCCCGGCCGCCTCGACTCGCCGGACGAGGTCGTCCGGCGCGAAACTGGTCTCAAGGAAGGTGCGGCCGAAGAACTCCGCCGGCACGTTCTCGGCATCTCTCGGCACGGTGACCAGCGCGAAAAGCCCGCCCGGCACCAGCCAGCGCGCGATGTCGGCGAGCACGGCTTCGGTGTCCTCGCGCGACATCTGGAGGAACGGGAAGAAGGCGCAGACCGCTTCCCACGACTCGGGCGGCGAGGTCCACTCGCGCACGTCGGCGTGGACGAAGGTGGCGGCGGGGACCTGCTCACGCGCGAGGTCGATCATCACCCGCGACACGTCGAGCCCGGTCACCCGATGTCCGGCCGAGGAGAGCTCCTCGGCCACCGGCTTGCCGGTCCCGCTGCCGATGTCGAGCACCCTCGACGACGGCGGCAACGCCTTCAGCAGGTGCCGCACCGCCCTGTCGACCGCCGGTGCCCGCCCGAAGACGTCCTCGTAGGCGGAACCGATGGCGTCGAACAGTTCCGCCGCCGTGACCGGTCGGTCCATTTCGCAGCTCCCGGATCGAGTGGATCTCCCTCGGCGAATCTACCGTCCGGGAAGGCCGCCGTCCCGCGCGTCCTCTGAGGACGATGGGCCGGTCCGCCTGTCTAGACTGGACGCGCCGAAGTTCCTGGGGTTTGGGGTCAAGATGAGTGTGCCGAGTGACGAGTTCCACCGGATGCTGGAGGCGCTCGCCGACGTCGAGCGGTCCGACGCGAGGGAGTGGGAGTCGTTCAGCGTGCGCGGGAAGCGCTTCGGGTACTACTGGCCGCGGACCCAGACCGTCGGCCTCAAGCAGACGCTCTCTGAACAGGAAGCCCTCGTGGCCGAGCGGCCCGACGTCTTCGAGGTCCAGTTCACGGCCGGGGGATTCGGCTGGGTCGTCGTCCACCTCGACGGCATCGAATCCGACGAGCTGACCGAATTGGTCTACGAGGCATGGCGGCTGTCCGCTCCCGAAGAACTGGTCGCACTGGTGCCGCCGCCCTGCTGAGCGTTACTGCTTTTGTGTGTTGACGCGCGTCACTGTTCCGACGGGAACGTTTTACGGGGCAATGCGTTGTACAGAGTGTCGATACGGATGGTGCCCCCGGGCCTCACCCTTCGCCTTCACGGAATACCGGTTCGGCCGGAGCCGTGTCGTGCCACTCGCCGAGAGGCGGCCCACCGTATCGGCCTTTGCTCCCGCTTCCGCTCGCAGGTAACCCCCAGGCCTTCGCTGAGCGGGAGCGGGTCTTTTTGTCGGTTTTTCTCGCTTTTCGGGTGTTGATGCGGGTCACATCGGCGGGGCTTGGTGTGGGGAACATTTCGGGTGGTGGTGCGTTGTAGAGAGTGTCGGTACGGATGGTGCCCCCGGGCCTCACCCTTCGCCTTCGCGGAATACCGGTTCGGCCGGAGCCGTGTCGTGCCACTCGCCGAGAGGCGGCCCACCGTATCGGCCACAAACTCCCGCTTCTGCTCGCAGGAACCCCCAGCCTTCGCTGAGCGGAAGCGGGACCTTTTCTTTTGTCCGCGGGTATTTGTCGTGACGGTGCCCGAGTTTCGCCTGTGGTTGCTGGGGGTCCGACTTCGATTTCGGCTCTGCGGTGGGCCAGTCGGCTTGCACGTCGGTGATGGACCAGGTGCAGAGACAGGGCGGGACGAGCTGTCTTCGTAGATGTTTCCTGGCTGGTCGTGGATCACGCTGGTGATACTGAGCGGGTTGCGAGTCCCTCGAGCACGACCTTCGGGTCGTCGTTCCGTGAAGGGCCCCTTGAGGGATCCAGAGTCCCTCAAGGGGCCCTTCACGGAACGGGGTCATCCTCACGGAGTCTCAGTGGCACCGCCGGTCACAACTTGAGCGCGTGAAGGGGTCCTTTCCTCGGCTGAGCCGAGGGAAGGGGGCCTTCACGCGTTCCTGAGTACGTGAAGGCCCCCTTCCTGTAGCTAGGCGCAAGGAAGGGGTCCTTCATGTACTTCGAGCGGGCGAAGGTGGGGCTCGCGAGCGTTCTGTCGTGAGATGAGGGCACCGCGGGTGCCCAAGCAGGCCGCCGGAACACGCTCCCTTGACCCACGGTCCGCCGGGCATGCCGAGGGGCCCGTCGCCGGTGTGGCTGGCGGGCTCCTCGAGTCACACGTGGTGGAGGGTGTTGCGTCGGGGTTTTCGGAGGGGATCTCGGTATTGGGGCGGGATGAACTCCGGTAACCCATCAGCGGCCATCCGGACTTGCCAATCACCGTGATGGATCAGCCGATGGTGGAATCCGCAGAGCAGCACCAGATTCCGGAGATCGGTGGGGCCTCCGTCTGCCCAGTGATGAATGTGGTGGGCGTGGCAGTTCTTGGGCCGCCGATGGCATCCGGGGAACGCGCAGCCGCCGTCCCGGATGTTCAACGCACGTCTCTGGCCTGGGGTGACGAACCGTCGCAGCCGTCCCACGTCGAGGGGCTCACCGGCGGCGCTCATCACGACCGGGAGCATCAGGCAGTCGCAGGCCGCGAGCCGGGCCTCGCGGGCGGTCATCGTTCCGACAAAGTCCAAGCAGGCGGTCCCGAGACCGGACTTGAGTTTGTCGAGGCCGATGGTGACATGCAGCAGGGTGCGGTAGCCGCTGGTGCCGGGCTGGTCGGGGCAGGCGATCGCCAGGTCCAGGATGTCGACCCAGGCGTCGCCCATGCGTTCGCATTTCATCCGGAGATCGGCTTGGCCGAATTCGTCGACCGGGCGTGGCGCCGCGTGCGCCTCCAGCGCCGCCGCGGTGCGGGCACCGGTTTCGTCGTCGAGGAGGCCGGTGAGTTTCCAGAAGCCGTCTTTGCGGCGCTCCAGGGTGATCTCGCGGCGCGGCTGAGCGGGTTCGGGATCTTTCGGTTCGTTGCCGTCCGGGTCGAGCCACGCGAGGAGGTTCGCTTCTGCGTCGGCGAGCTGGCGGGGTCCGGCGTCGCGGGCGAGGGTGGCGAGGATCTTCTCCGCAGTCGCCCGATCCTCAACAGAGGTGTCGGCCGGGAGCTTCTTCAAGATCTCCAGGATCTGGTCGATCCGCTCATCCCCGACCAACCCCTCCGCAGCGACCGCAGCCGTAGCGGGCGCGACCGCGGGCACTTCGGTGCCATCCAAGGCCCGGGTCGGGTTCAGGGCGATGGCTCGGTTCACCACCGCACCCGCCTCACCAACCGACAACCCCGCTATATCGGCGAACCAGTTCGCCGTACGGCCATAGCCGTACAAGTCTTTGACACCCCGAGACTCGATCTCCGCCAGGAACTGCCCTAATCCGGCGGTGGCCATCCTGATCACCTGCAAGGACTGCTGCACGCCATGGGCAAGCTCCAGCTTGCCGGCGCGCCACAGTTCCTGCGGCAACTCGGGAAGAAAGGTCTCGGACACCCCTCAAGAATACCGCAAAACAATCGAACAAGCGTTCGTAATTTTAAGTAACAATGAGCCCGGCGCATTTACCACTGACGGGTGATGCGAACGGTCTCCTTGCGCTAGTTCTCGTATTTGGTCGCGCCAAGCCGGGGGGGTGTCCCTATGGTTGTTGTCAACCGGGGAGGTGGTCAGGTCTGCTCGGTCAGCCTGCGGGTGAGATCGTCCAGGCGGGCGCTGAGTTCTTCGGGGTTGGCGAGGTCGTAATGAACGCAGT
>NZ_QHKL01000011.1 GCF_003947415.1 Amycolatopsis sp. WAC 01376
CTCGCGAGAGTGGCCGCCGAACTCAACGGCCGCCCCCGCAAAACACTGGACTGGCTTACACCCCAAGAAAAACTCAACCTGCTACTGTCCTAAATAGAGCATGTTGCGACGACCGCATGAATCCGCCGGCCCCTCACTACCTTCCGATGATGTGCTGGGCCCAGCCCAAGGCACCACTCACGGCTGACCGGTCACGCGTGTTCTCTCCGGTGCGCCCAATGTGGCATTGGTGGCGCTGAGCGTCCCCAATGCCACATTGGGGGCACCGCAACTCACATCGTGAAGGAGCGACGAAGTGGGGCCGGCATCGAGACCGGCCCCACCTCTCACCCCACCCTGGTCAGAACGTGAGGGTGAATCCGTCGATCGAACCGGTGTCGAACCTGTAGACGTCCTGGGCGCTCAGCTTCCAGGTCCCGTTGGCGTTCTCGCCGGAGGCGTCGACCGTGTAGGTCTCGTGCACTCCCGAAGCACTGCCCGTGCCGCCCGCGTTCTTGAGGCGGTAGGTCTTGCCGCTGGGCCCGATCAGGTCCAGCGCCAGGTCGGCGGTGTAGGTGTGGCTGATGTCCACCTTGACCGGCAGCGTCGAGGACGCCCTCCCGTCACATCCTTCCTGCGTGATCGAGCTCGTCACCGCGGCACCGGCGTCCGGAATCGCCACCGGGACGGTGTTCGACTTCGCGCCGCACGTCGGCGCCGGGCCGCCGCCACCGATGAACGAGACGTTCAGCAGTTTGTTCAGCGAGCCGCTGCCGGGATTCTTGACGACACCGTCGGACGCGTTGTTGACCAACGCGTCACGCACCTGCTTCGGCGTCGCGGCCGGGTTGGCCGCCAGGTAGAGCGCGGCCGTGCCGACGACGTGCGGCGTCGCCATGGAGGTGCCGTTCATGACCGCGGACCCGCCGTTGCTCGGGCTCAGCGACGTGATGTTGGAGCCCGGCGCGAAGATGTCCGTGCACGAACCGTAGTTCGAGAACGACGACCGGTTGTCGCTGGAGTCCGTGGCGTTCACCGTGATGGCTTCGGGAACCCTGGCGGGGCTGGTGTTGCAGGCGTCGGTCGACGCGTTGCCGGACGCGACGCCGTAGACGACGCCCGACGCGATCGACTTCTTGAGCGCGTCGTCACCCACACCGGGCGCGTCCATGGTGAGGCTCATGTTCGCCACGGCCGGCTTCTTCGCGTTGGCCGTCACCCAGTCGACGGCGTCGATGATGCCCGAGTCAGGTCCGGAGTTGTTGCAGCCCAGTACTTTCAGCCCGACGATCTTGACCTTCTTGGCGACACCGTAGGTCTTGCTGCCGATGGTGCCTGCCGTGTGGCTGCCGTGTCCGTTGCAGTCCTTGCCGTCACCGCCCATGAAATCCTTGCCGAGACTGGCCCGGCCTTCGTACTCCGGGTTGTCGGGGTTGATGCCGCTGTCGAGGTCGTACGCGGTGACGCCTTCACCGCTGTTGTTGTAGGTGTACTTCTTGTCCAGCGGCAGGGCTTTCTGGTCGACGCGGTCCAGACCCCACGTCGGGTTGGTCTGCGTGTCGGTGCCGCGAGCGGTGCCGTCCTGGTAGACGGCCTTGACCGACGGGTCCGCCGCGAGCCGCCGAGCCTGCTGCTCGGTCATCTTCTTGACCGAGAAGCCGTTCAGCGCCGCGGACCAGGTGGACCGCACTTCGCCGCCGAAGCGTTCGGTCAGCGAGACCGACGCCGCCTGCGCGGTCGCGAGGCCGTCCTTCAGTACCACGATGTACTGGTCGCCGTAGTGCTGCTTCGCCTGCACCACGACACCTTCGGCTTCGGCCGCGACGGCGTTTCCGATGCCCAGCGCCAGTAAGGGGGTCAACGCGCCCAGAGTCAGCAGTAATTTACGCATGGATTGTCACCTCGGTGATGAGTACGGTCACTGGACGGTGAGGGTGTACGTGGCGGTCGAGGTCTTGCCGGTACCGTCTTTCGCGGTGATGGTGATCGGGTAGGTGCCCGCCCGGTAGGGCGCGTAGATCCGCATCTCGGAACTGCCGCCGCTGGAGATGTTCTGCGGGGTGAAGAACGGGGCGATGGGCAGGCCCTGTCCCGAGGCCGAAAGAGCGATGGTGCCGCTACCGCCGGTCGCGGAAACCGTCGCGCTCAGGAATCCCGAGGCGCGAACGGTGCCCGACCCCGGGTTCACCGTCACCTTGAGGTCACCCGGCTGACTTCCGCCCTTCCCGACGGTCAGCGTCAGCGTGGTGGTCACGGTGTCGGTCGTCCCCTTGCCGGAGACGGTGATCGTGTAGTCCTTCTCCGGGGTGTTCGCGGCGGTCTCGATCGTCAGTTTCGCGGTGTCACCGGCGTTGATGGACGAGGGCTGGAAGGTCGCCTTGGCACCGTCGGGCAGCCCGGACGCGCTGAGCGCGACGTTCTCGCTGCCGTTCTTGCCCGGTTTGCTCGTGATCGACGCCGAAACATACTTGCCGGGGTCGACCTTCACCGAACCCGGAGAGGCCGCGAGGGTGAACTTGTCGGTGCTGGGCACCTCGCCGATCTGCTGCTTGACCCAGTCGCCCATTTCGTTGTTCAGGCGGCTGTAGACGCTGTACCACCGGAAGTCGCTGCGGCTCCACGACGTGATGCCGACGACGACGCCGTTGACGATGAACGGGCCACCGCTGTCACCGGGAAGGACGGTCTTGCGGCCGTCGGAATACCCGGCGCAGATCATCGTCGCCGGGTCGACGCCGTTCTCCACCCCGGTGCACTGGTTCGCGTTGACGATCGGCAGCGTCAGCTTCTGCAAAGTGACGTCGGCGGGGCTGTCGTTGTAGCTCTTCTTGCCGTAGCCCAGGCTGAAACCGTCCTTGCCCGGCGCCTCGAGGCCGGTGTCGGCGGAGGTGGCGACCTTCGCGTAGCCGCCGGCGGGGACGGGGATGTCGCCGTCGGTGGTGATGATCGCGACGTCGTAGCCGTTCCAGGGCTGGGTGAACTTCGGATGGAGCTGGTAGTCGACGGCCTTGAGCTGGGTGCCGCCGGTGCTCACCAGATCGTCCAGTCCATAGAGGACGGACTTCTCGCCTGCCAGTTCCTTGCAGTGCGCCGCGACCATCACCTTGCGGGGCGCCACGACGGAACCGCTGCAGCTCTGCCCCTTGGGCCGCGAGCCGCCCTCACGCAGGGCCGCGATGGCGAAGGGATAGTCCTTCACCGAAGCGGGCACGCCGCCGATGCCCAGGGCATGGGCACCGCCGGGAACCTGGACGTCACCGGTGGGAGCGATCGCCGACGCGGCCGGCTGGGGCGCCGCCCCGGCGGTTCCGCCGGCCACGGGTATCGACAGTGCCGCCACACCCAGTGCCAGCAGTCCGAGGACTCTTTTCCTTTTCACGGTATTTCCTTTCAGCAGGGAGGAAATCAGAAGGTCAGGCCGAAGCCGTCGAGCACGCCGGTGTCGAACCGGTAGACGTCCTGGACACGCAGCTTCCAGTCGCCGGAACGGTTCTCGCCCGAGGTGTCGACGGTGTAGGTCTTGGAGAGATCGACGGTGCTTTCGCCACCCGCCTGCTTGAGGTTGACGACCTGGCCGCTCGGCGTGACGAGGTCGATCTTGAGATCGCCCGTGTACGGGTGCTTGATCGCCACGGCCACCGAAGTGCCAGCGGTTCCCTTCGCATCGCAGGAACCGATGGTCACGGTGCTGCCCACGGCTTCACCGGCGTCCGGGACGGCGACGTCGTCGGTGCTGGTGCCGCCCGCGCAGGACGGCGTGCCTCCGCCGAGGAAACCGGTGTACAGCAGCTTGTTCGGCGACCCCTTCGGGTCGGAGATCTTGCCGGGGGTGGCGTTGTCGAGCAGTGCCTTGGTGACCTGCTCCGGGGTGGCCGACGGATTCGCGGTCAGGTAGAGCGCGGCCGCGCCTGCGACGTGCGGGGTGGCCATCGACGTGCCGCTCATCTGCTGCGTGCCGCCGCCGTTGCGGGTCGAGGTGATGTTGCTGCCCGGCCCGAACAGATCGGTGCAGGTCCCGTAGTTCGACGACTGCGAGGAGTTGAAGATCGACCGCTTGTCCTGGATGTCGCTCGCGGCGACCGTGATCGCTTCCGGCGTCCGGGCAGGCGAGACGTTGCAGGCGTCCTGCCCCTCGTTGCCCGCCGCGACCGTGACGGTGATCCCGGCCCGGACCGCGCCCTGGACCGCCTGGTCCACAGTGGACGTCGCACCGCCGCCGATGCTCATCGTGAGCACCGCGGGCTTCTTGGCGTTCTTGGTGACCCAGTCGATTCCCGACACGATCGTCGACCACGGCGCACTGGAGTTGCAGCCGAGCACGCGGACGGCCACGATCTTCACGCCTTTCGCGACACCGTAGGTCGTGCTGCCGACGGTTCCGGCGACGTGCGTGCCGTGGCCGTGGCAGTCCGAGGCGTCGCTGTCGTTGTCGACGAAGTCGTAGCCACTGCTCGCGCGCCCGCCGAACTCGGACTGCCGGTAGTCCGTGCCCGTGTCGAGCACGTAGACCGTGGCACCGTCGCCTTTGTTGGCGTAGCCGTACTTCTTGTCGAGCGGCAGATCCTTCTGGTCGACCCGGTCCAGGCCCCAGGTGGGATCGTTCTGGGTGTCGGTCGCGTGCGCGATGGCGTCCGGTTCGACCGATGCGACGGCCGGATCCGCGGCCAGCCGCCGAGCCTGCGCTTCGGTCATCCGGCTCGCGAAACCGCGCAGCGCGGCGTCGTAAGTGCGCGTGACCTGGCCACCGTATTCCGCCGCCAGCGACTCGGCGGCGGGCGACGGTCCGGTCTTCAAAGTGACGAGATAGGAACCTGGAATCGCGTCCGGCAGCCACGCCTGGACAATCGGCCCGGCGGGCGAGGCGATGGCGGGCACTGCCGGCAAGCCCAGGGCGAGTGCCAGGCCGGCAATGACCACGATCCTTCTTGGACGGAGACTTTCACGCATCGAGTCACTCCTGAAAGTGGGGAATCAACACCGGGAGACGTTGTGACAACAGTGAGTTCTCCACCGGACAGGAACAATAAGTATTGCACTCGGCGCGCTACTCAATTAAATGTCAACGCTTCAATAATCAGTGCCGTAAGCCCATTAAATAAGTGACCTCATCAAAGAAAAAACACATGCCAAGGCCAAATCGGAGCCGTTCGTCTGTTCAGGAGCGAGACAAATGCTCGCCGAGCACCGCACGCGAAGGCAGATCGAGTTTGTTCAACGCCCGGCTGATATGGACCTCGACCGTCCGCGCGGACAGAAAAAGCCGTTCCGCGATCTCGCGGTTACTGAGATTCTGCGCGGCCAGACGCGCCACTTCGAGTTCGCGCGGCGACAAGGCCTGGCCGTAGCCACGGCGACCACGCGACGGAGTGGTGGGATCGTGGCGCGCCAGGATCCGGCGGCATCGCTGCGCGTCGGCGACCGACTTCAAGGAACGGTAAATGGTTTCGGCCGAGGTCAACGCGCCAAGCAGTTTCCGGTGGTCGCCGAGTTCGGCATAACACTCACCGGCGAGTTCGCTCGCGCCGGCGGCGGCATAGGGGCGCGGCAAAGCCTGATAGGACAACGCCGCCTGGCTGAACAATTCGACCGCGTCGGCGGGCCGGGCCCTGGCGAGCATCCCCTGGCAGAAGAGAGCCGCCGCATGGGCGAGCGGCGCGTCCCGTCCGGCAATCCCCTCCTGGTACTCGGCGACCAGCCGTTCCGCCGCGTCGGTCTCCCCTCGGTCGACGAGAACCCGGACGGCGGGCGGGAGGAGTTCGGCCGCCCAGACCCAGTTGTTCTTTCGGCGCACACTCTCGAGTCCGCTTTCCGCGAGCCGTGCGGCGGCGGGAAGTTCCTTGGCCGCGAGGAGGACGGCCACCCGCCCCGCGAACGCCGACGCCCGCTGCGGGACGTTCCCGGCCGCGAGCGCGAAGGCGGTGTCGAAGTTCCGTGACGCCTCTTTGCGACGTCCGTTGCCCAGCTGGTACCAAGCCAGCGCGAGCAAGGGCTCCGCGGCGAGCGAACTTTCTCGGCCGACGCGGCCCACCAGCCCGAGGACCTCGGCCTCCACCTCAGGCCAGATGCCCATCGCGACGTCGAGCCGGAGGTCCGTCCCGGCCGCGAGCACTTCCAGGTAGGGCTGTTCCTCGTCGTGGACCAGCCGACGGGCGGTGGCGAGATACGTCCTCGCCACCGGGTAGTACCCGTTCCAGGCGGCCGCGTCGGCGAGGTTGATGTAGGTCCGGCTGACCTGCCTGCGCACCTCGGCGGACCGAGGCGAGGCCGGAAGCGTGCCGACGTCCTGCCAGACCCCGGGATCGGCCACCTGCATCCGTCCGGACACCCGGTTCGCGGTGACCGCGGCGATCAGTTCGACGTCGCGGGTGCCCTTGCTGGCCTGTTCGGCCTGGTCCAGCCAGCGCAGGTTCTCCTCGACCGGCACCGGCCCGACGTGCGGGAGAGCCAACGTGATCAGCCCGCGGGCGAGGAGCGCGCGCCGGCCGTCGAGATCCGCGATGGCCAGCTCGATCTCGGAACGGCCCGCGTCGACCTGCCCGATCTGGTTGATCAGGACCCGGCCGAGGTTGATCCGGATCTCGCCGCGCGCGGCCTTGCTCATCGGCCAGTCGTGCGCCGCCGTGCGCAGCAGCCGCAGCGTGGATTCGCCGATCAGTCCGTACGCGGTCTCCCGGCTGAGCCGCACGGCGAAGTTCTCCCTGCGCGCCCGAGAGAGCGCGGAGTCCCCGAGCGCGGTCTCGAGCAGCCGCACGGCTTCGTCCGGCCTGCCCTCGGCCGCCGCCTGGTCCACGGATTCCGAGACGTACCGCGCCCACTCGTCGAGCTCACCGGCCTCCCGGTGGTGGTACGCGACCCTCCGCGGTTCCGGCTCGTCCGAGCAGGCAAGCAGCCGCGCGGCGCCGGAGTGCAGCCGAGACCGCCGCGGGCCCGGGATGGCGGCGCGGACCGCGTCCGCGACCAGCGGACTGCGCACCGCGTACCGATCGTTTCCCAGGTCACGCAGGAACCCCGCGGCCATCGCCTGGAGCAGGTCGTCGACGATTCCGGCGCCGTCCGAGCCCGCCACGGCGGCGAGCGCCTTGCCACCCGCCGGCCTGCCGAGGATCACCGCGGCCGCCACGACCGCCGCGGCGCCTTGCTCCAGCACCGCGAACCTCGCGGCGAGTTCTGCCGCCCAAGCAGCGGGGGCGACCTTCTCCGAGAGCTTCATGGCGGCCTGCGCGTCGAGTCCGGAGATCGCTTCCAGTACCGCGGTGACCGCGGCGGCCACCCCTCCGGTTCGGCGATGGACCCGCTCGGCGAGCTCGCGCGAACCAGCCTTCGCCTCGACGTCCGCGATCCGCAGCGGCTTCAGAGTGCATCGCGCCGTCACCCCGGAGCGGGGAGGCCACCAGGCATCGCGAAGGGTCCGTTGCTGCAGCCGGAGTGCGGAGCCGGTCACGACGGCCAGCCGTTCGGACGGCCGGGCGGCCAGCAGCCGGAGGAGGTCCTGGGTCTCTTCGTCAGCCTCGTCCGCGTCGTCGACGATCAGGACCGTGCGCTCCGGCAAGGTCAGCAGTTCGCGGAGCGCACGGTGCACCAGGTGGCGATCCGAGCCGATCGGCTCCGGCAGGACGGCGCCGAGTTCGGGGAGCAAGGGGTGCAGGACCCCGGCGAGCGGCGACAGGCGACCGGCCATCCCCGTCCACCTGTCCGCGGCGGCTCCCAGCGCGTCGAGCAGCGGCGCGAGCGGCGCCGGATCGGGCTCCCGCACGCAGCGGAGCTCGATCACGGTCCGCTCCTGAGCAGCAGCGGAACGCGCCACCCGGCGGAGGAGGTCCGTCTTCCCGGAACCGGGTTCGCCTTCGACCACGACGAAGGCGAACGGCTTGGCGATCTCCCGTTCCACCCACGACAGTTCCACCACGGCGCCCCTTACTTCAGCGTGAACGACCCCGGCTCGGCAAGCATCACCCCGGACCACAGTGGTCGCCAGCTTGTGCGCAATAAGTCAGGGCACGTAGTGAATGAGCCGAGGGCGGACGTGCCCCGGTGTCACCGCCACTAGACTGGGTACGAAGAAGTCGGCAGTACGGGGTCAGCGTGGGTGCAGGGTTGGGACATGCCGGTGGCGCGCCGTGCGTCAACCTCCTGAACGGGGGTACCCGGTCATGGTGAAGGCGACCACGACAGCGGCGGGCACCGACCCGTTCGTCCACCCGGCGCTGTTCTACCGGGGGCCGGACGACTACCTGGCGGGCACTGTCCCGTTCATTTTGCGGGGTTTGGAGAGCGGCGAGCCGGTCGCGGTCTCGGTGCCCGGCCCCAACCTGGAGCTGCTGCGGACCGCCTTGGGCCGGGACGCCGAGCGGGTACGGCTGCTGGACATGACCGAGGAAGGCCGCAACCCCGGCCGGATCATCCCCGGCGTCCTCCGCGCCTTCGCCGACGACCACACCACCCGGCGGGTCCGCATCATCGGCGAGCCCATCTGGGCCGAACGGTCCGAGCTGGAGTACCCGGCGTGCGCCCAGCACGAGGCGCTGATCAACCACGCGTTCACCGGCCGCGAAGTCACCATTCTCTGCCCCTACGACGTCACCCGCCTCGACGCCCGCGCCCTGTCCGACGCCGAAGCCACCCACCCGGTCCTGATCGACTCCACCGGAGAGCGCGCCAGCACCGGCTACGACCCCGACCGCATCATCACCGGTTACAACACCCCGCTGCCCGTACCGGCACCGACAGAATCGGCCGGGTACAGCATCCTCGACGCCGTCACCGGCGAGGCCGCTTCCCTGGCTCACGCCCGCGCCGTGGCCCGTGACCAGGCCCGGCGTGCCGGCCTCACCGACGATCAAGTGGCGGACGTCCAGCTCGTGGTCGCCGAACTCCTGGCCAACAGCGTGGACCACGGCGGCGGGCAGGGACGGCTCGGCATCTGGTCCGAGGCGGGCGGACTGGTCTGCGAGGTCCACGACACCGGTCGCCTGACCGACCCGCTGGCCGGACGGCGGCCCGCCGCCCCCGGTCAGCTACGCGGCCGCGGGCTCCTGCTGGTCAACCATCTGTCCGACCTCGTGCGCGTCCACACCGGCCCGCAGGGCACCACGATCCGCGTCTGCTTCACCACGAAGCGTCACTGACTCTCGGCGCGACTTCGGGTCGTGTCTCGGGCGAGACGGTGGGCTGGGTGACGCGACACCGCACTCGCGTGCTCAGACCCGGATCTCGCGTGTTTAAAGACGTAACTCGCGTGTTTGGAGACGTAACTCGCGAGTGCGGCATCCAGACACGCGAGTTACGCCTCCAAGCACGCGAGTCACGCCTTACCTCACGCCGGCCAACCCGGGCGAAGTCATGCCGGGAGTGTCCCTTGTGGACGGTCGGGAAAGCGTCAGGCACCGTGGTGAGTCCGCCCACGACCCACTCGACCAGCGGGTACGCGGCGGGAATCAAGGGACCTCGTAGAACTTGTCGTAGTGACCCGGCGCGTAATAGAACTTGTCGTTGTCGTCCTTGACGATGCGGTCCGGCTTCGGCCTCTGGTTCTCCGGCAGCGGCTTTCCGCTGAAGTCCGTGTACTCGTCGGCGTCCCTGATGGGTTTCTTGTTTTCGTACCTCGGTGTCGGGTGGACGTCGAATTCGTAGTAGTTGCCGTCGTACGGTTTCGTGGGCTTGCCGTCAGGACCGAACGGTTGATCGGCGGGCTTGTTGCCGCCGCTCACCTTGCCGTTGTGCGGAAGCCTGCCTTCGTTCCCGACTTTGCCGCCTGCCTGACCGTGGTTCCCGTAGATCCTGCCGCCCCAGGTCGAGCCGGGGCCGGGGGTGGGCTTGTTCCCCAAGCCCAGCGAGTTGAGCTTGTCGTTGTCCACGCTGTTGTGCCAGGCGCCGAACTGGCCGCTGTCCTTGTGGTCGAGGATCCACCGTTTCATCTTGAGCGCGGCGTCTTTCTGCGCCTGGGTGAGCTCGTCGAAATTCCCGAGGTTCGGCGAAAGATCGGGCTGCGGTTGGGGCTGGGGCTTCTTCCCCTTGCCACCACCGCCTCCGCCGCGGGTGCTGCTGTACTCGCCGCCCGGTTTCGGACCGCGGGGTTTCCCTGCCGGTCCGGTCTTGCCGGTGTCGATCTTGCGGAGCGCCTTCTCCGCTTCGGCGAAGATGTTCTTCGCCTTCTTCATCAGCGGGGCGAGCGCGCTCATCGCCTTGACCAGCTTGGTGACGACGGTGGCGATCTTGGAAGCGGTCTTCGCGATGGCGGCGGTGACCTGCGGCAGCACCCAGGTCATGCCGAGGCCGAGCGTCGCCAGCACCTGCAGCGCCCAGCTGATCAGTTCGGCGATGGTGTCGCGGACCAGGGTGCGGACCGCGGTGACCACCTCACCGCCGATCCGGGTGCCGGAGGACGCGCCGCCGGCGGCCTGCTGGCACGCGCCGATCAAGGACGCGACATCCGCTCCCCTGGTGCGGTAGGCGTCACCGGCGTCACCGGCCCAGTTCGCGGTTTCGGCGACGACCATCGCGTCGAGGTCGGCGCTGATCGTGCCGAGTTCTTTGGCGACGTTCTGCCAGGTCTCGGCGTGCGCGGCGATCTCGTCCGGGTCTCCGGCGAGCGCGTCGAGTGCTTCCTTCAACGGTCCGACGTGCTCCATCAGCCAGCCGACCCCGGCGGCGAGGATGGTGCCGAACGGGTCGAGGGCGGCGGACACCGCGTCCATGGCGGCGCCGAACGCGCCGACCGCGACGGACGCCCAGTCACCGCTTTCGATGGACGCCTTGAGTTCGGTCGCGGATTCGAGCAGGGGAACGCCGGACACCGCGGTGGTGGAATCCTTCGGGGTGGCGACAAGGGGGTTGGTCATCGCGAGGCCTTCTCCATCGGAGTCGCCGGGATCGCGGCCTCGTACTGTTTGAACATGTCGACGCCCGCGGCGTCCTGCCCGGTGTAGGACTGTTCGGCGGTGCGCAGGTTGGCGGCGGTCGCCCGGACGCCGTCGATCGCGGCCTTGATCGAGTCGACCGTCTTCTCCTCCGCCGGATTGATGAACGGCGGGACGAACGCGCAGATCAGACCGTAGGCGTCGTCGGACATGGCCGCGGTGTTCGCCGCCGCCAGCACGGTGTCCAGCCGCTCGGCGATCCCGTCGACGTTCGCCGCGTGTTTGCCGATTTCCGCCGGTACGACCTGAAAGTTCATCCGTCACCCCTTCGAGACGTCCCGTATTCGGCACGCCGCTTCCGCTTGACCATCGTCACCCGGCCTTCGACGTTGGCACGTAACGGAAAACGCTCGTCATCCGTCGGGAGGCCGGGGAGTTCACGCGGCCACGATGCCATCGGGCTCCCGCCCGCGAGAAAGCTCTGTGCGAAGGGACAGCGTTCCTTGCACGAAAGGGCACCGGTCTTTTGTCAGAGTGGCTCCAGATAAGACCTCTCGGACCAATCGTCGTCCTCGTCGTCGCGAGGCGGACGGCTCGGCGCGGGCTGATCCTGTGCCACCGCGGAAAGCCCCTCGAGTTCGGCGACGACGGCGTCGACGTCCATAGTGGCCAGTTCGCCGACCTGCCGTTCCAAGGACGTCCAGGCTTCCGCGGCCAGCCGTCGGCGATCCTCGGCGGGCAGCGCGTCGATGACCTGCCACCAGCCTCGCGCCTCCTGGACGAACTCGTCCAGCACCGGGCCGTGCGCCAGCAGTTCGTACGGTTGCCGTCGCCCGGCGACGACCTCGCCCGCGAAGTCCCCGGCGGCACCGCCGGTCGCCGCCAGCAGCCGCATGACCGTCTGCCGTGCCCGGTCCCCGTCGGCGGAGTCGAACGGATCGTGGATCGTGCGTTCTCCTGTCACAGCAGCACACTCTTACGCTTGGCCGGGCAGTCGGCGTCCCGGTGTTCGTAGCCCTCCGGCCACTGCGGCGGATCGCCCATCGCGATGGTGGTCTCCAGCACCTCGTCGAGGGCCTTCTCCCCCGCGAACATGTGCGCCAGCCCGTACGCGGCGCTGATCAGCGTCTGGATGATCCCGACGATCTCGTTGAAGGACAGCACGAGATGGATGATGTCCAGCATCTCGCCTTCCTTCACGACTTCGACGAGCTTGCCGCGACGGCCGAGCTGGGACAGCGCTTCGCTGATGATCTCCACGACGCGCATCCCTTTTTCCAGGCCGAGTTTCTTGCCCTTGGTGAGGATCAGCAACGCGATGTCGATCGCCGAGCTGTAGCCGTGCCGGATCTCCTGCATCAGGTGGTAGGCGAGCTTCGCCAGCGCCTGGATCGCCAGGCTCGCGCCACGGAAGTACCGAGCCAGCTGCAACAGACTGGACCGGTAGGTGACCAGCCAGTTCTTGGCCCGATCGGCGCCCTCCCCCTCCCACGCGCCCTGGATCCCGAACCGGCCCTGGTCGATGTTGACCGCGGTGTTCTCCAGGCCGAGCGCGGCGTCGTTGTAGAGCACCGCCTGCCGCTGCAGCACGGTCCAGTCACCGACGAGCAGGTCGGCGATCATGGTGATGAAGTCCTTGTCGGAACCGGTGAGCATCTTGATCACTTCGGCGACGTCGCCGAGGGATCCGCCGAGATCGAGCAGTTTCTCGCGCTCCGCCTGTGCCTTCACCGGCCACCAGGCCGGGTCGGCGACGGCCGCCGGATCGGGCCCGCCGTAACCCACCGGGACGGCGTCGCGGAACGCCGCGGCACCGGCCGGGTCACGCACCTCGTCCGCGGGGACCCGCGCGGCGTCGGGCTCCGGGTTGAGCCGGTCCAGTAGTTCCGCCGCCCGCGCGTCCACCACGCCGTACCAGTGCGCCACACAGCGCAGTTCGTGTCCGCCGCCCGCGGCGAGATCGGCCGCGAACCGTGTCTGGCTCAGCGCCGTGCGCTGCCACTCGTCCAGTTTCGGCCAGGCGGCGGCGAAGAAACCCTCGCCGCTTTCGGTGTCGAATCCGGCACCGGCGCCGACCAAGCGGTCGAACCACTGGCGATAGGTGTCGACGCCCGCGCCCGCCCGCAGGACCAGGTCTCCGAGCGCGCGCACCGCGGCCGGCTCGACCGAGAACCCCTGCCCCATTCGTCCCCCTGTTGCTCCGAAGTACCCCTTCGACGTAGCTGAAGTTTGACAGGTTGCCGCGAAATGTCACATCACTGGAATGGAGTACCCGGTCAAGCGAGCCTGAGCAGGACCGGGCTCCCGGTGACGGTGACGTCGGCACCGGGCGTGACCGGCGCGCTCGTCCCGTCGAGTTGTTCGACCGAGGTGGTGCCGTTGGCCGCCGGGATCCGCGCGGACCGGTCGATGGTCCACCAGATCAGGAACGTCCGGCCGCCCTGATCGAACCGGCACTGCCACAGGTCGTCGGGCAGCCCCGCCGGGCGACCTTGTCCGCAGGAATGGATCCGGCTGCCCGCCAGCCACCGGTGCAGGCGCTCCACGTGGCGCGCCGCCTTCGTGTGCGGGCCGCCGACGGGCTGCAACACGATGGGGATCTTGGCGCTGCCCCAGTTGTAGAAGTACATGCGGCGGTATTGCGCGTAAAGCCCGGACAGGAAGAACCGGACCGCGTGCTGCGCGCCGCGATCGGCGTCCACCGGCCGCTGCCTGTTCACGTCGTACGCCGAGCCGGTGCTCCAGAGCCTGATGCCGGCACCGGCCTCGTGCAGAGCCTTCTCGATCTCGTTCGCCAGTGGCAGCATCGTCTCCGGCGGGTCGGAGTCGTTGCGGGGAGCCAGCTTCACCGCGCCGGCGTCGCAATGGTCGTAGCCGCCGAGCTTGGCGAACTGCCGCAATTTGTCGAACGCCACGGGATCCCAGAGCTCGCCCATGGACGGGCACACCACCGTCACCGCCGGGTCGACGGATTTGAGCACCTGGCTCGCCCGGCGTGTCATCTCCACCAGTTGCGCCGTCGAACCGCTGAAGAAGTCTTGGTGATTGGCCATGTCCCACAGCTCGTAGGCGTCGATCCGGCCGCGATACTGCTCGGCGACGGTGCGCACGAAACGTTCCCAATCCGCGAGGTCGTCGGGCGGGCCGGAGCGAGAGTCGTCGGTGTAGACCGATTTCGGGCTGTTCGGGCTCGCCCACGACGGGGTGCCGCCGAAGGTCAGGGTCACCGGGAGGCCCGCGCCGCGGGCGCCGGTCACGAGCCGTTCGAGGGTGTTCCAGTCGTACCGGCCACGGGCGGGTTCCAGGTTCTGCCACCGGGTGCGCGTGTTCCACAACCGGACGGACCCGACCTCGAAGGACGGCATCTGCCCGGTGTTCGAATTCGCCGTCACCCCGACGAATTCCGGATCGAGCGTGCGTGGCGCGTTCGTCCACATCGACGCCTGGATCGCGGCGGGCACCTGCCGATCGGTCGGGGTGGCCATGGCGCCCCCGGCGAGCAGGACGACCCCGAGTACCGCGACGAGCGCGAGGTTCGCCAGTGGCCGCCTGCGATCGGGCGACGTCGGTGTGTCCGCCGGCGCGTCGGCGTGCCGGATGACGGTGTCCGGGATGACGGCGTCACCCAGGTCCGCGCGCTCCCACAACCGGTACAGCTTCGCGAGTTCCTCCCGGTTCGCCCCGCACGCGGTCGCGATCGCCTCGATCGGCGCGAACGTCGCCGGAACACTCCGCCCGGTGCAGTAGCGGTGCACGGTCGACCGGCTCAGATGCACTTTGCGTCCGAGCAGTTCGTAGCTCAGCCCGCTCCGCTCTTTCCGCTCGGTGAGAAGTGCCGTCAGCGCGGCAACCGCCTCGCTCGCCATACCGCTGAGCCCCCTCCGCGTGACGTGCCGGTCTCCCGATTCAGCCGCCTGCCGGGAGCCCCTGAACGGAGAACAGTGTCCCACCGCCTGCCTCTCATCGCCGTGGGTTCACGCGATCGCATCTCCCGGCTCCGGCGTCACCGCAGGTCAGCGGCCGGGTTTCGTCCCACCGTCTCGTTTCCGGTGTTTTCGCTTGCCCGGACACCTCGCGCTGAGCAGCGTGGACCGGGAGGCAAGACAGGGGAGGAATCGGGATGAAATCGCACGGGAAACGGGTCGGCGCGCTGGCGGCCGCGCTGCTGATGACGGGCGCGGCAGGCGTCCCGGCCGCCGCCGCGTCCGCGCCGCCACAACTGACGACCAGAGCGGATTTCAACACTCCGGGCGGCGGGCAGATCGTCGAGCACCTGCGAAAGCTGATCGATGGGGCACCCGCGAACTCGACCATCAGGACCGCGCAGTTCCTTCTGCGGGACGAGCCGATCACGGACGCGCTCGCGGAAGCGGCGGAACGTGGGGTGCATGTCCAGGTCCTGGTCAACGGGAAGGCGACGGATCATCCGAACTACCAGGACCTGAAGAACCGGCTGAAGAAGACCGGCGACGAGAAATCGTGGGCGAAGAGCTGCGGGGACGGCCGAGGGTGCAACGGCGGGAACGCGATGCACAACAAGTTCTTCCTGTTCGAGCGAACGCTGGGCGCGGCGGCCGTGGTCGCGACCGGATCGGCCAACTTCAGCGAGAACACGACGGGCGGCAACGGTGGCTGGAACAGCTACTACACCGACGTCGGGAACGCCGGCCTGTTCGCAAGGTACAACGACTACTTCACCGACTTGCGCAAGGTCGCGGAAGGGGCCACGGCGAACCCCGACTACTACGAAGCCAACCCTCCCGTAATCACCGGGAACACCAAGAGCTACTTCTACCCGAGGCTCAAGGACGAGGGCAACGACACCGTCGAGAACTCCTTGAAGGAGGTCGGCTGCTTGTCGGAGAAGAGCAAGATCCGCATCGGGGTATGGTCACTCACCCGGATGAAGATCATCGAGCGGCTGCGGTTCCTGGCCGCCATGGGGTGCACCGTGGACATCGTCGCTTTGCGGATGACCGCGGGCGCCTGTGAAACGCTGATGAAGGGCCAGCCGGATCGAGTGCGGCTTCGCGGTTTCAAAGCCGGGAACGAGCATGGCATCCATGAGAAGAACATGATGATCGAGGGCGACTACCTCAAGCCGGGCACCAAGGTCGTCTTCACCGGCAGCCAGAACTTCAACAACCCGTCCTTGCACGAGAACGACGAGAACGTCATCCGGATCTTGGACAACGACGGGATCTACCGGAGTTTCGTGAAGAACTTCGAGCAGGTGGCCGACGCCTCCGACGAGGAGATCAAGTCCCCCGCGGACTGCGTGAAGATGCTCCCACCCAACGACCCCGACCCCACCGAAGGGTAAGCGGTTCTACCAAGGGGTCGTGAGTGGCAAAGGTCGTTCTAACGCTCTTTGCCACTCACGACCCCCTCTCGCAGCTGCGCAACGCACCCAAATCGGGCACCCTGATCCGAACTAGCGTCCCGTGTGGACAGTCGTGCCCCTCGGGTCCACCGCCGGTGACTTATCCGGCTTGATCCATTGAGGGCATCGGCTACCCGGTGACCGAGAGGGTCAGGGCCGCCAGGTGTCGTTCAGCGCCAGTGTGCAGCCACCCGAAGCGGTGCCGGCACGATTCGCGCCCGACTCCCAGACGACGTTGCCGCCTTCCTTGCGGATGTACTTGTACTGGAAGGCGGCGTCCTTCGGCAGCGTGACGTTCGCCGTCCACAAAGGATAGTCGGCCGAGGCCATCGGGACGGCGTTCGCCGGGTTCCACGCACCGAGTTCGGCGCGGTCGCCGACGACGAAGATGTTCTGGCCCCATGAAGTGGTGGCGTTCACCGTGAACTTCGCCGCCACACCGGTGCAAGCGGTGCTGTACCGCTGCTTGACCACCGTCGGTGTCTCGACCGGGGCGCCCGCGTCGATCGAGTGCGCCAGCCGGACGAACTGCGCCATCGACCAGGCCAGCGGCGTCGCCCCGCCGGTGCCTTCGCCGAAGGTGAAGCCGCCCGTGCTCGGCCGGTCCCAGACCTGTTCGGGGATCAGGTAGCCGGGATTCGCCGCGGCGGCCATGGCGGCGAGATGCGTTGTCGCCTGGCGGCCGTTGGCCAGTTCGTACTCGCCGCGTTCACCGGTGAGCAGCGGCCACAGCCGTCCGACACCGGCACCGGTGTAGGGGCCGCCGGAAGCGGTTTCGCCGTACCCGTCGTGGTTGTACCGGTACCACATCGGACCGTTCGGGGTGTTCACCTTGAGCGTCGAGTCCACCTCCGGCAGCGAGGCGGCGACGTCCGGATCCGCCGCCGGTTTCACGCCAAGGCGCACCAGATCGAGGAAGCCGGCGTCGATGATGGCGCGCTCGTCGTGGTTGCCGCCCCCGTTCTGCAGGAAGATGTTCTGGCCGTCGTCGGGATTGCCGTTGCCGTCGATGCGGTGGAAGTACCGGCCGTCACCGAGCGGCCCGGATTTGGTGAACGTCCAGGCGCTGACCTGCGACTGCCATCGGTCGGCGGTTTCGCGGTAACGAGCGGCGCCGTCGGTGTCCCCGTTGCGTTGGGCGATGTCGGCGGCGCAGATCAGCCCGGCGATCTCGGCGGCGATGGTGGACGGCGAGTAGCCGCCGTTCTCCTCCCAGCGTTCCTGCGGGGTGGACGGGCCGCGGGCGACGAGGAAGTCCGCGGACTTCTTCACCTTCGCCCACATCCCCGCGTCGAACCGGCCCAGTTGCCACGCGAGCACGATCGGGAAGGCGACCTCGTCCATCTGCAGGCTGGTCCAGCAGTTGGTGCCGTCGAGCCGGGTGTTCTGCGGGAACGAGCCGTCCGGCCGTTGCTGCACGGTGAACAGATAGTCGACCGAACGGTTGGCCGCAGCCGAATCGCCGGCCGCGATCTGCGCGGTCGAAACCTGGTAGAGATCGCGGGACCAGACGGCGTGATATCCGCAGTCCCCGGTGGTGTTCGCGTTCTTCGCCTCACCCCACGGATTGGTGAGCGACGCGACGTTCGCTCCCGGATACGTCTTGTCCTCGTGGGCCTTGAGGGTCATGAGCGCGACGTTGTACTGCGTGGTCAAGCCGGCTCCGATGATCGAACGAGGCACCGCGGCCAGCGAAGACAGGTAGCCGTTCCAGCCGGACCGGTACGCGGTTTCCGCCGCCGGGAAACCACCCGCGAGAGACGCGGACGCGTTCGCCGACGCGGCGCCGCGATCGCCTCCGAAACCGACCGCGAGGGTGAAAGTCGTGTCCGTACCCACGGGAATCTGCCCCAGCTGCACCAGGTTCCCCGGCGTGGAGGCCGAGTCGTACTGCGTGCCGAGGACGTGATCGGCGCTCAGGTCGACATAGCCGTCGCTCGCGGAACCGCTGTAGCCGCTGGTCGCCTTGACGAAACCGGTGGAGGCGGCCAAGGCGCTGGACACCGGCCCGTCCGAAGCGACCAGCTGCCCGCCGGAAGTGGCGCCGGTGTCCCCCATGCCGCTGTTGTTCAGGGACGGGTTGTACAGCGCGTACAACTGCAGCGGGCCTCCGCTGAGCACCTCGAACCGGGTCTGGATCAGCACGGTGGAGCGGGCCGGGTCGGCGGTGTGGGTCTTGGTGATCCGGTAACGGCCGTTGGTGGCGGTGTTGATCTGCCGGTAGCTCAGCGAACGCGGGTCGGTGAGCACCAGCTGTTTGGTGGTGTGATCGCGTTCGAGCTGGGTGAAACCGGCGCCGTCGGACACCACGTACTGCAGGTCCTGGACGTTGGCGACGTCCACGGTCGGGTAATAGATCTCGTGGCTGATGCCCTGGCCGAGGGTGAACCACACCTTCGACGCGGCGTCGGTGGCGGTCCCGAAACCTTCTTTACCCCCGGTCGTCCAGGCCGCTCCGGTGCCCGGCGCGCCGGGAGCGTCCGCCAGTGGCGCGGCGCTCGCCGGTACGGGTGCCACGAGAGCTGCCGCGGTCACCAGCGCGATCGTCGCGCGACGCCGCTTCGGAGATTTCATGTCGATCCTTCCCACAGGCTTCATCGACGGCAGGATTTGTTGTTAGCGGCAACTTATTCGCTGGCCGTCTCCACCGGCAGGGCCGATCGGAGTAACCCGGACCAATCGCGAGGGTGGTCCGGTCATGGATCCGGCCCCGCCGCGACATGCGACGGGGCCGGATCAGGGGTTCCGAGGGATCAGCCGACCGGGCGCGGCTTGAGGTTCACCTCCACCGTGTTGCCCGGACCGGAGGCGACACCGCTGACGATGTCGTTGAGGAATCCGCAGCCCTGCAACGGCGGCAGGGTGTAGGAACCGGTGAGCTTGCCACCGGCCAGCGGGTCGAAGCCGGCCTTCGACTGGAGCGGGATCTGGGCCGGCGTCTTCGTCTGGCAGGCCGGGCTCGCCGAGACCGGGAAACCGAAGACGCTGATCCGCGGCAGTTTGACGGTCACCGCCGAGGTCGACTTGAGCACCCCGGCCGCCAGCGTGCCGGTGGTCTTGCCCGCCGACGCGAACTCGATCTTCGCGTTGACCGGGACGAAACCCCAGAGCGTGAGGTTCGCGCTCGTCGGGTTCAGCGTGAGGTCGGCGTCGAAGGTCCCGTTCGCCAGCGTGATCGCGGCGTTGATACCGCCACGCAGGTCGATCGGGCCGGCGAGCTTCTTCAGCTGCGTTTTGCCGGTCAGGTCGTAGCTGTACTTGACGACCGGTGACGTGTTCGGCTGGGTTTTCGCCGTGACCGGCGAGGACGCGGCCGACTTGTTCCCCGCCGCGTCCTTGGCGACGACGGTGAAGGTGTACTCCGTGCCGGAGGCGAGACCGTCCACGGTCGCGGACGTCCCCGTCACCGTCTTGACCAAAGCGCTGCCGTTGTAGACGTCGTAACCGGTGACGCCGACATTGTCGGTCGCGGCATCCCACGCGAGGCTCACGCTGGTCTGCGTGGTCCCGGTGGAACGCGGGTTGGCCGGCGCACCGGGCGCCTCCGTGTCGGGCGCGGCCTGCGTCCGGACGGTGATGGCGGCGCTGGGGGTCGACAAGTTGCCCGCCGCGTCCTTCGCGACCACGGTGAACGAGTACTCCGTGTTCGCGGTGAGACCGTCCACCGTCACGGAAGTCCCGGTCACGGACTTCACCAAGGTGCCGCCGTTGTAGACGTCGTAACCGGTGACGCCCACGTTGTCCGTCGCCGCGTTCCATTCCAGGCTCACGCTGGTCTGCGTGGTCCCGGTGGAACGGGGGTTGCCCGGCGCGACAGGAGCCTGTGTGTCGGGCGCGGCCTGCGTTTTCGCGGTGACCGCGGCACTGGGAGCCGACGCGTTGCCCGCGGCGTCCTTCGCGACCACGGTGAACGAATACTCCGTGTCCGGCGCCAGACCGTCCACGGTCGCGGAAGTCCCGGCCACCGTCTTCACCAAGGTGGTGCCGTTGTAGACGTCGTAACCGACGACGCCCACGTTGTCGCTCGACGCGTTCCAGGACAGCGCGACGCTGGACTGGGTGACGTCGGCCGCGGTGAGACCCGCCGGGACACCGGGTGCTTCGGTGTCCGGGACCGTGGCCGTCCGAGCGGTCACCGGCGCGCTGGGCGCCGACTTGTTCCCGGCCGCGTCCTTGGCGACGACGGTGAAGCTGTACTCGGTGTCGGCGGTGAGCCCGTCGACCGTGGCGCTGGCCTCAGTCACCGACTTCACCACCGTGCCGCCGTTGTAGACGTCGTAACCGACAACACCGACGTTGTCGCTCGAGGCGTCCCACGCCAGGCCGACGCTGGAAGCCGAGGTGCCGGTCGCGTGCAGGTTGCCCGGCACACCGGGCGCCTGCGTGTCCGGCGCGGCCTGCGTCTTCGCCGTGACCGCGGCGCTGGAGGCCGACGCGTTACCGGCGGCGTCCTTCGCGACCACGGTGAAGGCGTATTCGGTATCGGCCGCCAAACCGTCGATCGTGGCCTGGGGTTCCGTGACCGACTTGACGACTTCGGCGCCCTTCAGCACGTCGTAGCCGGTGACACCGACATTGTCGCTCGAAGCGTCCCAGGCCAGCGTCACGCTGGTTTGGGTCGTTCCGGTCGAGTGCACGTTCGCGGGTGTCGTCGGCGCCTGCGTGTCAGGAGCCTTCGCGGTCTTGGCGGTAGCGGGCGCGGTGGCTGGCGAGACGTTGCCCGCCGCGTCCTTGGCCTTGACGGTGAAGGCGTACTCCGTGTCCGGGGTCAGGCCGTCGACCGTGGCCGACGTGCCGGTCACGGACTTGACGAGATCGGCTCCCGCGTAGACGTCGTAGCCGGCCACGCCGACGTTGTCGGTGGCGGCGCCCCAGGACAACGCGACGCTGTTCTGAGTCACTTCACCGACCGTCACGGCACCGGGTGCCGAAGGAGCGGTCGTGTCGGCGGCGGCAGTGACGGTGAAGGTGTGCAGGACGTTGGCCTGACCGTTCGCCGGAGTGCAGTCCGCGACGAACGTGCCGAGGCCGGTCTCCGCACCGGAAGCCGTCAACGGCGTCATGGTCAGCACCAGATCGTGCACCGAAAGCGTGGCCGTCCCCGGCTGGTCGAACCGCAACGCCGGCGCGGAACCGCTCGCGTTGACGATCAGATCGTTGCCCTTCGGCGGAATCGGCTGCTGCGGGATGGCCGTCGGCACGCCGACCGCGAGATGTCCCTGCGGACTGGAAACCAGCGAGGTGGCCAGCGCGGAGCCCTTGAGGGTTTCGGCGCCGACGAGCCGCAGCCCTTCGGTCGCGGTCTTCCCCGCGTTGGACACGGCCGTGATGTCGATCTTCGGGGTGAACTGGCCAACCGGGATCGTGTCGGGCAGCGTCGCGTTGACGTCGACCGTGACGTCCTGGTTGCCGATCAACGGGAACGGGCAGCTGTAGATCTGCCGCAGCGGCGGGTGATTTCCCGTGCCGACAACGGCTTCCGGGGCGACCGGCGAACCGGTCACCGTGTAGGTCTGGAGGACGGTCTCCTGCCCCGGCGCGAGGACGCAGTCCGAGGTGAAGGTGCCGAGGCCCGTCGGGGTTCCGTCGGCCTTGAGCGGGGTCATCACCAGCTGGAGGCCGGTCACGGCGAGCGACGCGGTGCCCGGCTGGTCGAACCTCAGCGCGGGAGCACTGCCCGTGGCGTTGACGACGAGGTCGTTGCCCACCGGCGGAATGGGCTGGTTCGGCACGTCGGAGTCGACCTTCACCGTCATCGTGCCCTGGCTGCCGGGCATCGTGACGGTCGAGGTCGCCTTCGCGGTGCCCTTGATGGTTTCGGCACCGACGAGACGAAGGCCCTCCGTCGCCGTTTTGCCCGCGTTGGACACGGCGGTGATCTCGATGGCGGGCGTCAATTTCCCGGCCTCGATCGTCGAAGGCTGGGTGGTCTTGATGGTGACCGAAACGTTCTGATCACCGATCAACGGAAATGGGCACGAGTAATTCTGGGTGAGCTCACCCGGAGCCGCGGCACTGGTGCCCGAGCCTATCGTGAGACCCAGCGCCACCAAGGCCGCCGTACTGACGACGGCGATGCCCCCAGTGGCCAGTCTTCGACTACGTCTTCTGTGTTTCACAGGTCCCTCTCCAACACATAGACCACGCTCGCCGAAATCGCCGAAAACGAATGACACCCGCTTCCGCGGGGTTCTTCTTCAGCGGGCGCGTGTGCACGTTTACGGTTATGCCACAGGGAATTAACACACCCGTCGGACACGCCAGGCAAGCTAAATCACAAAGCCCGTGAGACCATTCGATGTCTTTGTCACACGCGATCGATTCGCCCTTCGCGAATCTGTCAGGCGCGCATCCAAAACGTCCGCCATCACGTCACTGAAGGTGGTTACTGACCAACAGGAGCACGATCGGGTCGGAACTTCGGCCCCGCTCAACAGGTGCCTCACAGACCCCACTGGTCACTCCTGCCACACGAGGTGGAGCGCCGGTCGCTCGGCCGGTGCCCCCAATGTGGCATTGGAGACGCTCAGCGTCCCCAATGCCACATTGGGGGCACCCGAGCATTGTCCACAAAGGACACGTCACGGTGAGCCCGGACCGGCGGCGGTCACGAACCGGTCGAGTACTCCGAGAAGATCTCGCCCAGAACGCGCCGCGCGTCCGCGGCTTCCTCGTCGGCGCGACCTCTTGTCCGTGCGCAGGCGACCAGCGTCTTCCACAGGGCCCAACCCCGCCCTCGCGCCCACGCCGCGTCGTCGACCGAAAGCCGGTCGCGGAACGCCTGCCTGCCGTCGGCGCTCAGCAACGTCCAGGCAATGGCCGTATCGCAGGACGGGTCGCCGACACCGCAGGTCCCGAAGTCGATGACGGCCGCCAGCTCCCCGCCGTCGAGCAGCAGGTTTCCCGGCGCGACGTCGCCGTGGAACCAAAAGTCCACACCGTCCCAAGGAGCGTCCAGCGCCGTCTTCCAGATCTCCCGGGCCAAGCCGACGTCGATGTCGCCGTCCAGCGCCGTGAGTGCGCGCTCGACCGACGCGTCATAGGTGCGCAGGGTGGCGCCCCGGAACCAATTGTGCTTACCCGGCTGCGGGCCGTCCGCGGCGTCGACCTTCCGCAACGCCGCCAGGAAACCGGCCAGGTCGAGAGCGAACCGGACAGGGTCGGAAATACGGTCCGCGCTCGCGGGTTCGCCGTCGAGCCACCGGTACACCGACCACGGGAAGGGATAGCCCGCGCCGGGCCGTCCTTTCGCCAGCGGCACGGGAACGGGCAGCGGCAGCCGGGGCGCGAGAGCGGGAAGCCACCGCTGTTCCTTGTCCACCGCCAGTGCGTACTCGGCCGCACTCGGCAGGCGCGCCACCATTTCCTCACCGAGCCGGAAAGTGACGTTGTCCCAACCGGATTCGGCCACGGCCCGAATCGGGAGCCCCGCCCACCGCGGGAACTGCTCGGCGACCAATCCGCGCACCTGCGCCATATCGACGGCGACTCGCCTCGGCATCGGACCGAGATCCGGCGTACTGCTCAACACGACATCCTTGTTCGACGAGGTCTTGACCGGTCGCGCCCGCCGAATCACAGCTCGGCGGACGCGACCGGGACCGTCGAGACGTTAGTCGAGTGTCCAGTAAGCCGCGTGGGACTTTCCGGCAGCGGTGCCGGCGACACCGACGACGCGGCCGTTGTCGCTGATCCGATACGCCTGGCTGCGGGTGCCGCCGGGCAGCTTGCCGAGTTGCCTGCGTTCCCCGTTCTGGAACCAGACCGTCGCCTGACTTCGGAAAGTGCCCGCCGCGGTGCCCTGCGCGTTGACCGCTTCGACGTCGGCGCCGAGGCCGTCGTCGGCAAGGATGGCGACGTCACCGGCGGGATCCCAGATCACGGCCGAGCGGCGAGGCGGATTGAGGTAGCCGGTGCCGACCACGTAACCAGTGGAGCTGACCCCGTAGACCCAGACGGAGTGCGGGCTGGGCCATTCCAAGGGGTGAACCACGCCGTCCCGATCCCATTTCGCCGGAATCGGCGTCCCGCCGGCCTGCCGCATGGTTCCAGCGGCGACCCCGTCCTCGTTCATCCGGCTCGCCCCGCTGCTCACGCCCAGTGGCACCAGCTCGGTGATCGGCCCTCCGTTCACCCACCGAACAGCCTGGTTCGCCGCGGAGCGGACGGCGCTACCGACGATGATGGTGCCGTCGGCGGAGATACCCTCGGCCATGCTCCAGGTCTCACCGGGCAACGTACCCAGATCCGTGGCCACGCCATCCGGATCCCAGCGGAAGCCGTGATAGTGGTTGTCCGGCGTCAGCCAGTTGCCGACGACGACGCCGGTGTCGCTGATCGCCCACCCGGTGGCGTTGTGGTAGCCCGGCGGAAGCAGTAGCGCGGTCGCCTGGCCCGCGGCGTCCCAGCGAACCGGCACCGCGGTGGTCGCTGTCAGCACGTAGCCGACGGAAACCCCGTGACTGTTGATGTCACGCACCTGGCCCTCGGTGCCGCCCGGCGTGGGCAGCGCCATGATCTGGCCGTCCGCGCTCCAGCGAACCGGATGACTGCGCTTCGGGGTCGGGCCGAACAGCGACAGGCCGATCATCTCCCCCGCCTCGTTGACCGCCAGGACCGTGCTCTCGTCGTCGCCGGGCAACGTCCCGAGATCCACCGGCCCCACCGTGGTGGCCTGCGCGGTCCCCGTCACCGCGCCCGTGATCACCACAACTGCCGCTACCAGCGACAACATCCGTCTTCGACCCGTCGGCACACGATTTCTCAGCACGATGACTCCCCAATCCCGATCCGGTGGTGTGCGATGCGCAGCCCCCGACGCGACAGTAATGCATTTCCTTCACGAATTGCTCGCGTCATGATGTCGTTACACACGAACAGCCGACCGATTCCGGCGGGAAGTCGACCCTTGTGGCCTGTATGCGAAAAGTGCTATCCGGATGCCGCGCCCACGAAAACCACGCAAGTTCGTGATACAAGAAGCGCGGGAAATCCGGAAAACGCTGCCGAAAGCATAAAACAATGACGAAGTCCGCGATTTTCCTCAATCTTCGATTATGCGTCTGTTCTTCTCCGCCGGAGCGGGTTACAGCCCAATGCCACGTAGCTTGAGTTGATCTTGAGCGACTGTCGGCCTGCTCGATCAAGCCGGACAAGACACCGGCAGCGAACCTGAGGCGCGACTGTCCACACGGGACGCCAGTCCGGATCCGGATGTCCGATTTGGGTGCTTTGCGCAGCTAAGAGCTTTCGCTACCGTCAGATGTGATCCCTGGTGACAATGGGACGGCCGTGACCTCGACGGCTGGTCGTGAAGTACATGAAGGCCCCCTTCCTTGCGCCTAGCGCAAGGAAGGGGGCCTTCATGTACTTAGGCGTCAGGGTCCCGGCAAAGTCGCATAACCGCTGGTCGGCTCCGCCGCTAGAGCGGGACAAGGCGAACGTGTCGCGGTGGACCCGACAGGAGCGGGCTCCCGCAAAGAGCCTCACCCGGCCCTTGACTGTCCACAAGGGACCCTTTACGACACAGAGACGCCCGATTTGGGCGACTTGCACGGTTTCGCAAGGAGGTCGTGGGTGATTTGTGTCGTTCTAACCCTCATTACCACTCACGACCCCCCCTCAGAACCGCACATAGCAGCATCAATCGGACACTCAATCGCCCTGCGGTGTCCCTTGGACACCGAAGCCCCACCGGCGCCCAGAAACAAGCCCCACCACCGGCACATGCGGCCCCGCGACAGTGCAGGAACAGTCGCCTGACCTGCAGACCTCGACTTTGCCGGGACCCTGACCTAGGCGCCTGGGTACAGAAAGGGGTCCTTCACGTACTTCGGCAAGGCGTGACTCGCGTGTTTACAGACGTAACTCGCGTGCCTGGACGCCGCACTCGAGAGTGCGGAGTCTGAACACGCGAGTTACGTCTGTAAACACGCGAGATCCGGGTCCGAGTACGCGAGTACGGCGCCGCGTCACCCAGCCCGCCGTCTCGCCCGCGACACGCCACCTTCGCCTTACCCCTCAATAACCCCCGTCAGCCGTTCACGCCGAGCCGGTCCCCCGGCGCGAGCTCGGCGAGGAGCGCGGCCTGTTCCCGGCGGTAGGCCTCGACATTCGCCAGTTTGACGTCTTCGTAGCCGCGGACCAGATCGGGCAACTCGGCCAGCGCCAGGAGCCTGCCGCGATCGGCGTCCTCGGTTCCGAAAGCGGCGAGAATCGTTTCCCGGTACTGCGTGACGAGTTCCCGCTCCACCTTCCGGACGTGTGCCTTGCCGAACGGGTCCCAGCGCGTGCCGCGCAGTCTCCGCGCGGCACGCAGCGCGACGAACACCGGGCGGAACTTCGGGCCCAGCGCGATCTTCCGCTTCATTCCCAGCGCGCGGAGCACGGGCGGGTGCAGACGGTAGGCGTAGCGGCTGCCCACCCCGAACTCCGCCTCGATCCCGGCGAGCACGGCGGGATCGAGCGAGAGCCGCGCGACCTCGTACTCGTCCTTGTAGGCCATCAGTTTGTGCAGGTTGCGAGCCACCGCTTCGGTGACGGCGCTCGACTCCCCTTCCAGCACCCGGACGCGCTCGACGAACCCGGCGTATTCCCGCGCGTAGCGAGCGTCCTGGTACTGGACGAGTTCGGGCACGCGGATGTCCAGCAGGCGCGCCAGTTCCGAACCCGGCTCCGCGTGCACGAGCGCGCGGGCACGCAGGGCGGCCGCCGACGGGGCCGGTGTCGCGGCGACGGCGGGAGGGGCGACAGCGGCGTGCAGTCCGTCGGGATCGGCGACGAGCTGCCTGCCGCGGCGGAACGCCTGGAGGTTGCCCGCGACGGCGACGCCGTTGAGTTCGATCGCGCGTTCCAGGCTCGCCGCGTCCAGCGGGATGGCGCCGGTCTGGTGTGCCGCGCCGAGTTGGAGGATGTTGGCGAACTGGTCGTCGTCGAACAGGGTTTCCGCCAGTGCCCGCGCGTCGAGCGCCACGGTGCGCGCCGCGCTCTCCGAGATCGCGCCCCGCACGGCCGCCGCGTCGGGGAAGGACACGGTGGTGTCGACGACCATCCGGCCGGTCGGCACCTCGGTCGTGGAGACCACGGCGGTGGTCCGGCCGGGGTCCGTCACCGTCAGATTCGCGGGGTCCGCGCCGACGAGGACGTCACAGGACAGGTAGAGATCGCATTCCCCGGCCGCGAGTTTCGGGGCCTGCGGTGTCGGCTCGGCGGTGATCTTCAGATCCGAGACGACGGCGCCGCCCTTCTGCGCGAGCCCCGTCTGGTCCAGGGTCCGGACCTGCCTGCCCTCGATCACGGCGGCCGTGGCGAGGATCTGCGCGACGGTGACCACGCCGGTCCCGCCGACACCGGTGATCCGCACGGTGAAGTCGGTGCCGCTGGTCTCGGGCTCCGGCAGTTCGGCCGCGGTGATCTCCGCGAGCCGCGCCCGGTGTTTGCGCCCGGTGGGCAGCACCGTCATGAACGACGGGCAGTCGCCCGCCAGGCACGAATAGTCCACATTGCATGACGACTGGTGGATCGCGGTCTTGCGGCCGAACTCGGTGTTGACCGGCTGCACGGACAGGCAGTTCGACTTCTCACCGCAGTCGCCGCACCCCTCGCACACCCGCTCGTTGATCACGACCTTGGCGGCCGGGGTCTCCAGCTTGCCGCGACGGCGTTTGCGGCGCTTTTCCGCGGCGCATTCCTGGTCGTGGATGAGCACGGTCACCCCGGGGACACGCGCGAGTTCCTCTTGGGTGCTCAGCAGTTCGTCGCGGTGACGGACCTCGACGCCGTCGGGCAGCCGGACGCCGCGGAACCGCTTCGGCTCGTCACTGGTGATGACCACCTTGGCGACGCCTTCGACCAGCAGCAGCGACGCGAGCCGCTCCACCGGCAGCCCGCCGACGGCGTCCTGTCCGCCCGTCATCGCGACGGTCGCGTTGTAGAGGATCTTGTAGGTGATGTTCACCCCGGCGGCCACCGCGGCCCGCACCGCCAGGCTGCCGGAATGGGTGAACGTGCCGTCGCCGATGTTCTGCACGAAATGCGAGGCGTCGACGAACGGCTCCATCCCGAGCCACTGCGCACCCTCTCCGCCCATCTGGGTCAGGCCGACCACGTCCCCGACCTGTTCCGGTTCCATGAACAACGCCATCGCGTGACAGCCGATGCCGCCGCCCACCACCGTGCCCTCCGGCACCTTGGTCGAGGAGTTGTGCGGGCAGCCGGAACAGAAGTACGGCGTCCTGGTCAGCAACGGCACCGAGATGCGCTCACGGCGTCGTCGCTGCCGCCACGCGGTCACCGACGGGATCTCGTGGTGCTCGCTCAGCCGCGCGGCCAGCACTCTCGCGATGGCGTCCGGGTCGAGTTCGCCGAGTTCGGTGCACAGGGTGCGGCCGTCCGGACCGGTCTTGCCGTGCACGGCGGGCGCTCCGGCGGTGCCGTACAGCACCTCCTTGATCGCCGACTCGACGAAGGAACGCTTCTCCTCCACCACGACGATCTCGCTCAGGCCGTCGGCGAACCGGCGGATGATCGACGGTTCGAGCGGGTGGATGACGCCGAGTTTGAGGATCCGGATCCCGTGCCGGGACAACGCGCCGGCGTCCAAGCCGAGCAGCCGCAGCGCCTGCATCAGGTCCAGATAGGACTTTCCGGCGGTGACGATGCCGACGCGGTCCGCGGGTCCTTCCTGGACGATCCGGTTGACCCCGCTCGCGCGCACGTACTCGACGGCCAGCGGCAGGCGTTCGGTGTACAGGCTGCGTTCGAGCGCCATCAACGTGGTGCCGAGCAGCCGGGAGCTGGGCTTGTGCCGGTACGCGGGCATGGCCAGCTCCGGCGCCGTCCACCGCGGCCGGACGTGCGCGGTGCCCGCGGCGTCGGCCACGTTCGCCACGAGTTTCATCGACGACCACAGCCCGCTCGCCCTGGACAGCTCGACGGCGTGCAGGCCGAAGTCCAGCACGTCCTGCGAGTCGGCGGGGAAGAACACCGGCATGGCAAGGTCGGCCAGCGCGAGCTCGGAGGCGCAAGGCACCGACGAGGACTTGGCGTTCGGGTCGTCGCCGACCAGCGCCACCGCGCCGCCCGCCGGATCGGTACCCGCGAGGTTGGCGTGCCGCAGGGCGTCGGTCGCCCGGTCGAGGCCGGGTGCCTTGCCGTACCAGAACCCGGTGACCCCGCCGCGCGACGAGCCGACCGACGCGGTGAGCTGGCTGCCCATCACCGCCGTCGCGGCGATTTCCTCGTTGAGGCCGGGGCGGTGCACGACGTCGTGCTTCTCCAGCAGGACGGAGCGGCGGCCGAGCTCGAGGTCGTACCCGGCCAGCGGGGAACCCTCGTACCCGGAGACGAACACGGCGGGGGACGCCCCGGCGGCGCGGTCGTGCCGCACCCGGTCGAACAGCATCCGGACCAGGGCCTGGACCCCGCTGAGGTAGACGGTGCCGTCTTCCCGCAGATACCGGTCCTCCAACGTGAACTGCTCCACCAGACCTGCCTCCTTCGGCACCCCCGTGCGACGTCACGACAGGAGACCCGACCGCGCGGGCCGTCGCAACAAGCGGCAGTCTATTGACCCTCAGCACGCAAAAAATCCGGCCTATCCTCACCGCTGGCCGATATCTGTTGCGTCTGCGTACCATCCTGGCTCATGGCGGACCAGCTCATCGACGAGACCGATCGCGAAATCCTCGAACTGCTGCGGGAGGACGCCCGGCGCACCCTCGGCGACATCGGGGCCCGCGTCACGCTCTCGACCGCGGCGGTCAAACGCCGCATCGACCGCATGCAGGAGGCCGGCGTCATCGTCGGCTACACCGTCCAGATCGACCACGCCAAACTCGGCTGGGCCATCGAGGCGTTCACCGAACTGCGCTTCACCGGGACCACGAAGGTCGGCGAGATCGTCCGCACCACCACCCGGATGCCCGAAGCCCAGGCGGTGTTCACCATCGCGGGCGACCCCGACGCGCTCGTCTGGCTGCGGGTGCGGGACATGGGCCACCTGCAGCAGACCATCGACGAGATCCGGCGGCACCACCAGGTGACGGGCACGAAGACCCTGATGGTCCTGGACTCCTGGACACGCGGGCAGCAGTGGCCGCACCCCGGCGACACCTGAGCCGCCGTGTTCGCTCTCCAATCACGCGAGTTCCGCCTCTGATCACGCGAGTTACGCCTTCAATCACGCGAGCTACGCGAAAGGCTCCCCCGCAGAAGCCGTTCCCCGGTCCGCGCGAGGTACTCACCGAACTCCGCCGGTTCCTCCACCGTGAACTCGATGTCGGTGAGGGTCAAGACGACAGCCAGCCATTCGAAGGAATCGACGTACGCGACGTAGCGGCAGCGGTGGTCGCCGAGGGCTTCGAAACTCCCGTCGATTCGGTGGAGCCGGGCCGCGGCCTCCTCCGCGCCGACGTCCAGGGTCAGCGTGACCCGGAGCGATTTCGGGCTGTGGAAGCGTTCTTGGAGGTGAGCCGCGACGTCGTCGACGGGCAGTGCGCGGGGCTCGAAGGCCACGTCGGTCGTCTTCGGCTCGGCGATCCGGTCGAGGCGGAAGCTGCGCCAATCCCGTCTGCCGAGGTCCCACGCGTAGAGGTACCACCGCCTGCCGAGCTGGACGAGACGCATCGGCTCGACCGTCCGTGACGACGGGCCGTCCTTCGCCGTGTACGCGAACTCGAGGCACCGTCGGGCCGCGATCGCCGCGGCGAGGACGTTCAGGACATCCTGAGTGACCCGCAGTGGTTCACCCGTCCCGAATTCGACCGCGGCGAGCATCGCGTCGGTCCGTTTTCGCAGCGCCGCGGGCAGGACACGCCGGAGTTTCGCGGCGGCGCGGTCCGCCGATTCGGCGGTCAGGTCGACGCCGGTTCCGCCGGCCGCGGCGAGCCGCAGCCCGAGCACGGTGGCGATGGCCTCGTCGTGTTCCAGCATGAGCGGCGGCAGCGCGGTGCCCGCGACGAGACGGTAGTTGCCGCCCGGGCCACGGCTGCTCTCGACGGGATAGCCCAGGCCGCGGAGGTGGTCGATGTCGCGGCGAAGCGTGCGGGGCGGGACTTCCATGGCCGTCGCGAGTTCGGCGGCGGGCCACTGGCGGCCGGACTGCAGGAGCGATAACAGCCGCAGCATCCGTTCCCGTGGTGCCGTCATGACGCCTCCCGTTAATTGTGGCCGTAAACCGGCCACATCTCATCGTAGCCTCGGTTCATGGCGAAAGTTCGAGATGAGCGTGGCCGGTGGATCACGGTGGAAGGGGCCCGGACGAACAACCTCCGCGACGTGTCGGTGCGGGTGCCGAAACACCGGCTGACGGTGTTCACCGGCGTGTCGGGGTCGGGGAAGTCGTCGCTGGCGTTCGACACGATCGCGGCCGAAGCCGAGCGCCTGGTCACCGGGAGCTATCCCGCCTTCGTCCGGAACCGGCTCCCCCAGCATCCGCCCGCCGACGTCGACCGGATCGACGGGCTGGTCTTCACCACGATCGTCGATCAACGGCGGTTCACCGGGAACGCGCGGTCCACCGTGGGCACGGCGAGCGACATCGGGCCGCTGTTGCGCGTGCTGTTCTCCCGCCTCGGCAAGCCGGGCGCCGGGTTCTCGCCCGCCTACTCGTTCAACGATCCCGCCGGGATGTGCCCGCGCTGCGAAGGGCTCGGCATGGTCGACGACATCGATCTCGACCGGCTGCTCGACCGCTCGCGGAGCCTGCGCGAAGGCGCCGTGCGCTTCCCGACCTTCGCCCCCGGGACCTACCGGTGGAAACGGCTCGTCCACTCCGGACTCGTCGACCCCGATGTCCCGTTGGGACGGTTACCGGCGGCGAAGCTCGACACCCTGCTGCACGCCGAAGGACTGCGCCTCGACGATCCCGGCTCCGACTACCCCAAGCACGGCGTTTTCGACGGCATCGTCCCGCGGCTGCGGGACTCGTACCTGCGCAAGACGCCGTCGCGCCTCACCGCCGAGGAACAGGAGGGACTCGCCGGCGTCGTCAGCCGTGGCGTCTGCCCGGAGTGCGAAGGAACCCGACTTTCCGAGGCCGCGCGCGGCAGCCTGATCGACGGGCGGTCCATCGCGGACTGGTCGGCGATGCCGGTCGGCGATCTGCGTGACGTCGTCGCGGCGATACGCGATCCGTCGGTGGCGCCGCTGGTGCAGGCGATCAAGGAACGCCTCGACGCGCTGGATTCGGTCGGCCTCGGCTACCTCAGCCTCTCCAGGGAATCGAGGACGCTTTCCGGCGGCGAAGCCCAGCGCGTCAAGATCGTCCGTCACCTCGGCAGCGCGCTCAGCGACGTCTGCTACGTGTTCGACGAGCCCAGCACCGGCCTGCATCCGCACGACGTGCACCGGCTGCTCGAACTGCTGGCCGAACTCCGCGACGCGCACAACACGATCCTCGTGGTCGAACACCATCCCGCGGTCATCGCGGCGGCCGACCACGTCATCGATCTCGGACCGTCCGGCGGCGACGGCGGCGGACGCGTCCAGTTCGAAGGCGCCCCTCGCGAGCTCGCCACGGCCGGCACCGAAACCGGACGGATTCTCGCTGCCCCGCTCCACTTCCGCGAGCGGCCCCGCACCGCCCGCGGAGCCGTGACGATCTCCGGCGCCCGCAGCCACAACCTGCGTGACATCACCGTCGACATTCCGCTCGGTGTCCTGACCGTCGTCTCGGGTGTCGCCGGATCCGGAAAGAGCACCCTGATCACCGGCGAACTCCCCCGGCGGCATCCCGATTTCCTCGTCGTCGAACAGGCTCCGCTGCGCGGTGGCATCCGCTCCACCCCGGCCACGGTGCTCGGTGTCGCCGAACCCGTCCGCGAAGCCTTCGGCAAGGCCACGGGGAAGAATCCGTCGTGGTTCAGCGCCAACGGCCGGGGAGGCTGCCCGGTCTGCAAGGGAAAGGGCGTCATCGTCACCGATCTCGCGTTCCTCGACGACGTCCAGACCGGCTGCGACGCCTGCGGCGGCACCCGGTTCAACCCTGCCGCGCTCGACGCGCGCCTGAACGGCCGGACCATCGCCGACGTCCTGGCGATGAACCCCGCCGACGCCGCCGCCCTGTTCGGCGAGGGGTCCCCCATCGCGCGGCGGTTGCGCTGGCTGGACCGGGTCGGGCTCGGCTACCTCACGATCGGACAGGGCCTCGACACCTTGTCCGGCGGCGAACGGCAGCGGCTGCTGCTCGCCCGTCACCTCGCCGACGCGGGTCCCGCGGACGAACTGCGCCTGATCCTCGACGAACCCACCGCCGGACTGCACGGCAGCGACGTCGACCGGCTGCTCACCCTTTGCGACGAGCTGGTCGACGGGGGCGCGACGCTCGTCCTGATCGAACACGACCAACGGGTGATCGCGCACGCCGACCACGTCATCGACATCGGACCGGGCGCGGGCGCCGACGGCGGGACGGTCGTGTTCGAGGGCACGCCGTCGGCTCTGGCCGAGGACTCCGCGTCGCTCACCGGCCGTCATCTGCGAACGCGTTCCCGGCGCCGGACGGCGCCGGGAACACCCACCCGCCCGGGAACAGTTCCCGGGCGAGCGCGATGATTCCCGATCCTGCTTTGCCCGACACGCCGGTACCGAACAGTTCTTCGCCCGAATTCGCGTTACTAGCCGACAAGCTCGCAGGCTTTGTTGGCCTTCATCGCCGGGTCGAGGCCGGGAACCTTGCCGGTCTCGACGACGGACCTGTGCGAAACCAAGTCGATCCCGATCACGTGGAGGGACGACTGGGCGTAGTCGACACCACCCTTCGGAAGCAGCGCCAGCGACTCGGTGACCTGTTTCCGCACCTTCCGGTAGAAGGCAAGCTCGCCGGCGGCGAGCGTGTTGGCCTCCTGCGCCGGCGGGGCGGCCGGTGGCAGCTTCTCCAGTCCTCCGATCGCCGCCGCCAGCGTGGTGTCCAGTTTGGTCAGCGAAGCCGCCGCCTTCGGCAGATCCGCCTCGGTCTTGATCTCGAACCCCTTGGCCAGCGTGTAGACGATCAGTCGCATGTCCTTGACCGCACCGCAGTAGCCGCCCGCCCAGGAGACGAGTGCGGGATCCGGACCGGTCGGGGACGGCGCCGCCGTCGACGGGGCGAGCGACGGCTCCGGCGGATTCGCACCGCACCCCGCCAGCAAGCAGCCGGCGGCAAGCGCCATGGTCACTCGAATTCGCGCTTCCGCCCGGATCTTCATCCGGCCGAGGGTAAACCGGTCACGCGGGACCGGTCCCCCGCTACTCGATCGCCGCCCTGTCGACGACCTTGGTGAGGAAATGCTGCTGCCCCAGCGTCCACACGTTGGTGGCCAGGAAGTACAGCAGCACCCCGATCGGCACCGGGAAGAACGCTCCCGAGACCAGCATGCCGACCGGCGCCAGGTACATCATCAGCTTGGTGATCCCCGCCGTCTCCGGGGCGGTCGCGGTCTGCCGGGCGAGTCCCGAGCGCAGCGAGAAGAACGTGGCCAGGCTCGCGATCAGCATCAGCGGCACCCCGACGGCGATCATGTGGACGTGGTCGGTGCCGAACGCGGCCAGCTCCGCCGCCGGTTGCGAAAGCCAGTTGCCGAGCTTGGCGCCGAACAGGTCGGCGTTCAAGAACGACTCCACCCCGGCCCGGTCGAAGACGTGGTTCGACGTGGCTCCCGGGGTGAAATCGCGCAGAACCCAGTACAGGGAAAGGAACACCGGCAGCTGGATCAGCGCCGGGAGACAACCGCCCAGCGGGCTCACACCGGTTTCGGCGTGCAGCTTCTGGATCTCTTTCGCCATCCGTTGGCGATCCTTGCCGTACTTCTCCTTGAGCTGCCGCATCCGCGGCGCGAGCGCCTGCATGCGGCGGCCCGCCCGCAGCGCGCTGAGAGCGGGTTTGACCAGCAACAGGCGCAGGGTGAAAACGAGGAACACGATGGACAGCACCCAGGCCACGCCCGAGTCAGGACTGGAAACAGCGCCGAAAACCTTGTGCCAGAACCAGAGAATGGCGGAAACGGGGTACAGGAAGACATCGAACATGACCGGGTCACTCCGTCGGTTGAAGGTGCGTGGGCAGGAGTGACTGCCTCACCTTCGAACGAGGAGAGATCAGGCAGCCACGATGCCCGGTGACGGAGCACGGGGACGGACGCGGCCACGCGCGTCGGGATCGCGCAGGCTCAAGTACAGCTGCGCGCGTTCGCGCAGGCTGATGGCGCGCACCTTCATCGCCGCGGCCGCCGGTTCGAGGCGGAAGTGCGCCGCGAACGCGAGCAGGATGACGGCGAGCGACGCGGTGAGAGCGGCGGCCAGCCCGAGCGGGTTGGCGACCGCCACCGACGCCGTCAGCGCGGTGGCCAGGCTCAGCGGGTTCACCCCGCCGACGACCGGGAGCACGATGAACAACTCGGGCAGGAACAGCGCAAGCATCAGCTTGAGCCGCACGCCGAAGTAGGTTCGCTCCACGTCACCGACACTACCGGAGATATTGCGTTGCGTGATTGCCGCGGCCGCGGGCAGTCTGTCGAAATGGGCCACGTCGAAGTCGCGCACGTCGAGTACTACCTACCCGACGGGCGCCTGCTCCTCGACGACGTCTCGTTCCGGGTCGGGGAAGGCAGTGTCTGCGCGCTCGTGGGCGCCAACGGTGCGGGCAAGACGACCTTGCTGCGGCTGATCTCGGGCGAGATCACGCCCGACGGCGGCTCGGTGACCATCAGCGGCGGGCTCGGCGTGATGCCCCAGTTCGTCGGGTCGGTGCGTGACGAACGGACAGTGCGGGACCTGCTCGTGTCCGTGTCGTCGGAAGCGCTCCGTGCCGCCGCCCGCGCCGTCGACGAGACCGAACTCGCCTTGATGGAACGCGACGACGAAGCGAGCCAGATGGCGTACGCCCAGGCGCTCGGCGACTGGGGTGACGCGCGCGGCTACGAGGCCGAAGTCATGTGGGACAAGTGCACGACGGCGGCGCTCAGCCTGCCGTACGAGAAGGCGCGCTGGCGCGAGGTGCGCACCCTGTCCGGCGGCGAACAGAAGCGACTGGTGCTGGAGGCGTTGCTGCTCGGCGGTTCCGGCGTCCTCCTGCTCGACGAGCCCGACAACTACCTCGACGTCCCCGGCAAACAGTGGCTGGAAGAGCGGCTGCGTGAGACCCAGAAGACCGTGCTGTTCGTTTCGCACGACCGGGAACTCCTCGCGCGCGCGGCGAAGAAGATCATCAGCGTCGAACCCGGGCCCGCCGGCGGCGACGTCTGGGTGCACGGCGGCGGCTTCGACACCTACCACCAGGCACGCGCGGAGCGCTTCGAACGCTTCGAGGAACTCCGCCGCCGGTGGGACGAAAAGCACGCCCAGCTCAAGAAGCTCGTCGCCGACATGCGTCAGTACGCCGCGCGCAGCGACGAAATGGCTTCGCGCTACCACGCCGCGCAGACACGTTTGCGCAAGTTCGAGGAGGCCGGAGCGCCTGCCGCTCCCCCGCGTGAACAGAAGATCACCATGCGCCTGCGCGGCGGCCGGACCGGTGTCCGCGCCGTCACCTGCGAAGGGCTGGAACTCCGTGGCCTGATGAAACCCTTCGACCTGGAGGTCTTCTACGGCGAACGGGTCGCGGTGCTCGGCTCGAACGGCTCCGGCAAATCGCATTTCCTGCGCTTGCTGGCGGGCGAAGACGTCGCGCACGACGGACTGTGGAAACTCGGCGCCCGCGTCGTCCCCGGCCATTTCGCGCAGACACACGCCCATCCCGAACTGCTCGGGCACACACTCGTCGACATCCTCTGGACCGGCTACGCGCGCAGCCGCGGGCCCGCGATGAACATCCTGCGCCGCTACGAACTCGACGGCCAAGGCGACCAGCGGTTCGAGAAGCTGTCCGGCGGGCAGCAGGCGCGGTTCCAGATCCTGCTGCTGGAGATCGGCGGCGCCACCATCCTGCTGCTGGACGAGCCGACCGACAACCTCGACCTCGCCTCGGCGGAGGCATTGCAACTGGCGCTCGAAGCGTACGAAGGCACCACTGTCGCGGTGACGCATGACCGGTGGTTCGCGCGCTCGTTCGACCGGTTCCTCGTGTTCGGCTCGGACGGGCAGGTGCGAGAGACGCCGGAACCGGTGTGGGACGAGCGGCCGGTGCAGCGGGCGCGGTAACACCCTGTCGGGCAAGGAAAGGCGACACACCCACCGACGGCACCACCGGTGTCCGCGTCATATGGTTCAATGCCGCCGCATCGTCCGAAGGCTGGAGTTCTCGTGAGGGCCGCCGCAATTCCCTTCGCCATCGCGGCCTTGTGCTGCGCGGCTTTCCTGGTGAGCTTCCTTCGCGACCGGCGTCGGCTGCGGAACGGCTTCTACCTCTTCTTCGCGCTTCTGTTCCTCGGCGTGACCTTCATCGCGCTGCTCGCCTCGGTGTCGCCGGAGGCGGCGGGCTTCGTCGCGGTCGGCGTGATCCTGCTGATCATCCCGACGGTCCTCGCGCTGACGGTCTTCCTGATCTGCAACGGGATCACCATGCTCCGCCGAGAGGGACGCAGGCTGGCCAACGTGCTGTCGCTGCTGACCGGGGTCGGCATCTGCGCGCTGATCGTGTTCAACGCGACGGTCACGCAACTGGCGTGGGAGCCTCTCGACATCCTTCGCGGCAGCCTCAACGGAATCGTCGTCTACGTCTCGTTCCTCTTCGTCTGCTTTCTCCTGTACTCGATCGTCTACGGCCGCATCCGCACCGAGAAAGGCGTGGACTTCGTCGTGGTACTGGGCTCGGGACTGCTGGACGGTCACCAGGTGCCACCACTGCTGGCCGGTCGCCTGAAGCGGGCCAAACGCGTCGTGGAGGCGGAAGCCCGCCGCGGCGGAGAGCCGATGGTGGTCACCTCGGGCGGGCAAGGGCCCGACGAGGACCTGCCGGAGTCCCACGCCATGGCCGGCTATCTGGTCGAGAACGGGCTGGAGAGGGAGCGGATCCTCCTGGAGGACCGGTCGCGGACGACCTTCGAGAATCTCACCTTCAGCGCCGAGATCATGGAGCAGCGCAAGCCGGACTACCGGTGCACAGTGGTCACGAACAACTTCCACGTGCTCCGCGCCGCCCTCATCGCCCGACGCGCGAAGGTGAACGGCCAGGTCATCGGGTCGCCGACGGCGTGGTACTTCTGGCCGAGCGCCACCATCCGCGAATTCGTCGCCATCCTGGTCGATCACAAGTACAAGAACCTGGCCTTCTGCGGGCTCATCGTTCTTTCGCAGGTCTCCCGCGCGTTCTCGTGAGGCCTCTTTGGGGTTCGCGGTCGTGAGTGTTTCGGGTCGTTAGAACGACACATAACACTCACGACCCCCACGCGAAACCGTACATATACGCATCAAATGGCGCCTAGCGTCAAGAAGGGCGCCCTCACGACCGAACGCGCAGGCCGTTATCGACCAGCTACCCCAGCTCGCCCGAAGAATTGAGACTCCGGAACGAATTCCCGGCACCACCACCTGGAGCGAGATGACAAAACCCCGGCATCCGTTTGACAACGCCGTTTTCGCCGGGTCATCGTCCTGCGCATGAGCGCTTACACGCGGCAGGCGATGGCGCGGCTGTTCGACCGGACCGCGGAGACCTATGACGCGCTCGGCGTCGACTTCTTCGGCGTGTTCGCCACGGAGCTGCTCGACCGGGTCGGGCTCGTCCCCGGTGAGCGGGTGCTGGACGTCGGCTGCGGACGGGGCGCGGTGCTGTTCCCGGCGGCCGAGCGGGTCGGCCCCGAAGGATCAGTGCTGGGTATCGACCTTTCCGCGGAAATGGTCGAGCGCACCGCGAAGGACATCGAGGCGCGCGGAGCCAACGCCTCGGTTTCCCTTATGGACGCCCAAGAACCGACGCTGGACGAGGCCGCGTTCGACGTCCTCCTCGCGTCGTTCGTGGTGTTCTTCCTGCCGGATCCGGTCGCCGGTCTGCGGTCGTGGCATCGTCTGCTCGCGCCGGGCGGCCGGATGGGCGTGACCACGTTCGGCGCCGACGATCCCCGGTGGGCGGCCGTTCGCGAGGTGTTCAAACCGTTCGTACCACCGGAGCTTGCCTGGACCCTGGCCGTCAGGTCCGGCCTGTTCGCCACCGTCGAGGGTTTCGGCCAGGCCGTGGAGTCGGCGGGCTTCACCGGTGTCACGTCCGTGGAACGTGTCTATCCGGTGAAGTTCGCCGACCCCGGGCACTGGATCACCTGGTCCTGGTCGCACGGCCAGCGGATGTTCTGGGAGCTGATCCCGGAAGACCGCCTCGACGCCGTGCGCAGGGCCGTGCTCGCGGAGCTCGAGCCGCTACGCGAACCCGACGGGAGCGTGGTGCTGGCGCAGACCGTGCGCTACATCCTCGCCCACCGCGATTGACGGCTCACAGCGCGAGCCTCGGCCAGGACTCCGTATCCCGCGACAGCTGCCTGTCGTGCGTGGCGATCACCACCGCGGCCGGAGTCACCTCGAGTGCGGCGGTCAGCTCGTCGACGAGTGTGGCGGACAGGTGGTTGGTCGGCTCGTCCAGCAGCACCACGTGCGGACGGCGGGCCAGCACCAGTGCCAGGTCCAGCCGTCGCCGGGCACCGACCGACAGTTCGGCCACCGGACGGCGCCGGTCGTAGCCGCCGAGCAGACCCAGCTCGCCCAGCCCCGGCCCCGGGAGCCCGGCCCTGGCGAGTTGTTCGTCGTACAGCTCGATCGCCGTGCGCCTGGCAGGCAGGTCGGACTCCTGCCCCAGCCTGCCGATCCGCGCCGACCGGGAACGGGTGACCGTGCCGGTCCCCGGCTCCAGTTCCCCGGCCAGCACGGCCAGTAGCGTCGATTTGCCCGCGCCGTTGGGGCCGGTGATCACCAGCCGGTCGCCGCTTTCCAGCGCCAGCTCGACCGGTCGCGTGAGCCGCCCGGCCACTGTCACCCCGGCGGCACGGAGCAGCGTCGCGCCGCCGTGCGACGGCAGTTCGGGCATGGCGAACCGCGCGGGCGGCGGCGGAACCGCCACCACGTGCCCGGCCAGCTCTTCCTGCCGCCGGTGGACCGCGCGGACCAGCCCCGGCGCGCGAGTGGCCCGGACATGCCTGCCGGTGCCCTTGGGCGGCCGCCAGTTGTCACGCAGCCGGTTCCGCGCCGCGGACAGATCGTCGGCGAGGCGTTGCCGCTCGACGATCTGTTCGGCGTGCGCCGCTTCCCAGCGGGCACGTTCGGCTCGACGGGCCTCGACGTAGGCGGCGTAGCCACCGCCGTAGACCCGCGGCCGGTCGTCACTCGACGGATCGAGGTCGATCACCGTGGTGGCCACGTCCGCGAGCAACGCCCGGTCATGGCTGACCAGGACGACCACGCCAGGGTGAGCGCGCAACCGTTCGGTGAGGTGGTCGAGACCGGCGGCGTCGAGGTGGTTGGTCGGCTCGTCCAGTAGCAGGACGGGATGTCCCGCGCCGAGCAGGCAGGCCAGCCGCACCCGGTGCCGCTGCCCGACCGAGAGTGTCCCGAGTGGACGGTCGCGGTCGTCGACGGCGTTCAAGGCGGCCAGTGACACTTCGACACGCCTGTCGGCGTCCCACGCGTCGAGGGCCTCGGCCTCCTCCAGCGCGGCGGCGAAGGCGTCGTCCGCGCCGGGACGGCCGTCGCTGAGCGCCTCGGTGGCGGCCTCCAGACGAGCCAGCGCGGCGCGGACGGCGGCCAGTTCGAGATCGATCAGAGCGCCGACGGTGGCGTTCGCGCCGAGCGGGATCTGCTGGTCGGCGACACCGGCCGAGCCCGAGCGGTGCGCCTCGCCGCGGTCGGCGGCGAGGTCGCCGGCGAGCACCCGGAGAAGGGTGGTCTTGCCGCGCCCGTTCTCCCCGACGATGGCGACACGCTCACCGGCGGCCGCGACGAGGTCGACCCCGGAGAGCACGGGCCGTCCCCCGAAGGAGAGGTGGACGCCGGACAGGCGGACGTGCGCCGCGCGCACAGGCGCGGGCGAAAGAGGGGATGACATGAAGGAACTGCCTCCAGCGAAAAGTGATGAGCAGGAAGAACGAACTCCGGTACCGCGGCTCGCGGTACCGAGGGAGGCGTCGTTCCTCAGAGGAACAGCAGTTGCTGCATCACGATCACCAGGGTAGGCCAGACCCGGAGCTCCCCGCATCCGGTTTTCGGGCGGCGGGGAGATCCACACCTTCGCACCAATCCAGACCCGGCGGTCACCCCGCGCAGACCCCCTTCCACCTGCGACGACACGCCGTTCCTAGCCCGTGAGAACGCCTTCAAACCACCACTTTCGGGGGTCACCCACAGGTGCACCACGTCGGTTGCCATGATCACCGGTCCGGCTGACGGTGGCCTTCTCAGCAGCATCGTTCGAGAGGAGCACGCCGATGGCGAAGACCATGCAGCCGCAGGAACTCATCGACAGCGCCGTGGTGGACCCGACCGGGAACAAACTCGGGAAGGTCGGCAACGTCTATCTCGCCGACGCGACCCGCCAGCCGGAGTGGATCACCGTCAAAACGGGTCTGTTCGGCACCAAGGAGAGTTTCGTCCCGCTCTCGGGCGCCCACGCGGACCGCGACGGCGTGCACGTCCGCGTCGACAAGGAGGCCGTCACCGACGCGCCCCGGATCGAGGCCGACGGGCACCTGTCCGCGGAGGAGAGCGCACAGCTCTACAAGCACTATGGGCTGCCGATGCCGCGGACGTCGCCGGACGGCCGGATGGGCGACCGCGCGCAGGCGCCGCGACCGGGCGGCACCGGTCGCGACAAGGCCGCGATGAACGCGGGCGCCGGCATGAAGGATCGGGACACCGAGCCCACCATGACTCGCTCCGAGGAGCGGCTGAACGTCGGCACCGAGCAGGTCGAGACCGGCCATGTCCGGCTGCGCAAGTACGTCGTCACCGAGGACCAGCAGGTCACCGTTCCGGTCAGCCACGAAGAAGTGCGGATCGAACGGGAACCGATCACGAAGGCCGGCGGCGAGCGGGCGGAAATCGGCGAGGACGAACAGGAAGTCGTGCTGCACGCCGAGAAACCGGTGGTGAACAAGGAAACCGTCGCGGTCGAACGGGCGAGGCTCAAGACCGAGACCGTCACCGAAGACCAGACGATCTCCGGCAAGGTGCGCAAGGAACAGTTCGAGGTCACGGACGACGAGGCCAAGCACCGCAAGTCGTGACCCTGGAGCGGGGGCGGCCGTCGATGGCCGCCCCCGGGGGTTTCACCGCGAGCGCCGTGCGCGGGCCGCCGCGACCACGAAACCCGTCGCCACCGCGCCCGCGATCGAGCAGCCGGCGCCGAACGACACCGCGGGCTCGTGCACTCGCAGCACCGAGACGCACAGCCACGCCGTCGCGCCGAACAGCAGGCCGAGGACCGGCCCGCCGACGAGCGCGCCCCGCCACCGATGTCCGTTGCGGATGGTCCGCAGCCCGGATTCCAGGTACGCCAACGCGAACAGGGCGAGGATCAGGCTGCCCGCGCCGAGCGCGCTCGCGAGCGGATGCTGCCGGGTGACGACCGTGAAGGCCCGCGGGACGCCGTCCGTCGTCATCGTCGCGGTGACCGCACCACCGACGATCCATCGGGTGAGCCCGGGGAACTGAAGGTCGGCACGGAAACCCTCGCCGTCGGGTTTCGGTACCGCCGACGCGGATCCGAGCGGAATCCCGGCGGCCGAAAGGTCCAGGGTGACCTGTTTCGGGCTGCCCTCACCGGTCACGGTCAACGTCTTGCTGAGATCCACGGGCGCCGACGAGGCGGCGGCACCGTCGATTCTCACCGTTGTCGCCTCGTGCGGCAGCCGTTCCGGCGTGAGCAGGGTGAGCACCACGAGCGCGATCGCGGCGGCCGTCGCGGCCAGCCGGAACCAGAGCACCGCACCGGACTGCGACTCGGGCTGGAAGCTCGCGCGGGTCGCCGACAGCGTCGGATCCGGTGAGGCGCGGTGAACCGGCCGTGTCGGGCCGTCCCCGGCCGGGACCGGCGTGCTGAGCGCGGAGATCACCCGCGGGGTGAGGTGCCGGACCGGCACCCGGGAGCGTTCCAGCCAGCCCGGTCCGTACACGGAGGTGGCGGCCGACGCGAGGTCGGCCGCGAAGGTTTCCGCGTCGCGGTAACGGGAGTCGAGTTCGCGCGCGAGGCTGCGCATGACGACGTCCGCGAGCGGTGACGGCACGCCCTCGATCGGGCGCGGATCGGTGAACATGTGCTGGCGCATCATGCTGATCGCGCCGCGGGTGTTGTCGAACGGCAGTTTCCCGGACAGCAGTTCGTAGAGCACCGTGCCCGTCGAGTAGACGTCGGCGGCCGGGCTCAGCGCGTTGCCCATCGCCTGTTCGGGTGCGATGTAGGCGGGGGTGCCGAGGACTTCGCCGCCGTGCGTGACGAGGGTGGCGCCCTCGCTGATCACCTTCGCGATGCCGAAGTCGGCCACCTTCATCACGCCTTGCGTGGTGAAGAGCAGGTTCTTCGGCTTGACGTCCAGATGCAGCACGCCCGCTTCGTGCGCCGCGTGGAGTCCGGCGAGCGTCGCCAGCCCGATCGCGCAGGCCTGTTCCCCGCTGATCGCCCCGCTTCGGAATCGGCTGTGCACCGTGCCGCCGTCAAGGCGTTCCATCACCATCAGATGCTCGCGGCCGGTGCGCACGTAGTCGTACACCGGCACGATGTGCGGGTGGTCGAGGCTGGCCAGCACCCGCGCTTCACGGTCGAAGAGCTCGCTGCTGACGGCGTGGTTCAGCACGTCCCACGGCAGCTGCTTGATGGCGACGTCACGGCGCAGCGAACGGTGGACACCGGCGAAGACGACCCCCATCCCGCCCTGGCCGATCGCGGCCCCGATCTCGTACTGCGGCAGTGCGGCGACGACCTCGGCAGGTGCGCTCATCGGTTGAATTCCTTGGTGGCATCGGGAAAGCGCACCGTTTCGTCGGCACCGGGCGCCGGATGCGGGGTCAAGTAGCCGAGCAGGAACGCGAGGACGGCGGCGCCGAGGACCACCGGGATCTCGATCGACGGCTCCGGTGGGACGAGCCGCAGCACCGACAGCGAGACGACGGCGACGAGTCCGGTCCCGAAACCGGCGGGCAGGAAGCGCAGGCCGCGGCGCCACCGATTGGCGGGGAGGCGGTGGCGGGCGAGCGCGAGCAGGGCGGTCAGCCACGCCAGCACGGTGAGCACGAGCATCGCCAGCCCGAAGGCGCCGTAGACGGACCAGAAAGATCCACGGATGTCGGCGACCGTGGACGCCTCGCCGAGCGTGCCCCGCTGGGCGTCCAGCAGTTCGACGGTCGACGGGAGCAGCCCGATCGCCTGGCCGGACAGGTCGGCCATGTCCAGCACGAAGGTCCGGGTGACCCGGCTGTGCGCGGGGACTTCGAACGGTGCCGTGGTGTCGTAGGCGAAGAACGTCAGAGCGAGCGCGACGCCGGACACCCGCACACTGCGGACCCTGACCGAGGTCCCGCCGCTGTTGGTCGCCGTGACGGTCAGTTCGATCTGCTTCGCCGGATCGATCATGACCGTGGCGTTGGTGATCGGCCGGTCGTCGAGGGTGACCGCGAGGTCGAGCCTGCCGTTATCGACACTTCCCGCACTGGCCGGTGGTGAGCCGAGGAGGACCGCGCAAAGACCCAACGCAACCCCTGCCGCGATGACACGTCCCATTTTGCGCATCCCCTGTTTGCGTAATCCGACTGGTCCGGAATGCTACAGCGAGTGCTTACCGGAGAGGGACGTCCCAATGCGTATCGTGGTTCGCCTGATATTCGGCACCGTGACCGGGTTGTTGTTCCTGGTTTCCCAGGTGGGAGCGGGAAACGCCCAGCAGTCCCCTTATCAGTCGACGGTTGGTTTGAAACCTTCGAGCGGTCCCGCGGGGAGTTCTTTCACCATTTCCTGGGATTTCTCCCCGTGCAAAGGACCGATTTCTTTCTCGTGGGACGGGGCGGCCATTACCTCGGTCAGCGCCCCCAGTGGACAGGTGGCGGCGACGGTGCCGGGCAACGCGGCACCCGGCAGTCACACGGTCTCCGGCACCTGCACGAACGCGCGGACCGGTCAGCCGCTGACCGGCGGCGCGAACTTCCGGGTGACCGGGACCGTGACCACGGCGCCGCCGACGACGAAGGTGCCTCCGACGACGAAGCCGACCGTCCCGGTGACCACACCGACCCGGCCGGGGACGACCACCACCCCGGTCACCACTACCGCCCCGCCCACGACGACACCACCGTCCACAACGGACACTCCCCCGCCGCCGACCGGCGTCCCGTCGTCGAGCAGCAGCACGCCGCCGGGGCCGAACGACCTCGTCCTCGACCGTCCGAGCGTGCAACCCGGCGACCGGCTGTCCGCGACGGGCAAGGGCTGCACGCCCGGCGAACGCGTCACCCTGACGTCGGACGGCGCGCGCGTCGGCGGTGCCTACGCCGACGGCACTGGCGCCTTCACCGCGGACGTGGAGTTCACGCGGATCGAAGCGGGCAAGCACACCGTCGTCGCGGACTGCGGCGTGCGCTTGACCGGCGCCGTCGAGCAGGTCGTGACCAGTTCGTCCGGCGGGCACAGCGGCACCATGGTGGTGCTGGTGTTCTTCGTGCTGGCCGGGATCACCGTGATCCGATTCCCCTGACCCTCAGCGCGGTGGCCGCATCGCCGCGAAGACCAGCAGCAACGCGGCGAGGAAGAGGGCGGCGGCCGCCACGTCGATCAGGAAGCCGACGACGAGTCCGGTGATCATCGCTCACTCCTTTGCCGTCCGGGCGGCTTCGCGACGTCGTGCGTACAGGCTGGTGAACGAGACCGTGGCGAGGACGGCGACGATCACGCCCAGCGAGACCGGGGTCGGGACCTGTGGCACGCCCGGCCAGATCCCGTGCGCCCAGTGCAGGACCAGCTTCACCCCGATGAAGGCGAGGATGATCGCCAGGCCGTGGTTCAGGTGGATCAGCTTCGCGAGCGCCGAATGGAGCACGAAGTACAGGGCACGCAGACCCATCAGGGCGAAGGCGTTGGTGGCGAACACGAGGTACGGGTCTTCGGTGATGCCGTAGACGGCGGGCACCGAGTCGACCGCGAACACGACGTCGGTGGCGAAGACCGCGACGACCACGACAGCCAGCGGGGTGAGCGCGCGGCGCCCGTGTTCACGCACGGTCAGCCGGGTGCCGCGGTAGTCGTCGGTGACCGGCATCAGCCTGCGCAGCAACCGGACCGACCGCAGCTGCGAAAGATCCATCTCGGCCGGGCCGTCGGACATGGCCTCGCGCAGGATCTTGATCGCCGAGACCAGCAGGATCACGCCGAAAACGAGGAAGGCCCAGGTGCCGGCCGACAGCATCGCGGCACCGGCCGCGATGAACACGCCGCGGAGCACCAGCGCGCCCACGATGCCGTACAGCAGCACACGTTGCTGCACGGCGGGCGGGACCGCGAAGGCGGCGAGCAGCAGCATGAAGACGAACAGGTTGTCCACCGACAGGGACTTCTCGACGACGAAACCCGTCATGAACTCGAGCGCCTGGCCGCCACCGAACTCGAGCCACAGCCAGAGCCCGAACACGACCGGGAGCGCCAAGTAGAAGACCGACCAGCCGACAGCCTCCCGCATCGACACCTCGTGCGGGCGGCGGGTGACGGCGAAATCGGCGACGAGCAGTCCCAGCAGGACGGCGATGCTGATCGCCCACAACCCCGGCGATCCCACGGTTGCCACGGACTCGGGCATGAAGCCTCCTCGAACTCGAAGTTCGAGGTCTCCTTCACCCGATGGGCGGCCTCCCGGGGACACAACGGAGTGTCCGTATTGACCGGGCAGACCCTTGGGAAGTACTCCCCTCGCCGGTCCAGTATCGCACTTGGTAAAGAGTTATTAAAGACCGGGTCAAGCGGGGCCCTCCCGCAGCACGCCGCGCACCGCGTCGACGGACAGGTCGTCCCACGGGAATTCGGCCATCCACCAGGTCGCCCCCGCCCGCTCGTACGGCGCGAGATCCGTGCCCGCGGGGACACCGATGGCGAAGTCGTACGGCTTCTCCGTGTCCTCGCGCCACCCGGTGATCGTCTCGACCACTTCGGCGAACTCGTCCGCGTGCGGCAGGTGCACCGGGAAGAACCCGTCGTACCGCGCGGCCCTGCGCATCGGTTTCGTCTTCCCGGGGAAGCCAGCCAGCCAGACTGGGATCGGGCGCGCGGGACGAGGCAGGAAGGTGATGTCGTCGACCGTGTAGTGCGTGCCGTGATGCCGCACCGGCTCACCGGACCAGGCGGCGGTGAGGATCTCGAGCGACTCGTCCAGCATCTCGCCGCGTTTGCGGTCGTCCGGCTCGTCGCCGGTCTTCGAGAACTCCCCGCCGAAGCGGTCGCTGCCGAGCCCCGCGCCGAGGATCAGCCGTCCGTCACCCAACCGGTCCAAGGTGGCCGTCTCGCGGGCGAGCTTGACCGGGCGGCGGCGGGCCAGTGGCGTGACCATCGGACCGAAGACGAGGCTCTCGGTGGCGGACGCGACGGCGGCGAGGGTGATCCACGGATCGGCGACGGCGCGCACCGGCTCGCGCCAGCGGACGTGGTCCCAGACGAACAGACCGTGCCAGCCCGCCTCCTCGGCCTCGGCGGCGAGGCGCGCGATGATCACCGGATCGGCCAGTTCGTCGAAGATCGGCAGCCAGAGAGCTGAGCGCAGGTTCATGCCTGCGACCGTACGACTCGTGAGTTACGCCTTCAATCACGTGAGTTCCGTGTCTGGACACGCGAATCACGCCTTCCGGCGCAGGAGGGGAGAACCTTCCCGCAGCACCTCCCGGGCTCGCGCCACCCCGTCCTCCTCGCGCAACCGGCCGGCGACGTACTGCGCGCCGCGGCGGAACAGGAGGTTGCCGGACAGTTCCAGCAGCCGCGCGGTCAAGGAGTCCTCGGTGAGTTCCCGTAACGGGAGCGGACGTGGTCCGGCGCCGAGCCGGAAAACCCGGTCACCCCAGTAGGGCTGGTCGGAGAAGACCGGGCAGACCAGCAACGGGACGCCGGCGCGCAACGCCGCCGCGGTCGTGCCCGCGCCGCCGTGATGCACCACCGCCGCGGTGCGTGGGAAGAGCCACGCGTGCGGCACGTCCCCGATCGTCAGCAGATCGTCTTCGTCGGCCACGGCATCGGTGCCGAGCAGCCCGCGCAGCCCTACGCGGCGAAATGCCGTGCGGACGGCGGAGAACGTCCGCTCCGCCTCCGACGGCCGCATGCTGCCGAAACCGATGTACACCGGCGGTGGCCCGGAGGCGAGGAAGTCCCGCAGTCGCGGGTCCGGCCGCCACTCGGCGGGGGTGTCGAGAAACCAGTACCCGGTGACGTGGACCCTGGCGGGCCAATCGTTCGGCCTGGGCACCACGGCGTCGGAAAATCCGCACAGCACCGGGGTTTCCGTCCGGCGGGGCCCGCGTATGCCTGCCCTCGGCAGGCCGAGTGACCGTTCCCGCCACCGGTCCACTTCGGGACGCAGCACCTGCCACGCGACGGTGTCGACGGCGCGAAAGCTCAGCCGGCGGCCACACGGCCCGGTCTTGGCCGCCCACGGCAGCAGCGGATGCGCGAACGCACCCGTCGGCACGCTGGGCTGATAGTGCAGTTCGACGTCGGGGACGCCGAGCGAGGCGCCCAGATGCGCGCCGAGGAATCCCAGCGTCGGGGCGAGTACGAGGTCCGCGCCCTCCGCTCCTCGGTGGACGTCGGCCAGCAGACGCTCCAGCACCGGGGCCAGCGCACCTCGCAGTCCGCGCAGGAAGGCCGCGGGATTGCGCCCGCCCTCGGTCCATTCGCGTCCACCGGCCGAACCGAGGACCTCGCCGGGGTCGGCCGAGAGCGGCGCGAAGTCCAGGCCGTGCCCGGTCACCAGCGTCCGGAACCGCTCGGCCGCCAGCACGCGTACCCGATCACCGTCGAGACCACGCCCCAAGGCGATACACGGCTGGACGTCGCCCCGCGAACCGGGAGCGACGATCACCACGAGCCGGGTCACCGCTTCGCCGCCGTCAACCGGTAGCGGAGGCGGAACGGCAGGTTCGCCAGCACCGCCGCGACACGCGCGTCCCGGCCGACCAAGTACCGCGGCGCGGGACGACGAGCGGTCAGCGCGTGGACCACGACCCGCGCCGCCCGCTCGGGCGGCACACCGTTCCGAGCGGATCGCTCCGCGCTGCGTTCGGCTTCCTCCAGTTGCGCCCCATACCTTTCGCGCGCGGCCTCCGGAAGGGCGGCGCGCACCTCCTCGGCGGCGGCGCGGGCGCGCGGCCAGATCGAGGTCGCGACCGCGCCGGGCTCGACGAGGACGACGCCTATCCCGGACGGGACCAGTTCGGCGCGCAGGCTGTCGGTCAAGCCGACCAGGGCGAACTTCGACGTGTGATACGGCCCGACCATCGGCCCGGCGATGCGCCCGCCCATCGATCCGACGGTCACCACCCTGGCGGCGGACGCGGCACGCAGCGCGGGCAGCATCGCCTGCGTGACGGCGAGCTGACCGGTGACGTTGACCTCCAGTTGCTGCCGGAAATCCTCGAGCGGCACGTGTTCCAGCGGTCCGGGCCTGGCCATCCCGGCGTTGTTCACCAGTCCCCGCAGCGGACCCGCCGCCGCGACCTTCTCCCCGCAGGCCGCGATCGACGCCGCGTCCCGGAGATCCATTCGCAGCACGGTGACCGCTTCGCCGTAGGTGCGAGCAAGGTCCGTTTCGTCCGCATCGGTGCGCACACTGGCCCAGACGTGCGCACCCCTCCGGACGAGTTCGGTCACGCAGGCGCGGCCGATCCCGCTCGACGCCCCGGTGACCACAAAGGACGGACGGGTCACGACGCCTCCCCAGTCTTCACCGGCGCCGAGAGCGCGCTCAGCATCCGCGGCCAGGTCTTGTGCAGCTGGTCCTGCCAGTACGCCCAGTGATGCGTGCCCGGACCGTAGAAATCCGTCTTGACCGGGACGCCGAGCCGGTTCAGCCGGTCCGCCATCGCGGTGGTCTGGCCGGCGCAGAGGAATTCGAGCAGCATCGCGCCGGGCAGCACGTCGACCGGGAGTTTCCCATCGAACGGTCCCGGCAGGCCGTTGCCCGTCGACAGGTACAGCTCGGTGCCGCGCAGGCGGTCGGCGTTCACCAGCGGATCGTGCGCGTCCCAGCGGGACGCCTCGCGCCGCCGATCGCCCCAGAGCGCTTCGGGATCCTGCCGGGCCGAAGCGACGATCGCGCTGGTCAGCAACTCGCCGTACGGACCGGTGGGGTTGAGATTCCCGCTGAACGACCCGGCGAAGCGGAACACTCCCGGCCGCCGGGCGGCGAGTTCCACCGCGCCGTATCCGCCGAGGGAGAGGCCCGCCGCGACCCGCCGCCCGTCCCCGCGATAGCCGCGGTCGATCAGCTGCGGGATCTCGACCGCGGTGAACGTCTCCCACTGGTTGAGCACGACGTCCTTGCCGTAATTCCACCAGTCGGAAAAGAACCCCGCGGAACCGGAGCCCGGCATCACCACCAGCACGCCGGAGTCGTCGGCGAGTTTCCGGATGTCGGTGTTGGCCGTCCAGCCGCGATAGTCCTGCAACCGCGTCTCCCCGGCGAGCAGGTACACGGCAGGCCACTTGCGGTCCGGTTCGGCGGCCCATCGCGACGGCAGGATCAGCCGGACCATCGCGTAGCTGCCGACGCCGACCGAGCGCACGGTGAGATCCAGCGTCCGCGGGTCACCGTCCACTGTGGTCTGGGCGACGACGTGCGAGCCGTCGGCGGGGCGGACGTCCGGGACGCCGCTCTCGGCCCGCGCCGGGGCAGGCAGCAAACACGCCACGGCCGCCAGCGACGCGACGGCCCGCAGCCGCCTCGAAGTAGTGCGCATACGCAATCCTTTGTCCCGGTCGTTCGATCGAATTCGAAAATGTGACGGCGATTACCCGCAAAAGAAATCCGGAGGTGCCGACACATTAAGCGGACGGGACCCTTCCAGGCAATTGTCCTGCCCACAATCCGGGAGGACAATGTGAATGCCAGGGAAACAAGAAATGTGTCCGCCTCCCCCATCAGGGTGACCCGCCACTCACGGACAGTGAGCGAGTGTGGCACGGTGGTACCAAACTTGCTCGCGCACCAGCGAGAACCCCGGAATACGCAGGTCACCCCCTGTACACGAAGGACATTTACGTTCTCTTGACGGCTTCCGGTATTCGATTTCCCGTCGTAGCCTTCGTCGTGCCGCCCGGGTTCGGCGTCCACTGACGTGACCCCGGCGCCTGCGTCCCACCGAGGGGACCACGACTCCATCAGGACCCTTCCGAAAGGGCTATTCATGGCTGCCCGAATTCGCGCGCTCATCGTCTCCGCCGCCGCGGTCGCGACCATTTCCGGAGCATCGGGAGAATCGATACAGGCGGCCGCGGCGCCGCCCGCACCCGCCGTTCCGCCCGCCGCGGTCCTACCACCGGAAGCTGTCCCGCACGCGTCCGCGCGTGACGGCTTCGACCTCCGCGCGGCACTGTCCACTTCGGACCCGAAGGCTCGGAAGGAGAGCCGGATCGACGTCGACGGCTGCGAGGACGTCGTCCACGGCAGGCTGGTCGGCACCGACGCCACCGGCCAGGGTTTCCAGTCCGCCGTGCCCGGCGGGCAGGTCTCCGAACTCGTCGCGCGCACGACGAACCCGCCCGATCTGACGGCATGGGCCGCGCAGGCCGGGCGGTGCTCGAAGGTGACGGTCGACGACGCGGCCGGTACCGCGGTGTCGACCGTCACCGTCCACCCCGCTCCCGCCGTTCCGGGCGCGAAAACCCTTTCCTATCAACAACTCCTGACGCTCCCCGGACAGCCCCCCGAACTGCCGGGACTGCGTCTGCGCACCGTCGCCATCGCCGCCGACGACGTACTGGTCGTGCTTCGTGACGCCGGGACCACCGGCCTCGATCTCGACGCCCTCGCCGTCGCCGCCTGGCGGCACGCCGCCGGACCGCTCGGCCGCTGAATCCCCCGAAAACCTGAGGAGACGCCATGTCCCTGGCCCCCGAAAACCTGCCGGCCACGGCCGGCCCCACCCTCCCCGCCTGCCTCCGGCATTGGGCGGACACCGACGGCGACCGCCCCGCGGTGACCTTCACCGACTTCGCGACCGACCGCGCCGGGCGGCGGCGGACCCTGACCTGGAAGCAGCTCCAGGAACGTGTCGACGCCGTCGCGGGGGCGCTGCCGGTCCGGCCCGGTGATCGGGTGGCGGTGCTGTGCCCGCAGAGCACCGAGTACGTCGTCGCGTTCCTCGGCGCGATCACCGCGGGGGCGATCGCCGTCCCGCTGTTCGACCCCGGGCTGCCGGCGGCCGCCGGACGGCTCGCCGCGGTGCTGACCGACTGCTCCCCCACCGCGGTGGTCACCACCGCCGCGGCCGAGGACGCGGTCCGCGAGTTCCTGGCCGGTCTGCCCGGCGGCGAACGCGTCGCCGTCGTCGCGGCCGACAAGCCCGCCGCGGGCCCGGTCCGCGCGTGGCCCGCCCCGGCGCCGTCACCGGACGAGGTGGCGTACCTGCAGTACACGTCCGGCTCGACCCGCAGCCCGGCGGGAGTGGTGCTGACCCACGCCAACGTGCTGGCCAACGTCAGCCAGGCGGTACACGGGCTCGGCATGGACGCGTCGGGGACCACGGTGTCGTGGCTGCCCCTGTTCCACGACATGGGTCTCGTGCTCGGCCTGATCACGCCGCTGGCGTTGGGCATGCGGTCGGTGCTGATGGATCCGCTGGCCTTCATCGAGCGCCCGGTGCGCTGGCTGGAGTTGCTCGGCGACCACAACGGGAGCTGGAGCGCGGCCCCGAACTTCGCGTTCCACTACGCCGCGAGCCGGGTGCGCGAGGAGGACCGCGCCAAACTGCGCCTCGACCGGGTCGCCGCGATCGTCAACGGCGCGGAGCCGATCAACCCTGACGTCCTCGACCGGTTCCACGCGGCCTTCGCCGATTCCGGTTACCTGCCGGAGAAGACGCGTCCCGCGTACGGGCTGGCCGAGGCGACGGTCTTCGTCACCACCGGCCCCGCCACTCCCCCGCGTGTCACGACTTTCGACCGTGCCGCGCTGGGCGCGGGGACGGCGCGTCAGGCGGAAACCGGTCTCCGGCTGGTCGCGTGCGGCGTCCCGGTGGGTCAGCACGTCGCGTTGGTCGACCCGGAAACCGGTGTCGCGCTGGAGGACGGCTCGGTCGGCGAGATCTGGGTCCACGGCCCCAACGTCGGCACGGGCTACTGGCAGAAGCCCCTGGAAAGCACCGAAACCTTCGGCGCCCGGCTGACCGGGGACCACAGTGGACTACCCGGCGGGCCGTGGCTGCGCACCGGCGACCTCGGTGTCCGGCACGACGGCGAGGTCTACATCGCCGGCCGGATCAAGGATCTGCTCATCGTCGACGGCCGCAACCACTATCCGCAGGACGTCGAAGCGACGGCGGCCTCGGCCGACCGCGACATCCGCCCCGGCAGTGTCGCCGCGTTCGCCGTCGAAGGCACCGACACCGAAGCCGCGGTCATCGTCGCCGAACACCGCGGTCACACCGCACTGACCACCGAGGACGAACGGGCGCTCGCCGCGGTGATCCGGCGACTTGTTTCGGACGCGCACGGCCTCGCGCTGCGCGCCGTCGTGCTCGTCCCCGCGGGGCTGGTCCCGCGGACCTCCAGCGGCAAGATCGCGCGCGCCGCCTGCCGCGACCGTTACCTCGCAGGCGACTACGGAAAGGCCTTGGTGCGATGAGAAACCCGACGCTCGACACCCCCGCACTGCGCCGCTGGCTGCTCGACACCGTCGCCGAACACCTCGGCGTCGACCCGGCGCGGCTCGAAGCCGATCGCCCGCTCAGCGACTACGGCCTGTCCTCCCGTCAGGCCGTCGGTATCGCCGGCGATCTCGAAAACCTGCTCGGCACCCCGCTCCCGGCGACCCTGCTGTGGGAAAGCCCGACCCTCGACCACCTGGCCCGCTCCCTGACCGGTGGCACCGAACCGGAGCCGGAATCGCCGGGCACGGACCGGCGCCGGACCGACCCGATCGCCGTCGTCGGCCTCGGCTGCCGCTGGCCTGGAGCGGACGGGCTCGACGAGTTCTGGGACCTGCTGCGCAGCGGACGGGACGCCGTCCGGACCGCGCCGCCGGGCCGGTCGGCGGCCGACGCGGCGCCGATCGTCGGCGGTTTCCTGGACGACGTGGCCGGTTTCGACGCCGAGCATTTCGGCATCACCCCGCGTGAAGCGTCCACAATGGACCCGCAACAGCGGATGCTGCTGGAGGTGGCCTGGGCGGCGCTGGAACATGCCGGGATCGCCCCGGCTTCCCTGCGCGGCAGCCGGACCGGCGTGTTCACCGGGATCTCCACTCACGACTACGGGCACCTCACGATGGCGGGCGGCGGAGTCGACCTGTGGACGGCGACCGGTGCGGCCGGGAGCATCTCGGCCAACCGGCTCTCCTACGTCTACGACCTGCGCGGGCCGAGTATGGCGGTGGACACCGCCTGCTCCTCGTCGCTGGTCGCGGTGCACCACGCGGTGCGCGCGCTGCGCGACGGCGAGGCGGATCTGGCGCTGGCGGGTGGGGTGAACCTCATGCTGCTGCCCGGACCGACGGCCGCGTTCGCCGCCGCGGGACTGCTGGCGGGGGACGGCCGGTGCAAGACCTTCGCCGCGGGCGCCGACGGTATCGCGCGTGCCGAAGGCTGCGGCGTCGTCGTGCTCAAGCGGCTGGCGGACGCCGAGTACGACGGCGACCGGGTGCTGGCGGTGATCCGCTCGACCGCGGTCAACTCCGACGGCCGTTCCCAGGGCATGGCGGCGCCGAACCCCGTCGCCCAGCAGGACATGCTGCGCACGGCGTACCACGGCGCCCGGCTCGATCCGTCCACTGTGGACTACATCGAGGCGCACGGCACCGGCACGCTGCTCGGCGACCCGATCGAGGCCCGCTCCCTCGGCGCCGTCCTCGGCAAGGACCGCCCGGCCGACGCCCCGCTGCTGATCGGCTCGGTGAAGACGAACATCGCGCACGCGGAGGCGGCGGCGGGGATCGCCGGGCTGATCAAGGTCGTGCTCGCGATGACCCACGACGAACTGCCGCCCCAGCTGCACTTCACCGCCCCCAACCCGCACATCCCGTTCGACGACCTGCGCCTGAAGGTGGTGACCGAACCGACGCCGTGGCCACGCCGGTCCGGCCGCGCCACGGCCGGGGTGTCGGCGTTCGGGTTCGGCGGGACCAACGCGCATGTCGTCCTCGAACAGGCCCCTGCCTTGGAACCGTCCCCCGACCGCGAGGACGTCCGGATCGGGCTGCTGTCCGCCCGTACCCGCGACCGTCTCACCGAACGCGCGACCCAGCTGGCGAATTGGCTGGAGTCCTCGGCAACGCCGTCGCTTTCCCTCGCCGACGTCACCCACACGCTGTTCCGGCGCGACAACGGCGGACCGCATCGCGCCGCCGTCGTCGCCGGGGACACCACCGAGCTCGCGGTGCTGCTGCGCGCCGTCGGCACCGGCGCCGATCCGCTGCCCGCGGGCGCTGTCGCCGGCACCACGCGGAGCGGCGACGGGCCGGTGTTCGTGTTCTCCGGCCACGGCTCCCAGTGGGCGGGGATGGGACGCGGGCTGCTGGCCGCCGAGCCCGCCTTCGCCGCCCAGGTCGACAAGCTCCACGACCTGTTCACCGAGCACACCGGCCGATCGCTGCGCGCCCTGCTCACCAGCGCCAAGCCGCTTTCGCTGCCCGGAACCCAGGCCGCCATCTTCGGGACGCAGATCGCGCTGGCCGCCCAATGGGAGGCGCTCGGGGTCCGGCCCGCGGCCGTCGTCGGGCATTCGCTCGGCTCCGCGGCGGCCGCCGTGGTGAGCGGCGTGCTCACTCCCGACGAGGCCGTCCACCTGGTCGCGACCCGCGCCCGGCTCCTGGGCACCATCGGCCCGGGAGGGGCGATGGCCGCGGTGGAACTGGCGCCGGAGGAACTCGACCTGTACCCGGACATCGAACTCGCCGTCGAATCGGCGCCGGGTCAGCTGACCGTCGCCGGGGACGCGACCGTGCTCGAATTGCTCGTCGCGGAACTCGAAGCCGCCGGGCTGACCGCGCGGCTGCTGCCGGTCGAGGTCGCCGGGCACTCCGCCCGCGTCGACCCCATCCTGCCCGCGCTCCGAGAAGCGCTCGACGAGCTGGGCGGCCGCCGTCCGACGGTGCCTTGGTACGACACGGTTCTCCCCGATCCGCGGGAGCTGCCTGACTTCGACGCCGGGTACTGGGCCGCGCATCTGCGCCGTCCGGTGCGGTTCCGGCAGGCCGTGGCGGCCGCCGCCGCGGACGGGCACCGTGTCTTCCTCGAGGTGTCGCCGCATCCGATCCTGCGGGGTTCGGTGGCGAGGACGCTCGAAGCCGAGGGGATCCACGACGCCGTCGTCACCGGAACGCTGCGCCGGGGCCAGGACGAGGTCCGCGCGCTGGGCGCCGCGGCGGCCGAACTGTACTGCGCGGGTACCCGGATCACCCCCGCCGCTCCGGACGACGGCGCCCGCCTGGTCGACGTCCCGCCGATGCCGTGGCGGCACGAACGGCACTGGTACACCGCCGCCGGGGAACCGCCGTCGTTCGCGGCACGCACGCCGGAACCCGAACCCGTACGAAGCGGCGGAGGTGACCGGCTGACCGAGATCGTCGCCGCCGTCATGGGACTGCGGCCCGACCGTATCGACGCCGACGTCCCGCTGGTGGAACTCGGACTGGACTCCCTGATGGCGAACCGGATCCGGGAGGCCGTCCGCCGGGAGTTCGGCACCGAACCCGACGCCGTCAGCGTGCTCCGCGGTGCCACTCTCGCCGATCTCAGCCGCGACCTCACGCCGCGCGAGGACGAAGAACCGCTCCCGGCCCGCGGCCGTGCCTGGGACGCGGCCGACCGACTGGTCCTGCGCCTGTGGCAGGAGCACACCGGGATCGACGCGGGCGGCACGCAGGTCCGGCTGACCGAGACCGGCACCCCGGACCGGCTGGCCGAACTGCTCGCCGAGGGGCTCAGCGCCGAACTCGACACGCCCGTCAACGCCGCCGAACTCCGGCGGCACGACTCCCTCGCGGCCATCGCCGACGTCGCCCGCGCCGTCCTGGACACGAGGGAGGAGCGGGGGCCGGTCCACGTCCTCACTCGTGGTGAAACCGGGGTCGCGCCGCTGCTGCTGTTCCACCCCGGAGGCAGCACCTGCACCGTGTACCGGCCGCTGCTGGACCGGCTGCCTGCCTCGGTGCCGTGCGTCGGCTTCGAACGCGTTCCCGGTGTCGGCATCGAGGAACGCGTCGAACAGCTCCTGCCGTTGGTACGGGAACAAGGTCGCGACCGGCCGTACCGGCTGGCGGGCTGGTCGTTCGGCGGAGCGCTGGCCTACGGCGTCGCCGCGCGACTGGCCGAGGAAGGCGAAGAGGTCGAGTTCGTCGCGCTGATCGACACCATGCTCCCGCTTCCGGAGCCGGATCTCGATCCGCGCGCGTCGTCCGCCCGGCGTTTCCTGCGATTCACCGGCTACGTCGAAGGGACCTACGGCCGCGAAGTCCGACTCGGGCACGAGGAGCTGGCGCCGCTGCCCGAAGAGGAGCAGATCGAGCTGACCATGCGGCGGGTCGCCGAAGCGGGCCTGCTCAGCCCCGGCGTGCTCCGGCACCAACGTCAGTCCTTTTTGGACACACTGGCGGCCGAACGCGGTACGCCCCGCCGCTACGACGGCCGCGTCGTGCTCTACCGGGCGATCGAGCAGTACGCGGCCGGGCTGGCGATGGAACCCCGGTATTCCCGCACGGATCTCGCGGCGGGCTGGGCGGAACTGTGCCCAGGGCTGGAGATCGTGCCGGTCGAGGCGCATCACCTGTCGGTGGTCGACCCGCCTCACGTCGACGTCGTCGCGAGGCATCTGACGGGACTCCTGTGACCACGGCCCGGGCCGAGCGAGCGGTCATCCGCGCCTGGCCGCTGCTGGCGGTGCTCGGTGCCGGGCTCTTCCTCGTGGCGGTGGACGCGACCGTGCTGCACGTCGCGTTGCCCGACCTCGTCCGGCAGCTACGGCCCGGCGCGGCGGCGCAGGTGTGGATCGTGGCGATCTACCCGCTGACCGCCGCGCCGCTGCTGCTGCCGTTCGGCACCCTCGGCGACCGGTACGGGCGACGACGTGTGCTGGTCTCCGGGTACATCGTGTTCGGTGTCGCGTCGCTCGGCTGCGCGTTCGCGCCCAACGTCCCGGTACTGCTGGGTTTCCGCGCGCTGCTCGGCTGCGGCGGCGCGATGATCATGCCGGTGACGATGTCGCTGCTCCGCGAGCTCTTCCCGGAGCAGCGGCACCGCCGCACGGCGATCGCGGTGTGCAGCGGGATCGCGGGCACCGGCTCGGTGTTCGGGCCGATCCTCGGCGGGGTGCTCGTCGAGGCGTGGGGCTGGCGGGCCACGTTCCTGCTGAATCCGCCGGTGATCCTGGCGGCGGTGGTACTGGCGCTGCGGTGGCTCCCCCGCAACCCGCCGGGGCGGCGGCCGTGGGACGCGCTCAGCGCCGCCCTCGCGGCGGGCGGTGTCCTCGGTATCGCGTTCGCCGTCGGGCAGCCGGGCTCCTGGACGACGGCCGCGGTTTCGGGCGTGACCGGCTGTGTCCTCATCGGACTGTTCCTGCGCCGCCAGCGCCGGACCGATCCGCCGCTGCTGGACCTCACCCTGTTCCGGCGGCCGGGAGTGCGGGCCGCGGTCGGCGGGGTGCTGCTGGTGATGAGCACGCTGGTCGGGCTCGGTCTGCTGTTCGCCCAGTACCTCCAGGTGGTGCTCGGTCTCTCGCCGACGGCGGCGGCGTCCCGGCTGCTCCTGGTGCTGGGCGCGTCGGCCGTCGGCAGCGTCGTGGCCCCTTCGCTGCTGGGACGGTTCGGCAACGCGCGGGTCCGCACGGCCGGGTTCGCGGTGACGGCGGTGTCGTTGCTGGTCCCGGCGGCGGGTTCGGCCGCGCTGACGTCGCCGGTGCTGCTCGGCATCGGCATGACAGGACTGGGACTGGGTATGGCGCTCGCGCTCACTTCGAGCACCGACACCCTGCTTTCGGCGACCTCGGCGGACCAGGCGGGCGGCGCCGCGGCGGTGGAGAAGACGGGCTACGAACTCGGCGCCGGTTTCGGGACGACGGTCTTCGGTTCCCTGGCGGCCGCGGTGTACGCGGGGCACCTGGCCGTCCCGGCCGGGGTGCCCGAACCGGCGCGGGCGCTCGCCTTGTCGGGGCCGGCTCAAGCCGAAGCGGCTGCCTCGGGCTTGACGTCGCGTTTGGCCGGCGAAGTGCTCGACGCCGCTCGGATCGCTTGCACCACCGGACTGCAGGTGTCGGCGGCCGTCGCTTGTGGACTGTTCGTGGTGGCCGTCCTCGTCAGCTCGGGCGTGCGTCGTCGATGAACTGCTCGGCGAACTCCCCGGTCGGCGGGATCTCCTGGATCACGTCGATCAGCACGCCGTTGGGGTCGGCGACGATGAAGTGCCGCTGCCCGAACTCCTCGCTGCGCAAGGAAAGTGCCTCGGGCAGCCCCGCCTCCACGACCAGCCGCCGGTGTTCGGCGTCGACGTCTTCGACCTCGAAGTTCAGCAACAGTCCCTGCACGGGTTTGCCCGCCCCCGCGGGAATGGTGTCGTGCCCGGAAGCGAGGATCGCGAGCTCCCACTCGCCGCGTTTGAGGCTGACGTACCAGTCGGCCTCGAAGGTGAGCTCGAAGCCGAAGTGGCCGCAGTAGAAGTCCCGCGTCTCGGCGATCTTCTCGGTCATGAGAACGGGATAGAAGCTGGTCAGACGCATGATGCCACCTTGCCTCGTGAACAATACCGACTGTCGGTTTGTTTTGTCGAAGTTAGCCAACCGACGGTCGGTATGTCAAGATTCGGGTCATGGCCCGCACGAAACAGCAGCAACGCGAAGAGACGATGGGGGCGTTGACCGCCACCGCCCGGCGACTGTTCGCCGAGCACGGATACGGCAAGGTCGGACTGGAGACCATCGCGCAGACCGCGGGCGTGAGCAAAGGCGCGCTCTACCACCATTTCAGCAGCAAGGCCGACCTGTTCCGGCACGTACTCGGCGTCGTCCAGCACGACGTCGGAGAGCAGATCGCGCGGGCCGCGGACGCCGCGCCGGACTCCTGGGCGGGACTGCTGGCCGGATGCCGCGCGTTCCTCGCCGCGGCGACCGATCCGGAGATCCAGCAGATCATGTTGCTGGACGGTCCTTCGGTGGTCGGCTGGCAGGACTGGCGCGAACTGGACGCGGAGTCCTCCGCCCGGCACCTCGCCGAGGCGCTGACCGGGCTGATGACCGAGGGCGCCCTCGCGAAACGGCCCGTGGAACCGTTGGTACGCCTGCTTTCCGGCGCGATGAACGAGGCCGCCGTCTGGCTCGCCCACTCCCCCGACCCGAAGGCCGACCTCGCCGCGACGATGGACACACTCACGCCGATGATCGAGTCGCTGCGCTGAGCTCTTATGTCGTGAAGGGCCCCTTTGAGACGATGATCGTCTCAAAGGGGCCCTTCACGACATCCCCACGACCGCGACCACTCACGAGACCAACGCCCCCCGCAACGCGAAAAGCCCCACCCGAGCCGGGTGGGGCCTTCACTGCGGTGGGCGATACTGGGATCGAACCAGTGACCTCTTCGGTGTGAACGAAGCGCTCTCCCCCTGAGCTAATCGCCCGCGGTACGAACTCCGGTTCACCGGGGAAGTGAACCTGGTGCGCGATACTGGGATTGAACCAGTGACCTCTTCCGTGTCAGGGAAGCGCTCTCCCGCTGAGCTAAACGCGCGTGGTGAAGTTGTTCGTACTGAAGCTAGCTTAGCGGACCCGTTTCCGGGCGCGCACAGGGGTTCCCCTTCTCGATCGACACCCGGTCGGCTCAGGGTTTCGGCAGCTTCGAGGCGACCGAGACCGCGATCTCCTTCGCCCGATCGCAGGGGCTTCCGCCCTCGCGTGCGAGCAGCCGGACGGCGACGTGTTCGGCCTCGCGGTCCGGCAGCGGACGGTGCTGCCACGTCACGGCGCAGTTCGAGCCGCCGAACTCCCGGATGTCGCCGGTGACTCCGCTGCCGAGGTCCACCGGCGAACCTTCGGGCGCGTATGCCCCCCGCTGGACCTCGACGGTCAGCGTGTCCCCGCCGCCCTCCCACTCGCAGATCCGCAACGTCCGCGGAGCCGCCTGCGCGCCTGCCATGTTCTTGCCGAGCACCGCCGGATCGGCGGCCGCGCACGGGTCGAGCGGCAGGATGCTCGCCGCGTCGCCCGCGCGGTCGGCCTCGTGGGTGCGCAGCCGGGTGATGGCGGCGGTGAGCATGTCGTCGGCGCCCTTGCAGCGATCGCCGTCCCGGCCGAGATGGGAGACGACGACACCGAGCCGCCGGTCCGTCGGCAGCTGCGCGATCGAGTCGCATCCGCCGCTGATCGTGCTGCGCAGCAACGGAAGTCCCTCGACGGTGCGGTCGGTCCGTTCGAGACTGCCGGCGGTCACGCCCTCGCCGAGCCGCAGCTCGAAGGTGACGCCATTGAGGCCGGAGTACTTGCAGCGGGCCGGGTGGGTCAGATGCGTGTCCGGTTTCAGCGTGCCGAACTCCTGCACGAACCGGCCGGCGAGCACCTTGCACGGGTCCACGAGCCGCAGGCGTTCCGGGCCGAGTGCGTCGGTCGCCGACAGCGAAGTCGTTCCGGGGTTCTCCGGCTTGGCGTGGTCGGCGATGGTGAGACCGAGCGCGACCATCGCCGACATCAGAAGCAGAACGACCGCGGCGAGCGCGCCGAACAGGATCTTCTTCGTCTTCGGTGCCATCTTCTTCGGCGTCGGCCGCAAGAACGGCAACGGCAGCGCCAGCACCGAGCGCACCTCGGCGTCCTGCCGCTGGATCCGGGCGTGCACGGCGGGCGGCCAGGGCGCCGCGCCGGGCGGGACCGGGCCGAGGAAGTCCAGGATCTGTTCCGGCGTCGGCCGTCGCGCCGGGTCCTTGGCAAGGCAGGGCTCGGCGAGCCGCCGGATCTCGTCCGGAACCACGCTGAAGTCCGCCGCGCCGTGAACGACGTTATACAGCGTCTGGGGTGCGGTCGGGCCGGTGAACGGGCCGCGTCCGGTCGACGCCATGATCAGGATCGCGCCGAGGGAGAACACGTCGCTCGCGCCGGTGACCTGCCCGCTGCCCGCCTGTTCCGGCGACATGAAGGCGGGCGACCCGATGATCGCGCCCGTCCCGGTGAGTTCCTGCGCCTCCTCGGCCACCCGCGCGATGCCGAAGTCGATCACCCTGGGGCCATCACTCGTCAGGATGATGTTGCTGGGCTTGAGGTCCCGGTGGATCAACCCGGCACGGTGGATCTCCGTCAACGCCGCGGCGAGTCCGGACGCCAGCACCCGGACCGACTCGGCGGGCAGCGGCCCGGCGGCGTCCACGGCCTCCTTCAGCGACGGACCGGTGACGAAGACCGAGGCGAGCCACGGGGTTTCCGCTTCCGCGTCGGCGTCCATGACGGCGGCGGTGTAGGCGCCGGAGACCAGCCGCGACGTGGCGACCTCGCGCCGGAACCGTTCACGGAAGCGGGGATCGTGCGCGAACTGGGCGTGCAGCTGCTTGACCGCGACGAGCCTGCCGTCCGGGGCGAGGCCGAGCACGACGCGCCCCATACCGCCTTCGCCGATCTCGGCGATGATCCGGTACGGGCCGATCTGCCGGGGTTCCCCGGGGTTCAACGGTTTCACTGGTCAGCCCTAGGGTTTCGGAAGTTTCGGCAACAACGCCCCGGCGAAGGCCTTCGCCTTCTCGCAGGCTTGCTCGGCGGTCTTCTCGGCACCGCTGGTCCCGACGGTCAGCTCGACGTTCTCCCCGTCGCGGTCGCTGACGGACCGATGCTGCCAGGTCAGCGAACAGGACGAGCGGGCGGCGCCGTCGTCCCTTCTCGCCAGGTACACCTTGGCCCCGCCGAGATCCAGGGTGGCGGTCTCCGTGTAGTACGAATCCTTCGATTGGGCCGGCGGGTACGCCCGCACGAAGCTCAGCCGGACACTGCCCGTCGTGTCGTACCGGCATTGGTGCAGATGTTCGCGGATCGTTTCGACGACCGGGCCGATCAGCCGGTCCGTGGTCGCCGGGCCGAGCAGCGCGCACGGGTCCAGTGGAGCCAGGGTGCCCGCCGGAAGCGCGCGCTCGTGGCCTCCGGCGCGGATCCGCTTGACCGCGTCGGAGAGCGCGGCCTTCACCACCGAACACGCCTCGTCCTTTGTGGACATCGAGTTGACGTCGACGCTGAGTTTGGTGTTCGGCAGGCCGGCGACAGGGACGGCGACCGCGCACGCGTCGTCGGAGCCCTTGACGCGCAGCGGAAGCCCTTCCAGCTCGCCGCCCGCCACGCCTTCGACCAGATCGCCGCCGATCTGCAGGTCCAGCCATTTCCCCGTGGGCGAGGAGTACGTGCACGAGTCGAAATGGATGTCCATCTCCGTGCTCAGCTTGCCGAACCCTGGCACGTCCCGGCCCGCGAGCACCTTGCACAGGTCGACCCGGCGCAGGTTGTCCGGGCCGAGCGGATCCTGGTTGACCGGGGTGGCGACCGGTTCGTCCGGCTGCGGCGAGGAACTCGGCGCGATGGCGGCCGGAGGCGGGTCTTCCCCGGACAGCGAGACCGCGGCGACGGTGCCACCGGCCAGCAGCACCACGGCGGCCGCGGCCAGTCCCGCGTACAGGCCGCGCCGGGATCGCTTCGGCGGAGGCGGGTTCAGCAGCCGCCGGACCTCGGCCTGCTGCGTCTCGATGAGGTGCGACACCACTGGTGGCCACGGGCTGGTCACCGGCGGGATCGGGCCGAGCCGCTCCAGCACCCAGGCCGGGGACGGCCGGTCCGCCGGGTTCTTCGCCAGGCACGGCTCGACGATCTGCCGCAGCTCCGGCGCCAGATACCGCAGATCGGGCTGGACGTGCACGACGTTGTACAGAGTGTGCGGAGTGGACGTCCCGGTGAAGGGGCTCTTCCCGGTCGCCGCCAGCACCAGCAACGCGCCGAACGAGAACATGTCGCTCGCCGCGGTCAGCGGCTTGCCCTCGGCCTGCTCCGGCGACATGAACCCGGGCGAACCGATGACGGCGCCGGTGTGCGTGAGTTCGGAGTCGCCTTCGACCGCGCGGGCGATCCCGAAGTCGATCACCCGGGGGCCGTCGCCGGCGAGGATGACGTTGCTCGGCTTCAGGTCCCGGTGGATCAGCCCGGCGCGGTGGATGTCGCCCAGCGCCAGCGCGAGCCCCGCGGCGAGATGCCGGACCGCCATCGGCGGCAGCGGCCCGCCCGCGGAGACCGCGTCGGACAGCGCCGGTCCCGGGACGAACACCGAGGCCAGCCATGGTGTCGGCGCGTGCGGATCGGCGTCCATGACCGGGGCGGTGTACGCGCCGGACACCAGACGGGAGGTTTCGACCTCCCGGCGGAACCGCTCGCGGAAGCCGGGATCGTGCGCGAAACCCGGGTGGACCTGCTTGATCGCGACCAGGCGCCCGTCGGAGGAGACCCCGAGCAGCACCCGGCCCATCCCGCCCTCACCGAGCGCGGCGAACACCCGGTAGCGCCCCACGCCGGTGGGTTCGCCGGTGTTCAACGGCTTCACGAAGGCCCCCTTGTCCGGGGCGATGGTACAAAACCACCCGGAAGTGTCACGCAGCGCGTCGGTCCGCACGGCCGAAGTCCTTGAGCCGGAGGCTGTTGGACACGACGAGCACGGAGGACAACGACATCGCGGCACCGGCGATCAGCGGGTTCAGCAGGCCCAGCGCGGCCAGCGGGATCGCGGCGACGTTGTAGCCGAACGCCCAGACCAGGTTCCCCCGGATGATCCGCAGGGTCCGATCGGCGAGCCGGATGGCGTCGGGGACCACGCGCAGGTCTTCGCGGACCAGCACCATGTCGGCCGAGCGCAACGCGATGTCACTGCCCTGTGCCATCGCCATGCCGAGATCCGCGGTGGCCAGCGCCGGACCGTCGTTGATCCCGTCGCCGACCATCGCGACCCGCGCTCCCCCGGCCCGCAGCTCTTCGATGACCGCGGCCTTCTCCGCGGGCAGCACGCCGGCGCGCACGTCGGAGACGCCGATCTCGTCCGCGACCACGCGAGCGGCGGCTTCGTTGTCGCCGGTCAGGAGCACGGTCCGCAGGCCGAGCGCGTGCAAGGCGTCGACGGCTGCCCGTGCCGACGGCTTCACGACGTCCCGGATCGCCAACTGTCCGGCGACCCGGCCGTCCACGGCGACGAGGATCGCCGTGGTTCCGTCCTCCGACGTGAAGTCGCCGGGGACGGTGATCCCCCGATCGGCGAACAGCCGCGCGTTGCCGACAAGGACCTCGTGCCCCTCGACCTCGCCCTTCGCGCCCAGCCCCGGCAGGGCGCCGAAGCGTTCGACAGGGGGCAGGTCCGGCAGTTCGGCCCTCGCCGCGGTCACCACGGCCGCCGCGATGGCGTGCTCCGAACCGGACTCCACGGCTCCGGCGAACCGCAGCAGCTCGCCGATGGTGAACCCGTCGGCAGGACGGCACGCGGTGACGGTCATCTTCCCGGTGGTGACGGTGCCGGTCTTGTCCAGCACGACGGTGTCCACCGTGCGGCTCGCCTCGAGCGCGTCAGGTCCCTTGATGAGGATGCCCAGCTGCGCGCCGCGGCCGACCCCGGCCATGAGCGCGGTCGGCGTCGCCAGCCCGAGCGCGCACGGGCAAGCGATGATGAGGACGGCGACGGCGGCCGCGAACCCTTCGCGGACAGGCGCCCCGCCGAGCAGCCAGGCCGCGAGCGTCACCACCGCCACGCCGAGCACGGCGGGGACGAACACCGCGCAGATCCGGTCGACCAGGCGTTGCACCGCCGCCTTGCGGGCTTGCGCGCGTTCGGCCAGCGCGGTCATCTGGGCGAGCTGGGTGTGCGTGCCGACCGCGGTCGCGCGGACGACCAGCCTGCCGTCCCGGTTCACCGAAGCGCCGATGACCCGGTCTCCTTCGCCGGCCTCCGCGGGCACCGGCTCACCGGTCACCGCGCTCACATCCACAGTAGACAGTCCGCTGTGGACGACGCCGTCGGCGGCGATCGACTCCCCCGGCTTGACCACGAACAGCTCGCCGACGGCCAGTTCGCCGATCGGCACCATCCGCTCCGCTCCGTCCCGCAGCACCCGGACGTCCTTGGCAGCCAAGGCGTCCAGTGCCGCGAGGAGCCCGGCGGCGCTGCGCCGGGACCGGCTTTCGAAGTACCGGCCCGCCAGCAGGAAGGTGGTCACCCCGGCGGCGACGTCGAGGTAGATCGCGTCGGCACCGGCCGCCGTCGGGCCGAAGCCGATCCAGTACCCGGGTTCGGAGCCGCCCGCGAAGGCGGACCACGCCGACCACGCGAACGACGAGAGCACGCCCAGCGAAACCAGGGTGTCCATACTGGACGAACGATGACGAAGGTTCCGCAACGTGGCCCGGTGGAACGGCAGTGCGGACCAGAACACCACCGGAACGGCCAGCGCGAGGCACAGCAGCTCCCAGCCGGGGAACCGCAACCGCGGCACCAGGGCGAGCGTGATCGACAGGTTCCCCAGCGGGATCGCCAGCAACGCGGCGACGACCAGCCGCCGACGGAGATCCCGCACCCGGGCGAAGCCGCTGTCCGGATCCTCTTCCCCGCGGACCTCCGCCGTGTAACCGGATTTGCGGACCCGCTCGATGAGCACTTCGTCGGCCAGCGTTTCGGGCACCTGCACGGTGGCTCGCTCGGTCGCGTAGTTCACCGACGCGCGCACACCGTCCAGCTTGTTCAAGGTGCGTTCGACCCGCGCCGAACAAGCGGCGCAGGTCATCCCCGACACGGTCAGTTCCACCGTGCGGACGGCGGCCTCCGGCGCGGAAATCGTCATTTCGTGGCACTCCCGGGTTCACCAATGGTTCCTTGGTGGTGGAACAGGTGCCCGGGTGGTGTCGCGAGGCAGATTACCGCCGCCGGGAACCGGACCCGCCTCCGGCCCGACTACTGCGATGGTGGTGGAAACAGGTGTCGGTAGAGCCGGTCGTGAGTGTTCGGGTGGCAGTGTGTGCCGGCGGCGGTTTCACGTGTCTGGACGGACGACACACGTGTTGGGTTGGACGACACGCGTGATTGGACGGACGACTCGCGTGAGAACCCTGGACGCGCGTGTGTCGTCCATCCAGTCACGCGTGGCGTCCGTCTGATCACATGTGTCGTCCCATCAGTCACGCGAAACCTCTGTGTGAAGGCCTCCTGAGTACATGAAGGCCCCCTTCCTTGCGCCTAGGTACAGGAAGGGGTCCTTCATGTACTTCACCCGAGCGCAGGCGCGTGACTAGCGCGGGGTCAGCGTGAGGTCGAAGGTGTTGCCGTCGCCCTGGACGAGCGAGCTCACGTATGAGGTGAAGGCGCCGCAGCCGGTCAGCGGTGCCAGCGAATAGGTTCCGGTGAGCGTGCCGCCTGCCGCCATGGTGAAACCGTCACCGGTGCGCAGTTCCGCCGTCGACGGGGCAGACGTCCGGCAGCCCGGTCCGGTGCTGACCGGCATGCCGACGAGCGTGACGAGCGGCAGGACGGTGGTGAACCGGGGCCGTGCGACGAAACCGGTCCCGGCGAGATCGCCGCCCTGCGGTCCGTCGGCGACGAACTCCAGATCCGCCGAGCCCGGCAGGAAGCCGAACAGCCGGAAGTCGGCGTGTGCCTTGTCGAACACCGGGCCGCCGCTGAACACCGTGGCCGCGGTGGGGCTCAGGTCGAACGAGCCTGCCAGCGGCGCGGCGGCGCCGAGTGCTTTGAGTCCGGTCTTGCCGGCGACCGTGTAGCGATGGCCCGCGGGCTTGTCGCCGAGTTCGAACGACAGCAGAACCGGGTCCTGGCCGGGGTCGAGCGTGCAGTCCGAAGTGAACGAACCGATGCCGGTGAACGAGCCGTCGGCCTTCTTCGGGGTGAGGCGGGTGGTGAAGTCGCCGATGGTCAAGGTGGTCTTGCCCGGTTTCGCCAGCGTGATCGTGGGCACGGAACCCGTCGCCACCGTGTTGAACGTGCCGGACGGCGGGAGGTCGGTCTTGGCGACGTTCAGCGGAAGGCGCACCGGGAGCGGGTTCGCGTCACCGTTGACCAGCGTCACGCCGGCGGCCGCGGTGCCCTCGATGGTGGCGGCGCCGACCAGGTTCAGCCCGCGCGCGGCCTTGTCCGGCACGGTCACGGTGATGGTCAGCCCGGAGGTCGTGAGCGTGCCGCCGGGCGCCGTCGGGACCTCGAAGTCGGCCTTGATGTCCACGTCGAGCTTCTGCAGCCCGATCAGCGGGAACGGGCAGGTGAACGACAGTTTCTTGGCCACGGGAGTGCCCGCCGCCGCGCTCCGCACGGCGACGAACAGCAGGCTGCCGGCGGTGAGCAGGACGATGAGGCCCGCCGCGAGGAGCATCCGGACGTTGATGCGAAGGGGCATGGTCGCCTTCCTGGACGGCACGGAAACGGCACCGGTCCCCGTCACGGAACGCGACGGGGACCGGCTGCCTGACTTACTTCTTGGTGAGGTTCAGATCGAGCGTGTTGCCGTCGCTCTTGGCGAACATGCTGATCATGTCGTTGAACGAACCGCAGTTCTGCAGCGCCGACAGCGAGTAGGTACCGGAGAGCTTCCCGCCCTTGAGCAGGTCGAAGTCCGGACCGGTGGTCATCTCGCTGGTGGACGGGCTGACCGTGCCGCACTTCGGGTCGCTGCTGATGGGGATCCCGAAGACCTGCACGCTCGGCAGGAACACGTTGAACTTGATGTGCGCCTTGAACCCGGTGCCGACGAGCTCACCGGTCTGCTTGCCGACCTGCTCGACCTTGATCTCCGAACGTCCGTCGACGAACCCGAACAGCTTGAACTGGGTGGAGGACGGGTCGAGCTTCAGGTCACCGGTGAACGTCTTCGACGCGAGGTCCACGTTCGCGTCGAAACCACCGTTGATCGCGGCCGTGCTGCCGAGCGACTTCAGCGCGGTCTGTCCCTTGATGCCGAACGCGTACTTGATCCCGCCGCCACCGGGCGTGGTGGTGGTAGTGGGCGGGGTCGTCGGCGTGGTCGGCGTCGTGGGGGTGGTGGGCGTGGTCGGGGTGGTGGGCGTGGTCGTGCCGCCACCGCCGTCACCGATCTTGATCGTGGCCAGGGTGTTGTTCTGGCCCGGATCCTGCTTGCACGGCGCGTCGATCGTGCCGTCCGGCGTGATGCCGGTGACCGAACCGTCGGCCTTGCGCGGGGTGACCTTCAGCTGCAGGTCGCCCACGGTGATCTTCGCTTCGCCGGGCTGGTTGAAGGTCAGCGAAGGCGTCTTGCCCGCCGCGTTGATCGTCATCTCGCCCGAGGTGGGGATGTTCTGCTTGGCGATGTCGTTCGGGACGTTGACCGGGAGGTTGAGCCCCGGCGCCGCCACGGTCGCCGCCGCGATGGCCTGTCCTTCCAGCGTGGTCGCACCGATCAGGTTGAGCCCGCTGACCGTGTCCGCGTTGATCGTGGACACGGCCTTGATGTCGAACGTGCCGGTCGGCTGACCGGTCTTGACCGACAGCGGAAGATCGGTGTTGATCACCACCTTCAGCGACTGTGACCCCACGAGCGGCAGGTCGCAGTGGTAGTTGAGGGGCAGCGAGATCGGATCGGCGACACTGGACTGTGCCCCGACCACGAGTACCGCGGCGGCAAGCCCCACGGCACCGGCAGCGGCGGCGGCGACCGCCTTCTTGGTTCCTCTACGGTGACTCACGATCGTCCTTCCGTGGTATCAACGATGATACGAAACGGCGTACAATTCCCCAGAGCAATGAATATCGGCCCGAGAGAATTCTCCGGGTAGCGACGATGTCTGACGGATCGCAACCGAACAGTAAACTAACGACGCGGCAGTCCCGCTATCAAGTGGTTCCCCGGAAAAGTTGACGCGCCGCCGGTAAATTGTCACCCTGGCACGGTGCGTCCGGCCGGTTCCTAGTAGCGGCACATGGGTTTTCCCAGCACAGAGCCACATCACGTCCCGCGCGGAACCGCTGACGAGGGTGACAATCGCGCGGCGGGAAACTATCTCGCGCGTGCCAATCGCCCTTTTCCGGGCGCCAGCCGCCTTGCCTGCCGGAATCTTTCGTGAGTAACCTCGCGTTTCAGCAAGCCGGTCACCGCCGACCACCGCGGAATCCCGCTCCTCGTGCCACGGCCGGCCCTCTTTCGCCGAATTCGACGGGGAAACCATGAAAAGAATGCGCCGCACGGCAGCGCGAATCGCGTTCGCCACCGTCTCCCTGACCGCCGCGGCGGTCCTGCTGAGCGCCTGCGGGTCCGACGAGCCCGCCGACACCGGCAGGCACGCCGACCCCGCCGCGCTCGCCTGGGCGGACAAGGTGTGCTCCGGAGTCGCGACGGGCTCGGCGAAACTGACCCAGCCGCCCGCGTTCGACCCCAACAACCCGCAGGGTGCGAAGACCGCCATGGTGGGCTTTCTGAACTCGCTCACCGTGGCGCTCGACGACATGGCGGGCGGGATCCGCAACGCCGGGGTGCCGCCGGTCCCGGATGGACAGTCCGCTGTGGACAAGGCCACCACCACGCTCGACGAGACCAAGTCGAAGGTATCCGCGACCCTGGTGAAGATGCAGGACGCGAAGGTCACCGATCAGGCGAGCCTGCAGAAGGTGGTCGCCGACGCCGACACCACGATGAGCGGGTTGAGCGAGCCCGAAGGCCCGATCAAGCACCTGCGCGCCAACCCGGAACTGGATCTCGCGTTCGCCGAGTCCAAGACCTGCCGCCAGGTCTACGGCGGCAACGCCTGAGTGACGCTCTCCCCTCAACCTGCCCACCCGTTCTGGAGGCCCGGCCGTGCCGACCCCGTTCCCCCGCCCGTCCCGCCGGATACTCGCCGCCGCACTGGCGATCGTCCTGTCCGCCGGTCTGCTGACCGTGCTGAGCGGGAGCCCGGCGAACTCCGCCGTCACGGCGGCGTCCGACGATGCGTTCTACACCCCGCCGTCCCCGCTCCCGGCGGGCAAACCGGGCGACATCATCCGCTCGCGGATCTCGAAAGCCGGTCCGCGTAAGGATTCCGTCAACGCCTGGCAGGTCATGTACCTGTCGACGGACGCCCTCGGGCGGCCGGACGCGGTGACCGGGACCGTGCTGGTGCCGAAGAACGCCGACCCGGCGAAGGCACCGATCGTCTCGTTCGCCGCCGGTACGCACGGTCCGGCGTTCGACTGCACGCCGTCGAAGATGATCGACATCGGCGCGTTCTACGAGCAGTCGGGCCTCGACGACGCGCTCGACGCCGGATACGCCGTCGCGCTCACCGACTACGAGGGCTACCGCCAGGATCCGAAGACGACGTACGTGGTCGGGCGTTCGGAGGGCCCGGCGGTGATCGACGCGGTCCGGGCCGCGCAACGCCTGCCGGAGGCGAAACTGTCCACCGACGCCAAGGTGCTCTTCCGCGGGTACTCGCAGGGCGGCGGAGCGGCGGCCTGGGCCGGTGAACTGCAACCGGCCTACGCGCCGGAGATGAACCTCGTCGGTGTCGCCGCCGGCGGTGTGCCCGCCGACCTCGTGCAGGTCACCCTGCAACTCGACGGGAAGGCAGGCTTCGGCGTCTTCGCCTACGCCCTGATCGGCCTGGACAACGCTTATCCCGAGCTGAAGCTGGACTCGTTCCTCAGCGACAACGGCCGCGTGAAGCTGGCGGAGATGCAGAAGAGCGCTTGCACGTTCGAACTGCTCACCACCTACGCGAACCAGAAGATCGCCGACTACACGACCAGCGCCGGCTACGTGCGGCCGGAATGGGTGAAGCGGCTCAACGAGAACAAGCTCGGCGGCACACCGCCCAAGGTCCCGGTGCTCCTCTACCACGCCACCCAGGACCAGCTCGTGCAGTTCGCCCAGGCCGACGCGTTGCACAAGACCTACTGCACCGCCGGGGTCAAGACGACCTGGAAGACCTTCGAAACCGACCACATCACGGCGGTCTACACCGGCAACGCCGACGTGCTCGCCTTCCTCAAGGACCGGGTCGCGGGCGCTCCGGCGACGTCGAACTGCTGAGCCCGCGGTGCTCAGAACCGCGCCTTCGTCCTTTGTGGACGGCATGGCCGCCGTCGGTGCGCGGGCCGGGAAGCGGCGTGAGCTGCTCCGGTTCGCCACCGTCGGCCTCGCCGCGTTCGGGCTCACGCTCGGCGTCAACTACGGGCTGAAACTCACCGTCCTGCAAGAGAAACCGGTCACGGCGCTGGCCATCGCCACCATCATGGCGACGGCGTTCGCGTATCTGCTCTCCCGGCGCTGGTCGTTCCACACCCGCGGCGGCAGGCGCCGGTTCCCCGAGGCGGCGTTGTTCTTCGCGGTCAACGCCATCGCCGTGACGATCAACCTGTGCCCGCCGCTGATCTCGCGCTACGTCCTGCGGTTCGAGGTCCCCGAAGTCAGCTTCCTCGCACAGGAGATCGCGGACTTCGTCAGCGGCATGCTGCTCGGCACCGCGGCGGGTTCGGCGTTCCGCTGGTGGGGTTACCGCCGCTGGGTGTTCCCCGTCGCCGACGCCCGTCAGCGCGTCCGCGAGGTGGTAGTGAGTGGCCCCGGTCCGTGAAGGCCTCCTTGAGGGACCCTGGGTCCCTCAAGGAGGCCTTCACGGACTCGACAATCGCCGGTGTAAGGGTCAGGCTTCGGCGGGCCGCAGCCGTTCGGCGCGCAGCGCCAGCTCGATCCGCAGCCGCTGATCCGGATCGTCCAGCCGTTCGCCGAACAACTCCGTGAGCCGCCGCAGCCGGGCCCGCACCGTCTGCGGGTGCACGGCGAGCTGCCGGGCGATCTCGGGCGCGCTCCCCCGCGTCTGCACCTGCGTGAGCAGGGTCGCCGACAACTCGTCGTGCTGGCGCGGCGCCAGCCCCGACAGCGGCTCCAGCGCCTCGACGGCCAGCCTGTCGAGCAGGAACTCGTCGGCGAGCAGCAGCAGCGTGGTGATGTGCTCCTCGCACCACAGCACCGGCCCGACCGCGGTGATCATCCCCCGCTGGGCCAGTTCGGACGCGCGGCGCGCGATCCGGAACGATTCGGCGGCCTGCGCCGTCGGGACGGACACCCCGACCGTCGCCGACCAGCCGGAAGGCAGTTCCCGCAGGCCGCCGAGGTCGGCTTCCGGACAGGCGACGAGCGCACCTGGCGCGTCGGAGACGAGGTCCACGGGAATCGCCGACGGCAGCAGACCGGAGGGGAACGCGGGCGCGCCGGGCGCCGCGGTGAAGACGACCGCCGTGATCCGCTCCGGGATCCGCCAGCCGATGGCGACGGCGAGCGCGCCGGCGTCGGCGCGGGCGTACCCGGCGCCGGCGGTCAGCAGCCGGAACAGCCGGGCCCGTTGCTCCGCGGGGCCCGTCGCCTCGGCCCGGGCGGCGTTGTAGCCGTCGGTCAGCGCCATCGTCACCTCGACGACGTCGCCGAACAGGCATTCCGCAGCGCCGTAGAGAACGTCACCCGGCAACTGGAGCTGGCGCCCGGCCGAGGCGATCGAACGCCACAGCACCCGGCTCGAGACCCTGAACGCCGCCTGCGCGGCCTCCCGGCTGAGCCCTTGATGGAAGGCGATCCGGCCCTGCGCACGGAAATCCGCCAGCAGGTCGTTCTGCAGCAGTTCGGGAACGCCGATCCGGTCGATGGCGCGTTCGATACCGCGCCTGGTCAGCTCGACGGCGGCGGCACGCGCCTCGCTGTCACTGAACACTTCGGCGCATTCACCGATCTCGGACGCCACGCCTTCGACGCAGTGCCGGGCGATCGCCGGGATCCGCGGGCGGACGGCGTCACCGAGTTCCCTCGGCAGGCGTGCCCACAACGCGCCGACGGGCTGCCAGCTCACGTGTGTGATCCCCCGTAGTGAAGTAGGCCGACGATTCCGGGCACGAATTCCCTTTCGTCCGCGCGCCACCGGCGCACTCGAATGCACGGAGCGTAGAACCGTCGCCACAGCCGTGTCAAAAGCCGCCACATCGGCGGCTTTTCGTTGCCCATTCAACGTCACATTCGCGGTACACGCCGTCGGCCGATCCAGTAGAAACACTGCGGCACCCGTCCCGTCGATCCGACGCGGTTGTGCAAAGGGATTCACGTTTCCCGTCCTCGGTTCGAAGAAAATCAAAGGTGGTCTCGGTGGTCCAGTACCGCGGTTTCGACATGCTGGCGACGTTGCCGCGTTCGCTCGGCGAAGAACTGCGTCCGTATACCGGGCACGCCGCGGCGGCAATGGTCAACCAGGTACAGCGGTCCGTCCCCGCGTATTCACAACCGCTGCGCGGCGTCTTCGGCCGTGTCCTGGTCGTCTCGTGCGATCGCGCGGTGCGGCATTACGTCGACTGCATCGGCGATCCGGACGTGCCCCACGACCGCTGGATCGACTTCTACCGCATGCGCGGGCGGATCGAGTTCACCGAGGGCCGGAGTCTGGAACCGTTGCACGACAGCGTGACGGTCGGCGCGCGGGCGGCTTGGCGGGCGATGCGGCCCATCGTGCGCGGGCTCGGCGTCGGCCTCGACGTCATCGCGCTCGCGGCCGAGTCCGTCTTCGTCTACGTCGACGAACTGTGCGCCACGACGATCGAGGGCTACCAGGAGGCGGAGGCCAGTGCGGCGGGCGCCATCCCGCTCCGGCGCCGCCGTCTGCTCGAACTGATCGCGCAGGCGCCGGAAGGGTCCGCGTGCAGTATCGCCAGCCTGGCCGACGGCGCCGGCTGGCGGGTGCCGGGGACGGCCGCCATGGTCGCGCTCCAGCGCGCTCCCGGCGCGCCCGCCTTCCCCGTCCACCTGCTGGACGACACCGTGCTGGCCGACCTCGACACCGCCGAGCCGTACCTGCTCACCGCGGATCCCGACGCCGACCTCGCGCCGCTGAAGGACGCGCTGGACGGCTGGCGCGCGGCGGTGTCCCCCGTCGTGCCGCTCGCCGACGCCCCGGCCGCGCTCCGCACCGCCCGCCGCGCCCTGCTGCTGAACAGCGAAGACGCGCCCGGCCCGGTCGTCTGGTGCCGGGACCACCTCGCCACGCTGTGGTTGCTCGCCGAGGACTTCCTCGGCGCCGAACTCGCCAAACAGAGCCTCGACCCGTTCACCTCGCTGAGCGAGAAACAGCAGGAGCGGCTCAGCGAGACCCTGCTGGCTTGGCTCGAAACCCGCGGCGGGGCACCGGAGATCGCGCGACGGCTCGGCGTGCACCCGCAGACCGTGCGCAACCGTCTCCGGCAGTTGGAGGAACTGTTCGGCGACCGGCTCAGAGACGCCGACGACCGGCTGAACATGCAACTGGCGCTGCGCGCGCAGCGGCTTATGCGCGCCCACCGCCGCGACGAAGGGCCGCCAGGGAACTGACGCGCCGGACCCGCCGTTCCGGTGGCGGCACGGTGGGGAGCACCCAGCGGAGGCCGCGGCGGGCACGCTTCGCCCTCGGCTGATCGACGTGGAAGTCCGCTCGGCAGGCCATCGCTTTTTCTCCCCGTGGTGACGGGTGTTTACCGACGCTTTCCTGAATACCGGGACGGTGGGAGAATGTCGATGCGCGATTGCCCGGCGGTCCCGGTTTTGGCATCCGTCTCGGGGTCCGCCCCGGCATTCTTGTCACCCCGGTCGCAAATACCGGACGTGTCCCGCGACACGCTGACGGACCGGCCTTTCTTCACGTTATTTTGACGCCTGACAACCGAAAGGCGGGACATGGCCCTCGAAGCGCGCACACTGACCCTGCACGGGCGGGAAATCCGGCTGCGGGAATACCTTCCGTCCACAAAGGATGCGGAGGGCGAGCCGCTCGTGCTACTGCACGGGATCTCGGGCAGCGGTGAGACCTGGGCGCCGTTGCTCGACCATTTCGAGCGGACCGGGTTCGGGCGCCGCGTCCTCGTCCCCGACCTCCCCGGCCACGGCGATTCCGCCGCCCCTCGGGCCGATTACGGCCTCGGCGCGATGGCCAGCGTGGTCCGTGACGTCCTCGCGCTCACCCGGAACCGGCACGCGACCATCGTCGGGCATTCCCTCGGCGGCGGGATCGCGATGCAGTTCGCCTACCAGTTCCCGGAGATGTGCGCCCGGCTGGTGCTCGTGGGCAGCGCCGGACTCGGCCCGCAGGTGACCCCGGTGCTGCGCGCGACGGCGCTGCCGGGTGCCAACGCGACACTCACCCTCGCGGTCAACCCGCTCACCGTCGCGATCGCACGCGGGCTCGCGGCGGCAGGCCGCTCACTCGGCGGGAGGTTCTCCGCCGAAACCCGCGAACTGACCCGTCACCTTGCGTCACTGGCCGACCCTGGCAGGCGGCGGGCGTTCCTGTTCATCGCGCGCAGCCTGATCGACCTCCGCGGTCAGCGCGCGAGCGCGATCGACAAGCTCTACCTCGCCCGCGAAGTGCCCACTCTCGTCGTCTGGGGCGCGCACGATCCGCTCATTCCGGTCACGCACGGCCGTAAGACGGCCGAAGTGCTGCCGGACAGCCGCTTGACGGTGTTCGAAAATGCGAAACACTTTCCACATGTGGCCGACCCGGCCCGGTTCGGCGGCGAGCTCGAACGCTTCCTCACCGAGACCGCGCCCGCCCGGTTGACCCTGGACGTAGTCGTCGAGGTGCTCATCCGCGCCAGCGAGGCGGCGGAAGAGCCCGAAAACGCCCCGGAAAAGTTGTCATCCGGACGCCATCTCAGGCCCGCCTAAATGTCACTCACCGCCGGAATGGACCACCCGTTCGGGTGTAGTCCATCCAGGTGGCCGATCAAGGTCCCGCCAGCCGTTGACAGTTCTCTCAGCCGGATTTTATGTTGCGTGAGCCACAAAATCTGGATCGGCTTCACCGTTGAAGAGGCTGATTTTGTTGCTAACAAGGATAAAAACATGACCGACTTGGATACCGGGTTCTCGCGGAACGATCTGCGGACCGCACGGCCAGACCCCGACGTGCGTCATCCCGCCACCCCGCACCGCCAGCCGCCGGGTCCGGTCCAACGACCGCGCGCCTTCACGCCGGCACCGAGAACCCCAGTGGAGAACCGACCTGTGCGCAGCACCGGCGCGAATGGACTGTGGGCGTCACTGCCCAGAGACCTGGGCGAGCGGTTCCGGCCGCGGGCCGACCCCTTGGCACGAGCCATCCTTCAGGAGGTGCAACGAGCCGTCCCCGAATACGCGCAGCCACTGGAAGGCGCGTTCGGACAGATCATCACGCAGGGTATCCGGCAGGCGATCCTGCACTGCCTCGATACCATCGGTCAGGGGACGACGTCGCTCGACAAATGGTCGGCGGTGTTCCGCAACCTCGGCAAGGTCGAGTTCAACGAAGGCCGCAGTCTCGATTGTCTCCAGACGGCCTACCGCGTCGGCGGCCGCGTCGCCTGGCGGCACGTTTCGGAATTCGGGCAGGCGATCGGAGCGGACGCCGATCTCCTGTGCACCGCGGCCGAAGCGATTTTCGCTTACGTGGACGAGATTTCCGCACTTTCGATCGAGGGCTACACGGCCGCGCAGGAACGGGCCGCGGGCACCAGGGCGAGACGCAGGCGAAGGCTGCTCGAACTGATGCTCTCCGATCCGCCGTCCTCACCGCAGTCGATCGCGTCCCACGCCGCCAACGCCCAATGGGCGCTGCCCACCGAGATCACGGTCGTCGCACTGGAGCGACGGCTCGGCCCACTGGACCCCGACAGCGCCGACCTGGACGCCGACGTCCTCGTCGACTTCGAGGGTCCCAAGCCCTGCCTGGTCACCGGCGACCCCGAAAAGCACCTGAAGGACCTCGCCGAACGGCTCCCCGGCTGGCGCGCGGTGATCGGCCCTGCCGTGCGGCTCACCGAAGCGCCGCGCTCCCTGCTGTGGGCCCGCCGCACGCTGCGGCTGGTCCAGCGCGGGATCCTGCCGGACAACCCGGTCACGCGGTACAGCGATCACCTCTCCACCCTGTGGCTGCTCGCCGACGAGTTCCTGGTCCGTGAGCTGTGCACGCGCAGCCTCGCCCCGTTCGACGACCTCACGCCCAAACAGCGGGCGCGGCTCGGGGAGACGTTGCTGATCTGGCTCCAATCCCGGGGCAGCGCTCCGGAGATCGCGAAGAAACTCAAGGTCCACCCGCAGACCGTCCGCTACCGCATGCACCAGCTCATCGATCTCTTCGGCGACCGGTTGAACAACGCCGACGACCGGCTCGACATGGAGATCGCGCTGCGCGCGGAGGCCTTGCTCGCCGAGGACTGACAGATCAGCCTTCCCACTCACAACGAGGTGACGAGGTGACCCGACCGCAGGATGCCCGCAGCGGGGTCGAGGCGACGTACGGCCCGCTCCTCACGCCCGCTCGGCCGGGCGGGTCGAGCGGGCGCCCCGTCCAGCTCTGGGCGCTGCTGCCGAGAGAGCTGGCGACCGTGTTCCGGCCGGTACTGGCCGACGTGGCCGGGGAGGTGGTCCGCGAGATCCAGCGGACCATCCCCGACTACGCGCGGCCACTGGACGGAGCTTTCGGCAAAGCGCTCAAGACCGGTGTCCAGATGGCGTTCCTGCAGTTCGTGGAACGGATCGGGAATCCGGAGGCGCCGTCGGAAGACCGCCGGAGCGTGTTCCTGAGCCTGGGTGTCCAGGAGTTCCAGCAGGGCCGCAACGTCGACGTCCTCCAAGCGGCGTATCGCGTCGGCGCCAGGGTGACCTGGCGCCGCGTCGCCGAAGCCGGCCGCCGCGCGGGGGTGCCTTCCGCGACGCTGTGCCTGCTCGCGGAAGCCATCTTCGCCTACATCGACGAGCTGTCGGCGCTGTCCGTCGAGGGCCACGCGGAGGCGCGGGAAAAGGCCGCCGGCGCACTCGAACGCCGGCGGCACCGGCTGATGGAACTCCTGCTCGCCGAACCACCGACGCCGCCCGACGTCATCAAACACGCCGCCGACCTCGCCCGCTGGCAACTCCCCGACCTGCTCGTCGCCGTCGCGCTCGAGCAGTCGCCGGACGAAACCCCGGCGGTCGCGTCGACCGCGCTGGCCGACTTCGAGACCACCTCTCCCTGCCTGCTGCTCCCCGCACCGGAACCGGACGACCGGGAACAATTCGCCGAAGCACTGGCGGGCAGGCGCGCCGCGATCGGCCCCGCCGTCCCACCCGCTTTCGCGGCGCGCTCCTTGCGAGCCGCGCGAGAAGCCCTGCGGCTCGTCGACTCCGGCGCGCTCCTCGACGAACCCGTGACGTGGTGCGTCGACCATCTTTCGCGCCTGTGGCTGCTGAAGGAACCGTTCCTGGCCGCGGAGCTGGTCCGGGAGCGGCTCGGGCCGCTGACCGGGTTGACCGGCAAGCAGCATTCGCGGCTGGCCGGGACCCTGTTGGCGTGGCTGGAGACCTGCGGGAACGTCCGCGAAGTGGCGGAACGGCTCGCGGTGCACCCGCAGACGGTGCGGTCCCGCGCTCAGGAACTCGAGACGCTGTTCGCCGACGGGCTGCGGGACCCTGAGCGGCGGTTCGAGATGATCCTGGCCCTGCGGGCCGCGCCCTCCTGAGGTTTTGCGCGTGATGGCCCCCTTCCCTCGGCTGAGCCGAGGGAAGGGGGCCTTCACGCGCTACGGGGGTCGGTTGCGTGAGCCGGAGCTGTCACCCGAGCATGCCGGTGCCCCCAATGCGGCATTGGAGTCGCTCAGTGCCTCCAATGCCGCATTGGGGGCACTCGGCTCAGGGCCGAGAGCGCCGCAAGGCCCCCTAGCCCGATGTCCTGAAGGGACCCTTTGAGACGTTGAGCGTCTCAAAGGGTCCCTTCAGGACGCATAGCGAGCGGCCGAAGTAGCGAAGGCCTCCTTCCCTACCTTGAGAGTAGGAAAGGAGGCCTTCACGGAACGACGGCACCAGCAAGTAGGCGACTACTTGCGGAAGCGCTAAGCGGCGGCCAGAGCGGTCACCCGCCACCTACCCTCGGAGCGCTCAGCGGTGACGCTCAGCTGAGCCGCACCTGTACTGCGTTGCCCGTCCCCGCGCACGCCGGTCTGGTCCAGGAACACCAGTAGCGACGCCCGGTCCCCGTCGAGGACCTTGACCCCCGAGACCACCGGAGTCGAGGTCACGACCAGTTTCTGCTCCGCCGCCAGTCCCCTGACCTGCGCGAACAGTTGGTCATACTGGCCAAGCGCGGGCCCGGTGAGGACCTCTTTCGCGGCTTGTTCGCTCTTGGCGGGGTCGTCGTAGCGGTAGGAGAACACCGTGCCGAGCGCCTTGCCGATCTGGTCGCTGACCTCCGCGGTGGTGGCGACGTCGGTCAGCGCGGTGTTGTGCGCCAGTACCGCCGTGGTGTCCCGCGCCTCGATGGCGAACCACCCCGCGAGGCCCGCCATCACCAGCGCGACCGCGCCGAACACCAGCGGGAGACGGCGACGTCGCACCGGCTCGACAACCTCATCGGCAGGCTCGGCGCCCGGATCGGCTGAGTCGGCGGACTCGGCGGACTCGGCGGACTCGGCGGGAGCATCGAGAACCCGAGTGCTCCCGCCCATTTTCCCGGCCACCTTCACGGTGCGCCGCGCCGGTTTGACGGCTCGTTTCGTGGTCATCCCGTCCTCCGTCAGGGCTTTCCGGTGTCGGTCACCGGCACCTGGCCGAGCGACGTGACGCGCCACCCGTCCGGCGTGCGGTTCAGGCCGGCGCGGAACCGGTTGTGTTTGGTGACGGCTTCCCCGCCTTCGGGCCGGACTTCGAGTTCGACCGAGGCGATCACCTCGGCGGTCCCGCCGCCACTGTCCACTTCGGTCACCGCGGCGTCGACGACCCGGCCGGTGGTGACGGTCTTCGCCTGGTTGATCCGGCCGAGTCCGCCCTCGCGGTCGCGCGCCAGCTCTTCGTGCAGCGCACCGCCGGACAGGTTCAGCCAGTTCTGGTAGCCCTGTTCCGCCTGCCGATAGTCCAAAGTGGTCAGTGCGGTGACCGCCTGCCTGCCCACCTGCAACGCCTCCTCGCGGACCGTGGCCCGCGCGACGCCGTCGTCCCGGCTCGCGTCCCACCAGGAGTGGCCGAACCAGGCCGCCAGCGCCGTGGCGACCACTGCGAGGAGTGCGGCGATTCGAGTCATGGCCTTCACCTTCCCGGCACGTTCTGCGAACCGCGCACGTTCGTCGGGTTGCCCTTGGGCAGGGCACAGCGCGCCGCGGTGTTCAACGGGCGCGGCGACGTGTCGAGTCCGTCGCGGTAGCCGGTTCCGTAGCCGGTGACGCAAGGCGGCGGATCGAAGAACGTCAGCGAGAGGCCGACGCGCGCGCCGTCCGGCCCCATGATCGCGTGCCCGGCGGCGACCGCTTTCGGCGCGGTGACCAGCAGTTGCTCGAGGCCGTCCTGTCGTGTTTCCAGTACGTCCGCGGTGGTCAGCAGGTTCGCCAGCAGGATGCCGAGGCTCGGGCCGGTCTCCCGCAGAAGCGTGCTGACCTCGTTCGCGGCCGCCGGGACGGCCGGGATCAGCCGTCGCAGATCGCCGTCGGAGCTCTTCAGTGTCGCGGCGAGCAGTTTCGCGTTGGCGCCGAACGAGCGGATCGCGTCCGCCTGCGACATCTGTGTGTCGAGCACGGTCTGCGCGTCGGTCACGAACCTGGTCAGCGGCCCGACGTGCGCGCTCGCTTCCCGCACGAACTCGATCCCCCGCCCGACGAGCTGGTCCAGCGCCGGGCCCGCGTCGGACGTCGCGTTGTACAGCTCGTCGACCACGGTCCGCAGGGCCGGTTTCGGCACCGAGTTGGCGAAAGAGTCCACACTGGACAGCACGACGTCCACCGGCAGCGGGATCTTCGTATCCGCCTCGCTGATCACCGAACCGTCCTGCAGCATGGCGCCGTCGCCACGCCGAGGCCGCAGGTCGACGTACTGCTCGCCGACGGCGGACCGGTTCGCGACGACGGCTTCGGTGTCCGCCGGCACTTCCGGGGCGCCCGGATCGATTTCGAGATCCACCTCCATCCCGGAGGCGGTCAGCCGCAGTTCGCCGACCCTGCCGATCGGCACGCCCCGATAGGTGACCTCGGCGTTGCCGAAGATCCCGCCGCCGGTGGCGAGCCGCACTTTGACGGTGTACCCGCGGTCCAGCACCAGTTTGTCCAGCCCCGCGTACGTCGCGCCGACATACGCGACACCGAGGACCGCGATCACCACGAAGACCACCAGCTGGGCGCGGACGAATCTGGTCAGCATCAGCGGCCACCACTGTTCTTGAAGGTCAGGAAGGTGTTCAGGTAGTCACCGCGGATGGCCTCGAGCGCGGCGTCGGGGAACGGGAAGGTGAAGATCATCTCCATCGCCTTCGGCAGCTTGTCCCCCGAGTCGGCCAGTTTCCGCAGCAGCGGTTCGAGTGCCTTCAGATCCGCGACGAGGTCATCCTTGCTGCGGTTCACCGTCTCGACCGCGACCGAAGTGAGCCCGTCCAGCGACTTCAGCATCCCGACCAGCGCCTGACGCTGCTGGTTCAGCACCTCGATCCCAGGGGTGAGCCCGTTCAGGGTCGCCTTGATCTCCTCGGTGTTCGCGTTCAGTGTCACCGCGAGTTTGTTGACGCTCTCGATGGCCCGGGTGATCTCGGCCTTGTGTTCGTCGAGCCCGCGCACGAACTTGTCCAAATTGGACAGGAGGCTGCGGGCCGCGCTTTCCTTGCCGCCGAGCGCGTCGTTGAGTTCGCGGGTGATGTTCTGCACCTGCGCGACGCCTCCACCATTGAGCAGCAGGGAAAGCGCGCCGAAGACCTCCTCGATCTCCGGGGTCAGCGACGAACGCGCCAGCGGGATCACCGCGCCGTCGGCCAACCGCCCGCTCGGGGTGCCGTCGTCCGGTGGCGCGAGCTCGACGAACTTCTCGCCGAGGATGCTCGCCTGCCGCAGCCGCGCGACGGCGTTGGCAGGCAGGTTCACGTCCCCGTTGAGCAGCAGCCCGACCACCGCGCTGCGACCGTCCGGCGCCAGTTCGACGGTCCGCACCTGGCCGACCGGGACGTCGTTGATCTTCACCCCGGATTGCGGCACCAGATCCAGCACGTTGCTGAAACTGGCCGTGACGTGGATCGGCCGTTCGCCCAGCGCGGCGCCGCCCGGCAGCGGGATGTCGTAGACGTCGACACCGCCGCTGCACCCGGTGGCGGCCAGCACGAGGATCAGGACGGCAGCGAGCCGGGTTTTCATTTCGCCCCCGAGAATTCGGTGAGGTTCCCTCGGCCGTCCAGTGTTCCGGCGCCCGGGTTGTACGCGCCGAGGACGTTCGCCAGCGCGTTCGGCGCCGCGTCGAGCGCCTCGCTCAGCGAAGCCTTCTGCTGGCTGAGCACCTTGGTGATCTCGGCGAGTTTGTCCACATCGGACTTCACCTTCCCGCGGTTGTCCTTGATGAAGCCCTGCACGACGCCGAGCGCCTCGGTGAGTTCGGTCATCGCACCGGAGAACTGGTCCCGCTGATCGGCCAGGATCTTGCTGATCGAGGAGATCTGCTGGATCGCCTGCTTCACCTGGCCGTCGTTCGAAGCGAGCATCGCGGTGAACTTGCTGATGTTGTCGACGGTGTTGAACAGATCGTCCTTCGAATCGCTCGCCGTACGGGCGAATTCGCCGAGGTTCTTGATCGCCTCGCCGAGTTTGCCGCCGTTGCCGTCGAGGTAGGCCGCGGCCTTGGTCAGGACATCGCTGACCGCGCCGTCCCGGTTGGCGCCCTTCGGCCCCAGCGCGGTCATCAGCTGGTTGAGGCTGCCCAGGAGTTCGTCGACCTCGACCGGGGTCACGGTGCGCTCCGGCGGGATCCGGGCGTCGCCGCCCAGCTCCGGCCCGCCCACGTACACCGGCGTGAGCTGCACGTACCGGTCGGCGACCAGGCTCGGCGTGATCACGACGGCGCCGACGTCGGCGGGCAGTTTGACGTCGGGCCGGACCGTCATGGTCACCTCGACGTTCGTTCCCCGCGGCTCGACCTTGGTCACCGAACCGATCGGGACCCCGAGCACGCGCACCTCGGTGTTCGGGTACACCCCGACGGTCGCGGTGAAGAACCCGGTCACGACGCGGTCGGCCTGCCGGGTCAGCAGCGGCCAGGCGGCCGTGACGAGAAGTGCGACGACGACGGCGAACGCGAGCCGCCGCACCCAGGACCGTCGCCGGGCCTGTCCGCCGAGATCGGCCAGCGTGAAGTGGCGCCCCATCAGCGTCCTCCCTTCCTTGACGGCATGCAGCTGCCCGGTGTGCCACCGGTCGGGACGAGCCCGCAGATGTAGGTGTCGATCCAGCGGCCGTTGCCGACCGCGTTGCCGAGCAACCGGTAGAAGGGGCCGGCCAGCCGCAGGCTCTCGGTGAGCTTGTCCTGGTTGCGGAGCAGCACGGTGGCCACGCGATCGAGCTGGTCCAGCGCGGGGCCGAGCGTCTTCTGGTTGTCCGCAACCAGTCCCTTGAGCTGCACCGACAGGTTCTTCACGCCGCTGAACAGTTTGGCGATGGCGTCCTTGCGCGCGTTCAGCTCCGTGAGCAGCGTGTTGCCGTCGCGGATCAGCGCCTCGATCTGCTGTGACCGCTCGCCGAGGGTCTGGGACACCTTGTTCGTGTTCTGGAACAGCTTCACCAGCTCCTCGTCGCGCGACGCGAGCGTCTTGGACAGCGCGGTGATGCCGTCGAAGGCCGTCCGGACCTCCTGCGGGGTGGAGGCGCCGAGCGTTTCCGACATCGTCCCGAACGCCTTCGCCAGCTGGTCGGTGTCGATCGCGCCGACCGTGTTCGCGAGGTCGTTGAACACCGTGGTGACGTCGTAGGGCGAACTGGTGCGCTGCACCGGGATCGGCTCGTCCGGATCGAGTTCCCCGTTGCCGACCGGATCGAGGACCAGGTTCTTCTGCCCCAGCAAGGTCTTGATCTTGATCGCCGCGGTGGTGCGGTTGCCGATCCAGGTGTCCTTGACCCGGAACAGGACCTTGACGCGACCGCCGTCCAGCAGGACGTCGGACACCTCGCCGACCTTCACCCCGGCGACCCGGACCTCGTCGTTGCGTTTGAGCCCGGCGGCTTCGGTGAACTCGGCCGCGTACGTGGTGCCGCCGCCGACCAGCGGGAGGTCGTCGGAGAAGAAGACGGCCGAGCCCGCCGCGGCCATCAGCACCGCCGTGACGGTGCCGACGACGATCGGGTTGCGACTGCGGAAGGGTTTGATCCTCGGCGCTTTCACCGGCACCGTCCCTGGGTCGACGGGATACCGACCGGCGGGCCGCCCGGTGCGGGTGGCGCGTCCGATTTGACCGAGCACAGATAGAAGTTGAACCACGAGCCGTACGAGACCATCGCGCCGATGCGGTCCAGCTTCTTCGGGAGGTTCGTCAGGAACTGCTCGAACACGGGGGTGTTGTCGGCGAGGTTCTTCGACAGGTCCCCGAGGGTGTCGATACTGGCCTTCAACGGCGCGCGGCCGTCCTGGAGCAGGCCCGCGGTGGCGGTGGTGAGCTCGCCGAGCCCGCCGATCGCCTGCCCGATGGGTTTCGCGTCACCGGCCAGCCCGGAGACCAGCTGCGCCGTGACGTCGACGAGTTTGTCGAACTGATCGCCTTGGGAGTTCAGCGTGTCGAGCACCGTGTTGAGGTTCCCGACCACCTGGCCGATCAGCTCGTCCTTGCCCGCCAAGGTGCTCGTGAGCGAGGCGGTGTGTTCGAGCAGGCTGTCGACGGTGCTCCCCTCGCCCTGCAGCACCTGGACGATCTCGAACGACAGCTGGTTGACGTCGTTCGGCGACAGCGCCTGGAACAGCGGTTTGAACCCGTTGAACAACGCTGTGAGATCCAGTGCCGGCTGTGTCCGCTCCGGCGGGATCAGCGCGCCCTCGTCCATTACCGCCGGCCCGTCCGGGCCCGGATCGATCGAGAGATACCGCTGGCCGACGAGGTTGCGGTACCTGATGGTGACCGTGGCACCCGACGTGAGCCGTCGCTTGTTCTCGATCGAGAACCGCACGTCCGCCAGCCTCCGCTCGACCACCCCGACCGAATCCACCTGGCCGATGCGGACACCGGACATGCGGACCTCGTCGCCGGGGTTGACCGACGTGGCGTCGGTGAACCTGGCGGTGTAACCGACCGTCGTGCCGACACCGGAGTTGGCGATGGTGATGGCCAGGATCCCGGTCGCCACCACGGTGATCACGAAGAAGATCAGGCCTTTGATCGCAGGCCCCGCGACACCCCTCATCGGACGGTCACCTCCGTACCGCGCAAGGCCGGGCCCACGAGCACGCTGCTCCAGTCCGGGACCTCGGCCGGCTTCATCCCGAGCGACGGCGCCAGCAGTTCGGCGACCAGCCCCCGCTCCCCCTTCGAATTGGCCGGGCCGAGGTCCCCATCGGCGGCGAACGCCACCGCCGCCGAAGCCCCGCCGCCGCCGTAGCACCGCGGGCCGCCCTTCTGGTCGAACCGCGGATCGTCCCGGCCGGGCACGTATTTGTCGCGCGGGTCGTGGACGGACAGCGTCACGTGCAGCCCCGGCTCGCCGGTGCCCTTGCCCAAAGCCTTCTCCATCACCGGTTTGAGCCGGTTCACCGCGTCGAACAGGCAGGGCAACTGGGGTGAGTAACGGGAAAGCAGCTCCAGGGTCGGCCTGCTCTTCACGCTGACGCCGATGATGTTGTCCTTGTTCTGCACCAGGAACTTGTTCATGTCACCGCTGGCGGTGGTGACGCTGCTGTACAGCTTGTCGAGATCCGCACGAGTGTCCACAATGGTCTTCGCCGTCGTCGAGAGATCCGAAAGGGCCTTGAGGATGTCCGGCGCCGCCCCGGTGTACAGGTCCGCCACGTCGGCGAGGCCGCTGATGTCGGCCTTGAACTGCGGCATCAGCGGGTTCACCTGGCCGAGCAGGTCGTTGAGCTGGACGATGCTGTCCCCCAAGGATTTCCCGCGGTTGTCGAGGGCGAGCGAGATCGCGCCGAGTGAACTGTTCAGCTTCTGCGGCTGCACCGCCCGCAGCAGCGGCAGCAGATCGCCGAGGACGCGTTCCAGTTCGATCGCGTTGGAAGACCGGTCCTGGCCGATGACGTCGCCATCTTGCAGCGAGCCTCCTTCCGGCCGGTCCGGAAGCACGAGATTGACGTAACGCTCACCGAAGACCGTCTTCGGCAACAGCCGGGCCGAGATGTTGCGTGGCAATTGATCGATCTTCGCCGGGTCGATCGCGAGGTCGATCTCCGCGCCGTCCGCACTGCCCCGGACCGCCCTGACCTCGCCGAACGGGACCCCTCGGACCTTGACCTCGGCCGGCGGGGCCAGCTGATTGCCGACCCGGTCCGTCTTGAGCGTGACCAGTTCCGCGCGGTCGAAGTCCTTGTTGAAGATGGCCACGGAGAGCCAGCCGAGCAGCACCAGGATGACGAGGAAGATCACCCCGGCCGCCTGTGTCCGTGCCCGCGCGCTCATCCGGAGACCTTCACCGTCGTGGTGGCGCCCCAGATCGCCAGGCTGAGGAACAGGTCGAGCACGCTGATCAGCACGATCGACGTCCGCACCGCGCGGCCGACCGCGACCCCGACGCCCGCCGGGCCGCCCGCGGCGCGATAGCCGTAAAAGCAGTGCGTGAGGATGACGCCGACGCTGAACACGAGGACCTTGACGAACGACCACAGGACGTCTTCAGGCGGTAGGAACAGCGAGAAGTAGTGGTCGTAGGTTCCGCCGGACTGCCCGAAGAAGACGACCGTGGTCACCCGCGAACCGAGATACGAGATCAGCAGACCGATCACGTAGAGCGGGATGATCGCGATGAACCCGGCCACGATCCGGGTGGTGACCAGGTACGGCATGCTGCGCACGGCCATCACTTCGAGCGCGTCGATCTCCTCGGAGATCCGCATGGCGCCCAGCTGCGCGGTGAACCCGGCGCCGACCGTCGCGGACAACGCGAGCCCCGCCGAGAGCGGCGCGATCTCGCGCGTGTTGAAGTACGCGGTGAGGAAGCCGGTCATCGCGGAGATGTTGATCTGGTTCAACGCGCTGAAACCCTGCAGCCCCACCGTGATCCCGGTGAACACGCACAGGCCGACCATCACGCCGACGGTGCCGCCGATCACCGCCAGCGCCCCGCTGCCGAAGGTCACCTCGGCGAGCAGGCGCACCACTTCGCGGAAATAACGGGTGACGGCCATCGGGATCGCCGCGAGCGCGCGGATGTAGAACAGCAACTGGTCGCCCAGCTCGAAAAGACTGTTGCCGGGGCGTTTCAACGCTTCCTTGGCCCGTTCGGGGACGCTGGTCACGGGATCAGGTTCCCTTCGCCGGGACGAGCTGCAGGTACAGCGCGGTCAGGATGGTGTTGACGAAGAACAGGAGCAGGAACGTGATCACCACCGACTGGTTGACGACGTCACCGACGCCTTTGGGGCCACCCTTGGGATTCAGCCCCCGGTAGGCCGCGACGACGCCGGCGAGGAAACCGAAGATGAACGCCTTGATCGAGCTGACCACGAGGTCGGGCAGCTGGGCGAGCGCGTTGAAACTCGCGAGGTACGCGCCCGGGGTGCCGCCCTGCACGATGACGTTGAAGAAGTAGCCGCCGAGCACGCCGACGACACTGACCAAACCGTTCAGCAGCACCGAAACGCCGATGGCCGCCTGCACACGGGGCACGATCAGCCGGTGGATCGGCGAAACGCCGAGCACCTCCATCGCGTCGATCTCCTCGCGGATGGAGCGGGCACCGAGGTCCGCGCAGATCGCCGAACCACCCGCGCCCGCGATGATCAGCGTGGTCACGATCGGGCTGGCCTGCTGCACCACGGCGAGGACACTCGCGGCGCCGTTGAACTGCTGCGCGCCGATCTGGCTCGTGAGCGAACCGAGTTGCAGCGAGATCACCGCGCCGAACGGGATCGACACGAGGATCGCCGGCGTGATCGACACACTGGCGATGAACCAGAACTGCTGGATGAACTCGCGAACCTGCACCGGACGGCGGAACATCGCGAGGACGACATCGATCCCCATGGCGCACATGCGGCCGAATTCGCGCAGTCCCGCGGCGGCCTTCTCCGGCGCGCGGGCGAGCAGGGCGACAGGATTGGCCATCGTCAGGCTCCGCATCCGTTGGGGGGCGGGCCCGAGCCGACGCACCGCAGCACGAGGTTGGTGACCAACGTGTTGCCGGGGCCGGAGACCAGGCCGGTGAGCAACGGGCTCAGGTCTTCGCGCACGCCGCACCCGCTGAACCCGGGCGTCGTGAAGGTGCTGGTGACCTTCACCGGCGAGGCGGGAAACGCGAGCGGCACCAGGGCTTTGATGTTCACCGATACCGACTGCGCGGTCCGGCAGTTCGGGCCGACGTCGAGGACCTTGCCGTCCACTTTGACGTTCGAGAGCTTGATGAACACCTTGTTGGTGACGTCGGTGTGCGCGCAGATGTTGGTGCCGACCTCCTTGCAGTCGCCCGTGGCGCCGGTGTCCACGTCGACGACACCGGTCGCGTCGCCGTCCGGGATGAGTTCGACGGTGCCGGTGGCGGGCATGAACCGGAAGGAGATGAAGTAGCTCGACGTCGACGGGATGGCGAGTTTGCCGGTGATCGGCGATGTGTCGCTGAAACCGAGGATCGACCCGTCGAACCGGCCCTGCGGGAACGTGATGTCCGAGCCGAGTTTCGCGACGCGGCTCGTCGTGGGCTGCTTATCGTCGCCGACGTAGAAGCCGAACTTCAATCCGGCCTGCGCGGCGGCGGGCGGCTTTTCGGGTTCGGCCTGCTGGATCCGCGCGGGTTCGGCGGAGGCGGAAGCCAAGGAAAGCGCCCCCAGCCCCAGCAGCACCGGGAGCAGGAAGGCGCGCGGAACGCGCCCGGTCATCACTGACATTCGGGCTTCCTCACTTCGACTTTCTCCGGCCGAACGGCCAACTCGTGCAGCACGCTACTGGCGGAAGATCAGGGACACAAGTAATGCGGGAATGGACGGGCGGAACCGCGGAAATGTTGTAATGGGCGTAACTGTTTCGCGTCGGGACTCGTGAGTGGTAATGACGGTTCTGCAGCCGGATAAGTCGTGAGTGGCAATGAGCGTTAGAACGACCTTTGCCACTCACGACCCTGGCTTCCGTCGGGCAGGGCAACCGAGCGCTTGACCTGCGGCAACCGTCGCCACTTGCGATCAAAGCCCCGGCCTACTTCTTGAGGGTGATCTCCAGGCTGTTCCCGTCGCCGGACACCATCGCGCTGATCATCGGCGTCAGCAGGCCACAACCGCGGAACTGCGGCAGCCTGTATTCAGCGGTCAGCTTGCCGCCCTTCGACGGGTTGAAGCCGTGCGACGAAACGAGCGGGATGTCGGCGGGCCGGGCGGTCTTGCACGTCGAGCTCGCCATGATCGGGAACCCGAACAGCCGCACCGTGAGCAGCTTGACGTCGACCTTCGCGTCGGCCTTCACCGCGCCGGCGTTGACGGTGCCCGTCACGTCGCCGACCTGGTTGATCTTCACCGTCGCCGAGGCCGGGAAGAAGCCGAGGAAACGGAACTGCACGTTCGACGGCGGCAGCGACAACTGCCCGGTGAACTTGCCCGACTGCGCGTTCAGTTTCGCGCTGAACTCACCGGGACCGAGCGGGAGTCTCGCGTTCAGGCCGGCGATCGTGGTCTTGCCCTTGACGCCGTAGGTGATCTGGGTGTCGCCCGGCGGCTGTGTCGTCGTGGTTGTCGTGGTGGGCACCGTGGTCGGACTCGTCGGCTGGGTCGTCGGGGTCGGCTCCGTGGTCGGCGTCGGCTGGGTGCTCGACGTCGGGGTGGGCTCGGTCGTGGGAGTCGGCTGCGTGGTGGGTGTCGGTTGCGTGGTCGAAGTCGGTTGCGTGGTCGGGCTCGTCGGCTGGGTCGTGGTCGGAGTGGGTTCCGTCGTCGGCGTCGGCTGGGTCGTCGGCGTCGGCTGGGTCGTCGGCGTCGGCTCCGTGGTCGGAGTGGGTTCTGTGGTAGGAGTCGGCTGAGTCGTGGAGGTCGGTTGCGTGGTCGGCGTCGGTTGAGTCGTGGGCGTCGGCTGAGTCGTGGTCGGGGTCGGCTCCGTGGTCGGAGTCGGCTCCGTCGTGGGAGTCGTCGGCGTCGGCTGCGTGGTGGGCGTCGTCGGGGTGGTCTGCGTCGTGGTGCCACCGCCCGCGGGCTTGATCTCGAACGTCCCCAGCTGCTGGTTCTGTCCCGGCTGGACGACACAGTCCGAGGTGAAGGTGCCGAGGTCGGTCGGCTGTCCCTGCGCGTTCTTCGGCGTCATGGTGGTGCTGAAGTTCCCGACCGTCACGAAAGCCGTACCCGGGCTGGGGAAAGTGACCGCGGGCGCCTTGCCGCTCGTCTTGACGTGGAATTCGCCCGATTGCGGCACCGGCGTGACCGGGATGACCAGTGGAAGGCCGAGGTTCAGCGTCTTGTCGACCGGATACTTCAGCACCGCGGCGGCCTTCGCGCTGCCTTCGACGGTGGTGGCGCCCACTAGCGCGAGTCCCGCTGTCGCGTCCGCGGGGACGGTGACGTCGACGTCGAACGTGATCGGGGTGGAGGTCTTCCCGGCCACGGCGTCGTCCGGCAGGACGGTGTCGACCTTCACGACCAGGGTCTGGTCGCCGATCAACGGGAACGGGCAGGTGTACTTCAGCGTCAGCGACGCGGGTGCCGCCTCACTCAAGCCGGAACCGACGACAGCCAGGGTGGCCGCGACGGCGGCCACCGTACCGGCTGCCAAGGCTTGCACGGATCTTTTCGACTTCAGTGGGAACTTCACAACGGTCACTCCCGGGAATCGGAGAATTGCGTGATCCGCCGAAACGGCGCGGACACGGAATCGACAAATTACCCGCGCCCACCCGCACCGGCAAGGACACCGAATCCGTCGCTTTTTCTTTGTCATACGCATGCGGTCGGCCAGTGAATTCACTGGCATCGGCAGCCTCGCGAAATCGTTTTTGTCACCTCCGTCAGCAGCCGGGAACGAGGAACTGTCACGCGCGCCCGGAGTCCGCTCACGTTCATTGCGGCCGTGTCGGAACAGCCGCTACGTTCGGCGAATGGAGCAGGCTGCCATCGAGGTGACCGGCCTCGCCAAGCACTACGGTGACGTGACGGCCCTCGCCGGCATCAGCCTTCGTGTCGGCCGCGGCACCGTGCTCGCGGTGCTCGGCCACAACGGCGCGGGCAAGACGACGTTGATCGACATCCTGAGCACCCGGGTCAAGCCGAGCGGCGGCAGCGCCAAGGTCTGCGGGTTCGACGTCGTGCGCGCCGGGCATCACGTCCGGCGGCGGATCGGGGTCACCGGCCAGTTCGCGGCGGTCGACGACGCGCTCTCCGGCCGCGGCAACCTCGAACTCGTCGCCAGGCTGCTGGGCGCGAACCGGCGCCAGGCCAGGGCCCGCGCGGCCGAACTGCTCGCCATGTTCGGCCTCGACGACGCCGCGGACCGTCCGGCGCGGACGTACTCCGGTGGGATGCGGCGGCGGCTCGATCTCGCCGCCGGGCTCGTCGGTTCCCCCGAAGTCCTCTTCCTCGACGAACCGACGACCGGCCTCGATCCGCTCAGCCGGGCGGGGCTCTGGGACGGCGTCGAACGGCTCGCCGCGCGCGGCACCACCGTCGTGCTCACCACGCAGTACCTCGAGGAGGCGGACAGGCTGGCGGATCACGTCATCGTGCTGGGGCTGGGGCACGTCACGGTTTCCGGGCGGCCGTCGGAACTGAAGGCCCGGCTCGGGGAACGGACCGCGACCCTGACCTTCGGCACCGACCTCGCGGCCCGCCGCGCGCTGGCGGCGCTGCACCGGCTCGGCATGGGCTGCACGACGTCGGCCTCCGGGCTGGTGGTCGGCGTCGCGCTTTCCGGGCCCGCCGACATCACCGTGCTGGTCCGCGCGCTCGACGCGGCGGGCGCGCCGATGAAGGACCTCACCGTCGCCGAGCCGACGCTCGACGACGTCTACCTTTCCCTGCACCGGAATCCGGCGGTCGCGACATGACCGAGGCACGCCACCGCGCGCCTTCGCCGTCTGCGCTGACCGATCCCGCGGCCTGGCCGCCGAGCACCTTCGCGACCCAAGTCCGGGTGCTCGCCGCCCGGTCGCTGAAGACCGCGTTCGGCGACCGGCGGCTGGTGTTCTTCGGTCTGCTGCAGCCGATCGTGCTGCTCCTGCTGTTCAGCCAGGTCTTCAACGGGGTCAGCACGCTGCCCGGGGTCGCGGCCTATCAGGGCTACGTGAATTTCCTCGTCCCGGCGACGCTGGTGAACATCGCGATGACCACGGCGATGAGTTCCGGCGCCGGCCTGCTCGCGGAGATCTACAGTGGTTTCACCGGACGTCTCCGGTGCATGCCCATCAGCCTTTCCGCCGTCCTGGTGGCGCGCACGATCTCCGACTCCGCCAGACTCGGCGTGCAACTGCTGGTGACCGCGCTCGCCAGCGTGATACTGCTGGGTTTCCGGCCCACCGGCGGCGTTTTCGGTGTCACCGCGGCACTTCTGCTCACGCTCGTCGTCGGCTGGTGCCTGAGCTGGATCTTCGTCGCCATCACGACCTGGCTGCGCAAGGCCGAAACCCTGCAGATGGCGTCCTTCGTGGTCATGTTCCCGCTGATGTTCTCCTCCAGCGCGTACATGCCGCTCGAGACGATGCCGGCCTGGCTGCGGGTTGCCTCGGCGCTCAACCCGCTGATCTACGCGATCGACGCGACGAGAGCGCTCGCGCTGGGCCGGCCTTCGGGCTGGTCGATCCCCGTCTCGCTCGCGATCGCCGCCGTGGCGGCGCTGGCGGGCGGATGGATCGCGGCGAGGACGTTCCGGACACCGCGGGACGTCACCCCGATGGCCTGAAACCCGCCACTCGCGTGCTTGAAGCCGTAACTCACGTGATTGGAGACGGAACTCTCGCATCGTGTGAGATACGGCCCGAAACACGCGAGTTACGGCTCCAGACACGCGAGTTACGTCTCCAGACACGCGTGATCCGCCTACCGGGCGTCAGTGCGGCAGGGACTCCAGGTGGTCCGCCGCCGTCACGACTCCCCCGGCCGCCGCGAACGATGCCCGGACACGCGCGGCCGCCGCGGCGTAGGCGGGGTCGGTCAGCACTTCGGTGACCGTGCGGCGGATGTCGGGTGCCTTCACGCGGTCGAAGCGCAGCCGCAGCCCGGCACCGGCGGCCTCGACCTGCTGAGCGAGCATCGATTGGTCGTCCCGGATCGGCGCGATCACCAGCGGCAGCCCGGAAGCGAGGGTCTCGCTGACGGTGTTGTGCCCGCCGTGGCAGATCACCGCCGCCGCCTTCCGCACCAGCTCCGGCTGTGGGATCCGTTTGGCCAAAAGCACTTCGTCGCTGATCAGCTCGCCGGTGGGATCGACGACCAGACCTTGGACGTCCGGCATCCCGGCGAGGGCGTCGACGCATTCGGACAGGAAGCGGCGGCCGAGGGCGGCGTTGGCGGTGCCGAGGGTCGCGAGGACGAGCGGACGGCCGTCGAGCAGGTCCCACGAGAACCCCAGCGGGGGCGCGGGGGCCAGCGCGGGGCCGACGAACCGGACCGCGCCCGCGTCGGCGATCGGCCCCGTCAGGGACACGGTCGTGAAGGCCAGGACGAGATCCGGGGAGAAGCGCAGGTCGCCGCAGGACACCTTGTGCCGCTCGCGAAGACCGTCCTGCAGGCCGTCGACCCAAGCCGCGATCTTCGGCATGGCACCCAGCGGATCGCGCAGTTCGGTCGACGTCGACGCCGACGTCACCCACGGCAGAGCGCGGCGGCTCGCGACGAGGGCGCCCGCGAAGGCCTGCTGATCGGCGATCACGACGCCGGGACGGAAGGCGTCGACCGCCTTCTCGACCCCGGGCACCATCGCGTCCGCGAGCGGAACGAGGTACTGCTCCCACAGGAACTTCAGCGCCGCGAACCCGCGCAGGCCTTCGGGACGGCGCTCCACGGCGAACTCCAGCGCGTCGCCCGCCGCGTACACCCGGCCCGCGCGCGTCAGCTCGGACGTCGTGGGTTCCGGGCCGCACCAGGCGACGTCGTGGCCGCGCCCCACCAGCTCGGCGGCCACCGCGCGCAACGGCGCCACGTGCCCGGTGAGTGGCGGGACGACCAGGAGAAACCGGCTCATCCGCGTGGCCTCCCGTGCCGGGAGATCCAGTTCAGCAGCAACTCCCGGACTTCCCGGTGCTGCTCGACGAGCACCGAATGCCCTTGGCCTTCGAACACGTGCAACTCCCCGCGGGGCAACAAGGACGTCAGCGCGGTGAGATCGTCGGCCTGATAGCCGTGGCTGCCCAAAATGGACAGTACGGGGCAGTCGATCCCGGCGACCTGGTCCATGGTCAGCAACGGGCCGAGCGGGACCTCCTCGGCCATCGACGTCGCCATGATCCGCTCGGCCGCCATGCGCGCGAGCCGCCGGTGATGGGCGCTGTAGTTGGCCTCGATCCAGTCGAAGCTCTCCTCGACCTTCAAGAACCGCACGGTGTGCTCGAGGATCTGCGCCATCTTGTCGGCCCACAGTTCGGTGGCGGGCTCCGATTCGATGCACACGATGCTGCGCACACGGTCCGGTTTCGCCACGGCGTAGCTGTAGGCGAGGGTGCCGCCGAAACTGTTGCCGACCAGGTGGACCGGCCGGTCGAGATCGAGCTGGTCCAGCAGGTCGTCGAGGTCGGCGAGGCGGCCCGCGATCGTGTACCCGCGCTCGGGGCGTTCGGTCTTGCCGTGCCCGCGCAGGTCGTAGCTGATCACGTCCACGCCGGCGGCGGCGACCGGCGGGGCCAGCGTGAGGTAGAAGCTCGCGAGGCTGTCGGTGCCCATGCCGTGCAGGAACACCACGGTCTCCGTGCCCCCGCCGGGCACGAGCTGCACGTTCGTGCGCAGCCCGTTGACGGTCATCGTCGGCACCGCTTCAGCCCCGTTCGCCGAGGCGGGCGGCGACGTAGTCCGCGATGTCGCCGACGCGGAGTCCGATCACGTCGTCCAGGTCCTTCTCCGCCAGGAATTCCGCGAGGTTCACGTCCGCGCCGAAGAACTCGGCGAGGATGCTCGCGAAGGTGACCAGGTCGATGCTCTCCAGCTGGAGATCCTCGTGGAAGGTGGTCTGCGGGGTGATCTCGATGCCGAGGACGTCGGTGTCCCCGACCAGTTCCGTCAGCAACTCGGCCACGGTCCCGAAGACCGACGCCGGGCTCTGCTGTTCGATGGTCATGCTCTGCTCCTTGCTCTTACCCGCGGTTCCAGGCCACCACGTGCCCGGGGATTCCGGCGAATTCCGCCCCGATACCGATCTCCTCGGCGAGCCCGGCAGGCTCACCTTCCGCCCGGATCGCGATCCGGGGCGGCGTCGCGGCCGGCTCGCGGACGAGGGCGACCGCGACCTCTCCTGCCGACGCGACGGCCACCGCCAGCGCCGGCACCGTCCGGCCGTGGAGGCCGGTCACCCTGGTCCCGTCGGCGCTCACGCGGAGCTCCGCCGGATACACCCCGTCCCAGCCGAGTTTCGCGCGGACGGCGTCCTTGATCGCGATCCGTTCCAGCAGCCAGCCGCGCTGCCGCCGGGGCGCGCAGGCGGCGAACTCGGCCCGTTCCTCCGCGCCGAGGTAGACCCCGGCGTAGATGTCGCGCGCGGCCGGGCTCGGCCAGCGGTCGGTGACCAGGGTCCAGCCGCCGTGGTGATCCTCGGAAAGCCGGTGCCGGTCCGGGAAGGCGTAGACCCGGTGTGCCGGCCGGTCGCACGGGAACCGGATGTCCCGCCACTGTTCGATCCTGGCCAGCACGGTGCCGTCGCGCACGAGTTCGGCGTCCATCTCCAGCACGTCCGGCCGCGGCAGCCGGACCCGGACCACGCACCGCAACCGGGTGCCCGGCGCCGGTTCCGGCCCGTACCAGGTGATCCGGCCCATCGACGTCGGGAAGGCCAGCAGCGCGTCCGCCTTGGTGGCCATCAGCCAGCAGCCGAGCAGCTGGCCGACGTTGTCCAGCAGCGCGCCGGGCGCCGACGGCACGACGAGGTCGCCGCGGATATGCCGTTCGCCCAGCCCGATGAGCTTCGCGAGCCCTTGGTACGCGGGGCCGTGGAACATCTCGCGGCGCGTGTAGATCTCGGCGGCGCTCAGCGGCGGCGCGGTTTCCGGCCCCGGGAGCGGAGACGGCCGGGGCGCCGTCGGATACCGCTGCGCCAGGTGGACGTCCATACTGGCATGCGGTCCTATCTGGACACTGATCCGATCGCCTTCGCGGGTCATCGAAAGCGGCACGCGCACCGCCGGCGCGGCGATCAGCCATCGGGAGAACGCGGCGTTGCTCACGCCGGTCGCGACCGAACCCGGCCAAGCCCGTTCCGCCGCCCGGCAGGCCAGGTCGACCAGCGTCGTCGCCGGGACGGTGGGGCGGAAGTCCGCTTCCTCGGGCCAATCCTCGCGCTGGCGGAAGAACCGGTGATCCACCAGGTACGGCATCGTGGCGAGTGAGGCGTCCACAGTGGACTCGAAGGTCCGCCGTGCCGCCGCGTTGACGACGCTCGCCGCCGCCTGACGGGTCTCGGAAAGCAGCGCGGTGAACTCGGCGACGATCGCGTCCGGCACGCCGTCGACCAGCTCGGGAACCGCGCCGTCGAACATCCCTTTGACGTCGCCGTCGACCGAGAGCAGCGTGCCCGCCGTGTCGATCCGGGTCCGGCGTGGTTCCAGGGCGTCGAACGCGGGCCGTCCGCCTTCCACCCAGACCGCGGTGGCCACCCGGCGCAGCTGCGCGAGACCGGGCCGCGTGCCGGAGGACGCCGGGATGACCAGATGCGGCCGCGAACCGAGTGTGTCCGTCACGAACGAACCGAGCTGACCGGCTCCCGCCTGCACGAAGACCCGGGCGCCGTCGGCGTAGAGCGCCTCGACGAGCTCCCGGAACCGGACCTTGCGCACCAGATGGGCCAGGTACAGCTCGCGGACCTCCACCGGATCCGCGGGATACGGCCGCGCCGTGGTCGCCGACCAGACCGGGATCCGCGGCGGCTTCAGGTCCAGTTCGGCGGCGAGCCGGGTGAACGGGCCGAGCCGGGAGCGCATCAGCGGGGTGTGGAACCCGGACCGGAACGGCAGCGTCCTGGCGACGACGCCGTGCTGGGTGCACAGCTTGGCGAGCCGGGCGGCGGCCGCCGGATCCCCGCATACGATCGTCTGCCGCGGCGCGTTCTCGTGGGAGATCATCAGCTCCGGTTCGGCGGCGAGCAGTGCCTCCGCGCGTTCGGCGGAGCAGCCGAGAACGAGGAACTCGGCGTCGGGCAAGGTGAATCCCTGTGGCCAGTACTGGGCCAACATGTCCTCTGTGGACTGTCCCGGGTACATCCCCGCCGCCTGCATCGCGGTCCATTCGCCGACGCTGTGCCCGGCGAGCAGATCCGGGGTGATGGCGAGCCGTCGCAGCGCGGTGTCGAGCAGCAACCCGACCTGGGACACGCTGGAGGCACGCGCGAGCACGCTCGCCGTCGACCACTCGGGCCGCTCCAGGCCGAAGTGCCGGGCGACGTCGGAGCAGCGCGGTTCCGCGTCGGCCTCCAGGCCCGGGTAGACGAACGCGGTCTTCGCCCCGTTCTGTTGCAACAGAGGTTCCGTGCCGCACCAGATGTCGTTGGGACCGCGCCAGGATTTGCCCTCGGCCGTGACCTTCGCGAGCACCCTCCGCGCGACTTCCAGCCGTTTCCCGGTCGGGCCGACGATCCCGATCCGGCACGGGCCGTGTCCGCCGGATTCCGGCTCCTGGCGGTCGAGCAGCGCGCGCAGTTCGTCCGGTGTGGACGCCGCGAGCCGCAGGACCCGCTCGGGCTCCGCGATCACCTTGGCCCGTTGTGGCCGCGCGGGTGCCGGGTCGGCCTCCTCCAGCACCACGTGCGCGTTGACGCCGCCGAAACCGAAGGCGTTGACCGCTGCCCGCCGCGGGACGTCGCCAGCCTGCCACCGCTCGGCGGCGGCCAGCGTGCGAAACCGGGTCTTGTCCAGCAGTGGACTGGGATCGGCACAGTTCAGGGTGGGCGGCAGGATGGCGTGGTGCAGCGCGAGCGCCGCCTTGATCAACCCAGCGGCCCCGGCGGTCGGCATGGTGTGCCCGATCATCGCCTTGACCGCGCCGATCGCGGCGCGCGGTCCGTCCGGCGGGCCGAACACCTCGGCGAGGGTGGTCAGTTCGGCCGCGTCCCCGGCCGGTGTCGCGGTCCCGTGCGCCTCCAGCAGGCCGACCGCGCCGGGCGCGGTGGGATCGAGGCCCGCCGACGCCCACGCGCGGCGCAGCGCCAGGGTCTGGCCCGCCACGGCCGGGCTGAGCAGGCTCGCGCCCTTGCCGTCGCTCGACGTCCCGGAGCCACGCAGCACCGCGTAGACCCGGTCGCCGTCGCGGCGTGCGTCGTAGAACCGTTTCAGCACCAGGATCGCGGTGCCCTCGCCGATCAGCAGGCCATCCGCGTCGCGGGAGAACGGGCTGATCCGCTGGCTCGGCGACAGGGCGCCGAGCTGGGTGAACATCGACCAGAGGGTGTCGTCGTGGCAGTGGTGCACGCCGCCGGCCAGCACGACGTCGCAGCGGCGACGGGCGAGTTCGCCGATCGCCTGGTCCACGGCGAGCAGCGAGGACGCGCAGGCGGCGTCGACCGTGTACGCGGGGCCGCCGAGGTCCAGCCGGTTGGCGACCCGCGACGCGGCGAGGTTCGGCACCAGCCCGATCGCGCTGTCCGGCCGGAACTCGCCGAGCGGTTCCAGCAGCGCGTCGCGGAGCCTGTCGAGCATCTCCGGACGTGCCGACGGGAGGAGGTCCCGGACGGCGCCGGTGATCTGACGGACCGACCGGACGCGCTGGTCGAACCGCTGGAGCCCGGGCGAGAGGTAACCGCCCCTGCCGAGGATCACGCCGACGCGTTCGAGGTCGCCCAGCCGCCGCAGACCACCGGCGTCGTCGACGGCGGAAGCGGCCACGGCCAGCGCGACCAGCTGGTCTGGTTCCATCCCGGCGACGGAACTGGGCGCGATCCCGAGCGCCGTCGCGTCGAAGTCCAGGCTGTCGGCGACGAACCCGCCGCGACGCCCGTAGGTGCGGTCGGGAGTGCGGCCGTCACCGTCGTGGAAGCTCGGATCCCAGCGATGCGGCGGGATCTCGGTGATCGCGTCGGTGCCGGAAACGATGTTCTGCCAGTACTCGTCCACAGTGGACGAGCCGGGAAGGAAGACACCCATCCCGACGATCGCGACCGGCTCCTGGTGCACCACGGCCTGATTCACCACAGTGACGCCGTGTACAGCACGGAGCGGACGTCGGCCGGGCCGAAGGCGAGCTCACGCAGGAGCGCGGCCGTGCCTTCGTCCGGGTCGATCAGCGCCACCTCGCGGCGTTCGTACTCGCGCGCCAGTTCCGGCGACACCATGCCCGCGTGGTCTTCCGAGGGGGCCCACGGTCCCCAGTGGACGGTCAGCGCCCGGCAGCCGGTCCGTTCCGCCCACTGTTCGCCGAGGGTTTCCAGCGCGTCGTTCGCCGCCGCGTAGTCGGTCTGGCCCCGGTTGCCCAGCACCGCGGCGATGCTGCCGAAGAACGTCACGAATCCGGGCCGCACCCCGAAGTGCTCCAAGGCGTCGAGCAACGCGCGCGCACCGTCCACTTTGGTCCCGTAGACCGTGCGGAACGACTGCTCGTCCTTGTCGGCCATCAGTTTGTCGTCGATCACCCCGGCCGCGTGGACGACGCCGTCGATCCGGCCGTAGCGGGTGTGCAGGTCCTTCACCACTTGCCGGACGGCGGCGCCGTCGCGTACGTCGAGCGACCGGTAGGCCGCGACACCGCCCGCCGCGCCGATCTGGTCGAGGGTTCTCGCGATCTCACGCTGGGCCAGCACGGTGCGCACCCGGCGTTCGATGTCCGCCAGCGAGCCACCCCGCGCCGCCAAGGCCGAGCGCATTCCCGGCGCGTCACCGGGCAGTTCGTCGTCGCCGGGTTCGGCGGGCCACGGGGTGCGCCCGGCCAGTTCGATCCGGCATCCGCTCGCCGCCAGCGCGACCGCCGCCCGCGCGGTGATCCCGCGGGCACCGCCGATCAGCAGCAGCACCGAATCCTGGTCGAGGCCGAGCGCTTTGACCTCGCCGCCGCCAGGGCCGGCGCCCGCGTACGCGATCGAACCGAGAGAGCCCGCGGACGGCTCGAACGCCGCGCGCCCCGCGGTGTCGTAGCGGACGGCCACCGGCCCGTCGGCGATCGCCTCTTCCAGCACTATCCGCGCCAGGTCCACTGCGGACTCCAGCTCGACCAGCCTGGTCGGCTCGGTCCGCTCCCGCGCCGCGGCACGGACGAGGCCGCGCAGTCCGGCGGTGTGACCGGCGCCCGGCCTCGCCACCACGACCACCGCGCCCTTGGCTTCCTTCAGCAGGCCGAAGACCTGGGTGGCGATCGGTTCTTCCGCGTCCGACAACGGGTTCAGCACGAGGACGAAGTCGGCCTCGGCGCGCTCCCCCGGCACGGCACCCGCGTCGATGAACACCGCGCGGACCGACTCGGCCAGTTCCTCCTGGCCAGGTTCGAAGCTCACCGAGACCGTCTTGCCGTTCACCCTGGCGAGATCGGGTGTCGGGAGCGGCGCGGACACGCGGCTGAGCAGGTACCGGCCGGGCGACGTGCCCGCGGGGGCCGGTGCCACGGCGGCCGGGACGGCCGGTTCGAGCCACTTCCGCAGCCGTGCGGCCAGCGCGCTCGCCGTCCGATCGCGGCTGAGCTGATCCTGGGCGTCGTCGTGCACCCGTCCGGTGAGGCCGAGCTTCGCGAGCAGCGTGCCCGCGATCTCGGTGCGTTTGATCGAGTCGATGGAAAGATCCGCTTCCAGGTCGAGATCGGCGTCGATCATCTCGGCCGGATAGCCGGTGCGTTCGCTGATCGCGCCGATCACGGTGGCCAGGACGTCGGTGCTCGGGGCTTCTCGTGACGGCACCGCGGCGACCGGTTCCGGCTCGACGGCCTGGAGGTCGACGGGCGGCAGCACGGAAGGCACGACCGGGACCTGCACCGGGGCCGGGGCGAGCGGCGCGGTGCCGAGGTAGCCCAGCATCACGTCCCGTTGCGCCGCCAGCATTTCACGGCTGGTGCGGAGGAATTCGACGACGGCCTGGTCACGACCGGGCACGGGCTGGTTCATGGTCGTCCTCGGGATTCGTCGGGCGGGCACGAGCCCATGGGCGGGGACCTCGCCACCGGGCGCGCGGACGGTCTGGCCGTCCACGGTCCAGGCGGGCGCGGGAAGCGGGCCGACGCGGACGCGGCCGTGGAAGAGCCGTTCGGTGCGCACGTCGACGCCCGTGAGCGCCAGGCGCGCGAGCGCGGTGAGGAACCCTCGCAGCCCCGGCCCACCGGGATCGCAGGCGATCACGGTATGCGGCCGGTCACCGAGGATTTCCTTGGCCAGCCGGGAAAGCACCTGCCCCGGGCCGGCCTCGACGAACGTGCGCGCGCCTGCCGCGTACATGTCCTCGATCAGCTCGACGAAGCGCACCGGCGACCCGATCTGCGCGGCGAGCTCCGCGCGTACGGCTCCGGCGTCGTACGGCCGGGCGGTGCGGTTCGACCACACCGGTGCGCCCGGCTCACCGATCTCGACGTTGTCGAGATCGACGGTGAACACGTCACTCGCCCCGGCCACCAGCGGACTGTGGAAGGCACAGGCGACGGGGATCCGCTTGGCCGCGATCCCCTGGCCCCGCAGTACGCGAACGGCCTCCTCCACGGCGGCCGTCGGTCCGGAAAGGACGGTCTGACCCGGCGCGTTGTGGTTGGCGAGCACGACGTCCGGGTGGTCGAGGGCGTCGGCCAGTTCCTCGCGGGACGCCTTCACCGCGGCCATCGCGCCCGGATCGGCGCCCGCGACTTCGGCGATCGAGCGGGCCCTCGCCCGGCTGAGCGCCACCAAGGTCGGGGTGTCGAAGGCGCCCGCGACCGACAGCGCGGTCAGTTCGCCGTAGCTGTGCCCCGCCAGCAGGTCCGGCCGGACACCGAGGTCGGCCAGCAACCGGCACACGGCCGACTCGACGAGCCCGAGCGCGGGCTGCGCGACCCGCGTGTCCTTGAGCGCCTCGTCCTGGGCGGCACGTGCGTCTTCGGTGAACGCGCGCGGCGGGAAGGTGGTCGCGGCGACGTCGGGAGCGAGCCTCAGCATGTCGGCCAGCTCGGGGAAGTGCACGAACAGCTCCGCCAGCATCCCCGTACGCTGGCTGCCTTGGCCTGGGAACAGGAACGCGACCGCACCGGCCTCGATGTGCTCCGCAGTGAGCCCTCCACCGTTCTCGGCGGCCTCGCGCAGCTCCGCGAGATCACTCGCGACGACCGCGAGCCGCACCGGCTCGGATCCGCCGCGTTCGGCGGCGAGCGCGGCGATCTCCCGCAGCGGACGGCCTTCGTTCGCCGCGAGCAGGTCACGCAGCGCCTTCCGGGAACTGTCCACATCGGGCCCGCGGAGCAGGACCAGCTCGGCGTCCCAGTCACGCGGGCCGTGCCGCCGACCCGGCGGGACCCCAGGGGCGGCGAGGACGGCGTGGAAGTTGGTCCCACCGAACCCGAACGCGCTCACTCCGGCGAACTCGCGGCCGCGGCGAACCGGCGTCGGCCGGGCTCCGGCGGAGAAGGTGAAGGGACTGCGCTCGGCGTCCCAGGCGGGGTTCGGTGTGCGCAGGTGCAGTGTGGGCGGCACGACCTCGTGCCAGAGCGCCAGCGCCGCCTTCATCAGGCCCGCCAGCCCCGCCGCGCATTTCGTGTGCCCGATCTGGCTCTTCACCGAACCCAGCGCGCACTGGCCCGGTTCGGCGCCCGCGTCGAGGAAGAACTCGGTGAGCGTGGTCAGTTCGGTGGCGTCGCCGACGACCGTCCCGGTGCCGTGCGCTTCCACCAGCGAGACGTCCGCGGGCGATACCCCGGCGTCGCGATACGCCCGGGCGAGAGCGCGCCGTTGCCCCTCGGGACGCGGCGCGGTGAGGCCAAGCGCCTTGCCGTCACTGGCGGCGCCGACGCCCTTGACCACGGCGTAGACGCGGTCGCCGTCGCGTTCGGCGTCGGCGCGTCGCTTGAGCACGAGGCATGCGACGCCCTCGCCGAGCGCGATCCCGTCGGCCGACGCGTCGAACGGGCGGCACCGGCCGGTCGGCGACAGCGCGCCCGCGGAGGTGAACATGAGGTAGTCGTTGACGCCGTTGTGCAGGTCGACGGCGCCGCACAGGACCATCGAGCTCGTGCCCGCACGCAGTTCCTTCACCGCGAGGTCCAGCGCCGCCAGCGAGGAGCCGCAGGCGGCGTCCACGGTGTAGTTGGTGCCGCCGAGATCGAGCCGGTTGGCGATGCGGCCGGAGATGACGTTGGCGAGCGTGCCGGGGAACGAGTCTTCGGTCAGCTCCGGTAATTGCGCGAGGAGCTCTTCCGGGACGTCTTCGAGATAGCTGGGCAGCAGCGCACGCAGCACACCGGCGTTCGCGAGGTCTCCCCCGGCCTCGGCGCCGAAGATGACGCTGGTGCGCTCGCGGTCGAAACCGCCGTCGCCGTAGCCCGCGTCTTCGAGGGCACGCCGTGCCGTCTGCAGGGACACCAGCTGGGCCGGGTCGATGCTGCCCATCGAGTTGGGCGGGATGCCGTACGCGAGCGGGTCGAAGTCCACGGCAGGCAGGAAACCGCCCCACTTCGACGTCGACTGGTCCGCGTAGACGTCGGTGTCCCAGCGCTGATCCGGCACCTCGGTGACGGCGTCCGCGCCGCGCAGGACGTTGGACCAGAAGGCCGGGAGGTCGGGTGCGCCGGGGAACACGCACGCCATGCCGACGATGGCGACGTCACCGTCCACAACGGACTCCTCAGGCGGAGTGCGTCCGGCGAGCAGTTCCGCCGCGCCCTCGGTGACATCCCGGTGCAGAGCGGCGATGTCGGTGCGCCGCTCGCGCAGAACCGCCACCTGACCCGCCATGTACATTCCCTCGGCGAGCTGACCGAGCGCGTCGACCTCGACGAGGGCGTCGCCTTCCCGCCGGATGCCCTTGCTCGCGATCCGCAGCCGTCCGGTGTTCAGCTCCTCCAGCCGTTGCCAGCTCTCCTGCGGCGGAACACCGTCCGCGCGGAGCCCGGCCTTCAGCGCGGCGAACTCGTCGGTGTACGGGCTGGGCAGGCAGCGGGTCAGATGCCCGGGCGCGGTCTCCAGGGTGACCGTGGACCCGGCGTCGAGCACCCGGTCCTGGAAGACCTCGGTGATGGCGCCGTGGGTCACGGCCTCCTCGGTGAACAGGTACGCGGTGCCCATCAGGACACCGATCCCCGTCAGCGGCCCCGCCATCGCCGAGACCATGGCCGCGGACCGGGCGTCGTGGATCCCGCCCGCGAACAGCACCTCGACGTCCTCGGCGCCGTGTTCGCGCAGGACGTCCAGCTGCTGCTCCCACAGCACGAAACTGGACCGCGGGCCGATATGCCCGCCGCATTCGGCGCCCTCGAAGACGAACCGGCGGATGCCGGCGTCGAGGAACTGCCGCAGGAGGATCGGGGACGGCACGTGGAGGAAGGTCGCGATTCCGTCGGCCTCCAGCGCCTTGGCCTGCGCGGGTTTCCCGCCGGCGATCAGCACGCAGCGCGGACGCGCCGCCCGGACCGCCGCGAGTTGTTCGGCACGCAGCACCTCCGGGACGAAGCCCAGGATGCCCGCACCCCAAGGCCGTTCGCCGAGCGCTTCGGCGGTGCGGCCGAGCAGTTCGGTGGTCTTGGCGCCGTTCGCGGTGGCCACCGCGACGAACGGGAAGCCGTCGTGCGCGGCGACGGCGGCGGCGAAACCGGGCTGGTCGCTCACCCGCGTCATCGGTCCCTGCACGACCGGCAGGCGGGTCCCCAACGTGCGGCACAGCCGTACGCCTTGGTCCGAGGGGCTCGCCGAAGACGGCGCGGCAAGGGACCGCACGACCGATCGGACGGCGCTTTCCGCGTCCTCGAAGCGGTTCGCGAACAACGCGGTGAGTCCGTCGTCGGCCCTGGCCAGTTCGGCCCGCGCGGTCGCGGGCACGTCGGCCTCCGGGAACAGGCCGAGCCCGTCGAGCACCACACCCGCCGCTCCTCCGGCGATGGCGGCCACCGCCGTCCGCGGCCCGATGCCCCCGTACGCCCACACTGGGACGTCCTCGCCGAACCGCTCCAGTAAGCGCTGAAGCAGAACGAACGTGGTGAGGTCCGAGCCACCCGCCTCGGCTCCCTTCGCCACCAGACCGGTGGCGCCGGTGTCGAGCATCCGGACGGCCTGCTCGACACCGGTCACCTCGGCCAGCACGGGAAGATCGACCCTGCCCCGCCAAACCGCTCCCTCGGCCAGGAGAACGAGCTCCGCACCGCTCTCCCGCACCTCTTCGTCCCGCCGGTGGCGGCCGGCTGGGACGCGGAGGCCGAACGGGAACCTTCCGTCCGATGTGGACATTGTGGACATGGTGGATCCGATGTCCACGATCCCGAGGCCGCCGCCCCTGGCGACGGCGGCGGCCAGCCCGGGATCCGGACGTCCGAGCGGGTTGACGCCGAGTACCCGCGTGCGCGCCGTCGCATGACTCACCGGCGGACCTCCTGTTCGGCTGGGGCTGGTCGAACCTCGCCGGGTTCGGCGATCTTTCAGCGGGATTCCCAAGAAATAACCTACTTGCCGCAGAGAGCGCAATACTCCCGCACGAGAACTCGGAAAACAAGAGATCACATGCTAAAGTCCGGCGCCGGAAACAAATATGTCGACACCTTAAGAACAAGCTCTTGACCTGCACTTTTATCACCTTCGTCGCAGTTTCACACAAGGCGTTGCTCACCGGCATAACAAAACAGAAGAATTGTCATCAAAAGCAGAATCGATAACCATGGAGCGCATGTGGAAGTGACAGGACGAGTCGTCGTGCTGACCGGCGCGGCACACGGTATCGGCGCCGCCATGGCCCGGCGGTTCGCCGCCGAGGGCGCCGCCGGGGTGGTGGTCTCGGATCTCGACCTCGAGGCCGCGGAGCAGGTCGTCGCCGGGATCACGGCCTCGGGTGGCGCCGCGATCGCGCGGCACGCCGACGCGTCGTCCAAAGAGGACCTGAAGATGCTGGTGACCGAGGCTCGCACCGAGTTCGGGCCGGTGGACCTCTTCTGTTCCAACGCCGGTGCCGCGTTCGGGACGGGCGTGCACGCCGCGGACGAACAGTGGACACGCTCGTGGGCGATCAACGTCATGCAGCATGTGCACGCCGCCCAGGTCGCGCTCCCCGCGATGTTGAGCCGGGGCAACGGATATCTGCTGATCACGGCCTCGGGAGCGGGTCTGCTGGGCACCCCCGGCGACGCGCCGTACTCGGTGACCAAGCACGCGGCCGTCGGCCTCGCCGAATGGCTGGCCATCACCTACCGGCCGCGCGGGGTGCGGGTCAGCGCGCTGTGCCCGCTCGGCGTGCGGACCGCGCTACTGGAACCGGGCATCGCCGCCGGACACCCCGCGGCGCTCGCGATCGCCGCCGCCGCGCCGCTGCTGGAACCGGAGGAGGTCGCGGAGTCCGTGGTGCATGGCCTGGCGTCGGAAGAGTTCCTGATCCTGCCACACGAATCGGTGCGGGAGACCTACGCGCGCAAGGCGGCTGGTCTCGACGAATGGATCGACCGCACCATCCTCGAAACCGGCGCGCGGAAGAGGTGACCATGGAGTACCGCAGGCTCGGCGCGAGCGGGCTTTCCGTCAGCGAGATCTCCTACGGCAACTGGCTCACGCACCGCGACGGCGCGGAATGCGTCCAGGCCGCGCTCGACGCGGGCATCACGACCTTCCACACGGCCGCGGCCTGGGACGGCGGCGCCGCCGAAGAGAACCTCGCCACGGCACTGGCCCCCGCGCGCCGCGACGATCTCGTCCTCTGCACCGGCGTCTTCTGGCCGGAGGGCCCGGGTGTCAACGACGCCGGCCTCAGCCGCAAACACCTGACCACGTCGCTGCACGGGTCGCTGCGGCGGCTGCGCACCGACTACATCGACGTCTACCAGTTGCTGCGGTTCGACTACCGCACACCGTTGGAGGAGACGTTCCTCGCGCTGTCGGATCTGGTGCGGCAGGGGAAGATCCTCTACACGGGCACCGCGGAATGGACGGCGGAACAGCTACTGGAGGCGCGGCCGATCGCCGAGCGGCACGGCGTCCCGCTCATCGCCAACCAGCCGCACTACTCGATGCTCTGGCGGGTCGCCGAAGCGCAGGTGATGCCGGTCTGCGAACGCGCCGGGATCGGCCAGTTCGCCTCGGTCCCCCTCGCGCAGGGCGTCCTGACCGGCAAATACCGGCCGGGCGAGATCCCAGCGGACTCCCGGGCCGCCAAGTCGACCGAGGCACGGCCGCTGCTCCTGCCGGACCTCCTCGAACGAGTCGGCATGCTGCGCGGCGTCGCCGACGAGGCCGGGTTGACCATGGCCCAGCTGGCACTCGCCTGGACGTTGCAGCACAACACCGTCGCCTCGGTGGTGACCGGCGCGAGCAGCGCCGCCCAGCTGACCGAGAACGCGAAGGCGGCCGGGGTGGTGCTGGACCTCGACACGCTGACGCGGATCGACCAGCTGCTGGGCAGCTTCGTGCAGACGGATCCTCGGCTGACCTGGTCACCACCCGCGATCACGTAGGCCGCGGTCGTGAGTGGCGAGTGTCCTTGCCCGCCTGAGTACATGAAGGACCCCTTCCTTGCGCCTGGCGCAGTGAAGGGGTCCTTCATGTACCTCGGCAAGGTGTGAAGGTCGAGTTTCCTCGGCTGAGCCGTGGGAAGGGGGCCTTCACGGACCCGAATCGCCACTCACGACGCCAAAGCGGTCCGCAAGATGGCCTCGAACCGTTCCGCCGTCGGCGGTTCGTCGCGCAGCAATCCCTGCAGCAGCAACCCGTCCACCAGCCCGACCAGCATCTCGACCCGCACCGGATCGTCGGTGTAGCGGCGGGCGAAGTCCGCCAAGGCGGCCATCCAGCGATCGGTCGACTCGCGGAGCTTCGGCTCCCGCGCCGCCAAGAGGTACAGCTCGTACTCGGCCAGCAGATGCCCGGGCTTGGCGACGACGTCGGCCATCAAGGTGGCGAACCTCCGCAGCGCGTCCACACCGCCGTCGGCCTCGGCGGCGAGGACGCGCATCCGCTCGGCGTCTTCGTCCATGCACTGGGTGAGCGCGGCGGTCAGCAGGTCTTCGATCCCCCGGAAGTGGTACGCGGCCGCCGTCGCGGGCAGCCCCGCCTCACGGGCGACGGTGCGGTGGCTGACCCCCGACACGCCGTCCCTCGCGACGATGCGCAGGGTGGCCTCGATCAGTTCCCGTTTGCGTTGCTCGCCCTTGGCGAGACGGCCGTCGGTGCTCGGCTCGTTCAGCGTGCCGCCTCCTCGCTGATCGTGGTCTTCCTGCTCAGCAGAGGATACGAGAGCAGGGCGATCAGGATGATCAAGCCACCGGCGACCACCGCGACGGCGAACCCGCCGTCCGGCCCGAAGCGGTCGACGGCCTCACCGGACACCGCGGCGCCGAGCGCGACCCCGATGCTGAGGCCGGTGATCGCCCACGTCATCCCCTCGGTCAGCTTCTCCGCCGGGACGATCTTCTCGATCATCCCCATGACGACGATCATCGTGGGAGAGAAGAACAATCCGGCGACGAACACCACCGCGCTCAGACTCACGACACCGTCCACGACCAGCAACGGCACCACGCTCGCGGCCGTACCCGCGGTGCCGATCAGGAGCAGCCGAGGCGGAGTCATGGCGAGCTTGAGCGTCCCGAAGACCAGCCCCGAGATCGCGGAACCCACCGCGTAGATCGAAACGACGATGCCCGCGGCCGACGGCGACCCGGCGTGCCGGGCGAACGCCACACTGACGACGTCGACCGTGCCGACGATGACGCCGCCCGCCACCAGCGTCAGTACCAGTACCCGCACCGCGCCCAGCCGGATCGCCGAACTCCCGGAAGATCCGCTCTGCGGCAGCACGGGCGGTTCCGTCTCGCGTTGCGCGACGAACAGCAGCACTCCGACGACGAGGAACGCCACGGCGACCAGCGGCCCGGCTTCGGGGAAGACGACGGTGCACAACGCGACCGACAACGCGGGCCCGATGACGAAGGTCAGCTCGTCGACCACCGATTCCAGCGCGAACGCCGTGTGCAGCCGGGGCGACCCGCGGTACAGCCGCGACCACCGGGCCCGGACCATCGCCGCCATGCTGGGCATGAACCCGGCGAGGATCGCGGACACGTACAGCGTCCAGACAGGCGCCCCGAACCGCGCGCAGAGCAGGAGCGCGCCGAGCGCCATCACGCTGATCCCGGTGACGGGCAACAGGATCCGGCTCTGCCCCCGGCGATCCACCAGCCTCGCGACCTGTGGCCCGAGCAGCGCCATGGACAGCGTGAACGCCGCGGAGACCAGTCCGGCGAGCCCGTAGTCGCCCCGCGTCTGCGCCAGCATCGTGATGATCCCGATCCCCATCATGGGGACCGGGATCCTGGCGACCAGCCCGGCGGCGGAGAAGGCGAGAGAGCCCTTCGCGGAGAACAGCTCTCGATATTGGCCTGGCAAGACGCCCCCACAACTTGAACACTCGTTACATTTTGAGCGGTCGTTTCACTTTATACACGCGCTCCGTCAGTTCCCGCAACGAGTGCGAGTGCTTCGGTCAGCCCTGCCGTCTCGCCGTGCGGCGCGGCCCAGGCCACGTAGCCGTCCGGCCGCATCAGGAAGGCCTGATCGGAGTCCGCCTCAACGAGCCGAACCCGCCCGTTCGCGGCGGCATGGACCTCGCCGGCGCGGGCCACCAGCAGCGCGCGACCGTCCTCGGACACCAGCGGCAGTGGAGCGAACCGGCCGATCAGCGGATGCGCGGCGTCCGGCGCGTAGTCGATGTCGGCGCCGTTCCCCATCGCGATGAAATGCCGTCTTGCCGCCGGGATCGCCAGGGTCTCCTCCATCACCTGTCGGAGCGCGGCGACCTGCGGGCCGGGACGCAGCAACGCGACCTGAGCCCGGGTGTTGCGCAGTACGCGCTCCCCGACCGGATGCCGCTCCGCGGTGTAAGTGTCCAATAAGGACTCCATTGCCCGTCCGCGGACGACCAGGCCCAGTTTCCAGCCGAGGTTCATCGCGTCCTGGAGCCCCAGGTTCAGCCCCTGTCCGCCGATCGGCGAATGCACATGGGCGGCGTCGCCCGCCAGAAGGACGCGCCCCTGCCGATAGGTCGCGGCCTGACGTGTGTTGTCGCTGAAGCGGATTCCACCGCCGAAGCGGACAAGCTCGACATCGACCCCCGCGACACGGTGGATACTCGCGCGCATCTCCTCGGCCGTCAGCGGCGCGTCCCGGTCGCCCGGTCCGCCGTCGAACTCCATGGTGGAGATCTCGCCCGGCACCAGCGACGTGTGCACCATCCCGCCGGGGCCGTGCATGGTCGAGTGCACCGCGCCGGGATCGGCGACCTCCGCCGCCGCGACCCGGCCGGTCATCGTCGCGTCCGTGCCGGGGAACGCGATCCCGGCCCGCTTCCGCACGACGCTGCGGCCTCCGTCGCAGCCCACCAGGTAGGCGGCCCGCTCGGACCGGCCGTCGGCGAGCACGGCGCGGACCGCCGAATCCTCCTGCACCAAGTCGACGACCTCGCAGTCCGTCCGGACGCGAACGCCGAGCCCTGTCGCCCAGCCGGCGAGGATCCGTTCCAGCACGTGTTGCTTGAGCACGAACCCGCCTGCCGCTCCCGACGGGACCTCGTCCTCGACGAGAGGTAAGCCGGCGAAGTGCCCTCTCGCGCGATTCCCCTTCAGCAGCCCGGAAACGCCGGATGACTCCTTCTGCGCCTTCGAGAACTCCCCGGTCAGACCACGCAGCCGCAGGGACTGCGACGTGCGGCCGTTGATCCCGCGCAACCCGAAGCTCCGATTTTGGCGGACCGCACCGTCGCCCGCCTCCAAGACGAGCGGATCAGCTCCGGCCAGCCGGAGTTCGCCTGCCAGCAGCAGGCCGACCGGTCCCCCGCCCACGATGATCACGTCGTTCACGACACCCCCGTGTGTACAGTGTACATATACGCTGTAAATATGATAGATACACCGTAAACCTGTCAAGCGAAGGGCGCGGGATGACGCGGAGAGAACCGTTGAACCGGGAGAAGGTCCTGGACGCGGCGCTCGCCTTGGCAGGCGAGGAAGGCCTCAAGGGGCTGTCGATGCGCAAACTCGCCAAGACGCTCGGCGTGGAAGCGATGGCGCTGTACAACCACGTCCGGAACAAGACCGACATCCTCGACGGCATCGCGGAACGCGTCTACAGCGGAATCGAACCGGCCGACCCCGGCGCACCGTGGCCGGACCGGGTGCGGGTCACCGTGCTCAACCTCTATCGCGCGCTCGCCCGGCATCCGGTCGTGCCGATGGCGTTGGCCACCGACGAGGCCAATCCGAACTCGCTGCGCTCTTTGCGGCCGGTCGAAGATCTCGTCGGCGCGCTCTACGAAGCCGGCTTCGAGGACGACGGGATCCGTCAGACGCTGGGCGCCCTGAACAGCCTCGTTTTCGGCTCGCTGCTGCTGACGACCGCCGGTTTCACCGCGACGCGCCACGACGAAACCGGACAAGACCTCTACCTGCGGCGGATCGATCCGGCGGCGCTGCCGAACTTCAGCCGCGCCTTACCCGCGCTGACGGCCGTGGATCCCGAGCGGGACTTCACGCGCGCGCTGGACCTGCTGATCAGCGGGATCGTCGCGGCCGCGCCGTCGGACAGGTCGTGAGTAGTAGCGAGGGCCTCCTTGCCTACCCTGACGGTAGGGAAGGAGGCTTTCGCTACCGTCAAATGTGGTCCCTGGTGACCGTGGGACGGCTGTGACCTCGGCGGCCGGTCGTGAAGTACATGAAGGACCCCTTCCTTGCGCCTAGCGCAAGGAAGGGGTCCTTCATGTACTTCCGCAAGGCGGAACACGCGAGTTACGCCTACAAACACGCGAGTTCCGGGTCTGAACACTCAAGTGCGGTGCCGCGTCACCCAGGCCGCGACCGGATCAGCTCAGACTCGAGCAAGGCCTCGCATCGGGGTCCTGAGCTCCCTTGGGCACCCACCGCACGTTCGCGATCGACGCGGAGAACCGGCCGTCGGTGTACACCAGGAACGGCGTGTTGACGTTCTCCAGGTCCAGCCCGGTGGCGAAACAGGACACCGGGATCTTGACCGTCGACTTCGGCGCCCCCGCGAGATCGGTGAACAGCTTGGTCGCGTTCACCTCGGAGAAGCACGGGTACACGCAGTGCATGCTGATCACCGTCCGGCCGGCGGGCGCCTCGTGCACGACGGTGTCGAACTCCAGCGCCGCGTCGGCGTTCAGGTAGCCCCGCAGATCGTTGGTACCGGCCGGGTTCTGGAAGTAGAGCTGGGCCGGGCCGGTGCCGGTCCAGGTCGCTTTGAGCCCGTCCTGCTGGACGTTCACATCGGACTGGACGACGCCGATCTCGGCGTGTGAAGCGGCGCCGTCCGGGCCGATCTCGGTGCCGCCCCAGTTCTCCGCCGAGCCGATGAAACCCTTGTACGGCGCGACATCGGTGCGGTTGAAGACCTCGAGATCCTCGGTCGCGGTGCCGCCGCCACCGGTCGAGCCACAGGTCACCGGGCCTGCCGTCTCGTCCAGCTGTCCGACGGTGACGCGCTGGCCGGCCTTGAGGCCGTAGCCGAGTTTGAACAGCGGGTCGTACTCCGCCGAACCCGCGTTCAGCGGCGTCTGGCACGCGCTCTTCGGCCACGAATACGGCAGCGTTCCCTTGAAGCCGCCCTTGACCAGGACGTCGGCGACGCCGCCGCCTTCGGTGCCCGGCAGCCAGGCCGCGACGAACGCGTCGGAGCGGTTGATCTCCTTGTTCATGTACAGCGGGCGGCCGCCGACGTAGACGGTGACGACCGGAGCGCCCTTGCCGCGGACCTTGTCCAGCACGGCCAGATCCTCGGGGTAGAGCTTTGACGCCTCCAGTGTCTTCCGGGTCAGGTCGCCGACGCCTTCCGCGTACGGGGTCTCACCGATGACGGCGATGACCGCGTCGTAGCCCTTCGGGTCGGTGTCGCCCTTCTCGTCGAAGGTGACGTTGACGTCGCCCAGCTGCTGCTTGAGCCCGGCGAGGATCGACGTGGCGTTCGGGAAGTCGGCGTTGGTGTTGCCGGTCCCCTGCCAGCTCAGCGTCCAGCCACCGGTCTGGTTCTGGATGCTGTCCGCGCTCTTGCCGACCACGAGGACCTTCGACTTCGGCTTCAGCGGCAGCACGTTGCCGTTGTTCTTCAGCAACGTCTGCGACGAACGGGCGGCGTCGCGCGCCAGCCAGGTCTCCTTCAGCGCCTCGTCCGAGTTGGCGTACGACCGGTCCGACGGCTTCTGCGATTCGTACAGCCCCGACCGCAGCTTGACGCGCAGGATGCGGGTCACCGCGTCGTCGATCCGCGAGACCGGGATCCGGCCGTCGCCGACCTGGGCGACGGTGTTGGCGATGAACGCCTTCCAGTCGTTCGGCACCATCACGATGTCGATGCCGGCGTTGATCGCCTGCGGGCAGGAAGCGTTGGTGCAGCCGGGAACCTGGCCGATGCCGTTCCAATCGGACACGACGAGGCCGTCGAAGCCCATCTTGCCCTTGAGGATCTGGTTCAGCGCCTTGTCGCTGCCGTGCAGCTTGCCTTCGTCGATGCCGAGTTCGGCGTTGGTCCAGCTGTTGAACGACACCATCACGGTCTGGGAACCGGCCGCGAGCGCGCCGTAGTAGCCCTGTCCGTGGACGTTGATCATCTCGGCTTCGGAGGCGGGGTTGACGCCCTGGTCCTGTCCCTTGAGGGTGCCGCCGTCACCGATGAAGTGCTTGGCGGTGCCGATCACGCCGTTGTAGCCGATGCGTCTGGTCGAGCCGTCCTGGAGCCCGTTGATCGCCTCGTAGCCGTAGGCCCTGGTGATCCGCGGATCTTCGGAGAACCCTTCGTAGGTGCGGCCCCAGCGGTCGTCCTTGACGACGGCCAGCGTCGGCGCGAACGCCCAGTCCTGGCCGGTGGCGCGGATCTGCCGGGCCGTCGCCGCGGAGATGTCGCGCACCAGGCACGGATCGTGCGCGGCGCCGAGACCGATGTTGTGCGGGAAGACGGTCGCCCCGTACACGTTGTTGTTGCCGTGCACCGCGTCGATGCCCCAGATCACCGGGATCTTCGTCCGGCTGCCCTTCGCGGCTTCCCAGTAGGAGTCGGCGAGCTTCAGCCAATCCTGCTGGGAGGCGTGCTTGTCCTTGTTCGGCCACGAACCACCGCCGTTGAGGACCGAGCCGATCGAGTACTGCCGGACCTCGTCGGGGGTGATCGCGGCGATCTCGGGCTGCGTCATCTGCCCGACCTTCTCCTCCAGGGTCATCCCCGCGAGGATCTGGGCTATCCGCTGCTCGTCACCCGCCTTGCCCTTGAACCGGCTCTCGACCTTCGGCCAGTCCGCGAGCGCCGGCAGGCTCTTCTCGATCCGGGCGCAGCCGTCCCGGCCGAGCGCGGGCTTACCGATCACGGGCTGTTCGGCCGCGACGGCGGAGGGAGTGGCCACCACGGCCCCGCCGAGCAGCGCGAGACTCATCAAGGCGATCAGCGGACTTCGGCGCGCGTGCGCACGTCTTGCCATGGTCTGGTCCATTCTGCGGGAGGCGGGGACCGGCCGATCCTCACCGGACCCGGCGGTGGCGTCAAGAGTTTCGGGCCAGTACGGGAGCTGTTATTTTTTGCCATAAACTAAGACCCGGAAAGTCACTGCCGAACATCGACTCCCGACCGGCCCTTGACCTCCACATTACTTGAGCTTTTACCTTCGCTGGAAACGAAGGGAATCAACTCATGACCGTCTTGGTAACCGGCGCCACCGGGAACACCGGCCGCCACGTGGTGGCCGAACTCGTGCGCCGCGGGGAACACGTCCGGGCACTCACCAGGAACCCCGCCGCGGCACGGCTTCCGGTGGGCGTCGAACTGGTGGAAGGCACGCACACCGCGCCGGAAACGCTGACCGATGCCCTCGACGGCGTCACCCGGCTGCACATCACCGTCACGGCGGGGCTCGCCGACGTCGGCGCCGACCTGGTCAAACGCGCCGTGGCCGCCGGGGTGCGGCGGATGACCATCGTGTGGGGCGGCTACGTCGGGCCGACGGAGCAGGCCATGGCCGAGTCCGGGGTGGAATGGACGCGGCTGGAACCTCAGGAGTTCATGTCCAACGCCCTGACCTGGACCGATTCCATCCGCACCGGGAAAGTGGTCCGCGAGCCGTTCGACCTCCCGAGCGCCGTGGTGCACGAGGGCGACATCGGCGCCGTCGCCGCCACCGCGCTCGTCGAGGACGGGCACTCGGGCAAGGTCTACAACCTCACCGGGCCGGAAGCGCTGACCACGAGCGAACGGATCGCGATCCTCGGCAACGCACTCGGCCACGACATCACACTGGAGCGGATCACGCGGCAGCAGGCGATCGACCGGCTGCTGGCCGAAGGCGTCTCGGTGGCGGACGCCGAATACGTCGTCGGCTGGCACAGCGATCCGCCCGTGGAGGCGCGCACCGTCGTCGACACGATCGAGATGGTGACCGGGCGCCCGGCCCGCACCTTCGCGCAGTGGGTCGCCGAACACGCCGACCGGTTCAAGCCGTGAGCGGTCCGACCGCCTTCACGATCTCGAGCACCGGCGCGGTGTGCACCGTGTGGATCGCGCGCAGCGCGCCGAGCCGTCGCGTGAGGTAGTGGTGTAGCGCGGCGGGATCCGGGCACAGCGCCTGCGCGGCCAGGTTGGTGGGCCCGGTCGTGGCGACGACGACGGCGAGCTCCTCGTGGGTGGCCAGCGTCGTCGCCACCTCGTCGAGGTCCGCCGGCGCGACGGCCATCCAGAGGGACGCCTGCGTGGTCATGCCGTACAGGGCGGCACTGATCTCGACGTCGAAGAAGAGCGCGCCCCGTGCGCGCAGATCCGCCAGGCGGCGGGCCGCGGTCGCCGGCGCCAGGCCCGCCGCCGCGGCGAGTTCCCCGATGCTCGCGCGGCCGTCGTGCCGGAGTGCGGCGATCAACGCGTGGTCCGCCGCGGTCAGCGGAGCTTCAACGGCGTGGGATTCCGGCGGCCGCAACGCTTCTTGCTGCTCTTCCGTCAGCGCGTTGACGCGTCCGCGCCAGGCCGTCGGGCCGCCGAGGTAGGTGTGCAGGATGAAATGCGCGGACACCGCCGTAACGCTGGCGGTGCGCGGGATGTCGTGCAGCAGCATGGCGCTCGGCGCGTGCCTCGGCGTGTGCGCGATCGTCACGATCTCCGTGCCGCCCGAGGTGAGCTTGACCCACGACGTGTCCGGCCGCCTGGCCAGCGAACGGGCTAGCGTCCGCGCGGTGGCGGGCTGCGCGCTGAGCCGCACGAGCCACTGCGTCAGCCCTGTCCGGTCGGGATCGGGCAGGCCCACCACCCGCAGCCCCGCTTCGGCGCGAAGCCGCTGGTAGCGCCGGGCGACGGTCTGGGTGGAGACGCCGAGCACCGCGCCGACACGGCTGAACGCCGCACGGGCGTCGATCTGCAGCGCGTGGATCAAAGCGCGGTCGATGTCGTCGAGCATGGAATATTTCGTCCAACCGAGGCGGGTTTCGTGGAACAGAAGACATCTTCACCGCACTCTCTCGATCATGCAACTGACGAAGACCAGGTCGGTCCCGCTCGCGACGCTGCTCGCGGCCGAGGCGATGAACGTGCTGGACTCGACGATCACGCAGGTCGCCGGCCCGGCGATCCACGCTGACCTCGGCGGCGCCCCTTCGGCCATCCAGTGGTTCGGCGCGGCGTACACGCTGCCGTTCGCGGTATTCCTGATCACCGGCGGCCGACTAGGTGACCTGTTGGGCCGCCGACGTGTGTTCCTGTCCGGTGTCGCGCTGTTCGCCCTCGCGTCGCTGTGCTGCGCGCTCGCGCCGGGCACCGGCGCGCTGATCGGCGCGCGAGCGGTGCAGGGCATGGCGGCGGCACTGGTGATCCCGCAGACGATCGGGTTGATCAAGGTCATGTTCACCGGTCCGGCGCTGGCGGCGGCGCTCGGCTGGAACGGTCCGGTGGTCGGCCTGTCCGCCGTGAGCGGGCCGCTGCTCGGTGCCCTGCTGACGGATCTGGTGTCCTGGCGGGCGGCGTTCCTGGTGAACGTGCCGATCTCGATCGCGGTGCTCATGGCCGGACGGCTGCTGCCCGAGGACCGCGCCGAGCGTCCGGTCCGGCTCGATGTGCAAGGCACCCTGCTCGCCTCGCTCGGTGTCGGCCTGCTGGTGTACCCGCTGATCGGGCAGTGGGACTGGGGCCTCTTCGGCGCCGGTGCCGTCGTGCTGGTGCTGTTCGGGTTCCATCAGCGAAAGCGGCGGCATCCCTTGATCGAACCGAGTTTGTTCGGACACCGCGGTTTCCCCGCGGCACTGGCGGCGTCGACGCTGTTCTTCGCGGTGATGAACGGAGTGATGCTCGTGGTGGTCCTGCACCAGCAACTGGACGAGGGCCACGGCGTACTGGCGTCCGGACTGACGTTGCTGCCGTGGTCGGGCGGGCTGGCGATTTCCTCCTGGGTGGCGGGCAAGGTGCTCGTGCCGCGGTTCGGATCCCGGGTGGCCTTCGCCGGGCTGACGCTGCTGCTCGCGGGAATCCTGCTGGCGATCGCGGGTCCGCTGCCGCTCGCGCTCGGGATCGGCGGGCTCGGCCTTGGGCTGTTCACGGTGCCGTTCTTCACCGCGGCGTTGTCCGTCGTCCGTCCACATGAGACAGGTTCCGCGGCCGGACTGCTGAACGCGGTGCAGCAAGTGGGCGCGACACTGGGCATCGCGGTGTTCGGCACCGTCTTCCTGCGCGGCCACTCTTCGGCGCAGGCGTTCTCGCTCGCGGCGATGCTGGTGGTCGCGACCATGGCGGCCACCGCGCTGATGCGGCTCAGCCCTCGGCGGCCTTGAACCACGCGCCGATTCCGGCGAGGGCGCCCGGACCGTAGTCGCCCCTGACGTCGTCGGCCAGATCCGCGATGGAGACCGCGCGCAACGCCGCCCGCCACTGGACTTCGGCGTTCGCCATCGCGCGGCTGATCGCGCACGGCGCCGTGCACGCCTCGGGCGGGGTCGCCATCGGGCCGCGCTGCCGGATCTCGGTGCAGACGAAGGCGGGGCCGGGCCCGTCGATGGCCTCGACGACGTCGAGCACCGTGATCTCCGACGGCGGCCGGGTGAGGACGTATCCCCCGGCCTTTCCCTGCACCGACCGAATGAGATCTGCTCGCGAAAGGGCCTGGAGTTGCTTCGCGAGGTAGCTCGGCGAGACGTCGTGCAGCTGCGCCAGGCGCGCGGCCGGCGCGGGTTCGTCGACCGAGGTCAGGACGACGCAACAGTGCAGGGCCCACTCGACCCCACCGGACATCTTCACCCGGATGACTCTAACTCGCCCCTTGACTCGGACACAATGTGTCTGAGTATTATCTCGGACATGAGGTATCCGAGTTAGCGGACGCCTACCGAGGAAGGGCACTGGGTCATGAAATTCGCGATCATCGGCGGGACCGGACTGATCGGTTCGCAGGTCGTGCGGAACCTGAACGAGGCCGGGCACGAGGCGGTGCCGCACTCGCCGTCCACCGGGGTCGACCTCCTCACCGGCCAGGGGCTGGACGCCGCGCTCGACGGCGCCGACGTGGTCGTCAACCTCACGAACTCGCCGACCTTCGACGACGCCTCCCCCGCGTTCTTCCGGACGTCGATGGACAACCTCGTCGCCGCCGCGAAGAAGGCGGGCACCGGGCACTTCGTGATCCTGTCGATCGTCGGCGTCGACCAGGTGCCCGAACTCGACTACTACCGCGCGAAGACACTTCAGGAGGACATCCTCGAGAACAGCGGCGTCCCCTACTCGATCGTCCGCGCCACCCAGTTCATGGAATTCGTCGACGCCGTCCTGTCCTGGACCGCCGACGACACCACGGTCCGCCTGCCCAGCACGCCGATCCAGCCGATCGCCGCGGCGGACGTCGCCGCCGCCGTCACCGAGGTCTCGGCCGGGAAGCCGCTGAACGGAACCCTCGACGTGGGCGGCCCGGACGTGTACCCGCTGGACGAACTGGGCCGGATCACCTTGTCCGCCAAGGGAGACACGCGTTCGGTGACCGTCGACGAGACCGCGGGCATGTTCGCCGCCGTCAAGGGCGACGTCCTCACCACGAAGGACGGCGCCCGCATCGCCGAGACCCGCTACCTCGACTGGCTCAAGTAAGCATTTCGTCCTCTGGATGCGGTAGTTGCGTGCGCAAGGACCGCATCCAGAGGACTAAACGCCACCGACGAGTGCGGAACTCACGAGGGCAGCAGCGCCGGAGCGGCGAGACGGCTGGCGTTCGCCGCTTCGTCGTCCGGCTGGGCCTGGGCGGAGCGCTCCGCCTCGACCCGCGCGAGGTAGTTGGTGACCTCGCGCTCCCGCTTGTGCGAGTCCCAGCCCAGCAGCGGCGCCATCAGCTCCGCCACCACCGGCGCCGCCGTCACACCGCGGTCACGCTCCTCGATGGAGATCCGCGTGCGCCGTGTCAGGACGTCCTCCAGGTGCAGCGCGCCCTCGTGCGAGACGGCGTAAACGACCTCCGCCTTGAGGTACTCCGCCGTTCCCGGGATCGGCTCGCCCAGTTCGGGACGCTCCGAAATGGACTCCAGGATGTCCTCGATCGCGGTGCCGTAGCGCTGGAGCAGGTGCTCGATCCGGCCGATCGGCAGCCCCGTGCGCTGCACGAGCGAGTGCCGCGCGCCCCACATCTCGTGGTAGCCCGTCGCACCGACGATCGGCAGCCGTTCGGTCCACGACGACGGCGCCGGGCGGCCGAGGTCGTCCACCGCGACGTCGACCGCGTCGGCGGCCATCACGCGGTACGTCGTGTACTTGCCGCCTGCCACGATCACCAGACCGGGTACCGGATGCGCGACGGCGTGCTCGCGCGACAGCTTCGTCGTCGAAGTCGCCTTCGCCGCCAGCAGCGGCCGAAGCCCGGCGTACACGCCTTCGATGTCGTCGGCGGTGAGCGGCGTGCGCAGGACCGCGTTGAGGTGATCGAGCACGTAGTCGACGTCGGCCTGGCTGGCCGCCGGGTGTTCGCGGTCGAGGTCCCATTCGGTGTCGGTGGTGCCGACGATCCAATGCCGTCCCCACGGGATGACGAACAGGACGCTCTTCTCGGTGCGCAGGATCAGCCCGGTGTCCAGGTCGATCTTCTCGCGCGGCACCACCAGGTGGATGCCCTTCGACGCGCGCACCGTGAACGGCGCGGGGATGCCAGCCGCCTCGGCCATGTCGTCGCTCCACACGCCGGTGGCCGCGACGACCGTCTTCGCCCGGACCTCGATCTCCGCGCCGCTCTCGCGGTCGACGACCTTGGCGCCGACGACGCGTTCGCCGTCACGGATCAGCGACGTCACACGAGCGCGGGTGAGAACGGACGCGCCCTGTTCGGCCGCGGTCCGCGCGATCGTCATGGTGTGACGGGCGTCGTCGACTTGGGCGTCGTAGTACTGGATGGCGCCGATCAGGGCGTCGACCGCGAGGCCGGGGGCGACCTTGCCCGCGCCGCGTTTGGACAGATGCCGGTGCCGCGGCAAGGCGCGCGCTCCGCCGAGGGTGTCGTAGAGCGTGACACCCGCCCCGATGTAGCCGCGTTCCCAGACGCGGTGCTTGAGCGGTACCAGGAACTTCACCGGCCGGACCAGATGCGGCGCCAGCGTCTGCAGCAGCAGGCTCCGTTCCTTCAGCGCCTCACGGACCAGCTTGAAGTCGAGGTTCTCCAGGTAGCGCAGCCCGCCGTGGATCAGCTTGCTGGACCGGCTCGACGTGCCCGCGGCGAAGTCACGTGCCTCGACGAGCGCGACGGAGAGCCCGCGCGAAGCCGCGTCGAGCGCGACGCCGGCACCGGTCACTCCCCCGCCGACGACGAGAACTTCGACCTCTTCGCGAGCGAGCTTGCGCAGCGTCTCGGCACGGTAGACCGGGGAAAGCGGTACGGGTGTCACTCTGTTCCTCCTGTTCATCGGGCTCACTCGACCTCTACCCAGTCGAGCGTGCGGCCGACGGCCTTCTGCCAGCCCGCGTAGCCCTCGGCGCGCTGTTCGTCCGTCCACGACGGCTCCCAGCGCTTGTCCTCGTTCCAGTTCTGTTCCAGCTCGTCGGTGGACTTCCAGAACCCGACCGCGAGGCCTGCCGCGTAGGCGGCGCCGAGCGCGGTGGTCTCGGCGACCACCGGCTTCGACACCGGCACGCCGAGGATGTCCGCCTGCAACTGCATGCAGAGTTCGTTCGCGGTCACGCCACCGTCCACACGCAACACGTCGAGCGGGACACCGGAGTCGTTCTGCATGGCCTCGACGACGTCGCGGGTCTGGTAGCAGATCGCTTCGAGCGTCGCCCGCGCCAGATGCGCGTTGGTGGTCGCCCTGGTGAGCCCGACGATCGCGCCGCGCGCGTCCGAACGCCAGTACGGCGCGAACAGGCCCGAGAACGCGGGTACGAAGTAGACGCCGCCGTTGTCCTCGACCTGGCGGGCGAGGCTCTCGCTCTGGGACGCGCCGCTGATGATGCCCAGCTGGTCGCGCAGCCACTGCACGGCCGAACCGGTGACGGCGATGGAGCCTTCCAGCGCGTACACCGGCTTCTCGTCGCCGAACTGGTAGGCCAGCGTCGTGAGCAGGCCGTGCTTCGAGCGCACGACCTCGTGGCCGGTGTTGAGCAGCAGGAAGTTGCCGGTGCCGTAGGTGTTCTTGGCCTCGCCGGGGCGGAAGCACACCTGTCCGACGGTCGCCGCCTGCTGGTCGCCGAGCACCCCGGTGATGGCGACCTCGCCGCCGAGCGGGCCGTCCGCGCGGGTGACGCCGAAACGGCCGTTGTTCGACGACGGCGCGATCGACGGCAGCATCTGCTTCGGGACGTCGAAGAACGACAGCAGCTCGTCGTCCCACTCCAGGGTTTCGAGGTCCATGAGCATGGTGCGCGACGCGTTGGTCGGGTCGGTCACGTGCACGCCGCCGTCGGGGCCGCCGGTGAGGTTCCAGATGAGCCAGGAATCGGTGGTGCCGAAGAGCGCGTCGCCCTTTTCGGCGTCTTCGCGGACGCCGTCGACGTTCTCCAGGATCCACTGCAGCTTGCCGCCGGAGAAGTAGGTCGCGGGCGGCAGCCCGGCCTTGCGGCGGATGACGTCGCCCTTGCCCTCGCGCTCCAGCGCCGAGGCGATCCGGTCGGTGCGGGTGTCCTGCCACACGATGGCGTTGCAGTACGGGCGCCCGGTGCGGCGGTTCCACACGACGGTGGTCTCGCGCTGGTTGGTGATGCCGAGCGAGGCGAGGTCGGCGGCGGTGAGCTTCGCCTTGTTGAGCGCGGTGGCGATGACCGAGCGGGTCCGCTCCCAGATCTCGGTGGCGTCGTGCTCGACCCAGCCCGGCTTCGGCAGGATCTGCTCGTGCTCGAGCTGGTGGCGGGCGATCTCGTTGCCGCCGTGGTCGAAGATCATGAAGCGCGTGCTGGTGGTGCCCTGGTCGACGGCGCCGATGTAGTCAGGCATAATTCCCTCTTCTTTCCGGGGTCCGGGGCGGAGCCTCCGGGCGGGTTCGGGGTTGCACCCCGAAGGGCAGAGTCTCCTTAGGAAACGCGCTCGATGTCCTTGGCGGGCAAGGCTTCCGGTGCCGGGTCGGCGGGCAGGTAGCGCTCGATGAAGAACTTGTAGATCGCGCCGCCGATGACCGCGCCGATGACCGGTGCCACGATGGGGATCCACCAGTACGGATAGCCGTATTGATCGGTGAACGCGGTGTCGTAACCGGTGAGCCAGGACATCAGCCGCGGGCCGAAGTCGCGGGCGGGGTTGATCGCGTAGCCGGCGTTGGTGCCCCAGGCCATGCCGATCGCGACCACCAGGAAGCCGACGACGACCGGGGCGAGGTTCGCGGCGGGCGCGGTGTTGCGGAGATCGGTGATGGCGAAGATCACCAGCGCGAGGATCGCGGTCCCGATGATCTGGTCGCGGAAGGCGCCCCAGTCACCCACCGGAAGGGTTCCGTTACCCGGAAGGGTGGAGAAGACACCCTGGGTCTTGATCGTCAGGCCGGGGTCGGCGGCGTTGAGCACCTCGGTGTAGTTCCATCGCACCAGCAGCGCGGCGACGAACGCTCCGGCGGTCTGCGCCAAGGCGTACGGGGCGACTTTGCGCCACGAAAAGCCCTTGAACACCGCGAGCGCCACCGTGATGGCGGGGTTCAGATGCGCGCCGCTGATCCGTGAAGCCACGTAGATACCGAGTGTGACACCGATTCCCCAGGCCCACGCGATGCTGTCGTGGTCCCCGATGCCCGCGGCGACGACTTGAGCCACCACCCCGCAGCCGAACAGGATGAGGATCATCGTCCCGACGAACTCCGCCGCCAGTTCGCCCGCCAGTCCGCGAGCTTTGAGGTTTCGCACCATTGCTTCCTCCACAAAGGACACCGTTGCCCTGTTGAGGCCGAAGTTAAGTTCGCGGAAACGCGGGGTCAACGGACACCGGTCGGCATTGTCGAACGCGCGAAGACGATGTTCGACATTGTCGAATCAGGGCCGGTCGGGCTACGGTTGGGCCGTGCCCGGTCCGATCCAGTCCATCGAGCGCGCCGCCGCGATCCTGCGGTTGCTGGCGCGCGGTTCGGGGCGTCTGGGGGTCGGCGAGATCGCCGATTCCCTCGAACTCGCCAAGGGAACGGCGCACGGGATCCTGCGCACCCTGCAAGGGGTCGGCTTTGTCGAACAAGACCGCGACACCGGGAAATACCAACTGGGCGCGGCGCTGCTGCATCTCGGCACGAGCTACCTCGACGTCAACGAACTCCGGTCTCGCGCGATCAACTGGGCCGACGCGCTGGCCGCGCGCAGCGGTGAAGCCGTCCGGATCGGCGCGCCGCTGGAAGGCCGGGTCCTGGTGGTACACCACGTGTTCCGGCCCGACGACAGCCTGCAAACCCTCGACGTCGGCACGCTTCTTCCGTTGCACGCGACGGCGCTCGGAAAAGTACTTCTGGCCTACGACACCGGTCTCGTGGCATCGTTGCGCAGCGGCGGACCGGAGGCCTACACCCGCCGGACCCTGGTCACCCAGACGGCGATCAAACGTGCCTGTGGCAAGGTGCGCGAGGCGGGCTGGGCGAGTGAGAACGGCGAGATGATCACCGGCGAGGCCGGGATAGCTGCGCCGATCCGCGGCCACGGCGGCATCGTGGTCGGCGCGATCGGGGTCTCCGGCGCGACGGAACGGATCTGTGAAGCCGACGGCAGCCCGATCCCGCGGCTGCTCGGCCACGTACGCGACGCGGCACGGGCGGTCTCCCGCGATCTCGGCGCGTCCCGATGGTGATGGAGGTGCTCGCGTGGTCCAGCGCTACGTGATGTCGATCGACCAGGGCACCACCTCGACGCGGTGCATCCTGTTCGACGCGCGCGGCAGGCTGGTCTCGGTCGCGCAGCGCGAACACCAGCAGCACTTCCCCCGGCCAGGCTGGGTCGAGCACGACGCGACCGAGATCTGGCGCAACGTCGGCCGGATCGTGCCGCAGGCGCTGGCCGACGCCGGCGTCGAACCGGCACAGGTGGTCGGCCTCGGAATCGCGAACCAGCGCGAGACGACGGTGCTGTGGGATCGGCACACCGGCAATCCGGTCGGGCGCGCGATCGTCTGGCAGGACACCCGCACCGACGCGATGCTCGAACACCTCGCCCGCGAGCCGGGCGCCGACCGCGTCCGGCGGCTGTGCGGACTGCCGCTGGCCACGTACTTCTCCGCACCGCGTATCCGGTGGATGCTGGAAAGGACCCCCGGCCTGCGGGAACGCGCCGAGCGCGGCGACGTGCTGTTCGGGACGGTCGAGAGCTGGCTGATCTGGAACCTGACCGGCGGTCCCGAGGGCGGCGTCCACATCACCGACGTCACCAACGCCTCGCGCACCATGCTGATGAACCTGCGGACGCTGTCCTGGGACGACGAACTGCTGGAGTTCTTCGACGTCCCGCGCGCGATGCTGCCGGAGATCCGCCCGTCGACCGAGGTGTACGGGACGACGTCGCGGGTGGTCCCGGGGATCCGGATCGCGGCGGCGCTCGGCGATCAGCAGGCGGCCTTGTTCGGCCAGACCTGCTTCGCGCCCGGCGAGGCGAAGTGCACATACGGCACGGGCAGCTTCCTCCTGCTCAACACTGGCCCGACGCCGGTGCTCTCGACGCACGGCATGCTGACCACCGTCGGATTCAAGATCGGCGACGAACCCGCCGTGTACGCCCTCGAAGGGTCGATCGCGGTCACCGGATCGCTGGTGCAGTGGTTCCGGGACGGGCTCGAACTGATCGGCAGCGCACCCGAGATCGAGACGCTGGCGAGGACGGTCGAGGACAACGGCGGCTGCTACATCGTGCCCGCCTTCTCCGGCCTGTTCGCGCCGCACTGGCACAGTGAGGCACGCGGCGTGATCGCCGGGCTGACGTCGTACATCACCAAGGGTCATCTCGCCAGGGCCGTCCTGGAGGCGACGGGCTGGCAGACCCGCGAGGTCGTCGACGCGATGAACGCCGATTCGGGGCTCGCGCTCTCGACGCTCAAAGTGGACGGTGGGATGACCGCCGACAACCTGCTGATGCAGTTCGTCGCCGACGTCCTCGACGTGCCGGTGGTCCGCCCGATGGTCGCCGAGACGGTGTCATTGGGCGCGGCGTACGCGGCCGGGTTGTCCGTCGGATACTGGCCGGATCTGGAGGGCCTGCGCCGGAACTGGCACCGTGCCGGACAGTGGCTGCCGACGATGGACCCCGCCCGCCGCGACAGCGAGTACGGGCACTGGCGGCAAGCCGTGGAGCTGACCTTCGGCTGGATGCGCCCGGGCCCGACGGCCGCTCCCCCCGGCTCCGACCTGGTCGAGGTCGTCCTGGCCGACCATCGCCGGATCGAGCAGTTGTTCCGCGACCTCCGCAACGACGAGGCCGACCGTGCCGCACTGATCGCGGAACTCTCGGCGTCGCTGGTCGCCCATGCCACCGCGACGGAACGGATCGTCCGTCCCGATGCGACAGAGAGCGGCCTCGCCGCCGAACTGCTGGCCGTGCTGGAGGCCGGCGACTCCGAGAAAGCGTTGGCGGTACTGGAGAATTCGGTGGACGCGCATATCCGCGCGGAGGAACGCGGGCTGCTGAACGAACTCCGGCGCACACTGTCCACTTCGGACCGCACCGGCCTCGGCCGCGCGTTCGTGGCCGAACGACAGCGGCAGCTCGACCTCGACTGCGGCTCCGCCGCGCACGTCCGCGAGCAGGGCTCCCGGCTACGGCTCTCGTAACTCGCCGGTAGGTCGTGTTAGCCTGTCGCCGTGCGCCGCTGGACTCGACTCGTAGTCAAGCGCGCCGGCTGAACCAGGTCGCCGGCGCGCATTCCGGCGACCCCTCGACACGGGGCATTTCCCGGGACCTGGCCCTCCATGGCCTGCTACGTTTCCCGCCCTTGGAGCCCACGATGTCCGCTGTTTCGTTTCAGATCCCCGCCCCGCGCTCGTCCATGCTGGTCCGCCGCCGGATCGCGACCTATTTCGTCGGGGGCGTCGAGCAGATCCCCGGCCTGGTCGACGCGCTCGGCTGCCTCGTCCACGACCTGTCGGTCGACGTGCGCGACGGGGTCCGCGAAAGCACCATGACCTGCGCCGTCCTGATCGACGCCGATGAGGTCGAGCCCCTGCTGGACCGGCTGCGCGGACTGAACTCGGTCGTCTCGTCCGAACTGGTCTGACCGCCCGCGGAGGTCCGAAACTCGCGACTCGCGTGATCAGACACGTAACTCACGTGATTGAAGGCGTATCACTCGAGTTACGTCTCTGATCACGCGAGTTACGTCCCTAAGCACGCGAGTTACGTCTCTGATCACGCGAGTTCGGCGCTAAGTCCCCTATGCCCGAAGTCACTTGCACGGTTCCATGCAGCCGGTCAAGGAACGATCGCGCTCGACGTGGTGACGGCGGCGGCTACCTCGGCGGCCGTGCCCCTGGCTCCCTGTCTGCGAAAGTGAGTTCGGCGGCGTTTTCCACGGTCGTTCTGAAAGCGCTTACCAGCAGCTCGGCGAAACAGGACCATGGAGCCGCCGCGGCACCCCCGGTCTGGACTTTCAGGGCGGCCAGTTGTTCGCCCGCCAGCGGCGCCACCCGATCCATGAACTGGCCGAGGAACCGCAGGGCCATGACGGGCGGGATCCCGGCACCGGCGAGCTCGGCCACCGCGCGGGAAACGGACGGGCGCACGACGGCGGGCGCTCCCTCGTCGTCCTTGCCGAGCACGCCGTGCCGTTCCAGGCTCCGGGCGACGGCCGGCTGGTCGCGGGCGAGGTCGGCCATCGCCGCCTCCAGCCGTTCGGCGCCGTCCACTGTGGTCGTTCCGAGCATCGCGGCGATGGACACCAGGTTGAAGCCCTGTTTCTGCAGCATCGTGATGCGCCGCAGCCGCCGCAGATGGGCCGGGCCGTAGTAGGCGGACCTGCCGTGCCGGACCGGCGGGGCGAGCAGGCCTCTCGTCTGATGAGCCCGGATATTGCGCGCCGACATGCCGACGATCGTCGAGAGTTCTTCGATCGTGTATCCGGCCGGTCTCGGCGAAAGGGGCTTCACGCCGAACAGCTTAACCAATGGTCGGATGAGTACACCACGACGCTGACGTAATGGTGACACAACTGCCAGCCGGCTGAATCAGCGAGTTGCCATAAGTTCATCGGTTCGCCGTCCCGAGCACAAGGCGAAGAGGGGTTCCGTGCCAAGTAATGTCGGTTTTGGGGCGTTCTACCCCTGCGGATTGCTCCAGTCAGGCGATCTTGATGGGCCCGAGACTTTCCTGCCGTTTAAATGCAGCTGAGACATCTGATGTCTCGACTCTGTCGACGCCTCCGGAGCGCCGCTGAACCCGATGGCCGGTCGTCAAAGTTTCAACCTTTTCCCAGGAGGTTTCTGCATGTTCTGGAACCAAGCCAGCCGAACTACATCGCCCAGTTCGCGGGTTCGACGCACGGCGTCGACAGCAACAAATGCCAGGATCTCGGGAACAAGGAGAACATCGCTTCCCAGCCGGCGGGGATCAGCAAGAAGTTCGCCGGCTACGCGGAAAGCATGCCCCCCGACGGCTACACGGGCTGCACGAAGGGAAAATACGCCCGCAAGCACAACAAGCTGGGTCAGCTTCAGCAATGTCCCGGCGTCGGCGAACAAAGGTTCTCGTCGTTCCCGAGCGACTTCACCAAGCTGCCGCTCGTCGCTTTCGCGACCCCGGACCTGTGCGGCGACATGCACGACTGCCCGGTCGACACCGGCGACAAGTGGCTGAAGAACAACCTCGACGCGTACGCGCAGTGGGCCAAGACGCACAGCAGCCTGCTGATTGCGCTGCCCTAGTGTCCGAGTCGGAAGTTCGCGTGGTAGTTCGGCGCGGTGCCGAAGGCTCTTGTTTCTTGTTTCGTGCGGTGAAGATGCCGCCGGCTGAGGCCGTGAGTATTTCGCTGACTTCAAGGTAGCCAGGATGTCTTCATGGTGAGGTTCCGGACCGACCACAGGAGCCGGCCCCGTCTCGAGTGTCCATAAGGGACACTTTCGGGCGGCGATATGTCCGGCTTGTGGATAAATGTGCGGTTTTCGATGGGGGTCGTGAGTGGTAAGTGTCGTTAGAACGACACTTACCACTCACGACCTACCTGCCCGGCGTCCCTTGTGGACAGTCAAGAGCCTCATCTTCACCTTTTGCCCCCCGGGACCAGGCGCGAAACGGCCGGATATCGATACGGATCAACGGCGCGAACTTCCGATGCAGGACACTAGGCTGCCGGATATGAAGGCCGCGCTGCTCATCGTCGACATGCAGGACATGCTCGTCCCCCTGGTGTGGCGCGGTGAGGAGCTGGCGGCCCGGATCGCCGCGCTGGCGCGCCGGGCCCGGGCGGACGGCGTTCCGGTGATCGCCCTGCGGCAGATCGGCGCGCCCGGCACCGACTTCGATCCCGCGTCACCGGGCACCCGGGTCAGCGCGCTGCTCGGTCTCGAACCGATCGACGTGGTGGTCGACAAGACGGCGACCGACTCCTTCTACCGCACGGGGTTGGCGGGGCTGCTCGCCGACCGGGGCGTCGACACCGTGGTGCTGACCGGGCTGGCCACCGACTACTGCGTCGACGCGACCGCCAGATCCGCGCAGAGCCACGGTCTCGACGTCGTGCTGGTCGGCGACGGCCACGCGCCGTCCGCCGACGGAGATCCCACCACGGGCCTGACCGCCGAACAGGTCATCGCGCGGCACAACCTGCTCCTGAGCACCGCGATCCACCCGGGCGGCAGGCTGCGCGTGGTGCCCGCGGCGGAGGTCGAGTTCACCGGCTGAGCGAGCCTGCTCGTACGATCGGCTCGCCATGATCACGAACTTCCTGCTCGACCACTCCGCGCTCGTGCCGGTGGCGATCGCACTGGTCGCGCTCGTCTGCGCCGTCCTCGGCCACCTGTTCGCGGGCAAGCGGCGGGTCCTGTTGGCCCTCACCGGCGTGTCCCTGGTGCCGGTCTTCGCGCTGACGCTGGTGCCCACCGCGCACACGATCGACGGGATCCTGTGCACCGTCCAGTTCTCGCTGCCCACGCTCGGCGCGGTCGAACTCCTGGCCAACGTCGCCCTGTTCCTGCCTCCGGTGTACTTCGCCACGCTGGCGGCGAAGCGGCCGCTGACGATGCTCGCGGCGGGCTCGGCGCTGTCCGCGGTGATCGAGACGCTTCAGGCGTTCGTCCCCGCCATCGGCCGCGCCTGCGACACCAACGATTGGCTGATGAACACCGTCGGCGCGGTACTCGGCGTGGCCCTGGCGCTCGGCACGGCGTGGCTGGTGAAGCGCCGCGCTCAGTCCGGCAGCTCGATGGGCGCGATCTCCTCGTAGACGTCGCCCGGGCCCGGGTTCGCCGGATCCGTCTCGCCGCCGAAGTGGTTCAGCACGCCCCACACCGCGTTGAGCGCCGTCTGGACGGCACCTTCGGCCCAGCCCGCCGTCCACGAGACGTCGTCACCCGCCAGGAAGAGACCGCGGTGCCGCTCCTCCAGCCTGTCCTGTTTGAAGTGGGTGAACAGCCGGTGCTGGTAGCGGTAGTGGCCGGGCAGGTTGGCCTTGAACGCGCCCATGAAATGCGGTTCGGCCTCCCAGGACACGGTCACCGGGTCGCCGATGATGTGCCGCCGGACGTCGACGCCAGGGTAGATCTCCTTCAGCGACTGCAACATCACCTCGACCCGCTCGGAGACCGAAAGCGGCAGCCATTTCAGCGAATCGTCGGCCCAGGTGTAGGACAGGCAGATCACCGCGGGCGCGTCCGGGTCGTCACCGAGCAGGTAGGTGCCGCGCGGCATGCGGTCGGTCAGCGTCATGCTCATCGTGTCGCGGCCGGTCGCCGGATCCTTGTCCAGCCAGAAGGGCCGGTCCACCGGGACGAAGACCTTCGAGGACTCCATGTAGTGCGTGCGCTCGATCGCCGTCCAGTGGTCGATCGGGAACAGCGCCTCGTCGCAGGCGATCTTCGACAGCAGCATCCAGCTCTGCGCGGTGAACACCGCCGCCGGGTAGGTGCGGATGCGGCCTTCGGTGTCGGTCACGGTGATGTTGTTCGGCGCGGTGCGGTGCAGCCGGGCGACGCCGGGGTTCGGGCTTCCGCCGTGCAGTGAGCTCAAACTCGTTCCCGCGGGCCAGAACGCGATGTCCTCGGGCGCGTGTTCCCACAGCCGCAACGGAAGCTGCCTGCTCCCGCCGACGATGCTGCGGTGCTCGTCGTCGGCGCCGGTGTAGACCACCCGCAGGATCTCCAGGATCGAGTTCGGGAAGTCGGTGTCCCAGCCGCCGGTGCCGAAGCCGACCTGCCCGAAGATCTCGCGGTCGCGGAACGAGGCGAACGCGGGCGAATCACAGAGGAAGCCGTAGAAGGTCTGGTTGTCCAGCCGCGGCACGAGTTCGTTCCACAGCCGCTTGATCATCTTCGCGTCGCGCTCGCGGATCGCCTTCTGCATCTCGGTGAACGCGGCCTGCTCGGACAGCGTGCTGTCCCAGGCGGCGGCGACCTTGCCGAAGACGGCGGGCAGTTCGTCCGCTGTCCGCGCGTAGTGGCTCTCCCCCTTGAGATCGACGACGGTGCTCGGCGTTCCCGGCGCGAGCGGGTTCGGGAACGGCGTCGTCTCCAGGCCGACCTTGTCGATGTAGTGGAAGAGCGCGGTGGACGCCGGCGGGAACCGCATCGCGCCCATCTCCGCGACGACGTCGTCCGGGCAGCCGGGGAAGTTCACCGTGCGCAGGCGGCCGCCGATCTCGGCGATCTCGTACACGACCGGCCGCAGGCCGAGTTTCATCAGCTCGTACGCGGTGACGATGCCCGAGAGGCCGCCGCCGATCACGGCCACCTCGGTGCCGTGGCGCTCGGCGGGGAGCGAGCCGAGCCCGGCGGGGTTGGCGAGGAAGTCGTCGTAGGCGAACGGGAAATCGGGGCCGAACATGGTGATCGGGCGACCCGTGGATTCGTCGTCGTGGTGGATCGCGGTCGGGAGGGCGGAGGTCATGCGGAAAGTCCTCGGTACAGATCGGGCCGTCGATCGGCCAGGTGGGTGTTCTCCATGCGTGACGCGACGAGCGCCTCACGGGTGACTTCGGCGCTGATCAGCTCCGGACCGGCACCCGCGCGGGCGAGCACCTCACCGGTCGGGGCGACGACACAGGATCGGCCGCAGTAGGTCAGTTCCTGTTCGGTGTCGCAGCGGTTCGCGTACGCGACGAACAGCTGGCTTTCGTAGGCGCGGGCGGGCACCAGCGTGTCGGCGACCAGTTCGTACGGGCTCATCAGCGCGGTCGGCACCACGAGCAGTTCGGTCCCCGCCAGCGCGTGCGCCCGCACCAGTTCGGGGAACTCGACGTCGTAGCAGATCAGCAGGCCGATCCGGAGACCGTCGAGATCGGCCTGCACGACCGCCTCGGTGCCCGGCTCGAACCGGTCGCGGTCGATGTCGCCGAACAGATGGGTCTTGCGGTAGTTCGCCAGCCGCTGTCCGCCGGGGCCGATCAGCTGGACGCTGTTGTGGACGTGGTCGCCGTCGGACTCGGGGTATCCGTAGGCCAGCGCGACGCCGGTTTCCTTGGCCAGCGCGGACATCCGGGCCGCTGTCGGACCGTCGGCCGGTTCGGCGAGCGCATGGGAGCGGGCGCCGATGTGGTAGCCGGTGGTGATCATCTCGGCGGCGATCACGAGGTCGGCACCCGACGCCGCGACGACGGACGGCAGCTCGGCGTACGAGCCCTGGTGGACGGCGACCTTCATACCGACGACGATATCCGCCGTTCCAATGCGTCGATAAGGGCGATCTGTTGCGCAGAGTATTGGCAGACCGTCGAATCGATGCGGCCAGATGCAATTCAGCGGCGATTTGTTGTCTGGATCACCCTCCTGGCAGGGCTTCCTCGGCGTGATCGTCGGCCCAGCCGAGGGCCTCGGTGATGGCTTTCTCCGCGATGGCCGACATCGTCGACATGTAGGTACCGCTGACGTGGTTGTCGTCGAGGTAGACGAGCACGTTGCCGATCACCGGCGGGCAGACCTCTGCCGTGCAGAAGTAGTCACTGAAATCGAGGAACCGCACGTTCGGCGGCAGATCCGGCAACTTCTCGTACGGCGGCTCCGCCGCGTAGAGGTCATAGCGCGGCGTTGCGCACTCCGGCGCCTCCGCGCCACGGCTCTCGGCACACGCCGACGGCGACTGGCCGAAGCGCGGGTTGTCCCGCACCGCCAGCACCGGGATACCCGCCTCGTCGACCTTGCGCCACTGCGCGATGTAGCCGCCGGGGACCCGTTCCTCGACACCCGGCTTGACGTCCCGTGTGCCGATCGTCAGCACGGCGTCGGGGCGGGCCGTGACGATCTCGTCCACCACCGCGGTGTTCCAGTCGATGCAGGACTGGTCGCCCGGCACCGTGTCCGAGTCGGTGGAGAACGGGCAGCCGCCGCGGAGGATCGACGTGACTTCCCAGTTCTTCTTCTCGGCGACCGGGAGCAGGGCGCCGAGGAACTGCCCGGCGTGCGAATCGCCGGTGACCACGATCCGGCGGTGGGGATGCCCCGACGTCTGCGAGGTGCAGACCTCGAGGTCGGCGTTGCGCGGCGACGGGCCGCAGCGGGCGGGATCGATCCCCGCCCAGTCTTCGGACACCGCGACGAACGACGGGACGAGCGCGGCGTCGGTGGCACCCCAGTAGGTGAATCCTTCGGTATGCGCGAGGGCGCCGGGGTGGTCGGGATCGTCGATCGCGATCGTGTAGTTCTCCGCCTGCCGGACACCGGCCCATTGCCAGGCGCCCGACGCGGCGAGGACCACGGCCATCGCCAGGACGCCGAATCGGTAGGCGCCCCAACGGTTCCCGGCCCCGATCGCGGAAACCCGGACCGGCTTCTCGACCAGGTGGTGAGTCAAGACGGCGAGAGCGAACGACAACGCGATGATCACCGCGCCACCGCGCAGGCCGACCTCTTCCCTGTCGCGGGCGACGAGGTAGAACACCAGAACCGGCCAGTGCCAGAGGTAAAGCGCGTAACTGAGGTCTCCCAGGTACTTCAGCGGGCGGCTGGACAAGAAACGATCGGCACCGCCGGAGAACGCGGTGTGCCCGGCGAGGATCACCAGCGCGGCCGAAAGTGTGGGCCAGAGCGCGAGGTACCCGGGAAAGACCGTGCCGACCTGGAGCACCAGGCCGCAGGAAACGAGCCCGGCGACCCCGGCCCAGCCGAACACGACCCGCGCCGGCCTCGGCACCGACACCCGGTCGAGCACCAGCGCGAGCAGACCACCGAGCGCGAACTCCCACACCCGCGTCAACGAATCGAAGTACGCCAGCGGCTGATCGACCGCGGTCAACCACACCGAATACGCCAGCGAAGCCGCGAACACCGTGCCGAGAACGCCGAGCAGCATCGGCCGGACGTCGCCGCGAGTCCGCCGGGCGACCAGCAGCACCAGCCCGACCAGCAACGGCCAGACCACGTAGAACTGCCCCTGGATCGACAGCGACCAGAAATGCTGGACGACACTTGCCGAGTTGTGCTGCGCGAAGTAGTCCGTGGAATCCGCCGCCAGCTGCCAGTTCTCCACGTACAGGGCGGAGGCGACGACCTCCTTGATCGTCTGGAACCAGCGGTTCTGCGGCAGCAGCACCATGCTCGCCGCGACGACCAGCAGCAGCACGGTGAGCGCGGCCGGGAACAGCCGCTTGATCATCCGGCCCCACATCGGCCGGTACTCGATCTTCCCGCGCGCCGCGGCGCGATAAAGCTGGCCGGTGACAAGGAACCCGGAGATCAGGAAGAACGCGTCGACGCCGCCGGAGATCCGGCCGAGCCACACGTGGTAGACGACCACCAGCACACACGCGAGCGCCCGCAACCCCTGGATTTCCGGGCGGAACCGCCGCTCCGTCTCCCGCACACAACCACCACCAAGATCACCGGCCGCCGACGGGCGGGGACCCTACGGCAGGAAGCTGTGAGCGAGCTTAAGTTCGGATGATCGGACGACCTCGGGCAGGTCCGCCGCCCGCCGCGGATGCGCGTGAAGGCCCCCTTCCCTCGGCTGGTCACTCAAAACCATGGCCGAGGGAAGGGGGCCTTCACGCGCTCGGAACCCCGTGCGGGGTCAGGTCGACTTCTGGCCGTCGATGCTCTCGCGCAGGATGTCGGCGTGGCCGGCGTGCTGCGCGGTCTCGGCGATGACGTGCGACAGCACCCGGCGCACGCTGCGCACCGCGCCCGGCGGGTTCCAGGGCGCCTCCGGCAGGGGATGCGTGGCGTACAGGTCGGGAATCGTCGAGACGATCTCCGTCGTCCGCGCGGCCACCTGCTCGTAGCGCGCGAGGATTCCCGCCAAGGTGTCGCCGGGCAGCATCCTGAAGTTGTTCTGGTGGTCGATCGCCCACTGCGGGAACTCACGGGCGGTCCCGGCGCCGATGTCGGCCCAGGTGACGCCTTCCGGCAGGTCGTAGCTGATCGCGGACGGGCCGTCGACCACGAAGCGCAGCCACATCTCCTCGATCGAGGCGACGTGCTTGATCAGGCCGCCGAGGCTCAGTTCACTGACCGTCGGATGCGCGTCGAGTTGCTCGTCCGTGAGGCCCTGGACGGTGGCGGTCAGCGCGGCGCGGATGGTGTCGAGGGCTTCGAGCAGGTCGGCGCGTTCGGCGTCGAGGATGGTGGTGGTCATCGGGCCCTCCGGGTTGTCGTTCTCTGGCACACGACGACTCTCGCAGGGGTAGAGGACAGGTTGTGGCCTCTACTGGAGGCATCATGGAAAACATGCCGAAGACCTCCGCGCGTCTGCTGTCGATGCTCTCGTTGCTGCAGGCCCGCCGCGACTGGCCGGGAGCGCTGCTGGCCGAGCGGCTGGACATCAGTCCGCGCACCGTGCGGCGCGACGTCGACAGGCTCCGCGACCTCGGCTATCCCATCGCGGCGATCAAAGGTCCCGACGGCGGGTACCGGCTCGACGCCGGGTCCGAACTGCCGCCGCTGCTGTTCGACGACGACCAGGCGGTCGCGCTGGCCGTCGCGCTCCAGATCGCCACCACCAGCGGCGCGGGGATCGAGGAAGCGGCGATGCGGGCGCTGCACACCGTCCGGCAGGTGATGCCCTCGCGGTTGCGGCGCCGGATCGACACGCTGCGGGTCACCGCCGTCGAATCACCCGCGAGCCGGGCGGAACCCCGCGTGGACGGCGAAGTCCTGCTCGCGCTCGGCGCGGCGGTGCACGCCCGCGAGATCCTCCGGTTCGGCTACGCGGACGCGCCGCGCCGGGTGGAACCGCATCATCTCGTCACCTGGCACGGCCGCTGGTATCTCGTCGCGTGGGACCTCGATCGCGCGGACTGGCGCACCTTCCGTGCCGATCGGATCTCCCCGCGCACCCCGACCGGCCCGCGGTTCACGCCGCGTGAGCTGCCTGTCCCCGACGTCGCCACCTTCGTCGCGAGCCGGTTCCGGGGCTCTTCGGAATCCGGCGAGTGGCCGTGCCGCGGCGAAGTCATCCTCGACCTTCCCGCGGCCACCGTCTCCCACTACGTCCGCGACGGTGTGGTGGAAGAACTCGGACCGGATCGGTGCCGCCTGTCGCTGGGATCGTGGTCATGGGCCGGGCTCGCGGCGAGTATCGGCCGGTTCGACGCCGACATCGAGGTGGTCGGTCCACCCGAGCTCAAGGAGGCTTTCGCCGTCCTGGCCCGCCGTTACGCGAAGGCGGCAGGCTGACCACGGATACGACGCCGGGAACCGCCCAAGGTCTGGGGGCGGTGCCCGACGTCGCCGACCGCCCGAGGTCCGGAGGCGGTGCCCTCCGGTACCGGGACCGCCCGGGATCCCGGCTACCGAAGCTTCGATGCCGTCATGCCTTGTGGTGCACCTCCTGCAGGCCGAACACCGGCGTCGGGATGCCCTCGTAGCGCGCTTTCAGTTGCAGTGCGAGATAAAGCGAGTAGTGCCGCGACTGGTGCAGGTTCCCGCCGTGGAACCACAGGCCTTCCTTCTGGGTGGGCTTCCACATGTTGCGCTGCTCGCCCTCCCACGGGCCGGGGTCCTTCGTCGTCGCGGAGCCGAGGCCCCAGCATTTGCCGACGAGGTCCGCGGTCTCCTGACCGACCAGGTCGGCGACCCAGCCGTTCATCGAGCCGTAGCCGGTGGCGTAGACGACGAGGTCCGCTTTCAGTTCGGTGCCGTCGGACAGCACCACCGCGTCACGGGTCAGCCGGTCGACCTGGCCGTGGGCCAGCTTGATCTTCCCGTCGGCGACCAGTTCCGACGCGCCGACGTCGATGTAGTAGCCGGAACCGCGGCGCAGGTACTTCAGGAACAGGCCGGATCCGTCATCGCCCCAGTCGTGCTGGAACCCGGCCGCTTCCAGCCGCGCGTAGAAGTCCTTGTCCCGCTCACGGATCGCGTCGTACACCGGGATCTGGAACTGCGGCATGATCCGGTACGGGATCGACGCGAAGATCATGTCCGCCTTGTCGGTGGTGATCCCCGACCGCACCGCGCGTTCCGAGTACAGGTCGCCGAGTCCCAGCTCCATCAGCGAATCCGACTTCACCACATGCGTCGAGGACCGTTGCACCATGGTGACGTCGGCGCCGTGTTCCCACAGTGCCGCGCAGATGTCGTGTGCGGAGTTGTTGGAGCCGACCACGACCGCCTTCTTGCCTGCGTAGGAGTCCGGGCCGGGGTGCTGGGACGAATGGTGCTGATCGCCTTCGAAGACGTCCATTCCGGGGAACGACGGGATGTTCGGTTTGCCGGACATCCCGGTCGCGAACACGACGTGCCGCGGTGTGAGCACCAGTTCCTCGCCCTCACGGACGACGGTCACCAGCCACTGCTTCTGTTCCTCGTCCCAGGAGGCCGACGTCACCTCGGTGCTGGTCCAGTACGGCACCTCCATGAGCCGCGTGTACATCTCGAGCCAGTCGGCGATCTTGTCCTTGGGCGCGAACACCGGCCAGTTGTCCGGGAACGGCAGATAGGGCAGGTGGTCATACCAGACCGGGTCGTGCAGGCACAGGTTCTTGTACCGCTTGCGCCATGAATCGCCCGGCCGCTCGTTGCGTTCCAGGACGAGCGTCGGCACGTCGAGCTGCCGCAGCCTGGCGCCGAGCGCGATCCCGCCCTGCCCGCCGCCGATCACGACGACGTACGGCTGCTGTTCGTAGCCGAGCCGAGTCCGCTCCTCTTCGCGTTTCTCGGCCCAGGACTTCCGGCCGCGCACGACGCCGTGCTCGACGCCCTTCGGCCGCTGATCGTTGCGACGTTCCTCGAAACCCTTGAGCTCCCGCAGGCTCGTCAACAGCGTCCAGGCGCCTTCGTCCTTCAGCCTCAAGTGGCCTTTCGCGCGCCCGGTCGCGGTTTCGAACTCCAGCCACGCTTCGGTGACACCGTCGGCTTCGGTCGGCGTCTCGGTGGTGCGGAACCCGGACGGCTCGATCCGGTCGAGACAGGCGCCGAGCAGGCCGGCCACCTCGTCGCGGCCTTCGACCGTCTTGATCGTCCAGGTGAAGGCGACCTGGTCGCGCCAGTAGCTGTCGACGGCGAAGAGCGCGGCGGCGGCTTCGGCGTCGCGGGCGGCAAGGGCCGATTCGAACCGGCTCAGCCAGGCATCGACCCGAGCCTGCGGCGAGCCCGTCGCCTCGATCCGGTCCACCGTCTGTGTCATGGCCACTCCTGAACGTCGGCGTTCGGCTGTTACCCCGATCACACGCCGCGGGCGGCTACGGCGGCAAGGGTTGCAGCGTGTTGCAGCCCGGCTCCTTGGCGCGCCTCGACCGGCGGACCTATGCTGGTCAGTCGACGCGATGGTGCGGAGGTGGCCTGTGGGCGTGCACAGTTCGGTCCCGCCCGGCGTCGACCTGCCGATGCACGCCCGTGACCTGATCCGCATGCACGAAGCCGTGATCGGCGGCGGCCGTCCGCGGGTCCGGCCGCGGCCGCTGGTTTCGCGGTCGTGGTCACGGATGCTGAGCCTGGGGCTCGCCGCCGACGGGGTGAACACCCGGGATTCGGTGCCGCTCGACGAGGTCGCCCGCCGTCGCCGCGCCTCCCCGCTGCGGTGGGTGATCGAGGACCTCGGGCAGGTGGTCGGAGCGACGGCCGACACCGCGAACATGCTGCTGGTGGTGACCGACGCCGAGGGCATCATCCTCTGGCGGGTCGGCTCGCCCGCGGTGCGGCGCCGGGCCGACACACTGGGCTTCACCGAAGGCGCCGACTGGACCGAGGCCAGGGTCGGCACCAACGCCATCGGCACCGCGCTCGCCGAGGCCGCGCCGGTGGAACTGCTCGCGGGCGAACACTTCGAACAGGGCCAGCATCCTTGGTACTGCACCGCCTCGCCGGTGCACGATCCGCGCACCGGCGAACTGCTCGGCGTGATCGACGTCAGCGGTCCCGCGCTGACCCTGCACCCGGCGATCGGCGCGCTGGTGGAGACCGGGCGGCGGCTGGTCGAATCCCAACTCTGGCGCCACCATCAGCAGGGGCTCGACCGGTTGCGCCGGACCGCCGAACCGGTGGTGACCGGCGTGGGCGGCCCGGTACTGCTGGTGGACGACGACGGCTGGGTGGCCCACTCCGCCGGGGTCTCCTCCGGCGCGCGGATCGCCGCGCCCGCGGAAGGGCGGATCCTCGCCGTTCCCGGCCTTGGCGCCTGCCTGCCGGAACGGCTGTCGGAAGGCTGGCTCGTGCGCCCGGCCGACACCGCGCGCCGGGTCCGGCTGGATCTCGAACTCGGCCACGCGCCGATGCTGCGGATGGCCTCGGGTGACGTCGGCTGGGTCCGCACCGTGACGCCGCGGCACGCGGAGATCCTCGTGCACCTGCACACGGCGGGCCCGTCCGGGCTGTCGGCCGAGGCGCTCAGCCGGGCGCTCTACGGCGACGCCGAACACCTCGTCACCGTCCGCGCCGAGGTCTCCCGGTTGCGACGGCTGCTCGGCGCCATTGTGGACACCCGGCCGTACCGGCTGGCCGCCGGCGTCGGCCTGACAATCCACAAAGGACTCGAAGTCGGCGGCTGAGCCGTCCCCGGTTGCGGGAGGATCAAGCCGGGTACTCCGCGCGAATGGAGATACTCCTCGCCGGGGCGGGCGTGCTGGCGCTGTGCGCCGCGGTGCTGCCGAACCTGCTGCACGAACGCCCGCTGTCGATGCCGCTGGTCCTGCTGGTGGGCGGGCTGCTTTTCGGACTGCTCCCCTTCGGGTACCCCTATGGCCAGGGAGTGCTGGACCCGCGGTCGCATGTGGGCGCCGTCGAGGTGATCACCGAACTCGGCGTGCTCGTGTCACTGGTCGGCGCGGGACTGAAATCCGACCGGTTGATCGGCTGGCGGTCCTGGAATTCGACGTGGCGGCTGCTGGCGATCACGCTGCCGCTGTCGGTCTGCGCGGTCGCCCTGCTCGGCTGGTGGGCGCTCGCCCTGTCCCCCGCCGCCGCGCTACTGCTGGGGGCCGTGCTGTCACCGACCGATCCCGTGCTGGCGAGCGATGTCCAGGTACCCGCGCCGCATACCGAGGACGGCCGGGGATCGGACAACGAGATCAGGTTCACGCTGACCTCGGAGGCCGGGCTCAACGACGGGCTGGCGATGCCGTTCGTGTTGCTTGCCCTCGTACTGGCCGGAACGGCGAGCACGTCACCCGTGCCGTGGGTGCTGACCGAGGTCCTCGTGCCGCTCGCGGTCGCCGTACTGGTCGGGCTGATCTGTGGCTGGCTGCTGTCCTGGCTGATGTTCCGGGTCCAACACGAGCGGCTGCGCCTCGGTGAATACTCCGACGGGCTGGTGGTGCTGGCCATCGCGTTCCTGCCGTTCGCGCTGTGCGAATGGCTGGGCGGCATCGGCTTCGTCGCGGTGTTCACCGCCGCCGCGACCATCCGCGCCAGCGAACGGTCGCACGAGTACCACGGGGTGCTGCACGAATTCGGCGATCAGCTGGAACGGCTCTTCGTCGCGCTGGCCTTGCTCGGGCTCGGCGTGGCGCTGGGCGACGGACTCCTTTCCGAGGTGAAACTCGTCGAAGTCCTGGTGGCCGTCGCGGCGGTGATGATCGTGCGCCCGCTGTTCGGCGGGCTGGCCTTGCTCGGTGGCGCCACCACACGTCCGGCGGCGACGGCGATCGCGTTCTTCGGCATCCGCGGGATCGGCAGCCTCTACTACCTGTCCTACGCGCTGGGGCACGGCGATTTCCCGATGGCCGACTCGCTCTGGCGGGTCACGGCGCTCACGATCGCGGTGTCGGTCCTCGTGCACGGCCTGCTGTCCGGCCCGGTGATGCGCAAACTGGAGGGCCGGGGAATGCAGAACTTCGAGAGCGGGTAAGGGGAAAGGGCGCTAGTGGCGCCACTCCCGGCCCTCGAGCCGGGCCTTCACCCGCTGCAAGGTGGTGGCGATGTTGGCCCGGTTCGTCCCGGCGCGGTCGGGCTCGCCGGTGATGAGGATGGCGAACGGGACGAACCACGGCGGCACCCGCAGCCAGTTCGTCACGGTGACGCGGCTGCCTTCGCCGACGGGGACGATGTCGTACTCCCAGCGGGAAATCGGCACGAAGAACTGCGTGCGCACCCGGTAGGCGAACCGGCGCCCCGGCTCGGCCTCGGTGATCTCGGCGTGGGTCACCCAGCGCCGGAGTCCATTGCGGTTGCTGCCGGCGAACCAGTTCCCGACCCGCGCCTCGGTCGCGCCGTGGATCCAGCGCGCCTTGTGCAGTTCCTCGGCGCATTCGGCCATCGCGACGGGGTCGCTGACGAGCCGGTACACCTTCTCGGGGGCGACGTCGATCGTGACCTCGCCGGTCGCGATCGGTTCGCTGTAGGTCAGGCTGTCCTTCGGCTTCGTCTCCATCGTGCCTCCCGGTCGATTCCGTCAGCCCACCAGTACGAGGGCCCCCGGTCAAGACCGGCGCGGCCAGCTCAGCACGGACGCGGAACCCGAGGTCAGGTGGCCGGTTCCGCCGGGAAGGTGACTTGGAAGCCCAGCCCCCGCAGCAGCTGCGTGAGCATCGCCTTCGTGTTGGCCTTGGCGCGCTCGAGCAGGCCGGAGTGTTGCGCGGCCTCACCGATGCGTTTCTCCGCGGCGAGGTGGAACGGCCGCTGGTCCTGCACGGAAACCAGGCCGCCGAGCCGGTCGATCAGGCCGCGCTCCTGGCCGAAGACGTAGCTGCGTTCGTGGTCCAGATTGGGTTTCGCCAGTTTCGGCTCGGGCAGCCGCACCGCGACCGATCGCCGGTCTTCGGACACGGTCAGCGAATTCTCCACCAGTGGCCCGAAATCGACGTATGCGTCGACAGACCCCGCCGCGACGAACAGGGTGCGCTCCCCGGCGATGCTCGCGGGCACCCACTTGACGTCCTTCTCGATGTCGACGACGACCTGGTAGTCGCCGACCGCCGCGTGATACTGGCTCAGGTCACGGACGGCCTGGAGCACCGCGGGCTGCGAGCGGTCCACAGTGGACGTTCCGAACGGGTCGAGCTTCGGCAGCAGCCCCGTGATCTGCAGTGCCGCCGCGACGATCAGGAGCCCCACCAGGCCGAACACCCCGAGACGCACCCAGCGTTTCTTCACGCCCACCACCGCCTCTCCAGCGCGTGGAGTACCCGGCGGACGCGGCCCCGAAGCGTCGCGGCCGGTTTCCCGTACGTTCGGCGGAACCGGATTCCGCACTTGGAGTAGCTTGGCCGCATGCAGAACGTCTTGCCCGCGCCGGAGAAGACCGGGCTGAACATCTCGGCGTTGCACTGGGCGGGTTTCCTCGGAATCGCCGTGCTCGTGCTGGTCACGTCCGGGATCGGCCTGCCCTCGGTGCTGGTGGTCGCACTGGGCGTCGCCGGGATGGCCACCCTGGTGCTGTCCTGGCTCGGCATCGGACGGCTCGCCGCCGGATTGCCCGAGCGGCGGCTGTACTGGATCGCGGTCTCCTGGTGCGCGCCGCTGCTGGTCGCGCGCCCGCTGTTCAGCGGCGACATCAACAGCTACCTGGCGCAGGGCCTGATCGCGGCCAAGGGGTTCGACACCTATCTCGTGGGTCCGGCCGAGGCGCTCGGCGCCGATTCGCCGGTGACACTCGCGGTGAGCCACTACTGGCGGGACACACCCGCGCCGTACGGTCCGGCGTTCGTCGCGCTGGCCCGCGCGATCGCCCACGTCGCCGGGGACGCCTTCGTGCCGACAGTGCTGCTGCACCGGCTGCTGGGGCTGATCGGCATCGTGCTGATGGCCTGGGCGCTCCCCCGGCTCGCCCGGCGCGCCGGGGTTTCGCCGTCGATCGCGCTGTGGCTCGCCCTGCTCAACCCGCTGGTCCTGTGGCACGTCGTGGCGGGCGTGCACAACGACGGGCTCATGGTCGGGCTGATGGTCGCCGGGCTGGAACTCGTCCTCATGGGCGCGGCGAAGACCGGCGCGGCCCGGCCGGCGCTGATCGCGGCCGGCGTGATCGCGGTGAGCGCCGCCGCGAACATCAAGATCGTGGCCGTCGCGGGTCTGCTGTTCGTCGGCATCGACCTGTTCCGCCGGGCGACGCCCGCGGGCCGGGCGGCGGTGGCGCTCGGACTGCCCGCCGGATTCGCCGCCGTCACGGTGGCGATCTCACTCGGCAGCGGGCTCGGTTTCGGCTGGGTCCGGGTGCTTTCCGGGGTTTCCGGCCAGGTCCACAGCTGGATGGCGCCCACCAACGAACTCGGCTTCCTCGTCGGCGGGGTGGGCAAGATCTTCGGGGCGGACCTCACCGACGGCGCGATCAAGGTGTTCTCGCTCGTCGGCGCGATCCTCGGTCTCGCCGTCGGTGCCAGGCTCCTGTGGCTCACGTACCGGGAAAAGCTGCACCCGCTCTACGGCGCGGGCCTGACTTTCGCCGCGATGCTGGTGCTCGGCCCGGTCGTGCAGCCGTGGTATCTCCTGTGGACGGTCGCGCTGCTGGCCGTCAGCCTCACGACCGGCCGCGGACGCTGGATCCTCGCGGGTGTCAGCGCGGTGTTCGGTGTCCTGCTCCCGCCCGCCAACGGTGGCGCCGTGTCGCTGGCACTGGGTTACTTGATCGCCGTCGTGCTCATCGGCGGCACTTTGTTCTTGCTCAACCGGAAGGGCCTCTTGCCGGAGATCAGGTTCCGCAAGAGCCGGACGTAGAGGCTCCATCGCGCGGGCTTCTCGACCGTGCCGGTGAGTTCCCGCTCGGCACGGTCGAGGCAGTCTTCCAGCAGCGCGTCGTGCATCGGCCGCCACAGCAGCGGATAGGTGAACCACGCCGGATGCCGAAGCCGCAGCACCATGAGGTGTGCGAGTTCGGTCTCGCCTTTTTCCGTCGCACGCAAGGTGAATTCGTGGAACCCGTCGAAGCCGCGGGGCGCGGTGAACCTGAACCGCACGGATCTCCCTGGTTCGTAGGACTCCACGTGGTACCGCACCGGTCCGTGCCCGCCGACGGCTCCCACCCCGAGTGGCCGGTCGAACCGCAACGGCGGCCACGCGTCGACGGGCCAGAGCTTGTCGCCGTCCGCGGAAAGAGTGTCGATCAGCGCGCCGGCGCGCTCCCGCGGCACGTCGACGATCCGGTGATGCCTGTTCCACACGCGCATCGCGCCTCCCAGTTCTAGAGACCTTCCCCTAAAACCATAGTAGAGGATAGTCTCTGAAAATGGGACGGCCACCGCGGCACACCGCCGACGACTTCCTCGACGCCGCCGTGCGGATCTTCGCCGCCGAAGGGATCGCCGGGGTGACCATGTCTGCCGTCGCCCGCGAGGTCGGCGCGCCGAGCGGGTCGATCTACCATCGCTTCCCCGGACGTCCGGCGCTGCTCGCCGCCGTGTGGCTCCGCACGGTGACCCGCTTCCAGCAGGGCTATCTCGAAGCCCTCGAACAGGAACCGGTCACCGAGGCGGCCGTCGAAGCCGCGGCACAGGTCGTCCGCTGGTGCCGCGCTCATCCCGCCGAGGGGAAACTGCTCTACGCGGGCCGCGGCGCACTCGGCGTCGACGACTGGAGCACCGAGGACCGCGCCCGCGTCGGAGACGCCGACCGCCGCCTCGAAACGGCGATCACGAAGGTCGTGCGACGGCTGCGCCCGCTGACCGGCCGGAGCACGGACGAACTGATGCTGGCCCTCGTGGACCTCCCGTACGCCGCGGTGCGGCGACATCTCGACAGGGGCGACGCGCCGCCACCGCGCACCGTCGACCTGGTGGCCAAGACGACCCGGACCCTGCTGACCGGCTGACCGGCCGTGGTGGTGACCCTCGTCAAACCCGCGGGCGCCCTCGCCGACGGTGTGCCATCCTAGTCGTGGAACCTCGTGATCGAGGTCCCCGGACGAGTGGGTGCCGTACCCGGCCAGCGACAAGACGGCACTCTTGGAGCGCGTCATGTCGTGGCTTGTCCTGATCGTTTCGGGTGTGCTGGAAGCCGTGTGGGCCACCGCCCTCGGCAAATCCGAAGGGTTGTCCCGGCCGGTACCGTCGGTGATCTTCGGCGTCACGCTGGTGGCGAGCATGGTGGGGCTCGCCTACGCGATGAAGGATCTCCCCGTCGGCACCGCCTACGCGGTCTGGGTCGGGATCGGAGCTTCGCTCACCGTCGCCTACGGCATGTGGTCGGGCGCGGAAACCGTTTCGGTGGCCCGAATTCTGCTGATCGTGGGGATCGTGGCCTGTGTCGTTGGCCTGAAAGTCCTGCACTGAGCCGGATTCGCCGCGGCAGCGGTGCGCCCAATGTGGCATTGGGGTCGCTCAACGTCCCCAATGCCACATTGGGCGCACCCCCAATCACGAAAAGGAACCGCCCCCGACGCACGGACGACGTCGGGGGCGGTCGAGTCCGGGCGCACCCCTGCGTGTGGCCCGGACGGCTAGGCGGTCAGGCGCGCGCCCAAAGCGCTGGGACGTTCGGCGGCTCCCAACCTGCCTGTGCGGTGTGGCCCTGGAGGGCCCGGTACGACGCACCGCCGTAAGTCACCGTCGCGCCGACGGCGTAGGTGGTGCCCGCCGCCCAGGTTCCGCCGGGCGGGTTGTTCGACGTCGTGGTGGTCGGCGTCGTGCTGGACGGCGGGTTCGATCCCGAGGTCACCAGGCGCAGGTTGTAGACGCTCAGGATCTCCGAGATCGGCTGGAAGTAGAACGTGCCACCCGAGCTGCAGTTGCCGGAACCGCCGGAGGTGACACCCTGCGCCTGGTCACCCGCGAGCCACGAGCCGCCGGAGTCGCCCGGTTCGGCGCAGGCGTTGGTCCGGGTGAGGCCGGAAACGGTGCCCTGCGGGTAGTTCACCGAGGCGTTCTTCTGCTGGATGGTGCCGCAGTGCCAGCCCGTCGTGGAACCGGAACGGCAGACCGACGCGCCGACCGCGGCCTCCTGCGAGCCCGCCACCGGCACGGTGCCCGGGTAGCGGTTCACCAGCGGACGCGGGGTGTTGCCCGCGTCCACGCGGACCCATCCGTAGTCGTTGCCGGGGAAGCTGGAGCCCGCGACGCTCCCGCTCGGGTTCGAGGTCCGCGTGCCGGTGGTGCCGCAGTGCCCGGCGGTCACGAAGCCGCCCTCGACCGAGAAACCGATCGAGCAGCGGCCCGAACCGAAGGTGTAGGCGTTGCCGCCGATGACGTCGATCAGCGGAACGGGGCTTTCGGTGCTGGTCTCGACCCGCACGGCGTCGGCACGCACGCCGGACGCGGTCGCCCACGACTTCGCGGCGGCTTCGGTGCCCGTGGTGGCCAGGACGACGATCGAGTTGGTGACGGCGTCGACGTACCAGCCGGGCACGGTCTTCGGCGCGCTGGTTCCCTTGGCGTCCAACGACAGCTTCGCCGCGTCGAGCTGAGCGGCACTCCGCGCGACGGTCTTCGGGGTCGCGCCCGCGGCACGCACGGTGCCCTCCAGCGCCGCGTCGGTGACCGCGACGGTCAGCGTGGTCCCGGTCGCGTCCAGCCAAGATCCGGCGTAGGACGAGCCGAGCCGGGTCTTGAGGTCGCTGTCGGCGCGAGCCGCCTTCTGCTCGACGGCGAGACGGGTCCTCGCCTGGTCCGGGCTGATCTTCAGGTCGCGCGACAGGGCGGCGACGATCTCCGACTGGACCTGGTCGGCCGCGGGGGCGGTCTGGCCGGCGCTGGCGCTCGGTGTCAGCGCGACGGCCGTGACCAGGCCCGCGCCGGTAAGGGCCGCCGCGGCGGCCGCTACGATCTTTCGGTTCATTTCAGGCGTTTCCTCACCGACGTTCCGGAAGAAGATCTCGTCCCAGACCGTACGAGGCACCTGCCGCAAAAGGTACATACCATTTAGGTCATATCCACGTCAGTGGACTGGACCTTTCAACGACTTCCGCGCAGGTCAGCGCACCCCTGCGTCCGTGTAGTCGACGCCATAACCCGGGTTCAACTCCAGGTACTTCGAGTAGGTCGGCCGCCGGTCGATCAGCTCGCCGTACACCGCGCGGGACAGGGCGATCATCTCCGCGGCGAAGGGGCCCATCTCCCCTCGATCCGACCAGCCGACAAGATTCCGCCAGCTCAGCGGGTTCCCCGCGATCGGGACCGCGACGATCCCCGGGATCTCATGGAACAGCGGCTGACACAACACCACCGCGTGTCCCGATTCGACCATCTCGATACAGGTCAGCACATCGGTCTCGTACAGCGAACGCGGCGTGAACCCCGATCGCGCGCACGCGGAAGCGAAACAGTCGCCGAAGCATCCGTCGCCCGGCGTCGCACACCACCGCTCGTCCGCGAGCTCACCGAGTTCCACCTCGCTCTGCTGCGCGCGCTCGTCCCGCGCCGACATCAGCACGAACACCGGATGATGCGCGAGCGTCCGCCAGCGGAGACCGGGCTCCGGCGGCGGCGCGGCGTCACCGCAGACACCGACGAAGGCGAAGTCCAGCGCGCCCTCCGCGGTCATGTCCGCGAGTTTGTTGGACGACCACGACGTATGCGTGGCGACGTGGATGTCGGGATGAGTGGTGCCGAGGCGCTGCAGGAGCGCCCCCAGCATCGGCCCCGTCGCCGAGCCGAGCCGCAGGGTCACCGGCTCACCGGTCCCGGCGTGCTGGGCGAGGCGCGCCGCCTCGTCGTGCAGGGACGACACGGCGGGGAGCACCATCTTGGCCCGCTCGAGGACGAGGAGACCGAGCGCGGTCGGCCTGGTGCCCGTGTGATCGCGCAGGAAGAGCTTCCCGCCGAGGGTCCGTTCGATGCGCTTCAGTTGTGCTGTCAGTGCAGGCTGCGCCATTCCGAGCGTGTTCGCCGCCTTGGTGATACTCCCGAGTTCGGCGATCGCGCACATGATGCGCAGGTGGCGCAGTTCCAGCTCCATCCCTCTACGTTAGTAGACATAACTGGACTGGACCAGACAAACAAGTGGGCCAAATGGCTTCGTATCGGGTGGTTCGCGGGATGCCATCGATGTCAGGAATCCCGGACATGGCGGGCCACCGGCCGATATCGTCACCACGGAACGACGACGAGGGGGTTCGGTGGCGGACGAGCATGGACGGATCCGGCGATCGCTGGCGCGCGTGATCACCGACGACAATCTGGATCTGTACGTACTGGGCACCGTCGCACTGGTGTTCACCGTTCTCGGCGCGACCGGGATCTCGGACGTCAAAACGCTTTCGTCCGTGGTGACGGCGTTGCTCGCCCTGCTCGCCTTCTCCCAGATCCGCTCGCGGCGGCTGACCGAACAGGTCCGCGACGCCAACCGCGGCGGCCCGGCGGCGTTCTTCGAATCGGAATTCCCGGCGGATCTCATCTCCCGGCGCGCGACGGCCTTCGACATCCTGCTCATCGGCCATTCCATGACCAGGACCGTGCAGGGCATGCGCAGTGACATCCGGTCGATCCTCGAAGCGGGCGGACGGATCCGGGTCCTGGTGCTCGATCCGACCGACGAAGAGCTCGTCGCCATCGCCGATCGCCGGATTTCCCAAAGCCTCGGGCAGGGGCGGCTGCGGCAGCGGATCCTCGCGACCCTGGACGAACTGACCTCCTTGAAGAGCAGGACGAGCGGCAGGCTGGAGATCCGGGTTTCGTCACGGATCTCCTCCGCGGGCTTCAACTGTCTCGACGTCTCCAGCAAACGCGGACTGATCTGCGTCCAGCACTACGAATACCGGCCGTCCGGTGAAGCCTCACCGGTGTTCACAGTGGAACCGAAGGACGCGCCTTGGTACCGGCATTTCGCCGACGAGGCGGAACGGCTGTGGGAGGACGGCACGCCCTGGCCGCCGGCGGAATAGGTTGGCGTGCCGGTAGCCAGTTCGGTGCGCCAGCCGAGCGGAAGCACCTAGCCGTCAAGACCTCTTCGACTTGCGGTTCAGGAACGCCGACGCCCCGACACCGTGCGCCGCGACGCTCGCCAGCACCGTCACCGCCATGACGCTCAACGCGATGTCCGCCGCGTCCCCGTCGAGCGAGTTGAAGGCCAGCAACCCGAACACGATCGACGCCGCGCCGCGCGGGGCCAGCAGGCCGATGGTCATCCGGTCCCGCCAGCGGAAATCCGTCCGCAGCAAGGTGATCAGCACCGGGATCAGCCGGGCGACGGTCAGCGCGACGACGCTGACGATCACCACGCCCCAGGTGAGGCCGAAGGACAGCACCAGCACCGCGGTGCTGCCGAAGACGAACCACATCAGCAGCCCGCACAGCGAACTGACGTCCTCGGCCAGCCCGAGTTCGTCTTCGCTCGGGTGCCGGGCGGTCTTGTAGGCGATCCCGCAGATGAACGCGGCCACGAAGCCGTTGCCGCCGATCGCGACGGCGGCGGTGTAGGTCAGCAGCGGCAACGCGACGGCGGCGACCCGCGCGGAATGCCGCGTCGACCAGCCGTGCTTGCCGGTCACGTTCATCGCCACCGCGGCCACCGCGCCGATGACGGAGCCCGCCAGTACGGCGAGCAGCGCCGCAGGGATCGCGGTCTGCAGTGCCTCGCCCGGGGTGTTCGCCTGGTGGTGGCTCCCCGCGAGGGTGAGCGCGAAGATGAACACCGGGGCGACGACGCCGTCGTTGTAGCCGCTTTCGACGTTCAGCAGATGCCGCACGCGTTCGGGCACCCGGACGTCGTGCACCACCGAGGTCGCGGGCGCGAAATCCGTGGGCGCGATGATGCAGGCGATCAGCAGCACCACCGTCCAGCCGATGCCCGGCAGCACCAGCAGGCCGACGCCCATGACGATCAGGATCGTCAGCGGCAGGGCGATCAGCAGCAGCCGCACCGCGGTCTTGGCGTCATGACCGAGATAGCCGCCCTTGACCGCGGTGGCGTCCACGAACAGCAGCAGCGCGAGGATCAGTTCCGCCGCGTTGAGGGCGATCTCGGTGTTGAGTCCGTTGCCGAGGTCGTTGCGGGTGCTGAACCCGATCGCCAGCCCGGCCGCGACCATCGCCATCGGCGCGGTGATCTGCCACCGTTCCAGCCGGGCCGCGGTCATCGTCCAGGCCAGCACGACGACCGCGCCGACGAGCACGCTCTGGATCATCTACCCGCCCCTCGTTCCCGGTGGAACTCCCCTGCCACCGGGAACGAGCATAGGGCCGGGCGCGGCACGACGGTCCACAAAGGAACGTCGATCACACCACCGCGCCGTTGTCTTCGCGCGACCGTGTCCGCGACGCCTTCCTGACCGGACGTCCGGCCCCGGGCCACCGCTTGTCGAGCAGGATCGCGACGGGACCGGCGGTGGCCACTGTGGACACCGTGCCCGCGACGAGACCGAGCAGGAGCGCGAGGGCGAAGTCGGCCAGCGATCCGTCCCCGAGGAACAGCAGCGCCCCGAGGACGAACAGCACGCCGATCCCGGTGTTGATCGTCCGCGGCAACGTCTGGAGCACCGCCGTGCCGACGACGCGGGCGAACGGTTCCTTGCGGCGTTGCCCGCGCACTTCCCGGACCCGGTCGAAGACCACCACCGAGTCGTTGACCGAGTACCCGATCACCGTCAGCAGCGCGGCGAGGAAGACGCCGTCCATGGATTTGCCCAGCCAGGCGAAGATCCCGAGGATGATCAGGACGTCCTGGGCGAGCGCCGCCACCGTGGCGACGCCGAGCCGCCAGTCGAACCGCACCGCCAGGTAGATCAGCTGCGCCAGCACCGCGAGGCAGAGCGCGATCACCGCCTTGGTGCGCAGTTCGGCGCCGAGGCTCGGGCCGATCTGCTCGTCGCGGATCTCGGTGGCGTCACCCGCGACCGACGCGACGGCGGTCCTGATCCGTTCGGTGGCGTCTTCGTCGATCGGTTCGGTGCGGACCGAGATGTCCTTCTCACCGGATGTCTGCACGACGGCGCGCGGGAATCCGGCGTCGGAGACCGCGTCCCGCACCTGCTCGACGTCGGCGGGTGCCGAGGTGCTGTATTCGACGACCCTGCCGCCGGTGAACTCGACGCCGAGGTTCGGCCCGGCCACGAACAGCCCGGCGATCGCGGCGATGACGACCGCTCCCGCCACCATCAGCCAGCGTCGCGGTTCGCCGAGGAACCCGGGGTCGCGGCGGTTCACCCACTGGCGGACCCGGCCCTCGTGGGTCAGCCCGGAAAGCCGCGGCCTGCGCGCGACCGCGCCCCGCATCGTCAGGTGCAGCAGCAAACGCGTGAGCACGAGCGAGATGAACAACGCGACGACGACGCCGATGGACAACGTCACCCCGAATCCGCGCACCGGGCCGGACGCCAGCCAGAACAGCAGGCCCGCGGCGAGCAGCGTCGTCACGTTCGAATCGACGATCGCCGACAACGCCCCGCTGAACCCGCGGCTGACCGACCGCGGCAGTGACCCGCCCCGTTTGACCGTGTGTTCTTCTCTCGCCCTTTCGAAGACGAGCACGGTGGCGTCGACGGCCATGCCGATCGCCAGGACGAAGCCGGCGAGCCCCGGCAAGGTGAGCGTCGCGCCGACGGCGAGCAGCGCGGCGTAGGACACGGCGGCGTACGCCACCAGCGCGCCCACGGCGATCAGTCCGGCCAGGCGGTACACCGCGAGGAGGAACAGCGCGGTCAGCGCCAGGCCGATCACGGCGGCACGCGCGCTGGCGTCGATGGCCTCGGCGCCGAGCGTGGGTCCGACGGTGCGCTGCTCGATGATCTCGACCGGTGTCGGCAGCGCGCCTGCGTTGATCAGCAGTGCCAGGTCCTTCGCTTCGGCCGGGGAGAACTGGCCGGTGATCTGCGTGCTCCCGCCGACGATCCCGACCCCGCAGGCGACCTGCGGGCTGACCTGCGGCGACGAGATCACCTTGTCGTCGAGCGCGATCGCCACCCGGCGGGCCGGGTCACCGGGCGGCGAACAGGCGGCCTGCCCGGTCAGCCGTTCCCAGGCGCGCCCGGCATCCCCTTTGAAGTCAACGGAAACGAGCCAGCCGCCGCCCTGCGAATCGATCGACGAGAGCGCCTCGTCGACACCTTCGCCGGTCAGTGCGGCGGGCCCCAGCGTGAGCGGCTGGCCGCTCTCGTCGGGAAGGACCCGCGAGTCACCGGTGCCGGTGCCGAGCACGGGATGGAAGGACAGTTGCGCGGTGCGGCCGATCACCTCGACGGCTTCGCGCGGATCCCGGACGCCGGGCAGTTCGACGATGATCCGGTTGTCCCCGGAGCGGGCCAGCATGGGCTCGGCGACGCCCAGCGCGTCGACCCGGCGGCGCAGCACCTCGAGCGTCCGGTCGGTGGTCTCGGCGTTGGCGGTGACGGTGGGGGAATCCTTGGTCTCCAGCACGATCTGCGTCCCACCACGCAGATCGAGGCCCAGACGCGGGGCGGTGGTCAGCAACAGGTACACGGTCGCGGCGAGGACGACCAGCGAGACGACGGCTCGCCCGGTCATGCCTCGCCGCGCGGTTTCGCGCGGCACGAAGGGTTCTCCTCGATGATTTCCCGGTTCGGGCACGCGGAAGACGCGCCCGTGAGCTTCAGACGGCTACCGGGAAAGGAGGAGCGCGATCCCCCGTCGCGAGGCGGTTCGCCGTGCGCGAGGGAGGAATGACGTCGTCTTGGAGTCCGCCGAGGCGGAGCAGCGTCGTCGACGCGGGCCCGTGGGGAACGGTCCCGAAGAGCGGCAGGTCACCGTGACCGTGCACACCCAGGAGTGAAGGTTCGGCGGCGAGCCTGCCCGAGGCGCGCACCGGCGCCACGGCCTTGGAGACCGAGGAGTCGACCGTCACGTTCGCCCCGCGCGACTCGTCCGCCGAAGCGGAATCGGCCGCATGGAGCGCGAGGAACAGGCCGAGCGCGGTCAGCACGGCGGCGAGCAGCGCCGGCACGGCCTGCCTGGCCGTCCGGTACCTCCGGCTCTCCACCATCATCGACACACTCCCGGGTCCTCGCCGACACCCTACTTGGGTCCGGCCCGCCGCCACAGGCGCGCGATCCCGGCACGGACGCGGTCCTCCCCCAGTTCCGGCAGCAGCGCGGTCAGATGCTCGGCCGCCAGCGGGGCCAGCAAGGCGTGCGCGGCGTGCTCGGGATCGGGCGTGCCGTCGAGCAGGAGCGCGACGTGCCGATGCCAGAAGCGGTAGGCGCCGATGCGGTAGCGCGCGCCCGGCGCCGCGGTCTCCGACATCCGCACCAGCGGCAGGTGTTCGAGCACGTAGTCGACGTACGCCTCGGCGAAGGCCACGAGCCGTTCGACCGGCGGAGCTCCGGGGCCCAGCGGCGGCGGGCCGTGCAGGATTCCTTCCTGGAGCAGGCGTTCCCGCGCGTCCAGCAACGCGACGGCCAGCCCCGCCTTGTCGCCGAAGCGGCGAAAGAGCGTCCCCTTCCCCACGCCCGCGGCCGCGGCCACCTGATCCATCGACACGGCGTCGACGCCGTGCTCGGCGAACAGCGACGCGGCCGCGTCCAGGATGGCGGCGCGGTTCCGGGCGGCGTCGGCGCGCTCCTTGGGCGGCGGCGTGCGCAGGAGTTCCAACGGTGTTGCAGAAACGGACTGCGGTCCGCTATGGTCGTGAGGCACATGCGGACTATAGTCCGATTAACTGGAGGTAGCGACATGACCGCACTCATCACCCGTGACGAACTGAAGGCCGCGATCGACGCGAAGACCGTGACGGTGGTCGACGCACTGGGTGGCGAGTACTACGCCAAGCAACACCTGCCCGGCGCGATCCCCCTGGTCCTCGCCGACGTCGACGCCCGCGCCGCGACCGTCCTGCCCGATCGCGGCGCCGCCATCGTCACCTACTGCTCGAACCCCGCCTGCCCCAACAGCGGACAGGTCGCCGACCGGCTCACCACGCTCGGCTACACCGACGTCCGCAAATACCGGGAAGGCATCGAGGACTGGGCCGACGCCGGCCTGCCCCTCGAGTCTCAGTCCTGAGAAAGGACACGCTTCCGCAGGATCGGGACCCCGTCGCCGTCGAGTTCGGCGAGGTAGGCCGCCCGTCCGGTCATGGCCATGATCAACGCCAGGGTCGGACCCGAGACGAGCGGCCCGGACCCGACGGCGAAGGGGCCATCGGTGGCTCGCAACCGCAGCCCGCCGATGCGCCCCTTCGCCATCACCACCAGGTCCGCGCCCTGGTAGTACCCGGCCAGCGCGGTGAGGACGGTGATCGGATAATCGCGGCGGATGCCGAGGGGGCGGCGGATGTCCTCGGCGTGCACGATCGCCTCGCCGAGCATCGCCAACTTCGGCAGGGGTGGTTTCGTCGTGCTGTCGACGACCCGGCGGAACCGCTCCAGCGTCTCGGCGCCGTCCTCCCCCAGGTGTTCGGCCAGCCGCATGGCGACCTGCTTGTCGAAGTCCCACCGGCAGCGGATCACGCCGGCCAGCCACCGCAACGGCGTGAGACTCGCCCCCGCGGTGAGATGCGCGAGCACCTCGCGCACCGTCAGCCCGGCGCAGAGCGACGGCGTCGCCCACCGCTCTTCGGTGACCTCCGCGAGGTCGTTCGCCAGTGCCGCCCGCTCGGCGTGGATCAGCGGCCAGACCTCCGTCGCGGCGCGCGTCTTCGATCCTGAATTCGTCATCGGGAGTCCTTCCGGTCATCGTCGTCCGAAGGTGAGACTCCCGCCGCGGACCGGAATCATCGGTCCCCGATACTCGGGAGGCGAATTCCGCCGAACACCAGGAAATGGGGACCGATGATCCAGCGCTGGAATCCGGAGACCGTGGCGGCGCCGATCGGCCCGTACAGCCATCTGGTCCGCGTTCCCGCCGATCACGAACTCGTCGTCGTATCCGGCCAGATCGGCGTTCTGCCCGACGGCGAACTCGCCGGACCCGACGCGGAGTCGCAGACCCGCGCCATTCTCGCCAACCTCGAACGACTGCTCGAAGCCGCGGGCGCCGGACCGGAACATCTGGTCAAGGTGTTCAGCATGCTTTCCGGCACCGAACACCTCGGCGGTTTCCGCACGGCGCTGCGCGAGACCTTCACCCGCTGGTACCCGGAAGCGGACTGGCCCGCCCAGTCGCTGATCGTGGTGGCCGCGCTGGCGCGCCCGGACCTCGTCGTCGAGGTCGAAGCCCTGATCGCGGTACCCGGACGCTCTTGAGAAGAAAGCCAAACGCTGATGCGGTGAAGGGAGCCTTCGGCCCTGGTCAGGCGCGAGGGGTCGTGATCGCGGGTCCGTGAAGGCCTCTTTGCCTACCCTGAGAGTAGGGAAGGGGCCACTCACGACATGCCAGGCTGAGCTCAGCCCGAGCCGAGGCAGACCGCTGCTGCCGGGCGGGCAGGAACACCACCTTGAGCCCCGGCACTACACCTTCACACCAGCCCAAGTACATGAAGGACCCCATCCTTGCGCCTAGGTACAGGAAGGGGGCCTTCATGTACTTCAACCCAGACTCAGCGGCTCGATCACGACTCCCGGCGCCTCCGCCCGGCGAGGAGCAGCAGCGCGCCGATGGCCAGCATGCCCAACGCCAGCACCGTCATCGTCTTCACCGGCGAGCCGGTCACGGCCAGACCGGGCGGACGCGGCGTGGTCGGCGGCTGCGGGTTCGGCTTGTCCGGCGGCTGCGGCGTCGGCGGTGTCGGCGGGACCCGGGTGTCGGTGCCGCAGTCGGGGTTCGCCGAACCCGGCGGGCAGTTGCCGCCGGGGGTGTCGGACGTGACGACGTTTCGGAGGCGGTGGTCACCGGTCGCCGGCTTCCGCACGGTGACGGCGTAGGCGACGGTGGCCTTCTCCCCCGGCTTGAGCGCGCCCTTCCAGGTCAGCTTGGGCGCGGAATAGGTGACCGCTCCCGTACTGGCCTTGGCGGTGCCGTCGAAGGTGGCGTCGTCCAGCACCTGGGTCAGATCGTCGGTGAAGGTCGCATCGTCCACTGTGGCTTGTCCGGTGTTCTCCACCGTGACGGTGAACGTGACGACCTCGCCCGGTTTCGCCTCCGTCCGGTCGACCGTCTTCTTGATCTTCAGGCTGGACAGCGGTGTCGTCGTACCGCACTTCGGGTCCTTGCTGCCCGGCGGGCAGTTCCCGCCCGGAGTGTCGGACGTGATCACGTTGGTCAGCTTGCCGTCGCCGTCGGTCTTGGTGACCTTGACGCTGTAGGTGACCGTCGCCGTCTGCCCGATCTCCAGGTCGCCGGTCCAGGTCAGCTTCGGTTCTTCGTAGGTCACCGAACCGATCGTCGCCGCACCGTCCTTCTGGAACACCGCGTCGTCGAGGACCTCGGTGAGGTCGTCGGTGAACGTGGCGCCGGTCAGCTTCGTCTTGCCGGTGTTGCGCACGGTCACCGTGTACTTGACGACGTCGCCGGGGTTCGCCGTGGCCTTGTCCGCCTTCTTCTCCAGCGAGATACCGGGCACCGGGGTGACGGTCGAGCAGGCCGGATCGTCGGACTGCGGCGGGCAGGTGCCCGGGGTGTTGGTGCTGACGGTGTTCCGCAGTTCGTGATCGCCCGTCACCGGGTTCTTCACCTTCACCGAGTACTTCAGGGTGGTCGACGCCCCCACCGGGAGATCGCCGGTCCACACCAGGTTCGGCGCGGTGAAGGCGAACGTCCCGGCGACCGGCGCCGACGTGGCGTCGTCGGAGTAGTCGGCGTCGTCCAGCACCTCGGACAGATCGTCCGTGACCCGTGCGGCGTCCTCGCCGACCAGGTCGACCTTCCCGGTGTTGCTGACGGTCACGGTGTAGGTGACGACGTCGCCCGGGTTCGCGGTCTGCTTGTCCGACGTCTTCTTGACCGTCAGTTCGCGGGAAGGCACGTCCGCGACGCAGTTCGGGTCGGTCGAATCCGGCGGGCAGTTGTTGCCCGGCGTCTCCGAAGTGACCACATTGGACAGTTTCTTGTCACCGGGGTTCGGGTTCTTGATCTTGACCGTGTAGGTGACGGTCGAGGTCTGCCCGATGCCCAGCGAACCGGTCCACGTCAGTTTCGGTGCCGCGTACGTGACACCGCCGATGGTCGCCGCACCGTCGTTCTGGTAGTCGGCGTCGTCGAGCACCTCGGTCATGTCGTCGGTGAACGTGGCACCGTCCTGCGCGGTCTGCCCGGTGTTGGTGACGGTGATCGTGTACTTCACCGTGTCGCCGGGGTCGACCGACTTCTTGTCGGCGGTCTTCTTGATGAGCAGCCCGGAAATCGGCGTCGTCGTGCCGCAGTCCGGATCGGTCGAACCCGGCGGGCAGTTGCCGCCCGGCGTGTCCGAGGTGACGGCGTTGACGAGCTTCTTGTCGCCGTCGCCCGGCTTCTTCACCTGGACCGTGTAGGTGACCGTGGCGGTCTCCCCGATGCCGAGGTCACCGGTCCACGTCAACTTCGGTGCCGCATAGGTGACACCGCCGATGGTCGCCGCGCCGTCGTTCCGGTAAACGGCGTCGTCGAGCACCTGGGTCAGGTCGTCGGTGAAGGTCGCTCCCGTCAGCTTCGTCTGACCGGTGTTCTTGACCGTGACCGTGTACTTCACGACGTCGCCGGGGTTCGCCGACTGCTTGTCGACCGTCTTCTTGATTTCCAGGCCCGAAACAGGGGTGTCGGTGCCACAGTCCGGATCCGTGGAACCCGGCGGACAGTTGCCGCCCGGCGTCTCCGACGACACCACGTTCTTGAGCCGGTTGTCGCCGGTGTTCGGGCTCTTGACCTTGACGGTGTAGGTGACCGTGGCCGTGTCACCGACGCCGAGGTCACCGGTCCAGGTCAGCTTCGGCGCGGCGTAAGCCACACCACCGATCGTCGCCGCACCATCATTTTGGTAGTCCGCGTCGTCCAGCACCTGCGTGAGATCGTCGGTGAAGGTGGCACCGGTCAGCTTGGTCTGCCCCGTGTTGGTGACGATCACCGTGTACTTCACGACGTCACCCGGGTTCGCGGTCTGCTTGTCGACCGACTTCTCGATCTTCAACCCCGACACCGGCGTCGTGGTGCCGCACTTCGGGTCCGTCGATCCCGGCGGACAGTTGCCACCCGGCGTCTCCGAGGTGACCGTGTTGATGAGCTTCTTGTCGCCGGGAGCGGGATTCTTCACCTTGACCGTGTATGTGACCGTCGCGGTCGCGCCGATCTCCAGATCACCGGTCCACGTCAGCTTCGGCGCCGCGTAAGACACACCGCCGATGGTCGCCGCGCCATCGTTCTGATAGTCCGCGTCATCAAGAACCTGAGTGAGGTCGTCGGTGAACGTCGCCCCTGTCAGCTTGGTCTGACCGGTGTTCCGCACCGTCACCGTGTACTTCACCACGTCACCCGGATTGGCCGACTGCTTGTCGACGGTCTTCTCGATCAACAGACCCGACACCGGAGTGGTCGTGCCACACTTCGGATCCGTCGAACCCGGCGGACAATTCCCACCCGGCGTCTCCGACGACACCACGTTCTTGAGCAGATTGTCGCCCGTGGTGGGATTCTTGACTTTCACCGTGTACGTGACCGTGGCGGTGGCACCGATCTCCAGATCACCGGTCCACGTCAGCTTCGGCGCGGCATAAACCACACCACCGACCGACGCCGCACCATCATTTTGATAGTCCGCGTCATCAAGAACCTGAGTCAGGTCATCGGCGAACGTCGCCCCCGACAGCTTGGTCTGGCCCGTGTTCCGCACCGTCACCGTGTACTTCACCACGTCACCCGGATTGGCCGACTGCTTGTCGACGGTCTTCTCGATCAGCAGACCCGACACCGGCGTCGTGGTGCCACACTTCGGATCCGTGGAACCCGGCGGGCAGTTTCCACCGGGCGTCTCCGAAGTGACCACATTGGACAGTTTCTTGTCACCGGGATTCGGGTTCTTCACCTTCACCGTGTACGTGACCGTGGCGGTGGCACCGATCTCCAAATCACCGGTCCACGTCAGCTTCGGTGCCGCGTAGGTGACTCCACCGATCGTCGCGGCACCATCGTTCTGGTAGTCCGCGTCATCAAGAACCTGAGTGAGATCGTCGGTGAACGTCGCGCCGGAAACCTTGGTCTGACCGGTGTTCTTGACCGTGACCGTGTACTTCACGACATCACCCGGGTTCGCCGACTGCTTGTCGACCGACTTCTCGATCAACAGCCCCGACACCGGCGTCGTGGTCCCACACTTCGGATCCGTCGAACCCGGCGGACAGTTCCCACCCGGCGTCTCCGACGACACGACGTTCTTGAGCTGGTCGTCGCCGGTGTTCGGGTTCTTCACCTTGACCGTGTAGGTCACCGTGGACGTCGCGCCCACGTCGAGGTCACCGGTCCAGGTCAGCTTCGGCGCGGCGTAGGAAACGCCGCCGATCGTCGCGGCACCATCGTTCTGGTAGTCCGCGTCGTCCAGCACCTGAGTCAGGTCATCGGCGAACGTCGCCCCCGACAGCTTGGTCTGACCCGTGTTCCGCACCGTCACCGTGTACTTCACCACGTCACCAGGGTTCGCCGACTGCCTGTCGACCGACTTCTCGATCAACAGCCCCGACACCGGCGTCGTTGTCCCACACTTCGGATCCGTCGAACCCGGCGGACAGTTCCCACCCGGCGTCTCCGACGTCACCACGTTCTTCAGCCGGTTGTCGCCCGTGTTCGGACTCTTGACCTTGACCGTGTAGGTGAACTCCGCGCTCTTCCCCGCCGCGAGCGTGCCCGTCCAGGTCAGCTTCGGATCCACATAGGACACCGCACCGGGTGACGCGGTGGCGTCGTTCTGGTAGACCGCGTCGTCCAGCACACCGGTCAGATCGTCGACGACCTTGAGGTCCGCCGCGGTCACCTTCCCGGTGTTGGCGATGGTGACGTTGTAGCGCACGACGTCGCCCGGGTTCGCGGATTCCTTGTCCGCGGTCTTCGTCACCGTGTACGACGGCGGCGGCACCTTGGTCTTCGCGCACGCGGCGGCGGGATCGTCCGGGCAGCGGTTGTCCGGCGGGACGACCGGCGGCGGTCCGATCGGCACCGTCGCGCGGTTCACCAGTTCCTTGCCGATGGCGGCCTCTTCGACCTGCACGCGCACCGTCAACGTGGCCGTCTCCCCGACGGCGAGGCCGTTCACGGCCCAATCGATCGGCCCGGAGCCGGACGCGGTGCCCTTCGAAGGAGTGGAGGACACGTACGTCGTGCCCGGCGGCAACGTGTCGCGCACCGTCAGCGCGGGCACGGGGATCACGCCGGTGTTCCGCACGGTCACCTGGTAGGTCAGGGTGTCGCCCGGGATCGCCTCGGCGAGGTCGACCGTCTTCGTCAGCTGGTACCCGGGCGAGGCGACCGTGTTCCGCACCGTGTTCGACGTGCGTTCCTGCGGACGGCCGGTGTCCTCGCCGCGGAAGGTCAGGTTGCCGGTGTTGTCGAGTTTGGTGCCGTCCGGCACCGAGGTGCCGACCTTGACCTTGAAGGCGACCTTCTGCGACTGCCCCGGCCTCAAGTTCCGCAGGTTGCAGGTGACCAGCTGCCCGGCGGCCGAACAGTCCGGATTGGACCCGGCCACGAACGTGACGCCGTCCGGCAGGGTGTCGGTGAGCACCACGTTCGTCGCGGTGTCGAGATCGTTGACACTGCCGTCGGCGTGCCGGTTGGCGACGTCGAAGCTGTAGGTGACCTCGCCGCCCTTGGCGACGTAGCCCGGCGGGTTGTCGTCGGTGTTGCCGACCGGGTCGTTGGCCTTCGTGATCTGCAGATCGGGTTCGAGCGCGTCGGTGACGAGCCAGATCGTCTGCGGGTACAGCGCGTCGCCGACGGTGCCGATCTTCACCTCGAGCGCGGTGGTCCCCGCGGGAACCTTGCCGGTGATGTCGATGCTGCGGGCGTCGTAGCCGACGTTGTTCACCGGATTGGGATCGCGCGACGTGACGTTCGCGCCGGAACCGGTGGCCGTGACACGGTCGATGCGGCTGCTGAAGGCGTTGTTGGTCGCCACGCCGCCGGGCGCGGGCATGGCGATCGTCTGGAGACCGGCCGCGTCCGGGCCGACCTGGAGGTAGTCACCGGTGATGGGCGCGTCGCCGTCACCCGCGACGATGCCGAGTTCGACGTTGGGCTGACGCGAGGTCGGCGCCTTGATACCGCTCAGCGCGATGGTCGCCGAGCTCGGCGTGCTACCGCCGGCGACACGCTGCAAACCATCCCACACCTGCAGGTAACGCAGCGGCTCACTGGGCAGTTCGTAGGCGACGACCAGTGACCAGCCACCCCAGCACCCGAGGTTAGTCCCACTGATCGACTGGCCCTGGCAGGCCTGGATGTCGGCGACCGTGTACTGCCCGGTGCCGGCACCGGTCACGAGGTCCGTGACGTCGGCCGCGCCGCCGTACGCGTAGAGGGTCGGGAAACCGCCCGTGGTGGTCGCGGGGAACCAGTCGTAGGTTTCGGCGGTGATCCGCTGGTAGGAGGCAGAGCCAGGGATCTTCATCGAGACCTGGTTGCCCCGGCTCCCGTCACCGGAGGTCCCGCTGCTGGCGACCGGGTTGAACTGCCAGTACAGCCGGGCGTTGAGCACTTTCGCGCCGGCCGGGACGTTCAGGCTCGCCGCGGAGGCCGTGTTCCCCGGCGCGGCCGGGTCGGTCTTGATCCACGACACCGGGCTCGCGTTGCTCGTGGACTCGTTGCAGACCACGCCGACGCCGCATTGCACGACGGAGTTGGCGGCCATCGTGATCCCGCCGTGCGCCAGGCCGGAATACACCGGTTCCGGCCCGATCGGCCGTTCGGTGCCCGCTCCGCGCGGTTGGCTCTGGGCGCTCGCGGGCAGCGGGGCGCCCATCAGCAAGGCCACGACGACCACCGTGAGCACCGCGATGCCCCGGCGCCACCGATTCCGCCCACGACGTTCCGCCATGCCGCCTCCGCCTCACCCCTCGCTCCCGTCGGCCCAGGTCAGGACGAAGGGGACAGCGAGCCAAGTGATGGTCATCCTGGTTCGGCGAGATCGCCGACGGCAACCGGGACCGGCGGTCTCGCCTGGATAGAACCCGTTGAGTGGCCCCGAAACCCCCGGACGGGTGATGAAACCCGGGTGACCGTCCACAACGGACGAAAGCGAAGAGGCTGGCGTTTTCGCGCGAAAACTGCCATCGTCGAACGCGTGATCGATGTTCCTTACCGTGGCTCCGGCCCTTATTGTTATTCCCATTCCCTCGCGATGATGCTGGGCTCCGGCGCGCCGGAAATCGACGTGCTCGAAACCGTCACCGGCAGTCCGTTCGGCCTGCAACTGGTCGGCGGATCGCTGCCGTTCTTCGACGCTTTCGGCTGGGATCCCGACCTCGGCATCGGCGAGGCTCTCGACGCACTCGGCTGGAGCGCGGAAACCGTCAGCGAGCCGGATCCGGACGCCGCGTTCGCGCGGCTCGTCGAAAGCCTCGCCGTCGGCCCGGTCCTGATCGGCCCGGTCGAGATGGGGCATCTGCGCCACCAGCCGGGGATGACCGGCCCGATCGGCGCCGACCATTTCCTGGTCGCGCTCGCCGCGGACGGCGAGTCCGTCACCGCCCACGACCCACAGGGATATCCGTACGCGCGGATCCCGCGGCGGGATTTCGCCGCCGCTTGGCTCGCCGAAACCGTGGCCTACGGCAAACCGCATACGATGCGCACCGATTTCGTCCGGCACACCGTCGTCGACGACGAAGCCGCGATCGTCGCGTCGCTCCCCCGGGCCATCAGGCGGCTCGGCGGCGAGAACGACGGCGGTCTCCCGCCCGGCAGTCTCGGCAACGGCGAAGCAGCCCTCGCGCTGGCCGCCCGGATCGAGGCCGGTCCCGACCCGGACCTGCGCGGGCTGCTCGTCCACTTCGCGATCCGCGTCGGCGCCCGGAGGCAGGCTGACGCGGCGGCGTGCCTGCGCCGGATCGGCCTCGAAGACGCCGCCGCCGTCCTCGCCGCGCAGTCGCGACTGGTCGGTTCGTTGCAGTACGACCTCGTCACCGAGGACGACGCGCGTGCCGCCGAGACACTCCGGAAACTCGCCCCGACCTATGAAGAGCTCAGGCGGGCGCTGACGTCATCCTGACGATCTCGCGGACGATCACCTCGGGTTCGGTCTTCGGGATGTAGTGACCGGACCGCTCCGCGATCACGTGCCTGGCGCCGGACGAGAGACTCACTCGGTGGGCGTGGGAAGCGTTCGCCTGCGCTCTCATCCTGGCGGACATCCCGCCCTCACCGAGCCCGCCGGAGACGACGGTGAGCGGGATGTCCCCGAGCACCGGCGGATCGTGCCGCCAGAGGGCCAGTTCGTCGAGGAACGTGCGGGCCTGTTCCCGTTGGGTCCGCACCGTCCCGACGGTGAACGCCTCCCGTTCGAGGTCGCGGCGGACGTCGTCCGGGATGTCCCGCAGCAGACCGCGGAAGACGACCTTGAGCAGGCCAAGCCGCGCGAGCGCGCCGCCGAGCCCGAGCATGACGCGTTCACCGGTGCGGAAGGCGCGGCCGAAGAACACGTCCGCCGCCTCGTCGGTCGGGTCGACCAGCACCAGACCCGCGATCCGCTCCGGACGGCGCGCGGCGGCCTGCCGCACGATCGGCCCACCGGCGCTCTGCCCGGCGAGAACGTACGGTCCCTGGCCGAAATGGTCGAGGACGTCGTTGAGGTCGTCGGCCATCCGGCGCAGCGTCCGCCCGCCGGGGTCGGGGGCGCTGCGGCCGAGCCCGGAGCGGTCGTAGGCGATCGCGCGGGCATACCGGCCGACCTCCGGCTGGACCGCCGCCCAGGACGATCGGGTGGCCGCGGCTCCGGCTTCGAATACGACCGTCGGCCCAGCGAAACCTTCCGGGCCCGGATGGACCATCGCGTAGAGCCGTCTGCCGTCACGGGTGACGACCCATTCGGGTTCACCCTGCGTGTGGGTCATCGCGCGGCGATCCTCCAGCCGGTGGCATCGATCTGGCGCCGCCAGAACTCGGCGAAACGTCCTTCCCTGGCAAGGAGTTCTTCGACGGTGCCGTCCTCGGCCAGCCGTCCGTCCTCCAGGAACAGGACCCGGTCGGCGTGCCGGATCCCGGCGATCCGGTGGGTGACGATCACCCGGGTCCGCGGCACGGGATCGGCGCTGAGCGACCGGACCACGGCGTCCTCGTTCTCGGTGTCCAGCGCGCTCGTGGCCTCGTCGACCAGCAGCACCGGCGCCGGTTTGAGCAACGCGCGGGCGATGGACACCCGTTGCCGCTCACCGCCGGAGAGCGCGCCGCCCGCCTCGCCGACGGCCGTGTGTTCGAGCAGCTCGTCGACCCTGGCGAGCGTGACGACCTCGGCGACCCTTTCGTCGCTCGCCGAGGGATCCCCGGCCAGCACGTTGTCGCGTACCGAACCGTCGAACAGGTACGGCTGCTGGAAGACGACGGTGACGAGCTCCCGCCGGCCTTCCGCGGACAACCCGGCGAGATCCGTCCCGTCGGCGAGCACCCGCCCGCTGGTCGGCTGGTACAGGCCGGCGAGCAGGGCGAGCACGGTGCTCTTGCCCGAGCCGGACGGTCCGACGATCGCGGTCGTCGTCCCCGGTTCCAGGGTGAGGTCGAAATGCTCCAGCACGTTCTCGGTGCCGGGTGCGTAGCGGAAACCGACGTCCTCGAACCGGATCCGCGGCGCCTTCGCCGGTGGCGCTGCTCCCCCGGCCGGAGCGACGGGCGCGGTGAGCACGGTGCGGATGCGGCCGAGGGTGGTGGTCGCCGTCTCGATGCCGGGCGCGAGATCGCCGAGCGCGGTGAACGGTTCCAGGTAGCGGGCGATCACGACGATCAGCGCGATCGCCTCGGGCACGGTCAGATTCCCTTGCGTGGCAAGGAGAACGGTCGTCCCGGCGAGCAGGACCAAGGCCAGCTGGCCGGCGATGCCGAACAGCACCTGACCCGGGATCTGAAGGCGCAGCAGCCGGAGGGTCGCGCCGTGGTGCGCGGCGAGCGCGGCGCCGGCGTGACTGCGCGCGGGTTCCACCCGGCGGGCGGCGCGCAACGTCTGCTGGGTGCGGGCGAACTCGACGATCCGCTCGGTCAGCGTGGTGTTCGTTTCGGCCGCCGTCCGGTCGGCGCGCCGGGTGATCCGGCCGGTCGCCTGCAACGCGCCCAGCAAGACCGGGACCCCGGCCAGCGCGGCGACGCCGAGCGGCCAGGCGACCGGCAGCAGGGCCAGCGCGATCGCGATCGGCAGGAGGACCGCGCCGATGAGCGGGGTGAGCAGGTAGCCGACCAGGCCGACGAGATCGGGCGCGCCGGCGGCGATGGCCTGGCGGGCGGTCCGGGTGTGCTCACTGTCCAACCAGGACAGCCGCACGTTCGTCAGATGCTCGGCGACGTCGTGCTGGGCGTGGTCGAGCACGCCGAACCCGAGATCGAAGCCGAGCCGTCCCACGACGGCGTCGACAGCCCAGCCCGCCGCGGTGACGGCCGCGAGCACGCCCAGCCAGGGCAACGCGTCCGAAGGTTCCGCGCCGAACAGGGCACCCACCAGCGGCACGAGCAGCACGACACCGGCGGCACGCAGCAGCACCGAAAGCACGGCGAGTACGACGTATCGCCGGAACGCCGTCCATTTCGTCTCGGGGATCAGGCCCAGCAGTGTGCGGATCACGCGGTCACCCCCGCACCGGCACCGGCCTGCCAGAGGCGGGTGTAGCGCCCGCCCGAAGCCAGCAATTCCTCGTGCGTCCCGCTTTCGGCGATCTTCCCGCGGTCGAGGACCACGATCCGGTCGGCACCGGTGACGGTGTGCAGGCGATGCGCGATGACCAGGACGGTCCGGCCCGCGGTGAGCCGGTCGAGTGCTTGTTGCACGAGGTACTCCGACTCGGGATCGGCGAAGGCGGTCGCCTCGTCGAGGACGAGGACGGGGGCGTCGGCGAGGATCGCGCGGGCGATGGCCACCCGCTGGCGTTCTCCGCCCGACAGCTGGGAACCGGCACCGAGGACGGTGTCGTAACCCTGAGGCAGCCGCAGGATCCGCTCGTGGATCTGCGCGTCGCGGGCCGCGGCGACGACCTGGTCTTCGGCGGCATCGGGGACGGCGAGGGCGATGTTCTCCCGCACGGTCCCCTGCACGAGTTGCGGATCCTGCAGTACGAAGCCCACCCGGCCGTAGAGTTCGTCGGCGGCGAAGGCGCGGACATCCCGGCCGCCGACCCGGATCGCGCCCTCGGTGACGTCGTGGAACCGCGCGACCAGCGCGGCGAGCGTCGACTTCCCCGCTCCCGACGGGCCGACCAGCGCGGTCACCGTACCGGGCCGCAAGGTCAGGGACACGTCCTCCAGCACGGGAACCCCGCTGCGGTAAGCGAAACCCACCCGGTCCAGTTCCACCGTGCCGGGCTCGACGCCGTCGATGATCTTCTGTTCCACAGTGGACAGTTCGGGTTCGTCGAGGACGACCTGGATCCGGCGGGCGGCGAGCATCCCTTCACGGACGCCGCCGAGACCGTAGCCGATGCCCAGCAGCCGCGCGCCGAACGTGGTGCCCAGCAAGAGGAACGGGATCAACGTCACCGGCTCCATGCCGCCGCCCACCACCATCGGCGTGCCGGCACCGGCGATCAGGAGCAGGAAGGTGGCGGGCCGGGTGGCGAAGTCCAGCATGGTCTTCTTGCCCGTGAACGGTCGCTGCCAGTCGCCGAGGAAACCGATGTACTCGTCGAGCCGCCGCCGGAACGACGAAGCCGCGGCACCGCCGAACACCCGGATCACCGGCTGGCCTTCGAGGTACGCGCCCGCCTCCCCGGCCATCCGCTCCGCCCAGCGCATCGCCTGGCCCGTCTTGGGTCCTGATTGGACGACCATGATCGACGTCGTGACGAGGTAGACGAGGATCGGGACGAGCAGCACGAGGGCGAGCCGCCAGTCCACCGCGAACAGGTAGGCCAGCACCGCGACCGGCGCGACGACGGTGGTCGCCGCGTCGGGGACGGCGTGCGTGACCAGATAGTGGAGTGAAAGCGTGTCGCCCTGCACGAGCTTCGCGACCGTGCCCGAACCGCGGACGGTGAACCAGCCCAGCGGCAGCCTCGCGAGTTTGCCCAGCAGCCGCTGCCGCAGTTCGCGGGCGAACCGCGCGTCGGCCGCGTGCAGCCACAGCACGACCGCGGATTCGAACAGTGTGCCCACGCCCAGCAGCACGAGCGCCGCGATGCCGATCGCCCACAGCGATTCACCGCCCGCGAGCAACCGCCGGACCAGTTCCACCAGCAGCACGAAGGGCGCGAGGCGGATCAGCGTCACGACGGCCTGCAGGATCCCGGCGAAGAGCAGCGTCCGCCGCACCGGCGCGAGCAGTCGTCCGGCGGCCTGTGCCCGCCAAGCTCCCTTGGGTGCTTCCTTGACCGGCTTCGGGACTTCGGCTGCCGGTTCTTCTTTCTTCCCGCGAAAAGAACCCATGGCCCGGCCGTAGTACCAGTACGCCCGGCCGTGCACCTCGGTTTTGGGGAAGCCGAACGTGTCCCGCAACCGGGTCTTGAGATGTTTGAGCGAGCCCGCTTCCGGTGCGAGCCACGCCTGCCAGTCCGACCAGTCACGCGTCTCGATCGCCGCGGCCAGCGAAGTCGCGTCCTGACGCGGCACCCAGTGCACGGCCAGTCTCGCGTGCTCCCTCAGCGGGATCAGCCGGTCGGTCTCGTCGTGCTCTTCGAGGTACAGCTCGATCGGGATTTCGGCCGGGACCACGTCGAGGATCGCGTTGATCGCGGGGATCGAGGCGGAGTCACCGATCAGGAGGTAACCCGCAGGCGGTTCGGCGGGGACCGAAAACGACGTGGAACCCAGTGACATCACCGGAACCGTCGATCCGGGCCGCGCCTCACGCAACCACCGCGACGCTGGTCCGGCCGGTTCGTGCAGGACGACGTCGATCGCGAACGTGCCGGCTTCCGGGTCGGCTTCGGTGAGGGTGTACGCGCGCTGGAACTCCGTCGGACCGCCCTCCGGATCCGGGAACCAGAACCGGAGCCAGGCCGTCGGCTCCACGACGACGTCCTCGAACAACGTCGGCGAGACGAACCGGACCCGCACGAAACGCGGCGCCATCTCTTCTGTCCCGACGACGGTCGCTTCGTGGTCCCTTGCCCCGAAACCCCGCATCACCGCGCCTTGGAATCCGCGCGCCATCACAGTTCCTCCCCCGTGGCCGCCAAATCGGCCACCATCTCGGCGACCGGCCTGCCCGGCGGGCAGGACTCGATCAACCCGCGAATCGACGCGGTCAGCAGAAGCCGCACGTATTCGGGCCTCGGCACCTGCGGCAACGCGGCCGACGGCCCGGCGAGCCGGTCGTCACGGGACAACCGGTCGAGGACCGCCTGCCGCTCCCGGTCCAGCCCGTCGCCGTCGGCCTCCTCGGCGGCCGTGCTGTGCTCCTCGGACGCGGTCATCGCGATGGTCAGCGACGCGACGGCGCCGCTGAGCACGATCGCCGCACCGGGCTCGTAACCCCGGCGGACGAGGGCGTCGACCTCGCTGTTCAGCAGCCGCTGACCGCCGTCACCCCGCGGGAACAGCAGCTGGAGATAGGTGACCAGACCCGGGTACTCCAGCATGGAGGCCCGCATCTGCAGAGCGAAGGACAGCAGATGCTGTTCGAGGCCGTGCCGGGGATCGTCCCGGAGCCGCAGCTCGGCCAGGATGCTCTCCCCGACCAGCCGCTCGAGCCCCCACCGGCCGTCGACGTGCCGGTACAGAGCGGTCGCGGTCACCCCCAGCCGGACCGCGACCGCCTTGACGCTGAGCCGTCGCATGCCGAGCTCGCGACCGGCCCGCAGGATGTCGTCCCTCGCGATCCTGGCCGGACGACCACCGATCTTCGGCATGGCACCCCTCAACGATGGAAAGTTATAGGGGGAAACTAAGGGTCGACTTACCTCGAAGTCAAGCCCTCTCCGCCGGGCCGAGCCAAGGTGGTCGTGAGTGGCGAGGATGAGCGGTCGGCTCCTTCAGTGCTTCCGACGCCCCGGCGTCGAACTCTCATGTCGTGAAGGGCCCCTTTGAGACCTTCAACGTCTCAAAGGGGCCCTTCACGACATCCCCACGACCGCGACCACTCACGCGAGCGCCTCACTGGAGTCCTTCACGCGCCACTGTTGTGATTGCTGGTTCCTGTGGGGCGATCGTGGCGATCACCGAGTCCGTGAGGGCCTCCTTCCCTACCCTGAGAGTAGGGAAGGAGGCCCTCACGGACCTGCAAGAACCGAAACCGGCGCGCCTGAGCGACGGTGTCGGGAATCGAAACAGCTAACGTCCCGGTTCCTTAACCGTCAGCCCCTCAAGCCGCTCCTCCGTCAGCACGGTGCGCGACGGCAGTCCCAACTTGCGCAGCGCCCGTCCGATGTGGATTTCGACCGTCCGCGGCGAGAGGAACAGCCGCTCGCCGATCTCCCGGTTCGTGAGGTTCCGGGCGGCGAGCCGGGCGACTTCGAGTTCCCTCGGCGACAACGCTTCGCCGTAGCCCTTGCGGCCGCGCCGGGGCATCTCCGGATCACAGCGTCGCAGTGACCGGCGGCAGCGGAGCGCGTCCACGGCGGCGCCGAGGCTCACGTAGGCCGTCTCCGCGGTGGTGAAGGAAGCGACGGCGCGCGCCAGGTCTCCGGCTTCGGCGAAGCATCCGGCCGCGAGTTCGTCGGCGTAGGCGGCGAAATACGGGAGAGGCAGCGCGTAGTACGCCTGCGCGGCACCGAGCAGCAGATCACCGGCGGGCAGCGTTTCGCCCCGTGACTGGGTCAGCAACCCCCGGCACAGCAACGCCGACGCGTTCGCGACCGGGGCGTCCTTGCCGTCGATGCCTTGCCGGTACTCGCCGAGCAGCTCTCGTGCCTCGACGTGCTGCCCCAGCCCGAGCATGGTGCGCACGGCGAACGGCATCAGTTCGGCCGCCCAGAGCCAATTGTTCTTGCGGCGCACGGTTTCCAGACCGTATTCGGCCAGGCGCAGGGCCGCCTGGAGGTCTTTGCCCGCCTGATGGACCGCGACGCGACCAGCGTAGGCCGAAGCCTGCACCGGGACGCTGCCCGCGGAAAGCGCGAACGCCGCGTCGAAACTGCGCAGCGCCGCCGCCGGCCGGTGTTGCCCGTACTCGTACCAGCCGAGCACGAGCAGCGGCTCGGCCGCCAGTGAACTGTCCTTGTCGACCCGGGTCAGCATCGCCCGCGCCTTCTCCGCGACGCTCGCCCACTCCCCCATCGCGAGGTCCAGGCGCAGTTCCGTGCCGTCGGCCAGCGCGTCGAGATAGGGCTGGTGATCGTCGCGGATCAGCCGTCGCGCGGTCGTGAGGTACGCCCGCGCGACGGGGTAATGCCCGTTCCACGCCACCGCGTCGGCCAGGTTGATGTAGGTGCGGGCCACCTGGCGGCAGACCTCGGCCGACTCCGGCACGGGCGGCAGGTCGGCGATGTCCTGCCACACCCCCGGATCAGCGATCTGCATCCGCGCCGAAAGCCGGTTGGCGGCGATCGCGGCCAACACTCCCGCGTCGTGTTCCCCCTTGCTCATCTGCTCGGCCTGATCGAGCCAGCGGAGGTTCTCCTCCACCGGAATGGTCCCGATATGCGGCAGCGCCAAGGTGACCAATCCCCTGGCGAGCAGCGCCTGGCGCCTGCCGAGGTCGGCCGCGCCCAGTTCGATCTCGAGCCTGCCCGCGTCGACCTTGCCAACCTGATTGATCAGCACCTGCCCGAGATTGACCCGGATCTCGCCACGCGCGGCCTTGCTCAGCGGCCATTCGCGCAGGATCTCCCGCAGCAACCGGACCGTGCCCGCGTGGGCGATGCTGCGCGGAAGTTCCCTCCCCAGCCGGACGGCGAACGACTCGCGCGCGGCCCGCGGCAGCTCCGCGTCCCGCAAAGCCGCTTCGAGCAGACGGCCCGCTTCCTCGGTCCGGCCGTCTTCGATGGCGTTGTCGACCGCGACGCCGGTCCACTGTGTCCACTCGGCGAGATCGCCCGCCTGCCGCGCGTGGCGGGCGACGAGCGCCGCGAGGGGTTCGTCGTCCGCGGCGAGCCGGGCGGCGGCGCGTCCGTGCATCGCGCACCGCTGAGGCCCGGGAAGCAAGGCGTAGACGGCTTCACCGATCAGCGGACTTCCCGAGACGTACCGGCCGCGGCCGAGATCACGCAGCAGTCCCGTTTCCACGGCTTCGGTGACCGCGCCGGAGATCTCCCCGGACGGCGATGCCGCGAGAGCGTCCAGTTCCGGTTCTCCGGCAGGCGATCCCAGCACCGCGGCCGCGCTGACGGCGTCCCGCGCGGCCGGACCGATCGCCGCCATCAGCGCGGCGACCCGGCTCCGCACGACCGGCGGCACGGTCGCCGGGAGCGACTCGCCGGCGCTTGGGACCAGAGCCGTCAGATCGACGGCGATCCCGGACGTCCGCCGGTGTGCCGCCTCGGCGAAATCCGGCGCACAGCGGCCGAAGGACGCGTCCAGCAGCGTCCGCACCTGGACGGCGCTGAACGCCCGAAGCGACAGCTGCGCGACGGTTCCCGGCAGCGGCGGGAACCGCCGCGGTCCGCACGACACGGCGCTGACCACCACGCTCAGCGAAGCCGCCGGGGACGCCGCGAGTCCGCGCAGGAACTCCCACGTGTCGTCGTCGGCGGCGTGGACGTCGTCGAGCACCAGAACCGCCGGACCGCAGCCGGTCAGTACTTCGCGCACAGCCCGGAACTCCTGCTGCCGGACGGTGCCGTCGTCGGCGTTCTCGGGGAACGGCGGCAACCACGAAGACCATTCGGGGATCAGCCGCCGCAGGACGCCGGTCACCGGGGAGAACTCCGCCGCGTGGGCGGCGGCCACGGCACCGCTCCCCAGCAACGCGTCGACCAAGGGTGCCAGCCGGCACGGCCGGGTGAAGGGAACGCACCGGGTGGACCAGACCACACGCGACGCGATCCCGGGATGGGCGACCAGTTCTTCGAGCAGACGGCTCCGGCCCACACCCGGTTCACCCTCGACGACGGCGACCGACGGCGGGCGTGAGGCGACGCGCACCAGTTCGGCCAATTCGGTGTCGCGGGCCACGAACACCGATGCCGCACCGCTCGTCGGCATGCTCGGGACCATACCGATCGGACACCCGCCGAAAGGCGGGAACACGAACAGTCACCACGGGTCGCGCGCTTTCCGCTGGTCCACACCACCGGAGTCACGAGCTTCCCGCGTCGTTAACTCGATCGGGCGACGCCGACCCGCGGTGGCGCGAAGCCGCGCGGCGGTAATACGGACCCTTAGGTATTGCCTCGAACCTTGCCACGGGGTCCACCAGAGGGTGAATCTCAGTCTGTTCGCAGTGCCCCTCCGTCACTTCGTCACAGCGCAAGTCCCCTGCTCGCGCCGGTCGGCCACCCAGTCGGGTAGCCGAAGTCCCCACTTGTTCCGTCGGGTAGCCGCCCGCGCGTGTTTCGCGTTCGACCATCCAGTTAGGAGTGTTCCGACGGTGAAGATCTCATTCAGGCGCGGGCTGGCCACGGCCTGCCTCGGTGTCGCCGCGATGGTCGCCCTGCAGGCGCCCGCCGCCGCGGCGCCCGCCATCACGGCCGCCACCACGATCCCGATCAGGATGCAGGCACAGGAGAAGAGCAACTGGTGCTGGGACGCCAGCGGCAACACCATCGCCGCCTGGTGGGGGCACAGCCTGACGCAGACGAAGTTCTGCCAGGTCGCGCACAACGAGTCCGGCACGGACTGCGCGAACAACCAGGGCTACCTCAGCGACCAGCAGCGCGTGTTCCGCTGGCTCGGGTTCAGCAACGTCGGCACCTACAGCTCCTCGGGCCAGACGTTGAGCTTCGCCTCCATCAAGGGCCAGGTCGACGCGCGGCAGCCGATCGGCACCCGGATCGGCTGGCGCAACGGCGGCGGCCACATGCACGTGCTCTACGGCTACGACAACACGAACGGCGCGACGACGGTCTACTACGGCGACCCGTGGGGCTCGAGCCCCCGCTACAACCAGATGAGCTACAACGCCTATCGGTCCAACAACTCGTTCACCTGGACCCACACCGTCTACGGGATCAAGGACTGAAACCATGAAGCGAACCTTCCTCGGCGCCACGATCCTCGCCCTCGGACTGTCACTCGCGCTCGGCGGCCAGGCTTCCGCCGCCGACGCCCCCAGCGGCGCGCCCACCGCCGCCGACCTCGCCGCGGTGTCCACTGTGGTCACCAGTGACGCGACCACCCAACGGCTCGCCAAGGCGGTGTTCCCCGGCGCCGCCAAGGCGGACACGGCCATCGCGGCCAAGACCGCGAAGGCGGATCCGCGGACACCGGTGGCGGTCTACCAGCCGACCGCGGCCTTCATCGCCGGCACGTCCGCCGTCCTCGCCGAACTGGCCTACGTCGCCACACCCGCCACCCTCGGCAACGGTGACGCGGCGACCGTGTGGTCGCAGCGCGAGGGCTCGGGCTGGTCGGTCTACAACGTCGCCTCGGGTGACGTCGAAAAGCGCCTCGCGGCGCAGGTCGGCAAGGGCTACCTCCTGAGCGAACCGCAGGCGGGCGCCTGGTACGCCGTCGACGGGGACACCGTGACCGTCCTCGACGGCTCCTCGGTCGCGAAGACCGGCGAGAAGATGACGCTCGCCGCCTACCGCGAGGCCCTGCAGAGCCGCTACGGCGACAAGCTGCCCGGCTCGACCTACGACCGCACCGGTGCCGCCGGCGGTTACGGTGCCTCCCCGGTGGGCGACACCTCGGTGCCGTGGTGGCCGTACGCACTCGGCGCGGTCTTCCTCGCCGCGGCGGGCGCGGGCGTCACGCTCCGGCTCCGCAGGCAGTAAAGCGATGGGGTGCCGGGACCGCGCGGGGTCCCGGCACCCCCGCGTTTTTTCGGATGCGTATCCGGTGGTTCGACTGTGATCATGGCTGCGTGGACTTGCGCATCGACACCCCGGCCCGGCTGGGCGAAACCGAGTTACCCGACGGACGCGTCCTCGGCTGGGCCGAGTGGGGCCCCACGGACGGCGAAGTCGTCCTGATGATCCCCGGCGCGGCGACGAGTCGCCGGCTGGGGCTACCCGCGGGAGTGGTGGAGTCGCTGGACGTCCGGCTGGTCACGGTGGACCGGCCGGGGCTCGGCTCGTCCAGTCCGCTCGAGAACCGTGTCTTCGACGATTTCGCCGCGGACATCGCGTATCTCGCCGGAGAACGAGGCTTCGGGAACCCGCCGATGATCGCCAATTCACAGGGTGCCCCGTTCGCCTTCGCCTGCGCCGCGGCGGGCACGACGGGTCCGCTCGCCATCGTGTCCGGCGCGGACGAGATCGGCAGGCCGGAGTTCAGCGGAAAGCTGCCCGGAGAGCTGGCGGACCTAGTCGCCCTGGTCGCTTCCGATCCCGTCCACGCGGAAGCCGTGTTCACCGGCTTCGACCAGGACACCATGTGGCACCTGGTGACCAGCTCCGCGCCGGAAGCCGATCTCGCGGTCTACACCGCTCCGTCGTTCGAGTCCGCCTACCGCCAGGCGATGGCGGAGGCGTTCGGCCAGGGACCGGCGGGGTACGCCCGCGACACCGTACTCGCCATGGGCCGCTGGCCTTTCCCGTTGTCGTCGATCGCGGTCCACGTCGATCTCTGGTACGGCGAACAGGACCGCAGCCACTCCCCCGACAACGGCGCCACCCTCGCCGGACGCCTTCCCGATGCCACGCTCCGGATCGTCCCCGGCGTCGGTGGCGCGGTCCTGTGGACGCACGCCGTCGAGATCCTCCGCACTCTGCTCGGCCGGGACGGTCAGGCGAAGGTGTAGTCCTCGAGCGGGAAGCTCCCCGCCTCCTTGATGGCGTTCAGTGTGGAGGACGGCCGGAGCAGGGTCGCTTCCCCGTGTGGGTTGAAGTAGTAGCTGTTCGCCGGTGCGCAGTTCCCGAGGGCGAAGATCGAGTCGCCGAGGCGTTCGGTCATCCGGTCGAGGAACGCGTCGTTGGCCTCCTGCGTGACTTCGAACTCGGTCGCGCCGCGCCGCCGCATCGCGCCGAAGAGCCGGTCCATATGCCGCATCTGCGTCTCGATCGTGGTGAAATAGGACAATCCGGAGTAGGAATACGGGCTGTTGAGGGAAACGAAGTTCGGGAACTTGGGGATCGCGACGCCCTCGTAGGCCTGGAACCGATTCTCCCGCCACCACTTCCCGAGATTCCGGCCGTCGCGGCCGATGATCTCGATCGCCGGGAAGTTCGCCTCCCACAGGTCGAATCCGGTCGCCAGCACCAGGACGTCGATCTCCCGCCGTCCGCCGTCGGTGGTCTCGATCCCGGTCTCGTCGATCTTCGCGATGGACGTCGTCTCCAGGTGCACGTGGTCCTTGGTGAAGGCCGGGTAGTACTCGTTGGAGAACGTCGGACGCTTGCAGCCGAAGGAATAGCGCGGCGTCAGTTCCGCGCGCAGCCCCGGATCCCGCACCTGACGGCGCAGATGCGCCTGGCACCACAGCTTGCCGAGCCGGTTCGCCATCGGCAGCTGCTTGTAGTGCAGGACACCGGAGACCATCATCAGTTCCAGCAGCGCGGTCCCGGTCAGCCGCGCGGCCCGCTGGGTGAACGGGACGGCGGCGAACGCACGCCGGACGGCCTTGGGCACCGGGAAGTCCAGTTTCGGGCTCACCCAGATCGGGGTCCGCTGGTACACGGTCAGTTCCCGCGCGATCTTCGCGATCTCGGGGATCAGCTGGACCGCTGTCGCGCCCGTACCGATCACCGCCACCCGCTTGCCCGCGAGGTCGTAGTCGTCGTCCCAGGCGGTGGTGTGGATGACCTTGCCGCCGAACGTGCCGATCCCGGCGATGTCGGGTTTCTTCGGCTGCGAAAGGAATCCTGTCGCGGTGAGGAGGTACTTGGCGGTGACCGGCCCACCCTCGGCGAGCGAGACCGTCCAGTGCGCCTTCGCCTCGTCCCAGACCGCGCCGGTGACCACCGAGCCGAACCGCATGTATCGCCGCAGCCGGTATTTGTCCGCGACGTGCTCGGCATACCGCTTGAGTTCCGCGCCCGGCGCGAAGAGACGCGACCAGTGCGGATTCGGCTCGAACGAGTACGAGTAGGTGGCCGACGGGATGTCGACGGCCAGCCCGGGATAGCGGTTCACATGCCACGTACCGCCGAGGTCGGACTCGCGTTCGAGGATGAGCAGGTTGTCGTAGCCGAGCCGGTTGAGCTGGATCGCCGCGCCCATCCCGCCGAAACCGGCTCCGACGACGACGGCGTCGTACTGCGCGTTCATGCGTTTTCCTCCCGCTGGGTGTCCTGGTGGAGGCGGGCGCGGTAGCCGTCCCGCTCCGGTGAATCGGGGCGCAGGGCCCGGTCGTCCCGGATCAGCCGCCGGAAGGCGTTGAGCGCCGGCTCGGGTGTCACGGCCGCGAGGGTGGCGAGCGCGCCGACGTAGCCGGGCACGGCGATCTCCGCGGCCCGGGTGCGGACGGAAGCCACGACGGCGTCGGCGATCCTGCCCGGTTTCACCTTCGGGATCGGCCGCATGTCGAGCCCTGAGGCGAGGGCGGTGTCGACCGCCGACGGCAGCACGGCGGAGACGCTCACGCCGTGCGGCGCGTACTCCAGCCGCGTCGCCGCGGTCAGCCCGACGACGGCGAATTTGCTGGCGTTGTAGATCGCCAGCCCTTTGACCGGGAACTTCCCGGCCAGCGACGCGACGTTGACGACATGCCCGCGTCCGCGCTCCAGCATGCCGGGCAGGGCAAGCCGCATTCCGTGGACCACGCCGAAGACGTTGACCTCCATGGTCGCCCGGTTCAGGGCGTCGGAGAGGTCGAGGAAACCGCCGTTGGGCATGATCCCGGCGTTGTTGACGAGCACCGCGAGCGGCCCGTTCGCCTGTTCGGCGTCGCCGAGAAAAGCGGCGAAGGACGCCGGGTCGGCGACGTCGAGGTGATGCGCTGTCCCGCCGATGTCGGCGGCGGTGCGCTTCGCGGCTTCGAGGTCCAGATCGCCGATGGACACGCGCGCCCCGAGTGCGGCCATGCGTTCCGCGGTCGCGCGGCCGATGCCCTGGCCCGCGCCGGTGATCGCGACGTGTGCCCCGTCGAGGTCGAGATCCGGGTACTTGCTCATGCGCGCACTCCCTCTCGTTCGAAGGCGTCGGCGACCAGACCGGGCGCCGTCCGCAACGCCGTGGTGAGCACGTGCTCCCGCCGCCGTCCGTCCATGAAGTTGGCGCCCATGGCGGCGAGATCGGCCGGTCCCGGTTCGATCCGGACCACCCGGACACCGGCCGCGCGCAGCCGTCGCGCCTCGTCGTCCACGCGCCTGGTCATCGCCGTCCGCAGCAGGCGTTCCAGCCGGGCCGGACCGCGTGCCGGAGCCCCGCCTTCGCTGCTCATCGGCGCGACGAGCACGACCTCGCCGACGTCGTGCCCCAGCAGGAGGTCGGCCGACGTCGGGGAGACCGTCCCGCCGTCGAGCAGCGGCCGTCCGTCCACAACGGACGGTGGGAACCAGCCGGGGATCGCCCAGGACGCGGCGATCGCCTCGCCGAGGCGGGCGGGCGGTGTGTCCGGGGAGCCGAGCGCGACCCGGTCACCGGCCGGATCCGAGGCCACCAGCCAGGTCGCGGAGTGCGGGACCCAGCCGCCGGGCGCCAGCGCGTCCCCGAGCTCGCGGAGCCAGCCGGAGTCTCCCCTGCCACGAGGCAGAAGACCCGCGAGACCGGCGAGCGTGTCGACGTCCCGGCGCAGCGCGGCACGGACCAGCCCGGCCGCGGGCCAGCGCGGAGACGGCAGCGGCGGGAAGCGGTTCGGCACCCGCCGGACATGCGCGGCGACGACGGCGTCTCCACCAGGCGCACCGGCTACCGCGTCGAGGATCGCCTTCGCCGGGATGCCCGCTCCGAGCATCGCCGCCGCTTCGGCGCCCGCGGAGGTCCCGACCAGGATGTCCGCTTCGCGGGGATCCCAGCCCGCTTCGGCGTGCAGCGCGTCGAGGACGGCGGCCGTCCAGGTGAACCCCAAGGTCCCGCCGCAGCCGAGCACCAGCGCTCTCGCGGAATGACGTGTCATTTCTGGAACGGTATGTCAATTGAACGCGTCAGGCAATAAGCTGACGGAATGACGACGGAGACCCCGGTCAGCAGGGCCGCACGGAAGAAGCAGGAACTACGGCGCGAGATCGTGGAGACCGCGTTCGACTGCTTCGCCGAACGTGGCTACCACGCGACCGGGATCGCCGACATCGCCGCCCGGCTCGGCATCGGGCACGGCACCTTCTACCGGTACTTCCAGAACAAGCGGGACATCGTCGACCACGTCATCACGGACCTGGTCGAGAAGGTGGTCGGCGCGCTCGCCGCGGACAACGCGCCGGACGCGGTCAACAGCCTCGCCGAGTACCGCAAGCAGAGCGCGCGGATCGGGGACGCGCTCGCCCGCATCTTCGGCGGCGACCCGCGGATGGCCCGCTTCCTCCTGCTCGAAGCGGCGGGCATCGACGCCGAGATGCGCGAACGCGTGCTGGACTTCTACGAAACCGCCGCCGAGCTGACCGCCGGCTACCTGCATCACGGCGTCCGCCTCGGCTATCTGCACGAGGACCTGGACGTCGACTCCACCGCCCGCGCGATAAACGGCATGATCCTCGCGTCGATCCTGTCCGAACTGCGCGACCCGTCACCGGAAAGGCAGGCCACCATGAGCCGGGCGATCCGGCGGGTCATGTACGACGGGATCGCGGCGACGCCCCGCTGAGACGACCGGCCGGCCGGCCCGGTCATGACGCGCCGGTAAGCGGGGGCTGGGCCTACCGGTTGTCAGGATTCATGGAACAGGATCCGGACAACCGGGGCTAGCGGCGAAAACGCACACTCGCACCGACGAAAACGAACCTCAGGGTCTCCGCAGAGTGTTGCTCGGCGATTCACCGAAGGCGGCGCGGTACTGCGCGCTGAACCGGCTGCCGTCCAGGAATCCCCATTTCGCCGCCACCCCGGTGACCGTCGTGCCGTCGCCGGGTCCTGCGGCGCGGAGTTCCGCTCGCACCTGGTCCAGCCGGACCCGGCGCAGGTACGCCATGGGAGTGGTGTCCAGATGCCGCCGGAACGCCAGCTGCAGGGCACGCACCGAAACCCGGCAGGCACGGGCGATATCGGCGACGTCGAGGTCGAGATCCGGATTCGTCTCCAAGAACGCGATACCGCGGCGCACGGTGTCCGGGGCGGTGTCCCGCCGGTCGTACGGGTGCTCTTCACCCGCGCCCCTGGTGAAGGTGTCCAAGGCCATGGCCGCCATCAGCCGCCCCACCGCGCCGAGCACCAGCGGCCCGCTCTCGACACCCGGTTCGGAGAACAGCCCGGCCACGTATTCGACCGTCTGACACCATCGTCGTGCCTTCTCCGGACTCACCGGCTTGTACCACAACCGCTCGATCACGGCGCCGTCCTGCGCCGGGTCGGCCCCGGTGAACAACGCCAGGTCGATGCCGGTGACCTGCAGCCGCGTACCGTGCATGCGCGTCCGATAGCCGTGATCGGGATGCGGGCCGGCGAACACGTCCCCGGGGCCGAGCCTGCGGTCGTTGATGCCGTCGTCGATCTCGATTTGCCCGCCCAGCACCCGCAGCAGCACCATCCTGTCGAGTGGCTGGACGGCGATCTCCGTGGTCAGCGTGTTGTGCAGAAAATCGAGGTGCACGTCCCCGAGATCACAGCGGTTGTGCTCGAATCGGTAGTTTTCGACGCTGCCCCGGACGCGCAACCGGTTGTCGCGGTACGCCTCGGCGATCAGGGCACACGCCTGCTCCGGATCGGTGGTCGCGAACTCCGTCAATACCGGTTCGTGCATGGGACCACGCCTTCTTTCCGTTCGCTCGTAACGAAAAGTCCGCCGGCCGGAACGCTACCGCCACCCGGCGGGCCCTACCAGGGGCATATCGGCGTCATCCAGCTGGTCGGAACGGACCACCCGTGCGATCGAGGATGGCCCTGGCCCGTGCTTCGACCGGCTTGTCGACCATCTGGCCGTCCGCCACGGCCACCGAGCCGTCCCCGGCGTGCGCGATCACGTCCCGCGCCCATTCGATCTCGCTTTCCGAAGGGGCCAGCCCGCGATTCGCGGCGGCCACCTGGCGGGGATGCACGCAGAGTTTCCCGGTGAACCCGAGGGTCTTCGCGTGCTCGAGGTCCGCGGCGAGCGCGGCCTCGTCGTCGAGTGCCGTCGTGACGCCGTCGATCGGAGCCGCCCGGCCCGCGGCCGCAGCGGCGATGACGAGCGCGGATCGCGCGTACCGCAACGCCTCGTGCGAACGATGATCGACACCCAGCTGCGCGGCGAGGTCGACGCTGCCGAAGGCGGGCCGCACCACCGCGTCCGCGGCGCAGACCGCGAGCGCGTTCGCGATCCCGGCCGCCGTTTCCACCAGCGGCAGGATCGGGACTCCGGGTAGCCGCCCGGCGAGGGCATCGATCTCGGCGCGGTCCTCGGCCTTGGGCAGCATCACCGCGAGCGCGCGCCCGACGCTCGCCACATCCTCGTGATACCAACCGGTTCCGGCCGCGTTGAGCCGGACGACCGCCTGATGGCCTTCCGCCAGCCACGTCCGGACGTGTTCGCGCGCGGCCTCTTTCCGATCCGGCGCGACGGCGTCTTCCAGGTCGAGGATCACGACGTCGGCGCCGCCGGCCGCGGCCTTGGCGAACCGGTCCGGCCGATGCCCGGGGACGAACAGGAAGGTCTTCGCACTCGCGAGGAGATCGTTCATCGGCCGAGGCTCCGCACTGTTCCGGTCGCGGTCCGCCGTCCGTGGCGATCTCGGACGGCGGTGACGGTCTCGTCACTTCCGGCTTCGGCCCGGACGACCATGCCCTGATGGTCGAACAGGGGCGAGACGAGGCGGTAGTCGAAGGCCAGCGGCCCCCCAGCCCCCTGCCGCCGGGCGGCTTCGGCCATCACGAGCGCCTGCAACGGTCCGTGGGTCAGCAGCCCCGGATAGCCTTCGACGTCGCGGGCGTAGTCGCGGTCGTAGTGGATGCGGTGCGCGTTGTAGGTCAACGCGGAGAAGCGGAACAGCAGCGTCGGCGAGACGTCGATCGCCCATTCGTCTTCGGCCGCCGGCACCTCCGGCTCACCAGTGGCCACCTCGACAGGCCGGGAAGCGGCGTCGCGGTAGACGATGTCCTGCTCCTCTTCGACCACGACCTCGCCGTCCTGGACGATCTTGTGGCCGGTGACGACGAAGGTCAGCCGTCCGGTGCGGCCCTGTTTCTCCCGCACGGAAAGCACTTCCGTATGCCGGGTGGCGGGCAGCCCGCACCGCAGCGGGCCGAACGTCCGCACCCGCCCGCCCGCCCACATCCGGCGGCGTCCGGGTTCCGGCGGCGCGGGGATCGCGCCGCGCACCGGATGCCCGTCCCGGCCCAGATCGGCCTGCGCCGGCCGGTCCAGCAGATAGAACCAGTGCCACAGCAAGGGCAGGCCGTCGCGGTCCAGATCCGGCATCTCGACGCCGAGCAGCGAAGCCAGCGCCTCCGCGGGGCCGGGCAGCAGGACTTCCTTCACGTTCGAACCTCCTCGACGGCACCGAACTCGGCCCGGATCGACTCGTTGTGCGCCCCCAGCGCGGGCACCGGCCCCATGACCGGTTCCCTGCCCGCCACCTCGACCGGCGGAAGCAACGCCTCCAGCGGTCCGGCCGGGGTTTCCACCGCACGCCACCGATTTCGCGCGGCCAGCTGCGGATGCCGGGTGAACTGCTCGGGCGTCCGCAGCCGGGCGTTGGCGACCCCGGCCCGCTCCAGCAGGTCTCCGACCTCGTCCGCCGTCCGGCCGCTGAACGCTTCTTCCAGGATCGCGGTGAGTTCGTCGTCGTTGGCGACGCGGTCGTCGTTGGTCCGGAAGCGCGGGTCTTCGACGAGCACCTCCCGTCCCAGGACGTCCCGGCAGAGCACGACCCATTCCCGTTCACTTTGGACACTCAGGAAGACCTGGTCGGCACCGGTGCGGTACGGCCCGTACGGCGAGATCGACGGGTGCGCCGCCGCCGTCCGGCGCGGTGGTTCCTGTCCGTACCGGGAGAAATAGGCGGGCTGGCTCATCCACTCGCCGAGCGAGTCGATCATCGCGACGTGCAGGCTCGCGCCTTCACCGGTGCGCTCGCGGTCGTACAGCGCGGTGAGGATGCCGCTGTAGGCGTACATCCCGGTGGCGATGTCGGCGATCGAGATCCCAGCCTTGGCCGGGGTCTCCGGGGTGCCGGTCGACATCACGAGCCCGGTTTCGCACTGCACCAGCAGATCGTAGGCCTTCTTCGTCCGATATGGACCTTCCGGGCCGTAGCCCGAGATCGAACAGTGGATCAGCCGCGGACGCCCCGCGCGCAGCGTCACGGCGTCGAGGCCGAGCCGTTCCACCGCGCCGGGCGCGAGGTTCTGCACGAACACGTCGGCCCGGCCGATCATCGTGGTGAGCAACGTCCGGTCGGCCGGATCCTTGATGTCGAGTTCGACGCTTTCCTTGCCCCGGTTCAGCCAGACGAAATAACTCGACTGGCCGTGCACGGTCCTGTCGTAGTCGCGGGCGAAGTCGCCCACGCCGCGACGTTCGATCTTGATGACGCGCGCGCCGAGGTCGGCGAGCTGGCGCGAAGCGAACGGCGCAGCGACGGCCTGTTCCAGCGCGACGACGGTGATTCCCTCGAGTGGGTGGCGCATACTGCCTTCCTCGGTTCAGGACGGGATGCGGTGCCGTTCGATCAGCTGGCGCGCGATCACGCCGCGCTGGATCTCGTTGGTGCCCTCGCCGACGATCATCAGTGGCGCGTCACGGAAGTACCGCTCGACGTCGAATTCCGTCGAGTAGCCGTAGCCGCCGTGGATGCGGACCGCGTCGAGCGCGATCTCCATCGCGGCCTCGGAGGCGAACAGTTTCGCCATCCCCGCCTCCATGTCCGCGCGTTCGCCCGAGTCGTAGCGCCGCGCCGCGTGGTGCACCAGCTGGCGGGCGGCCTCGAGTTTGGTCGCCATGTTCGCCAGATGGTTGCCGATCGACTGGTGCCGCCAGATCGGCTTACCGAAACTCTCCCGTTCCTGGGCGTAGCGCAGGGAATCCTCCAACGCGGCCCGGCCGACCCCGACCGCCCGGCAGGCGACCTGGATCCGGCCGATCTCCAGGCCCCGCATCATCTGGGCGAAGCCGCGCCCCTCCACGCCACCGAGCAACGCCGTGGCCGGGACCCGGAAGTCGTCGAAGGAGAGCTCGCAGCTCTCGACGCCCTTGTAGCCGAGTTTGGGCAGATCCCGCGAGACCTGGAAGCCGGGCCCCTTCTCCACCAGCAGGACGGAGATCCCCTTGTGCGCGGGTTCGGCGCCGGGATCGGTCTTGCACAGCAACGCGACCAGCTGGGACCGGCGCGCGTTGGTGATCCACGTCTTGCTGCCGTCGACCACGTACTCGTCGCCGTCACGCCGCGCCGTAGTGCGCAGCGCCTGCAGATCCGAGCCGCCGCCGGGTTCGGTGAGCGCCATCGTCGCCCGGATCTCGCCTGTCGCCATCTTCGGCAGATAGGTGTCCTTTTGCTCCTGTGTGCCATACGTGGCAAGGAGTTTCGCGACGACAGTGTGGCCACCCATCGCGCCGGCGAGACTCATCCAGCCGCGCGCGAGCTCCTCGGTCACCAACGCGTAGCACTGGGCGGAGACCTGGGTCTCGCCCCAGGGCTCTGGCACGGCCAGCCCGAAGACGCCCATCGCCTTCATCTGGTCGATGAGCTTCTCGGGATAGGTGTTCGCATGGTCGAGCTCCCGCGCGACGGGCCGGACCTCGCGATCCACGAACTCGGCCACGAGCGCGACGATCGCGGTCTCTTCCTCGGTCATGTGATTATCATGAGCGATGATGAGACGGTATGTGAAATACCGAATCATGATAGGCGCATACCGCACCGCGATGCGAAGGGACGACGGTGGACTTCAAGCAGCTCAAGGCGTTGGTGACGGTCGCCGAGGTCGGCAGCGTGACCCGCGCGGCCGAGCTGCTGCACCTGGTCCAGCCCGCGGTCACCCGGCAGATCCGCACCCTCGAACAGGAGCTCGGGGTGCCGTTGTTCGAGCGGACCCGCCACGGCATGCGCCCGACCGAGGCGGGCGCGACCCTCGTCGAACGTGCCAGGCGGGCCCTCACCGAACTCGACCGGGCCCGCGCCGAACTGGCCCCGAAACCCGGCGTGGTCACCGGGATCGTCACGGTCGGCCTGCTGGAAAGCGCCGCCGAACGGCTCGCCGCACCGCTGACGACGGCCGTGCTGCGCGAGCATCCGGGGATCGAACTGCGGCTGCTCACCGCGTACTCGGGCCATCTTCAGCGGTGGATCGACGACGGCGACGTCGATCTGAGCCTGCTCTACAACCTGACCAGTACGCCGTCGCTCAACGTCCGGCCGCTGGTGCGCGAACGGCTGTGGGCGGTCGCTCCCCCGTCGGCCGGGCTGGATCCCGCGCGGCCCGTCCCGTTCGCCGAGGTGGCCGCGCATCCGCTGGTGATGCCGTCCGAGGGTCACGCGCTGCGCACCCTCATCGACGGCGCGGCCCGTGAGGCGGGTGCCGACACCGAGGTCACCGTGCAGACCAACGCCATGACGCTGCAGAAACGGCTCGTGCTCGGCGGGCACGGCTGGACGATCCTGCCCGGCATCGGCATCGCGGCGGACGTCGCCGACGGCACCCTGAGCGCGGCCCCGGTCTGCGAACCGGAGGTCTGGCGCACCGTCGTCCTCGGCATGCCAAGGACCGGTCGCGTCACGCCCGCCGTCGACGCCGTCGCGCGGGCGCTGGTCCAGCAGATCCACCGGACCGTGCACGAGGGCGAGTGGCCCTCGGCCCGGCTTTGGGACGACCGAACAGGAGAAGGATGAGCACGCTCCCCCGCACCGGCCACGCCGTCGCCGCCGAGGGCACCCGGCTGGCCTACCAGTGGCACGGCACGGGCAGGCCGCTCGTACTGCTGGCCGGGCAGGCGAACGACCACACATGGTGGGACCGCACACGCGGAGACTTCCCGAGCACGATCACCATGGACTACCGCGGCACCGGAGCCAGCGACGCGCCCGATTCCGCTTACACCACACCGGGTTTCGCGGACGACGTGATCGCGGTCCTCGACGCGCTCGAAGTCCCCGAGGCGGACGTCTACGGCACCTCGATGGGTGGCCGGGTCGCGCAGTGGGTCGCCGCGCGGTACCCCGAGCGGGTGCGCCGGCTCGTCCTCGGCTGCACCTCGCCGGGCGGCACGCACGGTGTCGAGCGGTCGAACGACGTGCGGCTGGCGCTGGCCCGGCGGTCCTCTGTGGAGGCACGGGAGACGCTGGAGGATCTCATGTACACACCCGCCTGGCGAGCGGCGAATCCCGGCCCGTACCGGGTGCTGGGCGCGCACGGCATGCCGCCGCACGCGGTGCGCGGGCATCTCGTCGCGAGCAACACCCACGACGCCTGGGACGCGCTTCCGGAGATCACCGCACCCACCCTGGTCCTGCACGGTGACGACGACCTGCTCGCACCGGTGGCGAACGCACCGTTGCTGACGGAGCGCATTCCCGACGCGCGAATGCATCTCTTCGCCGGAGCGCGGCACGCGTACTTCGACGAGTGCCGCCCCGAATCGAGCGACCTGGTGGGCGACTTCCTGGGATAGCCCATGCCGGCCGGGTATGTGTCCATCGCGGATTTCTATTTCTCAACCGCAGGGATCACAGCTCATGATGGTCGGCATCCCGGAGCGAAGGAGCTTCCCTTGCCGCACAAGAAATCCGGCGTCGTGGCGAACGTGGTCCGCGGCTGTCTCGGCAACCTGGTCGAGTGGTACGACTGGTTCGTCTACGCCTCGTTCAGCATCTATTTCGCGGCCAGTTTCTTCCCCGAGGGAAATCTGACGGCCCAGCTGCTGTCCACGGCCGTCGTGTTCGCCGTCGGTTTCCTGATGCGCCCGCTCGGCGGCTGGCTCCTTGGCCTCTACGCGGACCGGTTCGACCTCCGGGCGGCGCTGACCCTGTCCGTGACGTTGATGAGTTTCGGTTCGCTGGCCATCGCCGTCACCCCCGGCTACGCGTCGATCGGCATCCTCGCGCCGGTGATCCTCGTGGTCGCCAGGCTCGCGCAGGGCCTCTCGGTGGGCGGCGAATTCGGTTCGAGCGCGACCTACCTGTCCGAGATCGCCACCCCGCGGCGACGCGGGTTCTACTCGAGCTTCCAGTACGTCTCGATCACCGTCGGGCAACTTTCGGCGCTGCTGGTGATGATCGTGATGCAGTCGCTGCTCACCGAAGCGCAGATGTACGCGTGGGGCTGGCGGATCCCGTTCGTGCTCGGCGCGATCGCCGGGCTCGTCGTGATGTACCTCCGCCGCAGCATGATGGAATCGGAACACTTTCAGCGCTCCGCCGGCTCGCCTTCGCGCGGCGGCCTGCGGGTCCTGCTGCGCGAGCACCGCCGCCAGGTTCTCGCCGTGCTCGGCCTCGCCATCGGCGGCACGGTGGCGTTCTACACCTTCACCAGCTACCTGCAGAAGTACATGGTGAACACCGCAGGGATCCCCAAGCCGACCGCTTCGCTCATCGGTTTCGCCGCCCTGTTCCTGTTCATCTTCATGCAACCCGTCGCCGGCGCCCTTTCCGACCGCTGGGGCCGCCGCCCGATCATGTTCGGCTTCTCCATCGGCGGCATGCTCCTGACCGTGCCGATCATGACCCTCGTGGGCAGGACCGGGAATCCGTGGGTCGCCTTCCTGCTCATGATCACCGCCATGGTCTTCCTCAGCGGCTACACCGCTTTGTCGGCCATCATCAAGGCGGAGATGTTCCCCACCAACGTCCGCGCCCTCGACGTCGACCTGCCGCACGCCCTGGCGACCGCAGTGTTCGGCGGGCTTTCCGAACCGATCGCGCTGGCTTTGAAGCAGGCAGGGCACGAGAGCGTGTACTTCTGGTGGGTCACGGGGTGCATCGGGCTGACCTTCGTCGCGACTTTGGTGGTGCGAGAGCCTTTGCGTCGGTCCTCTTTGGAGGTTGAGGTGCAGCCTGCTCGGGATTCTGTTGTGGGGTGAGGTTCTTTTGGTGGTGGTCTGTTGCTGCTTTGCTTTGCTGCGTGACTGGGCTGTGGCCGGATTTCGGCAATGAGACGGAACTGTCGTGGGTCTGACGCACAGGGGTTCAGCACATGGGACCCCGCGACGACCGCCACCGGCGGGGAGGTCTCACGGGGAGGCGTAGCCGTATTTCGGCGACGGCCGCCTTGTTCGGGGCACTGTCGCGTTGGGATCTCGCTGCGAGACCTGGACCGTGGTCGAATTTCGGCCATGAGACAGAACTGTCGCCGCACAGGCCTGAGGGCGTGGTGGCCATATTTCGGCAACGACTTGCCCGGCATCGAGGTGCCGTCACCTTCAGAATCCACGTCAAGACCCGGACCGTAGCCGGATTTCGGCAACCGTCGCAGCCCAGACGTGCAAGGGTGCAGCACGCAGGAACCTCCGCGACCGCGGAGGTCTATTGAGGGGTAAGGCAAACGTGTCGCGTCTCGGGCGAGACGGTGGGCTGGGTGACGCCGCACCGCACTCGCGTGCTCAGACCCGGAACTCGCGTGTTTGTAGACGTAACTCGCGTGTTTAGAGACGTAACTCGCGTGTTCAGACTCCGCACTTACGATTCGGCATCCAGACACGCGAGTCACGTCCCCCAGCACGCGAATCACGCCTTACCGACCGGCCGCCGAGGCCACAGCCGCCCCACTGTCACCACGGATCACATCTGACGGTAGCGAAAGCCTCCTTCCCTACCGTCAGAGTAAGCAAAGAGGCCCTCACTACCAGGAGAACGCGACGCAGGAGCGACTCTAGCCCCGCGCCACGACACGGTTGCCTTACCCTCAAAAAGAGGGAGTCGTGGCCGTTCTTCGGCAACGGCCGTCCCGCTGGGAGCTCCTGGCGGGCCCTGCCCATCGCCGAATTCCGGCAACAACAGTGGCCGTTCCAAAGATTCTGTAAAGCGGAGTCGCCAACGACCAGTCGGCCGTCAGGACGCAAGATGGTTGTCGTGCAAGGATCCGCACCAAAGGAGGCCGTTGCCGATTTCCGGCAACAGCTCAGAACGGCGGAGGTTCCTCGACCACCCGAGGTTCGTGCAGGGGTGGCGAGTTGTCGTACCTCTGCCCCGTCGGCGTGGTGACCGTTAGAGCGGTGTCCGGGGCAAGCCGGTAAATCCAGCCGGAACCCACGCCAAGGCGCAGACCGTAGCCGGATTTCCGCAGTCGTGGCCGTTCTCCGGCGACGCCCACCCAAATTTCGACGCACCATCGCGCTAGGAGGCCACGGCGATCCCTGCCCATCGCCGGATTTCGGCAACGGCAGTGGCCGTTCCGAAGATCCCGTAAGAGCGGAAACGTCAAGCAAAGGATTCGGCCACAGGACTCAAGATGGCTGTCGTGCAAGGATCCGCACCAAAGACAGCCGTTGCCGTTTTCCGGCGATGGTTCAGAACGGTGGTGGTTCGTCGGCCACCCGGGGTTCGTGCAGCGGCGGAGGCGAACTGTCGTAGCTCTGTCCCGTCGGGGTGGTGACGGTGAGGGTGCCGTCTGGGGCGAGCGAGTAGACCCAGCCGGGTTCGTCTTTTAGTCGATGGTCGCGGCGGCACAGGTCGATCAACTCGTCGGCGTTGGTGTGGCCGCCGAATTGCCACGGCACCACATGGTCAAGGTCGCAGGCCTGGGCGGGACGGTGGCAGCCGGGTCTTCGGCATTCACGATCCCGCACCCGCACGAACTCGCCCACCCCTGCCGTGGGCCGATAGCGGTCCCGGCCCAAATCCAGCACCTGCCCTGAGAGCGGGTCGGTGATGATCCGCCGCAACACCGTATCCGGCCCACCCGCGATCTCCCGCGCCAACGACGCCGGGATACACCCATGCCCGGCCAGCTCCGCCGGGTCCTCGTTCGCGCCGAGATAGGTCGCCAAAT
>NZ_QHKL01000005.1 GCF_003947415.1 Amycolatopsis sp. WAC 01376
CCTGCTCTCCTGCATGAAGGGCTCCTTGTGCGGGATGAAGGAAAGGCGGCGTATCCGCCTCAAAAACTACACTACACGGTGCAGTTTTCTGCGGCTGAGAATACGATGAGAACATGGCGACCCCGAGAGCGACCGCGCGGACACCGGGCAGGCGACTGCAGGCCGAGGCCAAGCAGGCGGCCATCCTCGACGCGGCCGAGACGTTGTTCGTGTCGGACGGATACGAACTCACCAGCGTCGACGCGATCTCGGCGCGGGCCGGGGTGTCCAAACGCACCGTCTACGACCACTTCGGCGACAAGCAGACCCTCTTCCGCAGCGTCCTCGGCCGCGCCAACGACGCCGTGGTCGCGACCGTGCGCAAGGCGATCGACGAAGAACTCACCGACGACAGGGACATCCGCGCCGCCCTGCTCGGCTTCGCGCGGCGGGTGACGACGGGAATGTTCCCCACCTCGGACTACGCGACGTTCCGGCGGCTGAGTTCGCAGGCCCCCGTGGCGCCGCGGCTACCGGAAGCGGCGCGCGACCAGCCCGAACGGATGATGGAGGAACGGTTCGCGAAGTTCGCGGCGGACGGCAGGCTCCGGCTGACCGACCCGCGGCGCGCCATGCAGCACTTCGTCGCACTGACGATGCGCCTGGCCCTCGACGTGATCAACGACGACCTGGCAGGCACGGTCGGCAAGTCGGAGATCCTCGCGATCCTCGACGACGGGGTGGACGTGTTCCTGCGCGCCTACAGCTGATCCACAATGGACGGACACCGGGGCGGCGTGCCCAGGCGATCCCGGTAGACGATCCGGCCAGAGGCTTCGGGTCAGGTCCGCTTGCGGCTCGCGATCTCGTCGGAGAGCCGCCGCACATGGGCGGGGTCCGCGTCCCGGGCAAGGGCGACGTAGTGGTCCATGACGGCCGGCCGGAAGCGCACGGGCAACGTCTGCCCTGGGGCGAGCCGGGTGAGCTCGGTGATCGTGAGGTCTTCGTCCGCGACACCGCGGAATGAGATGCCGCCGGCGGTCTCCACGTCGAACATCAAGACCACGCGTGGACTGCCGTCGCTGCTGACCTCCCGCCAGTCGACGAGAACGCCGAGCGCGAGCGCCCCCGTACGCAGTTCCGCATTGCGCTTCCACGCATCACTGCTCAGGAGCGGGTTCGGGGCGATGCCCGGGAAGGCGGGCCCGACGCCGAGCGATTCCCGGCTCAGGTCGGGCCTGAGCTGCGCCATCAGATCGTTGAGCTTCTTCTTCGAACCGAACATCCTGGCCCCTTCCTCACGCCGGTGCCGGGATCTCGGCCTGGCGCTTCGCCCCTCGTCGCGATTGTATGCCGCGGCCACTCCCGGCCACCGTCGCATCGCCCCGTCCCGATGGGCCACCGTCTGCTGCGGGCATGACGAGGAGCCCGTCGCCGGTGTGGCGGGCGGGCTCCTCGGATCAAGCGGCGGTGCGGCGCAGGGTGTTGCGCCGGGATCTTCGTAACGGATCCAGATACTGCGGAGGAATGAACTCCGGTAACCCATCGGCGGCCATGTGGACTTCCCAGTCGCCGTGATGAATCAGCCGGTGATGAAAACCGCACAGCAACACCAGATTCCGGAGATCCGTAGGCCCTCCGTCTGCCCAATGATGAATATGGTGCGCGTGACAATGCTTCGGCCGCCGATGACACCCAGGGAACGCGCAACCGCCATCACGGATGTTCAACGCACGCCGCTGGCCAGGAGTGACGAACCGTCTCAACCGCCCCACATCCAAGGGTTCACCGGCCGCACTCATGACAACCGGGAGCATCAGGCAGTCACAGGCCGCGAGCCGGGCCTCGCGCGCGGTCATCGTCCCGACGAAGTCGAGGCACGCGGTGCCGAGACCGGATTTCAGGGCGTCGAGGCCGACGGTGACATGCAGCAGAGTGCGATAGCCACTGGTGCCCGGCTGGTCGGGGCAGGCGATCGCGAGGTCCAGGATGTCGACCCACGCATCACCCATGCGTTCGCATTTCATCCGCAGATCGGCCTGGCCGAACTCGTCGACCGGGCGTGGCGCCGCGTGCGCCTCCAGCGCCGCCGCGGTGCGGGCACCGGTCTCATCGTCGAGCAAACCGGTCAGTTTCCAGTAACCGTCTTTGCGGCGCTCCAGCGTGATTTCCCGGCGCGGCTGAGCGGGTTCAGGATCTTTCGGCTCATTGCCGTCCGGGTCGAGCCACGCGAGCAGGTTCTGCTCGGCGTCGGCGAGCTGGCGGGGTCCGGCGTCGCGGGCGAGGTCGGCGAGGATCTTCTCCGCACTCGCCCGATCCTCAACAGAGGTGTCGGCGGGGAGCTTCTTCAAGATGTCCAGGATCTGGTCGATCCGCTCATCCCCGACAAGCCCCTCGGCAGCGACCGCGGCCGTAGCGGGTGCGACAGGCGGAACCTCGGTGCCGTCCAGAGCGCGGGTGGGGTTCAGGGCGATCGCCCGATTCACCACCGCACCCGCCTCACCAACCGACAATCCCGCAATATCGGCGAACCAGTTGGCCGTGCGGCCATAGCCGTACAAGTCTTTGACACCCCGAGACTCGATCTCCGCCAGGAATTGCCCTAGTCCGGCGGTGGCCATCCTGATCACCTGCAAGGACTGCTGCACGCCATGGGCAAGCTCCAGCTTGCCGGCACGCCACAGTTCCTGCGGCAACTCGGGAAGGAAAGTCTCGGACACCCCACAAGAATACCGCAAAACAATCGAACAAGCGTTCGTAATTTTAAGCGACAAGGAAATCGAACAAACAACACTGAAGGGTGATTCAGGCCGCCTTGTCCCCCGTGAGAGCTACGCGCAGATGTCCTCCGCATGGTGACGATTCGCGGCCGCGAGATCCGTAGCGTTGCCGTGAATCGTCCCCCTGTACCAGGAGTTCATCATGTCCCGTAAGGCATCCGCTCTGATCGCGCTGTGCTGCGCCGTGGCCGGTGTTGCGCTTTCGGCTTGCGACGAAGCCACGGAATCGGAGTCGTTCGCGGAAGACCGGACCGCGTTCACCGGAACCCAGAAGATCAAGGTCGGCGAGCGTTCGGTGAACGTGTCGTGTGCGGGTGATCCGGTCGAGGGGCGGCCGGTCGTCGTTCTGCTGCACGGCGGGGGCGACGACGTCGGGAAGCTGGCGGGGCTCCAGAACACGTTGGCCGCGCAAGGTCAGGTCTGCTCTTACGACCGGCTCGGCGCGGGCGCCAGCGACCAGCCTGACGGGCCGCAGAGTTTCGAGAGCACCGGGAAGATCCTGACCGGGGTGATCGACCGGGTCGCCGGTGGTAAGCCGGTCGTGCTGGCCGGGCATTCACTCGGCGGGTTGATCGCCGGCAGGTACGCACCCGATCATCAGGACCGGGTCAAGGGCCTGGTGCTGATGGACGCCACGTCCCCGACCCAGACCGCCGATCTGCGGCAGCACATCCCGCAGTCGGCCACCGGTATGGCGGCCGAACTGCGCGACCAGACCTTGGCGGTGATCGCGGGGCAGGGTCCGGAGAAGCTGGTGGTCCCCGACGGCGAGGTCCGCCCGGCCGGCACTATCCCGGTCGAGGTGATCCAGCACGGCAAGCCGTATCTCACGGCCGTCCCCGAATACGGCGCCGCCCTGGAGCAGGCGTGGTCCGAGGGCCAGCGCAAATGGCTCGCGCTGTCCAGCCGCGGCAATCTGAGCACCGCGGCGAACAGCGAGCACTATATCTACGTCGACCAGCCGGATCTCGCCGTCCGTGCGATTCAGCGTGTCACCGACGAAGCCGCGAAGTCCTCTTAGGACAGTTCAGGTGACAAGGCCGTGGCGGAAGGCGTAGATGACCGCCTGGACCCGGTCGCGGAGACCGAGTTTGGCGAGCATGCGCGACACGAACGTCTTGACGGTCTCCTGGCTGATCATGAGGGTCGCGGCGATCTCACTGTTGGAGAGGCCGTCCGCGATGAGGCGGAGCACCTCCAGTTCCCGGGGAGTCAGCGGGCTGTCGCCCGGATTTTCGTCCTCCGCGGGCCGGATCCGGGCGGCGTAGCGGCCCACCAGCTGACGTGTCACCTCGGGATCCAGCAGGGCCGCGCCGGCGGCCACGGTGCGGATCCCGTGCAGCAGCCGGTCGGGCGGGGTGTCCTTGAGCAGGAACCCGCTCGCACCGGCGCGCAGTGCGCGGTAGACGTACTCGTCGAGATTGAACGTGGTCACCACCAGCACCTTGCCGGGTTCGGCCACCCCGGCGCCCGCCAGCAGACGAGTGGCTTCGATACCGTCGAGCACCGGCATGCGCACGTCCATCACCACGACGTCCGGACGCAGGCGGGCGGCGAGTTCGACGGCGGCCCGTCCGTCCCCGCATTCGCCCGCCACCTCGAGATCGGGTTGCGCGTCGATGATCGTCACCAGTCCGGTGCGGACCAGCATCTGGTCGTCGCAGACCAGGACCCGGGTCGGCGCGGTCACGACGGAATCCTCGCCGGGATGCGGGCACGGACGGAGAACCCGCCGTCTCTTCTGCGGCCCGCGCTGAAATCGCCGTCCAGGCCGTCGATCCGTTCGCGCAGCCCGGCGAGTCCTCGTCCGCCGCCGTCCGGGGATCCCGCATGCGCACCGGACTCGTCCGTGTCGACGGCCACGGTGATCTCCCCGTCACCGTGGTGCACCCGCACCGAGGTACGGCTGCCGCGGGCGTGTTTCAGCGCGTTGGTCAACGCCTCTTGTACGACGCGGTAGGCGACCGGACCGGCGTCTCCGGCGGGCGCCGCGGGCTCGCCCTTCTCGGTGTACTCCACCGGTTGTCCCGCCAAGCGTGTGCGTTCCACCAGCGTCGGGATCGCTTCGGCCCCGTGGCCGGGGTCGATCACGTCGAGCAGGTGACGCAGATCGGCGATGGCCAGCCGTCCGGTGTCGGCGACGGCGGTCAGGCTCTGCTCGAGCCGCGCGTCGGTGAGGTACCGGGCCGCTTCGGCCTGCACGACCATCGCCGTGACGTGATGGGTCACGACGTCGTGGAGTTCGGCGGCGATACGCGCTCGTTCGGCCGCCCGCGTTTCCTCGGCGACGCGGCGGCGTCGTTCCGCTTCCGCGCCCCGGTCGGCCCGCAGCCAGGTCCCGAACCCCCACGCCAGCACCAGCGCGAGATAGAAGGTCACATAGCCGGTCAGTGACTCCGTCCCACCGAGCAGCGTGAACGCGACCGCCGCCCCGATGTATGTCGCGGAGAACACGATCGCCGCCACCCGACGGTGACGTTCCAGCCGAAGCCCCACGGTCAGCAGGGCGATCGGCAGCGCGGTGCCCGCGAACGAGTGATAGCCCCCGAACTGATCGACGGCGAATCCGAGCGACACCAGGGCGAAACAGGTGACCGGCCACCGGCGGCACACGACGAGCGGAACGCACTGGAGGGCCACCCCCACGACGGCCAGGACGTCGTAAGGACGGTTCGGCATCCCGCCGAACTGCGTGCCGTGGCTGTGCAACGCGGGGAGCAGCGAGCCGACGAAGAGCGCCAAAGCGACCGGGAGATACCAGACCGGGCCACACCGCCGCCGCCACAGCTCCGAGACCCGCCGAAGGTTGCCCACGGGGCAGAGCTTATTCCGAACGGGTGAATCGTCCACATGCCGCACCCGCGGCTGACCGGCTGGTCACGCACAGGGGCGTAGAGAGGTCTCTCCCGGCAGGTAGCGATTCCGCTCGTCGTCGGTCAGGACGCGACCGGCCAGCCGGCAGGCACGGTCCAGCCACGCTCCCCTGCTCAACGGCCATTCGACGACCGTCGATCCGTTGGCGGCCACGAGGCTCGCGCCGTCGGCCGAGGGCGCGAGCGACCAGACGTAGCCGGCCCCGGACTCGAGTGGACGCCCGATCTGGAGACCGGTGGCGACGTCCCACAGGCGGAGAGTTCCGTCCTGGCTTCCGGAGGTCAACGTCGCGCCATCCGGTGAATAGGCCAGTGCCAGGACCATGTCGGTGTGCCCGCGAAGGGTGCTTTTCCTCGTGCCGTCGGCCAAGGTCCAGACGGTGATGGTCCTGTCGTCGCTGCCGCTGGCGAGGGATCGCCCATCGGGACCGAACGCGAGGCTCGTGACCGGCAGGGCGTGCCCGGTGAGCGTCCGGATGTCCCGGAACTCCCCGCTCTTCGTGGCGAAGGAGATCTGCGGCGGTGCGGAGACGCCGTCGCCGGAAGCGACGGCGACCGAGTCGCCGTCCGCGCTCAGCGCGATCGCCGTCACGGCACCTTTGGCCGCGGTGAAGGAAGTACCGGGCGAATCGGGAAAGAGCACGTGGCCGTCGCTGAAGCCGGCGACCGGGCTCCCCCTGCCGTCGGCGGCGAGACCGGTGACCGCGGTACCCGGCCGCTCCGCCAGTGCCCGGGCCGCCCCGCTGGCCGGGTCGAGTTCGAACAGGGTTCCGCGGTCGGTTCCCACCGTGATCGCTCCAGTCGCCTTCCAAGCGAGACCGGTGACCGAGCCTTCGAAAGCGTGAGCGTCCACTGTGGACCCATCCCGGGTCACCCGGACCACACCGTCCGCGCCTCCCGACGCGATGGCGCCGCCGGGATTCCTGGCGACGGCCTGGATCGGGCCCGTCGCCTCGGCGAGCGGGATACCCGCGGGCGACCGCTTGCCGGTGATGTCCCACGAGATCACCCGGCCGCCGCGGTCCGTTCCGACCAGGAAGTCACCTCCGCTGCCGAGCGCGACGACAGCCGCGTTGAGGCCTGCGTGAACCGGCTCGACGGCCAGCGGTTCCGGGGTGAGGCGCCACGAGGTGATCCTGCCGGTATCCGCCCCGACGAACACCGTTTCGCCGTCGCCGGAAGAGGCGACCGCGGTCCCGCCCGGTGCGTCCGTCCACAAGGGAGGGTGCTCGGCGCGGAGGTCCCAGACCCCGATCCGGTTCTCGTCCGCCGTCACCACCCGCGTGCCACCGACGACGTCCAGCCGCATCGTCGTGCCGGTCGACACGGTTCCCGGTTCGGCGAGGCCGGGCAGTTCGGCACCGTCGGCGAGCCGCCAGCGCTTGAGCTCCCCCGCGGTCGTGAGGGCGACGATCTGGCCTGCCTTGTCGGCGACGGCGAGCGCCACCACGTCGGAACTCTGTGCCAGCGGCGGCAGCGGGGTCGTCGGGCCGGTCAGGCTCCAGCGTTCGACGGCACCGAATCGGGTGGCCGCGAACAGGTGGTCGCGGGCGAGCGCGACGCCGACCACGGCGGAGGTCGCCATGATCGGATCGCGGACCGGTGCCGCGGCACCGGTCCGGTGAACGGTCACCAGACCGGTGGCGTCCGCGGCCACGACGACGTCGTCGTTCGCCGTGACGGCGCTGATGTTGGCGCGATGGCCGGTGAAACAAGGGCCGATCCGGCGGCCGTCCACCGGTGAAAGGGCGCAGACGGAGCCGTCGCCGGCACCGACGATCGCGGCTCCGTCGCGGGTGAATCCGGCCGCCACGGTTGTGGCGCGCCGTCCGGCCGGGAGGAGATAAGCGAGCGGGCCGCCGCGTGCGGAGACCACGTCCATGACGGCCGCGCGGGTGACGGGGTTGTCGTCGGTCTCCGCCCCCGCGACGGCCAGCAGTGCCCCGAGGTCTCGTTCCTGCCCGCTCACCGAACGCGACCTGGCGGCGAGCGACACGGCGTCCGCGACGGTCTTTTCGCGGCTGATGCGGCGTTGCTGGTGCACGACGACGAGTGTGATGGTCACCGCGACGGCCAGCGCCGCGGCCAGGAGACCGAGCAGCCGCGACCGCCATCGTTGCCGATGCTCGACGCGGCCGCTCAGCGCCAGGAACCGCCGCTCGACATCGTTCACCGTCAAGCCGCCGGATCGGCGTGCGACCTCGATGGCGGTGAGCCGCGCACCCCGAAGCAGATAGCCGGGGTCGGCGCCGTGCCGCTCCCAGGCCGCCGCGCCACTGCCGAGGTCGTCCTGCGCGCGCTTCGTCTCGCGATCCTCCGTCAGCCAGTTCCGTAGCCGGGTCCACGCGCGGAGCACCGCTTCGTGGGTGATGTCGGCGACCGGGGCGCCGGTCGCCGCGTCCGAATCGATCGTGAGGATCCGGGCGGCGGCGAGCCGATCGGTGACCGCGCGGACGGCAGACTCGTCGTCGGCGTCGGTCACCAGTTCCTCGAGCCGGGCCCGGCGACGCACCGCGACGGCGTTCTCGCCGAGATGGGACAACCGCAGCATCATCCGCCGAGCCGTCGCCCGTTGCCGGTCGTCCAACGACTCCCACACGCGTTCGGCGGCGTGGTCGATCGCGCCGTCGAGAGCCCCCGCCTTCGCGTATTCGGCGAGTGTCAGCCAGCCGTTGCGCCGCCGTCGCCACGTTTGCGCCAACGCGTACGACAGCAACGGCAACGCGTTTTCGGCGGCGTCGGTATCGGCCAGCATCCGGTCGATCAACGCGGGCTCCACGCGCAGTCCGACCTGGTCCGCCGGTTTCTCGATCACGTCGCGGATCGCCCGCGGTCCCATCGGCAGCACCCGGTGCTGAGCCGCCGAGACGGCCGCCGCCAGCACGGGTTCCTGGTCGAGATGCGGATAGAAGTCCGACCGCAACGCGACGAGGACCCGGGTCTCGGCGGACGAAAGCGGGCAGGCGATCGCGGCGAGGAACGCGGCGCGATCGCCGGGATCCACCGCCGGGTCGAACACTTCCTCCAGTTGGTCGATCAGCCAGATCGTCGGCCCGCCGGCGTCGAATTCGCCGAAGCGGGCCGGATTCTCCCGAAGAGCCGCCGAGATCTCCTGGGCGCGAGAGCCCGCGAGCTTCGCCAGAACGGCCGCGAGCTGCTCGATCGGCTGCGTACCGGGCCGGATCGGCACGGCGGTCCACTTGGCCGATCCGGCGACCGCGCCGTCAGCGAGGGCGGGAAGCACCCCTGCCGACAGCAGCGAGGACTTACCGCTGCCGGACGAGCCGACCACGGCCACCAGCGTCGCCCGGCGGAGCAACGTGAGTACGGCGTCGACATCTCTTTCCCTGCCGTGGAAATACCCGGCCAGCCGGGCACCGAAAGCGTCCAGCCCGGGATAAGGACAGAGATCCGCGGCCCGTCCCGGCCGGGTGACCTGGTCGCCGAACTGGGCGCCGTCGTCGGCGAGGACGTTGACCGGACCGTGAACGGTGAGGTCCCGGCCCGCGACGAGGCCGCCGGTCAGCTCCAGATCGCCGTGCTGGACGACCGGACCGGCGTTGTCGACCGACAGCGTCCTCGCAGCGTCGGTCTCGTCCTCCTGGTTCATCTCCTGACGACGTAGTGGCGGTCGTCGTGACTGCCGTTGGCGATGTGGTTCGAGTCGACGGTCACCCGGAGGTCACAAGAACCGCCTTGCCCGCCTGGGTCCGTCAGAGCGATCCGCACGTCGAAGGTGATCGCCGCACCGCCGGTCCCCCCGATGTTCCTCGGCACCTGGGCGAGGGTGCACGCGCCGTTCGCGTCCGCGTAGATCACCAACCTCGGGAGGGGGTGCATGGCCGTCACCCGCGCTTGAAGTGTCACGACGGGATTGGACGGCGAGTAGACGAGCGTGTCCGCCGAACCCAGCCAGCCGATCTTGACCGCCAGCTTGTTCACCGTCCAAGTGACGACCACGGGCTGAGCCGGCGCGAAGGCCGCGTTCCCGGCCTGCGTGGCGGTGACCTCACAGGTCAACGGCACCACGTGGGCGCGGACGGTGCCGTTGGTGAGCGCGGACGTCCAGCAACCGTCGCCGCGGCCACCGTTCTGGAGCTGGTAGGCGACGGGAAGGCCCGAAGTGGCGCAGGCGCGCATGGTCACTTCGGCGTCCGGCCACTGGTGGGTGCCGAGGGCGGGGAAGACGATCCGCTGGTGGGCCCGACCGTCCTGCGCGCGACCGGCGGGAGGCGTCCCGCACGGATTCGCCGGGACTCCGGGTGCCGACGACGTCTTGGCAGGCCCCGCCCCGGTTCCTGGCCGGGGCTGGTTCTGTGACGGCGCCGCCGTCCCACCGGGCTTTCCCGTCGCGGACGACGTCGAGGCGCCGGGTGCCGTGCTCGCCCCTGGCGACGGCTCGGCCGGCGGGACACCGGTGGAAGTTTCCGGGACCGGCGGCGAATCGGGGCCCTTGTCGGCCTGATCGCGGCCGCACGACGTCAGCGCCGCGACCAGGAGGAGTCCGGCCGCGAAACTCCCGGCCTTGCTCATGATCGTCATGTCATTTCCCCGAAGCGGGCCCGCCGGTGGACGGACCGGAGATGGTGATGTCGCGCCCCGCGACCTGGCGGGTGCCTTTGATGGACACATTTCCGCCGATGGCCAGCGCTCCGGCGTCGCGCACCTGAATGGTGGGATAACCGGTCGTTTTCAGCCGCTCGACCAGTTCCGAAAGCGCGGCCGCGAAGTCGCCGTCGGCAGCCATGAGCTCATCGAGATGATCTTCGACGGCGGCCTGGCGACGCTGATTTTCCGGCTGCTCCGCAAGGCGTTCCAGCGCTCCTGACGCCTGCGGGTCGGACGAGAACCTGCCGCGCACCTTTTCCCACAAAGACCGAAGTCCTTGCGTGACCCCTTCGTCGACCACCGCTCCGGCGACACCGGCCAAATGCCGCCCATAGCTGATCAAAAACGACGTGATCGCCGCCGCCGACACCGCGTCCATGACACCCTCCCGAATCCATCGACGCGTATCACATACGCCATTCAGCCTACTCATATCAAGAAGAACGGAACCGACAGGTGAATACGTCTTCGAAAGGACATCCGGATGACAAACACGCCGGCGAACGTGGTGATTCTTTTTCCAACTCCGCCGCATTAACCCCCGGGTGGCTCCCGTCCGCCTGGCTCGTCTTTAGCGACTTGTGCGCATTTCTGTCATCGACGTAACAACTTCGGGTCCCGGCACGCCATACCGGACAGCTGCCGCGTTCTGTTCGGTCCCTGCGCAGGAGGAGTTCCGTGTGTTGAGTTCTCGCCGTTCCTTGTTCCACCGAAGATCACGACGTGCGCTGGCGGTGGGCGTGGTCGGCCCGCTGATCGGCGCGCTCGCCGTCGGGCTCGTCACCGTGGCGCCCGCCGAAGCCGCCGTACCCGCCGGTTTCACCGACACGGTGGCGATCGGCGGGCTCAGTTCGCCGACCGCCACCGCGTTCGCGCCGGACGGCCGGGTGTTCGTCGCGGAGAAGAGCGGCCTGGTCAAGGTCTTCGATTCGCTCACCGACACGACGGCGACGATTTTCGCCGATCTCCGTCCGCAGACACAGGATTTCTGGGACCGCGGCCTGCTCGGACTGGCCGTCGACCCCGCTTTTCCCGCGAGGCCGTACGTCTACGTCTCCTACACCTTCGACGCGGAGCCGGGTGGTACCGCGCCGCGGTGGGGTGACACCTGCCCGACCCCACCGGGCGCGACCGACAAAGGTTGCGTCGTCACCGGCCGCGTTTCCCAGCTGACCATGGGCCCGGCAGGCACGGCCGTCAGCGAGAAGCCGCTGGTCACGGGCTGGTGCCAGCAGTTCCCCAGCCACTCCATCGGCGCTCTCGCCTTCGGGCCGGACGGTGCCCTGTACGCGGGCGGCGGCGACGGCGCCAGCTTCACCTTCGCCGACTACGGCCAGGTCGGGAACCCTTGCGCCGATCCGCCCTCGTCCGCCGGGACGAACCTGACGCCACCGGCTGCCGAGGGTGGCGCACTCCGTTCGCAGTCGCCGCGACGCCCCGCCGGACAGCCGGTGCTGCTCAACGGCACGTTGCTGCGCATCGACCCCGACACCGGCGAAGGCGTGCCCGGCAACCCCTTCGCGAACAGCGCCGACGCCAACGCCCGGCGAGTGATCGCCTACGGCGCGCGGAACCAGTTCCGGTTCGGGTTCCGGCCGGGCACCAGTGAGCTCTGGGCGGGCGACGTCGGCTGGGACGCCTGGGAGGAGATCAACCGCGTCGCCGACGTCGGCGACGGGGTGGCGGAGAACTTCGGCTGGCCCTGTTTCGAGGGCGGCGCCAGGCAGGCCGGTTACGACGGCGCGAACCTCGACCGGTGCGAGTCCCTCTACACCTCAGGTGGGCACGCCACGCCGTACTACGCCTACAACCACCGTGCCAAGGTGGTGGCGAGCGATCCGTGTCCCACCGGCGGCTCTTCGATCAGCGGCATCGCCTTCGAGTCCGGAAGCAACTACCCCGCCGAGTACTCCGGCGCGTTGTTCTTCTCCGACTCCTCCCGCGGCTGCATCTGGGCCATGCAGGCCGTGAACGGCCAACCGGACGCGAGCCGTCTCGTGCCGTTCGTGACCGGTGTCAACACGCCGGTGCAGGTACTCACCGGACCGGGCGGCGACCTGTTCTACGTCGCGCTGGGCAGCGGCGAACTCCGTCGCGTGAGCCATCCCGGCGGCACCAACCGGCCGCCTTCCGCGGTGGCCACGGCGACCCCGGCGAGCGGGCCCGCGCCACTGACGGTCCAGTTCGACGGCACGGCTTCCACCGATCCGGACGCCGGGGACACGCTGTCCTACGCCTGGGACCTCGACGCCGACGGCGCGTACGACGACTCGTCGGCCGCCAACCCCACCTGGACCTACACCGCGTCCGCCGCCGTCGACGCAGGACTACGGGTGACGGACTCCCACGGCGCCGCCGCGACCACGACCGTGCGGGTCACCGTCGGGACGCCGCAGGGCCTCGATCCGGTGCCGGTCATCGACAGCCCGGCAGGCACGCTGAACTGGTCCGTCGGCCAGACCGTGGCGTTCTCCGGCCGCGCCGTCGACGCCCAGGACGGCCAGCTCCCGGCGTCGGCGCTGTCCTGGCGGCTCGCGATCCGGCACTGCGCGACCAACGGCACCTGCCATACGCACAACGTCCAGGACTTCCCCGGCGCCGCGTCCGGCTCGTTCGTCGCACCGGACCACGACTACCCGTCGTATCTGCAACTGACCCTCACGGCGACCGACTCGGGCGGCCGCACCGGCACCAAGACCATCGACCTGCAGCCGAAGACGGTGTCGCTGAACTTCACCTCCAATCCCAGCCAAGCGACGCTCACCGTCGGCGGCACGCAGCAGCGGACGCCGTTCTCCCGGACGGTGATCGCCGGATCCACCAACTCGATCAGCGCGGACAGCCCGCAGAAACTGCCACCGCTCAACCTGAAGTACGCCTACACCGGCTGGGCACACGGCGGCGCGCGGACGCAGAACATCATCGCGCCGGGCACGTCCACGACATACCAGGCGAACTACCGGCTCTGCTGGCTGTTGCAGCCCTGCTGACCCGTCGCCTTCCGTGTCCCGGTCGCTTCTCGCGGCCGGGGCACGGTCGCACGGTGGGATCACTCGTCGAGGACGAGCAGCACGTGCTCACCGTCCTTTTCGGACAACAGCCGGAAACCGCACTTCTCCAGCACCCGGACCGACCCGACGTTGGTCTCCACCGGATCGGCGTACAACGGCCGGACCGGCATCTCGCCGAGGAACAACACAAGCCCTCGCGATCCGACACCTCCTCCCCAGAAATCCCTTCCGTACCAATAACCCACCCAATGCCTGCCGTCCTGTGGCCAGGCCACCACGTTTCCCGCGACCCTGCCGCCGACCACAACGGTGCGCACCGTCACCGCCGGATCGCCGAGCACCCTGGTCTCCCAATGCTTCATGAACCGCTCACTGTCACGCGGCGGGAACGCGGCACGACCGGCGGCCACCGGGTCTTGCTCCTGCTCGAAGAACACTTCGAGATCGGCCTGCTCGACGGCCCTGAGGCGCACCTCGTTCGTCATGGCGCGGAGTATGGCAGCGACCACCGACAAGTATTGAGGGGAAAGGCAAACGTGTCGTGTGCGTGGACGGCCCTGGTCAGACGCGATAGGGGGTCGTGAGGGGCAATGAGGGTTAGAGCCAAGGGTGTCTTAGGTACCTACGTGGTTGAGGCTGCGGTTGATGCCAGGCCCCGGTCCGTGAAGGCCCCCTTCCCTCGGCTCAGCCGAGGAAACTCGACCTTCACACCTCCCACAGGTACCCAAAGGACTCCAGCCAGGCGCTCACGTGAGTTTTCGCGATCGTGGTGATGTCGTGAAGGGCCCCTTTGAGACGATGAACGTCTCAAAGGGGCCCTTCACGCGCAGAACCCGAGTACATGAAGGACCCCACCCTTGCGCCTAGGTACAGGAAGGGGTCCCCTTGACAGAACCGACCATTTCGTCATCAATCGGACATTCAGTCATCGAAATTGTCCACAGTGGACGCTACAGGCGTGCCGGCTCCCGTCGGCCAGGGCAACCGAGCGCTTGACCTGCGGCAACCGTCGCCACTTGCGATCAAAACCACGTCCAAGATCAACTTAAGCCACGTGGCATTGGGTTAGAACACGAAACGCCACTCACGACCCCCAGCACCGACCACGCCACCTTTGCCTTACCCCTCAACAAGCCGCAGTCGCTCCGGATCGGTCGCTCGCCGGTTCTTCCTTGCAGGCATCGCCATGAGCTGGCTTGATGGACTCGTGGCTTTCCCCGCGGCTGTGCACCGGACAGTGCTGGTCGTGGATGTGTCCGCGTTCGGTGATCGGCGGCGCACCAATCTGCACCAGCTCGCGGTCCGCCGCGGCCTGTACGACGTCCTGGAACGGGCATTCGGCGAGGCTGGTGTCCCTTGGACGGAGCGCGACCATGAGGACCGCGGCGACGGAGTGCTCGTTATCCTCCCGCCCACGGTGGCCAAGAGCGCGCTCGTCGAGGCACTGCCGATGCAGCTCGTCACCGGGTTGCGGGAATACAACATCGGACGCCCGTCAGAGGAATCCATCCGTCTGCGACTCGCGCTGCACGCCGGAGAAATCCACTACGACGACCACGGAGTGGTGGGCCGTGCGGTGAACCACGCGTTCCGGCTCCTCGACGCACCCGTGTTCACGGCGGCACACGCCCGGTCCGGCGGGTTGCTGAGCATGATCACGTCAGCGTGGTTCTTCGACGAAGTGGTCTGGCACAGTGTGAAGGCCGCGCGCGACACCTACAGCCGAGTCCAGGTCACCGCCAAGGAGACCGAAGCGATCGCCTGGATCCGGCTTGTGGACGGAAAGCCCGTACCCGCGGACGAGCCGCCGCCGATGGCCCGGTCAACGGCTCCGCATCAGCTTCCACCGAGTACACGGCAGTTCGTCGGGCGAGACGCCGAACTCGTGCGGCTGACCGAACTGCTCACCCGGCGGGAGCCCGCGACGGGGACCGTCATCGTGACGATCGACGGCACCGCCGGTATCGGGAAGACCGCACTGGCGCTGGAGTGGGCACATCGGGTGCGCGACCGGTTCCCGGACGGTGAACTGCACATCAATCTCCGCGGATTCGACGAGCAGGATCCGTTGGACTCCAGCCAGGTGCTGGACAGCTTCCTCCAGACGCTCGGAGTACACCCGCAGGCGATTCCGGCCGGGCAGGACGCCAAATCCGCGCTTTACCGCAGCATGCTCTCCGAGCGTCGCATGCTCGTAGTCCTCGACAACGCGCGATCGAGTGATCACGTGCGCCCCTTGCTTCCCGCGAGCCCGACCTGCGTCGCCGTGGTCACGAGCCGAAATCGGCTCGACAGCCTCCTGGTCCGCGAGGGTGCCCACCGAATCGCGCTCGACGTCCTGTCCGACGCGGCCGCGCTCGCTTTGATCGCGGAGCGGATCGATCACGCACGCCTCGAGGAAGATCCCGAATCCGCCACGGAGCTCGTACGCAGGTGTGCCCACCTGCCGCTGGCGCTGAGTGTGGCCGCCGCGCGCGCGGCGAACCAGCCGACCCTGTCCCTCCGAGGCCTGCTCAAAGAACTGCACGACGAGCGACGGCGGCTGGACGCGCTGGACCTCGGGGAACCGGATCTGAACCTGCGAGCGATCTTCTCGTGGTCGTATTCCGTACTGTCTCCCGTGGCCGCACGCCTGTTTCGCCTGCTCGGCATCCATCCAGGCGCCGACATCGGCCTGGCCGCCTGCCGATCGTTGAGCGACGACGCGCCGGTCGCGCTCCGCGAGCTGACCAGCGCCCACCTGGTGTCGGAATACCGGCCGAACCGGTTTCGGCTGCATGACTTGCTCCGTGCCTATGCCGCGGAGCTGGCCGCGACCGATCCGGAACGACCGGCCGCCGTCGCCAGGCTCGTGGACCATTACCTGATCACCGGGCTCGATGCCGAACGGCATCTACTGCCACATCGCTACGGTCGCGACATGATCGTCGGGGAACGGCCGCTCGGCGAAGCCGGCCTCGTCGACGCCGACGACGCCATGGTCTGGTTCACCGACGAGCACCCCACACTCCTGGCGCTCGTCGGATTAGCGGCAGGCAACGGACTGACCGGTCAAGCCTGGCGGCTGGGTTGGGCCTGCATCACCTTTCTCCGCCGTACCGGGCGGTGGTCCGAACGTGCCGCCGTCCAGCGCGCCGCGCTGGCCGCGGCGATTCAAGGAGGTGATCGGCTCGGGGAGGCCACGAGCCGCCGCAACCTGGCGACGGCGATCGCCCGCGTCGGCGAGATCGACGAAGCCGTCCAGCTGCTGGGCCAGGCGATGGAATTGTACGAAGAGCTCGGCGACGAGGTCGGCATGTTCAAGAACCACCTGGCCTGTTCGAGAGTGCTCGGTGCCCGTGGTGGTCACCTCAAAGCACTGCACCATGCGGAACGAGCGTGGAGCCTGGTCCGAGATCGCCCTGATCGGCTGGCGCACGCCGACGCCTTGGCCGCGATGGCCGATCAGCTTTCGGCGTTGTGCCGGGACGACGAGGCGCTCCCGCTCTGCACCCGGGCGTTCGAGCAGTACACGACGCTCGGTCATCTCGAAGGACAGGCCAATGTCCTGCTCGTTCTGGGCGACATCGAACGCGCACTCGGCAGGCCCGCTCAGGCCGTCGAGCATTACCGGCATTCCCATGCGCTCGACCGGCGGCTCGGCGACCGGTATTGGGGCGCCATCGCGGCGGAGAGGCTCGCCGAGGTCTATCCCGACGACGGTGATCGAGTGGGCGCGCTGCGCGAGGCGCTCGCGACGTACCGGGAGATCCGGCATCCGGCCGCGGAACGCGTCGAGGCCAGACTCGCGACGCTCATGACTTCGGCCGACGTGACGCGGGCGCCGGAAGGCGGGACACCAACGTGCTGACGGTCGTACTCCACCGGAACCGCCCGGCGAGGCGACGCTGCATCTCGCCTGCGTAGCCGAAAGCACCGTCCAGATGGTCCATCTTGCGCTCGATGGCCTTCTGCCACACGCGGATGTCCTCCGCCAGGTCGTCCACCACGGGAACGATCATCGGCTCGGCGACCTCCGGGTAGCTGTCGCGCAGCATCTGCGCGAGACCACTACGGCCGCTGATGAGCACCGGAGTGCCGAGCCCGATCGCTTCCAGCGCCGCGAGACCGAACCCCTCGGCACGGGAAGGCATGAGGAACAGCGCGGCGTGGCCGAGATCATGGGCGATGGCCGCGGGGTCCGCGTCGTACTCGCGCACATCGATCCGGTCTCGGCCGATACCGAAAGTGGTGACCAGGTCGTCCTTGAGTGAGTCGCATCGTTCGCGGTGTGCCCCGCGAATCCGTAGCTCGGGAGGAGGGTGATGATGCGGGAACCGCATTCCGGCGACCGCGCCGGCCGCGATGTCCACGCCCTTCGGTCCGATGTGCTCTGCCCGGCACACCATGAGCACGATCGAATTGGACGGCGGGCTACGGCGCAGCCAGCGCGGATCGTCGGGAATGTCGATACCGGGATCGAGCTGCAGTACATCGCCGCTGTCCAGGATCGCCTCGGCACGGTTGCGCAGCAGCGGGCCGACGGCGGCGACAACGGTCGCGTCGGCGGCGATCTCCCGCATCCGCCGTTCGTGGGCGGCGATCCGCTTGGCCCGGTCGGGGTGCGGCTTGAAGGACTCGTTCTGCGCCGGAGACGTGTGCATGACGTGAACCAAGGCCGCGTCGGGCACGTAGTACTGGGTGTACGTCCAAGCCGCCGCGCCGCTGACGATGTCGTGTCCGATCACCACGTCCGGGCGCCACTTGAGCACCTCGGGAGACGGCACGAACAGCGACGGCCCGTCGGGCGTGGCGGGAGCGATGAACAACCGGACATCGTGCTCTTGCGCGTCCGAGCGCTCGAGTGCCGACACACTCTTCACCAGACAAGCCGTCCGATAGCCCTCGGCCGCGAAAGCGATGGCCAGGCGCCTGTTGAATCGTGAGATCCCACCGCGCGTCGGTGACCATTCGTCGCTTATCAGCAACACGGACGGGGGCTCCACGCGAGCCGGGTCCCGACCCTTGACTCGGAACGAAGCGCTCGACATGGCTCCTCCTGCGCTGACCCTGGCGTCAGATGTCGTATTCGCGTTGATACTTGCCGAGAATCGACGGGGTTTGACCGAGCATCCGTTCCCTGGCCCGATCACGCGCGATCTCGGCTATCTCCGCCGGACCGTAGCCCAGCCAGCGCATGGTGTTGAGCGCGATACTGATCACGTCCGTCGCTTCACGCGCGGCCGCTCGGGCGTCGTCATTATCGAGGTGTTCACGCATTTCCTCGAACTGAATCTGCACCGCGCGAGGGAAGTGCTCGAAGTCCTTTTCGCGTATTTCTTCGTGCACTTCGTTCCAGGCGTTCCAGAAGTCCTGGAAGGGGCCCAGATCCTCGGCCATTCTCGTCACCCTTCGCTTTTCCTCTTCGTCAGCCGGCAACGATCGCTCGCAGTGCGGTCAGGTCGTGCAGGACGATCCGCCGCCGCGCGGTGGTGACCAGACCGAGCTCCCGCAACTTCCGCAGCTCGATCGCCACGCCGTCACGGGAAGCGCCGATACGGGCGGCGAGATCCTGTTGCGACAAGGTCGATTCGATTACCCAACCCTCCTCGGTGTCTTCCCCCACCTCGGTGGCCAGTTCCAGCAACCACCGCGCCAGCCGGCTGCGCACGTCCAGCCGCGCCAGCATCAGCCGCTCCTCCAACTGCCGTCGGCGACGGACGGTCGCCCGGTACATCGCCGGCCACAGGTCCTGTTCGCCGACGAAGCGCAGCAGTTCGTCCGCGCGGAGGATCAATCCGGAGACCGTGGTGATCGTGCTGACGGTGGCCGAACGCGGCTCGTCCATCAAGACGCCCTCCTCCCCCATCACCTCGTCCGCCCCTCGGATCGCGAAGATGATCTCCGTGCCGTCCGCACCTTGGCGGGTCACCTTCACGTTGCCCGACTGAATGATCAGCACCGCGAGGGACGGCTGGCCCTCCCAGAAGATCGTGTGTTCAGGCGGGTAGGTCACCTCATCGGCCAGACCTTCCAGCTCAGCGCGCTGCTGCGCGGTGAGGAAGTCGGTCAGGTGAAGAGATGTGTTCTGAGCCATGGCTCTGAGTGTACTGCTCTACACATCGATGTGGGTTAACCCGATCGCATGATAGGGCTACTCCATACTCGCAGCCTGATTCCGCCATCGACGCGCAGGCCACCTATCAGCGCCTTCAGCCGGATCACGGAACAGACCGGGACCCGTAAGGTCTCCGAAAGGATCGGAACCCGCCCCGCGAAGGCTCCGTCGGATCGCCACTTCAGATCCGCACGGAAGGTGACTCCGATGAGCTATCCAGGCCTGCCCGACCAGCAGAACACCCAGTCTTCGACCGTCAAGCCCGGTGTGGCCATCGGGATCCTGGTCGCGGTGATCGCGCTGGTCGCCTTCTGCGTCACCGGTTTCGCCGCTCCCGGCTTCCTGCTCCGCAAGAACGCCGGGATCTCGCTGCCCGTCCCGTCCTCCAGCCCGGCGACGACCTCCAGCCCGACGAGCAGCCCGAGCCGGACGACGGTCAGCCGCACGACGCGCCCGAGGGTCACCGTGACCGTGCGCCCGGCTCCGCAGCCGCCGGAGAAGGGTGTTCAGGTGGTCACGGACTTTCTCGCGAAGATCGCCGGAAGCGACAGGGCGGGAGCGATCGCCTTCGCCTGCGAAGCGCAGAAGCGGTTCATGGACGACAAGATCGACTCACTTCTCCCGCTGGGTTCCCGCGTCGAGATCACCAGGGCGGGCGGAACCGCCAAGTTCGTCCTCGCCAACGTCGCCGGTGACGTCAAAGGACGGTCCTCCCGGGGCACCGTGATCGCCGATCGCACGGAGGACGGCGGCTTCTGCATCACGACGTTCAGCATTCGGGAAGCGCGATGAACCCGGCCTCAGTCGAGGCAGAACTCGTTGCCCTCGATGTCCTGCATCACGATGCAGGACTCGTTCTCCTCGTCGGCCAGCATGACCCGCTCGCAGACCGCGCCGAGCGCCTCCAGGCGGGCGCGCTCGGCCTGAAGGACGGCGAGGCGCTCTTCACCGACGAGTCCGATGCCGGCCCGCACGCAGAGATGCACCCGGTTCTTGACGACCTTGCCCTCGGGAACGCGCTGGAAGTACAGCCGCGGGCCCACTCCGTTGGGGTCACTGCAGGCGAAGCTCGCGTCCTGCTCCTCGGGCGCCAGCGTGTGGTTGTAGTCGTCCCAGGTGGCGAACCCGTCCGGCGCCGACGGCACGACGTATCCCAGTACCTCGCACCAGAAGCGGGCGAGGCGCTCGGGTTTCGCGCAGTCGAAAGTGACCTGGACCTGTTTCACCGACACCATCAGACCACCCTAATCGCTGTCGAACGGATCAAGCCCGCGGCCTTCAGATCGGCCCAGACCTGTGCGGGCACCTCCGCGGCGAAGGACTCTACGTTCCGTTGTACCTCGTCGGCGGACCGCATCCCCACCGCGATACCGGCTACGGCCGGGTGCTGGAGCGGGAAGGCCATGGCCGCCTGCGGAAGCGTCACGCCGTGCGCCTCGCACACGTCGGCGATCTTGTTCGCCCGCTCCAGGATTTCCGGCGTGGCGACCTCGTAGTCGAAGTACGCTCCCGCGACAGGCCTCGGCATGGCGAGTAACCCGGAGTTGAAGACCGAAGCCGCGATCACCGAGACACCACGTTCCTCGCACGCGGGCAGGAACGTGTCGAGCGCGCCGTGTTCGAGCAGTGTGTGGCGGCCGGACTGCATGACCACGTCGACATCGGTCTCCTTGACCAAAGTGGTCAGCATGGCCGTGTCGTACATGCCGGCGCCGATCGCGCCGACGATCCCTTCCGACCGCAGTTCCGCCAGGGCCGGATAGCCGTCGCGCAGCGCGTCGTCGAAGAACTCCTCGGCGTCGTGCAGGTACAGCACGTCGATCCGGTCCAGGCCCATCCGCTCCAGTGAATCCTCGACACTGCGCCGGATCCCGTCGCGGGTGAAGTCGCGTACCCGGTCGTGCGTCGCGGGCACGTGGAAGCCTGCCGGATCACTTTCCCCGTCCGGATCACGCGGGACCAGCAGGCGGCCGACCTTCGTCGACAGGACGAAGGAGGCTCGCGGCCGCGAGCGCAGGAACTCGCCGATCCGGCGCTCGGAATGCCCGATCCCGTAATGCGGTGACGTGTCGTAGTAACGGATCCCGGCGTCCCAGGCCGCGGCCAGCGCGCCCGCCGCGGTGTCGTCGTCCAACGGCGCGAACAGTCCGCCGAGCGGGCCGCCGCCGAACCCCAGCCGCGTCACCTCGACATCGGTACGCCCGAGTCGTCTCGTGTCCATTCCGGCTCCCCCTTGATCGGCTCGGCGACCACGGTGCCATACCCGAGCGAGCCGGTCTCGCGATTTATTGAGGGGTAAGGCAAACGTGTCGTGTCTCGGGCGAGACGGCGGGCTGGGTGACGCGACACCGCACTCGCGTTCTCAGACTCCGCACACACCCGAGTGCGGCATCCAGACACGCGAATCACGCCTTGCCGAAGTACATGAAGGCCCCCTTCCTGTACCTGGGCGCAGGGTCCCGGCAAAGTCGAGATCTTGCAGGTCAGGCGACTATTCCTGCACTGTCGGCAGGCCGGATTCTGGACGCCGGCGGGGCTTCAGTGTCCACAAGGGACACCGCCGGGTGATTGAGTGTCCGATTGATGCCGCTGTGCACGTTTCTGCGGGGGGGTCGTGAGTGGCAATGAGGGTTAGAACAACAAAAATCACTCACGACCCCCTCGTGAAACCGTGCAAGTCACCCAAATCGGGCACCTTTGTTTCGTAAAGTGTCCCTTATGGACAGTCAGGCGCCGGGTGAAGCTCCTTGCGGGAACCCGCTCCAGTCGGGTCCACCACGACACGTTCACCTAGTCCCGCTCTAGCGGCGGAGCCGACCAGCAGTTATGCGACTTTGCCGGGACCCTGCGCTAGGCGCAAGGAAGGGGGCCTTCCTGTACTTCACGACCAGCCGCCGACGCCACAACCGCCCCACCGTCACCAGAGACCACATCCGACGGTAGCGAAAGCCTCCTTCACTACCCTCAGAGTAGGAAAGGAGGCCCTCACTACCAGGAGAACGCCTACGCAGAAGCGGGCACCGGCCCCACGCCACGCCACCTTTGCCTTCCCCCTCAATATTCGCCGTCGACGAGCCAGTCCGCGCACGTCACGACCTCGAACCCGCGGCTCGGGAAGACCGCGTCCACGAAGAAGTCGTGTATCGCCGGGTCGCCGTCGGCACAACCGTCGCGCAGCACGGTCACGTGGTAGCCGCGATCCGCCGCGTCGTAGGCCGTCGCGGCCACCATCGCGCTGGTCGCGACTCCGGCGATCACGACGGTGTCGACGCCGCGGGCGCGGAGCACCAGATCGAGATCCGTGCCGGCGAACGCGCTGGCACGGCGTTTCAGCACGACCACGTCGTCGTCGGCGACCGGCAGGGCGATCTCGGTCCCGGCCGAGCCCTCGTGGAAGGTGTCCCCCGCCTCGTGGAACGTCTTGAACAACGGGTTCCCCGCCGGCAGATCGGCGCCGTTGCCGCGGAGCGCGAAGTGCACGAACACGACGAGCGCGCCGGCCGCCCGCGCCCGCGGCAGCAGGGCCTCGACCGGTGGCAGGACTTGCTTGGCGAACGGATAATTGCCCGTGATGCCTCGCTGGAGGTCACCGACGATCAGCGCGGTGGTCATACCGCGAAGCTATCAACAGCAACCCGAACGTCCGTATACAACCGGGCGCGCGACTGGTTAGCCTCCGGCGGGTGAGGATCAAGAGTGTGCTGCTCGCCGCGCTGGTGACCGCCGGAATCGTGGTTCCCCCGCCCGCCGTCGCCGCGGCGGACCCGGCGGCCTGGGCCGCGCCGCTCAGCACGCGCGGCCGCTACATCGTCGACGCGGCGGGCGACCGGTTCAAGCTGAAGGCCGCCAACTGGCACGGCGCGAGCGGTACGTGGACCGGGTCCGGTGACGTGCGTGATCCGGCCGCTCACCACGCCGGTGAGATCGCCTATCAGACACCGCTCGGGCTGGATCGGGTGTCGATCGACACCGTCATCGACGGGCTGGCCGAGCTGGGGCTGAACAGCGTCCGGCTTCCCTTCTCCAACGCCATGATCCACGACACCCAGCCGGTCCCCGACCTCCCGGCGAACCCGGAACTGCGCGGCCTTACCCCGCTGCGGGTCTACGACCGCGTCGTCTCCCGGCTGACCGCACGCGGGTTCGCGGTGATCCTCAACAACCACACCACGACCTCTCGCTGGTGCTGTGGTCTCGACGGCAACGAACGCTGGAACACCGCGCAGACCGAACAGCAATGGCAGGACGACTGGCTGTTCATGGCCCGCCGCTACGCCGCGAACAAGCGCGTGGCCGGCGCCGATCTGTACAACGAGGTCCGCCGCAACGTCTTCGACGATCCCAATTGGGGCTGGGGAAACGGCACGGATTGGCAGCGCGCGAGCCAGCGGGTGGCCGATCGCATCCTGACCGAGGCCAATCCCGATCTGCTGCTCATCGTCGAGGGCATCAACTGGACCGGCGTGCCCGTGGACGGCCTTCCCCACGGGAGGCCCACGCTGGAGCCTGCCCGGACGCTGTCGCATACGCTCGTGGACTCCGGAAAGCTGGTCTACGCCGCACACTTCTACGGCTACACCGGGCCGAACCACTCCGGAGCGACAGGCACCGGCGAGACGCACGACCCGCGCTACCGCGACCTGTCACCCCAGGAGCTGCGCGATGTCCTTTACCGGCAAGCGTTCTTCGTCTCGGCCGAGACCGGCAAGCACTACACCGCCCCGCTTTGGATCAGCGAGTTCGGCGAAGGCCGCCACACCACGGACGCGGCGAGCCGCGCCTGGTTCGAGAACTTCGTCGCCTATCTCGCCGAGACCGACACCGACTTCGCCTATTGGCCGGCGGTCGGCTTCCATGACGGCGGCAAGGGCAACGGATGGTCGTTGCTGTCGTGGGACACCGCGGGACGGCGTGTCGACGTGCTCGACGGCACGGACTGGCGTGGTCCCGCCTGGCGACGGCTGGTGGACGCGCCGTCCCGGTCCGGCCGAATCCCGCCTGCCGAGCGGTGGTCGATGCTGAACCTCGACCACGCCGATTTCCAGGCTTCCCGCGAGGTCCGTACCATGCCGGACTGGAATCCGGGCGCCCGCAAGGGTTCCTGCCCCGACGGCCAGCGGCTCACCGGTCTCTCCCACACCGGTAACCGGGGTCTGTGCACCGGCACGCTCGCCGTCCCGGCGGGATATGCCGTGGTCCGCGGGGAGACCTATGTGGACACTGACTGGGCGTCGGGCTACACCAAGGTGCAATGCCCGCCCGACCACGCCGCTGTCGGGTACAGCGTCACCGGTTCGGCGTTCTCCGCCCTGTTGTGCGGCCGGTCCGCCACCCCGCTGGGCCGCACCGGCCGGACGGTCTGGTTCGACCGCGGTGACAACCGGCCGTCCGGGTCGCCCGGCGGCGACTTCGCGTCGGGCCACTACAAGGGCCAGTGCGCACCAGGCGAATACGTCGCCGGTGTCGCGTACACCGGCCGGGTCGGCTCGAGTCGCACCCCCGACGCGCTGCTTTGCCGCGCCTGAGGGCTTCAGACGACGAAGACGCAGAACGGATGCCCGGCCGGATCCGCGTACACGCGCAGCGGTTCTTCCGGGTCTTCGCTGCGGTCGTACCGGAGCCGCCCGCCGAGTTCGAGGACGCGGGCGTGCTGCTCCTCGAGTTGCTCGACCGAGTCCACGGTCAGATCCAGGTGCAGTTGCTGGGGTACCGGTTCGGCGTCCGGCCAGCTCGCTTCCGGCAGCCGATCGACCTGCTGGAAGGCGAGTTGCGCCCCGCCGTCCGGATTTCTCAGTACCAGCCAGTCCTTGTCGCCGTCGCCGGGCGCGGGCGGTTCGTCCCCTGGGCGGTAGTCCCACACCAGCAGCCGCCGGTAGAACTCCGCCAGCGCGCGGGCGTCGGTGCAATCCAGCACCACCTGGCGAAATTTCGGACCCTTCTTCCGCTCAACCAAGCCGATCTCCTCCGTCGTCCGCGGTCGCGCGCCGGTCGAGGACCGCGAGAACCTGTGCACACCAGCGGATGTTCTCCTGTTCGAACGCCATCCCGCGGGCGAGGGTCAGATACGGGCCGACACGGGGCGCGGTGGCGAGGAACTCCGCCTCCGTGGCTTCGCCGAGAAGGCGGCCCCGGAGGCGTTCGAACCGTTTGAGCTTCGTTTCGGCGACGGCCATCCTGTCCGCGACGGCGCGCCGGACCGCCTTGTCGTCACCCGCCTCGACCCCCTGGATCTGCACCAGCAGTTCGTCGCGGATCGCGGTCGGCTTCGACGGCCGCGTGGTGAAGCCGGCGAGTTCGGCCGCGCCGGCGTCGGTCAGGGAGAAGAGCCGCTTGTTCGGACGCCGTTGCTGCTCGACCACCCGAGCCGCCACCAGGCCCTGCGCTTCCATCTTGTCCAGCTCCCGGTAGAGCTGCTGCGGCGTCGCGGTCCAGAAGTTGGCGACCGACGCGTTGAAACTCTTCGCCAGGTCGTAGCCCGAGAACTCGCCGTCGAGGAGCGTCGCGAGGATCGCGTTCCGCAGCGCCATGGTGTGATGATAACCCCGCGCGGATTAGTCGCAAAGTTGATTAGGCACTTTGATGGACACCGGCATGGTGATCACCTACGCTCGGCGACATCTACTCAACAAGTTGACTATGAGGAGATCGTCATGCCCACGTTCCGCCAGGCAGTCGAAGCGAAGGACGCCGCCGCGATCGAGGCGTTGCTCGCCGACGACGTGGTCTTCACCAGCCCGGTGGCGTTCAAGCCCTACCAGGGGAAGGCGATCACCGCGGCGATCCTGCGCGGTGTCCTGCGGGTGTTCGAGGACTTCCGCTATGTCCGCGAAATCCACGACGGCGCGCACCACGTGTACGAGTTCGAAGCGACGGTCGACGGGCTGGAGATCAACGGCTGCGACCTCCTGACCTTCGACGCCGACGGCAAGATCGCCGATTTCAAGGTGATGGTCCGGCCGTTGCGGGCGGCGGAGGCACTCGCGGCGCGGATGGGCGCCCAGTTCGAGGCCATCAAGGCGGACGCGCTCGGCTGAGCTTTCCGCCGCCCGCGACGGATCACCGGACCGCGCAGCGCCAGTGCACCGGACCGGCGCCGGCGTCGGCATCCCCGAAGACGGTCCCGTCGTCACTGACGAGGTCCGCCCTCGCCGAGGCCGACCCGGCCGGAAGCGGCAGTTCCCCCGCCAGGCGGGTGCCCTGCCAGACCACGGGCGGCCCGTCCCAGGCACGGGCGCGGCCGGCGATCAGGCCGTGCCGGTTGATGCTCTCCGCCGAGCCGCCGCCTTCGAGCAGTTCCGGGATGTTCCCGGTCCAGACCACACCTTTCGGCCCCTTCGGGTCGAGGATCGTCCCGACCGCGCGGCCCGCGCTGATGCCCCGCGACAACACCGGGACCTCGGGCGACGGAGGCAGCGCGATCAGCTTGCCGGAACGCCACAGATAGGCCGAATAGCCGTCGCCGAGCATGATGGTGCCGTCCTGGTCGATGTCGACGGCGGACGCGTAGGGCAGTTCGGGCGGCGAGATGATCAAGGGCTGGGCGGCGTAGCTGAGCCACGCGATCACCACGGCGCCGGTGCCACCGGCCGGGGTCGCCGTGGCCACGATCTCACCGAGATCGTTGATCGCCACAGCCCGGGGATCGACGAAGCCGGCCGGTATCGCGAGTGGCTCGTAGACACCGTCGCGGTACAAGAAGATCTGCCGTTCGCGGGTGTCGAACGAGACGGCGTTGACCAGTACGGTGCCCGACCGGTTCTGGGAGACGGGCGCGACCGAGTCGAATCCCTTGGGCGGCTCGACGGTTCGGGGATCGTCGCCGTGCCACAGGACGAGCCGGTACGCGCCGACCGAGCCGACGATCTGGGTGCCGGAGTAGTTGCCCGCGCCATCGGTCGCCACGACGTCGACCCGTTGGCGTTCGGCGTCCGCCGGCACCACCACCGGCGTCACTTGATACGAGCACGCCGTGGAGCCTGGCGCCGGGCTCGCCCCGGCCGGAGCCGAAACCGAAACAGAAAGCGCGACGGCGGCGACGCCTGCCGTCGCGCATCGTTTGACCAAGCCGATGTCCATGCGGATCCCCTCAGTGCCGGAACAGGTTTCGGCCGGATCACGCGCGCCGGGCCGCGGCCGTTGCCCGCGTCACCCGATCGGCAGAGTCGTCAGCGGCTCACGTCGCCCGACTGCCGCCGCACGATCTCGGCGATCCAGACCGGCGCGAACGGCGACGTGCAGTTCGGCGGGGTCGGATAGTCCTTGAGCACCTCCAGGCGCTCCCCGATGCCGATCGCCCGGGCACGGTGCTCCGCGTGGTCGATCCCGATCTGCGCCAGGCAGTGGTTCATCGCCCACTGCAGGCGATCCGGCGCGGTCTTCAGCTCCGCCTCGATGACGTCGAGCAACCGCGTGAGGTCGAGGCCCTCGGGTTTCTTCGCCACCCGTTCGGTGGTCAGCGCCCACCCGGCGCTCGCGACCACGGGATCCGGATCGGCCGACCAGGCCAGGCGTAGCTCCTCGGCGTGCGGATTCTTCTTGACCACGTAGTTCACGAGCCAGTCGTGCACCTTGGGGGTGCGTGCTTCGCGCACCATGCGATCCAGATCGGCACGCTCGAACGCCTTCGGACGGCAGATCAGCAACGCGAGCAGTTTCGCCGCGGTGTCGTCCGTGTCCCACAGCTCCAGGGAGAGCTCCTGCTGGGTCTTCAGCCGCTTCGCGAGCGCGCGCAGCTTGCCGAGGTTGACCCCGTGGTCGTCGCCGTGCTTCTCGTTCACCTGACGTGCACGCGGATCGTCGAGCGCGGCCAGTTCGGCCATCACCTCGGCCTTCGTCGTCCCGGTCACCTCGGCCTCCCGTCCACGTTTGCGACATTCAGCCTACGAGGCGTTCCGTGTGGAGGAGCCGTTCGGCCCCTCCACACGGGCGACTTCGACCGCTACCCGCGCCGAACGAGCTCGTCGGCCTGCTCACGCAGGAGTGCGGCGACCCGCGGCCAGCCGACGTTGATCCGCCGGGCCGAGCCGCGATGACGCTGTGCGAGATCCCGCGAGTCGCCGCCCTGGAAGGTCAGGCCGCTGGCGAAGCCTTCCCGGAGATACCCGCCGTCGACGACGTCCAAGACGTCACGGACCGCTTCCGGCGGCCACATGCCGTCCGGAACGGGGGAACCGCTCGCCAGCACGGTGCCGATCGCCCGGTCGCCGAACTCGGCCCGGCCACGCTCGGCGAACTCCGCTCGGGCGCGCGAAACCCAGGCTTTGAGCGCGGCACCGTCGGTACCACCCGGCATGGTGCGCGTCTCGAAGACCGTCAGCCACATGTTGACCAGTTCGACGCTCGGCACGTCGTCGTCCGCGGGATGGATCAGGGTGCAGAGTTCGGCGAACGCGCCCGGGTTCTCGGAGAGAATCCGCTGGAGGCTCCACGGTTGCCGATGGTGCTTGAGCGCCGGGTGGAACCGCAGCTCCAACCGCGCGACCGCGACGTCCGACCCCCCGGCCTCGACCAGCTGGTCCAGCAACGGCGCCACATTCGCGACGGCCCTGCGATCGGGTGGCTCGATGCCATCGGCGGACGCCTGGAGCAGCACCTCTTCCAGCAGGGAGGCGGGCAAAGGCGGCGGCTCTGTCGCGCGCACGCCCAAGGCGAGCGCCTTGACCGCGGCCCACGGCCGGCGCCGCGCGAGTCGCGTGACGAACGACGACTCCTCCCCTTCCGGAAGCGGCCACGGATCCACGTGAGCCCAGTAGCTCTCGAGAACCGCGTCGTCGGCGGAATCGAAAAGCGCCGCCGCGTGGTCCACGGGGATGGCCAGGAGGTAGTCGACCAGTCTGTCCTGTTCCTTGAGCTGCGTCGCGACCTCCTGCCGCCATTCTTCGCCCTGGGACCGTGCCCTCTCGCCCGCCCAGCCTGCCGCCCAGTCCTCGCGACCCAGTTCGGCGAGGGCGTCTTCCTGGAGGTCGTCCACCGCCACCTGGGCCGCGACCTCTCCGACCAGTCTGGGCTGCGCGCTCTCGGCGGCGAGAGCACTCAGTCCCGCGACACCGTGCTCGCGCAGGACGCCACTCACAGCGTCGCGGCGAAGACGATCGATCTCGGCGTCACGCGCCTCCGGATCGAGAGAGTCGCCGCCCTCCAGGTACGGATCCCGCCCGAACAACAGGCCGTGACGCCCCGGATTGACCGCCGGTTCGATCATTTCGGCGCAGGATTCCAGCCACTGCAGCAATTCTTCCGGAAGCGTCCAGTCCGCGCCGTCGTAGTGGCGATGCTCGGCGGTCAGCGCGGTGAGCAGGCCCCACAGACGAAGCCGTTCGTCCGCCGAGAGCCGTTCCGCGTCCAGCCTCGTGAGGGCTTCGACGACGCGGTCCCACTGCGAGGTGGTCAGCTCGGGCAGCCGCTCGAAGAACTCGCACCACCGATGAGGCCGTTCCCCCAGTGCGGCCAATGCCGAAGCGACCAACTCGTCTTCGAACTCCGGCCCGTCGGAGACGGCCACTGGCGGCGCCGGGACTGTCCATTCGAGACGGATCCGGGGACGCCGCGGACTCGCGAGAAGGTGTCCTCGCGGCCCGCGCAGGAGTGCGAGAGCCAACCGCCAGCCAGCTTCCGGGGAGCGCCGTCCGATCGCCTTGACCAGATCCGTCCGCTGCCCGGCGGGCAGGTCCAGATACGGGTACCACGGCTGCACGAGGGTGATCAGCGATTCGAGCGGCTGGTCACCCGCCTCCCTCCCCGGCCGCGTCAGTTCGGCCAGCAGCGAGACCACCATCGGCAACGCGTCGTCGGACCAGCTGACCGTTTCCAATGCCGCCGTGAGACCGTCGATAGCGCCGCTCAGTGGCGAAGGATCACTGGTCAGCGCGTGATCGACAGCACTGAGGAACTCGTGAGGCGCCGCTTCGGCGAGCAGGGGCAGTACATCGGCGAGTGACCGCCAGAGCACTCCGGCCGCGTCGTCGTTGGCTCGTCCGAGCAGTTCACGAACGAACCGCGTCGCGTGGTCGGCGCACGTACCGCCACCGGGCAACGTGGTCTCTCCCTCGGCCGCCAGCAGCGCCGCGCTCCTTGCCAGCCCGTGCCTCAGTTCCGCCGACCACTTCCGCCCGGGCTCTCTTTCGCCGAGCACCTTGACGGCTTCCTCGTGCCAGCGTCGCAGATCCTGCGCGCTCAGCCTGCCATGAAGGAGCGCCCAGGCATCGTGGGGATCGGCCAACCGCATCCCGTCGCCAGACCGGGCCAGCAGTGGGTCGTCGCCGACCTCGGCTCTGGCGAAAAAGCGTCCGAGCTCGTCGATCTCCCGCCCGGTGATCACCGCGATCTCGTCCAGATCGTGCCGCGATCCCGCCGACCATCGGCCGACCAGCAGGAGCGGCGCGGCGAGATCGCGTTCCAGCGGGTTCACCCACTTCGGGAGAGCACCGGCGACACTCAGCCTGCGGCGCAGACTGCCGAGACCGCGCCGAGCGAGATCCGCGTACGTGTGCGCGTCAGCGGGCGGGACACCTGCCGCAGCGAACGCCTCGGCCGCCTCGTCGCGGGGAATCCCGGGCAGCGTCAGGACCTCGGCACCACCCCGGTGCGACGTACGCCGCACCACGACGACATGGCCACCACCGGTGTCGCTCTCCCCCAGGTCGACACCGTCCATCACGGCGACGAAAGGACCGTCCAGGTCCCGGCAATGACGCCGGCCTTCCTCAGTGGACACTCGCACCGCCCGAAGTCCTGGCCGGTGGGCCGCCAGCGCGGTCGCGACGAACGCCGCGGCCTCGGTACGGCTGCCGGCGTACACGGGCAGGACGGACGGCGCCGCGTCCAGCCACGCGCACAGCCGGTCGACTTCCCTGGCCCGGCCGAGCACCGGGAGCTCCACGGGCAGTACGGGACTCGTCTCGTGCCGCCAGGAATCGAGCCACTCCGGCAGGTCTTCGAGGCCTTTGACGACGCCGATGCCCAATTCCGGGGCGACGCGGATCAGTTCGGTGATCAGGCAGGCGATGTCCTGTTCCGCCGTACGCCCGCCGAGCCGCCGGTATCGCAGGCTGGAGAGCCCGGCGATCTCGTCCGGCATGACGGCGTCCTCGGAGTCTTCGTCGTCTTCGATGAGGACGGGGACGACTTTCTTGCCGAGTCGCAGCGCCTCGGCGAGTTCCTCCCGGCCCCCTTCGTCGAGCGCCTCGGTGCCGATCGGCACCACCAGGACCGACGCCGGACCGCCGGACCGGAGAACCCGGTCCTTTCCGAACACGTGAGCCAGACTCCGTTCGAGATCCCGGATCCGGTCCTGACCGTCACCGGACCGGACGGTGATGAAGATTCCTGCCATGGTGCGAAATCCTTTCCAGCGAGCACAGTTGATGGGGCGAACGGGCTACGGCTTCACTCGGCTTCGGCGCGTGCGCGGGCGAGCACCTCCTCGACGCTGAGCGGGCTGGCCGGATGATGGGTGAGGCACAGCGGAGTGGTCACCCGCTGGAAGCCGAACGCCTCCCCCGCCACGTAGAACTGGGCGCGTTCCAGTCGCGAGATGTCGTCGACGGGGCTGCCCTTGGCCCTGGCGAGTTCGTTGGCCGCGGCGATCTGGGCCGGGCTGTTGAGCCTGCCGAAGAACTGCGTCATCGCGTTGCCGACGACCTGGTTGTGCAGGCCCTTCGGTGCCTGTGTGGCGAAAAGCAGTCCCAGACCGTACTTCCGGGCCTGCGAGGCGAGCACGATGGTGCTGCGGGTACTCGCCGTGAGGGTCCCCGACGCGGCGAGCAGCTGTGCCTCGTCCATGACGAAGAGTGCGCCGAGTGGCCGGTCACCAGCCGGATTTCGCTTGGCCCAGGCGAAGAGCTCCATCTGGAGCTGGTTGACGAAGTTCTGCCGCTGTTTCTCCGAAGGCAGCCCGACGAAACTGATGACCGAGACCCTTGCCCGCTTGCCTTCCCCTGGAGCGAGCAAGAGCCCCGGGTCGACAGGCTGGCCGCCACCCGCCAAAAGCGGATCGTTGACCATGGAGGCTTTCAGCAATTCGGCCAGTTCGGCCGCCAGTTTCCGCCCGTCGTTCAGGGTGCTCACCCCGTCGGGCAGATCTTCGAGCACCTCGATGAGTTCAGGCAGGCTCCGGGACCCGGTACGGGCGTGGTACACGACGGCCTGCCGCAGCACCGCGAGGCCGACAGTGGTCTTCGCCGTGCTTCCGGTCAGCTTCACCTGCGGAGCGAGCGTGGCCACCGCGACCTCGACGGCCGCGTTGAACTCGTCCTCGTCGTCGAGAACCCCGGCGAAATCGGGCAACGGCTGGAACGCGAGCGGCCGGCCGCCTGCCCTCCCCGGGGTCCACACGATGACATCGGTCTCGGCCAGGTACCGCTTGGCGAGCTCGGCGTCGTCCGCTCCCCATGCCTCGGGCGGCTCCGGCCAGGCGTCACCGAGCCGGGCGAGGTCGTTGTTCGGATCCAGCACGATCGCCGAAACGCCCTGCAGCGCGCACTCCTCCACGATCCGTCGCAGCAGTACCGTTTTCCCGGAACCCGAACCGGCGAAGATCGCCGCGTGCTTGCGCAAGGCGGCGAGTTCGATCCTGACCGGCTTCCCGGTGCCGGTCACGGTGCCGAGGGTGATCTCCCCTTCGGCGGCCGGTGCCTGCGCCTCAACGGATCCGGGCGAAGATCGCTGAAGGGCCTCTGGCAGGACTTCCGCCAGGAGTTCCGACCGGCCGGCGGGGCGCCGGTCGACGAGCCACTCGTGGAGTTCCCGGCTTCCCTCGGCGAACATCTTGTCGAGTGCCCAGAACGTGCGGATGTCCGCATCGGACAGTTCGCGTGCCCTGCCACCGTCCTTTTCGAACGCTTTGAGTTCCGCTTGGGTCTTGATCCCTCCCGACCACGCCAGGTTGCGGATCACGACCAGATGCCGGTTCTCGGCCCCCTTCCGCACTCCGGCGGCCGAGCGTGCCTTGCGGAACCGGTGCAGCACGGCGATGGGATGCGAGGCCGCGATGGCCCGGAACGCCCAATGCTCTTCCAGGTCTGACGTCTCGTCCACCGTGCGGGTGAGCCAGGCGTGCAGCTCGTTCCGGTCGCTCTTGGCCCCGTAGACCCATTCGAGGTTGTCGTCGCCGACCTCGGTGATCCATCCCCGGAGCGCCGCGGACAGCAGCCTCGGCATCACCTTGTCCTCGACCTTCGGGTCGAGGAGTGCCGACGGGTCGGCCTCCGAGCGATGTTCCTCGAACCGTTTGTCCAGCTCCACGAACCGATCGGCGGCCATCGCTGGCCGCGGCGGGCCTGCCGGCCGCGCGCCACGTTCGTCGAACGTGGTCAGCTCGGTGATCCGTCCCGCCCGCACACAGGAATCGACGTGCGCGACGATCCGTTTCAGCACATCCCGCGGGGACAACTCCTCCCAGACACCGTCGAACGCGACGGGCGACACCGGCCAGGTGGCGTGGGGCGGCACGAACTTCATCGCCTCGTACGCGACTCCGAGACGCTTCTCGACCAGAGCCCTGCCGACCTCCGCGTCGGTGACCCTGCCGAGGAACTCGGCCTCCCGGAAGCGGTCCGGAACCGTGTCCGTGGCCTTCCTCTTGAGCAGCTCCCAAGTGCCGGGCAGGCAGGCGAGCACCGTCATGGTCCGTCTGGTCACTTCCCGCAGCCCCATGAGCCCGTCCGCGATCTGCGCGACGAGCAGGTCCTCTTCGGCGCTGTCACGCACCTGCTCGGCGGTCACCGCGGAGCGGGCCACCAGGGTGTCGAGCTGGTCGACCGCGATCACGATCGGGCCGGTGAGCGCGAGCAGCCTCGTGATGTTCTTGACCTGGGCCGCCGCGGACTTGGGAGCCGACCGGATCCCCCATTTGCGGCGGTCCCCGGATTTCGACTCCGGGAACACCCCGAGGTAGTCGTCCCCGACGTAGTTCTTGCTCGGATCCTCACTCGCGTAGAGCACCAGCGCTCGCGCCGTGTCGGCACATTCCCTCGCGACGTCTCGATCGAAGGCACGCAGGCCGTCGACGAACGAGTCGACATCGCCTCTCGACAGGCCACCTCCGTCCAAGATCTTCTTGGTGACGTTCGCGTCGATGCTCGCGCGAAGGCAAACGCGCCGAAGGAAGCTGGTCAGCTGGGGAACACCGGAACCGTCCAGTCGCGAAAGACCCCGGCGTAACGCTTCCGCCGTGTTCTCCCAGAACGCGTCGCCGGCGGTGAGATCGTTGAGGAAGAAGTAGCCACGAGCCTCATGCACCTGCTTTCGGACGAGCCCGAGCAAGTGTGTCTTGCCGACACCCTTCTTTCCTTGGAGGACGAGCCCGATCGGACTCGGGCCGTCACTGGAGACCGCCTCCCTGATCCCGGCCCCCACTTGCGCCAGGACACCCGTGTGGAGACCGTCGACGTGGTAGGGCGAATCGCGCCACACGTGATCGGGTGTGTCGGCCCAGTCGAAGCGCAGGGCCGAGAGCGCCGCTTGAGGATCCATCACGGCTCCTCGATCGAGAGCAGATGGTTGTCCTCACCGCCGATACGGACGGCCGCGGCGTGAGCGGCGGCGGTGAGCGCCTTGCGATTCGACTCCGGGACCAGGCGGACCTGCCCCGACCGGCTGAGTTCCTTCAAGACCTCATCGACGTCCACAGTGGACGCTTCGCCGAGCATCGGCCGCAGGTCCACCAGCCCGACCCAGTCGCGCGGAGCTTGGGACAGTTTGCGGTACGCGATCCGGATCCGGGTCTCGATCTCCTCCGCCGTCAGCTGGACCTCGGGCATGAAGAGGTCCGCCAGGCGGAGCCTTTCCCGCCGGAGGTGCCTGCCGAGGCCGCCGAGCAGAACGTACAGTGCGCTGCCGAGGCTGGTCCGGGGCGACGGCACCCCCTCCGTGCTCAGCTCCTCCTCGCACCAGGCCCAGCCGTACTCGGTCAGCTCGTGCACGAACGGACGGCCGCGGAGCACCTTGCTACGGTCACTGCTGACCAGATCGAGATCGTTGAGCTGGCGGCGTTCCTTCCCGTCGAGGGTGAAACCCACCATCTCGTCCAGCTCCGGATTCGACATCTCGCGCGCGATCACCATCAGCACGAGCATCGCCGCGATCTGCTTCTGTCCCAATCGATCCGTCATCCGTGATCCTTCCCATACCCGATTCCTACTGATCGAGAAATCCGCTGAATCCGTGTCGTGTGACCCTCGCCTCGGCGGCCCGCATGGCCCACTCGATGGCCATGCGGGTGTCCGGTGGCGCAAGCAGGCGACCGCCCGGCTCCGCGTCGGTCGCTCGTGGCCGCGTCACCGACATGAGCTCCTCGGCGAGATCCTGAACGCGATCCCGTTCGCCCGCTCCGATCGCGATCTGCAGCTCGGTGACGATCTCTTCCACCGGTCCCCACATCAGCGGGCGCAGTCGCGCGCGAGCGGCTTGCCGGAGCACGCCGGCGACGTCGAGCTCACCCGGCTCGACGAGCGCCGTCGTTCCCGTGAGCTGATCGACCAGATTCCGGGCGATCTCCACCGGCCCACGGGACGGGCCGAACTGGAGATGCCTCAGATTGCCCACATAGCCCGGCAGCGTGTTCGGCTCGGTGTCCTCGGTGAGCACCGGGACGACCCGGCGATCCTGACCGAGGGTCCGGTGCAGGAACAGCTCGACCTCGGCCGACTGCCACCGGCTCACTTCCCCGTCGACGATGAGGCACAGATGCTTGGCGTCGTCCCCGGCCTTGTCGAGCAGTGACCGTTCCCCCGAGAACGACAACACCGGGCGCACACCGAGCTCCGCCAGGTACTTCATGAGGTCGTCGGCGAGCCGCATCGTCGATCTGGTCGTGCTGACCCGGACGTCGTGGCCGAACGTTCGTTTCTCCGCACGGATCGCGGCGACATAGGCGTCCCGGTTCTCGGCGAGCAGGTCCGTCCGGTCGAAGTCGTGTGCCACGACCGCCGCGACCGTTTCCAGCGCGAAACTGATCTGGTCGGCGGTCGGGCTGAGTTCCGTCATCACGGGGAGCTGCTCGCCGAAGGTCCAGAAGGAGACGTACGGCAAGGTCAGATGACGCGACATCAGGTCCGGCGAGACATCGCGATCGAGCCAGCTGCGGAACAGGTCCTTGGTCTCTTCGAGACAGATACGCCGCCACTCCTCCGAGCGGGCGTATTCCTCGCGGGCGTCGAATCTCGAGAGCACCGGCAGGACGGTCAGCTGCGGCCGGTCGTAGGGCATGCGGTCGCGAGCGGCGTTGGCACGTTCGGCGATCTCGACCGCGCCCTTCATGCTCTGCACGTTCGCCGTGAACAGGACGACGAGCCGGTCCGGAAGATGGGCGGTGCAGATGCCCCCGATATCGGAGATCCCCGTCCGGCTGTCGATGAGCACGTAGTCGTAGTCGGCCGTCCACCGCTCCCGGCATTCTTCGAGGTAGTCGCCGAAACCCTGCTCGTAGAGGGCTTCCCAGTCGAGGTCCTGCACTCGTCCGACGTAGGCGGCGTCCGCCCGGCCCGCCGTGATGACGTCGAGCTTCACCTTGCCTTTCAACCGGGTCGTATGCGCGCCAGGGCGAAACCTGCCATCGCGGAAGTCGTCGATCAGGTCCACGACGCCGCCCGACGGAGGCGCGCTCATCATCGGCCGGAAGTAGGTGTCCAAACCGGGCGCCTCGAGGTCCCAGTCCAAACACAACACCCGGTATCCCCAGCGCGCCAGCAGAACGGCGATATTGGCCAAGGTGAAGCTCCGCCCGACGCCGCCCTTGTAGGAGTAGAAGGTGACCACGGTTCCCGGCATGGGTCAGAACCTCGGCAGCTTCGACGGTCTTGGCGGTTCGGGCGGCGGCGTCTCGATCGGCCACTCGGGACACCACGGCGGCGCCTGCGCGATGATCTCCACCAGTTCCTCCACCATCCGCTCGACCTCACGGTCGAAGTCGAGGTACTCAAGGGTGTTCTGATACTGCGGATGCGGCTTGTTCCAGTTCCGGAAACTGCGCATACGGCGCTCGTGGGCGTAGCCGGGATAGTATTCCGAGTCACTGAAGATCACCGGATAGATCAACCGGCCTGCCTTCGCGACGATTTCCTCTCGTTTCGCCATGGTGTGCCATTCGGCGAGGCACCATTCGTCGAGAAAGTACTTCGGCGAGCAGACCGGGATCAGGATCCGGGTGCGCTGCAACGCGTCCCGGATCTCCTGTGGCCACTTTCCTCCGACGGGAACGCTGTCCTCCAGGAATATCTTGACGTCATAGTCGACATTGTCGTCGAAAAGTCTCCGCAGACGAGGAAGGAAATGATTCCGCACCCAGTCCGGGGCGTCGCCTCCACTGCGGCGATAGCTGATGAACACGTCGTACTCGTACACGAGCGTCATCGCCCCTTCGCACCCCGATCCGCCGGACAGACCTGATCGTAGGGGCCCATGCGGGTTTTTAAAAAGGTCCAAAAACAAGACAAAAAGTGGACACCGCAGCGCAGGCGGGCATGGAAAGACAGAAAGATGACAAGCGGGTGACAACGAGTGTCTTCGACCGTGCGATCGTCAAGAATGCGACGCACCCGCAGAATGGGTCACCTTCACCTGACAGGAGTTTCGATGGCCGACAACGAGCCGCCGCATGTGTTCGTCACTTACGCACATGATTCACCGGAGCACAAAGATCGGGTTCGCCTCTTCGCGGATTTCCTGCACAGCCGGATCGGCCTCGAAGTGCACCTTGATCAATGGGACGACAACGAACGTCGCGACTGGTCATTGTGGGCGTTGAAGCACCTCGACACGGCGAATTTCGTAGTGGTCATCGCTTCCCCGGAGTACAAACGCCGCGCCGAGGGAACGGCCGCCCCCGACGAAGGACGAGGATCCCAGTTCGAGGCGGCGCGGATCCGCGATCGGCTGACCAGGGATCTCGGCCGCGAGATCAAACGGGTACTCCCGGTCGTGTTCCCCCAGCAGTCCGTCGAGGACATCCCGAACTTCCTCAACCCGTTCTCCACCACCAGGTACCCGGTCGACGCGTTCACCGAGGAAGGCGTGGAGGATCTGCTGGCCGCGATCACCGGCAGAGCCCGGCACCAGCGGCCCGAGCGCGGCCGATGGTCCGGCGGCGCGGTGAGCGCGACCGGACCGCACCGGACGTCGCTGGCGACCGGCCTGGAATGGCGGGCGTGCAGCGACGGCGTCCGGACGGAAGGCGCGCGGATCAACGACGTCCACTACGCGGACAGCATCGTCCTACGAGCGGCGGAGCGACTCGCCTTCGTCGAAGTGGACCTCGGAATGGCTTACCGAAGGCTGACCGCGGTCGCCGGCGTCCTCGACGACGCCGTGGAACCCTTCCAGGTCGGGCACTTTCGCGTACTCCTCGACGGAAGACCCTCACCCGAGGTCAAGGTCGCGCTGGGGAAACCGGCCACGATCGACATCGGCGTCACCGGAGTGCTGACGCTTCGGCTGGAATTCCACCGCCCTGGCACGACTGGGACCAGATGGTTCCCGGAACTGGCCTGGGGCGATCCCGTCCTGGATTAGCACGCGTACGGCTCAGAAGTCGTCCTCCTCCCGCACCAGTTCACGAAGCTTCACCAAGCCGCGATGCTGCTTGACCCGCACGTTCCCCGGTGTCAACCCGAGCGCGGCCGCGGTCTCGGTTGCGGTCAAGCCGACGACGATCCGCAGGGTGAGCACCTCCCGCTGCACTCTCGGGAGCTTGGCGACGAGCCTGCCCAACCGCACGCCGAGGTCGACGCCGAGCGCGTGGCTTTCGGGCTCGTTGCGGACCGATCCGGCCTCCGGCAGCTCGGGCACGGGGTCGGATCGGTCACGGGAAACCATGCGGAAGGCGTCGGCGACCTTGTTGGCCGCGATCGCCCGCACGAGGTAGAGGAACGAGCCACCTCGATCCTCATAGGCGGGCAACATCTTGAAGACCGCGAGGCAAACCTCCTGCGCGACGTCGTCGGCCGACAGGTAGGAAAGGTCGCGACCGCCCATCCGCGCGCGGCAGTAGCGCACCAGCATCGGCTTCACGACCGCCAGCAAGGCGTGCACCGCGTCCGGATCACCGTTCTTCGCCGCCACGACGAGCGGGGCGAGCGCCTCTTTGGTCAGCCGGCCCGACGGGCGCGGCAAATCCGCCAAGGTGCGGTATCCCTGGACTTCGCCGCCGATAAGGCGAGTGTCGATGGTCGCCATCGGATCAATCCATCACTTTCGCGGTGGAATCGAGCCGGCGGACCTGTGCGATGAAGGAATTCATCCGCCATCGGAGGCTGTACGCCTTCGTCGTATCACCGAGCGTCGTCTTCCCGGGAAGAAGGGCGGCCAGTTCACCTACCGTGCGCCCGTTCGTCTCGGAGACGCTGAGGGCGATCCGTTGCCGGACCGCGTCGAGTGCCGCGGAGTGGGCGATCATGGGATTTCCGTCGTCCGCGATGGACCAGCCCCTCCTCGCGACCGTTCTCCTGAAAACCTGCCGCAGCTGCTGCCCGCTCAGCGTCGTTTCCACGCGCCGCGGCCGGAATCCATGTCTCTTGAAGGCGGTATAGCCCAGGTACAGAACGACGATCAGGGCGCCTGCCGTGCCGTTTCCCGCAGCCGTGGTGCCAGTGGCGGTTCCCATGCTCTCTCCCGGGCGTTCGCGGTCCGAATACCCGGTGATCGGAGAAAGCGGCGGCGACGTTGCGGCTCGCGGTTTCTTGTCCTTGTTCTGACCGTTGCGAACAGCCCCAAATCAAGGACATTTTCCGCACGGGCGCGATCACCGGTAGCGAAACTGTTTCGGCAATCGATCCCTGCGCAGATGACCGAAGCCGAACCCGTCCTGCACCGGCAGCGCTACGCCGTGCAGCCCCGTGGGGAGGTCGTGAGTGTTATGTGTCGTTCTGACGACCCGAAACACTCACGACCACCCAGCGGCCGTGTCGCCTTGGCATCAAGCCGCCTTTGCCTTACCCCTCAATAAGAGCTTCACCGAAGCCGATCCTGGGTGGCGGCGGATGGCTAGGGGCCGCCCACCAGATCGTAGGTCAGGTAACAGTCATCGGACGCCTCGACGACCACCCTCGTCACTGTCTCCCCCGGCGAGACGGCACCAGCCGTGAAAAGGGGGTGTGAAGATCCGAACAGGGTGAAGACGTCATCGACCTTTATCAACCCTGAGCCACCTGTGCCTTCACTCAGGCCCAGTCCAGTCCGAGGCGTGCAGTACGGCCTTGCTCGCTGTTCGGGGGTTTTCTCGTCTTCGCACCATTGCGCGCCGGCGCACGTCGTGGGGTCGCGGTAGTCCCTGCCGTTGTACTGGACCTGGTGCGGGAGGCCCTTCTCTTCCGGCAGGGCGTAGCCGAAGTGGTTCGCCGCCTTGGAGGTGAACGCGGCTCCACAGAGCGCGCCGAGAACGGCCAGCGCCACCATGGACAGCATCACTCGGCGTCGGCGTGTGGTGGACTGGTCCTCGACGTCTTCATCGTCGTAGCGCGGCGTGGGCGCAGGTTCCCGGCCCGGCATGGTGGTCCCTTTCCGCCTGACGAAGTGTTCCTGACCACCGTAGCCGCGAGGGCCACCCCGGCACTCAAGCCGGGTTATTAAGGGGAAGCGCGGGGCCAGTGTCCGCTTCTGCGTAGGCGTTCTCCTGGTAGTGAGGGCCTCTTTGCCTACTCTGAGGGTAGTGAAGGAGGCTTTCGCTACCGTCAGATGTGATCCCTGGTGACCGTGGGACGGTAGTGGCCTCGGCGGCCGGTCGTGAAGTACATGAAGGCCCCCTTCCTTGCGTCTAGCGCAAGGAAGGGGGCCTTCATGTACTTCGGCAAGGCGTGACTCGCGTGCTTGGGGACGTGCCCGAGACACGACACGCTTGCCTTACCCTTCAACAGTTCCGGGGGGCTATCCGAATAACCGGAGCCGGCGGTTTCGCGTGACTGGACGGACGGCACGTGTGATCCGGCGGACGACACACGCCGAAATCGCCGCCCGCACACCGGCACGCGCTGACTCTAGCCGTCCTTACCGCTCACGAGAGGTTCCCCAAGCGGTACTGGCGCCCTCCAGCGCACTCCATAGGCGAAACCCGGTGTCAGGCGCCGGAACTGGACATGGACCTCGCCGGAAGCGTCCGGCGTCAAGGAGAATCCTCGCGCCGCCTCATCACTCGCGTCGTCCTGGAAGACCCGCTCCAGCCGCACCACTTCCGCCGGGATCGGCAGGGGAAACCGGACGTGCAGGTCGAACAGATCGACCGGATGACGGGGGACGCAGACGAAATGCGGGTGCCTGAATTCCGCTCTGAACCGCAACGCGATCTCGTGTCTGCTCTGCCGCTGAAGCGGTTCGGGCAGGTGTAACGCCAAGCCGACGCGATCAGTGGACTCCATCGCCCTGCCGATCAGCCGTCCACCGTGGAACACGTCCACCCGGAGATCGTCGGCGCCGATGGCTTCACCCCGATAGACCGAGTCGGTGAGGGTCAGGGCGAGGTCCAGCTCGGTGATGTCGTCGGCGTCCGCGACGATCCGGCGGAATTCGAAAACCTCCGGAACCGGCTGGTCGAGCGCCAGCGTCACTCGCAGCTCCTCCGTGTGCCACCTACTACTGGGCTGGGCCGTTTCCGCTTCGAAGGATTCGTTCGTGGACGCCACGGCGACCTCGGCGAGCCGATCGATTCCTTCGTCGATACGCCGGCGGGCGGTCCGGTCGTCACGCTGCAGATGCCCGGCCAGCCAGCGCACCCGTTCCTGATAGACGGGGTGCACCGCCTCCGGGTGCAGTCCGAGCGCGGCCAGCACAGCGGTGCACAGATCCTCGGGCAACGAACGCGACCACTCGGACAGGCATTCGCCCAGCATTCTCCGGATCGCCGCGTTTCCGGCACCCCCGGCCGTACCGCAGACCGCGCGCAGCGCGGGACCCGCCCGCTCGGCGAGGTGAGGTGCCGCGATTCCCCTACCCCGTCGAAGCAGCTTCAATTCGCCGGCGAGATCAACAGCGCTGACGGTCACCAGTCCTCCCCTAGTGGTTCGAGCACGGTGGTCAATAGTCGTCAGCCCGGCGGCCCGTGTCCAGCCGGTCGCGGCCGTGTATCGACGATCGTTATTCGGGTTTCCCTTTCCCGCCCAGACGGGAAACAGGAAACTCCTTGTCGCTGCCAGACCCGCGACGCATTCTTGGTGAGTCGCCGAAATTCGCGGCGAATAACACACCGACCAGCGGTTTCCGTGCTGTCGAGTGCTGCCCTGACGCGCACATCCAAGGAGTCGGAATGAAGGTCATGTGCTCGCTTTCACTGCTCTTACGGCTGGCTTTCTGGCTGTGGGTGATCGCGCTCGTCGTCGGGGTGGTGCTCGGCGGCGCACAGGGAACCGCGCCCGCGAACCCGGTCCAGCCGGCGGTCGCCACACACGGAAAGGAGGTGGACTGACCATGCAGACCCACACCATCGGCCTCATCCTGGCCCTGCTCGGCTTCGTGTTCGGCTGAGGACGATCGGCGACCATGGAACGCACACGCGGCCGCCTGCCGGGTCCACGGATCCGGCAGGCGGCCGGAGCCAGCTGCCGAAACATCTTCCACACGGCCATACTGATCCTCCGACGAGGGTGGGGGCCGATGAACGAGAGAGCCACGTTCGGAGCCGAGCTGAGACGCCGCCGCAAGGCGGCCGGCCTTTCACTCACCGAACTCGCCGTTCGCACCCACTACAGCAAGGGTTACCTCAGCAAGGTCGAAACCGGGCTTTCCGCGCCGAATCCCGCACTCGCCGCATTGTGCGAAACCGAACTAGGTGCGGAGGGAGCGTTGAAACCACTGCTGCCCGGTGAATCCGTGCGGCGCAGGACACGGCCGGACGTCCGGCCGTCCGGCTTACCGCCGGCGACGACCTCCTTCACCGGGCGGACCGCCGAACTGCGGGCGATCCGCACGGCGCTCGAAGCCGACGGAGGAGTCTGCGTCGTGTCCGGCATGGGCGGCGTGGGCAAGACGGAACTCGCGGTGCGGTGCGCGCACCGGCTGGAGTCCGGGTTCGCCGACGGCTGCCTGTTCGTCGATCTGCGCGACGAATCCGGCGAATCCGCCGCGGTGCACGACAGACTCCTGCGCGTCCTCGGCGTGCCGGCGGATCACATCCCGGCCGACCCTGCCGATCGGACGGCGTTGTATCGGTCCCGGCTTCGGGGCCGCAGTGTGCTCCTTGTACTCGACAACGCGGTCAACGCGGCTCAAGTGCGCCCGCTGCTCCCGGCCGAGCCGAAGTGCCGGGTGCTGATCACGAGCAGGTCCCGGCTGAGCGCGCTCGACGACGCCGCGCACATCTCCTTGGACATGCTCCCGCTCGATGCGGCGGTCGGCCTCTTCACCACGGTCACCGGTGTTCCCTCCAGCGCAGCCGTCATCCGGGTGGTCCAACGATGCGCCCGGCTCCCCCTCGCGGTCCGGATCGCCGCGGCGAGGCTTCGCGCTCACCCGTCTTGGGACGTCGAGGAACTGGATCGGCGGCTGGCCGACGAAACAGCTCGTCTCGGCGAGCTCGACGACGGCGAACGCTCGCTCGCCGTCGCGTTCCGGCTGTCCGTCAAGCAGCTGAGTGCCGCCGAAGCGAGGCTCTTCGGGTTGCTCACCGTCCACCCCGGGACCGACGTCGACATCCATACCGCGAGTGCGCTGAGCGCGCTTTCGTTCCGGGAGACCGATCGGCTGCTGGACCGTTTGCACGAAGCCCACCTGCTCACCCAACCGGACTCCGACCGCTACGGATTCCATGACCTGCTGCGCGCGTTCGCGACCGAATTCGTACTGACCGACGCGGAGGACGAAATGACAGCATTCGGCAGGCTGACCGCCTTCGCGGTGCGAACCGCGGCTCAGGCCGACAAGGAACTCACCCCGCACCGCTTCGTCCCGGAGATCGTCTTCGACCCTGGAATCCCGGAACCGGTACGGCTGGACGACGGCGAGATGGCGATGTCCTGGTTCCGCGCCGAATGGCCCGGGCTGGTCGCCCTGTGCAGGACGGCGCATGAACGCGGTGAGTACGACCGGTGCTGGCAGCTCGCCTTCTTCCTGCGTGACTACTTCTTCGTGGCCAAACTCTGGGATCCTTGGCTGGAAACCCATCGGTGGGCGCGCGCGTCCGCCGAGGCTGTCGGCGACACGTGGGCGCTCGCCACCACCACGGCCAATCTCGGGGTCGCGCACGTCGATCGCGGCGATCTGGACGAAGCTTCGGCGTGTTACGGCGAAGCGCTCGCGCTGTTCCGGCAGATCGGTGACGGTCACGGGGAAACCACGACACTCGCGCACAGCGGCTGGGCCGAACACTATCGGGGCAACCATGACGACGCGTTGCGAGATCTCCGGCAGGCGCACGCGGCCTACGGCCGTGACGGCAATCGCCGCAACGCCGCGATCACCGGCCGCGGGATCGCCTTGGTACTGACGGCGCTTGGGCAGCCGGTCGAAGCCACCACACTCGCCGCCGAAACGTTGGCCGTCTTCGACGAGCTGGGGCTGGACCTCGACGCCGCGATGGCCCTCAACTGCCTGGGCTGGGCTTGGTTTCACACGGAGCGTCACGACCTGGCCGCCTCGGCGTATCGCGCGGCCGCGGACCGCGCCGAAGCCTGCGGAAGCCGTTACGAAACCGCGCGCGCCTACGTCGGCCTCGGGAACGTCGCTGCCGCTGAAGGCTCCACCGAGCTGGCGGCCGACCTGTGGAATCGAGCCGACGAGGTCCATCCCGATCTCGACGAGGTCATGGTCGGTGAAAGCCGTGCGCGCGGAGGCGCGACGGCCTGAGCGGGGATACCGGCGACGAGTCCGGACGCCGCTCATCCGGCGGGTCGACCCGCAAGGCTGCTACGGTTGACCTGTCGCGGTTCAGACACCAGCCGCCGGATCCTTTTTTCCGGGTCCGGCATGCCCTCCGGGCAGGAGCCGGCCCCCAAACCGGCAAGGAGTCCACTTGACTGACTACCGCGCTCCCGCATCCGATCTTTCCCGGTCAACACGGAGATTCGTGTCCTCTCTCGACATCTCGGTCACCGCGTCCGGCACCGATACCGTCGTCACCGTGTCGGGTGAAATCGATCTTGCCGTCTCCGCCGATCTGCGACGGGCGATGGAAGAGGAGCTCCTGTTCACGCCGGCGGCGCTGATCGCGGACCTGTCCACGGTGAGCTTCTGTGATTCGTCCGGTTTCACCGCTCTCGTCCAGGTCCGCGCGAAGGCCGAAGAAGCGGGCGTCCCGTTCGTCATCGTCACCCGGGAGCGGGCTTTGCTGCGCCCGATGTCGCTGCTCGGCCTCGACGCCGTCTTCACCGTGCACCCGACCCTCGATTCGGCACGGGACGCGCTCACTCGCTGACCAGCTGTCATGATGGGCGGTTGTGACGGGTGACAACGATCCAGGGTTCCGCATCGGCGGGCGTCCACTGGCGGAACGGCTGACCGAGGTCCTGCCGTCGCTCGCGAAGACGGTTCTCGCCGAGATCGTCTCACGCATCCCGGAGTACGGGCTGTTACCCGCCGAGGAACTCAGTGGCGACATCACCCACGTGATCGAGCAGAACCTGCGTTCGTTCATCGACACTCTGCGCACCGGGTCCACGCCGACGCGGGAGGAGCTCGACTTCCTCCGCGAATCGGCGGCCCGGCGCGCGGAGGAGGGCATCCCGATCGACATCGTGCTCACCGCGTACCACATCGGCATCCAGGTGGTCTGGGCGTCGCTGACGCCGGACGCGCGGCCGGAGGAGGTCGCCGACGTCCTCGCGGTCAACGCGCTCACCCTGCGGTACCTGGAAGTGGTCACCCCCGCGGTCGGCGCGGGGTATCTCGACGAGCGCCAGACGATGGTCGACGACGAGCGTTCGGCGCGGCACGCGGTGCTCTCCGCACTGCTCGACGGCGAACCGGCGGAAGTCGCGGCGGGACAGGCCGGTCTGCGCCTGCCGCCGTGCTACATCGTGCTCGCGGCGTCGGTCGGGGCGCATCCGGACGAGGCCACCACCGGGGTCGACCCGCAGATCGCCGGCCGCCGGAAACTCCGGCGGCTCCGGGTCGAGCTGGAGCGCCAGGTCCGGGGCGCGGTGCTGACCTCGCTCACGCCCGAAGGCGGGATCGCCTTGCTACCGCATGAAACCCCGGTCGGCGAACTGTCCACGCGCGACTGGACACGGCTGGAGCGGGTCCTCGCCGACGTCGCTCGCACGGCGGGCGCGGAAGTCATCGCCGGCGCAGCCGCGGCCGAGCCGTCCGGGGTGCCCGCGGCGGCGAGGCTCGCGCAGGACGTCCTCGCGGTCGCCACCGCATCCGGCCGTCCGCCCGGCCTGTACCGGCTCGACGACGTCCTGCTCGAGTACCAGCTTTCGCGCCCCGGCCCGGCGCTCGACCGGCTGGCCACCCGGCTGGCACCGCTGGACGGCAACGAGGAACTCGTCCACACGTTGGAGACCTTCCTTCGCCGCGGAGGACGCAGGCAGACCGCCGCCGCCCTGCACGTCCATCCGAACACCGTCGACTACCGGCTGCGCCGGATCGCCGATCTCACCGGGCTGGACCCCACCAGGCTGGAACACGTCGCCCTGCTGCAGGCGGCCCTCGCGGCCCGCTCGGCCACGGGCCACTTGTGACGCGTCACGAAAGGTGCCTACAAGACTCGGAGACCGTCACAAAGGTCGAGCAGCCGTCGGGCGGACCGGCATTCACCGGGGAAGACGAAGAGCTGCGTGCCCGTGTCCTCGGCGAGCAACTGCGCGCGTTCGAGCACCCGGATGCCCGGCACGCCGAAGAACTCGAGTTCGGACAGGTTGAGGATCAACCTGGTGCCGCTGCCGTGGAGCCGCTGGTCCAGCATCTCCCACAGCCTCGGCGCGGTGGCGAGGTCGACCTCGCCGTTCGCCTTGACGACCGCGGTTTCCCTGGTCGGCCTGCTGACATGCAGGCGGAGGCGTCCTCGTGGTTCTTCGAGTGCCCGCAGCTCGGAGGACGCTGAGGAGGCGCGCTTCTTGTCAAGCGCGCGGGGCGTCGACAGAGAAGTCATATGTGGAAGTACCCCGTCACCCGGTGCGATGAAACCGTCCGGCCGCTTGAAGACCACCGAAAACGGGTATCACCGCCCACGTCGGAGGTGATGTCCCATGTCCGCTGCACAGACCGGTACAGGGCCGGTGGTGACCGGTTTCGACGGATCCGCGGAGGCGCGCCGCGCCGTCCGCTGGGCGGTCGCCGAGGCGAAGACGCGCGGCCTCGGCCTCGTTCTCGCCTACTGCACCCACGACCGTCTTCCCCCGCCCGGCTCGGACCCGGTCGCGACGCCGCTGAACGAAGCCGTTCCGCAAGCCGCCGATGAAGCTGACGTCGAGCCCGCTCGACGTCAGCTCGCTTCGATGGCGGAAGCCCTGAAGCGCTCCGAGCCCGATCTCGACGTCCGCACGGTCGTCGGCGGCGGAACTCCGGAGCAGGTCCTGACCTCGGTCGCCGACGAGACGGACGCGGCGATGATCGTGCTGGGCGAATCCCACACCGGGTTGTTCGCCAGGGCCGTCCTCGGCTCGACGGAATCCGAGGTGACCAAGACCGCCGGACGTCCCGTCGTGGTCGTGCGCGGGGACGAGCCGCCTCCGGGCGGGCCGGTGATCCTCGGAACCGACGGCTCGGAGCAGAGCGCGCAGGCGGCGGGCTTCGCGTTCGACTTCGCCTCACGTCACGGGCTCACCGTGCACGCGGTCCACGTCGCGCGCATGCCGCTTTGGGGCCCCGCGAGCGAGCCTCTGCTCGGCGGGCCGGTACTGGATCCGGCGCCCGGCATCCCGCAGGAGGTGGCCGACCAGCTCGTCGCCCGGCAGCTCGAGCCGTGGCGCGAGCGCTATCCGGAGGTCTCCGTGGAGCTGGTGCACGGGGTGGGGCCCGCCGCGCAGGCGTTGACCGTGCAGTCCAGTGAGGCCGCGCTGCTGGTGCTCGGCCGCAGCGATCACGGCGATCTCCGGCGGCTGCTGCTGGGTTCGGTCAGCGACGACGCGCTGCACCACGCCCATTGCCCGGTGGCGGTGGTCCGCGCTCAGCCGGTGGCCTGAGCGCGGCGCGTCACGAGGAAGCGAGTTCTCCGAGCGTCCGCCGCGAAGCGCGTAGTTCCGCGGCCATCAGCAGACCGCCAGTGCGAGCCTGGGCGAGCGCGTAGCCGACATCGGCGACCTTGTCCCAGGACTCCCCCGCCGAGTCGGCCGTGCCGAGCTGACCGGACAGGAGGCTCTGTTCGAGTTGTGCCTGCAAGCCGGGCAGGACGTTGGCGAGGTCGTCGGCGAGCTGCTGCAACGCGCCGATGGTGCGGCAGAGGTCGGCGGGTGAGGCCTGTTCCTCGGTCCGCAGCCGGCTGTACAGGTGACGCACGACTGTGCCGGCCTGTGCGGCCAGCAGATACGGCGGCTCCGCCGACTTCGGGTTCATTACCCTGAAATACCCCGTCCTCGACCTGCGAAAACAAAGTTTGTGCCGAGCGGGCGGGGGGTATCAGCGGTTGTGAACGACAACGTACTCACCTTCGGGGTCGAGGAAGAGTTCTTCGTGGTGGGCCGGGACGGCCACCTTTCCCCGGCGGGAGATGCCGTCGTGGACGCCGCCGAGGAGGATCAGGGCGAACTCCAGCAGGAGCTCACCCGCTCCCAGGCCGAATCGGCCACCGACATCTGCAAGACACACGCTGAAGCCGAGCGGCAGCTGACGGCGATGCGCGCGGAACTGGCCGAAGGCGCCGCCCGGCGGGGCTGCCGTCTGCTGCCCAGCGGCAGCGCACCGCTGGCGGAGACGGAGTTACCCGCCATCACACCGAATCCGCGCTACGAGCGGATGTCCGAACATTTCGGGGCGACCGCGCGGACGTCGCACACCTGCGGCTGTCACGTCCACATCGCCATCCCCGACCGGGAAACCGGGATCCGGGTGATCAACCGCGTCCGGCCCTTCCTCCCCGTGTTGCTGACCGTGACGGCCAATTCCGCGATCTGCGACGGGTACGACACCGGATACGCCAGCTGGCGTTACCAGCAGTGGAACCGCTGGCCGTCGGCCGGTTCGCCGCCGCGGTTCACCTCGCTGGACCACTACGAAAGCATCGTCGACGCCTGGCTCCGCGCGGGCGCCATCCTCGATCGCGCGATGGTCTATTGGGACGTAAGGCTTTCCGAGAAGCAGCCGACGGTGGAGTTCCGGTTCGCCGACGTCGCGGCCACTCCCGGCGAAGCGGTACTGCTCGGGGTGCTGATCCGCGGGCTGGTCGGCACGGTCCTCGGCACGGAGGAGCGCCCCGCGGATTTGTCCAACGAGGTCTTGCGCGCCCAGATCTGGCGTGCGTCGCGGGAAGGGCTTTCGGGACGCTGCCCGCATTTCCGGACCGGCGACCTCGCCCCGGCGAGCGAGGTGCTCGACGACGTCGTCACCTTCGCCGCCGGTGCGCTCGAGGAGACCGGGGACCTCGACTTCGTCCACGACGGCCTCGCCAGGCTGGTCGCCGAAGGCAGCGGGGCCGACCGGCAACGGGCGCGGTTCGAGAAGCGTCAACGCGCGGAGGACGTCGTGGACCTGTTGGCCGTCCGGCCGGGTTAGCGGCCAGTCCGGATGGCGTCATTCGCGTGTCCAGAAAGCGAACTCGCGTGATTGAAGGCGGAACTCGCGTGATTGGACGGCGAACTCGCGTGATCGGGCGGACGCCAGGCGGGGGTCAGGTTTGGCCGAGTTCCGAAGGCCGGCGTAGCGGGCCCCAGTCGGCGTCGTCCCGCGCGCGCTCGCGCAACAGGCCGCGAGCCTCGTCGAGGACGGCGGTGGAGATCCGCCCGACGGGTTCGGGGTCGGTCAGCAGTGGCTCGTTGTCCGGTCCCGAAGCGACCACGCGGCCCGCCAGCACCCAGGGTTTGGTCTCGCGGGGCCGCTCGTGCCTGAGGTGGCAATAGTCGTAAAGCCGCCTGGCCAGCCAGAGTTCGAGCGGCTGATCCCGCCACCATGGTTCGGGATCGAGGGGGTTCACCGAGAGTCCCGGCAGTTCCGTGCCGGTGAGTTCGTCCCGGCTCGTGCCGGGGCGATGTTCGGGAGACGGCGCCCAGCGCACGTACAGGCCTTTCCGTCGCCGGACCAGCGCGGCGAGTTCCCCCAGGGATTCCAACTGCTGCATCGAGCGCTCCTGTGCGACGAATGGACACGGTGACCGGCGCGCCGGCGTCCCTGCTCCGCCGGGGCTGCCCACGCCGGTCCACCTCGCGACCGGCGGACGTACAACCTCGCTGCACCGGCCGCTTCGTTCCGGTTACCCGCTCACGAGGGAGCTACACCGGTTTCACCAGCGATCGATCCACGAGATGCGCGATCTCCTCCAGTGCCAGCCTCGCTTCCGGGATCGCGGCCAGCATCCACGCGTGGATCATGCCCTCGTACTCGTGATAGCTCAGCGGCACCCCTTGTTCGGTGCACAGGGTGTGCAGCCGCCGGGCGTCGGAGAGGAGGACGTCCTTGGTCCCGATGTAGACGGTCAAGGCCCCGAGCCCGGAAAGGTCGCCGGACAATGGGCTGAGCCTGGGGTCGGTGCGCGGCAGCTGTCCACTGTAGAGCCTGGCCGCCTCGTTCAGCCCGGTGAGCGCCAGGTACGGGTCACGCTCGTCCAGCGCCGGTTGCGCCGGATGGGTCATCGTCAGGTCCAGCCACGGCGACAGGAGGACGGTCTCCTTGGGCACCGGCCTGCCTTCGTCCCGCAACGCCTTGGTGAGCGCCAGCGCGATCCCGCCACCGGCGGAATCCCCCATCACGATCTGGTCCTCCGGGGCGACATCCGCGGCGAACTCGTCGTAGGCGCGGCGGACGAACTCGGTGGTCTCCGGGCACTGGTGCGCCGGGGCCAGCGGGTAGATCGGCACGGTGACCGAGCAGCCGGTGCGGTCGATCAGCCGTCCGAAGAAGCGCCAGTGGTCGTGCTGGATCTGGTGCACGTAGGCGCCGCCGTGGAAATACAGCACGTGGTTGCCGTCGCCTCCGCCGCCGGCCGGGCGGATGGTGTAGCAGGGTCGTCCGTCCACTTCGGACCGGGTGACGTCGAACCGGCGCCTGATCGCGCGGATCGGCCCCCGGTCGCCCTTCGCCTGGCTGCTTTCGATGCTCCGGCGGAAGCGGCCGAGCTCGGCGTAGGTGCGCTTCCGGTTGGTGAGGCGCAGCCACGCGAGCAGCGACTTCGCGGGGAGACTCGTCTTAGACCTGATCACGGGGAACCGTCCGATGCCAGTTGCGGGAGAACGTCCTTCGCTCCCCTTCGTATGCGTCGAGCTGTGCGTCGATCACGAATTCGGTGGGAGTGCAGGACACCCGGGTGCGGGTCTCGGACCGGGCTTCCCAGTCGCCGCGGGCGAACGTCATCGACCACGACGTCTCCGCCACCGGGGAACAGAAGTCGTCGGCCACCCACGAGTATCGCTCGAACACGTTCCTGGTGACGTCGAGACAGATGTCCTCGAACCGGACCTTGCCCTCGTTCTTCACGATGTCGAGCGCGGATCGGTAGTCGATCAGGTCACGGGAGACGGTCCAGCGCTGTTCGCCGGGTTCGATCTGGGTCGCGGGCAGCGGTTCCGCGCCTTCGGGTTCACCGAACGGCCGTGCCGGGACCTCGTCCGCTTCCGCTATGGGCCGCACCGGAAGCGTGAGCGTGCTCTGTCCGGTGTGGACGGTCACCATCGCCGGTTCCGGCGGTGGCCACGCCAGCGGCCAATACGACGACGAGATCGACAACCGGATCCGGTGCCCGGCGGGGAAGGCCTGCGCGACGGCGTTGAGCTCGACGCGCACCCGGTACCGCTTGCCCGGTTCCAGTGGCTCCGGGTCTTCGTGCCCGTCGCGGTGGGTCAGGTTCAGCAGTCCGTAGGTCACTCGCGTGGCCCTGCCGTCCGGCGCGACGTCGGACAGCCGGACGGCGACCTGCGCGACCGGCTTGTCCGCCGAGACCTCCAGGTCCACCACCGGCGAACCGAGGATCTCGCAGGGTTCGGCGAGCTCGTCGGTTTCGAAGACGAGCGAGCCGCCGTCCTCCTCCCGCTGGTCGTACGGCAGATCGGGCGGAGCACTGTAGGAGGCCCACTTACCGGCGAACTGACCGACCGAAAGCGGTGACTCCACCGACAGGTTCTCCGCCGGGACGTCCTCACCCGGACGGGCGATCCGGTGCCGGGTGAGCCGATGCTCGGACGGGTGCACATGCGGCGAAGGCCAGGACGGCTCCCCCACCCAGCGGCCGGGGCGGTCCTCGTACGAGGTCGACGGTGGCACGCTGTCCTGCATCCAGGTCTGGAGCATCGGCCCGTCCATGACGCCGTTCTCGGCGTCCTTCAGCCAGTGGTCCCACCAGCGGACCAGCTCCTGCAGGTAGCCGATGGCGGGCCCGGGGCGGCCGAGGTGCGGGTACTTGTGCGACCACGGCCCGATCAAGCCGCGCCTCGGCACGTCGAGATTGGCCAGCAGCCGGGAGACCGCGTTCGAGTACCCGTCCGCCCAGCCGCTCGAGGCGAGGACGGGCACCTGGACGTCGCTGTAGTTCTCGCAGACCGACGCGTGCCGCCAGTAGTCGTCCCGGCGCTGGTGTGCCAGCCATTCGCCCGCCCAGAGTTCGCAGTTCTCCAGCCGTTCGTGCCACAGGTCCCGCCACCGCTCGCCCGCCAGCGCGGGATCGGGCGGCAGCGTCGCGTAGGCGAACATCGTGGAGGCCTCGGCGACGTTGTCCGAAAGCAGGCAGCCGCCCATGTAGTGCATGTCGTCGGAGTACCGGTCGTCGGTGAACGACGCGATCGCGATCGCGGTCAGGCTCGGCGGTTTGCGTGCCGCCACCTGGAGGGCGGCGAACCCGCCCCAGGAGATGCCCATCATCCCCGTGCGGCCCGAACACCATGGCTGCGCGGCGATCCATTCCAGCACGTCCTCGGCGTCGAGTTGCTCCCGTTCGAGGTACTCGTCGGTGAGCACGCCCTCCGACTCCCCCGAACCGCGGATGTCGACGCGGACACAGGCGTAGCCGTGCCCCGCGAGGTACGGGTGGTGCACGGAGTCCCGCACCGAGGTCAGGTCGCGGTGCCGGTACGGGATGTACTCCAGGATCGCCGGGACCGGTTCGCCGTCCGAGGCGACCGGCCGCCAGACCCGCGCCGACAGCCGGACGCCGTCGGAAACCGGGATCCAGACGTGGTCCTCCTCCGTGATCTCGTACGGCAGCGAGGCCACCGTCCGCATGGGCTACCCCTCCTCGAAGTCGAACCGCAGCGCCTCGGTGCACCGGCGGTACTTGCTCTCCATCTCCCGTTCGGTCTGCGCCGCGACGAAGATATGCGCGAGTTCATAGCTGTAACTGTCCTGTTCGGGCAGTTCCGAGAGCCGGATTCCCTTCTCGGCCACCGGTTCGATCTTCACCCCCGGGATCTCCGCCTCCAGGTCCGCGATCTCGCCGCGGGTGGGCACCCTGGTGACCAGCGCGTCACGGAAGCGGCGGTAGTACCACTTGCCCGCGATCCGGTAGTCACCCTTGTTCCGGCGCCGTCCGGGATCCTGGCCGAGGCCGAGCTGGACCATGATCTGGTGGTTCGCCACCCCGTCGACGTATTCGAACAGTTCCGCGTGGGACTGCGAATGCCGTGGGTTGATCTCCAGCAGGCAGGCCTGCCCGGATTCGGGGTGACAGAAGAACTCGATGCTGAAAGTGGCGTTGTCGAAGCCGATCTGCTCCATCACGCGGACGGAGATCTCCCTCATCCGCTCGACGGCGTCCTCCGGCAGCTGCGACGGGTACTGATGCCGCAGGAACGAAGGGGTGTCGGGATAGTTGATCGAGTCGAGGACACCGTAGACGGTGACCTGTCCTTTGTAGACATACCCTTCGGTCGCCGCCTGCACGCCGCTGAGCTCACCCTCGGCAAGGCACGCGGCCCCGCCGACGTCGGCCACCTCGGCGGGGAGGTCGACCATGCCGAGGATGCGGTCGAAGGGTTTGCCGATCCTGTCGACACCCGCCCGGATCTCGGCGACGGCCTTCTCGAACTCGTCGTCGTCGGCGACGTGGAAGGCCAGCTCCGAGGAGAACGACTTCACCGGTTTGAGCCACATGGGGTAGTCGACCCCCTCGGGCGGCCGGGGGTCGTCCTGGTCCAGGTCGACGATGCCGAACGACGGCACCTCGTCGATCACCTTCGCCTGTTCGAGGCGGCTCCAGTACTTGTCCTCGCACTTGAGCACCGCTTCGAGCGAAACACCGGGAAGGCCGTACTTCTCGCACAGCATGGCCACCATCGTCGAAGACGGGAAGTCCCAATAGCTGACGATCGCGTCGATCGACCCGTCGAAGGCGTCCAGCTGGGACACGGCCTTCTCCACGAGTTCGACGATCGGGATCTGCCCGTGCTGGAGTTGGTCCGGCGACAGCAGACCGTGGAAGCGATACCGCTCGGCGCCGGGGACTCGTCTCAGCACCTCTTCGTTGCTGTCGTCGAGACCGATGACGAAGATGTTCTTTTCCTCTGGGGGCCTGGAGGATGTGGTCATAGGCCAGTGCTACCCGCTCCGGCGGCCAGGAAAACCCTGGTTTGCCTCCGTGGCCGCGCGGGAATCCGGGCGCCATGACGGAGTTGCCCGGAACGCGTTCACTGTGGCTCGACACCGCTCCCGCTCCCGACCGCACCGGGACGCCGCTGCCCGCCGAGGTCGACGTCGCCGTGCTCGGCGGCGGGATCGCCGGCCTCACCACGGCCTACCGGCTGGCGAGGGCCGGGCGCTCGGTGCTGGTACTGGAGGCCGGTCGCCTCGCGGCGGGGGTCTCCGGCCACACCACGGCGAAGGTCAGCACCCAGCACGGGCTGAAGTACGCCACACTGGCGAAGACCAAAGGCACCGAAGCCGCCGCGATGTACGCCTACACGCAGGCGGCCGCGCTGGGCTGGATCGCCGCGGCCACCGCCGAACTCGGCATCGACTGCGGGTTCACCCGTGCCGACAGTTTCGTCTACACGACCCATCCCGGAACGGTCGAAAGCCTCGAACGAGAAGCGGAAGCCGCGGCCGAGGCAGGGCTTCCCGCTTCCTACGTCACCGAGGTCGACCTCGACGTGCCCGCCCTCGGCGCGGTGAAGTTCGCGTCGCAGGCGCACTTCCACCCGCGCCGCTGGCTGCTCGCGCTCGCCGGCGAGATCGAACGCGCGGGCGGGACGATCGTCGAAGGCGTTCGCGCGGAAGGCGTCGACGAACTCGGCGGGGTGAAAGTGCGCACCAGTTCCGGCGATGTGCGGGCGGGCGAGGTCGTGGTGACGACGCACTATCCCGTGTTCGACCGCGGCCTGTTCTTCGCCAGGCTCGACCCGGTCCGCGACCTCGTGGTCGCCGGACCGGTCGAAGGCGACCACCCGCCTGAGGGCATGTACCTGGACGCCGATACCCACCACTCCGTGCGGAGCTATCTCAAAGACGGTGTCCCGTATGCGATCGCGGGCGGTGAGCATTACCGCGTCGGCGACTCCGTCGACGTCGAAAGCCGCTACGAACGGCTGGCGAGCTGGGCGAGCGAACACGCGGGCGTACGCCGGGTCACTCATCGGTGGTCGGCCCATGATCTGTCCACTTTGGACTCCGTTCCGTACGTCGGGCGCTACCATCCGGCGAGCCGTCACCTGTGGGTCGCCACCGGCTTCGGCCAATGGGGGATGACGGGCGGCACCGCGGCCGGGCTGCTGCTCGCGGACCTGCTGACCGGACGCGACAACCCGTCGGCGAGCCTGTACGACCCCAACCGCTTCGACCTCCGCTCCGCGATCTCGACGGTGGAGAACAACGCCACGGTGGCGAAGTTCCTGGTCGGCGACCACCTCAGCGCGTTGCGCAAACCCGCCTCCCTGGACGAACTCGTCCCCGGCGAGGCCAAGGTGACCCGTGACGGCGGAGAACTCGTCGCCGCCTACCGCGACCCGGGCGGTGAGCTGCACGCCGTCGGCGCCCACTGCACCCATCTGGGCTGCCTCGTCGCGTTCAACAACGCGGAGAAGACGTGGGACTGCCCTTGCCACGGGTCACGGTTCGGCCTGGACGGGTCGGTGATCCAGGGGCCGGCCGTGCGCGCGCTGCCGAAGAAGCGGGAGCGGTGATGACCGGCATCGGTGTCGAGGAAGAGTTCCTGCTGGTCGACCCCAGGACCGGGGTGAGCTGTCCCCGGGCGGAGGCCGTTCTCGAACGGCACCGCGTCTGCTGCCCGCTGCCGGACGGCGCGGCGGTCCACCGGGAACTGCGGCCGACGCAGATCGAGGCCGCCACCGGCGTCTGCGAAACAGCCGACGAGCTGTACGAGCACCTGGCGGCCGGGCGCCGTTCACTCGCCGAAGCGGCGGCGGGCGAGGACTGCGCCATCATCGCCTCCGGCACTCCCCTGTGTCCCTCACCCCTGTGTCCCTCGCCCGACCGCGACTACGGCGCCGGCGACCGTTTCGGCAAGGTCGACGCGCTGTACGCCGGTGTGGTCAAGGCGTACGAGGCTTGCGGTTGCCACGTGCACATCGGCGTGCCGGACCGCGAGACCGCGGTCGCCGTCGTGAACCATCTGGGCGAATGGCTGCCCACGTTGCTGGCGTTGTCGGGCAATTCGCCGTTCGAAGGCGGCCGCGACACCGGATACGAGAGCTGGCGGATGGTGGAGCAGAGCCGTTTCCCCGGCTCCGGCATCGCACCGTACTTCGCGGACGCCGCCGGATACGAAGAACAGGTCGGGAAGCTGGTGGACTGCGGGGTGCTGGTGGACGAGAACCAGACGTTCTGGCTCGCGAGGCCGTCCACGCGCTGGCCGACCGTCGAGGTCCGCGTCGCCGACACCGCGTCGACTGTGGACGAAGCCGTCCTGCAGGGACTGCTGACGCGCGCGCTCGTGCGCACCGCGCTCGCCGACCTGGACCACGGGACGGAGGCCGTCCCGCTGGATCCGCAGATCGCCGCCGCCTCGGTGTGGTCGGCCGCGCGTCACGGCCTTTCCGGGCCTGCCGTCGATCCGGTGGCCGGAAAGCCGGTGCCGGTGGGCGACCGGGTCGCCGCGCTGCTCACACGTACCGAGCAGGCGTTGGAGGACACCGGCGACCTGAATCTCGTGCACACCCTCCTCGGACGGCTGGAACGGGAGGGCACCGGCGCCGAACGGCAGCGCCGGGCCGCCGCCGACGGGGAGGTCGCGGTGTTGCGGATGCTGACCGAAGAGACGGTTCCGCACGGCTAGATCGGGTACTCCCCGGGCATGACGACGATCGACCGTGAGGTGGCCGCGAGGCTGCCCGAGATCCGCGGCCCGCTCTCAGCCGCCGTGGTGGACACCCTGGCAGGCGGACGCCGTGACGACTTCGACCTCGAAGCGGCGACCGACGCCGATCCGTTCGGCGAGGATCTCCAGCTGGCGCTGCATGTCTGCTACGAGCTGCATTACCAGGGCTTCGACGGCGTCGACTCCGAATGGGAATGGGACTCCCGCCTGCTCGGCTTCCGGGCCGTTCTGGAGCACGCGTTCCTCGACGGCATCCGCGCCGCCGTACCCGGCGGGGACGACGTCCACGGCCTGTTGGACGACTTGCTGACCGAACCGGTCGACGGTGCGGGCGTTTCGCACTTCCTGCGTGACGAGGGCGAATGGTGGCACGTCGAGGAGTACTTCGCCCATCGGTCGATCTACCACCTCAAAGAGGCCGACCCGCACGCCTGGGTGATCCCGCGGCTGCGGGGCAGGGCCAAGGCGGCACTGGTCGCCGTGGAGTTCGACGAGTTCGGAGGCGGGCGGGCCGACCAGGCGCATTCCCGCCTGTTCGCCGACCTGCTGACCGCGGCGGGCTTGTCCGGCGGCTACCTCGCCTACCTCGACCACGTCCCGGCCGAGATGCTCGCGACGGTGAACATGATGTCGCTGTTCGGGTTGCACCGGAGCCTGCGTGGCGCGCTCGTCGGGCATTTCGCCGCCGCCGAGATCACCACCGCGCCCGCCGCCCGGCGCATGGACCAGGCGCTGGAACGCCTCGGCGCGCCCGGGGAATGCCGGTACTTCTACACCGAGCACATCGAGGCCGACGCGGTGCACGAACAAGTGCTGCGGCACGACGTCGTCGGGGATCTGCTCGACCGGGAGCCGGAACTGGCGGCGGACATCGCGCTGGGCATCCAGGCCACCGACCTGCTGGAGGACCGGCTGACCGAGCACCTGCTGGGCGCTTGGTCAGCCGGGGAGACCTCACTCCTCAGGCCGCTGCACCCCTTGCCGTGAGCGGCGGCGGTGGCTGGTGTCGCAGAACGGGTAGCGCTTGCTGCGACGGCAGGCGCAGAGCGCGACCAGGAAGCGGTCCGAGGTCACCGTCTCGCCGTCGTCCATGACGATCTCGACCGGCCCCTCCACCAGGAGGGGCCCGCCGGGGTCGAGCCGGACCTTGGTCCTACGGCCGGTCGGCACGGATCACCACCAGTTCTTCGTGCCGCTGCTCGGCCACGATCAGGCCCGCCGCTTCGAGGAAGGCCGCCCGCGCCCGCATCACGGGTCCGAACGGGATCGATCGGGTGGCGACCACCGCGGGCGTCAATCCCGCCGCCCGTAACTGATCCAGCGACTTGTCCGGCCCCGCGACCGCGGAGTGGACCATCATCAGGTACCCGCCGGGCGCCACCAGGGACGACGCCCGTGCGCAGACCTGGTCGAGCACGATCCGGCCGTCCGGTCCGGCGTCCCACGCCCGCGCGGCCCCGGCCGCCGGCACCGGCGAGGGCACATAGGGCGGGTTCGCCAGCACGACGTCGAAGGGGCCTCCACGGGCCGCCTCGGGCAGGCCACCACGCAGGGGCCGGACCGCAAGACGGCGCAGCCGCGAGTTGAGCCAGACCGCGGCCAGCGCCCGCCGGGAGATGTCCACGGCGGTCACGGACCCCGCGCCGTGCGCCCCGGCCGTCAGCGCGAGCGCCCCTGTCCCGGTGCAGAGGTCGAGAACTCTTGCCCCGGCGGGCATTCCGGACGCGCTCAACGCCTCCGCCAGTAGCCAGGTGTCGTCTTGCGGGCGATAGACGCCCGGTGGCCGCAGCAGCCACGGCCGCGTCCGGACAAGTGGAATCGCTGCACTGGAGATCGCGGTCATGTCCCCTCCGGTTCACCGTCGTTGCCGATGACTACCCCGGTCGTGTGGCGCCAAACGTCCACAAAGGTCTGGCGCGGCAGGGTTGAAACGGCGCGAAAGGGGTAGCCGCAAGGAAAGCGACCGAAGGAGAAGCGTCATGGACGCCCAGCACAAGTCCGGAAGTGAAGACAAAGAGGACGAGAAAGACCGCGAAGAGGTCCGCGGGGAACAGGGTACGTCGTCCGGCGACCCGCACGACGACACCGACCCGCAATCGGGTTGAGCACGCGGCGGAACCGCCTCCGGCTCCCACTGGCCGGGGGCGTTTTCACGACGTCTTCCCGGGTATCCGACGAACTTGGCGGCGAAACGGAGGCGTTCCCGATGAACCGACGTACGGCAGGCTCCCCGCTGCGGGCAGTGGTACTGGTCATCGCGCTGGTCCACCTCGTACTGGGTGTGCTCGGCTTCTTTTTCCTTCCCGAGGCGAACCAGGCCGGCGAGAACACACTATGGGTTTTCAGCGCGACCGGAATGCTCGATGTCATCCGTACCGTGCTCGGTGTCCTCGGCTTGTTAGCGGTGTTCAAATCGTCCGCGATCCTGGCTTACAGCTGGATGGCTTTCGTGGCGTTCACGGGTCTGACCGCATTCGGGATCCTCTCCGCGAGTACGGATACCGCCGGTGACGCGGTCAACTTCGGCTGGGCCGACAACGCCCTCCACGCGCTGACCGCGCTCGCGGCACTCGTGGTCGGTATCGCGGCCACGAGGGTTTCCGGCGGGAACCGAAGTAAGACCGCGGAGAACGTTTAGTCCGTCCACTACGGGCAACTTTGCGGATATGACGAAAGTGGCCCCGCTCCGGATCCTTCTGTGGCACGTCCACGGTTCCTGGACCGAATCGTTCGTGCGCGGTGGCCATCGCTGCTACCTCCCGCTGCTCGCCGAAGGCGGGCCGTGGGGACGGGGGCTCAGCGGACGTGAGTGGCCCTCCGCCGAAGAAGTACCGGTCGAAGAACTGAAGGATCTCGACATCGACGTCGTCATCCTCCAGCGGCCGGAAGAGGTCCACCTGGCCGCGCGATGGCTGCACCGCCGCCCCGGCAAGGAAGTACCCGCCGTCTATGTCGAACACAACACGCCCCGGGAGCACGCGGCCACCACCCGGCATCCGCTGGCCGACCGTGCCGACATCCGGCTGGTCCACGTGACCCACTTCAACGACCTGATGTGGGATTCCGGTCTCGCCCCCACGGTGGTCGTCCCGCACGGGATCCCCGATCCGGGTGAGCGCTACACCGGGGAACTGCCGCACGGCGTGGCCCTGATCAACGAACCGGCGCGGCGAGGGCGGATCACCGGGAGCGACCTCCTGCCCGCCTTCGCGGACATCGCGCCGGTCGACCTGTACGGGATCGGCAGCGAGGACCTCGACGGCCGTCATCCCGCGCTGCGTCCCGGCGGCGACCTGCGCAGCCGGGAACTGCACGCCGAAGCCGCCCGGCGCCGCGTCTACCTGCACACCGCACGGTGGACGTCGCTGGGCCTGTCGCTCCTCGAGGCGATGCACCTCGGCATGCCGGTCGTCGCGCTGGCGACGACCGAAGCGGTCCTCGCGGTCCCCTCCGATGCCGGCGCCGTCTCGACGGACGTCGACGCGCTCGCGAAGGCTTATCGCGAGCTGATCCATGAACCCGATTTCGCCGTGCTGGCGGGAAAATCCGCACGCGAGTACGCCTTGAGCCACTACGGGCTCGATGCGTTCCTCGAGCGCTGGGACACCCTGCTGGCAGAGGTGATCGCTTGACTTCGCCGACCGCGGCGGGAAGGAGTCCGATGAGGATCGCGATGGTTTCCGAGCACGCCAGCCCTCTCGCCGCCCTCGGCGGAGCCGACGCGGGCGGGCAGAACGTTCACGTGGCCGAGCTTTCCGCCGCGTTGAGCAGGCAGGGACACGACGTCACCGTCTACACGCGCCGTGAGAACCGGCGCGTCCCGGCGACGGTCGAAACGCCTGACGGCTACCGCGTCGTCCACGTCACGGCCGGGCCGGCGAGGAAACTGCCGAAGGACGAACTGCTGCCGCATATGGGAGAGTTCGGCCGCGTGCTGCGTTCCCGCTGGACCAAGGACCGGCCGGACGTCGTCCACGCGCATTTCTGGATGTCCGGCCTGGCTTCGGTTCTCGCGGCGAAGGATCTCGGCATCCCGGTCACCCAGACCTTTCACGCGCTGGGCGTGGTGAAACGGCGCTATCAGGGCAAAAACGACACAAGCCCGGCCGAGCGGACGCGGCTCGAACGGATGATCGCCAAACAGGCCGACCGGGTGATCGCGACCTGCTCGGACGAGGTCTTCGAACTCGTGCGGATGGGCCTGCCGCGTTCACGCGCCTCCGTGGTCCCTTGTGGAGTGGACCTGACCAAGTTCACCCCGGACGGTGAACGGGCTCCCCGCACGGCGGCACGCCGGATCGTCAGTGTCGGCAGGCTGGTGCCGCGTAAGGGTTTCGACCTCGCCATCGCCGCGCTCGCCTCGCTACCGGACACGGAACTGGTCATCGCGGGCGGTCCTGATTCGGGTCCGCTCACCGAGGCTCCGGAGGTGCGGCGGCTGCTCGCGATCGCCGACCGGCTGGGCGTCACCGACCGCGTGCGCCTGCCGGGACTGGTGTCGCGCGAAAAGATGCCCGCGCTGCTGCGCTCCGCCGACGCGGTGGTCTGCACGCCCTGGTACGAACCGTTCGGCATCGTGCCGCTGGAGGCGATGGCCTGCGGAGTCCCGGTCGTGGCGACTGCGGTCGGCGGGCTGACCGACACCGTCGTCGACGGCGTCACGGGAATGCTCGTCCCGCCGCGCAATCCGAAGGAACTGGCGGGAGCGCTGCGGCGGCTCCTCAGTGATATTTCGGCGTGCGAGTCGTTCGGGATCGCCGGGGCCGACAGGGTGCGGGCGCGGTACTCGTGGGACCGGGTGGCGGCGGACACCTTGCGCGCCTATGGCCGCGTTCTGAGCGATGAGGACACCGAAGTGGCGGCGGCCGCCTCCCCTTCCTGAGACCTCCCGCATGTACGTCCGTGAAGGCCGAAGTTCACGTCGTGAGTTCCGCGTGCCGACTTGATGCCGGATTTAAGTCCACGTGACCGATTCTGCGCGTGATGCGCCTTACCGAAGTACATGAAGGCCCCCTTCCTTGCGTCTAGCGCAAGGAAGGGGGCCTTCATGTACTCCACGCCCAGCCGCCGAAGTCACAACTGTCACACTGTCACCAGCGATCACATCCGACGGTAGCGAAAGCCTCCTTCACTACCCTCAGAGTAGGAAAGGAGGCCCTCACTACCAGGAGACCCGGGCCGCCGAACACCGCCAAGACCGGGGCTCACCCGACGTAGCGCCGCGCGACCGAGTTCCGCTGCGACTCCTCCAGCAGCACCAGCCCGCGTTCGACGGCCGCCGGGACCACCGCGCGTTCCCGCAGCACCCACGGGATCCCCCGCACCGCTTCGGCCACCGCCGCGAACGTCGCCCGGTCGAAGGGCGCCGAGCGCAGTACCGCGATCATCCGGCGCAGGACGCTGCCGAGCGGACGTCGCAACCACAACGTCCACAGGGTGTTCCGGATGCCGAGCTGGCGGCGTCGCCGCGGGTCCCGGACGGTCGAAGGGGCATGGTGGATCACCATCTCCTCGTCCCAGCACATCCACCAGCCCTTGGCCGCGAGGTCGAGGGCGAACAGCTCCTCCTCTCCCCCGAGCCACATCCGCTCGGAGAAGCCGCCGACGTCGTGGAAAGCGCGGACCCGGACGGCCGACAGGCCCGCCATCACGCCCAGCAGCGCCGGGCCGGGGAGCCAGTCCGGGCCGGGGACCGGGGAGTACCGCAGTTCCGGGGTGATCGGGTCCTCGGTCAACGACGGCTCCACCAGGCACCGTCCGGTCACCACACCCAGCCCGGGATACGTGTCGAGCCGGTCGGCGGCGCGGCGCAGGGAGCCCGGCTGCCAGCGGGTGTCGTCGTCGCAGAAAGCGACATAAGGCGTACTCACCTCGCGGACGGCCAGATTGCGCGCGACGGCGCCCAGGTTCCGCGGCGACCGGATCAGCCGGATCGCGGGGAACCGCTCCTCGACGGCGTCCGCGGTGCCGTCGGTGGAAGCGTTGTCCACCACCACGATCGGGGCCGCGTCGGGCAGCGCCGTCATCGAGGCGAGCGTCTCCAGCAGCTGCGCGCGCCGGTTGTGCGTGATCACCACGACCGTGATCCGGTCTTCCACTTCAGCCTCCCTGTGCGTGTTCCAGAACCCGGATCCGGCGCTCCACCGAGGCGGGCAGCCGTTGTCTGTCGGCGAGCGCCCGCGGCAACCGCCGGAGCACGCCGGCGAGCGCGCCGAGCACGCGCGGCTCCCGCGGGACCCTTGCCACCGCACGGAATCCTTCGGCGAGACATCGGCGCAGCGGCCGCCTCATCACCGTGATCAGCATCCGGTTGCGGAGTTCGGCACGTTCACGCCAGGACGAAGACGGCCGCACCGGCGACGGATGATGGTGCGCCCGCACCGCCTCCGCGTAACAAAGCCACCAGCCGCGCGCCGCCAGGTCGTAGGACAGCAGTTTCTCCTCGGCACCGAAATGCAGCAGGGGATGGAAACCCGCGGCCTGCAGATACGCCGTCCGCCGGACGACCGCGGAGCACGCGAGGAACCCGAGCACCGCCGGTCCGGGAAGCCCGTCGGGCCTGCCGAGCGGGCTGTCGGCCATCAACGAGACGACCGGGTCCTCGCGTTCTTCCTCGCCCACCAGGGTTTTCGCGGCCACCAGGCCGATGTCGTCGTGGGTGTCGAGGATGCGTTCGGCCTCGGCGAGCGCGTCGTCGGCCCACCACGAATCGTCGTCGCTGAAGGCGACGTACGGCGTCCGTGCCACCGCGACACCGAGGTTCCTGGCCGCCATACCGATGTTGCGCGGCAACCGGATCACGTGGACGCCGGGGAACGCGGCCGCCCGGTCCGCCGTGCCGTCGGAAGAGCCGTTGTCCACCACCACGATCGGCGGTGGCGGCCGCAGCGCGGTCAGCTCCCGCAAGGTGCGTTCCAGTTCGGGTGCCCGGTCGCGAGTCGCGATCACCACCGTCGTCTTGGCCGTGTTCATCGCACCGGCCGGGATTTGAGCGCCTTCACCATGTCGCGCAAGAGCCCGTCGTCCACCGGCAGCGCGCGGAGCGCGGCCACCGCCCGGCCCTGCACCGAAGAACACCAGCGCCACCAGGAGTCGAGAACCGCCCGATCACCCGCCTCTTCGGCACGGACGAGGGCGGGCCAGCCGAGCGCGTCGGCCTGGGCGGTGACCTTGCCACCGCCCTCGACCGGGTCGATCGCCAGTGCGGGCACCCCCGCCTGAAGGCTCAGCACCAGCCCGTGCAGCCGCGTCGTGACCACGACGTCCAGATGCGACAGGATCGACATGAACTGATCCGGTGTCTCACAACGCTCCCAGTCCGAATACGCCAGCCGGGTGTCGAGGGGCACCCTGGCGCAGTCGACCCCGGCGATCCACTTCTGCACCGAGCCGTGCACCGCCGAATGGTGACCCGAGTCGCCGTACTCCGGTTGCGGTGGCGCCAGGATCACCCCGGTCACCAGCACCTCGCCGGTCCGCACGCCGAGGGAGAGATCCGGCGTGCCGACCCCGTCGTGATCCCGCGCGAACACCTGGTCGAAGCCCGTGACCGTGTCGTCCTCCGGATCGATCACCGAGACCCCGACCGCGATCCGGTGGCAATGCGCGAACCTGCGATGCACCTCCTGTACCTGCCATCCGTGCACGGGCCCGCAGACGAACACCACGTGGCTGTACCGCGCCGGATCCACCTCTTCGTAATTCACGTCGTCCGGCCGGTAGACCGGACTCCAGGCCAAATCATGCGGCAACCCCATGGTGGACAGCGCCTCGTCGACCCTTCGCATACTGAGGACGTCCCCTGCGGTCGCCTCGCCGTGGCGGAAGCTCGCCCAGCCGATCACCAATGCACGCATACCGGAGGCTTACCCGGCATCCGCAGGTTCACACGGTTTTTCCGGCGCCCGCAGCGGGTAGCCCGTCACCATGGACAGAGCGCTGGTGACCGGGGGTGCGGGTTTCGTCGGCTCGCATCTGTGCGAACGACTGCTGGAGGCGGGCACGGAGGTCGTCGCGGCCGACAACTTCGCGACCGCCGTCACGGCCAACGTGGCGCATCTTCTCGACCGGCAGGGCTTCCGGCTCCTTTCCCGTGACGTCACCGCGCCGATGACCGCGCCGGGCCCCTTCGACGTCGTCTTCCACCTGGCGTCCGCCGCCTCGCCGCGCGACTACTTCCGCCTCCCGCTCGAGACGCTGCGCGCGGGCTCGTACGGCACCGAACGGGCGCTGGACATCGCCGAACGCGACGGTGCCCGGTTCGTCCTCGCCTCGACGAGCGAGGTCTACGGCGATCCTCAGGAGCACCCGCAGCGCGAGGAATACTGGGGCCATGTGAACCCGATCGGCCCGCGCAGCGTCTACGACGAGGCCAAGCGGTACGCCGAAGCGCTGACTTCGGCGATGCGGCGGGAGCGCGGCGTGAACACCGGCATAGCGCGGATCTTCAACACCTACGGCCCGCGCATGCGTCCCGACGACGGCCGCATGATCCCGACGTTCATCGGGCAGGCGCTGGCGGGCGAGCCGCTCACCGTGACCGGCGACGGCAGCCAGACCCGCTCGCTCTGCTACGTCGACGACACCGTCGGCGGACTGATCGCGCTGGCCGGTTCCGACGTGCCCGGCCCGGTGAATCTCGGCAACCCGCACGAACTCACCGTGCTGCGGATCGCGGAGGAGATCGTCGCCGCCACCGGCAACTCGTCCCGGATCGAGCATGTCGAGGCCGCCGTCGACGACCCGGCCCGCCGCTGCCCGGACATCTCCCGCGCCCGTCGCGAACTCGGCTGGGCTCCGGAGGTCCCGATGACAGAAGGACTTCCGCGCACGATCGCCTGGTTCACGCGGCAGCGGTCCGCCGCCGGCTTCTGAACGGGTAAGGCAAAGGTGCCCGGTCGCGGGGATTCGCTCGCGGCCGCGGGGAGGCCGTGTCGCGAAAGCCACTTTCGGGACCTCAGGCGTCGCGAAAGTGGCTTTCGCAACCGCCCACCTTTGCCTTACCCCTCAATAACCCGCGACTCACGTGCGGCTGGGCGTAAGACGCGAATGCCGCCGGATCCCCCGAGAGACGCTTCGCTGAGTAGCGACGTCCTGGGGTTTTCCGCCGCGTCGTTTATCCACGACTGCACCGGGTAGCGCTACGGGAGTAAGCGCGGGTCACGTCCCGCATCCCCGACCGGAGAGGTGGCCCGGTGCGCATTCTCGGTGTCAACGCCGTCTTCCACGACCCGGCCGCGGCCTTGGTCATCGACGGCGAAATCGTGGCGGCGGCTGAGGAAGAACGGTTCAGCCGTCGCAAACACGGCAAACGGCCGGTGCCGTTCTCCGCTTGGGAGCAACCGGCGGAGGCCGCCGCTTGGTGCCTGGCCGAGGCCGGGATCGCCGCTCAGGATCTCGACGCGGTCGGCTATTCGTACGATCCGGCGCTCGTCGAGCCGGGGCTGGCGGGGCACGACGGGAAGAACGAGTGCCTCCGCACCGACTTCGCCCGTCGCGCACCCGCGTTCCTGAAAGCGGCCTTGCCGGGGCTCGATCCCGCGACTGTCCGGTTCGTCCGGCATCACGTCGCGCACGCCGCCTCGGCCGCGCTCGCCGCGCCGTTCGGGGACTGCGCGGTGCTGGTCGCCGACGGCCGCGGCGAGAGCACGTCGTATCTCGCGGGCGAGTACCGCGACGGCAAGTTCGAGGAGCTCGCCGAGCAACGGCTCCCCCATTCGCTCGGGCTGATGTACGAGGACCTGACCGAGCATCTCGGTTTCGCCCGGTCCAGCGACGAGTACAAGGTGATGGCGCTGGCGTCGTACGGGAAGCCCCGCTTCCTCCATCAGATCGCCGAAAGCGTGCACACCAACGGGATGGGGTTCCGCACCGACGAGATCGACTGGGCGTCGTTCGCGCCCGCCGTCGAGCCGGGGCAGGAACCGGGACAGGTGCACGCCGACCTGACCGCGAGCGTGCAGCGATGCCTGGAGGACGTGCTGCTCGAACTGGCGGCCGGGCTCCACGAACACACCGGGCACGCCGATCTGGCGATGGCGGGCGGGATCGCGCTCAACTGCGTCGCCAACACCCGGCTCCACGCCGAGGGACCGTTCGACCGGATCTGGGTCCAGCCCGCCGCCGGTGACGCCGGCACCGCGCTCGGCGCGGCCCTGCAACTCGCCGCCGACTTCGGCGAGCGCGGCGCCCCGATGACCGGCGCCGGCCTCGGCCGCGGCTGGACGGACGATCAGATCGAGAACGCGCTCCGGACCGCGAACGTCCGTTACGAGCGGCCGGACGACGTCGACAAGGTCGTCGCCGAAGCGCTGGCGGAAGACCGGATCGTGGCCTGGTTCCAGGGCCGGTCGGAGTTCGGCCCGCGCGCGCTCGGCCACCGGTCGCTGCTGGCGCATCCCGGGCACGAGGCCAACCTGGAGCGGCTGAACGACGTCAAGGGGCGCGAACAGTTCCGCCCGGTCGCCCCGATGGTGCTCGCCGAACGCGCGGGCGAGATCTTCTCCCGGGGCCCGCTTCCCAGTCCGTACATGCTTTTCGTGCACGACGTCGCGCGGGAATGGCGGGACCGTATCCCGGCCGTCACCCACGTCGACGGCACGGCCCGCGTGCAGACGGTCGACGCGGGCGAGGAACCGCTCGTCGCCAGGATGCTCGGCGCGTTCGAACGGCGTACCGGGCTCCCCACCGTGGTCAACACCAGCCTCAACACCGCGGGGAGGCCGATGGTCGACTCCCCGAGGGACGCGCTGGAGTGCTTCGGTTCGGCCCCCATCGACCTGCTCGCCATCGGGCCTTTCGTGGTCCGCCGCCCTTGACCCCTTGGAGGTGTGTCGTGATCGAAGAACACTTCGCAGCGTTGAGCGAGGCAGCCGGGAAGTCCGCTTCCTGGGCGCCGAAGATCCGTGACTGGGGTGACCATCTGGCCACCGTGCTGTCCTCCGGCGGGCGGCTGTTCGCTTGCGGCAACGGCGGGAGCGCCGCCGAAGCGCAGCATCTCACCGGGGAACTGGTCGGCCGGTTCCGCAACGACCGGCAGCCGTTCTCGGCGATCGCCCTGCACGCGGACACCTCCGCCGTGACGGCCATCGTCAACGACTACGGCGAGCACGAGGTGTTCGCCAGGCAGGTGCGCGCGCACGGCCGTCCCGGCGACATCCTGGTCTGCCTTTCGACCAGCGGGGGCAGCCAGAACGTCGTCGCGGCCGCGAAGGCCGCCCACGAACTGGGCGTCACCACCTGGGCGATCACCGGCCCCTCCCCCAATCCGCTCGCCGCGCTGTGCGCCGACGCGATCCCGGTGGAGGCGCCGTCGATGGCCACCGTGCAGGAGGTCCACCTCGCGCTGGTGCACGCCCTGTGCACCGCGTTCGACGACGCGCTCGGGGTGCCGACGTGAGGCCGCTGGTCGTACTGGGCGACGCCCTGCTGGACGTCGACGTCGACGGCACCTCGGACCGGCTCTGCCCGGACGCGCCGGTGCCCGTGGTCGACCTCGCCCGCGAATGGCGGCGGCCGGGTGGCGCCGGGCTGGCCGCGTTGCTCGCGGCCCGGTCCACCGCCGAGGTGGTCCTCGTCGCCCCGCTGGGCGGCGATCAGGCGGGCCGGACCCTATCCGGGCTGCTGGAACGCGAACTCCGTGTGGTGCCGATGCCCTTGTGCGGCACCACGGTCACCAAGACGCGGGTGCGCGCGGCCGGGCAATCGCTCGTCCGGCTCGACAGCGGCGACGGCCACGCCGAGTTCTCTCCGCTGACCGCCGAAGTCCGGGAGGCGCTGCGCTCGGCGGGCGCGATCCTCGTCGCCGACTACGGTCGCGGCGTGACCGGTCATCCGGAGATCCGCGCGCTGCTGGCCGAACTGGCGGCCACGATCCCGATCGTCTGGGATCCGCATCCTCGCGGCACGGAGCCCGTGACGGGGATCCGGGTGGCCACCCCGAATCTCGCCGAAGCCGAACAGTTCACCGAGACCCGCGCCGACGCCGAAGACCTGGCGAAGCAGCTGCACGCGCTCTGGAAGGCCGACGCGGTCAGCGTCACCACCGGTTCGCGCGGCGCCGTCCTGACCGAGGGCGGGGCGTGCACGACGTTCCGGCCTCCGTCGGGCATCGTCGCCAAGGACACCTGCGGCGCGGGTGATCGCTTCGCGTCCGCGGTCGCCGCCGCACTGCTCGACGGCGCGTCCACCGCCGACGCGGTGGCCACCGGGGTCGAGACGGCGGCCAGGTTCGTGGCGACCGGCGGTGCCGCCACCTTGTCCACTGTGGACAACACACCCGTGCCGGAGAGCGGCCACCACGGTGCTTCCGCGTTCGACGTGGCGGCGCGGGTCCGCGCGCGGGGCGGCAGGCTGGTCGCCACCGGCGGCTGTTTCGACCTGCTGCACCCCGGCCACGCCAGCCTGCTCCGGCAGGCACGGGCCCTGGGTGACGCCCTCGTCGTCTGTCTCAATTCCGACGCGTCGGTGCGCGGCCTGAAAGGACCGGGACGGCCGATCGTGACCGCCCGCGACCGCGCCAGACTGCTCACCGAACTCAGCTCCGTCGACGCCGTCGTGGTGTTCGACGAACCCGATCCCGCCGCCGTGCTGGATCGCCTGCGCCCCGACGTCTGGGTCAAGGGCGGCGACTACGCGGACACGGAACTCCCCGAAAGCGCCGTGGTCCGCCGGCACGGCGGCGAGATCGTCCTGATCCCGACCATCCGCGGCTATTCCACCTCCCGGCTGGTGGCCGCGGCGGAAGGAGCATGATGCGTCCTCTCGGCAACATCCTGATCACCGGCGGTGCCTCCGGCCTCGGCGCCGCGACCGTCGAGGCCGTCCGCGAGGCGGGTGGCACCCCACTGGTCATCGACCGCGCCGAACCGGCGGGCGACGTCGCCTTCGTCCTGGCCGATCTGTCCGATTCCGCCGAGGCCGCGAGGGCGGTGGACGAACTCGCCGAACGTGCGGGCGGGATCGACGGCGTCTTCACCGCGGCGGGGACCGACGCGTGCGGCCCGCTCGACGAAGTGTCCACGGCGGACTGGGAACGCGTGATCCGGGTCAATCTGCTCGGCACGGCCGCGGTCGTCCGCGCGGCACTGCCCCATCTGCGGCTGAGCCACGGCACGGTGGTGACCTGCGCGTCGACACTCGGGCTGCGCGTGGCCGGGGACGCGAGTGCCTACTGCGCCTCGAAATTCGGTGTCGTCGGCTTCACGAGGGCACTCGCCATGGAGCTCGCGGGCCGCGTCGGCGTGACCCTCCTCGTACCCGGCGGCATGCACACGGCGTTCTTCGACGACCGGGCCGAGCAGTACAAGCCGCCGCCGGACGCGAAACTCAACCAGCCCGAGCACGTCGCGGCCTCCGTGGTCTTCGCCCTCTCCCAGCCGCCCGGCTGTGAGGTCCGCGAACTCGTGGTCTGCGCTTCGGAAGAAGGGTCCTGGCCGTGACCGGTGGCATCCTCGTGCTGCGCGCCCTCGGCCTGGGGGATCTGCTCACCGCGGTTCCCGCGCTGCGGGCCCTGCGGCGCGCCTTCGACGGCGAGCGGCTGGTGCTGGCCGCCCCCGAGAATCTCCGTGACATCGTCGAACTGATCGACGCGGTGGACGAACTGCTCCCGACGGCCGGGCTCGGCGAACTGTCCTGGCCCGGCGAGCCGCCGCGGCTGGCGGTGAACCTGCACGGCCGCGGCCCGGAGAGCATCCACGATCTGCTCGCACAGGACCCGCTCGAACTGATCACCCACCGGCATCCGGACTTCCCCGGCGTCGATGGTCCGGACTGGCCTGCCGAAGTGCACGAAGTCGACCGCTGGTGCCGTCTGGTCGAGGCCGCCCGCATCCCGGCCGACCGCACCGACCTCGCGCTGCCGCCGCCTCCCGGGCCCAGCCCGGCGGCGGGCGCGGTGGTGATCCATCCCGGTGCCGCGTTCGCTGCCCGGCGCTGGCCGCCGGACCGGTACGCGCGGGTGGCGCGGGCGCTCGCCGAGCAGCATCGGGTGGTCGTCACCGGAAACGCGGCGGAGGTCCCGCTCGCCCGCGAGATCGCGGAGGCGGCAGGCCTGCCCGACGAAGCGGTGCTCGCCGGCGACGCCGGGCTCGCCGAACTGGCCGCGACGGTGGCGGAGGCGCGGCTGGTGATCTGTGGTGACACCGGGGTCGGGCACCTCGCCACCGCGTACGGCACGCCATCCGTCCTGCTGTTCGGGCCGACCCCGCCGCAGTTCTGGGGCCCGCCTCCCGAAGCCCGGCAGCACACGGTCCTCTGGGTGGGTGACGTCGGCGACCCGCATGGCGGCGACCCGGATCCGGGACTGCTGCTGTTGCGCGAGGAACGCGTCCTCACCGCGGCCGAAGACCTCCTCCGGACGGGGGTTTCCCGTGACTGAACGGGTGGGGGTGATCGGTGCCGGCTACGTCGGGCTCACGAGCGCCGCGTGCTTCACTCATCTCGGGCATGAAGTGGTCTGCGTCGACAACGATCGGTCCAAAGTGGACGAGCTCGGCCGGGGCGAGGTCACCATCGCCGAGCCCGGGCTCACGGAACTCGTCCGAGACGGGCTGAGCTGTGGACGGCTCCGGTTCACCACCGACGGCCGTGAGCTGTCCGATGTGGACGTCGTACTGCTCTGCCTGCCCACCCCGAAAGGGAAGGACGGCGACCCCGACGTCCGGGTGCTGGAGGAGGTCGTGGCCACCCTCCCCGGCCTGCTGGCACCCGGCTGTGTCGTCGTCACGAAGTCCACCGTCCCGGTCGGCACCGGGACCCGGCTGGCGGAGTTGCTCGGAAGGCCGGATCTGCCCGTGGTGAGCAACCCCGAGTTCCTCCGGGAGGGGCACGCCGTCGAAGACTTCCTGAACCCCGACCGGATCGTCATCGGCTCGGTGCCGGAGAACCGGGCGGCGGCCGAGCGGGTGGCGGCGTTGTACGGGGAGACGAACGCGCCGCTGTGGTTCACCGATCCGGCGAGCGCCGAGCTCGCGAAATACGCCAGCAACGCTTTCCTGGCACTGAAAGTGTCCTATGTGAACGTCCTCGCCGAACTGTGCGAGCACTACGGCGCCGACATCCGCGACGTCGGGCGGCTCATGGGCCTCGACTCCCGGATCGGCCCCGCCTTCCTCGTCCCCGGCCCCGGCTGGGGCGGCTCGTGCCTGCCCAAGGACACCGCCGCGCTGCTGCGGACCGCCGAACACGCGGGCGTCGACTTCGGCATCCTCCGTGACGCCATGAAGGCCAACGCGCGCCAGCGGGCGGCCGTGGTGCGGAAGATCCGCCGCGCGATCACCGGTGTTTCGGACGGCTCGCTCTCGGGCATCCGCATCGGGTTGCTCGGGCTGGCGTTCAAGGCGGGGACCGGGGATCTGCGCGATTCGCCCGCCCTCGCCGTGGCGCGGGAGCTCGCCAGGAGCGGCGCGGTGCTGACCGCGTACGACCCCGGGGTCGAAACCGTCGAACCGGACATCGTGCAGGTCGTCGACGACCCGTACCTGGTGGCGAAGGACGCGGCGGCGCTGGTCGTGCTCACCGAATGGCCCGAGTTCCGCGAGCTCGACTGGGAGCGGCTCGCCGCCGCGACCGAACGCGCCGTCGTCGTCGACGCCAGGAACCTCCTGGACCCGGCGGCCGTCGCCGAGGCGGGCTTCACCCATACGGGGCTCGGTACCGATCCGAACAGGAGGACACGATGACCCAGCCGTTGAAGGCCCTCGCACTGGTGTGCTCGCTCAAACCGTCGCCCGCGCCGTCGAGCAGCGCGCTGATCGCCCAGCAGCTCCTCGACAAGCTGGCCGAACGCGGCGCCACCGGTGAACTCGTGCGCGTGGTCGACCACGACGTCAAACCGGGGGTGCGGGCCGACATGGGTGACGGCGACGCCTGGCCGGAGATCCGCCGCAAGATCGCCGCGGCCGACATCCTGCTGATCTCGACGCCGACCTGGGTCGGCCACATGTCCAGTGTGGCCCAGCGCGTACTGGAACGGCTCGACGCCGAACTGTCCGAAACGGACGACGAGGGCAGGCCCGCGATGTTCGGCAAGGTCGCGGTCACCGCCGTCGTCGGCAACGAGGACGGCGCGCACAAGATCACCGCGGACCTGTTCCAGGCCCTCGACGACGTCGGCTTCACCGTGCCCGCACAGGGCGGGACCTACTGGAACGGCGAGGCGATGCAGGGCGGCGACTACAACGACCTCGACGAAACGCCGGAAGCGGTCGAATCGACCAACGCGACCCTGGCGCGCAACGCCGTCCACCTGGCGAACCTGCTGCGGGAGAACCACTACCCCGCCTCCTGACCCCAGGTGTGAACCAGGGCACAGCGGGGTACCCCGGTTCCGTGATCGTCAAAACGCTGGCGTTCGGTTTCTGCCTGCTGCTCGGCGGTTGTACCGGAGCGAGCGGGCAAGAGCCGGTGAAAGAGACGGCCGGGCGGTTCCTCGACGCACTCGCGTCGGGTGATCATCGCTCGGCATGCGCCTTGCTGGCACCACGGGCGCGGGAATCCTGGGCGCCGGAAAGCTGCGAACGCGGCCTGTCGGGCGCGAACGTCCCGGATGGAACCCCCGAGACGGTGGCGATCTGGAGCGAAGAAGCCCAGGTGAAGACCGCCCGCGACACCCTCTTCCTGCACGAGTCCTCCACCGGCTGGCTGATCACGGGAGCGGGCTGCCGCCACCGCAACGAACAGGTCTACGACTGCGCGGTGGGTGGGCCATGAAAGCGCGTCCGGTGTTCACCGTCTATCTCGTCTTCGTCGTGGCCGTCCTCGGCTATTGCGTCCTACTGGGTCTGCTGCACCGGTGAAAGGGGCGGATGATGCGGCGGTTTCTGCGTGACAACGCCCTTTCGCTGAGTTTCGGGCTGCTGTTCCTGCTGAGTCTCGCCGGGCAGGCACTGGCAGGCCTCGCCGACTACAACGACAGGCGACTCAGCCACGCCGCCGAACCGATCGGCCTGCTCGACTACGTGACGTCCGCGGACTTCGCCGTCGACGTCGCCGAAAACTGGCAATCGGAATACCTCCAGTTCTTCCTGTACGTGTTCGCGACCGTGTGGCTGTTGCAACGGGGTTCACCCGAATCGAAACCGGCGGGCCGGGTCGGGCTGGAAACGGACAAGGACCAGCAGATCGGCCCGCACGTGACGGCCGGGTCGCCGAAATGGGCGCGGGCGGGCGGCTGGCGGACGGGGATCTTCTCGATGTCACTCGGCCTGGTGATGCTGGGACTGTTCCTGCTGTCGTGGCTGGCGCAGTCCGTGGCCGGGATGAGCGCCTACAACGCCGAACAGCTCACCGAATTCGGCGATCCGGAGTCGTGGTCCGGCTATCTGGTGTCGTCCGACTTCTGGAACCGCACCCTGCAGAACTGGCAGTCGGAATTCCTCGCCATCGGCTCGATGGCGGTGTTCAGCGTGTACCTGCGCCAGCGCGGATCCCCGGAATCGAAACCCGTCGGCGCACCCCATCACGTCACCGACGAATCCGGGTGATTGAACCGCGGACGGCGGGTATCCGTGAGGCGTCGGACTGACGACCACGGACAGGAGTGTCCATGACCACCACCACGAAACACGACCTCGTCTCGGTGATCACGGAGGATCACCGGGCCTTCGAGCGGATCTTCAAGGAACTCGAGTCCGGTAAGGGCGGTGATCAGCACCGCAAGGACCTCGCGGACCACGTGATCGCCGAACTCGTCCGGCATTCGATCGCGGAAGAGCAGCACATGTACCCCGCCGCGCGGAAGCACCTCCCCGACGGTGACAAGGTCGCCGACCACGAGATCGAGGAGCACGCCGAAGCCGAGCGGGTGATGAACGACCTCATCGGCCTGGAACCGACGGACAAGCGGTTCGACGAACTGGTCGGCAAGCTGATCGAGGACGTCCGGCACCACATCGAAGAGGAAAGCGACCTGCTGCCGAAACTGCAGGCCGCCTGCTCGCCGGAAGACCTGCGGGAGCTGGGCGAGAAAGTGGTGCGGGCCAAGGAGATCGCCCCCACCCGGCCGCACCCCGCCGCACCCGACCGCCCGCCGGCGAACCGGATACTGGCGCCGGGAACGGCTTTCATCGACAAGATCCGGGACGCGCTGGAAGACCGCGCCACCTGAGTGCCCCAATCCGTGAGGGCCTCCTTCCCTACTCTCAAGGTAGGGAAGGAGGCCCTCATGGAACGTTTTCCGTTGTCGCAGGAGACCCAGCGACCTCAGAGCCCCGCAGGAACATCCCGCACCGAAGATTCGGGCAGTTCCCCGGTGAGCGCGAAGTCCACCCGTCGCGCCACGGACACGACCTGGTCCGCGAACCGCTCGTAGAACCGCGCCAGCAGCGCCACCGAGATCGCGGGCGCGACACCGTCGGCCCAGTCCGGCGCGGTCACCAGCGTCATCAGCTCCTCGTACAGCGCGTCGACGCGCTGATCGGACCGGGCCAGCGAAGGGAACACCTCCGCCGTCGGTCCCTCGATCGCCACACCGAGATCTTCCGCCATCGAAACGACCAGCCCGGCCATCTCGCCGAAGCGTCCGGCGAGTGCGTCGGGGACGGCGAATTCGGGCGCTCGCGCGGCCTGTTCGGCGATGTGCTGGGCGAGGTCGCCCATCCGCTCCAGCCGGTCGGCGCAGTACACCGCCGCGAGCACGGCCGGCAGGTCCCGCGCGACGGGCGCCTGCAGGGCGAGCAGTTTCTGCGCGGCCTCTTCGCATTCGGTCCGTGCCGCGTTCAGCTTCGCCTCGACCGTCGCCAGCTCGGCGGCGGCCTCGGCGTCCCCGTCGAGGAAGACCCGGTTGGCGAGCCGTAGTTCCTCGCACGCCATGCCGCACATACCCGACAGGCGTTCGCCGAGGCCGCTCAGTTGCCCGTGGAATCGCTCCCTCATGCCGGCACCTTCGCGGGTTCGAGGACGTATGTCGCATACGCCGCGCGGATCACCGGCTGGGCGACGTTGCGCACCGGGACCCCGCCCGGGCTGACGCCCTGCTCGCTGCCGTAGTGCGCGTGCCCGTGCACCGCGAGCGCCACCTTGGCGTCGTCGATCGGCTCGCACAGCAGATACGACCCCAGGAACGGGTGGATCTCCGGCGGTTCGCCGTGCAGTGTGCCGGGGATCGGCGAGTAGTGCGTCAGCGCGACGATCATGTCGGGTTGCTCGTGTTCGAGCCCTTCCAGCGCGGTGCGCAGCCGCTTGGCGGCCGCCATGGTGTGCTCGATGAAGTCCTTCATCTCGCGTTCGCCGAACCGGCTCCCGCATTTGCCCGCGAACCCGCCGCCGAAACCCTTCACCCCGGCGACGCCGAGCTTCCCGCCTTCCAGTTCCACCGTGGTGGCCGAGCCTTCGAGAACGGTGATCCCGCTTTCCTCCAGCAGTCCGCTGATCGCCTCCGCCTCGTCCGAGTGGTAGTCGTGGTTGCCGAGCACCGACACCACGGGGACGTCGAGTCCGGCGAACTCGTCGGCGACCACCCTGGCCTCCTCGATGCTGCCGTGCCGGGTGAGGTCACCCGCGAGCAGCAGCACGTCGGCGTGTTCGGCGATGTTGTCCAGTGCCGGCCGCAGCAGGCCTCGGTTGTCCTCCCCGAGGTGGACGTCCCCGACCGCGGCGACCCGGATCACCGGATCTCCTCGGCGTGCGCCGGTTCACGGACGTCGGCCAGCCGGACGTCGTTGTGCACCAGTTCGGCCGCGATGTGTTCGCAGACGACCGCCTCGATGTCGGCCTTGCGGTTGGCGCACGGGACCTCGCCGCTGAGCCGGACCTGGTCGCCGCGCACGGTGACGTGCACGCCGAGTTCGGCGGTCCTCGGATCTTCGGCCAGCGCCTTGGTCAGCCTGGCGACCAGGTACTGGGGTGCTTCCGCGGGCATCGGGAGCTCCTTTCCGTCGATGATGGACAGTGCCGCGAGCAGGGTCAGGAACGACCACGCGTACGGGGATTCGGCGGTCTCTTCCGCCACCCGGTGCCAGTCGACCTGTTCACGGAGGTCGCGGGCGATCCGCAGCAGCGGCCCGAAATCGCAGCGGTGCGGGCTGAGAACGAGAACCTTGTCGACGAGCAGATCGGTCCCGTTGAGCACGGGGGCGGCGGTCGGCCCGACCCGCATCAGCGAGGCGCGGTCGAGCATCTCGTCGGTGACCGGGCGATGGTTGGGCCGGAAGATCAGGTCGACGAGGCAGTCGCCGTCGTAGACCTTGGTGAGCCAGTCCTCGGGTGGGCACACCCGTCTCAGCCCCGCGGCTTCCAGGGCTTTCGCCGCTTCGGGGATGTCTTCGTGCTTGAGGAAGAGGTCGACGTCGTGATCCGACGGCGGGCCGCCCCGCGCGTACACCGCGAGTCCGCCCGCGACGGCGAATCGCACCGACGTCCTGTCCAAAGTGGACACCACCTTGGTCAGCGTGTGCAGCAGTTCCTTCTCGTTCACGGCCGCTCCCCCACTCCGGTGGCCAGTTCGTGGCCCCTGCCGACGTCGGCTTTCAGCGGTTCGGTCGGGAATCCTTCGCCTTCCCGCAGCCCCTTGAGGAACGCTTCGATCGCGTCCTCCGAGGAGTATCGCGGCGTCCAGCCCAGTTCTTCCCTGGCACGCGTGCAGTCCATCACCGGAAGGTGCAGGACTGCGTCGAAAAGTCCTGGCGTGGCCGGGATCAGGTGCAGCGACCAGGCCGCGGCGAGCGCGCGCCGGACGAAGATCGCCGGGACCTTCACCGGCTTGGCGCCGAAGATCCGCGCGAGCGCACGGGTGTCCAGCACCGGATCGGCGGCGATGTTGAAGGCGCCCTTGACGTCCTGGAGCGCGCAGCGGCGGTACGCGTCGGCCACGTCGTCGGTGTGCGCGGTCTGGATCCGCAGCTGCGGGAGGTCCGGGAGCACCGGGATCAGCGACGGCCGCACGAGCTTGCCCGGTACGAGCGGTCCGCCGAAAAGACGGCGCTGTTCGGGTGCGGCGGCCTTCTGGAAGAGGAACCCCGGACGCACCCGCACCACCCGCAGCCGCGGATGACTCCGGTCGAACGCCTCGAGAACCCTTTCCACATAAGCCTTTTCACGGGTGTACGCCGCACTCGGCGAGCCGTGGGTCGGCCAGTCCTCGGTCACCGGGTGGTCGTCGTCCCTCGGCGAGTACGCCCCGATCGACGACGCGTACACCAGCGCCGGCACCCTCATCGCCTGGACGGTTTCGAAGACCCGGATCGACCCCAGCACGTTGGAGCGCCAGGTGATCTCGGGCCGGTGCGTCGGCTGGAAGAGCCAGGCCAGGTGGATCACCGCGTCGGCCCCGTCGAACACGGCGCGGAGGTCGTCACGCGCGACGTCGGCGGTGACGAACTCGGTCTTCGGGCTCTCCCAGCGACTCGGGCGCCTCGCCACGCCGACGATCGAGCCGACCTCGGGGTCCGCGCCCAATGCACGGACCACCGCCGTCCCGACGTTGCCGGTGGCGCCGGTGACCACGATCCGCTTACCGCTGCTGGTCATGGGTACGGTTACCCGCCGTCGCCCCGGCTTAATCGGCGCGGAGGCGCTCGACCAGACGGCGGGCGGGCAACGCCATCGCCCCCAGCCCGATCGAGGTCGTGACCTCCTCCGTCGGCGTGACGAGCAGGTGGTCGATCTCGTCGAGCAGCTTGCGGCATCGGTCGAGCTTGTCCGCGTCGCCCGAACGGGCCACCTCGGCGAGCGCTTCGAGCAGGTCGCCGACCACCCCGCGCGCGTATTCGCCGGGATGCCGGAACGGCAGCTCGCTCCGGGCGGCTTCGCTCACCGCGTCGATCAGCTGGGCGAGCGGCTGCCACAGGGAGATGAGGTTCGACAAGGGCTCCTCTCCCGCCTCACGCCGTCCCCGCAGGTTCAAGTACCGGCCTTCCCTGGTCCAGCCGATCGCGTCCTCCGCCTCCGCGACCAGGCTGCGGACGTCACGCACGCGGTCGTACAGGACTTCGGTCGCCTCGGGCGGCTCGCCGTCGCGGACCAGTGCCGCGGTCTCGGCGAGGACGTCGGCGATCGCCGAAGCCAGCCGGGAAGTCGCCGCCCGCAGGCGTTCGCCGTGCAGCGGGGGCAGGATCACCGCGTTCAGCACCGCGCCGGTCGCCGCGCCCAGCGCGGTTTCCAGCAGCCTGTCGGCGAGCAGGATGGGTTCGGTCGCGTTGCCGTAGGAGATCAGCAGCATGCCGGTGATCCCGACCCAGACCCCCGAATCGCCGAAACCGCGCCACGCGCCGATCAGCAACCCGATGAAGATGACCAGTCCGAGCGCCACTGTCATCGAGGGGATGAACTGCCCGGCGCCCGCCGCGAGCAGCACTCCCACCCCGACCGCGCCGACCTGCTGCGCCCAGCCGCGCAACGAGCGGTAGACGGTGGCCTGCACCAGGAACACCGCCGCATACGGCGCCAGAAAGGGCTGGGGCAGCCGTAGCACCGAAGACGCGATGATCCACGCGATCACCGCGGCCGCGGTGGCTTTCGTGGTCTGGATGAGACTCCGGCGTTCTTCCCCCGGAACCCGGAAAGCCCGGGCGGCCCAGGCGAACGGCGCCGCCCATCGGCTCCGGAGGTCCATCACGGCCCAGGCGGCGCCAGGTGGACGACCTTGGTCTGGGTCATCTCGTCGAGCAGTTCCGGCCCGTAGCCGTAGCCGCTGCCGCTGGCTCCTCGTGGCTGGGCGGCCCCGCCGGGCGCGCCGCCGAAGACGTTGTTGATCTTCACGGTGCCGGCCGGGAGTTCGCGCCAGGCCCGCTGCGCGTGCGCCATCGAAGGGGTGAGCACCGTGGCCGCGAGACCGTAGTCGCCGGCGGCGGCCTGTTCGAGTGCCTGTTCGAAGTCCGCGGCGACCGTCACCGGTGCGACCGGGCCGAAGGTCTCCTCGGTGAGGACCCGCATCCCCGGGGTGCATCCCGCGAGGACGGTCGCCGGGTAGAAGGCACCGGGGCCGTCCGGCAGCACACCGCCCACGAGCGGATCGGCGCCCTGCGCGATCGCCTCCGTGACCTGCGCGTGCACGCCCTCGCGGTGACGCCGGTCGACGAGCGGGGCCAGGTCGCGATTGCCCGCTTCGGCGACCAGAGCGGTGAGGAAGGCGTCGGCGACGTCCTGGTGCACATGGATCCGTTCGACCGAGACGCAGATCTGCCCGGAATTGGCGAAGGCCCCGGTCGCCGCCTGCTCGGCCGCCCAGACCGGATCCACCCCGGCGTCGACGACGAGCGGGTCGTTGCCGCCGTTCTCCAGCAGCACCTTGGCGCCCGTCCGCGCCGCGCTCGCGGCGATCGAGCGGCCCGCAGCGGTGCCGCCGACGTGCGCGATGAGGTCGACGCCGGTGTGGGCCGCCAGTTCCGCGCCGACGCTCCCGTCACCCTGCACGGTTTGCAGCACACCTTCGGGGAACGCCTCCGACAGCACACTCCCCAGCCAGGCTCCGGTGTGCGGACAGCGTTCGCTCGGCTTGTGCACCACCGTGTTCCCGGTGACCAGCGCGGCGCCCAGCAGCCCGCAGGCCACGGCGACGGGGTCGTTCCACGGCGTCAGCGCGACGACCACGCCCCGCGGTTCCGGCACCATCAGATCGGTGGCCGACGGATCGCCCAGCAATGACCGTCCACGGTGCACCGGCCCCAGTTCCGCGTACTGCTCCAGGGTTCCGGCTCCGGCCAGGACACCTTCTTCGGCCTCGTCGCGCGGCTTCCCGGTCTCGCTTTCGATGAGGACGGCGAGTTCACCCGCCCGTCCCCGCAGCGACCTCGCCGCGTCCTTCAGCGCGACCCCGCGTTCGGCGGCAGGCGTGGCGGCCCAGCCCGGGGCCCGCCGTTTCGCCGTCGCGATCGCCGTCGTCACACCATCGGGTGTCGCCGTCTTGACGCTGCCGACGAGACTGTCGTCGGCGGGGTCGCGGATCTCCAGTACGGCAGGCCGGTCCACCGTCGTCATTCGCACCTCCTCGAAGTTCCCGCCCGCCGGTTACCCGGTGTCGTCGCCTCGCACACGTGGCGGTTTTGCGAAAACCGCGCCGGGGTAGCCGCGAGTGAACCCACCACCACGAAGGAGCGAGAGCTGTGGCACGGCATCGAGAGGACGCGAAGGACGAACAACTGGGCGGCAGCCGCGTCGATCCGGAAGGGTCCGCGCTGACGACCCAGCAGGGTGTCCGGGTCGATCACACGAACGATTCACTGATGGCGGGTGCCCGTGGCCCGACGCTGCTCGAGGACTTCCACGCCCGCGAGAAGATCACGCATTTCGACCACGAGCGCATCCCTGAACGGGTCGTGCACGCGCGCGGCGCGGGCGCCTACGGTTTCTTCGAGGCCTACGACGACGCGCTGTCCGACCACACGGTCGCCGAATTCCTCACCAGCGGCGAGAAGATCCCCGTGTTCGTGCGGTTCTCCACCGTCGCGGGTTCACGCGGTTCCGCCGACACCGTGCGCGACGTCCGCGGCTTCGCGACCAAGTTCTACACCCGGCAGGGCAACTACGACCTCGTCGGCAACAACATGCCAGTGTTCTTCATCCAGGACGGCATCAAGTTCCCCGACTTCGTGCACGCGGTTAAACCCGAACCGCACAACGAGATCCCGCAGGCGCAGTCGGCGCACGACACGTTCTGGGACTTCGTTTCGCTGCAACCGGAGAGCCTGCACATGGTGCTCTGGCTGATGTCCGATCGCGCGCTGCCGCGCAGCTACCGGATGATGCAGGGCTTCGGCGTGCACACCTTCCGGCTCGTCAACGCCGACGGCAAGGGCACCTTCGTGAAGTTCCACTGGAAGCCCGTGCTCGGCACGCATTCCCTGGTGTGGGACGAATGCCAGAAGATCGCGGGCAAGGACCCCGACTTCAACCGGCGTGACCTGTGGGACGCGATCGAGGCCGGGCAGTACCCGGAATGGGAACTCGGCGTCCAGCTGGTGGACGAGAGCTCCGAGCACGACTTCGACTTCGACCTGCTGGACGCCACGAAGATCATCCCCGAGGAACAGGTGCCCGTGCGGCCGGTCGGGCGGATGGTACTGGACCGCAATCCCGACGACTTCTTCGCCGAGACCGAGCAGATCGCCTTCCACACCGCGAACATCGTCCCCGGCATCGACTTCACCAACGACCCGCTGTTGCAGGCACGGAACTTCTCGTACCTCGACACGCAGCTGATCCGGCTCGGCGGCCCGAACTTCTCCCAGCTCCCGGTGAACCGGCCGATCGCGAACGTGCACACGAACCAGCGCGACGGGTACGGCCAGCAGAATGTCCACAAGGGACGGACGAGCTACTTCCCGAACTCGCTCGGCGGCGGCTGCCCGGCGATCGCCGATTCCGGCGTCTTCCGCCACTACACCGAAGCCGTGGCGGGCCACAAGATCCGGGAGCGCAGCGAGAGCTTCAAGGACTTCTACAGTCAGGCGACGTTGTTCTGGAACAGCATGTCCCCGGTCGAACGCGAGCACATCGTCGCCGCGTTCCGGTTCGAACTCGGCAAGGTCGAGGACCGGGAGGTCCGGGCGCGGACGGTCGCCGAGCTCAACAACGTCGACCACGACCTGGCGGCCCGGGTGGCCGAGGGGATCGGGGTGAGCGTGCCCGCCGCCCCGGCCACGCCGCACCACGACCGCTCCTCCCCCGCGCTTTCCCAGCTCAACCAGCCCCCGGTCGCCCCGACCGGCCGGAAGGTCGCGGTGCTCGCCGCCGATGGCGTCGACACGATCGGCGTCGGCCGCGTGGTCGAGGCGCTGACCGAGCAGGGCGCGATCGCCGAGGTCCTCGCGCCGACCGAGGCCGAACTCCGGCCGGGTGGCGAAGGGGATCCCCTACGGCCCGACAAACAGCTCAACACCATGGCTTCGGTGCTTTACGACGCCGTCGTCGTCCCGTGTGGCCCGGGCGCGATCAACCTCCTCGAACGCGACGGGTACGCGGTGCATTTCGTCGCCGAGGCCTACAAGCACGCCAAGCCCGTGGCCGCCTTCGGCTCCGGTTTGGACCTGCTGCGCCGGGCCGGGGTGACCTCGAAGCTGGCCGACGACACCGAAACCCTCGTCGACCAAGGCGTGGTGACCACCACGGCGGCCGAGGCCACCCTGCCCGACGGCTTCCTCGCCTCGTTCCTCGCGCAACTGGGCGAACATCGCTCGTGGCAGCGGAAGACCGACGCGATCCCGGCGTGACCGGCGTTTGCGGCCGTGGCACCCGGGTACCGGAAGAGGGTGAGCGACCTCGACTACACGATCGTGATTCCGACGACCGGCCGGGAGAATCTCCATACCCTCCTGGCCGCGATCGAAGCCGCCGGCGAACCCCGGCCCGCGCGGATCGTCGTGGCCGACGACCGGCCCGGTGGTGACGACCTGCGGCTCCCCCCGTCCAGTACGGAGGTCGAAGTCGTCCGCTCCGGCGGACGCGGTCCCGCCGCGGCCCGCAACGCCGGCTGGCGGCGCGCCGGGACCGAGTGGATCGCCTTCCTCGACGACGACGTCGTGATCGGCTCGGACTGGCCGCGGAAACTCGCCGACGACCTCCTCTCCCTCGGTCCGGAGACGGCGGCGTCGCAGGCGCGGCTCGTCGTCCCGTTGCCGCCGGACCGCCGTCCGACCGACGACGAACGCGGAACCGCCGGTCTGGAGACGGCCCGGTGGATCACCGCGGACATGGCCTACCGCCGGGAGGTGCTCGCCGAGGTCGGCGGCTTCGACGAGCGTTTCCCCGGTGCCTACCGGGAAGACTCGGATCTGGCCTTGCATGTCGCCAAGGCGGGCTACCTCATCGCGCGGGGCGAGCGCGTCACCGTCCATCCGCCCAAACGGTCGGGCCCGCTCGCGAGCCTGCGCGCCCAGCGGGGCAACGCCGACGACGCGCTCATGCGGCACAAGCACGGTGTCCTCTGGCGGCAGCAGACCGGAGCCGGCCACGGACGGCTCGAACGGCACGCGCTGGCCACGGTGAGCGCGGTGGGTGCCGCGGCGCTGTTCGCGCTGGGGCGGCGTAAGGCCGCGGCCGCGGCGGCCGGGGTGTGGGCGGGAGTGACCGCCGAGTTCGCCACCCGCCGGATCGTCCCGGGGCCGCTCACCCCTGGCGAGGTGTCGCGGATGCTCCTGACCAGCGTACTCATCCCGCCCGCGGCCTGCTATCACCGGCTGCGCGGGGAGCTGCGGCACCGGCTGTCCCGGCGGCCGCAGGCGCTGCTGTTCGACCGGGACGACACCCTCATCGTCGACGTGCCCTACCTCGACGATCCCGACGGCGTCCGCCCCGTTCCCGGCGCCAAGGAACTCCTGCACGGCGTGCGGGCGGCGGGGATCAGGATCGGCGTGGTCAGCAACCAGTCCGGGGTGGCGAAAGGACTGATCACGCCGGACCGGCTGGCCGCGGTGAACGCCCGCGTCGAGAAGGTCCTCGGCCCGTTCGGCACGTGGCAGGTCTGTGTGCACGACGACGGCGACGGATGCGCCTGCCGGAAACCCGCACCGGGGCTCGTGCGCCAGGCCGCGGAAGCACTCGGCGTGGACGTCCGCCGCTGTGTCGTCATCGGCGACACGGGTGCCGACGTCGATGCCGCCCTCGCCGCAGGAGCCCGCGGGATCCTCATCCCGACCGCGCGGACCCTGCCGGAAGAGGTCGATCGCGCCCGCCGCCGCGCGACCGTCGCCCGCGACCTGGCCGAAGCCGTCCACCTGGCCGTCGCGGGTTCTCGATGAGGGGGAACGTCCTGGTCGCGAGGATGGACAACCTCGGCGACGTCCTGCTCGCGGGCCCTTGCGTCCGCGCGGTCGCGACCGGCGCGGAACGGGTGATCCTGCTGACCGGGCCGCGAGGCCGCGCCGCGGGCGAACTGCTGCCCGGCGTGGACGAGGTCATCAGCTGGTGCGCGCCGTGGATCGACCCCGAACCTCCGCCGGTCACCCAGGAGGACACCGACGCGCTCGTCCGGCACTTCCGCGGGCTTTCCCTCGACGCGGCCCTGATCCTGACGTCGTTCCACCAGTCGCCGCTGCCGCTGGCGCTGCTGCTGCGGATGGCGGGCGTGCCGTGGATCGGCGCGATCAGCGAGGACTACCCCGGATCGCTGCTGGATCTGCGCCACCGCGTTTCCGGTGACCCGCCGGAGCCGGTCCGGATGCTTTCCCTGGCCGAGGCAGCGGGATTCTCGCTGCCGCCCGGCGACGACGGCGGTCTCGCGATCCGCGAAACGCTGCCCCCGGTGGACGAGCTCGTCGGGCTCGTCGGCGATGAGGGCTACGTCGTCGTCCATCCGGCCGCGTCGGTCCCGGCCAGGCAACCATCGGCCGAGCGGTCGGCCGCGATCGTGCGGGCGCTGCTGGAGGCCGGGCATCACGTGGTTGTGACCGGGGCCCCGTCGGAAAGCACGCTGACCAAGGAAGTCGCCGGGGGCGCACTCGATCTGGGCGGCCGCACCGGACTGTCCGAATTGGCGGCCGTGCTCGCCGGGGCGGACGTCGTGGTGGCACCCAACACCGGCCCCGCCCATCTCGCGGCCGCCGTCGGGACTCCGGTGGTCTCCCTGTTCGCCCCCGTCGTGCCGTCGTCGCGCTGGGCGCCGTACGGAGTGCCGTCCGAAGTGCTCGGCGACCAGCACGCGGCCTGCAGGGACAGCCGGGCCCGGGTCTGCCCCGTGCCCGGCCATCCGTGCCTGGACCGTATCGCGCCTGAAGCCGTCGTTGACGCGGTCGCGAACCTCAGCCGGGTGTCGTCTCGCCGCCCAGCGCGGCGATGACCTCGCCGCTGTAGTACGACGAAAGCCGGTTGGACGCCAGGAAGACGTACGACGGCGCGAGATCGTCGGGGTGGGCGGCGCGCTCGTACGGGACCTGGAGGCCGAACTTCTCCACCTTCTCGGGCGGGAACGTCGACGGGATCAGCGGTGTCCACACCGGACCGGGCGCGACACAGTTGATCCGCACCCCGCGATCGGCCAGTGCCTGCGCCATCGCGTACGTCCAGGCGTGCACGGCACCCTTGGTGGCGGAATAGTCGATCAGGGACTTGTTGCCCCGCAAGCCGTTCACCGAACCGGTGTTGATGATCACCGAGCCCTCACCCAGGTGGGGCAAGGCGGCGTTGGTGACCCGGAAGAAACTGTGGATGTTCACGTCGAAGGTGTGGGTCCACTGCTCGTCGGTGAGCTCTTCCGGGGAATCGACCGGCCACTGCGTGGCGACATTGTTGACCAGGATGTCCAAGCCACCGAGCTCGTTCACCGTCCGGTCGACGATCTCGCGGCACTGCGCCGCCTCGGCCAGGTCACCCGGAAGAAGGAGGCACTCGCGCCCTTCGGCCCGTACGCGCTCTTCGGTGTACTTCGCGTCCTCGTGTTCGTTGAGGTAGGCGATCGCCACGTCGGCGCCCTCTTTCGCGAAGGCGATGGCGACCGCGCGGCCGATCCCGGAGTCACCGCCGGTGATGAGCGCACGCTTACCGTTCAGCAGGCCGCGGCCCTCGTAGTCCTCCATGGAGTCGCGCGGCGGCGGGTCCATTTTCGACGTCACGCCCGGCGGTTCCTGCTGCTGCGGTGGCCGTAACTTGTCTGGCATCGGAATCCTCCCGTCGGGTGCTTTCGCCGACGGTTACCCGGATGGCCGCTTTCTCGAACATGCCCGTCCCGCGCCGCGGCGCCCCAGGTCAAGCGTTGCGAAAGCGCGGTCGCGTGTGCTTGGACGGACGGCACTCGTGTCGAGATGGACGACACCCGTGATCAGAGGGACGACACGCGTGTCGTCCGTCCAGTCACACGTGTCGTCCGTCCAGTCACGGGTGTCGTCCGTCGGATCACACGTGTCGTCCGTTCGGTACAGGTGGTCCGGAAGCCTCAGTGCCCCGCCGCACGTGCCATCAGCTCACCGGTGATCCGGTCGTAGCGCGGGTAGGTGTCCTTTTCCGACTCCAGCGCGAACAGCAGCTTGCCGTCCTCGATCGCCACGATCCCGGCATCGTGACCCTCCTTAATCGACAGAATCAGCCTTGTGTCACCGGATTTCGCTCGCCATCTTTCATCGACTCATTCACACCGCCGCGGCCCGTTGACCGGAAGCGCCGCACGGGGAGAACAATCAACCTTCGGACGAGCCACCCGGCAGCGTGCGCACAGCCTCGTGGCGCAGCGATTCGAACGCGTTCTTCCTTGCCCTGCGGCCCACCATCGGGACGGCGGCGGCGAACGGGCTCGGTTCGCGTTGCCGCTCGGCGGCGAACGCGCTGACCAACCGGGAGACCGCGTACCGGCCGGCGACGTTGGCACGCTGGAGAAGTCCGGCGTCCACTACGGATTCGAGGAGTTCGTCGGCGGTCTCGATCATGATGCCCATCGCCGCCGCGATGCCGATCGACGTCGTCCAGCCCGCCCCGCTCTGCCCGAAGTGATGGATGGCCTCCCGTTCGGCGGCCGAAAGCCGTTCATACGCCGAGGTGAACCGGTCCCGGACATTGACGTCTCCCACGGCGAGACTGTCCATCAGCCGCTCGCGATCGGCGAGCTGGCCCGCTGTGTACGCGATCGCCCATTCCGGACGTGCGGCGATCTTGCGGCCGACGATGTTGATCGCCAACGGCAGATCCCCGCACAACTCGGCGATCATGTCGGTGGCGCCGTGTTCCGACCGCACCCGGCCCTGGCCGGCGATCCTGCCGATCAATGCCAGCGATTCCTTGCGGGAGAACGTGTCCAGCTCGATCCGGTTCGTGTCCTCCAGCCCGAGCAGCCGGGCGCGGCTGGTCACCACGACCTGGCTGTGCGGGGCCCGGCCCAGCAGCGGCCGCACCTGTCCTTCGTCGCTGACGCCCGCGAGGAGCACGAACAACCTGCGTTCCGCGAGCAGGGATCGGTACAACCCGATCCGCTGCATCGGGTCGTCGGGCACGAGATGCGCCGGCACGCCGAGTGCGCGCAGGAAACCCCGCACGATCCCGTTGGCCGACCGGCCACCGGTTCCGCCGTCCCCCAGATCGGCGTAAAGCTGCCCGTCCGGGAAGTCCGCCGCCACCTCTTCGGCCAGCCGTAAGGCGAAAGCCGTCTTCCCCACGCCGATCGGCCCGCTGACGAGCAACGGCACCTTGACCGGCCCGGTCGCCCCGATCATCCCGGCGGCGTCGGCCAGATCCCTTTCCCTGCCGACGAAAGTCCTCGATCCCATGGGCAGCTGAGCCGGATGGGCGAGGCGGATGACGCCGGATGCCATCGCGGGCGCGCCATGCGGCGGAACTTCCGCCTGCGGTGACGTGGGCGCACGGTCCTCCCGGACCTCGGCGCCGCTCCCGGTCTGCCCGGCGAGACTCCGCCAACGCCGTTCCCACGCCGCACGATCCCCACCGCACGCGGAGACGAACGCCAAGGTCACGGCGAGAGTGGGCAGCCGGTGGCCGCTGGCCGCGCTGGACAGCACGGAAGGTGCGAACAGTGCCGTCCTCGCGAGTTCCCGGTAGCTCGGGTTTCCCGCTCGGTTCCTCAAAACGCGCAGATCGTGAGCGAATGCGGCGATCGGACCGGTTGTACCGTCCAACGGTCGCTCGGGTCTGCCCATGCCATCTCCTCCCCTGGATGGGGTAACGCAATCGCGCTGCGTGACCGCCACCCCTGCGGCCTTCCTGTCCACAACCCTAAAGGACCAATCAACCATGCAGCAGATACAAATAGGTGACTCAATGTACAAAGTCCAATAGTTGGACGCGGAAATTCACCCCCTTGGTGGCACCGGATAGGGTTCGCCCATGTCTGACGCCCTGCCGCCACTCGCCGAACTCCGGCGGGCCGCCGAAGTGTTCAACGGCTTCGCGAATGCCGACACCTCTTGGCTTCGACTCCTAGCGGAAGTGTCCGATCAAAACGGGCTCTCCGCGATCGACCTGTCACAGCCCGCACATCGCACAATTCTTCTTCGCTGGTTGAACTCGTGGGGATGCCGGATCCGATACCCTCGGGACGGCGAACCCGCCCCCTTCGACGAGGGGGTCCAGGCTTGGTGGGAGACCTGGGGCGCCACTCTCCCGTCCGTCGCCCTCTCCGACCTGACCGACGCGGGGATCGACACCGCCGCGAAGGCGTACGCGGACCTCTCGGGCGTCGTCGTCTCAGCCGGACGGGCCCGGCGCACACTCGGTCCGACCGCCGCGGCCAAGGCACTGTATGCGTTGCGGCCCAACACGGTCATGCCGTGGGACGCCGCCATCGCGGCCGCCCTCCACGGCGCCCGCGACGGCGCCGCGTTCGGCAGGCACCTCCGGCTCGGCCGCGACTGGGCCGCCGCGGTGATCACGGAGGCGGGAGACGACGGGGAGGACATCCCCGCCCTGGTGGGCAGGCCCGTGTCACTGGCGAAGGTCCTCGACGAATACCTCTACGTCGCCTTCACCATGGGCGCCAAGGGTGACTGGGGAACAGACAGCGGAGAATGGTGGAAAAATGGTAACCGGGGATGACGTCAGAAAGGTCGCTTCGGAGCTTCCCCGCGCCTATGAGGCACTGGTCCGGGACCGGGCGAAGTTCCGCGTGGGGCGAATCGTCTTCCTTTCGCTCTCACCCGACGAAACCGTGATGGGATTCGGCTATCCCAAAGAGGAGCGGGAAGCGCTGGTGGCAGGCGAGCCGGACAAGTTCATGATGCCGATTCCCTCCGATATGCGCTATCAGTGGGTTCGCGTCCGGCTGTCCGCGATCGATTACGAGGAGTTACGAGAGCTGATCGTCGACTCGTGGCGAATGTGCGTACCCAAGAAGGTCTGGGCGGAATACCTGAAAAAGAACCCGCGGTGAAATCCTCCTTTCGGCGTGCGCCGTTCAGCCCCCTCGACTGCCCTTTTCGGTCGCGTGAATCGCCATTCGGCCGACAGAAAAGGGGCGGGGTGCCTGGATTCGGGGGCGGGCCCAGCGGTGGGCTGAAGGCTCCCTTCGCCGCGTCTGATGCGGTGAAGGACGCTTTCGGCCCCTCGCCGACTCCTGTACCGAACGCCTTCCGCCGCCGGTAAGTCCGTGAGGGCCTCCTTCCCTACCTTGAGCGTAGGGAAGGAGGCCCTCACGGAGTCCCACCCCGCCCGGCGACCTCTTCGATGGCGGAGGTTCCGCGAGAGCCGGGAGTTCCGTACCGATCCCAGACCTCGTTCAGCCGGATCCGCCCGTCCGGCAGGATCTCCGGCGTGTTCGTGCTGTGCCCCCGATCACTTGATCGAGTACGCCATGTCGATGGTCCCGTCCTCGCCGCACTTCCCGGTGAGCGACCCGAGCCGCACCCCGCCGCCGGTCAGTTCGGCCCACACCAGGTCGTCCTTCTGCCGGTACAGGGTGACCGGCGCGTCCGGGTCGGTGCTGACCTTGCGGAACCGTTTCCCGTCGGAGTTGATCATCCGTTCTGCTCCGGTCGAGTCGGGAACCACAGGTCGTCCGAGGTGAGATCCGCGAGGTCGTACTTCCCGAGCGCGCCGGCCAGGAACCGCAGTTCGAGTTCGAGGCAGCGCACGCGCCCCTTCCCAGATCCGCCCCGACACGAGTAGCGACGCGTCGTGTTTGCCGATCCGGCGCAGGCATTCCACCAGCGGCAACCCCGCCTGGTCGAGGAACACCGACGGCGCCCGGCCGGTGCCGCCCTCGGCCCCGTCCACGGTGACGGCGTCCGCGCCCGCCACCCACGCGGCCTGCGCGGCCTCGCCGACGTCGCGGCCTGGTGATCTCGGCCCGCCTAGTTCCGGTTCCCGTAGGACTGCTCGCACGGGTATCCGTCACGGTCGGCGTCCCAGCTCAGCGGACGGCCCGCGTTCACCCAGGCGCTGAACGCGTACTCGAAGGAGTAGCCCTCGGCGAGAAGCCGCTGGCACGAAGTGAGGCGCTGGACGGCGGGCGCCCGGGTGACCGTCATCGGTGGCTCCACCACGACCACCGAAGTGGGCGGCGGCGCGAGGACGACAGCGGTGGTGGTCGAGGGAGGTGCGATCTCGCGCACCACGGTGATCGGTGTACCGGCGGTCGGTGTCCCACAACCGCCCAGTCCCACGACGGAAACGACGGCACCCGCCGAAACCAGCAGTGCCGCGATAATCCTGTTCATATCCTTGCCTCCCGATGAAACCGCCGGACCCTCTACGGAGGAGAACGGCGTTTTCACCGGTGCCATGACAAGAATCGCGTGATCGAGGCCCGAAGTCCCCGGAAGTCGGGAGCTTCGGCAGGGGGTGGATCGGGCCGGAAAGCCCTAGGACTGGATGACGTTCACCATCCACGAGATGCCGAACTTGTCGGTGCAGGCACCGAATTCGTCACCCCACATCTGCTTTTCGAACGGGACCGAAACCGTGCCGTCGGCGGACAGTTTCTCCCAGTATCCGCGCAATTCCCCGCTGTCATCACCACTGAGGCTGACCGACAGGTTGGTGCCCGGTTTGTGCTCCATTCCCGGCGGCGTGTCCGACGCCATGATCGTGTAGCCGCTCGGCGTGTCGAGCTGGCTGTGCATGATCTGGTCCTCCACCGGCGAACCGGCCATCCCGGATTCACCGAACGTATTCAGCGTCAGTTCTCCGCCGAACACCGACTTGTAGAACTCCATGGCCTGCCGGGCGTCACCGGCGAAGCTGATGTAAGGATTGAGACGGGAAGCCACTGGAACGCTCCTTCTGGTCGGGTCACGAGCATCCTGGCAGACCCCTCCTGGCGCGACAACGGCTGAGCAACCGCCGGGTGAATTCCTTCGCGCAACGAAAATTCAACCCTTCACCGAATGCGGTGAGCGATTCCCTCATGGACTCGTCGTGAATGCTGGTTTTGTGTCCGCGTATGCCCGGACTTCGAATACGCGTGACCTCGGCTCAGGACCGGCGCGACCTCGCGATCCCGACCCCACCCGGGCCGCCACGCCACCCCAGCCGCCCCCGAACCACCGCGCCTCGATACCAACCGATTGACTTTCGATAGATAACGCGCGAAACTCGATGTATGATCACAGGGCAACGGGCAGTCGCGCCGCTCAGAGTGTTCCTCCTGCTGCTGTTCGGGATCCTGGTCCTCTTCCAGACCATGTCCCTGCCGGGGCAGTTCGCGCACATGGCACGGCAGGATCCCGAAATGGCGTATCTACGCTGGCCGGCGACGGCGGTCTCCATCTTCTGGGTGCTGTGCGTGCAGGTCGTGGTCGTCGCCACGTGGCAACTGCTCACCCTGGTCAAGAAGGACCGGATCTTCACCGAGGCGTCCCTGCGGTGGGTGGACGCCATCGTGTGGGCGATCCTCGCCGGCTGGCTGGTGCTGGCGGGCGTGTTCCTCTACGTCGGTTTCAACGCCGAAGACCCGGGTCTGCCGCTGCTGTTGTTCCTGGCGTTGATCGGCGTCGCCGTGCTGGGCCTCCTGATGGTCGTGATGCGCACGCTGCTGCGCCAGGCCACCACCCTGCGGTCCGATCTGGAACAGGTGATCTGATGCCGATCGTCGTCCGCATCGACGTCGAACTGGCCAAGCGCAAGATGAGTGTCGGCGAGTTCGCCGAACTCGTCGGGCTCACCCCGGCGAACGTGGCGGTGCTGAAGAACGGGCGTGCCAAGGCCGTCCGGTTCAGCACGCTCGAAGCGATGTGCCGGGTGCTCGAATGCCAGCCCGGCGATCTGCTCGAGTGGGTCGAAGACGAGTCTTAAGCCGTCGAGAACTTCAGGTGGAAGTTGTCCAGCGTCGCGGGCAGTGGCCGCTCCGGCCCGAGTACGGCGCCGGAGGCCAGCTCGAAGCGGTGATCCCGGATCAGGTGCGCCAGCATCGTGCTCGCGCAGAACAGCACCAGATCCCGGCCGGGGCAGATGGCCGGTCCGGCGCTGAACGGGACCAGGGCGGGATTCGCCGCCGCGCTGCCGTCGAGCCAGATCCCGGGTTCGAACCGGTCGGCGTAGGGCAGGGATTCGGGGTCGCGGTGGAAGAACGGGGTGAAGATGAGGATCGTCGTCCCCGCGGGACCCCAGGCGGTCTCGGCCGTGCTCTCGCGCAGCAGGGCCGGAGTGGTCGGCCACAGCCGCACCGATTCGAGGGCGCACGCGCGCAGGTAGGTGAACTGGTTCGGCACGGTCAGGTCGGCGGCGGCGACCTCCTCGCCGGCGCGTTCCAGCGCGGCGGGATGGGTCGCCAGCAACGCGAGCGCGCGGAAGGTGACGATCCCGGCGGCGTCGAACGCGAAGAGCCAGTGGGCGACCTGGTCGGCGACGACCTCCGTCGTCCGCTCGCCCGACGGGCCCGCCGAGGCGATGGCTTCGGCGAGACTGCCCGGCTCCGCCCGTTCCAGGTGACCGATGAGCCGGGTGCGGAACTGATCGTGGAGCCGGTCGCGCCGGGGGTGCGCATACGCCCAGTTCGCGTCCTTCCGCAAGCGGGCGAGCGCGTCGGTGAGGCCGTCGTCGCTCGCCGCGGAGTCGCCGAGAGTGACCCGGCGGACCATCCGCCACCAGGCCACGTTGAAGGTGTCCCAGTCGAGGGTGCCGCCGTTCCAGAGCGACGCCGCTTCCTCGGCGATCGCCGAGGCGAATGGGACGGCGAGGTCGTGCAGCGGCCTGCCCGGTTCGAGGACTTCCTCGTTGAGTTCGCGGCGCGGCGGCCGGTCCACCGCGTCCGAGATCAGCACGCCGTGTGGCTGGAAATGTCCCAGCGCCGCCCGCTTCTCCTTGGTCGACGGACTGAACGGGACCGGACTGGCGGCGAGCACCTCGCCGACGTCTTCGCCGGACAACGCGAGATCGATCGAGCGGCCGGGCACTCGCAGGCGCAGCGGCCCCGGACCGTACTGCGAGCGAAGCCCGCACAACAGGCGCACGGCGGAGCGGTCCAGCTGGAGTTTCTGGGCAGCGGCCATCCCCAGCGGCCGCCGTTTGATCACGCCGCCCGCGAGCGTGGGCAGCACGACCCGCAGTGCGACACGCACGGTGTCCTGGACGGATGCGATGGCTGGTTCGGTCTTGGTCGCCATACCGACGGACTACCCGTCGCGGCGTTCGCGTAACCGGTTTGTCCCACGGCCGGGCGGGGAATCCGGGCCCCATGGCGACCAAGGCACCCGGGGCGGCCCCACCGGAGACCGCCGATCTCGGCAAGCTCCGTTCGGCGGCATCCGGCTGCCGCGGATGCGACCTCTACCGTGACGCGACCCAGACCGTCTTCGGTGAAGGCCCGCGCACAGCGGAGATCATGGTGGTCGGCGAACAACCCGGCGACCAGGAGGACCGGGCGGGCGCCCCGTTCGTCGGGCCCGCCGGGCGGCTGCTCGACCGGGCTCTCGACGAAGCGGGCTTCGACCGCGAAAAGATCTACGTCACCAACGCGGTCAAGCACTTCAAGTTCAAACGCGACGAACGCGGCAAACGGCGTATCCACAAGACGCCGTCGAAGACCGAGATCGTCGCCTGCCGTCCGTGGTTGCACGCCGAGCTGGCGGCGGTCCATCCGGAGCTGCTGATCTTCCTCGGCGCGACCGCGGCGAAGGCACTGCTCGGCGACGACTTCCGCATCACCCGGAGCCGCGGGGAGCGGATCGAGCTGGCGGAGTTCGACCTCACCGCGGTCGCCACGGTGCACCCGTCCGCGGTGCTGCGCGCGCCGGACCGCGACGAGGCCTATCAGGCCTTCGTCGCGGACCTCGTCACGGCGCGCGGTCGCTGAATCAAGCCACTTCGGAGCTGCGGCTGCTGCCGCCGCCGTCGTGCAGGCCGAGCATGTCCAGCAAGGTCGCGCAGTCTTCGGCACTCCTCGCCTGTGAAGCCACGGCGAGGGCCGCCTTGCGGCGGATCGCCTCCTGCTCCGGCGTGTCCTGGCCTTCCGGCAACAGGTCGGGTACCGGATGAAGCCCGAGTTCGTTGTTCATCAGTTCCCCCTTGGGTGAAGGATGACGTGCCGCACTGGTACCCGCGTCCGCGGGCTCGCACACTCCGGTTCCGGGTGAATCACCCCCGCAACGCCGGGAGCAGCGTGTCCTCGGCGAACCGGAGAAAGCCTTCCTGCTGGTCGCCGCCGATCTGGATCAGGGCGAGGTCGGTGAACCCGGCCGCCTCGAATTCACCCGCCTGCTTCACGATCCGGTCGACGTCGGAGCCGCACGGGATGCCCGCGGCGACGTCCTCCGGTTTGACGAACTGGGTGGCCCCGGCGAACCCCGCGGGCCCCGGCAGCTCGGCGTTGACCTTCCAGCCACCGGCGAACCAGCGGAACTGTTCGTGCGCCCGCTGGATCGCGGCGTCGCGGTCTTCACCCCAGGACACCGGCATCTGCGCGATCTTCCTGGTGGGCGGGCCGAGTTTGGTGGCGTCCCACTCCCGGCCAAGCGATCCGTCCGGTTCCACCGCGATCATCGCGTCGGCGATCGGCGCGAACCGCGTCACCGACTGCGACCCGGACACCGCGACGGCGATCGGGACACGCTGCTCCGGGAGGTCCCAGAGCTTCGCCGAGTCCACCCGGAAGTGGTCACCCGCGTAGTTGAAGTACCCGCCGTCGAACAGCCCGCCGATGATCTGGATCGCCTCGGCGAGCATCTCGTGGCGGACGTTCGCCGGCGGCCAGCCGCGGCCGACGACGTGCTCGTTGAGGTTCTCCCCCGCACCGAGCCCGAGCGTGAACCGGCCATCCGACAGCGCTTGCACGGTCGCCGCCTTCTGCGCCACCACGGCCGGGTGATAACGCATGGTCGGGCACGTCACGAAGGTCATCAGTTCGACCCGTTCGGTGCTCTGGGTGACCGCTCCCAGCACGCTCCACGCGTACGGCGAATGTCCCTGCGCGTCCAGCCAGGGCGAAAAGTGGTCGCTCATCACCTCGAAGTCGAAACCCGCCTTCTCGGCCCCGGCGGCGTAGCCCACCAGGTCCTTCGGTCCGGCCTGTTCGGTCATGAGTGTGTAGCCGATGCGCATCGAAGCCTCCTTCGCGTCCGACCTCCGCGTACCCGCCCGTTCCCGAGGTCAACCGGACGTTTATCCGGTGAATCGAACGGGGTACCTGACCCGGGGAAGAGAGGAGGCGCGATGCCGCAGCAGGCTTGGAGCGACAAACGAGAACGTCAGTACGAACACATCAAGGATTCGGCCGAGGATCGAGGGGCGAGCACCGACCGGGCCGAGGAGATCGCCGCGCGCACGGTCAACAAGAACCGCGCGCAGGCGGGCGAGTCACGCGAGGCGAGCCGGACGTCCCTCCAGGACATGTCACCTCAGCGGCGGGGCGGCATACGGTCCGGGAACCGCTTGGGCCCGAACAGCCCGACCAAGGACCAGCTCTACAACGAAGCGAAGCAACGCAACGTCGAGGGCAGGTCGAAGATGTCCAAAAAGGAGCTTCAGCGCGCCCTGGGCCGTTGATCACGCGTCTCGCGGCGGGTCCCCGCCGCGATCACCTTACGGCCACGGACGGATGGGTTTCGTAATGGATGCACACGGACGGGGCGGCCTGACTCCCCAAACCCGGCCACAGTCGGACGGACTGTCCGACCGGGTCGAACTCCGCCTTCCTGCCGAGGCGGAGCAGATTCCCCTCGTCCGCACGCTCACCCACGGTGTGGTGTCCCGTGCGGACTTCGGCTTGGACGCCATTTCAGACGCGAAGATGGCCGTCGACGAAGCCTGTTCCCAACTTGTCCAGCCCGCTGCACTGGGAGCCGTTCTTTGTTGTGTGTTTCACGAGGTACCGGAAGGAATCGCCGTCTCGATCTCGACACGGACGGCGAAGCCCTTCTTGCCGAGCGAGACGACGTTCGGCTGGCACGTCCTGACGACCTTGGCCGGCTCGGTGGCCGCACGATGCGAGCCGATTCCCGGCGGAGTGGGGGGTACGACGACGATCGACCTCGTCCTGGCCCCGGGAACGAGCGACGGGTGAGCGGCGAGCGCAAGACCCTCACGCGTCAGGCGGACGACTACGCCCATTGCGAAGCCCTCTTCGACGAGATGTCCTCGTTGCCGGAGGACTCCGGACGCCGCCAGGATCTGCGTGCCCGCCTCGTCACCGAACTGCTGCCGCTCGCCGAGCACATCGCCACCCGGTTCTCCGGCCGGGGCGAGCCTCGCGAAGATCTGGTGCAGGTGGCGCGGATCGGCCTGATCAACGCGGTCGACCGTTTCGATCCCGGCCGCGGGCACGATTTCCTCTCCTTCGCCGTCCCGACCATCATGGGCGAGGTCCGGCGGCATTTCCGGGACACCGGCTGGTCGGTCCGGGTGCCGAGGCGGCTCAAGGAACTCCACGTCTCCCTCAGCCAGGGCACGGCCGCGCTGTCGCAGCGGCTCGGCCGCGCGCCGACCCCGACCGAACTCGCCGAATACCTCGGGCTCGAAGTCAACGAAGTGCGCGAAGGCCTGCTCGCAGGCCAGGCGTACCAGACGTTGTCGGTCGACAAGCCGGTCCACGACAACGCCACCGAGGCCCTTTCGCTCGCCGACACGATCGGCGAAGAGGACCACGAGATGGCTCTGGTGGAGACCCACGAGGCGCTGCAACCGCTGCTGCGGGAGCTCCCGAAACGGGAACGCGCGATCCTCGTGATGCGCTTCTTCGGCGGCTACACGCAGACGCAGATCGCGGAACGGATCGGCATCTCGCAGATGCACGTGTCGCGCCTTCTCGCGCAGACGCTGGACCAGCTGCGGGGCAAGCTCTCGGAGTAGCCGGACCGGGCATCGGCGATGCTGTGTGCGTGAAGTACGTGTCCCGAGTGCCGCGACCGCCGCTGGACGGGCTGATCGACGACCTCTACTACCTGGAGGGTTCGCCGCCGTATGCCCGGCTGACGCTGCCGCCGTCGCCGTCGGCGTTGCTCATCGTCAACCTCGGGGCGCCGTTCCGCATCCGTGCCGTCACCGACATCGAGACGACCGAGTACGCCGACGGCTGCGTGGTCACCACTCCCACGCGCGCGTGGGAGTTCGGCTACCCACCCCGGACCCGGTCCGTCGGCGTGCACTTCAAGCCGTGGGGGCCGGCGCCGTTCCTGCCGATGCCCGCGGCCGAGCTGTGTGACCGGCCGGCGACGGTGGAGCAGGTCTGGGGCAGGCCCGCCGTCACCGAGCTGCGAGATCGGCTGGCCGGCGCGGACGGACCGCACGAGATGCTGACGCTGCTCGAAGAGGAGCTGATGCGGCGGCTGTGCGAAACCGACGGCCTGGGGCTGGTCCGCCATACGAGCAGCGTCATCGCGGCGGCGGGCGGGGCGGTGGCGATCGGCGACCTGAGCGAGGCGGCCGGTGTCAGCAGTACTCATCTGGCACGGCGGTTCAAGGAGCTCATCGGCGTCACGCCGAAGCGGCTGGCCCGCACGTACCGCTTCACCGCCACCGTGTTCGCGATCGACCCCGCCGGACCGGTCGACTGGGGCGACCTCGCCGGTGGCGCGGGCTACTTCGACCAGGCCCACTTCGGCCACGAGTTCCGGGAGTTCACCGGGCTCACCCCGACCCGGTACCTCGAAGTCCGGCGGCGGTTCCTGCGCGAACACCCCGGCCACACGCTGGACGGCTGGCCGCTGCCCGCCGATTGATTTCTTACAAGAGCGACAGCTCACGACACGCTAATTTGAGGCTCCCCAAGCAGAGGAGCGCCCCGTGGGCAAGGTGGTCATGTACGGCTCGGTGTCGGTGGACGGCTTCGTCGCGGACGAGAACGACCAGCCGGGGCCGCTGTTCGACTGGTTGTCCGGCGGTGACGTCCCGTTGGACGAGAGCGGCGCGCTGAAGGTGTCGCAGGCCTCCTACGACCACACCCGCCCGTACTGGGACCAGATCGGGGTGACGATCGCCGGCCGCCACGTCTTCGACCTGACGGACGGCTGGGACGGGAAGCCACCGAGCGGGATCGATCACGTGGTCGTCGTGACGCACCGGCCGTCGCCCGAGGGCTGGGACCCGGAGGCGCCGTTTCACTTCGTCGACGGCGTCGAGGCGGCCGTGGCCAAAGCGCGGGAACTCGCGGGTGACCGCTTGGTCGAGGTCGCCGCCGGCGACGTCGGTGGCCAGGCACTTGCCGCGGGCCTGGTCGACGAGGTGCGCATGGACGTCGTACCCGTGGTGTTCGGGTCCGGAAAGCGCTACTTCGGGTCGGTCGACGCCCAGCATCTGCTGGAGGATCCCGACGTGGTGATCCAGGGCGGCCGGGTGCTTCACTTGCGCTATCGGGTGCGCCGGTGAAGGGGGTCGTGAGTGGCGATTCGGGTTAGGGCCAAGGCGGTCGTGGGTATGTCGTGAAGGGCCCCTTTGAGACGTTGAAGGTCTCAAAGGGGCCCTTCACGACATAGGAGCGCGACGCCGGACCGCCGGAAGCACTGTACGAGCCGCCCGCTGGGTGGTCGTGAGTGTTTCGGGTCGTTAGAACGACACATAACACTCACGACCCCTGTCGCGTACTCAACCCTCAAGCCGGCTTGAGCGGATCGTGCCCGATCGACATCAGCTTGTGCCGCCAGTGCGCCTCGCCCGCGACCGGTTCCAGATCGTCGCGTCGCTCGTCCGTGACCCGCTGGACGACCGAGCGCATCACCCGTTCGTCGTCGGCGGTGAGGTCGGTCCTGCGCTTGCCGAGGATGCCGAGCACATGCCGTCCGGTCGGGGTGCCCGCCTGGTCCGGCAGTGCTTCGTCCTCGGGGTCGGCCGACCGCGTGCGCAACCAGTCGGCCAGTTCCCGCGAAGTCATGTTGACCACGCGGTGGAATTCTTCCCACAGTTCGTCTTCGATCTCGTGCACGGCGAAACCTCCTGCCAGCACTCGACTTTCTACTACGTCGTGTACGGCGCCCGCTGTTCGATGGACGGGCTCGCGGCCGGGTAACGGCCGTCCTGGCCGGGCACCGGCGTCACCGTCGTGCCCTGTTGCTCGGGCTCGACGCGCTTCGGCCGGTTGATGACCGCTTCGGCCTCCTGCTCACCACGGATCCGCGAAAGCACGCTGAGCGTGATCGCGTGCGCGACGGCCAGGACCAGCAGCAGAACGCCCAGCCTGCCCACCACACCCGGAAGGTCGCTGCCCCCGATGTCGACGGTCGACAGCAGCGCCAGAACACCCAAGGTCGCGAGATGGAACAACACCGTGACGAGCCACGTCATGGACGCGCCCGCGGCCGGGTCGCCGTGGGAACCTCGCAGGTAGCGCTTACCGCTCTGGTAGATGATCAGACCGTCGAGCATGACCAGAGCCACCCCGATGACGAGGAAGGCCACGTATGCGTTGGTAGTCATGCCGGAACGCTCCCTTCGTAATGGACTCGCCCATGAGATACCCGGGACCTCCCCCGCGAAAACGCCGTCTTCCAGGGGAGGTCCCGGGTCGTCGTCAGCTGCCGGGGCGGTCCACGTCGCCGCGCCACGCGCCGGACTCGCGGCCGCGGCTCTCGATGAACTCCTTGAACCGCTTCATGTCGCCCTTGACCCGGCGGTCGAGCACGCCGAGTTTGTCGGCGACGTTCTCGGCGAAGCCCTCCGGGTCGATCTCCATCTGAGCCGTGACACGGGTCTTGTTGTCGTCAAGGCGATGGAAGGTGATGACGCCCGCGTGGTCGGGACCGGAGTCCGACGTCCACGCGACGCGCTCGTCGGGATGTTGTTCGGTGATGGTCGCGTCGAATTCCCGGCTCACCCCACCGAACTTGGTCACCCAGTGGGTATGCGTGGCGTCGATCTGGCGGATCTCCTCGACACCTTCCATGAACTGGGGGAAGCTCTCGAACTGGGTCCACTGGTTGTACGCGGTCTTCACCGGGACTTGGACGTCCACCATTTCGGTGATCGTGCTCATGCATCCTCCTGTCGGTTCGGTCTTTTCGAGCCGGCACTCCCCGGCTACCCGGCGCTCAGCGGGGCGAAACACGCCGTGATTGACCGACCGGTAGCCCGGGTACCCGGCTGGCAGAACGCTCCGAGGAGGTGCTCCATGATCGAAGAAACCCACCGGAAGCCGTCCGGGGAGAAGTCGGTCGGCGAACTGGTTTCCGACCTGAGCGACGAGGTCAAGCACCTGGTCCGCGACGAAATGCGACTCGCCGTTTTCGAGTTGCAGAAGAAAGGGAAGAAAATGGGGACAGGCGCCGGATTGTTCGGTGCCGCCGGCATTTTCGCGCTCTTCGGCCTCGCGACCCTGATCGCCGCTGCCGTGCTCGCGCTCGCCCTGGTCATGCCCGCGTGGCTGGCGGCCGTGGTGACCGGTGCGGCGCTGCTGCTGATCGGCGGCATTTCCGCCCTCATCGGCAAGAAGGAGGTCACGAGCGGGACCCCGCCGGTGCCGGAAGAGGCCATCGCGGGTGTCCGCGAGGACGTCGACACCGTCAAGCAAGGAGTGCGCTCATGAACGATTTCCCCAAGAACGCGGAAGAAGCCCGCGCGGATCGCGACGTGACCCGCGAGGAGCTCACCGAGACGCTCGACGCGCTCGGCCGGAAACTGGACGTCAAATCGAGGGTGAACGACAACCTCGACACCAAGGTCGACGAGGCGAGCGCCGCCATCTCCGACAAGGTCTCCGAGCCCGCGGCGGAGAAGTTCCGTCAGGGCACCGAAGTCGTCCGCGCGAATCCCCTGCCGATCTTCGCGGGCGTTCTCGCACTGCTCGTGACGATCCGGCTGATCATGCGAAAGAGGTCTTCGTCGTGAACAAGGTTCTCTACAAGCCGTTGAGCATGGTCGTCAGCGCCGCGGGCGGGATACTCGCCGGGATCGCGTTCAGGCAGATCTGGAAACGCGTGAGCGGCGAGGAAGAAGCGCCGGACGCCACGGACCGCGACTTCACCTGGACACAGGTGATCGTCGCGGCCGCCGCGCAGGGCGCGATCTTCGGCGCGGTCAAGGCCGCCACCGAACGGGCGGGCGCGGTCGGCTACCGCAAGGCGACCGGCGACTGGCCCACGGAGGACTGACGATGCGCGTGGTGGTCATCGGAGGCGGGTTCGCCGGCTACAACGCGGCCAAAACCCTCCTCAAGTCGGTCGGCGACGACACGGAGATCGTCGTGCTGAACCCGACCGACTATTTCCTCTATCTCCCCCTCCTGCCCGAAGTCGCCGCCGGAATCCTTGAGCCACGACGGATTTCGGTGTCCATCCCCGGCACGTTGCGCGGTGTGCGGCTGGTGCTCGGCACCGCCAAATCCGTCGACTTCGACGGCCGCAGCGTGAGTTACGTCGACCCCGAGGACCGCGAACACTCCCTCGGCTACGACCGTCTCGTGCTCGCCGCGGGCAGCGTCAACAAGCTGCTGCCGATCCCCGGCGTGCCCGAGTACGCCCACGGCTTCCGTGGTCTGCCCGAGGCTCTCTATCTGCGGGACCACATCACCCGCCAGATAGAACTCGCCGCTTCCGCGAAAGATCCGGCAGAACGCGACGCGCGCTGCACGTTCGTCGTGGTCGGCGCCGGCTACACCGGCACGGAGGTCGCCGCGCAGGGGCCGGCGTTCACCGCCGCGCTCGCCGCCAGGCACCCCGAACTGAAGGATCAGAAGATCCGCTGGCTGCTGCTGGACCTCGCCGAACGTGTCCTGCCGGAACTCGACCGGCGCCTCGGCGACACCGCCGACCAGGTGCTGCGGGAACGCGACGTCGAGGTGCTGATGAAGACCTCGATCGACAATGCCGGCGAAAACGGGGTCACGCTGACCTCCGGTGAATCCGTGCCGACGCACACCCTCGTATGGTGCGTCGGGGTCCGGCCGGATCCGCTGATCGAGGATCTGGGGTTGAAGACGGCCAAGGGCAGGCTCGTCGTGACAGCGCAGCTGAACGTCCCCGGACGACGTGACGTCTACGCGTGCGGAGACGCGGCCGCCGTCCCCGACCTGACCAGGCCCGGGGAATACACGCCGATGACGGCACAACACGCCGAACGGCAGGGCAAACTCGCCGGGCGGAACGTGGCCGCGTCGCTCGGGCACGGTTCGCACGGCACCTACCGGCACCACGATCTCGGTTTCGTCGTCGACCTCGGCGCCCGCCAGGCCGCGGCGAATCCCTTGCACATCCCGCTTTCCGGATTCGCCGCCAAGGCGGTCACCCGCGGCTACCATCTGCTGGCCATGCCGGGCAACCGGCTGCGCACCGCCACCGACTGGGCGCTCGACGCGGTGACGAAGCGGCAGACAGTCCAATTAGGACTCGTACGATCGGGTTCGGTGCCGCTGGACACCGATTCCCCCGAACTCCCCCGCACGAACTGCTAGAGGAGAGACGACCATGACCGCCGAAACCGATCCCGTCCGCGCCGAAGGCCCCTCGGTGGTCACCGATGGCGACGACGGGGCGAAGCTCCTGGTCCTCGATCCTGCGGGCGAGGGCAAGAACGGCGAGCTCCCCGCGACGTGGCGGCCGCTCGCGGCCCAGCGTCAGGTGATCTGGTGCAGGCTGCCTGTCGACGGCGCGCTCACCCAGGCCGAAGACGTACTCGGGGACGCGGAACCCGGCGGCCCTCCGATCGACGTCGTGGCCTCCGGCGAGGCAGCGGGAGACGCGCTCCGGCTGGCCGAGCGGCACCCGGGCGCCGCGTCCCATGTCCTGCTGATCGACCCGGTGCCGGACGAGTCCTCCGAACTGGCCGAGCGGGTGCGGTCCGCCGGCACCGCGGTGGCCGTCCTCCCCCACAGCACCGGTGAGCCGTACAACCGGGTGCCGCCGCCGCTGCCCCTCGGGCATCCGGACGTCGTCGCGGGGATCAGCAAGATCCTCGAGGACGTTTAGCCGCCGGAGGGCGGCGGTATCCGGCGACCATGAGCGAAACCGTTGCGGACCATGTTCTGACCAGGCTGCGCGAATGGGACGTGGAGCAGGTCTTCGCCTATCCCGGGGACGGGATCAACGGGCTGGTGAGCGCGTTCGGCGCGGCGAAGAACGAACCTCGCTTCGTGCAGACGCGCCACGAAGAGATGGCGGCGTTCGCGGCCGTCGGGTACGCGAAACTCAGCGGGCGGCCCGGTGTCTGCATGGCGACGTCCGGCCCGGGGGCGATCCACCTGCTCAACGGTCTCTACGACGCCAAACTCGACCACGTGCCGGTGGTGGCGATCGTCGGGCAGACGGCGCGCAGCGCGATGGGCGGCAGTTACCAGCAGGAGGTGGATCTCCAGGCACTGTTCAAGGACGTCGCGAGTGAGTACCTCGTCGAGGTGAACGTCCCCGAACAGCTGCCGAACGCGCTCGACCGCGCCCTCCGCACGGCCATCGCGCAGCGCGCGCCCACGGCGCTGATCATCCCGGCGGATCTGCAGGAGGAGCCCTACCACCCGCCGCAGCACGAGTTCAAGCACGTGCCGTCCTCACCGCCCGACCATCCGCGGGCCAGCGTCATCCCGCCTTCGGAGGAGGTCGCCCGCGCCGCGGAGGTGCTGAACGCGGGTGAGAAGGTCGCGATCCTGGTCGGGCAGGGCGCGCGCAACGCCGTCACCGAACTCCGCGAAGTCGCCGGACTCACCGGCGCCGGGGTGGCGAAAGCGTTGCTGGGCAAGGATGTCCTGCCCGACGATCTGCCGTACGTCACCGGCTCGATCGGCCTGCTCGGCACGCGGCCGACGTACGAGATGATGCGGGACTGCGACACGTTGCTGATCGTCGGCTCGAATATGCCGTACGCCCAGTTCCTGCCGGAATTCGGCCAGGCCCGCGCCGTCCAGATCGACATCGATCCCCGGTTCCTCGGGCTGCGCTACCCGACCGAGGTCAACCTGCTCGGCGACGCGAAGGGCACCCTGCAACAGCTGATTCCGTTGCTGGAGCGCAAAACCGGCCGTGGCTGGCGGGAAAAGATCGAGAAGAACGCCGGCGACTGGCACGAGACGGTGACCCGCCAGGCGATGCTGGAGGCGGATCCGGTCAACCCGATGCGGATCGTGCACGAACTGTCCGAGCGGATTCCCGAAGACGCCATCGTCACCGCCGACTCCGGTTCGGCCACCAACTGGTACGCCAGGAATCTCCGGATGCGCGGCCGGATGCGGGGCACGCTTTCCGGGACCCTCGCGACGATGGGATCCGGCGTCCCCTACGCGATCGGCGCGAAGTTCGCCCATCCCGACCGGCCGGTGATCGCCTTGGTCGGCGACGGCGCGATGCAGATGAACGGGATGGCGGAACTGCTGACCATCGCCCGGTACCGCGAACTGTGGTCCGATCAGCGATGCGTCATCTGCGTGTTCCACAACGGCGATCTGAACCAGGTCACGTGGGAACTGCGGGCCATGGGCGGCTCGCCGAAGTTCGAGCCGTCGCAGAGCCTGCCGGAAGTGTCCTATTCGGACTTCGCCCTCGAGGTCGGCCTCGGCGGGATCGCCGTCGACGATCCCGCCATGCTCGGCGAAGCGTGGGACGTCGCGCTGTCGGCCAATGTGCCGACCGTGCTCGACGTCCGCTGCGATCCCGAAGTGCCGCCGATCCCGCCGCACGCCACCATCGAGCAGATGAAGTCGATGACCGAAGCGGTCCTCAAGGGCGAACCCGACGCCTGGCACATGGTGACGCAGGGGATCAAGACGAAGATGCAGGAACTGCTGCCTTCGCGCCGCTGAGAGATGTCATGAAAGGGTCGTTCAGGACATTTTTCGTCCTGAACGACCCTTTCATGACATCCGGGACGACCTCGGCAAGCCTCAGGCGCTCGAGCCGCCGTCGAGGACGATGTCGTGCCCCACGACGTACGCGGAGTCGTCGGAAGCCAGCCAGAGGACCGCCGCGGCGATCTCTTCGACCGCGCCGATCCGGCCGATCGGGATGACCGCGCCGAGCCGTTCGGCGCGGTCGGCCTCGGTCTCACCGGGCCGGAACGACATGCCGGTGTCGGTGGCGCCGGGGCTGACCGCGTTGATCCGGATGCCCTCGGCGATGTGGTCGCGGGCGGCGGTGCGGGTCAGCACGTCCACGGCGGCCTTCGAAGCCGCGTAGGCGGCCATTCCCGGCAAGCGTTGGTGCGAGCCGATGTTGGACGACATGTTGACGATGACTCCGCCGCCGCTCGCCCGCATCTGGGCGATCTCGTGCTTCATGGACAGCCAAGTGCCCGTGAGGTTCGTCCGCACGACGGCGTCGAAACCGTCCTCGTCGAGATCCGCCGTCGGCGCGGGACTGCCGAGGACACCGGCGTTGTTGAACGCGATGTCGAGTTTGCCGTGCCGCCGCACGGTTTCGGCGACGAGACGCTCGACGTCGGCACCGACGCCCACGTCCGCGGTCACCGCGTCGGCGGTGCCACCCTCGACCTCGATCTCCTTCACCGTCTGACGCAGTTTCTCGCCGTCCCGGCCGGAAACGACGACTTGAGCGCCTTCACGCGCGAAAGCCGTCGCCGTGGCGCGGCCGATCCCGGACCCTCCTCCGGTGACCAAGACGACCTTGCCGCTGAATCGCTTCCCTGCAGTACCCACAGTAGCCAACTTTCTGGTCCGATCGTTCTAGTATCAGTGCTTGCGAGCGGCTTCGAGAACCGCGATGGCCTGCCCCGCCGTCGCACGGGCCCGCGCCGCGGGATCCGGCCCCTTGCCCAGCACCCGCATCCCCTGCAGGACGGTGAGCAGGAAGCCGGCCAGCGCTTCGGGGTCGGCGTCGCCGCCGAGCTCGCCTTGCGCCTTGGCCCGGCTCAACGCCATCCGCAAGGCCAGCTCGAGCGCGTCCCAGCTGCGCTCGACGACCCTCGCGACCTCGGGATCCCTCGGCATCATCTCCATAGCGGCGTTGACCACGAAACAGCCTTTGCGCGCCGATTCGCCGAGTATTTCGGCAAGATAGCGGTCGATGAGCCGCCGCACCCCGGCGAGCGCGGGCCCCGGCCCGGCGAAGTCCTCGACGAACCGCTCGTTACCCCTGGCGATGTAGCGGTTCAAGACGGTCAGATACAGCTCATGCTTGGTGCCGAACGTCGCGTAGAGACTTGCCTTGCCGATGCCGAGCTCGGCGACGAGGTCGCTGACCGAGGTGGCCTCATACCCCTGCCGCCAGAACAGTTCCAGCGCGGCGTCGCAGGCCGCGTCGACGTCGAATTCCTTCACCCGGGACATGAAGGAAGCTTAGCCACATCTGGACCGATCGGTCAAGAAAGCACTCCCCGCGAGTAGTCACCTACTTGCGAGGGGTGGAAGCTCAGGAAGCGGAGTCGTAAGTCGTCCGGGCCTTCTCCACCTTCGGCAGGTTCTCCGTCGACCACTCCGCGAGCGTCGCGAACAGCGGCGCGAGACTCCGGCCCAGATCACTGATCTCGTACTCGACCCGGGGCGGCACCTCGGCGTGATAGGTCCGGGTGAGGAGGCCGTCGCGTTCCAGTTGCCGCAGGCGTTGCGTCAGCACCTTCGGCGTGATCGAGCCGATCCGCCGCTCGAGTTCGACGAACCGCTGCCTGCCGAATTCGTTGAGCGCCCACAGGATCGGCGTGGTCCAGCGGCTGAAGACGAGGTCGACCACCGGGGCGATCGGGCAGGCCTGGACGGGGGTCGTCGTGGCGTCGGCGCGCATGAAGCCAAGGTACGCGGGTTGCCGACTTGTCATGATCCGGACACCCCATGAACCCATCTGTGCGCGTAACGTTCTGTTATGGACTTGACCACCGAAAGGCTCGTCGTCCGCGAGTGGTCCGAGGACGACGCCGAAGCCGCACTGGCGATTTACGGCACCACCGACGTGACCCGGTGGCTCACCCCGGCGATGGACCGGGTGACCGACACGGCGGCCATGCGTTCGGTGCTGCAGGCCTGGCAACAGGCGCAGCCGAATCTCGTACCCCCGCGGGGAAGATGGGCGGTGCGGCGCAAGGAGGACGGCGCGGTCGTCGGCGGGCTGGGCATCCACCTGCTGCCACCGTACGAAGAGGACCTGGAGATCAGCTGGCAGCTGCATCCGGACGCCTGGGGCGAGGGGTACGCCTCCGAGGCGGCCCGCGCGCTGATCGGCTGGGCGTTCACCCAGGACACGGACGAACTCTTCGCCGTCGCGCGGCCGAACAACACCCGTGCCATCGCGACCGCGAAACGGCTCGGGATGAGCTGGGTCGGGGAAACCGACAAATACTACGGGCTTCGCCTGCAGGTGTACCGGATCCGCCACACGGACATCGTCTAGGCCGTGTCCTGGACGGGCCGGGCGGACTGACCCGGAGGCAAGAGCAAAGGTCCCTTGCTCCCCCGCGCGGTGACCGTGTGGATTTCTGGTCATCCAACGCACCAAATCCACACAGTCAGCGACGGCCCTGACAGCGAGTGAGAGGTGTGTGGATATAGGGACACTCAACGTCCCTATATCCACACACCCTCCCACCGGGAACGCGACACCAACGGTCTAGCACCGTCCACGCGGGACACTCCACCCGAGGCCCCCGCTCAGCCGGGCCATCAAACCTCCTGTCACCCAGCACGATTGCTCTCGGCCTCAAATCGAGATACCGTCATCATTCAGATGGCGCCAACATTCGAACTGGGAGACCCGCCTTGTCCGACGTTCCCGAGATCCTCCTGACCGACTCCGAGCTCCTGCGCGACCCGTTCACCGCCTACGGCCCGGTCCGCGAGCGCTCCCCGGTCGCCAAGCTGGTCGCGCCGGGGTTCGCGATGTGGGCGGTCCTGCGCCACGAAGAGGCGCGGAAGATGCTGAGCGACGCTCGGTTCGCCTTGAGCCCGGACAGCTACCAGCGAATGGACGTCCCCGGCCACTGCCGTCCCTACCTGCGGACGATGCAGGAGGTCGAGGGCCCGGAACACCTCCGGCTCCGGCGACTGGTCGCCCCCGCGTTCACCCCGCGCAAGGCCGCCGCGCTCCGCCCGGGAATCGAGCGGCTCGTGGACGACCTCCTCGACGGCCTCGACGGCAAAACCGAGATCGACCTGGTCAGCGCCTTCGCGCGCCCGCTGCCGGTCGACGTGATCTGCGCGCTGGTCGGCATTCCCGCCGCCGATCGCCCCCGATGGCGCGAGTACGGCGCCTTGATCTCGGCGGGCGACGGGGCGGGGCTCGCGAAGGCGGTCCCGGGAATCGTCGAGGGCGCCCTCGCCGCCATCGAAGACCGGAAGCTCCGGCCCGCCGACGACGTCGTCTCACAGCTGCTCCGGATCCAGGCCGAAGACGGCGACAGGCTCAGCGAAACCGAACTGGTCGCCCTGGTCTGGCAGCTCGTCCTCGGCGGCCAGGTGCCCGGCAATCTCATCGCCAACGCCGTCGAAATCCTGCTCTCGCACCCCGATCAACTGGCCGAGCTGCGCGAGGAACCGGCGCTCATGCCCGGCGCCGTCGAGGAAGTGATGCGCTGGCAGAGCCCGCAGTTGCTGACCATCCCCCGGTTCACCACCACGAACGTGCGGATCGGCGACGTCCTGATCCCCGAAGGAGAACCTGTTACCGTCGCGATCGCCGCGGCGAACCGGGATCCGCGAGCGTTCCCCGATCCGGACGTCTTCGACATCCGCCGCGCGGCGGGGCCGGCCTGGCATCTGGCGTTCGCCCACGGGCCGCATTTCTGCCTCGGCGCTTCGCTGGCCAGAGCGCAAACGGAAATCGCACTCACCGCCCTGCTGCGCCGGTTCCCCGATCTCACGCTCGACGGCGACCCGCTGCGGGTCCCGGACCCGGGCACCTGGCGACTGAACGCCCTGCCGGTCAAGCTACAGGCGACGGTTGCAAACTGAAACACGTTCTAATAACGTGACCGCCTGTGAGACACGGGATAGTGCTGTTCACCAGCGACCGGGGCATCACCCCGGCGGCCGCCGCACGGGCGGCGGAAGCCGCGGGCTTCGACGCCTTCCACGTACCCGAGCACACGCACATCCCGGTCAAACGGGAAGCGCCGCATCCGCGCACCGGCGACTCGTCGCTGCCCGACGACCGCTACCTGCGCACGCTGGACCCGTGGGTCGCGCTGGCCACGGCGGCCTCGGTGACCACCCGGATCCGGCTCGCGACGGCGGTGGCCCTTCCGGTCGAGAGCGATCCGATCACGCTGGCCAAGACGATCGCCAGTCTCGATCACCTCTCGGGCGGGCGGGTCACCCTCGGTGTCGGCTTCGGCTGGAACGTCGACGAACTGGCCGACCACGGCGTCCCTGGCGGCAAACGGCGGACGGTTCTGCGCGAGTACGTGGAAGCGATGCGGGCGCTCTGGACGCAGGACGAAGCCTCGTACGCGGGCGAGTTCGTTTCGTTCGGCGCCAGCTGGGCGTGGCCGAAACCGGCTCAGGCGCATATCCCGGTGATCGTCGGCGCGGGCGGGACGGAGAAGACGTTCCGCTGGATCGCGAAATCGGCCGACGGCTGGCTCACCACCCCCGGCGACACGGACATCGAGGACAAGGCCCGGCGGCTGCGCGAGATCTGGCACGAAGCGGGCCGCGCCGGCGAACCGGAGATCTCGGCGCTCGGCGTCCGGCCCGATCCGGAGAACCTGGCCAGGCTGGAAGCGGCCGGGGTCACCGAGACGATCTTCGGCCTCCCGGACCGCTCCCCCGACGAGGTCGAAGCCTGGCTTCAGCGCCTCGCCGGGAAACTCAGCCTGCCCGCTGCGAGTCGATGAGGTACCGGCCGTTCTGCTGGACCAGGACGAAGGTCTCCCGCCCGGTCGTGGTGCCGCCGCCGGCCTTGACGTAGGTGAGCGTCGCCGACACCGTGTTCCCGGATTCGGTCACGTTCGACACGGTCACCGAGCTGTACTGCCTCCAGTAGCCCGAGTACCGCTCGAAGCTCTGTTTCCTGTTCGTCTTGAAGTTGTCGGTCAACGTCGCGAACCCGGCTTCGAGGTTTCCCGGGATGAGCGCGTAGTAGGCCGCGAGCGCCTGTCCCGGCGTCTGCGCCGGAGGCGGCGCGGACGAGGACGAGGAGGACGGGGGTGGCGTCGAGGACGGCGCCGAAGACGGCGGCGGCGCGACCGGCTCCGACGACGTCGGGGTGACGACCGGCGACTGCGAACCCTGCGGCGGCGCCGTACCCGACGGAGTGTCGTCACCGCGGGTGAGCACCACGACCACGGCCGCGGCGGCCGCCGCCGCGAGCACGAGGAACACGGCGATCACGCCGATCAGCATTCCCTTGCGCGCCTTCGGCGGCGGCTCTTCGGCGACGAGGGTCGTCGGCTCCCCCGCCGCCAGTGCCCGCAGTTCTCGTTCGGTCTCGGTCATCGTCGGCCTGCTGTCGGGCCGGACGTCGAGAAGACGGTTCAGCAGCGGCGTCAGGATCCCCGACCTGACCGGCGGGGTGATCTCGCCGCTCGACGCGCGGTACAGCAACGCGATCGGGTTTTCCGCCGTGCCATAGGGCGTCCCGCCTTCGAGCGCCGTGTACAGCGTCGCGCCGAGCGAGAACACGTCGGAAGCGGACGTGGCGTCCTCGCCGCGGGCCACCTCGGGCGCCAGGAACGCCGGCGTGCCGGAGATCTCGCCGGTCGCGGTGAGCTGGACGTCGCCCATCGCCCGTGAGATCCCGAAGTCGGTGATCTTGACGGTCTCGTCTTCGCCGAGCAGGACGTTGCCGGGCTTGATGTCGCGGTGGACGATGCCGGCGCGATGCGCGGCCGCCAGCGCCGAGCACAGCTGGATGCCGAGGCGGATGACGTCGTCGACCTCCATCGGCCCGTCACGCAGTTTGTCCGCGAGACTCCTCGACGGCAGGTACTCCATGATGATCCACGGGCGGTCCTGCTCGTCGATCACACCGAAGACGGTGATGGCGTGCGGATGCACCAGCCGCGCGGCGATCCTGGCCTCGCGCAGCGCGCGGTTCTTGGCCTCGTCCGCCTTCTGCTCACCTGCGCCGTGCGGCAGAAGGAGTTCCTTGATCGCGACAATGCGTTCCAGGTTCTCGTCGCGCGCCCGCCACACGGTGCCCATGGAGCCACCGCCGACGGGCTCGATGAGATCGAACCGGTCGGCGAGGCGGCGGATCTCCTCCATTGTCGACGTCCCCCTGGAGCTGTGATGTTCGCGCGAACCTTGCCAGCATGCCAGGAACGTGCCGGGAGGCAGGACCCGGCAGGGTGGTTTCCGGGGCGGTGTCGGTCACGTCGCCTGCTGGGCCGTTCAGCGGAACCCCGCCCCAACGGCTGCCCGGAAGTTCGTATCCCGGCCGGCCGTGGGCGCACTTTACTTCTCCGGTGTGGCCTGTTTTCGGGAAAGGGCGGCGATGCGGGAAACCATCGGCGGACGCGGCGTGCTCGAAGGCGCGTTCGCGTTGCTCGAAGCACTCAACGAGCGCGGCGGGCAGGCCGGGCTGACGCAGCTCGTGCGGGCCACCGGGCTTCCGAAGACCACCGTGCACCGGCTCCTCGACCAGCTGGCCGACCTCGCCGAGGTCGAGCGGGCGGGCCGCGGCTACCGGATCGGTTCGCGGGTGTTCCGGCTCGGGCGGTTCTGGCAGCCCGAAATCCGCGACCTGGCCAAGGAGTGGCTGCCGGTGCTTTCGGCGCGGATGCGCGCGAGCCTGGTGCTCGTGGTCCCGAGAGAGGGCCGCGCGCTGGTGGCCGCGGGTGCCGTCCTGCCCGCCGACGAGGTGCCCGTGTCGCCGGGCAGCCCACTGCCGCCAGGGACCGCCGCCGGACGGCTCCTCGCCGCCCACCACTCCGCGCTCGCCGAACCGGACACCGACGCGCTGGAGATCCGCGCGGCCGGGTACGCCGCCGAGTCGGAGACCATCACGGCGGGGCTCGGCTGCGCCGCCGTCGGCATCAGGACCCCGGACGGCCGGGTCGGCGCGGCCCTCGCCGCCGTCCTCCCCGTCCGCCGCGATCCGGTTTCCGCGGTCGCCGGTTTGGCGAGCACCGCACGCTCGTTCAGCGCCGCGCTCTCTCACCTCGTGAGCGGTACGGACGGTCAGTGAGGGGCGGCTTTCGCGACACGCCAGATCGGCTCGCACCACGGCCCGATGCCCCCAATGTGGCATTGGGGACGCTGACCGTCCCCAATGCCACATTGGGGGCAGGCCCGGCTTTCGCAGCCCGCCCAAGGCGTGTCCCTTGTGGACACTCAGGTACTTCCGGCAGGACGAAGCAGCGCCAGGCTGCGTTCGGCTTCCGCGACGGCGGAGCCGCGCTCGACGTGGCCGTCGATCACGAGTGTGGCCAACCCGTGCAGCAGGCACCAGAGCGTGACGGCGAACCCGCCCGGATCGTGCCGCTCCCCCACCCGGTCGGCCAGCACCGCGCAGGTCGCCCGATGCGCCTCGGCCAGTTCCGGGTATGCGGCGCGGTCACCGATTCCGGCACCGGCCATCAGGCGGTACAACGCCGGATTCTCCAGCGCGAAGCCGAGGTAGGACTGCCCGAGCACGGTCACCGTCCCGGCGCCGCAGCCACGCAGGCAACCCTGCAACTCGCCGTGCCCTTCCAGCGCGACCGCCACCAGCAGCGCGTCCTTGTCGCGGAAATGCCGGTACGGCGCCGCGGTGGACGCGCCCACCTTCGCGACCGCGCCGCGCAGGCTCACCCCCTCGGGACCTCGTTCGACGAGGAGTTCCCGTGCGGCGAGGACGAGCGCACGACGGAGATCCCCGTGGTGATAGGCACGTTTGATGATCATGGCGGACCCCCCAGCCCTTGATGCCACGCGAACGCCCCACCTTAACCGGTCCGGGACCGCCCGTGAGCACCACAGAGCCGCAGCACGCTCTCGGCGAGCGCGTCGACGCCGTCCTCGAACGTCATCTGCTTCGCGTCCACAGCCTGTCCGGCGGCATGGCCGAGCGCCACGATCGCGGTGATGAGCCAGGGATTCGCGAGTGCCTGGTCGAACTCCCCCGACGCCTTGCCACGGGTGAGCAGCCGGTCCAGATGATCGGACACCGCCGAATGACGGGCCCGGTCGGCTTCGGGATCGTTCTCCTCGGTGGCGCCGGCGGGCAGGAGGGGATAGCGCCGGAACGTCCGCCACCCGACGTCGAGCAAGCGAAGCAGGGCGTCGGCGGCGGGGCCTTCGTCGAGACGCGCGGCGTCCATCTCGCTCGCGGCTTCCTCGGACACCGCGTCGATCACCGCAGTCAGGAGCGCTTCCCGGGTCTTGAAGTGCGCGTAGACGGTCTGCCTGCTCACCCCGGCCGCCGTCGCGATGTCTTCGACGCTCGCGGCACCTCGCGTACCGAGGATTTCCTTGGCGGCAGCGAGGATCGAGGCAGCACTGCGGTCGGCATCGGTCCGCCGTCGCCTCCGACGGCCCGCGGCTATCTCAGACATGTTGTCAAGCTTAACCCAGGCCGCTATGTTTGACAGCATGTCAAATTTAAGGTCGGGTCTGGTCACCGGCGTCGCCCTCTTGTCGACGGGTCTGCTCGCGGGGGCGTTCGGCTATGGCGTGGTCAATGTCGCGGCCACCTTCGACGTCGTCCCGCTCGACGTGCGGTTGACCTTCCACACCGCGCTCATGCAGCGGAACGGCGTCGTCATGCAGACCGCGATGGCGCTCGCGGCGGTCAGTTCCGCCGCGCTCGCCTTCCTGAACCGCGGACGGACCCGGCAACTGGCCGGAATCGCCGCGGTCCTGGTCGTGACGTCGTTTCTGGTCACCCGCTTCGGCAACGTCCCGATCAACGGCCGGATCAAGGTCTGGGCCGTCACCTCGGCACCCGCCGACCACGCGGCGATCCTCGATCGCTGGGAGACCTACAACGTCATCCGAACCGTCGCCGCGCTCACCGCTTTCGTGCTCATCATCGTCGCTTCACGACTCGACCGCGTGCACTGACCCGAAAGGTCCCCACCATGCTCTTCCGTCACATCACGCCGATTTCCCCCGAGGACGCGACCGGTCCGGTGGCCGCCGTCTACCGGCAAGTCGACACCGAGTTCAGCAGTATCGGGCCGGCGGTCCGGATGCTCTCCCCCGCACCGGAACTGCTCGCCCCGTGCTGGGCGCTGCTGCGCGAGTCGCTCGTGGCGGGCACGGTTCCCCGATGGCGCAAGGAGATCGTCACGGTATCCGTTTCACAGCGCAACGACTGCGCCTACGACACCGCCGGGCATCTGGTCTTCCTGCGCCTGGCAGGCGGCGAGGACGCCGCGGACGCGTTGGAACACGGCAAGGAACCGGCGGACGAGGACCTCGCCGCGCTCGCCCGCTGGGCGCGATCGGGCGGACCACAGCCCTTCCCCGCCCGAGAAGCACCGGAATACCTCGGAACAGCACTCGCGTTGCACTTCATCAACCGGATGGTCCTGGTGCTGCTGAACGAAAAGCTCCTTCCGGGCGCTATGAGCGACGACGTCCCCGCCGCCTTCGACGGCGCGCCGATCGCCCGCGCGATACACCGCGAACGAACCAACGGCGACAGCCTTTCCCTGCTCGACGAAGTCCCGTCCACCGGACTACCCGCTTGGGCGGGCACCAGCGCCGTCGGCCCCGCCTACGCCGCGCTGTCGCGCGCGGCCGAGCGCGGAGGCGGCCTCCTGTCCGAACCGGCCCAGTCCGTCGTGCGTGAAACGATCGCGCGCCATCGGCGGTCCGCCCTGGACGGCGACCGCGGCCTGCTCACCGACTCCCTCGCCGCCCTGGTCCCGGCCGACCGCGCGGGCGCGACCCTCGCCGTGCTGGCCGGCGTCGCGCCGGACCGGATCACCGAAACCGACGTGAAGACCTGGCGTGCGGGCGGGTACACCGACCACTGCTTCGTCCATCTCCTGGCGTTCGGCGCCATCATCGCGGTCCAGCTCGTCGAAGGCGAACTCACGGGAGCGTGACCGCGCGGGAACTGCACTGCGAGTGCTCCCAATGTGGCATTGGGGACACTCGGCGTCCCCAATGCCACATTGGGAGCACCGGATCAGCGACCTCTGACCACTTCGTTCGCCGCGACATATCCGAAGGTCATCGCCGGCCCGATCGTCGAACCGGCGCCCGCGTAGCTGTTGCCCATCACCGCCGCGCTGGCGTTCCCGGCGGCGTACAGGCCGGCGATGACCGAGCCGTCCGCCCGCAGGACTCGCGCCCGCGCGTCGGTGCGCATCCCGCCCTTGGTGCCGAGGTCGCCAGGGACGATCTTGAACGCGTAGAACGGCGGCGCCCAGAGCGGGGCGAGGCAAGAGTTCGGCAGGACGTGCGGGTCGGTGTAGTAGTGGTCGTAGACACTGGCACCCCGGCGGAAGTCACTGTCCACACCGGACAGTGCCTGTCCGTTGAACCGGTTGACCGTGGCGCGCAACGCCTGCGGCGGGACACCGATCGCGGTGCCGAGCGACTCCACGGTCCACGCCTTCTTGACCGCGCCCGCCGAGTACCACTCGTCGGGCAAGGGCAGCAGCGGTGCGACGTCACGGAAGAGATACCGGTTGCGGTAGTGCTGGTCGACGACCAGCCACGCCGGGATGGCCGGCGACGTCGGGTTGCGGTCGTACATCGTGTGCACGACGTCGCTGTACGGCGCCGCTTCGTTGACGAATCGCTTGCCAGCCGCGTCCACCATCAGCCCGCCGGGCAGGGTCCGCTCGGCGAGGCAGAAGTACGGTTCGCCGGGCAGCGGGATCGCCGGTCCCCACCAGGCGTCGTCCATCAGGTCCAGTGCAGCTCCGGCACGTTTTCCCGCCAGGATCCCGTCGCCGGTGTTCGACCGGGCACCGACCGTCCACTGTGTACCGATCGGCTGACGCTGGTATTCCGCCCGCATGGCGGCGTTGTGCTCGAACCCGCCCGAGCCGACGATGACACCGCGCCGGGCCTTCACCACGCCCGTGGCGACGGTCACGCCGGTGACCTTCCCGTTCTCGATGACGAGATCGGTCAACGGCGTGTTCAGCCAGACCGGGACACCGGCACGCTGCAACCCCGCCCGCAGTCCCGCGGCGAGCGACTGGCCCATGGTGAGCGGCTTCTGCCCGGCGAGCGCGGCGGCCGTGCCGCGGGCGAGGCAAGCGGCCGCCACCGCGGCGCCCTTCGGATTGACCGCGGCCAGCGCGAGCCATTTGTAGTCGGCGCTGAAGACGACCATCCCCGCGGGCGTCGCGAGGTAGGGCGGGTTCAGGTTGGCCAGTTCGGCCCCGAGGATGTTCCCGTCGAGCTGCTCGGGCTCGATCGAGCGGCCGTCCGGCATCCCGCCTGGCAGTTCCGGGTAGTAGTCGCTGTAGCCCTCCATCCACCGGAACCGCAGCGGGCTGTTGGCCATCACGAACGACAGCATCGCCGGGCCGTTGGCGAGGAACGCCTGTTGCCGCGAGGCGGGGATCGACGGGCCGACCACGGCGGCCAAATACCGTGCGGCCTGCTCCGGGGTGTCGCGGACGCCGGCCGCGGCCAGCACCGCGTTGCACGGAATCCAGATCCCCGCCCCCGAACGGGCGGCCGAGCCACCGAATTTCGCCGCTTTCTCCAGCACCACGCAACTGAGCCCGCGGTTGGCCGCGGTCAGCGCGGCGGTCATCCCCGCCGCACCCGCCCCGGCCACGACGACGTCGTATTCGCCGAGCACCGCGGCCTCGGCCGACGCCGTCCCGGCGAACGGCAGTCCCGAAGCGAGCGCGATCCCTGTGCCACGCAGCATCTGACGCCGGGACAGGTGAAAATCGGGACCCATGAATCCTCCTCGCGTGGGGGATCGAGCGAGGTCATGTTCTCCGGACGGCAGGCAAAAGTGAAACAAGTTCTACCCGCTTGGAGCAGGCGGGAACGGCTTCGCTCGGCCGGTCACCTCAACCGGCGCGGGCATTCAGCCCAGCGCGCGGACCAGGTCCAGCGCGCGGCCGAGGGTGGTGAGCCGATCCGCGACCGTCTCCCCCGCCGGGTACAGCCGGACCGTGTCCACCCCGGCGTCACGCCAGACGCGCAGCCGCCGTGCCACCATCGGCTCGGTGCCGATGAGCGTCGTGCCGAGCACCATCTCGTCGGTCACCAGCGCGGCCGCGCCTTCCCGGTCGCCCGCCTGCCAGCGTTCCCGTACCGCGGCGGCGACTTCGGCCCAGCCTTGTCTGCTGTAGGCGTTGTTGTAGAAGTTCGTCTTCGCCGAACCCATCCCGCCGAGACTGAACGCGAGTTCGCCCTTGCGGCCCGCGACCATCCCGCGCAACTCGTCCTCGTCCGCGGCGAAGGCGACCTCGGCACCTTGGCAGACTTCGAGGTCCGACCGCGACCGGCCCGACTTCTCGAGTCCGGCGTCGAGATGCGAGAAGTAGGCCTCCGCGCCCTCAGGAACGAAACTGGTGCCCAACCAGCCGTCCGCGATCTCGCCGGTCAGCTCCAGCAGCTTCGGCGAGAGCGTCGCCAGATGGATCGGGATGTCCGGGTTCGGCGCGGCCGACAGCCGCATCGGCCTGCTCTCACCCGGCAGCGGGATCTCGAACTCCTTGCCGGAGAACGAGATCTTCTCCCCCGCGAACGCCTGGCGGATGATCGCGACCGTTTCCCGCATGCGCGTCAGCGGCCGGGCGAACGAAACGCCGTGGAGGCCTTCGATCACCTGCGGCCCCGAAGCGCCGAGCCCGAGGGCGAACCGGCCATCGGAGAGGTCCGAGAGCGTCAGCGCGGCCTGCGCGATCGCCACCGGGGTCCGGGTGCCGAGCTGGATGATCCCGGAGCCGAGCCGGATCCGCTCGGTCCGCGCGGCGAGGTAGCCGAGCACGGACGGCGCGTCCGAACCCCACGCCTCGGCGACCCAGCAGTCGTCGAGACCGAGTTTTTCCGCCTCCAGCACGAAGTCCAGCGTTTCCCGCCAGCCACGCGAGGCCTCGACCGTGGTCGCCGTCCGCATCAGGCGCCGCCGGCCTCTGCCCGCTCCTTGATCGCGGCGAGGGTCCCGGTCATCGCGTTCTCGAACTCGCGCAACCGGACGAAGACGATCTTTTGCTCTTTGTCCGGCATCTGGTCGATGGCCAGCGAAAGCCCGGACCGCCCCGGCCCCATCTGCATCCACTGCCGGAGCTTGGTGCCGCCGTTCTCGGGTTCCAGCGTGAAGCGCCACACCGCGGTCGGCGTTTCGGGATCCTGCACCGCCCAGGCGAAGACACGCGGCGCCTCGCATTCGACGACGTACGAGGTCGTCTCCCATTCGCCGAACGAGTCGTGCCTGCTGTGGCCGACGAACCGCCTGCCGACCGTGGCTTCACCGGCCGCGCCGTCGCACCATTCGACCGAGCGGACTTCCTGGCTCATCTCCGGCATCAGCCGCACGTCGGAGACGATCGACCAGACCCGCTTCGGATCTGCGTCGACCCAGGCCTCGACCTCGACCGTCGGTTTGTCGGCGTACTTGGCGCCCGTCCACTCCATCGTGGTCGCCCTCCCGTGCTCGTGACCTCGATAGTTGCGTAGATGGACTTACGTTGTCAAACCCTCCTGCGCGGCGAAGCGGCGCACCACGTCAGGCCGGTTCGCGAGCTTCGGCGGGTACCCGGACCCCAGTCGTGCCCTGGTGTTCTCGGCGGTGAGCGGCGTGGCGCAGTGCGCGCAGACGACCTCGGCGTGCGTATCGCGCCCGCAGGTCTCGTGATGGAGGACGATCGGCGGCCCGGCCTCCTCGGCGAGCCAGCGGTCGCCCCAGCGCGACATCGCCGCGAGCACACCGTAGAAATCCGCGCCCTTCTCGGTCAGGACGTAGTCGTAACGGACCGGGTCGGCCTGGTAGGCGCGCTTTTCCAGCAACCCCTCCCCGACCAGGCGGCGCAGCCGGTCGGCGAGGGTGTTCCGCGCGATACCGAGCTCCTGCTGGAACTCGTCGAACCGGCGGATCCCGTAGAAGGCCTCCCGCAGGACCAGCGGCGTCCACCAGTCGCCGAGCAGGTCCATGGTGCGCGCGATCGAACACGGCCACTGCGCGAACGAAGTCCGTTTCATGCCCGCGAGCCTACGCCCGGCGAAATTGATCCGGTCATTCCTCCACCTATTCTCCGGCGCTCAGGCGCTGGCCCGAAATGTTGCGATCCGGTCAAGAAGATCCCGCGCATTAATGTCGCCCACCCGCCTCCGTACGCTTTCCGACAGCGGCCGCAAACGGTCTCGCGTCCTGGCGGAACGGATTCCGTCCGCGATCTCCATCGCGGCGAGACCGACCGCCGCCGCACGGTCGAGGTCGCCTTCCAGCGCGTGGTCGACCGCGAGCCAGATCATCGTCAGCGACCGGCTGCGCACCATGTCCGGGCCGTAGCCGTCGATGGCCTCGGTGAGCGCGGGGATGGCCTCCCTGCTGTGCCGGACGTCGACGAGCCTGGCGAGTTCGGTGCGCACCGTGCCGATCATCGCGGCGAGGTCGTTGGCCGTGAAGAAGGCGGACCACGATGGGACGGCGTCCCCGACGGACTCCGCGAACTGTTCCGGGGCAAGGGAAAGCTTGTCCAGCGCCCGGCGAACGTCGCCGAGCAGCGCGTAAGCCCAAGCCTCGTTCGCGGACAGGATCGCCTGCGACAGCGACCTTCCCGCCCGCCGCGCCGCGACCTGCCCCTGACCGAACTGCTCGAGCGCCTCCGCCGGAGTGCGGTGATGCAGATACATCCGGCCGAGCCGGTAACGGACGTTGGCGACGAGGTCGTCGTTGCCCGCCTCAGCCGCGAGCCCGAGCGCGCAGCGGAAGTGCCGCTCCGCCCGGACAGGACGGCCGGAGTCGAATTCCGTCCAGCCCCTCAGGTTGTGCAGATCCGCGACCACTCCCGCCAGCCGGCGGGCCAGCTCATCGGACATCATTCCCCGGCGCAGCGCCGTGCCGTAGGGCTCGAGCACGCGCAGCAGTTCCCCGCAGGACCCGCCGCCTTCCCGGTAGTCGCGCGCCCGGAGCGCGGCGATGACGCCCTCCAGCCGGTCGATGTCGGACCGCCCGACGCGCAGCGGCAGCCGGTCGATCACGGCGACGCGCCTGGTCGGCGCACCGGAATGGCGACGGTGATTCGTACGCCCATTATCGCTCCCTCCCGATCCCACAACGATCAAGCTCGTCAAGGTCCAGGACGGAGCAACGCCGATCTCCTGGAATACGCGAACGACGCACAATGATGCTAACCACGACAAATACCGATGCACTCCGCCGAACGGTTGGCTATTTTCATTCACCGGAATATGCACGTGCGGAATCTCTTTCTTTTGCACGGCTGATCGCATTTCCGGCTTGCTCACCCCACGTGCCCGGCAGGAACCGTCCGTGAGCACCTGAGACGCAGCTCTCAGCCGAACGTGTGAACCTTGTCAACTCGGGTCACGAAAAGGCTTCACATTGCGTTATCAATAGCTGAAGATCAACAGCAACCGAACGTAAGGGGCTGAAGCGTTGGACAAGGAAAGCGACCTCATCCGGGGGACGATCGTCTTCGGCCTGCGCACTTTCGGTGCGGACCCGCTCCCGGTCCAGGCCGATCTCGAATACGACCCCGAGGATCCCTACGCCGTCGTGGTGGCCTACCACTCGGGCGGCGGGACGGTCCGGTGGATGTTCGGCCGTGACCTCCTCGCGGACGGGCTCCTCACCCCATCGGGTGAGGGCGACGTGATCATCAGCCCGGCGGACGACACCTCGATCGTGATCTTCGCCCTCAGCGCGCCCGACGGCTGCGCGGTCCTCGAAGCTCCGGCACAGGAATTGGCCGAATTCCTCGACCGCACCTACGACGTCGTGCCCGCCGGCTCCGAGCCGGAATGGTTCGACTTCGACCAGGAGATCGGCAAACTCGTCACCGAGTCCTGACGGCCGGTGGCGGCACCGCTCGCGCGGTGCCGCCCTCCACATCGGATCAGCCGAGTTCGCGGAGACCAGGGACGACCTGCTCGGAGAACGAGCGCAGGAACCGCTCCTGATCGTGGCCGGGGCCGTGGAATACGAGGTGGTTGAAGCCCGCCTCGACGTACGGCTTGATCTGCTCGACGGCGTCGGCCGGGTCGGAGGTGACGATCCAGCGGCGCGCGACCTGCTCGATCGGCAGCGCGTCCGCGGCCTTCTCCATTTCGGCCGGATCCTCGATGCCCGCCTTCTGCTCCGGCGTCAGCGAGAGCGGCGCCCAGAACCGGGTGTTCTCCAGCGCCTGCGCCGGATCCGGGTCGTAGGACAGCTTGATCTCGATCATCTTGTCGATGTCGCCGGTGCTGCGGCCGACCTGCTCCGCGCCTTCCGCGACCGCGGGCAGCAGCTTCTCGGTGTAGAGCTCCATCCCCTTGCCGCTGGTGCAGATGAAGCCGTCACCCTGCTTGCCGACGTACTTCGCCATCACCGGGCCGCCTGCCGCGATGTAGATCGGCACGCCGCCCTCGGGACGGTCGTAGACGGTGGCGTCGGTGGTCTGGAAATACTCGCCTTCGAACGTGACGCGCTCTTCCGTCCACAGTTTCCGCATCAGCTCGATCGCCTCGCGCAGCCGCGCGAACCGCTCCTTGAACGCGGGCCACTCGATGCGGGCGACCGCGACCTCGTTGAGGGCCTCGCCGCTGCCGACACCGAGCAGGACGCGGCCCGGGTACAGGCTGCCGAGGGTGCCGAACGCCTGCGCCACCACGGCCGGGTTGTAGCGGAAGGTCGCCGTCAGCACACTGGTGCCGAGAACGACCCGCTCGGTGCGTTCGCCGACCGCCGCCATCCACGCGAACGAGAACGGCGCGTGCCCGCCCTGGTGCCGCCATGGCTGGAAATGGTCGCTGACCATCACGCTGTCCAGCCCGACCTGCTCGGCGAGCACGGAGTACTCGACGAGGTCGCGCGGGCCGAATTGCTCGGCCGACGCCTTGTAACCGATCTTCAGTGCCATCCGGGGTCACCACCTGGGCTCTTGGATTGTTCCGCTTTTCACCTTGGCACAGAGTCGATCAGGTCCGCCCATGCCTCGACCGCGTGAAGGGTGTCGGGAACACCACTGTGCCGAGGGGAATGCGGTGCGGAACCGCCGGATCGTGGAAAGACCCCGTACCCACCCTCGCCTTCCGGGACCGGCACGTGGTGATGAACTGTGCCGTTTGCGCCGTCACCTGTGCGTCGTGCTGGGCGGAGTTGTGATCGGGGAGTCGAACCCCACGCTGCCCGCCACGTGCCAGGAGGTGGGCCGGAGTACCGCCGGCCCTCGGCTTGTGCCCGCTTCCCGGAGGGCTACCTGCTTTCCACGTTCAGTCCAGGAGATCGGTCTCCCAGTTGGTGCGCTGGATCTCGACGTCGACCGCGCGGATCTCCCCCGCGACGCGGTCCGCGCGGGACCGCAGTTCCGCGACCGGAAGCGCGGACAGATACCGGAGTTCGGAACGGAGCTGGCGGCCGTAGCCGCCCTGGTTGCGACCGGCCGCGGCGTCGGCGGCCGCGGTCAGCACCCCGTGCCGGAGCCGGAGGACGTCGCGGCGCGCGATCGCGTCGGTGATCGTGCCTTCCCCGAGCGGGGTCGCGGCGTTGGTCCGGTTGATCCGCTGGATCAGCGACTCCAGTTCGTCCAAAGCGCTTTCGGCCTCGACGAGCAGGGCGGACGCGTCTTCCGACGGTTCCTCGCCCTCTTGGTGCCGCGCGTTGTCGACGATCCGGGAGCGCAGTGCCTCCACCTTCTTGGTCGCGTCGGCGCGCAAGGCGAGCGCTTCGGCCAGTTTGATCCGGGACATGCCGCGAAGTATCACCAAGATCGACGGCCGCCGCATCCCGTTTTCAGCCCGTCAGGGAATGCCTCCGGTAGGAGGAGTCCGGCTCGACGAACTCGATGCCGTTCTCGTCGAGCGCGTTGAAGACGGTGAACCTGCCCCGCGGGAAGACGAAACCGAGCGCCACCATGCGTCCGGCCATGTCCCGGCTCACGGATTGCAGGAGCTCGACATCCTGCAGCACCTGACCCTCCATAGCGGACAGTTCCGGGTAGACGTCCTGCCGCCACCGGAGCGGGCTGGGCTCGGCCGGGTCACCCCAGTCCCATGCGGACCTGCCGTACGGGTCGATCGTGTTCCAGGTCAGGGAAAGCTCGTCGAACTTCCAGTGCGTGATCTCCAGCCGTTCGGCACCGAAGTCCACCACCACGGGCGCGTCCGAAAGCCACTCGGCGTACTCGACGAACCAAGTGAGGTGGACGCGCTGGAGCCGTTCGCCCACCAACGCGCGCAAACGATCCCCGTGCGCCCTCCGGATCGTCTCGAGTCCGGAGAGCCACACGGGTGCATAACCTTCGATGTCGAAGAACGCCACCGAAGGAGTATGGCCGGTCAGTCGTAGGACAGCGCTTCCACCAGTTCGCCGCTGTCCGGGTTGGGCAGCGCCCTCGCCACGTCGGCCTGTGCCACGATGCCGACGAGCTTGTGGCCCTCGATCACCGGCAGGCGCCGGACCTTGTGGTTCGCCATGGTGCGCATGATCTCCTCGGCGTCGTCGTCCGCGCCGATCGTCACCGCCTCGCCCTGAGCGAGCTCCGAGGCGTGCAGTGCCCTCGGGTCCTTGCCTTCGGCGAGCACCTTCACCACGATGTCGCGGTCGGTCAGCATGCCCTTGAGCTTGCCGTCCTCGCCGCAGATCGGCATCGCGCCGACCGACTCGGCGGCCATCTTCTTCGCCGCGTCGAGCACGGTGTCGGACGCGGACACACAGGTCGCGCCCGCGGTCATGATGTCTCGTGCCGTGGTCATCCCATCGCTCCTTTCGTCAGGATCCGCATACCGGATACCCGCCATCCGCGAGCCGACACCTCAGGCCGCCGACGGTTCGAGGAGGATCTTGACCGCGCCGTCCTGCTTCTTCTGGAAGATCTCGTAAGCGTGCGGAGCTTGCGCCAGCGGCAGCTTGTGCGTCGCGAAGCCCTCGACACCGAGCGGGTCGGCCGGGTCGGCGATCAGCGGCATGATGTCGTCGAGCCAGTGCCGGACGTTGGCCTGCCCCATCCGCAAGGTGATCTGCTTGTCGAAGAGCTCCATCATCGGCAGCGGGTCGACCATGCCGCCGTAGACGCCGCTCAGCGAGATCGTGCCGCCGCGCCGGACACAGTCGATGGCCGCGTACAGCACGCTGAGCCGGTCGATCGCGGCCTTCTCGGTGACCTTCGCGCCGATCGGATCGGGCAGGAGGGCGACGAGATTCTGCGCCAGCCGCCCGACCGGGGCGCCGTGCGCCTCCATCCCGACGGCGTCGATCACCGAGTCCGCTCCCCGGCCGCCGGTGGTCTCGCGGATGAGGTCTCCGAGCTGCTTGTGCTCCCGCGTGTCGTAGGTGACGACGCCGGCCGCGGTCGCCTTCGCGAGCCGTTCGGGCACCAGGTCGATGCCGATCACCTTGCCCGCACCCCGGTGTTTCGCGATCCGGCAGCAGAACTGGCCGATCGGGCCGAGCCCGAAGACGACGACCGTGCCGCCTTCGGGAACATCCGCGTAATCGACGGCCTGCCAAGCCGTGGGCACGACGTCGGAGAGGTACACGAACCGCTCGTCCGGCGGCCCGTCCGGCACCTTGATCGGGCCGTAGTGGGCCTGCGGGACCCGCAGGTATTCGGCCTGGCCGCCGGGGACCTGGCCGTAGAGCTTGGTGTAGCCGAGCAGAGCCGCGCCCTTGCCGCGGTCGGTGACCTGCGTGGTCTCGCACTGCGACTGCAGGCCACGGTCGCACATGAAGCAGTGGCCGCAGGAGATGTTGAAGGGAACCACCACCCGGTCGCCCGGTTTCAGGTTCGTCACCCCGGAGCCCACCTCTTCGACGACGCCCATCGGCTCGTGCCCGAGAATGTCGCCCTCGTCGATGAAAGCGCCGAGGACCTCGTAAAGGTGCAGGTCAGAGCCGCAGATACCGGTCGAGGTGATACGCACGATGGCGTCGGTCGGCTCGACCAGCTTCGGATCCGGGACGGTGTCCACCCGGACATCACGTTTCCCGTGCCAGGTGACGGCCTTCATGGTGCTCCCTTCGGCGAGTGGACCTGTTCTCCGCCGGATGCCCGTCCGCGCATCCGGCAAACCTCGCCGTTCCGTGCCACCGTGGAATCATGCGAACCCGGATGCTCGCCGTCACCGTCGACTGCCGTGAAGCCGAAGCACTGGCCGCGTTCTGGAAGGAAGCACTCGGCTATCCCGAAACCGAACGCTGGACCGACGGTCACGGCGTGACCTACGTCGAGTTGAAGAGCCCGGACGTGCCGAGCCTGCTCTTCCAGCCGGTCCCCGAGGGGAAGTCGGGCAAGAACCGGCTGCACCTCGACCTCGCACCCACCGAACTCGAGCAACGCGAAGAGGTCGCGAGGCTCGTGTCACTCGGTGCCAGGGTCGTCGAGGACCCTGAATCGGATGACTGGGTGGTCATGGCCGATCCGGAGGACAACGAGTTCTGCGTGTTGCCGCGGCGTTGAGCAGCGCGGGCTCGGCTCAGTGCTGGGCGCGTGAGTGGGGAAGAATCGGGATCCGGGACGACTCTGACCTGATTCCTCACCACTTGCGAGCCCGCGGGCTCAAGCGGCCCGATCGCCCGCCCGGACCGACGGTTCGGAATGCAGCCCCAGCATCTCCAGCAGCATCCGGCAATCCGTCGCGTCGCGGGCGTTCCTGACGACCGCTTCGGTCGCCTTGCGCAGCACCGCGGCCCGCACGGCCGTCGGGCCGCCGTCGGCCAGTTCTTCCACCGGACGAAGTCCCTCGATCGGGTTCCCCATGACCCACCTCCACCTTCCCTTTCGTTGATACCTGATCCGGGCCGGGAAGACACCCTCTCTCCGTGCTGTTCCGGCGGCGCCCCCGCCGATTTCTCCCTAGACTGGCGCCATTCGTACGAGCGGACGGAGCGGGAACTGACCACCGAGTTGCGCGGGGAGATCGTGACGCTGACCCCGGTCACCGAAGCCCACGTCGCCGATTTGCGGCGGATCCGCGGCACCGCCGAGGTCGGGGCTCGCTGGGGTTCGGTCGACGACTCCCCCACCTGGCCGTTCGACGACCCCACGACCGCCTGCTTCACCGTCCTGGAGGAAGGCGTCGTCCGCGGTTTCGTCCAGTACGGCGAGGAGGAGGACCCGATGTACCGGCACGCGTCGGTCGACCTGTTCCTCGATCCGGCCGCGCACGGCCGCGGGCTGGGCACGGACACCGTCCGCACGATGGCCCGCCACCTGCTGCACGATCGCGGGCACCACCGGCTGGTGATCGATCCCGCCGTGGACAACGACGCCGCCATCCGCTGCTACAAGGCCGTCGGCTTCCGTGAGGTCGGGGTGATGCGCGACTACGAACGCGACACCGACGGCGACGGCTGGCACGACGGGCTTTTGATGGATTTGCTCGCCGAAGACCTCACGTAACGCGTCAGCGCGACTCCGAGCAGCACCACCGCCATCCCGGCGAGCACCCGCGGGCCGAGGTCCTCGCCGAGCACGATCGCGCCCAGCGCGACCGAGACGACCGGCAGCAGGTAGCCGACGGTCGCCGCGGAAGTGGCGCCTTCGTCGGCGATGAGCCGGTAGTTGAGGTAGAACGTGACGCCGGTGCCGAAGATGCCGAGGACGACGACGGCGATCAGCGCGGTCACGTTCAGCGGTCCGGCCGGTGCCGCGTCGAACGGCAGCGCGAGTGCGCTCAACCCGGTGGCGGTCAGCAGTTGCGCGGCGGAGATCGCGATCGGGCCGCCTTCGCCGACGAGTTTCCGTCCCATGTAAGCGAAAGCGATGGCGTAGCTGATGCCGGCGCCGAGCAGGGCCAGTGTCCCCCAGCCGAACAGGCCGCTTTTCTGCCAGGGCGCGAAGATCAGCAGGATGCCGCTGAAACCGAGGATCAGCCCGCCCATCCGGGACACGGTGATCCGGCGTTCGGTGCCGATCCCGATGCCGATCAGCAACGACCACAACGGGGTCGTCGCGTTCATCACCCCCGCGATACCGGAGTCGACGGTCAGTTCACCGATGCTGAACAACGCGAACGGCAAGGCGTTGCAGAAGAAGGCGGCGACGAGGAGCCTGCCCCAGATCCGGCGGCCGCGCGGGAGGCGTTGCCCGGCCCAGCGGCTCAGCACGAGAAGGACGGCCGCGCCGAGGGCGCAGCGGATGACGGTGAGCTGAACGGGCGGGAGCCCGGTCAGCGCGAGTTTGATCCAGAGGAACCCCGATCCCCACAACAGGGCGAGAACACCCATCCGGACCAGGGTTCCCGGCGCGCCGATGCCCACTTGATTCCTTTCGCCGGGCCGCTTCGATACCTCTCCAAGCTGCCTCGGGCGACTCGTCAGGACAAGTGAAAAGATCTACACCGACGTTAAGCGTTCCTACATGTTCCGAAAGGTCCCGGCCGTGGCCGCCGGGAAAGGCGGCCACGGCCGGTTTCCGAGGAGATCAGTACTCGCCCGGTTGTTCGCAAGGCGGAACAGGGCCTGCTCACATTTCGCGGTCGCGCATGATCCACCTCCCTTTCGACTGGCGCACCGGTGGGGAACGGGCGCGTTCTCGCTCAGTTTGCGGGCTGTCTTCGCACCTCCGCACACCCGGTGTCCGTGTTGTGACCCGGACAATGGGAAGGTTGTGGCACGATCTGCCGCGAAGCGGGGAGAAAGGTGCTTCTGGTGACCGAGAACTCCGGCTCCGCCAGATCCGGCGAGACCGGGAAAGCACGCGCGGAACCGAGACCGGTTTCCACGGCCGCGCTGACGTTCGGGCGCGCACTGCGGCAGCGGAGGCAGGACGTCGGACTGGCGTTGCGCGATCTCCAGAAACTCGCCTATGTCGACAAAAGTCTGATCAGCCGGGTCGAACGCGGCCTCACCCCGCCGAGCGCGGAATTCGCCGCGGCCTGCGATCGCGCGCTGGGCGCCGGCGGGACGCTGATCGTGCTCGCCGAAGCCGCCCGCGCCGAACCGTATGTGCACCTTCCTCCGCCGCCGGGTCATTTCGTCGGCCGTGAAGAACATTTCGCCCTGCTCGACGAAAAAGTGTTCACCGAGGCGGCCAAAGTGGTCTTCGTCGCCGGACCGCCCGGCGTCGGGAAGACCGCGCTCGTCCTGCATTGGGCGAACCGGCGCCAGGAGGAGTTCGACAGCGTCCTCTGGTCGGATCTGCGCGGTTACGCGGCGGGCTCCCCCGCGCAGCCCGCCGACATCCTCGACGACCTCCTGCGCTGCCTCGGTGTCCGCCCCGACCGGATCCCCGCCGAGGAGCACATGCGGCTCGCGCTGCTGCGCGGCCTGTTGCGCGGTCAGCGCACGCTCGTCGTGCTGGACAACGCCCTCGACTCGCGGCAGGTGCGGCTGGTGCTGCCCGGCACGCCGGACACCACCGTGCTGATCACCAGCAGACGGCGGCTGTCCGGACTGGTCGTCGGCAGCGGCGCGGTCCAGGTTTCCTTGGAGCCACTGGAAGAACTCGAAGCGACGCGGCTCATGGCCGACCTCATCGGCGACGAACGCGCGGCGGGCGATCCCGAAGGCGTCGGCAGGCTCGTCCGGCTGTGCGCGGCGCTGCCGCTCGCGGTGAACATCGCCGCCGAACGGGTCGCCACGCATCCGCATCAGAGCGTCGGCGATCCCGCCCGCGAACTCGTCGCCGAGGGGCGGCGACTCGAACTGCTCGCGGTCGACGACGACGCGGTCGGCGTCCGGGCCGCGTTCAGCTGGTCCTACCGCGCACTGGAGGCCGACACCGCCCGCATGTTCCGGCTGCTCGGCCTCCACCCCGGCCCGCGGTTCACCGCGAGCGCGGCGGCCGCGCTCGCCGGGCTGCCCGGACACGACGCGCGCCGGCTTCTCGACAAGCTCGTGCACGCCCACCTCGTCCAGCAGATCGGCGCGCAGTACTACCGCTTCCACGACCTGCTCCGCGTCTACGCCGCCGAAGAGGCCGCAGCCGGGCAATGGCGGGACGAGCGGCAGGCGGCGGTCTCCCGGCTGACCCACTGGTACCTCCACGCGGCCAACGCGGCGAGCTGGACACTGACCCCGGCCCGTGACCACCACGTCGACCTGGGTCCCGCACCCGAAGGCGTCGAGCCGCTCGGGTTCGCCACCTTCGACGAGGCCTACATCTGGTGTGCGTCGGAGATGCCGAGCATCACCGGCGTCGCCCGGCTGGCGCTGGACCACGGGTTGTACGAGATCGGCTGGCGGCTGCCGGTGGAACTGTTCGACTACCACCTGCTCGGCAGGCCATGGCAGACGTGGATCTCCAGCCACGAAGTCGCGATCGAGTCCGCGAAGGCGGGTGACGACCTCGGCGGGCTGGCATGGTCGGCGATCAACCTCGCCGAGGCGCACCGGCGGCGCGGCGACCTCGACCGCGCGCACGAACTGTTCGGCCAGGCCGTCGAGATCTCCGAGGAGATCGGCGAGAACCCGAGCCTCGGCTGGGCGCTGGTCGGGCTCGGGAACATCGCGCACGAACGCGAGGATTACGCCGAAGCCGTGCGGCTGGCCGAAAAGAGCGTGGAGGTGAACGCGCGGATCGGCTACCGGCTCGGCGAAGCGACCGCGCGGGTCCACCTCGGCCGTGCGTACCGCGATCTCGGCGAACGCGACCTCGCCCTCGACCACGGCCGCCGCGCCTTCGAGGCGTACGCGAAGGACGCGGACCAGCACGGCATGGGTTTCGCGCTGGTGCCGCTCGCCAGGACCAGCCGCCGGTTCGGCGATCTGGACCAGGCGCTCGCGTACTGCGAGCAGGCGCTGACCGCCTACCGGAACTGCGGCGACGTCTGGGGGCAGGCCGACGCGCTCGACGAACGCGGCTGCGCGCTGGCCGCGCGGGGGCGGGCCGATGAGGCCATGACCGCCTGGCGCGACGCGCTCCAGCTCGTCATGGATCTCGACGACCGGAAGGCGAGCGTGCTGCGGGGCCGCCTCGAAGGCGCGGTTTAGAGCGGGCTGAAGGGGCCCTTCACCTGTCATGAATGACCCTCGCGGGCTGCTGATCCCGACGCGCTGCCTCTAGAGCCTGGCGCGTTCTTGACCGTCCATAGGGGACACAAGCCCAGATCGCGGTGTCCCTTATGGGCAGTTTATGAAACTTGAGCGCGGGTCGTGAGTGGTAATGAGCGTTCTAACGCTCATTACCACTCACGACCCCCGCGCTAAACCGTATACATAGGCATAAATCAGACGTTTCACCGATCAAACGGGTCCTTTATGGACACTCAAGGCGCGACCGGCGCCTGGAACCGGACCGCCTTACCCTGGCCTAGAGCTTCACCGGCAGGTTGTGCAGCCCGCGGGTGATCGCGCTCGGCCACCACACGAGCCGGTCTTCCGGCACGGTCAGCGTCATCGACGGCGCGCGGCCGAACAGCGTCTCCAGGGCCGCGGACGCCTGCATGCGCGCGAGCGCGGCGCCGATGCAGATATGCGGGCCGACGCCGAAGGCCACGTGCCGCACCGGCCGCTCGCCAGGGCGGAAGGCGAGCGGTTCGGGGTGGACCTCCGGATCGCGGTTGGCCGCCAGCAACGACAACAGGATCGGATCGCCCGCTTCCATCCGCTGCCCGGCGAGTTCCATCGGCTCGGTGACGAACCGCCAGCTGGTGTTCTGCAGCGGGGTGTCGCGGCGCAGGACCTCCTCGATGACGAGCGTCAGATACGAGCCGTCGGCGCGGGCGCGGGCCGCCTCCTCCGGATGTGTGATGAGGGTCAGCGCGGTGGACGCGATGAGGCTGATCGTCGTCTCGTGCCCGGCGATCAAGGAGAGGAACGCCGTCGCGGCGACCTCTTCGTCGGTCAGCTTCCCGGCGGCTTCCTGCGTGAGCAGGTCGCTGATCAGGTCCGCCCCGGGTTGGGCGCGTTTGCGGGCGACGACGTCGGCGAGCAACGCGTCCAGATCGTCGGTGGCCTTGAGCATCGACGCCATGTCGGTGACGTCACCGGCGGCGACCACCAGCGCCGGCGGGCGGACCTCGTCCAGCAGGGTGTCCGGGATGCCGATCAGCTCGCAGATCGACCGGATTCCCAGCGGATACGCGAAATCCTCGACGAGGTCGCCCTCACCCCGGTCCAGGATCGGGTCCAGTAGTTCGTTCGCGAGCCGATGCGTGCGGTCGCGCATGTGCTGCAGCCGCCGCGGGCCGAACGCGCCGGCGCAGGCCTTGCGCAGCCGCGCGTGCTCCTCGCCCTCGAAGTTGTTCATATGCCCGATGAGCGACGGCCGGTGGTCGGCGGGCAGGCCCAGATTGGCCTTGCGCCAGTGTTCCGCCGCGACGGCCGGGCATTTGGACAACCGGGGATCGGCCATCGCGGAGACGACGTCCGCGTGCCGGGTCAGCAGCCAGGTCCAGGTGTCGCCGGGGAGCGGGAGCCGGAACGCCGGGGCGTTCGCCCGGAGCCATGCGTATGCGGGCGAGGGATCCCTGTCGAATCCCGGGCCGAACATCACGGGGACCGCGGCGTCGTCGTATGCGGCATCAGGCATACGAGTCACCATGCCAGCTTGTGGCGGTATCGCGTCCGGCGAACGCAGGCATCGGCCTGTCTCACGCGATCGTCAACGCGGTCCCCCTGTCACCCCCTCATGGTGACCCAGCAAGATCGAGCGGGTGCGGTGTGTGACGGATGGAGGTGACCCTCGTCAGCGAGTTCGCCGAGCACGACCGTGATCCGGTCTCGGAGCGCCCGCGCGGTTCGCTCCGGGTTTTCGCCGACACCGTCGGCCTCGCCGCCGCCCGCGTCTGGCGGCTGCGTGGTCGCGCCTGGAACACCCTGCGGCATCCGGCGGGCTGGGAACTGTGGCGTCTGCCGCCCGCGGCGGTCTTCTGGATGCTCGGCACCGAGATCGCGGTCGCCGTCTGGGCCCTGTACAGCGGTTTCAAGGACTCCGTCACCGCCACGGATCTCGTCCGTTTCGGCGTGATCGCGGGCTGCACGATCTGGTATCTCGTCCAGACGCAGCATCCCGAGGAACAGCGCCGCGCCGACGACCGGCGCGGCGAGCACATCGACCAGACCGCCGTCTGGCTGGGCAGCGCGGCCGTCCTGCTGCCGCCCACGTTGTCGCTCGTGCTGCTGCTGATGGTGCGCGTGCAGCGCTACTCCATCGCGCACAAGGCGATGACGACGTTCCTCTTCACCACCGCCGCGCACGCCGTGTCCATCCTGGGCGTGCACACGATCACCGAACTGACGTCACTGCACGCCTGGCTCGCGTCGGGCACGCTCCCCCAGCGGGCCGAGGACATCGTGATGGCCGCCGTCGCGCTGGTGGGCGCCGCGCTCTGGTACTTCGCGTCGCAAACCCTCCTGATCAGCATCGCGCGTGGCCTGGCGTGGGGCGGCTGGCGGCGGCAGAAGCTGATCGGCAGCTGGGCCGACAACGCGGACTTCGTCTACGCGCTGCAACTCGCCGCATGCACCACGATCCTCGGCGCGGTCAACATCGCACTGGTGCCGTTGGTGATGATCGGTGTCGCGTTGCGCTCGACCCGGCTCTCGCAGGCGCTGGCGGACACGATCGCGCGCAGCCAGCGTGACCGGAAGACCGGGCTGCTGACCGAGGACTCCTTCCACGCCCCGGCCGCCCTGCGGCTGCTCGAAGACCAGACCGAACGGCGGCCGACCGCGTTCCTGATGCTGGACCTCGACCACTTCAAGCAGTGGAACGACAAGTACGGGCATTCCGGCGGCGACATCGTGCTCGGCTGCGTCAGCGCCGTGCTGCGGCAGAACACCCGCGCCACCGACGTCGTCGGGCGGTGGGGTGGCGAGGAGTTCGCGGTACTGCTGCCCGACACCACCCGCGAGGAGGCGATGCGGATCGCCGACCGGATCCGGGAGGCCGTCGCGAAGACCGCCATCACCGGCCTGACCGAACTCGCCAGCGGGCACGCCACGAACGAACCCCGCGCGGTGGGACCGATCCTCGGCTGCACCGTGTCGATCGGCGTCGGCCTCTCGCCCGAGCACTCGACGGACTACGGCGAGCTCTTCCGTGCGGCCGACTCGGCGATGTACCAAGCGAAACGGAACGGACGGAACCGCGTGGTCATGGCACCTTCCGAGCACGCGAGTCTCGTCCCTGAACACGCGCCGATGTCACGTATGGGGCCGACCCGGCCCCATACGTGACATTCGGGAGCACCCCGAAGACCCGCTTCAGCGGCGGGTCACGAGGCGAGTCTCGAGCAGGTCGTCGACCACGCAGGTCTCCACGCCGGTCCGCCGTTCGAACGCGGATCCGCGCAACGGCCACAGCGCGACCAGCACGATGCCCACCGCGGCGAGGGCGGCCAGCACCAGCGCGGCGACGAACTGGGCGGCGCCGTCGGTCGCCGTGCTCAGCACCGCGAAGCCGATCAGGACGATCGCGGTGGGCAGCACCGTGGCCAGCGCCACCAGCGCGGCGGGGGTGCGGCGCAGGTCCCGGCGCCGGGTGGTCAGCCAGGCGGCGAGGAGGCAGGCGAACGACGCGCCCAGCAGGCAGGCGCCCGCCGTGTCACTGAGCCGGTGCCAGCCCAGCGCGATGGTCGACGACGCGACCCAGGCGACGGCGACGCCGCCGATCCCGATGATCACCGGGCGGAACCGTTGGGGCAGAACGAAAGCGAGGGCCATCAGAATGGCAATGGCGGCGCTGACGTGTCCGCTCGGGAAACTGTTGTGGCCCGGTCCGCGGCCGCCGTCGGGCAGTTCGGGACGGACGAGGACGTAGAGCTTGAGCAACTGCGCGGCGACGAGCGGGAACACGAGCACGCTCAGCGCGGGGATCAGGAGGCCGGGTTTGCGCCGGATCAGCGCCAGACCGACGAGCATGATCCCGGCGGCGCCGATGACGAGCACCATGTCCTGGTCGCGCAGCGGTCCCGCCCAGTCCATTGTGGACCACTGACCGGACTGCGCGCTGCGGACGACGCCGTTTTCCGCCAGCTGCCCGGCCGACGTGTGCACGAAGAGCACGTAGGTCACGACGAACGCGGCGGCCAGTCCCAGTCCGGTGGCGAGCTGGAACACGGCCCTGGACAGGGTGCGCCTTGGCTCGGCGTGCCGTCCCGGCAGCGGGCGGTGGGCGGGGGTCGGCTTCGCTTCGTGGGTGAGTAGGGCCATGTGTCTCACTGTCCCCACACCGTTTAGCCGGGAGGTCCGGACAATGTCATGGTTCTGCTACAAGATTGAGCCGAGTCGCACACGCGCGGCGATATCCGAATAATGGCGGCGTGGCAAGTGTCCTTTTGATCGAAGACGACGCGTCCGTCCGGGAGGGGCTGGAACTCGCGCTGCGCCGGCAGGCGCATACCGTCCACACCGCCGAGAGCGGTGAGCTCGGGCTGGAGAAACTGCGGGTGTTCCAGCCCGACATCGTCGTGCTGGACCTGATGCTCCCCGGGATCGACGGCTTCGAGACCTGCCGCCGCATCCGTTCGGCCGGTGAGGTGCCGATCATCATGCTCACCGCCCGCAGCGACGACTTCGACATCGTGGCCGGCCTGGAGGCGGGCGCCGACGACTACGTGACCAAGCCGATCGAACCCCGCGTGCTCGACGCGCGGATCCGGGCCGTGCTGCGGCGCGCGGTGAGCGAGAAACCCGCGAACGAGGACGAACCCGGCGGGGAACGGCACGGCCGTCTGGTCATCGACCGAGCCGGGCTGGTGGTCACGAAGAACGGCGAGCCGGTCTCGCTGACCCCCACCGAGCTGAAACTGCTGCTGGAGCTCTCGCGCACGCCGGGGCAGGTCTACAGCCGCCAGCAGATCCTCTCCGCCGTCTGGGATCACGACTATCTCGGCGACTCGCGGCTGGTCGACGCCTGTGTCCAGCGGCTGCGCGCGAAGATCGAAGACGTGCCCGCGAAACCCGAACACGTCCAGACCGTCCGCGGCTTCGGATACCGATTCGGCCGTTCATGAGGCTGCTCTCCGGGCTGCGGCCCCGGCTCATCCTGGCCTTCGCGGCGATGACGATCATCGGGGCGGCGGCCACGGCGGGGGTCAGTTACGTCTCGGCGAGGAACGCGATCCTCAAAGCCGTCCAGGACGCGGCGATGGACCAGCTGAAGGACCGGGTCAGCGCCTACGGCCGCCCGCTGTCCACGCCGCCGACGCAGGAGCAGCTCAACGACTTCGCGGGCAGCCTGCGGTTGAACGCGGTCGCGGTCTACCGGAACCTGCGGTCGGTCAACGGCCCGGATCTGACCACCTTTTCTCCAGAGCTGCGGCAGAGCATCGCGAACAACACCCGGATCCAGTTCCAGCGGGTGGACCGCGACGCCGGCCCGGAACCCGTCCCCGAACTCCTGATCGGCCTGCCGGTGCTGGTGCGGCAGCCGGACGGGCTGATGGGGCCCAGCGGCGTCGAGGTGTACTCGCTCACGTCGCTCGTCCAGCAGCAGAAGGCGATCGAAGAACTCGCGAGATCCGCCTGGCAGACGGCCGCGCTCGTGCTGCCTCTGGCCGCCGCGCTCGCCCTGCTCGCGGCGAGACAGGTGCTGCGGCCGGTCCGGGCGCTCAACACCGCCGCCGCCCAGCTCGGCGAAGGCAGGCTCGACGTCCGGCTGCCCGCCAAGGGATCCGACGAGCTGGCCGAACTGGTCACCACCTTCAACAACACCGCCGCCGAACTGGAACGCACGGTCGGCGAGCTGAGAGCCATGGAGGCCGACGCGCGCCGGTTCGTCGCCGACGTCTCGCACGAGCTCCGCACACCGCTCGCGGCGATGAACGCGGTCACCGATGTCCTGGACGAGGACGCGGAGACACTGCCGCCGGACACCGCCGTCGCGGCGCGGCTGGTTTCGGGTGAGACCCGCAGGCTGACCCGGCTCGTCCAGGACCTGGTGGAGATCTCCCGGTTCGACGCGGGCCGCGCCGAACTCGTGCTCGACGAATGGGATCTCGCGACGGCGATCCGGGACAGCCTCGACGCGCGCGGCTGGCGCGACGGCGAAGACCTGGTCACCGACCTGCCGGAAGGCGTTCTCGCCCGCGTGGACCGGCGGCGGCTCGACCTCATCGTGGCCAACCTCGTCGGCAACGCGTTCCGGCACGGCGCGGCCCCGGTCGAAGTCCGCCTGCGCGCCGGCGACGACGGCGTCACCCTGGAGGTCGAAGATCACGGGCCGGGGATCGATCCCGAAGTCCTGCCGCATGTGTTCGACCGGTTCACCAAGGCCGACACCGCCCGCGCCCGCTCCGAGGGCAGCGGGCTGGGACTGGCGATCGCGCTCGAGAACGCCCGCCTGCACGGCGGTGACCTGACCGCCGCCGACACCGGGCACGGCGCCCGGTTCGTCCTGCGCCTGCCGCACCGGACCGAAGGAGGCACGCGATGAGGAGGATCCGGGTGCTGCCCGCTCTCGCGGCCGCGGCGCTGGTGGCGGCCTGCGGCGTCCAGCCGACCGGCGTCGTCCCGGCCGGGCCGGGGCCGTCGATCCGCGCCACCACGGGGACGAACGTCGTCAACGGTCTGACGCTGTACTTCGTCTCCGACGGCCGGGTCATCCCGGTGACACGGCCCACCGAAGGTTTCATCTCACCCGAAGGCGCGCTCACGCTGCTGCTGAAGGGACCGACGGAACGGGAAGCCGCGCAGGGGCTCACCACGTTCGTCCCGGCGGAGGTGGGGCGGGTCGAGGTGTACTCGGGCGATCCGACCGCCATCGTGCTGCCGTTCAGTATGCGAAAACTGTCGAATCAGGCCATCAACCAGCTGGTCTGCACCACGATCGCGGCGTCGGCGGCGACCACGCGGGCTCCGAGCTCCCCGGGAGTGAACGTGACCTCGGCGGACGGGGACATGTACTTCCAGTCCTGCAAAGCGGACTGAATTCGTCACTCACGGTGGTCACATAAAAGCACTTCTTGTGTCTGTACGGCTGTGAGCCTCTTTTGGTTCAACGATCAAGGTAACTGTGGGCGAACACACTCGGGCGTGACATTGCCGTGTCCTTTTCGTAATGTTGCCCGGAGCTCGCGGCCCCCGACGCGAGTTCCCGTCCCCGAAGTGGTGAGTGATCAGAGAAATGGCCGGCAGACATCGCAAGAACAAGGCTCCGCAGTGGAAGCTCCCCGCGGGTATCGCGGCAGCGGTCGCCACGGCGCTCCCGGCGTCGATGTGGCTGACCACCGCAGGTTCCCCTGACGTCGAAGCGGCAAGTGCCGCGCTCGCGCTGCAGGCTCCCCCGGTCTCCAGCGTGACTCCCCCGCCGTCGACCAGCAGCACCCCGCCCCCCTCCAGCACGACGACCCCGCCTCCCTCGACCTCCTCGGCTCCCCCGAAGCCGACGACGTCGACCAAGGCCCCCGCGCCGGTCAAGAAGACCGTGCCCGCCGCGACGGCGTGTTCGACCGACCTCGCCGGCGTGAAGCCGCACGTGGCCCAGGTCGGAAACCACGTCAAGGCGAAGTTCGGCGTCAAGAACGTCGGCGGCGTCGCCGGCCGGGCGAACGCCAGCGACCACCCCTCCGGCCTCGCGCTGGACTTCATGGTGGACACCGCGACCGGCAACGCCATCGCCGAGTACCTCCTGGCCAACCAGAAGGACTTCGGCGTCACCTACGTCATCTGGCGCCAGCGCTACAACGACGGCAGCGGCTGGGACACCATGGAGGACCGCGGCGGCGCGACCGCCAACCACATGGACCACGTGCACGTCTCCTTCGCCAAGGGCGCGAAGGTCAACGTCAGCTGCTAGCGACGCGGAGCGGACCGCTCGCCGGGCTGGATCACGGGTCGCCCCACGACCTCTTCCACGCCTTTGACGGCGAGCCGGTCCGCTCGCTCGTTCTCCGGATGCCCGGAGTGGCCCTTGACCCAGTGCCATTCGACGTCGTGCTTGGAAGCGGCTTCGTCGAGACGGCGCCACAGATCGGCGTTCTTGACCGGCGTCTTGGCCGAGGTCGTCCAGCCGTTGTTCTTCCAGTTCCGCACCCAGCTGGTGATGCCGTTCCGGACGTAGGTGCTGTCGGTGTAGATGTCGACCGCGACCCGGCGCTTCAGGCTTTCCAGCGCCTCGATGGGCGCGGTCAGTTCCATCCGGTTGTTCGTGGTCGGCCCGGGATCCCCGCCGTAGATCTCCTTCTCGACCGTGCCGTATCGCAGCACCGCGCCCCAGCCGCCGGGACCGGGATTCCCGCTGCACGCACCATCGGTGTAGATCTCGACTTCCGCCACCGGGACACCCTAGCGACGGGGTTCAGTCCGGCAGGAGCGGCACCCACGGCTCCTCGACCTGCCCGAGATGCACGGCGCGCGTGATGGACTTCGAGCCGAACCGGTCCCGGACGGTGTCGAGCGTCGCATCGAGCTGGTCCCTCGGCTTCGCCCCGAACGGCAAGGCCAGCTGGATGGCGTCGTCCTTCGACAGGTTCGTGAGCGCGAGCCCGATCAGCGTGAGCCCGCGTTCGTCGATCAGCGGTCTCGCCGCGGCGAGCAGGCCACGGGCCGCCGCGACGACCGCGCCGGTCTGTTCCGTCGCCTCCAGCAAGGTGTGCGAACGCGTCGCTTTGGTGAAATCGCCGAACCGCATCCGCAGCACGACGGTGCGGCACACCCGGTGCGCCGAACGCAGACGGCGGGACAGCCGATCGGCCAGCGTCAGCAACGTCGCGTCGAGCTCCGCGGGCGAACGCGGCCTGCTGCCGAGCGCGCGCTGCGCCCCGATCGAGCGGCGACGGCGGCCGGTCTGCACGCGCCGGGGGTCGTCGTTGTGGGACAGGGCGTGCAGATGGGCGCCGACGCCGCGGCCGAGCATCCGGACGAGTTCCTTCTCCCCGAATCCTTCCATCTGCCCGACCGTCGTCACGCCGCGCTCGCGGAGCTTCTGCGCCGTCACCTTGCCCACGCCCCACAACCGCTCGACCGGGAGCGGATGCAGGAACTCCAGCTCCTTGTCGTGCGGCACGACGAGGAGACCGTCCGGTTTCGCGACACCGCTGGCCACCTTCGCGAGGAACTTCGTCCTCGCCACGCCGACGGTGATCGGCAGGCCGACCTGCTCCAGGACGTCCTTCCTCAGCTTCGCGGCGATCCGGCTCGGCGTGCCCGCGATCTTCAGCAGCCCGCCGACGTCGAGGAAGGCCTCGTCGATCGAGATGCCTTCCACCAGCGGCGTCGTGTTGCCGAAGACCTCGAAGACCGCCTTGCTCGCCTCGGAATACGCGCGCATCCGAGGCGGGACCACGATCGCGTCCGGGCACAGCCGCCGCGCCTGGCCGCCGCCCATCGCGGTGCGGACGCCGTACGCCTTGGCCTCGTAACTGGCCGCCAGGACGACGCCCCCGCCGACGATGACCGGACGTCCGCGCAGGCTCGGGTCGTCACGCTGCTCGACCGACGCGTAGAACGAATCCAGGTCGGCGTGCAGGATGGGACCCTCGGGCGTCATAGAACATATGTTCGCATCGAACGGCCTAGGGGCCAAGCCGCCCGATCAGTCGAACGGCGGTCCGGAGTGGGAAACCCGGTGCTTGAAGACCTCTCCGTCCAGAATCTCGGCGGAGTACGTCGGCCTCGGCGAGATCGCGCGCCACGCGTTCAGCACCTCCTCCGACTCCCAATGTTCGAAGATGTTCACCCGGCCCGGTTCGAGCGTGTCGGCCGAGATCACCACGTCGAGACACCCGGGATGGGGCGGAGACTCCTGTCGTTCGGTCCTTCATCCCACCGACGAACGCGAACGACGGGAACCGACACGGGCGCGAAGGAAATCCGTCACCGATCGTCCGCCGGCGAAACACCAGATCGCGATCACCGGATCGCAGATCGCGCAGCCGAACGAGGAATGCTCGGCGAACGGGATGATCGGGGCGCCCTTGAGGTGGTGCACGACGTCCCAGCCGGTGTGCAGCAGCCAGGCGATACCGACGAACGTCCAGGATTCGAGGCCGCGGTAAGCCACGTAGGTCACGACGGCGGTGAACACGAACTCCCAGATCCCGAGGCCGCCTCCGCTCAAATAAGCGGCGCCGGCGCCCGCCACCATGACCGCGTTGAAGCGGCGGCGGTGCGGCTCGTGGATCAGCGACATCAGCACGACGTAGAGGAGGCCGACGAGAATCGGCGCGATGATCATCATGGTTCGACGCTAGAAGCGGACGCAGCCCGGTCCCAGTGGCGTGAACGACGCCTTCCAACGGGATCTCGCCACCGGGCGGGTAGGTTGCGGTCATGTACACCGTCGCCGTCCTCGCGCTGGACAAGGTGATCCCGTTCGACCTCTCGACACCGATCGAGGTCTTCACCAGGACGCGGCTCGCCGACGGGAGCGCGGGCTATCGGGTCATCGTCTGCGCCGAACAGCCGGACGTCGACGCGGGGCACTTCACTCTGCGCGCCCCGTGGGGGCTGGAGGCGCTGCGCGAAGCCGACACGATCATCGTCCCCGGCACCGCCGACCCCACCGCGCCGTTGCCGGAAACCGTCCACGACGCGCTCACCGCGGCCGCCGCAAGAGGTACGCGGATCGCCTCGATCTGTTCTGGGACCTTCATCCTCGCTGCCGCAGGCCTGCTCGACGGACTTCGCGCCACCACCCACTGGGTCGCGGCCGAGGCTTTGGCCACCGCGTATCCGGACATCGACGTCGATCCGGACGTGCTCTACGTCGACAACGGGCAGATCCTGACGTCGGCGGGCGCCGCCGCGGGCCTGGACCTGTGCCTGCACCTGATCCGCCGGGACCACGGCTCCGCGATCGCGGCCGACGCCGCCCGTCTTTCCGTGATGGCGCTGGAACGCGAAGGCGGACAGGCACAATTCATCGCGTTGCGGCATCCTCCCGCTCCCCGCGGCGCGGCGCTGGAACCCACTTTGCTGTGGATGCAGGAAAACCTCGCGCGCGAGCTGACGCTGACCGACATCGCCGCACGCGCCGGGATGAGTACGCGCACGCTCATCCGCCACTTCCGTGAACAGACGGGGACGACACCGTTGCAGTGGCTGCACCGGACGCGTGTCCGGCAGGCGCAGCATCTGCTGGAGACCACCCAGTACGCCGTCGAACGGATCGGCGCCGAAGTCGGTTTCGGTTCGCCCACCTCGTTCCGCGACCGGTTCAAGCGCACGACCGGCGTCAGCCCGGTCACCTATCGACGCGCTTTCCGTTAAGCGGCAAGGGCCAGTGCGGTGTCCGAGGCGCGCACGCGGGCCTGTTCGGCGAACCGCCTTCGGGCGGCGACGACTCTGAGCCATCGTTCCGAACGTTCGGCGTCCAGTTCGGAGGTCGCGCGGGCGAGCACCTCGGCGGCGTGCGCGGCGGAATCGATCTCCGCGGCGGCGCCGAGGTAGTCGCCCACCTCGATCAGCTTGTAGGCGTGGCGCATCTCGGTCTGCGCGGTCGAGTAGATGGCGTAGGCGGCCAGGTTGTTCGCCAGCGGGCCCAGTGAATGCGACATCGGATACTCCGTTCCTTCTCTTACCCACACGTCGAACGGGCCCTCGGTGGTTCGACACGGCGGACGGATTTTTCTCGAGGGTTGCGCAAAGTGGCCGCCTCACGACAGCCTGAAGCGCATGCCAGCACGGGCGGCGTCGTTCCGCAGCGTCTTCACGGTCGCCGGATTCCGCCGGATCTGGCTCGCGCATCTGCTCTCGGTCGCCGGTGACCAGCTGGCCAGGGTCGCCCTCACGGTGCTGGTGTTCGACCGGACATCGTCGGCGGGCTGGGCTTCGGCGGCGTACGCGCGGACGTTCGTGCCCGATCTCCTCGGCGGCGCGCTGGGCGGCATCGCGGACCGGTTCGCGCGGCGCACCGTGATGGTGGTGACCGACGTCGGCCGCGCGGTCCTGATCGCGCTGATGGCGGTGCCCGGTCTGCCGTTGCCCGTCGCGGCCGCGCTGTTGTTCGTCGTGCAGCTCATGGCCGGGCCGTTCCATGCGGCCCGCCAGGCGATGCTGCCGGATCTGCTCGATCCGGACCGGCTGGTCGTCGGCCAGGCCGTCATCTCCTCCACCTACCAAGCCGGGCTCGTGGTGGGGTTCGGCGCGGGCGCCGCCGTCGTCACCGGCCTCGGCGTACCCGGCGCGCTGCTGATCGACGCGGGCACGTTCGCGCTTTCCGCGCTCATGCTCCGCTTCGGGCTCGAACGGTTCCCACCGTCGGCACCGAGCCATCACGAGCGCCCGTCCCTGATCGCGGGCTGCCGCTTGGTGGCGCGCGATCGCAAGCTGCGCTGGCTGCTGCTCATCGCCTGCTGCTGCGGTTTCTACGTCGTGCCCGAAGGCCTCGCCGTGCCGGTCGCTGCCGAACTGGGTGGCGCGGACGCGCTGCCGTGGCTGCTGGCCGCGAACCCGGTCGGCTCGGTGCTCGGCGGGATCCTGCTGAGCCGGATCCCGCGTGAACGGCAGGTCAAGGTGCTGGGCGCGTTGACGGTGGCGAGCAGCCTGGTGCTGATCCCGACCGGCTGGGCGCCGGGCCTGGTCACGATCGTCGTGCTGTGGACGCTCTCGGGGGTGTTCTCCGCGCACGACATGATCACTCAGACGCAGTACAGCCTCGCCGCGCCGGCCGCCCATCGCGGCCAGGTGATCGGGGTCGCGATAGCGGCGTTGCGCGCGGCTCAGGCGGCCGGGATCGCGGCGGCCGGGCTGCTGGCCCAGGTCGTCGCGCCGACCACCGTGATCACCGTCGCGGCGGGCGCGGGCGTGGTGGTCGCCGAGGTCGCCGGGGTGGGCTGGTCACGGGCGGTGTCGTCCCGCCGCGGCCCGGAGGAATCCGAAGATCCCGCGAGTCCGGCCGGCGGGACGACACCCGTTGGCGAGCACGGTTCCTGACACATCACGTCCAGTTGTTGTCACGACGGGTCGTCCAGTTGTTGTCACGCACTACGTTCACCTCCCTTCGTGAAGCCGCACGCTCTTGTGGGCCGGATCACTCAGGTCCAGTTGTTGTCCCGCACGTCGTTCACCTCCCTCGAAATAGCCATTTATCCGGCAAAACACTCACCAGTTGTTGTCCTGCATCGGTGCACCTCCCTCGTTTTGGTTGGGCTGTCCGGGGGAATTCGCGGCCGCGTGTCTTATCGTCGGAGACAACGCGGTCGTCGCCGTCCCGGTTCGATTACGGTGTAGATCACCGACGGAAGAGGGTGCGTGGACGGACGACTCGGCGGCGCGCGGCGGCGGCTCAGGGCCTGGCACCTGTGGAGCCTGCCGCGACCTGTGCGTTCCTACGTCCTGGTCGTGAATCTCATCGCAGTCCTCTCGACCGCCGCCACGGCCCGGCTGATCCCGGTGACCGGTACCGACCTGGCCCGATTCGGCGTCCTGACGCTGTGCGCGGCCATCGCGATCGAGGGCACCCGGCAGATCGAACGCCAACGGGAGTACGACAGGGCCCCGTCGGTCGCCTACGTCGACACCAAGGCGGTCTGGAGCGTCGCCGCCGTCATCGCGCTGCCTCCGGTGCTCGCCGCCGCGATGGTCGTGGTGACCTACACCATCGCATGGCTGCGGATCTGGCCACACCAACGGCCGGTACTCCCCCATCGGTGGATCTTTTCCGCCGCGACGGTGCTCTGCGGCACGCAGGCCGCCGTCGTCGTCCTCAGCCTCGGCATGCGCCACTACCCCGGTTCGCCCGACTCCGGGCTGCTCGCCGGGCTGGGTGATCTCGCCGTCATCATCGTGGCCGCGGCGCTGCGCTGGGCGATCAACACCGTGCTGGTGATGATCGCGATCGCGCTCTCGTCGCCGCCCAAGTCGATCGGCGAACTGTTCTCCGGTTTCGGCGACCAGATCCTCGAGGCGGGCGCGCTCGGCCTTGGTCTCGTGACGGCCGTCGTCCTCGTGCAGGCCAACCCGCTGGTCCTCGTCGGGGTCGTCATCGCGCTGGTCGCGCTGCACCGCGGGCTGCTGCTGACGCAGTACCGGCGCGACGCGCACACCGACGCCACCACCGGCCTCGTCACGAAACGCCGCTGGCGTCAGCTGGCCGAAGAGCACCTCGGCCGGACGCGCGCCGGCCGCAACCTCGGCGTGCTGTTCCTCGACCTCGACAACTTCAAGACGATCAACGACACCTACGGACATCCCAACGGCGACCTCGTCCTGCGCGCGGTCGGCGACGCGCTTCGCGCCGAGATCCGCGAGCAGGACGTCTGCGGGCGGTGGGGCGGCGAGGAGTTCGCGATCGTCATCCCGGACATCCACGGCGAGGAGACGCTGCGCCAGGTGGCCGAACGAATCCGGCACCAGGTGGCGGTGGTCTCGGTCGCGCTGCCCGATCGCGACACCGTGCTCACGGATCTGACGGTGTCGATCGGCGGGGCGCTGTACCCGGCGGCCAACATCACCAGCGTCGACGACCTTCTCGTCGCCACGGACACCGCGCTGTACCGAGCGAAACAAGGTGGCCGCAACCGCGTCGAACTCGCCCCTCCCACGCAGTAGGCTCCCCCTCTGCCGGGGAGGCGCGATTCGCTCGGGGTCCGGTCGGTCTGGTCGTCGCGATACAGGTCCTGGTGCTGACCCTGGTGTCGGGCCGGTACGGCTTCCACCGGGACGAGCTGTACTTCCTCGCCGCCGGAAAGCGGCTCGCCTGGGGCTATGTCGACCAGCCGTCGCTGACACCCTTCCTCGCGAGGATCTCCACGGACGTCTTCGGCGCCACTCCTTCCGGCCTGCGCGTGGCAGCCACCTTGTGCGCCACCGCGACGGTGGTCCTGCTGGCACTGGTCGCATCGGGACTGATCTGGCAAGCGGTCCACGGTTTCCCTTTGCTGACCGTGGCTTCCGGTATCAGCGCGGACGACGGCGCGGAGAACCGGATCCTGTTCGTGCCGATGCAGCTGCTCTATCTCCCCCGTGGTCGTGCCGGTCTGGATCGCCGACGCCCTCCGACTCTGGCGCGATCCGGACTTGCGCTGGGCTCGTTCGCCGGCCTTGGCCTATCCGGTGTTGTGCGTAATCTTGGTGGTACTGGGCGGAAAACCGTACTACTCAGCACCGTTTCTGTTACTGCTCGCGGCCGCCGGCGCCTCCTCGACCGCACCTGGCGCCGCGCTCTCGCTGTCGCGCTGGCTTTCGTGGGCGCGGCCGTCTCCCTCGTCGTCGGGCTGCCTCTCCTGCCGGTGTCCGCGCTGGCGCCGGTTCTGGTGGTGAACAAAGAACAAGGCGAGCAGGCAGGCTGGCCGGAGCTGGCTTCGACGGTCACGCGGATCCCCGTCGAACAGCGCTCCACCGCGGTGATCTTCACGCGGAACTACGGACAAGCCGGGGCCCTGGAGTACTACGGGCTTCCCGCGGTGCACTCGGGCCACATGTCCTATGCGGACTGGGGACCTCCACCCGCTGAGGCTGTCGGGCCCGTGGTCGTCGTGGGCCCGTATCTTCCGGCGTGGTTCATCGGATGTCGCGAGGCGGCCGTTCACGACAACGGGCTCGGAATGGGGAACGCCGAGCAAGGGGTGCGGATTTCCTTGTGTGCGGGGACTTCCCGGCCTTGGTCCGCGCTGTGGGGCGAGTTGCGGCACTATTACTGAGCCGGGTCGTTGCCGGAAAACGGCGACGCTCGCGGGCTCTCCCATGCGCGGTGACTCCCCAACCCCGGTCATCACCACTGCAGCACTACTACCGAGCCAGTTTGCGCCGTTACCGGAAATCGGCAACACCAGCAATGCCTGTGAGATCGAAAACTGTCGGTGGCCGGTTGTACGTTCTGCGTGTGGACACTTCTAACGCCATTGTGGCGCTGCTCAAGGAAATGACCGAGTCGGATGTGTTGAAGGAGGTCAACGGTTCGCTGGATTCGTTGGGGGATAAGGATGTTGTGGATGTCGCGGTGGCGGCGTCGGAGGGGATCGCGCGGTTGGAGGCGGTCCGGTTCCGCGCTATCGCACAGTTGGGTCG
>NZ_QHKL01000006.1 GCF_003947415.1 Amycolatopsis sp. WAC 01376
ACAGTGTTTCGGTGGTCATAGCGTCAGGGAAACGCCCGGTCCCATTCCGAACCCGGAAGCTAAGCCTGACAGCGCCGATGGTACTGCAACCGAAGGGTTGTGGGAGAGTAGGACACCGCCGGACTAACATTGAAAAAAGAAACGGGCCCAGGCCGGTTGAGAACCCCGAGTTCTCCCGACCCGGGCCCGTTTTTTCATGCCCGAAACCCGCGGCACCCGTGACCAGACGGACGACACGTGTGATCCGGTGGACGACACGCGTGATCAGACGGACGACACGTCGTTGCGGGGAATCTGCGCCGTGTCGTCCCCCTGATCACACGTGTCGTCCACACAAACACGCGTGTCATCCACCGGATCACGAGAGTTACGCCCCTGAACACGCGAGTTCCGGGTCCACACACGCGAGATACGCCCCTGAACACGCGAGTCACGCGACTGGCACAGGCGACCAAACCCGGAACCCACGTGACTGAACCCGCCACTCACGTGATCAGAGACGCAACTCCCGTGATTGAAGCCGTCACTCACGTGATCGGAGGCGTCACGGGGATGGGGCGGGAGTGGAGGGTGCGGCCCGGGGGTTAAGGGATTAGGGCGGGGAGGGTTTCGCTGAGGGGGCCGCGGACGACGGCGGAGGCCATGGAGTCGTAGGGCGTTTCGGAGCCGTTGCAGATCACCACGTCGGCGCCGGCCCGCGAAGCGACGCTCACCAGTGAGGCGGCCGGCTGCACGCTCAGGGAGGAGCCGGCCACCAGCAGGAGGTCGCTCTCGGAGATGGCGGTTCGAGCGGCTCGGAGCAGGTTCTGGTCCAGGTGCTGGCCGAACGACACGGTGGCCGACTTCAGGATGCCGCCGCACAGCAGGCAAGGCGGATCGGTCTCGCCCGCTCGCACCCGCTGCAGCGTCAAGCGCATGTCCCGGTGATTGTCACAGGACAGGCAGACGGACTCGAACATCGTGCCGTGCAGTTCCAGCACCCGCTCCGGCGCGAAGCCCGCCTTCTGGTGCAGCCGGTCGATGTTCTGGGTGACGACATGCGTCGGCGCCAGGCGCACGAGCGCGTAGTGCGCGGCGTTCGGTGCCGCGTCCCAGCCGGGGTGCACCAGCCGCGCCTGCCAAGTCCGTTCGCGTACCTCGCGACTTTCTCGGTACGCCTGGAGGTTCGACATCTTCTCCGCGGTCGGATCGCGGGTCCACAGGCCTTGCGGGCCGCGGAAGTCGGGGATCCCCGAATCCGTGGAGATCCCGGCGCCGGTCAGTGCGACGACCCGGCCGGCGCCGGCCACGAGTGAGCGGGCGGTGCTCAGGGTGCTGGTCACCCGCCCATCATGCCTCTACTTGAGTGCGCTGCCCGCTTGCCAGTCCGCCCACGACTTCGACCAGTCGCCGTAGAGGTCCCAGACCGGCAGCTGCGGACCGCCGGAGTTGGTCACCTCGACGACGTCGCCGAGCCCCATGTTCTGGTAGAACCACTGGGCGTTCGCGGCGTTGAGGTTGATGCAGCCGTGCGACACGTTCGAGCTGCCCTGCGCGCCGACGCTGTTCGGGTTCTCGTGGACGAACTCGCCGTCGTTGGAGATCCGCAGCGACCACTTCTCGTTCGCCTTGTAGTACCCCGGCTGGCCCTGGCAGACGCCGTACGTGCACGAGTCCATCGTGTAGTTCTCGTGTTTGTCCGAAATGACGTGGGCGCCCAAATGCGTCGGCGTTGCGTCCTTGCCCATGGAAATGGGCATCGATTTCGCCAGCGTGCCGTTGTGGAAGATCTGCATCTGCTCGGTGTTGCCGTCGGCTTTCGCGACCCAGGAATCGTGCACTTTGTACGTTTCCGTGCGGTCGGTCGCGCCGTAGACGCCATTGCCGAAATCGACGCCGTAGATCATCGCGGAAACCTTGAGCGTCGTCCCCGGCTGCCAGTACACCTTGGGGCGGTAGTGGACGTTCTTGTCGTCGATCCAGTACCAGGAGCCCTCCTGCTTCGGGGTGGACTCCACCGACAGCTTCTTCTCCACCTCGGCCTTATTCTTCACCGGCTGGCCGAAGGCGAACACGATCGGCTGCCCGACGCCGACACCACCGGACGTGACCGCGGCGGGTGCCGGGATCAGGTTCGGGTTCGCCTGCTGCTTCGGGCTCAGCGTGGAGACCCTGCTCTGCTGCTCGACGGGCTTCCCGTCGGTGCCCTGGGCGTGTGCCACGATCTTGTAGGTGCTGCCGTAGCCGAGCGGCTCGGTGGTCTTCCAGCTGAGCCCGTCGCCCGCCAGTTCGCCCTTCACCTGGTTGCCCTTGTCGGCGTTGCTGACGGTGACGTCGATCAGCTTGCCGTGCTCGGCCTTGACCGTCACCGGGGTCGCCGGATTGACGTTCGTCCCGCCTGCCGGGTCGATGGTCACCGAAACCGGGTTCGTGTCCGACTCGGTGCCGGTGTCGGGTGAATTGGTGCCGCCCGAGGGCGAACAGGCCGCGATCACCACTACCGCGGCGAGTATTCCGGCCGTCGAAAGTAATGTCTTCTTGGGAAACATATAGTTCTCTTTTTACGTCGCTCTAACAGCGGAAAGTTCTCTTTCAAAACTACGCGACGAAGAAGACGTGATCGATGCCGGATGGTTGCCTGTCAGGCCACGACGAGACCGGGCGCACCATAAAGTCCGGGGCCGTCGACGCTCAATTCGCCCAAATAGGTCTTCGCGGCCGCATAAGCCTCGGCGGTGAGTGTCGTGGTGTGACTGAAGTCCAGCGGGCTGACCCGCACCGGCTTCGGCCCCGGCACGTAGACCACGGGCACCTCGGCGGCGGCGATGGGCGCCTCCAGCACGGCCTGGTTCCGCATGCTGATCATCGCGGTGAACATCATCACCTCGGCGAAGGTCTGCGGGGTGCCGGGCATTTTGCCGGGGAAGGCGCAGTCGAGGACGACGAGCGACTTCGCGCCCATGGCGAGTGCCTGGCGCATCGGCACGTTGGCGACCAGGCCGCCGTCGTAGAGCATGCGCTCCCCGAACGGCACCGGCGGATAGATCCCCGGGATCGCGCAGCTGGCCAGCAGGGGCGCCAGAACGGGCCCGGAACGGATGAGCAGCGGTTCGGCGGTGTCGACGTCGGTCGCGACGACGCCCAGCGGCAGCGCGAGATCCTCGAACCGGACGCCCTCGCCGATGTGCTCGTCGATGATCGCGGCGAGCCCGGTGTTGGGGAACAGGTTGGTCTTGCTGTGCCGCAGGGTCCGCACCTGGCTGAGCACGCCGCCGGGGAACGCCTCGTGCCGCGTCATCCGCGACCAGATCCGGTCGAGCCGGGCGCCTGCCTCACCCTCGAGAGCGAGGACGGCGGCGTTCAGCGAACCCACCGAGGTGCCGACGACGAGGTCGGGCGCGATGCCGCTTTCGGTGAGGGCCCGCAGCATCCCGACCTGCATGGCGCCGAGACTGCCTCCGCCGCCGAGGACGAAACCGATCGGCTGGGGCAGGTTCAAGGCGGCCATGCCCGGAATCTAGTCCTCCGCGCCGACCTTCGCCGGAGTGGCGTCTTCGACCGTCACGGCGAGCGCCTTCTTCTTCTTGTAGCGCAGAAGGAAGAACACGGCGACGCCCACCAGCACCCCGACGATCACCAGACCGCCGGTGTTGAGCACGCCTTCGACCTTCTTGGCGGCCTCGCCGAGGGCGGCGCCGATGCCGATGTGGATGGCCGACCAGCAGGCCGCGCCCGCCGCGGCGGCCGGCAGGAACTTGCGGAACGGCAGGCCCGACGTCCCGGACGCCGCCGGGGTCAGCGTGCGGATCACCGGGAGGAACCGTGCGAAGAACACCGCCCACGCGCCTCGCCGTTCGAGCACGCCGGTGGCCTTGTCCCAGGCGTCGAGGCCGTACTTGCGGATCAGCTTCGTCTCGCGCAGGCGCGGGCCGAAGCGTTTGCCGATCGCGTAGCCGAGTGAGTCACCGAGTGCGGCGCAGACCGTCACGACGGCCCACAGGGTCAGGAACCGGGAGACCGACGTCGCCGTCGTGGCCGCGACCAGCAGCCCCGATTCACCGGGCGCGATGAAGCCGAGCCCGATGGTGCATTCGGCGAACACCAGTCCGCCGGTCGCCGCGACCAGTCCCGGTTCCGGGAGACTCTGCAGCCAATTGAGAAGATCAGTTACCAACGCCACCAGGTCACTTTACTGATTCGTGACCTGGTGGGTGGCGATGTCGCGGAGAGGGTGACCGGAGTCACCGTGCCAGCAGCGAGCTGGCTTCCTGCGCGGCGGGTCCTTCGGCGGCGAGGTGGGCCAGGTTCTCCGACAGCGCTTCGCCGCGGTGGGCCTTCGTCTGCGCGAACAGCCGCCCGGCGCGGTACGAGGAGCGGACCAGCGGACCGGCCATGACGCCGGCGAAGCCCATCGCCTCGGCGGCGTTCGAGTGCTCGACGAACTCTTCGGGCTTGACCCACCGGTCCACCGGGTGATGCCGGGGCGACGGGCGCAGGTACTGGGTGATCGTCAGGATTTCGCAGCCGGCGTCGACCAGGTCCTTCATCGCGGGCGCGACCTCGTCGGGGGTCTCGCCCATGCCGAGGATCAGGTTCGACTTCGTCACCAGACCCGCCTCGCGAGCGCGAGTGATGATCTCCAGCGACCGCGCGTACCGAAAACCGGGCCGGATCCGCTTGAAGATGCGCGGCACCGTCTCGACGTTGTGCGCGAGCACCTCGGGGCGGGAGCCGAAGACTTCGGCCAGCTGGTCGGGGTCGGCGTTGAAATCCGGGATCAGCAGCTCGACACCGGTGCCCGGGTTCAGCGCGTGGATCTGGCGCACGGTCTCCGCGTACAGCCACGCGCCGCCGTCTTCGAGGTCGTCACGCGCGACACCGGTGACGGTCGAGTAGCGCAGGCCCATCGCCTGGACGCTTTCGGCGACCTTGCGCGGCTCGGTGCGGTCCAGCTCGGCAGGCTTGCCGGTGTCGATCTGGCAGAAGTCACAGCGCCGGGTGCACTGATCGCCACCGATCAGGAACGTCGCCTCACGGTCTTCCCAGCATTCGTAGATGTTGGGGCAGCCGGCTTCTTCGCAGACGGTGTGGAGGCCTTCGCGGCGCACCAGGCCTTTGAGTTCGGTGAACTCCGGACCCATCCGCGCGCGCGTCTTGATCCACGGCGGCTTCTTCTCGATGGGAGTCTGGGAATTCCGGACCTCGAGCCGCAACATCTTGCGGCCATCTGGGGCAGCACTCACCCCGTCACCCTACGCCCGCCGGAGCAGTGGTCGCCGCTCACGCGGGGTCGGGGGTGACGCCCGTCAACTTGGTGGTCACGTCCCACAACGCGGCGCCGAGCGATTCGCTCTTCGCGGCCGTCAGGGGGCGCACCTTGACCGGGGCGCCGCGAAGTCCGCCGAGCCCGCGAGGGCCGATGTAGTCGCCGCCTTCGACCTCGGGAGCCGTTGCCGCGAACAGTTGCGGGAGCGTGCCCTGGCGGGCGTTCTGCGCGATGAAGATCTCGCCGATCCGGTTGCCGCCGGCGACCAGCGCGCGCACCACGGGGTTGCGGTAGGAGCGGGCCATCCCGGAACCGAGCCCGGTCCACGTGTAGCCCGGGTGGGCCGCCACGCTGACGACGTCGTCGCCCGCGGCGCGCAGCCTGCGGTCCAGTTCGAGCGCGAACACCTGATTGGCGAGTTTCGACTGGCCGTAGGCCGAGCCGGGGTTGTACATCCGCCGCTCGAAGTTCGGGTCGGCGACGTCGATGCGCGCGCCCGTCGCCGCGACACTCGACAGGGTGACGACACGCGCCGCGGAGCCGTTGCGCAGGGACGGCATCAGCAGCCAGGTCAGCACCGCGTGTCCGAGATGGTTCGTGCCGAACTGGGTCTCGAAGCCGTCCTTGGTGTGACCGCGCGGCGTCGCCATCACGCCCGCGTTGTTGACCAGGACGTCGAGCTTGCCGCCCGTCAGTTCCTGGACCTTCTTCACGGCTTCGCGGACCGAGTCGAGATCGGCGAGGTCCAGCCGGACGAGTTCGGGCGCTTCCCCGGTCGCGGCCGCGCGAACCTGCTCCAGCGCCTTGGCGCCGCGCTCCGGCGACCGGCAGCCGAGCAGCACGCGGGCCCCCTTGCCCGCGAGCACCTCGGACATGCGCAGCCCGAGCCCGGAGTTCGCCCCCGTGACGAACACGGTCCGGCCGGTCTGATCTGGGATGTCGGCCTCGGTCCAGCGCGCGTGAGCAGCCATGTCGGTACCTAACTACATCGTCGGCAGCGTCGCTACGCCGGATCAGGCACTCGGCGCGAGCAACCGGAGCAGGTGACCCATGGGGCTGCGGCGGCGGGCGGGTTTCGCGTGCCGTCCGTGCCGGAGCAGGGTGGCGAACGCGCTGCCGACCTTGGTGATCTCTCCGGCCGGTTCGTTGCCGTCGGCCAGTCCCGCCGTCAGCGCGAGGGTGCGCAGTTCGGCTTCGTGCGACGGGATCAGCGCGGGGCACCGTTCGAGGGCCGCGTCGAGAACGGCGCGGAGGGTCTCGTGCTCGGCGGTGGCGCTGTTCCAGGCGCGGGTGACGGCTTCGACCCTGTCGAGCGCGAGGTCCTGGTCGGCGTAGTCCGGATCGGTCATCTCGGCGCGGAGGTGACCGGCGAACACCTGGTTCCACTTGTACCGAAGCGCGAGCAGAAGCTCTTCCTCGGTGGCGAAGTACTTGGTGGCACCAGGGATCGCTTCGAGTGAGATCGCGTCGGACGGGTGGTGACCCGCCTGGCGCAGTGCGGCTTCGAGGATGTCGCGCCGCTGGTAGAAGTCGTTCCAGCTCATGATCATGGCTCCCCTCCGTGACGCGGTTCATACCGCAGGTTTGCGGCATACTCCCGGTACGGACCTGACAGGAGCCAACATACCATGGGTATGGAGTGAGACCGGCGGCGTAAAGTTGTGAAGGTGGCGACAATGAGGTCAAGGCGGCTGGACTATTCCGAGTCCACCCGGTCGGCACTCGTCGAGAGTGCCGTGGAGCTGTTCACCAAACGCGGATACGCCGGCACGTCTCTCGACGAGATCGCCAAGCGGGCCAGGGTGACGAAGGGCGCGCTCTACCACCACTTCAGTGGGAAGCAGGCGCTGTTCGAGGCTGCCTTCGACACGGTCGAGAGCCAGGTCTTCGACCGGCTCGAAAAGATCATGAACGGCCCGGCCTCGCCGTGGGAGCGGGCGCTGTCGGGGTTGCGCGGCTTCCTGCAGAGCTGCCTCGACCCGGCGTACCAGCGCATCGCGATCCACGAGGCGCCGGTCGTGATGGGCTGGGAGCGCTGGCGCGAGGCGGAGGAACGGTGCAGTTTCGGCCTGGTCCGCACCGGGATCCAGGCGCTCATCGAGGTCGGCGAGGTCGACGACGTCCCGGTGGACGTCACCGCGCGGCTGCTGTTCGGCGCGCTGTCGAGCGCGGCCATCGAGATCGCTTCGTCGCCGGAGCCGAAGAAGGTCAGCGCCCAGGTCGAGGAGGTCCTGGTGCGGCTGCTCGTCGGATTCCGCCGGGTTCCACCCGCCGAGCACGGGAAAGCGAGCTGACGAAGCCGTCTATATGGTGGCTTCGTGGACCTCAGGATCTTTACCGAGCCCCAGCAGGGGGCCAGTTACGACGACCTGCTCCGGGTGGCCAAGGCCACCGAGGACGCGGGCTACGACGCCTTCTTCCGCAGCGATCACTACCTCAAGATGGGTTCGGCGACCGGCCTGCCCGGGCCGACCGACGCGTGGATCACCCTCGCGGGTCTCGCCCGTGAGACCCGCCGTGTGCGGCTGGGCACCCTGGTCACCGCCGCCACCTTCCGGCATCCGTCGGTACTCGCGATCTCGGTCGCGCAGGTGGACCAGATGTCGGGCGGCCGCGTCGAACTCGGCCTCGGTTCCGGCTGGTACGACGACGAGCACACCGCGTACGGCCTCGACCTGCCGCCGATCAAGGAGCGCTTCGACCGCTACGCCGAGCAGCTCGCCGTCGTCACCGGGCTGTGGGAGACGCCGGAAGGGGAGACGTTCTCCTTCGACGGCGAGCACTACAAGCTCGTCGACTCGCCGGGCCTGCCGAAGCCCGCGCAGCGGCCTCGGCCGCCGGTGATCATCGGCGGTGGCGGCAAGAAGCGCACCCCGGCGCTCGCCGCCCGCTACGCCGACGAGTTCAACCTGCCGTTCGTGGGGCCCGACTTCGCCGCCGAGCAGTTCGGCCGCGTCGACGCCGCCGCACGCGAGATCGGCCGCGATCCCAAGGAGATCCTCCGCTCGGCCGCGCTCGTCGTCGCCGTCGGCGGTGACGACGCCGAGGTCGCCAAGCGCGCCGGCGTGATCGGCCGTGAGGTTCCGGAGCTGCGGGAGAACGGGCTCGCGGGGACGCCGTCGGAGGCCGTCGAGAAGATCGGGCAGTGGCGGGAGAAGACCGGGATCACCCGGCTCTACCTGCAGCTGCTGGACCTTTCGGATCTGGACCAGATCGAGCTGATCGCTTCCGAGGTCGCCCCTCAGCTGGACTGACGTTTTCGCGCGTGAAGGCCCCCTTACCTCGGCTCAGCCGAGGTAAGGGGGCCTTCACGCGCTTCTCAGTTCTGCAGGGCGAAGGTGACGCCGGGGGCGGCGGGTGCCTCGGGACGCGGCAGCCAGCGCTCGTCGTTCACCGGGAGGTCGCCTTCCAGCGCGGCGAGCACGGCTTCGCGCGCCATCGGCAGCACGGAAGCCACGGTGACCTCGCGGTCGAGCTCGTAGGAAAGCGAAGTGACGCCCGCGTCCCGGATGCCGCACGGGACGATCTTGTCGAAGGCGCCGAGGTCGGGATTGCAGTTCAGCTCGAAACCGTGCATGGTCACGCCGCGCTGGACGCGGATGCCGATCGCGGCGATCTTCCGCTCGACGCCGCGGTCGTCGGCCGGGATCCAGACGCCGCTGCGGCCCTCGACCCGGCCGGTGTGCACGCCGAGCTGATCGCAGACGGTGATCAGGGCCTCTTCGAGACGCCGGACGTAGTGCACGACGTCGATCGGGTCGGCGAGTTTGACGATCGGGTACCCGACCAGCTGACCGGGCCCGTGCCAGGTGATCTTGCCGCCGCGGTCGACGTCGATCACCGGGGTGCCGTCGGTCGGCCTGTCCTCGGCTTCGGTGCGCTTGCCCGCCGTGTACACCGACGGGTGCTCCAGCAGCAGCATGGTGTCCGGGCCGTCACCGTCGGCACGGGCTGTCACGTGCTTTCGCTGGAGTTCCCAGGCTTCGGTGTAGTCGATCGTCCCGATCTCGCGGACGTCGACGGGCTCGGCGGAGGCGCGGCATGACGTGGTCGAAGAGCTCACGTCAGCGACACTACGCCGGGTCTTCCGGCAGGGGGAGCAGGCCCAGCGCGGCCGCCGAAATCAGGCCCACGCCACCCACGGCGAGTACGGATCCCGCGGTGTCGGTCAGCCAGTGCACGCCCAGCACGATGCGGCAGAGTGCACCGAGCACCGTCGCCGCGGCGGCGATCGTCACCGCGAGCCGCGCGAGGTGCGGACGGGTCCACGCGCACAGCAGCACCGCGACGAACCCGGTGCACGCGACGGCGACCACGTGTCCGCTCGGATAGCTCAGATCGGGGAATTCGCGAGGCCGTTCCCGGTAGAAGAGCGGTTTCGCGATCAAACTGGTCATCCGGCACAACAACAGGACGACGGCCAGTTTGACGCACAACACGGTCAGGTCCCGGCGCCGCCAGGCGAGCACCGCCAGCACCGCGCCCAGCGCGAACGGGAGGACCGGGCCGAGGACGTTCGTGACCAGGCCCGCCACCTGCCCAGCGGCCTGGGTGTGCTGGCCGCGGAACGCGTCGGCGAGGGCGACGTCCACCGGCGGCGGCCGCTGGTCGACGTATGACCCGAGGGTGACGAAACCGATCAGCAGCAGCGTTCCGGCGAGGGTGTACAGGCCGCGCCGCACGGTCATGTCGCGGCGGCCAGCGCGTCTTCGAGGGTCGGATGGCGGAACGCGTAACCCGCCTCCTCCAGTACCCGGGGCAGGGCGCGCTGCCCGAACAGCGCCATCTCCTCGGCCGCCTGCCCGAGGGCGAACTTCATGGCGAAACCCGGCACCTGCCAGATCGCCGGCCGGTGCACGGCTCGGCCCAACGCCTTCGTGAAGGCGGCGTTCGTGGCGGGCTGCGGTCCGCAGAGGTTCACCGGACCGGACAGAGCTTCGTTCTCCAGCGCGAAAACGAGCGCGCCGACCTCGTCGTCGAGCGAGATCCAGGGCATGTACTGCTTGCCGCCGCCGAGTTTCCCGCCGAGCCCCAAGCGGAACAGAGGCCGCAGGACGTCCAGGAGCCCGCCTTCGCGCGCGAGCACCAGCCCGGTGCGGACGCGGACGACCCGGGCACCCGCGGTGGCCGCACTCTCGGTGGCGCCCTCCCACGCGGTGCAGAGCCCGGCGAGGAAACCGCGTCCCACCGGGCTCGATTCGTCCACAGTGGAGGGACCGGGATCGCCGTAGTAGCCGACGGCGGAGGCGTTGACCAGCACGGGAATCCCGTGCTCTGCGACGGCTTCCGCGAGTACCTCGGTCGGTTCGACCCGGCTGTCGAGGAGTACCTGTTTGCGGGCCGCGCTCCAGCGCCCCGGCAGCAGTGGCGCGCCCGCGAGGTTCACCACGGCGTCGACCCCGTCGAGCGCGCCGTCGGCGATCTCCCCGGCCGGGGGATCCCAGCGGCGCTCGTCGGCCGCCCGCTCCTCCCGGCGCACCAGGCGGACCACTTCGTGCCCGGACCGGCGTAACCGGGTCGTCAGGGAGGTGCCGATCAGTCCGCTCGCGCCCGCGATCAGAACTCGCATGATCCGATCGTGTCCTATCCGCGATCCGGTCGCACGCTCAGGTTCTTCAGTTGCCCGGCGACGTCGGAGGCGGCGGTGAGCAGCACCAGCACCGGGATCGTCGCGGCGGGGCGGAGCCGGTAACTGCCGCGTTTGTCCTGCTCGACGATTCCGGCGCCGGTCAGCGCCTTGAGGTGGTGGTACAGCTGGCCGGGAGACCCGAGTTCGGCGGCTTCCTGCAGGGCGGGCGCGGTCTGCGCGCCCTTCTCGGCCAGCGTCCGCACGAGCGCCACCCGCGCGGTGCTGGACAGGGCCGCGAGCACTTCGACCCGCGGCCCGTCCGCGAACGCCAGCATCGGGCCGGGCGTGACGTTGATCGCCCAGCTCAGTTCGAGGGGCTCGGTCAGTTCGCCGTGGTAGCCGACCAGGCCACCGGGGCTCGCCGCCGGTTCGGCCTGCTGCTCGCTGTGCCGGCTTTCGAGCGCGGCGACCCGTGCTTCGAGCGCGGCGATCCGGTCGGCGAACTCAGCGTTCATACCGGTTATCTATACCGTCGCCTCAGCGGAGTGCTCGTTCCAGGGCGGTGAACCGCGCCGGGTCGGACAGCGCCGCGAGCACGAGATCGATGAGCGGCAGGGCGTTTTGCATGTCCTGGTCGCTCACGCCGGTGAGCAGGACGGCGGCCGTACCCGATCGTCCGCCAGGCCAACGGACGGAAAGCCCGATGGTCAGCGAACGCGGCAGGCTTCCGCCTTTGAAGAGCACTTCGCTCGCTCCGGGCGGTACGCGGTCTGCCAGCGGCTTCGCGAGGATCTCGCGCGCGGGTGTGTAGAGGCCCTTCGCGATACTGCGGTGAAGCGAGAACAGATCCGACGCCGAGCCTTGGCCGTGCCCCTTGATCCACGGCCATTGAGCGTCGGACGTACCCGGCATATGCGGCCAGCGCTTGAAGGCTTCGGCGCGGAACCGCGGATCGCGGACGAACCGGCGTGCGACCGCGTCGCCCATCGCCCGCCGGACGGCGACCGGGCTGCCGGGCGGGGGCGCGTACTCCGGCATCATCAGCATCAGGACCTCGCCGCCGAGCGATCGGGTGTCCGGCCGGAACCAGCCGCCCCGCGCCGCCGCCCGCTGGAGCGCGGGATCGCCGAGGCGAGTGCGGAGATAGTCCGTCGCGGCGTTGTCGCTGAAGAGGATCATCGCTTCGGCGAGCCTGGCCAGGGGGACACGCTGTCCGGGGTCCTTGGCGATGCCGAAGTCGTCGCAGGGGACGCCCAGCCAGTTGAGCGCCTGGAAATGCGCGCGGCCGTCGGCGACGAAGGGGTGGTGAGCGTCCCAGTCGCCCACGCGGATCTGTTCCTCCGGGTCGAGCCTGCCCTCGGTGACCGCGACGGCGTACGCGCTGAGATGCACGACCTTGATCGACGAAGCCAGCACGCGCCGGACGTCGGCGTTGCGCGCGGCACGGCGTCCCGCGCCGTCGTCGATCAGGACCGAGACATCGCCGCGGTGGGCGGTGATCCAGTCGAGCCAGCCCTGTTCGGTCGTCGTGTCCGGCTGGGCCGCCCTCGCGGTTCCCGGCAGCAGCAACGCCGCCGATCCCGCGGCGGCACCGGCCAGCAGATGGCGTCTAGTCAGCATGGGTGACATCCTCCCTCTCGTTTTCCGTAATTCCGGAATACTAGAGTCCAGAGTGCCTGTCAAACCCCGCATTCAGTCCTCTGGATGCGGTGGTTCGTGATGCCAACTACCGCATCGAGAGGACTAAATGCGGGAGAGAAAGAAGAAGGCCCCCGCCCCGCCGAAGCGGGACGAGGGCCTTGATCGACTACCCGAGGATCAGAGACCGAGCTCGTCCTCGAAGTTGCCCTCTTCCAGACGCTGCTTGATCGTCGTGACGAAGCGGCCCGCGTCGGCCCCGTCCACCAGGCGGTGGTCGTAAGTCAGCGGCAGGAACGCCATCGACCGGACGGCGATCGTGTCGTTGCCGTCGGCGTCCGCGATCACGACCGGGCGCTTCACGACCGCGCCGGTACCGAGCATGCCGGACTGCGGCTGCACGATGATCGGCGTGTCGAACAGGGCGCCGTTGGAGCCGATGTTCGTGATCGTGAACGTGCCGCCCGAAAGCTCGTCCGGCTTGATCTGGCCCGAACGCGCGCGGCCCGCCAGGTCGGCGATGCGGTGCGCGAGACCGGCGAGGCTGAGCTCACCCGCGTCGTGGATGACCACCGACAGCAGACCCTTTTCGGTGTCCACCGCGATCCCCAGGTGCACCGCACCGTGGTAGGTGATCTCCTTCGTGTCCTCGTTGTAGGACGCGTTGACGTTCGGGTGCTGCTTGAGCGCCTCGACGGTGGCCTTCGCGAAGAACGGCAGGAACGTCAGGTTGACGCCCTCGCGCTCCTTGAAAGCCGCCTTCGCCCGCTGACGCAGCTTGGCGACCTTCGTGACGTCCACCTCGTGGACCTGCGTGAGCTGCGCGGAGATCTGCAGCGACTCGCGGGTCTTCGTGGCGGTGATCTGACGGATCCGGCTGGCCTTCTGCACGGTGCCGCGCAGAGCGGCGAGCTCCGGCGAAACCGCGGCCTTGCGCGGAGCCGACGGGGCGGCGGCGGGAGCCGGGGCGGCGGCAGCGGGCTGCGCGGCGGGAGCCTGGGCGGCCTTCTGCTTGGCCTCGGCGGCCGCGAGCACGTCCTGCTTGCGGATGCGGCCACCGACACCGCTGCCGGTCAGCGACGACAGGTCGATGCCGTGCTCCGAAGCGAGCTTGCGGACCAGCGGCGTCACGTACGGCGCGTTGTCCGAACCGTTGTCGCTGCTCGCCGCCGGCTTCGGGGCCTCGGCCTTGGGAGCCGGGGCGGCCTGAGGAGCCGGGGCGGGCTTCGGCGCGGGAGCCGCTTCGGCCTTGGGCTCGGGCTTCGGTTCCGGCTTGGGCTCCGGCTTCGGCTCGGGCTTGGGTTCCGGCTTGGGCTCGGCCTTCGGCGCAGGGGAGGAACCGGCGGCACCGATCACCGCGAGCACCCCGCCGACCTCGACGGTCTCGTCCTCACCGGCGCGGATCTCCAGCACGGTGCCGGCGACCGGGGACGGAACCTCGGTGTCGACCTTGTCCGTGGAGATCTCGAGCAGCGGCTCGTCGACCTCGACGCTCTCGCCGACCTGCTTGAGCCACCGGGTGACGGTGCCCTCGGTGACGCTCTCGCCCAGCTCGGGCAGCTTCACCTCGGTGCCTTCACCACCCGAAGCCGGCGCGGTGTCCGGCTGGGACGGCGCGGAAGCCTCCTCCTGCGCGGGCTCCGGCTCGGGCTCGGGCTGCGCCTCTTCGGCGGCGGGCTCGGCGGAACCGGAGGACTCCGGCACCCCGCCGGTCCCGTCGTCGATGACGGCGAGCTCGCCGCCGACCTCGACGGTCTCGTCTTCCTGCGCGCTGATCTTCACGACCTTGCCGGCGACCGGGGACGGGACCTCGGTGTCGACCTTGTCCGTGGAGATCTCGAGCAACGGCTCGTCGACCTCGACGGTGTCGCCCTCCTGCTTCAACCACCGGGTGACGGTGCCCTCGGTGACGCTCTCACCGAGCTCCGGCAACGTGACGGAGTAGGCCATCGTTCGCTGACTCCCTTGATATGTCTTGCTTGGTCTGTTTCTTCGACGGTGAGACGTCAGCTGTGGACGTGCAGCGGCTTGCCCGCGAGGGCGAGGAACGCTTCACCGAGGGCCTCGGTCTGGGTGGGGTGCGCGTGGATGAGGGGAGCCACGTCCTCGGGGAACGCCTCCCAGCTGTAGATCAGCTGTGCTTCGCCGATCAGCTCGCCGACGCGGTCGCCCACCATGTGCACGCCGACGACCGGCCCTTCCGGAGCCTTGATCAGCTTGACCCCACCGGAGGTCTTGAGGATCTGGCTCTTGCCGTTGCCGCCGAGGTCGTAGGTGAAGGTGGTGACGTCGGAGCCGTACTTCTCCTTCGCCTGAGACTCGGTGAGCCCGACCGAAGCGACCTCGGGGTGCGAGTAGGTGACGCGCGGGATGCCGCTCTCGTCGATCACGCGCGGCTCCTGGCCGGCGATCTCTTCCGCGACGAAAATGCCCTGCTGGAACCCGCGGTGCGCGAGCTGCAGGCCGGGGACGATGTCACCGACGGCGTAGACGTTCGGCAGGTTGGTGCGCAGGCGGTCGTCGGTGAGGACGAAGCCGCGCTCCATCTTGACGCCGGCCTCCTCGTACCCGTGCCCGGCCGAGTTCGGGCCGCGGCCCACGGCGACCAGCAGCAGATCGGCTTCCAGCGTCTCGCCGGACTCCAGCGACACGCTCACACCGTTGTCGTCCTGCTTGGCACCGGTGAACCGGACACCGGTCTTGAAGCCGATCTTGCGACGACGGAAAGCGCGCTCGAGCTGCTTGGACGCGTACTCGTCCTCGTTCGGGACCAGGCGGGGCAGCGCCTCCACGATGGTGACGTCGACGCCGAAGGACGCCCAGACGGACGCGAATTCGACACCGATGACACCACCGCCGAGGACGATGACCTTCTTCGGGATGTAGTCCAGCGAAAGCGCCTGCTCGCTCGCGATGATGCGGCCGCCCAGTTCCAGGCCGGGCAGCGTCTTCGAGTACGAGCCGGTGGCGAGGATGACGTTCTTGCCGGTGTAGCGGGTGCCTTCGACCTCGACGGTCGTGCCGCCGACGAACGTTCCGGTGCCCTCGACGAGGTTCACCTTGTGCGCCTTGGCCAGGCCCTGGAGGCCCTTGTACAGGCGGGAGACGATCCCGTCCTTGTACTTGTTGACCCCGGCGATGTCGATGCCTTCCAGCACGGCCTTCACACCGAAGGTCTCGGCGTCGCGGGTCTCGTCGGCGACCTCCGCCGCGTGCAGGAGGGCCTTGGTCGGGATGCAGCCTCGGTGGAGGCACGTCCCGCCAAGCTTGTCCTTTTCGATCAGGGTGACGGAAAGGCCCAGCTCGGCCGCGCGGAACGCGGCGGCGTAGCCGCCCGATCCGCCACCCAGGATCACAAGGTCGGCGGAGGTGTCGGTCACTTCAATAACTCCTCGGCAAGCGGTAGGGGTGGAGCTCTGGCGCCCGCTTCGCGCGGTATACGCGCGCGCGGACACTTGCCATCTTGTCACTACGTGTGGAGAGCCTGCGACCTAGGCCGCGTCCTGTGACCCACGGGACACGGCCCGCGCGGGTCACCACGGGGAGCACACGCCCGAGTCGGGATAATGGACATCGGACACGAGTGGGAAGTGAGGTGGTCGGAGTGGGTCTGTTCGACTCGCTGCGCCGGCGCTCCAAAGGCGGGCAAAAGCCCGGTACGCTGCGGAAAGCCTCTTCAAACGACTTCAAGCACCTCGAAGAGTGGGCCTCTTCGAGGACCGGTGTCGAGGCCTATGTGGAGCCCAAGACCAACGTCACGGAGACCACCGTCGTCCTCATCGCCCATGACGGCGAGTGGACCAGGCGCCGGATCGAGAGCCTGGACGCGGCGCAGCAGTTCGGCCGCAAACGGTCCATCCCCGTGTACGAGGTCGCCCGGGTCGGCTACCCGAAGCGGATGCGGGAGTACACCGAGCGTAAGAAGCGCGGCGAAGCCTGAGGCCTCGTTCGTGATTGAACGGACGGCACACGTGTCGGGAGGGACGGCACGCGTGATTGGACGGACGACTCGTGGTGGAAACCCGGCCGCGGTCGTGTCGTCCGTCCCGTCACGCGTGTCGTCCGGCTGGTCACGTGACATCGCCACTCACGAGGCCTGTGCCAGCAACAGCAGGTGCCGTTCGAGCAGCGCCCGGAACGTCGGGTGCACGGTCGTGCCCAAAGCCGGGTCGATCTCGACCGTCCGCCACTGCTCCCCGGCGGCGGTGAGCAACACGACCGCCGGGTCCGCGATCACGACGACGCCGCCTTCCGCGCGGAGTTCCGCCGTGCCGAGCAGGCGCGGGAAGACGACGTCGGCGGGCAGGCCGTCGCAGGTCTGGAGGAACTCTCTGTAGTCGGCGGGCAGCCGGAGTCCGAGGCGTGCTTCGGCCGAGTCGATGTTCCTGGCCGAGGCCGCCGGGGGCGCGGTGCCGCCGCCGCGCAGCCGGAGGATGCCCGCGATCATCTCGCGCCACGAACCGGTGTCCGGCGGGTAGCGCTCGTACAGCGCCGCGACCAGCGCCCCGGCGCAGAGCCCCGTCCACTCGCCGAGTCCGAGCGGGTCGGCTCCGGCGGCGAGACGCGGCGCGAGCCGTCGTGTCGCGGCGAGGACGGCGACGTCCGGGCGGCCCTGGCGTGAGGCGATCTCGGCCCAGGCGTCGAGGTCGCCGCGCGAGACGGCCTCACGCAACCGATCCGGCCGCGACGACCCGAGATGCGAGACGGCCTCGCCGATCGGAGAGCCGCCGAACAGACCGTCGAGATCGGACACTCGCCGGGCGAGGTACTCCTCGTGGGCAAGTTCCTCGGCGTCGAGATCGAGCGGAGTCAGCGCGGCCGCCCATTCCGGCCGCGCGCCATACGCCTCGAAGAGCATCGCCCACGCGCGGGCCTGCACGATGCCGGGGACGAGCGCGGTGACGGGACGTTCGGTGAGCGCGTGCCAATGCGTGATCAGCCTGTCGGCTTCCGCCATCGCCCCGGACGCGGCGAACAACAGCGCCGCGTGCGCGATCCGGTCGTCGAGCGTCGCGTCTTCACCGCTCAGCACATCCTTTATCGCACCTTCGAGATACGCGTCCCTGTCCACGGAAACGACCTTGCCACAACGAGGTTCGCCCTGCCCGCCGCCTCATGGGGCAGTTCATCGGGCCATGCGTTGACGGCTGCTCCGTTCGGCGGCCACGCTGATGAACATTCGCATCGAAACGCATTCGCCGGCCCGCACCGCGGTCGCCGGGCGGTTGTCCGCGCGCGGATGACAGTGGGCGACAAAGGGGTGGGGAATGGCCGTCACGACCGCCGGTATGGTCTTTTTTCCGCACGGTGACCTGCATGTCGCGCGCACCGGAACACCGCCGCTCAAGGTTTCCTTCCACGCGCAGGTGTTCGACGACACGAAACCCGACCGCTATCAGCTCTCGGAAGTCACCAAGGATTGCGTGTTCGACTTCTTCGCGCCGCACAAACCGGTCGGCCACCGCTTCGACGGGCTGCCGTCGATCAATCCGGCGACGGGAATCGTCACTCCCGGCGATCCGGGCGTATTCCTGTTCCAGGTCCGCTGGGGAACCGTCTATCTGGTCGGCCGTCTGCAAGTGCACGAGGGGATCACCGCGTGGTGGTTCGGGAACGACTCGATCACGACGGCGCTCGACACCGAATTCGGCCACGCCCAGCCGTCCCTCTACGCGAAATTCACCGGCGACGCCACGGGTGCCGACCGGATCGGCGACATCACCGGGCACGGGTACGTGACCTTGACGCCGGACGATCCGGCGAAGCTCAAGATCACGCCGCAGGGCAGGGTGCAGGGACTGGCCGAGACGGCCGTGCCCACCGGGATCAAGGGGACCTTCCTCGGCGTCACCAATCCTTTGCCGGTCAGGGTGGTCGATTACGGGAAGACGCGCCAGAACCTCGAGCCGGTGCAGACGCCCGACGTGGCCGGTGCCGACGAGATGGTCGACATCCTGTTCATCCCCGAGGGGTTCCAGGACACCGATGAGGACAGGGCGGCCTTCGATCTCATCGTCGCCGGCGTCGTGCGGGATCTGTTCGACAAACCGAGGCATCAGCCGTACGCGATGCTGGAAGCCGGGTTCAACATCTTCAAGGCATACCTGCCTTCGCGTGATCACTACCTCACCTGCGGGTTCAGGGTCACCGACGACGACTTCAACAACGCGAAACCCATTCCCTTCAACGGGAAACTGGGGAGCGAGAAGACCAGCTACACCATGCAGGAGCTCGTCTCGACGGTCGGCCTGCCGATGCACAACGAGAGCCGGTTCGATCTGGTGACGATCTGGCAAGGGCAGAGCCTCAAGGGCTTCGATCCGTCACGCGTGGATCCGAAGCTGATCGCCGAATGGCGGGCGCACGAAGCCGTCGGGATCCTGCACGCGCGTGACTCGGTGTTCGGCATGTACCTGGGACGGCGGATCGGCGACCGGCCGTACGGAACCTCGGAGCCGCCGGTGAAACCGCCTCCGCTGGGTGACACGACCCATGTCGATCTGAGCGCCTTCATCGCGCGGCTGTACGAATTCTACAGCCCGGGCGTGACCAGGCTCCTCACTCCCGACCCTCGACGGCACCCGCCGGAACGGTACGTGCCGGGGCGGGCGAACCCGGGCGCGGCCCTGTCACGGTTCTTCGACGGATCGCAGTACGCCTTCGCGCCGTTCCATCCGATCGGAAAGAACTGGGTGCCCGACCCGGCGAAGTTCACCCGGAGCCGGGGGCTGGTCGCGATGATCTGTTACGACGATCTCGACGGCGGTGCCAATTTCGACGGATCCGCCACCGCGCAGACCATGGACAGCGTGCGCACGGTCGCGTTCACCTACGCCGACGTGGTCGACAAACGGGAGATGCGACGGCGTGACCCGCTGGCCGGGGTCCCGGTCACCGCCGCCGCCGTTCTCGAGATCGCCAACACGGTGGCCCACGAGTTCGGGCACAGTTTCAACCTCGGCGACGAGTACGAGGACTTCGCGGGTGACGGCACCGCGGCCGCCGCGACCAAGGATCTTCCGGCCGACAACCTTTCGGTGCTGGGATTCCTGCGTGACCCGGGTTCACCGGCACCGGGAAGGCTGATCGATCCGGCGAAGGTCAAATGGCTGGATCTGCCCCGGATGGTCCTCTCGGCGAAGATCAAAGTGCCCGCTCGGCCCGCCGGAGGCGCCATCACCGTGATGATCGATCCCCGGTACGCCGGAAAATGGGTCCAGGCACAGAAGGACGGTACCGAGGTCTGGCTGCGCAACTTCTCCATCACCTCCGACGGTGTCCAGTTGCCGCTGGCCAAGGGGCCGGGTGAATTGCTCACCGGGCTCAAGATCGGGACCATCGACGCCGCCGCGGGCAAGATCACCCTGTCCGGAGTCGTTTCTCCCTTGCCGGAGTACCGGACCGGTTCCGTACTCCACGTCCCGTTCAAGAGCCCGGACGGCAGCCTGGTTTCGGTGGTGGACAAGAAGGTCAAGGAATTCCTGTTCCTCACGAAGACGCCGTTGAACCGGGACACCGTCACCGACAAGGTGCGCAAGGAAGACGACGAACCGGTGGACGTCACCGGGTTCGCGCCGCCGTGCAACGCCAGCAAGACCGTCGGCGTATTCGAAGGCGGCGGTGCGTTCTCCGGTGGCCATTATCGTCCAGCCGGATCGTGCAAGATGCGGAATCACTACGGCACGGCGAACCTGTGGACCGAGGTCGGCCAGGACGCCGGTGCCTTCTGCTACGTCTGCAAATGGCTGATCGTCAACCGGGTCGACCCTGGTTACCACGCGATCCTCAGCGCCGCCTTCTATCCAGGGGAGCTGTGAGATGGCCGGGACGGGTCTGTTCGAAAAGGTGCTCGCCGGGGTCGGGCAGGCGACGCTCCCGCTGCACGAAGCGGTGCGTTCACCCGGTGCCTGTGTCGCCCTCCTGCAGAAACTGGGCTGGCGGGTGGACGCCGTCCCGCCCGCCTTGTCGGCGTTGGGTGGGGCACTCGACACGCTGACGGATTCCCTTCGCCGATTGCTCGGGGACGGCGGCCTGAACGTGGGCGGTGGTTCCGCCGGTGGAGTCGAAGTCGAGTTCTCGGTCGACGACGCGGCCCGCGTGCTCAGCGCGCTGCAAGCCCTCATCGACGGGGTCGAAGGCATCGCCGCCGCGCCGGACTCCGCCATTCCGGAAGCCTTGCGAGTGGACGGGTTCCGCGAAAAGTTCCCCCGTCAACTGCTCGACTTCCTGATCGTCACCTACCTCCAGCGACACCATCCGGCCGTCGGTTTCGGGTTGCGCACGCTCGGCGTCATCAAAGGGAAGTACGCGCCGCGGTCTGGGAATCGCCCCTCGTACCTGCAGCTCACGCTCGACCTCACGGACATCCCGCGGCTGCTCGGCGACCCCGGGCAGGTGCTCAAGAAGGCCTTCGGCTGGGGCGGGCCGGATTTCGACTTCGCATCACTGGCCTCCCAGCTCGACAACCTGCTGATGAGCGTCGGCGTCGACGTCGACCTGAAGTCCTTGCCGTCGAAGGGCGCGGCGGCCGTACAGGGGACACCCGAAGATTCGACGGCTCCCGTGGTGAAAGCCGTCCGCGGCACCGTGTTCGAACGATTTCTCACCAAGGACAAGCGTTCGGCGGCCGAAATCAGGCTTGTCGAACTGCCTTCGGTGAACGGTGCGCCGGTGGGTCTGGCGCTGCTGCCGTACTTCACCGGTTCCCTCGGCGCCAACCTGCCCTTGACCGACGACCTCACCCTTCTCATTCGGAGCGACCTCGATTTCGAAGGTGGGATCGCCCTCAGGATCCGTCCCGGCCAAGGGATCGAAACCATCGTCGGCTTCGAGAAAGGCTCACCCGCGGAGATCGACGGCACCATCGAGGTGACCGTCGTGCGCGGGGGGAAGGCGGCCGAGCCCACGCTCCTGATCGGCTCGAAGGACGGCACGAGGCTGCAGTTCCACAAGATCGCCGCGACCGGGGGCGTGCGGATCGCGGACGGTGTCGACGTCTTCGCCGAGTTCGAGATCAAGGGGCTCGAGTTCGTCTTCAAACCGGGCGGGGCCGACGGCTTCATCGCGAAGCTCCTGCCGGGCGACGGATTCACCGTCGGCGGCGACCTTGTCGTCGGGATCTCGCACGCGCACGGGTTCTACTTCCGGGGTTCGGCGAATCTCGAGGCGAACTTCGCGGCGCACCTCAAGCTGGGTCCGCTCGAGATCCAGGGGTTCACGATCTCCGCGTCGCCGTCGGGGGACGGGATCCCGATCGGTCTCGGGACGACGTTCAAGGCCGAACTCGGCCCGATCACGGCGGTGGTGGAGCAGATCGGGCTCACCGCCGACCTCGCCTTCAAACCCGGCAACGACGGCAACCTCGGGCCGGTCGACCTGTCGCTCGGGTTCAAACCGCCCAAGGGGGTCGGGCTGTCGGTCGACGCCGGCATCGTGTCCGGCGGCGGATACCTCTACTTCGACCCGGATCGCGGGGAGTACGCGGGCGCGCTGGAGCTGGAGTTCGCCGGACTGGTCGAGCTCAAGGCCATCGGGCTGATCACCACGCGGATGCCGGACGGTTCCGAGGGATTCTCGCTGCTGATCGTGATCGCCACCGAGTTCGGGGGCGGCGGGATCCAGCTCGGGTTCGGGTTCACGCTGCTCGGCGTCGGTGGGGTGCTCGGGCTGAACCGCCGGATGGACTTCGCCGCGCTGCTCGACGGCGTGGTCAACGGCGGCATCGAATCGGTGATGTTCCCCAAGGACGTCATCGCGAACGCGCCGCGGATCATCAGCGACCTCAGGCGGTTCTTCCCGCCGGAGGAGGGCCGGTTCCTGATCGGCCCGATGGCGAAGATCGGCTGGGGGACACCGGCGCTGGTCACCGTCTCGCTCGGGGTGATCGTGGAGATCCCGCCGGGTAACGTCGCGATCCTCGGGGTGCTGAAATGCGTGCTGCCCAGTGAAGACGTCGCCCTGCTGAAACTGCAGGTCAACTTCATCGGCGCACTCCAGGTCGACAAGTCGAGACTGTGGTTCTATGCCCAGCTCTTCGACTCGCGCATCTTGTGGATGACCATCGAGGGCGGGATGGGCCTGCTCGTCGACTGGAGCGACAACCCGGACTTCGTGCTCAGCGTCGGCGGTTTCCACCCGTCGTTCAAGCCACCGCCGCTGCCGTTCCCGGTGCCGCCGAGGCTGTCCATCGACATCCTGAACTCGCCGGGACGGCTGATCCGCGTCTCCGGCTATTTCGCGGTCACCAGCAACACCGCCCAGTTCGGCGCCAAGGCCGAACTCCGCCTGGGTTTCGGCGGGTTCGGCATCGAGGGGCATCTCGCCTTCGACGCGCTGTTCCGGTTCTCGCCGTTCTCGTTCATCATCCAGATCTCCGCGGGTGTCTCGCTGAAGGCGTTCGGGGTCGGTGTGTTCGGCATCGATCTCGACTTCCAGCTGGAAGGGCCGACGCCGTGGCGTGCACACGGCCGCGGGTCGATCTCGTTGCTGTTCTTCGAGATCTCGGCGGACTTCGACATCACCTGGGGCGAGGAACGCGACACGGCGCTGCCGCCGGTGGCGGTGCTCGGGCTGCTGGAGAACGAGGTCCGCAAGACCGAGGGCTGGCGGACCCGGCTGCCCGCCGGCGGGTTCAACCCACTGGTGACCCTGCGGCAGCTGCCGGGGACCGGAGATCCGGTACTGCACCCGCTGGGCTCGCTGTTCATCCATCAGCGCGCGATCCCGCTCGACGTCCGGATCGATCGCGTCGGCGCGCAGCGGCCCAGTGACGGCAAACGGTTCGGTGTCGTCCCGATTCCCGGCAGCGGGATGGAACGGGCGTCGATCACCGGTGACAAGTTCGCCATGGGGCAGTTCCAGGATTCCGACGACGCGGCGAAGCTTTCCCGCGCCGCCTACGAGGATCAGAACGCCGGACTGGAGCTGGTCGCGGAAAAGGGCGCCATCGCCTCGCCGAGGGCGGTACGCCGCAGCGCCAGGTACGAACTGTACATAGTGGACAATGAGCGGCCGGAAGCGGTGACCACGCTGGGGATGCGCCGTCGCCGGGTCCGGATGGCGGTCAAGGCGCCCGCCGCGCCGAAGCTGTACAGCCCGCCGCCCGCGGTGTTCCGGACGCTGCTCGACGGCAGCAGCACCGCGCGTTCGCCGTTGTCCCAGCACGAAACGCGGTTGCGTCAGCCGTTCACCCCGGACGAGACGGTGCTCGTCACCGGTGATCGTTTCGTCGTCGCGTACCGCCGTAACAACCTGCAGGCGTTCCCGCCGTCGAAGGCCGGGTCGACGCTGGCGAACTTCCGGAGCGAGGCGAGCGCGGCCGACGCGATGGCGGACTGGATCGTCGCCGACGCGAGCCTCGCCGGGCAGCTGCACGTCCTGCGCCGCACCGAGGCCGGAGGCGCGGGCGTGACCGAGCCGGGCACGTGGTCGTCCGCGGGTGAGCCGCCGTCTTCGGCTTCCGGGGCCGACGCGGTTCGCCTCGTCGCGGGCAAGGTGCTCGTCGTCGCCGGCGCGGGCGCGTCCGGGAAACCGGTGACCACCACGGCGTTGTTCGACCCGGTCTCGGTGAGCTGGGAAGCCGGGGTCTCGCAGTTGAAGTCGGCCAGGGTGCGGCACGGCACCGCGCGATTCGCCGACGGAAGGGTCGTGGCGGCGGGCGGACAAGGCGCGGACGGCACACCGCTGGCGTCGGCCGAGGTGTTCGACCCGGCCACCAAGGCCTGGGCGGACGCGGGGAACCTGACCACCGCCCGGTCCGGCCACACCGCGACGCCGGTCGGCGCCCAGGTGCTCGTCACCGGGGGCGTATCGGCGCGGGGCGCGGCGCTGGCCTCCGCCGAGCTGCTGGACCCCCGGACCCTCCAGTGGACGCCGATCCTGCCGATGACCGACGCCCGCACCGGCCATCAGGCCGTCCTGCTCACCGACGAGAAGACCAAGAAGGTGACGGGCGTGCTCGTCGTCGGTGGCGCGGTGCCGACGGGACAGGGCGAGCGGGCATTGGCCACCTGCGAGATCTACGACCTCGCCACCAAGGAATGGCTCCCGACCGGCGGCCTCGCCGTTCCCCGCAAGGGACACCAGGCGACCGTGTTGCCGGACGGGCGCGTGCTCGTCACCGGCGGCGACGCCGTCGGAGGGCTCCCGTACCGGCCGGAAAGCGTTGCCACGGCGGAGATCTACTGCCCGGCCGACCGAACCTGGGCCAGGGTCGCCGAGCTGCCCGGCGGCGGCCGGAGCGGGCACCGCTGCGTCGTCACACCGATCGGCGCGGTCGTGATCGGGGGCGTCGGCCGTCCCGGCGCGACCGCGGGCTACCGGGCCACGGTGGCCTTCGATCCCGGCTCCGGCACCTGGCGGGCGACCGGCGCACCCGCCGACGGCCGCCGGGACTTCGCGGCCGTCGACCTGGCCGATGGCCGCGTGTTCGTCGCGGGCGGCCTGACCCGCACCGGGGCCTCCGCGCCGGGGCCGGATCCCGCCGAACTCTCCGCGACCGCCGAGATCTACCTGTCATGACCAGCGAAGGGACCGCTTCCATGACCAGTCCGACGCTCGCGGCCGAACCGACCGCGCCCGAATATCTCGCGGCCGTGACCTGGGCGGGTCAGCATGACGGCCCGATTCTTCTCGAAGGCGGAAAGAAAGCGCTCTTCGCCGGAGGCTCGGACGCGCTGTCGGCAGGGGTCAAACAAAGCGCCGTCTTCGACTTCGACACCACCAAGTGGTCGGATCCCCTCACCCTCGGCACCGCGCGGCAACTGCACGCGCTGACCCCGTTGCCCGGCGGGAAGGCGCTCGCCACGGGTGGGATCAGCGCCGAGGGCGGTCCCGCGCTCGCGACGGCCGAGCTGTTCGACCCGGAGACGGGCAAATGGACGCCGGTCGCGACCCCGATGAAAACGGCGCGCTGGGGACACAGCGCGGTACTCGTCGGCGGGAAGGTACTGGTGGCCGGGGGCAGCACGCTCCGGCCCGACGGGAAGGCCGTGGCGCTGCGCTCGGCCGAACTGTTCGACCCGGCGGGCACGGGATCCTGGGCGACGGCGGGGGAGATGACCGACGCGCGCACGGGGCACATCGCGGTGGTCCTCGGCAAGAAAGTCCTGGTGTGCGGCGGAAGTGTGCCGGTCGGCACGGCGGAAGACCCGGCGCTGGCCTTCTGCGAGCTCTACGACTCCGAAGCCGCGCCGGGCACTTCGCCATGGTCGCCCGCGGCGACCATGCGCCATCCCCGTAGCGGCCATACGGCGACGGCGTTGTCCGCCACCTCCGTGCTGGTCACCGGTGGCAAGGCGCCGGGAGTGACCGGAGACGGCGCGTTCGACCCGTTCGCGCGTGCTACCGCCGAAGTGTTCGATCTGATCGGCGCGGGGGGTTCGTGGAAGGACGCCAAACCCCTGCCGGGTGGCCGGGCCTTCCATAGGGCCGTCGCGGTCGACGGGGGAGCCGTCGTCGTCATCGGGGGCGCCGACGACCTCGCGAACGAGGCCGGATACCGCAGTGCCCTGCGCTACGCGGCGGGTGAGTGGAAACCGTTGCCAGGGCTGGTCGAAGGACGGTGGGGCTTCGCCGCCGTCGCCGCCGGGAACACCGTCCTCGTCGTCGGCGGCGTCGCGCGGTCCGGGCAGGCGGCGGCCGGGCAGAAGACCGAGCTGACGAAGAGTTCCGAGAAGTTCGGAGGCGGTTCGTGAGCGCGAACGCCTACTCCTTCCTACCGTGGTTGCGGACCGGGCTGACCACCCGGATCTCGGGTGACACCGTCGGGCCGCGCGCGACCATCCCGATCGGACTGAGACTGACCGGCGACGCGATCGAGGACGGAAAGCCCGCGCTGGTCAGCGAATTCACCCAGCCGCTGCAGCTCTACGGCCCGGGCGACGTCGTCGGCGTCGATCCGCGGGCCGTTTCCCGTACCGAGCCGAGGCCGGGCATCACCAATTTCGAGCCGAACTTCCTGGCCCACATCGAGTTCTACGACGAAGACTTCCCCTGGCGGTACAGCCCCGCGAAACCGGTCGACACGACGAAACGGCTGGCACCGTGGCTCGCGCTGGTCGTGCTGTCCGAGAACCCGGCCGAATTCGAGGACGGCCTCGTCCCGGACAAGCCGTTGCCGTTCATCACCGTGAAGAACCCGCAGGCGCTCCAACCACCGGGCGAACTCGGCGCGTGGGCGCACGTCCACGTCAACGGGGAACTCGACGGCAGGATCGCCGTCGAAGGCGAGGACATGGCGCGGACGCTGGGAAACCTGGCCCGGGTACTGCGCGAGGCACCGGACAGCGCCTGCTCGCGGGTGCTCTGCCCGCGGCATCTGAAGCCCAGCACGACTTACCACGCCTTCCTGGTGCCCGCGCTGGAAGCGGGCAGGCTCGCCGGGCTCGGCGAACCCGTCCCCGTCGACCTTTCCGCGACGAAACCGAGCTGGGGTACCGGATCCGGCGACGTCGTGCTGCCGTACTACCACCGCTGGTCCTTCACGACGAGCACCGTCGGAGACTTCGAGTTCCTCGTGCGGCTGCTGAAGCCCTACGAGGCCGACGACCCGGTCGGCAGGCGTGACCTCGACGCGCACCGCAAGATCTACGACCTTCCCGAGCTCACCACATCGACCAAGCCGAGCGGGGTGCTGAAACTCGGTGGAGCACTCCAGCTCCCCAAGACCGACGGCCATCCCGACGACTACGAGAACTGGGACGGCTACCACACCGAACAGGCCTCGCCGTACCCGAACCAGTGGCAGCGGGCGATGGCCGGGTTCATCGATCTGGCCGACGCGTACCGGAAGAAACCGCCGCAGGAGGCGAACTCGGAAGCCGCTGATGCCGGGGTCTCCGCGGTGGAGAACGAGCCCGATCCGGTGATCACCCCGCCGTTGTACGGCTGCTGGCCCGCGCTGACCCAGACCCTGCTGACCGAGAACGGGCGGCCGGTGGAGGCCGAGCGGCTGCGCAACTGGGTGCACCGGCTCAATCTCGACCCGCGCCACCGCGTCGCCGCCCAGTTCGGCACGAAGGTCGTCCAAGCCAGGCAAGAGGAGTTCATGGCGGCCGCGTGGAACCAGCTCGGCGACATCCAGCGGGCGAACGCGCTCATCCGGGCCGCGCAGCTGGGTCGTCAGATCGGGAACGCGTTGCACGGCAAGCATGTCGAGCCGTACGCCAACAGCACGGCGGCACTTGACGACGGTCCCGTGCCGGCGAAGGCGCTGACGCTGACGGCACCGGCGCACGGGCGGGTGCTCGAACGAGCCACGACCGCGTTCGCCAGGGCCGCGGCCGAGGACGCCGAGCCGGAGCTGTTCGCCGTCGGGTACAAAGTGGACAGAAGCAGAGTCACCGCCGCGCCGATGTCCGCGCCGATGCGCCGGATCACCCGGCCGGGTTCGAGGCTGCGCAAACGGTTGCTGACCGACGGGAACCGGTTCGACCTGCTGGTGGACCGGATCGACCGCAAGGAGGTCTTCGCCGCGCGGCCCAAGGTCGCGCCGCCGGTCACCACCGCTTCGTTCGGCATGGCCCGGCGCGTGGCCGCCGAACCCGTCGACGAAGCGCTCGGCGTGATCGAGACGATCGACGACATGCTCGACGGTCTGCGTGCGGAGAAGACCGTGCTGGAGAACCTGGTGGCGTCGATGAACCTGCCGGAGCGGCTGAGGCTCGCCATCGGCGCGGACACCGGCAAGGACCTGGTCGAGATCCTCGCCTACCCGGTGTTCGACATGCCGATGTACGAGGAACTGCTGAAGTTCTCCGTCGAGACCTTCGTGCCAAACATCGGGCTGCTGCCGGAGAACTCGATCACCCTGCTGGAGAACAACCGCCAGTTCATCGAGTCCTACCTGATCGGGCTCAACCACGAAATGGCGCGCGAAATGCTCTGGCGCGAGTTCCCGACCGACCAGCGCGGGACACCGTTCCGGCAGTTCTGGGACCCGCGGCCGGTGGTGCTGCAGCCAGGTGAGTCACGGGAGGCATGGCGGGAAAGGCTCTACGACATCCCGCCGCTGCATCGCTGGGGCAAGACCGCGAAGCTCGGCGAGAACAACCACCGCCGTCTGCCGCCGAAGCCGGGTGAGAAGCAGGAGAAGGACCTCGTCCTGGTGATCCGCGGCGAGCTGCTCAAGAAGTACCCGAACGTCTCGATCTACGCGCACAAGGCCGTCTGGCCGCTGAAGCCGGACGGCACTCCGGACATGTCCGGCGAGCGCACCATCGCACCCGTCCCGGCGAATGTCCCGCTGAGCGACGACCTGGTACGCCTTCCGGTCTACGAAGCCAAAGTCTCCCCGGATCTCTACCTGCTCGGCTTCCCGCTGAGCGAGAAAGACGCCCGTTCCGGCGGGCCGGACGGGCTCGGCTGGTTCTTCGTGCTCAAGGAACGGCCCGGCGACCCGCGATTCGGCCTGGACGAACCACCGCCCGGCGAACTGCCCGAAATCGAGGTCTGGAACGACGCCACCTGGGGACACCTCGATCCGGGGACCCCCGGCAGCGGCTTCGTGCGGTTCGATCGCGGGGTCGTGGTCCACCTCGACGAGCTCCTCGAAACAGAGGACCAGGAAAAGATCCGGCAGCGAGAGGACGACGAGTTCATCACCGAGTGGGCGCCCGGCGTCAGTGCCGCCGACGTCGCCTACATCCTTTTCCAGGCACCGGTCCTGGTGGCCGTGCACGCACAGGAGATGTTGCGGGATGCCCGACCTCAAGCTTGATTTCCCGGTGCTGCTCGGACCGGTGCGGGTCGAAACCCGGTACGTGGGGCGAGAACTGCTCGTGCGGGTGTTCCCCGACGAGTGGTCCGTGGACAAGTTCGAGCCCAAACCGACCCGCGCCGAACTGGCCGCGCTGGACGCGTACCGGACCACCCTCTGGGCTTCCGGCGGCGCCCCGGCCGGCGAGCAGGCGGCGTGGCGGCACTTCGTCGCGCGTGTGCCGGCCGGACGGGCGGCCTGGCTGGCGCGGACCTACGAACCCGCCAATCCGGCCGACCGGCCGACCGGGGTCCCCCTCGACACGGCGGTGCTCGTGGTCGTCACGCCGCGGCCTGTCGTGGCGGAAGACCGCCCGCCGACGGTGACGTACTGGACCGCTGTCTGGAGTGCGCACGGCGACCAGGAGAAGGTCCGGGACGCCGACATCGCGCTGATCGCCGCCGTCGGGTCCGCGCGGGCGAAAGCGATCCGCGACCGTCGTCCGTCCGGTATGGACAGTGCGCCGTCGGCGACGGGCAACAAGGTGGTGGTGTCGTTCCTGGAACTCACCCCGCTGCCACCGGGCGAGATCGCGGAGGAGTCCTGGACCGTGGCCGCGACGGCGAAACTGCTGCCGGACAAGTTCACCGCGTACGGCTACGTCGGCGGCACCCGCGTGTTCGTCGAGAGCGGCGGGCCGGTGAAACCCGAACTCGCGGTCAGCCCCGATCCGGGAACCGACAAGGACAAGCAGCTCAAGGTCACCGAGGAGACCGGCACGCTGCGGATCCCGGACGCGCTGGCCTGGCTGACCGACTTCAAGGCGGCGGAAGACGTCGGGATGGGTATCCGGATCGGCCTGGAAACGTCCTTCGAACAAGGCCTCGACAGGCTCGTCGTGCTCGGCCTCCGTGAGCAGGCGACCCCGGAGAAGTCGGCGTCGGACTGGGGTGGGCTGCTCGCCGACCAGATCCGCACACCAGCCGGGTTCGCCTTCCTCCCGCAGGGCACGCCGACGAACAACTCCGAACAATCGTCGGCGGGTCAGGATCCGAAGACCGAGGCCGAATCCGCGCTCGCCACGGCGTCCGGGTTCGCGGCGGCCGCCGAGGACTGGACCACCAAGACCGACGGCGAGTGGTTCGCCGAACTGCTCGGCATCGACCCGGCGGTACTGGCCGGAGTGCCGAACGCCGAGGGCGCCGACCGCCGTGACGCCCGGGCGGCGCACACCGCGCTGTGGCCCGCCACCTGGGGTCACTACCTCACGGCGCTGCTCAACGGCGTGCTCACCGAGGAACAGCTCGCGCAGACACGGAAGTTCTTCCTGGAACACGTTTCCGCACGCGGCCCGCTGCCCGTGGTGAAGATCGGCAGGCAGCCGTACGGAATCCTGCCCACGACGGTGTTCACCAAACTCGCCTTTCCCGCCACCGCCCCGCATCGTGCCGCGCTGAACGAGGTGCTGAAGCAGGTGTCGGCGCACTGGGAGGCCGCGCTAGGACGGGTCCAGTACCTCGACTCGCCCGGCGGCGACCCGCACCAGAAGCTCCTCGACATCCTCGCGCTGCACCCGACGTCGGCCGAGTACCACAGCCGCGACACCCAGAGCTTCGAAGATCCGCGATGGGTCGCCGAACTGACCACGACGCTGGCCCGGTTCGGGCATCACGAAGGTGACCCCGACCTCCTGAAGCAGGTGTTCGAGGAGGAAGCGGAGCTCCTTGGGCTCCCGGTCGTCGACGACCGGCCACTGTCCGAAGTGGACAAAATCCGGGCGTACGCGCCTGAAGGAAACTACCTGGACTGGCTGGCCCACTACGGCGGAACCGACCTCGAGACGGTGCGTGACCAGGAGGGCTTCACCGACAACGTCCTGCCGGCCGCGTTGCTGTACCTGCTCGCGCGGCACGCCGTGCTCCTGGGCGACGCCGCCGACCGGGCCGAGCAACTCGCCGCCGTCGACCTGCTCGCGGACCTGCCGACAGCCAGACTGGAACGGGTTTTCGCCGAGCACCTCGACTGCGCCACCTACCGGCTCGACGCCTGGCGACTCGGGCTGGTCAACGAGCGGCTGGCGGAGTTGCGCCGCGACCCCGCCGGTGGCGCGCCGAAACGAGGCCTGCACCTCGGGGCGTACGGCTGGCTGGAGAACATCACGCGCGGCCCGGCTCCGGCCACGAAGCCGCTTCCCCCTGGCCTGCCCGCGATCTTCGGCACGGAACCGTTGCCCTACGACGAGAACAACGGCGGCTACGTCCATGCGCCGTCGCCCGCCCACGCCCGGACGGCGGCGGTGCTGCGGGCGGGTTTTCTCGCCAACGGCAAGCAGCGCGTGGACAGTACGTTCGCGGTGAACCTGAGCTCGGACCGGGTCCGCGTCGCGGTGTCGCTGCTGGACGGAATGCGGCAAGGCCAGTCGCCCGGCGCGTTGCTGGGGTACCGCTTCGAGCGCGGGCTGCACGACCGGCGGATCGGGCTCGACAAGATCATCGCGGGGCTTCGGCTGAACTTCCCGTTGATGGCGAACAAGATCACCGAAACGGCTCCGCCGCCGGAGGGGCCGGAAGCGCCGACGAGCATCGAACAGGTCGACGCGGGCAACGTCGTCGACGGTCTCGCCCTGATCCGCCACCTGGAGACCCTGACGAAGGACGAACGGGTCTACCCGTACAAGATCAAAGGCCTGCCCGAGGTCGTCGACCCCGGCGAACTCGCGGACATCGGCATCGAGGTCGACGCCCTGATGAACGCGCACGACGCGCTGGCGGACCTCGTCGTCGCCGAGGGCGCGCACCAGGTGCTGCAAGGCAACACCGAACGCGCGGCCGCCACGCTGGATTCCTACGCGAAGGGCGGTGTCCTGCCCGAGCCCGCGGTGGTCGAAACGCCGCGCAGCGGGACCACGCTCACCCACCGGCTCGGGGTGCAGTTCACCCCCGGCCTCGGTCCCGACCACGGCGCGCCGCTGCTGGGGCGGAACAACCCGCGGGCCAGGGCGGAACCGGCGGTCAACCAATGGCTCGGCGACGTGCTGCCGTCGCCGTCCGAAGTGGCCGCGCTGGTCACCTGGAAGGATCCCGCCCGCCCGGACGAGGCCGAGCCGGAGAGCCGCGTGGTGACCCAGGCCGAGGCCGGATTGCAGCGGCTCGACCTGCTGTGGGCGGTTCCCCCGGCGGAGAAAGCGGAGGCGACCGACCTCGACGACCGGATCCTCGGCGTGGTCATCGAGAAGTCCCGGCCGCGGCCGGACGCGAAACTCGAAATCCACTACACGCGAAGGGTTCCCCGCAAGGTCAGCTTCTTCGAGCTGTCCCCGCTCATCGGCGCCCTGCGGTCGCTGCTGACGACGGCCAGGCCGCTGCGGCCGACCGACCTCGTCCCCGCGGCCGGTACCGCGAAGGTCGAGAGCATCGCGGACGAGGCCGTGTCGCTGAGCCGGGAACGCCAGGTCGCGGTGCTGGAGTCCCTGACGGACCTCGGCGCCGACGTCACCGAATTCCTGACCGACCTCGGCGCGCACTATCCGGATGGCGGTGAAATCCTCGACCAGATCGACGACTTCCTAGCCAGATACGCGAAACTGGCCAAGGCCGCGGGCGACTTCGGTGTCGTGGTCAGCGGCTGGGGTGAGCTTTCGCTGTGGCGTGGTGGTGTCTTCGCCGCCGTTCTCGACGCGGTCGCCGAGGTGGCGGCCAGGATGGGCCGCGCGCTCACGGCCGCGAACCTCCTCCTCGACCAGTACGAAGCCCTGCCTTCGTCCACATCGGACGGTGAACGGTTCAGGATCCTCGAACAGGCGGAGCGGTTGTTCGTGACCAAGCCGGAGCCGCGTGAGCCGACGCCGTTCCGGATGCGGGTGCGGGTGCGTGCGGCGCGGACGAGGTTCGAGATCCGTCTCGACCGCTTGGCCGAGCTCAAGGAGACGTCGGAACCGACCCTGAGCGGACTGCTCGCCGCCGTGGCGCGGCAGCTGCCGCTCACCGACATCGACCCGGCAGGCCTTTCGCTGAAGCCGTTCGAAGACCAGGTCGTGGCCTACGGCCGGGAACTGCTGGCACGAGCGGGAAAGCTCGAGACCGAGCTCATCGGCGAGGGTGGCCGGAAGCAGGTCGCCGAGAAGCTGCTGGTGGTCCGCGACAAGGCCGTGACCGGGCCGGACCGGGTGCGGGCCGGCATCGACGTCCTCAAGGCGTTGCTCGGCGAGGACGTCCTGGTCGTCCCCGAATTCACGCCGTCCGAAGAGGTTCTCGACCGCTGGCGTGACGCGCGCGCCGACAGCCGGGAGCTGGTCGCTCACCTGAAGCCCGACGACATCGACGACCCGAACGGCCGCGACTTCCCGGTGGACGACTGGCTGCACGGAATGGCGCGGGTCCGCGAAAAGCCGCGGCTGTGGGAGAAAACGGTGCAGCTGGCAGGCGCGTTGCTCGCCCCGGGCGGGCTGCTCGGCACCGAGATCCTCGGCTGGGAGGAACCGGTACTCACCCCGGTCCAGCTCCCGTACGTCGAGGACGACCACTGGCTGGCCATGGAATTCTTCGACCCCGCCAAGGTGGACGAGCAACTCGACCAGGACAGGCTGCTGTACACCGCGCACTACAAGGCTTCGCTGGGCAACGACAGCCAATGCGGGCTCCTGCTCGACGAATGGACCGAAGTGATCCCCGCCGTCCGCGAGACCACCGGGATCGCGCTGCACTACGACGGCCCGGATTCCGAACCGCCGCAGACCATGCTGCTCGTCGTCCCGCCGGTACCGGAGCCGGGCGGGAACTGGACCCCGGAACTGCTCCTCGAGGCGATCACCGAAACCTTCGGCCTGGCGAAGATCCGCGCGGTCGAACCGGATCACCTTGCGGACACCGAACTGGGGCAGCTGCTCCCAGCCGTCGCGCACCGGAAGGCCACGTCATGACCGAACCGTCGTCGTTCACCAGGCTGGAGGGCAGGCCCCGCACCGTCGGCTTCGACCGGGCGTTGCGCGCGGAGGTCCGGGATCCGTTGTGGATGCTCACGCGGCAGTGGCAGCTCGGCGAGTTCCGCGGCGCGAACGCGGGGAGCCCGGTCACCGTGACCTACGCCGTCTCGCCGTCACGTCCCACGCGGTTCCGGTCGCCGCAGGGGCAACCACAGGACCTGACCGGCGACCGTCCACTTGAGACAGTCGCGGAGCGGCGACGGCTGCCACTCGCGTACGGCACCCCCGGGAGCGAGAAGGTCGCGTTCGATCTGCGGCTCGCGATCGGCCGCCACTGGCTGAAGCTGCTGGACTCCGCCGGGGGCCTGCTCGGCCAGGTGCTGGGGTTCAAGAAGTTCTACGTCGAGCGGTATCCCATCGCGCTGCCCGATGCCGCGCGGGCCGACGACGTCGCGAAGCTGGCGCATCCCGAAGTCTGGGCCACCATGCAGGCGATCTCCGGGCGCCGGATGGACGGCTACCTGTTCTACCAGCACCTCAAAGCCGGACGGGACGCCGACGAAGGGCTCGGTCTCGGCGCGATCCTGCACCGCCAGACGCTGCGGAAACTCGGAAAGCGCCTGGTGACCTGGTACGAGAAGCTGATCGACCAGCCGTCGGCGGCCGACGCGACCTGGGATCCGGGCAGGCTCGAGCACCGGTTCTCGGTGGCCGCTTCGACACCGGGCGGGGAGAAGAAGCTGGCCGCCCCCGAATATCCCGGCGGAACCCTGGAGTGGCACGCCTTCTCGGTCGACCCGAAGAATCCGCTCGGCGGGACGAAGCCGCCGGAGCCGACGCTCACGCGGACGGTGTTCCCCGCCCCGGTCCGCTATTCCGGGATGCCGTTGCCGCGCTGGTGGGCGCAGGAGGACGGGAAGACCAACTTCGCCGCCGTCCGCCCGGACAGCACCGACCTGGCGCGGCTGGTCTTCCTCGAATTCGCCCTGGTGTTCTCCAACGACTGGTACCAAGTGCCGTGCGACCTCCCGGCGGGCACGTTGTCCAGGATCCAGGGACTGTTCGTCACCGACGTGTTCGGGGAGAAGCAGTGGATCACCCCGGCGGGCGACGGGCGCGACGAAGAGTGGAAGCGCTGGTCGATGTTCACCCTGGACACTCTCGGCCCCGAGGACGTCCGGGCGGACACCGATCTCTTCCTCCCGCCGAGCGTGCCGAAGGTGACCGAAGGGCCCGCGCTGGAAGAGGTCCTGCTGATCCGCGACGAGAACGCGAACCTCGTCTGGGGCATCGAACAGACCGTGAGCACGCCCGCCGGCGAACCGCGCAGGGGAAGCGAGGCGGCCGCGGAGGTCACCACGTTCCGGCAGCGGCTGCACGACGCCGCCCCCGCCGCGGCCGCCGAAGACCCGCCGCGCGCGCCGAACTCGTACGTCGCGATGAACTCCGTGCCGGGGCACTGGATCCCGTTCATCGCGGTGCACGAACCGGGAGACAACCGCGAGGTCCGGTTGCAGCGGGCGGCCATGCCGAGCGTCGTCGACGCGACACCCGTGCGGCCGCGCACGAGCCTGCTCCGGGTGGGACTCGACGAACTCCCGGCCGGTGGGAAACCGCAGTACTTCGTCCACGAGGAGGAGGTGACCCGCGCGGGCACGCGAGTCACCCTGGCCTACAACCGGACACGCTGGCACGACGGGCGCGCCGTCGTCTGGCTCAGCGCGCGGCGAGGTGTCGGCCGGGGAGAGGGCTCCAGCGGGCTGGCGTTCGACCTGGTGGTGGACACGCCGGTTCCGCCCGCACCGTGAGCCGGTCAGCCCTGTCCCGAGTGTCATGAAAGGGTCGTTCAGGACAAAAAATGTCCTGAACGACCCTTTCATGACACTGGCTCCGCAGCCTCAGCCCCTCAACGCGAGTGAAGGACCCCTTCCTGTACCTAGGCGCAAGGGTCCGGGCAAAGCCGCATAACCGCTGTTCGGTTCAGGGTCGTGAGCTACTCGAGGTATACGTCAAGCCCCTGAGTGTCCGCAAAGGATACTTTCGAGCGGTGAAATGTCCGATTGATGGCTATATAGGCGGTTCTCGATGGGGGTCGTGAGTGGCAATGATCGTTAGAACGATCATTGCCACTCACGACCCCTTCATAAAACGCCCGAATCGGGCACTGTTACCTGGAAAGGGTCCCCTGTGGACAGTCGAGAAGGTGTCAGGCCACTGTGACGGGCCCCCACCCGTCGCCAGAACTCGAATCGTCACTCGCCACCCACTTCACTTCGAGGGAGCCTGTCCGCTCCCACCCCCACCCCAGACCCCGTGAAGCGCGTGAAGGCCCCCTTCCCTCGGCTCAGCCGAGGGAAGGGGGCCTTCACGCGCGTTCAGGAAGGGGTCAGCCGTTCGCGGCGATGTCCGCGAGGACCGCGGCGATGGTGCGGACCGGGACGCCGGTGCCGCCCTTGCCGGTGTAGCCCCACGGCCCGGCGGTGTTGAACGACGGGCCCGCGATGTCGATGTGCGCCCAGGGCAAGCCCTCGGTGACGAACTCGCGCAGGAAGATGCCCGCGGCGAGCATGCCGCCCCAGCGGTGCCCGGTGACGTTGGCCAGGTCGGCGAGGCGCGAGTCGAGGTCGGCGCGCAGTTCCTCCGGCAGCGGCATCGCCCAGCCGCCCTCACCGGTCGCCTGCGCGATCGAAGCGATCCGGTCGCGGAAGTCGTCCGAGCCCATGACGCCTGCGGTGCGGTTGCCGAGCGCGACGACCTGCGCGCCGGTCAGGGTCGAGGTCTCGATCAGGTAGTCGGGGTTCTCCTCGCCCGCGCGCACGATCGCGTCGGCCAGCACGAGACGGCCTTCGGCGTCGGTGTTGAGCACCTCGACGGTCTTGCCGCCGTACATGCTGAGCACGTCGCCCGGCCGGTACGAGGTGGCCGAGGGCAGGTTCTCCGCGAGCGGGATGTGCGCGACGACCTCGAGCGGGTACTTCAGCTTCGCGGCCAGCACCACGGAGGCGAGCACGGCGGCCGCGCCCGACATGTCCGAGGTCATGTGGTCCATGTTCGCGGCGGGCTTGATCGAGATGCCGCCCGAGTCGAAGGTGATGCCCTTGCCGACCAGCGCGACCTTCTTCGACGCCTTCGCGGGCTTGTAGGCGAGGCGCAGCAGGCGCGGCTGGCGGGCCGAGCCGCCGCCGACGCCGAGGATGCCGCCGAAGCCCTTGCGCTTGAGGGCCTTCTCGTCGAGGACCTCGAAGTCGAGGTTGTTCGCCTCGGCCAGCGTCTTCGCGCGGTCGGCGAAGGAGGCCGGGAACAGGTCGTTCGGCGGGGTGTTGATCAGGTCGCGGGCGATGATCACCGACTCCGCGATCAGGCCGGCGGCCTTCAGCGTCGCCTTGTGATCCTTGGCGGTGCCCGCTTCGGGGCTCACGAAGTCCGCCTTGGCGAGCGGGCCGTCGCCCTTCTCGGAGCGGTACTCGGTGAAGGAGTACGCGCCGAGCGTGGTGCCCTCGACGGCGGCCTGCAGGTCGATCGCCGACAGCGTGACGAACGCGCGGTCGGTTCCGCTCAGCGCCCGCGCGGCGGCACCGGCGCCTCGGCGGACCTGCTCGGCGGTGACGCCGTCCGCGCCCGCCTTGCCGAGGCCGACGGCCAGTACGACACCAGCGGGCAGCTTGCCCAGCGTCGGTACCTTGACGACCTCGTCGGCCTTGCCGGACGCGCCGAGGCTGCCGAGGACTTCGGCCAGCTTGCCGTCGAAGGCGGCATCGGCGACGGAGGAGCCGGCGGCGAGCGCCAGGCCGTCCTCACCCTGCAGGGTTCCGATGACGACGACGTCGGCGCGCGTCTTGGCAAGCGCCGCTTCGGCGTTCTCGGTCAGGGCAAGCTTCGGCACGGTCACTTCTGGCTCCTCGCGCGTTCGCGGTGGTACCGGGCGGCCGCCCGGTTGGATCGTGAGCCATGCTAATGACAGCAGGACCTGGGGTAACAGCGGGGCCGACCGGGTCACTCGGTGCACTAGTGTCCTGCGTCGGAAATCCGGCACGTATCTCGGTGGCCCAGCTTCCCGCTGCCAGCGTCGCCGGTCCGCCCGAGTACAACCCGGTACGAGGACGAACCGGCGCCTTGCCAGCAGAAACCTGGATCCATCGATCTACGCGCCGCATTTCCGACGCAGGACACCAGAAGGGAGACGGCGTGCGGCTGGCTGGCGGGCTGCTCATCGCACTGGCGGTGGGCACGTCCGGAGCGGACTACTGGGTACTCGCCGCCGCCGTGTTCGCGGCCGTGGTCGCCGTCGCGGCCGAGGCGCTGCTGCCGCCGGTGGGCGACACCCGGCCCGAGCGGATCGCGAGCTCCGTTTCGCGGCTGGGTCTGGTCTTGGTCTTCGCGACGACGTTCGGTCAGTACCTCTTCCCGTCCGCGCCGGGAGCCGCCGCCGCGGTGTTCGCCGTCGTCGTGACCGTCGCCGACCTGGCCGGTGTCCGCCTCGGTGACTACGCCGCCCGCTGGGTCACCGGCCTGTCGCTGGCCGCGGCCGTGTCCCTGATCGCGATCTGCGTCGGCATCCCGCCGCTGGCGCAGTTCATCGCGCCGGATCCGCCGTCCGTGCCAGGGCTCGCCCTCGCCGTGCTGGTGCTGCTGCCGTTCCTGCTGCCCCGCCGCCCCGGCGCGGGTCGCGCGGCCGCGGTGGGCGCCGTGGCCGTGGCGATCACCGCCGTCGCCCTCTACCAGCTCGGGCCGGTCCGGCTGGGGCTCTCCGCGACGTCGTTCCGCGAGCTCCTCGCCGCGGCCGACGCGGTCTCGCTGCTGCCGGTCCTGACCGTGGTGGTCGCCGTGGCGACCGTGCCCGTCGCGGTGGACGCCTTCACCGACGGCCGGGAGCGGCTTTCCCCGGAACGTCCGAAGGCGACACTCGCTTGTGGACTGATCGTGGCCGTCGCGGCCGCCTTCACTGGGCCGGTCGTGGCCCTCGGGCTCGCGGGAGTGGGAACGCTCGCCGAACTGGTTCTGCGGGTCCGCGCCCGTCGGTACCGTGCAAGGCGTGCGTGATCCTCTCTGGACCCCGGGCGACACGGTCGTCGAACGCTTCCTGCGACCGGACGGCTCGATCGGCCAGCATCACCCGCTGCGCGTCCTCGCCGACGACGGCGCGGCGTTCGTCGGCTGGCTGCCCGCGGACACCCCGATCATCGGCAGCAGGCTCGCCGACGGGCGGCTCTTCCGCGAGGCGCCCTTGGCGGAGCGGTTCCGGGTGCCGAGGGTGCGGGTGGCCGACTTCTGGCGCGACACCTCGACGCTGCGCCGTATCTCCGACGACGAATGGTCGTCGGTCTGGTGGTTCTTCGACGCCGAGGGCCGCTTCCTGAACTGGTACGTCAACCTCGAGGTCCCGCTGGGGCGCACACCGTCCGGACCCGACCGGATCGACGGCATCCTCGACGTCGCCGTCCAGCCCGGCGGACGCTGGCAGTGGAAGGACGAGGACGAGGCGGAAGAGGCCGTCCTCGCCGGCCGCATCACCGCCGGTCAGCTGGAACGGCTGCGCGCCGAGGGCGAACGGATCGGGGCACTGGCGGACGCCGGGCGCTTCCCCTTCGATGGGACGTGGACCGACTTCCGGCCGGAGCCGGACTGGCCCGCGCCCGCCCTCCCCGAGGGGTTGCTCTAGCTCACCTGGAGGAGCAGGAGCAGCACCAGCACGACGTTGATCACCGTGAGGATGACCACCGCCTTGGTGGACAGCTCGCGCGGGAACACCTTGCCGTGGATGCTCTTCCACCAGAAGATGCCGAAACCGCCGGCGACCAGGCCGAGGAACGCGCCGAAGCCGCTGTCGAGCAGGGCCCAGCCGTCCATCATCAGCACGCCGGTGCCGAAGGTCAGCAGTACCGCGGTCGCGAACGTCTTGATGTCGGGCCCCGCGCCGGCGGTGGCAGGTTTGGCAGGCTGGGCGGGCTGCATGGGGTTTAGCGTCACGCCGCCATCCTAGGGGCGCGAGGCCCCGCGTGTTCGTCCCGACGGACAGATCGCGGAAGGTAAAGATATGCGGACGTCCGACTAACGTGGGTCCGACCAAGCGTTATCGTCTTAGTCATGACGACCTCGACGCAGTTCACCCACCTCCCGCACCCGAGCCCCGCGAGCCCGGAACGCGTCGCGGACGTATTGGCCGCACCCGGCTTCGGCCTGCACTTCACCGATCACATGGTGACCGTGAAATGGAGTGCCGAGCAGGGCTGGCACGACGCCACCGTCGGGCCGTACGCGCCCTTGACTCTCGACCCGGCGACCTCCGTGCTGCACTACGGCCAGGCCATCTTCGAGGGCCTCAAAGCCTACCGCCAGCCGGACGGCACGATCGCCGCGTTCCGCCCCGACGCGAACGCGATCCGGTTCCGCAACTCGGCCGAGCGCCTCGCCATGCCGCAGCTGCCGGTGGAGGTCTTCCTCGACTCGATCCGCGAGCTCATCGCGGTCGACTCCCGCTGGGTCCCGACGAAGCCGGGCGAGTCGCTGTACCTGCGGCCGTTCATGATCTCCACCGAAGCCGGGCTCGGCGTCAACCGGCCCGCGAACGAGTACCTCTACGCGCTGATCGGCTCGCCCGCGGGTTCGTACTTCTCCGGTGGCGTGAAGCCGGTGAGCGTGTGGCTCTCCACCGAGTACGTGCGCGCCGTCCCCGGCGGCACCGGTGAGGCGAAGTGCGCCGGCAACTACGCGGCGTCCTTCGTCGCGCAGGCGCAGGCCGTGGAGAAGGGCTGTGACCAGGTCGTGTGGCTCGACGCCGTCGAGCGGCGCTGGGTCGAGGAGATGGGCGGGATGAACCTGTTCTTCGTCTTCGGCTCCGGCGACGAGGCTCGCGTCGTGACCCCGGAACTGACCGGCTCGCTGCTGCCGGGCGTGACCCGCAAGTCGCTGCTGGAGCTGGCGAAGTCCTTCGGGCACCAGGTCGAGGAGCGGCGCATCTCCACCGACGAATGGGAGAAGGCGGCGGCTTCCGGCGAGCTGACCGAGGTGTTCGCCTGCGGGACCGCGGCGGTCATCACGCCGGTCGGGCACGTGAAGCACGCGGGCGGCGAGTTCTCCGTCGCGGGCGGGCAGCCCGGCGAGCTGACGATGAAGCTGCGCGGCGCCCTGACCGGGATCCAGGAGGGCACCCGGCCCGCTCCGGAAGGCTGGATGTACCCGCTGGGCTGATCCCCGGCCAGCAAGTCCGTGAAGGCCTCCTTCCCTACCTTGAGCGTAAGGAAGGAGGCCTTCACGGACTTCGGTGGTCGGAGTGCCCGGGATGCAATGAAAGGCTCTTTCCTTGCAAAATTTGCAAGGAAAGAGCCTTTCATTGCATCCGGAAGTCGGAGACGCGTCAGGTGGCGGGAGCCTCGATCAACGGCCCGCTCACCCCGGCCTGCTCGTGCGTGGCCATCTCCGCGAGCACCCGCGTCGCCATGAACACCAGCGGCAGCGCCGCGACCGCGCCCGTCCCCTCGCCGAGGCGCACGTCCAGATCGAGGATCGGCTCAAGGTCGAGGTGCTCCAGCGCCAGCGCGTGCGCGGGTTCGCCGCCGCGCTGACCGGCGGCCCACCATTGCCGCGCGCCGGGGACGAGTTCCTCGGCGACCAGCGCGGCCGCGGAGGCCACCAGGCCGTCCAGGATCACCGGCGTCTTCCGGAGCGAGGCCTGCGCGAGGAATCCCGCCATCGCGGCGATGTCGGCGCCGGCGGCGGTGCGCAGCAGCGCGACCGGGTCGGCAAGCACGGTCCGCGCCCGCCGCAGCGCGTCACGGACGGCCGCGGCTTTGCGCATCCAGGCGTTGTCGTCGATACCCGAGCCGCGGCCGACGACGGCCACCGGTTCGCTGCCGGTCAGCGCCGCGACCAGTACCGAGGCCGGGGTGCTGTTCCCGATCCCGAGGTCGCCCGCGATGAGCAGGTCGGCCCCGCCGTCGACCTCGGCGTCGGCGATCGCCCGGCCCGCGCGGACGGCGGCACGCGCCTCCTCGTCGGTCAGCGCGTCCTCGACGTCGATCGAGCCGGACCCGCGCCGCACCTTGAACTCACCGATCGACCGCGTGGCGGGGGCGTCGCTGTCGACGGCCATGTCGACGACGCGGACGCTCGCGCCCGCCGAGGCGGCCAGCACGTTGATGGCCGCGCCTCCGGTCAGCATGCTGCCGACGAGTTGCGCGGTGACCTCGCTCGGATACGCCGAGACGCCCTTCGCGGCGATGCCGTGGTCTCCGGCGAACACCACGACCCGCGGCCGGGTGAACGGACGCGGCGGCGACTGGCCCTGGCAGGCCGCGACCCACACGCCCAGTTCTTCGAGCCTGCCCAGTGACCCGGCAGGCTTGATCAGTTTCGAGTGCAGGGCGATCGCCGCCGAGCGCGCGTGTTCATCAGGCTGCTCGACTTCGGCGAACTCGAGGATTTCGTCGTCCAACGCCCTGCCCCTTCGGATCGCTTCGGTGGCCGGGCCCAACCTACCCACCCGCCTGTGCCAGAGTTGCCTGTGGCTCAGACGAAGGCCGCCGGGGTGGTGCTCGCGAGCGGAGCGGGCACCCGAGTCGGCGCCAAGCTCAACAAGGTGTACCTGCCGGTTGCGGGCAAACGGGTCGTCGCGTGGTCGCTCGACGCCTTCGCCCGCGTGCCCGGTATCGACGTGCTCGTGCTGGTCATCCGGCCACAGGACACCGGACTCGCGCGGGAGGTGCTCGCCGCGCATCCGGGCGAGGTCGAACTCGTCCACGGCGGCGCGACGCGCCAGGGTTCGGAGCTGAACGCCTTGCGGCACTTGACTTCCCGTATCGAAAGCGGCGAGATCGACGCGGTACTGCTGCACGACGCGGCCCGTCCGCTCGTCACCCCGGAACTGATCGCGGACGTCCTCGCCGACACACGGCGGTACGGGGGAGCGGTGCCCGGGGTCGCGGCCGACGACGTCGTGCGCGTGGACGGCGACACCGTTTCCGACGCGCTGCCCGGCGCGATCCGCGTCCAGACACCGCAGGGTTTCCGCGCCGCCCCGTTGCTCGAGGCGTATGAAACGGCCGAGCGTGAGGGTTTCGTCGGCACGGACACGTCTTCGTGCATGGAAAGGTTCTCCGCGCTGCCGGTGCGGTGGGTTCCGGGCAGCGCGGAGAACCTCAAGATCACCTACCCGCACGACCTCGTTGTCGCCGAGCAGGTGATCGGCCGAGGTTAGGGATCTCCCTGGTCGGCCTTGGTCGGTATGGCGGGCAGGATGGTGACCGGCTGGCGCGCCTCCATCGGGATGACGCAGTCCGGATGTGGTTGCAGCAACTGGATCGGCGCGGCGGCGTCCCCGGGAGGCGGGATCGTGAGCACCGCGCGCAGGGTCCAGTCGGCCGTCGAGTGGTACTGCCACGAGACGAGTGCCGGCTGGAAGACGTCCGTGTCGGCGAGGGTGGTGACGCGGAAGGCGCTCGCCCGTTCCTCGCCGCGGAGGATGAGGACGTCGGCGCAGGTGTCCCACTGGAACACCGCGGCACAGACCTCCGGTTCCTCCCGGGGACCGAAGATGTAGACGACCCACCGGCGTCTTCGAAGCTCTTCGAGCAGTTCGTCGATGCTCAGGTGGTTCATCGAGCCCCCTAACGGGTTTCGGGAACTCTGCGGAGAGTAACAGGTGTACTAGAGCACCGTCCAGAATGTGTACTAGTACGTAATAATGGGGTGTGAGCAGGATCCTTGGTGCTCGCCCATTGGTGTGCTAGAACGCTTGTGCGCACCGCGCGACCTTGTGAGGAGTCACCTTGCCCGCCGTCGATCGACCCGAACCGCCGTATCTCCAGATCGCGGGAAGCATTCGCGACGACATCGTTTCGGGCAGGCTCAAGGAAGGCGACGCGGTCCCGTCCGCGCGGGAGATCGCCAGGAACTGGAACGTCGCGATGGCGACGGCGATGAAGGTGCTCTCGACGCTCCGCGCCGAAGGTCTGGTCCGCGCGGTACGTGGCATCGGGACAGTGGTGCAGACCAGGACGCTGCACCGCTCCGCGCACGATCGGACGATCTCGATCGCGCGAACCGGCAAGGTCTATCCACCGGGCCACTACGCGAAAATCCGCGAAGCAGGCCTTCTGCCCGCACCGGACCGGGTGGCGGGCGCGCTCGGAATCGATGAAGGTACTCCGGTGATCCGTCGGCGACGGACCACGTATGCGGGCGAAGGCCGGCCGGTGTCGACGTCGGTCTCGTGGTTCGACGGCGCTGTCGCGGCGAAGGCTCCTTTGCTGTTCGAGCCGGTGCGGATCGTCGAAGGCACGGTCAAATACGTGGCGGACCGGACAGGTCGTGTTCTGGCGTCGACTCATTCTCAGCACGCCGCGGGGCTGGCGGGTGCCGAGGAGGCGGCGGAACTCGGCGTGGCCGAAGGTTCGGCGATTCTGTTGAGTCGCAACAGGTTCTTGTCCGCCGAGGGTGACGTACTCGAGTACGGCGAATCGGCGGCCTTGCCGGACCACTGGATTTTTTACGAATACAACATCGAGGACGGGGCATGAAGCACATTCACGCGGGTAAGGTCCGGGACCTTTACGAAATCGACGGCGACATTCTGCTCGTCGCGTCGGATCGCGTTTCGGTCTACGACGTCTCGCTGCCGACCCCGATCCCGGACAAGGGCGCGCTGCTGAACCAGCTTTCCGCCTGGTGGTTCGAAAAGATGGCCGACGTGGTGCCGAACCACGTCCTCTCCACGACCGACGTCCCCGCCGAATTCGCCGGGCGCGCCACGCGCTGCAAGCCGCTGAAGATGATCCAGGTCGAATGCATCGCGCGCGGCTATCTCACCGGTCTCGGAATGCGCGAATACCAGCGTGACGGCAAGGTCTCCGGGGTCGAACTGCCCGCCGGTCTCGTCGAGGCCGACAAGCTGCCCGAGCCGATCTTCACGCCCACCACGAAGATCTCCGACACCGGCCACGACGAGTTCATGACCTTCGCCGACGTCGTGAACGACATCGGCAAGGAGACCGCGGACCGCATCCGCGACCTGACACTCGAGGTCTATACCAAGGGCGCGGAGCACGCGGCGAAGAACGGCATCATCATCGCCGACACCAAGATCGAATTCGGCTTCGACGCCGACGGCGTGCTGACGCTCGGGGACGAGGTCCTCACCTCGGACTCGTCGCGTTTCTGGCCCGCCGACGACTACGAGCCCGGCCGTACGCAGCACGCGTTCGACAAGCAGTTCGTCCGCGACTGGTCCACGACCACCGGCTGGGACAAGACGCCGCCCGGCCCCGCCATCCCGGACGAGATCGTCGAGGCGACCCGCAAGCGCTACACCGAGGTATACGAACGGATCACCGGGAAGACCTGGATTCCCGGTGGTGGTCATGCCTGAACAGCAGGTCTACGACCCGTACCGGCTGATCGACGACGTCGAGGGCCTGCTGATCCAGCGCGGCCACCGGCCGGAGCGGCTCGACGGCCGGACCGGTGACCGGGTCGCCGGCGCGAGCAGGTTGTTGCGGGGCTTGGGAATCGATCCCTTACGCGCCCCCGGCGACGCCCTCGACCTCGACGGTCAGATCGCGTATCAGTCCCGGGTGCACGGCGACTGACGCGTTTAGTCGACTAAGTGCGGAAAGCATCCGCACTTAGTCGACTAAACGCGGGGGATCAGGGCGAGCGGGTCAGCGTCGGGTCGGTCTCGGTGACGCCGTCGAGGGCCTCGTCGATCGCGGCGAGCAGATCCGCGTCCAGCTTCACGCCGGCCGCCTTGACGTTCTCGTGCACCTGCTCCGGCCGCGAAGCGCCGATGATCGCCGAGGCGACGTTCGGGTTCTGCAGCACCCACGCCACGGACAGCTGGGCCATCGTCAGGCCCGCCTTGTCCGCGATCGGCTGGAGCCGCTGGACGCGCTCGAGGACGTCGTCGTTGAGGAAGCGGGCGACCATGTTGGCGCCGCCCTTGTCGTCGGTCGCGCGGGAGCCCTCGGGCAGCGCCTGACCGGGCTTGTACTTGCCGGTGAGCACGCCCTGCGCGATCGGCGACCAGACGATCTGGCTGAGGCCCTCACGCTCGGAAGCCGGGACGACCTGCGCCTCGATGACCCGCCACAGCGCGTTGTACTGCGGCTGGTTCGAGATGAGGGGCACCTTGAGCTCGCGGGCGATCGCCGCGCCCTGGGTGATCTGCTCGGCGGTCCACTCCGAGACGCCGACGTAGAGCACCTTGCCCTGGCGGACCAGGTCGGCGAAGGCGAGGAAGGTCTCTTCGAGCGGGACGGTCCGGTCGAACCGGTGCGCCTGGTAGAGGTCGACGTAGTCGGTGCCGAGCCGCTTCAGTGAAGCGTTCGCCGACTCGATGATGTGCTTGCGGCCGAGCCCCTGGTCGTTGGGGCCCTTCGGCCCGGTCGGCCAGTAGACCTTGGTGAAGATCTCCAGGCTTTCGCGGCGCAGGCCCTTCAGACCGCGGCCGAGCACCGATTCGGCGGCCGTGTTCGCATACGCGTCGGCCGTGTCGAAGGTCGTGATGCCGACGTCGAGCGCCGCCTTGATGCAGGACTGGGCCTGGTCCTCTTCCACCTGGGACCCGTGGGTGAGCCAGTTGCCGTACGAGATCTCACTGACATTGAGGCCGCTGCGGCCCAGTCGTCGAAACTCCATGGGCACGACTCTACCCCAGGCCGTTAGGCAGGCTAACGACCTGGGTTTCGCCTGCTCAGACCTTGTCGCCGGGCTTCACGCGAGGCTTGGGGACCCGCAGCTTGCGGATCTGGCTGGCCCGGATGAACGAGTACCAGCCGACGGAGGTGCCCTTGACCGTCTCGTTCGGGAACTTCAGGCGGACCATCTTCGCGATCCGGCGCCCGCTCAGGAAACCCTCGACGATCATGCCGAGCAGCATCACGGTGCACAGCAGCGTCGCGTACCGCTGCACGTCGGGGTACGGCAGGATCAGCGCGACGAACACCAGGATCGCCAGCGGCATGAACAGGCCGAGCAGGTTGCGCCGCGAGTCGACCAGGTCACGGATGTACGCCTTGACCGGGCCGCGGTCGCGGGGGAGCAGGTACTTGTCCTCGCCCGCCATCATCCGCTCGCGGCGTTCCTTGGCGGCGTTGCGCTGCTTCGCCTTGTACTCCGGGTCGGCCTTCGCGGACTTGCGGAGTTCCTTGTTCCGCTTCATCGCCTCCCGCATGGTGGTCGGCGGGGGCGCCACCGGGCCGCGGCGCTTGGCCTCGGCCTCACGCCGCTTGGGCGTGGCCTTGCCCTTTCCGGGCGTGTACGCCTTGGCCTGGACCTCGACGGCCTCGTTACCGGGCGTCTCGGTGTCCGTCGTGGCGGAGTCTGTGGTGCTACGGCGCAGGAACCTCACCCCACCAGGGTAGTCGCGGGCGTCACGGTGCCACGCACCAGGCCGAGCGATATGTCACCATGGAGGGGAACAGATCGGGACTCCGACGTGTTGGACCATGTGCAAGACGAGTACCCGCAGCGAGTTCGACCAGAGGGAGAACCATGACGACCGCTGAGCAGGCAGCCGCAGCTCAGGCCGAAACCGCCGAGGAGACCCACGGCGTCACGTTGACCGACGCCGCCGCCGTCAAGGCGAAGGCCCTGCTCGAGCAGGAGGGCCGTGACGACATGCACCTGCGCATCGCCGTCCAGCCCGGTGGGTGCGCCGGCCTCCGTTACCAGCTGTTCTTCGACGAGCGCACGCTCGACGGCGACCTGTTCCGTGACTTCGACGGGCTCCGCGTCGCCGTCGACCGGATGAGCGCGCCGTACGTGACGAGCGCCGTGATCGACTTCGTCGACTCGATCGAGAAGCAGGGCTTCACGATCGACAACCCCAACGCGACGGGCAGCTGCGCCTGCGGCGACAGCTTCCACTGACGCACGCCGGGCATGAAGAAGGGCCGCGAACCTCACCCAGGTCGCGGCCCTTCTTCATACCCGCAGCTCTTCATGCCGCGGCGGGATCAGACGTAGGCGTCCAGATCGGCGACCTGGGCGAGGCACCGCTCGTCCACGGTCCACGGCGGCGCGATCTGCCGGGGCAGCGGCATGTTCTCGGCCTGGAGGGACGACGGGATACCGGCACAGTCGGCGATGAGTTCGCCGATCGATTCCGGCTCGAGGTGATACGCGGAAGTGGTCACGAACGACAAGTTAATGACTCATGGTGGAGTAGGACACCACTACCAACCGGTAGTGTTGATGGCCGTGCTCGAAGCAACCCGTATGGGGCATGACCTGCGGGTAACTTAGCCGTCCTCGTCTCGGCGAGGCCGACCGATCAAGGAGAACCGGTGGCAGACAGCGCCAGGATCGCAGTATCCGGCAGTATCGCAACCGACCACCTCATGCACTTCCCGGGCAGGTTCGCCGAGCAGCTCGTCGCCGAGCAGCTGCACCGGGTGTCCCTGAGCTTCCTGGCCGATGACCTCGTCGTCCGGCGGGGCGGGATCGGCGCGAACATCGCCTTCGGTCTCGGCGTGCTCGGCAAGCGCCCCATCCTGGTCGGCGCGGTGGGCTCCGACTTCGCCGACTACCGCTCGTGGCTCGAACGGCACGGCGTCGACACCGCCGGCGTGCTGGTCTCCGAGGTCGCGCACACCGCCCGCTTCGTCTGCACCACCGACGAGGACCTCTGCCAGATCGCCACCTTCTACGCCGGTGCGATGTCCGAATCCCGCAACATCGAACTGGAACCCGTCGCCGCGCACGTCGGTGAACTGTCGCTCGTGCTGATCAGCCCGGACGACCCCGACGGCATGGTCCGGCACGCCGAGGAATGCCGCCAGCGCGGCTACACCTTCGCCGTCGACCCCTCGCAGCAGCTGGCACGGATGGACGGCGCGCAGGTGCGTTCCTTCGTCGAGGGCGCGAAGTACCTGTTCAGCAACGACTACGAATGGGAACTGCTGCTCCAGAAGACCGGCTGGTCCGAGGCCGACGTCCTCGACCGCGTCGGCATGCGGATCACGACGCTCGGCGAGAAGGGCGTCGAGATCATCGGCAAGGACGGCCTCGCGCTGCAGATCGGCGCCGTCCCGGAACGCGGCAAGGTCGACCCGACCGACGTCGGCGACGGCTTCCGCGCCGGGTTCATCGCCGGTATCGACGGCGGCCTCACCCTGGAGCGTTCGGCGCAGCTGGGCTCGCTGATCGCCGTGCTGGTGCTGGAAACCGTGGGCACGCAGGAATGGGCCTTCGACCGCGCTGACGTCCTGGGCCGCCTCAAGGACGCCTTCGGCCCGGAGTCCGCCGAGGAGATCGCGGCGATCCTGCCGGAGTGAGCTTGAGCAGCCTTGCTTGAAGTTCCGTGAAGGCCTCCTTGAGGGACCCAGAGTCCCTCAAGGAGGCCTTCACGGACATACGCGGAGCCGCTTCACGTGCGCCGGGTCAGGATGGCGGCGATTTCCGCGGGCCGCGAAACGTGGGGGCAGTGCCCGGCGTCGATCTCGATCGCGGTCACGCCGAGCCGGTCCCGGGCGGCCCGGCGCATCCACTCCGGTTTCAAAGTGCGGTCCCGGGTCGGGACGATCACCGTCGAGGGGATCTCCGGCGCGGGCCCGGCGGGATGCGTCGCGAGAACCGCGGGGCTGAACAGCCGCAGGCTCTCCAACGCCAGTCGTTCGGTCTCGGGATCGCAGTCGTGGAAGAGGAATTCGGCCGCCTTCGCGGGGTCGGCCGTCGGGTCCACGCCGATCCAGTCCGGTTCGAGCACGGTCCTGGCCTCGTCCCGCAGGCTCTTCCCGCCCGCGAAATCGGGGATGTAGGCGGCGACCCACACCATCGCCCGCGCGTCGAGCGCTTCGGCGATCGCGGGAAGCAGCACGCCGGATCCGGAATGGGCCACGACGACCGGCCGTCCGCCGTCGTACTGCTCCCGCGCGTGCTGCGCGTAGCCCTCGATCGGCAGATCCGCCGGGGTCAGCAGATCCACGGCGATCGCCCGGTGCCCGGCGGCGGTGAGCAGCTTGGCCACCCGGTCCCAGCCCGACGGGCCCTGCGTCGTGCCGTGCACGAGGACGAAGTCCATCCCTCCATGCTGGCCTTCACCGCGTGAACGGTGAAGGCCGTCGAAGGGAGTCGTGACTAGAGCTTCACCGGGTAGACGGGTTCCGGCACCTCGGGCTTGATGCGGTTCTCCACGAAGATGCCGTGCCACAGCATGAACATCAGCAGTGCCCAGAGCTGGCGGCTGCGGTCGTGCTGGCCCTCTTTGTGCTCGTCGAGCAGCGCCAGTGCGGCCTTCTTGTCGATCAGCTCGTCGGTCCGGGAGTCGGAGATGATGCCCTTGGCCCAGTCGTACATCTCGTCGCGCAGCCACAGCCGGATCGGCACCGGGAAGCCGAGCTTGCGCCGGTTGAGCACGTGCCCGGGAATGATCTTCGCCAGCGCCTGGCGCAGCGCGTACTTGCTGGTCCCGTGCGTGAGCTTCTGGTCGACGGGGATGGTCGCCGCGACCTTGAACACCTCGGGGTCGAGGAACGGCACGCGCAGTTCCAGCGAGTTCGCCATGGTCACCTTGTCGGCCTTGACCAGGATGTCGCCGCGCAGCCAGGTGAACAGGTCGACGTGCTGCATCCGTGCGACCGGGTCCCAGCCTTCGGAAACCCGGTACCAGGGAGCGGTGACGTCCTTGAAACCGACGCCCTCCTGGTAGGTGCGCAGCACGGCGCGGAGCTGCTCGTCGCGGAAGTTGCGGGCGTTGCCGTAGTAGCGGTCCTCCAGCGACAGCGCGCCCCGCCGCAGCAGGTCCTTCCCGCGGGTGCCCTCCGGGATCTTCGTGGAGACCTTCCCGAGGATCTTGCGCACCCCGCCGGGGATCTTCTCGAACGGCGCCAGCGAGATCGGCTCGTTGTAGACGGTGTAGCCGCCGAAGAGCTCGTCGGCGCCTTCACCGGACAGCACGGCCTTGACGTGCTTACGTGCTTCGCGGGCGATGAACCACAGCGGTACGAGCGCCGGGTCGGCCACCGGATCGTCCAGGTACCAGACGATCAGCGGCATCGCCTCCATCATCTCTTCGGCCGACACCACCCGGACCACGTGCTTCACCCCGATCGCGGCGGCCGTCTCGGCGGCGACGTCGACCTCGGAGTAGCCCTGGCGGTCGAATCCGCTGGTGAACGCGATGAGGTTCGGGTTGTGCTCCTTCGCCAGCGTCGCGGTCGCGGTGGAGTCGATACCGCCGGAGAGGAACGCGCCGACCGTGACGTCCGGGTCGGAGATCATGTGCTTGCCGACCGAGTCGCGCATCACGTCGGCGATCCGCTCGTACAGCGCGTCCGCCTCCGCCTGGCCGTTGACCGGCTTCGCGGTGAACTGCGGGTGGAAGTAGCGGGTGAACTCGACGTCGCCGCCCGGTACCAGCCGGAAGGACGTGCCGGACTCGACGCGGCGGATCCCGGTGTGCAGCGTCTCGGGCTCCGGCACGTACTGCAGCACCAGATAGTGCTGCAGGGCCGTCTTGTCCAGCTTCTCCTCGACGCCGAGCACGCTCGAAAGCTCCAGCAGGCTCTTCTTCTCACTCGAGAAGGCGACCTTGCCGGGGCCGGCGGAGTAGAACAGCGGCTTGATGCCGAACGGGTCGCGCGCGCCGAAGACGACCTTCTCCTGGGAGTCCCAGATCATGAAGGCGAACATGCCGCGCAGCTTCTTCACCGCGTCGTCGCCGAGGTAGTGGTACGCCGCGACGATCGCCTCGCCGTCACCCTCTGTGGCGAACTTCGCACCGTGCCCGGCGGCCAGCTCGTCGCGCAGCTCTTTGTAGTTGTAGATCTCGCCGTTGAAGTTCAGCGTGTAGCGCTCGGGAGCCTCCGGCGGGCCCCAGATCAGCGGCTGGTGGGCGTGGTCGACGTCGATGAAGGCAAGCCGGTTGAAGCCGTAGACCACCTCGGCGTCGGCCCAGGTGTCGTGCTCGTCTGGGCCGCGGTGCCGCTGGCAGCGCATGGCCGCGTCGACGGCGTCACGGGCGCTCGCAGCGTCGGCTTCGGTCGAACAGATCAGTCCAAGCAGGCCGCACACGTCTAGTTCACACACCTCTTGTTGGCCGAGCGGGGAGAAGGGCCCAGTATGCCGGTGGGCGTGTACCCCCGGATGTGGTGGGGGATACGCGTGTTGGGGTCACCCCTTGGTCAGCGCGGCCCCGTAACTCGGCTAGGCTCCGCGTGAACAAGAAGATCGGTCGAGGAGGCTCTGGGTGAAAGGGCAAGGCGCAGTGGGAAATCCAGAGCGCATCCCGGTTAAGCGGGCTGGTCGCGTCGCAGCGCTGGCCGCGCTGGTGATGCTGACCGCGACGGGCTGTTCCGGGGACGAGATCCTCCGCTTCGGCTGGCCTGTCGGGGTGACCCCGCAGGCGCACGACATGCGCACCCTGTGGACATGGACGGTCGTCGCCGCGCTGGTCGTCGGTGTCATCGTCTGGGCGCTGATCTTCTGGACCGCGATCTTCCACCGCAAGAAGAAGACCGCCGACGGCGCGGAAGAGGAACTGCCCCGTCAGTTCCAGTACAACATCCCGCTGGAGATCTTCACGGTCGTCGTCCCGACGATCATGGTCTGCGTGCTGTTCTTCTTCACCGCGACCACCGAGAACCGCGTGCTCGCCGAGACGGACAACCCGGACGTCACGGTCGACATCGTCGCGTTCCAGTGGAACTGGGAGTTCAAGTACAAGAGCGACTCCAAGAACCACGACGACCCCGAGATCACCACGGTCGGCAGCTCGACCGAGATCCCGCTGCTCGTCCTGCCGACGAACAAGACGATCCAGTACAACCTGCGGTCGGCCGACGTCATCCACTCCTTCTGGGTGCCGGAGTTCCACTTCAAGCGGGACGTCATGCCGGATCCGGAGAAGAACAACCAGGACTTCACCTTCCAGAACTCGATCGACAAGGAAGGTTCGTTCGTCGGCCGCTGCGCGGAACTGTGCGGCACCTACCACTCGGGGATGAACTTCGAGGTCAGGGCGCTGTCGCCGGACAAGTACGCGCAGTACATCCAGCTCCGTGGCACGGTGAACCCGAAGAGCGGCAAGCCGAACACGGCTTCCGAGGCGCTGACGGCGATGAACTGCGGCGACCTGTGCTCGCCCTACGCCGTCACCACCACCCCGTTCAACACCGACCGCACCGCGCGGGTCGCGTCCAACTGACCCGGCTGTTCGAGCCCGAAACAGGAGTGAGGCAACGTCCATGAAGGTCGAAGGACGGATTTTCTTCCTCGTCGCGGTCTTCTCCGTCGTCGTGGCGGGTATCTACGCGTACATGACCGGAACGATGACCCGGGACGGCGTCGAGCCGGTCGGTGTGGTGGCCCTGATCCTCACCGGTGGCCTGGCCTTCCTGGCCGGGAGCTACCTGCAGTTCGTGGCGCGGCGCATCGAGCCGCGCCCGGAGGACCGGGAAGACGCCGAGATCAGCGACGGTGCCGGCGAGCTGGGCTTCTTCAGCCCGGGCAGCTACTGGCCGATCGCTCTCGCGGCGGCCGCCGCGCTGAGCGGTGTCGCGCTCGCGTTCTTCCACATCTGGCTGCTCATCATCGCGCTGGCCCTGGTGATCGTCGCCATCGGCGGGCTGGTGTTCGAGTACCACACCGGTCCGAACCACGAGTGACGTTCTGACGCCGAAGCGGCGCCCCGTTCCCTTATGGGAGCAGGGCGCCGTTTTCGCATTCAGAGGACTAAACGCGGGCGGGGAGCGTCGCTTCGGGCTTGGCCGCTCGCTTCGGCGCCAGCGCCGCCGCCAGGACGGCCAGCATCCCCGCGACCTCCGGCCACGTCGGCCGGTGCCCGTAGGCGAGGACGTCCACCACCACCGCGACCACGGGATAGACGTAGGACAGCAGCGCTACCGTCGTGGTCGGCAGCTTGCCGATGCTCGCGTACATCAGGACGTACATCAGCGCGGTGTGCACGGTTCCGAGCAGGACCAGCCACAGCAGCCCCGAGGTGTCCGTGGGCAGCGGCGTGACCAGCAGCGCGGGGGCGAGCACGATCGTCCCGGTCACCAGCTGGACGGCCGCCAGGACGTGCGGGCGCAGATGCTTGAGCTGCTTCGCGATGAACGAGGCGCCGGCGTAGAGCGCGGCGGCGCCGAGGGCGAGCGCGATCCCCGCCAGCCGTACCGGTTCGCCGTCGGCGCCGTGCGCGGAAAGTGAGATGAGGGCCACCCCGCCGAACGCGATCAGCGCTCGGACCAGCTGGCTCTTCGCCATCTTCTCGCCGAGGAACGCGGCGGCGAGACCGACCAGCATCAGCGGCTGCGTGTGGTAAACGACGGTGCTGACCGAGATCGACGACAGCGCGTACGAGGCGAACAACAGCACCCAGTTCCCGACCAGGAACAGTCCACCGAGGACGGCGAGCAGCAGGTCGCGGCGGGTGAGCGTCCACGGGCGGAGCCAGCCACGAGCCGCGCTCCACACCAGGAGCAGCAGGCCGCCGACGAGGCTCCTGGCGAACGCGACGGCGGGCGCGTCGGCGCCGCTTTCGAGGACGACGGCGCCGATCGTGCCGGACAGCGCCATCGCGGCCGTCCACTGCAGCAGGGGGTTGTTCTTGTTCATGGCGACCACTTTCGCCCTCGCGTCCGCGTTCAACCAGTGTCAGAGATGACATCGACCGCAAAACTTATGACACACTGCGTCGATGGATGTGAAGAAGGTCGCGGTGGTGCTCGCCGACCAGGTCTCGCCGTTCGAACTCGGCGTCGCGTGTGAGGTCTTCGGCACCGATCGCAGCGCCGACGGCATCGAGGGCTGGGACTTCGCGGTCTGTTCGCCCGGCGGCGAGAACGTCCTGAGCTGGTCCGGATTCGGGCTCGATGGTTTGGAGAGCCTGGACTTCGCGGCTTCGGCCGACCTGCTGATCGTGCCGACCTGCGCCCCACGCAGCGCGAGCCCGCCGGAACCGGTGCTCGAGGTCCTCCGCGACGCGGCTAGCCGGGGCGCCTGGGTCGCGGGCTTCTGCGCGGGCGTCTTCTCGCTCGGCTACGCGGGGCTTCTCGACGGGCGCAACTGCACCGTCCATTGGGTCTACGAGCAGGAGTTCCGGTCGCGCTTCCCGACCGCGAAGGTCGACCCGAAGGCGTTGTACGTCGACGACGGTGGCGTCCTCACCAGCGCGGGGACCGTCGCCGCCGTCGATCTGTGCCTGCATCTGGTGCGGGAACTGCGCGGGGTCGCCGCGGCCACCACGCTGGCGCGGCGGATGGTCGCGGCGCCGCACCGGGTCGGTGGGCAGGCGCAGTTCGTGCAGGCGCCGGTGCCCGAGACCGCCGCGCCGGACGACACCGTGCTCGCCGAAGCGCTCGAATGGATCGAGCGGCGGCTGGACCGGCCGTTCACCGTCGCGGAACTCGCCCGGCGCAGCGGTTTGGGGGAGCGCACGTTCCTGCGCCGGTTCTCGGCGGCCACCGGTACGACGCCGCACCGGTGGCTCACCGAACGCCGCCTCGATCGGGCGCAGTCGCTTCTCGAGGAGGGTCGCCTGTCCATTGAGGACGTCGCGGTCGCCTGCGGATACGCCTCCGCCGCGGCACTGCGGCATCAGTTCGGCAAGCTGCGCGGGACCAGCCCGAGTGCTTACCGCCGGACGTTTTCCCCTGGCTAGATTTCCTGCCCCACGGTGACATGGACGTGGTCGGGGACCTCGTCGTGCTTGTCGCCGACGGTGAGCGTTCCGGTCGGCTCGAACAGCAACAGCGACGCACCGTCCACTGAGGACGGTTTGTGATACGTCCCGCGCGGGACGACGAAAACGGAGCCGCGGGAGAGCGTGACGACCCGCTCACCCGTGTTTTCGCGCAGCGCGATGTCCAAAGTGCCGTCGAGGACGAGGAAGAACTCGTCGGTGTTCTCGTGGACGTGCCAGACGTGCTCGCCGGCGACCTTGGCGAGGCGGACGTCGTAGTCGTTGACGTGCGCGACGATCCGCGGGCTCCAGATCTCGTCGAAGCCGGCCAGCGCGGTCTTCAGATCGATCGGTTGCTTGCTCATGATCCGATCCTGGCCGCTGGACCGCCGGAGCGGTGAGTGCTAGGAATCGCATATGTCGCATGATTTCTCGCACGAGGTCGCCGTCCTGGTGGATGAGGGGTCCAACCCGTTCGAAATGGGGGTCGCGACCGAGCTCTTCGGCCTGCGGCGGCCAGAACTGGATCGCCCCTGGTACGGCCTCACGCTGTGCGCCGCCGAGCCGTCCGTGCGCATGCACCTGGGGATGTTCACGCTGACCGGCATCGCCGGGCTCGAAGCCATGGAGACCGCCGACACCGTGATCGTGCCGAACCGGCCCGATCCGGAGAGCCCGGTCCGGGACGAGGTGCTGACGGCCATCCGCGACGCGGCCGCGCGGGGAGCTCGGCTGGTGAGCTTCTGCACCGGTGCCTTCACCCTCGCTCGGGCGGGCGTGCTGGACGGACGGCGCGCGACGACCCACTGGAAGTGGGCGGGACTCTTCCGCGAGCTGTATCCCGAAGTCCTGCTGGAGCCGGACGTCCTCTTCGTCGACGACGGCGACGTCCTGACCGCGGCGGGCAGCGCGGCCGCGCTCGACCTGGGCCTGCACCTGATCAGCCGCGACCACGGCGCCGAGATCGCCAACGCGGTGAGCAGGCGGCTGGTGTTCGCCGGGCACCGCGACGGCGGCCAGCGGCAGTTCGTCGAACGTCCGCTGCCGCCGGTGCCGGACACCTCGCTCGCGCCGGTGCTCGCCTGGGCGCGCGAACGGCTGGACCGCCCGCTCACCGTCGCCGACCTCGCCGCCCGCGCGGCCGCCAGCCAGGCGACGCTGCACCGGCGGTTCCGCGCCGAACTGGGGACGACGCCGCTGGCGTGGCTCACCACGGAACGGATCGCGCTGGCGTGCCGGCTCATCGAGCGCGGGGAACAGCGGCTGGACCGGGTGGCGCGGGCGTCGGGTTTCGGTACCGCTGCGAACCTGCGTACGCAGCTTCGGCGGGCTACGGGACTGACGCCTACGGCTTACCGGGCGCGGTTCAGTACTGCTTCGTAGTCGGACGCCGGTGCCATGAACGGTCCGTTACTTGCAAAATTTGCAAGTAACGGACCGTTCATGGCACGCCAGGAGGAGTGAGCGCGGAGGTTCTCGGCGGGCCACAAGTGTCATGAAAGGGTCGTTCAGGACACTTACGCGCGAGAGACCCGTCAGGCGAAGGCGATCCACCGGTTCAGCAGGTCGGCCGCCGCACCCGAATCGACGGCCGAGGCCGCCCGCGCGAGCCCGGCGGCCAGGTCGTCTTCCAGCGATCCCGAGAACCCGGCGAAAGCCGCCAGCGCGGCCGCCGAGTTGAGCAGCACCGCGTCCCGTACCGGTCCGGTCTTCCCGGCCATCACCTGCCGGAACACCTCGGCGTTGTGCGCCGCGTCGCCACCGCGCAGGTCTTCCGCGGTCGCGCGGGCGATGCCCAGCGACGCGGGGTCGAAGCTCCGCTCGGTGATCTCGCCGCCGGAGACCACCCACACCGAACTCGTGGTCGTGGTGGTGATCTCGTCCAGCCCGTCGTCGCCGCGCACGAGCAGCACGGTCATCCCGCGCCGCGCGAACACCTCGGCGAGCACGCGGGTCTTGTCCGCGTACGCGCAGCCGATCAGCGAACTGCGCGGTTGCGCGGGGTTGGTGAGCGGGCCCAGCAGGTTGAACGTCGTCGGCACGCCGAGTTCGCCGCGCGTCGGGCCGGCGTGGCGCAGGGCGGGGTGGAACTTCGGCGCGAAGCAGAAGCCGATGCCCAGTTCGTTCACGCTGCGCTGGACGGTCTCTGGCGGCAGGTCGATGGTGACGCCCAGTTCCTCCAGCACGTCGGCCGCGCCGGACTTCGACGAGGCGCTCCGGTTGCCGTGTTTGGCCACCGGGGCACCGGCCGCGGCCGTCACCACCGTGGCCATGGTGGAGATGTTGACCGAATTGGACCGGTCGCCGCCGGTGCCGACGATGTCCACCGACGGCCTGTCGATCGTCACCCGTTTGGCGTGCGCCAGCATGGCGTCGGCCATGCCGGAGATCTCCGCCGGTGTCTCGCCCTTCGCGCGCAGCGCGACGGCGAACCCGGCGATCTGGGAGGGCGTCGCCGCCCCGCTCATGATCTGGTCCATCGCCCAAGCGGTGTCCTCTTCGGACAGATCCGCGCGCGCGATGAGCTGATTGAGCAGGGACGGCCAGGTCTTGGCGGCCGCGCTCATCGGCTCAGCCGTGCACGGCCGGCACCCGCCGGGCGCGCAGCACGTCGGCGACGGTCTCGGCGGCCGTCAGCGGGTCGAGCGGGTGGACGAGCACCGCGTCGGCCTGCGACCAGGTCGCGAGCCAGCGGTCGTCCTTGCGCCGGACCGAAACCACGATCGGAGGGCAGTCCTCGATCTCGTTCTTCAGCTGGCGGGTCAGCCCGATGCCGCCCGTCGGCTGCGCCTCGCCGTCGAGGATGGCCAGGTCCACGTTGCCCGCGTCCATCTCGACGAGGACCTCGGAGATGCCGGAGGCCTCGGTGTAGTCCACCCGGCCGAGGTCGGCGGCGGGCCTGCGGCCGACGGCGTTGATGATCGCCTCGCGCACCTCCGCCTTGTGGCTGAACACCAGGATCCGCATCGCCTGCTCGCCCATGAGCGCGCCTCCGCCTCGTCTAGTCATGTCGACCCCGCGATGTTATCCGCCATGACCGACATCACGTGGACGCACCCGACGGCTGGAGCGCGTCCCAGCCCAGCGAGTCGCCGCCGAGCCGCTGCGCGAGGCCCGCCATCCGTGACCGTTCCTGCGCGCAGTGCAGCGCGTCGAGGGTCTGGACGCGCACCGCGTGCGTCAGGGTGAAACCGCCGTCGGAGCCCTGTTCCCGCAGCTCCCAGCCGTCCTGGGCGAGGATCGATGTCGCCTCCGCCACCTTTTCGGGCGGCAGTTTCAAGTGGTGGCGCAGGATCGCGGGCGCTTCGGCGACCCAAGCGGGTGATCTCGCCAGCACCGAAGAATCCGCCTCAGCAGGATCGAAAGCCTCCGCGACGATCTCCACACCGGGCGTGTCGACGGTCAGACCTGGGAGCTTCGGCTTCTTGACCAGGTCACGAAGCCGATCTAGTAAACCCATGAGTAGCCCTGTTCCCACTTTCGTTCAGATGTGACCCGACACGCACGCGACTTGCCGTGGACCCACCCGGCGGGCCCCGTGCGTGAGAGGACATAATGCGACGCGTGACAACGGCAGCTCCCACCATCAGCCAGCGGGTCCACTCGCTGAACCGGCCGAACATGGTCAGTGTCGGCACCATCGTGTGGCTGTCCAGCGAACTGATGTTCTTCGCCGGACTGTTCGCCATGTTCTTCACCGTGAAGGCGCAGAACGCGTCCGGCCAATGGCCGCCGCCGCTGCACGGTGAGCCCTTCCACCTGAACATCGCGCTGGCGATCCCGTTCACCGTGATCCTCGTGGCGTCGTCGTTCACCTGCCAGTTCGGTGTGTTCGCCGCCGAAAAGGGTGACGTGTTCGGCCTCCGCCGCTGGTACATCATCACGTTGATCATGGGCGCGATCTTCGTCGGCGGCCAGGGTTACGAATACATCAACCTGATCCACGAGGGGCTGACGATCCCGTCCGGCGCGTACGGCACGGTCTTCTACCTCGCGACCGGGTTCCACGGCCTGCACGTCATCGGCGGGCTCATCGCGTTCGTGTACTTGCTCATCCGCACCAAGCTGAGCAAGTTCACCCCGGCTCAGGCCACCTCGGCGATCGTCGTGTCGTACTACTGGCACTTCGTCGACATCGTGTGGGTGGGCCTGTTCGCGGTGATCTACATCCTTCCGTGAACGAAGCCGCCACCACGACCTATCGGCCTGAACTGACAGCAAGGGTTGCCGCAAGATGACCTCCAGCAAGGACAACACGGAGCGCCGCTTCCGCAAGCGGTCGAAGGCACGCAGGCGGTTCGCCGGCGCGCTGGCGCTCGGGATCGCGCTGCTGAGCGTGGGCGGGTTGTACGCCGTTTTCGCCCCGGAGCCGCAGACCGCGCAGGCGCAGGGTGAATCCGCCCTCCTGCGCGAGGGCGAGAAGCTCTACAACAACACGTGTATCGAATGTCACGGGCCGAAGCTCGAGGGTGTCACCGACCGTGGCCCGAGCCTCATCGGCATCGGCGACGCGGCCGTGTACTTCCAGACCTCCACCGGCCGTATGCCGGCGGTCCGCCAGGAAGCCCAGGCGCAGCGGAAGCCGCCGAAGCTGTCCGAGGCCGAGATCAACGCACTGGGCGCCTACATCCAGGCCAACGGCGGTGGCGCGCAGCGCCCCACCGAGAAGGGTGACGCGCTGCGCGGCGAGGACGTCGCGCGCGGCAGCGAACTCTTCCGCCTCAACTGCGCCTCCTGCCACGGCTTCACCGGCCGCGGCGGCGCGCTCTCCTCGGGCAAGTTCGCCCCGAACCTGGACCCGGCCACGGAAGAGCAGATCTACACCGCGATGCTCACCGGGCCGCAGAACATGCCCAAGTTCTCCGACCGGCAGCTCTCGCCGGAGGAGAAGAAGGACATCATCGCGTTCGTGAAATCCGTTAGTGACGGGAAGAACTCCCCTGGCGGTAGCTCGCTCGGCGGTCTTGGCCCGGCCTCGGAGGGCGCGATCGCGTGGATCGTCGGGATCGCCGCGCTGATCGGCGTGACGTTGTGGATTGGATCGAAGGCATGAGCGCCGAAGGGCCGAAGCCGCCGACAGAGGCGGAATTGGCGGACATGGATCGCGACCAGCTGGTCAAGCTGGGTACCGCGCTCGACGGGGTCGAGATCATCGAATACCCGACGCCCTGGCCGGTCGAGGGGACGAAGGCGGAGAAGCGCGCCGAGCGCGCTGTCGCCCTCTGGTTCGTGCTGGCCGCACTGTCCGGCCTCGCGTTCGTGGTCCTCCTCGCGTGGCCGCACTGGTTCGAGTACAAGGAGCCGGGCAAGACCGGCTACACCATGTACACGCTGTACACGCCGCTGCTCGGTGTCACGCTCGGCGTCGCCGTGCTCGCCATCGGCGTCGGCGCCATCCTCTACACCAAGAAGTTCATCCCGGCCGAGGTCTCGATCCAGCAGCGCGGGGACGGCGGGTCGAAAGAGGTCGACAAGGCCACGATCCTCGCCCAGCTGGCCGACTCGGGCAGCCGCAGCACCATCGCGCGCCGTTCGATGATCAAGCGGTCCGCCGGTGCCGGTGCCGGTGTGCTCGGCCTCGCCGTCGCGGTGCTGCCGGTCGCGTCCTTCATCAAGGACCCGTGGAAGGACACCGAGAACCGCGACTCCCTGTGGCACTCGGGCTGGAAGAAGAACTTCCCGGACGAGGTCGTCTACCTGCGCCGCAACACCGGCCGTCCGCACGAGATCTCCCTGGTGAAGGCCGAGGACCTCGACGCGGGCGCGATGGAGACGGTGTTCCCGTACCGCAAGTCCGAAGAGCACGACGAGCACGCCCTGTCGGCCGCCTTCAAACGCGTCGACAACCCGGTCATGCTGATCCGCCTTCGCCCGACCGACGCCGCCAAGGTCGTCAAGCGTCAGGGCCAGGAGGACTACAACTTCGGCGACTACTACGCGTACACGAAGATCTGCAGCCACGTGGGCTGCCCGACCTCCCTGTACGAGCAGCGGACCAACCGCATCCTCTGCCCCTGCCACCAGTCCCAGTTCGACGCGCTCCACTACGCCAAGCCGATTTTCGGGCCGGCGACCCGGCCTTTGGCCCAGCTTCCGATTACAGTGGACTCTGAGGGCTACCTGATCGCGCGCGGAGACTTCAACGAGGCCGTCGGACCGGCCTTTTGGGAGCGTAAGTCATGAGTTCACTCACCACCCCGACGAAGGGGACGAACCCGGTCGAGAAGGCCGCGGGCGCTGGTGCGAAGTGGGCCGACGACCGGTATCACCTGGCCAAGGGCATGCGGCACCAGCTCAACAAGGTGTTCCCGACGCACTGGTCGTTCCTGCTCGGCGAGATCGCGCTCTACAGCTTCATCATCCTGTTGCTGTCGGGTGTCTATCTCACGCTGTTCTTCGACCCCTCCATGGAGGAGGTCGTCTACAACGGCAGCTACACCGGCCTGCAGGGCGTCGAGATGTCGCGGGCCTTCGCGACCACGCTGGACATCTCGTTCGACGTCCGCGGCGGTCTGTTCGTCCGCCAGCTGCACCACTGGGCCGCGCTGATCTTCGTGGCTTCGATGATGGTGCACATGTTCCGGATCTTCTTCACCGGCGCGTTCCGTCGCCCGCGTGAAGCGAACTGGGTCATCGGTGCGCTGCTGCTGGTCCTGGGCATGTTCGAAGGCTTCTTCGGCTACTCGCTCCCGGACGACCTGCTCTCCGGTACCGGTATCCGCGCGACCCTGTCGGGCATCGTGCTCTCCGTGCCGGTCATGGGCACCTGGATCCACTGGGCGCTGTTCGGCGGGGAGTTCCCCGGCAACGAGATCATCCCGCGCCTGTACACGATCCACATCCTGCTGCTGCCGGGCATCATGCTCGGCCTGGTGGCCGCGCACCTTGCGCTGGTCTGGTACCAGAAGCACACGCAGTTCCCCGGCGTGCGCCGCAAGGAGACCAACGTCGTCGGCGTCCGCATCATGCCGGTCTTCGCGCTCAAGGGCGGTGCGTTCTTCGCGCTGGTCACCGGTGTCATCGCGCTGATGTCGGGCCTTTTCCAGATCAACCCGATCTGGAACATCGGCCCGTACAACGCGGCGCAGGTCTCGGCGGGTTCGCAGCCGGACTGGTACATGGCCTGGGCCGACGGCATGCTGCGGATCTGGCCCGCGTGGGAGCTCTACCTCGGGAACTACACGGTCCCGGCGGTGTTCTTCCCCGGCGCGGTCGGCATGCCACTGCTGATCGGCCTGCTGGTGATGTATCCCTGGATCGAGCGAAAGCTGTCCAAGGACACCGCGCACCACAACCTGCTGCAGCGTCCGCGCGACGTCCCGGTGCGGACCTCGCTGGGCATCATGGCCCTGACGTTCTTCGCGGTCATCATGCTGTCGGGCTTCAACGACATCATCGCGTTCGCCTTCGACATCTCGCTGAACGCGACGACATGGGCGGGCCGGATCGGTGTCCTGCTGCTGCCGCCGATCGCGTACTACATCACCTACCGGATCTGCCTCGGCCTCCAGCGGGCCGACCGCGAGGTGCTCGAGCACGGTGTCGAAACCGGCATCATCAAGCGCCTGCCGCACGGTGAGTTCATCGAGATCCACCAGCCGCTCGGCCCGGTGGACGACCACGGCCACGCGATCCCGCTCGAGTACCAGGGCGCGTCGGTGCCGAAGAAGATGAACAAGCTCGGCTCGGCGGGGCACGCCGTCGCCGGTTCGACCTGGTCCCCGGACCCGGTCGAGGAGACGATCGCGCTGGAGCGCGCCCGGTCCAACGGGCACGGCAACGGCAAGGTCGACGACATCGGTGGCGAGCCTTCGGAGGAGCGCAAGGAGATCACCTCCGGGCACTAGCCCGATAGACAACGCGTGAAGGCCCCCTTCCCTCGGTTCAGCCGAGGGAAGGGGGCCTTCACGGGCTTCAGGGCTTAGGGGTTCGGAGGGCGCCTCCGGATGCAATGAACGGTCCTTTCCTTGCAAATTTTGCAAGGAAAGGACCGTTCATTGCACGCGCGTCAGGGAAAAGAGGTTCAGGCGCCTTCGACGCCGATGTCGAACGCCGACTCGCTGTCGGCCTTCGAGTACGAGCGGAACGCGATGTGCGTGACCGTGCTCAGCACGCCGGGCACCTTGCCGATTTTCGCCGGGATCAGATCCGCGAGGTCCTCATGCGCGGCGACGCGGACCGAGGCGATCAGATCGACGTCGCCCGCGCAGGAGTAGACCTCGCGGACCCCCTCGATGTCCGCGATCGCCTGTGCCGCCTCGGGGATGGCATCGGCCTCGACCTGGATCAGCACGATCGCGGTGATCACTACAGCGCCTCCTACGTCAATGAATCCGGTGCCGAAATCCTAGCCCGCCACGCGTTCGAGTGCCGTCGCGCTCGACGCCAGGTCGAGCCATTCCTGCCAGCCGCCCGCCACGGCGGCGGGCTCCGCCCAGGGCTGCGTCGTGCGCACGAGCCGGACACCCGGGCGGGTCAGCCAGCGCAGGAGGATCTGGATCTCCTCCGGGATCGCGCCGAAGAGCGGACCGGGGCCGGGGATGACCGTCTCCGCGGAGGCCACGAGCATCTCGACCACCGGCATCGGCGGTACCCCGCGTCGTGCGACACCCGCCGACGCGAGCCTGCCGTACCGGATCACGGCCAGTTCCCAGCCGCCTTTCCCGTCCGGCCCGGCGGCGATCAGTTCCGGGATTCCGGCCAGCGCCGACTGACGGTGCGCCCGGCCGACCGCGCGGATCAGCCCGGCCAGCTGGTCGCGATGCTGGGCGGCCTGTTCGTAGTGCTCCGCCTCGGAGAGCCGGGCGAGTTGCTCGGCGGCGGCTCGCAGCGGACGTCCGTCCGTCCCGGCGATGAGCCCGGACACCGCCAGCACACTCGGCCGGTACGCCTCGATCGTCTGCTGCCCGGCGCACGGTGCTCCGCAGCGCCCGAGTTCGGCTAGGACACAGGGCGTTCCGTTCGGCGCGGTTGCCGAGATCCGCTGGGTGCACGTCCGCAGCCCCGAGGCGCCGGCGAGGGTGTCCGCGGCCGAGCGGGCGTCGGTCTGGGTGCGAAAGGGCCCCAGCATCCCGTCTCGCGGCATGCGGACCACCGAGAGGCGGGGGAACGCCTCCTCGGTCAGCGCGACCCACCAGGCGTGCCGTGGGTTCTTGGAACGGCGGTTGTACATGGGCCGGTGGGCGGCGATCAGCCGGAGTTCCCGGACCGCGGCTTCCAGCGCGTGCGCGCATTCGACCGCGTCGACCCGCTCGGCCAGCGCGACCATCTCCCGGATCCGTCCTCGGCTCTCCGATCCGGTGAAGTACTGCCGGACCCGGCGGCGCAGGTCGGACGACGTCCCGACGTAGAGGACCTCGTCGCTCGGGCCGCGGAACAGGTAGACACCGGGCCTCGACGGCAGGTGCTCGGCCAGCGACCGTTTGCGGCGCTGGGCCGCCGTCACCTCGGGCAGGTAGTCCAGCAGCTCCTCGAGGGTGTGGACGCCGAGGTTGCCCACGCGTTCGAGCAGTGCGTGCAGCACGTCGACGGTGGCGCGCGCGTCCGCGAGCGCACGGTGGTTCGGTGTCGTGCGCGCCCCGAACAACGCGGCCAGCGCGGAAAGCCGGTAGCTGGGGGTCTCGTCGCGGGAGATGACCCGGCGGGCGAGCCGGACGGTGCACACGACGGCCGTCTTGGGCCAGCGGTAGCCGTGGCCCTCGCAGGCCGCGCGCATGAAACCGGTGTCGAAGGGCGCGTTGTGCGCCACCAGCACGGCACCGGAGATGAACTCGAGGAACGCGGGCAGCACTCGCTCGATGCGGGGAGCGTCGTAGACCATCGCGCTCGTGATGCCGGTGAGCTCGACGATCTGCGGCGGGATCGGCATCCCCGGATTGACGAAGGTGGCGAACTCGCCGACGATCTCGCCCGCGTGGACCTTGACGGCGCCGATCTCGGTGATCCCGTCCGGACCGGGTTTCGTCCCGGTGGTCTCCAGATCGAATACGACGAAAGTGGTGTCGCGCAAAGGGGTTCCGAGCTCGTCGAAGGCGAGTTGCGCCGCGCCGGGCCGCCGTCCGGTGTCCATGGTCGGGCACAGTAGGGGTGGGCACCGACAATCCCGGGAACGGCGCACGCCGTCCCATCCAGCGCGCCCCGAGGCCATGGGGCCTACGCTGGAGCGATGCAACCGCAGCCCGCAGAGCCCGAATCACCCGAGGACGCCACCGGTGGTCCCTCGGGTGTCGTGGCGTCGGCGGGCGCGGATGAGCCGTCCGACGAGGTACCGGCCGAAGGCTGGACGTCCTTGCCGGAGACCGTGCGGGAGCGGATCGCCGAGCTGGCGGCCGCAGCCGTCGGCAAACTGCCGGTCGCCGACGTGCCGAGGCAGCTCCGCCCGGTCGCGAAGTTCGCCCCGGCGAAACGCGCGAAACTCGGCGGGGCGGCGTTGCTCGCCGCGCTGGGGGAGTCTTCGCAGTTCCGGGTCGCGGTCACCGAATGGCTGCGCGACCACCGCAAGGACGCTCTCGACCCGAACGCCCCCGATTCCGTCGCCGCCGCGGCCGCCTCCGTGCTCCTCGGCGAGGCCGGCGCGGCAGGACGGGTCCGGCTGGTGGCGAAGAACGCCGAGGAGACGGCGTTGCGCGCCGAACGAGATGCCGCGCTGGCCCGCAACCAGCGGCTCGAGACCGAACTGGCCCAGCTGCGCGAAGAGTTGCGCGAGGCCAAGGAGATCGCCGGTGGCGCGCGGGGTGAACGCGAGGCCGAGGTCGAAAAACTGTTGAAGCGCTTGCGAGAGCAAGGCGTCCAGCTGCGTCAGGCCAAGGACGCGGTCGCCGAGGCTCGCGCCGAAGTGGAGAGCGGCGGCGCCGAGAGCGCCGCGGAGATCAAGGCGCTGAAGGCCCAGCTGGACCGTGAGAGGCAGCGAGTCGCGGCCGAGCGGACGCGAGCGGAGAAGGCTGTCACCGACGCCGAGATCGCCCGTCAGTCCGCCCGCGAGGCGCGTCAGGCCGACGAGGTCAGGCTCGGGCTGCTGCTGGACACCATCGAAGGCGCCGTCGGCGGGCTCCGCCGGGAGCTTTCGGTGAGCGCGCGGGGCCAGCGCCCGGCGGACATGGTCCGCGGCGCGACGTCGGGCCTCGGGGCGGGCGGCAAGATCCAGGACGTCACCGCGCTCGACCGGCATCTCGCGCTGCCCAACGTGCACCTGATCGTCGACGGCTACAACGTCACGAAGACCGGTTACCCGGAACTGGCGCTTTCCGATCAGCGCGACCGGCTGATCCACCAGCTTTCCGCGCTCGCCGCGCGGACTTCGGCCGAGGTCACCGTCGTGTTCGACGGCGCCGGTGTGCTCTCCGTGCCCGCAGCCGTGCCGCGCGGGGTGCGGGTGCTGTTCTCCGAACGCGGCGTCCTCGCGGACGACGTCATCCGCTCCCTGGTCGCGGCCGAGCCGCCGGGGCGGCCGATGGTGGTCGCGAGCACGGACCGCGCGGTGGCGGACTCGGTGCGGCGCAAGGGCGCGCATCCGGTGCCGTCCGCGGTACTGGTGTCGCGGCTCAGCCGGGTCTGAAGTGCGGTAGGGCGAGGTCCAGTACCGGCGATGTCACGTGACTGACCGGACGACATGACCGCGACCGGGGTGTTCCGCCACGAGTCGTCCGTCCAATCACGCGTGTCGTCCCGCCCAACACGTGTGCCGTCCGGTCAGTCACGCGAAACCGCCACCCGCACACCGGCAGTAGGTACCTAAGCCACCCTTGACTCTGTTGGGCTGAAAGTCAGTCTCGTGTCAGGTGGTCGGTCCGTGAAGGCCTCCTTGAGGGACCCAGAGTCCCTCAAGGAGGCCTTCACGGACTAGTGAGCGTTCCTCGCCCGGCGATCATGTCGCTCGACACGACACCTTTGCCTTACCTCTCGATGACCGTCCTTGCCGCTCACGAGGCCGAAACTGTCGGTGGTCGCTCTTAATGTGCACCTCACCACTGAAAGTGAGGAGTCGAGATGGACGGCAAGGCCATCGCCGATATAGCGGATATAGAGACCTTCGTCATCGATTGCGACCGGTGCGCGGTCCGCGGTGACGCATGTCATGACTGTGTCGTCAGCGTCCTTCTCGGTGCGCCGCCCGCGCTCGAATGGGACGTCGACGAGCGGAGGGCGGTCGACGCGCTCGCGGAAGCCGGGATGATCCCGCGCCTCCGGATGGTCGAAATCGTGGGGCAGGAGCGCCGGAAATCCGCCTGAGACACGCCACGACCGGGGCATTCGACGAGTGGTCGATCCGATCGGGTGAACGGTAGGTAGTCGTGACCAGCCCCAGGATGTAACGCCTGTCACACCTTTCCGCTCATGCTGGTCCGAAGGTGTTTCGGCGCATCACGGAGAGTTTTTGCGCCTGCCATGGTGGACGTGGTGCCTGTGGTTTCGTAACCTGTCCGAGATCTCGTGGCCGGAAGTCGTCGCCAGACGGCGACACGGGATCGCCACTGAAGCAGCTTTGTCGGGGAGTTGCGCCAGAACCAGCCGTACGCCAAACCTGTTGCGATAGCACTCGGCCAGGCGCACGGCGGGAACGCGGGGAACCGCGCGGGCCTCACGGTCGGCGTCGCGGCTTCGCGGAAGAGGGCCCCCGACCTCTTCGTCCCGGGTTCTGAGTCGGTGGCCGACAGCAAAGGAGACACGCGCGACCGTGCAGTCGCATCCAGTCAAGCGCGTGGTGTCAGGAGCTTTGGCCGCGGCCGCGGTGATCACCGCCGTAACGGTCGCCCAGCCTGCTGCCACTGCTGCCCCAGCCCCCGCCCTCCAACAGCCCCCGTCCGGTTCGGACGCTCTCGCCAAGTACCGCGACCTCGCGGCACAGGCGGAGAAGGCGAACGAAGACCTCCTCAAGGCGAAGGACGATCTCGCCGCGAAGCAGGCAGAACTCGACAAGGCCACGGCGGACGCCGCCGCCGCCAAGGACCTCGGTGTCAAGGCGGCCGGTGACGAGAAGACGTTCCAGGCCGAGGTGAACAAGTTCGCCGGTGCCTCCTTCACCAGCGGTGTGCAGCTGAACAAGCTGTCGTCGCTGCTGTCGGGCGCGTCGACCCAGGACTTCCTGGAGCGCTCCTCGGCGCTCGAGGTCCTGGCCGCGAACAAGAACACCGCCCTGACCAACCTGAGCGGTGCCGTCGCCCAGGCGGCTGTCGCGGCGAAGCAGGCGGCTGACGCCCAGAGCACGGCGACCGCCGCCCGTGACACGGCCGCCAAGCTGACCACGGACATCGAGGCGCGCCAGAAGACGCTGAACGACCAGCTGAAGGAGATTCAGCGGGCCAGCGGCAACCTGAGCACCGCGGACCGCAATGCCCAGAAGGACAAGGGCGGCGCGTTCCCCAACCTGCCCGCTCCGGGTCCCGCCGCGGCGGCGGCCCTGTCGGCCGCCAAGAGCAAGCTCGGCAGCCCGTACGGCTGGGGCGACGTCGGCCCCTCGTCGTTCGACTGCTCGGGTCTGATGCTGTGGGCGTACAAGCAGGCCGGTCTCACCCTGCCGCGGTCGAGCCGTCAGCAGTCGACCTTCGGCGCTCCGGTGCAGAGGTCGCAGCTCCAGCCGGGCGACCTGGTGTTCTACAACTCGCCGGTTTCGCACGTAGGCATGTACGTCGGCAACGGCATGATGGTGCACGCGCCGACCACCGGTGACGTCGTCAAGGTGTCGCCGCTGCAGAACAACTACGTCGGAGCCCGTCGCCCGACCGCTTGATCGAACACCCGAAAAGGGGCGGTACCGCGCGAGCGGTGCCGCCCCTTTCGCCTGCGGAGGGCCAAGTAGCCTGCAGAGGTGCTGAGGACCCTGCTGGTGACCAACGACTTCCCGCCCAGGCCAGGCGGCATCCAGAACTACCTGAACTCGCTGGCCACCCGCCTGCCCGCGGACGACCTCGTCGTCTACGCGCCCTCCTGGGAATCGAGCACCGGTTCGCACGGCGAGTTCGACGCCGCCGCCCCCTTCGAGGTGGTGCGCCATCCGACGTCGCTCATGCTGCCGACACCGGACGTTCTCAAGCGGGCCAAGGAGATCATGCGCGCCCGCGACTGCGAGGCCGTCTGGTTCGGCGCGGCCGCGCCGCTGGCGTTGCTCGGGCAGCCGCTGCGGGCCGCGGGCGCCCGCCGGGTGCTGGCGTCGACGCACGGCCACGAGGTCGGCTGGTCGATGCTTCCGGGTTCGCGGCAGGCGTTGCGCCGGATCGGCGACACCGTCGACGTGATCACCTACGTCAGCAAGTACACGCGCTCCCGGTTTTCGGCCGCCTTCGGCCCGATGGCGGGGCTGGAGATGCTCCCGTGTGGTGTCGACACCGCGCTTTACCGGCCGGACCCGGCGGCGGGCAAGGAAATCCGCGAGCGGCACGGTCTCGGCGATCGTCCGACGATCGTGTGCGTTTCGCGCCTGGTGCCGCGCAAGGGCCAGGACATGCTGATCAAGATCCTGCCCGAGCTCCGCAAACGGATCCCGGACGTGGCGCTGCTGCTCGTCGGCGGTGGCCCGTACCGCAAGACGCTCACCGGGCTGGTCGAGGCGATGGGGGTCGAGGACAGCGTCGTCATCACCGGATCGGTGCCGTGGAAGGAGTTGCCCGCGCACTACAACGCCGGTGACGTCTTCGCGATGCCGGCGCGGACGCGCGGGAAGGGACTCGACGTCGAGGGCCTTGGCATCGTGTACCTGGAGGCTTCGGCGTCCGGGCTGCCGGTCGTCGCCGGGAATTCCGGGGGCGCGCCGGAAACGGTGCTGGACGAGGTCACCGGGCACGTCGTCGACGGCCGCGACGAGCAGCAGCTGCGAGAGACGCTGGCCGCGTTGCTGGCGGATCCGGTGCGGGCGCGGCGCATGGGGGCCGCCGGTCGCGAATGGGTCGGCGAGAACTGGCGGTGGGACACCATGGCGGGCAGGCTTTCCGGGCTGCTCGACGGCGATCCCGTCGCGGCCGTGCGCTGAGCGGTCAGGGTTCGTAGCGCGCCGGGTGCTTCGGGTCGTCGACGCGGACCACCACGTCGGACAGCGCCGCCGGGTCGACTTCCCGTTCGTAGCGCTCGTAGGCGGGGAGCGCCCATGCGTCCGGCACCCGCCGCTTGAGAGCGGCGGGCGAGAGCCACAGGTGCACGCTCAGGTCGAAAGCGAGCCCCGCGCCGAAGAGGAACTCGCCGTCCAGCAGGACGACGCCGCCTTCGGGCAGCTCGACGCGTTCGGCGCGGGTGGCGCGATCGCGGACCGGATCCCACAGCGACGGGAGGACCAGTCCGCTGCCGTCCTCGGCGAGCGGGTCGAGCACCTCGCGGCGCAGGGCGCCGAGGTCGAGCCAGTCGCTGTAGCGCGAGTCCGGATCCTGTTTGCCGCGTTCGAAACGCAGCGAGGCGGGACGGAGGAAGTCGTTCGCCGAGATCCGCAACGCCGCGTGACCGGCGATCCGCAGGGGATCGACCAGGGCGTCGGCGAGTTCTGTGGTGTTGGTCGCACCGGCCGCGCCGTCGACGGCGACCGCGATCCGGCGGCGGTCGGTGATCGCCGTGATGCGTTCGGTCAGTTCCGAGACCAGCAGAGCGGGAGAAATCGGACGGTAGCGCACGGAAAGAGATCCTCCACCCGGACCGGTGACCGTCGCACGGTACACCCGATGGGATGATGGCCCGGTGGCAAAAGCAACGGCCAAAACAGCCGGAAGTGGTTGGCAGGTAGGCGTTTCCCAGACGGTGCCGTACAACAGCACGCAGGTGTGGGACTTCCTGGTCGGACGTGAAGGCGTGGGCATCTGGCTCGGCCCCGGTGCCGAACTCGGCCACGAGCCGGGCGCGGGGTACGAGACGGCCAACGGGACGACCGGCGAGATCCGCCGTCGCTCCGAGGGCGACAAGCTCCGCCTGACCTGGCGGCCGAAGGACTGGGACCACGACTCGACCCTGCAGATCACGGTGAGCGGCACCGAGCAGAAGACCACGCTCCGTTTCCACCAGGAATGGCTCGCGGGCGCCGACGAGCGCGAAGAACAGCGGGCATACTGGACCGAAGTGACCGAGCGAGTGGTGGCCGCGCTGGCCGAACGCTGACCGGCGCGCCGGGGGAGGCGTACCGATGGGGGAACCGAAGAACCTGGCCTGGGATCTCGTCCAGGAACCACACCGGGTCTCGGCGCTGCTGCGCGAAGAGGGCCCGGCCCGCAAGGTCCGGATGCCGCGTGGCCTCGACGTCTGGATCGTCACCGGATACGCCGAAGCCCGCGCGATCCTCGCGGATTCCCGCGTCGGCAAGGATCCGGTGGCCATCCGGCGGCTCTTCGAACGCGACGGCTTCGAATCCGCGGCCGACAGCGCCGTACGCGCGCTCGGCGCGCACATGCTCAACACGGATCCGCCGGACCACACGCGGCTGCGCAAACTGGTCAACCAGGCCTTCACCTCGCGCACCGTTTCCCGGCTGCGGCCGAGGATCGAGCAGATCACCGCGGAACTGCTGGACGGTATCGGCGACGCCGAACGCGTCGACCTCCTGCCGTCCTTCGCCGTCCCGTTGCCGATCCGGGTGATCTGCGAACTGCTCGGCGTCCACGCGGGCGACCAGCCGGCGTTCGCGACGTGGTCGAACACGATGCTCGCCTGGTCGACGCCCGAAGAGCTCCAAGCCGCGGCCGCGAAGATGCACGCGTACCTCGTCGACCTCATCGAAGAAAAGCGCGCCGAGCCCGCCGGCGACCTGCTTTCGGGCCTGATCCACGCCAGTGACGAAGGCGATTCGCTCGCCGCGGACGAATTGCTGGCCATGGCGTTCCTGCTGCTGGTGGCGGGGTTCGAGACGACGGTCAACCTGATCGCGAACAGTGTCCTGGCGCTGCTCCGGGAGCCGGACCAGCTGGCCGCCCTCCGCGGGAATCCCGCCCTGCTGCCCGGCGCGGTCGAGGAGTTCCTGCGCTACGACGGCGCGATCCACCTGGCGACCATCCGGTTCACCAAGGAACCCGTGCCGGTCGGTGACGTCGAGATCCCGGCGGGCGAATTCGTGCTCGTCTCCCTGCTCGGCGCGAACCGGGACGCCGCGCGGTTCGAGGACCCGCACCGGCTGGACGTCACGCGGCCGGCCTCGGGGCATCTCGCGTTCGGGCACGGGATCCACTACTGCGTCGGCGCCCCGCTGGCCCGCCTGGAAGCCGAGATCGCCCTGCGCGGGCTGCTGGAGAGGTTCCCCGCCCTCGCCATGGGCGCCGAACCGGAAACCTTGCGGTGGAGGGAAAGCTCCCTCGTCCACGGCCTGGAAACCCTCCCTGTGCGCCTGCGCTGAGGAGGACGTGTCGTAGGGTCGCCGGATGGACGCCGCCGAACTCCTCGCGCTCGACGCGGAACACGTCTGGCACCCGTACGGGCCGATGCCGAGCACGATCGATTCCCTGCTCGTGCGCGAGGCGAGCGGGGTCCGGCTCACCCTCGACGACGGTCGCGAGTTGATCGACGGCATGTCTTCGTGGTGGGCGGCGATCCACGGCTACCGGAACCCGGTGCTGGACGCGGCGCTGGCCGAGCAGGCGGGCCGGATGAGTCACGTGATGTTCGGCGGGCTCACCCACGAACCCGCCATCATGCTGGCGAAGACGCTGGTCGACCTCGCCCCGGACGGGCTGCGGCACGTGTTCCTGTGCGATTCGGGGTCGGTGTCGGTCGAGGTCGCCGTCAAGATGTGCCTGCAGTACTGGCAGTCGGTGGGGCGCAAGGAAAAGCGGCGCCTGATGACCTGGCGCGGCGGCTACCACGGTGACACGTTCACGCCGATGAGCGTCTGCGATCCCGAGGGCGGGATGCACGCGCTGTGGCGCGGGATCCTGCCGGACCAGCTGTTCCTGCCCAAGCCGCCGGGTGGTTTCGCCGACGAGCCGGATCCGGCGTACCTCGACCTGCTCGCGACCGAGATCGAACGGCACGCGGGCGAACTGGCCGCGATCATCGTCGAGCCCGTCGTGCAGGGCGCTGGCGGCATGCGGTTCCACCCGCCCGCGTACCTGCGCGCGCTGCGCGAGCTCACCGAGGCCAACGACGTCCTGCTCATCTTCGATGAGATCGCCACCGGTTTCGGCCGCACCGGCACGATGTTCGCCGCCGAACACGCCGGTGTCACGCCGGACGTCCTGTGCCTCGGCAAGGCGCTGACCGGTGGTTACCTCACGATGGCGGCGGCGCTGTGCACGCCGGAGATCGCCGACGGGATCTCGCGCGGTGAACTGCCGGTGCTGGCGCACGGCCCGACTTTCATGGCGAACCCGCTGTCCTCGGCCGTCGCCAACGCGTCGCTGGGGATCCTGGCCGAAGGCGGCTGGAAGTCCGACGTCCCACGGATCGAGGCCGCGCTGAAGGCCGGGCTCGAACCGGCTCGTGCGCTGTCTTCGGTCGCCGACGTGCGGGTGCTCGGCGCCATCGGCGTGGTGGAACTGGACCATCCCGTGGACATGGCGGTGGCGACCGAGGTCCTCACGGAGAACGGGGTCTGGCTGCGTCCGTTCCGGAACCTGATCTACACGATGCCGCCCTACATCTCCGAGGCGGACGACCTCGCCGCGATCACTTCCGCAATGGTCTCGGCCGCACGGAAAGCGTAAAAACGGCGAAATTCAGCACAAAGAGTGTGACTACGGCCACAGCAAACCGGAGAGGCCACGCTGGGTACAGAGCGTGGTCGCGTGTTGATCTTGGTCAAGCGAACGGGCGAGTCCGATCGAGGTCCATCTCAGGTGGTTTGTCGCAAAAGCGTGGTTCGTCCTAGTTCCTCGGCGCACAAGCAAACCTGAGAAACCTTTGCGTAGCGGACTTTTGGGCGCCGATCGGGTTTCCTGCCCCCATGATCGACTTCGTTGGTGACGAGCACGACACCGGGCCCCCGGGCCGCCGCAATCCCGCAAAGACCCTCCTGAAGAACCTTCGCCACGACCTCCCGGCTTCGGTAGTCGTCTTCCTCGTGGCGGTCCCGCTCTCGCTCGGCGTCGCACACGCCGCCGGAGCCCCCTTGCTCGCCGGACTCATCTCCGCCGTCGTCGGCGGAGTCGTCGCGAGCCTCTTCGGCGCCTCCGCCCTGCAAGTCAGCGGTCCCTCCGCCGCGCTGACCATCGTCATCGCGGAGACCATCTCGACCTTCGGCTGGGCCGCCACCTGCGCGATCACCGCCGCGGCGGGCGTGGTCCAGATCGTCTTCGGCGTCTGCCGCGTCGCCCGCGCCACGCTGGTGATCTCGCCCGCCATCGTGCACGGCCTGCTCGCCGGGATCGGGCTGATCCTCGTCCTCGGCCAGCTGCACGTCGTACTCGGCGGAGCGGCGCAAGGCTCCACGATCGCGAACATCCTCGCGCTGCCGGGCCGGATCGTCGGCCACCACGACCAGGCCGCGCTGATCGGCGTCGTCACCGTCGGCGTCCTGCTGGCGTGGACCAGGATGCCGGCTTCCGTGCGCCGCGTCCCCGGTCCGCTCGCCGCCGTCGCGCTCGCGACCGGCCTTTCCGTCGCGGCGGGGATGGACCTGCCGCGCGTCGACCTCCCGAACGGCTTGCCGGGGCTGGGTTTCATCCCCGAGGTGCCGTCCGGGTCCATCGCGGCGATCATCGCCGCCGTCCTCTCCATCGCGCTCATCGCCAGCCTGGAGAGCCTGCTTTCCGCCGTCGCCATCGACAAACTGCGCGAAGGCCCGCGCACCGACCTCAACCGCGAACTGATCGGACAGGGCCTGGCGAACGCCGCGGCCGGTTCGCTCGGCGGATTCCCGGTCACCGGCGTCGTCGTGCGCACCATGACCAACTTCGAAGCGGGCGCCCGGACCAGGATGTCGGCGATCCTGCACAGCGCCTGGATCCTCGGCTGCTGCCTGTTCCTGGCAGGCGCGCTGCGGCTGATCCCGCTCGCCGCGCTCGCCGGTCTCCTCGTCTACGTCGGCGCCAAACTGGTCAACCTCACCAATCTGCGTGAGGTCCGCCGCCACGGCGACCTGCCGGTCTACCTCGCGACCCTGCTCGGCGCGGTCGCCGTCAACCTGCTCACCGGCGTCGCCGCGGGGATCGTGGTGGCGCTCGCGCTGATGCTGCGGCGGATGCTGTTCTCCGGGATCCACGTCGAACCGGACGGCCCGCGGACCCGTGTCGTCATCGAAGGCGCGCTCACTTTCCTTTCCGTGCCAAGGCTCACGAGCGTTCTGGCCGCAGTCCCCGGGCGTTCAGAGGTGACGCTGGAACTGTTCGTCGACTACCTCGACCACGCCGCTTTCGACTGCCTGCGCGGCTGGCAGCGTGCGTACGAACGCGCCGGGGGCACCGTCGTCGTCGACGAGATCGGGCATCCGTGGTTCGGACGCGGCAAGGCGGGCGTGCCGACCGTGCGCCGCGGCGTCGCGTCCCGGGTGGTGCCGCGCTGGCTCGCGCCGTGGTCGCAATGGCAGGCCGAACACCTCGAACTGCCGAGCCAGCGCGGCGGCAGCGTCCCGTTGTGCCGTGGTGCTTCGGAGTTCCAGCGGCGGACGGCTCCGCTGCTGCGGAGCACCTGGGACGGGCTGGCGAACGGGCAGCGGCCGCATACCTTGTTCATCACCTGCGGCGACGCGCGGATCGTGCCGAACCTCATCACCACCAGCGGTCCGGGAGACCTGTTCACCGTGCGGAACATCGGAAACCTCGTCCCGCACGCCGGTGCCGACGCGGATTTCTCCGTGGGGGCGGCGATCGAGTACGCCGTCGGGTTGCTGCGGGTGCGGGAAGTGGTGGTGTGCGGGCATTCCGGCTGCGGTGCGATGAAGGCGCTGCTCGGGGACGCGCCCGCCGGGCTCACGCAACTGAGGGGCTGGCTGCGCCACGCCGAGGAAACCTTGCGGCGCAGGGAAAGGGAGGGACCGGTGCTGCTCGACGGTGCCCGTCCCGCGCACGAAAGCGATCAGCTCGCCCTGCACAACGTGGTGCAGCAACTGGAAAACCTGCGCTCGTATCCGGTCGTCGACGCGGCGCTGGCGCGTGGCGAACTCCGGCTCACGGGGATGTACTTCGACGTCGGCGAGGCGAACGTGTCCCTGCTCGACGAGGTGCCGCGGTCGTTCACCTCGGCCGCGACGCCGGTGAAGTCCTGAGCGCGTAACGGGTTGGGGATGGTTGCGAAAGCCACTTTCGCAACCATCAACGTTGCGAAAGTGGCTTTCGCAACGTCCTTGCCTGGCAGGACCGGGCTTCGAGGGTCGGGATCGCAGGTCGTGAAGGACTCCTTGCCTACCTTGAGGGTAGGAAGGGGCCCCTCGCGTCATGCCGGGCTGAGCTCGGCCCGAGCCAAGGCAGACCCGCGCGTGAAGGCCCCCTTCCCTCGGCTCAGCCGAGGAAACTCGACCTTCACGCCAGCCCGAGTATATGAAGGCCCCCATCCTTGCGCCTAGGTACAGGAAGGGGGCCTTCATGTACTTCAGGCAGCACGCAGGAAGCGCCGCAGGTCACCCGAATCGCCACTCACGACCGGCCGAGCTGACCGGGCGGCCGACCGATACATCCCAGGATTCGGGAGCCCGTAAGGCTTTTCGCAACACGGAGGACATCTTCGGGCAACAAACTGAGCCGAAAGTGGGCCACGCCACCTGACAGTAGGGTGATATTCACTCGATAGGGTGGTGCATATCGGACAATTCACCAGTTACCTGGTGATCATGATGGTGATCATCAAAAAACCTCTCGCCGTGCTCCGGCACGACCTGCCCGCCTCGCTGGTGGTGTTCCTCGTCGCCGTCCCGCTCTCACTCGGGATCGCTCTCGCGTCGGGGGCGCCGATCGTCGCGGGGTTGATCGCCGCCGTGGTGGGAGGTGTGGTCGCCGGAGCCCTCGGCGGCTCCCCGCTTCAGGTCAGCGGTCCGGCCGCCGGGTTGACGGTGATCATGGCCGAAACCATCGCGACCTTCGGCTGGGCGACCACTTGTGCGATCACCGTCGTCGCGGGCGCGCTCCAGATCCTGCTCGGGCTGAGCCGTATCGCCCGCGCGGCGCTCGCGATCTCGCCCGCCATCGTCCACGGCATGCTCGCCGGTATCGGCGTCACGATCGTCCTCGGCCAGCTCCATGTCGTACTGGGCGGAACGGCACAGAGTTCGGCGCTCAAGAACATCGCCGAACTGCCCGCGCAGATCGTCGGCCACCACGACACCGCCGCGTTGATCGGCGTGCTCACCATCGGCATCCTGCTGCTGTGGCCGCGGCTTCCGCGGTCCGTCCGCAAGGTGCCCGGCCCGCTCGCCGCGATCGCGCTGGTGACCGTGCTGTCCGTCGCCACCGGGATGACCCTGCCCCGCGTCAACCTGCCGGGTGACCTGCTCAACATCCGCTTCGCGCCCGAATTCCCGGACGCGGGCTGGGGCGCGTTCGCCGTCGCGGTCATCACCATCGCGCTGATCGCCAGCGTGGAAAGCCTGCTGTCGGCCGTCGCCGTCGACAAGATGCACACCGGACCGCGGTCGAACCTCGACCGAGAACTGATCGGGCAGGGCGCCGCGAACATGACCTCCGGCGCGTTGGGCGGGCTCCCGGTCACCGGTGTGATCGTCCGAAGCTCCACCAACGTCGCCGCCGGCGCCCGCACCCGGGTGTCCGCGATCCTGCACGGCGTCTGGATTTTGGTGTTCGTCGCCGCGTTCGCCGGGCTGATCCAGAACATCCCGCTCGCGGCGCTGGCGGGACTGCTCGTCCACGTCGGCGCGAAACTGGTCAACCCCGGCCATATGAAGCAGGTCCTCAAACACGGTGATCTGGGGCTGTACCTGGTGACACTCGCCGGTGTCGTCGTCTTCGACCTGCTCACCGGCGTCCTGCTCGGTATCGCGCTTTCGGTGTTGCTGATGCTGCGGCGCACCGTGTGGTCCGGGATCCACGCCGAACGCGACGGTGACGAATGGCGCGTCGTCGTCGAAGGTGTCCTGACGTTCCTCTCGGTGCCGAGGCTCAGCCGGGTGCTCGCGACCGTGCCCGACGGCGCGAAGGTGACCCTGGAGCTGGTCGTCGACTACCTCGACCACGCCGCTTTCGAGAGCCTTTCGAACTGGCAGCAGGCGCACGAACGCTCCGGCGGGCAGGTGACCGTCGACGAGGTCGGGCATCCGTGGTTCGCCAACGGCAAATCCGGCGATCCCACGCTGACCAGGACGGCCGCGATGCGTTCGGTGCCGCGGTTCCTCGCGCCGTGGTCCGACTGGCAGGCCAAGGACGTCGAGGTGCCAGGACAGCGCGGCGGACCCACCCGGCGCGGGGCGACCGAGTTCCAGCGGCGCACGGCCGCGCTCATGCAACCAGCGCTCAGCAAGCTGGCGGGCGGCCAGTCGCCGCACACCCTGTTCATCACCTGCGGCGACGCGCGGATCGTGCCGAACATGATCACCACGAGCGGCCCCGGTGACCTGTTCACCGTCCGCAACATCGGCAACCTGGTGCCCGCCCGGCGGGCCGACCCGTCGATGGGTGCCACCGTCGAGTTCGCCGTCGGCGTGCTGAAGGTGCGAGAGATCGTGGTCTGCGGGCATTCCGGCTGCGGCGCGATGCAGGCGCTGTCCACCGGCGCCCCCGACGGCGCGCCGATGCTGGCTTCGTGGCTGCGGCACGCCGAGCCGAGCGCGCATCGCGACGTCCCGGTGACCCTCGACGGCGAACGCCCGGAGAGGCACGTCGATCGGCTGGCGCTCCAGAACGTGCTTCAGCAGCTGGAGCACCTGCGCCACTATCCGCTGATCGCCGAGGCGGAGGCACGCGGCGAACTGCATCTGACCGGGATGTACTTCGACGTCGGGGCGGCGCAGGTCTACCTGTCGGACGACGAGAGCCCGGCGTTCGCCCCGGTCGGCGTCGTTGCCGCTGTGCCCGAACAGGGGAGCTGACGGTCCCGTTCAGCCGTCCTCCACCCCGACCCACTAAGTTCAACGCACGTGAGCATGCTGGTCATGACCGGCACCGGTACGGGTGTCGGCAAGACGATCTCCACCGCCGCCATCGCCGCGCTGGCCGCCGGTCAGGGCCAACGCGTCGCCGTGCTGAAACCGGCGCAGACCGGGGTCGGCCCGGACGAGCCGGGTGATCTCGCCGACGTGCTCCGGCTCGCCGGTCCGGTCACCACCCGTGAGCTGCGGCGATACCCGGATCCGCTGTCGCCGGAGGCGGCGGCCAGGCTCTCGGGACTGCCGACGCTCGGGCCGAGTGAGATCGCCGCCGCGGCGAGCGACCTCAACGGCGAACACGACCTCACCCTGATCGAGGGCGCGGGCGGCCTGCTGGTCCGGTTCGACGCCGACGGGGCCACGCTGGCCGACGTCGCGTGGTCGCTCGGCGCGCTGGTCATCCTCGTGGCCGAGGCCGGGCTGGGCACGCTCAACGCGACCGCGCTGACCGCCGAGGTCGCGACCAAACGCGGGCTCACCGTGGCCGGGGTGATCATCGGCTCGTGGCCGGAGGAGCCGGATCTGGCGGCCGTGTCGAACCTGCGTGACCTGACGGTCGCCGCCGGCGCCCCGTTGCTGGGCGTGCTGCCCGCCGGGCTGGGCAACGCCACTCCCGAGGAGTTCGCGGACCGGGCCAGGGCCGGCCTCTCGCCGTGGTTCGGCGGGGAGTTCGACCCGGAATGCTTCGTCGGCCAGGCGTCGGCCAAGAAGTGACCTGCGTCGCTGTGGCCGAGCCGCCCGGTCGTGCACGATGATGTGCCTTTGCTTCACCGCCCCACCCCGAACAGGAGCCGCCCCGTGACCACAGCCCCGGAGACCGTCGACATCCTCGCCGTGGCGCGCGACCAGGTCCTCGAGCGTGGTGTCGGACTCGCCGAAGAGCAGATCCTCGAAGTCCTGCGGCTCGACGACGACCACCTGACCGACCTGCTGGCGCTGGCCCACGAGGTCCGGATGCGCTGGTGCGGCCCCGAGGTCGAGGTCGAGGGCATCATCAGCCTCAAGACCGGCGGCTGCCCCGAGGACTGCCACTTCTGCTCGCAGTCCGGTCGGTTCCCGACGCCGGTGCGTTCGGCGTGGCTGGACATCCCCGGCCTGGTCAAGGCCGCCCGCCAGACCGCGGAGACCGGTGCGACCGAGTTCTGCATCGTCGCCGCCGTCCGCGGCCCCGACAAGCGGCTGCTCTCGCAGGTCCGCGAGGGGATCAAGGCCATCCGCGAGGACGGCAACGACATCCAGATCGCCTGCTCGCTCGGCATGCTCACCCAGGAGCAGGTCGACGAACTCGTCGAGATGGGCGTGCACCGCTACAACCACAACCTGGAGACCGCGCGGTCGCATTTCGCGAACGTCGTCACCACGCACACGTGGGAAGAGCGCTGGGAGACCCTGCGCATGATCCGCGAGGCGGGCATGGAGGTCTGCTGCGGCGGCATCATCGGCATGGGGGAGAGCATCGAGCAGCGCGCCGAGTTCGCCGCGCAGCTGGCCGAGCTGAACCCCGACGAGTGCACGATGAACTTCCTCATCCCGCAGCCGGGTACGCCGTACGAGGGATACGAGATCGTCGAGGGCAAGGACGCGCTGCGCACCGTGGCCGCGTTCCGGCTGGCGATGCCCCGTCCGCTGCTCCGCTTCTCCGGCGGCCGTGAGCTGACCTTCGGCGACCTCGGCACCAAACAGGGCATGCTCGGCGGCATCAACGCGATCATCGTCGGCAACTACCTGACCAACCTCGGCCGCCCGGCCACCGCGGACCTGGAGATGCTCGACGAGCTGAAGATGCCGGTGAAGGCGATCAGTGACGTCCTCTGACCGGCCCGCGTTCTGCGTCCACTGTGGACAGCCGTCCGACGCCGGCGCGGAACATCCCGCTTGTCACAACCCGAGAACGGCACTCGAACCGCCGCGCTACTGCACGTACTGCGCGCGGCGGATGGTCGTCCAGATCACCCCGGTGGGCTGGACGGCCAAGTGCAGCCGCCACGGCTCGCTCGACGGCTGACTTCCCGCAATTCGTCCTCTGAATGCGGTAGTTGCGCGCGCAACTACCGCATTCAGAGGACGAAACGCGGTGGAGGCGCGTGCGCTGGGGGCGTCATTGGTTACGCTCTGCACAAGCAGCTCGAGGGAGGAGTCCGGGGTTGGGCGAGACGACCGGTAAACCGGCGCACCTGTCTTCCAGCGTGCCCGACCCCTGGTCGGTGCCCGTGCTGCCGAGGCCGCGCCGTCCGTTCCCCAAGGTCGTCGTCAAGGCCGACCTGCTGCCGGCGGTGAGCGTCCTGTCCACAGCGGGACTGCTCGGCTTCCCGCTGGCCTGGCTGTGGGCGCGGCTCGCGCCGCCACAGCGGATGCGGGTGATCAACGACCGCGGCGGCCTCGCCCCGCTGGAACTGGAGAGCTGGCATCGCTTCGACGACCTGGCCGTCTACGGTTTCCTCGCGCTCGGCGCCGGGCTGCTGATCGGCATCGTGACCTGGCTGCTGCGGGAACGCCGCGGCCCGGTCGTGCTGATCGCCGCGACCGGCGGCGCGACCCTCGCGGGCTGGCTGGGGACGACGATGGGGGTCGCGTTCGCCAACGGCCGCTACGAGATCGCCTCGACGCCCGCCGTCGGCGACGTCATCGCGAAGGCGCCGCAGATCGAATCCCCGTGGATCATGCTCGCCGCGCCGCTGATGACCACGCTGGCCTACACGCTGCTGACCGCGTGGAACGGACGGGAAGACCTGGGTCGCCGCCTCGGCTGACGAATTTCCTCTAGGGTGGCCGGCAACTTCTCTAGGGGGCTCTCTCTTGACCGACGACATCGAGGTTTCCCGGCACAACGCCGTCCGGTTCCCGGGCATCAGCCCGCGCGCCTACGAACACCCCGTCGACCGCGGCGCCTTGGCCACCTTGCGCGCGGTTCCCGGATTCGCGCAGGTCGTGAAGGCGGTTTCCGGTTTCTACGCCGAACGCGGCGAGCGGCTCATGGCGCTCGCGTCCGGAATCCGGGTCGGCCCGACGCAGTATCCGGAGCTCGACAAGCTGCGCAACGAATGCGCCGAGACACTCGACCTCGACCGCGTGCCGAACCTGTTCGTCGCCCGCAGCCCCGAGGTCAACGCGCAGACGATCGGCATGGACGAGCCGTTCATCGTGCTCAACACCGCGGCCGTCGAGGCGATGGACCTCGCGTCGCTGCGGTTCGTGATCGGGCACGAGATGGGGCACGTGCTGTCCGGGCACGCGGTGTACCGCACGATCCTGCTGCGGCTGATCGGCCTGCAGATGTCGATGTCGTGGACGCCGGTGAGCGCGATCGGCATCCGCGTCGTCATCGCCGCGCTGCGCGAGTGGTACCGCAAGGCCGAACTGTCCTGCGACCGCGCCGGGCTGCTGTGCTCGCAGGATCCGACGGCGGCGCTGCGCTCGCAGATCCTGGTCGCGGGCGGGATCGACCCGTCGAAGATCGACATCCCGGCGTTCCTGAAGCAGGCGGCGGAATACGAGTCGGTCGAGGACATCCGCGACAGCTACCTGAAGCTGCGCTACGTCGAGACGATGTCGCATCCGCTGGCCGTCGTGCGCGCCGCGCAACTGCAGAAGTGGGCCGCGTCGGAGGACTACCGGGCGATCCTGGCGGGCGAGTACCCGCGCCGGGACGCGGACGCGCCGTCGTCCACCTGGACCGACGACCTGAAGTCGGCCGCGAAGTCGTACAAGGATTCCTGGAACAGCTCGGCCGACCCGCTGACGAAGGTGTTCAGCGACGTCGGCGAGGCGGTGTCCGGGGCGGCGGGCAAGGTGTGGAGCAAGTTCGGCGGGGGCAACGGTTCGGACGAGGAGCCGGCGCCGGAGTCGGGTAAGTAGCGTCTCGCAAGTGTCATGAAAGGGTCGTTCAGGACGTTTCTTGTCCTGAACGACCCTTTCATGACACGGGGCAGAACCTCGCGCGTGCCATGAACGGTCCGTTCCTTGCAAATTTTGCAAGGAACGGTCCGTTCATAGCGCTTGAGCGGCGCTCAGTTCAGGTTCGAGGGGCGGGTGAACTCGCCGAGTTCCCCCGGCGGCATCGGGACCGCGCCGAGAGTGCTGAGGAACCCGGCCTCCCGCGTCAGCAACCGGCACGCGATCCGCAGCCGCCGCAGCGGATTGGTCTCCTCCAGCAGGCGCTGCCGGTCCTCCAGCGGGAGCAGGCAGTCCGCGGTGAGCCGGTAGGCGAGGGCCGCGATGTCGCCGTCCTCGGGCGGGGTGGTCCAGTCGTCGGCGTCCCAGGCGGATTCGCAGTAGCGCCGGTGCGCGGCCTTCGCGACGTCGGCGAGCCTGTTCACGGTGTCGCCGGGCACCGTGGCGACCTGGTCGTCGGGCACCCACTCGACCGAGCCGATCAGGTACGGCGCGGAAACGCGGTCGATCTCGAGCAGCCGGAACCGGCGCCGCGCGGTGGTGACGACGTCGAATCTGCCGTCCGGCAGCCGTTTCGCCTCGCGCAGCACCGTGCTGCAGCCGACTTCGTGGACGTGCTCCGGCCCGCTGACCTCCCTGACCATCGCCGAACGCAGCGCGATCACCCCGAACTCGCGGTCCGGGATGACCTCGCCGACGAGGTCCGCCATCAGCTGCCGGTACCGCGGTTCGAAGATGTGCAACGGAAGGTGTGTTCCGGGCAGAAGCACGGTCTGTAGCGGGAACAGCGGCAAGATCGCCTTCCCGGTGGACTCCTCGCTCGGCTCGGTCACCCGTTCAAGGTACGGGGACCGCGAGGACTTCGCAGGACGGTCACTTCCGGGCGGGCGGGCGGAACACCGCGAACGGGTCGGTGATCTGCATCCCCTTGCCCGCGAAGGAGAAGAGCGCCGCCGGACGGCCGCCGCTGCGGCCCGGCGGGGCGGTGTGCCCGGTGGGCAGGAGCAGTCCGCGCCGGGACAGCACACGCTGCAGGTTCGTCGCGGACACCCGGTAACCCAGCGCAGCCGAGTACAGCCCCCGCAACGCCGATACGGTGAACTCTTCCGGGGCGAGCGCGAACCCGAGATTCGTGTAGCAGAGCTTCGAGCGGAGCCGGTCCCGCGCGCGCAGCACGATGGACTCGTGGTCGAACGCCGTCCGCGGCAGCGCGGAGACGTCGTGCCATTCGGTGTCTTCCGGGATCTCGGGGTCCACATCGGACGGTACGAGGCCGAGGAACGCCGTCGCGACGACGCGTGGGCCCGGCACCCGGTCCGGCGCGCTGAAGACCGCCAGTTGCTCCACATGCTTCAACTGGCGTACGTCGACCTTCTCCGCGAGCTGCCGCCGGATGGACGCCTCGACGTCTTCATCCGGGCGAAGCCTTCCGCCGGGAAGAGACCAGCGGCCCAGATGGGGATCGAGCGCGCGCCGCCACAGCAGGACCCGGAGTGTGTCCGAGCGCACTTGCAGGACCGCTCCCAAAACCTCGTGGGCGAGGGGGGTCTGGGTGTTAAGATGACTTCGCACGGTTTTCGATTATAAGGCGAAAACCGGAGACAGGTCCAGGAGGGCCAGACGATGACGAGCACGTGTGAGAACGATCTGACCCCGTACGGCGGAGTTGTCGCCGACGCCGCTTGGGCGGAGGAGGTGCGGAGCCTCGCTCGCAAGCGCGACGCCGTCCTGCTCGCGCACAACTACCAGGTCCCCGAGATCCAGGACATCGCCGATTTCACCGGCGATTCCCTCGCGCTCAGCCGCATCGCGGCGAGCAGCGACGCGTCCACCATCGTCTTCTGCGGCGTGCACTTCATGGCCGAGACGGCGAAGATCCTGGCGCCGGAGAAGACGGTCCTGATCCCGGACGCGCGAGCGGGCTGCTCGCTCGCGGACTCGATCACCGGCGACCAGCTGCGCGCCTGGAAGGCCGAGCATCCCGGCGCCGTCGTCGTCTCGTACGTGAACACCACGGCCGAGGTCAAGGCGGAGACCGACATCTGCTGCACCTCGTCGAACGCCATCGACGTGGTCGCCTCCATCCCCGCTGACCAGGAGGTTCTGTTCCTGCCGGACCAGTTCCTCGGCGCACACGTGAAGCGGGTGACCGGCCGGGGGAACATGCACATCTGGGCGGGCGAGTGCCACGTGCACGCCGGGATCAACGGCGCGGAGCTGGCCGAGCGGGCCGCGGAGAACCCGGACGCAGACCTGTTCATCCACCCGGAATGCGGCTGCGCGACGTCGGCGCTGTATCTGGCGGGCGAGGGCGCGGTCGCCCCCGAGCGGGTCAAGATCCTCTCGACCGGCGACATGGTCCACGCCGCCCGTGACACCAAGGCGAAGTCGGTGCTCGTCGCCACCGAGATCGGGATGATCCACCAGCTGCGCAAGGCCGCGCCGGAGATCGACTTCCGCGCCGTGAACGACCGGGCGTCCTGCCGGTACATGAAGATGATCACGCCCGCCGCCCTGTTGCGGTCGCTGCGCGAGGGTGCCGACGAGGTCCACGTCGACGTCGAGACCGCCGCCCGTGCCCGCGCTTCCGTGCGGCGCATGATCGAGATCGGGCAGCCTGGCGGCGGAGAATGACCGACCCGGTTACCGCCCTTCAGGCGAAAACCCATCCGGTGTGGGAGGCCGCCGCCGATCTCGTGGTGATCGGCAGCGGGGTCGCCGGGCTCACCGCCGCGCTGCGCGCGCGGGAGCTCGGACTGCACGTCCTGGTGGTCACCAAGGCGGCGGTCTCCGACGGGAACACCCGCTGGGCGCAGGGCGAGGTCGCGGTCGTGCTGGAGGGTGAGCACGAGCGAGGCGACTCGGTCGGCAAGCACGCGGCCGACACGCTCACCGCGGGCGCCGGCCTCTGCGACGAGGACGCGGTCCGATCGATCATCGCCGGTGGCCCGGCCGCGGTGGCCAGGTTGCGGGCGGAGGGCGCCCGCTTCGACCCGGCCGTCGAAGGCCGCGACGAACTGGCGCGCACTCGCGAAGGTGGCCACAGCGCTTTCCGTGTCATCCACGCCGGTGGCGACGCAACCGGCGCGGAGGTCGAGCGGACGCTGGTCGCGAAGGCCGGTGACCGGCGGATCCCGGTGCTGGAGCACCACATCGCCGTCGACGCGATCCGCACGCCCGCGGGCGAGGTCGTCGGCGTGACCGTCCTGGACCACAACGGTGTGCCCGGTGCCGTCCGGGCGCAGGCGGTGCTGCTGGCCAGCGGCGGGCTGGGGCAGCTCTATCAGGCGACGTCGAATCCGGAGATCGCCACGGGGGACGGGCTCGCGCTCGCGTTGCGCGCGGGGGCGCAGGTCGCGGACGTCGAGTTCGTCCAGTTCCACCCGACGGTCCTGTTCACGCCCGGCGCGCGCGGCCGCCTCCCGCTGGTCACCGAGGCGGTGCGCGGCGAGGGCGCGACCCTGCACGACGCGACGGGCGCCTCGGTCATGCGCGGGGTGCATCCGCTCGGTGATCTCGCGCCCCGCGACGTCGTGTCGGCGGCGATCACGCGCCGGATGGTGCGGGCGCCCGGCGGTATCGACGACCACGTTTTCCTCGATGCGACAGGGATCTCCGGGTTCGCCAAGCGATTCCCGACCGTGCACGCGGCGTGCTCGGCGATCGGGCTGGATCCGGCGAAGGACCCGATCCCGGTCACACCGGCGGCGCATTTCGCCTGCGGCGGTGTGGTGACCACTGTGGACGGACGCTCCGGCGTTCGCGGTCTCTACGCGGCGGGCGAGGTCGCGAGGACCGGCCTGCACGGCGCGAATCGCCTGGCCTCCAACAGTTTGCTCGAAGGACTCGTCGTCGGGCAGCGGGTGGCGGAGGCGGTCGCCATCGATCTCGCCGCCGGTTTGCTGGCCGACCCGCGCCGCGGTGTGCTCTTGCCTCCGGCGAAAGTCGCGGTGGCCGACCGTGACGCGCTGCAGCGTGCGATGAGCCGCTACGCCGCGATCGGCCGGGACGCCGAAGGACTTTCGGTCGTCGGTTCGGTGCTGGATCTTTCGGTGATCGAGAGTCCTTTGTGGACGCCTCGGATCGTGGAGGACGCGGCGCTCACCTTGGTGGCGGAGGCCTTGGTCGCGGCGGCCGCACGCCGGACGGAATCCCGCGGCTGCCACGTGCGGACCGATTTCCCCGAACGTGACGACAACGTCTGGCAACGCGGCCAGCTCATCCGGCTCAGCCCGTCCGGGCAGCCGGTACTGGCCGATCCGATCGCTTTGGAGGGTGTGGCATGAGCGAATTCTCCCCGTGGGTCACCAAGGCGCTGGCCGATCACGGTCTCGACGTCCCCGATGTGCACCGTGTGGTCACCACGGCTTTGGCCGAGGATCTGCGGTACGGGCCCGACGCGACGACGAACGCCACCGTGCCCGAGTCCGCGACCGCGCTGGCCGAACTCACGCCGAGGACGGCCGGGGTGGTCGCCGGGATCCCGGTGGCGCTGGCGGTGTTCGACCTCGTGCTCGGTTCGGAGCTGGAGATCCTGGCCGCCCGCGCCGACGGCGACCGGCTGACCGCCGGCGAACCCGCGCTGGTGCTCCGCGGTCCGGTGCGTGGCCTGCTCACCGCCGAACGCACCGCGCTGAACCTGCTGTGCCATCTGTCCGGCATCGCCTCCGCGACCGCCGCCTGGGTGAGCGCCCTGGAGGGGACCGGTTGCCGGGTCAGGGATTCGCGCAAGACCCTGCCCGGACTGCGGTTGCTGGAGAAGTACGCGGTCCGCGCGGGCGGCGGGGTGAACCACCGGCTCGGCCTCGGTGACGCCGTGCTGATCAAGGACAACCACGTGGTCGCGGCCGGTTCGGTGACCGCGGCGCTCGCCGCCGCCCGCGAGCACGCGCCCGAACTGCACTGCGAGGTCGAGGTCGACGACCTCGACCAGTTGGAGGAGGCGCTCGCCGCGGGAGCCGACGAGGTGCTGCTGGACAACTTCACGCCCGACGAATGCGCAAAGGCCGTCGACAGGCGTGACGAGGTCTCGCCGAAGACCCGGCTGGAATCCTCGGGCGGCCTGCGGCTGGACGTGGCGCGGGCGTACGCGGAGTCCGGTGTGGATTTCCTCGCCGTCGGAGCACTCACGCATTCCTCACCCGCGCTCGACCTCGGGATGGACCTCCGCTGACCTCCGACAGTAGGATTCCCTTGTGTGACAAGGGGATTCTGGAGGAATGGTGGGCTTTGCCGGTAAAACTGCCGTCGCGGGATGCGTCGCTTTCATGGCATCGCTCGGCATCGGAGTCCCGGCGACGGCGGTCGCCGAGCAGTGCGCGAATCCGACGGGTACCTACACCGCCGCCGTTCCGTGGGGACAGCGGCTGATCGACCCCGTGCGGATCTGGCCGCTGTCGCGCGGCACCGGCCAGCTGGTCGCGGTGATCGGCACCGGGGTCGACGGCGGCAACGGCCAGTTCGCGGCCGGTCAGCTCGTCGGCGGCCAGGGCACCACGGCCGACGACTGCGACGGCCGGGGCACGATCGCCGCCGGGATCGTCGGCGCGCAACCGGATCCGTCCACGACGTTCACCGGGATCGCGCCCGGTGCCAAGATCCTGCCGATCCGGTACACGCAGGTGAACGGCGGCGGCGATCCCGGGCAGCTCGCGTCCGCCATCGAAACCGCGCTGAGCCGCGGCGCCGGGATCATCCTGATCGCCGTCCCCGCGGCCGCCGACAGTCCCGCGCTGACCGGCGCCGTCTCGCGTGCGAGGGAGAAGGGCGCGCTGATCGTCTCTCCCGCCGCGGGGACGCAGCAGGGCCAGACGTCCTACCCGACCGCGACGCCAGGGGTGCTCGCCGTGGGGTCGACGAACCAGACCGGTGCGGCGGTGCAGACGGAATCCGGTTCGTACGTGGGGATTTCCGCGCCCGGCGCCGAACTGGTCAGCACCTCCGCCGGCGCGGGCGGGACGGTGGCGCATCGGTGGCCGGTGAGCGACCCGAGCCTGGCCGCCGCGCATGTCGCCGGTGTCGCCGCGCTCGTGCGCGCGTATCACCCGGAGCTGTCGCCGGAGCAGGTCGTCGCCCGGCTGACGCTGACCGCGCACCGTGGTCCGGGCGGCGGTCACGATCCCCGGCGGGGCTGGGGCGCGATCGACGCCTACGCCGCCGTTTCCGCCTCGATCCCGGCCGGTACACCCGGCCCGGGAGGACCGCCGAGCGTCGCTCCGGACACCTTCGTCGTCCCCGCCGCCGCGCCCGCCCGAGCCAACGCGGACAAGGTTTCCGGCGTACTCGCCATCGCCGGGGTGGCCGCCGCCATCGCGGCGGGCGTGGTGGTGGCCGCGGTCCGGCGAGGCAAACGCCGGGGCTGGAAGCCGTCACGGTTCCGCGCCTCGTGAGCGGCAGCGGTGTACTGGGGGACACCGCCACCGCTCACGAGGTCTTTTCGCGACCCCCTGGGTTTAGGGGACGGGTACGCAGGCAGTCGAGCCCACGATGGCCACGCCGTCGCCGACGCGGGAGACGTGCACATTGAAGTCGGCGCCGTCGCGGCTGAACTGCGCGATCAGCTCACGCTGGTTGCTGCGGTCGCGTGTGCGCCAGCCCTGGTTTTCCATCAGGGGCAGGACGACGTCGACGAGGGTGCGGACCGCGTCGGACGCGTCGTCCACGCGGAGGCCGTACTGCCAGCAGAGCGACCGGCCCGGCTGAGCCGGGTCGCAGTCCAGTTCGCCTTCCACGGTGCGCTCCGCGGCGGTGCCGAAGGTGCCCGCGACGCCGTCGATGACCGCTGCCAGGTCTTCGGCCAGCGGGTCGAGCGCGGTGTTCGTGGTGATCATGACAAACCTTCAGTCTCTGTCGGTGAACCCGCTATTGGAATCGACACAGCGGGTTCACGCGTGTGGCCGACTCCCGCTGTACTCCTCTGCTCCGCCACTCATCCATCACAAGCCTCGTCCGACGCCTTCGATGGCCATCTCGCGCAGCGAGCCGCCGGTGAAGCCTTCGTGCGTGACCGCGCCGCCGGTGATCACACCGTAGATGTTGTTCCACGAATCGGAACCCGGCTTCAGCACACCGCTGTGGGAATCGAAGCCCCACTGCAGGTCGCCGTCCGCGTCGCGGCCGGTTTCCAGTTCGACGACGCCGGGGAAGCGGTCGGGGTCCGCTCCGTGCCCGGCGCCGAGCCATTCGAAGAGGCCCGCGTTGCCCTGCGCGACCACGATCGGGTCGAAGGGGGCCGTCATGGAGTAGCGCTGCACACCGGCCTGGCTGACCGGGAGGTCGTCCGGGCTCCAGATCCCGTGGCCCATCCCCGCGGACTCGACGTGCAGAACCTGATCGGCCCTGAGCCCGAGCTGCTCCGCGAGCCCCACGGTCGCGCCGCCGTAGCTGTGCCCGACGGCGGTGACCACGACACCCGGGCCGGCGTGGCTGTCGATCTGGCCGCGTAGTTCGTCGCCGAACGCCTTGAGATCGGGCGCCATGGTCTGCGCGTAATGCGCGGCGGGCCCTTCGGTGATGACGTTCTGCGGGAAGACCCCGTCGGCCCAGACCACCATCGCGGTCCGCCCGGTGGCGTCCGCGGCGACCAGGCTCTTGCCGAGGTCGGCGTAGCTCTGGAAGTTGTCGAACGAGGTGTTGACGCCGGGGACGAACAACCCGACGTTGCGGGTGCCCGGTTCGATCCGGCCGACCAGTTCGGCGATCCGCCCGTTACCGGACGGATCGAACCGCAGGATCTGCCGGTCGTTGGCGAGAATGTCCTCGTACAACGCGATCCGGGTGCGCGCGTTCGCGATGTCGTCGGCTTTTCCGCCGTGTGCAAGGAGGTTCGCGAGCCGCTCGCGTTCGGAGGTCAGCGCGTCGGCGACCTTCGTGCGGTTCTGGGCGATCGCGGTCGCCCAGGATCCGGTGTCGGCCGCGCCGCCGACGCCCGCCGGATTCCCGGCCTTGGGCAACGGGTTCTCCGGCATGAGCGCCCGGTACGAAGCGGCGACCTGGACGTCGGCGCGCCGGTAACCGCCCGCCGCGGAGGTGAGTCCCTGATGGATCACCGTCGCCTTGGTGATCCGGCCGTCGAGTTTGCCCGCGACGTCCTTGATCGTCTTGGTGTACGTCGCCGATGCCGCGCCGGAAGCGGAAACCTGGCCGAACGCGGCGGCGGGGACGTTTTCACCCGCCAGCGCGGTCTGCGCGGTCTTGAGCACGCCGGCACGCTGTTCGAGTTCCGCCGCCGCCGCTTCGAGCCTGGTGGGGGCGACTCGGTAACCGCCCGCACTGGATGCCATCACCGAGCCGCCTCTCCTGGTCGGAAAAGATCAGTACTGTTCGGGCTCTTCGCCGAGCACGGCGGGAGCGACCGGGGACGACTGACCCCAGACGTTCTCGGTCTCCACGAGCCACGGCGGGATGCGCCGTCCGGAACCCATGTCGCCGCCCGCGCCCATGCCCATCGGCATCATGGGCATCATCGGCATCGCGCCCTTGGCCGCCGCCGCGCCCGCCGCACCGGCGGCCCCGCCCGCGAGCCCGCTCATCGCGCTGCCCGAGCCGCCGTCGCCCGCCAGACCGGAGAACGCGGCAGGCACCTCGCCGGGACCGGAGACCCCGCCGCCACCGATCGCGCCGCCGTCCAGCGAAGGCGCGCCACCACCGCCGATCGGGATACCGCCACCGGCCCCGCCCGCGGTCGCGCCCGCCCCACCGGCGCCGCCACCGCCGATCTCGCCGTCCTTCTTCTCGTCCTTGGGGTTCTTGCCGTTGGCCCAGCCCGGCACCCGCGGCATGATCGAGCCGAACCGGCCGAACGCGGCGGCCGAGGCCGCGGCGAGACCGGCGGTGAACATGTCGCCGAACAACGGGTTCGACTTGGGGACCTGGCCCGGCTGCCCGGTGGTGGGCGGCGTGGAGCCGTCCGAAGGCAGCGGATGCGTGTTGTCACCCGGCACCACACCCACACCGGGTGTTCCGCCGATGTTGTTGCCGACCGAGCCACCCGGGGCGGTGCCGCCACCGGTGACCGGCGGCGGGGTGACGGCGTTCGGCGAGGCCGGAATGGACTCTTCCGCCGTCGAGTACTCGCCCGCGAGCTGGGTCATCACCACGATCGCCTTGCTGTGCGCCGCGCTGGCCGCGCCCGCGGCCTGTTGCTGCGCTTCGACGTTCGCGATGGCCTGCTGCCGTTGCTGCGCGGCGTTGATGATCGTCGCCTGCGACGAATCCGGCGGCAGCAGCGGCGGATTGACGGCCAGCGCGAGGTCGGCGGGGGCGACGTCGGGCACCGCGACCGGCGGGGGCATCTCCTTCTTGGCCTTCACCAGCGCGTCCGCCGCGTCCTCGAGGAGGTTGTTCATCGCGTGCGCGGTCTGGGCGACCTTGCGGATGCCACCGACCAGGTCGGTGATCATCGTGTGGTACTTGTCGGCGGCGCCGCCGGTCCAGCTGCCGGAGAAGTCCTTCAGCTCACCGGTCAGGTTCTCGGCCTGTTCGAACAGGCCGGAGCCGGTGGACTGCCATTTGTGGGCCGCGTGACGCGCCGTGTTCGGGTCGCCCGACTGCAGCATCGCGTAGAGCTGCTGGTGCGAGTACGCGGCGAAGTTCGTGTGCGCGGTCTCGGTCATCCCTTGTTCCCCCCGCCGTTCGAGCCGCTGTTACCGCCCAGCACGCCCCCGAGGGCGTTGAGCAGCGGATCGAGCAGCCCGGTCTGCTGACTCGAGTGGTTCATGTCGCCCGCCACCGAATCGTCGGCCGCCGCGTAGCCGTCGGCGACGGTCGTGGTGACGTCCTGCGCGAAGGTGATCGCGCCCTTGACCTGGTCCAGCAGCCCCTGCATCTCGGCGACGGCCGCCTGGTGCGCCTTGTTGAGTGAACCCGCCTCCCCGAACTCGCCGAACAGCAGCGGTTGTTCGCTCAGGGTCAGCAGGAAGTCGTTCGGCTTGGACATCGCGTGGATCTGGGTCTCCAGTTCCCGCACGAAGTCCTTCAGTGATTCCAGATGGACGTAGTACGAGTGGTCTTGCATTGATCCCGGCTCTCTCGTGAACGGCCACGCCGACAAGGGGACGACAACGCGCAAAGCCGGCCGGCCGGTGCCGAGGGGGTGAAAGCACCGGCCGGCCGACGGATGGGGGATCAGCCGGCGAACAGGCCCTGGTTACGATTCTCCAGGCTGTGCTGGAGATCGTGGGCGTCGCCGACCTTGCCACCGAACTGCGCGATGATCGCCACGATGTCCGCGGTGGCCTGGCGCAGGCGGGTTTCAGACGCACGGGCCGCTTCACCGGCGGAGCTGCCGGAGGCGTACCAGGTCTGGGTGATCGGCTGCAGGTTCGTGTGCAGCTGTTCGAGCTGGGACGTGAGCGCCTTGGCCTTGGCGGCCAGCGAGGCCGAGCTGTGCTGCAGCGCGGCGAAGTTGATTTCGACGACGTCAGCCATGATTGGTGGTCCTCTCGCGGATCAAGGGTTGAGCCGGTGGAACACGGTCTGGTCGACGGTTCCGCTGACCCCGGTCAGGCTTTCCCGGACCTGCTCGTCACCCGAGTTGTAGTTCCGGTTGCTCTCGTGCACGAGGCGCGACATCGTGTTGAGCTCGTTCACGGCGATGGTCATCTTCTCCTGCAGACGGCGCTGCAGATCCCAGAACGCGACCGCCTGGTCACCCTTGTAGTTGTGCAGGGTCTGGGTCAGCTCGCTCTCCAAGCTGGCCATCGTGGTCTTGGCGTTCGACGCGGTTTCCTCGAACCCCTGGACGGCGCGCGCCATCGCAGCTGCGTCTGCCTGATATCCCGTACCGGTCATTGATGGCCACCTCCTCTCATCTCGCTGGAAATCCCGGTGAGCACCAGGGGACGCCCTGTCTGCTCTTGTGAAGGACACGCTAGAAAACAGGGGAGTCCGGTCAAACGGCACAACTGCCGGTCGCAGTGACGGCACTATTACCCACAGGTCGTCGGTAGGGCCTTCCCCACCATCGATCAGGGGGAGTACTCCAGTGTCCGGACCGGCGCCTCCCGGCACCCTCGAACCCATGGTGGACAAGGGTTCCAGGACAGTACTGCATCGGCCGCTGATGATCTTGGCGGCGGCGATGGCGGTGCTCGGGGTGATCGCGCTCGGCGGTCTCGTTTTCGACGATCGCAGCCTCGTCAACGCACCCATCTGGCTCAAACCGCTCAAATTCACGATTTCCGTGGGGCTCTACGCGGTGACCCTTGCCTGGCTGATCGGGCAGCTCACGCGGGGCAAACGGCTCGGCTGGTGGCTCGGGACGGTGTTCGCGGCCGGCCTCGGCCTGGACATGGCGCTGCTGTTCTGGCAGGTCATCGTCCGCGGCAGGACACTCCACTTCAACCAGGCGACCCCGGCCGATCAGTGGATCAACAACATGGTCGCGAACGGTGCCTTCACCGGATGGGCGGCGACGGTGGCCATCGCGGTTCTCCTGCTGTTCCAACGTCTTCCCGACCGGGCGATGAACTCCGCGTTGCGCGCGGGTGCCGCGTTGTCCGTCGCCGGCATCGGGATCGCGCTGCTGATGTTCGGGGCGAACGAACAGCAGAAAGCCCAGTTCCGCTCCGGCGAACGGCCGTCGATCGTCGGTGCCCACGCGGTCGGCGTGCCCGACGGCGGCCCGGGGCTGCCGGTGCTGGGCTGGAGCACCGTGGGCGGGGACATGCGGATCCCGCACTTCTTCGGCATCCACGCGATCCAGGTGCTGCCGCTGCTCGCTTTCGGGCTGCTCAAGCTCGCCAGGCGGTATCCGGTGCTGGAATCGGAGTTCGTGCGGCGGAATCTGGTCCGGACCGCTTCGGTGGGCTTCGCGGGGCTGCTGGTGCTGCTCACCTGGCAGGCTCAGCGCGGGCAGTCCATCGTGCACCCCGATTTCTGGACGCTGGTCGCGGGCGCCGGGATCATCGCCGTCGTGGCCGCCGGCTCGGCGCTTTCGCTCCGGACGAGGCGGCCGATGCATCAGCTGCGGTGAGCCGCCGCGAAATCCAGTCGGGACTTCCTTCGGGATCGGATAGTTTCCGGTTGATGAAGGGGGTAGGCGTGCACAAGACACGTACATTTCGGCGGTTTTCGGGCGTGGCGTTCACCGCCGCGGTAGTGCTGATCGGCGGGACGGCTTGTTCGTCGGCTTCGCCGGACGCGGGGGCTTCGGCGGCACCGGAGTCCTTCGGCCCGGCGGGATATCGCGGGCTGACGCCGGGGATGGCCAAGGGTGCCGCGTTGGCGGACGGGAAGCTCGCCACGGCACCGACGTCCACTTTGGATGGTTGCGCCGATTTTTCCTACGCGGGCGGCCCGGCACCCGACCCGGCACGGATGAAGGCGGAGGCGGACGCCGAGACCAAGGCCAAGGAGCTGAACAAGAAGGCCGACGAACTCCAGGCCGATCCGAAGCCGGGCGCCTCCGCCGAGGAGAGCGCCAAGGCGGCGGAGAAGTCCGCCAACGACACCCGGTTGTTCGCCGACGCCGCTCAGGCGTCCGCTGATCTGGCGGGCAAGCGGGAGGAACGTGACAAGGCCTTCGTGGCCGCCGGTGGTGCCTCGTTCGGCAAGGACGGGCTGCGTGAACTCGCCGCTCCTGCGGACGCGAAGACGGCGGAAGGGATCGGTGCCGGTTCGTCACTGGCCGAACTCAAGGCGGCCTACGACGCCAAGGGGTTGAAGGTCGGCGACAACGGCCGGTTCCAGGTTTCTGTCGACGGAAAGCCTGGCTGGGTCTACGAGTTCACCGTCGACGGGGAGAAGGTCGGCTCGGTGTCGATGATCGACCCGAAGTCGAAGTGTGCCTGAGCTATCCGGTTCTCGGGCAGGGCGAAGGGCCGTTCGTTTCCGAACGGCCCTTCGCCCGTCTTCTCAGACTCCCGCGGTGGTGCGGATCCAGTCGCGGCTCGCCGCGACGCTGGCGTAGTTCTGGGTGCCCTGCGGGTTCGTGCCGGAGTTGCTGCCGGTCGAGCAGACGCCGACCTGGACGCCGTTCGAAAGCTGCGGGCCGCCCGAGTCGCCGTGCCAAGCCGAACCGTTGACGCCGACGCTGGCGATGGCCTGGCCGCCGTACGCGTCGCTGCTGGTTCCGGTGATGCGGACGTTGGCCGTCTTCAGGACGCTCGACGGCGGGTTGTTGCCCTGCGTGCGGCCCCAGCCGTAGATCTGGTTCGTGGTGCCGTTGGCCGGGTTCGCGGTGCCGAGCTTCATGTACGTCGTGCTGACCGCGGTCGTGAGATGCAGCAGGGCGATGTCGCCGCTCGGGGCCGCTTTCTGCTGGTCGACGTCGGCCTCGGTGCCCTGGTTCAGGTTGACGTTACCGACCTTGACGTGCATGCCGGGCTTGTTGAGGCAGTGCTTCGCGGTGAGGACCCACTGCGGGGCGATGATCGTGCCGGAGCAGTTGAAGCCGCCGAACGCGGTGGCGTCGTCCCAGTAGATCTGGGCGCCCCACGGCGCGGAACTCACGGTGCCGCCGCCGATGATGTCCTGGCCCGCGTTCGCGGCGGGGGTGGCGGCGAGGGTCAGCGCAGCGGCGGCGCTCGCCACCGTTGCGACGATTTTGGACATACGCATGAATACGCCCTTCGGCCTGCGTCGGGGAGTTCGCTTCGAGTTGAAACGGTTTCACCAAGTTAGGCGGCGGTAAGGGTTTTAGTAACCTACCGAAGTCGGTAGACGATGCGAGGAAAGTAGTGGGCCGTCCGAGTGGGTCTCCTTGAGGAAAGCGAGTTCTGCGCGAATTTCAGAATTGGGTGGATACGGCCCTTTGCCGTGGACGTCCGTTGTATCCGAATTCCCCCGGGCGTTGCTTGCCTGCCGGTGTCTAGGGTGTTCGCGTGACGACAGTGATCGTGTTGAACGGCGGCTCCAGTTCGGGTAAGTCGGGGATCGCCAGGTGCCTGCAGGCGGTGCTGCCGGATCCATGGCTCACCCTCGGCGTGGACACCTTGATCGACGCCATGCCGTCCACGGTGGACGACGGGATCGACTTCGCGGCGGACGGTGGAGTGAGTGTCGGATCCGGTTTCCAGCGGCTCGAAAACGCGTGGATGGCCGGTGTCGCGGCGATGGTCCGGGCCGGGGCCCGGGTCATCATCGACGACGCCTTCCTGGGTGGGGCCGCGTCGCAGCTGCGGTGGCGTGACGCGTTGGACGGACTCGACGTCCTGTGGGTCGGGGTCCGGTGTGACGGCGTCGTGGCCGCCGGGCGGGAAATGGCGCGCGGGGATCGGGTCACGGGGATGGCGGAGGCGCAGGCCGAAATCGTGCATCGAGGCGTGGTTTACGACTTCGAAGTGGACACGGGGGTGAACGAAGCCTTGGCCTGCGCGCGGGAGATCGCCGCACGGGTCGGGTGATCCACACTCGCGAGCACGCTCCAAAGTGGACGTAGCCGTTACGGCCATGGCTGAGCCACGGAGGCGCCTCCTGAGGAGCCTTCGTCGAAGTCGGGCGGCACGCTTCAGAAGGGTGGGGTGTCGTCTTCTGGTTGGGGTCGTGGGTCGTGGAGTGGTTCGGGGGTGGTGGTGTAGGTGCGGCGGGTGGGGGTGGTGATGGTCATGCCGCCGTTGCCGGTGGGGGTTGCTGTCCAGCCGGGTTCTTCTTTGAGGAGGTTGTGGGTTGTGCAGGCGGCGTGGCAGTTGTGGTGGTCGGTGGTGCCGTTGCGGGCCCAGGTGGTGATGTGGTCGATCTCGGAGAATTCGGCGGGCCGGTGGCAGCCGGGGTGGGTGCATTCGCGGTCTCGGGCTTTGATCAGGCGGGCGAGTGAGGCGGGGGATCGGTAGGTGCCGGGGCTGGCTTCGAGGAGTTGGCCGGTGGTGGGGTCGGTGATCAGCCGGGACCAGGTGGAGCCGGGGTCGGCGGCGATTTCGCGGACGAGCCAGCCGGGGATGGGGCCGTAGCCGGCGAGGGTGGCGGGGTCCTCGCGGGCACCGGCCAGGGTGAGCAGGTCGACGTAGACGTGGACGTGCGCGCGGGGTGTGCCGTGGCCGTCTTCGGCGAGGAGTCGTTCGGCGAAGAGGTCGGCGCGGTGTTGATCGAGGGTGCGGGATGGGTCGTTTCTGCGGCGGGTTTTGGCGGCGTGGCTCAGTGACGCGTAGATCGAGCTGGCGACCTCGGCGGGGAGCCACCCCGACAGTTTCGACATGGTGTCGTCTTCGTGTTCCAGGGCGATGTGCCGTAGGGCGCGTTTGTTCGCGGCGCGTTCCCGGTGACCGTCGGGATCGAATTTCTGTACCGCGTGATCCACCGATTTCCGGATCGCCCCAGGGTCACGGTCGGCGAGACGACCGGCCATCCAGGCGTCCACCTGGGCGGCGATCTCACGGGTCAGCTGACTGACCTTCGACGCCTTGAACAGATCGATGTCGCCTCTTTCCAGTGCCGCCAACGTGTTCGGCAACCGCCCCACTAAGGCACATGAGGTTTCGACCAGCAGATACGCCTGATTACGGGAGACCGAGAAGGCCAAAGCGACCTCCTCGGTCACCGATCTTCGGGAACCACCCACCGCGGCGAAACCGGCTATCGCACGCACCTGACGCCCCTGCGCCCGACGAAGCACCAGCTCCTCGCCACAAGCGGTATCCAGAAGACGAGCGGATTTCGAATTGAAAGCAAAAGATGTGGTCATGACCAAGATCATACTCGAACTGATGTTCGACCGCCACTGAATCGACGCCTTTCGTTCGGTCGCCTAGTGCGCAGCGAGATTCCCTTGAGGGATAAGGGAAATGTGGCGGGGAAGGGCCGGATCCTATGCCATGTAGCTTAAGTTGATCTTGGACGGCGCTTTTATCGCAAGTGGCGACGGTCGCCGCAGGTCAAGCGCTCGGTTGCCCTGGCCAGCGGGACCTGGCGCGCCCGTAGTGTCCACTGTGGACAAATTTCGATGACTGAATGTCCTATTGATGATGAAATGGTCGGTTTTGCCAAGGGGTCGTGAGTGGCAAAGGTCGTTCTAACCCTCATTGCCGCTCACGACCCCCTCTCGCAGCTGCGCAAAGCATCCAAATCGGGCACTCGGATCCGGACTGTCGTCCCGTGTGGACAGTCGCGCCTCGGGTCCACTGCCGGTTACTTGTCCGGCTTGATCGAGCAGGCGGCCGCCGCTCAAGATCAACTTAAGCTACGTGGCATTGGGGTCGGGCCTGGGGCTATCAAAGAGATCTGGCGCATTCGTGGCGTGAACAGCGGACAGATCCAGTGCCATGGGCCCAACCCTCCCGACAGGCGGACCCCACGGTATTAGTCCTCCACAGGCTTCGTCCAGGCCACCTGCACCAGCCCCGTCCCGTGCCGCCGCGAGACCAGCACACCCCGCCCCGCAGGCTGCGGCCCCGGCTTGACCTCCCCGAGCAGCGCCCCTTCGTCGCGCGACCCGGACATCACCAAGCCCGGAGAACCCAGCTCGCGGATCCGTTGCAGCACAGGCTCGAACAGCGAGCGCCCGGCCCCGCCGCTCCCGCGCGCGATGACGAGGTGGAGCCCGATGTCCCTCGCCTGCGGCAGGAATTCCAGCAGCGGCAGCAACGGGTTCCGGCCAACGGTCGCGACCATTTCGTAGTCGTCGACGAGCACGAACAGTTCCGGGCCCCGCCACCAAGACCGGTTCCGCAGCTGTTCCGGCTTGACGTCCGCGCCGGGGAGCCGGTTCCGCATGGCCTGCTGGCATTGGTCGATCAGCCCGGTCAGCACGGTTTCGGAACCCGCGTAACCGAGCAGGTGCGAATCCGGCACCGCACCCAGCATCCCTCGCCGATAGTCGGCGACGACGATCGCGGCCTCTTCCGCCGAGTACTTCGACACGATGCCTTGCGCGATCGCGCGCAGGAGCGAGCTCTTGCCGGATTCCACGTCACCGAAGGCCAGGAAGTGCGGTTCGGTGGCGAAGTCGAGGTACACCGGCCGCAGGTTCGATTCCGCGATGCCGAGCGTGACCTGTTTGCGCGGCCCGGCTTCCAGCGAGTCCAGCGGGACCTCGGGAGGAAGCAGCCGAACCTGCGGAGCCGCCGCACGATTCCAGGCCGCCGAAATCCGGCGGTTCAGATCCAGGCCACCGGCGCCGACGGTATCCGGCCGCTGATCCGAGTCGATCCGCGGCAGTGCCGCGAGGAAATGCAGTTTGTCCGCGGTCAGCCCGCGTCCCGGCCGGTCGGCGGGGACGTTCTGCGCGATCTTGCGGTCGATCAGCGAGTCCGCCGGTTCACCGAGCCGCAGTTCGAATTTGGTGCCGATCGCGTCGCGCAGCGGCGCCCGCATGCCCATCCACTGGTTGATCGAGACGACGACGTGGATGCCGAAACCGAGCCCGCGCGACGCCAGACTGGTGATCTGTTCCTCCAGCTGTTCGTATTCCTGGCGGATCGTGGTCCAGTTGTCCACGAACAGGAAGACGTCGCCGAATTCGCGGCCCTCCGTGCTCTCCCGGAACTCCGAACGCCGCTGGCGGAACGTCGTGATCGACTCGATCCCGTTGGCGGAGAAGAATTCCTCACGCTGTTCGAGCAGGGTCGTCAGTTCCGCCACCACGCGGCGGCAGCGCTGGGCGTCGCGCCTGGTCGCGTAGCCGGACACGTGGGGCAGCCCGGCGATCGGCGCCAGCGCGCCACCGCCCATGTCCAGCACGAACAGCTGGACCTCTTCCGGAGTGTGGGTGAGCGCGAGCATCGCGGCGATGTCACGCATCAGTGTGCTCTTGCCGCTCTGCGGCGCCCCGACGATCAGCGCGTGCCCGGCGGCACCGGAGAAATCGGCCCACAGCATGTCGCGCCGCTGCTCGAAGGGCTTGTCCACCAAGGCGACGGGGATCATCAGCTTGCCGTTGCCGCCCCAGCCCAGCGGGCACAGACCGCGTTCGGGATCTTCGCCGAGCGGCGGCAGCAGCTGGTCAAGGGTCGGCGGTTCGGCCAGCGGCGGAAGCCAGATCTGGTGCGCCTCCGGGCCTTGGCCTTCGAGCCGCGAGATCATCGCGCCGATGATCGTCTCGCCGGTGCCCTTTTCGACCGGCTCTTCGGCCTCGACGGTCACCGGGATCTCCACCGGCGCCAGCGTGAACGGCATCAGGCCGAGGCTCTGGCCGTCCTTGCGCACGATCTTGCTGCGCGGCGGCAGTTCCCCCGAGACGTACGCGGCCTTGAGCCGGATGAGGGTGTCGTTGTCGGACTTCAGATACGCCGAACCCGGCACGGGCGGCAGCTGATAGGCGTCCGCGACGCCCAGCACGGCGCGGCTTTCCGACGCGGAGAAGGTCCGCAGGCCGATCCGGTACGACAGATGCGAATCCAGCCCGCGCAGCCGTCCCTCCTCCAGCCGCTGCGAAGCCAGCAGAAGGTGGATCCCGAGACTCCGCCCCAGCCGCCCGATCGCGACGAACAGGTCGATGAACTCCGGCCGCGACGACAGCAGCTCGCTGAATTCGTCGATGATCACCAGCAGCGACGGCAGCGGCCGCAGGTTGGCACCGGATTCCCTGGCCTTTTCGTAGTCCCGCACCGACGCGTAGTTCCCGGCGGCGTGCAGGAGTTCCTGACGCCGCAACAGTTCGCCGTTCAGCGCGTCCGCCATGCGGTCGACCAGCGCGAGATCGTCGGACAGGTTGGTGATGACGGCGCAGGTGTGCGGCAGCCCGGTCATCCCGGCGAAGGTCGCCCCACCCTTGAAGTCGATCAGCGCGAGGTTCAGCTTCTCCGACGAATGCGTGACGGCGAGCGCGGTGACCAGCGTCCGCAGCAGCTCGCTCTTGCCGGATCCGGTCGCGCCGATGACCAGCCCGTGCGGCCCCATCCCGCCTTCGGCCGATTCCTTCAGGTCGAGGTCGACCGGCCTGCCATCGGGGTTGACGCCCAGCGGGATCCGCAGCCGGTCGCGCGCGGACCGCGGCGCCCAGGTGACGGCCGTGTCGGTGTCGCGCGGGTCGCCGATGCCGAGCAGCCCGGCCAGCCCGAAGGTCGCCGACATCGGCGCCTCGCTGACCACCGCCGACCCTTGGAACAGGGGCGTCAGCATCCGCGAGAGCGCCTCGGCGGCCCCGCGGTCCAAGGTGTCCGGCATGCCGAGGAAACCGAGCCGCTGCTCCGTCGCGTCGCCGACGACCATCCCGAGCTGCTCCGGGCTCATGTGCAGGCTCAGCAGCCGTTCCGACGACACGGATCGCGGCTGCTCCGTGCCGATCTCCACCACGGTGACGCCGAGCCTGCCCTCTTCGGCGACGAGCCGCGAGTCGCCGAGGGTGTGCCCGCCGTCCACGATGACGACGATCTGGGGCAGGTCCAGCCGGGCATCCGGCCGCCGGGTGAACGCGGGCCGGTCGCCGAGGTCGGGGCCGAGGAGGTCGGCGAGTTTCCCGGAGTCGGCGTCGACGAGCCGTCGCGGACCGGCGGCGTCGGCGGCGGTGGAGGCCACATGCGGCAGCCACTTCGCCCATTCCCAGTCGTGCAGCCGGTCGTCGTTGACGCAGAGCGCGATCCGCAGGTCGCCGGGTGAGTGGAAGGTCGCGAGCTGGGTCAGCAGCGCCCGCGCGGTCCCGAGCGTGTCCGGGCGGCGGCCGGACAGGCTGACCTGCGCGAACGACCGCAGCGAGACCGCGACCGGAAGTCCGTCGACCGTCGAATAGGTCCGGATGAAGTGCTTGAGGTTCGTCGAGCACACCGGGTCGAGGTCTTCCAGCGGCACGGTCTGCGGCGCCTTCAACGGCGTCGCGAGCCGCTGCGGGCCCGTCCCGACGCGCACCTGCCCGAACTGCGGGTCGGACCGGCGGCGATCCCACAGCTTCCCCGTCTCGATGTACGCCCACAGATCGGCGGGGTCGGGCTGCAACGCCGCCATCGCCGCGCGCTGGTTGTCCGCGATCTCCCGCACCTGGCCGCGAAGACCGGTCAGATACCGCTGGTAGTCCCGGCGTTCCTCGTTGATCTGCGCCTTCTTCGCCGCGCCACCGCGCCCGAGCGACATCACGACCATGCCCACCATCGCGGTGAGGAACAACGCGCCGAAGATGTAGGTCATCACCCCGCCGTCGCGTCCGATGTAGACGAACGACATGGCGCCCATGCCCAGCATCATCGGCATGAACATCAGCAGCTGCATGGCTCCGCCGGACGAGCCCTTCGGCAGCATCGGCGGGGACTGCAGGACGATTTCACCGGGCTGCTCGCCCAGGGCCGGCAGGCGGTCGCGAGTGGCGCTCATCAGGGTCTTTCTGGCCGCTTGTGGGTAATCCTGCCGATCATTCTGGCCACTCGTGCCGCCCCTGCGGTGGGTACTTTTGCCGTCCGCTCGCGTCTGGTGGCGAACTTACGCTGCTCGAACAGTCGCAGGCGTGGGGGAAACGAGAGAAGGAGAGCCATGGTCGGCACGGGCGAGTACCGGGCGGAGCCCGAGGCCATGCGCTCGGCGGTCGGAAACCTCGGCGGCATCATCATGCAGGGCATCAATGTCGTCGGCGACCTCGAACGCACCGTCCTGCAGCCGATGTCGTTCGCCACCTTCGGCAGCGCGGTGGCCGCGGCCAACACGGCCATGCAGAGCCAGCAGGTGGTCGCGGTCCGCACCCTCCTGCAACTTCTGCAGCAGATCAACGGCTTCATCAAGAGCAGCGCCGACGCCTACCAGGCCGCGGACGAGGCGGTCGCGGGTGGCTACGGCGGCCGTCCCGGCGGCGGCGCCGGATCGACGTCGTCGTCGATCTGGGGGAATTCGCACGCCTCCGAACTGGCGACGCTGGCCATCAACGACAGCGCCGGCGGCGAGGGCGAGCCGTCTTCGGTCGGCAATGTGCTGCGCTACCTGGGGGACGCGCGGCTGGGACAGCTCGGCGACCACCCGATCACCGACACGCGGTTCCACGGCGTCTCGGACTTCAACGACTGGCTGGCCGGTGACGCCGACAACCAGGCGCGGGTCGGGGTCATCGAGGTCTACGCCGGCACGGCGCGCAACTTCGGCGACGTACCCGGCGGGGTGCACAGCGGTGACGTCGTCGTGGTCGAACCGCTCCTGTTCTCCGACCGCAAGCCGGTCATCGCCATCGCCGGAGAGGGCGGGCTGCTCTACAACCACGGAATCGTCGACGCGGACATCAACGGCCTGGCGAAGGTCAGTGTCTACCGCCCGGCTTCCGTCTGACTTCCGGCCTGAGGAGCGACCATGCTGACTTATCCGAATTCCAGCGCGATGGACGCCACGGCGTCCTCGGGCGGGCCGATCACCATCCTGCCGCAGATCCTCACCGGGCAGCCGGAGCAGATCGCCAAGCACGTGCTCGAGGTGCTCAAGAAGGCCAACGAGTTCCTCACCATGTACAACGAGGTGACGAAGGCCGCCGAGCAGCTGGGCAAGATCTGGTCCGGCGCCGCGTCGGACTCCGCGCTGAAGAAGATCACCGACTCCCTGAACTCGCTGAACAAGATCATCCAGGTCGTGCAGAAGGGTGCCGAACTGCTCGGCGTCGCCGGGACGCTGATCAAGACCGCCCAGGCCGCCTACAAAGCGGTGGTGTCGGCGGTGAACCCGACGGTCGCCGGCCTGATGTCGAATCCGTGGACCTACGGCGCCGCTGTCGCGCTTTCCACCGCCACCAGTGCTTCGCTGCGCGCGTTCATCACCGCGATCGGCGCGTTGCTGAAGGCGCTCGGCGTGGTCGACCTCGCCAACCAGATCACCCAGATCGCCACCATCATCGGCGAAGTCCAGAAACTGTTCGGGCACAACGACGCCGGTGACAACGGCGCCGCGGGCAACTCGGCGGTCTCGGGCACCCCGATCACCAATCCGCAGGCGCCGGGCTCGGTCGCCAGCGGTTCGGGACAGGCCGCCGTCGGTGGCTCCGGCGGAGGCGCTTCCGGCGGTGGCACGACGCCGGGCGAGACGCCGCCGTTCACCCAGTACCGGCCGCCCGCGCTGGGCGGCAACGGTTCCCAGGGCAACTGGCCGGGTGGCGCGGACGCCTGGATCCCGGTGGACAGACCTTCGGGCGGTGGCGCGGGTTCCGGCTCCGGCGGCGGTGCGCTGCCGAGCGCGGGCAACGGGAACACGGTCACCATCACCACCGACCTGAGCACCGGCAAGTCCACCGTGCAGGCGCCGGGCGGGCAGGACATCGATATCGACATCGACATGAACTACGGCGGCAAGCACTTCGAGCAGCACATCGACATTGACGCGGGTGCGGATTCACCGGCGAAGGGCAGGTAGCCGTGTGGGGGAGCGGTGTGGTCGACGCGTCGGGCGTCGTCAGTTCGATTCTGTCGAATTACCGGCGGCTCGTGGTCGAGTACCAGCGGCGGGTCACCGGTGATCCCGCCGCGCTGAACGCGGCGAGCCAGCGGTGCGGCGAGCGGGCGTCGACGGTTTCAGGTCGCGCGGAGGAGATCGGCAAGGCGGCCAAGGCGCTCAACGCGTCCTGGGAAGGCGACGCGTACGTCGCATTCTCCACCTCCGCCGCGAAACTGAGCCAAGAACTCGGCGAGCTCGGCACGAAACTGGGCGACCAGTCGAACCGGCTACGGGGAGGCGCGCAGGCCCTGCAGGGCGCGAAGTCCTGTGTGGACTCGATCCTCGCCCAGTTCGACCAGTACGCCGCGCAGCTCACCAGTCAGGCGCGGACGGCGAACGCGAACGCGGTCAACGCTTTCATCTCCGCCGCCCGGCAGCTCGGCGAACGCGCCGCGCAGGCGGCACAGGAGATCGCGGACGAACTGAGCGAGGAACTCGCGCGGCTGTTCCCGCCGGAGGGCACCGGCCGGATCGAGCACGAACTGGGCAAATGGGGCCGCGGACCGTTGTACTGGCTCAACGGAGAAGCGCTCGACGGCCGCAGGCGGCCGCGCTCGCATCCGTCGTGGTTCGGCAATTCCGGCTGGAAGAAGCTCACCTGGGACGGTCTCGAAGGCACGCGCGCCCCGCGTGCGGGTGACACGCCGTTCGGCAGGCCGAAGCCGGAAGGCCTGCGTGACAAGGCCTGGAACAGCACCGAGATCACCTACGCGAAATGGAAGCAGGAACAAGACGGCTTCACCCCGGGCTGGGACGCCAAGGTCTCCTCGCAGGGCTGGGACCTCAAGGCGTCCGGGCACGCCGAATTGGCCGCGTTCAAGGAAGAACTCGAACGCAAGGGCGAATGGGGCGTCGCTTCGGGCAGCGCCAAGGGGACCGCGTTCGTCGGCGGTGAGGTGAACGGCTCGCTCCAGGCGGGCGCGCACGGTGTCGGCGTGCACGCCAACGCCTTCGTCGGCGGCAAGATCGAAGGCGAACTCGCGGCCGACGTGGCCGGGGTGGGCGTCGGCGCGAGCGGAACCCTCCAATATGGACTCGGCGCGCAGCTCGACGGCCAGGCCGTTTACGACGCGGGACACATCAAGGTCGACTTCAAGGCCGGTGTCGCGCTCGGCCTCGGCGCCGGGATCGGCGCGAAGATCGACATCGACCTGCCGAAGATCGCGGACACCGTCGGCGAGTACGGCGGCGCGGCCGTCGACGCGGTGAGCGGCGCGGCGGGCGAGGCGGCGGACGCCGTCGGCGAGGCATGGGACGACGCGATCACCTACGTGGGCACGTGGTGAGCGGGATGAGCACGGAGGACCGGGTCTCCCTCCCGCTGGGCTTCGACATCCCCGAGGGCTGGGTGCCCGTCGAGCCGTCGTCCGTCGGCGCCGACGGCGCGGTCTTCGTGGCGGTGCACTCCGCGCCGGACGGCGAGTTCACCCCCAACATCACCCTGAGCGTCGGGCAACGGCCGGACCGGGCGCGGATCACCGACATCGCCGACGAGGCCGTCGAACGCCTCGGCCGGTCGATGGCTGCCCTCGAACTGGTGCGGCGCAAGGAGATCGGCACTCCGGTCGCGCCGGGGGTGACGCAGGTGCTGCGCATCCGCACCGGCGAAGGACAGGATCTCGTACAGACGCAGGTGCAGCTGACCGTGCCGGGGGCGAGCCCGGCCGACCGGCTGATCCTCCAGATCGCCTGCACCGCGACACCCGAGGCGGCCCGTGGCCTCGGCGACGACTTCCGGCGGTTCGTGGGCAGCGTCCACGTCCGGCGGGATGCCACCGCAGATGAAGGAGAAGACTCGTGACCACCGACCCCTACGCCATGCCGGACATGGACGAGCTGCTGGACCAGGTCCGTAAGCAGACCGAAGAGGTGCAGCGCATCCAGCGTTCGGTCGAGGCGATGGAGGTCAAGGCGCACTCGCGGCAGAACGAAGTCACTGTCGTGCTGCGCGGAGACGGCCGCTTCACCTCGATCGACATCGACCCGCGCGCACTGCGTCAGTACGACGCGCGCAACATCTCGGAGATCGTGCTGGAGGCGGTCAACAACGGGCTCCAGAAGCTGGCCGAGGCCAGCAACGCCAAATTCGCGCCCGTCATCGAGTCCGCCAAGTCGATCGAAGCATGACGGCCGCGATCGCGGGCTCCACCCGGCGCGTCACGGTGGTGACACCGCGGGCGCGTGTCGACGTGGCGCTGCCGCAGCAGAGCACGTTCGCCGAACTCGTCCCGCAGCTCGTGCGGCTCGCGGGTGCTTCGGGGCAGGCGTCGGCCGAGCATCCCGGCTGGGTGCTGTCCCGGCTCGGCGGCGCTCCGCTCGCGCTCGGGCTCACGGTCGCCGCGGCGCAGGTGCGCGACGGCGAAGTCCTCCATCTGACCCCGCGGGAACGCCCGCGGGGTCCGCTGCTGTTCGACGACGTCGTCGATTCGATCGCGAGCGTCGCCGAGTCGGGCACCGGGCGGTGGGGACCGTCGGTGGCGCGCAAGGCGGGCATCGTCGCGTCCGTGGTCCTGCTGCTCGCCGGTGGACTGCTGGTGCAGGCGGCGGCGTCCGGGAGTGTGCTGGCGCCGATCGGCACCGGACTTCTCGCGCTGGTACTGGTGCTGGGCGGCGGCGCGCTGAGCCGCGCGTACGGCGACGCGGAGGCAGGCGCGGCCGGCGCGCTCGCCGGGGTCGGCGCGGCACTGCTGGCCGGGATGTCGATCCTGCCGCCGCATCCGCTGTTCTCGCTGTCGGCAGGACCGCTGGCCGCCGGGCTCGCGGTGGTGACCGTCTACGGCGTGATCGCGGCCGTTTCGGTGGCGGACCGGCTGCCGTGGTTCGTCGCGGTGACGGTGTCGGCCGGGCTCGGCGCGATCACCACCGCCATCGTCCTGCTGGCCGACGTCCGCCCGGTTTCGGCGGCCGCCGTGGTCGCCGTCGTGGCGACGGCGCTGGCCGCGGTCGCGCCGATGATGGCGCTGCGGCTCGGCAGGCTCCCGTTGCCCAGGGTGCCCGACGACATGGACGCGTTCCGTGCCGACGAGGACCCCTCGCTCGGCGAGGACATGGTCGGCGGGACGACTTACGCGCAGGCGTTGCTGACCGGGCTGCTCGTCGCGCTCGGACTCGTCGTGGTCTCGGCTTCGGTGGTCCTGTCGTCTTCCGGCGGGGCTTGGGAAGCGGGCTTGTGCGCGCTGCTGGGTCTGGCGCTGATGCTGCGCTCGCGCGCCTTCGCGGGCCGCTCGCAGCGGGTCGTGCTCATCGGTTTCGGCGCGGCGGCCTTGGCGGCGGCCGGTTTCTGGCTCGCCGCGAGCGGGCCGCGTTCGTTCGTCTTCGCCGCGGGCTGTGCCGTCGTCGTCGCGGCGGGCGTCTGTCTCACCTACGCGACGCGTGTCGCGAAGGGACGTCGTTCTCCGTACTGGGCAAGGACTCTCGACATCGTGGAGTTCCTGGTGCTGCTCTCGCTGATCCCGTTCGTCGGCATGATCGCGGGCGTCTACGAAGCCGTACGCGGCTGACGCTCATCACGCGTTACGTCCGTGGAGGACTCCTTCCCTACCCTCAGAGAAGAAAGGAGTCCTCCACGGACCGTCCCCTCAGTTCTCCAGCGCCAGCGGCAGGGTCCGCCGGACCGCCGCCGCGTGCCGTCCGTGCAGCGGGATCACCGCGACCCCGCTCGGCCGCACGGTCTCCGCCCCAGGCCGCCCGCCGACCCGGATGGTCACTTCGGACTTCTCCCGTCCGCCAGGCGTCCGGTGCAGCGTGTACGAAGTCGCGGTGAACGCAGATCCGGGGACGTGAAGATCCAGCGTCCGCGCGAGATCCCGTTCGGACCGTGGCCGGTAGCAGACCTGCGACGCGCCGCCCCAGTCCCAGGAGCGCCAGCCGTTCACCGGCGCGCCCTGGCCGTGCCCGAGCGCGACGCGCAGTTCTTCCGCCACTTCACCGGCTTCGAGCACGGTGCTCTCGAATCCGGCCTCGGCCAGCGTGCCCATCAGTCTCAGCGCCGCGCAGGCGGTGCTCCGCAGTGCGCCGAGTTCCCCGCCGCCGCGGGCGAGCGCCGCGATCGGCGCGTTCTCGGGCCGGTACCGGACGGTGAGCCAGCGGACGCGGAGCACGGACTGTCCATTGGGGACGGTCCAGGTCAGCAGTTGCGCGCTGGACAAAGGGATCCCGGTGCCCGCGAAGGCCTCGCGCAGAATGGCGACGAGGGTGTCCGGCCCGGGTGCCATGGCGCCGGGGGTGAGCCGCACGATGGCGCTCCAGCCGTCGCTGACCTCGGCGACACCGAAGCGGTTGCCCGCGCGGTCGACGTGCTGGCGTACCCGGGCGGGACCGGCGAGCCGGTGCAGCGGATCGGGGACCTTGTTCTTGTCGCGGCGTTTCAGCCGGTAACCGGCCCAGGTGAGCAGCCAGCCCGCGAGGTGACGGCCGGCGAAGCGGACCGACGTCGTCAGCACGAGGACGCCGGCGACGGCGGTGATGCTGATCTGCGCGGCGAGGGGGATCCCGTCCACGGTGAAGGCCAGGAGGATCGCGATCCCGGCGATCTCCCAGAGCGCCGCCTGCAGCGGGCGGATCGGCAGCAGCCAGGGCAGCGGCGCCGCGCCCGCGACACCGCGCGCTGGAGCCCGGTCCTGGACCGGGCGGGCCGGGGCTTCAACCGACAAGGAATTCCCCTCCTCCGTGCACGCGCCCGACGGTAGCCGCGCCCCGCGCGGGGGAGGGGCGTAAAAAATACCCTCACCGCGAACCGGGCCCAGACCTAACGTGAGCACCCTCGAACGGGTGGGCACGAACGGCGGGGGACGGGAGCGTGTGGACGCAGCGGGACCAGATCCAGGCCTACCAATTCCTCCGCAGGAGACTGGTTTCGGCACTGGTCTCGGCTGACGCCAACCATCCGGTCGCCCCGAGCCGCAGGCTGGTCATCGGAACCTTGTGCGGCCTCGGCGTCGCACTGCTGGTCACCGCGGTGTTCGGCGTGATCGGCCTGCTGAACCCTTCCGGCGGCAAGGATTGGCTGGCGGGCGGCAAGGTGATCGTCGAGGAGGGCACCGGCGCGCGCTACATCCTCGGCCAGGACGGCGCGCTGCACCCGGTGCTCAATTACGCCTCCGCGCGGTTGATGGCGGGCGGCAACGGCGAGGCCACCGTGACCGTCCCTTCCGACAAGCTCGCGAAGGCGCCGCGCGGTTCGCAGATCGGCATTCCCGGCGCGCCCGATTCGCTGCCCGCGGCGGCCGCGCTGGTGAACACCCCGTGGACGAGCTGCACGCGGACCACCCAGGACGCGCCCGCGTCGGCCGAACCGGAGACGACGGTGCTCCTCGGCGCACCCGCCGCCGGGGTCGACCTGCCGAGGGACCAGGCCGTCGTGGTCCGCGTCCCCGAGGGAGAGCGCTATCTCGTGACGGCGGGGCGCCGCTACAAGCTCACCCCGGAAGCCGCCACGGCGTTGCAGTTCGACACCTATCCGGCGATCGCGGTGTCGTCCCGGTGGATCGGCACCGTCGCCGCCGGACGCGATCTGGCCTACCGCGCGGTCGAAGACGCCGGACGGCCCGGCCCGAAGGTCGGCGGCACCGCGACGAAGGTCGGTTCGGTGCTCGGCGTCGTCGACGCGATGGCGACACCGGGCAACGCGACGTCGTACTACCTCGTCCACGCCGAAGGGCTCGAACCGATCGGCCAGACCGAGGCGAGCCTGCTGATCAACACGCCGCAGAACGCGGACGCCTACACCGGTGTCCCGGCGCCCGTCGCGGTGCGCGCGGCCGACGTCGCCGCGGTGCCGAAGGTCGGCACCGCGAGGGCGGGCGGGGCCGATCCCGCGGAGTATCCGGACCGGATCCCGCGAAAAGCACCCGTTACCGGACAGTCCGTGACGTTATGCGCGCAGGGTTCTCGAATCGTTATCTCCGCACAGGTCCCGTTGCCGCAAGGTGCGAAGGCGATCCCGGTGACGGCGCGGACGGACGCGTTGGTCGCCGACGCGGTTTTCGTGCCTCCGTCGGGAGGCGCGGTGGTGGCGGAATCCGGTTCCGGCACGGTTTACGTCGTGACCGACACGGGCTTGAAGTACCCGGTGGCGAGCAGTGAGGCACTCGCTTCCCTCGGATACGGCCAAGCCGAACGGCAACCGGTTCCGAATGGATTACTGGCGCTGGTGCCACGCGGACCCGCGCTGGATCCGGCGCAGGCGGGCCGTGCGGTGTCCGCGGGTGGGACGGGGTGAGCGGAAACGTGCAGATGACTGAAGACAGGCCGGAGACCGACCGGGTCGACGTCGCGGTGATCGAAGATCATCCGTTGTACCGGCACGCCGTGGTCCGGGTCCTCACCGAGGCCGAAGGGATCGAACTGGGCGCGGTGGTCGATTCGGTCGCCAGGTTCCACGTCCATCCGCAGCCGCCCGGCAGCGTGGTGCTGCTCGACCTCGGTCTGCCGGGGATCGCCGGAGCGGCGGCCGTGCTCCAGGTGTGCGAACTGGGGCATCACGTGCTCGTGGTGTCCGCGCAGGCGGAACCCGAGCAGGTGCTCGGCGCGATCGCCGCCGGTGCCAAGGGATTCCTGTCCAAGGACGTCGACGTCGACGAGCTGCTGATCGCGATCAGGACGGTCGCGCAGGGCCGGGCCTATGTTTCCGCGGTGGTGGCCGGAATGATCATCAAGGACAACGCCGACCGTCCCGTGCCTGCTCCGGACGTCGCGCTTTCCGCGCGCGAGAAGCAGGTCCTGCGGCTCGTCGCGGCAGGCGAACGCGACGTCGACATCGCCCGCATCCTCGGTATCGGAGTCCGGACCGTTCGCGGTTATCTGGACCGGATCCGTGACAAACTCGGAGAGAGAAGGCGGGCCGGTCTGGTCCGCAAGGCCATCCAGCTCGGGCTCGCGTCTCCGCCGGAGGTGCCCGGCCCATCTCGGCCGGTCGTACCCCGCGCCGACGCGGGCGGATTCGAAGGACGCCGGTGAACGCAGACGAGCAGCAGCCGAAACGCATCATGCCGATCAATGTCGGGGTGATCGAAGATCATCCGCTGTACCGGGACGCCGTCGCGCGTGTCCTCACCGAAGCGCCCGACATCGAGCTGGGCGCCGTCGCCGACTCCGTCGCGCGGTTCGCCGTCCAGGAGCAGCCTCCCGGCAGCGTCGTCGTCCTCGACCTCAAGCTGCGCGGGGTCCAGGACGCCGCCGCGGTCCTCGAAGTGGGACAGATGGGGCACAAGGTGCTCGTGGTGTCCGCGCACGCCGAGCAGCCCGAGGTACTGGGCGCGATGCAGGCCGGGGCGAAGGGCTTCCTGTCCAAGGACGTCGACGGCGACGAACTCCTGCGCGCCATCCGCACCATCGCCGACGACAACGCGTACGTGTCCCCGACGCTGGCCGGAATGATCATCCAGGACAGCGAGGACCGCCACGCCGGGCCCAAGATCGTCCTGTCCGAACGGGAAAAGCAGGTCCTGCGGCTGGTCGCGGCAGGCGAACGCGACGTCGACGTGGCGGAGATCCTGAACATCAGCGTGCGGACGGTGCGGTCCTACCTCGACCGGATCCGGGACAAGACCGGGGAACGGCGGCGGGCCGGATTCGTGCGGGTGGCGATCCGGGAAGGGCTGCTGCGGTAGCCGCTTCGGGCTCGGCTCGGCTCGGTTGTGCGCTTATTGAAGGGTAGGGCAAACGTGTCGTGGCTCGGGCCTGAGTGTGGCATCCAGTCACGCGAGCTACGCCTTGCCAAAGTACATGAAGGCCCCCTTCCTTGCGCTAGACGCAAGGAAGGGGGCCTTCATGTACTTCACGACCAACCGCCGAGGCCACAGCCGCCCCACCGTCACCAGGGATCACATCTGACGGTAGCGAAAGCCTCCTTCACTACCCTCAGAGTAGGCAAGGAGGCCCTCACTACCAGGAGAACGCGTACGCAGCAGCGACACCGGCCCCGCACCACGACACGTTTGCCCTTCCCCTCAATAACCCGTCAGTCGGGGCTGAAAGACTGCAATGAAGGGGCCTTTCATAGCAAAATTTGCTATGAAAGGCCCCTTCATTGCACGCTTCCCAAGCCTGGTGCGGGGCCCCGGCCGGGGAGTACGTGAAGGACGCCTTCACCGCATGGGAAGCGGCGAAGGTCCCTTTCGCGTCGCCGTCACCGCGCTAAACGCGGGGTCCCGAGAAGTTCACCCGCAGCGTGTACACCGAACTGGACGCGGTGATGAACAGATCGTTCCGCCGCGGCCCGCCGAAGGTCAGGTTCGAACAGACCTTCGGCACCCGCAGCTTCCCGATCCGCGTGCCGTCGGGCGCGAAGCAGTGCAGACCGTCGTGCGCGGCGGCCCAGACCCGGCCCGCGGCGTCCAGGCGCACGCCGTCGAAACCGCCGGCGTCGGAGGTCGCGAAGACCTCGCCCCCGGAAAGCAGCCCGTCTGCCACCGAGAAAACCCTGATGTGGCTGGGGTTCTGGCGCGTGTCCACGATGTAGAGCCGTGCTTCGTCCACCGAGAACGCGAGCCCGTTCGGACGCGAGAAATCGTCCGCGACGATCCGCACGGAACCGTCCACCGGGTCTGCGCGGTAGACGTGGCAGGCGCCGATCTCGCTTTCCGCCTGATGGCCTTCGTAGTCGCTGTCGATCCCGTAACTGGGGTCGGTGAACCAGATCGCGCCGTCCGAGGATTCGACGACGTCGTTGGGGCTGTTGAACCTCTTGCCCTGATAGGTCTCCGCGAGGACGGTGGTCGTACCGTCGTGTTCGGTACGCGTCACCCGGCGGTTGCCCTGCTCGCAGCTGACGAGCCTGCCCTGACGGTCGACGGTGTGCCCGTTGTGGAATCCGGCGGGCTCCCGGAACACGCCGACCGCGCCCGTGGTCTCGTCCCACCGCAGGACGCGGTCGTTCGGGATGTCGCTGAACACGAGGTACCGGCCTGCCGGGAAGTAGGCGGGCCCCTCGGTCCACCGGCAGCCCGTGTGCAGGCGCCGCATCCACTCGTCCCCGTTGACGCGGGCGAACCGCTCGTCGAGGACTTCGAAGTGTGCCTTGACCATGTCCATGGAAACCCCAGTGTTCCGAATGAGATATTGCGATCATCATGAACCGCTGAACATGATATGGTCAACCCGTGGATGACGTGGATCGCATATTGCTCACGGAGTTGCAGCAGGACGCGACTCAGGCGTACGCCGCGCTCGGCAAGGCGGTCGGGCTGTCGGCGGGCGCCGCGCACGAGCGGGTCCGCAAACTACGCGAACAGGGCGTCATCCGGCGCACGACCGTCGACGTCGATCCGGCGGCGGTCGGTCGCGGGGTGATGGCGTTCGTGCTGATCGAGGCGGGCTCGTGGATGGGCGACTCGCCGACCAAGGCCGCGCTGGAGGCGCTGCCGGAGGTCGTGGAGGCACACATCATCGCGGGCCCGGCCTCGCTGCTGGTGAAGGTGCGCACGCCGACCACCGAGGAACTCCAGGCGTCACTGCGCAGGCTGTACGCCATCGAGGGCGTCACCGGGACGCAGACGATCGTCGTGCTCGAATCCTTCTTCGAACGCTCCGTGAACGCTACAGGCGACGGTTCACCAGAACGCCCGTCGCCGCCCGCGCCTTCCCGCTGACCGCGGGATCCAGGTCGACGACCACCAGTTCCGGCCCGGGGCCCAGCTGCGTGTGGACGCGGCCGAAACCGTCGGACACCGTGGAGTAGCCGATCCCGGTCGGCGCCTTCGGGTTCACCGGGGTCGAGGTCGTGGCCGGATCGGCCTGCCCGCAGCCGAGGACCCAGCAGCCGGAGTCGAGCGCGCGGGCGCGCACGAGTACCTCCCACTGCTCGCGTTTGCCCTCGCCCGCGCCCCAGGACGTCGGCACGAGGACGATGTCGGCGCCGTCGTCGGCCAGCTTCCGGAACAGCTCCGGGAAGCGGATGTCGTAACAGGTCGCGAGGCCGAACGTGACCCCGTCGACCTCGAAGGTCGCGGACGTGGTGCCGGGGGCGACCGTGTCGGATTCGGCGAACCCGAAGGCGTCGTACAGATGGATCTTGTCGTAACCGAAGTGGTGTCCGGCGCCGGTGACGAGCAGGGTGTTGCTCACGCGGCCGTCCGGCGACGGCGTGAACATGCCCGCGACGACCACCACACCGTGTTCTTCCGCGATGGACGCCACAGCGGACGCCCACGGTCCGTCCAAAGGTTGCGCCACGGGTCCGAGCGGGATGCCGAAGCGCGCCATCGCCGCTTCGGGGAACACCACGATCCGCGCGCCGTCGGCCGCCGCGGCCGCCACGCCTTCGCGAATCGGCTTCAGGTTCGTTTCGGGATCCTCGGCGGCCGTGAGCTGGCACAACCCGATTCGCGGCACGGCCGCCTCCCTCATCGTGGGATCGCTGGTCACCACCCCAGTGTGCCTGCTCGGGGCGATCGGGCCACCTCGTACCCTTGACCCATGCTGAACCGTACCGACCTGCGTGGACAGGTCCCGTCCGTTGCCGAACTCAGGAGCACGCTCCCGCGTGCCGAGTACGACGTGGACGCGGCGCTGCATCACGTACGGCCGGTGGTCGAGGCGGTCCGCGATCGCGGCGTCGACGCGGTTCTCGAGTACACCGAGAAGTTCGACAAGGTCCGCCCCGGCGGTGTGCGTGTCGCCGCCGCCGAGCTCACCAGCGCGCTCGAGAACCTGGATCCGGCGGTCCGCGAGGCGCTGGAGGAGTCGATCGTCCGCGCACGGAAGGTCCACGGTGATCAGCGCCGTCAGGACGTCACGACCGAGGTCGTCGACGGCGGCACCGTCACCGAGCGCTGGATCCCGGTGGAGCGCGTCGGGCTGTACGCGCCGGGCGGGCTCGCGGTGTACCCCTCGACCGTGGTGATGAACGTCGTCCCGGCGCAGATCGCCGGCGTCGGCACGCTCGTGCTGTGCTCGCCGCCGCAAGCCGCGTTCGGCGGCCTCCCGCACCCGACGATCCTGGCCGCGGCCGAACTGCTCGGCGTCGACGAGGTGTGGGCCGTCGGCGGCGCGCAGGCCGTCGCGCTGCTCGCTTACGGCGGAACCGACACCGACGGCACGACACTGGAGCCGGTCGACATCGTGACCGGGCCGGGCAACATCTACCTCACCGCGGCGAAGCGCATGCTGCGCGGCATCATCGGCATCGACTCCGAGGCGGGCCCGACCGAGATCGCGATCCTCGCCGACGAGACCGCCGACCCGGTGCACGTCGCCGCCGACCTGATCAGCCAGGCCGAGCACGACCCGCTCGCCGCGAGCGTGCTGGTCACCACGTCCGAGGCGCTCGCGGACGCCGTCGACAAGGAACTGACCGGCCGCGTGGCCGCGACCAAGCACTCCGAGCGGGTGACGGAGGCCTTGAGCGGCAAGCAGTCCGGCATCATCCTCGTGTCCACCATGGACGACGGCATACGCGTCGTCGACGCGTATGCCGCGGAACACCTGGAGATCCAGACCGCGGACGCGCGTTCGGTGGCGGCCCGCGTGCGCAACGCGGGCGCGATCTTCGTCGGTGCGTACGCGCCCGTCTCGCTCGGCGACTACTGCGCCGGGTCGAACCACGTCCTGCCCACCGGCGGGTTCGCGCGGCACTCGTCCGGCCTTTCGGTGCAGAGCTTCCTCAAGGGCGTGCACGTCGTCGACTACAGCCAGGACGCGCTGCGTGAGATCGCCGGCCGCGTCGTCGCGCTGGCCAACGCCGAAGATCTGCCCGCGCACGGCGAGGCCATCACGGCGCGGTTCGAAGGGGAGCGAGCATGAGCATCGGCGAGGAGATCACGCTCGACGCGCTCCCGCTGCGGGAGGACCTGCGGGGCAAGACCCCGTACGGCGCGCCGCAGCTCGACGTGCCGATCCGGCTCAACACCAACGAAAACCCGTACCCGCCGCCGGACGCGCTGGTGGCCGACGTCGCCGAGGCCGTCCGCGCCGAAGCCGCTTCGCTGCACCGCTACCCGGATCGCGACGCCGTGGCGCTGCGCCAGGACCTCGCGGACTACCTCGCGGTGTCCACCGGCGTGCTGGTGTCGGAGTCGAACGTGTGGGCCGCCAACGGGTCCAACGAGGTCCTGCAGCAGATCTTGCAGGCCTTCGGCGGCCCCGGCCGCTCGGCGCTGGGCTTCGAACCGTCGTACTCGATGCACCCGATCATCTCGGCGGGCACCCGCACCGACTGGCTGCCGGTGCCGCGCCGCGACGATTTCACGCTCGACACCGAGAAGGCGGCCGCGCTGGTGCGCGAACGCCGTCCGGACATCGTCTTCGTGACCAGCCCGAACAACCCGACCGGCGGGTCGATCCCGTTCGGCGAGCTGCGCGGCCTGCTCGAAGCGGCGCCGGGCATCGTGGTCGTCGACGAGGCGTACGCGGAGTTCTCGCCGCAGCCGAGCGCCATCGAGCTTCTCGAGGAGTACCCCGCGAAGCTGATCGTGTCGCGCACGATGAGCAAGGCGTTCGCCTTCGCGGGCGGACGGCTCGGGTATCTCGCGGCCGCGCCCGCGATCGTCGACGCGCTGCAACTGGTGCGGCTGCCGTACCACCTCTCGAAGCTCACACAGGCCGCCGCACGGGCCGCGCTGCGGCACGCGGACGCCACCCTCGCCTCGGTCGCCAAACTCGCGGCCGAACGCGACCGGGTGGTGGAAGCGTTGCTGGGCTTGGGATTCACGCCGGTCCCGAGCGACGCGAACTTCGTCCTCTTCGGACGGTTCGCGGACGCGCCCGCGACCTGGAAGTCCTATTTGGACAACGGCGTGCTGATCAGGGACGTCGGCATCGAAGGGCACCTGCGGGTGACCATCGGGACGCCGGAAGAGAACGACGCCTTTCTCGAGGCCAGCAAGGAGGTGCCGCGATGAGTCGCGTCGGCAAGGTGGATCGCACCACCAAGGAATCGTCCATTTCGGTCCAGCTCGACCTGGACGGCACGGGACAGGTGGAGATCGACACCGGTGTCCCGTTCTACGACCACATGCTCACCGCGTTCGGCGTGCACGGCTCGCTCGACCTCAAGGTGCAGGCGACCGGTGACGTGCACATCGACGCGCACCACACCGTCGAGGACACCGCGATCGTGCTCGGCCAGGCGCTGCGGCAGGCGCTCGGCGACAAGAGCGGGATCCGCCGGTTCGGCGACGCGTGGATCCCGATGGACGAAACCCTCGCGCACGCCGCGATCGACGTCTCCGGGCGCCCGTATTGCGTGCACCTAGGCGAGCCAGAGCAGTTCAACAGCTTCACCATCGGCGGGAACTACCCGTTCGTGCTGACGCGGCACGTGTTCGACTCGCTGTCGTTCCACGCGCAGATCGCGCTGCACGTGCGGGTGCTGCACGGCCGCGACCCGCACCACATCGCGGAGGCCGAGTACAAGGCCGTCGCGCGTGCGCTGCGTGCCGCGACCGAGCCGGACCCGCGGGCGGGCGGCATCCCGTCCACGAAGGGCGTCCTCTAACCCCCGCATTTAGTCCTCTGGATGCGTTCCTTGCGTGTGCAACTACCGCATCCAGAGGACTAAATGCGTCCGGCGGGCTTGTAGGTGTTGAGGAGCACGCCGGAGGGGGTCGCGGTGGTGCCGGTGAACTCCAAGGACTGTGCCGGGGTTCCGTCCGCGAAGAAACGCTTGCCTGTGCCCAAAAGGAGCGGGTAGACGGCCAGCAGGACCTCGTCCGCGAGGCCGTTTTCGAGCAGCGTCGAGGTCAGGGTGGAGCTGCCCGAGAGAACGAGGTCGGGGCCGTCTTGAGCCTTGATCCGGCGGACGTCCTCGGCGACGTTCGGGCCGAGCCCTTCGAACGGGCCCCATTTCAGGCTTTCCGGCCGGTGGGTGACGACATACTTCGTCGCCGCCTTGAGCCGGTCGGCGAGCGGATCGCTCGGTGCGTCCGGCCAGTAGTCCGACCAGATGTCGTAGGTGCGGCGGCCGAGCAGCAGGTCGAAGGCTTCACCGTGCGCGGCCGTGACGGCGTCCCGGCCTTCGGGTGTCCGATAGGGCATGTTCCAGCCGCTGTAAGGGAAGCCATTCTCATCGGTGGAGTGCTGGATCACGCCGTCGAGCGAGACGTGTTCGATGATCTTGAGTTTTCTCATTACGCCTCCAGCAGTGCGTCGAGTTGGGGCAACGCCGCGCGGAATCCCTCTTCCATCCCCGGAATCGTCTTCTCCATGGCTTCGACACTGGAAAACCGCGTGACGTGGATCAGGCGCGACCCCGTCGGTGTCGTCTCGAAGGAGAACGTCATCGAGGAAGGCATGTCCTCGTCCGCGGCGTTGTCTTCACCGTCTTCCGCCTCGAACGAGTCGATGGGGTTCACCGCGGTGAACTTCCACGAGTTGGCCCATTTCTCCCCGTTCGGCCCGGACAGGAAGTACTCGGCGCGGCCGCCGACCCGGAAATCGTGATGGGTGAAGGTGGCGGGCGCGAAAGGTGGCCCCCAAAAGCGCTCGAGTTGCCGTGGATCGGCCCAAGCCTCCCAAAGGCGTTTTCGGGGAACGGGGAAGTCCGCCACGAGGGTGAGGCTGAGCTGTTCGGGGTCTTTGGTGACCGAGGTGATCGGCATCGTCAGTTTCCTTCCCGCAGGACATCGTCGAGCTGCGCCACACGTTGGCGCCAAAGGACTTCGTAGGAGTCGAGAAGTTCGCCGGCGCGCTGGAGCCGCGCGCGGTCGGTCGAGACCAGCTGCTCACGGCCGTTGGCACGTTTGCGCACGAGACCCGCGCGCTCCAGCACTGCGACGTGCTTTTGCACGGCGGCGAAACTCATCTCGTACCGCGCGGCGAGGTCGGACACCGACGGCGCTTCCGCGATCGCCCGCGCCAGGATGTCGCGGCGCGTGCCGTCGGCCAAGGCGCGGAACAGCTGGTTGAGCGACTCCTCGCTCTCCTCCAGAAGTACAACCATGTGGTTGTACGTTAGCCGTGCCCGGTCGCGAGGGCAAGGCCCGGCCCGGCGCGGTTGCGGTGGCGGACGTGTGGCAGGGTGGCGGTCGTGAGTAACACGACCATCGCTGTGCTGCTGTTCGCGCTCGGCGGCTTCCTGATCGGCGGCGTCTACGCGACCTGGAAGAGCGTCAAGTTCATGGCCGTCGTGCTGGGGATCGGCGCGGTGCTGGCCATCGGCGGCGCCATCGCCTGGCTCGCCTGAGCGCTGTCCGGTAATTCGGCTGCGCGCCGCGACGACGGCGAGCATGCTGTCCGGCATGTCCGGAAACCCGCGCTCGGTCGCCGAGGTCGTCCGGCTCCAGCGATCGGGGAGCCGCGTCAAGTTCCTGTTCTTCTGGGGCCATCAGCCCCGGCGTGACGGCACGATCGGGCCGGAATGCTTCAGCCAGTGGTGGCCCGCCCGGTTCGCCGCCGACGGCGAAACCTTCTCGACGGCCGAGCACTACATGATGTGGCGCAAAGCCGTTCTGTTCGACGACGCCGAGAGCGCGGCGCGAATCCTCGGCTCCCGGCATCCGCGTGAGGCCAAGGCGCTGGGCCGCGAAGTGCGGGGATTCGAGCAGGGCCGCTGGGAAGACGAGCGCTACGGCATCGTCGTCGACGGAACGATCGCGAAGTTCGGGCAGCACCCGGAACTGCGCGACTTCCTGCTCGGAACCAAGAACCGTGTGCTGGTCGAGGCCAGCCCGCTCGACGCCATCTGGGGGATCGGGATCGCCGCCGACCACCCGCAGGTCGAGAACGCGGAACGCTGGCGCGGCCTGAACCTGCTCGGCTTCGCACTGGGAGAGGCCCGCGCGGCGCTCGCCTGAGTACGTGGTGGACCCGGGCAAGGAGCCTCACCTGACTCTTGACTGCGCCCGATTTGGGTGACTTGCACGGTTTCGCGAGGGGGTCGTGGGTGATTTGGGTTGTTCTAACCCTCATTATCACTCACGACCCCCCGCAGAAACGTACATAGCGGAAGCAATCGGACACTCAATCGCCCGGCGGTGTCCCTTGTGGACACTGAAGCCCCGCCGGCGTCCACCCTGGCGTCCAGCGCAGTGAAGGGGGCCCGTACTCATTGAGGGGTAAGGCAAACGTGGCATGTTGCGAAAGTGGCTTTCGCAACCTTCAACGGCGCTACTTCGAGGCGTCGACCAGCTCCCGCTCGTCAGGAGCGTCCAGCTGCTTCGCGAGCTTCTCGCCTTCGACGTCGACGTCCGGCAGTACCCGGTCCAGCCACTTCGGCAGCCACCAGGCACCGCGTCCGAGCAGGGACATCAGTGCCGGCACGATGGTCATCCGGATCACGAACGCGTCGACGAGCACGCCGAAGGCCAGCGCGAACCCGATCGACTGGATCAGTGAGGACTCCGCGAGGACGAATCCGGCGAACACGCTGATCATGATCAACGCGGCGGCGACCACGACGCGGGAGCCGTGCCGGAAGCCGGTGACCATCGCCTGCTGCGGGTCGGCGCCGTGGACGTATTCCTCCCGCATCCGCGTCACCAGGAACACCTGGTAGTCCATCGCGAGCCCGAACAGTACACCGATCAGCAGGATCGGCAGCATGCTCATGATCGGCCCGGTCGTCTTCACCCCGAGCAGGTCGGTGAGCCAGCCCCACTGGAACACCGCCACCACGGCGCCGAACGTCGCGACCACGGAGCCGAGGAAGCCCAGCGTCGCCTTCAGCGGGACCACGATCGACCGGAACACCAGCATCAGCAACAGGAACGCGAGCCCGACGATCAGCGCGAGATAGGGCAGCATCGCGTCGGCGAGTTTCTCCGAGACGTCGATGTTGGCCGCGGTCTGGCCGGTCACCGCCAGCGAGGCGCCGGTGGCCGTGCCCAGTTTCGCGTTCAGGCCGCGGATGTCGCTGACGAGGTCTTCGGTCGCGGTGCTGCTCGGGCCGCTCTTCGGGATGACGGTCAGCAGCGCCAGGTCACCGGCCCGGTTGACCTTCGGCGGCGTGACGATCGGGCGTTCGGGGAGGCCGCCGATATCCGTGGCCGCCTGCTGGAGCGCGGCCTGGCGGTCGGTGCTGCCCGCGAGGTCGACGACGATCACGAGCGGTCCGTTCGCGCCTTCGCCGAAGCTGCGGGCGACGGTGTCGTAGGCCTTGCGCTGGGTGGTGTCCGGCGCGGCGGTGCTGTCGTTCGGCAGGCCGAGCTGCATGCTCGCGGCGGGCACGGCGACGATCGCGAGCCCGGCGATCGCGGCGATCAGCACCGGGATCCGGTGCCGGGCCACGAAACGTGCCCAGCGCTCGCCGTGCGTCGTCGCGTTTTCCTTGCGGCGCAGGCGGATCTTGCCACCCGCCAGTTTGCCGCCCGCGAACCCGAGGATGGCGGGCAGCAGGGTCAGCGCGATGACGACCGCGATGGCGACGGTGATCGCCGCGGCGACGCCCATCTCGCCGAGGAACGGGATGCCGACGACGGTCAGGCCGGCCAGCGCGATGATCACGGTCAGCCCGGCGAACACCACGGCGGAGCCCGCCGTGCCGGTGGCGCGTCCGGCGGCTTCCTCCGGATCTCGGCCGATCGTCAGTTCGTGCCGATAGCGGGAGACGATGAAGAGCGCGTAGTCGATGCCGACGGCGAGGCCGATCATCAGCGCGAGCACCGGCGTGTTCGTGTTCAGTTCGAGGAAACCGGACGCCGTCGTGATGCCCGCCATGCCGATGCCGACGCCGATGAGCGCGGTCAGCAGCGGGATCCCGGCCGCGAGCAGCGAGCCGAAGGTGATGATCAGGACGACGGCGGCGACGGCGACACCGAGGCCTTCGGTGGCGTTCGTGGCGGGCATCGCCTGGACGGCGTCACCGCCGAACTCCACCGTGTACCCGGCGGCCTTGGCGGAATCCGCCGCGGCCATCAGGCCGTCACGGTCGGCGTCGGTGAGCTCGAAGCCCTGCACGCGGTAGCTGACCTGGGCCAGCGCCACGTGCTTGTCGGGCGAGATCGCCTGCGCCTGCAGCGGGTCGACCACGCCGGCGACCTTCGGCGCGTCCTTGAGCCCCGTGACGAGGCGCGCGATCGCCGCCTGTCCGCCGGCGTCGGTGATGTCACCGGGCGTCGAGATGACGACACGCGCGGTCGCGCCGCCGGCGGCGGCTTCGGGGAATCGGTCGGCGAGCTGGTCGATCGCCTTCTGCGACTCGGTGCCGGGGATGGTCACCGAGTTCGAAAGCTGGCCGGACAGAGTCAGCGCACCCGCGCCGAGGGCCACCAGGAGGACGGCCCACACCGCCGTCACCAGTGCCCGGCGCCGGAACGAGAACCGGCCCAGTCGGTACAGGAAGCTGGCCACGAAAGTCTCCCGTTCACTCGTTCAGGTTCATTCCAAGCTAGCCGATCGGCTAGGGTGCTACAAGCCGATCGGCAAGTGTGTGACTAGCCGCACGGCTAGTACTCGTTTGGCTCGGCGGGCTCGCTTGACGTAACCTCCGACGGCTGAACGAGGAGGGAACATGGACGTCGTCCAGGCGGAGGACACCCGCACGCGGCTACTGCGCACGGCGTTGGGGTTGTTCACCGAACACGGCGTGGAAGGCACCTCGCTGCAGATGATCGCGGACGCCCTGGGGGTCACCAAGGCGGCCGTCTACTACCACTTCAAGACGAAGGCGGAGATCACCGAGTCCGTCGCCGAACCCGTCCTGCGCGAGCTGGAGGGCATCGTCGACGACGCCCGCGCCCAGCGCACCCGCGGCGCGCAGATCGACCATCTCCTGGACGGCTTCGTCGACCTCGTGGTGCGCCACCGGGCGCTGGTCGCCCTGTTCTCCAGCGACCCCGGCATCGCGCGGGCGGTCGAAAAATCCGTCCACCGCTCGGAAAGCTTCAAGAACCGGCTGCTGGAGATCCTGGTCGGCCCGGAGCCGGACGTGCTGGGGATGGTCACGGCGCAGGTGCTCCTCGCCGGTATCGCCCTCGCCGGCGGCTCGCCCGAGGTCGCCTCGCTCGACGACGAGACGCTGCGCGAAACGCTCCTCAGCGTCGGCCGCAAGCTCTACAACCGTCCGCGCCGCCGCTCGTGACCGATGTGTTCAAGACAGGCGTCGCGATCCGCGCGACCCTGTAGGCATGAACATCGATCTGAACGGCGTGGCCACCTTCATGGCCACCCAGGCCCGGCTGCTCGACAAGCGGCGCTTCGAGGTCCTTTACCGCGACGGCGACCCGGCGGCGGTGCTCGCCGCGCTGGAGGGATACCGCAACCCTGACGGCGGTTACGGCCACGGGCTCGAACCCGACTGCCGCTCGGCGACCAGCCAGCCCGGCGGCGCGCTGCACGCTTTCGAGGTCTTCGCCGACGCCGGCCCGGCGACCAGCCCGCGGGCGGCCGAACTGTGCGACTGGCTCACCTCGATCTCCTTGCCGGACGGCGGTATCCCGTTCGCTCTGCCGATGCCGGACCCGGCGGGCAGCGCGCCTTTCTGGGCCAGTGCGGACTCTTCCGTCTCCTCGCTGCAGATCACCGCGATCGTCGCGGTCACCGCGCACCGCGTGGCCGCGCACGATCCCGCGGTCGCCGCGCATCCCTGGCTCGCGAAGGCCACGCGCTACTGCCTCGACGAGATCGAGAAGCTCGACGAGGCGCCGCACGCGCTCGTGCTCGCCTTCGCGATGAAGCTGGTGGACGCGCTCGGCGACACGCGACTGGTCGAGAAACTCGGCCGGTTCGTCCCGGACGACGGGGTGGTCGCCGTCGGCGGCGGGATCGAGGGCGAGGCCATGCGCCCGCTCGACTTCGCGCCGGAACCCGGCGGCCCGGCGCGGAAGCTCTTCCGGCCGGAGGTCGTCGAGGCGGATCTGCGGCGGGTGGCCGACGGACAGCACGACGACGGCGGCTGGCGGGTCGACTACACGAGCTATTCGCCCGCCGCCGCGCTGGAGTGGAACGGGCTGTTCACCGTGAGCATGTTGTCGCTGCTGCGGCGCAACGGTCTCGTCTGATCAGGGCAGACGGCGCAGGAACTCCGGCGGAACGGTGGCGGTGAGCCAGACGCCGTTCGCGCTCACCTGGAATTCGTGTCCGGCGGCGGACATCCGCCGTGCGTCCACGGCGAGCAGGACCGGGGCGCCGCGGCGCGCCCCGACGGTCCGCGCCGTGTCCACGGTCGCCGAGAGGTGCACGGCATGCCGCTTCATCGGCCGGAGTCCCTCGTACATGATCGCGTCGAGGAACCGGGAAACCGTGCCGTGATAGAGCACGTCCGGCGGGATGGCGGCGGGCAGCGCGAGGTCGACGGCGACGCTGTGTCCCTGGCTGGCGCGGATCCGCAGGCCGTCGTCATCGAAGGCGAAGCGTCTTTTGTCGTTGCCCTCGACCACTTCGTCGAGCTCGGCGCGGGTGAGGGTCAAGCCGTTGCGCCGCAAGGCGGCCAAGAGCGTGTCGACTTCGACCCAGCCGTCGGGGGTCAGGGTGATCCCGATGTCGCCGGGAGCGTGCCGAAGATGCCGTGAGAGCCGTTTCGAGGCTCGGATGAGGTGTTTCTTGTCCATTTCGCGTCCCAGTGACGCACATCCGGCACTCGCGTGGCAACGGAATTCAGATGCCGCCCTCGGAGGCCGGGCGCAGTTTCCCCGCGCCGGGGCCGAATCGGGACATCTGGTCGTCGGCGTTGTACAGCCCGCAGCTGCGCAGGGAAAGGCACCCGCAGCCGACGCAACCGGTCAGCCTGTCGCGCAAGCGCTGCAACGCGTCGATCCGCGCGTCGAGTTCGTCCTGCCATCCCCGCGAGAGGCGGGCCCAGTCGGCTTTGGTGGGGGCGTGGTCCCTGGGCAGGGTCTCCAGTGCCGAGCTGATGTCGTCCAGGCTGAGGCCGACCCGCTGCGCGGCACGGATGAAGGCGATCCGGCGCAGCACCGAACGCGAATACCGCCGTTGGTTGCCCGCCGAACGCTCCGAGCTGATCAGCCCTTTGTCCTCGTAGAAACGCAAAGCCGTATGGGGCACGCCGCTGCGGTCGGCGACCTGCCCGATGCTCAAGTGTTCAGCCAGTCTCGTCACGTCGCCAGGTTAGCCTTGACTTCGACCTAAGTCGAGGTTGCAACCTCGGTTCATGACCACTGACACCAAGACCGGCTACGAGGATCTGCCGAGGCTGATCTCGTTGATGACCGGGGACGAGAAGCACCAGGCCGCCGCGGAGTCCACTGTGGACGTCTTGTGGGTGCTCTACGACCGTGTGCTCGACATCACCCCGGAGAACCTCCGTGATCCGGGCCGGGATCGCTTCCTGCTGTCGAAAGGGCACGGTCCGATGGCCTACTACGCCGTGCTGACGAAGAAGGGCTTCATCCGGGAGGAAGAACTCGCCGACTGGACTTCGGCCGAGTCCCGGCTCGGGCACCATCCCGATCGGGCGCGGCTTCCCGGCGCCGAGATCTCCAGCGGTTCGCTCGGGCACGGGCTCCCGCTGGCCATCGGCACCGTGTTCGGCCTGCGCGCCAAGGGGTTCCGCGACGCCAAGGTCGTCACCCTCGTCGGCGACGCGGAACTCGACGAGGGCTCCAACGCCGAGGCCATCGCGATCGCGGGCCGCATCGGCATGCCGCAGCTGACCGCCGTCGTCATCGACAACTCCTCGGCCACGCACGGCTGGCCCGGCGGGCTCGCGCGCCGGTTCGAGGTCGAGGGCTGGACCACCCGCACCGTCGACGGCCGTGATCACGAAGCGCTCTACGAAGCCTTCACCACACCCCATCCGGACCGGCCGCTCGCCGTGGTCGCGACCGTCGAGCGAAAGGCCTGAACCCGTGAACATGCGCGAAACGTTCCTCCACGCCACCGCCGAGGTCCTCGACGCCGATCCGAACGTCGCCGTCGTGCTCGCCGACATCTCCGCGGCACAACTCGCCTTCGCCGCCCGGAAACATCCCGACCGGGTGCTCAACGTCGGCATCCGCGAACAGCTGATGATGAGCACCGCGGGCGGGCTGGCGCTGGCCGGGATGCGGCCGATCGTCCACACCTTCTCGTCCTTCCTCGTCGAGCGGGCGTTCGAACAGGTCAAACTCGACCTCGGGCATCAGGACGTCGGTGCCGTGCTGGTGTCCTCGGGCGCGTCGTACGACATGCCGACCGCCGGGCGGACGCATCAGGCGCCCGGCGACGTCGCCCTCATCGACACGCTGCCCGGCTGGACCGTGCACGTGCCGGGGCATCCCGAGGAAGCCCGGCGGCTGCTGCTCGAGTCCATCCCCGGCAACGGACGGGTGTACCTCCGGCTTTCCGCGCAGGAGAACGAGAAACCGCATCTGGGCGCGGGAATGCAGACGCTGCGGGAAGGCGGCCGGGGGGTGGTGGTGGCCGTCGGGCCGATGCTCGACAGGGCACTGGAAGCGACCGCCGATCTCGACCTGACCGTGCTCTACACCTCGACCGTCCGGCCGTTCGACGCCGCCGCGCTGCGCTCGGCCGTCGAGGCCACGGGGAGCACCGACATCGTGCTGATCGAGCCGTACCTCGCGGGCACATCGGCGCACGCGGTGTCGGACGCCTTGCCCGAAACGCCGCATCGGCTGCTCTCACTCGGCGTCCGGCGCGACGCGGAAGTGCGGATCTACGGCGAAATGGCCGATCACGACCTCGCGCATGGCCTCGACGCCGGCTCGATCACCTTGTCCGTCAAGGAATTCCTCCGCTAGCGTCAGCAGGATGACGAAGATCCGCGCGCTGGCGCTCGGGGTGATCCGCCGCGGCGAAGACCTTCTCGTGTTCGAAGGCCGCGACCACGCCAAAGGTGAGACCTACCACCGCCCGCTCGGCGGCGGCATCGAGTTCGGGGAGACCGCCGCCGAGGCGCTGCACCGCGAATTCCAGGAGGAACTCGCGGCGGAGCTGACCTCGGTCGAGCAGATCGCCGTGCTGGAGAACGTGCACGTCTACGAAGGCAGGCCAGGACACGAGATCGTGTTCCTGTTCACCGCCGACCTGACGGACAAGGCGTTCTACGAGCGCGACGAAGTCGGCGTGGTGCTCGACGACGGAGCGCGCGTGCACTGGCTGCCGATGGCCGACGTGGCGAGCGGCAAGGCGATCCTGTACCCGGCCGGACTCGCGGAACTCCTCTGAACAGGCGCGGAGGTCAGCGGAAGGCGGCGAGCCCGGTGACCGACTGGCCGAGCGAGAGCGCGTGCATCTCTTCGGTGCCCTCGTAGGTCAGCACGGTTTCGAGGTTCGACATATGCCGCATCACCGGGTACTCCAGCGAGATCCCGTTGGCGCCGAGCATGCCGCGCGCGGTCCTCGCGACCTCCAGCGCGGAGCGGACGTTGGCGAGCTTGCCGAAGCTGACGTGGTTGTGGTGCAGCGTGCCGGCGTCCTTGAGCCGCCCGATCCGCAGCGCGACCAGCCCGGCGCGGTTGACCTCGACGACGAGGTCGGCGAGCTTGCGCTGGGTGAGCTGGAACCCGGCCAGCGGCTTGCCGAACTGTTCCCGGCTCAGCGTGTACTCCAGCGCGGATTCGTAGCAGGAACGAGCGGCGCCGACGACACCGAACAGGATCCCGTAGCGCGCTTCGTTCAGGCAGGACAGCGGCCCGCGCAGCCCCCGGACCTCGGGGAACGCCGCCGACTCCGGCAGGCGGACGCCGTCGAGCACGAGCTCCGCGGTCAGCGAGGCCCGCAACGACAGCTTGTGCTTGACCTCGTTCGCGGTGAAGCCCGGCGTGTCCGTGGGGACGACGAAACCGCGCACGCCTTCGTCGGTCTGCGCCCAGACGACCGCGACGTCGGCCACGGTCCCGTTGGTGATCCACATCTTCGTACCGCTCAGCACCCAGTCCGAGCCGTCGCGCACCGCGCGCGTCCGCATGCTGCCGGGGTCGCTGCCGGCGTCCGGCTCGGTCAGGCCGAAGCAGCCGAGCGCCTCGCCCGCGGCCATCCGCGGCAGCCACTCCTGCTTGTGCTCCTCGGTGCCCCATTTGTGGATCGCGTACATCGCCAGCGAACCCTGCACCGAGACGAAGCTGCGCAGCCCGGAGTCGACGGCCTCCAGTTCGCGGCAGGCGATGCCGTAGGCGACGGCGCTGGTGCCGGCGCAGCCGTAACCCTCCAGGTGCATGCCGAGCAGCCCGAGCTGCCCGAATCCCTTGGCGAGGTCGGCGGCGGGCAGGGCGCCCGTCTCGTACCACTCGGCGACGTTCGGCAGAAGCTGGTCCTGCGCGTAGGCGCGCACGGCGTCACGCATGGCCCGGTCCTCGGCGGAGAGCTCGGCGTCGAGATCGAGGAAGTCGCGCGGATCCGGGCTGCTGCTCATGCGGTCACTCCTGGTCGGCTCGGTGGGGCATCTTCCCAAGAAGAAAACCACACACCTGACCGGAGTCGAGTGTCAGCGATCCCGCCATCCGGTGGTCTTCGTCACCTGAACCGATGCGGTGGCCGTCCGATCGGGGGCGGAGCGTCGCTTCTGCGCCGGAATCAGCAGCTCCGCGAAGGTAGGGAAAGGCACACTCTCGATGTCTTCGCGCCAAGCGCGTAGCAGGCAGGTCAGGTCGTCGGCGTCCTGCATCGTTCCTCCATCCGTGCAGGGCGGTCCAGCGCCGACCCTTCACTCGGAGTCGCTATTACCCAGAAGAGTGAAGGTCGAAACGGGGAATCCGCGGAAAACCCGGTCCGCTAACCTGGACGGGTGGCTAATCCTCGCGTGGTGATCCTGGACTACGGGTCCGGCAACCTCCGGTCCGCCGAACGCGCCGTCCAGCGCGCCGGCGCCGACGTCGAGGTCACCGCCGACCCCCATGTCGCGCTCGAGGCCGACGGCCTGGTCGTTCCCGGTGTCGGCGCCTTCTCCGCCTGCATGGAGGGGCTTCGCTCGGTGTCGGGCGAGAAGCTCATCGGCAAGCGCCTCGCCGGCGGCCGTCCGGTGCTGGGCATCTGCGTCGGCATGCAGATCCTGTTCGAACGCGGGGTCGAGCACGGCGTGGAGGCCGAGGGTGCCGCTGAGTGGCCGGGCACGGTGGACAAACTGGAGGCCGACGTCCTGCCGCACATGGGCTGGAACACCGTCCGCGCCCCGGAGGACTCGCAACTGTTCGCCGGCCTCGACGCGGACACGCGCTTCTACTTCGTGCACTCCTATGCCGCGCGGACCTGGGAACTGGACTCCGGCCTCGCCGGCCAGCAACCCAAGGTGACCTGGGCGAACCACGGTCAGGACTTCGTCGCCGCCGTCGAGAACGGGCCGCTGTGGGCGACGCAGTTCCACCCGGAGAAGTCCGGGGACGCCGGGGCGCACCTGCTGCGCAACTGGCTGAACACCCTCGCTTAGAGTGGGCGCGTGACTTTCACGCTCCTTCCCGCCGTTGATGTGGCCGATGGCCAGGCCGTGCGACTCGTCCAGGGCGAGGCCGGCACCGAAACCTCCTATGGCAGCCCGCTGGAGGCGGCGCTCGCCTGGCAGCGTGACGGTGCGGAGTGGATCCATCTAGTGGACCTCGACGCCGCCTTCGGCAAGGGCTCCAACCGTGAACTGCTCGCCGACGTCGTGGCGAAGCTGGACGTCCAGGTGGAGCTGTCCGGGGGCATCCGCGACGACGCCTCGCTGGAGGCCGCGCTGGCCACCGGCGCCCGCCGGGTCAACCTCGGCACCGCGGCGCTCGAGGACCCGGAGTGGACCGCGAAGGTCGTCTCCTCCTACGGCGACCGCGTCGCCATCGGGCTGGACGTGCGGATCACCGAGGCCGGGCACCGGCTGTCCGCCCGCGGCTGGACGCAGGACGGCGGCGACCTCTGGGAGGTCCTCGACCGGCTCGACCGCGACGGCGCGCAGCGCTACGTCGTCACCGACGTGAGCAAGGACGGCACCCTCCAGGGCCCGAACATCGACCTGCTCCGCGAAGTCGCCGCCCGCACCGACGCGCCGGTCATCGCCTCCGGCGGCGTGTCCAGTGTGGACGATCTCCGCGCGCTGGCCGAGGTGGCCCGCGACGGTGTCGAGGGCTCCATCGTCGGCAAGGCGCTCTACGCCGGCGCGTTCACGCTGCCCGAGGCGCTCGCCGCCGTCGCGGAGTTCTGAGCTTTACCTCCCGGGTAATCGACGCCACCCGCTCGTTCGGTCAGGATTCCTTCCAGGACACCGAAACCTGGAGGGAATCATGACCGCCTACGGACTCGCCCACCTGCGCCCCGCCGCCGTGCTCGCCGAAGAGGTCTTCGAGTACCTGGAACGGATCCAGGCGACGCTCGATCCTTTCGGCGGCCGGTTCCTCGTGCACGGAGCCGAGGTGCAGGTCGTCGAGGGGGAGTGGCCCGGTTCGCTGGTGATGATCGAGTTCCCGAGCCTCGACGCCGCTCGCGAGTGGTACGACTCGCCCGCGTACCGGGAGATCCTGCACCTGCGGGCGGACCACATCCCCGGCGACCTGATCCTGGTGGAAGGCTGCGGGCCGGACCACGACTCGGCGGCGATGGCGGCGGGGCTGCGGGCGTTGCAGGCCTCGTGACCCCGGCGTCTAGCTCTTATGTCGTGAAGGGCCCCTTTGAGACGATCATCGTCTCAAAGGGCCCTTTCACGACATCACCACGACCGCGAATCTCACGTGAGCGCCTGACTGAAGTCCTTCTCCGCACTCCCGAGTGCGGCATCCAAGCACACGAGTCACGCCGTCCCACGGTCACCAGGGATCACATCCGACGGTAGCGAAAGCCTCCTTCACTACCGTCAGAGTAGGCAAAGAGGCCCTCACTACCAGGAGAACGCGTACGCAGCCACTCGCGAGCTAGCCCGCCAGCTTGATCGCGATTCCCACGGTCCGGTCCTTCGGCCCCCGCAGCCTGCTGAAGAACATCGTCACCCGCCCGGTGATCCCGTACTTGCGCGCGATCACCTTGCGCACGCGTTCGGTTCCGTCGAGGTCCAGCAGCCGCGCCTCGCCCGGAACGACGTCGCCATGGGTGTTGTTGCCGCGGAAGTCGCAGGCCTGGACCTCGACCCGGCCACTGTTGCGGATGCGCTTGACCTTGCCCGCCTTGCGCTCGGACCAGAGCACCAGTTCGCCGCCGTCGCCCGCCGCCCAGACCGGGGTCGGCACCGGGGTGCCGTTCTTGCGGAAGGTGGTCAGGACGACGTACTTCTCGGCGGCGATCCGCTCGAACTCCGATCCCATGTGGAGAGTCTAGGGCGTCCGGCGTCGCAACGTCGCCGCGCCGAGGACCAGCGCGGCCAGGGCGCACGCCCCGACGATGATCAGGTTCCGGATCAGTGTCGCGTCCACGGTTCCCGAGGTGGTGACCCTCGTCAGCGCCTCGACGGCGTACGAAAGCGGCATGACGTCCGAGAGCCAGTTCAGCAGCCAGCCCATCTGGCCGCGCGGCACGAACAGTCCGCACAGCAGGATCTGCGGCAGGACGAACAGCGGCATGAACTGCACCGCCTGGAATTCCGTCCGCGCGAACGCGCTCACGAACAGGCCGAGTGCCATCCCGAGAAGCGCGTCGAGGACGGCGATGAGCAGCAGCATCCCGATCGACCCCGCGATGTCGAGGCCCAGCCAGGCGAGCGAGATCCCGGCGGCGAGGCCGACCTGCACGATCGCGATCGAACCGAACGCGATCGCGTAGCCGAAAAGCAGGTCGAGCCTGCCGATCGGCAGGGTCATCAGCCGTTCCAGGGTGGCCGTGGTGCGTTCGCGCAGCGTGGTGATCGAGGTGATCAGGAACATGATCAAGAACGGGAAGACGCCGAGCAGCGCCGGGGCGACGCGGCTGAACACCGCTTCGGAGTTGAAGACGAACCGAAGCAGCACCATCAGCAGCGACGGGACGACGATCAACATCGCGACGGTGCGCGGATCGTGCCGTAACTGCAGGAGGATGCGGCGGGCCGTGGCGAGCGTCAGCGTGGGGTTCACGAGGTCATCTCCGTCTCCCGGACGAGCCGCAGGAACGCCTGCTCCAGATCGGTCGTCCCGGTGCGGTCGCGCAGCCCGGCCGGGGTGTCGTCGGCGAGGATCCGGCCTTCGCGCATGAGCAGCAGGCGGTCACATCGCGCCGCCTCGTCCATGACGTGGCTGGACACGAGCAGCGTCGCCCCGCCGTCGGCGAGACGGCGGAAGAGCGCCCAGAGTTCGTCGCGGAGCACGGGATCGAGGCCGACGGTGGGTTCGTCGAGGACGAGCAGTTCGGGTTTCCCGAGCAGCGCGACGGCGAGGTTGGCGCGGTTGTGCTGGCCGCCCGACAGTGAGCCGACCAGCTTGCCCGCGTGGTCGGCCAGTCCGACTTCGGCGATCACCCTGTCCACATCGGACACCGGCGCGCGAAGGACGGATGCGAAGTAGCGCAACGCTTCCGCGATGGTGAGGTCGGCGTAGATGGCCGGGTTCTGGGTGGCGTAGCCGATGAGCCGCCGCAGCGGCGGGCTGCCCGCGGGATGGCCGAGGACGGTGACCTCGCCGCCGCCGACGATCTGCACGCCGACGATCGAGCGCATCAGCGTCGTCTTGCCGCAGCCGCTCGGCCCGAGCAAGCCGGTGATGCGGCCACGCGGCGTCTGGAACGCGATGTCCTTGACGACCTCGCGGCCGCCGCGGACGACCCTCAGCCCCGTCACGGAGATCGCTGAATTAGCCATGCGTTTAATTCTGCGCCCGTTGAGAAGCGTGCGTCAAGGGTGCGTATTTCAGGACTGCCGGACGGCGATGCCCGGGTAGTCGACGACGAGCAGGTGTTCGTCGTAGCGCAGCACGCAGGAGAAATCGAAAACCGGTGCCGTATAGGCGAATTCGCGGTCGGCGACCCGCTCGTAGCGCTGTTCGAGCCGTTCCACGGCGAGGTCGCCCGCCCGGACGTACACGGCGGGCGCCTCGGCGGCGGCGTGCGGAGCGAGGCCGAGCCGGTGCACCGGCAGCGTGTTCGTCATCGACGAGGACTCGAGGTCCACGTCGAAACAGCCGTCGAGGCGGGGGTCCGGGACGCCGTCCACCCGCCATCGCCCGTCGCCGCCGGATTCGAGCACCGTGCGCCGGATGCCGGTCGCCGACCGTCCCGAGATCTCGGCCCGCCGGGTGTGCCAAGCGGCGTCGACGGCTATCGAGTACTCGACGAACCAGGATTCCCCGTCCTCGACCGCCGTCGTCGCCCCGCTGATCTTCCAGCCGCCTTCGTGTCCCTGGAAGAACGAGACCTCGAAGCCGGTCCTCGAATCCCGGTGCAGCCAGCTCGCCGCCGCGGGAAGGCTCACGGCACCAGGACGAGCTTGCCCCGGACGTGCCCCGCTTCGCTCTCGTCCTGGGCCGCGGCCGCTTCGGTGAGCGGGTAGACCCTGGCGATCGGCAGGTCGAGCTTGCCTTCGGCGGCCAGCGCGACGCCTTCGTCCAGCGCGCCGGGGACCTGCTCGGCCGGGGAACCGGAGGTGAAGCGGACGCCGTGGTCGGCCGCGTCCGGCGCGGCGATGGTGACGACGCGCTTCGGGCCGCCGGTCAGTTCGACGAGGGTGGCGAGCGAACCGCGTCCGGAGGTGTCGAAGGACGCGTCGATGCCCTGCGGCGCGACGTCGCGTACGCGTTCGGCCAGTCCTTCGCCGTACTGCACCGGGACGGCGCCCAGTGAACGCAGGTAGTCGTGGTTCGCTTCGCTCGCGGTGCCGACGACAGTGAGCCCGCGCGCGACCGCGAGCTGGACGGCGATGGTGCCGACACCGCCCGCCGCGCCGTCGATGAGCAGCGTCTCGCCCTCGTGGAGATCCAGCAGGTTGAGGGCACGATAAGCGGTACTGACGACCACGGGCAACGCCGCGGCGAGTTCCCAGGACAGCGCCTCCGGCTTGCGGGTCAGGCCCGCCGGATCCGCGAGGACGTACTCCGCGTATCCGCCGATACCCCTGCCGAGGACCTCGTCACCGGCCGCGAAGCCGGACACGCCTTCACCGACGGCGTCGATCACGCCGGCGATGTCCCCACCGGGAACGGCGGGGAACATCGCCGGGTACACCTCGGCCAGCAGCCCGGCGCGGATCTTCCAGTCGATCGGGTTCACCCCCGCGGCCCGGACGGCGACCCTGACCTGGCCGGGGCCGGGTTCGGGAAGCTCCCGCTCGAGGACACGCAGGACCCCGGAGTCGCCGTATTCGGTGAACGCGATGGAGCGGTAGGTGTCCGTCATGTCGTCGACAACCTCCGCCCGCCCGTCACTATTCCGGCGGTTTCCCGAACCAGCTGTAGTCGCCGGGGATGATCTGCAGGCCCTCGGCGATGTCGGTCAGCGTGGCGCGGTCCCGTTCACCCGACACGGTGAGCCAGCGCCCGCCTTCGACCTGGACGGCGACCGTTTCGTCCAGCTGCCCGAGCCGTCCGTTCCGCGCGGGGAGGGCGAACCCGTCGAGGCCCCGGATCTTGAGCGGCACGGCCGCGGCGTCGCCCGCGTCCGGCCGTTGGCCGCCGAGCGTCGCCGTGACGACCGCCGGAGCGGTGGGCTGCCCGGCACGGGTGGCTTCGAGCTCGGTCGTGCCCCCACCGACCGCCATGGGCAGGCGCACCCCGGACAGCTCCAGATCGGCGGGCAACCTGCCGAACCGCAGTTCGCCCGAAACCCGGGCACGGCCGTCCCTGACCATCTCGTCCGCGATCCGCTGACCCACGCCGCGCGGGTCCCGCACATCGTGCAGGGTCAGGTTCAGCACGTACGTGTCGTCGGGTGACCAGGTCAGCATCGTCGCGTCGCGGTCGACCTCCGAGACCATGCCGACCCGGCCGTGCACGATGATCTGGTTCGGGGCGGGGGCGATCGTCCACGGCCCGCGCCGCTCGTCCAGCGGAGTGGTGGTCAGCTTGATCCGGCCTGCCTCGCCGCCGTTCCACATCCTGGTCTGAGGCGCGGGGTAGGGCTTTGCGGAGCGGCTCATCTCCGTGAAACCGTCGGGCAGCCAGCCCGGTTTGTACGGCAGCACCGACCAGTCCGCGTCGCGCGGTGAGGCGGGCGTGACCGCGGTGAAGGCCCGCAGGCCGAGCGGCACGCCGAGCGCGATGATCGCGACCGCCGCCGCGACCAGTGCCAAAGCCATCTTCGGCCTGCTTCGCGACCGTTGGGCCAGCACCTCGCGGATCTCGGCCCCGTCGGGCGCCCGCGTCGCCAGCTGTTCGAGGCTCTCCCGGAGCAGATCCTCGGTGCGTTCTTCACTCAGTCGGGTCATTTGCGGGCTCCCGTGGGCTGAACGGACGAGGACGGACCGGTTTCCCGCAGCGTCGCGAGCGCGCGCGAAATCTGGCTGCGCACGGTCGACGTCGCGCAGCGGAGTACCGCGCCGATCTCCTCGTCGGAGTAGTTCTCGTAGTAGCGGAGCACGATCGCGGCGCGTTGTTTGCGCGGGAGCTTCGCGAGCCTGTCCAGCATCGCGTCGCGTTCGTCGTACTCGACGGCGTGATCGGAGACCGGCGGGCTGACGAGGTCGAGGACCTCGGGTGACGACGGCACGACCCGGCGGACCGCCAGCCGCCTCCGCCACGAGAGGTACTCGTTGGTCACCATCCGGCGGACGTACGTCGGCGGCGAGTCGATCCTCGGCCAGCGTTGCTGAGCGCGCAGCAGTACCTCCTGGACGATGTCCTGCGCCAGGTACGGATCGTCGGTCAGGACGGTCGCGTAGCGCAGGAGCCCGTCCAGGCGATCCGCGACGAACTCGTCGAAGGTCGCAGGCACGTGTCCCCCTCAGCCGGTGGTCTCCCTCTAGTGACGCGCGAGACCACCCGGCTGATGCATCGGGAGCCGGACTTTCTCGGCGCCGGGGGTCAGGTAGTACTGCGCGACCGGCGCCAGCATCGCGACGACCTCGTCCTCCGAGGCGGCGGCCAGCGGCGGGAGCCCGATGACGTAGCGCAGCAGCGCGAACCCGATCATCTGCGCGGCGATCCCGGCCACCCGGGCCTTCGGCACCCCGCGCGCCTCGGCGACCCGCGCCAGCACCGCGCGTTCCAGGAACTGCCGCATCATGGTCGCGACCTGTTCGTTGGTGGTCGCGGACCGGATCATCGCCAGGAACGGCGCGCGGCCCTCCGGCGCTTGCCAGAGGCCGAGGAACGCGCGGACGAGACGTTCACCGATCTCGTCTTCGGGGCCTTCGAGGATCCGGGGGACCAGTTCGCCGGGGTCGACCGGCAGGTTCATCGACGCGGCGAAGAGCCGTTGCTTGGTGCCGAAGAAGTGGTGCAGCAGCGCCGCGTTCACCCCGGCGTCGGCCGCGATGCCGCGGACGGTCGCCCCGTCGTAGCCCAGTTCGGCGAACCTGCGCCGTGCCGCGTCGAGGATCTCCTCCCGCGTCTCGGTCTGCCCCGGCCGCCGCCCCGCTTGTGCCATCCCGCGAGCTTAGAACGGCGCTTGACTACGCTTGTCCCCATGTCAGTCGCAGTCAGGGTCATCCCGTGTCTCGACGTCGACGCGGGCCGTGTGGTGAAGGGCGTCAACTTCGCCGACCTGCGCGACGCCGGCGACCCCGTCGAACTCGCCCGTCTGTACGACGCCGAGGGCGCGGACGAGCTCACGTTCCTCGACGTCACGGCGTCCTCCGGGGACCGCGAGACCACCTTCGACGTCGTCCGCCGGACCGCGGAGCAGGTGTTCATCCCGCTCACCGTCGGTGGCGGCGTGCGCACGAACGACGACGTCAACCGGCTGCTGCGCACCGGCGCGGACAAGGTGAGCATCAACACCGCCGCCATCGCGCGGCCGGAGTTCCTGCGCGAGGCGTCCCGCCGGTTCGGCGCGCAGTGCGTCGTGCTGTCGGTGGACGCGCGCCGGGTGCCAGAGGGCACCGAGCCGACACCGTCCGGATTCGAGGTGACCACGCACGGCGGGCGCCGCGGCACCGGGATCGACGCCGTCGAGTGGGCCGCGCGCGGGGAAGAACTGGGCGTCGGCGAGATCCTGCTCAACTCGATGGACGCCGACGGCACCAAGAACGGTTTCGACCTCGAACTCCTGCGCCAGGTGCGCCGCGCGGTCCGCGTCCCGGTGATCGCCAGCGGCGGCGCCGGCGCGCTCGAGCACTTCCTGCCCGCCGTCGAGGCCGGTGCGGACGCGGTGCTCGCGGCCAGCGTGTTCCACTTCGGGCAGTTGAAGATCGGCGAGGTCAAGGGCGCGCTGCGCGCCGGGGGAGTCGTGGTCCGGTGATGCCGTCCAAGTGGAAGGCCGCCACCGAGGTCAAGGTCGTCTGCGCGCTGCTGATCGGGCTCGCCCTCGCGTATCTCGCGATGGCCGGGATCCTCATGTTCGCGCCGTACTCGTCCGCGCGGACGTTCCTCCTGCCGGGGACGTCGCTGGTCCTCGGCGGGCTCGTCGTGGCGGGGCTCGTGCTGAGGATGTCTTCGGCGCGGTTCGCCGGTTTCGGCGTCAGCTTCCTGTTCGCCTTGCTGCACGCGCTTTCCCTGCTGGCGGCGGAACTCTTCTGGGTGAAGATCGTGTCCGGGCTCCTCTTCGCCGGGTACGTCTACGCGGCGGTCCTGCTCAACTCGATGCCGGTGAAACGGCACCTTCTCGGAGCCACGAATGACGCTTGACCCCGCCCTCTCCGACCGCTTGAAGCGCAACGCCGACGGGCTGATCGCCCTGGTCGTCGTCGAACACTCCACATCGGACGTGCTGATGATGGCGTGGATGAACGACGAGGCACTGGAACGCACCCTCACGACGCGGCGCGGGACGTACTACTCCCGCAGCCGCAAGGAACTGTGGGTCAAGGGCGAGACCTCCGGCCACGTCCAGCACGTGCGCGAGGTGCGGATCGACTGCGACGGCGATACGGTCCTCCTGCGCGTCGACCAGACCGGCCCGGCCTGTCACACCGGCACGCACACCTGCTTCGACACCGACGAACGGCTGCTGCTGGCCGACGAGAGCGAGTAGCCCGTGAATGTCGTCGCCACTGTGCTGGTCGGCATCGTCGCCCTGATCCACCTGTACATCGTCGTACTCGAGATGTTCCTGTGGACCACGCCGCGCGCCCGCGCGTCCTTCGGCACCACCGAGGAGTTCGCGAAGGAAAGCTCCGCGCTCGCGGCGAATCAGGGGCTGTACAACGGTTTCCTCGCCGCCGCGCTGATCTGGGGGCTGATCGCGACCGGCAGCACCGCCTGGCAGTTCAAGATCTTCGGCCTCGCCTGCGTGATCGTGGCCGGGCTCTACGGGACGGCGACGGCGAGCAAGAAGATCTTCTTCGTGCAGGTGGTTCCCGGCACGCTGGCGCTGATCGCGGTACTGCTGGCGGGCTGACGCCTGCTCACTTGCACGCCCGGCCGGGGTTCGCGGTTGCCTCGGTGCGACGGTGAACTCGTTATCCGGGAGAGCCGCTGTTCCCGGCTATTCTCACCGGATGAAACCGGGGGCAGGGAAGAGAAGATCGGTCAAGGGCGACCGCCCGAGAAGACGTCCACGCGTCGCCGGGCGACCACGGTCCACTTCGGACGATGGTGTCGTCGAAGACTTCGTGGCGCCGACGATCCACGACGACGTGGCCGTCCCCCTGATCGGGAAACTGTCGCACTTCAAGGTGCGCGCGCTGGCGTTCACCGTGCTGTGGCTGGCTTTCTTCGTCGCCTGTCAGATGGGTACCGACCAGCTGAGGCAGGAGTCCGTGAAGCTGGCGAACACCGGCATCCACGTGAAGGGCACGGTACAAAAGGTAGAGGGGTACACCGAACCGGACAGCGTCAAGATCACGCTCACCTATCCCGCCGGTTCGGAGCCGCGCACGATCGCGATGCCTGTTTCGGCGAAGCACGGGTACAAGATCGGGGACAAGATCTCTCTGGCCTACGCGTCAGGGGAGCCCAAGAAGCTCGTCGTGTTCGAAGGGCGGGTCGTCTTCAACAATCAGTTCGAATTGCTGACGCCGCTGTCTTTCTCCGCCTTTTTGGGCATTCCGACTTGCGTGTACGCCGCCTGGCTCTGGCGGAGCCGGTATCGCTCGGCCCTGAAGACCGGCTTGCGCGAGGCCACGGCGACCGTGCGGCCCGGCTGGCTGTTCCCCAAGATCGACGTCTACCTCGAGCACGACTACAAGCTGCTCCAGACACGACGGTCGTTGCGGATCGCGCCTCGATTCAAGGGGCTCGAGAAGGTGCCCGTCTTCATCGGCGGCGAGGAAACGGACATGATCGTGATCTTCCCGCGCGGACGGTTCCTCAAGGACCGGCTCCACACCGTCCCAGCCAAGGAGATCGAGCCGGACACCGACTGATCGGACGACACCCGGCCCGCGAGTTACGCCTCCGATCACGCGAGTTACGCCTCCAATCACGCGTGTCGCGCGTCCGATCACGGAAGTCGTCGCCATTCGACGGCGGGTAGCGAAGGCATCCCTTCGCTCGCGTGATCGAAGGCGGAACTCACGTGCTCTGAGACGGAACTCGCGTGATTGAGGGCGGAACTCACGTGATCAAAGGGCGAACACGACTGAGTCAGTCGATCTTCCCGGTCAGGTAGCGCTGCATCGTCGGCGCGATCGCGGTCACCAGCGGCTCGATCTCGCTCGAAGCCATCGGCTCGAACTTCGCGACGTACCGGACCATGCCCATGCCGACCAGCTGGGACGCGCACAGGGTCGTCCGCAGTTCGATGGCGTCCGAGCCGATGTCGCCGATCACCTTGGTGAAGAAGTTCTGGAAGAACCCACGCAAGACCTGTGCCGCCTGTTCGTGGCCGGCGACGCTGCGGACGAGGGCCTGGAACACGTCGCCGCCCGCGCCGTCCCATCGGGTGAGGAAGGTCCGCACGATCCGCTGCCCGAACTCGTCGTCGGGGCCGTCGGTCAGTTCGGCGAGGAGTTCGCGCGGGTCGAAGGGAAGCTCCAGGATGGCTTGTCCGAAGAGGCCTTCCTTGCTGCCGAACCAGTGGTTGACCATCGCCGCGTCCACTCCGGCCCGCGTCGCGATCGCACGCACGGTCGCGCCGTCGAAGCCGCTCTCCCCGAACACCACGCGCGCCGCCTCGATCAGCGCGGTGCGGGTGTCCTGTCCGCCGGGCCGCCGTCCCCGGCGTCGAGCGGTAGTGTCTTCTCCAGCCATGGCGTCATCATGAACGGGCCCGGCGCAAAATTCAACAATACTTGAATTTTGCCCCCGGTCCCGGACCCGCCGGCCGTTGCAGCACAATGAGCGGCATGGTCAGCGCCGCAAACGCCAGCCCGTCGGGGCTCGGCTCGGTCAGCCCTTCGCGCGACGAGTTCCGCGCACTCGCCGAGGGCCGTCGCGTCATCCCCGTTGTCCGCCGCGTGCTCGCCGACGGTGAGACCCCCATCGGGGTCTACCGGAAGCTCGCCGCCGACCGGCCGGGGACGTTCCTCTTCGAATCGGCGGAGAACGGCGCCTCCTGGAGCCGATGGTCGTTCATCGGCGTCGACAGCCCCGCCGCGTTGACCGTGCGTGACGGCAAGGCCGTGTGGACCGGCACCCCGCCGGTCGGCCTGCCGACCGAGGGCGACCCGCTCACCGTGCTGCGGGAGACCGTCGCCGCGCTCCACACCGAGCAGTTGCCCGGGATGCCGCCGCTCACCGGCGGCATGGTCGGCTACATCGGCTACGACGCCGTCCGCTGGCTCGAACGGCTCCCCGAACTCGCCGAACGCGACCTCGACATCCCCGAGCTCACCATGCTCCTGGCGACCGACCTGGCCGCCTTCGACCATCACGAGGGCACCGTCACGCTGATCGCCAACGCGGTCAACTGGGACGACTCGCCCGAGCGGGTCGACGCGGCGTACGACGACGCCGTCGCGCGCCTGAACGCGATGACCAAGCAGCTGCACGTCGCGGCCCCGGCCACGGCGGCCGTCTTCGACCGCCCCGCACCCGAATTCACGCGCCGCCGCTCCAAGCCGGACTTCCACGCTGCCGTCGAGAAGGCCGTCGAGGCGATCAAGGCTGGCGAAGCGTTCCAAATCGTGCCGTCGCAACGATTCGAGATCGAGACCCAGGCCGACGCGCTCGACGTCTACCGCGTCCTGCGCACGTCCAATCCGAGCCCGTACATGTACCTGCTGCGCCTGGACGGTTTCGACATCGTCGGGTCCAGCCCGGAGTCGCTGGTCACCGTCCGGGACGGCCGGGCGACCACGCATCCGATCGCCGGCACCCGCTGGCGCGGCGCCGATCCGGAAGAGGACGCGCAGCTGGCCAAGGACCTGCTTGCGGACGAGAAGGAACGCGCCGAGCACCTGATGCTCGTCGACCTCGGCCGCAACGACCTCGGCAAGGTCTGCAAGCCCGGCACCGTGCGCGTCGTCGACTTCTTCGACGTCGAGCGCTACAGCCACGTCATGCACATCGTCTCCACGGTCACCGGCGAGCTCCTCGACGACAAGACGGCTTTCGACGCCGTCACCGCGTGTTTCCCGGCCGGGACGCTCTCGGGCGCGCCGAAGGTCCGCGCGATGCAGCTGATCGAGGAGCTGGAGCCGACCCGGAGGGCGCTCTACGGCGGCGTCGTCGGATATCTCGACTTCGCCGGGGACGCCGACACCGCGATCGCGATCCGCACCGCGCTGATGAAGGACGGCACCGCGTACGTCCAGGCGGGCGGGGGAGTCGTCGCCGATTCGGTGGCCGACTACGAGGACAACGAGTCGCTCAACAAGGCCCGCACCGTGCTGTCCGCCGTGGCGGCGGCCCAGACGATGATCGCGGCGGACGAACTCGACCCGGCGGGTGACAGCACTCGTGTCTGAGGCCCCGGAAGACGCCGCCCCGCCGTCGAAGAAGGCCAAGCGTCCACTGTGGATCGCCGTGGTGGGCCTGCTCCTCGGCGCGGTCGCGCTGTGGGGGTCTTCGCGGCTCGTGTGGTTCGCGGAGTTCCGCGACGGAGGCGTGCGCGGCACGGTGCTGTACACGGAAATCGGTTCACAGCGTGCGGTCGCGCTGATTCCGCTCGCGTTGCTGGCGCTCGCCGGCACGGCGGGGCTGATCGCCACCGGCGGCTGGCCACGCCGGGTACTCGGCGTGGTACTCGCCGTGGCCGGGGTCGCCGCGGTGTGGATCGGCGTGGCGGGCGGCTCGTTGAGCGGGTTCGCCGACGGCCTCCCGGTCGCCCAGATGCTGGGAGCCCGCGGCCTCGCGATCCTCGGGGGAATTCTCGTGACAGCCGGGGGGTTGGCAGCCATCAAGGGCGCGGGCCGGATGCCGCGTCTCGGCGCGAAGTACTCGGCGCCGGGAGCGAAGAAGCGGGCCGCGAAGGATCCGGAGACCGAACTGTGGGAGGCGCTGTCCGAAGGCGAAGATCCCACCGCGAGCCGGTGATGGCCGCGGAAAACGCGCGTTTTCGAGATCTACACCGCGAAAGATGACACGGTTGGCATTCGGAGCAACGGACATACCCGGAACCAGGCCGTATCCGTGCGGGGGTTAGCATCGTTTCGGCGGGAAGGGGAAGGTTTTTGTGAGCGACCTTGCGAAGGAATCCGTGAGTACGACAGCCGGTGAGGGACTCCGGTGAGCGTGCTCGAAGACATCGTCGCCGGCGTCCGTGCCGATCTCGCCGAGCGCGAGGCGGTTCTGCCGTTCGACGAACTGAAGAAGCGCGCGACCCAGGTCGCGCCCCCTCGAGACGTGCTCGCGGCCCTGCGCGAGTCCGGTATCGGCGTCATCGCCGAGGTGAAGCGGCGCAGCCCGTCCAAGGGCGATCTGGCCGAGATCCCGGATCCGGCCGCGCTGGCGAAGGACTACGCCGACGGCGGCGCCAGGGTGATCAGCGTGCTGACCGAGCAGCGGCGGTTCGGCGGTTCGCTCGCCGACCTCGACGCGGTCCGCGCGGCGGTGGACATCCCGGTGCTGCGCAAGGACTTCATCGTCAGCCCGTACCAGGTCCACGAGGCGCGGCTGCACGGCGCGGACATGGTCCTGCTGATCGTGGCGGCGCTGGAGCAGAACGCCCTGATCGCGTTGCTGGACCGGGTCGAATCCCTCGGGATGACCGCGCTGGTCGAGATCCACAACGCCGAAGAGGCCGACAAGGCCCTCGAAGCCGGTGCGAAGGTGATCGGCGTCAACGCCCGCAACCTGCACACCCTCGAGGTCGATCGTGACGTCTTCTCGCGGCTGGCCCCCGGCCTGCCGATGGACGTCTTCAAGATCGCCGAGTCGGGTGTCCGCGGTCCCGGTGACCTGATGTCCTACGCGGGTCACGGCGCCGACGCCGTCCTCGTGGGCGAAGGGCTCGTCGCTTCGGGCGACCCGAAGGGCGCGCTGGTCAAGCTCGTCACCGCCGGATCGCACCCTGCCTGTCCGAGGCCTTCTCGATGACCACTGAGTACCACGAAGAACCCCACGGCAAGCACGATCCGGACGACCGGGGCTACTACGGCCCGTACGGCGGCCGGTTCATGCCCGAGGCTCTCATCGGCGTCGTCGACGAGGTCGCGGCCGAGTACGACAAGGCGCGGAACGACCCGGACTTCGTCAACGAGTTCCGGCGGCTTCTGCGTGACTACGCCGGTCGTCCGTCGCTGCTCACCGAGGCCAAGCGCTTCGGTGAGCACGCCGGCGGCGCCCGGATCTTCCTCAAGCGCGAGGATCTGAACCACACCGGTTCGCACAAGATCAACAACGTGCTGGGCCAGGCGTTGCTCACCAAGCGGATGGGCAAGAAGCGGGTCATCGCCGAGACCGGGGCCGGTCAGCACGGCGTGGCCACCGCCACCGCCTGCGCGCTGCTGGACCTGGAATGCATCGTCTACATGGGCGAGGTCGACACCGAGCGGCAGGCGCTGAACGTCGCCCGCATGAAGCTGCTCGGCGCCGAGGTCATCCCGGTGAAGACCGGTTCGCGCACGCTCAAGGACGCGATCAACGAGGCCCTGCGCGACTGGGTCACCAACGCCGACACCACGCATTACCTGTTCGGCACGGCGGCGGGCCCGTACCCGTTCCCGATGATGGTGCGGAACTTCCACAAGATCATCGGCGAGGAGGCCCGCGTCCAGATCCTGGAGCAGGCCGGACGCCTGCCGGACGCCGTCGCGGCCTGCGTCGGCGGCGGATCCAACGCGATCGGCATCTTCCACGGCTTCATCGACGACCCGGAAGTCCGGCTCGTCGGTCTCGAGCCGGGCGGCGAGGGCATCGAGGGCAACCGCCACGGAGCCACGCTGACCAAGGGCACCCCTGGCAACCTGCACGGCGCGATGACGTACCTGCTGCAGGACGAAGACGGCCAGACCGTCGAGTCGCACTCGATCTCCGCGGGCCTCGACTACCCGGGCGTCGGCCCGGAGCACTCGTGGCTCAAGGACAGCGGCCGCGCCGAGTACCGGCCGGTGACCGACGCCGAGGCGATGGACGCGTTCAAGCTGCTCTCGCGCACCGAAGGCATCATCCCGGCGATCGAGTCGGCGCACGCGCTGGCTGGCGCGCTGGTGCTCGGCCGCGAACTCGGCCCCGAGGGCTTGATCATCGTGAACCTGTCCGGTCGTGGCGACAAAGACATGGACACGGCCGCGAAGTACTTCGGCCTGGTGGAGAACGCATGAGCGGGTTGCAGGAGCTCTTCGCGGCGACGCGCGCGGAGGGCCGTGGAGCGCTGATCGGGTACCTTCCGGCAGGCTTCCCGACGGTCGACGGGTCCAAGGACCTGCTGGCCGCGGTGGTCGACGGCGGCGCCGACCTGGTCGAGGTGGGCGTGCCCTACTCGGATCCGGTCATGGACGGCCCGACCATCCAGGCCGCTTCGGTGAGCGCGCTCTCCGGCGGCTTCAAGCTCAAGCACCTGTTCGAGGTCGTCGAGTCGGTGTCGTCGCGTGGCGGCAAGGCCGTCGTGATGACGTACTGGAACCCGGTGCACCGCTACGGCGTCGACCGCTTCGCGCGGGACCTCGCCGCCGCGGGCGGGCTCGGCATGATCACCCCGGACCTGATCCCGGACGAGGCCGACGAGTGGATGGCCGCCTCCGAGCAGCATGGTCTGGACCGCATCTTCCTGGTCGCGCCGTCCTCCTCGGAGGAGCGGATCGCGAAGACCGTCGAGGCCTCTTCGGGCTTCGTGTACGCCACCGCGGTGATGGGCGTGACAGGCGCCCGTGACCAGGTCGGCGTGCACGCCGAGGACCTGGTCGCGCGGACCCGCGCGCACACCGACCTGCCGATCGGTGTCGGGCTCGGCGTCCGTTCCGGCGAGCAGGCCGCGCAGGTCGCCGGTTTCGCCGACGGTGTCATCGTCGGCTCGGCGCTGGTGACCGCCGCCGCGAGCGGACTGGACGCGGTTCGCGACCTTTCGGCCGAACTGGCCGCGGGTGTACGGAAGACCGTCGCCCCCGCTTAAGTCTCTTTGCGCGTGAAGGCCCCCTTCCCTCGGCTCAGCCGAGGGAAGGGGGCCTTCACGCGCTACAGGCTCAGTGCCGCCACCGCTGGGCTGAGGTGATCTCCTCCGGGGTCGCGAGCGCGAACCGCTCGATCTCCGCCCGCCGCACGTCCACGATCGTCGTCGCGAGCGGCGCGCCGAACGCGGCCGCCAGCTCCTTGTCCGCCTCGAAGGCCATGACGGCCTCCTCCAACCGCTGAGGCAGCCGCTCGATCCCGCGCGCGGCGCGTTCGGCCTCGGTCAGCGTTCCCGGATCGACGTCCACCGGCTCCGGCAGTGCCGCCTCCTCGTCGACGCCCGCCAGCCCGGCGAACAGCAGGGCGGCCGCCAGCAGATACGGATTCGCGGTCAGATCGAAGCATTTGATCTCGAGGTTCGCCGCCGTGTCCCGGTTCCCGGCGACCCCGCGCACCAGCCGCAGCGGCGTCTCCCGGTTCTCCAGTCCCCACGCGGTGTACACGCCCGCCCAGTGGTGCGGCTCCAGCCGCAGATAGCTGACGACCGACGGCGCCCCGATCGCGAGCAGCGCGGGCAGCCGCCGCAGGATGCCCGCGCTGAACGACTCCGCGACCGGCGTCAGCCCGAAAACCCTTTCCCCGCCGGAGAAAAGGTTCCGTGCGCCGTCCAAGACGCTCAGATGCACGTGGCCGCCGTTGCCGACGCCGGCGGGCGCGAACTTCGGGGTGAAGGACGCCTTCAGCCCGTGCCGGTGGCTGAGCGCGCGGATCGTTTCCTTCGTCAGGACGGCGATGTCGGCCGCGCGCACCGGATCGGCCGCGGCGACGGACAGTTCGAACTGGCCGTCGGCGTATTCGGGGTGGATCTGTTCCACCCCGGCGCCCTGTTGGTCCAAAGTGGACACCAGGGCGCGGAGATAGTCCGCGTGCTCGGAAAGCCTCGCGTAGCCGTACGCCGGGCCCGCGGTGGCCGACGTCGGATCGGCCGGGGCGTCGGCGCCGGTGATCACCCATTCGATCTCGAAACTCATCCGTGCCCGATATCCGCGCGCGGCGAGCCGGTCCACCGCCGTCGCCAGCAGGGCACGCGGATCCTGCGGATGCGGCTCGCCCTCCTGGTCGAGTTTCGTCACCGGCGCCCATGCCCAGCCGGGCTGCCCGGCGAGCACGGTCAGCGCGTCGAGGTCCGGATGCAGCCGCAGGTCACCGACCGGGCCGAGGGAATGCTCACCGCCGGTGATGACGTCGTCCGAGCCGAAGAAGTCGAAGGACTTCGAAGCACCGACACCCCACGCGGCCGCCGACGGCAGCTTCCGCAGCGGGATCGCCTTGACCCGCGCGATCCCGGCGTTGTCCACGAAGGTCAGCGCCACGAGCTCGACACCCCGCGACCGCAGCTCCGCGGTGAGGGCGGTCGCGCGGGCGGTCAGTGCTTCCCGGTTCACCATGGTTCCTCATCCTGGCCCCATTCCGGGCCCCTTGCCACGCCCGGATCCGGTCATAGGGTGGGGCCGCACTCGTCGACCACGAGAAGGGACGCGCTCATGCCGGGAACCCCGATCCTGCCGTTCGTCGCCCGGACCAGGCTGGTGGACCACCACTGCCACGGCGTCGCCACCGGCGATCTCGGCCGGATCGAGTTCGAACAACTGCTCACCGAGGCCGACACCGTCTCGTCGCTGGGCACGACGTTGTTCGACTCGCTGATCGGGCTCGCGGTCCGGGCCCGCTGCGCGCCCGTGCTCGACCTGCCGCCGCACGTCCCGGCCGAGGTCTACCTGGCCCGCCGCGCCGAACTGGGTGCCGCCGACGTCAACGCGCGGTTCCTGCGCGCCACCGGCACGACCGAATTCCTGCTCGACGGCGGCTTCCTGCCGGACACGCTGACCACGACCGAGCAGTTCGCGGCCCTGTCCGGCGCCCGCGCGCGGGACATCGTCCGGCTCGAACAGGTCGCCGAAGCGGTGATCGGATCCACCACCGCGGCCGGATTCGCCTCGGCCTTCGCCGGGGAACTGGCGAAACGCGCCACGACGGCCGTCGGGTTCAAGTCCATCGCCGCCTACCGGGTCGGCCTCGACCTGGCAGGGGAGCGGCCGACGGACACCGAAGTCACCGAAGCGGCGGGCCGCTGGCTCGCGCGGATCGAGGCGGGCGAACCGGTCCGGCTCGCGGACGAGGTGCTGCACCGGTTCCTGATCTGGACCGGCGTCGACCTGGCCCTGCCGATCCAGTTCCACGTGGGCTTCGGCGACTCCGACATCGACCTGCACCGCTGCGATCCGCTGCTGCTCACCGGGCTGTTGCGGGCCACCCGGTCACGCGGTGTGCCGATCATGCTGCTGCACAACTATCCCTTCCACCGGAACGCCGCGTATCTGGCGCAGGTGTTCGAGCACGTGTTCATCGACGTGGGACTCGCGACGCACAACGCCGGTCATCGTGCGCCCGCGATCATCGCGGAGACAATGGAGATCGTGCCGTTCGGGAAGCTGCTGTTCTCCACGGACGCGTTCGGGCTGGCCGAGCTGTACCACCTCGGCACCGCGCTGTTCCGGCAAGGATTGTCGGACTTCCTGTACGCGGGGCTCACCGCGGACGTACTGTCCGAAGTGGACGCGCACCGGATAGCGGCGCTGGTGGGGCACCGCAACGCCGAACGGGTTTACGGGCTGGAGGGGACATGACGGAACTGGACGAACTACAGGACCGCTGGGAGGCCGCCGTCGAGGCGGAGCTGCCCTCCGCGATCGAGCTGCGGCACCGGGTGCACGCCGATCCCCGCGCGTCGGGGGACGAAGAGGACACCGCGCGGATGCTCGTCGAGGCGCTCGGCGCCGACGAAGGAGTCCGGGTCGCCAAGACCGGACGCGCGGTGCTGTTCCCGGGCACCGGGCCGGGACCGGCCGTGGCGCTGCGTTCGGAACTGGACGCGCTGCCGGTCACCGAGCGCACTGGGATCCCATGGGCTTCGGAGACGCCGTTGATGCACGCGTGCGGGCACGACGTGCACATGGCCGCGCTTGTCGCCACCTGCCGCGCGGCGGCCGTCGTCGGGGTACCGCGGCCGCTGCTCGCGCTCCTGCAGCCGCGTGAGGAGACGTCGCCGTCCGGCGCGCTGGACATCGTCGAATCCGGCGTGCTCACCGAGTACGGCGTCGAGGCCGTCATCGGCGCCCACGTCCAGCCCCGGCTCGCGGCGGGGGTGGTGTCGGCGGTGCCGGGACCGGTCAACGCCTCCACCGACGAGTTCGAGGTCGTCGTCCGCGGCCAGGGCGGGCACGCCGGATACCCGCACCTCCTGCGGGACCCGATCCTCGCGCTCAGCCAGATCGTGGTGAGCCTGCAGCAGCTCGCGAGCCGCCGGGTCGACCCGGTGTTCGGCGCGGTCTGCTCGGTCGGCCGGATCGCGGCGGGGGCGACCGCGAACGTCGTGCCGAACGAGGCCCGCCTGTCCGGTTCGCTGCGGCTGATGCGCGCCGACGACCGCGATCTCGCGCTGGAGGGGCTCGCCGAAGTCGTCCACGGCACCGCGAAGGCACACGGCTGCCGGGCGGACCTCGAGATCAGCCCGTGCGAACCCGTGCTGCACAACGACGCCGGGCTCACCCAGCGCGCGCACCGGCGGCTCGTCCGGGCAGGGGCGGGCGTCGACACCGAATTCCGGTCGTTCGGCGCCGACGACTTCGCGCACTACTGCGGGACGACGCGCGGGCTGATGATGTTCGTCGGCCTCGGCGACACCGCGGGCGCGCCGAGCCTGCACGACGAACTGTTCCTGCCGCCGGACACCGCCGTCGGACACGTCGCGTCCGCGCTGATCGCGGGCTATTTGGCCGCCGTCGAGGGCTGACGCCCCCAAGAAGCCGGCGAAGCGCTACGGTGGCCGACGTGAATACCGCCTCGGCAGCGTTCCTCGCGACCATCCCCAGTCCCGACCAGGGCGTCTGGCATATCGGGCCGGTCCCGATCCGTGCCTACGCGCTCTGCATCATCGCCGGCATCATCGTGGCGATCTGGCTGGGCGAACGGCGCTGGGTGAACCGCGGCGGCACGAAGGGCACCGTCATCGACGTCGCCGTCTTCGCGGTGCCGTTCGGCCTGGTCGGCGGGCGGTTGTACCACGTCATCACCGACAACCAGCTCTACTTCGGCGAGGGCAAGAACCCGATCAACGCGCTGAAGATCTGGGACGGCGGCCTCGGCATCTGGGGCGCCATCGCGCTCGGCGCCGTCGGCGCGCTGATCGCCTGCCGCCGCCGGGGCATCCCGCTGCCCGCGATGGCCGACGCGCTCGCACCCGGGATCGTGATCGCACAGGCGATCGGGCGGCTCGGCAACTACTTCAACCAGGAACTCTACGGCGCGCACACGACTCTGCCGTGGGGACTGGAGATCTACCAGCGCTACAACCCGACCAACCCGGACGACTTCCTGAACGGCATCGCGATCGGGCACGTCCCGCTGCCGGACAGCCCGGTGCACCCGACGTTCCTCTACGAACTGATCTGGAACCTCGGCGTCGCGCTGCTGATCATCTGGGCGGACAAGAAGTTCCGCCTCGGCCACGGCCGCGTGTTCGCGCTGTACGTCGCCGGGTACACCGCGGGCCGGTTCTGGATCGAGATGATGCGGACCGACACCGCGAACCACATCCTCGGCCTGCGGGTGAACGTGTGGACCTCGATCCTGCTGTTCGTCGCGGCGGTCGCGTACTTCGTCCTGGCCGCCAAGCGGGGGCCGAGGGAGGCGCCGGAAACGCTGTGGAGCAAGGACGTGCCGCGGGAGGACGACGCTTCGGCTTCTGCGGAGCCTTCTTCGGAGCACGCCGAGGTGGCCGCGGCTCCGGACACCGTCCGGGACTCGGCCGCCGACAAGGCGACCGAGGAACCGAAGCCCGAGGCGGAGAAGTAGCGCTCCGCCCTCGCTTCTCAGACCTGTCTCAAGCGCCATGAAAGAGCCTTTCCTTGCAAAATTTGCAAGGAAAGGCTCTTTCATGGCATCCGGAACCCTCTCAAGTCCGTGAAGGCATCCTTGAGGGACCCTGAGTCCCTCAAGGAGGCCTTCACGGACCTCACGGTCACCCCAAGTGCCCCAGCAGCCCCAGCTTTCACAGCGGCCCGTCCGTGAGGGCCTCCTTCCCTACCCTCAAGGTAGGCAAGGAGGCCCTCACGGAACGGCCCAGCAAGTCAGGGGGAGACCAGGCCCCGTCCCGTCACCAAGGGCAGGTCCAGCGCCGTCAGCAGCCCCGGCGGAGCCGCCACCACCGCCGGGATCGCGTTGACCAGCCGCATCGCGGTCGCCTTCAGCCCGGCCGTGTTGTGGTCGCCGTCGGTGCCGACCAGCCGCAGGTCCAGTTCATACCGCGGCTCCCCGGTCACCTGGACGCGGTAGCAGCCCTGCCCGGTCGGCTGCGGCCAGTCCGGCCCGAGGTCGCCCCGCAGGCGCGTGACGTGTTCCAGCACGCACACCGCCCGCCCGCCGCGCATGCCGCGCACTTCGAACCGCAGCGCTGCCGCCGTCCCCTCTTTGATCGTCCCCGAAGCGATCTCGAACGTCTCCGGGGCCGGAAGCCGTTCGTAGACCTCCTCGACGGAGTCGAGTTCGACGTCGAGTCCCGCCGCGAGCTGCCGCACGACGCTGCCCCAGGCCAGCGACAGCACGCCGGGCTGCAACAACAGTGGCAGGTCGTCCATCTCACGGCCGAAGCCCATGATGTCGAACAAAACCTTGCCGTTGTCGTACGTCGAGTAGTCGAGGATCTCCAGGCAGCGCACCTCGTCGATCCGTTCGCACACGCCGGTGAGCACGAGCGGTAGCCAGTCGTTGGCGAAACCCGGGTCGACACCGTTGACCCACAGCGAAGCGCCGCCTTCGCGGGCAGCCTCCCGGATCGGCTCGATCATCTCCGGCGGGACGACGCCTTCGGGGTATTGGAGGAACACCGGGCTGCTGGACACCACGTTGATCCCCGCGCGCAGGAACCGCTTCAGGTCCTCGACGGCCTCCACGAGCCGATCGTCCGCCATCGCCGTGTAGACGACGCAGTCCGGCTTCAGCGCGATGAGCGCGTCCGCGTCGGTCGTCGCGGAGACGCCGAGCGGGCGGCCGAGTCCGGCCAACTCCCCGGCGTCCACGCCCGCCTTGGCCTCACTCGAGACCCAGACCCCGGCGAGTTCGAGGTCGGGGCGGGCGTCGATCCCGGCCAGCGCGTGGCGGCCGACGTTCCCGGTACTCCACTGGACCACGCGCACGGCGTCGCCTCCTACAGATCGGGCAAGCCCAGTTCGAGGTTCGGGGCCTGCAATCCACCGTCGACTTCGATGATCTTGCCGGTGACGTACCGGCCTGCTCGCGACGCCAGGAACACGACGGTGGCCGCGATGTCCTCGGCCTCGCCGATCCGGCGCAGGGGAGTGGCGGCCTCCATCCGGCCGCGGAGTTCGTCGTTGCCCACCACGACTTCGAGTGCGGAGGTCGCCACCGAGCCGACCGAGATCGCGTTCACCCGCACCTTCGGCGCGAGGTCGGCCGCCGCGAGCCGGGTGTAGTGCGCCAGGGCGGCCTTCGCCGTCCCGTACGCGGCGAAGCCCCGGCCGGTCACGCGGCCCATGACCGACGAGATGTTGACGACCGATCCGCCCGACTCCAGTAAGGACGGTGCCGCCGCGACGGTCAGCGCGTGCGCGGTGGAGACGTTGAAGCGAAAGGCTTCTTCGAGGAAGTCGGCGGTGGTTTCCAGCAGTGGCCGGGGATAGGTGCCGCCGACGTTGTTGACCACCAGGTCGAGCCGTCCGAACTCCGCCGTCGCGATCCGCGCCAGTTCGCCCGCCGCGGCCGGGTCGCTCAGATCGGCGGGCACCACGTGGGCGCGTCTGCCGGTGGCGGCGACCATGGCCGCCACGTCGTCGAGCTGGGTTTCGGTGCGGGACGAGATCACCACGTCGGCGCCGGCGTCGGCGAGCGCCACGGCCGTCGCCGCGCCGATCCCGCGGCCGGCGCCGGTGACCACGGCGACCTGGTCGGTGAGCCGGAAACGGTCCAGGATCATGCGCGGAACTGTAACACGTTCTAGTTAGAACGGCTCCAGGATGCGGAAGCCGCCCGGAGTGACTAGGGTCGCGTCACCGCGTCTCGTGACTTCCCGGAACAAGACATATACTTAGCGGAACGAACTACTGTGACCTCATCAGGAACTGTGTCGTTCCGGGCGTCCATATCGTTACCCATCGGCGGGCTTTCACGCCCGCCGAACTGATGCCGACGTGTTTCACAGGTGTTAAAGTCGCGCTAACGAACGGGCCATCGTCGTCCCGTGCGCATTCCCCCGGCCGGCCCCGTCCGCGCCGCTGAGCACAGACGACGAAGGAGGTCCCTTCATGATCTTCTCCGCCATTCCAGGCAAACAGGGCCTTTACGATCCTGAATCCGAACAGGACTCCTGCGGTGTGGCCATGGTGGCCGACGTCCGCGGGCGGCGCTCGCACGGCATCGTCACCGACGGCCTGTCCGCGCTGACGAACCTCGACCACCGTGGTGCCGCCGGCGCGGAGCCGACCAGTGGCGACGGCGCGGGCATCCTGGTGCAGCTCCCCGACGAGCTGCTGCGCGCGGAAGTGGACTTCACGCTGCCCGAGGCGGACGCCGACGGTCACCAGACCTACGCGACCGGGATCGGTTTCCTGCCCTCGGACGGCGAGGAGCGGAACAAGGCCGTCGCCCTGATCGAGCGGATCGCCACCGAAGAGGGCCTCGACGTCCTCGGCTGGCGCGAGGTCCCGGTGGACGCCGATCGCGCCGACATCGGCCCGACGGCGCGTTCGGTGATGCCGCATTTCACGATGCTGTTCGTCGCCGCCCACGAGACCGGCGGCCGGCGTCCCGGCGGGCTCGAACTGGACCGCCTCGCCTTCTGTCTCCGCAAGCGTGTCGAGAACGAGAGCGTGACCGCGGACTGCGGCACCTACTTCCCGTCGCTGTCCTCGCGGACCATCGTCTACAAGGGAATGCTGACCCCCGAGCAGCTCCCGCTCTTCTTCGCCGACCTGACCGACACCCGGCTCACCAGCGCGATCGCGCTCGTGCACTCCCGGTTCTCCACCAACACCTTCCCGTCGTGGCCGCTGGCGCATCCGTTCCGGTTCGTCGCGCACAACGGCGAGATCAACACCATCCGGGGCAACCGCAACCGCATGCGCGCCCGTGAGGCGCTGCTCGAATCGGACCTCATCCCCGGCGACCTGACCAGGCTGTACCCGATCTGCTCGGCCGACGCGTCGGACTCCGCCTCGTTCGACGAGGTGCTGGAGCTGCTGCACCTCGGCGGGCGGTCGCTGCCGCACGCGGTGCTGATGATGATCCCCGAGGCGTGGGAGAACCACACCGGGATGGACGCACAGCGTCGTGCGTTCTACCGGTTCCACGCCAGCCTCATGGAACCGTGGGACGGCCCGGCCTGCGTCACCTTCACCGACGGCACGCTCGTCGGCGCGGTGCTGGACCGCAACGGCCTGCGTCCCGCCCGCTGGTGGCGCACCGCCGACGACCGTGTCGTCCTGGCCAGTGAGGCCGGGGTGCTCGACGTGGCCCCCGAGGACGTCGTGGCCAAGGGGCGCCTCAAGCCCGGCCGCATGTTCCTGGTGGACACCGAGGCGGGCCGGATCGTCGACGACGAAGAGGTCAAGTCGGAGCTGGCGAAGCAACTCCCGTACGAGGGCTGGCTGCACGCCGGTCTGCTGCAGATCGCCGACCTGCCCGACCGTGACCACATCGTGCAGAGCCACGATTCCGTGCTGCGGCGCCAGCTTTCCTTCGGCTACACCGAAGAAGAGCTGAAGATCCTGCTCGCGCCGATGGTGGTCAAGGCGGCCGAGCCGATCGGTTCGATGGGGTCCGACACCCCGCCCGCCGTGCTGTCGCAGCGTTCGCGGCTGCTCTACGACTACTTCAAGCAGAACTTCGCGCAGGTCACCAACCCGCCGCTGGACGCGATCCGCGAAGAGCTCGTCACCTCGATGAGCCGGATCATGGGCCCCGAGCGGAACCTGCTCGCCCCCGGTCCGGCCTCCTGCCGTCACGTGCAGCTGCCGTATCCGGTGATCGACAACGACGAACTCGCCAAGCTGATCCACATCAACGACGACGGCGACCTTCCCGGTTTCGCGTGTAGTGTCCTTTCCGGACTGTACGAAGTGGACGGTGGCGCCGACGCGCTGGCGTCCGCGATCGAGCGGGTCCGGCGCGAGGCCTCCGAAGCGATCGCGGCGGGCGCGCGCACGCTCGTGCTGTCCGACCGCGACTCCGACCACCGCATGGCGCCGATCCCGTCGCTGCTGCTGGTCTCCGCGGTCCACCATCATCTGGTGCGCACCAAGGAAAGGCTTCGCGTCGCGCTGGTCGTCGAGACCGGCGACGCCCGCGAGGTCCACCACATCGCGCTGCTGCTCGGATACGGCGCCGCCGCGGTGAACCCGTATCTGGCCTTCGAGACCATCGAGGACATGATCTCGACCGGCGGCATCACCGGGATCGAGCCGGTCACCGCGATCCGCAACTACGTCAAGGCGCTCGTGAAGGGCGTCCTGAAGATCATGTCCAAGATGGGCATCTCGACCGTCGGCGCGTACACCGCGGCGCAGGTCTTCGAATCCTTCGGCCTCGCCCAGGATCTCCTCGACGAGTACTTCACCGGGACGTCGTCGAAGCTCGGCGGTGTCGGCCTGAGCGTGCTCGCCGAAGAGGTCGCCGTCCGTCATCGCCGCGCGTACCCGGACAACCCGACCGACCGGGTCCACCGCGGCCTCGAGACCGGCGGCGAGTACGCGTACCGCCGCGAGGGCGAACTGCACCTGTTCACCCCGGAGACCGTCTTCCTGTTGCAGCACGCGACGAAGACCGGCCGGGAAGAGGTGTACAAGAAGTACTCCGACGAGGTGCACCGCCTCTACCGCGAGGGTGGCGCGCTGCGCGGGCTGTTCTCCTTCCGCGAAGGCACCCGCGAACCCGTCCCGCTGGACGAGGTCGAGCCCGTCGAGACGATCTTCAAACGCTTCAACACCGGCGCGATGTCCTACGGCTCGATTTCGGCCGAGGCACACGAAACGCTCGCCATCGCGATGAACCGCATCGGCGGCCGCTCCAACACCGGTGAGGGCGGGGAAGACCCCGAGCGGCTCTACGATCCGGCACGGCGCAGTGCGATCAAGCAGGTCGCGAGCGGCCGGTTCGGCGTCACGAGCGAGTACCTTGTCAACGCCGACGACATCCAGATCAAGATGGCGCAGGGCGCGAAGCCGGGCGAGGGCGGGCAGTTGCCGCCGAACAAGGTCTACCCGTGGATCGCGCGCACGCGGCACTCGACGCCCGGCGTCGGGCTGATCTCGCCGCCGCCGCACCACGACATCTACTCGATCGAGGATCTCGCCCAGCTGATCCACGATCTCAAGAACGCCAACGAAAACGCCCGCATCCACGTGAAGCTGGTGTCCTCGCTCGGCGTCGGCACGGTCGCGGCGGGCGTGTCGAAGGCGCACGCCGACGTCGTGCTGATCTCCGGCCACGACGGGGGCACCGGCGCCTCCCCGATGAACTCGCTCAAACACGCGGGGACGCCGTGGGAGATCGGGCTCGCCGAGACACAGCAGACGTTGCTGCTCAACGGTTTGCGCGACCGGATCACCGTGCAGGTCGACGGCGCGATGAAGACCGGCAAGGACGTCGTCATCGCCGCGCTGCTCGGCGCGGAGGAGTACGGCTTCGCGACGGCGCCGCTGATCGTCGAAGGCTGCGTCATGATGCGCGTCTGCCACCTCGACACCTGCCCGGTCGGCGTCGCGACCCAGAGCCCGGAGTTGCGCAAGCGGTACACCGGCCAGGCAGACCACGTCGTCAACTACTTCCGCTTCGTCGCCGAAGAGGTCCGGGAAACGTTGGCGGCACTGGGTTTCCGCACTCTCGACGAGGCGATCGGGCACGCCGAGATGCTGAACACCGACAACGCGATCGAGCACTGGAAGGCCTCCGGTCTCGACCTCTCGCCGATCTTCGAGATGCCGACCGAGACTCCTTACGGCGGGGCGAAGCGGCGCACGCGGACGCAGGACCACGGCCTGGAGCACGCGCTCGACCGGACGCTGATCCAGCTCGCCGAGGCGGCGCTGGAGGACGCGCATCCGGTGCGGCTCGAACTGCCGGTGCGGAACGTGAACCGGACCGTCGGCACGCTGCTCGGCTCCGAGATCACCCGCCGCTACGGCGGTGAGGGCCTGCCGGAGGACACGATCCACGTGATGCTGACCGGTTCCGCCGGACAGTCGCTCGGGGCGTTCCTGCCGCGCGGCATCACGCTCGACATGGTCGGCGACGCGAACGACTACGTCGGCAAGGGTCTTTCCGGCGGGCGGATCATCGTGCGCCCGCATCCGGACGCGAAGTTCGCCGCCGAAGGCCAGACCATCGCCGGGAACACCCTCGCTTACGGCGCCACCGGCGGCGAGATGTTCCTGCGCGGCCAGGTCGGCGAACGGTTCTGCGTGCGCAACTCCGGTGCCGTGGTCGTCGCCGAGGGCGTCGGCGACCACGCCTTCGAGTACATGACCGGCGGGCAGGCCGTGGTGCTCGGCCCGACCGGGCGCAACCTCGCGGCGGGGATGTCCGGCGGCGAGGCCTACGTGCTCGACCTCGACCGGGGCAAGGTCAACGAGGAAATGGTCAACCTGCTGCCCCCGTCGTCGGAAGACCTCGTCTGGCTCAAGAAGACCGTGCAGAAGCACTACGACCTCACACGCTCGGCCGTGGCCGCGTCGCTGCTCGGCGACTGGCCGCGTCGCTCGGCGGCGTTCACCAAGGTGATGCCCCGCGACTACCAGCGTGTCCTTGACGCGGCGAAGGCGGCGCGTGCCGCGGGCCGCGACGTCGACGAAGCGATCATGGAGGCCGCTCGTGGCTGATCCGACGGGTTTCCTGAAGTACGAACGCGAAGAGCCGAAGAAGAAGTCCAAAGAGGACCGTCTCGCCACCTGGGGCGAGGTGTACGCCGACGTGGAACCCGCCGAGCGCAACGAACAGGTGCGCGAACAGGCGACACGGTGCATGGACTGCGGCATCCCGTTCTGTCATTCCAGTGGTTCCGGCTGCCCGCTGGGCAACCTGATCCCGGAGTGGAACGATCTGGTGCGCCGCGGCGACTGGGCCGCGGCGAGCGACCGGCTCCACGCGACCAACAACTTCCCCGAGTTCACCGGGAAGCTGTGCCCCGCGCCGTGCGAGGCGGGCTGTGTCCTGTCGGTCTCGCCGCTGTCCGGCGGCCCGGTGGCGATCAAACGCGTCGAGCAGACGATCGCCGACCAGTCCTGGGAAGCGGGCTACGTGCAGCCGCAGATCTCCGAGGTCTCGTCGGGGCAGCGGGTCGCGGTCGTCGGCTCCGGCCCGGCCGGGCTCGCCGCCGCGCAGCAGCTGACCCGCGCCGGCCACGAAGTGACCGTCTACGAACGGGACGACCGGCTCGGCGGCCTGCTGCGCTACGGCATCCCCGAGTTCAAAATGGAGAAGAAGGTCCTCGACCGGCGGCTCGCGCAACTCCGCAAGGAGGGCACGAAGTTCGTCACCGGCTGTGAGGTCGGCGTCGATCTGACCGTCGAGGAACTCCGCGCGGGCTACGACGCGGTGGTGCTCGCCGTTGGCGCGCTGCGCGGCCGTGACGACACGACCACGCCCGGTCGCGAGCTGTCCGGGATCCACCTGGCGATGGAACATCTGGTCCCGGCCAACAAGTACGTCGAGGGCGACGGCCCGTCGGCGGTGGACGCGGCCGGCAAGCACGTGGTCATCATCGGCGGCGGTGACACCGGGGCCGACTCGTACGGCACCGCGACCCGTCAGGGCGCGCTTTCGGTGACACAGCTGGACCAGTACCCGACGCCACCGTCCACAAGGGACGACGAGCGATCGCCGTGGCCGACCTGGCCGTACATCCTGCGCACCTACCCGGCGCACGAAGAGGCGGGCGAGCGCAAGTTCGCCGTCGCGGTCACCCGGTTCATCGGAGACGACGACGGCACCGTACGCGCGGTCGAGATCCGGCAGGTCCGCGTGGTCAAGGACCCCGAGACCGGCAAGCGCATGGTGACCCCGGTCAACGACGAGGTCGAGGAACTGCCCGCCGACCTCGTGCTGCTCGCGATCGGGTTCGAGGGTGTCGAGCACATGCCGCTGCTCGACGGGCTCGGCCTGTCGCTGACCAAACGCGGCACGCTCTCGTGCGGCGCGGACTGGCAGACCTCCTCGCCCGGCGTGTTCGTCTGCGGCGACGCGCACCGCGGTGCCTCGCTGGTGGTGTGGGCGATCGCCGAGGGACGTTCGGTGGCGAGCGCGGTGGACGCCTACCTCACCGGCGCTTCGGACCTGCCCGCTCCGGTGCACCCGACGGCGCTGCCGCTCGCAGTGGTCTGAGCCCCGTAGAGATGTCAGGAAAGGGTCGTTCAGGACGTTTTTCGTCCTGAACGACCCTTTCCTGACACTCTGGGTCGACGAACGGCAGGGGGGAGACCCCACCCAAGGTGGAGGTCCGGGATCAGGCCGCGGTCCGACGCGGTAGAGCCGTTTCGCCCGCCAAGCTCTGCCGCATGAGAAAAACGTTGGCGATACTGGCTTTCCTGCCACTGACTATGGCCATCCCGGTGACCGCCGAAGCGGCTCCGGCACTGAAGTGGACGTCACCGTGCCCGGACTACGGTATGACGCCCTCACCGACCGCGGGCCTCGAATGCGCGAAACTCAAGGTGCCGCTGGACCACGCCGACCCCGGCGGGCGCACCATCGAGCTCACCGTCTCCCGTAAGGCGAGCACCTCGCCGAAACGCCGGGGCGTGCTGCTGATGAATCCCGGCGGCCCGGGGAGCCCCGGCCTGGCGATGCCCGCGCAACTCGCGCAGCGACAGGGCCAGTCCGGTCTGCTCGACAGTTACGACGTCATCGGTTTCGATCCGCGCGGCACCACCTACAGCACGCCGGTGACGTGCGATCTGACCGAGGAACAGCGGTTCATCCTCACCGGCCCGTACGCGGACGGCCCGCGTGACGTCGCCGAGAAGGCGGCGAAGTCCCGTGTGGTGGCGAAGCAATGCGCCGAGTCGAAGACGGCGGATCTCCTGCCGCAGATGACCACCGCCAACACCGCGCGCGATATGGACCGGATCCGCGAGGCGCTGGGTGAGCGGAAGATCTCCTATTACGGCGTCTCGTACGGGAGCTACCTCGGTGCCGCCTACGCCTCGATGTTCCCGGCGCGCACGGACCGGATCGTGCTGGACAGCCTTACCGGGCCGAACGGCCTGGACGTCCGGGCGCACCAACGCTTCGCGGAAGGTTTCGACGACCGCTTCGGCGACTTCACGGCTTGGGCGGCGGCGCGGGACGACGTCTACCACCTCGGGCGGACACAGGCCGAGGTGACGGCGAAGTTCTTCGAGCTGGTGGAAAAGCGCCCGGGAATCCGGAGCGACACTTGGGGAGCCCTGTACGACGACGCGAACTTCCCCGGTCTCGCCGAGCAATGGTCCACACCCACAGTGAAGGCCCAGGGTGGTCCGCTCGACGGAGACAACCACGCCGCGCTCCAGCTCCAGGTGCTGTGCAACGACTCGGACTGGCCGGAAAGCGTGCGCTATTACCAAAAGGCGGTCGAACGGGCCCGCGTGACGCATCCGATGTTCGGCCCGGCCGCCGCGAACATCACGCCCTGCGCGTTCTGGCCGGTGGAGCGCCGCGAGCCTCCGGTGCGGATCCACGACCGCGGACCGTCGAACATCCTGCTGGTGCAGAACCTCCGCGACACGGCGACGCCGCTCGTCGGCGCCCGCGAAATGCGGTCGGCGCTGGGCGCGCGGGCGAAGTTCGTCACGGTCGACGCCGGCGGGCACGGCGTCTTCACCAAGGAGAACGCCTGCGGCAACGACACCGTCGTCCGCTATCTGCGGGACGGCGTCCTCCCGGCCACCGATGCGCACTGCCGCTAGGCCGATCGGCCGATATGTCGCCACGGATGCGGCCGAACGGCCGCTTGTACGCCCGGTAGCAGGACAAATACTTTCGAAATGTCGTGCAAGTCATACGGCAATTCACCGGTGGCGAAAGGTGGTACGCCATGCAGAGGACGGCTTCCCGGACGGGGATCCTGGCGGCGCTCATGGGGCTCGCGGTGACGGCGCTGACCGCGGTCGCGAGTCCCGCTCACGCCGGACCGGTCCATCATCAGGCAGCGGCCGGCGCGCAGGCGGTGGCGGCCTACTGGACGCCCGAGCGGATGCGGTCGGCGGTGCCGATCGAGCAACTGGTCCAGGCCCCGCCCCTTTCGCTCAAGGACGTGGCGAAGGGGGAGAGCACGATCATCCAGAGCATCCCCAACGGCGGTGGCGCGTGGGCGGGGGCGGGCAAGGTCGTGCAGACCGCCGGCCGGGTGTTCTTCACCATGGGCGGGCGGAACGCGTCGTGCTCCGGTGACGCGGTCACCAGCGCGAACGGCAGCGTCGTGATCACCGCCGGGCACTGCGTGAAGTACCAGGGCGCCTGGCACACCAACTGGACCTTCGCGCCCGGCTACAACAACGGCAACACGCCCTACGGCACCTGGGCGGCGAAGAGCACGCTGACCACTCCCCAGTGGGAAGCGAGCGAGGACATGAACTACGACATCGGCGCGGCCGTGGTCAACCCGCTCAACGGGCAGAAGCTGACCGACGTCGTCGGCGCGCAGGGGATCGCGTTCAACCAGGCGCGCAACCAGTCGATGTACACCTTCGGCTACCCGGCGGCGGCGCCGTACGACGGCTCGAAGCTGATCTACTGCAGCGGGAGCACGTTCACCGACTTCCTGCTCACCAAGGACCACGGGATGAACTGCAACATGACCGGTGGTTCGAGCGGCGGCCCGTGGTTCCTCAACTTCAGCGAGGCGACCGGCGCGGGCGTCCAGGCCTCGGTGAACAGCTTCGGCTACAACTTCCTGCCCGGCTACATGTTCGGCCCGTACTTCGGCACGGACGCGCAGAACCTCTACAACAAGGCGCAGGCCGCCTGATCAACCCGCCGCCCGTCCACCTTTTGGGACTTTCGTCCCGGTGGGCGGGCGGCTTTCGGCGCGGCATATCCTGGTCCGGTGAACTGGACAGTGGACGTTCCCGTCGACACGCTCCCCGAACTGCCTCCTCTGCCTCCCGAGCTGCGTGACCGGCTCGACGACGCGCTTTCCCGGCCCGCCGCGCAGCAGCCCGAATGGCCGGACGCCGAGCTGACGAAACGCGTCCGCGGCGTGCTGGAGAGTGTGCCGCCGATCACCGTCCCCGCCGAGATCGACCGGCTCTCCGACCGGCTCGCCATGGTCGCCCGCGGCGAGGCGTTCCTGCTGCAGGGCGGTGACTGCGCGGAGACCTTCGAGTCGAACACCGAGCCGCACATCCGCGCCAACCTGCGCACCCTGCTGCAGATGGCCGTCGTCCTCACCTACGGCGCGAGCCTGCCGGTGGTGAAGGTCGGCCGGATCGCGGGCCAGTACGCGAAGCCGCGTTCGGCGTCCACCGACGCGCTCGGCCTGCCGGTGTACCGCGGCGACATCATCAACTCGCTCGTCGCCAAGCCCGAACTCCGCGTGCCCGACCCGGGCCGGATGATCCGCGCCTACGCCAACGCGGGCGCCGCGATGAACCTCGTCCGCGCCCTCACCGGCGCCGGCATGGCGGATCTGCACCAGGTGCACGACTGGAACAAGGACTTCGTGAAGTCCTCGCCCGCCAGCGAACGCTACGAGGCCCTGGCCGCGGAGATCGACCGCGGCCTGCGGTTCATGTCGGCCTGCGGCGTGACCGACTCCTCGCTCCAGTCCACCGAGATCTTCGCCAGCCACGAGGCGCTCCTGCTGGACTACGAGCGCTCCATGCTGCGGATGGACCGCGCGGACGCGGCGAACCCCAAGCTGTACAACCTGTCCTCGCACTTCCTGTGGGTCGGCGAGCGGACCAGGCAGCTCGACGGCGCGCACATCGCCTTCGCCGAACTGCTGGCCAACCCGATCGGCCTCAAGATCGGCCCGACGACCACGCCCGAACAGGCCGTCGAATACGTCCGCCGCCTCGACCCGCGCAACGAGCCCGGCCGCCTGACGCTGATCGCCCGGATGGGCAACGGCAAGGTCCGCGAGGTGCTGCCCGCGATCGTCGAGAAGGTCGAGGCGTCCGGGCACAAGGTCATCTGGCAGTGCGACCCGATGCACGGCAACACGCACGAGGCTTCGACGGGCTACAAGACCCGGCACTTCGACCGGATCGTGGACGAGGTGCAGGGCTTCTTCGAGGTGCACCGCAAGCTCGGCACCTACCCGGGCGGCATCCACGTCGAGCTCACCGGCGAGGACGTCACCGAATGCCTCGGCGGCGCGCAGGAGATCTCGGATCTGGACCTCTCGGGCCGGTACGAGACCGCGTGCGACCCGCGCCTGAACACGCAGCAGTCGCTGGAGCTGGCGTTCCTGGTCGCGGAGATGCTGCGCGGCTGACCGATCCACCGGATGTCATGAAAGGGTCGTTCAGGACAAAAGATGTCCTGAACGACCCTTTCATGACACTTGGCGCTAGGCAGTGTCCAGCAGCCTCGCAGCCGACTTGAGCACCCCGTCCCGCAGCGAACCCACGTCCGAAACCGCCGCCCCGTTCGCCTGAAGTCCGATGTGGACGGAGTCGCGGTAGGTCGCCACCGCGATCCCGATCGCCTGCCGCGGCGCCAGCGGCACGAACGGGTACACGCCGTGGAGTTTCGTGCCGTCGAGGGTGAGCCGGTTGGGCGGCACCGGCACCGTGGTGATCACGAGGTCGAACAGCAGCGGCGCGGCCAGTCCGGCGGCCTTGCTGCCGAGCCGGTGCAGCATCGGCGGCATCCGGTCGGCGAGCAGCGGGAACGCGCCGGGGCCGCGGGCCGGGCCCGCGGCCTTGTTCCGGCTCATCTCGCGCTGGACGGCCAGCAGCCGCTCCAGCGGGTCGTCCAGGCCGACCGGCAGGTCGCAGAGGTAGCCGGACAGCTTGTTCCCGCCGAGTTGCTCGGCGGACCGCCCGCGCACGCTGACCGGGATGAGCGCCCGCAGCGTCCGGTCGTCGGCGCGCTGGCCGAGGTTGATCATCCATTCGCGCAGCGCGCCGCTGAGGATCGCCAGCACGACGTCGTTGGCCGTCCCGCCGTGGGCCCGGCGGATCCGCCGGATCTCGGTGGTGTCCAGCCGGACGAGGCCGAGCCGTCGTTCGGTCGACGGCGGAGCGCTGATCGGCGACAGCGGCGAACGAGTCGCGCGGACGACCGAAGAGGCGATCCCGGCCTGGGCCAGTGTCGAGCCGACGGCTTCCTTGACAGCGTCCACAGGGGAGCGACGCGTGGGCGGTGCGGAGCCGCTGTGCGGACGCCTCGTCGCGCGTGGGACCTCGTCGAGCAGGCCCGCGGCGACGCCGTACGCGCCGGCCCCGTCGGTGAGCGCGTGGTGCAGTTTCAGCAGCAACGCGAACTCGCCGTCCGGCAGGCCGGTGACGAGATGCAAGTCCCACAAGGGTTTTCCGGTGTCGAGCGGCCGTCCCATCCAGCGCGACGCGTAGGCGGAGAGCGGGTCCGGTTCGTACAGGGAACTCAGGTGGTGATGTGAAATATGTTCACTGGCAACGAAATCCGGGTCCTCGGCCCAGGTCGCGGCGCCGGGCGGGAACAGCGCGGCGCGAGGGCGCTGACGCAGCTTCGGGAGCCGTTCCGCCCGCTCGGCGAGCAGCGTGGTCAGCTTACGCGCGTGCACCTGCCCGTGCGGGCGGAACGTGGCCACCGCGCCCATGTGCATAGGTGTCGTTTCGCTTTCCAGGCAAAGGAAAGCGACATCGAGTGCGCTCAGCTGAGGGCCTGACATCAGTGACCTTTCTCGGTTCTCCGGCGATGGGCACAACTGCATCAGCCTGACATGACGGGCGGGTGGTCGTCATGTTTCCTCGGCGCTAATTACCGTCGGTTTCACTCGAACGATGGGATCGCGTTCGGACATGGACCACGGCTCTGCGGCAGATGGTGGACAGTGCGTCCCGGGGTAACTCGTTAGCGGATCATCGGAGGAAACCGGCAGACTGCACCACCATGACCGACGAACCCAAGCGCCCCGAACCGCCGCTCACCGGCGACGAGCGCACCCAGCTGAACGGCTTCCTCGACTTCCTCCGCGCGACGGTCGTGTGGAAGTGCTCGGGCCTCACCGACGAGCAGGCCCGGCGGCCGCTCGTCCCCAGCGAACTGACCACCGTCGCCGGTCTGCTCGGCCACCTGACCCTCGTCGAGCAGTACTGGTTCACCGTCGTGCTCAACGGGCAGGAAGACGTCTGGAAGGAGGCACTGGAGGTCGATCCGGACGCCGAATTCCGGGTCGCCATGCAGACCCCGATCGACCAGCTGATCGCCGCCTACGAGGCCGAGTGCGAACGCAGCCGCAAGGTCGTCGCCGGGATGGGGCTGGACGACGTGGTCCCCTTCCGCGACGATCGCCAGGTCAACGTCCGGTTCGTGGTCGCGCACATGATCGAGGAGACCGGCAGGCACGCCGGCCACCTCGACCTGTTGCGCGAGCTGACCGACGGTCTCACCGGGGAGTGACGCGGCGAGGGGGCAGCGGGAAGAACCCGCTGGTCCGCTCGACGTACGTCGCGTATCCCGGCCGGGAACGCCGCAAACCCTTCTCCAGCAAAGGTTTTCCGGTGCCCTTGGCCAGGGTGTACGTCATCGCGATCGGCGACAGGATCGTCGCCGCCCCCACCCAGCTCGAACACGCCAACAGGTACAGGCCCCACCACACGCAAGCGTCACCGAAGTAGTTGGGATGCCGCGTGTAGCGCCACAGCCCGCTGTCGAGCACCTTCCCCTTGTTGTCCGGGTCGGCCTTGAAGCGGCGCAACTGCTCGTCGCCGATCGCCTCGAATCCGAAGCCGACCAGCCACACCGCGACACCGAGCCACGCCGCCGGCCCGAACGAGTCGCCGTACATCGCGAACTGGACCGGTAGCGAGACGAACCAGAGCACCACGGCCTGGAGCAGGTACACGCGGACGAAGAGCTTGAGCGCCGGATTCGGGCCGGCGTTTTCCGCCATTCGCACGTAACGCGGGTCTTCGGGCAGTTCGTGGTTGCGCAGGTGGAGGTGGACGCCGAGGCGCACACCCCAGATCGTGGTCAGCAGCGCGGCGACCACGCGCAGCGCCACCGAGCCGTCCCCGAGCGGGGCCGCCACCAGCGCCACGAGCGCGAAGCCCGGCCCCCAGAACGTGTCGACAGTGTCGTACCGCTTGCGCCACCGCGCGACGGCGAAGGTGACGACGAAGGCCACGAGAGTCGCTCCCGCCGTCACCGCGAGGGTCCCGCCGAGGGGCATCAGGACCACTCCCGGGTGGCGGGCAGGCCGCTCAGGCCTTCGCCGGACGGGCGGACCGCGAGGATCTGGTCGACGCCCATCCGGTTCTCCTCGAACGCGAGCGCCCCGCCGACCAGGTACAGCCGCCAGACCCGCGCACCGGACTCACCGATCAGCGCGACGACGTCGTCCCAGTTGCCTTCCAGGGTCTTCTCCCATGCCCGGACCGTACGCACGTAGTGCTCGCGCAGGGCGTGGACGTCGCGGATCTCGAACCCGGCGGTCTCCAGCTGCCCGAGCGTGCGGCTCAACGGCCGCATCGTCATGTCGGGGGCGATGTAGCGCTCGATGAACGCGCCGCCGCCGGGGGCCACCGTGCCGCGGGACATCTGCTGCAGGACCAGCCGTCCGGTGGGCTTGAGCATCCGGAACAGCGTCCGCGTGTACTCGGGGTAGTTCTCCTCGCCGACGTGTTCACCCATCTCGATGGACGCGACGGCGTCGAACGGCTGGTCGGCCGACCCGAGGTACGTTTTCCCGCCGAGGGTCCGTGTGCACAGCTCGCGATAGTCCTGCCGCCGGACCTCGACCCGTTCCTCCAGGTCGTGCTGGGCGAGCCGGCCGCGGACGTGTTGCCGCTGCTCCGCCGAAAGCGTGATCCCGACGGCGTGCACGCCGTGGTGTTTCGCGGCGTGCACCAGGAGCGAGCCCCAGCCGCAGCCGACGTCGAGCAGCCGCATGCCGGGCCGCAGGCCGAGCTTCCGGCAGACCAGCTCGAGTTTGTCCCATTGGGCCTGCTCGACGTCGTAGCCGTCCTCGTCGGAGGTCCAGTAGCCGGACGAGTAGGCCATCGATTCGTCGAGCAGCAGCTGGTAGAAGGCGTTGCCCAGGTCGTAGTGATGCGCGATCGCGGACTTGTCGCGGAGCAGCGTGTGCAGTTTGCCGGACAGCCGGGCCTCCTCGGCGGGCGGCTTGGGCGGCGGCCCGACGACGCCGAGGCGCACCGCGATCCGCAGCGCTTCGGCCCATTCGCGCGGGCCCAGCCTGGCGCCGCGCAGGGCACCCGATCGGGTCAGTGCCCAGATCCGGCGGAATCCGTCGGCGAGGTCGCCTTCGACATCGAGATCACCGGAGACGTAGGCCCTCGCCAGCCCCAATTCGCCGGGGGCGTAGAGGAGACGGCGCAGCGCGCGCCGGTTCCGGAGTACCACTGTCGGGGCATCCGGCGGACCGGCGCGTACGCCATCCCAGGTACGGAGACCGACCGGCAGGGAGCAACCGAGGAGCCGCTCGACGAACGGGGCTAGGCGGGACGCGGGACTGTTCGGCATAGTCGTCATTCGCTCCCGGACCGGAAAGGGATGGGTCGGATGTGGCACCGGTTCACGCGATCCAATCCTCGCCCGAGCCGGCTCCGAATGCCTCATGTGCACACCAAGGGTCAACGCATCGGAGTCATCGGCAGCGGCGTCGCCGGTCTCACTGCGGCCTATCTGCTCCAACGCCGCTACGAAGTGCTGCTGTTCGAAGCCGACGACAGGCTGGGCGGGCACGCGCACACCCACGACGTCCCGAGCGCGCACGGCGGCACCGTCGGCGTCGACTCCGGATTCATCGTGCACAACGAGCGCACGTATCCGAACCTGCTGCGCCTGTTCGCCGAACTGGGCGTCGCCACCCGCGACGCGGAGATGTCGATGAGCATCCGCTGCGACGGCTGCGGCCTCCAATACGCCGGGGCGAAGGGCATGAAGGGCCTCTTCGCCCAGCCGCGCAACGTCACCCGAGGGCGTTATCTGCGGATGCTCGCCGACGTCAAACGCTTCCATCGGCACGCGAAGCGCGTCCTCGAAGCGCCCGAGGCCGGAGACGTCACGCTCGGCGCGTTCCTCGCGATCGGCGGGTACTCGAAGTACTTCGTCGACCACTTCATGCTCCCGGTCGTCTCGACCGTCTGGTCGGCCGACCGGACCGACACGCTCCGCTACCCGGCGCGCTATCTGTTCGAGTTCCTGCGCAACCACGGGATGCTGTCGGTCGGCGGGTCCCCGCGCTGGCGCACCGTCGACGGCGGCTCCCGCGAGTACGTCGAGCGGGCCGCCAAGCAGCTGACCGCGGTCCACTTGTCGACGCCGGTCCGCTCGGTCAAGCGCACCGCGCGAGGGATCGAGGTCCGCGACGACGCCGACACGCGGCACAAGCTCGACAAGGTCGTCCTGGCCACGCACGCGGACCAGGCGCTGAAGCTGCTCACGTCGCCGACCGAGGCCGAACGTGCCGTCCTCGGCTCGTTCCGGTACTCCAGCAACGAGGCGTGGCTGCACACCGACACCGGCGTGCTCCCGACGGCGGAATCGGCGCGGGCGGGCTGGAACTACGCCACCCCGTTCTGCGGCGCCGGCCACGGCGCGGTCCAGGTGTCCTACGACATGAACCGCCTGATGCGGCTCGACGAGCCCACCGGGTACGTCGTCACCCTCAACCCCAGCACCGCCCCCGACACCGGTTCGGTGCTGGCCAAGATGACCTACGAACACCCCGTCTACACGCCGGAATCCGTGGCCGCCCAGCGTCGGCTTCCCGAACTCGGCGACGACGTGGTCGCCTTCGCCGGGGCGTATCACGGCTGGGGATTCCACGAGGACGGCTGCGCTTCCGGTGTCCGCGCGGCCGAGAATTTCGGGGTGCGCTGGTGACCGTCATGGCCGTGCTCTACGACTCCACGGTGGCGCATGTCCGGCGCCTCGATCCGCCGCTCTCGTTCGCCCATCGCGTCTATCTGTGGTTCGTCGATCTCGACGTGCCGCCGAAGCTACCGTGGTGGTTGCGCCCCTTCGCCCGCTTCGACTCACGAGACCACTTCGCGCCCGAGGACGCCTCCAGCATCCGGTCCAAATTGGACCGTTGGCTCGCGGCTCGCGACGTCGACCTCCACGGCGGCCGGGTGCTGATGCTCGCCGGCGCGCGGATGTTCGGCCACAACTTCAACCCCGTCACCTTGTACTGGTGCCACCGGCCGGACGGGGAACTCGAATGCGTTGTCGCCGAGGTCCACAACACCTACGGCGGTCGGCACGCGTACCTCCTACGCCCCGACGAGTCCGGGAACGCCTTCGCGGACAAGGAGTTCTACGTCTCGCCGTTCCAGTCGATGGACGGCGAGTACCGGATGGAGGTGCCAAGGCCGGAATCGCTGCTCTCGGTCAAGATCGCCCTCCGGCAGGGCGGGAAGACGCCGTTGACGGCGTCGCTGCGCGGGGTGCGGCGACCGGCCACCGCCAAGTGGCTGGCGCATATGCTGCTCACCCGTCCGCTCATGCCGCACCGGGTCTCCGCGCTGATCCGGCGGCACGGGATCACACTGTGGTGGAAGAAGGCGCCGATCGCCCGGCGGACGCCGCAGACGGCCGGAGGCACGCTTGATGGATGAATCGGCACGCCCGCGCCGGATGGCGCCCGTCCCCGGGGACGGCGAACCGGCCGGTCCGACGGCCGAGGATCTGCTCGTCCGGGTCGCGAAGGGCGACGAGCGGGCCTTCGACGCCTTGTACGACAAGCTCGCCGGACCGGTCCTCGGACTGGTGCGGCGGATCCTGCGTGACTCCGCGCAGTCGGAAGAGGTCACCCAGGAGGTCATGGTGGAGCTGTGGCGCACGGCCACGCGCTACTCCCCGGAGCGGGGGAGCGCGCTGAACTGGGCCATGACGCTCGCGCACCGCCGTGCCGTCGACCGCGTCCGCTCGGCACGCGCCAGTTCGGATCGCGAGGTCAAGGCGACCTTCGAGGCCGCCCGCGCCCGGCCCTTCGACGAGGTGGCCGAGGCCGTCGCGGCCCGCTGGGAACGGTCGCAGGTGCGCCGCTGTCTCACCACCTTGACCGAGCTGCAACGGGAATCCGTGCTGCTCGCCTACTACCAGGGCTACACCTATCGCGAGGTCTCGGAAGTGCTCCAGACTCCGCACGGGACCATCAAGACCCGGCTCCGGGACGGCCTGATCAGGCTCCGGGACTGTATGGGGGTGACGGCATGACCATGCCCGAAATGCACACGCTCACCGGGGCCTACGCCGTCGACGCGCTGTCCGAAGTGGAGCGTGCCCAGTTCCAGCGGCACCTCGGGGAGTGCGCTTCGTGCGCTCAAGAGGTTCTCGAACTGCAGATGACCGCGACCCGTCTCGGTGCCGCGCTGGCCGAAGACCCGCCGCCCGAACTCAAGCGCCGGGTGCTCGCGGAGGCGATGGCGACCAGGCAGCAGCCGCCGAAGACGCGCTTCGAGACCGGGGAGCGCGTCAAGGACCGCCGCCGCGTCCCGCGCTGGGCGATCGCGGCCGCCGCGGCGGCGATCGTCGGGCTGGCGGGCACCGCCGTGTTCGGCGGCATCGCCTACGACAACCACACCCAGCTGACCGCCGCGCGCGAACAAGCCGCGCAATACGCGGCGCGGTACGCGCCCGTCGCCGAGGTGCTTTCGGCGGCCGATCTCCGGACCGGGCACGCCGAAGCTTCCGGCGGGGGCGGCGGGACCGTGATGATGTCGCGCTCGAAGGACAAGCTCGTCTTCATGGCGGCACAGCTGCCGAAGAACGAACCGGGCCGGACGTATCAGGCGTGGCTGATGTTCCCGGGCGCCGCGCCCAAGCCCGCCGGGCTCATTCCCGGTGGTCAGGACGGTGCGCTGCTGGTCGCCGACGGACTCGGCGGGGCCGAGAAGTTCGCGCTCAGCGTCGAACAGGCAGGCGGATCACCGACCGGAACGCCGTCGAAGGACGTCGTCATGGTCATGTCCATGCCCACCTGATCTCCGCTCTTACCAGGCCGCCGTTCGCCGCCGCGACCGGGTCTCGCTCTTGCGCCCGCGAACATGTTGTGGCAAAACACCTTTGCGACACACGGCGTGGCTACTGGATTCGAGCCAGCCTGGTGCATACCGTCCTGCTTCAACGTCGGCAGTTGACATAACTCTCAATCTGAACTTCAGCTCGAGGGTTCGGCCCAGGCTCAGCGACCGGCGGGCAGCACGAGCACACACGATCAGGAAGGCGGCTCCGATGACGCCCCCGCACAACTACCTTGCGGTGATCAAGGTCGTCGGTATCGGCGGCGGCGGAGTGAACGCCGTGAACCGCATGATCGAGGTCGGCCTCAAGGGCGTCGAGTTCATCGCGGTGAACACCGACGCTCAGGCACTGCTCATGTCCGACGCCGACGTCAAGCTCGACATCGGCCGGGAACTGACCCGCGGCCTCGGTGCCGGCGCCGCCCCCGAAGTGGGGCAGAAGGCCGCCGAGGACCACCGCGAAGAGATCGAAGAGGTCATCAAGGGCGCCGACATGGTGTTCGTGACCGCGGGTGAAGGCGGTGGCACCGGCACCGGTGGCGCGCCCGTCGTCGCCCAGATCGCCCGCAAACTCGGCGCGCTGACCATCGGCGTCGTCACCCGCCCGTTCACCTTCGAGGGCAAGCGCCGCAGCAAGCAGGCCGAAGACGGCATCCAGCAGCTGCGCAACGAATGCGACACCCTCATCGTCATCCCGAACGACCGGCTCCTCCAGCTGGGCGACATCGGCGTCTCGCTGATGGACGCCTTCCGCTCGGCGGACGAGGTGCTGCTTTCGGGTGTCCAGGGCATCACCGACCTGATCACCACGCCGGGTCTGATCAACCTGGACTTCGCCGACGTCAAGAGCGTCATGTCCGGTGCGGGTTCCGCGCTGATGGGCATCGGCTCGGCACGCGGTGAAGGCCGGGCGATCCAGGCCGCGGAGAAGGCGATCAACTCGCCGCTGCTGGAAGCGTCGATGGACGGGGCGCACGGCGCGCTGCTGTCGATCGCGGGCGGGTCGGACCTCGGCCTGTTCGAGATCAACGAAGCCGCGTCGCTGGTGCAGGAATCCGCGCACCCCGACGCCAACATCATCTTCGGGACGATCATCGACGACTCGCTCGGCGACGAGGTCCGGGTCACCGTGATCGCGGCCGGTTTCGACGCCGGCACCCCGACCCACAAGAAGCTCGACCCGTCGACCTTCGGCTCCCGCTCCAACTCGTCGACCGCGTCCGCGCAGGCGGGCCAGGTCAACGGCGGCGGGGCGACTCCGGTGCAGAGCCCGCCTTCGGGTGCCACGCCGGTGCCGTCGACCGGTTCGAACGGCTACCCGGTCGCGCCGCCGCGCACGCACACGCCGATGCCGTCTTCCCGCAACGAAGGCAACGGCTCGCTGAGCGGCGGACTTCCGCAGCCCGGCGGCGGCTCGCGCGGCTACTCGCCGATCGGGTCGAACTCGACCCACGGCAGCCTGCCCGGCCGTGCCACCCCGGTGCACGACGACCCTTCGGACGACGAGGTCGACGTGCCGCCGTTCATGCGGCGGTAGTTCGCCAGTACGTTCCGTGAAGGCCTCCTTGACTACAGTCGAGGGGGCCTTCACTCAGGTCTAGGAGGAAACGCGTGCGGGTACGGCGGATTGTCACGACAAGGGCGGGCGGGGCCTCCCGGCCGCCTTTCGACACCTTCAACCTCGGTGATCACGTCGGTGACGACGCGGGCGACGTCTACGCCAACCGCAAACGTCTCGCCACCGAACTCGGCCTCGCCGAGGACAGGCTGGCGTGGATGGAACAGGTCCACGGCCGCACCGCCACCGTCGTCGACGGTTCCGAAACCTCCGCCGCCGAAGCGACCGACGCGCTCGTGACGGCCGAGCCCGGTCTCGCGCTCGTGGTGCTCGTCGCCGATTGTGTTCCCGTGATGCTCGCCGACGTCGAAGCCGGTGTCGTCGCCGCCGTCCACGCGGGCCGCGTCGGCGCCAGGGTCGGCGTCGTCCCCGCCGCGATCGAGGCGATGCGTTCGCTCGGCGCCGAACCGGCCAGGATCGAAGGGCTGCTCGGCCCCGCTATTTGCGGCGACTGCTACGAAGTCCCCGCCGCCATGGCCGCCGACGTCGAAGAACACGTGCCGGGCAGTGCCTGCAAAACCCGCAAGGGCACGCCGGGGCTCGACCTGCGCGCCGGTCTCTGGCGGCAGCTGGCCAACCTCGGCGTCGGCAAGATCGGCGTGGATCCGCGCTGCACCAACGAAGACAGGACACTCTTCAGCTTCCGCCGCGACGGCACCACCGGCCGGATCGCGGGGATCACCTGGCTGGACGCGTCGTGAGTGACGCACGAAAGGCGGAACTCGCCGCGTCCCTCGCCGAAGTGGAAGAGCGGATCGGCGCCGCGTGCAAGGCCGCCGGCCGGACGCGCGACGAGGTCAAGCTGCTCGCGGTCACCAAGACCTTCCCGGCCCTCGACGCCGCGTTGCTCGCCGACCTTGGCGCGCTCGACCTCGCCGAGAACCGCGATCAGGAGGCGGGCGCGAAGGCCGAAGAGGTCGCCGGTCTCCGTCCCGACGCCCGGATCCGCTGGCATATGGTCGGCAGCCTGCAGCGGAACAAGGCCAAATCGGTCGTGCGCTGGGCGGACGAGATCCAGTCCGTCGACTCCGAGCGCCTCGCCGACGCGCTCGCGAAGGCGACCAGGTCGGCCCTCGATTCCGGGCAACGCGAGCACCCGTTGGACGTCCTCATTCAAGTAAGTCTCGATGACGATCCGAACCGCGGGGGCATTCGGTTGAGCGAATTACGCCGGTTGGCGGAGCGGATAGCCCATGTGGGTGATCTTCGCCTCCGAGGGCTTATGGCCGTGGCCCCGCTGGGTACTGACCCCGCTGAGGCGTTCGAGGAACTCGCTCGCGCGTCGGAGAGTCTTCGGGAAGAACACCCAAAAGCCCGTGAGATCTCCGCCGGAATGAGCAATGATCTCGAGCAGGCTATCGCGCACGGCTCGACCTGTGTGCGTGTCGGAACCGCGTTGCTCGGTGGACGCGGTTTAGCCTCGCCCTAGGGAATACCGTCTCGTCGTTACGGGGAGTGGCGGCGAGGGCGGGGGAGTACGGTGCGGGACGCGGCTAAGGCTAGGGAGAGGCATGAGCGCGCTGCAGAAGCTGAAGGCCTACTTCGGGATGGTGCCCGCGGACGAAGATGGCTACGACGTCGAGGATGACTACCGGCGAGGCTACGCCTCAAAGGAATACGTCGACGACGAGTACGACTACGACGATGAGCCGCCGGCCCGGTCACGGGGTGGACGTTACCGGGACGCCGATGACACTTATGACGAGCCCGCGCCGCGGCCTCGGTCACGCTCCGTGCCCAGCCCGGAGCCTGCGGTCCACGGGGCATTGGCGATCGACCGCCAGCCGGAGCCGGTCGCGCGGCTGCGGCCGGTCACCGAGCCGGTCCGGGCCGCGGTGCGTGACCCGTTGAGCCGGATCACGACGCTGCACCCGACGAGCTACGCCGAAGCGCGGGCGATCGGGGAGCACTACCGGGAGGGCATCCCGGTGATCATGAACCTCACGGAGATGGAGAACGCGGACGCGAAGCGTCTCGTCGACTTCGCCGCGGGGCTCGCTTTCGCGTTGCGCGGATCGATGGACAAGGTCACCAACAAGGTGTTCCTTCTCTCACCGCCCGATGTGGACGTCACCGCGGAGGACCGTCGGCGGATTGCCGAAGGCGGATTATTCCTGCGCGGCTGATCACCCGGTGACCGCTGAACGCAGCCGGATGTGATTTTGTCGACTCATCGGCATCCGGAGCCCGTCAACTGCGTGTTTTGACGCGAGGCATGGCAGAGTGGTTACGTGAATGCTGTGTTGCTGGTCGTCTGGTACGTGCTGTTCGCTTTCTGGCTCCTGCTGACGGCACGGATCGTCGTCGAGCTCGTGCGTGCTTTCGCTCGCGAGTGGCGTCCTGCCGGAGGGGTTGCGGTAACGCTCGAGACCATCTACACAGTGACCGACCCACCGGTTCGTCTGTTCAGACGAATCATCCCGACCGTACGAATCGGCGGCGTCGGACTGGACTTATCGATTATGGTGCTGCTGTTGGTTGTGTTCTTCGCGATGCAGCTGGCAACGCCAGGGTGATTTTCGGGGAAGCCCCGGTGGACCTGCAGGCCATGGAGTGCGTGAGGTGATCTGATGTCGTTGACCCCCGCTGACGTGCACAACGTCGCGTTCAGCAAGCCGCCCATTGGCAAAAGGGGCTACAACGAGGACGAGGTGGACGCGTTCCTCGACCTGGTGGAGACCGAGCTTGCCCGGTTGATCGAGGACAACAACGAACTGCGGCAGCAGGTCGAGCAGCTCGACAACGAGCTCGAGACCACCCGTGGTGAGCTCGAGAACGCCAAGGCCGGTGCCGTCGGCCCGCCGCCACAGGTACGCGACGAGCCGTCGCGCCGCCTGGCGCCGGTGCCGCCGCCGCAGTCGGCGATGGAGCAGACCCAGGCCCATTCGATGGTGCCGGACAACGGGGAGCCCAACGTCCAGGCCGCGAAGGTGCTCGGGCTGGCTCAGGAAATGGCCGACCGGCTCACCGCCGAGGCCAAGACCGAGTCGGACGGCATGCTCGCCGAAGCCCGGACCAAGTCCGAGCAGCTGCTGTCGGACGCGCGATCCAAGTCGGACTCGATGGTGAACGAGGCACGCACGCGTGCCGAGACCATGCTGAACGACGCGCGAACCCGTGCCGAGACCTTGGAGCGCCAGGCGCGCGACAAGGCGACGACCATGGAGCGCGAAGCTCAGCGCAAGTACACCGAGACCATGAACAACATGAACGCGGAGAAGGGCTCGCTGGGCAAGAAGATCGAAGAGCTGCGCACGATCGAGCGGGAGTACCGCACGAGGCTGCGCGGATTCCTCGAGTCCCAGCTGCGTGAGCTCGACGACCGCGGTTCGGCCGCTCCCGCCTCGGCGTCCTCGTCGAACTCGGGGCAGTCGTCGTCCTCCGGTGGCGGACAGGGTTACTCGTTCGGTCCTCGGGCCGAAGCGGGCTGATCTCTGCCCGGTTGTTCTAAGCGGTTTGTTTCTACACGGTTTGTTTCTACACAGTGGAACGGCCTCGGCACTCTCCGGAGGGTCGGGGCCGTTTCGCTTGGCTCTCGTGTTGTAATTCACCGTGCTCTACATCGTCCTGGTACTGGTACTGGCGGCTCTGGGGCTGCTCGTCGCGGCGCTCATCACCGCGAACTCCCTGTGGGCTTGGATCTCCATCGGTCTCTCCGTCGTCGCGGGGTTGCTGCTTCTCTTCGACCTCCTGCGCCGCCGGAAGAAGCGCGCGGCGGAGGTCCCCGTCGAAGAAGCGGCGGAAGACTCGGCCGAAGACGCCTCCGACGACGAGTCCGCCGAGGGTGAGGAAAAGAAACCCGAGGACGTCGAGCAGACCGTCTTGATGCCGGCCGCCGGTGAGCTGGGCGACGCTGAAGAAGCGGAAGAGCCGCAGCGCACCGGCGACCCCGGCGAGGAGGACAGCGACCCCGAGGATGTGGCGGTCGTCTCCGAACTCGAGACCGAGGTCGTCGTCGTCGACGAGTACCCGCGCTATCACGTGACGTCGTGCACGTGGCTCGAAACCCGGGACACGATCCCGCTCGGTATCGGCGAGGCGCGGCAGCTCGGGTTCACCCCGTGCGCGCTGTGCACGCCCGACGCAGAGATCGCCGGGCAGCACCGCGAGAAGGCTTAGAGCTTCTGAGCCGCTTCGCCGACCGTCACCACGTCGGCGGCGATCGTGTCGAGCACCAGCCGCAGTTCCTCGTCCGCGTCCCGTGGCACCGGGATCTCCGCAGCCTCTTCCGTCCCGAGCGTGCGGGCCGCTTCGTCGACAGCGTCCGCCGCGCTGGCTGATTCCGGCCGCAGCAAGAGCGACGACGCGGTGACGGACAGGCCGCGCAAGGCTTCGGCGGCGTTCTCCAGCGCGTCCCGCTGGCCGGGCGCGGGTTCCTTCGTGCCCGGCTCCGCCGCGCGCAGGCCGTGGTGCGCGACGGCGGCGGCACGGAACTCGCGGCCGAGCGTCCGCGGGTCGACGTCCTCGCCGCGCAGTTTCCGCCCCACCGAGCCGAGCAGCGCACGAGTGGCGCCGACCGCGCTCTCGAATCGTTCCACCGGCCCGGGTTTCGGCACGCCGGGGATCGCGGCGAAACCGAACAGCAGGGCGATGGCGCCGGCGAGGACCATCAGAAGCAAGTACTCGACGAGGACGTAACGCGGGTCGAGATGTCTGGTGGTCGCGTTCATGCCGACCGACATCAGGACCATGCAGCCGTTGAACACCGCCGGCCGCGTCTGCATGAACGAGAACCCGCCGAGCAGTGCGACCAGCCCGATCGGTAGCAGAAACCCTTGCGGCAGAAGCCAAAGAACGAGTGTGAGCACGACGGCGCCGCCGAGAGAGCCGCCGATCCGCTGCCAGGCCTTGCCGAGACTGTCCCGCCATTCCGGCTGCATGATGGCGAAAGTGCCGAGCAGGAACGACACGGTGAGCGGGTCGCCGGGCCGGAAACTCGCGACCACCAGTGCCAGCCCGACACCGAGCCCGCAGCGGAGCGCGTGCCGGAACTGCGCCGACTGCCAGGAAAACGCGCCGCTCAGCTCGATGCGGCGCAATTCTTTCCGAAGTCCTTTCGGAACGTCCACACGCGACTCGTCGCGTTCGATCGCCGCGGCCCGGATGGTTTCGAGTGCGTCCCAGAGCCCGTCGACGAGCCTCGCCGTGGCGCCGGGAAGTCCGACGGGTTCCTTGCGCCGCACCGGTTCGACCTCGTCCGGTGCCGTCGTGCTCCGGACGGCCTCGGCGAGTCTGGCAGCTTCTTCCTTTGCGGCGTCGAGTGTTTCGCCGATTTCTTCGCTGTTCAGTCGTTTCCGCCGGATCTCCAGCAACCCGGTCGCCGCGCGATACCGGAACATACCGCCGAGAACCCGGCCGGTCCAGCGACGGGGCCGATCCGCGAGCCAGAGCCTCGCCGCGCGCTCCTGCGTTTCGGACGAACCTGTCGCGAGCGCGTCGGCCAGCGCGTCACGGGTCGGTTTGGCCGGATCCGTCGCGCCCATCAAGACCCGCAACAAGATCACGACCCCCACCGCGAGCGCCGGCGCGCCCAGGATCTGCCCCGCCGACGCCGTCCCCGTCAACTGGAAGCCGTACCCGAACAGCGACGCCATCCCGAGCCCCAAGCCGACCGTCACGAACCGCGCCCCGAGCACCGGCAACAGCCCGGCGACGACCACGATCACCACCAGCAGCCCGATCGCCGCCCACTGCGACACCGCCCCCAGCAACCGCGGCACGCCGACCGCGAGGATCAACGCGGGCGCGAACCACGCCAGCAGCCGCAGATCCGCCCAAAGCGGCCCGCCGACCGCCGCCATGAGACAGAAGAGCGCGGTGAGGGCCGCCAGAACGGCCGCGTTACCCAGCCCCAGCAGGAACCCCAGCCCGCTGACGCCGCCGAGGACCACCAACAGGACGACGAGGAGTCCGGGCCCTTTCACGGGGCCTCGCAGATCGACATACCCGTCAACCTAGAGGCGACGGCGGGGATGACAACTCGGGCCCTGGGTGTCGGGGTGGGTGGTCGTGAGTGCAATTCGTGTTATGCGGCTATCTAGTGTTTATGGCGCCTTCGCGTCCTTAAAGCGCTTCGCCGCTTTAAAACTTCCTTCGCGGCTACCATTCTTTGCGAATCTTCCATGTTGGGCCATTTGAGCTAGCGCAGGTGTTCGATTCGGAGTAGCTTGGGGTTGTGGCCAGCAACGATGCAGCTCCGGGAACGTCCGCCGAGTGGTGGCGCGTCGACACCGCGACGCTGCATGCCCGCAAACAGGAACTGGAAGTCATCAAGCGACAGGCGGATGCGGAACAGAACGCGATCCTCGCGGAAATCAATTCCCGTGGCGTGCGCGGATGCAGCGGTCATTCGACGTTGGCGGCGCTGATTTTCGAGGACTTCCACGTGACGGACAAGGAAGCCAGCGCCCGCGCCGACCGCGTCCTCGCCCTGCACCCCGGCGTCGAAGTCGGCGGCGGCACCGTGTCGCCACTCGCGCCCTTAACCGCTCGGGCCGCGGCGGAGGGCGCGATCGGGGGCTCGCAGATTGACGCCATCATCCGCACCCTCGCCCGCATCCCGTCGACTGTGCCCGAAGAGGACGTGCGAGCCGGGGAGAAGATCCTCGTCGACCTGGCCCGGCACGCCGGGCCGCGACAGATCGTCCGCGCCGGACGCCGCCTGCTGGACGAACTCGACCCCGACGGCAAAGAACCCCGCAACGAAGACCCCAAAGACACGCGGCCGGAGCTGCGGTTCGTCAAACACCGCGACGGCACCCTCGGCCTCAAGGCCAGGCTTGACCTGGAAACGTATGCCCGCCTGAAATCCGACCTGGATCCGATGGCCAAACCCCATAAAGCCATCGGTGGTGTTCGTGACTCCCGGACTCAGGACGAACGCTACGGGGATGCCTTCACCGACTACGTGCGGTTGAAGACCACCAGTCGTAACCTCCCCGGCCAAGCCGGCGAAGCCACCCACATCCTCGTCACCATGTCCTACGACGACCTCATCCGCGACATCGGCGAAGCCCACCTCGACCTCGTCGGGCCGATCAGCGCCACCGACGCCCGCATCCTCGCCTGCGACGCCCGTGTGCGACCAGGAGTTCTCGGCACCGCAGGCGAACCCTTGGACATCGGCCGGTCGAAACGCACCGTCTCCCTGGCGCAGAAGTATGCGTTAACCATCCGCGACGGTGGCTGCGCGTTCCCCGGCTGCGACATGCCCGTACCCCGCTGCACCGCACACCACATCGTCTTCTGGCGACACCACGGCGAAACCAAGATCGACAACCTCGTACTGCTCTGCACCCGGCACCATCGGCTGATCCATCGCAGCGAATGGAAAGTCCGGATCGCCCAAGACGGACTCCCCGAATTCACCGCCCCCACCTACCTCGACCCCACCGGAACACCAAGGAGAAACACCATGCACCTCAGGATCTAGGCCGACCTGACCGTATAACGACCTACACGTCCGCGCTCTCAGAACGCAGCGGGATGGACTTGTCGCGCCGTGTTCCAAGGGACGCGGTCGACCGCGACAAGATCGGTGAAGGCGAGGACCGATTCGTCGAGTCGTTGGAAGATCAGCCCGCCCTCGTGCGTCTCCTCCAGTTCACCCGCGACCAGCGCCAGTGGCCGTGCTCCGATCCGGAAGTGAACTTCGGCCAGGAAATGCCGCTCGTGGAAGACGGAGATGTGTTCGACCGGGCCGATCGGCAACTCGGGAAGGGACCTCCAGCGATAGATCCCGTTCCAATGGCCGTCGTCGGACGCTTTGTCCGACGCGTGGCCGTGGAGGCCGAAGCCATCGTCGTCCTGATAGGTGCCGATCTCCAGCGCGCTGCCGTCGTCCAGCCAAGCTTGAAGCCAGTACAGCTGAAGGCAGGGAACGTCGGGGTCGGCGAATTGCGGGCCGGTTCCCGCCACATCCTCCCGCAGTGCCATCTCCACGCCGGTCCACTTGTCGACCCGCTTGCCGTGCAGTGCGGTGAAGGTCCGTGTCTGTCCGGCCAGCCAGTCGTCTCGCGTCATGTCCGCAGTATCGATAAGCCCACCCCGGACAACCCGGTTGCCCCCGCGCGCTACCCTTGAATCAACTGGCACCGATCCGGCCATCACCGGGGAGCCTCCGGAAGAACAGGGCCCGCGTCTCAGCAGAACGAGCCCTCAGTAGAACCGGACGGGTACGGCCCGTCACAGCCGTCGAATGAGCGGCCCAGCCGGAACACCACCGGCCGGGCAAGCGGGGTGGTACCGCGGAACGCGCCGGAAACGGCCGTCTCGTCCCCGTGTGGGCGTGAGCCCGTACGAGAGAGACGAACCGCGAGGAGCACCGAAGATGTATCCCAAGGCACAGATGGACGGCGAGACCGGCGTCCCGTCCCAGCCTTCGTTCCCCGAGTCGGAAAAGCGCGTCCTCGCGTACTGGGAATCCGATCGGACCTTCCAGGCTTCGATCGACGCCCGCGACCCCGGCGTCAACGGTTCGAACGAGTACGTCTTCTACGACGGCCCGCCGTTCGCCAACGGTCTCCCGCACTACGGTCACCTGCTCACCGGGTACGTGAAGGACCTGGTGCCGCGTTACCAGACCATGAAGGGCAAGCGCGTCGAGCGCCGCTTCGGCTGGGACACCCACGGCCTGCCAGCCGAACTCGAGGCCATGCGCCAGCTCGGGATCACCGAGAAGTCCGAGATCGACGCGATGGGCATCGACGTCTTCAACGAGGCCTGCCGCGAGTCCGTGCTGCGCTACACCGGCGAATGGCAGGACTACGTCACCCGCCAGGCCCGCTGGGTCGACTTCGAGAACGACTACAAGACGCTCGACCTGTCCTACATGGAGTCGGTCATCTGGGCGTTCAAGCAGCTGTGGGACAAGGGCCTGGTCTACGAGGGCTACCGGGTCCTGCCCTACTGCTGGCGCGACGAGACGCCGCTGTCCAACCACGAGCTGCGCATGGACGACGACGTCTACGCCAGCCGCCAGGACCCGGCCGTCACGGTCGGTTTCCGCCTGGAGGGCAACGACAACGAGCTCGACGGCACGTATCTCCTGATCTGGACGACGACCCCGTGGACGCTGCCGTCCAACCTCGCGACCGCGGTGCACCCCGACGTGCGCTACGTCGTGGTGGAGTCCGACGGCAAGCGGTTCCTGCTCGCCGAGGCGCGTGTCGCTTCGTATGCTCGCGAGCTCGGTGAAGAGCCGGCCGTCGTCGGGCACTACACCGGCACCGAGCTGCTCGGAACCCGTTACGCCCCACCGTTCCCGTACTTCACCGGACACGAGAACGCGCACCGCGTGCTGTCCGCGGACTACGTCACCACCGAGGACGGCACCGGTGTCGTCCACATCGCGCCCGCCTACGGTGAAGAGGACAAGGTCGTCACCGACGCGGTAGGCATCGTGCCGGTCACCCCGGTCGACGCGCAGGGCAAGTTCGACGCCACCGTTTCGGACTACGCGGGCCAGCAGGTGTTCGACGCCAACCCGAACATCATCAAGGATCTCAAGAACGGCACCGGATCCGCCGGCCGTCAGGGCGCGGTGCTGCTGCGCCACGAGACCTACGAGCACCCGTACCCGCACTGCTGGCGCTGCCGCAACCCGTTGATCTACCGCGCCGTCTCGTCGTGGTTCGTCGCGGTGACCGAGTTCAAGGACCGGATGATCGAGCTGAACCAGCAGATCACCTGGTACCCGGAGAACGTCAAGGACGGCCAGTTCGGCAAGTGGCTGGAGAACGCCCGCGACTGGTCGGTCTCCCGCAACCGGTACTTCGGCACGCCGATCCCGGTGTGGCAGTCGGACGACCCGGCGTACCCGCGTACGGACGTCTACGGCTCGCTCGACGAACTCGAACGCGACTTCGGCGTGCGGCTGGAGAACCTGCACCGGCCGTTCATCGACGAGCTGACCCGGCCCAACCCGGACGACCCGAGCGGGAAGTCCACCATGCGCCGGATCGAGGACGTGTTCGACGTCTGGTTCGACTCGGGTTCGATGCCGTACGCGCAGGTGCATTACCCGTTCGAGAACACCGAGTGGTTCGAGCACCACTACCCGGGCGACTTCATCGTCGAGTACATCGGCCAGACCCGCGGCTGGTTCTACCTGCTGCACGTGCTGGCGACCGCGCTGTTCGACCGGCCGGCGTTCCGCACCTGCGTCTCGCACGGGATCGTGCTCGGCTCGGACGGCCAGAAGATGTCCAAGTCGCTGCGCAACTACCCGGACGTCAACGAGGTCTTCGACCGCGACGGCTCCGACGCGATGCGCTGGTACCTGATGGCGAGCCCGATCCTGCGCGGCGGGAACCTGGTCGTCACCGACAAGGGCATCCGCGACGCCGTCCGCCAGGCCGTGCTGCCGCTGTGGAACTCGTACTACTTCCTCGCGCTCTACGCGAACGCCGAGGGCGTGGAAGGCCAGTGGCGCACGGATTCGAAGCACGTCCTCGACCGGTATGTGCTGGCGAAGACGCACGAACTGGTGACCGACGTCGAGCACGCGCTCGACACCTACGACGTCGCCGGTGCGTGCTCGACCGTCCGTGACTTCCTCGAAGTGCTGACGAACTGGTACGTGCGCCGGTCGCGCGACCGGTTCTGGGCAGGCGAGCAGGACGCGATCGACACCCTGCACACCGTGCTGGAGGTGACGTCGCGGGTGGTGGCGCCGCTGCTGCCGCTGACCAGCGAGGTCGTCTGGCGCGGGCTGACCGGCGGCCGTTCGGTGCACCTGACCGACTGGCCGAACGCGCTCGACCTGCCCGCCGACGCGGCGCTGGTGACGGCGATGGACCGGGTCCGCCAGGTGGCGTCCTCGGCTCTTTCGCTGCGGAAGTCGAACAAGCTGCGAGTGCGGCTGCCGCTGGCCAAGCTGGTCGTCGCCGCGCACGAGGCCGACTCGCTGCGCGAGTTCACCGACATCCTGCGCGACGAGGTCAACGTCAAGTCCGTCGAGCTGACCACGGACGTCGCCGCGCACGGCGGTTTCGAGGTCGCGGTGAACGCGCGTGCCGCCGGACCGCGGCTGGGCAAGGACGTCCAGACGGTGATCAAGGCCGTCAAAGCAGGCGAGTGGACGACGTCGGAGAGCGGTGCCGTCGTGGCCGCCGGGATCGAACTCGTCGAAGGCGAGTACGACCGGCGTCTGGTCGCCAAGGGCGGCGGCGCGGCCGCGGAACTGCCGGGTGGCGCCGGGCTGGTGCTGCTCGACACCGAGGTGACCGGCGAACTGGCGGCCGAGGGGCTCGCCCGTGACCTGGTCCGGGTCGTGCAGCAGGCCCGCCGTGACGCCGGGCTCGACGTCGCCGACCGGATCTCGCTGACGGTCGACGCGCCGGAAGACGTGGTCACGGCCGCGAAGACGCACGAGGAGTTCATCGCTTCGGAGACGCTGGCGACTTCGGTGGCCTACGGCGCCGTCGCCGACGGCTCGGCCGGGACGGTCGGCGAGGGCACCAAGGTGACCGTGGCGGTCACCAAAGCCTGACCCTCGCGAGCGCCATGGACGGTCCGTTCCTTGCAAATTTTGCAAGGAACGGACCGTTCATTGCATCCGGGAGGTCCCGATCGCCGGGATCACGAATCGGATTCGGAATAGCCGCTTTCCCGTCCGAAGGCGGCCTTGCCCCGGGGAAATCGGCAGGCTGGCCCGAGGCGCGCGAGGGGTGCGCCGCACTGGGGGAGAGCGAATCCATGAGTCCTGCCCGGAAAAGAGGGATCCTGATCGGCGCCGTGCTGGCGGTGGTCGCCATCGTGGTGGCCGCGGTGGTGTTGCTGGCCAAGGAGGACCAGGCGCCCGCGGCCGACGGCGGGCCAGGGGAGTCCGCCGCGAACGTGCAGGACAGCCCGGCGCAGGTCGCCGCCCGGTTCCTGCGGCTGTTCGACCTCGGTGACCTGACCACGGCCCCGGTCGACGACCCGGCGGTGGCCACGGCCGCGCTGACGGGGACGCGCAACACACTCAACGGGGCGTCGGTCAAGACGACGCTCGGAGAGGTCCCGACGACGCAAGGCGATGCGACCACGACGTCGGCCACCTTCCACGCCGCGTGGACCTTCGCGGGCACCAGCGTCTGGAAGTACGAAGGCAAGCTGGACCTGGTGCGCAACGGCGGGAAATGGGTGGTCCGCTGGGCGATGTCGGCGATCCACCCGAAGCTCGAAGCCGGGCAGCGGCTTTCCGTCGCGCCCGTTTCGGCCAAACCGGTCGTGGCCGACCGGGACGGCAAGGCCCTCGTCGGCGGTGACGCGGCCGGTGTCTCGCCGATCCTGCAGGGGGCGCTGTCCAAGGTCGCCGCCGAGCAGAACGGCGGCACCGGGACCCCGGCCACCGTCACGGTGTCGCGCGTCGACGCCTCCGGCAAACCGGTCGAAACGCTCTTCGGGCAGGCGGCCGAGACCGATAAACCGCTGGTCTCGACGTTGAGTGTGGCGTCACAGGCCGCCGCGCAGAAAGCCGTCGACGGCTTCGGCGGATCGGCGATCATCGTCGCGATGAAGACTTCGGGGGAACTCCTGGCGGTCGCGCAGAACGGCGCCGCCGGGAACCAGCCGAAGGCGCTCAGCGGTCTCTACGCGCCGGGTTCGGCCTTCAAGATCGCCACGGCGACCGCGGCGTTGCAGCAGGGCGGGGTTTCCGCCGACTCGCCGGTGGCCTGCCCGGGCAGTGAGCAGATCGGCACCCGCACGCTCAAGAACGACAACGGGTTCGATCTGGGGACGGTGTCGCTGAAGACGGCGTTCGCCGCGTCGTGCAACACGACCTTCGGGCGGCTCGCCGGGCAACTGCCCGCGGACGGCCTCGCGAAGGCCGCGAGCCAGTTCGGCCTCAACGCCGACTTCGAGATCCCGGGGCTGGCCACCGAGACCGGGAAGGTGGAGTCGTCGGGCAGCGGCGACGAGCAGGTCGAGGCGGGGATCGGCCAGGGGAGGGTGCAGGTCAGCCCGCTGGGCGCGGCGCTCATGGCCGCGACCGTCGCCACGGGGAAACCGGTGGTGCCGAAGCTGTGGCAGGGGCTGGAGACCAAGGTCAACGCCGGTTACCAGGCTCCGTCCGCCGGGGTGCTGAACCAGGTCCGCGCGATGATGCGCGAGGTCTGCACGACGGGGACGGCGAAGGCGTTGAAGGGCAGCGGCGCGGTCTTCGGCAAGACGGGGACGGCGCAGTTCGGTTCGGGTGCCGACGCCAACGGCTGGTTCGTCGGTTACCGCGGGGACGTCGCCTTCGCCGTCATGCTCGAGGGTGCCAACGACTCCAAGCCCGCGGTGCAGCTGGCGGCGAAGTTCCTGGCAGGCTGACGGTTCGGCGCTCGCCGAAGCGTGGGTCTTCTACGGTGAACGCATGGAAACGATCGCACTGGCCGAGGTCGCGGCCGTGCTCGCCGATCCGAGCCGCGCGTCGATGTGCCTCGCGCTGCTCGACGGGCGCGCCTGGACGGTGACGGAGCTGGCGGGCGCGGCCGAGGTGGCCGCGTCGACGGCGAGCGAGCACGTGACGAAGCTGGCCGAGGCCGGATTCGTCGTGCGGGTGAAACAGGGACGGCACAGTTACGTCCGGATAGCCGACCCCCGGGTGGCGGAGCTGATCGAGCATCTGGCGCAGCACGCCGAGCACCGCCCGGTGAAGGGATTGCGTTCGTCGGTGCGGGTGAAACGGCTCGAGTTCGCCCGGACCTGCTACGACCACCTCGCCGGGACGGTCGGCGTCGCGCTGCGGGACGGGATGCTCGCCACCGGGCTGATCGACGAGGCCGACGGCCTGACGCTGACCGGTCGCGGACGCGAGGTGCTCGGCGGGCTCGGGGTGGAGATCGCCGACGGCTGCCGCCCGATGCTGCGCGACTGTCTGGATTGGACGGTCCGGCGTGATCATTTGGCGGGCCGGGTCCCCGCGGCGTTACTGTCTCACGCAGTGAGTGCCGGCTGGTTGTCCCGTGAGGGTAACCGCGCGGTGAAAGTCCTGCCCGCGGCGGAGAAACCGTTCGCGGACCTCGGTGTCGACCTGGTGGCCCTGCGCAGTCCCTAGTGGACAGTCTGTAACACAGGCTATCCGGACGCTTTTCGACCGGTACACGAACGAGTGACGACCACCGCCTCACTATTCTGGAGCCCTCACGGCGGCCGGACGGGAGGCGACATGGAGCAGCTCCCGCTCGTTCTCGGTACCGGTGGCGCGGTGCTCCTCGTCGCCGTGATCGCCGTTCGGGTGTCGATCCGGGTCGGCCTTCCCTCGCTGCTGCTGTACCTGGGGATGGGGGTCCTGCTCGGCGAAGCCGGGTTCGGCATCCAGTACGACAACCCCGAGCTCACCCAGTCGCTCGGCCTCGCCGCGCTGGTGATGATCCTTTCCGAGGGTGGCCTCACCACCCGCTGGACGGCCGTGAAACCGTCGCTGGGCATCGGAATCGCACTGTCCACAGTGGCCGTCGTGGTGAGCATCGCGGTCACCGGCGCGGCCCTGCACTGGTTGCTGGGCCTGGACTGGCGGATGGCGTTGCTGTGGGGCGCGGTGCTGGCCTCGACCGACGCCGCCGCGGTCTTCTCCGTGCTGAGATCGGCGGGGATCGGCAAACGGCTCGTCGGCGCGCTGGAGATCGAGTCGGGGATCAACGACGCCCCGGCCTACATCGCCGTCGTCGTGCTGGCCGAGGGCGCGACCGTCGACTGGTCGCTGCCGCTGCTGGTGGTCTACGAACTGGCCGCCGGCCTGGTGATCGGCCTCGCTTTCGGCTGGGGCGGGGCGTTCGCGCTGCGTCGGGCGGCGCTTCCCGCCACCGGTCTGTACCCGCTGGCCACGGTCGCGGTCTGTGTCGTGGCGTACTCGAGCGGGCAGCTCGCCCACGCGTCGGGCCTGCTCGCCACCTACGTCGCGGCACTGGTGCTGGGGAACTCGAAGCTGCCGCACCGGTCGGACACGCTGTCCTTCGCCGAGGGGCTCGGCTGGCTCGCGCAGATCGGGCTGTTCGTGCTGCTCGGCCTGTTCGCCTCGCCGAGCAGGATCCTCGAAAGCCTGGTCCAGGGCCTGGTCGAGGGCGCGGTCGTGCTGTTGCTCGCCCGTCCGTTGTCGGTGGTGCTCTCGGCGCTGCCGTTCAAGATCCCTTGGCGAGAACAGGTGTTCCTGTCCTGGGCGGGCCTGCGCGGGGCGGTCCCGATCGTGCTCGCGCTGATCCCCCTGTCGTCGGGGGTGCCCGGCGCGCAGGAACTGGTCGACGCGGTGTTCGTGCTGGTCATCGTTCTGACGCTGCTCCAGGGCGCGACGCTGACCCCGCTCGCGCGCGTGCTCGGGCTTGCCCAGCACGCCGAAGCGCACGAGATCGACGTCGACTCCGCCCCACTCGACGAGATGGGCGCGGAACTCCTGCAGGTCCGGATCAACGCCGGCTCCAAGATGCACGGCGTCTACCTGGCCGAACTGCGGCTGCCCATCGGGGCGACGATCAGCCTCCTCGTCCGCGACGGCACCGGCTTCACGCCCAACAAGAACACCCGGCTCCAGGAACGGGATCAGTTACTCGTCGTGACCACCGCCGAAGTCCGTGACGCGGCCGAGCGGCGCCTGCGGGCCGTCGACCGCGCCGGACGCCTCGCCAGGTGGAAGGGCGAATCCGGCCAGTAGGTCACGGTCGGCACCAGCTGTTCGTCGGTTGATCTCAGAAACGTCTTCCCTTTTGTACTCCTTTTGGATTACTTTCCCGGCAATCGACTCCATCGAATGGGTGAGTGTCGCGGGGTAAGGAGTACGCAAGGTGACGAAACTTCCTGTGCGGTTCGCCGGTCTGGGGGTCGCTGCGGCACTCGCCGGGGCGGTTCTCACCGCCCCGGCGGCGACAGCGGCCGGCGCCTTTCCCGTGTTCGGGCTGCCCTTCGAGACCGGCCAGTCGGTCTACTCGGCGGGGATCCACTCGGACAACGGGACCTCCGGCGTGAAGAACGCCATCGACTTCAGCCCCGGCGACCGGACCGTTCGCGCGCCGCTGGCGGGCACGGTCCGGATCCAGCACTGCGACGGCGGCGACTGGGTGACCGTCGACCACGACGGCGGCCGGCGGACCGGGTACTACCACCTGGAAGGAATCGCGGTCACCGACGGCCAGAAGGTCGCCCCTGGCGACGCCCTCGGCCGGACCGGTAACGCGCTGCCCTGCGGTGGCAGCAGCACCGGCGCCCACGTGCACTTCACCCTGTGGACGCTGCCGATGGCCGCCGCGCAGGGCGGCGATTCGCGCGACTTCGGCGTCGGCGCGGGCAACTGGAACGGCATGTCCTACGACGAGGTCTCGACCAAGGTCGCGGCGGCCTACGGCGAGGCCGTCGACGGCAAGACCTTCGGCGGCTGGCAGTTCACCGCGGGCACCGATCAGTATTCGGGGACCGCGACCGAGGTGTCCTCCCGCGCGATCGTCCCGCTGCCCGGCCGATTTCGCGTCTGACCTGCCGTTGCCCGGCGCGGCGCGGCGCCGGGCAGCGGTCCTTCCCGCTCGCGGAGCACGTGAGCGGCGTCTCAAGATGCGGACGAGGGGTGGCTCGATCGCCCGCCCATCCGCTAACTTCGTCCGTAGGTCACGAGTGTCAGCGTCAAGCCCCGGCTAGCTGACCGGCAACCCTCCTTCCGCGGTGGGGTGCCCCGGGTGAGGACCTGGCTCGTCGCGTGGTGCGACGGGCAAGCGCGGGATCCTCGTCGGGTCCCCTGGCCCGGAGGATGACGATGACTCTCGCTCTCGAACGCACGAACACCCCCGCTGTTGTCGCGGAAACCGTTGCCACGCACGAAATCCCGACGGTCGCGTGCGCCGATCTGAGGGTCCCGCTGGTGACCGGCGGCGATATCGGATACGCGAACCTCGATCACGCGGCGAGCGCCCCCTGTCTGGACAAGGTGCGGGCCGCGGTCGACGAATTCCTGCCCTGGTACGCCAGCGTGCACCGCGGCGCCGGGTTCGCTTCGCAGATCTCCACCAAGCTTTACGAGCGCACGCGCGGAATCCTGCGGGACTTCGTCGACGCGCGGTCGACCGACGCCGTCGTGTTCACCCGCAACACCACCGATTCCTTCAACCTTCTCGCGCGCAGCCTGCCGAAGCACACGTCGGTCGTCGTGTTCGACACCGAGCACCACGCCGCGCTGCTGCCGTGGAAGGGACCGAACGTCCGCAGGGTGCAGACGCCGCGCACTCGCCTCGCCGCGGTGTCCGCTGTGGACGAAGCGCTCGCGGACTGCCCGCAGGGCCCGCGGCTGGTCGTCATCACCGGCGCGTCCAACGTGACCGGGGAACTGTTGCCGGTCAAGGAGATCGCCGCCGTCGCGCGGCGGCACGGCGCCCGGATCGCGCTCGACGCGGCGCAGCTCGCCCCGCACCGGAAGATCTCGGTGCGTGAACTGGACGTCGACTACGTCGCGCTGTCGGGCCACAAGCTGTACGCGCCTTTCGGTGCGGGCGCGCTGATCGGCCGCGCCGACTGGCTGCGCGCCGCCCAGCCGTACCTCGCCGGTGGCGGCGCGACGAAGCTCGTCAACCGTGACTCCGAAAACCTCGGCGTGGTCTGGAATTCCGGCCCCGAGCGGCACGAAGCCGGTTCCCCCAACACCGTCGGCGTCCACGCGCTCGGTGTCGCCTGCCAGACGCTGGCCGCGAACTGGGACGCGATCGTCGCCCACGAGGACGAACTGCTGGCGCGGCTGCGTCGCGGTCTCGCCGCGGTTCCCGGATTCGCCGAACTGCGGCTGTTCGACGCGCCGGTCGACAGGGTCGGCACGCTCAGCTTCGTCGTCGACGGTTTCGACCCGGGCTGGCTCGCCGCGGTCCTTTCGGCGGAGTACGGCATCGGCGTGCGAGACGGCGCGTTCTGCGCGCACATCGCCACCAAACGGCTGATCTCCGCCGCCGGTTCGACCGGGCAGCAGGCCGTCCGGGTCAGCCTCGGCCTCGGCAGCACCACCGAACACGTGGACCGGCTCGTGCTGGCGCTGCGCCAGATCGTCGCCCGCGGCGCCCGCTGGCAGTACGAGAAGCCCGAGGGCCGCTGGGTGCCGGAGAACGATCCGCGGGAACTGCCCCCGTTCTGCGCCTGACCCACTAGCCTCTCCCCGCATGGGGAACGAGCGACCGCGTTACTGGTTTCCGCTGGCGTTGCTGGGATTCGCGCAGCTGACGGTGGTGGCCCTGTCCGTCGGCACGCGCCGGTCCGAGGGATGGTTCGCGTATGCGCCGTACGCGAACGGCGGCGTGTTCGGATCCGTCCACGCCGGGGAGATGAGCCGTGAGGCCCTGACCGCGGTTTCGGTCGTCGGCATGGGCAGGATGGACAACTGGCTGTTCGCCGTCCTCGCGGTCTACCTCGGCACGGTGCTGTTCTACGCCTTCCGGGCGAAGACCGTGCGGTGGTGGAAGGTCGCCGGGATCGCGCTCGGCGGGCTGGTCGCCATCGTGCTGGCGGATCTGGTCGGCTACTGGGAACTCGACATGGACGGCGACGCGCGGAGCGCGGTTCTGCTGACGCTCGGCCTGGCCGGGCTCGCCTGGCTGGAGCGCAGCGTGCTGGTGCTCGTCGTGGCCGCGGCGTTCGTGCTCTGCGCGGTCGTGCTCGCGCAAGGACAGCTCGCGTTGGTGCTGTCGTCGCTGGTCGCGCTCGCCGGCGCGTTCGCGGCCCTGCTGAGCAGGCCGAAGACAGCCGCCGAGGAGGCCTGAGCACGCTCAGTGGACAATGGGGGAGTGAGTACAGAGCCCGAAACCGCACCACCGTCGCCGCCGCTGCCCAAGAAGCGCGTCGCCGTGGTGTTCGCCGTCGCCGCGGTGGTGTGGGGGATCGACCTCGTCACCAAGCAGATCGCCGTGTCCACGCTCGAGGGCAAGCAGCCGGTCGAGTTCCTCGGCGGGCTGGTGTACTTCCAGCTGGTGCGCAACCCCGGCGCCGCCTTCTCGATGGCGACCGGGCTGACCTGGGTGCTCGCGCTGGTCGCGATCGCCGTCGTGATCGCCATCGTCTGGCTGTCCCGGCGGCTGCGCTCGGTCGGCTGGGCGATCGGCCTCGGCCTGGTGCTGGCCGGTGCGCTCGGCAACCTCACCGACCGGATCTTCCGCGCGCCGGGCCCGCTGCAGGGCCACGTGGTCGACATGATCTCCGCGTTCGCGCCGAACGGGCAGGGCTGGGCGATCTTCAACGCCGCCGACTCCGCGATCTGTGTCGGCGGCGTGCTCATCGTGATCCTTTCCTTGCTGGGCAAGGACTACGACGGAACATCCACCAAGGACAAGAAGAAAGCGGCGAGCGAATGAGCGCGCGGATGTTGCCCGTTCCCGACGGGCTCGACGGCATGCGCGTCGACGCGGGGCTGGCGAAACTGCTGGGACTTTCCCGCACGATCGTGGCGGAACTGGCCGAATCCGGCGAGATCCTGCTCGACGGCAGGCAGGCCGGGAAGTCGGACCGGCTGACCGCGGGCGGACTGCTCGAAGTGACGCTGCCCGATCCGGCCTCGCCCATCGAGGTCGTCGTGGAACCCGTCGAAGGCATGAAGATCCTGCACGACGACGACGACATCGTGGTGATCTCGAAGCCGGTCGGCGTCGCCGTGCACCCGAGCCCCGGCTGGACCGGCCCGACCGTCGTCGGCGGGCTCGCCGCCGCCGGGCTGCGGATCGCGACCTCGGGTGCGGCCGAACGCCAGGGCGTCGTGCACCGGCTCGACGCCGGCACCACCGGCGTGATGGTGGTGGCGAAGAGCGAGCACGCGTACACCGTGCTGAAGCGGGCGTTCAAGGAACGCACCGTCGACAAGGGTTACCACGCCATCGTCCAAGGCCACCCGGATCCGACGCGCGGCACCATCGACGCGCCGATCGACCGGCACCCCCGGCACGACTACAAGTTCGCGGTCGTCCAGGGCGGACGGCCCAGCGTCACGCACTACGAGGTCGTCGAGGCCTTCCGCGCCGCTTCGCTGGCGCAGATCAAACTGGAGACCGGCCGCACGCACCAGATCCGCGTGCACTTCTCGGCGCTCAAGCACCCGTGCGTCGGAGACCTGACCTACGGCGCCGACCCGGTGCTGGCGCGCAAGCTCGGGCTCTCCCGGCAATGGCTGCACGCGAAGACGCTCGGCTTCGCCCACCCGTCCGACGGGCGCTGGGTCGAGTTCGAATCGGAGTACCCGGACGACCTCGCCACCGCGCTGCGGATCCTGCAGGACGAGAACTAGACGCGATGTGGCCGGTGAGTCGGTACCGGATGTCATGAAAGGGTCGTTCAGGACATATTTCGTCCTGAACGACCCTTTCATGACATCCGGGCGGCGCGAAGGGCGAGTTCCCTCGGCTGAGCCGCGTGAAGGGGGCCTTCACGCGCAGCCGTTGTGACGTGTGGGGTTTCTGTGACTGTTGGAGGCGGTCGGAAGTCCGTGAGGGCCTCCTTCACTACCTTGAGGGTAGGGAAGGAGGCCCTCACGGACATCCGCAGTGCGGGCGTCAGTCGTCGATGGACCAGGTCAGCGTGCGCTCGTCCGGCTCAGGCCGGGGTGACCAGCGCACGGCGACCACGCGGGTGGCGTCCGGCAGCACGTAGACGGTGTGCCCGCCGAGGGTCTCGCCGGGCCGGACACCGATCTTGTGCGGCGGCCGCGAGGTCAGCGAGACCGGCGCCTTCGCGATCGGCTTGCCGTCCGCGGTGAGCAGTTCGAGGTAGTTGTCCGGAAGCGACACGAACGGGATGTTCCCGCGGTTGGTGATCTCGGTGTGCACCACGACCGATCGTTCGCCGGCTTCCAGCGAGTAGCCCGCCGCGCTGAACAGGTAGTCCGCCGGGTCCTGGACCTCGAGCAGCTGGACGGTGAGCTGTTCGCCCTCCAGGCCGTGGGTCTCCATCACGTCACCGGTCCGGCCCTTCTTGCCCTCCGGGGCCGCCTGCGGGGTGACCTGCTGTTCGTCGCCACGGGCCCAGGACGCGGTCTGCGGCACACCCCACGTGCTCATCACCGGGTCGGCGGGCGCCATCGGGGGCGGGGCGAACTGCTGTTGCGGCGGGGCGGGTGGCCGCGGTGGCGGCGCCATCGGCTGGCGTACCGGGGCCGACGGCGGGCCGGGATAGCGCCCCGACGGGGTGCCGTGGACGTTGTAGGCGCCCGACGGAGTGCCGTGGACGTTGTACGCGCCTGACGGCGTCCCCTGGACGTTGTACGGCCCTGAGGGCGTGCCCTGGATGTTGTGCGGCCCGGAGTGGCCCGGCGGGCGTTGGGGCGGCTGTGGTTGTTGAGGCTGCTGGGCCCATGAAGGCGGCGCCCCGGCGATGGCGGCCCGTAGCCCGTTCGGGTCGCTCTCGACGCCGACGAGCAGCGGTAGTCCGCTGCCGGAGAGGGCGACCAGCCGGTACGCGACCTCGCGCGGGTCCATCCCGACCTTGGCCGCGAGTTCGTGTACGGCCGCCTTGCCCAGGTCCGCGAGGGCGGCGAGCAGGCGGATGTCCACGGGATCGGTCACGGCCACGTCCGGGAACGCTACCGCCTCGCCTCCGGCGCCGCGGGAAGAGGCCGTCCGAGTGCCGCAAAACCCGGCTTCGGTAGGTCGCGGTCTCCATTAGGGTCGGGGATACCGCCTCCACCGATCACTGGGGAAGAAACATGAGCGAAGTCTCCGCCCTCGCCGACGAGTTCGTCGAAGCCCTCTTCGACGCCGAGCCGGTCATGCCCGCTTTGCAGGGGTTCCGTCCGGAATCGACCGGGCTCACCGATCTCAGCGAGGCCGCTGGAGACGCCTTCCGCGCGCGGCTGGCCGGGCTCGCCGAGCGGGCCGAGGCGCTCGCCACCGAGGGGCTGAGCGCGGAGGAGAAGACCACTCGCGACGTCCTGATCGCGATGGCGCGGGCGAGGATCGCGCTGCTGGACTCGCGGTTCGTCGAGTTCACCGTCAGCGACCTGTTCATCTCGCCCGCCGCCGAGGTGCTCACCGTGCTGCCGATGATGTCGGTCGGGACGGGCGCGCAGGCGGAGGCACATCTCGGGCGGATCGCCGCGATCCCCGAGTACCTGCGGCAGGCCGCGCAGCGGCATCGTGACGGCGTCGCCCGCGGCCTGGTCCCGGTCGCGTACCTCGTCGACGCCGCCGTCGCGTACCTCGACCGGCACCTCGCCGATCCGTCGGCCGATCCGCTGCTGCGCCAGCCCGCGCCCGACGAAGACTTCGAGACCCGCCGCGCCGACCTGCTGCGCGACGTCGTCCGGCCCGCGATCGCCGACTACCGCGAGGTGCTCGCGAAGGAGATCGCGCCGCACGGCCGTCCCGAGGACAAGCCCGGCGTCTGCTGGCTGCCCGACGGCGAGCGGATCTACGCCCTACTCGCCGAGATGCACACGACGACCGTCCGCACCCCGCGTGAGCTGCACCAGACCGGGCTCGACGTGATCGCGAACCTGGCCGCCGAGTACCGCGAGTACGGCTCCCGGGTCTTCGGCACCAGCGACCTCGCCGAGATCTTCACCAAGCTTCGCAGCGACCCGGCACTGCGGTGGTCCAGCGCCGACGAGATGCTGGACTCCGCCCGCGCGGCCATCACCAGGGCCGAGGCCGAGGCGCCGAAGTGGTTCGGCCGGATCCCGCCGCAGCCGTGGACGGTCGAGGCGGTCCCCGCCGAATCCGCGCCCGGCGCGCCCGCCGCGTACTACATGTGGCCCGCGGTCGACGGCTCGCGGCCGGGCATCTACTTCGCCAACACCCACAAGGCGGAGGAGCGGTTCCGGCACGCGGCCGAGGCGACGGCGTTCCACGAGGCCATCCCGGGTCACCACTTCCAGCTGAGCCTCGCGCAGGGGCTCACCGAGCTCCCGCTGCTGCGCCGCATCGGCGACTTCACCGCGTACGCCGAGGGCTGGGGCCTGTACACCGAGCGCCTCGCCGACGAGATGGGCCTGTACTCCGACGACGTCGCGAAACTCGGCATGCTGACCATGGATTCGATGCGCGCCGGGCGCCTGGTCGTCGACACCGGGCTGCACGCGCTGGGCTGGAGCCGCCGCCAGGCCATCGACTTCCTCACCGAGAACACGCCGATGGCGCTGGTGGAGATCGAGTCCGAAGTGGACCGTTACATCGCGTTCCCAGGCCAGGCGCTGTCGTACATGGTGGGACGGCTGGAGATCCAGCGCATCCGCGCGCGGGCCGAGCTGACGCTGGGCAGCCGGTTCGACATCAAGGCCTTCCACGACGTCGTGCTCGGCGGCGGGGCGCTGCCGCTTTCGGTGCTGGACGGGGTGGTCCGCGACTGGATCGCCGGGCACGGCGACACCCCGAACGGTCTCGCCGACGAGCTGATGGAGCTCAAGTTCGAAGAGCTCCCGCTGTGGCGGTCCCTGCTCGGGCTGCCCGGCGACCACGGCGCGCTGCCCGATCCGAGCGCGGAGGCCGCCGCCGCACAGCGCGCGTCGGCGGTCGCCATCGCCGAGCGCGCCGAAGCCCTTGCCACCGAAGGACTTTCCCCGGCCGAGGCGGTCACCCGCGAGGTCGTGATCCAGCAGGCGAAGGCGATGGTCGACGTGATCGACGCCCGTGCCGCCGAGTTCTCGGTCAGCGATGGGCTGGCCTCGCCCGCGCTGTTCATGCTCAACGAACTCGCGGTGCTGTCGCTGAACGACGAGGAAAAGGTCCGCGGTTACCTGAAGCGGCTGGACGGCATGGGCGCCTACCTGGACGCGTTGATCGTGCGCCAGCGGGCTGCGGCGGCCGATGGTCTGGTCCCGCCCGATTTCCTCGTCGAAGGCGGGATCGCTTACGTGGAGCGCTATCTCGGTGACGAGGCGGGTGACCCGCTGGCGCTCACCGCCTCCGTTTCCGTGGAGGGCTACGAAACCGAACGGGATCGGCTGCTGGCCGAGGTCGTCCGGCCCGCCTACGCCCGGTATCGCGACTTCCTCGCCGACGAGCTGCGTCCCGTGGCGAAGTCCGAGAAGGAGCCGGGGCTGTGCGCGCTTCCCGGCGGGCAGGAGAAGTACGCCGCGCTGATCCGGGCGCACACCTCCACCGAGCGCACCGCGCGGGACCTGCACGACACCGGGCTCGACATGATCGCGAAACTGTCCGACCAGTACCGCGAACTGGGCGACAAGATCTTCGGCACCAAGGATCTCGACGAGATCTTCGAGCGGCTGCGCACCGACCCCGCCCTGCGCTGGCGGGACGGCGACGAACTGCTCGACGCCGCGCGTGACGCCATCACCCGCGCCGAAGCCGTTGCCCCGCAGTGGTTCTCGACCGTCCCCGAGCACCGGTGCCAGGTCGAGCCGGTCCCGCCGGCGGAGGCGCCCGGCGGCACGCTGGCCTACTACATCGAGGCGGCGCTCGACGGATCGCGGCCGGGCACCTACTACGCGAACACCCACGAGGCCGAGCAGCGCCCGAAGCACACGAGCGAGGCGATCGCCTTCCACGAAGCCGTTCCGGGGCACCACTTCCAGATCTGCATCGCGCACGAACTCGAAGGCCTGCCGATGTTGCGCGGTCACGCCGACGTCAACGCCTACGTCGAAGGCTGGGGTCTCTACTCGGAGCGCCTCGCCGACGAGATGGGCCTGTACTCCAGCGATCTGACCAGGTTCGGCATGCTCACCCAGGATTCGATGCGCGCCGGGCGGCTGGTCGTCGACACCGGGATGCACGCGCTCGGCTGGAGCCGTCAGCAGGCCGTCGACTACCTCGCCGAGAACACGCCCATGGCCAGGGTGGAGATCGAGGCCGAGATCGACCGCTACGCCGCCGTTCCCGGGCAGGCGCTGTCGTACATGGTGGGACGGCTGGAGATCGAGCGGATCCGTGCCGAGGTCGAGGCCGCGCTCGGCGACCGGTTCGACATCAAGGGCTTCCACGAGGTCGTGCTGAGCAACGGCATCCTGCCGCTGCGGGTGCTGGACGACGTCGTCAAGGCGTGGGTGGCCGCGCAGTGAGCCGGCACACAGGCGGACGGCGGCGTCCCGGCGCATACTGTCGCTAAGCGAACGCTCAGTAACTTGTGAGGAGATGCCGATGAGGATCGGGACCGCGATCAGCTACGCCGGTGGTTTCGCCGACAGCGTGGCGGACATCGTCGAGCTGGAGAAGGCCGGACTGGACATCGTCTTCGTCCCCGAGGCCTATTCGTTCGACGCGGTCAGCCAGCTCGGCTACGTCGCGGCGAAGACCGAGCGGGTCCAGATCGCGTCCGGCATCTTCCAGATCTACACGCGGACGCCGACGCTGACCGCGATGACCGCCGCCGGACTGGACTTCGTCTCCGACGGCCGGTTCACCCTCGGCATCGGCGCGTCCGGTCCGCAGGTCATCGAGGGTTTCCACGGCGTGAAGTACGACGCGCCGCTCGGTCGCACGCGCGAGATCATCGACATCTGCCGTCAGGTGTGGCGGCGGGAGAAGGTGGTGCACTCCGGTACGCACTACTCGATCCCGCTGCCACCCGAGCAGGGCACGGGCCTCGGCAAACCACTGAAGCTGATCAACCACCCGGTGCGCGAGCGGATCCCGATCCTGCTGGCCTCGATCGGCCCGAAGAACGTCGCGCTCACGGCCGAACTCGCCGAGGGCTGGGAGCCGATCTTCTTCCACCCGGAGAAGGCGGCCGACGTCTGGGGAGCGTCTCTGGCCGAGGGCAAGGCGAAGCGCGACCCGTCGCTGGGCGAGCTGGACACCTTCGTCGGCACCGCGCTGGCGATCGGCGACGACGTCGACGGGATGCTGGACCACCTGCGCGGCATGCTGGCGCTCTACATCGGCGGGATGGGCGCGCGCGGCAAGAACTTCTACAACAGTCTCGCTCAGCGGTACGGCTATGAGGCCGAAGCGAAGCTCATCCAGGACCTGTACCTGGACGGCAAGAAGGACGAAGCCGCCGCGGCGGTGCCGAAGGAACTGATCAAGGCGATCTCGCTGATCGGGCCGGAGGGTTACGTCAAGGAGCGGCTGGCCGCCTTCCGCGAGGCCGGCGCGACCACCCTGGTCGTCAACCCGCTGTTGCCCGGCCGCGAAGCCCGTGTGGCGCAGGTTTCGAAGCTGCGCGAACTCATCGACTAGGCACGCGGGGGAGAGGTGAACCTCTCACCTGTATCGATACGGTATACTTGACCTGCGCCGGTATATCTTCTTCGTGGTCAAAAAGCGGCCTCCCGGTGGAAAGAGAACGTAAACCACGCCTGAACGGCGAGAAAATCCGCCATTATCAGGAGTGAAAGCGAGACCTCGGGGGAATACGTTCGCGACGAAGGTGAGGTGCCTCGCGTGCGCAAGCAGATCGGGGAACCGTCCGCCGCGGTCCTGGACGTCGGGTCGTTCAGTGCACGGCTGGTGGTCCTGGCCAAGGGTGGTTCGCCGCTCGATCCCGCGCTGAGCCACCAGACGCGACTGCGGCTCGACAGGGAACTCGACGACGGCGGGAACCTGACCCGGCGCGGTATCGACGCGGTCTCGTCCGCGGTCGAGGCGGGGATGACCATGGCCGCCAAACACGGCGTCGGGGACGTGTTCCCGCTGGCCACTTCTTCGATCCGCGACGCGGCCAACGTGAAGCAGGTCGTCCGCGACGTCGCGAAGGCCACCGGAGTCGAGCTGCGATTCCTCACCGGCCGCCGCGAGGCCGAGCTGGCGTACGTCGGCGCTCGCCGGTGGTATGGGGCTTCGGCCGGCGGGCTGCTGGTGCTCGACATCGGCGGCGGGACCGTCGAACTCGCCGCGGGAAGCGCCGAAGAAGCCGAGTTCGCGCACTCGCTGCCCCTCGGCGCGCGTTCGCTGACGCGGGACTGGTTCGCCACCGAATGCCCGTCGCCCAAGGTCGTGCGGGCGATGCGGGAGCACGTGCTCGACGAGGTCCGCGACGCGATGCAGGACGTCCTGCCGCAGATCCGCGACCATCGCGCCGTCGGCTGCTCCAAGGTGCTGCGCCAACTCGCCCGGCTCGCCGGTGACCGGCCGTCCCGTGCCAGGGAACTGCACCTCGAAGACCTTCGCGCGTGGATCCCGAGGCTGGCGAAGCTGCCCGCGAAACGCCGCGCCGAACTGCCGGGCATCTCGCGGCAACGCTCGCATCAGGCGCTCGCGGGCGCGATCGTCGCCGAGGCACTGCTGACGCTTTCGGGCGGTCAGGTCGCCATCTGCCCGTGGTCCACCAGGGACGGACTGCTGCTCGGTATGCTCGACGGGCTCGTCACGCTGGAGGGCAAGCCGGCGAAAGCCGCCTGAAAACTGGCGTTTCCGGCCGCGAGCGGGTACCCCGGACACATGAGGGAAAGCAAGAAGAACTTCGGGCAGGACGACGAAGAAGACCTCGACGACCTCCGCGGGATCCAGCCGAAGACCGACGTGCCGAGCGCACCCAACCGTGACGTCGGCCCGCACGGTACGAAGGAGGTCGACGACGTGCCGGGCAGCGGCGAAGTGCCGATCGAACCCCCGGACTGAGCTGTCGCGCGTGCTATGAACGGTCCGTTCCTGGCAAATTTTGCAAGTAAAGGACCGTTCATGGCACGCGAGTGACCGGTCACCCGTCCTTCGGCTGCCTCCGCACCGGAGCGCGGCCCGCGGGCTGCACCGGCGCCGGACCGGGATCGGCCACCGGGATCGGCAGCCGCACCGGCTCGGCGGTCACCGTGAACGTCTCGCCGTGGTGCGCCAGTTCCAGCGGCTCCCCGGTGATCACGTGATACGTTGCGCCCTCGCCGTCGATCTCGACCTGGAACCGGGTGCCGCGGAAGGTCAGCCGGAACGCGATCCGCCGGAGTTGCGGCGGTAGCCGCGGCGCGAAGGTCAGCCGTCCGCCGTGATCGCGCAGCCCGCCGAACCCGGCGACGGTGCCCTGCCACGCGCCCGCCAGCGAGGCCAGGTGCAGACCGTTGCGGACGTTGTTGTGCACGTCGTGCAGATCGGTGAGCGCCGCTTCGGCGAGGTAGTCGTACGCCAGTTCCAGATGCCCGACTTCGGCGGCCACCACGGCCTGCGTTCCCGCCGACAGCGAGGAGTCCCGCACCGTCCGCGCCTCGTAGTAGGCGAAGTCGCGCGCCTTTTGCTCCGGGGTGAAGGAATCCCCGCACAGGTGCAGCGCGAGTACCAGATCAGCCTGTTTGACGACTTGCTTGCGGTACAGGTCGAAATACGGGAAGTTCAGTAGCAGCGGGTAGAAGTCCAGGTCCGTGCCCTCGAAGTCCCACTCGTCGTGTTCGAGGAACCCTTCGGACTGCGGATGGACGCCGAGGTCCTCGTCGTAGGGCACCAGCATCGCCTCGGCCGCCTTGCGCCACGACGCGACCTCCTCCTCGCTGACGTCGAACTGCCGCGCGACGTCGTCGTGCTGGCCGACGATTTCGGCGGCGTAGAACAGGTTCCGGCGGGCCATCAGGTTCGTGTAGACGTTGTTGTCCGCCACCGCGGAGTATTCGTCCGGCCCGGTGACACCGTCGATCCGGAACCGGCCCCGCCGATCGAAATGCCCCAGTGACGACCACATCCGCGCGGTTTCGAGGAGCAGTTCCGCGCCGCAGGTCCGCATGAATTCGTCGTCGCCGGTGGCGTTGAGATAGCGCACGACGGCGTCCGAGATGTCCGCGCTGACGTGGAACGCCGCGGTGCCCGCCGGCCAGTACGCCGAACATTCCGCGCCGTTGATGGATCGCCAAGGGAACGCCGCGCCGCGCAAACCCAGCTGTGTGGCCCTTTCCCGTGCTTTGTCCAAAGTGGAGTGACGCCAGCGCAGGGCGTCGCGGGCGGCGTCCGGGATGCTGTAGGTGAGCACGGGCAGCACGAAGGTCTCGGTGTCCCAGAACGCGTGGCCGTCGTAGCCCGGGCCGGTCAAACCCTTGCCGGCCAAGGCCCTCGTCTCGCCGCGGGCTCCGGCCTGCAGGAGGTGGAAGAGCGCGAACCGCACGGCTTGCTGCAGTTCCGGGTCGCCCTCGATTTCGATGTCCGAGGTTTCCCAGAAGTCGTCGAGGAACTCCTTCTGCTCGGCGAGTAGTCCCTTCCAGCCGGTCTGCCGGGCTCCGGCCAGCGCGGCTTCGACCTGGGCACGCACGGCAGGCACCGAACGCTGCGCGGACCAGCCGTAGGCGAGGTACTTGGTGATCCGCAGCCGTCCGCCTTTGGGCACGTCGACGGCGATGGTGAGCCGCGCCAGGTCGTCTTCGGCCTCGATATGCGTGCGCACGCCGTCGGAGACGTCGATCTTGTGGTCCATCGCGGCGGCCATCCGCAACCCGGATTTCCGGGTCTGGTGCACCAGCACCGCGTGATACGCCTCGGCGTGGTGGTATTCGCCGATCAGCGGCGACTCCAGCGCGGCCGCGACCCGCGGATCACGCGTGTCGGACTCGATCGGTTCGTTCGCCAGCAGATCCGACTGCACCACCAGCTGGAGCTCGTCGTCGAGCGGTTCGACCTCGTAGCGGATCGCGGCGACGGCACGCTGGGTGAAGGAGACCAGGCGTTCGGTCTTCACCCGCACCCGGCGGCCGGTCGGTGACGACCAGACGGTGTGGCGCGCGAGGGTGCCCTTCCGGAAGTCGAGCACGCGGTCGTGCTCCGTCGCCTGTCCGTACCGCATGTCGAGCGGTTCGTCCTCGACCAGCAGGCGGATGATCTTGCCGTCGGTCACGTTGACGACGGTCTGTCCTTCTTCGGGGTAGCCGTAGCCGGTCTCCGCGTAGGGAAGACCGTGCTGTTCGTAGAAACCGTTCAGGTAGGTGCCCGGCAGGCCACGCGGCTCCGCCTCCTCCAGCGTCGCGCGCAGGCCGATGTGCCCGTTGGACAACGCGAACGCCGATTCGGTGCGCTGCAACGCGTCGACGTCCATCCCGTGCCAGCGCAGCTCCCATGGCGAGACCTCGTAGCCGCGGAAAAGCGATTCGGTCACTTGCGGTCCTCCAGGAGTTCGGCGAGGTCGTCGACCACGACGTCGGCACCGTGCGCGAGCAGTTCGCCCGCCTGATGCCCGCGATTCACCCCGACCACGTAACCGAAACCGCCTTCCTTGCCGGCCTGCACCCCCGCGAGGGCGTCCTCGAAGACGGCCGCGTACTCCGGGGCGACATCGAACGCCTCGGCACCGGCGAGGAACGAATCGGGGGCGGGCTTGCCGCGCAGATTCCTTTCGGTGATCACGATTCCGTCGATCCGCGCTTCGACGAACCTGGTCAGGTCGGCGGCGTCGAGCACCTTCGCGCCATTGGCCGACGAGGTGACGACACCGATGCGCAAGCCGGCCGCCTTCGCCGCCTCCAGGTAGCGGACGGAACCCGGATACGGCGTGACCCCCTCTTCGTCGATGATCTTCAGGACCAGCTGGTTCTTGCGGTTCCCGATGCCGTTGACGGTGGCGGCACCGATTCCGTCGTCCGGGCTTCCCTCGGGCAGCTCGATACCGCGCGAAGTGAGGAAGGTGCGGACGCCGTCGGCCCTCGGCATTCCGTCGACGTAGGACGCGTAGTCGGCGTCGGTGAACGGGGAGAACGCGTCACCGTCGCGGGCGCGCAGGAATTCGTCGAACGTGCGTTTCCACGCTGCGCGATGCTGGGCCGCGGTGCCGGTCAGCACGCCGTCGAGGTCGAAGAGGCAGGCCGTGATGGAGCCGGGCAGACCGATCATGCCTCCGAACGCTACCCGCGCTCGCCGGCGCCCGCTCGGCTCTCTCAGGCCGCGCGGACCACGAGCGCGACGTGCCGCGCGGCCCGGTCCAGCGGTTCGGGGGACCGGCGGACCCGGCTGACCAGCAGGGCTCCTTCGAGGTTGTTCATGACGGCCGCGGCGACGTCTTCGGGGTCCTTCACGCCGCGTCCGCCGAGCAATTCGACCAGCAGCACGTGCCAGGCGGCGAACGCGTCCTGGCACGCCTTGGTGATCGCGGGTGAGGCGTGCGCCATCTCCAGCGTGATCGTGGCGAGCGGGCAGCCGCCGCGGTAGTCGTCGGCGGCCAATGCCTCGCCCGCCTTGCGGTACCACCAGCTCACGGCGTCCTCGACGGTCTCGTTGCGCTCGAAGGCGCGGCGGACCGTCTTCGCCACGACGGTGGTGCCGAGTTCGATCGCGGCGACCGCGAGCTGTTCCTTGCCGCCGGGGAAATGGTGGTACGCCGACCCCCACGGCGTCCCGGCCTGCTCGACCAGCCGCCGCCACGAGGTCGCCTGGTAGCCCTCGCGGCGGAAGAGCGTCATCGCGGTCGAGATCATCCGCTCGCGAGTGGTGGTGTCGGACACGTCGCTCAGCATAGCCCTTGACTAGGACGACCGTCTTAGGAAAGCCTAGGACGATCGTCTTAGGAGGCAGGATGACCATCGACGTCACCGGGCAGACCAGGCAAAAGACCGTGACCTGGCAGGATCCGCTGCCCACCGCCCGGCTCGGCCTGGAGCTGTCCGGACTCGACTACCTGACCGGTATCGCCGAGGGCCGGATCCCGCCACCGCCGATCTCGGCGCATTTCGGCATGCGCTGGGTGAGCGTGGCCGAAGGCGACGTCGTCCTCGCCGCCACACCGGACGAGTCGCTGTACAACCCGATCGGGACCGTGCACGGCGGCGTCGCGGCGACCCTGCTGGATTCGGCGGTGGCGTGCGCGGTGCACTCGACCCTGGCCGCCGGCGTCGGGTACACGTCTGTCGAGCTGAAGGTGAACTACCTGCGCGCCATTTCCGGTTCGGTGGGGGAGATCCGCGCGCACGGCTGGGTCGTGAAGGCCGGTTCGCGCGTCGCGTTCGCCGAGGGCGACATCCGCGACGGGCAGGGCAAGGTGCTCGCGACCGCGTCGAGCACCTGCCTGATCATCAAGCCCTAGAACATTGCGGCGGCGGGCGGAACCGGCTGCTTGACGTCCCAATGCTCCATGATGAGCCCGTCCTCCACGCGCACGATGTCGACGACGGCCGTGCCGAGCTCTTCGCCCGGCGGGACCACGTGCAGGTGCACGACAACGTGATCCTCGTCGGCGATCACGCGTTTCACGGAGACGTCGGCGCCGGCCATCGGTGAATTCCGCATCGCTTCGACGAAAGCGTCGCGGCCGGAAGGGAAACCCGGGCTGTGCGTGACGAAATCCAGGTGCACGTTCGCGCCCGCGGCGGCGAAGTCCTTGCGTACGAACAGGTTCTCGAAACAGTCGACGACGATCTTCTTGGCTGTGGTCATGCGGACATCGTTCCGCGCGGGTGTGCCGCCGTCGATTACCGCGGAGGTAACGCCCCGCCTAGGCCGCGCCGACCTTGCGTTCGAAGACCAGGCCCTCGGCGGCGCGCAACCCGACGCTGATCGCGCCGGTCAGCACCCCGTCGTCGCCCAGTTCACCCTGGACCACCGCGGGCACCAGGGGAGTGAACGCGCGCAGCGCGCGGTCGATCGGGTCGAGCAGCAGATCGGCCGCGGTGCCGATCCCACCGCCGAGCACGATCAGTTCGGGATCGATCACCGCCGCCACCGACGCCACGGTGTACGCGAGCCTGTCCGCCTCCGCCTCGACGGCGCGCAGGGCGAGTTCGTCGCCGTCGCGGGCGAGCCGGAAGACCTCGCGGGCCGATTTCGCCGTGCCGAGGCCGAGTTCGCGTGCGCCGCGGACGACGGACTGTGCCGCCGTCGCCTCTTCGAGGTGGCCACGGACCGGCGGGGCGTCCTCGCCTTCGCCCGGCGCGTCCGACTGCCCGTACGGCAGGTAGCCGATTTCGCCTGCCGCGCCCGTCGCGCCGCGGAAGACCTGGCCGTCGACCATCACGCCCATGCCGACACCGGTGCCGATGGTGATGCAGCCGAACACCGACGCCCCGCGCGCGGCACCGCGTTCCCATTCGCCGACGGCGGTGAGGTTCGCGTCGTTCTCGACCATGAGGTCCGGGCCGAGGACGGCTTCGAGTTCGTCGAGCAGGCCGGCCTTGCCCCAGCCTGGCAGGTTCGGCGCGTGCCGGAAGCAGCGTTTCGCCGGATCCGCGACGCCGGGTGAGCCGAGGACCCGCACGACGATGTCGGTCTGGCTCAGCCCTGCCTCGCGCACTGTCGCCGCCGCGAGGGCGCCCACCGCGCTGACGAGCGCGGTGCCCGAACGCGAAGTGTTCCGCTCGTCACGGCGGGCGACCACGGTGTGGCCGAGATCCGAGACGGCGACCCGGAGATGTTCGCGTCCGATGTCGACACCGAGCACGTACCCGGCCGTGGGATCCGCTTCGTAGAGGACGGCGGACCGGCCGGTGCCGGTCGAGGTGTGCCCGGTCGCCCTGGCGAGACCGGCCGCTTCGAGCGCCAGTAACGCTTGGCTCACCGTGGGTTTCGAAAGACCGGTGTCCTTGGCGACTTGGGGTCGCGTCGCCGGGCCGCTGCGGCGCAGGAGGTCCAGTACGGCGCGCTGATTGATCTTCCGCATCCCGGCGGGGGTGCCGACGGGCGGATTTTCTGCGCCAACCACGAGCTTCGCCTCCTGTCGAACCAAGGTGTTCCACCAAAGTTATCCGGGTCCGGCCCGAAATGGGCAAGAAGGTTTACATTCGGTGGTTCCCGGTGACGATAAACGTGCCGGCGCCGCGAATCGCGCACGCCGCGCGCGAAAACCCGGTGATTCACCCGGTATCCGGGCATGCGCTCCCAGTGACCGGTAATGGTCTAGACCAGAAGGCTCAAGCCACGTGGCGGCTCGCGGGCCGCCGGAATCCCCTGTGCTGACGGGGCCGCTCGGGGACTTCGCCGGTTTCGTAGTCCGTTTCCGCGAGGTGGGAACCCGGGCTGTCGGCCGTCGTCGCGGGGCTGGGGCGGTTGCGCAGACGGTGCTGGCGGTTCACCACGAAGAGCAAAAGCAGTCCGGCGACGACCAGGCCGTGGGTGAGCACGCGTCCGGCGGTGACCTGTCCGGTGACGAGGTCGCCCGCCGACAACGCCAGGAGGAGCGCGACGAAACCGGTCAGCGCCGGTAGTTGCCCGGCCGCCGCCTTCGTGCGGACGGCCGCCCAGCCGAGTCCGACGCCGACGGCCAGGTTCCACGCGCTGCTTTCGTGGGAAAGGTGCCCGACCAGGGATTCCGTGCCGTGTCCCGCGCCGTGGTCGTCGACGCCCAGCAGCTGGGCGAAGGCGAGACCGAGCTGCGCGATCGCGACCATGGCGAGCGCGATCCTGGCGGGCCAGCCCTCCCTCGGCGGGGCGGGGGTGCGCTCGAGGATGACGGCGGTGAGGTCCGGGACCGGTGGAGCTGGCCGCAGCAGCATCGTGCGGTGCAGCCGCTCGGCGCGCGAGAGCCACGACCGGCAGGCGGCGCAGCCCGTCACGTGCCGGTCGACCACCTCGGGCGGGGCGGGTTCGGTTTCGCCGTCGAGCCGGGCCGACAGGGCCTCGCGGCAGGTCTCGCACTTCACGTCTCACTTGTCGGGCGCGGGCCTGCCCGGGTTCCCGGGACGCTGCTACGTTTCTCGTATGGCCGGGCCGCGCAACCACGACGACGAGCGGGTGACCGAGCTCGCCCTCGCCGCCGCCCGCGGAGACCGGCGGGCTCTCGAGGACTGGGTGCGTGCCACCCAGGCGGACGTCTGGCGCTTCGTGGCGCACCTCGCCGACGTCAGCGCCGCCGACGATCTCACCCAGGAGACGTATCTGCGCGCGTTCGGCAGCTTGCGCCGGTTCGCCGGCCGGTCGTCCTCGCGGACCTGGCTCCTGTCGATCGCGCGCCGGGTGGTCGTCGACCGCATCCGGGCGGCTTCGGCGCGTCCGAAGCTCGCCGACGTCGACTGGGAAGCCACCGCCGAGCGTCGCGGCGCTCGTCAGGCGGAGGGTGTCGCGGGGTTCGAAGACCTCGTGGAGCTGCGGATGCTGCTCGACGGGCTCGACCCGGAGCGGCGCGAGGTCCTCGTCCTCACCCAGGTGCTGGGCCTTTCGTACGCCGAGGCCGCGGAGATCTGTGGCTGCCCGGTCGGCACCGTGCGCTCGCGTATCGCGCGTGCCCGCGAGGACCTGCTCGAAGCTGGCCGGGAGCGCGACTCCATCTGACGAATTGCGGTGTGCGCTGTGGCGCGCCACACATTCGGGGCGCTTCGCTGTCACCGCGTCACACAGATGGGCTGACCCGACTACTCCGCGTTGACTAGGCCGAATGCCGATGCCTAGCGTGTCGCCATCCGACCCCAGGCCGCGCGAGGGTCCCCGCCTTCTCCGCGCGCTCTCGAAGGGATCTTCCCGATGGCCAGTCCCACCACTGGAACCCCAGGCGAGACTCAGGACCCCGGCGGTCTCGGCCGCCGCCGGTTCCTGAGCTTCCTCGTCGCGGCGCCCACGCTCACGATCGCCACGAAGATCGGCATCGACGGCTTCGCGCCCGAAGAGGCCGAAGCCGTCATCCCGACTCCGCCCGGTCCTGCCGAGATCCTCGACCTCGGCGACGTCCTCATCCTTTCGAACGCCCCCACCGCCAACCTGCTCGTCCTCGAAGTCCGCGAAGACGGCAGCGTCCGCCTGGAACTGCCCCGGACCGAGGTCGGCCAGGGCATCACCACGGCGAACGCGATGCTGGTCGCCGAGGAGATGGACCTGCCGCTCGACCGCGTCGACGTCGTGCTCTCCGACGCCCGCTCCGAACTGCTGTTCAACCAGCTGACCGGCGGTTCCAACACGATGCGTTCGCTCTACACCCCGGTGCGGATCGCGGCGGCCGCCGCGCGCGCCCGGCTGGTGGCGACGGCGGCTCGGCAATGGGGCGCCAAGGCCGATCGTCTGTCCACAAGGGACGGTGCGGTGATCGCGCCCGACGGCCGCCGCGCGGACTACGGCGCGCTGTCCAAGCCCGCCGCCCGTGCCGATCTGGGGAAGCTCACGGCGACCCCGAAGGCGGAGTCCGCGCACCGGCTCGTCGGCACGCCGCAATCGCGCAAGGACGCGCGCGCGATGGTCACCGGGCAGCTGAAGTACACGCTCGACCTGGACATCCCCGGCGCGAAACCGGCGATGGTCCGCCGCCCGCCGACGATCAACGGCACGGTCGAGAAGGTCAACAACGAGGCCGCCGTGCGCGCGATGCCCGGCATCATCGACATCGCCGTGATCAAGACCGGGGTCGCGGTGCTGGCGGAGACCTTCGGCCAGGCACTCGACGGTAAGAACGCCCTCGACGTCACCTGGAACGCCGGCACCGTCGACGGTGAGAACAACGCGACGATCAAGAAGAAGCTGCAAGCCGCGGCGCTGCCGTTCGTCGTGCCGCCGCTGCTGACCCAGTACGTCGACGGCGAATTCGATTTCGCCTTCGCCAGCCACGCGCCGCTGGAGACCAACTCCGCGGTCGCCGACGTCCGCGAGGACAGCGCGACCATCTGGTCCGGGATGAAGGTCCCGATCCTCGCGAAGCAGAACATCGCGCAGGAACTCGGCCTGCCGGAGAACAAGGTCACCGTGCACGTCCAGCAGGCGGGCGGATCGTTCGGCCGCCGCCTGTTCTCCGACGGCGCGATCGAAGCCGCGCGGATCTCGAAGGCGATGAAGCGGCCGGTGCGGCTGATGTGGAGCCGTATCGACGACATGCGCCACGGTCGCGCCCGCGCCGCCAGCCACCACAAGATCCGCGCCACCTTCGCGCTCGGACAGGTGCTCACCTTCGAGCACCGCGTCGCCAGCGTGGAGACCGACTGGGGTCACGGGCTCGGCGAGGTCTTGACCGCCTTCGCCGCGAAACTGCCGGTCGGTGGGAACCTGAGCTTCGCGCAGACGGTGTTCCTGTTGACGGTGAAGTCGCCGTACAACTTCGGTGTCACCACCCAGCTGCTCAACGAGGTCCCGGTGGACTTCCACACCGGCGCGTGGCGGTCGGTGTACTCGTCGAGCACCCGTGGCGCGGAAGAGATCATGGTCGACGAGATCGCCGCGAAGCTCGGCAAGGATCCGGTGGCGTTCCGGCGGGAGTTCATCAAGAACGACCGGCAGCGTGCCGTCCTGGACAAGGTCGCCGAACTCGGCGAGTGGGGCAAGAAGATGCCCAAGGGTTTCGCGCAGGGGGTCGCCGTGCACGGCGAGTACAAGTCGTACACCGCCTGCCTGGTCGAACTCGACGGACGCGACCCGAAGAAGCCGCGCGTCACCAAGGCGACCATCGCGGTCGACGTCGGCAAGCCGATCAACCCGCGTGGCCTCGAGGCGCAGATGCTCGGCGGCCTGACCGACGGTATCTCGACCACGCTGACCGCGGGGCTGCACATCGACAAGGGCCTGCCGCTCGAGGGCAGCTACTCGCAGTTCCACTACGCGCGGCAGAAGAACTCGCCGATGGACGTCAAGGTGTTCGTCATGCCGGAGACGGGCGAGATCGGCGGCGCAGGGGAGCTCGGCGTGCCGGCACCGGTCGGCGCGATCGGATGCGCCTACGCGCGGGCGACCGGCATCAAGCCGCGAAGCTTCCCGATCAACTTCCCGGTCGACTTCGAACCCTTCCCCCGCTGACTTTCCTTCCCCGCCAAGGAGTTCCGATGCCCAACTACACCTTCACGGTGAACGGGAAGACCGTCACCGTCGACGCGCCCGCGGATCTGCCCATGCTGTGGGCGCTGCGGGACAAACTCGGCGTCCGCGGCCCGAAGTACGGCTGCGGGATCAACGTCTGCAAGGCATGTACGAGTCACCTCGACGGCGAGGCGTTCAATCCGTGCGTGACGCCGGTGTCCGACTGCTCTGGCAAGGACGTCACCACCATCGAAGGTCTCGCCGACGGTGATGACCTGCATCCGGTGCAGGAGGCCTGGCTGGAACAGGACGTCGCGCAGTGCGGCTACTGTCAGCCGGGGCAGATCATGGCCGCGGTGGCGCTGCTGAAGAAGACGAAGAACCCGACCGACGCCGAGATCGACGCGATCCAGAACGTCTGCCGGTGCGGCACCTACTTCCGGATCCGCGAAGCCATCAAGAGCGCGGCCGCGAAGATGTGAAATCCCGCCGGTGCGGCGGAAATCCCGATTTTCCGCCGCACCGGCGGAGCCTTCCGGCTTCGACAGGCCCCCTCCGGGTAAGTCGTGTTAGATGACGTCCCCAGGGATTCGACGAGGAGTCCCTGCCCCCGGAGGACGTCCATGCACTACCGAACTGTGCTCCGCGAAGGCTCGGCCGCCGTCGTCGCCGAATTGGCCTTCGAGGTCGAAAAACAGCTGCCCGAGCTGATCGAGAGCACCGTCGCGCAGATCCGCGCCGAGATGCCGGTGTACCGCGACGCGCAGTTCGTCACCCTCGCCGAACTGCGGACGTCGGTGCGGAACAACCTCGAGTTCGTCATGCGGACCCTGCGCGGCACCGAGGAACCCGACCTCACGCAGGCGCGGGCGACCGGGCGCGCACGGGCGTTGCAGGGCGCGCCGCTGCCGGAACTGCTTCGGGCCTATCGGATCGGGCTCACCGAGGTGTGGAACCGGTTCGTCGAACTGACCGCTTCGGGCGAGCATCAGGACCTCCGCGGACTCGTCGCCGCGACGTCGGCGATCTGGGCACTCATCGACGACTACGCCGAGGCGCTGACGACGACGTACCGCGACACCACCGCCGAAGTCATGCTGGCGCACCAAAGCAGACGCTCCGCGTTGGTCGAGGCGTTGTTCGCCGGCGGCGCGGCCACCGAGGGCACGCTGTGGGACATCGCGCGGGTGCTGGAACTCTCGCTCGACGGGACCTATGTGGTCGTCGCGGCGGAGACCCCGCGCGTCGGGCACGAACCGTTGCCCCAGATCGAAAACCGGCTCCGCGACCGGCATCACGCGTCCGCCTGGCGGCTCACGCCGGACCTGCAGGTCGGGGTCGTGTCGATGCGGGATCCGTCGGCTTCGCAGCTGATCGTCGAGTTGCTGCGGGAGAACCAGATCGGCCGGATCGGGGTCAGCCCGGTGTTCACCGGCCTCGGGAACACCTCCCGCGCGCTGCACCTCGCCAGGGTCGCGCTCTCCAGCATGCTGCCGGGCACGACGGGAATGGTGCAGTTCAACGAATCCCCGCTCGCCGGTCTCGTCGCCAGCGCGCCGGAGGCGTCGGTCCAGCTCGCGCATCACGTACTGCGGCCGATCCTCGACCTGCCCGGTGACGACCGGAACGTGCTGCTGCTGACGTTGCGGGCGTGGTTCGAATGCCAGGGCTCCACGAAACTGACGTCGGAGCGGATGTTCTGTCACCCCAACACGATCCGGCACCGGCTGAAGCGGATTTCCGAGGAACTGGGCCGTTCGCTGACCGACCCGGCCGACATCGCCGAGCTCGGCGCCGCCCTGCGCGCGCTCCACATGTTCCCGGACACCTCTCATCTGCCCTCGCCGAGGGATCCGCTGCGCTAGGTTTCCCGCATGAACGAATTCGCCATCGGCGGAGATCTGCCCGTGCACCGCCTCGGTTTCGGCGCCATGCGCCTGCCGACCGAAGCGGGCCCCGCACGCGAGGACGCGATCGCGGTCGCCCGGCGGGCGGTCGAACTGGGCATCACGCTGATCGACACCGCGCATCTGTACGGCTGGGGAGCCAACGAGGAACTGCTCGCGGAAGCGCTGTATCCATACCCGGACGGCCTGGTGGTCACCACGAAGGCCGGCGTTTTGCGGAGCGGGGACGACTGGAAGTACGACGCACGGCCTGAATCGCTGCGGGTGCAGGTCGACGAAGGGCTGCGACGGCTGCGCGTCGAACGGATCGAGCTGCTGCAACTGCACCGTCTCGATCCTGAGACGCCGCTGGCCGATCAGCTCGGCGCGCTGCGGGACCTGCGTGACGAGGGCAAGATCGGCCGGATCGGGCTCTCCGAGGTCACCGTGGACGAACTCGCGCGGGCACGGGAGATCGTGGACATCGCGAGCGTGCAGAACCGCTACAGCCTCTTGGACCGCGAGTACGAAGCGGTGCTGGACGCGTGCGAGGCGGCCGGGATCGCTTTCCTGCCTTGGCGTCCGGTGCTCGGCGCCGCGACTTCCGCCACCGCCGCGATCGAGGCCGTCGCTTCGGAACTGGGCGTGACCACGGCGCAGGTCGGGCTCGCGTGGCTGCTCGCGCGGTCGCCGGTGATGGTGCCGATCCCGGGGACGGCGAACATCGCGCACCTGGAGGAGAACTTCGCCGCGGGGGACGTGAAGCTGACCGACGAGCACCTGATGCGGCTGGGGACCTGAGCCGCGCCATGGTGACCACGCCCAGCGGTCGGCCGACGGCCAGTACAGGGGCGGTGGCCCGCCAGCCGACGGCGTCGCCTCGACGCGAAGCACTTCAGGCGGTCGGCCAGGTGAGCGTGGTGGTCGACGTGGGTATCTTGCTCGGATCGGAGCCGGCCAGCAGGATGTGGACGTCCGATTCGGCGGAGCCCGCCGGTTGTCGATAGCAGGCGTAGATCACGGTGTGGACCGTCGCGCCGGAGGGCGCGTTCTCGCGCGCCCAGCGCAGTGCGTCGTGGACGTCGCATTCGGTGAGTTCGTATTCGACGGCGTTCCACGTGTCATGCCCGGTGTCGTCGGCGATGACGCGCCAGAATTCGACCAGGTAGCTGGGTGCGTCGGTGCTGACGACATTCCCGGAGCCCGTGTATCCGTCGGCCACCTTCATTGCGTGAGGATGTCATACCCCGCACGGAAGAGTTGCCGTCGGGCTGTCCACGACCGCGGCTTGGGGGATGCCGCGCCAGACCGCGTTCACTGAGGCCCTGCCGAACCAGACCGTGTTCCCGATGCCGTCGCAGTTGTATCCGATCTGCTTGTTTTCGACGGAGACCTGGCCGGCGTTGGTCGAGGTCGGAGCCTCACCGTGCGCGGTTGTCGTCCCGCCGATCACGGCGTACATCTGGCCGGTCAGGGAGATGGTGTCCATGATCTCGTCGCAGGTTATCTTCGGCTTGAAGCCGACGACTTTCTTGGCTCCTGAAGTGCGTAGGTAGGTGTTTCCGGTTTTGAGCTCGCAGTGCGGCGCGGGGATCGCGTTGCCGATGAGACTCGTGAAGGTGATGCCGTGAGTGGCTTCTGTAGTGGTAGCGGCAGCTCCCGGTGTGAGAAGGAGCGGGGCGAGAGCGAAAACCGCGAGAATCATCGAGTGCGTTCGATTGATCACGTAGTCCGACGTTACTGGGTGGATGGAGCCTGGCGAAGGTATTCCGGTGCAGATCGCGCGATAGCGTGACAACGACTTAACGACTTGCGAAATGTGTTCCGCAATATCGAAGATCGCCATATCGAGCCGATGATCACCCGAACGTGTGGCTGGCCTTGACGGCCTCCACGAGCACCCGCCGCGAGTGCGCGACGAACTTCCCGTCGGTCTCGATCATCCGATGGAGTTCCGCGAGCTTGTCGCGGTACTTCGCCACCTCGAAGCCCGGCACGATCCAGATCACCTTCCGCAGGAAGTGCACCACCGCGGCGAGGTCGAAGAACTCCATCCGCAGTTTCGCCGGTTCGAGCCGCTCCACCCGCAGCCCGACGGCCTCCGCCTCGATGCGCAGCACGTCGGGTGTCCAGCCGCCGTAGTCCTGCGGGCCGAGGAAGAACTCCTTCAGTTCGCGGACGGTCCCGGCGCCGATCTGTTGCGACAGGAAGATCCCGTCCGGACGCAGGACGCGCGCGATCTCCCGCCACGGGTTCGCGATCGGATGGCGGCTGCTCACCACGTCGAAGGAGTCGTCGGGGAAGGGCAACGGCGCGTCGTACTCGGCCTCGACCACTTCGCCGCCCAAGGGCGCGAGGGTCTTCCTGGCGACCTCGACGTTCGGCGGCCAGCCTTCGGTCGCGGCCAGGACCGGCGGCGGTTTCGGGATGCCCGCGAGCACCTCGCCGCCGCCGGTCTGCAGGTCGAGTCCGGCGGATGCCGCCGCCATCCGCTCACCGAGCAGCCGCGAGTATCCCCACGGCGGCCGTTCCTCCGTGGCCCGGCCTTCGAACCACGAGAAGTCCCAGCCTTCGACCGGGACGGCCTCTGCCTCGGCGAGCAGCTCTTCGAAAGTCATGTCCGCAGTTTCGGCTCCCCGGCCGGATGGGGCAACGCGATTTCGGGTGTCATCCGGCGTCGGTCGAGCGCTTCCAGAGGTTGATGTCGGCTTCGGTGGCGTAGCGGTCGATCTCGGCCAGCTCTTCGTTGGTGAAGTGCAGGTTCTTCAGCGCGCCGACGTTGTCCTCCAGCTGGGCGACGCTGCTCGCGCCGATCAGCACCGACGTCATCCGCGGGTCACGCAGGCCCCACGCGAGCGCGAGCTGCGCCAGCGTCTGCCCGCGCCGCTCGGCGATCTCGTTCAGCGCCCGGATCTTGCCGACGGTGTTCTCGGTGATCGTCTCCGGGTTGAGCGACTTCCCTTGCGCCGCACGGGAATTCTCGGGAACGCCGTCGAGGTAGCGGCTGGTAAGCAGTCCCTGCGCCAGCGGCGAGAAGGCGATGCAGCCCGCGCCTTCGGCTTCGAGCGTGTCGAGCAGTTTGTCACCTTCGAGCCACCGGTTGAACATCGAGTACGACGGCTGGTGGATCAGCAGTGGAGTGCCCAGCTCTCGCAGGAGCCGCGCGGCTTCGGCGGTCTTCTCCGACGAGTACGACGAGATACCGACGTACAGCGCGCGCCCGGAGCGGACGGCGGTGTCGAGCGCTCCGACGGTCTCTTCGAGCGGGGTCTCGGGGTCGAAGCGGTGCGAGTAGAAGATGTCGACGTAGTCCAGCCCCATCCGGCCGAGCGACTGGTCCAAAGAGGACAGCAGGTACTTGCGCGAGCCCCATTCGCCGTACGGGCCCGGCCACATGTCGTAGCCCGCTTTGGTCGAGATGACCAGTTCGTCGCGGTACGGCTTGAAGTCCGACGCCAGCAGCCTGCCGAAGTTCTCCTCGGCCGAACCGTAGGGCGGGCCGTAGTTGTTGGCGAGATCGAAATGGGTGATGCCCAGGTCGAACGCGCGCCGCGCGATGTCCCGTTGCGCGCCCAGCGGCTTGTCGTCGCCGAAGTTGTGCCACAGGCCCAGCGAGATCGCGGGCAACTTCAGGCCGCTGCGCCCGGTGCGGCGGTAGGGGATGCTCTCGTATCGGCCCTCGGCCGCGGCATAGGTGCTCACCGGCCCGATGCTAGCCCGCCGAGGCCTGTGTGAAGAGGGTGGCGACGGCGCCCAGGTGATCTTTGAACGCCGAAGGGCTCTCGACCTCGAAGGGCGCCCCGATGGCGGCGAGGATCAGAACGGGCCAGTCGAAGGTGTCGACGTTCATCGTCAGACGGCAAGACGTCTCGTCGATCGCTTCGAGCGTGCCACCGATGTAGCGCACGGCCGCCTCGACCTGTGCCTTCGGCGCCTCGACCCGGACCACCAGTTCGTACGTGGTCGGCCTGGCCTTGATCTGGGCCTCGACGAACTTGACCGCGTCCCCGCCGGGGATCTCTCGTGGCCGGTAGCGGGCGCCGGTGGTGCGCGGCTCACTGAGCCGGTCGACACGGAAAGTGCGCCAATCCACCCGGTCGAGGTCCCACGCCACCAGGTACCAGCGCCGTCCGAGTGAGACGAGCCGGTGCGGCTCGACCAGCCGCGCGGACTCCTCGCCGCCGCGCGCCGCGTAGTCGAACTTCAGCCGCTCGTCGTCCCGGCAGGCCTGCGCGATCACCGTCAGGCTGGCCGCGTTGACCCGGGGACCCGTGACGGCCGCCGGCGTCGTGTACGCCTGGAGTGCGTCGACACGTCTGCGCAGCCGGGGCGGCATCACCTGGACGACCTTCGTCAGCGCCCGGACCGAGGTCTCCTCGATGCCCTCCACCGAACCGCCCGCCGCCGTCCGCAGGCCGACCGCGATCGCCACGGCCTCTTCGTCGTCCAGCAGCAGCGGCGGCATGACCGTGCCCGACCGCAGCTGGTAGCCGCCCGCGACGCCGCGGCTCGCGTTCACCGGATAGCCCAGCTCGCGCAGCCGTTCGACGTCACGCCGCAGCGTCCGCTCGCTCACCTCGAGCTTGTCGCTCAATTCGATCCCCGACCAGAAGCGGTGTGTCTGCAGCAGCGACAGCAGCCTCAGCATCCGCGCACTCGTATTCGCCATGAATCCAGGTTCGCTCCGATTCCGGTCAGAAAGTGGCCGGAATTGACTTTAGCGTTGTTCCCATGACGATGACACTGGACACCGCGAGCGGTGTGACCACGGAAAACGTGGAGAAGTCCTACCGCTGGCGCTGGCCCGCGCTGTTCGTGATCCTGACCGGTTCGGTGATGGAACTGCTCGACATGACGGTCACGAGCATCGCCGGTCCGGTCATGCGGGCCTCGCTCGGCGGCGGCACGGCGATGATCCAGTGGCTCGGCGTCGCGTACACCCTCGCGATGGTGTCCGGGCTGCTCACCGGCGGACGGCTCGGCGACATCTTCGGCCGCAAGCGCATGTTCCTGATCGGCGCGGCCGGCTTCGTCGTCGGCTCGCTGTTCTGCGCGATCGCGGTGAGCCCCGAGATGATCATCACCGCCAGGGTGGTGCAGGGCCTGTTCGGCGCCGCGATGATCCCGCAGGGCCTCGGCATGATGAAGGAGATGTTCACCGGAAAGGAGCTTCAGTCCGCGTTCGGCATGTTCGGCCCGGTGATGGGGCTCGCCGCGGTCGGCGGCCCGATCCTCGCCGGCTGGCTGGTCGACGCCGATCTCTTCGGCACCGGCTGGCGGATGATCTTCCTGATCAACCTCCCGATCGGCGCGCTCGCCGTGCTGGCCGCGGTGAAGTTCCTGCCTGCCAACCGGCCCGGCGGTTCGCTCACCCTCGACATCCCCGGCGCGCTGCTCGCCACGACCGGTGCGCTGCTGATCGTTTTCCCGCTGGTGCAGGGCCGCGAGTACGGATGGCCGCTGTGGACGTTCGCGATGATGGCCGCCGCGGTCGTGGTGTTCGGCGTCTTCGCCTGGTTCGAGAAGCGCAAGAGCGGTCGCGGTGGTGACCCGCTGGTCGAACCCAGCCTGTTCCGCAAGCGCAGCTTCCTCGCCGGGATGGCGACCGGGACGATCTACTTCGCGGCGTTCTCCGGCTTCGGTCTCGTCTTCACGCTGTACCTGCAGCTCGGGCTCGGTTTCTCGCCGCTCAAGGCCGGGCTGACCGGGGTGCCGATGTCGCTGGGGATGATCGTCGGGATGGGCCTGGTGCAGGTGGTGCGCAAGCACGGCCGCAAGGTGCTGCACACCGGTGCGTTGATCATGACCGCGGGCGTGGTCGCGCTGCTGCTGCTCCTCGGCCCGGAAACCGGTCCGTGGCTGATCGCCCCCGCGTTGCTGGTGGTCGGGATCGGCTCCGGGCTGATCATGGGGCCGTACTTCGAGATCGCGCTGTCCGGAGTGGAACCGTCGGAGGCCGGATCGGCGTCGGGCGCGCTGACCTCGCTCCAGCAGGTCGGCGGCGCGCTGGGGATGGCGCTGCTGGGCACGGTGTTCTTCGACGCCGGGACCGCAGACCCGACCGACGCCGCCCAGCGGACGTTCTGGGTGGTCGCGGTGATGGTGATGCTCACGTTCGCGGTCGGGTTCCTGCTGCCCAAGCGGATCCGCGACGTAGAGTCGGCCGGGTAGGCGATCGAGCTGGGAGGCCGCGTGGCTGGGACCGGGTACTTCACATCCGTCGAAGACGTGACGGCGAAGCTCGCCGACACCGGCTACCTGGCCTCCGCGGCCGTCGCCACCACGGTGTTCCTCGCGGACGCCCTCGGCAAGCCGTTGCTGATCGAGGGCCCCGCGGGCGTCGGCAAGACCGAACTGGCGAAGGCGGTCGCGCAGGCGAGCGGCTCCCGGCTCGTGCGGTTGCAGTGCTACGAAGGCGTCGACGAGTCGCGTGCGCTCTACGAGTGGAACCACGCGAAGCAGCTTCTCCGGATCACCGCCGGCAAGGACGAGACGTGGGACGAAGCCCGCAACGACATCTTCGGTGAAGAGTTCCTGCTGGCCAGGCCGCTGCTGACGGCGATCAAGGGCGACGAGCCGACCGTCCTGCTCATCGACGAGACCGACAAGGCCGACGTCGAGATCGAGGGGCTGCTGCTGGAGGTGCTCGGCGACTTCCAGATCACCGTCCCGGAACTCGGCACGATCGTCGCCGGGCGCCGGCCGTTCGTAGTGCTGACGTCCAACGCGACGCGCGAACTTTCCGAGGCGCTTCGGCGGCGCTGTCTGTTCCTGCACATCGATTTCCCCGACGCGGCACTGGAACAGCGCATCGTGCGGCTCAAGGTGCCTGGCGTCGACGACGCGCTCGCCGCGTCCTTGGTCAAGGTGATCACCGCGCTGCGGGCGATGGAACTGCGGAAGGCGCCGTCGGTCGCGGAGACCATCGACTGGGCCCGCACCCTGCTGGCGCTCGGCGCGGACAGCCTCGGCGAGGACGTCGTCCGCGCGAGTCTCGGCGTGATCCTCAAACACCAGGAAGACGTCGTGAAGGCGGACGCGCGGCTGGAACTCGGCAAGGTCCTCGACTCGTGAGCGGCGTGCCGGGAAGGCTCGTCGAGTTCGTGGAAGCGTTGCGGGAGCACGGAATTCCCGCCGGTCCCAGTGAGACGGTCGACGCCGCCGCGGCACTCGAAGTGCTGGGCCTGGCTTCCCGCGAGCAGATGCGGGAAGGGCTCGCGGCGGCGCTCGTCCGGCGCGGCGGCCAGCGCGCGGTGTTCGACGCGACGTTCGACATCTACTTCCCGCTCGGCGTCGGCGCGCCCTCGCAGGACCCGGTCGAAGACCTGGCCGCGCTGCGGGACCGGCTCGCCGCCGCGCTCGCCGCCGACGACCAGACGGAACTGACGCAACTCGCCGGGCTCGCCGTCGACATGCTGGGGGAGTACGGCGGCACGGCGGGCACCGGCGGCTGGTCGGCGCACCAGACCCTGGAACGGCTCCAGCCGCAGACCCTCGTGGTCCGCGTGCTCGAAGCGATCCGTGCGGGAGCCCTAAACGACTTCACTGACCGACTGGACCGGGACGACGTCCGTCGGCGGGTCGAGGGCTTCCGTGGAATGGTGCGGACCGAAGCACGCCGCAGGGTGGCGGAAGTCCGTGGCAGGGAACGGGTTTCGCGGCACGCCGTCCCGCCCGCGGCCGACCGCGTCGACTTCCTGCTCGCCAGCCGCGCGCAACTCGCCGAGCTCCGCCGTGTCGTCCAGCCCCTGTCCCGCAAGCTCGCCACCCGGCTGGCCGCCCGGCGACGGCGGCGCGCGCGCGGGCAGATCGACCTGCGCCGGACGCTGCGGCGTTCGCTGTCCACCGGCGGCGTCCCGATGCGGCCGTCGTACCGGCGGCACCGGCCAGGGAGGCCGGAAATCGTGCTGCTGTGCGACATGTCGGGCTCGGTGGCCGGTTTCGCGAACTTCACCATGCTGCTGGTGCAGGCCTTGCGCGACCAGTTCAGCAAGGTGCGGGTGTTCGCGTTCATCGACGCGTGCGACGAGATCACCCACCTCGTCGACACCGGCGCCGCCGATCCGGAGGACCTCGGCGCGCGCATCCTCGCCGACGCGGAACTGACCCGCTGGGACGGGCACAGCGACTACGGGCACGCGCTCGGCGAGTTCGTCGAACGGTACTCGGATGCCGTGGGGCCCAAGACATCCATGCTCATCCTCGGGGACGCCAGGACCAACGGCGGTGACCCGAACCTGGCGGCGGTTCGCGGGATCGCCGCCGCCGCGAGGCATACGTACTGGCTCAATCCGGAGCGGACGGCGTTGTGGTCCACCGGGGACTCCGAGGCGCACGCGTACGCGGAGGTCGTCGAGATGCACGAATGCCGGAACGTGCACCAGTTGACGCGGCTGGTGACCAGGCTGCTGCCCGCTTAGGGCTTGAGCGCGGCCTTCCCGTAGGCGTCGGCGTTGCTGAACACTTCTTGCCCGTACGCCGTGGAGTTGTTGTAGATCAGCACCGAGGTCCACCAACCGGCGGGTTTGCCGAGGTCGCCGCCCCGCGCGCACAGGTACCGGGCGGTCGTCATCGCGGCGTCGTCGATGTTCTGCGGATCCGGCGCGACGCCGTCACCGCTCGCACGGACGCCGTACCGCTTCCAGGTGGCGGGCAGGAACTGCATCGGCCCGACCGCGCGATCCCATTTCGGGTCGCCGTCGAGGGCGCCCTTGTCGGTGTCGACGACCGCCAGCACGCCGGGGGAGCCGTCGAGCGGGATGCCGATGATCGGCGGCGTCACGACGCCGTCCTCGCCGGCGCGGGAGCCGTCGTGCCGGGCGTGCTGGGACTCGGTCCGGCCGATCCCGGCGATGGTCGCCCAAGTGATTCCGCAGCGTGGCGTGGTCGTCGCGGTCTTTTCGGCGGCGTTCACGTAGGCCCGCAGCGCACGCGAAGGAAGGTCCGTGTTCTCCGACACCTTCGCGATCCAGGCGTCCTTCGCGGGCTCCGCGGGCAGCGGTCCGGCGTCGCCGGGGATCGCCGAACGAGGGGCGGGTTTGAGGGCGGGGACGACGAATTCCGGTTTGACCGGCACCGGCTCGCGGTCGGTGAGGCTGACCACGACCCAGACGGCGCCTGCCACCAAGGCGCCCACGACCAGCAGCGCGAGCATCACGCAGCCGCGCGGGCCGCGCCTCTTGGGCGGTGGTTGCCACTGGTCCATGAGATCCAGTGCCGAAGGGGACGAAGCGGTCACCGGTTCCACGGTACGTGACTGTTGTGGAGAACTTGTGTGGCCCGCCCCCACCCGCGCATTTCGTCCTCTGGATGCGGTAGTTGAACGCGCACGGACCGCATTCAGAGGACGAAACACGCGAATCGGTTGACATCGGGCCCGAAGCCGAGTTAGGAAGGTTTCCTAACAAGGGCTCGCCGCGCCCCTGCTCCACGGAACGCAACGATGCTTCTGAAGGAGGCACAAAGTGGTACGCCCAAGATGGCGGGCGGCGCTGGTCACGGTGCTCGCGGCCGCCTCGGTCCCGATCTCCGCCCAGGCCGCTTCCGCGGCTCCCGTCCGCTACGAGTCCGAGAACGCGGCGGTCTCCCGTGGCGTGGTCGAATCCAATCACCAGGGCTTCACCGGATCCGGCTTCGTCAACTACGACAACGTCACCGGCAGCTACGTCGAGTACACCGTCAACGCGGCGCAGGCGGGACAGCACACGCTGACCTTCCGCTACGCCAACGGCACCACCGCCGACCGCCCGCTCGACATCACCGTCAACGGCGCCCTCGCCGTCGACGACCTCGGGTTCGCCGGCACCGGCGCGTGGACGACCTGGCGCACCGTCACCACCTCGGTGAATCTCGCGGCCGGCACCAACAGGATCCGCACGACCGCCGTCACGTCGAACGGCGGGCCCAACGCGGACTCGCTTTCGGTCGAGGGCAGCGGTGGTTCCAACGACACCGAAGCGCCGACGGCGCCGGGCTCGCCCACGACGTCGAACGTGACCTGCGGCAGCGCGACCCTCAGCTGGCAGGCGTCGGCGGACAACGTCGGGGTCGCCGGGTACCGCGTCCTCCGGAGCGGTCAAACCGTTGCCACGACGGCGAATTCGCCCGCGACGGTGACCGGTCTCGCCGCGTCGACGTCGTACTCGTTCACGGTGGTCGCCTACGACGCGGCGGGGAATACGTCCGCGCCGAGCAACGCCGTCTCCGTCACCACGCCCGCGTGCGGTACCGGGACACCGGTGTCGATCAACGGAAAGCTCCACGTCTGCGGCGTCAAACTGTGCAACCAGTACGGCAAGCCCATCCAGCTGCGAGGGATGAGCACGCACGGGATCCAGTGGTACAGCCAATGCGTGAAGACCGCTTCGCTGGACGCGCTGGCCAACGACTGGAAGGCCGACATCCTGCGTGTCGCCATGTACATCCAGGACGACGGCTACGAGAGCAACCCGCGCAAGTTCACCGACATGATGCACAACTACATCGAAGAAGCGACGAAACGCGGGATGTACGTCCTCGTCGACTGGCACCAGCTCGACCCCGGTGACCCGAACGCGAACACCCACCTCGCGAAGACGTTCTTCACCGAGATCGCCCAGCGGCACAAGGACAAGGTCAACATCATCTACGACGTCGCGAACGAGCCCAACGGGGTCAGCTGGGCGGACGTGAAGCGGTACGCCGAAGAGGTCATCCCGGTGATCCGGGCCCAGGACCCGGACAGCGTCGTCTTCCTCGGGACGCACGGATGGTCGACCTTCGGCATCTCCGACGGCCGCGACGAGAACGACATCCTGAACAACCCGGTCAACGCCACTAACATCATGTACACGTTCCACTTCTACGCGGCATCGCACCAGGACGAGCACTACGACGCGCTGGCGCGGACCGCGGACCGGATCCCGGTGTTCGTCACGGAATTCGGCACCCAGACCTACACGGGTGACGGCGGGAACGACTTCACGTACTCGCAGAAGTACCTTGATCTGCTGGCCGCCAAGAAGATCGGCTGGACGAACTGGAACTTCTCCGACGACTTCCGCTCCGGTGCCGTGTTCAAGACCGGAACCTGCGCCGGGAACTCCTTCACCGGCACTTCGATGCTGAAGCCCGCCGGTGTCTGGGTGCGGGACCGCATCCGCACGCCGGACGACTTCCCGACCGGCTGAGCCAGGACGCCTCGTGCCCGCTGTCCTCACCGGGCACGAGGCGTTCCCCGGCATGGCAGACTCCGCCGGATGAACGCGTGGCTCACCAGCCTCATCGCCGTGGCCGGGACCCTGCTCGGCTCGACGTCGACCTTCTTGTTCCAGCGGCTCAACACCGCTCGCACCGAGCGATTCACCCGGGAAGAACGACTCCGCCAGGACCGGACGGAAGCCTGTGCCGACTTCGCGGGCGCGATCACCGGGCTCCGCCGTGGTGCCGTCAGTCTCTGGCTTCTGCGTCGGCGTGCCGCCCCTGACGACGACGATCTGCGTGCTGCCTTCACCGAATCGGACGTTCTCGGTGCCGCGGCCGACCACGCCCGCTTCCGGGTGGCACTGCTCACCGGCGATCCGGAGCTGGTGGCGCTCGCCGATGTCGCCTTCGAACACTGTGCCGCGATCAGGGAAGCGGCCGACCATGCCGAACTGGCCGGTCACGAAGAGCGGTGCCAGCGGGCGCTCGATTCCTTCATCGACGCCGCGGGGGCACAGGTGCGCGGCGTCAGGCCAGCCAGGCGTCGATCTCTTGGTGGATCGAACGCTTGAGCTCGGCGGGCGCGAAGGACGCGTCGACGGACGCCCTGGAGAGTCCGGCGAGCGCGAGGTCGTCGTAGGCGAACGCCTCGCGAGTGCGCAGGAACTCGTCGGTCAGCGTCGTCCCCGTGATCGACGGGACGTCGGTGCTGAGCGTGACCACGAGCCCGGCGTCGACCAGCCGGGGGAGCGGGTGCTCCTCGAACGACGGCACGAGCCCAAGCGTCACGTTCGACGACGGGCAGACCTCCAGCGCGATACCGCGTTCCCGCACCTCGGCGACCAGTGCGACGTCCTCCAGGATCCGGATGCCGTGGCCGATCCGCTCGCTGTGGCCGACCTCGAGGGCCTCGCGGATGCTGGCCGGTCCGGCGTCCTCGCCCGCGTGGTGGATCAGGCGCAGCCCGGCCTCGCCTGCCTCGTCGCAGATCCCGGCGAACGGCGCCAGCGGATACTTCTCCTCCCCGGCGAGGCCGATCGCGAACACCCCGTCCGGGGCGTACCGGCGCGCCAGGTCGAGGGTGAGCCGGGCGCGTTCGACCGGCCGGCGGCGTGAGTGGTCCAGGAGCATCCGCCAGTGGAGACCGTATTCGGCCGCCCCTGCCGAGAGTCCTTTGAGGACGGACGCCAGCGGCATGTCCGGCTCGCCCAGTCGTTCGCCGTGCGAAGCCGCCGTGAAGGTGACTTCGGCGTAGCGGACCCCGTCCGCGACCTGGTCCTCGCAGAACTCGCGCGCCACCCGTTCGAAGTCCTCCGGTCTCCGCAGGCAGGACCGCAGCAGCCCGTTGTAGTCACCGAACGCGCGGAACCCGTCGAACACGGGTTGTTCCGCGGGTACGGCGACACCGTTCGCCTCACCGAGGTCACGGAGCGTGTCCGGCCGGATCGTGCTTTCGAGGTGGACGTGCAGATGGGCCTTGGGCAGCAGCGAAAGATCCCGCATGGGCCCGAACTTACTGGCCTCGGCCCGCGTCGCGCGCCCCGTTTTCCCCGCTCCGACCGGCGCGGGTATCCGAAATGAGTGATTCGGAGCGCTTCGGGGAACCCAGTGACCACTACCGGTCGTTGAGCAGGACACCAGACGACCCCGAGGAAAGGGACCACAGTGCCTCTACTGCGGAAGTTGACCGCCCTGGCCGGCACCGCCGGGGCCGTGCGTGCCTACGTGCGGAAGAACCCCGAGAAGGTCTCGAAGGTCGTGAACAAGGCCGCGACCTTCGTCGACCACAAGACGAAGGGCAAGTACCACAGCCAGATCGACGGCGCGGTACGCAAGGTCGACGGGATGACCGGACGGCCGCCGCGCCGGCCGCACGAGCACTGAGCTAGGCCTCGGCGAGCGTTTCGAGGATCTGCTCGCCGTACTTGGCGAGCTTGTTCTCGCCGACGCCGCTGACCGAACCCAGCTCCTGCAGCGTGGCGGGCCGTTTGGTGGCGATCTGGCGCAGGGTCGCGTCGTGGAAGATCACGTACGCGGGCACTCCCTGCTCCTTCGCCGCCGCGGCTCGCCACGACCGCAGCAGTTCGAACACCGGCGCCGCCTCGGCGGGCATGTCGGCGGCCGCGGCCTTCTTCGTACTGGACCGCGCCGCGGCCTTGGCCGCCCGCTCCGGCTCACGCCGCAGCTGGACCTTCCGCTGCCCGCTCAGCACCTCGGCACTGCCCTCGGTCAGCACGAGCGAGCCGTAGTCGCCCTCGACCGCCGCGAGCCCCTGCGCCAGCAGTTGCCGCACCACGGCCCGCCACTCGGGCTCCTTCAGCTCCGTGCCGATCCCGAACACCTTCAGCGAGTCGTGCCGATGCTGCGTCACCTTCGGCGTCGACTTGCCGAGCAGGATGTCGATGAGCTGCCCCGCGCCGAACTTCTGCCGCCGCTCGTTCTGCAGCCGGACGATGGTGGAGAGGAGTTTCTGCGCCGGGATCGTGCCGTCCCAGGTCTCCGGCGGCGCCAGGCAGGTGTCGCAGTTGCCGCACGGCTCGCTCTGCTGCCCGAAGTAGTTCAGCACCTGCACGCGACGGCATTCGACCGTCTCGCACAGCGCCAGCATCGCGTTGAGGTGGGCGCTCAGCTGCCGCTTGTGCGCCTCGGACCCCTCCGACATGTCGATCATCTTGCGCTGCTGGACGACGTCCTGGAGGCCGTACGCCAGCCACGCCGTCGACGGCAGCCCGTCACGACCGGCGCGACCGGTCTCCTGGTAGTAACCCTCGACGGACTTCGGCAGGTCCAGGTGCGCGACGAATCGTACGTCGGGCTTGTCGATGCCCATGCCGAACGCGATCGTCGCGACGACGATCAGCCCGTCCTCGCGCAGGAACCGCGACTGGTGCTTCGCGCGTGTCCGCGCGTCCAGCCCGGCGTGATAGGGCACCGCCGGAATCCCGTTCTCGACCAGGAAGTCCGCGGTCTTCTCCACCGAGTTCCGCGACAGGCAGTAGACGATGCCCGCGTCGCCCTGGTGCTCGGTGCGCAGCAGCTCCAACAGCTGCCGCTGCGGCGAGTTCTTGCCGACGATCCGGTACTGGATGTTCGGCCGGTCGAAACTCGCGACGAAATGCCGCGCGTCCTCCAGCTTGAGCCGGGACGCGATCTCGGCGTGCGTCGTCTTGGTGGCGGTGGCGGTGAGCGCGATCCTCGGCACGTCCGGCCAGCGCTCGTGCACCGCGGACAGCATCAGGTAGTCGGGCCGGAAATCGTGCCCCCACTGGGAGACACAGTGCGCCTCGTCGATCGCGAACAGCGAGATCTTGCCGCGATCGAGCAGCCGCACGGTGGATTCGACCGAAAGCCGCTCCGGTGCCAGGTACAGCAGGTCCAGCTCGCCGGCGACGAAGGCGGCCTCGACCCTGTTCCGCTCGGCGTAGTCCTGCGTCGAGTTCAGGAAACCCGCGCGCACGCCGAGGTTGCGCAGCGCGTCGACCTGGTCCTGCATCAACGCGATCAGCGGCGAGATCACCACCCCGACGCCCGGCCGGACCAGCGCGGGGATCTGGTAGCACAGTGACTTCCCGCCGCCGGTGGGCATGAGGACGAGCGCGTCACCGCCTGCGATGACGTGTTCGACGATGGCGTGCTGGTCGCCGCGGAAGTCGTCGTAGCCGAAGACGCGGTTCAGCGTTTCCAGGGCTTCCGAGACTTCCGAGGTACCGATGTCGGGGGCTGCCACCCGGACGATTCTAGGGGCGGGGTCCGACAGTCCACGCGCCCGCGCACCTCAGCGCGGGAACTCCCAGTCCAGCGCCCGGTTCGCGGTGACGACCGGCCGGTAGCCGCCGACGACCGGCCCGCCGGTCTCCAGCGCCGCCGCGGTCTGCTCCAGCAGTTCGGTCAGGGTCGCGGGCAAGCGGTCGAAGCCCACCGACCCCTCGTGGTTCCAGTCGCCGAGCCGCCCGGTGCCGGTGCGCTGGTCGAGCAACAGCCCGTCACCACCGCCGTCGACGGCGACCGGCACGAACCGTCCGTGCCACCAGGAACCGACGTTGCCGTCCAGCCCGCTCGAGATCAGCACATCGCACATGACCTTCGCTTGGCTCGCGACGGTTTCCGTGGACGCGAGGTGGTGGAACGGGGGTAAAGCGAAGCTTTCGCCGATGCCCGAGACACCGTCGTGCCGCAGCAGGAAGGCGACGAGTTCGGCAGGGAAGGCGACGCCGGTCTTCCGTTGCGCCTCGGCGATCCGCGCGATCGTCGCGGGCGGGCGGAGGGTCTTCGCCGTCGTCGGCGCGTTGGCCTTGAGCCACCGTTCGACACGGTCCCAGGCGGCGTTCACCCGCCGGGTGGTCGCCTCGGGGACCGGGGCGAGTTCGGCAGGGCCCTGTCCCAGGCGGCAGCCACTGTCGACGGTGAGCGTCGGCCGGGTCGTGGGCGCGGGTGCGGCCGTCGAATAGGACGGCAAGCGAGGTGTCGCCGGCGGGGCCGGGTACGACTGCACTCCCTTGTCCCGCCCACCGCGTTCCGTGACCGCGAAGACGAGCCCCAGCACGATGACGACGCTCGCGACGGCGATCACGACGGCACGCCCCCACCCCTTGCGCATGGGCCGACCCTAGTCTTCGGCGGCCTTCCGGCGCTCGCGGCGGCCACGGGCGATCTCGGTGGCGAGCGCGTCGAGCGGCCCGGTCCAGAAACGCCGGTACTGCTCCAGCCAGCCGTCGATCTCCTTGAGCGGGCCGGGATCCACCGAGTACAGCCGCCGCGCGCCCTCGGCGCGGACGGTGGTGAAGCCGTTCTCGCGCAGGACGCGCAGATGCTGGGAGACCGCGGGCTGCGAGATCCCGAACTCGGCGCGCACCACCGTGGTCACGTCACCGGAGCTCTGTTCCCCGCCCGCGAGCAGTTCCAGGATCCGGCGGCGCACCGGATCCCCCAGGACGTCGAACGCGTGCATCCCGCAACTATCACGGCCTGGGCTTATATAAGTCAAGGTTGTAAGGCAGGGGTCACCTCGCGGTGTCATGGTGGAGGGAGACGCAGGAAGGGGATTCGATGAAACTGGCCGAAGTGGTGGCCGACGGGTTCGGCCGCGTCCAAGAGGTCGTGCACGCCGCCGTCGAGGGGTTGGACGCCGACCAGCTGACCGAGAGCCCGGCTCCGGGCGCGAACACGATCGCCTGGCTGGTCTGGCATCTGACCAGGGTGCAGGACGATCACCTCGCCGACCTGATGGGCACCGAACAGATCTGGACCGCGCAGGACTGGGTAGGCCGCTTCTCGCTGCCCTTCCCGGCGTCGGACACCGGATACGGACATCGCCCTGAGGACGTCGAGGCGGTCCGTGTCGACTCCGCCGAGCTGCTGACCGGGTACTACGACGCGGTCCACGAAGCGACGACGGCGTGGGCAGCCGGACTGGCCGAAGCCGACCTCGACCGTATCGTCGACGACGCGTGGGATCCGCCCGTGACCCTCGGGGTTCGCCTGGTCAGCGTGCTTTCCGACGATCTCCAGCACGCCGGGCAGGCCGCGTACGTCCGAGGGCTCGTACTCCGCGATACGTAGTCGAGGTGCCGCTCCACGACGGACGACGTGAGCTCAGCCTGCGGAAACACTGGGCACATGAGTACTTCCACAGTGCGGCGACCGCCGATGACGCTCACCCCGCGGTGGCGGAAACTCGTCCTCGTCGTCCATGTCGTTTCGTCACTCGGCTGGCTCGGGATCACCATGGTGAACGCGGTCCTGACCTTCACCTCCGTGTTCACCGAAGACGCCCGCCGTCAGCACGGGGCCATCCTGATGATGGACCAGATCGGCGGCTACCTGCTGCTGCCGGTCAGCCTGACCGCCCTGATCAGCGGGATCGTGCTCAGTGTCGGCACGAAATGGGGACTGATCCGGTACAAGTGGGTCGCGATCAAACTGGTGCTGACCCTGGTCGCCGCCGGGCTGACGCTGTTCTCCCTGCTGCCGGGGATCCGGGAACTGGCGGCGGCAGCCGAGTCCACTATGGACGGTGCGTTCGTGGAAGCGGGCCGCCGGGTGGACGGGTTCTACCCGATCATCGTGTCCACGACGATGTACGTGACCATGACCGTGCTGTCGGTCTACAAGCCCGGAGGCAAGACACCCTACGGACGCCGGGTGGCCGCCGCGCGGGTTCGCGAACGTCAGCCGGCTTAGGCCGTGTCTTGTAAGTCTGTCCGCGGTCTCCGCGCCCAGGTGGTCCCTGACGGCACGGGCGGACGCGGCCGAGTACGACCCGGTACGAGGCCGATCCGCCCGCACCGCCAGAGACCACCTGGATCACGAAGCCCATCGAACAGACTTACAAGACACGGCCTAGAACTCCTCAAGCGCTTCATCGACCCGCTCGGCTTCGCCGCGCAGATCGTCCAAGACGGTCTGCGCGGCCGCGGTCTCGCCGTTCGCGGTCTCTTCCTCGAGTTCGGCGTCGGCGAGCCGCCGCCGGAGGTCGTTCGCCTTCTCGGTGGCCTTTTCGGACCGGCGTTCGGCGCGGGAGAGGTCGATCTCGGCCTGCTTGCGGGCCTTCGCGAGATCGGCCGCCTCGCGCCGGAGCCGGTTGAACTCCGCTATCCGTTTCTCTTCGCGTTCGGCCTCTTCGCGGGCCCTGGCGGTCCGCTCCTGGTCGGCCTTCTCCGCGGCCTCCCGTTTCGCCTTCCGCCGATCGTCCAAATGCGACACGGTGGCGGGCTTTTCCCGTTCCGGAGCGGGTTTGCGCTTCGGTTGCGGGGTGAACCCGCTGGTCAGCCACTGATCGCCCGAGCTGTCCGCGCCGCTGCTCAGCCGCCCGGCCAGCGCGAGTGCCGCCACCTCGGGATCGGCCACGACGGCTTCGAGGGTCGCTTCGACTTCGCGGGTGACAGGCTCGCTCATCGACCGTTCGTCCCGCAGGATCCGGTTCACCAGTTCCTGACGCCGCCGGGCCAGCTTGCGCAGGTCCGCGCCGGCCAGGGCCGAATGGGCCTTTCGCAGATCGTCGCCCAGCCTTGCCAGCTCCGCGAGCTCGGGGGAGCCCGCCCGGCGATTGAGGATCGTGGCCGCGAGCGTGGGCTTCCGCAATGCGCGGATCCGTTCGGCCAAGGCGGCTTCCCCCGCCGCTTTTGCCTCTTTCGCCCGTTGGTTGCGCACCGACACGAACTCGGCCGGATCGCCGGCGTAGAGCTCATCCGCGACCTGGTCGAAGTCCATCGTCCTCCGCAGGGTCAGTGGCCGGTCAAGGCCGATCAGGTGGCCATGCTGCCGCATTCGTCCGACGATGATCCCACGAGACCGCGGAGCTTTCACCTTTTCGGTGGTATTCGGTCACGCTCCACTTTCGGCGTACCCGGCGGAACGCGGATTACCCGGGGCCGGTCGGCCCAAGGACAGATCGGCATTTTGGAGGTGGTGCGACCCCTCCGGCGCAACAACGATGAGCGGCAGGGGGAAGCCATCTGCCGCTGGAGGCACGAATGTCCGTCACCGAACGCGCTCCCGTTTCGCCGCAGGCGCATTTCCTCGGCTCCGGTCCGTATCCGGAACATCGGTGGCGGGTGGTGCTCTGGTCCGTCCTCGCCGGATTCGCGCTGACGGTGATCTGGTCGGCGCCCTTTGTGGACAGTGTGATCGGCGACAGCGTCGCCAACACCCTCCTCGGTCACGACGCCAAGGAGACCCCGATCGGCGGAGTGCTGGCCGGGACGTTCTTCGCGTTCGTCTCCGGCCTCGCCGGAACGTTCACCGCGTGCAATATCGCCGCTTTCGGCGCCGTCGCGCCGCTTGTCGGCGGAGGGGCCACCGGGCGGCCGAAGTTCACCGACACCTTGAAGCCGCTGGGCTGGATCGCGGCGGGAATGCTGACGGTCTCCGTGGTGTACGGCGTCGTCGTCGCGCTCGTCGGCACGAGGATGCCGCAGTTCTCGACGGTTTCGTCGCCGGGCGGGCTCACCCCGCGGAACATCCAGTCGATGATCGTCTACGGCGTGATCGGGATCGTGTTCATCGTGCTGGGCCTGGCGTCCGTCGGCCTCGTCCGCAACCCGATCGGCGGCCTCACCCGCCGGTTCCCGCCCGCGCCGCTCGTGCTGATGGGCGCGCTCATCGGCGGATTCCTGATCGGCAGGCCGTTCCCGCTGTTCCGGATGATGTTCCGCAGCGCGGCCGAAAGCCACAACGTCTTCTACGGCGCCGCCGCGTTCTCCCTCCAGTCGGTCGGCAACATCCTGGTGATGGCGTTGTTGTTCCTGCTGCTCACCCACGGCACGGGCGGGCGGCTTCAGCGATGGATGCTCGCGAAACCCACCAGGATCGCCGTGGTGACCGGTGCCGCGTTGCTGGTCGCCGGCACTTTCACGCTGCTGTACTGGGATCTGCGGGTGCTGGGCCGGACCGGCGTCATCTGGTATCCGATCATCAAGTGGTGAACAGCCGCGCCAGCAGTTGTTCGACCGATTCCTGAAGGCACCTCGCCGCGTCTGCCCGGCCGGCGAGGTGTTTCAGCAGACCTTGCTGGAACAGGCCGTCGAAGAGCGCGTACGTCGTCGACGAGGCGAAATCCGCCGGCTTCCCGAGAAGTTCCGCATAGCGGGAGACGACCCGCCAGATCATCAGTTCGAGTGTCTCGTCGATGGCGAGGACCTCGGTCTGGAACAACTTCTCGAACAGGCTCTGGTTACGCAGGTCGTACCAGAGCCGGTGCAGCCGGGCGTTTTCCCGCAGCGTGGCCGCCGTCGCGGCACCGAAGGCGCGCTTCAGTTCTTCGGCCGTTTCCGCGGTCTCGACCATCCGGTCGTACCGGGTGACGCATTCGGCCTTGTACTGCTTGACGCAGTAGGTGATCAGCTCGGCCTTGTTCCGGAAGTAATAATGCAGTACCCCGTGGGAGAACTCGGAGTTCTGCGCGATCTCCCGCAGGCTCGTGCGCGCGTAGCCCAGTTCGGACAACGTGACCAGCGCCGACATCGCCAGCTGCGCGCGTCGCTGGTCGAATCTGTCCACCCGGCGGGTTTCGTCACCGCTGCGGTCCGCCACGTCGGTCACAGTTCCCGGTTCCCGTCGCCTCGGGTGCCCGCCGGACACGAGCACGTCGCCGGATTCTAGCCTGGGAAAGGGTTTTCTTGCGCCCGATAGAATTCATTCGAGCCATTCGGTGACGAAGTGGTCGTTCTCGTGGATGTGGACCGCTTCGTAGGTCTCCGGGCCGATCACGGCGAACTTGTGCGGGGTGTCCGCGGGCACGACGAGGACGTCGCCGGCGCCGCCTTCACGTTCGGCGTCGCCGATGGTGAACCTGGCCCGGCCGCGGACGATGACGAACGTTTCCCGGTACGGGTGCTGGTGCAGCCTCGGTCCGGAACCGTCGACGTCGGTCCGTTCGCGGATGATCGAGATTCCGGAGCCGATGTCGCGGCCTTCGACGTTTCCCAGGTTGTCGGTGGTCATCCCGCCACCTTAAACCTGGTCACACCCGTCACGGGCCTATTCGCCACGGTCGACCACGAACGCCGAAAGACCGACGAGCAGCGCTCTCGCCGGCCGGTCGGGGAGACCGAGCGCGAGGTCCTTCGCCTTGGCGGCGTATCCGTGGGCTTCGGCGAGGGCGCGATCGACACCGGCGGAGCCGCGCAGGAGACCGAGTGCCTCCTGGCGGACCGCAGGATCGGAAACCGGCCCGTGGCCGATGATCTCGCGCAACCGCGCGGCATCGGGCCCCTCGTCGTCGAGCGCGTGCAGCATCGGCAGGGTGACGATGCCTTCGCGGAGGTCGGTGCCCGCGGACTTGCCGAGGTCCGTGGTGGACGCGGAGATGTCGAGGACGTCGTCGGAGATCTGGAACGCGACGCCGATCAGTTCGCCGTACTGGCCCAACGTTTCGATGGTCCGCTCATCCGCACCCGACACCTGGGCGCCGAGCCGTCCCGCCATCGCGATCAGCGAGGCGGATTTGTCGGCCATCACCTGGATGTGGTGTTCGTAGGGCGCGTGACGGCCACACTCTTCGAACGGTCCCGTCGTTTCCAGGAACTGCCCGCGTACGAGCCTGCCGAACGTCCGCGCCTGCGACCGCAACGCGAAGTCGCCGAGCCCGGCACCGACCCGTGCCGCGCAGGCGAGCACGTAATCGCCGATCAGGACGGCCTTCTTGTTACCCCACAACGAGTTCGCACTGGTCACCCCATGCCGCATCGGCGCCTCGTCCATGACGTCGTCGTGGTAGAGCGTCGCGACGTGGACGAGCTCGGCGAGTACGGCCGCCGAGATCGCATCGCCTCGTCCGTCGCCGAACGCCGCTCCGGCCAGCGCCATCAACGGCCGCAGCCGTTTTCCGCCCGCGCGCACGAGATGGGTGGCGGCTTCGGTGAGATCCGGCTGCCCCGGACTGCGCAACACCTCCTGAAGTCTGTCTTCGACCAGGGACAACCCGGTGCGGAGTTCGGCGGCGAACTCCGCGTGCCGCTCGTCGGCCGGGTCCAGCCCGATTTCGGTGAGGATCGTGGTCGTGTTCACGACCTCCAGCTTCCGAGCCGGACGGCCGCGACCGCATGGCGCCCGAGAGGGAGATCGTTCCCTCCCGGGAGGGAAATCGCCGGGTCAGAAGGGCGGCTCCGGACTTCCGGCGGTCACCGGCGTTCGTTCCCACGCGCCGTCCGACGGGGTGCCTCCCGAACTTCGGCCCGCCTTGTTCACCTTCGCCGTGGCATAACGCAGCGACGGGCCGATCTCGTCGACGTCGAGCTCCACCACCGTGCGTTTCTCGCCTTCCTTCGTCTCGAACGATCGCTGTTTCAACCTGCCCTGCACGATCACCCTGGTCCCCCTGGTGAGTGACTCGGTCAGGTTCTCCGCGGCCTGTTTCCACAATGAGCAGCGCAGGAACAGCGGATCGCCGTCGCGCCATTCCCCGCTCGCGCGGTCCAGTACGCGCGGCGTCGACGCGACCGTGAAGTTCGCGACCGCCGCCCCCGACGGGGTGAACCTCAGCTCCGGGTCGGTCGTCAGGTTTCCGATCACCGTGAGCACCGTTTCTCCGGCCATGGGACTTTCTCCTCGCTTCCGCGCGCGGGCCCGGCCGGGCCCGCTGTCGCCTGGGAAGAGGAGACCACCGGGGTACGACAGTTTCCGGCGGTCCGCGGCGGCCGGATGTCAGGAAAGGGTCGTTCAAGACGAAAAGTGTCCTGAACGACCCTTTCATGACATCTCGGTGACCGTCCGATGTGGACCGATCAGTCCCTGAGCGCGTGCCGGAAGTGTTCGGCGAGGTCGAGCGCGACGGCTTCTTCCCGCGTGTACCAGACGTGGGCGTCGTGTTCCTCTGGATCGAGCACGACGTCTCGCGGCTCCCCTTCGGCGAGCGTGTACACCGTGGCGTGGATCCGCATCGGCTTGCCCGCGACGTCGTCCCAGCTGCGGGCGCCGCGTTCGCCGGTGACGCGGACGGTCAGCCCGGTCTCCTCGGCGAACTCGCGGACCACGGTCTCGGCGGGCCGCTCGCCCGGTTCGACGGTCCCGCCCGGCAGCTCCCAGTGGCCGCCGAGGAAGGACCCCGGCCGCCGCCGGATGAACAGGATCTTCCCGTCGCGGATGAGCCTGCCGTAGGCCAAGTACTTGTCCGTCACGAGCGCATCTTCCCGTACTTCGGAAGCCGGTTCCGATTGAGGACCGAACCTGTCCGCAATGCCTCGTAACGTGGGCATCATGGAAAACACCGAGATCCGCCCCTTCCGCCTCGACGTCCCTCAGGAGCAGCTGGACGAACTGCACGCGAAGATCGACAGCGCGCGCTGGCCCGCCCCGCTCCCCGGCGACGGCTGGGACACCGGAGTGCCGGTGGCATGGCTGCGCGGACTCGCCGAATACTGGCGCCACGGTTACGACTGGCGCGCCGCCGAACGCGAGATCAACGGCCACCCGCAGTTCACCACGGTCATCGACGGGCAGCGGATCCACTTCCTGCACGTCCGCTCGCCCGAAGCCGACGCCACGCCGCTGATCCTCACGCACGGCTGGCCGGGTTCGGTGGTGGAGTTCCTCGACGTCATCGGTCCGCTCACCGACCCGAAGGCGTACGGGGGCGACCCGGCGGACGCGTTCCACCTCGTGATCCCGTCGCTGCCCGGTTTCGGTTTTTCGGGCCCCGTCTCGGATTCCGGCTGGACCATGCCGCGGATCGGCCGCACATGGGCGGAACTGATGCGACGGCTCGGGTACGAACGCTACGGCGTGCAGGGCGGCGACCTCGGCGCTTCCGTGTCGCCGGAGGTGGCGAGGTTCGCGCCGGACAAGGTGATCGGCGTGCACGTCAACGGCGGACTGACGCCGATGCCCCCGATGTCGTTGTCGGAGGAGGAACTCGCTTCGCTCACCGACATCGAACGCGACCGCGTGAAGCGGATCGGAGCGTTCATGCAGGAGGAGTTCGGGTACATCGCGATCCAGTCGACGCGGCCGCAGACCCTCGGCTATGGGCTCGTGGACTCTCCGGTCGCGCAGCTGGCGTGGATCATGGACAAGTTCCGGGAGTGGACGCATCCGCGCCCGACGCTGCCGGAGGAGATCATCGGCCGAGACCGGTTGCTGACCAACGTCATGTTCACCTGGCTCACCGGCACGGCGGCGTCGTCCGCGTACGTCGGCTACGCGCAGGCGGAAACCTGGGGAGCCGTCGAGAAGAACTCCGGCGTGCCGACGGCGGCGCTGATCTTCGCGCACGACGTCGGGATCCGGCGGTACTCGGAGGACGCGCACACGATCGTGCGGTGGACCGATGTCGATCGCGGCGGGCACTTCGCGGCGTTGGAGGAGCCTGAAATCCTGGTCGGGGACGTGCGGGAGTTCTTTCGCTCTCTCAAATGACGAGGACGGCGGCTTCCCCGAGGAAGCGGCCGTAATCGTCCACTTCGGACTCCAGGCCGTCGATGGCGGACCGTGGAAGCGTGGCGAAGGGCTCGATGACGACCTTCGTCCGCTTCGCGGTCCGCTTGGTGTGCCAGGTTCCGGCGATCCGGCCGCCGACCAGCACGGTCGGCGCGATCATTCCGCCGCCGGAGTTGACGCGCTTCGCCTCGGCCTGGTCGAGGAGCAGTTCGCGGTCGCGGTAGCCCAGCAGGTAGGTGTCGAAGGCGCCGAGCAGGCGCGGGGGACACGGTGGAGCGGAGAGGCCGGTCTCCGAGAGCGCGAAGCCGTGGCCGGCGGGCACGAGATCCAGCGCGGCGAAAGCCTTGCGGCACAGGCCGAGCGGGAGCCCGGACCAGGCGCCGAAGTCCTCGGCGGTCGCGACGCCGTACGCGGTCAGGTACCGGTGGGCGAGTTCCGTATGCGGTTCGTCCGGTGTGTGGTCCTCGGTGGCCCATTCGTCGAGGAGGACGTACGTCGGTTCCGTTCCGTCGTCCTGACCTCGGCAGAGCAGACCGCGATTCGCCGCGTACGCCAGGAGATGGGCCGGAGCCTGGGACCTCGCGTCGAGCGCGATGCCGTCGGCGGCCAAGCCGTCGAGGATCTGTTGCCGGGTGAGTGCCTTGCCCGGCAACAGATCCTGGAGCTTCGCAAGTGCGCGTTCGCAGAGTTCGTCGGTGAGCCCCAGTTGCGTGCGGCGGCCCTGCCCCGCCTGGACGTTGCGCGGACCGAACAGCCGGTTCAGCCAGCGGAGATCCGCCGTCGGCACCAGGTGGAGCGTCTTGCGCATCAGCCAGGTGCGCGCCACCGCACGGGACTCGTCGACGTCCGGCGCGGTCAATCCCCGGCTGCGGGCACGGACCGCGAGCCGGGCGGCGGGAGTCGACTGTGCCTGGATCGCCGCGACCGACCTGGCCACGGCGAGCACGTCCGCGGCCGGGGCGGCCAGCAGTTGCGCGTGGGCGCGGACGGCGCGGATGTCGTTGTCGGACAGCGTCACCCGGTGACGATCTCATGGGCGTTCGCCGGTTCGGTGTGCACGACCGCTTCCGCGAGCCGCGGGAGGACCTCGCGCAGCCGCCGCTCGACCCGATGGGCGAGGTGGTGTGCCTCGGTGACGCTCAGTCCGGACTCGACCGAAACCGCCAGTTCCGCACGCAGGCTGTGACCGATCCAGCGCATCCGCAGGTCCCGCGTGCCGAGCACCCCGGGCACCTCGGCGGCCGCGCGTTCGGCGCGATCGACGTCGGCCGGGTCGACGGCGTCCATCAGTCGGCGGAAGACCTCCTTGGCGGCGTCGCGCAGGACGAACAGGATCGCGACCGTGATGGCGAGGCCGACGATCGGGTCGGCCTGCGGGAAACCGAACGCGACACCGGCCGCGCCGAGCACGACCGCGAGGGAGGTGAAGCCGTCCGTGCGCGCGTGCAGCCCGTCGGCGACCAGTGCGGCGGACCCGATCTCGCGGCCGACGGTGATCCGGTACCTGGCCACGATTTCGTTGCCCGCGAAACCGATGACCCCCGCCGCGGCGACCACCCACAGATGCTGGACCGGGCGCGGATCGAGCAGCCGCTGGATCGACTCGTACCCGGCGAGGAAGGCCGACGCGGCGATGAGCAGGACGACGAGCACGCCGGCGAGGTCTTCGGCGCGCCCCAGTCCGTAGGTGTAGCGGCGGGTGGCGGCGCGGCGGCCGAGCAGGAAGGCGATGCCGAGCGGGACCGCGGTCAGCGCGTCGGCGAAGTTGTGGATCGTGTCGCCGAGCAGGGCGACCGAACCGGTGATCAGCACGAGCACGAGCTGGGCGACGGCGGTGACGAACAGGGCGGCGAACGACCAGATCAGCGTCCGGACGCCGCGTTTGCTGGTCTCAAGCGCGGTGTCGACGCGGTCGGCACTGTCATGGCTGTGCGGGGTCAGCAAGTGGCGGAGGCGGCTCTTCCCCTGCCCGTGGCCGTGACTGTGTCCATGGCCGGTCATTCCTCACCTCACTGTTCTGATACCTGCGCAGTCATGCAGGTACGCAGACAGAAGGGTAGCGGCTATCCTCCTGACATGCACGAGTCGGTCCCGGATTTCGAGATGCCCACCGAGGAGCAGGTCCACCTGGCCGCGGAGACGTTCCGGCTGCTCGCGGATCCGACCCGGATCAAGGTGCTCTGGGCGCTCCTGCAGGGCGAGTCCTCGGTCGCCTGTCTCGCGGAACTGGCGGGCGCGGCGCCGACGGCGGTCAGCCAGCATCTCGCGAAGCTGCGGCTCGCCGGACTGGTCAAGGGCCGCCGAGAGGGGACGTTCGTCTACTACTCGGCGGCCAACGACCACGTCCGCGGCCTGCTCGCGCAGGCGTTGTTCCACGCCGACCACATCGATCGCGACATCCCGGCGCTGCATTCGGCGGGGAAACCCCACCGTCCGGCGGCGCGCTGAATCCGGCTACGGTGGAACCGTGACCCAGTCCTCGTACCCGGCCGCCCTGCGGTGGCTGCTGTTGTGCGTGGTGGCGCTGGGGCTGGTCGGCATGCATCACGTCGTCGCCGAGTCCGGCCACGGCGCGGGGCACTCGGCCGTCGCGATGGCGGATCCATGTTGCGCGGACACGCCTTCGCACGACGACGGCGGACACAAAGGACTGCATCTGTGTCTCGCGGTACTCGCCGCGGCCGTGCTGCTGATCGTCACCTGGCTGCTCGTCCGGAATGGACGGACGGCGGGGGCGACCTGGAAGTCACGCCGGGGCGGCGGTTCGGCGTCGGGCCGTGATCCTCCGCGCTGGAGACCGGTTCCCGAGAGATTGTCCTTCCTTTGCGTGTTGCGGGTGTGACAGGCGGGTTCGTCCCGCCCTGCCCGAAACCGAGTTGAGGAAAGAATCATGACCAGCAGGAAACTGGTCGGGGCGGCCCTCGCCGCCCTGGCCTCCTTCGCCGTGCTCACCGGATGCGCGAGCTCCGACACCGCCTCCACCGGGCACGACATGTCCACGGTGAAGGCGCCGGATCCCCAGCAGGCAGGCCACAACCAGGCCGACGTCACGTTCGCGCAAGGGATGATCCCGCACCACGAACAGGCGCTCGCGATGGCGAAACTCGTCGACGGCCGCACGCGCAACGCGAAGGTCGCCGACCTCGCCGCGCGGATCCAGAAGGCGCAGGATCCGGAGATCCAGCAGCTGAACGGATTGCTGAAAGGCTGGGGAGTGGCGCCGTCGGGCGAGCACTCCGGGCACGGCTCGGCGTCCGGCATGATGACCGAGGAAGATCTCGCGAAACTCGGCCAAGCCAAGGACGCCGCCTTCGACAAGCAGTGGCTGGAGATGATGGTCAAACATCACGAAGGCGCGCTCGAGATGGCGAAGACCGCCCTGCAACAGGGCAGCAACGCCGAGGTGAAGGCGTTGGCACAGAAGGTGATCGACGGTCAGCAGGCCGAGATCACCGAGATGCGCGCACTGCTCGGCTGAGCCGGGACGGTGGCGCGGGTCAGCAGGCCCGCGCCACCGCCTCCCGGAAATGCGAGCACTGGGTGAAGTCTTCGTGTTCGCACCCGAGAGCGCAGTCGACGATCGCGAGCGACGCCCGCGCGGCGGCGATACGTCGCTCGAGTTCTTCTTTGTGCTGCTTGAGGACCGCTTCGCGTTCACCCGGCTTCTGGAACATCTCACGGATGCCGTCGAGGCTCAGTCCCGCCTCTTTCGAGCGCAGGATGATCGCTATCCGGCACAGATCGCCGTCGTCGTACCGCCGCCGATCGCCCGCCCGCGCCGGCTTGAGCAGGCCGACGGATTCCCAATGGCGCAGGACATGCGTCGCCAGGCCGAAGCGCTCCGCGACCTCGCCGACGCTCAAGGTGCTTGACTTCATGTCGCCATTAAGTCGGACGATCCCCGGTATGTCCATGTTGCAGCGGCTCGACGCCGCCGATGCCCTGCCGGGAGCCGCCGAACTGCGAGCCCGGACCTACGAACTGCTCCGGCTCGAGCCCGGTTCCGCGGTGCTCGACGTCGGCTGCGGTGCCGGCCTGGCCGTATCCGAGTTGTCTTCGCGCGGATTCCGTGCTGTCGGTGTCGATCTCTCGACCGAGATGATCGAAGAGGCCCACCGTCGATCGCCTGGATCTGAGTTTCTGGTCGGCGATGCTTACGCGCTGCCAGTCGACGGCGGGTTCGCGGGATACCGGGCGGACAAGGTCTTCCATGAACTGGCCGAGCCCGAGCGTGCTTTGGCGGAGGCGCGCCGAGTTCTGGCTCCGGGCGGGCGGATCGTGGTGTCAGGACCCGATTGGGAGGCGCTGATGATCGATTCCTCCTATCCGGCACTGACGCGCGAGATCGTGCGCGCCCGGGCTTCGGTGATCGCCGCACCCCGGATCGCTCGCGGGTTTCGACGGTTGCTGGCCGGATGCGGGTTTCGTGAGGTTTCGGTGGAAGGGGTCGTCGGGTTCCTTGGCGGGGCTTCGTTCTTTCGCGGGTTGGTGGACGTGGCTGTCCGGGTGGGGGCGGTTTCTGGTGAGGAGGGGGAGATTTGGCTGGCGGAGCAGGTTGATGGTGGGGGGTTTGTTGCTGTGCCGCAGTTTTTGGGCGCTGCGACTTTGTAGTGAGCTGGTTACGGCGTTGCCCGTGGCGTCTGTGAGATCGAAAACTGTCGGTGGCCGGTTGTAGGTTCTGTGTGTGGATACTGCTAACGCCATTGTGGCGCTGCTCAAGGAAATGACCGAGTCGGATGTGTTGAAGGAGGTCAACGGTTCGCTGGATTCATTGGGGGATAAGGATGTTGTGGATGTCGCGGTGGCGGCGTCGGAGGGGATCGCGCGGTTGGAGGCGGTGCGGTTCCGCGCTATCGCGCAGTTGGGTCGTCATCGTGGTGGGGTGGGGAGTGTGGTGCAGGAGGTGGCCTTCGCACTGTCTGTTGTGGACCGTCACGCGGGCACCCTGGTCTCTACCGCGGAGGCGTTGACCACCCGGCTACCGCGGACGCTCGGGTTGATGGACCAGGGGCTGGTGGATGGGTTCGGGGCCGCGAAGGTGGCCGCGGCGACGTCGTGGCTGTCGGATGAGGACGCCCGAGCCGTCGACGTGTTGTTGGAGGATCGGTTGGAGGGGAGGAATTCGGAGCAGATCCGGAAGGCGGCGAGTCATGCGGCGTCGACCGTCGATCGTGATGGTGCTTCCCGCCGGACCGAACATCACCGCGCGGGGCGTCGTCTCGCGGTGCGCCAGGGTGAGGTGGGGGTGGCCTCGATCGAGGTGGAGGACGGGCCAGTGGAGAAGGTGACCGCCGCCTACACCCGGATCGATCGGGAGGCGCGGGCGCTCAAGACCGGCGACGAGCCCCGCACCTTGGACCAGCTGCGCGCCGATGTCGCCCTGGATCTGTTGCTCGGCGGGCAGGGCGGGAAGAGCGAACGGTGCGAGGTGTTCCTCTATATGGATTTGGCGACCTATCTCGGTGTGAACGAGGATCCGGCGGAGCTGGCCGGGCATGGGTGTATTCCGGCGTCGTTGGCGCGGGAGATCGCGGGTGGGCCGGATACGGTGTTGCGGCGGATCATTACCGACCCGCTCTCAGGGCAGGTGCTGGATTTGGGCCGGGACCGCTATCGGCCGACGGCAGGGGTGGGCGAGTTCGTGCGGGTGCGGGATCGTGAATGCCGAAGACCCGGCTGCCACCGTCCCGCCCAGGCCTGCGATCTTGACCATGTGGTGCCGTGGCAGTTCGGCGGCCACACCAACGCCGACGAGCTGATCGATTTGTGCCGCCGCGACCATCGGCTCAAAGACGAACCCGGCTGGGTCTACTCGCTCGCCCCAGACGGCACTCTTACGGTCACCACCCCGACGGGACAGAGCTACGACAGTTCGCCTCCGCCGCTGCACGAACCCCGGGTGGCCGACGAGCCACCGCCGTTCTGAGCTGTTGCCGGAAAACGGCAACGGCCTGAGCCCCTGTGCTGTGGCCGTTCTACGGCAACGGTGAGGCGGTGGAGCTTGCTCAAAGACTCTTCTCAGCCGAGGAACCATCTGCTCTCGGGGCGTCGCCGGAAAATGGCCACGACTCCCTCAGCCAAGCGCGCCCTCACCACGACGATGACCCGCCACCGCACCCTTGGCCGCAAGGGAACCACTTCTGAGCCGTTGCCGGAAAACGGCAACGAGCCGGTGTGGGCTTCGGCGAGTTGTCGTTCGCAGGCGCCCTGGTCCTTTGTGCCGTGGCTGTTTTTCGGCAACGACTCTTACGTGTCCGCCGCTGCATGAACCCCCGCCTGACCGAAGACCGTTGCCGGAAACCGGCGACGGCGCCCGAGCCGATCCGACGACGAACCCGGCTGGATTCCCCGCCCCGGCCACTCCGACTCGCTGCGGCGCAAAGCAAAGCAAACAAGCGAACCTCAAACGCGGGTACCGAGCACCGACATCCCCAGCACCAGTTCGTTCGCCGGATCGCAGCCGATGAGGTCCTCGACCAGTTCGTCGCGGAGCGCCGCGGTGAACGTGACGTTCAGGCCGAGTGCGGTCGCCAGCAGGTACACGGTCTGGCTGAGGTGGCCGACGTCCATCAGCAGGACCCGGTAGGTGCGGCTCACCGGGTACTTCCACTGATTTCGCTCGATGACGCTGGTGTAGATCAAAAGCGCGCCTGCGTTGCCGGTCCAGTGCTGGTCGCCGGCGAGCGCGATCAGCTGGTCGTCGTCGATCTTGCCGTCCAGTGGCGTGAGGCCGTGCCGGAAACCGTCGTAGTGGTAGACGGCCCGATCGAGGCCTTCGACGTTCCTCGCGTAGACGTACACCTCTGTCGGGTGCCTCGCTCCACCGGACGGGCTCGTCTTGAAGACGTTGCCGGTGGCGGGGATGTCGGGATGCGTTTCCGGTCTCGTCGGCCGGGCGGCGGTGAGAAGTGCGCTCAAATCGCTCAGCCGCAAGGGTTCTTCGCCGAACTCGCGGACGCTTCTGCGCTGGTTCAGTGCGTCGCCGAGTCCGATCGCGTTCAGTTTCTCCGGCGACGGTTCGGGCAGCGCTATCGTCTCGTACTCGCCCGAAGGTCGCACCGGAGAAGGCGGAGGGCTGGCCTTCGCCTTCTCCAGCAAGGATTTCGCCGTCATTTCGCTGGTGGTGAACTCGGTCTCACGCAACGAGCGGGTGCCATAGTGAAAAGCCCTCGCGGACGTTCCCCAAGGGCCCCAATCCCGAAGGATCTCTTCTTCCCGCTGGTGCCGGGAAGAATCTTTGACCACCAGCACGTCGTACCGGATCATGGCTCGCGCGATACGGACGAGCCTTTCCCCGATCTCGGGATTCTCGTCCGCCGCGCGGACCGATTCCGGTTCTCGCCAAGAACCGAACCAGCGCAGGACGCGTTCGGTTCCTTCGGCGAGTTTGAGCTGGCGATGTCCGAGGTGGTCGTCCCAGACGACGTCACCATCGGACCAATAGAGCGTTCCGCAAGAGGAAACCCTTACCAGCATCGAATGTCTTGCGCCCCAGTCCCCAGTAATACTTTCCGAATACGTCAGGTCATTCAGCGTCGCGAACGGAAAGGAGGCCCGCCGTTCGGCGGCGGCTCGAACCCGCCCCAGGTGCTCTGTGCCTTGTACTCCGCTTCGAGCTCGTACAAGAACTCGTCGTCATCTTCATCGTGCATGCCGCCGATCCTCTCCGTGAGCGGTTACTCCGGTCAAGCGAATATACCTACGCCAACAGAGTACCGGAGCGGAACGGCTAATTACGCGGAGTAATCAGTCAGGTGCTGTTTGAGTTCGCGCACCTCTGGCGAATCGGAAATGCCGAGATCGGTGTACAAGCGCAATGCGAAGCGGCGATGACGTTCCGCATTCAGTCGCTTACCGAGAATGTCGAACGCCGTCGCCATCTCCTTGTGAGCGATGGGCAGCATGCTGCGATTACCGGTCGATTCGAGCACTTCCACCGCGGTCGTGAACTGGCCGACCGCGAGCGCGGCATCGCCGAGTGCACGCGAATTGATACCGAGAGCGAGAAAGCATTCCGCCTCGAGATCGGGTGATTCGTTCTCGTGCGCGAGTCTCAGCGCCTCGTCGAGTTCCTCGGCGGCTTCGGGATAGCGCCTGTTCTCGGTGTGGATCAGCCCGATCCGGTGCCTGGCGCGGGCTTCGATGAGCACGCTGCCGTGGGCGTGGGCGGTCTCGCGGACCCAGCCGAGGTGTTCGATCGCCTCGTCCGACTCGCCTTTGAGCCAGTGGGTGACCCCCGAGTTGCCCCTGGCCCGGCACTGCATCCGGACGTCGCCGGTGGTCGCGGCCAGTTCGAACACCTCGTTGAACAGCCGGTTCGCTTCGGTGAACTCGTTGAGCCGCCACAGGGTCAGCGCGTACATGTGCAGGGCCTGGTACTCGAGGACCACGTTCCCGGTGACCCGCGCGGCGGACAGGGCGAGGGTCTCCAGCTCCCTGGCCTGCCGGTAGTAGCCGCGGTTGTCGAAGTAGCGCCACACCGCCGAGCAGAACGGCACGAGGTCCGAATAGCGCTGGTGGTTGTTCATCGCGACGGCCACCGGCAGCACGTTCTGCCATTGGGCGTCCATCCAGTGCGCGGCCTGGTCGTAGTCCGCGAAGGACTGTCCGTACTCGCTCTTGGGGACTTCGAGGCCGCCAGGCTCCTCTTCGGAGTCCGGGTCGATGAAGTCCATCGCGGCCGCGACGGTGCTGCGGTAGTAGTCGAACAGCCGCCGCATCATCGCCTCACGCTGGTGTTCGGGCTCCTCGGCGAGCAGGAGTTCGCGACCGTAGCTGCGGAGGAGGTCGTGCATCTCGTACCGGTCCATCGACGGCTGGCGCAGGAGGTTCACGTCGACGAGGCGTTCGGCGAGGCGGCGGGCCTCGCCGAGGTCCACTTCGGCCAGCGCCGCGGTCGAATGGAGATCGAAAGCGGCACCGGGATGGTGGCTCAGCCGGCGGAACACCCGGCGTTCGGTTTCGCTCAAGTTCAGATAGGACACCCGGAAGGCGCCCGCGACGTCGCGTTCCCCCGCGGTGAGCTCGCCGAACCGGTTCCGCTCGTCGCGCAGCTGCCTGGCGACGAAGTCGAGCGTCCACGAGGCCCGCGCGCGCAGCCTGCTCGCCGTGACGGCCAGCGCGAGCGGGAGGTCGCCGCACAGGCTCGCGACCCGGTCGGCCGCGTCCGGGGATTCCCGCTTCAGCCGGGCGGGGCCGACGATCCGGCCGAGCAGGTCCACCGCGTCGGCCCGGCTGAACGGTTCGAGGGACAGCAGTTCGGCGCCGTCGAGGTCCACGAGCCGGGTGCGGCTGGTGATCAGCACGCAGCAACTCGCCGAACCGGGCAGCAGCGGGTTCACCTGCATCGCCCCGATGGCGTTGTCCAGCACCAGGAGCACGCGTTTGCCGGCGAGACAACTGCGGAACAACGCCGCGCGCTGCCCGGTCCCGGCGGGGATGTCCGAACCCTGGATGCCGAGCGATCGCAGCAGTGCTTCGAGCGCGGACCCCGGATCGACCGGATCACCCGCCGGCGAGAACCCTTCGAGGTTCACGAACAGCTGCCCGTCGGGGAACAGCGGGGCGAGCCGGTGCGCTGCGTGGACGGCCAGCGCGGTCTTGGCGACCCCGGGCATCCCGTCGATCGCGATCAGCCGCGGCCCCGCGGAGGAGCCGTCCTGGCCGATTTCGAGGACGGTCCGCAGTTCCGCGGCGCGGCCGCCGAACGCGGGGAGGTCCGCGGGAAGCTGCGCGGGGCGGGGGAAGAGCGCCTTCTGCGCGTCCGCGTTCTCACGCCGCCCGACGGTGTCCATCCCGGCTCGGAGCCCGCCGACGCCGTACCGGACGAGGGCGCCGTCCTCCATCAGTTCGGCGTCGGCGCGCAGGATCTGCTGGTGCAGCGCGCTCAGTTCGGCGCTCGGGTCGACGCCGAGCTCCTCGGCGAGCGCGATCCTGGTCCGGTCGAACGTCCGGAGCGCGTCGGCGCCGCGGCCCGCCCGGTAGAGCGCCAGCATGGTGAGGCACTGCAGGGTTTCGCGAGTGGGATGCCAGGCGGCGAGGTCGTAGGCCTCGCGGGCCGCCGCCTCGGTCTCGCCGAGCCGGAGCTTGGCGCCGATCAGGAGCTCGCAAGCGGCGAGGCGTTCTTCGTCGAGCCGTCGAGCCGTCTGCTCGATGGCGTCGCCTTCGAGACCGTCGAAGGCCGGGCCGCGCCAGAGCGAGAGCGCGTCCTCGAGTTTGACGGCCGCCTGCGAGATCAGCCCGGCCGCCAGGAGTTCGGCGCCCTGGTTGTAGTCCGCTTCGAAGCGGACCGAGTCGAGCGAGGCGCTGCTGATGACGACGCGGTACGCCGAGCCGGTGGTGACCACGGCGGAGCGGGCCACGCCGAGGTCGTGCCGCAGCCGGGCGATCGCGTTGCTGACCTGGCGGACCGCGGTCTTCGGCGGATTTTCCGGCCACATCGTGCCGATCAGGTACGACACCGGGACCAGCCTGCCGGCGTTGATCAGCAGGGCGGCGAGAAGACGCTGCTCACGACGCCCGCCGAGCCGGACGGGGACGCCGTCGACCTCGGCTTCGAGCGGGCCGAGAACGGAGAAGCCGAGTTGGGAGCTGTGGGCGGCGGTCCGGGGAGATCCCGCCGAATCGGGTAAACGATCAGCGGTCATATGCGACTATGTCGTCCGAGACCGTGAGCGTGCTCACGCACTACCTCCAGTCCGTTCGCCGGCTGATCGGCACCCTAGCCCACCGCTTCGGCCTCCAGCCAGGTCGGCGCGGGCGCACGCCGTCCGGCATTCGGCCTAACGGGCGCGCGCTCGGCTGCCCTGGAACCGGTTCGATTCTACGCCCGGCGGCCCCTGAACTGCGCGGATGCCCGGCGGTGGAGAGCCGATGTAATTCCGATGCAGGGCCTTGGAAAGCTGAAGACATCAGCTGGCGGATCGGCGCGACGGGGCAGCGCGCCGAACCGTGTGTAGGGGCTCCGCGGCGGTTGGCCTTCGAACTGGGGGTGGCCAACCGCCCTGGTAGCCCTTTTCGCGCACAGGTTGCTCCCAGCCGAGCACGGCACACTGGAACAAAGAGGAGTGTGCCGTCATGAGTGCTCTTGGCTATCTTGTGGGCGTTCTGCTCACCCTGTTCCTGATCGTGCTCGTCGTCCGGATGGTGCTGGACTGGACCGTCAACCTCGCCACCCGGCCGCCCGCCTGGTCCTTCCGGGCGCGCGGGATCGCCCATCGGCTGACCGAGCCCGTGCTGGCGCCGGTCCGCCGCGTGCTCCCGCCGGTGCGGGCCGGTGGAGTGGCGTTCGATCTCGCCTTCACCCTGGTGTTCCTCGGGGTCGTTCTCCTGCAGTCCCTCGCTTTCAGCCTCTGACCAGGTGTGATCCGCCGCCGTCGCGGGTACCAGGTGGCTGGAGGAGAGGAGTGTGCCCATGCGCCCGGTCTGGAGCGGTTCGCTTTCACTCGGTCTGGTGACGGTGCCGGTCCGGTTGTACAGCGCGGTCGAGGACCACACGGTGCACTTCCGTCAGTTCCAGCGCGGCACCGAAGACCGCATCCGGTACCGGCGGGTGAACGAGCGCACCGGCAAGGAAGTCGGCTACGAGGACATCGTCAAGGGTTACGAGCTCGACAGCGGCGACTACGTGGTCGTCGAACCCGAGGAACTCGACGAGATCGCCCCCGGGCGGTCGAAGTCGCTCGACATCGAAAGCTTCGTCGAGCTGGACGCCATCGACCCGATGTTCTTCGACAAGACGTATTGGCTCGCGCCCGCGAAGGACGAGTTCGAGCGCCCGTACGCGCTGCTGCTCGAGGCGATGAGTTCGTCGGGCAAGGCCGGGATCGCGAAGTTCGTCATGCGCGGCCGCGAGTACCTGGCCCTGGTCCGTTCCGGCGACGGCGTCATGGTGCTCAACACCCTGCATTTCGCCGCCGACCTGCGGGATCCCGCCGAGCAGCTGCCGGATCTCCCCGGCAAGGCGAAGGCACGCGGCAAGGAACTCGACATGGCCGTCAACCTGATCGACGCGATGAGCGACGACTGGCGGCCCGAGGAGTACCGCGACACCTACACCGACCGTGTGCGTGAGCTGATCAAGGCCAAGAAGAAGGGCGACACCATCACGCCCGCCACCGAACCCGGTGAGCCGACGAAGGTCGTCGACCTGTTCGAGGCGCTTTCGAAGAGCGTGGAGAGCGGGAAGGCCAAGAAGAAGTCCGGGGCGAAGAAGCCTCCAGCGAAGCAAGATCTCTCTTCGTTGTCGAAGGCGGACCTGGAGAAGCTGGCCCGGGAACGGGACATCAAGGGGCGGTCGAAGATGACGCGGGCCGGTCTGGAGAAGGCGCTCAAGGCCTCGTGACGATGCCCGCCGCCGCCAGTTCGCCCGCGATGGCCTCGATCAGCAGCCGGACGTCCTCGGCCGCGGTCGCGTGCAGCCCTTCGGAAACGATCAGCACTTCGGACGTCGTGGCGGAGACCGCCGAGTGCCCGCTCTGCCGGTTCGTCCACCGCCGTGCGTGGGCCTGACCGTCTTCGTCCGCGAAGATCACCTCGCCGGGGTTCGGCTGTTCGACCGTGCCGGCGAAGGTCACGTACTTCTCGTCGCCTCGCGCGTGGCGGACCTCCAGCGAGCCGCTGATCTTCGCGACGTCGAGCACCGCGACGGGAACGGCGTAGGCGACCGAAACCGCGTTGCAGAGGTCGATCACCGGGTGGATACGGGGGAGCGAGCCTTCTTTCCGCAGCCGGCGCAGCAGTGACTCCGACGCGCAGCGGTACTGCGTCGGCTTCAAGCCCATCCTGGCGAACGCCCGCCGCCAGGCTTGGATCTCGGGGAACTCCGATTCCGGGCCATCAGCCAGCCGCCGGGTCGCTCGCTCGACGAACTTCTCCAGGTCGACCGGCATTTCCGGGATGATGCCGCTCGCCTGGACGGTGCCGACGGCGAGGCCGGGGTGAGCGGCGTGGATCTCGGGGTGGTGCTGGAGTCGCATGCTGGACCTGTCTATTGGGTGGTGAACGCGAGTTTGACGCCGAGCGCGGCGAAGGAACCGGCGAAGATCCGCCGGAGCCAGGCGAGGACGCGTGGCCGGGAAAGAACGTGGTGCCGCACGCCGGCGGCGAGGACGCCGTACACGCTGAACACCACGAACGTCGCCAGCATGAACACCCCGCTCAGCAGCAGCATCCGGGGGATCGAACCGGGCTCGCCCGCCGGGACGAACTGGGGCAGGAACGCGAAGAAGAACAGTGTCAGCTTCGGGTTCAGGACGTTGATCAGCACGCCGGAGGTGATCGTCCGCAGGGTCGACGCGGGTTCGGGATCGCCCTCCACGACGATCGCTTCCCGGTCCTTGAGCGTCGCCCAAGCCATGTAGAGCAGGTACGCCACGCCGAGGTACTTGAGGATTTCGAACGCCAGCGCGCTCGCGTGCAGCAGTGCCGCGAGACCGGTGATCGCGGCGACCATATGCGGGATGATGCCGAGGGTGCAGGCGGTCGCGGCGATGACGCTCGCGCGCCTGCCGCGGGCCAGTCCGGCGGAAAGCGTGTAGACCACGCCGGTGCCGGGCGTGGCGACCACGACCAGCGTGGTGATCAGGAAGGCGATGCTCACGGGATCACTGTGCGCGTGGTTTGGCCCCGTGGACAGAGCCAAAGTCCGTCCGGTCCACTGGACCAAAGGCTTGCCTGAGGCGGCGTGAAGGCTTCACCGGATGGAGTGGCATGATGCACGCTCGCACGTCGACGAGGAAGGCCTTGGTTTGAGCGCGCGCACTTCCCAGATGGACGACCTCCGGCTGGTGGCACAACCGAATGCCGTGTTGTGCTCCGAGCTTTTCGTCCGTCTCATCTTGTCGGACTGGTCCTTGCGGCCGTTGCTCGATCAGGCGAAGACCGCCGCCGCCAGATTGGTGGGCGCGCTCGTCGACGTCGCCGACCCGAAGGAGCCGCCGTTCCTGACGCTCAGACTGCGGTTGCGCTCGGACGTCCTGGTCATCGAGGTCGACCACGACGTGGACGGGCTTCCCGTGCCGACGCCCGCACCGGGTGAGCGGACCGGGGTGGCGCCGAGTGAGACCCGCGGCGTGACCTTCTGGTGCGAGCTGCCGCTGCCCGGTGGCCTGTCCGCCGGACAGGTCCAGCTGCCGCGGCGGGGCGACCGCCGCACCCTGGTGGACGAGCCTGTCTCCGGTGCGCCCGTCGGCGCCGATCCCGAAGTCCTGGAACGGCTTTTGACACGGCTGAGTGGCTGGTCGGGCTGATGGGCACGAAGCGCGTCACCACACCGGTTCTGGAGGTCGAGTACGAACACACCGGTGCGGCCGGCGGGCCGCCGGTGGTCCTGCTCCACGGTTTCCCGTACGACGTCCGGGCCTACGACGAGGTCGCCCGGATCCTCGCGGACGGCGGCGCCTCGGTGTACGTCCCGTATCTGCGCGGGTTCGGCGGGACGCGCTTCCTCGACGACGCCACGCCTCGCTCCGGACAGCAGGCCGCGCTCGCGCAGGACCTGATCGAATTCATGGACGCGCTGGAGCTGGAAAACGCCGTCGTCGCCGGATACGACTGGGGCGGCCGCGCGGCGTGCATCACGGCGGCGCTCCGGCCCGAACGCGTGCGCGGACTGGTGTCGGTGGACGGCTACAACGTCCAGAACCTCGCCTACGCCGGGGAACCGGCGCCGCCGGAATGGGAACGCACCTACTGGTACCAGTTCTACTTCCATTCCGAGCGCGGCCGCCGCGGGCTGGCGGAGAACCGTGACGAGTTGTGCGCCCTGTTGTGGCGCACCTGGTCGCCGACCTGGACCGGCGCCGACGCGGCGTTCCCGGCCAGCGCCCCGAGCCTCCACAACCCGGACTTCGTCGACGTCGTCATCCACTCCTACCGGCACCGATTCGGCCTGGTGGAAGGGGATCCGCGGTACCAGGCGCTCGAAGACCTGATCGCGGACGAACCGGCGATCACGGTGCCGGCGGTCGTGCTGGAAAGCGGGGACGACGGCATCGGCGGGCCCAGCGCCGCGGGCGATCGCGAGTACTTCACCGGGCCGTACGACCACCGCGTTCTGCCGGGTGTCGGCCACAACGTCCCTCAGGAAGCGCCCGAGGCTTTCGCCGCCGCTGTGGCTTCGCTGCTCCCGTGAGGGTGATCACCCGTCCGTGCGCATGACGATCTGGATCTTCGCTTGTCCTACCGGGTAGGCGCACGATCCGGGCGCCACGGACGGAGGAGGACTCGATGTCGTTGGGCGACAAGATCAGCAACAAGGCCGAAGAGTTCGGCGGTAAGGCCAAGGAAGCCGCGGGCGACGCCACCGGCAACGAGGAACTGCGCGCGGAAGGCCAAGCCGACCAGGCGAAGGCCGGTCTCAAGGGCGCCGTCGAGAACGTGAAGGACGCCGTCGGCGACGCGGCGGACAAGCTCCGCGACACCTTCAAGAAGTAGTGGCTCTCGCGGGCCGGGGCGGCGGATTCCCGCGCCCCGGCCCGCTTTTCAGCCGTGCAGGAGCACCGGCAGGCTGGTGAGCCGCGTGCCCTGGATGCCACCGAGGAACGTCTGCCGGAGTCCGGCGTAGGGCACGGCGAGCCGGGCTCGGGGGAAGTCCGTGCGCAGGACCGTCGCGACCGCCCGCAGTTCGAGCTGCGCGAGCTGGGCGCCGACGCAGAAATGCGGGCCCGCGCCGAAGGTCAGATCCGGACCGGGCTTCCTGGCCGGGTCGGTGTTGACGCCCTGGATGTCGACGAGCACCGGGGCCTTGGCGGGGAGCCGGATCCCGGCGAGCTCGATCTCCGTGGTCGTGAACCGCCAGAGGGTGAACGGGGCAGGCGGATGCTCCCGGAGGGTTTCGCGAACCAGAGTGCCCTCGGGGGCGGTGTCCCCGTTGAGAAGCCGTGAGATCAGGAAACCGATCGAGGCGTCGGTGGTCAGCTGCCCGGCGAAGATCAACGCGAACAGGTGATACCGCAGATCGTCTTCGGACGTCTCGGGCGGCAGGTTGTCGCGAAGTTCCTTCGCGAGCCCGTTTCGGTTCGGTGTCAGCCCCGCGGCGGCGAGGTCCGCGATCGCGGCGATGGCCTTGCCCTGGGCGCCCGGCGCGGGGTCGGACATGCGGCGGCAGGCGTCGACGGCGGTGTCGAGCAGCCGGAGCGGGATGCCGAGCAGGTCGAGCAGCACGGTGAGCGGGAAACGGGTGGAGAACCCGTCCATGAGGTCGACGGTTCCCTCGCCGAGTTCCGCCAGCAGCGCCTGCGCGATCTTGTGGATCCGATCCGACTGAGCTTGGATCCGTTTGGCGCTCAGGAGCGGAGCGTGCGCTCGCCGCAAGAGCGTGTGGTCCGGGCCGTCCAGTGTGGTGAGGGACGGCTGTTCGGCGGCGGTTTGTTCGAGCCCTGTCCACCCCTCGGGGGCCAGCGCGGGATCTTTGGCGATGCGCGGATCCGACAAGACCGCACGGGCCAGCTTCTCGTCGGTCACGATCCAGGCGCTTCCGCCCTCGGGCGCGGCCACTTCGACGAGTGGGCCGGCGGCTCGCAGCGCGGGACGGACGGGATCGGGCTCGGTGATGCCGCGGGTCTTCGCGGCGAACGGATCGGGGAGCACGGGAACTCCTTCATGAGAAAGTAGCTTCACGATGAAGGTATATTTGCGACCGGTAGGTTGTCAAAGCACTTGAGTCGAGGAGGGCTGATGGAGGATCGCGTCACGTCGTTGCTGGACGGCCTCCGGAGCTTCGGGGCGAATTACACCGAGTTCACCCGGCGGTTCGCGAACTGGCTCGGCCTGCACGCCACCGACGCCGCCGCGCTGGTGGAGATCCTCTACGCCGAAGACACCGGCTCCCCGCTGTCCCCGGCCCGGCTCGGCGAACGCATCTCGCTGACCTCCGGCGCGACCACGAACCTGCTGAACCGCCTGGAGAACCTCGGTTACGTGGTGCGCACCCGCGAGAACACCGACCGGCGGGTGGTGACCTTGCGCAGTGGTCCCGACATCCAAGGGCCCGCGCGGGAGTTCTTCGGCCCGTTCAGTGCCGGGCTCGCGGCGCTGGTCGCGGAGTATCCGGCCGAGGAGATCGAACGGTTCGAGGCCTTTCTGCGGCATCTGCGGTCCACAATGGACAAAGTGCTCGAAGAACAGGGGTAAGCCACCGTTCGAGGGTTCTCACCCACCCGACCAGTCCATGCCGCCCTCGGCGCCGAATCCCTCCCGGACGCCATGGAACCGCGTAGCCGGGCGTCGGGTGAGGTGGAGGCAGCTTGATGGTCGAGGGTGTGCGGACGAGTCCGCGCGGAAGCGGCGGCACCGGAACGGAGCCTGCCGAAACGAGCTTGATGCAACGGGTCGCGGCAGGAGACGAACAGGCGTTCGCCGAACTGTACGACGTCGTGGCGGGACCGGTGTGGGGAGTGGTGAACAGGGTCGTCCGCAACGGCACGTTCGCCGAGGAGGTCACCCAAGAGGTCTTGGTGGAGGTGTGGCGGACGGCTGCGCGGTTCAAACCGGGCAAGGGGAGCACGCTGGCCTGGGTGCTCACCATCGCGCACCGGCGGGCGGTGGACCGGGTGCGTTCGCATCAGGCCTCGCTCGACCGGGACGACCGCGCGGGCAGACTCGATTTCCGGCGCCCGTTCGACGAGGTCGCCGAGTCGACGATCAGCAATCTCGAACAGCAACGGGTGCGCCAATGCCTGACCGCGCTGACCGACCTGCAACGGGAATCGGTGGTGCTGGCCTACTACAACGGTTACACCTACCCGGAAGTCGCGGAAGTGCTCAAGACCGCGCCCGGCACGGTGAAGACCCGCATCCGCGACGGCCTGATCCGGCTGCGTGACTGCTTGGGGGTCGGGCAATGACGGCGGAACTGCACACCCTGACCGGGGCCTACGCCCTGGACGCCGTCCCGGAGGAGGAGGCCGCGGCGTTCAAGCGGCACCTGCGGGGTTGTCCCTCGTGCGGCCAGGAAGTCCGGGAACTGCGGGAGACCGCGGCGCGGTTGGGAGCGGCGATCGGCACCGCGCCACCGGCGAGGCTGAGGGAAGCGACGCTCACGCTGGTCGCCGGGACCCGTCAGTGGCCTCCACTGGTCGCTGTCGCACGTCGAGACGGGCCGTTGAAGACGCGGATCGCCCTCTGGGGTGCCGCGGCGGCCGCCGCCGGAGCGCTGGTGTTCGGCCTGGTCACCACGAACACCGAGCCGGGGACCGATCCCGCGCAACAGCGGCTCGCCTCGGTGAACGCGGTGCTCACCGCACCCGACGCCGCGACGGCCAAGGGGGCCGAACCCGGGACGACCACGGTGGTGACTTCGCGGAGCCACGGCAAGATCGTCGTGCTGGCGGGCGATCTGCCGCCGTTGGCGCCGGGCAAGGCGTATCAGGTCTGGCTTCTCGGCGCGAGCGGCGTGCATTCGGCCGGGCTGCTGGCGCAGGACGGTCCACATCGGACTCTCCCGGTCCTCGCGGAGCTGCCCGGCGGGATCGACCGGGTCGGCATCACCGCGGAACCCGCCGGAGGTTCGCGGACGCCGTCCACCCCTGCCGTCGCGATGATCCCCCTCGGGACGTGACCGGAGGGGGATCATGCGTGATCGGAAGGCGAACTCGCGTGATTGGAGGCGTAACTCACGTGATTGGAGGCGGATCACGCGAGGCGGGCGCCGGCCTTCGCGGAGAAGCGGAACTCGATGGTCGTCGGGAGTTCGTCGAGGTCCAGTGCCTGGCGCAGCCTCGGCAGGCCCTCAGTGGTGATCCGCTCGCGGATGGCGGCCAGATCGCCGTCCTGTTCGGCGCTCAGCACCACGGCCAGCACCGGCGCGTCCTGGGTGCCGCCGAGCGTGGCGTGCGCGGCGTGGACGCCGGGGTAGGTCGCGACCTCCGCGGTGAACGGGTCGACCGCGGTGCTCGCGGCCAGTGTGGTCTGGCCGGTGTCCTGGCCGAAGCGCCAGGTGTGGGACTTCGGTTTGCGGACGGGCTGCGCGATGAGCCACCGCAGCACCAGCAGGCCGATGACCACCGCGCCACCGGCGACGGCGTACCAGACCCATCCGGGCGGCATCGCCGTGCCGGGGACGAGCGTGGCGCCGGGGTCGAGCGGCGGGATCCGGCCGAAATGGGTGCCGACGGCGAACACGCCACCGGCGAGCAGCACGAGCCCGGTGAGCACCAGCAGGGTGCGGTTCAGCCGAGCGGGACGGTTGAGGTCGGTCATGACGTGCTCCTGGTGGCCTTGACCCGGACCCGCCCGGCCGGGACGGTGGCCGGGCCGATCTGGGCGAGACGGTGCTCGATGGCGGCGCGGACGGCGTCGGCGAGCCCCGCGGTGTTCGTCCGCGCGGTGGTCACCACCGAGACGATCCCGCGCCGCTTGACCTTCAGCTTCGCCGCCGAAACACCATCCACAGTGGACGCGGCGGTGCGCAGGGTCGACCGGTAGCTGCGCCGGGAGGCGCCGGAGTCCGGGTCGCCTTCGAGCGGCAGCACCGTCGGCTTCCCCGGGACGATCGCGCTCACGAGGAGCACGAGGCCGAGCAGCGCGACCACACCGCCGGCGATCGCCGGGAGCGGATCACTCCACCGGAGGCCGTGCAGCGTCGACGCGACGGCGTCGTAGCGGATCCACGGGTTCTCCCCGAGGATCGTCTGCACCGCGACGGTGGCGGCGAGGACACATCCGGCGAGCACCACGATGGCGACGAGCACGGCCGGGACGCTGCGGCGTGGGCGCCGTTTCATCGGACCCTCCTCGTTTCGGTCTCGGTGGAATGCAAGGCCGTCACGGTGATGTCGACCCGGGAGACGGTCAGGCCCGAGAGTTCGCCGACGCGGCGGATCAGATGCTCTCGCGCGGTTTCGGTGGTGGCGCGGACCGAAAGCGGGTACTTCACCGAGAGCCGGACGTCCAAAGTGGTCGCCGAGCCGGTGACGTGCGCGCTCACCTTGGCGCCCTGGTCGAGGTCTTCGCCGCCGACCGCGATCCCGAGCACCCGGGAAGCCGCGCCGCCGATGCCGTCGAGTTCGGTGATCGCCCGTGCGGCGATCCGCTCGACGGCACCACCGGCGACGGTCAGGCCGCCGCGCCCGTCCGTTTCCGGCGCGGCGGCGGTCATGGTCGTCATGGCGATCAGCCCCGGTCGCGGCCGGCCAGGGCCGAAAGGTCGAGCTTGCCGTCGAGGAACCGGCCGACCAGCAGGCCGAGGGCGGCGAGGACGAGCACGACGAGGAAGGCGCCGAAGCCGCCGAACGCGCCGGCCACGCCGAGCACGAGACCGGTCAACAGGCCGAGATGGGTGGCGTTCATGAACGTTCTCCTTGCTGTGGGGGCGCGGACGGCGCCGGTGGTCACTGGACGCGGCCGGATTCGGTGGTCTCGTCGGCGTCGTCGTCGCCAGGGATGTGCACGTCGGACACGTTGATGTTGACCTCGACGACCTCGAGCCCGGTCATCTGCTCGACCGCGCCGATCACGTTGCGGCGCACCGATTTGGCCAGATCGGCGATCGCGACGCCGTATTCGACGACGATCTGCAGGTCGACCGCGGCCTGGCGTTCGCCGACCTCGACGGAGACGCCCTGACCGGCGGACGCGGTGGCGCCGGGGATGCGCTCGCGCAGCGCGTTGAACGCCCGCACGGCGCCGCCGCCGAGCGCGTGGACACCGGTGATCTCGCGGGTCGCGAGGCCCGCGACCTTCTGCACGACGGTGTCGGCGATCGTGGTCACGCCCTGCGTGGTGACGAGGGCACTGTTCTCGGCGGGGGCGGCGGAGTTCGAGTTCGGCTTGGTGGTCATGGCGGTGTTCGTCATCGCGCTCTCCTGAAGTCCGGTTTCCGTTGCCTGCGGTGGAAGTTCTTCACTTCCACACTCCATAGACCCAGCGGCGCGAAGATCGTCACGACCCGATCGTGTGGTCTGGATCTCACCGTTCGTGGGTATGGCCCGGCCGCGGGCTGTAAGGACCTCTGGTCTTCGCACGACTTCTCTGTTAGGAAAGGTTCCTAACTAACTGGAGGCGATGTGCGCGGACGTGGACTGGCGGCGGCGACGGTTCTGGTGGTCCTGTGCGGCGGTTCGGCCGCCGTCGCGGACACGACGACGGCGCGGACGGCGCGCAACATCATCTACCTCCAGGGCGACGGCCTCGGGCTCGGCCAGCGAGACCTGCTCCGCCTGGCGCTCAAGGGCAAGCACGGCAAGCTGGCGATGGACGGGCTCGCGGCCACCGGTCTCGTGCGGACGTCGTCCGACGATCCCGACGAGATCGTGACCGACTCGGCCGCGGCGGCCACCGCCCTCGCGACCGGGCACAAGACGCGCAACGGCGCCGTCGGCGTGGACGCCCACGGCCGCCCGCTGGAAACGATCCTCGAACGGGCGAAGCGGGCGGGGAAGTCGACCGGCCTGGTCACCACCGCGCAGGTGACAGGCGCGTCGCCGGCGGCCTTCGCGGCGCACGTGCCCAACAGGGACTCGCAGAGCGACATCGCGAAGCAGTACATCGAGAACAGCCGCCCGGACGTCCTGCTCCTCGGCGGCGAGGACTGGTGGTATCCGAAGGGGAATCCCGGGCTGTGGCCGGACAAGCCGGGGGAGGAGAGCCGCAGTCCCTACGGCAACCTGGTCGAACGCGCGCAGCGAACGGGCTACACCTACGTGCGTGACGGCGACGAACTGCGGAACACGCGGGCGAACCGGATCCTCGGCCTGTTCGCGAACGAGGACATGGTCGACTACGGCCCGGACGGTGTCGGGAAGTACGCGCCGCGGGTGCCGCTCCAGCAGATGGCGCGCAAGGCGCTGGACACCCTGTCGAAGAACCCGCGCGGCTTCTTCCTCTTCCTCGAAGAAGAGGGAACCGACGGGATGTCGCACGAGAACAACGCGCACGGCGTGATCGACGCCGGCCGCGCGCTCGACGCCACCGTCGCCGAGGTGATGCGGTTCGTCCGCACGCACCCCGACACGCTGGTGATCATCGGCGGCGACCACGAGACCGGCGGACTGTCGATCGAGAACTACGACCCCTCCGACACTGATCCGGACCAGGACGGCCCGTTCGACGTGCCGGGCTCGAAGCTCAAGTTCACCGTGGACTGGACGACACACGACCACACCGGCTCCGACACCCCGGTCACCGCCGAAGGCCCCGGCGCCACCCGGCTGGGCGGCACGGTCGAGAACACCGACGTGCACGGGGTGATGCGGGCGGCAAGCGGCCTCTGAACCGGGATCAGTCGTGGTCCGGGATGCCGTGCAGGTGGTGATCGGCGGCGTTCATGACCTCCGCCAGCAGGCGCCGCACATGTCCGCCGCGGGCGCGGTAGAGGACGCGGCGTCCGTCGCGGCGCAGGCTGACCAGGCCGGCGAGCCGCAGTTTCGCCAGGTGCTGGGAGACCGCCGGGCGGGCGATGCCCACCGCGGCCGCGAGTGACGCGACGTCGGACTCGTCGCCACTGAGCAGCCACAGCATCCGCATCCGGGTCGGATCGGCGAGCATCCGCAAGGCCGTGGACGCGACTTCGACCTGGTCGGGCGGCGGAAGCGCCGACCATTGGTCACCGGACTCGTCATGTGCGTACATATGCACCTATCATGGGGGCGTGTCGTCGTTCGGTGAGGAGTCTTCCGGTATGTCGTCGCTGTTCGGCCACCGGGATTATCGCCGCCTGTTCGGAGCGCAACTGGTCGCCCTGTCCGGGACCGGGCTCGCGACCGTGGCGCTGGGGCTGCTGGCCTACGACCTGGCGGGTGCCGACGCCGGCGCGGTGCTGGGGACGGCGCTGGCGATCAAGATGATCACCTACGTGACGGTGGCGCCGCTCGCGGGCGCTTACGCCGACCGCGTGCCGCGCCGGAACGCGCTGGTCTGCCTGGACCTCGTGCGGGCGCTGGTGGTGCTGGCCTTGCCGTTCGTCGACCAGGTCTGGCAGATCTACGTGCTGATCGTGGTGCTGCAAGCCGCGTCGGCCTCCTTCACCCCCACGTTTCAGGCGGTACTCCCGGACATTCTCCCCGACGAGAAGCTCTACACCCGGGCTTTGTCGGCCTCTCAGCTCGCGTCGACGATGGAAAGCCTGCTCAGTCCGGTGATCGCCGCCGCGGTGCTCAGCGTGGTGAGCTTCCACTGGCTGTTCACCGGCACCTCGGCCGGCTTCGTGCTCTCGGCCGCGTTGGTGCTGAGCACGCGTATCCCGGACGCGGTGCGCAGCCATCGCGGTGGTGTCCGGGATCGCACGCTGGCCGGAGCCCGCATCTTCTTCGCCACGCCACGGCTGCGCGGGGTGCTGGGGCTGAACCTCGTGGTCGCGGCGGTCGGCTCGGTGGTCATGGTCAACACCGTCAACTACGTCCAGGACACGCTCGGCCGGAGCCAGGCCGACGTCGCCTTGTTGCTCGCGGGCAACGGGGCAGGCACCATCGCCGCGGCGCTGCTGCTGCCGCGGATGCTCGGGCGGATCGCCGAACGGACGGTCATGTTCACCGGCGCGTCGGTGCTCCTGGCCGGGATCGCCGGGGCCATCGGCCTCTCCACCGTCCATGATGGAGGGTGGCGCTGGCCCGCCGCGCTGGCGGTGTGGGCGGTCGTCGGCACCGGAACCGGGCTGGTCCTGACCCCGGTCGGCCGGGTCCTGCGACGGTCGAGCGGTGCAGGCGACCGTTCCGCCGTGTTCGCCGCGCAGTTCTCCTTGTCGCACGCGTGCTGGCTGCTGGCCTATCCGATCGCCGGATGGCTGGCCACGGCGGCGGGCTTCACCGTCACCTGGATCGTGCTCGCCGCGCTCGGACTGACCGGCGTCGTGATCGCGCTGCGGACGTGGCCACGACGGGAACCCGGATTCCCCTGCGCCGAACTCACCCGGACACCGATGTCACCGATTCGGCCGGCGCCTTCTTCTTCCCGTCACCAGGCAAGGTGATCAGCAGGACAACCGCACCGAGGAGGGTGACGACCGCGATCCAGCCCGCGCCGACGTGCATGGCATGGATGAACGCGTCGTCGGCGGCCCGCGCGAGCGTGGGCTCGCCGACGGCGGCGGCGACGTGGCGGGCCTGTTCGGCGGAAACCCGCGCCTGATCCCGCACCGGGCCGGGTGCGTCCGCCAGCGAAGGTTCGATCGCCCGCCGGTACACGATCGACATGATCGTGCCGCCGACCGCGATCCCGAGCACGCTGCCGGTTTGCCGCACCGTGTTGGTGACGGCGGATCCCGCACCGGCCTGGTCCAACGGCAGGTCGCCGATCAACGCGGCCGTGACGGGGCCGATCACCATGCCGATCGAAAGACCCTGCACCAGCAACAGGATCTCGATCCAGACGAGTGGGGTGTGCAGCGCAAGGAACCCGTATCCGGCCATCGTCAGCGCGGCCATGGTCAGCGCGGGCACGGTGACAAGGCGTAGCGACAGGCGACGGACCAGACGGGTGGCGAGGGGCGCCCCGGCGAGCGCGCCGAGAGCGGTCGGGACATTGGCCAGACCCGCTTTCATCGGGGAGAATCCGAGCGCGCCTTGGAGGTAGAAAGCGTTGTAGAAGGTGACCGCGGCCACGGCGAAGAGCAGCAATCCGAGCGCCACGTTGCCGCCACCGAACGCGCGTCGCGCGAGCAGCCTCGGGTCAAAGCTGGGCACCTTGGCACGCAGTTCGACGAGGACGAAAACGGCCAGCAGAACCAGGCCGAGAACGATCGGCGCCCAGACGTCGGCACGACTCCACGCGGTCACCTGCCCCGCCCGGATCAGTCCGTACGCCAAGGCCACGAGTCCGCCGGCCGACAGCATCATTCCGGCGGGGTCCAATGGCCGCGGAGCAGGGCTGCGGAAATTCGGAACAAGCAAGGCGAGCCCGGCGAACGCCAACACCGAGACCGGGACATTGATCAGAAAGACCGAGCCCCACCGGAAATGATCGAGCAGGAACCCCGCCAGCACCGGGCCCGCGGCCATTCCGACACCGGCCGACGTCGAGAAAACGCCGATCGCGGCAGCGCGGGCGGGGCCGGTGAAGGTCCACATGAGGATGGCCAGCATGGCGGGCGTGATCAGCGCACTGCCAACCCCCATCACCGCCCGGGCCGCGATCAGCTGGCCCGCATCGCTCGCGTACGCCGCCCACAGCGAGGATCCGGCGAAGACCGCCAAGCCGCTGGAAAACACCGTCCGGTGACCGAAACGATCGCCCAAAGCGCCCGCGGTGAACATCAAGGTGGCGAAGGCCAGCGTGTACGAACCTGTCGCCCATTGCAGTTCACCGGGATCGGCCCCAAGGCCGCGGACCGGGTCTGCGAGGGTCTCCAGCGTGGTACTCAGGACGGTGTTGTCCAGCCAAATCAGCAGCGAACACAACATGAGAACGGCGAGAATCAACCGCTGCCTGAATTTCGGCAGCGTCGCAGGCGTGGTCAATGAGCACCTTCGGATATCGATCGGCGGGAACTCGAGCGACCATAAGGAAACTCCGCGACGCTGTCAAACTTCGGTTTTCTTGGCGATACTGTTGCGGTTGAATGAATTGTATGCCCTCGGCGGGATTTGCGGAGTGAACAATTCTGTGCCCTCGGAATGATTTGTCATTTGACGGATTTCATGCCTTCTGGAGGTTGCGGTCGGGCGGCATTCATGCCGGTTATTGAGGGGTAAGGCGAACGTGTCGTGTCTTGGGCGAGACGGTGGGCTGGGTGACGCGACACCGCACTCGCGTGCGCAGACCCGGATCTCGCGTGTTTAGAGACGTAACTCGCGTGTTCAGATTCCGCACTCGCGAGTGCGGCATCCAGGCACGTGAGTTACGTCCCCAAGCACGCGAGTTACGTCCTCAAGCACGCGAGTCACGCCTTCACGACCGGCCGCCGAGGTCACAGCCGTCCCACTGTCACCAGAGATCACATCTGACGGTAGCGAAAGCCTCCTTCACTACCGTCAGAGTAGGGAAGGAGGCCCTCACTACCAGGAGAACGCCTACGCAGAAGCGGACACCGACCCCGCGTCACGACACGTTTGACTTACCCTCAACAACCAGGTCGGGGCGCGAACACGACACGTTTGACTTTTCGACCCAATAGAACAGTGGCCCGCTGGCGTTGTGATCACGTTCCACCAGTGCACCGACGTAGTGCTGGATCAAGGTGGTCGGTGGAGTGCGTCGTCCTCCCATGTACTCGATGTCGAGGGACTCACCCGGAGAACGTTTGTGACGGACCGCACGGGCTTCCGCGTTGACCTCGAGCTTGGTCGAGGTCCAACCATGAGGCCATGACCCTCGAAGCAGACGAAATGCTCTTGTTCCGGAACACCATGCGGATCACCGACGGCCACCTGGAGCAGTTCACCGCCGCCGTGCGCGAAGCGGTCGACTTCGTCGAGCGCAACGCGCCGCAGGTGATGGTGCAGACGTTCGTGGACGCTGATCGCATGCTGGCCTACAGCTATCAGATGTACGCCGATTCGGACGCGGTCCTCGAACACTGGCGGATCTCCGAGAACCACATCAACGCTGTGTCGGAGCACTGCACGGTGGTGGATTTCCAGGTGCACGGCTCGCCGGACGAACGAGTGCTGGCGGGGATGCGGGGCATGATCGACGACGGCACCGCTGTCGTCACGCCACGGATCGCGGGCTTCGTGCGCCCCTGACGGACCCGCACGGCGCTGCATGACACGTACGCGTCGGCTCACGGTTCGCGGTCCTGGACCCGGCGGGCGATGGCGAGTGCGATCGGCGCCACGAGCCAGCACAGATACGCGCCGGCGTCCTCGGTCAGGAACGAGACGGGGATGGAAACCCCGAACACCGCGGCCAGGCAGATGCTGCGCGTCAGGCTTTGGGTGAAGACCCGGGGTGGGCCGTCGGTCCGGTACAGATGTTCGCCCCGGATCTCCCGGATGATCAGCGCGAACGACGCGGAGGCCAGCACCTGGACCGTCGCGTAGAGGCTGAACCGGAGCGGCAAGGCTCCCTCGGCGGTGATCACCCGCGTCGCGAACGGCATCAGGACCTGCATGAACAGCCATCCCAGGGTGAGGCTGATCAGGCGGCCGTTCAGCGAGCGGACATAGGGGAAGATCTCGTGGTGGGCGCGCCAGTGGGCGGAGATCACCGCGAAGCTGAGCGCGAAGGCGACGTACTCCTTGCCGTGGGCCGAAATCGAGCTCAGCATGGCGGCGGTGGTGTCGCCGTGGGGGATCGGGAGATCCAGTGCCAGCAAGGTGAGCGCGATCGCGATCACCGCGTCGACGAAGGTGGTGAGCCGCTCGGCGGCGGCCTTCCCGATCGCGTCGGTCTGTGTCGTCATGGTGAGCTCCCGTGGTCTCAGACGGCGATTGCCGCGGCCGGTCGTGGGAGGTTCGCGAGTCGCCGGGATCGCACGGCGAGAATGATCATGACCGCCGGGATCGCGATGTCGTTGACGAGGACTCCGCCGGTGTTGCCGGGAGCGTGGTCGCCGCCCGCGAACCATTGGTAGACGTGGCCGATCGCGGCTCCCCAGAGGAACATCCCGCCGCCGAGGCCGATGGTGATGCGTTCGCGCGCGGACGCCGAGGCGGCCCGGAAGCCCATGACGGCCAGTGCGAGGTTGGCGAAGGCGATCTCGAACATGAACGGCGTCCGGTCGAAGCCGATCGCCGTGGCCATGACGTCCGGGAAGGCGAGGAAAGCGACCGTCATCCACAGGCTGCCGCAGCCGAAGGCGCCGATGGCCCACCAGCGCTGCCAGATCTCGAGCCGTTCCTCGGGTGACGTCGCGTGGCGGGCGCGGAGGAAGGCTCCGGCGGCGGGCACGACGATCCAGACCAGCGGGAAGGCGGATTGGGCGAGGTAGGAGAAGGTGTCCATGAGCTCAGTCTTACCCAGTTAATATTAACTAGTCAACACTCTGGTATGGTGAGGTCGTGGATGACGGACTCGCAGACCTGCTGCACCGCGTGGTCATGCTGATGGGCGAAGCGGCCCGTCGGCGCGCCGATGACTCCGGTGGGTTGACCTACAGCCAGATACGGCTTCTTGGCACGCTTGAGGACATCGAGCCGACGACGCAGCACCGGCTCGCTCAGGCGCTGTCGGTCTCCGACCCGGCGATCAGCCGGGCCTTGCGCCCACTCGAAGCGGACGGTCTGGTGCGGATCACCGTCGACCCCGAACATGCGCGGCGGCGGCTCGTCCGGCTCACCGATCCCGGCCGGAAAGCCTTCCATGCCGCGGGAAAGCCGCTCTACGACGAGTTCCGCGAGGGACTCGTCGCGGCCGGCTTTCCTTACGAGCGCTACCTCGAAGACACCCTTCGGCTGGCGGAAATCCTCGCACCCGACTGAGTCCGCTGCCGCGACTCAGATGGTGGTGATTCCGGCGCTCAGTGCCAGGGCCGCGGCTTCACCGCGTGAGGTGACGTCCAGCTTCTTCAGCAGGCCGGTGACATGGAACTTGACCGTGCTTTCGGTGATCCCGAGCGCGTCGGCGATGGACTTGTTGCGCTGCCCCCTGGCGACCAGCCGCAGCACTTCGAGTTCGCGGCGGTTGAGATTCGACGGCAGCGTCTCGTCGGTCCGGCCCGCGGCCGGTTCGAAGGGAACGCTGATGGCGACGTGGCTTCCCCACTCGGGGAGGGCGTCGATCCGGACGGTGGCGCCGAGGGTTTTCGCGCGTCCGTCGAGTTGCAGGCGCAGGCCGGCGCTGTCGAGGCTGCCCGGTCCCTGATCGCGGACGTCGAGGTGCAGCGCGGTGCTGTCGGTCGACCAGGCGATCCGGAGGCGGGTCAACTCGGGCTGGCTGGTGAAGGCCAGCACCGCCGTGCAGGTCATCGCGCGGGCGGCGTGGGCGATCTCGCCGGGTATCGGCCGCTCGTTTTTCGGCGGGGCGACGAAGTCCAGTCGCGCGTCGTGGTGGCGCAGCATTTGCCGGATTTCCCGCCGCAGCCTGCCGAACGCGGTGTGCGCGGGCTCTTCGGACTGGGCGAGATCGGTTTTCTGGGCCGATCGGAGCGCCACCAGTGCGGCCGAGGCGGAGTCGGGCGCGGCGAGCCGGGCGCGGTGGTCGTCCAGCCGGGAGGACCGCAGTGTGGTGAGGATCGTGACGAGCGCGGTTTCGTGCGCGGCGGCCATTTCGGCGATCGTCCTTGCGCGTTCGCTGGAGGCCGCGCGGGATTCGGCGAGGTAGTCGGGGCTGGCCTGCGTCACCTGCTGGCGGATCGAGGTCGCGACGACGCCGAAGACCTCGGCCAGGGGAGCGGGATGCGGGAAGCGGGTCCGGCTCGACCGGGGGACGAGCGCGAGCAGGGTGCCGATCGGGTCCTGTACGGCCCAAACGGTCCGGGTGGCGCCGCCGAGAGTGGCCGTCGTGGTCAGCTGATGGCCGGGCGGCACGCTCGCTTTGAGCGCTTCGAGTTCGGCGATGGTGATCTTGTCGGTGATCTCCCTGGCGCCGGTGACCTTGCGCGGCCGCCCGGTGCACTCCCGGGTGAAGATGACCAGAGCCTGATGCGGCCAGCCGTCGGCGAGGAAGCGCGAGAACCGGTCGGCGATTTCGCGCAACGGGCCTTCGATCACGTCGCGCAGTGCGGTCAGGTCGGCGGAGTCGGGCATCCAGTGAGCCTAGTGTCCGGCTCGCCTGGTCGAAAGGACAGGATCCACTGGACCGATGACCAGGTCGCTTGCGCGGCTTCCCGGCTTAGCCTCAGGTGAAGCATGCGTCGACGCGCATGCCTGTGTTGCCGAACGGCGGAGGAAACAGGGAATGTCACAGCAGGTGCGCGGAGTGATCGCCAGGTCCCGGAACGCTCCGGTGGAGCTGACGGACATCGTGATCCCGGATCCGGGCCCCGGCGAGGTCGTCGTGTCGATCGCGTCCTGCGGGGTCTGCCACACGGATCTGACCTATCGCGACGGCGGCATCAACGACGAGTTCCCGTTCCTGCTCGGTCACGAGGCCGCGGGCACGGTGGAGAGCGTCGGCGACGGCGTGGACTCCGTACGACCGGGGGATTTCGTCGTCCTCAACTGGCGTGCGGTGTGCGGACAGTGCCGGGCCTGCAAGCGCGGACGCCCGCAGTACTGCTTCGACACCTTCAACGCGACACAGAAGATGACGCTGACCGACGGCACCGAGCTGACCCCGGCGCTGGGCATCGGAGCGTTCGCGGACAAGACGCTCGTCCACGCCGGACAGTGCACCAAGGTGGACCCGGCCGCGGACCCGGCCGTCGCGGGCCTGCTCGGCTGCGGCGTGATGGCCGGACTCGGCGCGGCGGTCAACACCGGCGCCGTCGGCCGCGGGGATTCGGTCGCGGTCATCGGCTGCGGGGGAGTCGGCGACGCAGCCGTCGTCGGTGCCCGGCTGGCCGGCGCGGGCACGATCATCGCGGTCGACCGCGACCAGCGGAAACTCGAGTGGGCCCGTGAACTCGGCGCGACCCACACCGTCAACGCCTCCGACACCGACACGGTCGCCGCGATCCAGGAACTGACCGGTGGTTTCGGCGCCGACGTCGTCATCGACGCGGTCGGCCGCCCGGAGACGTGGAAGGCCGCCTTCTACGCACGTGACCTGGCGGGCACGGTGGTCCTGGTCGGCGTCCCGACGCCGGACATGCGCCTGGAGATGCCGTTGATCGACTTCTTCTCCCGCGGTGGCGCGCTGAAGTCGTCCTGGTACGGCGATTGCCTGCCGGAGCGGGACTTCCCGATGCTGATCGACCTGTACCTGCAGGGCCGGTTGCCGCTGGAGCGGTTCGTGACCGAGCGGATCCCGCTCGACGGGGTCGAGAAGGCCTTCGACGCCATGCACGCCGGCGAGGTCCTGCGTTCGGTGGTGATCCTGTGAGCGGGAACCTGCGGATCGAACGCGTCGTCACCGCCGGGGTCTTCGAACTCGACGGCGGGAGCTGGGACGTCGACAACAACGTCTGGCTCGTCGGGGACGACGACGAGGTCGTGATCGTCGACGCCGCGCACGACGAGAAGACCATCACCGAGGCCGTGGGCGGCCGTGACGTGGTCGCCGTCGTCTGCACCCACGGGCACAACGACCACGTCACCGTCGCTCCGATGCTGAGCGAACACCTGCACGCCCCCGTCGTACTGCATCCGGGGGACCAGGAGCTGTGGGAGATGACCCACCCCGGCCGCAACTTCCGGCACATCGAGGACGGCGAGCGGATCGCCGTCGCCGGCACGGAACTCGAGGTCATCCACACGCCGGGGCACTCACCCGGATCGGTGTGCCTGCACCTTCCCGAGGCCAAAGCGCTCTTCTCCGGGGACACGCTCTTCGCGGGCGGCCCCGGCGCGACGGGGCGCTCGTTCTCCGACTTCCCGACGATCATTTCCTCGATCAGGGAACGGCTCTTCGCCTTGCCCGAGGACACGAAGGTCCACACCGGACACGGCGACCCCACCACCATCGGTACCGAAGCGCCCCATCTGGCCGAGTGGATCGCCCGCGGACACTGAGTCCCGGCCTCAGTCGATGAGGACGTTCTTGTAGAACAGGTTCGCGTAGCGGTTGATGTTGTCCATGCTGCTGCGCGAACCGAAGCCCATGTACAACCGGGTCTCGCCGGCCAGGCTCCGGTAGATCCCGAGTCCCTCCGGCTCGCGGAACACCAGCGACTGCCCCGCCTTGGTCAGCGCGCGGCTCTTCACCTGGCCGGTGTTCATGTCGATGCACGTGACGTAGGAATTGATGTCGGCGGGATCCGCGTGGCCGGTACCGTCCAATGTGTACAGATACTGGCCGTAGATGGTGTACCCCTGGAACGTCACCGCCTGGTCGGACAGTGCGGGCTGCGGGAAGTGCGCCAGCGGTGCGCTGAAGTTGCCTGCCGCGGCGGACGCCAGCGGGTACACGCTGATGTGCATCTTGCCGCCTTCCTTGCGGCGCACCGCGATCCGCTTGTTGATCGGATCGGTGGCGCAGGTGATCGTGTCGCTGCCGGTGAGGAACTTCTTCACCGACGGCGTGCCACCGTTGACGAATTTGAACCTGGCCAGCGCCGTCCCGCGACCGGCGCCGGTCGGTCCGTCCGAGTCGCATTCCATCCAAATGTAGGAGTCGGTGCCCACCGGTTCGACGCCGATCGAAACACCGTGCCCGGCGTTGTTGAGATGCATCGAGCCCTGGATCTCCCCGGAGAAGTTGACCTGCGTGACGCACAGGTCGTCCCCGGTCCCGCCGTTGCGGGCGTTCACGATGAAGATGCGCACGTTCTGGTTGTCGAAGGCGAAGCCCTGCATCACGTGGTGCGACTCGTGCAGGATCTTGCTGCGGAACTCGTCGTAGGACGGCTTGGTGAGGTCGAAACGCTTGGACACCGGCATCGCGGTGATCGCGGCCGAAGCCGGTCCGGCAAACATCGCGCCGGTGCCGAGCAGCGCCGTCGTCGCGGCGAGTCCACCGCCCATGCGCAACAGTGAACGTCGGGAAACGTGCTCGGACATGAGCGCTCACCTTCGTCGAGTTTCGAGGTCCGATCGAAACTTCTCGAAGCGCGTACAAGATTCGTACAATGCGGCCGCGAACCCGAGCGTGCCGCGCTAGGCCGGTGCCAGGGAAGCGTTCCAGAAGTCGGCGTAGCGGCCGCCGCGGCGGAGCAGTTCGTCATGGCGGCCTTCTTCCACGATCCGGCCGCCGTCGAGGAAGGCGATGCGATCGGCGCGCCGGACCGTCCGCATCCGATGCGCGACCATCACGACCGTCCTGCCCGCCATCAGGCGTTCGATGCCCTCGTGGACGGCGGCCTCGTTCACCGGGTCCAGCGCGGAGGTCACTTCGTCCAGAAGCACGATGGGCGCGTCCTTCAGCAGCGCCCGCGCGATCGAGACGCGCTGACGTTCGCCTCCCGACAGCAGCGTGCCACCCTCGCCGACGGTCGCCGCCCAGCCGCCGGGCAGCCGCTCGATCACCTCGTCCAGCCGCGCGGCGCTCGCCGCCGCCCGCAGTTCGGCCTCGGTGGCTTCGGGACGGCCCAGCCGTACGTTGTCCTCGATCGTGCCGTCGAAAAGGTAGACGTCCTGGAAGACGATGGCGATCCTCGCCATCAACTCCTCGGTGGCGACGGAGCGCAGGTCCACGCCGCCCACGCGCACCGCGCCCGCGTCCACGTCGTGGAAGCGCGCGAGCACCTGCAGCAGTGTGCTCTTGCCCGCGCCCGAGGGGCCGACCACGGCGAGGCGCTGTCCCTCCGGCACGGACAACGACAGGTCGTCGAACACCGTGCGCTCGCCATGCCGGAAGGTGACGGACTCAAGATCCAGGCCATGACCCACCGGCCGGATCGGGTCGGCCGCTTCCGGCAGGGGCTCGGTGCGCAGGACCGCGTCGAGCCTGGCCAGTTCGGAGCGTGCGGAGCGGAGTTTGCCGCCGATGTCGGCCAGCGACAGGACAGGATCGGCGCCGCGGGCGGCCAGCACCAGGATCGTCAGCACCTCCGCGACACCGATGCTCCCGCCGAGCGCGAGGTAGGTGCCCAGAAGCAGCAACACGGTGAACATCGCCTGCACCACGAGCGTCAAGCCGATCATGCCGGGCAAAACCGACAACACGGTACGGCGGGAGGCACGCTGAAGTCCTTGCAGTGCCTCGTCGAGCAACGCGAAACGGTGGGCGCTCCGGCCGCCGGCGCGCAGCACCGGCTGGGCCTGAAGGAACTCGATGACGCGGCCGGTGGCCTCGGTGTCCCGTTCGTGGCGGTCGGCATCGCCCGCGGCCACCGAGCGGCCTGCCCGGAGCTGGATCGCCACCACGAGGGGAACGGCGAGGAGCGCGACGAGCCCCAGCTGCCAGTTGAAGGCGAGCATCACGCCGATGATCGTCAAGGGGGTGACGAAGGCGGAGATGTAGGGCCCCAGCAGATGCGCGATCACGCCCATCGTCTCCAGCACGCCCTGGCCCGCCAGGACGGACAGCTCTCCGACGCGGCCGGTGCTGTACCAGCCGAGGGGCAGCCGGGCCAGATGATCGCCGAGGCGGTGGTACATCCCGCCCAGCAGCGTGGTTCCGGCGCGGAAGCCGAACAGATCGCTGACATAGCGCAGCACCGCGTAGATCGCGACCGCGCCGCCGAACATGATCAGCCAGGGCACCGCGTCCGCGGGATTGCCGCCGAACAGCGCTGTCAGCACGGGAACCAGCAGTGCGTAGGACAACCCCTCGACGATCGCGGTCGTCGTCATCAAGGCCACGGTGCGGCGCACTGGCCGGGCGTAGTCCTGGCCGAGGACGTGCAGCAGGGTGCGGATCATCGGTACTCCTCGGATTGCCAGAAGGCGGCGAACTTTCCGTTCTGTGCCAGTAGGTCGGCGGGTTTGCCCTGCTCGACGATCGACCCGTCGTCCAGCATCACGACGGTGTCGGCGTCGGCGATCGTCTCCAGGCGGTGGGCGATGAGCAGGATCGTGCGATCGCTTTCCAGCGTGGTCAACGCCCGCCGTACCGCCTGCTCGGTTTGCGGGTCGGCGAAGGCGGTCGCCTCGTCCAGCACCAGGACGAGGGTGGCGGCGAGCAAGGCGCGGGCGAGTGAGATCCGCTGCGCCTCCCCACCCGACAGCCCGGCTTCCCGCCCCAGCACCGTGTCGTAGCCGTGTGGCAGCTCGAGAATCCGATCATGGATGTTCGCCATCCGGGCCGCGCGGACCACGTCGTCGAGATCGGCGTGCGGTACGGCGAGCGCGATGTTGTCCGCGACCGAGGCTCGCAGCAGGCGAACGTCCTGGAAGACGAAGGAAACCATCCGGTAGAGGTCATGGCTGCCGAGTTCGCGCAGATCGACGCCGCCCAGGGTGACCGAACCGTGGGCCGGGTCGAAGAAACGCGGCAGCAATTGAACCAAGGTGGACTTGCCGCTGCCCGAGGGCCCGACGATCGCGGTGACCGTGCCCGGTTCGAGGACCAGGTCGATTCCGCGCAGCACCTCGCGATCGGCTTCGTAACCGAAGCGCACATCACGCAGTTCCACCCGGTGGCCCCGCGGCGCGATCGGATGTGCGGGCTCCGGCAGCGGCGCCACGTCGAGCACGGTCCTGATCCGGCCGATCGCGCGTTTGGCGGCCTGCAGGTCGTCGAAAGCGTGCGCGATCAGAGCCGCCACCGGAGCGGTCAAACCCAGTCCCAGCAACAGGAACGGCAGCAGGTCGGCCGGGGGCAGGCCACCGGTCGTGATCAGCACGGTGCCGCCGATCAGGACGACCAGCAGGACGAACGGAGGTGACAGCACCAGCTGCATTCCGGCCGCGAGCACGGAAAGGCCGCGTACGAAGCCGTGGTAAACGCCGACGAAGTCGTCGGTGGCCGTGCGGAACCTGCGGTGGGCGCGCCCGGCACCGCCGAACGCCTTGACCACCGAGATGCCCTGGACGAACTCGACGACGGAATCGGCGATCCGCCCCATGGCCGCGTCGAACCGCTTCTCCTGTTCCAGCCGGGCCGGGGTCATCATCAGCGGGATATGCGCCAGTGCCAGCACCACCGGGATCAGCGTGATCAGCGTGAGCCGCCAGTCGATGGTGAACAGGTAGACCAGCGAGACCAGTGGCACCACGAACGCGGCGACGAGCTCGCCGGGGGCGTGGGCGATGAACGGGTGCACGGCACTGACGTCCTCGCCGACCACCTTGGCCAGTTCACCGGTCCGGCGCCGGGAGAACCAGCCGATCGGCACGCGACCCAGCCGCGCGGCCAGGTGACGGCGAAAGGCCAATTGCACCCGGCCGTCGAGCAGGTGCCCGATTCCGGACGACGCGGCGGTGAACAGCAGCCGGACGAGCAGGCCGACGGCACCGGCGATCGCGACGAACCAGACCCGATCGTGGTCGATCGGGCCAGGGGCCAGCAGCGCGCGCCCCAGTTCGACGACCGCCAGCAGCGGCGCCAGTCCCGCGAGCGCGCCGATCACCTGCAGTAAGACGACGGCGCCGAAGCTCCATCTGTAAGGGCGCAGCAGCCCGGCCATGGACTGTCCCGCCGCGAAATCGGTGGTAGTCATCGTTCTCCTGATTTCGTGAGGGCCCGGTCAGCCGCACATCGCCGCGTCGTACAGAGCCGCGAGCGCGTCGTTGATGGGATGGGGCTGCGGAGTGCCCGTGGAGTCGAACCTGTTCCACCGCTGCATGTTCACCGCGACGGCCATTCGCCGCTTGCCGTCGGCGCTGGTCATGGCCAATGCGCCGCCACCCCAGACGGTGCCGCCATGTCCCCAGAAGGTGCCGGCGGGCGTCTCCATCGGGTACAGGCCCAGCCCGTAGTCGATGATCTTGCTTTCCTGGGAGACGACGCGGACGGTGCGCCGCATTTCCGCCAGCGACGACGGGCTGACGATCTCCCCGGCGAACAGCTGGCCGAAGAATCGGTTGAGATCCGAGACGGTCGAGATCAGCGAAGCCGACGGCCCCACATAGGACATGTCGAAGACACTGAAGTCGCGCGGCGGCTCGTACATGCCGAACCACGCCTCGTAGATCTGCGACTGCGGGCCGTCGAACCGCGGTCCATCGGGAAACTCCGTGTCGCGGAGGCCGGCGCGTTCGATGACGTTCTGGGTGATGCACTTTTCGGCCGTGGTGCCGGTTACGTGCTCCAGAAGCCGGCCGAGAAGCAGATAGTTGGTGTTGGAGTACAACCCCGGAGTTTCGCCTGGCGCGGAGAAAGCCGGTGCGGCGACGCCATTCTCGATCAGCTCGATGGTGTCGAACCGGGTGTGCCGGTGATCCTCCAGGCTTTGCGGCGTGGTTTCGGCGAGGGCCGGGAACGCCTTGAGCGAGGGGTAGACGTACGGAAGGTATTCGGCGAAGCCACTGGTGTGGTTGATCAACATCCGGACCGTGATCGCGTCGCCGCGGGTCCCGGGAACCAGCTTCGGCAGGTAGCGGCCGATCGGCGCGTCGAGCCCGATCCGACCGTCTTCGACCAGCTGCAGCACGGCGGCCGCGGTGAAGGTCTTGGTGATGCTGCCGACGCGGTGCCGCATGTCGGCGGTGACAGGGCGGCCGGTGGCGAGGTCGGCGACCCCGGCGGCGCCGGACCAGACCTCGTCGCCTTCTCGTACCTCGGCGAACACGCCCGGCATCCCGGCGCGGTGGACATTCTCGATGGCGATGGTCAGCTTCGCGGAGTCCAGCGGTTTCCTCACGACATACGTCCTTTCGTCTTCCCCGAGTCGGTCTCTTGCCACCATTATGCACGCAGTGCGTGCAACACCAAGTGCATAAGTTAAACTGGGGCTCGACGAGAGGGGTGGGATGACAGGCAGAAGGCGCTGGTCGACCGAGGACATCCTGGACGCGGCGGCGGAGTTGCTGCGCACGGGCGACGCCGAGTCCTTCAGCGTGCGCAAGCTCGCGGCCGTGCTCGGCACCGATTCGTCCAGTCTGTACCGGCACTTCCGCAGCAAGACCGAACTGCTGCGCGCGGTCGCCGACCGGATCCTTCTGTCCGCGATGGACGGTTACCGGCCCGAAGGCGACTGGAAGCAGCGCATCACGACCCTGGCCCTGCGCGTGCGGGAGGCCTTCGGCCAGCAGCCGCAGCTCGCCGCGGTCTGGGGACGCTACGCCTCAGGCGGCACCGGTTCCCGCCTCGTCATGGAAGAAGTGCTGCAGGCGCTGCGCGAGTCGGGGCTGCCCGACGCGGAGATCCCGGCGCGCTACCACCGGATCGCGGTCCTCATCGCGGCGTTGATCGCCTCCGAGGCCGGGGTCAGCACCCTCACTCCCGAAGAGTACGAACAGGGAATGGAACTGTTCCGCGTCGCGGTACTCGGCGCCGATCCCGAACGTTTTCCCGCGCTGGCCCATTTCGCCCGCGACGTCCGCCCTCTCGGTGTGGACCGCCTCGCCGTGTTCGAAGAGATCCTCGCCGTCCAGCTCGCCCACATCGAGGCCGCGATCGGCTGAGCCGGCTCGTCACCTTGGTCGTCAGCGCCCTACTGGCCGCGCGGAGTGACGGACAGCGAGCACGGTGCCATCAGATCGAGTTCGAGCTGACCCCTGACGGCGCTAGCGGGGCATTCCGGCGTGCACAAGGCTGACCCGATGTCGGAAACTCTGTCGGCCCTGGAAAGACTGAAGTATCAAGGCGATCCGCTCGCCGACGCCGTCGTCGCCGAATTGGTGGCCAGTGAGCGGACGAGCGCGGTGAACGACGTGCTGGCACAGTTCAGGGACAACGACCAACCCATTCCCGAGAACCTGCCGGAATCGGTGCGCCGGTACCTGATCGAGACCGACACACCGCCGGGTTGGGCGGATCTCGAGCGGGTCGCGGCGGCGTACGAGTTCTTCGTCGACGACGGTATGCACGTCGCTTCGGTGCTGTCGTTCGGGGCGATGGTGAACTGCTATGCCCAGCCGCGGCCGTCCCGAGTCCTGTCGCTGACCCACCGGCTCAATCAGCCGCACCGCCGGCTGTCGGAGACCTCCCAGTTCGTGCTGAACCTCATGGGCCCCGACCCGTTCGGTTCCGGTGGCGGCTTCGTGCCCACGATCCAGAAGACCCGGCTGATCCACGCGGCCGTCCGGCATTTCATCACCAGGTCCGGCGAGTGGGACGTCGAGGCGGACGGCGTCCCGCTGTGCCAGCAGGACATGCTGGGAGCACTGCTGATCTTCTCGGTGCAGGTCATCGACGGGATGCGGCGGATGGGCGTCACGGTGACCGACCGCGAAGCCGAGGATTACTACTACGTCTGGCGGGTGACGGGCGCGATGCTCGGCATCCCCGCCGAAGCGATGCCCGAAACACTGCGAGAGGCCCGAGAACTGAACGCCGGACTCGTCGAGGCGAGCTACGGTCCCTCCGCCGAAGGCATCGAACTGACCCGCAACCTCTTGCGCCTGTACGAAAACATGGTGCCCGGCAAAGCCTTCGACGGCGTGGTCGCCGCGATGATCCGCCAAGTCGTCACCGAAGACGTCGCCGACTGGCTCGAGGTACCACGCTCACGCGGCTGGGGTCGCGCCGTCGGCGCGGGCGTACGGGCCATGCGGCTGCTGGAACGATCGGAGGACCGCAGCCGGGTGGCCACGGCGGTGCTCGACAAGGCAGGCGATCTCCTGCTCGGCGGCAGCGTCCGCACCCTCACCGACGGACAATCCACCGCACTGACCATCCCGGCGGACCTCCGGGAGAAATGGCTCGCCGCGGGCGTCTGCCCCGTCGCATCTCCGGTGTCACCGTGATCCGCCGCCGGGCGACTCGACCGCCCGGCGGCGGACGGCTTTCACCGGGTCGTGGTCTCCTCGACGGTGAGGAGGTCGTTCTCGTCGACGGCGGACAGGTCCAGGGTCTTGTAGCCGATGTCGTCGAACAGGATCGTGACGCGGTCCGGTTCCACCGACATGACGGCGCCCCGGCCCCACTCGGAATGGCGGACGGTGCTGTTTACGGCGTACTTGCCGCTTTCGACGCGTTTCTGCTCACCGGTGCCGAAGTCGCAGGTGTCGCAGTTACCGCAGGGCTCGGCGAGCTGTTCCCCGAAATAGCCGAGCAGATACCGCCGACGGCATTCCATGGTCTCCGCGTAGCCCCGGATCATCTCGATCCGGGACCGGACCAGCCGCTGGTGCCGCTCGGCGGCCTCGACGGCTTGCCGGGCCGCCTCGTCCGGCGGGAGGTCGCGGTCGACGTACTCGAGCCGCCCGTCACCGGTGGTGCCGACGGCCCCGGTCTCTTCGAGGAGATTGACCGCTTTGGTGCGCCGGGCCGCCGAAGCGTCCACTGTGTCCTTCAGCTCGGCCGCCCGGACGGGTGAGCCGTTTTCGCCGAGGGTCTTCGCCACCTGGCCGAGAAGCTCTTCCGGGGCTTTGGCGGCGGTGAGGAACTTCTGGAGACCCAGGTCCTGAGGCCGGTAGAGCAGCGTGATCGTGGCGGGTTCGCCATCGCGGCCGGCCCGGCCGATCTGCTGGTAATAGGTGTCGAGCGAATCGGGGGCCGACGCGTGCAGGACGAACCGCACGTCGGGTTTGTCGATGCCCATGCCGAACGCCGAGGTGGCGACCACGACGTCCACCTCACCGTCGAGGAAACGTTCGTGGACCTGTTCGCGACCGTGGGTCTTCATACCGGCGTGGTAAGCCGCCGCGCGCACACCCGCCCGCGCGAGCTCATCGGCGAAGTACTCGGCGTCCTTCCGGCTGGCGACGTACACCAGGCCGGTTCCGTGCTCGTTCGTCAATGACCTCCCGATGGTCCCGCAGGCCGAGCCGTTCGACGATGTCTTCGCGCACCGGCAGCGCGGCGGTGGCGGTGAGGGCGAGCACCGGCGGATGTCCGAGCCGCTCGATCACCGGCGCCAGACGGAGGTAATCGGGGCGGAAGTCATGGCCCCAAGCCGAGACGCAGTGCGCCTCGTCGACGACGATCAGGGAGATCTCCAGTTCGTTCAGCGTGCCGAGAACGTCTTCTTTGGACAGTTGCTCCGGCGAGAGGAACAAATACCCCGCTTCGCCTTCCTCGACGGCCTTCCACGCGTTCTTCCGCTCGCTCGCCCGCTGGGAGGAGTTCACCGCGACCGCGTCCGGCGCCTGGCTGTCCTCGATGCTTTCCCGCTGATCGTTCTGCAGGGCGATCAGCGGGGACACCACGAGCGTCACGCCGTCCAGCTTCATGGCGGGCACCTGGTAGATCGCGGACTTTCCCGCGCCGGTGGGGAGTACGACCAGTACGTCGCGACCCGCCACGACGTGCTCCATCGCCTCGAGTTGCTCGCCGGTGAGTTCCGGCCAGCCGAAGACCTCCGCGGCGATCCGCTGCAACTCTTCACGTCTTTCCGTTGCCTTCACCAGCCGGTGATACCCCGGCATCCCGCGCGGAAACGGCGGTGCACCGGTGAGCAGGATCAGGGCGTTCGGGTTGCCGGGGCCGCGGTACCAGGCCGCCACCTGCGCAGACCCGGCATTGTTAGGCTGTTCGGGTTACCGTCGTTTCAGCCTGCCGGACGAGCGGGTTCCGGCAGGCTCGACGACGGGAGCTGGTGATGGCGCGGACGGCGGGCGGCCGTGGTGGCACCGAGGTCCCCGCCTGGGTGGAGCCGATGCTGGCCAAACCGGACGGCGGCAGGCTGCGGGAAGGCCCCGAGTGGGCCTACGAGTACAAACTCGACGGCTATCGGGCGTGCATGCGGATATCGCCCGCCGGTACGACGGTGCTGACCAGCCGCAACGGTATCGACTTCACCGCCGAGTTCGCCGGTCTCGGCGGCGTCCTCGCCGAAGCCCTGGAGGGCAGGGCCGCGGTGCTGGACGGCGAGATCGTCGTCTACAACGAGGCCGGGGAGATCGACTTCGGGGCGTTGCAGGAGCGCCGTGGCCGTTTCCAGACGCACAGCACGAGCCGCCGCGGCGGGCCTTTCGACGATGTCCCGGTGCGGTATCTCGCCTTCGACCTGCTGCAGCTGGGTACCGAGAAGTTGCTGAACGAGCCCTATGACGAGCGCCGCCTGCTGCTGACCGGGCTGCCGATGCCCGATCCCTACCGGATCTCCACGGTGCGCGGCTTCACCTTCACCGAACTCGCCGCGGACCGCCGCACCCCGGCGCATCTGCTCGAGCACGTCGTCTCCAGCGGCCACGAAGGACTGGTCGCCAAACACCGCACCTCGGTCTACAGTCCCGGCCGCCGCAGCGACGCCTGGCTCAAACACCCGCTCACCCGGACCACCGAGGTCGTCATCTGTGGTTATCGGCCCGGTCAGGGCCGGATCACGGGGCGCATGGGTGGTCTTCTGCTCGGTGCCCACGATCCCGGCACCGGCGACCTCGTCTACATCGGTGACGTCGGGACGGGGTTCAGCGAGGCCGAACGCTCCCGGTTGCAAACCCGATTGGACGCGCTGGCACGGCGGAGCCATCCGTTCGCCGTCACCCCGCCGCGCGAGGACACCGTGCGGGCGCACTGGGTGGACCCGGTGCTGGTGGGCGAGGTCGAATACCGGCACTTCACCCGCGGCGCCGGCCGCCTCCGCCACACAGCCTGGCGAGGTCTCCGGCAGGACAAGGAACCTCGCGAGGTCCTCAAACCTCGGCAGCCAGGGCCCCGTGGCGCCGAGCCGGCCCGGATCGCCACCGAAGCGCCCGGCACCGAGGCACCCGTGCGGCTCGGCCCGAAGATCACCGTGCAGGCGGGAGAACGCCGCCTCACGTTGTCGAACCTGGACAAGGTGCTCTACCCGGACGGGTTCACCAAAGGCGAGGTCATCAACTACTACTCCCGCATCGCCCCCGTCCTGCTGCCACACCTGTCCGGGCGGCCGATCACGTTCATCCGCTTTCCCGACGGCGTCGAAGGTGAGCAGTTCTTCGAGAAGAACGTCCCGCACGGCGCACCGGCCTGGCTTCCCACCGTGCGGCTGGCCCGCTCCGGCTCCCGCGGCTCCGGTGAAGCGATCACGTACGCACTGCTCGACGAACTCGGCGCCTTGGTGTGGGCTGCCAATCTGGCCGCCCTCGAACTTCACATTCCACAATGGACCGTCGATGCCGACGGAGCCCGCCGTCCGCCGGACCGGCTGGTGTTCGACCTCGACCCCGGGCCGGGCACCTCGATCGTGCATTGTTGCCGCGTCGCGGAACGGCTTCACGACGCTCTGACCGCCGACGGGCTGACGCCGTTCGCGAAGACGTCCGGGTCGAAGGGTATGCAGCTCTACTGCGCCGTTTCCACCGATGACCCCGCCGCGCCCTCGGCCTACGCGAAGAAACTCGCGCAACGCCTCGCACGCGAGACCCCGGACGACGTGACCGCCGTGATGGCCAAGGCCCAGCGAACCGGACGGGTGTTCATCGACTGGTCGCAGAACAATCCGGCGAAGACCACGGTCGCCCCGTACTCATTGCGCGGTCGCGACCATCCCACCGTCTCCACCCCGGTCACCTGGGAGGAGGTCCGCTCCTGCCGTCGTCCGGCGCAGCTGGTGTTCACCGCGGACGACGTCCTCGACCGCGTCGGAGAGCAGGGAGATCTGCTCGCCGGCCTCGACACGGCCCGAGCCGAGCTTCCCTGACGTGGTGCCGTTGAGCTCGCCCTTCAGCGGGTGACCACGCTCGTGGAAACGCGTCCGCCGGTGATGAAGAGCGTGCGATCCACGAACGGAGCCAAGGTTTCGTCGTGGCTGATCATGAGCAGCGCGGTGCCGTGCCGGTTCGCCGCGGCGGTGAGGACGTCGAGCAGCCGGGTGCGGTTGGCCGCGTCGAGAGCCGATGTCACCTCGTCGCAGACGAGGACTCTCGGGTGGGCCATGAGCGCGCGGGCCACGGCACAGCGCTGGAGCTGTCCGCCGGAAAGCAGGCCGGGGCGGCGGTCGAGCGGATCGACGCCGAGGGAACGCAGGAGCTCCTCGGCTTCGAGCCGGGCGTCCGCGCGGCTGAGGCCGCGGAGGAGGCGGCCGGTGTCCGCCACCTGGTCGAGCACCCCGCGGAACTCGTCGAACGAGGCGCGGCTGTCCTGGTGGACGTAGTGAACCGCACGCAGTTGCGCGCGATCGCGACGACGGGCGAGGTGGGGGAGACGGACGCCGTCGACTTCGATCGTGCCCGCGGCCGGTGGGGTCAAACCCGCCAGCGCGCGGCCGAGCGTCGTTTTGCCCGCGCCCGAGGCACCGGTGAGCGTGGTGCGGCTGCCGGCCGCCAGCTCCAGGTCGACGTCCTCGACGAGCGTCGTCCGCCCGGCCCGCACCGTGAGCCCGCGGACGACGAGCACCGGGGACGTCGGCGACGCGGCCGGAGATCCCTCGAAACGGCTGTGTTCGGGAACGGCGGGGGACGGCATCAACCCGTGGTCGCGGAGTTCGGCGACGTCGTCGGCGAGGGCGCGCGCCAGCGTGAGGTCATGGGTCAGGATCAGCATTGCCGTCCCGGCATGGGAAAGTGCCGCGAGGCGGGCGGTGAGCGCGGTCCTGTTCGCCACGTCCAGACCGCTGGTCGGTTCGTCGAGAACGAGAACACGGGGCCTGGTCACGAGGGTGGTGGCGAGGGCCATGCGCTGCTGCTGTCCGCCGGACAGCTGGTGCGGGAACCGGCGCCACAGGTCCGGCTCGAGTCCCGCTTCCGCCAAGGCGGTGCGGGCCGCCGCCAGCCGCGCGGCGCGGCCATGGTGGTGAAGCGCGGCGAGTTCGGCCAGCACCGGGCCGCAGCGGCGGACCGGGTCCAGCACCGCCGACGGCTGCTGCGGCAGGTGGCCGACCACCCCGGCCCGCACCCGTCGCAGTTCGGATGCGGGCCGGTCCAGCAGCGGGGAGCCCGCGAGGCGGACCGAGCCGGACAGCTCGATCCCCGGCCGGGCTCGTCCGGTCGCGGCGAGGCCCAGTGTGGTCTTTCCCGCGCCGGACGCGCCGAGCACGACGAGGACGCGGCCGGGTTCGAGGGCCAGCGAGACGTCCTCGAGCAGAACGGTTTCCCCGGCGCGGGCGGACAGCCCGGCGATCTCCAGCACGGTCACGGGATCATCCGCCGGGCGGCGAGCAGCCGGTCGGTGACGAGGTTGGTGCCGACGCACAGAGCCATCAGCAGCGCGGCGGGCACCAGGACCACCGTTGGGGCGGTGTAGAGAGCTTCGCTGTTGCGTTCGATGACCACGGCCCAGTCCGGGGAGTCGGCAGGCAGGCCGAGCCCGAGGAAGTTCGCCGATGCCAGCAGGTAGAGCACGACGCCGAGCCGCGTGCCGGCGTCGGTCGCGACCGGACCGGTGACGTGCCGGGCGACGTATCCGAGCTGGATGCGCCACCACGATTTTCCTTGCAGGGTCAGGGCTTCCACGGCGGTTCGGCAGCCTGGCGCCAGTGCCGCGGCCCGCACCACGCGGGTGATCGCCGGTAACTGAAGGACGGCGACGGCGGGGACGAGCACGCCGGGCCCGCGGTGTCCGGTCGCGGCGAGCACCATGAGGACCAGCAGCGAGGGGAAGGCCAGCACGAGGTCGAGTGATCGCATCACGGTCTCGTCGGCCAGCCGTCCGCGCCCGGCCGCGACGAGACCGAGCGGCACGCCGACGAGGTAGGCGAGCAGGAGCGCGGTCACCGTCATGCCGATCACGGGAAGACCACCCGCGAGGATCACGGTGAGCGTGTCGCGGCCGAGGACGTCGGTGCCGAGCGGATGGGCGGCGTCCGGTGCCTGCCACGGTGCCCCGACGGACACCACGGGGCCCGCGATCACCGGCCCGGCCACCGCGAGCAGGAGCGGCACCGCGAGCAGCGGCCGGCCGAGGGCTCTGCTCACCACGTGACCAGCTCCCGGCGTGGGGTCAGCCGGTGCGCGACGAGATCGGCGACGAGGTTCCCGAGCACGACCACCCCGGCGAACACCAGCACGTATCCCTGCACCTGCGGGATGTCCCGATTCTGCACGGCTTCGACGAAACCCGTGCCGAGGCCGGTGATCGCGAACAGGGACTCGACGATCACCGTGCCGGTCAGCAGCCCTTCGACGGCGCGGGCGAGTTGCTGCACGGCGGGGGCCGCGGCGGCGGGCAGGAGGTGCCGCAGCACCACGGTGTGTTCGGGCAGGCCGAGCAGGCGCAGATGCTCGGCCACCTGCCCCCGGGTCTGCTCGGCGATCCCGATCCGGAGCTGCCGGGCGACGTCGCACAGTTGCCTGGCGACGAGCACGATCACCGGCAGCACGAGCACCTCGGGACGCGCGGCGAGGTCCGTTCCGGCCGCGGTGGCCGGGAGCAACCCGGTGTAGACGGCGAATCCCGCGACCAGCAGCAGGCCGAGGACGAACTCCGGTATCGAATGCAGGAACAGCGTGACAGCGTTGAGTATCCGGTCGATCCGCGACCCTTCGCGCAGGCCGCAGGTCACCCCGATGACGAGCGCGAGCGGTACGAGCACGAGCAGGGTCACTCCGGCGAGCACCGCGGTGGCGGCGAAACGGCGGACGATCTCGTCGGTCACCGGGGCACCGGTCACGAGCGACCGGCCGAGATCGCCGGTGACCAGTCCCGAAAGCCAGTTCCCGAACCGGTCGAGGAGCGGCTGGTCGAGGGCGAGCCGTTGGCGTACGGTCGCCACCTGCTCGTCGGTGGCCTGTTCGCCGAGCACGACCGAGGCGGCGTCGCCGGGGAGCAACGCGGTCACGGCGAACGTCGCGACCAGCACGACCATCGCCTGCACTACGGCGAAACCCAGCCGCCGCACGGTGTGACCCGGCACGTCAGGACAGCCGGGCGCGGTCGAACCTCGCCCACTCGAAGGTGTTCGGCGGCGCGGTCACCAACCCCGAAACCCGCTTCGACACGGCGATCGTCCAGGTGCTGAACCCCCAGGCGAGCAGGCCGCCGGAGTCGTGCACGATCCGCTGGGCGTCGCCGAACAGGGTGAGCCTGGCGGCTTCGTCCGCGGTGGCCGCGGCGCGGTCCATGAGGGCGTCGAATTCCGGCGAGCCGAATCCGTTGACGTTGTTGGAGCCGCCGGTGCGGAAGCGCTGGTTGAGGAACGTCGCCACCGGCAGGGTGGCCGTGCGGGTGAGCGCGGCGACCCCCTTGGTCTTGATCTCGCCGAAGTAGCTGCTCGACGCGCGTGTGTTCGGCGTGACGGTGAGCCCGATTTCCTTGAGCTGCTGGGAAATCAGCGTGGCCGCGGTGGCGAAGCCCGGGTCGACGTCGCTGGTTTCGACGGCGAAGGCGAGCCCCTCGGCTCCTGCCTCCCGCACGAGCGCCCTGGCCAGTTCCACGTCGCGCCGACGTTGCGGGATGCCGGCGGCGTACCCGCGGAGTCCTTTGCCGAACAGGTCGTTGCCGATTTCGCCGCGACCGGCCAGCGCGACCCGGTTCAACGCCTCCCGGTCCACTCCGGACAGTACGGCGCGCAGCAACCTCGGATCGGTGAACGGCGGCTGTGTCAGGCGCAGGATCAGGCCCTGCATCGTCGTTCCCTTGGCTTCGAGCAGCGAGACACGCCCGTCGCCGGTCAGCCGGGCCGCGGTGCCGGCCGCGAGATCGTGGGCGTAGTCGACCTGTCCGGACAGCAAGGCGTTGACGCGCGCGGTTTCGTCGTTGACCGGGACGAACTCCAGCTCGTCGATACTCGGTGCGCCGTCCCAATAGGACTCGTTCTTACGGAACACCGCCGGGCCGCCGGGAGTGAACGAGACGAAGCGGAACGGGCCGGACCCGATCGGCGCCGTGAAGCCCGTCGTCCCGGCGGGCACGATCTCCGCACCCGGCGCGCCCCACCCCGACGGGAATTCGAAGTCGGGAGCGGTCAGCGTCAGTTCGAGTTCGGCGGGCGACACCGCCTTGCTGCGGGCGAAGTCCACCTTCGCGAAGTATTGCCGGGACGAGGAAGCCAGTGCGGGATCGGCGATCCGCCGGAAGCTGTGGAGCACGTCGTCCGCGGTGACCGGACGCCCGTCGTGGAAGGACGCCTGCCGCAGCCTGATCCGCCAGCGCGTACCGGAACCGTCACTTTCCCAGGATTCGGCCAGCCGCGGCCGCAACGAGGTGTCGGCGTTGTAGGCGACGAGCGTGTCGAAGAGCGCTTTGGCCCGCGCCTGGTCGACGAAAAGCGAAACCTGGGCCGGATCAAGGGTTTCCTTCGACCCGCCCGCCGCGAACGCGACTTTCAGCCGTCCCGCGGCCGCGGGCGCGGTCCCGCAGGCGGCCAAGGGCGTGAGCGCGGCCAAAGCGAGCAGGCGCCGACGAGTGAGCGGATGACGCGTCATAAGGACCTCCGGGACATCGAGCACTGTCCCGGGCGCGCGGCCGCACGTGAACGGGACCCCGCTCCGTACTCCACGACAGTTGGGGCTGGCAGCACTCGGCGGGCAGTCCGGCTCACGGCACAGGCCGTTCACGGTTGCGGGTCAGCGCCGGATTCACACCGGCTTCCCCCGACGGGCACCTTCTTACGTTGTGACGCACACGGTAACCCATGATCGAGGTGTGCTAGACAGGATGAAGATCACGAGGGGAGCGCGGTGGATCAGGAACTCGCGGCAAGCTGGGTGCGACGGTGGGACGTCCAGCAGGAACGCTACATCGCCGACCGCGAAGAACGCTTCGACGTCCTGATCGATGTCGTCGAGCACGTCTGCCGCGACGTCGCCGAGCCGCTGGTACTCGATCTCGGCTGTGGCCCCGGCTCGCTGGCCACCAGGCTCGCCCGCCGGCTACCGCGAGCGCGAGTCGTCGGCATCGACAACGATCCGTTCCTGCTCGGCCTCGCCGAGGCCACCCGGCCTGCGCACGCGGCCATCGAGTACGTCCAGGCAGACCTCGCCGAGCGCGGCTGGCTGAAGTGGCGGCCGATCGACGCCGCGGTCTCGACGACCGCCCTGCATTGGCTGCGTCCCGAACGGCTCGCCGAGATCTACCGTGACCTCGCCGTCGCGCTGAGGGACGGCGGGGCGCTCGTCAACGGCGACCACTTCTACGACGTACGACCCGGCATCCGCGACCTCACCGAAGCCGTCAAGAACCGTCGTGCCACGCGGGCCGGAGTCGAGTCCCACGAAGACTGGAAAAGCTGGTGGACCGCGGTCGCCGCCGATCCCGCGCTGGGGGAGCGGTTCACCGCCGGCGAGTTGCGGGGTATCTCGACCGGCTACGGCAACCGGCTCAGCCCACAGGAGCACACGAGACTGCTCAGGGAGGCGGGCTTCGCGGAAGCGGCCCCGGTGTGGCAGTTCGGCGACGACTACGTCCTGGCGGCGCTGCGCTGACCCCGGCCGGACGGCGAGTTTCTTGAGGTGTCGAGAGGTAAGCGCCACGGTCTGATGCCCCCAATGTGACATTGGGGACCCTGACCGTCTCCAATGCCACATTGGGGGCATGCCCGGCTTCCGGCACGCCACGGTCGACTTTCCCTCAACAGCTCACGACCCTCTTACGCATTCGCGCAGATGGACCTCGATCAGGCATTCACCGAGCCCAATGTGTCCTGTGTGGACAGTCAAGATTCGGTTGCTTCGCTGTCCTGTTGAGGATTGCGGGCTTCGACCCATGAGTGAGGGCCCTTACTTATTGCCTTCGGGCTGGCCAGTGCCGCCAACGGCGTAGAAGCTGTGCGGGGACTGCCTGCCGAAGGGAAGACTGTGTCGAAGCGATTCCGGGAGCCCTTGGCGTCCGCTCTCGAGTTGCGTCTGGTCCGGGACCGCATGGTGGTCGGCGTGGTGCGCCGGATGGCCACCATGCCGGACGTCGCCCCTTACCTGCGAGGCTCCTCCCGTCCGGTGGCGGTCCGGCTCATCGGCGAGGTGCTCTCGCGATGCCTCGACGCACTCGCGCCGGGCAGCGCGCTCAGCGGAGGAAAGGACGCGTTGCGTTCACTCACCGGCGAACCGGCCGCGGTCAGGACCGTGGTCGCCCGGGTGCTGGGCAGGCTCGCCTGGGAACAGCTTTCCGGGGTCATCGAACCGCTCGACACCACTTCGCAAGCGGTGCGCGACGCGGCGGAGGTGCTGTTCGACAGCCTTGTCGACTTGTCGCGGCCCCACTGACGACGAAGAGTGAAATCCGGCAAACCGGGTAAACGCCGGTATGACTGAGGGTCGAGTGGCGGTGTTCGCGCCGTCTCCGCAGCTGACGGTGACGGTGGAAGAGCTGGACGGGGCGCCCGACGTCCACGTGCACGCGGGCGGGCAGGGGGTGTGGCAGTCGAGGATGATCGAGGCCCTCGGCGCGCGGGCGGTGGTGTGCTGCGCGCTCGGCGGGGAGACGGGAAGGGTGCTGCGGCATCTGATCGGTGTCGATGCCGAGGTCCGCGAAGTCGCGGCGCGCAACGGCGCCTACGTGCACGATCGGCGTGACGGCCGTCGTGACGAGATGGTGCGGATGCCCGCGGACGCGTTGACCCGGCACGAACTCGACGATCTGTACGAGTTGACTCTTGTCCAGGGGCTGCGCGCGGACGTCGCCATTCTCAGCGGGCCCGACGAGGATGACGTGCCGGTGCCGCATTCGATGTACGAGCGGCTCGCCCGGGATCTGGGCGCGCAGGGCACGCCGGTCGTGGTGGACCTGTCCGGGGAACGACTCGCCCGAGCGCTCGCGGGCGATCCGGCGGTGATCAAGGTCAGCCATGAGGAAATGGTCGAGGACGGGCTGGCCAAGTCGGATTCGCTGCCCGATCTCGCGGACGGTTGCCGTGAGCTGGCGTCGGGCGGCGCCCGCGCGGTCGTCGTTTCCCGCGCCGCCGAGGAGACGCTCGCTTACCTCGAAGGACAGCTGGTCCTGGTGGAATCACCCGACCTGACCCCGGTCGACACCCGCGGCGGCGGGGACTCGATGACCGCGGGGCTCGCGGTCGGCCTCGCACAAGGCCGGTCGGTGGAGGACGCGGTGAAGCTCGGGGCGGCGGCCGGCGCGATCAACGTGACACGACACGGTCTCGGTTCGGGTAGCGACGGCGCCGTGCGGGAACTCACCGGACGAGTACGCCTGAAACCGTGGGAGGCCTCCTGATGCGTGCCCTGATCACCAATGACGACGGTATCGATTCCCCGGGTCTGGCGGCGCTGGCCCGGGGCGCCGTGGACCACGGCTGGACCGTCGTGGTCGCCGCACCCGCGGCGGAGGCCAGCGGAACCAGCGCGGGCTTGACCGGTGCCGGGGAAGAGGGGCGGGTCACGGTCGAACGGCGGAAACCGCCCGGCCTCCCCGATGTCCCGGTGTACGCCGTCGCCGCGCATCCCGGGTTGATCGCCTTGGCCGCCGCGCAGGGAACATTCGGCGAGCCGCCGGAGATCGTGCTGTCCGGGGTGAACCACGGGGCGAACGTCGGGCGCGCGATTCTGCACTCCGGCACGGTCGGCGCGGCACTGACCGCCTCGATCAACGGCGCCAGGGCCCTCGCGGTGTCCCTCGACGTGGGATTGGCTCCCGGGCCGCGACCCCATTGGGACACCGCGGTCGCCGTCGCCGCGACCTTGTTCGACAGGCTCACGGAACTGCCCGCGGGAACGGTCCTGAACCTCAACGTGCCCGATCGAGCCGAGGCGGGGCCCCCGAAACGCACCGGGCTGGCCGAATTCGGTGCGGTGCGCAGTCACGTCCAGAACGGCGAGGAAGGCGCATTCACCGTCACCGCTGTCACGGTCGAGGGCGAGTTGTCGCCGGGCAGCGACGCCCGTCTGCTGAGTGAAGGCCACGCGACAGTGACCGCGCTGAATTCGGTCACCGAAGACCCTGCCCTGGACTGGTGATCACCCGCATGCCTTCTGCCGACCGGCGAAGGGAGCCTTCGGCCCTGGTCTGGCGTGAGGGGTCTTGAGTGGCGATTCGGGTTATTTGAGGGGTAAGGCAAAGGTGGCGTGGTCGGTGCTGGGGGTCGTGAGTGGCGTTTCGTGTTCTAACCCAATGCCACATGGCTTAAGTTGATCTTGGACGTGGTTTTGATCGCAAGTGGGGACGGTTGCCGCAGGTCAAGCGCTCGGATGCCCTGGCCGACGGGAGCCGGCATGCCCGTAGTGTCCACTGTGGACACATTTCGATGACTGAATGTCCGATTGATGATGAAATGGGCGGTTCTGTCAAGGAGTCGTGAGTGGCAAAGGTCGTTCTAACCCTCATTGCCACTCACGACCTCTATCGCAGCTGCGCAAAGCACTCAAATCGGACACCATGATCCGGACTGCTGTCCCGTGTGGACAGTCGCGCCTCGGGTCCACTGCCGGTGACTTGTCCGGCGTGATCGAGCAGAACGGCAGCCGCTCAAGATCAACTTAAGCTACATGGCATTGGGTTAGAACCCGAATCGTCACTCACGACCCCTGCGCAAAGTGCCCAAACGGGCACTGCCGTCGGGTCTGGTGTCTCTTGTGGACAGTCGGGCGGGCCAGGCTGGTAGCCGATATCTCCGACCGGGTCACCCCTGGCCGTCGCGTGCGGCGTTTTGGAGTCGTTCGATGGTTTCGTCGATCCAGTCCACCCAGGTCCGGGCCATCATCTCGCCGGCTCGGCGGACCGAGTCCCAGATGAGGGGATCGAGTTCGCTGCCGCCGGTGAGGGCCGCGGCCGCCGCGATCTGTGCCGGCAGTTCGACGGCGAGCCGCTCCTGGTCCTTGACGTGGAGGTCGCGCATGACCCGGAGCTGGGTCACGGTGTCTTCCAGCGGACGGGAGCCGGCGAAGAAGAAGCGGACCATGAAGGGCACGCGGACAGGGTCGAGTTCGGTGACCAGTTCGCTCAGCCAGGAACCGAACGCCTCCCGTCCGGCGTCGGTGACCGTGTACACGCGGCGGTCGGGCCTGCTCTGCTGTGGCTCCACTTCGGACACGACCAGCCCGTTGTCCTCGAGCTGGCTCAACGTGCGGTAGATCTGGCTGAGCTGGGCGGGCCAGACGAAGTGGATGCTGGTGCGGATCGCGGTGGCCAGGTCGTAACCGGTCATCGGCTGCCGGAGCAGGAAGCCCAGCAGGGCGAATCTGAGCATCGGGCTCCTTCCGGCGGGAGACCCGGAGAATAGCAACCGATCAGGTCCGGTCCGCGTGCCGTGCGAACCAGGCGGCGAGGAGTTCGGTGACGTGCCGGGGTTGTTCGCGGTGCGGCCAGTGCCGCGTGTCGAGCCAGTGCAGCTCGGACCGCTCGCACTGGGCGGCACTGGGTTCGGCGAGATGCTTGCCGAGCGCACCGTCGCGGCGTCCCCAGATGATCTGGGTCGGAACGCGTACCGTCAGGTCGGATTCGGCGCGTCGCGAGTGCCGTATCGTCCGGAACATCGCGCGGTACCAGAAAAGCGGCCGTTGGATCGTGCCGGGATGACGCCAGACGGCGCGGTGACGGCCGAGGTCGGCCTCGTTCAGCCGGGCGCCGTGTTTCAGCATCGCCGCGAGAACCGTGCCGCCGCGAGCGCCGAGGACGGCCTCGGCGAGGCCGGGGATCTGGAACGCCACCATGTACCAGCTCCGCAGCAGCTGGGAAGGCTTGCGTCGCAACGAGTCGGCGAACACCTGTGGGTGCGGGCAGTTGACGATGGTCAGCGACCGGACCAGATCCGGTCGTTCGATCGCCACCATCCAGGCCACTGCCCCGCCCCAGTCGTGCCCGACCAGATGTACCGGCGCCGCGTCCTGCCGCTCGATGAGCAGCACGATGTCCTTGACCAGCCGGGGCATCTCGTAGTCGGCGACGGTGGCGGGTTTGGACGAAAGGCCGTAGCCGCGCTGGTCCGGCGCGAGTGTCCGGTACCCCTGGTCGGCGAGCGCGGTCATCTGCGGCTCGAACGTGAACCAGAGATCGGGCCAGCCGTGGAGGAACAGCGCGGCCGGACCGTCACCGGGACCGCCGGATTCGACGTGGAGCAAGACGTCGTCGACGTCCACGAACTGTGGCTGGAACATGGGCCTCCTCGCTCGGACGGGGTTCAGGCGACGCCGAGTACCGCGGCGACGGTCGCGGACAGCGGACCGGGATCGCGGTCACGCAACGGCCTCAGCACCCGCCGGGCGATCCGCGGGGAACCGAGCGACGACAACGGACGGTGGAGATTGAGCACGTCGTTGAAAGCCGCCGCCACCTCGGGATCCAGCGCCGCCGCTCGTTCCAGTCGGTTGCGGTAGCCCTCACCGAACCTGGCCGTCCACGATGGCCGGACCCCTTCGGTGCGGCATCCGTAGCGGAGGTCCTCCCCGAGCGCGAGGCGCCACGCCGCGCCGGACGTGGCGGCGATGGCCCGTGCCGCCCGGCGTCCGAACCCCGCGTCGTCCCCGGCGGCGAGCACCCGGCCGAGCGCGGCCGCGGACAGGGCGGCCACGCTCATTCCCTGGCCGTAGATGGGATTGGCCGCGCTGGCGGCGTCGCCGAGGGCGAGGACGCCCTCGGGCATCTCGCGAGTGCGGTCGTAGTGCCGCCGGGTGTTGCTGCGAACGCGGAAGGCGCGGATCGGGCCGGTCGGTGTCGACCGGCGGAGCGCCTCGGCCACCACCGGCGCCGTCAGCCGATCGGCGAAGCCGCGCAACTCGGCCAGGTCCGCCGGAACCGGACCGCCGCGGGCGATCGAGCCGAACGAGATGTGCAGCAGGCCGTGCTCGACGCGGAGCACGACACCGCCGACGGAGGAGCCGGATTCGGCCTGGCCGCCGAGGATGGCCAGCCACTCGGGATCGAAGGACGGATCGGGTTCGGTGACCACGCTGACGTAGCGGACGTCGGAGTGGACGACCGAGCGGGCAGGCGGCCGGTATCCGATCCGCTCGAGCCACTCCGGCAGTGGCGAGTTCCGGCCCGACGCGTCGACGACCAGGTCGCCGCCCAGGTCCTCGCCGGGCGTTCGGACACCGGTGACCAGGCGGCGGGACCGGTCGGTCAGCAGCCCGGTGGCGGGTGTCCGGTCCAGGACCGTGACGTTCGGCAGCGCCCGTACGCGGGCGCGGATCGCGTGCTCGAGCAGGATCCGGCTCGCGCCGAAACCCGCGCTCCACCAGGCCGGTATCCGGATGGTCGTCTCGCCGCGGACCAGGAAGAGCGAACGGTCTCCCATCGCGGGGTCGTTGGAGCCCGGCGTGAGCGCGCCACCGGCGGCCAGTTCCGCCGACAGGCCGGGGAACAGTCCGACCAGCACCCGGCGGCCGGAGCCCAACAGGCCGTGCGCGTGATGCGACTGCGGAACGAAGCGCCGGTGCCCCGGCCGGTCGGGAAGCTCGTCGCGCTCGACCACGACCACCTCGTCGTAATGCTCGGACAGGACCCGTGCCGTCACGAGACCGGCGACCCCCGCACCGAGCACCACCGCACGACCTCGTCCAAGGTATGGCATTGGTTATATATAACTTGTTGAATAGTGGGAGTCAATCGCCGGTCGTCGACGGTCCGGCAGGTCGGTACCGCACGTTGACTTCCGAGCTGCGATCGCCGTCGCCGACCTGGTGCAGGTGAATCGGCGCGCGGCCAGGGGCGTGGTAGAGCCGGATGCCCTCGCCGAGCAGGACCGGTGCGATGTGCAGGTCGATCTCGTCGATCAGGCCCAGATCGAGTAGCTGAGCGCCGATGGCCGGGGACAACACTTCGAGGTTCTTGCCGTCGGCGGCCTCGAGTCCGAGCCGTACCGCCTCCGCGGGGTCACAGTCGAGGAAGGTGACCCCCTCGGCGGGCGCCGCGTCCTCGGGGTGATGCGTGAGCACGAAGATCGGCCCGTCCCAGTCGCCGCCGTACGGGCGGCCCCCACTCGCGGCGGCCATGTCCCAGCCGTCTCGACCTCCCAGCACGGCGCCCGTGGTCCTGACGTATTCGCCTTCCAGCCCCGGGCGGTTCGTCCCGGTCATCCAGTCCATCGCGTGGTCCGGGCCCGCCACGAAGCCGTCCAGCGACATCGTGAAGTGCCAGAGCACCTTTCCTGCCGCGGTCTGCGGTTCGGTGTCATTCATTCGTAGGCTCCTTGGTTCGGTAGCGTCAGCCGCGTGCGGTTCTCTCGGCGAAGCGCCGGCGTTGTCCTTCGTGGATGTCGCTCACCCATTCCCAGCCGGGCTCGGCCGAGGGACCGATTCGCGGGTCGTCGGGATCACGGCCGTCACGCAGGGCGTGCACGTATGCCCGATCCTGGTGGATCCTCGCGCGTACCCGATCACCTCTGCCGACGGAACCATGCCCGGGGATGACGACCTCGACGTCGTCCGCCACATCCTCGAGCAGCCGCAGCCCGACGAGGTACTCCTCGATCGGGTCATTGGTGTCGTTCACGTCGTCGAGCATCGGAATGAAGACATCCGAGAGCATGTCGCCGGCGACGAGAACCCGGCGTTCTTCGATCAACAGTGCCGCGTGGCCCGGGGCATGCGCCGGATGCTCGATGATCCGGACTTCGGGGCCATCCCAAGGAATCCGCGCGGTGCCGGCTGGCAGACCCGTGATGAGGCCGTACAGGTCCAGCGGTGTTTCCTCGGCGATTTCCGGCGGCAACCCCTCGGCGGCGCGGGCCTTCCAATCCGCCTTCGACCGCACATCTCGCGTATAAGCCGCACAGCGGGCTGTACCGAAACGAGGTGCGTCGCCGAGTTCGGCGTGCCACAGCACGTGATCCCAATCAGGATGGGTCGAAAACCCCGCCACGACGGGCTCGCCCAACTCGCGAAGGTCGTTCGCGAGACAGGCCATCTCGTCGCCCGTTATCCCGGCGTCGATGAGCAGCACGCCGCCATTGCCCTGCACGACAACGGTGTTGTTCCGAAGCAACTCGCTCTGGTGGACCAGCACGCCCTCGGCAACCTGGGTCAGCATGAAGCTCCTTCCGCGGCCTGCGGCCTGATGTCGTTCATTCGTGGTCTCCTGCCTTGATGGTGTGTCGAGGTTCAGCCCAGTGCCAGGGAGGCGACCGCGAGGGTGCAGATGCCGATGCCCGTTCTTTGCCGGGTGTCGATCCGTTCCCCGAGCACGCCTGCCGCGAGCAGCACGGTGACGGCCGGGTAGAGGGAGGCGAGGACTCCGGCGACGCCGAGGCTGGTCGTTCCGGTGGCGACCATGAACCCCAGGGTGCCCGAGACGCCGAGCAGGCCGGAGGCGCTGCCCCAGCCGACCACACCGCGGCTGGGACGCCATCGCTGCCGCAGGCACGTGGCGGCGAGGATGGTCAGGATCGCGCCGATCAGCTGGTTTCCGGCCAGCGGAAGTAGACCGGCGTCGGCCGAGATCTGGTCCAGTGCGATGAACAGGACCCCGAATCCCACTCCCGCGATGGCGCCGTCGACGAGCGCTCCGCGCGTGCGCGCCGGTCGATCCGATGTGGTCTCGCGGGAGACCAACCAGATCCCCGCGAGTGCGGCGAACACGCCGACCCAGACCAGCCGGCCGGGACGCTCACCGAGGACCGCGCCCACCAGTACGGGCAGTAGCGCGGCCCCGACCGCCGAGATCGGCGCCACCAGACCCATCCGGCCGCGGGCCAGCCCGCGGAACAGGAAGATGCCGCCGGTCGACGAGCCGACGCCGGCCAGCAGCGCCCAAATGAAGTCCGAGGTGGCCGGATGGCCCGGCACCAGCAGGCCGGCCACGAGCATGACGAGCGCGCCGGCGACCTGCCCGACCAGAACGACCTGCGATGAGGAGTGACGGCGCGAGCCGACGCCGCCGACGAAGTCCGCCGCGCCGTAGGAGAGAGCCGACGAGAGTGCCAGGAGGATCCCGATGTTCATGCCCTCCAGCCTGGGGCCGAGGTGGTCTGGTCAGAAGGTCCACTCGCCGACCCGGGGAGTGGACCATTTTGGTGTACTGGTGGCATGGCTGTGGAGTGGGCGCGCGGTGGCCCCGACCTTCTGGTGACGTTGGACCGTGGCGCTGGACCGCTCGGGGTTCAGATCCAGACCCAGTTGCGGGCGGCCATCCGCGCTCGACGGCTCGGTGCCGGAGAGCGCCTGCCGTCGACTCGGCGCCTGGCTGAGCTGCTCGGCGTTTCCCGCGGCACGGTCGTCGATGTCTACGAGCAGTTGCTGGCCGAGGGCTACGTCGAGTCGGCGGTCGGCTCCGGGACACGGGTGGCCTCGTTGCCCGCCGACGGACCCGCCCGGCAAGCGCCCGCTTTTGCCGCGCCGTTCCACCCGATCGAGGCCGACTTCGAGTACGGCATCCCCGATCTCGGCTCGGTGCCGTTGGCCGATTGGAGTTGGGCGGTGTCGGAGGCGACGCGGACCCTGCCGACCGCCGGGCTGGGGGACGAGGACCCGGCCGGTGTGCGACACCTGCGCGAGATCGTCACCGCCTACCACCGTCGCGTTCGGTCGGGGTGCGCGGTCGCCGAGGACGCCGTCGTCGTTTCGGGTTTCCGGCAGGGGCTGGCTTTCGCCCTCGCGACGCTGGCACAGCACGGCATCCAGCGGGTCGCGCTGGAGGATCCCGGCCCCCGAGAGCACGACCTCATCGCGCGCCGCGCCGGCCTGGACCCCGTGCCGGTCCGCGTCGACGACCACGGCCTCGACGTGGCCCGCCTGCGCGAAACCGGGGCACGGGCGGTGTTGCTGACCCCGGCCCACCAATGCCCCACCGGTGTCGCGCTCGGCCCGTCGCGGCGACGCGACCTGGTCGCCTGGGCGGACGAGGTCGACGGGGTGATCCTCGAGGACGACTACGACGCCGAATTCCGGTACGACCGTCAGCCGGTCGGCTCGCTGCAAGGCCTCGACCCCGCCCGGGTGATCGCGCTGGGATCGGTCAGCAAGACGCTCGCACCCGCGATCCGCCTGGGCTGGGTCCTCGCGCCACCGCGGTTCGTGGCCGGGATCGTCCAGGAGCAACGACTCAGTTCTCGCGGCGCCCCCGTGCTGGACCAGGAAGCGTTGGCGCTGCTCATGGAATCGGGCAGGTTCGACCGCCACCTGCGCCGCGTGCGGGAGATCTACCGCGCCCGCCGGGACGTGCTGGCGGCCGAGGCCGACCTCGCCTTCGGGCCAGGCAAGCTACACGGGCTCGCGGCCGGCTGCCACGCCTTGCTGCGCCTGCCCGACGGGACATCCGAGCGCGCCGTCGTGGCGGCCGCCGCGACCATGGGTGTCCGAGTCAACGGACTCGACCACTACCGGTTCGCGTCCGCCCCGGCCACCGAGCCGCGCCCGCCCGCTCTCGTACTCGGCTTCGGGAACGTCAGCGAACGCCAGATCCGCAAGGGCATCCGCACCCTCGCCAAAGCCGTCCGACACCAGACCGCGCCCTGACAGACGACACGCACCGATCAGGTTTCCGCGCCGCGCCCGTCTATACGTGTGAGATCGATTCACAGGAGGCTGACGCCATGCGGAAACTGACCTTCGGCATGAATGTGACCCTGGACGGCTACATCGCCGCGCCCGGCGACGACCTCGGCTGGAGCGGGGGTGAGGGACCGGACTCTTCGCCGAGCGACGAGCTGTTCCAGTGGTGGTCCGACCGGGTGGCCGCGACGGGTTTGGCGCTGTACGGGCGCAAGCTGTGGGAGGCGATGAGTCCCCACTGGCCGACCGCCGACCGGCAGCCCGGCGCCACCCCGGCGGAGATCGAGTACGCCCGCCGCTGGCGGGACATGCCGAAGGCGGTGTTCTCCTCGACGATCGACAAGGTCGATGGGAACACCCGCCTGGTCACCGGTGACGTGGTCGCCGAGATCACCCGGCTCAAGGCCGAGGACGGCGGCCCGATGGACATCGGCGGCGCGACGCTCGCCGGGGCGGCCATGCGGGCCGGGCTGATCGACGAGTACCTGCTGGTCACCGTGCCGGTCTTGGTGGGCGGCGGCACGCCGTTCTTCACCGCGCTGGACAGCTGGGTGAACCTGAACCTCGTCGAGACGCGGACGTTTCCCGGCGGCGTGGTGCTGACCCGATACGAGACGAGGCGCTGAGTGGTCAGAGTGCCGGGGGCGCGTCCAGCCAGGGTTTGCCGGCGGCGTCGAATCCGGTGAGCTCGGCGATCTTCCCGTCGACGATGCGCAGCACTGCGATGGCGAACAGCCGGTACTCCGCGTCTTCGGGGGCGCGGAGGTACAGCACGGCGGCAGGCATGCGGTTGACCGTCGTGGCGATACCGCGCCAGTCGTCGCGGCCGCGCTGGAAGAGCCCGCCGGCGACCCAGCCGTCCACCGCGTCCTTGGCCGTCATGGTCACCGGGCCCAGCTCGGGCAGCATCGCGAAGCGCAGGTCGTCGCGCAGCAGGGACATCAGCCCGTCGAGGTCGTTGCGCTCATGGGCGTCGATATACGCCTTCACCACGCCGCGCTCGTCCTGCGACAGCTCGTGGGGAGCGGGGCTCCGCCAGTCGAGGCGGCGGTCGGGCAGCTGCTCGCGCATCGTCACGCGGGCCCGCTGCAATGCGCTGGTCACCGACGCGACGGTCAGCTCGAGGGCGTCGGCGGCCTTCGACGCCGGCCAGCCGAGGACGTCGCGCAGGATGAACACCGCCCGCTGCCGCGGCGGCAGGTGCTGGACGGCGACGATGAACGCCAGCTCGATCGTCTCCCGCGACACCACCGATTCCTGCGGGTCCTCGGGGAGCATCCGGTCGGGGTACGGCTGCAGGTACAGCACCTCGGACGGTAGCGGTGTGCGGTCGTCGCGCTTCTGAAGGAAGTCGAGGCAGGCGTTCGTCGCGATCCGGTACAGCCAGGTCCGCAGCGCGGCGTGGCCCTTGAACGACTCCCGCTTGTTCCACGCTCGCAGGAACGTCTCCTGCGTCATGTCCTGGGCGTCGTCGTAGTTCGCGAGCATCCGGTAGCAGTGCACCTGCAGCTCACGTCGGTGGCGTTCGGTGATGAGCGCGAACCGCGCGGTATCGCCTGAGCGGGCCACCGCGATGAACGTGGCCTCGTCGGTGTTCAGCGGGCTGGCGTCGGTCATGGTCGTCAATCCTTCCACCGGTGCGAGGGGGTCACCAGAACCGACGACGTGGCGGAGGATTTCTGATCGGTGGAAGAGCCCCGTGGCGTAGCTCTGGACTGGCCACGAGAGCTTGAGTGTCCACAGGGGACAATGCGAGGTCACAGCCGTCCCACTGTCACCAGGGACCACACCTGAAAGTAGCGAAAGCCTCCTTCCCTACCTTCAGAGTAGGCAAAGAGGCCCTCACTACCAGGAGAACACGTACGCAGAAGCGACGCCGGCCCCGCGCCACGACACGTTCGGCCTTCCCCTCAATAGAACGATCATTGCCACTCACGACCCCCGCGAAAAGTACCCGAAATGGATACCTTCGCCTTGCCCCTCGATAACCGCCGCAGGGGCAGGCCGCGCCCGAACAGCAGCTGAATGTGCGGCGCCTCAATTCCCGCGACGCGCCCTTGAGGTCCCTGTCCGGTCTAACGAGGAAAGGACGTCAAGGGCGCGATCGGCGATTCAGGACTTCTTGCGAGGTGCACGCTTGCGCTTGACGGGAGCCTCTTCGGCGACCGGTTCGGCGGGGGCCGACTCGGCGTTGTCGAACGCTTCGTAGATCTCGTTGGGAATGCGGCCGCGCTCGGCGATCGCGTAACCGTTGGCCGACGCCCAGGCGCGGACCTGCTGGTTGCGTTCGCGGTCGGTGGGCTTCGCCGCGCCACCGGCCACGGTGGACTGTCCGGTTGCGACCTTCACCTTGCGCCCGCCGACTCGCCTGCTGGCGTCGATGAAGCGCTCGAGCTCTTCGCGCAGGGCGCCGGCGTTGTCATCGGAGAGATCGATCTCGTAGGTGACGCCGTCGAGCGCGAAGGGCACGGTCTGGGTGGCTTCGCCACCGTCGATGTCGTCGACGATCTGGACGGATACCTTTTGTGCCATCGAAAGTGCCTTCCGCTAGGTCATGCCACGCCATCTCGGATTGGCGCAGTGCCAATGAGCCTAGGCCGTGGTGTCGTCGCGTGATCGGCGGGACGTCCGGACGACGCCCGCCGGTCGCACGACTGAGCCTTACTTGCCGATTTTCTCTTCCAGCGTACGGCGTCGAGCGGTCACCTCGCCGGGGTCGTCCCCGAGGACCAGCAGTTGCAAGGTGCTTTGCCGGAGCGGACTGTCCGTGTGACCGGTGTCATGACCGGCCACGATGAGCAGGCCACCGGCGGCCAACTCCGGGCGTATCCCGGCGAGCAGGTCGGTGAGTGGGCCGGAGACGGTCAGCTTCACGGATTCGGCGGGGAGGTCGAGCGCGTCGGGGCGGACGGACTGCATCGCCAGCAACGGGATCGAGCCACTGGTGATCCGGAAGTTCAGGTCGAGCACGACCTGCTGGCCGTCCCGGGTTTCGGCACAGTCGAGGCTGCACAGGCCGCGGTAGCCGACATCGGCCGCGCGCTGGGTGATCGCCAGGCATTCGGCGAGCAGTTCGGCGGGAGGAGTGGTGACCGCGCCGAATCGGCCGCCGGCATAGACCCCGATCGCGTCGACGCGTTGTTCCGTCACCGCCAGCAGGCGAGCCCGCGCGTCCGCTGCCACATAGAACTGCAGGCCCCAGTTACGCAGGATCTGCAAGTACTCCTCGACGACGAACTCGTTGAGCACGTCGGTGAACGCCGGCAGCGTGATCTGCTCGTGGGCCTGGTGCAGATAGACATCAAGGCTGCCGCCGTGCGCGTCGTTGGTCGCGGCCTTGAGCACCCACGACTTCTCCGCCGGTGCCGCCTCCGCGAGTTGCCCGCGGGTCACGACGCTGCGGTGCGCTTGGAAACGTGGATCGACCAAGGTGGTGATGCTGGCTTTGTTGTTCAAATAGCCGACGAGCTGCGCGCTCTTGAGCGCGCGTTCGTCCGGGCACAGCGTGGTCGGCTGCGGGTACTCCATCGACATCAGCAGGCCGTCGGATATCGCTTCGGTGACGCGGTCGGCGAATTCCCTTTCGGTTCGGAACTCGCGCAAATCCGTGCCGACAGGCAGGCCGCTGTCACGCAGGTGTGCCAGCAAATCCGGGTCAGTCCCACCGGCGCTGCAGATCACCGGCATGTCGGCCGCGACGGCGATCGGCCGCGCGGAGACCACGTCGCGGGTGTGGCGGTGCCTGTTCACGGGTTCGGCCGCGGCCAGTTCGGGCCGCGCGCAGACGGCGATGCCGGGGCCATATACATCGGTGAGAGAACGAGGAGCGCTGACTGCATGCGGCAGGACGACTGGAACGCTGATGGAGGATCTCCTGTGAAGTGAGTCGGACCGGTCAGAACCGGCTGTGAAATGCGAGGAGAGCCGAGAAGGGAAGGCAGCGTTGATCACTCGACTGCCGCGAGCAGCGGCAGGGAGCTTGCCAGGACCGGCGCCGTGGACAGTGTCACGCCTGCCGCCTGCCTCCATGGTACGTCCTGACCTGGTGTATTGGCAGTGCGGTTGGCGAAAAGCGGCCTTGATTCGGCTCACCTCGTTCAGCGCGGTCACGCCGGCGGCCGCCTGGAGGCGGATCTTCAGCGGAGCGTGACGGAAGTTTCGTCTTCCGGCTCGTGCCCACCGGCGGGCACCGGGCGTGAGGCACCGGTCGCGCATCGATGGTCGTAGCGCCTGGTTCAGGGGCTACGCTGACGATATCGGCCGTCCGGAACCGGCGGAACGATCATTGTCCTCAATGGACGAAATCTTGTTCATATGCCGATTTCCGTGCTGGAATCCGGAACAGATGAATTATCGCCGGTTCGCGACGCGGTTTCCTCTGTACAATAAAAGTACCGAGAGTATCTCGCGCGTCGGAGAACGACCGATGTCACCTTCGGTTCTTCATCTGATACCGGTCTTCGTGGCCGGAGACCGGAGCCGAATATGCGTGCCGACCCTCTCGTCCTGGACACGGCCGAACGGGTGAGGATCAAGCCTCGTAACTCGGAAAGCGGTCGCGTCGACGGCGCTTGGTGGCCGCGGTCGCGTGACTTGACGGTCGAAGTGCCGGAGCTCGCCGCGTCGCTCGACGGCCGGATCGGCCCGGTGTGGCGGGTGGCGTTCCCGCCGTCGGCCTGGGCGGTCACGGTCCGTGAGCTGATCTGGCACGGGCGGCTGGTCAAGCTGGAGGGAATCGGCTCGCAGAACGTTCATATCGTGCACGTGACCGGCGGGAACATGCAGCGGCTCACGTTGCTGGTCATCCCGCCGGAGGCGGACCCGGCCGCTGCCGAGGGAGTGCTGGTGGCGGCCTCCGGGCAGAACAACGTAGCCGGCCCGGAGGCGCTCCTTGACGAGTTCGGCGCGCGGCCCGTCCCGGAGAACGCCCTCGCCCGTTGGGAATCCGAAGGTGGTCGCGGCGAGCTGAAGCAAGAATTCGGTCAGACAAAGCTTGAGGAGTGAAAATGCCGGTCGGCACGGAGAAGTCCATCGTCGCTGGGATCGACGGGTCACGGTCCGCGAGGACCGCCGCGCTCTGGGCGGCGGACGAGGCCGCGAAACGTGGGCTGCCCTTGCGGCTCGTCCACGTGTTCACGATCCCGGTCGTGAAGATGCCGGGGGTGGTCCCCTCGTTCGACGGGGTCGGTGAGGGTTTCGAGAGCCGCGGTCGAGCATGGATCCTCGAGGCGAAGGAAGCGGTGTTCGCCAGGCATGCGGATCTCGTCGTCGAGACCGCGGTCCGCGAGTGGCACCCGGCGGCCGCCCTGATCCAGGAGTCGGCGAGGGCGGCGGCGGTCGTGCTCGGGTCACGGGGACTCGGCGGTTTCACCGGGATGCTGGTGGGCTCCACCGCGGTCGCGCTCGCGCATCACGGCCATTGCCCGATCGTCGTGGCCCGAGGCCGGCGACCGGACGATGCCGCACCGGAAGCGGGACCGGTCGTCGTGGGCACGGACGGTTCGCCGATCAGCGAGGCGGCCCTCGGGTTCGCGTTCGACGAAGCGAAGCTGTGGAACGCTCGCCTGACGGTCGTCCGGACCTGGTCGGAACTGGTCGACCACGGCGCGATCCGGCCTCAGTTCCTCGCCGTCGATCCGGCCGAGATCGAGGCCGCAGACCGGAAATCGACCGAGGAACAGGTGGCTCCCTGGCGGGAGAAGTGTCCGGACGTTCCGGTCGAGATCGTCGTCCGCAAGGGAAGGCCGGTCCGCGCGTTGCTCGAAATCGGTGCGGGCGCACGGCTTCTCGTCGTCGGCAGCCGGGGCCGCGGCGGATTCGAGGGCATGCTCCTCGGGTCGACCAGCCAGGCGCTGATCGCCCACGCCGAGTGTCCCGTCGCCGTCATCCGGGGAGATCACCTCGACGCGGAACTGTGAAGCCGGTGGGAGACCTGTCCACGTACGGGTGACCGGCAACCGTTTGCCTTGCCAGGCCCGGTGAAAGAGCGAAGGGTCGGTCACGTCGAGGGTGTTGGTTATCCGGTGCCCTCAGATATGCGGCACCGGGCAGTGACCCCAGACCCCCGGTCATCACACCACCTCGCAGGTCCGTGGCAGCAGTCCCGGATCCCTTTCACAGGTGGAAGGTTGATCATGAGATCGACAGCACGTATCAGCACGGCAGGCCGGGCCGGCCGGGCATTGATCGGTGTGGGCACCGCGGCAGGTTTCGCTCTTCTGGTGCCCTCGCAGGCGTGGGCTCTCCCTCCGGGGTGCACCCAAAGCGGCGCCAACTTCACCTGCACCGCAGGGATCCCCGCCGGTCAAGTGCTGGACGGCACCGCGGGGAACAACATCATCACCGTCACCGGCGGTGCCGTGAACGGCACCGTGAACGGTCTTGCCGGTAACGACACGATCAGGGTCACCGGCGTGGCCGGTGCCGCGGGCACCAACGGCCCTCCGGGAGCCGACGGCAACGCGGGTACTCCCGCGGGTGACGCGGGTGGCAACGGCGGCGCGGGCAACGTCGGCGGTGCCGGTGTGGGGAGCACCGGTGTCGTCGACGGCGGCGCCGGTACCGACAGCATCACCGTCACCGGTGGTGCCGGAGGTGCCGGAGGAAACGGCGGCCAGGGCGGGACGGGATTCGCCAGCGGTGCGGGCGGCGCCGGTGGCAACGGTGGCGTCGGCGGGATCGGTGGTGCAGGCAACGCCGGGAACGTCACCGGTGGCGCGGGCAGCGACACCGCGACCTTCACCGCGGGCAGGGGTGGCAACGGCGGTCTCGGCGGTCGGGGTGGCAACAGCGGCCTCGTGGCCGGCGGCGCGGGCGCCGGGGGCATCGGCGGCGCGGGCGCGGCCGGTGGCGTCGGGAACTCCGGAACCTTCACCGGCGATCTCGGCGATCCCGGTCTCGACAGCGTCACCGCCAACGGTGGTGCCGGTGGTACTGGCGCGGCCGGTGGCGTCGCAGGCTGCGGTCACGGCGGCGGCGCCGGTGGCGTCGGCGGTGCCGGAGGAGCCGGTGGCGTCGGGAATTCCGGGACCGTCACCGGTGGTGCCGGTATCGATACGTTGAAGTCCAATGGCGGGCTCGGCGGTAACGGTGGCGTCGGTGGCAAGGGCGGCAACGGCTCCGCCGCCGTCCAGCCCGGTGGCGCCGGTGGTGTCGGTGGCGCGGGCGGTGCCGGTGGGATCGGGAACTCCGGCACTCTCACGGGCGGAACCGGTGTCGACCTCATCACCGCGACCGGTGGCAAGGGTGGTAACGGTGCCGGCGGCGGTGACGGTGGAACCGGTTGCAGTGGTCCTGGTGGTCCTGGTGGCATCGGCGGTGCCGCGGGTGCCGGCGGTCTCGGGAACTCCGGAACCATCAACGACGGGGCGGACACCATCGCCACCCCGGCCGGTACCAGCGGGCTCGCGGGCGGTAACGGCGTCGCCGGAATCAACAACGGCGGCATCTGCACCTGCTGACCATCAGGCGGCGGTATCGACGTGCGGCGGCACGATTTCCGGTAGCAGCAGGAGATCTGCCGCCTCACATGCCGTCTCCATCAGTCAAGCGGGGGAGCCGTACAAGGGCACGTCGTTGAACACGTTGGCGCCGAAGGCTTTCACGCGACAGAGCCCCAGCGGGGAGTCCGCTGGGGCTTTGTCGTGCGACGGCGGGGTTCGGTCAGCCGGTGCAGTTGGGCACGGCAGGGGTGCTTCCGACGCAATTGTTGGGGGTGTTGGCGGTGATGGGCGCGTTGTTGGTGGTCATGGTGCCGTTGGCCCGGTAGACGCCGCCCGCAGTCAGCAGCGCGTGGTTCACGGTCACGGCGGTCTGGGTGATGGTCGTCGCGGTCGAGTCGACCGCGGCGATACCGCCTCCTTGGGCGCCGCTGTTGCCGCTGATGAGCATCGGAGTTCCGGAGACGCCGGTGGTGGTCAGCGTGCCGCGGAGACCGTTGTAGATGCCGCCTCCCTGAAGGAGCGCGGTGTTCCCGAGAACGTTGCTTCTGGTGAACGACGCGGCGGGTGCCGTGCCGGACGGGGTGTCGGCGTTGGCGAGGCCGCCGCCGGCGAGGGTGGCGTAGTTGCCGCTCAGGCTGCTGGTGGTGAGCGTCACGGCGCCGCGGTTGAGGATGCCGCCTCCGTTGCCGGCCACGCTGCCGTTGGTGAAGGCGACCGAGGTGGTCAGGGTGAGGTTGCCGGTCGGGCCGACTTCGGCGATCCGGAAGGGGAGCAGCGCGGTGCGCGTGATGGTCGCCGGGCCGAGCAGTTCGATCGGTGTGGTGATGACCGGCAGCCCGTTGGCGAGGCCGCCGTGCGGCGCGGTCAGCGTGTAGGTGCAGCCGCCTGCCAGCGTCAGGGTGTCGCTGTCGACCGTTGAGTTGGCGAGGTTGATGGCGTCGACGAGGGCGTTTTCGCCGCACGCCACGGGAATGGTGGTCGCCTGCGCGAGGGGAGCCAGCGCGATCATGCTCCCGCTCAGGATGGTCGCGCCGACGACGGCCCGCAGAACACCGCGGTTTCTTCGCATCACATCTTCTTTCCTGGAGACGATTTCGCTGGGACTCAAGAAGGACACGGCGGTCATCCGACGCATCCGGGAACGGGAGAGGGACTGCCGGTGCAGTTGGTCGCGGTGTTGGCGGTCACCGTGGAGGTGTTCAGCGTCGCCGACCCTGCCACGTAATAGATCCCGCCGGGATTCACCGTCGCGGCGTTGGTGCCGACCACACTGCTGGTGAGCGTGAGCGTCCCGTTCACACTGGCGATTCCGCCGCCCTGGCCCGCGGTGTTGCCGTTGACCGTGCTGCTGGTGAACGTCGCCGCCGACGGGGTCCCGGTGCTGTACAAGGCGCCACCTCGGCCGTTGGCGGTGTTGCCGGACAACGCGCCGCCGGTGAGGGTCACCGCGCCGAAACTGAGGATGCCGCCGCCGTCGTCAGTGCCCGCGGCGGCCGCATGGCCATTGCTGATGGTGACCGCTTTGAGCGTGATGCCGCCGGTGGATGTCACCTGGCCGATGCGGAAAGCGGCCGCCGCCGTCGCACGGGTGATGGTGTTGGCATTGCCTTCGAAGGTGATGGGCGTGGTGATGAGCGGCAGGCCCGCCGGACCGTGGACGCCGTCGTCACCATGGGCGGAGGTGAGGGTGTAAGTGCACCCGGGGGTCAAGGTCACGGTGCCGCCACCGGCCGCGTTGGCCGCGTCGACCGCGGAGACCAGCGCCGCCTCGTCGCAGGGAACGGATTCCGCGCGGGCCTGAGCCGAGGCAGGGAGGAGAACAACCGATCCGGCAACCAGAACCAAAGCGCCGGCAAGCGTGGAAATCGTGCGATTGTGTCGCATTTTGACTTTCCTGGATCCGAGACCGATGGTGGAGGAGCAAGAAGCTCAAACGTCCCGCTGAAAGCGGTCACCGGCGGTCGATGAACAACCACCCCGGACCCTACACCGAACGGTCTTGAATAGACAGGCGGCATTATCGCGGACGGTTCATTGGAACTCAGTCTTGAAAAAGGTTTGGGAGCGAGCATGGTGGGTATGCCGGGTGTGTCGTGACGCGGAAACCGTGCGATTTCATGTCGAATTCTTCGAAACAGTGCGATGTGGCGAATAATCTGGTTCTCGCGTTTACCTGGCGGCGGGCGAATTCTCGGAAACCGAATGATCGAAGATTTCAGGGCTGCCTGGTCGCCGAAATTCGCTAGTGCTCCCGGCGTGACCGGTCTTGTGCGTCGGCGATGAGGTCGCGGATCCGGCTCGCGTGGTCGAGGCCGTTGAGTTCAGGTGAAGGTGGCGGTTCCGGGGTTCCGGCCGGTAGGTCGTCGTCGACGGAGAAGAGTGGTTTGCCCGGCCCGCCGAAGGTGATGGTTCCTGTGCCGTTCTTGTGCTCCACCAGGTGAGGTGGTCCCAGTTCGCCCAGGAATCGTGAGATCGTGGGTTGCCCGCGGGTCCAGGCGACCACGCGCCTGTCGGTCACCATGTAGGCGCTCGCACGCATGGCGAGGTAGCGGTGAACTCCCTTGGCCACGGAGAGCAGAACGAGCAGGCCGAGAAGGAACCAGCCACCTGGTTTATCGAAGGTGGGGTACATGGCGTAGCACGGCACCAACAGAAAGGGGACGATGACGAGGTCCTGCTTTCTGGCGAACCGGACGTGTTTCGGTGAGCCTTCCCAGAGCAGGCGTTCGCCGGGGGCGAGGGCGAAGTCGTTGTCGGCAGGGCGCGCGGATTCGTCGTCCGGCGGGATGTGGTCGTAAACGCGAGTGCTCCGTTCTGACAACTGCGAGAGCTGAGTTCGGCCGCTACCCGCGGCTCACATGTCCGTCACGATGGCGTGGCACTGATCGTCATCGCAAGGCAGGCATCCGGTTCAACGCTGTCGTGCGGCGGCGTGGCCGCGATGATGGTGTCCAGCACGGCGCGCGCGGCCGCGAGATCGGCTACGGCGCTGTCGATCCGTTCACGTTCGCGGTACAGGTCGGGAAGCATGTCGGGGCAAGCCGGCGCCAATCCCTGGCCTTCGTCGACCATGCAGGGCAACAGATCGGCGATCGTGTGGGTAGTGAGGCCCGCGGCAAGCAGCGTGCGGATGTGCTGAACGGTGCGCACGTCCTCGTCCTGGTACTCGCGATATCCGCTGGGGCGACGGTGTGGCGTCAACAGGCCCTGCTCCTCGTAGTAGCGCAACAGCCGGACGCTGACCCCGGTCCGCTGGGACAAAGCTCCGATACGCACGTGCCGATCACCACACATCTCCGAGTTGACTCTCACATCCATGTGAGACTCTAACGTCTCGCTCATGACAACACCGGAGCCGACAAGCCCGCACAGCAACCCTGTCACCGTCATCGGCCTCGGCCCCATGGGCACGGCCCTCGCCGAGGCGCTTCTGAATCAGGGCCACCCTCTGACAGTGTGGAACCGCACTCCAGGCAAAGCCGAGGATCTCGTCACCAAGGGTGCCCGCCGAGCGGCGACCGTCGCCGATGCGGTGTCCGCGAGCCCTGTCACGATCATCTGTCTCAAGGACTACGAGACCACGTACGGGATCTTCGAGTCCGCCGATGACGCCCTGAAAGGCCGCGTCCTGGTGAACCTCAACTCCGGCACGCCGACGGAGGCACGCAGGGCACTCGACTGGGCGGCCGAGCGTGGAGCGGAGTACCTCGACGGTGCGATCATGGTGCCGCCGCCGCTCGTCGGACAGCCTGGGTCCGTCTTCCTGTACAGCGGTTCGCGGGACGTCTTCGACAAGGCCGGGGTGGCGCTGGCGAGCATGGGGGACCCGCGGTTCCTCGGCTCCGACCCCAGCCTGGCGGTGTTGTACAACGCGGCACTGCTCGAAATGATGTACGCGACCATGAACGGCTTCCTGCACGCCACCGCCATGGTCGGCTCGGCGAACGTCTCGGCGGTCGAGTTCAGCGAGCTCGCGCTGGGCTGGTTCATGCCCTCGGTGGTGGACTCGACCCTGGCCGAGCAGGCGCCCGACCTGGACAAGGGCAACTACCCCGGTGACCTCGGCACCATGGAAATGAACCTGAACGCGCTCGAGCACATCACCCGGACCTGCGTGGAACAAGGCGTCCACTCCGATCAGCCGCGACTGATGAAGGAGATCGCCGAACGGGCGATCACCGAGGGCTACAGCGGAAAGAACTACTTGGCCGTGTTCGAGATCTTCAAGAAGGCGACGCCTGCCACGTGATCCCGTTACCCGTGAGCGCATCAATCGATCGGTTGATACGCCGGGCTCGCGGTTGATCCGGGGATCAGTCGTTCCGTCGATGTTCGGCGATGCGTCTCGCCAGCACGCTGATGCGCATGTCGACAAGTGAAACAAGTGCCGGCCCAGTCGCCCTTCGCGAACGGGCGCTCGCGCCGGATCTCGCTCGTGGGTTGATGCTCGCGTTGGTCGCGCTGGCGAACTCGGTGCTCTACCTCTATGACCGCCCGTACGGCGCGCGACAGCACATCGTCGAGCAAGACCTGCTCGACCGGGTGGTCAGCATGCTCAACGTGGTTTTCGTGGAGGTACGCGGCTATCCGATGTTCGCCGCGTTGTTCGGTTATGGCGTCGTGCAAATGGTGCGGCGGCAGCAGGCCACGGGTATCCCGGACCACGACATCAGCCGGGCGCTGCGGCGACGGTTCCGCTGGCTGATCGTGTTCGGGTTCGTCCATGCGGTACTGCTGTTCCCCGGTGACGTGCTCGGTCTGTACGGGGTACTGGGGTTCGCGCTGCTGGCGATGCTGCGGGTCAAGGACCGGACTTTGCTCATCATCGCCGCGGGCTGGCTGGTGGTGGTCGCCTTGGTCCAGGGGATCGCCTACGTGACCCCGCAGGGCAGCGGACAACGTTCCTTCTTCTGGTCCTTCGCGGTCAGCGACCCGGCCACCGCCCTCGCCCTGCATCCGGTGGAATGGGTGATGACACCGCTGGGAATGCTCGGCGTCGGCAGCGCCGTCCTGGTCGGTGTCTGGGCGGCGCGGCGCGGGGTGCTCACCGAGCCGGAACGGCACCGCACGCTGCTGGTCCGCACCGCGATCGGCGGACTCGTCGTGGCGGTGGCCGGTGGCTTGCCGATGGGTCTCGCGGTCGGCGGATTCTGGACCCCGTCGTCCGGTCTGGTCATGTGGGCCTTTTCGGCCGCGCATTCGGTCACCGGGGTGGCGGGTGGTCTTGGCTATGCGGCCCTGATCGGCTTGCTCGCGTCGCGGTTCCGTGACCGGAGTGGCCCGGTGGTCCTGGCGATAACCGCGTGCGGGCAGCGCTCACTCAGCTGCTATCTGTTCCAGTCGGTGGTTTTCGTCGCGTTGCTGATGCCCTACACCTTGGGCCTCGGCGGCACTTTGGGATCGGCCGGAGTCGCGTTGCTGGCCTTGGGCACCTGGCTGGTGTCGGTGCTGCTCGCCGACCGGATGCGGCGGGCGGGCAAACGCGGACCCGCGGAGGTTCTGCTCCGGCGGCTGACCTATCGGAACTCCCGCTGACAAGATGGGCCGGGTGACGTCGATGGAGGAACGGCTGGAACGGCGATGGAACCGGGCGTGGGCGCTCGCTCCGTACGGGCTGCTCGGCCTCGCGACCGTCCTTTCCCTGGTCTTCGATGCGGCCACCTGGCCGGACCGGCTGGTCACCCTGGCCATCGTCGCGGCGCTGAGCGGGTGGCACGGCTGGTTCATCGTCGCGCATCCACAGTGGTGGGAACGTCAGACCTTGGCGATGGTCGTGTACTTCGCCGGGTTGCTGGCAGGCACCGTGGTCCTCGCGCTCCGCGGCGACAGTTTCCAGTTGTTCGTCCCGGTGTGTTACGTGCTCGCGTTCGTCGCCCTGCCCGGCTGGCTCGCCTATGCCGGGGTGGTGCTCGCGAACGTCCCGTGGCTGGTGCTGTCGGGCACCGAGATTTGGCAGACGTTGCTCAACCTCGCGATGGTGACACCGCTGGCCGCGTTGATCGGCTGGGCGATCCGGGGGATGGAACGGGAGGCGATTCGGCGCCGGAAGGCCAACAGCAGGCTCGTCGCCATGGCGGCCGAGAACGCCGAATTGCACGCGGAACTGCTGGCGCGGGCCAAAGACACCGGTACCGCCGAGGAACGCGCCCGGATCGCCAGGGAAATCCACGACACCGTCGCTCAGGGACTGACCGGGATCGTCACTCAGCTGGAGGTCGCCGAGGAACTGGCCCCGGTCGAGGGGCCGCTGCGCGGCCGGATCGGCACCGCCCGGCAGCTGGCCCGCTCGAGCCTGGTGGAGGTCCGCCGTTCGATCGAGGCGTTGCGGCCGGGCCCCCTGCACGACGCCAGGCTCGGCGACGCGGTGGCCGCCGCGGTCGCGACATGGCTGGAGCAGAACGGCGTACCCGCGACTTTCGTCATGACCGGTACGCCTCGACCGATACATTCGGAGATCGAGGTGATGGTCCTGCGGGCGGCGCAGGAAACCCTTTCGAACGTCGGCAGGCACGCCCAGGCGAACAGGGTCGACATCACCCTGTCCTATATGGAGGACGTGATAATCCTGGACGTCCGCGACGACGGCACCGGCTTCGACACCCAGGCTTCATCCGCCGGATTCGGGCTCACCGCCCTGCGCGAGCGGGCACGGCTGCTGTCCGGCACGGTGGACATCGAGTCAGCCCCCAGTGCGGGGACGGCGGTCAGTGTCAGCGTCCCGATGATCGAGGTGGCCCGATGACGTCCGTGCGGCTGGTGATCGTCGACGACCACCCGGTGGTGCGGGACGGCTTGCGGGGCATGCTCGGCACCCAGCCGGACCTTGAGATCGTCGGCGAGGCCGCGAGCGGCATCGAGGCACTGACCGTGGTGGCCGCCACCGGCCCGGACGTGGCGCTGACCGACCTGCGCATGCCCGCCCCGAGCGGCGCCGCGTTGATCCGGCTGCTCAGGGAACGCGTTCCGGCCACCCGGGTACTGGTGCTGACCACGCACGACACCGACTCCGACGTGTTGCCCGCCGTCGAGGCAGGGGCGATCGGCTATCTGCTCAAGGACGTGCCACGCGAGGAGCTGTTCCGCGCGGTGCGTGCCGCGGCTCGCAACGAGAGCGTGCTCTCCCCGTCGGTGGTCGCGCTGCTCCTCGACCGGGTCCGGCCGCGAAAGCCGGTGACCGAAGCCAAACTGAGCGCGCGGGAACGCGAAGTCCTCGCCCTGATCGCACGCGGCAAGATCAATCGGGAGGCCGCGGCCGAGCTGCACATCAGCGAGGCCACCGTCAAAACGCATCTGCTGCACATCTACGCCAAACTCGAGGTCCCTGACCGGGCCTCCGCGGTCGCCGCCGCATATCAGCGGGGAATCCTGCGGTCGGAACGCGACGCCTGAAAACTGTCCGGTGCCACAGCAGGAACAGTGGGACGCCTGCAGCCAAGCCAGGCGACGGCAGTGATTGACCGCGTTGGTGAAAAACGCACCCTGCAGGCCAAAGGGGCCTTCCGAACGGAGCGCTGCCGGGCTTATCCACCGGCCAAGCTCCCAGCAGACCAGCTGCCCGACATCGGTCAGGCGGCGGAGAGGATCTCCAGACCATGAATCCCCAAGAATTCCCAGCCCAGCGGGCTGGATCTGCTTGTGGGGTAGTTGTTGGGGTCCCGGACAGGCTCCACTGGGATGCACAGCGCGAGTCGACTTGTCCGAGGCAAAGGGGCGACTCTTGCAGGTTGCACATCGGTCGCTGAAAGGCCCCTGGTCATCACGGCTGTAGTACCGCGCGTCATGCAGCGCTGGAGGTCCCTGAAGACAGAAACGGGGTATGCGTAAGCCGGCGTCTGTTCTGTTGATCAGGGCCGAGAGTATGTGCATGGTCCCAGGTGGGGTCAAGCGTATGAGCGCAAGACCAAGCCAGGTGGTCCAGTTCGTTCACTTGGCTTTCGTGCTCGTGCGGAATTGGCGTGGCTCGGAGAGTCCGCTCATGCCGTGATAAGTGGCTTCCGCAGGCTGAGGCGGCAACAGGGCGATCAGAGGTCAGCTCGGCTTTTCGCGCAGCTGATCTGGCTGTTCGACGCAGCCGGACCGGCCACCGATGTCGGCTGGCCGAAGCCCGATCGGCTTAGCCGCAAACTCAACCCCGGCTGCGCGATGTCACCGTACGGGCTGGGAAAGTAGGAATGAGGATTCCTCAGCGAGAAATCCACCAGGACTGGATATGCCCGACCGGCGGGCACCCTGCTTGAAACCGCGTATTCCGCATGCCCTTTGCGATGTTCGGCAGACGGTCAGAGTGACGTAGGGGGCGGATTGTGCCGGGGACGAGGGTAAGGGTGCATCCCGATCGGCCGAGGCCGGTGGCACGTGGGTGACGTCGGAGTCTCAGCAGACGGACAGCACGTGCCAGGACCCAATAACGGGCGCAGCTGGCGCCAGGTATCGACGGTCACGGCGCAGCAGTCATCTGGCTTGGTCAGAAGAGGCATGCCATACCGAAACTGCTGTGTTCGACTATCGTGGCCTGAGTCACATGGCGGCTAGGTCGGGGAGGACCGCATGAACGTTCGACGGGTGGCAGTGCACAGAACCATCATTGTGGTCGACGTGGAGAGTTTCGGAGATCCCGGTCGGACGAATCGTCATCAGCTCGCGATTCGGCGAGCAGTCTATTGCGCGTTGCAGGCTGCGTTCGCAGCGGCGGAGGTGAGCTGGGCAGCGTGTCACTGCGAAGACAGAGGTGACGGGGTGTTCATCTTGGCTCCGGCGGAAACGCCAAAGACGCCGTTCGTCGACGTAATCCCGCTGGCACTTGCCCAGGCTCTGGCTCGACACAATGCTGGTCATCAGGGGCCGGACCGTGTTCGGCTTCGGATGGTCCTGCACGCCGGTGAAGTGACCTTTGACGACTATGGCGTTACCTCAGCCTCGATCAATTTGGCGTTTCGCCTCCTCGATGCCGGTGTCGTGAAAGATGCGCTACAGAGGTCGCCCGGCGTGCTCGCGCTGATCACCTCGGATTGGTTCTTCGACGAAGTCGTGCGACACAGCAGCGTGCTTGACCCTGCAGAATTTCGCTTAGTCCGCATCTCGGTTAAAGAGACCGATGCTCTCGGCTGGATTTGTCTTCCAGATCAACCGGGTCTGTCCGTCGTCGAGGCGGCCGAACCGCCTCCTCGGCCGGAAGTCGCAGTCCCGCGTCAAATGCCGGCGCAGCCGCACTCCTTCGTTGGCCGCACACGCGATATCGAGACCCTGAACGCGGAGTTGGCGCCTGGGAAGAACTCGATGTCAGGTGTGGCGATAGCTGTTGTCAGGGGCGTTGGGGGAGCAGGCAAGACCTGGTTGGCGTTGCACTGGGCCTACCGTCATCTGCGCCGTTTCCCTGACGGCCAGCTTTTTGTCGATCTCGGCGGATTTGGGCCTGAGCACGAGCCACGCTCACCGCAAGTGGTACTACGCAGATTCCTCGAGGCGCTCGGTGTCGAGTCGGCGCGTATCCCTGCTGATCCAGACGCCCGGGTTGCAATGTACCGGAGCCGGATGGCGGATCGACGGATGCTGATCTTCCTGGACAATGCCCGTGATTCCGCGCAAGTGCTGCCATTACTGCCAGGTGGTTCGTCCTGTACTGTCCTTGTGACGAGCCGCGATCATATGTCCGGCCTGGTCACGGCCTACGGTGCGCACCTTGTCCCTATCAACGTGTTGCCCCGCGAAGAGGCTCGTGCCCTGCTCGCAACTCGATTAGGAGAAGACAGGCTCACGGCCGAACCCGCTGCTGTCGAGGAACTAGTCGGATGCTGCGGCGGGATACCGCTTGCCCTTAGTATCATTGCAGGACGCGCGCACTCCTACCCGGAATTTCCACTCGCGGCGCTTGCGCGCGAACTGCGTGACACGCAGACAAGACTTAGCGCGCTGGATGATGACGACACCGCGAGCTTGCCGGCGGTCCTATCGTGGTCGATCGCCGCGCTCGCACTCGACCACGTACGCAGTTTTGCCCTTCTAAGTATTGCTCCAGGCTTCACCATTGGCCAATCTGCCTTTGCAAGCCTGGTCGGACTGCCCGCCCAAGACGCCAAACTGCATCTGCGGGCATTAGAGCGAGTGTCGTTAATTGAACAGCCAGCGCCTGGTCGATGGCGCACACATGATCTCGTCCGCTTGTACGCAGTGGACCAGGCGCGCCGCACTATCGACAGAAGTGAACTTGCCGAGGCGCTACGACGTCTCGCGGACTACTATACTCATACGGCCCTCGCCTGTGATCAGATGATCCCGCCTCTGCGGGTGCAGCCGACGCTCGATCGCCCCCGGTCGGGCTGCCACATTGATCGTTCGGCTAGCCTGACGGAGGCTTTTGCCTGGTTTGACAGCGAGCATGAGTCTTTGATGGCAATCATCCGTTTGGCTGCGGAGAAGCAATGGGACGTCATTGTCGTAGGCCTTGGGCGAATTCTCGGTGGATACCACTACCCGCGGGGAAAATTTCACGACGAACTGGTCGTCTCGCCTGTGATTATCGAAGCTGCTCAGCGGTTGGGCGATTCGGCGGAGCGGTCTCATGCTCACAGGCGCCTCGGGTTCGCGCTGGGGCTAACTGGGCAGCATTGTAACGCCATCGTGCACAATGGAAAAGCGCTAGAAATCGCCAAAAATAGCGACGATCCCTTCAATGAAGCACAGGCGCACCGCATCTTTGGATATCTATATGAACAGTCTGGCGATGAGGCGTATGCATATGAGCACGTGATGATCGCTGCACGACTGTTTCGGTCACTCAACGCTGGAGTCTACGAGGCCGAATCGCTTAATATGATGGCGTGGTATCTGGCGCGTCTGGGACGATACGACGAGGCGAACGCGAATCGAGCGACAGCACTCACTTTGAGTCGAGAGTACCGCCACCCGGCGGGCGAGGCAAACAGTCTTGACATCCTTGGGTACCTGGCACACCACACCGGGCGTCCCACCGAAGCGCTCGATTGCTACCTTAGAGCGCTCGATCTGTTCCGTGAAAGCGGCCACACGCGATGTCAGCCCGACACGCTAGACCGGCTCGGACATACATACGTTGCCCTGCGGCAAACAGCCCAGGCTGTCGAAGCTTGGCAACAGGCTCTCATGCTGTGCGAGACTCAAGGTCGGACGAGTGAAGCTGCCCGGATTCAGAAGCAACTTGACTCCGTTTGAGAGCCGGAAACGCCGCTCCGACAACCGGCGCGCACGAAAGCTGTGCTCCGATGAAGCCGAGCTGGCTTCATCCAGGCAGCGCCTGGGCCGTACTCATCGCGACGGTGGTGTCTGACTGGGCGCATCCAGCTTGGTCTGAGTGCGACGCTTACGATGAGGTTGCCCACTTCGCTACGTCAGTCCGCGGAGCTCGGCTTCGCAGCTTCTGTCCCAGCGGTTTCGATCTATCGCGATCAGCTGGCCCTCGGCATGCCGATCATGGGCCTCCGGATGACCCTTACTTCAGCTTGCGGCGTGTGCGCCGGCGTAAGGCGCCTTGCGGCGGCTAACAAAACTGGCGGAGGGCGGCTGCTCGTGACTTCGGGCTTGGCCAGCGCAATCGGATGTCAACCGCCTCCTGGCGAGTCAAGGCAGGCCATGTCGACGGGCTGCCGCCGCCGTGCGTATCGTCTGGTGAAGGTCGTGGAACGCTCTTGTGATGGGGCCTGACCTTCGAGAACCTGCGCGACCCTCCACCGCCAGGTTAGGTTCAAGCAGGGCCCTGCCTGTGGCCGTGACCATCGCCAAGATCGCTCAGGTGCTGGGCGAGCTTGTGATCAGCGACGACTGATCATGCGGGTCGCTGCGAGTGGATCGGCGCACGGCAGTTGTCGGTGCTCTTCGGTATGGTCGCTCCGTATGCGGTGAAGGGATGGATCATGGCGCTGACGACCTCCCTGGCGGGTCGAGTCCGCAACACGAGCTTGCCCAAGAGTCACGCGCTCCTGCCGCTCCTCGAGGCAATCGTCAACGGTATTCAGGCGATTGACGCGTGGCAGGAGTACTCCGCAGTGCCTGGCCGGATCGACGTGAGGGTGCATCGCGACGCACAGGTCGAGTTCGACTTCGGTCCATCGGGTCCTGGGCGCGCCCCGATGAAGCCGATCGTCGGCTTCACGGTCGAGGACAACGGCGTGGGATTCACGGCTCAGAACATGTCCTCGTTCGAGACGTTGGACAGCGGCTACAAGTCGGACCTCGGTTGCCGCGGCGTCGGACGACTGCTGTGGCTCAAGGCCTTCGACAGGGTGTCGGTCCGCAGCGCGTACGAGGACGAGGGCGGTCAGTTACGAGGACGCCAGTTCAGGTTCTCGGTCGATCGCGAGGTCGAGCACGGCGGTGACGCGGACGGGTTCACGCGCACTGGTGCGGTGGTGAGCCTCGACGGTTTCAAGAAGTCTTTCCAGCAGCACGCGCCGAAAGGCGTCGACGCCATCGCGCGCGAGGTGTTCGAGCACTGCATCTGGTACTTCCTCCGGCCCGGCGGCGCGCCTATCGTGATGATCGCGGACGACGACGAGTCGGTGTCGCTGGCAGACCTGATGGACGAGTTCGTCGACTCGGCGATGTCGTCGTCGGTGATCGAGGTCAAGGGCAAGAAGTTCGACATGCTGAACCTTCGCCTCAAGTCGTCTACACGCAACTCCGTACCCCGTCTCCACTGGTGCGCGGCAAGCCGCGTCGTCATCGAGGAGAACCTGAGCGGGAAAGTGCCAGGGCTCCACGGCAAGCTCAAGGACCAGAAGTCCGGCGAATTCGTCTACGCGTGCTATCTGACATCGGATTACCTTGACGACCGTGTCCGGTCCGATCGGACGGCGTTCGACATCAGCGAACACAACGCTGGGGAGACGCTCGTCGACGACCTCTCGCTAGACGACATCCGGGAGGCCGTCCACGAAGAAGTCGGAAAGATCCTCCAAGATCCGCTCAAGTCCGCTCGTGAGCAGGGCAAGCAGCGCATCCACGACTTCGTGAGCAAGCATGCTCCGCGGTACCGACCGGTCCTGGCCAAGATCGAGGAGCGTGGGATCACGGTCGATCCATCGGTCAAGGACCAGGACCTTGAGTTCCTGCTCCATCGGCACCTGCAGAAGATCGAATCCGAAGCGCTAGTACAAGGACAGGAGATCTTTGCGGAAGCCGACTCGGAGCCGGGGGAGGATTACGCGGAGCGGCTCGCGACGTACCTCAGCACCGTCAGCGAGATCAACCAATCAGACCTGGCCGCCTACGTGGCGCGCCGCCGAACGGTGCTGGATCTACTCGAGCGTCTGATCCGCGCGGACAAGGACGGAAACTACAGCCGAGAGGACGCGATCCACACCTTGATCGTTCCCATGCGGACAGACTCCAATGAGGTCTCCTCCGAAGGCTCGAACTTGTGGATCATCGATGAGAGGCTCGCATTCCACGACTACCTCGCGTCCGACAAGACGCTGAAGAGCATGCCGATCACGGGGTCCGTTTCCACCAAAGAGCCCGACATACTCGCGACGCGTCTCAACGACTCGCCGGTGCTGGCAGCGGAGGGGCAGAAGCTGCCGCTGCCGTCGATCGTCGTGGTCGAGATCAAGCGTCCGATGCGCAAGGACGCTACCGAGGACAAGAACCCGATCCAGCAGTGCCTCGACTATGTCAAGAGGATCCGCGCAGGAGGCGTGCTGACCGCGACGGGGAGACCAATCCCACCGACACAGGAGCCCCCAGCCTTCTGCTACATCATCGCCGACCTCACGGCCAAGATGATCGAGCGGTGCGAGATCTCAAACCTGCGGCCGACTCACGACGGCCTCGGATACTTCGGCTTCAATGACTCAGCCAAGGCGTACATCGAGGTCATGAGCTTCGATGGGCTGGTCAACTCGGCCACGGAGAGGAACCGGGCGTTCTTCGACAAGCTGGGGCTGCCCAGCTAGGCGCATCATGCGGTCGAGGTCTCCATGACTCTCATGCTCGAGCCGATTCTCCGCAGTGCCGCATCGACCCGCCGACACCCAGGCGATCTGCCACGTCCTCGTGCGCGAGCACGAGGGCACCGACCTTTCTGGCATACACGCCGACTTCACCGGCGACGCGGTCCTCTCGTACACGTGCCAGCAGTTGTTCGCGCGGGCAGACCGGGACCTTGATGTCGATCGGGTCGAGTCGTGCCGAATCTTTAGGCCGAGCTGTGGACAGGAGCCCCGTGGACATGTTGGGCTGAGACCCGGCCGAACCTGACGTGGTCGGCCATTTTCCATCCTGCGATGTCGAGGAGCGGCGCCCTGAGCCTGTGGGAGTACCTCCGAGAGAACTGGATCGACGTCGTGAACGACGCGATCCTGCACGTGGATCTCACCCTGGCGGCGATGGCACTGGCCGTGCTGGTCGGCATGACGATCGGCCTGCTCACCTACCGGCGGCGGTGGCTGGGCGCGATGGCGACCACGACGACGGCGGCGTTCCTGACCATCCCGTCGATCGCGCTGCTGGGCATCCTGATCGGCCCGTTCGGGCTGGGGTTGACGAATGTCCTGTGCGCACTGGTGCTCTACGCACTGCTGCCGATCACGCGCAACACGATCGTCGGGCTGCGTGGCGTCGATCCGGCCGTGGTGGACGCGGCGCGTGGTATGGGGTTCGGCCGCGTGCGGCTGCTGTTTCGCGTGCGGCTGCCGCTTGCCTGGCCGGTGATCCTTTCCGGCATCCGGGTCTCGACGCAGATCACGATCGGTATCGCGGCCATTGGCGCGTATGTCAAGGGTCCCGGCCTCGGCAACGAGATCTTCGACGGGCTCGGCCGGTTCGGCTCGGTCAACTCGCTGAACCAGGTGCTCACCGGAACGCTCGGGATCATGGTGCTGGCGCTGCTGTTCGACCTGGCCTTCGTGGTGGTCGGCAAGCTGACCACACGGCGACGTCCCCTTGCCCGCCGAGGAGTGGCTCCGACGACGTCGGGGGGAGCGGCCGGAAAGGGCGGCGAGACGATCGAGCTGCGGGACGTCAGCAAGCACTACCCCGGGCGAGCGGTACCGGCGGTCGAAAGCCTGACGATGCGCATCCCCGCGGGTGAGATCGTCGTGCTGACCGGTCCGTCGGGGTGCGGCAAGACGACCACGATGCGGATGATCAACCGGCTCGTCGAGCCCACCGCTGGCGTCGTCACGATCGGCGGCACCGACGTGTCGGCGCTCGACCTCGACGAACACCGGCGCAACACCGGCTACGTCATCCAGCAGGTCGGGCTTTTCCCGCACCTGCGAGTGGACGCCAACATCGGCGTGGTGCCGCGGGTGCTCGGCTGGACTCGACGACGCATCGCCGGCCGCGTGCGCGAATTGCTCGACGTCGTCGGCCTGACCCGCGAGTACGGCATCCGGTACCCGCGTGAGCTTTCCGGTGGTCAGCAGCAGCGCGTCGGTGTGGCGCGGGCGATGGCCGCGGACCCGCCGGTCATGCTGATGGACGAGCCGTTCGGCTCCACCGACCCGATCACGCGCGCCCGGCTGCAGGACGAATTCCTTCGCCTGCAACGGGAAGTGCGCAAGACGATCGTGTTCGTCACGCACGACTTCGACGAGGCGCTGAAGGTCGGTGACCGGATCGCCGTGCTGCGGCCGCGGTCGGTGATCGCTCAGTACGACACGCCCCAGGCGATCCTCGCCGCGCCGGCGGACGACTACGTCGCGAGCTTCGTCGGCTCGAAGCGGAATCTGAAGCGGCTCGCGCTGATCCGGGTGGGTGACCTCGGCCTCCGGCCGTCGGCAGAGCCGGACGGCTTGCCTCAGGTCCGGCCCGACGCCACCCTGCGGGACGTGCTGGACGTGATGGTGCGGACCGGCAGCACCGAGGTCGTGGTCACCGAGGACGGCACCGCGCGGCCGCTGGGGGTGTGCGACGTGCCCAGCCTCGTCGCGGCGCTCAGGCTTACAGAGGAGGGACCCACCGGCGAGGCGCCCGCGCCCGCGGACACAGGGGAGGCGCCACCGCCGGGCACGGACGCCACGGTGCCCACACGGCCTCGTCGGCGACGGCTCGGGTTGCTGGTGCGCCCGGTCCTGCTGACCATCGCCTTGCTGGCGCTCTTCATGATCGTGCGTGCGCATCCGATCGACTCGATCGAACAGCGTTTCCTCAACGCCGGCGAGATCTTCACCGAACTGGGCGCGCACCTGCGGCTCACCCTGATCTCGACGGCGTGCACGATCGCCATCGCCCTCCCGCTCGGCATCCTGCTCACCCGCGCCGGCGCCCGCTGGGCCCGGCCCATCGGACTGGGGCTGGGCAACCTCGGCCAGGCGATCCCGTCGATCGGGCTCGTCGTGCTGCTCGCGCTCTGGATCGGCACGGGCACCGCGACGGCGGTGACGGCGCTCGTCGTCTACGCGACCTTGCCGGTGCTGCGCAACACGATCGTCGGTCTCGACGACGTCGATCCGACCCTCGTCGACGCCGCGCGCGGCATGGGCATGGGCAAGACGGCCGTCCTGTGGCGGATAGAACTGCCGCTGGCCGTCCCGGTGATTCTCGCCGGGATCCGGACCGCGCTGGTGCTCACCGTCGCGAGCGCGACGCTGGCGACCTTCATCGACGGCGGCGGTCTCGGCGGAGGGCTCGTCGCCGGGATCGGCCTGGACCGCCCGATCCTGAGCCTGACCTTCGGCATCATCGTCGCCGCACTGGCGCTCTTCGTCGACTGGCTGGGGCTGGTCGCCGAGGAGTTCCTGCACCCGCGCGGCATGTAGCTCGACCGACTTCAAGGAGGATCGACCCATGCGGATGCTTCAGCGCACGACCGCAGCCGTGCTCGCGCTCGCCGTGGCAGCGGCGCTCACAGCAGGCTGCACGATCGGCAAGGACGAGACCGGCGCCCAGGTGGGCGCGGGTTCCATCACGAAGATCGACGCGCTGAACGGCGCCCAGGTCCGCGTCAGCTCCAAGGAGTTCGACGAGCAGCTGCTACTCGGTCAGATCGCCCTCGTCGCACTTCAGGCGGCCGGGGCCAGCCCGCAGGACAAGACCAACATCACCGGCTCGAGCAATGTCCGCCGGGCGCTCACCAGCGGCGCGGTCGACCTGTATTGGGAGTACACCGGCACCGCCTGGATCAGCTACCTGAACCAGACCAAGCCGATCAGCGATCCGCAGGCGCAGTACGAAGCGGTCAAACAAGCCGACACCGCCAACGGCGTCACCTGGTGGGCACGTTCGCCCGCCAACGACACCTACGCCCTCGCCGGGAACCCGGCGACACTGGCCCGGACCGGCGTCAAGACGCTGTCCGACTACGCGGCCCTGGTGAAGCGGGACCCGGCCGCGGCCTCGACTTGTATGGGCCCCGAGTTCAAGAGCCGGGACGACGGATTCCCCGGCCTGGCGAAGACCTACGGGTTCACCCTGCCCGACCCGCACGTGCACCTGCTCAACGACGCCGTCGTCTACACGAGCATCGGCAAGGGGGACCCCTGCGGCTTCGGCTCGGTCGCCTCCACCGACGGGCGCGTGGCCGCGCAGCAACTCACCGTGCTCGAGGACGACAAGCACTTCTTCCCGACGTACAACCCCGCGATCACGATCGCCACTCCGCTCGCGCAGAAATACCCGCAGCTGGAGCAGGTCTTCACGCCGATCGCCGCGAAGCTCGACACCGCGACGCTCACGGACCTGAACAAGAAGGTCAGCGTCGACGGCCAGAAGCCCGCCACGGTCGCCCGCGACTGGCTCAAGTCGGCGGGTTTCATCAGCTGAACCGCCTGTCGCCGCGGCGGGCGGGAAAGGATCGATCAAGCCGGACAAGTCGCCGGCAGGGGACCCGGGGCGCGACTGTCCACACGGGACGCTAGCCCGGATCAGGGTGCGCGATTTGGGTGCTTTGTGCAGCTGTGAGAGGGGGTCGTGAGTGGCAATGAGGGTTAGAGTCAAGGGTGTCTTAGGTACCTACGTGGTTGAGGCTGCGGTTGATGCCAGGCCCCGGACTCGGTCATCGCCACGTTCGCCCCACAGGCGCCAGCAGCCACAACAGTGGCGCGTGAAGGCCCCCTTCCCTCGGCTCAGCCGAGGAAACTCGACCTTCACACCTCCCCCCGGTACCCAAAGGACTCCAGCCAGGCGCTCACGTGAGTGGTCGCGGTTCGTGGGGATGTCGTGAAGGGCCCCTTTGAGACGATGAACGTCTCAAAGGGGCCCTTCACGCGCAGAACCCGAGTACATGAAGGACCCCATCCTTGCGCCTAGGTACAGGAAGGGGTCCTTCATGTACTTCAACCCGGCATCACGTCATCACGCAAGAAGCGCCACAGGTCACGCAGTAGGTACCCAAGGGGAAGCTCGCTAGAACGACCATTGCCACTCACGACCCCCTGACAAACGGCCCATTTCGTCATCATCGGACATTCAGTCATCGAAATTTGTCCACAGTGGACGCAAGGACGCGCCGGATTCCGCCCATTTCGTCACGAATACGAGGAGCTTCCCGTCATCCGAGGCAGGCGCGGACGGCTTTGGTCAGATTCGCCGCCCTGGGGTCGTCGGGCCGGAAGCCGACGAACAACAGCAGCAGGATCACCGGAAGCCCGATCGTCATGATCATCGTGCTGGGATTGCGCAAGGTGTGCTTGGTGTTGCGCCGCACCATGGTCACCGCGAAGAACACGTCGTCGAGGTCGGGGGTGGTGTGCACGGACAACCCGTCGACTTCGATCGCGGCCTGCTCCAGCCGGTCCAGGAGTGCCCGCAGCGCCGAGACGCCGCCGTCGCTCGGAACCTGCAGGGTGAGGGCATCGTCGTCACGGGTCGACCCGCCGAGAGCGCGGGCCGCCGCGTCGAGACCGGCCGTGTCACCGAAGCGAAGCCGCACGTGGCCGCCGGGGATTCCGCGTTTGAGTTCGTCCGGGGTGCCGGACGCGACGAGCTTGCCGTGGTCGAGGACGGCGATCCGGTCGGCCAGTTCGTCGGCCTCCTCCAGGTACTGCGTGGTCAGGAAGATCGTGACGCCTTCGGCCACCAGTTCGCGGACGATCTGCCACATCGTGTGGCGGCTGCGCGGGTCCAGGCCGGTGGTCGGCTCGTCGAGGAAGATGATCCGCGGGCCGCCGACCAGCGTCATCGCCAAGTCCAGGCGGCGCCGCATGCCACCGGAGTAGGTCGATGCCTGCTTCCCGGCAGCCTCCACGAGATCGAACCGATCGAGCAGTTCGGCGACTCGCCGTCGGCCCTCCGCACGACCGAGATGGTTCAAGTCGGCCATGAGGACGAGGTTCTCCTCGCCGGTGAGCAGGTCGTCCACCGCGGAGAACTGGCCGGTGACCCCGATCGCGCGGCGGACCGCCTCCGGTTCCTTCGCGAGGTCGTGCCCGGCGATCCACGCTCGGCCGCCGTCGGAGCCGATCAGTGTGGACAGGATCCGCACGGCGGTGGTCTTGCCCGCCCCGTTCGGGCCGAGCAGTGAGAACGTCGTGCCTTCGGCGACGTCCAGGTCGATGCCGTCGAGCACCACCTTGTCTCCGAACGACTTGCGCAGCCCGGTCACCGTGATCGCCGATCGTGCTCGTGTGCTGGTCATGTTCCCCCTCTCTTCTTCGTGGCGCTGTCGGCCACGGATGAAAGGAGAGTGCGAGCGGCCGGTTTCACCATGGCTTCATCGCGGTGTCGCGCGGTCCGAAGTACTCTGTGATACTTTGTACTGGTACTCGGTGGCACTGGGTACTGGATGTCGAAAGGGGGCACGATGGACGATCTGACCGAGATGCTGAAGGGCACGCTCGAGGGTTGTGTGCTGCAGATCGTCGGCGGCGAGGAGACCTACGGGTATGCCATCACGCGTCGCTTGAACGAACTCGGCTTCGCCGACGTCGTCGAAGGGACGGTGTACACCATCCTGCTGAGACTGGAAAAGAACGGGCTGGTCCAGGTGACGAAACGGCCGTCCGAGCAGGGGCCGCCGCGCAAGTTCTACGCGCTCAACGACGCGGGGCGTGGAGAACTCGCGAGGTTCTGGGCGAAATGGGAGTACGTCAGTTCGCGGATCGACAAGCTCAAGGAGGGCGGGAAATGAACTTCTGGGAGACCATCACCGGTAGCGATCTCACCAGGGAATGGAAGGCGTTCGAAGTCCGGGCCAAGGCCTTGCCCGCCGACCACCGATCGGCGTGGGAAGCGATCACGGCGCATCTTTCTTCCTATTCGGACTTCAGCGGACGGAACCTGACGCCGATTTTCGACGCCGCTTTGGGGCTGCTCGAGGAAACCGCGGCGGACGGGCAGAACGTGCACGACGTGCTGGGCGATGACATCGAGGGCTTCTGCGCGGCGCTGGCCGGGGGAGAACGTGGCCGTGGCTATCGCGACCGCTGGCGCGAGCAGCTGAACAGGAACGTCGCCAGGAAACTGAAGCAGCTGGGAGGCTGACATGGGCATCCAGGACATCATCGAGGGCAAGAAGCAGTGGCGCGCGCACGTGGCACGGGTCAAGGCGCTCCCGCCGGACTATCGGATCGTCTACCAGGAGATGCAGAAGTACCTTTTCAAGGTGGGACCGGTCGACCTCGCCGACGGGCCCCTGCTCCCCGGGATCGTGGACTTCTTCGAGGAGGGTGCCGCGTCCGGCAAGGGAGTACTGGAACTCATCGGCGACGATGTCGCCGCCTTCTGCGACGACCTGATCAAGGACTCGCCCACCTACGCGGACCTCTATCAGGAGTCCATCGGCGGGGCGGGGAAGTAGGTGGCCTTTCCTTGTCAGGTCAGGGTTTCGAGTAGGTCGGCAGCGGCGGAGACACCGTTCTCCGCACGGATATCGACGTCGAGTTCTTCCGCCCGCTGACCCATCTCGGTGTCGCTGGAAAAGGTCCGGAAAGTCTTGATGCGATTTTGACGGGCTGAGGCTGTGAGCATTTCGCCGGCTTCAAGGTGGTCAGGAGGTCTTCATGGCGAGGTTCCGGACCGGCCACGGGAGCCGGCCTCGTCTTGAGTGTCCATGTGCGGTTTCGGCGGGGGTCGTGAGTGGCGATTCGGGTTAGAACCAAGGGTGTCTTAGGTATCTACGTGGGTTCCGGCTGCGGTTGATGCCGGGCCCGGTCCGTTAAGGCCTCCAGCCAGGCGCTCACGTGAGTGTTCGAGGTCGTGGGGATGTCGTGAAGGGCTCGACGGCGGCCCCATCGGAAGCACTGAAGCAGCCGCCCGCTCATCCTCGCTACTCACGACCCCCGGACCAGGCACGAAACGGCCGGATATCGATACGCCTCGCCACGGGCTTGGAAGCCTGCGGCGGCAGCCGTGTTCGCTCCTTCTGGCGGTAGCGCTACAATGAGTCACGTATCGTGAGGTCGTTCAGACTGTGTGGAACCGGTCGGATTGTGGCCTCGGGCGGGCCACCGAAAAATGAGGCGAGCCGAGCACCTGCCAGCGGGCATGACGTACCCCTCTGCGGGGTAACTGCTCCTGAGCGCGCCGGTGGCCGGATCCACGTCACCGCGGTTGAGGAACCACTCGACAGGTGACTTCGATTGCACAACCCTGAACACCGCTTCGCCGCCGCCGAGACGGCGCCTGATGCGGCAGGTCTCGCGGTGAACCCATGACACCGCCCGAAGACCTCGAGACCATTCTGGCGCGCCTGCACCGTGCGGCCGCCGACGAGCAGCATCTCGGCGCCCTCGCCTCCCTGCGCATCGCCGGGCTTCTCGGTCTGGACGCTCTCACCATCGACCTGGTCAACAGCGCCGGGACACTGGAACTGGTGTGGTGCGACCCCGTCGACGGGCCAGGGCCCGAGCTGGACACCCTGCAATACACGCTCGGTGACGGCCCCACCCTGGAAGCCGCCCAGCACGGCTACACGGTGACCGAACACGATCTGGCGGCCACCGACCAGGCCCGCTGGCCGCTGTTCCTGCCCGCCGCGATGCAGTCCCCGGCCCGAGCCGTCATCGCCGCCCCGCTTCGGGTTGACGGCGACACTGTCGGAGCCCTTACCGGGTACCGCGCCACGCCCGGCGCCATGACGGCATCGCAATCACGCGATTTCCATCGCGTCCGCCAAGCGTTGCTGCCCTTGGTGCTGCGGAGCGCGCCGAGTTCGGCCGGCAGCGACTCCGGCCTCCGCCGCTACCGCGAAGAAGTCCAGCAAGCCGCCGAGTTCCTCGCCACCACCCTTGCCATCCCGCCGGATCACGCACTCGCCCGGCTCCGCGCCTACTCTTTTCGCCACGACCGGTCTCTGACCGAACTCGCCCGTGACGCCCTCACTCGCCGCGTCCGACTGGACTGACCACCACCCGTGGCCCAGGGACCAGTGGCGTGGAGTGGTTCACGCCATGGTGCGGCGGCAAACCCTTGACCTGACGGCTTATTGCGGTGTGATCAGGCCGGCTTCGTCGAGGCTGCGCAGGAGGCCAAGGCCAGTGCCGAGGCCACCTCGCCGTAGGGGAGCAGCCACAGCGCCCGGATTCCCTTCGGTTCGTCCGGCGTACACGCTACCTCCGAACTCGACCCGTCCGGTGATCAAGGGCATGGCCTGGCCGTCGCCGCGAACGTCGGACCCGCTTGTCGCGCGACATTGATGTTTTCTTTACGGCCGGCTCGGTCATTCTTGACGCTGGATCGTTAGTGTCCGCGTCGGTGCGCGGCCGTCACGCCGGGGTGGAGATGGCGGGGCGGGGTGCGGCGCACGGGAGATCCGGGGAGGACAGGGGTATGACCGAGGTTCCAGAACACGCTGTGCCGGCACGGGTGGACAGCCCGGTCCGGCAGGCGGCACCGTCGGGCAAGGTGGGCCGGTGGCTGATGGAGCACCGGGTCCAGCCGGTGGGGCCGGAGAGCCATGAGGAGCACGCCACACCGCAGTCGTGGTGGAAGGTCATGTGTCTCACGGGCGTGGACTACTTCTCCACGTTGTCCTATCTGCCCGGTATCGCCGCGCTGGCGGCGGGCGCGCTGTCGCCGCTGGCGACGTTGCTGATCGTCGCGCTCACCCTGCTCGGCATGCTGCCGATGTACCGGCGGGTGGCGAAGGAGAGCCCGCACGGTCAGGGTTCGGTCGCGATGCTGGAGAACCTGCTGCCGTTCTGGCGCGGCAAGATCTTCGTCTTGGTATTGCTGGGTTTCGTCGCGACCTCGTGGATCATCACCATCACGCTGTCCTCCGCCGATGCCACCGTGCACGCGCTGGAGAACCCGATCGCGCCGTCGTTCCTGCACGGACACGAAGTCCTGATCACGGTGATCCTGCTGCTGATCCTCGGCGGGGTGTTCCTGCTCGGGTTCAGCGAGGCGGTCGGCGTCGCGATCCCGCTGGTCGCGATCTTCCTGGTGTTGAACGCGGTGGTCGTGGTCGCCGGGATCGGTGAGGTGCTGACCGAACCCGCCGCGTTCGATCGCTGGCTGGACGCGCTGACCTCCGGCGGCGGTGGGATCGGCGGGGTCATCGGCCCGGCGATCCTGGCGTTCCCGTTGCTGGTGCTCGGATTGTCCGGTTTCGAGACCGGCGTGAGCATGATGCCGCTGGTGGCGGCGAAGGGCGAGAACGCCGAGCAGAAACTCGCGAACCGGATCCGCAACACCCGCAAGCTGCTCACCGCGGCCGCGCTGATCATGTCGGTGTACCTGATCGCGACCAGTTTCGTCACCACGATCCTGATCCCGGCGGAACAGTTCAAACCGGGCGGCGAAGCGAACGGCCGGGCGCTGGCGTACCTGGCGCACGAGCTGATGGGCGACTGGGTCGGCACCGCGTACGACATCAGCAGCATCCTGATCCTGTGGTTCGCCGGGGCTTCGGCGATGGCCGGTTTGATCAACATCGTGCCGCGGTATCTGCCCGCCTACGGGATGGCGCCGGACTGGGCAAGGGCCGTGCGGCCGGTGGTGCTGGTCTACACCGCGATCTGTGTCCTGGTCACGATCATCTTCAACGCCGACGTCAACGCACAGGCCGGGGCGTACGCCACCGGGATCCTCGCGATGATGGTGTCCGCGTCGGTGGCCGTGGCGATCTCCGCGGCGAAGAGGCGTCAGCGCAAGGCCGCGATCGCGTTCGCCGTGCTGACCCTGATCCTGATCTACGCGCTGGTGGAGAACGTCATCGAGAAGCCCGACGGCCTCACGATCTCCGCGTTCTTCATTCTCGGGATCATCGTGGTGTCGCTGATCTCGCGGGTCACCCGCACCACGGAACTGCGGGTGGAGCACATCGAGTTCGACGAGCCCGCGCGCCGGTTCGTCACCGAGTCGATCGCGCACGACGGCGCGCTGACCATCATCGCGAACCGCCGTCAGGCCGGGGACGCCGACGAATACCGGGCGAAGGAAGCCGAACAGCGAGGCCTGAACCCGGTGCCGGGCGCCGCCGACGTCCTGTTCCTCGAAATCGACGTCATCGACCCGTCCGGGTTCAGCGACGTGCTGAAGGTCCGCGGTGTCGAGATCGAGGGTTTCCGTGTCCTGCGCGTGGAAAGCCCGGCCGCGCCGAACGCGATCGCGGCTGTCCTGCTCGCGCTGCGCGACGCCACCGGTGTGCGGCCGCAGTGCCATTTCGAGTGGAGTGAGGGCAACCCGCTGGGGCATCTGTTCCGCTACCTGATCCTCGGTCGCGGCGACACCGCCCCGGTGGTCCGCGAAATCATCCGCACCAGCGAACGCGACCCGGCCCGGCGGCCGGGAATCCACGTCGGCTGACATCAGGCGTCAACGCGAGGCCGTCATCGGGGCCGTCGGCGTTCTGTTCGCGTGAAAAACGCCGCACAGCGCCGGGAAACGGGTCCCGGCACGTGAAGATCGGGTGCATGCGCACCTCGTATCACGAGCAACTCGACCGGCTCGTCGCCCGGCTGCCGCGGATGTCGCGGGTGGTGGCGGACATGATGGACCGTGCCGGAACCGCCCTGTTCGAGGCGGACGGCGAGCTGGCGCGCGAGGTCGTCGCCGAGAGCGCCGCCCTGGAACGGGCCAAGGTCGAGGCAGAGGGGCACGCGCACGCGATCTTGGCCCTGCAATCCCCGGTGGCGACCGATCTGCGGGTCGTGCTGGCGGCCATCCACGCCGTCGGCGACCTCGACCGGATGGGACGCCTGGCGATTCATGTCGCCGAAGCCGTCCAGCGCAGGTATCCGGACCGGGTGGTGCCGCAGGTGCTGATGCCGCGGTTCGTCGAAATGAGTCGGATAGCGGTGTGGCTGGCGGTGATGGCAGGCCAGGCCGTCGAGAGTCGTGACGCCGTGTTGGCCCGGACGCTCATCAGCGTCGACGACGACATGGACGACCTGCACCGCACGCTCTTCACGGTGATCGATTACCAGGACTGGGCCTACGGGACGGTGAAAGCGGTCGACGCGGTTTTGCTGAGCCGGTACTACGAACGGTTCGCCGATCACGCGGTCTCGCTGGCAAGGCAGACCACGTTCGTCGTCACCAGCCGTCCGAAGTGGACGGGTTCCGTGCCGGTTCAGTGTGGCGTGCGGATCGCGTAGTCCGGAGCTGGGCACGGTACGCGTCGTCACCTGAAGGGTCTCGGCGCTGACGATGGAGGTTTTGGGACGTTCAGTGTCCCAAAACCTCCATCGTCAGCGAGTTCGTCTCGGCCTCGTTCCTTCGTCGACCAGTCGAGCGGGGAGGAATCAGGACGTTCAACGTCCCAAATCCTCCCCGCTCACCTCTGACGCGTGGTTGATGAGTTCCCGGGCATCCGTTGCGGCGTCAGACCTTTCGCTTGTCGAAGAGTGTCAGGCGTTCGCTGAGTGTCCATAATTTCCGTACGCAGTCGGGGTCGACGGCGGCGGCCGCGGCTTTCGCGGGCAGCCGGCCGTCGTAGTAGCCACCGTTGAGGACCTTTGCCCCGGGGTCTGCCAGCCGGGCGACCGGTTCGGCCCCTTCGGTCACCGGGCGGCCGCGGTAGCTGTAGCCCGGCAGCATTTTGGTGGCGATGATGCCGGGGTGCACGCTGACGGCTTCCCGGACTTTCGGCCGGAACTCGGTCAGTGCGGTGGTCATCATGGTGAGGGCGAGTTTGGACTGCGCGTAGGCGGCGCCGCGGTTGTAGCGGCGCTTCCAGTTGAGGTCGTTCCAGTTGATCCGGCCGCCGCGGTGCAGCGAGGAGGACACGTTCACCACGCGGCTCACCTCGGAGCGGTCGAGCGCGTCTTCGAGTAGCCGGGTCAGCAGGTACGGGGCGAGATAGTTGACCTGGATGGTCTGTTCGTGGCCGTCCCTGGTGAGTACGCGTCCGTGTGGGCCGGTGATTCCGGCGTTGTTGACCAGGACGTCGAGACGGGGATAGGTCTCGGTGACGGCGATGGCGAGGTCGATGACCTGGCGAAGGTCGGTGAAGTCGGCGACGGCCGGCCGGAGCTTTCGTGTGTCGACGCCGGATTTCACCAGCCGGTCGCGGGATTCGTCGCTTTCCTCGCGGGTGCGGGCATGGGCGATCACCGTGCACCCTTGGCCGAGGAGCAGCCGGGTGGTTTCGAAACCGATGCCGTCCGATGCTCCGGTGAGCAGGACTGTGGGGTTTTCGTTCATGGGTCCATCCACAAAGGATTCAAGGGCGCGATCGCACGCGCCGGGGCCGGAAGGTCAACGGCCGGCCGGGGAATCGCCGGAATCGGGGGTATCGCCGACCGGCACCGGATGAGGTGGACGGTCGTCGTGGTCCACGCCCCACGCGTGCCCGCGAACGTCACCTCTGCCCATGGCTCCAGCAAAACGTGTCCGCTTCCGGGGAGCAAGATCGGCTGATCCGGTTTTACGGATTCCTTCTGTGGGGGCTCAACCGGAAGCGCATGCGGCAGACGACGGCGTCCGAGCGGCGGCGCAGTGCGCGGGCGAGCACTGCGCCGCGCTGGTTCTGCAGGATCCGCTGCCACCCGTGCTCCGGTTCGACCTCGGCGATCAGCACGAAGACGTGCCGGTCGCCGACGGTGCGGAGGTGCTCCACCAGCGGATCGCCGAGACGGCGGCGTTCGTCGTGGAGCTGGACCAGCGTCACGTCGGGATGCCACTTCTCCCAAGCTGCCAGGAAGTCCTGCGCCGACTGTTCGTCGCCGGGGTGGGTGACGTGCACGGCCTCGACGTGGTCGCCGAGTGACAGCGCGGCGGCGAGCGCGTCACGGGTCAGGCGGGAGACGGTGTGGACGGGGACGATCACGAGCGAACGGTGCGGCCGTGGGGGAGTGGGTGTCAGGCCGAGTCCGAGCCGATCGCCGATGCGGCGGTAGCTGCGCTCGACCCATTCCATGGCCGCCACCAGCAGTGGCAGCGCGACCACGATCAGCCAGCCGCCTTCGCTGAACTTCGTTGTCGTCACCACGATCGCGGCGACGCCGGTGAGTAGCGCGCCGAAGCCGTTGAGCGTGGCCTTGCCGCGCCAGCCGGACGGGCGGGTGCGTCGCCAGTGCCGGACCATCCCGGACTGGGACAGCGTGAACCCGACGAACACCCCGATCGCGAACAGCGGGACCAGGGTGTTCATGTCGCCGTCGGTGATGACGAGCAGGAGCGCGGCGGTGATGGCGAGGAACCCGACGCCGTAGCGGTACACCTGGCGTTCCGCGCGCAGGGCGAACACGTGCGGCAGCTTGTTGTGTTTGGCGAGCAGCTGGGCCAGCACGGGCAATCCGCCGAAGGACGTGTTCGCGGCCAAAGCGAGCAGCAGCACGGTCGAGAACTGCACCAGGTAGAAGCCGAAGCCGTCGCCCAAGGACGCGGTGGTCACCTGCGAGAGCACGGTGACGCCGTCCACCGGATGGATGGCGAACTTCCCGATGAGCACGGCGATCCCGATCAGCATCACGCCGAGCAGGCCGCCCAGTGCGATCTCCGCGTGCTGCGCGCGCCGTACTCGGGGTTTGCGGAACGACGGCACCGCGTTGGCGATCGCCTCGACTCCGGTCAGCGCCGCGCATCCGTTCGCGAAAGCCTTCAGCAGCAACAGAATCCCGACCGCTTGCAGGTTCTGCGCGTGTTCCGGGGCCGCGATCTGCGCGGCCGGACCGGACCGGAAGAGGCCGGCGACGATCACGGTCAGGATCGCGCCGACGTAGATCACGGTGGGTACGACGAACACCCGGGCGCTTTCGGCGATGCCGCGCAGGTTCACCGCGGTGACCAAGGCAAGGACGCCGAGGCACAGCCACAGCGTGTACGGCAGGAGACCGGGGAACGCCGAGGTCAGCGCGGCCACCCCGGCCGCCACCGAGACCGCGACGTTGAGCACGTAGTCGACGATCAGCGAGGCCGCGGCTACCAGCGAGGCACGGCGCCCGAGGTAGGTCCGGCTGACCCCGTAGGCGCCGCCGCCGTCGGGGAACGCCGCGATCACCTGACGGTAGGAGAGCGTCAAAACACCCAGCAGCACCGCGATCGCGAGCGTGACCGGCAACGTGAAGCCCAGCCCCGCTCCGCCGGCGACGGCCAGGACGATCACGATGGCCTCGGGTCCGTAGGCGACCGACGCCATCGCGTCCAAGGACAGCGCGGCGAGTCCGCCGACGACGGAAAGACGGTGCCGTTCGGAGCGGTCGGTACCGCTCTCGGGGCGGGCGAGTGTGGTTGTCACGCCGTCAGCGTGGGGTTCTGCTCCTCGTCGGTGCGAGGGCGTTGACAGGTTCTTGATACCGATTCCGGTGAACCCGACACCGCACTGACGCGCCGGAGATCCGGGTCACCGCCGCGTCGGACGTCACGGGACAAGAACGCGAAACCGATGGCGCCCAGGGCATTGAGCGCGAACACCAGAGCGTCGTGCCCGGACGGATGCCCCAGCACCAGCCAAGAGTGCAGGACCCAACAGATCGCCGCGGTGGCGAAGGCGGCTTGTGCGGTGCTGAACAAGGCGACGGCGTCGATCACCGCGACCATCAGGAGCACGGAAACGAACGGCTGAGGCGAAACGCCGCCCGCCTGTGCGAGAAAGGCCGCGGCGAGAGCACCGGCGAAACCGAGGGGACAGCTGATCAAGGCGGAGACCGGTCTCCGGCGCACGGTACGCATCCCGATAGCTGAACCTGTCGACGACACCGGCTGAAGAGCCGCTTACGGGCTTCGCATGCCGAACGGCCGGGTCTTGACGTCACCACTACGTCAAGCGTCATACGTGCTTGCGCAATCACTAGTCAGTGCTACTGTGTACCGGTAGTCAGTGATACTGAGTAGTCAAGGAGGGGGAATTGTCTGATGGCGACACAAGCCCAGGCGATCCAGGTGCGAGGCCTGGAGAAGTCGTACAAGGCATTGCATGTCCTGCGAGGTGTGGACTTCGACGTGGCGAGAGGCAGCATCTTCGCCCTCCTCGGCTCCAATGGGGCGGGCAAGACCACGGTCGTGAGGATCCTGTCCACTTTGCTCGAGGCGGACGCGGGGGCGGCGAGTGTCGACGGCTTCGACGTCGCCACGCGATCGGCGGAGGTCCGGGAGGTCATCAGCCTGACCGGGCAGTTCGCCGCCGTCGACGAGATCCTCACCGGCCGCGAGAACCTCGTTCTGGTAGCCCGGCTTCGGCACCTGAAGCAGCCGGGCAAGATCGCGGACGACCTGCTGGAGCGCTTTTCACTGACTGACGCGGCCGGGCGGAAGGTGTCGACCTATTCGGGTGGCATGCGCCGCCGGCTGGACATCGCCATGAGCCTCATCGGGAACCCGCCGGTGATCTTCCTGGACGAGCCGACCACCGGGCTCGACCCCGAGGCGCGCATCGAAGTGTGGGCCGCGGTGAAGGAACTCGCCGCGAACGGCACGACGGTGCTGCTGACGACGCAGTACCTGGAGGAGGCCGAACAGCTCGCCGACCGGATCGCGATCCTCCACAAAGGACGGATCATCGTCGACGGCACCCTCGCCGAACTCAAGCGGCTGCTCCCGCCCGCCAAGGTCGAACACGTCGAGAAGCAGCCGTCCCTCGAGGACGTCTTCCTGGCCATCGTCGGCGCGGACAAGTAAGGGGATGACGATGAACAAGCACTTCTTCGGCGATACCACCGTCCTGTTGGGACGATCGCTGAAACACGTCACGCGCAGCGTGGACACCATCATCACGACCGCGATGATGCCCGTCGCCATGATGCTGATGTTCGTCTACGTGTTCGGTGGCGCGATCAGCACCGGGTCGGATTCGTACGTGAGCTACATGTTGCCCGGGATCCTGCTGATCACGGTCGCGTCGGGCGTCGCCTACACCGCGCTCCGGCTCTTCACCGATATGAAAAGCGGGATCTTCGAACGTTTCCAGTCCTTGCCGATCGCACGCTCGGGTGTGCTGTGGGCGCACGTGCTGACGTCGCTCGTCGCCAACCTCCTCTCGCTCGTGATCGTCGTGGGTGTCGCCCTCCTCATGGGTTTCCGTTCAGGTGCGGGACTGTCGACGTGGCTCGCGGTCGCAGGCATCCTGCTGCTGTTCACGCTGGCGTTGACGTGGCTGGCCGTCATCCCCGGTCTCTCCGCGAAATCCGTGGACGGGGCGGGCGCGTTCTCCTACCCGCTCATCTTCCTGCCGTTCCTCAGTTCGGCGTTCGTGCCCACCGCCACCATGCCGGGCCCGGTGCGTGCCTTCGCCGAACACCAACCGGTGACGTCGATCGTGAACGCCCTCCGCGCCCTGCTCACCGAGCAGCCGGTCGGTACCGATATCTGGATCGCCCTCGCCTGGTGCGCCGGTCTCCTCGTCGTCGCGTACGTCTTCGCCACGATCACCTACCGCCGCAAGATCTCCTGAGCACACCTCAACTCGCAGCGGTCAAAGGCGAGCGCGGTTGGTGAGCCAGTCGGCGATGTCAGCGATGACTTCGGGGTCCACGTGGTGTGGATGTGCGTAGTCCGCGGGCATCGACGGTCCGGTGCCGGGGAAGAACAGGTGATCGTCGGCGGCGTAGGTGCGGAAGGTGACGTCCGGCCGGTCGGCCAGGCCGTCGCGCCAGCCGGCCAGATCGCCGTCGATGGTCACCTGGTAATCGCGCTCCCCTTGGAGGAAGAGCATGGGCAGATCCAGTGTCGCGGCGACCGCCACCGGATCGTAGGCGCGCAGGTCCAGCCAATACGGTGCGGGCATTCCGAACGGCAGTTTCTCGGCGGGTGTGGCGGGCGAAAGATCCGGGCTGTCCACCAGTTTCGCGTGTTCGGTGGCCGCCTCGACGGTGGGCAGCAACGCCGCGGTCGCCGGATCGGCCTTCGTCAGATATTCGATGACGCGCACCATCGACCACTGCATCGGCACCGTGTCCCCGGCGAGAACGACGAGACCGGCCACCCTTGGCCCGGCGGCGGCCACCCGGGGTGCGAACTTGCCGCCCATGCTGTGCCCGATCACGAAGACGTGCTCACCGTCCACTGTCGACAGTCCGCGCAGGATCTCGATGCCCGCGACGGCATGGGGAACGTATTCTTCGGCCGGGGTGAAGTCCGGGGTGGCGGCGATCTGTTCGCGGTGCGTGCGGGTGACCTTGTCGAAACGCAAGACCGCCACACCGCGACTGGCCAGACCCCAGGCGATGTCCTTCAAGTTCTTGTTCGGCCCGGCGGTGCCGTCCCGATCGAACGGTCCGCCGCCGGCGAGCAGTACAGCCGCCGGATGGGGGCCTTCGCCGTGGGGGACGGTGACTGTTCCTGGCACGGCGAAGGCGCCCGAACCCACAGTCACCGCATGTTCGTCGAACAGGTCCGGATCCGCATAGTCCGGTGACTGCCACGCCTCGAGGTCCGTATCGGTCGATTCGACTGACGCCATAGTGCCCTCCATCTCACCATTCTCAACTTTGAGAACGGTATCACGAATGAGAGCATAGGGGTCATGGATTCTCTGGAGCTGCTGGCGCACCCGGTGCGGCTGCGGATCGTGCACGCTCTGTCCGGCAAGCGGACTCAAACGACCGCGCAGCTGTGCGCACGCCTGCCCGACGTGTCGAAGGCGACCGTGTACCGGCACGTCGACCTGCTCGCCGGCGGGGGTGTTCTCGAGGTCGCCGCCGAGCACCGCGTGCGGGGCGCCGTGGAGCGGACCTACCGCCTGCGCCCAGAGCGCGCGACCATCGACGCAGACGCGGTGGCCGCGGCGAAACCCGAAGACCACCGCGAGGTCTTCGCCTTGGCCATGGTCACCCTGCTCGCCGAATTCAACACCTATCTCGATCGTGAAGACGCCGATCCGGTCGCCGATCTGGTCGGCTATCGGCAACACGCGGTGTGGCTCGATCGTGAGGAGGTCGGAAGCCTGATCGACGGTCTGCGCGCGGCGATTCTTCCGCACTTGAGCAACGCTGCCACCCCAGGCCGTACGCAGTATTTACTGAGCCCGATCCTGTTTCCGGCCGGTGGTCAGGCCGACACGTAGACGGACGCCAGGTGCGGTGGCGCTGCGGAGTACGACGTCTTTGCGTGTCAGCGCTCTGACCGCGGAGGCTGATTTGAGGCTTGGAGTGCTTCGTCGACGGTGTGGTAGAGCCTCAGCACGATGTCGAGGCCGGTGATTTCGATGGGGCGGATCACGGGGCTGTTGGAGTCCACGGCGATGCGTAGTGATTTTCCGTGTGTTTCCGCGTGAGCGTTGGCGGTGATCAGCGTGGCGAGGCCCGCGGAGTCGAGGAAGTCCACTGTGGTCAGATCCAGAACGCAGGCACTGCCGGTGTCGTCGATCGCCGTGGTGACGGCCGCATGGAGTTTCGGCGCGGCTTCGGTGTCGACTTCACCGGTCACCGAGACCACGATGTTCCCGTTCACGACACGGCTGACGATGTCCAGGTCGGGTGGTGGCGGCTCGGCCTGGGACGGTTGGCTCACAAGGGTCGACGGTACCGGACCAGCGACACCGGGGAATGTGTCGCTGGTCCGGTACCCGCCTGTTCGGGTGCGGGACATGGCTAGTCCTCGCTTTGCCAGTCGCGGGCCGCGGCCAGATGCGGTGCGTGACCGCTGCTTCCCTCGCGGTTCAGCGCGAGCTCGACCCACACGGTCTTGTGATCGGCGTAGTTCTGGACGCCCCAGGTGGAGGAGAGCCGGTCGATCAGCATCAATCCACGCCCGCCGGAACCGTCCGGAGTCCGACGGCGCGGTTGGCGCGGCGAAGCGTCGTCGACCTCGATCCGTAGACACCGGCCCTGGTGCGTGATCCCGACGCGGCAGGCGCGCGGCGCGTCACCGTGCCGGTGGGCGTTGCTGACCAGTTCGTCGGCCACCAGGACCGCGTCGTCCACGGTGAGCCCCCGGTATCGGCCCAGCACCTCGCGAACACCGTGCCGGACGTCCCTGGTCGAGGTCGCGTCCAGGTCGTAGGCCACGTCGACCGGGTTCGGCTTGTTGCGCTCCGTAGCCCTCGGCTGTGTTGACATCCGTCCCACCCGCCTCGCATAGACGCTTTTCTGGAAACATCGCGCACTGAAACCAGTACCCCGCGGTGAACATAAGCAAACTCCGCGGTTGCCGCTCCACATTCACCTTCAGGGGCAGTTGCGTGATAGTTCTTGCCTCCCAAAGGGTTTCGTTTGCTCGGTCAGTTCTTTCGGTTGCGGCGCCGCGGTAACCGGGGTCACGGTCTGCGCCGGATCGCGATGACGACGGTGTCGTCGGCGTGCAGGACCACGTCGTGCATCGCGGTGGCGAGTGCGCTGGGGATCGTCGCTGTGGGTTCTCCGGCGTGGCGCGGTGCGGTGGCCAGTAGCCGGGCCTCGCCTTCCTGGTGGTTCTTGCGGCTCTCGGTCAAGCCGTCGGTGTACAGGAGGATCAGATCGCCCGGCGCGAGAGTGCGGCGGACGAGGCTGCCGTTGCCTGGGTCGGGGAAGCCGACACCTCTTCCGACGCGGGAAGGCACCAGGAGTTCGGTGTCGCCGGCGGAGGTGACGAGGACCGGACGGGGATGGCTGCCGTTGGCGACGGTGACGTCGCCGGTGACCGGGTCGAGCCGGGCCAGCAGCACGGTCGCCATCAAGTCGGGCTCGATGGTCGCCAGGGCGTTGGCGGTGCGGGCGATCAGGTCGTGGAGGGCGTGGCCTTCGAGGGCGAGGGTTCGGATGGCGTGGGTGACGGTCAGGGCGTGCCGGGTCGAGGTGACGCCGTGGCCGACGGCGTCGACGAGGGTGATGTGCACTTTCCCGTCGGGCAGCACGAACCAGTCGTAGAGGTCGCCGCCGGTCGGGGAGTCCGGTTCGCTGGGCGCGTAATGCACAGCCAGTTCGAAAGCGTCCGCATGTGGTGGTGGCGGCCGCAGCGCGTCTTCGAGTTCGCGGAAGATCACCGCGTGGGCTTGGCGGAGTTGCTCGTCTCGTTCCTCGAGTTCGACGTACATGGCGAGCACACCGCTGTTGGTTTCGGCGAGTTCGTGTTTGAGTTCGCGCTGCTCCTGGGTCACCGCGTCGGCGCGGGCGATGAGGGCGAGCATTTCCTCGCGGGTGGCCGGTTCGTCGTCCACGGGAACGGTCGCCGTGTCGTGGACGGCGGGGAGGTGCCAGGTCAGGGTCGCGCCGTCTCCGGCGTCGGGCAGCAGGGGCAGGGCGTTGCGGTGGTCTTGCCCGACCGGGCCGGGCAACCGGAGAGTGACGGCGAGTCTGCCGTTACCCGCACAGGTCGACAGCTCGGGTGGCTGCCCCGCGTGCTCGGCGAGCAGGGGCACCGCGAGAACGAGCTTGGCGCGGTCGTCGACGGCGACACCCGCGGCGGCGCAGGCCTCACGAAGACGTCGGCGTAGCCGGTCGACGGGGGAGTGCGTCATGGCTTGCCCGTTCCGGATCCGACCACGAGCAGCGTGGCGTCGTCGAGGGGATCGCGGTGCCGGTGGGCGAGGTCGGCGGCGAGGAGTGCCGGGGCCGGAAGCGGGCCGAGGGGTGCGGCGCCGCGCCAGCCGTTGCCGATTCCGTCGGTGTGCAGCACGACGAGGTGGTGCTCCGGCAGGCTCACCGTCCGGACGTGTGCGTCCGGCAAGGTGAATCCGACGATGCCGGGCATGCTGAGCAGCGGCCGGGTTTCCCCGGGCATCAGCACCAGGCCGCCGATGTTCCCGACACCGCAGAATTCGAGCAGACCATCGGAGATCCGGGCCAGCGCGACGGCGGCGCCGCGGGTTTGCCGCAGCGACCGGTGCATGGTGGTGAGGTGGTCGCGGAGCGGACGGCCGGGGTCGCGGTGGAAGACGTCGATCGCGGCCACCGCCGCGTCGCCTGCCGCCGGGCCGTGGCCGAGACCGTCCACGACGGCGATGGTCCGGACACCGGGTACGCAGGCCAGTGCCAGGCCGTCACCGCACCGGTCTTCACCCTCGCGGGCCAGGCGGACGTGCGCGACGGCCGCGGCGTTCGTGCCGGTGACCAGTGTCCGTGCCGCCGCGACGGTGCCCGAGCCCGCCGCGGATCGGATCCGGAACTCGGTGGCCAGCCTGCCGACGGCGCCCAGGCCCGTGCCCAGCGTCGCGGTCGTGCTGTGGCCGTCGATCCGCCAGTACTCCAGATCGGCCATACCCGGCCCGGAATCGACGGCGTAGACATCGACACCGGACCCGGCTAGCGAGCGTTGGACGAAGACCGCGCCGTCGGTGGCGTGTTTGTCGATGTTGCCCGCCAGCTCCGACGCGATGACGGCCGCGCGTTCGGCCAGCACCTCGGGCAGCCCCGCGCCGGCGGCGACCTCGCGAGCGACGCGCGCCGCCGTGTAGACCGCGCTCACGTGGTCGATGCGAATCTGACGGGTGGGTTCCGCGACGGTGACGGTCATGGTTTCCAGCGCACGATGGTGACGGTGGTGCCGTGGCCGGGGGCGGTGTCGATGGTGAACTCGTCGACGAGCCGCCGGGTTCCGCCGAGGCCGTGCCCGAGGCCGGCGCCGGTGCTGAAGCCGTCGGTCATGGCCTGTTCGACGTCGGCGATTCCGGGGCCCTCGTCGCGCACGGTCAGCCGCAGGCCCGCGCGTCCCCGGCCGTCTCGCGCGACGGCGATCGTCATCGTGCCGCCGCCACCGTGGATGTAGGCGTTGCGGACCAGTTCGCTGGCCGCGGTGACGATTTTGGTCTGGTCGACGATGGTGAAGCCTGCGGCGACCGCACTGGCCCGCACGGCGTGGCGGGCGGTGAGGAGGTCCTCCTCGGCGCGGACGGCGTGTTCGCGCGCGGGGACGCCCTGCCCGGGTCCGGTGAGTTCGTCAGGAAGCATGAGGCGCCGCCTCGGCGGGACGGCGCCACCCGAGCAGTTCCATGGCTTGTTCGGCGTTGAGCGCGGTTTGGACGCCGGTGAGGCGCAGGCCGAGTTCGGACAGCGTGATCGCGACCGCCGGGCGCATGCCGGCGACGATCATCCGCGCCCCGAGCAGGCGCCCGGTGGCGGCCAGCTGCATCAGCACCCGTGCGACGAAGGAGTCGATGATCTCCAGCCGGGAGATGTCGAGGATGACCCCGCGGATTCCTTCGTCGGCGATGCGCGTGGTGAGCTCGTCGGTGAACCGCAACGCGGTCGTGTCGTCCAGGTCGGCCAGCAGGCCGCTGATCAGGATGTCCCCGAGCCGCAGGATCGGCAGTCCCGCCTGCGTGGTCACCCGTTCACCGCGCCGGTGCGGTCGCCGAGTAGCTCCAGCGCGGCGGCGAGGGCGTCGGCCAGCGAGCCGCGGGTCACGATGTGGGAGAGATCGATGCCGAGCTGGGTGACGGTCTGCGCGATCGACGGGCGGACACCACTGATCAGGCATTCGGCGCCCATGAGCCGTACCGCGCTGACCGTTTGCAGCAGATGATGGGCCACTGCGGTGTCCACTGTGGACACACCGGTGATGTCGATGATCGCCACGCGGGCTTCGTGGGTCTGGATGGCCTCCAGGAGGCTGTTCATCACGACCTGGGTGCGGGCGCTGTCGAGGGTGCCGATCAACGGCACGGCCAGTACTTGCCGCCACAGCCGTACCACCGGGGTGGACAGTTCCAGCATCTGCTGGTGCTGGCGGCGGATGATCTCCTCGCGCCCTTCGACGTAGACCGAGAAGGTGAACAGGCCCGCGGCGTCCAGGAGTTGGTTGACCAGCAGCGACGCCTGATAGCGCACCGCCGGGTCGTCGCTCCGGCGTTCGAGCGCGGTCATGGTCGTGCGTTTCAGCGCGAGGATCGCCGTGGCTGTGGCGGCGGGCGTGGCACCCGCGCGAGCGCGCCGTTCGGAAAGCCCGCGCAGGGCGGAGCGGACCGCCTGGTTCCGCTCGATGATCCGGGTCAGCGGCAATCCGGTGTCGAGCGCGTCGCGGAGCGCGCCCAAGAACTCGGTCGCCTCGCGGCGCAGCGCCGACTCGTCGAGCAGGGCCGACGAGTCCGTCGACTGCCGGCGGACCCAGTCGTCGGCAAGCTCGTCCTGGTCTTCACCGAAGATCCGCGACAGCAAGTCCCGGACGGCGGAGTCGTCCGTCCTCAACACCGAGCGGCCTCCCGAGAGTTCCGGGCCGCCTCCGGCTGTGCGCGAGCAGCGACCATTGTCATATGACAATAGTTAGCCTACTGGAGAGAGCCAGGTACGTCACACCCGGATCTAGTCGCCTGCCGCCGCCTCACGGAATTCCTGCAGGCCCGTGGTGAGCGCCGCCCTGGTTTCGGGGGTGAGTTTCGCCAGCACCGCGTGCAGGCTCTCGCGCCGGCGGGCCCGCAGGTCCTGCAGGTACGCGCGGCCGCGGTCGCTGAGCCGCAGCGTGATCTCCCGGCGGCTGGCCGAGCTGGGCAGCCGTTCGAGGAAGCCGACCGCCTCCAAGCGGTCGCACAGACGGCTCACCAGCGGCGGGGTCGAGCCGAGCACCTCGGCGAGGGCGCGCAGGTTCAGCCCGTCGTGGTGATCGAGTGCCACGACAGCGCGTACTTGGGACGTCGACAGCGGACGCGGTGACGCCTCGCGAGCCCGCTCGAACATGATCTCGAGCAGCTCGGCCGTCTCGGTCACGGCCGCCGCCACCGTCTCGGTGCCGTGCGGCTCGGAGGACCGATTCACAGACCCACTCTCGCATCCTTATGCTGAGCTGTCAGCTCAGCTCACCGCGGCACGTCCTGCGACCGGTCCGACGGAGCGGTGCGGACTCATCCCGTGTGCTCGATCCGAGACACCGGGTTCCGGGTGGGCAGGAGGCAAACGCGGTGGACAGATCCTTGGCAGTCGAACGCGTCCTGCGTGGCGTTCAGCCTCATGCGCTGCTCGACGGACTGCGCGCGGCGTTGAGCGAGCATTTCGGCGCCGGTGCCGTCGAGCTGCTGATGGCCGACTACAGCCTCACCGAACTGCGGCGAGTGACCGTCCTGCCGTACACGACCGAGCCGATGCCGGTGGCCGACACCGCGGCGGGCGAAGCCTTCACCACCCAGCTGGCGACGTTCGAACCCGCCGAAGACGGCATCCGCGCCAACCTCCCGGTCACCGTACGCGGCGACCGGCTCGGTGTCCTGGTCGTCACGCTGCCCGAAGAGCCGGAACCGCCGGTGTGGGCCGAACTCGGCCGGTTCGCCGAAGCGCTCGGGCACGAGGTCTTCGTCGCCGACCGCGACACCGACCTGTACGTGCAGGCCCGCCGTTCCTCACGGCTGACGCTCGCCGCGGAAATGCAGTGGCAGCTGCTCCCCGGCCGCGCGTGCAGCCGCCCCGAATTCGCTCTCGGTGGGCAGCTGGAACCCGCGTACGCCATCTACGGCGACTGCTTCGACTGGTCGGCCTCCGCCCACACCTTGACGGTCACGCTGGTCAACGGCATGGGCGAAGGCAGCAGCGCCGCCCTGCTGACGAACCTCGCCGTCAACGCGCTGCGCAACGCCCGCCGCGCCGGGATCCCCCTGGACACGCAGGCGGAACTCGCCGACCAAGCCATCTACGCGCAGCACCGCGGTCAAGAACACGTCGCCACGCTCCTGCTGGAATTCGACCTCGCCACCGGTGGGATCACCGCGGTCGACGCGGGATCACCCCGCCTGTGGCGGCTACGCGACGGCAAAGCCGAACGTGTCCAATTCGACGAACAGCTTCCCCTCGGTACCTTCGAAGACACCCTCTATACCGCCGAAACCCTGCAGGCCTTGCCGGGCGACAGGTTCGTCTTCGTCAGCGACGGCGTGTACAACGCGGCCGGACCACACGGAGAACTCTACGGCGACCGCGAACTGACCCAGGCCATCCTCACGACCACGGAACTGCCCGCGGCACACGTCCCGAGCGCCGTCCTCGCCGAACTGCACGACCGCCGCAAGGGCGGCATGGCCGCCGACGACGCCATGGTCGTCTGCCTCGACTGGTTCGGCTCGAACCCGAGCATCGACCGGGAATCCGACATCGCGTCCAGGCGTTGAGCGGCTCCGCGCGCAGGTCCGTGGGTTCGCCCGACAGGTTCGGTCAGTGCACTCGCGAGTGGCTTTCTTCCAGCGAGAGGCCGCGCTGTCGCCCTTCGAGGATCGCCCAGAATCGGGTGCATTTCATGGGATCGACGGCCGGGCATTTCCGGCCGTGTTCGAGTGCGGCGCGGGCGATTTCGATACGGTGCTGCTGTTCGGTCAGTTCAGCCAGTTTGTGATCGATCATTTCCCGTCGGCCTTGTCGCTCGCCCGTGAGGAAGCGTCCTATCTCCGTCAGCGAGAATCCGATCTCGCGGAAGAAGAGGATCGCGCCGACGTCCCTGACCGCCGACTCGGCGTAGCGCCGTCGGCCCGCTTCCCGCGCCGTCGGCCGCACCAAGCCGAGTTCGTCGTAGTACCGCAGCGCGCTCGTCGGCACGCCGGTCCGTTCGGACAGTTCGCCGATGGACAACGACGCCGGGGTGCGCTCGGTGGCAGACATTGACTTCAAGCGTACTTGAAGTGCTTGGCTCACCCCATGAAGATCAAGGAAAGGCTGCTGAGCCGGATCTTGGCGCAGTTCCACCGGCCGACCGGAGCCGTCGGGCACGTCGCCGGCTGGATCATGGGCCGTCGGTCGTCGAACGTGACGCGCAACCGCTGGGCGGTGCGGATTCTCGACGTCCAGCCGACCGACCGCGTCATCGAACTCGGCTGCGGCCCGGGCGTGGCCGTCTCCACCCTCGCCACCCGGGCGTCCCGGGGCTTGGTCGTCGGCGTCGACCACTCGCAGGTCATGATCCGCCAGGCCCGCCGCCGCAACAGGGCCGCCATCCGGGCCGGACGGGTACGACTGGTGCACACGCCGGTCGAGAGCCTGTCGATCAGCGACGGGCCATTCGACGCCGCGCTCGCGGTCAACACAGCAGGCATGTGGCCCGACCCGGCCGCCCGGCTACGCGAACTCGCCCGGCTGTTGCGACCCGGTGGGCGCATCGCTCTGGTGTCCCAGCCTCGTTGTCCCGGTGCCACCGCGGCCACTTCGGCGGCCGCCGCCGCGGAGCTGGCAAGCCGGCTCACCGATGCCGGGTTCGAGCGACTCCGGACCGAGATGCTCGACCTCGACCCGCCGGCGGCGTGCGTCATCGGGCACGTGGCCGGCTCACAACACCAGCCGTTCGGGGGTACTGCGCGAAAGGAACACGGACCCTCGCCGGGATCGAACAGCAAATCCGGGCCCAGATGATGAAGGGACCAGGTCGTGCCCAATGCCACGTAGCTCAAGTTGATCTTCAGTGGCTGCCGGCCTGCTCGATCAAGCCGGACAAGTCACCGGCAGTGGACCCGGGGCGCGACTGTCCACACGGGACGCTAGTCCGGATCTGGGGGCCCGAGGGGGCTTTGCGCAGCTGCGAGAGGGGGTCGTGAGTGACAATGAGGGTTATTGAGGGGTAAGGCGAACGTGTCGTGTCTTGGGCGAGACGGCGGACTCGGGTGACGCGACACCGCACTCGCGTGCTCAGACTCGGATCTCGCGTGTTCAGAGACGTAACTCGCGTGTTCAGACTCCGCACTCGCGAGTGCGGCCCCCAAGGTGTCCGGACAACGGGGGGAAGCTCAAATCCCTACGACGTCAGCCATGACCAGTGCTACCGCAGTGTGCGCCTGGTGGCGTCGGCCGCGAAGGACATCGAGGATTGTGCGTTGCTGCTCGCGATTCTCGGCCTCGACCCCGCCGACGGACTGGAGCGCTGAACTACGGAAGCCTTCGCCTTCACCGGGCGCTAGACCAGGGGATCTGACCGCACGGAGGTCGCCGCCCTGCTGCGCGTTTACTCCCCGATTCTGTGGCGTGACACTGACACGATCGGGTTAACCTGGCCTGTCCGATGTGATCCAGCTTGGCTGGCTCTGTGAAGAGAAAACTCGATATATAAAGGAGTCTGGCACTCCTGACGATGACGGGCTCCACGCGTGCCGCGATCGCTGGTTGCTTTCTCTCGCGATCGGTGCAACGGTTCGCGCCGACAGCTGACCGGCTCGGCTCCATACCGATGCCGGCGCCGTCACCGCTCCAGACCGTGGCGGGTCATACCAAGAACCCGTCTCGTCAGGAGCCTCGTCATGCACAGAGCCGACTTAACGGACTTGTCGATTTCCCTGGATACGCGGCGCATCCGTGCATAAATGGCCTGGGGAGACATTGGCTACGTAGGCGCTCTCCACAGTCCCGGCGAGGGAAGGTGAGAGCGATGAGTCGTAGTTCTTGATCTCGCCGTACCAGCTGCCGGGCCGCCGCGGGTCGCCGATCCCGGTTTGTGCCTAGAGGATTCCGGCCCGGACAGGTTCTCGCCCATGCCTTCCTGAGGCCTCCCACATGGCCATGGTTGAGGTAGTTCTCGGTCGATGCCTGTAACAGGTGCGCGATCCTGGCGACTGTGCAGGGGCAAGAAATGACGCCGAGCCGAGGACACCCATGCGAAGAGTCGCGATCGTACTCACCGCGTTTGCGGTTGCTGTGTTCGCTGTCGCTTGCACGAGCGAGCCGCGCCCAGGTGGGCCGCAGTCAGCCACCGCAGAAGGGGTGACGGTCGCGGCGCCGGAAGGTGCTCTCGGCTCTGCCATCTTGGAGGTTGCCCCCGAACCGAACCCGGCGGGAGACACTGCGCTCTTTGTGGGTCCGGTCGTCCGGATCTCCGCAGGTGCGGAGCAACCCCGTCGGCCGGTCACGATTGACTTCCCTCTACCCAACCTGCGGCAACCCGCGCACATCGCTTACCTGGACGAGCCGACAGGCTGGTGGATTCCGGTGGAGACCAGGACGGACCCGGCTTCGGGGAGCCTGAGTGCGACGGTCGATCACCTGTCGGTCTGGACCGTGCTGTCGGACAAGATCGTGCAGGGGGCGCAAGGGGTCGCCTCGGCGCTGGAGTACCAGGCTTTCCGGGTACTCGGCAATCGAGGAGACAAGCCGCAGTGCGTGGGGAAGACGCCGTCGTGGGTGCAAACCGTGATCACCTCCGATTCGGAAAACGCCCAGCTGCTCAGTTGTGCTGAGAGCGCCGGTGACGATCTGGCGCTCAAGGTGGTCAACAACCGCGGGTATCCGGTGACGGTCGAATTCACCACTGCTTACCGGAGCGCTTCGACCTCCCTGCCGAATTCGCTCGGAGAGTTGGTGCAGCGAGCGGGGAACATCGGCAGCACGGCGGCCAATACCAGGTTGTTCCTGACTGGACGGGCGGCTGCCACGGTGACTTTCGCGCGTCCGGGCGGCGTCGCCGGGACGGTGCAGGGGCATGCCCGCCACGACACCGGGACTTTTCTCACCAACGCGGTGTTCCAGCTAGCGTCGGCGGCCGGTGCTGACATCCCCATCGGTGGAGGAAAGACGCTGGGTATATCCACTGTGGAGTGTATGGCTTCGGTTGTCGGAACTGGTGGAGCCGCGGGGAAGGTGATCAGGGAGGGCGACGGGGCGGCGGCATCCGGCACGGCGGCCGAGCTACGGGGATGCGCCGGCAACGTCGTCCAGGGCGAGCTGGCAAGAGCCGGCGCGGGCACACCGCAGTACGGAAGGTTGCAGGTGGCTGCCCGGATGCTGAAGGCGATGGACCTGTTCAGCCTCGAACAGCAGGTCCTCGACTTCCTGCTCAACGACAGCACGCCCGAAGCAGCCCTTGTGGACGTGAGTTTCGGCTATCGGGGCACGGCGGCGCAGAGTATCGATGGAACTACCGACCTCAAGGCACTATGGAAACGCTGGCAGGCGCTCAACGACATATGCCGTGGCGGCTCGGGCGGCGACCCTGCTACCGGCAACGCGTGCACCGAGCGCGACCAGGCGATGAAGGAGCATTTCGAGGGCAGCAAGAATGCCTTCCTGGTGGCGTGGCGGCAACGGGACAACGCGGGATTGATCGCTCGCACCCACTCCGGCAATGCTGTGACGGCTCTGAAAATCCCGGCGGACCTGCTCGGATACACGCCTACAGAGAAACAGTTCAGTGACTGCAAGTACGATGTCAAGAACTCCGCCGAGGTTGGCTGCTACATGGCGGTGAAGGAACTCGGAACCAGCCTGTACTTCCAATGGGAAACCGAGTATGACCATGGCTGGCGAGTGCGCTCCTTCGCGCCCGACGTGTAGATCAAGGCTGCGCGATGGCGCCGAAGGGTCCGCAGACGTCACCGCGCGAGTCGAGATCATTGCGCGTGTGATCCATTCCATGGTGCTCACCCGGCAGGCGACCTGCCCCTGGAGACCGCTGCTTTGTGAACTGTCTCGTGGTCGGGGCAGTGGTCTCGGTCCCAGGGGTCTCGTTGCCGCACCGCTTCAGTACGTTCAAGCTCGCGGTGACCATCAGCGAAGCGGTCTGATCATCCCGGCGGACTGAAGCGCCGTTCTCGCTTCGCGAGATTCCCCCCGCTTCGCGATCTCGGCACTCAATAGCCGCCGACGCTCCTCGTCGGCACGAGCCCGCCGCTCGGCGTTGGCGACGAGCCGGGTCCGCAGCTGTTCCCGTGACAGTGCCGCCGTCTCGGCGATCCGGGCGAAGAGACGCCGCAGTTCGCGCGCGCTTCGCAGGTTCGCGTTCACCGCGTCGTTCTCCCGGCGCTGCCGCTCCGCTTTTCCCGGATTCCATGCCGGTTTCATGCCCGTTCCAGCTCGGTGTGCCGCTTGGCCCTCGCGAACCGTGTGGCCGCGAACAGTGCCGCCACCGCGATCATGCCGAACGTGGTCAAGAGGCGGTTCACGTCGATGGCAGGTTCCCAGCGGAGCTTGCCGTCCTTGATGACGTATGCCCCGACCGGTTTGGCCGACAGGCCGAACCCGGCACCTTCGCCGGAGCGCCCCTTCTCATCGCGGCTGTCGCCGCCACCGCCACCGGTGCCGACCGTGGCGGCCACGATGACCGTGACCCCGTCGGCGTGGTACGGCTCGCCGTAGACCATCTTGGTTTCGAGACCGTCCTTGGTCTTCTTCAGTAGTTCGTCGACGTTCATGTTGTGCTCCCAGGGGTTGTCGGTGCGTCCGCGGGCGGGGTGTCAGCTTTCGCGTTGCTGTACCGGTATCGGCAGGCCGATCCCGTAGTGGCCCAGTGGCCGCAGGACTTCCGTGATCGGCCGTCGTGGGGTGGCGGGGAGCGGGGGAGTGCCGTCGGGTAGGTGGCCGATCCGCACGACGAGCTGGGGCTCGGCTCCCTCGGCGACGACGCAGTCGCGGACCAGCCCACGGGTGCAGGTCAGCTCCAGTGGTTCCGTGACCAGGCAGGACGCGAGGTTCAGCCGGGTCGCCGTCAGCGCCACGGCGCTGGCGGCTTCGCCTGCCCGTAGCCTGTCGAGCGGAGTGTCGTCCGCAGTCGACAGCACGGTCAGTGCGGCGCCATCGTGGGCGTCGGTGTCGGCGAGCAGGGCGTCGGAGAAGTCTCGTACCAGCGGTGCCGCAGTGGTCAGGACGGCGTTTCGTGCGGGTACGCCGTCTGCTGCGTACCGCCGTCCGCTCCAGGACGCGAGTTCGATTCCGTAGGCCGGGTCGGCCCGGTGCAGGCCCCGAGCCTCCACCGCGGCGGCCGTCAACGCCGAACGCCGTGGGGCGTCGTCCACGAAGCGCAACATCGCGTCGTGGTCTGTCGCGCTTCGTACGAGACGGTTCTCCTCCCAGACCGTCAACGGCCGAGTGGCGTACCGGCGGCGATCCGACCGGCGTCGAGGTATCGCCGTGGCCAGCGCGATGTCCTCTTCACGCGGTTCATGAGGAAAGAGTTCGATTCGGGCCAGCACGTCAGGATCGGGCATCCGGTCGATGTGGGCGGTCCAGCCGAGCGTGGCGGCCGCGATCGTGAAGTGATGGAGCACGCACCCGCAGCTGATGAGCAGATCGCGGCCTTCGGGGTCGGCCTGTCGCAGCTTGCGGCCAGTGTCCGCTCGCAGTTCGATCGTGCGGCCGCGGAACCGCCAGTCCCAAGGTTGGCTGTTGTGCACCGAGGGGGCGCGTACGGCCAGTGCGATGGCCGCCCTCACCGTGTACGCGTCGGGCAGGTTCTGGTCCATCGCTTTTCCTCCTCGGATCGGACCGGTCTCATGCTCGCCGTCTCCGAGCCGCGGTCACAGGGGCGAACGGCCCCACTGGGCGTGACGGAGCCGCGGGTCCTTCGACCCTTCCGCTGTCTCTGGTCGCTCATGACCAAAGACCTCTCCACCGTCGACCTACGGCCGAATCGCTACGCCGCCTGGATTCGTACCGTTGAGCGCATGGCCGGCAAGGGCAAGGCGCGGATCCCGCGCGTGGTGTACGAACGGGAACTGCTGCGCCTGCAAGCCGAGCTCGTCAAGCTTCAGGAGTGGGTGCGGTACGAGGGCGCCCGGCTGGTGGTGGTGTTCGAGGGCAGGGACGCGGCGGGGAAGGGCAGCACTATCAAGCGGGTCACCGAACATCTGAACCCGCGCGTCGTGCGGATCGCGGCTCTGCCGAGGCCTACCGATCGTGAACGGACGCAGTGGTATTTCCAGCGCTATATCGAGTGCCTGCCCGCGGCCGGTGAGATCGTGCTGTTCGACCGCAGCTGGTACAACCGTGCCGGGGTCGAGCGGGTGATGGGTTTCTGCACTCCCGAAGAGCACAAGCGGTTCCTCCAGCAGTGCCCTATCTTCGAGCGGCTGCTCGTCGACGACGGCATTCTCTTGCGCAAGTACTGGTTCTCGGTCAGCCGGGACGAGCAGGAGCGGCGGTTCCGAAGCCGGATCGACGATCCGATGCGCCGCTGGAAACTCTCCGCGATGGACCTGCGGTCCGTGACCCAATGGGAGGAGTACTCGCGGGCGAAGGACGACATGTTCGTGCATACCGATACCGCCGAATCTCCTTGGTACGTGGTCGAAAGCGAGGAGAAACGGCGCGGGAGGCTCAACATGATCGCGCACCTTCTCTCCAGCGTGCCCTACCACGACGTCGTCCATGAGGCGGTTTCGCTCCCCTCGCGTCCGGAATCAAACGGCTACTGCCGCCCCGACCGGCTGCTGCAGACCTACGTCCCGGACCACGCGGCGACCCTGAAGGAGGCAAGTCCATGAGCGCGACCGTCGCGACCGCACCCGATACCGTCTACTTCGACACGATTTCCCTGCGCCTGCTCAGAAACGACCTGACGCTGAGTGTCGACAACGGGTCGTGGCGCCTCGAAACGCCTGACGGGCCGATCCGCTTCGCCGGTTCAGGACTGGCCGTCCCGCCGAGCCTTTCCCGGCTGGTTCGTGCGTATACCCGTGATGACGACTTGGTGGCCGTCGCGCGCGTCGGCGACGGCGGGACGACCGAACTTCACGCGGTGCTCGATCACCGGATCGCACTATCGCCTCGACCTCCCGACGACTCCGCACGAGGAGTCGTCCTTCGCTACGTGCGTACGCAGATCGCGGCCCTCGCCGCCGCGGATCTGGCCGCGCGGCAGGACAAGCCGGACGCGGTGCATCGGATGCGGGTAGCCACCCGGCGGCTGCGAGGCGTCTTCTCCGCCTATGCCCCAGTGCTGGGCGGACGGAGACTTCTCAAAGCGCTGGGTGACGAATTGCGCTGGCTCGGCGGGGAACTCGGCCCGGCGCGGGACATCGAGGTCCAGTGGGCGCGTTCACGGCCTTGGGCCGGGGAGCGGACGAACGCCTGCTTCGCCGTTCTCTCGGAGGAGGCACGTGAGCGGGTGCGGTGCGCGCTCGACGGCCGTCGGTATCTGCAGTTGCTGACCGCCTTGGACGTCCTTGAGGTGGTGCTGAGCGAGAGGCCCTGGCAGCAGTGGCCCAAAGCGGCCCGGCGACCCGCCGGGCGGGTACTTCCTCACCTGGCTCGTGCGGTGGCCGAGAAACTCGACGCTCGCGTGTCCAGGATCGACGCGCGACCGGCTGGTCCGGAACGTGACCGCGCCGTTCACGGTGTACGGAAAGCGGCCAAGCGGCTGCGGTACGCGCTGGAGGCGGGCGCCGAGGCGCTGCCGGTCGACGCCAAGCCGACAGTGCGTACCTTCCAGGACCTTCTCGGGGAATTCCAAGACGCGGTCGTCGCCCGCGAACTCTTGAGTGCCTTGGAGGTCGCGGACGGTATCTTGGCGGCGGTGCGGGCGCAGGAGACGGCCAACGCCGATCGATGCGTGGCCGCGCTGCCGGAGGCCTGGCGCGATCTCCGCCGTGCCCTTCGTCCGTTATGGACTTAGCGCCGACGTCGCGAGGGACGAAAGTCCTTCGCCCAGGGGCCTAATGCCGCCATCCTCGGAGGAGGCGAACTCGTACGGTCTGGCGAGGCCGGTCCGAAGTGGCCGGTGAAGCTCAGACTCGACGGAGGGTGATTTCCCTGCTGACCGGAATCGAACTCGATCACGACCTGCGGTGCGGGCTGGCGGGCTACCTGGTCGCGGTGAGCGCCGCGGTGGGCGTGGGAAAAGAGTCGTGCGCCATGGATCTCGATCACCCCGCGTCGGCCTACATCGCCTTGGACCAGCGGTTGCCCCGCCGGCCGGAGCGGGACACAGCCCTGCTGTGGGACGAGCGCCACGGCTGGGCTTTCGCCATGGAGACCCATTCCGGCGAGGACCTGCTGGTGCTCGCTTACCTCGGGGGCGAACTCGTGCCATCATCGGGCGCGGTCGGCCGGTTCGTGACCGCGATTCAAGCCGCCGGTGGCGCGTCCACCAGCCCTGTCCCGCCGGAACCGCGAGCCGATCGCGACCACGTGAAGGCTCGGCTGCTGCGGTACCGGCGCGACATCTGGGCCGCGACGGCACCGCGCAGTCACTTCGTCATTTCTCCGGCGTGTTCGTGACCTCGACGCCGCCGAAGATCGCGGTCCCGTTCACGGCGAGCACAGGAGCGTCCGCCGGGAGATCACCGGTCCCGTTGGTCTTGTCCTCCAGGCCACCCATGAACGGCAGACCACCGAGCGAGACCCGCCAGCCCCGCGGCACCAGCACCTTGACGCCGCCGAACAAGGCGAAGGCGTCCACCGTCGCTCCCTCGTCGATCCGGGCTTGACGAAGATCGAGCGTCGAACCGCCGAAGATCGCCGAGACGTCGGTGTGCCGCAGGTGGCGGGACTGTTCCCTGGTGGTCGCTCCACCGAACATCACGAGCGGTGTCCTGGTGCCGTGCTCCCGGCGCAGTCCGGCGAGCACGGCGAGTCCCGCCACCGCCAGCAGGGTCGGCCACCACAGCCCCCCTTCCGCCAGGTCGAGAGTGCCCGCAAGCAGGATGAGCCCGATCACCGTCACGGCGGCCGGTCCGATCGACATCCGCCGCTGGGACAGCATCGCGACGATGCCGAGGCCGACCAAGGACGCCGGCCACCACGCGCTGAGCAAGCCGCCGGTTTCGAAGACGCCGGTCGCGTCGAGGATTCCCAGCACGCCCAGGGCCACCAGGACCAGCCCGACCCAAAAGCGAACGGGTTTCACGACGGCTTCTCTTCTGATGCCGGGTCGCCGCGGCGTTCGACCGCGATGGACCAGGGGCCCGCGAGCGCGGTGATCGCGCCGGCCGCGGTCACGACCGGGGCGAGAACCGCGGCGACGAGGCCGGCGTTCACGGGGACATCGATGATCACCCGTTCCTGGGTGTCCTTGACGACGATGCGCCGGACGTTGCCCTCGCGCACGAGCCGGTGCACCTTCTCGGTGAACACTTCGCTCGGCCTTTTCGGCGCCGCGGATTCGGTCACTTGCTGCTCTTCCTTCTGCACAGTCATGGTTTTCTCTCCCTTCCGCTTCCACGGTGAGGCTTCGGCTCGCCGCGCGGCAGTGACCTTCGGTCCTTCCCCGTGGCCGAAAGGCGCACGATCCTGGACGGAGGATTTTCCGATGGAGGAGGCCGTTCGTGAAGATGCGCGCATGGCGGGTCACCCGGCCCGGGCCGATGGCTTCGAGCCCTCTTGAATGGGCAGAGGTTCCGGTCCCGCGACCGGCCGCCGACGAGGTGCTGGTCAGGGTGCTGGTGTGCGGGGTCTGCCGCACCGATCTGCACGTCGCCGAGGGTGACCTGCCGGTACATCGGGCGGGGGTGATTCCGGGACACGAGGTCGTCGGCGAAGTGGTCGCCGTGGGGGACGACGTCTCCGGCTTCAGTACGGGCGACCGGGTCGGAATCGCCTGGTTACGGGAAACCTGCGGCCGGTGCCGATACTGCCGTCGCGGCCGGGAGAACCTGTGTCCGGAGTCGCGTTACACTGGTTGGGACGAAGACGGGGGATACGCCGAATTCGCGGTCGTACCGGCCGCCTACGCTCTCCCGCTGCCCGAGGGGTACACCGACGACGAGCTCGCGCCCTTGTTGTGCGCCGGGCTGATCGGCTACCACGCGCTGGAGCGGGCGCAAGTACCCGAGGGCGGTCGGCTGGGGATCTACGGGTTCGGTGGGAGCGCCCACCTGACCGCCCAGGTGGCGATCGCCCGAGGCGCCACCGTGCACGTCATGACCCGCAGCGAGGAAGCCAGGAAGCTGGCTTTGGCTCTCGGAGCGGCCTCGGCTGTCGCGGCCGCCGAGTCACCGCCAGAGCCCCTGGACTCGGCGATCCTGTTCGCGCCTGCCGGAGAACTGGTCCCACCCGCCCTCGAGGCTCTCGATCGAGGCGGGACACTGGCACTCGCCGGGATCCATCTCTCCGACATCCCGTCACTGAACTATCAGCGGCACCTCTTCCAGGAACGCCAGGTGCGCAGCGTCACGGCGAACACACGCGCCGAGGCACGGGAGTTCCTGGCGTTCGCGGGGACCCACCACCTCGAGGTGAGCACCGTGCCGTACCCACTGGACGGGGCGGATCGGGTGCTCACGGATCTGGCGGAGGATCGGGTCAACGGCGCGGCCGTGCTGCGGGTGAGCTGACCACCGCGGCGGTCACGCGGGGACGAGCAGGATCCACAAAGGACCGTCGGACACCGGAAGCGGCTGCCCGGACGCGGTCGTGAACCGGGTCGGCGCCGTTGCCGTCGGACGGTCCCAGGTAGCCGCGAACCGCTGCCCGTCCCGCCACACCCTCGCCTGCCCGCTGCCGACCGTCTGGGCGATGGGGGAGTTGGGGACCGTGCCGGTCTCCCCGCGTTCGCCGAGCCGGACGGCGACCCGCTGTTCGACGACCGTCGCAGCGCCGGCCTGGCCGCCGTCCACCGAGGTGAGTGGCGAGCCGTCCAGACCGATCAGGTATCTGCCGATGTCCACCGACCAGGTGAACGTGAAAGCGGCCGCCGGATAGCGGATCGCCGCGGTGGCGGCCGCCGCGCCGGATTCCGGTGCGGCGCCCGTCGCGGGAAACGCGCCTTCCGGCGCGACCTCACCGTCGGGGACCTGTTGCGGGCGGAGGTAGAGGTTGTGCGGTGACGGCCGGGAGTCGTCGCGGAAGTACGCGTCCGGGATTTCCGTGGGCGAAGCGCTCGTCAGCGATGCCGAACGCAGGGCCGGCAGCAGCTCCGGCGCGGCGCCGGAATAGGCGAGCGCTGGTCGTCCGAATTGGGCCAGCAGGCCGAGGTCAGTGGCTCGCGCACTCCGCACCGGGCCGATCACCGACGGCGGACGGTCCCGGTAGAGCGCGAGCAGCCGGGTCAGTCCGCCCTCGACGGGTTCCACGTACACGAGGTCCGCGGCACTCAGGCCGGTTTGCGGACGGGCCGCCGCCACGTTGTCGATCTTGACGGCCAGCACGGCCCGGCGATCAGGCGCGGTGGACGACGGAGCCGGATTCGAGTCAGTCTCGCTCGTGGGGCCGGACAGTTCTCGCACGACCAAGACCACCGCCGCGACGACCACCAACGCCCCCGCAGTGGATGCGATCCACCAGGACTTCTTCACGAGAATCGGTACCTTTCGTGTGTCCGGTCCGTGTCCGGCGCCTGATGCTCGACCGGTATTCCTCGGATAAAGACCTTCCGGAGCCGTAGAGCGTCGTCGAGCACCAGCACATCAGCGCGGTCACCGGGCCGCAACAGGCCGAGATCGGCCCCTGGGTACAACCTGGCCGGCGTACGGGTCGCCGCGTTGACGGCCGCCTCGGTGGTGACGCCGATGTCGCAGGCGTGGCGGACGGCTTCGAGCAACGTGATGGTCGTACCGACCAGAGTGCCGTCGGCGCGGCGGGCGACACCGTCGGACACCTCGAAGTCGACGCTTCCGAGGCGGTAGTGGCCATCCGGACACCCACCGGCGGCGAGATCGTCGGTGACCAGGATGATCCGGTCCGCCGCCGCCCGGAAGGCCAGGAGAATCGCCTCGGGAGCCAGGTGGCTGGGGTCGGCGATCAAGCCGATGGTCACTTCACGGCGGGTGAGCGCAGCACCGACGATACCGGGGTCGCGGTGGGTGAATGGACGCATCGCGTCGAAAAGATGCGTGATCAGCCGGGCGCCGTGATCGATCGCGGTGTGTGTCGCCGCGGCGGTGGCGTCGCTGTGTCCGCAGGAGACGAGGACACCGGACCGCACACACAGGTCGACCAGCTCCACAGCGCCCGGAAGTTCTGGAGCGAGGGTCAACTGCGTGACCGGCCCGGCGTCCAGCAGCCGCTGCGCGAGCGTGAGATCCGGAGCGCGCAGGTACTCGACGGGATGGGTACCAGGCCGTTCCGGGGACAAGAACGGACCTTCCAAATGGACACCGAGGACGCGGGCCCCGCCGGGCACACCCTGAGCCTTGCCCGCGGTGGCGATCGCTCCGATGGTCCGGTCGGGCCGGTCGGTGATCAGCGTCGGCTGATAGGCCGCGACGCCGGTCCGGGCCAGCGCGATGCCGGCGCGCGCGTAGCCGTCGGCGTCCGCGTTCAGGAAGTCCACCCCGGCGAACCCGTTGACCTGGAGATCGATCAATCCGGGGATGGCCAGGCCACGAACGGGAGGGGAGAGCCCCACGGCGGCGACCCGGCCGGAGTCCTCGTCGATCTCCACATCCCCGGCGCGATAGTTCCCGCCCACCAAGGCACCGGCGACACCCAGCCGCTTCATCGCGGCGGCAGCGTGCGCGCGATCAGATCCACCAGTTCGACCGTGCGGCTGGCGTAGCCCCATTCGTTGTCGTACCAGCCGAATACCTTCGCCAGGTGGGAGTCGGCCTTGGTCAGCTCCGCGTCGAACACGCATGACGCGGGATCGCCGATGATGTCGCGGGACACGATAGGCGCTTCGGTGTAGCGCAGAATGCCCTTGAGAGAGCCATCGGCGGCTTCCGCGAAAGCGTGGTTGACCTGCTCCGCGGTAACGGGGCGTTCGAGCTCGACGGTGAGGTCGGTCAGTGATCCGTCTTCGACCGGGACGCGCACGGCGACCCCGTCGAGTTTGCCGGCGAGTTCCGGGATCACCAAGCCGATTGCCCTGGCGGCGCCGGTGCTGGTGGGCACTACGTTGACCGCGGCCGACCGGGCGCGGCGCGGATCCTTGTGCGGACGGTCCAGCAGGGCCTGATCACCGGTGTAGCTGTGGATCGTCGTGAGCATCCCGCGTCGGATCCCGAAGGCCGTGTGCAGCACCTTCACCATCGGTGCGACGCAGTTCGTCGTGCACGAGGCGTTCGAGATGATGTGGTGTTCGTCCGGGTCGTAGGTGTCCTCGTTGACGCCGAGCACGATCGTCGCGTCGACGTCCTTGCCGGGTGCCGAGATCACGACCTTCCGCCGTCAGGTGAGCGCCTGCTCCTTCCCGGGTCCGGAAGTGGCCGGTTGCTTCGACGACGATGTCGACGCCGTACTCACCCCATGGCAGCTCCGCGGGATCGGGTTTCGCGCTCACCTGGATCAAATGGTCGCCGACACGAAGCGCCTCACCATCGACGACCTCGACCGGGATACGCAATCTGCCGTAGGTGGAGTCGTGGACCAGCAGATGGGCCAGCATCTCCGGTGACGTGATGTCGTTGACCGCGATCACGTCGATCGGGCTGTCCGGTGATTCGAGCACGCACCGCAAGATGTCTCGCCCGATCCTGCCGAAACCGTTGATCCCCAGCCGTACCGTCATTTGCTTCTCCCGTCGCCGTCAGCTCTTTCGATCGTCTGCGGTGCGTGCATCCGTCCACAGAGCACTTGGTCCTCGCAGGTCGGGAGGAAGGCCGGAGCCGCGCCTCTCGTGCCGATGGCGGGACCCTCGGCCCGGGTCGACGGGACCTCGGGCCCTCCCGTGCGCTCCTGCGCTGGTCGAAGCTGGGAAGCGACCAGACAGGAGAGCGAAGATGAAGATCCTCGTAGCGGTGGCGAGTCGCCATGGCGCGACGCGGGACATCGCCGATGAGATCGGCCGGTGTCTGGGCGCCGAACTGGGTGCCCGAGCCGTGGTGGAGGTCCTGTTCGCCGAGGATGTCGTCTCGGTCGAGGACTACGACGTGGTGCTGCTGGGCAGCGCCGTGTACATGGGGCATTGGCTCGGCGGGGCGAAGACTCTGATCGAGCAGGACGAAGTCTTGCGTCATAAGGACGTGTGGTTGTTCTCGAGTGGCCCGGTGGGAGAGCCGCCCAAGCCCGTCGAGGAGCCGGTCGACGTCGCCGGGTTGGTGACGCGGTCCGGGGCGCACGGGCACCGGGTCTTCTCGGGCCGGATCGATCGGAGCCGGCTCCGGTTCGCCGAGCGGGCGATGGTCTCGGCACTGCGTGTCAAGGATGGCGACTACCGGGACTGGACGGCGATCCGGGACTGGGCCGCCGAGATCGCCGCACAGCTGGAAACGACGAAAGGGAGTGGACATGTCGGGCGTGGCTGAGGGCGCGGTGGTCGTCGGGATCGACGGTTCGGGGTCCGCTCGCCACGCCGCAGTCTGGGCGGCCGGCGAGGCGGCGCGGCGCAGGCTACGACTGCGGCTGGTGCACATCTACGGGATCCCGCAGGTGCGGATGCCTGCCGTCCTGCCGTCGACCGACGCGATCAGAACGAGTTTCGAGGCCCGGGGCAAGGAGTGGCTCGCGGAAGCGCACGACGCCGTGTCAGGCCGCTACCCGGATCTCGTCGTCGAGACGGCGGCACGCGAGTGGAGCCCGGTGGCCGCGTTGATCCAGGAGTCGTTGACGGCGACCATGATCGTGCTCGGATCACGAGGGCTTGGCGGCTTCACCGGCTTGCTCATCGGTTCGACCGCGGTCGCGCTGGCACAGCACGGTCACTGCCCGATTGTCGTCGCCAGGGGCAAGCGGCCGGACGACGTGCCGCCCGAGACGGGCCCGGTCGTCGTCGGAACCGACGGATCGGCGGCCAGTGAGGTCGCCCTGGCGTTCGCGTTCGACGAGGCGATGCTTCGTGGCGCGGGACTGACCGTGGTCCGGGCGTGGAACGAGATCTTTGACCACGAGTCGATGCGGTCCCATCCGCTGGCGATCCGGCCCGCCGAGATCGAGGCCGCCGAGCGGAAGGCCGTCGAGGAACAGCTCGCGCCTTGGCAGGAGAAGTTCCCCGAGGTGCCGCTGACGATCGAGGTCGTCCGGGACCGGCCGGTGCGCGCGCTGCTCGGCTTCGGCGAGCAGGCGCGGCTGCTGGTCGTCGGCTGCCGTGGGCGTGGCGGTTTCGAGGGCATGGTGCTCGGCTCGACAAGTCAGGCGCTGGTGGCGCATTCGAACTGCCCGGTGGCGGTCGTCCGCCCCGCGAGCACGGTCTGAGGGAGCGGAAATGCGAGCAAGAGACCTGATGTCATCTCCTGTCATCACCGTGACGCCGGAGACGACGGCCAAACACGCGGCCGAGTTGCTGGTGGAGAAGGGTTTCACCGCGTTGCCGGTGATCGATGACGACGAGCGGCTGGTCGGCATCGTGACCGAGGCCGACCTGATCCGGGACAGGTTTCCCCGCGACATCCGTTCCGGCCCTGATCCCGAGGAGCATCCTCGTCCGGGCACGCTCGTCGCCCAGGTGATGACGTCGCCCGCGACGGGGATGAGCGCTGGTTCGGATCTCGCGGAGGTCGGCCGGGCGCTGCTCGACGGCCGCATCCGCGCGATGCCCGTGGTGGACGGCTCGAAGGTGGTCGGAATCCTCACCCGGGGCGACTTCGTCCGGGCGTTCGCCCGGTCCGATGTCGCCATCGAAGCCGACGTCCGCCATCACCTCGAGATCTACGGAGGCCCTGGGCGCTGGACCGTCGAGGTCGATGACGGCGCGGTCCGGATCGGTGACCGATACGACAGCGACACCGACCGGCACGTGGCGAAGCTGCTCGCCGAAGCCGTTCCGGGTGTCGTCGAAGCCAAAGTGATCTACCAGGAGGACGAACGATGAGCACGACAGGACGGAAGATCGTCGTCGGGGTGGACGGGACCGAACCCGGACGGGAAGCGGCCCGGTGGGCCGCCACGGTCGCGGACCAGCGCGGGCTCGGATTGCTGATCGTGCACGCGCTGCGAGCCGAGCAGCTCTCCTATGGGGGCGGCCTGGCGGGGCCGGCCCCGTGGTTCGACGTGCTGGCCGGCGAAGGTGAGCGGATCATCGACGAGGTCGTTCAGCAGGTACGGGCCGTCGCACCGGAAGTGGCCGTGGACACGGTCATGCCCGCCGACTCGCCCGTACCGTTCCTCATCGATGCCTCGAAGAAGGCGACGATGGTCGTCGTCGGCGGTACCGGGCGGGGATTCTTCCGCGAGATGACGATCGGGTCGACCGCGTCGGCGGTGGTCGCGCACGCGCACTGCCCGGTGGTCGTCATCCGCGGCAGAAAGGAAACGGCGAACTATCCCCAGGAAGGGCCGGTCGTCGTCGGCGTCGACGGGAGTCCGCTGAGCGAGCGTGCCGTCGAGATCGCTTTCGAAGAGGCGTCGTGGCGGAACACCGGACTGGTGGCCGTGCACGCGTGGCGAGACGTCACCTACGACGACGCCTTCGGGATGGCCAGGCTCGTCGTGCAGTGGGAATCCATCGAGGACGAGGAAAAGCGCCTGCTGGCGCAGCGCCTGGCGGGCTGGTGTGAGAAGTATCCGGACGTCGAGGTCCGGCAAGTGCTCGTCCGCGACAGGCCGAGGCACATCTTGCTCGAATGGAGCGCGAAGGCACAGCTCGTCGTGGTCGGCAGCCGTGGTCACGGTGGCTTCACCGGGCAGTTGCTCGGCTCGACCAGTCAGGCGCTCGCGCATCACGCCGAATGCCCGGTGCTGGTGGTCCGCGCGGAGAAGAAGTGACCGCGCTCGGCGCCCCCGCGGAGGCCGCCGTGCTGAGCGCGGCCGAGCAGTCCCAAGTGGACGCTCAATGGCGGGCGGCGAACTATCTCGCCGCCTGCCAGATCTACCTGATGGACAATCCGCTGCTGACCGAACCGCTGAAGCCGGAGCACATCAAGCCTCGGTTGCTCGGACACTGGGGGACGTCGCCGGGGCTGAACTTCGTCTACGCGCATCTCAACCGGACGATCGTCCGGCGGGATCTGGAAGCGTTGTTCGTCACCGGGCCGGGACACGGAGGCCCCGCGCTGTACGCGCACACCTGGCTCGAAGGAAGCTATTCGGAGGCATGGCCGGAGGTGTCCTACGACGAGGCCGGGCTGCGTAAGCTCTGCCGGCAGTTCTCGTTCCCGGGCGGAGTGCCCAGCCATGTCGCGCCCCACGTGCCAGGGTCGATCCACGAAGGCGGCGAACTCGGCTACTCGCTCGCTCACGCGCACGGCGCCGCGTTCGACAACCCGCACCTGCTGGTCGCCTGCGTGATCGGTGACGGAGAGGCCGAGACGGGTCCGTTGGCCGCGTCCTGGCATTCGGGGAAGTTCCTCGACCCCGTGCGCGACGGTGCGGTGCTGCCGATCCTGCACCTGAACGGCTACAAGATCGCGAACCCGACCGTGCTGTCCCGGATCTCGCAGACGGAGCTCGACGAGCTCCTGCGGGGATACGGCTACGCGCCGAGGTACGTGGAAGGGGACGACCCCGCCGTCCTGCATCAGGTCATGGCCGCCGCACTCGACGGCGCGCTCGACGAGATCGACGGGATCCAAGTGCGTGCGCGATCTCTCGGCCGGATGCGGGACCGGCCCCGGTGGCCGATGATCGTACTCCGGACACCGAAAGGGTGGACCGGACCGTCCTTTGTGGATGGAAAGCCGGTCGAAGGAACGTGGCGATCACACCAGGTACCGATTCCCGACGCCCGCAAGAACCCGGAACATCTGCTGCAGCTGGAAGAATGGCTCCGGTCGTACCGGCCCGAGAGGCTGTTCGACGCCGACGGCAGGCCATCGGCCGAGGTCACCGCGCTGATACCGCGGGGAGAACGGCGAATGGGGTCGAGCCAGCACGCCAACGGCGGCCTGATCTTGCGCCCGCTGAATCTGCCCCGGGTCTCGGCTCACGCCGTCGCCACCGCGCGGCCCGGTGTCGAGGTCGCGGAGCCGACCCGGGTACTGGGCCGCTATCTGCGAGACGTGTTCTCCCTGAATCGCAAGGCTGTGAACTTCCGGCTCTTCGGACCGGACGAGACCGCGTCGAACCGGCTCGACGCGGTGTTCGAAGTGACCGCGAAGACCTGGACCGAAGAGATCGAGCCGGTGGACGAGAACCTCGCTCCGGACGGCCGGGTCATGGAGGTGCTGTCCGAGCACCTGTGCCAGGGGTGGCTCGAGGGCTATCTGCTTTCCGGAAGGCACGGGCTTTTCTCGTGTTACGAAGCGTTCGTGCATATCGTCGACTCGATGCTCAACCAGCATGTCAAGTGGCTGAAGGTGCATCGGGAGATCCCGTGGCGACGCCCGGTGGCGTCGCTGAACTACCTGCTCACCTCCCACGTCTGGCGCCAGGACCACAACGGGTTCTCACATCAGGATCCGGGATTCGTGGACCACGTGGCGAACAAGAGCGCGGAAGTCGTCCGTGTGTACTTCCCGCCGGACGCGAACACGCTCCTGCATGTCGCGGAGCACTGCCTGAAGAGCAGGGACTACGTCAACGTGATCGTGGCGGGCAAGAACGACAGTCCTATCTGGCTCGATGACGAGGAGGCCGCGGTGCATTGTGCCCGTGGTGCCGGCATCTGGGACTGGGCGAGTACGCATACCGAGCGCGAGCCCGACGTCGTACTCGCGTGTGCCGGCGACGCGCCGACTCTCGAAGTGCTCGCCGCGGCGAAACTGCTGCGGGAACTGCACCCCGAGGTCGCGGTGCGCGTGGTCAACGTGGTCGACCTGATGCGGCTCCAGCCGGCGGCGGAGCATCCGCACGGGATGGGCGACCGTGAGTTCGACGCGCTGTTCACCGCCGACCGGCCGGTGATCTTCGCCTACCACGGCTATCCGTGGCTGATCCACCGCCTGGCCTATCGGCGCACGAATCACGACAATCTCCACGTGCGCGGCTACATCGAGCGCGGCACCACCACGACGCCGTTCGACATGCTGGTACGCAACAGCATGGACCGCTTCCAGCTCGTGATCGACGTCATCGACCGTGTCCCCGGGCTACTGGCCAGAGCCGGAATCGCCCGGCAGCGCATGACCGATGCCCAGGAGCGACACCGTCGTTGGATCGTCGAACAGGGCGAGGACCTTCCGGAGATCCGCCACTGGTCCTGGGAAGCCTGATGTCGTCGGAAGGTCTTTCGTCCTACTCGGTCAGGAAGTCCGGCCGCTTCGGTATCGGTACGACAAGAGTTTCCTGAAGATGTGAAGTTCTCCCGGAGTGGAAAGGAACCAAGGCAATGACGTCTCTCATTCCCGGTCCCCGGCTGACCCTGCCGAGCATCGCGGCCTGGTTGGAGAATCCGTGGCCGTTCTCGGAGCACAACCCGGTTCGGGTCGAGGAGTCCGCGGAGGACGGCAAGTACCTGATCCGGGCCGAGCTTCCGGGATTCGACCCGGAGAAGAACATCTCGGTGACCGCGCACGAAGGCATGCTGACGATCAGCGCGGAGCGCGAGGCGAAGACGGTCGAGCACGGCCGTAGCGAGTTCTACTACGGCAAGTTCAGCCGGACGGTTTCGCTGCCGCACGGTGCGGACGCCACGAAGGTCGCGGCGGACTACAAGGACGGGATCCTGGAAATCTCCATGCCGTTGTCGGACAAGCCGCACGAGAAGCAGGTGAAGATCAAGGTCGGCAAGAGCTGATCCTCCCCGGCCGGGCGGACGTGTCACCCCAGGGCACGTCCGCCCGGCATTCCCGTGCTCGAAGGAGTCGGTATGCGTGTCTTGACCTTGAATCCCGGCTCTTCGAGCCTGAAGACCGCCCTGGTGGTCAACGGCACCCCGGTCGGATGGTGGTCGTCGGACCTCACCGGAGCGGAGGCGACTTCCGTGACCGTGCAGGCACTCGCGCAGTGGTCCACTGTGGACGCTGTGGTGATCCGGTTCGTCCACGGCGGTTCCCGGACCGGCCCGGTCCGGCTCGACCAGGAGACGCTGGAGGCACTCGAACGGCTTTGCCCCCTCGCGCCACTGCACCAGCCGCAGGCGATCGCCATGGCCCGGGAAGTCTTCCGGCAACGCCCCAAGCTGCCGGTGATCGCCGCCTTCGACACCGCATTCCACACCGGCCTTCCCAGGAAAGCCGCCCAGTACGCCCTCCCGAGGGAATGGACAGCGCAGGGAAGGCTGCACCGCTACGGCTTCCACGGCCTGTCTTGCAGACACGCCGCACGCCGGACCGCGGAACTGCTCGATGTCGAAGCCCCGCGCCTCCTGTGTTGTCATCTCGGCGCCGGCGTGTCGGTGACCGCGATCCGGGGCGGACGGAGTGCGGACACCACGATGGGATTCACACCGTTGGAGGGGCCCGCCATGGCGACCAGGTCCGGCTCGGTGGATCCTGGGTTGCTGTTACACGTCATGCGGACGGCGCCGATGTCGGTCGACGACATGGAAGAGGCGCTTTACCACCATTCCGGGCTCGCCGGAATGACCGGGACGAACGGCGACCTCCGTGCCGTGCTCACCTTGGAGGCCGCTGGAGACCCCGATGCCTTCACCGCGATGGACGTCTACCTGCATCGGATCCGCCGCGAGATCGGTGCGATGGCGGTGAGTCTGGACCGGCTGGACGCGGTCGTGTTCACCGGGGGAGTGACCGAACACCAGCCCGAGTTGCTCGGCCAGCTGGCGGAGGGCCTCAGCGTCCTGGGGATCTTCGTCGATCCCGCCCGTTGTCTCGGCGACGGAGACCGGGCGATCAGCCCCGAAGGCGCGCCGGTGACGGTGTTCGCACTCGGTACGGGCGAGGACGTCGAATTGGCGCTCGAAGCCGAGACCGCCCTCACCGCGGTCCAGGTGTAGCAAGGGAAGAGAAAGGCCACGGACGAGTCATCTCGCCCGTGGCCTTTCGAGTCGCTGTCAGGAAGCGCTCGGGCTGAACCGGTGCACCGCCTCGGGCGTGACGAGCACGATCGGGCAGGTGGCGTGCTTGATACATGCCGTGGCGACACTGCCGAACACGAGCCGTTCCAACCCCTTTCGGGACGGTGACCCCAGCACCAGGAGATCGGCACCATGAGCCGCCGCGAGGAGCTCTGAGGTAGGATTTCCTTGCCGTACCGAGGTTTCCACCGGCACGTCCGCGTCGAGCCTCGCACGCGTCCGTTCAGCGGCCTCCTGCACCGAATAGCCGTCCCGGACAGGTACTCGGCCGTGTGGCTGGAGAGCGAACGAGGTTCCGGGCAGGAGTTCCTCTCTCGGCAGTACGAGAAGGACCTCGACGCGATCACCGCGGGAGACGGCTTCGGTGATGGCCCAGCTGATCGCTTCTTCGCCACCGGGCGACCCGTCGGCGCCGACGACGATGCGGCGCGCGTTCTCCGGGCTTGTGTTCATGGTTCGTTCCTTTGCGACGGGAGATCGATCCTTGCGCGGAGGAGGTCCTGCCAGGTGACGACACCGATCACGCGGCCGAGCTCCAGCACCGGGACCGACCTGAGCCGGTGTTCGAGCATTCTGTCCGCGAGATCGGTGAGATCCGCGTCCGGATGTGCGCTCACACCCGGAGCCCGCATGATGTCCCGGACGGTGGTGGGCGCACCCAAGTGCACGCCGGCATCGGGCCCACCGTCCAGCCGCGGATCGGAGAGATAGTCCGCGCGGAGGACGTCTTCCTCGGAAAGCAGGCCGATGAGCCTGCCGAGGTCGTCGACGACCGGCAGCGAGGTGATTCTCTTGCCGGTCAGTACGACGATCGTCGCCGCGGGTGTCACCGCGACGACAGGGGTGGTCATGACCTCACGTACTCGCATGAACCGAGTGTCGGCCTGGCGGTACGCCGGCGACACCGCTGGAGGTCCCGCAAGGGAGGGACGGTCGGCCCTGTCCGGAGTGAACGAGCACGCGCGACGCTGACGACACCACCCGCTGAGGACATCGTCGGAGGTCGAGGCCATGGAAGCGTCGTCACGTTGGGCGCGAGCCTGGCACACCGTTCACATCGGGCACAATCCGCTGGCGCGGTGAGGATTGCGCCGAGGCGACACTCCTGGAGGATGGGGCGCCGCTCCCATGGGCGGACGTGCGGGTTTGACGCGGGACACCCTCCCCGCCGAAGCCACCTGGTCCACTCCCGGAGGAGAGGTCCGAATCGGCGAAGTCCCGGCGACCCGGGGCACGCGAGCGGGAGCGAAGGTGCCTGTCTGGCTCGACGGTGAGGGCAATCCAGTGACCGCACCGCTGACCGCGCCCGACGCACGGCTGACGGGAATCGGCGCGGCCATCGGACTTTGGCTGGCTGCGGTCGCGACCTCCTGGTTGCTCTACGGGCTTGTCCGGCTAGGGCTTGATCGAGCGCGCTTCTCACGTTGGCAACAGGAATGGCTCGAGACGGCTCCGAAATGGACGTCCTGGTAGCGGTGCCGAAGGTCCCGGCTCGCCGGGGCCCACGGCACTCCCGGCCCGGGCGCTCGCGGAGCAGGCTGAGAGGCAACGAACAGAGGAGCGCGCCATGGTCGTCACGCAGTCACCGGTCATCATGGCCGCGCTGGAAGCGGCCGTACGGGCGCCGTCACCGCACAACTCGCAGCCGTGGATCTTCGAGTTGGCGGCGGATGCGATCGATCTGGTCCTCGACGAGGACCGGATATTGGAGATCTGCGATCCCGACGGGCGAGAAGCCCGGCTGGCCTGTGGGGCCGCCTTGTTCAACCTGGAAGTCGCCATAGCCGCGGCGGGACGGGTCGCTGACATCGAACTGGCACCCGAGCGTGACCGGCCCTCCTTGCTCGCGAGAGTGGAACTGGGGCCCCGGCATAGGCCGAGTTCGGCTGAGCGGAGGCTTGCGGCCGCGGTGCCGCGGCGTTTCAGCAACCGGCGCCCGTTCACCGAGCAGGCAGTGCCGCCCGCGGCGCGGGCCGCGATGGTCCAAGCGGCGCAAGAGGAAGGCGCCGGCCTCGTTCTGCTCGACGAACACGGACTGCTGGAGCCGGTCGCGGGGCTCATCCGCCGTGCTGACCACATACAGAACCAGGACACGGCCTTCCAAGCAGAGCTCCGCGACTGGGCCAAGAGCCACGGCGGTGACGACGGCGTACCGGACTTCGCGGGCGGGCCCCGGTCCGCGGGCGGTCTGCTTCCCGTCCGGCATTTCTCCGGCAGTAAGGAGATCCGGATCTTCGAACAGGACCCGCTGGTCGCCGTCCTGACGACCCCGAGCGACGGATCTCTGTCGCAGGTCCGTGCTGGCCGGGCAATGCAACGAGTCCTGCTCACCGCCACCGATGTCGGAATGAGCGCGTCGTTCTACTCCCAGCCGATGGAAATCCCATCCACCCGCGGGGAACTCCGGGCGCTACTCGGAGGTGCCGATCATCCGCAGACTGTCTTCCGGCTGGGATACGGCTATCCCGGCGTACCGACGCCGCGTCGGTCGATCGCCGCGGTCGTCCGGGAGAAGCGGGTATGACGATGAACGGATCCCTGCGGACCACGGTCCCGGCGCATGTCTGGTCGACCGAGGAGAAGCGGATCCTCGTCGCGGCGGCACGGTTCGCGGCACGGCGATGGCTCGGCGACGAATGGATCCTTTCCCTGCGAGGCGACGCGGTGGATCTGTTCGAGAAGCCGCACGACACTCAGTGGCTCCGCGACCGCGGCGGTCGTGCCAGGTTGATCGCCTGCGGTGCCGCGCTCGCCCATCTCGAGGTCGCCGTCCGGGTGCTGGGCTGGTCACCGCTGGTTGATCTGCCCGCCGACGTCCTCGCGCTCGATCGGGTCGCGAGAATCCGGGCAACGGCCCGGACACGTCCGGATGCCGGTGATTTCGCGCGGTTCGGCGCGATGTCGGGCCGGGCGTCGAAGCCCCTTCCGTCGTCTTTGCCCGCGTGGGGCCGGAGGGTCGCGGAGGCGTGCGCTTCAGGCGGAGTGCACGTCGGTTCGCTGCCTCCGCACAGCGCGCGAGCGCTGCCCAAGGTCGGCGGGCAGATCGGCCGTAAGGCGGCGCCCGAGATCGAAGACCGGGCCGGAACCTGGTCGGCCTTCGTGGTCGGCAGTGAAGCGGAAGCGCGTCCCCAGCTCGTCCGTGCCGGGGCGGTGTCGCAACGGTTGCGGCTCGCCGCCGCGGAATACGGATTGCGCAGCTGCACGTTCACGGAGCCCTTCGACGTGCCGGGAGTTCGAGGCTCACTCGCCGGAATCGGTGGGGCCGCGGGTATTCCCCAGCTGGTCGTCATCGTCCGGAACCATCAGAGAACACCGGCAGAGAAGGGATACACGTCATGACAGACCACACCACGGAGAGGCGGATCGTCGTCGGAATGGACGGTTCGGCGAGTGCGGCGGCAGCCGTTCGGTGGGCGGCTGAGCAGGCGACGCGGCAAGGTGCCGTGCTGCAGGTGGTCAACGCGTGGTTCCACGACGCCATGCTGGACGACGCGTCAGCGAATCACACCGTCGCTCAGGCGAAAGACGTGCATCTGAAGGCACTCGAAGCCGCGACGTCGAAACTGCTCGACGGTCACGAGGCACTCCAGGTGAGCTACGAGGTACCCCTCGGGGACCCGGGCGATGTCCTGGTCGAGCAGTCGGAGGGCGCCTCCATGCTCGTTCTCGGCAGCCACGGCACAGGGAAGCTGCGAGAGCTGCTCGTGGGCTCGGTGTGCAACGCGTGCCTGCACAACGCGACCTGCCCGGTCGTCGTGATCCCGCCGCCCGCCCGGAGCCCGGGCAGCAGTCTTGGCCGGCTCCTGAACTCCGTTGCCTACGAACCGGGCCCGATTCTCTGAGGACACCTGAGCCAGGAGAGATGTCATGCGAGAGCAGCCAGGAATCGTCACCGTGGTGTGGCGACGGCTTCACCTCGGGCGGAATCCACTGGCCCGCTGGTCCGACCGGGTTGAAGCCGCGTTCGCGGTCGGAGCCGTCCTGGCCGCCTTGCTGGCGATCCCGCTCGCCGCCGCTGTGGGATCCGACGTATGTGACGCCCACCGACGCGACGAGCACCGGGATCGGCGTCGGTACCGGAATCTGGCTCGCGTTCGTGACCCTCCTGGCCGGCCTCTTTCTGGGCGGCCAGACGATGCTCGGCCGTGCGCGTAGCGCCGCCTGGGCCCGGGAGTGGCAGCGGGTCGCCAAGGACTGGACCGCCGCCTGAGAAAGGAGTACCCATGCGAATCCTGCTGACTGAGGCCGTGTTCGGAGACGCCGCCGTTCCCCAGAACGCGCTGTCTCATTAGACAGCGCATTTAGTACCAGTTGCGTGACCTGCTGGATGACCAATCCGAGGGCGGCTCTACGGTCCTGTTGCGATGGTGCGGCTCGTACAGTCTGGCCTAGGGTGGTCAGCCACGTGAGTTCCTGGGTGGCGAGTCGCCTCCGCGTGGTCAGCGGCGCTATTTGCCGGTGTTCTTAGTTGCAGCGGGATCTAGCCGTGCCGCCAGGTCCTCGAATATGCGCGTCACGCTGGACTCGCGCTGGGCGATGCGACGCAAACGGGCAGCACCTGCCGCGCGCTGGGTTTCTGTGCCGGTCCGGGCGGCTATCTCAATCGCCACGCGCGGGTCTGTGTCGGACTTGTTGTCGGCCGACGATGCGGCCGCAGAGATCGCAGTGCGGGCGGCGAGGAGGTACGGGCCGACGAATGGGGCCTGCAGGAGGTTCGGCGCGGCACGCAGCAGCTCGTCCAGCAACTCGGTGTCCAGTCGTTCCAGGCAGCGCATGGCTTGGTCGGCGGCGATTAGTGGGTCAATGACCGCATCGTAGACGTCGTCGATCGACCCGATGGCCGACTGGATCAGCCGCAGAATGCCGAGGTGTTGGCGGGCCACTGGGTGCTTGCTTGCGGCCTTCAGCAGGGTTAGCGTCCGGGGGTCTGAGATGAGGTTGGGGTGTTTCTTCAGGATCGCGCGGGATCCCTCCCATGTTGACGTTGTCAGCCAGGCCTGTAATTCTGCGGCGTGAGCGTGCGTCGCACGGTGGATGGCTAAGGTCGTGTCCAGCCCGCCGGTGCGAACCTCGTCCAGCAGGTCGTGCAAATCGGTGAGGCCGTCGACCTCTGGGTAGAGGAAGCGGGCCAACACGACGCCAGTCTTTACATCGTCGGTGAGCAGCGTCGTTGCGTTGTCCCGGATGATGGACTCGCGGGTTTCCCAGTTCTGGCTGCTGAGCCACTGATTAAGCAGGTCTAGGAGAGGTCCTGGTAGGTCTGCGTAGGTCCAGGTCGGCAATCGCGCTCGCATAAATGTCGCGGCGTCCGGCCGTGTTTCCACCACTTCGGCGACTGTGTCACGGATTCTCTGGCGGGCGGCACCGCTGTGTACGGGAAGGTCGGGCTCAGCGGCTGTTGACGCGGCCAGCTCTAGATCGTCGAACACGCTGTCGATATCGAACGGATGCGCAGCGGAATCGACGTCGAGATCCTGCAAGCGCCACAGAGCACGCCTGGCAATCAGTTCAGCTTGCGGTCCCGGACTTAAACCTCGCCATGCAGCCAGGAAGGCGGCCAATGCCCCCGCACGATCACCAACCTCACTACGCAGGCTGGCTTGGTTGTTCAACGAGTCGGCGAGGTCGGGTAGGAAGGCGCCGGGGTTGGTCTCGGCGAGTTGCCGATAATGGGTGACGGCTTCGTCAATCGCGGCCAATGCCCCCGCACGATCACCAACCTCACTACGTCGATTGGCTTGGTTGTTCGACGAGACGGCGAGGTATGGCAGGAAGGCGCCAGGGTTGGTCGCGGCGAGTTGCCGATAATTGGTGACGGCTTCGTCGATCGCGGCCAATGCCCCCGCATGATCACCAACTCCACTGCGCAGGTTGGCTTGGTTGTTCAACGAGCTGGCGAGGTCGGGTAGGAAGGCGCCGGGGTTGGTCTCGGCGAGTTGCCGTCGCATGGTGACGGCTTCGTCGATCGCGGCCAGTCCCCCCGCACGGTCACCAACCTCACCACGCAGAGCAGCTAGGTTGTTCAACGCCATGGCGAGGTCGGGTAGGAAGGCGCCGGGGTTGTTGTCGGCGAGTTGCCGTCGCATGGTGACGGCTTCGTCGATCGCGGCCAATGCCCCCGCACGATCACCAACTCCACTGCGCAGGTTGGCTTGGTTGTTCAACGAGCTGGCGAGGTGGGGCAGGAAGGCGCCGGGGTTGTTGTCGGCGAGTTGCCGTCGCATGGTGACGGCTTCGTCGATCGCGGCCAGTCCCCCCGCACGATCACCAACTCCACTGCGCAGGTTGGCCTGGTTGTTCAACGAGTCGGCGAGGTCGGGTAGGAAGGCGCCGGGGTTGGTCTCGGCGAGTTGTCGATAATGGGTGACGGTTTCGTCGATCGCATCCAGTGCCCCCGCATGATCACCAACTCCACTGCGCAGGTTGGCTTGGTTGTTCAACGAGTCGGCGAGGTGGGGTAGGAAGGCGCCGGGGTTGGTCTCGGCGAGTTGCCGTCGCATGGTGACGGCTTCGTCGATCGCGGCCAGTCCCCCCGCACGATCACCAACCCCACTGCGCAGGTTGGCCTGGTTGTTCAACGCCGTGGCGAGGTCGGGTAGGAAGGCGCCGGGGTTGTTGTCGGCGAGTTGCCGTCGCATGGTGACGGCTTCGTCGATCGCGGCCAGTCCCCCCGCACGATCACCAACCCCACTGCGCAGGTTGGCCTGGTTGTTCAACGCCGTGGCGAGGTCGGGCAGGAAGTTGCCGGGGTTGTTGTCGGCGAGTTGTCGATAATGGGTGACGGTTTCGTCGATCGCATCCAGTGCCCCCGCATGATCACCAACTCCACTGCGCAGGTTGGCTTGGTTGTTCAACGAGCTGGCGAGGTCGGGTAGGAAGGCGCCGCGGTTGTTGTCGGCGAGTTGCCGTCGCATGGTGACGGCTTCGTCGATCGCGGCCAGTCCCCCCGCGCGGTCACCAACCTCACCACGCAGAGCAGCTAGGTTGTTCAACGAGCTCGCGAGGTCGGGCAGGAAGTTGCCGGGGTTGTTGTCGGCGAGTTGTCGATAATGGGTGACGGTTTCGTCGATCGCGGCCAATGCCCCCGCACGATCACCAACCCCACTGCGCAGGGTGGCCTGGTTGTTCAATGCCATGGCGAGGCTGGGCAGGAAGGCGCCAGGAACGCTCTTGTCGTTCTCGTCCAGCCGCCGATAATGGGTGACGGTTTCGTCGATCGCGGCCAATGCCCCCGCACGATCACCAACCCCACCACGCAGGGTGGCCTGGTTGTTCAACGAGCTGGCGAGGTTGGGCAGGAAGGCGCCGGGGTTGTTTTCGGCGAGTTGCCGATAATGGGTGACGGCTTCGTCGATCGCGGCCAATGCCCCCGCACGATCACCAACCCCACCACGCAGGGTGGCCTGGTTGTTCAACGAGCCAGTGAGGTTAGGCAGGAAGGCGCCGGGGTTGTTTTCGGCGAGTTGCCGATAATGGGTGACGGCTTCGTCGATCGCGGCCAATGCCCGCGCACGATCACCAACCTCACCGAGTCGGATGGCGAGATTGTTCGACCACGCGGCTAGTGCGGCGAGGTTGTCAGTTTCGGTGGAAGTGGGGTCTGGTTCTGGTTGGCTGCGCTGTGTCGCGGTCAATGCGAGGGCTCGGAGTGCCGCATGTCCTGTGGGTATAGCGTTGGCGAGCTGTGCCAGTGGCAGCGGTGTGTCTTCGCGTTCGGCGAGCTCGGTCAGTGTGGCGGCGAATGGGCCTCCTTGGTTGAGGGCAACGGCCAGGCCGGCCGACCACATGTAGGAGTGGTGGTGCAGCAGACGCTGGGTCAGATCCAAGGCGCGCTGGAGGTTCTGCTCTGCGGCGCGGGTGAGAACTGTGCAGGCGCGGAAGCCTTCCGTGATCGCGGACCGCTTATCAGCGTATGCGTCCGGGTCGTCGGGACTCTGGGCGAGCCGTTGGTCGGTGCTCGGGTCGGGTGGGATGCAGCGATCAAGCAGAGCGGGCGTGTCGGTGAATTCTCGTAGCACCAGTCGTTCACCCACGGGGTCTGGCCGGATCGCGAAGCCTTCGTCGGCGGTGTCGGGGGTCAGGAGCCCGGTAAGTACGTCGATGAGGAGGGCCCTGTCGGGTGTCGGCAGGGCTAGCTCCTCGATCGCCGTGAGACCTTTGGTCGCTCGAGCTGTGGTGGACGGCGCGATGAGCGTCAGTACGGCCCCCGCACGGGCCAGCAGAGTTGAGCCGTAGGTGGGCAGACCGCGTTCGTTGCAGGTCCGCTGCCAGTAGTCGAATTCTCGAAGCAGGACCCGGTCGTACAGCGTGTCGCGCTGGGTCGGCAGCGCGTCACCGGCGGCACCCTCGGCGGCCAGCCACGCTTGCAACACCAGGTCCAGGGTGGTCCAGCGCGGGTTCGGGGGTGGTTGTTCGATGGTGGTGCTCACCATGCCGGGCAGTTCGGCGAACCGTTGCGCGGCGCGGCGGAACACGCCGGCCGAAGCTGGATGCCGCCGCGGGAGGGGAATGAGCAGCGGTGTTGCGGCGCTCAGGCCGTCACGCTCGGCGGCTCCGGTGATGGTCGTGAGCCAGTCGCCGATCGCCCGAGCGGTCAGCAGCACCCTGGTGGGCGATTCCCTGCCGCGGAGGGCTTTGACAGTTGCGAGGATACCCGCGGCGCCGGTGTCCTCGACGTAGTCCACGACGACCAGCACGGGCGATTCCACACCCGCGAGCCAGGCCAGGTCGTCGCCGCTCGGTACTGGGTGTTTGGCCAGGAATCCGGTGTACCAGCCTGCTGTGTCCAGCCGCCGGCACAGCTCGGCGGCCAGGTGGGTCTTGCCGGCGCCTCCCACCCCGTGCAGCACTGCCAGTTCCACGCCGTCCGGGGTTGAGCTGCTTGCCTCAGCCCATTCCAGCAGCAGGTCCAGTTCATCGCGGGTGTAGAACGGCACCACGCCCTGCCTGGCCTTGATCTGCGTTAGCGGGCCGGCATGTGGATTCGGCTCGATATAGGGGTCGGTCAGCGGCTGGAAGTCCGGTTGCCGCCAGTCGATCAGATCCACAGCGGGAACAGTTCGTCGGGCCAGCCCGACGTCGATGCCCAATCCCCACCGCCACCTCCCGGAAATCTTGGCGGTCGCTGCGATCATCTCGGCGCCATCAGCGACTGCGGCGGCCCAGTTTTTTGCCGGGGCGGACGTGTTCGCCGGCCAGGTCACGCCGGTGACGTCGATCGCGAGGAAGGACCCGCCAGCGTCGACCCTCGCACGGATCTCCTCCTGCAGCGGGAACCCGTCTTCGGTCTCCGACGCGGTCACCTGCACTACGTCCTGGAACGGGGCGTTGCCTTCCGATGCGGACCACGAGCCGTCCAGCCAGATCAGCACGATGGCATGCCCAGGCCCGCCGAGCCGTGAGTCCAACACGACGATCATCGGATGCAGCCCGGCGTCCAGACAGGCCCCGGCGTAGGCCACGCAGATGTCCAGGCAGGTGGCGTGCTGTGGCCGAGCTAGCACCTGGTCCACCGGACGGACGGTCTGTAGCCCGTCGCCACTGGTGGTCGGCTCGCCGACATAGCGCACTCCGGTGTCGGCGAAGACCTGGTAGATCAGCCGCGCCTTCTCGGCCGGTGCCGTGCTCCGCGGCCCTGGCAACCTCCTGGCCAGTTTTGCGGGCAGCAGCTTGCGAATCAGGTCCTGCTGGACATACCGGGCCAGCTCATCCGGATCCGCGGGCCGGTCCCATCGCCATCCGGTCATGGCTCGATCACCCCGATGATGTCCTCGCCGACGACCCTGTCCACCTCAGGCACGTGATCAAGCTCGACCCGCAGTCGGTGCGCCCCCGCGGGCAGAGCGGGGATCTCGACTCGCCAGCTTCCGCCGTCCCACTCAACCGGGAGGCTGTCGGGCACCTCGGCCGATGCCCCCGGCTCGGCAATCAACCGGGCCCGAGCCTTCACCTGCTGCGGGTCGGCCCCGCACAACCGCACGGACGCCGTCGACGGCACCCCGGCAGCGGTCACGTCATCCACATCGAAACCCACCCACGGCCGGTCCGGCCCCTGTTCACCGCGCACGGCATCCAGCGGCGCCGCCTCGAACCGGGCGACGAACTCGACCACGCCGCTCGCGGACGCGATGGGCAGATGCGGTTCCGGCCACCAAGCTCGGTGATAGACCCCATCGTCACCGTCCGCCGAGTACTCCACCGGAGTGGCAGAAATGGCGGGCACCGTGCCATCCCCGCCCTCCCACCCCTGGCTCGGCAGCCACTCCGCATCTGCCCGGCTCACCCGAAGACGCTGTCCCTCGATCACCGCCCGGCCCGCCGTGACATGCCCGGTGGCGTAGAAAGCCATGAACCGCGACTTCGCCTCCGGCGTCGACTCGAATAAGTCGCGACAGACCGCCTCGAGCTCCAGATGCCGCTCATACGCGACTTTCGCACGTATACGAAATGACTCCGGGGCGACCGACACCTCGTGCGGATACGCCGGGCCGCTGGCGTCCAGCACCGCTGGATAGCGTGGCAACAACTCCCAGGTCGAATCCCAGCCCGACACCACCTCAGCGGCATCCTTCAATAACCGGCTCGACATCGCGGCCACCGACGCGGGGCCCAGCCGGACGCCATTGAGAAGCCAGTCGATCGCCTTCGGCGCGCCGCGATGCGGTGTGGCCACCGTGATCAGGGACCGGCAGATCCGGTGACCGCCCAAGACCGCCCACCACCAGCGTGCCACCACACCACCCATCGAATGAGCAACCACGATCACCTGCCGATCGCCTACGCGGCGCGCGATCTCGGCCTCCAACCGCTCGGCGTTGTAGACCATGCCCTGGCGGAAATCGTAGGGAAACAGCAACACGCTCGCCGCCGGCCGAGGGGCCCGGCACGGATGCACAGTGTCGATATCATCAGGTTCCAATCGGAACTTGTTCATCAGTCGCTGAACTAGTCGGTCGTACCCCGCGACCTTCTTCCACGGCAGCACCCTCATGCTCGGCAAAAGGCCGACCGGCACCACCGGCTCGGACATCGTCAGGCCGGCTGGAGCGAACACCGACCGACCTGTTCTCTGCAAGTTCTGTCCCCACAAGGGCCGACCGTCCGGGTATTCCAGGACACTTCCGCCGATACCTGGAACGATCACCAGCAGATGCTTCAGGCCCATCAGCCCTCCCGACCGATTAACTTCGTCACGCCCTTCAATCGTTCATCCAACGACACGGGTTACCGGCTGTGTATCACGGTTCGGTCGGCCACATGGGGAACCAGGTCACGCAAATTAGCGCCAATAATTCACCAAGTTTTTGTCCGCTTTGAGATCCGGGTCTCCGCGAAACCGAGATTTGTCGGCTGTAGCCGCATGTTTCACGCCGTTCGCTGCTCGGTAGCTCTGATCACGTGGTATCACCGTCCAGATCATTCTGATCAGCGGCGGATGACGAAGCTTCTCGGCTCGCCAGTTCGCCAGAGGGTCCCACGGGCACTCGCGCGCGAGAAGGCGGTGGTGGCTATTCGCGGTGCCGGTACGGTAGCCGCGCAGCGTGCCGCGGCCGCCCATACGGCGGCGCGAGCGATCCCGGCCGCCACGAAGCTGGCGTTGTTCGGTCAGGCCGGTGTAGTCGTCGTGGACTCCGTGACCGAAGTGGTCGGGCTCCTCGCCGCGTTGTCGTGGCAACCTCTCCCCGCGGGCGAGCGGGTGGTCGTGGTGAGCAACGCGGGCGGCGCCGCGGTACTCGGCGCCGAAGCGTGTGCCCGTCATGGCCTGAAGCCCCCTGAACTGAGCGCGGACACCGTAGCCGGACTGCGTCGCCTGCTCCCCGAGCACGCGACCGTGGGGAATCCGCTCGACACGAGCGCCGCCGTCACCGCGGAGACGTTCGCCGCTTGCGTGTCGGCCGTGCTCGCGGATGACGCCGTCGACGCGGTGATGCCCGCCGGCGTGCCGACCGGCGTGGGAGATCCACTCGCCGCGCTCAAGCCATCAGGACAGGGAAAGCCTGTTCTCGCCGTACGGCTCGGTCAGCTGGAATCCGTGACCGCGCACGCGGGCATACCTTGCTATGGCGACGTCGAAGAGGCAGCGGTGATCATGGCGAAACTGGCCGCCCGTTCGCTGTGGTTGAAGAAGGCCGAAGGTACGGTTCCCGACCTGGACGGCATCGACCTGGTGACGGCCGCCCACCTCGTCGACGAGTTCCTCGTGGCCCATCCCGACGGTGGCTGGCTGTCCCGAAAGGTCAGTGAGGATTTCGTCGACTGCTTCGGCATCCGGTGCACCGGACGCCGGTTCGGCGACCGTGAACTCATCGTGCGCGCCCAGATCGACGAGACCTTCGGCCCGGTGATCGTGCTCGGTCTCGGCGGCCTGGACGAGGCACTGCTCGATGACCGCGTCACCGCCCTCTGCCCGCTCACGACCGCCGGCGTGGACGGCCTGATGGACGGTCTGCGGTGGGCTCACCTGCTCTTCGGCGGAGGTGACGGCGCTGTCGACAAGGCGGCCGTGCGGGATCTTCTGCTCCGGGTGAGCCGGATGGTGGAGTCGTTGCCCGAGATCGTCGACGTCGACCTCGATCCGGTGCTGGCGTCTTCCGAAGGCGCCGCGGTGAGTGCGGCCCGGGTGCTCGTCCGGCGTCGGCCGCATAGCGACCCTTACCTTCGGGCCTTACGGTGAGCCTTTCCCGCACGGTATTGAGGGATAGGGAGAGGGTTGAGTCTCCCGTGCTGCCCTTGGCATCAGGTCCTATAAGACGGTTGCGGAGGTGGCTTTCGCAGCCCCCATCTCAACGGCGGGCCGAGCTGGGTTGAGGAAGAGTGAGTGGCGATTCAGCCCCTAACCCTTTGCCTCGCGACCACCAGCACGGACCACGCCACGCAACGTTTACCCGCCCTAAATAGTGTATTGTGTCGCCGACGAGGATTATGAAATGCTGTGAAAACATTGAACAAAGAGGCTGAGGTGTCGAGCCTTCAGTGTGATCCGTGTACGCCCAGAGTAACTCGAATTCTCGTCAGGAGCGATTCGCGCTTCGTCAGTAAATTCTTTAATCGATCACCAAACTCCTTGCTCTCTCTAAAATCTGAGTTGACGATGGCGTCCATTAATTGGCGCGTTTCCTGATGAAACTCGTAGCATTCGTTGACGGTGTCTTTCTCGTCTAGCATACTTAGTGCACTTAGCGCCTCCCAGGATTCGCGCATTCCTTTGTTCATGTCGCTCTTCGCGCGTTCTCGCTGCTCGGCGTTCGCGACTCCTGGTAACATTTTTGGAATTGCTTTATAGGCTTGATTCAGGCCATCGCTGTAATGGACGTACTCGTTCAATCGCCGATCTCTCCAATGAAGGTGTAGATCGTGGGCTCGCGTACTCTGTAGGTCCTCTTGCTGTCTTTTCCATCGAGTTTCCTCGCGATCGCGCTCCCTCTCCCATCGCTTGTCGTCTCGGTTCGCTGCGGTGCGTTGTCCTATCCAGCTTGCACTGATCGATCCTGCAACCGCGAGCAGTGCAAGTAGGATTACAAGCCATGGAGATCCTTGAGGTCCCTGCATGGCGATGCACGATAGCGCTCCGTGGCAAGATTGCAAAACGAGGATTAAAGATCATTTTCAAGAAAGTTGCAAAACGCTACTCCGACCGTGTCTTGTCGCGCTGGTCGTCAGTGTGTGACGGGTGACTCGGTGCTCCGGCGTGGTGCTGATCTACCTGCTGCGGGGTAAGTCATAGGATGCCGCTGCTAGCTCCCGCATTCCTGGGGACTGTAGCTTGATCATCATTTTTCACGTTCCGTTGAGTGCCTAACGTAACGTGGGGTTGACTTTCAGTCAGAGTGCCAGCAAGGTCGGGTGAAGAATTCCCTGATTCTGACTCTCTTGCGACCCAAGAGTCTCTAGTGTGCGAGCGAGGTATAGATTGCTCGGCTCAGGTCGCATGGACGTGAATCGAGGGGTCGATGGCGAGTAAATGGATCAAGATGAGGTCGGCGCGAGGGCGGAGTCCGCAAGAGGCGGGAGTCGAGGAAGAGGAACCGCCGCCCTCCGGGGTGGACGATCCGCCTGATGATTGTTCTGCCAACAATGGAGCTGGATCACTTGGCGACACGCCAATCGATAATGTAAAAGGATTCGAATCCTATGATGAGAAGGCTGACCGGCTACTGCATGAATTCCGTCTTAAGGATAGAGTTCACGAAGAAGACGTCAAGCAGAAGTCCAAAGTTGAAGAAGATCCGCCTTCGAAGAAGAAAAGTATCGTTGGGCCGCTGGGTGTCGTATACTTCTCCGGAGTATTCCTGGTCGCACTTGGATACGGTCATCTAAGTGGCCTTGATTTTAATGGATGGATTACCTTGACGCTCAGTACTGCGGCGTTGAGTGTCCTCTTTGTTGGAACTTATTCTGCGGTGTGCGATAGGAAACCATCCGGCTCTTCGCTGTTGTTAATTCTTGCTGTGATCACCTCCGGCTACTACTGTGGATCCGCCACCAATTTTCTGCGTGACGTCGGCAAAACTCTCGGATCCTGGTTGATATGGCATTTCAGTTGATTGTTAGCACACGGTGTGGCCTCGGATCTTTGTAGTGCGAAGGTGGCTAACGCGTGACACGACGGTCGCATCGAAGGAAGATCGCTGGAGAGGCCGCAGTGACTATCTACGTCAGCAGCGGAGACCTTCGTGCACTCGAAGGGGAAAGGCACCCTTCAAGCCTGGGGTGAGTTCGCTGTGGCCAGTGTGGCCACGGTGCCCTGTATCTGTGCCAGGCTGTGCTTCTGCGCAGTTCGTGCTCTTACGGGTTCTATCGTAACCTGCACGGCCGTACGCGACCGATGCCTGGGAGGGATCACTTAAGTACAGCGAAGAGCTCCGTACGAGTGAGTCAGCACTCGTACGGAGCTCTCGACGCAGTCGTGGTCAGCGGAGCCAGCGGTTGCGGTCGACGAACGGCAAGCGAGACCAGAGGTAGCCCAGTCCCCAGGTCGCCCCGGCGGCCGTCGCGGCGAGCGCGATGAGGACCAGTGCGTAGACGAGGTGGTAGTCGATGACGGGGTTGGTCGACATCGTCGGTTCGCCCGCGGCGGTGGTCCGGGAAGGCGGCCACTCGGCCACCCACATCAGCAGCATCATCACGGTGCCGGTGATAGCGGAAAGCCGGAGGGCGATCCCGAAGCTCACCGCGAGACCGATTCCGAATAGGCCCGCCATGAACAGCCAATCCGCCCACCAGGTGCCGCCCCAGGAGCGCAGCGTTTCGGCGAATGGTCCGAGGTCGACTCGGCTCAGGAAACCTTTCGTCGGCGAGCCGCCGTTGATCCAGGCGTTGCCGGAAGATGTCGCGTAGCCGAAGCCGAAGGTCTTGTCGGCGAAAGCCCACAGGAACAACAACCCGGTCGCGATCCGGAGCAACGCGAGACTCTTGGCGCCTGCGCTCTGTCCGGTGTGGACGTTCAGGTCACCGGCGGGAACTGCGTGACGGTGGCCGCTGTCGGTGGTGGCCATGGAATTCTCCTCGGATTCGGCCTTGATGGTCGAATCCAGTCTGTTACGGAGTGGTGCGCGGCTCTGGGGTCGAAAGGCCCGGGTATACGAGGCCATCGTCATGCGCCACGGCGAGGGTCGTCCGGCAGGCGCGGATCAGCTGTCGCGTAACGCGCGATGCGGCAAGCGGCGGTGGGTCCGGCAAACGAAGGTGCTCACCAGTCGACGATCGGAGATGTCGGTGTAGCGGGGATCGATGTGGAGCGAGAGGGCTTGGGCTGGTTCCGGTTCACCGACCTGGATCAGGTGGCCATCGGCCTGATCCAGGGCATGGCAACGGGTGTGCCGACCCTCAGATGCCGAGGGCGGCGTGGCGGATTGTTTCGTCGTCCCAGACGAAGTCGAGCCGGTTCCGCACCTCGACCACGCCGGCGACGTCCGCGACGAGAGCCCCGGCCCGTTCGACGGTGCCGCGGTTGTCGAGCCTGCCGAGCAGGGTGACCACGCCGTCTTCGACAGTCACGGACGCCTGACCTGGTGTCACCCAGAGGGTGTCGGCGAGGACGTCGCGCTCGATGTCGAAGCGGATCTCCTCATCCGGGCGTTGGAAGCTCGACAGCAGATCCCGGCGCGACACGACCCCGGTCAGCTTGCCGTCTTCGACGACGAACAGTCGCCGGACTTGTTTACGGGCGAGCAGAGCAGCCGCCGTGTCGACAGATTCCCCTCCGCCGACGGTCAGGACCGGCGCGGTCATCAGGTCTTTCGCGAGGAGTCCGTTCGCTTTACGCAACTCGGCCCTGCTGTGGCGGCCGGAGATGAAAGAGGCCCGGGGATGCCGGAATCGTGCGAGAAGGTCGGACTCGGACACGACACCGACCGGGACACCGGCCTCGTCGACGATGGGAATCGCGCTGATCCGATGCAGGGCCATCAGCCCGGCGAGCTGTTTGTAGGTAGTGTCCGCCGTGACCGCGATCGGACTGTCCGTCATGACTTGGGAAACGGTTGTGCGCATTGCCCTTCCTTCACTTTCCGGGTGCCGCGGTGCGGGCGATCAAGACCGGGCAGGCGGCGTGGTGCAGCAAGGCTTGTCCGGTCGAACCGAGCAGGTGGCCGCGAAATCCGCCCCGTCCTCGGCTTCCGACGATGATCAGCTGTGCCGTGGCGCTCCAGCGAAGCAGTTCCTGCCGCGGGTCGTCGCGGACGGCGACTTGCTGGACTTTGACGTCCGGATGGCGGTCGCGGAACGGCGCGAGCTGTCCGGTGACCATGTTCCGCGCGGACTCCGCGACGAGTTCCCACTCGTAGTTGCCACCGCCGTCTCCGAAGGACGGCGAGCCGCCGACGTCTCCCCGTGCGTGGACGGCGATCAGTTCGGTGTCGCGGACGCTTGCCTCGGCGAAGGCGGCAGCGAGGGCGACGTCGCTGGTGGATCCGCCGTCGACGCCGACCACGACCGGTCCTGCCATCGGGCGGCTCATGCTCGGATCCTCCCGCTCATCACGGCTCATGCCGCAAAGCTAAGGGAACGCGGTCGAACTCCACCGGTGCCGTTGGTCCCGGATACGCGGGACCCCAGTAGCGCCACTGGTCACTAGCGTCCGCGTCCGCTGGGCTGTGGACTCGATCGATGAGGATCCTCATCGCCGGAGGAGGGCTCAGCGGTCTCAGCCTCGCGGCACACCTCGCCGCCCGGCCGGAACCGCTCGGGTCGATCACCGTCGTCGACGACGCGAGCCGGCCGATCACGCAGGCAGGCTGGGCGTCGTGGTCGGACAGCCCGGGCCTGCTCGACGTGGCCGTGTCGCGCACGTTCGATCGATTCCGCGTTCATGTCGGCGGTCGCGAGCGAATCGTCGATCTCGGCGCCTACCGCTATCGTTTCGTACGGGGTGACGACTTCGCCGCGGCGGTCGGCCGAATGACGTCCCGGCATGGCGGATTCACCTTCCACAGTGGACACGTGAGTGACATCAGACAGGCGGGTCAAGGCGCCGAAGTCCTGGTGGACGGCGAAGCGATGTATGCGAACTGGGTATTCGACAGCGTGCTTGGATTGGAGCCGCCCAGGGCCGACGCTTGGCTGATCTTCCGAGGCTGGCATGTGCGAACCGCTGCTCCGGCGTTCGACCCGGCGATCCCGACGTTGTTCGACTTCCGCACCGCACAGAGCCGGGCTGCGAGCTTCCTCTACGTCCTTCCGCGAGGTCCTCAGGAGGCCTTGGTGGAGCACACTTCCTTCGCATCGACCCGTTCTCACGGTGTGGCCTACGTGAAGGAGCAGCGATACGCCCTCGGCGAGTACCTCTCCGGGGTGCTCGGGATCCGGGATTGCACGGTCGGACGGGAAGAATCCGGATCGCTGCCCTTGTCCGCCCACGCGGTGGATCGCAGGCGTGGTTCGGTCCTCACCATCGGAACGAAAGCGGGAATGGTCAAGGCTTCGACCGGATACGCCTTCGAAAGGATCCAAACCGACAGCGCGGCGATCGCGAGATCCCTCGCCACCCTCGGTCATCCCTTCGATCTGCCGAAGTCACCGCACCGGTATCGCGTGTTCGACGCCGCACTGCTCGATGTGATCACCAGGGATCCAGCTCAGCTGGAACGGGTCTTTGCGACGTTGTTCGACCGCTCATCGGCCGAACCGGTGCTGCGGTTCCTCGACGAAGCGAGTTCCGTCGCGCAGGAGGGACGGCTCCTTGCCGGACTGCCGCCTTCGCTTTACCGTGCCGTGGCCAGGAGGCACCGATGACGCCGTCATCCTCCCGCCATCGACGGTCATGGCCGAGAGGCGACCTGCTGGCCGGGGTCACCGTCGCGGCCTACCTGGTCCCTCAGGTGATGGCCTACGCCGAGGTTGCCGGGCTGCCGCCCGAGGCCGGGTTGTGGGCGACGATCGGTCCGCTCGCGGTCTACGCGTTCCTAGGCTCGTCGAAGCTCCTCTCGGTGGGGCCCGAGTCGACCACCGCCCTGATGACCGCTGTGGCCTTGGGGCCACTCGCGGCAGGGGATCCGCTGCGCTACGGCGTTTTGGCGGCGACGCTCGCGTTGCTCGTCGGCGGACTGTGTGTGCTCGGCGGGTTGGCGAAGCTCGGTGTCCTGGCGGATCTGCTGTCCAAACCCGTGCTGACCGGGTACATGGCCGGGATCGCGGTCCTGATGGTGCTGAGCCAACTGGGCAAAATGACCGGGGTTCCCGTCACTGGCGACGGCGTCGCCGCGGAACTGGCCTCATTTCTGAAGAACGTCGGCGAGGTGCACTGGCCCACGCTCCTGGTAGGTGCTCTGGTACTGGCATCGCTGCTGGTACTGCAGCGCTGGATGCCCAGATTCCCCGGGCCCTTGGCCGCGATCCTGCTCGCCGCCGGCGTGGTCGCCGCGTTCTCCCTGACCGATATGGGAATCGAAGTGGTCGGCACGATCGATTCCGGTCTACCCGTGCCTGGTGTTCCAGCCGTCTCCGCCGCGGACCTGCCCGACCTGTTGCTGCCCGCCGTGGGCATCGCGATCGTGGGGTTCTCCGACAACGTCTTGACCGCAAGAGCCTTCGCGGGCAAGCGCGGGGATCGGGTCGACGCCGACCGCGAGCTTCGCGCGCTCGCCGCGTCGAACGTCACCTCCGGCCTACTGCATGGCTTCCCGGTCAGTTCGAGCGGGAGCAGGACCGCACTGGCGATGGCGATGGGTGCCCGGACACAGCTGTACTCGATCACCGCGTTGGGGACGGTGATCGTCACGGTCTTCTTCGCCGGCCCTGTGCTTGCCGCGTTCCCCAAGGCCGCGCTGGGGGGAATCGTCGTGTTCGCCGCGCTCAAACTGATCGAGGTCGGCGAGTTCAGGCGGATCGCCCACTTCCGGCGCAGCGAATTCGTGTTGGCGGCGTCGACCTGTGTGGCCGTCCTGGCACTCGATGTCCTTTACGGAGTCCTCGCCGCCGTCGGACTGTCCATTCTGGATCTTCTGCGCAGGCTGGCGAGACCGCACGGCGCCGTTCTCGGCTTCGTTCCCGGCGTACCGGGCATGCACGACGTGGACGACTATCCGGAGTCGACCACCGAACCGGGGCTGGTCATCTACCGCTACGACGCGCCTCTGTGTTTCGCCAACGCGGACGACTTCCGACGGCGCGCGCTCCACTCCCTCGACGGGAACGAACCGGTCGAGTGGTTCGTCCTGAACGCCGAGGCCAACGTCGAACTCGACATCACCGCCGCGGACGCGCTCCGCGGTCTCTGTGAGGAATTGCGAGGGCGCGGGATCACCTTCGCGATGGCCCGGGTCAAGCAGGAACTCCGCGACGATCTCGCCGCCGCAGGTCTGCTCGAGCTCATCGAGGAGCGACGTCTCTATCCGACCTTGCCCAGCGTGGTCGAGGCCTACCGCCGAAGGGAGACGACCGATGCGTCATGAGAGTGAACGGGAGTGGTCGAGCGGCGAAGTGGAGGTTCTGGCCAGAGCCGTGGTCCGTGCGCCGTCGGTGCACAACAGTCAGCCTTGGTCCTTGGCGTTGCCCGGGCTGCGGGCCGAACTGAGCGAACGCGCCGACGTCGCCTTGCCTCACCAGGATCCAGGCGGTGCCGACAGGCTCGTTTCCTGTGGCGCCGCGCTCGCCAACCTCGTCCTGGCAGTCCGTGTCCTGGGGTGGCGGGCGGACGTCGCGATGCCGGAGGGCGAGCCTCCGCTCGTCGCCTTCGTGGCCGCGGCAGAGCGCGAACCGCCTTCGGACCACGAGTTGCACGCCTATGCGGCGATCTCGCGGAGACGAAGCCACCGCAGGTCCTTCTCACCGGTGCCGGTGGCGCCCACCACGTTGTCGAGGATCATCGACCCGCTGCTGGAGGGCGTCCTGTGCCATGTCGTCGGGCCCGAGTACACGGAAACCGTTGGCGAGCTTCTCGAAACAGCCGCCAGAGTGATCAAGGGCGACGCCGGGCTCCAAGCCGAGCTCGCCGCATGGACCTCGGCTTGGCGTACCGATGGTGTCGGTGATGGGCTGGTGACGCCCGGGTATGACAAGGCGGGTCTGCCTTGGGCGGGTCTGGTGCGCGAGACGACCGTGATTCCCGATGTCGGCACACTCGCGTCGAGGCTGGCACAGGAGACGCTCCTGATCTTCTGCGCGGAGGACAGCCGCGCGGGGCGCGTGTCCGCCGGAGTGGCGATGCAGCGTGCCTGGCTCGCCGCGGTGGACGAGGGCTTGGCGGCGTCGGTGTTGTCCCAGCCGCTGCACGTCGCGGCCGTCCGTGCCCGGCTGGCAGCCGCGCTGTCCCTGGCGGTGCCGCCTCAGATGATCATGCGGCTGGGCTACCCGGACGGTTCGGTCCGGCGAACCGCGCGGCGTCCGGCCGGTGACCTGCTACGCCGTCCGGATCGCGGCCTCTCGCCCTGATGCACGGCCTTGGCAGAACCGATCAATGGTGAAACGCTGAAGGTGTCAGGGACGACGAACACCTGTCGTCACTGATCATGGGAGAGGAGCCCTCGATGCCGTCCGAGCGTCAAGCGGCCGAGGAGACGCCGCTGAGCCCGGCGGTTCTGAACGGCCTGCGGCTCGACGAACTGCTGCACGAGGTCCAGGAGCGCCTGTCGGAGATCGTCAAGACCCGCGACCGGCTCCAGGGCCTGCTCGACGCGGTCCTGGCCGTGGCGACCGGCCTCGAACTCGACTCGACGCTGCAGCGGATCGTTCAGGCCGCCGTTGAGCTGGTCGACGCACGCTACGGCGCACTCGGCGTTCTCGGTGACGAAGAAGGGCTGTCCCAGTTCGTCCACGAGGGCATCGACCCGGAAACCCGTTCGAAGATGGGCCATCTGCCGGAGGGCCGAGGCCTGCTGGGGCTGTTGATCGAAGAACCTCACCCCGTCCGGCTGCCTGACTTGTCGGCGCATCCGGCGTCCGTGGGGTTCCCGGCGAACCATCCGCCGATGCACAGTTTCCTCGGTGTCCCGGTCCGTGTCCGCGACGAGGTGTTCGGCAACCTGTACATGACCGAGAAGGTGGGAGCGGCCGAGTTCACCGCCGATGACGAAGTCGTCCTGCAAGCATTGGCCGCCGCGGCGGGAGTCGCGATCGACAACGCCCGCCTGTTCGAGCGGTCCCGCACTCGGGAACGGTGGCTGGAAGCGGTCGCCGAGGTCAACGGGGAACTGCTCGGCGGCGCCTCCGTCACGGACACGCTGAACCTGATCGTGACTCGGGTCTGTGAACTTTCCGCAGCCCACGGCGTGATGATCCTGTTGGCGGACGGCGACGGAAACCTCCTCACGGTGAGCGTCGCCGCAGGCGAGGCGGCGAACCGGCTGGTCGGGGTGTCCGTGACGAACGGGCACCCGGTGTTCGACGAGGTGGTCGCCTCCGGGCAACCGAGCCTCACGGCGGACCTGGGCGGCGTGAACCTGTCGGAAGGCGAACCGGTGTTCGATGGGTTCGGGTCGACGGTCGTGGTTCCTCTGAACAGCGCCGCGGGTGTCGGTGGGATTCTCGTCGCCGGGCGGGAGAAGGGTGCGCCGCTCTATCGGCAGGACCAGATCCCGATGCTGTCCTCGTTCGCCGACCAGGCCGCGGTCGCGCTCGAGTTCGCCGAGAAACAGCGCACGCAACGGTTGCTGGACGTCCTGGCGGATCGGGACCGGATCGGCCAGGACCTGCACGATCACGTGATCCAGCGGATGTTCGCCACGGGAATGAGCCTGCAGAGCATCGTGCCGCGGGTGCCCGACGAATTCGCCCGCAACCGGGTGACCCAGGCGGTGGAACAGCTGGACCGGACCGTCCGGGAGATCAGGACGTCGATCTTCGACCTGCACACGTCCGGTTCGGACGCGTCCAAGAGCCTGCGCCGCCGCCTGCTCGACACGATCACCGAGCTGACCACCGAGGGCACCGTAACGCCGTCGGTCCGCATCGCCGGCGCCGTCGACACTCTTGTGCCCTCGGATCTGCACGAACACGCGGAAGCGGTGGTCCAGGAGGCACTCAGCAACGCCATCCGGCACTCGGGCGCCGACGAGATCACGGTGGCGGTGGAGGCCGATCGCGAGCTGGTCATCGAAGTGACCGACAACGGCATCGGCATCCCGGAGAAGGGGCGGCGCAGCGGTCTGGAGAATCTCGCACAGCGGGCGCAGCGCTGTGGCGGCACCGCGCAGTTCACCCGGCGCGACGGAGGCGGGACCCGGCTGGTCTGGCAGGCCCCCTTACCGTGACTCCGCGTCCTTGTCGCCGAACATCGGCGGGACGGCGTCGCGTTTGAGCTCGGTCGCCATGACCGCGGCCTGGGTCCGGCGCTGGATGCCGAGTTTGGCGAGGATCCGGGAGACGTAGTTCTTCACCGTCTTCTCCGCCAGGAACATCCGCTCGCCGATCTCGCGGTTGGTGAGGCCTTCGCCGATCAGCTCGAAGACGGTGCGTTCCTGTTCGGACAACCCGGCCGTCGGGTCGTTCTGGTTGCGCTCGCGCCGGATCCGGTTCATCAAGGCGGCCGTGGTGCGGCTGTCGAGCAGCGACCCGCCACCGGCGATGGTGCGGATCGCCGACACCAGGTCGTTCCCGAGGACCTGCTTGAGCACGAAACCCGAAGCGCCCGCCATGATCGCGGTGAACAGCGCTTCGTCGTCGGCGTAGGACGTCAGCATCAGGCAGCGCAGGTCGGTCTGTGTGGACAGCAGTTCGCGGCAGAGTTCGATGCCGGTCCCGTCGGGCAGGCGCACGTCCAGCACGGCGATGTCCGGGGCGCTTTGCGGGATACGGGCCAGCGCCTCCGAGACCGACGCGGCTTCCCCCGCGATCTCGATGTCGGCCTCGTTGCCGAGTAGATCCGCCAGACCCCGCCGGACGATCTCGTGGTCGTCGACGAGGAACACCTTCGTCGTCATTCGGAGTCCTTCCACCGCAGGGGCCTGGCCGCGAAATCGACCGTACTCGGGTGATCGGCGGAAAACATCCGCCTGTACGGCCCCACGAACCGGGACCTTAGGCCCTATCGGGGGTTCGTCCGGGTATTTGGTCCCGGCGATCGATGCCGTCCGTACCTGCGCGCCCGCCCCGGTTCCGACGCACTGTGGAACCAGAGAGCCGACCAAGGGGAACGAGGAATCATGGCTGAGCGGTGGACCAAGGCGGAGGTCGAAGTGCTGGCGAGAACGCTGCTGCGGGCACCGTCGGTGCACAACATCCAGCCGTGGCGGCTGGACTTCGACGGCGACCGGCTCCTGCTGCGTGAGCGGCGAGACCTGGCCTTGCCGGAGCACGATCCGGCCGGCCGGGACAGGCTCATGTCGTGCGGCGCCGCCCTCGCCAACCTCGAGCTCGCCGTGCGGGTGCTCGGCTACGACAGCAGGACCGAGGCGTTTCCCGAAGACGGCGGCGCGGATGTCGTGGCCGTGATCGAGGCGGGAGAACGTTCAGCTCCCTCGGACGTCGAGCTGCACCGGTACTCGGCGATCGCGCGGCGCGCCAGCTACCGTCGTCGTTTCTCGGGACGGCCGGTGTCGCGCCCCGAGATCAGCGATCTGATGGCCGCGGCGGCCGAGAACGGGGTCGCGGCGCGGCCGGTTCAGGACGAGCTGGAGTTGTCGCAGCTGGCGGATCTGCTGGAGTTCGCCGCGGAGGCGTACCAGCACGACCACGCCTACCAGCGCGAGCTGGCCCTGTGGACGATCCGCGACGAGGGGGCCCACCGTTACGGCGTCGGCTTGGCCGCGAGCCTGAGCCCGCCGGGGACCCTGCCCTGGGCGGGGCTGGTCAGGGCCTCCACCGCGATACCCGATCGTCGCGTCCTGCAGCGGCGTCTGACCGAGGAGACCCTGCTCGTGTTCCTCACCCTCGACGACAGCAAGCACGATCACCTGCAGGCAGGGCGAGCCCTCCAGTGCACGTGGCTCGACGCCGTCGACGCCGGTCTCGCCGGATCGGTCCTGACACAGCCGCTTCATCTGCCCGAGGTGCGCTCCGCCTTGTGTGAAGACCTGGAACTCGCCGGTTTCCCCCAGGCCATCATGCGGTTCGGGTATCCCGACGGTCCGATGCCGCTCAGTCCGCGCCGCGCACTCGACGAAGTCCTCGGCTCCGACCTCCAGATGAGAATGGAGTCATCGTGACGGTGGCCCTGACCTTCCACGGCGGTGCCGGGACGGTGACCGGAAGTAAATACCTGGTCGAAACGGCGGACTCCCGGATCCTGGTGGACTGCGGTCTGTTCCAGGGACTCACCGCGTTGCGGCGCCGTAACTGGGCACCGCTGCCACCCGCGTTCGCCGAACTCGACGCGGTGGTGATCACCCACGCGCACCTGGACCACTGCGGATATCTCCCGGTGCTGGTGCGAGCGGGCTGGCGTGGCCCGGTGTACGCGACTCCCGGTACGGCGGAGCTCGTACCGATCGTCCTGGAGGACAGCGCGCACCTGATGACCGAGGACGCGGCGCACGCCAACAAGTACGGCTGGTCGAAGCATCATCCGGCTCTGCCGCTGTACGACGCCGGTGACGCGAAGAAGGCGATCGGCCTGCTGGAGAAACTCGACTTCGAGACCGAAACCGAGATCGCGGCCGGGGTGACACTCGACTTCGGCCGGGCGGGGCACATTCTCGGCTCGTCGTGGGCTCACCTGAGATCGAACGCGCGGGACCTCGTCTTCAGCGGTGACCTCGGCCGGCCCGTGCACAGCCTGCTTCGGCCACCGTCACCAAGACCTCCCTGCGACGCGCTGGTCATGGAGTCGACCTACGGTGCCCGTCTCCACCACGACGAAGGCGCGATGGACCGCTTCGGCGAGGTGATCCGCCGGACGGCCCGGCGCGGCGGCAGCGTGCTGATCCCGGCGTTCGCGGTCGACCGGACCGAGGTCGTCCTGGCCGCACTGGCGAAGCTGAGGAGTTCGCACGCGATTCCCGATCTGCCGGTGTACGTCGACAGCCCGATGGCTCTGGCCGCGCTCAAGGTGTATCGCGACGCGCTCCGCTCGAAGTGGCCGGAGATCCGGCCCGAGGCGGCCGGACACGATCCCCTCACGCCGCGTTCGCTCACCGAATTGCGGACGGTGGAGGAATCCATGCGGGTCAACGCTCCTCGGATGCCGTCGATCATCATCTCGGCGTCCGGCATGGCGACCGGAGGCCGGGTCCTGCACCATCTCGAACACATGCTGCCCGACCATCGGCATACCGTCCTCATCGTCGGCTATGCCGCGGCCGGCACCCGCGCCAGGCAGCTCGCGTCCGGCGCGCGGCAGATCAAGATCCATGGCCGCTATGTCACCGTCCGCGCCGACATCGCCCAGCTGGACGCCTTCAGCGCTCACGCCGACGCCGACGAACTGGTCGCGTGGGCCACGGCCGGTCCCCAGCCGGGAAGCACGTATCTCGTCCATGGCGAGCCCGAGGCCGCAGAGTCGGTCGCCGAGCGGCTTCGCAACGAATACGACTGGCAGGCCGTCGTTCCTCGTGAGCACGAACGGGTACTCGTCTGATTCGTCGGGAAGGGCTGTCACGGCGTTTCGACGGAGTGACCGGCCGGGTCCATCGGCCGCCTTCCCCAGGTGAAGTAGGCGATGGGGCCGGCGAAGTCGATCGCAATGATGAGCGCCCACCTTCGTTTGGAACCGCGGATCTCGGCGGCGGGACGCACCGCGAGGTCGGACCACGCGACGGCGTTCATGGCCTGCTCTTTCAGCTTGGAGGTCGTTCCAGCGTCGCCCACGGTTTCGCGTCGAGCGAGGGGCGTAGGCCCCTCTGAGGCGGACTGTTCGGCCTCAGCGGGGGCCGGGCGACGCCGCGGCGCTGGGCAAGGCGATCTCCGAGGCGGACAGGGAAACGTTGTACCGCAGGTTCTGTGGCGCGCCGTCGAGGGTGACGCCCCGCCTACTGGCGTACCTGACCAAACTCGACTTCGAGCGCCGCTACGCGCTCGTCGCCCGCGACGACACCGGAGAAGGGGTGGCGATCGCAAGATACGAGGCGACACGGGAGGAAGGTGTCGCCGAGATCGCCGTGGTGGTCCTGCCCGGATGGCGGCGCGTCGGATTGGCGTCGGCCCTCGTCCACATGCTCGGCGAAGCCGCGCTGAGACACGGGTTCGACCGGTTCACGGCGACCTATCTCGCGGACAACCGGCCGGTCGCGGAACTTCTCGAAGAGGCGGGCGCGCGGCAGGTGATCGCGTCGGGAATCGCGAACGCCTCCGTGAGTCTCACCCTTGAGGCTCCCTATGAATCGGGGGAGGGCTGAAGGTCCCGCCTGCCGGTTACCAACGGCGCTCGCCGCGTACCGCGGTTCTTCCTAACGTTCGAGGCAACATCGGATACCTGACGGGGTGAGCTGAAATGCCGGAACATTCGGGAAACGTGGTGGTCGTCGGAGTCGACGGATCGACATCGGCCACGATGGCGGTGCGTTGGGCGGCGGCGCAGGCCCAGCGTCGTCACGCGGAACTCAGGCTGGTCCACGCGATCGATGACGAGTCCCTCAGCTACCCGCGAGCGATGCCGACCAGGGAGAACCTGGCGGAGATGATCAGGATGAGCGGGCACCGCATCCTTCGACAGGCACGCGATGTCGCCAAAGAGGTCGCGACGTCGGTCCAAATCTCTCTGGTCCTGCGGCATGAGAAGCCCTTGCAGGCGTTGGAATCGATGTCCGAGGACGCGAGCCTCCTCGTCCTGGGGACCGAGGGGATCCGCCCGCTCGGCAGGCTCCTGGTCGGATCCGTGTCCATCGCGCTCGCGGCCCGTGCCGCCTGTCCGGTCGCGCTGGTACGTCCGCATGTCGCGGAGGAGGCGCCTCCCGAGCTCGGGCCTGTCGTGGTCGGTGTCGACGGTTCGCCGTCGAGCGAGGCGGCTTTGGCGCTGGCTTTCGAGGAGGCTTCCTGGCGTAAGGCGACGTTGGTCGCTCTCCATTGCTGGGACGACGCGTTCCTGTCCGCGATCTTCGAGGAGACGCAGTGGACCCTCGACCGGTCCGACGTCGAGGAGCAGGAGCGCGAGGTGCTTTCGGAACGGCTCGCGGGCTGGCGTGAGAAGTACCCGGACGTCCGCGTCGAGCGGGTCGTCGTCCGGGGCCGTCCGGCGGACGAACTGTTGAAGTACGGCGATCGTGCGCAGCTGCTCGTCGTCGGGAGCCGGGGGCGCGGCGGGGTGGCCGGGATGCTGCTGGGGTCGACCAGTCAGGCGGTTATGTCGTACGCGCTGTGCCCGGTGGTCGTGGCTCGTCCGGCGGACGAGGGGAATCGGTGACCGGCGCGGCCATGACGAGAAGTACGGAGGGACTCACCTCGGAGGAGGCCGCGGCCGCGTTGCTGCGTGATGGGCGGAACGTCCTGCCTCCGCCGAAACGACGGCTTCCGCTGGTCGCGCTCGCCGCGCAGATGATCCACTTCTTCGCGATCATGCTGTGGGCCGCCGCCGGACTGGCGTTGCTGGCGGGTATGCCGGCGCTCGCCATCGCGATCGCCGTGGTCGTCGTGTTCAACGGTGCCTTCTCGTTCGCCCAGGAATACCGCGCGGACCGGGCGGCCGAGCGGTTGCGTGATCTGCTTCCGGTGCGGGCGACCGTGCGCAGGGACGGGCACGCCGTCGTGGTGGACGCCGCCGAGCTGGTCGTGGGGGACGTGGTCCTGGTCGAAGCCGGCGATCGGGTGTGCGCGGACGCCGAACTCGCCGAATGCGGCAGGCTGTCGGTGGACGAGTCGATGCTCACCGGGGAAAGCCGTCCCGTCCGGCCGGAGCCCGGAGGCCGGGTGTACGCCGGAACCTATGTGACCGAAGGCCACGCGGTGGCGACGGTGACCGCGACCGGTGCCCGCTCCCGGCTGGCCGGGATATCCGCCGTCACCGCGAGCGCGGTCCGGCCGACAAGTCCGCTGGCCGTGCAGCTGCACCGGGTCGTCCGGCTCGTGGCTTTGATCGCGGTGGCGGTCGGTTGCGTGTTCTTCGCCGTGGCCTTGGGATTGGGACGGGCGGGGACGGAGAGTTTCCTGTTCGCGATCGGTGTGACGGTCGCGCTGGTCCCGGAGGGCCTGCTGCCGACCGTCACTCTTTCGCTGGCGCGTGCCGCGCAGAAGATGGCCAAGCGTAACGCGCTGGTGCGACGGCTCGAGGCGGTGGAGACGCTGGGAGCCACGACGTTCATCTGCACCGACAAGACCGGGACGCTCACCCGCAACGAGATGTCGGTCGTGCGGGTGTGGACTCCGGCGGGAACGGTCGAAGTCCGTGGTGAGGGTTACGATCCGGCGGGGGAGCTGATCGGCGATCCGGAGGCGGTGCGCGCGACGGCGGTCCTTGCGGACTCGGCGGCCCGCTGTTCGCCGGACGCTCACGCGCTCGAACGCTCTGGCAGGTGGCAGCCGGTCGGTGATCCGATGGAAGTGGCGTTGCACGTGCTCGCCTCTCGCGCGGGTGTGGCGCACGCGCCTTCGCCGACCGAGAGGAACCCGTTCGACCCCCGCAGGCGACGGTCGTCCGTCGTGGACCCGGAGGGCCTGCATGTGTCGGGCGCGCCGGACACGATCTTGCCCCTGTGCGTGGACGTTTCGCCGGATGCGCAGGAGGCGATCGATTCGTTGAGCCGGTCCGGCCTTCGCGTGCTCGGCATCGCACGGCGCATCTTGCCGTCCACAATGGATGGAGAACGGGGCCTCGACCTGCTCGGCCTCGTGGGCCTGCAGGATCCACCGCGCGCGGACGTCGGCGAGGCGATCGTCTCCTGCCGTCGCGCAGGAATCCGGCTGGCGATGATCACCGGCGACCATCCCGGGACGGCCCGCGCCATCGCCGCCGAGGTCGGACTGCTGGGACCGGAAAAGCTCGTTCTGGAGGGAAAAGACCTGCCGGTCGACGACGAGGAACTCGGCAGGGTGCTCGACGTCCTCGCCGTCGTCGTCGCGCGCGTCGCGCCGGAAGAGAAGCTCCGGATCGCGAAGGCGCTGCAGGCCCGAGGACATGTCGTCGCGATGACCGGGGACGGCGTCAACGACGGCCCCGCGCTCCGCACCGCGGACATCGGCGTCGCGATGGGCGCATCCGGCAGTGACGTCGCGCGCGAGGCGGCGGACCTCGTTCTCCTGGACGATCATTTCGGCACCATCGTGTCCGCCGTCGAGCTCGGACGTGCCACCTTCGTCAACATCCGGCGGTTCCTGACCTATCACTTGACCGACAACGTTGCCGAGCTCACGCCGTTCGTCGTCTGGGCGCTCGCCGGCGGCCAGATCCCGCTGGCGATCACCGTGCTGCAGGTACTCGCGCTCGACATCGGCACCGATCTGCTGCCCGCGGTCGCACTCGGCGCGGAGCCTCCGAACCGGCGCACCATGGAAGGCCCGGCCCGGGGTGGGTCACTGATCGACGGAAGGTTGGCACGCCGCGCTTTCGGGATTCTCGGTCCGGCCGAGGCGCTGGCCTCGATGTCGGCCTTCCTCATCGTGCTGCTGGCCGGAGGATGGTGGTTCGGCGAAACCGCGGACACGGGGTTGCTCGCGGTGGCTTCGGGTACGGCGTTTTCGGCGATCGTGCTCGGGCAGCTTGCGAACGCGTTCGCCTGTCGAAGCGAGTCGCGCTGGGTCGGCCGGATCGGGCTCGGGGGCAACCCGCTCCTGTGGTTCGCGATCCTGTTCGAGCTCGCGATGCTCGCCGTGTTCCTGCTGATGCCGCCGTTGCCGGAGCTACTGGGTGGCACGGTACCCGGACCGCTCGGCTGGACACTCGCCATCGCGACCGTGCCGGTGGTCCTGCTCGCCGACACGCTGCACAAAGTGGCCCGAGCCCGCCGCCGGTGAGCGTCGGTGGTCGTGAGTGGCGATTCGGGTTCTATTGAGGGGTAAGGCAAACGTGTCGTGTCTCGGGCGAGAAGGTCAGACCCGGATCTCGCGTGTTCAGACTCCTCACCCCTGGGTGCGGCATCCAGGCACGCGAGTCAAGCCATGTACTTCACGGCCGGCCGCCGAGGCCACAACCGTCCCACTGTCACCAGGGATTTGACTTTCCCCTCAATAACCCGAATCGTCACTCACGACCACCGGATGCCGTCGTTTCAGCTCAGACCCATCAGGGCCGGGATTCGCGGGCGAGGCGGAGCAGGGCCTCGAGGTCGTGCTCGATGGCCTTGGCGAAGAAGCCGGATTCCGGCGAACTGGCGAAGTCCAGTGTTACTCCGAAGGTCACCTTGTCCTGATAGGACAGTATGGCGACCCCGGACCTCAGCCGCATCGCGATCGGCACGTACGGATACAGTTCCAGCACCTCGCGACCGAGCAGGTGCAGTGGTTCCGCTGGCCCTGGAACATTGGTGGTGACGGTGACGACGTTGTGCTGAGGAAGTCCCGCGGCCAGGCGAATCGCCCAGGCGATCGGCGCGAAAGGCGTGTGTTCGCCCGCTTCGGTCAGTGCGGCGCCCGCCTCCGCTTCCTTGGTGGCTTTCAGGTCGGCGAGCCGCCGATGGACCGCGAGCAGCCTGCCCGCGGGATCCGGTATATCGACGGGGAGCAGCGGCAACATCAGCGAAACCCGGTTGTCCAGAGTCTCCAGGTCGCCGCGAACGGAGACGGGAACGAGGGTGCGCACCGAGTCCGGCAGTGGCTTTTCTCCCCGGCGCAGCAACACGTCGCGGAACGCGCTGGTGATCGAGGCGAGCACCACGTCGTTCATGGTCACGTCGAACGCGGCACGGATCTCGCCGATCTCGGCCAGGGAGGTGCGAGCCACCTCGTAGCGCCGTCCGGGTCCGATCGGACCCGACAACGAAGACTTGGCGGTGGGAATGAGGGCCGCGGCGAGCGCGGTCAGTCCCTCGGCCGTGTCGGCCATCAGGCGGGCTGTACGGTTCGGAGACAGCACCAGTCCACCGACGCTGCGGAGCAGGTCCACGGGAAGCGAGACGAGTCCGCGTGCCGCGTCCAGCAACAAGGCCGCCGTGCCGGGGTCCCGCTCCGGTTCCGTAGCAGTCTTCGCCGGGGTCTCTGCCGAGAACATCAGTTGCAGCAGCGCGTTCCCCGCGACACCGTCGGCGAGACAGTGGTGCAGTTTCGACAGCACGGCCCAGCGACCACCGGCGAGTCCTTCGATGACCCAGAACTCCCACAGCGGATGGTCGCGGTCGAGGCGTTCGGCCATCAGGAGCGCCACGAGTTCGCAGAGCGCGTTCTCGTCGCCCGGTACCGGGACCGAGACCCGGTGAAAATGTCTCGAGGCGTCGAACCGGTCGTCGTCGACCCACACCGGTGGGCCGAGGTCGAGGGGGACCCGGTGCACCTTTTGCCGATAGCGGGGGACCAGCGGCGACTTCGAGGTGATCAGCTCGGCGAAATCCCCCTTTGGCGGCACCGGCCCTTCGAGTATCGCGACCGAAGCTATCGAGAGGGTGGCGTCGGAATCGCCGTCCTCGAGTTCGAGGAAGGCGGCGTCCAGCGGACTCAGTCTGTCCATGGTGGACTCCTAAGGCGTACCGGAGAATCAGGTTCTGAGCGCGGCGCGGCGCGCTTCGAATTCGTCCTTGTCGATCTCCCCACGAGCGAACCTTTCGTTGAGGATCCGGATGGCCTGGTCGTGGCTCTCCGACGGCCGCGCGGAGCGGCGCAGGAGGAGCACCGACACGGTGATGAGCCCGCCGACGAGCACGAGCACGGTGATGAGCATCAGCAGCATGCCGATCCAGCCGCCGTCCGCGTAGTGCGAGTACCGCATATCCGCTCCTCTGATCGTTCAGTGACTTTGGTAGCGCACCGTCTCGGTGATGGGTTTTCCCAGTTCCCCCATGACTTCCGCCAGACTCCGGCGAGGGGTGGCCGGCAGGGGATCCGCGTTGACCGGTGCCCAGCCCGTCCGGAGCACCATCTGAGGGAACGTCCCACCGGTGATGAGGTCGCGGACCTTCTCGCGGGTACCGGCGAGCTCCAGCGGTTCGGTGAGCGGAGACGTCGCGAGGCCCAGGCTGGTCGCGGTGAGCAGGACAGCGCTCGTCGCTTCACCCGCGCGGAGCCTGGACATCGGATCGTCTGACGCGGTGCTCAGCACGATCAGGACGGTTTCGTCGTTCTCGCCGGTCGCGCCTTCGGTCTGGGGGAGCCGGGGCTCGGCGAACGCGCGCGCGGGCAGGGCGCCGGGGGTGTCGTCCTGTGCGGGCGCGTTCGCCGAGGGGACACCGTCCGGAGAGACGTGACGTCCGCTCCAGGCGGCGAGTTCGGTGCGGTAGACCGGGTCCTCGGAATGCAGCCGGGCGGCTTCCTTGATGGCGCCGGCGAGGTGGTAGCGGGCAGAGTCGAGGGCTGGGCGCAGGATGGCGCCTTCGTCGGCGGCGCGGCGGGTCAGGGCGTCGATGTGCCCTTGGGGGACGCCCCAGGAGCTGTGCCTGCGCCTGTCGGTCCGGCGGCGGGGGATGGCCGCGGCCAGCTCGATGTCGTCCAGCGTCGGCTGATGGCGGTGAAGTTCGATGGCCGCGAGGTGGTCCGGCTCCGCGGGATTGGGCAGGCGGTGCACCTCGGCACGCCAGCCCAAGGCGGCGAAGCCGACCCGGAGGTGGTGCAGTGCCGCGCCGCAGCTGAGCATCAGGTCCCGGCCGTCGGGGTCGGTGCCGCCGAGCTGCCGGCTGCGATCGGCGTAGAGGTGGACCGTGCGGTCCCCGGTTCGCCATTGCCAGGGCTGGGAATTGTGCACCGAAGGCGCGCGGACGGCCAGCGCCACCGCGGATTCGACGGTGAAGTCGTCGGGAAGGCCGTGGTCCATCGGAAAACCTGCCTCTGAGAAGGGGAAAGGGGGCGAGGTTCATGGTTCTCGGTCCGGCGGGGCGAGGGCAGGGTCGGAGGGCCCGGCTCGGCGGGCCGTTCGTTTCTGTTCCCACCGGCGCACGGGGCGGAGAGTCGACGGGTCCGCTCCCTGCAAGGAGGCGTCGTCATGAGTTCGTCCGTCCGCGTCGAGACAACGCTCGATCCCGGCCTGTCCCGGTGGCTCTGGCTGGTGAAATGGCTGCTCGCGATTCCGCATTACCTCGTGCTCGCGGTGCTGTGGCTCGCGTTCGTCCCGCTGACGATGGTGGCGTTCTTCGCCATCCTGTTCACCGGGCGATATCCGCGGTCGATCTTCGAGTTCACCGTCGGGGTTTTCCGCTGGGCGTGGCGAGTGCACTACTACGCCTACGCCGCGCTGGGCACCGACCGCTATCCACCCTTCACCCTCGCCGACGACCCGTCCTATCCAGCCAGGCTCGAAATCGACTACCCGGAACGCTTGTCGCGCGGATCGGTGCTGGTGAAATGGTGGCTGCTGGCGATTCCGCACTACCTCATCCTCGGCGTCTTCGCGGGCGGAGGACTGTGGCTCGGCTGGGGCCCGTCCGACGACCGGTTCAGCTGGGGAGCGGGCGGCTTGATCGGGACCCTGGTGCTCATCGCCGCGATCATCCTGCTGTTCACCGGGAAGTACCCGAAGCCCTTGTACGACTTCGTGATCGGGATGGACCGCTGGGTCATCCGGGTCGGCGCCTACGCCGCGCTGATGACCGACGAGTACCCGCCGTTCCGGCTGGACATGGGGGAACCGAACCGGGACAAACCGCGACTTCGCCGGAGAAACGGCCCTCGAGCCAGTCCGGTGCGCAGTGGTCGCCGGGCCGGATCGTTTCGGTCGTGGCCGGTGTGGCACTGGGTGCCATTTCGCTGGGACTGCTCACCGGCGGGATCACCTTGCTCTGGGTGGACCAGGGCGAACGATCCGACGACGGCTACCTGTCCGCCTCGTCGACCTACAGCACGGGGACCTACGCGCTGACAAGCGAGAGAGTGCACTTCGCCGGCACTCCCGACGACGTGCTGCTCGCCGAGCGAGCGCTGGGCGACATTCGCATCCGGGTCACCGATCTGGGCTCGGAGAACCCGGTCTTCGTCGGTATCGCGCCGTCATCCGCGGTCGAGCGCTACCTGGAGGGAACCGAGTACGCGACCATCACCGACCTCGCTTCGGGCGCGGTGGCCGTTCACCAGGGTCCGGGTGTCCCGATGCTCCCGGAGAACGCGGATGTCTGGACGGTCTCGTCGATCGGGGTGGGAATCCGCACGGTCGCGTGGCCGGATCAGGCGGGTGACTGGACGGTCGTGGTGATGAACGCCGACGGGTCGCCGGGGGTGGACGTGCGGGCGGAGGCCGGCGTGACCGCTCCCACGCTCGGCTGGCTCGCGTGGGTCTTCCTGACCGCAGGCGTCGTGCTGCTCGACGACGCCGTCCTGCTGGTCGCGATCCCCGTCTCCCGCGCCTCCCGTGAGCCGGCCGATACACGGCAAAGGGCGTCCTGATGCGCACCCTGGTGATCTTCGAGTCGATGTTCGGGAACACGGAAACCGTGGCGACGGCGATCGGAAAGGGACTGTCGGCGCACACGGAGGTCGACGTCGTCAACGTGGACGAGGCACCCCGTGCTTGGGACGGTATCGACCTGCTGGTCGTCGGCGGGCCGACACACGCATTGGGGATGACCCGGCCGTCGACCCGGAAGTCCGCGCTCGAGCAGGCCGGACACGGCGTGCGATCGGCCACCGGCCTGCGCGAATGGCTCGGGTCGTGCGGTACTGCTCGAGCGCGGATACCGGTGGCCGTCTTCGATACGAGGATGGCCAAACCACGCTGGCTCACCGGTTCCGCCGCCCGCGGCGCGGAGAAGGTCCTGCGGCGGCATGGAGGTGTCCCGCTCGTGCCGTCCGAGAGCTTCTTCGTGGACGTGGGCAAGGAGGCCACTCTGCTTCGCGAAGGAGAGCAGGAGCGGGCGGAAGCCTGGGGAGCCGGGCTCGGCCGCCTGCTCACCGCGAAGGCGGGCGGCTGAGCGTCACGGATGGCTCAACACCCACGCGGCGATGACGAGCCCGCCGGAATCGGTCGTGAAACGCACCAGAGCGGGAGCGAGAACACCTGACCTGCGGACCGGATGGAGTGTGACCGTCGTCGGCCACGCGAACCTGATGACGGACGTCACCGAGCTCGTGGACGTGTCCGGAACATGGCTGGAGACATAGGTCGACGGCCGCCGCGACCATTTCATCCGGATCGAGGTGGAGAAGGTGACCGGACGACGTCTGCGCACGCCGGTGACCACCACCGCCTGACCGGATGCTCAGTGGAGCGCGACAGTGAGCAGGACAGCGCTGTCGAGGAACGCCGTCAGGCTGTGCCGCTCGGGTGGGATGGCGGTCAGCTGACCGCGGTCGAGGAGCCGGTCGTGGTCGTGGGTGCTCAGTCGAACGCTTCCGGTGATGACGTGCAGTGTGGCGGCCGGCGGCGAGTCGTGCTCCGCCAGTTCGGCGCCCTCGGCCAGCGCGATGAGGGTGACGCGTTGGGAGTTGCCTGCCACCAGGGTCCTGGCGGCACGTCGTGAGTGGTGTTCGCGGGCCTGCTGGATCAGCTCGGCGGCCAGGTCGCCGACGTCCGCGACCTCGGGACGGCCGCTCATCGCTGTTCCTGTTCGTTCAGTGTCATGGTGTTTCTCCTTCTCCTGCGAAGCGGCCCATCCTGGAACGAAACGTGGATCGGCCGCTGAACCTGTGTCAGGGTGATTCGTGCTCGAACGATCCGGTCGTTCGCCGCGATCGGATGGCCGAACCCGCGACGCCGGACAGCGTGATCGTGATGGCGAGCCCGATGGCCAGGTTGATGATCGCGGTCGCGAGCCGTGCGTCCAGTGCGGCACCCAGGCTGAGCGGGATCACGACGGCGATCGCGGTGAACAGGACCATGATCCAGCCGAAGAACGTCCGGGGCTTCGGTGCCGTGAGCAGAAGAAGATGCAGCAGAGCGGTCGCTGCGAGCGCGATGGCCGCCGACGCGAGGGAGTAGGTGAGGCTGCTCGCGCCACCCCACGCACCTTCGCGGCTGGGCGCCAGTACGGCGACTTTGACCAGGCCTCGCGCGATCAGGATCCCGACGATCGCGGTCAGGGCGGCGGTCACCGCCGTCGCGGCCCCGCCCGCCCACAGCCGTGCTCCGTTGACAGCGGGTCGATCCTTGTCCTCGAAGTCGTTGTCCATGGTGAAACCTTGCTCGGCGGCTCCGTCGTGCAGAAGGGGCAGAGGAACCCCGATGGCGGGACCAACGGCCTGCGTACCGAGTCGCGGCCGCGATCCAGCCCACCCCGAGCCCCTCAACGACCGTGTCGGGAAAGCCACTTTTGCGACATCAGACGTCCCCGAAGAGGCTTTCACGGCACAGAGCCAGGTCTGGGGACAAGCCACGTCCGAAACGCGCCGGTGGCCGACCGCTTGCGCCTTGCTTGCGGGTGTGATGACGGTGTCCCGCAGCATCGCGGCGGGCGAGTCGAGGGCCCGGTGTTGCCGGTGCTCGATGAAACGGCAGGCGGCGTCGACTTTCGGGCCCATCGAACCGGCAGGGAAATCGTGGGAGCGCAGCTCTGTCGGTGTGGTGTGGTGGATCGGGGTGATGCGTCCATTGTAGACACGTACGTCGGAGTGCCGGGTCAGCTCTTCGACGGTGGCCTGATCGTGACCGCGGTATTCGATCCCGTCGTACATGCGGCCCAGCACGCGAGCGGTGTCACGGGCGGATTCCTCGTGTCCCAGGTGATGGTCCGGTAGGAGACTGGCAAATCGGTTCGTGCATTCGGCGAGGTGAACGCCCCTAGTATGGAAAGGCTCCGTGCGCCGGGACCTACGGTCGTCGGCGTGACACCGCTTTGCGCAGTTCTTCGGCCCATAGGACGGAGGACGCGATCGCGGTGGCGACGAGCCAGTCGAGGGCGGTCAAGGCGGTCGTGTCGAACAGGGATTGCGCGGCGGGCAGGTACACGGCGCAGATCTGCAGGGCGAGCACCGCACCCAGCGCGGCCCAGAGCCGCCTGTTACGGAACAAGAGCCTGCCGAACGCCGAGGCGCGTTCGTCCCGGACGTTGAGAATGTTGAACAGCTGGAACACCACGAAAGTGACGAAGGCGAGGGTGTGCGCCACTTCGATGCCGCGGTCCAGGCCGTGGGCGAACGCGTAGAGGGTCCCGGCCACCATCACGAGTCCGGACAGCAGGATCCGCGTCAGGCGTCCCGCGCTGAGGATCTGCGCTCCCGGGCGTCGTGGCGGCTCCTCCATGACGGATCGCCGCGGTGGTTCCAGGCCGAGCGCCAATGCCGGGGGGCCGTCGGCGATCACGTTGACCCACAACAACATCAGCGGTGTCAGGACGCTGGTTCCGGTGCTGAACAGCAGGGAGCCGAGCACCATGGTGAGGATCGCGGCGACGTTGGTGCCGACCTGGAAGCGGACGAACTTGACGATGTTGTCGTAGATGGTGCGGCCGGCGCGGACGGCCCGGACGATGGTCGCGAAATTGTCGTCGGTGAGGATCATCGCGGCGGCTTCCTTGGACACGTCGGAGCCGGTGATCCCCATGGCCACACCGATGTGGGCGGCTTTGAGCGCCGGTGCGTCGTTCACGCCGTCACCGGTCATGGCGACGACATCACCTCGCCGCTTGAGCGTGTCGACGATGCGGATCTTGTGTTCCGGCGCCACCCGCGCGAACACGCCGGTGGTGGTCACGGCCTGTTCGAGGGCACGGTCATCGAGCCGATCGATGTCCAGCCCCGACATGCCATCGCCCTCGATGCCGACCGCACGGGCGACGGAGGTCGCGGTGGCCAGATGGTCACCGGTGATCATCTTGACGTCGATTCCGGCGGCATGGCACTCGGCGACCGCGGTGCGGGCTTCCGGCCGCGGTGGGTCGAGCAGGCCGATCAGTCCGATCAGGACCAGTCGCCGCGGCAGCGTGGGCGTCCCGGCGTCCGTGTCGCCGTGTGCGACGGCCAGGACGCGTTGACCTCGTCCGGCGAGGTGATCGAGTTCGGCGAGCACCCGGCGGCGTTTGTCGTCGTCGAGCGGGACATCGCCGTGGTCGCGGCGCACATGGGTGGCCAGACGGAGTAGGACGTCCGCCGCGCCCTTCACGTGCGCACGGATCGCGGGCCCGTGACGGTGGAACGTCGCCATGTACTTCAGGGCGGAGTCGAAGGGGATCTCGGAAACTCGGGGATCGGAGCCGCGCAGCGCCGCGACGTCCAGCCCCGCTTTGCCCGCCAACGTCACCAGCGCGCCCTCGGTCGGATCGCCGACGAGAGCGGCGTCCTGGACCACCGCGTCGTTGCACAGCGCCGCGGTGGTCAGCAGCTCACCGAGATCGGGGACTTCGCCGCCGTCTTCGGCGGTGATCGAGCCTTCGAAGCCGTAGCCTTCACCCGACACCAGGTAGCGGCGACCGGCGTACCACAGCGACCGCGCGGTCATCTGGTTCAGCGTGAGCGTGCCGGTCTTGTCGGTACAGATGACCGTCGTCGCGCCCAGGGTTTCCACCGCGGGGAGCCGTTTGACGATCGCGCGCTGACGCGCCATCCGCCGCATTCCCAGCGCCAGTGTCACCGTGACGACCGCGGGCAGCCCCTCCGGGATGGCGGCGACACCGAGCGCGACGGCCAGTGTGATCACCTCACCGATGCCGCCGCCGGCGGCGAATTGCAGTACCGCCACGACCAGGACCGCCACGCCGGCGAGGTAGGCCAGGCGGACGCCGAGCTTGTCCAGTTGCCGCTGCAACGGCGTCCGTGTCGAATCGGTGCGCTCCAGCAGCCCGGCGACCTTGCCGATCTCCGTGCGCATGCCGGTGCTCGTGACCAGCAGTTCGCCACGGCCCCTCGTGACGATGCTCGTCATATGGGCCATGGACGTCCGATCGGGCAGCGCCACCTCGCCCTGCCGCGGCGTCGCGGATTTGGACACCGGCGCGGACTCGCCGGTCAAACCGGATTCATCGGCCTCCAGGTTCACCGTCGACAGCACCCGGCCGTCCGCGGGCACCCGGTCACCGGCTTCCACCAGGACGACGTCACCCGGCACGAGCTCGGCCGCGGGCACCTCGGTCACCCTGCCGTCGCGGCGGACCCGGGCCGACGGGCTGAGCAGGCTCTTCAGTGCGGCGACCGCGCGATCCGCCCGCCGTTCCTGCACGAAACCCAGGACGCCGTTCAGGCCGAGGACCAGCCCGATGACGAGCGCTTCCCGAAACGACCGCTCCACCACGCCCGCCAACGCGGCCGCCACCACGAGCACGAGGTTCAGCGGACTGGCCACCTGCGCCACCAGCACCCGCCACCACGGCCTGGACGCCGCCTCGGCGAGCCGGTTGGGCCCGGCCACCTCGAGCCGGTCGCTCGCATCCGAGGAATCCAGACCTCGCCCCGGATCGACGTCGAGGCGAGACGCCAGCTCTCCGGCCTCCGAACACCAGGGACCGGAGACCTCCAGTTGCTGGCTGTCGGCTCGTGTAGCTCCGTTCACCGGCACGGCTTTCACTGCCGGGCGGGCGGGACGACGGCCACCGGAGAGGCGGAGTGGTGGATCAGCGCCTGGCTGGTGGAGCCCAGAAGCAGCCCGCGGAAACCGCCTCGGCCTCGAGAACCGACAACGACGAGCTGGGCGTTCTCCGAGTGTTCGAGGAGCGTGTGCGCCGGCCGGTCGCGCACGACGACACCCTGGACGGGCACGTCGGGATACTTGCTTCGATAGGCGCCGAGCTGCTGGTCCACCAGCCGCGTCTCCACTGAACGGATGGTCTCCCAGTCCAGGGCGGCGACGAACTTCCAGGCGAGGTCCACGGCGAAGTCCGACCACGCGCGCACGGCCACCAGTCGCGTGCCGCGCGCCGCGGCGGCGTCGAAGGCGAAAGCCAAAGCCGCGTCGCTCGTCGGCGAACCGTCCACGCCGACGACGACCGGTGCGTCCTGTGGCCGATCCGTTCCCCGGACGACGATGACCGGGCAGTGTCCGTGCGTCGCCACCGCGACCGCGATCGAGCCGACCAGCAGCCCGGTGAACCCGCCCAGACCGCGAGAGCCCAGCACGATCAAGTCCGCCGAGGTCGATCGCCCGATGAGGTGCTCGGCCGCGGCTCCGCCGCGCAGCTCGGTGGTCACGTCGACCTCGGGGGCCGCTTCCCTGGCCGCCTCCGCGGCCGCCGCGAGCACTTCCCGTCCTTGTTCGGTCAGCGCGTCGGCGTACGGCCTCGGCAACTCGACCCCCGGCGGCAGCTGGACCGGGATGAGCATGCAGGCATGCGTGATCGACAACGGCGCCTTCCGTCTCGCCGCTTCGGTCGCGGCCCAGCGCGCCGCTTGGAGGGCCGAAGAAGAGCCGTCCACACCCACCACTACCGGTCGCACGTCTGGTGCGGTCATCGTGTCCTCGAATCGGGAGTAAGTCCCCGCCCCCTTGGGCGGAGCTGATCAGTCACCCAGCCTGCCGTTCCACGGATTCCGGCCCCAGTGCCATCGGCCGAGTTCCGTAGGGACCAAGGTCCCCGGCCGAGTACGTCGAAGATCCCTAGGTGCCGCACCCCGATCCCGGCAGGATCGGGAACGAGACCGGTCGTGCCACATCGACGTCTTCGCGAGACTTGGTCTTACTCTCTTGAAGGGAGAATCCGCCCATCCCGCTGGTCGCCTGGCCATGTTCTCGATCCGCTGTCCATTCGGCCACCGCCGCCCCCCAGACGCGACTGCGGCACTTGATCACCGGATTCGCCGTCCGTAGAGCCCGCCACCACGGCCAGCTTCGGTGGTTTCGGAACGCCGAGGGGACCACCGCGGCGCTATCCGGCTTGGTTTCATATCTACCCGTTCGCCACGATGTTGGGATAGGGCTGCGGGGTTACGCTGGGAAGATCATAGGTGCTGAAACACATCTTCTTGACAACCTCACCTATGCCGCCCGAGCCCGGCCGATTCCACACGGAACAACCGACACAGGAGGGTGGCGTGATGCCGACGATGAGAGCCACAGGAAAGCAGATCCCGTCGTGGTGAGGCGGCCTGTGAGAAATCTCGACAGCGTCAAGGCAAATCTCCACGAAGTCAGCCGAGACCAGCGTTACCGCGGCGTGCGCCTCGTGGCGTCGGCGGCGAAGGACGTCGAGGATTGTGCGTTGCTGCTCGCCGTTCTCGGCCTCGACCCCGCCGACGGACTTGAGCGCTGAGATCACCTGCCCGGACCCGATCATGAATCGGTGGATGAACCCGATGTCCCGAAGGGAGGACTGACGCACGTTTCTCACCGATTCTGCGGCGTGACGCTGACACGATCGGGTTGACCTGCCCTATCTGGCGTGGCTCACCCTTCCCCGTCACGGCCGAGAGAACGCCAGACACCTCAGGGAATCCTGACAGTCTTGAACGACTACGGGCTCCGTGCGTGCCACGAACGTTGATCGCGTTTCTCCGCAGCCGGTGCAACGGTACGCGTCGACAGCCAACCGACTCGTCTCCATTACCGGTGCCGGGGCCGTCATCGCTCCAGACCGTGGTGGGTTAAACCCGAACCCGTTGTGTCAGGAGCTTAATCATCGACAAAACCAGCCTGGCCAACTTGTCGATTTCCCTGGAGATACTGCATATCCCTACCGTTCAATTGCCACGGTCGGTGCGGTTCTATCTCGCCGTGGGCTGCGAAGTCCGCCGGTCCAGCGACGGGTGGGTGAAGCTGCGTAACGGGGACAGCCTGTTCATGCCTGAACACGGCGATTCCAACGCTTACTCAGGAAGCCAAGAAGAACCCACCGATCGGCCCGCAAGGTTCAGCGCCGCCATGCCACGCGGCACAAACGCATCCGAGGTGCTGCAGAGGAAGTTCACCAGGCCGGGCTCGATCGTTGGGTGCTGAACCTCGATCCCTGTCCGCTATGGGTCGTCGATCGCGACATCGAGCACGGTGCCGCTCGTCCAATGCGGGTCCAGTTTCCGTCCAGTGCACTCGGCGAGACTTGCCGGGTCGTCGATGGCGGCGATCCCGGCAGACCCGGGCATCCGTGCACGGAAGGATTCACTGTGTTTCAGAAACTCAAGATCTTCTCCGCTCTAGTCGCGGCAGTGTTCGGGCTGCTCGCTCTTGGCTCGTCCGCCCAGGCGGAGTCGGCTGCCCCGAAGCTGACGGCGGCCGAGGCGTCCGCGCAGTTCAAGCTGGTGCCGGCAAAGGACGCCAGGCGGCTGGCCGTTCCCGCCACGCAATTGCAGGAGATCTGTGCGGCGTACGCTCCGGCGTGGACGGTCGTTCACGTCCCGACCAACACTTCGCTGTTCACCCAGTCCACCGACACCTCGCTCTGCATCGACCCCTCGACCGTCACGGTCACACGCCTGCAGCAGCCGACGATCGTGACAATCTTGCAGTTGACCGGCGGGCTCAACTTCAACCCGGCCGGGGTGGTCGACAACGCGGACCGTATCCCGGGACGGGTCTACAACGCCCTCGGCGTGAACTCGTTCACGTACTGCCCGCCGAACGCGGCCTGTGCGAGCGCGACCCATGTCGTTCAGGCCGCCGTGCAGGGTGACGGCGCGGTGTTCACCAGGGCCTTCTTCTCCTAGCCATGGTCTCTTGGGCGGTGGGAGGGTAATCGCTGCCGTCGGGGTGAAGTATCGCAGCGCGGTGAACTCGCACTCGATCCAGTTCAACCACGAGGCGTTGGACGGCGTGAACACCAACTCCATGTTCTGCTCAGTGCCCCAGGCCTTGACCTCGGCTTTCGGGTGGGCTCCATAGTTGTCGCAGATCAGATACAACCCCTCGGCCGGGAACCGGGCCCGCAGTGGCTTGCAGAAGGCGAGAAATTCCCGCCACCGCTTGCGGCCCCGGAACCGGCCGGCTTCCCCGGGCAGCCCGTGCCCGGGGGAAGCCGGTCGGCGACACTCGTAAGAGAGGGCAGCCCAGTCACCGCAAGGTCACGCTCTCCCACCGCGAGCTCGGCGAAGCGGCACAGTACCGCAGGGGCGGCTCAGCAGGACCACCCACCGAGCACAGCGGTGACACACCAGGCGTCCAGCGGTTCGACGGAAGCAGCGTGTAGTAGTCGGCGGCGGTGTGGCTGGTCAGCATGGGCCTGCAGGGCTCGCAGAGGACCGGCCGTCACCGCGGGGGCGCAGGCCGCACTTCGCGCAGCGGCCCGCCGCCGGGCCGCGACGGTGCTCACCAAAGCCATCGAGGTCGACGCCGACGTGACCACGGTGTACAACCAGTGGACCCGGTTCGTCGACCTGCCACGTTTTGTGCCGGGGCTTGACCGGGTCGAGCGACGCGACGATGTCCACACCCGCTGGACCATCAGCATCGGCGGCCTGAAACGCACGTTCGACGCCACCATCGCCGAACAGCGTGCCGACAACCGGATCTCCTGGCAGTCCCGGTCCGGACCGCCTCATTCCGGCGCCGTCACCATGCACCACATCAGCGCCCACCGCACCCGCATCACCGTCGAGATGACGATCGCACCCAAGGGACTCGTCGAGAGTGTCGCCGACAAACTGGGCTTCCTCGACCGCCACGTCCAAGTCGCCCTGGACCGATTCAAGACGTTCATCGAAATCCGCAATACAAGAACCTGAGGCGCTACACCGACTGCGGCGGCATGGCTGGCTGGATACCGTGACTGTCGTTTGGCGCGCCTGTGCTGATCTCCGTAGTGTTGGCCCTGTTCGTCCGACCGACCACGAGGTGACGCGATGTTCTGGACCATCCTGGGCTGGATCCTGTTCGGTCTGATCGCCGGTTTCATCGCGCGAGCCCTGGTACCGGGCAAGGACGACATCGGCGTGCTACGGACGATCGTGCTCGGCATCATCGGCTCGGTCGTAGGTGGTCTGCTGTTCGGCCTGCTCACCGTCGGCCTCCGCGGCTTCCAACCCGCTGGGTGGATCGGGTCGGTTATCGGCGCGATCATCGTCCTGGTCATCTACAACAAGGTGACCGGCCGCAAAAGCCGCCCACGCGCCTGACGTCCGAGGCACTCAAGGCGACGCCGACTCAGTCGACCTGACTCGCGGCCCGTCGAGACACCCAGATCGACGCTCGCGGGCGTTACGGCCACTGCGGCGACCGCCGTTCGGGATCCAGCAGCGATCGCTGTCACCCGTGCACCGCTATTCCGATTGCTGGCGACTCGCTGGCGGCGGCGAGGATCTCGGCACCGCCGATACACGTGCATGCTCCGACTTACTGCTCGAACACGTGGTGTCGCGCGCCTGGGTCCTCGGCACGGCAGGCGTCATCTGTACCAGCCGAACGCTCGACGGCTTCACCTCGGGCGGCCTCGACCCGCCCCACCCACGCCCGCACATCACCGAGGGTCCCCTCGGTCACCGCGATCAACTCGCGAGCCCGGGCGACTTCCGCCTCAATGCGAGGTCCCAGGATTCGCATTCCCCCAGCGTACGGCCGTAGACGGCGGGCGAACCATTCAATCACGTAACACCGAAACCGGACACGAAGACCCCTCAGTGCCACCGAGGGGAAGAGAACGGCACTGAGGTGCCACCCTCGGCGTTTCGAGAACGGCTGCTACCAAGCAAACACGAGCTGACCCGGATACGCGCGGAGGCTCCACCAGCCACCACCGCGCCAGCGGTGAACACTCGTCCACGGACATGGTCATCGTCAAGCAGGCAGACCTTGCCGAACCGGCGGCCTCGCCACCTCGGTGGCAGTGTCCGGACCGTGACGCTCCAGGTATCGCACCAGAACTGTGGACTACTCGGCTGGTGCTGCCAGGGGAACCGACAGCTCCCACGAAACTGATGGGCGGCTGGCTGGAGTTCCATCGGCAGGTGAACCACCGCGCGGTGCCGGGCGACCTGTTCCACTCGCAGGACCGCCTTCTGGCCGCGGTTCAGAACGCCGGGGTGCCGCGAGTGCGTGTGCTCGAGAATCGCCCCCTAATCCTCGAGAGATCCGATCCGGTCGCTCGGCCGTTCGCCACTTCCTCCATCGACTGCACGTACAGCTCCTCGAAGTCCACCGGGTTCTCCAACGCGATCTTGTGGAGCTTCTCGAACGAATCCATGACCTCAGGTGGGTTCGAAACGCCACGGTCACGCATCAGTCGGCCACGTTGCTGTTCGAGCGGACGGGCTCGCCGACGTATATATTTCACCCCGGTCTCGATCCGGTCGCGCCGGCGTGATCACCTAAAGGTCCACAATGGACTTTATGTGGCCTTGATTCTGGATGTCCGCTTATGGCTTTCGTTCATGTCACAGAAATTCTCGCTGTAAGGCCTCAATCGGACCGCCGGATGTGGCACGATCTGGACCGTGACGGGCGGCTTCCGTGGTTCGCGACATACAGGAGCCGATCGAACGATGTGAGGAGTTCGCGCGGTGCGGTCGTACGACGTCCTTGCCCAGACAGCAGTCGCACCTCCTGGGGTGCTGCCGAAGAGGTCTCGGAGTTGGTCGTTGGGTGCCTACGCGATCGCGCTGCGGATATTACAAAACGACCTGCCCCGGTCGCATTTCGATCACGGGTGCCGGTCAAGGGGAACGAGCGACGACACTTCTCGGTGGAACTACGAGTCGGTGGAACTACGAGGAGGCGTTCATGGCGCCGAGGCCGCGGTGGTGGCATACGTTGATGGAGTCTCGTCGTCAGGCCTGTGTCGCCATCGATTTCTACAACCGGTCTGGAGACAAACGCAGCTATCTCGACTTCGTCGTCCACATGCATCTCGCCTGGCAGAACCTGTTGCACGCCGACTTCTCGCGCCGAGGGGTCAACTTCTACTACCGTGACGCTCGTGGCCACTACGCCAAGGGCAAGGACGGCCAGCGGCGCTCGTGGGAGCTTCGGCATTGCCTGAAGGAAGAGTTCGGCGACAGCGATCCTGTACGTGCGAACGTCGAGTTCTTCATAGGTTTGCGGAACAAGATCGAGCACAGGTTCGAGGCCGCGCTGCTGGTCGCCACAGCCGCTCATACGCACGCTTTGGTGATCAACTTCGAGGCTGAACTGGCTGCCCGATTCGGTCAGGAGCATAGTCTTGCTGACGAACTGCGCTTCCCGGTTTTCGTCCAGTCCTTCACTCCGGCAGGCATGGAGGAGCAGCGGAAGCTGCGGCGTGGAATCACGGCTGCGGCCAGAACGTACATCACGACCTTCGAGGGAGCGCTCGACCAATCGGTGCGGGACGATGAACGCTTCGTCTACCGGATCCAGCTGTCGCCGATGAAAGGCTCGACTTCCGAGGCCGACCTGGCGGTGACGTTCGTCCGGGAAGAGGAACTGTCGGAGGAGGACCTGGCGCGAATCCGCGGGGAGGCGAAGACCGGAACGGTGGTGATCGCGGAGAAACTGAGGGACGTCGCGCTGAAGGACGAAATGCTTCCGGCGCAGGCGGCCCAAGCCATCGCGGCGCAGTTGCCGTTCAAGTTCAACCAGACTCACTTCACCGGGATGCGCAAGGCGCACGGTGTCCGCCCCGAAATCGGTGAACCGCCTGAGAAGACCGACCGCAGATACTGCATCTACAGTGCTCCGCACCGCCACTACTTGTACACACCGGCCTATATCAAGAGATGTGTGTCGGAGCTGGATACGCTAATAAAGTTCCGATCAGTGTTCGGTAAGGACCCGGAGCCGCGCGAAGACGACACGTCGACATCCGGGCTGTCCTGAACATAGGGTCTCGATAGGCGAAACACGCCCTGGGCGCCGCGCCGCTCGCGAGCTAATACGGCACGAAGGGCAGCCCGTCACCATTGAGCAGGGGCGGGGCCAAGGCTTCGCGTTGAAGATCTCAACACTGGCGAGGGCTCGATGTTGGGCCGCGTGGTGGTCGGCCGTGGCCGGAAGTGCGGCGAGGACGGTTCGCCCGACGACTGCTGGGTCCCGTGTGGCCTAAGACATTTTGACAGTAGGCATGCCGATGCTCACGGGCCCGACGTGGTCAGAGTTCGCAGTGTGCCGGTCGAGCGCAGCTAGCTTCGTGTGAGCTGCCTTAAGGCTGACGGTGAGGCCGTCGATCTCTCCTCGCCATCCGTTGAGCTCGGCTTCACAGATCCGTCTCTGAGGTTATTCGCGATCTCGACCAGCCGGGCACGTCGGCGGGGTCGACGTGAAGGACCGGGCATCGGATACATGCGTGCTCGTGCTGGCAGGAGGAGCCGTAGGGGCGGCCACAGGTGCCGAGTTCCAGCTTGCGTGCGTGGAAGTGCTGCTGGAACTCTGTCCATTCCTGGTCGGTTGCTACGCGGTATTCCTCGGCCGGCCGGATCGCGCGACGCTGGGCGAGGAACGCCCGGTAGGTGCGGACCAGGTCGTCTTGGAAGACGGCGACGTGGGCCTGGGTGGTGTCCAGCGAGGCGTGTCCGAGCAGGCGTGCACCGATGTGGACGGGGAGGCCGCTGGTGACGGCTTCGGTGGCGAAGATGCGGCGGAAGTCGTGCGGTGGGGTGCCGAGGTCGTCGCGCAGTCCGGTGAGCGGGACGGTTCCGTTGTGACTGTCGCGCAGGCGCGTGACGATGGTGGCCAACACGCTGGCGAGTTCTGGGCTGACGAGGAGGAGCCGTTCCTCGTTGTTCTTCGACGGGACGATCTGGAAGAGCGGGACGATTTCGCCGGTGTCGGGGAATGCGCATGGTTGACGTCCGGCGCGCCAACACCTCCAGCACGTGCTTCGATCCGGACCGCCCACTATCCACCGGGCACTGCCGGCTGCGACGCCGGGCCACAACGTCTTCGATTGGGCTCCGTTGCCGACGCAGAGCCCGACACAGGGCGACACAGGACGGCACTCGTCCCCGGCGAAGACTGGCGTTGACCTGCACAAACTGGCAGAATTTGGTACTGAACGCCGCTAGGTAACATGGCTGAGCTGGAGACTTTTAATCCGTAGGTCGAGCAACAAATTGTCCGTTGGCGACGGTCTTCACACCAACTGGGTAGTTTCGTATTGGGCAGGTTTGCCCCGGTTGTCCGGGTCGAGCCGCGAGGGACCTCCATTCGCCCGCCATTTTCGTAGAATGCGGCGGCCGTAGTTATGGGTGCCGGCGGCACGGTCTAGGTCGGCACCTGTGGGCGTTCGGCCTTCGGCTTGCTCGGCGAGGTAATAGACCCTCATGCGTTCTTCAGCGGTCTGCTCGGCAGGTGGCTCCTGTTCGTTCTCCGAGGTCAGCTGGATGACGGTGGTGTTGCTAGTCGAGGTTGTGCCTACGCTGTCGTCACTCTGTTCCTCCCTGGGGCCGACAGTTTCGGTCCTGTGTCGTTTGAGCGCTCGGTTGAGTAGTTCGACGGCGAGGAGCAAGGCGAGGGGAGGGCAGGCGGCGACAATCACGCCGAACATGCTCAGGTCGGCTGCGGAGCCGACGTTGGCGCAGAGCGAGATGCCGAAGACGAAGGCAAGCCATGCCGTCCAGCGACCTCCGGCTCGGTCGCGGTCCACCGGCTTCCAGAGCTCGACGGTGGCGATCATGAGGAGGCCATCGACGATGAGTGGCCAGATGGCGGCGGTGGTGCGGTCTGCGCCGAATTGCAGCGCGAAGTCTCGTCCGTGGCGGTAGGAGGCGTAAGCGGCGCCGAGGGCGACCAGGGCTGTACAGCTGCACTGCACCGCCAGAGCCGGGTCACGCAATGCGCCGGATGTTGTTCCGCTCGTGCTGGTCATAGCGGTTACCGGGCGTTGCGACGGCGGCGTTCGATCACCGTCGTCGCGGAAATCCGCAGTTCACGAGAGGAAGGAGTCCATGTAGATGCTGTTGGTGCCCCCGGTGAGATTCGAACTCACACTGGACGGGTTTTGAATCCGTTGCCTCTGCCAGTTGGGCTACGGGGGCGGTGCGCGGTGAACTTTACGGGATCACGGGAGGGCGCCGTTCGCCGGGCCCGGGAGTGTGACGACCGTCTGACGTGGTGAACGCCATCTAGCCGTCTGGATCGTTCCCGGTAGGCTTCAGGTTCGCGGACAGACCGCGAGCCGAACTGCCCGACGACCTTCAGGAGGACCCCGGTGACCGAGCAGGCTGCCGAGGCCAATGGTGCCGTCGCTGCACCCCAGCGGCGGGTGCTCGTGGCCGAAGACGAGGCCCTCATCCGGCTGGACCTCGTCGAGATGTTGCGCGAAGAGGGCTACGAGGTGGTCGGCGAGGCCGGAGATGGCGAGCAGGCCATCAACCTTGCCACCGAGTTGAAGCCCGATCTGGTGATTCTCGACGTCAAGATGCCCAAGCTCGACGGGATCGAGGCCGCTTCGAAGATCACCGGTGACCGGATCGCGCCGGTCGTCATCCTGACCGCGTTCAGTCAGCGTGACCTGGTCGAGCGGGCGAGGGACGCGGGCACGATGGCGTACCTGGTCAAGCCGTTCGCGAAGCGCGACCTTGTGCCCGCGATCGAGTTGGCCGTGAGCCGGTTCGCCGAGCTCCAGGCCCTCGAGTCCGAGGTCGCGGGCCTCACGGACCGGCTCGAGACGCGCAAGGTCATCGACCGCGCCAAGGGGCTGCTGATGAGCCGTCAGGGGCTCACCGAGCCGGACGCGTTCCGGTGGATACAGCGCACCGCGATGGACCGCCGGACCACGATGAAGGCGGTGGCCGAGGCCGTCGTCGAGAGTATCGGCTGACGTCAGCTTTCGGTTTTGACGTACAGGCGCACGGTTCCGCCGCGGTGCGTGCGGAAATAGTCCTGGAGCTGTGCGCTGCTCGCGATGCAACCGGCGCTGGTGAAATCGTCGCCCGCCGTCCTCGGCAAGGCGACGGAACACTGCGCGAGATAGCTGAACTTGTCCGGCCACAGCACGAAGAAGGTCGCGCTTCCGGAGCCCGTTCCGCCGTTGTTGCGGAACACGGCGCTCATCGAGCAGGCGTTGTCGTTGCACGGCCCGTTCCACTGCGACGAGCGCACTTGGAATTCGGGCCGGGCCGGCGGCGTCGTCCGGGTGGCCTGGGTGGTGGTCACGTCCGCCACATCGGTGTTCGACACCGGTTCACGTGTCTTTTCCGGCTCGGTGGTCCGGGTCGTCCGCGGCGCCCTCGTCGCCGCCGCGAACGTTCGTGAAACCGGTGGCTCGCTGGTGGGGGACGGGTCGGGGTCTTTGAACGGATTGAACCCGGTCAGCGTATTGACGGCCACGAAAATGGCCAATACCCCGCTGACCGCGCCGATCATGACGGCCCACTTCTTGTATTCGGGCTCGTCGTCGGTTTTCTTCGGTTCGTCCCCCGACATGGGCTCATCGTACGGGATCGCTCCGGCTCGGGGGAGGGACGAATTCCATCTCCTTGAGCTGTCTGCCGGGAGCCAATTCATCTCAGGGCGACGCATTACTGCTGGTCAGCGCCGCTGTTTCTTTCCCGTGTTCAGATCTTCGTCGTCCTTGGACTGTCCGGTTGATGACGATGGAGCCCATCGCGACTCGGGTCGTGATAGGCGGTCGGGAATACGGCGCAGGGGTCGAATTCCGCGCCGGAAAATGCCGCGAAGTGCGGTATCGGACAATGAAACGGCGAGGGGGACGGAAATGCGCAAAGTGAAGCGAATCAAGCGAGAGGGCGGTCGCTCTCGGCCGGGAAGCGAAGGCTGGTCAACTCTTCGGAGATCTCCCAGATCCGGCGCGCGTCATCCGTGCTGCGTAAGGGTGAATACAGCTTCTGTTCGGCGGGCGGGCCGGAGAGGTGGTTGAAGCCGCTGGGTCCGTAGAGGCGGCCGCCTTCGGCGCTCGGCGACGTCGCGGCGTAGAGAGCGGGCAACAGCGCCGACTCCACCTTCCCGAACAGGATTCCGCGCGCGGCCAGTGTGCGGATGAACCGCACCGTCATGGTGTCGCGGCCGCGGCCGATTTCCGGGCGTGCGGCGAGAAGGTTCGTGGGTGTCACCCCGGGGTGGGAGAGGTTGCTCGTGATACCCCAGCCGTTGTCACGGCTGCGCCTGTCGAGTTCGAGGCCGAACAGGCCGAAGGCGATCTTCGACTGGCTGTAGGCCTGATCGCCGTTGTACTTCCGTTCCCACTGGAGATCGTCCCAGTTGAGGGAATGCCGTCCGGCGGCGATGCTGATCTGCGAAGTGATCCGAGCCTTGCCCGCGCGCAAAAGTGGAAGCAACCGTGCCACCAGGGCGACATGCCCGAGGTGGTTGGTGCCGAACTGCAGTTCGAAACCGTCCTCGGTGGTCTGCCGGTCGGGCGGCGTCATCACGCCGGCGTTGGCGATCAGGAGGTGGATCGGCCGCCCTTCCTCGGTGAGCCGGTCCGCCAAGGCGGCGACCGACGCCAGTGAGGACAGGTCGAGGTCACGCAGCGAGAGTTCGGCATCGGGGTTCTCGCGGCGGATTCGCGCGATCGCGGCCTCACCCTTGCGGGGGTTTCGGACCGGCAAGACGACCTCCGCGCCCGCCGCGGCGAGCCGGTTCGCCAGCCCCAGGCCGACGCCGTCACTCGCTCCGGTGACCACCGCGAGCTTGCCCGTGAGATCGGGGACCGGGATGTCCGGCGTGGTCTTCGCCATCGTTCCTCTCCTTGGCTTGCTGGCTGACACCTGTCAGATTAAGTTCTATCTGACAGGTGTCAAGTCGGGGCGGGAGAATGAACGCATGGCGGCAGTGGGTGCGGGGCGAGGACCAGGGCGTCCCGGGGCAGGCGCGCGTCCGGTGCCCGCCGAGGCGGAGATCCTTCGGCGGGGGATGGAGGCCTTCGCCGAGCTCGGTTACGACCGGACTTCGGCGAGGGAGCTCGCGAGACGACTCGGCGTGAGCCACAACTTCATCAACGACCGCTATGGGTCCAAGGCCGATTTCTGGCGGGCCGTGGTGGATTCGACCCTCGAACGCGACCAGCGAGACCGGCGGCGGCTGATCGAGGCCGACATGGACGACGCCGAGCGGGTGCGCGCCGTGATCGTCCACTTCTACCAGGCCGCCGTCGAGGCGCCCCTGCTCGGCCGCCTGCTCGCCGACGAATTCGCCCGCGAGTCCGAGCGTCTGGACTACCTGTACGAGCACTACGTGGAACCGACGCTGGGTCCGCTGGTCCCGGCCCTCGAACGGCTCATGGCCGCCGACCGGCTGCCCACCGTGCCCGTGGACGTACTGTTCTTCGCCGTGATCAGCCCGGTCGCCGGCCTGGTGCAACTGCCGCTCGCGCATCGGCTCGGGCGGGCCCAACCGGTCACGCGCGAAAGCCAGGCGCGCACCGCGCGCGAACTCGCGGAGCTGATCGTGGACGGGTTGTTCGGCCGGTCCATAAAGGACAGTCCGGTCCAGTAGTCCTCCGTCGTCCGAGAAAGCGTTCGCGCCACTCGTTCATGTGAACAGCGCGCGTTCGAAGATCACGTAGAGAGCGCTTGAGGCAGCCATCCGAATGATCCGTCCGGGTCGGCCGCAACCTGCGCGCGTGAAGATCCGCCGAGCAGCGAGTTTTACGCGGAGTGACTGTTAGCGTGCGGAGAGAAGTCGTGATCTTGGATGTGGAGGCATTCGATGAATCGTCTTGTCATAGCGGCGTTGAGCGCGGCGTCCGCGGGCGCCTTGCTGATCTTGCCGAGTCCGCCCGCGGAGGCAGCGGCCGGCAGTGTGGTGGTCTTCTCCACCGAATTCCAGCGGCTGGACACCTTCAGGAATCCTGAAGGCTGCAACAAACTCCCTATCGCCGCACACGTTCTGACCAACCAGACTTCGTCGGAAGTGGTCGTTCACGGCGATCCGTTCTGCCTGACGCCCGGCTTGACGGTCAATCCGGGGTACGGCTCCCACGTCGCGGCGGGCAGTGGCTCATTCTCGGTCGGCTGATCGGTTCGCGTGACATCGAGACTGAGGGGGTCCCGTGTCTGTCGACGTTGTCGTTGTAGGAGTCGGCTACGTCGGGCTACCGCTGGCGGAAGCCGCCGCCTCGGCGGGGTTGTCGGTCGTCGGGTACGACACCTCGCCGCGGGTGGCGGCGGCGGTGGCCGCGGGCCGTTCACATGTGCCCGACGTGTCCGCGAGCCGGTTGCGGTCGATGCGGGCGAGCGGCTTCACCGTGACGACCGATCCCGAGGTGCTCGGCGACGCGAAGACGATCGTGGTCTGCGTGCCGACCGGTCTGGATTCGACGGGCGGGCCCGATCTCGGCGCCGTGCGAGCCGCGGCGGCGACGGTCGCCGAACAGCTGACGCCGGGCACGCTGGTGGTGATCGAATCGACGAGTTTTCCGGGCACCACCGACGAGATCGTCCGGCCCATCCTGGAGAAATACGGCCTGACCGCGGGAAAGGACTTCTCGCTCGCCTATTCACCCGAGCGGGTCGACCCCGGAAACCGGCGCTTCGGCATCCGTAACACCCCGAAGGTGATCAGCGGCCAGACCCCGGCGTGCGCCAAGTCCTGCGCGGAATTCTACGAGCGGTTCGTCGACACGGTGGTGGTGGCGCGCGGCACCAGGGAAGCCGAGATGGCCAAGCTGCTGGAGAACACCTACCGCTACGTGAACATCGCGCTGGTCAACGAAATCGCGATCTTCTGCGACCGGATCGGCGTCGATGTGTGGGACGTGCTGCACTGCGCCGCGACCAAGCCGTTCGGTTTCACGCCGTTCGTGCCGGGGCCGGGCGTGGGCGGGCACTGCATCCCGGTCGACCCCAAGTACCTGCTGGACAAGGCCGAGCGGGAAGGCGCCCTGCTCGGCGTCGTCCACGCGGCTCGCCTCGTGGACGACCAGATGCCGGAGCATGTGGTCCAACGGGTGACACGGCTGCTCGCCGAACACGGGAAACCGTTGCGAGGCGCGAAAGTGCTCCTCCTCGGTGTCGCATACAAGGCCGACGTGCCGGACACCCGTGAGTCCGCCGCCATCCGGATCGCCGTCCGGTTGCGCGCGCTCGGGGCCGATCTGTCCTACCACGATCCGGTGGCCGTCACGGTGCCCGAACTGGGACCACCGGTGGCCGATCTCGACGAGGTGCTCCGTACCGCGGACGTCGCCGTCCTGCTGGTGGCGCACCGCGCCTATGACCACGGCCGCCTGGCCTCGACGGCCAGGTTGCTGTTCGACGTGACGGGACAGGTTCCCGGAAAGGAGGTCGTCCGTCTTTGAACGTCCCGCCCGGGGTGTGCCGGGCGGACGCCGGTACCGCAATTCTTCGAAGCTTCCGCGAACAGGAGAGTGTACGAATGACCACGGCGGTCAAGAACGACAGGCTCAAGAAGCGTTTCGAGAAGTGGGACGTCAACGGCAACGGCAGGATCGAAAGGTCCGACTTCGAGGCCGAGGCCACCCGGATCATCGACGCGTTCGGCGAGGACCCCGGGTCGCCACAGGCCCGCGCGGTGAAGGACTCGTTCCTGACGATGTACGAGTACCTGGCGGGCAAGGCGGGCGTCGGCCCGAACGGCTCGTTGAACGAGCAGCAGTTCACCCAGGTGATCGAAGCGCAGATCTTCCAGGAGGGCGACGCGGGATTCGCGCGCGTGGTCCGCCCGACCATCGCGGCGATCGTCGGCCTGTGCGACACCGACGGCGACGGCGAGGTCAACCAGCAGGAGTTCGCCAAGTGGCTGAACGCGATCGGTGTCGAAGCCTCGGCCGTGGCCCCCGCGTTCCGGGCCATCGACGTCAACGGCAACGGGAAGCTGACCGTCGACGAACTCGTGCACGCGGTCCGTGACTACCATCTCGGCAAGAGCGACGTGCCACTGCTGGGCAAATGACGGTGACCTGACGGCGTGGTGGTGAGTGGCTCTCCGGCGCGGAGGCCGCTCACCACCGGCCGCGGAAGCAGACTTCCCGTTCCGGCTTCAGGCCGATTTCCTCGCCGGTGACGGGCAGCGCGGTGTGGATGAGAATGTTGTAGTGGTTGGGAAAATGGCAGCCGTCGAAGCCGAGGACGGTGCCGACGAGTTCGCCGCCGATCCACACTTCGTCGCCCCGGTCGATCACGCCGGCCCGCGCTATTTCGGCGAAGCCGAGGAAGCCGACGTGGTCGATGCGCGCCCCGGGCTCCGTGTCGTCATGGCTGGTCGTGACGAGCTCGTGCACCTCGCCGACGCGGACACACCGGCTGGCGAACGGTTCGAGACTCATTCCCCGGTCGTCACGGTGATGTACGAGCACCTTCACCACGGTGCCGGTGATCTCGCGTTTCGGTCCGTCTTCCCGCATCGTTCTCCCTCCGGTAACACGCGTCCACTATGGACAGTGCGTCGAGGCCGCTGTCGCGCCAAGCCCCGCCCTCGCGTACGGCTTCCGCGAACTCACGCAGCAGTCCGGCGTACTCGTGCCACAGCGATTCCTTGAACTCCGGATAGCCGGCGAGCAGGTCGGCACGCAGGACGGTGCCGTCGGTCAGCCGGACCTCGACATCCTTGACCTCACCGGGAAACGACCAGTCGAGTTCCACGACAGCGCCCTCCAGTACGAGCGTCGCCCGCCGGTCGACGCCGTCCGCGTCACGGCTGATCCGGACGTCCCGCAGCACCATCGAACCCAGGAACAGCTGGACGAGGTCGAGGGCATTCGGCCCGTTGTCCGCCACACAGCCACCGCCGCACCGCGTCGCGTCGAGGTACCAGCGATCACCGCCGACGTGCTCTTCGATCCGCTCCAGATAGCGCACCGTCAGCGAAGCGATCGGTGGCCCGCCGACGAGCCGCTCGCGCAGGGCGAGCACGTTGCCGTTGTACCTGCGGTGGAAAGCGGTGAACAGCGCGACGTCCCGCCGCGCCGCCCTCGCCACGAGATCCTCGCCGTCGGCGAGCCTGGTGGCGATCGGCTTCTCCACGCACACCGGCAAGCCGGCGTCCAGCACGTCCCGGCACACGGTGGCGTGGACGTCGTTGGGCGCGGTCACGATCACCGCGTCGAGCCCGCCGTCGGCGAGCATCTCGCGATGATCGCGATAGCCGGGCACGGCGCTTTTCGCGAGTTTGGCCGGGTCGAGATCGCAGACCGCGGCGAGCGCGAACTCCCGCGATCGCTCCAGCGCGGCGAGGTAGAACTTCGAGATGACACCGAGTCCGACGACTCCGGCCCGGATCATCCGGGCGTCCTCTCCAGTGCCGCGCGGAGTTCCTCGTAGACCGCGTCCGGCACCGGCACCCCGTCCTCGCGGAACCGGGCCGCGCGCTCGCCCTCGTGCCAGCCGGGATAGGCGACCGGGACGGCGGGATCACGGGCCGGCCAGCCACGCACGGCGGTGAAGAGCGCGGACGCGTCGGAGGAGAATCCGGAGCGCAACACTTCTGGGGCGATCGCCAGCGCCAGGACTCCGATGTCGTCGTCTCGGTCAGCGTCGGCGGAGGTGGCGCCGAGTGTGGCGCCGGGCACCAGCGCGCCGAGCACCTCGACGAGCAGCCCGAGCCCGAATCCCTTGTAAGCACCTGTTTCGGGAGCGCCGCCCAGCCACTGCAGGTGAGCTTCACCGCGGTCGAACGCGGCGGGATCGGTCACCGGTGAACCGTCGTCGTCGGCGAGCCACCCAGGCGGGATCTCCCGGCCTTCACGCGCCGCGGCCCGGATCCGGCCGGTCGGGACGACGGTGGTGCTCATGTCGAGGACGAACGGATGCGCGCCGCCGGCGGGACAGGCCAGCGCGAGCGGGTTCGTGCCGAGCATCGCGGCCGCGCCACCCGGTGGCGGGGCGATGCGCTGCCCGCCGCAGTTCGACGCGATGAGGCCGATCATGCCGTGCGCGACGGCGCGCGCGGCGTGGTGACCGGCGCAGCCGATATGCGTGGCCCCGCGCAGCGACACCATGCCGATGCCGTGCCGTGAAGCCCTGGCGCACGCCAGTTCCATCGCCTGCGACGCCGACCACAACCCGAGTGTGCGGCGGGCGTCGGCGAGGACACACGCGCCGAGATCGGTCTCGACGACCATGTCCGCCTTCGGTTCGGCGCGTCCTTGGTCGAGCAGGGGCAGGTACAGCCGGGTCAGATTGACCAGACCGTGCGAGGTCACCCCGGTCAGGTCACCGTGGCACAACGCGGTGGCGGCGATCGCCGCCCGGTCCTCGGGCATCCCGCGGTCCACGAAAACCGCGGTGACCTGGGAAAGCAAGGCCGGATAGGGCACCAGCACGGTCAAGCTCCTCCGTTCCGGCTGAACCGCACGACGATCTCGCGCACGAGCTCACTGAACCGGTCGAGTTCTTCGATATCGGCGTATTCCCCGCGCGAATGCGCGTTGTTGGCGCCCAGCGAACCGGGACCGAGAACGGCCGTCCTGGCGCCGGGGACATCGGCGAGCCACAGGGCGTCGCAGGTGAATCCGGGCTCGTCGTCCGGCCAGCGCGGAACGAACGCGTCCAGCAGCGGAATGTCCTGCACCGGCAAAGCGGGAAGGTCGCGTTTCAGCCACCGCAGGCCGGTGATCGCCGCCGCGTCCGTCGCGGTGCGGGCGAAGGACGGCGACTCCCGGAACCGGGAAACGAACCCGGCGATGCCGGTGCGCAGCCCGTCCTCCAGAGCCGAAGTCATCTTCGCCGCTACTTCTTCGCAGTCGTAAGGAATGTTGAGCAGAAGCTCTCCGCTGCCGTACACCCTGTTGTGCAGTCGTCCGGTGTGCAGTCCGGCCACACAGACCTGACCGTGCTTCGCCAGGTCGTCCGCGAGGTGCTGGGCGAGGAAGCCCAGCAGAACCGTCGCGTTGTGCCCACGGTGCGGCTCGTCGTCGATGGCGTCTTCACCGTCCACCCGCACGCACGCGGTCATCGACGCCGAACATCGTGGCAGGTATCGCAGCCCGGTCGGCTCGCAGAAGATGTTGAGAGCGCCGTGAAATCCCGCTTCGACGAGCGGCCGCGTGCCGAAGGTACCCATCGCGCCGCCCTCCTCGCCGGACACGGCCTGGATGAGGACACCGGCATCCCGGCCGACCGCCGGATCCGCCGCGATGGCGGCCCGGACACCGGCCAGCAGCGCCACCGCGGGTCCTTTCGCGTCGATCGCGCCGCGGCCGGTGAACCTGGAGCCGTCGAAACCCGCCGGTTCGAACGGCGCCACCGTGTCGAGGTGCACGTTGAACAGCACGGCGGGAGCGGCCGGGCCGATCCGCAGCGCGAGGCTCGGCTGGCAAGCGAGGAACTCCGGCCCGGCGTCGCGGACCGCGACGGGGACACCGGGGCGGTCCAGCACCGACGGGTCCGGGGCGGCGAAACTCAAGACGTCGAAACCGATTTCGGACGCGGCGTCGGCGTAGGCGCGCATCGCGTCCCACAGCCGGACTTCGCCGGTGGTCTCGAGCGGACCGGCCGTCGGCAGGTCGAGTAGCCGCAACAGCAGGTCCCGGTCCGCGGGGATCACTGGACCAGCCCGGCCATCGCGCGGCCCGCGGCGACGAACGCGGACATCGCGCCGGGTGCCAGCACACCTTGTTCGTGCGGTTTGATCGCGAGATGCGGCTCCAACGACCACGCGCCCTGGTAGCCGTTGGCCCGGAGGAGTTTCACGCAGTCGGCGACCCGCGCGGCGCCCTGACCGGGAAGGGTGAAGCCGCGCTCGTCCGCGTCCTTGATGTGCACGTGTTCGACGTGGACGGCGATGTCGGCGAGCAGGTCGAACCCGTCGTACCCGTGGGCGACGCCGTTTCCGGTGTCGAACAACAACTTCAGCGCCGGGCTGGCGACCTCGTCCAGCAGTTCGAGCATGCGCTCGGACCTGGTCCCCGCCCAGCCCGAGCAGTTCTCGTGAAGCAGCGTCACCCCGTGCTTTTCGGCGCGTTCGGCGAGGACGGTGATCCGCGCGATGACCTGAGCGCGCCACCGGTGATCGCTCAGCCCGTCGTTGGGATAGGACATGATCCGGAGGTAGCGGGTGCCGACCGCCTTGGCTCGCCCGGCGAGTACGTCGAGTTCGGCGAGGTCGTGCCGGAAATCGGTGCCGATCGGCCGGGCCCAGCCACCGATCCGGGACGCCAGGCAGACCACGCGCACCCCCTGGTCCGACAAGGTGGTCGCGACCGCGTCGAACCGGTCGTCGGAGAGGTCGGCGATGGCGTCGTTGTCGACGCTGCGCAGTTCGATCGCCTTCCACCCCAGTGCGTCGAGCACCGAGAGCTGGCCGCCGACGTCCGCCGCCGCCTCGTCCGTGATGCCGGCGAGTACCGGGTCATCCGGCATGGGTGGCCACCGCGTCGGGTTCGGGACGCCTCGGCCGGGAGACCGGTTCCGCGCAGATGTTCTTGGCGACCGAAAGCAACCGCACCACCTCGGTGGCGAAGGTGAACCCCTGGGTCTGTTCCCCGTCCAGCCGGAACTTCCGGTAGGCCTCGAACATCCACTCGGTCATCGCGTCGTCCCGCAGCACGACGTGCTCGGACCGGCCGTTCGAAGACAGCGTCAGCTGGGAGTGGTGGTCGTCGCCGCTCACCGCGAAATGCCCGACAGCGGTGCCCTGCTCGAATTCGAGGGTGACCCGCCGCTCCCGCACCGGGGACGTGAGGTCCGAACGGATCTCCGTGTGGATACCCGAATTGTGCCGGAGCCCGATCGTGGCGCCGCCCATCCGGGGGCCGATGTTGCCCTCGACTTCGAGATCGGATCCGGACGCGTGCGTGACCCGGGCGGCACCCGCGAGCCGCAGCGCGAGCGCGACTCCGTGCGGCAGTTCGACGTCGAAGGCGGTCGGATGCCCCGGCCGGACGAGTGAACGGCGGAATCTCGGCTTGTTCTGGACGATGTCGATCGACTTCGCGGCGCCCAACCGGCCGTCGCGGATCAGCTCGACCAACCGTGCCGTGAGGGTGCTGGCGAGCCAGGGCTCGACGACCTCGACATGCAGCTTGTACTTGCGGCGCAGCCGGATGATGCGGGCGAGGTCGTCGATGTCGGCGGCGAGCGGTTTCTCCACGATCACCTTGCGGAAGCCCAACGTGGCGAGCTCGGTGAGCACCGTGAGCCGTTCGGTCGGCGGTGTGCAGACGTGGGCGACGGTGCCGTCCGGGTCGAGTCCGGTGGCCGCGGCTTCGATGGTCGACGCGACCACGAGACCCGGCCGGGAGGCGACGCTCTGTCGCGGCTCGCACGCCGTGACGGGGCCGTCGTCGAAGAGCTGAGGGGTTCGTTCGCGGAGTTTGGCCAAGACCGGAAGATGCAGACCCGCGCCGGCGCGGCCGAGTCCCACAACGAATGAACGCACTGGTGAGTCTGCTCCTCGAGTTTCGCAATTCGAAATCCATTTCAAAACTGACATCACGAAGATCAAGTGTCAATGCTTCGGTCCCGGGTTGACCAGGAAGTGCGAATCTGCCGGGTGGCCGGATTGCCTCATCTACGCTCGGGAACGGTTCCTACGCCACCGGAGGTGGGTACGCTGTCGGTGTCTTTCCACAACCAATCGGCCACATTCGAGCGAACCTGGACCAGTACCAGGCGACATATTCTCGACGTGATCGAGAATGGCAAGTATTCACACGGTCGCAAGGTGGCCGAGCTCGAAGCCGCGCTGGCGGCGTACACGGGCGCGAAGTTCGTCATCGGGGTCAACAGCGGAACGGACGCGCTCGTCCTCTTGCTACGGGCGGCGGGTCTCCGGTCCGGTGAGGAAGTGGTCGTCCCGGCCTTCTCCTTCGGCGCGACGGCGACTTCGGTCGTGCTCGCGGGCGGCACCCCGGTCTTCGCCGACATCGAGCCGGACGGGTACGGGATCGACCCCGCCGCGGTGGCCGACGCCGCGGGGGAGCGGACCCGGTTCGTCATGCCGACGCATCTGTTCTCGCAGCTCGCGGACATCGACGGGGTCCTCGGCGTCGCGCGCCGCCTCGGGCTCACGGTGGTCGAGGACAGCGCGGAGGCCATCGGCATGCGGCACCGCGGCGCCCACGCGGGACTGTTCGGCGCCGGTGGTGTGCTGTCCTTCTTCCCGACGAAGACGCTGGGCGCGCTCGGTGACGCGGGTGCGGTCCTCACCGACGACCCGCGGATCGCGGGGACCGTCGACGCGCTCCGCCACCACGGCCGGTTCGGCGGCACGATCGCCGACTTCCCCGCGATCTCGACGGAGACCGGGCTGCCCGGCTTGAACAGCAAGATGGACGACATCCAGGCGGCCGTCCTCCTCGCGAAGCTCACCGGGCTCGACGACGACATCACCCGGCGCGCGGAATTGGCTTCCCGGTACACCGAGGCACTCTCGGACGTGGCCGGGGTGCGCAGGCTGCCGGTGACGCGGCCGGACAGCGTGTTCTACGTGTACGTGGTCGAGGTGGACTCGCGGGACGACCTGGCGGCGCATCTGGCGGCGAAAGGCGTGCAGACCGAGGTGTACTACCCGACGCCGCTTCATCTGCAACCCTGCTTCGCCGGACTCGGCTATCGAAAGGGTGATTTCCCGAACGCCGAGAATGCCTGCCGTCACACTCTCGCGTTACCGCTGTATCCGGATATGCCGGCCGCCGATTGCGACCGGGTCTGCGACTCGATCCGCGATTTCTTTCCGGGGCGGCGCGGATGACGCTGCCGTTCTTCCCGACGGATCTCTTCGACGACGACCGCGAAGAACTTCTGGACATCGTCAGGATGGTCGGTCTCGCGCCGGAACAGAAATTCATTCTCGGAGTGCATACTGCCCGATTCGAGCAGGTCATCCGTGATTCGGTCGGTGCCGCGGACGCGATTGCTTGCGGAAGTGGAACCTCCGCGCTGATGCTGGTGCTGCGCGCGATGGACGTCGGCGCCGGGGACGAGGTGATCGTGCCCGCCTTCGGTTGCGCACCGCTCGCGGCCGCGCCCGCGCTGCTCGGCGCGACGCCGGTGTTCGCCGACATCGACCCGTGGACCATGGTCGTCGACCCCGCCGAGGTCGCCCGCCGGATCACCCCGCGCACCAAGGTGATCATGCCGGCGCACATGTTCTCGGTCATGGCGGACATGCCCGCGTTGCGCCGGATCGCCGCCGACGCGGGCGTGCGGCTGCTGGAGGACTCCGCCGTCGCACAGGGCGGGACGCTCGCGGGCACCCCGGCAGGGCGGTGGGGCGACGCGGGGGTGTACTCGTTCGTGCAGGTCAAGACGTTCGGCATGCCGGGCGAGGGCGGAATGGTCGTCACCGGCGACCGCGAGCTCGGCTCGGTGGTGCGGATGCTGCGCAACCACGGCCAGGACGGCAAGACCAGGTTCCTGTATCACCGTGTCGGGTACAACAGCCGGTTCGACGAGATCATGGCGGCGTTCCAGCTGTACCGGTTCCCGACCCTGTCCCAGCGGCTCGAATGCCGGGCGCGGATCGGCGAGTACTACACCGGACGCTTCGCCGAACTGGCCGGTTGCGGCGTCCTCGCGCCGCCGCCGGCCCGTGACGGACGGTGTTACTACGTCTATTCGCTCTTGAGTGAGCGCCGGGACGAACTCCGGGATCACTTGGCGGCGCAGGGGATCGGTTCGCACGTGTATTACCGGGCGCCGTTGCCGCGGCAGCCCGCTTTCGCCGGTTACACCCGGCCGGGCGACGCCTGGCCCGCGGCGGAGTCGGCCGCGCGGCGCACGCTGGCCATCCCGATCTACCCGCAGCTGACCGACGAGCAGGTGGAACGCATCGCGGACGCGGTGTGCCGATTCGCGAAGGAGTCTTGATGCAGCAGGTAACCCGGACGCCCGCGCCGAGTGAGGTCGCCGACGAGTGGCGCAGACGCGCGGAGCGCCCCGGACTGGCCCGGGTCATGCGTGCCTCCCAGCCCGCCGAACTCGCGGCCGAAACGACCGCGCGCACCATCGGGCTCGTCACGGGCCTGCTGCGTTCACTCGGCGGGGTGGGGGCCGCGCTGGAGATCGGGTGCGGGATGGGCAGGCTCACCCCGGCGATCGCGGCGCAGGCCCGCACGGTGACGGCGATCGACATGACCCCGCGGATGCTCGCGCTGGCCAAGGAGAGCTGCGCCCATCTGTCTACTGTGGACTTCGTGCACACGACCGTCCAGCGGCTTCCCTGGCAGGACAGGCGATTCGACGCCGCCGTCTGCGTGTGGGTGCTGATGCACGTCCTGGACGACGACGAGATCGCCGAAGCGTGCCGGGCGATCGCCGCGGCGGCCCGGCATCTCGTCCTGGTGGAGTACGAGGAGGCCGACATCCCGGTCGGCAGGTTCTCGAGGTTGCGGACCGTGGAGGAGTACTTGGCCCTTCTTCCCGGCGCCCACCTGCTCGAACGGCGTGAGCTGCACTACGGCGGCGACCGGTCGTTCGCCGCGCTGATCGCGCTGGACGACCCGCGATGACCACCCTTGCCGTCACTCGCGGCAAAGCGTACTTCCGGCTCGCGAAGCTCGACATCGTCGACTACTACCTCGGCGTGATCCTGGTGTGGACGCTGCTCGCGCCGGCGTCGAGGTTCGACGCGAGTGTCCTGGCGTCGGTCGGGGTGTTCCTGCTCGGCGAGGTGTTCGTGATCGCGGCGATGGTCGCGCTGGACGACCTCACCGGTTACCGCGACGGCAGCGACATCACGAACTACTCGCCCGACGACCTCCGGCGCAAGCGGTACCGCAAGCCACTGGTGGCGGGAACGCTGAACGAGGACCAAGTGCTGCGGTTCGCGTGGGCGACCGGTGTCATCGGTGCGGCACTGTGGCTCGCGGCCATCGCGATCGCCCCGCACCGTCCTGTGTGGACTGTCGTGCTCATTGTGGTCACCTACTTCTTTTCCTTGCAGTACTCGTGGGGCGTGAAGCTCAGCTATCACGGCTTCCAGGAGTTCTTCATCGCGGCGCTCGGCTGGGCGCTGGTGCTGGCGCCGTACGGTCTCGCCTCCGGTGAGTTCACCGGATTCGCGCTCGCCCAGGCGCTGCTGTTCGGGCTGGGGCCGCTGCTGTTCGGCGTCTACTCCAACACCAACGACGTCGACGGCGACCGGCGGGTCGGCAGGCCGACGGTCGCGGCCCTGACCTCCCCGCGGGGCAACATGTTCTTCGTGATCGCCGTTTCGGCGGCCGAGTTCGCGCTGATCCTCGCCGTACCCGCGCTCGGCGGTCCCTGGTGGTTCCCGCTCGCGCTGTCGCCCACGATCGTGGCGCGGATCCGGCAGTTGTGGCTCGGGTTCGCGCAGGACGACATCCTGCGGGCGCGGATGCTCGGCATCCGGATCCACCGGCTCACCGTGCTGATACTGGTCGTGGTGAACCTGGTGGTGATCACGTGACCGACGTCGACGTGGCGGTGGTCGGCGCGGGCGTCGCCGGGCTCACCGCCGCGTACCGGCTCGGCCGGTCGGGGCGGGAAGCGCGGGTCTTCGAAGCGGCCGACGTGGTCGGCGGCCGGATGACGACGCTGCGCGAGGACGGCTACCTGATCGACACCTGTGCCGAGCAGATGGCCGAGCGGGGTTACGAGGCGACCTGGCGGCTGCTGGCGGAACTGGGCGTCGACGCCGCCGCGGCGCCGCGGATCGGCCGTGGCATCGCGATGTGGCGGGGCCGGGCGCGGTCCGGCGTCGCGCAGCCGCGAGGATTGCTCACCGGAGCGGGGCTGTCCCTCCGGGCGCGGCTGGACGCGGCGCGCGTGATCCGGGGGAGCTTCGACACCGAACGCCCGGAGGCGTCCCGGCTGGGCGGGGGCACCGTCGCGGAGTTCGCCGCACCGCATCATCCGGATCTCCTGGACTACCTGCTACAGCCGGTGGTTTCCGGCTTCTTCGGCTGGGATCCGGCGCGTTCGGCGGCCGCGCCCCTGCTCGCCCTGCTGACCGCGGTGGGACGGCGGCGGACCTGGCGGGCGTACCGCGACGGCATGGACACCTTCGCCCGCGCTCTCGCCGCGAAAACGGACGTCAGCACGGGGTTCCGGGTCGATCAGGTCGTCGATGACGGTTCCTCGGCGCGGATCCTCAGCGGCACGCGCGAGATCACGGCGCGCGCGGTCGTGCTGGCCGTGCCCGCCCCGGTGGCCGCGCGGCTGTACCCGCGGCACGGCTCGGACTTCCTCGACGCGTGCTCGTTCACCCCGGTCGTCAAGGCGCATCTGCTGCTCGATCGTCCGCTCGGTGGTCCCGACTACGCCTTGATCGTGCCGACCGCGGAGAACGGCACGGTGTCCACGGTGATCTTCGACCATCTGAAACACCCCGGCCGCGCGCCGGAAGGCCGCGGACTGGTCACGCTCATGGCCCATCCGGCCGTGGTGCCGGATCTGCTCGACGCCTCCGACGAGGACGTGGCGAGCCGGTTGGCAGGCGCCGCCGAGCCTCTCGTCCCCGGCCTGAATTCGGCGACCCGCCGCTCGATCGTCCGGCGGGTGCGGCACGCGGCGCCCGAAGCGACGCCTCGGGCACTCGCCCTGCGGGCCTCGTTCGAGGCGGGTCTCGGCCGTGGCGTCGTCGACTACGCGGGTGACTGGGTGTTCCTGAGCCCGTGCAGCGAGGCGGCCGTCCGCTCCGGTATCCGGGCCGCACGACGGCTCGCCACTCGTCCGGCGGAGGAAAGGGCCCGATGAAACCGCACGACATGGGAACGCTCTTCGACCAGTGCGCGCACGCCGGGACGAGGGTCCACCTGGACCGGCCGTTCGACATCGCGCCGACGCGCGGCACCGAGTACACGGTCGCCGAACTCGCCGGGCTGGTGCGGGACGCCGCGGGATGGTTGTCCGAAGCCGGTGTGGGGCCGGGGGATCGGGTGGCCATCGTCAAGCGCAACCACTGGGACTACGACCTGCTCGCCTGCGCCGCGGTGCGGATCGGGGCGGTCCCGGCGAAGCTGTCCGGCCTGCTGCCGGACGACACGGTGGAACTCCTGCTGAAACGCCTCGGCCCCGCGGTGCTCGTCACCGATCGGCCGGCCCCTGGCGCGGACCGGGTCCTGCGAATCGAGGAGTTCGCCGCCGCGTCGGCGCCCGCGCCGCACCGGAGGCACGACGACGAACCGCTGCTCATCTGCCACACCTCCGGAACGACCGGAACACCGAAACTGGTCGTCCACACGACGCGGACGATCATCGACCGGCTGGCGCGGCCGGAGTCGGTCCGCTGGCCCGTCCTCGGGCTCCGGCGTGACGACGTGCTGGGCAACGCCAGCGCGTACGCGCACGGCCGCACCTTCTGCTGGACGGCGTCGGCCCTGTGCCTCGCGCCGAAGGAGATCGTGATCCTGAGCGATTCCTCTTCGGCGGCAAAGGTGTTCGGCCGTCATCGACCTACCGTCATCGAGGCACTCCCGTCGGCGTACGTGCGCTGGCGGCCGCTCGCGGACACACCGGAGAACCCGTTCCGCCGGGTGCGGAGGTTCGTCAGCACCTACGACGCCGTGCATCCTCCGGTGATCAGGACGATGCTCCACGCGACCCGCCGGAAGCGTCCACTGTGGATGCAGGGCTGGGGTCAATCGGAGACGGGACCGCTCTCGTTCCGGTTCTTCACCAGACGTTCCGCGCATACGACCCGTGACCTCGGCAGGCCGTTGCCGGGCCTCGCCCGGTTGCGGGTCGTCGACCCGGAGACCGCCGAACCGGTGCCGCGGGGCACCGCCGGGCTGGTGCTGGCCCGCACCCGCGCCCGATGCGTGGCGTACGTGGGTGAACAGGATCGGTGGGAGGCCAAGGCCCACGGCCCGTGGTGGAACACCGGAGACCTCGGCGTGGTGAGCCGGACCGGCGCCGTGACCCTGCTGGATCGCGAAGTCGACAGCGTTCCCGGGATGAGCTGCCTCGCGGTGGAGGACAAGATCGAAGACCGCCTCCCGGCCATCGCCGAATGCGTGCTGCTTTCCGCGGCGGGACAGGCGCCGATCCCGGTCGTCGTGACCGACACCGGCCTCGATCCGGCGCGCTGGCGGGCCGCGGTACTCGACCTGCCGCCGCTGGGGGAGCCGGTGGTTCTCCCGTGGGACGAGGTCCCGAGAACGGGCACCGGGAAGGTGCGGCGACTGGAACTGCTGGCGCGGCTGACCGGGACGGCCGAAACTCATGGATCGGGAAGGTGGACGTGACAGACGTGACGCTGACTTACGTGTTCGACAACGACAGTGGACACGCCATCGAACAGCATCGCTGTCTTTCCGAGGCGTATGACCCGATCACGTTGGCGCGACTGGGGGAGACCGGCGTCTGTGATGGCTGGGCTTGTCTCGAGGTCGGCGCGGGCGGCAGCGGCGTCGCACAGTGGCTCGCCGCCAGGGTGGCGCCGACCGGGTCGGTGCTGGCGACCGACATCAAGACCGGCCACCTCGCCTCCGGGCCGGGGTTGACCGTGCTCCGGCACGACATCGTCCGAGATCCGTTGCCCCGCGCCGATTTCGACCTCATCCACGCCAGGCTGGTACTGCAGCATCTGCCCGAGCGGGAGGCCGTGCTTCGCAAGCTGGCGCGTGCCCTCAAACCGGGCGGCTGGATGCAGATCGACGAGTTCGACATCTCCTACGGTCCGGTGCTGCTCGCGCCCGACGCGCGATCGGCGGAGCTCTACGAGAAGTTCTTGGCGGCCAAGGAAAAGACGTTCACCATGGCGGGCGGGGACGGCACGTGGGGCCGCCGCGCCGCCGCGTCGATGGCCGCCGCCGGCCTGGTCGACGTCGATCCGGTGCCTGTGCTCTTCCCGTGGCGGGCCGGCTCACCCGGGCTGAACCTGCTGATCCATCACACCCATCACCTGCGGGACAAGCTGATCGCGGCCGGCCTGACCGACGACGAGCTCGCCGAGGTGCGTGCGGTCATGGCGGATCCGGGATTCCGCGCGTCTTCGTGCGTCGTGTACTCCGTGCACGGCAGGCGCGCCGGATGAGCACCGCACTCGACACGGTGACCGTGGCGGGCCCCGTCGACCTGCCGCTGGCCGGTGAGCTCGACGTGCAGGCCGCCTGCGGGATCATGCACGTACACGGCCGGAGGTCCGGCGGGCCGACCCGGCTGGGACTCGACTACGCGTCCATCCTCGCGGCCGAACTCGCCGACCTGGGCACCGTCGCGCTGAAGCTCGCCAACAGCCGGGGCATCCCGCTGCGCGGCGTGTCCACTTCACTGGCGCAGGCGGCTTTGCTGGCGATCTCGCAGTATCTCGCGGCGGCGACGACCGACGACGATCACGAGGAGCCGCTGGTTCCCGGCGGACCGCCTTTCCGCTCGGCCGACGGGGTCTTCTTCGAGATCGAGACCCTCGATCCGGCGGTGTGGCAACGGTTCTGGGCGGGTCTCGGCGTCGACGAGCGAACAACTTCCCGTAGCTGGCTGCCGTTCATGCAACGCTTCGCCACCGCGACCTGCCCCTTGCCGCCGCGGCTGCCGGAAACCCTTGCCGCCCGGCCGATCGCCGAGATCGAGGACGCCGCCGTCCGGTCCGGTATGACGCTGGTGCGAGTGGCGGACCGACCGATCGAAATCTCGCCCGCGTTCGTCGTGAGCGGCGATGGCCGCGGGTACCGGCCGGTCCGGCCGGTGGAGCCACTTCCCTTGTCCGGCTTGGTCGTGCTCGAATCCTGCCGCCGGGTCCAGGGTCCGTTGGCGGGTCACCTGCTCCGGCTGCTCGGCGCGACGGTGCTGAGGATCGAACCACCGGGCGGCGACCCGCTGCGCTGGGTCCCGCCGATCGCCGGGCGGACGTCGGCCAGGTTCCGCGCGCTCAACGACGGCAAGGAAGTCGTCGAGATCGACCTGAGCACCCCGGAAGGCAGGAACCACCTGCTCGAACTCGCCGTCGGCGCCGACGTGTTCCTGCACAACTGGGCGCCGGGCAAGGCCGGGCGATGGTCGCTGCGTGCCCTCGATCTGGCGCGCGCCCGGCCGGGGATCCTGTACGCGCACGCGTCGGGCTGGGGCACCGGACTGGGACCGGAACCCCCGGTGGGCACGGATTTCGTCGTGCAGGCCCACGCGGGGGTCCCGTCGTCGCTGATGACGATCGTCGACGTGTTCGGCGGGATCGTCTGCGCACACGGGATCGTGACGGGCCTGGCCCGTGGCGCCACCCGCGTCGACTCGTCGCTCCTGTCCGCGGCGGGCAGGCTCAACGCGGGCGCGCGGCGGTCCTGCGACCGCCCGTTGACCGTTCCGGTGTGCGACGACCTCGCCGCCCTCGGCGCGGATCCCCGCTTTTCCCGCGCGCTGATCCACACCGGCTGCGTACTCGTCGGATCGCCGTGGGAATTCAGGTCATGACCTGGGTGTCGGCGACCGGGGTGATCCTGCGTGACCTCGTGCCCGCCGGGTTACGCCGCGGATGGGTCCGATGTGGACACTGCCCGGATCGCGAGCTGTACTCGTTGTTCCGTGACCGGGTCCGCGAGCATCCGCTTCGCACGGCGGTGATCGACGACGAGGGCGCGCTCGACTACACGACGCTGGACGCCGCGGTGCGGAAACTGGCGGCCCGGCTTTCGGTCGCCGGATGCGGTTCGACGGATATCGTCGCGGTGCGGGAACCCGACGGACGTGACGCGGTGATCGCCGAACTGGCCGTCTTCGCCCTCGGCGCCGTGGTCTTGCCACTGCCGTCCGGCTCGGACAGCCTCCTCGACCGCGCGGGTGTCCGGTTCGTCATCGGGAACGGACGAGTGGAGGGATCGTCGGATCCGCGCCGCGCCGCACACCTCCGTCCGCACCCGGACGCTCCGGCCAGGATCCTGGTGTCGTCCGGCTCGGAGGCCGAGCCGAAGATGGTCGCCTACTCGCACAACGCTTTCGCCGGCGGCCGGGCCAACTATCTCCGTGCCGTCCATGGCGGCACCACGGCGCCTCGCGACCTGGTCCTCGTCTCGCTGACCTCGGGATTCGGCTCGTTCGGAGTGCCGGTGACGCTGTGTCTCGCCGGCGGCACGCTGATCTTGACACGCCGGTTCGGGGCGGGCGCGGCACTCCGGCTGATCACCGAGCACCGTCCGACGCAGGTGTTCGCCGTACCCGCGATGTGGCGGCGCATGGTCGAGCACCCCGCGACGGTGGACACCTCCGGACTCGTGTCCATCGTGTCGAGTGGCGACACGCTGCCGCCTTCGACACGCGACGAGTGCCGTCGGCGGTTCGGCGTCCGGATGATCGACATCTACGGCTCGTCCGACGGCGTCAACTGTCATACGACGGAGCCGGAGAACGGTGTCGGCGTCCCGGATCCCGCCGTCTGCGAGATCCGCCTCGTCGACGGCGAAATCTGCGCACGAGGTCCCATGACACCGTTGTGCTACGTCGCCGCGCCGGAACTGGACGCCGCGAACCGGCTCGACGGGGGTTGGGTGCGGACGGGCGACAACGGCCGGTTCGACGACCAGGGCAGGCTCCACGTCACCGGCAGGCGCAAACGCGTGGTGATCCGCGGCGGGTACACGATCAGCCCGGCCGAGGTCGAGTTCGCGATCGGGGACCATCCCGCGATCAGCGAGGTCGCCTGCGTCCCGGTCCCGGACACCGGCCTGGGGGAACGGCTCTGCGCCTGCGTGACCGTCCGTGACGGACACTCGCCGACGTTGACCGAGCTCACGGCGTTCCTCACCGCCGGAGGCCTCGCCGTCCGAAAACTGCCGGAACTCCTGCTCACCCTTCCCGAACTCCCGCTCGGCCGGACCGGCAAGGTCTGCCATCGCACGCTCGCCGGTCTCGCGGCCCGCCGCTGCCCGTCATGATTCGCCTGCCCGCTCCCGGGTACTCGAAAGATCGGCAACGGAACCGACGAGACAGGAGATGCCGTGCACAGCTCAACGCTCCGGGAAGTGACCGCACGTGAAGGCCCCTTCGCGTCGGTCTACTTCGACAACTCGCACAACACCGAAGACGCCGCCGCCCAGCTGGACCTGCGCTGGCGCTCGATCCGCAAGCAACTCGCCGACGAGGGCGCGCAAGAGCGGACCCTCAGCGCACTCGACGCCGCGGTGGCCGCCGCACCGCCGTCGGAGGGCAGGGCCGGACGTGCCCTGGTCGCGGGCGGTGACGAGGTCGTACTCGACGAGGAGCTCGTGGAGCCGCCGCCCCGGGAGATCGTCCGCGTCGCGCAGCAGCCGTACCTGCTCCCGCTCCTGCGGCTCACCCCGGTCGTCGTACCGCATGTGGTGGTGGTCGTGGACAAGACCGGGGCCGATCTGTTCGCGGCGGGCGAGGACGGCGCCGAACGGCGGACCGTCCAGGGTGAGGAGCATCCGGTGCACAAGGTGCGCGGGGGCGGCTCTGCCTACTGGAACATCCAGCACCGGGTGGAGGCCGTCGCCGAACGCAACGCCGCGGACGTGGCGCGCGAAGCTGTCGAACTCGCGGACTCCATCGGTGCCGAGATGCTGATTCTCGCGGGTGAGGTGCAGGCGCGGACGCTGGTGCGTGAAGAACTCGCCCCGCGGGGCAAGGAAAAGGTCGTCGAGCTCGAAGAAGGCGGCCGAGCGGACGGCAGTGCCCCGGAAGCGCTCGAAGCCGAGGTCCGCCGCGTCCTCGTCGAGCACGCGGAACGCCGTCGCCAGGACGTGATCGAACGCTTCCGCGTCGAACAGGGCCGTGAGGGCGGACTGGCGACGGACGGACTCGCGCGAACGGCCGCGGCCCTGCGTTCGAGCGCCGTCGAGACCCTGCTGATCGACGCCGACTCGCTGGCGGATCGCCTGGTCTGGGTCACGGACGACCCGACACAGATCGCGACCACCAGGGAAGAGCTCGAACTTTCAGGGACCGGCGCGGAAGCCCTGACGGAATGCCGCGCGGACGAAGCGCTGCCCGCGGCCGTGCTGTCCGAAGGCGCGGACATCGTCCCCGTCAGCGGCGAGGGTCTGGCGGAGGGCGTCGGGGCGATCCTCCGGTTCTCGATCTGATCCCACGCCTTGGCTGGCAGGCGATGGTGGTGAGCGGGGAAAATTCCGGACACTGAACGTCCGGAATCTTCCCCGCTCAACGTCCCAAATCCTCCACGCTCGACCGTGCCGCGGCGAGGTCCCAGTGAGTAAGCAAACGCCGATTCGCTCTAGTGAGGGATGAGGCAGAGGTGGCGTCAGTTCGGGGTGTGTGGAAACAGAGACGTTGAATGTCCCTATTTCCACACACCCCTTCCGGAACAGGTGTTCACAGGACCTGTCACGCTGGACTGTGTGGATTTTGGGACATCTGACGTCCCGAAATCCACACAGTGAGGGGCGCGGTTCGACAGCGTGACCAGGGCCGAAGGCTCCCATCGCCGCATCAGACACGGTGAAGGGAGCCTTCACCCACCACCGACCGCGCCCGCTAACATGCCACCTAGCTGCCAGAAAGTGTCCCTTGTGGACGCTCAGTGGGATGCCGCCACGGCGTCGCGGGCCTTGTCGCCGCCGGCGACGGAGCTTTCCCGTGCGCAGTGGGCGCAGCAGAAGAACCGGTCCTCCACCTGGATCCCGTGCCCGACCACGCGGCATCCGCAGTGGTCACAGATCGGGGCGAGCTGGTGGATCGCGCATTCGAAGGAGTCGAAGGTGTGCATCGCTCCCTCGACGGTGCGGATCTCGAAGGTCTTCTCGTAGTCGTTTCCACAGACTTCGCAGGTGGCCATCGGTCTTCCTCCGGGTAGTGCTCGTGGTTCTGTCACCGGTTACCCGGCTCGCTTCGTCGGCAACCACGGCTTCGCCCGCGGCACCGGAAAAGCGGTCCGGGCCGCCCGGGGCGGCTCAGGAAGCCGGCCCTGACCGCACAGCGTCGGCCGCCGCCGAGGCCAGGGAGAGTTCTTCGCGCGACCGCACGGTCAGGACCGGTATCCGCGCTTCCCGGTCGCTGATGACCGCGTCCTTCGCCCGTTCGGAGGACAGACCGCCCTGAAATCCGAGTACGCCGAGTCCGCGCGCGATGGCCTCGGCGACCTCCGGCTGGTCCCAGCCGATGTCGCCGGTGAGCACCAGCGCGTCGACGTGGTCGAGGCTCGCCGCGACGGCGGCGATTTCGCGGCGAGCGCGGTGTTCGAACACGGCCATGGCGAACTGGGCCCTGACGTCACCGGCCCGGCTGTCCTTGACCAGCTCACGGGTGTCGTCCGAAGTGCCGGACAACCCGAGCAGCCCCGAATGGTGGTAGAGACCGTCTTCGAGTTCGTCCAGCGCGACGTGCCCTTCCCGCAGGAGCCACAGCAGCATGCCGGGGTCGACACTGCCGGACCGTTTGGCCATCATCGTGCCTTCGAGCGGGGTGAAGCCCATCGACGTGTCGACACTGCGCCCGCCGGAGACCGCGCAGACCGAGCTGCCACCGGACAGATGCGCCACGAGCAGGTTCAGCCCGGCCGCCGGGCGGGAAAGCAGCTCGGCGGCACGCCGGACCGCCCACGCGAACGAATGTCCGTGGAAGCCGTAGCGGCGCAGATCCCAGCGTTCACGCCAGCGCGCGGGCAGCGGATAGGTTCGCGCGACCTCCGGCAGGCCGTGGTGGAAGGCGGTGTCCGGGCAGACGACGTGCGGAACGTCCGGCAGCAGGCCGGTCAGCTGCTCCAGGAGGGCTTCGGTGTTCGGGACGTGTTCCGGCGCCAGCGATTTCGCCGCCGCGATCGCCTCGCGCACGCCCGCGTCCACCACGGACGGCGAGACGAGCGCGGACCCGCCGTGCACGAGCCGGTAGGCGACCATGTCGACCTTCAATCCGTCCACAAAGGACTGAACGTCTTCGGTGGCGTCGGCGGGCCGCTTGCCGATCTCCGCCGAGTCGACGACGTCCTCGCCGTCGACCACATGCAACCGCAGGCTGCCCGAGCCGGGGTTGACGGTGAGGATCCTCATGTCCGCCACCGCCATCCGGTGATCTCCGCCGGATCCTGACCGTCCTGATAGGACTGACGCAGGACGGCGTCCCGCCGCCGGATCAGGTCGCGCGCGAGGTCACCGCCCGCCGAACCCCAGCCAGGTGCCCGACGGACGGCGTCGGCGGCGAGGTCGTGGCGGGTCATCCGGTTGCTCGCGAGCAGATCGAACGGGGTGGTCGTGGTGCCTTCCTCCAGGTAGCCGTGCACATGGAAGCGGTCGGTGCCAGGACGTCCGTGCAGGACCTCGTGCACCGCGGACGGGTAACCGTGGAAGGCGAACACCACCGGGGTCCCGTCGCCGAAACAGTCGGTGAACGCCTCCTCGGATATCCCGTGGGGATGCCGGTCCGGCGGGCAGAGCGAGAGCAGGTCGACCACGTTCACCACCCGCACCCGCAGGTCCGGCGCGGCTTCGCGCAGCAGCTGGGCCGCGGCCAGGGTTTCGACGGTCGGGGTCGTCCCGGCGCAGGCGAGGACGACATCGGCGGTGTCTTCGGTGGTACTCGCCCACGGCCAGACCGAGGCGCCGGCACGGCAGTGCGCGCGGGCCTCCTCGGGAGAGAGCCACTGCGGACCGCTCTGTTTCCCCGCGACGACGACGTTGATCAGGCCGGTCGAGCCGAGGCAGCGGTGCATCGTCTCCAGCAGCGTGTTCGCGTCCGGTGGGAGATAGATCCGCGAGGTGCTGGCCTTCTTGGTCAGCATCTGGTTGATGAAGCCGGGGCCCTGATGGCTGTACCCGTTGTGCTCCTGGCGCCAGCCGTCGCTGGTGAGCAGGTAGTTCAGGCTCGCCACCGGTGCGCGCCACGGCACCTCGTCCGCCATCTTGAGGAATTTGGCGTACTGGTTGACCATGCTGTCCACAATGGACACGAAGGCTTCGTAGCAGGGGAACAGGCCGTGCCGTCCGGTGAGCAGGTAGCCCTGCAACCAGCCTTGGCACAGATGTTCCGACAGCACCTCGTGCACGCGGCCGCGCGGGCCGAGATGCTCGGTGTACCCGGGAACGTCACGGTCGAACTGGCGTGGTGTCGCTTCGAGAAGCGCGCCCAGCTTGTTGGACTCCAGCTCGTCCGGGCAGACGACGCGGAACGTGGCGGGCGCGCGCCGGACGAGTTCCGCCAGCCACTCGGCGAGCACTTCGGGGGCGCTCGCGTCGGCGGCGCCGGGCTCGTCGACCGCGGCGGCGTACTTCGCGACGTCCGGCAGCGGGCGATCGCGGCGAAGCCGTCCTCCGTTGGCCTGCGGGACCCGGCCGAGCCGCAACCCGGGGTCGGGCGGCACCGTCAGGATGTCCTCGGCCGGGACACCGTTCTCGTCGAAGAGTTCCTCCGGCCGGTAGGACCGTAGCCAGCGTTCCAGTGCGGCGAGTTCGCGCGGATCGTCCGCGGCGCCGGACAGGGGGACCTGGTGGGCGTGGAAGGTGCCTTCGAGTGGCGTTCCGTCCGGCGTGGTCGCCGGCAGGCCCGCTCCCTTGGAGCTCCGCAGGACGATCATCGGTGGCGGGCCCGCGTCGCGCTCGTGTGCTCGCGCAAGCGCCTCGGCCAGCGGTGTGTCCGGGTCTTCGCTGTCGCGGACGTCCACCAGGATCGGGCTCCAGCCGCAGCCGGTGAAATAGGCGGCGAGTTCGTCCTCGGACATCGCTTCGTAGATTGTCGGCGACGCGATCTTGTAGCCGTTGAGGTGCAGGATGGGCAGCACGCTGCCGTCACCCTTGCCGGTGAATTTGGGGCTGTGCCAGGCGGCGGCGGTCGGCCCGGTCTCGGCCTCCCCGTCGCCGATCACGCAGGCGACCAGCAGCCCTGGATCGTCGAAGGCGGCACCGAAAGCGGTCGCGAGCGCATACCCGAGCTCCCCACCCTCATGGATGACGCCAGGGACTTCGGGGGACAGGTGACTGGGGAAACCACCGGGCCAGGAGAACCGTTCGACGAGTTCGGTGAGCCCACGCTCGTCGAGAGACAGCCGCGGGTCGTACTCCGCGTGAGTGCCCTCCAGCCAGAGGTTGGCGTGGATGGCGGGCGCGCCGTGGCCGGGTCCGGTGATGAGCAGTGTCCGTTGCCCGGTCTCGGAAACGAGGCGATTCAGGCCCGCGTAGACGAGGGTCAGGCCGGGGCAGGTGCCCCAGTGCCCGAGTGGCCGCGGCTTCAGGTGTTCGGGCCGGAGGGGCTCGCGGAGCAGGGTGTTGTCCTTGAGATGGATCATCGCCGCGGCGAGGTAGTCGCACGCCCGCCGGTACCGCCGTAGCGTCCCGGTTTCGGTTCCGCCAGGCACCGGTCCTCCTTTCCGAGTGGGTTTTCGGAAGGGGTACCCGGTGCTGGAGCGGCTAACCCGGGACGACCAGGCCGGATTCGTAGGCGAGCACCACGAGTTGCGCGCGGTCGCGGGCGTGGAGTTTGGTCATGGCGCGGTTGACGTGGGTTTTCGCGGTCAACGGGCTGATCACCATCCGGTCGGCGATCTCGTCGTTGGACAGGCCTTGCGCGACCAGGGCGACGGCTTCGCGTTCCCGGTTCGTCAGTTCCTTCAGCCCCTTTCCGGTGCCGGTGCGAGGCGGCTGGGTGACGTACCGGTCGATCAGCTTGCGGGTGATCGACGGCGCGAGCAGGGCGTCGCCGCGCGCGGCGACGCGTACCGCGTGAAGGAAGTCCTCGGGCTCGATGTCCTTGACGAGGAATCCCGCCGCCCCCGCGCGAAGGGCGTTGAAGACGTACTCGTCCAGGCCGTAGTTGGTCAGGATGACGACGTGCACGCCGGACAGGGCCGGATCGGCGGCGATGCGCCGGGTCGCTTCGATGCCGTCGACGACGGGCATCTGGATGTCGATGAGCGCGATGTCGGGCAGGTGTTCCTTGGCGAGTGCCACGCCTTCGCGGCCGTCGGCGGCTTCGGCCACCACCTCGATGTCGTCCTCGACGTCGAGCAGCGCGCGGAACCCGCTGCGCAGAAGCGGCTGGTCGTCGACCAACAGAACACGGATCACGACGTTCGCTCCACGGGAAGTTCGGCTTGGACGGAGAAGCCGCCCGCGGTTCGCGGTCCGGCGTGGAGCCTGCCGCCGAGAGCGGTGACCCGTTCACGCATCCCCAGCAGCCCGACACCGGGGATCGGCTCGGTGTCCGGGGTGGCCTTGCCGTCGTCGTCGACCTGGATGGCGACGGCACCCGGACGGTGGTCGATCCGGATCGACGCGGTCGTGGCCCCGGCGTGCCGGGCGATATTCGTCAGGGACTCCTGGACGATCCGGTACGCGGTGCGGTCCGCCGCCGCGGGCAGGTCGTGCCGTTGCCCCTCGACGGTGAGCGTCGCGTCCAGACCGGTCGCCTGCGCCCGTTCCACCAGGTCGGCGATCCGGTCGAGTCCGTGCGGCGGATTCGTCTCGTCGTCACGCAGGGCTTCCAGGGTCGCCCGCAGCTCCCGGGTCGCTTCCCGGCCCGCCTCCCGGATCGCCAGCAACGATTCCGGCACCGGCTCGCCTCGTTTGGCCGCCAGGTGGACGGCGACTTCGGCCTGCACCTTGATGACGGAGATCTGGTGGGTGAGGGAATCGTGCAGTTCCCGCGCGATGTGCAGCCGCTCCTCGTCGGCCCGGCGCCGCGCGGCCTCCTCGCGGGTGCGCTCGGCCTCGTCGGCCCGGCGTTCGGCCTGTCGCAGCGCCTCGCCCGCCGCGCCGGCGGCGATCAGCCAGGCCAGTTGGAGAGCGTCCCGGCTTTGGGTGAGTGCGTCACTCATGGCGGTGGCGTTGCCGGACACCAGGATCGCCAGCGGCAGCGCGCCGACCATGAGCAGCGATCCGGCCACGGCGACGATCCAGTGACCGGCCCGGACGGCGGCGTAGACGGCGACCAGATAGGCGACGACCGGCACGGTGAAACCGACGGCTTGGTATCCGAGCGCGCACACGCCGGTCACGGCCAGCACCGTGAGCGGAGCCCTGCGGTGCGCGGCGAGCGCCAGGCCACCGGCTGCCAGCAGTACGTAGCCCAGCGGGTCGAAACTCGAGGAGGAGCCGGACAGTTCCGTGACCAGGAGAACCGCCGTCACCCCGGCGGCGATCGCCCAGTCCCAGATCCCGATCCGGCCCCTGCTCATGCGTGCACACTAGCCAGCCGTCCGGCCGCGCGACTCCTCCGCGGGGACGATCCGACGGCTACCGCGCACGCAGTAGTTCCGGAGCTTCTACGGCGTCGGCGGCAGTCCGGATTGTCTGCGTCCACGGGACGACCCGAGGCGGGCGGGCGGACACCATCAAGGGGCATCCAGTCATCGAGAGAAGGAGTGCCCCATGTCGGTCCACCAACTACTGGCCGCGAACGAAGCCACCGGCGCTTACCTGACCGCCGGCCGTCTCTGGTCGCTGGCGGCCGTGCTCGCCGGCCTGATCGGGGTGATCGCCGGCGGGCTCGCTCGTTTCCGTTCCGGCGGCACCCGGCGCGGAGCCGTCGTGGCCCTGACGGCTGGTCTGCTCGGCATGGCAGGCGGCGGTTTCGTGGTGGTCGCCGCCAAGGGCGGTCCCGGCACCGGCTACGGAATCGTCGGCGGCTTCATCGCCCTGGCGATCGGACTGGTCGCCGCGGCCCTCGGCGTCCTCACCCTCAAGCAGGCTGGGCGTCCGCCGGTCGCTCGCTCAAACCACGGGTGGTGACGACGCGCGCGCTGCCGTCGGCCAGGTGGTAGGACAATCCGGCGACAGCGGTTTCTCCGGCTTCGATCTTGTCGGCGAGCAGCCGCGAACGGTCGACCAGGAGGTCGACGGTGTGCCGGATGTGCTCGTCGATGATCTCGTCGTCGCCGGTGAGCCCGGCGGCGCGGGCGGCGAGGATGCTCGGGGTGACCCGTTCGATGACATCGCGGACGAAGCCGTTGGTGCCGAGTCCTTCGGTCAGCGCCGCGCGGGTCGCGGCGACGGCGCCACAGGAGTCATGGCCGAGCACGACGACCAGGGGACAGTCGAGGATGCTGACGGCGTATTCGATGCTGCCCAGCACCTCCGAACCGGCGACGTGACCGGCGGTGCGCACGACGAACAGATCGCCGAGCCCCCGGTCGAAGATGATCTCGGCGGCGAGCCGCGAGTCGGAACAGCCGAAGAGGACAGCGAACGGACGCTGTCCCGGGGCTGTTTCGGCGCGGCGGGTGACGTCCTGGTTCGGGTGCTCCGGGGTGCCGGCGATGAAACGCCGGTTACCGGCGAGCAGAAGGTCGAAGGCCTCGGAAGGGCTCGGCGGCGCGTCGCTCATGAAACGGAGATTACCGGCTGTCGCCACGGGTGGCAGAGCGTGTGGTCCGGTTCATAGCGGTCCGCGGCCACCGCCGCCTCACGTCACTGATCGAGTCGTCCGGCGACGGCGCGCATGGCGCGGCCGACGGCCTGGAGGTCTTCGGGCGCGATCACGTCCACGAAGTGTTCGCGGACGGTGCGGAGGTTGTCCGGTGCCGCGCGGCGCAGGGTCTCGTGCCCTTCGTCGGTGAGCCGGGCGCGCACGCCGCGGCCGTCGTCGGCGGTCGATTCCCGCTGGACGAGGCCGCGGGTCTCCAGCCCGCTGATGCGATGCGAGAGCCGGCTGCGCGAGTAGTACGCCGATTTCGCGAGGTCCGCCATGCGCATCGACCTGCCGGTGGCTTCGGACAGTCGCACCAGGAGTTCGAACTCCGCCAGGGAAAGCCCGTGCTCCTCGCGCAGCCGCCGGTCGAGCAGGTCGATGAAGCGCACCGATCCTTCGATGAACGCCCGCCAGTCACGCTGCTGTTCCGTGTCGAGCCAGTTGGTCACGGCCACACCGTAACAGTTGACGCCTTCAACCACTTCGGTCTAGCTTTGGTTGAAGACTTCAACTAGATGGGGAGCACGATGGCGAACGAAGCCTGGGTGATGCAGGAGAAAGACGCGGAAGTCATCGAGAAGCCCGCGTTGTGGTTACTGGCCGACGGCGAGCACACGGGCGGGTTCCTCGGCGCGAACCGGTTGTCCCTGCGCGCCGGGGAACCCGGCACGAAACCGCACTATCACCAGAAATCCGCCGAAGCCTTCTACGTGCTGGACGGAGCGTTGCGGATGCTGGTGGGCGCCGAGACGCTCACGGTCGAGCGGGGTGGCTACGTGGTCGTCCCGCCGGGTGTCCGGCACGCGTTCGCCGCGCCGCCGGACGTCGCCGCGGACGTCCTCATCACGCTGGCGCCCGGCGTCGAACGGTTCGGCTATTTCCGTGTCCTGCCCGAGATCCTGCGCGGAAACGTCGCTCCGGAGGAGGTCGAGCGCATTCACGAACGGTATGACGTCCACTTCGTCGACGTGCCGGAATGGGACGAGCGCGACCGTTAGCCGGTCAGTTCGGCCGGACCAGGCGCGGGAACCCGGCCGCGTGGAGCCGCCGGGTGGCTTCGTCGTCGATGCTGATCCTCCTGACCGAGCCGGCGCCCAATCCGGTCATCACCATCGCGACGAGCATGAGGGGGACCAGCACCGTGCGCACGAGCATGGCCCAGCAGGCCGCCGCGCCGATCCGGCCGCCGTCCTTGATCCGGACGAGCCGGGTCCCGGTGAGGACGGCGCCGAGAAGGCGGCCACCGCCGAAGAACAGGCCATAGAGCACCGGAACGGCGATCAGCAGCCCGAGCAGTGTCAGGAGCGGCGCCTCGTCGGGCAACGCGCTGTCGCGGGTCGCCACCGCGAACACGACGAAACCGAACGCCGCGCTCAGCAGATAGACGGCGAAGTCCACGAACCAGGCCGCCAGTTCCGCCCACTCGCTTGCCGAGACATAGAGGGTCCCGTCGTCGAACGCGCCGAGTCGTTTCGCGACCTTCGGGCCGAGTACGTCTTCGACCTGCTCCTTGGCGACGTCCAGCCGTCCGGTCATGGCGTGCCCCACCTGTCTCAAGTCGTCGCCGCGTGCGCGGACACTATGCGGGAGAGCCCGGGCTGTGGTGTGAACAGCCCACAGTGACCGCTCGTTCCGTGCGGCGGACGTGCTTCGATATGAGCCCGGCGGTTTCGCGGGTGAGGAGGTCCATGGCGAGCGGAAGTGAGGTCCACCGGCGGCCACTGACGAGTTATGTCGGCCGCGCGGACGACGAGAACGAGGTACGACGGCTGCTCGGCGCGGGACGCTTGGTCACCTTGACCGGGGCAGGCGGCGTGGGCAAGACACGGTTGGCCGCGCAGGTGGCCAGTTCGCTCACCCGGGCCTTCCCCGGTGGCGTGGCGGTCGCCGGATTGGGGGAGCTGCGGGACGAACGGCTCGTCGCGCGCACGGTCGCCGACGGCCTCGGTCTGCACGACACGGCGGGGCGGACCGACCTGGAGGCGGTGGTGTCGTACCTGCGTCCCCGGCGGTCGTTGCTGGTGCTGGACAACTGCGAACATCTCCTCGCCGGGAGCGCGGACCTGGTGACGGCGTTACTGCGTGACTGCCCGGACCTCGTGGTCTTGGCCACCAGCCGGTGCTCGCTGGGGGTCCCAGGCGAGCATGTCCTGACGATCCCGCCCCTGGCCGTACCCCACGCAGAGAACACGACATCCCAAGAGGCGCTCACGTTCGGCGCGGTGCGGCTGTTCGCCGAGCGCGCCGCCGTCGTCGTGCCCTCGTTCGAGGTCACCGAAAGCAACGTCGCGGATGTCGTCCTCCTGTGCCGGCGGCTCGACGGCCTGCCGCTGGCGATCGAACTCGCGGCCGCCCGGATCCGCGTCCTGTCGCCGTCGCAGATCGCGGACCGGGTCGAGGACGACCCGGGTGTACTGGCCACCGGGCTCCGGACGCCCGTCGAGCGGCATCGGACGCTGCGCGCCACCCTCGACTGGAGCCACTCCCTGTGTACCGCGACCGAGCGGACCGTCTGGGCGCGCTGTTCGGTGTTCGCGGGGCAGTTCGACCTGTCTGCGGCCGAGGACGTCTGTACCGGAGACGGCGGGCCGGCCGCCATGGCCGTGCTGGACGCGGTGGACGGCCTGGTCGACAAATCGGTGCTGGCCCGCGTCGACGGCACGGACAGGGTGCACTACCGGATGCTCCGGCTCATCCGCGAATACGGCGGCGGGCGGCTCGCCGATTCCGGTGACGAGTTCGCCATCGCGAGGAAGCATCGTGATCACTACGCCCGGCTGATCGAACAGGCCGCCGAGACCTGGTTCGGCCCGGGGCAGGACGAGGCGTACGAGCGCCTGATCGCGGCGCACGCCGACATCCGCGAGGCGCTTTCATGGTCGCTCCGCACCCCTGGGGAAAGCCCGGTGGCGTTGGAAATGGCCACCGGCGTGATCGAGTACTGGGTCGCCCGTGGTGCGGCATGGGAGCTGCGTGACTGGATCGATCGCGCCCTCGAAGCGGCCTCACCGGATACCCGGGGCCGGGCCCGGGGCCTGGCGATCGCGGCCCTTTGCGCGGCGCTGCACGCGGATCTGCCGCGTGCCCGGCAGCGGCTGACCGCCGCCGAGGCGATCGAGGACGACGAAGCCTTGCCGTACATCGCCCACGCGCGGGCCTTCGTGCGGATGCTGTCCATCGAGCCGAACTCGATGACCGAAGCGGCGGAGGCCGTGCGGGTCTTCGGTGAGCGAGGCGATGTACGGCGCCAGATGCACCCGATGTTCCTTCAAGGGGTGGCACTGGCTTACCTGGGCGATCTTCCTGGAGCGCGGGCGCTGCTGGGTTCGATGCGCCTGCGGTGCGAGGAAGCGGGGGAGTTCCGGTATCGCTCCATGGCCCTGTTCGGGCTGGGGGTCGCCGAGGTCTGCTTCGGCGGAGATCTCGACGACGGCGAACGCTTCATCCGTTCCGCGCTGGAGATCGACCTCCGCACGTCCGACGTGCTGTCCGCGGCGTACCGGGTGGACGGTCTGGCCTGGGTTTCCGCGCGGCGCGGGGAATGGGTCCGGGCGGCGGAGCTGTTCGGCACCGCCGCCACGCTCTGGGACCGCTGCAACGCCGTACCCGATGTGGCCGTCACCGCGACCCACACGGCGTTCTCCGAGGCCACCCGGAAAGCCTTGGGAGCCGAGAAGTTCGACGCCGCGTTCGCCGAAGGACGCCGGCGGAATCCGCACGATGCCCTGGCAGGCCCGCGGGCACGCCCGGAAGTCCCGTCCGCCGGTCTCCCGCCGCTGACGCCGCGCGAGTCGGAGATCGCGCGGCTCGTCGCGGCGGGGCTGTCGAACCGGGAGATCGCCGCGCGACTGGTCATCGCGCGGCGCACGGTGGAGACACATCTGCAGCACATCGCGCACAAGCTCGACTTCGCCAACCGGACGCAACTGGCCGTCTGGGTCGAGCAGCGAGACGCCGCCCGGAGGACGCGGTGATCAGCCGATCGGGCAAGTTCCCCGGTACACGGCGATCTTCGGATCGTTCGCCGGAAGCGGGCATAGGAACCGGTCGTACCTGGTGTCGTCGTCCACGAAGCGTTTCATCCACGAGATGCTGTACTTCGCGATGGTCACGTTCGGTTTCGTCGGCACCAGATGGCCTGCCCCGGCCAAAAGCACGTACGCCTTGTCCAGCGACTCGGGAAGGCTTTGGTAGAAGGGGCGGGAATAGGTGCCGTCCGGCGCGATGAAGTCGTTCTGCGCACTGAAGACGAAGGTGGGGACTTTCAGATCGGAGAACGTCGTGTTCGGATTCCAGCCCGTCAACGGGATCGCCGCCTTCAACGCCGGCGCCTTCTGTGACGCGATCAAGGCACCGCCGCCGCCCATCGAGTGTCCCATGACGGCGAGCCTGTTCCGGTCGACGCGACTTTTGGCCTGACTCGTTTCGGTGACGTAGCGCAGTGCCGCGAGCAGTTGCTCGGACCGGTTGTCCGGAGTGTCCCAGGTGCTCTTCGTCGAGAACGTGATGACGACGAAACCCTGGGAGGCCAGGCGCGGGCCGTACCACGCGATCGCCGCCTCGGATTCCAGGAAGCCGGGCGCGATCGCGATCGCGCCGAACGTGCCCTGGCCGGTGTCGGTCGGATAGTGGATCGTCCCGGCGCCGAAACCCTGTCCGGCCGGGACCTTCTCGGTGGCGATCTCGAATGATCCGCGGTCCGCTTCGATCGTGGCCGTGGTCGGCTCAGGGCCGCGGGCGTATGGACTTTCCTCGGCGGCGGCCGGTACCGCCACCAGGAGTGCGGTCACCGCGCCGACGACCGCGGCGGTCCACTGTGGTCCACGCTTCATCGCGTTTGTCCTCTCGGGAGAACCGTTCCGAGGTTGGAACGGTTTCCCAGATATAGCGGGACCGCGGCCGGGCGCGCGTCGTGGAAACTACTGAGAGGTGACGGCCTCCTCGGGTCGCTTTCTCGAAATTGTCACACGAAGGGGAATTCCGTGACGTGCGAGTGTCATGCCGGTGAGATCGGGTTCAGGCTCCGGGCCGGTTCCCGCTGGGGATCGTGATGCGGGTCGTCGTCGGTGAGGTCCCCTTGTTGAGGAACAACATCGCCAGCGCGCGCACCATTTGGTCGAGCATGTAGAAGCCCGCGGGGATGACGGGGATCAGCCCTTCCCGGAACGCGATGTAGGCGGGCCACGCGGTGCGGATGAGGGCGGCGGAAGCGTAGTCGCGGCGCAGTCCGAGCCAGTCGCCGATCGCGTCGCTCAGCACGTACCGCACGAACTCGTTGAGGAATCCGCGCGTGACACCCAAATCGACCTGTGCGGTCAAGCCGAGCAGGTCTTCGGCGAGTTCCTTGCCCTCGTGCGACGGGGAAAGGATCGGGGTGAGCACCTGCGCCGACTGCGCGTGCGCGGCGGCCCACGTCTGCGGGATGAACTCCTCCCGCACGCCGAGCAGATGGATCGCGACCTGCCACATGTGGAGGAAGGCGGCCTCGTCCGCGGCCGACATCGGGACCTTCCATTCGCGCAGCTTCCGGTGCACGAAGGTGCCGAGACTGTGGAAGGTGACCAGGATGTCGCCGTTGCTGATCGGGATCCGTTCGTCCGCGACGGCCTTCCAGTGCGCCGACTGCGGCAACAGGTGACGTACCGCGGCGTGCACCAGCCGCGTCTTGTTGGCGGTGACCACGAACTGGCCGTCGGGCTCGAAAGCGTTGAGGTCGCTCAGGTCGTAGCCGAAAGTGAAGGTCTTGGCGGCGCGATCCTGCATGTCGGCCCCGCCCGCGGACCAGTAGACGGATTTGGCCTCGCGCGGGATGACCGTGCTCATGATGCCGCTGCCGAGCCCGTACAGCATGAACAGATAGGTGTCCTTGCGCCGGTTGAAATCGGCCGCGCGGCGCAGCTTCGCGGGATCGGCCCAGGACGGCAACTTGTTGACGCGCTGGAGGTAACCCGCCAGATCGGCGGGAAGGCCGCCGGGCAGCGGATCGTTGTTGTCCACCCACGGGCCGATCGCGGTGTTGACCGCCGGAACCTGGCCTGCTTCGAGGACCGCCGCCATGATGCGGTCGATTTCGTCGTCCCAGACCCACCAAGGATCGGCGGCCGACCCGGTCCGGGTCTCGCCCCAGGCGGGCGCGACGCTCGCCGCGCCGACAAGGCCCAACGCGACGCCGAGGGACAGAACATTCCTCCTGCTGAGATCGCTCATTTACTTACCTAACTTCCTTGGTAGGTTCGGGACGCTTCCGGTGCGTCCGATGAGTGATTCCTGATTAACATAACGAAGCGGTCCGGTGGTCGGCAAGGGAAGCCCCGACCTGAATCGGTCCCCTTCGACCGAGGTCAGACTCGTTTCTGGTCCAGATCGCGAAGCGCGCCCTTGGGCACTTTCCCGCCCGCGTTGCGAGGAAGTTCGGGGACCAGCACGAGATCCTTGGGCAGCTTGAACGACGCGAGCCTGCCGTCGAGGAACGCGGTCAGTTCCTCCAGTGACAGTGCGGCCTCCGGCGGGGTGGTGACGAACGCGACCGGCACCTGGCCCCAGCGTTCGTCGGCCCTGCCGATCACGGCGACCTCCAGTACCGACGGATGCGCGGAGATCGCGTTCTCCAGTTCGGCGCAGTAGATGTTCTCGCCACCGCTGATGATCATGTCCTTCTTGCGGTCGACCACCCAGACGAAGCCGTCGCCGTCCTGCGTCACCAGGTCGCCGGAGTGGAACCAGCCGCCCGCGAAGGCCTCCGCGGTCTCCTGCGGTTTGTTCCAGTAGCCCTTGGTCACCGTGGGGCCGCGGTAAACGATCTCGCCCACTTCTCCCGGTGCGACGTCGTTCATGTCGTCGTCCACGACGCGGTATTGGAGGGTCGGGATCGGCTTGCCGACGGAACCGAGCTTGCGCACCGAATCCTCGCCGCTGAGCACGCAGGTGATCGGGGAGGTTTCGGTCTGGCCGAACACGGCGACGTTGAGCGCGCCGGGGAACTTCCCGGCCATGGCCAGCAGGGTCGCCCGGCTCGCGGGCGCGGCGCCCCAGCTGATGATCCGCAGCTTCAGGTCCCGCGCGGCGATATCCGGCTCGGCGCAGATCTGGTCCCACTGCTGGGGAACGTTGAACACGACGGTGGCGCCCTCGCGTTCGTAGGCGTCGAGCACCGCGCGAGGGTCGAAGGCGCCCAGCGGGTGGATCACGACCACGCTGCCGACCAGGAAGTTCGCCACGATCGAACCGAGGCCTGCGATGTGGAAGAAGGGCGCGGTCAGGAAACCGACGTCGGAATCGTCGAAGATCTTCATCGCCCGGATGCAGGTGAGCGCCTGCAACTGCATGTTCCGATGGGAGAGCAATACGCCTTTCGGCCTGCCGGTGGTGCCCGAGGTGTACATGATCAGCGCCGTCGACTCCTCGCTGACGTCGGGCAGGTCCATCGGCTCCCGCGCGTTCAGGAATTCCTCGTACGCAGTGCGGCCCTCGTCCGGCTCGCCGACGACGAGCACCGTCCCGATCGCCGCGGCGCTCGGCGCGGCCTCGAGCAGGGGGAGCAGCCGCTCGTCGACGACGATGGCGGACGGCGTGCAGTCGGCGAGGATGTAGTCGAGTTCCGCGGGTGCGAGCCGGAAACTGAGCGGGACGGCCATGGCGCCCAGGCTGTTCGCCGCGAACACGGTTTCCACGAACCACGGGTGGTTCAGGGTCAGCGTGGCCACGCGATGGCCTTCGGCGACACCCTGTCCGGCGAGGGCGGCCGCCAAGCGCAACGACCGCTGCGACAGCTGTGCCCAGGTGGTCGTCTCCCCGAGGTAACGCAGGGCGGGCTTGTCCGGTCGGGTCATCGCGTGCGTGGCCGCGTGCGCCATCCAGTGGTGCCGGAAGGACGAGGCGGGAGCCGAAGCGGTCGACATGGCCATCCTCAGGTGTCGGAACGGTACTGGTCGCGAGGCCAGTATGCATGCCGAGCCGCCGGTTGAGAAGCGATAAGTTAATCGAGAATCACATCGTTGGCCGGTCGGCGCCGGACGGTTCGGGCGGTGGTGATCCGGTTCGTGGTTGACTTCCCCGCATGGCCCTGTTCCCGCCCGCAGCCGTCCGGATCCGGCGATGAGCGCCGACTCGACCGCGGCCGTCCGGCCTCGCAACCGCAAGCAACTGATCGTCGACGCGGCCGGGCGGATCTTCAGCGAACACGGGTATCACGCGGCTTCGATGGAGGAGATCGCCGCCGACGTGGGCATCACCGCGGCGGCCCTCTACCGGCACTTCCCGAACAAGTACGCGCTGTTCGCCGCTTGCGCGAACGTGATGGCGGACCGGCTCGCCGCCACCCTCGACGAGGTGCCGTCCGGCGCGCCGCTGGCGGACGTGCTCGCCGCCGTCACCCAGGGCACGGTGACCCACCGCGCGTCGAGTGGCCTGTACCGCTGGGAATCCCGGTATCTCGACAGCGACGACAGGCACGCGCTGGGGGAGAAGTTCGCGAGAGTCGTCGACCGGGTGACCGAGGCGGTGCGGCGGGAGTACCCGCTCCCCGACCCGGGGCTGCGGGCGGTGGCCGCGCTCGGGGTGATCGGGTCCATCACGATGCACCGGACCTCGATCGCCCAGCGCCGCGTCGAAGAGGTGCTGGTGGAGTCCGCCCTGCGGGTGGTCGCGACCGACCCGACGACGAGCGTCGCGGGTGCGGGCGCCGTCGAGCTGCCGTCCCGGCCCGTGCCGCGCACGCGGCGTTCGGAGATTCTCGCGGCCGCCATCCCGCTGTTCGAGCGGGACGGTTTCGCCAACGTCACGAACGGGCGGATCGCCGAAGCCGTGGGGCTGGTCCCGTCCGCGCTCTACCGGTATTTCCCCGGCAAGGCCGACATTCTCGCCGCCGCCTGTCTCCAGGCCGCGGGGATACTGGCCCAAGCGGTGGAACAGAACCTTCACGGGGTCGACGGTCCGCACGACGCCCTGCTCGCGCTGGCGCGGACCTATGTGGCCTACAGCTTCGAACACACCGCGCTCACCAGTGTCGCCAACGCCGAACTGGCGGGCCTGCCCGCGGCTCTCCAGCGGCCGTTGGTCAGCGCGCAGCGCGAGCACATCGCCGTCTGGGAGCAGCAACTGCGGTCGGCGCGGCCGGAACTCGATCAGCGTCAGGCGAGGGTGCTCGTGCACGCCGGTTTCGGCGTGGTGGTCGAAGCAGGCCGGAGGGTGCGGTGGGAGGACGTCCCCGCCAACCGTGACGCCGTCAGCGCGCTGCTCGTGGGCGCGTTGGGGGTCTGACGCCGGGCTGTCACTGTTCTCGGTGGCCGAGGCCGGCGGAAACCTGTTGTGCCGCACGGCCGACGACGCGGTTCAGGCCGCGCATCCGGGCGGCGGGCATGTACGGCCTGGTCGCCGAAACGCTGATGGCCCCGGCGATCTCGCCGGTGGCGTCCCGGATCGGCGCCGCGACGCAGCGGATCCCCGGCTCGTTGTCTTCGAGGTCCATCGCCACCCCGGACTCCGCGTACTCGCGCATCCGCGCCAGGAACGCGTCGAGGTCCTCGGGGTGCACCCGGCCCGGTTCCGCCGGGGTTTCGGCCAGGTACAGCTCCCGCCATTCCGGCGAGGAGTCCAGCAGGAGTGCCATGCCGACACCGGTGCGGGTCAAGGGCATCCGGTGCCCGATCCGGGAACGCATCTCCGCGCCCCGTGAACCCGGCAGCTTGTCCAGGTACAGCACCGAATCCCCGTCTCGGACGGCGAGGTGCACCGTGTCGCGCAACTGGGCGGCCAGCTCCTCCAGCACCGGCCGGGCGACCACCGGCAGCGGACTTCCGTGCAGGGCCTGGAAACCCAGTTCGATCAGGGTGGGGCCGAGGGTGTATCCGTCCCGCCCGCTGCGCAGGTAGCCCTCGCTCACCAGCAGCTGGACCAGCCGATGCGTCGTGCTGCGGCCCAGCCCGGTGCGCTCGACCAGGGTGCGGAGATCGGTCGCGCCGCCCGCGACGGCGCGGATCACCGCGAGACCGCGGGCGAGGGTCTGGGTGCCGGGCGGCGCTGGTTCGGACATGCTCGAATCCTACATATAGGGACGGCGATCGCATTATCGGGAACGCCGCCGCACGATGTCGCTCGTGACGGACATCGGACCCGCCTTGATCGCGCTCGACTGGGGAACCTCCGGTCAGCGTGCCTGGCTGCTCGGCAGGACCGGCGAGATCCTGGCCGCCCGCGACACCGGGCGCGGACTGCTCACCACGACCGAGGACGTGGACTCGCGGGACCCGCGAGCCAGAGCCGCCGCCTACGAGTCCGCCTTCCGGGAGACCTGCGGAGACTGGCTCAGGGCGTTCCCCGGGCTGCCGTCCATCGCCGGCGGCATGGTGGGCAGCGCGCAGGGCTGGGCCGACTCCGGCTATCGCACCGTCCCGGCGAAACCGGACTCCCCGTCGCTCGTCCCGGTGTCCCATCGCGACGGCGTGCTCCACCTCGTGCCGGGACTGCGGATCCCCTCCGGTGAGCACCCCGGCGACGTGATCCGCGGTGAGGAAACGCAACTGGTCGGCGTGCTGGAGGCGCTCGGCGAACCCACCGGGCCGCTCACCGTGGTGCTGCCCGGTACGCACAGCAAATGGGTCCGTGTCGAGAACGGGCTCGTGACGGACTTCGCCACCGCGATGACCGGCGAACTGTACGGATTGCTGACCACGCACGGCATCCTGGCCCGCACGGCCGCCGGTCCGGTCCCCGACGACGAGGCGTTCTCGCGGGGTTTGGTCGCGGGACTGCGTTCGCGGGGGCTCGCCACCGAGGCCTTCGGTGCGCGTCCGCTCGTGCTCGACGGCGTACTCGAACCGGCGTCGTTGCCGGACTACCTCTCGGGCGTGTTGATCGCCGACGAGGTCTCCCATCTGCTGCGTGACTCGGATACCCGCGTGGTGCTGTGCGGAGCGAGCGAACTCTGCCGTCGCTACGCCGCCGCACTCGCCGAAAGGGGAGTGGAGGCGACCGTGCTGTCCGAGGAGATCACCGCCAGGGGGCTGTGGCGGATCGCGACGGCCGCCGGACTGCTCGAAGATCGTCTCGAAAGGACAGTGAAGCCGTGACCGGTTTGATCGCGATCCTGCGCGGAGTGACCCCTGCCGAGGTCGTCGGCGTCGGCAGGGCGCTCGTCGACGCGGGATTCCCCGCCATCGAAGTGCCACTGAATTCGCCGGAACCGTTCGAGAGCGTCCGCCTGCTCGCCGACGCGTTCGGGGAGCGGTGCGCGATCGGCGCGGGCACCGTGCTCACCACCGAAGACGTCGGGCGGGCCCGGGAGGCCGGCGCGCGGATGATCGTGGCGCCCAACGGTGATCCCGCGGTGATCTCCGCCGCCGTGGCCGCGGGCATGACGCCGTATCCCGGCGTGGCGACGCCCACCGAAGCGTTCGCCGCGCTGGCCGCGGGTGCCCGGCACCTCAAGCTGTTCCCCGCCGACGCGGTCGGGATCGGGGGGATGAAGGCGTGGCGCGCGGTGCTGCCGCGCGAGGTCGAACTGCTGCCGGTCGGCGGCGTCGACGCGACGAACTTGGCGGCCTGGGCCGCCGCCGGTGCGGCCGGAGCGGGGCTGGGTTCCTGCCTCTACCGCCCGGGTGACAGCGCGGACGCGGTCGCCGTCCGTGCTCGTGAACTCTCCGAGATCTGGCACCAGGACTAAGGAAGAAACCGATGAAGATCGTGTCAATGACGACATATCAGGTGCCGCCCCGCTGGTCGTTCCTGAAGATCGAGACCGACGAGGGCGTCACAGGCTGGGGCGAACCGGTCCTGGAGGGCCGGGCCGCCTCCGTGGCCGCCACCGTGGAGGAGCTTTCCGACTACCTGATCGGCAAGGATCCCTCGCGGATCGAGGATCTGTGGACGGTCCTCTACCGCGGCGGGTTCTATCGCGGCGGCGGCGTCCACATGAGCGCACTGGCCGGGATCGACCAGGCCTTGTGGGACATCAAGGGCAAGGCGCTCGGCGTGCCGGTCCACGAACTGCTCGGCGGCCGCGTGCGCGACCGGATCAAGGTGTACTCGTGGATCGGCGGCGACCGTCCCGCCGAGACCGCCCGCGCCGCACGCGAGGTGGTGGACCGCGGGTTCAGCGCGGTGAAGATGAACGGGACCGAGGAACTGTCCTATCTGGACACCTGGGACAAGGTCGATCGCTGTGTGGCCAACGTCGACGCCGTCCGCCGGGCGGTGGGCCCGAACATCGGCATCGGGGTGGACTTCCACGGCCGCGTGCACAAGCCGATGGCCAAGGTCCTGCTGCGCGAACTGGAGCCGTACCGGCTGATGTTCGTCGAGGAACCGGTGCTGTCCGAACACGTCGACGGCTTCGCCGACGTCCTGCGCAACTCGCCGATCCCCATCGCGCTCGGCGAACGGCTGTATTCGAGGTGGGATTTCAAGGCGGTCCTGGCCTCGGGCGCCGTCGACATCATCCAGCCGGATCCGTCGCACTGCGGCGGCATCACCGAAGCACGCAAGATCGCGCACATGGCCGAGGCCTACGACGTCGGGCTGGCCCTGCACTGCCCGCTCGGCCCGATCGCGCTGGCGGCCTGCCTGCAGATCGACGCGGGCTGCTACAACGCCACGATCCAGGAACAGAGCCTCGGCATCCACTACAACACGAGCAACGACCTCCTCGACTACCTGGCCGATCCGTCGGTGTTCGCCTACGACGACGGGCAGGTCGCCATCCCCGCCCGCCCGGGGCTCGGCATCGAGATCAACGAGGAGTACGTCGCCGAACGGGCGGCCGAGGGACATCGCTGGCGGAATCCGGTGTGGCGGCACACCGACGGCTCGTTCGCGGAATGGTGAGCGCGATGACCACTTCCGTCCACACAGGACTCACCACCCGCCCGTCCCGGTACCGGATGCTCATCGCGGTGATGCTGTTCATCACCGTCGTCATCAACTATCTGGACCGCTCGAACCTGTCGATCGCGATGCCCGCGATCGCCGGCGAACTCGAGCTGTCCAAAGCGGAACAGGGTCTGCTCCTGTCGGCCTTCGGCTGGACGTACGCCGCGTTGCAGCTTCCCGGCGGCTGGCTCGTCGACAAGATCCCGCCGCGGCTGCTCTATCCGGCCTGCCTGATCCTGTGGTCGCTCGCGACCTTGTTCATGGGGGTGTTCGGCGGGTTCGTCGCGCTGATCGCGTTGCGGCTGATGGTCGGTGTCTTCGAGGCACCCGCCTATCCGATCAACAGCAAGATCGCGACCGTCTGGTTCCCGGAACGCGAACGTGCCACGGCGATCGGTTTCTACACCTCGGGCCAGTTCATCGGCCTCGCCCTGCTGACGCCGGTGCTGTCCTGGTTGCAGACCGCGCTGTCGTGGCACTGGGTGTTCATCGCCACCGGGCTGGTCGGCATCCTCTGGGCGGTGCTCTGGTACGCCAAGTACCGCGAGCCGCGCGACTCGCGGGCCAACGAGGCCGAGGTGGAGCTGATCCGCTCCGGCGGCGGCCTGGTGGACCTGCCGAGCGAGCGGCCGGAGCGGGCGCGGATCACGCGCGCGGATCTGGCGACCGTGCTGGGCAGCCGGAAACTGTGGGGAATCTACTTCGGACAGTTCTGCCTGACCTCGACGCTCTGGTTCTTCCTCACCTGGTTCCCGACCTATCTCGTCGAATACCGGGAAATGGACTACATCAAGTCCGGCTTCCTCGCGTCGTTGCCGTTCATCGCGGCACTGATCGGTGTGCTGGCTTCCGGTGTGCTGTCGGACTTCCTGGTCCGGCGCGGCGCGTCGCTCGGAGTGGCGCGCAAAGGCCCGATCATCGCCGGGCTGCTGCTGAGCACCGTGATGGTCGGGGCCGGTTTCACCGACTCGACCACGCTGGTCATCGTGATCCTCTCGGTCGCGTTCTTCGGAAACGGTCTCGCGTCGATCACCTGGTCGCTCGTCTCCGCGCTGGCGCCGCGACGGCTGCTCGGGCTGACCGGCGGGATGTTCAACTTCATCGGCAACCTGTCGTCGATCGCCACCCCGATCGTCATCGGCCTGATCGTCACCGATGACAGCTTCGCGCCCGGCTTCGCCTACATGACCGTGATCACGGTCGCCGGGATCCTGTCGTACGTCTTCCTGGTCGGCAAGGTCGAACGTGTCGCGGAACGGGGTGTGACCAGCACTGCATAGATACGCCCTAGGGGTAACTAGGTCTCGAAAGGGGCCGCGGGCATCGCGATCGCGGGTGGCTTCCTGGCCATGGCCACCCTGCGCTTCCCCCGGAGCGCGACGAGTGAAGTCGCCGGAGGTGACCCGGCGGTGCTGCGATGACCGGCTGTACCACCGCGTGGAGGGCTAGACCATTTCCAGGGCCGCCCTCCACACGGCGTTTCGGAACCTAGGCGCTGTGACGGCCTCACATCTCGCTGGGCTGCTTCGTCGGATGGGCAGAACACCCCTTACGACAAAGGAGATCGCGATGAACGCCAGGCTCGACTATTTCGGCAACCCGGTCGGTGGCAAGTTCCTCAAGGCCCTCGTTTCGGCGAACAGGGCGCTGGTCGACTCGCCGCTGCCGCTCACGATCCAAGAGCTGGTACGGATGCGCGCGAGTCAGATCAACGGATGCGCGGTGTGCCTGGACATCCACACCAAGGAAGCCGCCGCCGCGGGCGAGACGGACGTGCGGATCAATCTGGTCGCGGCGTGGCGGGAGGCGACCGTCTTCACCGAGCCCGAGCGGGCCGCGCTGGAGCTCGCCGAGCAGGCCTGCCGGATGGCCGACGGCGGCGTCGTCACCGATGAGGCGTGGGCGAACGCCGCCAAGCATTTCGACGAGGACCAGCTCGCCGCGCTGGTGGGCGTGATCTCGTTGATCAACGCCTTCAACCGGTTGAACGCCATCGTCCAGAACCCCGCCGGGGACTACCGGGTCGGCCAGTTCGCCTGACTGGGGGAGAGACCATGATCATCACCGAAACAGAGCGCAATCGGGCGGTGTTCGCCCGCTTCCACGACGCGACCAACACCGGCAGCGTCCAGCTCATCGAGAAGACGATCGACGACGTCGTCGCTCCGGACGTGGTGTTCCACGCGCCGGTGCCGATGGACACGACAGGGGCGCAGGCACTGAAACAAGTGTGGACGGTGCTGCTTCGCGCCTTCCCCGATCTGCGAGTCACGGCCGAGGACGTGCTCGCCGACGGGGACAAGATCGTCTGCCGGAACACCGTCACCGGCACCCATCAAGGTGAGTTCCGGGGCCTGCCCGCCACCGGAAAGCAGGTTTCCTACGGCGAGATCTTCATTCTCCGGTTCGCCGGGGGGCGGATCACCGAGATCTGGGGCGTCGTCGACGTCCTCAGCCAGCTGCGGCAACTCGGCGCCCTCCCGGCGTAGCGGTCACGCGTCTGTCCAAGGCCGGAGTTTCTCGGGATTCCGTACTCCCCAGATGTGCCGGATCCGGTCTTCGGCGACGTGGAACGCGAATACGGCGACGGTCAGCTCGGCCTGCCGGAGCACCAGGCCGGGCCGGCCGTTGACGGTCTGCTCCAGAAGTTCGAGGCCGGATGTCTTCTCCGCCACCGACATGAGATAGGACGCGACCTCCTCGCGGCCCTCGAAGGGGTGGAGCGCGGCGCTGACGAGTCCGCCGCCGTCGCCGACCGCCTTGACGTCGGGATCGAGGAGACCGATGAGCGCCTCGATGTCCTTGGCCTCCCAAGCCTTCTTGAAATCCTTGATGAGATCGGCCTGCCGGGCGATCGGGGCCGCGGAAACCCGGGACGCCCGGATGCGGCGGCGCGCCGAGGAGGCGAGCTGACGGCACGCGGCCGGGGTGCGGCCGACGATCTCCGCGACCTCGGCGAAGGCATAGCGGAACACGTCGTGCAGCACGAACGCGACCCGCTCGGCCGGGGTCAGCGATTCGAGTACGACGAGGAACGCCATGTTGATCGACTCGTCGAGGGTGATCCGGTCGGCGGGGTCGGTGGCCGGAGGTCGTCCGGTCGTCCATTCGACCCGCCCCGGCAACGGTTCGGGAAGCCATTCGCCGACGTAGCGTTCCCGTCGCGCGCGTGCCGAACCGAGGAGATCCAGGCAGATGCGGCTGGCGACCGTCGTCAGCCAGGCACCGGGGGACTCGATCGCGTCCCGCCGGGCGGGGGACAAGGCGTACCAGCGGGTGTAGGTCTCCTGCACCACGTCCTCGGCCTCGGACAGGGAACCGACCAGGCGATACGCGAGCCCGATCAGCTGACGCCGCTCACTCACGATCGCCTTCAGGCCCGGATCGTGCTCTTGTTCTTGTTCGGATGGCTGGTTCACGGGATTCGCCCCCCTGTTCGCGTGCGTTGTCCCGGGTACGACGAGACACCGCCGCCGGATGTGAGGTGGCGGCGTTCTCCGGCGCTACGCGGTCGCCGTGCGGGGGAAGTCCTTGCGCTTGATCTTGGCCCGGCGCCCGTCCGGATGGTGGAAGACGACGCCTTCGGCCGTGTGCCCCGGAGAGAACCGGCTGTCCAGTGTGGCGAGGAAATCCCGGAGTTCGTGGTAGCTGCGCGGTACCTCGGGCAGGGCGGGTGCCTGGAAGTCGAAGGGGACGCACCGGTGTTCTTCCAGCCCCAGTGGGTTGCCTTGGATGCGGGGACCGAGCGCCTCGCTCGGATGTTCCCCGTCCGGCCAAGCGGAGACGTCGGTGTTCCCGGCCGCCGCGAGGATCCACTTGTCGTCGGCGGACTCGCTGTCGGTGTCGACGTACCAGCCGTCCACGATGCCCTGCTGTTTCTGCGCCTTGCTCGGATTGCGGCGTTTCTCGACCCGGACCACCTGACCCGCGCGCACGGTCAGCCGGATGTTGGTGCCGTCGAGCTTCTCGGTGCCGACCCCGGCGCCTTCGAAGACCCACGCGCACTCGGCGCGAGGCCTGTCGACGACGTGGAAGCGCTCGTCGCGCTCGAAAAGCGTGGGGATCTTCTCCATGACGGTCTTCCCTTTCACGACTTGCCCGATGAGTTCCTCCGGAGTGATGGCGCCGACGGCCAGGCCGCCGGCGAGCGCCCGTATCAGCTCCGCCACGGGAACGTCGGCTTCGACCGCCACATGCTTCAGCGCCTTCTTCTCTTCCGGGGAGATCCAGGCGACCAGCCGCGACCATCCCTCGGGAGGCGTCCATCGGGCCAGCGCCGCAGGATCCTTGCGCGGCCTGCCCCGTCCTCGTGCCTGCTCCACGGCCGAACCGTGCCAGGCTCGGTCACTTGTGTCAATTGGCATAACAGAAAATTCGGGCCTTGGCGTGGTGACGCGGGGTGTGGAAATGGGGACGTTGAGTGTCCCTATTTCCACACACCCCCTCACGACAGGACTCCTGACGGCCTGATCGGCCCGGCAGGGCGGGGCACAGCCGTCGGGTGCTTCGGGGCGGCCGGTCGCTCCAGCGTCGTGCGCGGCGGATCGGGAACCACCGGACCGCGGTCAGTGGGCTCCCGCCTCTCGGAGGATCTGGGCGACGGTCGTCTGGCCCTTGGTCCTGGCGTGGGCGAGGGGACTGACGCCCTGCTTGTCGGCGAGGTTCACGTCCGCTCCCGCGGCGACGAGTGCTCGGACCACTTCCTGGTGGCGCGGCCCGCCGTCGCCGAGGACGACCGCTTCCAGCAACGCGGTCCAGCCGAGGTCGTTCACGTGGTCGACGTCGATCCCGCTGCCCGCGACCAAGCGCACGTACTCGGCGTGCCCGCGTTCGGAGGCGGGGATCAGCGAGACGCCGCCGAACCGGTTGGTGATGGTCAGATCCGGTTTGGCCTCGAGCAGCACCTTCGCCATCGGGACGCTTCCGGTGACGCCGGTGACCAGCCACGGTGTGTCATGCCGCTCGTCGAGTGCGTCCGGGTCGGCGCCCGCTTTGACGAGGACTTCGGCGACCTCGACCCGGTTCTCGGTGACGGCGACGAGCAGCGGGGTCCGGCCGCGATCGTCCCGTGTCTCCAGGTCGGCGCCCGCGTCGACCGCCTGCCTGACGAGGTTCGCGTCGGCTTCGAAGAGCTGGCTCACGGGGACTCCTTGGCGCGGCGGCTGAGCTGGAGAAGGCGTGGATGAAGCGGGCGGGGGTGGAGTGCTCGGTGCCTGGGGGGAGCAGGCACCGAGCACGAGGGCGGCGAGCAGCGCCACGGCCGCCCGCTCACCGCCCCTCAGCGAAGCTCCCCGATGGCGCGCAGGCCGGCCGTGGCGAACCGCTCGTCGAGGTCGCCGCTGGGCGCGCCGCCGACCCCGATCCCGGCGATCGGCGCGCCGTTCGCGGCGACCGGCACACCGCCGGCGAGGAAGAGCGTGCCGGGGATGTCGCGGATGGTCGGACCGTCACCCTGCGCGTTCTTGGCCAGCGCCGAGGTGGGCTGTCCGAAGGAGACCGCGGTGAAGGCCTTGCGCTTGGCGGACTCCTCCGTCTGCGGTCCGGCTCCATCGCCCTTGAGCAGGACGCGGACGTCACCCGAGCGGTCCAGCACGGCGACCGTGACCCGCTGGCCCTCCTTCTCCCCGGCGTCCAGCGCGGCCTGCGCGGCACGGGTGGCGGCGTCGATGCCGAGTACGCCGGTCTGCACGACGGCCTGCGCCGCGGGCGGCTGCGGTTTGCGGTCCTGTGCCTGCGCCGCACCCAGGCCGGTGGCGAGCGCGACGGTGGCGAGACCGGCCGTCATACCCAGGACGAGGCGAGTGCGGGGGAGCTTGGCGTTCATCGGATTTCCTTTGCCGTGAGGGGGTGTTCGTTCCCCTTCGACTTTCCCGGGCGGGCGGGCCGGGCGAATCGGGAGAGTGGATGCCGATCGGACGTCGTGTGATGGGTAGCCGTATCAACCGAACGATTGATGCGGGACACCCCGCCTTCCCGCATACGATCATCGGCGACGAAGGGAGGACCGAGTTGAAAGCGCATTTCGGGGCGGCCACGCGGCTGAACGCCGCCATGCACACCGGGTTCTTCCTGCTGCTGGCCGCGTCGGTGGCCAGGTTCGTCGCGGCGCACGGGTTAAGCGGCGCCACCCCGCTGATCCTCGCGCTCACCGGCGCGCTCGCGCTGGTCTACGCGGCCGGGGTGCTGAGCTGGGCCGTGCTCGAGCGGTGGCGTCCGGTGTGGCTGGCCACGGTGATCGCGATCTGGCTCGCGCTGGTGGTGGTGGCGCCGAGTTTCGCCTGGTGCGCGGTGCCGTTGTTCTTCGTCTGCCTGCAGGTGCTGCGCGCGCGGGTCGTGGTCGTGGTGGTCGTCCTGCTGACCGTCGCGACCATCCTCGCCCAGCTGAGGATCGCGACCGAATTCGACCCGAGCATCGTGCTCGCGCCCATCGCGGTCGCGCTGATGGCCACGATGACCTTCCTGCAACTCCACCGCGACCGGTTCCGGCTGGGGGAGGCCGTCAAACAACTCTTGGGCGCCAGGGTCGATCTGGCGCAGAGCCAGCGCCTGGCCGGGATGATGCACGAACGGGAGCGGCTCGCACGAGAGATCCACGACGCCCTCGCGCAGAGCCTCTCCAGTATGCGGATGCTGCTCCAGGCGGCGCAGCGGTCGTGGGACACGGACCCGGAACTGGCGAAGGGCTACGTGTCCCGCGCCGTCGACGCGGCGGGCGACACCCTCGACGAGGCACGCCGGTTCGTCAGAGGCCTGGGGTCGCCGCGGCTCGACGCCACCGATCTCGGCGAGACCTTGAAAGACCTCGCCGAGCAGATCGGGTTCGCCGCCATGCACGCGGTGCGCTTCGAGATCAGCGGAGACCCGTATCCGCTGGCACCACAGGTGGAGGCCGGTCTGCTCAGGATCGCGCAGGGAGCACTCGCGAACGTGACCGAACACGCGGGCGCGAGAGAAGCCGCCGTCACGCTGACCTACCTGGCCGACAAGGTCGTCCTCGACATCCGAGACGACGGTGTCGGCTTCGATCCGGCTGCCGCACGCGCGAGCGGGGACCGGGGGAACGGGCTGCGGATGATCAGCGAGCGGCTCGCCGAACTCGGTGGTGAGATGGTCATCGAGAGCGAACCGGGCGAGGGCACCGCGCTCCTCGCCGCCGTGCCCACCGTGTCCGGCGTGCCTACCGGGGAGGTCCCATGACGATCCGGGTGCTGATCGTCGACGACCATCCGGTGGTGCGGGCCGGGATCGCGGCCCTGCTCGCCGGGGAGCCCGGTTTCGACGTGATCGGCGAATGCGCGGGCGCCGACGAAGCCGTGCTGTTCGCCACCGCCGAGAAGCCGGACGTCGTGCTGATGGACCTGCAGCTCGGCGACGGCCCGGACGGGGTGAACGCCACCGAGCGCCTGACCGCCCTGCCGGATCCCCCGAAGGTGCTGGTGCTCACCACCTACGACGCCGAACTGGACATCACCAGGGCGGTGGCCGCCGGCGCCACCGGCTACCTGCTCAAGGCGGGGCCGCCCGAGGACCTCTTCCGCGGCATCCACGCCGCCTCGCGCGGCGAAACCGCCATGGCACCCCAGGTGGCTGCCCGGCTCTTCGGGCATATGCGGGCCCCGGCACCCGCGCTGAGCCCGCGTGAGACAGAGATCGTGCAGTTGGTGGCGGAAGGGCTGATCAACCGGCAGATCGCCGCGCGCCTGTTCATCTCCGAAGCAACCGTGAAGACACATCTGGTCCACATCTACGACAAACTCGGCGTCGACAGCCGTGCCGGTGCGGTGGCCGTCGCCACGGAACGGAGGATCATCCGCAACTGAAGGAGCACCCATGTTCCAGCCGCAGTTCGTGGACGTCGACGACGTCACGCTCCACCTCCAGGCCGGCGGTCCCGAAACCGGTCAGGCGGCGCTGTTCCTCCATGGCTGGCCCGACCTCTGGTTCACGTTCGAGCCGCAGATGACCGCGCTCGCCGAGCGGGGTTACCGGGTACTCGCGCCCGATCAGCGAGGCTACGGCCTGTCGTCCAAACCCGGCCTGGTGGCCGACTACCGGATGCCCGAGCTGGTCAAGGACATCGTGCTGCTCATCGAACGGCAGGGGACGGAGCCGGTGCACCTGGTCGGGCACGACTGGGGCGGGGCGGTGGCCTGGGTGGTGGCGATCGAGCGGCCCGACCTGGTCCGGTCGCTGACCATCGTCAACTGCCCGCATCCGCATGTCTTCGCCGAGGCACTGATCCGCAAACCCGCTCAGCTGCTGCGGAGCTGGTACATGGTGGCGTTCCAGATCCCCGGCCTCGCCGAGACGATCCTCGGTGCCCGTGACGGCGCGGTTCTCGCGGCGATGCTGAAACACGGCGCCCGGCTGAGCGACGCCGACGTCGACCGGCACCGCGCCGCCTGGCGCCGGTCAGGGGCGATCCAACGGCCCTTGTTCTGGTACCGCGCGCTGTTCCGGACGATCTCGCCGTTCGATCGCGCCGCGCGCGCCGAACTCGACCGGCCGGTCCACGTGCCGACCCAGATCATCTGGGGACGACGGGACGGTGCCTTCAGCACACGTCTCGTCGAACCCAGTGCCGCCTTGTGCGAGGAATCCGAAGTGCACTGGCTCGACGCGAGGCACTGGCCGCACCACGAAGAACCCGAGCGGGTCACCGAATTGCTGGAAACCTGGTTCGCCAGGCACGCGGACCGGGCCTGATCCGGCCGGAGTTCCTCATGGGACGGCGGGGCGGAGTTCCAGCGTGCAGCATTTGACGCTCCCGCCGCCCTTGAGCAGCTCCGAAAGATCGGCGCCGATCGGTTCGAAACCGCGCTCGCGCAGCTGTGCGTTCAGTCCCGTCGCGGCCTGCGGCAGGATGACGTGCCGCCCGTCGGAGACCGCGTTCAGGCCGAACGCCGCGGCGTCGGCGGCCGAAGCGGTGATGGCGTCCGGGTACAGCTCTTCGAGCCGCTGCCTGCTTTCTTCGGTGAAGGCCTGCGGGAAGTACATGATCAGGTCGTCGTCCAGGACGGTCAGGGCGGTGTCCAGATGGTAGTAACGCGGGTCGGTCAAGGTCAGTCCCACCACCGGCACTCCGAAGAATTCGGCACTCTCGTCGTGTGCGCGGCGGTCGGTGCGGAAACCCGAACCCGCCAGGATACGGGAGCCCGCGACCAGGAAGTCGCCTTCGCCCTCGTTGTGCCACCGGGCCTGCCGCACGTCGCGGTAACCGTGCTCGGTGAACCAGTTCAGGTAAGCCGTGGATTCCCGGCGACGGTGCCGGTGGTGGAAGTGCGCGACCAGCACCTTGCCGTTCACCACGGTGGCACCGTTGGCCGCGTACACCATGTCCGGCAAGCCCGGCACCGGATCGAGCAGGTCCACCCGGTGGCCCAGTTCGACGTAAAGGTCGCGCAGCCATTCCCACTGGGTGATCGCGAGCCGGGTGTCGGTGGGTTTGCCGGGATCCATCCACGGATTGATCGAGTACTCGACGTCGAAGTACGCCGGCCGGACCATGAGGTAGTGCCGCATGAGTGTTCTCCCCGGAGGTGATCAGGCTGTCTGCAAGGATTTCTTGGTGCCCACCAGCCTGCTGACCAGCTGGTCGCGAATGCGGGGCGGGATGTCCGGGGCGAACCGCCGGAGGTAGCTCTCGGCGTGCACCGCGTCGTCCATCAGGAACGGCAGGTCGAAGACGACCAGTTTGCGGATGGCCAGCAAGGGCACCGGCGCGCGCAGCGCCTTGAACTTCTCGTTCCACAGGCCGGGTTGTTCGCAGACCGGATGGAACTGCCCGATCATCAGGCCGTCGTTGACGAACTTGTCCTTCGCCTCACGCTGCAGATCGTCCAGCCCCGTCGCGTCCTGATAGTCCAGTTGCGGCAACACGAGGAGAATCGTCAGCAGTTCCCGGTCCGCGGGTGAGGTCCTGGCGGAAAGCCTTTCATACCAAGAACGCAGGCTCTCGATCGCGTCGCGGACGTCGGTCTCGCCGTTCGTGGTGGTCAACGCCGCCAGATGGAAGAGTCCTTTGTGGATCGACGGTTGCGTGTACGGGCACACCGGTCCGTTCCGGCCCAGTTCCGGATGCGGCGACACCAGGTAGCGGCCCGCCCAAGCCAGGATCTCCTGGGCGTAGGGCCGATGCTCCGCCGGCATGGCGCCGTTTTCGACCTCGGCCGCCGTCCAGATGAGAACCCTGTCGTCGCCGATCATGATCCGATGCTTTGCGAGAAGGTGAAGACGCCGTCGGGATCGACCCGATCCTTGATCGCCTTCAGTCGTGGGTAGTTGACGCCGTAATAGGCGGTGCGCCAGTCTTCGAGATCCGGGTCGATGAAGTTCTGGAAGGCGCCGTCGGACACATACGGCGACAACGCGTCGGCCAGTTCCGCCAGCCAGCGGAGGTTGGCGTCGACTACGGCGGGCTCGTCGTTCTCGGCCCACGAAGTGTCCATGGACAACAGGAAGAGCGCGTTCCGGTGGGCGAACGCGGTCTCCGTCGCGCCCACCCGGTTGATCGCGCCACCCCAGGAGAACAGGGCCGCGCCACCACCGTCGGGATTGCCGCTCGGGGGCAGACGGTCGACGAACGACAGCATCGTGGCGATCGCTTCGTCGGGCAGCGGCTCGGTGACGATGTTGGTCCGTACCGAGAACGCGCCCTCCGCGGTCTCGTGCAGCAGATCGTCCTTGGCCTCCCAGAAGGTCCGGTCCGCGAGATCCATGCGGATCGGCCGGGCGACGGACAGCACGGGGTCGAGGATCTCCCGCAACTCCTCGGCCGTGCCGAGGTGCTGCCCGATGGCGGACACGATGGCGTCCGACTCACCCGACTTGCTGACGCCGATCCTGACCGCGAATTCGTCCGGCGCCCGCCGCGCGACCTCCTGCAGCACCGAAAAGACCTTCGGCGCGTCGGCGCGGTCCCACAGCAGCAGGTAGCTGGCGCAGTCCGCCACCGGTCTCGCCTGGAAGGTGAAGGACACGTTGATCCCGAAGTTCCCGCCGCCACCACCGCGGCAGGCCCAGAACAGGTCGGCGTTGTTGTCCACGTCGCACCGCAGAACCCGCCCGTCCGCGGTCACCACTGTGGTCGCCACGAGCGCGTCCGCGGTCAGCCCGAGTGCGCGGGAGGTCGCCCCGCAGCCGCCGCCGAGGGTGAGGCCGGCGATGCCGACCGAGGCTCCGTTGCCCAGCGCGAATGCCATTTCGTGCGGTTGGATGGCGGCGTAGACGTCCGCCATCCGCGCGCCGCCCGCGACCGTCACGAGCCCTGTCGATCCGTCGGCGGACACTGTGTTCATCGGGCCGAGGTCGATGACCAGGCCGGTGTTGACCGAATGGCCCGCGTAACTGTGCCCGCCACAACGGGCGACGACGTCGACGCCGGTGTCGCGCGCCCACTCGATGGCGGTTCGTACGTCCGCGGTGTTCGCCACGGAGACGACACCGCGTGGGGTGATTTCCGCGAACCGTTTGTTGAACGGCACGCTGGCGTCGCGGAATCCGGCCTCGCCGGGCCGCCGCACGCGGCCTGCCACGGCGTGGTCGAGACGTCGCCAGTCCGCGTCGGATGGGCTGCGGGACACTAGCTCACCTCGTCGAGGTAGGAAACGCCGGTGGCGGCGTGCGGGCCGTAGCGCTCCCACGCCTCACGCAGGCGGAGGTGGCCGTCTTCGGTCATCTCCGGCGTGTTCACCGTGTGCCCGCAGATCACCTCACCGGTGGCGAGCACCAGGGTGTATCCCAGGTGCAGGGCGCCGTTCTCCCGCTGGGCGCCGGTGATCGACCCTCGCCGCACCTCGCCCCCGGCGAACTCGGACCAGACGACGTCGCCTTCTTGCCGGTACACGGCGATCGCCTCGGCGTCGCCGCCCGCTTTGCGGAATTTCCGCCCGTCGTAATCAATCATGGGACTCGGCCCGGGAGATCTCGTGGGAGACGAACTCGTCCGACATCGCCCGGTCCCACCAGATCGCGTAGTAGGAGAAGTCCTCGTCGTGATCGTTGACGAGGTTGTGTTCGATCCCCGGTTTCAGGAATACGAGGTCGCCTGCCACGAACTCGTGCCGCTTTTCGCCGGCGATCACCGCGGCCTTTCCGCCCATTCCGATGAAGATCTCGTGCTCGTGGTGAGTGTGGGACACCGATACGTCTCCGGGGCGAAGGACGCACCAAGCCCCTCGAAACGGTGCTGTCAAACCGTTCCATGGATAAAGCAGCTTCATCTCCAAACCGTAGGCCCGCGTCAGGTTCTCGTGTTCCAGCCTGCGGATGTCCACGACGGCGAGGTCTTGGTCAGTCACATCCCACTCCGATCAGCATGCTTTTCCTTCTCCGGCGGTCGGTGCTGATCGAGGCTATGTTCGGCCGTCTTCCCGGAGATAGGGGAACTATTCCCGATTACCGGTGAATCAGCCGCGGCCGAGACCCGCGTCACGCGCCAGGACGATCGCCTGTGCCCGGTCGGCCACGCCGAGTTTGCCGAAGACCGCGGAAACACGATTGCTGATGGTCTTCTGTGCGAGCGCCAGTTCGCGGGCGATGGCGCCGTTCGACTTTCCCGCGGCGACGCGGTCGAGCACTTCCCGTTCTCTGGTCGTCAGCTGGGGAAAGGGGTACGGTTCCGGGCCGCCCGCCGACCGCATCAGGGCGCTGAACCGGCAGGCGATCGCCTTGCCGACGATCGCCTCGACGGCGGCCACGACCTGCACGCCGCGGACGACCTGATCCAGATCGGTGCCCTTGATCAGATATCCGCGCGCGCCCGCCTGGAGCGCCGATCTGATGGCGGTGTCGTCGTCGGCCGTGCTCAGCACCAGGATCCGGGTGTCCGGTGCGACGCGGGACACCCGGCTCACCACGTCGATGGCCGCGGCCTCGCCGAGCTGAGGGTCGACGACCAGTACGTCCGGCCGATGGCGGAAGGTTTCCGCGATCGTGGCGTTCGCCGTGGCCGCTTCACCGATGACGACGATGCCGTCGACGAGTTCGAGTGCGGAGCGGACCCGGTAGCGAACGGCCGGTTGACTGTCGGCGAGGAAAACCGTCACCCATTCGGTGTCGGTAGTTTCTTCACCCCTGTTTTGTTCGGGCAGCAGACGCGCGGTGCGCCGCTGGTCATGGAGTTCCGCCGGCCACAAACGGGCGGTGTTACCGACACTGACGTGATTGTTCATCATTTTCCCCTATGCCTGCCGCTACTGAGCCTGCCTGATCGGCTCCGTTCGGTGAAGTGCGATGAAGGTGCCTGCTCGACCGTGCCGGGGATGGGGTTCGCCGGCCGCGAGAAGAGTCTATGCACTAGGTATCGAACGGATCCATGTGACCGTTATGGACAATTGATCGCAATCAATTTTTTCGCCGGTGCGGACCTGGCCGGTCAAGAGGGGAAAAGTGCCGCGCTTTCGGCATTCGGCCGAATGCGGCAACGTGACGCTACCTTATGGGGCAGACGGCGGAGCCTCTTGGGGCAGCGGGGAGGCCGACCAGGTGGTCTCCTGAAAAAGGGGAATTTCTCCCTATCGCCGGGCGGTTTTTTGTGCAGAAGCGGATGACCTTGCCGAGATTCCCGGTTCGACGGGAAAGGCGACCCTGTCGCCGGGGAAATGCCGATCCTTAGTGTCGGCAACCTATTCTGGACGAACGGGGTGTATCTGTGACTGAAATACAGGTGGGTTTGCTGGCGATCGGTGCCGGACCGGCGAACCTGGCGCTCGCGGTGGCCATCGAGGAGTCCGGGAATCCGGAGCTCGCCGAGCAGACGCTGCTGCTGGAGCAGAGTCCGGACATCAAATGGCAACGTGATCTGCTGATGCCGTGGGCGCGCAGCCAGGTCTCCTTCCTCAAGGACCTGGTGACCCTGCGCAACCCGCGCAGCAAGTTCTCGTTCCTCAACTTCCTGTACCAGGAGAACCGGCTCGACGAGTTCGTCAACCTGGGCACCTTCCACCCGTTCCGCTGGGAGTTCTCCGACTACCTGCAGTGGGTCGCGAAGTCGCTGGACAAGGTCCGCATCCGGTACGACGCCAAGGTTCAGCGCATCGAACCCGTGCGCGGCACCGACGGATCGATCACCGGCTGGACCGCGACGCTCGCCGGAGGCGACACGATCCACTGCCGCGACCTCGTCGTGGGCGGCGGCCGGGACGCGAACGTGCCGGACGTCTTCGCCGACCTTCCGGCCGACCGGATCATCCACAGTGCCCAGTACCGGCGCCGGATCGCGAAGCTGCCGCCGGACGCCCCGCTGCGCGCCGTCGTGGTGGGCGGGGCACAGAGCGCGGCCGAGATGTTCATGGCGCTGCACGACAATCTGCCCAACAGCACCCGCACCATGATCGTGCGTTCGATCGGCCCGCAGAACTACCAGACCAGCAAATTCGTCAACGAGTTGTTCTTCCCGTCGTTCGTCGACCGCTTCTACGACAGCCCGGCCGACATCCGGGAGCAGATGCTGGACGAGATGCGCCTGACCAACTACGCCGGGGCGGCCCCGCCGTTCCTCGACCACATGTACACCACGCTGTACCAGCAGCGCGGTCTCGGCGTGCAGCGTTCGCACGTGCGCACCCTGACCGAGGTGGTCGGCGCCAGGATCGAAGACGACGAGATCGTCCTCGATCTGCGTGACCGGACCAGCGGCAAGGTCGAGGCGTTGCAGTGCGATCTGGTGCTCCTCGGCACCGGCTACGACCAGCGGATGCCCGCGATGGTGCGCGATCTTGCCGACAGCGTCGGCCTTTCGGAGATCTCGGTCAGCCGTTGCTATCGGGTCGATCTCGGCGATTCCGCCTGGGGCGCGGTGTATTTGCAGGGTGTCAACGAGGCGACGCACGGTATCGCCGACTCGTTGATCAGCGTGCTGGCCCACCGTTCCCGTGACATCGTCGGCGATCTGCTCGCCCGCCGCGGCGCCGAGTCGAGGACCGCCTGATGAACCGGCTGGTGGTGATCTCGCCGGCCCCGACGGCGAACGGCGACCTGCACCTCGGCCATCTCGCCGGTCCGTTCCTGGCCGCCGACGTCTGCGCCCGGTACGCCCGCGCGACCGGTACGGAAGCCCTCTACGGCACCGGCATGCACTTCACCCAGAACTACATCGTCACCGCGGCCGCGCGGCTCGGCGTGGCACCGGAAGACCTGCGGGAACGCTCCGCGGAGCAGGTGCGGCAGACGTTGACCGCGATGGGCATCGAGGTCGACGGGTTCGGCTGTATCGGTGACAGGTTCACCAAGCTGGTCATGGACTTCTACGATCGCCTGCACGGGATGGGCAGGCTCGAGCTGCGGACGGTGCGTTTCCCGTTCCTGCCGAGCACCGGCGAGTACCTGATGGACGCCTACGTCAGCGGCGGCTGCCCGTTCTGCCTCGCCGACGGGTACGCCGGGATCTGCGAGAGCTGCGGGCTGCCGGTCGCCCCTGGCGACCTGATCGAGCCGCGTTCGACGCTGCGCCCGGACGAGAAGTTGGAGTACCGGGACGCGGACATCCTCGTCTTCCCGGTGGAGCGGTACCGCGCGGACCTGGAGGCGTACTTCGCCCGGATCCCGATGCGGCCCGGCATGGCCCGGCTCATCGAGTCCGCGATGGCGGGTCCGCTGCCGGACTTCCCGATCACCCAGCCGACGTCGTGGGGTATCCCGGCGCCGTTCCCCGAAGTGCCGGGGCAGGTCATCTATCCGCATATGGAGGGCATGCCGTGGAGCATGTTCACCACCGCGCTTGCCGCCGAGAAACGCGGCGCGGTGCTGACCGCGGACGACGAGCTGTGGCGGGAGGACTCCGGTTCGACCGTGGTGTACTTCCTCGGCCTGGACGCGACGTACCCGTTCGCGGTCGTGGGCACGGCGATGCTCACCGCACTCGGCGGCCATGTGCTGCCGGCGCAGTACGTCACCAACGAGTTCTACGAGCTGGCCAACGAGAAGTTCTCCACGAGCCGCGGGCATGTGGTGTCCGGCCGCGAACTGGCCGCCGAGGTGCCGCGCGACCTCATCCGCTTCCATCTTTGCGCCACCAGCCCCGAATACCAGCGCACCGACTTCACCCACGAGGCGCTGCTCCGGGTCAGCGAGACCCGGTTGACCGGACCGTGGAACCGGATCGCGGCGGTGGTCGACGAGTGGGTGGGCCGCGGCCCGCTGCCGGTCTCCGGCGACGCGCGGCGGACGGCGAAGCGGATGACCGAGCGGTTCGCCGACGGCTACGGGCTCGAGCGGTTCAGCCTGACCGCCGTCGCGTCGACGCTCGCCGAGCAGCTGGGGCGGCTGGACCGGCTGGCCGCCGTGACGACCGCCGAGACGGCGGGCGACCTCTGCCATCAGGTGAACGTGTTCCTGCGCTGTGCCGCTCCGATCCTGATCGACCTCGCCGCGGCCGCGCTGCCCGACACGACGTTGCCAGGGCAGGTGGACGCGGACACGGTCGTCGCCGAGAAGTTGCCGCGGCTGGGCGTCTGATGGCCTCGGTCGCCGTCGTCGGCGCGGGCGTGACCGGATTGGTGACCGCGATCGGCTGCGCGCGGGCGGGCCACCGCGTCACCGTGTTCGACCGCGGTCCCGTCCCGAACCCCGCGTCGGCGTCGTCCGACCAGCACCGCGCCCTGCGGGTGCTGCGTCCGGACGACGTCCACGGCACCCTGCGGATGGCCGAGGCCCGCCGTCGTTGGCTGGAGCTGGAATCGTTGCTGCGGACGGAGATCTTCCGGCCGGTCGGCGTGGTCACCGCGGGCACCCCGGACGAGCTCGCGCCGGTGTTCGACACGGCGGGTCGCGCCGGGCTTCCCGCGGTCGCCGTGTCTCCGGACGCTTTGGCGCCCGTGGTGTTCCCGGCCGGGACCGCCGGGGTGCTCGACGTGGGTGCCGGAGTGCTGCTGGCGGAACGGTTCCTGCGCGCGGCGGCCGAATGGCTCGCCGCGCATCCCGCGGTGACCTTGCGGCCGCGATGCGCCGTCGTCGATGTCGGAGACCATCGGGTGTCCGCGGCCGACGGGACCGTGGTGGACGCGGATCTCGTGCTGGTCGCGGCGGGACCGGGGAACACCGAACTGGTCGAGCGGCCGGTCACGCTGTACCGGCAGACCATGGTCTACCTGCGGCCGCCGCCGCAGTTGGCGGGCTGGTGGACGTCGGCCCCCGGCGTCGGCCGGATCGGTGCGGCCCGTACGGCCTGGCTCCTGCCACCCGGCGGGGGCACTCTGCTCAAGATCAGTTCGGACGCGGTGTGCCGGGAGGTCGCGGCCACCACGGAGCGGGATCGCGGACCGTGGGCGGATCGGCTGCTCGCCGAGCCGATCCTCACCGGCGCCGCGGACTACGCCGTCGTCGCCGTACGGGACTGCCACTACGCGGCCGATCCCGTCGGCGGCGGCCCGATGCTCGTCCGGATCCGTCCGTCGGTGTGGTCCCGCCCCGCCTGCGGTGGCACCGGATTCGCCACCGCGCCGCTCGTCGCCGAGGAGATCCTCGGCGCTGTCATGGAGGTCAAGGCTTGAACAAGGGGAGTGCATAGTGGAGTTCACGATTGTGGGCGCCGGGATGGCGGGCGCGTTCCTGGCGCTTTCGCTGGGCAGGCAAGGGCATACGGTCACGGTGTACGACCGCAGGCCGGATCCCCGCGAGACCGCCAGTGCCGCCACGTCCATGAACCTCGGGCTTTCCCGGCGTGGCCTGGCGGCGCTGGATCGCCTGGGGTTGTCGGACGAGGTGAGACGGCTCGTGGTGCCGATGCGCGGGCGGATGCTGCACAACCCCGACGGCGGACTGCGGTTCTCGTCCTACGGTGAAGGTGGCATCCTCGCCATCCAGCGCCAGGACCTGAGCGCGGTCCTGGTGGACGCGGCCTGCCGGGTGCCCGGGGTGCGGTTCGTCTTCGACACGCGGTGCACCGGCATGGACCGTGACCTGCCCTCGGTGTCCTTTGTGGACCCCGACGGGCGGGCGCTCGTGGTGAAGCCGGATGTCGTGGTGGGCGCGGACGGCGCGTTCTCGGCCGTCCGCCGGTCCATGCACCACGAACAGCGCGCGGAGTTCTCGCAGCGCTACCTCGAATGGGGCTGGCGGGAACTCCACATCCCGGCGGCCGCGGACGGCGGCCATCGCATGGCCGACGACGTCTTCCACCTGTGGCCCCGCGGCGACATCATGATGTTCGCCCACCCCAACCGCGACGGTTCCTTCACCTGTTCCTGTGTCCTGCCGTTCCACGGCCCACACGGTTTCGACTCGCTGAGGACCGCGGAGGACGTGGAATCCTTGTTCCGCCGCCATTTCCCCGACGTCCTGTCGCTGGTCCCCGACCTCGGCGAGGAGTTCCTGCGGCGGCCCACCTTCAATCTCGTCACCGTCAGCACGGCCCCGTGGATCCACGAGGGGAAGGTGGTGCTGATCGGGGACGCTTGCCACGCCGTCTATCCGTTCCTAGCCCAGGGCATGAACTCGGCCTTCGAGGACGCGCTGGAGCTGACGGACAGTCTCGCCAGCCACCCGGGCGACACGACGGCGGCGCTGACGAGGTACTACACCCGCCGCAAGCCGAACACCGACGCGCTGGCGGACATGTCCCACCGCAACTTCGCCGAACTCCGCGACACCGTGCGCTCGCCGGCGGTCCGCCTGGAACGCGCCTGCGACACCGTGCTGGAGAAAGTTCTCCGGCACCGCTGGATGCCGCTGCACGCGATGATCACCAACACCACCGTTCCGTACGCCAAGGCTCTTCAGCGGGCGACCCGCCAGCACCGGATCCTGAAGTACTCGGGTGCCGCGGTCGTCGCGGCCGGTGCCGCCGAGGTGATTCGGCGGCTTCGGCGCTGATCGTCCACAGTGGAAGCGCGTGAAGGCCCCCTTCCCTCGGCTCAGCCGAGGGAAGGGGGCCTTCACGCGCGTTCAGTCCTCCGGGGTGACCTCGATACGGATCAGGCCCGCGGCTTTTTCCGCGCGCTGCAACGCTTCGGCGGGGCTGTCCGCGACGGCCATCACCAAACCCGTCCGGTCCCACGAGCTGCGCAGCCCGGTGAACCGGTGGCCCGGTTTGACCTGGATGTCCACCAGGAACACGCCTTCCACCTGCCGGGCCTGCTCGAGCCCGAGGACGGCGTCGATCACGCCCGGCTCCATCGGGACGAACCGGACGGCGGCGCCGCCCTTGGCGCGGCGAGGCAACTCGGGCAGCATCTCACCGCGCATCATCGCCACGTAGGAACGCAACAGCTCCATCGAGTAGGCGCGGTCGATGACCTCCATGATCCCGTCACCGGCGATCCGGCCGGCGCATTCCACCAGGTACGGCCGTCCGTCGGAGACGATCCACTCGCAGTGCAGGATGCCGTCGGCGAATCCGACCGCCTCGACGACCTGACAGGTCAGTGCCGCGAGCTCCTCGGTGAGGTCGGCGGGAATGTCGGCCGGCACGATATGGGCCAGCTCCACCGGCCGCGGGCCGGGGTAAAGCTGTTTGCCGGTGACGTTGGCGAACAGCTGCCGCCCGTCGCGGACGAGCATCTCGACGCTGTACTCGGGTCCTGGCACGTACCGCTCGACCAGCATGGACAGTTCCATCGGCCGGTCGGGGACGAAGATGCCCTCGTCCTGTTCGACGCAGCTCGCCCATGCCTGGCCGACCTCGCCGGGGTCACGGATGATCTGCGTGCCGACCGCGGCCTGCCGGTTCGCCGGTTTGAGCACCACCGGGCCGGGGTGGGCGCGCAGGAACGCCAGCACGTCCTCCGGAGAGGTCACGGTGGCGCTTTCCGGATTGGCCAGCCCGGCGGCCGCGCTGACCTTCCGCAGCATCGCCTTGTCCCGCAGGATCTGCGCGGCCCCCAGGGTCGCGCCCGGCAGGCCGTAGCGTTCGGCGAGCCGGGCGGCGAACGGGGTGGCGTACTCGATCAGCGGGATCACCGCGGCCGGGTCCAGGTCCGGATGGGCGACGTAGAACTCGTCGGCCGAGCCGGGCCGGGCGTGCTCCCAGGCGATCAGTTCACCGACCAGGGGAGAGCCGGCCAGCCTCGTGCGCAGATCCCGTTTGCGGATGACGTCCGGCTCCTCGACGAGGACGACCGAACCGCCGGGTTCGGTGCCGGTCAGTGCCATCAGCACCGGCGTCACGAACCCGACGATCAGGATGGGCCGCTGCTCACGCATCGGACTCGGTCTTGGGCTTGTCGACGATGCCGAGCATGAACCGCATGGACGGCTTGGCGCCGACCAGATGCGCGCCGACCGTCTGGGTGACGCGGTCCCGCGCGGTGGGGTGCATGGCCATGGTCATCGAGTCGCGCAGCCACCGGTTCATCGGGTCGCCCGACCGGATGGCCGCGGTGCCGAGCAGATCGCAGAGCCGCTGCACGACCCGCTTCGACATCTGGAAGGCCTGCCAGCCGGTCAGCGCCGGAGCGACGCGCTCGTCGGGCGTGAGATCGTCCAGCGTGCCGGTGCCGTCGGCGGTGACCTCCCATTGGCGCTGCAGCGCCTGGTAAACACCGGCCCGCGTCGTGCTGTAGTCGGCCTCGCATTCGGCAAGGGTGATCTGGATGCGCTCATTGTCCTTCCAGGCCACGCCGCTCATCCGCCACGGCGAGCCCTTCAGCATGTCGACCCGTTCCATGGTGAGGCCGCGGACGTAGTCCAGCGCGGCCCTCGCCACGCCGAGCGGGACGCCGCACATGCTGCGCTGGATCACGTCCGGCTGCACCAGCGGCCCGTTGGGCACCTGCGGGTTGTCGAACGTCAGGGTGTGGTTCTCCGGGACGAAGACGTCCGTGATCGTGTAGTCGCTGCTGCCGGAGCCGCACAGGCCGAGGGTGTACCAGTTGTCGACGGATTCGATCTCGTGGCCGGGCACCATGAACAGCCGCGACTCGTGCGGGTTGCTGCCGTCCGGGCTGGCGTAGGGCTCACCGTTCTCGAACACCATGGCCCCGGACGCCACCCAGTCGGCGTGGGTCGAGCCGCTGCCGAAACTCCAGCGGCCGGTGAGCCGGTAGCCGCCGGGAACACGTTCCGCGTGCCCCGTCACGGGAAGCACACCGGCGGAGTGCATGTCGATGCTGGTGAACATCCGGCGGGCTTCGTCCTGGTCGAGGAAGTTGGCGTGCAACCCGATGTCCGAGCCGAGTTTGGCACACCAGCCGACGGACGCGTCGCCGTACGAAAGCGCTTCGATCACCTCGGTCTGCTCCATCGAGGTCATCTCGGGGCCGCCCCAGTCCCGGCTGAAACCGATCCGGAAGACACCGGCGTCGCGCAGCAACTCGACCACGTCCGCGGGCAGGCTCCGGTTCTTTTCGATCTCCGCCGCCCGCTCGCGCAGGATCGGTGCGAGCGCCTTCGCGTTCGCGAGGATCTGCGCGCCGGTCAGCGGCCTGTCGGTGCGGACGGGTTCGGTCATGGTCATGCGGAAACTCCCTCGTGTTCGTCGACGTCGAGCAGCCCGGCGGGCATCTCGAAGGCGGTACCGGGTTCTGGTGGGTCCACCGGATCGGCGTCGACCCGCACCAGTGCGGCCGCCGCGTCCAGTCGCCGGGCGCAGGTCTCGCGGTCATCGGCTTCGCACACCACGAACGAATGCCGGGCGATGTAGCCGCCGGGCGGCAGCCGCAGGGTGGCCCCGGGATCGACCATCGGTGACGCGACGACCAGGCCCGGCGCCTCGGCGGGGACCGTGACTTCGTGGACCAGGCAGTCGTGATCGGGGTAGCCGAACCGGATCCCGGCGACCGCGTGCCGGGTCGGGGCGATGACCGGCCGCCGCCCGGTCGCCACGGCGAACAGGATCTCGCCGGGGTCGAGACCGGTGGCGGTCCGGCCGAGGAACGGGATCAGGTCACCGCCGAGGCGCCCGTTGATCTCGATGATCAGCGGGCCGCGGTCGGTCAGCCGGACCTCGGAATGGGTGATGCCGTCCTCCACGCCGAGCGCGCGATGCGCCCGCGCCAGGACGTCCCTCAGTTCGGTGTCGTGCAGCAGCGGATCGCCGGCGTCGACGACGTGCCCGACCTCCTCGAAGTACGGCTGGTCGCCGGTTTCCTTACGGGCCACGAACATCGGCAGGTACTCGCCCTTGTACACGGCGGCGTCGATGCTGATCTCGGGCCCGGAGACGTAACCCTCCACGATCGCGCCGCCGCCGTAGCGGCTCTGGTCGACGGTGGCGGCGCCCATGGCTACGCCGAACGCGGCGTCCACTTCGGACTCGTCGGCGGCGTACACCACGCCGATGCTCGCGCCCATCGCCCTCGGCTTGAGCACCACCGGATAGCCGATCCGGGCGGCCTCGGCGAGGTCCTCGTCGAGACCGGTGGTCAAGGCGTATCCCGGCTGCGGCAATCCTTCCGCGGTCAGCACGGTGCGGGTGCGGTTCTTGTCGCGGCAGCCGCGGACGCCGTCGACGCTCAACCCGGGGACCCCGAGTTCGGCGGCGAGCTCACCCGCGGCGAGCACGACCGGCTCGTCCCAGCACATCAGACCGGCGATCCGGTGCCGTCCGGCGACCTCACGGGCAGCGGCGAGCATCTCGTCCGCGTCGAACACGTCCGTGTGGACGATCTCGTCGAAATACGCGTGCTGCCAGGTGGGTTTGAGATTGTTCAGCAGCACCAGGCCGAGTCCGGCCTCGCGGGCGCACCGATGGATGGACGAGACCAGGTACTCGCGGTACAACTTCAGGCCGCTGCCGATGATCAGCAGGACACCGTTGGCTTCGTTCATGGTCGCTCTCCCACGACTTCCGGCTCGGGTTTGGCCACCTTTTCCACCACGGGTGGTTGTTTGAGGCCGTAGATGTGCATCGATCCGGCGATGACGGACAGCACCGCGCAGAAGCCCCAGAACCCCGGGCCGCCGAATTCGCTCCAGAGGAACAGCCCCAGCACCGGCCCGATCGTCGCGGCCACCCCGGACAACGTCTCCTTCGTCGCGATGTAGCGGCTTCTCAGCTCCACCGGGAAAGTCGCCGGATGGGAGGCCGTGCTCGGTCCGTGGATCATCAGCCCGGACACCGCCAGCAAGGCGCCGGCGATCACGAAGAACTGATGCTGCGCGATCAGCCCGTAGAGCGCGAATCCCAGCGCGCTCACCAGGTTGCCGAACAGACCGGCGAGATTCTTCGGGATCCGGACGATGTAGGTGGTGATCTTCAGTTCACAGGTGATCAGCACGACCGAGGAGATCACCAGCACCGTGCTGTACAGCCCCACCGGATAACCGGCGTCGACGATGTTCAACGGCAGCACCGCGACCCAGCCGGCGTAGATCATCATGCCGAACAGCCCGGCCACCAGATAACACAGGAACCGGGTGTCCCGGATCATCGTCCCGTACACCGCGCGGGCGCTCAGCGCGGGAGGAGCGTCGGCTTTGGACTCGTGGGGGGTGCTGCTTCCCTTCGGCAGCAACACGAACGCCAGCAACGCCCACAGCGCCGCCGTCATCCCGTCCAGCCAGAACAGCAGATCCCAGTTCACCTGGATGACCACGGCGCCGATCAGCGGCGCCACGGCCGCGCCGATGTTCAGCGCGATGCGCATCATCGAAAAGCCCATGACCTTGTGCTCTTCCGGCATGTACTCCGCGAGCAGCACCGCGGCCGCCGGCCGGTACGCCTGGATCGCCAGCCCGGACAGCGCGACCGCCGTGACCAGTGCCCAAGGCGTACCCCGGACCAGCGGGATCGACGCGACGAGCGGCGCCGCGCACGTCATCGCCGTCACGATCGTCGCGCGGCCACCGAACCGGTGGGTCAGCTCGCCGCCGAGCATGGCACCGAAGATCGCCCCCACGCTGTACGCGGCGAGGCAGACCCCGGCGAAACCGACCGAGGTGCCCCGGAACGTCAGGTACAGGATCAGGAACGTCTGGACGAACGCGCCCAGCTGGTTGACCAGCACGCCGCCGAGCAGATACCTGACGGGGGCCGGGGTCGACCGCAGTACCGCGAAGACGCCGGTCCTCGTGGCGCCGGTCATGCGGACCCGCCCGGCTTCGCCCGGCCGCCGATCGCCGATACGTCGACTTCTCGCTCAGTCACACATCCTCCAGATTCGGATACCCGCGGTGGTTCACGAGATTTACCGGCGCGGGTCCAGTCCATGGGGAGGTGGTGCCGACGTGGCCGACCGGTGACCGAAGGCTAATTTCGGATCTTTCCCGGCAGGTAGGGGAACTGTTCCCGTCGGTTCGGGAATCTGGCGCGCTTCCCGGTCGCGAGCGTTTTGGGTCAAGAGGGTTACCAGCTACAGCGATGGCGCGTGAAGGTCCCCTTCGCTCGGCTCAGCCGAGGAACTCGACCTTCACACCTTGCCCAGTACATGAAGGACCCCTTCCTTGCGCCTAGGTACAGGAAGGGGTCCTTCATGTACTTACGCGAGCCTCCTCACCACCCGCCATGCGGCACCGAGACCCCTCCGTCAGCGGCGCGGTTCGATCGTCATGTCGCCGCGCGTCAGCGCGAGGGTCGTGTCACGGGCGAGCATGTCGTGCGGGAAGCCGAGTTCGATCGCGCTCGCCTCGTCGAGGCGGGCCAGTTGCGAGGCCGTGAACTCGACGTCCAGCGCGCCGAGGTTGTCCTTCAGCTGGGCGGGGGTGCGGGCGCCGATGATCGGTGCCGTCACGCTCGGGTTCCGCAGGGTCCACGCCAGCCCGATCTGGGCGGGGGTGCGGCCGAGTTCCGCGGCGACCTCCTTCACGACGTCCACGATCGCGAGGTTGCGTTCGGTGAGCGTGCCCAGGGCGAGGTTGAAGTTCTTGCGGGTGCCGTCCTCGGAAGGAGCCAAGTCGTCGCGGTCGTATTTCCCGGTGAGCACCCCGCCCGCCAGCGGCGACCAGGGGACCACTCCCAGCCCCATCTCGCGTGCCATGGGGATCAGGTCGCGTTCCCCGGTGCGCTCGATCAGGTTGTACTCGATCTGCAGCGCGACCAGCGGCGACCAGCCGCGCAGGTCGGAGATCGCCTGCATTCGCGACACTTCCCAGGCCGGGGCGTTGGAGATCGCCACGTACAGGACCTTGCCCTGGCGGACCAGGTCGTCCATCCCGCGCAGTATCTCCTCGACCGGTGTCGTGAAATCCCACAGGTGCAGGTAAAGCAGGTCGATGTAGTCCGTGTTCAGCTGCCGCAGGCTCGCTTCCACCGACGCGAACAGGCTCTTGCGCTGGCCGCCGCCGGAATTCGGGTCGCCGGGGCGGCGCAGTGTCGTGTACTTCGTCGCCAGCACGAGGCTTTCGCGGTTGTCGCGGGCGAATTCGCCCAGCAGCCGCTCGGAGCTGCCGTCGGTGTAGGTGTTGGCGGTGTCGATGAAGTTGCCGCCGCGTTCGACGTAGTGATCGAACAGCTTGCGTGCCTCGTCCCGCCCGGCGCCCCAGCCCCATTCGGTGCCGAAGGTCGCCGCGCCCAGCGCCAGCGGGGAGACCCGCAGCCCGGACCGGCCCAGCAGCCGGTAGGTGTCGAGGGTGAGTGACATCGTGTCCTCCTGTACTCGTGATCCGTGGTCGAAGACGAGTCTGCGACCGCCGCGAGCAGGGGTTAAGGGAGAGGACTTCCTGGGAACAGTGGTCCCACCCTCGCTGTTGGACCCGGCATGACGACCTCCACCGTGGACACGACACAGGAGCTGGCCGCGTTCCTGCGGACCCGGCGTGAACGCCTGGACCCGGACGCTTTCGGCCTGCCGTCGCGCCGGTCCCGGCGGACCCCGGGGCTGCGCCGGGAGGAGGTCGCCGAACTGGCCGGGGTCAGCGTCGACTACATCGTGCGGCTGGAACAGGCCCGTGGGCTGCGGCCCTCGGCGGACGTGGTGGAGGCCTTGGCCGGGGCGCTGCGCCTTGCCCCCGATGAACGTGCCTACCTCTTCGACCTGGCGCGGCAGCGTCCCCGCAACGCAGACAAACTCGCGACCACCGCGGCGCCGCCGCTGGCCCGGCTGGTCGCCGACCTGTCACCGCTGCCGGCCATGCTGATGAACCACCGCTACGACATCCTGGCCTGGAACGACGAAATGGCGCGGCTGCTGGTGGATTTCGACACCTTGCCGCCCTCGCAGCGCAATTCGATGTGGCTGTGCCTCAAACATCCCGAGATCCGCGAGTACTACGCGGACCGTGAACGTGTCGTCCGGGAGGGGATCGCCCATCTGCGCGCCGCGTGGGCAGCGCATCCGGACGATCAGGCCTTGACCGAGCTCATCGCCGAATTCACCGCCGACGAGGAAATCGCGCGGTTGTGGGCCGAACGTGACGTGAAGGTCAACGGCCGCGGGCGCAAGGTGATGCGGCATCCCGAGGCCGGCATGCTCGAACTGCACTACGAAGTGCTCACGCCACTGCAGGATTCGGACCAGCGGCTGGTGATCTACCGCGTGGGCTCCTGAAGCGCGTGAAGGCCCCCTTCCCTCGGCTCAGCCGAGGGAAGGGGGCCTTCACGCGCTTCAAGCGGTGACGAGCGACAGGCCGTAGGTCTGCAGGATCTCGTTCACCGGCTGGAACCAGGTTTCGCCGCCGGAACCGCAGTTGCCCCAGCCGCCGGAGGTGACACCCTGCGCCTGGTCGCCGGTGATGAAGGAGCCACCGGAGTCGCCGGGTTCCGCGCAGACGTTGGTGCGGGTCATCTGGTGCACCGCGCCTTGCGAGTAGTTCACCGTTTCGTTGTGCCCCAGCACGGTGCCGCAGTGCCAGTGCGTGGTCGAACCGGACCGGCACACCGAGGTGCCCACCGGCGCGACCCACGATCCGCGGACGAGCGCGTCGCTCACCGTGCCCCAGCCGAGTACGACCGGTGCGGTCCACCAGCCGTTGCCGATCCGGATGAACGCGTAGTCGTTGCCGGGGAAGGAAGAACCGGCGAAGCTGCCCATGGCCGAGCCGTCCCAGCCGACGACCGGGCTGCCGTTGCCGCCGCAGTGGCCGGCGCTGACGAATCCGCCGTGGACGGAGAAGCCGATCGAACAGCGGGTGTTCCCGTTGATGTAGTACGGGTCGCCGCCGACGGTGCCCGCCGCGAACGGTTCGGCCTTGGCTGCGGTGACCACCGTGACCGAACCGGATTTCCTTGCCCTGGCGAGGAAATCGTCGACGTCGGAGCCGTGCGCGCCCGGGCGGACGGCGACCACGACACTGCCGCTGCGCGGGTCGGCACGCCAGCCGCTGACGGCGGCGGGGGCGGGCCGGGTCTTGGTCGAGGAGTCGATCTCGGCCTTCGCCGCGTCGAGCCGGGCCGCGCTGATCGCGACCGCGGCAGGTTCGGCACCGGCTTGCCGGACGGCGGCGGCCGCCGCGGGATCGGTCACCCCGACGACGAGTTTGCCACGCGCAGGGTCGAACCAGGCGCCGCCGAACGCGGCACCGGCGGCCTGCTGGGCGCCGGGCAGCACCCGTGAGGCGGTCATTTCCTGGGTGAGCCGGGTCGAGGCCTGCGCGGCGGTGAGCCCCAGGTCCCGCTGCATGGCGGCGATCAGTCCGGGGGAAGCCTGCGCGATCGGGGCGAGGGCGGCGGAAATGAGACTCGCGGTCAGGACGGCGGCGCCGCCGACTGCCAGGGCGATTCTTCGACGCATGGTCTAGTCCTCCAAGGCCGGGGGAAAGAAACACACTGCCCGCCGAGTGTGCGGCCGAGGCCGGCCAAAGGGCGAGAAATGTCCGGTCTTCTGTCCGGAATTCACAAGAGCGAATGCCGGCGGATCGCGCCGAGGATCGTCTACTTAGGACAGTCGGGTCACGTGGGCCATCCGAGCGCCCTCCCGGTGGTTCCAGTACGTTGCCGGATATGACCGCGTCGCCGGAGGATGTGCCGGAACAGGTGCTGCGCACCTCGATCGTCGAGCGGCTTTTCGCTCGCGAAGCCGACCCGCGCCCGCTGTTCACGCATCAGGACCACGGCGCCGGTCTGGACCACACGGTCACCTGGACGGAGTTCGTCTCCCGGGTGCGAGTGATCGCCGGGGCACTGCGGCGGGTCACACGGCCGGGTGATCGCGCCGCCGTGCTCACCGGCCAGGACCTGAATTACCCCTTGGCGTTCTTCGGGGCGCTCGCCGCCGGCCTGGTGGCCGTACCGCTGATGGCTCCGGGCAGCCCTGCTCGGCGAGGCAGGCTCACCGGTGTGCTGGCGGACTGCGACGCGAGGGTGTGGCTGACCTCCGCTGCCGCCGCCGTGAAGGTGCGCGAGGTCGGAACACCTGACCAGCTGATCGTGGTCGACGAGGTCTCCGGACCGGGCATCGATCCGCTACCTGTCACTCCCGAAAGCCCCGCCTACCTGCAGTACACGTCCGGGTCGACCCGCGAGCCCGCCGGTGCCGTCATCCCGCACCGGGCGGTCGCCGCGGCGTGCTGGCAGGCGAGCCGCGCCTACGCCGTCGACGAGAACACGACCTGCGCCGGCTGGATCCCGTTCTTCCACGACATGGGCCTGATCCAGCTGCTCTGCCTGCCGGTCCACGCGGGAGCGCGATCGGTGTTCATGGCGCCCGCCGAGTTCGTGCACCGGCCCGTGAGATGGCTCCGTCAGCTCGCCGATCACCCGGCCGTGTTCACCGCCGCGCCGAACTTCGCCTTCGACCTGGCCGTCGAAGCCGCCGGCGAGGCAGGGGACGAGCTCGACCTCTCCGACGTCCGGGTCGCGCTCAACGGTGCCGAGCCGGTCCGGCCGCGTACGGTCGCGCGTTTCCTGGAAGCCTTCGGCCCACGCGGATTCCGGCCGGAAGCGCATCGTCCGTCTTATGGCCTGGCCGAGGCCACTGTGTACGTCGCGAGTGCAGGCGCCGAGGGTCCACGGGGCGCGGTGTTCGACAGGGAGGCCCTCGCGCAGGGCCGGGCGATCGAGGTGCCCGACGGCCAGGAACTCGTCTCGGTCGGCCGTCCCCTCGGACAGAGGGTCCGGATCGTCCGCGACGGGGTGGCGCGGCCCGACGGCCTCGCCGGGGAGATCTGGATCCACGGGCCGAACGTCGCCGCGGGATACTGGGGCCGCGGCGACGCGGCCGCGTTCGCGGGCGAACTCGACGGCCTCGGCGGCTGGCTGCGCACGGGTGACCTCGGCGTGTTCCACCGCGGAGACCTCTACATCACCGGCAGGCTCAAGGACCTCATCGTCATCGACGGCCGCAATTTCCATCCGCAGGACATCGAAGCGGTGGCGGGGGAAGCGCATCCGGCGATCCGCCGCGATCGCGTCGCCGCCTTCGGAATCTCGGACGAAATGGGCGAAGGGGCGATGTTGGTAGCCGAATGGGCAAAGAACGCCGAAGCCGATGTCAAAGAAGTCACCAGAGTGGTATTGCGCGCGGTGTCACGGGAACATGATCTGACGTTGCGATCCGTACGTCTGGTTCCCTCCGGTGACCTTCCGCGCACTTCCAGTGGCAAGGTCGCGCGTGCGGCGGCGAGGGCGCGTTATAGTCGGCGCCGTGGGTGATCACCGCGCGGAGGTCGTGAAGGTCGTCAGCGAGACTTTTCGGCTTGATCCCGCCGAAATCGAGTTCGACGCACCACTCGAAGAGCTGGGTATCGACTCCAAGGGACGGATAAGACTCCTGTCGGCGCTGGAGATCTACCACGACGTGAGAATTGATCTGGACCAGCTGGACCGGTTCACCGACATCGGGTCGGTGGCCGAAGTCCTCGCAGAGGCACTCGGCGGCAATGCCGGCGGATCCGACGAAAGGCGCTGAAAAGAATGAGCGGGGGCTTCACCGCGGCGACCGATGCGCTTTCATCGGCGTCGAAGAACATCGGAAAGCTGACCGAGCAGTTGCTCGAGGACAATCCGGATCTGTCGAGTACGCCGGTGAACGCGGCGGGCTTCGGCCAGGCTCACGGCGACCACGCGAAGAAGTACACCGATGGGGTGGCGGCGTTGTGGGCGTCGGTCCAGGGGTACAGCACCACGCTCGGCTCGTTCGGCACGAACCTCGGCACCGCCGGCACGGCCTACGGCACCAATGAGGACGAGCAGAAGAACAAGATCACCGAGACGGGGATGCGCTAGTGGCCACCGAAACCACCTGGACCGACGTCAAAGCCGTCCTCGACGACCCGGCCGTTCCCGCCGAGAAGAAGACCCAGCTCATCGGCTCGTGGATGCGGACGCATCCGGCGCCCCCGCCGTGGACGGCGGACCAGGAGCCGGAGGAGATCAAGCAGAAGCGCAAGGAAGCCGAGAAGTACGCGGCGTCCTACAACGCTCACCCGCTCCTGCCGTATGACGACGACGTCGACAAGGTCTTCAAGGACGCGAAAGGCGCGGGCGACCAGGCCAGCTTCAACCGGAACGCGGAGAAGAAGGCCGTCGACGACGGCAACAAAAAGCTCGACGACACCAAGGAACCCACCGCGGAGGGCGCCGGGACCAAGACGTCGGACGAGATCTTCGACGCCGCCGCGCCCGCGCTCAAGGTCTTCGAGACCTTCGGCTCGCTGCTGGCGAAGCTCCCGGAAGACTGCCGTGGCACCACTCGCGCGCTCGACTTCGAGAAGGACATCAAGAAGCCGTTCGACGAGCAGCGCGGCATCAGCTTCAAGAACTTCGTCGACGACGCCGCCCACTTCAAGACCGGTTCGAAGACCATCGACAAGGCCATCGACGACACCGGTTCCCAGCTGAACACCCTTTACGGGACCTGGACCGGAAACGCCGCGGACGCCTCGTCGGAGAACTACAACGAGAAGATCCTCCCCAAGGCCAAGAAACTCTCCCAGACACTGACCAACGCGAGCGAAGCGACACTGCACACCACCGCCGCGGTGTTCAAACTGTGCAAGGGCAAGGCCGACACGGTCATCGACCTGTACAAGGAGATCGTCGGCAAAGCGGACTTCGCGATGGCGCAGAAGGTCATCGCCATCGCCGCCGGTGAGAAGAGCGGCAAGGAGGACCTCGGCGCGATCGCGGGCTGGATGGACGTCAACTTCGGCTCCAACCTGGTCCAGCAGTTGAACAACGACGGCTGCTGCGACGACGACGAGTTCAAGAAGGCGGGCCAGAACCTCGCCAAGCAGTGGATCCAGCGGCAGTTCATCCCCGAGATGTGGACCATCATCTACGAGGGATTCGCCAAGTCCTGCAAGGAAACCAAGGATTTCGTCAACCAGGCCTACGACGAGCTCGACAAGGTCATGGGCAAGGTCAAGAACGAGTTCGAAGGCGCCGGTGACACGGGCGGTGCGGGCGGTGCCGGTGGCACGGGTGGCGGACCTGGCGGCACGGGCGGCGGACCCGGTGGCGGCGCCCCGGACTTCACCGGTGGACAGGGCGGTCCGGGAGGTGGCCCTGGCGGCGGTACCGGCGGCGGCCCGGGTACCGGTGGCGGTCCCGGCGGTGGGCCCGGTGGCGGTTCGGGCAACGGCCCGGACTTCACCGGCGGCTCCGGCGGTGGACCGGGTGGCGGCCCTGGCGGTGGCACGGAAGGCGGCTCGGGCAGCGGTCCGGGTGGCGGCTCGGGCCCGAGTGAGTCGGGGCCGGGCGGTTCCGGTCAGGGCGGTCAGGTCAAGCCTCCGCCGGTCCCCGAGGTGAACATTCCGGAGGGCGGCACGGGCGGGTCGCCGGGCGGCTCCGGCGGTGGCCCCGGTGGCGGTCTCGGCGGTGGGCCGGAGGCGAACAAGGACCAGACGTCGCCCTCGGGCTCGGCTCCGCCGCCGTCGAACGGCGACGAGCAGAAGGCCGCGGCCGAAGAGGCGAAAAAGCAGGCCGCCGCGGCTGCCGAAAACGCGAAGAAGCAGGCTTCCGAAGCGCTGGGCAAGCTGGGTGACGGTCCCACCGGTGCCGACCTCGGCGGTTCCGGCGGCTCCGGGCCCGGTGGCGGCTCCGGCGGTGGCCCGGGTGGCGGCGGGGGCAACACGGACGCCGCCGCCGAGGCCAAGGCCGCGGCCGAGAAGGCCACTGAGGACGCGAAGAAGCAGGCGTCCGACGCGCTGAACAAGATGGGCGACGCCCCTGGCGGCCTTGGCGATGGCGACTCGAAGGACACCGATTCCCAGGCTGCCGACGAGAAGGCCGCGGAAGAGGCGAAGAAGAAGGCCTCCGACGCCTTGGACAAGCTCGACGACGAGCTGCCCGGTAAAGACGGCGACAAGCTCACCGGCGACAAACCCGGCGAGGACGGCGACAAGGCCGAAGACGGCGAACGCGAGACTCTCAAGGTCAAGCAGGGCGACACGACCTTCGAGATGACCGAGCCGGACAAAGACGGCGAGATGGAGATCAAGGTCGGCGACGGTTCCGGGCCCGCCAAGGACTTCAAGCTCGACTGGACCGGCGACGGCGACGAGTCCAAACTGGGCTCCACTCCCGGGCAGGACGACGGCAAGCCGGACAAGGACGACGTCCACCGCCCGGGTCCGGACGGCAAGATCCACATCCAGGACGGCGATGTGAAGATCACCGCAGAACGTCCCGACGGACCGTCCGGGCCGACGGTCGTCACCGTCGACGACGGCACCGGCAAGCCGACCACGTACACGCTCGGCGAGGAGAAATCCCTCGCGGACAAGGCCGCGCAGCCGCTCACTCCCGTCACCGGCACGACGCAGCCCGAGCCCCGTCCGGCCTTCACCGCGCACGAGGGTGGCGGCGGGACGGTGCCTGACGGCATCGCCGCCGGTGACGTCAGCAGTGGCAGTGGTTCCGGCGGTGGAGGGGGCGGTGGTTTCGGCGGAGGCGCCTCGTCGCCTGCAGTGCCTTCAATGCCTTTCGAAACCGCGAGCCCCGCGACGGGCCAGTCGTTGTCCGAGGGCGTGCACACCGGCGGTGGTGCGCCGGCCCATCAGCCGCAACCCGTGGCTTCGGGTGCGCCGTCGGCCCCGATGGGCGGATCCGCCGGTCAGTCGTTCGGCGGTGGCGCGATGCCGCCGATGGGCGGCATGGGCGCCGGTGGAGCGGGCGGTGCGGGCGGCGGCGACCAGGAACGGAGCAACCGCGCGTACCGGATCGAGGGCGAGGTGTTCGACCAGATCAACGAACCCACCGGCCGGATCACCGGCTCACTGCTGGACGATGAGGATCAGTCGGTCACCCGTAAGCGGTGAGCCGGGGCAGGGGAGAACAGATGAGCGCCGATGACACCACCGGTATGAAGGCGACCCTGGATGGTCTCGTCCGCGAGCAGGCGGAGCGCCGGGCGCTGCGGGACCAGCGCGCAGGCGAGATCAAGGCCGGCGCGCAGGAGTTCATGACCAAACAGGTCCAAACCGCCCAGCGCTACGTCGAGCACCGGCGGGAATTGGGGCAGCGCAAGACGAAGTCCGGCTGGAGCACCGACCGGTCGCACGCGGAGCCGGGCGCCGCGTCGGCGTTCGGAGACGACCCGGTGGACATGGCGGCCCCGTTCGCTTCGGAGGCGCCACCCGCCGCCCCCGCCGGGCGGGACACCCCCCGGCGCGCTCCCCGCGCACGCCCGGCACCGGCGGACGACGAGGACGACGCCTTCCTCAACAACCGTTGGCGCGACTGAGGTCGTGAGTGGTGAGGGTGGTGATTCGGGACCCGGCCGGTTCCCGAATCACCACTGACGAGCCGGGTCAGGCTCGCGCGGCGTTCGCCTGGATGGCCAGCCAGACCTCGTGCTGCCCTTCGGTCTTGGCCCACAGTGCCGCCAGCTCGTCAGCGCTGAAGTCCTCCAGCGGGATACGGAATTCCCGCAGTGTCTCGGCGAATTCGTCGAGAGTGGACAGGGTGCGGCGGTCGGCGTCACCGCGCTTGACCGTGCGGGCGCGAAGGGCCAGCTCGCGGCCGTCGCGATGATGTTGCGCCACGAGCACCTTGGCGAGCGCGGAGTCCGGCGAGGTGTTTCGGGCCCGTTCGGTGAACTCGGTGATGTCGCGGGGTGCGGTGCGGAAGTCGGACGAGTCGATCGTGCCGCCCGGATGGTGGTGCATCCGCCAGGTTCCGGCGTCGAGGCGTTCCATCCGGAACTCCAGTTCTCCTTGCCAGTGCGTGCCTTCCCGTAACGGCAGCGGCTCGAGGAACGCGTCCCCGATCCCGGTGTCGGCGAGCCAGGATTCGCCGTCGACGTCGACCAGCAGGGCGATGTGGTTGCCCCATTGCCCCTCGCCACGGGTCGCGCGCAGGACTGCGCCTTCCACGATGGTCACGGTGAACCCGGCGGCCCGCAGCAGAAGAGCGAGCGCGCCGTTCATTTCGTAGCAGAGCCCGCCGCGGCCGCGGCGCGCGAACTTGTCGATCAGCGCGTTTGGGGTGAGCGAGATCGGCCTGCCCAGCTGGACGTCGAAGTTCTCGTACGGGACCCGCAGCCGCCACGCCCGGTGCAGCTTCCGCAGCGTGGCGAGATCCGGCCGGACGGGGTCGCGGTACTCCAACCGGTCCAGGAACGCGTCGATGGTCATGGGTCTCTCCTCCAGCAGTAAGAGTCACTCTAAAATTAGAGTAGCTCTAAGTTTGGTTCGGATCCAGTAAGCTGCCGTCATGAGCGAACCGGTGGGCTTGCGGGAACGGAAGAAGTGGCGCACCCGGAAGGCGTTGATCGAGACGGCGTACCGGCTCTTCGAGCAGCAGGGATACGACCGGACGACCACCGCCGAGATCGCCGCGGCCGCCGAGGTGTCGACCGCGACGTTCTTCAATCACTTCGCGACGAAGGAAGACCTGGTCCTTACCGACGACGGCGAGCACATCCTCGGCGCGGGGCTGGACGTCCTCGCGGCGCGCGAGGCGGGCGAGGCGGCGCCCCGGCTTCTGCGCCGCGCGATGCTCGGGATGCTCGCCGAGGCGGGGGCCGGGCCGCGCGATCCGGCGGCCGAGCCGGAGCGGATCCGGCTGGACCTGATCACATCGGTGCCGTCGTTGCGCGCGACGATGCTGCGGCGCGCGTTCGACGCTCAGCAGCGGCTTTCGGCCGCGCTGTGTCAAGCCTGCGAGGGCGAACTCGACGAGATCGACGCCGCGGCGGTCGTCGGCGCGGTCACCGGCGCGGTTTTCGCCGCCGGGCGAACGGCCCTTCGCCTCGGGACACCGCTCGACGAGGCGATGCGGCGCGCGATCGACCTCGCGACCGCTTGACGCACCGTCGAATCACGTGCGGTGCCAGGCGATCCCGCGATACGTGGAGGTGTCCGCGGCGAAGCCGTAGCCGATGATGACGGTGCCGTTCGCGTTGATGTGCTGGGCCACGATCGCCGTGATGCCGCGAGGCGACGGGAGCGGGAACGGTGTCGCGTCGGCGTCCCAGCGGACCGGGCGCACCGTTCCCTCGCTCCCGGATTCGCCGACGACCGTCCCGGCGTCGTCGATGTCGAAACACGTGCTGGCGAGGTCCGGCGGCAGGGGCCGGAGCACGGTGGGCCGTCCGTCGCGATCCCAGCGCGCGCAGGTGCCGTGCCGGTCCGGGGTCACGCCCCAGCCGATCGCGACACCGTGTCCGGTGATCCGGACGACCTGTCCCGCGCGGAACTCCGGTTCCCCGGTCAGCAAGACGGTGCCTCCGTCCCGGTTCCACACGACCCCGTCGCCGAGGATGGCGCCGGCGTCGGTGATACCGCAGGCCGTCGCACGGCGGGGCGGGGGAAGTTTGCTGATCTTCCCCGAGGACGTCCAGCGCACCGCTGTCCGGAGTCCTGTGCCGTTCTTGGCCGATCCGACGACCTCGTCCGACCCGTTCAGATCGTGGCCCTGTGTCTCGCCTCCGCCCGGGAGGGTGCCGAGTTCGACGGCTTCGCCGCCGGGCTCCCAGCGCAGCGCTCGCCAGCGGTAGCCCGGCCACATCGCGTTCCCCAGTATCGATCCGCGTTCGTTCACCCGGCATGCCGTACCGGAGACCATTCCGGCGGCGAGTTCGAGCGCGTGTACCCGGCCGTCGGGCAGCCAGCACACCGGCCGGAGGTGTTCGCCGATGTAGAGCGAGCCCGCGATGACGCCCGCGGCGTTGACGCTGACCGCCCGGCCGCCGGAACAGCCGTCGAGGATCGGCAAGAGGGTCGGACTCCCGTCGCGATCCCAGCGCACCGGCCGCGACCCCGACTCGCCCACGATCGTCCCGGCGTCGTTCACGCAGTACGCGCCGGTGCCCTCGCCGTCGGAGAGCGGCCGCAGGCCGACAGCCGTGAAGCAGGCTCCCTCGGTCATCGGATCGGGCACGAGTGGGCAGCCTAGTGCGAGCGCGCACGCAATGGGGAAAAGTGCACTGACCGGGTGACGCGCGCTCCACAAAGGACAGGACTACGGTGTCAGCACGATCCTGCCGAACACCTCGCCGTCGTCCATCTTCTGATGTGCCAGCACGGCTTTCTCCAGCGGAAGCACCTCGTGCACCACCGGGCGCAGCTCACCACGGGCCGCCGCGGCGAACTGCTCCGCCTCCACCGCGCGCCGATCCGCCTCCGGGATCGAATCCGCGCTGAAGGCCGCGAAGGAGAGGGACTTCCGGAACGTCGACATCAGCTTCGTGCCGAAGTCCGCCGGTGGCATGCCCGCCACCACGCCGACGAGCACCAATCGGCCGTTCGGATTCAACCTGTCGAAGAAGGAAGGCATGTCCACACCGGACACGATGTCGATGATGACGTCGTAGCCCGCGGGGCCGTCCCCGTCACCGGAACGGTCGAGCACGTGGGTCGCGCCCAGGTCGCGCAGGCGGTCGCCGCGTTCGGCAGAGGACGTCGTGACCGCGACCGCGCTCGCGCCACCGGCCGCCGCGAGTTGCACCGTCATGATCCCGATGCTGCCCGCCGCCCCGCGCACCAGCACGGACTCGCCCGCGGCGAAATGGGCGTGGGCGAGACCGAAATGGGACACCATGCCGGAGGTCCCGAGCGCCACCGCGTCCGTGGCGGACAGGTCGCCGGGGAGGGGCAAGACCTTCTCGACCGGGAGGGCCGTTCGCTCGACGTAGCCGCCGCCTTCACCGGTGAACGCCCAGACGCGCCGCCCGGTCCAGGCCGGATCGACACCGGCGCCGACCGCGGTGACGGTGCCCGCCACCTCGTTGCCGGGAACATGTCCTTCCCGGAAGCCGAAACCGGCGAGGGCCCCGCTCCGGATCACGGTGTCGACGCCGCCGACGCCGATCGCTTCCACCGTGATCAGCACTTCTCCCGCGGCGGGAACGGGGGAGGGTAGCTCGATCACGGCAAGGCCCTCGGGGGCGCCGAACTTCCGGATCTCGACTGCGCGCATCTTCGTCTCCTGGTCGTTGATCACCGGCGGCCGACGCTAACGGACGCCCCCGTCCGTTTTGGCTAAAGTGAGAGTGGTGACCAGTCGTTTGTCTCGGATCCCGCGCTCGGATGCCTTGGACAACCGCGAACGCATCCTCGAAGCGGCTCGCGTGTTGTTCGCCGCCGAAGGATTGAACGTGCCGATGCGGGAGGTCGCGCGCCGCGCCGAAGTCGGTCCCGCCACGCTGTACCGTCACTTCCCGACCAAGGAGATCCTGGCGACGGAGGCTTTCGCCGACCAGATGAGGATGTGCCACGTCGTCGTCGACGAGGGGCTCGCCGATCCGGATCCTTGGCACGGCTTGTGTTCCGTGATCGAGAAGATCTGCGAGCTGCACTCGCGTGACAGGGGTTTCACCGCGGCCTTCGTGTCGGCCTTTCCCAAGGCGGTGGATTTCACCGCGGACCGCGACTACGCGCTCAAGGCGATCGCCGAGTTGGCAGGCCGGGCCAAGGACACCGGGAAGCTCCGCTCCGACTTCGTGCTCGACGATCTGATCCTCATGCTCATGGCCAACAACGGGATCCAGGCGGCTTCGCCCGCCGCGCAGGTCGCCGCGTCCCGGCGGTTCGCCGCGCTGGTGATCCAGTCTTTCCGGGCCGTACCGGAACAGGTGCCGCTGCCGCCGGTCGCGCGGCTGGCCCTCGTGATGCCGGGAAAGACCCTTTGAATCACTTCCGGCGTGCTTCGAGTCCGTCCAGGATGAGCTCCAGCCCGAAGGCGAATTCGCTCGTGTGGTCGTAGCCGGGCCGCATCGCGTGGCCGGAGATCACCTCGGCCAGATAAGGGAACTCGTCCCTTGGCAGGTTCTCCAGGATGTCGTCCGCCACCTTCGCGAGGTCGTCGCTCGCCGGGAGACTCGACTCCTGCACCACGTATCCGCTGATGTAGCTGTCGATGAGCGAGACGGCGTGCACTGCCATCGGGAGCGTGAATCCCGCTCGTCTGAGGACACCCAGGACCGCGTCGTGGTGGCGCAGCGTCGCCGGCCCGGGATTGCGACGGGAGTCCATCAAGCCGAGTGCCCAGCTGTGCCGCGACAGGACCGCGCGTGCGGACGAAGCGCGGGCGCGGATCGCGTCGCGCCAATCGCCGTCTTCGGGGCCGGGCAGCTCGATCGCCGCGAACACCGCGTCGACGACGCCGTCGAGGATGGCGTCCTTGTTCGGCACGTGGTGGTACAGCGACATGGCCTCCACGCCCAGGTGCTGCGCGACCCGCCGCATCGTCATCGCCTCGACGCCGCCGCGATCGGCGACCTCGATCGCGGCTCGCAGTACGCGTTCTTTGGTGAGTGATCGGCGAGGCGGCACCTTGACAACCTTACAGGTGTAAGCCAGCCTTACGGGTGTAAGGCCATCGAGGGGAGAGCCCGATGCCGATGCCGAGATGGTGGGGCCACGTCAACAAACGGGTGTTCAACCCCCGCGCGATCGCCGGCGGGAAGTACCCGGTGCTGATCCACGTCGGCCGCGCCTCGGGGAAGACCCACCGCACGCCGCTCGACGCGCATCCCGTCGACGGCGGTTACCTGTTCGTCCCGGTGTACGGCCCGGACGCGGATTGGGTGCGGAACATCATGGCGGCGCGCGAGGCGCGGCTCCGGATCGACGGGCGGGAAGTGGAACTCGTCGGCCCGCGGCTCGTCGGCGAGGACGAGTTCCCCGGCGGTGTGAGCCGTCCGCCGAAACTGCTCCGGGTCACCGAATTCCTGCGGATGGACCTGAAACCCTGAGACGACCCTGCCCGTGGTTAGTACCGTGGAGGTAGGCGGCATCGTCCTGGAAGCTGATGCCCGCAGCGGTGATCCTTCGTAGTTTTACCGGTATGAAACGGATTTCAGTGGTCATTGCCGCACTCTGCGCGGCTACGCTCGTTTCCCCGGCCGTCGCGTCCGCGACGCCGCACTCGAAAGGCACGCTGCAGCGCGACGCCGACACGCTCGTGGAGAACGGTTCGCCGGGTGTCTTGGTCGAGCTGAGCACGGCGAAGGGCAGCGTCAAGGTGCGCAGCGGCCACGGTGATCTGCGGACCAAGACGCCGGTGCCGTGGAACGGGCACTTCCGGATCGCCAGCTTCAGCAAGACCTTCTTGTCCGCGACGATGCTCCAGCTCGTCGGCGAGGGCAGGCTTTCCCTGGAAGACACCGTGGAGAAGTGGCTGCCCGGCGTGGTGAGCGGGAACGGCAACGACGGCGGGGCCATCACCGTCCGGCAGCTGCTGCAGCACACCAGCGGCCTGCACGACTACATGGCCGAACTCGATCTCTTCACCGAGAAAGGCTTTCTGCGCCACCGGTTCGACCGGCTCAGCGCGGCCGAGGCGGTGAAACTGGCGGTCGGCAAGCCGCCGGCGTTCGAGCCCGGGAAGAGCTGGGGTTACTCCAACACCAACTACGTACTCGCCGGGATGGTGACCGAGAAGGTGACCGGCCGGGACTGGCAGCAGGAGATCGCCGACCGGATCGTCCGCCCGCTGGGCCTGCGTGAGACCTCGCTGCCGTACACGTCGCCGTTCATCCCTGGCCCGCACGCGCGAGGGTACGACCGCTTCGTCGTCGAGGGCTCGAATCCGCCGCTGCTCGGGCGACGGGTGGACGTGACGCTGATGAATCCGTCGATGGGCGGGGGAGCGGACGGGTCGATCAACAGCACCACCGAGGACGGCAACAAGTTCTTGCGGGCGTTGCTGGGCGGCAAGGTACTCCCGCCGGCGATGCTGGCCGAGATGAAGAAGACCGTGCCCGCTCCGGGGCTCGGCGCGTACGGGCTCGGCCTGGTGAAGGCGACCGCCTCCTGTGGCGACTACTGGGGCCACGGCGGCGCGCTGCCCGGCTTCCTGACCGGCAACGGCGTGACCGAGGACGGCAAGCGCAGCGTGATGGTCTCGCTGAACACGCTCACGCCGTACCACCCCGGCGCCGAACCGCCGGCGGGCAATCCCCTGGACCCGGTGATCGACCACGCGCTCTGCGGCCGCGGCTGATCCGGCTCGTGACAGGTAGGGACGGTTCTAGCCGTCCTTACCACTCACGAGCCCCAAGTACGGGCTGCCTCCACCATGGCCCTGACGCATTCGGCGACCGCGGGCCGGGTTTCCCCCTGCGGTTGCACGGCGTAGAGCTGCCGGTGCAGGACGGGTTCGAGCGGCGCGCACACCACGGTCGGCGGCGCGATCGTGGTGGCCATACTCGGCACCAGCGTGACGGCGCCGAGCCCGGCGACGACGGCGAACTGGGTGCCGAATCCGCTGACCGTATGCCGCACCACCGGTTCGATGCCGCGTTCGCGCAGGGTGTGGCGGATCCAGGCGTTCGCCAGGGTGGGGCGGGCCCAGGCGACCCAGATCTCGTCCGCGAGGTCTTCGGCGCGCACCGAGTCCGCGTCCGCGAGGTGGTGTCCGGCGGGGAGCACGATCATCGCCGAGTCGTCGCGCAGGACGGTCCAGCGGGTGTTCGGTGGCCGGGTGAGCGGCAGGTTCTCCCAGCTCTCGACGACCACGACGTCGAAGACTCCGTCGGCGAGGGCGGGAAGCGCCACTTCCGGTTCGACCTCGTGCAGCCGTGCCTCGATGCCGGGGTGGCGCACGGCGAGGCCGGTGAGGGCGGGTGCGATGAACGTGTGCACCCCGGACGGGATGGCGCCGATCTCGACGACGCCGGTCGTCGCCCCGGTGAGGGAGTCCAGATCGGCGCGGGCGGCGCGGAGTTCGGCGAGGACCCGGTCCGAGCGCTGCGCGAGCAGCAGTCCCGCCGGGGTGAGCCGGACGCCGCGGCCGTGCCGGACGAGGAGCGCGGTGCCCGCCTCCCGTTCCAGTTTCATCAGCTGCTGGGAGATCGCCGACGGCGTCACGTGCAGCAGTTCGGCCGCGGCGGCGAGCGATCCCCGCCGCCACACCGCGTGCAGCATCCGCAGCCGTTCCACATTGGACAGATCACCACTCATTAGCCGAGCTTAACCCCGGCGGTAAGAGGATCTCGCTGGTCCTGTCCGCTGTCGTGCGATCGAATCGAAGTCATGCGACACACCGGAATTCTCGCCGATCCGCGCGGGCAAGGAGTACTCGGAGCCCTCGCGATCGCCCTGTCCGCCCCGCTCGTCGCGCTGTCCGGCGTCAGTTCGACGACGGCGACGTTCTTCCGCTGCCTGTTCGCGTTGCCGATCCTCGTGCTGCTGGCTCGATCCCGGGAGCGAGGACACCGTCCCTCGCCTGCCGCGCGGCGGCGCCACGTACTGGCCGGTGTCCTGCTCGGGATCGACATGGTGCTGTGGAGCGAGGCGATCCTCGCCGTCGGCGCGGGGGTCGCCACGGCCCTGGTCAACGTCCAGGTGGTCTTGGTCCCGCTGGCCGGGCTGCTGTGGTTCGGCGAGCGTCCGTCGCGGTCGTTCTGGCTGTCGATCCCGGTGATGCTGGCGGGGACGGCGCTGGTCGGGGGACTGGCCGACGGCGGCGCCGCGGGCAGCGATCCCTGGTACGGCACGGTCATGGCCGTGCTGGCGGGTGTGGCCTACGCCGGTTACCTGATCCTGTTGCGCCGCGCCGGAACCGAAAGCGGCGGCCGTACGACGATGCTCGCCACCGCGACCGCGGCTTCCGCGAGCGTGGGTGGGCTTTCGGGCCTGTTCGCGGGAAATCTCGACGTCACGCCGCCGGCTTCGGCGTTGCTGTGGTTGTTCGTGCTGGCCGTGACCGGTCAGGTGCTCGGCTGGCTCCTGATCGGGAAGGCGCTGTCCGCCCTGCCCGCGAGCGGCGGGTCCGCCGTGCTGATGCTGCAACCCGCCGCCGCGATCCTGTTCGGGGCCGCCCTCCTCGGCCAGTGGCCGACGCCGTTGCAACTGGCGGGCTGTGCGCTCGTCGTCGTCGCGGTGGGTGTCGTGTCGCTACTGGGCGGCCGGTCGTCAGGGAACCACCAGCGCCGGCCAGTGCCCGATCCTGATGAGCTTGGTCGCGACCGAGCCCGCGAACCGGTGTCCCGCCTTCTGTGACGCGCGCCTACCTGTCCCGAGTCGGAAGTTCGTGTGGTGAAGATGCTGTCGGCTGAGCTGTGAGCATTCGCTGACTTCAAGGTGGTCAGGATGCCTTCATGGCGAGGTTCCGGACCGGTCACGGGAGCCGGTCCCGTCTTGAGTGTCCATGAGGGACACTTTCGGGCGGCGATATGTCCGGCTTGTGGGTAATGTGCGGTTTTCGGTGGGGGGCGTGAGTGGTAAGTGTCGTTCTAACGACACTTACCACTCACGACCCCCGCGCAAAGTACTCATAACGGACACTGTTGTTTGACTGGTGTCCCTTGTGGACAGTCAAGAGCCTCATCTTCACCTTTTTGTCCCCCGGGGCCAGGCGTGAAACGGCCGGATATCGATACGGATTTACGGCGCGAACTTCCGGTGCAGGACACTACTTGCTGACCCGGTCGGACGCCGGGGCTTCCGTCTTCGGCTCCACGTCGAGGGTGGTGCGCAGGGTGAGCGGCTTGAGCAGCAGCGCCGCGATCACGCCCACGACGCCCACCGCCGCGGAGATCAGGAAGATGTGCGCGGTCGCGTCGCCGTACACGGTGTGCACGATCGTCTGGACCTCCGGCGGCAGCGCCTTGAGGTTCAGCGCGCTGACGCTTCCCGTCGACGCCTGGCCTTCCGGGACGTGCAAGGCGGCCGACAGGTCGGCGGTGACCCGGTTCGCGAGCACCGCGCCCAGCACCGAGACGCCGATGGTGCCGCCGAGCGACCGGAAGAACGTGACCGAGGCACTGGCCGCGCCCAAATCCCGCAGCGGCACGGTGTTCTGCACGGCGAGCACGAGGTTCTGCATGGTCATGCCGACACCGACGCCGACCACCGCCATCGCGATGCCGACCAGCCACAGCGGCGAGGCGTGGTCGACCGTGCCCAGGCCGAGGAAGCCGACCACCAGGGTGATCGTGCCCGCCACGATGTACGGCTTCATCCGTCCGGTGCGGCTGATCAGGCGCCCGGAGACGGTCGAGGAGACGAGTACGCCCGCCATCAGCGGGATGGTCAGCAGACCGGCTTCGGTGGGGGAGTAGCCGCGGCCGACCTGGAAGTACTGGCCGAGGAACACCGCACCGCCGAACATCGCCATCCCGACGGCGAGGCTCGCGATGATCGCCAGCGCGGGGGTGCGCTGGGTGATGATGTGCAGCGGGACGACGGGTTCGCGGACCTTCCGTTCCACCAGCACGGCGAGTACCAGGAGCACGACGCCGCCCGCCACCATGAGGGCCGTCTGCCACGAGAGCCAGTCGAAGGTGTTCCCCACGAACGAGACCCAGATCAGCAGCACGCTCACGCCCGCGGCGATGAGACCCGCGCCGAGGTAGTCCACCTGGACGTTCTCCCGGCGGACGGTCTCCAGCTTCAGGGTCCGCTGCAGCACGATGAACGCCGCCACCGCGATCGGCACGCCGACGAAGAAGCACCACCGCCAGCCCAGCCACGGCACGTCCACGATCAGCCCGCCGAGCAGCGGGCCGCCGACGGTGGCGACCGCCATGACGGCGCCGAGGTAACCGTTGTAGCGGCCGCGTTCACGCGGCGGGATGATCGCCGCGATCACGACCTGGACCAGGGCCTGCAGGCCGCCGACGCCGATGCCCTGGAACGCGCGGGCGGCGATGAGCTGACCCGTGTTCTGGCTGAATCCGCTGATCATCGACCCGATCACGAAGATCACGATCGCGACCTGCACCAGCGTCTTCTTGTTGAACAGGTCGGCGAGCTTGCCCCAGATCGGGGTGGTGGCCGTCGCAGCCAGCAGGGTGGCCGTGACCACCCACGTGTACTGCGTCTGCGTGCCGTTCAGCGAGCCGATGATCAACGGCAGGGCGGTCGACACGACCGTCGAGCTGATCATCGCCACGAGCAGCGCGAGCAGCAGTCCGGACAGCGACTCGAGCACCTGCCGGTGTCCCATCGCCGTCGTTCCCTCGGTCTTCATGGCGTCCTTTCGAGCGGCAATTGTTGCTCATTGTGCAAACTTGCACAGTGAGAACTTTATTCCCCTCGCTACGCTGTCCTGGTGGACACCCTCGACACGCTCCGCACCCGCAAGAAGGCGGCGACGCGGCAAGCACTGCACGAGGCCGCGCTCCGGCTGGCGATGGAGCACGGTCTGGACGGTGTGACCGTCGAGGACATCGCCGACGCGGTGGGCGTGTCCCGGCGGACCTTCTCGAACTACTTCGCGAACAAAGAGGACGCGATCCTGCACGCCGACCGCGAGCGCACCGGGCTGCTGGTGTCGCTCGTCGAAGGCAGGCCGTCCGGCGAGAAGCCGTGGCAAGCCCTGCGCGCGGCGTGCCGGGAGCTGTACCGGGCGCACCCCGTCCCCGACCGTGAGTGGGTGGCGCAGCTCCGGCTGCTGCGACGGCATCCGTCGCTGCTCGCGCGGCAGGCCGGTGACCAGCTCGCCCTCGAACGCGACCTGATCGCGGTGCTGCTCGCCAGGGGGCACGGCCTCGATCAGGAGCTGGCCAGGCTCACCGCGGCGACCTTCCTCGCCACCTTGCGAACCGGGAACGTGCTGTGGCTGGAAGGTTCCGAGGAGCAGCCGCTGCCCGAGGTCGTGGATCGGTTGCTGGGCCGCGTTCAGCTCCGCTGAGCGAGGGGTCCGTCCACTCTGGACGGACCTTTCAAATAGAGCCGGTGCGCAAGGCGAAGGCGACGGCGTGCGTGCGGTTGTGCAGGCCGTAGCGCGACATCACCCGGTGGAGCACGTTCTTCACGGTGCTCTCCGAATAAGCGAGTTTGATCGCGATCTCTTCCGTGCCATGGCCATCCGCCAGCAGGCGGAGCACTTCACGTTCGCGGTCGGACAAGCCGGACAACGCGAGACCGTTGGGGATCAGCAGGTCCTCCTGTATCCGATCGAGCTGGGAGAGCAGGCTGCCCTGCAAACGCGGCGGCAGGGCGCCGGCGCCTTGGCTGACCGCGAGGATCGTCCGCACCAGATGCTCGCCGTCGAGATCACGCCGCGGCAGCAGAGCGGCCATGCCGCATTCGATCGCCGTCATCAGGACCTGGACCGGGAAATGGTCGGTGACGATCACGCATCTCGGTGGCGCCGGGAGTGACGACGCGGCGCGAACCTGGCGCAGGAAAGTGAAGACCCCGTCGCCGATCGAATCCCCGACGGTCACGATCACTTCGGCCGGTCCGAGGTCGGTTTCGGCAAGCACGTCCAGCCGTTCGTCGGCGCCGAGGATGCTCGTCGTGCCCAGTCCGGCGAGTAGATCCGGCGCATGCACGGCGACTTTGACGCGATCGGTCCTCCTGCTGAGCTTCTCCCCGTGAATCATGATCGAAGTCCCTCCCCACGTTGCATGTCAACCGCCGACGGACGCGGCAACGTCACAGGGCAAGACGCCCGGAAGGCGGGAAAGGTTCAGTGCGCACGCGATCGGACTCGGGCGAAGGCCGGTCACCGGGTCGTGAGGGCGTCCAGTTCGTCCGCGATCAACAGGCCGGGATCGAATTTCATCCCGGTGAAATGGCCGGCGAGTTCGAGCGAGAGCACGCCGTGCAGGCGGGTCCAGAAGGCGAGCGCGCGATGCAGGGTCGCGGACGGGGCCGGATCGTCGCCCGCCCAGTCGCGGTGGCCGTCCAGATGCTCGTCGAACGGGGTTTCCGGTTTGTCGACGGTGATCGCGCGGGACGCTTCGAGCAGCACGGTCATGACTTCGTTCGAAATGGCGGTGGTGTCGTCGGGCGCGTGGTAGCCGGGCACGGGCGTGCCGTAGATGAGGAAGTAGCGCTGAGGGTCGCTCCGGGCCCAGTCCCGGATGGTGACGGCGAGCCCGGCCAGGTCGGCACCGGCGTCGAACGCCGCCCGGACGGTGTCGGCCAGGCTTCGGTAGGCGTCGCGGATGAGCGCGGTGATGAGGTCGTCGCGGCCGGCGAAGTACCGGTACAGGGCGGGACCGCTCATCCCCACCTGTTTGGCGATCGCGTTGAGCGACAGCGCGGGCACCCCGGCGGCGGCGATCTGCTCCCACGCGTGCTGCTTGATCTCCGCGCGCACCTGGTCGCGGTAGCGTTCCCGCGGGCTCTGCCCGTCCGCGTCCGTCATCGGCCCTCCCGCTCCGTCGGCCCGCAGCTTAGTCGGCGCTTCTCCGCGAATGGTCACTCGGGCAGCAGCGCCAGCTCGGCCAAAGCCTGCTCCCGCCGGGTGGTGAACGACGGCTCGGGAGACAGCTCGACGGCCAGGGTCAGGCATTCCCTTGCCTCCTCGAAAGCACCCGCTTCCCGCCAGGCCCGCCCTTCGCGGAACGCGCAGATCGCCTCCATCGCGTCGAAACCGCCTTCCCACGAGAGCCATCGGCTGGTGCGGTAGTAGCCCGCCGCTTCCCGCCATTCGGCGAGATCCCCGAGTACGTCACCGATGGCGCGCAGGGACAGGGCCTTCAACATCCGGCGGAGGCCGGGATAGGTGTCGGCCGCCAGCCGTTCGGCGTCGGCGAGAACGCCACGGTGGACGGCGAGCGCTTCGGCGTGCTTCCCCGCCGCGAGCAACGCGTATCCGTAGACGTTCCGTGCCGAGCTTTGCCCGTCCCAGAACGGTAATTCGTCCGCCAGCTCGTAGCCGCGTTTCGCGAATTCGAACGCTTCGGCGTCCTCCCCGACGTATCGCAGCACCTGGCCGAGGTAGATCGACGCCCAGGTCTGCTCGGTGCGGTCGCCGATCCGGACGGCGATGTCCAGCGCGCGCCGGTGCGCCTCGACGGCACCTTCGGCGTCGTCGAGGCAGACACTGCAGGCCCAGCCGACGAAGTTGAGCAGTTTCGCCTCGTCCCCGGCGTTGCCGAGCGCGCTCGCCGAGGCCGCGCCGAGGGAGAAGATCTCCCACCACGGACGCTGGGAGCTCCGCCCGTCGGAGTACCAGTGCAGCGCGATGGCGAGGTCGCCGACCTCCCGGTGCCAGCCCTTCCGCGCCGCCACCCGCTGCGCGGCGATCCAGTTCCCGGCTTCGATGTCCAGCCAGCGCGCGCTTTCGTCCCGCGAACCGAACCGGCCGGTTTCCGGAGCCCGCGGGTAGAACAGCCTGGCCGCTTCGGCGGCCTTGTCGAGCAGATGGGCGAGCACGATGTCCCGCGCGGCAGGCTCTTCCTCCGCCTCGAACCGTTCCTCGGCGAACAGGCGGATCAGGTCGTGGAACTGGTGCCGTTCCGGATCCGCCGTGGCCTGCAGGAGGCTGGCGTCGACGAGTTCGTCGAGCTGATCGCGGACGTCGGCCGGGGCCGCGCCCGACACGACGCCCGCGAGTTCGAGGCCGAAGTCGGCGCCCGGCACGGTCGCCAGCCGCCGGAACAGCCGCCGCGCCCCGGCCGAGACCGCGCGATAGGACAGGTCGAACGCCGAGCGCAGTTGCAGATCGCCCGCCGCGAGCGCGCGCAGCCGGGTGCCTTCGTCACGCAACCGGTCGGCCAGGTGGGCCAGTGACCACTGCGGCCGGGTCGCGAGCCGGTTGCCCGCGATCCGGACGGCGAGCGGAAGGAAGCCGCACAGTTCGACGAGTTCCCGCGCCGCCGCCTGCTCCGCACGGACCCGGTCGGCACCGATGATCCTGGCGAGGAGACCGGTCGCGCCGCCGTCCGAAAGCGGTTCGAGCCCCAGCCACCGGGCGCCTTCGAGCCCGGCGAGCGTGCGCCGGCAGGTGATCAGGGTGAGGGAGCCAGGCCCGGCGACCAGCAGCGGCCTGAGCTGCGCCTCGTCGGCGGCGTTATCGAGCAGCAGCAGGACTTTCCGGCCTTCGAGCAGCATCCGCAGCAACGCCGACCGGTCGTCCTCGGAGGCGGGTACCTGTCCCGGTGCGACGTCCAGCGCGAGCAGCACCAGGTCGAGCGCGGCACGGGCGCTCAGCGGCTCCTCGTCCATCCCGCGCAGGTCCATCGCGAAGACCCCGTCCGGGTACCCCGCGCGCCAGAGATCCGCCGCGGTCACCGCGAGCGCGGTCTTCCCGACCCCGGCCTGTCCGACGATCGCGACCACGCCACCCTCGGCGGCCTTCGCGGACAGCTGCGCCAGTTCGCTTTCGCGGCCGGACAGATCCGGCGGCGGCGTGGGCAGCGCGCAGGTCGCCGCGACCTGGGCGGCCAGCGCCGGATTGCGGCGGCGTCCCTGTTTGGCGACGGTCAGGAAGAACTCCCGGTCACCGCCGGTGAGGCCGAGCGCGTCGGCCAGTACCTCGGCGGAGCGCTGCTGGGCGGCTCGCGCGCGGCCGCGTTCCAGCTCGCGCAGGGCGCGGACGCTGATCCCGGAGGCCTCGGCCAGCCGTCCCTGTGTCCAGCCCGCGGCCCGCCGGTGTTCGAGCAGCAGCTTGCCGAACACCGACCGCGTCTCGCTCGCCTCCACGGGTTCCACCGCGGTCCATTCAACCGGCAGGCTTCCGCTGTCGAAAAGCTGCCCCCTGCTTCCGCTTGTCCCGGCTTCGCCGCGGCCGGTTACCTGGAACCCATGTCGACGATCATGACGACGCCCGTCCGCCCGGTCGCCAGGACCGAAGGGCGCCGGGAGATCCTGGTCGCCGTGCACGCCGACGACCCGCTCGTCCGGGCGGGCCTGCGCAGCGCGCTCGGCGACGGCCCCGGCATCACGTTGCGGGACGACCCGGCGCAGGCCGACGTCCTCGTCGCGGTCGCGGGGGACGAGCCGCGCCGGATCCCCGCCGGATCCACCCGGCTGGTGCTGGTGGCCGATCAGCCCAACCAGGCCGAACTGTGGGCCGCGGTGGAACGCGGGCTCGCCGTCGTCGTCGCGCGCTCCGAGGCGACGCCGGGACGGCTGCTGCGCGCGGTCGCCGACGCCCACGCCGGCCGGGGCGATCTGCCCGCCGATCAGCTCGGCAGCCTGCTGCGGGGGATTTCGCGGCTGCACAAGGAAGTTCTCCAGCCGCGTGAGCTCACCCTCAGTGGCCTTTCGCCGCGCGAGACCGAAGTGCTCCGGTTGCTCGCGGACGGATTCGACACCGGTGAGATCGCCCGGCGGGTGGCCTACTCCGACCGCACGGTGAAGAACATCCTGCACGGCCTGCTCAGCCGGTTCGGTTTGCGCAACCGCACCCACGTCGTGGCGTACGCGCTCCGCGAAGGCCTCATCTGACGAACGGCTTCAGATCACCCCTTCGCGGATCGCGTACGCCACCGCGTGCGACCGGTTCCGCAGGCGCAGCCGGTCGGTGACCGCGTAGATGACGTTCTTCACCGTTCGTTCCGAATAGGACAGTTCGGTGGCGATCTCCTGGGTGTCGAATCCGTCGGCCATCAGCCGGAGGACTTCGATCTCCCGCGACGAGAGCACCGATCCGGCGGGCGCGCTCGGCGCGAGCTGCTCCCGGTTGAGCCGCTCGGCGTGTTCGGTCAGCCTGCCGAGCAGAGCCGACGGCGGGCTCACGGTGCCCGACGCGGCGACACGGACGCTGTCGGCCACCCGTGAATCGGTCATCGCCGACCTCGGCAGGATGGCGACCACCCGGCACGCCACCGCGGCCGCGAGCCCGCCCTCCTCGATCAGGTCGGTCACCAGCACGATCGGCTTGCCGAGTTCGGCGGCGACCTCGCGCAACGCGGCGACCGCGTCGGCCGAAAGCCGGTCGAAAGCCGCGACGACGACATCGGTTTCGCCCCGTGCCCGGCCTTCGACCACCGCCACGGACGCGCGGGTGCCGAGGAGCTCGACCATCCCGGCCTTCGTGATGGGGTCCAGGGCGCAGACACTCACCCGAACTGCTCGCATGTGTCCCTCTTCCGCCGCGGACGGCCCGCTGTCCACTGTGGATCTTCGCTTTGTCAAGGGCCGCCGGGACAGAAAGCGTTGCCCGCATGAGCGAGCACACCTCTTATACGGTGGAAATCGGGTGGCGGCTCGCCTCGGTGACCCCCACACCTGATGGTGGGTCGCCCCCTTATTCCCGCGCGGCTCGCGGCGATTCTCGCCCGCCGTGCCTGCCCCGGCAATGCGCTCGGCCGCGTCCTGCTTCCCGCGCCAGCCGAGAGTGGCCGAATGGGCATCCCCTCGCCGTGACCATGGCCGATGGCCAAGAATCCTGCCTCCGACCTGCGCAAACGCCACTTTGGCGCAAGATGGCACCATCTGACACTTGCAATGGCGCCATCGTGGTGCCATGATGGCGTCATGGATTTGACGCCCTTTGTGGACACCGTTCGCCGGGAGCTCGCCGTCGCCGCCGAGGCGGGGGGAGCGGAGGCGAGCGCGCTCGCCGAACGCCTGACCGCGCCGCTCGCGTCGGCCATTCGCCTGGCGCTGCTGGACGCGTTGTCCGCGGCGTCGGACGAGATCACCCGTGACCTCGCACCCGGTTCGGTCGAAGTCCGGCTGCGCGCCGGGGAAGCCAGCTTCGCCGTCACGCTTCCCGCGGCCGAGCAGGACGGGCTGGTCGCGGCCGCGACGCCGGAACCCCCGGCGCCCCCGCAGCCGCCGCTGCCGGACGAGGAAGGGGCCACCGCCCGGATCAACTTCCGGCTTCCGGAGCACCTCAAGGCACGCGTCGAGGAAGCTGCCGCCGCACAAGGCCGTTCGGTCAACGCGTGGCTCGTGCGGGCGGCGTCCGCCGCGCTCCAGCCGTCGGAACGGGCCACCCCGCCCGCTCAGGTGAGCGGCGGCCACCGGAGCACACAGCGTTACACGGGCTGGGTCAGCTAGACCCCGCTCACCAGCACAAACACCGATCACACCACCTCTGAGGGGACAACCATGCCTTCTTTCGCCACTCCGGAACCCATTCTCGCGGACCTCGAGCCGGTCGTCGGCAACGTCCGCATCGTCGCCGGCGACCGCACCGAAACGGTCGTCGAAGTCGCCCCGCTCGACGAGAACAACGCCTCCGACGTCGACGCCGCGAAGCGGACCGTCGTCGAATTCTCCGGCGGCACCCTGACGGTCCGCGCGCCGAAGATGCGCCTGCTCGACTTCAGCAACCGGACGAGGTCGATCGACGTCACCATCGAACTGCCCGCCGGTTCCCGGGTGCAGGGGAGCACCGGCCTCGGCGACCTGACCGCGACCGGGCGGCTCGGTGCCTGCCGCTACAAATCCGGGACCGGGCACATCCAGCTCGACCACGCGGGTGAGCTGAAACTGCACTCCGCGTCCGGGAACATCGTCGTCGAGCACGTCGACGGCAACGCCGACATCAGCACGAGCTCCGGTCGCGTGCACGTCGGCGGGATCAAGGGCACCGCGGTGGTCAAGAACTCGAACGGGTCGACCACGATCGGCGCCGCCGGTGACTCGATCCGCCTCCGTTCGGCCAACGGCGACATCACCGTGGAAAGTGCCGAAAGCGGCGTCGAAGCCAAGACCGCCAACGGTTCGGTCCGCGTGCTCGACGCCGCCAGGGGGACGCTCACGCTCGGGACGTCGTTGGGGGACATCGAGATCGGCATCCGCGAGGGCAGTGCGGCCTGGCTCGACGTGAACACCAACTTCGGCCGGGTCCTCAACGACATGACCGCCGCCACCGCACCCGGCGACGCGACCGACAAGGTCGAAATCCACGCCGGCACCGCCGTCGGCGACATCATCGTCCACCGTTCCTGACCCGACGGGTCCTTACACTTCAGGGGAATCCACATGAGACACCCGGCCATTTCCGCGACCGGACTGCGCAAGTCCTACGGCGACAAGGTCGTCCTGGACGGCATCGATCTGCACGTCCCGACCGGCACCGTCTTCGCCTTGCTCGGCCCCAACGGCGCCGGCAAGACCACCACCGTCAACATCCTGTCCACTTTGGTCGGTCCGGACGGCGGCGCCGCGACCATCGCCGGAGCCGATCTGGCCACCGATCCGGACGGAGTCCGTTCCGTCATCGGCCTCACCGGCCAGTTCTCCGCGGTCGACAAACTGCTCACCGGCGAGGAAAACCTGTTCCTCATGGCGGACTTGCACCATCTGCCCCGCCGCGAGGGACGCAAACGGGCCGCCGAACTCCTGGAACGGTTCGAGCTGACCGACGCCGCGAAGAAGACGCCGTCCACCTTCTCGGGTGGCATGCGCCGGAAACTCGATCTGGCGATGACGTTGATCGGTGACCCCAAGGTCATCTTCCTCGACGAGCCGACCACCGGCCTCGACCCGCGCAGCCGCCGCACCATGTGGCAGATCATCCGGGATCTCGTCGACAGCGGCGTGACGATCTTCCTCACCACGCAATACCTCGAGGAGGCAGACCAGCTCGCCGACCGCGTCGCCGTGCTCGACGGCGGCCGGATCGTCGCACTGGGCACCCCCGACGAACTGAAGCGCCGCGTGCCCGGCGGGCACATGCAGCTGAAGTTCCCCGACGCCGTCTCGCTGCGCGACGCGACCCGCGTACTTCAAGTGTCCACTTCGGACGAAGAAGCCCTGGTGCTCCGCGTGCCGACCGACGGCACCGTCACCGCCCTTCGCGCCGTGCTGGACCGGCTCGACGCCGAAGCGGTCTCCGTCGACAGCCTCACCGTGCACACCCCCGACCTCGACGACGTGTTCCTCAGCCTCACCGGTCACCGGACCGAAGCGACCAAGGAGATGGCCCGATGACCGCCCTGTCCCTCTCGATGCGCGACTCGGCGACCATGCTGCGCCGCAACATCCGGCATATGCAACGCTATCCGTCGCTCACCATCATGCTGATCGGCCAGCCGATCGTGTTCCTGCTGCTGTTCGTCTACGTCTTCGGCGGCACACTCGGGAACGGCCTCGGCGGAGGAGGTGGCAGGGCCGAATACGTCGGCTACGTCACGCCCGCCATCCTGCTCATCACCGTGTGCAGTGCCGCCCTCGGCACCGCCATCTCGGTGGCGACGGACATGACCGAAGGCATCATCGCCCGGTTCCGCACGATGGCGATCAGCAAGGCTTCGGTACTGACCGGACACGTCGTCGGCGCACTCATCCAGACGGCGTTCGCGCTCGCCGTGGTCTTCGGCGTCACCCTGCTCATCGGCTTCTCGCCGACCGCCGGCGTCGGCGAATGGTTCGCCACCGTCGGCCTGCTGTTGCTGCTCACCGTCGCGCTCACCTGGCTGTCGGTGGCGCTCGGCCTGGCGGCCAAGAGCGTGGAGACGGCCAGCAACACGCCCATGATCTTCATGCTGCTTCCCTTCCTCGGCAGCGGTTTCGTGCCCACCGACTCCATGCCCGCCTGGTTGCGCTGGTTCGCCGACTACCAGCCGTTCACACCGGTCATCGAGACCATCCGCGGTCTGCTGCTCGGTACCCCGATCGGCAGCAGCGGCTGGCTCGCGGTCGGGTGGTGCGTGCTGCTTTCGGTCGTCGGGTATGTGTGGTCGAAGTCCTTGTTCGCGAAGGAACGCGACCGCTGAGAGGTCGACTGGGGGTCGCCCCGGGCCGGAACCTTGGTGTTCCGGTCCGGGGCGTTGGTCTTTGGTTTTTAGCGGTTGGTCATTAATGGGCTGCGCGTTTCTCGTCGCCGTCACCCTTCAGTGTTGTTCGTTCGATTTCCTTGTCGCTTAAAATTACAAACGCTTGTTCGATTGTTTTACGGTATTCTTGAGGGGTGTCCGAGACTTTCCTTCCCGAGTTGCCGCAGGAGCTGTGGCGTGCTGGCAAGCTGGAGCTTGCCCAGGGCGTGCAGCAGTCTTTGCAGGTGATCAGGATGGCCACCGCCGGACTGGGGCGGTTCTTGGCGGAGATCGAGTCTCGGGGTGTCAAAGACTTGTACGGGTATGGCCGTACGGCGAACTGGTTCGCTGATATAGCGGGATTGTCGGTCGGTGAGGCGGGTGCGGTGGTGAACCGGGCCATCGCCCTGAACCCCACGCGTGCCCTGGACGGCACGGAGGTTCCGGCCGTTGCGCCCGCCACTGCTGCGGTCGCCGCGGAGGGACAGGTCGGGAATGAGCGGATCGACCAGATCCTGGACATCTTGAAGAACCTCCCGCCCGACACCTCGACTGAGGATCGGGCCAGTGCGGAGAAGATCCTCGCCAACCTGGCCCCGAACGCCGGGCCACGACAGTTGGTGGACGCCGAAGCGAAACTGCTGGGCTGGCTGGACCCCGACGGCAACGAACCCAAGGAACCCGAACCCAAGGAACCGCGCCGCGAGATCACCCTGGAGCGCCGCAAAGACGGCTACTGGAAACTCACCGGGCTCCTCGACGACGAAACCGGTGCCCGCACCGCGGCGGCTTTGGAGGCGCACGCGGCGCCGCGGCCGGTGGACGAGTTCGGCCAAGCCGATCTCCGGATGAAGTGCGAACGCATGGGTGACGCCTGGGTCGACATCCTGGACCTGGCGCTCGCCTGCCCCGACCAACCCGGCACCAACGGCTACCGCACTCTGCTGCATGTCACCATCGGACTCGACGAACTCAAATCCGGCCTCGGGACCGCCTGCTTGGACTTCGTCGGGACCATGACCGCCCGCGAGGCCCGGCTCGCGGCCTGCGACTGCCTGATGCTCCCGGTCGTCATGAGCGCCGCCGGAGAACCCCTCGACGTGGGACGGTTGAGGCGGTTCGTCACCCCCGGCCAGAGACGCGCCCTCAACATCCGCGACGGCGGCTGCGCCTTCCCCGGCTGCCATCGGCGGCCCAAGAACTGCCACGCACACCACATTCACCACTGGGCAGACGGAGGCCCCACCGACCTCCGAAACCTGGTGCTGCTGTGCGGTTTCCATCACCGGCTGATCCACCACGGTGATTGGGAAGTCCGGATGGCCGCCGATGGGTTACCGGAGTTCATCCCGCCTCAATACCGAGATCCGCTCCGAAAACCCCGGCGCAACACCCTGCACCACGTGTGACCCGAGGAGCCCGCCAGCCGCACCGGCGACGGGCCCCTCGGCATGCCCAGCGGACTTGAAGTACATGAAGGACCCCTTCCTTGCGCCTAGGTATAGGAAGGGGTCCTTCATGTACCCGGGAGTGCGTGAAGGCCCCCTTCACGCGTGCCGGTGCCACCGAGACTTCCCGTTCCGGAGCCGGCAGAAAGCCCCGACCGGACCGATCACAGCACGACCGTGTGGATTTCTGGGCATCCAACGCACCAAAATCCACACAGTCCCTCCCCAAAGAACCCCCCAGCAGGCTAGACGCATCCGACTCCAGACGGACGCCCGCACACAGCTCCCGCTCCTACCCTGAAGCCACGAAATCGACAGCAAGGAGCCCGGGTTGCCCAAGAAAACAGCCATCGTGGCGGCCCTCGTCCTCACCGCCGCCCTGACATCGGCAACACCCGCCGCCGCACTGACGCCCTCGATCACCTGGCACGACTGCACGACCGGTCCCGGCGACACCCTCGGCGCCGAACTGGACAAGGCCGGTGCGCAATGCGGCGACGTCGCCGTGCCGGTCGACTACCGGCGGCCGCGGGGCCGCGAGATCACCGTCGCGCTGGCACGGGTCAAGGCCACCGATCCCGCGCGCCGCCGCGGCGCGGTGCTGCTCAATCCGGGCGGGCCGGGTGGTCCGGCGATGGAGTTGGTGCTGGCCGGGTCGTCGATGCCGGAGATCGCGGCGGAGTACGACCTCGTCGGCATGGATCCCCGGTTCGTCGGGCGTAGTTCGCCGCTGCGGTGCGCTTGGAACACCGATACGTTCACGCGTTCGGCCGGGCCGGACGTCAGGTCGTTCGGTGAGAGTGTTGCTTTCGCGAAAGAGTTGGCGCGCGGCTGTTCTGGCAATGATCACGAGTTTCTGCGGGCCGCCTCCACCCGTAACACCGCCCGGGACATGGACGTCGTGCGTGCCGCGCTCGGCGAGCGGAAGATCTCCTACATCGGTGCCTCCTATGGGACCTACCTCGGCGCGGTGTACCTCCAGATGTTCGGCGCGCGGGCCGATCGGTTCGTGCTCGATTCGGCGGTCGATCCCGACGTTTTCGGGCCGGGGCTGCTCCGCCCGACCGCTCCGGCGCTCGACGCGGCGTTGAGGAACTGGGCGAAGTCCGCCGCGGGACGAGGACTGGGCGAGCAGACCGTGCGGGACATCGCCCGAGCGGCCGAGCGGCGGCCGTTCAAGGTCGGGAAGTACACAGTGGACGGTCATATGGTGCCGTATCTGTTCTTCGCGAACCTTTATGACGACCGGCCCGCGTCGCAGGCCGAGTTCGCCACCACCGTGCGGACACTCCGCGATGCGGCGGCGGGTCTTCCCGTCACGCCTTCGGCGGCGTTGAACGCGCTCCTCGACGGCCTGACGACCGGATCCGGCGCCGCCGCCGACCGGGCCGGGACGCCGGTCGTCTGCGCGGATCGCGCGGCTTCCCGCGAGCCGGCGACGTACTACCGGGACATCCAGGCGCATCGGTCCGCCGAGCCGCTGTTCGGCCCGCTGGCGCGCAACATCGCGCCCTGCGCGTTCTGGCCCGTGGCCCCCGCCGAACCCGCCACCCGGATCCACAACGGCTCACCGGCCTTGCTTCTCGGCTCGACCGGCGACCCCGCGACGCCCTACGCGGGGCAACTCGCCATGCGCAGGGCGCTCGCCGGATCGCGCCTGGTGACGGTGGAAGGCGCGTACCGCCACTCGGTCTTCTTGAAGGGCGACGCGTGCGTCGACACGGCCGTGCGGGACTACTTGCTCAGCGGAGCGCTCCCCGCGGACCGGACCTGCCCCTGACTCCCGCAGGCGAGATCGTGCCGCGGCCGCGCGCCGGTGACCAGGAACTCCGTCGCGAGGTCGTTGGCGCATTCGTTGTCCTTGAACAGGTACGCCAGATGCCCGCCCTGGTCGACGGTGACCATCCTGGCGCGGTCGCCGAAGGCCTCACGCAGTTTCCGCGCTCCCGTCAGCGGCGTGGCCGGGTCGCGGAGGTTCTGCACGATCAGCACGTTCGACGGGCCGCGGCCGGTGATCTTCACCGGCGGTTCGATCGGTTCGGACGGCCAGAACGCGCACGGCGTGATGTTCGCGGCCGCCGCGCCGAACAGCGGGTGGCGGAACCGGTCGATCGCGACGTTGCGCCGGTACGTCCCGACGTCCTCCGGCCAGTCGGAGTCGTTGCAGATCACGTGCAGCTGGCTCGCGAGGTAGTTGTCCGACGGCCAAGGCACGCCGGTGGACGACTGCCCGGAGGTGGCGGGTGGTACGGGTTTCCCGGTGTCGAGCGCGCGCCAGGTCTCGGCCAGATGCGGCAAGCTGTTGTCGTAGTAGAGCTCGGCGAAGGTGACGTGGCGGAACACCTGGCCGTTGTAGCCGTCCGGGCTCGGCGTCCTGTCCAGCCGCGCGGCGAGTTCGAAGTACTTCGCCGTCACCTGTGCCGGCGTCCGGCCCAGGCCGTATTCGGGCTTCGAGGCGGCGAACTTCGCGAAGTCGGGGAAGCGGTCTTCGACACCCTGCCCGAACAATCGCGAGAAGGAGGCGTCCCAGCCGCCGGGGCCGGTGGCGCTGTCGATCAGGAACCGGTCGCTGCGCTCCGGGAACAACGACGTGTACACCGAACCGAGGTAGGTGCCGTACGAGATGCCGAAGTAGTTCACCTTCCGCTCGCCGAGCGCCTCGCGGACGCGGTCCAGGTCGCGGGCGGTGTTGGCGGTGGTCATGTACGGCAGGAGCGGCGCGGTGGCCGACGAACCGCATTTCGCGGCGACGGCGGCCACCCGCTGGGCCTCCGTCGTCACGTCGGCGGAGTCGCGCGCGTACCTCGGGATGTTGGTCGGATGCTCCGCGGTCGACAGCCCGCAGGTCACCGGTGTGCTGTTGTGGACGCCTCGCGGGTCCATCCCGATCACGTCGTAGGTGTCCAGCACCTCCTGCGGGATGTTCAGCTTTTTGAGAGTGGCCGGATAGGCCAGGCCTTCACCGCCGGGGCCGCCGGTGTTGGTCAGCAGCACGCCGCGGCGCTTTTCCGGCTTGGTGCTCGCGAGCCGCGAGATCGCGATCTCGATGGTCTTCCCACCGGGGGCGCGGTAGTCCAGCGGAACCTCGATGGTGCCGCACTCCAGTCCGAGGCCCGACGCCTCTTCCGGGCACGACCCCCAGTTCGGCGGGGGAGCCGTGGACGCGACGGCGGGGGTCGCCGCGGTCACCAGGGCGGCCGCGAGTACAAGAGGTAGCGCTTTGCGCAGGGTCATCGGCGCGGCTCCCAGCGGAAGAGTTTGGAAGCCAGGACGACGGCGACGATGACCCAGGCCAGTGTCGGGGCGAGCAGGAGCAGCGAATCGGCGACCGCGACGCCGCCGTTCCAGGCGTTGACGGCGAGTTCGGTGGCCGAACCTCCGGGAAGTAGCCGCTTGAGCAGCGGTAGCTCGTCGGTGCCGGAGATGCCGACCCAGGTCGCCACGCCGAGGACGCCGAGACTGACCGGCAGGGTGGTGACCTGGGCGTGCTCGGGGGAGTTGGTCAGGCCCGCGGTGGCCAGGCCGAGGCCGATCATCATGGCGACGGTGGCGAGTACCGCCACGGCCAGCAGGGCGATGTTCGCGGGCTTTCCGGTGACCACGCCCAGCACGGTCATGATCACGGCCACCTGGACGAGCGCGATGACGGTGACCGGCAGGACCAGCCCGACCAGGATGGAGCCGTCACCGGCCGCGGTGGAGCGCAACCGTTTGAGGAACAGGTTCTGCCGTCGCGAGGCGAGCGTGGTCACCGAGCTGGCGTAGAGACCGAAAGCGCAGACGGTGAACATCACGATCGCCGCGATGTAACCGAGGCTGCCGATCTTGGCGAAGATTTCGTGCTGGTGGATGAAGAACGCGGAGACGGCGACAGGCATCACGAAGCTGGTGATCAGGACGGAGCGGTTCCGGAAGATCTGGATCAGCTCGCCACGGGCTATCGAAAGCATCATTTCGGTCCTTTGTGGATAGTTGGCTAGTCGTTGTCGATGGCGCGGAACACGTCGTCGAGCCGGGTCGGTCCCGCTTCGAGGTCCTGCAGGTCGATCGCGTGATCCTGCGCCCACCGCAACAGGACATGCAGGTCCTTCTGCAGGCCGTGGGTCTCGATGACGAACTTCCCGTCGGTCTCGCGCCTGCCTTGCAGAGGCAGCGCCGGAGCCGAGGGCGGCAGCGAGAACCGGATCACGGCGGGCAGCGTCCGCGTCAGTTCGGAGACCGTGCCCTCCCGGTGGAAGGTCCCGCGGTGCATCAGCCCGACGCGGTCGGCGCGCTGCTGCGCCTCTTCCAGGTAATGCGTGGTGAGCACGATCGTCGAACCGTCCTCGCGCAGTTTGTCGACGGCGTCCCACAGCGCGTCCCGCGACTGGATGTCCAGACCGGTCGTCGGCTCGTCCAGGAACACCAGCCGCGGCGAGCCGTACACCGCGGTCGCGAAGTCGAGCCGCCGCTTCTCGCCACCGGAAAGCTGTGACACTTTCGTGTCGGCCTTGCGGGTCAGGTCCACGATGCCGAGTACCCGTTCGAGCCGGTCCGTGCGCCGGGTCAGCGTCCCGATCAGGCGGACCGACTCCTTGACCGTCAGATCCGGCGAGAATCCGCTCTCCTGCAACATGATCCCCATCTCGGGGCGGACGGCGGCGCGGTCACGCGGGCTCTTGCCCAGCACCCGGACCGTGCCGGAGGTCGGTGTCCGGTGTCCTTCCAGGGTTTCGAGGGTCGAGGTCTTCCCGGCCCCGTTCGTGCCAAGCAAGGCATAGAATTCGCCTCGCCGGACCTGGAAGGACAGGTCCTTCACGGCGTGGAAGTCGCCGTATTTCAGGTTCAGCCGCTCAACGTCGATCACTGGTGTCATACCCAGATCTCACCCGCCGGGGCCCGGCAAAGGCAGTGCCGTCACGTCACCACCGACCCATGACGTGGTGTCACTGGTGCCCGCCGTCGCGGAGGGCCGATACTGGTCCCATGTCTGATGTGGACACCGAGCCGGCGCAGGGAAAACTGCGCAGGCTCAACCTCACCATGTTCTTCCCGCTGCTCGTCGTCGGCGGGGTGGTCGTGGTGGCGTCGGACGCGCGGACCTGGTGGCAGGCGGTCGTCCTCGGCGCGGGCGTGCTGGCGGCCATGGTCGCGTTCGTGCGGTGGGCGGCGGGGGAGGTCCTGCGGGTCGCGATCCCGTGCCTGGTCGTCACGGCGGCCGTGTGGCCGTTCTCGGTGCTGGTGGCGGGCGGCAGTTCGGCGTTCTTCGGCGTCTTCCTCGTGGGCTCGCTCGTCGTCCCCCAGTTGCCCCGCCACCGGGTCGCGGCGGCTGTCGCGCTCATCGTGTACATCGCGGGCGTGGGCGCCATGCGGCTCCTGGCCTCCGACGAGGACGTCACCGGGGAGCTGACCAGTTTCGTCTTCGTCCCGGCCGCGATCACCGCCGTCGTGCTCGGCCTCATGTTCCCCAACAAGCGGTTCTACGACGTCGTCAAGGAACTCGAGGAGTCGCGCGAGCGGGAGGCGGAATTGGCCGTGATCCGCGAACGTGTCCGGTTCGCCGGCGACTTGCACGACATCCAGGGGCACACGCTGCACGTGGTGAAGCTGAAGACCGCGCTCGCCAGGAAGCTGGTGGACATCGACGCCGAACGGGCCAAACAGGAACTGGGGGAGATCCACGCGCTCGTGGCCGACACGATCACCCAGACGAAGGAACTCGCCTATGCCCAGCGACGGCTCAACCTGTCCGCCGAACTGGAGAACGCGAGGAACCTTTTCGAGGCCGCGGGGATCCGCGTGCGCGTCAACCGGGAGGCGGACGTCGATCCGGAGGCGGGAAGGCTGCTCGGCCAGGTGCTGCGTGAGACCACGACCAATATCCTCCGCCACGCGCAGGCGACCCGTGTGCGGATCACCCTGTCGGAATGGAGCATCGGTATCGTCAACGACGGCGCCCAGCGAGGGCCGCTGCCCGAACTCCGAGGGCTGGCCGCGCTCCGGCAACGCGTCGCCGCGGACGGCGGCGAACTGACGGTGGAACAGGAAGACGGGCAGTTCGTGACGGCCGCCTCCTTCCCGGCCCGGGAGGAATCATGACCACGGTGGTGCTCGCCGACGACGAAGCCCTGCTGCGCAAGGCGATGGCCGCGCTGCTCCCGCTCGAAGGCGAGATCACCGTCCTGGCCGAAGCGGAGAACGGCGAGCAGGCCGTCGAGGCCACCCTGCGGCACGAGCCCGACGTCCTCGTCATCGACCTCGAAATGCCCGGCGTGGACGGCCTCGGCGCGGTCGCGGAGATCCGCCGTACCCGGCCGAACCAGGTCATCCTCATGCTGACCAGGCATGCGAAACCCGGCGTGCTCCGCAAAGCACTCAAACTCGGGGTGCAGGGCTTCGTCAGCAAGGCGGCCGAACCGTCGCACATCACCTTCGTCATCGCCGCCCTGCACCAGGGCAAACGCTGGATCGACCCGGACGTCTCCGCGCTCGCCGTCGTCGACGACTGCCCGCTGACCGAGCGGGAACTGGAGGTTCTGCGGGTGACCGGCGAAGGCTATTCCGTCGCCGAGATCGCCGCCCGGCTCCACCTCGCGCAGGGCACGGTGCGGAACTATCTCTCGAACGCCATGCAGAAGACCCAGACGCAGACCCGGCACCAGGCGGCCAGGTACGCCCGCGAGCACGACTGGCTCTAGCGTGGCCGGACGTGGGCGCGCTCGCCCTGCGGTCCGAACAGGACGAGGGTTTCGACGGCGCGACCGTCGGCCGAGCCGAGCCAATGCGGCAGCGCGGTGTCGAATTCGGCGGCCTCGCCGGGCGGCAGCACCAGGTCACGGTCGCCGACCACCAGCCGCAACTGTCCATTGAGGACATACACCCATTCGTAGCCGCCGTGCGTCTTCGGGCTGGGTTCCGCCGGTTCGTCGCGGCTGGGGATGAGCATCTTGAACGCCTGCACTCCGCCGGCGCGCCTGGTGAGCGGCAGGAACGTCATGCCGTGGCGGTGGATCGGCTGCAAATGGATGCGCGGATCGCCGGTACGGGGAGCGCCGACGAGGTCGTCGAGCGGCACGCCGTGCACGCGGGCCAGCGGGAGCAGCAGTTCCAGCGTGGGTCGTCGTCCGCCGCTTTCCAGCCGTGACAACGTGCTTTCCGAGATCCCGGTCGCCACCGACAATTCGGCCAGTGTCAGGCCACGGTGTTTGCGCAGGGCGCGCAACCGGGGGCCCACCGAGTCCAGTACCTCGTCCGTCTCGTCCGCCATGCCGCCGATCTTGCCAGGTCGGCAAGTTTTCGTGCCAATTCGGCTGCGCTGAGGCGAAGGTGTGGTCATGAACGCGACGGAATTCTGGGACGAACTCCACGAACGGCGTGCCGCCGGAACGCCGAAGGTGAACGCGAGGCTGGCCGAGATCGCCGACCTTGGTCGTGGGACCAGGACGGCGAGTACCCCACTCCGGGTGCCGTGGCGGCCGGACTGGATCTCGACCAGGCGGAATGGTCGATCGACCGTGCGGAGGCGGCCGAACGCCTGGCCACCGGCCCGGAAGGCCGGACCGCGACCGTGATCGACCACGTCCTGATCCTCCGGAGGGCCGGGCGATGAGCCGTAAACGCGACGCCGGGCCGCCTTCGACAGGCCCTGGCGAGAAGGACGTGCTCGCCGGGTTCCTCGACTACCTGCGTTCCGCGGTCGCGGCGAAGGCCGAAGGAGTGCCGGAAGAGCGAGCCCGCACTCCCGGCGTGCCGTCGGGGACGAATCTGCTGGGCCTGGTCAACCACCTGACCCAGGTGGAACGGCATTGGCTGCTCGGCCACCGCGTCGCCGATTGGAAGGCGACGTTCCATCCGGGACCCGACGACACGGCGGCGTCGATTCTCGCCGCGTACCGGGAAACCATCGCCGAGGCGAACGCCGAAATCGCGTCATGGGACGACCTCGCCGCGCCGGGACCCCGCCGGGGATCGCGGCGCTGGACGCTGACCCATCTGATCGAGGAAACCGCACGGCACGCGGGCCACGCCGACATCCTGCGCGAACTGATCGACGGCGCCACCGGGCGCTGAAACGGAGACTTCCATGCTTCACCGAGCCGCCGCGGTCGCCGTGGCCCTCGTCCTGCCGCACGGCTGGCCGCGGACCTGGTACGGCTGGCACCGCGTCATGCCCGCGCTGGCCGAGCACTTCACGGTGTACGCCCTCGACCTGCCCGGTCTCGGCGACAGCGCCGGCTCGCCGCGCAGTTCCCCGGCGACCTCACCAAGCTCGCCTACTCGGGGACCGCGTTCGGCGGCCCTGGGGCGCCGTCGCCCTTCGACGACGCCGAGATCGCGAAACCCGTGCCGCGGGCTGGACATTGGCCCGCCGAGGAGAATCCGGAGTTCGTGAGCGCCGAACTGGTCAAGTTCCTGAAGTAGCGCAACTCGGTTGCCCGTGATCGAGGACTTTTGCGATGCTTCGCCCGTGTCCTCTTCTCCGATGCGCTCGTTGGACGTCCTCAACCATCCTTTCCGCGAACAGTTCGAGGTATTCCTCGACGAACATCGCCGGGTGCTCGACAACTGCTTGGAGGGGTTGACCGAAGAGCAGGCGCGCCGGTCGCTCGTTCCCTCCCGCACGACTCTGCTCGGTCTGGTGAAGCACGCGACCTTCGTGGAAAAGGTGTGGTTCGACGAAGCCGTCACCTGCCGCCCGCGCACCGAGATCGGCCTCCCCGCCACGCCTGACGAATCGTTCATCCTCGACGAGGAGGACACGATCGCCACCGTGCGGCAGGCGTATCGCGAAGCCTGCGAGGCGTCGCGTGAGGCGGCTTCGGCCCTCGAACTGGACGACCTGCTCCACGGCAACCGGCGTGGCCCGCTCCCGCTGCGGTGGGTGTACCTGCACCTGCTGCGTGAGCTCGCCCAGCACGGCGGCCACGCGGACATCCTGCGGGAGCAGATCCTGAACGCGTGACAAAGCCCGATGGCGGGGAGCAGGCGCTCCCCGCCATCGGGCGTTCTTCGTCAGGAACGGGTCAGCGTGACCCCGTACTTGTTCGCCGCGTCCACGACCGGCTGGTAGTACGAGTACGAACCGGTGGCGTTGGAGCCCTGGTTCCAGCCGCAGTCGTGCCCGTCGGCGGGGCCGCCGGAGGTCATGCCCTGCGCGGTGTTGCCCGCGATGTAGGCGCCGCCGCTGTCGCCGCCCTCGGTGCACACGGTCGACTTCGCCAGCCCGGAGGTGGCGACGCTTTCGCCGCTGTAGCGGACGGTCTGGTTGTAAGCGGTGATCTTGCCGCAGGTCCAGCCGGTGGTGTTGCCCGCCTTGCACAGCGTGGTGCCGACCGGCGCCTTCGAGCTGCCGGTGATCCGCACCGTGGTGCCCTTGCGGGTGTCCACGTAGCCGCGGCCGGTGTCCTCGGCGTCGATGTCCATCAGGCCCATGTCGGCCGACGGGAACTGGGTGGCGACGCCCCGTCCGATGTGGACGCCGTTGCGGTTCAGGATGTCCGGGTTGCCTTCGACGCAGTGCCCGGCGGTGAGCAGCACGTTGTTGCCGTTGCTGGTGGTGCCGGGGAAGCCGAGCGAGCAGTTGGTGCCGGGGTCGAGATCCATGATCTGGCCGGGGATGACGTCGGCCTGCGTGGTGTTGCCGTTGGCGACACCGGTCTGGACCGCCACACCGGACAGTGCCGTGAGGCGGTGGACGAGCGCGCTGTCGGCACCCGGCTGCACGGTGACGACGACCTTGTCGGCCGCGAGTTCCGGACCCCACGCCTGCACCTGGCCGACGTCCTTGCCGATCACCTTGCCGACGGTGGCGGACAGGGCGTTCAGCGCGTTCTCACCAAGGGCGCCGGTGCGCGGGGTCAGCCCGGCCGAGCGGAGCGCTTCGGCGGATCCGGCGTCGGCGGCGTTCACCACGAGGGCGCCGGCGTCGTCGAAGTACGCGCCGTCGGTGTGGAGACCGCGTGTTCTGATGCTCTCGAGCGAGGCGATCAGGTTCTTCTCGTGGTCCAGCTTCTGCGCGGCCTGAAGCGGGCTGACGCGGAGCTGGGCGGCGAGGGTCTCCAGCATCGTCTGGTCGTAGGCGGTGGCCGGCGCGGCGGTCGCCGGGACGGCGAAGGCGCCGATTCCGGCGCAAACGCTCAGCAGGGTGAGCATGACGGGTCCGCGAATTCGCATGCGAATTTCCTTCGATAAGGAGGGAACGACGAACCGCCGGGATATGTTCTAAACGGCAGGGACCGGGCGGTTCATCTCGATGTCACGCACAGTACGAGCGCCCGTCTTCCTCGCCGTAGCGCCGAAAGTAGGTTCCGTGATCACGCTCCTACTTTCGTAGGCGAAAAGGCGTGAATCGTCGCGAATTCAATTGCGCGGGAGTGTCATTGTCCGAAAAGTGTCAGCAGTCGAGGTAGGTGTTCAGCGCGGCGGCGCCGGAGAGCAGGGCCCGGCCCCTCGCCGAGAGCCGCGAGTGCCAGTCGCTCAGTGTCGACTCGAGCGGCACGACACCCCCGGCCGAGCGGACCTGGTCGATCAGCGGCGCTATCCGCTCCAAGAGGTAGCCGCCCCGCCGGAGCTGACGGGTCAGCTTGGCGTCGCGCACGTCGGCCGCGCTGTAGACGCGGTAGCCGGTCCGCGGGTCGCGTCCGGGCCGGAGAAGGCCCGCGCGCTCCCATTCGCGCAGCGTGGCCGGCCGGACGCCGAGTTTCCCGGCCAGCGGACCGACGAACATCTCACCCCGCTCCTGCGGCACGGGTTCGAGATCGCGGAGCGCTTCCGCGACGGCCTGGAGGGTGCGGCGATCCTCGAGCAGCTGCGCGTGGCTCTCGTCGACGAGCCGGAGCGCTTCCTCGACCGCGTCCCGGTTGACCGCCTCCATGATCGACGCCGCCGTCGCGTGACCGTGCCCGGGCACGAGAGCCAGGAACGCCCGCAAGGCTTGGGCGTGCCGGGGCGTGTAGGTGCGATAGCCGTGCGGACCGCGTTCGGCGGCGGGGAGGATGCCGTCCGCCTCGTAATTGCGGACGGCCTGCGTGGACAGGCCGTGCTCACGTGCCAGGTCGACCGGCCTGAGCCGCTCGCGGGTTTGAAGGTTTCGGCCCACCGCCCCACGATATTCGGTCCGCTAACCGCGCGAGGAGTCCGCGCGCCGTTCGTACCGCGCCCGGGCCAGCCGGTAGGCCGTGCCGAGCAGTTCGCGGACGACCGCTTCGGTCTTCGACGCCGGGTTCACCACCGCCAGCCAGCCCGCGGTCCCGTAGACGGGGTGGGCGATCACGGTGTCTTCGACGGCGGGGTCGACGTCGGTTTCGGCCGCGTCCCGGGGAGCGCGGCCGAGCAGGCGGGTGAACTCCTCCTTGCCCGCGTGGATGTTCACGCGGAAGGCATCCGGCCGGTCCAGCCGCGAGGCCTCGTCGCCGGGGTAGTTCTTGGTCACGACCGTCGCGAAGGGCTGGACGTTCGCCGGGACGACGCCGTCGGGGGAGTAGTAGAAGAACGCGTCGCCCCAGCTGAGCTCCGGCCACTCGTCGCCCGGTCCCGGCGTGAGGGTCAGGACGCCGTCGAGGTCCGAAACGAAGCCGATGATGTCGTCGATGTTCATGTGCTCAAGCGTCGCATTAAAGTGCTTATGGAGGGTTCGGGTACGTTTTCGACGGGGTGAAGGTGTCAAGTCTCAAATCGATGCGCACAGCGGAGATCGCTCGCCTGGCGGGCTACTCCGTGCAGCAGGTGCGCAACCTCGAACGTGACGGCGTGCTCCCCGCGGCGACGCGGACGGCCTCGGGCTACCGGAGCTACGAGGAGATCCATCTCCGGTCCGCGCTGGCCTATCGCGCGCTCGCCGCCGGAGTGGGGCCGGTCGAAGCGAAGAAGATCGTCCGCGCTCTGCATCGGGATCCGCTCCCCGACGTCCTCGCGCTCCTCGACGCCGCCCACGCCGGGCTCGACGCCGAACGCGCGGATCTCAAGGAGGCCAGGGAAGCCGTCCGGGTGATCTCCCGCGAACCGATCGCGGACGTCCGCGGCTCGGACTCGATGAGCGTCTCCGAACTGGCGTCGGCGCTCGGCGTGCGTCCTTCGACGTTGCGCCACTGGGACGCGGAACGGCTCGTCGTCCCCGGCCGCGACGAGCGGGGGACGCGGCGGTACACGCCGTCCCAGGTGCGGGACGCGCGGATCGTGCAGCAGCTGCGGCTGGCCGGGTACCGCGTCGCGCCCCTTCGGGCCCTGATGCCGGAGCTGCGGCGATCCCGGCGGCTGGAGGACGTCGCGGCCGCGCTCTCCGTGCGAGACGCCGGGATCACGGCCCGCTCGCGGGCGCTTTTCGACGGCACCGCCGAGCTGTCCCGCCTCATGAGTGGTAAGGACAGTTAGGGCCAAGGGTGTCTTAGGTGAGTACTGCCGGTGCGCGAGTGGCCGTTTCGCGTGACTGGATGGACGACACACGTGCTTGGAGGGACGACACGCGTGATCGGACGGACGGCTCGCGGCGGAACCCGGCCGCGTTCGTGTCGTCCGTCCAGTCACGCGTGTCGTCCGCCGGATCACGTGTGTCGTCCGTCCAATCACGCGACATCGCCTACCGGACCTCGTGAGTGGTAGGGACGGTTAGAACCGGCGGCTTAGGTACCGACGTGGATTTCGGCTGCGGGTTGGTGCCAGGCCCGGTCCGTGAAGGCCTCCTTGAGGGACCCAGAGTCCCTCAAGGAGGCCTTCACGGACGGCGATAATCGCCACGTTCGCCCCACAGGCACCAGCAGTCACAACAGTGGCGCGTGAAGGCCCCCTTCCCTCGGCTCAGCCGAGGAAACCCGACCTTCACACCTTGCCGAGGTACCGAGCCGGTCAAGCCCTCGTGAGTGGTACGTAGGACCGTCCTTACCGCTCACGAGGCGGAAGTCAGGTGGTGGGCGTCCGTTCCCGCAGGGCCGCGAGCGCCTTGTCGGCGTGGACGTCGAACTTCAGCTCGCTCTTGATCACCGCGAGGATCCGGCGGTCGGTGCCGATCACGAAGGTGCGTCGTTTGGCGTGCAGCGGGCTGAACCGGCGCCATACGCCGAACTGTTTGGCGACACTTCCGTCCGCATCGGACAGAAGCGGGTAGTCGAAGCCGCGCAGCGTGGAGAATTGCCGCTGTTTGGTGATCCCGTCCGGACTGATCCCGACGCGGTGAGCACCGACCGCGCCGAATTCCGCGGCCAGGTCGCGGAAGTGGCAGCTCTCGGCGGTGCAGCCCCCGGTCATCGCGGCGGGGTAGAAGAACAGGACGACCGGGCCGACGGTCAGGAAGTCCGACAGCGTGCGGTCCCGGCCGGTGTCGTCGGGCAGGGTGAAGTCCGGGGCGAGGTCTCCTTGGTCCATGTCCGGTATTCGGAGCCGTGGGCGCGCCGGATCGGTGTCAACGGGTGCCGAACCGGATATCGTCGCGGCATGTCTTCTCGCGAAGTGGGAACCCGGCGCGCTTTCGACGCCGCGGCCGCCGATTTCACCGCGCTGGGCCGTCATCTGTGGGAGCCGATCGGCGCGGCCACGGTGGCGGCCGCCGGAATCGGTGAAGGTGACCGTGTCCTCGACGCCTGCTGCGGCACCGGGGCCTCGGCGATTCCCGCGGCGCGCGCTGCCGGGGCCGGCGGTGTGGTGGACGCGATCGACCTCTCCGGCCCGATGATCGGCGAGTTGCGCCGTCGTTCGGCGGACTTGCCGCAGTTGCGCGCGCACGAAGCCGACGCGACGGCGTGGGACACGGGCGGCTACGACGTCGTGCAGTCCGCGCTCGGCATCTTCTTCTTTCCCGACATGACGGACGGCACCGAGCGGCTGATCTCCCGGGCCCGGTCCGGCGGCCGGGCCGTGTTCACCATCTGGCGCGGTGGATCCATGGTGGCGGCGGGCCGTCACCTCGGCCGCGCGGTGGCCGCGGTGACCGAGTCCGCGCCGCCACCGGAACGGGAACCGAGTTTGATCGACCGCGTCAACCAAGCCGACACTTATACCGCATGGCTTTCCGGGCGGAATCTGTCCGATGTGGACGTCGTGGTCAACGAGCTGCGGCTGACCATGACACCGGAGGTCGCCTGGCTGGTCGTCATCGGCTCCGGGTTCCGCGGTCTTCTCGCCGACCTCGAACCCGGCGCCGTCGAGCAGGTGCGTGAGCGCTACCTCGATTCCCTGCGTGCCGAAGGCGTGACAGAACTCGACGCGACGACGCTGATCGGCTCCGGCACGGTCCGCTGACGACCGCGTCCGCTTCGGTGTACAGTCGTTCACTCAAACCGGGGTGAACGGGTGGGACACGGGTGCGACCAGACAACGACTCCACTGTTCGGGGCCGCGGGCAAGGACCGTTCGGCTCCTGGCTGCTCGGCCCGCTCGATCAGGACTCGGCCGTGTTGCGGCGCCGCGTCCAGGGACTGCTCACCGGAACGCTGATCGCGACCAACGTCATCGGCGCGCTGGTCGTGGTCGGGCTGGCGGCCCTGCTCATGCCCGCGCCCGGCATGTCCGGCGATCTCGTCCGGGTCACCGCGATCGCGGTCCCCGTCTACGTGGTCTCCGCCGTGGTCGTGGGCGCGCTGTGGGGCACCCGCGGCGCGTTGCGGACGTTGCGCTGGGCGGCCGACGGCCGGACGCCGACCGACGAGGAGCGTGCGGCGAGTCTTCGTGTCCCGTTGCGCCTGACGCTGGTGCAGGCGGTGCTGTGGGGCGTCGCGACCGTGGTCTTCGGCGTGCTGGCCGCGCTGGTGCAGCCGAAGGTCGTGCTCACCGAACTGCTCGTCGTCGCGTTCGCGGGCGTGGTCGTCTGCGCGATCGCTTATCTGGCGGGAGAGTTCATCCTGCGGCCGTACGCGGCCTTGGCGCTGACGGGCACCTCGCCGGCGCGGCGGCTCAGCGGCGGGGTCAATCTGCGGATGCTGCTGTTCTGGTGCCTCGGCACCGGAGTGCCGGTGGCCGGACTGGTGGTCACGGCGGTGCTGGCGTGGGCGCGCGGTGACGTGTCGACCACGAAGCTCGCCATCTCGGTCATCGCGCTCGGCCTGGTGGTGCTGGTCTTCGGTCTGCTGGTGACCGTGTTCACCGCCCGCGCCGTGGTGAACCCGATCCGGTCGGTGCAGCACGCGCTCGGCCGGGTGCGTGCCGGCGACTTCGCCGTGGAGATCCCGGTCTACGACGGCACCGAACTCGGTCTGCTGCAAGCGGGCTTCAACGGGATGGCCGCCGGTCTCGCGGAACGCGAACGTTTGCGCGACCTGTTCGGCAGGCATGTCGGCGAGGACGTCGCGATCGAGGCGATGCGCACGTCCGCCGAACTCGGCGGCACGGTGCGGACGGTGTCGGTGTTGTTCGTCGACCTGATCGGGTCGACCGCGCTGGCCGCGAGCCGTCCGCCCGAGGAGGTCGTCGGCCTGCTCAACCGGTTCTTCGCGGTGGTGGTCGACGAGGTCGACCGCAACCACGGGCTGGTCAACAAGTTCGTCGGTGACGCCGCGCTGGCGATCTTCGGCGCACCGGTGCGGCTGGAGGACCACGCGACCCTCGCGCTGTCCGCCGGCCGGGCGATTTCGCGCAGGCTGGCGGCCGAGGTGCCCGACTGCCCGGCCGGGATCGGCGTGGCGACGGGTGAGGTGGTCGCCGGGAACGTCGGCGACCCGCGGCGGTTCGAGTACACGGTGATCGGCGACCCGGTCAACGAAGCCGCCCGGCTGACCGAACTGGCGAAGAACGTCGAAGCCCGGTTGCTCGCTTCGTGGACGGCGATCGAGTCGGCGGCCGAAGACGAGGCCGCCCAGTGGAAGGCGACGGAGGACGTCACGTTGCGGGGCCGCACTCGGCCCACCACACTCGCGACCCCCAAGGCCTGACCTGTGGTGGATTCACAGCCTTTGTGAAGGGGCCGTGAATCTTGCGCGGCGGCCCTCGCTCCGCCGTGCACGGACCCGATGTTTCCTGGCACGCGAGCGCGTTCCGGTCCTGTGAACGATCACAGCGGCTCCTTCGCGCCTGGTGAGGGCGTTGTTCCCGAAGCCGGGGCGGCGCACGGTGATCTCCCCATCCCCGTGTCAAAGGAGACATCTGTGAAGAGCCTTTCGAGGGCCGCGCTGGCCACCGGAGCCGCCGTCTTCGCGCTGGGCATGCTGCCCGCCACCGCCCTCGCGCAGCCCGGCGACGCCGGGGACCGGCCCCACGGCCTGATCCAGACCCAGACCCACACCCAGGTGCGCGAGATCGCGCCGGTGGCGGGAACCGCGATGACGGTCGCCGCGACCGCCGCGTCCAAGCAGCTGAACTACACCCAGCAAGTGCAGCAGTACAACCAATGGTGCTGGGCGGCGGACGGTTCGAGCATCGAGCGGTCGATGGGCGGCACCGCCACCCAGGCCCAGTTCTGCGCCGCGGGCAAGGGCACGTCGGCCGGGTACTGCCCGAACCAGCCCGCCCAGATCCCCGAGATCGTCCGCGGTTTCCGCGGCACCGGCTTCTCCGCGCAGGACGCGGGCGGGCCCATCGGTTTCAGCTCCGTCGTCAGCCAGATCGACGCCGGGATCCTGAACCTGACGGGGATCTACTGGACCTCCGGCGGTGGCCACGCCGAGGTGATCTACGGCTACGACTCGGCGAACCAGTCGATCATGGTCGGTGACCCGTGGCCGACGTATCAGCGCTACCAGACCTGGAACTACAACCAGTACCGCAGCAACGGCCAGTTCCGCTGGAACGACACCATCGTCAACATCCGGAAGGGCTGAGCCGCGATCATGAACACGATCTGCCGGAAGTTCGCCGGTTGTCTCGCGGTGGCCGTCGCGACGCTGCTGCCCGCCACGCTTCCCGCCGCGGCTGGCGAGGGAGTCGTCCCGCCTTCGGACGGCGATCTCGCGGCCGCCGTGCGTGTCGCCGGGCAGCCGGACGCGATCGGCCTCGCGAGATCGAACTTCCGGCAGGTCACCCGGATCGAACCCCAGCGGATCACCATGGGGGAGAAGGGAATCCCGGTCTACACCCTCAATCCCGACTTCGTCAGGGGCATCGCCGGTGCGCCGGCGGGCGTGCTGAGATCCGTCGCCGTGACGGCCACCGCGGATTCCGGCCAGAAGGCCACGCTGCAGACGATGCCCGAAGGCGCGGGAAAGTGGGTCGCGGCGAGCGTGTTCTCCGGCAACGACGAAGAAACCCTGAGCGCGCGGCTGAAACCCGGTTCGGTCCTGCTCAACGAACCCCAGATCAACGGCTGGTACGAACTGGGCCCCGATGGTGTCGTGCTTTTGCAGGCGAGCCTGCCGCAGTCGCCGGTGGGAAAGTTAGTCCCGCTTTCCGATTATCAGCGGGAAGTACACGGCCGCTACGCCGACAAACTGCCGGGATCGGACTACCAGCGCGACCGCGGGCTCGGCTTCACGCAGGCCGTGACCCCGCCCGACGACACCGGGCCGCCGGTCGCGATCGTGGCCGGTCTGATCGCCGCCGGGGTGGGAGTCGTGCTGGTCGCGGTGTGGCGGAAACGCCGCCTCACTCCCAGATGAGGTCGATGCCCGCTATCCCGACGCCGAGATCCTCGAAGTAGGCACTGACCGTCGCGCCCGGCCCGGGGTGCAGCGGCTCGCTGACCACGGGGGCCAGTTCTTCGCGCTCCCGCACGGTTTTGACGCAGCGGGCCGGGATCGCGCCGGCGTCGAAGCGCATCCGGAGCAGATACGCCGACATGCGGGAGCGCACCGTCCGGTGGAAACAGGTCGAACGGACCGACGCGGCCAGGCGCAACGTGAACGCGAAGGTGTGCGTTTCCCCTTCGGCCAGGCCTCGGTCGAAGAGGAGCTCGAACACCATCCCCGGCGAAGAGGCGCTTCGGCGCACTCTGCCTCTTCGGCATCCGTCGGTGGCGAAGACCGTCGTCGCCTCCATGTCGGTGCCGGGCTCGTCCTGATGGGTCACCACGAAACCGTCCGCGCCGGGTTCCCTGGCCCGCACCACCATGGTCGAGGCGATCTCCGAGATCCGGCCTTCGGCGGTCATGGTCAGCACGTCGACGACGGTCACGACGTCGAGCTTCGCGTTTCCCGCCGCGCCGGGTGTTTCGCTCAGTTCGTCCAGCAGCGAGCAGGTTTCGGCCCAGCTCTGCCGCAGCTCCGGCAAGGAGGGCCTGCGGTCGTCGCCGGGCGGCCGCCGTTGCGGGCCGATCAGGACGACGAGACTGTCCGCGGGCAGCCCCAGCACGGCTTCGAGCGCGCGGACGACGTCGAGCGAGCGCGGTGTCGACGGATGCCGGAGCCCGCGCTGCCAGTAGCTCAAGGTCGATTCGGCCACGGAAACCCCACGTGCCGCCAAATGCGCGCGGATCCGGGACAGGGAAAGCCCGCGGTGCTCCACCGCTTCGGAAAGCGCGCGGGGGAACGGGCTGGGTCTGACCTCGCGTTCCTGGTACATGGACACCCCCACCGACGCCGGGTTGGCGCAAAGCATGCGCAGTCCGGCGCCGGTCGGCAACCGCCTAAGGTCGAAAACCGGACTTTCAGGCGAATTCGAGCCGCAGGCTTTCGAGGCCGCGCAGTGTCACCTGCTTCACCCAGACCGGATCGGCCGTCCGGTGGAAGGCGCGGCCGGCGGCGAGCAGCGCCTCGAACACGGTCCGGCCCTCAAGGCGTGCCAGCGGGGCGCCGAGACAGAAGTGGATACCCTGCCCCAGCGCGAGATGCCTCGTCGAGGGACGGTCGACGTCGAAGCCGTCCGGGTTCTCGTGGACGCGAGGGTCGCGGTTGGCCGCTCCCAGCAGTACGACCGTTTGCGCGCCTTCGCCGACGGATCGGTCGCCGACGGTCGCGTCCCGCAAGGCGGTGCGCGTGGTCAGCTGGACGGGGGAGTCGTACCGGAGCATCTCTTCGACCGCGTTCGGGATCTTCGAGCGGTCTTCGGCCAGTTTCCGGTGCTGCTCAGGATGGTTCAGCAGCGCGAGGATCCCGTTGCCGATCAGGTTGGTCGTCGTCTCGTGCCCGGCGACCAGCAGGAGCATCGCGGTGATCACCAGTTCGCCCTCGCTGAGCCGGTCGCCCTCGTCGGACACCGACACCAGATCGGAGAACAGGTCGCCGGTCGGCCGTTTCCGCCGTTCCTTCGCCAGTTCACGGAAGTAGGCGACGAACTCGCGCCGGGCCGCGACAGCCGCGGCGACGGTCTCCTTCGCGATCAGGAACGACGGGTCGAGCGCGCGCCCCATGGCGTGCGACCACCCTTCGAAGCGGGCGCGGTCGGCCAGGGGCACCCCGAGCATCTCGCTGATCACGACGACCGGCAGCGGTTTCGCGATCTCGGTCATCAGGTCGAATTCGCCCATTTCGAGCGCTTTCGACACCAGTTCCTTCGCCAGTTCGTCGACCCTCGGGGCGAGTTGCTCGACCATCCTCGGCGTGAACGCCTTCGAGACCAGCCGCCGCAGCCTCGTGTGATCGGGCGGATCGAGTCCGAGGAACGACCGGATCACGCGGCCCTGCTCGTCGACCGGCTCGTTCTCGTGCGGATTCGGCAGCACTTCGGGCTCCGGGTGCCCGAACGCGGGATTCTTCAGTACCGCGGACGCCTCCTCGAACCCGCTCACCACGAAGAACCGGTCGGCGGCCTCGAACACCGGACCTCGGGCGAAGACCTGGCGGTAGAACGGATACGGATCGGTCCTGGTCTCCGGCGTGAGCAGGTTTTCGAGCATCACCCGATCCTATGCGCGGTTACGACGGCGCATACGCGAAAGTGTTCGCATGACAGCCGACGCGATGATCGAAGACCTCAGGACGCTTGTCGAGATCGAGTCACCTTCGGGGGACATCAAGGCTTTGACGGCATCGGCCGAGGCCGTGGCCGCTCTCGTCGAGGCCCGTCTCGGCGGAACGGCGACCCTGGTGGAGAGCGCGGCGGGACCGCACGTCCGGTGGTCCGGCGGCGGTGAGCCGCGCGTGCTGATCCTGGGGCATCACGACACCGTGTTCCCGATCGGCACGTTGGCGCGCCGCCCGTTCGCGGTGACCGACGGCCGGGTGACCGGACCGGGGGTGTTCGACATGCTCGGCGGATTGGTGCAGGCGATCCACGGCCTGGCGGCGCTCGACGATCTGACCGGCGTCGAGATCCTGGTGACGGCCGACGAGGAAACGGGTTCGCACGAATCCCGGGCGCTCATCGAGGAGCGCGCCCGCGCTTGCGGCACGGTGCTGGTGTTCGAAGGCGCGGCCGACGGCGGCGGCCTCAAGATCGCCCGCAAGGGCTGCGGCACGTTCGAGGTCGTCATCACCGGCCGGGCGTCGCACGCCGGCCTCGAGCCGGAGGCAGGCGTGAACGCGCTGACCGAAGCCGCGCATCAGGTACTGGACATCGTCGCGCTCGGCAGGCCCGAGATCGGGACGAGCGTCACTCCGGCCGTCGCCTCGGCGGGAACGGCGAGCAACGTCGTGCCCGCCTCCGCGACCGTCGTGGTCGACGTACGGGTCGAGTCCGCCGCGGAGAAGGAGCGCGTCGAAGCGGGGTTCGCCGCGCTGACCCCGCGCCTAGAAGGGGCGGAAATCGTGGTGCGGGGCGGGATCCACCGGCCGCCGATGCCCGGGTCCGCCGCCGCGGACCTCTTCGCCGTCGCCGGACGGCTGCTGCCCGGAGTCGCCGGGGTGGCCGTCGGCGGCGGGAGCGACGGCAACCTGACCGCCGCGATCGGCGTCCCGACCCTCGACGGGCTGGGCGCCGGCGGCGGCGGTGCGCACGCCGATCACGAGTATCTGCTGGTCGAGTCGATGGCGGAGCGGGTGGACCTCGTCACCGGCCTGGTGACGGCGATCAGGGGGCACTGAACCGCAAGTCTTGCCCGATTTCGGGCAAGAACTGGCGTTTCGGGGTCCCGATGTGCATGATGGGCTCCGTGGAGGACGCGGACATCGTCGAGCAGGTTGCCTTGTCGACGGGTCTGTCGACGGCCATCGCCGCCCGTGTCGTCGAGGACGTCCTGGCGTTCTACCGGCAGCCGGTCGAGCAGTACGTCCGGGAGCGGCATGCCCGGTTGCAGGCCGAGGGCAGGAAGAATCCCGAGATCTTCCCCCGGATCGCCGTCGAACTGAGCCGTCGTCTCGTCGCGCCTCCCGACCTGTCCGAGCGGCAACTGCGCCGCATCGTCTACGGCTGACGGAACACGCCCGTCCGTTTCTTTTGTGAGGTTGACTCGTCATGTGCGGAATCGTCGGCTACATCGGCGGCCAGAACGCCGCCCCGATCCTGATCGAGGGGCTGACGCGGCTGGAATACCGCGGCTACGACTCGGCCGGGATCTCCGTCCTGGGCGGTAAAGGCGCCCAGGTGCACCGGATCGTGGGGCGGGTGCGGAATCTGACCGCGGCCCTGCCCAAACGGCTCGCGGGCAAGGTCGGCATCGGGCATACGAGGTGGGCGACGCACGGTCCGGCGACCGAGGCCAACGCCCATCCGCACGTTTCCGAGGACGGCCGGATCTCGGTGGTGCACAACGGGATCATCGACAACGCCGACGCGCTGCGCGAGCAGCTGACGCAGGCCGGGGTGACGCTGACGTCGGAGACCGACACCGAGGTGCTCGCCCACCTCGTCGCGAGGTCGGGCGCGAAGACCCTCGAAGACGCGGTCGTCGAGGCCGTTTCGCGCGTCACCGGCACCTACGCGATCGCCGTGACCGATACCGAACACCCCGACCGTGTCGTGGTCGCGCGGAACGGTTCGCCGCTGATCATCGGCGTCGGCGACCGCGAGATGTTCGTGGCCAGCGACCTGTCCGCGCTGGTCCGGCACACCTCGCAGGTGGTGCACCTCGACGACGGCGAGTTCGCCAGCGTCTCGGCCACCGGCTACCGCACCTTCACCGTCGACGAGAGCGACACCGGCAAGGCCGCCACGGCCATCGACATCCAGGCCGACGACCTCGACCTCGGCGGGCACCGGCACTACATGTACAAGGAGATCCAGGAGCAGCCGGAATGCCTGGAGCGCATGATCCGGGGCCGTCTCGACGACCGGTTCGGAGTGTCCCGTTTGGACGGTCTGAACCTGACTCCCCGTGACCTGCGTGGTTTCGCGAGGGTGAAGATCCTCGGCTGCGGCTCGGCGTACTACGCGGGCCAGATCGGCGCGACCATGATCGAGGACCTCGCGCGGGTCCCGGCCGACGCGGAGGCCGCGTCCGAGTTCCGCTACCGCAACCCCATCATCGAAGCGGACACGCTCTACATCGCGGTCAGCCAGTCCGGCGAAACTGCGGACACCGCGTTCGCCGTCGAAGAGGTCAAACGCAAGGGTGGCCGGGTGGTCGGCCTCGTGAACGTCGTCGGCTCGAGCATCGCGCGGGCCTGCGACGGCGGCCTGTACCTGCACGCCGGTCCGGAGATCGCCGTCGCTTCGACCAAGGCGCTCACCAACATGGCCGTCGGTTTCGCGATGATCGCGCTGGCGCTCGGCCGCGTCCGCGATCTGTCCAATGCGGACGGACAGCGGATCGTCGCGGCACTCCGCGCGTTGCCGAAGCAGGTCGCGGAGATCGTCGAGGCGGAGGACCGGATCGCCGAGCACGCCAAGATCTGCGCGGACGCGCGGAGCCTGTTCTTCATCGGCCGGGTCCGCGGCTTCCCGGTGGCGCGGGAGGGCGCGCAGAAGTTCAAGGAGATCTCGTACCGGCACGCCGAGGCCTACCAGACCTCGGAGCTCAAGCACGGCCCGCTCGCGCTGATCGACGAGGAGCTGCCGACGGTCGCGATCGTGCCGTCCGACGACCTCGCCGACCGCAACCTGGCCGCGATGCAGCAGATCAAGGCACGCAAGGGCCAGGTGCTGGCGATCACCCACGACGACGTGGACTTCGGCGATCTCGACGTGCCGCGATTCGTCGTCCCGCGTTCGGAGCCGGAACTCGACCCGATCCTGCTCACGATCCCGCTGCAGCTGCTGGCTTATCACGCCGCGCTGATCCTCGGCCACGACATCGACAAGCCGCGGAATCTCGCGAAGTCCGTCACCGTGGAATGATCTCCTGAGCCGTCGAAGGGGTTCAGTCATGAGGCAGTACCTGCTCGCCGTCCAGCTCGACGAGAGCACACGGGACGCGCCCGAGGACGAGGTCCGGGCGATGATGGCCAGGACCGGCGAGGTCACCGACGCGATGAAGGCCGCCGGGTCCTGGGTCTTCGTGGGCGGCCTGGAGCACTCGGACGTCTCCACGGTCGTCCGTCCCGAAGGCGGCACGACCACGATCACCGATGGGCCGTTCGCCGAGACGAAGGAACAGCTCGGCGGGTTTTGGGTGATCCAGGTCGACGACCTCGATCAAGCGCTGGCCTGGGCCGAGAAATGCGCGCTCGCCTGCGGGCAGCCGATCGAAGTGCGGCCGTTCGGCGACCCGCGGCGTTGACGTCGATGGATTTCGACGGGATCTACCGGGCGGAGTACGGCCGGTGCGTGGCCACCCTGACCCGCCTCCTCGGCGACATCTCGCTCGCCGAGGAGGCGGTTCAGGACGCGTTCGCGACCGCGGTCGAGAAGTGGGCCGAGCCACCGCCCAACCCGGGCGGCTGGATCGTCACCACCGCCCGGAACCGGGCGATCGACCGCCTGCGCCGGGAATCCACCCGTGAGTCCCGGCACGCGCAGGCCTTGCTGCTGCACCAGCCGGAGGAGCCCGCCGAGGCCGGGCCGGTGCGTGACGACCAGCTCCGCATGATCTTCACCTGCTGCCATCCGGCGCTTTCGCCGCTCGCGCGGACCGCGCTCACCCTGCGGCTGCTCGGCGGGCTGGAGGTGGGGGAGATCGCGCGGGCGTACCTCGTCCCGGAAGCGACCGTGTCCCAGCGGATCGTCCGCGCGAAGAAGAAGATCCGCGACGCGGGCATCCCGTACCGGGTGCCGCGGGACGACGAACTCGCCGATCGGCTGGGTTCCGTGCTCACCGTGCTCTACCTGGTCTTCAACGAGGGATACACGTCCACGTCGGGAGACCTGCTGCGGACGGATCTCTGTCTGGAGGCGATCCGCCTGACGAGGGCGCTCATCGAGCTGATGCCGGACGAACCGGAGGTGCTCGGGCTGCTGGCGTTGCTCCTGCTCACCGAAGCGCGGCGGCCGGCGCGGGTCGGGCCGTCCGGTGAGCTGGTGGTGCTCGCGGACCAGGACCGGTCCTTGTGGAATCGCGAACTGATCGCCGAGGGGCACGAACTGGTGCGGCGATGCCTTCGTGTCGACCGGCCGGGCCCGTACCAGGTGCAGGCCGCGATCAACGCCGTGCACACGGACGGATCGTCGACCGACTGGACGCAGGTGCTGGCGCTCTACGACCGGCTGTGGCGGCTCACCCCGACACCGATCGTCGCGCTCAACCGCGCGGTCGCCGTCGCCGAGGTGCACGGCCCGGCGGCGGCACTGGACGGGATCGCCGAGCTGGATCTGCCGGGCTACCACCATCTGCCCGCCACCCGCGCGAACCTGCTCGCCCGCCTGGGCCGGGCTTCGGAAGCCATCGCCGCCTACGACGAGGCGATCGCCTTGGCCACCAACGACACCGAACGGGCCTTCCTGGAGGACCGCCGGGCACGCCTCGTGTCCCCGTGAGGCGTTCTACACCGAAGAGCGGCAGCGCGACGGACGGTGCTGCCGGCCGACGAGATCACCCGGGCAGGCGTCAAGGTGATCACCGGTTGAAGCGTACGGGCGAGCGACTCGCCGGATATCTGATGACAGCGCCGTTCTACGTCCTGTTCGGCGTGTTCGGTCTGTTCCCGCTGCTCTACACCGCCTGGGTGGCGTTACACCACTGGCATCTGGTCAACGGTGACACCGGGTTCGCCGGTCTCGGCAACTTCGCCGTCCTGCTCCAGGACCCGAAGTTCTACAACGCGCTTTTCAACACGGTCAGCATCTTCGTCCTTTCGACCGTCCCGCAACTGCTGGCCGCGCTCGGGCTCGCGGCACTCCTCGACCGCCCGTTGCGTGCGCGGACCCTGTGGCGGGCCAGTGTGCTGTTGCCCAACGTCGTCTCGGTGGTCGCGGTGGCGCTGGTGTTCAGCCAGCTCTTCGCCGAGGACTACGGCGTCGTCAACTGGGTGCTGGGCCTGGTGGGGCTCGACCCGGTGGACTGGCGGACGGACCGGTTCGCCGCGCACGTCGCGATCAGCGTGATGGTGATGTGGCGCTGGACCGGCTACAACGCGCTGCTGTATCTCGCGGCCATGCAGTCCGTGCCGCAGGAACGCTACGACGCCGCCATGCTCGACGGCGCCTCGCGCTGGCGCACCTTCTGGTCGATCACCGTGCCCGCGATCCGCCCGACCATCGCCTTCACCGTCGTCGTCTCGACCATCGGCGGGTTGCAGTTGTTCGCCGAACCGCAGTTGTTCGACGACACCGGGACCAACGGCACCGGCGGTGCCGACCGCCAGTTCCAGACGCTCGCCATGTACTTGTACGAGAAGGGGTTCGGCGAGTTCGACGCCGGATACGCGGCGGCCATCGCGTGGCTGCTCTTCCTGTTTTCGGCCGGCTTCGCACTGGTCAACTTCTCGCTCGTGCGCCGGATGCGGGGAGGTGAGTGACCGTGGCGGCGAGGGAACGGACCGGATTCGTCGTCTACGGGCTGCTGCTCGCCGTCGCCATCGCGTCGATCTTCCCGCTGTACTGGTCGTTCGTGGTGTCCTCGAAGGACAATTCCGCGCTCGGCGAGACGACTCCGCCGCTGCTGCCCGGCGGCAACCTGATCGAGAACGTGGCCAAGGTCTTCGACACCGTCGATTTCTGGCTGGCGATGCAGAACTCGCTGATCGTCGCCGGCACGGTGACCGTGTCGAACGTGCTGCTCTCCAGCATGGCCGGATTCGCCTTCGCGCGCCTGCGTTTCCCCGGCCGCGACTCGCTCTTCCTGGTCGTCATCGGCACCGCCATGGTGCCGGCCCAGCTCGGGGTGATCCCGCTCTACCTGGTGGTCGGCGAACTCGGCTGGTACGGGCGGCTGGAGGCGGTGATCGTGCCGGGGCTGGTCGGCGCCTTCAGCGTGTTCTGGATGCGGCAGGCGTGCGAGGAGGCGATCCCCGGCGAACTGCTCGACGCCGGCCGAGTCGACGGCTGTTCGACGGTGCGGCTGTTCTGGAGCGTCGCCCTGCCCGCCGTCCGCCCCCAGGCAGCCGTGCTCGGGATGTTGACGTTCATGACGGCGTGGAACGACTTCTTCTGGCCGTTGATCGTGCTCGACCCCAACGCGCATCCGACCGTCCAGGTGGCGCTGTCGCGGCTGGCGAGCGGCTACTTCACCGACTACTCGCTGATGCTGACCGCGGCCACGATCGGCGTGCTGCCCGTGATCGTGCTGTTCATCGTGCTGGCGAGGAAGGTGGTCGACGGGGTCATGCGTGGCGCGCCACGGGGCTGATTTGGGGTCGCGTTGAGCTCCGGGGGTCGGTCTGTAGCCGTTTTTCGGTGATGTCGATGAACAGCGAGTGGTTCCGCAGCCGCTGCCGGGCCGGGCCGGAGCGTGGTCACGCGGGGCACCTCTGCGTGACCGTGAGCGGATTCCAGCCTCGATCGAGTCATGGCCGTATTTCGGTAACAAGACCAGTGCGACTCGTCGTGGGCACGGGCTGTTGCCGTATTTCGGCGACGGCGTCATGCGTGGCGCGCCACGGGGCTGATTCGCGTGTCGCGTTGGGCGCCTGGGTTCGGGCTGGCAGGCGGGCCGTTGCCGTTTTTCGGTGATGTCGATAGGCAGCGAGTGGTTCCGCAGGCACTGCCAGGCCAGACCAGAGCGTGGTGACGCGGGGCACCTCTGCGTGACCGTGAGCGGATCCAGCCCCGATCGAGGCGTGGCCATATTTCGGCAACCAGCCAGTGCCACTCGTCGCGGACACGGACCGTTGCCGTTTTTCGGCAACCAGGCCGGCGCCGATGGCAGCCAGGCCGGCGCCGTGGCCGGTTTCCGGCGACGGCTCAGAACGGCGGTGGTTCCTCAGTGCGGGGTTCGTGCAGTGGCGGCGGTGTGCTGTCGTAGCTTCGCCCCGTGGGCGTGGTGATGGTGAGAGTCCCATCGGAAGCCAGCCGGTAGACCCAGCCCGGTTCGTCTTTGAGGCGGTGGTCGCGGCGGCAGAGGTCGATCAGATCGGTGTCACTGGTGTGGCCGCCGTGTTGCCACGGCAGCGAGTGGTCGAGGTCGCAGGCTTGGGCGACACGGTGGCAGCCGGGTCTTCGGCATTCCCGGTCGCGTACCCGCACGAACTCGCCCAGCCCGGCGGTGGGCCGATACCGGTCCCGGCCCAGATCCAGGACCTGTCCGGAGAGTGGGTCGGTGATGATCCGGCGCAGCACGGTGTCCGGCCCGGACGCGATGTGCCGGGCCAGCGAGGCCGGGATGTGGCCGTGTCCAGCCAGCTCGGCGGGATCCTCGTTCACTCCCAGATAGGTGTTGAGATCCATATAGAGGAACACTTCGCACCGTTCACTCTTCCCGCCTTGGCCACTGAGCAGGAGGTCGAGGGCGACGTCGGCGCGGAGCTGGTCGAGGGTGCGGGTCTCGTCGCCGGTTTTGAGGGCGCGTGCTTCGCGGTCGATCCGGGTGTAGGCGGCGGCGACTTTCTCGACGGGGCCGTCTTCGACCTCGATCGAGGCCACTCCGGTCTCGCCTTGTCGGATCGACAACCGCCGCCCGGCGCGGTGGCGTTCGGTCCGAAGACCCGCCCCGTCGCGGTCGGCCATCATCGCCGCGTGGTTCGCCGTTTTCCGGATCTGGTCGGAGTTCCTGCCCGGTAACCGGTCCTCCAGTACCTCGTCCACCGCACGTGCGTCGTCGTCGGACAGCCACGCGGTCGCGGTGGCGACTTTCATCGCCCCGTAGCCGCCCACCTGCCCGCGATCCAGGAGCCCCAGTGTTCGTGGCAGCCGGGTGGTCAACGCCGCCGCCGTGGAGGCCAGTCCTGCCGCGTGACCGTCCACAACAGACAGAGCGAACGCGACTTCCTGCGTCACACTGGACGCGCCGTCCCGGTGCCGGTTCAGTTGCGCGAGAGCGCGGAACCGGACCGCTTCCAACCGTGCGATTCCCTCCGACGCCGCCACGGCAGCATCGACAGCATCCTTGTCCTCCAACGATTCCAGCGCGACATTGACCTCCTTCAACGCATCAGAGGAGGTGATTTCCTTGAGTAGCGCCACAGTGGCGTTGCGTGTGTCCACACCCAGAACATACGACCGACCACCGACAGTTTCCGACAACGGCAACATCAGCCCCCTCAGAACCGCTAGAGCCCGTTGCGCGCCACCACATCCGCGTAGAACCGGGCACTGTCCTTGAGCACCCGTTCCTGCGTCTCGAAGTCGACGTGCACGAGGCCGAACCGCTGCGTGTACCCCATCGCCCACTCGAAATTGTCGAGCAGCGACCAGGCCATGTAGCCGCGGACGTCGGCGCCCTGTTCGATCGCGTCGTGCACGGCGGCGAGGTGCTCGGCGAAGTACCGCACGCGTTTCGCGTCGTGCACGCGCCCGTCGACGACCTCGTCCTCGAACGCGGCGCCGTTCTCGGCGATCACGAGCGGCAGGCCGGGACAGTGTTCGTGCAGCCACAGCAACAGATCGGTGAACGACGACGGCCGCTGTTCCCAGCCGAGCGAGGTCAGTTCGCCGCGTGGTCGCTGGACGTCCATCCCGCGCAGGCCGGGCAACGGGCAGTTGCTGTCGGCTTCGGGGTCGTCGAGCGGCACGGCGCGGGCTGGCGCGTAGTAGTTGACGCCCAGGACGTCCAGCGGCTGCGCGATGATCTCCAGGTCGCCGTCGGCGATCGCCGGTTCCAGTGTGCCGAGATGCGCCAGATCCGCCAGCAGTTCGGGTGGATAGCCGCGGCCGAGCAGGGGATCGAGGAAGAACCTGTTGTGCAGGAAGTCGAATCGGCGCGCGGCCTCTCGGTGCGCGGCGTCGTCCACGTCGGTCAGCACGGGGGCGAAGTTGAGTACGATGGACACTTCCTGCTCGCCGCCGCCTGCCCGCAACGCTTGTGCGGCCCGGCCGTGCGCGAGCAGGAGGTTGTGCCCGGCGACCAGTGCCGCGCCCTCGTCGCGGATGCCCGGCGCGTGGTCGCCGTTGCCGTAGCCGATGAAGGCGGCGCAGAACGGCTCGTTGATCGTGGTCCATTGCCGGACGCGGTCGCCGAGTGCTTTGTGGACGGTCAGCGCGTAGTCGGCGAAACGGTCCGCGAGATCGCGGTTGGGCCAGCCGCCTTCCGCTTGCAGCGCCTCCGGCAGATCCCAGTGGTAGAGCGTCACCATCGGGGTGATCCCGTGCTCCAGCACCGTGTCGACAAGGCGATCGTAGAAGGCGAGGCCGCGGGGTTCGCTCGTGCGGCCGTCGGGCATCACCCGCGACCACGCGACGGAGAAACGGTAGTACGGCACACCGAGTCCGCTCAGCAGGCCGATGTCCTCGCGATAACGCCGATAGTGGTCACACGCCGGTTCGCCGGTGGCGCCGTCGAGCACCCGGCCGGGCCGCGCGGTGAAAGTGTCCCAAATGGACGGTCCACGGCCATCGGCCGTCGTCGAGCCCTCGATCTGGTACGCCGCCGTCGCCGTGCCCCAGCGGAACCCGGCCGGAAATCCGCGTGTCACGCCGTCCTCGTTCATTTGGCGGCCGCGGCGCGGCCCTCCGTCGAAGCCTGGTTCCAGGCCTCGTCGAGCGATTGCCGCCCCTCCTCGACGCGGCCGAGCGCGTGCCCGTACACGGGCCGCACCTCGCCGTCACGCAGCCCGCGGTAGTTCGGTCGCAGCGCCTCGGCGGAGGCGGCGAAGATCTTGCCGACCGGCGCGTCACCGAAGTACTTGCTGGTGTGGGAAAGCACGGCACTGTCCTGGTAGGCGCCGAGCGAGCTCGGCAGCAGCCCGCTTTCCAGGAAGATCCGTTTCTGCTGTTCGGGCGCGGTGAGCCAGACGGCGAGGTCGTAGGCCTCCTTGCGGTGCGCGCCCTGCTTCGGCACGGTCAGGAACGAGCCGCCCCAGTTGCCCGCCTTGCCGGGAACCGCGGTGACGTCCCATTTGCCCGCCAGTTCCGGTCCGCCCGCCTCTTCGATCTGGGTGAGCATCCACGCGGGACAGGTGATGGCGGCGAACCGGCTCTGCTTGATCGCCACCGTCCACGGCTGCGTGAACGTGGTGACCGCCGCCGTCTCCTTCTTCAGCGCCATCCCGCCCGCCAGCTCGAAGGCCTTGCGCACGTTGGGGTTCTTGTCCGCGACGAACGTGTCGTCCTTGGCGAAGTAGTTCTCCTCCGCCTGGTTGAGCATCGCCGTGTAGATCGTGCCCGCCGAGTCGGCGAATTTGACGTCTTCCGGCGCCTTGGCGCTGAACCGCTCCCCGGTTTCGGCGAACTTTTCCCAGGTCGGCCACAGCGCGGCCACCTGATCGCGGTCGGTCGGCAGGCCGGCGTTCGCGAACAGGTCACGGCGGTAGCAGAGGGCGAGGCTGCCCATGTCGGTGCCGAGGCCCATCACGAACTTCCCGCCGTCCGCGGTGCCCTGGTCCCATTTCCAGGCAGGCCACTGCTCGCGGAGACCCTGCGCGCCGAATTCGGACAGATCGGTGAACTTGTCCGTGGACTGGCGGAACTTGGGGAGGTACTGCTCCTCGATCGCGACGACGTCCGCGCTGCCGCGTCCGGCGCCGAGGCCGGTGGCGAGCTGCCGGTGGTGCGTCTCGAAGTCGGCGACCCGGCCATCGACGGTGATGCCCGGATGTGCCTTTTCGTAGTCGTCGAAGAGTTTCTCGTACCCGAACTCGCCGAAGGTGGCGACGGTGAGCTTGATCGGGTCGCCGGGTTCCGGCGTGCCCGAACAGCCGGTGAGCAGCAGCACGAGGGCCGTCAAGCAGGCCAGCACGCGGGTCATGGTTCTCCTCGGTCGTACGGTGGTGATCGCCTTCACGCGAGCCGTCTGTGTTATCGCCTTCACGCGAGCCGTCTGGGCAGCTGATCGCCGACGGTCAGCCGGGAATCCGCGTGCAGTTTGGTCAGCACCCTCGACACCAGCGACTGCACCGTCCTCCTCGGCAGGCTCAGCTCCGCGGCGATCTCGGGATTGGACAGTTTCGCCGCCACCAGCCGCGCGACCCGCAGTTCCAGCGGCGACAGCGCCCCGCTGTGCCGAGGCCCGCGTTCGGCGCGGCTCAGCACCCCGTAGCGGCGCAGCCGGTTTTCCGCCCGGCGGATGCTCCAGGTGGCGCCCACCGGCCCGAGCACCTCGCACGCCTCGGTGAGCGAGCGGGTGGCCGCTTCGAGGTAACCGGCTCGGCCGAGCAGTTCGGCGGCGTCCTCCAGCGCGGCGGCGAGTTCGATCGGGCGGCCGACCTCGCGGTAGTGGTCGGCCGCGGACAGCATGCCTTCGGGGTCGCCGTCGATCAGCGCGCGGCATCGGGCGGCGGCCGCGGTCGCCCTTGCGGGCACGGTCTCCTGGCTCGCCTCCTCGGCGCAGACGGCGAGCGCTTCCCTTGCGACGGCGTCGTTCCCGGCCGCGAGCGCGACGCGCACGACGTCGGGAAGCCATTGGTGGCGCAGCATCATCCGGGCGTAGTCGGGGCGCAGCACCGGCGCGATCAGCCGCAACGCGTCGTCGAGCGCGCCGCGCTGTTCGGCGGCCATCGCCAAGGCAGCGAGGTAGAAGTCGCAGCTTTCGCGCTCGGACGAGTTCGACGGCGAATGCGCCTCGGCGGCTTCCAGATGGGCGCGGACGGAGACGCGTTCGCCCCGGTGGCCCGCGATGAGGGCGGCGACCCCGTGCAGCAACAGAGCGGCGGCTCCCGGCTCGCGCACCCCGTAGAAGGTGATCGCCGGGCCGTCCTCGGTGACCGAGTCCAGTTCGGCCAGCGCCTCGTCCCAGCGGCCGGTCCAGTAGTAGTGCACGGCCGCCGAAACCTGCGGACCGGTCGGCAAGCCGTGCCGGGCCGCCGTCTCGTATCCGGCGTGCAGCGTCGCGTCGGCCTCGGCGAGCCGGTCGAGGTTCTGCAGGGTGAAGAGGCGGTTGTCGAGCAGGTCGAAGCGCAGGGTCGCCAGCTCGGCCTGGTCGCCGGTGGTCTCGAGCGCGGCGTCGATCGCGGTCAGCGCCCGGTCGTGCTCGCGGCGGATCGAGTGCACGAGCCACAACGTCTGCTGCGCGTGCGCGGCGGGATAGCGTTCGCCCGCCTCGACGGCTTCGGTGTGCAGGCCCCGCGCGATCCGTTCGGTCTCGTCGAGATCGTCGAGGGTGCCGCGCCGGAAGTTGGCGAGCAGGGTCCTGGTGCTGGTGCGCCACAGTTCCGGTATCGACGGGTCGTCCGCGGTGTCGGCGAGTGCCTCGATCGCGCCGGGCGTGTCGCCCCGGCGGTAGCGCAGCGCGGCGAGGAAATGCCGCATCTGCGCCAGATCCGCCTTGTCTTCGACCGTCTTCACCGCCTGCTCGGCTTCGGCCTCCGGCGCCTGTTCGAGGCGGAACAGCACCCGCACCAGCGCCGCGATCAGCGTTCCCCGCTGTTCGCGGGTGGGCACCGTGCTGTCGAGCGCGCCGCGGAGGAGGTCGGCCGCGATATGCGGGGCACGGTTGGCCACCGCGACGTGGTTGGCGGTGAGCCAGCCCGCCAGCCACGGGTCGAACGGCACCGGCCCGGCCGCGAGCTGCTCGGCGACCCGTTTGACCGGCGCGCCCGCCCGCGCGAGCGACTCGGCGGCACGCCGGTGCAGCGCGGCGCGGACCGGTTCGGCGATGCCGCCGTAGAGCGCCTGCCGCTGGAACGGGTGGTGGAAGGCGAGTTTGTCACCGGCGTACTCGATCACGCCCGCGGTGGTGGCCGGTTCCAGTTCCCGCAGGACCTCCAGCGGGCTCTTGCCAGCCAGCGTGGCGAGGTCCTCGACGGCGAATTCCGCGCCCAGCAACGAGGCGGTGCGCAGGATCTCGGTCGTGGCAGGATCGAGGCATTCCAGCGTGCGGGCCACCGCGGCGAGTAGTGACCGGGGCGCGTTCTCGGTGCCGTCCAGCGTCACCTCGGCCACGCCCGCCTTGATCAGCAGAGCGCCGGTGCGCACCAGGTCGTACGCGATTTCCCTGGCGTAGAGCGGGTTCCCGGCCGCGCGCCGGACCAGCGGACGCAGGCTCGGCCCCAGCTTGGCCCCGAGCACCACCTCGAACACGGCGGCGATCTCGTCGTCGCTCAGCACCTCGACCGGCATGATCTCGCCGTCCCTCGCCTCGACCCCGCGGCGCAGCCGGGCAAGATCCGGGCGGCCGTGCCCGGTGCGGGTGGCGGCGACCAGCAGCAGCGGCAGCTGGCGGGTGGCGGCGGCCAGCCGCTGCCACAGCAGCACACTGGCCTCGTCCGCCCAATGGAGGTCGTCGATCACCAGCACCAGCGGACCCGCCGCGCAGGTGTCGTCGACCAGTGCCAGCAGCTTGTCCACAGTGGACAGGATCGGGTCGGCGGGGCCCCAGTTCCCGTGCGCGGGCTCGGCGTGCAGCTCGCCTGCCAGCTTGGCCTTGGCAGGATCCGCCACGCTGAGGCATTCCATGATCACCTGCAGCGGGAAGCGTTGCTGGAGCTCGTCGGCAGCGGTCCAGGCGAGCTGGCAGCCGCGTGCCGCGGCGCCCGACAGCCCGGCGATCAGCAGCTCCGATTTGCCGATACCCGGTTCGCCTTCGAGCCAGACCGGACGGCCGCGGCCGGCGAGCACGTCGGTGACGAACCCGTCCAGCCGTTCGACCTGCCGGGTCCGGCCGGGCAGGTGATTCTGGCCGCCGCGTTCGATCGCCTTGGCCACCGGCGGCGGCACGACCCGGATCGGGGCCGGTTTCGCGTCGGTGACCGGCTTTTCGGTGCCGCTCAGGATGCGCTGGTGCAGGTCACGCAGCGGGGCGCCGGGTTCGACGCCGAGCTCGTCCCGGAGTATTCGCCTGGCCTCGCGGTACGCGGCGAGCGCCTCGATCTGGCGCCCGCTGGCGTGCAGGGCACGCATGAGCGTCTCGTGCAGCGACTCGCGCAACGGATGCCGCCGCACCAGCGCGGTCAGCTCGGCCACCAGTTCGCGGTGGTCGCCGAGGCGGAGCAGTGCGGTGGCGCGCAGCTCGGTGGTGGTCAGCTGGAGTTCGGTCAGCCGGACGCGTTCCGCTTCCGCGAACGGGCCCGGTACGCCGGAATAGGCCTCGCCGCGCCAGACCCCGAGCGCGGTGGTGAGCCGCGCGGCCGCGCCACGCTGGTCGGCGTGGGCGAGCAGCCGCCTGGCCGCGGCGGCGTCCTGTTCGAACCGGTGGACGTCGAGCGACTCGCGGTCCAGCCGCAGGGCGTAACTCGATCCGGACGAACGCAGCATTTCGTGCGCGTCGCCGCCCGCCTTGCGGATCGCCCCGCGCAGACCGGAGACGTAGGTGTGGACACTGCCGGTGGCGCTGGCGGGCGCCGACTCGCCCCAGACGCTCGAGATCAGTTCGCCGAGCGAGATCGTCTGGCCGCGGCGCGCCGCCAGGGTGGCGAAAACCGCGCGCTGACGGGCGGGCCCGAGCTTCAGCTCGACGTCTTCGAGCCAGGCACGAGGCGGCCCGAGCAGCTCGACGCGCAGCCCGTTCGTCACGCCGGCTCCGTTTCTCGTCATGCACCGAAAGTGGCCGGATCACTACTGTGTCCCCGCAGTTTAGGACGTCCCCGGCGCGGTTCGGTTGCGCACCCGGGCGAGCGCGTGCAGCGGTGTGCACCAGGGCTGGGCGGGTGCGAGGTCCGTTGCGGGCAGCAGCAGCGCGGCGAGTTCGCCCGCCAGGTCCTGATGCTGCTCTTCGGTGAGATTCCGTTGGCGCGAAAGTAAATGGAGCAGCTCGACGGCGGGTCCGGCCGGCAGCGCGCGGACATTGTCGAGCACCCATCGCGGGATCCAGGGCGCCGTCAGTTCGTCGCCTGCCTGGAGCAGTTGCTCGGCGACCCGGTCCGCGGGCGCGCCGGAATCCGCCATGGTCGTGGCGATCTCCTGGTGCAGTACGGCGCGGATGGCGGGCGGGGTGTTCGCGGCGAAGACCGAGGCCACCAGCGGGACGCGGAACCGCAGGCGTTCTCCCTCGGATTCCAGCACACGCGCGGCGAGCGCCTCTTCGACCGCTTCGATGAGCGCCGCCGGTTCGCGGCCGGTGACGCCCGCCAGCTCGGCGACCGTGAACGACGAGCCGAGCAGCGCGGCCGAGTTCAGTGTTCGCTTGCAGGCCAAGGAAAGCGTGGCGAGATGAGCTTCCACGATCGAGGCGATCCGGCTGTGCGGCGCGGTGGTCGCCTCCCGGCCGTCGGCGAACTCGGCGAACAGTTCGCACAGGTAGCCGACGTTCCCGGCGGTGTAGTCGGCGGCGAATTCGAGGTAGTCCCTGCCGGGGTCTCTGGCCAGCGTCTCTTCGGCGAGCGCGGCGACGGCAGGGGCGTCGAACGGTGGAAGTGAGACGATCTCGCCGTCGAGCCCCGAGCGGAGGACGTCGAGCAGGCGGTGCCGGGGGAGCGGGCGCGCCGAACCGATCAGCAGCAGCGGCAGCCGCGCGGTGAACCGGTGCAGCCGCTGCCAGGCGAGCAGGCTTTCCTCGTCGGCCCAGTGCAGATCTTCGAAGACGAGCACCCGCGGCCCGTCTTCGCAGAGGTCGGTGACCGTTTTGTCGAGATCGTCGAGTGCTTCGCCGCCGAGGCTGTCGGCGATGAGGTTCAGCGGGACCGCGCTGGTCAGCTCGTCGGCCGTGACCCAGCGCGTGTGGCTTCTCGCCGAGGCGAGGGCCTCCGCCAGAAGCGTGCTCTTGCCGCTGCCCGCCTCGCCGTCCAGCCAGACCGTCCCGCCGCGGCCTTCGTTCAGCAGGGCGGACAGATGCCGTCGCAGCCGGGCGAGTTCGAACTCGCGGCTGACAAAGACGGACGGCCGTCCGGGCGGCCGGTGTCGTTCCGGCTGGTCACGGTGGTGCAGCGAGGGATCGTCGTCAAGGACGCGCTGCCGCAGGGCCAGCAGTTCCGGGCCGGGTTCGAGGCCGGACTGCTCGATGATCGTCTCGCGGGCACGGTCGAACGCGGCCAGCGCCTCGGCCTGCCTGCCCGCCCGGAACAACGCGGTGACCAGCATGCGGTGCAGGCCTTCGCGCAGCGGATGGCGCTCGACCAGCACCGTGAGCTCGTCCACGAGTTCGCGGTAGCCGCCGAGGTGCAGCGCGACCTCGGCCTGGCGTTCGAGCGCGCTCATGCGCAGTTCGTCCAGCCGGGCGCGCTGGGTCTCGGCGAACGGACCGGGGATCCCGTCCAGCGCGGACCCCCGCCACTGCCCGAGCGCTGAGCGAAGCGAGTCCAGCTCCCGCTGGTGCGCGCCGGCGAGCCGATGCGCGCGGGCGCGTTCCAGTTCGGCTTCGAAGACGTGGACGTCGACCTGCTGCTTCGGCAGGTCGAGGCGGTAACCGGCGCGGGAGGCGACGAGCGGTCCGCCCACCGGCTCCAGCGCGCGGCGCAGCGCGGAAATGTAGGTGTACACGATGCCGGTAGCGCTGTCCGGCGGCCGTTCGCCCCAGACGGCGTCGATGAGCTCCTTGCGGGAGACGAACTGACCCGCGTGCAGGGCGAGCACGGCGAACACCGCTTGCCGCTGAGCCGGACCGAGGGCGATCTCGCCGGCGTCTGACCGGGCAGGGGGACCGCCCAGCAACCGCACCGTCAGCGAGGAAACCTCGTCCATGACCTGCCGCCTGTGCGTCCGACTGCCGAAAAGAAGGGTCCTGCTCAGCGGAAAGCCTAGTGGCGCCGAGGTGGGAACGGGCGAGTGGGCAACCCGGACGTTCGCAGGGGCAAAGTGTCGTCCGGCGCTGGTGGCGGGTATGCGCGGCTGTGCATGCTGTGCCGGTGAGCCAGGATCAGGAGCTGTTCGCCGGAGATGTCCTGCTCAGCCTCGCCGAGAACGGCAGGCTGGTGCTCGACGCCGACGAGGCCGAAGCACGCATCACCGAGCTTCGGCGCACGCTGGCCTTCGGTCACGCCCTGCTCGCCGACCCGGACTACACCGGCCCCGAGGCCAGGCTCCGCGAAATCCTCGACGAGCTGCCGAAGTACGTGGAGGCGTTTCAGCTGGCCACGAAGTCCTTCACGCCTCGTTGAGAACTCGTGGAGACTTCGTGAAGAGCTCCTTCGCAGACTGTGTCCCATCCGACTGGGGCCGCGGACAAGCGGAGGGGACGAAGTGGACACGGAAACCCGACAGATCACCGTGGCGGTGCACGCGCCCGACCCGATCACCACGGCGGGCCTGGCCAGCCAGCTGGGCACGCAGCAGGGGATCGGCATCCGGGACTGGGACCGGCGCGCCGAGACCGACGTACTGGTGTTCGCCACCGAACGGCTGACGCCCGAAACGGTGCTCTGGCTGCGGCGGCTCGCCGCCGAGGACGGCAAGCCCGTGGTGCTCGTGGTGAGCCAGATCAGCGAGACGGAACTCGTACCCGCCATCGAATGCCGGGTGGTGGCGGTGCTGCCGCGATCGGCCACGACCAGCGAACGGCTGGCGCACGCCGTCCGCGCCGCGGCCACCGGCGGCGGCGTACTCCCGCCGAGCCTGCTCGGCGAGCTGCTCAAACACGTCGAACGGCTCCAGCGCGAAGTGCTCGACCCGATGGGCGTCAACACCGCCGGGCTCACCACGCGGGAGATCGACGTGCTGCGGCTGATGGCCGAGGGCAAGGACACCGTCGAGATCGCCGGCGAGCTCAGCTACTCGGAACGCAGCGTGAAGCACATCATCCAGGGCATCACCGGACGGCTGAAGCTGAAGAACCGCCCGCACGCCGTCGCCTACGCCGTACGGGCCGGAGTCATCTAGTCACCGGTTGTGCCGGGCCAGGCGTTCGGTGACGACGGCCAGTTCGAGCGGCTGATCGCGTTCGCGAGCTAGCCAGAGGCATTCTCCGGCGGGCTCCTCACCAAGGCAGGCCCGGACCAGGTGGCGATGCAGCAACACGCGTCCCGTCGGCATCGCGGTGGCGAGAGTCTCCAGCGCGTCGAGTGCCTGCTTCGCCGCTGCCCGGTCGTTCCTCCGCAACGCGAGTTCGGCGAGATCGGCCCAGGCGATGTCGGTACCGACGGCGAGCCCGCGGGTGGCCGCGTGCAGGCGCCGGGCGGCGCGGTCGGTTTCGCCCGCCGCGATGTCGACGCGGGCTTCCGCGATGTCGAGCAGATGCGCCAGCGTCGGCGCCGTGGCGCGGGCCGAGGCCAGCAGTTCCCGTGCCTCGGCGGGCCGCCCCTGTGACAGCAGGACCGACACGGTCGACAGGTACATCGCGGCCGAGCCGATGTCGTAGCCGCGCGGAGAACGGTCGGCGACGGCTCGGCGAGCGAAGTCGATCGCCCGGGCGGGCTGGCCGCGCATGGCCGCGAGCATCGAACGTTCGCTGTCCCGCAGACCGGATTCGGGGAAGTCCTCGTCGGACAGCAGCTTTTCCGCGCGGGCTCGTTCGCCCAGCACCAGCAACGCGGAGACGTACGAGGTGATCTGCTCGTCCCGGTGCCGCGGCACCGTCCTCAACGGCCACCGCTCGCGTTCGGTCAGGTTCACGCCGAATCGTGCGGGGCGGCCGTTCCAGAGCTCGGCCAGGCCGCCGAAGAGCTCGCCCAACAGGGCGGAAACCGCCGACTCGGCGCGCCAGGAATCGTTCTCCGCCAACAGTTCCGCCGCTTCGGCCCACCGGTCACGCAGACACAGCGCGATCGCGCTCGAGACCGTCGAGTCGGTTTCCTGTACGGCGTCCACGCCTGCCATCGTGAGCCGACGGGGCGTTCATGACCCGGTACGCGGCGCGCTCTGGCCCGTATGGACGCCGGGTCGGCCCGAAAGCCGCGACGTCAGTGCAGCTCATGCATCGGAACACCGAAGAGAGGGCACTTCGGCGGTGCGCCGGCGGGTGCTGGCGCGACGCGATCGCAGAGCTCGCGTGGGCAGCCGTGCCTCGCCTCCGAGCCGGTGTCCGGACGCGTCCGCACGTTGCCACTTTCGGCGTGGCGGTACATCTGGTTCAGCTCCGCCTCGGCGAGGCGAGCGAGTTTCGTCTCGAGTGCTCGCCAACCGTCGAGGGTGTCTTCTCCGGCACGGGTCGCCGCCGTCAAATCATCGAAATCCGGACGGAGCGCGAACCAGTTCGCGTCACCGGCGAGCCGTCTCAGGCGCGCGCAAAGGGCTGCCCACTCTTCGCGACGAGGGTCTTGCGACATGCCACCTCCGGTGTTGCCAGGCACCAGGATCTCGCTAGGGTGTCACCCTACGCATGGCGCCTCGCCGGGGAGGTTCAGGTGGCCAACGTCGAGATCCTTTCGGGAAACGTCGAAATACCGCCGGGCCGGAAAGGCATGTTCTGGCATGCGCTGCACCGGATCGGCCGATCCGGTCAGGGCTGGCAAGGACCTGTCGAAAGCATCGAAATCACTCGAGTGATCGACGGCGGCCGGAGCGGGGCATTCGTGCTCGAAGTCGCCCTGCGTGCGGGTGCGGAGTACCGGCAGCGTGTGGTGAAGATCGGCGCCGCCGAGGAAATGGCGGCCGAGTACGGGAATTACCGGCGGTTGCTCGTTCCGTATCCGGCAGCGGTGTGCGCTCCCATTCAAGAGGCGACGCAAGGTGCCCTGGACATCGGAAGCAAGCGTGACGGCGAGATCGAGGCCGTTGTGTACACGCACGTCGCCGAGTACGCGGGCAGGCCGCAGGCCGCGGTGCCGACCTTGGAGGATCTCGTCCGGACGGCGCTCGGAGATTTCGCCTCGGTATCGGCCGTCCGGCGGGTGATCGGCGATCTCTTCGCTCACATGGCCACTCCGTTTCACAACCGGAGGGAATTCTTTTCTTCGCGGAGCTTGCGGGATCTCAACCCGACTTTGGGGCCTGATCTCGTCCTCAGTGCCGGAACGGTTCCAGGAGAACCGATCTATGCGGAGGACGTTCTCGAAGTTTCTCTTGGACATGGTGAATTCATCTTCGGGCAAGAGCTCCGGATCGCGGATTTCGGGGACTCTGAAGTCCGGGTCGAAACGTCGGGGCAGGACAAGTACGCTGTTCTTTCCGGGCGGGTGATCCGGAGCAGGTTCTCCGAACAGCGCCGAACACTCGATGGCGCTTTCGCTTCCCTTGAGCGGGAAGAGGGCGCGGTCGTCGCGGACGGTGTCCGGACGGCGGATCCCGCAGCCGGGCTCAGGCCCGCGTTGACTGATCCGCGATTCGGTCGGGTGCGCGGTGTCGTGCACGGCGATCTCAACGCGCGCAACGTGATGTGCGTCGAAAGCCGTCCGGTGCTGATCGATTTCGCGCGGACGGCCGAGGACCGGCCGGTGTTGTCGGACGCCGCCTGGCTGGAGGTCAGCCTGATGCGTGACGTCTTCGCCGGAATCCCGTACGCGGACCTCGTCCGGATTCAGCGCTCGCTCGCGTTCGCCACCCGAGTCAGGACAGTGGCGACGGATGTCGCCGAATTCGACCGGATCGTCGAGGGGTTCTTCGAAGATCAGGCCCTCGTGGCCTTTCGGATCCTCTACGAGGTGAGGTTGGCGTCCCAACGCCTATATCCGGGTGACACCGCTTGGCTCGACTACGCGGCAGTGTTGCATTTGTCGGCCTACCGCACGGTGAAATGGTCCGCGCACCCCGAGCGGGCGTTGCGCGCCACACATGCGATCGCCGCGGTCGCCACGGAGTGGTTGGCAGCCGAGAACCCCTTCGCCCACGGGGATCGGCTTACCGAACTCTTCAGCAGGGTCGCCCCGGCGATCGACCTTGCCAGGCCGGGAGCGGCTTCGCTGATGGCGAGCCTGCTCGCCGCCGTGGATGCGCGACATCCGGGGTTGGCAGCCCCGGAGGTCGACGAACTGCGTGATCGGTTCACTCGGACGTGTTATGCCGACCGAGCGCGTGCACTGATCGTCCGTCTTTCCCGCGAGCACGGCGAATTCCCTCTCGCGGCCGACCACGAGGACTCGGCGGTGGTGACCGGCGGGCCGGGGGCGGGAAAATCGCGTCTGCTGCTGGAGCTGGCCTACTGGCGTGCCATCGACATCGCCGGCCCCGGGCCGGGCTCCGGTCCGCTGCGGTTCCCCCTGCTCCTCGCGGCGGCCGAACTCCTGGCGGATCCGGAGGGGCCGCGCCTGGACGTCCCTCGTGAAGCGCTCGTGCTCGGTGCCGTCCACCTGCTGCTCGATGGCCTCGACGAGGTACCCGACGCGGGCTACGAACGGATCGCGGAGTGGGCTCGTTCGCTGCTCACCCTTTTTCCCCGAGTTCGCCTGACGGTCGCCGTTCGCGACGGTGGCCGAGCGGCGGGGGCGTTCGAGCTTCCGGTGCTCAGGCCGGCCCTCTGGGACGAAGAGGACATTACCTGGTTCCTGAGCAGGCGTCCGATCCCGATGACCGTGCGGCGGGAGCTGGCGTCCACACTCGCCGAGACGCATCGCGCCGATGGAGGAGCACCCCAAGGCCTGGTCGCGATGCTCGCCGAGGCCGCGATGAAAGAAAAATCGTCCGCGTCGATCGGTGCCCTGTACGAACGGTATTTCGCGGGCGATCTCACCGAAGCGGAGACGAAGACTCTGGCATCCGTGGCGGCCATGGCCGTCGACACCGCCGAGCCCGTCCGGCCGGGTTTCGAGCTGGGCGGCCTTCTCGCGCACGGGATCCTGGAAGCGGTGCCGCACGGTGTGCGCTTCCTCAGGCTCGCCGAGCGCGACTACTTCGCCGCGCGGGCGTTGTCCGGCGGTTTCGCCGAGGATCGGGCGCGGACCTTCGCGTGGCGCGACATCTGCGTCCTCGCGGCGAGGTTGCCGAGTACGCCGGACGCCGTCGTCGAACTCATGGTGCGAAGCGTGATCTCCGCTGACCCGCGGTTCGCGGCGCGGATGCTGGCGTTCAGACCGGTACTGGCGCTCGGCCATGTGCGGGACTGGAAGGCCTCGCTCGCCGATGCCGGCGCGGGTTCACACACCTGTCGCTCGGTCGCGGAAGCCCTTTTGCTGACCGGGAATCCGTCTGCACGCCAAGCCCTCGCCGGCGTTCTTCTCGACCTCGGAACCCCTGCCGCGGCTCAGCTCGAGATCCTGGGGGCGCTCGAACTCTCCGCCACGCGGGCAGGACCCGACTGGGCATACGCCGTCTGGGCTCGTCACGTCCTCGGCGAAGTCCTGGCGCGCGGGGAACATCCGGCCGAAACGGTGCTCGCGGCCATCGCGGTGATCGGCGCGGCGCGGATCAGGGGCCTCGAGATGCTGCTGGGGGAGTTGCTCCAGGCAGGTGATCCGCGAGTCGCCCTCGCGGCCGACGGCCTCTTGCGCCGGTTCCAAGTGGTGGTGCCACCACGACTGGGCGAAGTGCGGGACGAGTTGACGGCGAGCGGTCTCCGCGATGTCGAAGCGCGGCTTCCGACCATGTCCGGCAGCCGGGAAATCCGGAAAGCGAATGAAACGCGAGTGCGCCTGCTGGAGCGGACGAGCTCGCAGGCGGAACTGATCACCAGACGATTCTCCTACGGGATCGCTTACGACGTCGGTGATCTGTTGTCCGGCTTCTCCTTCGAGCCGCCGTCTCTCGGTGCAGTTCGCCGGCTGACGGAATTGCCCGAGTCCGAGGCCGTTTTGTCGGCTCACCAACTGCTTTCCCGTGATCCGCAGTCTCGCGACGCACTGGTCCTTCCCGTCCTGGCCACGTCGCCGCTTCATCTCCTGCTGATCGCTGCCGGCGCGGCGGCTTCGCCCGCTGCCGTCGATCATGCGGAGCGACTGGTCATCGCACTCGCGCCCGTCGTCGAGGCGGACCGGATCGAAGGGCTGGCCGCCCTGTGTCACGCAGTGGTGCGGGCCGACCCGCGCCGGGGGTTCGCCCTGACCAGGAGTTCGGCGCGAATCCTCCGCGACCGTGATCTGGCGGCTCGTCTGTATTGGCCGTGGAGCACGATGATGGCGCACACCAGTCCGGCGCCGGACGAGCTGGACCGCCTTCTCGCCGACGGCGTCGACGGTGCCATCGAAGAACTGGCGCTGTATGCGCCATCGTGGGACGGCACCTGTCCTCCCATCCCGCCGCTGAGCGTGGCAGCTCGCGAGGCGGTACTCGAGCGGCGCGACGACGTCGTGGACTGGGTGCTGGCAGTCGCGGCGGCAAAGCTGACGAATGCGCTTCCCGAGGTAATCGAAATCGCCGGAAATCGTAAGCTCGCCACCGCGGCGGAGACGTTTTCGACAGGGCGTCACGGAATCGTCGGAATCGCGCCACACGCACGGGTTCTGGCGGCACTGGGAGGCTTCGCCCGGGAAACGGGAGAATACGCGGACGCCCACCGTGCTCTCGCCGGCTTCGACACCGCCGGGCTGCATCCCACCGTCGAAGCGGGACGTTCGACGGGGTTGGCATTCCTGGGTGACTGGGAACCGTTGCTCCGCGCGGCGAAGGGCGATGGCGGACCACTGGATACCGCCGCGCGCCAGGCGATCCTTCACTGGGCGCCGGGGCCGTGCACGCCGGTCGAATCGCACGGTCCCAGGGAAATCGCGGCGAGACTGCTGCGGTCAGCGGCCGAACCGGGAACGACACCGGAGCGACGGGCGCTCCTCGAAGAACTGACTTACGAAGCGGAACGAAAACACGGAAAACTTCTGCCCCGCCCCTGCTGATTGGGCCGATCGGGGAGGACCGTAACGCCTACGCTATTTTCTGCGAGCTTACTGGCGTGAAATCGGATATTCGGGAAGGGCCGGGATCAGCGATGACCGTCCGCGCTCCGATCCCGCCGGACCGAGGGCTGTGCGCCGCGGTGAACCCCGGGACCGCCGCGGGCCTCATGCGGATCGGCACGGGACGCGTCTTCCGGCCCGGGGATGTGCTGGTACGCGAAGGGGAAGCGACGACGTTCGTCCTACTCCTGCTGGAGGGCTGTGCCAAGGTGACCGCGACCACCGCCGACGGTGGCCGGGCGCTGCTGGCGATCCGGGGTGCCGGTGACCTGATCGGCGAACTGGCCGGGTTCGACGGTGAACCTCGTTCGGCCACCGTGACGGCGGTCGGGCGGCTGTGCGCCCGGGTGGCGCCGCGAGCCGAGTTCCACCGTTTCCTCGTGGAGCATCCTGACGCGGCGGTCGCGGTCGGCAGGCTGATGGCCGCCAAGCTGAGGTGGTCGACGGAACGGCGGGTCGACTTCAGCGGCTACGACGTCGCGGTACGCCTGGCGCGCGTCCTCGTCGCCCTCGTTTCGGCCTATGGCACCCACACTTCGCGGGGGTGGGAGATCGGTTTCCCGCTCACCCAGCCCGAAATCGCCGCGTTGATCGGCGCCGCCGAACCGACGGTGCACAAATCGCTCACCGAGTTGCGACGGCGGGAAATCCTCGATACCGGCTATCGGCGCATGACGATCATGGATCTACCCGCGCTGCGGGCGGCCGCGGTCCTCCCGGCTTGAGGCGAGTCCGCCCGACTGCGGTGAACCCGCCGAATCCCGTGCCAGAACGGGGTTCGGCGGCAATCCATTCGGCAAAGTGCAGCCGGTGAACGTCGAGGAATGGCCACAGCGTTCCCTGTTGGGCGTGCTCGGTCGCCGGAACAAGGAAGCACTGCTCGGTCTCGGCACGTCGACTACCTACGCGGCCCATCAGCGCATCGTCCGCCAGGGCGAATCGGCGCGGTACGCCGTCCTCATCCTCGCCGGTCTGGTCAAGATCGTCGTCGACACCGAGCGCGGCAAGGACGTGGTGATAGCCGTCCGGGGCTCGGGCGACCTGATCGGGGAAATGGCCGCGCTCGAACGGCGACCGCGGTCGGCGCATGTGATCGCGTGCGTCCCGGTCCAGGCGAAAGTGATCCACAGCAGGGACCTGGTGGAGTTCCTCGAACGGAGCCCGGAGACCTCCCTTGCCTTGGCGAAGGTGCTGAGCGGCCGCTTACGCGGTTCGGACCGCCGAGGTGTCGATCTGATCGCGTGCCCGGCCCCGGTCCGGATCGCCAGGACGCTGCTCGAGGTAACGGGGAGATGGGGCGAGTCCCCGGCCGTCGGCCAAGGGCTCGCGATTCCGTTGTCCCAGAAGGACATCGCCTCATTGGCGGGAACCGGGCTGAGCTCGGTGGAGAAGGCCTTCCGCCAACTGGAAGAAGGCGGAGCCCTCGACCGGCTTTATCGCCGTGTCCTGATCACCGATGTGGACCGTCTGCGGCGATTCGGCGAACTTTCTGACGAGATCCCGTACTAGTACGGGGTCACCCGGCGCGTTGTGTCACACAGTGGGGCCGTCATCGTTCCGCCACCGCCAAACGATGGACTTTGCCCGCATCCGGGCGCGTCCGTCCGGGCGAAGGTGTTACGCAAGACCGCGCCGAAAGGGTTCTTGATGCCGGCTTCCCGCGACAGCTTCCAGATCGTGCGCAAGGTGGTCAGCAAGTTCGATCCGCGGCGGGCGGGGCCGGGGCCCGGGACGGAGGTCTTCGCCCGCGCCCATCCCGAGACCGTCAAGGTGACCGAGAGGTACTACTACAAACAGGAGATCTCCCGGAACTCGTCGATGGGACACAGCCAGGCCCCCGACGGGGAGATCGAGATCGTCGTGCCCTTCGATGGGGCGGATCACTTCACTCGCGAGGCCTGCGAGGATGTCGCGGCCGCCCTCCTCAGGCAGCCCTCCGGCGAGGCGGTCAGCGCGCTGATCGGGCACGTGGTCTTCGCCCGCCACCAGCAGACCGATCTTGGCGAGCGATTGGGCCTCGACGACACCTATGGCTCGCTCCCGATCCGCGTCCCAGTGACCGGGGGAGGTGGCCCGGGTGAGGTGACCGATTTGAGCAGTGACCGGCACGCTTGCACGATCAGGCACGACTACGCGCCGGGGCAGCTCGATCTGATCCCGATCGACGTTCAGGTCGAACTGATCGACCCGGACACGATCAGCGACATCCGGGGATTGCCGATGAGCGGCGAAGGCGGCGTGGATTTCGCGAAGCTGAGCCAGCAGCCGAACTTCGAGTCGTTCCTCCTGCTCATGCTGCAGGTCAGGCTGGTCCTGCCGTGGAAGAACGAGCGAGAGGCGCCAAGGCCGGTCATCGACCGGATAGCGCTCGATTGGCCGTCGATCACCTCGCTCCACGCGCTCACGCTCAGCCTTCCGGAGAGCGGACGGGAATCGGTGCCGATCACCTACAACCCGGTCGGCCGCAGCATCGAGTGGCGGAACATCCCGATGAGGCCGAGGCAACGACCGGAGGGGCGTGAAGGCGAACTCGAGTTCGTCACCGAGAAGATGTTCCTGTCGATCGAGCAACCCGGGGAGTTGTACCAGCAACCGAGCCTGGACGGCCGGGTCGAGGTGAAGATCCCGGACTGCCTGCTTTCGGGAATGAGAAGCAGGGTGTTCGACGGTGCCGGGCGCAAGGCCGACTGCGAGGGCCATGAAGAAGTCAGCTGGATCGGCTCGCGGGTTCACCTCATCCTCGACGACGCGTTCGCCCGTCGCCCACTGAAACCGCATCAGCATCTGTACTTCGACGAGGTGATCCCGGAGGACGCGCGGATCGCCGATATCGAAAACGCGCTTCGGACCCGCGGTTTCACCGTCCGATTCCGGAGTATTTCGGACAACGGGACGAATCGTCAGTGGACGGGGGAGGCGGAACGCTCCGAAGGGCCGGAAAAGATGAAGTTGACGTTGTACGTCGACGGCACCCGGCACGAAACCGAACGACGGGTCCAACGCGGAGGGAAGACGTACAAAACGACGTTCCCGAGTGGCGAGCTCCGGTTGTTCATGTCCGGTGCGCTGCCGCGGACGAGCCGGGTGATCACCCGGGAGATGAACGCACTTCACGCCATCCTCCGGGACCGCTTCGCCAGTATTCGCGCCACGCACTGACCCGTCACGAGAGGAATGCCGAGAAATGTCGATCACGATCCAGGCTCGCGCGCCCCGGCCGCGGTGTCATCGTTGCGGTTCACCGGACATCGCGGCGCTGTGCCACCACTGTGGACGCCCACTCTGCCCCGAGCATCGGTCGGGGCCCATCATCACCAGCGAGTTCGGCGACCTGGGCTTCCAGAAGGCCGAACCCCAGCACTGCGAAGACCACGAACACGTGGTCAAACCGCCGATCGACAAGTACATCTGGCTCGGCGGTGCGACAGCTGCGCTAGGTGTCCTGCTCATGTTCCTTTGGGTGCCACTCGGGCTGGCGCTGCTCCTCTTGGGGTTGGCGGGCGGCGCGTTGGCCTGGTACGAAAACCACCGCAGGGTCGCCACCGCGCTGGCGAACCGGCCACCGTTGCCGGTGGTGCCGAGTATCGATTCCATCCGGGTCCGCGAGGTCGTGCAGGGCAGTCTCGCCCTCGACGAGCACGGGGCCTATCACAGTTCCATGACCCCGGTCGAAGGCGAGATCGCCCTGGACATGACCTTCGGCCGTCCTGATCAGGACCGCCTCCGCGCCTACCGCGACAAGTTCCGGCTCGACGAGAGCCAGGACATCGAGTTCTCGGCCGGGTACGCGGTCCTGGCAGGCAGGGCCGGGCTCGAGTTCGTCGACCCGGGGTTCCGGCCCCCGGTGCTTCCGCTGTCCGGTTTCGCGAGCGAGCATCCCTTCCTGGCCGGACGAGACAGCCGAGCGGGTGCGAAGTGGCGGTTCAGGCTCACTCACCGGCTGTCCGGCGGGCTGGACGTCGACAAGATCCCCCTGTGGCTGACTCCCGCGCTGGTCCCCGAATCGGATCAGCGGGCGCTGCAACTGGATCTGCAGTGGCTCGGTAACTGGCCGTCGGACGAGGTGACCCTCGAGGCGGACCGCGTGGAGCGGTTGACCTTGTACGTTCCCGTTTCCTGGGGGAACATCGAATTCGCTTCCGAAGGTCCGACGGTGAGCAGCCAGGCGGACCCGGAGACCGGTGGACGGCTGATCGAGTGGAAGCAGCTGCCGCTGGGGGCCAAGGCCGATCACCGGCTCACCCTGTCGGTGCGGTTCGAGGACCGGATCCAGTTGAGCGACGTGATCACCGGTTCCATGGTCGTCTCGTTCAAAGGGGCGCTTTCCGGACTCGAGGGCGTCGACTTCTACCACCCGATGGGCGGCCCCCGGAACGGTGACAACCGGGACAAGGAAGTGAAGACCGAGGTCACGGCCGGCATTTCGCTGAGTTTGCGCGGAGTGCGTTACCAGGATGTACGGGTCGTACCGGACCAGAAGCGGGACGACCTCGTGCAGTGTCCGGAAAGCCGTGAATTCCCTGGCGTGATCCCCGACCACGAAACACTGATCGCGTTGACCGACGCGATGAGCGAAAGCGGTTACTACGTCAAGTGGGTCATCGGCCATTCCCCTCGCAGCGGGGATCGGGCGAACGCCCTGACCCGGGCCTGGGACATCGGTGGCCGACTCTACGAAGGCGTCTACCCGGTCGACTTCTACGTCGGGCTCGCGGGCGATGAGATCTACGGCGGGGACATCCACGCGATCGCGGGCAACAGCAAGGTCCGTCTCTCGGTCAAAGGCGCCTACGCGAGCGAGGAGATGGAGGAACGGATCAAGTCCGTCTGGTACGGGCTGAGCGACATAGTCAGCGACACCCTCCAAGAACGCAAACGCCCGGAAGTGAACGGCCGCACCACGGACGATTCGTATCGGCCTCGGCACGCCGGACGGGACAGCGGTGAGGCGTCCACCGGGTCGCACGAAGTACATCGGCGCCGGAGGGAGCTGAGGACCGCCGTGATGGAGGGACGCATCTCGGAACAGCTCTTCCGGCAACTGGACGCCGAACTCGAGAACGAGCAGGCCGAGGCCGACCGGCAAGGCGGCTCGTGGGAAGAGGAGGACTGAGATGGCTTGGGAATGCGGCGACTGCAACGCCCGCGAGGACGAGAAGAAGGGGGTGGCCGTCGACGCGGTCTGCCACCACTGCGGCAAACCGTTGTGCCGTGAACATCAGGCGATCGTGGGAATCGACGAAGCCTTCGCCGCGCCTCCGGATGCCCTGCCGATCCCGGGGAACCGGTCCGCCGTGCACTGCGACAGCTGCAACAAGACGCATCACGTGCGGGCGACCCTGCTCGAAGGGATCCAAGGATGATCACGGCAGAGGTACTCACCGACGGGCTGAACGTCGGCCGGGCCACCGACCTCACCGTCCGGCTGACCAATCACGGGGCCGGTGTCTGCACCAACATCGTGTTCACGCTCAGGTTGCCGCCACAGGTTTCAGCCGTGCGCGGCAGCAAAGAGCTCGAAGTGGGCAGACTGGCACCCGGAGAGAGCTGTAGCGGCGTCGTCCGGGTCCGTCCGTTGCGGGCCGGATCCTGGACGGCGGGCGCGAACTTCTCGTTCCGTGACCCGCGCGGCGCCGCGTGCCGGATTCCGGATTTCAGCGCGTCGCTGGTGGTCGCTCCGCCGGTCGAGGAGATCAAGGTGCCGCCGCCGCGGTTCGAGGTCGCGCTGGCCACGCCGGTCCTGGCCCACGGTGAGTGGGACATCCTGCGCGGGTCGTTGACCAACATCGGTGAGACGCCGATCGAATGGGGCAGGGTGAGCCTGCGGGGGCCGTTCACGGTGGACCCCGGCGGGACTTTCGTCGAGCTCGTGAGGTTGCCGCCCGGCGGGCAGGAACCGTTCGAGTTTCCTTTGCTGGCAGGTGAAGCCGGACGTGAGGTGCCGGTGCACGTGACGGCGGTCTGTACCGGCAAGGCCGCGCAGCGGGCCCAGATCTCCAGGAGATTCACGGTGCAGGTCAGTCAGGCGGGGAAGGTGGGCTCCGGGCAGATCCGGATTCTCTACCTCTCCGCGAATCCGGACAGTGAACAGCGGCTCAGGCTGGCGAGAGAAGTCCGGGACATCAAGGAGACCTTGCGCAAGAGCGCCCATCGCGAGCGCTTCGAACTGGACGATCACGGAGCGCTGCAACCCCGGGACCTGACTCAGGCGTTGCTCGATCACAAGCCGCGGATCGTGCACTTCTCCGGCCACGGTGACGAAGACGGCCGGTTCATCGCCGAGAACGCGGGTGGCGGACAACAACCGCTTCCGGTGGCAGGGGTCGCCGCATTGTTCGCGGAGATGGCAGGCACGGTCGAGTGCGTCCTCGTCAACGCTTGCTACAGCGAGACGATGGCGAAGGCGCTGTCCGAACACATCGACTACGTGATCGGGATGCGCAGCTGGATCGGGGACCAGTCCGCGATGGACTTCAGTGTGGGTTTCTATCAGGCGCTGGCGGCCGGACTGGCGATCGAACCGGCGTACCGGATGGCGAGAGCGTCGATGATGACCGGCGACGGTCACGGGCGGGGCGGGGAGGTCCCGGTGCTGTTCCGCAAAGAACACTGAGCGAGGTTCTCAGCATCCCGGCACGTACACCCTCGCCCGTTCGGCGAAGTTCTTTTCCGGTACCCGTACCTCGACCGGCTCGAAGCTCGCCGGGTCCAGTGAGGCCGATCCGTCCGCGATGATGTCGGTGAAGAGGACTTCCGAAACGATCAACGCGAAGTCCGCGTCGCTTTCACGCAGGAGCGCGGCGCGGACCTGAGCGCTGTCCAGCAACCGGTGCACGGCGATCGGCGCGTAGCCGATCCAGCCGTTGACCCCCGCGGCCACATGCCCGCGGTGAAGGGCGACGCGCAGTCGAAGCCGGGCATGCGGGCTGAGGTCCGCGTTGGTCGCGGCGAGCGCGGTCCGCAGCCCGGCCACGAATCGGGGGATGACCACCGATTCGTCGATTCCGGCGGGGAAGATCGCGAACTGCCCGTCGCCGGAGTGCTGGAGGTCGATGTTCGCCTCGCGAACCCCGGCGTGTTCCCGCGCATGGACGAGCACGTCGAGAAGCCGTTGCTGGGAACGAGCGGCTTCGCTCGTGGTGAACCGGCTGTAGGACTCGGTGTCCACCGCGACGCACAAGCGCACGGCCGGTGTCGCGAAACCGGCCGTGGGCGCGGGAGAGACGACGGCCGGTGCCCAGCCTTCCGGTGGCAGGGCTTCGAACCGGACCGGCGGGCAACCGCCGTGCGCGCGGCGCGGGCGGCCGCGGCCGGTCAGGACCGTGGCGTCCAGCCGGAGGAATCCCGACAACGCGGTCAGATCCGACGGCGCGCGGAGCAGGGCTCGCACCGTTCCGGCTGCCGGTATCGGCGTGTCACCCAGAGGATCGCCGAGCAGCCAGCCACAACCTCCGGGCGGCTCGCCGACCGCCATCGGGCTGCCCGGCTCGACGGCCTCGCCCGCCGCTTCCGGTACTTCGATTCGCGGGTCGTCGAAGCCCATGACGAGGTGCGCCGCCACGAACGGCATCTCGCTCCGTGCCTGCTCGAGCGTGAACCGTCCATGCACCTCGAAGTACCCCGGGCCGGCGAGTGCGGACGCCGGGCGCGTGTGTGGCGGTTCGAAGCGGACCGCGCCGAGGTGCACGTCACCGCTGACGATGCTGATCATCGCAGCGAGGGAAGGTCGGCGGCGAGCCGCGTCGAACCGGCGAGGAACGCGCTCTGCGGAGCGATGAGAGCGCGGCCGAGGCGGCCGTGCGTGATGTCGTCGAAGCTCGCACAGATCACTCCTGGACAACTGTCGTCGTGTCCGGCCTCGACCAGTTCCCGGCGCAACCGGACAGCTTCGGGCGACCGCGTGGACAGTTCGTACACCTCGAAATTACGCAGTTGCAGATACGGCTTCCCGGGTACCGCGCCGGGTCCTTCCCGTACCGTCCGGATCGGATCGAAGGTCAGCGACCCGAGGGACCATCCCGGTGCGCCGATGCCCACTTCCGACATTTCTTCCCGCAACTCCCGGCACAGGCATTCGGCGGCGGTTTCCCGGTACGCGCCGGTGTCGAACCATTCTTGGAAGAATCGCAAGGAGTCGGCCGGGAGGAGTCCCCGGAGGTCGCCTTTCATCCGGTCGGCACCTTCGGCCGTACGATCGGGCTGGAACCCCCAGGACTCGAGGATCCGCCCGGCGGGAGGATGGACCTTGAACACGCCGCCGGGCGGCCCGTAGGAACTGGGCCGGGCAGGTGAATCGAACAGGACGTACCGATCGTCATCGGTCACCCGCAGCAGGGCACTGAAGGAAACCCGTATCGGATGATGCCGTTTCCTGGCTCCGAAGACCGCTCGAAACGTCACGATCAGCTCCTCCCACCCTGTCATCTCCACGATGTCACAGAGCGGTGGAACGCACAGCGGCCGGAACAGAGAGCCGCGACGTCAGGCCGCGAGCGGTCCGAAGACCAGGGTGCCCGGCGCCTCGGCGTCGTCACCCGCCCAGAACTCCAGCCACAGCGCGGCGAACTCGTCCCGGGAGAGCATTCCGTCGCCGTCGGAATCCAGCAGCGGGAAGGTGGTGTCGGTGTCGGTGGGGCGGCCGTTCCAGACCTCGATCAGCTGGTGGTACTCCGCCGCGGAGATGAGGTCGTCGCGGTTCTCGTCGATCGCTTCGAACATCGCGTCGGCGGTCGCGGTCACGGCCTCTGGCGTGTCCGGCAGCTTGTCCACCACCAGCAGGACCTCGTCGAGGGTCACCTTGTCGTCGCGGTTCAGATCCGAGGCCGCCAGCAACGTCGTCCACCAGCTCAGCATGATGCCGGTCAGGAGCCGCTCGTCACCCGGCCCGCGCCGCCGCGCCCAGCGCTCGGCCAGCTCTCGGAAGTCCTGTTCCTGAAGGAAACCGTCGCCGTCGGCATCCATCGCGGCGAAGACGCCCGAGATCTTGCGCCGTTGCAAGTCGCTAGCCATGCGTCCGAACGATAGAACCGCACGCAGTAAAGGCATATCGGCCATTCAGGGGCCCGGCGAGCCACGATCGGGGGACGGCGGTTCACTGGTTCCCGAGGTCATTTCCCGGTGAGCGCCGCGAGGATCTTGCCCAACGCGGACTGCGCCACCGCCGAGGTGTACGGACCGACGGCGACCAAGGAGGCGATGAGCGCAGATGCCTCGCCTGGCGTCAACGAGATCGGCGGCAATACGGGCCGTGCGTCGATGCCATAGCCGCCGCGCGGCCCCCGGTGAATGGTGATGGGAACGCCCGCTTCGCGCAGACGGGTGATGTCGCGTTCCACGGTCCGCAGGCTCACCCCGGTCGCCTCCGCGAGGCTCGCGCCCGTCACCCGGCGCGGCGCCCGCACCCGCAGGAGTTCGATGATCGCGTGCTGTCGCTCGATCAGGGGTGCTGCCTGGTGCAGCTGGATCATTCCCGCGATTCCCGGGGAACCGACCGGCCGCTGGGGCATTTCCCGCTCTCCTCGACTTCGAATAACCGACCCGGCTTTGACGTCTATTGGATCTTAGGCTCGATTTTCCTTCCAGTGATCGGATTTCGATGCCTTCCTCTTTCGCGTTCCCCGGTGACTTCCGGCGCCTGTGGATCGGCCAGACGATCAGCGCGTTCGGCGACAAGGTTTCGCGGATCGCGTTGCCGACCGCCGCCCTGCTCGGGCTCGGCGGGACCGCATGGGACGTCGGACTGCTGGCCGCGCTGAGGTTTCTGCCGTTCGTGCTGATCGGCACCCTGGCGGGGGTGTGGGTCGACCGGCTCCCGCTCCGCGAGACGATGATCGGGGCCGACGCCGGCAGGCTGGTGGCGATGGGGTCGATCCCGGTCGCGTACCTGTTCGACGTGCTCACCCTCACCCAGTTGTTCGTGGTCGCCGGTGTGGTCGGCGTGCTGACGGTCTTCTTCGAAATCGCCGCCCAGTCCTATCTGCCGGTACTCGCCGGGCCCGAGGGCATCGTGGCGGGGAACGAACGGCTGCAAACCTCCCGCGCGGTCGCCGAGGTCGGCGGTGCGGCCGCCGCGGGCGGGCTGATGCAGATCCTCGGCACCGCGTTGGCGATCCTGGCCGACGCCCTGTCCTTTCTCGCTTCGCTGCTGACATTGATGCTGATGCGCCACCGCGAGCTACCCCAGGCAAGGGCCGGGGAGCCGCGATCGGCGTTGAGAGAGGCCAGGGAGGGCCTGGCGGTGCTGTTGTCCGACGCCAGGCTGCGCAATCTGATGTTCGCGAGCACGACGGTGAATCTCGGTGTGGCGACGGGAAACGCCCTCGTGCTGATCTTCGCCTACGGGGACGGGAAGCTGAGCCCGGGTGCCGTCGGTCTCGCGTTCGCGATCGGCACCCTCGGCCTGATCTTCGGCGCGGTGTCGTCCGGCGCGATCGCCCGCAGGCTCACCCTCGGCCGGACGCTGGCCACCTCGATCCTGCTGACCGGAGCGGGCTTCCTGCTGTTGCCGATCGGCGGAAACGAAGCCGCGTTGACCATGTTGATCGTGAGCCAGTTCCTCATCGGCTTCGCCGACTCGGTCTTCAACATCCACGTGCTCAGCCTGGTCCAGCGCATCACGCCGCCGGAGCTGATGGGCAGGGTCAACGGGACCGCGCTCTCCGTGGTCTTCGGCACCGGAACCCTGGGTGGTCTCGCCGCCGGCTTCGTCGGCACGGTCTTCGGCACGCTGCCCGGACTGGTGCTGTCGGGCGCGATCATCTGCTGCGGCGCGGTATTCGTTCTCAGGCAACCCGATGACGGGCGTACAGGGCCGAAACTATGTATAACGACCTAGACGGCCGGACGTCGAGCCAAACCCGGAGGTGGCGGATGACAGCCGAAGTCGAGCGGGCGGCGCACGCCTACTGCCCCGTCTGTAACCCCGATCCCGGACTCGGTGAGCGGGTCACCGCGCTCTGCGGGACCGTCCATCCCTATTGGGGCCGTCGTGAACGACCGGTGAACAACTGCCCGGCGTGCGAAGTCCTCGTCGCGAAGACGGTGTTCCCGTGCGGCCACTCGGGTGGCGAGAGATGAGGGCCACAGCGGATACGCCGTTTCCGGAGGCGGAGGCCGGGTACCCGGGGGTGGCCGACAACGAAGGGAGGCCCTGATGAACGACAAGGCCGAGAACAAGGTCGAAGAGCTCAAGGGCAAGGCCAAGGAGGCCGTCGGCGACGCCACGGACAACGAGCAGTGGCAGGCCGAAGGCAAGACCGAGCAGGGCAAGGCCAACGTCAAGCAGGCCGGCGAGAAGATCAAGGACGCGGCGAAGGGCGTTCGCGACTGACTTGCGGGCCGCCGGCGCGTGAAGGCCCCCTTCCCTCGGCTCAGCGAAGGGAAGGGGGCCTTCACGCGCGAGCCCTGCGGTACGGTCCGGCCCATGGACTTCCGGGATTTCGACGGCATCAAGGTGCGGCGCCCTTCGGTCGAGCGCGACGGCCTCGAAAGTGAACCCGCCGTGTTCCGGGGCGACTTCGACTTCGACTCGGTCCATCTCGACGGCGGCGACCAGGGCGGGGTCCGCGGCGGCGGCGGGATCGCGCATTCCCTTGTCTCCGACGTGAGCCTGGCGAATGCCCGCCTCGACAGGTTGGCGCTTTCCGACGTGATCCTCGAAGGGGTCGACCTGTCGAACGCGGCGATCCGCGAACTGACCGCGCGCCGGGTCGAAATCCTTCGCTGCCGGGCGATCGGGCTGGGGGTCGCGATCACGTCGGCCGTCGATCTGTACGTCGAGAACGCGCGGTTCGACTACGCGTCGGTGACGGTCGAACGGGTGAAGAGTCCGGTCGTGTTCTCCGGCTGTTCGTTCCGGGAAACGATGTTCTCCGGCGACCTGTCGCGTCTGACCTTTGTGGACTGTGAGTTCACGGATACGGAATTCGCCGCGACCGGCGCGCTGGACTGCGATCTCCGCGGCTCGCGGTTGTCCGGTGTCCGGGGGCTGGTGACTTTACGCGGCGCGAAGATCACCGGCGAACAAGCCGTGTCGGTCGCGGGGATCCTGGCGGCCGAAAGCGGTTTGTCGGTCGTCGGATGACACACGTCGTGCTGTTCCACTCGGTACTGGGATTACGGCAGGCGGAGCTGGCCGCGGCGGAGCGGCTGCGCGTCGCCGGTCACGAGGTCACCACTCCTGACCTGTACCGCGGCGAGATCGCGTCCACGCTCGAAGACGGATTCGCGTTGAAGGATCGGATCGGGTGGGGCACCGTCGCCGGGCGTGCGCTCGACGCGGCCCGCGAGCTGCCCGACGACACCGTGCTGGCCGGGCTGTCGATGGGCGCGGTCGTGGCCGCCGGCCTGCTCCCGCACCGGCCCGCCACCGCCGGTGTCCTGTTGCTCCACGCCATCGCCGATATTCCGCCGAAAGTCCGCCAGGGGCTGCCGATCCAGCTTCACGCGGCCGACCCGGACGACTTCGCGCCGCCGGCCGCGCTCCCCGGCTGGCTCGACGCGGCGACCCGCTCCGGCGCTGACGCGCGACTGTTCACGTACCCCGGAGCGGGCCACTTCTACACCGACAGCAGCTTGCCCGACCACGACGAGGACGCCGCGGCCCTTACCTGGCAACGAGTTCTGGAGTTCCTGGCGATTCAGCCCTCGGGGTAGAAGAGAAAGAGCGTGCACCCGGTCGCCGAGGCGGGCACGTGCCACGAACCGGCCGGAGCGTGCAGGAAGGTCCCTGCCGGATAGTCGCGCGCACCGTCGTTGAAGGTGCCGGAGACGACGAACACCTCTTCGGGGCCGGGTTCGTGGACGTCGCGATGCGGCCACGAGGTGCCGGGATCCATTTCCAGCACGTTGGCGTGCGCGCCGTCCGACCCTGTCCACAGTGGACGTATCCGGATCCCGGGAAAGAGTTCGCGAACGGGGGATTCCTCGACAGGGACGGAAATGTAGCCCTCTTGGGCAAGGATCTCGGGGTGCATGACCTCATGGTGCCGCGACCGACGGGCCGCCGGACAGTGTCAGGGAAGACACCATAGGGTACTTTCTTGCCATGCATCGCGTGATGGCACTGGTGCGGCCCGTGCAGTCGACCTTCGAGCTCGGGATCGCCGCCGAGGTCTTCGGCACGGAGCGCGCCGGGGTGCCGCGGTACTACGAATTCGACGTCTGCGCGGAGAAACCCGGCCCGGTCCCCACCACGGCCGGATACGCGATGTCCGTGCCCCGGGGCCTGTCCGCGCTGGCGGGCGCCGACACCGTGCTCATCCCCGGCTGGTCCCCGGTGGAGGCGCCCCTGTCGGTCCCCGTGCGCAAAGCGCTCTTGCGTGCGCACGCCAGGGGAGCGCGGCTCGTCACGATCTGTTCCGGCGTGTTCGCGCTGGCCCGCACCGGGCTGCTGGACGGCAGGGCGGCGACCACGCACTGGGCGCGTGCTTCTCAGCTACAGGAAGAGTTCCCTCGGATACGCGTGGAACCGGATGTGCTTTACGTGGACCACGGCGACGTCGCCACGAGTGCCGGGGCGGGCGCGGGGATCGACCTCTGCCTGCACCTGGTCCGGCGTGACCACGGCGCCGCGCACGCCGCCCTCGTCGCCCGGCACATGGTGATGCCGCCGCACCGCGACGGTGGTCAGGCGCAGTTCGTCCCGGCCCCGCCGCCCGGCGACGAACTGGACGGTCTCCTCGAGTGGGCGGGCGACCGCCTCGGGACACCGTTGTCGGTGGGCGACCTGGCCACGCACCTCAACGTCTCGCCCCGCACGCTCGCCAGGCGGTTCGCCGATCAGCTGGGCACCACGCCGGGGGCATGGCTGCTGACGCGCCGCGTGACCGAGGCGCGCGCTCTGCTGGAGGAGACCGGCTTGCCGGTGGAGGTGATCGCGACCCGAGTCGGGCTGACGTCGGCCGTGAACCTCCGACGGCGCTTCCGCGATCAGGTCGGCACGACGCCGGGCGCGTACCGGCGCGCGTTCCGTGGCTCGGTTTCGCCTTGAGCGGAACGTCGCCCGCGCGTCCCGGCGCGATGTCACGATGATCGTATGGCGGACATCCTCCCTTTCCAGCAGAAGCGCCCCGAACCGGAGCCGCTGTGGCGTGACGTGCTTGGCAAGAGCCTGCGCGCCGCGCGGGAGGACCAGGGCGGCCGCCTCGTCGACATCGCGGAACGCGCCGGGATCTCGCCGCAGTACCTCTCAGAGATCGAGCGCGGCCGCAAGGAACCGTCCAGCGAGATGAGCGACCCGGTCACCGGCGCGCTCGGGATCGACCTGGCGGACCTTCTTTTCGGTATCGCGGGCACGATCAGCCGGGGCGGCGGCACGGGGCTCGCGGTCGGCCGCCGCCCGCGAGGGCCCGTACTCATGGCCGCTTAGGCACTGTCCTGCAAGTCATGTTCGCGGTCCTCTCGCGGTGACCGTGTGGATTTCGGGTCATCCAACGCACCAAGATCCACACGGTCAGCGATGGCCCTGACAGCGAGTGAGGGGTGTGTGGATAGAGGGACACTCAACGTCCCTATATCCACACACCCCGCCCGCCGGGAACGCGACACCAAAGGTCCCCCGCTCTCTTTCCGCAGGTCGGCAATCCAGGCGATACTTGGCGGACACAGCGCCAGTGTCCTGCACCGGAAGTTCGCGCCGTAAATCCGTATCGATATCCGGCCGTTTCGCGCCTGGTCCGGGGGTCGTGAGTGGCGATTCGGGTTCTTGAGGGGAAAGGCAAAGGTGGCGTGGCGTGGGGCCGGTGCCTACGCTTCTGCGTAGGCGTTCTCCTGGTAGTGAGGGCCTCTTTGCCTACTCTGAGGGTAGGGAAGGAGGCTTTCGCTACCGTCGGATGTGGTCCCTGGTGACGGTGGGGCGGCTGTGACTTCGGCGGCTGGTCGTGAAGTACATGAAGGCCCCGTTCCTTGCGCCTAGGTCAGGGTGCCGGCAAAGTCGCATAACTGCTGGTCGGCTCCGCCGCTAGAGCGGGACTAGGCGAACGTGTCGTGGCGGACCCGACTGGAGCGGGCTCCCGCAAGGAGCCTCACCCGGCTCTTGACTGTCCACAAGGGACCTTTTACGAGACAAAGGTGCCCGATTTGGGTGACTTGCACGGTTTCGCGAGAGGGTCGTGAGTGATTTGTGTCGTTCTAACCCTCATTGCCACTCACGACCCCTCGCGGAAACGTGCATAGCGGCATTAATCGGACACTCAATCGCCCGGCGGTGTCCCTTGTGGACGCTGAAGCCCCGTCGGCGTCCAGAATCAAGCTCCATCATCGGCACATGCGGCCCCGCGATAGAGCAGGAGTAGTCGCCTGACCTGCAAGATCTCGACTTTGCCGGGACCCTGCGCCCAGGTACTGGAAGGGGGGCCTTCATGTACTTCGGCAAGGCGTGACTCGCGTGCTTGGGGACGTGACTCGCGTGTCTGGATGCCGCACTCGGGTGTGTGCGGAGTCTGAACACGCGAGATCCGGCTATGAACACGCGAGTGCGGTGTCGCGTCACCCAGCCCGCCGTCTCGCCCGAGACACGACACGTTTGCCTTACCCCTCAATAGAACCCGAATCGCCACTCACGACCCGCCTGGAAGTGTCCCTTGTGGACACTCAAGATGGGGCAGGCTCCTGTGTCCGGTCCGGAACCTCGCCATGAAGGCCTCCTGGCTACCTTGAAGTCAGCGAAATGCTCACGGCCTCAGCCGACAGCATCTTCACCGCACGAAACAAGAAACAAGATCCTTCGGCACCACGCCGAACCGCCACACGAACTTCCGACCCGGGACACTAGGCGCGGAGACCGCGAACAGAGTTACAGGACAGCGCTTAGGCACGTTCGTCGAGGACGCGGTCCGCGAGTCCGTAGGCGACCGCGCCCGCCGCGTCGAACACGCGGTCCCGGTCGGTGTCGTGCCGCAGATCCGAGACGGAGCGGCCGGTGTGCGCGGAAAGGATCTCCTCCAGCTGCGTCCGCACCCGCACCACCTCGTCGGCCTGCAGGATGAGGTCCGGGATGGTGCCGCGGCCCTGCGCGGCGGGCTGGTGCAGCACCACCCGGGTGTGCGGCAGCACGAACCGGTGCCCCGCCTCGCCCGCGGCCAGCAGGATCGCGCCGGCCGCGACGGCCTGGCCGACGCAGGTCGTCGCCACCGGCGCCTTGATGAAGCGCATCGTGTCGTACAGCGCGAGCATCGCCGACGGGTCGCCGCCCTCGGTGTTGATGTAGAGGTTGATCTCCTGCTCGGGGTTGTCCGCTTCCAGGTACAGCAGTTGCGTGATCAGGGCGTTCGCCACGCCGGAGTCGATCGCGGTCCCGAGATAGATGATCCGCTCCGACAGCAGATGCGAGTAGACGTCCATGATCCGCTCGCCTGCGGGGCTGCGGGAGATGACGTTGGGGATGGTGTAGGTGCTCATGCGCCCGCACCCCTTTCCGTGCCGAGGCCGAGTCTGTGCGTGCGGACGGGGACGACCTGGTCGAGGCTTTCGACGATGTGGTCGATGAAGCCGTATTCGCGCGCCTGCTCGGTGGTGAACCAGCGGTCGTGGAGGGAATCGGCGAAGATCCGGTCGATGGGCTGCCCGGTGTCGTCGGCGATGAGGCCCAGCACCGTGTCCCGCGTGTAGCGCAGGTCGTCCGCCTGCACCTCCACCTCGACGGCCGAACCGCCGATGCCCGCCGAACCCTGGTGCATCAGGATCCGCGCGTGCGGCAGGGCGAACCGTTTGCCAGGGGTGCCCGCGGAAAGCAGGAACTGCCCGGCACTGCACGCCAGCCCGAGTGCGAGGGTGGCGACGTCGCACGGCACGAGCCGCATCACGTCGCGGATGGCGAGCATCGAGGGGACCGAACCGCCGGGAGAGTGGATCCACAACGCGATGTCCTTGCGGGGATCCTCGCTCGCCAAGGACAGCAGCTGGGTGGTGAGGACCGTGCCGTTGTCGTCGTCGAGCGCGCCGTCGAGGACCAGCACACGCTGGCTGAAGAACCGTTCCCGGAGCCGTTGGTCGAAGAGTGGTTGTTTCTCGTAGTCGGTCATGCCCCGACCATGCCGCCGGGGCGCGGGCGGCCGCCGGTTTCTCTGCTGTGAGCGGATCAGCCGACAGCAGGACGCTTGGCCGGTACCAGCCAGACGACTCCCGCCAGGACGACGGCGAAGACGAGAACGAGGACATCGATGGTGAGCCCCGGCTGAACCGGGAGGCCGAGGTGCTCTCGATCGTCGCCGAGAAAGGTCAGCAGGCACAGCGAGAACAGCGTCAGCAGTGCGGAGACGCTGAGCATGATCTGCCCTGCCCGGACCTTGGCGAGCAGGCTCGCGCCACCCGCGACCGCGGCCACTCCGGCGAGGACCAAGCTGATGTCTCCCACGGTGATCGGCAGATGCGCGAACTCGAAGAAGTAGTACGCCTGGTGCACCAGCATCGCGTTCGCGAGCAGCGCGAAGCCGAGCACGATGCCCGCCACCCCGGCCAGGACCGCGAACACGGAGGGCGGGGTCAGCCCGGGCCGCCGCGGCGCGGGCAGGATCGGCACCGGGGTTTCGACCCCGCTCGCGGCCTGGGCCAGCAGCGGGAGCGCGTGATCCGGCAGCAGGCGCGCTTGCGGCGCTTTCGCCAGCAGCCCGCGGAGGACGTCCGCGAGCGGCCCGTACGTCCGGTCGAAGGACGGCTGCTCGTTGACGACGGCGTACAGCGTGGCCGCGACGTTCGCCCGTTGGAAGAAATTCCCGCCCTCGCTCGCACTGAGCAGGGTCACGCCGAGCGACCAGAGATCCGAGTGGGGAGTGCCTTCGTGTCCCGCGATCGTTTCGGGGGCGAGGAAGGCCGGAGTACCGACCGGGTCGAGGGCCTTGGCGATCCCGAAACCGGTCAGTTTCACCGCGCCGTCGGGACCCACCAGGATGTTCGCGGGCCGCACGTCCCCGTGCACGATGCCCGCGGTATGCGCGGCGGCGAGCGCGCCGAGCACCTTTCCGCCGATTTCGGCCACGAACCGCGGCTGCATCGGACCCGCCGACGCCAGCTCCTCCAGGGTCCGCGCCTCCACCAGGTCCATCACGATGAACGCCGTCCCGTTGTCGGCGACGACGTCGTGCACGGGCACCACCGACGGGTGATCCACCGCGACGCGGGCCTCCCGCTGGAGGCGTTCCACGAGGGCGGGCTCGTGGGTGGGCAACGGTAGTTCCTTGATCGCGACCTGGCGGCCGTCCGGCCCGTCCTCGCCACGCCACAGCACGGCCGTCCCGTCGCGACCCAGCTCCTCGAGCAGGGTGTAGCGCTCGGCGATCGTGCGGGAAACTGCCGTCACAGTGGCTCTCCTCGAATCCTGAAGGGTCTCCGAGGCACGCTAACCAGCGCTCATGACAAAACGATGAAATGGCCGTTCATCCATAAAGGACGTACGCGGCTGGATATATTCACAGTCATGCTGACGCTGGCGGCCCTGGCCGACGACCCGGATCTCGAATTGCGGGTGGTCGTCCCCGGCCGCGACGGGGCGCTCACCGAGCAGGTGCTGTGGGTGCACAACACCGAACTTCCCGATCCCGGGCCGTACGTGCGCGAGCACGAGGTCGTGCTGACCAACGGCCTGTGGCTGGACCGCGTCGAGCCGGCGGAGTTCGTCGCACGGGTGGTCGGCGCCGGAGCGGCGGGGATCATCTTCGGGCTGCGCGTGGAGCAACGCGACACCCCTCCGGCGCTCGCCGAGGCGTGCCGCGAAGCCGGGTTGCCGCTGCTGGAGATCTCGGTGGCGGTGCCCTTCACGGCGGTCACCCGTGCGGCGGCCGCGATCCAGGCCGCGGACCGGCAGAACGCGCTGATGTCGCTGGTACGCCGAGGGGACGAGCTCACCTCGGCGCTGTCGAGGGGCGCGGGCACGTCCGGGGTGCTCGCGGTCCTCCGCCGTGAGCACGAACTGCCGCTGGCGGTCGTGGACCGCATGGGCCGGGAGCTCGCGTCCGACGGCGCCGAACTGGACGCCGGGCAGTCGCGTGCCGCGGCGGAGGCCTTGGCCGGTCGTCCGCCGCCGCTGGAGGCGGATCTCGGCGCGGGGACCCGGGCGGCGTTGTTCCCGGTGGGCGCGATCGGCGACGCGGACGCCGCGCTGCTGTGCCTGCGTCCCGCGGCCGACCTGACGCGCGAGGAGCGGGACGCGCTGGAGCAGACCGCGCGCTACCTCAGCCTGGAGGTGGCCCGGCATCAGGCGGTGCAGGCGATCGAGATGCGGTTCGCCGTCGAACTGCTGGACATGGTGCTGTCGGGCGCGCAACGCGTCGCGGAGGTGCCCGGCAGGCTGCGGGCCTTCGGGGTCGACCCGGACGGGCCCCTGTCCGTGATCGCGCTGGCGTTCGCGGGTGACGACGCCGCGACGCGGGCGGGGATGGCGGAGGCCGTGACGGATTTCCTGCTGGCGGACGGGCTGCCCGCGGTCGTGGCGGCGGGCAGCCGAGACGTCGTCGCGGTGCTGCCGTTCCGGTCGGGAAGGCAGTCGCCCGCCGCGTTCGCGCCCCGGCTGGCGGCGGCGGTGTCACACCGGCTCGGCGGCGGGCGCGGGGTCGTCGGGCTCGCCGATCCCGTGTCCGGCGCGGCCGAACTGCGCGAGCCGCTGTCGCGCAGCCGCGAAGCCTGCCGTGTGCTCCGTGGCAGGCGTGGCGGCCCGGTGGCGGCGAGTTTCGCCGAACTGGGCAGCTACCGGCTGCTGCTGGAGTCGCATGACGAGCAGTGGCGGCACACCTTCGCCGACGCCCTGCTCGGCCCGCTGCGCGAGCACGACCGCCTCCGCGACGGCGACCTGGAGACGACCCTGCGGGCGTTCCTCGACCACGACGGCCAGTGGGCGGCCACCGCCGCGGCGCTGTACGTGCACGTCAACACCTTGCGCAACCGGCTGGCCAAGGTCACCGAGCTGACCGGCCGCGACGTCGGGCGGACCGCGGACCGGGTCGACCTGTTCCTGGCGCTGGAGGCAGCTCAGTCCGGATAGACCGCCGGATCGATTTCCAGTCGCCGCAACGGCTCCACGGGCAAGGCGGGGTCGGCCAGCGCCGCGGCGGCCACGTCACGGCACCGGGCGAACCGCACGTCGCCGAGGCCGAGCCCGAACTCGATGAGCGAGCGCACGGCGGCCAGCCGCCCGGGCCTGCCCGAGAGGAACGGGTGCAGGCACAGGTTGAACAGGCATCGGTAGCGGCGCATCGCGTCCAGCTCCGCGCGCCACATCTCCAGCACCCGCGCCGGAGAGGTGATCACCGAACCGATCTGCGGTGAGGGAAGGAACGCGTACTGCTCCCAGTCGTCGAGCGACCAGTGCACCGGCAGTTCCGCGATCCGGCCCGCCCCGGTCTCGATCAGGTACGGCCGGTCGTCGGCCATCAGCGACGAGTCGTAGCTCAATCCGTGCTCGGCCACCAGCGCCGGAGTGTCCCAAGTGGATTCCCAGCCCGCCGCGCGATGCCCGCTGATCTCGATGCCCTGTGCGGCGAAGACCGCCATGCCCCGTTCGAAATCGGCGCGCTGCTCGGCGGCGGTCATGGTGGTCGGCGGCCGGTGGCTGTAGGAGTGGTGGGCCACCTCGTGCCCGCGCTCCACGATCGCGGCGGCGAGGCCGGGCCGCTGTTCGGCGACCCAGCCCGGCACGAAGAACGTCGCGGGCACGGCCAGTTCGTCGAGCAGGTCGAGGATGCGCGGCACCCCGACGCGGGGCCCGTACGCCTGATGGGACATGGTCGACAGGTGTTCGGCGTAGCCCCGTCCTCGCGCGAGGATCGGGGATTCCGCGTCCACGTCGAAGGTCAGGGTCGCCACCGCGGCCGCGCCGCCATGCCAGCTTGGTTCCGTCACGCTTGCCGACTCTCCCGCCAGCGGCGCGCGTTCGCCACCGTGACCGTCGGGGAGACCATCGCCCGGTCGAACTCGACCAGGGGCTGGGCCGCGGCGACGCGGGCGGGCAGATCCGGGTTGGCCAGCGCGCCGTGCCCGAGGGAGAGCAGGTCGGCGTGTCCGCCGGCGAGGACCTCGTGCGCCTGGGTGAGGTCGTGCATCCCGCCGTTGGCGATCACCGGCAGCCCGGTGACCTGCCGGGCGAGTGCGGTGATGGTGCCGCCGTCGGCCAGCTTCGCCGTTTCGAGCCAGTTCCGGCCCTCGCTGGCGATGTGGAGGTACTGCGCGCCCGCCTCGGCGACCGCGGCGAAGATCACCTCGGCGTCGTCGCGCCCGCCGGGCCAGCGGTAAGTGAAGTCGTTGACCTTCGTCTGCGACAGCCGCACACCGGTCACGAGGTCCGGCACGGCCTCGGCGACGGCGGTCACGACACGGGAGGTCAGCCGGATCCGGTTCGCGACCGGCCCGCCGTAGGAGTCCGTGCGCTGGTTGGTGTAGTCGGTGAGGAACTGGTCGAGGAGATACCCGTTGGCCGCGTGCACCTCGACGCCGTCGAACCCGGCCTGACGGGCACGCACGGCCGCGGCCGCGAAACCGTCGACGACGTCGTCGATCTCGGCGGTGGTCAATTCGCGGGGGACCTGCCACGGCCCGGAGCCGCCGTACGCGGGCATCATCTCCCCGCGCGGCTGGACGGCCGAAGGAGCGACGGTGTGGCCCCGGTGCGGATTTCCCTGGGAGATCGCCCCGGCGTGCATGAGCTGGGCGATCATCCGGCCGCCCGCCGCGCGTACACCGGCGGTGACGACGCGCCAGCCCGCGACGTGTTCGTCCCGCGCGAGGCCCGGCTGGTTGAGGTAGCCCTGACTGGCCGCGCTGTCGGGATAGGTGCCCTCGCTGAACACCAGCCCGAAGCCGCCGCGGGCGAATTCGGTGTAGTAGTCGGCCATTTCGCCGGTCGGGGTGCCGTCCGGGCTCGCCGAGACGCGGGACATGGGGGCGACGGCGTACCGGTTGCGCAGCGCGAGGCCGCCGAGCGTGATCGGGGCCAGCGCGGGGTGTCCGACGGTCGTGGTCATGACTGAGTTCCTCCATTGTGGACGATTTCGATGGCGAGCGGGGTGAGTCCGGCGTCGCTGATTTGGACGAGGTCCTGAGGGCAGGCGGAGACCACGACGACGCAGTCCAGTTCGGCGCGCAGGGTCACCGCGTCGCCGGGCCGCGAAGACGCGGTCAGCCAGCTCAGGCGGCCGCCCTCGCCGACCGGGACGCGCATGAAGACGTTGATCGGCTGCGGCGTCGGACCCGTGAAGCCCAGGCCTTCGTCTGCCAGCGCCTCACGCAGGTTCGCGGCACAGGACCGGTGACCCGGAGCGCCCAGCGCGGCGTACCGGGCCGGGTCGCACGCCGGGATGAGCATGTCGTGCTCGCCGGGTGAGGTGTCTTCGACCAGGGTCAGGATCGGGCGGCGCAGGCCGGTCAGGAAGGACTCGCCGACCGCGGGGAACAGCCGGTCGATCCCGGCGCGCGTGTGCGCCGCGCTGTGGTGCTCGGTCAGCTCGGCCCCGGTGCCGGTGAACGCGAACACGTCGCCGACCTGGCCCCCTTCGACGTCGATCACCCGGACGAGGTCTCCGGCGGCCACCCGTACGGCCTTGGCGGTGCCCGGTGGGACTTGCGTTCTGCTCATGCCTTCAGCAAACAGGGGCGGGCCGGTGGCTCGCCATGGAGAAACCTCCACTCTCCAGGCACCTTGATAGAGAAAGCTCCATGCGACAAAGGCGTAACTCGCGTGATTGAAGCCGTAACTCGCGTGATTGAAGGCGGAACATCGTGTTACGGCTCCAATCACGCGAGTTACGGGGAGCGATAGTTTCGACTTTGATTATTTTCGCGAAGCCGGGTTAGTGTTCGGTGATGGAAGACGTGGACGCGGTGGACGCGGCCGGGCTCGACTTCTGGTCGTTCGTGGCGCTGGCGAACCGGCGGCTCGCGCAGGAGTACGGCTTCCGGCACCAGTTGGCGACCGAGGTGCTGCTGACCCTCAATCGTGCCTCCGACCTGGTGACTTACGATCTCGAAGCCGCGGTGCACCGGCCACGCGGCCGGTCGTGGTCGGCGTTCCGGCTGCTGTTCGTGGTGTGGCTCGCCGGGCCGCTCGAACCGACCAGCGCGGCCCGGCTGACCGGGATGAGCCGGGCGGCGGTGTCGAATCTGGTCAAGACGCTGGTCGCGGAGGGGATGCTCCACCGGGTCCCGGACGAGCGCGACGGCCGTTCGGTGCAGCTCTCGCTGACCGAGGCGGGGCACGAGGAGATGGTCTCGGTCTTCCGTGAGCACAACGAGCGCGAGTTCGGCTGGACGAACGCGCTGACCGAGACCGAACAGCGCATCCTCGTCATGCTGCTGGGCAAGCTGATCACGAGCCGCGCCGAGTTCGGCACGCGGAGCCGCAAGTAGGCCTTCCCGTCGCGGCGAGGACCGGACTACGCTGCCCGAGGGGTAGTCAAAGTGTGAACTAAATCGGCGAGGAGGAGACCATGGTGGACGGCGGACGGATTCCCGCGCTCTTCGCCGGGCTGTGCGACGACGCCGCGGTGTTCCCGCCGGGGCTGGCCCCGCTGCCGGACGCCGTCGCGGCGCACGACGAGCACGTCTCCGCCTGGTACGCGGGCCTGGTCGGCCCGCTCGTCCTAGCCGCCACCGCGCTCGGCGACCTCGCCGAAGTGCTGGGAGACCGGGACACCCCACTGCCGGTCTCGGTGACCCTGCCCGGCGGGCCCGCGCAGCTCGACGGCGTGCTCGACGCAGTGGAGAAGCTCCCGGTGAACCTCGACGCGCTCGAGATCGCCGTCCCGGAGGGAATGGGCCCGGACGAGGTGCTCGCCGCGATTTCCGGTGCCACCGCACCGGTTTTCGTCGAGATCCCGCGTGACGACCGGCGTCTTCCGTTGCTGACCGCCCTTTCCGGCACCGGTCACCGCGCGAAGTTCCGCACCGGTGGCGTCCGGGCCGACCTGTACCCGGGCGAAGCCGAACTCGCCGCCGCGGTCCGGGCGGCCGTCGGGGCGGGCGTTCCGTTCAAGGCCACCGCCGGGCTGCACCACGCCCTCCGCAACACCGATCCGGAGACCGGCTTCGAACAGCACGGCTTCCTCAACCTGATGCTCGCGGCGGACGCCGTCCTCACCGATGGCGACGTCGAAGCCGTTCTCGCCGAACGAGACGGCGCCGTCATCGCCGGACGGCTTCGGGCGCTGGACGCGGATCGCGTCGCCGCCGTCCGCGCGGCGTTCACGTCGTTCGGCACCTGCAGTATCACCGACCCCCTGACCGAACTGGCCGGACTCGGCCTGCTCGAGGCGCCCCGAGGAGAGGCATGACCACGATCGACATCCCCGCAGGCTCGCTGTTCGGGATCGACAACCTGCCGTACGGCGTGTTCTCCGTCGACGGCGGTTCCCCGCGTGTCGGCGTGCGCGTCGGCGACTCCCTTGTCGACCTGGCCGCGGCGCTCGGCGACGACGTCTTCGCCGCGCCGACGCTGAACCCGTTCATGGCGCAGGGATACGACCGCTGGGTGGCGGTCCGGGAGCGGATCCGCGACCTGGTCGCCGGCGAGGTCCCCGACGGCGCGGTCCACGCGATCGAACGGGTGACCCTGCACCTGCCGATCGAGGTCGCGGACTACGTCGACTTCTACGCCTCCGAGCACCACGCCTCGAACGTCGGCAGGTTGTTCCGCCCGGACGCGGAACCGTTGCTGCCCAACTGGAAACACCTCCCGGTCGGCTACCACGGGCGGTCCGGCACCGTCCTGGTCTCCGGTACGGACATCATGCGCCCGAGCGGCCAGCGCAAGGCCCCCGCAGACACGGCGCCGGTGTTCGGGCCGAGCACGCGGCTGGACATCGAGGCCGAGATGGGCTTCATCGTCGGCACCGGAACCCCGCTGAACGCCCCGATCACCCCAGATTCCTTCCCCCGCCACGTTTTCGGCGCCGTCCTGCTCAACGACTGGTCGGCCCGCGACATCCAGGCGTGGGAATACGTCCCGCTGGGCCCGCACCTCGGCAAGAGCTTCGCGACGTCGATCTCGCCTTGGGTGGTGCCGATCATCGCGCTGGAGGCGGCGCGGATCCCCCTGCCCGGCCAGACGGATCCGGAGCCGCTGCCGTACCTGCGGGAAAGCGACCCGTGGGGCCTCGACATCGACCTGGTCATCGCATGGAACGGCGAGGAGGTCAGCCACCCGCCCTTCCGCGAGATGTACTGGTCGCCCGCGCAGATGCTCGCCCACCTGACGGTCAACGGCGCCTCCTCGCGCACGGGCGACCTCTACGGTTCCGGCACGATCTCCGGACCGGAGAAGCACCAGCGCGGTGCGTTCCTCGAATTGTCCTGGGGCGGCAAGGAACCGCTCACGGTCAAGGGGGAGGAACGCACCTTCCTGCTGGACGGCGACGAGGTCGTGATCACCGGCACCGCGCCCGGCGCGAACGGCTCGCGGATCGGGTTCGGCGAGGTACGCGGGCGCGTTCTGCCGGCGAACTGACTCAGCTGCCCGGAATCCCGTTGGGCGGCGGCCCGTCGTTCGCGGCGGAGTCGTCCGGCTTGATGGGCGCGTCGCCGAGGTCGGTCACCAGTACCGGTGTCAGATCCTTGCCGACGCCGCCCTTGAGCTCGACCACCGACATGCCGGAGATGCCGAGGTGGCTGTCGGCGGAGTAGCGGAACGGCGCCGATCCCGGTCCCTCGAACGCCTTCCCGGACTGCTGGATCACCTCGACGAGGCGCTCGCGCGTCAGATCCTTTCCGGCCGCCTGCAACGCCTGGACGAACGTGTACGCCTGCGCCATCCCGTAGATGCGGTAGTTCGTCAGGTCGCCGCCCTTGCCGTGCGCCTTCCAGACGTTGTGCCACAGCTTGGTCCACGCGTTGTCCGGCGCGTCGACACCCGGCAGGTACTCGGTGGTGATCACGCCGTCGATGAGCGACGCGCCGTTAGTGACCTTGCCTTCGGAGAACCGCGCGAGCAGTGATCCGACGAGGGCGGGATCGGAGCCGACGTTGCTGTATACCCACTTCGGCTTGAACCCGATCTTCAGCGAGGCCAGCTGCGAAAGCGCGGTGTACGACGGAACGGTGAAGCCCAGCACCAGATCCACGCCCGCGGCCTTGAGTTTCGCGATCTGCGGCGCGATGTCGGTGTTGCCCGGGGAGTACTTCGCGACCTCCACGATCTGGTCGCCGAGGTACCGCCGGGCGCCCTTCTCGCCGTCGCGGCCGAAGTCGTCGTCCTGGAGGAACAGGCCGACCTTGGCGTTCGGCAGGTTCTTGCGCACCCAGTCGCCGATGATCTTGCCTTCGATCTCGTAGTCCGGCTGCCAGCCGAAGGTGACCGGCGCCTTCTTCGGATCGTCGCCCCAGCGCAGCGAACCCGACGACACGAACAGGTCCGGCACCTTCGAGGTGTTCAGGAATTCGACGACGGCGCTGTGCGTCGGCGTGCCGAGGCCGCCGACCATCGCGAAGATCTCGTCCTTGAGCACCAGTTCGTTGGTGACGGCGCTGGTGTTGGTCGGGTTGTAGCCGTCGTCCTTCACCACGAACTCGATCTTGCGGCCGTTGATGCCACCGTTCGCGTTCACGTAGTCGTAGTAGGCCTGGTGCCCGCTCGGGATCTCGCTGTAGCCCGGCGCGGCGACGCCGGTCAGCGGGAAATGCGCGCCGATCTTGATGGTCGTGTCGGTGATGCCGACCGTCGAGCCCTTCTGTTCGCCCTCGGGTCTGCCGCCCGCGCCGCACGCGGCGGTGACCGTGACGGCGAGGAAGACGGCCACGGCCTTGGTCCAGCGTTTCATGAACTTCTCCTAGAGTGGATGAGTTTCCGCAGCCCACCGGCGAGACCGGCGGGTGCGAGCAGCACGATCAGGACGGTGACCAGGCCGTAGATCAACGGCGCCAGATGCGCGGCCTGCACGTCGGAGAGGCCGAGATCCGTGCCAGCGCCGGTCACCAGCGGCGGCAGGAAGGTCAGCAGCGCCGCCCCGGCGAGCGCTCCGGTGAGGCTCCCGAGACCGCCGAGCACCACCGCGGACACCAGCAGCAGCGACAACGTCAGCGCGAACCCGCTCGGCGCCGCGAGCCGCGCCGACAACGCCATGAGCGCTCCGGCCAGCCCCGCGCAGCCCGCGCTGACGACGAACGCCCGCACCCGCGTGCGGCCGAGGTCGATCCCGGCCAGTTCGGCGGCCACATCCTCGTCGCGCACCGCCCGCCAATCACGTCCGACACGGCCTCGGGACAGGTTCGCCAGCAGCACGAACACGACGATCACCGCGAGCCAGGAAAGGTAGGCGAGATAACGGATCGACGTGAGATCCTGGCCGGTGACGAAGTACGCGGCGTCGGCCAGCCAGCCGGGTATCTCCGGCATGCGCACGGGCAAGCCCTGCTCGCCGCCGAGCGCCTCACCGAAGAACAACGGGATCCCGGGTACGGCGACGGCGAGCGCCAGTGTCGCCCCGGCGAGATACGGGCCGTGCAGCCTGGCCGCGGCGACTCCCACGAGCGCCCCGACGGCGAGCGTGATCACCACCGCCAGCAGCAGGATCACCGGCAGCGGCAAGACCGCCGACTTCAGCAGGAGCGCCGTCGAGTACGCGCCGACGGCCATCAAGGCGCCGTGCCCGAGCGAAAGCTGCCCGTTGAGTCCGGTGAGGACGGTCAGGCCGCCCGCCGCGATCGCGAGGTACGCCATCGTGGTGAATTGCGCGGTGAGGAACGGCCCGGAAGTCTCCAGGACCAGTACGACGACGACCAGCGCGGCGAGCGCGCCCAGCAGATGACCGCGCGGCAAGTCAGACCCTCCGTTCACGGACGACGGCGAAGAGGCCACCGGGTTTGAGCAGCAGCACCACCATGAGCAGCGCCAGCGCGGCGAGCGGCACCAGTTCCGCGCCGACGTAACCGCTCACCAGGCTCAACGACAGGCCGAGGACGACACCGCCGACGACCGCGCCGACCGGGCTGTCCAGCCCGCCGAGCACGGCGGCCACGAAGCCGTACACCACCACACCATCCATATAGGACGGATGGACGAGGCCGCCGCCGGCGATCAGCAGGCCCGACAGCGAACCGGCGAGAGCGGCCAGGGCCCAGCCGAGGGTGAGCATCCGCCCGACCCGCACGCCGAGCAGGCGGGCCACTTCCCGATCGAACGCCGCGGCCCGCATCCGCAGGCCGAGGTCGGTACCGCGGAACAGCACCACGAGCCCGATCAGCACCACGCCGACGGCGGCGATGGTGAACACGCCGAATCCGGTCAGCGCGATCGTCGTGTCGCCGACCCGGAACCCGGTGAGCCCGAACGGCGCCGGGAACGACCGGTACCGCGACCCGAACACCAGCGCCGCCAGCGCGTGCAACACGATGAACAACCCCAGGGTGAGGATGACGGCGTTGATCTCGGCCTTGCCGTCGACGAACCGGACGACGAAGCGTTCCACCAGCGCGCCGAGCACGAGCCCGGAAATCAGGGCGACGGCGAAACCGGCCCAGTACGACCAGCCCGCGTCGATCAGGACCAGCGCCAGGTAGGTGGTGATCATCGCCATCGGCGCCTGCGCGAAGTTCACGATCCGCGTCGCCCGCCAGATCAGCACCAGCGCCAGCGCGAACGCGGCGTACACCACGCCCAGCGTCAGGCCGGTGAGCGCGGTGGTGAGCAGTTGCTGCACAGTGCTCCCTTTCAGAATCCGAGGTAGGCGTGCCGGAGGTCGTCGTCCGCGACGAGCGCGGCCGCGTCCCGCCGGACGACGACCTCGCCGAGGTTGAGCACGACGCCGTGGTCGGCGATGGACAGCGCGCTGCGCGCGTTCTGCTCGACCAGCACGACGGCCAGTCCCTCGTCGTGGACGAGACCGCGCAGGAGGCCGAAGATCCGCGCCACGATCCGGGGCGCGAGCCCCAAGGACGGCTCGTCGAGCAGCAGCACCTTCGGCCGGGAAAGCAGTGCGCGGCCGATGACCAGCATCTGCCGTTCCCCGCCGGAAAGGACGTGCGCGGAACCGTTCTTGCGGTCGGCGAGCGCCGGGAAGAGGTCGTAGATCCGGCGGAGATCGGCCGCCGACGCGCGGCCGCGTGCCCCGAGGGCGCCGAGCCGCAGGTTCTCCTCGACGGTCAGTTCGGCCAGTACGCCGCGGCCTTCGGGCACATGCGCGAGTCCGAGCGCGGGAAGGTCCTCTGTGGACACCCGGCCCAGGTCCCGGCCCGCGAGCGAGACACTGCCACCCGTCGGCCGGACGAGTCCGGAGATGGTTCGCAGCAAGGTGGTCTTGCCCGCGCCGTTCGCGCCGAGCACCGCGGTGATCTCGCCTTCCGCGGCCGAAAGGCTCACGGAATCGAGCGCGCGCACCGGGCCGTAGCTCGCCGAAAGGTTCTCAACGGTCAGCACCGGCCACCTCCTCGCCGAGGTACGCCGCCTGGACCGCCGGGTCCGCGCGGATCTCGTCCGGTGTCCCGCGGGCGATGACCCTGCCGAAGTCCAGCACCACGATCTCGTCGCAGACGCCCATCACCAGATCCATGTGGTGCTCCACGAGCATCACCGACATGCGTTCGGTCAGTCCGCGGACCAGTTCGCCGACCTCGGCGATCTCCGCCGACGACAGGCCGCCCGCCGGTTCGTCCAGCAGCAGCAGATCCGGTTCGGCCGCCAGCGCTCGCGCCAGGGCGACCCTTTTCCGCACCGGATAAGGAAGAGCGGCGGGATAGCGATGCGCGACGTCGGCGATGCCGAACTCCTCCAACCGCGCCATCGCCCGTTCGGCCAGCGCCTTCTCGCTTTTCGTCATGCCCAGCAACGAAGTCCAGAAGCCGGACTTCGCATGCCTTCCCGCGCCGACGAGCACGTTCTCCAGCACGGTCATCCGGTCGAACAGGCCGAGTTCCTGCAGGCTGCGGGCGATGCCGAGGCCGGCGAGGTGATGCGGGCGCAGCCGCCGCAGTTCCGTACCGCGCCAGGTCAGCGTGCCGGTGTCCGGGCGGACGAACCCGCACGCGACGTTGAACAGCGTGGTCTTGCCCGCCCCGTTCGGGCCGATCACGCCGAGCACCCGGCCGGGTGCGGCGCTCAGGGAGACGTCCGACAGCGCGACGAGACCACCGAAGGTCACCGACACGCCGGACATCTCGAAGGTCGACAGGGTCACGCAGGAACTCCCAACGGAGAGAGGAGGTCCCGGCGCGGGTGCGCCGGGACCCAAGACACTCAGGCGTGCGGACACGTGTCCCGGTAGTCGCTGATCGTGCGGTCGTCCGGGGCGGGGCAGAGGAACTGTTCGTAGCGGGTGTCGTTGTCCACGAACCGCTTCAGCCACGAGATCGTGTACTTGGCCATGGTCGTGTTCGCCGTGTTCGGGAAGAAGTGGCTCGCGTTGTCCAGTTCCATGTACGCCTTCTCCGCCGAAGCGGGAATGCTGGTGTAGAACGGGATCGAGTGCGACGACACCGGTGCGACCGAGTCGGACTCGCCGCCGACGATGAACGTCGGCACCCGCAGCGAGGACCACGACTTCTGGGTGTTCCACGGCGCCAGTGGCACCGCGGCCTGCAGCGAAGGCCGGTCCTGCGCCGCTTCGAGCGAACCGCCGCCGCCCATCGAGTGGCCCGCCACCGCGAGCCTGCTGGTGTCGACGCGGGACCGGACGGTGCTGCGCTGGGTCAGGTAGTCGAGCGCGGCCAGCAGCTGGTCGCCGCGGCTCGCGGGCTGGTCGTAGATCGTGTTGGTGTCGATCGTGAACACCACGAAGCCCTGCGACGCCAGCCGCGGGCCCATCCACGCGATGCTCGACTGGGACGCGGTGTATCCCGGCGAGATGGCGACCGCGCCGAACGTGCCCTGCGTGGTGCTGGTGGGGTAGTAGATGGTGCCGCCGCCGAACCCGGTGACGGCCAGGCTCGAAACGGAGGTCTGCGACACCGCGAAGGAGCCGCGGGAGGCTTCGATGCTGCTTTCCGTCGGGTCCGGGCCTCGTTCGTAGGGATTCTCGGCGGCGTAGGCCGTGGGAGCGATAGTGAGTGCCGCGACGGTGGCCAGTCCACAAAGGATCCGGGTCGTACTACGCATGGTGCCCTCTCCGTTCGCCGTTGAACACAGTCCGTGGTGATGGACTGTGGCAAACGGCCGGAGCAGGCTGCATCGGTGAAATCGCCAGTCTTGATCCGCGACCGCCCCCGCCGGGCCGGTCGCCCGTACGATCGGCGATCGTGAACCCCTCAGCCGAGGACATAGTCCGCACCGCGGCGCGGTGGATCGATCGCGGCCTCCGCGTCGACACCTCCGCCTTCGCCCAGGACCTCGGCATCTCGCGCAGCACCCTGTTCCGCCGCGTCGGCAACCGGGAAGACCTGCTCGGTGATGCCCTCTACTACCTGTCCGAGCGCACCCTGACGGCCGCCGCGCGCACCTGGGAGCGCGAAGAGGGCGACGTGGTGCGCAACGCGGCCGGTGAACTGCGCTGTCTTTCGATCATGCGCGAGTACCGGTCCGTGCTGGCGGCGAGCGCCGGGTTCCGGCGCTTCCTCGACGACGAGCCGGTGCTGGCGATCCGGCTGCTGACCGACCCGGACGGACGCGTCCAGCCGAGGGTGATCGCGGCCCACGTCGAGCTGCTTCGCCGCGACGTCGAGGACGGCGGTTTCGTGCCCGCGGTCGGCCTGGACAGCCTCTGTTACGCGATCGTGCGGCTGGGGGAGGCCTTCCTTTACTCGGACGTTCTCGCCTCCCGGACACCCGATCTCGACGCGGCGTCGACACTGCTCGGAGCCCTCGTGGAAGGACGGGTGCCGAGCAGGACCTTGTGAAACACTTGCGCCTGGTGTTTCATCGAGAGGGAGCTCGAGGAGGCGCCGATGCCTGTGTACCCGCTGCGGGGCAGGGACGACCTCTTCGGCGGGCTGCGGTCGCCCGCCGGCCGTGCCGTGCTGGTCCACGGCACGGAGGGGCTCGGTAAATCGGCCCTGCTCACCGCACTGCGCGCCACCCTCGGCGTCCGTCTCGTCGGGGTGCGGGGCCTGCGGGCCGAAAGCACGCTGCCGTATGGCGCCCTGCATCGGATGTTCGGCGCGTCCGTCTCCAGCGGCGCGGAGGCCAGGGACCGGCTCGGCGCCGTTTCGGCACCGACGATCTGCTGGGTCGACGACGCGCAGTGGGTCGATCCGGAGTCCTTGGCGGCCTTGGGTTTCGCGGGCAGACGGCTGGCCGGGGCCCCGGTCGGCATGGTGCTCGCGTCGCGATCCGGATCCGACGAGTTCGACTCCGTCGAGCTGCCGCCGTTGACCGAATCCGCCGCGGACCTGGTGTTGCGCGATCGCGGCGTGCCCGCCGGGGTACGCCCGCAGCTGGTCGAACTCGGCGACGGGAACCCCGCGGATCTCGTCGCGCTGGCGGCTTCGTTGACGCCCGCGCAGGCGGCGGGACGGGAGCCGGTGTCGCCGATCCTCCGGGAGCGCTTGCCTCGCTACGCGGCCGAGCTCGACGCGCTGCCGCTCGACGAGCGCCTCCGGTTCCTCGCCACCTGCATGGACTCTTCCGCGAGGAACGCGACGTGGTACGCGGCGGCGTCACCGGCCGACCGCAGGGCGGCGCACGCGCGGCTGGCCGCCGCCGAGGAGGGGCCCGACGCGCTCTGGCATCGCGCGATGGCGGCCGCCACGCCGTCCGCGCCGCTCGCCGACGCGCTCGCCGCCGCACCGGCGGCGGATCACGCGGCCGCGGCGCGGCAGCTGGAACGCGCTGCCGCCCTGACCGCCGATCCGGCCACGCGGGCGGACCGGTTGCTGGCCGCCGCGGACGCGGCCTGGCAGGCGGGAAGACCAGGGTGGGCTCGTCTGCTGCTGTCCAAAGTGGACAGCAAGCCGGGCGCGGTGGCGTTGCTGCACGGGGAGATCGAGCTGCGCGACGGCGATCCCGCCGTCGCCACCCACGAACTCGGCACGGCGGCGGAACTGCTGCCCGATCCGGCCGCCGCACTCCTGCTGGCGGGCGAGGCACGGCGGCTCGGCGGCGACCTGAGCGGCTACCGGGCGCTCGCGCGGACGGTCCCCGCCGGCGAGGGACTGGCCTTCTCGCACTTCCGTGGTCTGACGTCGGTCTACGCCGGACGTCACGACGACGCTGTCCTCCCGCTGAACGACGCCGTCGGTCGGGGGATGGCCGGAGCGGACGTCGCCGGAGCCGTCTGGGCCGCCGAAGCGGCCTTCGCCCGCGGGCATGCCGAACGGGCGCACGAATACGCTGCCGCCGCCGTGAGCCGCGCGCGGCTCGGCAAACGGCACGCGGAACTGCCGTGGGCGTTGATCTACCTGTCGCTTTCGGCCATCGCGCTCGACCGGATCCCGTGCGCGCGGGCGGCGTCCCGCGACGGTCTGCACGCGCCCCACAACCTGCGGATGGAACATCTGACGTTGCTGGGGCTGGCCGCCGCGCTCCTCGGCGACCGCGTACCGGAACTGGACGAGGCGACCGAAGGCATCGCCGAACGCGGTCTCGGCAGGCCCGCCGCCGTCGCCGCGTGGGCGAACGCCTGTCTGGACCTGGCCGAAGACCGGCCCGACGACGCCCTGAGCAGGCTCGAAGATCTCGCTTCGGGTGTCTCCGGCGACCAGCCGGTGATCCGGGTGCTGGCCACTCCGCAACTCGTCGAGGCCGCCGTCAGTTCCGGGCGGCCCGAACGGGCCCTTGCCGCGCTGGAGGTGTTCGACCGCTGGACCCTGGCCGGAGCGGAACCCTGCTGGCTCGCGCTGAGCCACCGCTGCCACGCGCTGACCACGCCGGATCCGGAGATCGCGGAACGGCGTTTCCGGCTGGCCATCGACGCGCACCGGCGGGCGGGCGGCGCGGTGGAACTCGCCAGGACCCGGTTCGCCTACGCCACCCTGCTACGCCGTCACCGGCGGACCCGGGACGCGCGCGACCAGTTCCGCGATGCCTTGCGCGGCTTCGAGAACGTCGGCGCGAAGCGGTTCGCCGACCGGGCCCGCGCCGGGTTGCGCGCCACCGGTGAGACCGTCGACGTGCCGCACCGATCACTCGCCGGGCTCACGCCGCAGCAGGACGCCATCACCCGGCTGGTCGCGGCGGGGGAGACGAACAAGGAGATCGCGCGGCGGCTGGTGATCAGCCATCGAACGGTGGATCACCACCTGCGGAACATCTTCACGGCACTGGGTGTGCGGTCCCGCGTGGAACTCGCGCGCCGCGTCGCCGCCGGCGAATGACACGCCACCTGGACCGGCGTCTTTCGGCGTGGCGGAATACTCACCCCGGTCCTGGAGTCGTAGCCGAGTATGGACTTCGGTATCGCGACTTCAGTGACCGACGAAGGAATCCGGCCGCACGTACTGGCCGCGGCGTTGGAGGAGAAAGGCTTCGACTCCCTCTACCTCCCCGAACACTCCCACATCCCGGTCAGCCGGGAGAGTCCGTACCCCGGCGGTGAGCTGCCGCGAGGGGCCCTCCGCAATCTCGACCCGTTCGTGGCGCTGGCCGCCGCCGCGACCGTCACCTCGACCCTCCGCCTCGGCACCGCGGTCGCCCTGATGATCCAGCGAGATGTGCTCTATACGGCCAAGGAGATCGCCAGCCTTGACCTGCTTTCCAACGGACGGGTGATCTTCGGCGTGGGAGCGGGCTGGAACATCGAGGAGATGCGCAACCATGGCGTCGAGCCGCGGACACGGGGCGCGCTGCTGACCGAACAACTCCAGGCGCTCAAGGAGATCTGGACCAAGGACGAGGCGGAGTTCCACGGAAAGCACATCGACTTCGACCCGGTCTACTCCTGGCCGAAACCGGTGCGGAAACCGCATCCGCCGATCTACGTCGCAGGCCAGGGGCCTGCGGGCCTCAAACGGCTCGCCGAGCACGCCGACGGCTGGCTGCCGCATTCCGTGACACCGCCAGAGGAATTGCGCCGGGTCCGGTCTTGGCTCGCCGACCAGGGCCGCGAGGACGTCCGGATCAGTGTGTTCGGTGCCCCGGCCGATCCCGGGCTGCTGCGACGGCTCGCCGACGCCGGGGCCGACGAGGTCTCGCTCATCCTGCCGACGTTGCCCGAAGCCGAAACCCTGGAGCGTCTCGACGAGTTGGCCAAGATCGTCGAGCAGCTCCGCTGACCGGACCTGCCCTCGAAGGCGTAACTCGCGTGATCTAAGGCGTAACTCGCGTGATCAGAGGCGTGATTCGTGTGTTACGCCTCTGATCACGCGAGTTCCGTCTCTGATCACGCGAGTTACGGGCAGGCGAGGACCGGGGCCTGCGGACGGCCGCCGCCGTGCAGGTCGCTCAGCGGAACCCTGGCCAGGCCGAGGATCGCCTGCGCGGTCGCGCGCGGGGCGGTCGACGGGTTCAGGCCCGTGGCGTCGTAGGCGATCGCGCCGCGGGCCGCCTCGGTGCCGGCGCAGCCGGTCTGCAGTGACCGCAGGAATTCCCGCGCCTTGAGCGCGGCGGCGGGACGGTGCCCGGCCAGCGCTTGCGCGGCGAGTCCGGTGCTGTTGGCGTTCGGCGCGTTGGTGGCGAAACCGAAGCCGCCGTTCGGGTGCTGCTTGGTGACCAGCCAGGAGGTGCCCTCGCCGGCGTTCACCGGGTCACCGGTGGCGCGCAAGGCCTGGACGACCGTCGCGGTCGCGTCGACGTCGCTCGTGCACGTCGCTTCGCCGAAGTTCAGTGGGAACCCACCATCGGGGCACTGGGTGCCCGCGAGGAACGTCACGGCCTGCTCCGGGACGTCGCCGGTGCGGTCCAGCGCGAGCAGGGCGAGCGACTGCGAGAGGGCGTTGGAGTAGTCGCCGTATTCGGAGCGGTCGGAGAACCGGCCGGACGGCGTGAGCAACGAAAGCAGGCCCGCCTTGAGATCGACGCCGCCGAACGACGCCGGGTTCTTGCCGCGAACCTGCGCGGCGAGCAGCAGTTTCGCGTGCGCGCCCGCGTACGCCTCGGTGCCGCCGCCGACGTAGCCCATGGTGATCTCCGGTTTCGCCAGCCAGGCGATCGCCTTGCCCGCGTTCGTGTCCGACACCCCGGCCGCGGCGAACGCGAAGATCGCGTCGATGGTCAAACCCTGGTCGGGAAACTTCTGGCCGCCGAAGTCGGCCTCGAACCTTTCCCCGTCGACCAGTTGCCTCGCGAGCCAGCCCGCGGCGGCGTCCGCCTTGTCGTGGGTGGCCGCGGCCGCCGCCGGAGCGGCGACCAGCCCGATGCCGCACACCATGGCGACAGCGAAAATCAAACGTCTCATGAGAACCCTTCCCCCAACGACCGCTGTGAACGAACCGAAGAGTCTCACCCCGGCCGAGCGTCCGGGTACCGCCGGGCGCGAAGAGCCGATGTGATCCTGGCGACCGACCTGGTCAGCGGTGCCTGCCGGTGGTGATCGGGTGTTAACCTCGGCTGGCTCGACAACCGAATACCGCCGCCCGTGACGGGGAAGCCGGTCGAAATCCGGCGCTGTCGCGCAACCGTGGGCCCTTCACCAGGGCGAGCCGGGATACCGAACGGGCGGATGAACGAACCACTGTCGCGATAAACAGGGGTGACTGCGGCGTCTCACGCCTGTCCTCCGTCATGCCGCAAGGAGGAGTCATGCGCCGCCGGTCCCTCGCCGCAGTGGCGTTCGCCGTCAGTGTCGGTGTGATCGCCGCGCTGCTCACCGGGACGGCCACCGCCGCGAACGATCCCGGTGCCGCGAAGGCGAATTCCCGCTGGCTCGCGACGAAGCTGAAGCCGGACGGCACGCTCGAGAACCCCTCCGGTGGCGCGCTGCCCGACCACGGCCTGATGCTCGACGTGCTTTTCGCGCTGTACGCGTCGGGTGACGGCGCGAAGGCCGAGCCGATCATGAAGTTCCTGGACGACGAAGGCCACGCCACCGACTACTTCACCTGGGACGGACTGGTTCCCGGTGCCGGATACGACAAGGTCGTCGTCGGCGGCGCGCTGGCGAAGACGCTGGTCGCCGCCCAGGTTTCCGGCCGCGACCCGCGAAATGTCGACGGGTACGACCTGGTAGCCGAGACCCATGCCGCGATCATGCGCAACGGCCCCGACAAGGGCCGGATCAGCGATTACTCCAAAGATCCGGAGCGCACCGGCGCGGTGAACAACGACGCGAACTCGTTCGGCCAGGCGCTCGGCGTCATCGGCCTTGCCGCGGCCGGCGAGAACGACCGGATCGCCATCGACAGGTTGCTGACCCAGCAGTGTTCCGAGGGCTACTTCCGCCTCTTGTTCAAATACATCCCGACGAACGAGACCGGGGACCACGTGACCCCGGGCGGCGATAAGGTTTCGACCTGCGACGAAGGCAAACCGCTCGACCTTTCCCCGACCGACGGCGACGCCACCGGTCTCGGGCTCTCGGCGCTGCTGGCCGCACGGAAGGCCGGCGCGACCGGACTCGACGCCCCGATCGCCAAGACCGTCTCCTGGCTCAAGGCGAACCAGACTGCCGGTGGCGGCTGGGGTGGTGGCGCCAGCACCGAGGCGCCGAACACCAACAGCACCGGAATGATCGTCAAGGCGCTCGCCGACGCGGGTGGCGCGGAGGCGGCGGTGGACAAGGGGGTGCGGTATCTCAAATCCGCGCAGGCGAACGCCGCCGACTCCGGCACCAAGCTCGCGGGCGAACTCGGCGCGATCGCCTACGACCCGGCTTCCTACGAGGCCGCGCGTACCTCGGGTATCAGCGGGGTCGACACCTGGATCCGTGCGGGTGCCCAGGCTTCGCTCGGGTTGTCCCAGATCGGCTTCTACTCGCTCGCGAAGGGCAAAACTCAGCCGCCGGCCAGCAGCGTCCCGGCTCCCGCGACGACGACGACCACCATCACGACGTCGGTGACGCCGCCGCCCAAACCCAAGAAAGCAGGGACGTCCACCGGCGTCCGGGTGCGGACATCGACGGCGATCACCACTCCGGACACGGCGACACCGGCCGCCCGCCTCGGCGCCTACCTGGCGAACCGGCTCACCGACGGTGACCACGTCGAGGTGACCGAGGACGGCAAGACCTACGTCGACTACGACGCCACCGCCGACGTGGTGCTGGCCCTGCGAGCGCTGGACCAGCAGCCGGACTCGGTCGCCCGCGCGTCGCAGTTCCTGGTGAAGCCGGAAGCCGTACAGGCTTATGCCCACGGCGCGCCGTACGAGCAGGGCGAGGCATCGTATGCCGGACCGCTCGCGAAACTCGTGCTCGTCGCCGAATTCGCCAAGGCGGACATCGCCGGGCAGTTGCGCGCCGATCTGGTGAAGCTGCGTGGCGTCGACGGCAAGTTCACCGACACCGGATCGTTCGCCGACGCCGACGAGACCGTGGAGCGGCACGCTTGGGCGGTGCTCGCCACCGCCGCCGATCCTGGTCCGGCGGTCGAACTGCTCCTTTCGCGCCAGTGCGCCGACGGAACCTTCCCGAAGCACCTCGACACCGTGGAGTGCGGTTCCGGTGACCTCGCCGCGACCGCCGCCGCGGTCACCGCGCTGGCCGCCCGTCCGCACACCGACGCCGCGCCCTCGACCAGGCGCCCGGACGGCTGGAGCGAGCGGCGCGTGTCGGCGTTCGTCTCCGCGGTGGGCGCGCTCGGCGTCCGGCCGACCGGCGAGGGCATGGTCACCGGAGAGGGCGGCGAGCCGGACGTCGCGCTGAGCGCCGCCGTCGCCGCCGCGCGGCAGACCGCCGGATTCGACGCGAGCGGAACCGCGCGATCACTGGGCGAACTGGTCCAGCCCGATGGCGGTTTGGCCAAGGGATCCGCCGGGGAGACCGATTTCCCGACCAGTCTGGCCGCCGCGCAAGGAGTCGCGGGCCGATCTTGGCTCAACGCGGCGGATTCGCCGCTCTCGCCCGCGATCCGGCTGCCGCTGACCGAGGCGAATCCGTCCGCCGCACCGGTGCTGGCCGCGGAGCAGTCCGGCTCCCCGCCGTCATGGCTGATCTGGGGGCTCGCCGGGCTGGCCGTCCTGCTGCTGCTCACCGTGCTCGCACTGGTTTTCGTACTTCGCCGTTACACCAAGAAAAAGGGGGCAACACCATGAAGAGAATGCTGGCCGTGACATCCGTCCTCATCGGACTGATCGGGCTTTCCGCCGCACCCGCGAACGCGGTCGACACCACCAAGGGCTACGCCGGGATCTGCACCGGCGCCGACGCGCTCACCGGGGTCACCGTCGTGGTCGACTTCCAGGAACTGGACGGCAACGGCGGGACCGCCGCGCCGACGATCACCCGCTGCTCGCCCAACGTCGCGCCGGGTACCGCCCGCACGGGCATCAAGGCCTTGCAGGACGCGGGAATCGCGGTCGCCGGCACCGCACGCTGGGGGCTCGCTTTCGTCTGCCGCGTGGAAGGCCGCCCGTCCGCGACGGAGACCCTCCCGCTGTCGGCCAACCCCAGCTACAAGGAGGCGTGCGTCACCACTCCGCCCACCGGCGCGTACTGGGGTTACTGGCATGCGAACGGTTCCGGCTCGACCTGGACCTACAGCACCTCCGGCGCCGTCAACCGGAACGTGACCCCCGGCGGCTTCGAGGGCTGGTCGTTCTCGCTGAACAAGTCGGCGGCCACCAACCCGCCGCCCGGTGTCACGCCGAGGAACCCGGCCATCCCGTGAGGAGGGTTCTTTTCGCGGTGGCGGCGATCTTCCTGATCGCCGCCACGGCGCCGTCCGCGCACGCCGTCGACCAGAGCAAGGGATATCCCGGTTTCTGCAAGGACGGCAACGGGGTCACCGTGGTGGTCGACTTCCAGCGGCTCGGCGGCACGACCATCGTGCGCTGCAATCCGCAGACCACCCGCGGCACCGGGCTGGACGCGGTCAAGGGCGCCGGTTTCCAGATCGCCGGGGTGCAGCGCTGGGGCGAGTCGTTCGTCTGCCGGATCGAGAACCGCCCTTCGGCGGCCGAGAACCTGCCGGTCACCGGCCACGACAAGTACCGGGAGCAGTGTGTCGACACGCCCCCGGCGCAGGCCTATTGGTCCTACTGGAACGCTTCGAACAACTGCGCGTGGGACTACAGCCAGTGGGGCGTCAAGAACCGTGACTTCATCCCCGGCGGTTTCGAAGGCTGGTCGTTCTCCTTGAACGCCACGACCGACAACAATCCGGTCCCGCGGATCGCCGCGGTGCGGCCGGGTACCGAAGGCCGGCCGTGCGTGCCGCGCGAGGAGGCCAAACCGGTCACCGGAGACCCCGGTGAGCGGCAGCGGCCGCAGCCCGGGAACGGTCAGGCCGACGGTCCGCGACCGACGGCTGGTGCGGAGCCGGGCGCGGGGGAAGCCACCGCCGCGGGGCCGAGTTCCGGCGCGCTCCCGCCGCCGAAGCCGCGTTCGAGCGCGTCGGCGAGGCCGAAGGCGAAGGACCCGTCGTCGAACGTCGCGTTCACCGGGGGCGAGAACGCCGAGGACGTCAACGCGGTGATCGAACGCGAGTCCGGAGCCAGCGACTGGGCGCCCTGGGCCGCCGGCGGCGCGGTACTGGCGTTGTGCGTGGCAGGATTCCTGGTGGCACGCAGACGTAAACGCGCACAAGGAGTTTGATGACGTCCTACTTCCTGCCGCGCGACCTGCATCCGGCCGCCTGGTGGGTGTGGGCGCTGGGGCTCGCCGTCGCGGCGACCCGCACGACGAACCCGTGGCTGCTGCTGACCATCGTGGCCGTCGCGGGGTACGTCGTCGTCGCCCGGCGCAGTGAAGCGCCGTGGGCGCTGGCCTTCCGGCTCTACCTGTACCTCGGCGCGTTCATCGTCGCGATCCGCGTGTTCTTCCGTGTCGTGTTCGGCGGCGCCGAGGGTTCCACGATCCTCCTGCGGCTGCCCGAGATCCCGCTGCCGGAATGGGCGGCGGGGATCCGGCTCTTCGGCGACGTGTCCGCGGAATCGTTGCTTGGCGGGCTCTACGACGGGATGCGGCTGGCGGCGATGGTGATCTGCCTCGGCGCGGCCAACGCGCTCGCGAACCCGAAACGGCTGCTCAAGGCGATGCCGCCGGCGTTGTACGAGGTGGGCACGGCGGTGATCGTCGCACTGTCGGTGTTCCCTCAGCTCGCCGAAAGCGTGCTGCGGGTCCGGCGGGCACGCAAGCTGCGCGGCGGCTCGGGCAAGAAGAAGGTGAAGGTCCTGCACACCGTCCTCATCCCGGTGCTGGAGGACGCGCTTTCCCGTTCACTGCAACTCGCCGCGTCGATGGACTCTCGCGGCTACGGCCGCGCGGGACTGGTCGAGGCGCGGGCGAGGCTGATCACGGGAACGCTGATGATCGTCGGCCTGATCGGCGTCTGCGTCGGCGTTTACGCCACTTTGGACGGTTCGACGCCCCGATACCTCGCCGCACCGGTGCTTTCGGCGGGACTGGTGATCGGGTTGATCGGGTTCTGGTCGGCGGGCAAGCGGGTGCGGCGCACGCGCTACCGGCCGGATCGCTGGCACCCGCCGGAAATCCTCGTCGCGGTCAGCGGAATCGGGGTCGCGGTGATCCTGTTCGTGACGTCCAGCGTGAACCCGATGAACATGAACCCGTCGTTGATCGACCTGTCCTGGCCGACGCTTTCGTGGGGGCCGCTGCTCGGAGTCCTGATCGGCGTGCTGCCCGCCTTCCTGACCCCGGTACCCGAACCTCCCTACGCCGCACTAGAAAAAGAAGTGCACGCATGATCGAACTGAAGAACGTCTCGTTCACCTATCACGGCCGCTCCGAACCGGTGCTGGCCGATGTGACCCTGTCCATCGGTGAAGGCGAACTCGTGCTGTTCGCGGGCCGGACGGGGGCGGGCAAGTCGACGCTGCTCGGCACGATCAACGGTCTCGTCCCGCATTTCACCGGCGGACACCTCGAAGGAACGGTCTCCGTCGACGGTGTCACGACGCGATCCCGGCCGCCGCGCGAGTTCGCGCACCTGGTCGGCGTCGTCGGCCAGGACCCGCTCGCGGGTTTCGTCACCGACACGGTCGAGGACGAACTCGCGTACGGCATGGAGCAACTCGGCCTGAGCCCGCAGGTGATGCGCCGCCGGGTGGAAGAGACCCTCGACCTCCTCGGCATCGCGGAGCTGCGCAGACGCGCGCTGCGGACGCTGTCCGGCGGGCAGCAGCAACGGGTGGCGATCGGCTCGGTGCTGACCACGCATCCGAAGGTGCTGGTGCTGGACGAGCCGACGTCGGCGCTGGACCCGACCGCCGCCGAGGAGGTGCTGGCGACGCTGGCCAGGCTGGTGGAGGACCTCGGCACGACGGTGCTGATGGCCGAGCACCGGATGGAACGCGTGATCCCGTTCGCGGACCGGATGATCCATGTCCCCGGCACCGGGGGAGTGATCGACGGGACACCGCCGGAGGTGTTGCGGGACATGCCCATCGCGCCGCCGATCGTCCACTTGGGACGATTGGCGGGCTGGGATCCGCTGCCGATGTCGGTGCGTGACGCCCGGCGGCGCGCGTCGTCGCTGTCCCTCGGCACCCCGCCCGCGCGAAGCACGACCGACGGCGAAGAGTTGCTGACCGCGTCGGGGGTCGTCGTGCGGTACGGGCCGAAGGTCGCTGTGCGGGAGGTCGACCTGACCCTGCGCGCCGGCGAGGTGCTGGCGATGATGGGGCGCAACGGTTCCGGCAAGTCGTCGCTGCTGTGGGCGGTGCAGGGCTCCGGCCCCCGGCAGGGTGGCAAGGTCACCGTCGAAGGCCAGGATCCGAAGACGCTGAGCAGTGCCGCGGCCCGCACACTCGTCGGCATGGTTCCGCAGACCGCGAGTGACCTGCTGTACCTGCAGACCGTCGCCGCCGAATGCGAGGCGGCCGACGCGGAATCGGGTGCGGAGCCGGGGCATTGCCGGGATCTGCTCGACAAGCTCGCTCCGGGCATCGATCCCGCGTCGCATCCCCGTGACCTTTCGGAAGGCCAGCGGCTCGCGCTCGTGCTCGCGGTGCAGCTGTCCGCCGCGCCGCGGATCATGCTGCTGGACGAACCGACCCGCGGCCTCGACTACACGGCGAAGTCGGCGCTGGCGCGGATGATCGCGTCGCTGACCGCCGAGGGCAGGGCGGTCGTCGTGGCCACCCACGACGTCGAGTTCGTCGCGACGATCGCGCACCGCGTGCTCGTGATGGCGGAAGGGGAGGTCGTCTCCGACGGCCCGACCGGCGAGGTGCTCGGCGGTTCCCCGGCGTTCGCCACGCAGATCGCCAAGATCCTCGGCGAGCCTTGGCTCACCGTCGAAGAGGTCCGATCGGCGCTGCCGCAGGAGGTCCCGTGAAGACGGCGCCCGCGGTCCGGCTGGGGCCGCGCTCGGCGACGGTGCTCGGCCTCGCGTCGCTCGCGGGGCTGATGATGTTCCTCTGGCCGCTTCTGGTCCGCGTCGAACCCCAGTCGATGCAGCACGGCACGGACGCGCCGTTCGTGTTCCTCGGCATCCTGCCGATCCTGATCGTCATCGTGCTGGCCGAAATGTCCGAAGGGGGCATGGATTCCAAAGCCCTCGCGATGCTCGGCGTGCTTTCGGCGGTGAACGCGGCCCTGCGGCCTCTCGGCGCGGGGACCGCGGGTATCGAAACCGTGTTCTTCCTGCTGGTGCTGGCCGGGCGGGTGTTCGGGCCCGGCTTCGGTTTCGTGCTCGGCTGTACCTCGATGTTCGCCTCGGCGCTGCTGACCGCCGGGGTGGGACCGTGGCTGCCGTTCCAGATGATGTGCTCGGCGTGGATCGGGATGGGCGCGGGACTGCTGCCACGCCGCGTCACCGGCAAGGCCGAGATCGCGATGCTGGTGGTGTTCGGGATCTTCGTCGCGTACGTGTTCGGATTCCTGATGAACCTGTGGTTCTGGCCGTTCATCACCGACGTCGAAGTGCCGTACCACGACGGGCATATCTCCTACGTCCCCGGCGCCCCGGTGCTGGAGAACCTGCACCGGTTCGCCGTGTTCACGCTGCTGACTTCGACCGCGGGATGGGACACGGGGCGCGCGATCACCAACGCGGTGGCGATCCTGGTGCTGGGACCCGCCGTGCTCGCGACGTTGCGCCGGGCTTCACGGAAGGCCTCCTTCGGCGTGATTCCCTCGTTCACCGACAGCGTGCCCCGCAATTAGTGAGGCGTAAGGCGAACGTGTCGTGCTCTGGGGTTGGCTGGGTTGCGAAAGCCACTTTGACAACACCTCGCTGAGGACTTGGGAAGCCGGGCGTGCCCCCAATGTGGCATTGGGGACGGTCAGCGTCCCCAATGCCACATTGGGGGCATCAGACCGCGGCGCGAGCCGACACCCAGGCAACACGCCACGCTGCCGTGCCCCGCAATTAGTCACCTACTTGCGGGGGTCAGCAGCGGGATTCGGCGGTGGCTTTGAGGTCCTTCAGCCAGGCTTCGAGGCCCCAGCCGAGGAATTTGGTCGCGGTGGGCACGTCGGCCTCGACCTGGGCACCGGACCAGTTCTCCTCGGTGCGGACGAGAACACCGCCCTTGACCTCGGTGAAGTTCCAGACGTGGATGCCGTTGTCGATGCCGAGACCCTCGCCGATCGCGGGCCCGCTCCAGCGGATGCACTTGCCGCGCTGGAGCTGGTGGACGGTCGAGGTGATCGACAACGTGGTGGCGGGCGTCGTGGCCGTGGGCGGTGCCGGAGTGGTCCAGCGGAACCGGGAGTTCTTCCGGAGCGGGCCCCAGTCCAGGCGTTCGCTGCTCAGCACCGGCTCCTGCCACGACGGCCAGCGTTCGACGTCGGTCTGAAGCCGCCAGATCTTGCTCAGGGGAGCGTTGATCAGGGTCTCGGTGCGGTAGTGGATCGGGGCCTTCGTGTCGATGGTCTTGCCCTGGCAGGAAAGCGGCGCCGGGGAAGTGGGGGTGGCGGCCTGTGCGGGGGTGACGGCGCCGCCAAGGAGGCCGATCGCCAAGGGGAGCGCGGCGACGGTGCGGCGGCGGATCTTGGTGTCCGGCATGGTCTTGCTCCTTCATCTGCTTAGTTAGTCTTGCGATAGTTAGAAGCTATAATCAGGACAGAGTGAGTGTCAATAGGGAAAGTGATAACCTCTAACCGTCAGGAAGGAGGGGTCGATGGACACGGACGGGAAGACCTCGCGTGAGCGTTACCGGGCGCAGGTGCGCGCGGAGATCAAGCGGTACGCGTGGGAGCAGCTGGCCACGGCGGGCGTGTCCGCGTTGTCCCTCAACGCGATCGCCAAACACGTCGGCATGAGCGGCCCGGCGCTGTACCGGTACTTCGCCAGTCGCGACGACCTCGTCACGGACCTCATCCGCGACGCCTATCGAAGCCTCGCCGACACCGTCCAGGCGGCCGCCGCGTCCGGTGGCGTGGCCGAAGTCGCCTACGCCGTCAGGGAATGGGCGCTGACGGATCCCCAGCGATACCTGTTCGTCTACGGAACTCCGATCCCCGGCTATCGCGCGCCGGGCGACATGACGGCGATCTCGAACGAGATCATGGCCGCGCTGATCGAGGTCCATGCCGCGTGCCCGGACGACGGACGGGTGACGCTGTTCGACAGTCATCTCGAGGACCATCGCGAATGGGCGGGTGATTCGCCGGTGCGGTCCGCTGTTCTCCGCCGTGCCGTGACGTTCTGGACCCGGCTCCACGGTGTCCTGTCCCTCGAACTGGCAGGGCACTTCGACGGGATGGGATTCGACCCTGCCCTGTTGTTCGCCGCGGAGCTGGACGATCTGCTCGCCGGAGCGTCCCGATCCTCGTGATCGTTGTGCTAACTTCCGCGGATGCGCAAAGGATCCGGGGTTCCTTTCGGTCGTACGTTCGCGGTGATCGCGTCGGTGCTCCTGGCTTCGCTGATCGGCCCTGGTGCCGTCGCGAACGCGTCCGGCGGCCATCCGCCGCGGCACGGCTGCGAATGCGCCACCCCCTCGATCGACCGGTTGCAGCACTGGCTCGCTTCCGGTGAGGGAACCACGATTCCGCCGACCGGCAGTCTGCTCGTCCGCGAACGCGGCGGTTACGCGGCCAAGGTGACCTTCCTCAACGCCGAATGGCACGTGGTCGTGGTGTGGCTGGGCAATCAGTTCGAAGCGCAAGCGGATCTCTCGAAATCCGCCGGTTTCTGGATGACCTACAGCGCGACCGACGACCTCTATGTCCAGCTGCGCCCGGCCTCGCACTGGAGCGGCGGCGACAAGTGGCTCACGAAGGTGCCGTCGACCGGCGGGAAGATCGTGAAGAAGTTCTTCAGCTTCAAGGCCGACGCGTGGACGACGCTGCCCGAGCTGGGTACGCCCGGCTACTCCTTCGCCTCGGCGCTGACCGAAGCGCGAGGACTGGTCTTCGTCGGCAAGACCCCGAACAAGCTCGACTTCCGTGGTCTTTCGATCGACCGCTACCGGCCGCCCTGCCGCTGAATTCCTCGCGGTATTCACCTGTCCGGAGCGGCGGGGGCGGCGCACCGTGACCGATTTGTCCTGTACGGTGAACCTTCAGCCGCCTCTGCACGATCGATCCGAGGAGTACCCCAGATGAGCCTGTTCGACTCGCTGAAGGAAAAGGCCGCCGAACTCCTTGGCGGCGCGGGCGACAAGGTCAGCGAACTGACCGGCGTCGACCTTTCCGGCGCCGCCGACCAGGTCACCCAGTCCGCCGGTGGACTGGCCGAGACCGGCCAGGGTCTCGCCGAGAACGCCACCGCCGCGGGCCAGGACGCCGTCGACTCGGCCACCGCGGCCGGTCAGGGCGTCGTCGACTCCACCGGTGCCCTCGGTGACGCCGCCACCGGACTCGCCGGCGACGCGATCGACCCGAACGCCCGGGGCTGACCGCCCCCGGTCTCCCCGGTATCCCATGGATATCGGGGAGACCGTCATGCTCCATTCCGGCACTTCCCGAAAAGGATGTCCGCTCACGAGTCGTTCGGCGCTAAGCTGACGGAAACGACTTCATCTGCGGGGGAGCGGACATGGTCGGAATCTGGATAGCGCTCGGGATACTCGTCCTGGTGATCGGCATCGCCGTTCTCACCGATCTGCGCGATCGCGGACGCGGCGGGAGCCGCAAGTTCATGTTGCCGGACTGGGCTTCCCGGCGTGCCGACTACACGGAGAACGACCTCGTCCACGGGCGCTGGGTGGAGAAGTCGCCGCGTGAACAGGAAGAAGAGCTCCAGCGCCGGTACAAATCCGGCGAGGAGTAAGGACTTACGCGGCCGGCCTGGTCCAACGCCACGCGGCGTGCAGCACGGCGATCAAGGCCTCGTCGTCGTCGAAGGTGGGTTCTTCCCCGACCGGTAGCCAAGTACGGTCGACGATCTCGCCCAACCTGCTCCGGGTCACGGAGATCCCCGGGTAGGACAGCGCCGCGCGGCCGTCGCCGGCCACGTGGCGGAACTCCCAGCGCAGCTGGACAACACGATCAGCGCTCATCGACCACAACTTTCCGTACTTGCGTACCGGGTAAGTCGTCTGTCGGGGCCCGCGCGTTTCACGGCTGCTTTGTGACGTGCGCCCTTCGTACCGCGGATTCCCGCGTCGAATTCGATTTTTCGCATGAATCCGCAGAAAGAATGGCAAGGCGCCAAAGTGGTGACCCCGATCACAATCACTGTCGAAGATCGTGGGAGCATAAGGGCCAAGGCTGCCGGATCCCGGAGGGTGAATGCTCCGCAGAATGCGTCGCTGGCTCGAATTGCTCAGTCTCGGCGGGTTGGCGGTGGTCGGCTTCGCGGTCGGGATCGCGGAACAGCTCGGCTTGCTGGACAAAGTGGCGCCGAAGGGCATCAGCACGCTGACCCTGATCATGGTCAGCGGCGTGGTCGTCGTGCTGCTCATCGAGCTGACCCCGTTGCGCGCGCTGGAAGACATCCGCGATCGCCTCGCCGGCCTCGACATCGACACCATCGCCGCGAGCCGCCGCCGTTCGCACTACGGCGGTGTGGTCGAGGTGCACAAACGCTTCCCGGACGACGAGTTCGCCGCGCATATCGCGAAGGCCAAGCAGGTGACGATCCTGAACACCTGGATCCCCAACCTGCAACGCCTGGAAAAGGAACTGGAAGCCGCGATCGTCGACCGGCGCGCCCAGGTGCGGATCATGCTGCTGCACCCGAATTCGATGCTCGTGGGGCTGCGGGAAGCGGCACTGGACCGGAGCGACGGCGCGGGCAAGACCTTCGTGAGCACCGGGATCGGGGAGTGCCTGGAGACCCTCTCCCGTCTGCACCGGCGGCTGGCGAAGCGGCAGACCAACCTGAAGGTGCGAGTGTTCAACTCGCAGGCCTCGGTCTCGGTGTACCGGGCCGACGGGCGCTACCTGGTCAGCATGTTCCTGCACGGCCAACTGGCGATCGATTCGCCGCAGTTCGAAATCGAGGGCACGCACGACACCGTGCTCGGCGAACAGATCCAGCGCGAGCTCGACACGTTGTGGGACATCGGCCGCGACGTGGACCTCGGCGACTGGAACCGAAGCATCGACATGATCCGTTTCTGAGCAAGAGGTGAAGTGATGCGCGAACTCGACGAGTTCGAAGACGGTTTGATCGAACGGTTCCGGAACCACCCGGCGCTGCGCGGCGTCACCGAGCTGTCGCAGGAGGGTCTGCAGACCGTCCTGCTGCAGCGGCGTTTCCTGTCGCTGGCGTTCACCATGGCCTACGACCTGGCGATCGACCTGCTCACCGACGAGCAGTCCAAACGGATCGCCCGTGTCATCGTCCGTGAGGAGTACCCGGACACCACTTCGCCCGGCAATACGCCTTCGCATCGCGAGGACATGATGGCGGACATCCTCGCGCTGGGCGTCCCGCGGGAAGCGCTGGTGCGGTCGCGGAAGTCACTGGCCACGACGGCCTGCGTCGACACCACGATGGAGCTGATCGCCTCGGCGGGCGACTCGAAGTACGCCGACGTCGAACTGCTGACCATTCTGCGCTTCTGGGGCGAGGTGCTGGTCTCCGTCGAGTACGGCGAACTGTGGCGCCGGATCGGTCCGGTGCTCGGCGACCGGTCCGTCTTCTACTACCCGCACCACGTGCACGACGCGAAGTCCCGCCCGCTCGCCGCCGCGTCCCCGCTCTCGCTCACGCATTCCGATCAGCTCGGGCTGCGGCTGGTGCAGCTGATCGACTCGAGCGAGGCGCGGGAGCGGTTCCGGGAGACGGAGCAGGCGGTCGTCGCGATCAAGACGGCGTTCTACGACCAGTTCCTGCCCGCCTCGTAACCGGTAAGGACGGTTCTCTTGAGGGGAAAGTCGAACGTGTCGTGGCGCGGGGCCGGTGTCGCTGCTGAGTACGGCGTTCTCCTGTAGTGAGGGCCTCCTTGCCTACTGTGAAGGTAGGGAAAGAGGCTTTCGCTACTTTCAGATGTGATCCCTGGTGACCGTGGGCAGCTGTGACCCCGGCGCCGGTCGTGCTTGGGGACGTGACTCGCGTGACTGAGGGGACGGCACGTGTGATCAGACGGACGACACGCGTGTCTGGATGGACGACACGCGTGGGGCCGGGTTCCGCCTCGTGTCGTCCGCCCGATCACGTGTGTCGTCCGTCTGGTCACGTGTGTCGTCCGTCCAGACACGCGAAACCGCGGTTACGAGTCACTCGCCTACGAGGCCGGCGAACCGGCCCAGCGTCTCCTCGCGGCCCAGCGCCTGCGTGATCGAGTGCAGGTCCGGGCTCCGGGTCGAGCCGGTGATCGCGATCCGGATGATCTGCGAAGCCTCGCGAATGGAGCCGGGGAAGCCTTCGGGGTTCTTCTTGAACTCCTTGGCGTTCTTCGCGAAGCCGTGCTTCGCCGCGACCTCGCGGATCTGCTGGAACCACTCCTGGCCGTCGTCGAGCTGCTGGTAGCTGCCGACGAAGTCCCGCGCCACGGCCTGGACGACCTCGCGGTCGACGCCGAGGGCGGTGATCCGCTCGTCGTCGGGGCTCGCGACGGCGGCGTGCAGCTGCGGGAAGAAGAAGCCGTAGACGGCGCGGAACTCGCTCCACTTCTTCAGGTCCTTGCGCGGGTTCTCGGCGCCGTCGCGTTCGACGGCGAGGGCGCGGAGCGCGAGGTCCGGCTCGGCGTCGAGGACGGTCTTCAGCTCGGGGTCGAACAGCTCCGCCCAGGCGCGGACCTCTTCGAGGATCTCGGCGCCGGACAGCGTGGCGATGTGGTCGGCCGAGATGTCGTCGAGTTTGACCAGGTCGACCAGCGGGCCGGCGACGCCGCATTCGTCCAGGTTGATCGGCTCGGCCAGGGCCTGGTCGAGCGGCATTTCGGCGAGCCTGCCGTTGGCGAGGCCGCGCAGGTAGTAGAGGACGGCCTTGGTGGGGTAGCCGGACTCGATGTAGAAGTCGACGCTCGCTTCCGGGTCCTTGCGCTTCGACAGCTTGCGCTTGCTGCCGCCCTCCTGCTTCATCAGCGGGGCGATGTGCGCGTAGGTGATCGGGTCGAAGCCGAGCGCGTCGAACAGCTGCTGGTGCACGGGCACCGACGAGATCCACTCGTCGCCGCGGATGACCAGGTTGACGCGCATGAGGTGGTCGTCGACGGCGTGCGCGAAGTGGTAGGTCGGCAGCCGCGGGCTCTGGTCGGAGCTCTTGAGGATGACGACGTCGTTGCGGTTGGCCTCGGCCTCCAGCGGGCCGCGGATGGCGTCGGTGAACCGGGCGCGGGCGCCAGTGTCGTCCGGCGCGCGGAACCGGACGACGTACGGGTCTCCGGCGTCGAGTTTGGCCTGGACGTCGGCGGGGTCGGCGTCGCGCCAGATGGCCCACGAGCCGTAGTAGCCGGTCGGCAGCTTCGTCGCCTGCTGCCGGGCGGTGATCGCCGCCAGTTCGTCCTTGGTGGCGAAGTCGAGGTACGCGCGGCCGGAGCGGAGCAGGTGACGGACGTAGGTCAGGTAGATCTGCTCGCGCTCGGACTGCTGGTACGGGCCGTAGTCGCCGCCGCGGTGGATGTCCTCGTCGGCGGCGAGGCCGAAGTAGGCGAAGCCGCGCTCGAACTGGTCGATGGCGCCTTCGACCTCGCGCGAGCGGTCGGTGTCCTCGACCCGGACGAGGTAGCGGCCGCCGCTGCGGCGGGCGACGTCCTGGTCGATGGTGGCGACGTAGACGCCGCCGATGTGCACGAACCCGGTCGGCGAGGGGCCGAATCGGGTGACCATGGCGCCCTCGGGGAGCTCGCGGGCGGGGTAACGCTGTTCCCAGTGCTCGGGCTCGGGCAGGTCGGCGGGGAAGAGGGCGTCGATGACTGCTCGGTCCAGCATGGCGGTTCAGATCTCCCGGCGTCGTGGTGCATGGCGGTTTTCGCCACCGAAGAGCCTAACCGTCCGGCCTCCCGGCCTGGTGAGGGTGGGTACCGAAGCCGGATCGAGACGTGCTTTTCCGTCGGTGCCTCCCGGTAAAATGGGCTTGCCGGACATTCGGGGAGGAAATCGGTGACCACCGATAGCTCGCTTCGTGAAGAACCCCAGCTCACCATCCGACCAAAACCCTCGGCGTTCTTTCTTCGCCGTCGTTTTCTCCGCACTTTCGGGCCCGCGTTCGCGCTGGCCGTGAGCGGCCTGATCGCCCTGCTCCTGAGCGGGACGATCGTGGTGCCGTTCCAGCAGACCCTGGTCCTGCGCGGCAAGATGGGCTCCAAATCGGATCTCTTCGAGGACGCGAAGGTCCAGGAAATCCTGATGCGCCACCGCATCCGCGTCCACGTGACCAGGGCGGGATCGCGTGACGTCGCCACCCACGACCTCAGCCAGTACGACTTCGTGTTCATGTCGGGCGAGCCGGCCGCGAGTCTCGTCCGGCGGTCGAGGGCGAACGAGTGGACGGGCAGCGCGCGGCAGCCGTTCACCAGCCCGATCGTCCTCGCCACCTATCGCCGTTACGCGGAAACGCTGGAGAGCAACAAGATCGCCACGAAACCGCCGGGACAGCAGGATCCGCTGTACTACACGCTGGACACCGAGAAGTTCATCCAGACGATGCGGCAGGAGCGCACCTGGGATTCACTGGGCGTCGGCGAGTTCGGCGCGGAGAACGGGAACAGGGTGCTCGCGCAGACGTCGAACATCTGCGACTCCAACTCGGGCGCGACGTACCTGATCTTGCTGGCGTTCCTGGAGAACGGCCGTCAGGTCCCGGTCGTCGACCCGCGCCCGGCGGGCGCGCCCGCCGGGCCGCCGAACCTGACGAGCGCGAAGGCACTGGCCGAACGGGTCAAACCGCTCGTGGCGGCGCAAGGCTTCCCATCGGCGGATCTGTCCGAGTCGTACGCGAACCTCGCCGAAGGGGACAAGCCGATCGTCGTCATCTACGAGCATCAGTACCTCGCGATGCAGTTGCGCGCCAAGGCGCAGAGCGGGCGGCCGGATCTCGACCGGGTCCTGCTGTACCCGAAGGACAACATCCTGACGAAACCGCAGTTCCTGGCGCTGAAACCGGAAGCGGAACGGCTGGGCGAGCTGATCACCTTCGATCCCGAGCTGCAACGCCGCGCGATGGAGCTCGGTTTCGGCGTCGCGACCCCTGCGGGCACCACGAAAAGCGCGCGGCTGTACGACTTCCTGCGCGAACAGGGGCTGACCGCCCCGGAGGTCGCGGACGACGACAGCACCACGCCGCTACCGGACAATCCGGTACTGGAAGAGATGATCAAGACCGTCGGGGACTGCCCGTGAAGCGGCTCCTCGCGGTCCTGTGCTGCCTGCTCCTGGTGGTCGCCGCCTGTACGAGCGGCGGGCAGAAGGTGAAACTGCGCGTGCTGGCCAGTTCCGAACTGGCCGACCTCGGGCCGATTCTCGACGACCTTCGCGGGGAAACGGGAATCGAACTGGAAATGGATTTCCGGGGAACCGTCGACGCGACCACTTCCCTCACGCCGGGGAAGGCCGCACACGATCTCGCCTGGCTTTCCACCGACCGGTATTTCCAGCTCAAGTACCGGCAGTCCGCGGACAAGGGGGAACGGCCGCTCGCGACCAAGACCATGGTGTCGCCGGTCATCGTCGGGATCACCCCGGCGAAGGCGGCGGAGCTGCGCCGCGGCAAACCGGACGGCAAGCTTTCGTGGGCCGATCTCGCGGACGCGGCGGCCGGCGGCGGGTTCCGGTTCGCGATGGCGGATCCGGCGAAGTCGACCAGCGGGCTCACCTCACTCGTCGGAGTGGCGACGGCCGCCTCGGGCACCGGAGCGGCACTGCGGCTCCAGGACGTGAAATGCGACAAGCTGCAGGGCTTCCGCACCGGGCACACGCTCACGGCGGACACGTCGGCCGCGGTGACCGACCGGTTCGCCGAGCGCCAGGACGTGGACGCGATCATCGGGTACGAGTCCACTTTGCTCACCCTCAACGCGAGCGGCCGGCTCAAGACGCCACTTGAGCTGGTGTACCCGAGGGACGGCATCGTCCAGTCCGACTACCCGCTCCTCCTGCTCGACCCTGCCAAACGGGAGGCGTACGACAAGGTCGTCTCCTGGCTGAGAAGCCCGGCGACACAGAAGAAGCTGATGGAGCGGACTCTCCGGCGGCCGATCGCCGGGGAGGTGGCGCTCGACCCGAGGCTGCCCGCCTCGATCGGGAACTCGCTGTACTTCCCCGACGAGCAGGCAGTCGTGGACAAACTGCTCGACGACTACGCGGCCCCCGCCGGCCGGACACCCGGACGCGTGATCTTCGTGCTCGACTTCTCGGGTTCGATGAAGGGGCCGCGGATCGCCGCGCTCCGGGCGACCTTCGCCGGGCTGAGCGGCGGCCCGGACGGCGGATTCGACCGCTTCTACCGCGGCGAGCGGCTCACGGTCCTCCGCTTCGGCGGGAAGATACTGGGGGACAAGGAGTTCACCATCGGCGGGCCGCAGGATCTCGGCGCGCTGCGGGCCTTCATCGCCGCCGACGAGTTCGACGGCAACACGGCGGTCTGGTCCGCGCTCGGCGAGGCGTACGCGAAGGCCGGTGCCCATCGCCGCGCCGAGCCCGGCAGCGGCGTTTCGATCGTGCTGATGACCGACGGGGAGAGCAACACCGGCCCCGGTATCGAAGAATTCCTGCGCGCGCCAAGGGATCCCGGCGTGCACACGTACACGATCCGGTTCGGCGAGGCGAATCCCGCCGAACTGGATCGCGCGGCCGTGGCCACCGGTGGCCGGATGGTCGACGCGAACGCGACATCCCTGCTCGACGCCTTCAAGGAGATCCGTGGCTGCCGATGATCTGTGGTGGGAAGTCTGGGGACTGTGGCTCGCGGTCTGGGTGCTGACCGTGGTCGCCTTCGTCGTCGCGATCGTCGTCTTCGTACGGCATTGGCGCCGTGCGCGTTCCGACGGCGATCAGGGGATGGTCCGGGGCATCGGCTTCTACCTGCACACGAAATCCGTGATGGGTCTGTACCAGCTGCATCGCTACAACGAGGCGCTGGAACAGGAGGTGGAGAAACGGAAAAGCCGGGGCTGGCGGTTCTTGGGATCGGGCGGTATCGGTCCGCTCAGAGGGGAATCGGAGCGCACGGACACCGATGAGGAGTTCCGGCGGTACATCCGCAAGGCCGAACCGATCACGGTGATCGGCATCGTGACGAAGGTGCTGGAGAAGCACCACGACATCATCCACGTCGATCTGGCGAAGCAGGAACTCGTCCACAATCGCGCGCTGGTGAAGGAACTCGGCTGGTCCGACGGTCCCGAAAGCACCCGGCAGCTCCAGACCCGGCTGCGTGGCGTCGAGGCGTTCGTTTCCGTGAAGGGCCTGTTCCGTAAACGCTCCCAGACCGACACCGAGACGGTTTTCGTCGCGCCGTACGGCAACCCGGACGATCCGTCGAAGAGCAGGAGCATCCGCTTCACCTGTGTGACCAGCGACCTGCGGGACTCCGCCCCGGCTGGCGCGTTCCGGGCGCGGTGCCTCGGCAAGGTCGAGGACTGGGATCCCAAGACCGGGGAACTCGTCGTCCATCCGATCGCGATCTTCAAGTAGCGCTCGGCTGCTCCACTCGCGCCACCCGGTTGACACGAGTGGAGCAGTCGAAAGCCACACCCCGTCCATAGCGCTTCGCACTGTCGGCCGACGGGGGTGAACCTGCACGATTTCGGTATCAAACACCGCAGGTTCGAGGGAGATCTTCCATGAAGAGCGCCGTTTCCGACGATATCCGCAGCTTCTTCGCCGACTCGGGTATCGATGTCACCGCCGCCGGGCAGACCGACGTCGAGATCGTCATCGATCACTTCGACAACTGGAAGAACACGTCAAGCGGAGGCACCTTCGGCTGCTTCACCGGTGCCTGCTGTCTCATGGCCTGAGTGATCGGCACAGAAGCAACCGACGCCCTTCGCGATCCAGTCCCGGCCTTCCCATTCGGGGTGGCGTTCGATCATCAGCGCTTCGACCTCGGCGGCGATGGTCTCTTCGGGGAGGGACGAGTCGCGCCGCGTCCAGGTCTCGTCACGCAGCAGTTCGAGGTACTCCCGGACGTCGGTCAGGATCCGGCGTCCGGAGACGTCGCCGTGGCCGGGGACGACGATGTCCGGCCCGGCGGCGGCCAGCCGCCGCAGCACTTCGATCCAGCGCCCTCCCGAGACATCGATGTCGTACGGCGGGAACCACGGGAAGATCGAGAACTGACCGGTCTCGACCAGATCTCCGGTGAACAGCACCCCCGCGTCGGGCACGGTCACCACCTGGTCACCCGTGCTGTGGGCGCGTCCGGTGGCCGCCATGCGCACGATCCGGCCGCCGAGATCGAGGTCGTAGGTTTCGTCGTAGACCACGTCCGGGGTGACCAGGCCGACGCCGTCCAGTGCCCGGGCGACCGGGGTGCCGAGACCGCGGAACATCTCGAGATAGCCCGGTCCTTTGTGGACCAGATCGGCCGCCTGCGCGCTGTTGACGAGGTAGGTCGCCTGTTCCGCGAATACGTGTGCGCCGAAAGCGTGCTCGGGATGGAAATGCGTCGTGGTCAGGTACAGCCTGCGGCCGCGGGCGTGTTCGGCCGCGAAGGCGAGTACCTTCTCGGCGTTGCGAGGACCGAGTCCGGTGTCGACGACGAGCACCGAATGCGAGCCGCCGATGACCCCGATGTTGGGGACGAGGTCGACACCGAGATTCGGGATCACCACGAGGTCGCGAGCGATTTCGCGGGCCCGGCCGGGTTCGACGGCGGGTTCGTGGGTGAGGGGTTCGAAGGGCATGACCTCACTGTTCCGCCGGTCTCCGCCCGCCGTCCAAGTCCGATCCGCTGGCCCTGATACCTGATGGGTATCATCGCTGGTGATGGAGCTCCGACTGCTGCGCTACTTCGTGACCGTCGCCGAGGAGAGGCACTTCGGCCGGGCCGCCGCGCGGCTGCACATGACCCAGCCGCCGCTGAGCCGGGCCATCCGGCAGCTGGAGAACGAACTGGGCGTCGTCCTGCTGCTCCGCTCTGCCGCCGGGGTTGAACCCACCGCCGCCGGGACCATCCTGTACGACGAGGCCCGCGCCCTGCTGGACCAGGCCGAACGCGCCCGCGCCCTGGTGACGGCGGCGGCGGGCCCCGCCACGCTCACCATCGGCACGCTCGCCGACGGAGCGGGGGAGTCGGGCATCCGGCTGGCCGAGGCGTTCCGGCGACGCCATCCCGAGGTCTCGATCCGCTTCCGTGAGGCGGATTTCACCGATCCCACCACCGGCCTGCTCGCCGGGCTGGCCGACGTCGCGCTGACCCGCTCACCGTTCGACGAGACCGGCATCAGCGTCCGCGTCCTGCGCTCCGACCCGGTGGGGCTGGTCCTGCGCACCGGCGACCCGCTCGCCGGTCGTGAGTCGCTGACGCTGGCCGACGTCGCCGATCGGCCCTGGTTCCAGCTGCCGGACGGGACGGATCCGCGGTGGCGTGAGTACTGGAACGGGGCGGCGCCCATCGGGGAGCGGCCCGCCGGTCCGGTGGTGCGCACGGTCAGCGAATGCCTTCAGGCCGTCCTGTGGAACGGCTCGGCCGGGATCGCGCCGCTCGGGCACGCGCTGCCCGACGGGCTCACCTGGGTACCGCTGGCCGATATGCCGCCGAGCCCGCTCGTCGTCGCGTGGACGACCGGGCGGGAGACCCCGCTGATCCGCTCGTTCGTCCGGATCGCCGTCGCCGGGGTGTAAAGACGACGGCTCCGGGGAAGTCATCGCCTATGCCGGACTCATCCTCAGAACCCGACGACGCGACCGTCGACGCGGTCGGAAAGCTGGTCTTCGCGCTCGAAACGGTCGAACAGGCGCGCGGCCACCTGTATGCCTTCCACCACCTCACGGGAACCGCCGACTTCGCCGTCGGCGAGGCCGTCGAAGGGCTCCGGAAGGCGGGGCACGCGGACTGGGCCGAGCGGATCGAGACCGAGCTGATCGGGCTCAACGTGCTGTCGGACCGGTGGACCTTCCAGCTGATCGAGGAGTACGACGACGGCTACTACCGGGCCTACCGCGACCTGACCCGGGACGTCGCCGAAGACCTGACCGGAGGGCGGCGGCACCTGCACGAAGAGCGGATCAAGCGGCAACGGCGGACCGAGGGACGGCCGGGACACGAAATGGGGCGGCCCAGCACCTGAGCCGCTGCTCTTCGCTCACGACTTCTCCAGCGGACCTTGCCGCCTTTGCGGAAACGCTCCTTCTCGTCGTGGACGGTCCGACGCGGGCCAGACGTAGGGCAGGTCGTCGGGGACGTCCGGGAACCTCGGGCGGTAGTGCTCGGGTTGTTTGCGGACGAGCGCGGACTGGTGGCTGCGGTGGAAGTCCGCGTCGCCGAGCCAGGGAGGGAGCTCCTTCGCGTCCGCGAGCCGGGCCTGTGTGCGGACGTCGTCCAGCCCGGTGGCGCGGAGCAGGTCGAGCCGGAGCGTTTCGCGGCAGGTGTCCTGGCGGCCGGTCTCGCACCAGACGTCGCAGATGTCGAAGCCGTACCGGACGAGCGCCTCTTCGTAGCCCGCCCACATCGCCGCGGCCGGGTGATGGCGCCAGCCGTACCCCGGCACCGTCAGCGCACGCAGGACCTGGATCGCCTCCACGCGCTGCTTTCCGAGCCTCCGCTGGTCGAGGACGGAAGCGGAGGCCCGGAAATCGGCACACGGGAGAAAGGTCTGCACGCTGGCGGCTTCCCCGTCGCCGCGGGTTCAAACCGATCAGAAGATCGACCAGCCGGTCATGGTGGTGAACCGGTCGAGCGCCGCGACGCCCGCGACGGAGTTGCCGCGCGGGTCCAGTCCGGGGCTCCACACACAGATCGCGCACCGGCCGGGGACGATCGCGACGATGCCGCCGCCGACGCCGCTTTTGCCGGGAAGCCCGACACGGTAGGCGAATTCGCCCGCCGCGTCGTAGGTGCCGCAGGTCAGCATCACCGCGTTGACCCGCTTGGCCGCGCTCCGCTCGAGCAGCCGGGTGCCGTCGTTGCGAACGCCGTGGCGGGCGAGGAACACCGCCGCGCGCGCGACGTCGCCGCAGTTCATCGCGATCGAGCATTGACGCACGTACTGATCGAGGACGGCGGGTATCGGATGACGCATGTTCCGGTACGACGCCATGAAATAGGCGAGCGCGCGGTTGCGATCGGCGTGCGCGGCCTCCGAAGCGGCGACCTCGTCGTCGATGCCGATGTCCGCGCGGCCGCTTTCCGCACGGAGGAACCGAAGCAGTGTTTCCGCCGCGTCACCGTGATGCGCCAATTCGTCGGTCACCACCAGCGCGCCGGCGTTGATGAACGGATTGCGGGGGATTCCGTCCTCGTTCTCCAATTGCACCAGCGAGTTGAACGGGTTGCCGGACGGCTCGCGGCCCACCCGCTCCCACACCCCGTCGCCATGGGAGAGCGCGAGCGCCAGGGTGAAGACCTTCGACATGCTCTGGATGGAGAACGGCACCTCCCAGTCGCCGACGCCGTGCACCCGACCGTCCACTTCGGCCACCGCCATGCCGAACTGCCGGGGTTCGACCCTGGCGAGGGCGGGAATGTAGTCCGCGACGGAGCCGCGGCCGATCTCCGGCGCGACGTCGTCGGCGATCCGGTCCAGCAGCGCTGCGAGGTCCACGGCCGTAGCGTAGAAGTGCGTCTTCGCGCGCGAAGATCGGGGTTCGCGAGTGAACTTGTCAAATCGAAATGGGAAAATCCGGTTAAACCACCTGAGTGACGTCCCGCACACCTTAAGTCTTCCTTAGCACTGTTGGTGACGTGCCGCACACGCTCTAGCGTCTGGCAACCATGGATTCCTCGCTGCTCACCGAAAAAGGTGAAAGCTACTCAAAAGCACTGGGCAACCGCCAAGTGCAGATGATCGCCATCGGCGGCGCGATCGGCGTCGGGCTGTTCCTCGGTGCCGGTGGCAAGCTCCACCAGGTCGGGCCTTCGCTGGTCCTGTCGTACGCGCTCTGCGGTATCGCCGCCTACTTCGTGATGCGCGCCCTCGGTGAGCTCGTGCTGCACGAGCCGACCTCCGGCAGTTTCGTCACCTACGCCCGCAAGTTCATCGGGCCGTGGGCGGGTTTCGCCTCCGGCTGGATGTACTGGGTGAACTGGGCGATGACCGGCATCGCGGAGATCACCGCGGTGGCGATCTACGTGCACAAGTGGCTGCCCGACGTGCCGCAGTGGATCACCGCGCTGGTCGCGCTCGGCGTGCTGATCCTGGTGAACCTGCTGTCGGTGAAACTGTTCGGCGAGCTGGAATTCTGGTTCTCGGTGGTCAAGGTGCTGGCCATCGTGGTCTTCCTGGTCACCGCGACCGGGCTGGTGCTCACCAGCGCGGACATCGGCGGCACCACGGCGGGCGTGCACAACCTGACCGCCCACAACGGTTTCTTCCCGGCGGGCATCGGCATCGCGCTGATGACGCTGCAGGCGGTCATCTTCGCGTACTCGGCGATCGAGGTCGTCGGCATCGCCGCCGGTGAGACCAAGGACGCCCGCAAGGTGCTGCCGAAGGCGATCAACGGGGTGGTCTGGCGGATCGGCGTGTTCTACGTGGGATCCGTGCTGCTGCTGGCGATGCTGCTGCCGTGGCCGTTCTACAACGGCGGCGAGAGCCCGTTCGTCACCGTGTTCAGCAGGCTCGGGATCCCGGGGATCGGCGACGTGATGAACGCGGTCGTGCTCACCGCCGCGCTGTCGAGCTGCAACTCCGGGCTCTATTCGACCGGTCGTATCCTGCGGGCGCTCGCGGACAAGGGTGAGGCGCCGAAGTTCGTCGGCAAGATGAGCGGCCGTCACGTGCCCTACGGCGGAATCCTGTTCACCTCGGGCGCGTACGTGCTCGGCGTGGTGCTCAACTACCTGGTGCCGAAGGACGCCTTCGACATCGCGATCGCGATCGCCTCGCTCGGCGTGATCACCACCTGGGCGACGCTGATCTTCTGCCAGATGCGGATGCGCCAGGCGGCGCTGCGCGGGGAGCTGGAACGGCCGTCCTACCGGATGCCGTGGGCGCCCTACAGCGGCTGGGCGACGCTCGGTTTCCTCGCGCTGGTGGTCGTCCTGATGGGCTTCTCCGACGGTGCCGAGAAGATCGCGTTCTACTCGATCCCGGTGCTGGTCGTGGTACTCGCGGTCGGCTGGCGGATCGTCGGGAAACGGCAACGGCAAGAGGTGGGCTGACTCTCGCATTTATTGAGGGTAAGGCAAATATGGCGCGGTGAAATGTCTGGTGTATGGCCTGCATGACCGGTTTTGCGTGAGGGTCGTGAGTGGCAATGAGGGTTAGAGTCAAGGGTGTCTTAGGTGCCTACGTGGTTGAGGCTGCGGTTGATGCCAGGCCCCGGATTCGGTCATCGCCGCGTTTGCCCCACAGGCGCCAGCAGTCACAACAGTGGCGCGTGAAGGCCGCCTTCCCTCGGCTCAGCCGAGGAAACTCGACCTTCACACCTCTCCCAGGTACCCAAAGGACTCCAGCCAGGCGCTCACGTGAGTTTTCGCGATCGTGGGGATGTCGTGAAGGGCCCCTTTGAGACGATGAACGTCTCAAAGGGGCCCTTCACGCGCAGAACCCGAGTACATGAAGGACCCCATCCTTGCGCCTAGGTACAGGAAGGGGTCCTTCATGTACTTCAACCCGGCATCACGTCATCACGCAAGAAGCGCCACAGGTCACGCAGTAGGTACCCAAGGGGAAGCTCGTTAGAACGCTCATGCCCACTCACGACCCCTCTGCAAATTTACGCAAAGGGCCCGAAATGGACGCATTGGCTTGAGTTGGTGTCCCTTGTGGACGGCCAAGGGTCGGCCAAGCGCCCTGGCACATCACTTTCACCATTGCGTGGGTCAGCTGGACGTCGGGAAGTTGAAGCCGGCGGCGGAGTGCGGCCATCGCGTCGTGACGACCTTCGCCCGCGTGTAGAACCGGACGCCCGCCGGGCCGTGGATCGGGCTGTCGCCGATGAGGGAGTCCTTCCAGCCGCCGAAGGAGTAGTACGACATCGGCACCGGGATGGGCACGTTCACCCCGATCATCCCCACCTTCACCTCCCGCTGGAAGCGCCGCGCCGCCTCGCCACTGCCGGTGAAGACGGCGGTCCCGTTGCCGTAGGGATTCGCGTTGATCAGCTCGATCGCTTCGTCCAGAGTGGACGCCCGCACGATCCCGAGCACCGGCCCGAAGATCTCGTCGCGATACGCGGACATTCCGGTCGTCACCTTGTCCAAAAGGGACGGTCCGACGAAGAACCCGTTCTCGTGACCGGCGACGCTCAGCTCCCGGCCGTCGACCACCACGGTCGCACCCTGCTCCGCCCCGAGGGCGACGGAGTCGATCACCCGCCGCCGCGCGGCCTCGGTGACCACCGGGCCCATGTCGTTGCCGGCTTCGTGACCGGGGCCGACCTTGATCTCGGCCGCCTTGCGTTCGAGGATCTCGACCAGCTTGTCACCTGCCGAACCGACGGCGACGCCGATGGAGATCGCCATGCAGCGCTGTCCGGCGGAACCGAACGCGGCGGCCGTGAGATGGTTCGCGGCGTACTCGAGATCGGCGTCCGGCAGGACGACGGCGTGGTTCTTGGCCCCGCCCAGCGCCTGCACGCGTTTGCCGGTCGCCGTCGCGCGTTCGTGGACGTACTTGGCGATCGGCGTGGAGCCGACGAACGACACGGCGGCGATACCGGGATGCTCCAGGATCGCGTCGACCGCGACCTTGTCCCCGTTGACCACGTTGAACACGCCGTCGGGAAGACCGGCCTCGGCGTACAGCTCGGCGACCAGCCGGGACGCGGACGGGACCCGCTCGCTGGGTTTGAGCACGAACGTGTTGCCGGCCGCGATCGCGATCGGATGCATCCACAACGGGACCATGATCGGGAAGTTGAACGGCGTGATCCCGGCGACGACCCCGAGCGGCTGCCGGAAGTCGTGCACGTCCACGTCGCGTGAGACCTGGTCGGAGAAGCCGCCTTTCAGCGCGTCGGCGATCCCGCAGGCGTACTCGACGATCTCGCGGCCGCGGACGATCTCGCCGCGCGCGTCGTCGATCACCTTGCCGTGCTCGGAGGAGATGATCCTGGCGAGTTCGTCCTCGTGCTTCACCAGCAACTCACGGAAGGCGAACATCACCTTGGTCCGCTGCGAGAGCGACGAATCGCCCCACGTCTCGAAGGCCTTGCCCGCGGCGGACACCGCTGTGTCCACATCGGACGGTTCCGCGAGGAGCACTTCCGCCTGCGGGCGCCCCGCGGCCGGGTCGAACACCGGCGCGGTGCGGGTGGAGCCCGCCGTGGTCGCGGTGCCGTTGATCCAGTGGTCGATGGTCTTCACGCGTTGTCCTCCACAGGTGTTCACAGCAGTCCGACGGCCGTGTCGACGGCCTTGGCGACGTCGCCGTCGTGCGGATAGAGCAGGGAGCGGCCGACCACGAGGCCTTGCACGGTCGGCAGCGCGAGCGCGCGTTGCCAGGCGGCGAACGCGGCGTCGGGATCCTTGACCTCGCCGCCCAGCAGCACGGCGGGCAGTGTCGAGGCCGCCAGCACGCGCTCCATGTCCTCGACCACCGGGAGTTTCAGCCAGGTGTAGGCCGACGAGCGGCCGAGTGCGGAGGCGATGGTGATCGACCGGATCACGGCATCGGGGGAGAGGTCGTTGCGGAGGCGTCCGTCGACCCACTCGGAGAGGAACGGCTCGACCATCGCGATCAGCTTCCGGTCGGCGAGGTCGTTTACCGCCTTCGCGGTGTTCTCGAGCGCGCTCGGCGTCGCCGGGTCGCTCAGGCAGATCCTGGTGAGCGTCTTGCCGCCGTCGAACCGCATCCGCTCGATCGTTTCGGCGTCGTAGCAGGCGAACCGGTCGTCGATCTCGAAACTCGATCCCGCGAGGCCGGTGCGGTTCATCGACCCGATGACGGTCTTGCCGTCGAGGGCGCCGAGGAGCAGCAGATCGTCGATGATGTCCGGGGTCGCCAGCACGCCGGTGACGCCGGGGCGTTCCAGTGCCAGGCCGAGGCGGTCGAGCAGGCCCACGCGGCCGGCCATCGCGAGCGGATCGGCGCCGACACCGTTCGCGCCGCGCGCCGGATGGTCCGCGGCGATGATCATCATTCGGCCGTTGTCGTTGAACGGCGATTTCGCCCGGACCCGGGTGGCCGCGGCCACCGCGACGGCCCCCGGATCGCGCACCCGCGCGGCGACTATCCGGCGCACTGTGTCCGACACTTTCGTTCCTCCAGGCTCGCGTGGTGCTTCGACCTTCGCAAGCGCTCGGAGACTTTGTCAAGACATATGGACATAAGGTCATAGTGGCCCAACGCGGTAGGCTCCGCGCATGAAACCCTGGGCACCCGGTGAGATCGTGGTGGATCCGAACGGCCCGGAGCCGCTGTACTCGCAGGTCGCCAGGCAGCTCGGCGCCGCGATCGAAGACGGCAGGCTGCCGAACGGCGCCCGGCTGGACAACGAGCTGGACCTGGCCGCGCGGCTGCACCTGTCGCGGCCGACCATCCGCCAGGCGATCCAGTCGCTCGTCAACCAGGGGCTGCTCGTCCGCAAACGCGGTGTCGGCACCCAGGTCGTCCGCACCAAGGTCGCCCGCCCGCTGCGGTTGAGCAGCCTCTTCGACGACCTCAGCGAACTCGGCGACAGGCCGGAGTCCGTCGTCCTCGTCAATCGGGTCGAGCCCGCGGACGACGAGGCGATCGAGCACCTCGAGACACCGGGCCTGACCCACGTCCGGCGGCTGAAGCGGGTGCGCTCGACCGGCGGCGAACCGCTGGCGATCATGAACAACTACCTGCCCGACGGCCTCATCGACCCGGCCGACGACGAACTGCGGGACAAGGGGCTCTACCAGTTACTGCGCTCGGCGGGTGTCCGGTTGCACGCCGCGCAGCAGAACGTCGGGGCCCGGCAGGCGACCGAGGAGGACGCCGAACTCCTGGACGAGGAGCCGGGCGCGGCGCTGCTCACCATGCGGCGCACCACCTACGACGACTCCGGCAAGGTCGTGGAATACGGCTGGCACGTGTACCGCGCCTCGCGCTACTCGTTCAACCTCTCACTGACCAACAGCCTCTGACGGCTTCGGCGCGGCGTCGCGTTCCAGGTCGGTCTCCAGCGCCGCGTACACCGAGGGCCGGAACTTGCGCAGCCAGCCGGCGAGCGCCAGCCCCGCCAGCGCGACCACCAGGAGCAGCCACGGCAAGTGCGGGACGACGCCGTTGCTCGACCCGGCGAGCGTCGGGAAGTTGAGGATCGCCAGCGTCACGATGATCCCGAGCCCCACCGCACCCAGCCCGGGGGCGATCAGCGTCTTCACCACCCGGCGATCCCGCGTCCGGCGGAAATAGACCAGGATCGCGACCGCGGCGAACAGTTGCAGGGTGAGAATGCCCAGCGTGCCGAAGCCGGTCATGCTCGCGGTGAGGTCGGCGACCGGGTCGAGCCCGGCGAGCCGGAACGCCAGTGCCACCACCGAGCCGAAGACCAGCTGGACGATCGAGGCGTAGCGCGGTGCTCCGTTGCGCGGACTGGTCTTGCCCAGCAGACGTGGCAGCACGCCGACCCGGCCCAGCGCGTACAGATACCGGGTCGCCGAATTGTGCAGCGCCAGCAACGCCGCGAACAGGCTGACCACCAGAAGCAGCAACATCACCTTGGTCAGCGGGCCGCCGAGATACTCCTGGGCGACCGAGAGCACGAGGTCCCCGCTCGAAAGATGCGCGACGGCCACGTCCTGCGCCTGTTCGGCGCCGATCGCGCTGACCACGGCCCAGGTCGTGAACGCGGCGAACACCCCGATGAACCCGATGGCGATGTAGGTCGCCCGCGGGATCGTCCGCTTGGGATCCTTGGCCTCCTCGCCGAACAGTGCCGTCGCCTCGAACCCGATGAAAGCGTTGGCGGCGAACAACAACGCCAGCCCACCGGCACCCTGGAACAGCACGGAGGGGCTGAAGGCGGCGAACGAGAAGCCGTGCCGGAACAGCACGCTGAAGTCCATGACCAGCAGGATCGACACCTCGAGGATCAGCGAGACTCCCAGCACCTTCGCGCTCACCGCGATTCCCCGGCGGCTGAGCAGAAGGACCAGCACCACCGAAACCGCACTCCAGAAGAGCCAATCGAGGTGCAGCCCGAAGACGTCGTCGATCGCCGTGGAGGTGAAGAACCCGCTCGTGCCGATCGCGCCCGCGACGAAACAGTTGTAGCCCAGCATCGCGACGAAACCGGCGACGAGCCCCGGCGTCCTGCCCAGCCCCTTGACCACGAAGGCGTAGAAGCCGCCCGCGCTGGTGAGCACCCGCGACATCTGTGCGTAGCCGACCGCGAACAGCAACAGGACGACCGTGGCCAGCAGGAAGGCCGCGACCATCCCACCGCCGTTCCCGAGCGCGATGCCGATGGCCGCGATCACGATCATCCCGGTCAGGGGCGCGACCGCGGCGAGCACGAGGAAGACGATGCCTGGCACGCCCAAGACGTTCTTCGCGAGCGACGTGTCGTCTCGGCTCATTCGCTGCTCCTCATCTCCGCTGGACGGCCAGTATGGGAGCGGCCTGCCCCGCCCCCTTTGTCTCTGTGCGCGTATCGCTTGCCCGTCAGCGCTGGGTGACGACGGGAGGTGCCGAGTCCGCGAGGATTGACCGGAATCGACGCGTTTAGAGTTCTCGCGAATGGTTACGCCGGTGCGCATTTGTGGATCTTCTGGGCTATTCGAACGTATTTACCCCTTGAATCACGTCACCCGATCGATTCCGGGTATACGGGAGGCGGGCCGCACGTGAACCGATGGCCCGGTGTTCCGGTAAATGGGGGTGCCGCACGGCAAGTGCCCCGTTCGTCGCTGTCCGAAAAGGGGGCACTCGAGTGCACAGGCCGCTCGGAAACTACACGCTGCTGGTTTCGGAAGACCCCGGCGAGATGGGGAACGAGCTCGCCGGTCTTCTCGGGGAATGCCGGTTCCGGCCGCTTTCCGCGCCGGAAGGTTCGACGGGCCGCGTGCACGCCCGCCAGACGAAGAACTTCACCGTCGCCTACCTCGAGTATCCGGTCGCGGCCGGGCTGTGGGTCGAATGTCCTCGCCGCCGGTTCCTGATTTCGATCCCGGTGACCGGCAGTGCCGCCGTCATCGGCGGCAAACGAGGACTGCACATCCGGGAACGGCGGGGTCACGTGGTCAATCCCGGCGCGGCGATGGAGGCGCGCTGGACGCGGAAGTTCGCCCAGTTGATGGTCGTCATCGATCGCGGAGTGCTGGAAACGCGGCTGAGTTCGATGCTCGGACGTGCTCTGCCGCAACCGCTGCGCTTCGAGGAGGTGCTCAACCTCGCTCGTCAGCCCGCGAAGGGCTGGTACGACGCTTTGGGTGCTTACCTCGGGTCATTGGACGACACGGACAGTGCCCTGGAAATCGACGCCGTCGCGGATTCCGTCGAACAAGGATTGATGACAACGTTTTTGGCATCGCAACGGCACAACTATTGGGATGTCGTGACCGGTGATGCGAAACTCGTATCGTCGCGTACCATTCGCGAGGCCATCAGGTTGATCGACGCGCAGCCGCATCGGAACCATTCGGTGCCGAGTCTCGCCCGTGAACTGGGGGTGAGCGTCCGTGCACTGGAGAAGGGCTTCAAACGGCATCTGGCGACCACTCCCAACGCCTATCTCCGCGATGTCCGGTTGCGGCGCGCCCACGCCGATCTGTCGGCGGGCGAACCCGACGTGGTCACCGTGGCGCAAGTGGCTCAGCGGCACGGGTTCTTCCATTTCGGCCGATTCGCGGCCACCTATCGCGACCGGTTCGGCGAGGCCCCTTCCCATACGCTGCGCCGCCTTATCGGCCCTTTTCGCTGATGCCGGAGAAGTTGCGGGGCCGGTGATCGTGCACTAGGCAGGAAAGCATGGGTGAGACACTCGCGTTGTTCTCCGCCCTGTGCTTCGGGCTCGCCGACTTCTCCGCGGGCCTCCTTTCGCGGCACGCCAAACCCGAACTCGTCGCGTTGATCGGCCAGGCCGGCGGCCTGATCGCGACGGCGGCCGCCGCCTTCTTCGTCTCGGCCCCCTCCATCGGTGCCGCGAATCTGGCATGGGGCGGGCTTTCCGGGCTCGGAACCGGGGTCGGAGTGCTCTTTCTCTACCGGGGCATGAGCCGCGGCCGGATGAGCGTGGTCGTGCCGCTCAGCGTCGTCGGCGGGGTCGCGGTTCCGGTGCTCGCGGGGGTCGCCATCCTGAACGACCGTCCGGACCCGCTCGCCTGGTGCGGAATCGCCGTCGCCTTCCCGGCGCTGTGGCTCATCGCGCGCGGCGGGAATGACGGTGACGGCAACGCCGCGCACGGCGCCGTCGACGGACTGATCGCCGGCGCCGGATTCGCGCTGCAGAACATCGGGCTCGGACAGGTCGATCCGTCGGCGGGCCTGTGGCCGATCGTGGCCAGCCGCGTGATCTCCACCCTCGCCCTGCTCCCCATGACCCGATCGGGACCGCCCGGCCTGCGCCCGAAGCTGGTGCTACCGGCCGTGTTCACCGGCGTGCTGGGGGCGACGGCGATCGTGTTGTACACCTTGGCGACGCAGCGTCAGTTGCTCGCCATCGCGGTGGTGCTGTCCTCGTTGTACCCCGCCATCCCGGTGCTGCTCGGCATCGCCGTCCTCAAGGAACGTCTCGCCCGGCCACAGGTCGTCGGCCTCTTCGGCGCGGCCGCCGCCGTCGTCCTTCTTGCGGGTTAGGCCCGCCGGGAACGCGACACCGAAGGTCCCCCGCTCCCTTTCCACGGCTCAGCACGCCCCGGCGTTACTTACAGGACACGGCCTTGCCGGGTACGGATGATGGACAGGACCGTGCGCCGAAGTGATCGCCACGGCTTCTCCCGCCTCATACGGTGAAACCACCAGCGAACGACGGCGTCACCCACCGGTACCCCGTTCTTCCCATCCCCACCGGATCCGCGGCGTGGCGCCCCCGGCAACACCGACCGAAAGGCCAGGCGTATGCCCCAGGAGCGCGAAACACGATCCCGAAGAGGAGGCGCCGCGGCCGTGCTGGCCGCCGGCCCTCGAGTGCCGGCCTGCGACGTCCCGGCGTGGCTGACCGGCTTGCTCGTCGACTGTCCGGGTCACGACGCGGTCAGCGCGTCGGCAGAGTGGGCCCGGATGGGTGAGTACTGGATCCACCATTGGTGCGCCATCACGGGTTCCCCCGCCCCCGGTATGGACGAGGCGCTCCACGACTTCATCGAAACCATGCGCGGGGAAGGTGATCTCTCCGAAGTCCAGATGGCGCAGGTGTGTCACGCGGTCGATCCCGGCCGCGGCCGCACGGGCGCGGACGGTGTCGGCTCGGCGATCGAACGGTTCCTTTGGCGGATCCGGCCCTGGATCCCGCTGTGGGTGTCGTTCGCGGACTGGGTCGTCCGATGGTGCGTGCACCGTCATCGCCGTCACGTCCTCTTCCTCGCGCGCGACATGCTGACCACCTACCTCACGGCGCGACGGCTCGAACCGTCCGCCGGGCTGGACATCCGGCTCGCCCATGCGTCCCGCGCCGACCACGGCACGCTCGAAGACGTGCTGGGGCTGCGGGACGGCGAGCGGTTCGAGCCCGAAAGCGTCGCCTTGGTCGATTCCGGGTGCTACGGCACCGTCATGTCCAGGCTGGCCGGGCAAGTGGACGCCGAGACCCGTGCCGAGGAAGAAGCCGCCTGCCTGTTCTATTTCAGCCGCAACCCCAAGATCTTCGGCTATCTCAACTATCTGCTCAGCCCCAGCATCCTCGAACTGGACATCGCGGGCACCGACGTCGCCGACTTCGTCATCTACTCCGGGGACCTCCTCGAAGCCATGCCGAAGCCGTATCGCGTGGTCCGGACCGGAGCCGGGCTGGTCACCGAACCACAGGACCTGCTGACCTTCTGCCTCGGGATGGCCGTGCTGAAGGAGGTCGCCGACTTCGTCGACGCCGGGCCGCTGGCCTCGGTCCCGCAGGCACAACGCCGGGCGCTGGATCTGTACAACGCGTACTCCCACGCCCCCGGGAACCGGCTGCACGCCGATTCGCTGTTGTTCCACACTCCCGCGCCGCAGCAGATGCCCGCCCACTACGGATTCGAAGCACTCGACTTCCAGAGTTTCCCGCCACAGAACGAGATCTTCGGATCCGCGCCCGGCTGAGGAAGAAAGGAACGATCACGATGACCGACGCCATGACCTTCGTCGAGGGCTGCCGTGACGACGACGGGCTGCTCGTCGAGACCGACGAGAACGCCCCCAGCCTCGAAGCCACCCGGTTCGGCGCGGAGATCCGCGCCATGCGGGGACACGGCCTGACCCGGCAGGAGCTGGAATTCGCCTCCGCGGCGAGGACCGGCGGTGCCTACGCCATGTTCCGCGGTGGCGGGCCTTCCCTCGGCGCGACGTACTACGCCTTGCGGCTGTATCAGCTCGCCGGGGTCACCGTGCCCGATTCGGCCGCGGTGGTCCGCTGGGTGGGCGAGGCGCTCTGCTCGGGGGACGAGACCGTCGTGGACATGGACGACCTGTTCTACGGGGTGCGATGCCTGATCATCCTCGATGCCCGGCCGGAACCGTCCGCGGCCGTTGCGATCCGCAGGTTCCTCAGTGCTTGCACCAAGGACGATCGAGGGTGCTCGCTCTTGCCCGATCGCCCGTCCGACATCGAGCGGACCTACTGCTCGGTGGCGATCCGGCAGTGGCTCGGCACCGGACGCGACCACGCCGACGCGCGGGCGAGTGGTCCGTTCGTCGTCTCGTGCGACGACGGTTCCGGGCACATCCGGATGCGGCCGTCCGAAGCGGAATGGTCGCTCGCGAGCGCCTACTGGGGTGCGCGAACCGTGCAGTTGCTGAATCTGGCCTGGCCGTGGGCCGAGTTGGACGCCACCGTCCGGCGGTGCGCGCAACCGGACGGCGGGTTCGGCAAGAATCCCGGTTCGACACTGTGGGAGACCTACTGCGCGCTGCGGGTGATGGACATCGCGGCCTCCCGTCAGGAGCTGACGGTATGACCGCCGGTCTTCGCGAGAGCGCCGCCACCGCCGGCAGGCTCGGGTTCGGCGTCTATCTCGTCCCGGGTTTCCCGGACTGGGACACCAGTCTCGCCGCCGTCCGTGCCGCCGTCGCCGGGGGAGTGGACTTCGTCGAATTCCCGATCCTGCTCGCCACAAGCTTCTCCGCCAGCACCGGCGGGGTCGTCGCCGATGCGCTGGCGAAGGCGGGAACGGGCGATCTCGACCCGCGCTCTCCACGGCTTCACGATTGGCTGGCCGAGGCGCCGGTCCGGGTCGGTGTCGTCTACCGGTCGGCCTGGCCGTCCGTGGACGAGTGGCGTGCCGGTGACGAGATCCTGTCGGGCTGCGCGGGCCTGCTCTGCGAGCACGACATCCGGCCGTTCCCCGAACACGCGGTACGGGCGCGCCGCCGGGGCATCGCCCTGGTGCCGCCGCTGCGGGTGTCCGCGGACCCTGTGACCGTCGAGGAGCGGGACATGCTCGAAAGCGGCGACGGGTTCGTGTATCTCGCGCTCAGCTCGGAGACCGGACGGGCGGGCACCGTCGACAGTGGACTCGGCCGCAGGATCGACGACATCCGCGCGGTTCGCCCGGATTTGCCCGTCTACACGGCCTTCGGCATCCGGGCCCCCGGTGACGTCGCCGCCGTCGCCCGGCAAGGCGCCGACGGGTTCATCGTCGGCAGCCACGCGCTCACCGTCCTCCGCGACAGCGGGCCGTCGGGATTCGAACGCTGGTTCGCGGAGATGGCCGCCGCGCGGTCACAGCCCGCGCGCGTACGGACTTGAGGAGACTCGATGTTCACACCACCCTTCACTTTCACTCCCGAGCAGGAGCGGTTGCGGCAGGACGTGCGCGAACTCCTGCGGGTGCGGTGCCGCGAAGACCTCGTCCGCGCCCGGCGCGCCCGGCCATGGCGACATCCGGACCTGACCTACCGCAGGCTGGGGGAGCGAGGCTGGCTCGCGCCGGACTGGCCGGCCGAGTACGGCGGCCTCGGACTGTCCCTTGTGGAGTCCGCGATCGTGGCGGAGGAGATGGCGTTGGCCGGGGTGCCGGACAGTGCGCGGGTCAACACCGTGGACAACGCCGGATCGACCCTGCTCGTGGCGGGCACCGACGAGCAGAAGGCCCGGTTCCTCCCGGCGATGGCCGCCGCGGAACGGCTTTTCGTCGTCCTCTACAGCGAACCGGACGCGGGCTCGGACCTGGGTGGTCTCGCCACGCACGCGGAACGCGAAGGAGACGGATGGCGCTTGTCGGGCGAGAAGATCTGGAACGTCGGCGCGAACAAGGCGGAGTACGGAATCTGCCTGGCCCGCACCGGCGAGGGCAAGAGCAAGTACGCCGGGCTCAGCATCTTCCTGGTGCCGCTGCACGTCGATGGCGTGCGGATCGGCGAGATCCCGGGCTTCAACCCGGAGGCGTTCGACCACATCGTCTTCGACGACGTCCGGTTGCCCGCGGACGCCCTCGTCGGTACCGAGGGCGAGGCCTGGCAGCTGGTGAACGAGGTACTGGCGGTGGAACGGACCGGCGTCTACTTCTACGGGCACGCCCAGCGGTGGTTCGATCTGCTCACCCGGTTCGAACTGCCCGCGCGTGCCGTCTCCGACGTGCGGGGGTTGCAGGCCGATCTGCCCGCCGCGCGGTTGCTGACCTGGCACGCCGTCGATCTGCTGTCCCGTGGTGAGGACGCCGCCGCGGCCGCCGCCGGGGCGAAATGGTGGACCAGCGAGCTCACCAGCCGGGTCGCCGCCCTCGTCTGGTCGGTCCGGGAGGCGTTCACCGGACGCGAACAGGTCGCGGCCCGCCGTCCCGCCGCCGCCGACCGGGTGGACGGCCTGCCGACGGATGACGTCGAGCTCACCACCGCCCTGAGCGAGGCGCCCGGGCTCACGGTCGCGGGCGGGACCTCGGAGATGATGCTGGCCACCGTTTCGGCCGCGCTCTTCGACGAAGCGCGGGAGGTGGCTTGATGCGCACGGGATTGTCCAACGCACAGGAAGAACTCCGCACCCGGCTGGCCTCGGCGTTCGCGCCGTCGGCGGAAGACGACCTCTGGAGCGGTTGCGCGCGGCACGGTGTGCTCGGCCTGACGCTCGACGTCGGCCGTGGTGGTCTCGGCCTCGGGGAGACCGAAGCCGTGCTGGCCGCGGAAGAACTCGGCTTCGCGATCCGCGACACCGCGGTGGCCGAGCACATCATGACCGCCCAAATCCTCGCCGAGCAACAGAACACGGTCACCGACGGCCTGATCGGCGACGCGATCACCGGACGGCGCAGGCTCCGGCTCGATCTCCCCGCCGTCCCGCCCGGACGTGCCGAACGTCCGTCGTGGTGGCTGCGGCTCAGCGCGCATCTGCTGGGACTCGGCCATCGTGCGCTGCGGCTCGCGGCGGCCAGGGCGCGGGAACGGAAGCAGTTCGGCGGCCCGATCGCCCGGTTCCAAGGGGTTTCCCTGCCACTGGCCGCGCGGTCGGTGACGATCGACGGGCTGCGCCTGCGCCTCTACCAGCTCGCGGGCGAGGCCGACCGGGGAGTCGCCGACCCCCGTGAGGTCGCGTTGTTCGCGCGGTCGGTTCGCGGCCACGCCTACGACGCCGTCGTGCAGGCCGTGCACGTCTTCGGCGCTTCCGGCCTCACCGATCCGCAGCCCGTGAGCGCCTGCCATCGACGGATGCTCGACACCGGAGCCCGCCTAGTCGCCGACATCGACGCGGTCCGTGACATGCCGTCACCCGCGGCCACTCCCTACCGGCGGACAGCGCTCGAACGCCGGATTCCCGTGTCGTGGCGCCGCGGCGCCCAAGTACCGCTGGAATTCGAACGTGTCCACGACCTTGTCGGGGCGGCGGCCGCGGCACACGGTGACCAGATCGCCGTCACCATGGCCGGTGAACCGTCCCTGACCTACGCGGGACTCGAAAGCCGGGCGAACCGGCTCGCGCATCTGTTGCGCGAACACGGAGCCGGACCGGGTTCGCTGGTCGCGGTCTGCCTGCCGCGGTGCGCCGACCTCGTCGTCGCACTGCTGGGCGTGCTCAAGAGCGGCGCGGCCTACCTGCCGCTGGATCCGGAGTATCCCGAGCAGCGGCTGGGCTTCATGCTCACCGACAGCCGGGCCCGGATCGTGCTCACCCAGGACTGGTTCACCGAATGGCTGCCCGAAACGGAGGCGACGGTGATCCGCCTCGACACCGAGCCCGCCGTCCGGGAAGGACCGGACGATCCGCCCGCGGAACAGGCCACCGCCGACGATCTCGCCTATGTCATCTACACCTCGGGGTCCACCGGCGAGCCGAAGGGCGTCGAGATCGAACACCGCGGTCTCGTCAACCGGCTTTCCTGGGACACCAGGGCGTACCCGCTGGGGCCCGGCGATTCGGTGCTCCAGCACACGTCCCCGTCGTTCGACATCGCCGTGATGGAGATCTTCGGCGCACTGGTCAACGGCGCCCGCGTCGTCCTCGCGCCGCTGGGGTCCGAACGCGACACCGCGACCCTCGCCCGCACGATCGTGGACGAGGGGATCACCGCGGTCCCGCTCGTACCGTCCCTTTTGGACGTTCTGCTCGAAGAACGCCCAGGGCTCAAGGAAGCCACCGCGCTGCGCTACCTATTCTCCGGCGGCGAAGCCCTCTCGCCCGAGCTGTGCCGCCGCGTGTTCGACACCGTCCCTTGGGCCGCACTGCACAACTTCTACGGCCCCAGCGAGGCCAGCGTCGACGTGACGTCCTGGCACTGCACGCCGGAGAACGTCGGCGACGGCGTCCCGATCGGTGTCCCGCTGGACAACGTCACCGTGTACCTCGTCGACGACACGGGGATGCCCGTCCCGCGTGGTGCGGCCGGAGAACTGCTGGTCGGCGGCGCCGGTCTCGCACGCGGTTACCGGTTCCGTCCCGACCTGACCGCGGAACGGTTCCTGCCCGACCCGTTCTCGCCCGATCCGGCGGCCCGGGTCTACCGCAGCGGCGACCTCGCCCGGTATCGCGACGACGGCGTCATCGAATTCCTGGGCCGGGTCGACGAGCAGGTCAAGATCCGCGGCTTCCGCATCGAACCCGGTGAGGTCGAAACGGCGCTGGAGAGCCTGGACGCAGTCCGTCAGGCGGTGGTCAAACCGGTCGAGAACGTCCGGCTCGACGCGTTCGTCACCTGTTTCGGCGAGCGGCCCGACACCGGAGACCTCCTGGCCGAACTGCGCACCCGGCTGCCGGAGCACCTGGTGCCGAGCCGGATCGAGGTGATGGACATCTTTCCCTTGATGCCCAACGGGAAGATCGACCGCTCCGCGCTTTCAGCCGGCTTCGACGGCGCCGAGGAGCTTCAGGACGAGGACGGTCCGCGCGGCGCCGTCCGGCGGCTCATGGCCGACGTGCTCGGGCAGGGCTCCGTCGATCCCGGCGCGGACTTCTTCGACCTTGGCGGGACATCGCTGCAAGCCGCCCGTTTCGTCGCCAGGGTGCGGAATTCGACGTCGCTGGAGCTCAGCCTCGCCCGGTTCATCCAGGATCCGACCTGCGACGGGATCCTGGCCGGCACCCGATCGGAGGCGTGATGACCAAGCTCTACTGTCTTCCGCACGCCGGCGGCACCCCGGCCGGCTACCGCACTTGGATCAAGGCGCTCGCACCGGAGATCGAGGTGGTCCCGATCCAGCATCCTCGGCCGTCCGAAGACGAGCCGCTGAGCCTGCAGGACGCGGCGAAGTCGGTCGTCGAGCAGTGTGCGGCCGATGAGGATTTCGCGTTCTTCGGGCACAGCCTCGGTGCCGTCATCGCCTTCGAAGCCGTGCGTGTGCTCTCCGGTTCGCCGCGGCGACTGTTCGTCTCCGGCAGCGCCGTGCCGCCGGTCGAAGCGTCGCGTGGCCGTGACCTGCGCGCACTCCCGGATCGCGAATTCCTGCGGGAGGTTTCCCGGCTCGGCGGGCTGCCGCCGGAGATCCACGCCGACGCCGAACTGCGGGAGGAGTTCCTGCCCGGCCTGCGTGCCGACTACACGCTCGCGGAGACCTACGAATACCAGGAGGGACCGCCGGTTCCTTGCCCCATCTCGGCGTTCCGCGGTCTCTCCGACGGCCACGTCGACAAGGACGGCCTGCGCCGATGGGACGAGTTCACCACCGCGGACGTGACCACTCGCGAAGTACCCGGCGACCACTTCCCGCTCCGGACGTCGGAGACCTTCCTGCACCGCGCGATCCGCAAGGATCTCGCCACCTGAAAGGAGTGAACGTGCACACCGTCGTCCTCGCCAACGCGACCGATGAAGCCTGCAAGACCGAAGCGGAGGAACTGGCCAGGTTCACCGAACTGACCGTACGGCTCGAGGAACAGGGCGTCCGGATCGTCACCGCGTGGAACCTGCTCGGCAAATACGACTACCTGATCGTCCTGGAGTTGCGCGACGACCCGCGTGCCGCCTTCGGGGCGATGTCGCTCATCGCCCAGTCGGGTTCGATGCGCACCGAAAGCATGGTGGCCATGCCGCTGAAGGAGTACTTCGACCTGGCGAAGTCCGTCGCCGCCTGAGGCCCCGCGTCGAAGCCCGATGTCCTGAAGGGGCCCTTTGAGACCTTCAACGTCTCAAAGGGCCCCTTCAGGACACTTGGCTCCGCTTGGAGAACTTCAAGTAGAGCAGCGCTCCCAGTGCCAGCGCCGCCGCGAACAGCAGGTACCAGCCCGCCAGGACGAGGACACCGAACACCAGCACCGTCGCGAGCACCGCGAGCCACCGCTGTTTCCCGCCGGACGGCAGGAGCCGGACCCCGGCGGCCATCGCGATCAGATAGATCCCGATCAGGCAGGCGTTCTCCGCGCGCAGCGCCTGCTCCAGTTCGAATCCGGTGAGGATCGCGACGAGGAAGCTGATCGCGGTCCCCACGGTCACCACCAGCAGACTGCGCCGCGGCACGTCGCCCGCCTGGCTGCCCTTGGCCAGCCACCGCGGCAGCGCGCCGTCGCGGCCCAGCGCGGCGCCGAGTTTCGCCATGCTCGCCACGAAGACGTTGAGCACCCCCAGTGTCACCACCACGGCGATCACCGCGGCGACCACGCGGACCGAAGTCCCGAGCCCTTCCCCGAGCATCGCCGCCAGCGGCGCCTGGGTCTCACCGGCGCGCGGCCCGAGCACGAGAATCGTCATCCCGCCGACGGCGAGGTAGAGCACGCCGATGATGACGATGGAGATTCCCGTCGCGAGTGGCATGTCCCGCTTCGGTTTCCGGAAATCGGGGGCCAGATGAGTGACGGTTTCCCAACCGGTGAAGGACCACACCAGCAGGCTGATCGCGGTCGCGACACCGGCGAATCCGTGCGGTGCGAACGGCTGGAGATTGGCGGTGTCCGCTTTCGGCGCCGCGAGTACCACTGCGCCGACCAGGAGAACGGCGAGAAAACCGGTGAGCACCAATTGCACGCGGCCGGACAGGTGCACACCGAACACATTCACCCCGATGGCGATGAGGACCAGGACGGCGGCCAAGACCATCGTCATGGTCCGGCCACCACCGATCAGTTCGGTCACATAGGTCGCCCCGAACGCACTGGCCGCGGGCATTCCCGCCAGGGTGCCGAAATAGAACCACCAGCCGGTCACCGCGGACGTCTTCGGCCCGAACGCCCGCAAGGCGAATGTCGCGGGCCCGCCGGCGTCCGGATGCCGGCCCGCCAGCGCGCCGAAGGTCGCCGCGACCGGCGCGGAGACCAGCACCAGCACCAGAAAGGCGATCAGCGACGCCGGCCCCGCCGCCTTGGCGGCGAGTGACGGGAGGACCAGCAGGCCGGTGCCGAGGACCGCGCCGACGTACAGCGCGACGCCTTGTGGCACCGTCAGATGCCCGCTCTTCGATCGGGACGGATGCTCGACCGTTGATCGACTCATGTCCAGCTGGTACCCGGCGAGCGCTCCGGGTTAACTTTCGGCGGAGGACTTTGTCGCGGGAAAGGACGGCCACCCGTGCGGCCGCTCCAGAATCTCGATGGTCGCCTGGTCGACCAGGAAATACTGCCCGCCGTCCTCACGCGGATTCGTATACGCCGCCGTCGCGATCAGACGGCCGAAGTCGGCCATCACCGCGATGGGGTAACCGCCGTCGAAAACCTCACCGTGTGCGGCCGTAGCGACGGTTCCGGTTTCATACCAGGTGACGAAATACTGCGCCGGTCCGGTTTCGAAGACACGCAGTGTCGCCTCCTTCTGCCGGACACCGGCGAAGTCGCCGGACACACCCGTCCAGATCATCGTCGTCCGGTCCGCGTAGTGCTGCTCCAGCACGTTCCCGGAGCCGTAGTGGAAGTTCGCGCGGAGCCCGACGAGGTCGGTGCTGAGCGGATGGGTCCCGGTCACCGGGAAGAAACGGACGTCGAGTTGCACGGGCTGAACCTCCGGATCGCGTGTTTCCGCAGGTTTATCAGCCCGTGGCAGCTCGATCGTTGTCCGGCGAAGCGATCCTGTTGTCGCTGGACGCGAGGATCAGTCGAACATGCCGGGCTGGTAGTCGCCCGCCGGCGTCCTGGCGATGACGTTGAGCCGGTTGTACGCGTTGATCGTGGCGATCAGCGCGATCAGGGCGCCGATCTGCTCCTCGTCGTAGTGCTTGCGCACCTGCGCCCAGGTTTCGTCGCTGACGCCGTGGTGCGCGTCGGCGATGCGGGTGCCCTCCTCGGTGAGCGCCAGCGCCGCGCGCTCAGGCTCGGTGAACACGTTCGCCTCCCGCCAGGCGGCGACCAGGTTGAGCCGCACCGAGGTCTCGCCCGCGTGCGCGGCGTCCTTGCTGTGCATGTCGGTGCAGAAGCCGCAGCCGTTGATCTGGCTGGCGCGCAGCTTGACCAGTTCCTGGGTCGCGTGCGGCAACGAGGACTCTTCGATCGGCCGGTTCGCGGCGCCGAGACGCTTGGCGTACTTGAGGATGACCTCGTTCTCGAACAGGTTGACGCGCGGTTCCATGATCTTTCCTCTCGGTCGGTTCCTGCACACATGACGAGTGGGCCGGAGAGGTTGTGACAGCTTCGAGTGTGACGCCGGTCACCGCCAGTCCATCCTGCACATCTGCGCGAGTCAAATGCGTGAAAGTGCGCTAACAGAGCATTGACGTTGCACAAAACTGCACCTAACGTGACAGCTATTGCGCACAACTGGCACGGATGGGGAGTTCATGAGCGGGACCTTCATGGCGGCGGAGATCGCGAGCCAGCCCGGCTGCTGGCGGGAAGCGGCGGCGCTGGCCTCGGCGAACAGTGATCTGCTGCCGCCGCCGGGCGCGCGGGTCGCGATCGTCGGCTGCGGCACGTCGTGGTTCATCGGCCAGGCGTACGCCGTCCTCCGCGAGTCCGCGGGGCTCGGCGAGACCGACGCCTTCGCCGCCTCCGAGTTCCCGGAGGGCCGTGGCTACGACCACGTCGTGGCGCTGACCCGGTCGGGTACGACGACCGAGGTCCACGCCCTGCTGGCGAAACTGCGGGGCAGGACGCCGACCATCGCGATCACCGGCGTGCCCCGCGAGATCGACGCCGCCGCGGACACGATCGTCGACCTGTCCGTCGTGGACGAACGCTCGGTCGTGCAGACCCGGTTCGCGACGACGGCGCTGGCGATGCTGCGCGCGCACCTCGGCGAGGACCTGACCGCGGTCGCCGACCAGGCCGAACGCGTGCTCGCCGAACCGCTGCCCGACGAACTGGTCGCCGCGGAGCAGTTCAGCTTCCTCGGCACCGGCTGGTCGGTGGGCATCGCGAACGAAGCCGCGCTCAAGTTCCGCGAGGCGTGTCTGCTGTGGACGGAGTCGTACCCGGCGTGGGACTACCGGCACGGGCCGATCAGCATCAGCGAACCCGGCCGCGTGACGTGGATGTTCGGACAGGCGCCGGAAGGGCTGGCCGACGACGTCGCCCGCGCGGGCGGCCTGTTCGTCGAGAGCGGCCTGGATCCGCTCGCCGACCTCGTCCGCGCCCAGCGTGTCGCCGGGGCCATCGCCGCCCGCAAGGGACTCGACCCGGACAACCCCCGCAGCCTCACTCGTTCCGTCGTCCTCACCTGAAAGCTCGTTGGCGGAGCTGTGAGGTATTCGGAAAAGTGCCCGGACGCGTGAACCCGCCCCGGCCGAAGGCCCCGCTATCGCGGTGGCAGGGCGCCCTATTCGCATCCGTGACAGGAAAGACCAGGCAGCGTCCTGCCGACGTCGATCGCGGTCGCGGGTTCACCAACAGACAATGAGGCAGCCGTGATCGTCACCGTCACGCCGAACACCGCGCTGGATGTCACCTACACAGTGGACGGTCTGCGGCCCGGTGACGTGCACCGGGTGCGGGAAGTGCGGCACCGGGCGGGCGGCAAGGGCGTCAACGTCGCCCGGGTGCTGCACACGCTGGGCGCCGACGTCCGCGCGATCTTCACCGCAGGTGGCGCGACGGGAACCGCCGTTGTCGGCGACCTCGCGGCGGCGGGCATTCCGGCCACCGCGGTCCCGATCGGCGGGGAGACCCGGCGTACCACCACGGTTCTGGCGGGCGACGGCTCGGTCACGTTGCTGAACGAGCCGGGGCCGCGGCTCGCCGAAGACGAGTGGCAAGCGTTTGCGGCGGCCGTCCGGGCCCGGAAACCGGACGTGCTCGTCTGCTCGGGCAGCCTCCCGCCGGGCGCCGGGGGGTACGCCGGACTCCTCGGTCGTGGACCGTCCATCTTGGACACTTCCGGCGAGGCGCTGCTCGCCGGACTGGCCGGGCGGCCGTCCGTGGTCAAACCGAACGCCGACGAACTGCGCGAGGTCACCGGCCTGCGGGATCCGGTGGCCGCCGCGACCGAACTACGCAAGGCAGGGGCCGGCGCCGTCGTCGTCTCGCTGGGCCCGGAGGGGCTGCTGGCGGTGACCGGATCCGGCACCTGGCACGCGGCACCGTCCACTGTGCTCAGTGGCAACACCACCGGCGCCGGCGACGCGGTCGTGGCGGCGCTGGCGCTGGGACTGAGCCGCGCCGAACCGTGGCCGGACATCCTGCGCCGCGCCGTCGCGTTGTCCGGGGCGGCCGTGCTGGGCCCGCTGGCCGGGGACGTCGACCTCGCGCACTACGAAGCCGAACAGGGGCTGGTCGCCGTGCGCGCCCGCCCGGATTAGGAGACGTCATGCCTCTGGTGGGAACCGGGGAGATCGTCGGTGCCGCCGCGGCGGCCCGGCACGGCGGCGGCGCGTTCAACGCGATCCAGCTCGAACACATCACCGCGATCGTCGACGGCGCGGCCGCGGCGGAAGCGCCGGTGATCCTGCAGCTGAGCCAGAACGCCGTGAAGTACCACGGTTCACTGGCGCCGGTGGGCACGGCGGCGCTGGCCGCGGCGAGAGGCGCCGTCACTCCGGTCGCGGTGCATCTCGACCACGCCGAATCGGCCGACCTCGTCCGTGAGGCGGTCTCGCTCGGTTTCGGCTCCGTCATGTTCGACGCGTCCAAACTGGACTACACCGACAACGTGCGCGCGACCAGGGAAGTCGCCGCGTACTGCCACGACCACGGGGTCTGGGTCGAGGCCGAACTCGGCGAAGTCGGGGGCAAGGACGGCGTCCACGCACCCGGCGCGCGCACCGATCCGGACGAGGCGGCGCAGTTCGTCGCGGCCACCGGCATCGACGCCCTCGCGGTGGCGGTGGGCAGTTCGCACGCCATGCTCACCCGTGACGCCGCCTTGGACTTCGAACTGATCGCAAGGCTGCGGGAGCGGGTGCCGGTGCCGTTGGTGCTGCACGGTTCGTCGGGCGTGCCGGACCAGGGGCTGGCCGAAGCCGTGCGGGCCGGGATGACGAAGATCAACATCGCCACCCAGCTGAACAAGGTGTTCACCGCCGCGGCCGCGGAAGACTGGCGCGCGCATCCGGAGCGCGTCGACCCGCGGAAGTACCTCGGTGCGGGAAGGGCGGCGGTGGCCGTCGAGGTGCGGCGGCTGCTGGGAGTGCTCACGCTTGATCATGTTGAACCGGTCAAGGTGACGATTGAGCAGACTTTGCGCGATTGAGTGTTGACATGTGCGTGAAACCTCACAAAACTGCGCAACAACAAGCAGAACTTGTGTGATCTTCGATCCAGGTGGTGGCGGATGCGGGTAGGCAGGCTGACGGCATTGACGGCAGGGGCGGCGCTCCTGCTCGCGGGATGCGGCGGCGGGGACGTGGCCGGTGGCACCGGCGAGAACGCGCTCCCCGGCGTCGACCAGTTCCTCAACGCGCCCTGTCCGGAAGCGGGAGTGAAACCCGCGACGGACAAGGAATTCACGTACTGGTCCATGTGGACGGCCGACGAGCCTCAGGGCAAGGTCCTCCAGAAGGCCTTCAAATGCTTCCAGGAGAAGACCGGCGTCAAGGTCGACGTGCAGTGGCTGGGCCGTAAGGCCTACACCCAGAACCTGGTGCCCGCGCTGAACACCGACGCGGTGCCGGATCTGTTCGACCAGGACGTCAGCAAGGTCGGCGCGGCGGTCATGACGCCGGGCGGCACGCAGAGCGTCGACGACGTGTTCGCGATGAAGGTCGGCGAGGGCGACAAGACCGTCAAGGACGTGCTTTCGCCGAGCTCGTACGACTTCCCGCAGAACAAGGACCGCGAGGGCCACAACTTCATGGTCCCGTACACGATCCAGTCGAGCGCCTGGTGGTTCAACAAGGACACCGCCGGCGACATCCAGCAGCCGAAGACGATGGACGAGCTGATCGCCCTGTTCGACAAGGCGAAGTCCGACGGCAAGGCCGCCATCAGCCTCGACGGCGACATCCCGTTCTACAACATGTACTACTACACCCAGCTCGCCGAGCGGTTCGTCGGCGCGGGCGGGCTGTACAAGGCGGCGACCGACAAGACCGGCCAGTCGTGGAAGACCGAGCCCGGTTTCCTCAAGGCCGCCACCGAAACCGCGAAGCTGCCCAAGTACTTCATCGACGGCTGGGACGCGGCGAAGTTCCCGCAGGTGCAGCAGCGCTGGGCCGACGGCGACTCCCGGTTCCTCTACGTCGGCAGCTGGGCGCCGAGCGAGACCCGTGAGTACCTGGACAAGCAGGGCGCCGGGACGAAGATCAACTACAGCTCCTTCCAGTTCCCGATGCCCGAAGGCGCCACGCACGACACCGTCGAGCAGATGTCGATCGGCTTCTCGGTGACCAAGAAGGCCAAGCACGCAGAGGCGGCCAAGGCGTTCATCGCCTACTTCCTCAACAAGGACCTGCTCGCCGGGATCCCGATCGTGGCCGACAACCTCGTGCCGCGTGCCGACCTCGCCGTGCCGGACGACCTCAAGCAGGTCAAGGCCGCGCTGGACGACCCGAAGAAGGAGCACGTCCTGCAGTACGACGGGATCGACGGCGTCGCCGGCGGCAAATGGCAGACCGACGTCTTCGACCCGGCCGACATCGCGTTGCTGAAGGGCCAGCTCACCCCGCAGCAGTTCGTGGACCAGCTCGCCGTCAAAAGCGCCGAGTTCTGGAAGAACCAGGGCTGATGGCGACGGTCACGACGCCGACGACGCCGACAACACCGCCGGCGCGGGCCGTGAAGGCCGGGGCTCATCTGCGCCGCAAGAAACGGCTGTTCTGGCCGTTCGCCGCGCCGGCGCTGGTGCTGTACCTGGCCTTCCTGGTCCTGCCGACGCTCGCGACCGTGGTGCTGAGTTTCACCAGCTGGGCGGGCGCGGGCGACACCCCCGAACCCAACGGCGTCACCAATTACACGCAGATGTGGGCGAGCGACTCGTTCCAGTACGCCTTCCGCAACACGCTGATCTACGTGTTCCTCGGCGGGATCGGCACGTTCGCGCTGGCCTTCCTGTTCACCATGGTGCTGCGGGACATGAGGGGCGGCAAGATCGTCCGCGCCATCCTGTTCTTCCCGAACATCGTGGCGCCGGTGGCGCTCGGCATGTTCCTCGGCTTCGTGTTCAAGTACCAGCCAGGGAAACAGGGGCTGGCGAACTACGTGCTGGAAAGCCTCGGCGCGGACGCGGCGAAGTTCCTCGCACCGTCCAATGTGACCGGGGTGGTGACGGCTTCGCTGATCTGGGCCAGTTCGGGCTTCTACATCACCATCCTGATGGCCGCGGTCGACCGCATCCCGCCGTATCTCTACGAGGACGCCGAACTGGGCGGCGCGTCGCCGTGGCAGAAGTTCAGGAACATCACGCTGCCGATGACCTGGGACGTCGTCGGCGTCGCCGGGGTGCTGTGGACGATCAACGCGCTCAAGATCTTCGAGCTGGTGTTCGTGCTGGCCGGTCCCGGCACCTACGCCCCGCCCAATGAGGCGTGGACGCTGGGGATCTACGTGTTCGACCGGACCTTCGGCTCGAACGGCACGCCGGACTTCGGTGCCGCCTGTGCCTGCGCGGTGGCGATGATCGCGCTGGTGTCCGTGCTCGTCGTCCTGCTCCGCCGTCTGATGCGCCGTGACGCGATCCAGTTCTGAGGGAGACGAAATGTCCGTCACCGACGTCGAGGCGCCCGCGCGGCGACCGGCGAAACCGGTGCGCAAGCCGCCACGCAAACCGCGTCCGGCGCCCGGTTCCAAGCGGTTCAGCCCGTTGCGGATACTGGGCACCACGATCGTGTGGCTGTTCACCGCGGGCAACATCCTGGTGCTGTACTGGCTGCTCACGGCGTCGTTCAAGACACCGGTGGAGATCTTCACCAAGCCGTTCGACCTGCCGTACCAATGGTTCAAGAACGGCAAGCCGTTCCGGAACTTCATCTACGCCTGGAACAACGCCGGTTTCGGCGACGCGGTGCTGACCACCGTGGTCCTGGTGGGGCTGGCGACGGTCGTGACCGTCGTTGTCTCGGCGCCCTGCGCGTACGCGCTGACCAGGCTCGGCGTCCGCGGTGCCGGTCCGATGACGAACGTCGTCGCGATCGGCATGGGCGTGCCGTTCCAGACCGTGATCATCCCGCTGTTCGTGGTGCTCAGCAAAGTGCACATGGACAACGAGTACGGCCTGTTCGTGCTGTACGTGGCACTGTCCATCCCGTTCACGGTGTTCCTGATGACCGGTTTCTTCCGGTCGCTGCCGGACGAACTGGAGGAGGCGGCCGCGCTCGACGGCGCCTCACCGACGCGCACGTTCTTCTCGGTGATGCTGCCGCTGACCCGCGGCGGCATGATCACCGCGTTGACGCTGAACGCCATCGGCCTGTGGAACGAGACGCTGCTGGCGATCGTGTTCCTCAAGGACCAGGCGCATTTCACGCTGTCCCGCGCGCTGTTCACCTTCTACGGGGCCGCGAGCTACCAGTCGGAGTACGGCGGCCTGATCGCCGGTGTGGCGATCGTCGTGCTCCCGATGCTCGTGCTCTACCTCGTACTCGCCCGCCGGATCATCACCGGCATGACCCTCGGCGCCGGAAAGTAGGACCTGATGGCCACCGTGACCTTCTCCGACACCACCCGGTTCTACGCCGGAGTGGAACGTCCCGCGGTCGACGGCCTCGATCTCGAGGTCGCCGACGGCGAGTTCCTGGTGCTGGTCGGCCCGTCCGGCTGCGGGAAGTCGACCACGCTGCGGATGCTCGCCGGGCTGGAAGGCGTCGACGACGGCTCCATCCACATCGGCGATCGCGACGTCACCGAACTGCCGCCGAAGGAACGGGACATCGCGATGGTGTTCCAGAACTACGCGCTCTACCCGCATATGACGGTGGGGGAGAACATCGGCTTCCACCTGAAGCTGGCGAAAATGGCGAAGGCCGAACGCGAACGCAAGGTGCGCGAGGCCGCCGCCGTGCTCGACCTGACCGAGTACCTCGACCGCAAGCCCGCGAAGCTGTCCGGCGGCCAGCGGCAGCGCGTCGCGATGGGGCGCGCGATCGTGCGCGAGCCGAGTGTGTTCCTGATGGACGAACCACTGTCCAACTTGGACGCCAAACTCCGGGTGCAGACGCGGACGCAGATCGCTTCCCTGCAACGACGGCTGGGGATCACCACGCTCTACGTCACGCACGACCAGGTCGAGGCGATGACCATGGGCGACCGGGTCGCCGTGCTGAAGGACGGGATCCTGCAGCAGTGCGACACGCCCGTCGGGCTGTTCGCGAAGCCGGTCAACGTGTTCGTCGCCGGGTTCATCGGCTCGCCGGCGATGAACCTGCTGGAGACCACTGTGGACAGTGGTGGCGCCGTCGCCGGTGGCACGCGGCTGCCGCTGACCGCGGCGCAGCGGTCGGCGCTGGCCGGCCCCGGCATCGTCGTCGGTGTCCGGCCCGAGGGCTGGACGATCGGCGACGGCGGTTTCGAAGCCATCGTCGAGGTCGTCGAGGAACTGGGCAGCGACCAGTACCTCTACTGCCGGGACGGCGACCGCGTGCTGACCGTTCGCACGCCGGGGATGTCCCCGTGGCAGCGTGGCGAGCCGATCTCCCTGACCCCGCAACCGGGTGCGGTGCACCTGTTCGACGCCGCGACGGGTGACAGGCTCCCGGACGCATGACCCGCCTGTACCGCACCGGTCTGCTGCTCCCGGCCGCCGAGCTGGGGCCGGAGAACCCGTTGCCGCCGCTCCGGAAACCCGAAGCGGTGGCCAAGGTGTCCAATGTGGACGAGCTGCCACCGGACCTGGCGGAGAACATCGGCTACGGCCGTCTGGACACACCTTTGCCGTGCCTGCTTCAGGACGGCTACACCCGGGAGCGCACGGAACGCGAGCTCCCGGCGTTGGTGCTGGAGAACGACAAGCTGCGCGCCACGGTGCTGCCGTCGCTGGGCGGGCGGCTGTACTCGCTGGTCCACAAGCCGTCCGGACGCGAACTGCTCTACCGGAATCCGGTCTTCCAGCCCGCGAACCTCGCGCTGCGGGACGCGTGGTTCGCCGGCGGCGTCGAGTGGAACCTCGGGAGCACCGGGCATACGACGCTGACCTGCGAGCCGATGTTCGCCGCCGAGATCGAGGGCCCGGACGGCACGCCGGTGCTGCGGTTGTGGGAGTGGGAACGCACCCGCGACCTGCCGTACCAGATCGACTTCTGGCTGCCGGACGGGTCGGATCGGCTGCTCGTCGCCGTGCGGGTGCGGAACCCGCATCCCTACGACGTCCCGGTGTACTGGTGGTCGAACATCGCGGTGCCACAGAACGAAGGCACCCGCGTGCTGGCGCCCGCGACCCAGGCGTGGCACTACGGTTATTCGGGACGGCTCGACCTGGTCGGCGTCCCCGGCGAGCTGACCTATCCGGCCCGCGCCGAAGCCGCGGCGGACTACTTCTTCGAGGTGACCGGAAGGCCGTGGGTCGCTGCCGTCGAGGCGGACGGGACGGGGCTGGCCCAGCTGTCCACCGGCCGGTTGCGCGGCCGGAAACTGTTCCTGTGGGGCGAGTCCACCGGTGGGCGCCGCTGGCAGGAGTGGCTTGCCCCGGATGCCGGTGGCTACCTGGAGATCCAGGCCGGGCTGGCCCGCACTCAGCTGGAGCATCTGCGGTTGCCGCCTGGGGAGAGCTGGGACTGGCTGGAGGCCTATGGCCCGGTCACCGCGGATCCCGCGGCGGCGCACGGGGAAGACTGGGCGACGGCGTGTGAGGCCGTCGCCGCCGGTCTGCCGTCGGCGGAAGCCATGGACGAATACCACGACGACTGGCGGAAGATCGCCGACGTCACCCCGGAATCGTTCCTGGCCACCGGTTCCGGCTGGGGTGCGCTGGAGAACCGGCGCGCGCCGATGTGCCTGCCCGGTACGCCGTTCCCGGACGAATCGCTCGGGCCGGACCAGGAGCCCTGGCTCGCTCTGCTCGACGGGACGCCGCCGGACGGGGATCCGCTCGCCGTACCGCCGCCGACGCTGGTGAACAGGTACTGGGCGGATCTCATGGAGTACGCCCCGAAGAACTGGCTGACCTGGTATCACCGCGGTGTCGCGCACTGGGCGGCCGGACGGCATTCGGACGCGGTCCGCGCCTGGCGTGAATCGGTCTCGGTGGACGAGAACCCTTGGGCCCTGCGGAATCTCGCGGTCGCCACGGCCGGGCACGAGGCCGCCTGGCTGTACCGGCGAGCGGTCACTCTCGCGCCGTCGGTGCGGCCGCTGGTCGTCGAGGCGATCGCGGCGCAACTCGCGGCGGGCCTCCCGGAAGAGGCGAGTGCGCTGCTGGAGGGGCTTCCCCGGGAAGGGCGGATTGCCTTGCTGACCGCCCGCACCCTGCTCGCCCAAGGCGACGTCGCCGGGGCCAAGGCCGTGTACGACACCGGTTTCGAAGTCGCGAACATCAGGGAAGGGGAAACGTCTTTATCGGACACTTGGGCGGCGGTTTCGAACGAACCGCTGCCGGAACACCTTGACTTCCGGATGAAGTGAGCGGCCGGGCCACTCGACCGGCGTGCCGCTCGCGGCGGACAACCGCGATGCAGCATACTGCTCGAAACAGTGGCCAACAGCGCAACGTCATGCGCGATAGGCCGCAGCGAGCTAGGAGTGGCGCCGATGGCCCGGCACGAACGGCTGAGCACCCTGCTGGACCTGCTGGGGCAGCGGGAAAAGATCGACGTCGAGGACGTGGCCGAGGAGTTGAACGTCTCTGCGGCCACGATCCGGCGCGACCTCGATCATCTGGCGGAGCAGCAGTTGCTCACCCGCACCCGGGGTGGTGCGGTGGCCAACGACCTCGCCTACGACCTGCCGTTGCGCTACAAGACCGCGCGGCACGTGCCCGAGAAGCAGCGGATCAGCGTCGCCGCGGCGGCACTCGTGGCACAGGGCATGGTGGTCGGCCTCAACGGTGGGACGACCACGGCCGGGGTCGCGCGATCGCTGGCCACGCGGTCCGATCTGGCCAGTCTCCGTGATTCACCCGGGCTGACGGTGGTCACCAACGCGCTGAACATCGCGCACGAACTGGCGGTGCGGCCACACGTGAAGATCGTGGTCACCGGCGGGGTCGCGCGTCCGCAGTCGTTCGAGCTCAGTGGTCCGCTGGCCACCCGTGTCCTCAGCGAACTGACGATCGACCTGCTGTTCCTCGGCGTCGACGCGTTCGACGCGGACGCCGGCGCCTTCGCGCACCACGAAGGCGAGGCGAGTATCAACCGGCTGATGGTCGAGCGGGCCGAACGCGTCGTCGCGGTCGCCGACGGTTCGAAGCTGGGCCGCCGCGCGTTCGCGCGGATCTGCGCGACGCCGCAGGTGCACGCGCTGGTCACCGATTCGAACGCCGACCCGAAGGTACTGGCGGCGTTCGAGGCCGCCGGTGTCGAGGTCCAAGCCGTCTGACCGCTCCGCTCCCGAGTGTCATGAAAGGGTCGTTCAGGACAAAATATGTCCTGAACGACCCTTTCATGACATCCAGGGCGCGCACACCCGTTGCCCCATAAGGATCTTCGTACGACCCGACGAAAGTCGGCAGCACCGCTTCGGCGGATGACTTTGCGCGAACCGTGCGCTATACAGAGACCATCTTGCGTATTCATGCGCGAAAGGTGTCTCGAATGAGCAGAGTTGCGCAATCCCTGAGTTGTTTGGCCGCAGTGGCCTTACTCGGGCTTTCCCCGGTCGCCGCCCACGCCGATCCGGCCGCGGCGTCGTCCGGCAAACTGGGCGATCTGACCGGGATCTCCGGCGACGGCGCCACGGTCACCCTGAACTCGGGAAGCGCCGCGGTGCGCGTCAGCTTCCCGGCCGAAGGCGCCGTCCGGATCTGGCTGGCGCCGGACGGCACGTTCACCGATCCGGCCGGGAGCAAGATCGTGCTGCCGCGCACCGGCGAGCCGGTGACGCCGCAGAGGACCGACAAGGGGGACTACTGGGCGGTTTCCACTGCGAAGGCCACGCTGCGGGCGTACAAACACCCGTTGCGGCTCGCGTTGTACGACGGCGCGGACCGCAAGCGGCTCTGGGAGGAGTCGGCGCCGCTGTCCTGGACCGGCAAGCAGACCACGCAGACCCTGGCACGAACGGCGGCCGAGCAGTTCGTCGGCGGCGGTGAGCAGAACGGCCGGTTCAGCCACCGCGACCGGACGATCCGGATCTTCGCCGACTACAACTGGAACGACGGCGGGGCCCCGAATTCGCAGCCGTTCTACGCCTCCACGGCGGGATACGGCGTGCTGCGCAACACCTTCGCGCAAGGCACCTACGCCTTCACCGAGCCGGTGCGCACCACGCACGACGAGCGCCGGTTCGACGCGACGTATGTCGTCGGCGACGGGCTCAAGGACGTCATCACCGGCTACACCGATCTCGTCGGGAAACCATTCCTGCCACCGCTCTACGGTCTCGAACACGGCGACGCCGACTGCTACCTGCACAACGCCAACCGCGGCGAACGGCACACCCTGGACGCGGTGAAGGTCGCGGAGGGGTACACCGAGCACGGGATGCCCAACGGCTGGATGCTCGTCAACGACGGCTACGGCTGCGGGTACGAAAACCTCCAGCAGACCGGCGAAGGCCTCCGCAAGAACAACATGCAACTCGGGCTGTGGACCGAGAACGGCGTGCCGAACCAGGTCGAAGAGGTCAAGGCCGGGGTCCGGGTCCGCAAACTCGACGTCGCGTGGGTCGGCCCGGGATACCAATTCGCGCTGGACGCCTGCGACACCGCGCACAAGGGCATCGAGGACAACAGCGACGCGCGCGGTTTCGTCTGGACGCCGGTCAGCTGGGCGGGCGCGCAGCGCTGCGGCGTGCTGTGGAGCGGCGACCAGGCCGGTTCCTACGACTACATCAAGTGGCAGATCCCGACCTACGCCGGCGCCACGACGTCGGGGATCGCGTACAACACCGGCGACATCGACGGCATCTTCGGCGGCAGCCCGCAGACCTACGTCCGCGACCTGCAGTGGAAGGCGTTCCTGCCGGTCTCGATGACGATGGACGGCTGGGCCGCGTCGGACAAGCAGCCGTGGCGCCACGGCGAGCCGTACACCTCGATCAACCGCAAGTACCTGCTGCTCAAGGAGCGGCTGCTGCCCTACACCTACAGCCATTCGGTGGAGGCGCACAAGACCGGCGTCGGCCAGGTCCGCCCGCTGGCGCTCGAATACCCGGACGACCCGAACGTCTGGGGCGAGAAGGCGAAGTACGAGTTCCTGTCCGGCAAGGACTTCCTGGTCGCGCCGGTGTACGAGAACTCGACCGTGCGCAACGGCATCTACCTGCCGAAGGGCACCTGGGTCGACTACTGGAGCGGCAAGACCTACACCGGACCGACCACTGTGGACGGTTACGACGCACCGCTCGACACACTGCCGCTGTTCGTCCGCGCCGGGGCCGTGGTGCCGATGTGGGCCGAGGGCACGAAGTCGTGGCAGACCAGGGACAAGGGCGTGCTCGATCTCGACGTCTATCCGCAGGGCAAGGGTTCGTTCACGCTCACCGAGGACGACGGCGTGACTCGCGCCTACAAGAACGGCGATCAGGCGAAGCAGACGTTCACCGTCGACGCGCCGACGTCCGGACTGGGCACGGTGACGGTCGGGATCGGTGCCAGTTCCGGTTCCTACGCCGGGAAACCGGCGTCGCGGAACTACCAGCTGACCGTCCACACGGGAAGCAAGCCCGCGACCGTACTGGCCGGGACCTCGATCCTGCGGCAATACGGCAGCAAGGCCGAACTGGACGCGGCGGCGTCGGGCTGGTGGTTCGATCCGGCCGCCGGCGGGGTCGCGCGGGTCAAGACCGGCAAGATCGGTGCCGGTGACCGTCAGGACGTCCGGCTGTTCGGCACGAGCGCGGTCGGCGGGATCTTCCCCGAGGACCGCAACGGCTCGGTCGCCCTCTCCGTGCCGGCGGTCGCTGGTCCCGGGCAGACCGCGACGGGCACGCTGAGCTTCACCAACGGCACGCCGCTGCCGGTCCGGAACGTCAAGTTCTCCGTGCCCGCCAACGGATTCCGCGCCGAGGTACCGGCCGGGCCGCGACTGGTGATGCCCGGCGAGACCGTGCGGGTCCCGGTGAAGGTGACCCCGGACGCGGGAATCAAACCGGACGACTACCAGCTCACCGCGTCGGCGTCGTACCAGGCGCGGCTCGGGGAGAATCGGGTCACCGACTCGGTGACGGTCACCGTGCCGCACGCTTCGCTGGCCGCGGCCTATGGCAATGTCGGCGTCACCGACGCGGCCCACGTCGCGGTGGGGGACATCGACGGCGGTGGCAGCAGTTTCCGCGCGGAAGGGCTCGCCGAAGCCGGTCTCAAACCCGGTGCCGGCTTCTCCGCACTCGGTGCTCAGCTCACCTGGCCGCAAACCGGTACCGGGCAGAAGGACAACGTCCTCGCGTCCGGCCAGACCATCGCGGTGCGAGGAACGGGCGCCAAGCTGGTGTTGGCGGGAACCGGTACGGGCACGGCGAAGGGCACTGTCGTCGTCCGCTATGCCGACGGTAGTACCAGTCAGGCCGAACTCGGATTCCCCAACTGGTGCTGCGCCGATCCGGCCCAGTACGGCGCGACCACGGTGGCGACCGTGCTGGGCAAGAACACCCGCGCGGGGGCGGCGTATCCGACCACGCCGTACCGGGTGTTCGCGAACTCCGTCCCGCTGACCGCGGGGAAGGAGGTCGTCGCGGTGACCTTGCCGTCGAACACCGCGATGCACGTGTTCGCCGCGGGCATCGGCTGAGTCCTCGTGAGTGGTAAGGGCGGCTAGGGACAAAGTGGCTGTCGTGTCGTCCATCCAGTCACGCGTGTCGTCCGCCGGATCACGTGTGTCGTCCGATCAGTCACGTGACATCGCCGATGTTGGACCTTGTGAGTAGTGAGGACGTTAGAGCCAAGGGTGGCTTAGGTACCTACGTGGTCCCGGCTGCGGTTGGTGCCAGGCCCGGTCCGTGAAGGCCTCCTTGAGGGACCCAGAGTCCCTCAAGGAGGCCTTCACGGACTCGATAACCGCCACATTCGCCCCACAAGCACCATCAGCCACAACAGTCACAACGGTGGCGCGTGAAGGCCCCCTTCCCTCGGCTCAGCCGAGGAAACCCGACCTTCACACCTTCCCCAGTACATGAAGGCTAGGTACAGGAAGGGGTCCTTCATGTACCTGAGGCGAGCAAGGTCACTGGTGCCGAGTCAGGCTGCGACGGGTACCCACAGCGCGTCGATGACGCGTTCGGCCTCGGCTTGGCTGGCCTCGGCCAGCGGAATGAGGTCCGCCATCGCCGGGTTGGTCTTCGCCATGGTCAGCTCGGCGGTGACGAACCGCGGTTCGAGGCCGGTCAGCGAGACGCCGTGCGGGATCCACGACTGCGCGTGGTCCCACCCTTCGCGCGGGGTGCCTTCGCCGTATCCGCCGCCGCGTGAGGTCACGACGATGAAGTCGCGGTCGCCGAGCAGGCCTTCCCTGGTCTCGGCGTCGAGCGTCAGCCCGGGCACGATCAGGTGGTCGACCCAGGCCTTGACCGTGCTCGGCGGGCCGAAGTTGTACAGCGGCAGGCCCAGCAGGATCGTGTCGGCCGCCTTCACCTCGTCGACCAGTTCCGTGATGAGCCGCCACGCCGCGGCCTGCTCCGGGGTGTGCTGCTCCGGCGGCACGAACTTGGCGGTGTTGGCCGCCGCGCCCAGATGTGGCAGCGGGTCGGCGCCCAGGTCGCGGTAGGTGACGGTGCCCTCCGGATGCGCGGCGCGCCACGTGGCCGCCGCCCGCGCGGTGAGGCGGCGGCTGGTCGAGTGCTCGCCCGTGATGCTCGAGTCGATGTGCAGCAGGTTCGTCATGTCTATTATCTTGCACAGATAGTTAGTGTAACGCAAACCATTGATGCTGTGGCGGTCATCATGAGGGAACGTACACTTGACGAGTGCCCGAACTCCCGGTCGTGAACCAGCCCCCGCATCGCTGCGGCGCGCTGCTCGACCACGTCACCCGCCGGATCCGGCTGCGCAGCGAGTCCGTCCTGACGCCGCTCGGTCTGCGGCCCCGGCATCTCGTCGCACTGACCGTGCTGCGCGACCTGGGCGGCTGCTCGCAGCAGGACCTCGCGAAGACGCTGGAGATGGACAGCACGAACGTCGTCGGGCTGTTGAACGACCTCGAGTCCGCGAACCTGATCGAACGCAGGCGGTCACCGGAGGACCGGCGGCGGCACATCGTCGAACTCACCGACGTCGGCGCCAAGCAACTCGCCAAGGCCGAGTTCGCCCTCGCCGCCGTCGAGGACGAGGTGCTCGGAGCGCTCGACAAGGATCAGCGCGAGACGCTGTACACCCTGCTGTACCAGGCGACCAGCCGGACCGAGCCCGCCGCCTGCGTCGACGCCGCACACCTCGAGGACTGCTAGGCCCCGAGCTCGAACAGGTCGTGAAGCTGCTTCGTGGCCTCGGCGCCGTACATGACGCTTCCGACCGGGACCTCGCTTCCCACCGCGTCGATCACCCGTGCCGTCCATACCGGACCGAACGCGCCGCACAGCTCGATCAGCTGCGCCCCTTCGTCGACCAGTCGCCGGGCAGCGGTGACGACCTGGTCCACGCGGCCGACCCCGATCAGCACCGTCAGGCATTCCCCACTGTCCACACGGGACACATCGCGTGCCGGGTCGCAACCATCGGCCAAGTACACGAAACCCCACTGTCGCATGACATTCCTCCTCCGTTGACGGGCACCCTGAGGTAACCGCGAGACGGAGGACGCTGTCCACGAGGCGGATCCGAACGGCCGTTCGGGATCACCGAAGAGGCGACGTCCAGCGGGCGGCGCGGAGAACCGATGTGGGCGCTGTCATACCAATGCCGCGATCCGATCCGAAGACTCATGTGCCGGGTCCCAGACGAGCGCGTGCTGGACGACAGGCGCCTCCCGCAACGCCAGCCAGCGCAGACCTTCGGCCGGTTCCTCCCTGGGACGCAAGGCGACGACGTCACCGCCGTGCCGCAATTCGGCGACGAACAACGACCGCCGGGGCGGCCCGGCGCGCACCTGAGCCGGCCGCCAGCCCGCCGCGGCGCAGTCCGCGAGGAGCGCGTCGTGATAGCCCGGAGCCAGCTTTCGTTCGTACAGAAGGAGGTCCAGCCCGGTGAGGTCCTCCCAACCCACGTCCTCGGACCGTGCCAGCGGATGAGCGTCGGAGACGAGTACTCCCAACGGCCTCTCGCTCACGACGACGACCCGCAGGCCGTCCACGTCTTCCGGCAGGGCGAGCAGACCGGCGTCGAGCGCACCTCGGCGGAGGAGTTCGAGCTGCCGTGTGGCGGAGACGTCGTCGATCTCCGCCCCTTTCGAGTACAGGGCGGGGAGCACGGACGGCGGCGCGCCCGGTGTCACGCCGATGCGGAGCGGCCGGTCCACGGTGTCGCGGACGGCCCGCGCGCCGAGATCGGCCTCCTCCAGCATCCGATGGGCGTGGGGGAGCAACGCCAGCGCGGCGGCGGTGGGCGTCATCCCCGCCTGGGTGCGGACGAACAGGGTCGCGTCCAGTTCCCGTTCCAAGGCGATGATCTGCTGGCTGAGCGACGACGCCCGGATGCCGAGGCGCTCCGCGGCGCGGGTGAGATGCCCTTCCTCGGCGACGGCACACAGATATCGAAGACGTCGTAACTCCACAGCCGCAGAGTAGCTCCGGACCAGGCAGAATCGGCGGGGTGAGTGACGCAGACGCCCGATGGCGCAACACCACGCACGACTGGGCCGGTTCGGTCGATGCCGAGCATTTGGCGCTGGTCCGCCCGAACCCCGAAGAGTTCGCCCCCGGTGGAGTCGCGCACCTTGTCCTCGAAGTGCTTGCCTATGCGGCCGAGGAGGCCGAAAGCACGGGTGGCGGGCATGCCACCGTGACGGTCCACCCCGACGGTTCGGTCTCCGTGGCGGACGACGGACGAGGTACCGCCACCCGCGCGGACGGGAATGGCGGGTTCGTGAAGAAGCCGGTCATGTCGACCAAGGATCTGCGCTTTTTCGACTTCCCCGCGCCGATCGCCGACGACGGTACGACCGGCACGACGGTGCGTTTCCTGCCAGGGGAGGAGATCGGCCCGATACGACTGCCGGAGGTCGACGGTTGGCCACACCTGAGGGTGGAGTGCGCCCGATGAGAAAGTGCCTGACAGCGGCGGCTTCGGTCCTGTTCCTGCTCGCGGGGTGCTCCGCCGAGCAAGAACAACCGCCCGCCAAACCCGTCTACGACCTCCCCGCCCGCGAGGTCCGCCCGGACGAGACCGCCCTGCACTTGCCACCGGCGACGAACGGGGAGACCGAGTTCGCGGTGATCGGACTCGCCGCCGGGCTCCCCAGCCTCGCCGGCAGCCACGCCGAGTTCGACGCCAAGGGACAGTTCGTCCGGCTCCGGCTGGTGGTCACCGGGAAAGGTGTGTCCGGGATCCTCTTCGACACCCGGCGCCAGCAACTGGTGACCGATTCCGGCGCGGTGATCGCGGTCGACAACCAGGCGATGACGATCAAACGGCAGCCGGACAAGTTCGAGCTCGGGCGCGGCGTGCGGGTCGAGTTCGATCTCTACTTCGATCTCCCCAAGGAGGCGAAACCCGCGGCGCTGCGGGCTTTCGGCGGCCCGACGCTGACCGACATGAAGAACGTCACCGGCACGGACATCAAGCTGGGATGAGAAAGGGCCCCGCCGCGAAAGCGACGGGGCCCTTTCGAAAGGCGTCAGACGCCCAGGTCACCACCGAGGTAGGCGGCCCGCACCTGCGGGTCGTCCAGCAGCTCGGCACCGCGGGCGCTCTTGACCACTTGACCGGTCTCCAGCACGTACGCGCGGTCGGAGAGTTTCAGCGCCTGTTGCGCGTTCTGCTCCACCAGCAGGACCGTGGTCCCACGCTTGTTGATCTCGCGGATGATGTCGAAGATCTGCGCGATCAGCATCGGCGCCAGACCCATGGACGGCTCGTCGAGCAGCAGCACCTTGGGCTTGGTCATCAGCGCGCGGCCGATGGCGATCATCTGCTGCTCGCCACCGGACATCGTGCCGCCGAACTGGGTCTTGCGTTCGTTGAGCCGCGGGAACAGCTCGTAGACCTCGTCGAGGTCGGCCTTCAGGTCGTCCTTGCGGGTGTAGGCACCCATCAGGAGGTTTTCCTGCACCGTCATACCGGGGAACACGCCCCGGCCTTCCGGTGACTGGCCGATCCCGAGTTCGACCCGTTTGTGACCGGGGGTCTTCGAGATGTCCTTGCCGTCGAAGAGGATCCGGCCGCTGGTGAGCGGACGCAGCCCCGAGATCGTCTTCAGCGTCGTGGTCTTGCCGGCGCCGTTGGCCCCGATGAGCGAAACGATCTCGCCCTCGCCGACCTCGATGGTCATTCCCTTGAGCGCGGCGATCTTCCCGTAGTGGACGTTGATGTCCTGAACCTCAAGAAGCATCTTCCGCCACCCCCAGGTAAGCCTCGATCACCTTCTGGTTGTTCTGCACCTCGTGGGGGAGCCCTTCTGCGATCTTCTGGCCGAAGTCGAGCACGGCCAGCCGGTCGCTGATGTGCATGACCAGGCTCATGTCGTGCTCGATGAGCAGCACGGTACGGCCGTCGTCACGGATCTTGCGGATCAGCTGCTGCAGCGAGTTCTTCTCCGCCGGGTTCATCCCGGCGGCGGGCTCGTCGAGCAGCAGCAGCTTCGGGTCGGTCGCGAGCGCACGCGCGATCTCCAGACGGCGCTGGTCGCCGTAGGAGAGGTTCTTCGCGGTGTTGTTCTCGACCCGGCCGATCCCGACGAAGTCCAGCAGCTCCCTCGCCAGCTCGCGGCCCCGCTTCTCTTCGCTGCGGTGCCTCGGCAGGCCGAGTGTCGCCGAAATCGCGCCGGTCTTGTGGTGCGAATCGGCACCGACCATCACGTTCTCGAGCGCCGACATGTTGTGGAACAGCCGGATGTTCTGGAACGTGCGCGCGATCCCGGCCTGGTTGATCTTGAACCGCTTCGTCCCGTCGACCCGGGTGTCGCCGAAGCGCACCTGGCCTTCGGTCGGCCGGTAGACGCCGGTGACCACGTTGAACACGGTGGTCTTTCCCGCGCCGTTCGGGCCGATCAGGGCGAAGATCTCACCCTGGTTGATGGTGAGGTTGACTTCCTTCAGGGCCGTGACACCGCCGAAGCGCATCGTCACGTTGTCGAACTCGAGCAGTGCGCTCATTTCGTCACCTCCGCCGAAGCCTCGGAATCCGGACCCGCGACTTCGGCGCCCATGGCACCCATCCCGCCCGTTCCTTCGTGTAGTTCCGCCTTGCGCTGCCGCGAAGGCAGCAGACCCTCCGGCCGCAGCGCCATCATCAGCACCAGCACACCACCGAAGATCAGGATGCGGTACTCGGACAGGAACCGGAACCGCTCCGGAAGCCAGGCCACCAGGAAGGCGCCGAGCATGACACCGGGCAGGTTGCCCGCACCACCGAGCACCACGGCCGCGAGGATGGTCGCGGACAGGATGAACGGGAAGTTGTTCGGCTCGATGAAGACGGCCTTGCTGGCGTAGATCACACCGGCCATACCGCCGAGCATGGCGCCGATGGCGAACGCCAGCAGTTTGAACTTGAACGTCGGGACGCCCATCAACTCGGCGGCGTCCTCGTCCTCGCGGATGGCCGCCCACGCCCGTCCGACGCGGCTCTTGTGCAGCCGTACCGAGAAGATGATCGCGATCACGATCGCCGCGAGGATCAGGTAGTAGTACGGCGCCGGGTCGAGCAGGAACTCGGTCCCGAACATCGGCTCCGGGTGCGGGATGTTGGTGATACCGCGGGCGCCACCGATGGCGTCGGTGTTCGTCGCGGTGATCCGGACGATCTCACCGAAGCCGAGGGTCACGATGGCCAGGTAGTCACCGCGCAGCCGGAGCGTCGGAGCGCCGAGGATCACCCCCGACATCGCCGCCAGGAAGATGCCGAGCACGAGCGTGCCCCAGAATCCCCAGCCGTGCAGGGTGCCCATCACGGCGAGCGTGTAGGCGCCGATCGCGAAGAACGCGACGAAACCGAGGTCGAGCATGCCCGCGTGACCGACGACGATGTTCAGGCCGATCGCCAGCAGGATGTACACCCCGACCGGGAAGATCAGGACCGTGGTCCAGTCCGATTCCGGCGACATGATCGAGCCGATCGCCGGCGCGGGAAGGATCAGTGCGCCGATGATCAGGGCAAGGTACACGCCATAACGTTGCCAATGCGGGGCGCGTGCCCACCAATCCCGCATGCCGTCGACGGGGTGAAACCCGGCGCGCGCGGGCTTTCCGTTTTCTGTAGACACTTCTTCGTTGCCCTTCATGCGCGTGCCCGCTGCAGCGATTCACCGAGGATGCCGGTGGGTCGGAACATCAGGACCAGCACCAAAACCACGAAGGCGGTGACGTCCTTCCAAGCTGAACCGAAGAAGATGGAACTCCAGTTCTCCACCAGGCCGAGCACGATGCCACCGAGTAGGGCACCGCGCAGGTTGCCGATACCGCCGAGCACGGCCGCGGTGAACGCCTTGATGCCGAGGAGGAAGCCGATGCGGTAATCGGTGTTCTCGTACTCCATGACGTACAGCGCCGCGGCGACACCGGCCATCGCGCCACCGAGCAGGAAGGTGAGACGCACGATCTTGTCGATGCTGACGCCCATCAGCACGGCGGCTTCGGGATCCTGCGCCGTGGCGCGGATACCTCGGCCGATGCGGGTGCGGCTGACCAGCTGGTCGAGGACGACCATCATGATCACGGCACCGACGACGACGAACACGTGGTCCGTGCGGACCACACCGTTGCCGATGTGGAACAGCGGGTCGTGCGGGATGAACCGCGGCGCGTTCTGTTGCACACGGCCGGATTTGTCCGTGATCCATTCGATGATCTCGAGGCCGAACAGCTCCTGCAGGAACAGCGAGGCGCCGATGGCGGAGATCAGGGCGGCGAGCCGGGTCGCGCCCTTCTTGCGGAGCGGCCGGTACGCCACTTGCTCCAGCAGGACCGCCGCACCGCCGGACACGGCGGCCGAAGCGATGATGATCAGCAGCAGTACCGCGATCATCCCGAACACGCCGAGCGTGATCGGGGCGGTGCCGCCCGCGATGGTGATCAGGACGAACAGGGACGTGACCGTCCCGATCATGAAGATTTCGGAATGCGCGAAGTTGATGAGCCGGAGTACGCCGTAGACCATTGTGTAGCCGAGGGCGATGAGGGCGTAGATGCTTCCGGCGACCAGTCCGCCGATGGTGCTACCGAGGAACTGGGCTTGCAGATCTTGAAGCATGACGTGGATGCCTTACGGGACGGGGCGAGGATTTCTTTCGCCACATTTGCGGGAAGCGGGGGTGCTGTGTTCGCACAGCGCCCCCGCTTCCGTTAGGTGTTCCTATCTGCTCCGTCAGCCGTTGAGCTTGGCTTCGGTCGAGACGCCGAGGTTCTTGAGGACGCCACCGGTGACCTGGTAGATGTTGATCGCGTCCGTCGACGGTTCGCCGTTCTCCTTGAACTTGATCTGCTTCGAGGCACCCTTGAAGTCGATCGTCTTGAGGGCCTCGTTGATCTTCTCCGAGGTGGTGGCCCCCGCCTTGACCGCGTTGATGATGGCGGTCGCGGCGTCGTAGCCCTCGCTCGAGTAGATCGCCGGGTCGACGTTGTACGCGGCCTTGTACTTGGTGCTGAACTCGTCGGTGGAGCCGGCGTCCGGGATGTTGCAGGGGCAGCCGACGACGGCCTTCTCGGCGGCCGCGGCACCCGCACCGCTGACCAGCTGGGCGTCGAGCGAACCGTCACCGGTGGCGAAGGTGGCGGTCACGCCGCCGTCACGCAGCTGCTTGAGCAGACGGCCACCCTGGGCGTAGTAGCCACCGAAGAGGATGATGTCCGGGTTCGCGGCCTTGACCTTCTGCACGGTCGAGGAATAGTCCGACGCGTCCTTGGCGAACTTGTCGCGCTCGGCCGGGACGTTCTTCTCCTTCAAGGTCTTCTCGAAGTTGTCGGCCAGGCCGACACTGTATTCCTGGTCGTCCGAGATGATGTAGGCCTTCTTGGGCGACTTCGCCGTGATGAGGAAGTTGGCGATGGCCGGGCCCTGGCTGGCGTCGCTCGCGACGACGCGGTGCCAGTACTTCCATCCGTTCGAGGACAGACCCGCGTTGGTGGCCGACGGCGAGACGCTCGGGATCTTGTTCTGCTCCAGCTGTCCGCCGATGGCCTTCGACTCACCGGAGAAGGCCGGGCCGATCAGCGCGGTGATCTTGTCCTGGCCGACGGCGGTCGCGATCAGCGACGTCGCCTGCTCGGGCTTGCCCTGGCTGTCGTACTCCTTCAGTTCCAGCTTCGTCGCCGGGTTCGTCTTGTTGTACTCGTCGATAGCGAGCTTCGCGCCGTTGCGGGGCGGGATCACGATCCCGGAGTTCTCACCGGTGAGGTCACCCATGAACCCGATCTTCAGCGTGCTGCTGTCACCGCTGCCGGACGAGCTGCTGCCGCCGGCACAGCCCGCCAGCGCCAGCGACGCAGCCGCCGCGACGGCGAAAACCCGTCCAAAACGCACTCCTGACACCGACTACCTCCCATGACCAACCAGCCGCCGGTAGGCGTTGCCCCCGACACAGGGGCTAGGTTAGGGCAGGAAGATATCCCCCTACGCCATGATCTGCCCAGACGCCCATCACTCTGTGTCCACATCGTGACGGTCGAAACCAGAACGAATTGCACGAAAAGGCGAATGTTGCCGGTTGGCGAGTCTCCGCTGGTCACGCTGGGGATTCACCGGTACCACGTCGATCATGCTCGTGGGTAATGATCATGTTTCGGCCGCGTATCTTGCGCTTTTTCAGCACCTTCGTGGGCGGCCGTTCGTCGTAGCAATGCTGCCCCAAAGGGCGTCAACCGTGCCCCCGCTTCTCTTGCGCGTGACAACCGATGGTTGTCGTCGCGATCCGAACGGCTGTTGGATCTCGGCCCTGACCTCGCGATTAGCTGTTCCCAGAGCCGAAAACGAGGACAGGGGAGAACATGACGATGAGCGTCGAAGCGATCGAAGGCGTGGCCGCGGGAGTTCCGTTCGTGGCGTTGCCGCCGTCGGACCGGGAGCGCCCGGCGCCGTTGGTGCTGACCTGGCATTTGCTGGGCGCGCCGTTCAGTGAGGCGGCCATGGCGGCGGCGCTGCCCATGCGGGGACTGCACGCGTGGCGCGTGCACCTCGGGTTGCCACTGACCGGGAAACGGTTTCCCGAAGGCGGTTTCGAGGGGTTCTTCCGCCTCGCGAGCGAGGACAACGTGCTCAACGTCGTCGAACCGCTCACCAAGCAGGTCGAGGCGGAGTTCCCGGCGGCGGTGGCGGAGCTGCGCTCGCGCTTGTCCATTGAGGACGGTCCGGTCGGGCTGGTCGGCGGTTCGCAGGGTGGCGCGGTCGCACTGCAGATGCTGACCCACGCCGAGATCGAGGTGGCGGCGGCCGCGCTGGTGAATCCGGTGACGCAGCTGGCGCCGGTGATCGCGGCGAACGAACGGGTCTACGACATCACCTACCACTGGTCGGACCGGTCCCGCGCGGTCGCGAACGAGTACGACTACGTGCGGCGGGCCGAGGAACTGACCGCGCCGGTGCTGCTCGTCATCGGCGAGGAGGACGACGTCTCGATCACCGAACCGGCCGAAGCCCTGCACAAGGCGTTGGGGGAGCGGCGATCCGAACTCGTCACCATCTCCGGGATGGCGCATGGGTTCGCCGAGGCGCCCGGCCTCGAACCCGCTCCGCAGACGGAACACGCGAAGCTGGTCGACGCCGAGCTCACGCGCTGGTTCGCCCGGCACCTAGGCGTTGTCCGGTGAGTCTGGTCGATGGGCTTCGTGATCCAGGTGGTTCCTGGCGGTGTGGGCGGATCGCCCTCGTACCGGGTTGTACTCGGGCGCATTCGCCCGTGCCGTCAGGGACCGCCTGGGCGCGAAGACCGCGACCGGACTCACCGGGCAGCGCCTAGCTGCCTGAGGTCGTCGTCCGGCAGCCAGGATCGCGCGGGATCGTAGGTGCACCAACCTTCTTCGTGGCTGGTCCGGCCGGCGAGCGCCAGCAGGCGCCGCAGGGCCGGGCCTTCGCCGCGCCGCCACACCACCGACCACGGGAACAACGGCGACGGCTCGAAGGGCAGGACGCGCAGATTGAGATCGGAGGCGAGGTCCATGTCCGCGCCGGCAAGGGTCACCCGCTGCTTCCCGTAACGGGTCTGTTCCAGTGTGTGCCGGAGGTCGTAACTGACCCCGGAGTCGTCGATCGGGACGTCGAATTCTTTGCATAGGCGTTGCAAATAAGAAAGCCATTCGATCGGCCCGCCCAATTGCGGAATCCAGATACCGTCGTTCCGCAGATCCGACAGTTTCAGCGTTTCGTTGCTCGCCAGCGGATGTTCCGGGGCGAGAAGGGCGACCAGCGGTTCGAGCCGGACGAGCCGGTGCTCGAGTTCCGCGGGCACCTCGCGGCCGAGGTCCGCGACCCGGCCGAACGCGAGGTCGATCTCGCCGCGGACCAGCGGGTCGAGGGCATTGGCCAGCCCACGCCCGGCGACACGCTCGACCGCCAGGGCCGGGTCGCGCTCGGCGATGCGCCGCAGCATGAACAAGGGGGACAGTCGCGGGTCGATGACGTCGAGACGTGGCGGGCGGTCCTGCAGGCCCATCGCGGCGACGGCGGCGTCCGCGGCCCGGATCAGCTCGCGCGCGTGCGGGAGGAACCGGTCACCATCGGAGGTCAGTTCGACGGACCGGTTGGTGCGCCTGAAGAGCTGGACCGACAGGGCGTCCTCGAGCTTCCGGATCCGCTTCGACAGCGCCTGCTGGGTGAGGAACAGAGATTCTGCCGCGCGACCGAAATGGCCGTGGTCGGCGGCGGCGGCGAACGCCCGCACCTGAGCCGTGTCGAGATCCACGACCTCAAAGTACGTGAAGGACCCCTTCATGTACCTGGGCCGTGTCCTGCAAGTCATGTTCGCGGTCTTCGCGCGGTGACGGTGTGGATTTCGGGTCATCCAACGCACCAAAATCCACACAGCCAGCGACGACCCTGACAGCGAGCGAGCGGTGTGTGGATATAGGGACACTCAACGTCCCTATATCCACACACCCCGCCCGCCGGGAACGCGACACCAAAGGTCCCCCGCTCCCTTTTCGCAGGTCAGCACGGCAGGCGATATTCGCAGGACACCGCCTAGGCGCAATGAAGGCCCCTTCATGTACTTCCGGCACGGACCTGGCGCCCCGGCGTCGACCTTCGGACGTAGTGAGGGCCTCCTTGCCTACCCTCAAGGTAGTGAAGGAGGCCCTCACGGACTTCCAGTCGGCAGCCGCCTATGTCATGAAAGGGTCGTTCAGGACGAAAAACGTCCTGAACGACCCTTTCATGACACTTCGAGAGCCAGAGCGCCTCAGACGCCCGGCGGCCGTTCCCGCACCACGCACGTCAGCCGCGCCGTGCAGGACCGGCGCCCCTGGTCGTCGGTCAGCACGATCTCGGCGGTGACGGTCCCGCGGCCGACGTGCACCGGCGTCGCGACCCCGGTCACCCGCCCGGATCGGACCGCCCGGTGGTGGGTGCAGGAGAGTTCGAGGCCCATCGTCGCCTTGTCGGTGCCGGCGTTGAGCGCGCACACCATCGAGCCGAGCGCCTCGGCGACGACGGCGTTCGCTCCGCCGTGGAGGAGGCCATACGGCTGGAGGTTGCCCTCGACCGGGATGCTGCCCACGACGCGTTCGGGACCGAATTCGCTGATTTCGAGCCCGAGCTTGTCGTTGAGCTGCTGTCCGGCGAAGGCCGGGTCGATCCCGGCGAAGGATTCGAGGGCTTGTTCGGTCACGCAGCGCTCCTTAACATTCGTGCGACCCGCGACCGCGTCGCCGGGGCGCACGTTATCGAGTTTTTCTCACGTCCTGCCCTCAGGACGCCCTGCCGCCCCGATCGCGGGGCCTGGCGGTTCCTGTGCCGAGAGGGCCGAGCGGCGTCGCCGACAGCCCGCAACCGACACGACAGGAGAACTGTCAGACCCTCACCCTAGACTCGCTCCCGTGAGCCCGAGTGAGAACACGACCGTTGCCAACGCCACACCCGTCACCGCACAGGCCGAGCGGCCCAAACTGCTGCTGATCGACGGCCATTCGATGGCGTATCGCGCGTTCTTCGCGCTGCCCGCGGAGAACTTCAAGACGAAGACCGGGCAGACGACGAACGCGGTATTCGGGTTCACCTCGATGCTCATCAACCTGCTGCGCGACGAGGCGCCGACCCACCTCGCCGTGGCGTTCGACCTCTCCCGCAAGACGTTCCGCTCGGAGACGTTCAAGGACTACAAGGCCAACCGCAGCGCCACGCCGGACGAGTTCAAGGGCCAGGTCGGGCTGGTCGAGGACGTGCTGAAGGTCCTCGGCATCCCGGCGCTGACCAAGGAGAACTACGAAGCCGACGACATCATCGCCACGCTCACGACACAGGCGACCGCCGAAGGCTTCGACGTCCTCATCTGTACGGGCGACCGTGACGCGCTCCAGCTGGTGACCGACCAGGTCACCGTGCTGTACCCGAAGCGCGGCGTGTCGGAGATGACGCGGTTCACCCCGGAGGCGGTCGAGGAGAAGTACGGCCTCACCCCGGCGCAGTACCCGGACTTCGCCGCGTTGCGTGGAGACCCCTCGGACAACCTGCCCAGCATCCCGGGCGTCGGCGAGAAGACGGCCGCGAAGTGGATCAGGCAGTTCGGCTCCTTCAACGAGCTGATCGACAGGGTCGACGAGGTCAAGGGCAAGGTCGGCGACGCGCTGCGCGAGCATCTCGGCGCGGTCATGCTGAACCGCCAGCTCACCGAGCTGATCCGCGACGTCGAGCTGGAGCTCGGCCCGACCATGCTCGAACTGCGCCCGTGGGACCGCGAGGCCGTGCACGCGCTGTTCGACGAGCTCGAGTTCCGCGTCCTGCGAGACCGTCTCTTCGCCACTCTGCAGAGCGCCGAGCCCGAGGCCGAAGAGGGCTTCGAGGTCAGCGGCTCGAAGCTCGCCCCGGGCGCGCTGACGGAATGGCTGTCTTCGCACACCGGCCAGGACCAGCCGGTCGGCCTGGCGTTCCGCACCACCGGTGCCTCGGTTCGCGCCGATCTGAAGGCCATCTCCTTCGCGGCCGCAGATGGCGAAGGCGCGTACGTCGACGTCACAGCGATGGACGCCGAGGACGACAAGGCGCTCACGGCCTGGCTCGCCGACGAGAAGATCCAGAAGATCGGCCACGAGCTCAAGGTCCCGCTGCACGCCGTCCGGGCGCGGGGCTGGACGTTCGCCGGGCTCGTCATGGACACCGCGCTCGCGGCGTACCTGGTCCGCCCTGGTCAGCGCACCTTCGAGCTGGACGACCTGGCCCTGCGGTACCTGCACCGCGAGCTGCGTTCCGAGGCCGACACCGGGGACGGGCAGCTTTCGCTGCTCGACGGCGGCGCCGAGGACATGGAGCAGAAGGAGATCCAGGCCGAGCTGGTCAAGGCCCGCGCGGTCGCCGAGCTCGCGGGCGCGCTGACCAAGGAGCTCGAAGAACTCGGCGGCGCGCAGCTGCTCGCCGAGCTCGAACTGCCGCTGCTGCAGGTGATCACCGGGCTCGAAGCGGCGGGGATCGCGGTCGACATCGAGCATTTGACCGACCTCGAGGCGCACTACCTCAACCGGGTCACGCAGGCCGCGGAGGAGGCGTACGCGGTCATCGGCAAGCAGGTCAACCTCGGTTCGCCGAAGCAGCTCCAGGTCATCCTGTTCGACGAGCTCGGCATGCCGAAGACCAAGCGCACCAAGACCGGCTACACCACCGACGCCGAGGCGCTGCAGAGCCTGTTCGAGAAGACCGAGCACCCGTTCCTGCAGCATCTGCTGGAGCACCGGGACGCGACCCGGCTGCGCACCACCGTCGAGGGCCTGATCAAGTCGGTCGCCGACGACGGCCGCATCCACACGACGCTTCTGCAGACGATCGCCGCCACCGGACGGCTGTCCTCGGTCGACCCGAACCTGCAGAACATCCCGATCCGCACCGAGGAAGGCCGCCGCATCCGCGACGCCTTCATTGTCGGCGACGGGTACGCCGAGCTGATGACGGCGGACTACAGCCAGATCGAAATGCGGATCATGGCGCACCTCTCGCAGGACGAGGGCCTGATCCAGGCCTTCAACAGCGGCGAGGACCTGCACACGTTCGTGGCGTCGCGCGCGTTCTCGCTGCCGCCGGAGGAGATCACGCCGGAACTGCGTTTCCGGGTCAAGGCGATGTCGTACGGCCTGGCGTACGGGCTTTCGGCGTACGGGCTTTCGCAGCAGCTGCGGATCTCGACCGAAGACGCCAAGGAACAGATGGAGGCGTACTTCTCCCGCTTCGGCGGCGTACGCGATTATCTTCACTCTGTCGTGGGTGACGCGGCGAAGGTCGGCTACACCGAGACGATCTTCGGCCGCCGTCGTTATCTGCCGGACCTCAACAGCGACAACCGGCAGCGCCGCGAGATGGCCGAGCGGATGGCGCTCAACGCCCCCATCCAGGGCAGCGCGGCCGACATCATCAAGGTCGCCATGCTCAACGTGCACAAGGCGCTGACCGAGGCGAAGCTGAAGAGCCGCGTGCTGCTGCAGGTCCACGACGAACTCGTCCTCGAAGTCGCCGATGGCGAGCGCGAGCAGCTGGAAGCGTTGGTGCGCCAGGGAATGGGCTCGGCCTACGAACTGGCCGTGCCGCTGGAGGTCTCGGTCGGGTACGGACGGTCCTGGAACGACGCCGCGCATTAGGCCTCGTGAGTGGTAATGACGGTCAGAACCGTCATTACCACTCACGATCGGTAGGGTCTTCCGCGTGACTTCCGAGCGCAGACGCTGGCGGGTGCGGCTGCGCGATCATCGTGGGCGGATCCTGGGCGCCGGGACCATGCTCGACGGTGAACACCTCCTCACCTGCGCACATGTGATCGAAGGCCACGACGGCGTCGCGGTGGATTTCGTGGCGCTTCCCGGTGTGGAGCCGGGAATCGCCACGATCGTCGCGCAGGCGGCGCCCATCGGCGACGACGGCGGGGACATCGCGCTGCTCCGATTGCGTGACCCCGAGGGGCAGATCACCGGCGCCCCGCTCCACCGGACCGCACTCGAGGACGGCCAGCGCGTCCGCGCGTTCGGCTTCCCGTCCGGTTCGGACGGCATGTGGTCGCTGGCGACCGTCGTCGGCGACGGCGGGCACGGTCTCGAACGGGTCCAGCTGCACCGCACTCCCGACACCGAGCCGATCACCCACGGATTCAGCGGTTCCGCGGTGATCGCCGACAAGACCGGGCACGTCGTCGGCATGGTCGCGACCCGGTACGCGACCGAGGCCGCCCGCGTCTCCTGGATGATCCCGGTCGAAACCATGCTCGGTTACCTGCCGGAACTGCGCCGCTGGGCCGAGGGCAGTCCCGCGATCGACCCCGGTTTCATGCAGTACCCGGAGCCGCCCGCGATGGACGTGCTGTTCGCCCGCGAATTCGCCCGCTGGCTCGGCGGCCACGGCCAGGCGGACGTCCGGGTGATCATCATGGGCGAGGACGATTCCGCCGTCGCCGCCTCGTTGCGGCGCGCGGTCGTCCTCGCCGACCGCGAACACGGAGCGGGCCGGAGCGCGACCGGGCCGACGGTGCCGCCCGTGGGCAGTGTCGTGCTTGCCGTCGACGCGGTCGGCACGACCGCGGACGAGGTCCGGCGCCGCATCTCCGACCGGCTCGACGTCGCCGCGGACTCGCCCGCCGGCCGTCACGGGTCCGGCCGCACGGTCGTCGTCTACGGGATCGACGAAGCGGCCGAACCCGACGAACTCGTCGGTGACGTGCTCGTGCCGCTGGCCCAGCGCGCGCACGAACTCGGGCTGCGGCTCGCGCTGGCCTTCCGCGAGGAGACCTCGCCGGGGGTGAGCGTGGTCCGGTCGAGCACGGACGTCCTGCCCGCCGGCGACGACGACATCGAGGGCCGCCTCGCCCTGCTGGAAATCCGATTGGGTGAACTCGGCCGGCTGGAGAAGGACAATCTGGGCGACGCGCCCCGCTTCACCGAGGTCCCACAAGTCCATGCCAAGGCACGACGGCTGACCGGCGCGTTGACGCAACTGCGGTCGGCGGAGCAGGACGGCGACTCCGAGTGGGTGAAACGGCAGCTTCCGGTCTGCGAGCGAGCCGTCGCCAAGACCATCGACCGCGCCCGCGACTTTCGCCGCCTTCTCGACGAGAACCTCGCCCGGCGCGCGGAATTGCGCGCCAGGCTCGACGCGTACGGGGAAATGGCCCGTAACAGCGGCTTCGTCGAAGACGTCGAACTGGATGCCGCCTACGCCCCCGCGTGGCGGACGCTCTTCGAAGGACCGTGCGACCTCGCGGCCGCGGCGGCCGCCGTCGAGCGCTACGCGGACACCGTACGGAAACGGATCGACGGATGACGGCCTGCGGACACGACGGCTGCCCTGGCATGCTCGGCAAGACCGGCTTCTGCAAGATCTGCGGGCTGCCGCCCGGAACACCCGAAGAGCCCGCGCCGCGGGAGAAGCCGACCCTGGTGATCCCCGGTCCCGGCGAGGCGCCGACCAGGATCACCAGCACGGTGGTCACCCGCTCCCAGCAGGTCGCGGGCCACGCGACCGCGGACGACCGGGTCCCGCTGCCGATCGTCGAACTCCCCGACCTCGCGGGCCGCCTGCTGACCGAACCGCATGTCCCGGAAGAGGAACGGTTCTGTGGCAAGCACGGGTGCACGGCCACCCCGGTCGGCCGCTCGATCGGCGGCGGCCCCGCGCCCACCGAAGGATTCTGCCCGGTCTGCCGGACCCCGTTCTCCTTCTCGCCGAAGCTCGCGGCGGGTGACGTGGTCGACGGCCGCTACCACGTACTCGGCTGCGTCGCGCGCGGCGGACTCGGTTTCGTCTACCTGGCAACGGATTCCGGGCTCGGCGACCGGTACGTCGCGCTCAAGGGCCTGATCAACACGAACAACACCGCCGCCGTGCGGATCGCGGAGACCGAAAGCCAGGTGCTCACCGCGCTGGACCATCCGAACGTCGTCCGGATCCTCGACGTGGTCGAGCACGAGGAGTTCCGCTACATCGTCATGGAGTTCGTCGACGGGCTCTCCTTGCGGGAGATCAAGAACCGCGGCCGGGCCGGGCTGGATTCGAGCGAAGGGCGGCTGCTGGTCGAGCACGTCGTGGCGTACGGGCGCGAGATCCTGACCGCGCTCGACTACCTGCACGGCGAGGGCCTGCTGTACTGCGACATGAAGCCGGACAACGTGATCCACGGCGAGAAGCGGATCAAGCTCATCGATTTCGGCGCCATCCGCAAGATCTCCGACGACGAGAGCCCGACCGTCGGGACCGAGCACTATCAGGTGACGCCGCGCGAACGGGCGAAACACGGCCTCACCGTCCGGTCCGATATCCACACCGTCGGCGTGACGTTGCGGGAGCTCTTCCAGGCCAGCGACGGCTGGTCGGTCACCACGGACGCGCGCGGTGTCCGGTTCGGCATCGAATCGTTCATCCGCGTCCTCGACCGGGCGACCGCGCCGTTCGAGCAGCGGTTCGCGACCGCGCGCGAGATGCTGGCCCAGCTCGACGGCGTGCTCAGCGAAATCCTTTCCTTGCGGGACAAGCAATCCCGGCCCGCCGGATCGACGCTGTTCGCCGAAGGGGCGGTCCTGCTCGACGCGGGACTCGGCCAGGCGCCGCCGCTGGAGCACTGGACGCGGGGGACACCGGTCTCGCTCGGCGCGCGCCCGTCTGCCGTGGAGATAGCTCTCGGTCTGCCGGTGCCGCGTGAGGATCCGGACGATCCGCAGGCGAACTTCCTCCGTGCCGTCCGGGCCCCCGACGCGGCGCGGCTGCTGAAGAAACTCGACAAGGTGCCGGGCTCGGTGGAGGTCGGATTCCGCCGGTGCCGGGCACAGCTGGAACTCGGCGCGACCGTCGAGGGCGCACTGGCGGTGGCGGAGTCCGAACGGCTGCTCGGCGAGCGCGCCGCCCATGACTGGCGGGTGGCGTGGCATCGGGGACTGCTCGCGCTCGGCGCGGGCGATTTCGCCGCGGCCAAGGAGAAGTTCACCGCCGTGTACCGCGACATCCCCGGCGAGGAGCCGCCGAAACTCGCGCTGGGCCTCTGCGAAGAGCACCTCAACGGTGCGGCCGCCGCCGAGCGGTACTACGACGCCCTGTGGGTGCGGGACCGGTCCCAGGTCAGCGCGGCGTTCGGGCTCGCGCGGGTCCGGTTGCAGCGGGGAAACCGGGCCGCCGCCGTCGAAATCCTCGACCAGGTCCCGGAGTTCTCGCGCTACGACGAGGCCGCGCGGATCGCCGGGGTGCGGGTGCTGTCCGCGCCGATGCCGGGCACGGGGGACCTTCCGGCGTCGGCCGAGCTCGACGACGCCGTGGTCCGGCTGGCCGCGTTGGACCTCGACGGAGACTCCCTCGACCGGCTGGTGACGGCCGTGCGCGAGACGGGACTGGCGGCCGTGCTCCTCGGGCAGGACGGGATCGCCGGCGGCGAGATCCTCCGGGCGGACGAGACGGGCGCTCGCACCGTGCTCGACAAGTCGTACCGGCGGCTCGCCCACCACGCGCCCGCGCCGGAAGCGCACGACGTGCTGATCGACCTCGCCAACTCGGTGAGACCTGTGACGCTGGTATGAGCGCCTTGCCGAGGTCGATCGCGGTCGCGGGTTCACCTGGGAAGAAAGGGGAGCGATGAGCGGGGAGCCGAGTCTGGGTCTTGAGGTGCATCAGAACAAGTTCCTGGCCGAACGGGACCGGGCGATGACGGCGATCGTCCGGGTGGTCTCCCGCGGCGGTGAGGCGGCCGTCGTCAGGACGGCCGCCGAAGTCCTGATGATCGACTGCTCCAGTTCGATGCGCTTCCCCAGCACCAAGATCGGCGAAGCACGGCGAGCCGCCGTGGCGGCCATCGACGTCTTGCCCGACGGCGTGCGGTTCGCCGTCATCCAGGGCACCGACCGCGCGAAGATGATCTACCCGGTCGAGGACGGCCTGGTGATCGCCTCCGAGGCGACCCGGGCGGAGGCACGCGCCGCGGTCGAGCACCTGGCGGCCGTCGGCGGCACTGCGATGGGCGCCTGGCTCGCGAAGGCGCGCGACCTTTTCGAAGGCGTACCCGACGCCGTCCGCCACGCGATCCTGCTCACCGACGGCCGCAACGATTCGCAGACCAGGGCCGACCTGATGAGTGTGCTGAACAGCTGCGAGGGCCGGTTCGTCTGCGACGCCAGGGGGATCGGCGACGGCTGGGAACCCGCCGAACTCACCCAGATCGGCCGGGTGCTGCGCGGGAACGTCGACTCCGTCGTCGAGGACGACAAGCTCGCGGAGGATTTCCGGCAGCTGATCGAAAACGCGATGACGAAGGTGCTGCCCGAGGTCCGGCTGCGCGTCGGCACCATGCCGTTCAGCAGGCTGCGGTCGATCAAGCAGGTGTTCCCTGACGAGTACGACCTCACCGACCGGTGCCACGAGGTCGCCGTCCGCGAACTGGAGCTCTCGCTCGGCTCGTTCGCGAGTGACGAGACGCGGGACTACCAGCTGATCCTCGATCTCGATCCGGACCTCGAACCCAGCCACGGGCAGGACCGCCAGCTCGCGTGGACGGAACTCGTCCCCGTTCCCGGCGCCACGATCGAGGAGGACGCGCTGGCCATCGCGGGGCGATGGACCCACGACCCGATCCCGCCGACGCTGATTCACCCGATGGTCTCGAAGTACGCGGCGCAGGCTGATCTCGGCGACGCGCTGACCGCGGGCGGCGACGCCTACGCGGCGGGTGATCGGGCCGGGGCCGAACGGGAATGGGGCCGGGCGGTCGCGCTGGCCACCGCCGCGGGCGACGAAGAGACGCTCACCCGTCTCGCGGGGGTCGTGGAGATCGTGGACGCGGAGAAAGGGGTCGTGCGCCTGCGCCCGGACGCGACACGCAGCCACGCGTTGCACGTCGTCATCCCGTCGAGGGTTTCGGAAATCGCCCTTCCGCAGGAAGATCGGCCGATGCCCGACGCGTCACCGGTCGCCTGTGCCGACTGCCCCGCCCTTTCGCCCGCCGGGGCGAACTTCTGCGTCGGTTGCGGAAGACCGTTCGGCGAGGCGGTTTCGTGACGGCGACCCGCGTACGGCTGGTCCGGCTCCGCACCGCCCTGCTGGCGCTCACCCTCGCGGTCCTGGTGGTTTCGCTGTGGGCGTTCCAGAACGTCCAGAAGACGGCCGAGACCGTCCGCGACCGGACCGCGCAGGCCGTGCTCGAAGTGACCGCCGCGCGGGCCGCGCTGGTGGCCGCCGACGCCGCCGCGGTCACGAGTTTCGCCTCCGGCGAGGCGAGACTCGCCGGTCCGGGGCAGGAGTACTCGAATCAGCTGGCGCTGGCGAGCCAGAGCCTCGCGCGGGTCGCGGAGTTCAACCAGGCGGGTGAGGCGGGCGGTAACGCGCTGCAGGTGGTGGAAAGTCAGGTCGCGGCCTACTCGGGCTCCATCGGGCAGGCCGACGTGCACTTCCGTCAGCCGGACGCCGCCGTGCTCGGCGCCGTCGACCTCTGGCACGCCTCACGGCTCCTGCACGCCGCGGGCGGTGTCCTGGAAGAGCTGGAAGCGTTGCAGGGCAAGCAACGCGAGGCGCTGAACCGGCAACTGTCGGCCACCGGGATGAGCCCCGCGATGCTTCCGCTTTGGCTCCTGCCGGTGCTGGCTCTCCTGGCGCTGCTGGTCCTCACCCAGCTGTATCTGCGGAAACGGTTCCGCCGCGTGGCGAACGTCCCGCTGCTCGTGGCGACCGCGCTGATCGCGGCCATCGGGGTCGCCCTGGTGTTCACCCTGGTCAGCCGTGACCGGCTGGATTCGGTCGGGGAACGGCTCGACGGCGTCGCCGCCGCGCGGTCCGCGCAGATCAAGGCGGCCGACGACGCCGGCCAGCGACGGCTCGCCGACCTGCTGGCCGAGTACTGCGACGAGGAGCAGGGATGCGGAGTGACCGTCGACGAGTTCCGGGCGCGGGCACGGCAGGCCACCACGGTGGCGACGGACAACACCCGGGTGGCCACCGCGGGCGCGAAGGCGGTGGCGGCCGACGCCTCCGCCGCGGCCGAATCCGGCGGGCGGGAGTTCCTGATCCCGGCGGGCACCCTGCTCGCGGGCGCGCTGGTCCTGCTCGGGCTGCACGCCCGGATCGACGAATACCGGTACCGCCCGTGAATCGCCTGCTGGCCGTGCTGATGGCGCTCTCGCTCGTCGCGGGCGGCTGTTCGGCGTCGGCGGAGGACGGGCCGGTCGTCGTCCTCGCGTCCTGGACAGGGGAGGAGGAGAAGGCGTTCCGGCAGGTGCTGGACGCGTTCAAGGCCGACACCGGGATCGACTACCTCTACGAAGGCACCCGCGCGGTCGACCAGGTGCTCGCTTCGGACGTCCAACGCGGTACACCGCCGGACGTGGCCGTCCTGCCCAACGCCGGGGTGCTGGCGAAGTACCAGAAGTCGGGCGATCTGCTGCCGCTCGACGACGCCCTCTCCGCCGCGGTGACGCGGTCGTTCAGCTCGCAATGGGTCACCCTGCAGCAGATCGGCACCCAGAAGTTGTACGCCGTCGCGGTGAAGGCCGATCTGAAGAGCCTGATCTGGTACAACCCGGCGCGGCTGACCGGGATCCGTCCGACGACGTTCGAGGGGCTTCGCACGTATTCCGCCGGACTGACCGCGGCGGGCGGCACCCCGTGGTGCGTCGGGATGGGCGCCCCGCCGGCCTCGGGCTGGCCGGGGACCGACTGGATCGAAGACATCCTGCTGCACTCGGCGGGACCGGACAAGTACCGGCAATGGGCGTCCGGCGGTCTGCCGTGGACCTCGCCGGAGGTCGAACAGGCCTGGCGCGACTGGGGTTCCGTGCTCGAACCCGCCGCCATCCGCGGCGGCACCGCGGCCGCGCTGCTGACCGACTTCGGCGACGCGGGCAAGGCGATGTTCACCGAGCCGCCGGGCTGCGCGCTCGAACACCAGGCGTCGTTCATCATGAGCCGCTACCAGAACTTCAAGCGACCGGATGGGTCATTCCCCAAGCCGGGCACCGATTTCGACTTCCTGTCCTTCCCGGGACGCGACGTCTCCGAGGTCGCCGCCGACCTCGCCGGAATGTTCCAGGACACGCCCCAGGCGCGGAGGCTGATCGAATTCCTGGCCTCGGAGAAGGCACAGCGGATCTGGCCGTCGATTGCCCGCGCGAACGCGTTTTCCGCCAACCGGGAACTCGGCCTCGACGTCTATCCGGATCAGGTGAGCAGGCGGGTCGCGGACAGGATCACCTCGGCGTCCGCCCTGTGCTTCGACGCCTCGGACCTGATGCCCGCGACGATGACCGGCGCCTTCCATCGCGCCGTCCTGGAGTACCTGAGTAACCGCGACCGGCTGGACATCCTGCTGAAACAACTCGAAGACGTCCGGAAGAGCATCCAGCCGGGCGAATGGTTGAAGATCCCCTGTGGACAGTGAAGGAGCATCGGTGAACGACCTGGCTCGGTTCCCGCTCGAAGGCGGCGGTTCGGTGGTCGTCGAGATCGACCCCGTCCCCGGCACCTCCCGCGTCTCCCGGCGCGACGACCTGGTCGAGGACGCGAAAGGGTCGTTCGAGGCGGCGCTGGCGAACGTGAAGGAGGCGGCCACGGCGGCACTGGACACCTTCCGGTCGATGACAAGGGGACCGGACGAGGTCGAGCTCAAGTTCGGCGTCAAGCTGACCGCTCAGGCAGGTGCGGTGATCGCGAAAACGGGCCTGGAAGGCAACTTCGAGGTCAAGCTGAAATGGGCCCGGGACACCGAAGCCTGAACCCCGATCACGCGTGTTTAAAGGCGTAACTCACGTGATCAGAGCCGTAACACGCTCCGCACCGTGTCTTACGGCTCTGATCACGCGAGTTACGAGTCCAATCACGCAAGTTACGGCTTCAAGCACGCGAGTTACGGCTAACGCCCGAGGCCCCGGACCAGCACCATCACCGATTCCCGCACGTCCGCGCGCGTCCGCTTCGGCTGGAACACCTGCCAGTCGAGGGCGACCACCAGCATCGTGCCGAACAAGCCCGCCGCGGCCGTCGGGATCTGGACGCCGTCGGGCAGCCGCCCGGCGGCGTCCAGCCGGTGGAGCTGGTCGCGCACGATCGAGATGATCTCCTCGCGCAGCAACGTCAGCGTCTCGTGCCAGGTCCCTGGCGTGCGCCACATCTCGCTCACCAGGATCTGCGAGAAACCGGGGTATTCGGCGATGAACTCCAGCGCACCGTCCACTTGCGACTCGATCACGTCCATCGGGTCGCCGTCGCCGGTGGCCGCGCGCAGCCGGTCCGCGAGCACACCGACGCCGTAGCGCAGCAGTGCGTCGACAAGACCGTCCTTGCTGCCGAAGTTGTAGTAGACGGTGCCTTTGGCGACCTTCGCCTCGGCCGCGATGTCGTCCACCGTCAGCCCGACGAGGCCGCGGCTGGCGGACAGCCTCAGCGTCGCCTCGAACAGCTTCTGCTTCGTCGCCTCACCCCGGGGACTCACAACGCCAGCTCGGGTTTCAGCGCCGACACCGTCCAGGTGCGCCGTTTCCGCGCCGCCAGCGTCGAAACCAGGATCCCGCCGACGAGATACGCGACCAGGACACCGATGTCACCGAGGATCTCCATCGAGGCGCCACTGTAGAGCAGGTGCCGGAACCCGTCGATCGCGTAACCCATCGGCAGCACGATGTGCAACGGGTACAACGCGTCCGGGATCGTCTGCCACGGGAACGTGCCGCCCGCGCTGACCAGTTGCAACACCAGCAGCACCAGGCCGAGGAACTTCCCGACGGCACCGAAGAAGGCGTTGAGCGCGTGCACCACGGACGTGAAGGTCAGCGACACCAGCACCGCGAACCCGATCGCGCCGAGCGGATGCGCCACGTCGATGCCCACCAGCCAGGTCACCGCGCCGAAGAGCACGATCACCTGCGCGATCCCCAGCAGCGCCGAGGACAGCCAGCCGCCGAGCGCGACCTTGAACGGTGACGCGCCGGCGGTCAGCGCGCGGGTCGAGAGCGGGCGCAGCAACAGGAACAGCACGAACGCGCCGATCCAGGTCGCGAGCGAGATGAAGAACGGGGCGAGCCCCGCGCCGTAGGTCCCCGCCGAGGCGACGCCGGAGGAGTTGACCGCGACCGGGTCGGCGATGGTGTTGGCGGTCGCCGCGCGGGTGGGGTCGTCGGGGTTCGGGATCTCCTTGAGCCCGGCGGCGAGTCCGTCACGCAGTTGCACGGCGCCGTCGGCGAGCTGGTTCGTGCCGGTCACCGCGGTCTTCTCGCCGTCGTTCAGCTTTGCGGCGCCGTCCCGGATCTGCACCGAAGCGTCGGCGGCCTGCGCGATGCCACTGGTGAGCTGCGGCGTGGCCGAAGCCAGCTGGTGTGCTCCGTCGGACACCTGCCGTGCGCCGGAGGCGAGCTGGATGAGCTGGCTGTTCGCGCCCTGGATCTTCGTGTTCGCCTGGTCGACCGGCGAACGGAGGGTGTCGAGGCGGCTGAGGATCTCCTGCACCTTCGTCTCGGGGAGGCCGGCCTCGCGCAGGTCCTGCGCGAGCTGGGTGCGGTAGCCGTCGAGTTTGGCCTGGATGTCCCCGGAGGCCGTCGCCGCGAGCGAGGCCGCGTCGGCGACCTTCTGGTTCCCGTCGGCGACCTGACCGGCGCCATCGGCGAGTTTCTTCGTCTGGGCCGGGAGCTGGGCGGTACTGGATTTCAGGGTGCCGAGCCCGGTCGCCAGCTGGGAGCTGCCGGAGGCGAGCTGGGAGGCGCCGTCGGCCAGCTGCTGCTGACCCGATTTGAGCTTGCCCGCGCCGTCTGCGAGCTGCGAAGCGCCTGTCGACGCTTCTTGGATCTTGCCGTAGATCGTGGAGAAACCGACCAGGAACTTGTCCGCCGCCTCGCTGCCGACCTTCTCCGCGATCGTCTTGCGGACCTGTTCGGCCACCTGTTTCGCGATGGTCCCCGACAGATAGTTGTTGGCGTCGTTGGTGGTCAGCGTGATGGTCGCCTGCTGGGGCTGGAAGTTGCCCGAGGACAGCAACGCCGCGGAGAAGTCACGCGGGATGCCGATGGCGAACGAGTACTTGTCGTCGCGGACGCCCTTGGCGGCCTCCTCGGGGGAGACCTCGTGCCACTGGAAAGTGCCGGATTTGACCAGCTCGTCGGTCACTTCGCGGCCGACATTGCGCTCCGCACCGGCGGAGTCCTTCGAACCGGCGTCCGAGGTGAAGACGGCGGCGGGCAGCTTGTCCAGGCGCGAGTACGGGTCGAAGTTCGCGTAGAGGTAGAAGGACGCGTACAGCAGCGGCACCAGGACGAGCGCGGCCATGGCGAGTTTCGGCAGGGTGCCGCTGCTCAGCCGGCGCAGCTCGTTCGCGGCGATCCGGACGGGGTTCATTCCTGGTCTCCTGAAGTCTTCGCGGTCTCTTCGGTTTCCTCCGGCTCGGCCTCCGCCTCGACGGGCGCACAGCGCACAGGGTCGGGCTGCTCGAGAGCGCCGCAGCGAGCGGGCTTCTCCGGCAGGGCCGAAACCGGGGTGGTGGCGGTCAGCACGATCACGGCGAGGCCGCGCTCGGCGTGCTCGCGGGCGAGCGTCGCCCAGCTGTCGACGTCGCTGGTGTGCCTGTCCGGGGTGTCGAGCACCAGTACGCCGACGCCCTCGCGGCCGGCGGCCAGCGCGGTGAGCAGCCGGGTGCGCGTCACCGCTTCGAGGTTCTCGAACCGGGTGGTGCCGAGGTCGTCGGCGTCGTGCTCGGCCAGCCAGCTCGCCACGGCAGCCTTGTTCGCCGGGCGCTTCGCGAGTTCGAGCTCCTCGCCGACGACGACCTGCAGCGACAACGCGCCGTCCGGTTCGCTCACACCGGGGGAGTCGACGATCGCGACGACCTTCCGCGGGTCGCCGCCCTCGACGGTCACCGTCCCGGTGGCGGGCTTCAGTCTGCCCGCCAGCGCCAGCCCGAAGGCGGTGACGCCGACCCCTGGCTCGCCGTGCACGATCGCCAGCTCACCGCCCGAAACCGTGAGCGAAGTAGGCGACAGCAACGTGCCGTGGGGTCCGGTCACGGACACCCTGTCGGCTTGAACCCGCACGAAGAACTCCCAGGTCGGTGACTCGCGGAACTTTAAACTGACTGGTCAGTTCAAAAGTTAGCCCTGACCTGGGAGGTATACAACCGTGGGGGGCCCATGTCACACACAAGAGTGACGAAACCTCCGCAAACCGGACGACTCGCCGTGCCTTTCGGCTAACCCTGCTTTTCGATCAGCGCAGCGCCGACGCCGGATGGACCTCCCAGGACGTCCACAGTGGACGATAACCCTGCCGGTGCCAGAACACCGAAGAGAGCGGGTTGGTCGGGTTGTAATAGAGGTACGTGCCGTCCGCGCCGTCGCCTGTGAACTCCTCGTGCACCACGGACATCAGGGCGCGGCCGAGCCCGCTCCCGCGCAGTCCCGCCACGGTGACGACGTTGTTGACGTAGCCCCAGCGGCCGTGGGGGAGCAGTTCGGCCTCGGCCGACCCCGGTGACGAAATCACCCAGGCGGCGTGTGCGAACGCGGCGACCGTGCCGTCCCGTTCGGCAAGCCACAGCAGTGGGGCGTCCTTGTCGAGCGCGCGTTCCAGTGCCGGGGCGAGCAGTTCGGCGGCGTTCGAGCGGTGCCGGGTGGCGACCTGGCCGATGTAGTCGTGGGTCGACACGGCCATCGCGAGCACGTCGTCGAAGTCTTCGTACCGGGCCCGGCGGACGGTCACCCCGTCGCCTGCCGGGTCTTCGCGGCGGTGGCCGGTGCGCACGGCGAGCGCGGACATCGGCACCAGGCCGTGGTCGAGGAAGGCGCGGATCGCCTCGGCGTCCCGGCTCGGCCAGTTGACCACGCACGACGAATCCTCGCCGGGAGATTCGGCGTCCATCCACGTCCGCCACGCGCGCAGCAGCACGTCCATGCCCTCGGTGCCGGTGCCGCCGATGAACGGGAACAGCTGCCGCACGTCGGCGGCCGACCAGAGCAGGGGGACGTCGTCCGGACCGTGCAACTGCCGCTGCACCACGCCGGTGACCTGGACGCCCGACGCCGTGGCGGCGTCCACGCGTTCGCCGACGACCGGGGGCGGAGCCGCTTCGGGCAGGAGCCGGTCGATCGCCGCGAACCGGGTGCGGTGCGCGTCGAGCAACTTCTTCTCGATTTCCATCCCGTCCCCAGGGTCGACCGCGCCGGGCATCGCTACCGCAGGGCCGACGCGGGGCCCGCCGCCCACGTCGTCCACAGTGGACGATAACCCTGCCGGTGCCAGAACACCGGGGAAAGCGGATTGGTGGGATTGTACGAGACGAAGGTACCGCGCAGCGACGGCGAGAACAGCTCGTCGTGCGCGACGGCGGTCAGCGCGCGCCCGATGCCGCGGCCCCGCGCGGCGCCGGTGACCGCGAGCGTCCCTACGTAGCCCCACTCGCCCGGCGGCAGCCGGCCGGCGAGCGCGTCACCGGGGATCGGGGAGCGCTTTCCGCTGGTCACCATCCCCACCGTGACCCCTTCCTCCTCGGCGATCCAGATACGGCCGCCGAACTGCAGGCCGCGCCGGACCTCCTCCGCGAGCAGGGCCTTGGCCCCTGGCCGGACGACACCGTGGCCGACGAACGAGGTGTAGCGAAGTTCTTCGAACCGGAGCTCGACGATCTCCTCCAGGTCGCCGCCCGAGGACTCCCGGACGGTCACGCCGGGCACGGTATGCGCGTCACCCTTGGCGGGCGCGCGGACCGCCAGCGCCAGCTGCGGCGCGAGCCCGTGGTCGAGAAAAGCCCGCATGACGGCGACGTCCCGGCTGGGCCAGGTGACCGTGCACGCCGAATCGGGTTCGGCGTCGGCGAGGGCGATCCGCTCACGCCAGGCGGACAGCAGCGCGCTCATTCCCGCGCCGGCGTCGGCGGGGAGGACCGCCGACAGGATCTGGAGCCGCGCCGGACCCCAGAGCCGCTGCCAGGAACCCGCGGCGAACCGCACGTGCGCGACCGTCCCGATGGCGCCGCCCGCCTCCAGGGGTTCGCCGGGCGGGAGCGGGGGCGGCGACGGAAGCAGCGGGTCGAGCGCGGCGAACCGCGCCCGTTGCCGCTCCGCCGCCGACGTCATCCCCGCTGGGTGCAGAAGATCGCGGTGCCGGGGAAGAGCTTGCCGCGCAACGGGCTCCACTGCCCCCAGGTGCGGGAGTGTCCCTCCGGCCAGGCGGGCTCGATGAGGTCCGTCAGCGCGAACCCGGCGTCGGCGAGCGCGCGGACGTAGTCGCCGACGGTGCGGTGGTACTCGACGTAGGTCGCGACGCCCTCTTCGTCGACCTCGACGTACGGCGTGCGGTCGAAGTACGGCTGGGTGACCGTGAGGCCCTGCGGACCGGGATCGTCGGGGAAGATCCAGCGCATCGGATGGGTCACCGAGAACACCCAGCGGGCACCCGGCTTGAGCACCCGGTGGACTTCGGCGAACACGACATCCACCGATGCCACGAACGGGACCGCGCCGAAGGCCGAGCAGGCCGCGTCGAAGCTCGCGTCGGCGAACGGGAGCGACTCCGCCGTCGCCTGCACGAGCGGCACGGGGGTGCCGGTGCGCTCGTTGCCCTCCCTCGCGTGCCGCAGCATGCCCGCCGACAGATCGGTCGCGACCGCCTCGGCGCCCTGCGCGGCGAGCCAGCGCGAGCACGCCGCCTGCCCGCAGCCGATCTCCAGGATCCGCTTGCCGCCGACTTCACCCAGAAGTGCCACGTCGGCCTCGCGGACGCCCTCCGGGCACCAGACGAAGTCCGCGTCGCCGAGGAAGCCGCCGTGGGTCGCCTGGTAGTCGTCGGCGTCGGCGTCCCACCACGCCAGGTTCGCGGCCGTCGCCTCGGGAGCGGAAACCGCCCGGTAGGCGACCCCCGCGGTGCCGAGCCGCTCCTCGGCCTCTGCGTGCCGTTCGGGCTCGGTGGCGGACTGCTGGCTCAAACCGATATCCTTTCCCCAGGTCAGGGCTTCGCGGGACAGTTTATCCGCCCGCCGTGATCGTGGGGGCGACCCTGATTGTGCCGTGTACAGGGGGCCGCGTAGGATATCTGTTAGCGCAGTGGGTTCGCGCTGCTCTTTCCCCCGGTTCGCTCAGCGTCCGGGTCAGGGGGTCGCGCACCGGATGCGGTGATGCTCGCGGTCGTTCCCTGTGGACGTTTGCTTGTGTGGTCACCTCATGCCGGAGAGCCCATGGTGCACTAACCGCAAACCCACTACTTCCCATCCACCGGAGCAACCCGCCTAATGACGACCGACACCGCCACCGCCCCGACCGCCCCCACTGGGGCCCCGCAGGTCGCTATCAACGACATCGGGTCGGAGGAAGATTTCCTCGCAGCGATCGACAAGACGATCAAGTACTTCAACGATGGCGACATCGTCGAAGGAACCATCGTCAAGGTTGATCGTGACGAGGTCCTGCTCGACATCGGCTACAAGACCGAGGGTGTCATCCCCTCGCGCGAGCTCTCCATCAAGCACGATGTCGACCCGGCTGAGGTTGTCACCGTCGGCGATGAGGTCGAAGCCCTTGTCCTCCAGAAGGAGGACAAGGAAGGCCGTCTGATCCTGTCCAAGAAGCGTGCGCAGTACGAGCGCGCCTGGGGCACGATCGAGGAGCTCAAGGAGAAGGACGAGCCCGTCAAGGGCACCGTCATCGAGGTCGTCAAGGGCGGCCTCATCCTGGACATCGGCCTGCGCGGCTTCCTGCCGGCGTCGCTGGTCGAGATGCGCCGTGTGCGCGACCTGCAGCCGTACGTCGGCCGCGAGCTCGAGGCGAAGATCATCGAGCTGGACAAGAACCGCAACAACGTGGTCCTGTCCCGCCGCGCCTACCTGGAGCAGACCCAGTCCGAGGTGCGCAGCGAGTTCCTCAACGCGCTCGCCAAGGGTCAGGTCCGCAAGGGTGTCGTGTCGTCCATCGTCAACTTCGGTGCCTTCGTGGACCTGGGTGGCGTCGACGGCCTGGTGCACGTCTCCGAGCTGTCCTGGAAGCACATCGACCACCCGTCCGAGGTCGTCGAGGTCGGCCAGGAGGTCACGGTCGAGGTTCTGGACGTCGACATGGACCGCGAGCGCGTCTCGCTGTCGCTGAAGGCGACCCAGGAAGACCCGTGGCGTCAGTTCGCCCGCACCCACGCGATCGGCCAGATCGTGCCGGGCAAGGTCACCAAGCTCGTTCCGTTCGGTGCGTTCGTGCGCGTCGAAGAGGGCATCGAGGGCCTGGTGCACATCTCCGAGCTGGCCGAGCGCCACGTGGAGATCCCGGAGCAGGTCGTCCAGGTCAACGGCGACGTGATGGTCAAGGTCATCGACATCGACCTCGAGCGTCGTCGCATCTCGCTGTCGCTGAAGCAGGCGAACGAGGGCGTCACGCCGGAGACCGAGTTCGACCCCACTCAGTACGGCATGGCCGCCGAGTACGACGCCGAGGGCAACTACATCTACCCCGAAGGCTTCGACCCGGACACCCAGGAGTGGCAGGAAGGCTTCGACAAGCAGCGTGAGGAGTGGGAGCGTCAGTACGCCGAGGCTCACACCCGCTACGAGGCTCACATGAAGCAGGTCGTCAAGGCCGCCGAGGCCGACGCCGAGGCCGCTGCGGACGCCGCGACCGGTGTCACTTCTTCCTCGAGCGACTCGGGCGAGCAGAGCTACACCTCCGCTCCGGCCGAGGCCAAGAGCGGTGGCACGCTCGCCAGCGACGAGCAGCTCGCGGCTCTCCGCGAGAAGCTCTCGGGCGGCGCTGCCTGATCCAGGCGCTCAGCCAGTAGCTGACAGACAGCGGCCCCGGTCCTCCACGGACCGGGGCCGCTTTCTTTTCGCGTTTAGTCCTCCGGATGTGGTACTTGGGCACGGCAAATACCGCATTTAGAGGACTAAACGCGGGGGGAGTGCGTCAGGAGGTGGCGGGCCGGACGGCCGGCACCCAGATGCGGTCGAGCGCGGCGGCGCGAGCCCTGCGACGGAGTCCGGCGAAGCTGTGCTTGGCGGGGACCAGGAGCGCGCTCAGCCACGTGCGCCGATATTCGGCGAGGGCCTCGGCCACGGGACGATGGAGGACACAGTGCACCAGCCCCGGCGTTCCGAGCCGGTGCCGTCCGACGTGCTTACCGTCTGCCATCTTTCCTCCGTGTGGGCTACCTTCGCCGCGCACGGTACGCAATCAAGCTCCCGAAGCCGCGTAACCGCCCGGCGTGTCACCCATAAAGGTCGTGTAACGCGTCACTATGAACTTGCGTTTTGCATCCGGCTGTGCCCGGTGTGGCCGTTCCGTGACCCTGGGCGGTCGGCCAGGGTCGCGCCACTAGGCTGACCGGCATGCTGCGTGTGGGCCTGACCGGCGGAATCGGCGCCGGAAAATCGACGGTGGCGGACCGGCTTTCCGAGCACGGCGCCGTCGTCATCGACTCCGACAAGATCGCCAGGGAGGTCGTCGAGCCGGGGACGGCGGGGCTCGCCGAGCTCGTCGAGGCGTTCGGGGAAGACATCCTCGCCTCCGACGGTTCGCTCGATCGGGGCGCGCTCGCCGCCAAGGCGTTCGCCGACGAGGAGTCCCGGAAGCGGTTGAACTCGATCGTCCATCCGAGGGTCGGCGCCAGGACCGCGGAGTTGATGGCGGCCGCGGCGCCGGACGCGATCATCGTCCACGACATCCCGCTGCTGGTCGAAGGCGGGCTCGCGCCGATGTACCACCTCGTCGTCATGGTCGACGCGCCGGAGGAGGTCCGCGTCCGCCGTCTGGTCGAGGCGCGGGGCATGGCCGAGACCGACGCGCGTGCCCGGATCAAGGCGCAGGCGACGACCGATCAGCGCCGGGCCGTTGCCGACGTCTGGTTCGACAACAGCGGAGCGCCCGACATCGTGCTCGCCGACGTCGACGCGTTGTGGGCGGACAGGCTGACCCCGTTCGAGGCGAACGTGCGGCTCCGCAAGCCGCGTGCGCCGATGTCGCCGAAGATCGCGCCGTACGACGAGACCTGGCCGGTGCAGGCCGAGCGGGCGCTCGCGCGGATCCGTGTGGTGACCGGTGACGACGCCGTGCGGGTCGATCACATCGGTTCGACCTCCGTGCCGGGGCTGCCCGCCAAGGACATCCTCGACCTCCAGCTGACGGTGTCCACTTTGGACAAGGCTGATGAGCTGGCCGAACGGCTGTCCGACGCCGGGTTCCCGCGCGCGGAAGGCGAATGGTTCGACGACGCGCACGGCGAAGAGGGGACTTGGCCGAAGCGGTTCCACTTCGGTGGCGATCCGCGCCGCCCGGCCAACCTGCACGTCCGTTCCCAGGAGACACCGGCATGGCGGCTCGCGCTGCTGTTCCCGGAATGGCTGCGGCGGAACCCGGACGAACGCGACGCCTACGCCGCGGTCAAGAACGCCATGGCCGCGAAGCACGCCGGCGACGGGACTGTCGAGCAGTACACCGACGAGAAGCAGTTCTGGGTCGACGCGGCCTTCACGCGGGCCGACGCCTGGGCCGAGTCGACCGGCTGGACCCCGTAAGCCTGGTCAGACCCGGAATTCCCGCAGGCCCGGCCACGCCGTCGCCCAGGCTTCGGTGTGGCCGGTGACCAGCCAGATCGGCATCCCGCGGCTCACGTTGCGGACGCCTGCCGCGTTGTCCACGCGGGCGACGATCCGGGCGTCGGTGAACGAACGCAGCAGCCGCGCGGGATCGGGCCCGACGAACAGGACACTGTCCGCGGTCTCCGGCGGGTGCCCGAAGTACCAGAAACCCCGGCTGGGGCTGTACACGGCGGGCAGCCCGTAGTCGGCGCCGTACCGGTCCAGCGCGCCGGCCTGCCAGTACCCGGCCGTGACGAGTGTGGTGCGCTCCCGCTGTTCCGGCGGGAGCCGGTGATAGGCGTCCGCGACCGAACGGGCGAGGTCCGGCCAGCCGATCTCCTCCAGCGCGTACGCCGGGCGCGGTACGTCCCGGCCTTCCGCGAGCCAGGCCGCGGGCCACACCGGCAACGCGTAGGGGAGGGTGTACAGCGCGGAAAGCAGGAACACCGGCCAGGTCGGGACCCAGCGGAACCATCGGGACGGCTTCACCTGTCCGAAATGGACGGCCGCACCCGCCCAGAGGACGCCGAACATGCCCGCCGCGTAGTAGTACCGGCCGTTGGACAGGATGAAGAGCGCGATCACGCCGATGGCGGTCCAGCCGAGGAACCGGAACTCGCGCATCCTCGCCGAGAACAGCAGGACCCAGAGTCCATAAAGGACGCCGACGACGCCGCCGCCGAGCCCGGCGCCGGTCAGCAGGGCGGGCAAGAAGCCGGCGCGGCCGCTCCAGCCGCCGGTGGTCTCGTGGGCGATGACGTCGCCCATCTCCAGTTGCGGCCAGTCGTTCGCGGCCTGCCACCAGAGGGTGGGCACGAGGGAGAGCGCGGCGATACCCGCGCCGATCCAGAGTTTGGGCCTGCGCAAGAGATCCCGCGGCCCGAAGACCAGGATCGCGATCCCGGCGGCGACCCAGAACGTCGCGACGAGGAGCTTGACGTTGAGTGCGACGGCGGTCGCCACGCCCAGCCACAGCAACAAGTTGTCGTCGCGCGTCCGCATCCAGCGCACGAGCAGCCACACGATGAGTGCCCACAGGGCCGGGTCGATCGTCGAGGTGGCCAGGTAGTGCCCGCTGCCGAGGAACTGTCCGCAGATCGCGTACGCGGCGGCGGCGCGGGTCTGCGCCCGGCGATCCCCGCCCATCTCGTAGGCGATGAGCCCGGTGAACACCACACCGGCGGCCGTCGCGAGGACGGCGGGGAGCCGGAAGACGAAGACGTTGCCCGGTGCGAGCGAATCCATCAGCAGAGCCAGGAACGGGAGCACCGGCGGCTGGTCGGCGTACCCCCAGGCCAGCCTCTTGCCGGCGGAGAGGAAGTACAGTTCGTCGCCGAAGTAGCCGTACCGCCACGCCGTCGCCAGCAGGGCCGCCGCGGCCGCGGCGGCGAGCAACGCCACCGGGAGCCGGGCGAACGCCGCGCCGGACACGGTCGGTGTTTCGGCCGCGTGGGCGGCTTCCATCCATTCCTCGCAGATCCCTCGGGTGCCGGTCCTCTCGCACCTTACGTGCCACCGGCGTGGCGCGTCGGTCGTGAGAGGACCGGCGAGGCTCAGAAGCCCCAGTCCGCGAGCTTCGGCCAGATCGTGTCCCAGGGCCCGTTCCGGCCGGTGGCCAGCCAGATTTTCATGCCCTGACTCACGTTCTGGATCCCCGCCCGGTTGTCGAGCGCGCCGACCTCGCGCACTCGCGTGAAGTACGGCACAAGTCCCGAAGGGTCGTTCCCGACGAACAGGATGTCGCGTGCCGATTCCGGCGGCCTCGGCAGCGTCACGTAGCCGCGGTTCGGGCTCGACGGCGACGGAAGCCCGAGCTCCGGTCCATAGTGGTCGATCGCACTGGCCTGCCAGTACCTCGCCGCGATGATGCCCGTATGGGGTGGATCGGGAGCGGCCCGGTACGCCTGTGCCACCGACTCCGTGATCTCCCGCCAGCCGATCTCCTCGTCGGCGAAGATCGGCCGCACCCACTCCGGGGCGGTCGCCATGGCCGACCGCGGAAGGATCGGAAGCGCCTGTGGGATCGCGATCACCGCCGCCACCAGGTACACCGGCCAGGTGGCGATCCAGCGCCAGTACTTCGACGCCCGGCCCGCTTCGATCTCCACCGCCGCGGCGGCGAACAGCGGGGCGAACATTCCCGCCGCATAGTAGTAACGGCCGTTCGCCAGCAGGAACACCGCGAGCACGCCGAGTGCCGTCCACCCCAGGAACCGGTACGGCCGCAGGCGTTCGGATCGCAGCAGCCGCCACAGTCCGTAGCAGACCAGGATCATCCCGATCGGCACGCCCGCGCTCATCACCAAGGTCGGGACGAACGTGGCCCGCCCGCCCCAGCCTGCCGAGACCTCTCGCGAGATCGCCGCGCCCATCGTCAGCTGTGGCCAGCCGTTGGCCGCCTGCCACACGAGGGTGGGCGCGATCATCGCGGCGGCGATCAGCGCGCCGAGCCAGAGCGCCGGACGGCGGAGGAGATCGCGGGGACCGAAGGCCACCGCGGCGACCAGCGCGACGATCCAGAACGCCCCGATGAGGAACTTCGTGTTCAGCGCGAATCCGGTCGCCACGCCGCTCCAGATCAGGAGCCTGTCCGCGCGGATCCGGACCCATCGGACGAGCAGCCAGAGCAGCAGCGTCCACAGGAACGGGTCGATCGTGCTGGTCGCCAGGTAGTGCCCGCTGCCGAGCATCTGGAGGGACACCGCGAAGGCCGCCGCCGCGATCATCTGCGCCCTGCGGCCGCCGCCCAGTTCCCTGGTGATCAAGGCGGTGAGCACGACGCCCGCGACCATCGCCAGCATCGCCGGGATCCGCAGGACGAACGGAGAATCGGCGCCGAACGTGTCCATCAGGCACGCCAGGAGCGGCAACAACGGCGGCTGGTCGGCATACCCCCAGTCCAGATGCCGACCGGCCGCCAGGAAGTACAGCTCGTCGCCGAAGTAGCCGTAGCGGCCGGCCGTCGCCGCTAGTACCGCTCCCATCGCCCCGGCGATCGCCAGCACCGGTGCCCTGGCGAACGGCGCGACTTCCGTGCGTTCCCGCTCACCGGACCGTTCCCGGAGTCCCTCGGTCTCGATGACCACGGGTATCCGCCCCCTCTCGATCGGTTTCACCCGTGATCGAGAGTCCCGCGTGGGCGGCTTCCCGGGAATCCGTCGGCCGGTCGGGATCCGCTCATCGAAGGGATGAGGCGGAATCAACCGAACGATGGATGACGGCCGGTCAGTGCCGCCGCCAGCCGAGTGTGATGTCCTTTGTGGACAGCCAGTCGCGCAGGTCGTGGCCGTGGGAGGCCAGCCCGTCGACGGTCGTGTGGCTGACCCCGAGCGCCCGTTCGCCGTCGGCGGGGGAGAGCAGCCCGCCGGTGACCGCGGCGAGGAGTTCGTCGGTGTCGATCACCTGGACGGATTTCTTGTCTCGCAGGACGAGGTCCAGATAGAGATCGGTGGCGACCCAGACGCCGTCCTCTCGGCGGACGTCGACGACGTCGAGATAGAAGTCCTGATCGCGTTCGTGGCCGGGGTTGAACCAGAAATCGGTGATCCGGAGGCCGAGTTCCGGCAGCAGCCAGGACTCGATGTAGTGGAACTGTCGCCGCCCAGGGGCAGGCCGCGCCATGTAGAGGCCAAAGGGCTCTTCGCGGTACTCGTCGACGTCCCTCACGACGCCCTTCGGATCGGTGTTGGTCTTCGCGGCCGGGTCGAAGTACTCGACCTTGGGCGGGTGCAGCGCGGTCATGCGCCCATCTTGGAAGGCGCCGACGCCCGCGAACACCGCCCAACCGGGTGGACGATCACGGTTTCGCGGTTCCGGGGGAGTAGCGCCGCAGGGCCGGATAAGGTGCGCTGGTTCGGCCATAAGGGTGAGTGGGAGTCAAAGTATGTTCGGGATCATCAGGCCGTGCCGCCACCGGCTTTCCGCGGGGCTGCACGCGGACTGGCTCGCCCACCTGTGCGGCCTTTGCCTGGCGTTGCGCGACGAACACGGACAACTCGCCCGAATGGTGACGAATTACGACGGCTTGATCATCTCGGCGCTCGTCGAAGCCCAGTCGCCGCGTGCGGAGGGACGGCGCGACGCCGGCCCTTGCCCGCTTCGCGCGATGAAGGGAACGTCAGTCGCAAAGGGCGGCGGAGCCCAGCTCGCGGCGGCGGTCTCCCTGGTGCTGGCGTCGGCCAAAATCAGTGACCACGTCGAAGACCGTGACGGTGCCTTCGCGCGGCGTTCCGTCGCTCTCGCCGCGAGGCGGGTCGCGACGCGATGGGCGGATCAGGGGAGCCGCACGGGCATCCGGGTCGGATTCGACACGGCGGTCCTGACCGAGGCCGTCGACCGGCAGTCCGAGATCGAAAACGCCGTCCGCCTCGGCGATTCGGCCGTCCTCGCCACCGAGCCCGCCGAACTGGCGACGGCCGCCGCGTTCGCCCACACCGCCGTGCTGGCGGGCCGTCCGGAGAACGCCGCGCCGCTGGCCGAGGCCGGACGCCTGTTCGGCAGAGCCGCGCATCTGCTCGACGCCGTCGAGGACCTCGCCGAGGACGAGGCCGCCGGCGCGTGGAACCCGCTGACGGCCACCGGGACCGGGCTCGCCGAGGCACGACGGCTGTGCGACGACGCCGTGCTCGGCGTCGAACTCGCCCTCCGCGAGGTGAGGTTCGATCAGCCCAAGCTGGTGCACGCGCTGCTGGTCCACGAACTGCGGCAGGCGGTGCGGCGCGCTTTCGGGCACAACCTCACCGGCCACGGCCACGGCCACGGTCCGCAGCAGCCGCCGCCGGGCTGGATCGGGCCCGGCCCCCAGCCGCAGCAGCATCCCCACCAGCCCTATCCGCCCCAGCAGTACCCGCAGGGCGGCTATCAGCCGCCGCCTCCGCCGCCGGGCGCTCCCGGTGGCGGAGGCCCGCCGCAGGAACCGCCGAAGAAGAAACGGAAGCACGGCGGCGCGCCGACCGACGGTCAGGGCGGTTGCTGCTGGACGCCGAAGTTCCGGGTGCCCGCTCAGTCGAGGGGGTTCTTCTTCGGTTGCGCGGTGGCGACCTACATGTGCTGTTCGTGCCAGTTCTGCTGCCGGGACCCGTTCCCCGGGGCGTGGAGCGGGAAGCCACACGAGGCCTGGTGCAACAACTGTGACGGTTGTGACTGCTGTAACTGCTGTGACTGTTCCTGCTGATCCGACCAGGCGAAACGGAAACTGTCGGACCCAGCGCTTACTCTTGAGGACGTGGCTTTCGCAACCGAACACCCCGTACTCGCCCACTCGGACCACCGGCCCGTCACCGACATCCCCCGGACCGGCGGCCGGTTCGAGGTCGTCAGTGACTACAAGCCCGCCGGTGACCAGCCGGCGGCCATCGACGAGCTCGAACGCCGGGTCAACGCGGGTGAGAAGGACGTCGTGCTGCTCGGCGCCACGGGTACCGGCAAGTCGGCGACGACGGCCTGGCTGATCGAGCGCGTCCAGCGTCCGACGCTGGTGATGGCGCCGAACAAGACACTGGCCGCGCAGCTGGCGAACGAGCTGAGGGAGCTGTTTCCGCACAACGCGGTCGAATACTTCGTCAGCTATTACGACTACTACCAGCCCGAGGCGTACATCGCGCAGACGGACACCTACATCGAGAAGGACTCGTCGATCAACGACGACGTCGAGCGGCTGCGGCACTCGGCGACGATGAACCTGCTGTCGCGGCGCGACGTCATCGTGGTCGCGAGTGTCTCGTGCATCTACGGCCTCGGCACGCCCCAGTCGTATCTGGACCGGTCTTCGAAGCTGAAGGTCGGCGAGCAGCTCGACCGGGACGTCTTCCTCCGCGCGCTGGTGGACGTGCAGTACACCCGCAACGACATCGCCTTCGCGCGCGGCACCTTCCGCGCCCGCGGCGACACGGTCGAGATCATCCCGGCGTACGAGGAGCTGGCGATCCGCGTCGAGTTCTTCGGCGACGAGATCGAGAAGCTGTACTACCTGCACCCGCTCACCGGCGACATCGTGAAAGAGGTCGACGAGGTCCGCATCTTCCCGGCCACGCACTACGTCGCGGGTCCGGAGCGGATGGAGAAGGCCATCCACGGCATCGAAGCCGAGCTGGAGCAGCGGCTGGCCGAGCTGGAGAAGCAGGGCAAGCTGCTCGAGGCCCAGCGGCTGCGGATGCGCACCGCGTACGACATCGAGATGATGCGCCAGGTCGGCTTCTGCTCCGGGATCGAGAACTATTCGCGGCATATCGACGGCCGCGGCGCGGGAACCGCGCCCGCCACCCTGATCGACTACTTCCCGGACGACTTCCTGCTGGTCATCGACGAGTCGCACCAGACCGTCCCGCAGATCGGCGGCATGTACGAAGGCGACATGTCGCGGAAGCGGAACCTGGTCGAGTTCGGTTTCCGGCTGCCTAGCGCGGTCGACAACCGGCCGCTGACCTGGGAGGAGTTCAGCGACCGGATCGGGCAGACGGTGTACCTGTCGGCGACGCCGGGGCCGTACGAGATGGGGCAGGCGGGCGGCGAGTTCGTCGAGCAGGTCATCCGGCCCACCGGCCTGATCGACCCCAAGGTGGTCGTGAAGCCCACCGAAGGCCAGATCGACGACCTGGTGCACGAGATCCGCGACCGCGCGGAGAAGGACGAGCGCGTCCTGGTCACCACGCTCACCAAGAAGATGTCCGAGGACCTCACCGACTACCTGCTCGAACTGGGGATCCGGGTGCGGTACCTGCACTCCGAGGTCGACACGTTGCGCCGGATCGAGCTGCTGCGGCAGCTGCGCGCGGGCGATTACGACGTGCTGGTCGGTATCAACCTGCTCCGTGAGGGTCTCGACCTGCCCGAGGTCTCGCTGGTCGCGATCCTCGACGCGGACAAGGAGGGCTTCCTCCGGAGCGGCACGTCACTGATCCAGACGATCGGCCGCGCGGCGCGAAACGTGTCGGGCGAGGTGCACATGTACGCGGACAAGATCACCGACTCGATGCGGCACGCCATCGACGAGACCGATCGCCGCCGCGCCAAGCAGGTCGCCTACAACGAGGAGCGCGGCGTCGATCCGCAGCCGCTGCGGAAGAAGATCGCCGACATCCTGGACCGCGTCTACAGCGAAGCCGAGGACACGGAATCCGTCGCCGTCGGCGGTTCGGGCCGGAACTCCTCACGCGGCAAGAAGCCCGAGCAGGGCGATCGCGTGCGCAGCTCCGGGATGCTCGCCGACAAGAACGTCGCCGGGATGCCGCGCGCCGAACTCGCCGACCTCATCCAGCAGATGACCGACCAGATGATGCAGGCCGCACGCGACCTGCAGTTCGAACTGGCGGCCCGGCTGCGTGACGAGGTCTCCGACCTCAAGAAGGAACTGCGCGGGATGGACGCGGCCGGCATCAAGTAGCCGCACGGCTCGGCACCGGTGACCTTGCCCGCCTGAGTACATGAAGGACCCCTTCCTTGCGCCAACCGCAAGGAAGGGGTCCTTCATGTACTGGGGAAGGTGTGAAGGTCGAGTTTCCTCGGCTGAGCCGAGGGAAGGGGGCCTTCACGGACTCGGCCCTGGCACCAGCCGCAGCCGGAACCCATGTAGATACCTAAGCCACCCTTGTCTTTAACGTCCTCACCACTCACGAGGTCCAGTACCGGCGATATCACGTGATTGACCGGACGACACACGTGATCCGGCGGACGACACGCGTGACGGGATGGACGACACGACCGCGGCCGGGGTCCACCACGAGCCGTCCGTCCAATCACGCGTGTCGTCCCTCCCGACACGTGTGTCGTCCGTCCAATCACGCGAAACCGCCATCCGCGCACCGGCAGCACGTACCTAAGCCACCCTTGTCTCTAATCGTCCTCACCACTCACGACGGCCGGTCAGAGGCGGCGGCGTTCCAGCATGGTCAGGTCGGCGTCGAAGTCCGGGAAGCCGGCGGGCGCCGAACGGGTGGTCACGCCGGGCGTAACCGGAGGCAGCCCGGCCCAGCGCCGTACGGTGTTCGTCGCCTCCGCGGCCTGAGCCGCGGGAAGCTGCGAGATCCGGGCGCCGTGGTTCCCTCCCTCCACCGTGTAGCTGTAGGAATCCTTCGTGCCGAAGCCGAGCCGGAACGGTTCGGCACCCCACGGGTCGTTCCCGCCGTAGACGAACATCAGCCGCTTCCCCTGCGACTTCACCCAGAAGTCGATGTCCGGCATCGCCAGGTGGTCGAACCGCGGGATGTCGACGGACTTCGGCACGAACGTCCGCGACACGTTGGCGCCCGGGTAGCGCAGCAGATCCCGGAGATAGCCTTCATAGGATTCGGGGGCGCCGAGCTGGTAGGAAGCCTGGAAGTAGTACGGGATATAGATTTCGAGGTTCTGGTCGGAGTAGGTGTTGAGACTCTCGACGCGTTCGAACCAGGCGTAGACCTCGGCCGCCGGAGACCCGGCCTTCGGGATGGTCGCGCAGTCCGCCTGCCTCTGGTACTGCCAGAAGGCGAAGTACGAGTCGATCACCGAGATCTCCAGCGACACATCGGCCGAGCCGACGGTCTTGAACGTGTAGCCGTTCTTGGCCGCGTCGGCGGCGGCGAGTGCCGCGAATTCAGGACGCCGGGTCAGCACGTCACGCTGGATCGCCTTCAGCGCCGAACGGCAGGCCGGATCGTCGCCGACGTTCGCCAGGAACCGGTTGTAGCGGTCGTGCGAGTTGATGACGTCGTTGGGCGCGACGTACGGGATCGTCGCGTCGACGTCGTCCGGGAAAAACCTACGGAAGTAGGTCGCCGTCATGCCGCCCTTGCTGCCGCCGGTCGCGAGCCACTTGCCCGGATAGATCCGCTTGAACGCCTCGACGGCGCGGTGCTGATCGGCGGCGGCCTGCCAGATCGTCAGCTGCTTGCCCCAGTCGGGATGTTCCGGCCGGGAGGGGGTGAAGAACCGGTACTCCATCGACAGCTGGTTGCCGTCGACGAGCTGTGTCGGCTCCGAGCGGTTGGGCGATTGCGAGACGTTGTACCCGCTCGTGTACACCACGGTCGGCGAGTGGAATTCCTTGTGCAGCAAGGTGAATCGCTGCTGGAAGCTGCCGCGGTCCGGCCTGCGGTGGTCGACCGGCTGGGTGTAGGTGAGTTTGAAGAACCGGTACCCGGTCGGCGCCGGATTCTCCGAGACGACGGTCAGGCCGGGGATCCGGCCCAACGCGTCTTTGACGTCCTCGGGTGCCGCCTGCGCGGCCGGGGCGAGCCCGGCCAGTGCGAGAACGGTGATCGCCAGAACCGACCACGCGGCCGTGAGCTTCCGCATCCATGCCCTCCCCATCGGGACCTGTTGAGCGGTCGGATACTCACAGAGTCGCCGCCGGTGGGCAATCGCCTATCCGGTCGAGCCTGAAGATCAGGCCCGGCCGCCGAGCACGCGGTCCACGTAGGCCTTGATGGCCGCGAGCGCTTCGGGAGAGCTCCACAGTTCGAGGACGTGGGCGTCGTCGCCGGTGCGGTGTTCGGCGATCCGCTCGTGGAACGGCCGGTGCAGCTGCGCCTTCGTGTGCGCGTACGCGGCCGCGGGGATCTCGGCGAGCTTCTTGGCCACCTCCACCGCCCGCTCGACGACGTTCTCGGGCGCGATCACCTCGTTCACCAGGCCGAGCCGGAGCGCGTCCTCGGGAAGGCGGGTTTCGCCGAGGAACGCGAGTTCGGCGAGGACGTCCGCGCCGAACCCGGAGCGCAGGATCTCCAGCGCCGCCAACGGGAACGGCACACCGACGAGAAGTTCGGTGATCCCGACCCGGCTCGGACCGTCGGCGAGGATCCGGCGGTCGCAGGCGGCGGCGAGCACCGCCCCGCCGGCGATCGCGTGGCCGTTGACGGCCGCGACCACCGGGCCGGGGAAGCCGAACACCGAGAGGAACGCGTCCGACAGCGCGGGCAGGAAGTCTTCGAGGTAGTCCGCGCCGCCGTCGTGCACCCGCCGCAGGTCGACCCCCGCCGAGAAGATGCCGCCGGTACCGGTCAAGACGACACCGCGGTATCCGCCGAGCTGTACGTCTTCGAGCCGGAGGGCCAGTTCCTGGCAGAACTCGGTGTCGAGGGTGTTCGCCTTGCCGTGCCGCAGGGTGACGACGGCGATCCCGCCTTCGTCGTCCACTTGGATCGAGGAGGTGGCCATAGGCCGACCGTACCGGAGCAGGCGGAGATCTACAGTGGACCGAGCCTAGTCCGCGAGGCGCACGGTGATCGTCGGGCTGTAGGACCGCTTGCGGTTCCAGCCGGTCTCGGCGCCGATGCTCAGCTGGATGGCCCGATCGGCGGGCGCCCAGTAGCCGGTGCGGACGAAGTACGCGTCCATCGCGCAGAGCCTGCTGCTCGACTTGCGATTGCAGATGGTCTCCCAGCCCCACTGCCTGCCGCTCTCCTCGACGCCGTTGCGGCGCACGAACAGATGCGGGTTGCCGATGTCGCGGCAGTAGGCGCTGCCCTCGGAGATGTAGAGGACCCCGTCGATCTTGTAGAACCGCTTGTTGTCGAGGAGCGTCACCTGACCCGAGACGGCGAAGCCGACCCGGCCGCCCTTGCCGGAGCTCATCGTCCAATCAAGAGAGAATTCCTGGACCGGGATCTCGATCGACTGGGTCATGGCGTGAGTCCCCGCTTTCTTCTCGCGTCGGCACCTTTCACTGAAGATAAGGATTTCCCGGAGGTCTCCGAAGATGAAAGCGAGGTTTTCACCCAATGAGTCGATGATCGGAAAATCGATGTTCTCATGCGCATGAAACACCGGTTACCGGCGCTAATGGGTGAAGGTCGCCACGGCCAGTGAAAACCGGGGCCCACCTGGGAAGAGGTTTTCGTCTTCCCAGGTGGACCCCGGTGCTTTTCCGGTGCGGAAACGCTCTCAGCTGGTGATGTCCTTCGTCGCGAACCGGCGACCGGCCAGGAGGAAGAACACCGTGCCGTACAACGCCGCCGACAACATGCCGTTGGCCATGTTCGTCCAGTCGATGTCGGTGGAGATCAGGTCCATCCACGAGAACGCGAAATGCGTCGGCAGATAGTCCCGCAGCCCTTCGAGGGCGGTGATCTGGTCGAGGATCTGCGAAACGATCGCGACGATCACCGCGCCGCCGACGGCGCCCAGCGGGGCGTCGGTGGCGACCGAGAGCAGCATCGCCAGCCCGGCCACCCACGCCAGCTGCAGGATGATGTAGATCGTCGCCAGCCCCATGGCCACGAGGCTGTCGCCGAACGACACCGCGTCCCCGGTCGGGCTGATCGCGTCGCCCGCGTCGTACCAGACGACGCCGACCACCAGCGACACCAGCGGCAACAGGATCAGCGCGACCGCGGAGAGGATGCCGGAGACGATCGCCTTCTGCCGCAGCACCCGATGCCGGGGGACCGGCATCGCGAGCAGGTACTTCAGGCTCGACCACGACGCCTCGCTCGCGATCGTGTCGCCGTAGAACAACGCCACGATCATCGGGAGCAGGAACGTCCCCGAGACGAACAGCGCGAGCACCACGAAGTTCGGCGCGCTCGCGGTGGCGAGGTCGACGAAGCCGCCGCTGCGGCGGTTCGGGTTGGCCTGCCCGATCTCGAACGCGATCACCAGGATGAACGGCAGCAACGCGACGAACCCGAGCATGAACTGGGTCCGGCGGCGTTTGAGCTGCCGTTTCAGTTCGACGCCGAGCCGCAGCGTCCGGTCGGCGCGGTAACCCGCCACCGCCCCGTCCGGGCCGACCTCGGCCGGTTCGTGCGACGCGACCTCGGTCAGCTCCAGCAGTGCCGCCGGATCGGTGTGCACGCCGTGATCCACCCGGGTCGCCGGGCCGGAACCATTGGTCTTACTCACCCTTCGAGTCCTCTCCGACCAGCTGCAGGAACGCGTCTTCCAGACGGCGCAGCGGTCCGGCCTGCTCGACCGCGACCCCGGCCCGCACCAGGGCGGCGACCGCGTCGGCGCGGGCGAGACCGTCGAGATCCGCGTGGACGAGTTCGCCGTCGACGTCGACGCCGGAAACACCGCCGACCTTCCGCAGCGCTTCGGCCTCGTCGGCGGGCTTGTCGACGCGGAACGTCGCTTCACCGCTGGACGCGGCCAGTTCGCCGACCTCACCCGAGGCGACCAGCATGCCGCGGTGCATCACGACCACGTGCGTACAGGTCTGCTCGACCTCGGCCAGCAGGTGGCTGGAGACCACCACGGTGCGTCCGGTCGCCGCGTAGCGCTGGAGCACCTCGCGCATCTGGTGGATCTGTGGCGGGTCGAGTCCGTTGGTCGGTTCGTCGAGCACCATGAGCTCCGGCAGGCCGAGCATCGCCTGCGCGATCGCGAGCCGCTGCCGCATGCCCTGGCTGTAGGTGCGGACCCGCCGGTTCACCGCGTCGCCGAGCCCGGCGATCTCCAGTGCCTCGGCGAAATGCGCCTTCTCCCTCGGCCTGCCCGTGCTCGCCCAGTACAGCTCCAGGTTCTCCTTGCCGGACAGATGCGGCAGGAAGCCCGAACCCTCCACAAAGGACCCGATCCGGGAGAGCACCGGCGCGCCGGGCGCGATCAGGTGGCCGAAGACGCGGATGGTGCCCGCGGTCGGCGTGATGAGGCCCATCAGCATGCGCAGGGTCGTCGTCTTGCCCGCGCCGTTCGGCCCGAGCAGGCCGAGCACCTGACCGGGTTCGACCCGGAAGGACAGATCCTTCACCGCGACGAAACCGCCCGCGTAGGCCTTGTGGAGACCTTCGATCACCAGCGGCGTCTTCGCCAGGTTCTCGTCGACGTCGTGGGCACGGCGGCGGCGGAACGCGGCGATCACCGTGATCACGATGCCCGCGAGCAGTGTTCCGGCGATCCCGAGCAGCTGCGCGATGGGCGCGCCCGCACCGACCGAGTTGCCGGGGACGACCGGGACACCGAGCTGCCCGCCGTCCGCCAGTTCGATGCGGAACACGGCAGGCTCGACCGGGGTCGAGAACGCCTGATCCGTCGTGCCGACGACCAGCCGGAGCGTGTGCCCGGCCTCCAGTGGCCGCACGATGCCCGGCAGGGTCACCGTCACCTCGACCGGGCTGCCGTCGGCGGGCAGCCCGGAAACGCGGAAGGGCGCGACGGCGTTCGCCGGAAGCGTGCGGACACCTTCCGAGTTGACGTCGTAGAGCTTCGCGAACAGGACGGCTTCCTTCTGCGGTGCCGCGGCGGACGGATCCGCGGAGACCCGCAGCCGGACCGTGGACGAACCGGCCACGATCGTCTGCGCGTCGAGCGGCGGCGTCGCGAACTGCGCGGCCTGCCCCGGCGGGTCAAGACTGAACAGTCCGGACAGCCGGGACGAACCCGCCACCGCCCCGTTCAGTCCGGGGATCCCGCTCACCGCGGCGGGATTGCCGCCGGCAGGCCGGACGACCGGCTGGGCCGGGCCCGCCAAGGTGAACGGCCGCCGTTCGGTGGCGTCCCCCGTTGCACCCGGGTACGCCGGGGCGGTGACGGTCCGGACCGAAGGCGCGCCGTTGGCCCGCAGCGTCCCCTGGATGTCGTAGCTGAACCCGGTGCCGGGGTCGGTGCCCTGGCCGGTGAGCGAGAACTTGAGGAAGTCGGCGATCTGCCCGCGCAGCTTCTGTCCCGGTTTCCCGCCGTCGTGGCCGCCGGTGTACCAGATGGTGCGGACCTTGCCGCCTGCCGCGCTGATCTGCCGGGCGGTCGCGTCGGACTGGTCCAACCCGAACAGGGTGTCGCTTTCGCCCTGCACCAGCAGGGTCGGCACGGTGATCTTGTCCGTCACGGACGCGGGGGAGACGCGGCGAAGCAGGTCGACGGTCTTCTGGCTGGCTTTGCCGGTGGTGGCGAGCTCGGTGTAGGCCTGGCAGACGTCGGAGGTGAACCGTCCACAAGGGTCGGCGGGGCCGGACGGCGGCCGCTGTCCGTTCGGGCCGCCGAGCGGCAGGGACTGCGCCGCGGCGGCCGCCGCGCCTGTGCCCTGCGCCGCGCCGGACTCACTCGTCTCGTCACCGGCTTCCGGGGCGTCGTTCGCGGGGGAGCCGCTCTGCGCCGCGCCGGAACCGGCGGAGAAGAAGATGCCCGCCCATGACTTCTTGAAGACACCGTCGGCGGTGAACGCGCCGGCGGCCGGGGTGGTGGCCGCCGACGGCGAGGCCGAGGCGGCGTTCGGGAAGAGTCCCTGCGCGAGATCGTTGTAGGTGATCACCGGCGCGATCGCGTCGACCCGCTTGTCGGTCCCGGCGAGCAGCAGCGAAAGCGCGCCGCCGTACGAAGCGCCGGACACGGCCACCTTCGGGTCGCCGTTCTCGCTGAGGACCTCGGGCCGCGCGGCCAGGTTGTCGATCAGCTTCCTGGCGTCGGCGACCTCACGGTCGGGGTCGTTCAGCGCGATCTTCCCGGTGCTGCGGCCGAAGCCGCGCGCGGACCAGGCGAGCACGACGAAGCCCTTTTCGGCGAGTTCGCGGGCCTCGGTGGCGACACTGTTCTTGTCACCGCCGAAACCGTGGGCGAGCAGGACGGCGGGAGCGGGGGTCTGCTCGGGGAGATACGTGGTCGTGTCGATCTTGACGACTTCGGACGAACCCGGGGTTTCGGGCAGGTCGAGGGTCGCTTCCTGGGTTTTGACCGCGGACGGGGCGGGTTCGCTGTTCGTCCACACGACGGCCGCGGCGGCCAGGACCACCACGACCGCGGCGAGCGCGATGAGCTTCGCGCCTCGCGTACGAGGGAGCGGGATTCGGGGCACGGAATGACCGTATTTCACCGAACCTGAGAGTCGCTTCCCCGGCACACACGGACCACACAAGCGTGACGTTAGGTCGTCACCAGAACGGGTATCCGACGTGGGAGAAGAGGTGGATGTGACGGGAGTTACGCCATCATCTTGGTGACAAGGGCAACCTTAACTGGCGTCATGCGTACAGACAGGTCAAACTAGACCGGCTGTGAGGGGAGTATTCCTTCGCGGCGGTGTCGTCAGCACGGTGGTCTTCATAGGCCCCCGGCACCGTCGGCCGGTTTTCGCAACCGGCGGAAGAGACCTCCGGTTAGTTGCTGCTGTGCACTTTCCGGAGGGTTGGTTACATGTCTGTTCCCCTGTGGCTATGGATCGCCACGGTCGGCGGTCTGCTCGCGCTGATCGCACTCGACCTGGTCATCGTCGATCGCAAGCCGCATGAGGTCACCACGGGCGAAGCCGCCCGGTGGGTCATCTTCTACATCGCCGTCGCCGTCGCGTTCGGCATCGGTGTCTGGGTCTTCGCGGGACACGACTCGGGTGTCGAGTTCTTCACCGGGTACATCACCGAGTACTCGCTGAGTGTCGACAACCTGTTCATCTTCATGATCATCATGACGTCGTTCAAGGTGCCCGCGATCCACCAGCACCGGGTGCTGCTGATCGGCATCCTGCTCGCGCTCGCCATGCGCAGCGTGTTCATCGCCGTGGGCGCCGCGCTGATCGCGCAGTTCGTCTGGGTCTTCTTCCTCTTCGGCGCCATCCTCATCTGGACCGCGATCAGCATGGTCCGCAACAAGGACGAAGAAGAGGAATACGAGGAGAACGCGCTCACCCGCTGGGTACGCAAGCTCTTCCCGGTCACCAACGAGTGGCACGGGCACAAGTCCTTCGTGAAGAAGGACGGCAAGCGCTGGATCACCCCGATGTTCCTGGTGATCGTCGCGATCGGCAGCGCGGACCTGCTGTTCGCCGTCGACTCGATCCCGGCGATCTTCGGCATCACGCAGGAGGCCTTCCTGGTCTTCACCGCCAACGCGTTCGCGCTGATGGGCCTGCGTCAGCTGTACTTCCTGCTCGGTGGCCTGGTCACCAAGCTGGTGTACCTGTCCTACGGCCTCGCGGTGATCCTCGCCTTCATCGGCGCCAAGCTGTTCCTGCACGCGCTGCACGAGTACCACGTGGTGCCGGACTGGCTGGACATCAACAACTGGGTCTCCCTGGGTGTCATCGTCGTGGTCCTGACGGTGACGACGGTGGCCAGCCTCTCGAAGGCGAAGAAGCTGGAAGCCGCTGAGCAGGACTCTTCAATCAGTAGTTAGAGCTGCTAAGGATCGGGTACCGTCGGGGCCGTGCGTCCCGTTGACATCGAAGCCCTGACGGTCCCCGGCATCCCCGCGTTGCGCGGCGACCTGCTGCTCACCGCGGTGAGCAGGCCTGATCTGAAGACGAACAGCTACCGCGGCGGCCTGCGCAGGGTCGACCAGGGCGGCGGCGGGGAAGGGCCTTGGACCCACGGGACCAAGGACTCCGCACCCGCCATCTCCCCGGACGGCCGGTGGGTCGCCTTCCTCCGCGCGGGGGAGGGGTCCGGGCGCGCGGCCAAGCCGCAGGTGCACGTGATCCCCGCGGCCGGGGGTGACGCGAAGCGGATCACCGACCTTCCCCTCGGCGCGAGCGCCCCGGTCTGGGCTCCTGATTCCCGCCGGATCGCCTTCGTTGCCCGCGTGCCAGAGCCGGGCCGCTACGGCACGGAGAACGCGGACGGCGAAACGCCGGAGCCGGGCGAAGAAGCGCCGCGGCACATCACGAATCTCTTCTACCGGGTCGACGACGCCGGCTTCCTCAACGACCGTCCACAGCGTCTGTTCGTCGTGGACGCGGTCGCCGCGTTGGACGAGGACGCGCCCGCCGAGCTCACCCCGCTGACCGACGACCGTGCCGACGTCGACCATCCCTCGTGGACGGCCGACGGCGAGCACGTCCTCATCACCGCGCCGCGTGACTGGGCCGCCGAAGACACCGTTCGCACGGACGTCTACGCCGTGCCCGCCGGTGGTGGCGGACCCCGGCTGCTGGTCCGGACCCCGGGCACCGCGGACCGGCCGGTCGCCGCCCCGGACGGTTCGATCCTGTTCTACGGCACCGAATTCCCCGGCCTGGAGGACGTCGCCCGCAACACCGGGCTCTGGCACGCGCCGTGGCCTTCCGGTGACGAGCCTTCGCCCGCGCGACGGCTGACCGACGTCGAAACGGTGGACTGCGACAGCGCGGCAAGCTCGCCGGTCGTCCTCGGCGACGAGGTCCTCGTCGTGGTCCGCACCCGGGGCGCCGCCGAACTGCACGCCGTTCCCCTCGACGCCGAGCTCGCCGAGCTGAAGTCGTTGCGCTACCTGGCAGGCGAGCGCGCCGCGGTGAAGTCGTTCGCCGTCGACGGCACGCGGATCGTCGCGGTGATCGGGACGCCCGAGAGCTCCGGTGACGTCGTGCTGCTGTCGGGCGAGGGTCCCCGCGTGCTCACCGACTACTCGAAGGTGTTGCGGGACAACGAGATCCTGCCGCTGGAGGAGCTGGACACGACAGCGCCCGACGGCTACCCGGTGCACGGCTGGGTCGTCCGGCCCGAGGGCGAGGGGCCGCATCCCGTGGTCCTGATGATCCACGGTGGACCGTTCGCGCCGTACGAATGGAAGGTCTTCGACGAGGCCCAGGTGCTCGCGGAAGCGGGTTACGCCGTCATCCTGGGGAACCCGCGCGGTTCCGCGGGCTACGGCGAAAGCCACGGCCGGAGCATCGTCCACGGCTTCGGCACCGTGGACGCGGACGATCTGCTGGCACTGCTGGACGAAGCGCTGAAGATGTCCAATTTGGACAGTGATCGCGTCGGCGTCATGGGCGGCTCGTACGGCGGCTTCATGACCAGCTGGCTCGCCGCGCACCACGGTGGCCGGTTCCGCGCCGCGTGGAGCGAGCGCGCCGTCAACGCCTGGGACTCGTTCGTCGGCAGTTCCGACATCGGCTGGTTCTTCGCCGGGGGTTACGTCGGCGACGACCTCGACGAGCAACGCAAGCGCAGCCCACTGACCTACGCGGGGAAGATCGACATCCCGTTCATGGTCGCGCACTCCGAACAGGACTGGCGATGCCCGCTGGAGCAGGCGCAGCGGATGTACGTGGCACTGCGGCAGAACGGCGTCCCGGCGGAGTTCCTGCTGTTCCCCGGCGAGGGGCACGAACTCACGCGTTCGGGGCTGCCGCGGCACCGGGTGCAGCGGTTCGACGCCGTACTGGAGTGGTGGGGGCGGCACCTCTGATCTTTCGGTCCCTGGCGCGCCATGAACGGTCCGTTCCTTGCAAATTTTGCAAGGAACGGACCGTTCATGGCATTGGATCAGCTGAGAAGCGTGTAGTTCAGCTCTTCGCACACCCGGCCCAGCGGGACGTCGAGCCCCGGATGGTCCAGCGGGAGCAGCACGTCCGGCGCGACCGGCAGCGAGTTCCCGGCGGGCGGGTCCCACAGCGCGAGCGCGGGGCCGCCGGAGTCCATGGACGACCGGTACCAGACACCGTCGAGGTCGCCGAAGGCGGCGCGGATGGCGCGTGCCCAGGCTTGGGTGATCTTCTTCGGGCCGCTGGAGATCTCCTGCGAGGCGCCGACGCGGGTCGGCCACAGGCCGGCGAGGTCGAGCAGCCGCAGCGTGCGGGTCGGCCGGACGACGACCAGGCGCGGGCCGCGGGATTTGCGGTCGACCGTCGACGTGGTCTGGAAGACCTCCGCGATGCTCGTGCGCACGGTGAGGCCGAAGTACAGGACACCGTTCCCGGGGTCGGTGACCGGGCGACCGCCGCGACCGGGGGTCTGCGGGTCGAAACGGCCGTGCGGGAGCGGGCCGCTGTAGCGGAACGAGTTCCACTGCTGGGGGTGGTTGCCGTGCGCGGTGAAGATCCTGACCAGCCTGGTGCCGGGGTGCACCGTCACCACGTCGTTGGTGCGGTGCAGCTCCTTGACCAGGACAGAGCGTGCGGGCGGCAGGGGGAGCCGGGCCATACCTCGGGAGTCGTCCGTCCTTGTCGGGTGATCTTGCTCGGTAGGGTCAGCCTACGGCCTACCCCCGACTGAAATTTTCCGTCGTCGGGCAAGGCACCTTAGCGTCTGTGATCCTCAGAACGGCGAACCCAGCATGGCCACCAACTTGGCGACGTGCTCGGGATCGCCACCGGAGAGGAGCCATTGGCGCGGGGTGGCGGGATGGTCGTTGATCACCAGATCGGCCTGCGGGGTGCTCATGAACGCGGCGACGACGAGCGCGGGCTGGTCCTCGGGGACGGCGCGCAGCACGACCTCCAGGCCGGGCAGCACCCCGGATCCGGCGAACTGCCAGGCGGGTAGCCGCCAGCCTTGGTCCTTCCAGCCGGTGAGCCTGCCCTCCTTCAGGCGGTGTCTGATGCGGCTGTCGTCCACGCCCAGTGCTTTCGCCGCCTCCAGCACGCTCAGCGCCGAATCGGCGAGTACGGCGTGCGCGGCGACCGTGCGGGCGCGGAAGTCCGGCTCGTCCTCGTCGCGCGGGGAGAGGTCCAGGCCGACGTCGGTGAGCGCGGCGCGCTGGTCCGCCGAGAAATAATGCGACGGATCGGGGTTCGGTGGGGTCAGCCTCCGCGCCGCGTCCTCGACGAGGTTCAGGAACTCGTTGGCGTCGACCTTGAGGCCCGCCTTGGCGAGAACGTTCTCGAGCGCTATCGACATAGCGCCTAGGGTAACGCGTCTGTGCGGGTTCGTGCGGTCTCATCTCGGTTTCGTGGGGGAATTCACCAGAGATGAACACAGAGTGCACGGAATCAAACACGCGCAGTAGGCAATGTCGCCATAGTCTGCCCGGGTCGGGCGACCTTGTCCAGGGCTTCGGCTTGACAGGTCGTAAGTAGGAATTTACCGTCCGGAAGGTAAACGATTTCTTCCCACCGCTTCGGAGAACCCGGCTGGTGTGGGGCCGGCTTGGGGGAACAAGGGGGTGGGGCGTTCCTGGGCGGCCGGTGCGAACCGGTCGCCCAGGCACGTCGTGCACCGGGATCTCCGGTTTCAGCCGCGCCGTGAACTCCGGCGCACGATCAGGTTCGCCTGCAGCGTGGTCGTCGTGGCCTTGCGCGTGCTGTCGCCGATCCGGGCGAGCAGTAGTTCGGCGGCGACCCTGCCCACCTCGTTCGCGGGCTGGGCGACCACCGTCAGCGGCGGGTCGATCAGTGTCGTCCACGGCGCGTCGTCGAATGACACGATTCCCACGTCCTGCCCCGATCGCAGGCCGCGTGCCGCCAGGGCCTCCAGGACGCCGATCGCCATCGTGCTGTTGCCGACCAGCAGCGCGTCCGGCGGCTCGGGTTCGTCGAGCAGGCTGAGCGCGGCGAGCCTGCCGCCCTCGGCGCGGAATTCGGCCCGCCGGGTGAGCGTGTTCTCCTCGCCGACGGCGTCGGTGTAGCCCGCCAGCCGGTCTTCCGCCGTGCGCACCCCGGCGGGTCCGCTGACACAGGCGACGCGCCGGTACCCGCCGTCGATCAGATGCCGCGTGGCGTCGCGGGCGGCCAGCCGGGTGTCGACCAGCACCTGGTCGCCGGTGTTCTTCAGCAGCGGCCGGTCGACGGCGACCACGGGCGTGCCGCGCTCGGTCAGCCGGTCGACGTTGGTGGCCCGGCCGGTGGGGGAGAGCACCACGCCGGCGACCCGCTCCTGGAGGGCGACGTCGATGTAGCGCCGTTCCTTCTCCTCGTTGTCGTCGGCGTTGCACAGCACCACCGAATAGCCCGCGGTCTGCGCGATGTCCTCCACGCCGCGGGCGATCGCGGTGAAGAACGGGTTCTCCACGTCGGAGATGATGAGCGCGAGCACCGCGGTCTCCTGACGGCGCAGATTCCTCGCGAGCCCGTTCGGGTGATAGCCCAATTCCGCGGCGGCCGCCTGCACCCGTGCCGCGAGTACCGGGTCCACAGTGGACTTCCCGTTGAGTGTTCTCGACACGGTCGCCGTCGAAACCCCGGCCTTCGCCGCCACGTCGTTGATGGTGGCCACCGTGACCTCCCCTTCTGCAGGTGTCTTGACACCTTCGCACGGGAAGAATAGCTTGGCCGACAATCGTTACCATCCGCTGATCGCGCTACTCGCGCGGAGGAGTGAGGACGTGCCGTGGGGGATCCGGGCCTGGTGCTCGGCATCGACATCGGCACTTCGAGCTCCAAAGGCGTCCTCGTCGATTCCCGGGGCACCGTGGTGGCACGGGCTTCCCAGTCGCACGACACTTCCCGGCCCCGACCAGGCTGGTACGAACACGACGCCGAAACCGTGTGGTGGCAGGACTTCCTGACGCTGACGAGAGAACTTTCCGCGGGCGCCGGGGATCATCCCATCATCGGAGTGTCGGTCAGCGGGATCGGGCCGGTGCTGTTGCCTGCCGACGCTTCGGGGAAACCGTTGCGCCCGGCGATCCTTTACGGCGTCGACACCCGCGCATTCGACGAAATCCGCGAACTGAACCGGGAATTCGGCGAAGAATCCATTGTGGAACGCGGCGGGAGCGCACTCGGCTCACAGGCCGTCGGGCCGAAATGGCGCTGGCTCGCCAAGAACGAGCCGGAGGTGTTCGAACGGGCGGAACTCTTCCTGATGGCGAGTTCGTTCCTCGTGCTGCGGCTGACCGGTGAATACGTCCTCGACCACCATTCCGCGAGCCAATGCGACCCGATGTACGACCTGCGCGAGGCCCGCTGGGCGCCGGACCGGGTCGCCGCGATCGCCCCCGGCATCGAGCTGCCCCGGCTCGCGTGGCCGACCGAGGTGGTCGGCTCGGTCACCGCCGAAGCGGCCGCGGAAACCGGCCTGCCGCAAGGAATCCCGGTGACGGCGGGCACGGTGGACGCCTGGGCCGAAGCCACCAGCGTCGGTGTCACCGCGCCCGGGGACACGATGCTCATGTACGGCACCACGATGTTCCTGATCCAGACGCTCGCCGATCCCCGCCCTGCGCCGGGGTTGTGGGCGACCCGCGGTGCTTTCCCCGGCACCTATTCGCTCGCGGCGGGGATGGCCACGTCCGGTGCGATCACCGACTGGTTGCGGGATCTCGTCGGCGGCGGCTTCGGGGAACTGGCCGCGGCGGCGGGCGAGGTCCCGGCGGGCAGCCGCGGTTTGCTGTTGCTGCCGTACTTCGCGGGAGAACGGACACCCGTGCCGGATCCGGACGCGAGGGGCATCATCGCCGGGCTCACGACTTCCCACGATCGTGCCGATCTGTATCGCGCGGCGCTGGAAGGCACCGCGTACGGGGTGCGGCACAACCTCGAAGTCATGCGGGAAGCCGGTGGCGGCACGCGCCGGTTCGTCGCCGTCGGCGGTGGGACGCGGGGCGGCGTGTGGACGCGGATCGTCAGCGACGTCGCGCGGATCGAGCAGGAGATCCCCGCCGAGACCATCGGCGCCGCGTTCGGTGACGCCGTCCTCGCGTCCTTCGCCATCGGGCGCGAGCCGGATATCGAAGCCTGGAACCCCGTTGCCGAGATCGTCCGCCCGAGCGCGGACGCCGATGTCTACGACGAGTTCTACCCGCACTACCGAATGTTGTACCAGTCCACAGTGGACACCGCTCACTTCCTGGCGCGGAAGAATTCGCTCGCCTTCACCCCGGAGAACTCCCGGCAATCCCGGCTCAAATGAGCTTGATCGGCGTAGCCCGCCGAGAACGCCAGCGAGGCGAGATCCGGCGCCGTTTCCGCGAGGCCGATGGCGCGTTGGAACCGGCTGACGCGCAGGTACGTCGCCGGGCCGTAGCCGACCGCGAGGGTGAACCGTCGCCGCAACTGCCGTTCCCCGGTCGTGAAGCGCTCCAGCGCGGCCGAAACGCGGGGAACGCCGCTGTCCAGCCTGGCGATCAACGCCGCGATCTCCCGGTCGGCTCGGTCGGTCCGGCGTTCCCTGACGACGTCGGTCAGCGAAGCGGCGCCGGAGAGCACTCGCTCGGCCAGCAGTTCGCCTTCTCCGCCCCACATGTCACCGAGGGGGACACGCTGATCGCGCAGTTCGTCGGCGCCCAGCCCCAGGACGTCGCTCGCCCTGCCGGGCGCGAACCGCACGCCGCGAGCCTTGGCGCCGGGCGGCGTCTCCCAGGTCCAGGCCGTGGTGTCCGGTCCGGCGACGAAGACCTCGCCGCCGCATTCCACCAGGTCCACACAGCCGTCGGGCACGATCCGCTTCGGCGCCTCGCCCGCGTCCTCCCACCGGCAGCGCACTACGTCGCCGAGCTCGCCGGGTGCCGTCGTCTCCCGATACACGGTTGCCATGATGCACCCGGGCTACGACAGAATCAGGACGTGTCCGAAGGAGAGATCGATTCACTGGCCTGGATCCACGTCCGCGACCGCCGCCTGCTGTCGGTGCGGACCGAGGGAAAGGTCAAGTTCTACCTGCCAGGAGGCAAACGTGAGCCGGGAGAGGGCGACGTCGCCGGGCTCTGCCGGGAGATCAGGGAGGAGCTCGGCGTCGAGCTCGATCCACAGAGCTTCCGCTTCTTCGCGGTCCTGAACGAGCAGGCCGACGGCTACGCGGACGGCCGCCGCGTCCGCATGACCTGTTACACCGCCGACCATCGCGGGGAGCCCGCGCCCGGCCGTGAGATCGCGGAGTCCGCCTGGCTGTCCTCGGCCGACGCGCACCGCTGCCCGCCGGCGGGCAGGCGGGTGCTCGGTCTGCTCGCCGACGCGGGCCTCGTCGACTGAGGCCGGATCACTCAAAGTGAGCTGTTCGGCTCACTGCGTTTACGCTGATCGCCCCATGACCAGGCACTGTCCACTCATTGGGACACCCAATAGGGTGAATATCGGGTTTCTTCCTGATAACGGCTAACGCGGAGTCACCTTCGAACGAGAAGTAGTCGACGCACTCGACGGGAGTGCGCTCGGACGAGAGAAGACCTCTCCATGGGTGTTCCCACCGTGACCCCTCCGGCATCGGCGCCGGGGCAGGGTGCCCCCGGCAGGCTGAAGCCGCTGGGGACGGTCGTGGTCGTGCTGGGGGTGATGGCCGTCGCCGTCACGCTGACCGGTTACGTGCTGCCGAAGGCCTCGTCGCGGCCGGTGGAGAGCCCGCCCGCGCCGCAGGTCGAACAGGCCGCGGCCGCCGTGCGCACCGTGCTTCATTCGGTCGTCTACGAACTTTCCGGCGCGAAGGGCGCCCAGAACGTCACCTACGTCGCGCAGGGCTCGGAACTCATGCAGAAGACCGAGGTGACGGCGCCGTGGAGCACCACCTTCGAGCGCGAGAGCCGGGAAGGCCGCGACGAGTTCTACAGCGTCTCCGCGCAGGGGTCGGGCAGCGGCGCGCTGCGATGCCGGATCCTCGTCGACGGTGAGGTCGTCAGCGACCGCACCGCCCCCGCCGCGGGCGCTTCGGTGACCTGCACGGCCTGACCCCGGTCCTGCGGCAGGATCATCCGCATGACGGATGGTGCGATCGCGTTCGGCCCGGTGCTCGCCGTGGTCTTGGCCGTGCTGGCGATCTTCGGCGCGGCCGTGGTGCAGTTCGGCCGATTGGGACAGGGCAAGGCGGTGTTGTTCGCGGCCGCGCGCGCCGTCGTGCAGCTCGCAGCCGTGTCGCTGGTGATCGTCGGGATCTTGGAATCGGGCTGGCTGACCGGCGGTTTCGTGCTGCTGATGTTCGCGATCGCGGCGGTCACCTCGGCACGCCGGATCGGGGTGGCGAAGGATCTGGCGTGGGTCGCGCTCGCCATCGCCTCCGGTGTGGTGCCGGTGCTGACGCTCGTCCTCGCGACCGGGGTGGTCCCGTGGCGGCCCATCGCGGTCGTGCCGATCGCCGGCATCGTCATCGGCGGCGCGATGTCCGCGACCTCCCAGGCGGCCCGGCGCGCCCTTGACGAACTCGTGTCCCGGCACGGCGAGTACGAAGCCGCGCTGGCACTGGGATTCCTGCGCCGCCCGGCCGCGCTGGAGATCTGCCGCCCCTCGGCGGGGCAGGCGCTGATCCCCGCCCTCGACCAGACCCGGACGGTCGGCCTGGTGACCTTGCCCGGCGCCTACGTCGGTGTCCTCCTCGGTGGCGCCGGGCCGGTACAGGCCGGGGTGACCCAGGTGCTCGTGCTCATCGGGCTGCTGGCCGCGGAGGCCGTCGCGGTGCTGGTCGTCGTGCACGTCGTCGCGGCCGGCCGGATCAGCCGAAAGGCGACTGAAGATGCGACGTGTCGTTGAATCGCCGCACCATCCAGTCGTCGCCCGACACCACCAGATGGGAGATCGAGCCGTTGTCCGCGCCGAGGAACGCGAACCGGTTCTTCGCGGCGCTGGCCTGCGCGAAGACCTCGCCGATGACGCCGCCGTGGGTGAACACGGCGATCCTCCGGTCCGGGTTGGCCGCCGCGAGCCTGCCGATCGCGCCCCTGATCCGGCCGCCGAACGACTCCATCGTCTCCGCGCCGGGGATGACGTCCCAGCGCTGCTCACGCCACAGCTGCTCGACGATCGGGTGGCCTTCGTGGGTGTAGCGCCGGAAAAGCCCGTTCTCCCAGTCGCCGAGGTGGATCTCCCGCAGGTCGGCTTCGACCTCCGGGGTGAGCCCGAGCTTCGCCGCCAGCGGCGCCGCGGTCTGCGGCGTCCGGCGGAGTGTCGTCACGTACAACGCGGAGATCCGCTCGTCCGCCAGACGGCGGCCCACCCGCTCGGCGTGGTCCCTGCCCTCCGGCGCGAGGTCCGGATCGGCCTGCCCGTCGACGAGGTCGAACGGCGTGCTGCCCTTCGCGGGGGCCGATTCTCCGTGGCGGACAAGGAAGATCTCGGTCGCGCCGGGCGGGGGTGAGAACCGGTGCTGGCGGTATTCGACTTCCTGCTCAGGCGTGCTCATACCTCGGACCCTACCGAGCTAGCCCAGCTGTTTGTCCACGAAGCACCAGCGCCAGGTCTCGCCGGGTTCGTGGCTGCGCATCACCGGATGCAGGCTGTCGTGGAAGTGCTCGGTCGCGTGCTTGCCCGGTGAGGAGTCACAGCAGGCGACGTTCCCGCATTTGACGCATTCGCGCAGATGCACCCAGGTCATCCCCTTCTCGACGCAGACGGCGCACTCGTCCGGTGAGCTGGGTTCGACCGCGGGCCACTCCTTGGTCAGGTGTTTGCAGGATCCCGCCGTCGCGGCGGGGGTGCGCAGTTCGCGATCGGAGTCCGGCACGGCCTCCTCCTCCCTGTCCAGCATGGATTCCTCGATGTCGAGGCGTTCGAGGATCCGGCGCAGGACATCATCGTCGGCCATCCCGGAGTCACGCGCCTCCAGGAACTTCTCCCGTTCGACCTCGAGCAGCCGCAACCGCAGCCGCCGATAGGCGTCGCTCGGGGTTTCGGTCAGCGCGCTCTGCCTGCCGAGCTCTTCCCAAGCCGAGTCCGAGCGGTGCTGGAGACGGCTGCGCAGGCGTTCGACGATGTCTTCCGGGTCTTCGGGAGTCCGGATCTTCTCCAGCTCTTCGAGCGCGGCCCTGGTCATGTCGTGGAGCACGGCCGCCTCCTGCAACGCGTCCTCGGCCGGATCGGGCGGCGGCAGTTTCAGGCGGCGGACCAGCACCGGCAGCGTCGTCCCGTGCAGCAGCAGCGTTCCCGCCACCACGACGAACGCGACCAGCACCAGCACGGCCCGTTGCGGGGTGTCCGCGGGCAGCACGAACGCCGCCGCGAGCGTGACGACCCCGCGCATCCCCGCCCAGGCGATCACGGCCGAGTACCGCCACGGCCAGGCGTGACGGCGTAACAGCCGCCGTGCCAGGCCGATGCCCGCCATCCAGATGATCCGGGTGACGATGGTCGCGGCGAGGGTGGCGGCGCAGATCAGGACCAGTTCCAGCGCGGTCAGCCCGCTGTCGCCGACCTCGGACATGATCCGGCGGACCTGGAGCCCGATCAGCAGGAAGACGATGTTCTCCAGCAGGAACTGGATGGTCTGCCAGTTCAGCCTGCTGGCCAGCCGGGAGCGGCCCGAAAGCATGCTCGGCGCCTTGTGCCCGAGGATCAGCCCCGCGACGACCACGGCGATCACGCCGGAACCGTGGATCGCCTCGGCGGCCAGATAGGCGACGAACGGGACCACCAGCGAAAGTGCGGTGTCGGTGACCGGATCTTCGAGCCGGGTGCGGATCAGCGCGGCGAGCGCGCCGACGGCGAACCCGATCACCAGCCCGCCACCGGCGGCCAGCAGGAAATCCCCGCCGACCTGCAGCAGGCTCACCGAGCCCGCGATGGCCGCGATGGCGGTCCGCAAGGCGACCAGCGCGGCCGCGTCGTTGAACAGGCTTTCGCCTTCCAGCAGCCTGGTGAGCTTGCGCGGCATCCCGACCTTGCGGGCGACGGCGGTGGCGGCGACCGCGTCGGGCGGTGCGACCACCGCGCCGATCGCGAGCCCGGCGGCCAGCGGCAGACCGGGGATCACCAGCCACGCCACGACGCCGACCGCGGCCGTGGTGAAGATGACGAGCCCCACCGAGAGCAGCAGGATCGGCCCGCGGTTGCGGCGGAAGTCGATCAGCGACGTGCGGATCGCGGTGGCGTACAGCAGCGGGGGCAGCAGCCCCAGCAGCACGACCTCCGGATCCAGTTCGTACTCCGGGACGCCCGGCACGTACGAGGCGACGACCCCGACCGCGATCAGGCACAGGGGCGCCGACCAGTCGAGTTTCCGCGCCGCGGCGGTGACCAGGAGGACGGCCACGACCAGTGCCACGAGTTCTACCGCGATCTCCACGCCGCTCATCATCACCCGGGAGCGTCGGTGCGCGCGCACCGAGGCCGGGCTACCGCTCCTCGAACCGCACCAGGTTGCCAGCCGGGTCGCGGAAAGCGCAGTCGAAGGCGCCGTAGGACTGCTTCTTCGGCTCTTGGACGACGTCCGCGCCCGCCGCCTGGACCCGATCGAAGGTCCCGATCAGATCCGGGGTGGACAGCACGATGATCCCGTGGACGCCCTTGGCCATCAGTTCGGCGATCGTGGCGCGTTCCTCGCCGGTGACCTCCGGGCCGTCAGCCGGGGGATGGAGCACGAGCGACGTCTCCGGCTGCCCTGGCGGGCCGACCGTGGCCTGGAGCGGGCTATCGGCACGCACTTCGAAACCCAGGATGTCGCGATAGAAGGAAAGTGAAGCCTCGAGATCGTCCGCGGGGAGGTAGGACGCTCGAATCGAGAGGGTCATGCGGCTCAAGGTAGGTCGGCGCGCGGCGGCGTCGCTTCTCGATTCCTGATCGGTCGCATGACCTGTTTGACGACGCAGCCGGGCATGCCGCGGCCGTCTTCCGCCGCCTGCTTGCGATACACACTCGGCGAGACGCCGACCAGTTCGGAGAACCGCGTGCTGAACGTGCCCAGCGACGAGAAACCGACGTCGAAGCAGACCTCGGTGACCGACATGTCCCCGCGCCGCAGCAGCATCATGGCCCGCTCGATCCGGCGGGTCATCAGATAGCTGTAGGGCGATTCGCCGTACGCGGCCCGGAATTCGCGGCTCAGGTGCCCGGCGGAGACGTGCACGCCGCGGGCCAGCGCCTCGACGTCCAAAGGCTGCGCGTAGTCGCGATCGATCCGGTCGCGGACGCGGCGCAGCATCGCGAGGTCCCGCAGGCGCGGGTCGGGTTTGCCGGTCACCCGGAAAGCGTAACCCACGCGAGTACGGGAAAGGCCCCCTTCGCCAGGCGGCGAAGGGGGCCTCAGGCGACTCCCGGGCTAGAGGGTGATCTTGTCGACGTTGGGACCGCCGTTCGCCGTGGTGGCGACTGCCCTGATCTTGTTCACACCCGCCGCCAGTGTCACCTTGACGGTTCTGGTCGTCCAGTTCGGCCAGGCCCCGGTGCCGCCGAAGCCGACACCGGACGCGCTGATCGTGCCGTTGACCGAGAAGTCGAGCGGCCGGTTCGCCGTGGTGCCGTTGGCGTACCGGACGACGACGTCGTAGGTGCCCGCCGCCGGGGCGTTGACCGTCCACTCGACCGAGCTGCCCGCGACGTTGTCGTAGTTGACGAACCCGGTGCCGGTGAACCCGGCGTGGTTGGACTCCACCGCGCCCTGGGCGATCGTGGCGTCCTCGGCCTGGTAGTCGACCGGGTTGCCGGGTCCGGAGCCGTCGGCCGGAACGGTCTGCGTGCCGGTGTTCCAGCCCGAAACCCGCACCGAAGGCTTGGAGCCCTTGAGGTCGGCGGTGCGGTACTTCGCGGTCAGCGTGGTCGTTTCACCCGGCCACAGGCTCACCGCGTTGTCGTTCCACTCCACCGGGAGCACCGGCTTGCCCGCGGCGTCCACGACCTTCGAGTCGACGTAGAACGCCGGGAGCTTGCCGCCCGAGGTGTTCTTCAGCGTCACGGTGGTCGTGGTGGTGCCGTCGCCACCGGCGACCGACTTCGCCGTCGCGCTGACCGCGGACTGCCCGAGGTTCTTCAGCCCGGACAGATCGGCGTAGGCCGACTGGGGCGTGTAGTACCAGTCGCTGCCGGCCCAGTTCAGCGTGTCGGCCTTGGTGGAGAGCCAGTACACGTTCCGGCTGACCTCCTTGCCGGAGGAGTCGGTGAGCACCAGCTTCGCCAGGTAGGTCGTCGAAAGGCCGCTCACCGCCGGGACGGTGACCGCGGTGGCCTTGGCGCCCAGCGCGCCGACCGACAGGCCGGTCTTGGTGTTGCTGTACTTCTCGGTGCCGTCGAGGTTGTACAGCTTCGTGGTCGCCGTCAGCCCGCTCGCCGCGTTCGACGTCTGGTTGATCACCACGACCGAGCGATTGTCATGCGAGTACTGGATGTGCAGTGGCTCGTTGGCCTTCTTCGCCCCGTAGTAGGCGCCGTTCTGGTCCATGTAGGCGTCGAACAGCTGCCAGTGCAGCGAAGTCCATGGGCTGTTGAGCATCCAGTAGATCAACCCGGTCGACGGGTTGGTCGAGTCGGTGTAGTTGCGCGAGTGCGACTCGAACTCCGCGCGGACGTTCTCGTACTGGGCGAGCTGCGCCTTCCGCACGAAGTCGTCCAGATCGGCCGGCGCGCCGTAGCGCTTGCTGAGCGCGTTGCCGAACAGCTTCAGATTCGCGAACGTCGTCGACGAAGAGCGGTGATACTGGGGTGCCGACGGGTCCTTCCACATCGTTTCCAGTTCGCTCGCCGACATCATCCGCTTCAACGTGTCCATCGTCGGGATGTCGACGCCCGCGCTGGTCTCGGAGTTGAAGCTCCACGCGCCGCCGCGGTCCTTCTGCGACTTGTCGTACCAGTAGACGGGCGGCACGTAGTCGTACGGGCCGTTCATCTTCATACCTGAAGCGCCCGTGATCGGGGACGGCCTCTTCGACGCCGACGGGATCACGGGAAGCTGGAAGTCGGCGGCCTTCATCGCGTCGAGGTAGCCCTGCTCGATCCGCCTGTCCGGCGCGAAGTCGCTGCCGATGTGGAACGAGATGACGCTCGGGTGGTCACGCAGGCGCTCGGCCTCAGAGAACATCGAAGCCTTGGCGATCGGGTAGTCCGATTCGACCCAGGGCTCGCCCTTCTCCTCGCCGTTGACGTGCCCTTCCCATTTGTCGCAGCATTCCCAGCCGGGCATGGTCAGCACACCGAGGTCGTCGGCGATGTCGAAGAACTCGTCCGGCTCGATGTGGCCTTCCAGCCGGACCGTGTTGAGCCCCAGGTTCAGGACGTACTTGAGCTTGTCGGCCGCCGCGGTCTCGCTCCAGCGCAGGAAGAGGTCCGGGGTGTAACCGCCGCCGCGGATCAGCAGCGGTTTGCCGTTGACGCTGTACTGCCGTCCGCCGCTGGAGTTCAGCGGCGCCTTGACGTCACGGACGCCGAACTTCGACTTCGAGGTGTCCGACGGCGTGCCGCCGACACTCGCGGTCAGGTCGAGTTCGTACCGGTGCTGGCCGCCCATCCCGGCCGGCCACCAGAGATTCGGCTTGTCGAGGCCGACCAGGCCGAAGGTGACCGTCTTGCGTTCCTTCGCGGCCAGCGAGACCGTCTGGGTGATCGGCTTGCCCGCGACCGTGCCGGCGACGGTGGCCTGCACCGCGTTCGCCGAGTCGTTGCGGACGTCGGCCTTCACCGTGAGGTCGGCGTGGTCGAGCGAGGAGTTCAGCTTCTGGACCACGTGCGCGCTGCGCAGCGCGACCGGGCCGCTGCGCCGCACGAGGACGTCCCGCACGATGCCCATGTTCTGGTCCGGCGGGGTCTGCGCCCAGTCGATCCAGCCCATCGAGAGATCGTTGTTGGGGTCGTTGGGGTAAACCTTGAACGCGACGCTGTTGACGCCCTGGCGCACGTGCGCGGTGATGTCCAGGTCGTGGCGGGTGTAGGCGCCGTTGACCTGGTCCTTCGTCGCGATCTTGATGCCGTTGACCCAGACGTCGGCCTTGGAGAGCACGCCGCTGAAGTCGAGGTAGGTGCGCGACGACGTGTCCTCGACGTTCAGATCCGTGCGATACCACCACGGCACGGCGAACTGCGCCGTCGGGACGTTCTTCATGTTCGTCGAGTAGAACGGGTCGGCGTACTTGCCGTTCTGCAGCAATCCGGCGTAGACCGTCGAGCGCGACGACACCGGGTACCAGCCGGTGGCAGGGAAGCCCGGCTTCGAGACCGCCGAGTCGTCGTTGACCTGTGCCGAGGACTGGATCACGTAGCCGGGGATCGGGGTGGCGTTGCCCGCCTCGGCGCCGACGGACAGCGGCACGGCCACCTCCGCGCCGGTGGCGGCGGGAGCGGTGGTCACCCCGCAGACCGCGGCGGCCAGCGCGGTGACGGTCAAGGCCAGTAACGGGATCCGGGTTTTCTTCTGCCGAAAACTCACGAGCGCGCCTCCTTGGGCACACGGCGGCGGACCTGGGCGAAATCGTTAAGAAAGTTCCCTAACAATGTTGGGGGAGATAGTAGCCGCCACTCCGCGCCGGGAACAGACCCTTGCGCCGGGTTCGTCAGCGCTTGCTCAGCTGACGGGCGCCACGTAGATCCACTGCCCGTCGATGCGGACGAAGCGGCTGTTCTCGTGCATGCTGCCGGGACGGCGATCCTGCCGGTAGTGGGCCCGGAACTCCACGGTGCCCTCGTTCTCCAGCAGCCCGCCGCCGGTCTTGCCGAGGATCTCCAGGAACGTCCAGCGCTGTCCCGGATCGAGCTCGAGGCCCTCGGGCAGGGTCTTCGGATGCCAGGTCTTCGTGAGATACGCGGTGTCGCCGACGGCGAACGCGCTGAACCGCGACCGCATCAGGAGTTCGGCGGTCGGCGCGGTCGCGGCTCCTCGGTGGAAGCGGCCGCAGCAAACGCCGTACGGCTCGCCAAGGCCGCACGGGCAGCGGGATTCGTCGGTGATCACAGGCACGCCGCCGATTGTGTCATCGCGCCGTCGCGGTGACTTCGAGGTCTCGCGCCTGCTTGAGCCAGCCGGTGAACAGGTCGGCGTCGATATCCTCGACGGAGCGCAGCTTGACGTGCGCCATCTCCCGCGCGCTCGCCTCCAGCCTGCCGGACCCGTCGTCGATGAGCTGCCCCTTCCAGAGGGCGAAGGTGACGTACGACGAGTACGCCTTCATCAGGCAGACGAGGTTCTTGCCGGCGGCTTCGCCCGCGCTCCAGGTCGGGGAGGCGTGGTACATCGCCTCGACGGAACCCGGCAGGGCCGCGTTGACGATCGGGCGCAGCGTGGTGGCGACTTCCCGCAGGTTCTCGGGCAGAGCGGCGATGTAGTCGTCGACGTTCGCGAACTTGGTCATGACTGGATCTCCCTCGGTCGGTGTGCTGCGTTCAGCTAACCGTCCGATGGTTCAAGTTGTCAAGACAAAAAAATTATTCGGTGGGTTTGTATGTCTGACCTCGCGTTTCCAGGGCTTCGCGGATGATGCGGAGTGCTTTGGGGCCGACGCCGTGCAGGCACGCGAGCTCGGCCTCGGTGGCGCGGGTGAAGTCCTCCAGGCGCGTGTAACCGGCGCCGGTGAAGGCCCGCGTCGCCGGTTTGCCGATGCCGGGCGGCAGTTCGCTCTGGTCGTCCATGGGGCCTCTTCGGTCAGTGGCTGTCGTGGTCGCCTCCATTGTGGACCGCTGATGCGGGGTCAAGGTGCGGGAAACTGGACGGCGACTTCGACAGCGGTCTCCAGCGTCGCCTCGCTCGGCCGACCGGCCTCGGGAGCGGACTCGGCGATCACGACCAGCTTCCTGGCCAGACGGGAGTCGTAGTTCTTGCCGGTGAAGCGGCTACCGTGCCGCACCTCGCCGAAAAGCGCGACGTTGCCGGTGTCGTCCCTGTCGACGAGCCTTTTCAGATCGCTCGCCTCGCTCGCCACCGGCATCTTCACCCACGCGACGGACACGATGATGGTGTTCCCGGCGCCGTCGTCGACGGTGACCGCCATGCGATCGAGATCGACGCAAGGGTGGCGCAGGAAGAAACGCTGCACCTCACCGAAGGAATGCGGTCCGCATTTCAGTTCCCGTTTCGCGGTTTTCTTGAGCAGGCGCCAGCCCAGGCGCTGCCAAGCTTCGGAGTGACGGCCTTTTTGCGCGGACTTCTTGCTGGAGCCCTTGCCTTTGAGAGCCTGGCTCGCGGCGGAATCCAGGGAGGCGGCTGTGCCTCCGCCTATTCCGTTGGTGGCTGCCACGACCACACCCGCGGTGGCCAGCGCGCCCGCACCGTACTTGTATTTGATCCAGCGACCGTCCGGGCCACGTGGTTGATTCACCATGACGTACTCCGTCCCCTCCCAAGTCCGGAACGGCCGATCTTGCTCCGGGTTTTGCGGAGGAATCGAGGATTCTTTCGTCAATACGCCCGAACGGCGCAATCGGTCTTCGGGTTTCCGCCGGTACTGAACAGTTTTCAGAAGCGATACCTGGGCGCAAGGAAGGGGCTTGCATGTACTTCAGCCCGCTGGGATCGGCAGGTAGTGAGGGCCTCCTTCACTACCCTCAGGGTAGGCAAGGAGGCCTTCACAGAGCATCGAGGTGCGGGCATGCCGAAGGGCCCGTCGCCGGTGTGGCGGGCGGGCTCCTCGGGTTACACGTGGTGGAGGGTGTTGCGGCGGGGTTTTCGGAGTGGATCTCGGTATTGGGGCGGGATGAATTCCGGTAATCCATCGGCGGCCATATGGACTTGCCAGTCGCCGTGGTGGATCAAGCGGTGATGAAAGCCGCACAGCAGCACGAGATTCCGGAGATCCGTAGGCCCTCCGTCTGCCCAGTGATGAATATGGTGAGCGTGACAGTTCTTGGGCCGCCGATGACATCCGGGGAACGCACAGCCGCCATCCCGGATGTTCAAGGCGCGGCGTTGGCCGGGGGTGACGAACCGTCGCAGCCGTCCCACATCGAGGGGTTCTCCGGCGGCGCTCATCACGACCGGCAGCATCAGGCAGTCGCAGGCCGCGAGCCGGGCCTCGCGGGCGGTCATCGTCCCGACAAAGTCGAGGCACGCGGTCCCGAGGCCGGACTTCAACTCGTCGAGTCCGATGGTGACATGCAGCAGGGTGCGGTAGCCGCTGGTTCCGGGCTGGTCCGGGCAGGCGATCGCCAGGTCGAGGATGTCGACCCAGGCGTCTCCCATGCGTTCGCATTTCATCCGCAGATCGGCCTGGCCGAACTCGTCCACCGGGCGTGGTTGCGCGTACGCCTCGAGCGCGGCCGCGGTGCGGGCACCGGTCTCGTCGTCGAGCAAGCCGGTGAGCTTCCAGTAGCCGTCTTTGCGGCGCTCCAGGGTGATCTCGCGGCGCGGCTCGGCGGGTTCGGGATCTTTCGGCTCGTTCCCGTCGGGGTCGAGCCAGGCGAGGAGGTTCGCTTCGGCGTCGGAGAGTTGGCGGGGTCCGGCGTCGCGGGCGAGGTCGGCGAGGATCTTCTCCGCACTAGCCCGATCCTCCGTCGAGGTATCGGCGGGGAGCTTCTTCAAGATGTCCAGGATCTGGTCGATCCGCTCATCCCCGACCAGCCCCTCGGCAGCGACCGCGGCCGTAGCGGGCGCGACAGCCGGAACCTCCGTGCCGTCCAGGGCACGCGTGGGGTTCAGGGCGATGGCCCGATTCACCACCGCACCCGCCTCACCAACCGACAATCCCGCCACATCAGCGAACCAGTTCGCCGTGCGGCCATAGCCGTACAAGTCTTTGACGCCACGAGACTCGACCTCCGCCAAGTACCGCCCCAACCCGGCGGCCGCCATCCGAATCACCTGCAAGGACTGCTGCACGCCCTGGGCAAGCTCCAGCTTGCCAGCACGCCACAAGTCCTGCGGCAACTCGGGAAGAAAGGTCTCGGACACCCCTCAAGAATACCGCAAAACAATCGAACAAGCGTTCGTAATTTTAAGCAACAAGCGAAACGCGCGAACAACACTGAAGTGTGATTTTGCCTCGCGCGGCGACCACGCAAAGAAAGGGGGGTGCAATTAGTCGACTAAATGCGGCTCCGTCCGCAAAGCGAGTAGTCGACCCCTCGCGAAAGGTGATCGTTTAGCATCGGCCCCATGACGACAGTGGAACTGACCCGCTTCAAGGTCCCGGCCGACCGCGCGGACGAACTGCTCCAGGCCCGCCCCGCGATGCTCGCCGACTTCCGGGCCGACCGGGAGGGGTTCCTTGATGCCCAGCTGATCCGGGTCGACGACGAGACGTGGCTCGACGTCGTGTGGTGGCGTTCCTCCGAGGACTTCGCCGCGTCGCGGGAGAAGGGGGCGAATCTGCCGGGGATCAAGGCCTTCTTCGCGCCGATCGCCGAGCTGGTCTCGGCCGAGGAGGGCACCACCGGCGATTATCACGCCTAGCCCACATGCCGGGACGGGAAATATCGTCGCCGTCGAGCCGTTGACCTGGGAGAACGAGCAAGGTTACGGAAGGGATCGGCGATGAGCACAAGCCTGGACACGTTCACGCGGGACTGGCAGGGCTGGAAGACCGAGCGCGAGCGCGATCTCGCCGATCCGCTCGGCTGGCTCGCTCTGGTCTCGCTCGACTGGCTCGAGGACAAGCCGCGCGCGTACGAGGGGCTGCCCGGCGTGTGGTGGCAGGACGCCGACGCGGCGTACCTCGATCCGCAGGGCGCGGATCTCTCGCACGACGGCGAACGGGTCACCGGAGTTCGTCGCTTCGAGCTGGTCAACAGTGGTGCGACCACCCGGGTCGTCGCCGGTGACATCGAGATCGAGGTGGCGCGTCGCGGCGGATACCTGATCCGGACGCATGACCCGAAGGCGCCGGTGCTGAACGCTTTCCGCGGTGTCCCGGCGTACGAGCCCGACGCGGCCTGGGTGCTGTCCGGGACCTTCGAGCCCTTCGACGAACCGCGGCCGACCACGGTCGGCGCGGTCGTCGAAGGGCTCAGCCACGTCTACGTCTCGCCGGGCATCGTGCGTTTCGAGCACGACGGCGTGGAGCACACGCTCACCGCGTTCAACGGCAAGAAGGACGGCCTGCTCATCCTGTTCACCGACGCCACGAGCGGCGTCACCACGTACGCGGCGAACCGGTCGCTCGCGGTGCCGCCGCCCGCCGAGGACGGAACCGTCGTCCTCGACTTCACCCGCGCGACGAATCTGCCGTGCGCGTTCACCGACTTCGCCACCTGCCCGTTGCCGCCGGCGGGCAACGATCTGCCCTTCGCGGTGGAGGCGGGGGAGAAGCTGCCTTACGAGCGGCAAAACTGAACCGTCGCGAGCGCCGTCATCGCCTCCTGTTCGCGCTGAGCCAGCTCGGACAGGACGGCGGACGCGTCGGCCAGGTGCCGGGCGTCGCCGGTTTCCCCTGCCTGGGCGAACAAGTGCGCGACTTCGGTCCACAGTGGAGTGATCTCGCGGTACTTCTCATACGCGGTCCGGAGACCGGCGTCGTCGACGAAGGCCGTGCATTCTTCGAGGAAGTCGCGGTAGATCCGGCGGAAGAGCGCGCCGCCGGTCCCCGCCCGTTCCATCAGGACGGCGGCCTGCGGCAGGTCGCGTGCCGGATCACTGCTGCGGTCCAGCCACTTCCGCACCTGGGTGGCGGCTTTGCCGATCCCGCGATACCCGAGGTTCGCGATGGGCGGGTCGAGGAATTCCGCCGCGTTGGCCCGCACAGCATCCCGGACGACGCCCGAAAGCGGCTTAAGCGGCTCGTCGGCGCGAAGAGTGAACGAGCGGTTCTTCGCCGTCATGGGGCCTTTCTCCCCGCGGGCGCCTTCCAGGCTCTCCAGTGAGGCCGATACGGAGCCACCCTGCTGTGCCGTGTCGACAAGGAAGGCTCTTTCCTCGTCGTAGCCGTATAAAGCGGCGAAGTGCCCGCCGAAGTGGACTTTCGACGTGAAGTACTCCAGGTGGTACGAGTCGAGTTGCAGGCCGACCGGCGCACCGGCGTCGATCTCCTCGGCCACGTTCCGCCACGCCGTGCGCGCCGACGTCGTTTCCTTGACCCGCAAGGTCAAGCCGAGACGGTCGGTCAGCCTTCGGGTGATCTCGAAGGGTTTGCTGCGCCCTCCGAGGAAAGGGAACGGCAGGTTCTTCCCGTCCCAGTAGATGAAGCCGAGGCCTTCGCCGAGTCCGAACAGCATCGGTTCGGACAGTTCGACCCCGGCGTGCCGCAGGAGGACGTGGAGCGTGCTGGTCTCGCAGTGCTCTCCGCCCGCGGTGTCGATGCCGTCGAGGATCACGAGGTCACCGGCCAGGCGATCTCGGTGCGGTAGGACTCGGGTGCGACCGACGGCCCGGGCGCCACGAGGTACAGCTCCTCGGCGGCCCCGGCCGGGACGAGGTCGCGTTCGGCGATCCAGCGGCCGAGTGATCGGTACGCGGTCTCTACGTCGTCGTAATCACCCTCGTGGATCGTCGCGACGAGCAGACCACCGGGAAGCTCGCCCGCGCCGATCTCGCCGTCATCCCGCACCGGCCCGTCCACCGGGACGAACAGTTCGACGGTCAACTCGTCGGGATCATCGGTGAGGTAGCGGGTCCCTGGCGGGCCGGACGGCGCGATCCCTTGCGCGGCGAGCGCCGCGAACAGCCGCCCGTACGCGGGGCCGATCAGTTCGGCCAGGCCGCTCAGCGGCGTCCGGATCGACAGGCGGGCGATCGGCTGCGGCGTGCGCACGCGTTCGTAGACATGCAGCCACCGTGCCGGTTCGGCGAGGACGGAGTCGAGTCTGCCGCTGATCGCCGCGAGTTCCGCGGCCCGCGCCGCCACCCGGTCGTGATGCCGTTTGATCGCGGCCTTCACCTCGTCCGGCGTACCCGCGTCGAGGATCTCGGCGATCCCGGCCAGCGGAACCTCCAGCTCCCGCAGCCGCCGGATCAGGCCCGCGCGGGCGAACTGGTCGAGCGAATACCGGCGGTATCCGGTGCCAGGGTCGATCTCCGCGGGCACCAGCAGCCCGATCCGGTCGTAGTTCCGCAGCGCGCGGACCGACAGCCTCGTGGCGTGCGCGAACACGCCGATCGGCATCAAGGTCGTCATGGGACCAGCCTGAACCCTCTCCCGGGGAGAGGGTCAAGCCGGTACCTCACCCCAGTGACAGCCGATCGAGATCCGGGGCGGACGCGTGGTCGTTGTGCAGCTTGATCGTGTTCGCCCCCGCTCGCAGCTCGACCGGCACCGACGTCGTGAGCCGGGTGTTGTTGCCCGCGCCGTCGACCTTCACTTCGATCGGCGTACCGCCGTTGACCGTGACGAAGTACGAGCGCGGCCCGTTGACGGTGAAGTCGATGTACAGGGTGTAGCGCCTGGTCTCGGGTACGTTGACGTCGTCGAACCGCACGGACGAGTCCGGATCGCCGCCGATGTTGCGGACCTTCTGCCCGCCCGAGCACACCCCGCAGTTCGTGACGCCCGCGTCACCGACGTCGTTCGCCGAATCTTCGGCCTCCCGCATGAAGACCCGATCCGCGGGTCGTGGGCTCACCCGCACCGGCTTGCTCACCGTTTTCGCCCGTCCGAGCAGGTCGAACGACGCGGTGACCGGGATGTCGGCCGCGGTGACGCCTTCGGGGGAGACCAAGGTCCAGGAGGCTTCGAGCTCGTCTCCGACCCGCATGGACGCCGCCGCGGCCGGAGCGCCTTGAAGGGTCCAGCCCGCCGGAACGACCGGCGCCATGGTGACCTTCCCGATCGTGTCGTCGGCGTCCAGCCGCAATTTCGCGGTCACGCGCAGGGACTGCCGTCCCGGTGAAAGCCATTGGACACCACCGGGTTCGACGGTCATGGTCGTCTTCGGCGTGTAGGACGGCGGAGGCAGGGGAGCGACCGCGATCCGGTCGAGGCCCGGCCCTGCGGGGGCGTTGCTGAACACCTTGACGGTGTTGGCGCCGGCCTTTAGTGCGACGGGGATCGCCGCCGAGGTCACGACTCCCGGTGTGCCGGCGTCGATCGCGGTCTCGATGGGAGCCCCGCCGTTGACGCTCACCGCCGCCGAAGTGGCGGGACCGCCTGTGGTGTCGAGCTGGAGCCGGTAGTCGCCGTCTTCCGCGACCGTCACGCCTGGGTAGGTGACCGAGTTGCGTACGCCGCCACCGAGTCCGGTGACCTGGAACGATCCGGAGCAGGACGAACACCGGCCGAGGCGGGCGCGGCCGGTGTGGTCGTTGCGGAAGGACTCGGCCTCCAGCGGAACCTGCGCGCCCAAGATCGAATTCGGGTAGCCGTAGGCCACCTTGATCTCGTCGATCGCCAATTGCCGGTAGAAGGGTTTCGCCTGCGGCCCGGACCAGGTGTTCAGCACCTCGAGTTTGATGAACCGGGTCTGCCGTTCGCCGAAGTCGATGAACTGCACACCGCGGGTGCTCGGCATCGCGCCGGTGCGGACCGGCTTGCCCCAGTTCAGCCCGTCGTCGCTGACGTAGACGCGATAGTCCTTGATCCGCGACGAATCCTCCGGCCTGCCGAACGATTCGCGTGCGTGCGTCGGCGACATCTCGCGCTGATTCACCGCGAGGTAGGTCGCCGACCGCCGCTTGCCGAGGTCCAAGGTCAGCGAGACCGGCTGCTCGCCGTCGGCGTCCCAGTAGTTCTCGAAGTTCCCGTCGACGAGATTCGACGCCGGATGTCCGGCGCGTGAAGACGAAGCGGTCGCCTTGATCGTGCCGGAGTCGTGAAAGTACCGCTGCCCGGCCGTCTCCACCTTGAACACCGTGTCGTAGGTGTCCCAGTCCTTGATGTCCACAATGGTCAGATAGCCGCCGGATTGACTGAAGCGCAGAGATTTTCCGGTGCGTACGTCGGACACTCCGGTCACCTTGTAGCCGTTGTCGCGCAAGCGGAGCAGGTCGGTGCTCGGCCGGGTGACCACGTGGAGGTACTGCGTGCGGGCGCCGGGCTCGACGGTGATGACGCCGTGCGCGCCGTCGTTCCAGACCCCGGGCTGCATACCGCCGTACATGTACCCGCCGCCCTCTTTGCCTTGCAGGGACGACTTGATCGGCGGCACCCAGCTCGCCATGAAGTTGTTGTACGCCTCCTGCCGCGGCGGGAACTTCCCGTTCACCATCGGGGTCTCGGCCATCAAGGACTTCATCGACGAACCCGCGTTGGCGATGTAGCGCCCGGTGGACAGCCGGAAGTCGACGGCCTGATCGGTGCCGTCGTACCACCAGGCACCGTTGGTCGGCAGTTTGTAGTCGGCTTCGGTCAGCCGTGGCATCGGGGTGAACGCCGCCTGCGGGTAGTCGTACGGCGGGGTGATGCCGGTCTTCTGCTCGTTGCTGACCGTGTCCATGATCGGGGTGTCCTCGTTGTTGTTGCTCAGTAACCAGGACGGCCGCTTCTGCCGGATCTGTTCGTAGAGCTTGTTCTTCTCCCAGTAGTCGTTGTCGTTGTCGATCCAGAACCCGGAGAGGTCCGCGTAACGATCCATGACCTCGTGGAAGAGGTCGTAGCTGTATTCGCCGAAGCCTGGACGGGTGGTCAGGTCGACCTGCTTGCCCTTGTAGGCGGAGTACGCGGCGGAATCCAGCGACTCCACACCGGTTTCCTTGTGCCACTGGGGATCGTCGGTCATGTAGAGGATCGTCCGGACACCCTTGGCGTTGCCGGCCTTGACGAGTTCGCCGAGGAGGTCGCGCCGTGTGGCGCAGCTGCCGGGGATCGCCGACGGCCACGGCCGCGCGTAACCCAGCCTGCTGTGGAAGGTGGCGAGCACGATGTAGGAGGCGCCGAGCTTGCGGGCCTCGTCCACCCAGTAGTCCGCGCTCCAGCCGCCGTCGGTGACGGCGCGTTCCCAAGCGGCGCAGTCGGTCTGGCGTGGCGCGGTGAACATGCCCCAGTGGAGGAAGAGTCCCGCGGTGGCCTCGCGCAGCCACTGCTGACGGGGATGGTGCACCTCCGCGCTCGCCGCCGTCGTGGTGAGCAGGCCCGCCACCAGGGCGAGGACAACGGCGAGCCAGGCGGTGCGGTGCGCTCGAACTCTCATGACCATCCGCTCTCATCCAGGGCGTGGTAACCGAGAGATCCGATGATTGCGCCAGATATGCCAGTGGTCAAGCCCCGTTGAGTGGGACGCAGTCCAAGTCGTCGGAGGTATCGCGGGACCAGGCCCTCTCGTCTGCAGTACGAGAGGGCCTGCCGGTCGTGCTTCAGATGTTGAAGCCGGGGTGGGTCGCGAAGGCGTTGTCGATCACGAGATTCCCGCGCTGGCGGGCCCGTTCACGCAGTGCCGTCGTCGTGCGGGCGCCCTGGGCGTAGAACCACCACAGGTAGAGCGCGCCGTACATCCAAGCGCCCTCGTAACCCCAGGTGGAGTCGGCGCCGCTCTTGCCGGCGCCGAACACCGAACCCGCCGGGAAGTTCGCGTTGTGCGGCTTCCCGCCCTGGTGCCGAGATTCGTGGATCAGCGTCTCGGCCCGGCCGGGAACGTCCTTGGAGTACCAGAAACCCAGGTACACCTCGATCCGGTCGTCGACGAACGCCCCGCTGAACGAGCGCGCGATGGCACTGCCGTCGCCGCACAGCGAACGGAGGTCGTCGCAGTTGTCGCGGACGTAGCGGCGCGCCCAGTTCAGCATCGCCCCGGAATAGGCGTCGTTCGCGTAGTCCTGTGCCGAATAGGTCAGCAGGTAGCACGCGTTGAACGTCCGGGCGAGCGGCTTGTCGGTGTTGCACGCGTCTTCCCAGCCGAAGCCGTCGTCCCAGTAGTCCTTGTTGCCGGCGAAGCCGTAGGTGTTCCAGAAATAGTCGATGTAGGTCTGATTGCAGATCGAGGCGCCGTAGAAATTGTCCCCGGTCACGTTCTTGTCCGGCACGGTGTAACTGCAAGTGGCCATCGGAGATCACCTGTCCGTAGAAGGAATTCGTTCTGATTCAGGAGCGCGGGGGCTCCGGCGGTGGCACGTCGTCGGTCCGCGAGTCCTTCACGTACCGTCCGCCGACGGCCTGCGGGACACCGCGGACGTCGACCCGCCGGATGTTCAGCAACCGCTCGTCCTCGGTGCCGCTGAGCGCCTCGCGCACCCGGGCGGTGAGGTCGGTGTCACCGGTCTCGGCGATGGCCTGGACCGCCGCGCGCCGTACCGTGAACACTTCGTGCCGGACCTGCCGCAGCAGCAGCTCCTTGGCCGCGTCGTCGCCGGCGGATGCCAGCCGTGCCAACGCTTCCACGGCGGTGGTGCGGATGATCACCTCTTCGCCGACGGTGCTGATCCCGTGTGCCGGGTCGTCGGAACGCTCCGGCGGGATCGGCTGCCGCAGCACGTTTTCGAGCGCCGGCACGGCGGCCGTGTGCCGCAGGTCGGTGAGCAACTGGACCAGGCCCCAGCGCTCCAGGTACTGCTCCTCCGACAGGGCGTCGTACTGCGCGCCGAGCGCGGGGACGACGTCGTCCGCCCGCTCGCGAAGCCTGTCGAGGCTGCGCTGGTAATTGCGTTCGGCGTCCTCGCCGGACGCGGCCATGGTTTCGGCGGCCTGGGTGACCAGTTCGCCGATTTCGCTGTTCGAGAAGCTTCCCAGGCCCGAACTGCCCGGGCCCGCTTCGAGATTGTCGCCACCCGAACCCAAAGACGGGGTATCGGGATTGCGTGGGGTCGGCATGAGGTTCTCCTTCGCAGCGGCGTTGATGCTGACGGAAGGAAGGAACGCGATACCGGACGCCAGATACCTGTTTTTCCGAAAAATCGCCCGTCCGGGTTTTTCACCGCGGGAATCCGAAAAGGACTTTGATCACCGGAAAGCACGCGACCGGCGAAAAGCATTCACGGATTCCCGCCCGTGATCAATGGCGGACGTCGATGACGACCCGGTTCGGCGACGTCAAGGTGAACACCGTGACCGGTGTCCTCGACCGGACGCCGAGACCGATCGACAAGGTGCCTTCGTAGTCGCCGGTGACCGCGACCGCCATGACGTTGCGCAGGGCACGGGTCCGGAACTTCTGCGGCCCGGGATAGGTCGGATTACCGGCGTCGTCGTGCGCGGCCGCCGGAGTCGCGGTGACCGCGATGAAGTATTCCCCGGTCAGCCAGACGATTTCGCCCGATCCGTCGGCGATCAACTCGTCGACGAGGTCGTACCGGACGGCGGGAGCCTGCCCCGCGGTCAGGTCGAGCACGATCCGGTCGAACCCGGGGTTCTGGCCGGTGCGGATGTTCGTCATCGTGGGGATCTGTTGTGCCGCCGCGGAAACCGGTGCGACCGCGGCGAGGGCGCCGGTCAACATCAGTGCGGTGGCGACGAGTGCGCGTCGTAGGGTGATGGTCATGGCGATGACCTCCTGCCGGAGAGTTGATTCCTTGAAGACGTCCGGACGCGGAGGAGGTTGTATTCTTCGCGTTATCGTTACTGATCGCCGAATTCGCGTCGAACGATCTCGAAGTCTGCAGAAGTACGGTTTCTGATTGCCGTGCGGGGTAAGATTCGCGCAGTGGAGATCGAATGAATGCTGCAGGTCGGCGACGGATTCCGCTCAGGAGGTGCACGGAGACCGCGGTTACCGTGCCGAGGACGTCTCGTCAGCCTCTCCTGATCTCTTCTGGAGGTGTCTTCGGTCATTGCCGAACCCGTCGCGAGTGGTGTACTAGTACACCTTAGGGCGCGACGACGGCGAAGCCCCTCGCTGGTTCTGATCTTTCACGGTCAGGAGGAGTTTCTTGTCGTCGAGGGCAGTCTCTCTGATCGCCGACAGTTGTCCTGTCGCGCCGCGAATTGTCGATCATCGCCGCGAAACGGGAGGGCGTCGTGTCAATCCAGGTGGTGAGGAAGCGTGTTTCCTGTTCTGCTGCCGCGGTCGAGGCCGCGCTGCGCTGGCTCGCGGTACGCAAGGACGGCAGGCCGCTCAGGTTCCTGCGCTACGCGATCGAAGACCCGGCAAGTGAACCGGCCGCCGTCCTCGGTGCGCTGGTCCGGCCGACAGAGTCGATGACCACGGCGACTCCGGAGGTCCGGGCGCTCGCGGCCTGGGGACTGATCCTCGATGAGATCAGCCGGATAGGGTCGATCAGGGGATCGGCAGGGTGTGACATTCTGAACGCCGCGTTCCGGCTCGGCGGGGTGGAGTGGGAGTCGACCCTCGACGAGCGTTTCGGACAGTTGAGGAACCTTCCTGGCGCGTTCGAAATTTCGCCACCGAGTACGACGACGCCAATGCACCTAGCCTGGCGGCGCGCAGTGATTGTCGATCTTGCTCCTTGCCTGGCAAGGAATTTAGAGGCGCTCGTGCGGGATGGCGAAGCCTGGCGATTTTATGTGGAAATCGCCAGGGCTTCGTTCCCAGAGCCGCGGGCGTCCGGCCGCCGGGCGCCCGCGGGCGGCCTGCAGGCCGTTTTTCTGGAACGCCAGCTGGTGGCCGTGGAGATGCGGCGCAAAACCGTGTATCGCCGACTGACGGTGAGGAACGTCGTCGCCTGTGAGGACGGCGTCGACGGTTATGTGGCGAGAGCTCTGACAGGGTGGGCCGGCGGTCTGGCGTCCCTCCCTGTCAAAGGGATCTTCGGTTGCCGTGTCGAGACTTGGCCGGGTGCGCAACCAGGGGATCCGATGGTCGTGGACCTGCGTTTCCCGAAACCGCTGCGCAAAGGCGAGCGTCACGAGTTCATTTCCCTCGCCTGCGATGACGACCTCGACGAGGAGCGGTGCTGGGTCAATGTTGATGTCGACCATCACGGAATCGCGACGCGCGAGATGGACGGCGAAGGCAAGGTGACCGGAGGGCTAAGCGTCAGCATCACCTTCGACGACTGCGTCCCTGAGGCGTGCTGGTGGTACGCGGAACAGACCGAGTACGAGCGCATGGTCCGGCCGCCCGCCGGTGATCGGCGTCTGCTCGAGATCCGGCGAGGCGTCGTTGAGCACACGTTTCTCGAGCCCTGTCATCCGCGGGAGGAGTACGGGATTGCTTTTCGGTGGCCGCGACCCTGAGTGAAGCGAAGCCACGTCCGAGCTCGACGTGGCTCGCTTCGGTCGCCTGGGGCTAGTTGCCGGTGTTGCCGCCGCCGCTGCCCTTGCCGTCGTCGCCGTGAATCGCCATCGAGAACCTCCTTAGGATCGCCGATCGGGGCCCGGCGAAGCTACATGCGCACAGGGTGATGGTTGGTGACGGGTTGTGTGTGGCATACGGTGTCGCTCGCGCTAACTTGACAGCGACTTTCCGCGAGAGACCTGCCGATCATGGGAGGTGGGTAGGTTCTCGCGAGGCTGGCCTGTGAACTCAAGGCTCTCGGTGAGTTGCCTGAGACCGGGGAGGTTTGCTGGATATGCGCTCCTGGTTTCACGACGTGAGGGGCCGGATGTCGTCTGACATGACATGTCGGAGATCGGCGACTGTCCTCCGTGCCACGTGTTTCGAGGTGGTGCGAAGTGGCCATGGCGACCCAACGCGGCACCGATCCGGCGGGACCCGCCTGCACGTCGGCACCGCGCCAATTCGTGATCGCCCACGCGTAGTCAGGTCCGGCGAATTCGTTTCTTGTGACCAGTTCGTCGATCAGATCAGTGAACCGCTCGGCGGGAACGTCGTCCTTTTCTGCTTTACGGTGCAGTATGACCGTGTTTCGCGGCACCCTGTAGCAGGGATACGGGAAAGGAGTTCTAGTGTTGCCCCGCACTTCGACGATTTCGGATGTGTCGCGCCATGGTTACCGTAGTTGAGGGTCGCTCCGTGAGCGTGTCATACCTCGTTCCAGAGGGTGACTTCCGGACGGTCACACGTGATCGTCGCGTAGGTGGTTCGTGTGGCCGGGGTCGATTCGGCTAGAAGCATGACCATTCAGGAGCGAGCAGGTCCGACACCGCCGAAGTGGTTGCCGTGGCTGCTGCGGTTTGCCTGAGCGGACGCTATCAACCTCATGATTGTGTCTATCCGATCGAGTCTTTCGTGTAATGGCCTTTGCTGATGGGGGCCCGGCCGGCGATGTCGCGATCCTTGTGGTTCGAACAGGACCCGCGCTCTGCGTAGGTTGTCCGAAGTGGCGTCGACCGAGAGCACGGGAACCAAGCAAGCCATTTCAGGTGTGAACAAATCGTCCTCACGCAGTGCTGCGGAATCGATGGCGCTGTCGAGGAACTCGAATACTCCGATCGGCTGCCGTGCGAGCGGGCTGTCGGCTGCTGGTCAAGTGGTGTCGAGCCATAAGGACCGGCCGTAGTCCGCGGCCAGTCAAACAGTCTACGGCGTAATGCGCGGCCTGTGGCGTTGGTCCGGTCCCTATCGGACCTCGAAAACAAACGTTTCTATCGCGGTGAACAAGAGGTCCGCGGAAGTAGTTCGGTGTCCGCGATCCGGAGGTTTGCCGACTCGGGCGACGCCACTGATAAGTGAACGGGTGCGGCGCCGTTCCGTGAAGCTTTCAGATCACCAGCCGCGTTCGCGCCACTCTGCAAGGTGTGCCCGCTGCTCACTCAGCGTCGAGTCGTCCCCATGACCGGGGTAGAACCAAGTCTCGTCCGGTAGTTCGTCGAAGATCCGCGACGAGACGTGTCGATCACCGACGAAAAGCCCGCCGGCGAGTTCGTCTTGCCGACGCAGCTGGAAGAGCGTATCGCGTCAGATGTCAACAGATCAGACGGATGTAGCTTGGTGAGCTACGCATGGCTACACTGAGCCTCGTGAAGGTGATCACTCAGCGCGAGTTCCGTAACAACTCTGCTGCCGTCATGGACGCTGTCGAGGCCGGCGAGATCTACCACGTCACCCGCAATGGTGTCGAAGTGGCTGAGCTGCGGCCGATACCGCGTAGGCGCCGCCTGACTGCCGAGGAACTGGTCCAACGGCATCGAGGGTTGCCCAAGGTCGAGGCGGCTCAGATGCGGCAGGAAGCCGATGAGTTCTTCGGCACTGAGGACCGTGTTGCTTCTGACGACGCGTGGGAGCACGGTCGTGGCTGAGCGTCACGAGGCAGGAGTGCTCGACACTTGCACCTACATCGATCTCGGGCTGCTCGAGTCTGCGGCACTGCCGAAGATTCCGGAGCTCACAGCTGTAACCATGGCAGAGCTCCATCAAGGGGTGGCTATGGCGAAGGATGCCGCGGTCCGCGCCGCGCGCACTGAAAAGCTCGGTGCTGCGATCGTCGATTTCGCGCCGCTTCCGTTCGACGGTGATGCCGCTGCCCGGTATGGCACGTTGGTTGCGCTGGTCCTCGCGGCGAACCGGGATCCGCGACCTCGGCGAACGGATCTGATGATCGCCGCCATTGCATCGTCGAGAGGATTGCCGTTGTATACCCGGAATGAAGGCGACTTCAAGGGTCTGGGCGGCATGCTCGACGTCATCGGTGTCTGAGCAGGTGCCTTCTTGCTTGTTGATCGGACTGTTGGTCGGCGTTACTTCGGCGAAGAGACTCATCGGGGCTCAGAGAGAAGATCGATCCATCAGCGGTCGCTGAGTGTGGCTCATTGGGTGGGCCCTGGACGAGCCTGCGCATTCGGTTTGGAGAGTGCCGTGATCAGGCTGACAATGTCAGGTGGTGACGGCGTTTTTCTTGCGGAACTGCTGAATATCATCCAGCAGTTCCAGTGCATGGGTCGTCAGAGCAAGCGCGTTGGGAGACGTGAGAGTAATTTTGCGGTGAGCGTGCGGGTTTCGGGTGAACTTGAAAAACGTGCGGAGCCGTAGCCGATAGATCCGGAGGATGGTGTTGTAAGCGAAGAGCTCTGAATCCAGGTGCTTGATGAATTTGTCAACAAGCCGCTGTCCGAAGTCGTCATCATTGCCCACGGCAAGCCTCAGTTCCTCTTCGATAGCGATGCTGACTTCCCGGACAGCGTGGTCGTACAACTCGTTGTCTAGGAGTTTCTTCAGGTCGGGCATGCTGTCAGGAAGCTCCAGTTGCTCGGCGAGTTGCTGGGTAACCACCTTCCAGCCAGCCGGGGTGATCGTGATGGCACCCTCAGTGCCATCTGCGTCATCGTCGAAGGCGGGGTAACTGTACGATCCGGCCCAGAAGTCTTCTTCATCTGGTGCAGGCGGCAGCGGTGGAAGGATTACCCTTGTCTTGCTGCCGTCCTTCTGTTCGATAAAGAGCTGTCTCTTCGGCCATTCCCACTCGGCTCGTCGGCGAATCTCGAACTCTCGCCTGCTGATGGGCGTAATCCCGCTGATTAAACCTTGCTCTTGGAGAGGCATTAAGTCTTCATGCCAGATCGCGACCTGGAATGCGTCGGGTGACAGCGGATCCTTTGCGCGCTCGGGTTTCTTCGGGTCGTAGTTGTAAGCACTGAAGAGTACGCAGCGGTCGATATCGTCGATTGGAAAGAAGCGGGTGCCTGCGGGAAACTGTGCCAGGTCGAACAAACCATGATTTCCACCTGGTGCGCACGGATAAGCTGGCCAGTCTGCATGGATGCCCAGGATCATGGAGTTGGTGCCTCTGGTGCCGTAACCCAACCCGAACCACCCTGGGTGCTCCGTGATGTCGCCAGACTCCTTCTTCTCCTCGCTCATCCACTCGCCCCATGGTCAGCCTGCAACTGTTGCGATCTCGCTACGAGAGCATACGGCTGTGTCGTGAGTTGTCACCGATGCCGCCAGCCAGTGCGGCTCTAGGGTCGTCCGGGCCGTTACGTTCACAAGTAGGTAGGCGCTCGTTCGGGAACGGCATAGGTTCACCAGCCGCGTTCGCGCCACTCCGCGACCTGCGGACGCTGCTCACCCAGCGTCGAGTCGTCCCCGTGTCCCGGGTAGAACCACGTCTCGTCCGGCAGTTCACCGAAGATCCGCGACTCGACGTCGTCGAGCAGCGACTTGAAGTCCTCCGGCGAGTTCGTCTTGCCGACGCCGCCGGGGAACAGCGAGTCGCCGGTGAACAGGTGCGGGTGCCCGGCCGGGTCGCGGTACAGCAGCGCGATGGAGCCGGGGGTGTGGCCGCGCAGGTGGATCACCTCGAGGGTGACCTGTCCGACCTTGACCGTGTCGCCGTGTTCGACGAGGAAGTCCGGCGGGATCGGCAGCGGCTCGGCGTCCAGCGGGTGGGCGGCGGTGTTCGTGCCGTGCGCGCCGGCGACGGCGCCGAGGGCCTGCCAGTGGTCCTGGTGCTGGTGGGTGGTCACGACGGTCTTCAGCGCGGGCCGGTCGGGGCCGTGGCCGATGAGGTCGGAGATCCGCTCCGGGTCGTTCGCGGCGTCGATCAGCAGCGCCTCGTTCTCGGCGCGGCAGACGAGCAGATACGCGTTGTTGTCCATCGGGCCGACCGACAGCTTCGTGATGGTGAGCGCGTCCAGGGTGCGGCGGACGGCGTCGCCGCCGGGGTCGACATGCCCGGTGTAGGTCTCGACGATGTTCACACCGCACACGGTAGTCGTTCGCCTGCAATCGGTTCCACCCGCACAGGTGACGCACAGGGGCACGACGTAGGCTCGCGTCGCCCCGCCAGCCGAACCACAGGACGCTCGTGCCCGACGCCTCGCCACGCGCCCCGCGCAAGATCAGCTGGGACGTCCTGCGCGTTGTGGCCGTCTTCGCGGTCATGCTCGGGCACGTCACCCATCAGGGGGCACTTCTGCACCCGGAACTGGTGGGGTACCCCTTTCGGGTAACCGCTCAGTTCGGTGCGGCCATCCTTTTGGTGATTTCCGCGTTCTTCGTCTGCGCGAGCCTCCGCAAGGGGCGGCCGGGGCGGTGGCTGTGGAACCGGGTCGCACGGCTGGTGCCCGCGTACCTGGTGGCGGTGCTCGTCACTTACGTGGTCGCCCGGTACGCGACGATCCGCTTCAGCGGCCTGTCGTTCCCGCCGGGCCTCACCGGATTCCTGTTCGGCGTTCCGCACGGTCCGCCGTCCGATCCGTCGCCCTGGTACGTCCCCACCGGCGCCGATCTGCTCGCCAACCTGGGCATGGTCCAGGAATGGGGCTGGCGGTACGAACTCTTCTACTACCTCGACGGCGCCTATTGGACGCTGCCGGTCCAGCTCGTCGCGTTCACCGCCGCGGCGCTGCTGTGGCCGCGCCGGTGGCGCACCCATCGGCTCACCGTCGGGCTGCTGTGGGCGCTGATCCTGGTGCCGCTGATCCTCCGGTTCGTCGTATTCGACCCGGTTTCCACGCCGAAGCTCGTCGAGACCTTCTATTACGGGCTCGGCCTGCATCGTGTGCATGTCTTCGCGATCGGGATCGCGATCTGGCTGTGGGCGAAACGACGGCTGGCGCACTGGCATCTCGCTCTGTTCGTGCTAGCCGCCTGCGCGGCGCAGGATCTGCAGGTCTTCCCGTTCCATCAGGCCCTGCCGAACGATCCCGAGCGCTGGCCGTCGGCGGTCGGGTTCGCGATCACGCTGCTGCTGGTGTGCCTGGCCGCGCGCGGGCCGGACTGGCGGTTCCCCGGTCTGTCCCGGATCGCCCCGGCTGTCACCTGGCTCGCGGGCATCTCGTATGGTCTTTATCTGGTGCACCAGGAACTCGGTTACATCCTGGCCCGTGCCCTGCTGAACGTCGGCGTCCCCGGCTGGCTGCGTCTCCCCATCGTGCTGGCCGCCGCCGTATTCGGGGGCTGGGCGATCACCGCGGGCGTGGAACGACCGGTTCACCGGTGGCTCACCGCTCGCCGGGATCGACGCGATAAGCCTGGAAAACCGCAGGTCAAAGACTCGGAACCAGTTTCTGTCGGTGGTGCCTCGTAGCATGGAGGCGGCCGCCCGTGCAGCTATCGACCGGGACGGCGACCGCAGCTGAGAATGAAACCTGAAGGGACCCTGGCGTGGCTGATCGCCTCGTTGTTCGCGGCGCCCGCGAGCACAACCTCCGCGGTGTGGATCTCGACCTGCCCCGCGACAGCCTGATCGTGTTCACCGGTCTGTCCGGGTCCGGAAAGTCGAGCCTCGCCTTCGACACCATCTTCGCCGAAGGGCAGCGCCGGTACGTCGAGTCGCTGTCGGCGTACGCGCGCCAGTTCCTCGGCCAGATGGACAAGCCGGACGTCGACTTCATCGAGGGCCTGTCGCCCGCGGTGTCGATCGACCAGAAGTCCACCTCGCGCAACCCGCGTTCGACCGTCGGCACCATCACCGAGGTCTACGACTACCTGCGTCTGCTCTACGCCCGCGCCGGCAAGGCGCACTGCCCGCAATGCGGCGAGGCGATCAGCAAGCAGACCCCGCAGCAGATCGTCGACCAGGTGCTCGCGATGGAAGAGGGCACTCGCTTCCAGGTGCTCGCGCCGGTCGTGCGCGGGCGCAAGGGGGAGTACCTCGATCTCTTCGAGAACCTGCAGCAGCAGGGCTACGCACGCGTCGTTGTCGACGGGACGATCCACCCGCTCACCGACCCGCCGAAGCTGAAGAAGCAGGAAAAGCACCAGATCGCCGTCATCATCGACAGGCTCTCGGTGAAGACCGGCTCGCGGCAGCGGCTCACCGACTCGGTCGAGACGGCGCTCCGGCTGGCCGACGGCCTGATCGAGCTCGACTTCGTCGACCTGCCGGAGAACGACCCGCATCGCGTGCGCGGGTTCTCCGAGAACCTGGCCTGCCCCAACGGCCACCCGCTGGCGATCGAGGACCTCGAGCCGCGGTCGTTCTCCTTCAACGCGCCCTACGGCGCCTGCCCCGAGTGCAGCGGTATCGGCGTCCGCAAGGAGGTCGACCCGGAGCTCGTGGTCCCGGACGACGAGATGTCCCTCGGTGAGGGCGCCATCGCGCCGTGGGCGGGCGGCCAGAGCGCGGACTACTTCATCCGCCTGCTCGAATCGCTTTCGGAGACCATCGGCTTCCGGATGGACACCCCGTGGCGCAAGCTGCCGGCGAAGGTGCAGAAGGCCGTTCTGCACGGCGTCGACGAGCAGGTCCACGTCCGCTACAAGAACCGCTACGGCCGCCAGCGTTCGTACTACGCGGCCTTCGAGGGTGTCATCCCGTTCCTCGAGCGGCGCCAGGAGCAGACAGAGTCCGAGTACATGCGTGAGCGGTACGAGGGCTACATGCGCGAAGTGCCGTGCCCGGCCTGTCAGGGCACGCGGCTCAAGCCGGAGATCCTCGCCGTCACCCTGGAGCACAAGACACAGGGCGATCGGTCGATCGCCGAGGTCTGTGCCCTCTCGATCGCGGAGGCGTCGCAGTTCCTCGACGAGCTGGAGCTCGGCAAACGCGAGACGGTGATCGCCGGCGCGGTGCTGAAGGAGATCCAGGCGCGGCTGCGCTTCCTCCTCGACGTCGGGCTCAACTACCTTTCGCTCGACCGCGCTTCCGGGACGCTGTCCGGCGGCGAGGCACAGCGCATCCGGCTCGCCACGCAGATCGGTTCCGGTCTGGTCGGCGTGCTGTACGTCCTGGATGAGCCGTCGATCGGGCTGCACCAGCGCGACAACCACCGGTTGATCGAGACGCTGGTCCGGCTGCGTGACCTCGGCAACACGCTGATCGTCGTCGAACACGACGAGGACACCATCCGCTCCAGCGACTGGGTGGTCGACATCGGCCCCGGCGCCGGCGAGCACGGCGGTCACATCGTCCACAGTGGACCGTACAAGAAGCTCTTGCGGAACAAGGACTCGATCACCGGCGCGTACCTTTCGGGCCGCAGCAAGATCGAGATCCCGGCGATCCGGCGCCCGATCGACAAGAAGCGTCAGCTGACCGTCGTCGGCGCGCGCGAGCACAACCTGCGCGGTCTCGACGTGTCGTTCCCGCTCGGCTGCCTCGTGTCGGTCACCGGTGTCTCGGGTTCCGGGAAGTCCACCCTGGTGAACGACATCCTCGCGACCGTGCTGGCGAACAAGCTCAACGGCGCGCGTCAGGTCCCTGGCCGTCACACCCGGGTGAACGGGCTTGCGGGCGTCGACAAGCTGGTCCGCGTCGACCAGTCGCCGATCGGCCGCACCCCGCGGTCCAACCCGGCGACGTACACCGGCGTCTGGGACCACGTGCGCAAGCTGTTCGCCGCGACCACCGAGGCGAAGGTGCGCGGCTACCAGCAGGGCCGGTTCTCCTTCAACGTCAAGGGCGGCCGGTGCGAGGCCTGCGCCGGTGACGGCACGATCAAGATCGAGATGAACTTCCTGCCGGACGTCTACGTCCCGTGTGAGGTCTGCAAGGGCGACCGGTACAACCGCGAAACCCTCGAGGTGCACTACAAGGGCAAGACCGTCGCGGACGTGCTGAACATGCCGATCGAGGAGGCGGCCGAGTTCTTCGAGCCGATCAAGGCGATCCACCGGCACCTCGCGACGCTCGTCGACGTCGGCCTCGGCTACGTCCGGCTCGGGCAGCCCGCGCCGACGCTGTCGGGCGGTGAGGCGCAGCGCGTCAAGCTCGCCAGCGAGCTGCAGAAGCGGTCCACCGGCAAGACGGTGTACATCCTCGACGAGCCGACCACCGGTCTGCACTTCGAGGACATCAGCAAGCTGATCGGCGTGATCAACGGCCTGGTGGACAAGGGCAACACGGTGATCGTCATCGAGCACAACCTCGACGTCATCAAGACCTCGGACTGGATCATCGACATGGGTCCCGAGGGTGGTTCCGGCGGTGGCACCGTGATCGCGGAGGGCACGCCGGAGTACGTCGCTTCGGTCGAGGAGAGCTACACCGGGCAGTTCTTGAAGACCGTTCTCGCCTGAGTCGCCAATGCTATGAACGGTCCGTTACTTGCAAAATTTGCAAGTAACGGACCGTTCATAGCATCCGGAGGGAGAACTACCCCTTCCCCGTGGTCCGGTCCAGCACCGGCGAGGCGGGCCCGTAGTAGAACGTGCGCAGCCGGTACGAAGCGCCCTCCTCACCCGACATCGAAGCGAGCCCGGCCGACGTCGTCCCCGGATCCGAGACCTCGACGGGCACGAACTCGGCCGCGCCGGGTTTCTTGATCTCCACGAGGAAACCGTCCTCGTCGGTGGAGTGGTCCGTCCAGCTGAACCGCACCATCTCCTCCGGCGCGGGTTCGGCCCGGAACGAGGCCGGAGCGGCCGATCGGTCGCCCGTCCGCAGTGACACGGCGGGTCCGGACGCGGCCGGAGTAGCGGGGCCGGAGACGGTGACGGCGTCCGACACGGCGCCGTAGAACGGCCGGATCCGGTAGTAGAACCGCGTTTCCGGCATCAGGTCCGGATGCCGGTAGGTCGTCTGCCGCGGCGGCACGAACCGCAGGATCGTGTACTCGCCGTGCGGATCGGTGGTGTATTCGACGATCCGCCCCGCGACGTTCGGATCGTCGTCGGGCCAGCTCAGGTCGACGTTCGCCGGATCGGTGAGCGTCGCGGTGAAACCGGGTTCCCCGCCGCATCCCGACACGAAAGCGACGGCCAGCAGAACGGCCGCGAGTTTCCTTGGCACGCCTCGAACCCTCCCGGGAATCAGGCGGCGGCGGAATCCGGAGGCGTCAGCATACGAGCGCGTCCGGTGATCGACAAGGCCCCGGGTGAACCGTTCCGCGACGCCGTCCGTGTGGGAGGCAAGAGGAGGCGGCCATGGAGAACCGAGGAGAGGCCGGTGCCGATGCACAGTTCGATCGCGGCGCGCGCCGAACGATCCACTCTGCCCATGCGGGTTGCAGTACTGTCCTCGCCGACCCAGAAGACCGTCGGGAGGACGCGAGTGGCGATCGGAGGCTGGCGGCCCAAAAAGGCCAAAGGCGAGGACTTGGTCCGGCACTTGTACGCCGAACACGGGCGAAGCCTGCTGGCGTACGCGACGAGGCTGACCGGGGACCGCGCGGCCGGCGAGGGCGTCGTGCAGGAGACCCTGGTCCGGGCCTGGAAGCACGCCGAAGACCTGCAGAACGACGCGAAGGGATCGGTGCGGGGCTGGCTGCTCACGGTCGCCCGGAACATCATCACCGACCGCGCGCGGGCCAGGGCGGCACGGCCACCGGAAGTGGCGGAGCCGGAGGAAGGCGTGCCCACCCCGGCGGTGGAGCGGGACCACGCGCAGAGCGTCGTGGACTCCATGGCCGTGCTCGGGGCGATGGACGGCCTCTCCACGGAACATCGTGAGGTACTGGTGGAGATCTACTACCGGGGCCGCACGGTGGCCGAAGCGGCGAGATCCCTGGGCGTGGCCCCGGGTACCGTTAAGTCGAGATCTTATTACGCGTTACGGGCGCTCAGAGCCGTGATGTCGGGACCTGGGAAGGAGGTGGCGCGATGAGTGCGGTCGGACATGACCAGGGCCAGCTCGCCGCCTACGTTCTCGGTGGGCTCACCCCGGCGGAAGCGGCCACTTTCGAGACGCATCTGGCGAACTGCGCGACGTGCCGTCGTGAGGTTCGCGAGTTGTCGGAGCTGCGGTATGACCTCGACGAAGTGCCGCCGGAGGCGTTCCTCGAAGGTCCTCCCGACGGCGGTGATCTGCTGCTGCAGCGCACGTTGCGTCAGGTCCGCGACGAAGAAGGCGCGCAGGAGCGGAAGCCTCGCCGGTTCCTCGCCGTGGCCGGAGCGGCCGTACTGGCCGTCGTGGCGCTGGGCGCCGGGGTGCTGGTCGGCAGGCAGAGCACGCCGGAGCCGTCGACAGTGGCTTTGCCGGTGCCCGCGGTGACCGCGCCGGTGCCGGGCACCCGCGATCTCGCGGCCACCAACCGGATCACCGGAGTGCAGCTGGCGGTCCGGGTGGTTCCGGCCGCGGGCTGGGTACGGCTCCACGCCAAGGCGACAGGGGTCCGCGAAGGCGAGAAATGTGCGCTCGTCGTGGTGACCAGGACCGGCGAGCGAGTCAACGCAGGCAGCTGGCTCGTTTCGGAGAAGGGACAGCGCGAGGGCACCGGGGTCGACGGTTCGGCACTGGTCGCCCCCGACGACGTGGCCTCGGTCGAGGTCGTGACCATGGACGGCCGGAACCTGGTGTCGGCGGAGGTATGACGGGTTCGCTCACGGGTCGCGGAGGCGGTTGGTACCGCTTCCGCGACACGTGGCTGCTCCCCGCCTCACCCCAAGCGGTGTTCGACGCCGTCGTCGACCTGGCCGCTTATCCGCTGTGGTGGCGTGACGTCCGGTCGGTCAGCCAGGTCGACGAGGACACCGCCGAGCTCGTTTGCCGGTCCAGGCTGCCGTACGCGTTGACCGTGCGAATGCATCGAGACCGGCAGGACGAACGGGAGGGCCGGGTCCGGGTCCTGCTCAGCGGTGATCTGGAAGGGACACTGGCCGGCGCTCTCGTCGCGGTGGAAAGCGGCACCAGGCTGGACATCACGCAGGAGGTCGAGGCGCGGAAACCCTTGCTGCGCAAGCTCGACCGTGTCGCGAGGCCGGTTTTCCGGATCAACCACGCGCTCATGATGCGACGAGGGCAAAACGGATTGCGGGGGTATCTGAGGACGTCCACAGGTTAGGCTCGCGCCATGCGTGTCGCGACTGTGCAGCCGTTCACCGTCCCCGCGGACCTTTCCGCGAACATCGCCGAACACGCGAGGCTCCTCCGGATCGCGGAAGCCGATCTTTGCGTCTTCCCCGAACTTTCCTTGACCGGTTTGGAGTTCGAGGCGCTTGCCGCCGACCCCGGCCTGTGGTTGTCCCAGGACGACCCCCGCCTCGATCCGCTTCGGGAGGCGTGCCGGGCCAGTGGTGTCCACGCCGTCATCGGGCTCCCGCTCGTGGAGGACGGGCGGCGGTACATCGGTTCGCTCGTCCTCGGACCGACCGGGGAAACCGTTGCCACCTATGCGAAACGCAATCTGCACAACAGCGAGGAAGAGCTGTTCGAACCGGGCGATCGCCGGGTGATCATCGACGTCGGCGGCAGGCGCCTCGGTCTCGCGATCTGTCTCGATGCCGCGAATCCGGACCATGCCAGGGAACTCGCCGAAGCCGGCGCCGAGGTCTACGTGCTCAGCGCGCTCTTCAGTGAGGGCCAGGAACAGCGGCTGCTCGACCAGGTCGGCGTCGCGGCCGGGTATGGGATGTGGGTCGTGCTTTCCCAGTATTCCGGCAAGACCGGCGGGATGGCCGCGTTCGGCGGCAGCGGGGTCTGGAAACCCGGAGGCGCCGCCGAGGTGCGGCTCGGCGGCGAGGTCTCCGAATGGGCTTACGCGACGATCAGTTCCTGAGTCTTCCGAGCACGTAAAGCCACGGCCGCGACGAAGACAGCGAGGGCGAGCAGTCCGGCGCTCAACGCGTACGCGGTCCTGTAGCCGCTTGTGAGCGCCTCAGCCATCGCGGTGCCTTCGGCCAGTAGCGATCCGGTACGGGACGCGGCGGCGGTCGCGAGCACCGCCGTCCCGATCGCCGCGCCGATCTGCTGCGTGGTGTTGATCAGCCCCGAAGCGACCCCGGTGTCGGCGGCGGTGACGCCGGACATCGCCTGCCCCATCAGCGCCGGCATCGCCGCGCCGAAGCCGACGCCCATCAGGACGAGCGCGGGCAGGACGTCCGTCGCGTAGTTTCCGTCCGCCTCGACGGTGGCGAGGAAGCCCAGCGCCAGCGCGACCAGCGAAAGCCCGGTGACGAGCACCGTTCGCGCCCCGAAGCGGTGATTCAACCGCTCGGCGAAGACCAGCGACATCACCGCGATCGCGAGCGGGGCGGGCAGGAAGGCGAATCCGGTGCTCAGCGCGTCGAGCCGGAGCACGCGCTGCAAGTAGAGCGCGGTGATGAACTGGAAGCCGAACAGCCCGGCGACCATCAGGACCATCACCGTGTTCGCCCCGGACACCGCCCGGAGCCGGAAGATCCGCAGCGGCAGCAACGGTTGACGCGCCTTCGCTTGCCGGAGCACGAATCCGGCGAGCAGCAGCAGCGACGCCGTGAGCAGCCCGAGCGTGCGGGCGTCGGCCCAGGTGTACTCCTCGGCCTTGACGATCGTGTAAACCAGCAGCATCAGTCCGCCGGTGACCAGTCCGGCGCCGGTGACGTCGGTGCCGCCGCGCAGGCCGGGGCCTCGGTCGTCCGCGAGCAGCCGGACGGCGACCACGACCGCGACCGCGCCGATCGGCAGGTTGACGAAGAACGTCCAGTGCCAGTCGAGCAGCTGGGTCAGCGTGCCGCCCGCGATGAGCCCGATCGACGAGCCCGCGGCCTGGGTGAAGCTGTAGACGCCGATGGCCTTCGCCCGTGCCCGCGGTTCCGGGTAGAGGGTGGTGATCATGCCGAGCACCACGGCCGACGCGAGCGCGCCGCCCGCGCCCTGCAGGAAGCGGAACACGATGAGCTGAGCTTGGTCCTGTGCGATTCCGCAGAGCAGCGAAGCGAGGGTGAACACGCCGAGTCCGGCCAGGAAGACCCGTTTCCGGCCGAGCAGGTCGCCCAGTCTGCCGGACAACAGGAGCAGCCCGGCGAACGCGATCAGGTAGGCGTTGACCACCCAGGCCAGGGTGGACGGCGTGAAACCGAGGTCGTTCTGGATGGCGGGTAGCGCGACGGCGACGATCGAGCCGTCGAGGACGACCATCAGCGAGACGGCGCAAAGGACGGCGAGGGCGAGAGCGCGCTGTGGCATGAAGAATCCCTTGAAATTCCCAGGTGATGCCTTGGTGCATCACTTGTAACAGCGCCCATCTTGTGTGACTCTCTTCCTTGCCGGAAGGAGGCACTTTCATGTCCCAGGGGAACACCGATGTGACCGCGCAGGCCAGGGTCGTCGATCCGGAAAAACTCGAGGTGTGCACCGTGCTCGAGGTGATCAACCGGATCAGCGGGAAGTGGGCGATCGGCATCCTGCTGGAGGCCACGCGCGGTCCGGTGCGGTTCACCGAACTGGAGCGGTCGGTGGAGGGGATCAGCAGGCGGATGCTCACGCTGACGTTGCGGAACCTCGAACGCGACGGGCTGCTCGTGCGCACCGTGTATCCGACGGTGCCGCCGAAGGTGGAGTACGAGGCCACGGCGATGGCGAAGGAGCTGTACGCGTCGCTGAGCGGCTTGCTGAGCTGGGCCGAGCGCCACCGCGACTCGATCGCCGCGTCCCGCGTCGTCTACGACGAGAAGGTCAGCGCCTGACGCCTGCCGTGTGCACGGCGCGCTGGACGTGGGAACAGAGCAGGTCGAAGTACATCTTCTGGAACGGCAGGTCCGTGCTGTTCTTCGCGGACCAGCTTTCCCACAGGCCACCACGCCGCAGATAGCGTGACGTGTACGCGGTCGTGAGGTCGGCGTCGACGTTGTGCAGGGCCGCGAGCGCCCACTCCTGGTCGTAACGCAGGTCCGGCCTGGCGAGGTAATGGTCCAGATAGGACACGAGGATCTCGGCGTCGGCGATGGTCCCGAACCTCGCCAGCGCGAAGCAGTAGCCCTGCCCGGCGAACACCAAACCGCTTTCCAGGAACAGTTCCCGGATGCGCCCGCGCCACGCGGTGCGGCGGTCGACGCCGATGAGCCACGCCGCGGTGATCCGTGGCCGCCAGTCCGCCTCGAACAGCTCTTCGAGTTCGTCGTCGGTGATCCGCGCGGCGTCCTCGACGAGGTCGCGCAGGAATATCTCGCGTTCGGGTCCGCTCATCATCCCGGCGAAGTTGCCGTGCAGCAGCTTCGAGTACCGCGTGAGCACGTAGCGGTCGATGGCGTCCGGCATGCGTTCAGTTTGCCGGAACGAAGAAACCGCGGTGCGAGGACGGGGGACCCTCGCACCGCGGTTTCGTTCTTGCCGTGCGCTACACGCGCGCCACGGCTTTCTCCCTGTCTCCGTCGCTGTCCTCGTGGGGATCCGAGACGTGATCGTCGATCAGGGTGGCTTCGTCGAACGGTGCCTGCCCGCTGAAGACCTGGTTGGCGCGTTCGCGGTCGAACTCCTTGGTCCAGGTTCCGACCAGAACGGTCGCGACGGCGTTGCCCGCGAAGTTGGTCAGCGCGCGAGCCTCGGACATGAACCGGTCGATGCCGAGGATGAAGCCGACGCCGTCGACCAGTTCCGGCCGGTGCGACTGGAGCCCGCCGGCGAGGGTGGCGATCCCGGCGCCACTGACGCCCGCGGCGCCCTTCGACGCGATGATCATGAACAGCAGCAGGGAGATCTGCTCGCCGAGCGACAGCGGCTGGTCCTGCGCGGTCGCGATGAACAGCGTCGCCATGGTCAGGTAGATGGCCGTGCCGTCGAGGTTGAACGAGTACCCGGTGGGCACGGTGATGCCGACGACGGGCTTGGAGACCCCGAGGTGCTCCATCTTCGCGATCAGGCGCGGCAGGGCCGACTCGGACGACGAGGTCGACAGGATCAGCAGGAATTCACGGCCGAGATAGCGGAGCAGGGTGAAGATGTTGATTCGCGCGCCGAGCCACAGCACCGAACCGAGCACGCCGAACACGAACACCAGGCAGGTCAGGTAGAAGCCGATCATGATGACGGCGAGGCTGCGCAGCGCGCCCCAGCCGGTCTCTCCGACCACGGCGGCGATCGCGCCGAACGCGCCGACCGGGGCGGCCCACATGATCATCGCCAGGATCCGGAACACGAGCCGCTGGATGTGCTCGATGCCGCGGCGGATCGGCTCACCCTTCGTGCCCAGTTTCTGCACGGCGAACCCGGCGAGCAGGGCGACCAGCAGCGTCTGCAGCACCTGGCCTTCGGTGAACGCGGAACCGAAGCTGGTCGGGATGATGCCGAGCAGGAAGTCGACGGAGCCTTCGCCGCCCTCGGCCTGCGTGTGCGCTTTCGCGGCGGCGGCCGGGTCGAGATGCAGGCCCTCGCCCGGGTGCAGGAGGTTGCCGACGACGAGGCCGATCGCGAGCGCGAACGTCGACATCATCAGGAAGTAGCCGAGCGACAGCAACCCGACCTTGCCGACCTTCGCGGCCTTCGCCACCGATCCGATGCCGAGCACGATGGTGCAGAAGATGATGGGGGAGATCATCATCTTGATCAGGTTGACGAAACCGGTGCCGAGAGGCTTGAGTTCCTTGGCCAGATCCGGCGCGGCGAACCCGACGATGACGCCGAGGACGACCGCCGCGATCACGGCCAGGTACAGGTAGTGCATCTTGTCTCGGCGACGCGGCGCCGCTTCGGGCGTTGTAGGCACCTTTGCCTCCAGCTCAGGGGGTGTTCGTGGGATTGCCGGTCACTATCACCCGGGCAGGTGAGCTGGGTCACGGTTGTGTTCATTGAGTTCGCGCGGATGGTTTCCGGGGAATTCCGGCCGGGCGCGCTGGGCGACGCCGGTGGCGGTGTGCTGGTATGAGCGGGTGCCCTCGACGACGCGGAACCGGACCAGACGCGGCAGTCTCGCCCGCCAGCTGCTGATTCTCCAGCTCGTCGTGCTCTTCGTCCTCGTCGCGGCGGGGCTGACCTTCGCCTATCTCGATTCCGTCCGTGCCACCGAACACCGGGCGGAAGACAAGGTGATCGCGGTCGCCGAAGCGGTCGCGGACGCGCCAGGGGTACTGGCCGCATTGTCCACATCGGATCCCACTTCGACGTTGCAGCCGTTCGCGCAGAGTGTCCGCGCGGATACGGACGTGGATTTCGTGACCATCATGGACAAGAACGGAATCCGCTACACGCACCCGAATCCGGAGCTGATCGGCAAGCCGTTCATCGGGAACATCGGCGAGGCGCAACGCGGCGCGCGGGTCCTGGAGACCTACGCCGGTTCACTGGGCCCGTCCGAACGCGTCGTGGTGCCGGTGCATGGCGCCGCCGGGCAGGTCGTCGCGCTGGTGTCGGTCGGCATCACCGTCGAAGCGATCGACGCTGAACTGCGGGAACGGCTGTGGCCGCTGATCGGGGTCGCGGTGGCGGTGCTGGTGGTCGGCGGGATCGGCAGTTATCTGGTCAGCGCCCGGCTCCGGCGGCAGACCAGGGGGATCGCGCCCGAGGAACTGAGCAACCTGTTCGAGTACCACGAAGCCGTCCTGCATTCCGTGCGCGAGGGCCTGCTGCTCGTCGGCGGCGACGGGCGAGTGGTGCTGTGCAACGACGGCGCCCGCGCGCTGCTGGGGGTCGACGACGACCCGGTCGGCCGGGAACTGTCCTCATTGGACGTTCCTGAGGACCTCGTCGAAGCGTTCACCTCGGGGGAGGAGCGCACCGACGAACTCCACCTGACCGAGGCCAGGGTGCTGGTCGTCAGCACGGCGCCGGTGCGGGCGCGGGGGAAGGCGATGGGCACCGTCGTGATCCTGCGCGATCACACGGAACTCCAGGCGCTGACCGGGGAACTGACCACGGTGCGCGGGCTGGCCGAGGCGCTGCGGTCGCAGGCGCACGAGGCGGCGAACCGGCTCCACACCGTCGTTTCGCTGGTCGAGATCGGCCGCCCCGAACAGGCCGTCGAATTCGCCACCGAGGAGCTCGCGCTGGCGCAGGAACTCACCGACCGCGTGGTCGGCGCGGTCGCCGAACCGGTGCTCGCGGCGTTGCTGCTCGGCAAGGCGGCGGAGGCGAGCGAGCGTGGCGTCGAGTTCACGATCACGCCCGACACGGTCATGGAGGACTCGGACACCGGCGTCCCGCCGCGAGATCTGGTGACCATCCTCGGGAACCTGATCGACAACGGGATCGACGCCGCGGTGGGGAACGCCGGCGACGGCGGACGGCCCGGGGTCGAGGTCACCGTGCGCTCCGACCCCGGCGAACTGCTGCTGCGGGTCGCCGACACCGGCCCGGGTGTGGACGACGTCGAGGACGTCTTCCGGCGCGGCTGGTCGACCAAACCGGAGGACGGGCACGGGCTCGGCTTGGCACTGGTGGGTCAGGCGGTGCGGCGGCACAGTGGGACGATCGACGTCGGCCGCGAAGAGGGCGCGGTGTTCACTGTGCGCTTGCCACTGAAAGCACCGCCGAAGGAGCCGACACGATGATCAAGGTGCTGGTCGTCGAGGACGAACCGGTGGCCGCGGACGCGCATCGGGTGTACGTCGAGCGGATGCCCGGTTTCACCGTGTCCGGTGTCGTCCATTCCGGCGGCGACGCGTTGCGGTTCTGCGAACGCGAACCGGTCGACCTGGTACTGCTGGACTTCTACCTGCCGGATACGCACGGGCTCGCGGTCTGCCGGTCGCTGCGCGCGGCCGGTCTCCCGATCGACGTCATCGCCGTGACCTCGGCGCGGGACTTGGCGCTGGTCAAGGCCGCCGTGTCGGTCGGCGTGGTGCAGTACTTGCTGAAGCCGTTCACTTTCGCCTCGCTGCGGGAAAAACTGGAGCGCTACGCCGAGTTCCACGGCGCTTCGGGCGAGGTCACCGGCCAGGCCGAGATCGACCGCGCGCTCGGCACCCTGCGCACCACCGAGCGGCAGGCGCTGCCGAAGGGGATGAGCTCGCAGACCCTGGAGGCGATCACCGAGGTCCTCGCCTCGGCCGCGGACGGCCTCTCCGCCGGGGCGGCCGCGACCGCGATCGGCGCCTCCCGCGTCACCGCGCGCCGCTACCTCGAGTACCTCGCCGACAACGGCCTCGCTCAGCGCGAGCCCCGCTACGGCCAGGTCGGCCGCCCCGAGGTCTGGTACAAACCGAAAACCGTATAACGGCCTATACGTCGGCTCGACGGCTACCTTGGCACCGTGAAGATCGGCGAGCTCGCACGGAAGACCGGGGTCAGCGTCCGGTCGCTGCGCTATTACGAGGAAGAGGGCTTGCTCAGCCCGGGCCGGGAAGGCAACGGCTACCGCGATTTCTGCGAAGGCTCGGTCGAGGCGGTCCTGCAGATCCGCGGGATGCTCGACGCGGGCCTGCCGGTCAGGCTGATCCGCGAAGTCCTCCCGTACCTCGACGGGCCAGGGGAAGTCCGGCCGAAGGAGCCCTGCGAGTACATGATCGGCGAGGTCGCGCGGCAGCGGGAAGTGCTCGATCGCCGGATCGCGCTCATGACCCGCAACCGCGACGCCCTCGACGCGTACCTCCACGACTTGACCCTCACGCAAATGTGAGGGTTTTAGCGTGCGGACATGACTTCGATGCGCGCGCTGCGGCAGAACTCCCTGAATGGTCCCGAAGATCTTCACTTGATCACCGACGCACCGGTTCCGGTGCCGGGGCCAGGTGAGCTCCTGCTGAAGGTCACCGCCGCGGGGGTCAACTTCGCTGACGTCATGCAGACGCGGGGCACGTACGAAAACGGTCCGGAAGCCCCGTACGTCGCCGGGTTCGAGGCTGCCGGGGTGGTCGTCGCCGTGGGGGAGGGGGTGACCGCGCCCGCCATCGGCGATCACGTCGTCGGGACCGGTGGCGGGGCCTTCGCCGAATACATGGTCATGTCCGCGGCCGGCGCGGTCCCGGTGCCCGAGGGCTGGTCGGACGACCAGGCGATCGGGCTGATCCTGAACTGGGTCACGGCGCTCGCCGCGCTCAAGCCGCTGGGCAGGCTGGCCGCCGGTGAGACCGTGCTGGTGCAGGCGGCGGCAGGCGGGGTCGGCCAGGCCGCGGTCCGGCTGGCCAAGCACTACGGGGCGACCGTCATCGGCGCCGCGTCGCCCGACAAGCACGATTCGGTGCGGGCGCTGGGCGCCGACCGTGTGGTCGGTTACGGCGAGGAGGCGGGGGAGGTGGACCTCGTGCTCGAATCGGTCGGCGGGGCCACGTTCGAGGCCGGCCTCGCCGCCGCCAAGCGGGTCACCGGACGCGTCGTGGTCTACGGCGTCGCCGGAGGCGAGGTCGCGATCACGAACCGGGACTTGAACTTCCGGCATCAGATCCACGTGATCGGACTGCACCTCGGCGTTCTGATCGAACATGCGCCCGCGATCTTCGCGGAGTTGATGGACGAACTGCGCGCCCTCATCACCGCCGGTGTCTGCGTGCCGGGAAATCCGGCGGTGTACGACCTCGCGGACGGGCCGAAGGCGCTCGCGGATCTCGAAGCGCGGGCGACTTCGGGCAAGCTCGCGCTGCGGCCATGAACGAGGCTGACCGGGCATAGTCGTATGCGAACACGTGCATGTCAATAGGGCGAAAGTGTTGGTAAATCACCAGCTGTCAGAAGCGACGAAAGTCGGTGCCGGGTCTCGGCCGGGGCTCCTAAATTCACGAACCATTCCGTTGTCCTCACAAGGAGTGGGTCCATGGCAAGGAAGTTCTTCGTCTCCGCGTCCGTGAGCTTGGCGCTGCTGGCCGTCCCGGTCACCGCGGGCCAGGCCACGGCGGCGGTCCAGCCTGCTCAGCAGACCGTTGCGGCCACCACGGTCTACTACGACGCTTCGGGGGCGCCCAGCTTCCGCGCCGCCATCCAGGCGGGCGTGGCGAACTGGAACAACTCGGTGTCCAACGTGAAGCTGCAGGAGAGCTCGTCGGGCGCCACCCTGCGCTACACCGAAGGCAACGACCCCTCGGGTTCGTACGCCGAGACCGACGGCCACGGCCGCGGCACCATCTTCATCGACTACACGCAGGCGCGGGAGTACGACCAGACGCGGATCGCCGCGCACGAGACCGGCCACGCGCTGGGCCTGCCGGACAACTACCAGGGCCCGTGCTCCGAACTGATGTCCGGCGGCGGCCCCGGCCCGTCCTGCACCAACGCGTCGCCGAACGCCCAGGAGGTCTCGCGGGTGAACTCGCTGTGGGCCAACGGGCTCGTCGCGGCGGGCGCCATGCAGCGCATCTACAACTGACGCCTCGGGATTCCGTGAGGGCCTCCTTCCCTACGCTCAAGGTAGGGAAGGAGGCCCTCACGGCGTTCTAGCCCTGGAACTCGTAAGCGCCCGCGTCGACCCGCGCGCCGGCGAAGACCGGGTTGCCGTCGACGTCGCGGTCGTCGTACTTCGTCGTGCCGAGGTCGATCGCCGGGCTTCCCGCCTGAAGGATCAGGTTCGTGGCCGAGATGAACTTCGGATCCGCGACCTTGTCCGTCGCGCCGGCGGTGAACTGCCGGAGCCCGCCGAAGTACACGTTGTGGTCGGTCGCGGTGAAGGTCGCGTCCGCGTAGCCGACCTTGTACGCCGCCTGGACGATGTTCTGCGTCATCGTCAGCATCTGGTTCGTGCAGCCGCCGTAGCAGACGAAGCCTTCCGCCTCGGCGTTCGGGAGCCGGAGCGAGTTGTTGCGGAACACCGTGCCGAGCACCGGCCCGTTGCCGTCCTCGGCGCCGCGCGTGATGATCCCGCCGCGCGTCTTGGCGCCGAAGACCGCGTTGTACTCGAAGACGTTGCCGGTCGAGACGCCGTCGGGGTCCTTCGCGTCCGTACCGAGTTCGGTGAAGGTCTCGTTGTCCTCGGAGATGTTGTGGTGGATGACGTTGCGGGAGCCGTAGAAGATCTCGACCGCGGCGCCGTCGAGGCCGCCGAAGTCGTCGGCTTTCGCGATCGAGCCGCTGATCCGGTTCCAGCCGATGTCGGAGTCGTTGCCCTGGACCAGGACGGCGAACGCGCCGGAGTCGTCGTTGCCGCCAGGGGTCACGACGGTCATGTGGTTGTTGTCGACCAGGTCGTTCTGCGTGACCTCGGTGCCGTCGGCCGACGGCGCGATGTACACGCCCGCGCCGGCGCCGGTGATCAGGTTCGACAGCACCTTGTCGCGGTCGCCGGACACCTTCACCCCGGCCCACGAACAGCGTCCCGCGTCGGCCGCGACGCCGACCTGGAGGTCCTTCACCACGATGTCGTTGCCGGCGAGGTCGACGCACGCTTCGGTGTTGCCCTTGACGATCGGCCGCGCGCCGGTGCCGTACGCGCCGATCGTGACGCCCGAGCTTTTGACGGTGAGGCCGCCGGACCAGGCACCGCCGCGACGCAACAGGACGGTGTCGCCCGCGGCGAACGTGGCGGTGGAGACTTTCGCCAGGGACTTCCACGGGGTCTGCTGCGAGGTGCCGCTCGCGGTGTCGCTGCCGGAGACCTGGTCGACATAGTAGGTCTTCGGGGCGGCTTCGGCCGTCGTGAATCCGGTGCACGCGAGAGCGGCGAGCACGCTCACGGAAAGCAGTTTCCAGGACATGCCGCGGACCGTAACCATCCGCCGCACAAGGCTCGTACAAAGACCGCGGTGGCTTTAGCATGATCCGATGCGTCGGGCGTCGCGGATTCTCGTAGCGGCCACGCTGCTGTTCAGCGCCGTGGTGGCGAGCAGCGGGATCATGCCTGCGCCGCGGCCCGTGGTTCCCCTCGCGGGGCTGAACGAGCTCTGGAACGGCTACGGCGATCAGGGCGGGCACTGGACCGGCGGGGATCGCACGGTGTCGGTCCCGCTGCCGGACGGCCGCACCGCGTGGCTGTTCTCGGACACCTTCCTCGGCACGGTGAACCCGGATCACAGCCGCCCGCCGGACAGTCCGATCGCCCGCAACACCCTGGTCGTCCAGCGGCCGGACGGCACACTGGGGGAGACGCTGCACGGCGGCACCGCCGACGACCCGGAGGCCTTGATCGGGCTCGCGGGCTCGGACGAGCATTACTGGGTCGGCGACGGAGTCGTCCAAGGCGACGTCCTGCGGGTGCTCTACAACCGGTACCGGACAACAGGGTCCGGCGGCCTCGACTTCCGGAGTACCGGGACGTCGCTGGCCACCTTCCGGTTGCCCGAGCTGACACCGTCCGAGCTGCTGGTGATCCCGGTGAGCGACAAGGTCGCGTGGGGATCGGAGCTGCTCGAAGACGGCGGGTACACCTACATCTACGGTGCCGAACAGGGGCACCTCCGGCTCGCCAGGGTGCCCGCCGGGGGCCTTCGCGGACCTTGGCAGTTCTGGACCGGCGCCGGGTGGTCATCACGCGAGGAGGACTCCGCCCGGATGCTCGCCGGGGTCGGGACGGCGTTCTCGGTGACCCGCGTCGGGGGCGAATACGTGCTGATCACCATGGACACCAGCCCTGGCTTCAGTCCGGTGATGCTCGCCTACACCGCGAGTTCGCCGAGCGGCCCGTTCCGGAATCCTGTCGTTCTCCACCGGGCGTCCGAAGCGAGTGACCGGCGCATCGTCTACGACGCGACAGCACATCCGCAGCTGAGCCGTCCGGGGAAGCTCGTGGTGTCGTACAACGTGAACAGCCTGGACCACGCCGACAACATCGCCGACGCGCGGATCTACCGGCCGCGGTTCGTGGAGGTCGCCTGGCCGCCGCTCGTGAGTGTTTTGGGTCGTTCCAACCGTCCCTACCACTCACGACCGGCTTGACCGGCTCGGTATCGACGTCCTTACCCGCACGAGTACATGAAGGACCCCTTCCTTGCGCCTAGGTACGGGGTCCCGGCAAAGTCGAGATCTGCAGGTCAGGCGACTATTCCTGCACTGTCGCGGGGCCGCATGCGCCGGTGGTGGAGCTTGATTCTGGACGCTGGCGGGGCTTCAGTGTCCACAAGGGACACCGCCGGGCGATTGCGCGTCCGATTGATGCAGCTATGCACGTTTCTGCGGGGGGTCGTGAGTGGCAATGAGGGTTAGAGCAACAAAAATCACTCACGACCCTCTCGCGAAACCGTGCAAGTTGCCCAAATCAGGCACCTTTGTCTCGTAAAGTGTCCCTTGTGGACAGTCAAGAGCCGGGTGGGGCTCGTTGCGGGAGCCCGCTCCTGTCGGGTCCACCGCGACACGTTGGCCTGGCTCGACCACCGGCGCTCACTCGAGTACGCGGCCTCCCGGCGCTTCGATGGTCAGGGGAACCGACGTGTCACCGGCGAGCTGGTTCAGCCGGGTCATGGTCCGGTCCAGCTGCTCCGCCAGCCGCGGGATCGTGCTCGACGGAAGATATGCCTCGGCGCCGGCGTCGAGGAGACGGCGCACCGGGCCCTCGTACTTGACCCCGAGTTCGGCGTCCTCGATCTCCGTGATCACGATCCGGGCCTTCGGATACAGCGCGCGGAAGTTGCCGATCAACTGCGGGCTGCTCGGCGGGACCAGCAGGACGTCGACGCTCGGGGGAGCCGAGCGCAGGTCCAGCACGAGGTAACCAGGGCCGAGCCGGTCGGACAGCGAGTCCCGCGCCGACGCCGACAGCTTCATGGCGGTGGCCACGACCGTGATGTCGTCGGAGTCCGGCGAAGGGACCGGTTCTTCGCGGACAGCGGCGGAAATCGTCCCGATCGTCTCGCCGTTCCGCGTGATGAGCACGTCCTCCCCGGGGCGGAGGGTATCGATGAGCGCTGCGAGTTCTTCAGGAAGCTGGGAGGCGTCGACCCACCGCGCGGACTGATCACTCATCACCCCATGATGGCCCGCTTCCCTGCACCTGTTGCCAGGAAGGGGGCCATCAGGCACTCACCTCTGCCGCGGCCGCCCCGGAACTCCAGGCCGCGTCTGCCAGGGAAGCGGCCCGTCCAGCGGCCGGTACTCGACGCCGAGCGCGTCCAGCCGGGGCAGGTGGTGGTCCCGCAAACGCGGCAGGAACTCCGCGTAGTCCCGGCCTTCGGGGCTGCTCCACGCCACCTCGGCGAAAGCGCACAGCCGCGGGAAGGCGACGTAGTCCACCCGCCGCACGGTGTCGAGATGCTCCGCCCACACCTGCGCCTGCGCGCCGAGAATCGTCTTGCCCTCGGGGAAATCGGCGGGCACCGGCTCGTAGCCGTAGAAGCTCTCCAGCGTGCTCAGGTAGCCGACGGGGATCGGTTCGTCGGGATGGTCGGACTGCCGGTGGTCCAGGTACACGTGGTCCTCGGGACACATGACGACGTCGTGCCCCGCGGCCGCCGCGCGAGCTCCGGCCGCCTCGCTCTGCCACGAGCCGATGACCATCGGCGGCAGATCTCCCGCTTCGAGGACCTCGTCCCAGCCGAGCGGGCGGCGTCCTCGTTCGACCAGGTGCCGTGCGATCTCGCGGACGAACCAGCCGTGCTCGTCGGTCGCGCCGGGCACCTCATCGCCGCCGAGCGCGATGACCTCGGACGGGAAGATGTCCAGCACGTGGTCGAAGATGCTCTTGAAGAAGTCCACTGTGGACTTCTTCGTGTTCAGCAGAGAAGTGCTGATGCCCCAGCTCGTCCAGACCTCCCACGGTTCGGCGGTCTCCGGCCCGAGTTCGGGATAGGCGGCGATCGCGGCCCGTGCGTGCCCGGGGATGTCGACCTCCGGGACCACCGTCACCGAACGCGCGGCGGCGTACGCGACGATCTCGCGGAGGTCGCCGGTCGTGTAGAACCCGCCGTGCGGCCGCCCGTCCCGTTCCGGCCCGTCGTGCCGTCCGACCATGGACGACTTCCGCCAGCCGCCGACCTCGGTCAGCTTGGGGAACTCGGGGACCTCGATCCGCCAGCCCTGGTCGTCGGTCAGATGCAGGTTGAGCATGTTGAGCTTGTGCGCCGCGATCAGGTCGACGAACCGCAGCACCTCGGCCTTCGTCCGGAAATGCCTCGCCACGTCGAGCAGACAGCCGCGCCACGCGAACCGGGGGTGATCGGTCACCACCCCGCACGGGATCGTCGGCTGTCCACTGTGGATCGGCGCGGCCCGGAACGCGTCCGGTCCGATGAGCTGCCGGAGCGTCTGACGGCCGTAGAACTCGCCTGCCGCGTCGGCGGCGTGCAGGGTGACGCCCGACGGGTCGATCTCCAGCCGGTAGCCCTCGGCAGGCAGCGTGGCGTCGGTACGGACGTCCACTTCGGACGGTACTGGGCATTGTCCCGGCAAGGGTTCCACCGAGACGGGACGGGGGAGCAAGGTTTCGAAGCCAGGCATGTCAGCCCTTCACCGCGCCGCCCATGACGGACACGAGTCGTCGTTGCACGAGAATGAAGAACACCAGCACCGGGATGGTCATCAAGGTCGAACCCGCCATCACCGCGCCCCAGTCGGTGTCCTCCGGTTTGAAGAACACCAGGATCGCGAGCGGGAGCGTCTGGTTCTCGGTGTTGGAGATGATGAACGTCTTGGCGAACAGGAAGTCGTTCCAGGCGTGGATGAAGGCCAGCACGCTGATCGCCACCAGCCCGGGCGCCACCAGCGGGAAGAGGATCTGCCAGGTGAACCGCATGCGGCTCGCCCCGTCGATCTTCGAGGCCTCTTCCAGTTCCTGCGGCACCGCGGCGACGAAGCCCCGCAGCATCCAGATCGCGAACGGCAGGCTGAACGCCAGGTGCACCAGGATCAGCGAGCCGAGGTGGTTGGTGCCGAACGCCGGCGCGACGTCGCCGACCGACCGCATCAGGAAGAACAGCGGAATGGTCAGCGCCTCGACCGGCACCATCTGCGCCACCAGCACCATCACCAGCAGGACGGTCTTGCCCTTGAAGTTGAACCGAGTCAGCGCGACGGCCGAGAGGAACGAAAGCAGCAGCGACAACGCCACCACCACGACGGCCACGATCACGCTGTTCAGGAAGAACAACGCGAACCCTTCACCGCTCAGCACCCGTTCGAAATGCTCCAGGGTCGGCGTGAGCGTCCAGGGGCGGGGGTTCTCCGCCTGGATCTGCCCGGTGGGTTTGAACGCCGAAAGCACCATCCAGTACACCGGGAAGGCGACCATCCCCGCGATCACCACGCAGATGATCTCGGCGATCAGCCTGCCGGGCCGTTGAACTCGACGAGCTTTCGGGCGGGGCGCTGTCGTCACACCCATCCCGCGCTCCGGCGTTGCGACCGGACGTACAGCCCGGTGATGGACAGCAGCAGCAAGGTCATCACGACTCCGAGCGCCGCGCCGAGACCGTATTCCTGTCCGGCGAAGGCTTGTTGATAGGCGAAGACGTTGAGCACGAGGTTGCGCCCGGCCACGCCGCCGCCGTTGGTCATCACGTAGATCTGCGTGAAGATCTTGAAGTCCCAGATGATCGACTGGATCGTGGCGATGGTCAGCAGCGGCCGCACCATCGGCAGCGTGATCGACCACGTGGTGCGCCAGGTCGACGCGCCGTCGAGGTACGCGGCCTCGATGACCTCCTCCGGCACTCCCTTGAGCCCCGCGTACATCGTCACCATGACGAACGGGAACGAACACCAGATGACCTCGGCGGCCACCAGCCCGAACGTGCTGTAGGTGTCGAAGGTCCAGGAGTGGTTCGCCATCCCGGTGAACCCGAGGCCCGAGAGCACCTCGTTGACCAGGCCGAAGTCGGCGTCGAACAGGAACAGCCAGACGTACGAGCCCGCCATCGCCGGCGTCGCCCACGCGGCCAGCGCCGCCAGGAACAGCGGGACCCGCGCCCAGGCGCGGACCCGGGTCGCCAGCACGGCGAGCCCCGTCCCGAGCGCGAGGCTGCCGACGACGCAGACCGCGGTGAAGCCGAGGGTTTTGGCCAGCACCTCCCAGAACTGGACGTTCTCCAGCAGGTCGATGTAGTTCTGGAAACCGAGGAACACCAGCGGCGCGTTGCCGACCGCTTGCGGCTGGCCGTAGTCGTAGAACGAGATCAGGACGAGCTGGTAGATCGGGTACACCAGCATCGCCAGCAGCAGGATGCCGCCGGGCGCCAGATAGAGCAGGGCCGCCCGCCCGTCCCGGCGACGGCGGGGCGACCGCCGTGCCGGGACGGCCGGAGCCGTGGTGCGGGGGATGTCCTTGGTGACCACTTAGCCGAACGCCTTGTTCATCTCGGCGGACGCGGTGGCCAGCGCGGCGGCGGGATCCTTGCCGCCGGTCGCGATCTGCTGGATCGCGGTCGGCAGCACGTTCTGTGCGTCGATCTTCGACCACGCCGCGGTGGCGGGGACGAACTTCGTGCCCGCGGTGAGCGTGTCGACGAACGGCTTGACCGACGGGTCGCTCGCGGCGAGCTTCTGCTGGACGCTGCCGAGCGTGGGCAGGTTGCCCATGGCGACGTACATCTTCTCCTGGTACTTGGCGCCACCGAGCAGCTGGGTGAACTCGACCGCGAGGCTCTTGCGCTTGGTCGCGTTGAACACGCCGAGCAGGTTGCCGCCCGCGAACGCCGGGGCGATCTTGCCGGCCTCGGTGCCCGGGAGCGGGATGATCGCGTACTTGCCCTTCACCTGGCCGGCTTCGACGGCCTTGCGGTTGAAGTCACCGCCGATCGACATCCCCGCCTTGCCACCGGCGAACGCCGTGATGCTCTGCGTCCCGGTCAGGTTGGCGCACTGTTCTGGCGGGCAGATGTCCGCCTTCAGCAGGTTCGCGTACGCCGTGACACCGGCCTTGGCCTGCTCGGAGTCCACAGTGGACTTCCACTTGCCGCCGTCCTGCTTGGCGATCTCGCCGCCGTGTGCCCACAGGAAGGGCAGCATCGCGTAGGTGTACTTGCCGCCGACGGAGATGCCGTACAGCTCCGGCTTCTTGGCGCGGATCGTCTTCGCGGTCTCGGTCAGCTCCGCCAGCGTCGCCGGCGGCTTGAGGCCGAGTTCGGCGAAGAGGTCCGTGCGGTAGTACAACGCGCGGATGCCGGTGAACCACGGAAGCCCGTAGGTCTTGCCGCCGGACTTCGCCGTCTCCAGCACCGCGGGCAGGACGTCTGCCCCTTCCTTCCACGACGAGAGATCGCCGGTCAGGTCGGCCAGCGCGCCGGTGGCGGCATAACTGGACACGTCGGTGTTGCCGAACTCGGCGACGTCCGGCGCACTCGCCGGATCGTTGAAGGCGCCGGAGAACTTGTCCGCGCGGCCTTCCACCGGAATCCACTGGACGTCGACCTCGACGCCCGAATGCGCCGCCTTGAACTCGGCGATCGCCTCCTTGACCGCCGCCTCCTTGGGCGCGCGGTTGGCTTCGTCGAACAGCCAGACCCGGACGGTGCCGGTCTTCTCGTCACCACCGGCCGCGGCCGGGGTGTTCTGCGCCGGTGCACAGCCCGCGACGAGGCCGACGGCCGCGAGGCCCGCGATGAGTACGCGAGTTCTCATGGGATTTTCTCCTTAAGCGAAAAAGACGGAATTGACCTGGGGGAGCGCGAGTTTCCCGGCGACGGGCCCGGGGAGACCGGTGCCGGGATCGCGCGGCAGCCAGCTGAGCGTGCCGGACTTGTCGCTCGAGACGTAGAACCAGCGCTCGGTCGGGTCGAGCGTGAAGTGACGCGGGTACACCCCGCCGACGGGCGCGTTGTTCAGCAGCTTCAAGGACTTCCCGTCCTCGCTGACGCCGAACGACGCGATCGTGTCGGAACCACGCACCGAGGCGTAGACGAACTTCCCGTCCTTGGACGTCGCGATCTCGCCGGGGTACTGCTCGCCGGGAGTGCCCGCGGGCACGGCCGGTACGACCTGTCCGGCGGTGAGTTTCCCGGTGACCGGGTCCCATGCCGCGACGGTCACCTCGGCACGCAGCTCGCCGAGGATGTACGCGTACTTCCCGCCTCCGTGGAACGCCAGATGCCGGGGCCCGGCGCCCGACGGGAGCTTCAGCTGCTGGTTCAGCTTGAGTTTCCCGGTCGTGGTGTCGAGTTTGTAGACATAGACCGAATCCGCGCCGAGATCGACCGCGAGCACCCACTTCCCGGTCGGATCGTTGACGACCTGGTGCGCGTGCGCCTGGCGTTCGGCGCCCTTGTGCTGGGCCACATCGACGACGTCGCCGAGTTTCCCGCCCGCGAGGATCGGGAGGACGACGACGCTGCCACTGCTGTAGTTCGCGGCCAGCACGTACTTCTGGCTCGAGTGGACGCTCAGATGTGTCGGGTGCTGCCCCTTGGCCGATTTCTTGTTGAGCAGCTTGGGTTTCACCGGATCGGCAAGACTGAACGCGGAGATCTGGCCGTTCTCGTCCTCGTTGGTCACATAGAGCGTTTTGCGGTCGGCGCTGATGTCGAACCAGGAAGCGTTGCTGACTCCCGGAATCGTCCGGTCGACGACGAGCGCGTTGGTCGCCGCGTCCCGGTGAGCGACATCGAGCCCGTGCCCGGAACTGGTGTAGCTGCTGAGGTAGATGGCCCCGGTTCCCTTCGGTCCGCAGGATTGTTCGGAGGCGTGTGCGAGGTGGGAACCGAGAACGGTCGTGAGTCCAGCCGCTCCGACGGCGCCGAGGAAGGTGCGTCGATCGAGTCCGGTCATCGTGATCTCTCCCAGTCTTCAGGTGGTTTAAACCACTGCCATCAGCAATGCTGCCACGCCGAAACCGGAAACGGAAAGGACGGTTTCCAGGACGGTCCAGGTTTTCAGGGTCTGCGGCACGGTCATGTTGAAGTACCGCGAGATGATCCAGAAACCGCCGTCGTTCACGTGCGAGGCGATGATCGAGCCCGCCGAAATCGCGACGACCAGCAGTGCGAGCTGCATCTGCGAGTAGCCCAGCGTCGCCACCGTCGGGGCGACGATGCCGCTCGTGGTCACGATCGCGACGGTCGCCGAACCCTGCGCGATCCGCATTCCGCAACTGATCACGTACGCGGCCAGGATGACCGGGAGACCGGCGTTGTCCAGCGACCCCGCGACGGCCTTGCCGATCCCCGTGGCGGACAGCACGGCGCCGAAGAACGCGCCCGCGCCGACCACCAGCAGGATCATCGCGACCGGGCGGAGCGACTTCGCCGAAAGCTCGCTCAAATCCTTGCCTGTCAAGCCGCGGCGCAGGCCGAGCAGCCAGGACGCGAGCAGCACCGAGATCGTCAGCGCGACCGCCGGGGTGCCGATGAACGCCGCGACGCCGGCGGGCGCGGAGTTCTTGGGAAGCCAGATGCTGCCGAAGGTCCCGGCGAGGATCAGCACCAGCGGCACCGCGATGATCGCCAGCACCAGCCCGAGCGACGGCGGGTTCTCCTCCTTTTCGCCTTCTTCCTCCGCGACCAGGAATTCCGCGGGAACCGGGACATCGACGCGTTTGCCGATCCACGTCGAGTACGCGACACCGCCGACGAGGAATGCCGGGATACCGCAGATCAGGCCCATCAGGATGATCCAGCCGAGCTCCACGTGCAGCAGGCCCGCCGCGGCGACCGGGCCGGGGTGCGGTGGGAGGAACGCGTGCGTGATCGAAAGTCCGGCGAGCAGCGGCAACGCGTACAGCACCAGCGAGCGGCCGCCCTGTTTGGCGGCGACGTAGACCAGCGGTGCCAGCACGAAGATGCCGATGTCGAAGAAGACCGGAATACCGAAGACGAAACCCGCGAGACCCATCGCCAGCGGGGCCCGCTTCTCACCGATGGCCCGCAGCAGCGCGCCGGTGAGGACCCTCGCCCCGCCGGAACGCTCCAAAATGGATCCGAGGATGGTGCCCAGTCCGATGATCGCGGCGATATGGCCGAGGATCCCGCCGAAACCCTTCTCCAGAAGGGAATCGGACGCCTTCTGCGCGGAGCCGACGATCTGGCCGACCGGCAGGCCAGCGGCCAGTGCGGTCAGCAGGCCGACGACGATCAGCGCGATGAAGGGCTCGAGCTTGACCTTGATGATGAGGAACAACAACACCGCGATCGAGACGGCGGCGAGGGTCAGGAGACCTCCCGTCGAATGTTGGAGCCAGTCGATCATCGGGCACTCCCGGGGTTCCGCAGTGAATGGCCGGCGAGGGCGCCGGTCGGTTGACCATCGTCGATGGCGGCGACACCGTTGACGAAGACATAGGGGATACCGGCGGCCTGCTGCCGCGGTTCGTCGAACGTGGCGGTGTCGGCGACGGTTTCCGGGTCGAACAGCACGAGGTCCGCCGCGTATCCGGCGCGGACGAGACCCCGGTCGGTCAGCCGCAGGCGGTCCGCCGCGCGGCCGGTGAGGTGGGCGACGCATTCGGCGAGGTCGAGGACGCCGAGTTCGCGGACGTAGCGGGCGAGGTAACGCGGGAAAGTGCCCCAGGCACGCGGATGCGGCCGTGCGCCGACGAGCAGCCCGTCGCTGCCGCCGGTGTGCGTGCGGTGGCGCATGATCGCCTGGACGTTCTCCTCGTGCCCGACATGCATCAGGCAGGACGTGCCGAGCTTTTCCGAGATCAGGACGTCGAAGTACAGCTCCGCGGCGGGTTTCCCGGCACGCTGCGCCGAAGCGGCGACGGAATGTCCGACGAGGTGGGAGTTCTCGTCCCGGCGGACACCGTTGATCTCGATGGCCTCCCAGTCGATCGGCACCCCGTGCGCACCGTCGGAGCCGGTCTCCTCGATCTCGGCGCGGATCCGCTCACGAGTGTCCACATCGGACAACCGGGCCAGCGTGGCGTCGAGCCCGCCTTCGGTCGACCAGCTCGGCAGCAACGCGGAAAGGTAGGTGGCGCCGGGAAGATAGGGATAGGTGTCCAGCGTGATGTCGCAGCCGTCGTCGAGCGCACGGTCGAGCAACTCCAGCAGATCCGGCGCCTTGCCCTTGTTGACCGAGAAGTTCATCGTGGCGTGGGCGAGGTGCAACGGGCAGCCCGAACGGCGGGAGACGTCGACCATCTCGCCGAACGCTTCGAGCGCGCCCTTGCCGTAGCTGCGGTGGTGCGGACTGTAGAAGCCGCCGTTCTCCCCGACGACCCGGCACAGCTCGACGAGTTCCTCGGTGGTCGCGTACATGCCCGGCGTGTAGGTGAGCCCGGACGACATGCCCATCGCGCCCTCGGCCAGCCCGGTCGCGATGAGTTCCTTCATCGCGTTCATCTCGGCTTCGGTCGCGGGCCGGTCATCCCAGCCGACGGTGAGCATGCGGACGGTGCCCTGCGGCACCAGATAGGCCGCGTTGACCGCGACCCCGGCGTCGAGCCGGTCGAGATATTCGCCGACCGAGCGCCAGTTCCAGTCGAATCCGGCCGGATCGTCGTTCCATCCGGCGAGCTGCTGGCGCAGCGCCGTGAGGACGTCGTCGTTCACGGGCGCGTAGGAGAGCCCGTCCTGTCCGAGCACCTCGGTCGTGACGCCCTGGGAGAGCTTCGCGAGGTGATCCGGGTTGGCGAGCAGCTGGAGGTCCGAATGCGAATGCATATCGATGAACCCGGGCGCGAGCACGAGTCCTTCGGCGTCGATGGTGCGGCGGCCCGCGAGCGAGCCGGGTTCGGCGACACTGGCGATCCGGCCGTCGGTGATGCCCACGTCGTGCCTGGTGAGCGGATCCCCGGTGCCGTCGGCGACCAGTGCGGAGCGGACAACGATGTCCATGGCGATTCTTCCTCTGCGGCGGTGGAGGACGGATCAGAAATGGGTGCGGACGAAATCGAGCACGGTCTCGCCGTCGGGGCCGACGACCGGGATGAGGGGCCATTTGTCGAAGACGGTGCACGGATGCGACAGACCGAGGGCGATCCAGTCTCCGACCTCGACCGGCGACGACGCGGGCAGCGTCAGAAAGGCGTGCTGGTCGTTCATCTTCTGGATGGAATGACCTTCGAGTGCGGACGCCTGCCCGTCGCCCTTGCGGATCAGGCGCGGCTCGGGCATGCCTTCGTCGAAGGACGCGTCCCGTTTGCCGATGGTGAGCAGCGCGAGTTCGTCAGTCGGCTTCGACGTGACCTGCGCCCAGGCACGCAGCGCGGAGCGGAACGAGGCGACGCCGCCGATGCGCGGGTGTTCGCCCAGCGGCGAGATCACGCGGTAGAAGCCGTCGTCGTGGGTCACGTAGGCGCCGCTGCGCAGGATCGGCAGGACGTCCAGGTCCCCCCAGTCCTTGGTGAGCTCGTCGGCGACGCGGTCGAAGTACGCGCTGCCACCGCCGGTGACGATGATCTGGCCGGCGTCGTCGAGCAGGCCCTTCGCGGCGAAGGCGAAGACGAGTTCACGCAGACCGTCCACATAGGAGCTGATCAGCTGGAGCGACTTTTCGTCCGTGTGGTGGGAAAGCGCGCCTTCGTAGCCGCCGGATCCGCGCAGCCGCAGAGCGGGGCTCGCGTGCGCGGCTTCGGCGACGGCGAGCGCGGTCTCGGTGTCACGGACACCGGTGCGGCCGCCTTCGGCACCGAGTTCGACCAGGACGTCCACCTTGCGGCGAGCTCCGCGCAGGGCTTCGGTCATCAGCTCGACGCCGCGGACCGAGTCGACCCAGCAGACGAACTCGAAGTCGTCGTCGGCGTCCAATTCGGCGGCGAGCCACTTCAGGCCGGAAGGGTCGAGCAGCTGGTTCGCGAGCAGGATCCGGGAAACGCCGAACGCCCGGTATATCCGCAGGTGGCCGGCGTTCGCGCAGGTGATGCCCCACGAGCCGTGCTGGAGTTGTCGCTCGAACAGCTGCGGCGCCATCGTCGTCTTGCCGTGCGGAGCCAGCGCGACCCCGCGTTCGGCGCACCAGTCCGCCATCGTGCGGAGGTTGTGCTCGACGGCTTCCTCGTCGAGCACCACGAACGGGCCGAGAAAGCCGTCTTCGAACAGCTTCGCGCCGCGGGCGGCGGCCTCGCCGATCGTGAGCCCGGACAGCGAAGGCGCGACCGAGCGGAAGCGCCAGTCGACGCGCTCCTCCCGAACGGCCGCGACCGCGGCGGAATCGATGGTGCCGGCTTCGAACATGAGGTTCACCTCGGTTGCGTATGTTGCAACGGACGTTGCGCATATTGCGTGGGATAGGTGTAGCATCCGGTCCGCTAGAGGTCAACGGGGTGACGACGAGGAGACGCGGAAGTGACAGGTGAGCCTTGGCCGCCCGGGAATCTTTTGATCTTTTGGGGTCGCGCCCTGGCACCGGAACGGCGGCCGGCGCGATGAAGAGCACTGACGTGTTGTGCATCGGGGAGTCGATGGCCTTGTTCGTACCGGCCGAATCCGGGCCGCCCGACGAGGTACGGAAGTGGATGCGGACCATCGGCGGAGCCGAATCGAACGTCGCCTGCCATCTCCCCGCGCTGGGTTTCGCCAGTGCATGGGTGAGTGCCGTCGGCGACGATCCGTTCGGCCGCGCGCTCGTGCGCGAGATCGGCGCGGCGGGGGTGGACGTCAGCGCGGTCGTGGTCGACCCGACCCGCCCGACCGGGCTCTACATCAAGGAAAGCGGAGCGGACGGCAGCCCCGTGCGCTACTACCGCAAAGGCTCGGCCGCGTCCGGAATGGACGCCGGCCTGCTGGGCAAACTCGATCTCGACCGGGTGCGCGTGATCCACCTGTCCGGGATCACGCCCGCCCTGTCGGACGGTTGTCTCGACCTGGTGCGGGCGCTGATGGAACGGCCGCGTGGCGACACGCTGGTGTCGTTCGACGTGAACTTCCGGCCCGCGCTGTGGACCGGGCGCGACCCGTCGGTGCTGGCCGGACTGGCCGCCCGCGCCGACATCGTGCTGGCAGGCGAGGATGAGGCCGAGCGAGTGTGGGGGACCGGCGAACCGGAACGCCTGCGCGTCGCGCTGCCGGGGCCGAAGACGCTGGTCGTCAAGCACGGGGCACGCGGGGTGACGCTGATCGACGGCGACGAGGCACCGCTGTTCTCGCCCGCGCTCAAGGTCGACGTCGTGGAGCCGGTCGGCGCCGGTGACGCCTTCGCCGCCGGTTTCCTCGCCGCCACGCTGCGCGGCGACGACCCCGCGACCCGGCTGCGGCGCGGTCACCTGCAGGCCGCGGCCACCTTGCTGACCCACGACGACGTGGGAACGCCGCTGCCAGGATCCGTCGTCGAAGCGCTCCTCGGGGCGGATGAGGCAGCATGGGCGGCGGCGAAGCTGACGGACGAGGGATTGGTGGGCGGATGAGCCAGAGCCTGGACAGGGCGCTCACGTTGCTGAGCGGGCTCGCCCGCGAGGCGAAGACGCTGGACCAGCTCGCCGAGGAGATCGGTGTGCACAAGTCGACCGTGCTGCGGTTGCTGCGCACCCTGGAGACGCATCACTTCGTGCGCCGGGAAGGACAGCGGTACTACCGGCTCGGCAGCGCGCTCTTCGACCTCGCGCAGCAGGCGCTGGAAGACCGCGACGTCCGCCGTACCGCGCAATCCGCGCTCGCCGGGCTCAACGCCCGCACCGGGCACACCGTGCACCTCGCGTCCTATGAGGACGGAGAGGTCGTCTACATCGACAAGTTCGAGGGCAGGCACTCGGTGCGGATGTACTCCCGCATCGGGAAACGCGCCCCGCTGCACTGCACCGCCGTCGGCAAGGTGCTGGTGGCGGCGATGACGCCGGAGAAGCAGGCGGACGTGGTCTCGCGGATCGACTTCTTCGTCCGCACCCCGAACACGATCACCACGCCCGAGGCCTACGGGAAGGAACTCGCGCTCGTCGCCGACCGCGGCTACGCGGTGGACAACGCCGAGCACGAGGACTTCATCCACTGCGTCGCCGCGCCCGTCCGCGGCCCGGGCGGCGTGGTACTCGCCGCCGCGTCGGTGTCGGTGCCGAAGGTGCTGCTCGACTACGACGGCCTGATGGCGCTCGTCCCGGAACTGATCGCCGCCGCCGAAGAAGCTTCCGTCCACAGTGGATGGACGGGGAACCGAAAGGGGAAGTTGGAATGAGCAAGACCGCGATCAGCACGGAGAACGCGCCGAAGCCGGTGGCCGCGTTCTCGCAGGCGGTCCGCAAGGGCAACATCCTGCAGGTGGCCGGCCAGGTCGCCTTCGACCCGGCCACCGGCGCCATCGTCGGCGAGACCGTCGGCGAGCAGACCGAGCAGACCTTCAAGAACATCGAGGCGGTGCTCGAGGCCGCCGGTTCGAGCCTGGCCGACGCGATGATGGTGCGCGTGTACCTGACCGACGTCGACCACTTCGGCGCGTTCAACGAGGTCTACAACAAGCTGATCGGCGAGGCGCCGCACCCCGCCCGCACCACCGTGTACGTCGGCCTTCCCGCCGGCCTGCTGGTGGAGATCGACGTCCTGGCCGTGACGGACTGATCCCGCGTGCAATGAAAGGCCCTTTCCTTGCAAAATTTGCAAGGAAAGGACCTTTCATTGCGTCCAGCCGCTAGAGCACGCTCGTGTACCCGTTCAGCGCGGGTTGCCCGCCCAGATGCGCGAAGAGCACGTTCGAGTCCCGCGAGATCTCACCGCGGGAAACGAGGTCGATCAGCCCCGCCATGGACTTGCCCTCGTACACCGGATCGGTGAGCACACCCTCCAGCCGCGCCAGCGTGCGGATCGCGTCGAGGGTGGACTCGTCCGGGATGCCGTAGATCCCGGCGTGGTAGCGCTCGTCCAGTTCGACCTCACCGACCTCGCCGGCGCCGATCAGCTCCGCGGTCGCGCGGGCGATGCGGGTGATCTGATCGCGCGTCTCGGCCGGTTTGGCCGACCCGTCGATGCCGAGGATCCGTCGCGGCTTCCCGGAAAGCGCGGCCCCGGCGACCATCCCGGCCTGCGTGCTGCCGGTGACCGAGCAGACGACCACCGTGTCGAAGAAGACGCCGAGCTCCGCCTCCTGCGCTTCGAGTTCGACCATCCAGTTCGCGAAACCGAGCCCGCCGAGCCGGTGGTCCGAGCCGCCGGCCGGGATCGCATACGGCTTTCCGCCGCCGTCCTCGATCTCCTTGACCGCGTTCTCCCAGCTTTCCTTGAAGCCGACGCCGAATCCGGCCTCGACCATCCGGATGTCCGCGCCGAGGATGCGCGAAAGCTGGATGTTGCCGACCTTGTCGTACATCGGGTCGTTCCAGTCGACCCAGCTCTCCTGCACCAGCACGGCCTTGAGGCCGGCCCGCGCGGCGGCCGCGGCGACCTGGCGGGTGTGGTTCGACTGCACGCCGCCGATCGAGATCAGCGTGTCCGCGCCCGAGGCGAGCGCGTCGGCGACCAGGTACTCCAGCTTCCGGGTCTTGTTGCCGCCGAACGCGATCCCGGAGTTGACGTCCTCGCGTTTCGCCCAGACCTTCGCGCCGCCGAGATGGGCGGTGAGCCGTTCGAGCGGGTGCACGGGGGAGGGACCGAACAGCAGCGGGTAGCGCGGGAAATCGGCGAGGGTCATGGCGTCTCCAGGAGGTCTTCGAGCTCGGTCCAGATCGTGGCGGTGATCGCGCAGGCCGCGTCGACGTCGCCCGCTTCGATGGCGTCGGCCAGCTCCGCGTGACGCTGGACCGACCGGTGCGCGGGCAGGGAACCGAAGCGGGCGTATTCGAGACGGCGCAGCAGCGGCGTGTAGCGGGCCAGCGTCGCGGCGATCGCCCGATTGCGCGCGGCGGCGACCGGGACGTCGTGGAGCTCGTCGTCGGCGGCGATCGCGGCCGCGATGTCCCCGGCGGCGATCGCGTCGGCGAACCGGGAGTTGGCCGCGCGCATCGCGGCGACCTCCGCGGGTCCCATCCGCGGGGCGCCGGCTCGGACGGCGAACTCGTGCAACGCGCGGACCAGCTGCAATGCGTCACGGACGTCGTCGGGAACGAACCCGGCCACGCGCGTGTAGCTCTGCGGCTTCGACTCGACGAGGCCGTCCTCGATCAGCCGCAGCAGCGCCTGGCGCACCGGCGCCCGGGAAAGCCCCAGCTGCTCGGCGCGGTCGCCGTCGCGCAGGTTCGTCCCCGGCGGCAGCGTCCCGTCGATGATCGCCCGGCGGATGTTCTCGTAGGCCTCGTCCCTGAGGAGGGATCTCGGCACCTTCGCTAACCCACTCACATCTGAAATGTTAGTTGCCTTGGCGTCGGTTCGGTAGCCCGGATGTCAGGAAAGGGTCGTTCCTGACGAAAAACGTCCTGAACGACCCTTTCCTGACACTTTGAGGAAGGGAAGGCCTCCTAGTAGACCGGTCCCGTGTACTTCTCGCCCGGCCCCTGGCCGGGCGCGTCGGGCACGGCCGAAGCCTCGCGAAACGCCTTCTGTAGCGACTGGAGGCCGTCGCGCAACGGGCCCGCGTGCAGGCCGAGGTACTCTGCCGAAGCGGTGACCAGCCCGGCGAGGGCGGTGATCAGGCGACGGGCTTCGTCGAGGTCGCGGTGGGGGGAGCTGGCGGGGTCCTCGTCCGCGAGGCCGAGGCGTTCGGCGCCCGCGGAGAGCAGCATGACGGCCGCCCTGCTGATCACCTCGACGCTCGGGATGTCCTCCAGGTCGCGGACGTCCGGGGAATACGGGGGCTGCTGAACGGGTTCTTCTGACACATCTGGTAGCCTTCCACGAGCGACCAGCCCCCGAGCGATCGGGGGCGGCAAGTGGAGCCCCGCTCCCACCCGTGTCACCGCCGTAAGACCAGGTGTCCGGGTCCGGTCTCGTCAAGACGATTTCGGGCGTCAAGGCGGTGTGTTCGATTCTGGAGATCGAACACGATCGGAAGAGTGGGCCTCGTGTACCTCACGGTACCGGGGCCTTCGGTATGTGGGCACCAGGTCGAAACGGTAGAAGAATTTACCTCGAACCAGGGAGGCCCCATCAGCTCCGAGACACGCATCAACGACCGAATCCGGGTACCGGAGGTTCGCCTCGTCGGACCGGCCGGTGAACAGGTCGGCATCGTCCGGATCGAAGATGCGCTGCGGCTGGCACAGGAGAACGATCTCGATCTCGTCGAGGTCGCTCCGCAGGCACGCCCGCCCGTATGCAAGCTCATGGACTTCGGCAAGTTCAAGTACGAGAGTGCGCAGAAGGCCCGCGAGTCCCGCCGCAACCAGCAGCTCACCGTCATCAAAGAGCAGAAGCTGCGGCCGAAGATCGACCAGCACGACTACGAGACCAAAAAGGGTCACGTGTCGCGCTTCCTGGCCGCCGGCAACAAGGTCAAGGTCACGATCATGTTCCGCGGTCGCGAGCAGTCCCGGCCGGAACTCGGTTTCCGTCTGCTGCAGAAGCTCGCCGACGAGGTGACGGAACTCGGTTTCGTCGAGTCGTCGCCGAAGCAGGACGGTCGCAACATGATCATGGTGCTGGCCCCGCACAAGAACGTGAAGCCGACCAAGGGCCCGAAGGCCGCCAAGGACGAGGCGCCCGAGCCGCCCGCCGACGCGTAGCGCCGACAAGCCCATGTCAGCGGCACACCGGAAAACACCGGTGTGCCGCCGCACGAAAGAGGACAACGTAATGCCGAAGATGAAGACGCACAGCGGGACGTCGAAGCGAGTCCGCGTCACGGGTTCGGGCAAGCTGCGCCGCCAGAAGGCCGGCCGCCGCCACCTGATGGAGAAGAAGTCCAACAGGCTCACCCGTCGCCTCGAAGGCACGACCGAGATCGCCAAGAACGACGTCGGCCGCGTCAAGCGCCTTCTCGGCCGCTGACACCCCGCACTTTGTAAACGCCGGGCGCGCCAGCGCGCCCCCAGATCGACAGGATGGACCCCAGTGGCACGCGTCAAGAGGGCTGTCAACGCCCAGAAGAAGCGTCGCGCGACTCTCGAGCTCGCCAGCGGCTACCGCGGCCAGCGTTCGCGGCTGTACCGCAAGGCGAAGGAGCAGACGCTTCACTCGCTGAACTACGCCTACCGGGACCGCCGTGCCCGTAAGGGTGACTTCCGTCGGCTGTGGATCACCCGCATCAACGCGGCCGCCCGCGCCAACGGTGTCACCTACAACCGCCTCATCCAGGGTCTCAAGGCCGCGGGTGTCGAGGTGGACCGCAAGATCCTCGCGGAACTCGCGGTCAACGACGCCGCCGCCTTCACCGCGCTGGCCGAGCTGGCCAAGGCGAACGTGAACACCGAAGAGAAGAAGTCGGCCTGACCGGCGACAGCGCTCTTCAACGACCCGGGGCGGCTCCGTTCACCGAACGGACGCCCCGGGTCGTTGCTGCGCGCAAGCTCACCCGCCGGGCCGAACGTGAGAAGACCGGCCGGTTCCTCGCCGAGGGCGCGAACGCGGTCGAAGCCGCGCTCGAAGACGGCACGGTGTACGAGCTGTTCGTGACCGAACGCGCCGCCGCGCAGCACGAGCGCCTGGTCGCCGTCGCGCGCGAGGCGGGCGTCGCCGTCTCGCCGATCACCGATCGCGCGGCCGACGGGTTGTCCGAGACCGTGACGCCGCAAGGCATCGTCGCGGTCTGCGCGCTCGTCGACCGTCCACAAGAGACCGTCCTGAAGCCGGGCGCGAAGCTCGTCGTCGTCCTCGTCGACGTCGCGGACCCCGGTAACGCGGGCACCGTGATCCGGGTCGCGGACGCCGCCGGTGCCGACGCGGTCGTTCTCGCGGGTGACAGCGTCGACCCGCACAACGGCAAATGCGTCCGCGCGGCCGCCGGCAGCCTGTTCCACCCCGCCATCACCCGGATCCGGGACGTCGACGCGGCCTTGAAGGCCTGCTCCGCCGCCGGACTCCGCACCTTCGGCGCGCACGGCTACGCCGACACCGAGCTCGATCAGGTCACCTTCGACGAGCCCACCGCGTGGGTCTTCGGCAACGAGGCGCATGGACTGCCGCAGGGCGTCCTGGAGACGGTCGATCTCGCGGTCAAGATCCCGATGTACGGCCGGGCGGAGAGCCTGAATCTCGCGACGGCCGCCGCGATCTGCGTGTACACGAATGCGATGGCCTCCCGGACCGCCACCACGTAGAGTCGCGGGCATCACGCCGCTCGTACCACGACGCCAAGGGAGCTCTCATGGAACGCACTGTTCGTTCCAGCACCTTGTTTACGGCGTAGAGCGCGTTTTTCGCACTTCCGAGTGACGGTGTGCCCAGCCCGAGGGTGATCGGGGGCCGCCGTTCGCTGTCCCATAGAATTCAGCAGCTGCTAAACCCATGTGTGCGCTCGCGTGCACCGGACCAGTCCCAGCGGACGCCGAGGAGTTATGTCCGAAGCCAACGACAAGCAGGACCCCCAGGCGGGAACGCTCGCGCCGGAAACGTTGACGGCCGCCGTCAAACAGGCCGAGACCGATTTCGCGGCCGCGGCGGATCTCGACGCGCTGGCCGCGGTCAAACCCGCCCACCTCGGGGACCAGTCTCCGCTGCTGCTCGCCCGCCGCGAGATCGGCGCCCTGCCGAAGCAGGAGAAGGCCGAGGCGGGAAAGCGGGTCAACGAAGCGCGCCAAGCCATCCAAGCCGCCTTCGACGCCCGCCGCGCCGTGCTCCAGGTCGAGCGTGACGAAAAGGTGCTCCGCGAGGAGACCGTCGACGTCACGCTCCCGTGGGACCGCGTGCCCCGTGGCGCCCGGCACCCGATCGCGACCTTGTCGGATCGGATCGCCGACGCGTTCATCGCGATGGGTTACGAGGTCGCCGACGGTCCGGAACTCGAGGCCGAGTGGTTCAACTTCGACGCGCTGAACTTCGGCAAGGACCACCCCGCGCGCCAGCTGCAGGACACGTTCTACCTCGGCGAGGAGGACTCCGGCCTGGTGCTGCGGACCCACACCTCGCCGGTGCAGGCCCGCACGCTGCTGCACCGTGACCTGCCCGTGTACGTCGTCTGCCCCGGCCGCACGTATCGGACCGACGAGCTCGACGCCACGCACACCCCGGTGTTCTCGCAGGTCGAAGGCCTCGCCGTGGACAAGGGCCTGACGATGGCACATCTCAAGGGCACCCTCGACGCCTTCGCCCGCGCGATGTTCGGCGAAAGCTCGAAGACCCGCCTGCGCCCGCACTTCTTCCCGTTCACCGAGCCGTCGGCCGAGGTCGACGTCTGGTTCGAGGAGAAGAAGGGCGGCGCCGGCTGGGTCGAATGGGGCGGCTGCGGCATGGTCAACCCCAATGTCCTGCGTGCCTGCGGCGTCGACCCCGAGGTCTACTCGGGCTTCGCCTTCGGCATGGGTATCGAGCGCACCCTGCAGTTCCGCAACGGAATCCCGGACATGCGCGACATGGTGGAGGGCGACATCAGGTTCACCCTGCCCTTCGGAACGGAGGCCTGAGTGAAGGTCCCAGCCAGCTGGCTGACCGAACACCTCGACGTCGACGAGGAGGTCACCGCCCAGGATCTGGCCGACGCCTTCGTGCGCATCGGCATCGAGGTCGACGACGTCCGGAAACTCGAACCGGTCACCGGTCCGCTCGTGGTCGGCCGTGTCGCCGAGATCGAGGAGCTCACCGAGTTCAAGAAGCCGGTCCGCTTCTGCCGCGTCGACGTCGGTGAGCCGGAGAACGACGCCAAGCCTGACGAGAACGTCGACGCCGACGGTGCCGACGATGACGATGACGACGAAGGCCCCTTCGAGGACGACGGTCCCACGGGGATCAGGACCCGCGGGATCATCTGCGGCGCCACGAACTTCGCCGAGGGCGACCTGGTCGTCGTCGCGCTGCCCGGCACGGTGCTGCCCGGTGGTTTCGAGATCGGTTCGCGCAAGACCTATGGCAGGCTCAGCGACGGCATGATCTGCTCCGCGAGCGAACTCGGCATCGGTGACGACCACTCGGGCATCCTGGTGCTGCCGCCGAGCACGGCCAGCCCCGGCGAGGACGCGAACAAGCTGCTCGGCCTCGAAGACACCGTCCTCGAGGTGACGCCGACCCCGGACCGCGGGTACACCCTGTCGGTCCGCGGCCTGGCCCGCGAGCTGTCCAACGCGCTCGACGTCCCGTTCGGCGACCCGGCGTCCCTCGAGGTCCCCGAGGCCGAGAGCGACGTCTGGCCGGTGCACCTCGAAGACACCGAGGGCTGCAAGCGGTTCGTGCTGCGCCGCGTCAAGAACCTCGACGCGACCGCGCCGACGCCGTGGTGGATGCGCCGTCGCCTGATGCTGTCGGGTATCCGCTCGATCTCCCTCGCGGTCGACGTGACCAACTACGTGATGCTCGAACTCGGGCATCCGCTGCACGCCTTCGCGACCGGTTCGGTCAAGGGCGATCTGGTGGTGCGCAAGGCGAAGCCGGGCGAGAAACTGACCACTTTGGACGATGTCGAGCGCACGCTCGACCCGGACGACGTGGTGATCGCCGACGACAGCGGGGTCATCTCGCTGGCGGGCACGATGGGTGGCGCGTCGACGGAGATCACGCCGGAGAGCACCGACGTGCTGCTCGAAGCGGCGCACTGGGATCCGTCGTCGATCAGCCGGACGGCCCGCCGTCACAAGCTGTTCTCCGAGGCGGCCAAGCGGTTCGAGCGCTACACCGACCCGCAGCTGTGCGCGGTGGCCGTCGAACTCGCGGCGCGCCTGCTCCGTCAGTACGGCGAAGGCTCGATCCTGCCCGGCCGCACCGACGAGGGCGGCGTCGAGCCGAACCCGCCGGTGACCATGCCGATCAGCCTGCCCGACCAGGTGGCCGGGGTGCGCTACCAGCGCGGTGTCACGGTCAAACGGCTGTCGCAGATCGGGTGCAAGGTCAACGTGGGCACGTCCGAGGACGGCACCGCGCTGGTGACCGCGGTCCCGCCGAGCTGGCGCGGTGACCTGGTGCAGCCTGCCGACCTGGTCGAAGAGGTCCTCCGGCTGGAGGGCTACGACAGCATCCCGTCGGTGCTGCCCGAAGCCCCGGCAGGCCGGGGCCTGACGGACACGCAGCGCCGTCGTCGCTCGGTCGCTCGCGCGCTGGCGGAGAGCGGCTACGTCGAGGTGCTGCCTTTCCCGTTCATCTCGGACTCGGTCTGGGACGCGTTCGGGCTGCCCGAAGACGACGTCCGCCGCAGCACCGTGAAGGTCCGCAACCCGCTGGAGGCGGACAAGGACCGGATGGCGAGCAGCCTGCTGCCGGGGTTGCTGGAGATCCTCCAGCGCAACATTTCCCGTGGCTTCAAGGATGTCTCGCTGTTCCACATCGGACAGGTCGTGCTGCCCGGGCCGAACCCGATCCCGATGCCTTCGCTCGGGGTGGACCGGCGGCCCACCGACGAGGAGCTCGCGGTGCTGGAGGCGGCGGTCCCGCCGCAGCCGCTGCACGTCGCCGTCGTGCTCGCGGGCCAGCGTGGTCGCGCGGGCTGGTGGGGCGAGGGCGAGCAGGCGAACTGGGCCGACGCGGTGCAGGCCGCGCGGCTGGTGGCGCAGGCCGCCGGGGTCGAGCTGACCACGGCCGCGGCGGACCAGCCGCCGTGGCACCCTGGCCGTTGCGCGCAGCTGCGGGTGGGGCAGTGGCCCGTCGGTTACGCCGGTGAGCTGCACCCGAAGGTCGTCGAGGCGCTCGGGTTGCCGCCGCGCACCGTCGCGATGGAACTCGACCTGGACGCGATCCCGATCCCGGACGGCCGTCCGGCGCCGCGGATCTCGGCGTACCCGCCGGTGCTGCTCGACGTCGCCCTCGTCGCGGAGGCGGGTGTGCCGTCGGCCGACCTTGCCGAGGCGCTGCGCGAAGGCGCGGGCGAACTGCTCGAGGACATCACGCTGTTCGACTCGTACCAGGGCGAGCAACTGGGCGAGGGCAAGCGTTCGGTGGCGTACAAGCTGCGGTTCCGCGCCACGGACCGCACGCTGACCGTCGATGAGGCCACCAAGGCCCGCGACGCCGCCGTCGCGGTCGCCGGTGAACGCTTCGGCGCCAGTCTGCGGACCTGATCCGAAGTCCCGTGAAGGCCCCCTTCCCTCGGCTGAGCCGAGGGAAGGGGGCCTTCACGCGCTTCAGGTGTGGCAAAGTGAGGACTTGTGTCACGTCCAGACGGTCGGTCCAGTATCCAAGACATCGCCCGTGCCCGGCTGAGCGACGGTTTCGTCGGCAGGGTCGGGGAACGCGAGGACTTCCGGGGGAATCTGGGGCTGCCCGGGAGCGACCGGCGCCGCCGGTACCTGTACTCGGTGCACGGTCTCGCCGGGGTCGGCAAGTCGTTCCTCCTCGAACAGCTTCGCGGTATCGCCGAGGAAACCCGCGCCGCCGTCGGGTTCGCTGACGACCGGCAACAGGATCTGCCCGCGACACTGGTCAAACTGGCGAAGGACCTCGCTCGCGGCGGGCACGAGATGCGCCGGTTCGAGAAGCGCTACGAGTCGTACCTCAAGGCGAGGGAACGGCTCCACAACGATCCGCAGGCTCCGGCGGCGGGTCGCGAGCTCGTGACGAAGGCCGTGGTCAAGGCCGGCCTCGGCGTGGCGAAGACCCTGCCCGGCGGAAGCATCGCCGCCGACGCGATCGACGCGGACGCGACGGCGAAACAGCTGGAGCAGTTGCAGGTCTACCTCGCGGCGAAGTTCAAGCGGAAGGCCGATGTCCAGCTGCTCCTGGAACCGGCGGAGGAGCTGACCAAACCGTTCGTCGAGGACCTCTGGCGTATCCCGGAGACCCGGCAGATCGCGCTGTTCTTCGACACCTTCGAACGGACCGCGCCGGTACTGGAGACCTGGCTGCTCGACCTGTTCGGCGGACTGTACGGCGATCTCCCACAGAATCTCGTGCTCACCGTGGCGGGCCAGTTCCCACTGGACGAGGCGAAATGGAACCGGCACGCGCCACTGGTGCGCGAGATCGAACTCCGGCCCTTCACCGGGCCGGAGGCGCGTCATCTGCTCGCGGAGCACGGGATCACCGACGAGCAGGTGGTCGAGACCGTGCTGCGGCTGACCGACGGGCTGCCCGTCCTGGTCGCCATGCTGGCACAGGGAAACCCCACCGAAGCGGACGCCGTCGGCGATCCCAGCGATGACGCGGTCAAGCGGTTCCTCCACTGGGTTCCCGACAAGGCCAAGCAGAAGATCGCCGCCACGGCGTCGTTACCCCGCGTCCTGGACGAGGACGTGATCGGCGTGCTGACCGGGAAGGAGACCGCGGGGGAGACCTTCCGCTGGTTGCGGGAGCTGCCGTTCGTCGGGCGGCGTGAACTCCCGGTGCGCTATCACCCGGTGGTCCGCGGCCCGATGGTGCGCCTGGAACGCGGCAGTTCGCCCGCCGCGTTCGCCGAGCAGCACCGCAAGCTCAGCGAGTACTACGAAGGCCGGTGCGCCGAACTCGGGCTCAGCAGCCACCGTGATGCCTGGAACGACGAGCGCTGGCAGCGAAGGAAACTCGAGCACACCTACCACCGGTTGTGCGCGAGCCCGGCCGAAGCGCTGCCGGACGCGCTGCTCGCCGCGGCCGAGATGATCACCACCGGCACCGCTGCCGCCCGCGCTTGGGCGCGCATGATGGAGCAGGCGGGGGTCGACGCGGACGCGCCCGCGGTACTGGGCTGGGGCCAGCGCCTGGCCGCCGCGGTCGGCGACGGTGAGATCCCAGTGCTCGACCTGCTCGCCGGTGCGGCCGAGCTCGACGCGGCCCGCCTTTCCACGGTGCTCCGGCGGCGCGCGTGGGCCTACGAAGGCCAGGACGACGTCGAGGCGGCGAAACGGGACTTCGACCGGGCTCTCGACCTGAACCCCGCCGACCCCTACGTCTGGAGTGACCGGGGCAACCTGTTCCGCGACGAAGGCGAGTGGGAGCAGGCGTTGTCGGATCTGAACCGGGCCATCGAACTCGACCCCACCTACGCCTACTCGTGGCGCGGACGCGGGTCGGCCAGGGCCCGGCTGGGCGACCTCGAAGGTGCGATGGCCGACCTCGACGAGGCCGTCCGTCTCCAGCCGGACCACCGGTGGGCCTACAGCATCCGGAGCGAGGTGCACTTCAAACGCGGCGACGTCCGGAAGGCGATCGACGAGATCGACATCGCGATCCGGCTCGATCCCGACTATGCCTGGGCCGTCCACTACCGGGCGACGCTGTTCGCGGAGCTGGGGGACAAGGAAGAGGCACTCGCCGGTCACCGCGCGGCCGTCGCCCTCCGCCCCAAGGAGGTGTACTACCTGACGGAGCTCGCGTCGTTCCTTGAGCAGACCGGAGACGTGGACGCCGCGTCGGCGACCTTCGACGCGATCGTCGCGGCGGACCCCGAAAGCGCCAGCGCCCACGCGATCCGGGCGGCGTTCCACCGCCGCAACGAGCGAAGCAGGCTCGCGATCGACGGTTTCACGGCCGCGCTCCGGATCGACCCGGATTACGAGTGGGCCTACTACATGCGCGGCTTGGCGTACGACGACCTGGAAGATCGCGTGACGGCGCTCGCCGACTTCGAAAAGGCGGTCGAGCTGGCCCCCGAAGACGCCGAGAATCATCTGCAGCGGGGGATCACGCTCAGCCGGCTGCAGAGGTACGGCGAAGCGGTGAAATCCTTGGACCGCGCGATCGAACTCGATCCCGGCAACGAGTGGGCGTACACCTGGCGCGCGATGGCCCACCAGCGGTCCGGCGATCCTCAGGCCGCCCTCGCCGACATCGACGCCGCGGTCGTGGCGAATCCGGAGATGGCCTTCTTCCACAGCACCCGGGGCGACATCCTCAGAGATCTCGACCGGCACGAGGAGGCCGGCACCGCGTTGGACGAGGGGATCCGGGTGGGACAGGACGGGGGATACGCGTTCTATCGGCGTGCCCGCCACCGGCTCGTCTTCGAGGATTTCGAGGGCGCTTTGTCCGATGTGGACAGCGCGCTGGCCGCCGGTCAGGACGAGAGCGCCCGCACCCTGCGCGCGGAGATCCGCCGCCAGGCGGGCGAGTACGGCGAAGCGATCCGGGACCTGCGTGAACTGGTCGCCGGGGATCCCGAGGACGCCGACCACCGCGAGAACCTCGGGGAGGCTCTGCTGTTCGCGGGGGAGACGGACGAGGCGATGGAGATCCTGCGTCCGCTCGCGACGGACTCCGTGTGGGCTCGTGACCTCCTGTCCCTCGCCTGGCTGAAGACCGGACGAACGGACGAAGCCCACCAGGCCCTCGCCGCCGGCCTCGCCGAAGCGATCGCGCGAAACGCGGACGGCGACTTCGCTTGGGAGAACGAGGTGCAGCCGCTCTTCTATCTCCTCGCCCTCGGACGTCACGCCGAAGCGACACGTGAGCTCACGGCGCTGCTCGAAAAGGCTCCGCCCCAGGAGACGCGACTCATCCTGCTCCGTGACTTGAAAGACCTTCGAGAGCTGGTGCCCGAACTCGGCGCCGGGATCGAGGAGCTCCTCACCCTCATCCCGAGGCCGGTGCTCAACCGCCCAGGTGCTTGAGCGCCTCCTTCCTGGACAGAGTGGACAGTGCCGGATGCGCGGCGACGAAGGCGCGCACCCAGTCCGGCTCGGTCTTCGCGTACTCGCGCAGGGCCCAGCCGATTCCCTTGCGCAGGAAGAAGTCCTTGTCGTCGAGGTTGGCCTCCACCGCACGGGTGAGCAGATCGGTGTCCGTTCCGCCCTTGGCGCCGACCTGGCAGATGACCGAGGTGCGGCGGCGCCACCTGTCCTCGTCGTAGGCCCAGGTCAGCATCAGCGTGGTCATCGTCTCCGGCTCCGCCCGCAGGATCGGCCCGACCCGGCGGATGGCGACCTCGTCCACGTAGTCCCACCAAGCGCCCGTCACGATCATCTCTTCGTACAGGCCGAGCAGATCGCTGTCCTGCCAGCGGGTGTAGGCGCGATGGCCGGAAAGGGCGATCGCCGCATAACGCTCTTCACGGAATTCCGCTTCGCGCCACAGGGTCAGCGCGGCCGTCGAGAAACTCACTCGATCGGGTAGTGGATGTTCGGCGTAAACCCGTTTCAGCAAGGCTGTCCGAGGCGGGGACGCCACACCGAGGAACGGCATCTCCGACTTCATGTACGCCCGCATCGACGGGGCCTTCGCCGGATCGGCCAGTCCGGCCAAACCGTTGCGAACCGCCGAAACCAGGCTTTTCACCTCGTCCACGCGTTCTCCTTTCCCCAGTCTGCGCCGCGAGCGTACGACAGGGGACCGACAAGACGGATATGCCCGGATCGAGGTGCGGATACCGACTAAAGAGGGATGGCGGTCCACGTGTCGGTCAGCGAGATTGAAGCCGGTTCTCGGTAGCTTCGGCCCGACCGGGTCGAACGCGGACGAAAAGGAACACAGTGAAGAAATTCGTTGCCGCCCTGGCGGTCGCGGGGATCGGCGTCGGCACCATGGCGCTCGCTCCCTCCGCCACGGCCGCCTCGGCGTCGGACTTCGATCCGAAGCCCATCTCCTGGGGAGCGTGTACGCGCCCGAGCCTGGTCAAGGCCGGCGCGGAATGCGGCTTCCTCGAGGTCCCGCTGGATTACGCGAAGCCCGGCGGGGAGAAGATCTCGATCGCCGTCTCGCGCGTGAAGCACAAGTCCGCCCAGTCTCAGGGCGTCATGGTGGTCAACCCGGGCGGACCGGGAGGATCGGGCCTCGGCCTGTCGACCCTCGGCCGGGCGGTCCCCAAGAAGGCGGGTGAGGAGTACGACTGGATCGGCTTCGACCCGCGCGGCGTCGGGGAGAGCAAGCCGTCGCTGACCTGCGACGGGAACTACGCGTCCTACAACCGCCCGCAGTACGTGCCGACCACGCGCGCCATCGAGACGGCGTGGCGCGAGAAGGCGAAGGGCTACGCGAAGGCGTGCGCCAAGAACGGCGCGATCCTCGACCACATCAAGACCATCGACGTCGCGAAGGACGTCGACAGCCTGCGTAAGGCGCTGGGCGAGAAGCAGATCAACTACTACGGCTTCTCTTACGGCACCTACCTCGGGCAGGTCTACAGCACGCTGTTCCCGGAGAACGTGCGGCGGATGGTGTTCGACGGCACCGTCGACCCCCGCGACGTCTGGTACAAGGCGAACCTGAACCAGGACATCGCCTTCGACAAGAACATCAAGATCTACTTCGGCTGGCTCGCGAAGTACGACGACGTCTACCACCTCGGCAAGACCGCGTCGGCGGTCGAGAAGCTGTGGTACGCCGAGCAGAAGAAGCTGTACGACAAGCCCGCGGGCGGCGTCATCGGCGGTTCCGAGTGGACGGACATCTTCCTGCAGGCCGGCTACTACGTCTTCGGCTGGGAGGACATCGCGAACGCCTTCTCGGGCTGGGTGCACAAGGGTGACTGGCAGACCTTGAAGGGCCTGTACGACGACTCCAACCCGCCTGGCCAGGACAACGGCTACGCGGTGTACGCGGCCGTGCAGTGCACCGACGTGGCGTGGCCGCAAAGCTGGAACCGCTGGAAGTTCGACAACTGGGTCACGCACTTCCGGGCGCCGTTCGAAACCTGGGGCAACGCCTGGTTCAACGCGCCGTGCCTCGACTGGCCGGCGAAGCCCGGCAAGCCGGTGGAAATCGACGGAAGCAAGGTGCCGGGCATCCTCCTGGTCAATGAGGAGAACGACGCCGCGACGCCGTACCCCGGCAGCATCGAGGTCCGTAAGCGCTACCCGAACTCCAGCCTGATCAGCGCTCCGGGCGGCACGACGCACTCGGGTTCGCTGTCCGGTGTGTCCTGTGTGGACGACAAGATCGCGGACTACCTGCTCACCGGGAAGCTGCCCGTGCGCAAGCCGGGCAACGGTTCGGACGTGCAGTGCGCGCCGGTCCCGCAGCCGGTGCCCGCCGGTGCTTCCGCGGCACCCAAGTCCGAAGTGCCGTCTTCGGTGGCGGAAGTGAAGAAGGAGACGCTGGCTCAGGCGCTGCCTTTCTGAGCCTTTTTCGGAAAGTTCCGCCCCGGTCCGGTTTTCCGGACCGGGGCTTTTCCTTTGGCCCAGATCGGCACGGTCGCTCGTGCCCCCCACCGATGGCGCGCCCCGCAATTCGCCACCTACTTGCGCCCGAAACGTGTCATGACCGGCACCCTCTCGTCCCCAAAAGCGACGAAAGTACCGGTCATCCACCGCCCCCGGCCGAATTCCCCTCGCCGCGCCGCGGAATTGTCGGGGCCGCCCGTTAGCGTCCCCGGCATGACCATCGTCGAAGAGCACCGGACCGAGATCCGAGTGCAGGACACCGTTTATCGCATCGAGGTCGCCGCCCGTGAGGGTGGCGGCGCGGCCGGGGAAGACCGCTGGGTGACCGTAATGGTCGGCGGCGCCGGACCGCAGGAGGAGCCTGTCGCCGAAGGCAGGCTCGACATGGACGCCGAAGCCATACCGGCCTTGGCGACCGTCCTTTCCGACACGCTGCTGGCGTTCGCCGGGCGGAGCAACGGCCGGAACGGCCGCCGAAGATCGGTGGATCGCCCCGCGCATCAGGGCTCGCCGTGGTCCGACGAGCTCGACGCGGAACTGGAAAGCCGTTGGCTGGCCGGGGAAAGCGTCGAGGAGATCGCGCGGCGGTTCGAACGGACACCGGGCGGGATCCGGGCCAGGTTGCCGAGGGTCGGTTGCGACCCGGAGCGCCGCGGCGCGTACCTCCCGATCCCGCCGAGTCAGCGAGAGGTGGGTGAACTCGTCTGAATCCCGGTGGCCGCGAGGGTCAGCAGGCCCTCGCGGCCGCCGTCAGTCCACTGTGGACGCCGCACCGCGATTCGCCCGCGCCGCCATTTCCCGGAGGTGGCCGATCAGTTCCGGCGGTTCGTGCACGGTGAATTCGCAGCCGAGTCCGAGGATCCGGAACGCGAGCCAGTACAGGGTGTCCGTGCCCGCGTGGAAAACACAGGTCTCGTCGTCGATCGGTTCCAGGTCGCCGAAACCCTCGCCGATCGCGGAGGCGACCTGGCTGACCGGCGCGTGCAACGTCACGCGTGCGCGGTAGGTGGGAAGGAGGCTGTACATCCTGTCGGTGACGTAGGCCGCCACGTCTTCCGCGGGTGGCTGCCTCGGGGTCGCCCGGCCGCCGGTGGCCCGCGGTTCCGAGACGCGATCCGCGCGGAAGATCCGCCAGTCGTCCCGGTCGAGGTCGTAACCGAGCAGGTACCAGCGGCGTCCGGCCGTGACGAGCCGGTGCGGTTCGACGTGCCGCCGGGATTCGGTCCCGTCGCCGGTGCGGTAGGTGAACCGGGTCCGCTCGGTGTTGGCGATCGCGCCGGCGAAGACGGTGAGGTGCTCCGGATCCACCGCTGGGCCGGTGCCGGGCAGCGGCACGAGCGCGGCGCCCAGCGCGCCGACGCGATAACGGAGCCGCGAGGGCAGCACCTGTTCGAGTTTCGCGAGCGCCCGCACCGAAGACTCCTCGATACCCGAGATCGCCTGTCCGGCGGCGCCGCGGAGACCGACCACGATCGCGACGGCCTCCTCGTCGTCGAGCAGCAGTGGCGGCATCGCCGTGCCGGCGCCCAGCCGGTAGCCGCCCTCGGAGCCTCGAGTCGCCTCGACGGGGTAACCGAGCTCACGCAGCCGGTCGATGTCGCGCCGGATGGTCCGCGGGCTGACCTCCAGTCGGTCCGCGAGCTCGCTGCCAGGCCACTCGCGCGGGGTTTGCAGGAGTGACAGCAGGTTGAGCAGCCGGGCGGGCGTATCGGTCATGCGCTCAAGGATGCCTGTATACGAGCCCGTATCGGGTGAGCCACACGACTTTGTTTGATTGAACTTGCATGGGAGTGCATAATCATGCGTATGACGGTGAAGATCGCGGTGGCCGGAGCCAGCGGGTACGCGGGTGGCGAACTCCTGCGCCTGCTGCTGACCCATCCCGAAATCCAGATCGGCGCGCTGACCGCGGCCAGCTCCGCGGGCACGCCGCTGATCCAGCACCAGCCGCACCTCGCGCCGCTGGCGGACCGTGTCCTGCTGGAGACGACCCCCGAAACCCTGGCCGGGCACGACGTCGTCTTCCTCGCCCTGCCGCACGGCCACTCCGGCGCCATTGCCGCGCAGCTCGGCCCGGACGTCCTGGTGGTCGACCTCGGTGCGGACCACCGCCTGTCCGACGCGGCCGACTGGCAGCGCTGGTACGGCGGGGACCACGCCGGGCAGTGGCCGTACGGGCTCCCCGAGCTCCCCGGCGCGCGAGAGCGCCTCGCCGGGGCCAAGCGCATCGCGGTCCCAGGCTGCTTCCCGACCGGTGGCTCGATCGCCCTCGCCCCGGCTCTCGCCGCGGGTCTGGTCGAGCCGGAGGTCAACGTCGTCGCCGTCACCGGGACCTCCGGCGCGGGCAAGAGCCTGAAGCCGAACCTCCTCGGTTCGGAGGTGATGGGTTCGGCCTCCGCGTACGGCGTCGGCGGCGCCCACCGGCACACCCCCGAATTCGCGCAGAACCTCTCGGCGGTCTCGGGCGAGCGGGTCAAGGTCTCGTTCACCCCCGTGCTGGCCCCGATGCCACGCGGGATCCTCACCACCGCCAGCGCCCCGCTGAAGACCGATCTGGACGCCGACGGCGCCCGCGAGGTCTACGAAAAGGCGTACGCCACCGAGCCGTTCGTCCAGCTGCTGCCCGCGGGCCAGTGGCCGTCCTCGGCTTCGGTCGTCGGCTCGAACAACGTCCAGCTGCAGGTCACCGTCGACGCCGATACCCGGCGCCTGATCGTGGTCGCGGCCATCGACAACCTGACCAAGGGCACCGCTGGAGGTGCCGTCCAGTCGATGAACATCGCACTGGGCCTCCCGGAAACCACCGGACTACCGACCGTAGGAGTCGCTCCGTGACCGTCACCCAGCCGAAGGGATTCCGTGCCGCGGGCGTCGCCGCCGGAATCAAGGCCGAGGGCAAGCTCGACCTCGCGCTCGTCGTCAACGACGGGCCGCTGCAGGTCGCGGCCGGCGTGTTCACGCGCAACGTGATCAAGGCCGCGCCCGTCCTGTGGTCGCAAGAGGTGCTCAAACAGCAACGACTCAAGGCCGTCGTCCTCAACTCGGGCGGCGCGAACGCCGCCACCGGCCCCGGCGGTTTCCAGGACACCCACCAGACCGCTGAGAAGGTCGCCGGGCTGTTCGAAGCCGGGGCGATCGAGGTCGCGGTCTGCTCGACCGGCCTGATCGGTGAGCGGCTGCCGATGGACGCGCTGCTTTCCGGTGTGGACACCGCCTTCGGGCGACTCGCCACCGGCGCCGAAGCCTCTCTCGATGCCGCCACCGCGGTCATGACCACCGACAGCAAGCCGAAGCAGGCGGCCGCGGAACACGAAAGCGGTTGGAGTGTCGGCGGGTTCGCGAAGGGCGCGGGCATGCTCGCCCCGAATCTCGCGACGATGCTCTCCGTCCTCACCACCGACGCGGTCGTCACGCCCGCGGTCCTGGACAAGGCTTTGCGCGCCGCCACCGGCGTGACCTTCGACAGGCTCGACGTCGACGGCGGAACGTCCACCAACGACACGGTGCTCGTCCTCGCGTCCGGCGCCAGCGGCGTCGAACCGACGGAGGCCGAACTGACCGAACTGCTCACCACGGTCAGCCTCGACCTCGTGCTGCAACTGCGCGCGGACTCCGAAGGCGCGACGAAGTACGTCGACGTCACGGTCACCGGCGCGGCGAGCGAGGCCGACGCCATCGCCGTCGGCCGGACGATCGCCGAGGACAACCTGGTCAAGACCGCGCTGTTCGGTTCGGACCCGAACTGGGGCCGCATCGCCATGGCGCTGGGCAGGGTGCCCGCGAAGATCGACCCGGAGAAGGTCGCCATCGCGATCAACGGCGTCACCCTGTTCGCCGACGGCACTCCCGCGGCGGACCGCTCCGAGGCGGATCTCTCGGGGCGTGACATCCAGATCGTCGTCGACCCCGGCCTCGGCGAAGGCGGGGCGACGATCTACACGACCGACCTCTCGCACGCGTACGTCGAAGAGAACAGCGCGTACTCGTCATGAGCCCTTCCGAATCCACCGTCCCCGCGGACGAGCGGCTAGCGACGGCCGCCGAGAAGGCCGCGATCCTGATCGAAGCCCTGCCATGGCTGCAGCGCTTCCACGGCGCGACCGTCGTGATCAAGTACGGCGGCAACGCCATGATCGACGAGAGCCTCAAACAGGCCTTCGCCGAGGACATGGTCTTCCTGCGCATGGCCGGGCTGCGCCCCGTGGTGGTGCACGGCGGCGGTCCGCAGATCACCGCGATGCTCAACCGGCTCGGCGTCGAAGGCGAGTTCAAGGGCGGCCTCCGGGTCACCACGCCCGAGACGATGGACATCGTCCGCATGGTGCTGACCGGCCAGGTCAGCCGCGAACTGGTCGGCCTGATCAACGCGCACGGTCCGTACGCGGTCGGGATCTCCGGCGAGGACGCGCGGCTGTTCACCGCCGAGCGCAAACAGGCCACTGTGGACGGTGTGCCGGTCGACATCGGGCTCGTCGGCGAGGTTTCCGAGGTCAACCCGGACGCGGTGCTCGACATCGTCAACGCGGGCCGGATCCCGGTGGTGTCCACCGTGGCCCCGGACGTCGACGGCGTCGTGCACAACATCAACGCCGACACCGCCGCCGGCGCGCTGGCGGCCGCGCTCGGCGCGGAAAAGCTCGTCGTGCTCACCGATGTCGAAGGCCTCTACGCCAACTGGCCGGACCGCGGTTCGCTGGTCGACCGGATCCGCGTGGACCGCCTCGAAACCCTGCTTCCCGGCCTCGCCAGCGGCATGATCCCGAAGATGGAGGCCTGCGTGCGCGCCATCCGCGGCGGCGTCCGCCGCGCGCACGTGATCGACGGCCGCATCGCCCATTCGGTACTGCTGGAGGTCTTCACCTCCCGCGGCATCGGTACCATGGTCTTCCCCGAAACGGAGCTTCCGTGACCACCCTCCAGTCCAATGTAGACGGCCAGGAGCACTGGACGTCGTCCCTCATGGACAACTACGGCACCCCGGCGCTGACCCTGGTCCGCGGTGAGGGTGCGCAGGTCTGGGACGCCGACGGCAAGCCGTATGTCGACCTGCTCGGCGGGATCGCGGTCAACGCGCTGGGGCACGCCCATCCCGCCGTGGTCGCCGCGGTCACCGAACAGGTCGCGAAACTCGGGCACACCTCGAACCTCTACGTGAACCCGGTCGCCGTCGAATTGGCCGAGACCCTCCTGGACGTCGCAGGCCTGTCTGGCAACGCGAAGGTCCTGTTCGTCAACTCCGGCGCGGAAGCCAACGAAGCCGCGCTGAAGATCAGCAGGCTCACCGGGCGGACCAAGATCGTCGCCTGTGAGGGGGCGTTCCACGGCCGCACCATGGGTGCCTTGTCGCTGACCGGTCAGCCGTCGAAGCGGGACGCGTTCGCGCCGCTGGTCCCGGGAGTCACCCACGTTCCCTATGGTGACGTCGACGCGCTTCGCGCCGCGGTGGACACCGAGACCGCGGCGGTGTTCCTCGAGCCGATCCTCGGGGAGGCGGGTGTCGTCCCGGCGCCGGACGGCTACCTCCAGGCCGCGCGGGAGATCACCAAGGCGACCGGAACCCTGCTGGTCCTCGACGAGGTGCAGACCGGTATCGGCCGCACCGGCGCGTGGTTCGCCTTCCAGCACACCGGCATCGTCCCGGACGTCATCACACTGGCGAAGGGGCTCGGCGGCGGTCTGCCGATCGGCGCGGTCATCGGCGTCGGCGAAGCGGGGGAGCTGATGAAGCCGGGCCAGCACGGCACCACCTTCGGCGGCAACCCGATCTGCTGCGCCGCCGGGCTCGCCGTGCTCAAGACCATCGCCAAGGAAAACCTGAACGACCACGTTTCCGCTCTGGGCAAGGACATCGCCTCTCGCGTCGAGGAGCTCGGCCATCCGCTGGTGGCCGGGGTCCGCGGTGCCGGGCTGCTGCTCGGCATCGCGTTGCGCGAACCGGTCTCCGCCGCGGTCGCCAAGGCGGCGCAGGACGCGGGGTACCTGGTCAACCCGATCGCCCCGGACACCATCCGGCTGGCACCGCCGCTGATCCTGAGCGCCGACGAGGCCGCGGGATTCCTCGAAGCCCTTCCCGGGGCGCTCGATTCCACCACCACCTAGGACAGAGACCAAACGCATGCTCCGCAACTTCCTCCGTGACGACGATCTCAGCCCCGCCGAACAGGCCGAGATCCTGGACCTCGCCGACCAGTTGAAAGCAGAGCCGCTGAGCTCGCGCGCGCTGGAGGGCAAGTCCGTCGCGGCGATCTTCGAGAAGAACTCCACCCGCACCCGGTTCTCCTTCGAGGTGGGCATCGCCCAGCTCGGCGGGAACCCGGTCATCGTCGACGGACGCTCCATGCAGCTCGGCCGCGAAGAGACCATCGAGGACACCTCGCGGGTGCTTTCGCGGTACCTGGACGCGATCGTCTGGCGGACCTTCGCCCAGAAGCGCATCGATGCGATGGCGTCGGCGGCGAGCATCCCGGTGATCAACGCGCTCACCGACGAGTTCCACCCTTGCCAGGTGCTCACCGACCTGATGACCATCCGCGAGCGCAAGGGCAAGCTCGCCGGGCTCACCCTGGTCTACCTCGGTGACGGCGCCAACAACATGGCGCATTCGTTGCTGCTGGGCGGGACCACGGCCGGGATGCACGTCCGCGTCGTCTCGCCGGAAGGCTTCCAGCCCGATCAGCAGGTCATGCTCGACGCCAAGCATCGATCGAGTGAAACCGGCGGCAGCACCACGGTCTTCACCGATCCGTATGCCGCCGTCGAAGGCGCGGACGTCGTCGTCACCGACACCTGGACCTCGATGGGCCAGGAGAACGACGGCCTCGACCGCGTCGGCCCGTTCCGTGAGCTGCAGGTCAACGCCGCGCTGATGCGCCGCGCCGCGGACGAGGCGATCGTGCTGCACTGCCTGCCCGCGCACCGCGGCTGGGAGATCACCGACGAGGTCATCGACGGACCGGCGAGCGCGGTCTGGGACGAGGCCGAGAACCGGCTGCACGCGCAGAAGGCCTTGCTGGTGTGGCTCATGGACGAGAAGCGGCGACGATGACCGGCAGCAGGGTCACCCGGCAGGCCCGGATCACCGAGCTCGTGTCCACGATGGCCATCCGCAGCCAGACGGAGCTCGCGAAGCTCCTGGCGGCGGAAGGGATCGACGTCACCCAGGCGACGCTGTCGCGGGACCTCGACGAACTGGGCGCGGTGAAGCTCCGGGGTGCGGATTCCGGCGCGCCGGTGTATGTCATTCCGGAGGACGGCAGCCCGGTACGCGGGGTGCAGGGCGGTACGTCCCGGCTTTCGCGGCTGCTCGCGGAACTGCTCGTTTCGGCGGACTCGTCCGGGAACCTGACGGTGCTGCGCACCCCGCCGGGCGCGGCGCAGTTCCTGGCCAGTGCCATCGACAGGGCGGCGCTGGAGGAGGTCGTCGGTTCCATCGCCGGCGACGACACGGTCGCGGTGATCGCGAGGGAACCGCTGTCCGGCAAAGACCTGGCCGAGCGCTTCATGGCGCTCGCCCGACGGTCGTCCACAGTGGACGGCGGTGAGGAGACCGAAGGTGACGCCTGACGGGTTCGCCTTCCCGGATGACCCGGAGAAGCTGGTCATCACCTTCGACGAAGGTGTGCCGGTGGCCATCGACGGGGAGACCGTGACCCTGCTGGAGGCCTTCCAGCAGGTGAACCGTCGTGTCGGCGCCTTCGGGCTCAAAGGACGCGAGATCTACGAGAGTCCCGGCGCGCTCGCGCTGGTCAGCGCGCACGACGAGCTGGAGAAGGTCAGTCTCGGGCGGGTGTCCGGCGAAGTGCGCCTGGTCCTGCACCGAGGGAACGCGGTCGTGAACTCCGCGCGCGACGAGCGCACACTGTACGACTTCGGCACAGGCGCTACCTTCGACCGATCAGTCGCCTGAAGTAATCAAGGAATTCGAGGAGTGTTGTGAGCGGGAATGAGCAGCCGGTGCAGCTTTGGGGCGGCCGGTTCGCCAGCGGGCCGGCGGAGGCGATGGCGGCGCTGAGCGCGTCGACCCATTTCGACTGGCGGCTGGCGCCGTACGACATCGCCGGGTCGCGGGCCCACGCGCGAGTGCTGCGGAAGGCGGGGCTGCTCACCGATGACGAGCTGACCGGCATGCTCGCCGCGCTGGACACCCTGGCGCAGGACGTCGAGTCGGGCGCGTTCACCCCGACCGTCGCCGACGAGGACGTCCACACCGCGCTCGAACGCGGTCTGCTGGAGCGGGCGGGCACCGAACTCGGCGGCAAGCTGCGGGCAGGGCGTTCGCGCAACGACCAGGTCGCGACGCTGTTCCGGATGTGGCTGCGTGACGCCGCCCGCCGGGTGGTCGCGGGCACCCTCGGGGTGGTGGACGCGCTCGTTTCGCAGGCGAAACGGCACCCGGACGCGATCCTCCCCGGCCGCACGCACCTGCAGCACGCTCAGCCGGTCCTGCTGGCGCACCACCTGCTCGCGCACGGCCAGTCGCTGCTGCGCGACGTTACCCGGCTGCGTGACTGGGACGCTCGCACCGCCGAGTCGCCCTATGGCTCCGGCGCGCTCGCGGGTTCCTCGCTGGGTCTCGACCCCGAGGCCGTCGCCGCGGAACTGGGCTTCGACACCAGCGTCGAGAACTCCATCGACGGCACCGCCTCGCGGGACTTCGTCGCCGAGTTCGCCTTCGACGTCGCGATGCTCGCGGTCAACCTGTCCAGGATTGCCGAAGAGGTGATCATCTGGAACACCGCCGAATTCGGCTACGTCACCCTCGACGACGCCTGGGCGACCGGCAGTTCGATCATGCCGCAGAAGAAGAACCCGGACGTCGCCGAGCTGACCCGCGGCAAGGCCGGGCGGCTGATCGGCAACCTGACCGGTCTGCTCGCGACGCTCAAGGCGCAGCCGCTCGCGTACAACCGTGACCTGCAGGAGGACAAGGAACCGGTCTTCGACTCCGTCGAGCAGCTGGAACTGCTGTTCCCGGCGATCGCGGGCATGCTCGAGACGCTGACCTTCCACACCGACCGGCTCGCCGAACTGGCGCCAGCCGGCTTCACCCTCGCCACGGACATCGCCGAATGGCTGGTGCGCCAGGGCGTTCCGTTCCGTGTCGCGCACGAAGCGGCGGGGGAGAGCGTCCGCGTCGCCGAAGCCCGCGGTGTCGGCCTGGACGAACTGACCGACGAAGAGTTCGAGAAGATCAACCCGGCCCTGACGCCTGCCGTGCGCGAAGTGCTGACCGTCGAGGGCTCGGTGAGTTCGCGCAACGCTCGTGGCGGGACCGCTCCGGAGCGCGTCGCCGAGCAGCGGGATCGGCTGGTCGCGCGGGTCGCCGAACACCGCGCCTGGCTCAGCTGAGTTCTCGCGTGAAGGCCCCCTTCCCTCGGCTCAGCCGAGGGAAGGGGGCCTTCACGCGCTTCAGGGAAGCCTCGTCGCCAGCCCGTCGAGGACGCAGGCGAGGCCGCGCTCGAAGTCGTCGTCGTTGGTCTCGCCCGGTTTCTGGTTTCGCTGTGCGGCGTAGAGCTTCTTCAGCCGCGGATGGTCCCGCACCGCTTGCTCGGCCGCGGGCCACAGACGATCTTTCCATTCCTGCTCGCTCTGCCCGCTGCGCTTGAGCGTCGTGAGCCACGCGGCTTCGCTGGTGGCTCTCCCGACGACGAACGCCATGACCGTGTTCCACGCCAGATCGGCGTCGTCCAGCGAGAACCGGGCGTCTTCGAACAGAGCCAGCGCCGCTTCCGACAGCTTCAGGACGTTCGGCCCCAGATACGCCACTCCCGCCTCGCCGAGCAGCGAGCCGATCCACGGATGGCGGAGGAACACCGAACGCAGGTCGTGCGCGAACGTCGTCGCGGCCGTTCGCCACGGACCCGGCTCCGGGAGCGCGACCTCGCCGTAGACCTCGTCGACGACCAGTTCGGACAGCTCGTCCTTGCCTGCGACGTGGGTGTACATCGACGCGGCGGCCACGTCGAGCCGGGCTCCGAGCTTCCGCATGCTCAGCGCGTCGATGCCTTCGGCGTCGAGAAGCTCGATCGCCGCGGAAACGATCTGCTCCCGGCTCAGCGACGGCTGCTCGCGCTTGCGTTTCGGGGGCCGCATCCACACCGACATCCGCATTCCCCTCATTTTTCCGTACAGTGTTCAGTATGCCTAACAGTGTACGGACAACACTCGACCATGACCACTGGCAGTCCCGCCTCGACGACCTGCGGGCCGAACACCGCGTACCGGGAGCGACCCTCGCGGTGCTGAAGGACGGCGAGATCCACGAGTTCGCGAGCGGGATCCTGCATCGGGGGACCGGAGTGGAGGCGACCACCGACTCGGTCTTCCAGCTCGGCTCGATCGCGAAGGTCTACACGGCTTCCCTGGTGATGGGGCTGGCCGAGGAAGGGCGGCTCGATCTCGACGCGCCGGTCGTCGAGGTGCTCCCGGAGTTCGCGACGGTCGATCCGGACGCGACGAAGACGATCACCGCCCGCCAGCTGCTCAGTCACACCGGCGGGCTCACCTGCGACTTCATCGAAGACACCGGCCGCGGCGACGACTGTCTCGCCAAGTACGTCGAAGCGGCGAGGGGAGTGGCGCTCGACTGCCCGCCGGGGACGGCCGCGTCCTACAGCAGCGTCGGATACAACGTGCTCGGCCGGATCGTCGAGGTACTCACCGGTCTGACCTGGGACGACGCCCTGCGGGCACGGATCGTCGCCCCGCTCGGGCTCACCGAGACCATGACCCTGCCCGAAGAGGCCCTGCGCTTTCGCGTCGCGATGGGACACCTCGGGAAGGACCCGGAGCCGACCGCCGCCTGGGATCTCCTGCCGCGCTCCGCCGGCCCGTTCGGCCGCGTTCTCGCCACGGCCGGCGACGTGGTCCGCTTCGCGCGGATGCTGCTGGACGGCACCGCCGCCGACGGCGCTCGCGTGCTCGCGGAGGAGACGGTGACCGCGATGCGGCGGCGCGAGGTCGAGGTACCCGACAAATGGACGCTCGGTTCCGACGGCTGGGGCCTCGGCCTGTCGACCTACGACTGGAACGGCGTCGCGGGTTTCGGGCACAACGGGTCGTCGATCGGGCAGCGCTCGTACCTGCGGGTGGTGCCGGAGGCGGGGTTCTCCTTCGCGTTGCTCACGAATCACGGCACGACCGATCGGCTTTACACAGCGCTGTCACGGGAACTGCTCGGTGAACTCGCCGGGGTCCGGGTTCCCGCCGATTTCGCTCCGCCGCCGTCACCGCCTTCGGTGGACGTCGCGCCTTTCGCGGGTACCTATCGCCGTGAAGGCGTCATCATCACCGTCACCGAGAAGGAAGGGGAGCTGCACTTCGTCTACGAATTCGCCGATGGGCTCGAAGGCATCGCCCCGTCGATCGAGGCGGAGCTGGTGCCGGTGGCGGAGAACGTCTTCGCCGGGATGAACTCGATGTTCGGCGACGACTGGATGCCGGTGCTGTTCACGAAACTGCCCGACGGCACCGCCTGCTGCTACACCAGCATGCGAGTGGCGCCGAAGATCGCTTAGCTACTTCTTCGCGGTCTTCCGGAGCTTCGCGCGCACCGCGCGGGTCGCGACCGGGCCGAGTCCTTCGAGGACGTCGACCAGGACAGCCAGCTGCCCCAGCGCCGCCAGCGCCTGCTCGGCACCTTCCGGATTGACCGTCTCGAAGAAGGTCAGGCCGAGGAAACCGGCGGAGACCGCGTGGGCGAGCCCCTCGGTCTCCGCCAGTTCGAGCACCGGTGAACCGGTCAGCACGCGGTCGAGCGCGCCTTGGACTTCGCGAACCCATTTGTCGAGCGCCTGCCGGGTCGCCTCGGCCAGCCGTCCGCCTGCCTGGGCGCCGGCGAGCGTCTGGGCGAGGACCGCCATGTTCCCCTCGGCCCGTTCCTCCGCGTGGATGGTCCGGCCCAGTTCCAGAAGTTCGCCCAGCGTGCTCACTTCGGCGAACCGATCACGGTAATGGGAGACGCGGCTTTCGGTCGCCGTCACGCAGGCCTGCGCGAGCAGCTCCTCGACACTGCCGAAGTGGTAGAAGATCAAGGCTTGATTGGTGCCGGCCGCCGCGGCGACGGTCCTGGCCGAAACCGCGGTGATGCCGCTGGTGCGGATCGTCTCCAGCGCGCCGTCGATCAACCGCTGTTTCGTGCTGGGCCCGTTCATCAGTCCAGGACTTTCTCACGCAACGGCTTCACCGCCCCGCTCACCCCCGCCCGCAGGTCCACGAACCGCGCCTCGAACGCGCCCCGGTAACCGAACAGCGGGCCGAACCGCAGGTTCGTCACCTGGATCTCGATCCGGAACAGGCCGCTTTCCTCGTCGAACCACTCGTCGACCTCGGCCACTCCGACGACGGATCGCGGCACCACGCACCGAAGCGGGCCTTCGCAGAGCCGGAACTCCTCCGAACGGAAATGGAAGCCGCCGTCCGGCCGCACCGTCAGCTCGAGATCGACGGCGATGTGCTGATGTGTTCCCAGGTAGTCGACGATCGTCCCGCGCTCGGCGCTGTAGATCATCTGCGCGTCGAACCGCCGCCGCCTCCCTGGCAGTTCGAAGGTGCGGACGAACGAGACCGTCTCCCTGCCGAGGGAATCGACGTACGGGTAGTTCTCGATGGTGAAGGGGACGTTGCGGCCCCGTTCGGGGAACAGGATGTGCCTCGACGCGCCCAGCCGCAGGAACGGTGTGGTGAAAGCGGCGCCGCGCCAGATCTCGTCCATCACGCCGACACCGATCATCCCGACGCCGTTCTCCGTGCTCAGCGACAGTCGTTCGCGCATGCGCGGATGCAGCGACGCGAACTGCTCGCCTAGTGCCTCTCGGAAGATCATGCCTGCTCCAGGGTGTCGAGAACGCGAGGTGCCACGCCGTCCTTGCCCGGCCGCGGGCTCCGGCGGCAGCGGCCGGCTGTGGGCGAGAGCAAGGGGAGTTCCTCCGGCGGGGCACCGGTTTCGAGCCACAGCCTGAGCCGGTCGAACGACCAGGCCGTCATCCATCCGAAAAGCGGCCGGAACAGCAGATCGGCGAACCTGCCGAAGACACCCCACCGGGTGGTGTAGTCGAAGCCGGTGACGAAGCGGACGCCGTCGTCGGTCGGGGTGTAGCGCCAGTACCCCGAACCGGACCGGATGAGGGACATTGGATCCGCGGAGGCGAACCGCAACGCCGACGTCCTCCCGCCGTCGGGCCGTTCGCTCTCGCCGGCGTGAATCCCGGTCCCGTTGATGGTGAGTCCCAGGAACCTCGTCGCGTAGTGGAACCGTCCCGGTGAACCCGCGACCGGCTCGATCCGCGCGAAGCGAAGATCCCACCGTTCGTGCAGATCCGGCTCCTGCGTGTACCGCCACAGCGTTTCGAGGTCCGTGCGGATCACCGTTTCGACGTACAGCGCTCTTCGGCTCATCGAGCTTCCTCCCCAGTTTTGAGCGATCGCTCAACGACACTGTAGACCGGTATTGAGCGATCGCTCAATACCGAACCTGTCGGAGCCTGCGGTTAAGGTCGAGACGTGCGGAACGTGGCGACCGGGAGACAGTTCACCCGGCGGGAGCTGGCGCTGGATCCGGTGGAGCTGTCCACGCTCCTGCTCGGGGCGGTGATCGAGTCGACCGGTCCCGACGGCACGGTCGCCGTCCGCCTGGTGGAGGTCGAGGCCTATCGCGGCCTCGACGATCCCGCGTCGCACTGCTATCGCGGCAAGACCCCGCGCAACGAGGTCATGTGGGGGCCGGCGGGGCATCTGTACGTGTACTTCGTCTACGGGATGCACTTCTGCGCCAACGTCGTCGGCACCGAAGACGGGCAGCCGGGCGCCGTACTGCTGAGGGCCGGGGAAGTGGTGTCCGGCGCGGACATCGCCCGCGCGCGGAGGCCGTCCGCTCGGGGCAACGGCGAACTCGCCAAAGGCCCGGCCATCCTCACCTCGGTGCTCGGCATCGCCCGGCCGGAGAACGGCGTCGATCTGACCGACCCCGCGTCACCCGTCCGGCTGTTCACCGGCGACCGCGTCCCCGAAGCGAACATCCGCACCGGGCCGCGCGTCGGCGTCGCGATGGCGATGGACACGCCATGGCGGTTCTGGATCGACGGCTCTCCCGCGGTCTCCACCTATCGCCGGGGCGGCAAGCGACGGGCGGCGGCCCCCGGCCGATAGTCGGTTGACCTGGTGCGGGAGGATCTACAGGCGTGAGCGAGCACATCCTTGACGAGCTGACCTGGCGCGGCCTGATCGCGCAATCCACCGACACCGACGCACTGCGGCGAGACCTCGACCAAGGACCCCTCACGCTCTATTGCGGATTCGACCCGACCGCGCCGAGCCTGCACGCCGGCAACCTGGTCCCGCTGCTGATGCTCTCGCGCTTCCAGCGCGCCGGCCACCGGCCGATCGTGCTGGCGGGCGTCGCCACCGGGATGATCGGCGACCCGCGCGACACCGGTGAGCGCACCCTGAACACGGTGGACACCGTCTCCGAGTGGGCCGACCGGATCCGCGGCCAGCTGGAGCGCTTCGTCGACTTCGACGACTCGCCGACCGGCGCGGTCATCGAGAACAACCTGAACTGGACCGCGAAGCAGAGCGTGGTCGAGTTCCTGCGCGACGTCGGCAAGCACTTCCCGGTCAACATGATGCTGAACCGGGAGACGGTGAAGCGCCGCCTCGAAACCGACGGCATCTCCTACACCGAGTTCAGCTACCTGCTCCTGCAGTCGCAGGACTACCTGCACCTGTACCGCGAGTACGGCTGCAAGCTGCAGATCGGCGGCTCCGACCAGTGGGGCAACCTCGTCGGCGGTGTCGACCTGATCCGCCGGACCGACGGCGGGCACACCCACGCGCTGACCGCGCCGCTGGTCACCGACTCCGAGGGACGCAAGTTCGGGAAGTCCACCGGCGGCGGCAGCGTCTGGCTCGACCCGGAGATGACCTCGCCGTACGCGTGGTTCCAGTACTTCCTGAACGTCGCCGACGCCGACGTCATCCGCTACCTGAAGATGTTCTCCTTCCTCGGGCAGGAGGAGATCGCGGTGCTGGCCGAGGACACCGAACAGCGCCCCCACCTGCGGTCGGCGCAGCGGAAGCTGGCGGAGGACTTCACGACCCTGGTACACGGCGAAGCGGCGACCCGGCAGGTCATCGCCGCGAGCCAGGCGCTGTTCGGCAGGGGAGAGCTGCGTGAGCTCGACTCGCCGACGCTCGACGCCGCCATGGCCGAGGTGCCCAACGGCAAGATCGACCCGAACGGGGAGTCGACGATCGTCGACCTGCTGATCGCCGCCGGGCTCGTCGACAGCAAGGGCGCCGCGCGCCGCACCGTCAAGGAAGGCGGCGCGTACGTCAACAACACGAAGATCGCCGACGAGGAGTGGAAGCCGTCCGCGGCCGACGCTCTGCACGGCCGCTGGCTCGTGGTCCGCAAGGGCAAGCGCAACGTCGCCGGCGTCCGCGTCGAGGGCTGATCGCGGCCCCGGCCCGAAACAGGGGCCTTGACCTGCGGAAACGCAGTTAAGGTACCCCCCTGTTTCGGGCCCCTGCGGGCCATGTAAAGTTCTCCAAGTCGCCAGGGAAACCGGGTGGCCGCGGGACACGAACCAAGCTCTCACCTCAAGGTGATTGAGTGGGTGTCTCACCAAAAACTGCTAGGAATGACTGCTTCGGATAAGGCCGCGTGTGTGGTGCGATTCGGGGTGTGTTGCTTGAGAACTCAACAGTGTGCTAGTGAACTAAGCCAGTAGAGCTTATGTATTTGAACCTCGTTTGAGGTTCCTTTGAGAGCAAGAAAATTTGCCTCGATTGAAT